>CAVQJR010000022.1:0-24512 GCA_963712895.1 uncultured delta proteobacterium | reverse complement strand
ATAGAATCTCATCAACATTTTTATTCTTAATTACATCCTCGGGTAAATTAAAATCGTCCACTATTGCACAACCCACCAGACTTCCCATGGTAGCCATTCCACTACCTTCCCAGTCATAGGCGAGTTCAATTAATCCGAAGATAACTTCATTCAGATATTTTATTCTTCGTTCACCAGCCATCTATATCCCCTTTTGATTATAAAAATTGTAATAAGCAATTTCCTCCACCGGCTTGCGCGGCCGGGGCCGAGGGGCCTCATCAGGATAGCCCAGAGAAATAATGAAAGGCACATGCACCCCCCGCGGCACCTTCAGAAGCTCTCTCACCTTTTTCTGATCCCGGGCATCCTTTGTAGCTCCAATAACCCAGCAAGCTCCAATTCCTAAGGCCTCAGCAGCCAAAAGGAGATTTTGCGTGGCAGCCGAGCAATCCATCAAATTGTCTACACCCTCATAGCCCACGCTGCAGACCGCTATGCACAACGGGGCTTCGGCGACAAAACCGGATACCCTCCCCTCGATCATTTTCTTCATAACTCGCTGGCGCTTCTCTTCGGGAATGGCCGCCAACCTTTTTTCCAAGTCACCCCTTAAAAATTCTTGAAGAAAACGGCGTCCGCTGGCCCTTGCTCCTATCAGACCGAGTTCTTTTATAATGCTGGGATCATCAATTACTATGAACTTCCATGGCTGGTAGTTTTCGCCGTTGGGAGCCCACCTGGCGGACTCCAGCAAACACATTATTTCTTCCCTGGCTATCGGTTCTTTCTTGTACTTCCTGATACTTCTTCTTCCTAAAATTATTTTCATTAGAAGTTCATACTTCGGGGGATCGTTATGTTCGTTTGTACAGGTCATAATCGTTACCTCCATTGCTTACTCATCTTCTAATGATAAGGTTCCATGTTCGCAGATTGATACGCATACGCCGCATTCTTCACATAAATCTGGGTTTACGCTTACCTGACCGTCGATGATCGATAAGGCCTCCTGAAAACATACCTCGACACAGACTCCGCAACCTATACATTTTTCTAGACATATGTTAACGGCCATAACGTCTTCCCTATTTTCACTAGATAAATAAGTTGATGTCCATAATCTTTACATTCTCGGGAACGATGGGTGTAAAATCCATCCTGTCAATTATATGTGACTTTATATCAATTCCCGGGGCTACCTCCTGCAGCATCCAAACTCCATCAAACCAGGCAAATACTGCACGCTCTGTAATCAGTTTTATCTTTTTATTCCTTTTGGCCGCCATTGCGGTGTCAAAGGTAACCTCCCTTACTTCTTTAACAAATTTTGTAAAAGGCCCATCACTTTTTATACATAGACCATTTTCTACAACCAACTCGGATGCACCTCCGGTAAAACTGGTGCAAAAAATAATCTCCCTGGCTTTTTCGCAGATATCTATAAATCCACCCTGACCGGCAGATGAGCCAAATCGGCTTACATTCACGCAGCCCTTTTCATCTATTTCAGCAGCCCCTAAAAAGGCAATGTCCACTCCGAAGCTATGGTAGTAATCGAACATTTGAACGTGAGAGAGAAAAGACACCGGATTGTACATGGCAGGAAAATGAGGATATCCCGCGGGCTGACCCCCTATTGCCCCCATCTCTATGCTAAAAACAACATCCTTTGGACAACCCTCCTCCGACGCTACCCGGGCTACGGCCCCGGATATGCCAAGACCCACGTTTACTATGAAACCGGGCCTTAATTCCCGGCAGCCCCGCCTTGCAATTACCTTCACGATGTCCAAAGGAAGTGGTTCTCGCCCTGCCAGTGAGTTCTCTTCACCGCTAAATGACGGGGAGTAAGGCTCCCAGGAGGTCTGCCAATGGGACCGGTCTTTCCTCGCCCCCAACACCACCGCATCAACCAAAATGGAAGGTACCACTACACTCTTGGGGGGCAAGCTTCCCCGGGCCACCACTTCCTCCACCTGAACTATCACCTTCCCCCCAGAAGCTCTGGCTGCCAATGCCATCTCAGCAATTTCCAGGCGCAAAGCCTCTCGCTCGATGGTCACATTGCCTTCCTCATCAGCGGTGGTTCCTCTAATAACAGCCACGTCTACAGGGATAACGGGGTAAAAAAGATATTCTTCACCTTCAATGAGGAATAGTTTCACGGCATCCTCTTTGCACCGACTGTTAACCTTTCCTCCCTTCAGCCTGGGATCGATGTAAGTCCCCAGGCCTACTTTGCTCAACACACCAGGATGGCCGGCCCCACAAGCCCGGTACAGTTGTACGATAATCCCCTGCGGAAGGCAGTAAGCTTCAAACTCCCCATCAAGGGCCATTTTGCAAAACTTGGGAGAGGCTCTGTAATGTCCAAAGTAGGCCTTATTAACCAATCCCATATGGGCTAAATGATCCGCTCCCGTTCCCTTCCTATCGCCTTGACCGGAGGATCCGATGACTGTAAGGTTTCCGGGCTTATTTTCCGAAAGAAAGCAATCCTCCAAAGTCCTAATGATTCCTTCAGGATAACCGGTCAACCCCACCCCGCTAATCGCTATGGTATCGTTGTCATTGATCAGCTTAATAGCTTCCGTAGCACTGCACACTTTGCTTGCCATCTGTCACACTCTCCTTATGGTCCACTCACTCTCTGACATTTGGCCAATACCTTCATGAAGGGACACCCGGATAAGCTCTTTGACGGCATCAGTGCGAGCCGCCTCTTTTTAAGCGGCTATCGCTCTTTCGGGGCCGTTTCACCGCTTTTGGTCGATGACAGGACATCGTGCAACGCCGCTGCTGCCCAGAGCACTTCCGGGACGAGCGACTTTATGTGCTCCGGCGTAAAACGCACACTGGGCATGGATACGCTTACGGCCGCGACTACCGTCCGGTCGGAACTGAAAACCGGGGCGGCGATGGCCCCTATGGACGGGTTTCTTTCACCGATGCTTACCGCGTATCCCAATTTCTGAATTTTCTTTGCTTCATCGAAGAGTTTTTCCCTGTCCACAATGGTGTCCTTCGTCACCTGGCAAATGGCCCAGGAGTCCAAGGACGACAAAAGCCCTTCATCGCTGTCGAACGCCCACAGCACGCGGGAAGCGGCACCGGCATGAATGGGCACCAGTTCCCCCGCTTTTCCGCCGGTTCTCAGGTCGTGCGTGCTTTCTACGAAGTCCACATGTTCCCGGTAGATGCCCCGCCGGATATACAAGTGGCTGGTTTCCTCGGTGCGGTTGCGCAATTCGTACAAAATCGGCTGGGCGGCTTTTTTGAGCACCGCGAGTTGGGAAGCGGGTGAGGCCAGCTGGGTAATCATCGGACCGAGCCGGTACTTTTTCGTGACCGCGTCCTGAACGACGAAGTCCATCTTGGTAAACGTGGAAATGATGCGGGACATGGTTCCAGGCGGGAACCCGGTATCCTTGCACAACTCGGTGATACCCAGGTCGCGCCCCGCCTCGCCCAATATTATCAGCACCCTCAACGACTTTTCGAGGGAGCGGTTGGTGTTGCCTGTATGGTCGATTGTTCGATCCAAATATGTATCCTTATAAATATTCGAATACCTGCGCGGGTTTGTCATGCACGAACGGTGTCGTGCTCTAATGCCCGGACGCGCAAATATCGAACAAAGGAATGCGGTTTACTGCAATTTACCCGGAAGTCGGGTGCACACGGTTGACGATATCCTGGAACTCCTCCTTGGTGACGAGGCCTCCTTTTTTAATACCAAGCGCCTTCACTTCCTGCAGAACCTGATCGATCTCGGATGCCGGCAGGCTGATCCCCAGGGTATTGAGCATGTACTGAATTGAAGACTTGCCGCTCTTCTTGCTCAGAAGTATTTCCCTTTCGCCGCCGACCAGTTCCGGCGGGTATCCCTCCACGGCGGGGGGATAGTTTAGGATCTGAGCGATCACCACCCCGGTTTCCCGCTTAAAAACGTTCTCACCCACGACGGGCTTGAGTGGGGACAACCTGACCCCCGTCAACTCCTCCACCCGCCGGGACATGGATCGTACCTTGCCAAGGTCCAGGTTTATCCGGTATCCGTAGAGAACCGAAGCCGCCAGGGCGATTTCTGAGATGTCCGCGTTGCCCGTCTTCTCACCGAGACCGTTGGCAGTGACATGGATGGAGTCGGCGCCCGCCCCGGCGGCGGCCAGGCTGCAGGCAACAGCCATACCGAAGTCATTGTGGCAGTGTGCCGCCACAGGCACATCGACCCATTCCTTCACCTGCCTGGTCAAAAATGTCATGGTTTCAGGGGTGGCGACGCCGAGGGTGTCCACCAGGACCACTTCATCGGCCTTGCCTTCACCCACCGCCTTCTGGTAGGCGGCCTTCAGGTCGTCGAGCGGGGTGCGGGTGGCATCCACTGCAAAGAAGGCTGTCTTCAGGCCTTTCTTTTTGGCGTAGGCAAGATGTTCGGCAAGGGATTGGAGCACCTTGGGAAGGGTAAATCCATAGGCCTTCATTTTGTACGGGCTGGTGGGGATTTCACAGATTACCGCTTTTACCCCGGCATCTACGGCCGCATCGATGTCCGCCTTCGTGCAGCGGCAAAAACCCCAGACTTCCGAGTTCTTTATTTCTCGGCTTATCAACTGCACGGCCTTAAAATCTTCGGTGGAGCTGATAGGCATGCCGGCTTCGATTCTTTCCACGTTCATATCTTCGAGCAACCGGGCAATCTCTAATTTCTCCCGGCTGCTTAGCGATACCCCGATAGTTTGTTCCCCATCCCGCAGGGTAGTATCGTATATCAGCAACCGCCGCCCCGCCGCCCCGCCCGGAACCGCGGGCGACTGGTTATATTCGCTGATCCACACTTGCTGTTCCATACTCTTGTCCTTTCCTTGCCGGATCGACCATCCTCTCGGATCGGCGCCGCCCTGTCATAGAAACCATGGTTCGGTCAAGTTGGTTGGTGAAGGCTCGTCGATGTTAAATTTTTCATGAGACCGGATATATCCTCTAATGCCTCCAGTGTGCCGAACATGGAAAGCGCCGCATTCGACTGCTCACCGGAAAGGATACCGGTACTGCATTCCAGGAATTTTTCCCCGAGTTCCCGGTCGCTCAGCGGAACATCGACCGAACCCTTCGGCCTGTCGACCCTGTCAATAAGAACCCTGCCGTCTGCCATTTCCACTCTCACTTCGGTAAACCGCCGATCGACACCCTCCGTATCGACTACGGGCAGGTTCGGATCTTCAACCTTGGTGATTTTGCCCATCAGGGTGCGAATCTCCGCTCGTTGAACCTCGGCATCCGTAAAACTGTGCACATTGACTTTGCCGTCCAGCAACCCGGCCGCAACCGTATAGTGCATGCTGAATTTGCCCTGAAGGCCGGTTTGCGGAAAGTCGTGAATGAGGGGGATAAAGGCCCCTTTCGGCCCTGTGCACGTAACCGCGCGAACCTGGGCGGCATCCAGCGGAGCGTGTCGCTGCCTTATGTTGAGGATTGCATCGATTGCCCGGTGGGTGGCGAAGCAGCACGGATACCGTTTCACGTAAAGCCCCGGCGAAATCACGGCAAATGGCGAGCCGAAAGCCGGTGTACCGGCCGAAGACACCGGGTCGGCAAGTACCGCGTAATAACCGTCGGTGCCTGAAAATACATCATCGGCGGCGGTGAATCCGTCGGCTGCAAGCAATGCCGCCATTATCCCGGATTGGACCGACAGCCCGCAGTGAAGCGCCTTGGTCATGGTGCCGAAGTTTTTGCGCAGGCCGCCGGCCGTTGAGGCGGCGATCCCGAGGGCCATCCGCACCTCTTTTTGCGACAGCCCCATCAATTTTGCAGCTGCTCCCGCCGTGCCCAGGACTCCGATGGTGCTGGTGGTGTGCCAGCCTTTCTCGTATTGGGCAAAGGCGGTAAGAGAGCCGAGCTTGTCAATTATTTCGAGCCCCGCCAGATAGGCAACGAGCACGTCCCTGCCGGACCGGTTGAACTCCTCCCCCACCGCCAGCACCGTGGGTACGAGAACCGCGCTGGGATGCGAACGGGTGCTTGTCAGCACATCGTCGTAGTCCACCGCGTGAGCCATGGTGGCGTTTACCATCCCGGCCGAGCCCGCGGGAAGGCGGCAGTCCGTTCCGGCAACGACAACGCCGCGCGGCGCCCCCTCCCTCAGCGCAAACCGCAAGGTTTTTGCGGCTACCGGTTCCCTTGCCCCGGCCAGCATGGATGCCACGGTATCGATGATCGGCCTCCTGGCGCCGGCGACAACCGCTTCCGGCAATTCATCGTATCCAAGAGAACAAATAAATTCGGCGCAATCATGAATAATGGACAAATTCAGCAACCTCGCCTCAAAGGATGGACGCATATTCGGCTTCCGGGAAACGACAACCCGCCGGCGCGGTCCCGGTCGCGCGGCTCACGGCTCCAGTTCCCGGCCGTCGTACTGGATCATATCGAAGGCCGGCAGGTGAGCCATGGGCTTTTCCCTCACCTTTTCCTCCAGTACGTGAGCGATAATGCCGAAGATACGGCCGGCGGAAAAAATACCCTTGCCGACCCTGGGGTCAAAGTTCATTTCAGTCAAAATGGCGGCGATGCCGCCGTCCACGTTCAGGGGCAGCTTGCGCCCCATAACCGCCTGCGATTGATCGGCTATCGATTCGGCCAGGCGGCAGGCATCGTTGAAAATTCCAAGCTCGCGCGCCAGGTCGAACAGACGGGTGGTCCTGGGGTCCTGGGCGTGGGTAGGGTGGCCGAAACCGGGCAGGCGCTGCTTGCGCGCCTTGTAGCCGGACAGGATCTGCTCCGCGACTTCCTGAATGGGCATGCCCCCCTTGATCTTGTCCAATCCGGGATCGAACAGGACCATCGCCTCTTCTATCGCCCCCCCGTGGGAGTCTCCCAGTGCCAGGATGCCCCCGGCGACGCAGGCCTGGAATTGAACTCCGCCGCTGGCAATCTGGCGGGCCGCCTGAATGGAGGGCGGCCTGACGCCGTGCTCGCTGCAGGCCACCAAAAT
The DNA here is from genome assembly GCA_963712895.1 of uncultured delta proteobacterium. Lineage (GTDB taxonomy): Bacteria > Desulfobacterota > Syntrophobacteria > Syntrophobacterales > Syntrophobacteraceae > SbD1. The sequence goes on along the minus strand of CAVQJR010000022.1, from coordinate 17,533 downwards.
GGCGTCCAGCATTTTTTCGGCATTCCTGTCGGGCCGGTCGCCCTTTATCAGCAGGTAACACATGCCCGCGATGGACAGATCTCCAATCAGGGAACGGAGCGAATAGCCGCGCACTACCACGTCATCGGGCAATGCCTTGGAAATTGCCGTGCGATACATCAAATGATTTCCGTCTTTTCCCATTGCCGTATCCTCTTTATACAAACCCCGGTTATTCCAACGCCTGTTGAACCAGGGGGATGATATCATCGTATTCTTCCGCCACCAGCACCCCGACACTGCGCAGGCGCTCCTTGAGCCCCACCGTGGACCGTCCCTTTTCAAGGATTGCTCCGGCGTGGCCGAATTTGGCCTGGCTGTTGATCTTGGCGAGGAACTCACCGCCCACGTAGGCAATCACCGGTTTTTTGATGAGCCCGGCCTCGATGTTTTCCGCCAGTTCTTCTTCATAGCTCGTGCCGGGTTCACAAAATATCACCGTGGCTTTTGTGTCCGGGTCCTTTTCGAAAAGCATGGCCAGTTCCGAAAACGAAGCCCCGATCAGGTAGTCGCCGCCGTTGCTGATACACGTGCTGCACCCGAACCCGGCCTTTTTGACCATCCAGGAGGTTTCCGTCGTCATCCCTCCGCTGCGGGAGATTACCCCCACGGGGCCGGGGACGAAGCAGCGGGCCTCTTTGTTTCCGCCTATCGTTCCGATCTTGGCTTTGCCGGGACTGATGATGCCGAGGCTGTTGGGCCCGATCACCACCGCCCCCGCCTCCCTGGCCCTGGTCAGCGCTTCACATGCCTCGTGGATGGGAATTCTCTCGGTTATAACAACTATTAAACCTATGCCGTTTTCGACCGCCTCGATAATCGAATCGGCGGCCCCGCCGGGCGGAACGTAAATGAGCGCGGCGTCGGGTTTTTGTTCCATTGCCGCCTTGATGCTGTCATAGACCGGGAGGTCTTCCGCAGTTTCGCCGCCCCGCCCCGGATTTACGCCGGCCACCACACGGGTCCCGTAATTTATCATCAGGCGGGTAGCCACACGGCCCTCGCGGCCGGTGATTCCGGAAACCAGGACACGCGTGTTTTCGTCGACCAGGATACTCATTTTACATCAACCTCCCTCTGGTTTTCCCGCATCAGCGAAAGGAGCTTTTTGGCGGCCTGAACCATGGTGTATTCATCGCTGAAATAAGCGATTCCGGCTTCCTCCAGGATGCGGCGTCCCTCGTCTTCATTGAGCCCCGCCGCCCTCACCACCATCGGGATGGTTTTGGGGTCTATCCCCAGCTCCCGGACCGCCTTGACCAGCGCCCCTGCGATGACGTCCACCTGCGTGTTGCTGGAAATATTACCCACGCGCAGAAAACCCTTGAGCCCCGGCTGAGAAAGCACCGTTTTCGCCAGACCGATCATTTTTCTTTCCGTGGGATTGCCGCCCATCTCGGTATAATTGAGCGGTTTTCCGCCGTACCTGGTCAGAGCGTCCATCATTACGAGGCTGCCTCCGCCGCCCCCGCACATAAATCCGATATCGCCTTCCCCCAGTTCCAGGAACCGGGCGGTCCCGCGATATGGATCGAGCTGGTCTATGCGGATCATCTCCTGTTCCCGCTCACTTGGGAGGCGTCCAAAATTTTCGACCCCGTAATCATCCGCTTCAGCCAGGTCCGTATTCTTCTTAACGCCCTCATCATCCACGATGAGCACGGCATCGGCGGCCACAAATGCGTCATCGGCCGTTCGCAGAAGCGGATTTATTTCTATCAGCTTGACGTGATACTGGCGAAACATCCGGTAGAGTTTTTCCAACAACTCTCCGCATCCCCTCAAACTCTTGCCGGTAACGCCGCTTGTCTGCCACATCTCCCGCGCCGCATACCCCCTGAGCCCGCGCAGGATATTTACCGGGAACGTGCAAAGGTTCGAAGCCGCCTCTTCTACGCCCATCCCTCCCTGGCAACCCAGGAGTACCACGGGGCCCCTGGTCCGGGAATCGAAGGTGATGCTCACGTAATATTCATGCGCTGCCGGTATGAACTCCTCCACCAGCACTTGGCCGCAGGGCCAGCCCTTTACAGAGGTCCCCAAAAGCTGCCCGCAGCATGCCGACGCCTCCTCCGCGGTATCGGCAAATTTAACCGCGCCGACCCTTCCCCTGCCGCCTACCGGCACCAGGGCCTTGACCGCCACTTTGCCCTGAATCTTTTCGGCGGCTTCCCGTGCTTCTTCGGCCGAGTTGCAGGCATAATTATTCGGTACTCGAATACCGGCTTTCTTCAATAATTCCTTGGCTCGGTGTTCCAGAATTCTTGCCATTCTCCGCTCCCGCTTACCATGAGTCCTTGACTACAACTAAACCAGGAAAGCCCCCAGTATATATACCCCCGAGATGCCCAGTCCCGTTCCGAGCAGTGACAGGGCAACACCCAGGGGCTTTGGAGGAATCGCCACAGGGGAGATATCCTGCAGCACGATAAACAGCCCGTAAAGAGCGTGGAACAGGCCCGCAAAAAGCAGCGCATAATCCAAACCCATTATCAGTGACATACTTAGACGGGCTTTTACCGTCGCGAATTGAATTGCCTGATCCGGTGTAATAAAATGAGTCAAAACGATATGTACCGGCAACAATACCAGCAGCAATAAACCACTCAACCGTTGCAGCAGCCAAAACCAAAATCGCAAGTCGCCCCCTCCTTTCTTTTCCACTTTACTTCCGAGGCATAGCTATTGCCTGAAACTGACTGCATCAGTTCACATACCCGCGACTATAATCGGTACGTAAACTATACCTACAACCACCAGGGCGGCGGCACCGACCGCCACGGTCCACCAGAACAATCGCCGTTCCCGGCGCGGCTTACCCGACACATCGATCAGGATGAGCCTCACTCCATTCACGGCGTGGAAAATCACCGCCGCGGTCAATATGATCTCCATGGCGAGCCAGAACGGGGAATGCAGCTTCTTCATCAAGCTGTCGAAACCGTCCGGGTTCCTCCTGGCCGTGGAAATAACGACAATATGCACAATCAGGTATAAGGCCAAAGCGGTGCCGGCAATCCGGTTGAACAGGAAGGCAAATGTCCCGACACTCCATGGCGTTCGAACCCCAGGTTTTCCTCGCTCCATCGTTTCTTTTCCCTCCCTGAGGGCTTCCATCCGGCCTAGGCTTGCCCGAATGCCTTTTTGAGCCGTGAAAATTTTTCGCCCATCAGTTTCAAACGAAGCTCTGCCGAAAATTCCACAGGCGCCAAATCCCATGGACAGGCATCGATACACGCAAAAGCCCCGTGACACCCCCACACTCCGTCCGGGCCGCCCAGGATCTTGCGGCGCTCGTCTTTGGCATCGTCTCGCGGGTCACAGTAGAGCCGGTAACCCTCCATGAGAGACATCGGCCCCAGGTAGGTGTGCTTTTGTCCGGCCTCGGGGCAGGCCGCAAAACATGCCGCGCACAGGATGCACGAATAGAACTTTTCCATGATGTCGCTGACTGTTTTGGTAACGGTTATATTTTTGGCGTCGGCTTTTTCCACCAGCCAGGGCATTACCCGCCGATATGCGTTCCAGAACGGGTCCATATCGACGACCAGGTCCTTGATCACCGGCAACCCCGGAAGGGGAGCCACTACAATATTTTCACCTTTGAGCTGCTCGATTTTGGTCTGGCACGCCAGCTTGGGCCGTCCATCGATCAGCATGGCGCACGACCCGCAAACCGAGCTGCGGCAGGCGAAGCGATAAGCGAGCGTCGGGTCCTGGTCGGCCCGAATCGTTTGCAGCCCCTCCAGGACGCTTGCCCCCGCCTTAGTTTCGACCTGGTATTCCCGCCATCGGCTTCCCTCACCGGGAGAATAGCGGAGGATCTTGAATCTGTTCACGGCAGTTTCCTCGTCAATACGTTCGCTCTTCCGGGCGGTATTTGGTGTGGACCACATCCTTGTGCGACAGCTCCAGTTCATTGTATTGGTTAAGGGAAACGAGAGAATGTTTCAGCCATTCACGGTCATTCCTTTTGGGGTAGTCTCTACGGTAATGAGCCCCTCTGCTCTCCTGTCTTGCCAGAGCGGCTTTTGCAATTACCTCGGAGAGCAGCAGCATGCCGTCGAGTTCCAATTTGTCGACCAGCTCCATATTGAACAGGCAGTCTTTCTGGACAGCCCGTATTCTTTGCGCGCGTTCTCTGAGTTCCGGGAGGGCCGCAAGCGCCTCGGTGATGGCGCTTTCATGCCGGAAAATGCCCACCTTATCGTTCATCAGTGCCCCCAACCGCCTCTTGATCTGAAGGGCGTTTTCTTTGCCCTCCCGGTGCAAAAGGGAGTTGAGCCGTTCTTTTTCCAGCTCCAACCGGTCCCCGGGCTGTTTGGGCCATGGCTTGTCCTTTGCCTGCTTGGCGGCATGGCCGCCGACCCGCTTGCCGAACACGATCGTTTCGAGCAAAGAATTCCCGCCAAGGCGATTGGCGCCCTGAACACTGACGCAGGCCGTCTCACCGGCGGCGAACAGGCCGTCGACCCCGGTAGCGCCGTCTATGGTGGTTTCGATTCCCCCCATCGAATAGTGCTGGGCCGGCTGGATGGGAATCGGCTCTTCTATCATGTCCTTTTTTGCAAACCTGATGGCCAGTTCCCGGTTTTTCGGCAAATAGCTCAGTATTTTTTGCGCCCCCAGATGGCGAAGATCCAAAAGCACGTATTGCTCGCCGTTGACCCCGCGCCCTTCTTCTATTTCGGTCTGGATGCCGCGCGATACGATGTCACGGGTTGCCAGCTCCAGGCGCTGCGGAGCGTATTTTTCCATAAATCTTTTGCCCAGGCCGTTTAGCAGATACGCCCCCGTGGTGCGGCAGGCTTCACTCATCAAAATATTGGTGCCCAGCAAAGATGTGGGATGGAACTGTACGAACTCCATGTCCTTCAGCCTGGCCCCCGCTTTCAAGGCGAGAGCCATACCGTCGCCGGTTGTATTGAGGGCGTTGGTGGACCGGGGATAATAAACCTGCCCGTACCCTCCGGTACAAAGGACGATGGATTTGGCGGAGACGAAATAGTCTTTCCCGGACTTCAAATCGATTGCGGTAAGTCCCAGAACGGATTTATCATCGACGATCAGTGAGGTTACGAACCATTCGTCGTAGATGTTTATTCCCTGCCCGAGCGCATATCCGTACAGGGTACGGACAATCGTGTGCCCGGTGCGGTCCGCCGTAAAGATGCTTCGGGGATAGCGCTGCCCGCCGCTTCCTTCCGGTTTCTGGTAGTATTTTCCATCATCGGTTCGGCTGTAGAGAATCCCGAACCTTTCCAGCTCCAGGACGTCGCGCCCACCGCTTTCACACAGGACCTCGATGGCGTCCTCGTCTCCCAGGTAGTCGCTTCCCTTGACGGTGTCGAAGGCGTGAGCCTGCCAGCTGTCATTACTGTGAAAAGCGGCATTGATGGACGTTGCCATGCAGGACTGGGTCCGGATCGGGTGCACTTTGCTGATTACGGCCACGTCCTTTACCGTCTTGGAAGCCTCGACGGCCGCCCGCAAGCCGGTCGCACCCGCCCCGATTATTATTACTTCGTGTCTGATCGATTCCATATTATTCCCCGCCGCCCATCCTGGCCAGGCTCCCCGGCACGTCTTTGGTCCCCGCCAGTGTTGGCGGCCAATGGATGTAGCGGTATTGCGTATCTTTAATCCCCAGCATTTTGTAACAATTGTCCAATCTGCTCCCTACCTCTTTCATGACTGTGTCGTACAGGGTGGAGCCGGTCGAATCGATGGTGACTATCAAGGCCCCCAGGTCCCGCACCTCCAGTTCCCATACCGCTTCCGGCAGGCCCAGTTCCGGCCAGTGTATCGCCTTGACGGATTTCACACTCTGGGCGTAAACACTGCCGCACCCTCCCGTGGCCGCAAGGAAAACCGCCCCATTTTGCCGCATTGCCTGTACCGCCTCGTAGCCCATGCCTCCCTTGCCGATCAGGATCTTTACGCCGAACTCCCCCAGCAGCCGGGGTGTTTCCAGTGTCAACCGGTAGCTGGTGGTAGGCCCTATGGAGGTAATCTCCCACCGGCCGTCCGCCAGTTGACGTGAAACGGGGCCGCAATGCCATACCGCGGAACCTTCCAATTCCATGGGTATTGTCTCACCCGCATTGGCGCTGGCAAACAGCTGCTCGTGCGCCCTGTCGCGCATGGTGTGCACGGTCCCGTCCAGGTAAACCACATCTCCGGTTCGCAAGGAGGCGACCTGGTCTCCAGTTACCGGCGTGCTCAACCGGTAAACTTTGCTACTCATTTGCCGCTCCTTCGTGTTGTGTGATCCATTGGACGTTCCCCTTGCTGTCGATGCGCGCGGTCGCAAAACGGTTGGGCCAGCAACTGAAAGCGATCGCCACCGGATGGGTGGCAATATGGCTGCCGCAATACTCCACGTGCACACCCAGGGCGGTGGTGGCCCCCCCCAACCCCATGGTCCCGATTCCGGTGGCGTTTACCGCTTCAAGCAGTTCTTTTTCTATCCGGGCGATGTCGGGTTCCTGATGGGGAGCGGCAACGGGAAGCCGACGCAATGCCTTGAACGCCAGGTTCAGGGCGATGTCGGGAGTCCCTCCCAGGCCCACCCCGACAGTGGTGGGCGGGCAGGGAATCCCCCCGGCCATGGTCACGTGGTCGAAGACCAGTTTCTTGATCCCCTCAACCCGCGGGGCCGTGGGAGCCAGGGAGTACACGGCCGACCGGAAGGCGGCGCCGCCTCCCCTTAACATTGCGCATATTTCGAGGTAATCCGCTCCATAAAGGTAATTGTAAAAGACGTAGGGAAGACCATACCCGGTATTTGTACAGGTGTTCTTTTTGGTCAGCGGGTGAACGATATTCTGGCGCAGGGGGATCGACTTCGTCGCGTCCGCCGTGGCGGTATTGAAAATATCGACCAGGTCAAAATCCATGGGAAACTTCGAACCGATGGTAACGTCAAACACTATGATCCCCGGGTCCTGGCATATGCTGTTGCGCTTGAGCCTGGAGACCTCGATATTTTTCAAAATGGTGTCAAGTTGAGCTTTTCCGCTTGGTGCCGGTTCCTGTTCGAAAGCCTTCCTAAGGGCCGCGGTAACCTCTTTCGGCAAATTCGTGGCAGCTTGCACAAGCAGTTGCCCGGTCAGTTCGGCCACCCTGGATTGCATCGTTTCTTGCGACAGGGCCAATTGCTCCCTCCTATGAGAAATGCCTTAAGTTTTCGTAATGCGGAATTTAAAGTTCGTAATGCGGTATACTAGGCGGCCTTTTTTGCTTTGTCAACAGATTTGTGGCGGCGGGACAATTCTCTAAGAAATAAGTTCATCGGAAGCTTCGCGGGTGAGGCGGACATCATGAAGAATTGCGTTCGAGATTGAAAATTTTAATAAAACCAAAAGAGCGGGGGAGGAGATCTTTAGACCGCAAAGACACCGGATGCCCGCCCAAAGACGCTGCGGGAATGACGATTCGGGATGTTCCCCATTTACGTGAAGTTGCATGTATTTTGAAATAACCCCATTTGGGCAACCGCCCATTCCCTCGAGCGCCCCGGTTCACCTCCCTGCAGGCGATTCCCGCCTCATGAGGATACCCGCAAGGTCGTCTCCTCCCCGGAAGCCTGAAACCGGCACGTAATGGTGATCGCGTACGGCTGCAGGTACGTCACCTTTCCGGTGTCGATGTCATAGCGGAACGGGCGATCGTGTGCCGGATAGATGATCCCGCCCATCGCCGCCAGCTTTCTCATCCCCCGGTCCGCCAGTTCTTGATCGAACCACCCTCGCTCATGTCCCGTAGCCAGGAACCTGGCATGGGGAATGGCGTCTCCGGCAATGACATGGACCTCGGCGCCGTCTTCGACTCTTGCCGCCAGGAAGCCGGCCGTGTGCCCGGGGGTCTCGATGAGACGAACGCCTTCATCGATCTCCTCGGTTCCCTCGACGAGCCTGAGATTGCACGCGCTCAACATCTGTGTCATGAAAGGGGGTGTGCCCGCATCGCGTGTTTTGTCGTCACTCGCTTGGGCGAACTCCCTGGAGCTGACGATGATCTCCGATTTCATGAAAGGGGCAAGGTAGAGGGCATGGTCCCAGTGGAGATGGGAGAGAATAACTCGTTGCACATCGCCGGGAGAAAGTCCCTTCGATTGCAGTTCGGCAAGGATCTGGTGCCTCGTCCCGTAATATCCCACATCGTAGAGCGTGTTGTACCTTCCCCGAATCAACACTACGGTTGGAATTCCCAACATCACCCTGTCGGTTGTGACGGGACACCCCATCATGATAAGCTCGACTTTCGCCACCGCGTTCTCCTCCGCAATTTTTCATGATGCCCGCCTCACCCGCGAAGCATGAAAACGGCATTTTCAAGGTAATTGCCATTGGCTTGGCTTAGACTAGATTCCCCGCCTGGAAACCATCCCGGATCGCTTCCAGTATCCCCGCCGGACTTCGGGCGTCGCCGATGATGTAGCACTCCGTTTCCCCCAGGTCGCAGGCGCGCAGCAGCTCGTTGCCGGCAATGTATCCGGTGGCAAGAACGACATTGTGCGCCGGGAACATTTTTTGCCCGAAGAGCGTTTGCGCCAGGACGCCTTTGCCTGTGATGCGTTCGATCCGGCAATTGACGTAAACGGCCACGCCTCTCTCGTTGAGCCGCATCAGCAGCAACTTCTTGGTCATCAGGTCTTCGTTGAGCATCAGAGACTCCCGTGCTTCCAATACCGTGACGGAGACGTTCCTTTTGCTCAGAAAATCGGCCGTTTCGAGGCCCACCATCCCGCCTCCGATGACGACCGTCGTATCCCCGACCTTCGTGGCCTCGCTCAGAACGTCGCCGGCCGTGCAAACACCGGGCAGTGAAATGCCCGGCAGAGGCGGGTAATACCGCTCGCCTCCGGTGGCCAGTATCAAGGCGTCGGGATTAAACGCGTGGATAATCTCGGGGGTCACGCGAACTCCGGTTTCCACGTGAACCCCCTCCCGGGACACGAGCTGTTGCAGGTAGGCGACCAACTTCAGGATCGAGGTACGGCCGGGCGGCGCAGCGGCCGATGCCAACTTTCCGCCCAGCCGATCACGTTCCTCCATGAGGGTCACCGCATGGCCGCGGGCAGCGGCACGGGCAGCGGCCTCCAGACCCGCCGGACCGCCGCCCACAACCAGCACTTTCCTGCGCCGGGATATCGCCGGCTGCCCGGCTCGCCCTTCCTCGCCGGTCAAAGGGTTCACGGCGCACCGCACGTCCGTTCCGGTATGGATTCGGTTTACGCACTTGTTGCACCCCAGGCAGGGACGGAATCTCGTCGAAGGTCCCCCGGAACGCCTTGTTCGGCAAATCCGGGTCCGCCAGCAACCCCCGTCCCATGTAAACGAGGTCGGCTTTGCCGGTACCGATGATTTCATCCGCCATCGCGGGACTTACGATACGTCCGACCACGGAAACGAGGATATTGGCGATTCCCTTGAATCCTGCCGCCTCGTCCGCGCGGAAGCCTTCCGGTATGCACATGGGCGGCACGATCCATTGCCTGTCTTCATGGGTCCCGCCGCTGATGCAGACCTCGTCCGCCATGCCTTCCATCTGTTTCACCAGCCAGTGGGTGAATTCGACGCCGTAGCCGTCGGGCATGGTTTCCCGCGCGGAGATTCTCACGCTGATGGGAAAACCTGCCCCTGCGACCTGCCGGACACGCTGAAGGATTTCCATCAGGAGGCGGGCGCGGCCCTCTCTGTCCCCGCCGTACCGGTCGTTTCTGCGGTTGTAGTGCGGAGACAGGAACTGGTGGATCAGGTAGCCGTGGCCGGCGTGGATCTGGATACCGTCGTAGCCGGCGGCTATCGCCCGGGACGCAGCCCTCGCGAAGGCCGCGACGATCTCTTCGATCTCCGCTTCCGTAAGCTGACGCGGAATGATTCCGACGAACGGTTCCCCCGTGGGCGTGAAGGGAATGGCGGAAGGTCCCACCGGCAGGCGGTCGATCGCGTGGATCGGAACGGTGACGCCTCCGTGGTGGAGTTGCGCAAAGATGGGTGTGCCATGCCGGTGCACCGTCGCGGTCAGCTTTTTGTGTTCATCGACCATGGAGTCGTCATAGAGTCCCTGACGGCTGCGGCTTCCCCTGCCGTCGGGAAGCACGTAGAACGACTCGCTCACGATCAGGCCGACGCCGCCGCGGGCACGAGCGGCATAGTAATCCAGCTGTCTTTGCGTCATATTGCCGTCGGCCCCGGAGTAGTTCAGGGCCATCGGAGACATCACCAGCCGGTTCTTCAGCTCAAGTGTTCCGATCTCTATCGGAGAGAACAGGTTTTTAAGCGGCGTCGACATGCGGTCTCCTTTTTGCCTTACAGGCATACGATTCCGCCGCTCACGTCGATCGTGGCCCCGGTCATGAAGCTGGATTCGTCGCTTGCCAGGAAAGTCACGACTTTGGCCTGTTCTTCCGGCGTGGAGACCCGGCGAAGCGCGACGGCCTGCACAAGGCCGGCGGCGATCCCTTGGCGCTCCCGCTCCTCCCACATCAGCCGGATCCTGTCGCTGCTCATGCAGTGGCCGGGGGCCGTCGCGTTCACGCGGATGCCGCTGGGGCCGAACTCCCTGGCCATGTGTTTGGTAAGACCCAGCACCGCGCTTTTCGAGGCGCTGTAATGCGGACGGCTGGCCTCGTTTCCACGCCTTCCCGCCTGGGAGGCGATGTTGACAATGGCGCCGTTTCCGGCGCGCAACATGAGCCGGAGGGCATGCTGGGAATAGAAAAAAGTGGTCTTCACATTCAGGTCGACGACCTGGTCCCATTGCTCCTCGCTGAGTTCCAGCAGGTGAATCGAATGGTTCATGCTGCCGCCGACATTATTGACCAGCACATCAAGACGGCCGAAGACCCGGTCAATGTCTTCGATGTTTTTCGAAATGGACCCCGTGTCGCAGGCGTTACCCGCCCAGATGTGAGGCTCAATTCCACCGATTGCCTTCATTTCGGCCTGCAGGTCGTGCAACCCCTTCTCGTCTATGTCGGTCAGGCACAGCAGCGCCCCTTCCTGTGCGAAATCCCTGGCAATGGCCCTGCCGATTCCATTGGCCGCCCCGGTTACCAGGCAGACTTTCCCGTCCAACCTCGCCATGCTGCCTCTCCTTATTTCCATATTTTTCGAGACCATTCTACAAACAGGTCTCTCCTCCGCTGACGTCCACGGTAGCCCCGGTTACGAACGACGAATCCTGGGAACACAGGAAGGCGATGACCCGGGCCTGCTCCTCCGGCGTCGATACTCGTCGAAGAGCAATGCTCTCCAGGATCTTGCCGCTCACACCCTGCCGTTCCCGTTCAGCCCAAATGGCCCTGTTGCGTTCCCCGCTCAGGCAACGGCCCGGAGCCACGGCGCTGCACCGGATTCCGCGCGGACCGAACTCCCGGGCCACGTGCCGCGTCAACCCGAGCACGCCGGCCTTCGCCGCCGAATAATGGGGTGTAGTGAATTCGCTTCCGCGCCGTGCGGACTGGGAAGAGACGTTCACGATCACTCCGCCGCCGTTTGCCAGCATGACCGGAATGACCGCCTGCAGCATCAGGAACATGCTCTTGAGATTGAGGTCCATCGTGAACTTGTACTGCGCTTCCGTGATCTCCAGCAGGTGGACGGAATCCCGGCTCCCACCGGCGCAATTCACCAACACGTCGATTCGCCCGGACCCCCCGGTTACCGCGGCAACCAGATTTTTCACCGCCCGGCCGGAAGTGACATCGCACAACATTGCACGGGCGACCCCTCCCCGTGCGTTGATGTCGGCGGCCGCGGCCGCGAGAGCTTCTTGAGCCACGTCGCACAAGAAAACCGCGCCTCCTTCCCCGGCCAGCATTTCCGCCGTCGCATTCCCGATCCCGCTCGCGGCACCCGTCACGACACAAACTTTCCCATCGAACCGCATGGTGTAAGGAACCTCCTTGTAATCAAGCTCCGATATAGGCTTCAATTACCTTTGGATCGTCTTTAATTTCAGAGATATCTCCATTCGCAATCAACATGCCCATATCCAAGACAGTTACTTTTTCACATACGTTTTTGATAAGATCAAAATGATGCTCACAAAGTATTATCAATAAATCCCGCGAATCTTTAAGCTGTAAAAGCATTTCGCCGAATTCCGCGATCTCTTCCTCATTCATGCCGGCTGCGGGTTCGTCCAGCAAAAGTATTTTCGGCTCCAAAGCCAAACATCTGGCAATCTCCAACAGGCGTTTTTCGCTGTACGATAATTGGCCCGCCATGATGTCGGCCCTCCGGTCCAGACCAACCACATTCAGGAACGACATCGCCCGTTGCCGCATTTTGTGCGATCTTTTTGTCAGAGATAAGCCGGGAAGATTCATGGAAAGAGGCAATCCGTTCGTTAATCTTGAGTCTTGCGCCAACATCACGTTTTCCATCACCGTCAGGCTCCCGAAAACCTGCTGCAACTGAAACGTTCTGGTGATCCCGTTGCGTGCCGCCATGCGCGGTGACAGGCGATCGAGAGACCGCCCGTCGATCATGATCTGTCCGTAGTCGACCCGGTAGAAGCCGCTCATGATGTTGATAAGGGTGGTCTTGCCCGACCCGTTGGGTCCGATAAGGCCGTGGATCCCCTGCTTCTGAAAATCAATCGTGATCCCGTTCAACGCTCTCAGGCCGGCAAAATCCTTGACAATATCCCGAACGGATAAATGAACCGGGGTGGTTACCGCGGGGTTGATCGAGGCGCGCGAATCCGGCAGGATGTTTCCGGGGACCTTTTCGCCCGATTCCGGCACAAATTTCCTTGTCAGGCTCTCCACAAAACCGACAATTCCTTGAGGCATGAACAAAAGAATCAGTATCGTCAGGGCGCCGTAAATGCCGATTTGCCAGTCCGCCAGCTCCCGTACCAGATTGGGAAGCAACGTCATCACGACTGCACCCACGACCGGGCCGTCCTCCGTATCCCGCCCCCCTACGATCACCATAAGAAGAAGGAGAATGGATAAATGGAGGGAGAAGGTTTCCGGGCTTATGAAATTGTCGTGATAGGCTAATAGCGCACCGCCCACCCCGGTAAACATGCTGCTCAGCACGAATGCAAACAGGCGAAAAACTCCTGCGTTCAACCCGATCGACAACGTCGCGATCTCGCTGTCCTTGACGGCAACGATTGCTCGACCCCAGTACGAGTGAAGGATCAGGTGTATCAATAACAGGGTGATCGCCAGGACGATAAGGTAGAAGAGGTACTCGATCCGGGGCGAAAATGTCATCCCGGAGAAACCGAGCGACGGGATATTGCCTATCCCTTGCGGCCCTCCCGTCAGGCCCTCGGCATTGTTGGCGATCTCATAGATCACCACGGCAAAACCGAGGGTCAGGACGACCAGGTAGGCCCCCCTTACCCGGAGCGCGGGCAGAGCGATCACGGCACCGGCCATCCCCGCGATAACGGAAGCGAAAACAAGACCGGTTGCGGGAGACAAATTCAGCCTGGTCGTTGCGATGGCCGCCGCATAGGCACCGATCGCGAACAAACCCCCGTGCCCTAAGGAAAGCTCTCCATGAAATCCCGCCCAGATATTCAGACCCGCGGCAGCGACGGCATAAACAATTATCAAGGTAAATAACGTAAATATGTAATAGCTATTTATTGCAATAGGGATCGCCAAAATTATAAAGATAACTATCCAGGAAAATATCTTTAATTTGCCTTGCATAAAAGACTCCGCCCCCTTAAGGCAAACCTTACATGGCCAGTAGGGACATTATATTATCAAGCCCCGCGAGTTCTTCTCCGGTGCCGCTCGCTTTGATACACCCGTTCACGAGGACATACGCCCTGTCAGCCATCTTCAGCGCCTGGGTGGCCATTTGTTCCACGAGCAACGTGGTTACGCCTTCTTCTTTGAGCGACCGGATAATTCTGAAAACTTCCCGAACGAGGAGAGGGGCGAGGCCCAGCGATGGTTCATCGAGCATCAGCAGCTTCGGCTTTGTCACCAGCGCCCGGCCGATCGCCAGCATTTGCTGCTCTCCCCCGCTGAGAGTGGAAGCCATGCGGCCGGCCTTTTCCCGCAATATCGGAAAAATCGGGTAAATCCGGTTTTCGATCTCAGTCATGTAGGCGTCGCGCTTTTGGCGATGGGCTCCGAGAATCAGGTTGTCGAGGACCGTCTGATCGTGGAATATGCCCTTGGACTCCAGGATCTGCACGAGGCCATTGGCGGCTCTTTGCGCCGGCCGCATCGTTTCGATCCGCTTTCCCAGGAACTCGATCTGTCCCCGGTATAATGGCATCAGGCCGGATATCGCCCTCAAAAGGGTCGTCTTTCCGGCCCCGTTTCGCCCCAAAAGTGCGATGCATTCACCGTTACGCACTTCCATGTTTACGCCGTGCACAACCACGCCGCCACCGTATCCGGCAGCAAGATCTTTCACGACCATCACCATCGCCGGACGCCCTCTTCTTCCTAGACCCGACGTTCGCTCGGCTTTCCAAGCAAGCCGACCGGTCGAATCAGCAAGACGACCACCAGAGTAATCAGGACAAACGTCTCGCGGTACATAATGCTGACGTAGGCCCCCAAAAGGAGTTCCATAACTCCGAGGAACAGCCCTCCGACCAACGGGCCCCACAAGGTGTCCACTCCGCCAATGACCAGCGCAATAAAGGAATTTACCCCCAACCGAAAAGCCATGTGCACGGATGCCCCTGTAATCGGCCCTACCAGGAGCCCGCCCAATCCGGCCAGCGCCGCCCCGAGCAACCACGCAAACAGCACGATACCGCGTTCTTCAATTCCCAGGACCGCGCACGCGTCCCTGTCCAGGGATACCGCCCGGATCTTGCGGCCGATCATCGTTCCGCCGAACATCTTGGCAATCAGGACGGACAACAGTATCAGGACCACCACGATTGCAATCTGCTGAGTGGTGATGTGCACGGAACCGACCACCAGACCCGTCTGCGCCGATTGAGACATGAACGGTATTTTGATGGGGGCGACTCCCAGTTCGTATTCGCCCCAGATCTTGCGACTTGCATTTTCGATTATCAAACCGCAGGCGAAGGTCGTCACGATCCACATGTACGGCATCTTCTTCCGTTCCACCGGCTCGATAATCCCCAGATTTATCGTGACCCCCAGCACCCCGACGACGATCATGATCGCCACGGCCGCCAATATCCACGTCCAGCCGAGTCTGCCCACCATCGTGGAAGCGAGGAACGCCCCGACCATCACGAATTGGCCCTGAGAAAAGTTGATTATCTTAGTCGGGCCGTGAATGACACTGTAGCCATAGGCGACGATGCTGTAGATCGCCCCGAGCGCCAGACCACTGGCAAGCGTTTGAAAGAAAAGCTCCACCTCAATGACCCCGATCGATTTGCGCGGACCCGTTAACGAAAAAGGAAGGGGAGGGCGTTATAAACCGAGAGGCCGTCCCCCTCCCTCTCTTAGTGTTTCAATATCCTCAATGCCTCACGGCCATACAGGTCTTCACCGGGCAAACGCACTGCACTCAATGCAACAATGTCAACTTCATGTCCTTGTATTGAAATACGTGCAATACTTCCGGACCAAGGCCTTCGTGATTTTCCTTGCTGAAACTGATCGTACCCGACAGCCCTTGAAATCCCCGGATCTTTTCGATGGCGTTGCGCATGGCGGCACTGTCCGTGGATTTTGCCGATTCCATTGCCTTGGCCAGGATATAGATCGCATCATAGCCCTGGACGATACCTCCACCGACCGATGAAAAGCCGTATTTGAATTCTTTATTCAAGGACTCGTACTTCTTGAAAAACGTGTCCATGCGCGCGGACTTGGCCGTATTGTAGGGGTCGACGTTGTTCACGACATAAAAGCCGTTGGCAAGGTCCTTGGCGATGTTTACGAACGCAAGACTGGCCTCGGAAGAGGGTCCGATCATCTCCGGGGAGTAGCCGATCTGGGCGGCGGCCCGGCGAATCGTCGCCGCGTCGGCCGCGACCGAGGTGAGGAGCAAACAGTCGGCCTTCGCCTCTTTGAGCTTCGTCAACTGAACGGTCATGTCATGGTCGAACATCTTGTAGCTCTCGTCGGCCACCGGCGTCATGTTCCGCTTCTTCAGCTCCGCGGTGAGCCATTTGTTGCCGTCCATCCCGTAGGCCCCGTTATCATGGACCAGGCCGATCCTCGACTTGTGAAGCTCGTCCACGGCCACTTCCACGATTTTCTTTGCCTGTGCCCGGCTGCTGGGACGAATGCCGAACGAGAACGGAGTGGCCGGATCGTCGATGGAGGTGCCCAGGGACACCGGCGTAATGAAAACGATGTGGCTTTTTTCGGCAACCTGCTTGATCGCCAGGGATGGGCCCGTGTTGGAGCTACCGATCAGGGCGGCGACCTTCTCGCTGTTGATCAGTTCGTTGGCCGCCTGGATTCCCTTGGTCGGATCGCTCTGGTCGTCACGCACCACGAGTTCCAGCTTCCGGCCCAGGACCCCGCCCTTGGCGTTGATCTCATCGACGGCGATCTGGGCACCATAGCGCTGTTCCAGACCGATTGGGACGTTGGAGCCGGACAGCGTGCTGATGCTTCCGATCTTGATCGCGTCCGCAGCGCCGGCGCTTGACAGAGCGGCCGTGCCGAAAACGGTGAACACCGTAAACCCCAGCATTGCCAGCAATCCCATACCGATCTTTCCGAACTTCGTCATTTCATCCCCCTTCTCTCTCCGGGTCGAGGCCGATAGACCCGGCTATGAGTTGAGCCGACGCGAAATCAATGATGCGTTGCGTTCAGGGACGCCCAACTCGTTTGCCTTGCAATTTCTCGCCGTGGTAAAGCGCGAGATCGCCTGCCTGCAAGCCATGGTTTCGCCCGAGCTTCTACGCGAGCTGATGGGCGGTGATGCGGCGGGGCGCTACCCCTTTTTCCACTCATACGCCATAGAGGCAATTGTAGAACACTCAGGGAAGACCATAGCCGGTCTTTGTACAGGTGTCGTTTCCGGTCAGCGGGTGCACGATGTTCCGGCACAAGGGGAGTGGTTTTGTCGCAGTCGCAGCAGCGGTATTAAGAAGAGAGACGAGGTTGAAGTCCATGGGAAACGCCGAATCGATGCCGACGGCAAACACCATGCTTCCAGGGTCCCATTGTAAAACTTTCGCAAGGACCGCAGTAACTTCTTCAGGCAAATCCGCAGCAGCTGGCGGAAGCAATTGCCTGGTCGGTTCGCTCACTCTTGCTCTAATCGCTTCCGGGGGCGGGATCCATTGCTCCCTTCCCGTGAACTATGTTCCGCAATGCGGAATACTAAGTTCGTAATACGGTACATTACGCAACTCTTTTTGCTTTGTCAACAGATTTGCAGCCTGAAATTAAAAATTGAAGGGGAGCCGGGACTCAACTTCGCCTATGTTGGTCTTGAGAAAAAACTTCCCGTCCGGAAACGTTTCCTGCTCCTAGACTTCGGGATGGATATAAAGGATCGGTTTGCCGTCCTCTATTTTCGGACCCGGGTGGTCTGCCCATGAG
>CAVQJR010000021.1:0-735000 GCA_963712895.1 uncultured delta proteobacterium | reverse complement strand
AGGCCCGTACCCAGCAGGAGCAGGCCCGTTATTGTTTTGAGACATGATTGTGTCTTGGGGCGCAGTAGAAAGCGGCGCAGCGTTCCGACAAACAGGACGAGGGAGCCATACCAGGTGAGCGACACCAGCGAATAACACACGGTAAGAATTATGGATTGGAGGAGGATGTTTTGTCCATGGTGCATGAACTGTGGGAAAAAAGCAAAAAAGAACAGGGCGGACTTGGGGTTTGTAATCCCGGTGAGCAAGCCTTTCGAGTACGAGGAAAGATTTGCGGGTGCTTTTTGCAGGTCGCGGTTTTTTTGTAAATCGGCTCCTCCTTTGAGGCCGTGCGTCCTGTAAGCGTCAATCAGGCTCATTATACCGAGCCAGACAATGTAGGCCGCGCCAAGCAGCTTGAGTAGGCTATAGATTTTGGCGGATTGTGCAATGATGAGCGATAACCCCAGAGACGATACCAGTGCATTGAAATACACGGCGGTCATGATTCCGATGACATTGAATAATCCGGCTGTTCGGCCGCTTACGCCCACCGACTGCACCACCAGGAGCGTGTTGGGGCCCGGAAACATCACCAGCAGGGCCACAACACCGGCGAACGTATAGATTTCGAAAAAGGAGAAGGGCAAAGGAGATCATCCTCCCGGCACGGGTGATTGGATAGAAATCGACGCTGTGATTATACATCAGAATTGAGTTGGGAATGAAACCGGAAATGCAGGCCGGGCGGGCGAGGCCCGACCTGCGATTCCCGGCCGGTGACTGCCGTCGCTTTCCGATAAGTTCTAAGCCGCCTTCCTGTAAGTCCAGTCCACCCTTTGCACCCATTCGGGAAGCTTTACAAAGTTGATGTGGTATTTCCTTTCAAGGGCATCGATATCGACGCTGTAGCCAACATTGTCCAACCATTCGAACATGATCGCCAAATCCGCACTCCAGTTTTCGACTTCTTTTATGGGCATTGTCTCGAACTGGATTTTGCGGCCCATCGCGTTGCCGATAATCCGGGCCGTTTCGGACATGGCGCGCTGGTCTCCCGCAAAGTCGATTGCCAGCCCGTTCATGTCCTCATGGTTGCCAAAGGCGAGAAGACCGAATTTTCCGATGTCTTCCAGCGCAATCATCTGCAGCAGCGTACCGGGCTTGAGTGCGACCTTGAGCTTTCCTTCCTCCGCCAGGGCCGGCTTGAACCATGGGGATTCGAAGTTTTCCATGAACCAGCCCGGACGCAGAATCGTGTAGGACGGAAATTTGAGATCGCGAATTTTTTCCTCGATCCGCCATTTGCTGTCAAAATGCGGGACGCCGGTGTTGCGATCTGCCGAGGCCACCGAAGAATAGACGAAATGACCGATGTCCATTTTTCTTGCTATCTCGGCAAATCTTTTCCCGTGGAGTATCTCGGCGTCAACTCCGTCGGGCCAGGGATTCTGGACGGAATACGCGCCCCAGCACCCTTCCAGAGCGCGTTCGAGGGATTTCTGATCATCGAAGTCCCCCTTTACCAGTTCCGCCCCTAGAGAAGCGAGGGTCCTGGAGGCTTCGTTTTGGGGGTTGCGAGTCATAGCCCGTACCTTATAGCCCTTGGAAAGCAACTGGCGGGCAATGGCGCCACCCTGGTTTCCGGTCGCGCCGGTTACAAGAATGATGTCCCTGTTTTTATCCATGGTATTTTCTCCACTGAAATTCAAAAATCCTGACCTAAGCTGCAGGATTTTGGGTTGCGGGATTTCGAGCTTTTACTATGCCCCGGCGGGGCAGTGGCTGTGCGCCCCAACAGGTTCAAAACGTCAGGCTGTCTGCTGTCCATGCCGACCGTATTCCGGTTCGGGGAGGGGGTTTTCCGGGGGGCTGTACGGTTTTTCGTCGCCGGCATCGAACAGGTCCTCATCAAGTTCTTCCTCGTCATAGAACAGGCGGTCCTCGATGGTCCCGGCACGCCGGTTTTTTCGCCCTGGAGTACGGTCCTCCCTTTCGAATACCACCTCATTTGCGCTCAAGCGATCCACTACCGCGGGAAAACCCAGGACGTCGGTGAGCAACTGGACCAGAACCTGGCGCTCGGGTTCACCGCCCACAACTCCCTCCAGGTAAACCACGCCGTTGCGGATAGAGATTTCCAGCTCGTTGGTGTCGATTCTACCTTGTTTTTTTATCTGCTTATTTATTATCGAAAGGATCTGATTATTCGACAGTCCCTGATATTCGTCCGGCAGTTCGGTTGACTCGATCGCTTCGCCTGGAGGCGGCAACACCTGGTTTTTCCTCTCGAACTCGCGTGCGCAGTCGATGCAGAGGCGCGCCCAGGGCACGGCTTCGAGGCGCTTGAGCGAAATGTCATCACCGCAGTGTTCGCAGATCCCATATTCTCCCATGCTGATTTTTTTTAGAGCCAGGTCGATCTGCTCGATTATGTCAAAACCGTTATCATCGACCCTGTCATATTGTAGCGTGATGGCGTCCCTCTGCGCTTCCTCCTCGATTTCGATGGGGCGCTCGGATATTTCCTGCCAGCGAGCTTCCAGTTCCCTCACCCTCTCAAGGGTATCCCGGCGTCTATCCAACAGATTAGCACGAAACTGGAGGAGTAATTCCCGGTTCATTTTCATTCCCTTAACCTAACCGTTCCGAGGCGTTACCTATTCTAAACTAATGTAATATTTCGGTTCCTGGCCTGCAAGCTATGGAGGAGACAGCGGATTTTGATGTCGCGAGGGCGTGGGGGAACGGGCTGTCGCCCCGATGCAGTTTCGTCGTAAATGTTGCCGGACTCGCCCCTTAGAGTCACCCCGGCAGAGTTTTTGTTTCTGAGCCGGGGCCAGTGTCTTTTTCTCGTTTCCACTCTCCTGCCGGGGAGCCGGAGAAGCAGTCATTGAACCGCAAAGACACCGGATTCCCGCTCAAAAGCGTTGCGGGAATGGTATTTTTTGAGGTCTCCCATTCATGTGAAGTTCACCTGTTTCGAAGCGACTTCACTCGGGCAACGGCCCGGGAGTCATTTCCCCGGTTTGCTTTCGGCAGCCAAGCCGGGCTTTGTATCGAGTAGGATTGGAGATCCTACCGAATGTCTGATATAATCCAGCGTTTAAGTATCACATCTGTATTAGTTTAGCTAATTGTGGTCAAATTTCGGTTATAAAGTGTTTGCCGGTAAGGTTTCAGACTTTTTGGGGACGCCTGAGCCCAAGCGGCCGGGACAGGTTCCAAATAGCGTTTATTCGCTTCCCAGGAGAGAACAATGAGGAAGAGTAAATCAGGTGCTCTGGCAGCAATTGCGTTGACGGCACTGGTCTTGTTCGGGTTGAGCCTTGCACTGGAAACGAGCGCATGGGCCAGGGCCGGGGGCGGGAGGTCTTTTGGCAGCCGCGGAGGCAGGAGTTTTTCAAGCCCTTCGATGCCGTCGAGGACATCGCCCTCCAACCCCGGACTCGGCACTCCGGGACAGACTCCCCTTCCCGCTTCACCCGGTGGATTCAGCGGAAGCCCGTTCTGGCACGGAATTGCCGGCGGTTTGGCGGGAGGTTTTCTGGGTAACATGCTGTTCGGCGGACGCAGCTACGGCTCCGGACCTATGGGCACGGGCGGTTCGGGTATCGGACTTTTTGATTTGCTGATCATCGGGGCGCTGATTTACTTCGGCCTCAGGTATTTCAGAAGAAGGCAGGGGGACGCAGGAGGTTCGACCTACTACTATCAGGACAACCGCACTGAGAGCTTGCCCGGGGGCTCGTCCTATTACGGGGTCGGAGCGCAGCCTCCTCCGCTTCTGCCAACGGATGAGGCGCGAAAGGGACTGGATGAAATAAGAAGATTGGATACCGGATTCAACGAAGAAAGCTTCAAGGAAACGGTCGAAGACCTGTTCTTCAGGATCCAGGCGGCTTGGATGAATCGCAACCTCGACGGGACCGCAAATATACTCACCCCGGAAATGGCTGTATATTTCAGCGATGAATTCGCCAAAATGAAGCAGCAGGGAAGAATCAACAGGCTGGAAAATATCGCCGTAAGGAAGGTTGAATTCGCGGAAGCCTGGCAGGAGTCCGGGAAAGACTACATAACCGTATTTTTCACCGCCAATCTTCTGGACTACACAGTTGACGACCAAAGCGGCCAGGTAGTCCAGGGGGATAAGCTAAACCCGGTCAAGTTTCAGGAATTCTGGACTTTTTGCCGCGACATCGGCACAGGCCAGTGGCAACTTGCGGGCATTAACCAGATTGGCGAGCCATCTCCTCATTAGGAGCAGGTTCTTTTCGCTGGAAACCCCGGTGGGTTCCGGGGTTTTCCAAAAGAAATCGCATTCTTCGGACTCGAACAGGCGGCAGCCGTTAGAGCGCCACGGATAAATGGAACAGGAGCTGCCGCCGGACCCGTTGTCCTCCCACAGGAACGGGCAAAAGCGGTGGCCCTTGCCCAGCCCGTTGCCAAAGACCGCCTGCCACCGGCCCGGCAGATCGCATGCTCCCGGAAATTCCGCCAGCCCGCTCGCCACTTCGCAGCAAAGCCCGCATTTGTTGCAATACTCGGGGACTTCGAGGTCCCCGACGTTCTTTTCCGCCGGTCCGGGCCGGTTCTCCCGGTCCAGCCACGTTTTCCAGCCTTTCACTTCGCTGAAAAAGACGATCCTCTCAATTACCATCCTGGTGGCGCGGACTCGGCGCGAACGTGGCGAGAGAGCTTGCCACCACTTTTCCTGCTGGAGCCAGTTCAGATTGCGCAGGAGAAAGTAGAGAGGAAAGCCCGGGTCGCACAGGGTTTTCAGCAGGAAAGATGCCGGGGCGTCGGGGTTTTTCTTGCGAAAATATGTCTTGATCCGGTTGGACTTATGTAATTTCCGGTTCTGCACAGCTTTTCTCCGCAAAGTGCGGGTAATTGATTTCGGCCTCCGAGGACCTGATGTAAATAGGAGCACTGGTTGCGGGATCATCCGACTGTCCCTTTGCAAATCTTCTCCTGGCAAGTTCCCCCACGGATGATGCCCGTATGACGTGGAAAAAGGGAGGAGCGCCGATCGCAAGGGACCCGAGCTTTCTTTTTATCTGGCTTTTATACAGCGGCCAGGCATCCCCGCAAAAAATCACCTGCCGGTCGATCCTGTCCGCCAGGGCTGCGGGAGAAAGGACTGCCCAAGGCATGGCGGTCTTCAGGTTTCCCTTTCGGTCCGGCTGATATAGAGCACAGTAAACCTCTTTTTTACGGGCATCAAGGATGGTGCAGACAGGATGCTCCGAAAAGCAGAGAGGAAAGGCGAGGGCGTCCAGGGACGGGACGGCGGCATAGAGCTTTCCCGCGGTCCATGCCAGCACCTTCATAGTGGTCATTCCGATCCGAAGGCCGGTAAAGCTTCCCGGCCCGCCGGCCACTGCAAACCCGTCTATGTCGTCCAGGGTCCATCCGGCCTCGGCGATCAGAAAGTCGATGGCCCTGAGCAGGCGCCGATTGTGGGTGGCGGCCGATTTGATGGTCCATTCGGCAACGACGGACTCATCCTCGATCAGGGCCAGGCTGCCTGACATCGTGGAGGTATCGGCGGCAAGAATTTTCATTATTGTCGATCCGTGAACAAAAAAGAAACGCCTGGTGCGAAGAGCCGGAGGGCAGCAAAAAAAGAGCGGGGGAACCGGTTCCCCCGCACCTTCGCAACATGAGGCCATGGGCCGCGGCGCATGGCCGAATTACGACAACAGGCGCCTGAACCACGAAAAAACCCCGCTCCAATCCAGCCGCATGACATCGTTATAGATTACCACGACCATCAGCGTAAGCAGTGCAAGCATTCCGATCCTCGTGGCTATCTCCACTTTCCTGAGGGACAGCGGCCGTCCAAGGATACTTTCGATGAGAAAGAAGAAGATGTGCCCGCCGTCCAGGACCGGGATCGGCAACAGGTTCAGGACTGCCAGGTTGACGCTTATAAGGGCGATGAAATTAACCAGGTGGGAGAATCCCTCCTGTGCCTGCTGTCCGGCCATCTGGGCGATCAGGATCGGCCCGCCGAGCGTCTGGAGGGGGACGACCCTCTCGATGAGCTTCACCACGGTAAGCAGGAAGAGCTTGCTCAGATTGTAGGTGTGGGCCAGGGCATAGTAGCCGGCCCAAAGCGGGTTTACCTTCTTCGTCGCGAATTTTTCAGAGGCGGTAACGCCTATGACCGGGCGCTTCACCGCTTCCCCGAACAGATTGGGGACCGCGTTCACCATGGGCGTGACCGTCACCACGAATTCACTGGCATCGCGCCTGATATCGAGCGTAACGGGCTTATCGCCGTATTTTTCAATGGACTCGGAGAGTTCCTCCCAGTTGGTGAGCGGCTTGCCGTTAATCGACAGCACCCTGTCGCCGGGCTTCAGTCCGGCTTGTTCGGCGGGAGAGCCCGGATTTACGGCACCGATTTCGGGCAACCGTTCGGGAATGCCGGAAAACGCAAAAAGCAAAGAATAGAGAAGGATCGCCAGCAGGAAATTGGACATCGGCCCGGCGAAAACTATGGCCATGCGCTTCCACACCGACTGCTGCGAGAAGGCGCCGGCGAGCTGTTCCTCGTTCAATTCCTCCTCGGAGTCTTCACCGAGCATTTTCACGTACCCGCCAAGCGGGATCGCCGAAATGCAGTACTCCGTTCCGCCCCTTGTATAGGCGAGAATCTTTGGGCCAAATCCGAGGGAAAAGCGCAAAACAGTCACACCGCTTTTCTTGGCAACCAGAAAGTGGCCGAGTTCGTGCACGAATATCAGGATTCCAAGCACTACCGCAGTTGAAAGAATTATCGTAAGCAACGTCAGGTCCTCACTCCGATTAAGAAGTTTATGTGGCTAAATATAATTCCGGATCGTAATTTTAGCCCCCGCTCAGCGGTGGTTTTTTCCGTCCCGGGAAACAATTTTGGAAGCCTCATCTCTCGCCCATGTGTCGGCATCGAGAATGGATTCCAGGCTCAGGCCCGGACCCGGCTGGTGTGCGCTCATCACTTTTTGTATGACATCGGGAATATCGGTAAATCCGATGGTTTTGTTTAAAAAAGCGCCAACCGCTATTTCGTTTGCCGCATTGAGCACTGCGGGCATGGTCGAACCGCGGCGGGCGGCCTCGTAGGCAAGGCGCAGGCAGGGAAATTTTTCCATGTCCGGCGGATAGAAGGAAAGCTTCTGGAGCCGGAAAAGGTCCAGCCGCGGGCCGGATATCGGGAGGCGTTCCGGGAAGGCCAGGGCATAGGCAATGGGTATTTTCATGTCCGGTATTCCCATTTGCGCTATGACTGAGCCGTCGACGTATTCCACCATGGAGTGGATTATGCTCTCCGGATGAATATGGACCGAAATGCGTTCCAACTCCACCCCGAACAGCCAGCGGGCTTCGATTACTTCCAGGCCCTTGTTCATGAGGGTTGCCGAATCGATGGTGATCTTTTTGCCCATGGACCAGTTGGGATGGCGGAGGGCGGCTTCCGGCCCCATCGACTTCAGCTCTTCGTGGCTCCTGCGGAAAAAAGGTCCGCCGGATGCGGTCAGAAGTATCCTGTCGAGGGCTTCCCTGTGATTGCCCTGGAGGGCTTGAAATATAGCGCTGTGCTCGCTGTCCACAGGAAGGATTTTGATGTTTTTTTCGGCGGCCAGGCGCATTACGATCTCGCCCGCAACGACCAGTGTTTCCTTGTTGGCGAGTGCGATGCTTTTCCCGGCTTCGATGGCGGCAAGTGTGGGCACCAGGCCGGCGGCCCCAACCATGGCGGAAACGAGAATATCCGAATCGGGGTGGGCGGCGACCTTTGTGAAGCCTTCCGGGCCGAAAAGCACTTCAGGGGCCGGAATGGAGCCGTCTTTTAGAAGCGTGCAAAGCTCCTCGGCGGTCTGCCGGTTGATGAGCGAGACGGTTTTGGGCTTGAATTCGGCGATCTGGCTGGAAAGAAGCGCCGCGTTGTAGCCGGCGGCCAGGGCTGCGACTTCGAAACGGCCGGGAAACTGGCGGATCACCTCCAGGGTGCTTTGGCCGATCGAGCCGGTACTTCCGAGAATGGCTATTCTTTTTTTATTCATTTAAGCGGGCTGATCCTTCCGAATGGGAAACATCGAGTACACCAAATCCTGCAAAAAGATTCAGGCAACCCACCGCAGAAGGAACCACATCAACGGAAAAGCGAAAACAAGCGAATCGAGCCTGTCAAGGAGTCCACCGTGGCCCGGCAGCAAGCCGCTCGAATCCTTCTTGCCGCAGTTGCGCTTGATCATCGATTCGACAAGGTCTCCGATCTGGCCGGTAATTGCAACAAAAAAGCTGAATGCCAGCACCTCGGAAAACTGCAAATTCTTCAAAAACAACGAACCCAAGATCGTGCCGACCACCATGCTGGCCGCCAGTCCACCCGCGGCGCCCTCGATGGTTTTTTTCGGGCTCACCTGCTCGAAAAGCTTATGGCGGCCGAATTTCACGCCTGTATGGTAGGCGCCGGCATCTCCGGCGACAATGGTTCCCAGTACGAACAGAATACAGAACCGGCCCTGGGGCGCCGCTCCCACCAAAAGCATATAGGAGACAAGAAAAGGCACGTAGAACCATGCGAGGGCCAGACGCGCCACGCGCGAGATCTCTTCGGGGTCCCGTGGCGATGTGAGTAGAATCAGGCAGAAAGCGCCGAAAACGGAACAGAAAAGCGCCAGGTTCAGGCCGGTAAGGCCCAGGAAGTGTGCCCCGGCCGGCATCAGCACGGCGGCCGTAAACGACAGGGCGCGCCATTTGAGCGGCAGGATGCCGGTAAAGAAAAGGCCGTGCAGTTCCCATGTCGCCAGGGCGGACATCACGGTGAGAATCAGCCACCAGCTCCACGACGGGCCGACCGTCACGCAGGCCGCAACGGGAAGGCCCAGCAGCAGCCCCGTTCGCCAGCGCTGGTAATGAGGACCGGGTTGTAGGGAATCGGGCATGAAATTCACAGTTTCACGCGAAGGCGCGAAGGCGCGAAGTTTTTAAGATCGGTCCCTTCTTTGCGGCTTCGCGGCTTCGCGTGCCAATACCTGCTGCTCGTATCCGTATCCTTTCGTCATGCAGTTGAACTCGATTGCCCACCACATTTTATCTATGGACTCTCAAGCCGGTTCGGGCATCCTGCTACCCGCGGCTCTGGATTTCCAACTCACCACCGTTTTGGAGGCGAGACTGTACCTGTTCGCCTGTGCGTCCGAACCGCCGCTCCCGTCTCTGGAATTCCCCAAGGGCTTCCAGAAAATCCGCCTCGCGGAAATCCGGCCATAGGATTTCAGTAAAATAGAGTTCTGCATAGGCCAACTGCCACAGAAGAAAGTTGCTCACCCTGATTTCTCCCCCGGTGCGGATTACCAAGTCGGGGTCGGGGCAGTCGCTCGTGTACAGATAGCTCGAAAACACTTCGGGGGATATCTGGCCGGTCCCGTAGAGGCCGTTTGCAATGTCGGTCGCAAGGAGCTTGGCGGCCTGCACGATTTCCTGTCGTCCGCCGTAGTTCATGGCAAGGTTCAAAATGAGCTTGTCGAATCCTGCCGTCAGCTCCTCCGTGGTGCGCAGTGTTTTCAGTACCCTGGGCGGAATTCCTTCCAGGTCGCCGATGTGGCGCAGGCAGGTTTCCTGCCTGATGAGTTCGGGGGTTTCGGATTTTAGAAACCGCTCCAGCAGCCCCCAAAGCGCTTTTATCTCGGTTTCCGGGCGGTTCCAGTTCTCTTTCGAGAACGCGTAGAGGGTCAGGTAAGGTATTCCAAGCCTGCGGCAGCAGGTCACGACGTCGCGTGCTGAATTAGCGCCCTCTTTATGGCCGTAAACGCGGCTTCTCAGCTTTTTCTTTGCCCACCGCCCATTGCCGTCCATTATGATGGCAACGTGGCGCGGAAGGCGCTTCGAATCGAGTTCGAGCATCTAAGTTTCCAGGATTTCTTTTTCTTTCGACCCGTAGACGGTATCGATTTTTTTCACATATTCATCGGTTATCTTCTGGATTTCATCCTGGGCGCGGAACTGTTCGTCTTCGGATACCTTCTTGTCTTTCTTCAGGTCCTTCAATTTCTCGTTGATGTCGCGCCGGATGTTGCGCACGGCGACCTTTGACTCTTCGGCCTTTTTCTTGACCACCTTGACAAGGTCGCGCCTGCGCTCGGCCGTAAGCGGCGGAATGCTGATACGAATCATCTTGCCGTCGTTCATCGGGGTGAGACCAAGCTCGGATTTCAGGATCGCCTTCTCGATATCGCCCACAGCCGATATGTCCCACGGCTGAATCATTATCGTGCGGGGATCGGGAATGGTCAGAGTCGCGAGCTGACTCAGGGGTGTCGACGTACCGTAATAATCCACCCTTATCCCGTCCACCAGGGAAACCGAGGCCCTCCCGGTGCGCAGCCGTTTATAATCGGACTCCAGGGTTTCCACCGCTTTGTTCATGCGGTCGCCAAGCTCACTGTAAAGCGCGTCAAGCATAACTGGTTTCCTCCACAACGGTGCCGAGCTGCTGGCCAGTTACCACCTTTTTGATGTTTCCCTTCTTTTTCAGACAGAAAACAATGATTCGCATGTTCTGGTCCCTGGCAAGCGATATGGCGGTGGCGTCCATGACCTTGAGATTGCGGCTGAGGACCTGTGAAAAGCTTATCCGGTCGTATCTTTCCGCAAGGGGATTGCTTTCCGGGTCGGATTCATAGACCCCGTCGACCTTTGTGGCTTTCATCAACACCTCTGCCCCTATCTCGATGGCGCGAAGGGCGGCGGTGGTGTCCGTCGTGAAAAATGGAAGGCCGGTCCCGGCGGCAAAAATAACAATCCGCCCCTTTTCCAGGTGGCGAATCGCCCTGCGCCGGATATAGGGTTCGGCCACTTCTTTCATGTCGATTGCCGATTGCACGCGAGTAGCCACGCCGCATTTGTCGAGACCCTGCTGGAGAGCCAAAGCGTTCATAACGGTTGCGAGCATGCCCATGTAATCGGCGGTCGAGCGGTCCATGCCCTGCGATGCCGCGGAAACACCGCGAAAGATGTTTCCACCGCCGATCACCAGAGCGACCTCGACGCCCATGCGGTGCACCTCGGCGATCTCCCCGGCGATGTCCTGCAGGACTTTGGTGTCGATCCCGTAGGGCTCGGACCCCAACAGAGCTTCTCCGCTCAATTTAAGGAGCACCCTCTTGTATATAGGCTTGATCATTTCGCTCATATATATTCCGTGCCAGCCGCTCCGGCGCTTTTCCCACCCGAAATCCACCGATGGTGGGCAGGTTGGATCTCCTGCCCACACCATACGCCAAAATCCTATTCACCCACCTGATAGCGGCAAAAACGGCGAACCTGTATCTTCTCGCCGATCTTGGCGATCAATTCGTTCAAATAGTCCTGAATGGTTTTTTCGGAGTCGCGGATATATTTTTGCTGTAAAAGCGTATTCTCTTCGTAGAATTTCCGCATTTTCCCGTCAACCATTTTTTCCAGAATATTTTGCGGTTTCCCGGACTCCTGGGCCTGGGCCATGTAAATGGCCCGTTCGCGCTCGATAACCTCCTGGGGAATGTCTTCGGGGGTCACCCCGAACGGATTCGCCGCCGCAATCTGCATGGCGATGTTTTTGACGAATTCGCCGAAATCCTCACTCTTGGCCGCAAAGTCCGTCTCGCAGTTCACTTCGACCAGGACGCCGATCTTGCCTCCGCTGTGGATATACGAGTGCACCATCCCCTCGGCCGCCTCGTGCCCCGCCCGCTTCATCGCCTTGGCAAGCCCCTTCTGGCGAAGCAGGTCAACTGCTTTTTCCATGTCACCCTCGGAATCCTGGAGCGCCTTCTTGCAGTCCATCATGCCGACGTTGGTCCTGTCCCTGAGTTCCTTTACCATTGTTGAGGTGATGTCCAATTTCTTCCTCCTGGTGCAAAATCATCAAAACGGACCGAAGCCCGTCTTGCATTAGACGAGTGGAATTTTTCGCGATGGAAAGGGTCCCGGGGTAACCCCGAGGCCTCGGAAATCAAGCTTCCGGTTCTTTTTCTTCGGTTTCAACGACGGGATTTACGATCTCCACCACCGGCCCTTCCTCTTCCTGGCCAAGTATCTGGCCGGCGGGCACTTCTTCAAGTTCGACGCCCTTGTCGATATCGGCCTGCTGCATTTCGTTATACTTGTTTTGCCCTTCGATGCAGGCATCGGCGATCTTGGAGGTCACCAGCCTTATGGCCCTTATGGCGTCGTCGTTTCCGGGTATCAGATAGTCAATGACGTCCGGGTCGCAATTGGTGTCAACGATTGCCACCACCGGAATGCCAAGCCTGTTGGCCTCGGCAACGGCAATGTTTTCCCGCTGGGTATCGACCACGAAAAGCGCGCTGGGCAGCCTGTTCATCTTTTTTATTCCACCCAGGTTTTTTTCCAGCTTCTCGCGCTCGCGCGACAGGACGAGGATTTCCTTTTTCGGAAAACGGTTTATGCCGCCGTCCTCGAACATGGTGTCCAGTTCCTTGAGTCGGTCGATTCTCTGCTTTATCGTCTTGAAGTTGGTGAGCATTCCGCCGAGCCAGCGCTGGTTGACGTAGAACATGGAACAGCGGTCGGTTTCTTCCTGGATGGTGTCGCGGGCCTGCTGCTTGGTGCCCACGAAAAGCACCGTTTCGCCGGCCGCAACGGTGTCCACCACGAACTGGTAGGCCGTATTGAAAAGCCTGACGGTGCGCTGAAGATCTATGATATAAATGCCGTTGCGCGCACCGAAGATGTAAGGTTTCATTTTGGGGTTCCATCGGCGTGTCTGGTGCCCGAAATGGACTCCCGCTTCCAGCAACTGCTTCATTCCAACGATTGCCATGGTAGGCTCCTTCTGGTTTTTGCCTCCGCCCCCGTGCATCCATCGGCCGCTGTGGCCCCCGGACACCAAAAGGAAAGGGGGAGTGCGTTTTTAAAGAAAATCAGGGTTCTCTAACACGAATTAAACCCGTCTGGCAACCAAAAAGTGTGCGCGACGGCCCTTGCGATTTTAAATATAACAGGTAAATCAACTATATAGCATCTATCCGTAAATTTCGAAACCTGGGGCACGGATATCGAGGCTCGCAAAATGAAATGGAAAGTCGCCACTTTCAACGTCAACGGCATCCGGTCCCGCCAGCAGGTGGTGCTTTCCTGGACCGAGCGAAACCGGCCCGATGTCCTGTGTCTCCAGGAAATCAAGTGCCGGGATGCCGAGTTCCCGGTGGAGCCCTTTAGGGAGATCGGCTACGAATCGAGCGTTTGCGGGCAGAAATCTTTCCACGGAGTGGCAATTCTGAGCACGCAAAAGCCCGACGAGGTGCGCCGCAAATTCGAAGACGGCCTGCCCGAGGAGGAGGCGCGGCTTATCGCCGCCAGGTTCGGCGCAATCCGGGTGGTAAACACCTACGTTCCCCAGGGCAGAAGCCCGGAGCACCCGGCCTTTGCGCAAAAGCTCGAATTCTTTGCCAGGGTGCGAAACCTTCTCGAAACGCATTCACGGCCCGACCAGCCGGTAATCTGGACCGGCGACCTAAACGTTGCTCCCGAGGAAATCGACGTGTTTTCACCGAGGCGCATGGACGGAAAAGTTGGGTTTCATCCGGCGGAAAGAAAGGCGCTTGCCGACGTGGTGTCGTGGGGTCTTACCGATCTTTTCCGAAAGCACCATCCCGGCGTCAAGCAGTTCACATTCTGGGACTACCGGTTGCCGGAGAGTTTCCGAAGAGACCTCGGATGGAGGTTGGACCACATCCTGGCAACCGAACCGCTGGCCGCGGCATCGGTCGATTGCCGGGTGGACACCGAACCCCGCGCCGCCGCCGGCCCGAGCGACCACACGCCGGTGCTGGCGGAGATTGATCTCGACGTCCTTGGGAAGACCGGGTCCGATTAGTCATCCCCCCAGCGTCCTTGGGCTGGCATCCGGCGTCTTTGCGATTGAACGGCTTTCCTCTTGCTGGTTTGCCGGTTCCCAGACTTGCTGGTTCCCAAGCCCCGGCTTGGGAGCCAGCGGGTCGCTTGCTATTTCAAGCCCCCTCCCCTGGCGGGAAGGGATAGGGGAGGGGGAAGAAATCGATCAATAAGGCTTCGATCAAACCTCATATTCGATCGCTCCCAGGATCTGCTCGATCTCATCGAGGCTGTTCACCGCGGAGAGCCTTTTCCTGATCTCTCCCGCCCGTGGGATGTTCTGCACATACCAGCACAGGTGTTTTCGCATCTCGACCAGACCGCGCCGGCCCTTGAGGGTTTCGGCCATCCGGGCGTGTTCCATGGCCGTCTTAATGATTTGTCCCCCTGAAATGCGAAAAGGTCCCCCGTTTGTCCTGCCTTTGAGTTCGTGGAATATCCAGGGCCTCCCGAGCGCTCCGCGCGCGACTCCCAGGCCGTCCGCACCGGTTTTCAGGAGCAGTTCGATTCCTTTTTCCGCGTTGGTGGCGCCGCCGTTGGCCAGGATGACTCCTTTGAAATTTTCGCGTACCTTCCTGGTGGTTTCAATCTCGTTGGGACCGGAGAAACGCTGGGCGAGCGAGCGTCCGTGGATCATGAGCGCTTTTATGTCAAGGTCGCCGACGTGGTCGAGAAATTCTCCCAACCCCACGTCTTTTACCCTGATGCGCACTTTTAGCGAAACGGGCAGGTGAGTGTTTTCGATGACGCTCCGTATGACTTGCCTGGCAAGCGGCAGGTTGGCCATAAGCGCCGCGCCCGCCCCGGTTTTGATAACCTTGGGGACGGGACATCCGAAATTGATGTCGATGCCGTCCGGGCGCACCTTTTCGGTCACCAGCCGGGAAGCCCTGGCGAAGTGTTCGGGATTGCTTCCGAAAAGCTGGACGATATAGGGCCGCTCGGTTTGCTCGAAATGGATAAGCTCCAGCGTTCGGCCCGGGTTGCAAACCAGTGCGGTGGTGCTTGCCAGTTCGCTGTAGACCAGGTCGGCCCCAAAGCTCTTGCACACCCGGCGAAACGCGCTGTCCGTTATGCCGGAAAGGGGAGCCATGGCAAAAATGGGTTTTTCCAGGATTTCCCAGAAATTAGTCTCGTTCATCATTTTTTCAGTATAACGGGCGGGGGCCGATTTGCAAGAGTCCTCGACCTCCACCCGCCCGCGGGCGATACGCAAGCCCTATTTCGGTGCCTTCGCGCAGTCGGTGCCGAACGTGCGGAGAAAAATTTTCGCTTGACAATCGCCGGCAGGGGTTGTTAAGAACACTGTGACAATATTTTTAAGGATTGGGAATGCAAACTATTTCGGCAAATAATTTCTGGCGTTGGTGGCTTTTCTGGCGGGGAGGTGCGTGCCTGACCGGTTAACCATCAGTTCGTGTTGAGGATTGTTAGGGACCGTGGGCCGCACCTAGGCTCACGGTCCCTTTTTGGTTTTTAAGGGGCCGCGGGAAACAGGATCCACGGCCCCTTTTTTTATGCCTTGAAGAAACCGCGAATCAGAAGAGAGAAAGCCATGCTGGTCGTTATGAGCAAGAACGCTACACCATCCGATATCGAGGCCGTGGTTGGGGCGATTGAGAAAAAAGGCTACACCGCTCGTCCCATTCCGGGAGGCGAAAGAGTGGCCATCTGCGTACTGCACAATGAAGGCGTGGTGGACGCTTCCTACCTTTTAGCGCTGCCGGGCGTCAAGGAGGCCATTCCGGTTACGCGTCCCTACAAGCTGGTCAGCCGCGAATCCCAGGCCGCGGACACCGTGATCGAGGTGGGGGGAGTTTTGATCGGCAACGGTCACTTTACGGTCATGGCGGGACCGTGCGCGGTGGAAAGCGAGCTTCAGGCGCTCACCATTGCCAGGATAGTAAAAAAGGCCGGTGCTCAGATTTTCAGGGGCGGTGCCTTCAAGCCCAGGACTTCGCCCTACGCCTTCCAGGGCCTTGGAGAGGAGGGGCTGAAAATCCTCGCCAAGGTGAGGGCCGAGACCGGGATGCCGGTGGTGACCGAAGCCATAGACCACGAGGTGGTGGACATGGTGGAGGAATATGCGGACATAATCCAGATCGGGGCCAGGAGCATGCAGAACTTCAGTTTGCTGCGGCGCGCGGGCAAGGCCAAAAAGCCGGTCCTCCTGAAGCGCGGCATGGCCGCCACCATCGAAGAGCTGCTCATGGCCGCGGAGTACATCATGGAAGGGGGAAACGACAGGGTCATCCTGTGCGAGCGCGGGGTGCGCACCTTTGCACACCACAGCCGCAATACGCTGGACGTATCGGCCATTCCGGTGGTCCGGCATGAAACGCACCTGCCCATAATCGTCGACCCCAGCCATGCGGCCGGGCGCCGCGACCAGGTGATACCTCTTAGCCGGGCGGCGGTGGCCGTGGGTTGCCACGGGCTGATAGTGGAAGTGCATCACGCTCCCGAGACCGCTTTGAGCGACGGGCCGCAGTCCCTTTATCCGGCCCAGTTCGAAGACCTGTGCAGGCAGATCGGCCCGATCTTCGACGTCTATAAGATGTCCACGAACGGGCACCCGGAAAATCGCGCCGCGGAAATGAAATCCTGAAAAAGCCCGCCGCGCGGATCTGAAAACCACGCAACGCAGGCGGGATTTAGCGCGGCCGAAATCCGGCGGCCCGCAACCGGAATATAAGAAGGAGGACCAAATGGAATTGGGGTTTTACCCGCAAAGATCGGAATTCAGGAGCATGGCCGAAGGCGGAAATCTTATTCCGGTCTGCCGGGAAGTCCTTGCCGACACGGAAACCCCCGTCTCGGCCCTGGCAAAGATATATGACGGCAGCGGCCCGGTTTTCCTGCTGGAAAGCATGGAAGGCGGCGAGCGCTGGGGAAGGTACAGCTTCCTGGGAAATTCCGCCACAAAATCCATCCGCGTCTATCGCGACGAGGTAGCAATAGAGAGCGGGGCACATACCGAGCGCATCGCCCATCACGGAAAACCGCTGGAAGTGCTGCGCTCCATCATGTCCGCCTACAAACCGGTTACACTTTCCCGCCTTCCGCGTTTCTGGGGTGGAATGGTCGGGTTTTTCACCTACGAATTCGTTTCATTTTTCGAAAACATTCCGAATACCCTTCCTCCGGAAACTCCGCTGGCCCATTTTATTTTACCCGGCCAGTTGTTCATATTCGACAACGTGCGCCACACCTTGACACTGGTCGCCTACGGGCTGGTTGAAAACGGAGACGCCGACGGGGCCTACGACAAAAGCCTGGAAACCCTGGCGCTGATGAGCGCAAAGCTCAGAAAAGCCCCGGACCTCACAGGGCGCGTGCCGCCCGGCCGGTTTCCCCTGGGGCCGGAGACGGAGCCCGAAAATTTTCGCGCCGGTGTCGCCCGGATCAAGGAATACATAACCGAGGGCGACATCATCCAGGCCGTCTATTCCCAGCGGTTCACCTGCCCCAATCCTCCCGATCCCTGGTCACTCTACCGCGCACAGCGGTTCATAAACCCTTCCCCCTATCTTTACTTTCTCCATTTCGACAACACGGTCCTTGTAGGCTCGTCCCCGGAGACGATGATCCGGCTGGAAAACGGGTCGGCCACCCTGCGCCCCATCGCCGGCACCCGCCCCCGCGGCAGGACCGAGCAGGAAGACCGTGGACTGGCCGACGAACTGCTCCAGGATGAAAAGGAGAGGGCGGAGCACCTGATGCTGGTCGATCTCGGCCGCAATGACCTCGGCCGGGTTGCGGAAACGGGCACGGTCCAGGTAACCGACCTGATGGTGGTCGAGAGGTACTCGCACGTGATGCACCTGGTATCCAACATTAACTGTGACCTGGCCGAAAATCTCGACGCTTTCGACCTGTTCCGGGCGACCTTTCCGGCAGGCACACTCAGCGGCGCTCCCAAGGTGCGCGCCATGGAAATTATCGCCGAACTGGAAGATTCGCCGCGCGGCCCATACGGTGGGGCCATCGGCTACGTTTCGTTCACGGGCAATATGGACCTTGCCATAACCATCCGGACGGCGTGCATCGAGGGCGGCGTGCTGACGGTCAGGGCGGGGGCGGGGATCGTTGCCGATTCGGACCCGGAACGTGAAAGGCAGGAGACGATAAACAAGGCCAAGTCGATCGAGAGGGCGCTCCGGATGATAGAAAACGGTGCCGTTATCGGGGTAAAGCCGGGGCGGCCGCCGAGTGCCGCGTCCGCGCAGGGACGCCAAGGAGGACCGAATGCTTTTCATGATCGATAACTACGACTCGTTTACGTACAATTTGTACCAGTATTTCCGGATGCTCGGGGCCGAAGTGGAGGTGGTGCGAAATGATGCGGTATCCACGCGGGACATCGCGCGGGCCGCACCGTCGGCGCTCGTGATATCCCCCGGACCCTGCCGGCCGGAAGACGCCGGGGTTTCGATTCCGGCAATCAGGGAGTTTTCGGGAAAAATCCCCATCCTGGGGATCTGCCTGGGGCATCAGGCCATCGCTGCCGCTTTCGGCGGGCAGGTGGTGCATGCAAAAAAACTGATGCACGGAAAAGTCTCGACGGTCAGCGCCGATGGAAAGTCCATATACAAGGGCATAAACGGACCGTTTGCGGCGATGCGCTACCATTCGCTGGCGGTTTCCGAGGGAAGTCTTCCGGATTGCCTGGAAATCACGGCGTTTGCCGAAGACGGCGAGATAATGGGCATCCGCCACCGGGAGCACCTTACCGAAGGTGTGCAGTTTCACCCGGAATCGATCATGACGCCGGTCGGCAAGCGGCTTCTCAAAAACTTCCTCGAACTGACGAACGGGAAAGACAGGGAGCAACACAGATGATTCGAGAAAGCCTTAAGCGCCTGATCCGCAGGGAAGATCTTCGCGAAGAGGAAATGGCGGCCCTTATGGGCGAGATCATGTCCGGAAATGCGACCGACGCCCAGATCGGGGCCGTCATGGCGGCGCTCGCCACCAAGGGCGAGACCTTCTCCGAGCTTGCCGGGGCGGCGCGGGCCATGCGCCGCAAGGCCATCCGCGTCCAGACCAACGCCGACGTGGTTGTCGATACGTGCGGAACGGGGGGCGATTCCCTTAACACCTTCAATATATCGACAACGGCCGCGTTCGTGGTGGCGGGCTGCGGAGTAACCGTTGCCAAGCACGGAAACCGGTCGGTTTCGAGCAAGTGCGGGAGCGCCGATTTGCTGGAATCTCTGGGCGTAAACCTCCAGGTGGGCCCGGAGGTGGTCGAGGAGGCGGTAAGGGAGATCGGGATCGGTTTCCTGTTCGCACCGCTTTTTCACGGTGCGATGCGCCATGCGGCCAGGGCCAGAAAAGAGCTGGGGGTGCGTTCGATATTCAATATGCTCGGCCCCCTGACCAATCCGGCCGGGGCCAACTGCCAGTTGATAGGCGTCTACGCGCCCGCCCTGACCGAAATGTTCGCCCAGGCCCTGAAGCTTCTGGGCGCAAGGCGGGCGCTGGTGGTTCACGGCCACGACGGCCTGGATGAAATCAGCGTTTGCGCACCCACCAGGGTATCCGAGCTGAACGGCGCCGCGATACGAACCTATGACATATCTCCCGAGCAGCTAAACATTCCCAGGGCCGCCAGGGGGGACCTGGCGGGCGGGACCCCGGCCGATAATGCGCTCATTACCAGGAAGATCCTGGAGGGCGAAAAGGGTCCCGGGCGGGACGTGGTTGTTATAAACGCCGGGGCGGCGCTGGTGGCGGCCGGAGTTGCCTGCGACCTGCCGGAGGGAATCGGGCTTGCCGGAAATGCCATCGACGAAGGCAGGGCAATGGACAAGCTGAACGAGCTTGTGAGGTTTACCAACGAAAACGCTTAGGCGGGGTTTTTGAGATGTCTGATTTTTTGTCCCGAATTATCGAACACAAAAAGCAGGAGGTCGAGGAGCTGTCCAGGATGGTTCCGGAAGATTTTCTGCGGCTCCGTGCCGAAAAATCCGTTGAGAGGCGCTCGTTTTTTGTCCGGCTTGCCTCGCCCGGTCCCGGCGGCATCAACGTGATCGCCGAAATAAAGCGCGCCTCGCCGTCAAAAGGTCCGATCCGCCCCGAAGTCGATCCCGCAAAGTATGCGCGGATGTACGAACTGGGGGGTGCCGCCGCCATATCGGTGCTGACGGACAGCAGGTTTTTTTCCGGCTGCCGGGAAGATCTCGAAGCGGCCAGGTGCGCCTCGAAAATCCCGGTCCTTAGAAAAGACTTCCTGATATCGCCGTACCAGGTCTACGAATCGGCCGTGATCCGGGCCGATGCGGTGCTGCTGATCGTGCGGGCGCTCTCGGCGCGGGTGCTTGGGGAAATGATCGCCCTGTGCGACGGGGTCGGGCTGGACGCCCTGGTAGAGGTCCACAACGGGGCGGAACTGGATACGGCGCTTTGCGCCGGAGCGCGCATCATCGGGATAAACAACCGCGACCTCACGACGTTTAAAACCGACATCCGGACTTCGATCGATCTTGCCGGGCGCGTCGGTTCGGACAAGGTGGTTGTCGCCGAAAGCGGGATCGGCGGCCGAAAGGAAATCGAGCGGCTCCTCGATGCCGGCATATTCAATTTTCTGATAGGCGAAAGCATCATGCGCTCCGATGACCCGGTGCAGTTTTTGAGAGAATTACACGGAGACGGGAAGCCATGAAAAACGATGCTTCTGAACTGGAACCCTTGCCGCCTTCGCAGGAAGGGCCTGCCGCTGCCCGCGACCCTTTGCCCCGCGTCCAGGCAAAAATCTGCGGGTTGTCGCGGGTAGAGGACGCGCTTGCATGCGCTTTTCTGGGAGCCGACGCGGTGGGGCTGGTTTTCTACCCGCCAAGCCCCAGGTTCGTAAAAGACGAGGTCGCCCGCGAGATCTGCGAGTGCCTTCCGGAACACGTGTGGGGAGTGGGGGTTTTTGTGAACGAGTCCTTCCCGGCCGTTATGAGGAAAGTGGAAAAATGCCGCCTGAGGGCGGTCCAGCTTCACGGGGCGGAAGATCCCGCTCTTGTCGATTCGCTGCGAAAGGAAGGGATTTCGGTCATAAAGACTCTTTTCCTGAACGGCAGGCCCGGGGTGGGCGACGCTTCGGCATATCGTGCTTCCGCCTACCTGGTGGAAAAAGGCGGTGGACGGCTGCCGGGCGGAAACGCCATTGCCTGGGACTGGAAATCGGCAAGGGGGATTTTCGGCGGGCGCCCCTTCATCCTGGCAGGGGGCCTTGACCCGGAAAACGTTGCGGCTGCGATTGCCGGAGCGGTCCCCGATGCGGTAGATGTCAGCTCGGGAGTCGAGTCTTCGCCCGGGCAAAAAAATATGGCAAAAGTTAAAACGTTTCTGGAGGCGGTCCACAGGGCGGGCAATGCCCGCTACGGGGTCGTTTCGAGGAGGTTATTTCAATGAAGTCGGCGCATGAGATTGCTGCTGAAGCTTATGGGCAAAAGGCGGATTCGATGCCGGATGCAATGGGGCATTTCGGGATCTACGGCGGGCGCTATATCGCCGAAACGCTTATGCCTGCGATAATCGAACTGGAGGAGGCTTTCTCCACGATTTGCCGCGACCCCGCTTTCAACGCGGACCTGGAGGAGCTGCTGAGAGACTACGCCGGCAGGCCCACCCCGCTGTTCCACGCGGGCAGGCTGAGCGAGCATATCGGAGGGGCCACGATC
Organism: uncultured delta proteobacterium; assembly: GCA_963712895.1. Lineage (GTDB taxonomy): Bacteria > Desulfobacterota > Syntrophobacteria > Syntrophobacterales > Syntrophobacteraceae > SbD1. The sequence continues at coordinate 713,452 of CAVQJR010000021.1, read as the reverse complement.
TATCTGAAGCGTGAAGACCTGGCGCATACCGGGGCACACAAGATCAACAACACCCTCGGGCAGGCGCTCCTTGCCAAGTGGATGGGCAAAACCAAGGTGATCGCCGAAACCGGCGCCGGCCAGCACGGGGTGGCCACCGCCACCGCCGCCGCCCTGTTCGGCATGGAATGCAAGGTTTTCATGGGCAGGGAAGATATTGCCAGGCAGGCCCCCAATGTGCAGCGGATGAAACTGCTCGGCGCCGAGGTGGTCCAGGTGGATTCGGGCACGGGCACTCTGAAGGACGCCATGAACGAGGCGCTGCGGTACTGGGTGGGAGCGGTCCGGGACACCTTCTACATCATAGGCTCGGTTGCCGGCCCTCACCCTTACCCGGAAATGGTGCGGGATTTCCAGAGGGTTATAGGCGACGAGGCCAGGGAGCAGATACTGCGGGCCAGGGGCGTCCTGCCCGATATGCTGATCGCCTGCGTCGGAGGGGGCAGCAACGCCATGGGGCTTTTTTATCCCTTCCTCGGCGACGGGGTCGAGATGGTGGGGGTCGAGGCGGCCGGGTTCGGCGTTTCCACCGGCAAGCATGCGGCCACCCTGGGGGCCGGGTCCGTGGGCGTTCTTCACGGGTCCAAGTCTTACGTGCTCCAGGACGCTGACGGGCAGATAATGGAGGCTCATTCGATATCGGCGGGCCTTGACTATCCGGGGGTGGGCCCCGAACACTCGTGGCTCAAAGACACCGGCCGGGTTCGCTACGAGGCCATCGACGATTCGCAGGCGCTCAAAGCGTTCAGCCTCCTGAGTTCGCTGGAAGGAATCATCCCGGCGCTGGAAAGTTCCCATGCCGTTGCACAGGCGATGCTGGAAGCGGCGGGACGGCCACGCACGCAGATTATCATCGTCAACCTCTCCGGGCGGGGAGACAAGGACCTGGGGATAGTTTCCAAAAGTCTGGGTTAGAGCCGGGATTTGGCCGGCAGAGCCGATATATTGTGCCACCACCATTTATCGAGGATCATTATGAGCAGGATTGCCGAAACTTTCGAAGCACTTCGCCGCAAGGGTGAAAAGGCCCTGGTCGGCTTCGTTACCGCCGGGGACCCGAGCATTTCCCAATCTCTCGAAATTGTGAAGGAAATGTGTAGTTCCGGACTGGATATACTGGAGCTGGGCGTTCCGTTTTCCGACCCGACCGCTGACGGGCCGGTAATCCAGCGCTCATCGGCCAGGGCCATCAAGGCCGGCACCAATATGCGGGCGGTGCTGGACATGACGAGGCGGATAAGGGAGTTCAGCCCTGTGCCGATCGTTCTTTTCAGCTACTATAATCCTATCCTGGCCTACGGAGCGGTGGAATTCTACCGGGATTCGGTCGACGCCGGGGCCGACGGCGTGCTGGTTGTGGACCTGCCGCCCGAAGAATCCGACGAACTGACAGGCGCCTGGGGCGACGGGTTGGATTTCATCCGGCTGGTGGCCCCCACCACACCCCCGCAACGTATGGTTCGGATTGCGGCGAAAGCCACCGGTTTCATATACCTGGTTTCCATGACCGGGGTTACCGGGAGCGGCGGGCTGGACTTGGGCGAACTGGCGGCAGTGGCGGCGGAGCTGAAAAACGCCTGCAACGGCCTTCCGGTTTGTATCGGGTTCGGGATTTCCACGCCGGAGCAGGTGGGCGGCATTTGCCCCATGGCAGACGGGATAGTCATAGGAAGTGCTTTCGAGCGCCTGATCGAGTCCTGCCTTGAAACGGGCGGCGGTGCCCGCAAGGTCGCGGACCTGGTGAGTGAATTGAAACGGGCGACCGTCGGTTTTGCGAAGAGTGCCGCCCGTTTTTCCTGATACGAAGAGTACGTTTCGCCTCTTCCCAAGCGCCACGGGCGGTTGCCCGAATGGGTTTCATTGGAAATGTTGCCATTGCCTGGCGGACTCGCCCCTTAACGTTGCCCCGGCAGTGCTTCTGGGCCGGGGTCCGGTGTCTTTTTCCCGTTTCCGCCCGCATTTACGTGAAGTTCATGTGTTTTGAAGCAACCCCATTCGGGCAACAACCCGGCCGGCTTGAGAACCGGCGAAATCCGCATCGGGCACCCGGCACCTGCCGTTTTCCGGATTCCGTAGCCATCCATCGAATTCTGTGCTATAAATTTACGTCGAAGAATGATTTTCGTGTTGCGAGGGGCTCGGATGTTTTTCCTGATCGGTGGGGTGCAACCAAAAAAGGTCACCCTGGATGAGACTCCCAGGTCCTGTCCTGCCTGCGGGCTTGCGCAGGCCAGGCTAAAGCGGATCGACCACTATATCAGCCTTTTTTTCATTCCCCTGTTTCAATTAAAAAAAGGAGTGCCCGTTTTGATCTGCAACCAGTGCGGCGCCGTCCTGCCGCCGGACAAGCCGTTCCAGGCTCCGGCAGGTGGTGCGGGCCCCGTTGTGTGTTCGCAGTGTGGGCACCCCGTTTCAGCGGATTACCGGTTCTGCCCCGGTTGCGGCGACCGATTGTGATCGGGTGGGCGAAAATCCCCCTGACCGCGGCAAATGTGGGAATCTCGTATTCATGAGGACAAAGAGGGGAACCCTGGTAAAAGAGATGAACAACACCAAAAAGATACTGCATTTCCCAAGAGTTGCCCGGCCCAATATCGAAGAGGTCCTTACCCGGTTTCTGAAGGACCAGCAAAAACGGCTCAAAACCCGGACACTCAACCGCTACGAGGAAGTAGTCGACCTTCTTCGCCATTGCCTGAACGGGCATGGCTACCACGAGTTGGATAATTCCTCGGATGTGGCCCTCTATGAAAAGCTCTACTTTCAGAAAAACCTGGAGTTCTGCGTAATTTTCGGGCCGGAGAAAATACTCAACTCCCTGTCCAACTTTTTGAATTACTTCATGATCCGAAAGGTCATGGCTTCCGAAGCCCTGTTGCAGGCATCCGGTATTGTCACCAAAAAACTGGTGAAATGGCTCGAAGAAAAAGAGTTTATAAGCAGGGAGGCAGCGGAGCGGGGTGTGAGGCTGGCAGCCGAGGCCGCGCGGGAACTGCCCGCCGCGGAGCGGTTGGCGAGGCTCCTCTATGAATACGCCCAGAGCCATGCTCCCCGGTACTGGACTTCGGAACTCGACGACTATTTTGTAATCGAACAGATTCACCCCGGCATCCTGATCCTGTCCGGGCTGGCCGCATCGGGCATAGTTGAGGTGCGGCTTCCCAAGGAGATAACCGACCACTGCCGTAAAGGGTGGCAGGTAAACCTGCTGCTGGGGAAAACCAGAAACGGCTGGTGCATTCTGGAAACGGGAAACGTGTATCCGAATTAGTGCGGGACCCGAGACCGGGCGATGCTCGATGCCTGGTGGCGGGAAATCCACATCATACGGTAAGCGTGTGAAAAGCAAAGGCGGGGCAATTCCCCCGCCTTTGCTTTTTTGAGCGGTTGGTCGGCCCGGCCGCTATTTCAGGTTTGCATTAACGAAATCCCAGTTGATGAGATTATCGATAAAGGCCTGAAGGAAATCCGGCCTCCTGTTCTGGTAGTCCAGATAGTATGCATGTTCCCAGACATCCACCACCAGGAGCGGGGTTATCCCATGGGCCACCGGGGTGTCGGCGTTTGCCGTTTTCATCACCTGGAGCTTGCCGTCCTTTTGCACCAGCCAGGCCCATCCGCTGCCGAACTGGGTCGCTCCGGCGTTCTTGAGTTCCTCGGCAAACTTCTGGTAGCCTCCCAGATCGGATTCGATCTTTTGAGCAACCTTGCCTGTGGGACGCCCTCCTCCCTTCGGCTTCATGCATTTCCAGAAAAAGGAATGATTCAAGGCTTGGGCGACGTTATTGAACATGCCCGCCTTTGAGGCGTCTCCAACGATCTTTTTCAAGATGGCCTCGGGGGCTTGGTTCTCGAATTCTGTTCCGGCGATAAGCTTGTTGCCGTTGTCCACGTATGCCTTATGGTGTTTGCCGTGATGAAATTCAAGAGTCCTGGCGCTTATATGGGGTTCGAGCGCATCTTTCGAATAAGGCAGATCGGGCAAACTTAGAGCCATTCTTTTCTCCTTTTGAATAGAAGTCCTGGTTGCGCTGCGGCGGATGGGATAACCTGAAGCTAATTGCTGAAGCAAACTCGATTTTAAGCACACCCCGGGTCCAAAGCAACCTGGCAGGCATTGATTGCTCTTTCCGGCGGAGCGGGGCATGCTCCCAAAAGGTAGAGCCCATGCCGCTTTCCGCACAGCCTTTTGAAGGGATCGCTATTTTGGCGACTCTTCGGCCTGCTTCCCCAAGTTTTTGAGAAGCCGCATTTTCTTTCTGAAAGTGAGCGGGTATTTCCCCTGATCCGGAACAGACCCTCGCATGGCAACGGCCCGGACCTCGAAATTTCCCGGTCCCCGCAGGGGGGAGTGGGGCGGGTGGCGCCAAAAACCATGAATCTTTCTTTCTTTTAATTTTTTGAACGAGTTGCACTGAAGAAAAAGCCTCTCCAGGCCGATTTATACATAACGAAGCGCGATGCGTGCGCGAGTCCGGGGCACATCGAGCACGGGTGGAGCCAACTGCCGCCCGAGTGCGCAAATCAGGCAACATATTGAATTCGGGTTTTTCGAAGCGAAAGGAGTCCTGGTTTATGAAAAAACAGGCAGGGGAGGCAACGCAGGCGGAAAACACTGCCACGGACAGGGAAGGCAAATACCTCACCTTTTCGCTTGGCAGCGAGGAATATGGAATCGGCATATTAAAAGTAAAAGAGATCATAGGAATGATGCGGATAACCCCCGTTCCCCAGACCCCGGAATTCGTAAAGGGCGTCATCAACCTCAGGGGGAAGGTCATCCCGGTGATCGACCTTCGACTCCGTTTCGACATGGGTGAAAACGGATACACCGACCGGACCTGCATCGTCGTGGTGGAAATCGAAGGTCCGGCCGGCAAGCTGCATATCGGGGTGGTTGTGGATTCGGTTTCGGAAGTCCTGAATATCAGGGGGGCCGATATCGAGGACACGCCGAGCTTTGGCACAAGCCTTAATTCGCACTACATCCTGGGCATGGCCAAAACGGCCGGCGCGGTAAAAATCCTGCTCGATATTGACCGTGTCCTGAGTTCGGATGAAATGAATATTCTGGACAGGGTAGCCTGACGCCGGGAGCATAGGTTCCAGGGTACCCAAGCCTTTCCGGGGGGAGGGCTTTTTGCGTGGATTCGCGACGCGGCCCCTGCATCAGCGCCCGGCGCAGCCACCCCAGGTGGAGTTTCGAGGAACGGATATGCACAGCGACTTGCCCGACGGGCTTTTCCATCAATTCAGCCAACTTGTCTATGACCAGTGCGGCATAAATTTGCACGCGGGTAAGAAGGCTCTGCTTCAGGCGCGGTTGAACAAGCGGCTGAGGGTTACCGGAATTGGTTCTTATGAAGAGTATTTCAGGTTCATTACAACCGCGGGAAATGCCGGCGAATTCATAAATTTCCTGGATTCCGTTTCCACGAACCTCACCTACTTTTTTCGAGAGTCCCAGCATTTCGATTTCCTGGACTCTATCATGCCCGATCTTGTGGCGAGAAAGCAAAAGGATAGAAACCTGAGGATAAGGATCTGGAGCGCCGGCTGTTCGACCGGGGAGGAGGCTTACACCTTGGCCATGTGCATTCTGGGGCATCTTTCCGATCCCCAGAGGTGGGATTTCAAAATCCTGGCTTCCGATATCTCTACCCGCGCACTGGATGTCGCTTCCACGGGGATCTATTCCGAGGAAAAAGTCCAGAAAGTGCCACCCGGCATGCGTCAGATCCATTTCAGGAGAAGAGGTGAAAACGGCAGGGCCGAATTCGAAGCGGCCCCTCATCTGAAGCGGATAATTACTTTTCGCCGCCTGAACCTCAAGGACCCTTATCCGTTCAAGGGGACTTTCGATTTCATATTTTGCCGAAACGTTATGATCTATTTCGATAAAAAAACCCAGGAAACCCTGGTCAACAAAATGGCCGGCTTCCTGTGCGCGGGCGGATACCTGTTCGTGGGCCATTCGGAAAGCCTCACCGGGCTGGCCCACAGGCTGACCTATGTTCGGCCGGCGGTTTACAGGAATTAGAAATTAGTACGAGCATTAAAAGCAAGCTGGAAACATCCCCGCGATGCCCGGTGCGCTGAGGAACAGCAGATGAGAAAAATCATCGGTATGGCTGACATGGCGGTGAGCAATGTTCCTGATGAGGTCCTGATCACCTACTCATTGGGGTCGTGCATCGCGGTCATAATTTTCGATCCGGACGCCAGAGTTGGAGGAATGCTGCATTTCATGCTCCCCGAATCCGATTTGGACCGCGAGAGGGCCGGGCAGAACCCGAACATGTTCGCGGATACGGGAATTCCGATGCTTTTCAAACAAAGCTATCAGCTCGGGGCCAGGAAGGAAAGAATCATAGTCAAGGCGGTTGGCGGCGCAACAATTCTTGACCAGGATGGAGTTTTCAACATAGGAAAGCGCAACTATCTTGCCATGCGTAAGATATTGTGGCGAAATAACGTGATGGTTGTGGCGGAACATATAGGGGGAAGCGTGAACAGGACAGTCCGGCTGGAAATGAATACCGGCCGTGTATTTCTAAAAATCGGCGGCGAACCGGAGATTGTGATTTGAGAGGTTTTCATCCTGAAACAGTTCACAGTGGCAGAGTACCGCTGCGGCACGATTGCCGTGGGGCGTGCCGTAGCCACAACGGGCGGATGAGAACCGACTCAAATTTCGGGTATGAGAGGGCGTCATGGCCTACAATGTTCTTCTGGTAGACGATTCCAGGTCAATGCGGATGGTCATCAAGAAAACCCTTCAGATATCGGGTTTTCGGATCGGGGAACTCTTCGAAGCCTCAAACGGCCAGGAGGCGCTGGAAATGCTCGAAGGCAAGTGGATCGACCTGATCCTGTCCGATGTGCATATGCCGGTGATGGATGGCTTCGGTTTTATGAGGTCTTTGCGGGAAAAAGATATCTGCAGGGACACCCCGGTCATCTTTGTCACCACGGAGGCCAATGAGGAGCGCCTTGCAGAACTGATTTCACTGGGGGCCAGCGGTTACTTACGCAAGCCGTTTCGCCCCGAAGAGATTAACTCTTTGCTGAGCAAAATCATGGGAGAAACCGATGGCCGTACAGTGCCTGCCAGTTCTGATGAATGTGATTTCTGAGGTCCTGGAAACGATGTTTTTCGCGTCGGTCGAGCTAGACGAGACCCCGGCGGAGCGGATATTCGATTTTGGATCCGAGATACGGATATTTAACCGTAAGGGGCGGATGGATATCTCGCTGCAGGTGAGCGAGGAATTCGCCAGAATGATAACGGCCAATCTTCTCGGTGTAAACGAAGACAGGATCAGAGAGGATGACCTGCTGGACGCCCTCAGGGAGTTGACCAATATGATCGGGGGGAGCTGCCAGGCGCAGCACATGAGAGATGAAGGATGGAGCCTGGGAATTCCAAGGGCATGGAGAACCGTGGAAAAAGTGCGGACCTCGGCCCGCCCGGATGCGACAGAGCTCCGGTTCGCCTTTTTGGGCGAATCGGTGGGGGCGGCAATTCTGGAATACGTGACCGAATCGGCATCGAATTGAACATTGGGCAGCAGGGAAAGAACGTGACACACTTGACCGGTTTTTCACAGCCGCGGTTTTCGGGAGCCCAGTCCAGGCAGATCAGGGTCCTCATTGTCGATGACTCGGCGATTGTGAGGAAGATCTTTTCTCTCGAGCTTTCAAAGCACAGCGACATCGTCGTAATCGGGACAGCTCCGGACCCTTTTGTGGCCAGGGATAAGATAGTCAGTCTAAAGCCCGATGTAATCACGCTCGACATCGAGATGCCGCGCATGGACGGACTCAGTTTCCTGCGCAAGCTGATGAAATATCACCCGGTTCCAACGATTATCGTAAGCTCGCTCACTCCGGCCAACAGCGAAATGGCCCTCGAGGCAATGGAATACGGCGCTGTCGAAGTGCTCGCAAAACCGGGCGGCTCCTATGCGGTCGGGGACATGAGCGTCCAGCTTGCCGAAAAGATCCGGGCGGCGGCGCAGGTCCGAGTGCTCACCCGGACTGAAAATCCCGCCCCCGCCGGGCCGGGTATAACCCAGGAAATCAGCAACGCTCTAAAGCGCACCTCGCATAAAGTGATCGCGATGGGAGCCTCCACCGGGGGGACCGAGGCGCTCAAGACAGTGCTCATGCAGATGCCTTCCACTGCTCCGGGGATAGTGGTCGTACAGCACATGCCGCCGCGCTTCACCACCACCTTCGCGGAACGGCTGAACACTTTGTGCCGCATCGAGGTAAGAGAAGCCGTGGACGGCGACGCGGTGCTGCCCGGAACGGCCCTCATTGCCCCCGGCAACTTTCATATGCTCCTCAAGCGCGTGGGCGGCACCTATTACGCTGAAATAAGGAACGGACCGCTCGTTTTTCACCAGCGGCCTTCGGTTGACATTCTTTTTAAATCGGTCGCCCGCCATGCCGGCGCGAATGCGGTGGGCATCATTTTGACCGGAATGGGCAGAGACGGGGCGGACGGTCTGCTGGAGATGCGAAAGACGGGCGCACATACGATCGCCCAGGACGAGGCAAGCTGCGTCGTTTTCGGAATGCCCAGGGAAGCAATCCGTATTGGCGCCGCTGAAAACGTGGTTTCTCTGACGGATATCCCGCGGGCACTTATGAAGGCCCTGACCAGGGAAACATGAGCGGTGATCGTGCGCCCTGAGGTATGGGAGGCGGGTATCCAGGAGCGGCACCGCGGCACGGTTGCGGCTCCGCCGGAAGTTCCGGAAAGACCCGGCGGCACAATGTGTAAAGAAGATTTGCCGGAAACCATCTAACGGCAAGAGGAGGTAGCAGTCGATGGCGTATAAGGATTTGACAGTTCTTGTGGTTGACGATTTCCTGACGATGCGGCGAATAGTGCGCAAAATCCTTCGCGATCTCGATTTCCAGAACATTATCGAAGCGGAAGACGGCTCAGCCGCACTCGACGTGCTCAAGACCAGTAAGGTCGATCTCATAGTCTCCGACTGGAACATGCCGAAGGTCAGCGGGCTGGAACTGCTCAAACGTGTCCGGGGCCAGGAGGAGACAAGGGATATCCCTTTTCTCATGGTCACCGCCGAGGCCCAGAAGGAAAACATCGTGGAGGCAGTGAAGGCCAAGGTGAGCAACTACATCGTAAAACCTTTCACGGCGGCCACCCTCGAAGAAAAATTGGCCAAAATCGTGCCGAAATGACCGCTTTTGGGCGCAGGGGCAGCCGATGGGCGCAACGGCCCCGGTGCTTTTTCGTACCGGGACGCCGGAGCACGATGGGAACACTGAGGCAGGGTTTCCGTTGCGGATGCGCGCGTCTGCTTCTCAAATCTTAACGGGGCGTGAACCATGGAAAATATACTGGTCCGGCTTGCAAACGGGGTCATCGACGGACCCGACGATTTGATGGGTATCGGCGATTGCCTGAACATGCTGGATGATCTCGAAAAAGAAGTGGGTTCCTCCGGGCCGTTTTTAAAAAGGCTGGACTCGCTTCGGCTTCTGTTCAAGGACCTCATACTGGATGAATCGGAGGACCGGGACCGGGACTGGCGTCGGATACAGGAGATGCTGGGCAGCCTGGCTCGCGGTGAAAAAGAGGAAGACTCCCCCGAAGAGCCCGCCGAGGACCCGGCTGGCTGGGACATGGAAAGTATCGAGGACACGGGCGGGGACCCCGGGAGTCCGGTTGACGAGGCCCCCCCCGGCACCGATCCCGAAGACGGGGAATCGGGTCTTGATCTGGACAATCTCTTTGCAGAGTCTGCGGATGAACCGGAGTCCATGGAGGTGCAGGATCCCGAGTTGATCAAGGACTTCATCATGGAAGGCAAAGAGCACCTTTCCACGATCGAACTCAACATGCTGTCCCTGGAGACCAATCCAAAGGACCAGGAAGCTATAAACGCCGTCTTCCGGCCCTTCCACAGCATCAAGGGTGTCGCCGGGTTCCTTAATTTTTCGGAAATTCACCACCTGAGCCACGAGGTGGAGAACCTGCTGGATGCGGCCAGGTCGGGAAAGCTGGCCATTACCGACTCGGTAATCGATATCGTCCTGAGCGCAACCGATATTTTGAAGGTGCTGCTGGCCGAACTGGAAGAGAACCAGGAAGGGCGGGAAGACAAGTCGCCCGGTTCTCCTCTCGTTAAGAGCTTTCTCGATCGGGTGAGGAATTTCAGCGGCGAAGTTGCGGCGGCCGGGGTGCCGGTAAGAAAGGTCGGAGCTATTCTGACGGAGCATTGTGTCCTGGATGAGGGCGCCGCGGAAGGCTTTGCCGAGGCCAGCAAAACGGCCGGGAAAAAATTTGGCGAAACGGTCATCGATGAGGGAGCGGCAAGCCCCCGGGAAGTGTCGCAGGCGTTGCGGGAGCAGCGCCACAGCGTCGAGAATGCGGCGTCGGTAAGGGTGGATACCCGCAAGCTCGATAATCTGGTGGACATGGTGGGCGAGCTTGTCATCGCGCAGTCCATGGTGCTGGAGAGTTCCCAGCTTCAGGGGATAAAAGACCAGAAGTTCCAGAAAGACAGCGTACAGCTCAAGAGGATCACCGCCGAGCTTCAGCGCATCAGCATGTCGATGCGCATGGTGCCGATTAAGAACACCTTCCAAAAAATGATCCGCCTTGTACGCGACCTTGCAAAGAAGTCGGGCAAAGAGGTCACCCTTGAAATGCAGGGCGAGGATACGGAAATCGACCGGAACATGGTCGAGGAAATCTACGAACCCATGGTCCACATGATCAGAAACTCGGTGGACCATGGTATCGAAATGCCCGATGAGCGCACTGCGGCCGGGAAGGACGTGGTCGGCACCGTGGCCATTTCCGCCGAGCAGAAGGGCGGATGCATCGTTATCGATATCCGGGATGACGGAAAAGGCCTCGACACTGAAAGAATTCGGGCCAAGGCCGTCGAACGCGGAATCATCGGCCTGAGCGACCAGCTAAGCGAACGAGAGATATTCGAGCTTGTCTTCCATGCGGGATTTTCGACCAAGGACAAGGTTACGGAGGTCTCGGGCCGCGGCGTCGGGATGGACGTGGTGAAAAAGAGCATCGAGCGGCTTCGGGGAAAGATCGAGATTGCCAGCACGTTCGGGAAAGGCTCCTACTTTCAGCTCAAAGTCCCTCTCACCATGGCGATAATCGACGGCATGGTAATCCAGGTCGGCGTGCAGCGATACATCGTCCCGACGGTTGCCCTCAAGGAGTCCATCAGGCCGGAACGGGAATCCTACTTCACCATTCAGGGCAGAGGGGAAATGGTCAAGGTCCGGGATACGCTCATGCCGCTCGTGAGGCTGCACAAGATTTTAGGAGAGGAGCCCAGATACCCGAATCCGTGGGAAGGCCTGCTGTTGGTGGTGACCGAGGGGAAAAGCTCCTACTGTCTCATGGCCGACGAAATCGTGGGCCGCCAGGAAGTCGTGATCAAGAGTCTCGGAGGATTGTTTCAGCACCTTCGGGGTGTTTCGGGAGGAGCGATCCTTGGTGATGGGAAAGTTGCTCTCATAATCGATGTTAAGGGAATCATCAGCCTTTACGAGGATAGCGCAGATGGTGGGAGTGGAAAAAGAAGACTGGAATGAGTTGGTGCGGATTCTCAAGGAAACCGAGGAGAACATAACCGCTCTCAACGGCGGTGACTGTGGTCCCGAAATAGAACGGTCACGCCGCTCTCTTCAGGCTTTTCATACGACGGCGGCGATGCTTGGACTGAATGAGCTGGAAAAAGCGGGCCTCGAGCTGGAAAAGTACCTTGATACGGAGGTAAATTCCGCGAGTACCGATACCCTTGCCGCGTTCGGGTTCGCGGTCAATTTGCTGGCGGACCAGATGCACGGTCTTGAAAACGGCGAGGCCGGCGGATCCATTGATACCGCCGAGATTATGGAACTTTTAAAGCCACAGGGCAATGGGAAGGCCGCGTCGATTCTCTTGCCGGATGAGATCCCTGAGGGATGGCCCGCACAGGTCGAAGCCGGAGGGGAGGAAGTCGGCGCCAATGAGCAATGCCTTGACGATGCCGGGAGTTACAGCCGGTTGACCGAGCTGGTGAAAAGCCTGGGTGGAGAATTGTCCTTTTCATCGGATGGGTCTGCGGGCAAAATGTTCCACATCACATTGACGGGCTCCTCCGAAACGCTCAGGAAGCTGAATACACTGCTTGTGCCCGGCGGGTCTTCAGCCGCCTCAGCGCCTGAGGCTCAGGACACTAAACTGGAAAAGATAATGGACAAGGGCAGGGAGTTCATGGATGCCCTGTCCAATGGGGACATGGTCCATGCCCAGGAAATACTGGTGGGTCTTGCCGACCAGCAGCTCTCGGACCAGCAGCCGGCGGGGCTCTATAAGGAGATAGGCTCCCTTGCGAGAGGACTGCACGACTCGATTCGAAACTTTATCAATATTATGGATCCTTCCATAAAGGAAATAGTGGAGGAAAAAATCCCGGATTCCGGCAACCGCCTCGAACATATGCTCCAGTTGACCGAAAAGGCGGCCATCACGACCATGGATAATGTCGAGGAGATGCAGGAACGGATTGGAAAAGAGATTACAAGCCTGTCAAGGCTCCGTGAACTGGTCGGCGGCCTTATGCCCATAGGCGATCAATCGGAGAAGAAACTGGAAGAGTGCACCCAAATTCTTGGCGGACTTGAAGAAATCGTTTCCCAGCACCGCCATAACCTTGACGCGATCCTTACAGCCCAGGATTTTCAGGACCTGAGCGGCCAGATCATCATAAAGATAACAAACCTTCTCGAAGACCTGGAACGCAAGCTGGTAAACGTCATCCGCACCTTCGGCGTAAAGACGGAAACCGTCAAAAAGAGCGGCGATACCCTTTACGGTCCGGCCCATGCCGCGCGCGACGATGCCGTCCACTCGCAGGACGAGGTAGACTCGCTGCTGGCGGAATTCGGGTTTTAGGCGCAGAGCGCGCTACGCTACTTCGCGACAAAGAATTCGACGACAACCGCGAAGGAAGCAAAAAGGCCGATCAGGATCAGGGCAATTGAGACTGACATACCAAGCGACCGTCCCGGCATGTACGGATTGGGCTGATCTCCTTCGAGCAGCCGTATGGTCCGCACATGCTGCACGGTTGCCGCGATCATTGCGAAGCTGCCCAGCAGGATGAAGGACAGGGCCATAACGAAAGTGGCGTAATGGTGCCGGTACCCATCAGCCGCAAAAGTCTGGACGACTTTAAATATTCCAAACCCGAAGCTGATAAAAGAGAGGCAGGTCCGAAGCCAGGCCAGGAGGGTCCGTTCGGCTGCTTCCCTGTTGCGTTCTTTGGCCAACTCATTGGTCACGTTGCGCACAATGTCCCGTGCGATAAGATTTTCCACTGTTCTTCCTCCATGCCGCCTAAACGATAAAGATTACAGCCGGGCTAAGAAATTAATCATGATCGTATCTATTGGCAGTATAAGGGCTTGTCCGTAAATAAAGCCTTTGTGCTCGCATCCGGCTTTTGGCCTGCTCTGGCCGCTCTTCAATCGCAAAATCCTCGACGTAGCACCAAGCTATGCCTGCGGGTTTGCACAATCGTCGCGACCAAATCAATCTCAAAATCCGGCGCGATCCCGAAGAGGCATATTTACGGACAAGCCCTAAGTTAAGCCTGCAGTTCTCTTGTTTCCGATAACCAAACCCCACATGGACCCTGCTGCAAAGTCCAACCGTAGCTGAAATGTCCGCGCAGTTTGAAAGGACACGCGGGGGGAGTTAGAATTAACCGGGAGGCTGCCGCCGTAAATACTTTTCTTCCATACCGTTCATTTTCCAGATCGGCCCGTGTGCTGGACAGCAAGCGGCTCGGAAAGCAGAGGATCGAAGTCCTTCAGATCCTGAGGGTTCTGGCCGGCGAATCGCGCGGCTGGCAAAACCATCCCGCCGTGCGCATGTGGCGGGGTTACGAAGAGGCATTGGCGCACTACGGCCTGGAGGTGTGCGGGGAATGGACCAGAAGAGGGTATATAGACAATACCTCCGTGAAAATACGCGAAATTTCAAAGAGGCTGGAAGACGGCTCCACGCCCTGCAACCCGCCATGGCTAGGAAATAGAAGCTTCCACCGCTCCCACCAAAGCAACCTCGTGCGCAAAAACGCCGTATACTATCGAAGGTACTTTCCGGATGTCAGGGATGATTTGCCCTACGTGTGGCCGGTTTGACCGGCATTATCGACCGGACCCTGACCGATTCCCATTGGACAAACGATTAATACCCGCAGGACGGGCAACGTTCGCATGGGTCCGGTGATTATATTGAGCTAGGAAAGGAGAGAGGAAATGATTCACAGTGGCAACAAACTGGCTTCGATAATCCTGCTTGCAGCGATCGCAATATTGCCCGTCAGATATGCGGATTGCGGCTCCACCGCAACGGCAGCGTCCCCCACCGAAAAACCGGGGGACTGGCAGCACAAGAACTTGGAGCAGGACTGGGATTACCTGTTCCACCCCGAACGCATCAACCAGTGCAAACCGCGCGCACTCGAAAAGCGGCACGGGAACCGCACAGTTGCTCGCGGCACACTTTTCCACACCGGGGCATGAGCCGGGAAATATCGGCATCGGTTCTCGACAGGATAGGCGGTGGATGCAAAGCTCGGGGAAAGGCGGCGGCGAACAGACGGAAAGGGACCCTTGAGCGAGCGTCCTAACAGGTATGTTTGAGGGTTTCCTTTTTATGGTCCGGATACCCTCTGTTGGCCGGCAGTGTGGCCGTTTCCAGCCAGAAGTCTTTTATGACCCTGATGGCCCGGACCAATCCATCAAACGATGGCTTTTTGACAATATAGGTATTGGCGCCGGCGCCGTAGCAAAAAGCTATGTCCTCCTCCTCGGTCGAGGTGGTGAGCACGATGACGGGAATGGAGCGAAAATCGGGGTCTGACTTTAATCTTTGCAGCACCTCCCGTCCGTTCATTTTCGGAAGGTTGAGGTCGAGCAAAATAATATCGGGGCGAGGTGCGGCGCCCGCGTCCTGGAACCGGCCGCTTCGGTTGAGATACTCGATCATCGCGATGCCGTCCCCAACGCAGTGGAAGTCGCACTTCAAGAGCGCTTCATAGAGGGCCGCCTCCACCATCAGGCAGTCGTCCTCGTCATCATCCACCATTATTAAAACTATTCTGTTGACCGGCTTGTGAGCCATACTCCATCAACTCTTATCGAAGGATTTCGTCGTGGTGAGGTGTCAAAAAGTCACAAATTTACCGGTTGGGTCGCCTTAATAATCGGGGAGTTGCACAAAAAAGCGCTCTCGAAAAAGACCGGAACGCGCAACCCGGGGTGCCGGGGGTGCCCCCTTTCGACCGATGTCAACCTTACCCGATATTTTTAACATGCGGCCCGCGGTACGGACAACAAAACATTTCCAGCGCGGCACGATTCCGGAAAGCGAAACAAAGCGCCGCCGGAAAATCGGTGCCGCAAGCCCGACACCCGCAACCTCCAACGGGGGTTCCATGGGCATGTCACGCTATCCAGGCAGTAAACCAGTATTGGCAGACCTTTTTCATCACATCGACGAACTCGTCGAAATTCGAGGGCTTGGCAATGACCGTATTGGCGCCCAGCTCGTAGCAGTTCTGTATTTCCTCTTCCGAACAAAATCCGACGAGCACCAGCAGGGGGATGCGTCTTAAAACGGGGTCCGCCTTGATTTCAGGTATGATTTCGAAGCAGGATTTTTTGGGGAGGTGCAGGCGCACCAGGATGAGTTTGGGCAGTCCTTCGGGGCCGAAAGATTTCCCCTGTTCCAGAAAGTCGATCAGATCCTGACCGTTATCGAAAAATTCGAGGCGCAAATCCGGCCGACATTCCGTAAATGCATCCTGAAGAATGAGACGGTCATCGGGGTCATCTTCTCCGATTGCGATGAATGGAGATGGTCTTTCGTTCATTATAGTCCACCGGTAAAAAGCTGGGCATATTGAAAACGACCATGAATTTGAACGGGAACGATTGCTCCGTCCGGATCGCAGGGTCCCTCAGGCTTGGTGTAGGAGGGTACTACACTTACGGCTGGATTTGGATACCAAGTAATTGAGGGGAAAATACGGGGGAAAAACCAGTATCAGATGAGACTCAGAAGATATGACCTCAGGTTTGCTCCTTCTCCTCGCAGCCCGAGCTTGGCCCTGATGTTGTTTCTGTGAAACGAGGCGGTTTTCTCGGAGATGCACAGTATATCAGCGATTTCCTTGCTCGTCTTCCCATCCCTTACCAGGGCCGCCACTCTCATCTCCGTGGGCGTAAGAATCCTGTACCGCAGCGCAAGGGTCCTGCCGAACTGGGACGTCAACTCGTTTAAGTGAGAGTCCACTATGTCGATCAGCGACGCCTGGGTGCTTGTCAGGTGGCCCGCCTTTATCTTACTCAGATAAGGCCTGATCAGGTTTTCGATATTGGTCAGAAATGCTTCCTCAAAATCTTTCCTGTCCTCGTCTCGTTGTCTCAAAAGGGTTTTCAGGGCAGCGTTGACTTCCTGCAGGCGGTTTGTTTTCAGTTCAAGCTCCTCCTCCAGTTTTTTGCGCTGGGCTATTTCGGCTCGCAGGATCAGGTTTGCGCCCTCCAATTCGGCGGTTCGCATCTTGACGCGCGACTCAAGCAGCTGGTTCGCCTTCTGAAGCTCTTCCTGTGCCCTTTTCAGGGTCGAAATATCGCGGGAAATCATGGTCACCATTCCCACGGTGCCTTCCCCGGACAGTTCGGGGACAAACCGGCCCTGGAAATGTTTAATCCCGTCGGCTGTCGTGCACGAAAATTCGGAAATCTGTTCGGTCCCGGTTGCTATGACCTGTTTGCAGGTGTTCTCGACCGAGCAGACGAAATCGCGAAGCACCGGGTTATTGTCGCAAAGAGCATATAGCCCCTGCGCTACAATTTCTGAAGGGGCCAGTCCCGAAAGGTTGTGGAGGGCGGGGTTGGCGTAGACCAGGCGAAGGTTCCCGTCGATTCGCACGACGATATCCGGTGAGCTTTCGGCCAGAGAGTCGAAAGCGAACCCGGACGGGCGGAATTCAGCCTCAGCCCGAATTCCCGGATCCAACGCACCGGAAACGGCGGCTCTTTCGGTAAGCTGCTCCAGGCCCGCTTGGAGCGGACTTCTCCTCTCGGCCAGTTCGGCTTGGAAGCGGGCGTTTCGGTCAGTGAGAACCCTGATTTGCTCGATTAGCTGCTTTTTTGATTCCATTATCGTTCATGTGGGCGATCCCGCCGTTTGCGCGGGATTGCAACCTGCCGGCCGACCCGGAAAGTCCGCCGGTAAAGGCGCCATAATGGTTTCCGGTTGGTTAAAACCCGGTACAAAAGCATCTGTCGGCTGCTACGAACATACGGGTATCTTACCACATCGGTCTACAGAGGTGGGGAAGTTTTGAAAGGCTGCCGAGTCGGATTAGCCCTAAGGAGGGTTTATCATGCTTCGCTCCCGTAAATTGCCGGGGCGGGGGAGGGCGGCTGCTTCCAGCCCGCATTTTGGGCTATCAGGTCGAGATGGAGGGTGGTCCATTCCTCCAGGCGCAGATAAGGAGGATAGGCAAGCTCCCTGGTGTCGATCTGCCTGAAGTAAAACTTGCACAGGTTGCAGTAGGATATCCTGTCGTGCGGCTCCTCCTCTATGGAAAGGTAGCCCAGAGACTCATGGTACCGGTTGTCGCAGTAGGGGCACTGAAGCCTGTGCAGGTTCCACCGGGTGGCGCACCAGGAACAGAAACCCTTCCGAGCCCCTTCGCCCTCCAGATAAAGAAGGGACGGAAGGGAACCGCAAACCGGGCAGTAACCCTTGAGCCATGTATCGGGGACGGGATGCATCCGGACCAGCTTTTCGGCCGTGAAGTCCACGCAGGGTTTGATGGCGCTTCTTGCCAGGAAAAAGACCGAGGTGAGGTCGATTTCACCGGATTCCGCCTTCAACCACTCCTCCCATGGCTCCATTTCGTGGTGCAGGAAGCTGTTCCAGAATCTTTCCTTCTCTTTGGGCTCGCCTGGAATAGAAAGGCTGATTGTGCGGAAGGCGTCGGCCAACTGCAGGTTCTCGGCCGGAATTGCCCTGCCGGTCTTTTCGAGCAACCGCTCGGCAGCGGCGGCATCGATTGGGAAATCCCAGCGATTGAGCAGGGGAAACCCGTTTTCCCACCTGGTGTTTACGATTTCATCCGGAATTTGCGGAGCTTCCAGGCTAAGGTTTGCACGGGTTTCGGCCGCCGCGATAAGCATTGATTCGACAAACGGATAAATGTTTGCGTATGCGGGCTTTTCCGCTCTTGCCAGGGCAAGTGACCTTTCGATCCTGTCCTTTTCCTCAAAAAAATTGTTGTCCAATGGTTCTGTTCCTCAATAAAAAAAGCCGGCGCCTTCCGGCTGATGGGAATCGACATATAAACAAAATATTACCACCGAGGACGCAGAGCGCACGGAGTATGAAGGGCGGCTGATTCGCCGGTTTCCCCGAACTCGCTGTCCCCAAAACCCGCCGGTTCCCAAGCTCCAGCTTGGGAACCGGCAAGCGAGCATTCAGCATGCCGTCATGTCGGCACGACTCCGTGTTCGCCGCGTCCGCTGTGGTGATGTGCAAGACCCGCCCCGGGTAAGCGGGGCGGGTCCCTCCGATTGGTTTTAAGCGCCGAGCACCGCGCCCAGGATTCTTTTCGCGGGGCTGGCCAGCCGGCTTTCGCCCCGTGTTTCTCGGGCGTCGGCCACGGCGTGTGAATGATATTTTTTAGGATCGTCCGCAACCAGGAAGATCACCCTTACCTGGTCGGCGTCCAGAAGCTGCGCCTTCGGAAATTTCGCCTTGATGGCGGCCAGCCTCTTCGCGCCCAGCTTCAGCATTTCCTCCCTGTCGCCGAAATTCATCGCCCCGGTCGGGCATGTCATGACACAGGCAGGCTTGAGGTTGTTGCTGATGCGGTCGATGCACATGGTGCACTTGACCGTATTCCCCTTTGCGCTCTTCCGCGGAATATCGTAGGGGCAGGCGGACCTCACCTCGTCAATAGGCGCTTCCTTTGCCTTCGCGGTGTATACGACGGCGCCGGTCGCTTCGTCGTGGACAACTGCGCCGGGAGCATATCCTTCGATCGCGTCCTTGCAGGGCGGTTCGAGACAGTGCCTGCACGCGTCGGCGAAGAAGTACCAGGCTATCTTGCCATCATTTACCACCTCGCTGAACCGCACCAGTTTAAAGGTGTTGCCGTCCAGGTCGGGAGGGTTCTGGTGGGACCCCAGGTTCTTCGTCGCAGAAGTTCCATTCCCGTTCCAATTCTTGCACGCGATCTGGCAGCCTCTGCAGGCGGTGCACCTCGTGGTATCTATAAGTATGCTTTTACCTGCCATGGCTTATGCTCCCTTCTTTCGAACGTTGACCATAAAAGCCTTCGATTCCGGGATCCGCGTATTGGGATCTCCTACCGAGGGAGTGAGCAGGTTTGCGCTGTCACCTCCATCGGGCGGGAAAACCCATCCGTAATGCCAGGGCAGACCAACCTGATGAATCACCGTTCCCTGTATCTGGAAGGGCTGGAAGCGTTTAGTGACGATGGCAACCGCCAGGACCGAACCCCTGGGGGATTCCACGATGACCTTCTCACCGTTTTTTATCTCTCGAAGCTGAGCGAGTTGTTCGCTCATCTCAACGAAGAGCTGAGGCTCGGCTTCTATGAGCCACGGGAGGTTCCTGGTAAGCACCCCGGTCTGCCAGTGTTCAGTTACGCGGTAAGTGGTGCCCACAAACGGAAAGCGCGGATCGCAGCTTTTGATCACGTCCTTGTCGCTCTTATACCTGGCGGCGACCGGGTTATTCATCTGCGGGCTGAACGGGTTCTTCTCCACCGGGCATTCCAACGGTTCGTAATGCTCGGGGAATGGGCCGTCCTTGAGACCGGGGCCGAATATCGAGGCATAGCCGTCCGGTTTCATGATAAAGGCCAGCTTCCCGTCCGGCCTTGCGGAGCCGTCGGGGTTTTTCAGGGGAGGCGCGGGACCGTCCGGAACGTCTCCCTTCCACTTTCCCGGACCGTACTTGCCGTCTTTTACTTCCGCGACGTACTGAATAACCGGCTTTTTCGGATCCCAGGGCCTTCCGGCCGGATCGCACGAGGCCCGGTTGTAGATGATCCTGCGGTTTACGGGCCAGGCCCACGACCACTTGGCATAGAGGCCGATGCCGCTCGGATCGCTCTTGTCGCGGCGGGCCATGTTGTTGCCGTCCGCATTATAGCTCTGGCAGTAGAGCCAATTGCCGCTGGCGGTGGAGCCGTCGGCCTGGAGCAGCGGGAAGGCGGCTACCAGGTCGCCCTTCTTGAAGCTCTTGTCGCCGATCTTGGTGTCCTTTGTCCAGTAACCGTTGATGGTCTTGGCCGCCACGTGCGGATCGAACCGGTGGTTTGTTGCATAATCCCACTTGAGGTTCAGGATGGGGTCGGGGAATTTTGCCTTCTTGTCCTTCTTGTAAAGTGCCCGGATTTCGTTGAAAAGCTCATACATTATGTCGCCGTCGGGTTTGCAGTCTCCAAGCGGCTCCTGGGCCTTGTAACGCCACTGGGTCCATCTTCCGCTGTTGGAAATCGAACCTTCCTTTTCCATAAAAGCGGCACAGGGCAGGAAGAAGACCTCGGTCTTGATCTTCTTGGGGTTCATTCCCGGACCCTTCCAGAAGGACCCCGTCTCATTGTCGAAAAGATTTACGTTTACCATCCAGTCAAGGTTTGCGAGCGCGTGCCTGGTCTTGTTGGCATTGGCGCCGCTGCACGCCGGGTTCATGCCCCAGGCAAACAGGCCCTTGATTTGCTTGTTGTACATGACATCGAAGATGTCCAGCCAGCTGTAGGGCTTGCCGTCATCGATTTTGGGCAGCCACGCATAGCCGAATTCGTTTTCCGGTTTTGCCGCGTCCCCGTACATGGCCTTGAGAAAGCTCGCCATGTATTTCGGGCGGTTCTGCCACCAGTTCAGGCTGAGCGGGTCCTTGGTGGTCGGAGTGAACTTCTTGTTATAGTCGGCCAGGGTAGGCAGGGATGCCGGCGGGGTGGGAAGGTAGCCGGGCAGAATGTGGAACAGGAGGCAATGGTCGGTTGAGCCCTGGACGTTTGATTCGCCGCGAAGAGCGTTCACGCCGCCCCCGGCGATTCCGATGTTTCCGAGCAGCAACTGGATCATCGACATCGCGCGGATATTCTGGACCCCCACCGTATGCTGGGTCCAGCCCATTGCGTACATGATCGTCCCGGCCTTGTCGGGCACCCCGGTCGCGGTGTAGGTTTCGTACACCTTGAGGAGGTCGTCCTTCGGAGTACCGGTGACCGACGATACCGTTTCCGGGTCATAGCGCGAATATTGATTTTTCATCAACTGGAACACGCAACGCGGATCCTGCAGGGTCAAGTCCTTTTTGGGGACTCCCTTTTCATCCAGCTCGTATGCCCAGGTCGATTGGTCGTATGATTTCTTTTCGGGGTTGAATCCCGAGAACAGGCCGTCCTTGAAGTCGTATTTTGCACCGAGTATGAAAGGAGCGTTGGTGTAGTTGATCATGTATTCTTTGAAGAATTTGTTGTTGTCTACGATGTATTTGATCATGCCGCCCAGGAAGGCGATATCGGTCCCGGAGCGCAGGGACGCATAGATATCGGCCTTTGTCGAGGTGCGCGTAAAGCGCGGGTCGACGTGAATGAGCTTGGCGCCGTTGTCCTGGGCCTTGAGCACCCAGCGAAAGGAAATCGGGTGGTTTTCGGCGGCGTTGCTTCCCATGATGAGAACGCAATCGCTGTTTCCGATGTCTATCCAGTGGTTGGTCATTGCGCCGCGTCCGAACGACTCTGCCAGAGCCGCCACAGTGGCGCTGTGTCAGATACGCGCCTGGTGTTCCACGTACACGAGGCCCATGGCGCGCAGCATGGCCTGGTAAATCCAGCACTCCTCGTTATCGAGCGCCGCGCTTCCGACCGAGGCGATGGCCGTTGTGCGGTTCACCGCCTGGCCCTTGTCATTGGCGGCAACAAATGTTGCGTCCCGTGTTTTCTTGACCCTCTGGGCGATTTGCTTGAGTGCCCAGTCCCACTTTTTGACCTGCCACTTGCTGCTGTTCGGGGCACGGTACAGAACGTTGAGTGAACGTCTGTCATTGTGTGCCAGCTGGTATGAGGCAGATCCTTTGGCGCAAAGCGAGCCGCCGTTGATCGGGTGGTCGGCGTCGCCCTCGCTGTAGATGACCTTCCCGGTCTTCTTGTCGGTATGGAAGAGAATACCGCAACCTACCGCGCAGTAGCAGCAGATCGATGGAGTCTCTTTGGCATCTTTGGTGCGTAGTTCCCAGGCATACGCTTCGATCGGGCGAAAATCCAACCCGAGCCCATTGATGGCCATACCGGCGGTCGCAGCGCCAGAGATTTTCAGAAAATCTCTTCGTGTCAGTTTCATTCTCTGCGTCCTCCGTCAAATTAGGAAAATACAAGTGAATGAGATAACAATTAAAGTTAGACATCCCCCCTTTCGTTGATATATTTTTTGCAATGTGCAGATTTGCCAAAAGCAGAATACGCGCGCCATGTTGCAGCGCATCGGCAAGAACTTTCAAACGGCATGCGGCTCTTAATTCAAGGTCGGGGTCGAAAAGGAATCCACTCCTGGCTGTTCCCGTGCAACAGTATGACTATTACTTTGTATAAGTAAGGTTGTCAAATACGAAGTTCCTATTATTCCGGCTGAAACTCAAAATTGTGTAAAATATCACAATTAGGGAGAGGGCCGGTTTGAACCGCAGCCGCCCAGTCGCCAAATCAGTAACGTGTCCCGGGCGCCGGTGCGATTTGCACAATGCCGGCGAGTTATCGCGCGGCTCCGCCGAAAAAAGGAGGGAGGGATTTGAGCAAATACATTCAAATCGATATCAGGGTCCTTGCGGCTTACGGCCCGGGCGGGTTGAAGTCGGCTTTCCCAAACCTTTACGATCTGTTGAGCACTTGCCGCTACGACCTGGTGGTCGAAAAGGAACCTTCGCTCTACGACATGGTGGACGTGCTCGTGCGGATACGAAACGACCCGAATGTCCCGGAAGTTGCCAAAAAGCCGGTGGCTGAATCCGCGAGCGAATTCGTGAAGGTGCGCGATGAGGCCCGTGAACTGCTCCTGTCCCGGCGCCTGAACGACCTGGACCGGCTGCTCTACAGGCTGGAAGACCTTTTCGAGGAACTGGAACGAAAGTTGGGGTAGCTTGCGACGACAGGGGCGGGCCCGGTTTTCGGGCTTTGCGGCCGCGCGCCGAAGGCGCATGGCCGCCTGTCGCGGAGGTGCGGGGGAAAGGGGCGTTGCCCAAATGAGGTTGGTTCAAAATACATCAACCCTGATGGAACTGCTTTGGGCAACAGCCGGCGGAGCCGGCAAACCCGCGGTCCTGATGGGAATCGAGCCGTTTTAGCGATGCCGGCGCTTATTTCATCGAATCTTTTTTCTCGT
Organism: uncultured delta proteobacterium; assembly: GCA_963712895.1. Lineage (GTDB taxonomy): Bacteria > Desulfobacterota > Syntrophobacteria > Syntrophobacterales > Syntrophobacteraceae > SbD1. The sequence continues at coordinate 689,920 of CAVQJR010000021.1, read as the reverse complement.
CGATGTAGCCCGCCGCGGCCAGGGCGGCGATGCTTCCTTCCGCGGCCGCGATCACTATCTGTTTTGCAAATTTTTGCTTGAGGTCCCCGGCTACATAAATCCCCGGAATATTGGTTTCGCATTTTTCGTTGGTTATGGCGTAGCCGGAGCGGTCCAGCGCGACTCCAGGCGGCACCAGCGCGTTATTTGGATTTATCCCGATAAAGATGAATACGCCTTCGGTCTTGATTTCTCTTTCTTCACCCGTTTCTAAATTCTTGACATGAATGCAGTAAACCGCTTCATCATCCGCGCATATACCGGTCGGGACCGAATTGAGAACCAGCTCGATACTCGAGTCCTTGAGACGTTTCTGGAGAAGTTTGCCGGCCCGGAACTCATCCCTCCGGTGTATGAGATAGACCTTGGATGCCAGTTTCGTGAGATACAAGCCTTCTTCCACGGCGGTATCTCCACCGCCGATTACCGTCACAACCCGGTCTTTAAAGAAAAATCCATCGCACTTGGCACAGTAGGAAACCCCTCTGCCCACGAATTCGACTTCTCCGGGAATGCCCAGTTTGCGGGGGGTCCCACCCGTTGCTATGAGCACCGCAATCCCTTTCAATTTCCTGCCGCTGGCAAGCACGACGGTGTGGAAGTCCGGCCCGGGTTCGATTGAAACCGCCTCGTCCATCACAACTTCCAGTCCGTAGGACTGGGCATGGTTTAGCAGCTTGTCGGCCAGCTCCAGGCCGTTGATGTCCTCGATTCCGGGATAGTTCTCGACCCCCTTTGTGATAGCCAGCTGGCCTCCGGGGGTCCCCTTCTCGATCAGTATAGTTTTCAGAACGGCCCGCATGGCGTACATTCCCGCGGTAAGGCCCGTGGGACCTCCTCCAAGAATTATGAAATCGTAAATATCGTTTTCCTGCATCATTCCCAAAATCCTCCGCACAGAATATGTCAGTCCCACAGCAACGACTGCAGCCCAGGTTGCTCAACAATTTTGGATGATAATCACTTAAGATAAACAGGGTTTACGAATTCCCGGTGAAAAAATATGCTCGATATGGGAAAATTCTTTTAAACGGCGGCGAACCGGGCCGGCGATAAGGAATCAAAGAGGATGACCGTTCTCGAACGAAAGGAAAAGCGATGAAAAAAATCCTGGCCATATATGGAAGCCCCCGCAAAAAGGGCACGACATCCGTTCTGCTCTCGAACGTGGTAAGGGGTGCCGTCGAGGCCGGGGCGCAGGTCGAGGAGGTGTTCCTGAGAGATCTCAAGATGTCGCCCTGCCTGGAAATCTATGCCTGCAGAAACACGGGGCGCTGCGCCATAAAAGATGATTTCCAGGCGCTGCACGACAAACTTGATGCCTGTGGGGCGCTGATGCTCTCCTCGCCGATCTTTTTTTACACGGTGAGCGCCCACACTAAAATCTTCATGGACCGGTGCCAGGCCCCGTGGGCCCAAAAATACCTCATTGATAAAGCACCCTTCGGAATCCGGCAGCCCGCAAGGAGAGCCCTGTTCGTTTCCGCCGGGGCAACCAGGGGCGGCAGGCTCTTCGACGGCGTCCTGCTTTCGATGAAATACTTCCTCGACGCACTTGACATGGAACTGTGGAAGAGCCTTCTTTTCCGGGGGATCGAAGGCCCGGCCGAACTGGCCGACCATCCCGAATACCTGGAAGAAGCGCACCGTACCGGCAGAGAATTCGGGGCGCTGCTGGTCGACCAGGTTATAATGTAAGTTTAAATGCGATTTGACAACGGGGGAAATACCGGCAAGGTGAGAGGACGTTTCTCGAAAGTTCACGCGGGCTCTGGTGTCGAAGGTCCGGAAGCCGAGGGTTCCTGGCATTCGGTGAGGCTGATTGCGCCCATTTTCAGGCGGCACATCCTGCGCCTTTCGGCCGGGTTCATGGCCCTGATCGTGGTCGACCTCCTCCAGTTGATCACCCCCCGGATTATTAAATGGGCCGTGGACTCCATTCAGCAGGGTTCCGCCACGGCGGGCAGACTGGCCCGATACGGCCTCTACATTATCCTGATAGCGCTCGCCGTCGCCGTGTTCAGGTTCGTCTGGCGCCAGCTCATCCTGGGCTTTTCGAGGATTCTGGAAAACGATCTGAGAAACCGGATGTTTTCGCACCTCCTGCTGCTGGACAAGGGCTTTTTCCAGAAAACGACCACGGGCGAGGTAATGGCGCTTGCCACAAACGACCTCTCCGCCGTCCAGCTTGCCACCGGGATGGGCGTGGTGGCCCTTGTCGATGCTACATTCATGGGGATTGCGGCTTTCGGCTTCATGCTGTACATCCACCCGCCTTTGACCTTCATAGCAATAGCTCCCATGCCGCTTCTGGCTATCCTTACCAGGGTGCTTTCCTCGCGCCTGCACAGGCGGTTCAAAAGGGTGCAGGAACAGTTCTCGGCACTTACCGAGTTCGTGCGCTCGACCATCTCCTCGATACGCCTGGTAAAGGCTTATAACCAGGAAGAGCTGCAGGCGGCCCGGTTTGCCGAGATGGGCGAAATCTATGTACGAAACAACCTGCGGCTCGCTTTCATCTTCGGGACCCTTTTCCCGATCTCGGGTTTCATCGGAAACGCCAGCATGCTGCTGGTACTGGTATTCGGGGGCAGGTTCACAATTACGGGGGCGATCACCGCCGGAGATTTCGTCGCCTTCATCAGCTACCTTTTCATAATGACCTGGCCGATGATGGCAATGGGCTGGGTGGCCGACCTGTTCCAGAGGGGCCTGACCTCGCTTTCCAGGATCCAGGCGCTGCTGGACCGGCAACCGGAGCTTGCCGAACGGCCCGGGGCGGTTTCTCGCGATATAGAAAAAGGCGAAATCCGGGTGGAAAACCTCACCTTTGCCTATCCCGGCCAGGCCGAACCGAGCCTCAAAGCGATAAGCCTGCAGGTCCCCGGCGGGAGATTCGTTGGGGTGGTGGGCCGCACCGGAGCGGGCAAGACAACGCTGTGCAACCTGATCGCGCGTCTCTATGCGGTCGAGGACCGGACGCTTCTTTTCGACGGGTTCGACGTAAACGGGCTCACCCTGCACTCGATCAGAAGCTCCATAGCCTACGTTCCCCAGGACGTGGTGCTCTTTTCGGAGACCATAGCGTTCAATATCACCCTGGGCAGGGCGGATGCCTCTCGCGAGGAAATCGAAAAGGTCGCCAGGGCCGCGGCCATCCACGACGAAATACTTGCCATGCCGGAAGGATATGAAACCAGGATAGGGGAGCGGGGAATAAAACTTTCGGGGGGCCAGAGGCAGCGGATCGCGATTGCGCGCGCCCTCATGCTCGACCGGCCGATCATCATAATCGACGATGCGCTTTCGGCGGTGGACATGGAAACCGAACACGCCATCATCAACTCGATCTCTTCCTACCTGGAAGGGCGAACCTGCATCGTCGTATCGCACAGGGTGGCTCCACTGGCCGATGCAAAAGAAATCCTGGTAATGGAAAACGGGCGGATAGTGGACCGCGGGACGCACGATCAACTGATCGAGCGCAACGTATTTTACAAAACGATCTACAGGCACCAGACCAGCATGGCGCCCGCTTGATTAATACGGAGTTGCGTCAAAAGCATGGGGAGCTGCGGCCCCCCACACCCCTATCGCCGCTACGCGGCTCAGCTTTTTTTGGTTTGCGGCAGGGCGAATCATTCCCCCGCGCTTTTTAAATGCGTTTTATGGCAGGTGGATAATCAGTGGATTTTGACCAGGAATCATTCGAAAAGGACAGTGTGCGCTATCTCGGCGACTTCAAGCTGTGGGGCCGCCTGCTGAAGTTCATGGTCCCCCAGTGGAAGAGGATACTCGTCGCCGTGGGGCTTGCGTTCGTGATAACGGCGGCAAGCCTTACCTGGCCGCGGCTGGTCCAGATCGCAATGGACGACTACATCCTGAATCAGAATCTCTCTTTCGATGCGCGGACACGGGGGCTTTCGGCCATAGCCGCCCTGTTTCTGGGGGTGATCCTCGCAGGATTTGCAGCCAATTTCCTCCAGGTGATAGCCCTGGAATGGACCGGGCAGAGGATCATGCATGCGCTCAGGCAGCGTCTTTTTACCCACGTCATCCGCCTCAATCTCTCGTTTTTCAGCGCCCACCGGGTCGGCAGGCTCGTAACGCGCCACACCAACGACATCCAGAACATGTACGAAATGTTTACCTCGGTCATCATCACGCTGTTCAACGAGGGAGTTAAGCTGATAGGGATCCTGGTCGTTCTTTTCTGGATGAACTGGCGCCTCTCGCTGCTCCTCGCGATCACCTTTCCGGTGATGGTCCTGGTGACTTTCTGGTTCGGCAGGCTCAGCCGCGAAGCCTTCCGCCAGATTCGCGCCCACCTGGCGGGCATCAACGCCTTTTTGCAGGAGGCGGTCTCCGGAATTTCCATAATCCAGATATTCTTACGCGAACGCGACATACACGACAAGTTCGCCGGCCTTAACAGAAGGTACTTCAACTCCGCCATGTACCAGATCAGGGTGTTCGGCATTTTCGTGCCGCTGATCGAGGTAATGAGTTCGGTCGCTCTTGCTCTCATCATCTGGTACGGCGGCCGGCAGATACTTCAGCATTACATGACCATCGGTATCCTGACCGCATTCATTTCGTACATGAGGCTGTTTTTTCAGCCGATCCGGGAGCTTTCGCAAAAATACACCATCGTGCAGTCCGCGATGGCTTCGGCCGAGAGGATCTTTCAGCTCCTGGAGACCGAAGAAAGCGTGCCCGCGGTTAAAGACCCCGTTGACCTCCCCGAGGTGAAGGGCGAAGTGGCCCTGCGGGACGTGGTTTTCGGCTACGAGCCGGGAAGGCCGGTCCTGAAGCGGGTGTCTTTCGAGGTCAAAGCCGGTGAGACCCTGGCCATAGTCGGTGCGACCGGGTCGGGAAAGACCACCATAATCAGCCTGCTGGAAAGGTTCTACGATCCCTGGGAAGGACAGATACTGCTGGACGGCGTGGACCTCGGAAGGCTCGATCCCCACTGGCTTCGTGAACAGATCGGGCTTGTCATGCAGGACATCTTCATCGTGCCGGGCACGATCAGGGAAAACATCCTGCTCGACAGAAGCCTTCCGCAGGAAAAGCTGGAGGAGATCGTCAGGCTCTCACAGCTTTGGACCCTGGTGAGCAGGCTCCCCCAGGGGATCGACACGCGGGTCGGCGAGGGAGGCATGGACCTTTCGACGGGCGAAAAACAACTCCTCGCCTTCGCCAGGGTGCTTGCCCGTGACCCGAAGATCCTGGTTCTCGACGAAGCGACGGCCAACGTGGACACCGAAACCGAGATGCTGGTCGAACAGGCCATACGGGTGGTCCTTGCCAACCGGACGAGCATCATCATCGCCCACCGGCTTTCAACCATCAGGCGGGCCGACCAGATCATCGTGATCGATCAGGGACGAGTGGTGGAACAGGGCACCCATGAAGCGCTCATGGACAGGGCAGGTCTTTACTACCACCTGCAGATGCTGCAAAACGGCGTTTCATCGAGGCTTGAGCCGGAACTGGAAACGGTGGAACAACGGACCGGTTTCTGATCCGGAACAAAGCTTGCGGTGAGAAACCCGGTCTGCCGCTCCCGGTTATTCCCAGCTCAAAACGTCCGCATTTTCCCCGTCGCCGCCTTCCTGTCCGTCGGCGCCGAGAGAATAGAGATCATAGTCTCCATGTTCGCCGGGAGAACTGTAGGCGTAGGGTTTTCCCCAGGGATCGGGCGGGACGTTCTTGGGAAGATACGGACCTTCCCAGTGGTCAAGGCCGGGATTTTTAACCAGACTGGCAAGACCCTCCTCGGTCGAGGGGTACCTGCCGACGTCGAGCCGGAACTGGTCGAGCGCTCCGCCTAGCAGGGCTATTTGAGCCTTGGCGGCTTTCTGCTTCGAGGAGCCGATTTTCTGGAACAGCTTGGGGGCGACCAGGGCGGCAAGCAGACTGAGAATGATCATCACTATAAGAAGCTCGATCAGGGTAAAACCCCTCTCGGAGCTTTTGAGGCGGGATCTGTCGGATTTGGACCAAAGCATGGCATAAACTCCATTCGCAATACAGGGCCCGGTGAAAAATCGCCGAACTGCCGGACTGTTTTCATAAAGGGAAGCTCTTCCAGGGGGGGAGCTTCCCCGCCGAGGGGGGGATGCCGCGACCCGGGAGCAAACGCCTGTCCACGATGTCTGATCGTGGCATCGAGACCAAATAACAGTGGCGCTCGATACTGTCAATCCCTTTATTCCGGCCCATTTTTAAAGGCCCCTGTTATGCTTCGGGACCTCGGCGCGAACGGGCTCATACCCGGACATCCCGGCATGAACGGATAACGGATGCCGTTTCGCCCCGAGCTATATCGAAGGGCCTTTATGCGTTGTCTTCGTCGGGTTCGGCCAGTGTCAGGGACCCAACACTCAGACCGGTGGATTCGCCGCGCAGATACAGCTCTCCGCCGGGGCCGACGGACAGGGGTGACCTGTATTCTCTTTTGAACTCAAGAATAAACCTGCCCTCAACCAGCCTGGCCGTCACCTTTTCTCCATTGGGCATGCAATATTTTTGACCATCAACCAGCATAGGAAACTCTTTTCAGCACGGGTTGGAATCAACCGAATACTGTTATGAAACCGTGGGAACAGGATACATGTTTCTTAGGCGGGTGCAAGGTAAAAAACGGGATGGAAACTAGAAAAGCCAATTATTTGTGCCAGATACGGCGAATAGGAGGTTTACATTCCTTCCGTGGATGCTTATTCTGTGATGCGAAGCTAAAAGATGTGCAAAATGCTCTAGATAGGGAGGGGCAATCATGAACGCATACATAATCAAGAATACGGATTTCTATAGAGGCACCAGATTAGACAGCATGCAACCGGAGCAGCGGGAAAACGCCAGGATAAATCTGCCGGAAGACGTGCCCCCCGGCCAGGCAAATGAATCGCCGAAGGATCAGGCCGAAAATCAGGCTGATGAAAAGATCCAGCTCTGGATGAACAATATCAAGGAATTTATCAGAGGCATCGACGTCAAGTCCCTGTAATGTCCGACGGTACCCGTCCCGAGGTCCCCTCCCACATCCCCTGTACGTGTGGAGGGGATTTTTTTGACCTCGGCCCGATCAGTGCCTTTCTTGTCATGGGACCCGGAGGGATTGAGGGGGTACGTGAACTTCACATGAAGGGGGGGGACTTCCCGAGCCGTCATTCCCGCAACGCTTCCGGGCGGGTCCGCCGGGTGCCGGCAACATTTTCGACGGAACGCGTTCGGCAACAGCACGGGGATCATTCCTCCGTTCCGGTTGCAGATATCGAGTTTTATTCCGTGATCGGTTGATGCCGCAGGGCTTTTCCGTTATAAACTCCTTCTGTTCGCCGTGGGGCGGACCTGCCGGAAACCGGAGGGGAAGGCTTTTTGATGGCAGGGAAAAAGCTAAATCTGATCGCAATAAAACTCGCAGCCGCATTCGTGGGCCTGTGCCTCATTGCCGGTAGCGCCGCCGCTTTTGAACAACTGGAGCAGCCCAAGGACAGGCAGTTCGGCGACTGGCTGGTAACAAATATCGGTGCCGAACCGGCCACCCTGAACCCGATTACCTCCACCGACGCCTACGCCTCGGCGATACAGGGCTACATCTACGAATCCCTTCTCCAACGCGATCCGAAATCGCTCGAACTGGTGCCGGTTCTGGCCGACAGATGGGAAATTTCGAGCGACCACCTCACCTATACTTTTTATCTCAAAAAAAATATCAAGTGGGAGGACGGCTCCCCGTTTACGGCCAAGGATATTTTGTTTTCGTTCGACCGCATAATGGACCCCAAGGTCGATGCCGCCCCCCAGCGAAACTACTACCAGAACATCACGAAGGTGGAGGCGCCGGACGACTATACCGTGCGCTTTCATTATAAAATACCCTACTTCCTTGCGCTTTCGGTTTGCGGCGGCATTCCGATCGTTCCGGCCCACCTGTTCAAGCCGGGCGAGGACTTCAACCAGAACCCCATCGGGCGAAAACCGATGGGGACCGGTCCCTACAAACTCGACCACTGGGATACCGGAAAGGAGATAGTGCTTGTCCGAAACGAGCATTACTGGGGTGAAGAACCGGGGCTCAAGAAAGTGGTTTTCAAGATCATCTCCAACCCGACGGTTTCCCTCCAGGTGCTCAAGCAGGGGGGGCTGGACGAGATGTCGCTTCTGCCGATCCAGTGGATGAGACAGACCGGTAACCGCAGGTTTAAAGAAAATTATCAGAAACTGAGCTACTATAACCCGCGTTTCAGCTATATCGGATGGAATATGCGCCGGGCTCCCTTCGACGACAAGAGGGTGCGCGAGGCGATGACGATGCTTATCGACCGGAAGACGATCCTGAAGGAAATATTGTTCAATCTCGGGGTCGTCGTGGACAGTCCCTTTTACATAAACAGCCCGGAGTACAACAAGGACATAAAACCGTATCCCTACGACCCGACTGCCGCCGTTGCCCTGCTTAATTCGGCTGGATGGAAGGAGCAGGACGGCGTGATGAAAAAGGACGGAAAACCGTTCCAGTTCGAATTCCTGTTGTCCGCCGGTTCGAAAATGGGCGAGCAGATTGCGATCATGCTTCAGGAGAACCTGAAGGAGGTCGGAATAAGCATGAGCATTCGAAAACTGGAGTGGGCGGTTTTCGTGCAGAAAATCGAGGATACCAATTTCGACGCATGTACGCTGGGCTGGTCCCTGGGGTGGGAATCCGATCCCTACCAGATCTGGCATTCGTCCCAGGCGGTATCCAAGGGGTCAAACTTCGTGGGGTTCAAGAATGCGGAAGCCGACAGGCTCATCGAAGAAGCCCGCCGGGAGTTCGATCCCCAAAAACGAATCAAGCTCTATTACCGCTTCCAGGAAATAATTCACGACGAGCAGCCTTATACGTTCCTGTTTACGACGAAGGCCTTGGTTGCGGTTGCCAGGCGGTTTGAAAACGTGGTCGTCTATCCGATGGGCCTTGCGCCCCAGTACTGGTGGGTGCCGGAGGCGTCGCAGAAATACAGGGACCCCTGAGGAATTTAGGGATTCAGGAATTTCAGGATTGGGGGATTGAGCAAGTGAGGGATCGCGGGACGCTGCTTTTTAATCCCGCAATTCCCAAGTCCCCTGATTCCTAAATTAGATAAGCGTATGGATAACTTTACCAGGTCGTCAAATAACATGTTTGTTGCCCGGGGCGTCGACCGGGTCCATTACCGGCGAAAGCAGGCGGAGTGGCTACTGGAGCGCCTGGTCGATCCGAATTCTTTTTTCATACCCGTGTGGAATTCGAAGGTGCTGGTAACGGATGGCTCAAACCCGCGGCCCGTCCTGCTGAGAAGAGGCGAAATCAAACCGGCTCCGGCCGAGGATGAGGCCTTCTTCCTGGGCGAAGAAAACGGGGTGGGGATTTTTGCCTTCGAAGTCAAGGGCGGCGAGCCGGGCGCAAATGCCGTACCGGCCGGCTGCGGCCGGTTTAGCGACCTGCGCTCGGTGGGAGCTTTGCTTTCGAGAAGTGACGGCTCGCTTCTGACCTATGCAAAAACGCTCACTTACTGGCATGGGCGGAACCGCTTCTGCGGTGTGTGCGGAAGCCCGAGCGCAAGCAAAGAGGGGGGGTATCTGCGCGTCTGCTCGAATCCGGGCTGCGGAGCGCTCCACTTTCCGCGTACCGACCCGGCCATTATCGTGCTGATCCGTTCGGGCGAGCGCGGCGAAAAGTGCCTGCTTGGAAGGCAGCCGTCCTGGGGGGCGCGAAGGTACTCGGTCATAGCGGGGTTTGTGGAGCCGGGTGAGAGCGCGGAGGCCGCCGTGGTTCGCGAGTCTTCCGAAGAAGCGGGCGTGGCGATAAAGGAGGTTTATTATCATTCCTCGCAGCCCTGGCCGTTTCCAAGCTCTCTGATGCTCGCTTTCATGGCGGATGCGCAAGATGGGCGGATAAAACCGGGCGACGGCGAATTGGAGGATGCGCGCTGGTTCAGCCGCGAGGAGCTTAGAAACGCCGTCGAGGGAGGGGAAGTGCTGCTTCCGACCCCCGTTTCCGTTTCGTTTCGCCTTATCGAGGACTGGTTCAACGCTGAGAGTACCCTTAGCTTAAGAGAGCTTGCGGCCCGGCAGAAATCGGACTGACACAGGGATCGATTTTCGATGAAATCATACCTGATAAAAAGGCTGTTCCAGATTATCCCGACCCTGCTCGGCATTACCCTGATCACCTTCGTCATCATCCAGCTCGCACCCGGAAACCCCGCCATGCTGAAGCTCCAGATGGGCCGGGGGCAGGCTGAACTCGGCGGCAAGGGAGGGATTTCCGAGGAAATAGTAAACCAGACCAAAAAACTCTACGGGCTGGACAAGCCCTTGCCGGTCCAGTACCTGCTCTGGGTAAAGCGGGTTTTTACCTTTGATTTCGGAACCTCCTATAAAGACCATCGAAAAGTTTGGGACAAGATCGCCGAAAGGCTTCCGATAACCATCCAGATAAATATCATTTCCATTTTTCTTGTTTATTTGATCGCCATTCCATGCGGAATCTATTCGTCGACTCATCCGGGGACATTGTCCGACCGGGTGATGACCCTGGGCTTCTTTTTCCTCTACTCGCTTCCCAACTTCTGGGTAGCGGTGCTGCTCATCATGCTCCTGGGAGGAGGGGATTTCTGGGACGTCTTTCCGGTCTACGGTATTTCCTCGATAGGAAGCCAATATATGGGTGTGCTGTCCTGGCTTGCTGACCGGGCATGGCACCTGGTCCTTCCGGTAATCTGCCTCACGTACGGCGGCCTTGCCTACCTGTCAAGGCTTACCCGGGCCGACATGCTGGAGGTGATCCGTGAAGACTACATACGCACCGCTCGCGCAAAGGGCCTGAGCGAACGGGTGGTGATCTACAAGCACGCGTTTCGAAATGCCCTGTTGCCGATAGTAACCCTTTTGGCGTTTCTTCTTCCGTCCATGTTCGGCGGAAGCGTCATCATCGAGAGCATTTTTTCCATTCCGGGAATGGGGCAATTGGGGTTCGAGTCGGTCCTCAGCCGGGACTACCCCGTGATTATGGCCATTACGACCATATCCGCCCTGCTTACCCTGATCGGACTTCTGATCTCCGATATACTTTATGCCGCACTCGATCCGCGAATTAAACTGGAGTAGGCGGCGGCTTCACCACGATGGACGCGGCGAAAAGATATGAGCGATCCGGAAAAATACGCTGACCGGGAAACAGCCCATGCGGGACTTGAAGCAGGCGGGGAGGCCCCGAATACCTACTGGAGGATGGTGCGCTATAATTTCGCCAGGAAAAAGCTGGCCGTGGCCGGTCTTTGGGTAACCCTGTTTCTGTTCGTGATTGCCATTTTTGCCCCGCTTCTGGCAAACGACAAGCCCATAGTGTTCTACCACGGGGGCAGCGTGTATTTCCCGGTTTTTTCAGGGGCCGACAGGATAGGGCAATTCGTTTTCAGGGACCTGAAAAAGAAAGCCCCCTTCATGTTCCAGCACATCACGGGGGAAAATGAGGCATACGCCCTGTGGCCTCCCGTTCCTTACTCGCCCACGGAGTACAACCTGATCGAGTACCTTGCGGCCCCGAATGCCGGGCACTGGTTCGGAACGGACGACAGCGGCCGCGACGTGTTGAGCAGGATGATCTACGGGGCGCGCATTTCTCTTTCGGTAGGCTTTGTGGCGGTAGGGATAGCCCTGATCATAGGGATTTTCCTGGGAGCCATTGCCGGCTACTACGGAGGGTGGGCGGATATCGTCATCAGCCGCGCTATCGAGATCATGCTGACCATCCCCACTTTTTTCCTGATAATCGCCATAATTGCGTTCCTGCCGCCGAGCATCTACAACATCATGGTGGTGATCGGACTGACGGGCTGGACGGGTGTTGCGCGGTTCGTTCGAGCCGAGTTCCTCAAGCTCAAGCAACTGGACTTCATAACGGCCCTGCGCGCACTCGGCGCATCGAACCGCCGGATCATTTTCCTGCACATGCTGCCAAACGCCATGGCGCCGGTCCTGGTCTCAGCGGTTTTCGGGATAGCGGGGGCGATCCTTACGGAGTCAAGCCTCAGCTTCCTGGGATTTGGGGTGCCGCCGCCAACGCCGAGCTGGGGCGACATCCTTTCGCAGAGCCGCGACTATATCGAATTTGCCTGGTGGCTGACCGTATTCCCGGGGGTTGCGATATTTTTGAGCATCACGGCGTATAACCTGGTCGGCGAAGGGTTGCGCGATGCGATGGACCCCAAGCTGTTCCGCTAGCGCGGCGGGTCGCGGCCGGTAAGCGAAAAAAGAGCGGGGGAACCGGCTTCTTCTCATCCCCCCGGCATGGGGTCTCGGAGCGAGTAAATGCTTCTGCCTTACCACAGCGAAGAGAGCGGAATCCTGACCGTAAGCAGGCTCAACCAGCAGATCAGGACCCTGCTCGAATCTCATTTCCCTTTCGTGTGGGTGCAGGGTGAAATATCCAATTTCCGCGTCCCCGCTTCGGGGCATTTCTATTTTACGCTAAAAGACGAACACAGCCAGATCCACGCCGTTTTTTTCCGGGCGCAAAACCGGTTCCTGAACTTTGTGCCGGAATCGGGAATGCAGGTCATCTGCCAGGCCCGCCTCGGGGTCTATGAACCGCGCGGAGAATACCAGATCATAGTCGAGGTGATGGAGCCCGCCGGCGTAGGCGCACTGCAACTCGCCTTTGAGCAGCTGAAACACAAGCTCGAAAAGGAGGGACTGTTCGATCCCGCCCGGAAAAAGCCGATGCCGTGCTGTCCTCAAAACGTGTGTATCGTCACTTCCCGGACCGGCGCCGCCATAAGGGACATTCTGAAAATTTTCGAGAAAAGTCCATACCCGGTGACGGCGACCCTGTTCCCCGTGGCGGTGCAGGGGCCGGAAGCCGGGCGCGAGATATCGGAGGCCGTCGCCGCGGCGAGCGCACTTAGCGCCGAATACCAATGGGACCTCCTGATCGTTGGCCGGGGGGGCGGCAGCCTCGAAGACCTGTGGCCGTTCAATGAAGAAATTGTGGCCCGCGCCCTGGCCGGATCGGCCCTTCCGGTGATTTCGGCGGTCGGCCACGAAATCGATTTTACAATCTCCGACCTTGCGGCCGACATGCGCACGCCCACGCCCACCGCGGCCGCCGAATGGGTCGTCGGCTGCCTGGAAAAATTCCACCGCGACCTCCACGGCTGCCGCGACCGTATGGCTCATGTGCTCGGGCAAAGGGTAGAAACCCTGGGCCTCAAGCTGAAGTTTCTGGAAAGCCGGCTCATCCATCCCGGAAGAAGAATCGAAGACCTGAAGCTCCTCGTCGATGACCGGCTCGAAAGATTGGCGATGGCCTTGAGCAGGCGGCTCGAAAGGTGCCGGACCTCCCATGCCCACCTGAGGGACCGGTTGCTCTACCTGAACCCCGAGACCCTGATACTAAGGGGCCGCGCCGATCTCAACCGCCTGTGCAAAGAACTGGTGCTGCATCATCACCGGATATTGGACGGCTGCCGGCTCGAATTCCAGCGCACCGCATCGCGCCTGGAAATGCTGAGTCCTCTTGCCGTGCTGAGTCGCGGCTACTCCATAACGTACAGGGCGGTTGACCGAAAAATCCTGAGAAGCTCGAGCGAAGCGGCGCCGGGGCAAAAGGTGGTGGTGAGGCTTGCCGAAGGACGGCTGGAGTGCCTGGTCGAAAAGGCCGGCAGTGGCGGTGAAGATTGAGGAAAGGTGATCAGTGGCTACCAAGAAAAGCGACCAGTTCGAAAATGCGTTGAAAAAGCTCCAGGAGATCGTCGAAAAACTGGAGAAAGGGGACCTGCCCCTGGAAGAGGCAATGGAATGTTTCTCCGAAGGCATGCGGCTTGCCCACTTTTGCCATAAAAAACTGGAAGATGCCGACAAAAAGGTCCGGATGCTCGTCAGGGACCAGGATGGCGGCTGGGTGCCGGCGCCGTTTGAAACGCCTCCGGCAGGTCCCGGGGGCCAGGGTGGAGATTAAGGGCTTGTCCGTAAATAAGCCTCTTAGGGATCGCGCCGGATTTTGAGATTGATTTGGTCGCGACGATTGAGCAAAACCGCAGGCATGGCTTGGTGCTACGTCGAGGATTTTGCGGTTGAGGAGCGGCCAAGGCAGGCCAAAAGCCGGATGCGGGCGCAAAGGATTTATTTGCGGACAAGCCCTAAGTGAAATTTGCACATATTTGGGGTTGGAATTCACCTTGCATGCGTGATACTATGCCACTCTACGAGGCAGTCTCGCGGGGGCTATCTAAAATTCGAACTAATTTATCGATCTTACTCATAATTCTAAATCCCAAATCCGTGTGCCGGGGATACCCTTGCACGCGGACGGACGGCTGTCATGCCCGAATTTGAACTGAAGGCGTACCTTGCCGAACGCAAGCAACTGATAGAAGCGGCGCTGGAAAAGATTTTTCCGGTCCCTTCCGGGCTCCAGAAAAGAGTCATCGAGGCGGCGCGCTACAGTCTTTTTGCCGGCGGCAAGCGCCTTCGCCCCATCCTGTGCCTTGCCGCGGCCGACGTTGCGGGCGGTCCGATCGAGCCGGTGGTCCCGGCGGCCTGCGCGCTCGAAATGATCCATACCTACTCGCTTATACATGACGATCTGCCCGCAATGGACAACGATGATTTCCGGCGCGGTGTTGCGACCAACCATAAGGTTTTCGGGGAAGCCATCGCCATTCTGGCCGGTGATGCGCTGCTTACCGAGGCTTTCGAGTTCATGGCGGCAAGCGCCAGGGACGGAGTGCCTTGCGGGCGTGTTTTGGATGTCATCCAAATCGCCGTCAAGGCTGCGGGCTACAGGGGAATGATCGGCGGCCAGATGATCGACCTTGAATGCGAGAACCGCAAAGTCGACCTTGCCACGGTAGAATACATGCACGTCCACAAGACGGGAGCGCTTCTTTCGGGGTCGCTGGAGATCGGGGCGATTCTGGGCGGAGGCGACGAGCGGCTTTTAAAAGCCATGAAAAACTATGGCCACCACCTGGGGCTTGCGTTCCAGATTACGGATGATCTCCTGGATGTTGAAGGGGACGCGGCCCTTATGGGCAAAAAACCGGGTTCGGACCAGGCCAAAAATAAGATGACCTATCCGGCCCTGCTCGGCGTGGCCCAATCCAGGGAAGCCGCCGGGGAACACGTCAATCGTGCTCTGGAGGCGCTGGGCTCATTCGGCGAAAAAGCCGAGCCGTTGCGGGCCATAGCCCGATACCTGCTCGTGAGGAAAGCTTAATTTACAAAAGTCTATTGACTTAGCTCCTGAAATCTTAATATTAACGGCTGAAGCTAGTCGGATTTCAAGAGGAAGGGGTTGAAATTGAAAAAGAAAACGAGCCTGCTTTCGCAGATCCAAGCCCCATGCCAGGTGAGGAATCTGTCCAGCCAGCAGCTCGATGCACTGGCCCAGGAAATCCGCGACCGGATAATAACGACAGTCGCCGAAAACGGTGGACACCTTGCCCCCAGCCTCGGGGTGGTCGAGCTGACGATAGCCCTTCATTACGTTTTTGACGCCCTGCAGGACCGGATTATCTGGGACGTCGGGCACCAGGCCTACGCCCACAAGCTCCTCACGGGCAGGGAGTCGGAATTTCACACCCTGCGCCAATTCGGGGGGATTAGCGGTTTTCCCAAACGGGCGGAGAGCCGGTGTGACGCATTCGATACCGGCCATTCGAGCACTTCGATTTCCGCCGGCCTGGGCATGACCGTTGCCAATCATCTGAAGCAAAGCCCGGCTCGGGTCATCTCTGTGATCGGGGACGGCAGCATGACCGGCGGCATGGCCTTCGAGGCCATGAATCACGCCGGAGACCTGGCAAAGAACCTTATAATCGTCCTGAACGACAATGAAATGTCTATCTCCCCGAACGTGGGAGCGCTTTCGTCCTTCCTGAGCCGCAAACTTTCCGGCAAGACCCTGATGTATCTGAAGCGCGAGATGGAAAATTTCCTTAAATCCCTGCCGAGCCTCGGTCCCAACATTCTGCAGGTGATGAGGCGAAGCGTCGATTCGTTCATAAGTTTCTTTACACCGGGGATGCTGTTCCAGGCGCTGGAGATACACTATATCGGCCCTATCAACGGACACCGGATCGACAAGCTGATCAATGTCTTTCAAACCGCCCGCGAGGTGGAAGGTCCCGTTCTGATCCACGTGGTCACCCACAAGGGCAAAGGTTATGAGCCGGCCGAAAAGGACCCGACAAGCTTTCACGGCCTCGGGCCTTTCGACGTGCGTACCGGCAAGGGCCTGAGCGCTTCGGTGTATCAGTCCTATACGAAAATATTCGGGAAAACCATGACGAAGCTCGGCGACTCGGACCCGAGCATAATCGGCATAACCGCCGCAATGCCTCAAGGGACCGGCCTCGACTGCTTTGCGAAAAAATTCCCCGAACGCTTTTTCGACGTGGGGATTGCGGAGCAGCACGCGGTGACGTTTGCGGCTGGCCTCGCCTCGCAGGGTTTCAAGCCGGTGGTGGCCATTTACTCGACGTTTATCCAGCGGGCCTTCGATCAGGTCTTGCATGACGTCTGTCTTCAGGACCTTCCGGTAACCTTCGCGCTGGACCGGGGCGGGATCGTGGGCGAGGACGGCCCCACCCACCACGGGCTCTTCGACATGTCTTTCCTGCGCAGTATACCCAATATGGTGCTGATGGCGCCCAAGGACGAAAATGAGCTTCAGCACATGCTGAAGACCGCGGTCGAACACAACGGTCCGGCGGCCTTGCGCTATCCGAGAGGAGACGGGCTCGGGGTAACGCTGGACGAAGAGCTTGTATGCCTTCCCATCGGGAAGGGCGAACTGCTGCGCGAGGGAACCGATGTGCTGATAGTCGGCATCGGTTCGACGGTGGAAACCGCGATGACGGCGGCAAAGAAGCTTGATGCGGGGGGAATAAGCGCGGCGGTTATAAACGCCCGTTTCGTAAAGCCGCTGGACCGGGAACTTATTATTTCCTGGGCGAAAAAGACCCGCCACGTGATAACCGTCGAGGAGAATGTGATTCAGGGCGGCTTCGGGAGCGCGGTGCTGGAAGCCTTCCAGGAAGAGTCATTCTACCCGAAAGCTTTTATCCGGCTTGGTGTGTCCGACACATTTGTCCAGCAGGGAAAGCAGGATACCCTGAGAGGTCTATGCGGAATCGACGCCGAGGCCATCGAGAGCGCGGCGCACCGGATGATAGATTCCCACCATGGCAAAATCCTTCACGCGATTGGACAAACTGCTTTTAGATAGAGGTTTGGCCCCTACTCGCGAACGCGCCCAGGCATTGATTCTTGCCGCAAAAGTCCTGGTAAACGGACAGGTTTTGACAAAAGCCGGCCAGAAAATCGCCCAGGACTGCGAAGTCAAGGTCATCGGGGAGGCCCTTGCCTATGTCGGCAGGGGCGGGCTGAAGCTTGAGCACGCACTGCGCACTTTCGCCGTCGATATTTCGGGAATGGCGGCACTGGACGTGGGGGCTTCCACCGGCGGATTTACCGACTGCCTGCTGGCCTTCGGTGCACGGCGGGTGTATGCGGTTGACGTGGGCTACGGGCAGCTTGCGCTTAAGCTCAGAAACGACCCGCGGGTGGTGGTGCTCGAAAGGGAAAACATCCGGTACCTCGCGGCTGAAAAAATTGCGGAACCGGTCCAGATCGTAACCATGGATACGTCCTTCATTTCCCTCAGGATCGTAATCCCCGCAGTGATAAAGTTCATGGCCCCCGAGGCGCTCCTTTTGGCATTGATCAAGCCCCAGTTCGAGGCGGGCAGGCAACAGGCCTCGAAAGGGGCCGGGGTCATACGTGACCCCCTGATACACGAAAGCGTGTGTGCTTCCATATCGGATTTCACCCGGGACCTCGGGTTCCAGGTCCTGGGAATCACCCCGTCGCCCATCCTGGGTCCGAAAGGGAACCGCGAATTCCTCATGGCGGCGGTTCATGGCCGGACCGGCCGGGATTGAGCATGATGTTTCGCCGGCTGTCGGGCTCTGATCCGGGCGGGCCTCTTCGAAGCCCCAGAATAATACTCTGATGCGAATAAATATTGTTTTTGTAGGGAAAACCGGGTTCAGGGACCTGGAGTCGGCAATCGGGCGATATGTCGAACGGCTGGCGCATTATTGCCCGGTGCAGGTCCATTATGTGAAGGCCGAAAAGATCGCGGGCGGAACCAGGGAAGATGTTGTGCTGGGCAGGGAGGGCGAGCGCATCTCGAAGCTTGCCGGCCGCAAGGGGCATTTGGCCGTCTTGGACAGGATCGGCCGGGAGTTCGATTCGCCGGGTCTTGCCGCTTTTGTGCTAAAGCTCATGGAATCGGGTGTGCCGGAGCTGTGGCTGGCCGTGGGCGGGCCGCTCGGCGTATCGGAGGAACTTGTGAAAAGCGCCGACAGCGTGATCTCGCTTTCGAAAATGACGTATGCTCACGATGTCGCGCGCCTGGTGCTTGTCGAGCAGCTCTACCGCGCTTTCACGATTATCAGGGGAGAACCCTACCACAAATAGGCGAAGCCAGAAACTCCGGGGGCCGATCTCGCCGCAAGCGAAAAGTCGCGGCCGGGAGCCGCTCCCAAAGTCAATATTTCCGGCAGAGCGCGGCCCAGTGGACTGAAACCTCTACTAAACCGCACCGGCCCTCAATCTTTCGGGAAGCGGCACCCAACGATCCGGGCTAAACTGCGATCACTTCTGTTACTTCCGGAACTTCCTGTTTGACTATCCGTTCGATGCCGGATTTCAGCGTCATCTGGCTCATTGGGCACCCATGGCAGGCCCCGGTCAGGCGGACCTTGACCTGAGTTCCCTGGACATCGATTAGTTCAACGCTTCCGCCGTCTTTTTCGAGCATGGGTCTGATCTTGGCCAGTGCCGCTTCTACTTTTTCCCGCATTTTAATCCTCCATGGAATATTCTGTAATGCCAGTTTACCGTACAGATCGGCCAAAATACCACACGGACCGAAAAGAGAAAGCAAAATCCGGCCGGTTGCGGATTTTCGCACGTCCGTGGTCCCCTGCGATTTTGAGCAAGGGAATCGAATTGCAATTTAATGTCGGTTTGAGTAAAATGTCCCAAACTTCCCAATAGTTTAGCTTATTGTCCGCAAAATTTCCATTGGAGTCCTCATGAGAAAATACCGGCTTGTTGAACTGATCTCCACCGAGAGGCTGAATGCGTGCCTCGACGAGCTGGCATCACGGATCAACAGGGACTACGAGGGACAGAACGTAATTCTGATCGGTATCCTTAAAGGCGCGTTTATCTTCATGGCGGATCTTGCCAGGCGGCTGACGCTGCCCGTGAAGATGGATTTCGTGCGGCTGGCAAGCTACGGAGATGACGACAAAACCTGCGGCAACGTTCGGATCACCAAGGACGTCGAGCTTTCGCTTCGGGGAAGCCATGTGATCGTGGTTGAGGACATAGTGGATACGGGGATCACGCTCAAGTGGTTTCTCGATCATCTCAGGAGCTACTGCCCTGAATCGGTGCGGGTCTGCGCCCTCATAGACAAGAAGGAGCGCCGCCAGGTTGAGCTTTCCCTGGACTACGTCGGAATGGCGATCGATGCCGGCTTCATTGTCGGTTACGGGCTTGATTTTTCAGAAAATCACAGGCACCTTCCCATGATATGCGAGGTTGTATTCGAGGAAGCCGGTTGACGGACTAGATTTGGCAACACAACTTTGGAGGAAGTGGATTAATGCCCCTGATCGTAATTGCCTGCGAATCGTGCGGCGCTCAATTCCGGCTGGATTCGGCAAGGCTCACCAAGCCGCAAAATAAGGTCCGGTGTTCGAAATGCAAACACGTGTTTACGGTCGAACAGCCCGATGAAGACGACCTCATTTACATCGAGGTTTCCGAAGGTGACGAGGGCCTCATACCGGGTACCCTTCCCCAGAAGGGGGGTGTCAAGCCGCCCCCTGTGATGGCGCGAAAAAGGTCGGCGGCCAGGATCGCCCGGTTCGTGGCAATACCTGTGCTGCTGGTCCTGGCCGCGATCTTTTATTTCGGCACCGACAGTTCGCTTTTCAAACCGGCCGGAAAAGCTCAGCCCAGGGAGCCCGCCCGCCCGATAGTGAGCATAATGGATACGCTCAATGCGTATTACCTGGAGAATGTACACGCCGGGCAGGTACTTGTTATAGAAGGAGAAATAGTAAACGAATCCACTCAGCCCGTCAGCTTTGTGCTGGTCGAGGGCAAGCTTTACGGAGCCAACGAAAAAGTCACCCAGATCCAGAGGTGCTACTCGGGCAACGTGCTGACCCGCAAGGAAATAAAAAATTTGAAGCTCTCCGACATTGAGGAAAGAATGATGAACCGGGAGGGCAAGAACCTCAAAAACGTTCGCATTCCGCCTGCAGCCAGAGTGCCCTTTGTGCTCGTATTCCATAACCTGCCCGAAATCAATGCTCTCAGCAACTACAGCGTTGACGTGGTCAGTTCCAAGTTCGACTGAGCAAGTCATGCAAGCGATTCCAGGATTGTTCTTCACTTTTAAGCCAACATATTGAAGTAACGAAAAGAATTGACAAGGCCACCGATTCAGGCTAAACATGCTTTTATCCAAGGGCCTGAAAAGAATACGGAAACCCGCTTCGCTACTGAAAGAGCCTCAACGACATGCTGGACGTCAAATTCGTTCGAGAAAATATAGATCTGGTGCGCCAAATGCTCCGCAGCCGCCGCTCGGACCTCGATATTGAGCCTTTGCTGGAACTTGACGAGCAGCGCCGCCGCGTACTGTTCGAAGTGGAGGAGAAGAAGCATCGCCGCAATGTCGCCTCTGAGGAAATCTCCGGGCTGAAGAGGGAGAAAAAGGACGCTTCCGATCTTATCGAGCAGATGAAAGGGCTTTCGCAGGAGATCAAAGCGCTCGACCAGCAACTGGTGGAAATCGAACAGAAATTCCGGGAATTTCTCCTCATTATCCCGAACGTTCCGCACGAATCCGTCCCGGTGGGAAGCGACGAAAAAGACAACCCGGTCGTCAGCCTGTGGGGGGAAAAGCCTTCTTTTTCCTTCCGGCCCAAACCTCACTGGGAAATAGGCGAAGACCTGGGTATCCTCGACTTCGAGCGGGCCGCCAAGATAACCGGGGCGCGGTTTACGCTCTACTGGGGAGCGGCGGCGGCCCTGGAGCGCGCCCTTATTTCGTTCATGCTCGATATTCACACCCGGCTGCATGGCTACACCGAGGTGCTTCCCCCTTTCATGGTAAACAGCACCAGCATGATGGGAACCGGGCAGCTTCCCAAGTTCAAAGACGACCTGTTCAAGCTCGAAGGATGGGATTACTGGCTCGTCCCAACGGCCGAAGTGCCGGTCACCAACATCCACGCAAACGAGATTCTGGAAGAAGCGGACCTTCCCAGGTACTACACGGCCTACACTCCGTGCTTTCGCTCCGAAGCCGGTTCGCACGGCAAGGACACCCGCGGCCTCATTCGCCAGCACCAGTTTAACAAGGTCGAACTGGTTAAACTTGCCAGGCCGGAAGATTCCTACTCGGAATTGGAATCACTTTTGCTTAATGCGGAAACGATACTGCGGGAACTCGGAATTCATTATCGTGTTATTGTTCTGTGCACGGGCGACATGGGATTTTCGGCCTCCAAGACCTACGACATCGAGGTATGGCTCCCCGGGCAGGACACGTACAGGGAAATTTCGTCCTGCAGCAACTTTGAAGACTTTCAGGCAAGGCGGGCCAACATCCGTTTCCGCCGCAAGGGACGGTCCAGGACTGAACTGGTGCATACGTTGAACGGTTCCGGGCTGGCTGTGGGACGCACTCTCATCGCCGTTCTCGAAAACTACCAGCAGGAGGACGGAAGCGTCGTGGTCCCGCAGGTCCTTCGCCCATATATGCGAAATATGGAAACTATCACTAAGCGTCACTGATTACGATCCCAAGGAGTTTTATACCATGACTAAGAGCGAATTGATCGAAACGTTGGCCAAAGCCGAAGGCATCACGTTAAAAGCAGCGGAGACCGCGGTCAACGTTACCTTCCAAAGTATGGAAGCGGCGCTTATCCGCTCGGACCGGCTCGAAATCCGCGGGTTCGGGAGCTTCAAGGTTAAGGACTACGAGGGATACAAGGGCAGGAATCCCAAAACGGGCGAACTCATCGAGGTCTCGTCAAAAAAGCTGCCTTTTTTCAAAGTGGGAAAAGAACTCAAGGAAAGAGTCAACGGATCCGAACCGGTGGAAGCGGTTACCATAGTGAAATAAGAAGGCCGGCGAATTACTTCCAGGCCGTGTGAGCAAACCTTCGCACCGGTGATTCCATATTTCCCGATGGGTAGATGAATTTGAAGCGCCGTTTCCCGAACGCAGGGACGGCGCTTTTGAATTTTCGGCGGGCCGGTAATTTTTGCCGGTTCATACGGGGTTGAGTTCAGGAACGCATCAAAGAATGCTTTTTTGAAAGCGTCGGGAGCTGCGCCTTCCCTTGCAACGATCACTCCCTTATGAAAAGGAAATAGATATTTGCCGCAACCAGGGCGAAGGTGCCGCCCAGGAAGGTGACCAGGTCGTCGAGCATAATTTTTTTGTCGGGCGGAGGGAGAGTATATTGCAGCAGCACTACAAAAAGTACCAGGGACACCATTGCCAGGAGAAACTTGAAGCGTTTCGTCCATACGATGGCCACCAGGATCGGGAAAACTATCAGCCAGGTGTACCCGCTTTTTAAGGCGTTGTGCCAGTCAAGCTGCCGTACCGATTCCATCAGGGTGAGGAAATCGTTCGCGGCCAAAAAATCGATAAACCGGTGAAAGAGATTTTGCATTGATCTTTCTCCACGTCAATGGACTATGTTAAAGGACGTGAATTCGTCCGTAAAAACCTCTTCGCGTACCTCTACACTATCAACTCGGCCTATCGGGCCTCCTTCATTACACCATTCTAGCATGTTGCGCACATTTTCTTCATCTCCCTCAAAAACCGTCTCCACGCGGCCGTCGCGCATGTTGCGAACCCAGCCGTAAACACCGGTCCGCTTGGCGGCATCCCGGGCGTAGGCGCGGAAGCAAACGCCCTGGACCCTGCCGGATATGAAGACGTGGACTCGCCTTTTTTTCATCTTCCTCTCCGAAACGAGAAACTATGTTTCATTGAGCATCCCGGTAAATTCATCTTCGTTCATTATAAGCACGCCAAGCTTTTCGGCCTTGGCCAGTTTGGACCCGGGGTCGCTTCCCGCAACGACCACATCCGTTTTGGCGCTGACGCTTTCGGTGATCCTGGCGCCCCGTGCGGAAAGCAGCGCGGCGGCATCCTGGCGTGTCATCGAAGAGAGCGCGCCCGTGAACACAACCGTCTTGCCCAGCCAGAAGCCGGTCTCCACCGGCTTTACCGGCGCCGGGCCTTTGACCTTGACGCCCGCTTCGAGCAGTTCGTCAACCAGCCGGCGGTTCTCGGGGTTGGCAAAATAGCTGTGTACGGCGAATGCCACCTCGTCTCCCACCCCTGGAATTTTTTTCAAATCTTCGAGGCCGGCGGCGCGCACCGCCTGGAGCGACCCGAAATGGCCGGCGAGCAGTTCCGCCATGTGGCTCCCCACGTGGCTGATACCCAGGGCGTAGAGGAACCGCGCAAGGGTTGTGTCCTTGCTGTCTTCGATTGCCGAAAGCAGGTTTTGTGCCGACTTGGCACCGAAGCCGGGCAGATTTTCCAGGTTTTCCGGGCGCAGCCCGTAAAGGTCGTGAACAGAGCTTATGATGCCCTCGTCAACGAACCTGGAAACGATCCTGTGTCCGAGCCCGTCGATATTCATGGCGTCCCGGCTGGCGTAGTGGACGATCGAGCCTTTGACCTGGGCCGGGCAGTTGCGATTGAGACACCTGTGGAAGGCCTCCTCGGGCAGCCGCACCACCTCCCCTCCGCATGACGGACAGATCTTCGGCATGTGAAAAGGTTTTTCTTCCCCCGTCCTTTGGGACTCGATCACTTCGGTCACTTCGGGGATGACATCGCCGGCCCTGTGTACGATTACGGCATCGCCGATTCGAATGCCCTTGCGCTCGATTTCGTCCATATTGTGGAGAGTGGCCCTTTTAACCGTCACGCCGCCCACCAGGACAGGGTTGAGGAAGGCAACGGGAGTCAGGATCCCGGTGCGGCCCACCTGCACGCCAATGTCTCGAACATGGGTCTGGGCCTCGTCCGGATTGAACTTGTAGGCTATCGCCCACCGCGGGCTCCGGGATTTTTCTCCAACACTTCTTTGCCAGTCCATCCGGTTTATCTTTATTACCATTCCGTCTATTTCGTAGGGCAGGGTTTCGCGCTCCGCGACAAGTTTGCCGAAATAAGAAATCGCTTCCCGGATGTTTGCGCACAGCACCGACTTGGGGCTGATCGGCAGCCCCCACACCCTTAGCTGGTTGAGCAGTTCCCACTGGGTCGTAAATTCGTGGCCTTCGAGGGCGCCGAACCCGTAGAAATAGGCACGAAGCGGACGGCTTGCGGTAATGGACGGGTCGAGCTGGCGCAAGGACCCGGCGGCGGCATTTCGAGGATTGGCAAAAACGGGCTCTCCGGCATTTTGCCGCGCATCGTTGAGTGCCTCGAAGTCGGCTTTTTCCATGAAAATTTCGCCCCGCACTGCAATCCTTCGCGGAGGGGCCGGTCCGGTTTCGGGGGCGTGGAGCTTGAGCGGGACCGACCGGATCGTTTTTACGTTGACGGTGACGTCTTCACCCGTGAAACCGTCACCGCGCGTTCCCGCCCCGATGAAGGTCCCGTTTTCATAGACCATCTCCACCGCCAGCCCGTCCATTTTCGTCTCGGCGACATATTCGACATCCGAATCGTAATCGAGCAGTTTTCGAACGCGCCTGTCGAATTCCAGGACATCGGTCTCCGTCATCGCGTTTTCGAGGCTGAGGAGGGGGACTTCGTGCCGGAAGGGGAGGAATTTTTCAATGGGGGCAAATCCGACGCGCTGGGTCGGTGAATCGGGGGTGATCAGTTCCGGGTTGTCATTTTCCAACCGGACGAGTTCGGCAAAAAGCCTGTCATATTCGGCGTCGCCGATCTCCGGCCGGTCGAGGGCGTAATAGCGATAGTTGTGGTGGTCTATCCGGCGGCGCAACTCCTCGATCCTGACCCTTGCTTCCTGCTTTTCTTCCATTTACCGGAGCACCTCGATTTGAGATTGAGTATCGCAGACTTCATCGTTCATGGCGTTTTTCCCGTCGCCGCCTTTCGTCGGATCAGAAAGTCAGCACCTTATCCGCTTCCACGGTCAGTTCATAAAGATCGTCCATCCAGGCCATCGGGCACGTGCTTGATCCCACCAGACCGTGGGATTTCATGCACACCCCTCAGACGTAGAAATCTCCATCAAACTTTTGGAGTTGTTCCATGACGTTGAACTGTTCGTTGCTGTTTTGCTCAAAAAGGACCCCTTTGCCGAGCATGAAAACACTGACTTCATCGCCCTTCTTGACCGCCACATTTGCCAGCCTCACGGCATTGTAGGAAGTCTCGGCATCATCTGTCGAGATAACGAATAAAAGCTTCATACGACCTCCTCTCCTGGACCGTTACGTTCTCACTCACTGCCTCCTTCGGCCATCCGACAACCCCCTCTCCCGCCAAGGGGGGGAGCATTGCCTGAAATGCCACCAACGCTGTCCGGTTTGACGATTCAGGGTAACAGCCCGTTTCCCGGCACCACCGCGACATGTGGCTATGCGTCTGCGGCGCATGGCGGCGCGGGCCGGCCGACGGGGGCATCCACCTGCCGCAAAGCCAAAAGACTGAACAGCGAAGCGGCGTGGGGGTAGAGGGGCCGTGGAGAGCGAACTCCCCACGCTTTTGATATCAGCTCTTCTTGTGCTTTACAGGCAATGAGGCGATAAAAGTCGATCCCTTTCCCGGTTCGCTTTTTGCCGTAATGGTTCCCCCGTGCCGGTCGACTATTTTACGGCATATCGCAAGCCCCATCCCCGTCCCTTCGTATCCGCCGCGGCCATGCAGCCGCTGAAAGGGTGCAAAGATGCGGTCGAGGTATTTTTCCTCGAAACCGATCCCGTTGTCCTCGAAGTATATATGGCAGGTGTTCTCATCAAGTTTGCTGTATATTTTGACGTGGGGCGTCTCCCCCTCGTTTTGGAACTTCAAGGCGTTCGACAAAAGGTTTTGGAAGAGCTGCTTCATCTGGGTGGCGTCGGCATCGATGGTGGGCAGTTCCGAGATTTCCACCGATCCGCCGTTCTCCCTGATGCCGTGCTCGAATATCTGTGCAACTTCAGCGGCTATCTCATTGAGATCAATCGGGCCCGGCGGATCGAACCTTGTGCCCACGCGGGAAAGGATAAGCAGGTCGCGGATCAGCTGCTGCATCCGATTCGCGGCGCCTTCCATTCTTGCCAGGTAATCTTTCTCGGTGTCGTCGAGTTTATCTTTACACCTGCTTCTGAGGCGATCCCCAAAAGCCTGAATTTTTCGAAGAGGTTCCTGAAGATCATGGGAGGCAACCTTGGCGAAGTCCTGCAATTCCTGGTTCATCAACTCGAGTTTTGCCACGGCCCTGGCAAGTTCGGCCGTTCGCTCCCGGACGCGCAGCTCCAGTTCGTCGCGAGATTTTCTAAGCTCCTCCTCCATCTGTTTGCGCTCCGTTATGTCGCGGGCCACGTGCACCGTGCCCAACATCGTGCCGTGTTCGTCGCGAAGCGGAGTGGTGCTCACGATGAAGCTGCCGCCGAGCCGCTCCTCATGCACTTCGGCTATGTGCTCCCGCCCGTCGCTGAGGGTCTGGGAGTGAGGGCAGGACTTGTGCGGCACGAGCGAACAGTGAATGGACTCGTAGCAGTAAAGGCCGACGACTTCCTCAGGGGTCATTCCGAGCCGTCTTGCCATCTCGCGGTTGGCCCTGATGATCCTGTGTTTATCGTCCAGTATGGCGATCAGGTCGGGAACGCTGTCGAAGGTGCGTTCCCATTGCTGCTTGGCCTGGAGCAATTCATCTTCGGCCCGTCTGCGCATCACGATTTCCCAGGCAACGTCCGAAAGATATGCTGCCACTTCAGCGTCTTCAGGAGTGTAATCCTCGGGCTTGTTGCCGATACCGAGTATGGCGACGACGCGACCGGACTTCATAATGGGCACCAGGAGTTCCCGTGTCACGGCGGGGTGTCCGTCGGGCATGCCCTTTCGATGAGGCAACGCGGAATAGTCGTTATGGATGACCGGGCCTTTTTTATGAAAGCAGTCCGCCCATACGCCCGCCACGGCAATCGGGTAGTGCATGCCCTTGCCGTCGGCGCGGCAGAATTCCTGGAGCGTTCTGGTTGACCATGCCTGAAGTACCAGGCTCTTCTGGTCGTCGCTTACGAAATGCAGGAACCCCAGCGGGCTGTCGGTCAGCTCGCCTATCTCGTCCAGGGTTTTCTGAAGCACTTCATCGGTGGAATGAGAGGCCGCAAATTCCAGCAGGTGGAGACGCACGCGCACCAGGCTGTCCATGCGCCTGCGTTCGGTGATGTCCTGGATCGTCCCGAACCCTCCCCGCAGGACGCCCTGCTCGTCGTATTCCAACTCGGCCTGCTCGTGAACCCACCTGACGGTGTTGCCCCTCAAAATTCGGTGCTCTATATCGTACGGCCTGCCGGAAAGAGCGGCCTGCCAAGACCCGTCCACGAATTCACGGTCTTCGGGGTGAACGGCGGCAAGAAAGGTTTCGTAAGTCATGGGCATTCCCTTTGGAATGCCGAATATGCGGTAAGTCTCGTCCGACCAGTGCAGCGCGTTGGCACGCACGTCCAGCCGCCAGCTTCCGGCGTGCGCCAGGGCCTGAGCGCGGTTGAGGTCCTGTTGCCCTTCCTGAAGCTTCTTGTTTTGAAGTTCCAGTTTTTCCCGGGCACTGCGTAATTCTTTTTCGGTTTCGAACTGTTCCCGCTGCTTAAGGCCCAGGCTTGCTATAATTTCGGCAAACGAGGTCAGAAATGAAAGGATGGAGGGCAAAGTCTCACTGGCAACCACCGGCAGCTCCGACACGGCCTCCAGATAGGCCTGTTCATCGAAGCCGAACTCCCTTGCCTGACGACGGAAAAAATCAATGTCGGGCTCTTCTATAAAGAACTGGCCGATGAACGCATTGGCAACATGCTCTCCCTCGATTACGACCGGGGAGGCCGCATCCGTGAGGCCGTTTTGACAGCGGTATAGAGAAAATGGTTTTCCATCCAGCAATTCATTGGCAAGAACGGTATCGCTTTCGATGCATCTTCTGCACGTTACCTGGTTCACGCGATGAAAATCGGTGCACACTCTCTGCCAGGGCGAGGCGACCAGGACTACTCCGTCGAGGTCGATGATGGCTGCGGGAATTCCCACGGCATCGTAGAAGTTCTGAAGAAGCTGCTGGGTTTTCCGGACGTCGATCAAGTCGGTGAGGCTATGTTTCTTTGTGATGCTCATGGATCGATACGGCCCTCGGGACAATGTTTTATGGCAGTGTTCATTTATTACAATTGTATCAATAACAGCTTTCTTTTTAAATCGCCGGGCGGATCGATCCTTGGACTAAGAGCGGAGCGGTGAAAGTATCAACTAAACCCGGCCGAGTTTCAAGGCGATTTGGCGGGGCTCGGAGCACGGCGGGGCCTGTCGCCCGAAAAAGGCATGAACGGCCACGTCGGCCTTGCCCTTCGATAGCGACCGAAATCGGATACCCTGGTCGCGGAGCAGCCCTTCAACTAGAGAGGTTCACTATAGCAGATTCAACGGAAGATACTCAAGCGTGCGGGTTTGCGGCCTCGGCCCGGGAACTCTGCCTGGGCAAGGTTGCGGGTCGGGGCTGCGAGGAGTTCACGTGGTTTGGGCAAGGTCTCTCGCAGAGGTACGGAACGCTTCGAGGATCGTTTCGACGACCCTTTGCCGGGACCGTCTGAATGCGGGATCGCGAAACCCGTGGACCCATCGCAGGCCGGAAAGGTCGTCCGAGACCACCAGGACCACGGACATTTCCACGCCGCGAAAGCGGGATACGGCAAAAAGGGCCGAAGTTTCCATGTCCACTGACAAAACAGCCTCGGACTGGTACTTTTTCACCTTTCCCACCGTTTCCCTGAAAGGGGCATCGGTGGTCCACACCACCCCCTCGTGCACGGTGAGTCCGGATGCCGCGAGCGCCTGCCCGATCAACCGGCGCAGGTCCGGGGACGGGCCCGGCGATTCAGTGGGATAGTGAGAGGATGTGCCTTCTTCCGAAACGGCCGCCGAAGGGAGCACGATGTCTCCGATTCGCACGTCTTTTTGCAGCGAACCGCACCAGCCGACCGCAACAATCTTTCCGGCCCCGAGCGCAATCATTTTCTCCAGGACCAGAACGGTCTGCGGAGCGCCAAGCATGGGACCGGCAACGGCGACTCGGGCGCCCTTGAATTCTGCGGTGAAAACTTCGGACAGGTAGAGCTTGTGGGACCTGGCAACGGGCTTCGAAAAGGACTTCAGAAACGAACCAAGGTCTTCAGGGCTGAAAACCAGGATCGCGTGCCGGGGCAGAGGCGCTTCGCTCCTGCCCCTCCTTGGCTCGATAAGGCATGAATCGTCGTCCGGCATCATAATGAAAAAGGAGGTCCGATCGGCCGAGATTTGAAATTACTGCACGCTCTCTTTCAGCTTGTTTCCAGCCTTGAATCTGACCGCCTTCGTGAGGGGGATGGTAATCGGCTGGCCGGTCCTGGGGTTGCGCCCTTCGCGCTGTGCTCTTTCAGCCACGCCAAAGGTGCCGAAACCCACCAGGGTGACCTTCTGGTCCTGAGCCAGGGCATCCGACACCGCGGAAATGAAACCGTTGAGGGCCTTTTCGGCAACCGGGCGGCCAAGTCCCGATTCCTGCGCCATTTTCGCAACCAATTCGGCCTTTGTCATTTTTATGTTCCTCCTTTTTGATGTAGGCGTGTGAAAAACGGGTATGGAAGCTATAAAAGGTTTTAAGGGCATGGAAAACCCTCTCTAGGCGCAATTATACGCACGAACCCACACCACGCAAGGAAATAAAGCGGCAGAGCCGCTGCCGGATAAAATATTTTTTGCCCCGGGCGGCTCGCGGGTCCACATTTTGCCGGTTCGCGAAAACCCTGGAAAGCGCCAAACCGCGCCTCGTCGATGTTTGCCGCACTTGGAGTCGAAAATGACTGTAAAATAAAATGGATGTCGTCACGGGCACAAGTTCGATTTTGACCTGGTATTTCGCATGTGATAGTAAGTATCTTTGTCCTCCGGCATTTTAACGCTTCCCCCGAGTGACTGAAATTTCCACCATGTCTCAAGACTCCATGAAAAAATCGGCGGCAAAGATCCTTCCGGAAAGGCTCGATCACCGGATTTTAAGGCCCGCAAGGTTTCGGGCAAAGCTTATATTCACGGTCCCGGTCGCATCCGCTCCCAAAACCTCCCGCGCCGAATTCGAAAGAACCCGCTACTCGTCTTCAGCCACCCGGCAAGGCAAATTTTTTCCAAGGCGGCAAACCGCCTGCGGCAGAGATTAGAGATGGCCGATATGTTTGCCGAAGTGGTGATCGTCGGGGCGGCCCTCGATAAGAGCCTCCACTATGCGGTGCCTGCCTCCATCGCGGAAGACCTGCGCCCCGGCAGCGTGGTTTCCGTCGGTCTGGGTAAAAGGACCGCCACCGGCGTGGTGCTCTCAATCGACAGGTCCCCGCCCGTCCTTCCGCAAGATGTGAAAATCCGCCACATCCTGGATCTCAAGCCGTCCGAGCAAAATTTGCCCGAAGAGCTTTTATCGCTTTGCAAGTGGATTTCGCGCTACTATTTCTATCCCCTGGGGGAGGTTTTGTCCTTCGCCGTTCCGTTTGCAAAGCGGGAAAAACCCGAAACTCAAAGGGCGGGGGCGAAGATAGTCCGGCTGGCGTGCCCGAGACCCCCGGCGGCGGATACGGTCGGCGGCAGGGGGATGGAAATCCTTCGCCTCATCGAGGAGGCCGGATCGGCTATCCCGCTGGAGAAAATACGAAAAGCGGTCGCCAATAGCGGATACTGGCTGAATAAACTCACCCGGCAGGGAATTGTATCTATCGAAAATATCGAGGACAGTGCCGATCCTCCGTTTTGCCGTACCGGTGATGCGGGCTTCCTTGAGCTGACGGGCGATCAGAAAAGCGCACTCGACATCATGCTGCCGCTGATCGACGGCGCCGCATTCGAACCCTTGGCGCTTTACGGCGTTACCGGGAGCGGAAAGACGGAAATTTACATGCGGCTGATAGAAAGAGTGGCCGCGAAGGGCAGGGGCGCCTTGGTGCTGGTCCCGGAAATAGCGCTGACCACCAATATGGAGGTTATTTTCCGCGAACGGTTCGGGCCGCTTCTGGCCGTGTGGCACAGTGCGCTTTCCGACAAAGAAAGGCGGCGCCAGTGGGCGGACATGCTGGCCGGCAAGAGAAAAATCGTCCTGGGCGCCCGGTCCGCGGTGCTGGCCCCCGCGAGAAATATCGGACTGATCATAGTGGACGAGGAGCACGACCCTTCATACAAACAGGAAGACCGTCTGAGGTACAACGCCCGCGATGTGGCGCTCATGCGCGGAAAGATCCTCAACATTCCGGTCGTGCTGGGCTCGGCCACCCCCTCGCTTCAGACGATTCATCGCTGGAAGAGCGAGCAGTATCGAAGCGTCGTGCTTCCGTCGCGCATTTTCGGAAGACCGCTTCCGGAAATCGAAATTGTGGACATGAAAAGGGAGGGGGGCCGCGCGCCCGTGTTTTCCTTCAGGCTCCGCGAGGCCCTGGCGCAGGTGCTCGATTCAGGCGGACAGGCAATGCTGTTTCTCAACAGGAGAGGCTACGCAAAGTTCTACATTTGCCAGACCTGCGGCCACGTTCTCCAGTGCGCATCCTGCAGCCTGACCCTTACCTACCACAAAAAGGAAAACCGCCTCCGGTGCCACTACTGCGGCTGGGAAAGGGAACTGCCTGAAAGGTGCCCGATTTGCGCGCACGCGGCCCTCTTTTCTCACGGGTTCGGCACCGAGAGGGTGGAAAAGGATCTGTTGCGGCTCTTCCCGCAAGCTCGTCCGGTAAGGGTGGACCGGGACACCATGAGCAGCCGTGAGAAGATTGTTGAGGCTCTGGATGCCGTGCGTTCGGGGCGCAGCAACGTTTTGCTGGGAACGCAGATGATCGCCAAGGGACACGACTTTCCAAACATTACCCTGGTCGGAGTGATTAACGCCGACGCCGGGCTGCAGGTCTGCGATTTCCGGGCGGGAGAAAATCTCGTGCAACTGCTGTTCCAGGTGGCGGGGCGAGCGGGTCGCGGCGAGGAGCCGGGGCGGGTGATCCTGCAGACCTACAATCCATTCCACTACACCATAGAATCGCTTTTAAAGATGGACTACGACGGCTTTTGCGACCGGGAACTCCAGTCCCGAAAGATCCTCCAGTATCCTCCCTTCACCCGGCTTCTGAAATTTCTGGTTACCGCCGGGAATGAGCAGGCCGCCCGCGCCGCCGCCCGGGCGCTCGCCGCCATGTGCCGTCAAAAAGCGGGGGCGCTGAAAGAGTCGGGAGTTCACATTGCCGTTCTGGGGCCGTCGCCCGCGGCATACGTGAAGTTAAAGAACCGGTACCGATGGCAGGTTTTCATAAAGACCTGGAAAAGCTCCGAGATGCAGGACTTTGCCGAATCCGTTCTCGATTCGATAAAGTCCGATCCGGGATTCCGTGAAGCTCAGGTCACCGTAGACCGCGACCCTTCGAGTGAATTTTAGGATTGAGGACGCCAGCAGCCCAGCCATGCCGGATATTCTGCTCATTCAGCCGCCGATAAGGGACTTTTATCTCACGGCCAAAAGGACCGTTCCCTACGGCCTGGCCTGCATCGCCTCCGCTCTCATGCGGGAAGGCTTTTCGGTCGCCATTCTGGATGCGCTCGCAACCGGCAAGTCCAAAAAACTGGACCTGCCGGAGGAAATGTCCTACCTGAGAGATTTTTATTCCGGACCGGATATCTCACCTTTTTCGCTTTTTCACGATTTCAGGCACTACGGACTGGATTTTGAATCGATCGGCAGGCTTGCCGCAAAATCCGGTGCTTTTCTCATCGGGATTTCCTCACTTTTCACCGCATACGGCGAGGAGGCGTTAAAGACCGCCGAAACGGTCAGGCTCCACTGCCCACGGGCGCTCATAGTGCTTGGCGGACATCATCCCACCGAGATGCCGGCGGAGGTCCTCGGCCATGGCTTTGTCGATTTCATTATCCGCGGCGAGGGGGAGGTCGGCCTGCCCCGGCTTGCACGGGCGGTGCTTGCCGGCGCTTCCCCCGAGGACGTGCCGGGGATCGGGTTTCGAACGCCGGGCGGGAGTTTGTTCGTAAGTGCGCCCGCCGTTATGAAAAGCCTCGATGATGCGCCTCTTCCCGCAATCGAACTGATCGAGAGCGCCTATTACCGCAGAGGTAAAAACCCCTGCACCGTGATCATTGCGAGCAGGGGTTGCCCCATGAGTTGCAGCTATTGTTCGGTGGGAGGGGCCGCGTGGTCGCGCTTTCGGCTTAAAAGCGTCCGGTCCGTAATGGAAGAGTTGGAGCGGGCGGTATGCACTGCCGGAGCGAGGTTTATCGATTTCGAGGATGAAAACATATCGTTTGACAGGAAGTGGTTTCTTCTGCTGCTAAACGAGATAAGGAAGCGGTTTTCGGGATGGGGGCTGGAATTGCGGGCCATGAACGGCCTTTTTCCGCCGACACTTGACGACGAAGTGGTCTGTGCGATGAAGGAGGCCGGGTTTTCGGCACTTAACCTTTCGCTTGGCACGACCTGCAACGCACAGCTTGCAAGGTTCAGGAGGCCGGATGTGAGCGCGGCGTTCGAAGAGGCCGTCCGGCTAGCGGGAAAATACGGAATGGATGCCGTGGGCTACATCATCGCCGGAGCACCGGGGCAGACGGCCCAAAGTTCGCTCGAAGACCTGCTCTACCTTGCCCGGCAGCAGGTTTTGGCCGGGGTCTCCGTATTTTACCCGGCACCGGGCAGCGCCGATTTTGAAAGATGCCGGAAAGAAGGCCTCCTTCCGGCAAGCTTTTCCCTGATGCGCGCAACCGCCCTGCCCATATCCGATACTACTACGAGGCTCGAATCGGCGAGCTTGCTCAGGCTTGGAAGGATTCTCAATTTCATTAAATCACTGGGCCGCGGCGAGATGAAAGATCTGCTGGACCTCACGGCAGAAAATCGAGCCGACCCCGTGAGCTGTAAAAATAAACCCGGAGCAACTCACGTGGAAATCATTCACAAATTGGAAAAACTGCTGCCGGGTGCCGCACCCGGTCCCAAAACAGGGCAGGGGAGGGCCGGCGAAACCAGGCGGGAAATAGGGAAGCTCCTTCTTGCACTGTTCCTGGAAGATGGAATCATCCGCGGGATAACCCCCAAGGGCCATATTTTCGCCCACACCACTTCCCGTGACCTATGCCTGAGATTCAGTGAATCTATCCGTGAAAACTTACAATGAGCTAAAAGCCCGTTGTTTCCCTCAGACATCGGCAAAACCAGCCTCACCCTTTCCTCTTGCATCTTCACGCCCAAAATATTAGATAGTCCGGATAAGCTGGCGTAGCTCAATGGCAGAGCAGCTGATTTGTAATCAGCAGGTTGTAGGTTCGACTCCTATCGCCAGCTCCAATAAAATCAAGAGGTTAGCCGAATTGAGGCTGGCCTTTTTGCTTTCCGGAGGGATTTTTTGCCCAAAATTTGCCCAAATTTATTCTTACTCCCAATTACTCATCTTTCCCTGCTGATTCTTCAAAAAGAGCGTCAAACTTCGACCCATTCACGGTACCGTTGGCATCTTCAATGAACCTTGCATAATGTCTGTGGAGCATTTGGGTGTTGGCATGGCCCATGACTCTGGCGATCCATGACAAATCTTCTCCACGGCTGATGGCAAGCGTCGCAAATGTATGCCGGGTCTGTCTGATAGATCGGTATCTGACCTTGGCTTTTTTCAATGTGCCTTTCCATGTGTAGTTCCGAAAGTTACTGAGGTCCACCTTGCCACCCGTCGGGGAGCAGAAGAAGTACTTGCACCCGAACTTTTTGTGGATTTTCTCTTGGGCTTTCAGAGCATTCAGCATGGCACGGGTGAGTCTTATTTCTCTTCTGCTGTACTTATTCTTTGTGGGTCCTTCGACGGGTTTCCCATCAATATTCAGGGTCATGGCATTCCTGATTCGGACTGTTCCCTTTTCCCAGTTGATATCGTGAGGCTTTAAAGCTGTCTGCTCTCCTGGTCGAAGACCCGAACTTACAGCAAAATCGAAATACGGCTTCCAATGGTCGGGAAGCGCGGACCTTAGACTCCTCACCTCAGAGATGCTAAACGGGATGATCTCATCATCCGCAAAATCATCAATGCTGCGCTCTCGGCTCGATACGGGGCTTTGTACCGACTCGGCATTGCGGTTGCGAAAACCTCTGAAGCCGAAAAAAGGATTAAAATCTCTCCACTGGAACTCGATTGCTGCATCACTGCAGACCATTTTGAGCACCACAATGTACTTCTTTATTGATTCGTACCTTATCGGCTTTTTCTTCACCTTGAGGTCCCGTGCCCAGACAATGAACTTCTCTATGGTGCTGGCGTTTATATAGCCAAATCCCCGCTCACCAAAAAACGGTTCAAGATAAAGAGTGATATAGCTCTTGTAGTCTCTGAGCGTCCTGCCGCTCGCGGTTCCGTTTTTCGACTTGAGATCAAACCACTGCCACACGTACTCACCAAAACGAACATCTTCGGTGGTTTTGTTGAATCCAAATGCCTCTCGTTCTTTGGCAGTGAAGAAATCCCGCTTCCCGTTGTCCGGAAACACCTCAGCAAACCGGAAGCTCCCGCCCTTTATGGCGCCCGCGATCCTGTCGAGCTGCTCACGAACACTCTTTGCATTCTGCTCATTCCAAGCCAACCCGGAATTTTCTCTCACCCTTTCACCCAGGTAGTAAAAATCAACATACACTTTGCCGTTCACATTTCGGACCGAACCTTCCTTATTGTGGTTCAGCCCTGATTTTCTGGCCTTCTCGGCTCGCTTTTTCTTTTTAGCCCGGAAAATTCATAAGAATGCTTGAAAAAAGCAACGGACATCATGTAACGTGTTGACTTGCTGAGAGAAAACACGAAACAAAAAGGATGTCCGTTGAAAACAGTCTGTCATAATCAGCTCTCTTTTGCAAACCTTGATTCTCGCTCTGTTGTGGCCGAATTTTCGGCTGGCCCCATGACTTCGGATGGTGGCTCTTTGCTGTTACGTGAAATCGATCAAGCAACAAATCTTTCTTCGATAATGTGCAGGTCAATTTCCGACCGTCGCGACAAGGCCAAAGTGCATCATGGGCAGGAGGAACTTTTGCGCCAACGCCTTTTCGCCATTGCGATGGGCTACGAGGACGGCAATGACCACCAAACCCTGCGCTTTGATTCGGGACTCAAAACCGCCGTGGGCCGTCTGCCCGAAACCGGTCCCGCTCTGGCTTCCCAACCTACAATCTCACGATTCGAAAACCGTGTTGGCAACCGTGAACTTCGCCGCCTGAGCGATGCTCTCATGGATGCTTATGTGGCTGCACACCCGGGTCCGCGCAAGCTAATCGTGCTCGATATGGACGCAACTGACGATCCCGCTCACGGCATGCAGCAACTCTGCTGCTTTCACGGCTACTACGATCAATACATGCTGCATCCACTACTGATCTTCGACGGGCTCACCGGCTTTCCGGTGGCCTCGGTGTTGCGTGCGGGCAACGCACATGCATCCAAAGGAGCTGCAGCAATCTTGAAGCGCATCATCCGCCGCCTCAAACGTGCCTATCCGGAGGCCACCATTTTGGTCCGCGCCGATGCCGGATTTGCCGTGCCGGGCATCTATAGGCTGCTTGAGCGGGAGAAGGTCAAATACGCAATCGGTTTGATTACCAATGAGCGCCTTCGAAAACGTGCCGGCAACCTGGCGCTTAAAGCCGAAAAAGAGTTCGCCAAAACAGCTGAAAAACAGAGACTCTTTGGCAGTTTTTACCATCGAGCCGATTCCTGGCAAAGACCGCGTCGGGTTATTGCCAAAGTCGAGAGGCTCCCCCGAGGACTCAACACCCGCTTTGTAGTAACCAACATCCTTTTTGAATCTGCCGCGGGAATTTATGACGGCATTTACACCGGCCGCGGCGATGCCGAAAACCGGATCAAGGAACTCAAACTTCATCTCAAAGCGGACCGGCTGAGTTGCACCCGGTTTAAGGCCAACCAGTTTCGGCTGCTTCTGCACACTTTTGCCTTCGTTCTTTTATGGCACCTGCGCCGGAGCCTTGCAGGGACCGAACTGGCTGTCGCCACAGTCGACACTCTCAAGCTCAAACTACTCAAAGTCGCTGCCAGAGTAGTCCAGAGCGTCAGGCGTATTCTCTTTACCATGCCCCGTGCCTATCCCTATCAGAGCCTGTTTGCCACCGCACTGCAAAATATTGAGCAAGTGCCGCTCAGGTGCTGACGGAAGTATCCCCAAACCAGCGCATGCTCACCCATGAAAACAGCAATCCAATACTACAGGTGCGTCCAAAATCAGGGCTGAAAAACTCAAAACTATGAGGTGATAATGGAAACGAAGGATTCGGAACCGGTTTCAACGCCTCTCGGCCGGACGGACTACCTGTTCATGACTTATGATGCCCACATTCGAGGGCTTTTTCGCCGTACCTCATGAATAATGCGGGCTAATGCGTCTAATTTTGTCGTTTGCTGGCCAAACGATGCGATGGAGGATGAAAGAGGATATATGCAAATGTCAAAATATTACAATCACTTAACAAATGCGAGTTGTAAAGTAAGGGCCGTGACAACTGTCCTAAATTCAATAATTCGTTGGGCGTGATGCTGCCCAGAGATGATGGCCCGGGTGCAGGCGAGGAACTGTCCCTGGCTGTGCGTCCAATCTTGGAGATGGACCCTCTCCACAAGTCATACAGTCCTTTACGTGTGAGCATAATTGGTTTTTGCGAAGGCTCATCGTCATTCCAGTCCCTCATTTTTTATTCTTACCTTTTACTAAGAAACGGCGTAGATTTCTCACTGGCGAATTTAACCGGGGCGGTACAATTTTATTATTTGCCAAATACTGGGGGAGGAGAACTCATGCGTTTGGCTAGATTGATGATAAGGAACTTCAGATGTTTCGGTCCCGAAGAGATGAGCGTTGAGTTCGATGATTTGACAGCGATCATTGGAGCCAACAGTGCAGGGAAAACGGCCCTTCTTTGCGCAATCCAGAAACTGTTTGGCCCAAACTCCAAGGATCGAGAAATTAGGAGATCCGATTTCCATGTCCCAATAGACAAAAAGCCAGAAGAGATGGATGAAGCCGATCTGCAGATTGAGGCTATTATGGAGTTTCCTGAATTAGGGGAAGAACCGGGATCAAGCGAAGCCACCGTACCTCCTTTCTTTGAGCGGATGGTCATTGATGGGCCAGGTCGAAAACCCTATCTCAGAATTCGGCTTGAAGCGAACTGGCAGAAGGGACATTCACCAGAGGGGGATATTGATTCTAAACTCCAGTTCATTACCTCCTCTGTCGCCGAAACCATCTCCGAAGATAACCGAGTCCCCGTGTCCTCGCACCACAGATCTAGTATTCAGACTATCTATGTACCTGCTATTAGGCAGCCATCTTCTCAGCTCAGAAATGCTTCCGGCACAATCCTTTGGCGAATTCTCAATGGCGTAAGATGGCCCGAAGATATCGAGGAGAGAATCGAAGAAAAATCGCAAGAAACAAATGCCATTTTCGACGAACAGCCCGCAGTTAAGGAAATACGGAGAATACTTGCTGCACAATGGCAATCACTTCACAGAGATGTGAGATACACGGATGCCATAGTCAAATTCAGCAGTAGTGACCTAGAATCAGTGTTGAAGCGGATTGAAGTCGAGTTCGCCCCAACCGAAACATCACGGACCTATGATATTGATGATCTCGGGGAAGGATTGAGGTCCCTGTTCTATTTTTCCCTGGTAAATTCACTGCTTGAGATAGAGTCCATTGTGATGCAGGCTGGGGGAGACAAAGACCTCAAGGATGCATTCTCGTTTGATCCTCCTGGCCTGACAATATTAGCAGTCGAGGAGCCTGAGAACCACATTTCTCCATACCTATTGGGGAGAGTTGTTGAGAACCTACGTCGCATTTCAAATAAAACGAATGCTCAGGTTGTTTTGACGTCTCATACGCCCGCCATCATTAAACGAGTTGATCCCGAAAGTATTCGCCATTTAAGAATCTGTACAACCCGCCATTGCTCTTTGCCAAACCGAATTTTGCTCCCAGAAAAAGCTGACGAAGCTTATACGTATGTCAAAGAGGCAATTTGGGCATACCCGGAACTTTATTTCTCACGCTTGGTAATCTTCGGGGAGGGCGATTCAGAAGAAATCGTCATTCCAAAATCTGTGAAAACTCTCATGTCGGGATTAGACGACAGCGGGATAAGCGTCGTCCCGCTAGGGGGGAGACATGTTAATCACTTCTGGAAGCTGCTCAGTAGTCTTGAAATTCCCTTTCTAACCTTACTCGATCTGGACTCAGAAAAATCCGGAGGTGGGTGGGCTAGAATCCAATATGCGCTTAATCAACTTCTGAAAATCGGGACTCCGAAAGAGAGACTCTTAGGGACCTCGTTGTCAGAAGAACAATTCCAACAAATGCATACTTGGGAAATACAAAATGAAGAAAGTAGAAAACTGCTAATGAGCTGGACAGAGTTCCTCGAACAATTCGGCATTTTCTTCTCTGAACCACTGGATCTGGACTTCTCTATGCTAACGGCATACAGCAGTGAATATATGAAGACAGCCCCTGCCAGTGGAGGGCCAAGAATCCCCGATAGGAATAGTGATTCTGAAGGATATATTGCAAAATTGGAGAAAGCCATACATTTTACATTAAAGGAGGAAGGCGGCAAAGGTTTGTCCTACACCGATGAAGAGAGAAAACTCATGATTTGGTATGTTTACCTATTTCTCAATCGCAGTAAACCGAGTACCCATATCCTCGCACTGGCAGGGATGGAGGAAAATTCTTTCAGAGAAAGGTTACCATTTTCGCTCCGAAGGTTGGTCGAGAAGACGAAGGAAATTCTGAAAGATGACCCGTTTTCATCAGTTAGCGAAAGGGTCTAGGAGGAGTCGGTGAAAACAACAGACTGGACCCCCGTTGATGGTTTCGATTTGGAAAAGGCTGCCCTGGAAGCTGTAAAATCGGATCAGAACCTCCTCATTACAGCAGGACCAGGAAGCGGCAAGACCGAACTACTCGCTCAAAGAGCTTCTTTTCTCTTGGAGGCAAATACTTGCGTTCACCCAAGGAGAATTCTGGCAATAAGTTTCAAAAGGGACGCTGCCAAAAATCTCCACGAACGGGTCACTTCAAGGTGCGGACCTGCGCTCGCTAGAAGGTTTGTATCTCTCACCTATGATAGTTTTGCCAAAAGCCTACTCGACCATTTTTGGAAAGCCTTATCTGAGGACTACAGACCACGTGGTGGAAACTATGACGTCATACTAGGCGATGGAAATCTGATTTCCCTTTTCGAAATTATTGATCGCAATTTCACGATGAGCAATAATAACCGAGTCCTACTTAATTCTCTTACCTCCCAAAGGTTGCCACTGAACGCCAATAATTCTGCCCCATTGAATATCTTCGCCATTTCAGTTTGGCGTTCATTTCTAAGAGGGACAAAGTCTTTTCCTCCAAGCCTTACCTTTTCAATGATTGCGAGGCTCACTGAGTATATTGTGCGATCGAATCCACTACTCCACAGATGCATATTGGCCACGTACAGTCATGTCTTTTTGGATGAGTTCCAGGATACCACTACTATACAGTACGATCTTGTAAAAACATGCTTTCATAGCACCAAGACAGTTCTTACCGCAGTAGGAGATAGTAAGCAAAGGATAATGGTTTGGGCAGGAGCAGATCGAGAAGTATTCGAAAAATTCAAGGGCGACTTTGAGGCCAGGCCATTGCAGCTGCTCATGAATCATCGGTCTGCACCAAGATTGATAGAAATCCAAAGAATCTTGGCAAGGAAATTAAGCGGTGATGATGTTGAACTTAAGGCAACTACAAAATGGAATCCCGATGAAGGAGTTTGCGAAATTTGGAATTTTGCAGATTACGAAACTGAAGCCAGAGTTGTGGGCGAGCAGATTGCTCACTGGATTCGAAATGAGGGACTTGATCCAAGGGCCATCTGCGTAATAGTGAAACAAAGGCCAATCTTTATGCAGAGCGGCTAATTGACGATCTGCATAAAAAGAATATCCAAGCTCGAAATGAAAGCCAGCTTCAAGATCTACTCACTGAAGATATCGTCAGAATCGTTCTCAATTATTTTCAAATCGCCGTTTCGCCAAAGGCCGCACAGGAGTGGTCCGATACTGTGGGTTTGATTAAACAAATCCGATGCGTGCCTGAAGGTGATTCCTCAGACACTGAGGTCAGGAGCATCGAGAAGGAACTCTCTCAAGCACTGATTTCGTTCAGGGCCGCTTTGATGAGTACGCAAGATGTCGATCAGCTGGAGTCACTGGCTCGGATAATTATAGAATATTTCTCTTTGCCTTCCATTGTGAGCATCTTTCCTCAGTATAAGAAAGGAACATTTCTCAAGGAATTAATCAAATCTTTGGCTGAGCAATTATGGAAATACCGGGAGCTTCATGGCGACTGGGCTACTGCTCTGGATGCGCTACGAGGACTGAATACTGTTCCTATTATGACCATTCACAAAAGCAAGGGGCTCGAATTTGATACGGTTGTCTTTATGGGACTCGAAGATAGTGCCTTTTGGAGTTTCAGGACTCAATCGGAAGAAGATACATGCGCCTTCTTTGTTGCCCTATCCAGGGCGAAGCGGCGAGTCTTCTTCACTTTCAGTAATATACGCATCAGCACTCGTGGCAGATTGGAATCGCAACAAAAAGCAAGTATAAGCAGCCTTTATGAAATGTTGGAGTCCTCGGGAGTTGCTGAGGAGAAATTCTTCGAATGAGGCCGACAAGATTCTGGCCAATTCAGAATCTCCCTAAGTGACTGCCGCTTGTCGAGTCGCTATTTGTCCTTGGCCCCAGAGAAGGGCTGGCGACTCTGCCCGGTGGATGTATTGAGGAGCCTGTTGGCAACCTCTGAGATACCGCTCCATGATCCTCACGTTTGAATTAGCCAATTCAGCAAGAGTCTTCGATGTATTTTGCTCGTAGTTCAAAGTCCAAGAGCCCTCTTCGATCTTCGCTTCACGTCCTCCCTTCATCGCCAAGACTATCGGATAGGATGTAACAACTGAAAAATGATACCCAAGGCCATTTAATTTCGGAATGGCTCGCTTGGCATTCTTAGGCCCAACACCAATGAGGAGTACATGGAATCGCCTATTCACGGGTGTTAGGATCTTCAAAGTCTGTTCAAGCTCATGAACAAAACCGGAAG
This sequence comes from uncultured delta proteobacterium, assembly GCA_963712895.1. Classification (GTDB taxonomy): domain Bacteria; phylum Desulfobacterota; class Syntrophobacteria; order Syntrophobacterales; family Syntrophobacteraceae; genus SbD1. Next base: position 647,340 of record CAVQJR010000021.1, on the reverse strand, counting down.
GATTCCGGGTTCTCGAAAAATCCCTGGATACTATGCACACCTCTCTTTCCTGAAGCCACTCTGTCAGCCGTTTTTGATCGGAGACTGTTCGCCAGTATAAATTGGGAATCGCTACGAGCCCGGCTTTGTGGATTTCATCCAAGACACGATTATGTCTTAGCAACATGCACACATTGTGGGAGGCTGGTGTGTTTTTGCAATCTGCAACGACTGAGAATGTCGGAGCGGTGACAGCGCAAAAGCTGCTATTCCTAAGATTGGCAAAAAATTCATTGCGTGGCATGCCCCAGAAAGCTTCAAGAATATCATCTTTGCCATTCACAAACCTTGAGAAAGGAATCATATGTTCTTCCCTCAATGCCTCCACACCCATACATTTCTTCATGATACATGCGCGCTCGAAGACAGCATGAGGTTCGCTGCTGCATACATCGTTGAGCATGAACAGCAGGAATCCTGGAGCAAGCAGCGCGAAAAGACAGAGGACAATCTCCAGGACCATTCTGGAGACAAACCAAGCCAATTCGGGTTCTGAAGCCACAGAACAACCTAAATCTCGGCGGTGCTACACCAAGGGCCGCCTTTCCATCCAGGGAGGTAAAGCAATGGCGAGCATACCATTCTCTTTAGCCCGCATTATTCATGAGCATGGCCAAAAGGCTCTCGGATGTGGCCATCGTGAGTCATGAACCACCGATTTTTCGTAGTCCGGCCGGTGTGTGAGGATTTGGAATTGGTTTGAAAACCCTTTTTCCGTTCTCGCCTCGTGTTTTTGCCTCCGAAACCCCGATTTTGGGCGCACCGGTAGCATTGATTGTCGTTTTCAGTGGTGAGCAGAGTCAGGTGGGGATGCTCCGCCTTCAGCACCTGAGCGGCATTTGCCGAATATTTTGCAGTGCGATGGCAAACAGGCGCTGATAAGGATAGGCCCGGGGCATGGTAAAGAGAATGCGCCGGACGCTCTGGACTACTCGGGCAGCTACTTTGAGCAGTTTGAGCTTGAGAGTGTCGACCGTGGCGGCAGCCAGCTCGGTTCCGGCAAGGCTCCGACGCAGGTGCCACAAAAGAACGAAGGCGAAGGTGTGCAGAAGCAGTCGAAACTGGTTGGCCTTAAACCGGGTGCAACTCAGCCGATCGGCTTTGAGATGAAGTTTGAGCTCCTTGATCCGGTTCTCGGTCATCGCCGCGCCCGGTGTAGATGCCGTCATAAATCCCCGCCGCAGATTCAAAAAGGATGTTGGTTACTACAAAGCGAGTATTGAGTCCTCGGGGGAGCCTCTCGACTTTTGCAATAACCCGACGAGATCTTTGCCAGGAGTCGGCTCGATGGTAGAAGCTGCCAAAGAGTCTCTGCTTTTCACTTGTTTTGGCGAACTCTTTTTCGGCTTTGAGCACCAGGTTGGCGGCACGTTTGCGTAGACGCTCATTGGTAATCAAACCAATCGTGTATTTGACCTTCTCGCATTCCAGGAGCCTGTAGATGGCCGGTACGGCAAAGCCGGCATCGGCGCGCACCAGAATCGCGGCCTCCGGATAGGCATGTTTGAGGCGGCGGATGATGCGCTTCAAGATGGCCGCCGCTCCTTTTGATGCGTGTGCGTTGCCCGCCCGCAATACCGCAGCCAGGGGAAAACCGGTCAACCCATCAAAGACCAGCAGGGGATGAAGCATATACTGATCGTAGTAGCCGTGAAAGAAGGAGAGCTGCTGCATGCCATGAGTGGGATCGTCTGTTGAGTCGATATCAAGCACGATTACCTTGCGCGGAGCCGGATGTGCGGCCACATAGGCATCCATGAGAGCATCAGCCAAGCGGCGAAGTTCTCGGTTCCCCACACCGTTTTCGAAGCGCGAGAGTGTCGGTTGGGATGCCAGTGCAGGACCGGTTTCAGGCAAACGGCCAACAGCGGTTTTGAGTCCCGGATCAAAGCGCAGGGATCGATGATCGTTTCCATCTTCGTAACCCATCGCAATGGCAAAGAGACGTTGGCACAAGAGTTCCGTCTGATCATGGTGCACTTTGACCGGGTCGCGGCGGTCGGAAAGTGCCCGGCTCATGGAGGCAGAAAGATCCGTTGCGTGATCGATTTCCCGCAGCAGCAAAGAGCCGCCGTCCGAGGTCATGGGACCGGCCGCAAATTCGGCCACAACAGAGCGAGATTCAAGGTTTGCAAAACAGAGTTGATTATGACAGACTGTTTTCAACGGACATCCTTTTTGTTTCGTGTTTTCTCTCGACAAGTCAACACGTTACATGATGTCCGTTCCTTTTTTCAAGTACTCTTATGAATTTTCCGGGCTAGTAAAGGGCCAAAGACGAGTGTAGGGTGGGCACGGTGAAACTGTGCCCACTCTACACATACGTGACCACTTTTGAAATTTACCGGACAGTAGTGTCTCAGTAATATAAAAACCTTAAAAAGGGGAGATGGAGAGAATGAGCAGCACCGTAGGGTTTATTGGAGTCGGCATGATGGGCAGACACATGGTCAAGCGCCTTTTAGACGCAAAAAACCGCGTGGTTGCCTATGATGTTTCAGCGGAGAACCTCAAGGCGGCAACAGAGAATGGAGCAGTTGCGGCTTCTTCCTCTCAGGCTGTAGCGGAGGAGGCCGATGTGGTTATTACTATGCTTCCGAGTTCAGTGGAAGTGGAAAATGCCGTCCTGGGGGAAAGGGGCTTTGCCCACGGTGCAAGAGAGGGCAGCATTCTCATAGATATGAGCACCTCGCGTCCCGAGAGCACAAAGTATATAGCACGGGAGCTTTCCTTACGCGGCATGCACATGCTCGATGCGCCTGTGACCGGGGGGGTCATAGGCGCAAAAGAGGGAAATCTCTGTATCCTCGTCGGTGGAGAAGAGAAAATATTCAAAAAATGTTATTCGATATTTGAAATTCTGGGCAAACACATTTTCCACCTGGGGGAATCCGGCTCGGGACACATCATGAAGGTTGCCAGCAACTTCCTTGGCGCCCTTTCGGTAGTGGCATCCGGCGAAGCATTTACATTGGCGGTTAAGGCCGGGTTGGAGAGTTCAAAAATAGCCGAGGTACTCAAATTTACCTCCGGCCGTAATTATGCCACCGAATTCAAGTTTCCCAAATATATATTACCGAGGACCTTTGACGATGGTTTTCGTCTCGACCTGTACGTGAAGGATCTGAATATTTTCCACGAACTGGCGGAAGAATACCAGGTCCCCACGCCAATTAGTGACAATGTGCGTCAGATCTACACAAGGGCGCAGGACCTCGGCTACGGGCCAAAAAGCCACACCAGCATTATCCAGATGCTTGAAAACGATGCGGGTGTAGTCATTAAAGGCTAACGTGTGTGCATCCAGGGCCACTTTTTTCCGACACACATTGTTCTGGAGCTTCCCTGCCAAAGGAAAAAGGGCGAGATTTGGATATTCATGAATTCGTAAGATTTTAGAACAGCCGCATTTTCCCGCATCGGCACACAAACCGTTGCCCCTAAACCAGGGTGGACATGAAAAGATCACGCCCACCCACTGAATTCGTTTACCGTTTGTGCTGCATATCTATCTATGAAGTAGATCACTCTTCGAGCGATTCCAGGTACGCCTTTAACGAAATGAAATCCTTGCCGGGCTCGACCTCGTCCCCGGATTTCAAGTCGTAAATTACAACCTGGACCGGTTCCTCCATTGAAGTGGGAAGGCCGTCGTCCGGCCCTGTGCCCGTCACGCTGATATAGGCACGCTTTCCCTCGTGCTTAACGAATTTGGTGTATGCTGCTTTGCCCGAACAACTTGCGGCGAGGCGAAATCCATACCTTTCGAGCTGTTCTTCAACACTCATTGCCTTTTCTTCTCCTTGAGTTTTCGCAGGAGGGTGGCGCTCCAGGCCCGAATCACCGGATTTCTAACGTTCCTTCCACTCCGGTTCTTTCTTTTCCAGAAAAGCCTTAACTCCGCATTCCGCGTCTTCCGTGCTGCAAAGAGACGCGAAAAGGCCGCTCAGCAGGTCGAGGGCCTTCTCATAAGGCATATCCTCCGAACCGTAAATTCCCTTTTTGCCGGTCTGCAAGGCCAATGGACTCTTGGCGGCCAGCTTACGGGCGAGTTCCATGGTGGCTTCTTCCAATTGTTCCCTCGGAACGATTCTGTTGACCAATCCAAGCCGCTGAGCCTCGGGCGCCGTGATCATGTCTCCTGTCAGGACCATTTCGAGGGCCTTCTTGCGGCCCACCAGGCGGGCAAGCGGTGCCGCCGGTCCAAGGCAAATCAGCCCGACATTGATGGCAGTGGTCCCGAATTTGGCATCCTCGGCCGCCACTGTAAGGTCGCAGGCAAACGACAGACCCGCCCCGTTTGCCAGGCAAAAGCCCTTGACGGATGCTATGACCGGCTTTTTCATGTGAGCGATGGTGTGGTTGTGCTCATCCATCTTCCGGATGAACTCATTGTATTCCTTTGGGGTCTTATTCTTAAACTCCGCGAGGGAAATACCGGTGGAAAAATGCTTCCCGTTCGCTTTAATTACCACGACCCTGACTTCCGGGTCGTCATCGAACTGTAAGAGGGCATCATTGAGCTCGCGGGCGAAGGGAATGTTGAAGGTGTTCATTTCCTGCGGTCGATTCAAAGTGATCAGACCGATGTGGCCTTCCTTTTCAACAATCACATTCGGTTCAACTTCGGACATGTGATTTCTCCTTTCTCAAAATGACCTTGAGTGTTTTGCACTTTACGCACACCGGATGGTCCTCGCGAAACGGTCCAATTACTCCGGCCCGTCGGTAATCATGCGCTGTCGCGAAATCCAGGCAGACGAGGTGAACGGGATTTTGCTGAATGAGATATGAAATACCCCCGTAAATACGGGCAGTACCGGCAATCCCGGTATGCTTTCTTTTAGCTCAAAAACCACCACTCGGGCTGAAACACAAGGATAAGAAATGGAACAGCAACCTTAAGAATTTTAACAGTTTTTTTCGCAAGGTTAAGGAGAGATGTCTAAAATCCCACGGAACACTTAACAGTGGTCTCGGCAAGAATGTGCCGCCCGGCCGGAAACGATGGCATGAAGCGCCCGTGAATGCTCCGTTACGAAGCCGGGTCGGCTTGACCCAATGTTATTTCGAACAATTTCATAGCGCACCGTGATGCACAGGCCGCCCCACCCACATCGACATGTCTGGATGTCTACGGTTTCGCTTTCTCAACAGGGAGATTTTGAACCATTAGCCCTTCGAGTTTTCAATATCTCGCCAGTACTCTCTGAAGCTTCCTGGCCCCAGCCGGCACCCTGACCCTCCCGGACAGGATGTCCCGCGGTTTGACTGCCCGGCCGTAATACTTTGCGTTTGCCTCGTTTCTGGTCGCAACAATAGTACCTTCAAGCGAGATGCCGCCAAACAGTCCCTGACTGCGGCTATAGGTATAGACAGCGGCAACGGGTGTCACACCCGCCTCGACAGTGCGCCCAACGGGACCGGCCGCCACACTGATGTCGGCTCCCAACTGCACATTGCCTCCCTGAGAGAATGCCCTCACGGCCTCGGGAGTATTGAGGACGAACACGAACTCGGTTACCTGTGCTCCGATCTGAAAGCCGAACCCTGCTCCACCGGTCCCTATCGCGGAGGGTCCGCTCCAACCCTTGCTTGTTCGCGCCACCACTACACCGCTACCGCCGCGGCCGCTCACAATGAATCCCGCCTTGATGACCGTCATGATAGCCAGTCCCTTGGCGTCCCTCAGCACCTCCCTTGGGATTGATTTCTCCGGGATATCCCGGAAGCGCTTGATTATAGTCACCGCCTGATCGACATCGTCCTGCATTCCGCTTGCGTATGTCACGGGCACATCGAAGGCCGCAACCAGGGCCAGCAAAAGGGAAAACAACAACACGCGCTTCATGGCTTGTCTCCTTTGAATGCGGACTCGTTCAGGATTGTCCCCGGATCACAGCCAAAGTTATCTTGAATCCGAAAAGCATTGCAACCCTTTCTCGAATCCTATCCCCTGTCAAGAAAAATTACGCCCCTCTTTGCCAAGAATCTTTTTTGCGCCTTTGCGCTCCGCAAAATTGGAAGTTAAACCCCATCTGCACGGCTTGCCATATCCTCCAGTCACTTTCTTACTGCGCTCTGCAGCACCGGGAGCCCCTCCATTGCTGTTTGCGCTTTATGCACAGGCGCGAAGATGCGGTCATGATGCGTGCCGGCGATGATATTGCAGCCGATTCCCGCCTTGCCTGGAACTGAGGCCAAGGTTACCGTGGTGCCGGCTTGCAGGTCAGAGTTTACTGAAAATGAAATCCAGGCGCGGAGAAAAGTCGAGGAGAGTCCTTCAGCCGCTGCGGCCGATGGTTGGGTGCGGGGGCATGGGGGCGCGAAGTGTTAACGCATTGCGGTTGGCCCCTCAGCTGCCTGATGCGAATACCGCCGCTTGAGCCACAGTAGGGCAAAGCCGATCATGGGCAGCAGGATGTCGGTGTACAGAATCACGCCCGCGTTCCCCGGTGCGAGGTTGCCGCTTCTCACTATTTCTATAATGTGACCGCCGGCGGCGCCGAGAAGAAAGCACGCGGGCCCCACAATAGCGGCGACGCGCATATCGAAGCTTCCGCGGAATGCCAGGAAGCCAACGACCGCAAAACCCAGGCTTGCGAAACCGACCTCCCTCTGAAACGGGCTGTTCGCCCAACCGATGAACCGGGCCGCCATCTCACCGAAGAAAACGTGCACGGCGAAATTGTAAAAATAACCCAGTGCAATCGAACAGAGAATAAAATAGGAAATGACGGCCTCAACGACCACGTGGGCTGTCCGCGGGCGTGGCGCCGACAACAGCGACACCGCCGACGCAACAAAGCCAAGCACCAGCAGCGTTAGCGTAAAGTTCTCCAAAGCGAAATGAATCAGGTCTGCCATTGGTCCTCCGTATGAGCGCCCGGTCGGTTTTTGTCCCGTGGTTGCCGATTAGGCTTTCTACGCCCCACAAGAGATTTTGTGGTTTCTATAAATCTCCCGTACGCGGGATGGTTCTTTAAACGTCAGCGAGGCAGAGGAGGTCCGGTCTGTGGGTGCAGGGCGAGAACCGACCTCCCCTTTCTCATGATTTGGCAATCTGATTTTGCCTTGAGCATGCGGCAACCCCCAAGCATGTATCGACATCGGATGCGGGGTCCGGCCGTCACGCCTCTGCCCGACGCTCGCTCAATTGGCTCCCGGTTTTTTCTCGTAGCCCGTGGGACCGTTTTCATAGCCCACCTGCTTCAGCCACGAGGACGGATAGAAAACCGACTGTGCAATGCCCGCCCTGGTGTTCAAATAACCGTCGTTGTACTTGAGATAGAGTTTTTCCGAAAGGTTCCACCACGCGCTCAACACCGCCGCGGAGTTTTGTTCACTGTGCCTGGTCAACATCTGACGAGCACCTTTATGATCGCCCTTGTTCCAGAGGGCCAGGGCCCTGGCCTCCAATGCCTGCTGAGTGCCGAAGGCACTGCTTTCGAACCGGTCGCGTTCGGTCCGGATATCCTTGATCATGTATGAATACTTGAGCATGGCGTAGTTGGCCACGTAGTTGAACGCCGTCCACATGCTGCTGCGGTCGAACTTGAGGATGTCGCCGCGCTGAATGGAGGCCGGGAGGTTCAAGGCCCCGGCATAGAAGGGCATGAGCACGGCTGTGGCCGGGCGGTCGGGCCCGAACCATGTCAGACCGCCGATGGCGCTGGGCAGCCATTTGCGTGACTGGTTCACGTAGGCATAGACGCAGCGATAAATGTTCAGGGGCCGCTCAAACTCGCCCACCACGGGGCTCAGCTTCCCCTCCTTGTCGGCCACCGACTCAGCCTGACCTTCGAACCGGTTGGGATCGCCGAAGGGGCCGGCCGCCAGGCCCTTGGTCAGGTCGAACTCCGTGCCCTCATAATTGTCCCGGTGAATGGCGAAAATGTCTTTCACGGCCAGCTTCTGGTCGGGTTTGACGGCAAAGGGATAGATCCGGGTGAGCGGTCCTTCCGCCCAGGCCGGGAGTTTGAGCGACGGAGCCGCCAGGGACTGGGCGCGCCAGACACGGCGCAGGGAATAGTAGGGGTGGTGAAACTCGCCGTCCCCGTACACACCGGCAAAGTCCAGGGGGCCGTTATCGGGCTTCCACCATCCCTTTCGCTGAGCCACTTCGAAGACGTTCTTCGAATACATCATGTCATCGGCATTACTGCGTATGTCGCGGATGCGGAACTGGTTGGCGGCTACGAAGAACTGGTCGTCGGGCACCCGCTGGGCCGCCCAGATACCACCCGTGCCGTCCATATCATAGCCGCACATCTCCATGACCCAGCCTTCGTTCGGGTCGGCCACCGTCAGGGTTTCCCCCGTGCCGTAATAGCCGTATCTCTCGATCAGCTCCCCCATGAGTTTTACTGCCTCGCGGGCTGTCCTGCAGCGCTCCAGGGCCACACGGGAGAGTTCCGCCGAGTAGAAGATGCGCTTGCCGGGCTGGGGTTCGGGGTGAATCTTTGCCTTGTCCGTACACTCGCCGATCGAAAGCTGATGCTCGTTCATGATGCCGTAGTTGGCGTCGAAATAGGCGTAAGTGTGGGCCGCCTGAGGGATATAGCCCAATGGGACACTGCGCGGTACACCGGGTGTGTTGTAGCTGGGACCCCGGTCCTTGGTCATAATGCGTTGAGTTTCGCTGCCCCCCCACTCGGGTTTGAAGCCCAGGGCGCAATGGGAATAGAAGACCTTCCGCATGGAACCGGGCTTGTGGTCCATGGCCGGGATATAAATGAGCCGCCCGTCCCCCAGTCCGTCGTCGGAGTGGGAGACCATAACCGACCCGTCATAGGATGCGTCTTTGCCCACGATGCTGGTGGTGCATGCAAATCCATCCAAAGCCATGCACGGGGTAAGGAGTAGAACTACCAAAATAAAGAATCGTTTCATGAATTCCCTTCCGCAAGACATTTTGGGTCAGCCGGTTTCCTGTGGCCTGGAAACTATCGCAAAACTCTTTGGAACCGTCACCCCGATGGCTGGCCGGGGTCCAAAATGCTCCGGGGAAAAAATCCGGTTTCCCGCACTCGCCGGAATGACGATTAACGACGTCGAAGGAGTTTTGAGATAATCGACTTAGCGTACCTTTTAGTCGGCAATTCAGCCGCATACCTCAAGCTTTTTGCATGGGATCGGCCTTTTTCAGTTTCATCAAAATTAACCTGGATGCCGCTCAAAACCCCCGTGACACCAGCGGGATCAACAGGGCTCAAATGGGATGATGTGGACCCGGAGAATCGCCTCGTAACACCTGTGTACCAGGAAGAAAAAAGGCGAGGTTTATCTCCGTGTCACTTCCCACTTTTGAATCATCGGTATCCGAGTGAAAACGCGACCCTCTTCGCCCAAAAGCGAATCCGCTGGTGCGCTGTTGAATGTTCCTTACCTCAGAGATGCTAAACGGGGGGCATAAAATACTGCTTGACAAAAATCTGGTTCCCCGCTACCAATTGTCTACAGACTACAGAAGACACATCCCAAGCCACGCAGGAGATGTAGTTTATGAAAATTGTCAGCGTCACCGAGGAAGTGCTCTACTACCTTAGGGCCCGTATCATCACGGGAGAGCTGAAGCCTGAACAGCGGCTCAACGAGGTCGAGCTGTCATCCAAATTGGGAATAAGCCGGCCTCCGCTGCGTGAAGCCTTCAGGCTGCTGCAGAAGGAGCACCTCATCCATAGTATCCCCAGAAAAGGCACTTGTGTCACATCCATATCCAAGCAGGATTTCCTGGAGGTTTTTCAGGTAAGGGAGATGATTGAAGGCTTTGCAATACAGCTTCTCGAATTTAATAAAGTCAAAGACATATCGCGAATGGCCTCAACTTTGGGCGATACCACCTATCGCAACCCGCCTCCCGAATCCGATCCTGAAGCGAGATATGAATATCTAAGGGCCATAGCCGATTTCCATATCAAACTGGTTGAATGCACAGGAAACTCCCGACTTAGCAGTTTCTACCATGTTCTCATGCCCAGCCTGGCCAGGTATCAATCCTTATATACCTATAATGCCGAGCTTATGGAACAGTCACATGCAGATCACAAGAAGGTACTGAACATGATTGAGGGCGGTGACTACAACCAGGCCACCAACGTCATCAAATCCCATATACGAAACTTTGTGGATGTGGCCATAGATAAACTCGATGATAGGAAAGCCGGCACTTATTACGTTTCCTGTTTCGATATTCCAATGTGGCTTCCGCAATAGGGATTATCGGTTTTCGGGCAAAGAAGGGGCTTACATGATCAACAATAAGCATTTATCCGCTGAATTGATGTCCCTGGTTGGTAAAGAGAGCTTTTCGGATAACATTTTCGAGAGGATCAGCTACGGCCAGGACGCATCACAACCCGATCTGGAACCCGACAAAATTCCTGTCGCAGTAGTCAAGCCACGGTCTACGGAAGCCGTATCGGCAGTCCTCAAGTATGCTAACAGGAACAAAATCCCTGTCTATATCCACGGGGCGGGCACCGCCTTTAAGGGATCGCCGAAACCGAAGCGACCGGGCAGTATTCTCCTCAGCACTCAGGGGCTCACTTCCATCGAGCCTCACGAAGAGGACATGTACTACGAATTGGGTGCCGGCGTGAACGTATACGAGCTGGAGAAACTGTTGTTCAGCCGAGGGTACATGCTGCAGATGACGATCGGGAGCAAGTTTTCCTGCACGATAGGCGGTGTTGTGGCCATCAACACCATCGGGCATATGGTCGATATCTGCGTGGGAAGAACTATAGATCATGTCATGGGTGTTGAAGTCGTTTTGCCCAATGGAGACATCATAGAAACAGGGACGAAGAGTATCCGCAGGCCTGCAGGAATTGACTACACAAGATATTTTGTCGGGTCGGAAGGGTTGTTCGGTGTCATCACCAAGATTCGCTTTCGAATAACCCCTGATCCAAAGCGGGCCTATGTGGTCGGATTCTTCCCGGAGTTAACCGATATAGCCCGCTCATTTCAAAGACACTACAGGGAGAAACTTCCGCCTCCACTCTATGGTGAGTTGCTGGACAAAATCGCGGCGGACGCCCCTTTCAAACTCAGAGGATTAGGGGAGCCGAAGGGCCACGTTGGACTCGCCATTACCATCAGCCACACTCAGGAGGAAGCGGACCGCCAGGCAGCGGAGATGGTAAGGGTATTCAAAACCGAGAGAGCCATCGATGCTTTTGTCGTTACCTCTCCACAACAGCAGAAGGATTTCTGGGATGCCAGGGATAACATTTTAAATATATTGCAGGCCTCCGAAGGTGATGAGCGGCTGGTAATGGCGGGAGCGGTGGAGGCCGCAGTACCCTTGAGCCACCTTGCAGATGTGATTGATCATATTCAAGCCGGGCATAACCATGATGTCTTGAAAAAAGCGAAGCTCTTTATCTATGGACACGTTGGCACATGCGATTTGCATGGCATGTGGGTCGTTCCGGTCAGCATGCCTCAAAGCGAAAGGACGCTGATTGGGAAGGCCGCCACGCAGTTGGAGAGTGAGATAAACATCATGTGGGGATGCGCTTCCGGGGAGATAGGTCAGACCGCCTCCCGGATTCCTTTCATGAAAAAGAGGTACGGCATCCCGGCTCACACGATGCTTATGAACATGAAAAAAGCCGTCGATCCCAACAATATTCTAAACCCGGGGAATCTGGAGGGAGAAGGATATGAGTAGTTCCGAACTGGCCGAGCTGGAAAAGGAAATTACCGATAACATTCAAAGATGCTGGAAATGCAGGATGTGTGTCGGCATGTGCCCGACATACGAGGGCTGGTTCACTCAAAGCACCCCCGGAAGGCTTATGGCCATTAACCTCTACATCAAGCACGGCCTGGGCAGCGAGGAAGATCTGGTAAACATCCTGTATGCCTGCACAACCTGCCGCAGATGCCAGGAGAGGTGCAGGGAACTCTCCACGGATTGCCGCCCGGCGGACACAATACTGAAGGCTAGGCAGTATCTGGTCAGGAAGGCCGATCTGGACAAGGGGGCGGCAGCATGAGCAAATCACTGAAGGCTTTGATTCCGCGCGGGCACATGACGATCAAAGATAATGTGCTGCAGCATGAGAATTTGACGGGTGTTTCCGAAAGTAAATCATTGTGGGCAAAGGACCTGGATTTCCCGGAAGCGGCTGAAACGACCTTCTTCGCCGGATGCGGCTACCAGCATATGAAGTTCATCGAAGGAATGATGGGTGCGCTGGAAAGGACGGAGAAAATAGGCTTAGGGATAAACAAGGCCGTCGGCGTGAGCAAATTCTTAGGTAAGGTAGGGATAGACCTTACGAATATCACCGCCAAGATGACCGCATCGAAGGAAGACCCCTATACACCCGTTCTGGCAAGTTCAGTGAGTGTTTTGTTGAAGCTTGGAGTGGAGGTGGCGTACCTGCGCGAAAAGGAGCCCTGCTGCGGCTCTCCGCTTCACTATGCGGGCTTTGAGGCTGATTATGCCGAGCACGCGAGGAATAGCCATAAGACCTTGAAATCTCTGGGGGTGAAGAAACTGGTAGCGGTGGTCCCGGGCTGCACCTCGGCTCTAAGGGGAGTCTATCCCGAATTCGTTTCCGACTACGATCTTGAAGTCGAGCACATTTTGGAGACTGTTGCAAGAAGACTCCGGGAGTCGGCAGCCAAACCACGGGTAGCCCAAAAGGTTACGGTCGTGTACCACGATCCCTGCCAGCTTTCGAGGTACCTGGGAATAATCGATGAGCCCAGGGAGATCATAAGGAGCATTGAGGGAGTGGAACTGATCGATCTCGACCCGGAGCAAACCGGAAAATGGTCAACCTGCTGTGGAGGAGGTGGGCTTGAAGCCACCCACCCGGATCTCTCCCACAGGATCGGGGCCAAAAGGGCCGAGGAATTGCTCAAAACCGGCGCATCCATAATTTTGAGCAATTGCCCGGCCTGTGACATGCAGCTCACGAAGTCAGTCAGGCAATTGGGGTCGGATATCAAGGTGATCGATCTGATAAGGTTTCTTGATAATGCTCTGTAGGGGGATGGATAGAATCTAGAATTATACTGTTAAACCCGTCGGATAAAGTTCAAATACGAGATCGACGTTGAGCTTGCGTCGAATATATCATACTCTAGCAGCTCCTCATTAAGTCCCTTCACGTTGCTTTCCTCCGCCAAAGCTCGAGATTTGAAGTGGCCCGCCACAAGTATAAATATATTAGATATCAGGGTCCGGACAAGCGGATATTTCAAAGATCGTAAACTAAAAAAGGGGGAAGAGAATGAAGAGCCACAAGGAGCGATCTGTAGGGACGGTACGTGCCGAAAGCTGGATTTGCCTGATTGTTTTTTTCTTTGCCTTTTGTGTTTGTTTCCATTCACTCACCGGGTCAAGTCATGCGGAGAATGGAAAGGTTTATTTGGCCTGTATTGATGACTTCAGCGGACCCTATTCATACTCCGGCAAGGTCTATCTACAGGGAATAAAGCTCGCTCTGAAGGATGCCAACTACACGGTGCTGGGCAAGAAGATCGAGCTTATCACGAGAGATACCCAACTGAAGCCCCCCGTCGGAATCATGAAGCTCAGAGAAGTTGTGGAGGAATATCATCCCTTTTTCGTGTTTCAGTCGGAGTCCAGTTCGGTTGGATTGGCCGTAGAGCAGGAAGCACGGAATTTAAAGGTGCCCATTTTCGTAGAAGGGTTTGCAACTGAGATTACCGGTTCCGAGTGTAATCGGTACACTTTCCGCTGGGACGCCCCGAATTATGCCGGTGCTCGATCCGGACTTGTGACCTTTTTGAAGCTGCATCCAAAGGTCAAGACCTTCTATGCGATCGTAGACAACAATGCCTCGGGAAACGACATGATCGTGCAACAGGAAGAGATCATTCGGGCCCATGGAGGGAAGATCCTTAAGAAGGTTTCGGTCCCTCTGGGTAATGCCGATTTCAGCTCTTATCTGACGGAAGCCCTGAGCATGAGGCCCGACGCGCTGCTCTTCGACTGCTACGGAACCGGGAATACGAACATGAGCAAGCAGGTCTGGGAATTCGGCGTGTCCAAAAAGATGCCCGTTATGAGCGGATTCGGCGGCATGACCATGCTGCGTGGGCTGCCTCCCGATGCCGCCGAAAACATCTTTTATGGAGTGAATTGGTGGCACACGTACGACAACGAATGGTCAAAGCAATTTACGGCCAAATACAAGAAAGAGTACGGCCAGAATCCGGAAGACCTTGCTGTCGCCGGCTATGTAGGTACCTCTCTCGCATTGAAAACGGCTGAAAAGGTCAAAAGTCTGAAAGCCAAAGACCTGATCCTCGGGCTCGAAAAATTCGGGGAATACGATGGGCCTACCGGAAAAGAGCATCTGCGGGCATGGGATCACCAGATTGTTCATCCGTTCCTGGTCGGGAAGGGCAAGAAGGCTTCCGAAAAGAAGGAAAGCGACGATTATCTCCAAATCATGGGAAGCGCGATGGAATACCCCAATGCCACTGCGGAGAACAGCACTTGCAAGTACAAGATCAAAGACGGTGATCTATAACGGTGATCTATAACGGAGGATACCTGCCGGCGGGAGCAGGTATCCATGGTCGCATTGGCAAGAGAAGAGCACGGGAGAGGAGGGGGAGATTTTGGCTTCGATGATTTTGGCTCAGATATTCAACGGCTTCTGCTGGGGGATGATTCTGGCCTTGATGGCTCTAGGCCTGACCATCATCTACGGCATGCTGAATATAATCAACTTTGCCCATGGCGCCGTCTACGCTCTAGCCATCTATCTGGCCTATACTTTCATCTACCTTTGTCCTCCCCTCCTACCGGGGCTTACATCCTTTTGGGGTGCCATTATCGTGGTCCCGCTCATAATGGGGATCTTCGGCATCGTAATGGAAAAGCTGCTCATCAGGCCGATCCTGGGAGCACAACACGAATACCAGCTCCTGCTCACTTTTTCCATCCTCTTAATTTTACAGGAAGGAATCGCCATTATTTGGGGAACGATGCCCCTGGCCTACAATTGCCCCGCATCCCTGGTTGGCGTTGTTGACCTGGGCTTCATGGTTTACCCGGTTTATCGACTCTTTGTCGTTGCCCTTACCATCCTGATAACCCTGGTATTCTGGTTTTTCATGGACAGGACCTCTTTCGGGTGCATCGTGAGGGCCGGCATTGAAGACAGCGAAATGATATCGTGCCTTGGGGTTAATATTGAAAGGGTGAGGAATCTCACATTCGCCCTCGGAATAGGCGTGGCGGGCCTGAGCGGTGTTCTGGCCGCACCTATCAGTGGGACTCTCAGGCCAATGATGGGCATGAACAACCTCATCAGTTGCTTTGTGATCGTGGCAATCGGTGGGCTGGGCAGTTTCCCGGGTGCCATCTTCGGTGGAATACTGGTGGGAATCGTTAAGAGTCTGACCATCATGGTAGAGCCGAAGGCTTCGGAACTCATCATGTTCTGTTTGATGGCAATAATCCTCCTCGTCAGGCCAAGAGGTCTATTCGGCAAGAGATAGAGAAGGCGAAGGAGAGAAAATGAGCCAGCAACTAAAAGGAAAAATTAACTTAAGCTGGGACAGGGGCTGGGCGAGCTTCGCAATCATGATGCTCGTGCTGTCCGTTTTCCCCTTTGTTCTTCCGTACATATCCCTTGCCACGGAAATTCTCTGTCTGTCACTGCTCGCAATTTCCTTCAACCTGCTCTTCGGCTATGGGGGCCTGCTGTCTTTTGCCCACGCCGCTTTTTTCTCTATCGGCGCATACACCGTTGGTAACCTCGTCATTCATTTCCATGTAAACATTCTGCTGGGAATTCTTGCGGCAGGGGCCGCAGCATCCCTTGTTGCCCTTCCGATAGGACTCGTCAGCATTCAGCGTCTGGGCATTTACTTCGCGTTTCTCACCCTCGCTTTCAACGAACTCATCTACTACATCATCTACGAGGCGGTTCCTCTGACCGGCGGCGACGAGGGCTTGAGAGGAATACAGCGGCCCGACCTGAACCTTGGGTTTTTCTCGATAGACCTCTCGGACCCATTGAGATTTTACTTTTTCGTGCTGGCTGTTTTTGCTCTGTGCTTCCTCGTAATCAGACGGATCGTGAATTCCCCGTTCGGCAGCGTAATTAGATGCATAAAGGAAAACGAGGGTCGAGCTGAAGCAATCGGGTATCGGGTGAAAAGTTTCAAGCTCATGATCATGGTTGTATCCGTTTTCGCTGCGGGGATTGCCGGAGCGCTGCATACGCTGTTCATAAAATTTGCCGATGTCGAGCATTGCATGTGGATTTTTTCGGGAGACATTATCCTGATGACCCTGCTGGGTGGGGTGAAGACCCTGATGGGTCCGATATTCGGTGTGTTTGTCTTCACTTTTCTCGCTGATTTTCTCAGCGGGTTGTGGGACCGCTGGCTGTTTATTATCGGGATAGCATTTCTGTTTGTGGTTTTGTTTTTTCGAGACGGGATTCAGGGAATGATCGAGAGTCTTTGGAAGTCTGTCTTTCCGCAGCATAGGAGATGAACTGTGAGCTACACGGGAAAGGTCGTAGACCAGGTTTTGGATTCCAAAGAGGAGTCTCTACCGCAGGACGTTTTGAAGCAGGCCAAGTTGGTTTTCATGGACACGATCGGTTGTGCCATTGGGGGATACTGCACAAATATCGGACAGCAAATCGTCTCCATGGCCAGGAAATTTCCCGGTGATCCCGGTGCCTCATTGATCGGAGACGGCAGCAGGGTTTCAGATGCCTTTGCATGCTGGGCAAACTCCTGCCTGTCTAATCTCATGGACATGGATGAAACGTTTTCGGGTACCGCCCATATCGGGAATTGCGTGGTCTCCACCGCTTTGGGTGTCGGACAGATGACGGGAGCTCGCGGGAAAGAAATGCTCCATGCCATGGTGCTCGGCTTCGAAGTGGGTTCTAGAATCATGTATTACCTCTGGCCCTCCCCTGCCAAGGGAGTGCGGGCTTACTTGCCTTCCACTTGGCAGGTCCTGGCCTCCGCCACGACGGCCGGGAAGCTGCTCGGACTGGACAGGGCCGCGATGATGCACGCTTACGGACTGGCGGGAACCGTGCCCCCGGTGCCGATTGACATGCAGAAGTTTGTGGAAAGACCCATGGGGTATGGGAAAAATGTTTTCGGATGGACGACCATGACGGGTGTGTTCTGGACAGAAATGGCGAAAATCGGTTCAGAAGGCACACCGAACATCCTGGATGGAGACGGAGGGTTCTGGCGTATCGTTGGCTCCGATCAGTGCAGTTATGAGGAGCTGTTGAAAGACTGGGGGAAAAAGTATCACATCCTGGACACAAAGTTTAAGCCGTATCCATCCTGCACCTGGGGACATTCTTCTCTCGATGCCGTGAGACATCTCATAGAGAAATACGGGATCGAAGCGGAAGATATCGAAGAAGTCCGCATTCGAACTCTGGACCGGGCCTCACAATTTCTTGGCGACAGGAACATTCATACCATCTTCGATGCCCAGTTCAGCCTGCCCTATTCGATATCGATGCTGCTTCTGAGGCAGGACCCCGGTCCCGCCTGGTTTTCAAAGCATAACATGTTCGGCAACAAGCAGGCTGAAGAGATCCAGAAAAGAATAAGTGTAGAGTCCGACCCGGAAGCGGAGAAGCTTTTCTATAAGGAAAACGGCGAGGCGATGCTCTCGACCGTAAACGTAATGTCAAAAGGCGGCAACACTTACACCGAACGGGTGCAATACCCGAAGGGAAGTCCCAGGAACCCGTTCAGTCCTGAGGGGTTGATAGAAAAGTTCAAGGTCGTCGCGGCTTCTCTTTTCTCAGAGAAGCGAATCGATGAAATCCTGGATCATATCCTCCATCTTGATGAACTTGAGGATTTGTCCGTTTTGACAAAACTTCTGCAAAGAGAAGAGAAATCGACCGTGAAGGGGGGACAATCGGGTGGGCACTAGGCTGGTGGACAAGGTAGCGATAGTAACGGGTGGCGGGAACGGAATCGGGAAAGCCATCTCTTTGCAATTCGCTGCGGAAGGCGCGGATATTTGCGTGGCCGATCTCGATATGGAGGCCGCCCGGGACACCGCCGATGCAATCCTCAAAGGGGGCCGCAAACCTCTGGTTGTGAAAGCGGACGTTTCTCGAAAAGAAGATGTCGAAGCCATGGTGGAAAAGGTGATGGGGGAATTCGGACGAATAGACGTCCTGGTCAATAATGCCGGGGTCGCCCTCTACTCGCCTTTTCTCGATTATCCTTCAGATGACTGGGCGAAAACTCTGGACACCAATCTAACCGGTTACTTTTTCTGCGCACAATTGGTGGCCCGCCGGATGATTTCCCAAAGGTCCGGAAAGATCCTCAACATCAGCTCCGTTCTGGCTGAGACGGCCATGCCGAATTCTGTGGCTTACGCCAGCACCAAGGGTGCCGTGTCGGCTTTCACACGAGTTGCCGCCCTGGAGCTGGCTCCATACGGAATCAACGTAAACGCGATCGGACCGGGTCCCATTATGACGACGATGGCCAGGAAGACACTTAAAGAAAAGGATCGGATACTGCGGGAATCCATGATTCCCATGGTCCGGTACGGCCTTCCGGAGGATCTTGTCGGTCCCGCTCTCTTTCTGGTTTCCAGGGACTCCGACTACGTCACCGGGCAGACTTTGTACGTAGACGGAGGATTTCTCATCTCCGGACTGCCGCGGGATACTCAGCTCTCATCTCCGGCCTAGGCTCCCTCAGTTATCATGACGTTATAGGATTTGGGGGGCAGACGCACAGAGACCGGGGACACGGAGAAAAACTCTTTTCAAGGGGCTGTACGCCTCCAAAAAAATCTGGGGCGAATAAGGCTTCAACCATTTTGTAGGATTGGACAATGCTGGAAAATGTTAATACCCTCGGGCCTTCTGTTCTCTTGAAGGTAGAAGGACTCAGCAAACACTTCGGGGGATTGCTGGCAACCAATGAAGTGGACCTGACGGTTGAAGAAAAAGTCGTCTATTCGATAATCGGACCCAACGGGGCCGGAAAAACGACTCTCTTTAACCTTATCTATGGAGTGTTTCCCCCTTCATCCGGCAAAATATACTTCCGGAAAAAGGACATCACCGGTTTAAGGTCCTACAAGATTTCACGGCTGGGGATCGGCCGATCCTTTCAAGGCTATAACCTCTTTACTCATCTTACCGTTTTCGAGAATGTCCGCATCGCTTGCCAATCACGGGGAAACTACAGCTTCAATCTCTTTGCGGATGTCCAGAGGTATCGGAAATCCTATGAAAAAGCACGGGGGGTTCTGAAGAATGTAGGCCTCTTGGACGTAAGCCATCGTTTTCCCTACGAACTCTCGCATGGAGATCAAAGGATACTGGAGATAGCGGTCGCCCTGGCCTGCGACCCGATCCTGCTCCTTCTGGATGAGCCTACGAGCGGGTTGGCTCCGGAAGAAACGGTACAGATGATCGATATGATCAAAAGGCTCAAGGGCAGCTACACGATTCTGCTCATAGAACACAAGATGACGGTGGTTATGTCCGTATCCGACAGGATCATCGTCTTGCACCAGGGTGCCGTAATTGCCGAAGGCACGCCGGAGGAGATCAAGAGAAACGAGGCGGTCAACCGGGCGTATCTGGGAGTATACAGGGACTATGATGTTGCAGGTTGAGGATATCCACACCTACTATGGGGAAAGCTACATTATTCAGGGCGTTTCCCTGAAAATCAACAGGGGTGAAATTGTCACTCTTCTTGGAAGGAATGGCGCCGGGAAGACGACCACCATCAAGAGCATAATGGGTCTGGTCCCTCCGCAGAGAGGGAAAATTTTCTATCAGGATCAAGATGTCCTCAAAAAGAAGCCATTTGAGATTGCAAGGCTGGGTATAGGCTACGTTCCGGAAGATAGACGTGTTTTCACAACTCTTACGGTTTTGGAAAACCTGGTGATGGGAAAGGGCAAAAGAAAGGGAACGTGGACTCTGGGGAAAGTGTTCGAGCTCTTTCCAAGACTTGAAGAGAGAAAGAACAATAAGGGGGATGAACTGAGCGGGGGAGAGCAGCAGATGCTTACAATCGCGCGCTGCCTGATGGGCAATCCCGACTTGATCCTTGTGGACGAGCCATCCGAGGGGCTTGCCCCGCTCATCGTGGAGGATATCGCAAAGGCAATCAAAAAGATGAAAAACCAGGGGACGACGGTTCTCTTGGTCGAGCAAAATGTGCTGATGACTCTTAAGCTTGCAGATCGACATTACGTAATCGACAGCGGTAAGATCATCTACAGCGGATTGAATGAAGATCTGAAGACTAATCTGGAAATTCAAAAGAAATATCTAAGCATCTAAGACAAAGGCTGTTTCCTGATTTAACCGTCGCTTATCCGTATCAGAGAGGAGTGGGAAAGTGGAGAAGGTCAAATTCAGTAAGATCATGCAGCCGTTTACGTGCACAATCATCACCGATAGGAACCCCACCGATTGCAAGCGAACTATCTGGCTCTCAGATTTCGATGGATCGGATGCCTATCAAATGCATTTGATGATGCTCGATAAGCAATTCCTTAACGAAAGGGATCTCAGACCCGTTTTCGAGTACACAACAAAACCCATGCTGATCTCCTACTACCGGTGGGATTACGAAAAGCACCTGGACATAGATGAAAACGAGCGAATCAGACTTTTAGCCGAGGCGTTTCGCTGGGGAGCAAGCGGCATCGATCTGGAGGCCGACGCATTCGATCCCGTCCCTGGACCGCCGGAATGGAGCGCGGCGGCCCGTGAATATTCCCTCAATCCGAATTCGAAACCAAGGGAATTCACCATGAATCCCGATGCGGTCAAGCGGCAAAAGGAGCTCATCGATACCATTCACAGCCGGGGAGGCGAGGTGCTGCTGTCTTGCCACTCACGCGTTCAGCTCTCGCTTGAAGACGTGATTTCCATGGGAAAGGAGATGGAGAGCAGAGGGGCCGATATCGTCAAGATCGTACGCGTGGACACCAGCTTCGAGAGCCTCCTGGATACGCTTCGGGCCACTGTGGAGCTGAAGAAGGTCCTTAAGGTGCCGTTCATCATGGGGAGTCACGGCCAGCATTCCAAGATAGGAAGGGTAGTCTGCCCCATGCTGGGATCAATGCTTGCTTGGTGTACACAGCCCATGTCACCAAACGGTTATCCTCTTCAGCCCCCTGTTAGAGTGCAAAAGACCGCCTGGGAGAATATCGATTGGGCCGTAACCCAACCTCCTGAGAAACAAACATGGCTGTAAGACAAGCTGCGTTCAAGACGAGACTTTTTGAGCTGGGAAAAAGCGGGGGAATGATTCCCCCGCGCCAAAAAGCTAAGCCGCGTAGCGGCGTGGGGGAGTGGGGGGCACAGCTCCCCGCGCTTTCAAACCTACCTTCGGCACTATCTTGAACGCAACTTGGTATAAGACGATGAGACATGAACGGCGATTCCGGCGAAAGGCGGCATCCAGTGTTCCTTGCAGGAAGTTCCAGGTTGAAACGCACTGTGAGCCGCGGCTTTCCCGGGGTGGCGGGAGTATTGCGGAACTGTCGGGGAACTCATGATACGTCACGCTAGCCAGAGCAAGAATGGACAAAAACTCAAAGATCGAGAAAAGGAGCGAATCATGGCGGTCAGAAAAAATCTGCTCTTAGGCGTTGCATTCTTTGCTTGCCTGGGATTGGCTTTCAGTTTTGGGCAACCGGTTGAGGCCAAGGATTCCATCAAGATCGGAGTTGTTCACAATTTCAATGATTTAAGCGGCAAGAGCATAAAGGAAGGAGCTATTCTCGCCCAGGAGCAGATAAACGCCGAAGGCGGAATCCTTGTCAAAAAATACGGAAAGAAACTTCCCGTCGAGATGATTTTTGCCGATGAGGGCGGAAAGCCGCAGACCGCATCGGCCGCCGCCGAAAAACTATGCGCCTCCGACAAGGTCGATTTTCTGGTCGGTGCCAATGTTACCGAATTGACGCTTGCCGAACAGGAAGTCGCGATGGATTACAAGAAAATATTCCTGAGCTCCGGGGCTGCCGGGGTTCAGATGTGCCGGAACGTCGAAAAAAATTATAATCGCTACAAGTACTACTTCAAATTTGAGCCCCTTGATTCCCTGCAGCTTGGCGACGGGATGGTGGGTATCGGGGTGGAGACGGCCAAAGCAATCTCGAAGCAGCTCAATATTCCGCTTACGGACGTCAAAGTGGCAATCCTCGCGGAGCATGCGGAATGGGCTGAGCCAGTGGTGAAAATGGCTCAGGAAGTGTTCAAGAAAAACAATCTCGAAGTCGTCTACATCGGCAGGCCTTCGAGAGAGGCAACCGATCTGACCACGGAACTTGTCGAAGCAAAACGCAAGGGAACCATGATGATATGGGCCTGCTTTTCCTGGGAAGCCGGCTATGCCCTGGTCAAACAAATCTACGATTTGAATCTTCCCATGATTTCCACCGGTTATAACAGCGTGGCCCAGAATACGGACGGATATTGGAAAGCTACGGCCGGCAAGGGAATCTACTCGATATCATGGACGTTTGCCCCGCCGCGAATCGCCCTGACCCCCAAGACGATCCCCTTCTACGATGCCCATGTCAAGCGCTGGGGCCATGCTCCCTTAACGTATCGCGGCAATGCCGAGTACAACAACATTTTTATACTGAAAGAGGCAATTGAAAAGGGGGGAACGCTGAATGCCGACAAACTGGTCCCGGTCCTTGAAAATATAGAACATGTGGGTGTGATGGGAGTCAACAAAGTGGATCCCAAGACGCACAATTCGATGTTTGGCAAGAAATACCTGACAAATATCGGCATCCAGTGGCTGGAGGGAGGAAAGCAGGAGGTCATTTACCCGGAGGAGTTGAAAAGCGCGGATATCACTCTCCCCCCGGAATTGCTCAAATTGAAAAAATAGTTCCGTTTGCCGGAGGAGCCTCTCTTGCGAATGATGTGCATACCGCATCAGTTGCAAAGAGGCTCCTTCCCCTTGTTTTGCGGACAGGCCATGCGGGCAGAGCAGGAGTGGAATGACAGATGGAAATGATCGTTCAATTATTACTGTATACAATCATTACAGGTTCAATCTACTGTATTATTGCCCTGGGATTTTCCTTGGTATTCGGAGTGGCAGAGGTACTTAATCTGACTCATGGCGTATATTATATGATAGCTGGATACTTAGTGTATACATTTTATATTCTTTCACACAACATGTATCTGGCAATCATTCTCTCTTTGTTATGTACAACCTTATTCGGTGCTCTTACCTATGGCATCATATATACTGTTATTGACTCACCCTTCAAGACACTCCTTGCTACTTTCGCAATCGGAGGCGCTACCTCTGAGATTATATTTATCATTTTTGGCGTTTCGGCATACGGCATACCCAATATAATCGATGGCAGCTTCCTGGTTTATGACGTTCCAATCATCAAGCAGGCCCTCTTGGCGGCAATCGTTTCATTACTGGTTTTTTTGGTTTTTATTTTTGCTCTGAACAAAACCGATGCGGGCAGGGCGATAAGGGCAGTGGCCCAAGATTCGAACCTGGCCAAGCTCGCGGGGATCAACATCGGCAAAGTCAAATTCATTACATTCACAACTTCCGCATTCCTGGCTAGTGTGGCTGGAGTCTTCTATTTACCGCTACAGTCTTTGAACCCTACATTGTGGATGAAGGTGACCATACTCTCTTTCGTTATCGTAGTATTGGGGGGCATGGGAAGCGTCAGGGGCGTTCTCATTTCGTCCTATATCATCGCTTTTTCCGAATACGCCACTACGCTCTCATTCGCAGAGGGCTCATACATTAAATCCGGAGTCTACCTTCTGATAATGATTCTGATCCTGATGTTCAGGCCTCAAGGAATATTTGGAAAATATTTGGGTCCCCTTGAGGTGAAAATCTAAAGTAGTATGCCGTGGAGATTTCTCCACCTCCGCACAACTGTAAAGCCCTTACGGATAAGAGATTGCCATGCTTCGATTTACCAGATACCTCCCGAAGACGGTCTTATTTTTAATGTTCATCCAGATCTGTATTCCCCTTTTTGTGAAGAATCCTTATTATTTGAAAGTACTGACCATATTTTACATCTATGCCATTTTTGCGATGAGCTGGGACCTGATCGGCGGTTACCTGGGGATTATCAGCTTCGGGCATGCGTTGTTTTTCGGAATAGCCGCCTATGCCACGGCCATTTTGAACGTGAAGTTCAACTGGCCGCCGATCCTGGGGCTCCCGCTCAGCCTGCTCTGCGCATTGCTGATGGCTCTTGTGGTGGCAAAGCCCACGATGAGGCTCAAGGGGCATTACCTGGCCCTGGTCACGTTTGCCTTTCCCATAATCGTAACCAACATCTTCTGTGCGTTCCCGGATTTTTTCGGAGCTGATTTGGGTATTTCAGGGCTCAGTAGGCTTTCGTCTTCGAGGATGGGCGATTTCTACATTTCTTTCATAGCGGTTTGGCTCATCTACTTCATCTTACAGAAAATCATCCATTCCGATGCGGGCCTTATCCTGCGCGCTATCCAAAGCAACGAAGTCGCTCCCACCAACTGCGGAATCGATATCGCAAGCGTCAGGCTGAAAATGTTCATGATCAGTGGTGCTTTTGCGGGTGTGGCCGGCTTTCTCTACGCCCATGTCATCAGGATTGTCGCACCGGCCAATCTCGATGTTCACCTGTCTGTGGAAGCACTGGTGATGTGCATCATCGGGGGTGTAGGCACTATATCGGGTGCGATACTGGGGGCCGTGATCGTAACTATTGTGAATGAATCACTCAGAATTGTCGAGGAATACAGATTACTCATCTTCTATCTTCTCATACTGTTTATCGTGCTGTTTTTTCCAAAGGGTCTGAAGTGGTACTTGGACAAGATTACATCCGTCATTTCCACGAGATTTGCGGGAAAACAATGAATTGGTGAGCAGGTGAGCCGTTCGGCCTGTTTGGCAGCTCTGCCGTCCAAGTCCTTCAAGCGGAAGAACCAGGAGGACCTGCAAGGTGGTCGAGGTTACCGCACAAAGGGGGTACAGGTGCTGAAAACGAGAGATCTGACTAAACGTTTCGGGGGGCTTGCCGCGATCAACGGCATCGACATCCGGATAACTAAAGCTTCCATAACGGGAATCATTGGTCCCAACGGCTCCGGTAAGACAACCCTGTTTAATGTGATAAGTGGATATTTAAAGGCCTCCCGGGGAGACGTTTCTTTCGAGGAAAAGAATCTCCATGGTTTGAGACCGCACGAAATCGTGAACAGGGGAATAGTGAGGACCTTTCAGGTACCCCAGTGCTGCAGGAACCTGACGGTGCGGGAGAACATTCGGCTCGCATGCTTGCGCCATTATCCGCAGGACCAGCTCGAAACAAAGGCCCTGTTGTTTGCCGGCCTGGCCAAATTGGAGCCTTACTACGACGTGGTTGCCGAAAATATCCCGATCGGGTGTCTGAGGAAGATTGAAATGGCCATGGCCATAGCGACCGATCCGAAACTGATTCTCCTGGACGAGCCCTTTTCGGGGCTCACGGATTTGGAATGCGAAGATCTCTCCACTCTGATACGTGACCTGTACAAAAGGGTTACACTGGTCATAATCGATCATAAACTCAAGCACCTGATGCCACTCGTGGAGAGGGTTCTGGTGCTGAATCAGGGAACGGTCTTTTTTGATGGATCGCCCGACGAAGTTGTCGCGAATCAGGATGTCCGAAAGATTTACCTGGGAGGAGATATCCAATATGCGTGAGGAAATCCTGCTGGAAATGACAGACCTGATTGCCGGATACGGTGATATAAAAATCTTGATGGGCCTCAGCATTGCAGTCAGGCCGGGTGAGGTTCTGGCCGTCGTGGGGCCTAATGGAGCGGGCAAAAGCACATTGCTCAAGTGCATCACGGGCCTCGGGTCGATCAGCCATGGAAAGATACGATTCATGGAAAGGGAGATCAGCAACTGCGCGTACACGGAAATAGCGCGGCTTGGAATAACACTGTGCGCCGAAGGCGGGAAGGTCTTTTCTGAAATGAGTATAAAGGACAACCTCCTCATCGGTGGATACCTGAGAACAAAGGATGAAAGAAAAGAACAGCTGGAATTTGTTTATGACCTGTTTCCAAAATTGAAGGAGAGAAACAAACAGTTAGCGGGAACCTTGAGCGGAGGTGAGCGTCAAATGGTTGCACTTGGAAGGGCGCTCATGTCAAAACCGGCCCTTCTCATGCTCGATGAGCCATCCTTCGGCCTGGACCCCCTGGCAAAAAAGGCGATTTACGGCGCCATTCGGCATATCAATCAAAAGGAGGGAATACCTGTCCTTCTGGTTGAACAGGACGCAGCCTTGGCTCTTGAATTTGCCGGGAGAGCATACGCTATAGAGAACGGCAAGGTGGCAATGCATGGAAAACCCGAGCAGTTCATGAGCGATGAGTCCTTCAGGAAACTTTACCTTGGCCTATGATTTGGAGTGAATAACTATGGGTGGCCGTGCACTTGAAGGAAAGGTCTGCATTGTTACCGGGGGTGCCCGGGGAATAGGGCTGGCGATTGCAAAGCGAATTGCCGGGGCGGGAGCTTACGTGGCTATTGCGGATTTGGATTTTGAGAGTGCGCGGACGGCCTCTGACGGACTGAAGGCTTCCGGATCTCTCGCCGGAGCTTTTAGCTGCGATGTTTCCAGCTCTCAATCCGTACATCTACTGATAAACGATGTCCTCGATGCAGTTAAGCGCATCGATATCCTGGTTAACAATGCCGGCATAGTGGGGCATGTTGCGCCCATACAGGATCAGAGCGACGCTGACTGGCAAAGTATGATGGCTACCGATCTATCGGGAGTATTCTTTTGCTGTCGCGAGGTCATCCCGCGGATGCTCAAGCAGGGCGGTGGAAGAATCATCAACGTAGCCAGCATAGCCGGGAAAGAGGGCAACCCCGGCATGGTTCCTTACTGCAGCGCCAAGGCCGGACTTATCGGCTTGACCAAGGCCCTCGCCAAAGAAGTCGCCGGGAGCAACATCTTTGTAAACGTCATCACGCCGTCACTGGTGGAAACCGCTATGGTCGGGGAATTGAGCGCCGGGCAGATCCAATACGTTATGGAGCGTGTTCCAATGGGTCGGCTCTGCAAGCCTGAAGAAGTAGCGGCCCTGGCCCTATGGCTTGCTACCGAGGAAGCCTCCTTCAGCACCGGCGCTGTTTTTGACATTTCAGGAGGCCGCGCCACTTATTGAATCCGACCGGTGAATTTGCTGAATGAAACACTGAATCGTCTCCAAACCAATATTCGAGGAGCTCAAAATGGAAGGGAAGATTTCATGCGGCGATCTGCAACCATGGAAAACAGACCACTGGTTTGTGAGTCCGTGGAATTATCTAAGCGAAGTTACGAAGGATTTCAGGCCGGCTAAATCCGTAAAGATCCATGATATAACCTTGCGGGACGGGGAGCAGCAGGCGGGAATAATATTTTCCAAAGATGACAAAATCCGCATCGCAGAAAAACTTGCCGAAGTAGGGGTCCACAGGATTGAGGCCGGCATGCCGGCGGTTTCGCCGAAAGATGAAGAGGCCATCCGCGAGATCGTAAAGCGCAATTTGGGGCCTGAAATCTTTTGCTTTGCCCGTTGCATGGAAAAGGACGTTCAACTGGCGGCTGACTGCGGCGTCAGTGGAATCGTCATAGAAATACCTGCCAGCAAGCACTTGGTGGAGCTGGGATATAAATGGTCCCTGGAGAAGGCCATCGACCTTTCGATCAAGGCCACTGCCTTTGCCAAAGAGAAGGGATTGTACACCGTCTTTTTCACTATTGACGCCACGCGTTCCGATTTGGACTGGTTGTTGAACTTGGTAGACCGGGTGGCAACTGAAGGGCACATGGATGCCTTCACCCTCGTGGACACTTTTGGAGTATTATCGCCCCAGGCAGCCGGCTTTTTTGCCCGAAAAGTTTTGCAGAAGGTTTCCAAACCCGTTGAAGTGCACTTCCACTCGGATTTCGGCATGGGTGTGGCCAATACCATCAACGCGGTCCTGGAGGGTGCCCAGGTTATCCACACCACCGTGCTCGGCATTGGCGAACGTGCCGGCAATACCCCCATGGAGGAGACGGCACTGGCCCTCCTGACCATGTATGGTATCGACGTCGGTATTGATTACAGCAAGTTGAACGAGGTCGCCCGGCTGGTTCGGGACCTGGCCGGAGTGCCCGTTCCCTCATGCAGACCTTTTATCGGCGACGGTGCCTACAATATAGAGTCCGGTATCGTAACCGGCTGGTTCAATAATGTTTTCGACAATAACCCGACCACTATTTTCCCCGTTCACCCTGCTTTTGTCGGGCACGATGCTCCTAAAATCTTGATGGGCAAGAAAAGCGGCCTGGATAATATCCTGATATGGTCCAGGAAGCTCAATATCGAACTGAAAGAAGAAGAGGCGATGGCAGTCCTGCAGGCGGTAAAGCTCAAATCCCACGACCTGAAACGGGTATTGACGGAAGATGAGTTCGTGCAGTTGGTCCGGGAGACGTGCCCCGCTTGAATAAGGATGTAGTGGCAAGGAAAACTACGCGCCAGATGCCAAGACACTACTGTCCGGTTAACAATCAATAAATAGGCCTGAATACTGCCTTTTGTGGTACAGTGTGTTTGCCTATAACCCACTGAAACAAAAGGAGAATCAGGCCATGGTTCGTAGTAGTACAATCTTTTCGCAACTGCTGCAACTTGTTTCGAAACATGATTTCAAGCGCATTGAAGAAGAAGAATTCAAAACCGGTCGCAAGGCTCGCTCCCTTACTCGATGGAGTCAGTTCGTGGCGATGATGTTTGCGCATCTGTCAGGAAGGTCCTCTTTGCGAGATATTGTTTCCCAGCTTGGAGCACAAGCTCTAAGCGTCTACAAGACCCCATCCTATTACAAGGATAACAGGTACCTGTTTAAGCGGCTGGTCCGAAGGTGGGGGCAGATGAGCGTGGACGAGATCACCAGCATGAATGTTCAAAAATTTATCCTGGAGAGGTCCCGGCTTGGCCACTACGCCGCAAATTATGATCTGAGGCTTTTAAAGGCTCTTTTCAACCACGGAATCCGGCATAAGGTCGTTTCCGAAAACCCGGTCCAAAATGTCCCCTTTTTGCCGGTGGAAAAAAGAGTAAAGTACGTTCCTCCCGTTCAGGACATCGACAAGATCATAGCGCTTGCCGATCCCGATACTCAGGACTACCTGTGGACTATACGGGAGACAATGGGGCGGATGGGTGAAATTAATCGGTTGGCCTGGGACGATGTCGATCTGAAGAACCGGTCGGTCACACTGTACACTCGGAAGAAACAGGGAGGACACCTTACTCCCCGTCGGGTGTCAATGACGCAGCAGCTCTTCGAGGTATTGAACCGGAGGTTTGCAGGCCGCGATCCTAAAATGCCCTGGGTATTGTGGCATACATACCGCTGTCGGAAAACCGGTGAAATCAAGAGCGGTCCGTACACGGAGAGAAAGACCTTCATGAAAACGCTCTGTGCGAAGGCAGGGGTCCGGTATTTCAGGTTCCATGCTATGAGACATTCCGGGGCATCGATTATGGACTGCAACCCGAAAGCTGGGCGTATGACAGACAAAGGAACTGATCGAACGTGGTAAAGGATTTGGCCCAATGCTCCCCTCGATATCGACGAACGCAGAGATTAAAGTCATGCCGGGGGAGAAACTGAAGCAATTGCCTGAAAACGTTCTTGCCGGAATTCATGGATACCCTCCCAAAGTTCTGGAAAGGGTACCATCGGTCGAAATTCAAATCGAAAACGAAAAATTATGTCAAAGAGCAATAGGAATCCACTAGTTACAGCTAAAGATCAAAATTTTACCGGACAGTAGTGATGTAAAATATCATATTTAATAAACAAGGCGAGCACGTTTCTGAATGTAAAGTCTGTTTTATGCTGATCATCACCCGATTATGGTTGACTGGCGCCTATTTGAATTATTGGCATTATCATCGTCTTCCACTCCGAACGACAAAGCAATCTGCCTTGAATGCGTCGCCGAAATGAGGCAACTCATACAAAAGCACCTGTCAACTCATGGCGCAAGTCCAACGGAATACAAAAGAAATACGGGTTTGTGACGAAAACCCATTTGGCTGCCAGGGCACTGGCCAGATCCGGAAGCCGGACCGCCAGAAAGGGGGGCTGCCTGAGAAGCTGAAAAAGTGTATTGATGAGAGAAGACAGGGCAAGGCCAGGGCGGCGATTTCCGGTGGATTGTCTTCCCCGCGGTTGTGGAAGGCGGGAAAGCAGTAGTGCGAAGGAAACGTAAAACAGCTTACGGACAAGCTGATGTGGCCGCTTCCCGATCCGGCAGGCGGCCATCAGGCAACGCGAGGCGCCCGACATCCTGCCCGACCGGTGCCATGTTTTTGCGTTCCTGCTTTTGTTCTTGCTTCTACCGTGATTTGGCATTACTGTTGATTGTATGTTTGGAAGGGTCCAAATCAAACACATTATGGAAGGATTTGAAGAAGATGCCTCAAGGTACGGTAAAGTGGTTCAACGATCAAAAGGGTTTCGGATTTATCGAGGTTGAGGGCGGAAAAGATGTCTTTGTTCATCACAGCGCCATCGAGGGCGAAGGCTTCAAAAGCCTGCAGGAAGGCGACCGTGTCAGTTTCGAAATCGAGCAGGGCGCCAAAGGGCCGGCGGCGGTCAAGGTAAAGAAGCTCTAACTGCTCTTCCACAAAAGAAATCATTAGGGCTGGAGAAGCAATTCCCGGCCCTTCTGTTTTTGGCCCGACCAAATCCGAGCCGATTGCGGTGAGCTTTGTCCCAAACTGATTCGAAGGAGAACCATGCATGGCTATGAAAGCCGAGATCAAAGATAATAAACTCTACATAGAAATCGATCTGGAAGAACCCACACCGTCTTCATCCGGCAAGACCCTCGTCGTGGCCAGCACGCGAGGGAATACCGTTACTACTGCCCAGGTAAACGGCAAGCCGGTTACCATTGGGCTGAACGCTTACATCAAGCCCTGATCAGAAGAGGTGAATTCGGACAGGGTCAGTCTTTTGTTGATTTGCCCACTTCCCGGTCCGACAGGCGGCAGTTTGAAATAAAAGCTGCCTGG
The DNA here is from genome assembly GCA_963712895.1 of uncultured delta proteobacterium. GTDB lineage: Bacteria > Desulfobacterota > Syntrophobacteria > Syntrophobacterales > Syntrophobacteraceae > SbD1. The sequence continues at coordinate 616,171 of CAVQJR010000021.1, read as the reverse complement.
CGTGATTGGGAACTCATAATTGCGGGATCGAATAGCCATTGACGGTCATCAGGAATGGCTATTTTCATTTCACCCCATGATTTTATCGCCAAGGATAAAAATGTGAAGATTCATTTCGCAGGCACTCTTTTTCCTGAGACCGGGAGGAACCGGGTTCTCAGAGAGTCGGGATTTTGACATTTCTTACAAATTCGAGAAGATTTTTGTGCATAAAACAGGGATGTCCATCATGATAACTTCGCTGTAGCGATAAAATGCAGGTGAGTTGGAAAGACATTTCGCTACGGTACAAAGCCTGTTACTCACGGTCCCGCCACTTTCTCATTCTCCCTTTTAGTTCGACATAGAGATGCCTCACGCCATGCGGGCGTTACCATGCCCGGTGGCTGCGCTTGCCACTGACGGGCTCGGCCTGTGGTAACCTACAGTTATTTCAAGTTTTGCGCTGTTGTTGTCGCAGCGGGGGAAACACCGTTACGCGGTGATAGTGGGCGCCGAATTTAAAGTCCTCCATATCGGTTAAGCGTTTTATCAGGTGCATTTGTGGCATGCCTTTTGCTCGATAATCCCACCGGGATCTTTCTTGCCCTGAATCGAGAAGCGGAAGCAATGTTTGTTGAAATCCCAATAATCCCAAAGATCCGATGCAAATTGTATCAGCTTTGAGTCCCCAAAGGAGCTTTAACCGAAGGGTCTACGCAAATTATTAATGAATAGAGTACTCGTTGCTCCGCCCTGCGAGAGGTTTAATATTCCATGGCAAGCGTTCTGATCATAGATGACGACCGTATGGTGTGCGATATGCTCTCCCATATTATCCGGGATATGGGACATTCCGTAACCTGTTCCCACAGGTTGGGCGTCGGACTGCGCGAGGCTGTGACCGGGAAATATGATTTGGTCCTGCTCGATGTCGGCTTGCCGGATGGAAACGGCCTGGATGCAATCGACCGGATTCAGAAGGCCGAGCCTGCGCCGCAAATTATCATCATCACCGCATCCGGCGACCGGAACGGAGCCGAACTGGCAATTCGAAACGGTGCGTGGGACTACATTGAAAAACCGGCTTCAGTCCACGATATGACCTTACCCATTATGCGTGCCCTCCAGTACCGTGAGGAGCGGGAGGCCTTGGACCGGGGCAGAGTGGTGGCAAGACTTCTCGTGCTTGACGGGATCGTCGGAAATTGCCCCAGGATGAAGGGGCGTTTCGAGCTTGTCGCCCAGGCGGCCGACAGCGAGATAAACGTCCTGATCACGGGAGAGACCGGCACGGGCAAGGAACTTTTCGCCTCCGCCATCCACAACAACAGCCTGCGCTCGAAAAAGCCGTTTGTCGTCGTCGATTGCTCCGCCTTGCCTGAAACGCTTGTCGAGAGCATCCTTTTCGGTCACGACAAGGGGGCGTTTACGGGAGCGGAAAAGGCCCGGGAAGGCTTGATAAAGCAGGCGGACGGCGGCACTCTTTTCCTGGATGAAGTTGGTGAGCTGCCTTACTCGGTTCAGAAGACGTTCCTGCGTGTCCTTCAGGAGCATCGTTTTCGTCCGGTCGGAAGCAGTGCGGAGATTGCAAGCGATTTCCGGCTGATTGCCGCAACCAACCGGGACCTGCAGCAGATGGTTCACGAGGGCACATTCCGGAATGACTTTCTGTTCCGCTTGAGATCATTCGTCATTGAATTGCCGCCCCTGCGAGACCGGGCAGAGGACATCGCCGATATCGCAAAATACCATGTTGCAAAGCTTTGCGAGCGCCACGGCGTCGGATTGAAAGGTTTTTCCTCCGATCTCATGGAAGGTCTGCTCACGTACAAATGGCCCGGCAATGTGCGCGAGTTGCTGCATGCTCTTGAAAGGGCCCTGGCTGCGGCTTTTCATGAGCCTACCCTGTTTCCCCAACACCTGCCCGAGCATATCCGAATCGACCTGGCCAGGCATGCGATCGGCAGAGCAATTCCACCTCGCAGTGTGGATGGAGAACCTGCCTGCAGGGTGGCCTTGCCGTCCCTGCGGGACTATCGAGAAAACATGGACAGGAAATATCTCATGGAACTCATCTCCCTTGCCGGAAGCGACAGGAGGGAAGCCTGCAGGATATCGGGTCTTTCCCGCTCCCGCCTTTACGACCTTCTGAAAGATCATAACGTAGCGAACTACACCCGCACAAATTCCTGATCACCCTCGGCGTATCTTCCCAGCCTATCGTCCGATTTCCAGGACGTTGTCCGATTATTCGGACTTAGTCCTGATAATCGGATGCATCCGCGCATTGGCAAACCATCCGCTATCACAATAAGATACTGAAATAACAACTAAATATCGTGCATAGGATCCTTGGCACATTCGTTGCCTTTACGCTCCTGAAAAGGAGGCAAGCCTATGGAATTGATCTTTTACTGTGCCGATTCAAACGATTTCAGCTCTGGACTGCTCGACCAGGTGAGAGACCTGGTTCCCGTGGAACGGCTTGTGATGTGCCGGAATTTTGTGGAGCTTCAAGCTTCTCTGCTCAAACCTGAATACGACCTTTTTGCGGCAATCCTGGTGGTCTCCAGCCGGCATGACCTGCTCGATCTTGTCTCCATCGGTGAGTTTTTGCGTTCGATTCGCGTCATCCTCATTCTTCACGACCGGGAGCAGGAGACTGTTTCAAAAGGGCACGATTTGAAGCCGCGGTTTCTTACGTGGCCCGACTGGAATTCCAGGGAAGTTATCGCAGTCTTAGGCAAGATGCTGGAGAATGTGGAGCAATTTCAAAAGGATGTGGAACAGGGGCAGTTTAGCCACAGGAGGAATCAACGTTATGGAAAAGAAGAGGGCATTGGCGGATGGGACCGGCAACGACGGGGTTGACCGGGAAGGCAAATACCTCACCTTCTCCCTGGGAGCCGAGGAGTACGGGATAAGCATCCTGCGGGTAAGAGAAATCATAGGCATGATGCGGATCACCTCTGTTCCCCAGACCCCGGAATACGTGAAGGGCGTCATCAACCTGAGAGGCAAGGTAATTCCCGTTATCGACCTCCGATTGCGTTTCGCAATGAACTCCGTCGACTTTACGGACCGCAACTGTATCGTCGTTGTCGAAATCGATTCGGATTCGGTACGGCTCCACATTGGAGTAGTGGTCGATTCGGTGTCGGAGGTGGTCAATATCAAGAATACCGATATCGAGGACACTCCCTGTTTGGGAACGGCACTTAGCACCAAATATATCCTGGGCATGGCCAAGATAGCCGGAAGCGTCAAAATCCTGCTGGACATCGGCCGCGTGCTCAGAACGGATGAATTGGTCATGCTGGACAGAGTGGCATAACAACAGGAGAAGGGAAGTATCATGAAGAAGCTGACATTAAGTACAAAACTGACAATTGGAGGAGTTCTCGTTGTTGTGGTGCCGCTGGCGATTATTGGCATCTTTGCGGTGATGAGGACATCGGATGCTCTTACGACCCTTTCCCGCGAGCACGCAGCCTCCATGGCTGTAGAGCTTGCCGATATGACACAGACAGCGCTCTCGAGAGAGATCAAAATTGTAAGCGAACTATCCCTGGAGCAAACAATCGTCGAAACTGCCGCCAAGGTCGCCGGCGGCAAGGCGGAAGATGCCGCCACCGACATTGAAAAGGTGGACCGGCACCTGAGCAGGGTTATGAAGAAAATCGGCGGTGACTATGAATCAGTTATTGTCGCGAACCAGGCAGGAGTGGTTTTCGCGGATGGCGGCAAGGGGGAATGGAAGGGTGTCAGCATTGCAGACCGGGACTACTTCAAGGCTGCAAAAGACGGCAAGACGATCGTTGGGAGCGTGGTCAAGTCCAAGAAGACCGGCAACCCGGTTGTGCCGATCAGTGCTCCGCTATTGGGGGCTAACGGAGAGTTTGTCGGGAACATTTCAACTATTCTAAAGATTGACTTTCTCGTGGACAAGATCGGTGGGACCAAGTTGGGCACGACCGGATACGCTTTCATGACAGACTCACACGGACTGGTCATCGCCCATCCGAAACGAGACTTCATCCTCGAACTGGACCTGACAAAGCTCAAAGGGATGGAGTCCATCGTCAGCAGGATGCTGGCCCACAACACGGGAGTGGAATCCTACGTTTTTGAAGGCATTCCCAAGATCGCCGGTTTCGCACCGGTGGCGCTCACCGGGTGGAGCATCGGAACCACCCAGCCGGAAGCTGAGTTCCTGGCGTCGGTTCATGCAATCCGCAACGGCATTATTATGGTGGGGAGTGTTTTTCTTGGATTGACGGTCATCCTGGTATTACTCTTCGCACGCAGCATCTCCAGACCTATCGCGCGGGTTGTCGAAGGCCTGAATGAAGGTGCCGATCAGGTGGCCTCGGCATCCAGTCAAGTCTCTTCCAGCAGCCAGCAACTCGCCGAAGGGGCATCCGAACAGGCGGCTTCGATCGAAGAGACCTCCGCATCCCTTGAAGAAATGTCTTCCATGACCAAGCAAAATGCGGGCAACGCCAATGAGGCCAACAGGCTTATGGCCGAAACCAGCACGGTGGTCTCCGGGGCGAATCGTTCCATGGGTGAGCTTACCGCCTCGATGGCGGAAATTTCCAAGGCCAGTGAGGAGACTTCCAAGATAATCAAAACCATTGACGAAATTGCATTCCAGACAAACCTGCTGGCGCTCAATGCCGCCGTGGAGGCCGCACGGGCAGGCGAAGCCGGAGCGGGCTTCGCGGTCGTTGCCGACGAAGTGAGAAACCTTGCCATGCGGGCCGCCGACGCGGCAAAAAATACCGCGAACCTCATCGAAGGCACCGTCAAGAGGGTAAAGGCGGGGTCCGAAATAGTTGGAAAGACCAGCGCGGAATTTCTTCAGGTGGCCACCAGTGCGGAAAAAATGACCGAACTGGTAGGCGAGATCGCGGCGGCTTCCAACGAGCAGGCCCGTGGGATCGAGCAGATTAATATGGCCGTGGGCGAAATGGACACGGTTGTTCAGCAAAACGCCGCCAATGCCGAAGAGTCAGCTTCCGCCTCGGTGGAGATGAACGCCCAGGCCGAGCATCTGAAGGGGTTTGTCGAGGATCTCGTGACCATTGTCGGTGGAACCGCACACGAGACCAACGGAGGGAAAAAAATTAGACCCGGGAGCAATGCGCGCGAAGGATCTCGTAACAGGCCGCAAATCGGTACGGCACCAACCGGCCGTATGCCGGCAAAGATTGCGACCAGGGCAAATAAGGGAAACGGGTCCCTGAAAACCCCTTCGAACATCCAAATCAGTCCCGAGCATTTGATACCGTTCGATGATGCCGAGGCGAGAGATTTCTGATCCGCACAGGCCCGCCCCCCGGGCCTCCAAAGGCCCGGGGGCATCTGTAATCTGCAGTGAAAACAGGCGGGATGGAATTCGCTTCTTGATCCGTTACATTTGTGTTAAACGTTTCACACTCTGTGGCAAAAACACTGTTCAGGTTAGCGGTTAATTGCTGCAGCCGGCTTGCTTCGCTTTAGAATCTCCGTCCGCAACGGCCCGACAAGAGTCTTCGACTTGAGGATGGGGCCCCCCTTCGAAGTGTCGTGGGCAGTTCTGTGAGATCTTAGTCCGGAGCCATTGCACGAGCGCCTGTCGGCTGCTGCCGCTTAAGTATTAATAATTTACTCTTCTTTCTTATTAGAAGCGCTAAGCCGACTTCGTGCAATTTCTTCGATCCATCCTGCGGTCTTGTAGTACCGAAGTCGGGGGAACAAGTTATGAAATACACCAGACTCTACTGTGCCCTGTTCCTTCTTGCCCTCTTGAGTGCACTTCTGCTTTATTCCGCTTACGCCGAAGTGAGACTTAAGACCATCGATCAGCTGGATAATCAACAGGTTATACTTGCAGAGGAAGCCGCCAGGGGCCTTGAAGGCTTCTTCGATCACTATGCCCGGCTGCTCGATGCTCTTTCACGGGTGGATTCAATCGTTGCCTTGGACGAGCAGGGGAAAAAATTGATGGAGATTTTCTATCAGTCCCATGCCGGGGAGATCGTATCTCTTGCCCGGGTGGATGCCGGTGGCCGGATCGTTTATGCTCTCCCTTTGAGTCCGAACGTGATAGGGGCCGATCTGTCCGGCAAGGCGGGCATCCGGGAGCTTATGGAGACTCACGAGCCGGTCGTGAGTGACGTCTTCACGTCCGCGACGGGATTGAAGAGCATTGCATTCCACGTACCCGTATTCAGCAACCGGGCATTCGAGGGTTCCCTAACGGTTTTGATCCCGTTTACTCACCTTGCAAAAAGGTATCTGGAGGCAGTGAGGCTCGCCGAGGATGGATATGCCTGGATGATTAGCCGACAGGGCGTGGAACTCTACTGCCCTGTCCCCGGTCATGTGGGCAGGAGCGTTTACGAGAACTGCAAGGACTTTCCCAGCATACTTTCAATGGCGGATGAAATGGTCCAAGGCAAGAAGGGGAGGACGACGTACTTTTTCAACAGAGTGCGCGGCGAAACCCTCGAGCCTGTAAAAAAGCATGCCGTGTATCTTCCCGTCCACCTGCCGCACAACTATTGGTCCATTGTCGTCGCCACGCCTGAAAGCGAAGTTTTGGGAATCATGCATGGATTCAGAAACAAGTGCCTTCTCCTTGGGGGAATAATCCTGCTCGCCGGTTTTCTTTGTTCCTATTACCTGGCCCGCGTCTTAATGATCGTGAAGGAAGAGGTAAGACGCAAACGAATGGAGACGGCCCTCCAGAATTCCAAGGATTTTCTCGACAAGATAATCAACTCAATCAGCGACCCAATTTTTGTTAAAGACATTCACCACCGTTTTGTGTTGGTAAACGATGCTCAGTGTGTCTTTGCGAAACGGGGCCGCGAGGAAATCATCGGCAGGACTGATCACGATTACTGTTCAAAAGAGCAGGCCGATGTCTTTTGGGAGCAAGATGAAGCAGTCCTTGAGACCGGGCTGGAGAGCGTAAGCGAAGAGAAGGTAACCGACGGCCTCGGAAACACTTGCACATTAGTCACAAAGAAGGCCCTGTATGAGGATAAGTCCGGAAACAGATTCATAGTGGGAATAACTAGAGACATCACCATGTTTAAGCGCTCGGAGGAGCATTTTCGCCAGAGCGAGGAGAGATATCGCCTGATCTTTAACAATGCTCCCCTTGGGATCATGCACTTTGACCGGATGGGAGTGATCCAGGATCTAAACGATAAGTTCGCCGATATAATGGGAGCCCCGAGAGAAAAAATATTGGGCTTCAATATGCTCGAAAGACTGCGTGACCCGGCACTCCTGCAGGCAGTCAAAGATGCAATAGAAAACGGGACCGGGTATTACGAAGGAAACTACCTCTCCGTTCTCGGGGGCAAGACCACCACGCTGAGGGCCATTTACAAGCGTATAAACGCCGAAGACGGGGGCGCTGTGGGGATATTCGAGGACATCACGAAACGCAAGCGGGCGGAAAAAGGTCTGAAGGATAGCGAGCAGCAACTGCGAAGCATAATCCAGGGCTACCCCATTCCCGCGTTTGTGATCGGGACGGACCACCAGGTGGTCTACTGGAACAAGGCGCTTGAAGAGATGAGCCATATCCCGGCAAACGAGGTGGTCGGAACAAAGGGGCACTGGAGGGCTTTCTACAGTTCGGAGAGGCCCTGCATGGCCGATCTGCTGGTAGACGAGGCGACCTCGGGGACAATCTCAGTCTGGTATAGTGGAATATCCGACAAGTCCAGATCCCTTGAAGAGGCATACGAAGCCACCGACTTCTTCCCGGAAGTGGGCGGAGAAGAGAAATGGCTTCACTTTACGGCCGCGGTAATCAGAGACTCGGGGGGCAAGCTCGTCGGCGCCATAGAGACCCTCGAAGATGTCACCGCGCGTCAGAAGGCCGAGGATGCGCTGATTTCCGCGAACCGGCAATTGAACGACATCATCGAGTTCCTGCCGGATGCAACACTCGTCGTTGACAGGGATAAGAAGGTTATTGCCTGGAACCGTGCTATCGAAGAGATGACCGGGGTAAGCAAGAATGAGATGATCGGGAAGGGGGATCATGCCTACACCGTTCCCTTTTACGGCGACAGGCGGCCGCACCTGCTCGATCTCGTCGATGCCCGTGACGAGAAACTCGAATCAAACTATCCGTACGTATTGAGAAAGGGCGACACTCTCTATGCGGAAACGTATATTCCCCGTCTCCACGGAGGCGAAGGGGCTTATGTGTTTGCGGCCACGGCGCCGTTGCTGGACGCCCACGGCAACCGCGTGGGAGGCATCGAATCCATACGCGACATCACCGAGCAAAAGCAGGCGGCAGAGGCGCTTAGAGAATCCCGCCAGCAACTTTCGGACATAATCAACTTCCTGCCCGATGCAACTTTTGTTATCGACGGAAATGGCAAGGTCATCGCCTGGAACCACGCCATGGAGGAGATGACCGGGATCACGGCACCGGACATCCTTGGCAAAGAGAACTACGAATACTCCCTGCCCTTTTACGGAGAACGGAGACCTATCCTCATTGATCTCGTTCTCGCCCCTGAACTGGAAATCGAGCGGCAGTATGTGGCGATGCAGAGAACCGGCAGTGCAATTTCCGGCGAAGCATACATGCCGGCACTCGGAGGAGGTGGAGTATATCTTTACGGCATGGCAAGCGCCTTGTTTGACTCCAGGGGCAATGTTGTCGGAGCGATCGAGTCGATACGCGACATCAGCGATCGTAAGCACATGGAAGAAGCTGTCGCGGAGGCGGAGACGAAATACAGGAGCATATTCGAGAATTCCATAACCGGCATATATCAATCCACCATCGAAGGACGTTTCTTGAGCATCAACAACGCTTTCGCCCGTATCCTCGGCTATGATTCTCCGGAAGAGGTATTGGATACGGTAAGCGACATATCCCGACAAGTTTATGTCAATCCCGAGCGCCGCTCCGAACTGCTCCGCCTGATCGAGGGGCAGGGAATGGCCCAGGAATTTGAGGTGCAGATTCGCAGGAAGGATAAGAGCGATGCATGGATTACTCTCAATATACGTGCTGTTCGTGACAAAAGCGGGGAGAGCATCCACCTTGAAGGCACCGCCCAGGACATCACCGACAGGAAGCTCCTCGAATCCCAACTGAATCAGGCCCAAAAGATGGAGGCCATAGGGACATTGGCCGGAGGAATTGCGCATGACTTCAATAATATTCTTGCGCCGATAATTGGTTATTCCGAACTTTCGCTGAATGCGATTCCCGGAGGCAATCGGTTGCACCATAACATAGAACAGATTTTACTCTCTGCGACTCGTGCCAGGGAACTCGTCAAGCAGATCCTTACCTTCAGCCGCAAGACGGAGCAGGAACGCAAGCCGGTGCAGGTCAGCCTTCTTATAAGAGAAACGCTTAAACTGATTAGATCGACATTTCCTTCCACCATCGAGATCCGGCAGGATTTTGACGAGGACGCAATAGACAGTATCGTTACGGCCGATCCGACCCAAATTCACCAGGTGCTGATGAATTTGTGCACGAATGCCAACCATTCCATGCGCGAGAAGGGGGGGGTGCTGTCCATCACGCTAAAAAATGTGGACATCGACGAAGGTGCCAGAAGGGATCTCCCGGACCTGGACCCCGGACCGTACCTGAGACTCACGGTTGCCGATACGGGACATGGAATCGAGGAATCGGTAAGACAGCGAATCTTTGAACCATACTTTACCACCAAAGGACAGTCCGAGGGGACCGGTCTGGGTCTGGCCCTGATCTACGGAATCGTTAAGAGCCTGTCCGGAGGAATCGCCGTTTTCAGCAAGCCGGGGGAGGGCGCCACTTTTAGCGTGTATTTCCCGAGGGTCCAAACCACTCCGGCACCCGTGGCCGCCCGGCCGGTATCTCTGCCCTCCGGGAAGGGCCTGGTTCTGGTGGTCGATGACGAGAGGCCCATAGTCGATATGCTAAGGGCGATGCTTGAGAGCCTGGGCTATGATGTCGCCGAAAGATACAGCAGCTACGATGCGCTCCAGGCTTTCAGAGCGCGCCCCGACAGCTTTGATCTGGTCATCACCGATCTGACGATGCCTCATATGACGGGGATCGAGCTGGCAAGAGAAATTCTGAAGGTCCGTGCCGATACCCCCATACTTCTCTGTACGGGATTCAGCGAGGCGGTTGATGAAAACAGAACCAGGCTCCCGGGGATCAGGGGATTTCTTATGAAGCCTGTAGCCTTGCGTGATTTGGCCGTCAGCGTGAGCAAAATCCTGTCCCAGGGCAACACCGCAATTTGAAACTCTTTGTAGGCAATACGGGAAAACCCACCCTGGATGCCGCTCCCCGCGCGGGGAGCGACATGCCTAGACCAAAGACTTGTCATTGCAACGAAAAGTTTCAATCCACGCTCCCGCGCGGGGAGCGACCTGCCGTCTAGCGAGATCGCGAACCTCGCTGGCTAGTTTCAATCCACGCTCCCGCGCGGGGAGCGACTGATCCGGACGACTCCAGACGTGGGATCGATTGAAGTTTCAATCCACGCTCCCGCGCGGGGAGCGACCGCTGATTCTGCGCCGTCCGTACCGTGAGTCGAAGAGTTTCAATCCACGCTCCCGCGCGGGGAGCGACTGAGCGATCTGAGGCGATACATGCGAAGCTGCACAAGCCGTTTCAATCCACGCTCCCGCGCGGGGAGCGACGCGTCATCGCGGATCGTCGATCTTGGCGTAATAGGGTTTCAATCCACGCTCCCGCGCGGGGAGCGACCGACCGCATATCACGGCACGCGTGGCCTCGACTGAGTTTCAATCCACGCTCCCGCGCGGGGAGCGACATCGGAGCGGTGCGGTGGCGCGTTTACATTATGTTGTTTCAATCCACGCTCCCGCGCGGGGAGCGACGAACTGATATAATCTTGATGTTCCATTGTATTGTTGTTTCAATCCACGCTCCCGCGCGGGGAGCGACCCGTTTACGATGAGGCCAAACCTGCCGATAGACAGTTTCAATCCACGCTCCCGCGCGGGGAGCGACTTGCCGCACATCGGTCGATGGATGTTCCAGACGAAGTTTCAATCCACGCTCCCGCGCGGGGAGCGACGCATGCCATTCGATGGCGTCAGTCTATCGCGTAATCGGTTTCAATCCACGCTCCCGCGCGGGGAGCGACCGACATAAGCTCAGGTACTATCGAGAGCGGCATGATTGTTTCAATCCACGCTCCCGCGCGGGGAGCGACGCTCAGCTGCGTTATCACCATGACGTCTGAATATGTTTCAATCCACGCTCCCGCGCGGGGAGCGACCCGAGCGATGGTCGAATTGCTGGTATCCGATGCCAGTTTCAATCCACGCTCCCGCGCGGGGAGCGACAGTGTTCCGGAACGTACGGTGGCACGAAGCTCAGATGTTTCAATCCACGCTCCCGCGCGGGGAGCGACCGAGATCGTGAGCCGGTGACTAGCCCGAGTCACTTGTTTCAATCCACGCTCCCGCGCGGGGAGCGACGATCCATCGGCGCGACTGCATCCGCCATCAACGGAGGTTTCAATCCACGCTCCCGCGCGGGGAGCGACCGACCATCCGACGGGTAATACGCCATCAGGATCCAGGTTTCAATCCACGCTCCCGCGCGGGGAGCGACTAGCATATGATGATACGGCAATCGATGCTATTGAGAGTTTCAATCCACGCTCCCGCGCGGGGAGCGACCCACGTGAATGCTCGGTCGCCTGCGCAAGTACGAGTGTTTCAATCCACGCTCCCGCGCGGGGAGCGACTCGATCCGTTGCTGATCGCCGTCAGTTCAGAGATCGGTTTCAATCCACGCTCCCGCGCGGGGAGCGACCGATCTGCAACGGCTGACATTTGAAGCCGTATACGGTTTCAATCCACGCTCCCGCGCGGGGAGCGACTGCATGGCGATGAGTTCCGGATGCTGCATAGCCAGATGTTTCAATCCACGCTCCCGCGCGGGGAGCGACACAGTGTCTCGATGGCATTGCGTGCGGCTAACGGAGTTTCAATCCACGCTCCCGCGCGGGGAGCGACTCGACGGTCGACACACATCTCTAGAAGCTAGACCGGTTTCAATCCACGCTCCCGCGCGGGGAGCGACGCCGATCGCAACGTACATCATCGCGAGACGTCAGATGTTTCAATCCACGCTCCCGCGCGGGGAGCGACCTACCGTGATGCGACCAGCTTCGTGCGTCGATCGTGTTTCAATCCACGCTCCCGCGCGGGGAGCGACTCGTCGTAGCCGGCCGATCCTTGACGCGGAATGCAGTTTCAATCCACGCTCCCGCGCGGGGAGCGACTGGCACGCCATCGGCTGTCGCATCGACTGCATGGCCAGTTTCAATCCACGCTCCCGCGCGGGGAGCGACCAGCACGAGCTACTGCTACCGATGCGCCATGCATCGTGTTTCAATCCACGCTCCCGCGCGGGGAGCGACCGATGCCACGGACCGTGTCACGGCTGGTCCAGGTCGGTTTCAATCCACGCTCCCGCGCGGGGAGCGACATGCGTGCGCATGGCGTACGATCTCACGCATGAAGTGTTTCAATCCACGCTCCCGCGCGGGGAGCGACGCTGGCACCTGAGCGATCCGATCCGTGTTGTCGAGCTGTTTCAATCCACGCTCCCGCGCGGGGAGCGACCTGACTATGCCATGGCATGATCTCGCGCTGAGGTCGTTTCAATCCACGCTCCCGCGCGGGGAGCGACGATGCAGCCAGTGCCACAGATGCGGCGTGCAACGTCGGTTTCAATCCACGCTCCCGCGCGGGGAGCGACATACGCCGAGTACGTCATGGACGCCATCGCATAACTGTTTCAATCCACGCTCCCGCGCGGGGAGCGACGCCGATCGATCAGTCGAGCGTGCACATGCGAATCCGGTTTCAATCCACGCTCCCGCGCGGGGAGCGACTCGTGGCTCCGACGATTCGTAGCATCCAGCGACGATAGTTTCAATCCACGCTCCCGCGCGGGGAGCGACCGACGCAACGTCGTTCGATGACGCGCGCGATCGGAGTTTCAATCCACGCTCCCGCGCGGGGAGCGACTGCTGCGGCTCCGCCCTAAGCTGCAACCGGGTCCGGGGCGGCTGTTGCGCGAACAGGGCAGGGTTGGAGATCAGAACCGGAGAGCTTAAAGCTTCTGAGAATATAACATACTGTTTTTAAACGCTATTCATGATCCGCGAATACCCCGGCGGAAACGCAACAGCTTGGGGTTCGCGAATCAGCAACTGTTCTTAGATGATAAGCGGTCCCTCCTGGTCGACCGCGACTTTTGCTCCCACATGTTCAACCTTCCCCTGCCAGTTGGACCCGAGAAAATAGAATCGAAGGCTGTCCTGTTCCCGGTCGACGATGTCGATGAGTTTCTGCCTGAGCCTTGTCCATTGACCCGGATCGACGATGCATTCAAAAACCGAGAACTGGACCCTCTGCCCGTAGTTCTGGCACATTTTAGAGACGCGGCGCAGCCTCCTGCGTCCGGCCCCGTCAATTGTCGATACGTCGTAGCTTACCAGCACCAACATGCCGGGTTCACCTCATTATGAATGGCGGATAGCCGTCCAGGTCATTTCGAATGTATCTCGACAGCAGGGCTGCCTGGATGTGGAACAGCATCCCTATCGGCATCTTCTCCTTGAGAAAAGGATGTTCGATCACTTCCTGTTTTCGCTTCTGATAGGCGACTACGACCGCCTTACGGGTGCCGTCGTCCATCAGGACCCCGCCCGAGCCGGTTTCGCGGAAGCCATCGGGACTCACCTGGGCTAGATTTATGAGCGAGAGGCAGAGCCGATCGGAAACCATTGCGCGGAATTCCTCCATGAGGTCGAGTGCCAGGCTCGGTCGTCCCGGTCTGTCACGGTGCAGGAAACCTACCTGGGGGTCCAGCCCCACCGATTCCAGAGCCGAGCGGCAGTCGTGGCAGAGCAGGGTGTAATAGAAGGAGAGAAGGCAGTTTACCCGGTCGAGCGGAGGTCTTCTCGACCGGGCGCGAAAGAAGAAGTGCTCTTTGTTTCGGGTGATGAGTTGGTCGAAGGCGCCGAAGTAAAACCTCGACGCTTCCCCCTCGATGGCGCGAAGCTCTTCGAGCGATACGCCGCCGAGCCTTGGGAGGCAGCCGCTCAGGCGGTCGGCGGTATTTATGAGAAGATCCGAGTCCACCTTATCGCTGTGGTCGCGGACGGCGCGGCGAAGGAGGGTCCTGGAGTTTGCGATCTTTCCGGTCAGAAACCCGGCCGCAATTCCCGCCGACTCTTCGGGGCTGTCCGCCCGCCTGTACTGCTCTCTTCTCAGGAGCACGTTGCCCGAGACCGGCCCGCGCACGCAGGCGAGAAATCTTCCGGTCTCCGTCATGAAACTGAGAGCCACGTCCCGTTCGGCGCAGGCCCCCATGAGAAAAGGACTTGCCGAGACCTGCCCGAAACAGACGATCCCGTCCAGCGTGTGCATGGGCACCTTGAGCCTGGATGCGCCCTCGACTAGAATATCCACCGTCTCGCCGCTTTTGGAAAGGTAGGCCCCCTGGGTGGTCACGTAGAGAGTGTTCCCGTGCTTTTTCATGGTTCCTCCTCCAGGATGGCCGAAAGATACCGTGTAACGGGGCGGCTGCCTCCGCATGGTTTCGGGAGGCAGGCATCCCGAAGGGAGCATTTGCCGCACTTGCGCCCGAATTCGGGGGCCGGGGTGCGGCCCGATGAGACGAGCCCGTGCAGGAGCCCGGCTGCCTGCTCCGTAGCGCACCGGAGCGCGTCATCGAACCGGACCTTTGTCCTGCGTCTTTCGCGGCCGTAGTAGAGGGACCCTTCCGGGACGGGCACTTCGAGCATCTCTTCGAGGCACATGGCCTGGGCGCAGAGTTGAACGAGGTCGGAATCGTCCTTTTTCGGTTCTCCGCGCTTGTACTCGACCGGATGGGGCACTTCGGCCCCTTTGCCTTCCTTGGGGTCCGGGCCGTGAAATTCGACCACGTCGGCGACCCCCGCAAGACCGAGCCTGAGCGACCGGAGCGGCAGGGCATATTCGACCCGGACCGTTCCTTTACGCCGCGCGGCCGGGGAATGCACCCGCTCGTGGAGAATGCGCCCCTCCGCGGTAAGCTGATTTTCCATCCATATGCGCTCGATGTGGATAAGCGCGCACTGCCGGGGACAGAAAATAAGGTGCTGCAGGGCGGAAACGGGAAGGAGGTCGGATTCGGTGTAGTTCATGTGATCTTGCTCCTGCCGTGATTTTACCTCTAAATGACAGCTCCACCAGCGGAAATAAATTGATCCAGCTTTAGCACGCCTTCCATATACCCAAGGAAATCAGGATCATAGTCATATTCCCAATCGAAAATTTCAAATTCAGAGGAACGTCTGTTGTGGTTCAATAGACTCAAGCCGAGCTTTTCGATCTTGTTGGCCCATATCTGTACGCTGCCTTGAAGCAATGTCTTGAAATCCACAGACTCATATGCTCTAAGTTTGGCTTTGAGATCTGGGTCAATAACAACAAGGCGAGTTTCTGTAGCTATGACTCGTCCAAGTTCTCCAACCTTCGGGTAATTTCGTTCTAACTCCGCTTTTAATAATAGATCGGAAGGGAGTCCACCACAGATTCGCAGCTCCTCCCGCATTGCCTGAGTGACTGTATCCGCCGGATTAGACATGTTGAGTTTACCATCATCCATAAGGCTTCTTAATACATCGGCTGAAATGCCAGCCGCAGGGTGCTGTGTTATTCCTTCATCGGACATAGCGACATCATACACTACACCACCACCGCAATTATTGTATTCTCCATGACGATTGACTCTACCTCCAACCTGGATGATCGAAGCGGCGGAAAACCTTTCGCGGAAGGCGCACTTAAACGAAAAATCAACCCCCGCTTCCACGCAACTCGTAGCGACAAGAATCCAATCCTGCAATTCGCGAAACTTGAGTTTTCGCTCGACACGTTTGAGAATAATCTCCCTGTCGTATGGAGTTAAGGCTGTCGAAAGATGGAGGACATCCATTCCGGACTTTAGCATCGCATCGGCTATAACAGCGGCATTTTGGACGGTATTCAGGATGACAAGTCGAGGCCCGGTTTCTTTTTTTACAAGGCCGATCAACTCGGCAACATCTAAAACTCGCCCGCCCTCAGCCTGAGCAAATTTAACTCGATGCCGTTCCTCCTGGATCACTGTTATTGCCTGATCCACCGGCAACAACTCGGGCAGCTTAACCGGTTTATCGATGATTTCATTATGTTCCCAAAATCTAGCAAGCGAACCACTTGCGAAGACAAACCGGCAACCCCAATTATTCGCGAGTTCATCTACCCACTTCCAATTCTGGGGCCAGAGCCTCGTCGGAAGGGCTGCATGCGCCTCATCAAGAAAAATCGCACTACCTGGAACTTCATGAAATTTGCGCAATGCAGCCGGATTGCAGGCTGCCATTGTCTCGAAAAAGCTGACCGCCGTAGTAAGCACAATCGGAGCGCGCCAAAGAACTGCCAAATTTCGATAATTTTGGTGGGAAAAGTCAGCACGGTGATGGTGCTCGACAACGATTTGATCGGGCACTTCATCCGCCAACACAAGAGCTTCACGCAACCGTTTTGCTGTCTGGGAAAGAATGTTCGTGAAAGGGGCCACAATAATGATGTGTCGAAGGCCCTCGTCGCGCGCCCTGCGTATGAGGTAAGCCGCCACTGCAGTCGTCTTGCCAAGGCCGACCGGCCCCTCACAGGCGATGATCGAATCTTGGATTGTCGAATTCAAACAGGCTTCGAAAAATTCGCTTCGTTGGTGATTTCGGGCGCGCTCGGCATCGTTTTTGCCGGGAGGCAGAGATCGGACATAATCACACAGAGAATTCAGCCTTTCTGCCCATCTTGGTTCAGGCGCTGCAAGCGCGGGCAGTCCAGTATCGAAAAACGCGGCGTCCGAATGGTCGGCATCAACGAGACACGATAAGGCCAGCCGCATTGTCAAACCATGAACCGGATGTCGTCGTTCGATCTCGAAAGCTCCAGCAACAGCATCGTGCTTGCGCAGGTATTTCTTGATGAGTTTGTCTGTATGGGCGATCTGTTCGGCGTGCCTTTCCGCGGTATCATCATCCCAACGGCGTCCCCGCATTCGCCGGCCCTGATCTGTGAAATGTTCAGTCTTTTGGGGTAGGCCGGGAGCGTGGTGCGCCCGAACCAGCCATGCAGCCATCCAGTCTTGACTGTCTTTGCTCGTCAGATGAGCCACCCCGGCGTCAATGTGGTCCCACCTAAGCTTGCCTCTTCGGTTCTTACTAAAAACTTTTTGAATCTCAGGATCAAGCTTGCCAAAGTCATGGAAAATGGCAGCGGTCTCAACTGCCTTCAGCAGGCCTGCCGGAGGATTGCATGAGTAATGGAGCATTGCTTCCGCACGTTTTAGTGCTTCAACCCGGACGGCACTGACGTGCCGGGCATAAGGGTCACCCGGCATGCCATCTTTTGGTGGTGAGTGGGCCAGGGGTTCGTGATTGCAGTTGTCCGCACCCATTTCTCACCTCCATTGTTTTATGCAAAGATCATTGAAAGCTGCCAATCGGTTTTTAATTTCCTCAGGTAATTCGCATGGGATTTCGTATTCGATTATTGATTTGGAAGGTTCGCTGGCGGCCCCCATGATTTTTTTGGGCGCGAGAGTGTCCAGAATAAGAGAGTCCGGGCAAGAACCGAGCGGGGTACTGTGTTCAGCATACCATGCATTTCGAATCTCGACAAATGGCCGGATGGCAGATGCACTATTCCGATATGCATGAGGAATCAGAAATTTCATCAAATCAAGATCAGCCATTTCGCAGCCGCTTTTTCCTGCCATCATGGGATTAATAAAGAATGGCATTGCATATAGAGCATGGCGCACCACACGCCACCCAAGCGGTGCCATTCCACGGTCCTTGTCCTTTTGCACCCCCGATTTGTTTGTGGTAGTGAGCCTTTCAATCTCAATAGGGGCAACGCTAATTCCCGGTCCGAACTGTACGACTCCGGTGCTGATGAAGTGATCTTTTTCGCCTGGTTTGAAGTCTTTGCCCTTGATGTCTTCAAGGAAAGTGTTGCCAAATAAACGAGCATCCCAGAAAGTATTCTTAAAGGTCTCTGCGTTCATCTCAAAAATGGAATCGCGGTGACGACCGCGCTGTTCGAGAATTTCGAAATGGCTATCATCAAGGCTCAAGACCTCTTTTGCCAACTGCCAGGCTACGCCTCCCTTGTCTGCTACAAGGTCTCTCAGCTTTCGTTTAAAAGAGACCGGCGAAATCAGTCCAAGCCCATCCACATCAATGGTGCGGGGATCGCTTTCAGCATCGGGGTCTCCATTAGGGTTGCTGTGACGGACTTCAATTATCAGTAATCCGGTGCCTCGATTGAAAGGAGCGCCATTGTTCTTATTATTTGATTCCATTATTTAGTCCTCCCTTTTGACTTATTCCGGTGAATTCGAATCTTCCTTTTTTGGCAGACCAGCTATGTATCCCAGTAACAATTCGGCGCGGAAAGAATCATCTACGTGGCAATCCTCCAACTTCGCAGCAAGTTCCGCAGCAACAGGAGCCATTTCACGCGCATGGCGCATGGCCTTTTTTATGTCCCAACCGCGCCGCTGCTCAATTTTGCGCCGCCGCTCGTCTTTCTCCTTGCTGGCGACCATTGAGTCAATGCGGTCAGGATCTCTGGCCGTTTTCTTCGCCCAGCCAGCGTAGGGTTTCCACCTTCGGCAGAGAGTGGCTAACGCTTTGGCCGGGGCGGTCTGTGCCATGGCGAATACCTGGTTGCCGAGAAGAGCCGGTGGAATATCACCGCCTCGGACGTCTGCACAATAGCCGGCATGAACAACGTCTGCGGCCGCAAGAAGTTGACCTAGCTTGAATGCTGTTTCCTTCATGAAAGTCTCCTGTACCCTGCCGAGTTTGTCTAATAGTATGCCTAGCACTGTAACCGTGCGCAGTGTCTCGTGGCGGTCAAATGCCTTCATTGTTTCAGAGCGCCTAGACCAGCTATTCGGCGTATGTTGAAAGTGGCCGACCCCAGCCAAGAGCATCGCACGTCTGGTCAACACAAATCGCAGCAAGCGTTTGACTCGAGTCCGCGATTGTTCAGATTGGTCGAGAAATAGGCCAAGCGCTTCGGCTGCCGGCAAGCCTGCGGCTTCCTGTCGTTCAGTGCCACCACGAATAAATACACTTCTGCTAAAGCCAATTAATCCCAATGGTGAAATGTGAGGTGGGCTCATAGAGATTGGCTTTGATTCCCCTTTCATCAGTACAGGCAGATTCAGCCAGGATGGGATGTTTCGTTCGCCCCTTGCCCAATTCTTCGCCGACTGGTCAAATCCGCCCACCGTGAGTGTGTCGGAGAGCACAATTTTGCGGTTGCCAGGGTCTACTTTCCTGAACACGGCAATTTGCACGGGGGTTTTTGTCACGTCATATCCGACCTTTGCCTCGACAAGCCTGATCATCCGCTCAGCGCGCTTTTCAAATTCAGCCACAGAATACCGCGAACCAGATGAACTCTCCGATTCCTCCTCCGAAAGATCGTCTTTCGCTAGCATTTCGGCCATCCGTGCATCAGGTACCGCTTCCACGAACGCCAGAAGTAGATCGCTTTGTTTAGGGGCCTCACCTGGAATTCCACACCATGTTGTATTTTTGCGTTCGCTTGAAGTAAGCGCGCTCAGTGCCGCAGCAAGCCTGATTACTACACTCCTTCCTACCTGCATGGCATCGGAGGAAAGTCGGGCATAACGATCAAGGGCGGGAATGACACTGTTCTTGGCGAACACAAATGTTTGACCAAGCACCGGCAAATTCGGTTGGGGAAAATTTCCACTCAAGAGATCCTCTGGAGCACCGGTAAGAGCACAAATTTGGTTTTGGCTCTTGCCGCTACCTTTCGGGGTGGAACACGAAAGAGCATGACTTACACTGGGAATCAATCTGGAATCCAAAATAGACAAGCTCTTTCCGTACGCTTCAAAAACCAGGCCACTACTGCATTGCCACTTCTCCTTTTTGTTGTCAAAGGAGCCTAGTAGCAGCCCATTGGCGACCTCCAGCCACTCATCCTGTGGAGATCGCTTGATTTCCTCCATGAGTGTTTTTGTTAATTGGTCCAGGAGCTTGCACGGTCCGTTGTCTCGGCTGCATGCAATAAGGAAGTAATCTATGGAAGCAAGCACCACATCCGATTCCGTGCCTTCAAGACTCAAAAGCTGTCGCCGTCTTTCTTGCAGTTGATTTATCAGTCCTGCACCGGGCCAACTTCTGAAACCGTGGGCATTAAATGAGGTATATTGAACCAACTCTATGAGGGCCTGGCGTCGTTCGCTGCTCTTTTTGTCTAGGGCTGATTTGCGCAGTTCGTTACTTTTCGGGTCTGTTGGAATGCTCCACAAAGGGATTTTAGGCTGGACAAATGGGAAGCTGTTATGTTGGCCAGATCGGAGCGTCCAAGGTTTAATTTCCTTAGGGACAGGCCGAACGAGTGCAACCTGTCCATTGTGGTCAAGCTGGACCAGAAGCGTAGGTATCCGCCGAGTGTCCTTCACGTCTGGGTGACGTAGAATTGTCTGAATTCCTGCCTGACAAGCCCCACGTTCAACGACCAGCAGTTCATTGAGCATTTTCGATCACCTCTCGATTCTGCCTGGACATCCACTTTTTCGGGACCCTGTATTCTAGAACCCCATCTACTATTCGCACGTTCTGATCGAACCTGGGCCTGTACGAACCAGCCAATGGATTGTCCCAAACACATAGAAGCATTGACGGAATTTCAAGTGAAAGAGCAGTATCGACTTCTGTTTTTCCTTGGCGATATGGTCCCCAATAAGAGCAAGTGAACTCACTCCAGCCAAGGCAAGGGGTTCGAAAACACTGCCCACGCATCAGGCGGCGGTTGAACAAATCCTGCAAATGATGCCTGGGATTGATTGGCCCCTCCCAACGAGGCCCTACGACAACCCCATTCAGGCGATAACAAACGTCCCTGAGGATGGTTGCGAAAAGCTGCATGCTGCTGCCGCCGGAAATGGCTCCTTTGTTGAACAGAGAGGCCTTGCGGAGCGGCCCGCCGTAGTTTGTGGCGTATCGCTGAAAGTGCACACGACCACCAAGATCTCCAGCAGGGCGGCAAACCTCCACTTTCGTTGGGCAAATCCATGCTGCTCCGTTGGTAAAGAAAGCGATGGATTCAAATAAGCCCTTTGCGGCCGACCACGACGGTACCGGGTAGCTCGTTGGAGTTCCTCCTGTGTCAGGCCTTGCAAACATTGCAGCGGGTCCCGCAACTTCAAATTGGACTTCGTAGGGTTTATCCACTCTGCCTCCTTTCTTGAAAAGGGACTTCATTATTTGCCCCGTCCTTAGCCCCAGGCGACAGTTTCCAGTACACCCAAAAAACTTCCTCCCACGAGAAGGAAGGACCGAAAAATCTATTAAGCGCTTCGCTTGAATTATCGATCTAATGTTTCAATCCACGCCCGGGGCTGTGGCGCAAATTTGGAATGTCAACGAGAATGCCACGGAGTCACTCTAAATGTCAAACTTAATTTCATTAGATCGATAATTCAAAAAAGACGCTTCGTCTGTCCCCCGTGATTTCTTCCTGCAATGCAGACGACAAGATTTCTACCTGCTGCAGGTGGTCGGCGAGAGTTTGCCACTCATTTTCCTCGGCCCCTTCCTTACTATGGGCGTAAAGTCGCATGCGTTCCTCTTATCTTTCGGCCCTGTGTCCCTTGCCGGTATTATTGATGGCGCGCTTTGCCAAAAGTTCAGTCATAAGATGAGGCGCTCCCTTAAAAAGGGTCGTTTTGAGACAAAATTTCCCGCGTCTTACCTTGCTGCTTTTCTAAGGCTGTCGATTTCCTCTTTTGTGCTTGGTTCACAAGGCCGGATACCATGAATATTGAGACTCGAATTAGTAGCAAGGCTGTCTATCTCGCGTTCGAGCTTCTTCATTCAATCCTGTTTAACTTCTGAGAAGAGCGGTTCAGAAAGGTATATTTTCATGTGGACTCCATCATTACTTCAGTATTATTTCACGATTTCCTGTATTCCGATAGCGTTAAAAATCAGCAATAATTCCGGATCGCTGTCTTTGAATCCGAAGAAGCAAACGTGAAAACGTTCGAATTCATGGGCGGGACCTAAGAGGTCGATGAAGAGTATTTCCCGTTGTATCCGGACAAATGAGGTGAAAATTGCGCATAAGGAATAGCGTCCGGAATCGGAATATCCGATGATTTCACTCCGGCGCATCGGGAGGCATTGTGGTTCATTCGTGAGTGTTTTATCTGAAAAGCGGCAAGTGCCCTGTTGTTCACAAATTTGAATTATGCGGCAAACGGCCCAAACCAACCGCTCGACTGGGTCTTCTGCATTAGGTCCGGCTTCTGGAATGGTGAGATCTTAATATTTGATGGCAAATCGCATCAATGGGTGCAACTGACAGCCCGAAAGGATGGCTTGGGCGGTTTGAGAGTGCACCACCGCCCTGTATTCAATTGCCCCGGCCGCTGAAACCCCTCAGACGCAGGTTGCGTTCAAGATTAACGTGATGGGTTACGCTCCGCTTCACCCATCCTACACTTAACTCAGGTCCGGAAAGGGATGGGTGAAGCGGAGCGTAACCCATCGGCATTGGCCTATCTTGAACGAAAATTAGCATCAGGCCAACGGTATACGCCAATAGCGTGCAAGAGAAAAAGCGGCAGCAATATGAACATGCCGCTTCCTGATAAATATATGCCGGTTCACGCATTATTCAGGTTAAGAAATATCCGGCGGCCCGATTCATTTGAAGCCCCCTTTAAATTAGTCAAATTCAAACGGTCTGCAATCGGTGCTGCTCCCCACGCTTTTTAAATCAGGAAACCCTGGTCAGCCTGAAAGCTTCCTCCAGTTTTTCGATTTCCCTTTCGCCCAACGGCTCGGGAGGCCTGCGGCCCTTCAGGACGGAGGCAAGGAACAGGGTCTTGGCGGCGTGCTCCAGTTTTTCCATCAGCATGTACGCCTGGGTCGCGTTTTCTCCGAACGTGAGCGCTCCGTGCCTCTCCAGAAGAATGGCGCGGTGGTTTTCCACGTAAGGCGCGATGGACTGCGGGACCTGCTCGGTTGACGGAATGGCAAACGCGGCGGTCGGGACCTCTCCCATGGTCAGCCAGACTTCGGGAAGCACCTTCGCATCGAAACGAAAGCCCGAAAGGGTGAACGCGGTTGCGAGCGGGGGGTGAGCGTGCACCACGGCCGAAACGTCCGGCCTTTTCCGGTACACGAAAAGGTGCATTTTGATTTCGCTCGAAGGTTTACCCCCGCCATCGGCGCGGCCATCCAGGTCGGTTGTCAGGAGGTCGCCGGGTTCGAGATCACCTTTTGAGGCTCCACTCGGCGTAATCAGTATGCGGGTATCCCCCAGGCGGCAGCTTACGTTTCCATCGCTTGCCGCGATCAGGCCCTTGCGCTCCAGCTTGCGGCAGACGGCAACCAGTTCCGAGCGCAAATTACGCTCCCGACTATCCATGGTCCTCCCCAGCAGCCGGAGGGCACCGGCAACAACTAATTAAGAGGGATTACGGCAAAAAAAATCGAAAAATGTCACGGTGCTGTCACTGTAACCCATTGATTTGCCGCGTAATTATTGGAAAATTGTTGTTGAAGCCTGTTCTTATTTCGGACAAGGGTCCCTCTGACTAGTAATCCATCTGTTGCAGCGCCGCAACATAATTTTCACGAGTTCATCCGACCTCTGCCGCAAAGTGCGCCCCATAGGAGCGTGTGGGAGTAACTGCTTCAGGAGCGTGAACAATGGGCAAAAATGGACAAGAGGCCAAGCCGGGGAGGGCGCAGCTAACCGGGTGATGCAAATCGCCCAGCCGTGCTGCAAAATGCCTCAGTTAAGTAAGATATTGATTTTATATATAAATAAATCCATCGGACGGGAGCATGATGCAATGTGCACTTCCCCTCCAATCCCGCGTTCGGCGCCTCGTCGTGATCTATACCTATTAACGTAATAATATCAATATATTAAATTGATGCTGCATATTGCTGCAGAGCGGAAACCCAATGGCATGGATCGTGCTCTATGTAGGAAACAACCGCATCATCAGTCTGGAATACGAATCTTTTCGATAACATAGGGAATGCCCGGACCTTAAGGAGGACCATCATGGACGAAAAAGAACGCAAACAGACAAGACAACCCGTGGTTTTTTCGATGGCAAACGACATGTGCGTGTGGAGCAAGGCGGGGGTGGTCAAGCCGACCAAGTGCATGAACGCCTTTGACTGCCTTGGGTGTGCATTCGATAAGCGGGTCCTGGGCAACTTTGAAGAGCAGCGAAAAGCCTCCGGGGGAACCGATGGGCGTCCTCCGCGGATGGTGCTGATGATGCGCAAGGGCAAATGCCGTCACATGCTGAGCGGCCGGATCTCTTACGGGTTGTGTTCGTATGCGTACAACTGTGAGAAATGCGGCTTTGACCAGATGATCGAGGACACAAGCTATCTGCCCAACCTCAGGCGGCCTTCGATTGACAAGGCGTCCGGTTTCGATGTCGCCCAGGATTACTATTATCATCATGGCCATTCCTGGGCGCGTGTGGAATACGGCGGCCGGGTGCGTGTGGGGATGGATGACTTCGCTCTGCGGCTGCTGGGGCCGCAGGATGAAATCCGGATGCCCGCCCTCGGGTCGCAAGTCGGCCAAAGCAGTCCTGCCGCGCTCTTAAAGCGCTCCGGCAACGAGGCCGCCGCCTTGTGTCCCGTGGACGGGGAGGTAGTGGCCGTCAACCATGAGATTCTGAAGAAGGCAAATACCGCTAACGATGCCCCTTACTCGGAGGGATGGCTGATGGTGGTCCAGCCCAGGAACCTTCGCAAGAACCTCAAGAACCTGTTTTTCGAGTCGGAGAGCCTTGCCTGGATCGATGATGAAGCCACGCGCCTGGGCAAGCTGCTGAGTTCGGATTCACGCTACCCCCAGATGGCGAGTGGTGGTGAGGCGATCAGGGATATCTACGGGTCGGTTCCTGAAATCGGTTGGGACCGGCTGGTTCAAGAGTTCCTGAAATAATTCCGGTTCGGCCAAGGGATAGCCCGCGGCGCCCTTCATGGGTGAGAACGAGGCCCATCCGCCGCCAAATCGGAGCAGACCCCATATTCAGATAAATTCCCCCCTCACAAATATTTGAACCGGCGACAAGCTCGCCGGTTCAAATTCCCCCGATGTAATGTCTCAGGCTCCGCGCAATTTCGTATTTGCAGGCGGGGCAGAACCTTAACGGAAGTGAGTCCAGCTTTTCCACGTCGCTCGAAAAAACCATCAGGCAATCGGGGGCGTGGCAATGACCGATCCCCAGCAGGTGTCCGGTTTCGTGAATGGCAATTTTGGCCGTTCGCAGATACAAACCGGCCGGGTCCTCGCCCCTGAGCCTGCACAGGGAGACCACCGCCGCTTTGCCGCCGAGCTGAGATTCTCCAAATACAAATTTCAAAATTGCGGTGCAGAGGTCGAATTGCACGAGACCCAGCTTAAATATGGCCTCATCCGCCACGGACTCGAGTGCGTTGAGGATTTTCCCGGCTGAGTACTGGCCGCGGAGGCTAACATAGGCATACTCGGGGTCGGGGAAGGTAGGCAGGATTTCGGCGTTCAGCCCTACAACGGTTTCGAGGTTTGCCGCCACGATCGAAACGGCCAAAGGGGCCACCTGACCCATGGGGACTATATAAATATGCACCTTGTTGCGTGTACGAGGTCGTTTCCGAGCCAAATTTACCGATACCTTGGACTGGATGGAAGCCCTGAACGAATCAGCGGGATCTTCCATGAAAAAGTGTCCCGTCTTGTATATGCCGGATCAGGAGCGGGCCAGATTGTAACGCTTCATTTTGCGCATCAGTGTGGTCCTGTCGACCCCAAGTTGCCTGGATGCCCGCACGACGTTGCCGTTGCAGGCTTCCAGGGCGGCTTTGATATGGTTGATTTCGAGTTCACGCAAGGAACTCCCGCCAAGTGCGGCGGCATTTGCGGGGGGATTGAGAAAGGTCAACTCTTCCGCGCCTATCATCCGGCCTTTTGCGATGACAACCGCCCGTTCGACGACGTTTCGAAGCTCCCGGATGTTTCCCGGCCAGTGGTATGAACCCAGGAGGCCCAGCGCCCGCTGGGTGAAACCTTCCAGATGTTTCCCGGTTTCCTGAACATAGCGCTTCAGAAAATGATCCGCCAGAACGGGAATGTCGTCCGGTCGTTCGCGCAGGGGCGGAATGCACAGGGTAATGACATTGATGCGGTAGAAAAAGTCCTCTCTGAACACGCCTTCCTTTATCATGGACGGCAAATCGCGGTGTGTGGCGCTGATCAGCCGAAAATCCGAATTAATGGACTGGCTTCCCCCCACCCGCGTAAAACTTTTCTCCTCCAGCGCCCTCAGAAGGCTTACCTGCATTTTCGGTGAAATCTCGCCAACCTCATCCAGGAAAAGGACCCCTCTGTTCGCCATCTCCAGGCGGCCGCGCCGAGCCTTGACGGCGCCGGTGAACGCTCCCTTTTCATGGCCGAACAGTTCGCTCTCCAGGAGAGACTCGGATAACGATCCGCAGTTGACGGGCAGGAACGGGCCGCAGGAGCGATCGCTTCTGAGATGAACGGCTTTGGCTACCATTTCTTTTCCGACGCCGGTTTCCCCTGTGATCAGAATAGGGGCGGAGGACCGCGCCACTTCCTCGATCGTGGCGAATATTTTGCGCATGGGATCGGAATGGATGATGAATACGTCGTAGAAACCTTCATGCTGTTCGATCAACTGCTCCCGCAAAGAGATGTTCTCTTCCCGGAGCGATTTCTGAGCCAGGATGCGCTGCATCAACAGCGATAGCTCATTGGGATCGATGGGCTTGCAGAGATAATCCATGGCCCCGCGCTTCATGGCCTCCACGGCGGTCTGGATTGAACCGTGGGCGGTCATCATGACCACCATGGCCTCGGGTTGGTGCTCCTTCAGGCGGGAGAGGAACTCGATGCCGTCCATGCCCGGCATCTTGACATCCACCAGGTAGATATCAAAGGAGACATCCCTCAAACGTTCCAGCGCATCCGGGCCGGAAAGCGCGGTCTCCACCTCATAGCCGTCCACCAGGAACCACCCTTTGAGTGCCTCACAGATCGTCTCTTCGTCGTCAACAACCAGGATACGTGCCGATAAACTCATAGGAAGGCTCCTGTTCCCACTGCGAATGAATCGATTCTCAGTCTATTGGGCCGGTGATGCCGTGATGCCGGAAACCGCGGCGACCCTTCAGTGGTCCACCGGTCGGGTCGGCAACCGGATGGTGAACTTTGTCCCCTTGCCGGGCTCGCTTTCAACCTCAATGTCCCCTTTATGTTCGCGTATTATGCCGTACACCATGGACAGCCCCAGGCCGGCTCCCTTCCCATTTGGCTTGGTTGAGTAGAAAGGTTCGAAAATCCGCGGCAAATGGTGGGGTTCAATTCCATGGCCGGTGTCGGAAACCGACAACCCCAGCATGTCGGCATTATGTTCGATACCGCCGCTGATTGTTATCGTACCGCCTTCCGGCATGGCGTCGATGGCATTGAAAATGAGATTCAAAAGGCACTGCTGAATCTGGCCGCAGTCTCCCCATGCGGTAAAAGAGGAGGCGGGAAGGTCCACAATGCACTCGACCCCGGCAAGTTCAAGCTGATGACTGGTCAAAAGAAGCGTTGTCTTGACCATCTCATTTATGTCGATCTTCTGTGCCGCCATGCTCTCGGGGCGTGCGAATATGAGGAGGTTTTTGACAATGGAACCGCAGCGCATCCCCTCACGAAAGGAGAGTTCCAGATAACGCTCCATATTGGCGATATCCGCACTGGACATCATGCCGCGCTGGATCATGGTAAGAATAAGCTGGGAAAAGGTTACGATACTCGTTATCGGATTGTTTATCTCATGGCAGACCGAGGCGACGAGCCGCCCAAGGGAGGTGAGACGATCTTCCCGGACCACTCGGGCCAGGTTTTCCTTAACGGCCTGAGTGCGCTCTTCGATTTTGTCCGACAGGGTTTTGCTCATATCCCGGATGGAAAGCACACACTGGGAGACTTCCCCGAAGAGGTTAAAGATGGGATAGGCTGTAACGTGGCAAATCTGAGTTGTTTTGTCCGGACCTTCGATGTCATATACCGAGCGGGCCAGCTTTCCGGTTGCCTGAGTCTCCTGGGCAGGGCATTTTATAATGCCTTCGCAAGGGACCGACGACCTTTGCATCACCTCGAAGCAATGTTTGCCGAGGATGGCGTTCCTCTCGGAGCTTCCGGGGATAAACGTCGATGTGTTGCAGTTGATTATGCGGTAGTCCCTGTCAATGACGATGACCCCATCCGTTGAGGCCTCCATCAGCGTGGATATAAGAGGGGATTCAAGCGTGACATCCGGGACCATGTCGAACAACAGCATCGATGCGTGGAGATCGACGACCCCCACACCGGGCTTTTTGCGCCTGATTAAATCCGAGAGGATGTCCTCGTCCCCGGTGAGTTCCAGGATCAGGTCCAGGTGATCTATCGACAGGAGGTCTCTGTAGTCTTCAAAGATTTCCACCCCCATTTCTTCGGCGAGGTCATAACATGAATCGGATTTTTCGACGGCTATGGCCACCAATCGCAGACGGGACGATTTTGTCCGAAGATTTTTCATTATGGGGAGGCGACACGGCCATTTTACCACCACGGCAATGTTGAGGAGCTTGCATGTACTGGAGGGGCTTTCAACCAACATTTTTTCGCCCTCCCGGAATGGCTGTGAATCGGTGAAAGGTCAGGAAAGATCGTGCGGCAGGCCGGTTGCCGTCACCTTAAATACGTGTTTGACGTACAATAAAATGAATAACCGGAAAATTCTTATATAACCGAAACGCCAAAGAGCGTCAAACCAACGAGCAGCGGCGCTTAAACTTCAGGTCGTCCGCGCTGGAGCGCCTACGTGGAGTTCATATATTTTGGAGAAACCTCATTGGGGCAACAGCCCTGGAACCATTGCCCCGCTCTTTTTCCTTCTTCTTTCACTCCGTACTAAACCAGGATGGACGCCGCCTTTTTCACCAGTTCCCCGATCCGCAGGTTTTGCGGGCACAGGGCTTCCGCCCGTGAGTAGTCCGCGCCGGCCATGCCGTCCCGGATCTCGGGCGGGATTTTCGAAAAAGTCGCCCTGGCCAGTTCCACGTCACCGTAGCTGTTGTAGTACATGAGAGAGCGCATGATGTCGCCGACCGGCACCGGAGCGCTCACAGCCGGCTCGCATATTGCCGTGCACCCGGCGCAGTAGCCCGTGCGGGTCTGGGCGGCGTAGAGGTCCATCGACTCGATATCGGCCGCGGTTAGCTTTGTACGGTCATGGGCCGCGGCGACGTTGGACATGAGCAGGCTCATGTTGGGCATCTGAGAGCAGATGCTTGCGATATGGGGATTTTCCCATATCGCTTTGAGCTTGGCCTGCGCGTCGGTAAATCCCTGCTTGAGGAACCTGCCCGCCATTTCCAGTTCGGCCTCCGATTCCACGGAAACCTGCCCTCCGCCCTGGGTCTTCATGGCCGTAATTCCTATTCCGGCCTTCGTGCAGGCATCGACGGCGGCGCGCATCTTATCGGTTCGCATCAGCCTGAAATTGTATGAGACCATCAGGCCGTCGATCCAGCCCAGTTTCGAGGCCGCCTGCATCTGGTCTTCCATGTTGCTGTGCGCGCTGAACCCGAAAAATTTTATCTTGCCCTGGGACTTTGCTTTTTCGGCCCAGGCTTTCGTATCGTTGTTCAACTCGCCGGCGTTCTTGGTCCCGTGGACGAAATAAAGGTCGATGTAATCGGTATTGAGCTTCCTTAGAGACTGTTCCAGGAGTTCGGACAGTCCCTTCGGGTCGCGCCGGTCGGACTTGGTCACCAGGAAAATCGTTTTCCGGGTCTCGGGATATTTTTTTAAAAACTGGCCGAATCCCACTTCGCCGTTTCCGCCTTCGTAGCAGTCGGCCGTGTCCCAGTAGGTGACCCCCCACTTCAGGGCCTGCTTGAGAAGAAGCTGGTTGGACGAAATATCGAACATGCCGCCCAGGGCCAGCATGGAAACGTTGACGCCGGTCTTGCCGAAGGGGCGAACCGTGATCTGTGCAGCCTGCGGCCCTTTTTGAACTTCGGTTTCCGCTGCCGCCAGCGGCCCCGCGGAAAGCAGCATGGAACCGGGGGCGGCCAGGCCGGCCAGCTTCAGGAAGTCGCGCCTTGAGAGTTTCTTTTTACCATTGTCGTCGGTCATGTTCGCCTCCAATTTTTGATGAATTTCAGGCTGTGCGTTCCGGGTTGTGCGTTGCAGGTAACACCATACGAAGCCGCAGAGAGAAAATCTTTCCAAGAATTTTGCGCCTTCGCGTCTTCGCGTGAAACCGCCCCGGTTCGTAACCGGCAACCCGCACCTATTTCAGCAACAGCGAATGCTTTTTCTGCCGCGATTCTCCTTCGGCGCTCACACGGATTGCCCGCTTTCCGCTTACCGGGCACTCATGCTCGCAAATCCCGCACCCGGTGCACCGCTCGGGATCGACCTGCGGCATCTGGAGCCGCACCTGGAGTTCGATTTTTTTAGGGCCGGGTGCCGCCCAATCGGCAGGCGGGGCCTGGTCCAGTGTGATCGTCTTATCCGAATTGGAAAGAATTCGCCTTCTACCGCCGCCGCCCGCCGAGACGAAATAATCCCCCGTCCCGAAACGATCCGGTACGAGAATCGGGTTTCCAAGCTCGACGGTATTGCCCGAAAGCCCGGCCGCCTCCATGCTTCCACCCCGCACCGTTACGAAAGATTCCTTAACGAAAATCGCCTTGGGACTAACCGGGCAATTCTCCTGGCATACGATGCACGGCCTGTCCATCGCCCAGGGCAGGCAGCGGGTGCGGTCCACGAAAGCGGTGCCGATCCTCACCGGGCCGCTTGTCTCAAAGGGGCCGCGCCCGAGCTTTTCTTCCAGGCTGATGGGGCGAATGGCGGCGGTCGGGCAGATATGCCCGCAGGCCGTGCAGTTCATCTGGCACCCGCTCGACCCGGCGCGAAAGTTCAACACCGGGGTCCACAGGCCCTCGATCCCGCTTGCCCACTCGCCCGGCTGGATGACGTTGGTGGGGCACACGCGGGCGCACTGGCCGCACTTGATGCAGCGGTCCAGAAACTGGGGTTCGGCGAGAGGATCCGGGCGGGCGCACAATCGCCGGGTTCCAGTTGCGGTCGAGTTGCCCGTCGATCCGGAGCAGGGGGATGGCGGCGACTCCGCACACCGAGGCCACGACAAATCCTCGCCGCGAAAGGTCCGGCGAGGAAATCTCGCCCGCGGCCGACCGGAAGGTGTTGTAGCCCACGAGGTCGTCCCTGCAGGTATGAAGGCAGTTCATGCACAGGACGCACTCCGGAAGCCTGATCCTTTCTCCTGGGCTGCAGGCGCCCTCGCAGTGCGAGTCGCACAGCCGGCACCCCGAGCACTCGGCCTGTTTTCTTCCGATCCGCCACAGTGCGAACTTTCCGATTATGCCGTACAGCGCCCCCAGCGGGCAGACGAACCGGCAGTAAAATCGCGGAATGTAGAGATTAAGGAGCACCGCCGCAAAAAATATCATGCCGATCAGCCACGCTCCGCCGTAATGTCGCTGGCCGGTTGAAATAAGGTGCGCGGCGGAATCGGAGAGGGGCAGCAGGACCAGGTTGACCGAGCGGTACACGAGCGGAATAGGGTCGAGGAGGCCGCTCTGAAGCGATGCGGCTGCAATCCCGTCCAGGTGTAAAACCTGTGCCGCTGCCGCAAAAAGGAAAACGGTAAGGATGTAATATTTTATCTTCTGCGCGCTCCGGTAGCGGTTTAGCGCGATCATCGCCCCGGCGCGCCTGTTATGGGCGCCGAGGTAGCCGACGAAGTGGTGTATCGAGCCAAACGGGCATACCCAGCCGCAAAAAAAACGCCCCAGTATGAGGGTGAGGGCGACGGTCGCCACCGCCCAGGCAAGCCCGGCGTAAAGCGTGCGGGTGGTGATCAGGTTTCCGAGGGCCACGAGGGGGTCGAGCTGGAGAAACCAGTTTACGGGCCATCCGCGAAGCTGCCAGAACCTTTCTCCGAAAGTGGCCGCGATGCAGAACCAGACGAAAAGGACAAGGAAAAATACCTGGCTTATGCGCCTTGCGGTTGTGATCTTCATACACTGAATCTCTCAGCTAATTCGGACAATTCATCAACGATATTTCTTCCCGTTCCCGCGCGCTCCTGCGCGGTAACGGGAGAGAATGCTTTTTAAAGGCGCGGGTAGCTGCGCCTCGCGCTTTTTTGCCGCATCTATCCGCAACGTCATAAATAAATAATTGTGCAAAGATCCTGATTTTTGGGTGGCACGGTGGTCTCTTTGTGCCCACCGCTTTTCACCCCGAAGGGTGGGCACGATGAAACCGTGTCCACCCTTGTACATTTCCCCTCTATTTTGCGACTACTCTTGATGCTGTGAAATCAGCCCGTCGAGAGCCGAAATGGCCTCAGCGATTCGAAATCCATCGTCCCGGCGCCGGCCTCCGCCGCCTTGCCGATGAATGGAAGGTCCGCCGGGCTCTTTCCGAGAAGCACCGCCCCGGCGGCATCGGCTGCAACCTGGTCGGTGCTGACGATCAGGGTGTCGGTCTTTTTGAGGTCCGACATCGAACCTCCCGTCGGGCCGTTGGAAATCATGGTAAAGGTGCCGTCCAGGACGACCAGCGTCGGCTTTACCATGATGGCCAGGTCTTTTATGAACGTGTGTATGTCCTGGTGAAAGATGTTTCGCCTGCCCCCCATGAGCCCGTACCAGTTTTTCATGGACATGGAAGCGCCGCTTCTGTGATGGTCCTTAACCGGGGCAACTCCTATGAGTTTGGTGATACCCTGAAAAGGGCCCAGGAAAACCGGCCAGTTCCGGATAAACCTGGCGCCGGGGACGGTGAGGTTGGAAAAGAGCGAATCCCTGGGCAAAATCAGGGAGGCCCCGGCGGTGCGTGCCGCCTCGCCGATGCCGCTGAGGGTGAAACAGCTTTCCGGGTTGTTTATCGGGTTGTCGGTCACCGAAACCGACGCCGCGCCGGCCTTTAAGCACAGGCGCACCAGCTCCGAGACAAGCTCCGGGTTGGTGGTTGCGCACAGGGCGGGCGGGCTTGCAAATGCGGCATTTACCTTTATGAGCACCCGGTCGCCTTTGCGGATGAAAGATTCAAGACCGCCAAGCGCCTTGAGGCCCGAATCAAGGGACTTTGCCCTGTCGCCCCCGGTTACGATCGCTATCTTCCCGCCCGCCGCGGGCACCGAGAAATCGGGAAGGGAGGTCGAGGATTTTTCGGAAGAGGGCGCCGGTCCGGCCGGGTCGTGCAGAAAGTAGCCGGCAGCACCCGTTGCGGCCAGGGCCACTCCCACCTTTGTCGAGCGGATCAAAAAATCGCGGCGGTCGATTGCATGGCGGCGGTAAGCCTCATGCGCATGTCTTTCGCCGCTTTTATTTTCAGAGTCGTTGCTCACGGATAGCCTCGCTATCGAGTGTTGCCGATTTACTTGCCGTCGTCCTGAAGCTTGCGATAGAGCGCGGCGGCCACCTTTTCGGCGGAGATCCTGGTTTCGACTTCATGCGCACCGGCCAGGAAAGCGCCCTTTTGCACGACGGCCTCGAAGGTGTCGAAAACCTGGTAGAGCCTGGAGCCGGGAACTCCGGGGACTTCACCCAGCTCCGAGCCGCCGTTTTCCAAAAGAAACCGGCCGTATGCGGCGGCCAGGGCCACTGCTTCCCGCGCGCTTTTCCTTTTCGATAAAAACGCGGTAACCTGTTCCTGACCGACCTTGTACTTTGCCGTGAAAACCCGGTCGAGGCCGCTGAAGCCGAAAACGTCGCTCATGTGAAGCGATATGGAGGCCGGGTCGAGCGATTCCGTGGGAAAGAGGCCCGCAGTTTCGACCGTCCCGCCCGCCTGCGACGGCTGCTCCTCGGCAAATTTGGCCGCAAGCGCGCTCATTTCCTTTCCGAGCCCGGTGTCGGAGGAAACGATTTCGATATATTTCGACCCGCTGACCAGAAAAAGGGCATTTTCCGTGCCGTAGGCCGCGGGGCCCAGACCGACATCACGGGCGTCGCTTCTCTTTTGCACGCTGTAGACCGAAAAGGCGTTCGCGGGGCCGTCCATGTCATAGACGAAGAGTTCGAGCCAGCTCTTGGGGTCCGAGGCCTTCGAAAAACGCTGGGTGGTGAGTCGCACAAAACCCGATGAGAGGTAGAGTTCCGCCTTTCCGTCGATTTTGTCCGAAAGGGTGTTGGAATCGAATGTTTCTTCGCCGCCCATGGCGACCAGTCCGGCGGGTGCAAGCGACGCCGCGCTCGGGCCTTGCGGTGCCGAAGTTTGGCTTTGCCGGGCGGGGACCGCTTCGCCCTTGACGGCCAGGGCCTTGAACAGGGCAGGGTCGTATCGGTTCTGGGTGGCGAGTATCGACATCCCGATTACCACCAGAACAGCCAGAATGAAAAGTCCGATGCAGGTCTCGATCCCGCTGGTGCGCTGCTGCAATGTAAGCCCCCCTGTCCACATCTTTTCCGGAAACATTTGGAGCAGCGGAATAATATCACATGCCGCAGGGGAGACAAGATTCGGGTTTTGGATGGTTGCGGGTCGGGGGGTTGGGGAATAGAGGAGGCTGCGAAGGTGTGTCCAAAGACGCAGACTGTCCATGCTCGGACCCATTAAGGGCTTGTCCGTAAATAAAGCCTTTGTGCTCGCATCCGGCTTTTGGCCTGCTTTGGCCGCTCCTCAATCGCAAAATCCTC
The DNA here is from genome assembly GCA_963712895.1 of uncultured delta proteobacterium. GTDB lineage: Bacteria > Desulfobacterota > Syntrophobacteria > Syntrophobacterales > Syntrophobacteraceae > SbD1. The sequence goes on along the minus strand of CAVQJR010000021.1, from coordinate 581,306 downwards.
GACGTAGTACCAAGCTATGCCTGCGGTTTTGCTCAATCGTCGCGACCAAATCAATCTCAAAATCCGGCGCGATCCCGAAGAGGCTTATTTACGGACAAGCCCTAAGTGAGCTGATATTGGAACATTTCCCCCGTACCGCAGCGCCCAAAATGGACCGCGCGGCGGCGCGGGGTCAAATGCGCCATAAATGCAACTTCGTGCCGATTACCCGGCGGCGACCAAGGCATTCAGACGCCTTGTGCTCAGCCGCGGGAAAACGGCATAGAAAACTACGCATACCATCATGATGATGGAAAACGGCACGACACCACGCCGGACCTGTGCGAGCCGGGCCTTCGATATACCTGCCGAGTGTCCCTGACTCTTCAGCATCCACTAGCGGCAAATATGGATTTCTATATTTTCAATTCTCCTATTCGGGGAAGTCGAAAACGATTTCCCCGAATATTCTAAAAATCCGATAAACTATTTTCGTCCAAAGGGATTGACTTATCAGGATGCATTCCCGTATTGGGGGGACGACTCTTGACGTTGTGCTTCAATTTTCAGCGCTGCGCTTATGTGTCGCGCACTCTTCGATCTGTGCAACCCCGCCGGAATTGGCTCCGCCGCAGAAATAGGTTCCGAGTCACGCGATTTTGCCGGGTTTTTTCCGTCTGTTCCTACAATCTGGATGAGTGAGCCCACGTCCTCCTTCATCCTGGCTGCCAGCGCGCTCATTTCCCCCGCCGCACCCGCGGATTCCTCCGAAATAGCCGCTGTGTCCTGGATCAGCTTGTCCATTTCCGAAACGGCTTTGTTTATATGGCCTATGCCCTCTGCCTGTTCCTGCGAAGCGGCAGCTATTTCCTTGATAAGTTCCACCGATTTTTTGACCGTTTCCGCCACATCACTGAATTCTTCATTGGCCCGCTTGACCACGTCGGCTCCACTATGCACCCGGGCAACAGTGCCTTCGATAAGAGTTGCCGTGTTTTTGGCGGCTTCGGCCGCTCTCATGGCGAGGTTTCTGACTTCGTCCGCAACGACTGCGAACCCGGCGCCCGCCTCTCCGGCCCTGGCGGCCTCCACCGCGGCGTTAAGGGCCAGGAGGTTCGTCTGGAAGGCTATCTCGTCGATGGTCTTGATAATCTTCTGCGTCTGCTCGCTTGCCTTGGAAGTCTCCTCCATCGATACCAGCAACTCTGACATTGAGGCGCGGGTTTTCTCGGTTACCTGATCGGCCTTTGACATCAAGCGATGGGCTTCGGAGGAACTCTTCGCATTGTTTGTGGTCATGGATGCCGTTTCTTCGAGCGCGGAGGAGGTCTCTTCAATTGCCGCCGCCTGCTTCGAGGCCCCGGTAGCCAGGCTTTCACTCGAACCCGCCACCTGACAGGCGGCCGCCGAAATATCTTCGGCGCTGCTGCCAAGCTGCCCGATTATTCTGTTAACGGGCCGGGTAATGCTTCGCACGAGAAGTACCGCCATAAGGCATACCAGTACGGCAAAAATCAGTGCAACTATCAACCCGGCTTTGAGAATGCCGTTTACAGGCATAACCTCGTCCTGGAAGGCATCGATCACGATGAACCAGTCCCACGGAGCAAAGTACTCGAAAAAAGCGATCTTCTTGACACCATCCTGGTTGTAGAAAACCTGCCCCTCTTTTTGCTGCAGAATCGATTGGAGAAGATCCCTGTCGGAAAGTTGCTTTCCTTCCAGCCTGGGGTGGCCGATCAGGGTCCCGTCCGGTTTCATGAAAAAGACGAACCCGGAGCGCCCCATTCTGATGCCTTTGGAAAGGTCCCTCGTGCCATCGGTGTTTTTGGGGCCGATTACTTTTGTGCGGATCTTTTCCTGAAATTCGCCGGTTTTTACCATTTGAACGCTTTTGCGTATCTGTCGTTCAAGGTTCTGGCCCGCTCTCGATAGTTCTCCCATATCCGCGAGCATGCCCTTGGTGAACTTGTCGAAAATCAGCTCGTATTGTTTTATGCCGGCCGGGACATCTCCGATGAATACGGATGATTTCTTGATGTTTTCAATGGCCTCGTGCCAGGCTTTGATGCTTGCCTCATCTTCCTTGATAATGAAGTTCTTTTCCTGCTCCCTTGCCTGCAGGACCCAGATTATCTCATCTCCGATTTCCGATTCCCTGATCAGGGCGATATGGTCGTCGAGGATGTCGGAAACCAGGCCCAGCATATTCTGGAAATCCTGGCGGACAAGCCTTTCGAGTTCACCCCGGGAATTATGGAAATTAAGGGCAGTGACGACCAGTATGGGCACTATTGAAAGAATCAGAGTTTCAATTATTATTTTCGCCCCCAGGCTTAACCGCAGCTTCATTACGTCCTCCTGGCTCCGATTTAATCGGGATGGCCTTCCGGCAGGATCGGCCATCCGCGATTATCCCTCTCATTGAGCGGGGATCAGGCCGGCTTTCTTTATGAACTCTTTGCCGGTCCCGCTGAGGTAAAAATCCAAGTACTTCTTCACATCGCCTGAAGGCTGTCCGAGGGTGGCGAAATACATTTCCTGAACGAGCGGATAACCTGGTTCTCCCGCGCTTTTTCCATCTATCTTGACCACCTTGAAATCAGGCTTCCCGGACACCGCTCCGAAGGAAATAAAGGAGATGGCACGCTTTGCCTTGCACTGATCCAGTACCGCTCCCGCGGTTTCCGTGATTTTGCAGTTCGAAGAGAACGGAGCATCCTTCATTACCAGACCAACGAAGTTACGGTTGGCAGTGGTCCTGGTCTCGGGAATTACCACTTCTATAGGGCCTGGTTCACCGCCAATATCTTTCCAGTCCGTTATCTGTCCGCCGAAAACCTTCTTGATTTGATCGATGGACAGGGAATCGACCTTGGAACGTGCGGGTACGAAAATGGCGATGTGGTCCTTTGCAATGAGCTTCTCAACGAGGTCTTTACCCTGCGCCTTTTCGGCAAGTTTCATCTTCCTGGCCAGACCACCCACATTGCAGCGTCCGGATACGAGCGAGGGGACTGCATCCTGGGTCTTGCGGTCTTCGGCGCCGACTTTTACTCCGGTCTCTTTTGTGAAAAGATCGGCCGAATCCTTTACAAAAGCCCAATACAGCTGGGAGGAGCCATCGTATTTAATGCCATCCATGGCGAGAGCTTCGGGTATGCCGGCGGCGGCGACAAGCAGAGCTGCAAAAAAGACGTACGTAATTGTCATGAAACCCTTCTTCATAGTTTGCCCCCTTTTTCTGTTTTGATTAGATGGATTTATCCATGTAAGTTACTGACCTGATTCAGTAATTTGTTCGGCACAAGTCGATGCGGCCTTGAGTGATATTGTTTTCACAATCTTTTTGAACACCCCGAAGCCTTGATGTGCCTTATTATGAACGATCAAATAAATTTGGGATGGGGCGTGAGTTTTCGCTGTACTCCCTGGCGGGCTCATCTCTCGTTCGAATGAACAAAGTTTGAACAAAGTTGTTCTGAAGCGAACTCACTTTGTTACGATATTCACAATTATTGAAACCCGGTAACGGGGCAGACTGGCCTTGATCTTTCCCCGAAAAAGTGGACAGGTAGTTGAGCCCCCTGTTGCGAAGCAATTCACCATGGAGGTGCGAGACGGTGAATTTTTCGAGGTGTGGGTCTCCGAGGCGGGAGCAGTTTCCAGAGGTGAGACCGGTTCGGGGTGGAAGGTCGCGCACCCGGCCGTCAGGGTGAGATGAAACGGAACGCGAAAAGAAAGGGTCTCATACTTTTTTCATTCCATTTTGGCGGAAATCGCAGCGGTGGTTGAAAACACCAAAAGCACTTTCTTTCTTGAGTGCGTTCAGGGGAGGAAACTGTTTCCCGGCGCGCCGGCCATACCCTCAGCTTTCAGCCGAAGGGAAAGCCACTATTACACGCAGGCCGGACTTCGATTGGCCGTCGGCAAAGCCAAGGCTCACCCTTGCGCCGGTGCGTTCGGCAATTGCCTGCACTATAGAAAGACCGAGGCCCGAGCTAATCTCATCATTACCCAAAATGCGGTAAAACGGGTCAAATACCCGCTTGCGTTCAGTCTCTGGAATACCTGGGCCGGTATCTTCGACCACCAGCGCATTCACTCCATCGGCAGTCAGGACCGACAAATCGATGCGCCCTCCTGCCGGCGTGTGACGGATTGCGTTGTCCACGAGATTTTTAACGACGGTTATCAAATCGACTTCGTTGACCAGGACCTGTGCGTCCAAAGCGCTCACGACGCCAATGTCTATGTGCTTCACCTCGGCCAAAGGCATCAGATCCTCCAGCACGCGCCGGTAGACCCGCTGTACGGATACCGATGTTTTTGGAGTTATTCCGGAAGCTTGGGCGCGCGCCAGCGTCATTAGTTGATCCAGTAAGGTTCTGCCGCGCTCGATGCCCTGCCGTAGCGTGTTCAGCCGCTCGCGCGCATCGGCGGACATTTCAGTTTCCGCGAGCCGTTCGGCTTGCAGGGAGAGCGCAGTCAGCGGGGAGCGCAGTTCGTGCGCGGCATCGGCAACAAAGCGCCGTTGTGCATTCATTGACTGTTCCACACGCCCCAAAAGACGGTTGATTGCCTCCGCGAATGGCCGGATTTCGGCGGGTAATGGGCCGGGGGCAATCTGAGGAAGTTCCTTCTCGCGATGCTGATTGATTTCAATGGAGAGGTCTTTGACCGGTTTGAAGATTTTACGGACCAGAGTGGCCACGACGAGCAGCAGGATCGGGACCAGTATGAGAAACGGCATCAGGGTACGCAGCGAGCTATCCCGTGCGATTTCGTCGCGGACATCCGTCTCCTGGGCTACGGCCAGGCGTTCTCCACTACTGAGGGTCCTGACCAGTACCCGGTATGTTTCATTGCCGACTTTCACTGTTTGCATGCCGTCACGCAGGTTATGAGGCAGTGCCAGGGAAGGGGCCGCAACTCTGCCTGCGCCGCGTGATGGTGACGCAGACAGCAGTTCCACGAAGACATGCGACTCGGGATCATTGCCGGCCGCTCTGCCTGAATCCTCGCTTTGAGGCACGTTCAGGTGATGCCGGTCGAATAAGGCGGCAACCTGGCGCAGCACGTCATCCTGGAAGTCATGAGCTTCCTCAAATGCCGAGTAGAAGGCAAATATCCCCGCAACCAGGGCAACACTCAGAATAACCACTGACAGCCAGAGGGATAGCCTGATTTGCAGCGAGTCCATTACCCGCCTTTTGATACCATCCATCCAACTCCCCTAACGTTTTTAATGACCGCGCCGCCCAGTTTCTTGCGCAAACCATGGATCAGAAACTCAACGGCGTTGCTTTCGACTTCCTCTCCCCAACCGTATATCCGCTCCTCCAATTCGCTTCGAGACAGAATAGCGCCGGGACGAACCATAAGGGCTTGCAACAGCGCGAATTCTCGATTAGACAACCGCACGGAACGGCCTTCCGGCGCCTGCGCTTCGCGCGTGGCTGGATCGAGTGACACCATGCCGTTGGTCAAAACAGGGGTTGCCATCCCCCCTTTGCGTCTGAGCACGGCGCGCATGCGGGCAAGCAGTTCAGCCATATCGAAGGGCTTGAGCACATAGTCATCCGCCCCTCCGTCCAAACCTCGAATTCGATCTTCCAATCCATCCCGAGCCGTGATTACGAGCAGCGGCACTCGATTATCATCGGCCCGGAGCGAGTTCAGCACCTCCATGCCGTCCTTTCCCGGCAAACCGAGATCCAGCAGCACGAGATCGTATTGCTGAGAGTCGAGCGTATCCAGGGCCATTTGCCCGTTTTTGACCCAATCGACGGCGTAAGAGGCGTCTTTCAATGCCACCCGGATTGCCTCACCGATCATTGGGTCGTCTTCCACCAACAGAATTCGCATCAATCCTCCATCGGCCATCGCGTCGCGCTTGTATTTTGAACGCCTCCGGCGGCAACGACGGCGCCGGGCTCAATGCTAAAGTTAGACGATTGTAACCTCAAAGAAAAATGACACTAATGAGCTTTGTCAATGCCCTTGCTTTGCAGCCCTTTGTTGGAAGAGCATGATGAAAGTAAGGATTGACGCAAGGAGAACGGCCGACGCAGAATAGCGACTCAATGCCAACCCACCGGCGTTGAGAGGCTTGTCAAGAAAATCGCCTACCACGGCGCCAAGGGGGCGGGTGAGGACAAATGCAACCCAGAACAAAAGGGTGCGGGACAGGCTCGTCCAGCAGTACAGTGCAATAACCAATAACAGCAGAGCACCGAAAACCATCGCGCCTCCCCTGTAGCCCAGCCCCATCGTGTCAGCCGTCCAGTCCCCCAGTGCGGTGCCCAGGGTTTGAGAGAACATGATTGTCACCCAATAGAACATCTCGACTTTTGGAGAATTGACGGTATCAACCGATAATGTGCCGAGCGCCCAATACCATATGGCCAAAGACGCCATCAGGAATGCAAACAGCAGCGAGGCACCCCCTGCATAACCAATTCCCAGAGAGCGGTCCGCATAATCGGCTAATGTCGTTCCGACAGTTGTCGTTGCTATGATAGTTATCCAATAGAGGAGAGGGTGGAAACGATTTGCCCTGATCTGCGCGGTTACGGCGACTAGAAAAATCGCAGCGAAAATGGCTGTGCCGGTAAGATAACCCAGGTTCATCGACATTGACACTGCATCGCCACCGGTTTCCCCCAGTGTGGTTGCGGCGATTTTGATGATCCAAAAGATCAGGGTAACTTCCGGGACCTTGCTCAAGTTACATTCAGTATTCTTCATTCAGCTTCCCCTCTTTTGCCGGCTGAATTGCCGCTGCTGAATTCATATGTCTTCCGGCGACCATAGAGAGGCCGCCTTGCGGTGATCCTTACCGGCAAGGCGGCCGAGTTCAAGCGTGTCCAATCGGGCCGCCATTACCGGGCGCCACGGACGGGAGGACATTCTCCGCTTTGGTAATCAGTCCGCATTATGCCCTTCCGGTGCGTTTTCCAGCACATTACCGGTTTTAGCGTCCACACCGACTTCCTGCGTGACCTTGCCGTTCCGAATGTCAAAGGAATAACGCAGACCGCTGCCGCCTTTCTCCTGTTCCAGTTCCTCATCGATTATTTTTCCGGGATGGGCCCTGGTAGCAATCGCTCTGGCCTGTTTCAGACTGATTCTTGCCTCTCGCGCAAGTTCGTGGCCCGTATAGGCGAACGAATTTACACCGGTTACCGCCAAAATCAGGCCCAGCAAGGGTATTGTCCACTTCTTCAACGCTGTCATGATGATGCTCCAATCATTTTTTGATAAAGATCCAACGTACACATTTGCGCCACAGTAATATGCATTCTACACCGCGAAACTTAGCCCATGATTAGCTATGAATGATTAATTGGTGATTTGATCGGCAACCGGTGTTGGTGACCGTACCGAAGAACTGAATGCGCTCATGGAGCACATAATGCCAAAACCTCCTGTTCGCGGTGAGAAAATTAGCGGTCGGTTTTGGGGGGAACCGGGGAGGTGCCGATACGTTGCAATCAGGAGTGCATCGAAAAAATACTTTGAAAAAGCGTGTGGAAATTCGGGGGGGGGGGGACATCGCGGCGCTGTGCCTGGAATGACCGGGTCGAGACGAGAATTATCCCTAACGGCGGCAGGCGGCCCTTACTAGGTCCGGCAGCCGCTTATACGCCTGCACTAAGGGTTTGTCCGTAAATAAGCCTTTTCAGGATCGCGCCGGATTTTGAGATTGATTTGGTCGCGACGATTGAGCAAAACCGCAGGCATAGCTTGGTGCTACGTCGAGGATTTTGCGATTGAGGAGCGGCCAAAGCAGGCCAAAAGCCGGATGCGAGCGCAAAGGATTTATTTGCGGACAAGCCCTAAATTCCGGTGCACCTGCTTCCATGGCCTTTTGCGCCGCCGTTGCGGGATGTGCCGATGGAGCACGCCGGGTCGCTTCGCGGCGGGTCCCCGGCAAGTGTGTAGACATATCCCACGCTTCGCACGGTTTTGATGCGTTCGACGCCGTTTAGTTTATATCCGAGTTTCTTTCGAAGCCGGCTCACATGAACGTCCAGGCTTCGATCATAGCCTACCAGGCCTCGTCCCATACCCTGCAAAGCCAGATGCTCGCGGGTCACCACCTTGCCGGCCGCTTGGACCATGACCTGCAGTAGATTGAACTCCACGGAAGTCAAATCCAGTTTTTCGCCGTTCAGATGCACCACGCGGGTACCGGCATCCAACTCGAGGTCTCCGACCACAAGCGGCTTTCGTCCGGGCTGCCCGCTTTGAGCGGAGCGGTTGCCGGTTCGCCGCAGGATGGCGCGGATTCTTGCGACCAGTTCCCTCGGGTTGCTCGATTTTACGATGAAATCGTCGGCGCCGATTTCCAGCCCGATGACCCGGTCCACCTCCTCGTCGCGGCCCGTGTACATCAGTACCGGGGTGTCGAGTTCGGAGCGAAGCCGCTGCAAGACTTCGAATCCGTTCATCCCCGGAAGCATCAGGTCGAGAATGATCAGGTCGTAGGCGTCGTTTCCGGCCACGGCTTTCTCCAGCCCTTCCTTGCCGTCATGAACCGCTGTTACCTCGAATCCTTCGTTTTCCAGGTATTCCGTTAAGAATTCACAGAATTCGATGTCATCATCAATCAACAGAAGGCAAATTCCCCGGCAGCTCATATTAAGAGATCCATCTTCAATTTATGCCTTGCATGCCAGTGGCCGGACCGTTCAAGAGCTTTTCTTTTGCGCAAACGGGACGGACGGCCACTTTGCGTGGACTTAAACCCTTCTTTATCCTGTCGCGCATAATTTTCCACAGGGGCCTGCGGACCAGGCGCTCAAGTTCGGTCCGCACGTCCTCAAGCTCGACCCTGATGCTCTCCTGCCCTATCGCGTAGCCGGCCCACTCGCCCATGAGTTCGTACGAGTGATACATATCATCCGAGATCTGCAACAATCCGGCGGGCCTTATCCCTTCGACCGCCCACCGGCACAGCAAATGGTAGTACCTTAAGACCAGCGGCGAACATTTATCGGGAAAAGTGGGCAAATGGTGCCGGAGTTCGGCTCGAACCGTCAGGCCCAATGCTTTCTGCACTTCGATTTCGCCTGGCTCAATCATCGGGTTGAGCGCGCTCAGCACGGAGTCCGCCTGTACGGACGCATGTGTGAACCAGCGATCATAATCGATTATCCCGCCAAGCTTTCCCCTCGTCAGGACTACCGCGTTGATGTTGGTTTTCAGCCAGAGGATCTGGGCGGCGGCAAAAGACATGTTGTCCCGCGCCTTCAGGGACCGGCTCACTGAATAAGGGTGGCGCACAGCCAGGAAAGTAACCGGCTCGAGGCCGAGTTCCTCAAAAATTTCGAGCCACAGGGGGAACAGGATGGCCGTCCTGGGGTCCTTGAAGCCCCACAGGCGCCTCGCTTCATTTCGTTCCCGCCTGACGATGTCCTTAAGGTCCGATTTGCACGCCTGTATTTCCGGCCATCTCCACCACTGGTTGGGAAGCGGCATGGACACCCGTGGCGAATTCCATTGACGGTTTACGAGGTCAAGGATTTTTTCGTGCACGGCATATATCCGGTTATGCTCCCAGTAGCCGCAGGTGTTCCATGCCGACGGAGGCATCAGGTCCGCGCCGACGTCGACCCCCAGGGAAGCGAGGAAGTTCATCAGCAGTGAAGTGCCGCTGCGGTGCATTCCGAGTACAACGGCGATTTTATTGGTCACCATATTATAGCCGATTCCTTTTTCGCATTTATGTCCGGCGCTTTGACCGGCAAATCATGTGAGGGGCAGGGCAGGGGATCGATTCATTTTGCCCTGCCGCTCAGCATGATTAAAAACCACCTGACCGGTTCCTCAGCGCTTCTAATTGGTTGAAACCGGCAATTCCGGTTTGGGAAGCACCTTTGTGGAAACCAGTGTCAGGTCCGGCGTGGTGTATTCGTAGATCACCGGGCCCGCCAGGACGAACAGGTAGCGATTCCCGGCCCAGAGTCCGTGAGGGCCGCCGCCGTGCGGGTGTGGAAAGGACGGGGGGGGTTGGGTCACGTCCGGTTTGGGCGGCAATGCGTCCGCCGGTGGATCGGGCAGGTCCACAGTCTTTAACAGGGACATATCGCTTGTCTGATAAGCCATGATCTTGCCCCCCGCCATGACATACAGGTAATCCTGCTCTCCGGAGATCCCGGAAAGCCCCATCTTGTGCAACATCGAGGGTGTAACCTGCACGGTCTGTTCATCCTGCCCGAAAGCGGTCGGGGTAAACGAGCTGCAAAGGACCGCACCGACAAAACCCGCTGCCAGTGCAAAAAGAAAAGCCATTGTCATTCTGCGTGCCATATCAAATTCCTCCTTACCGTGAAATGCCGAGTCCGTTTCAGTTGTATGAGATCGCTTTAAAGCTTTGCATTCACCTCCTGTTTCCAGTTCGTAACGATCCATCCCGGAAAATCGGGGTGGAGGGGCCTTAGATCAAATGGCGAAGGGGATGCCACAGGCGGGGACCAACCCCTCTACCCCGAGTGTTTGGCAGACTTTAATTCACAATTCTGGAGAAAATGTGGAGGGCTTATGGAACCTTTGTGAAGACCGCCCGTGCCGGGATGAGCGGGATTGACAGGAGGTGTGGAATAGGTCACTTATACGATACGCCCGGTTGGCGAAGGCCCCGGCAATGCTTCGGATTTGAAGACGGGACAATTTGATGAAGCTTCGTTTCGGACACAAGATATTTCTGGCTTTTCTCGTAAACAGCCTCGTCATCGTGATCTGCATGCTGCTGTTTGCCAGGTACTTCGCGCACCGCTATTTCGAGGAGTATGTAGCCAAGGTCGAAATTGAAAGGCTCGATCAAATGGCAGGGTTACTGGGTGAAGAATACCGGAAGACGGGGGACTGGCAGGAGACGGTGGCCAGGTGGGGTGATTGGCTCCAGGTGATCTGGATGCGGCACATGGTGCCTCACCGTTTTTTCGCCGACGGCATACCGGCCTTTCCCTTTCCGCCGCCGCCCGGGATTGGCGGGAATCAAGGGGAAAGAACTCCTCCGCCTCCGCCTCCCGCCGGACCGCATCCCGACGCTCCGGGACCGCCGCCTTTCGGCGAAAGTTTCTCCCAGCCGCCGGGGCCGCCGCCGAGCCCGCAGGAATTCGCGCATCGCATTTCGCTCTTCGATGCACGGAGACAATCTCTTACCCAGCCGGACGATCCGTCGGCGCAGGGCTACCGGCTGAGACCGATTATGGTCGATAACAAGCCTGTCGGGTTTCTCGGGCTAAAAATGCCGGCACGCCTCACCCACCCCCTGGACCTGGAATTTATCAGGCGGCAGTACCAGACCTTTTATTCCATAGGGGGGGTCGCGCTCCTTCTGGCTACCCTGGTGACCTTCATTTTGTCGCGCCGCCTGCTTTCCCCGGTGAAAAAACTTGCGGAAGGCACGCGTGCCCTGACCTTGCGCAGGTTCGAGACGCGAATTGCCGTCGAGGGCAGAGATGAGCTTGGCCAGCTAGCAAGGGATTTCAACACCATGGCGCAGGCCCTGGAAAAATACGAGCAAATGCGCAGGCAGTGGCTTGCCGATATTTCCCACGAACTCAGGACCCCGCTTTCCATTCTTCGGTGCGAAATTGAAGCCATGCAGGACGGGGTGAGGGAAGTCACACCGGAGACCCTGGGATCGCTCCATTTCGAGATACTGCACCTCGGCCGCATCGTTCAAGACCTTCACGAGTTGTCGCTGATAGAGTCGGAAGTTACCCCCGACGAACAGACGGCCATTAATCCCCTGGAGGTTTTGGATGAGGTCCTGAGAGCTTTCCGGACGCGGTTCGAACAACGCGGACTGCGGATCGACGCCCCGGAAAAAAATTCGCAAACGGCCTTCATCCTGGCCGATGCGGATCGACTCAAGCAACTTTTCTCCAATGTGTTCGATAATACGCTGCTCTATGCCGATACGCCGGGTGTGCTGAAAATTCGCCATGAATGCCGGGCGGGCCTGATTTGCCTTCACTTCGAAGATTCCGGCCCCGGCGTGCCCGAAGAATCCGTCGGCCGCCTCTTTGACCGGCTGTACCGCGTGGACAAGGCGAGGGGCCGTTCGCACGGAGGAAGCGGGCTCGGTCTTGCCATCTGCAGGAGCATCGCGGAGCGGTTCGGCGGCCGGATCGAAGCCGCCAACGTCAAGTCGGCGGGCTTGAGGATCAGCGTTTTTTTCCCAATCTTTCAGGATCAGGCGCCGGCAATCCGGACCGGTCCCGGCAATGCGCGGATCAAACTCTAAGTGAGGCAGGGAAATGACGGGTGGGACTATCCTCATCGTGGAGGATGAAGTCAAGATATCCGAGGTGCTGAAAGCCTATCTGGTCAAGGCCGGGTACAGGGTCTGCTGCCTCGACCGCGGGGACACGGTCGTGGCCTTCGTGCGGCAAAACCAGCCGGCCCTGGTCCTGCTCGATATTATGCTCCCCGGAATCGACGGAATCGAAGTCTGTCGCGAGATAAGGAAATTTTCGGATATCCCGATCATTATGATCACCGCACGGGTGGAGGAAATTGACCGGCTGGTGGGGCTGGAAATGGGGGCCGATGACTATATCTGCAAGCCGTTCAGCCCCAGGGAGGTCGTTGCCCGCGTGAAAGCGGTGCTGAGAAGGTTCGTTTTGCCCAAATCCGATAGAATGTTTACCGCCGGAGAGATTTGCCTGCTGCAGGAAACCCACCAGGTATTCGCGGCCGGAAACGAGCTGAAGCTGACCCCGTGCGAGTACAACCTCCTCAAGACTTTCCTTAGCCGCCCCGACCGGATTTTTTCAAGAAACGAGCTGATAAGCGTAGTGCAGGGATATGATTTTGAAGGCTATGACAGGACCATTGATTCCCATGTGAAAAACCTCCGTAAAAAGATCGCAAGATACCTTCCCGACAGGGAAATCATCAGCACTGTTTACGGTTTCGGCTACAAGTTTAGCAGCCTGGTGAATCCGAAATCCGAAACGAAGGATTAGGGACAAGCCCTAAACCGGCCGGTAGCCGGTCCCCCACGGTAGCGCAGGGAGCGCGGCCACGCGCCTGCGCAACTGCCCCGTCCCCACGCACGAGCCTTGCCGGAAAAGACCCGAATTTACAAAACTTTACCTAATGGAAACATAGCGTTACGAGAACAAGCCCGTATTTTGCTTTTCACTTTCGCTGCCAAAAAACGAAGTTTCACAAAACCGTCAGACGAAAGGAGAAAGCAATGGTAAGTTCAATTGGATCCACGGGATCGACGGGTACGGATTACGTTTCCCAGATGCGGGAAAAGATGTTCACGGCTTTGGACAGCAGCGGGGATGGCAAACTGGATCAATCCGAGATCTCCCAGGCCCTGAGCGGCAGCTCTCAGGACAAAAGCGCATCCAGTCTCATCACGGCGCTCGATTCGGATGGTGACGGCTCTATCAGCCAGCTTGAGTTCGATGCGGGAATGTCCAAGCTCCACCACGAAATGAAAAACAAGCAATCGGGCGATGGAGGGGAACTCTTTAAAAAGATCGACTCCAATGGCGACGGTTCCGTGAGCGAGGACGAGTTCGTTTCCAATCGTCCGGAGGATGTCAGCGAAGAGCAGGCCACCCAGATGTGGGGGCAGCTCGACACGAGCGGCACCGGCAGCCTTACCGAAAGCCAGTTCCAGACGGCCATGAGCAAACATGGGCCTCCCCATGGGCCTCCTCCTGCCGAGTCCGTGGACCAGGATGATTCCGAGCAGACTTCCACGACGGCCGCCTCCGACAGTTCCGCGACGACCGATACCGTCCAGACCGACAGTACCGGGGAGACGAGCACCGAGTCCCTTCTCAAACAACTGCTCAGCGCCGCCATGACCAAGTACATGCAGAACACCTCGGACTACCTTGGCCAGGCCCTGTCGAGCAGCGGTTTGACCTCTTACGCCTGAGGGGAAACGGGGAGGAGAAAAAATTGCAGCGGGCGGGGTCCATAATTGCCGCCCCGGAAAAGGCGAGGCGGGCGATTCGGCCTGCCTGTGCATTGAAAAAGAGCGGGGGGACCGGAGCGTTGGTTCCCCCGCTCTTTTTTTAAGGATTAACTGCTCTTAAGTTGCCGGTTTTCTCCGGCGTGCCGGATCAGTGTTATTTGTAAACCAGCTCCGAGTACCCGGCATTCAGCTTCGGCGGAAAATCTATCACGAGGTACTGGTCGGTCGAAGCCGTGTAGGGGTTCCATCTGGGCAGGGGCACGCCTTCGAACTGCGTGGACTTTTGGTTTTTCCAATGGTTGTTGTGACCGCAGGAATGCGAATTCTGAATCACACATCCGGGCAGGTTGGGATCTCCGGTTGTTGCGAAGCGAATCCACGTCTGCATCATGAAATCCGACATCCAGGGGTCCCGTCCGTCAAAGCCGGGGTCTGGAGTTGTGGCGCCGGCGGGGATGCCGTAATTTCCATAATTGATGGGCGCCACATACTCATAGTTGCCAAAGACGTACCCATTTTCGAGGGAATGCCAGGCCTTGGCGCCTTCTGATTTCCAGCCGCTCGGGACGTAGGTGAACTCGTAGACCCACGTGTTGGAGCTTACCGGGGTCATATTGGAGACCAGGTCCACGGTCGAAGTGAAGATGGACGCGATGTCCTTTTCCGCTATACCGATAATGAATGGGACATTGTGCTGCATGCCCGCCTTGAAGACGTTTGCATACGTGTCCGGCGTGGACCAGCCATCGATGGTTATGTCGGTTTTAAAGCCGCTGTCAGTGGCAAGCGAGGCATTTACGACATCTTCCCAGGATTTCGCGCGCAGTTCCTTAAGCGCGTCGGGTCCGTCGGCGATGCCCAGTTTAGCCGCAAGGCTCACGCCCATCTGTTCGGCGTCGGGCAGGGTGGTGCCGCCGCCGCTTGCGCTCTGGGCTATGGCCGAACGAAAGAGCCCCTTGGATAACGGAGAGGTCATAAGCCAGAGCACCTTGCCGCCGCCGCCAGACTGTCCGAAGATGGTCACGCGATTGGGATCGCCGCCAAAAGCCGCGATGTTTTTCTTGATCCATTGCAAGGAGGCGACCAGGTCCAGCATGCCATAGTTGCCGGAAGCTCCCACCGGGGATTCGGCGGTGAGTGCGGGGTGGGCCATATAGCCCATGACACCCAGCCTGTGGGTGACCGACACATAGATAATGCCCTGCTGTGCCATGCCGGGGCTGTTATAGATGTCCCTGCTGCCGGACTGGCTGGTATACCCGCCGCCGTGGAACCATACCATTACCGGCAGGCGGTCGGTCGTTTTCGTTGCCGGTGTCATAATGTTCAGGTAAAGGCAGTCCTCGCTCATTCCGGATTCCTGCACGCTGCCGTACCGAGCCTGGGCGGGATACTGCTGGGTTGGCCATTTGTTGGGGACCGCGCATTCACGGATTCCCGGCCAGGGCGTAACCGGTTGGGGCGGTCTCCAGCGCAAACCTCCCACGGGGGGAGCGGCGTACGGGATTCCTCTATAAACGTGAACCGTTTTTCCCAGTTCGCCTACCGTTAAACCGGGGAGGTCCAGGTCGGGCAGGGCGGGGAGGGACTGGAGGTCCATCAAAGTTCCGGCGATGTAGCCGGAGTCTGTCCAAATCGGATCTTCCACCTGACGTGCCGCTGCATCGGTTAAACCCACCGCAGTAAACAGAGCCAGAAAGATGGTCGCCACCACAACTGGAGAAATAATTCCGCCTTTAGGTCTCATTTTGTTTCTCCGCTTAGCTTGAGGTTCCGCATTACAGATTAGATTTCCTAAGACTTTTCCCGTGTAGTATTGGAGTTACCAGCACCGCAAGGTTTCTTATCATTACGTGTCTCTTGGACTACAAAACGGCAGCCTCTTAAGCTTTTTGCCTCCTCCCCGGCGCCTGTGAGGCGTATGAATATCCTCGGAAATTATTACCATTCGCTGTCGTGTAACCGGAAGTTCCAGATATCACCTCCTCTGCCCGCCTTCAGCCGGCCGTTGCCATGCCGGATGTGCGGAATGTACCCTCGGTTGCTATATGCAGCGCGTAGCGCTATACAGGACCGTGTCTGGATTGTATGAGTATTTTGTACCTGTCCTAATATTTGAAGCCGAAAAGAGCTGGCTTTATGTCGGTACTGGCACATTATCACTTTAAGAAAAGTAAACAATCCGCTAATATGTAAATTGATAGGACACGAATTGTGAACAATATGTTCCCAATAGAAGATTTGCAGGTTTTCTGCGTTGTGGTGCGCAAGTTGAGCTTTGCTGCCACTGCGCGGGAACTGGGAGTCTCCCCCGCCTATGTCAGCAAGAGGGTTGCCCTCTTGGAGGCCGCGCTAAAGGTGCGCCTGCTCCATCGAACTACTCGCCGCGTCAGAGTGACGGAAGACGGACAGACTATTTTCCAATGGGCGCAGAGAATTCTGGAAGATCTAGAGCAGATGAGCGAGGCGGTTGCCTCATCGAAGACCACTCCGCGCGGATTACTGCACATAAGCGCGAGCACGGTATACGGACGCAGGCGGGTGGCCCCTTTGCTTTCTGAATTCGCGCTGCATTACCCGTCCATCCGGATACACCTCGAATTGCTGGACCGGCCGGTCGATATGCTGGGGGAGGGCTTTGATCTCGATATACGTATCGGGGGTATGTCCGAACCGAACCTTATAAGCAAACGCATTGCCACGAATAGAAGAATCATTTGCGCCTCTCCGGATTATTTGGAGCGATACGGGGTGCCGACAACCCTTTCGGAGTTGAGCAAACATCAGTGCATCGTCAACAGGGAGCGCGATCTGCCTTTCGGGGTCTGGCGGCTGATGGGGCCTCACGGTATCGAAAATGTGAAGGTAAACGGCCATTTATCGACGAACAACGGAGAAATTGTTCATCAGTGGGCCCTGGACGGTCATGGCATCATCCTGCGCTCGACCTGGCACGTTGGCTACAGCCTCGAGACCGGGCACATGGTCAGGATACTCCCCGAATATTGGCAGGACGCGGAAGTGTGCGCCGTGTACCCCATGCGCCTGACCGAATCCGCCAAGCTGCGGCTGTGCGTTCAGTTCCTGCAGGCGAGACTGAATCAACGGCCGCTGTCCCGGAATTGATATTCTCAATCCCCCGCCGCCGGTTTGGCTTTAAGCACTGCACCCCGGCGGGATGCTTCCTTCCTGCCTGGCGATGCCCGCTTGCGGCGGCCGATCATCCTCCATGCGCCCCCGGCCCCCCGGGTATCCTTGCCTGTTTCTAAAACTTGAGGTAAGGTCGGCTGGCTTTTAGCCGCGATTATGCGTTATTATGACCGGGAGCTGCCGGGTGAATTCTGATTTCGTAAGCGACTCACCTAACGGGAAACGTTACGTACATTACATGTTGTGAAAGTGGAGAGTGCCTGAATGGACGAGGACAAAGAAAGACCGGATGAGGAGATGATGGAAGAAGAAAGCTTTGCCCGGCTTCTGGAGGAAAGCCTTGTAAAGCCCGTGCGGTTCGTGCCCGGGCAGAAGGTGCAGGGCAGGGTGGTAAAGATATCTTCCGAATGGATCTTCCTCGATCTTGGCGGGAAAAGCGAGGGCTACCTTGACCGAAAGGAGTTGCTGGATGCCGAAGGCAATCTTGCGATAAAGGAAGGCGACCTCGTAGCGGCCCATTTCCTTTCTTCCGGCGACGACGGGATGCGGTTCACCACACAGATAACGGGCGGCGATGCCGGACGGCACCACCTGGAGGACGCCTGGCGTAGCGGAATACCCGTGGAGGGCCTTGTCGAAAAAGAAATAAAGGGCGGCTACGAAATCAAGATAGCCGGCGGACTGCGCGGCTTCTGCCCGTTCTCGCAGATGGGGCTTCAGCGAGCCGATTCGGCCGACCTGGTTGGCCGGCACCTTGCGTTCAGGATCACACAGTTCGACGAAAAGGGCAGAAATATCGTTTTGTCGAACAGGGCGGTCATGGAAGAAGAGCGCCAGAGGCAGAGGGAAGAGCAAAAGGGTTTGCTCCACGAAGGGATGAGGGTAAAGGCGATTATTACCTCGATCCACAAATTTGGCGCATTCGTTAAGATCGACAGCCTGGAAGGGCTTATCCCCATATCGGAAATCGGGTGGGAGCGGGTGGAAGACATCGGCCAGGTGCTGAGCGTGGGCCAGGAGGTCGAGGTAGTGGCCATGAACCTGGACTGGGAGAAAAACCGCCTCTCTTTTAGTTTGAAACAAACATTACCGGACCCCTGGGACAGCATCGAGAGGGATTTTCCTCAAGGGTCGGTCCACAGCGGCACGGTGGCCCGGTTGACTAATTTCGGCGCTTTCGTGACTCTTGGGCCGGGCGTGGACGGTCTGCTCCATATATCGAAGCTGGGGTCCGGCAAAAGAATCAAACACCCGCACGAAGCGGTTGAAAAGGGACAGGTAATTGAGGTAAAGATCGAAAGCGCGGATCGGGAGAACAAGCGAATCTCACTTTCCCTGGCGGCGGAACAGGCGGAAGATCAGGGCGAAGGAAGACAGGATTACTCGCAATATCTGAAGGAGAAGCCGGCGTCCATGGGGACCCTGTCCGATCTTCTCAAGGCAAAACTGGCTGACAGGACAAAAAAGTAAGTCTCGTTCAAGGAATAATATCGGCTTTGAAAGCAACCGTGCCTGAAGTTTCAGCCGCATTGAGGCACGCCGGCTGAAACCGTTAAATTCGACGATAAGTGGATTCCGGGGGAGCGGCCATGCAGAAAATGCTGAAGGTCCTGCTTTTTGAGGACGACGCGGATGACGCCCTGATTATCCGGGAGGTGCTGCAAACAAGCGGTATGGATTTGCATCTCGATGTGGTTGGCACCAGGGAGGACTATTTTGCCGCATTGGATTCCGGTGGCTTCGATCTTATCCTCTCCGACCACGGCATCGCAGGCTTTAGCGGCTTGTCGGCCTTTGAGGCCGCCCGCGGCAAGCGCCCCGATATTCCCTTCATAGCCGTCTCCGGCCTGTCCGCCGAAGATAAAGAGGCACAGAAACTGATCGAACTGGGCACGCGGTTTGTCTCCAAGCAAAAGTTGGACGATCTCGTGCCTGTAATCCGGGTGGTTCTCGAACAGGGGGGCCCACAGCCGAAGAATGCCGGTTTTGTGGCCCATGATAAAGCAATGGATCACCTGGTGGAGGTGGTGCAGCAACTCTCCCTTGCCAGAAGCCTTGACGCCATCATGGAAATCGTCCGCCATGCGGCACGGGAACTCACCGGCGCCGATGGAGCGACCTTCGTGCTGCGGGACGGGGACCTGTGCCATTACGCCGAAGAGGATGCCGTCAGCCCGCTTTGGAAGGGGCAGAGATTTCCCATGTCCGCGTGCATAAGCGGCTGGGCCATGCTCAACCGCCGGGCAGCGGTGATACCGGATATCTATGCGGACGAGCGGATTCCCGCCGATGCCTACAGGCCCACCTTCGTAAAGAGCCTGGTAATGGTGCCCATCCGGACGGCCGCCCCCATAGGCGCGATCGGCAACTACTGGGCTCGGACCTGCCGGCCTCCGGAGGAAGTGGTTAAAGTCCTGCAGGCCCTCGCGGACACTACTTCGGTCGCCATGGAAAATATGCAGCTCTATCAGGATTTGGAGCGCCGCGTCCAGGAACGCACCGTGCAACTGCAGAGCGCCAATGAGAAGCTGACGTTTTCCAACAGTAAGCTCCAAATTGCCAATGAAGAACTCGCCTTCCTGAATAAGGAACTGGAAACCTTTACCAGTGCGGTGTCGCACGACCTCAGGGGCCCCCTTCGCAGAATCGCGAGTTTTAGTGAAATGCTCCACGGCAGGTGTGCGAAGGACCTGGACGAGAAAGGCGTGGATTTTCTCCGGCGTATCCGCTATTCGGCGGACCGGATGAGTGAGCTGATAGAGGACCTGCTGGTCCTGTCACGGGCCTCGCGCGCGCCGTTGAAAAGGGAAACCGTGGATATGTCCCGCCTGGCGCGTGAGATTGTGTCGGACCTGCAGGCAGCGGGCGCTTCCAATCCGGGAGCGGAGTTTAAAATCGCCGATGGAATCCTGGCCGACGGAGATCCGGGGCTTCTTCGCACGGCCCTGGAAAACCTGCTGGGCAACGCATGCAAATATTCATCCAGGAAGGCCGATGCGCGCATCGAGTTCGGGTCGATTGATAAGGGGGACGGCCGGACGGTCTATTTCGTCAGGGATAACGGTGCCGGCTTTGATATGGAGAATGTGGGAAAACTTTTCGTTCCTTTTCAAAGGCTTCATGCAGCCGGTGATTTTCCGGGCACCGGCGTGGGTCTTGCCACGGTTCAAAGAATCATACGCAAACACGGGGGCCGTATCTGGGCTGAAGGTGAAGTAGATGCCGGAGCCACATTTTACTTTACTCTCGGCCGGTAAGGTTCTGAAAGTTACTGCGTGTCCATGCTGAAGGCGAAGTAGGTGTCGGGGCCGCCTTTTACTTTACTCTCGGTCGGTAAAGTTTCCTGCAAGTTATTTCGTGTCCCTTGTGCCGCCGGAAAACCGGCGATGAAAAACAAGCCCGTGTAACCCTCATTTGGGCGTATCGGCAAGATTTATCGCCTGGATCTGCACCTCCTGTTTGCCTTCCGAAGCCGCATCCGTTTCAATCGTCAAAGTCGTCTGCAGCCTGCCGCCGGGTGGTATGTTTTTCATGTTGGGAGTTACTTCCAGGCTGAATCCCGATTTATCTGGCAAGGGCGACTGCACGACGTTGATGACCCGCTCATCGTAAGCGCATTTTACGATTTTGAAAGCCTTGTTAAGATTATCCGTTACCAGCACTTGTCCGGAAATCACTCCCTGGTCGGGCGAAAGCCGTCCCAAAATGAGTATTTTGGGCCTGACCCCGATCTCTCCTTCGATGTTGCCGCTCACCCAGACGGTGAGTTCGGGCTTTTCCGAAAAATCGGTATGAAGCGTGATGCTTCCCCGATAATTTCCATGCTTTGCCTTATTGGATATTCTGAGCCGGTAACGGTGCCCGTCTTCAACGGTTTCGAGCCTGTAGGCGGCCTTTCCGTCGAGATTGTCTTCCAGTTTGCGGATATGAAATGTATCCGAGGCGGAAACCAAATCGACGATCTTTTCCTTCTGCGTTTCGGCCATTCCCTGGAAACTCACCATTTTTTCGGGCATGACACCGATCAGGGGCTTGACCGTGCCTTCCACGACCAGGACGATGCGGGGTTTTGCGGGATCGTCGCTCAGAACTGTTGCGGTTTTTTTAACGTAGCCCTGGAAGCCCCTGAGGTCCAGCTTCAAAGTGACTTTTCCCTCCGCGCCGGGAGGGATTGCCCTGTCGAACCGGGCAACGGTGCAGCCTCAACTGGGCCGGACATCCCTTATATTGAGAGTGGCTCCGCCCCCGTTTTTGACGACGAAATCGCGTGAGAGCGGCACCGTTTCGGAAAGCTCCCCGAAATTGAAACCGGTTTCGGAAATGATGATGGAGGGAGTATCGGGGGCGGCAAGCACCAGGGGGGAAATGCAGGCGGTCCCCAGTAGTCCGATCAGGGCTAAAAGCAACTTAAGTGTTCTGTTCATCAGATCTCCGTTGAATCCGATCGAGTGTAAAAAATCCCGCTCGCACGGCGCCGGTATTCGTCGCCTTGCGGCCGCTCGCCTTGTCTCACCCCTTGGGCGGCGCGGTTTCGACGATTTCCGTGAAAGACTCGGCAACTACCGGGCCGGCTTCGAGCCCGGAAAATATCGGCCGCAGCATACTGGTGAGGCGGGGCAGCCTTAGCGCAAAAAGAACGCCCCCCGTGATACACAACGCCGAACCGGCAAGCAACGTGTTCTGGACCCCTATTTTCACGGCCAGGGCACCGGCAATCAGGCTGCCAAGGGGCATCGTTCCCATCAGCGACACGGCAAAAAGGCTCATGACCCTTCCGCGCTTGTCCTCATCCACGATGGTCTGAATGATCGTGTTGCTCGACGCGATCTGGACCATCATCCCAAAGCCCGCGATGAAAAGAAAGAGCACCGAGAACCGGATGTCCCGTGAGAGTGCAAAGGCTGCGATGCTCGCAGCGCTAATGCCCGCGGCAAGGGGAATCAGCTTCAGGAGTCCGCCGGCATTTTTCTGGGAAGCGAGATAAAGGGTGGCGGTGACGGCCCCTATCCCTGCCGCGGACATCAGAAACCCGAAGGTGTGAGCGTCCCCGTGCAGTATGTCCTTGGCGACGATGGGCATCAGGACCACATAGGGTGACGCCGCCAGGCTGAAAGTTGCCAGCAGGGCCAGAATGGTGAGTATGGGGAGGCTGTGGAACGCGTAGGATATGCCTTCACCCATTTCCTGGAACATGGGGGCCTTGCGGCTCCTTTCTTTTTTCGGCGCCACCCTGATTGCTGCCAGGGCAAACAGGACCGCCACGTAGCTTATGCCGTTCAAAAGAAAACATATCCCTTCGCCGAAGGCGGAAACGAGAATCCCGGCAACGCACGGGCCTATGAATCGTGCGCTGTTGAACATGGCCGAGTTCAGCGCGATGGCGTTTACAAGGTCTTCCCTTTTTTCCACCATTTGGATGACGAAGGCCTGGCGAGTCGGAATGTCGAAGGAATTTACAATCCCGATGAAGATGCTCAGGGCCACTATGTGCCAGGTCTGGATGGTCCCTGTAAGAACCAGTGCGGCCAGCACCAGGGCCTGGAGCATCGACAGCGCCTGGGTGCCGAGCAGGAGTTTCTTGCGATCCAGCCTGTCCGCGATCACCCCCGCAAACGGCCCCACAAAGAAGGTGGGGATCTGGTTTGCAAACGCCACAACGCCAAGCAGGAGCGCGGAACCGGTAAGCCGGTACACCAGCCAGCTCAGGGCAACCTGCTGGGTCCAGGTGCCGATAAGCGATATCCCCTGTCCCGAAAAGAAAAGGCGGTAGTTTCTGTAACGGAAAGCCCTGCCCAAAAGTTCCAGATGTTTCATGCGATATCCCGTTTTTTGCCTTTGCTCTCAGCCGGGCAAAGCGGTCCTCGTCTCGTCCGTGCCCACACTCCATACCCGGCCCGGGACACGAAACGCTCGATGAGAAAGCCGGCAAGCTGGGCATAATAACTGCGGCGGCAATAAACAGGTACTCTTTTTTTCTAAGAAAAGAGCGTACGGCCGCGGGAATTATTTTGCCGCTTTGTCCGGCCGCCGGAGCGCGAATTCGGCCTTATCCAGCGACACCTCGAATCATCGTGGGATTGGGGGCGAATGCGGTCATAACACCCGCCGGGACGGGGGACGGACGGTGAGGCGGGGTTGATGCTCTTATACCAATTTGCGTTCAAGATCGTTCGCCCTGAGGTATCGAAGGGTGGACGGTCCACCCGTTCGTACTTCGATACCTCAGCACGAACGGGACCAAGCCCAGTTCAATCTTGAACGCAAATTGGTAGTACTTGTTCCTGAATACTTTTTTAAAAGCGGGGGGAGCTGCGCCCCCCACATCCCCTTCGCGGCTCAATATGGCGCTGCGGCGGCACCAGGCGCAACGCGGTGTGAGAACCGGTGGCGGCTGTCCCAAGCCCGGCTAGGTTCCCCTTACGAGAAAAGCATTATGTGCGGCAGACCTGCCGCACCGGAAATGCCTCCGCCATTTTGGTGCACTGAAACCGGATTTGCCGAACTGAAATTCTCAGGTAGGCTTCTAAAAGCAAATCATATCTTGAAGAATCGGAAAATTACGACGTTGGCAAGGTGTTTTAAACTGCAGCCATTCATGAACGCTATTTCTCTTCTGTTGACAATACCTTCATTCAGCGAGTAACCTTATGAAATCTGGCCAAAATTAGGCGGACACTGACTCGTGAGCGAGAATGTATGACAGAGCAGGAAAAATGGAATTACATTATCGAACTTGACGAAGAATTACTCTTAGGCGGGGTTATTCTTTCGGAATGGTCAACTTTTCTCGCCAGAGATGCCGAAATTGCTTTTTGCTCCGGCGCGAACCTTTCGGCGATACTCGCCGCTCAAGCAGCAGTCGAATCACACTTGCGATATGAATATTTTGACCCTGAAAAGACGAAAGGTTGGGGACTTTTTAGATTGATTGGTCATGCGCCGTTGCCTTTGGACTTAAAAGACAACTTACACTCGCTCAGGCGGTTCAGAAACAAATGGGTTCATGTCGAGGCTCCAACACAAGACGACCATCTGCTTGAAAAGCCAGAGTATTATGAGGCAGAATTGGAGGAAATGTCTAAGCTGGCAATACGCTCAATGCTTCGTGTGCTCTACGCTGAGCCATTCGTCTAGCAAAAAATGAGTTCCTGAAATAGCAAGAACAACAGGAGCTGATCATGAAGGCTTCTCCCAGCATGGCTGTTGTTTTGAGATGTGGATTATGACTGTCGAAACAATTGACAATCCGTCTCCTCATTTGGCTGCGGTCAAGGCACTTGGGACTGCGAACAAAGCCATACTTGGTTTTTTCCCGGAGGGTGCCTTTGACGAGTATGCTGCCCGAAAACAGATCCTTGTCGCTTTAGACCCTGCCGGAAACTGCATCGGCTATTTGCTCTATCGAATTTCACGCATCCGGATCGTAATCGTACATCTTTGTGTGGATCCCTCATCCCGAGGCATCGGAGTCGCGAGGGCGCTAGTCGATAGCCTAAAAAGCCTGACGCATCATCTCATTGGGATAGGGCTCTCTTGCAGACGCGATTATGTGGCGAATAGTATTTGGCCCAAGCTTGGATTCATCGCAGCCACCGACAAGGTTGGTCGCGGGAAAGCCGGTAATTACCTGACTTACTGGTGGTTCGACCATGGGCATCCCTCACTGCGGTCCCTCATTCAAGACCGCGCTATCCAACAGGAACTTGCAGTTGCTATCGATGCTAACGTCTTTTTCAGTTTGAAAGGCGAAGAGAGTCCCGAATCATTAGAGTGCAAGGCACTCGAAGCGGATTGGATCCAGGAAAGTGTCTCCCTATGTCTGACCTCTGAGATTTTCAATGAAATTGAACGGAATTCAGACCACAAAGAACGCAGGCGAAGGCGCTCCCATGCAATGGGGTATCCAATAATTTTAGGGAAAGATTTCCAGAGTGTGGAAGCCAAGTTGCGTCATCTCTTTCCGGCCATGACTAAGCCAAGCGCCGAGTCTGATCTCCGCCAGCTTGCGCACACTATTAGTGGAGGTCTGTTATTTTTTATTACAAGGGATGGCAAGCTGCTGGAGATGTCCAGCCAGCTTTATGACCATTTTGGGGTCTCGGTCATGCGGCCTTCTGACCTTATCACGCGTGTGGATGAGATCACAAGAGAAGCGGATTATCAGCCCGTCCGAATGGCAGCATCACTGACCAGCATAAAACTTGTCAAGAAGAGCGATGATCCCGGCCTCCTCATTTTCCAGCGTCCAAAAGAAGGAGAGAGAAAAGGGGTTTTCCTCAGGAGGCTACGAGGCTGCCTTGCAAATCCTCAGTTCAATGAGACGTTCACAATCGAAAGTGCTGAACACGGGAGGCTATCGCTCATTGTTTGCTGCAAGGAGTCCGATCAACGGCTGACGATTCCACTTTTCCGAGTGGCGAAAGGCCCTCTTGCCTCAACTATTGCAAGATATCTCATTTTGAAGCTGATTTTAGAGGCGGCCAAGGAGAATAGAAGGGAACTTGTGGTTGAGGACCCGTATATTTCTCCAGAGACCATTACCGGGCTTGAAGAAAACGGGTTCTTCACTGACGATGGTGTATGGGTGAAGATCAACCTTGTAACTATTCAGACTTCTGGCGAATTGGTAAACGAGTTGTCGGCGTGTGCAGCCAGCTTCAGTCGTGGAAAAGAGTATCTTCTTGATTTATCCACTCTCTTGAAGAATGCCGCGATATCAAAGGCCACGCAACTTCTTTTGAGGATAGAGCGCTCTCTTTGGCCAACCAAGATCACAGATCTCGATATTCCTTCATTCATTGTATCTATAAAGCCTCAATGGGCTCTGCAACTCTTCGACGAGACTCTTGCCAAGCAAACTATTTTCGGAGCCAGGCCGGAACTAATATTGAATGGAGAGAATATCTATTACCGTGCAAGGAGTCCCAGAGTGCTAGAGGCACCAGGGCGAATCCTCTGGTACGTTAAATCCGATCCTAGATATCCACAAACAAAATATATCAGGGCATGCTCGTATCTAGATGAGGTAGTGATCGACACGTCAAAGAACCTTTTCAAAAGGTTTCAGAGATTCGGTGTTTACAAGTGGAAGCATGTTTTGGAAGTATCCAGGGGAAACCCACATGGAGATATAATGGCCTTTCGTTTTTCTGGTACCGAATTATTTCCTAATCCCATTTCCTGGGAACGTTTTCAGAGAATCTTGCAGGAGGAGCAGGGGCGAGGGTCCCAAATACAATCCCCTGTCAGAGTATCACGTAGGGTTTTCGAACGGCTTTACAGGTGTGGTACACAGGGAAAGGATAAGGAACCGTTATGAGCTCACAGGATACAGTCTTGCTCTCAATTCGGCCGCAATATGCACAAAAAATATTCAATGGCACAAAGACAGTAGAACTGCGCCGTACCTGCCCAAGAGTGCAAAAAGGCAATCTGGTACTCGTCTATGTATCCTCGCCGGTGAAAGCCCTTGCCGGTTTTTTTAAAATATCTCAGATCATAAAGGAAACACCCGAAACGCTCTGGGGCCTCGTTGGTCCACATGCTGGTATTTCAAAACCGGAATTCGACAACTACTACTCCGGGGCCTCCATAGGTTTCGGAATATGTATCGATCGTGTTCGCAGATTAAACAACCCGGTTAGCTTAGAATGGTTGAAGGTCAAGTGGCCTGGTTTCCTGCCTCCTCAAAGCTTTTGTTATATCGGAAGGGCAAAGGTCCGTTTTGGCTCTCAGGCTGCCCGCTGAAATTACGGGTGATGCAGGCAATTGACAGATAGTCTCCCTAGCAGTGCAAAATGATGGTGTAGTTGCCTCTCTACTTTCGCGGGTGGCCCGGATAGACAAGCTATCCGAGCGCGAAGCGCAAGAGGTCAGTAGGAACCTTCATGGTTCAACATATCTCTCCTATCCCTGAAAAAACGAAGTTCTGAAATACGTAAGTTCTGCAAATCATATCTGGATTTGGGTGTCTTGTTTGGGGAGCGCTCGGGCGCATGCGCTTGCGCGTGCGTCCGAAATCCCGGGGGGTGCGGGGGAAACGTTTCCCCGCTCTGTTCGCTGTTATACGCCCGGGCGCAAGCAGGCTTCAGGCTAACTGTAAAACATAAGGGGGAGGCTGTCCGCTACGAGGAAGCCTTTGCGGGTGGGCCGGACCCTGCCGCTGCTCACTTTTACCAGGCCTGCTTTCTGCAACTCCGCCAGGGCATCGCCCGTCTTCAAATCGCCTGCGAGCGCATCGAGGTCCGCTCCATCGCTTGTCCTTAAGCCGAGGGAGAGCGCTTCGAGGTCGAGCTGTTCTTTGGAGAGAAGTTCGGAGGACTCAACCGGCGTTTTCCCTTCCGAAAGGAGCCGGCAGTATTCCCTTACCGACCTCACATTCCACCATCTGCTGCCGGCCTTAAACGAATGAGCGGAAGGACCCAGGCCGAGGTAGGGGACATGGCTCCAATATTTTCGATTATGACGGCACATGAATTCCCGGCTCGCGGCGAAATTGGATATTTCGTAATGGTGGTAGCCGTGTTTTTCGAGATGGCGGGAAGTCCAGATGAAAAACGCACTTTCGAGCTTTTCTCCAATGGGTCGAACCCGGCCGGCCTCCTTCATCTTCCATAACGGCGTTCCCTTTTCCAGGGTCATCTGGTAGCACGAAATGTGTTCCGGCCTGAATTCGAGGATTTGGTGCATTGTCCGCCGCCAGGCTTCCAGGTTCAGGGCTTCCAGCCCGTAAATCAGATCGACGCCCATATTGGCAAACCCGCAGGAGCGGACCATATCGAGCGCGTTCAGCGCCTGTTGCGAGCCATGGCTTCTTCCCAGGTATTTCAGCGCCCCATCGTCAAGGGACTGAACACCGAGACTGATGCGGTTTATGCCCATAGCCCGGATCGCTTTCAGCTTATCCATGGACAGGCCGTCGGGATTGGCTTCCATGGTCATCTCCGAGTCGGGGAAAAAAGAAAAATTCTCATGGAGGCATTCAAGAAGTTCGGCAAGCTGGCGCTCGTCAAGGATTGTGGGCGTTCCGCCCCCGAGGTAGAGAGAATCGAATTCATGGAATTTCTCTTTGTATAGCCTTGCTTCCCTCCGGACGGCTTCCAGCCATGCGGGGACGGCGGAAAGGGACGCAACCGAGTAGAAGTCGCAGTAAAGGCACTTCGAGCGGCAGAACGGGACATGAATGTAGAGTCCGGGGTGTTTTACTCTATTCATCTTTGGTTTTAAGGACTGAAACGAAGGCGCTCTGAGGGATCATGACGGAGCCCACCATTTTCATCCTTTTCTTTCCTTTTTTCTGCTTTTCAAGGAGCTTGCGCTTGCGGGTGATGTCCCCGCCGTAGCACTTGGCCGTGACATCTTTTCTGAACGGCGTAATGGTGGAACGAGAGATAATCTTTCCACCGATAGCGCCCTGGATCGCGATTTTGAAGTTGTGTCTGGGTATTTCCTCCTTGAGCCGGTCGCAGACCTGCACTCCCCAGGCCCTCGCACGGTCCCGGTGTACGATCAGGGAAAGGGCGTCGACCCGTTCACTGTTTACCAGGATGTCCAGCTTTACGAGGTCGCTTACCCGGTATTCGATAAGTTCATAGTCAAACGAGCCGTAGCCTTGAGTCACCGTCTTCAGCCGGTCGTAGAAGTCGAAGACGACCTCCGCAAGCGGCATATCGAAGACTATTTCGATCCGGCCCGGTGTCGGATAAGTGGTCCTGGGATTGGCCCCCCGGCGCTCCAGGCATAATTTCATCACCGCGCCCATGTAGCGCTCGGGGATGATAATGGTGGCCCTTATAAAGGGTTCCGCCGAACTTTTGATAAGAATGGGGTCCGGATAATATTGAGGGTTTTCCACGGTAATGGTGGTGTCGTCGAGCAGTGTAAACTGGTACTGGACGCTTGGCACCGTCATGATAATGGACTGATCGAATTCGCGTTCCAGCCGCTCCTGGACAATCTCCAGGTGAAGAAGCCCCAGAAACCCGCAGCGGAACCCCTGGCCGAGGGCTACGGAGGAGTCTTTCTGATAGACCAGCGCGGCGTCGTTTAGCTTGTATTTTTCGAGCGAATCCAAAAGGGACGGATAATCATCCGAAGAGATGGGGTAGAGCGAGGAGAAGACCACCGGCTTTATATCCTTGAAGCCGGGCAGGGCGGATGAAACGGGATTGGAATCCAGTGTCATGGTATCGCCGATTCTTATATCGGCAACGGTCTTGATTCCCGCAATCACGTACCCCACGGAACCCGCCGAAAGTTTTTCCCGCGAGTCCCTGAACAAACGAAATACTCCCACCTCCTCCACCTTGTGGGTCGCTCCGTTGGACATCAGGCGGATGATGTCTCCCGGCCGAATCGTGCCGTCGAAGATACGGCAGTTCACGATGGTGCCCCGGAAGGGGTCGTAATGGGCATCGAAGATCAGCGCCGAAAGAGGCTTTTCAGCATCTCCGGACGGGGCCGGGACCAGGTTTACGACAGCTTCCAGGACATCTTCGATTCCCGTCCCCTCCTTTGCGGAGCACAGGATGGCATGGTCCGCATCGAGCGCCAGGTCATGTTCGATCTGCTCCTTGACCATATCGATATCGGCCGAAGGCAGGTCAATCTTGTTGATCACCGGGATAATGGCGAGATCGTGTTCCATGGCGGCATACAGATTGGCCACCGTTTGCGCCTGCACTCCCTGGGAAGCGTCCACCAGAAGGAGCACGCCTTCGCACGAGGCCAATGCGCGGGACACTTCGTATGAAAAGTCCACGTGTCCCGGAGTGTCGATGAGATTAAGGTCGAATACCTCGCCGGAATGGCTCGTATAGGACAGCATCACGGTCTGGCTCTTGATGGTGATGCCTCTTTCCCTTTCGATATCCATGTTATCGAGGATCTGGTCGCGAAACTGCCGGTCGTTGACCAGGCCGGCGTGCTGAATCAAACGGTCGGCCAGGGTGGATTTTCCATGATCGATATGCGCAATGATGCTGAAGTTTCTAATCCGCTGCATGGACAATGTGATCTTTCCCTTTAAATGAGGTCGGGGATAAATAATTGCTTTTTGAAGGGATTTCAATAGCAGGTGCTGCCGGGAAGGTCAAAAACATGTTTCGTCGAAAGAACATTCCGGGCCGTTGCCCGCGGGGTGCATCGAAAACGTCATGACAGAGTGGGGCAAAGTTTTCCCCCGCGCGCCCCGGCAGTTTCGGCCGCGCGCGCAAGCGCGTGAGGCCGAGTGCCCGGAGTCGGCGCGACTCACGGCGCTTTGCGACACTCAGGGTTGCTCCGTCACATTCGTGGCGTGATCACAACTGATCCCGAATCGTTTCATGCGATTCCATACGGTAACGCGCGAAACGCCGAGTATCTCGGCCGCCAGCGACCGGTGGCCCTTTGCCCTGGCAAGGGCATCGATAAGCTGTCTTTTTTTGATGTCCTCCTTGTTGATGACCGGGGGCTTGCCGCCCCTGGCCGAAGGTTTCGCCCTGAGGATGTCGGGCGGGAGGTGATGGGGCTGGATCATGGATTCCTGGCAAGTGACGAAAGCATATTCAAACGCGCTTTTAAGCTCCCGGACGTTGCCCGGCCAGGTGTAGCCCATGAGGACCTCTATGGCGTTTATGCTGACGCCCTCGATCTTTTTTTCGCCTTTGAGCCGCAGTTTGCGGAAAAACGATTCCGCGAGCAGCGGGATATCTTCCACCCTCTCCCGCAGGGGCGGCAGCCTGACGGGTATGACGTTGATGCGAAAATAGAGGTCCTTTCTGAACGAGCCCCCCTCCACCAGCCGCGCGAGGTCCCTGTTGGTGGCCGATATGATGCGCACGTCCACGGGTATGGGCCGGTTGTCTCCAACCCGCTCCACAACCTTTTCTTCCAGCACGCGAAGAAGCCTCACCTGGGTTGAGGGCGGCAGGTCGCCTATTTCGTCCAGAAAAATGTCTCCGTTTTGGGCCGCTTCGAACCTTCCCATCCTTGTCTTGTAGGCGCCGGTGAAGGCGCCCTTGACGTGCCCGAAGAGTTCGCTTTCCAGGAGGGATTCCGTAAGGGCCGCGCAATTCACCTTGATATACGGGCTGTCCTTGCGTTCGCCGATCTGGTGGATGGCCCTGGCCACGAGTTCCTTTCCGGTTCCGCTTTCTCCGAATATGATCACGGGCGCATCCGACCGGGCGGCGTTTTCGATAAGGTCAAACAGTCGCCGCATGACCCCCGAGATTGCGATAATGCCGTGGAAGTGGTCTTCGGAGCGCAGTTCACGGCGAAAGGCCGCAATCTGGCGGTCCTTTTCAACGACCTCGGATATGTCGGTTAAAGTCTCGACGGCCCCGATCACGCTGCCCTCGCTGTCGTAGAGCAAAGCGGCGTTTTTCAGAACGTGAACGTAAGCGCCGTCTTTTCTCATGATGGTGCAGCGGTGCGTGTTGATGGTGCCGGTTTTGAACAGCACGCACCAGTGCGGCCCGCTGTTTCCTCTCGCCACTCCGAAGATGCTGCAATTGAGAATGGAGCACTTCTGCCCGATAAGTTCTTCGCGGGAATAACCCGTAAGCGTTTCGAGTGCCCTGTTGGTGGTCACGATGGAGCCTTGCGTATCCACGATCATGATTCCATCGTGGATAGTGTTGACGACGGTCTTCCAGTACGCATCCAGATCCTTTTCAAACATGACAGCCCCAACCGTTAAATTATGAATGTCTTGTTAAGTCTCATATCTTAACATTTTGACACAATATGTGTTCACTGCGGGCGCCCGGCAGTGAATAAATTACCTCAAAAAGACCATTTGATACCTAAAATCAGGAATAAATGGAATATGTGAAACATTGTGGAACAACTGGCCTCCGTTTTGCTTAACATGCCTCTGATCCGAACAGAAGGAGCATCTCCGAGTGGAACGCAAAGCAGACCATATTCTCGATTTCAGGGACACGCTCACTTCCCTTGCCCTTCTGAAGATGGCACAGGTCTTCAAGAACATAAGAGCCGATGAGACGATGGAAATCATCACGCGCGATCCCGATTCCAGGGGTGATATCCTCAAGGTCATTCCTTTTTCCGTCTGCGAGCTGATCGGGATCGAGTTCGAGGAGGAGTCCAGTACCTGTAGGATCCGGTTGAAAAAGACCAGGTAGCTCGCCCTGCCGAGCCACTGCTCAGCACAACACAAAGGCGGGTGATGATGGCCGCCGCCGGCCACGCTCCCGGGCACACATTGGAGAAGCAGCGCGGAGAGGAAGAGAGAGCCTATGAGTTTTCAGAAAAGACTTTCGTCGGGTGAATTCGTGATACTGGCTGAGATGAATACGCCAAAAGGCATCGACAGCTCCCAGTTCGTATCTAATGCGCTCAGGATCAAAAGCTGCGTGGACGCAGTTATTGTGCCGGACATGGACAACGGCATAATGAGAATGAGCGCCCTTGCCGGTGGGGTGCTCGTACAGCAGCAGGGAATCGAGGCGATCATCCATCTGTATTGCAGAGACAGGAACCGGATGGCGCTTCAGGGGGACATTCTTGCAGCCCATGCACTCGGCATTCACACGTTCATTGTCGTTTGCAGCGAGGAAATTGTCAACGGGGATCATCACGATGCGAAGCCGGTGAACGATCTGGATGAACTCGGACTTCTGAACGCCATCCGATCGTTGGAACGGGGAAAAGACCTGGCGGGGATTGCACTCGATGGAAGCCCGAGCTTTGTCAAGGGGTGCGATATGGCTCCCTGCCCGGACGAGCGGTCCCTCGAAGCCGAACTCCGGCGGGCCGAAAAGAAGGTAGCGGCGGGAGCGACGTTCGTTGTGACTCCCCCTGTCTACGACGTGAAGCGCTTTGCCGCTTTCATGGACAAAGCGAAGGAACTAAAAGTTGCGATCATTCCCACGGTTTTCCTCCTCAAGTCCGTCGGTGCCGCGAGGTTCATCGCCACCAGCGATCCTGCCGCCGGAATAACGGACCAGCTCATACAGCGCATACGAAAGGCTTCCGACCGGGAGACCGAATGCGTCCGCATAGCCGGTGAAACGGTTGCGGCCCTCAAAACCATGGCGCAAGGGGTGCGGATCGTTGCGCATGGTTGGGAGCACCGGCTTCCTTCCATTCTGGATTATGCAGGTCTTTAATGTCGGCTGCGTCCTGTAAGAGTGGAAATCATCCGTTACCATCAGCCATAAGAGAAGATTAGGACTCGCGCATGGAAGAGCAAGATAAATCCCGGTTAAAGAACAGAGTGCTCGTCGTGGGCGGAGGTATGGGGGGCATCCGAGCTTCGTTGGATCTTGCCGAGGCGGGCAGGGATGTCGTGCTGATCGACAGCGCTTTTGCCATCGGCGGACTCATGACACGCCTGGACAGAACCTTTCCCACCAACAACTGCGACCTCTGTACCCTGTCCCCCCATCTTTCGGAAAGTGGGCGGGACCTGCATATCCAGCTCATGACCGCAACCCGGCTGAACAAACTCGAAGGAGAAGCCGGCGATTTTACCGCCACCCTCACAACCGAACCCCGCTACATCGATGTAGAAAAGTGCACCGCCTGCGGGGAATGCGCAAGAAAGTTCCCGGAAATCGTCCGCTTCACGCCCGGCCTGGACCATCGAGCCCCCACGTGCATGCGCTATCCCCAGGCCACACCCTATGCCTTCAGCATCGACATGGCTCGCTGTACCGATGTTGAAGCCTTGGTCAACGTCTGTCCGGCGGGTGCCATCATCGTGGATGATACGGTCAAGTCAGGCTCGCTGGAAGTGGGGTCTGTCGTCATGGCGCCGGGAGCGGACGTTTTCAATCCCGCAGTTTTGGATACCTACGGTTACGGTTCCTATCCGAACGTGGTGACAAGCCTTGAATATGAACGCATCCTGTCCGCCTCGGGCCCGACCCAGGGGGAACTGCTCCGCCCGTCGGATGCAACGAGGCCGCGGCGCATAGCCTGGATTCAATGCGTGGGTTCCCGCAGCCTGCAGGAAGGGGCCGTTTCCTACTGTTCGAGCGCCTGCTGCATGTTCGCGCTAAAGGAAGCCGTCGTAACCCGGGAGCGTTTCCAGGAGGATATCGATACAACGATTTTCTATATGGACATGAGGACCTCGGGCAAGGACTACGAACTCTACCTCAAAAGGGCCGTCGACGAATATGGGGTGCGCCTTGTGCGCAGCCGTCCCCACAGCATCGAGCCCGTCTGTGTGGACGGGTCCATGACGGGCGGACTCAGCATCGGCTACACTCCGTGCGGAACCGGCCCGAACCGGGAAGAAGTTTTCGACATGGTGGTCCTTTCCACCGGTTTTAGAATCTCGCCGGAACTTAAGGAACTGGCCGAAAACCTGGGCATAGAGCTTAACGAGCACTCCTACACGAAAACGGAGGCCTTCAGCCCCGTGGCCTCTTCCCGGCCGGGGATTTACGTGTGCGGGCTGTTCGAAAGCCCCAAGGACATTCCGGAAACCATCGTCCAGGCCAGTGCCGCAGCGTGCTGCGCATCCAGGGATCTCAGCCCGGTTCAGGTCGTCTCCGAAAGAAGCGAGGAATTTCCTCCGGAGCGGGACGTGGCGGGCGAGGAGCCCAGGATCGGTGTCTTTATATGTGACTGCGGCATTAATATCGGCGCCGTGGTGAACGTGGAGGAAATAGCCGCCGCGATGCGTTCCCTGCCCGATGTGGTCGTATCCGAGGGCGTGGGACACGGGTGCAGCCGTGAGTCTTTGGAACGTATGCAGGGATTGATTCGCAGCGAAAAACTGAACCGTGTCGTCATCGGGGCCTGCTCGCCACGGACCCATGAGACGCTGTTTCAGGACGCGGTGCGAAAGGCGGGGTTGAATAAGTACCTTTTGGAAATCGCCAACTTGAGGGACCAGGGCACCTGGGTCCACTTCGATCATCCCCGGCATGCGATGGAGAAAGTAAAAGAGCTGGTTCGAATGGCGGTGGCGGGGGTGCGCCTGTCCCGTCCGCTCTCCGATCATCTGCTCCCCATGGACAAAGACATCCTCGTGGTGGGCGGAGGCGTCGCCGGCATGGTCGCGTCCCTTAGCCTGGCGGACATGGGCTACACCATCCACCTGGTTGAAAAGTCACGCCGCCTGGGAGGACTTGCTCGCAAAATCCACAAAACCCTGGACGGCGAAGACGTACAGGCCCACCTGGACGAGGTGATCGCAAGGGTCCAATCGCACGATCACATTCAGGTCCTGACAAGTTCCATGGTGGTTGACCACTCCGGAATGGCCGGGATGTTCAAAACCGGCATCCAGGTCGGCCCCCAGATGTTTTACCGGCAGATCAAGCACGGCATAACCGTCCTGGCGACAGGGGCCGTCCCCAATCGCCCGGACGAGTATCTCCTGGACCGGCATGAAGCGGTTACCACGCAACTCGATCTCGAGGCGTTCCTGCTGGAAAACCCCGAATCGGCCGGTAGCTGGAATAATGTGGTGATGATCCAGTGCGTGGGCTCACGTACTCCGGAGAACCCGAACTGCTCCCGGGTATGCTGCCAGTCCGCCCTGAAAAACGCCCTGCGGATACTGGACCTCAATCCCGACGCGCGGATCATGGTACTGTACCGCGATATACGCACGCCCGGATTTGAGGAAGACTTCTACAGGAAGGCACGGGAGCGGGGGATCATGTTTGCCGCCTACGAACCCGCTGAAAAGCCGTCGGTTCGAGCAGAGGGCGACAAGGTTTCGGTCATGTTCACCGACCCCGTTCTGGACAGAAAGATCGAGATCCTTGCCGACCGCCTGGTGCTCAGCACCGGATTTCTGGCCGACGAGGAATCAACCGAAGACCTGGGTACGATTTTTCGCCTTCCCAGGACCCAGGATGGGTATTTCCTGGAAGACCACGTCAAATTGAGGCCGGTAGATCTTCCGATACCGGGATTCTTCGTCGCCGGGACCGCCCATTCGCCGAAGAACATACGTGAAAGCGTCGCCCAGGCGCAGGCAGCGGCGGGGCGGGCCCAGACCTTCCTCGCCAGGCACGTCATCAACCTCGGCGCCGCGGCGGCGCAGGTGAACAGTGAGAGGTGCACGGCCTGCCTCATTTGCGTGCGCGTATGTCCCTTCGGCATCCCCTCGATCAATGCGGACGGGGTTTCCGAGATCGATCCCGCCAAATGTCACGGTTGCGGGACCTGCGCGGCGGATTGCCCCGCAAAGGCCATTCAGCTCATGCAGTATGAGGATGACCAGGTATTGGCCAAATTGGAAGGACTTTTCGAAAGGACGGTGTGATGGACCGATTTGAACCGGTTATCGTGGCTTTCTGCTGCCACTACTGCGCCTACACGGCCGCGGACATGGCGGGCAGTATGAGGCAGCGATATCCATCCAACGTAAAGATCATCAGGGTGCCCTGTTCCGGAAAAGTGGATGCCATTCATATCATGAAGGCACTGCAACGGGGGGCCGATGGGGTGTTTGCCGCCGGTTGCCTCGACGGAGACTGCCATTTCAAAAATGGAAATATCAGGGCGGAGCGGCGCATCTCCTCCGTTAAACGGCTTCTCGATGAAATCGGCGTAGGAGGGGAGCGGGTCGAGATGTTTAAGATCTCTGCGGGCATGGGCGAAAAGTTTGCCCAGATGGCTTCGGAATTTACGGAAAAAATTCGTGGTCTTGGTCCGAACCCGGCCAAACCGGGGCAGACCTCAGCGATGGAACAGGCTGCAGGCTAATTTCCAGAAAGGGAGCGTTGGCGAAGATGATTACTGCGGAACGAAAACCCATGGAGGAAATCCTTGAATGCACAAGGCCCTATCGTCGCATTCTTCTGGCTGGATGCAACGAGTGTGTGAGCGTGTGTGCGGCAGGGGGCCGCAAGGAGGTGGGGCTTCTCGCCTCCGCTCTCCAGATGAGCTTC
Source organism: uncultured delta proteobacterium (assembly GCA_963712895.1). Lineage (GTDB taxonomy): Bacteria > Desulfobacterota > Syntrophobacteria > Syntrophobacterales > Syntrophobacteraceae > SbD1. Next base: position 544,352 of record CAVQJR010000021.1, on the reverse strand, counting down.
ATGAAGGAAGGAAAGCAGCTCGAGGTTCAGGAGATCACGCTGGAAAGGCAGTGCGACCCTGAATACGTCGAACAGCTCATCCCGCATATCAATCAGGTTGATGCCGTGCTTTCGATGGCCTGTGGCTGCGGTGTGCAGGAGGTGGCCAGGCGGTTCCGGGAAAAGCCCGTCTTTCCCGCACTGAACACCAAATTCATGGGGGCTTCCGAACGCCAGGGGGTTTGGGCGGAACGGTGCCAGGGCTGCGGGGATTGCATCCTCGGGCGAACGGGAGGGATCTGCCCCATTGCAAGGTGCTCCAAGCAGATAATGAATGGGCCGTGCGGAGGGTCAACCAACGGAAAATGTGAGATCGACCCGGACGTAGACTGTGCCTGGCAGCTTATCTGGGACCGCCTCAAGGCGCTTGGACTGACCAGTATGTATGAAAAAAACATACCCGCCAAGGACTGGCGCCCGGGAAGAGGCGCCGGCCCGCGAAGGATTATCAGAGAGGACCTGGTATCATGAAGACGGAAAGCGTACTTGAAAAAATACTGACATCCGGGCACCTGGCCGTCACCTCCGAATGCGGGCCGCCACGAGGCGCTCTTCCCGACAAGGTCAGGGAAAAGGCGAAAATGCTCCAGGGCTGCGTGGACGGCGTAAATGTTACGGACAACCAGACCGCCATGGTGAGAATGTCAAGTTTGGCGGCCTGTATCCTGGTCCGGCAGGCCGGGCTCAATCCGATCCTGCAAATGGTTACCAGGGACCGCAACCGGCTTGCCATGCAAAGCGATATCATTGGCGCCTACTCGCACGATATCGACACCATGCTTTGCCTGTCCGGCGACCATCCCTACTTTGGAGACCACAAGATGGCGGCGAGCGTGCACGACCTCGATTCCATCCAGATGATCGATATGGTCAAGAATATGCGGGACGAGGGGAAGTTCCAGGGGGGCGAGCCGATTGACGGGCCTCCGAAGATGTTCATCGGGGCCGCCGCCAATCCCTTTGCCGATCCCTTCGAACTGCGGGTTGCACGCCTGGCTAAGAAGGTCAGCGCCGGTGTGGACTTCATTCAGACCCAGTGCATCTACAACGTGGACAAGTTCGAAAAGTGGATGGAAGGGGTCCGGGAGCGGGGCCTGCACAAGAAGGTTTACATCCTGGCGGGCGTCACGCCCATGAAGTCCGCGGGCATGGCCAAGTATATGAAAGCGAAAGTCCCGGGAATGGATGTGCCCGATGAGATCGTGAAACGGCTGGCGGGACTTCCCAAGGAAAAACAGGCCGAAGAAGGCATTAAGATCTGCATCGAGACCATCGAACGGCTAAAGGCGGTGGAGGGTGTTGCGGGATTTCACCTGATGGCCATCGAATGGGAACATAAGGTGCCGGAGATCGTGGAAAGAGCGGGGCTCCTGCCCCGGCCTCAGGTGTAGATCCAAATTGAGCGGTTCTGAGATCGCTACCAAGCAAAAGTGTTTTGCCGTATAATGACTTGCACCCCCACCCGGCCTTCCCCGCCGAGGGGGAGGAGCAATGCGGCCATGCCTCCTGGCTGGAGCAAAGCGGCGATCTCCCTCCCCTGTGGGAGGGAACAGGGGGGGAAATCGATCTGTTTAGCTTGGAATGACGGCTTCAGGTTTGAAATTCAAAAGGAGACAGGGACATGAGCGCTCAACAACTCATTCTGGTAGTGGACGACGATCCGGATATCGTAGATTCGATTTCCATGAAACTTGCGAGCAATAACTTCAGAGTGGCGAAAGCTTACGATGGAGTCGAGGCCTGGGAAAAAATAAAGCAGGAAAGGCCCGATTTGATCGTTCTGGACGTCATGATGCCCAGGAAGCATGGATACGATCTTTGCGATGAGATCAAGAAAAACCCTGAATACAAGGACATAGCGGTGGTGCTGCTAACAGCGGTGGCCAGCTTCGTGAATACGACCAGCTACACGTCCTGGCAGGGGATGACCAACCTGGCCGACGACTACATTGAAAAACCCGTCGACCTGGACAAGCTCATGGAAGTCGTGCAGGACACCCTCAGGCGATAACCGGGGCCGCTCCTCATGGCGCTTCGCCCTGGGGAGGTCTGCCCACCGGGAACGGCCCGGCGCCGCTTTCGGTGCCCGGACCTCCCGGGATGAATGCGGGCCTTGATGCAAGAGATATGAGCTTTGCCCGGTCGGTGGGCAATCGCATGGATTGCGGTGGTGAAAAAACCTAAGGCCAAAAAGGGCATAAACTGGAGGATAAGAGTATTCGATTCCCTTTCCCTGCCCGCCCTTATCCTGACGCCGGATAAGATTATCGTGGAGGTCAACCGGAATTATCTGGAGAAATTGGGCGTAAAAAAGAAGCAGATTATCGGAAGGACATGCCACGATTTCTTCTATCACTCCCATGAGCCGTGTTCTCTTCGTGGATGCCCCTTCCCCAGGGTGCTTGCCGAACGCAGCGGGCATTCGACCCTGCGGCGCGTGGTAACGCCCGGCGGTCGCGCGAAGTGGGAGGACCGGGTATTTTCCCCGATCCATAATGACGACGGCAGTGTGGCCTATATCATCGAAACCATCAGGGACGTCACCGAGATCAAGACCCTTGAAAGAAAACTTTCCGGAATAAAGGAGTTCACCCAAAACCTCATAGAAAGTTCGACCAGCGCGATAATTGCGGCGGACCGGGGAGGCAGGGTCCTCATCATGAATCGAGCCGCCGAAGAGCTTACCGGATACTCCCTCCATGACGCCAGGGGAAAAATCACTGTGGATGACCTGCATCCCCCCGGGCAGGCCAAGGAAATCATGAAGCTGCTGAGGGATGAGCGCGCCGGCGGAAAAGGTAAGCTGCCCTCCCGTAGGGTCAGTATCGTGAGTTCCGAGGGTGTGCAAATACCCGTCGAGCTGACCGCCGCGATCATCTACGAGGATGACAGGGAAGTGGGCACAATGGGGGTCTTCAACGACCTCAGGGAGAAGCTGGCGGAAGAGGAGCGGGGGAAACAGATTTTCCTGAGAATCGCACAGGCGGAAAAAATGGCCTCTCTTGGACAACTCGCCGCCGGTGTGGCTCACGAGATCAATAATCCCCTGACGGGTATTCTCCTTTATGTGGGAATGGTGCGGGAAAGCCTGGACGAACAGGACCCACGGCAAAAGGATCTGGACCTGGTCATCGAAGATATAAAACGATGCACGGAAATCGTTAGAAATTTACTTGTGTACAGCAGAAAAACAAGCATCAGGAAGGAAATACTTCATCTCAATGTGCTTCTTGAATACAGCCTCAGCCTTATCCGCGACCAGAAACTGTTTATGAACGTAGAAATCGTCAAAGAGCTTTCCGACGAGGTGATGATGATCAAGGGAGATCGAAATCAGATGAGCCAGGTGATCATCAATCTCGTCATGAACGCTTTGGATGCCATGGATCACAGGGGAATCATCACCCTCAGGACCTATGTGGACCGGAATAAACAGAGAGCCTGTCTCGAAGTCTCCGATACCGGCTGTGGAATACCCATCGAGAATCTGTCCAGGATATTCGACCCCTTTTTTACGAGCAAGGCTCCCGGAGAGGGCACCGGTTTGGGATTGAGCACCGCCTACGGGATAGTCAAAGAATGCGGTGGCGATGTCTGGGTCAAGGAGACGAACCGGGCGGGCACGACTTTCGTGGTGGAGTTCTCACTCTTTCAGGATACCGATGAGGATGCCGCCCCGTTGTTTTGCTGACGCCCATGCCCATGGTGAGGAACATGACAGCCCCTATAGTGGAAAAAGTTACGGAAAAAAACATTTTCAGGCCCAGCGTGCTCGTCGTTGACGACGAGCAGCGCATTCGCGACGGCTGCCGCAAGGTACTGGCCATGGACGGCATCGAGGTACTGACGGCCGAGTGCGGGGAGCTCGGGCTGAAAATGATCGAGGACAAGCACTTCGACATCATCCTGCTGGACCTGATGATGCCGGGACTTTCCGGTTTCGATGTGCTGACGCACGTCAAGGCGATCCATCCCGATTCGGTCATCATAGTCATAACCGGTTACGCCACGGTCGAACATTCCATTGAAGCAATGAAAAAGGGGGCCTTCGACTTCATCCCCAAGCCTTTCGCCCTCGATCAACTCAGGCTTATCGTGGCCAAGGCCATCGAGCACACCCAGACCATGCAGGACATCGCCAACGAAAAATCGCGAATGCGCCTGCTCGTAAATCACCTCCTCGACGGCGTGATGGCCACCGACAGTGAGAAGCGGGTGGTCCTGTGCAACCCGGCTTTTCTCAAAATGGTCGGCTACCGGGGGGAAAGCCCCATCGGGCTCCCCGCGGGTGAGGTGATACGAAACGAGTTTATCGAGGCCCTGGTTGCCAAGGCGCTTTCCAATCCGAGCGATGAGCTTGTCGAGTTCATGGAGGAGTTGGAGTGCCATGCCATGGAGGACGGCCATTCGGAGGGGGCCACACTGGGCGTGCGGTGCATCCCGTTTCGGGACAGGTCCCATCGAAACGTGGGGACGATAACGGTACTGCACGACATCACGGCCCTCAAGAAGATGGATCAGATCAGGTCCGATTTCGTCTCCATGGTGGCCCACGAAATCAGAAACCCCCTCAATGCGGTCCTGGCTCAGCTCAAGGTGGTGCTCGACGGGCTGGCGGGACAGGTGAGTCAGAACCAGCAGGAGATTTTGAGCAGGGCTTCCGAAAGGCTAAGGGGCCTGGCGGACCTTACCTCCGAGCTTCTGGACCTGGCCAGGATAGAGTCCGGCCTGATCAGCCTGGAGAGGGAGCATCTCGATATGGTGGATCTCCTGGAGCAACAGATTGCGTTTCATCGTGCGCGGGCCGAGGGCAAGTCTCTCACCCTCGAGACGGCGCTGCCGCCGGATTTGAGCCCTGTGCTCGCCAACCGGCGCAATATGGAGGAAGTGTTCAGCAACCTCATCAGCAATGCGATCAACTATACACCGGAAGGCGGCAGGATAGCCGTTTCGGCGACGGTGGAAAACGACTACGTGCGGGTGAGCGTGTCGGACACCGGCTTCGGGATTCCCGCCGAGGACCTGGACAAGATCTTCATGCCGTTTTACAGGGTTAAGAATGAAAAGACGAGATACATCGTCGGAACGGGCCTGGGGCTTGCCATCGTTAAAAAGATCGTTGAGACCCACAACGGCTTTGTAAGGGTGGTGAGTGAAGTCGGCGCCGGAAGCTCGTTCCATGTCCATCTTCCATCCGCCGGCTGACAGGCCCGCCCCGCAGCCCCCATATCGCGGCCGGACTGCGGACCCGGCCCCCCTCAATAGTAATGAAGCGAAGCCTATTGCATTATTTTATGCGCCGGGGGAATCGTCATTTAAAGCATGCCCCACCCTTTCCTGAATGGCACCTTCGAGCCACTAAGTTAATTCTGGCTTATCTCCTTGATTTTCCAAGATGTTAAAATCTTTGAGGTACCGCAGTCCTCTCATTCGTACCCCATGGACCGTATAAATCGAGGCGGGGGGATGGGGCTCTGCGGTGGAATGGTCTCGGGATGCCTGCCGAAAAATGCTTAAGATAATAGGAGGCACTGCAGAAATTAAGGAAGGGGTCCCGTGAGCCGAAAACAAACTCAGACTTTGGACAGACAAGCGGATACCTCATCACACGGCATCTACTGTTTCATGGATGTTGTGGCCGGGGAGGCGGAAGAGTATGCCGCGAAGCATACAACACCCATGTCCGCACTCCTCGAGGAGGTTGAACATTTTACGCTGACCGCCACACCCTATCCCAGTATGCTCACCGGACGGGTCGAGGGCCGGTTCCTGCAGTTGGTGACTCGACTGTGCGGAGCACGAAACGTTGTTGACATCGGTACATTTACCGGCTACTCGGCCCTTGCCATGGCCGAAGCCCTCCCCCCCGACGGGGAAATCCTGACCATCGAGCACGACCCCCATTATGCGAAAATCGCCCAGGATTTTTTCAACCGGAGCTCCAGCGGCTACAAGATCGCCCTGCGTGAAGGCGAGGCGCTGGAAATCCTTAAAACCCTGCCGGATGCAGTGTCGGACCTGGTTTTCATCGATGCCGACAAGAAAAACTATATTGCATATTACGGCGAATCGATGAGGATCTTGCGAACCGGCGGCTTGATACTTGCCGATAACGCCCTGTGGTACGGCCGGATATTCGATCCGCAAGACGATGAAAGCCGGGCAATGGCGGATTTCAACGAACTGGTGAAAGCCGACGACCGGGCCGAAAAGCTGTTCCTCACCATCCGCGACGGCATCTACATAATCAGGAAACGTGCCGGCATCGAATGATCCGAACCACTCCACTCTTTGGATATGGCAGCCAACAGGCGAGTCGTGCCGCGATATGCGGGCATGGGACCGTCGCCCTGGTTTCCTCCCGGTCGCGGATCGGAAAAAGGCATTTCCACCACCCGTTTCACCTCGATCAGAAAAGTTATATATCCTCCACCCATGGAGTATCATTCGGAACAAGACCCGCTATTGCAATCTGACTTCGAATCGTCTGATCCACGCCGATGCTATGCACTTGACGATGAATCCGATGTCTTTTCCTTTTTGCGTTGCCGCTTGAAGGGATAATCGTATACCCTGGATTCGTTCTCCCTGATACGCAGTTCCATTACAGTCACCCTGAAAAACGGGAATAATGCCTGTTACCGATGCCTCGGGGTTGATTACCGTAGTGGCCGGTCCGGGTCCGGCAGGGATTATTATCTTCAAATGATTTGATTCTTCTGGCATAATAACAGTTGCAACGTTTCACTCCGGCATGGCCCGCAAAATATGGCCGTATCCAAAAGTTTAATGCTTCTTTCCCGATAACCCTTGCCCGAAGGACCGAACCTATGTTTGTCGGAAAGGATGCCGGGCCGCGAAAGGTGATTGCTGCTGCGGCGCTTTTCGTTCTGTTTGTCTTTAGCTCGGTATGCCTTGCCGATCAGCAGGAACTCGAACAAATCAGGCGCGCGATCCAGGCACGGGGGGCGCAATGGACGGCCGGGGAGACCTCCGTCTCTCAGTTGCCGCCCGAGGAAAGAAAATCCCGCCTGGGCCTGATTAAGCCAACCGGCGCATCGGCCGAACAAGCTGAAGTGTCTTTTGCCGTTTCCGCTCCGGTAACGGCTTCCGCTCCCTCCGGCACCTTCGATTGGCGGGACTACAACGGGGTGAACTATGTGACTGAAGTAAAAGATCAGCGTAGTTGCGGAAGCTGCTGGGCATTCGCCGTTACGGCGGCCCTGGAGTCGCAGGTTATCCTGGGGGGAGGCGCGGGAAAGGATTTGGCCGAGCAGATACTCGTTTCCTGCAGCGGCGCGGGAACTTGCGACGGCGGTGGTGTTTCCGGGGCGTCCAATTACATTAAAATGACGGGGTTGCCTCTTGAATCCTGTTTTCCCTATACTTCCGCAGACACTCCCTGCGAAAATGCCTGCCAACACTGGCAAGACAGCACGGATGGTGTCATCGACTGGCACTGGGTGGCCACAACGGCCCCCACCATCGATAATATAAAAGACGCGCTCTACACTTATGGCCCTCTCGTAACCACATTTGATGTCTACACCGATTTCGACTATTACAGGAATGGCATCTACAGGTATTCTTATGGCAGCTACAGGGGCAGCCATGCCGTAACCATCGTAGGCTACGACGACGATAACCAATGTTTTATAGTCAAAAACAGTTGGGGCAAAGGCTGGGGAGAGGACGGTTTTTTCAGGATCGATTACAACCAGCTCAGCGGCCCGGTGTGGTTTGGAAATTGGACGATCGCATATGAGGGGTATCGGCATCTTCCGACCCCTCCCGCGGCCCCGACCGGTTTATCGGCCACCACGTTTTCCAGCGACCAGATAAACCTTTACTGGATAGATAATGCCACAAACGAGTCCGGCTATTATGTCGAACGTTGCCAAGGTTCGGACTGCACCTCCTTTGACCGGATCGCGACCCTGGGAGCGGGTTCGACCGCTTTCAACGATACGGGCCTGGCGGGGAATACGACCTACAGATACAGGGTGCAAGCCTATAACGTCGCGGGCAATTCCGCCTACTCGGACCCCGCCGCCGCAACCACTCGGGCAGTTCCGCCGGCTGTATCCATAGGTCTTCCTTCAACCACCCTGACCGGTTCCTCTCCTGTTACATACACCGTGACTTATTCCGGAGCCGATACGATCATCCTATCCCCGTCAAAGATCACCCTCAATCAAACAGGCACCGCAAATGGAAGCGTTGCGGTTACCGGCAGTGGAAACACCTCCCGTACGGTAACGATATCCGGAATAATCGGAAACGGAACCCTTGGGATAAGTATCGCGGCGGGTACTGCCATCGATCAGTTTGGCAACACCGCCCTGGCATCAGGTGCAAGCACCACGTTTACCGTGGATAATTCCCCTCCGACGTTTTCGATCGGCAACCCTTCGGCCGCAACCACCAAATCCGGGCCGATCTCATATACGGTAACCTACGCGGGAGCCGATACGATCACCCTGTCCGCGTCAAGTGTAACCCTCAATAAAACGGGCACCGCAGATGGAAACATTTCCGTTACCGGCAGTGGAAACACCTCCCGTACGGTAACGATATCCGGAATAACCGGAAACGGAACTCTGGGGATCGGCATAGCGGCGGGTACTGCAACCGATCAGGCCGGAAACACCACCCCGGCAGCCGGTCCCAGTGCCGTGTTTATGGTGGATAGTACCCCCCCAACAGTTTTGATCGGCCCTCCTTCGGCCGCATCGACCAGGTCCTGCCCGGTCACCTATACCGTAACCTATTCAGGGGCCAATACAATCAGCCTGGCGGCAGACAATATCGTTCTTGATAAAACCGGCACGGCTGATGGGGAAATTATAGTTTCCGGTACCGGGAGCACCCGGACAGTCACAATCTCCAAAATAACCGGTGACGGGACGCTCGGGATCAGCATAGTTGCCTGGACGGCGACTGACCAGGTGGGAAACGGCGCGCCCTCAGCCGGTCCCAGTGCAGCCTTTACGGTGGATCACACGTTGCCGGCGCAGTGCGAAGATCTCACACCCAACCTTCTGCTCCTGTTGGATTAATCCTGCGGAAAAGCAGCCTGGACACAGTATGGAATAACGCCGCGACCGCCTCGGCAAGGTCTCGATCAGTTCATCCGAGTGAATGAAAGCGCCCCGGCGCGCTTCGAAGACACGTATTCAGGAAATCAGCCATTTTCCGGCGCCGGTCCGGTTGTCTTTGACATCGTTTGAGTATTTCCGGAAAACTCTCCCGTATTTCCTGCAAAAACGCTTCGCTGTTCTCCATCCTCTCTCCTGCCGGGGTCTGCGTGTTTGCAAGCTTTCACGCACCCGCGCCCGATGAGCGCCCTGAAACCGAAAAAAGCCTTTGAAATCACGGCGCTTCGCAGCCGTTGAATAAAATGGGCCGGTAGAATGGAAATTTTCACTTGAAAATTGCCCATTCATCAAGTATTAGAGAGTCAGTCCACTAAATAGAAGGGCGTTCTGTAGGTCAGAACGACAGGGCCAACCACTAACGGAAGATGGCTATGAATCAATATGCTTTGAAAAACTGGGACGTTCTGGTCCTGGGCGGGGGAAACGCGGCCCTGTGTGCGGCCATAACCGCGCGGGAAAACGGCGCAAGCGTTCTGGTACTGGAGTGTGCCCCGAAACATTTCCGAGGCGGCAACAGCAGGCACACGCGAAACATGCGTCTGATGCATGAAACCCTGTTCGATCCTTTCACCGGCATCTATTCGGAGAAAGAATACTGGGACGATTACGTACGAGCGACCGGCGGGTTGGCCAACCAGGAATTGGCAAAGATGGTGATTCGCGAGTCCGTGGGTTGCGTGGAGTGGATGAAGCACAAGGGAATGAGGTTCCAGGGGGCACTGGCCGGGACGCTTCATACCGCACGCACGAATGCCTGGTTTCTGGGCGGAGGCAAGACGCTGATGAACAGCCTCTATGCCTATGCGGAGAATCTGGGGGTCAACATCCTCTACGATGCCGAAGTGATCGGCCTTGATGTGGTGGACCGCACTTTTCGCACCGCCACGGTTCGGATGAACGGCAAGGATACGGTGTCGATCGGCGCCTCGGCGGTTGTGGCGGCCACCGGCGGTTTTCAATCCAACATAGAATGGTTGAAGCAAATTTGGGGCGATACCGCGGAAAACTTCCTCATTCGAGGCACCTACTACGGCATGGGCACGGTACTGAAGGCCATGATGGAGCTGGGCGCGGAAACGATCGCCGACCCTACCCAGGGTCACATGGTTCCCATTGATGGACGGTCGCCGAAGTTCGACGGCGGGATCGTTACGCGGGTCGACTGCGTGCCGTTGGGCATCATGGTGAACAAGGAGGGGGAGCGGTTCTACGACGAGGGTGAAGACTTCTGGCCGATGCGTTACGCCATTTGGGGACGCCTGGTTGCGCAGCAGACGGATCAGACGGCGTACTCTCTGATCGATTCCAAGACGCTCGACCGCTTCATGCCCACGGTGTTTCCTCCCATCAAGGGCGATACGATCGAGGATGTTGCACGGCAGCTCGACCTGCCCGCCGACAAGGTAAGGGCAACCGTTGATAAATTCAATCGTGCGGTGCAGTCGGGTAGTTTCGACCATACAAAACTGGACGACTGCAAGACCGCGGACCTGGCTCCGCCAAAGACGCACTGGGCCCAGCGTATCGATACCCCGCCTTTTTACGGCTATCCTCTGCGGCCCGGGCTTACCTTTACCTATTTCGGGCTGAAGGTGAACGAAAAGGCACGGGTCATCATGCAGGAAGGCAAACCGGCGGACAACGTTTTTGCCGCCGGCGAAATCATGGCCGGCAACATCCTTCCCAAGGGCTACATCGGGGGGATCGGATTGGTGATCGGCAATATTTTCGGACGAATCGCCGGCAAAGAGGCAGCGGACGCGGCAAAAAAGGGTGGGTCGCTGCACGGGCAAAGCGCTGGAAGGAGCTTATAAACAATGTTGGAAAAGGACCTGATGCGCGAAGGCGAACGCATGATGACGATTTGCAATGCCTGCCGGTATTGCGAGGGATTTTGTGCGGTTTGGAGGGCCATGGAGTACCGGCGCGCGTTTCCGTCGGGCGATATGAACTATCTTGCGAACCTGTGCCACGACTGCGGGGAGTGCTATTACGCCTGCCAGTATGCTCCACCGCACGAATTTGATGTGAACCCGCCGCTTCTTTTTGCCAAGATTCGCGTCCAATCCTACGAGAAATACGCCTGGCCGGACATCATCGGCAAAACCTTCCGTAAGAACGGTATACTGGCTTCCCTGATGTTGGCCCTGGCCCTGATTCTTTTTATGGGTGGCGTCTTATCCTCGGTGGGAGGGGGCCTGTCGGTTCCGGTTCCCGGTGGCAATTTCTACCAGGTAGCCCCGCATGGAATGCTGGTGGGAATCTTCGGGCTGGTGGCGGTGTTTGTGTTGTTCGCCCTGTGGGTCGGTTTTACCCGCTTCTGGGAAGACAGCGGCGAGAAACTGGCGGATTTTGTCAGGCCGTCGGTGGTAACGGCCGTCAAGGAGACGCTTCGTCTCGAGTACCTCGATGACCAGGGCCTGGGCTGCACGTACCCGGATGAAAAACATTCCCAGGCACGGCGCTGGCTCCATCATTTCACGTTTTATGGTTTTCTTCTTTGCTTTGCGGCGACCACGGTGGGTGCGATCTACGATTACGTGTTCAACTGGATGGCGCCGTATGGCTATGTCTCATTGCCTGTTGTCCTGGGCACCCTTGGCGGCATCAGCCTCATGGTGGGGCTTGTCGGCCTGCTGGTGTTGAAGACCAGGCGCAACCGCGATATCAGCGACAAAGACCAGTACGGAATAGATGTTTCGTTCATCGTGCTGCTCCTGCTGACAAGCGTCACCGGGCTGCTCCTGCTGGTGTTTCGCGAAACGGCGGCCATGGGTAAGGTCCTTGTCGTTCACCTCGGTTTCGTAATGGCACTGTTTTTACTGTTGCCCTACAGCAAATTCGTTCACAGCATTTATCGTTTCGCCGCACTGGTGAAGTACTCGCTGGAGCGGGCACGGAAAAAGGCCCTGGGAGTTTGAGAAAACGTCCTCTTCGATGAGTCGCGGCGGTTCCTGTGGAGCCGCTTTAGCCGGATGGTTTTGCGGCTGCGATGGATAACGATCAAAGGTTTCAAAACGCGGTAAAGGGAGATTTTTTAAATGGTTAAGCTTGGTTTCATCGGCTTTGGTGAAGCTGCCTTCAACATCTCTATCGGTCTTAAAAAAGAAGGCCTCGATGGAATTTCGGCCTATGATAAGTTCTGGAATATCGCACCGCAGTCGGAGTTGATCTGCAAGCGCGCCGGCGAGGCGGGGGTCACTCTGGTCCCGAGCCAGCAGGAGCTGGTCGAGGGCACGGACATCGTTATATCGGCGGTGAGTGCCGACATGGCCATCCCCCTGGCGCAAGAGTTAAAGCCGTTTCTAAAGGAAAACCAGATCTTCGTCGACCTGAACGCGACCTCACCAATGACCAAGGAAAAGGTGGACTCCATTATTTCTCCGGTTTGCTCATTCGTGGACTGTGCGGTCATGGGACCGGTCCCGACTTACGGGCACAAAGTGCCCATTTCGGTTTCCGGGCGGGGAGCGAAAGAGTTCACGGAGAAAATGGCGTCATACGGGATGAATATAACCTTTTTGGATGCTCCCGCCGGAAGCGCCTCGGCCTCAAAGATGTTTCGAAGCATTTTTATGAAGGGCTTTGTCACTCTCCTTCTGGAGATGATCGTTGCAGCCCACAAGTATGGCATAGAAGACGACGTTCTGGCGTCGGTGGAAGAGACTCTGAGCGCCGGCCCGCTGCTGGGAATCATCAACGGCCTTCTTGCCCGCGGCGTGATCCATTCCGAACGGCGCGAACACGAAATGGAGGAAGTGCTTTCCACGCTGGACGCACTGGGCGTGGACGCCACGATGTCGAAGGCCACCAAGCAGAAGCTGCGATGGTGCACGAATCTGGGGTTGAAAGCATACTTCAAGGGTGTTCCTCCGAAGGACTTCCACGAAATATTTACCGGCATCGACAAAGAAGAGAAATAAGTGAGTCTGAACCTTTTGGAAAAGATCGTCGCTTCTCATCTTGTCTCCGGTGAGATGAAAGCGGGAAGTGAAATAAGCATCAGGGTAGACCAGACGTTGACTCAGGATGCGCTCGGCACCATGGCGTATCTTCAGTTTGAGCCCATGGGGATCGAGCGGGTCAGGACGAAGCTTTCCGTATCGTATGTGGATCACCTCACCCTGCAGGAAGGCTTCGAGAACTCGGATGATCATGCGTACCTGAAAACGGTCGCATCCAAATACGGCATCCTCTTTTCAAAGCCGGGCAACGGCATTTGCCATCAACTCCATCTTGAAAGATTCGCCCGGCCCGGATGGACGCTTATCGGCAGCGACAGCCACACCCCCACGGCGGGCGCGGTCGGCATGCTGGCGGTTGGCGCCGGCGGCCTCGATGTCGCCATGGCAATGGCCGGAGGCGCATTTTATTTGACTTTTCCCAAGATTGTCCGGGTGAACCTGCACGGGGAACTGGGACCCTGGGTAACCGCGAAAGACGTGATCCTGGAACTGCTCAAAGGTCTGACCACCAAGGGCAATGTGGGAACGGCCATCGAATACGGCGGCCCGGGAATCAGCCGGTTTTCCGTTCCGGAAAGAGCGACCATTACGAACATGGGGGCCGAGCTGGGAGTGACGACCTCCCTGTTTCCAAGCGACGGGGTGACGCGCGATTTTTTCCGCGCGCAGGGGCGGGAAGACGACTGGGTGGAGTTTCTGCCCGACCCGGGCGCCGGCTACGAGCGGACGGTCGATCTCGACCTCGGGAGCATCGAGCCCAATATTGCCCTGCCTCATTCACCGGATAACGTAAAGAAAATAAGGGAAGTTGCGGGAACGGCGGTCGACCAGGTGCTCATAGGCAGTTGTACGAACTCATCGTATAAGGACCTGATGACCGTTGCGGCGCTGCTCAAAGGCAGGAAGATTAATCCCGACGTGAGTTTCGGCGTCCTTGCCGGCAGCAGGCAGGTGCTGAGAATGATCACCGCAAACGGCGCCCTCACCGACATCATCGATTCCGGAGCGCGCATACTGGAGTCCGCATGCGGTTTTTGCGTGGGGTACGGCCAGGCGCCCCGCAGTGGAGGGGTTTCGCTTCGCACGAACAACAGGAACTTTGAGGGAAGGAGCGGAACCAAGGACGCCAGGGTCTACCTGGTAAGCCCGGCGGCGGCGGTTGCGGCCGCCCTTACCGGGAAAATCACCGATCCGCGTGATTTGGGGATCGACGAACCGGCCGTCAGCCTGCCGGAAAAGTTCTTCGTAGACGAGAGCATGTTCATCCAGCCGTCCTTTTCAGACGAAGTGGCGCGCGGTCCGAATATCGGGCTGCCGCCCGTAAACACTTCCATGCCGCAACACCTCGATTCGATTGTCGCCATCAAGCTGGGAGACAAGATAACCACCGATCACATCATACCCGCCGGTCCCGTCAGTAGATACCGGTCCAATATCCCGAAATCGAGTGAATTCGTCTTCAAAAACATAGATGCGGATTTTGCCCGCACCTGCGAACAGATAAAGGGAAAAGGGCTTGCGTCCATTATCGTGGCGGGGCTCAGCTACGGCCAGGGGTCTTCGCGCGAACACGCGGCGGCATGCCCGATGTATCTGGGTGTACGGGCCGTGCTCGCCAAGAGCATCGAACGCATCCATATGGCCAATCTTATCAATTTCGGGATAGTTCCTCTGATGTTTAGACACGGTGAGGATTATGACCTTATTCAGGCCGGTGACGAACTGGAGATACCGGATACGCACCAGGCGTTGTGTCTTTCCGAGTTTGCCGTGGTCAATAAAACAAGAGGCAGCGAGTTTGTCGTATTTCATAACCTGACCCCGCGACAGGTTGAAATCGTGTTGATGGGCGGTCTGGTTAACTATGCATCAGGAAAAAGCAGAGGATAATTTTCCAATGACATGTGCAGCGGATGCTTCCACAATTTTTGGCAAGATCGGGTTCCGATTCCAGACTGAAATCGAACGGGCCGATCCCCGGATTATCGAAGAACTGAAAAAATACCCCACTCCCAACATAGCGGACGCCATGAACCGCTTCCGGGTGATGGACCCCGGAATGAAGGCGGTAAACGAGGGCGATTTTGTCGCCGGTCCCGCGATAACCGTCATGTGCGCATCGGGCGATAATCTGATGTTTCATAAGGCCATGGCGTTGGCTAAGCCCGGCGATGTAATCGTGGGCAATTATTTTGGGGCAACCAATACGGCCGGGTTCGGCGGGCTCATGGCGAGAACGGCGAAAAGGGTCGGTATCGCGGGGCTCATTGTCGACGGCGCGGTACGCGACGCCGACGATTTCAAGGACCTCGGGCTGCCCTTGTACTCCCGCACCGTGACGGCGAGCGGTTGTTTCAAGAACGGTCCGGGAGAGGTGAATTTCCCGATTTCATGCGGCGGCGTGGTGGTAATGCCCGGAGACATCGTCATTGCCTCCAGAGACGGCATTGTCGTTGTGCCTAAAGCCGATGCCGAATATGTCCTGCAAGAGACCAGGGCCGTCTTCGAGCGCGAAGCAAAACGCGTGAAGGAAATCGAGGAAGGAATCCTCTTTAAACCGGATATAGACAACGTACTGCGGGCCAAAAAGATCATCGCGTAAAGACCATGTTCCCGAGTCGGTCCTGCCAGGCACGGCAACTATGAAAGGAATATCCATGCTTGTGGATCTTTTGGCGGAATACGCGAAGCGGGAAAGCGCCCGTGAGCTTCCCGGCGGCGTCGTCCACTGTGCCAAACGGGCGCTGCTCGATTGGTGCTCCGCGCTGTTTCCCGGGACCCGTGTTTCGCCGGCCGTGAATCTTGCCCGGTCCTGCGCGGCTGAACTGGGAAACGGAAGATCGAGTTTGCCGGGGTTTGGCACGACGGCGTTTCCGGGGACCGCGGCCTGGATCAACGGCAGCGCATCTCATTCGGTCGAGTTCGACGATATTTACCGCGACGCCATATATCATCCCGGGTCTCCGACCATTGCCGCTGCTTTGGCGGTGGCCGAGGACCAGGGCAAGTCCGGGTTGGACCTGCTGAAGGCCATAACGATCGGCTATGAAATATCCACGCGTATCGGGGTGGCTGTCCAACCCTCACATTACCGGTTTTTTCATACCACCGGAACGGTGGGCTGTTTTGGCGGGGCGTCCGCCGCTGCTTCGCTGCTGGCCCCCCACGACGCGAACGTCATGCGGCATGCACTGGCCACCGCGGCTTCGATGGCGGCGGGTCTTCAGCAGGCGTTCCGCTCGGATGCCATGACCAAGCCGCTGCATGCCGGACATGCCGCCTGGGTGGGAGTGGCTGCCGGTACGGGGGCCGCAAACGGCGTGACCGGCGCGCTCGACGTCCTGGAAGGCGAGGCCGGCTTCGGCGCGGCGCTCTGCCGGGACCCCAAGTGGGAAGGCCTGAAGGAAGGTCTTGGCTCTCACTACAACATCACGGAAGTTACTCAGAAAAACCATGGCTGTTGCGGACACACTTTTTCGGCCATCGATGCGGCTTTGCTGCTCCGCGAGCAACACGGCATCGATGCGGCGCAGATCGAGCGGATTACCGTGGAAACTGCCGAAACGCCAATAAAGGTCACGGGTAATTTTGCCCCGCGAACACCCTATGAATGCAAGTTCAGCCTGCCCTACGTCGTCGCTCACGCGCTCCTTTACGGCTCCGTCCGGCTTGACGCGTTTTCCGACGAGCATCGCGCGGACGAGGCGGTCCGCAATTTGATGAGTAAAATGACCCTCACCGCCGATGAGCAAATGAGCGCCAGGTTTCCCGGCATGCGGTCGTCGCGGGTCATCATCAAGACGCTGGATGGACGTGAATTCGAGCATTTTCAGGCCCATCGCAAGGGAGATCCGGAAGCGCCTCTGTCCGACGCCGAACTGGATGACAAGTTCGATGAACTGGTGTCGCCGGTTATCGGCAAGCAAGCCGCGCGCAACCTGCTTGAAAAGCTCTGGAACGTGGAGAATCTGGCAGTGGCCGATTTGAAGCTGGCAAGCCTCAAGGGCCTCTGAGAGCGCTTGCCGGCGGGCACTGCGCGGGCCGGGCCGTTTTTGCCCGACTTTCACCGGAATGGCGTGGCTGTCGTTATTTCGCAATTGCTTATGGCGCTGTGTACAGCGCGTAGCTGTGGGACGTCCTAAATCGTCATTCCCGCAGCGCTTTCGGGCGGGAATCCGGTGTCTTTTGTTTAATGGTTGCTTCTTTCGCTCCCGTCAGTGGTTTTCAAACGGGAAAAAAACACCGGGCCCCGGCCAGGAGCACTGCCGGGGTGACGCCAGGGGGCGGTCGTAAGATCAGCGGTTGGAAACACTGAACCCCGGTTTGTGCCGGGCTGGGGAAATTTTCCTTGAATAGCTCTTATGTATACGATATTGGTAGGCTACTATAAATAAAACGTTGTTCTGTCTAACGGAACGTTTCGAAGAATTGGCGTGTTTTCGCACCAGTAAATGCCGAACAATGTGAAACCGGGTTTTCGGGCCATCGGTAATACGTGGCCTCTTTTCTCTTCCTGTTCAAGTTGAGCATCCCACACTCTCAAGAATTTACCAATATGGCCGGTTTGCCGGGCGAGTCCATGGTCATGGATCGCCATAGCAGTGCGGAATTGACTGAGCGCCCGATCCCGAAGGGCAGATTACTGCCCGACGGATGGCCGAAGGCGTTCCGGTCGGCGAAGGCCTGTTAAGGAAGCTCAAATCGATTGAGGCGCAGCACGACGTGCACTGGATGTTGGAATGAGAAACAGAAACAACAAAGGAAAGACGACCCTATGAAACGGAATTTGCAAGGCTGGTACCTGGTTGTGGTCAGAGTCGCTGCGGTTGCCTTTACGCTATTCCAACTGTACACCGCCGGGTTCGGGTTTCTGCCCGACATGCAGCAACGGGCCGTTCATGTGGCGTTCGGCGTTTTTTTGACCTTTGCGCTGATGCCTTTAAGACAGAAAGGGAAGGGCGGGACCAAAATTCCGGTTTACGACCTGATCCTGATGGCATTGACCATCATCCCCTGTGTTCACGTCATGTTCAAGTATGAATGGTACGCGCTTCATTTCGGGGAATCGATGACGTCGGATTATGTTTTGGGAATAGTTCTAATCATCCTGATACTGGAAGCCGGACGCCGGTCTACGGGTTGGGTATTCCCCAGTCTGGTTTTTTGCATGCTTATATACGCCCTCTACGGGAACTATTTCCCGGGCGATTTTCATCATCCGGGTTTGAAACTCGCCTTTATCATCCGAAACCTCTACCAGTCCTGGAACGGCATATGGGGATTCATTACGGGGGTGAGCGCCACGATCATCTCCATCTTCATTATCTTCGGTATCTTTATTAAAGTGACCGATGCCGGCGAGACGTTTATCGAACTGGCCAACACCATTGCCGGCAGAATGAGGGGCGGACCGGCCCTGGTGGCCGTGATTGCCAGCGGCCTTTTCGGAACCATATCGGGAAGCGCGGCGGCAAATGTGGCGACCACCGGAAACTTTACGATTCCTCTGATGAAGAGACTGGGATATCGTCCCGAATTCGCCGCAGGCGTTGAAGCAACCGCTTCGAGCGGCGGGCAGCTTGCCCCCCCGATCATGGGGATCGGCGCCTTTATCATGGCGGAGTTGCTGGGCGTCGGCTATGTGGATGTGATCGTCGCGGCGCTGATTCCCGCCTTTCTCTTCTATCTGGCGGTATTTACAGCCGTTCGGTTCGAGGCGCTTCGGCTGGATTTGCCGCCCGTCCCACGTGAACAGATCATTCCTTTCCGACAAATCTGCACGTGGGCAAAGATGGCGCCCCTGTTCATTCCCCTCGTTCTTTTGTTCGTTGCCCTGGTCTTGGGGCTCAGCATCACTTTTTCCGGATTCCTGGCAATTGTCACCCTTCTGGTTCTATCCATTTTTTCAGATCTTTCCCTCAGCAAGATTAAAGCCCGGACCAAAAAGATTGCGATGGGGTTTGAAGAGGCGGCCATTTCACTTCTCCCCATCGTATTGCTCTGCGTTTGCGCCAATGTCGTGATTGCGCTGGTGAACCAGACGGGCCTGGGGATGAAACTGACAGGGTTTATCCTCAGCACGGCGAAGGAATTCCTGCCCCTGAGTCTAGTCCTCAGCGCCGCCATCGCGTTGGTCCTGGGGATGGGGCTTCCTACGGCGGGAGCTTACATGCTGACCGTGACAATCGTTGGTCCGGCCCTGATCAAATTGGGCATTTTACCCTTGGCCGCACATCTTTTCGTTTTTTATTTCGCGGTCCTGTCCGCCATCACGCCACCGGTATGCATTGCTGTTTTCACAGGCGCCGCCATCGCCGATGCTCCATGGCTGGGGGTGGCCAAAGTGGCCCTTCGTCTGGGTATGGTGGCATACTTCGTACCTTTCGTGTTTGTGTTCAATCGGGCGCTGATCATGGTGGGTACGGGCGGACAAATTCTTCTGGCGGTAATCACGGCAAGCATCGGAGCGGTTGCCATGGGGGCGTCTACCATGGGATACTTCACCCAAAAATTGACCCTTTTCCCCCGAATTCTGCTTTTTCCCGCGGCCTGCGTGCTGATTATGCCGGGAATTAAGACGGATCTCATCGGTTTTGGGCTGATGGCCGTTGCTCTGCTTTACCCAAGAATTTCCAAAAAAATCTACATGCTCCGCGCTACTAAAGCGCAATAAAGAAAAACGGGAATTATTCGTCTACCGCAGACAAACGGGCGCGTATACGCTTGCGGGTCCCGAGCAACTGCCATTCCAACGAAAGGAGGTGAAACCGCTTCGATTCCGGCATGTTCGGCTCACGCTCAAAGCGGTGGGAAACTATTGGAAACTTTAACAGGAGGTGGGAAGGATGATAAAGAAAATAGTTCTGGCAAGTCTGGTCCTGATGTGGGTCTTGCCGGGAATCCGTCCGGCGGATGCAAAGAAGTATGACTATTTTATGGGCTCCACCCAGAGTTCATCGAGCTATTATGCCAATACGATCACGTGGGCCAAGGTGATCAACACCTATACCCCCGATGTCCATGTGACCGTCGTAGAAAGCGGCGCCACTTACAACAACCTGGACCGTACCCGCAACGGTGAGTTTCAGCTTTCCACGCCTTCGGCCTATTCGGGGATCATTGAATCCTACTACGGACTGGCCAGGTATAAGGGAAAGCCCGATCCCTCGCTGCGCATGATCTGCATTTCCAATCCGTTCGCGGTCTTGTACATGGTGCGGAAGGATTCCGGGGTTACGGACATCAAGGGATTGGACGGGAAAAACTTCTTTGCCGGCCCCATCGGCCATATATCCGGGGTGGCGACCGAAAAAGTCTTTGACAAGTTCGGCATCCATCCCAAGTACTTTGTCGGGGGATTTGCGGATGCGGTAACCGCCATGCAGGACAACCGTATTGTCGGCTTCTCCAAGACGGCCGCAGGCCGTCAGCTGGACTCCTCGATGATCCAGGTTTCTTCGGTCATTCCCTGCCGGCTCCTGGGGTGGACTCCGGAAATGGTGGACTATGTGGTCAAGGTTATTCCCGGTGCGGTCGGACTTACGATCGAAAAGGGAGGCGTTGACGCAATGCCGGATGCGGGCCCTCTAAACGCCTGGGGTATGGTGATCACTTTCTTTACCACCAAGGATCTGCCGGAAGAGGCCGCATATCAGATCATAAAGGCCGTTGATGAACATTGGGCTTCCGACATTGCCCCGAATTTTGCCCCTTGCAAGAGTGTGAAAGTCCTCCAAGACTCCGTGAAACTCCTCTCCGCACCCGAAACGCCGGTTCCTCTTCATCCCGGGGTCATAAAATACTTGCGGGAAAAAGGAATCGAAGTTCCTCAAAAGCTTATTCCACCCTCAAAGTAGGCAGGAAAGAAGATATTTTCAGGTCCATGGGCGGGAAGCGTTTGCTTCCCGTCCGGTTTCAGGCAAAAGTTGTCACCTCGCCGTTGTCTGCATCCACGGTTACCATATCCCCGTTTTTTATCTTGTCGAATATGGTCGGGTCCTCCACCTGCACCAGGGGGATGTTTTGAAATACACATCCCTGAACAATGAAAGGCTCCAATTCCAAATTGACGATCGCCGCGGGGGTATTTCCAAGCCGGCAGGCGGCATCGAGCACCCGCGGTCCTGCGCTGGCGCCTTTTCCTGAGGTGAAAATCAATACGCGTCCAACAAATGATAAGCCATTCAGCTCGGTTGACGGTGAACTGAATATTCCTTTCTTCGGATCGGTAAACCCGTGAAAGGAGAGCCGCTCCCTGGTGACCAGTGCCGGACCCGACGCCCTGCCGGGAACAATTATCTTTGCCTTGAATTTCTTAAGCTCGCCCATATCAGACACCTCCGGCAACGGCAATCTCGATGCACCGCTTTTTATCTCCAAAGAAAACCTTGCTCCCAAACGACCGTTTCACGGTGAACGCCTGCTTGAGCGCGTCAGTGGCTACGCGGGTCAGAACCGGCCGTTCGAACGGGTAGTACAGATAGAACATCCCAAGGCATCCATCGGCAAAAAGCTTGCCGCCGCAAGCCTCGATGATCTGAGCGTACCCCGAACGATACGCTTCCGCCCTTATGGCATGCGACGTCATGACCCACAGTGCAGTCCCTTCGGCCACCCGTTTACCTTCCAGCAGGCTGCATATTTCCTTTATTTCGTAGAGGGTGGCATGAGGGCATCCAAAAAAAACCAGATCCACCTTGCCTTCGGGTTCATCGTTCAGATATTCGTAAACTTCCTTTTTAGCCGATTCATCGAAGACAAATGTTTCCAGGGGTAGATTACCGCCGAAAGCGGCCTCAATCGTCGGTGCTTCGGGAGTCACCCCCGCTATGTGAAAAAGGGTGGCGCTGCCTGGTACATTGAGGGCCGTTGCCAGCTGCTTCGCCTCTTCAACGGTTGGGCGCTTCAACTTATGAAACACCGGCACTCCCAGGCCGACCCTTGCTCCCGTAAAATATCCCAATGCCCCCCAGTCACTTGAATTTTCTATCTCGCACCGAACGTCGACCAAATGCGTCCCTTTTCTGTTCTCGTCGAGATGCATGCCGAAATTTGGCGTAATTCCGAGAAGGGCCGAGTAAAGGGAGGACTCAAAAGATTCACGGTTTGACCGGGCCCCCAGGAAGCTGTTTATGTAAAGGCAGGCGCTTGTCTCGGCCCAGGCGCAATGTTCGCCCATTAATGGAATGTTGTCGGAGATGTAAGGGGTGCAACTGTAAGTTGTCATGATTCCGCATTTTCGGGCAAGCTGGGCTGCCTGCATCACCGAGTGGTAGGTAGCTTCGTCGGCACCCATCTCCCGCCACTTTTCGATGTCGAGCACCCCGGTATTGATTGTCGTCTTAACGCGAACGCGAAGACTCGCCATCTCTTCGCTGAATCGATCAATATCCTCACGGGTCAACGGGACACCCCGCGGCGGGAAACACATGGCCGCCCTGTCCATTGACAGGAAAGACGTGTGCGCGCTTGAAATCGGAATGAATTCCTCGGCGCCCATGGCGATGCCGTACTTGACCAGGTCTATCATTGCAAATTGGAGAATTTTGCCTTTCTTTCCATCCAAAATCTTCTTTTGCTCTTCATTTAGCCGCATCTGTTTCTCCTTGACCGAGCATCAGTCGAAATCATCCCCAATGAATGCATCCGGCCTGGAGGACCGGAGCATTTGCGGCAACTGCGCTGCTGTTTTCGGATCCCTGGATAACCGAGCCGATGGCGCGTGAGTTTGGCCTTGTCCATCTGGATTCCGTGGCTCGAACGGCCGGATTTTGGAGAAGGTATAGGGAAAAGCACCCCCGAGTGTCAAGGGAATTATAGGGCGAACGGGCATGATCGCGCCCGCTGCAGGCCGACATTGGCTCGACGCCATAAATCGTATAACCGAACGCTAATTATTCCCTTGAATATCGCTCGGGCATACGCTATGTTCACTATAAATAGAAACGCGTTCTGGCTGACAGAACAATTTGAAGAACCGACGCATTTTTGTTCGAGTGTATGCATGACAATGTGAAGCCAGGTATTCAGGCCGTCGGGAATATCGCCCCTGATCTTCTTCCTGCTGTAGTTGAGCATCCCACACTCTCAAGAGATCACGAATGCGGCCGGGTTCGCACCGCCGGTTTGCCGGCAGGCATCTACCCGTCAGCCGGGTGAGTCCATGGTCATGGACCGCCATCGCGGTGCGGAGTTGACCGAGCGCCTCAAAAAGCTGGACGAACGATATCGCAAGCAGGTTTTCCACTCGCAGCCAAGGAGGGTTTTCTTATGATGAAAGATGAGTACATGGTTTCGGGCGATGGCCGCAAGCCTCGATTGATCGCGCCGCCGAAAGCGTGCGACACACATTCGCACATTTATGGACCGGCTGACGAATACCCTCGTTTTCCCGGCCGGAAACCGAACTTCGGGGCGTCGATCGAAGCCTACGAAACCATGCTTGGCCGGCTGGGAATCGAGCGCTGTGTAATAGTGCAGCCTTCACTCTACAGCACGGACAACCGATGCACGCTGGACGCCATCCGCCATTTCGGCCCCTCGCGGGCTCGGGGAGTCGCCGTCACGAAAAAGGACATCAGCCCTCGGGAACTGCAGGAGATGCACGATGCCGGAATCCGGGGGCTGCGGTTTTATCTCATCGTCGATGATTTTACGATGGGTGACGCCACGGAAATGGCGGCGCGCATCGCTCCCCTGGGCTGGCACCTCCAGGTCCAGGACCGCGGCAATTGGCTTCCGGACGCCATGCCGATACTGGAAAAGCTGCCGGTCGATATCGTGATCGACCATATCGGCCGCACGCCGCCGGAAAACGGGGTCAACGATCCGGGATTCCAGGCGCTTCTGCGCTTTATGGAGACCGGCCGCTGCTGGGTCAAGATTTCGGCCCCCTACCTTGCGAGCCTCGACGGGCCGCCGCATTTCACCGATGTGGGCGACAAGGTGCGGGCGCTGGTAGCCGTGCGGCCGGACCGGTTGGTCTATGCCGTGAACTGGCCGCACCCCCACCACACGCCCGGAAACAGGCCCGAAGAGGCGGACTGTCTCGACGCGTTGCTCGACTGGGTCCCCGATGCGTCCGTTCGCAATGCGATTTTGGCCGACAATGCTGCCGTGCTCTATGATTTTGACTAGTTACCGGCAGAAAATCGGATGAAGTAAAGGAACCAGCGGCACAACGCAAAAGGGCGCTTTGCGGCCCGGCGAATCCGCAACAATCTGAAAGGAGAGATTAAGCATGAGTCAATTCAAAAAGATAAACACCTGGGTAAGCCTTTTTGCCGTTTTGGGTTTGGTTTGTCTCTTCTCGTCCTTTTCCTTCGCGGACGATTATCCTTCGCGCCCGGTAACGATCATCGTTCCGTTCGGAGCGGGCGGCGGTGTCGATGTCAACACGCGAGCGCTTGCCCCCTACCTTGAAAAGGAACTGGGCGAGAAAATCATCATCGAGAATCGCGGCGGTGGCGGGGGTATCACCGGACACACGCTCGGCGCGATGACCAAGCCCGACGGGTATACGCTGACCATGGTCAGCACCGGCATCTGCTCCGGTCCGTGGCTCATCAAAGACATCCGTTTCAGCCCCGAAAGTTATGAATATATCGGCCAGGTATCGTTTATCCCCAATTTTCTCGTCGTGAACGTGGATAAGCCCTGGAAAAACCTGAAAGAGTTTGTCGCCTATGCAAAAGCGAACCCCGATAAACTGAGCATACCCTATATGGACGGGTGGACAAGCTCCGACATAGCGGACGCCATATTTACACACCAGGCCGGCATCAAGACCAAGGTGGTCGGAGGCTTTAAAAGCGGAGCGGCTGACATTGCTTCGGTTCTCGGAGGCCACACCGACTATTCCTTTAACAATACCAGCGAGGTGATGCCTCACGCTGCCGGCGGGACGATTCGCATCCTTGCGGTTGCCGCACCTCACCGCTCACCGTTTTTCCCCGATGTCCCAACTTTAAAAGAGCTTGGATACGACGATTCCGTGGGCGTGTTCCGTACCCTGGCCGCCCCCAAGGGAACGCCTAAACCGATCATCGAAAAATTGAGCAAGGCCCTCAAGGCTGCTATGGAAAATCCGGACCTGCCCAAAGATTTCAAGAAGGTTGGGCTGACTGCGGATTATCTGGGACCCAAGGACGCAAAAGAGTTCATCATGGGTCAGTACGAGCAGTTCGGCAAGCAGTTCAAGAAGATGGGAATTGCTATCAAGTAGCTGTCAACCGATTGAGATTCCCTATTAGACATATATTCGAGTTGCGGGCCATGGTGCCTGTCAACTCGAATATATCGTAATTCTTCACTTAGGGGAAACATGAACAGAACTTCAAAAATTATCGGGTCTATAATTGTAATCGTCCTTCTCTGTCTGATGTTTCAACAGAGCCTGTCTTTCGACCCTCGAGATGCTCTTTGGCCTCAAGGTTTAATGATAGGGATATTTCTGCTTTGTATAAGATATATTTATGACAGGCTCAAAGAAGCAAAAACAGAGAAAGATTGTTCTCAAGAATCAGGTTCGGCAAAGTACAGGGTTTGGGGAACCATCGTCCTTACAGTGGGCTACCTTTTTCTATGCAACTGGGCCGGATACTATATTTCCACCGCTGTTTTCATGGCGGTTGTGCTTTTAGCACTCGGTGAACGCAGCTGGGTTGTCCTCTCTGTATTACCCATTGCAACCACCTTTGTGATTTATGCGGTTTTCTTTCTATTTTTACGCATTCCTCTTCCGATGGGAATATTTTTTTAACGGCGAGGTGATTAAATGTGGGAGTTGATACTCTCGGGCCTGGTTCAATCCCTTCACTTGACCAATATTCTTGTCATGCTGCTGGGCGTCCTTATCGGCATGGTCTTCGGCGCCATCCCCGGCCTTACCGGCGCTGCGGCGATGACCATCCTGCTACCCATAACCTTTGTTTTCCCCGCGGAGACGGGAGTGCTTTTCCTGCTCGGGATATGGAATGCCGCCGTATATGCGGGTTCCATTCCCGCCATTGTTCTCAATATACCGGGAACAGCGGCATCGGCTGCAACCACCCTGGACGGTTATGAACTGGCAAAGCAGGGGAAGGCTACGAAGGCATTGCGGGCATCGGTAGTCGGTTCGACAGTGGGCGCCTTTGCCTCGGCCCTTACGCTGCTTTTCCTGTCGCCCCCTCTGGCCAAGCTTTCGCTCATGTTCGGGCCGGCGGAGATGTTCTCTTTCACTCTGTTCGGATTGATGATCATTATCACACTTTCCTCCGGAAACCTGGTGAAAGGGCTTATTTCAGGCCTTTTGGGTCTTCTTATGAGCACGATCGGCTTTGCGCCCTCCGGTACGATACGTTTTGCAGTTACGCCCGATCTGGTCGACGGCTTTCCGATCATCGTCACTTTGATCGGGCTCTTCACCTTTCCCGAAGTTTTTGCCCTTATTCGCGAGAAAAAGTCTGTTGTCGGACAGGGTGGCGGGGTCCTGTTGCAGGCGGACTCATTCCTGTTGAAGTTCAAGGACTGGACCCAAAATGCCGGGAATTTCGTGCGTTCTTCAATTATCGGTTCCATAATCGGTGTTTTGCCCGGGGCCGGACCGACCATTGCCGGATTTGTCTCATACAATGAAGCGAAGCGCGCATCCAAACATCCGGAAAATTTCGGCCACGGCGAAATAGCCGGAGTCATCGCTTCCGATACCGCCAATAACGCGGCGGTGCTCTCGTCTCTGGTCCCGGCGCTCACCCTGGGCATACCGGGAAGCGTCGATGCCGTGATTATTCTGGCGGCGCTGACCATGCACGGCATTCTTCCCGGACCGATGCTGTTCCAGGAAAACGGCATGCTCGTTTATACCGTCTTCATGGGGGTTTTCGTCTGTAACCTGATAATGCTGGGAGTCGGCGTTCTCAGCGCTCGCCACATAGCGCAGTTAAGTCGTTTGCGTTCGTCGATTCTCGCTCCGATGATAATTGTTTTTGCCCTGGTTGGATCGTTTGCGGTAAGAAACGACTGGTTTGACGTATTCTCGGCTTTCGGGATAGGACTTGTGGGCTACGGTTTGCGTGAAATGGATATCCCTCTGGCGCCGATGGTTCTGGGGGTCATCCTTGGACCAATCCTGGAACGAAACCTGTACCAAATGCTCGTTCTGTTTGGAGGACACTACGTAGACCTGCTGAAGCTCCCGATCTTTCTTGCATTTATGGCCTTTTCGGTCCTCAGTGTCGTGATGCCGCTCTGGCGCAGCAGAAATGAGGCAAAACTCTCTGCGCGCAACATGGCGCTTGAAGCCATGAAGCATAAGAAAGAGCGATGTTAGAAAGACAGTGCGTCCATCGGGTCGCGGACATCGTCAACCACGGGCGAGCCGCCTCGATGGGGACCCGTCCCGCGGCCTGATCGATGTCTGTGCCGGAATCCACCCCGGTTCATCCGCAAGGTCCTGCGAACACGGCGGACTTGAGGCATACCACATATGCAATACGACGGAGAATTTCCGTCGCCGACAGAGGAGAGGAAACGCATGCAGGGGAAGAAAATGCTGGTCGTGAGCGCCCATGCCGCCGATTTTGTGTGGCGCGCGGGAGGCACCATTGCCAATTACGTGCGAGGCGGCGCCGATGTTCACATTATTGTCCTGAGCTTCGGTGTGCGCGGTGAATCGAACGATCTCTGGAAGCAGGACGGCCAGACGGCTGAAAACGTAAAGAGGATTCGGATCGAAGAGGCCGCGGGGGCGGCGCGGATATTGGGTGTTCAAAATATCGAGTATTGGGATTTTGAAGACTATCCCATGGAAATTACGCGTGCACGCATTGACCGCCTCGCCATGCGCATCCGCGTAGTGCGACCGGATATCGTGCTCACCCACGACCGCAAAGATGCCTTTAATCCCGACCACGAAAAGGTCTCCCAATTCGTTTCGCAGTCGTGCGTCCTCGCCAATTCGGCGGGCGTTCAGTTTCGGGGACTCAAGGCCACGAAGCAAATGAGCATATTCGGTTTCGAGCCTCACCAGACGGAAATCAGCGATTTCAAGCCGGGCACCATAATCGACATTTCAGATACATTCGATCTGAAGCAACAGGCAATGGAATGTTTCAAGGCACAGAAACATTTGATAGAATACTACGGCATGCGTGCGCGCATGCGAGGAAATCATGCCGCCCGCATCTCAGGCAACAAAGCATGCCGTTACGCCGAGTGTTTTGCGAACTTCTTTCCATCGGTCGGCAGGGGGTTCGTGTGAGGGATACCTGCCTTACGAGCTGTAATGGGACCATGTCCGACCAGACCTCAACCGGTGCTCACCGGAGCCAAACGAAAAACCGGGGTATCCGGGAGCTGAAATAATCCAGAGCGTGCATGCTCAAGCAGGGGAACGAATGAGAGAGTTGCCGACTCAATCAAAAAGATTATCCAACGGCGTTGATGACAAGGACCCCTTGAAAGAAGAAACCGAAAAGGGTGTCGCCGCCGTAGATCGGGCACTGCTGATTCTCCTGGCGTTCGGGAACGACTATCCATCCCTTTCGCTTGCCGATATCGCCGAGCGGACGGGGTTCTACAAGAGCACGATTCTTCGGTTGATCCAGTCGCTCAAGCGCTTCAATTTCATAGTGAGAGGGGAAGACGGGCGCTACCGGATCGGCTCCGCCACGTGGCGCCTCGGCATTCTTTTCGAACGGGAACTCCGGCTCGAGGAGCGCCTGATGCCGTTTCTCCGCGACCTGGCAGACGGTACGAATGAAAGCGTGGCCTTCTGGATCCCCATTTCCGGCCAGGCCGAGCTCAAGCGCCTGTGCCTGTTGCGAGTCGAATCGCCGTACGCGGTGAGCCATAATTTCCGCGTCGGCACCATGGTGTCCCTCAATGCGCCTGACGATCGAGTGCTTGGCACGACCGGGCGCGTAATGCGCGCCTTCTTACCGGATAGCTCGCCGCAGTACGAGGATATTCGCAAAACGCGTGTTTTTTCAAGCTATGGCGAGCGCGACCCGGAATTGCTCGGCGTCGCCGCCCCGGTGTTTGGACCTCACAACGATCTGGTGGGGGCGCTGACCCTGTCGGCCCCGACCAGCCGGCGAGATCGGGCCTGGGCCCAGTCGATGAAACAGATTGTGCTGGATACGGCGGACCGGGCGACTCAAGCTCTGGGCGGCACGATTCCAAATTTTCCCTCGGTTTTCACCGTATTGAGGTAAAGTCTTCATAAAGAGGGTCAAGATGAGTTCCAACTCCGCCTGCCGCGCCGTCCATGATCGATGGAAAGCGCCGCAAGCGAAAGCCGGACAAAAGAGAAACACAATAAGCAGGCATCAGACAAAGCGTAACACACCCTGACCATTTCCACCACGCCGGGGACCGCCTAAATCCCGCGCGCTGTAAAAGGCGCTCCTGCCACTGGGTTCGATGTGAAGATCTCTTATACTAATTTTCGTTCAAGATAGGCCAATGCCGATGGGTTACGCTCCGCTTCACCCATCCTACATCCCTTTCCAGACCTGAGTTAAGGATGGGACGGCCTGCCATAGCCGGTGGTACAACTCACTTTACCAAAGAATAAACATACAAGGATGGGTGAAGCGGAGCGTAACCCATCACGTTAATCTTGAACGCAACCTGGTATTAGAAGTGCGCGAGTGTGGTCCTCAGGTGGTCGATCCATATATCGACGACATCCGGATACTCCCCTGTCCCTTTCAGGACGGCCTCGCACACAAACCCGTCTTTGGTAAGCACCGATTTCCAACTGTCCGGTTTATCACCCGCCATGTCGTTTAGGGCATGGTCTCCGGCAACGGCCATGAAAGGCATGAGATAAACTTTCTTAATCTGTTTTGCTTTAAGTTTCGGTATTACGTAGTCCAGCGTGGGATAACCTTCAACGGTTGCCAGGAAAACATTGGGATCGAGTTCCTGCAGGGTATGATACATCGCCAGATAGATTGCATCGGCCGGGTGCTTCTCGGTACCGTGCCCCAGGAGCAGGACGGCGTCCCCCGGCTTTCTTTGGGCGGGGATATGCTTCAGCATGGCTTTGGCCGCCCGTTCAATATCCTCGTGCGATGATAGCAAAGGCCAGGCAACCAGGATCTTGTCAAATCCCCCGGACATTTGCCCGAAGAGGGCGGCATTCCGATGCAGCAGGTGAAATTCTTCTCCCGGAATGGTCTGCAGGGAAAGCACGGCCACCTGCGTGTAGCCGTCATCCATGAGCTTTGCCAGGGCGGATTCGGGAGAGGGAAGTATTTTCCCCTGCCCGGCCAGTTTGGCTCGAATGATGCGCGATGTGTATGCCCATCGTACTTCGATGCCCGGAAAAACCCGTTTGACCTGGGCATCGATACGATCGAAAGCCTTTTGGGCCTCGGGAACAGTGGTCCCAAAAGCGGCAAGCAGGATGGCCTTTTTCGGAGTGCGCTCTTTACCGTGCGCGGCAAAGCACGTGGCAGTGAAAAGAACCATACAGACTATCCACGCTGAGGCGAACAACCATCTCTTGCTCATTTTCTTTTGCATTGCTTCATCTCCCGTTTTGTAGAGTCAACGTTTCAGTTCATGACGCACATGATTGAAATCCGTTCGATCATCCGCACAGCCGCACGGGATTGCTTCGAGATTCGAACCTCTCAAGGACGGGGTTGTAGTCCACCGTCATAAACAGGACCTGTTGCGCTCCTCTGGTGATGAGGCTCCACCATCCATGCGCGGCTTCCTCCTCCGTGGTCGCCACGCATACGCTTGTGACTCCCAGGGACCGGGCTGTCTCGATCATCTCCTCCGCCCCCTGCAGCGGCACATCTTCCTTTCCCTGTGTGACATACAGGATCATTCCCTTCTTCATCGAAAACCTCCATTCTGTGAGACCTGCGCCTGGAAGCCGGACCGGGTCCAGGTGGTGGAAAGGTTCGTCTCGAAGTGCATCGTCGTAGAGTGCCGAACCCAGGCGGAATTTCGGGCAAAAAAAAACCCCTAGAGCTAAACGCCCTAAGGATTGCACCCTGCTTCGCTTGGTCCTTATGGTGGCTTACCCGGCATCTCCACGTACGGGTACACCAATCGGCATCAGGCAGGTCTTCTGACTCACGGATCGCTCTACTCTCCGAGCCTTCCCATCCCGCTTACGCGAGAAAGTGGCATTCTCGGATTTCGTCCCCGTTCACAGCGGCGGGACCGCTCCCGGATTTCACGGGATTCCCTTTTGAACTTGAAAGTACCTGATGCTTAAGAATTTTCGACATTTTTTATACCGTGCCCGCCGAATTGAGTCAAGGATAAAGCGCCGGGTTCGAACCGCCGGCAGGAAGCGGCCGCGGCCGTCAACAGGGTGGGGGATCGCATTTTCTGTTGACAATTCAGCCTGCCGCGGTTTTACTGAAACCAGCCACGCATGGCAATTCTCGCACCGGCGGTACGAAGCCGCCAAGCTATTCGCGGTTTACGGTTTAATTATCTCAATATGCAGCCCAATTGAGCCAGGAAGGCCCGAGGAGTACTCGTAGTCGGCGGAGCTTTCCCGGCTTTTTCTTTTGGCTCGAACCCGGCCGGCTCTTTTCGCTTTTGGGCGAACTGTCAAGGGAGGTGTGAAATGGAAACGCAATCAATGGAGCAATACCCGCTGGTCCTCAGGGAAGTCATCAGCTTCCACGGGCACATCTGTCCGGGGCTGCTCATAGGATACCGGGCGGCTCAGGTTGCCCAGTCGGTCCTCGGGGCCGAACGATCCAAGGATGAGGACCTCGTTGCGGTGGTCGAAAACGATGCGTGCAGTGTGGATGCCATCCAGGTGCTGCTGGGGTGTACTTTCGGCAAGGGCAACCTCATCTACCGGGATTACGGCAAACAGGTCTATACGATTATCGACCGGGCGTCCAAAAAGGCCGTTCGGATCGCACTGAAGTCCGATGTTCTCGGCAGACCACCCGAAATAGAAGCACTGGTACAGAAAGCACAGAAAAATGAGGCTTCCGCCAAGGATCGGGAAGTGCTGGGCGCTTTCCGCAAGAAGCTCATTAAAGAACTTCTCGCCATGGATGACGATGCCCTCTTTAAAGTCGAGGACGTTCCGGCCGATGTGCCTGAAAAAGCCCGGATTTTCAATTCGGTAACATGCCGCTTCTGCGGAGAAAAGGTAATGGAGCCGCGGGCACGCATCAGGAACGGGGAGGTTGCGTGCATTCCGTGCTCTGAAAAATATTCACGTGGCTGGTAACCGGAGGACGTGGGGTACCGGAGCATGACTGCCCGCGTCCCTAATCACGTTCATTGTACCAGATGATGTCGGCAAGGTATTCTTTGACCAGCTTTTCCACCAGGTGAGGCAGCGGTTCCGCCGACACGCCGACCACGGTCACAGGTTCCAGCGTGATAGGCAGCAAAAGCTTCGTGGCGGCGGAACCCCCGACCGCCTGGGCCATGGGACCCGTGACCTCGCCCATCATGGCGTTGCTGAGCAGAATTGAAATCGGGCCGATAATGACATTCACCTGGCCGGCGCAGTGACAGACGGCGCTTTCTCCCGTGGCTCCACGGTTTGCGCCCGCCTTGAGCATCTGTCCCGTGGCGATGGCATTCGTCCCGAGCGCCCAGATTTCCACCTTTTCCCCGTAGGCCTGCCTTATTCTCCGTATGATGGTGGAACCTATACTGGCCCCCTGGCCGTCGATCACTGCTATTCGAATCAATGTATGGACCTCGACGCTAGTCTTCCACCAAAACAATGCGGTGCTGGATAAGGTTCATCTCCTTGATGCGTGCCTTCACCAGGCGCTGATCGCCAAAAATGTCACGGATGTATACGTTTTCTCCCTCCGGCCTGAGAATGTCCACGCTTTCCATTACAAGCTCTTCCTTGCCGTCCTTTAAAAGAAACGCGCTCGCTTCGCACATTCGTTCAATCTCCCTTTTACTAAAGCCCACCGATTCAATTTGAGTTTTTCCGAAACTCAGCCCACCGGCACTTTCCAAATCATATCCATTATAAGAAGAGTGATGCCGATAAGTATCCAGAAAGCTCCCTTGGCCCAGTCGGTTCGCCGGGTCTTAAATTCCACTTCACGCTGCAGTTTGCCGGTATAGCCGCGCGCGAGCATGGCGTCGTAGACCTTCTGCGTACGCCCAAAACTCCTTACCAGAAGCATTCCGAGAAAATTTCCGACAGCCCTGAGAGTCTCGACATCGGTTCTGGCGCGGAACCCCCGTGCTTTCATCCCGGTCCTCATCCGCACGGATTCATTCTGGAAAACAAAGATGTAGCGGTGGGCCAACAGGATCATCTGGCAAGCCGTCTGGGGGACTTTGAGGCTTGCAAGGGCCTGGACGGTGACCGAAAGCTTCGAGGTAGCCAGGAGCGGTTCTGTCATGAGCGCAATGGCCAGGGCCTTCAAGGAGATTGTCAGGGCCAGCAGGAACCCCCTGCCGTTGAAGTGAATAAATTGAAAATGATTGAAAACATACAGGGTATCTCCCGTCCTGAGAGGCACCGTAACGGGCATAACCACGAGAAACATCCCCAGGAAAACACTCATCGCCCTCAGCCGCCCGAGCGAGCGGGCGAAAGGAATGCGTGCAATGCCCGAGGCCAGAACGGCCAGCAGGAGTGCAAGACAGGCAACGGGTACCCGGGTGATGGATGCCGCGCAGAAAATGAAGACGACAAGGGAGACTATTCTGATCCTTGGGTCCCAATTATGGAAAGGCGAATTTATGTGCGCCCGGGAATCGATGGCGGGAATGCCCCAATTTTTTTCCGCCTCCGCGTCCTCGG
Source organism: uncultured delta proteobacterium (assembly GCA_963712895.1). Classification (GTDB taxonomy): domain Bacteria; phylum Desulfobacterota; class Syntrophobacteria; order Syntrophobacterales; family Syntrophobacteraceae; genus SbD1. The sequence goes on along the minus strand of CAVQJR010000021.1, from coordinate 510,429 downwards.
TATTTCCCCCCGCTACGGAGCGCCGGAGCAGCCAGGAGGATAATACCCACAGAAGGGCCAAACCACCGGCGGGCAGCGCAATCAATTTCAGGGGCAGTTGAACAATATCGGTCGAGGGTGTCATAAAATAATCATCAATTCAGCAATGGCTGTGAAGGAGCCGCTCCCAGCAGTTCGGGTTTTACTTTATACAGGAATGAAACCGCGAATGCGGAAACACACGTTTCGATCACGATCACCGGCAGGTGGGCGTACATGGCTATCTTTGCCACACCCCAGAAGTCTTCTCCCCCGGTCAGGAGCAATCCGGCAAGAAAAAGTACGGCCAAAACAACGCCTCCCCCGCCCGCCAGCGCTCCGCAAAGAACATACCGGAACGGTTTATCCCCTTTGAATGAATGAAAAAACCAGCCGGCAGCCAGGGCGGGAACGCCCATCATAATGGCATTCGCCCCCAGGGCCGTGATTCCGCCGAACTGAAAAAGGATGCTTTGAAGCAGCAGCCCCAAAGCGATTGAGACAAAGGCGCTGCTTTCCAGGAGGATGCCGACGAGGCCGGGAATCAAAAGGTGAACGCTCGTAGGGCCGATCGGCACATGAATAAGCGATGCTACGAAAAAAGCCGATGTCATTACGGCGATCTTTGGAAAATCTTCCGCTTTGGTTTTGCGGGCGCTCCAGGCGATAATAGCAAGGCTTACTGCATATCCCCCAATCGCAACGGGAGTGGGGAGGACGCCATCCGAGATGTGCATGGATCGCTCTTTCATTCTTAAGGTTTAATGACATTTCAGGCAACGAGCGCACTATCGAGTTCACGTCTGTTTGCGCCGCCGGTTGCTGACGTAAAGACCGACCCCGGCCAGTCCGAAAATATAGCCTATCCCGGCAAACACCTCTTTAATGCCCGGGCTGCCCATATCCTCTCGCAATGCCGCTATTTCCCGTTTGATCTGGCCTAATTCCCTGGTAAGCATATTCTTTTGCTGCTGAAGCTGCTCCGCCAGTTGCCGGCAATCCATCGCCGCTCCACCCGCGGGTGTCTGAACGGCGCCTTGTGCGGGAGGGGCCGCGGGTTGCTCTTCAGCCGCACGGCCAAGTTGGGCAAAACTGAAAAGGACGCACGCAAGCAATGCCGTGAGGATGAAAATATGTCCTGTTTTGGCTTTCAGTCCCTTAGCCATCGTCTATTCTCCGAGTTCGCTTTTTTTGAGGAGAAAGGTATTCTTGTGGCCCATCGATGCGTTGATCACTATCGTAAGATCGTCCTTTTCGGGGACAGGTACGGAAAACTTTCCTTCCTTGTCGGTCTTTCCTTCCGCGACTTTTTTCTGGTGGCTGTCGAAAATCTGGACGGTCCCGTCCTGCACCGGTTTGCCGTCCGGGAAATAGCTTTCGGTAAAAATCTTTCCGTTTTCAACGTAGGCGAATATATTGACCTTATGAGCATGGGCCGGAACCGCCATAAGAAAAGATCCCAAAAAAGTCGCTATTGTCAGGCATTTTAGAATTTTCACAAACATGGTTATTGTCTCCTGTGGTGCCGCAGAGCCGGCGGGACGGCGGATAGGGCGGTATAAGCCTCCGCCCGTCCCGCGAGTTATGCAGTGAAAAACCTTAGAATCCGGCACGATAAAACAGATCGGTCCCCTTATTTCATGTCGATCGTTTGGACCCAGTAAACCCCGCCTATCTCCACTTCCTTGGGCTGCCCGTCTTTCTTGATTTTAAAGGGGGCATCCTTAAGGGCCGCGAACCCCCACCAACCGGCCCTGGGCATGGCGTAAGTAAAAATGCCGCTGGAATCGGTTTTTACCACCTGGGTGACGTACGGGTCGGAAGGGGCCTTCACGATGCTTGCGTTTCCCGGAAATTCATTAAGATATTCCACTTCCACTTCGCTATTGGCCACCGGTTTGCCCCTCGCCAGGACCTTGCCCGTAAACACATTGCCGGTCCAGAATCCATAGGGGCGCGTCAAAGGCACTATTTCGATTTCAAGTCCAACGGGTTGGTCCCAGCCTTCCTGCAATCCCAGGACATCGACGCAAACCTTGGTGTAATGGATGATGAACTTATCTTCAGCGGGCTCCCAGTAGGGGGCGGGTTCAACGAAAAAGGTATAATCTCCGGGGGCCTTGAAGGACATGCTGGATTTCCAGTAGGTGAACGTGCGGTCCTGTTCCGGTCCTTTGCCCTGAGCGCTCTGAAGGGTCTTGAGCAGGTCCTGTTTCTTGCCTTTGTACATGACTCCGAAGTGTTTCGGTTTTTCCATGTTCATGTAGTGCATTTCCATGGGGTGTATGAACTTTATATCCAGGGTAATGGTCTTGGGGGTTTCTTGAGTGATGATGTCGTTTGATGGGATAACAGTGCCGAAATGAGCCCAGGCCGCAGGGGACAGGGCAAGCAGGAAAAACAGCGTGAAAACGGCCAGTGAACGGGATCCGAACATCTTCTCCTCCTCTGAAAGCGGTTCAGTTTAAACAGCGCCTGCGATTGAACAATCTGGCCACCAATAAAAAAAGGCCAGCACACTCTGCTGGCCTTCATGACCATCATGAAAAAATCACACTTGCTCGAACCATTTTCCAGGAAACATCCCTAAAGGGGAGGGGAAGTTACGACTTCCCGGTTGTCAAAACAACTAGAACAAAATCAGGGGAAAGTCAAACCGGAAAATCAATTATTCTTGACAATCAAGGTTCTCCATGTTTCTTTGGAGTCGAATTCGACTTGGGCTGCGGAGGTGGCTGTTGCGCACGAGCGGCAGATCCGTTTGAATCCGCCCGGAGTCGAGCCCTCCCGGTGCTGCTGAAAAATAGCGGCAAGAATGCCGCCTCCGGTGCCGGACCGGGGTTTAACCATGGAAATATAGGGGAGCAATCCCTGAAACGCTGAGCCACGAAGGCTGGTGAAACTCTTAAGGAGTTTGCTGTCTTTCGTGGCTTTTTTGTTTTTTGTCCTCGCAATCGGGCGAGTGTCCCGGAAAACGAAAGCGGTTGTTTTCTTCAAGGCTTGTCCGTCAAGCCATAAGTTAAGCGAAATCGGATTCGGAGAGAGCGGAGCATGCACGACAGGGCAAAAACGGCACAATATATTTGGGAAATCCCGCCCGACGAAAGTGGTGAAACCGCCAGCCCTCTATTCGAGATAAGCTCTCTTGGGTACACGTATCCTGATGGTCGCAGGGCACTGAACGGGATCGATTTAACCGTTCGGCGGGGGGACAGGATTGCACTGGTTGGCCAAAACGGTGCCGGAAAGACCACGCTGGCCCTTCATTTCAACGGTCTTTTCCGACCCCGGAGCGGGACGATCCTCTATGATGGGCTCCCGCTGGAAGGCGGGCACCTGGCGAATGTGCGGCTTCGAGTGGGGATGCTCTTCCAGGACCCTGACGATCAACTGTTTTGCAACACCCTGGACGAGGATGTGGCGTTCGGGCCGCAAAACCAGGGGCTGGATCGCCCGGAGGTGGAGAATCGCGTGGCCGGGGCGCTCCGAAAAGTCGGCCTGGAGGACCTTCGCTTCAAAGCGCCTCACCGGCTGAGCTACGGTCAAAAAAAACGTGCGGCTTTTGCGGCCATCCTTGCCATGAATCCCGAGGTGTTGATCCTGGACGAGCCCACGGCCAACCTGGACCCCAGGCAGGAGAGCCTGTTCGAGCAATTGCTCCGTGATTTTACCGGGACCCTGATCTGCATCAGCCACGATCTCCTTTTCCTGTACGGCCTTTGTTCCAGGGCCGTTGTGCTCGAAAACGGAAAAATCCACCACGATTTTTCCATGCAGGAACTGGTTTCGGACAGGGACTATCTGCGGGGACACGGCCTGGATTTCACGTTCCGCCTCAGTTGCTGCCGCAATGGGGGAGCAAATCACGATGAACCTCACTCCCATATCCACGCGATATCGGCCGCAGGCCACAGCCGGGACGGCGAGCTTGCGGGAGCGGAGCGGGGTGCGCCTTCGAAAGCCCTGGTACGCATGAGCGATTATCGCTACCGCTATCCTGACGGGACATGGGGAATCCGGGATATAGGACTGGCGGTGGGCGAGGGTGAAAGCGTTGCGATCCTTGGGGAAAACGGAGCGGGGAAGTCGACGCTGGTGTCCTGCATGGCGGGCATAATTCAGGGGCAGGGAGAATATTTTTTCGATGGCAAATCGGTTTCCGGGACAGACCGCAAGGGACTGTGGCAGCACATCGGAATGGTTTTTCAAGATCCCGCGGACCAACTGTTTTGCCCGTCGTGCAGGGAAGAGGTCGCTTTTGGCCTGAAACAACTCAAGCTTTCTCATTCAGAGGTCGAGACGCGGGTTGAAGAAGCCCTTGCCCTGGTGCGCCTTTCGGGTTTCGAGAACCGTGTTCCGAATAATCTCAGCTTCGGCGAGCGAAAGCGACTCGCTCTGGCATCGGTTCTCAGCATGAGGCCCCGGGTGCTCATTCTCGATGAACCTACCGCCAATCTGGACCCGCAGAACGAGGAACTGTTTTGCGCCATATTACAGCAGCTTGCCGTTACCAAGATTTTGATCAGTCATGACATGGATATCATATCGCTGCTTTGTGAACGAATAGTGGTGATGCATCACGGAAGACTGATACGGGACTATTCCGCCTCTGCTTTTTTGCAGGATCAGCATCTTATCTCAGTCAATGGGCTCGACTATACTTTCAGGAATGCCTGCTGCCAGGAGATCATCAAACTGCAGGGCGAAGCCGAATAACCAGGAATTCCGCGCTCGTATCCGGGCCGGAAATCAACAGCCCATAACATCGCACAGTCTGAACTACGGCAACGGATAAACAGTGCAGCAAGAACGCTACGGTTGCCTGTTTATAGATCGACTGAGACATAGACTAAAAGCCACGAAGGCTTACAGACCAGAAGGGTCACGGGCTTTTGCGGCTTTTTTGTTGGGGTGTTATCCCCGTGATATGAATCGATGTGGGAGGGATGCCGAGGTTTTTCCATATTCAAATTGAGGAGGAGCAGAGATGGATGTGAAAAAGGGGCTTATGCTGTTAATTTCGGCGGCGTTTTTGTTGGCGCCGGGGAATATGGTCCTGGCGGGAGACGAGAGCGTATCCGAGGGCCAGGTGTCAAAAAGCGAGGAGATAAGGCCGCACCTGCCTGAGATTGAAGCGGAGGTCAAAGAGAAGAAGACCTTTGAGGTTCACGGGGGCGTGGTGGGTTTCTATCAGGGCTCCACGTCGGGCACGATTGAAGGAGAGGGTTTAAACACCAGGTTCGGCCCCGGGATCGTGGCGGACCTCCAGTTGACTTACAGACCGCCCGTTCCCATGTTAGAAAACGGCCGGTTTTTCGTGAGACTGCATACCGGTGCGGGCAGGGGTTCCGATCACAACGTCGGCGACAATCTCTTTGCCAACCTGAATACTCTTGCGGACAACAGCGACTACTTTCAAACGGATTTTGACGATGCCTTCTGGCTCGCCGAAGCGTACTACGCTCACGAATTTTGGGACGGCCGGTTTACTCTTGTCGTCGGCAAAACAGAACCCGTGGTCTTCATTGATAATAATGAATTCGCCAATAATCCGAACTCCCAATTTGTCGGCAAGCCGTTTGTGAACAATCCGGTCATGAACAGTGAAGACCAACTGGCGCCCATAATGGCGGCAACGTTCAAACCCATCGAGAGCATATCCATAACGGCCCTCGGAGTATCATCCAGCCATCCGAACGCGCCCCTGGAATCGACTCAGAAGAGCATATATTCGAATATCTTCGATCAACCCCTGGTCGCTTTCCAGCTTGCCTACACCCACTCGTTCGGCGAGATGGTGGGAAACTACAGGATCTATTACTGGAACGCCATGTATCATCATGAAAATTCCGCCGGGTCCACCAGTCCGGACGGCTGGGGAGTGGGCATCAGTCTTGACCAGATGGTCACTAAAACCCTGGGACTTTTTGCAAGGGTCGCCTACAGCAGCGAGGACGCCTTCGACTCGGACTGGTTCTGGTCGGTGGGTGCCAACCTGAAAGGGATCATCCCGGGCCGGGACAAGGACGAACTGGGGTTGGGCGTAGCCGGGTTGAAGGGAACGTTGGGCCCGGATAACCTGGGCACCGAGTTTCATACCGAACTTTATTACAGGATCGTCCTGACCGAAAATTTTGCATTGAGCCCTGATATCCAGTATGTTGCCGACCCCCTGGGCAATCCCCACAACGACGGCGTCTTTGCGGGAATGGTGCGAGCCGAGTTTGCATTCTAGACCGGGTGAGGGGTTGTCGGAAGAAATTCCCGGTAGCCGGTTTCCGGATTAAAATTTCAAGAGGCGGGCGGATGTGTTAACCGCTCGCCTCTTTTTGTCGACTCTTAGTGCTTGCCGTTCTTACTCAGCTTTCAATGCTTATGCTCATGTGCCTCCGCCTCATGCAGGGGATGATCATGATCGTGCGGCCCGTGGGTTCCCTGATGATCATGATCGTGCACCTGCGCCGCACCGGCGTGGACATGCTCGTGGCTGTGCTCGTGGAGATGTTCGTGCATATGGTCGTGGGTGTGCTCATGGCTGTGTTTCATGTCCCCGTGTGAGTGTTCGTGAGAGTGACCATGAGTGTGGTTGTGAGCGTGCAGATGTTTGTGTTCGTGTTTTCCTTCCATTGTCAGTCCTCCTACTTCATAAGGTTTCGAGCTACCCTTCATGGGTTGATTGATAATCAGCTTAAGCCTGACCGAATAGCCTGTCAACCATGTCCCGTTTATCGTTTCGATCCTCTTCTCAGCTTGTATCGGGCACTTCCCGCGGGATGTTCGCTCTCGTCCCGGTGGTAATCATTAGTTGACAATCACTCTCAGCTTCCTACATTCCTGTATGGGTCTTACCTGCGATTTGGCGCCGGCAGACGCGCAAAGAACGGGGGACTGGCAGGTTTTTGCGATGGATGCGTCGGGTTTGTCCCGGACTTATGAGAGGGAGTGTATCATGAAAGCTATTTTGGCTTCGTTTGCCGTAATATTATTTCTGGGAGTTCTGGCGCTCGGAAATGGACGGCTTCTGGCAAACACGGGCGGTAAGCAGACGGGGGCCTGCGGCCTGCGATTCAATCAGCTCGATTCGGGCCATAAGGGATACCTGACCCGACATGACTTCGACAGGGGTTGGGAAGGTCCGCTCGGAAACAGGGATATTGGACCGTACGGCAATGCCAGGTCGGGATTTGCAGCGGCGGACAGGAATGCAAACGGGCGTGTGAGCGCCGGAGAGTACTGCAACTGGCAGTCTCACGAGTGAGCGGCCTTTTGTGGCCCGCCACCGCCTGATTCCCATCCCTCCGAGGAAGGGGGAGTTTTGCCTTAAATCCCACCGGCACTGAGTGCCCCGGGTCTTCCGCGAAGACTCGGGGCCTCGTTTATGCGCTGCGCTATTCCTGCAATGCGCACTGGTGGGATTGAAGTTTACCTTTGATCCATCCTTCGGGGATGTTGGCTTTTTCTTCCAGCTTCTCTATTTTTACCGTGCTGACCTTGTACTCGGGGATCTTGACCAGCGGGTCGTGCGCAGCGGCGCTGGTCAGAACGTTTGCCGGAGTTTCGCAAAAGTGCATGGGCATGAAAACATTTCCGGGGACCAGTGAATCCCTCAGGTGCACCGGGGCTTCAACCCGGCCCCTTCGAGACGTCACCGCCACGATGTCGCCTTCCCTGACCCCCAGCCTGGCGGCATCCTGCGGGTGGACGTCGATGTAGCCGTACGGTTGTTCCGCGTGTAAATGCGGAGAGACCCGCGTCATGGTGCCAGTGTGGTAATGGGCATACATCCGGCCGGTGCTCAGGAAGAAAGGATATTCCTCGTCGGGCATTTCCGCGGGGTCCTTGTGGTGGACCGCGTGAAACATTCCCTTGCCGCGTACGAACTTGTCCTTGTGCAGGAACGGGGTTCCCGGATGGTCCGCCGTCGGGCAGGGCCACGCCAGGCCGTCGATGCCGATCCTCTGGTAGCTGATCCCGGCGTATGCGGGCACCAGGGTCGAGATCTCCCTGAATATGTCCTCGGAACTCTCATAGGGCATTGGATGCCCCATGGCAGCGGAAAGCCTGCTTACGATCTCCCAGTCGGACAGCGCATCGCCCGGCGGGTCAATCGCGCGGTTTATCCGCATGCAGCGGCGCTCCGTATTGGTAAACGTTCCGTCCTTTTCGGCAAAGGAAGCCGCCGGGAAAACCACGTCGGCCATCATCGCCGTCTCCGACGGGAAAATATCCTGGACCACGAGCAGGTCGAGCTTTTTCAGAGCATGGTTGAAATGGTTCAAATCCGGGTCGCTGAGCTTCGGGTTTTCGCCGATGATGTAGAGGGCCTTGAGCTTGCCGTCGAGCATTGCCGTCACCATGTCGGTTATCGTCAAGCCCGGCTTGTCCGAAAGTTTCCCGCCTCCCCAGGCGGCGGTAAATTTTTCCTGCGCCTGCGGATTGTTTACGGGCTGATAGCCGGGGAACACGTTGGGCAGCCCGCCCATGTCGCACGCTCCCTGGACGTTGTTCTGGCCCCTTAGAGGATTCACGCCGCCTCCGGCCACGCCGACGTTTCCGCAAAGCATGGCCAGGTTGCAGACGGATTTCACGTTGTCCACCCCGGTCGTATGCTGTGTGATGCCCATGGCATACAGCAGCGAGGCCGGCTTGCTCGTTGCGTACAGTTCGCTCATCCGTTCGAGGTCCGCGACGGGGACGCCGGTGATTGCCGCGACCCGCTCGGGCGGGTATTCGTCAACGGCGGCCTTGAGGGCGTCGAAACCTTCGGTCCTTTGCGCGATGTAGTCCTCATCATGCCAGCCGTTGCGGATGATAATGTGCATCATACCGTTGAGGAGCGCCACGTCGGTTCCCAGCCGGTGCTGCACCGTGACATCGGCAAACAGGCCGAGCTGAATATTCCTGGGATCGGCCACGATCAGGCGGGCCCCTTTTTCCTTGGCCCTGATGACGCGGCGGCCTATCAGGGGATGGCAGGACAGGGTGTTTGAGCCGATCACGAATATGCACGAGGAGTCTTCGATTTCGGCTATCGAGTTCGTCATTGCTCCGCTTCCGAATGCGGCGGCAAGACCTGCCACCGTGGAGGAGTGTCAGAGGCGTGCGCAATGATCGACGTTGTTGGTGCCGATGACCGCCCTGGCAAATTTCTGGGCGATATAGTTTTCCTCGTTGGTGACCTTCGCCGAGGTCAGTACCGCCACGCTGTCCGGCCCGTACTTTTCCACTATATCTTTGAGCCGTTCGGCCGTGTGCTTAATCGCCCGGTCCCAGGTAACCTCCGTCTGCTGTCCGTCCACCTTGAGAAAGGGTGATTTCAGGCGCGTGGGGCTGTTTACGAATTCGTGGAGGTTCCACCCCTTGATGCACAGTTTTCCCTGGTTGACGGGATGGGTCTTGAGCGGAAGGGTCCCGACCAGTTGCCCGTTCAATACCTTGAGGAGAACCCCGCAACCTGTTCCGCAATATGAGCACACGGACGGAATGAATTGATAGTCCATTTTCCTGCTCCTCGTTTATGCCGGCGGTCCCGCGGGGTTGCTCACCGCAAACGGCGGCAGTGTCATGGTAACGCCCGCGTCATAGTCGAAAAGATCTTTGACGATGCTGTTCACTTTCCTGTAGAGGAGCCGCAGGGGGATATCCACCGGACATGCTTCCTCGCACAGGCCGCAGTCGATGCAGCGGCCGGCCATGTGCGTGGCCCTCAGCAAATGGAACAGCGGGACCTCGGGAGGAAGAGGTCCTTTTTCAACAAGGTCTGGGCTTTCCAGGCTGCATTCCTCGCAGTAGCAAACCGGGCAGATGTTGCGGCATCCGTAGCACCTGATGCACTTCTGAAACTCGTACATCCACTTCATGAATCGATCTTCCTGCGGCATTTCCTGGATCTCTTCCAATTCGGCGCTGCTGTCGATTCCCGCCGCCCGCTTGAATTCGCCGGCGCTTTCGGGCTGCATGGAGGAACATTGCGGCCTATCCTTCCGGGTGGGACAGCAGTTGACATTGAGCCTTTCTATGCGCTTCGGGTCCACCTGGTTGGCAAGGGCGAGGACGTTCAAGGTGCGCTGGCTGCAGTCACGCCCCAGGATGCCGATCCTGGCGTCGGGCTTTGCGGCTATAATGTCGGCGGCTATCTTTTCCAGGGGATACCGGGCGGGGCTCACGACAAGCCCGTCCAGTTCATCGAGATTTTTCAGGGTGAAGATGTGGGGCAACGGGTGCCCGTCGACCATTTTGTATCCGAGGAAAAGGTCCAGCTTGTCTTCTTCGAGCCAGGCTCTTACCTGCTCTTTCACGGCAGACTCCTTAATGCGTTACCGGAGGATTGATTCCGGGTTGAATGATCTGGCCGGGTACTACGGGCCGGGCGGACAACGCCGCCTGTGGAGGCCCATTGGAGTTCGCGAGGATGAAATCGTGGAACTTGCCGCTTAACCCCGCCAGGGGATTTGGTCCCATAAATCGTATCTTCTCAGTGAACGAGGTGACTACCTGGACGAACCTTTGAGCCTCGGCGGAGGAAATCCACTCCAGTTGAAGGCGCCCCTCGATCCCTACGAAATCAAGCAGTCGTTTGAGAAATGTAATCCGTTTGGCGGTCATTTGATTACCATACAGGTAATGGCAGTCGCCTATGTGTCACCCGCCCACCAGAACGCCGTCGGCCCCGCACTGGAACGCCTTGAGCACGTGATGGGGCGAAACGGTGCCCGAACACATCACCCGGATCATCCTGATGTTGGGGGGGTACTGGAGGCGGCTTACGCCCGCCAGGTCCGCCGCGCCGTATGCGCACCAGTTGCACATGAAAGCAATGATTTTCGGTTCAAACCTGTCCTGGGCCATTCTATCTCCTTTTTCAGGCCACCAGCGCGCTCTTGATCTGGGCGATGAGCTGCCGGTTGTCAAATCCCATGAGAAGAGGCGCCTCGCTTGGGCACGTGGCCGCACACGCCCCGCAACCCTTGCACAATGCCTCGTTCACTTCCGCCGCGCCGGCTTCGACGTTATGCGAAATGGCGCCGTAAGGGCAGACGTTTATGCAGTTAAGACACTCGCTGCAAAATTCCGGTTGAATGCGGGCCACGATCCCGCCCACGTCGATGCTTCCCTTCGCCAGAACGGTGATCGCACGGGATGCCGCGGCCTTAGCCTGGGCGATGCTCTCCTCGATGGGCTTGGGATAGTGGGCGATGCCGCACAAAAAGACGCCGTCGCTTGCGAAATCGACCGGGCGCAGTTTCTGGTGAGCTTCCAGGAGCCATCCGTCCGAATCCAGGGGGACCTTGAAAAGCTGGGCGAGAGTCTGGTCCCTGTAAGATTCAATGGCTGTGGCCAGGCACAGAAGGTCGGCATTGAGGGCGATTTTGCGGTTGAGAATGGGGTCTCTGAATTCGAGGCGGACCTTTTCGCCCTCGGCCGTTACGGCGGGCTTTTCATTAAGGGAGTAGCGGAAGAAGAAAACCCCGGCCTGCCTCGCCTCCTGGTAGAGCTTCTCCCTTAAGCCGTAGGTTCGCATGTCCCTGTAGAGAATGTAGGCTTCGGCCTCCGGGTTTTTCTTCTTGATGGCTATGGCGGTCTTTACCGAATGGGTGCAGCACACACGGGAACAATAGGGCCGGTCGGGTTCCCGCGATCCCACGCACTGAATAAAAACGAAATTTGCGGCCCGGTCGATCCTGGGGTCGCCGGTCCTGCGAAGATCGTCCATTTCAAGCTGGGTCAGCACCGCCGGGTGTTTTCCGTAGAGATACTCATTCGGAAGATATTCTTTGGCTCCGGTGGCAAGGACCGCCACGCCGTGCTCGACCGTTTCCTGCCCCTGTCCGTTTTGAAGGACTGTCTTGAAATTTCCGACGTATCCCTGGACGGAGTGGACATCTGAATTAAGGTGTACCGTTATGGCCTTTTCCGCGCTGATTTCCCGGACAAGCCCGTCGAGGTATTCGGGTACGGAATCCCCCGAGGTGGTGCTGACAAGCCTTGCCGCATTGCCTCCCAAAGATCCCGTGCGCTCGACCACGTGGACCGGATAGCCCTGTCGCGCAAGGGACAGGGCCGCGCTCATCCCGGCTATGCCTCCGCCCACCACCAGCGCGGACTGACTGACCGGAAGGGTGGTCTCGCTAAGAGGCTTCAACAGGGCGCTCTTGGCAACCGCCATTCTAACCAGGTCTTTCGCTTTCAGCGTAGCGGTATCCGGATCCTGGGAATGGACCCATGAGTTGTGATTGCGGATGTTGGCCATCTCGAATAAAAACTTGTTGAGCCCCGCCCGTATCAGGGTTTCCTGGAAAAGCGGCTCGTGGGTCCTGGGTGAGCAGGCGGCCACCACCACCCGGTTCAGCCCCTTCTCCTTTATGATTTCGGCCATTTTTTCCTGAGTGTCCTGCGAACAGGTAAACAGGTTTTCTTCCACGTATTCGACGAAGGGAAGGGTCTTCGCATACTCCACGACTTCAGGGACCCTTACTACGCCTCCGATGTTGGTGCCGCAGTTGCACAGGAAAACGGCGATCCTGGGGCGCTCCCCGGAAACGTCTTTTTCCGGCGGCTTGGATTGCGCCGGGGTCTGGCTGTGGCGGGCCGTGGCCAGTATCTCGGTTGCCGCGCAGGCCGCGGCGCTTGCCTCGGTCACCGATTCCGGGATGTCCTTGGGGCCCGAAAAGACCCCGCATACGAAAACACCCTCGCGCGAAGTGGAAACGGGTTTGAAGTCCCCGGTTGCGGCGAAATGGCCCGCATTGAGCTCTATTCCCACCCGGTCCGCCAGTTTGCGGACACTCTCCGGTACATCCAGGCCAACCGCCAGCACGACCATGTCGAACGTCTCGGTCTGCGTTATTCCGTCTTCTTCGACGAAGCTCAGCATCAGGTCGCCGGAGCCGGGTACTTCGTCCACGGTGTGTACCCGGGAACGGATGAATCGTACCGCGCCTCCCTCTTTGGCCCGGTTGTAATATTTTTCGAAATCCTTGCCGCAACTGCGGATGTCCATGTAGAAAACGGCGGTTTCCAGGTCGGCTCCCGAATGTTCCCTGGCAATGACCGCCTCCTTGATGGAAGCCATGCAGCAGATCGAGGAGCAGTAGAAATTGCCCCTGTTTGTGGCGTCCCTCGATCCCACGCATTGCAGCCAGGCGATTTTTTTAGGCTTTTGCTGGTCCGAGGGGCGCACCACATGGCCCTGGAAGGGGCCGGTGGCGCTGAGAATGCGTTCGAATTCAAGGCTGGTCACCACGTTGGGAAGCCTGCCGTATCCGTATTCATAGAGTTCGGGGTTCGAGGCCTTGAAACCGGGGGCCAGGATCACCGAACCTATGTTCAGGTCATAGACCCTTTCCTCCTGGTCCAGCGCAACCGCACCCGCCGGACATATTTTTTCGCAGGCGCGGCATTTGCCCTTTTCGAAGTAGATGCAGTGGTCCCGGTCTATGGCGTACTTCAGCGGCACCGCCTGCGGATAGGGCAGGTATATTGCCTTGCGCTTTCCAAGGCCTTCGTTGAATTCGCTGTCCACCTTCCGGGGGCATTTTTGCGCGCAGACCCCGCAGGCGATACACTTTTCCATATCCACGTATCTTGGCCGCTCGCGAAGCTTTGCCGTAAAATTACGGGCCTCGCCGTTCAGCTCCTCGATTTCCGTCATCGTTAAAACTTTGATGTTTGAGTGCCGGCCGACCTCGACCAGCTTGGGAGCTATAATTCACATCGAGCAGTCATTGGTTGGAAAAGTCTTGTCCAGTTGTGCCATGACCCCGCCGATGGAGGGCGACTTTTCCACAAGGTAAACATAAAAGCCGGAATTAGCGGCATCCAGCGCCGCCTGCATTCCGGCGATCCCGCCGCCTACGACCATAACGGAGCCGTTGACCGACCCGTTACCGTGGCTTTCGCTCATAATGCCTCCCAATGTCCGCGATGCCCGGCGAGCGCCGGATGATCGGGGGTTAAGCCTTGAATTGCCGGCAGGTTTTGGTGTTGCCGGGAAACCGTTCTCACAATTATATCGTAACTTTTTTCTCCGGACCGGTCCAGGACGCCCTTGCCCGGCCATGGCAACCTTGTAGCCTTCTCCATGGGGCATCCTCTTGCCGATGTCCGCCCCCTTAACTTCGTCTTCCAAAACGAGGTCCCCGGTATTCGCTCCTGCCGCCTTGCGCGGCGCTCTCACGGCCGGCTTCCTTTCGGATAAACGGCCGGAACCCGGCATTTCGCACAACGTTAAAGAGCAACCGTTGTGCCGACACAAGCGGAGGATGCCGCCAGGAAGAAAAAACAGTTAATTCGATTGGGATACCAGAGGTAATGGCTCTTAAAAGGCCAGCAGAGGCACACACCCGTAAGAAACCAGGAACAGGAGGAAAGCGTATTGTGAAAAGCATACGCCGGTCATGCGGAAACGAGAAGAATTCAGGCCGTGGCCAAAGTCATGAGCACCTCACAAACAATTATACACTTCTGCGAAGAGCAAGTCCAATATTCAGATGCTCATTCACGCATCAACTTTTTTCTCAACACCACGTCGAGGCCTTTGACCCGAACGGCTTACGGGCAAGTCCTGAGTCTCGTCGGGCCACGTGGGGCGCCGCCGGCAACAGGCCCGTTTACAGGGCCGGCCGAATATCCTATCATGAACCCGTTCCAGCGGGTTTTGTGTCATGACGGCCGTGCCCCGGGAGATGGGCACGCTAAACGGGAAAACCACGAGGCAGTGAGGCCATGGACGATTATAAGGTTTTGAAAGAGCAATTGAAGGAGATTTCCGCTCTTATTGAAGGACCCGATGAAGAGAAAAATGGGAAACTGGTCCGAAAGAAACTGGATGCTCTATATGCTAACCTGAAAGACCTTAAGCGTATAAAGGACCCGAAAGTGGTTACGGCCTGCCTGGGGCCGCAGGCCGTTCAGGCGGCCCGCTTTTACAATAATTCGGGCCAGGTGGAAATTCATGACCATCGCGGGCACCTGATGACTCTTGGCGGGGACCTTCGGCTTCAGATAGGCGGATATGCGATCGATATAAACCAGGCCGTGCGGGACCAGTTGTCGGCTTCGGGGTTGCTGGGCGAGGAACTGATACGGCGCAAGCTGCTCAACCGGTGGGTTGACTGAGGGACTCCCGCAGTCGAAAAAGGCGCGGACCGGCTCGCGAACAGCATAAAAAAACAGGGCACACCAACCGGTATGCCCCGACGATTTCAAAAGCCGGACGCCGAGTCCGAAAGCCATCCGGACAAAGCGGAATCAACTGCCCGACGGCTCCGGTCCCTTCACGGCGTATTCCCGCAATCGGCTCCTACCTGGAATAGCTCTTCTTGCTGCGCCTGCGTCCCGAAGCCAGGATCAGTATGATGGCTATCAGCGCAATTACTCCGAGAATTATGCTTATCCACTTCCAGTCGAGACTGAAGGCAGCGCCGGAAACGAGTTGCCATCCGCGCTTGAACCAGCCCGCCTTGGCCACGTCCTCGCCGCTTATAAGCGAGACGGTGCGCTTGGGCTGGTCGGCCACGGTGAATACCAGTTCGCCCACCACCTGCTGGGCCTTCACCGGAGCGGTGAGGTCAGGTGTGATGCGCACTTCCCACTTCAAGAGGTTCTTCTGGCTCTGAGGAATCAGAAACGTGGGCTTGTCGGCCGGATACACCGAAACTTCATCCTTTTGCCCCTTGAGGACCTTTGCCGTGGCAACCGCCTGGCCGTCCTTGAACGGCTGGACGAGGGCGAAGTTGCGAAAACCGAAATTTAAGAGTTTGAGCACTTCGCGCTCGCGCGTGGCCGGATTGGCCGCGCCCATCACCACTGCGACCAGCCTCATCCCGTTGCGCTGCGAAGTGCCGGAGAGGTGGTACCCGGCGGCGGAGATGTAGCCAGTCTTGAGCCCGTCGATTCTGGAGTCTTTGAGCAGCAGGTGGTTTCGGTTGTACTGGACTATGTTGTTGTAGGTGAATTCCTTCATGGAGTGGAATCGGATAGCTTCAGGAAATCTTTTCAGATATGCGGTGTCGAGCAGGGCCATGTCCCTTGCGGTGGTGACCTGACCGTCCGCTGGAAGCCCGTGGGGGTTTAGAAAATTGGTGCCGGTCATTCCCAGTTCGGCGGCCTTGCGGTTCATGGCGTCGACGAAGGTGTCCGTGCTGCCGCTCAGGTGCTCGGCCAGGGCGACACAGGCGTCATTTCCGGAATCGACCGCCACCCCTTTGATCAACTCTTCCAGCGGCACCTTGGTGTGCACGCCCACAAACATTTTCGACCCGCCGGTGCGCCAGGCCGCTTCGCTGATCCAGACCTCGTCGTTTAAGTGAATACGGCCCTGCTGGAGCGCTTCAAAGACCAGGTAGAGGGTGGCGATCTTGGTAAAAGATGCCGGTTCGATCGGTTCGTCCGCATTCTGTTCGAAGAGCACCATCCCGGTGGAAACCTCCATCAGGATTGCAGACCGCGCGTTTATCTGGCCGGGAGAAAGATCGGTGGCCTGGGCCGTAGCGCTGGAAGGTTGGGATTTGGCCTGTTTTGCAGCAGATTGCTGAGCGCTCTTTGCGGCGCCGGACCTTGCCTTTACTCTCGCCTGGCCCTCCACGGGTCCGACAAAAATCATGACGGCGAAAAAAAACACCAGCACCACGCCGAAGAAAACTTCTCTTCGCATTAATTTCCTTTCAATGAAGCGATTTGATCTGTTTTTGGTATCAGATTATCCTACCGAACCACCGCACCTTTTCGAAAGCTTATACTGCTAATCCGGAAATTTTACAATGCGTGGAAAAATTGCCTCTGTTTTCAAAAATCAGACAGACCCCTGGTGGCCGCATTTTGCGAAAAGGTTATCCAGTGGACCGGCAGCCGCCCGATTATGGTACAATGGATGCCTCCGAAGGGGGTGGAGCGGTGCGCTCAATAAAAGAGTGCAAGATGGAACGGTAGGTCCGATTGCGATGATTAACCGAATGATTTCATGCTTATGGCCCATGGAGCGGCGTTCATCGCGGTTCCTGCCGCTTCGGTATTTTCGGGCCGGCGTGCGGCGCAGAGTGTATTTTTTATCCTTCGTATCCGTTTTCGCATAGACTTTTTCGGGAGATCATTCGTCCTGAACAGTCAGTGCCTCGCGTCGAGTGAGGCACCGACCTTGCCGTTCAAAGTCGCACAACAGGTTTGGTGCCCGCATCGAACCGGTTAAATTACGCAAAGTGGTGGCCCGGGCAGGAAACCGCGGTTCTATATCGGTATTCAAAGGGAGGTGGTATGAGATATCTCAATATTATAGTTCTGGGGCTGGTCCTTTGTATCGCATGCGCCCCGGCGGCCCATGCGGAGGACAAACCGTCGCAAGAACCCGTGCTGGTGGGCCGCATAACCTCCATAGAGGGGCAGCTTCTTCGCTATGTCTTTGCTGAAAAAGACTGGGTGGCCACGGTCAAGGATGCCCCGTTCGGCCTCGACGACGCGCTTTATTCAAACGAAGAGGGAAAAGCGGAATTCAAACTTCCCAACGGCACGTGGGCACGCGTGGGAGCGGATACCCAGATTCAATTGATAGCATTGCGCGAGGATGCCACCGAGATCGATATCGCGGCCGGTATGTCGCGGTTTTACAACAAGAGCCAGAGCGTGGTTATGAAGGTCACGACCCCGTTCGGATATGCGGTGTCCCAGCCCGGAACGGCATTCGATCTGTATGTGGGCGATGCATCCGCGGAGATTATAAGCCTTGACGGCACGGTCGATTTCGTCCTCGAAGGCGACCAGGGCAAGTATACCGTAACCGCGGGCGGCCCGTCGATAATATCCGACGGCAAACAGGCGGTCGAAGGAGACGGGAACGTCGATGCCGACTGGGACGCATGGAACCTGAAAAGAGAGGAGCTGTGGACCCAAAGGGTGCAGGTAAGGGGCGAATCCGTGCAGTTTCTCCCCCCGGAACTCCAGGACGACTCCTATGAGTTCGATCAGAACGGCAGATGGGAGCGGGTCAACTACGAAGGGGAGTCCCGGACCCTGTGGCGTCCGAATGTCGGCGCTGACTGGCGGCCCTTTACCGTGGGACGCTGGACCGTCTACCATGAGGACAACTGCTGGATCCCCGAAGAACCGTACGGCTACGTCACGCACCACTACGGCAACTGGATCTACGCCGGTGCCTCATGGTACTGGGCGCCTCCGGTGAGGGTGAGGGTCGGCTATATCGGCGAGTGTGCCTGCTGGTATCCGGGACGCGTGGCATGGATTCATTCCGGTGTGGATATCGGCTGGGTCCCGCTGGCTCCGAGCGAAATCTACTACTCGCACCACTACTGGGGACCGGCCACGGTTTTCGTCGGCACCGCAGGCCTGGCGGGCATAAGCATCAATATCGGCAGGCTGGCCTTCGTAAACCATGCGGTGATAGTGCCCCAGAGGGCCTTCTACGGCGTAAACAACTATTACGGCGTCAGGGTCAGGACTTTCAACCGGGCGGCGATCATCCACAACTTCCGGGCGGCGCCCGTGGTAAGCAATGCCGTGATCGCCAACTACAGCGGCATGCGCAACCGGTTCGTCTACAACACCAACCTCGCCCGGATATCGTTCAAGCCCCACTCCGGGGTCGTGGGAAGGATTGACCGAAACAGGGTGTTCGCCCGGCAGCAGGCGGGGACCCTTTCGGCCGGGGCGATTCGCAGCGAGGCCGCCCGTGTCGGGCACGGCAGGCTTTTGAGCGGGCCTCAGGCAGCAGGGATGCGTGCTCCGCAGCTGACCGGCAGGATGGTCCCGGCAAACCAGGTGCACAGGCCGGGGAGCGAGGTCCGGTTCAACCAAAGGCAACTCAAGACCCGCGCACAGCCTGCCGGCCGCTCGCTTCCACAGGGGAATATCCGCAGGCAGCCGGGCGCCGAGGGACCCAGGCAGCCGGTCGGTTCGGGCGGGAGGCTCCGGTCCGGCGGTTCCTCTGCCGCACCGGGAGGAGGGCAACCGGCGCTGAGAGGAACTCGAAGGATCACTCCGCCGACTGCGGAGCAGAGAAGACAGGTACGGCAGCAGCAACTCCGCCAGGGTCGGCAGACCGGCGGACAAAATCTTGGCCGGCAGGGAAACCTGGAGCAGCGGCAACTGAGGCAAAAGGGCCCGGAGCAGTCGCGGCGCAATCAGGAGCGGCTGAGGCAGCAAAATCTCCGAAGATCGGATCAGTCCGGGAGCAGGCGGCAGCTGCAGAACCGGCAAAAGGTCCAGGGATCGAGGGACCAGGCCTTACACAAAAATCAGTCGAGAGGAGGGCGCCCGGAACGGCAACTGGCACCGTACCGGGGGCAAACTAATCGGCAGGGACGCACCGGGAGCGGTCAGCGGCCTGAAAAAGTGCAGCAGGAAAAGGGCCGTCAACATGGACCGCGCGCGGATTAGAACCCGATAACTCCAGATAGAGGGGGGAATGTTTCCCACAGGCGCCGGCATAAGGCCGGTGGAGACATTCCCCCCGCTGTAATTTGGAATTATCTACCTGGATGCAGCTTGATATCGGACCTGCGCGTCGGCTGTTTTATGTCCGTGCCTTGTAGAACTTGCACCAGCCCGATGGGCTTACATCCCCTTCAATACGGTCGCAAATGTTCGGGGGCATGAAATGCACGCAACTGCCGCACCTCTGTTCTCCCATGGGCTTGTCCTGATACTTTGCCTCCGCCTTGGTGGCTTTCTTTTCCGCCTCCGATGAACCTGCCATCGCCAAAAGGGAAATCGGAACTGCACAAGCCAGAAATGAAATCCGCTTAAGCGCGGTGCGGCGGGAGATATCGACTGCACTTTCCCGGTCCATTGCGTGCCTCCTTCTTCGTGTTGGTAATCTGGGATTTGTTACGGTTTGTTTTGCGATTTCCTAATCACCTGGAACGGGAAGATCAAGTACGGGGTTTCCGTCTCCGTTTCGGGGCCGCACGGGAGGAGGAATTCCGCCAGTGTTCCCAGGCCGTGGACCCGGGTGCAGGTGATTTATTTTTGAACCTTTACGGGGCCGTCATTCCAGGCGAAGGAAAACCGCCGGCCGGCTTTGCATCTCAGGGCCGGTTGGGGGAACGGGCCCGCCCCGCGTACCGGCAAGTCCGCCGAAAATGTCCGCCAGGCGGATGTTTTGCGGCAAAATAAGGCTTAAAGTAACCTGGTCCGATTCGGACAGATTGCATTTGCGGCAGAATTTTTCAAGCATTGCGCCGAGGGATTTGCATTTGGGTTCGAGTTCATTGGGGTTCTCACTTCCGGCCGCCTCCATGATGAACCGACCGAGGGCTTCCTGGTACGATGCGAGCAAACCGGGCGTCCCCGGTGCTTCGATAAAGGAACGGAACTGTTTTTCACCGAGCCTGTCCATCCTCGGAAAAGATCCGAGAGAAAAACTGGAGACGGGAAATTCTTTTCTGGAATCGCCGGTGAGGTCCAGGTGCCTGCGCGTCGAGTCCAGCGATTCCTCGACGGCCTCGACCGGACTGGCCACAAAAACCGGCCAGGAGTTCAGCGGCTGGGTAGAAAAAAGGCGAAACCAGTTTTCTACTCTGGCCGCCAGCATATAGCTGGGAGCGGAACCTTCGGCAGCGAGCGGAGGTTCGTTGCTTGCCGGGACCTCTTGCAGGTCCTCGTCTTCGATTCCAAGGATTTGCCGGAACTCTTTTTCGAGCGCGCCGACCCTGGCGTAACCCGATTCCAGCTCGAATTCCCTCTCATCGAGTTCACGGGCGATTTCCAGAAAAACGGCCGAGCGCAGGATTTCAATTTGCGCCGCATCCGGTTCGGTGGGGCATTTGCCCCGTAGTTGCTCCTGGATTTTTAACCTGGTTTCGGCCTCGTCCATGAGATGAGCCAGGTAGCCAAGGGTCCCGCCGCCCCCGCCGTGGACTTCGGCGGCAGCGCGGTATCCCTGGATGCAGGATTTGGTTTGGGCCAGGAATTGGGAATCTCGAATCACCGGCAGGCCCGTGAAACGGTCCCGGCACCAGTTCGGAAAAGATGCCGGCCGGGTAATTTCGAGGATGCTCAGCCCGGGCAGAAAGATGAAAAAATTGCGAAGGTTCCTCTCCGGGACGGTCGAACCGGGGAAAAGAAAGTAGCTTACCTGGCCGGTTTCCATAATGTTTACACTCCCGCTCAACCAGAGCTGTGCTTGCAATGTAATTTCAACTCGGAAGAAAAATCGCTCATTCCCAAAACAGGGGTTTATCCGGCATGGGGATATTTTCGAGCGTGCAGGCGGCCTTCAGGAGGTATTTCAGGGCGCTTTCCCCTTCCGTGCCGGCATCCATGCTGAAATCATTGACAAAGGTTTCAATGTGCATCCGCACTATTTCCGGGGACATCTCCTGGGCATGCCCGGCAATATAGGGCCATGCGGCCGAGGGGTTGTCCCTGGAGTATTGGAGACTTTCGCGGATTTTTCCGTCAAGTACGCGGGCGATCTCCGTGCCGAGGCTTCGCCGGACGGCTATGCTGCCCAGGGGAATGGGAAGCCCGGTCTCACGCTCCCACCACTCACCGAGGTCGATCGCCATGTGAAGGCCGTAGGATGCGAATGTGAACCGGCCCTCGTGGATTATCAGCCCGGCGTCGGCTTCACCGGAGACGACGGCCGGCATGATGCGGTCAAACTGCATGGGAATGCAGGGACCCCGATGGATGCCGTTCAGGCGAAGGAGCAGGTGCGCCGTGGTAAGGTTGCCCGGAATGGCCATTTTCGCCTCCCGCAGGTCCTCGATGCCCACCGGGCGCCTCGATACCACCAGCGGTCCGCAGCCTCTGCCTATCGCGCCGCCGGAGCGAAGCAGCCAGTATTCATCCAGTATGTGCAGGACGGCGCTGGAGGAGACTTTCGATACGTCCAGCAGCCCCTGTCTCACCTGCCGGTTAAGCATCTCCACGTCCGCAAGCAGGGTGTTGAGCCGCAAGGGCAGGTCGATCAGGCCCTGTGAGAGGGCGTAGAATATGTATGTGTCGTTGGGGCATGGGGAATAGCCCAGGGAAAGTTCTTGCATGGTCAGCCTCTAATCCTGTCGGGAGATGAAAGCCGGCGGTTAAGCAACCCGGCAATTACGGCGCGGCAATGGTCCACGGCCCTTCCGATGTCCCACTCGGTCTTGTCGCGAACGCCGGCCATGTTGCTTACGCCGCGGACTTCTAGAAACGGGGCGCCAAACAGCAGGCACACCTGGGCGACCGCGCTTCCCTCCATGTTTTCGGCAAGCGCCCCGTGGCGTCTGAAACGCTCGGATGCCGTTTCCGGGTCTCCGCTGGACATTCCCACCGTAAGGCTCGGACCGTGCACCACTTGGAAGCGGTTCTCCAGGGCGGTGTCCGGACGCGCCGCGGCCAGTTCGCACAGGGCTGGATCGATAAAGTAGCTGCCCTCCCGCATCAATGCTTCGGCCACGCGGCGGCTTTCAAAATCATCGGGCGAGAAGCGATCGTAGAGCCGGCGTCCCTTGCTGGTGAGCAGGGGAATGCCGATGCCGCCCCCCGGTGTGGGGGAGCCCTTTTGCAACACCCCTTCATCGCCGCAGATGCACTCGCGGGTGAGAAGCACGTCGCCGATGCCAAGGCCGCCTTGCGGGTATGCGCCGGCGCAGCCGGTGTTCCAGACCTCTATTGGTCCAAAGCGCGTGAGGACGGCCGCGCTTATGGCCGCGGCATTCACCTTGCCCACCCCCGTGATGCCGGCAAGCATGGAAAAGTTGCCGCGCCGGTGGAACGTGAAGGGATTGCCCGCGATTTCCATTGCACCCGAAGCGGGGATCATCCGGGAAATCGGCGCGATCTCTTCTGCTGTTGCGGCGATAATTGCCAGGTCCACATGTTCCATGCCGTTTTTCCGAAAAGGTTCAGGTCCATGATGTAGGTAACAAAGAGCACACTTACTGTCAATCGGGATACGGCCCTTCGCGGGTTTCGGTGTTGCAATCGTTTCCACCGCCCTTCGTCCATCGTATTGCCAGTATCCCGGAAAGTTGATAGGATCAAACTTGCGGCCGGGTACCGGTCTGCCCGGCCGGCGGGGTTGCCGCTCCCGCGTAACGGTTGCCATTTAACTGGAAGATTCCCAAGAATGAAAGTAATTGTCGCCAAGACAGCCGGTTTTTGCAAAGGGGTCCGGGATGCCATCGAGATTACGATGGAAGCCATCCAGAAGCGCGAGGACGGGGAGGACATCTGCACCTTCGGGCCGCTCATCCACAACCGCCAGGTGCTGATGATGCTCGAAAAAAAGGGCGTGGTGGAGGAAAATCGGATCGAGAACTGCGCCGGGAAAAAAGTGGTGATCCGCGCCCACGGCATCCCTCCCGACTCGCGGCAGAAACTGCACGCACAGGGTTCGAATTTGCTGGATGCAACTTGCAAAAGGGTGGCCAGGGTACATGCGGCCATTAAGAGGCACGCCAGGCGCGGCTATCACACCATAATCGTCGGGGACGCGGACCATGCCGAGGTCATCGGCCTTATGGGATACACGGAGGGCCGCGGAGTGGTCATAAACCGGCCGGAACAGATTGCGGAACTCCCCCCCAATTGGAAAAACGTGCTGCTGGTCGCCCAGACCACTCAAAACGAGGAAGTGTTCAGCGCCATTGAAACGGCGTTTCTGGAAAAATACCCCAACGGCATTGTAAAGAATACCATATGCGACTCCACCCAGGAGAGGCAGGCGGAGATAAGAAAGCTGTGCTCCAGGGTGGAAGCCGTCGTAATAGTGGGGGGGCTGCACAGCGGCAACACCATAAGGCTTGCCGAAGTGGCCCGCGACTGCAGGATACCGACATTTCACGTCGAAACGGAAGACGAGCTGGACCGCGAGAAAATGGCGCGGTTTTCCTGCGTGGGGGTTTCGGCTGGGGCTTCCACTCCGAACTGGATTATTCGCAACGTGGTGGAATTTCTCGAAGCCTTGAGGCCGGAGGATGAGGGCCAGTTCCGGTGGAAGATTATCCTGGAGCGGCTTGCATACAGCAATGTCTATATTGCGCTGGGCACGGCCCTGCTGCCCGTGATAGCCCAGGCGCTGACCGGGTTTCCGGGGTCTGTCGCCTATTGCGTGATGGCCGCGGCATACGCTTTTGCCATGCACTCATTAAATATCTACCTGGACCAGGATGCCATTTATTTGAATGATCCGGGCAGGGCCGCGTTTTACCAGAAGAGGCGGAGAGTGTTCACCGGTGCGAGCCTGGTGGCGCTGGGGATTGCTTTTTTGATCTCGATGTCGGTGGGGCCGGAGAGTTTTATCGCCCTGCTCGTGCTGACCCTGTTCGGCCTCACTTATGCGGTCCCGCTGTTTTGGCCCGCGCTGTGGGAGAGGTTCCCGGTAAAGCTCAAGGATATTCCAACATCCAAGACTTTTTTCGTACCGCTGGCATGGGCCGCGGCAAGCGTCGTCCTGCCGTATGCGTCGAGCCAGGGCGAGGTGAAACGCCTGGTTTTCGCTTTCTGGGTTATTTTTCTCATGTCGCTGGCACGAACCGCCCTGCTTGACTTCCTGGCCGTTCAGGGGGACCGGATCGTGGGCAAGGAAACCTTGCTCGTACTGGCCGGGGAGCGCAAGACGGCCTGGTTTACCGTCGGAGTGTTGGCCGTGCTTGCGATTTCGCTCGTTTTAGGCCCGGGGCTGGGGATGAGCAGCCGTTTTTCATATTTTCTGATACTTCCTGCCGCCGTTTTTGGCCTTTATCTTAAGACGGGTTCGGAAAAACGACTGAGCGAAGACGCAGTCTACGAGATTCTGATCGAACTGGTGCTTATAGGTAGTGGTCTGTGCGCCGTGATCTGGAATGTTGTCGGCTAGCGCGGCTGGTCATAATCAGAGAGAAAAGAGTAACGCATTTAAAGTTCTGGCCTGTTTTTGGAACTGTTTTAGCTTAAAACCCACACATCCCGGAAAGGAGTCCTTCGTGGCGGAACAGTTCAATCCCTTCACCGTAGCGCAGCAGCAGATCGACCGGGCAGCCGAAAAACTCGGCCTTGATGCGGCCACGCACGAGTTGCTCCGGTGGCCGATGCAAGAAATTAAAATCACTTTGCCGGTAAGGATGGATGACGGGTCCACCAGGATCTTTCATGGATTCCGCATAAAGTACAATACGGCCCGCGGCCCGGCCAAGGGGGGAATAAGGTGGCACCCGCTCGAAACCATGGATACCGTGCGGGCGCTGGCCGCCTGGATGACCTGGAAGACTTCGGTTGTGGATATCCCCCTGGGTGGGGGCAAGGGCGGTGTGATATGCAACCCGAAGGAGCTTTCGGCGGGCGAGAAGGAACGGCTTGCCAGAAGCTACATCCGTGCCCTTTTCAAAAACCTTGGCGTAACAAAAGACGTTCCGGCCCCTGATGTCTATACCACTCCGCAAATCATGGCCTGGATGATGGATGAATACGAAACCATCCTGGGCGAAAATCACCCGGGCGTAATTACTGGCAAGCCCCTGGCGCTGGGCGGGTCGCGGGGACGAACCGATGCGACGGCGCGGGGTGGAATCTATGTCGCCAGGGAGGCCGCATCGGCATACGGCATCGGTCTTCAGGGAGGCACG
Organism: uncultured delta proteobacterium; assembly: GCA_963712895.1. GTDB lineage: Bacteria > Desulfobacterota > Syntrophobacteria > Syntrophobacterales > Syntrophobacteraceae > SbD1. The sequence goes on along the minus strand of CAVQJR010000021.1, from coordinate 484,870 downwards.
ATGGCCGTCCAGGGCTTCGGAAACGCCGGCCAGTACGCGGCGCTCCTGGGCGAAGAGATATTGGGCCTGAAACTGGTGGCGGCTTCCGACTCCAGGGGAGGAATCCACAACCCCAAAGGCATAAGCGCGGCGGCGCTTGTCGACTACAAGCTCAAAAACGGGACCCTGAAAGGTTTTCCGGAAGCCGAGGAGATCACCAACCAGGAGCTTTTGGGGCTTGAAGTTACCGTGCTGATTCCGGCGGCTCTGGAAAACATGATAAGGGCGGACAACGCCGACAACCTCAAGTGCAAAATGGTATGCGAGCTTGCCAACGGGCCGACCACCCCGGATGCCGACCGCATTCTCGATGGGAAGGGGATCATAGTCCTGCCCGATTTTCTCGCCAACGCGGGCGGCGTGACCGTTTCCTACTTCGAGCAGGTCCAGAATGCTTATAATCTCTACTGGGAACTCCAGGAAGTGCACTGGCGGCTTGACAAGAAAATGACCCAGGCATTTAACGGCGTACGCGAGATGAGCCAGCGCCAGGGAACCAACCTGCGGGAAGCCGCCTATCTGGTGGCCATTGCGCGTGTTGCCGAGGCCTGCAAGCTGCGGGGATGGGTGTAGGCGGGCAGCGCGCACCGGGCGGGAACCGTTATGAGCGAGAAATCGTATTTTTCCTCCTCCGACATTTGCGCCCAGGACCTGATCCGGGCTTACCGCCTGTATCACGAGATGGTCCGCTATCCCCACGTCCTGAAGCAGACTCGGGAGCTTTTCCTTTCCGCGCTGTGCGAGAGAAACATCACCTGCACGGAGTCCATAAGGCAGGACGCGGCCAGGCAGTTGGGGGCCCTTAGCGGCTCCCCCGGCGAAGAACCCCTTCAGGACATGATGGATGCCCTGATCGACATCTATTTTGCGCGTCACTTCACCTGGGAAGAAATTGCGAGCTACATCAACCTGGCGCGAAGGCGCGATGCTTTCAACAGTCTCACCCGGGTGCTGAACTCCGAAGGGGTGACCACCAGGGAGATTCGTGGCGCCGTAAAGGAGTTTTGCAGCATCCCCCAGGGCAGCCCCTACATTTCGCCCGATGAGGCCATAGGGGTGCGGGTGGCGCTCATAACGAAGTTTATCTCCGATCAGCTTCCGTTTGTGGGAGTGGCCAAGAACCATATCACAATCCGCGACCTCGACGAACTGCTGGAGCGCATCTTCTGGAACCCGCGGCGGGGAGGAAGAATAGGCGGGAAGGCCGCCGGCATGTTCCTGGCCTACAAAGTCCTCGTGCCGGTCCTGAACGAGAGGGACCCCGACCTGGAAAAGTATATCAGGATACCCGAATCCCATTATTTCAGTTCGGGCTTTCTGACCGATTTTCTCGATTCGAACAATCTTTTCTCTTTCCACAGTATTAAGTACAAGAGCCGCGAGACCATAGAAGAGGAATACGGCAAGATAGCCCAGACTATCGAAAAAGCCGCGTTTCCACCCGATGTGCTGATGCAGTTCCGGGGGTTCCTGGATAAAATCGGGGAATATCCTCTTATCATCCGCTCTTCGAGCCTGCTTGAAGATAATCTCGGCTACACTTTTTCCGGCAAGTACGACTCGGTTTTCATCTCCAATCACGGTGATATCGAGGTAAGGCTGAACGAATTCACCCGCGCCCTCAAACAGGTGCTCATCAGCGTGTTCAGCCCGAGAGCCATTCTGTATCGCCGCGACCACGACCTGCTCGATTTCGACGAACGGATGAGCGTTCTGATTCAGAAGGTGGTCGGCAGGCAGTTCGGAAACTACTTTTTCCCGTTTGCGGCGGGAGTCGCCTTCTCCAGAAACCTCTTTTCTTGGACGCCCCGGATCGATAAAAACGATGGTATGCTGAGGATGGTGGCCGGGCTGGGCACGCGGGCCGTGGATCGGGTCGGGCCCGATTACCCGAGGCTCGTTCCGTTGAGCCATCCCTTGCTGCGCCCGGAGGTGGAAGCCGAGGAGATCAAGAAATACTCTCAAAAGATGGTGGACGTTCTCGACCTGGAAAGCAGGACGGTCAAGACCATTGCGGCGGTCGATCTTTTCAGGGAAGTGGAACACCCGGACCTCTTTTATGCTGTCTCACTCGACAAAGAGGGCCACCTGTCAGCGCCTCTTTTCAGGCACGAGGAGCTTGACCTCGGGCTGGCATGCATCACCTTCGACAATCTTCTGTCGAAGACGCCGTTGGCCGGGCTTATGAAAAAGGCCCTTCACATGCTTGAGGAGGCTTACGGGCGGCCGGTCGAGGTTGAATTCGCATGGGACGCCGGAAAGCTCTACATCCTGCAGTGCCGGGCGGTCCCCGCGAGCAGCCTGCCCGAAAAGATCGAGGTCCCGAATGATATCCCGCCGGAAAGGGTGCTTTTTACGTGCGGGCTTTGCCTCATCGGCGCCGTGGTGCGAAATATCGAGTACGTGGTTTACATGGACCCGAAAGCCTACGCCGTGCTGGCTACTCCGGAGCAGCGCCTGGCGGCGGGCCGCATCGTTCGGAAAATAAACCGGCTGCTGGAAGGCAAGGTGTTTGGTCTTTTCGGGCCCGCACGGTGGGGAACAAACGACCTGACACTTGGCATCAAGGTGGGCTACGAAGATATAAACCGCACGCGTATCCTGGCGGAGGTCGCCTTCGAGGCCCTGGGATCGACCCCCGAGCCTTCTTACGGGACCCATTTTTTCAACGACCTCGTGGAGGCCAACGTTGTCCCGCTCGCCATCTATCCGGATAGGGCCGGTACGGTTTTTCACGAGGATTTTTTCTTGAAATGCCCCAACGCCCTCGATTCACTTGCGCCCGGACTGGATGCCCCGGACGGGCTGGCCAGAGTGATACATGTTCCATCCTGCACGGATGGGAAATTCCTCCAGGTCTATTTGGGCGGACAGCAGGGCCGGGGACTGGGGTTTTTCGCGTATCCGGACGAGACATTTTGAAGGTCGCGAAGGCATTGTAAATAAAGTGCCGCCGGTTTTTTCTAGTCGATCCAAAAATCTCCCAGATCGAATTCGATTTCATGGAAAGGTTCCGCACGGACCTTGTCGTTTTCCGCGTAAGCCTTCTGGAATGCCCATTTGCCCGATTGGAGTTCGAAGACTTCAAGGGTTTTGGCAATCGGGTCGAGCAGCCACAGGTGGGGAATCTCGTATTCCGCATAGATGGGCATTTTGCGCACCTTATCCAGACGGGCCGTGCCTGGAGACAGGATCTTGCAAACCCAGTCCGGGGAGACGGAAATCCAGTTTTCTTTTGGAAATCCCGGAAAACGCTCGTTTCTCCAACCGGAGATGTCAGGGACCAGCAGGTGTTGGCCGAGCATAATCTCAACTTCGGGAAGAATTGTCCATCCGCCGGGGCCGCTCGTTCCTTTTCGGTATGGCGGTACCAGGGTGGCGGTTAACCACGCTGATGCGTTCGAATGTCTGGGCGAAGGCTTGGGAGTGACGATCAACTCCCCATCGATAATCTCTCCGGTCATGTTTTCCGGGATACTGTACAGGTCTTCGTAGGAGGCTTTCTTTTCGGCAGGCTCCGGCATTCTCAGGGCTCCTTTCAATTGCGGGGTCATGTCTTTGGACCGCCCTTTTCCCGTGGAAACGGATGCAGCATGAAATCGGCCAGCGTCAAAAGCACCATTGCCTCGCATACCGGGACGATCCTGGGAATTGCCGAAACGTCGTGGCGGCCCTTTATCATTATCTGTGCCGGGCGGCCGTCGGTGTCTACTGTCTGCTGGGGCTTGGAGATGGAAGGGATCGGCTTTACCGCGGCCCTTACGACTATGTCCATGCCGGAGGAGATCCCGCCAAGGATGCCGCCCGCGTGGTTGGATGCGTAGCCTTCGGGTGTAATCGGATCGTTGTTTTCGCTGCCCATCATCCCGGCCGCCCTGAATCCCTCTCCTATTTCGACGCCCTTTACCGCCCCGATCGACATGACGGCCGCCGCGAGCCTGGCGTCCAGCTTGTCGAATACCGGTTCGCCAAGGCCGGGGGGGCATCCCTTCGCGCAAATTTCAACGATCCCGCCGGCGGAATCTCCCGCCTCCCGGAGTTCTTTTATCCTTTCCTCCATTTTTCGAGCGGCCGACTCGTCGGGGCAGTAGAGGGGATTGCGCCCGATCTGTTCGGGGTCGAACGTGGAGCACTCCACGCCTCCCAGGGCAAGCGTATAGGCCTGGACCGTTATCGATCGCGATTCCAGAAATTTTCTGGCAACCGCTCCCGCTGCAACGCGCGCGGCGGTTTCACGGGCCGAGCTTCGCCCGCCTCCCCGCCAATCCCTTACGCCGTATTTTTGCTCGAAGGTGCGGTCGGCGTGGCCCGGACGGTACAGGAGGGACAGTTCCGAGTAGTCCTGGCTGCGGACATCGCGGTTGTGTATGATTAGACTTATGGGGGTTCCTGTGGTAGCACCATGGAAAACCCCCGACAAGATCTCTACCCGGTCGGTTTCGCCCCGGGGTGAGGTGAGGGCTTTGCCGGGCCTTCTGCGGTCGAGGTCTTTTTGAATATCTTCGGGGTCGAGTGGGAGCCCCGGAGGACACCCGTCGATTACGGCGCCCAGTGCGGGACCGTGCGATTCGCCCCAGGTGGTGACGCGAAACAGGCGGCCGAACGTATTGCCTGCCAAGATTAACCTCCTTGTCGGGCATAAGATCACGGCGGGACGCCGCCCCGGCAGCCCGGCGTTTTTGGGTCGGTTAGCGGGATTACGAATTACAATCCCTTTTTGATGAAATTGTTTTTCATTATATTATAATTAAGAGACGTACCGGCAGACTTTTACCGTTTCCATTCAGCAATAAGTGGAGGGACATGGGATGAGCGACAGTCATCCTGACCACAGGGAGGATTTGCAGAGCAGGGTCGAAGAGGAACTGGAACTCCCCCCCATGTACAAGGTCCTGCTCCACAACGATGATTATACTACGATGGAGTTCGTGGTCGAAATATTGCAAAAGGTTTTTCACAAGTCGGCCGCGGAAGCCACGCAAATAATGCTTATCGTTCACAAGAACGGGACCGGAGTCTGCGGAGTTTTTTCGGAGGACGTTGCCGAAACGAAGGTTGAAATCGTGCACCATCTGGCGAGGAAAAGCGGTTTCCCCCTGCGGTGCAGCATGGAAGAAGCATAAAAATGATCAACAGAGAACTTGAACTTACATTTGCGGCCGCCATTAAAGAGGCAAAACAAAGAAGGCACGAATTCTTTACCCTGGAACATATTCTTTACGCCATACTCCATGACGTGACCGGAAGGCGTATCATGTACCACTGCGGCGCGGACCTCGAGAAACTCAAAATGCGCCTGGAAAAATATTTCGAGGAGCGCTCGGAAAAGCTGCCGGAAGGCGTGGAACAGGACCCCATCCAGACTCTTGCCGTCCAGCGGGTGCTCCAGCGCGCGCTCATGCACGTTCAGGGAGCGGAAAAACGGGAAGTGGACGCCGGGGACATCCTGGCCGCCATGTTCTACGAAGAGAATTCCTATGCCGTGTATTTTCTGAAGTCGCAGGGAATTACCAGGCTGGATGTGCTGAGCTTCATTTCGCATGGAGTTTCAAAGCTTCCCGATCCGGAGGAGAATGAATTCCAGTCGGTTTCGCCTCAGGAGCAGCAGTCGGGGCACAAGGTAACGGCGCTCGAGAGTTTTACCGTGAATTTGATCGAAAAAGCGGCCGAGGGACACATCGATCCGCTGATCGGCCGTGAAGACGAAATTATGAGGACCCTTCAAATTCTCGGCAGGCGAAGCAAGAACAACCCCATTTTCGTGGGCGACCCCGGCGTGGGGAAAACAGCCATCGCCGAGGGGCTGGCGTTGAGGATCCACAAAAAGCAGGTGCCGGCCTCTTTTTACGATGTGGAGATCTTCGCCCTGGACATGGGGGCCCTGCTTGCCGGGACCAAGTTCCGGGGAGACTTCGAAGCGCGCCTCAAGGGAGTCATCCAGGAGCTTAAGAAGAAAAAAGGAGCGATACTGTTTATCGACGAGATCCACACCGTCGTGGGTGCCGGCGCTACCAGCGGCGGTTCGATGGATGCGTCCAATATACTCAAACCGGTGCTGGTGGCGGGAGGACTGCGCTGTATCGGCTCGACCACCTACGAGGAGTATAAGAACCACTTCGAAAAAGACAGGGCGCTCAGTCGAAGGTTCCAGAAGGTTGAAATCCACGAGCCCTCGGTCGATGAAACCTACCGTATCCTCCAGGGGCTCAGGCCCTACTACGAGGAGCATCACGGCGTGCGCTACACCGATGCTTCGCTCAGGGCGGCGACAGAGCTTTCCAGCCGGCATATCAACGACCGGTACCTGCCGGACAAGGCCATCGACGTGATCGATGAGACCGGGGCGAGCCTGAGGCTGAAGAAAGACAAACGGCTCCGCAGAATAGTGGGGATCAGGGACATCGAACTGGTGGTGGCGCGAATCGCCAAGATCCCGCCCAGAAGCGTTTCGTCCTCCGATCAGTTGAGGCTGCAAAGTCTGGAGGAAGAACTCAAGGGCCAGGTGTTCGGCCAGAATCTGGCGATAGAAATGCTGGTCAAGGCCATCAAGCGCGCGCGGGCCGGGCTGCGAATACCCGAAAAGCCGATGGGCTCATTCCTGCTGATCGGCCCCACCGGCGTGGGCAAAACGGAAGTGGCCAAGCAGCTTGCCCGTGTTCTGGGGGTCAATTTCCTTCGCTTCGACATGAGCGAATACATGGAAAAGCACACGGTCTCCCGTCTTGTGGGAGCGCCTCCGGGATATATCGGATTCGACCAGGGGGGGCTTATGACCGATGCGATCCGAAAGCACCCCTACACCGTGCTTTTAATGGATGAAATCGAAAAGGCGCATCCGGACCTGTTCAGTATCCTGCTCCAGGTGATGGACCACGCGACCTTGACCGACAACAACGGGAAGAAGGCCGACTTCCGCAACGTAATCCTGCTCATGACTTCCAATGCCGGGGCGCGCGAGATGAATGCGCCTCCCATCGGATTCGGGGGTGGTAAGGTACGGGATGAGAGGGTCTCAAAGGGATTGAAGGCGGTCGAAAACCTCTTCAGCCCCGAGTTCAGGAACCGCCTGGACGGGATTATACCCTTCAACGGCCTGAGTATCGAAATCATGGAGCAGATCGTAGACAAGTTCATTGCCGAACTCGAAATGCAGCTCGTGGAAAAGAACATCCGGTTCGAACTCAGTGCCGATGCACGCAATTGGCTCGCCAAGTCGGGGTATGACTCCAATTTCGGGGCGCGTCCGCTTGCCCGGTTCATCCAGGCCGAAATTAAGGACGTTCTTGCCGACGAAATTCTTTTCGGACAACTGGTGCGCGGCGGCCGGGTACGGATTTGCCGCCCGGAAGAGGCATCCGAGGAAAGCGCGCTCAGTACCGAAAACCTGGCTTTCGAGTTCCCGGACAAGGACAAGGTGGCACCCGGCGTGGCTCTGCCGGAACAGACCGGTTGAGATGGCGGTCTTTCGCCTCTCAGACGATCTTGTCTTCCCCAACCCAATGGTTGCCGATTCCGGCGGACTCCTCGCGGTAGGCGGGGACCTTTCGCCGGAACGGCTCATACTAGCCTACGAGAACGGGATATTCCCATGGTATTCGGATGATACGCCGGTACTGTGGTGGTCCCCGGACCCCCGCCTGGTACTGTTCCCCGATGAACTGAGGGTGTCGCACAGCCTCAGGAGGATTATCAAAAAAAAGGTGTTCACGGTTACCGTGGACCACGCCTTTCGAGAGGTCGTCGAGGCGTGTGCCCAGGTGCGCAGCAGCACCGGTGAAGGCACCTGGATAACCCGTGAAATGGTCGATGCCTACGTGCGCCTCCACGAACTGGGTTTTGCACACTCGATCGAAAGCTGGCAGGCGGGAGGGCTTGCGGGCGGTCTCTACGGGGTTTCGCTGGGGCTTGCCTTTTTCGGCGAATCGATGTTCATGCGCAAGACCGATGCCTCGAAGGTTGCGCTTGTAAGCCTCGTCGAGATCTTACTCGACCTGGGCTTTCACTTCATAGACTGCCAGACAACGACCCAGCACCTGATGCGATTCGGAGCGCGGGAGATCCCGAGAGAGGACTTCCTGGATCGCCTGGCAAGGGCGCTCGAAGGCGGGCTGAAAAGGTTCAGCTTTGCCGCCGGTGCAACCCGGCACCAATGACCCTTCCGGTTTTCCGCACAACCCGACCTTCGCCCGGGCTGCGATTCCCTGTGCTGCCAGAAACCTCACAATTCCGGTAAAATCCGAACAATGTATTTTGCAACGTTTATTTTCAAACCCAACGTGCATAACTTTGGTTGGTTTTGACGGCATGCGTAATCGTGGAAACTCGGGGGCGTTAAATGATCGAGAAAGTCATAATAGTCGGGGCGGCCGGACGCGATTTCCATAATTTCAACGTCTATTTCAGGGAAAACCCGCGCTACCGGGTGATTGCTTTTACGGCGGCTCAAATCCCAAACATCGAAGGGCGGACCTATCCCCCCGACCTTGCCGGAAAACTCTACCCCGAGGGTATCCCCATATTCCCCGAAGAAGAAATGGCCGCGCTGATCCGCGAACACAGGATAGACCTGGTTGCCTTTTCATACAGCGACGTACCATACCGGTACGTAATGCACATGGCCGCCATGGCGATGGCCGAAGGGGCCGATTTCATCCTGCTCGGAGCGACCTACACCATGCTGAAGTCCCACAGGCCCGTGGTGGCGGTGTGCGCGGTGCGTACGGGCTGCGGAAAATCCCAGACCACCCGCAAAATCTGCAGGATCCTCCAGGAGAGGGGGAAAAGGGTGGTCGTGGTCCGCCATCCCATGCCCTACGGCGACCTTCGAAAACAGGCGGTCCAGCGGTTCAGCTCGCTGGAGGATTTCAATACCAACAGGTGCACGATAGAGGAACGCGAAGAATACGAACCTCTCATCGAAAGAGGGATAGTGGTCTATGCCGGAATCGACTACGGCAGGATACTGGAAAAGGCCGAACGGGAGGCCGACATCATCATCTGGGACGGCGGAAACAACGATACCCCGTTCTATTTCCCTGATATCCACATAGTGGTCTTCGATCCGCACCGGGCAGGGCACGAACTGCTCTACTACCCAGGCGAAACGAACATGATCATGGCCGACGTGGCGGTGATCAACAAGGTGGATACCGCCCTGCGGGAAAATGTGGAGAAGGTCCGGGGCAACATCGCCGGGAGCAATCCGGATGCCGTGGTAATTTTGGCGGAATCGCCCATAATCGTGGACGACCCAGGGCGCATCACCGGAAAGCGGGTGCTGGTGGTCGAGGACGGACCGACGCTGACGCATGGTGGAATGCCCTTCGGGGCCGCAAGCATTGCCGCCCGCCAGTTCGGCGCAGCCGAGATGGTGGACCCCAAGCCCTTTGCAGTGGGCTCGATACGGAAGACCTTCGAGAGCTATCCCCATATTGGAAGCCAGCTCCCGTCGATGGGCTACTCCGAGCAGCAGATACGGGACCTGGAGGCCACCATAAACGCGGTGGACTGCGACCTGGTGGTTTTCTCAACCCCCGCCGACCTGACGAGCCTTCTAAACCTCAACAAGCCGGCCCTGAGGGTTCGCTACGAGTACAAGGACCACGGCCGGCCCCGTCTCGAAGACATTTTAACGGCAAGGCTGAAAAAGCTGGGGGCTTTGGATTGAGGCTCAACCACTGACAATTCACCGCAGAGACGCAGAGGGCGCAGAGAAAAGCTAAAATAGAAAATTAAAAGAGGCCGATCATATATTTTCTCTTTGTTTTCCTCTGCGTCTCTGCGGTGAAGCTTTTGCCGCACAAGGGATCGCTTATGACTACCGGTGAAGCCGCCAGAGAACAACCCGTCCTTTTGGTCGCCCTGGGCGGAAACGCTCTGATACGTAGGGGCCAGAGCGGCACGACGCAGGAGCAGCTCAAAAACCTCGCGGTCCCCATCGGCCAGATTTCACGGCTCTCGAAAAGCTCCAGGATCATCATCACTCACGGAAACGGTCCGCAGGTCGGAAACCTCCTTCTCCAGCAGGAGTGCTGCCCGGAGATCCCGCGGCTCCCCCTGGAAATCCTTGTCGCCCAGACCCAGGGTCAGATCGGCTACATGATTGAATCCACCCTGGATAACGAATTGATGAAAATGGAGGGCGAGCACGATCAATTGATCGTCACCGTTATCACTTACGTTCTGGTCGACGAAAAAGATCCCGCCTTCGGGAACCCCTCAAAGCCCATCGGGCCGTCTTTTACCGCCGAGGCCGCATCGCTTTTGCCCTATCCCGTGGTGAATACGGCAAAGGGTTTCCGGCGTGTGGTGGCTTCACCGGGGCCTATCACCATTATTGAAAAACGCGAGATAAAGCGACTGATATCGATGGGCTTCATAGTGGTCGCCTGCGGCGGTGGCGGCATTCCGGTGGTGAGGCACGGACGGGCGTTCCAGGGCATCGATGCCGTGATTGACAAGGACCTTGCCAGCGCCAAGCTTGCCGAAGAGGTGGGAGTGGACATGCTGGTCATAGCAACCGACGTGGGGGGCGCGGCGCTCGACTTCGGGACCGGCCGCCAGAAATTCCTTCGCAGGCTCGAAGCGGCCGAAGGAGAGGGCCTGCTTCGAAAGGGCGTGTTCCCGCCCGGTTCGATGGGTCCGAAGATCGAAGCTTCGATCAGCTTTATCAGGTCCGGCGGAAAACGGGCCGTAATCTGCTCGATCGATTCAATCGAGGACGCGGTGGCCGGACGGGCGGGGACGGAAATCGTCGCGTGAGACAGCGCATGCGGTCAGGTCCAACTGCATCAGGACGCTGTCGACCCATCGCCCGAACTTGAATCCGACGGATCGCAGAATTCCCACCACGTTGAATCCGAGCCTCTCGTGCAAGCCGATGGAGGCAGAGTTGGCCGAGTCGCCGATGACAGCGATCATCTGGGAAAAACCTCTATCGGTGCATTCGGAGATGAGAGCGTTCATGAGCAGCCGGCCTGTTCCCCGTCTGAGACTGTCGGCGCGGATATATACCGAATTTTCAACGGTGTAGCGATAGGCCGGGCGGGAGCGGTAGGGGCCCGCATAGGCATAACCGACCACCTCCGCTTCTGTTTCCGCTACCAGGTAAGGAAACCCGCGGTCGAGAATTTCGTGCAGGCGCCGCTCCATCTCCCCGGTTCCCGGCGGCTCGATTTCGAAAGTGGCGAGCCCGTGAAGGACGTGGTGGGAGTATATCTGTGTTATCGCCGCAACATCGCGGGGCTCACAGGGGCGGATCATCCCCCCGGACGAATTCATTATGAGAAGCCCTTCCTACTGGACGATGACAATGCCGGCCAGTGTGCCCTTGGGCACGCTTTCCGGTTTTGCGCCGCTTCCTATGGGGTAGATGTCCCAGCCGGCCTGGGCAACCATCTTGTAGACGTCTATTCCGACCGCTTCCATCGACGGCCTGGATATGAGCGAGAAGCGGCATTTTTCTCCCCGCATCGCCTGGCAGTCCTTTTGCTGGCCGCAAAAGGTGTGGCGGCATGACCCCGCCGCCAGGCCGAAGGCGAGATAGTGGCCGTCGTAGAAGGCCATGGATTCTATTTCGGAAACTATTTTGTATAGCTGCTGGTAAGCATCCACCCGTTCTTTAATGGTTGCCTTGTCCCGTACGATCACTTCCGGAGGCACGTCCTTGATAAAAAATACCGCCCGGCTGTATTTTGCCAGCAATTCCCTCAGTTCGGCCGGCTGCAGGGTGTTGGGCGGGCACTGCGCCCCGGCGCCGTATCCGAAACACCGCGGTATCCGGCACTTAAGGGTTACACGCTCATCAACCGGGACTTTATCGGCCAGCACGATCTTAGCCTTCGAGGCGCCAAGCTCCAGGGCCCTTTCAACATATCTTTCCAGGTCTTGTTCCAACGTTTTCTCGTTCATATCGACCGTAATTCTTCTAACCGTACCCATGAAGCCTGCTCCTTTCAAGATAACGGGATTTTACCGGCAGGTGCCGTCCCAACCGATGGTATTTATTGTGCACGGGATTCGGCACAAGTCAAGAACAGGTGTTGGAAAGATGGGAGCCCGCCCGGAACAGTCAGCCGGAAATAAATTGCCCGGCCTCCCGCCTGCGCCGGAGCTTGACATTGGGTGGAATTGCTTTCTAATTACATCACGGCAGTTTTCCATGCTTTTTTATGTTCTTCTCTGCGCTCTCCGCGCCTCTGTGGTGAGCTTGTGCTTTACCCCCGTTCGGAAAAGGGAAATCATGGTTCGAAAAAACCTGCTGAATAAATTCCAGGATATCCTCGGAAAGGAAAACGTCTTCCACCAGGAGGCCGACCGGTACGTCTATTCGTACGATGCCGCGGTCCTGGAACCGTCGCTGCCCTCGCTCGTGGTGCGGCCGACGACCACGGAAGCCCTGGGTCTGGCGGTGCGGGCATGCAGCGAGGAAGGTTTGCCGCTGACGGTAAGAGGGGCGGGCACCAACTTGAGCGGCGGAACCATACCCGCTCAGGGAGCGGTTGTGGTGCTCACCAATTCGATTAACAGGATCATCGAGATAAACGAAGAGGACCTCTACGCCGTGGTCGAACCTGGGGTTGTCACCGCGAAATTCGCGGCGGCGGTCGAGGCGAAGGGGCTTTTTTACCCGCCGGACCCCGGCAGCCAGGCGGTCTCCACCCTTGGCGGAAACGTTGCCGAAAATGCGGGGGGGCTTCGCGGACTGCGCTACGGGGTTACCCGCGATTATGTGATGGGCCTTGAATTTTTCGACGCCAACGGAGATCTGGTGAAGGCGGGGGCGCGCACGGTAAAATGCGTTACCGGCTATAACCTGGGGGGCCTGCTAGTGGGCTCCGAGGGCACCTTGGGGGTTTTCAGCCGCATCACACTCAAGCTTATTCCGCCGCCGGCGGCCAGCAAGGCGATGATGGCGGTTTTCGCGGATGTCTCGAAAGCCTCGGAGACGGTTTCGGCAATCATCGCCAACCGCATAGTCCCGGTAACCCTGGAATTCATGGATAACTTCACGATCAGGGCGGTTGAAGATTTCAGCCATGTCGGGCTTCCGGTGGATGCCGCGGCCCTTCTGCTGATAGAAGTTGACGGGCACCCGGCCCAGGTCGAAGAGGAGGCCTCCAAAGTGGAAGGCCTGTGCAGGCAGATGGGCGCCATGCGGATTCGCGTGGCGGAAAATGCCGGGGAGCGGGACAGCGTATGGGAAGCGAGAAGAGCGGCGCTCTCCGCGCTTTCCCGGATAAAACCCACTACCGTTTTGGAAGACGCAACGGTGCCCCGGAGCAAAGTCCCGGCCATGATCCGCTCAATTGAGGAAATCGGCGCCCGCCTCGATCTTACCATAGGCACTTTCGGCCATGCGGGAGACGGCAACCTTCATCCGACCATCCTTACCGACCGCCGCGACAAGGGGGAATGGACGAGGGTCGAGCAGGCCGTCGACGCCATTTTCGACCGGGCGCTCGAACTGGGTGGAACTCTTTCCGGGGAGCATGGAATCGGCCTCGCCAAGTCGAGGTTCATGGAAAAGGAAACAGGCCGGGGCACAATCCTCTATTCGCGCCGGATCAAGGCGGCCCTGGACCCTAAAAATATCCTGAATCCGGGCAAGATCATAGGGGGATGAGATCGTGTACAATATGAAAAAGCTGGCCGGCCTTGTGGGAGAACTCGAAGAGCAGCTCACGGTCTGCATGCGTTGCGGGCTCTGCCAGTCGGTGTGCCCGGTGTTTGCCGAAACGGGACGCGAAGCCGATGTCGCCCGCGGGAAGCTTGCCTTGCTCGACGGGTTGATCCGGGAAATGTTCAGCGACCCCGCCGGTGTAAAAGAGCGCCTGGGTCGATGTCTTCTCTGCGGCTCATGTGCCGCCAGTTGTCCGAGCGGGGTGAAGGTGCTGGAGATTTTTTTGAAAGCGCGCGCCATCCTGGTGGGCTACATGGGCCTGCACCCGGCAAAAAAGATCGTCTTCCGGGGCATGCTCTCACACCCGAGGCTGTTCGACAGCCTGGTGGAGTGGGGGGCAAGGGTGCAGGGGATTTTTGTAAAGCCCGCCGACGAACTGCTCGGCACCTCCTGCGGCCGGGTGTTTTCGCCCCTGGCGGACCGGCACGTAAGGCCGCTTGCCCCGCAGTCCTTCCATAAACAGGCCGGAGGCTATGACACCGTTGGGAAATCGGGCTTCAAAGCCGGCTTTTTCGTGGGCTGCCTGGTCGACAAAGTGTTTCCGGAGGTCGGGCAGGCGGTGCTGCGAAGCCTCGAACACCACCACGCCGGTGTTTTTATCCCGAAAGACCAGGGCTGCTGCGGAATTCCCGCGCTTTCCTCGGGAGATATGGAAAGTTTCAAGAGCCTGGTTCGCTACAACATGGAAAGGTTTTCCACCGGGTCTTTCGACTTCATGGTAACGGCCTGCGCGACCTGCACTTCGGCCATCAAGAAGCTCTGGCCGCTGTTTGCGGGCGAGTTCGAGCCGGAAGAGCGCAACCGGATACATGAAATCGCCGCCAGGACCATGGATATCAGCCAGTTTCTAACCGACGTGATGAACGTTGTGCCGGCCGCTTCGGTCAGTAACGGCAACAAAGTCCTGACCTACCACGATCCCTGCCATCTCAAAAAATCGCTCGGGGTGAGTTCACAGCCCAGGATGCTCATCCGGGCCAATGCGGATTACACCTTCAGGGAAATGGCCGAAGCGGACAGGTGCTGCGGGTGCGGGGGCAGCTTCAACCTGCAGTACTATGGAATCTCCTCGGCAATCGGCAACCGGAAGCGCGACTGCATAGTGCAGTCCGGATGCGCCGTGGTGGCCACGAGCTGCCCCGCCTGCATGCTCCAGCTAAGCGACGTGCTTTCCCGCGCGGGGGACCGAATCCAGGTAAGGCACGCAATCGAAGTCTATGCCGATTCCCTGGGCTGAGGCCCCCCGGCCGACTTGTACGCAAAACCCGCCGCCGGATATGCTAGCTCTTCCTGAATGACTACGGATAGGGTATTGCACACATATCCACGAATAAAAAAGAAAAAACTGGATACGCCACTTGATTACCTGCTCGGCAGCCATATATTTCACCTGAAATTATCGCGTGGCTGATGGGATGTTAACGGAATTTGTTCTGGTCGGTTTAGATAAATTTTAAAGAGAGGTATTTAAAATGGCTGCCAATAATCTGGTTATCAGCATATTCGAAAATGAAGCCGAAGCAGAGGAGGTGCGCCGGCACCTGCTGCAAAAGGATCAAAAAGAACAGTCTCTGGACCTGGTGGATGCAGTGGTCCTGAAAAAGACGGAAAAGGGTAAGATCAGGTTCGCCCACATGACTCGTGGTACCGTTGGCGGAGCACTTTCAGGCGCGTTTTTCGGCGCGCTGTTCGGGTTGCTGCTTTTGAACCCGGTCTTTATAGTGGGAGGCTTGGTGGCCGGTTTTATCATCGGGGCCGTGGTCGGAGGTTCATCGCTGGGGGTGGACCGGAATTTTGCCGAGATCGAGACTGCATCCATGATGCCTGGAGATTCGGCCATTGCCGTCCTGGTGAGGGCGAGCGCGGCTAAGACCCTCGACGAGATTGGAAAACACGACGGCAAAGCAGTCCGCACCAAGGTGTGCACCCAGACCGGCGAGGTGCGGCAGTGTTCGGGATGGCAAAAGGGTACGCCGATATTGGAGACCGCGGCTTAAACGGCCGGCCCTCTTCCCCAAACTCCTCCCCCGTCCCTTCCAAAATGGGGGAGGGGGGAACAGGATTTATGCTTTATCAGTCAGGGAACGTGTTATTTTGAAGCGACTTTAAATCTGCTCCCCTTGAAATCTGTCATTTTGATGCAACTTTGAGCCTGCTCTTCTTGAAACCTTCGGCATAGTCGAGAAGCATCCGGAACTGGTCGTGCAGGGCATGAGTTTCAACCCCGACAGGGGCTTTGAAAAAGGATGCGAGGTGGGGCATCAGGCCGGATTCTCCCCGTCTTTTTGCAAGCTCCGCCAATCGGATCATGTCGAGGACCAGCGGGGCGGCCAGGAGGGAATCGTATCCCTGCCACACGAACTGAAGCGACATCTTCGCGCCTAGAAATCCCCTGAAATGTATGAAATCCCAGGCTGTTTTCTGATCATCGAGCGAGGGCACGTAATCGATGCTCACGTTGGTGTGCGGAGAGTATCCGAGGATTTTGGAAAGCACTTGGTCCTTGGTCCGGATCTTGGATTCCTTGTTGCCGGGATGATTGAGGATCTGTCCGTCCAGGTTGCCGAGTATATTGAAGCCCTCCCAGCTCATAACTTCCAGGTTCCGACAGGAAAACATGGGGGCCAGGGCCGACTTTACCAGGGTTTCGCCCGTCTTGCCGTCGTTTCCCATCACGCAGACCCGGTTTTTCTCGGCGAACTGCACCATTGCCGGAAATAGAGCGCCGTTTGAGGGCGTGAAGTTTATGTAGGGGCAGCCTTCCGCGATCGCGGCATAGGCATAGAGGGTGCTCGCCCGCACCATCTCCCTGTCGTCCCTGTCCAGGCAATCCTCGAAAGCGGCAAGGTCCTGATGACAGGCACCCATCTCCACAGGGGGTTCGGTCGACGCCAGGTTTACGACCAGGACTTGTTCCAGTCCGTGTCTGCGCTTGAATTCCCGGAGGCGGGAACAGATGAACCCGATCTCTGTTCGAATCGTTTCTTCGCCGTCGCCCGGGTCCCCGGCCAGCTTTTCGATTGCCTCGCCGCAGTTTCGAATGCACCCGGTGTCGATTGAGTGTTGATAGTCCTGGAGTTCTTCTTTTATCTCCATGAGAATGCCCGGATGCACGGGAGCGATCCTGTCGAAAATGTCGCGGCCGTTTGCATCGGGCCTTCGGATGTCGCAGCCGCCGAAAACCAGATTTTCCGGTCCGACCAGCTCGATTCCGTCGAAAATATCCGTAAAGGTGACCATTCCCAGCGGAGGAGCAAGCTTCCTGCGAAGGGCAAGCGCACCCGCGACAACGGTAATGGAGATCGAACCCCGCGCTCCGATAAGATAGATTCCCGTTTTTCTTTTTCTCATCATTAATAGCTCTTGGGAATGGATAATATTTGGACCTCGAATGCAGCTCTCAACTTAAAGCCTCGACAAAATAAATGCAACACGGCTCCAATCATCGGACCCCTGTTATATGCCGTGGTCATGGGGTGCGCAAGTCTAAACCTCCCCGCCGAAATACCAGCCAATATCGGCATGCAACCGGGAACAGCTATTCCAATATCAGGGCCGTAACTCGATTTTGCAGGCGAAAACCGGCCCGATTTGATTATAATGATTTTGTTTTCTTTGATTTTCTCTGCGCCCTCTGCGTATGTGCGGTGAGCCTGCCCAAAGGGGGGAGTCGGTGACCAGAAGGATCATGCACCTGGACATGGATGCCTTTTTCGCTTCCGTCGAACAGGCCGACCATCCGGAGTACAGGGGAAAGCCGGTAATAGTCGGCGGGGCGGAGCGAGGGGTGGTATGCGCCGCATCCTATGAGGCCAGGCGCTATGGGATACACTCGGCAATGCCCGCGTTCCAGGCAAAAAAGCTGTGCCCGAACGGGATCTTCCTTCCCGTTCGCATGAGCAGGTACAAGGAAATTTCACGCAAGGTGATGGCTGTCCTGTCCGAAGTCTCGCCGTTGGTGGAACGCGTCTCGATTGACGAGGCCTTTGTGGACCTAACCGGCACCGAGGAACTGTGCGGCCCGGCGCGACATCTTGCCGAAACAGTAAAAGCCCGTGTCTTTTCGGCTACTTCTGTTACCTGCTCGGTGGGAATAGCCCCCAACAGGTTTCTCGCCAAAATTGCCTCCGATTTCAATAAGCCCGACGGACTTACAATTGTCGAAGAAGAAGATGTCCGCTTTTTTCTCGAAAAGCTTCCGGTGAAAAAGATGCCGGGGGTGGGCAAAAGGACCGCGGAAGAGCTGAAAAACCTGGGGGTCGTCTTTGCGGCGGACATTTTGAAGCTGCCGGTGCAGTTCTGGGCCAAAAGATTCGGGAAATGGGGCATGCGCCTTTTCGAGAAGGCACAGGGGCTCGACAATTCACCCGTCGAACCGTATTCCGATCCGAAGTCGATAAGCGCCGAGGAGACCTTCCCTTCCGATATCGACAACCTGGCGGAACTGGAAAAAATGCTCATGATCCAATGCGAAGAGGTCGGCCGCGACCTGCGCGGCTCCGGGTTCCAGGGCAGGACGGTCACCCTGAAGTTGAAGTACTCGGATTTCAGGACGATCACCAGGAGCCGCACCCTCCCCGAGCCGTTCGATTCCACGCACGTGCTGTTCGGCACCGCCCGGCAGCTGCTTCGCGAACTCAAGCTTGCCGGTAAGGTCAGGCTGATCGGAGCGGGGGTTTCCAATTTCTACACCGGCTTCCGGCAGATGAGCATGATCCCGGAATGCGACAGGCGCAGGCACGAGTCTGTCGACCGGGCGCTCGACCGCATACACAAGCGTTTCGGGACTGATGCCATAAAGCGGGGACGTACCTTCGAGCCCGGATCATAGGCAAACCCATGCTTTGGTACAGCTCTAAAACAAGAAAAGGCGTGCCTCTCGTGCCTGCCGGGGGGCCTGGTTATCGTTTTTGAGTGAGTGCGGCGCCCATGATTTTGAGGTGAGGCTGTCGGAAGCACCATGCGGGAGCCGGGCGATCTTTTGGATTTGCAGTTTGGAGTGAATTGGAGAAAAATATTTCAGAGGTGCGGAAATAGTCGACCTTAGGTCTTATTTCTGTATTTTGATCGTTAACGGGCAAAAATTGAAGAGCGGTTTTGCGCTGAGGGTTGAACAAAACAGCGGTGTTGAAAGAGGAGGACCTGCTTTGCCGAATGAAAAATATAAATATCTCCGGGAAGACTTTGGCGAACTTCCCGTGCACCTGCATCATCTGAATATATATATAAATTTCCTGGAAGACCGGGTCGAGGCTGAAAACTGCCTCGACATGACCGCCAGGCATGACATGGACCGGTTCGAACTGGATGCCAGAGACCTCGCCATAATGGGCGTTGAGTGGTGCAAAACGTCGCAGGGCCTGCCTCTTAGCTACGAATACCACGAGGACAGAAACAAGCTGGCTGTTTTCCTGCCAGGGACGGTCAGGTCGGGGGAGACGTTTTCGATCAGGACAAGGACGGCCTGCCATCCTTCGGAATATCTTCTGGAAGGCATCTACAAGGATGTCACCCCTCCCGGAGCGCCCCAGCAGTATATGTCACAGTGCCAGCAGTGGGGATTTCAGCGCATAATGCCCATATTCGACGACTGCCGCGCGAAATGCACCATGACCACCACCATCGAAGCCGATATCGCCTATACCCACCTGATCAGCAACGGCAATATCGACCGGGCCTCGAACCCCGACGGCGTCCCGGTCCGCAAGCCGGGCAGCCCGGACAGGCAGATTATCACCTTCCATAATCCCGTCCCCATGGCGCCTTATCTTTTTATCGTTTGCGCGGGCACCTGGGATGTTCTCAGGGATACGATCAACTACGACGGCGGGCAGACGGTTGCCCTCGAATATCTCGTGCCTCCGGGAACGGTGAGCGGGGCGGCTGTGCCCATGGAAATTCTCAAGAAGTCGGTCCTCTGGATCGGCGTAACCCAGGACTACGAGTACACGGGGGATACCTACCGCACCATTTGCATGAACCGATCCAATTTCGGCGGTATGGAAAATGTGGGCAACACCACCATCGTGACCGATGCCGCCCTGGTCCACGAACACTCGCTCGACCTGTCGCTTCTCTACGCGCACCAGGTGATCGTACACGAGTTCGAACACAACCAGTGCGGAAGCGAAACGACGATGGAAACGCCCTTTGACGTGTGGCTCAATGAAGCCTACACGGTGGATGTCGAACGCCAGTTCATGGCCGATGTGTTCGACCCGGCGATGGTTCGCCTGCTCCAGGTGGACAGTATCCGAAATCCCCTTCTGGGGCCGCTGGCAATTGAAGACGCCGGGCATGCCGGGCGCATTGTGCGCGAAGGGTTTAACGACCCGGATGAGCTGATCGACGGCGTTACGTATGTAAAGGCGGCCGAGGTGATCCGCATGCTCCGCCTCCTTATCGGAAAAGAGGCCTTTAAAGCTGGAAAGGACCTCTATTTTTCGCGATACCGGAACTCGAACGCCAACACCGACCAGTTCTTCGCCTGTTTCGAGGAAGTTTCGGGAAAGTCGCTGGAGCAGTTCGAGAGGGAGTGGCTCTACAGGATCGGGTACCCGAAGGTCAGTGCCAGGACCGCATACGACCAGGGTGCGAAAAGGTTTACGATAAGTTTTCGCCAGGAGGTCGAGCCGGGGAAGAGACCGTTTTCGATCCCGCTGGAACTGGGGCTGGTGAGCGCAAAGGGCAGGGACGTTCCGGGGACCGCCCGTGTATTCGAGCTAAGTGAATCGCAGGCGGACCTGGTTTTTGAAAACATATCGGAGCCGCCGGCGCTCGCTTCGATAAACCGCGACTATTCCTTTTATGGTACGTTTGTCGATGAGAGCGCAACCGTGGAGTCCCTAATGCTCCAGACCCGCCTGGACCCCAATCACTACTGCCGGGTGGATGCCATGCGAAAGTTCACCGACATGGAGCGGGTGAAGCTTCTGCATGACCCGGACACATCGGTTGATCCCGGCTGGCTGGGGCTCTACGGGGAAATCCTTGCCGACCGTGAGCTTGCCCCGGCGCTCAAGGCCTACTTCCTGCGAATCGAGGAGCAGCCGGTCGACCGGGCTTATGTTGCCTGGTTTCCTGAACTGGTGCGGGCACGCGAAGCCCTGATGAGCGCCGCAGGCGGCCTCTACAGGTCCGATCTCCTGGAACTTTTCGACGACCTCGATACCTACGGGATGTGGACTGCGGCCACTATCAGCAACGGCATAGGGGCCAGGATGCTAAAACACGTCCTGCTCGACCTAATTGCCGTAAGCGACACGACCGAAAGCCACATGGTCATACTCGACCATTTCCGGCGCGCCACGACGGCAAACGACAGGGTTGCGGCCCTCATGGCGCTCAATCGAAGCTCGGCGCCCGAGCGCCTGGAAATTTTGGAAGAAACGTACCGCGCCTGGAGTTCGCACCCGAGCGGATACGCCAACTACCTGAGGGTGATTGCAGGCGGCACGCGCGAGGACGTATTCGACCTGATTGAAAGGGAAAGGCGGCGACCCACCTTCGATATAACGCAGCCGACGTGGTGCCGCGCCCTTTTCCTGACAATGGCCAACAACAACAAGATGATCTGGAACCCCCGCGGGATAAACTGGATAGCCGACATGGTAATCGAACTGGCACCCATCAACTACACCAACGCCAGCCGCTTGCTGAACGCGTTCCAGCACGTCCGCGTAATGAAACCGGAACTGCGCGATGAGCTAATCCCGGCGCTGGAGCGCATCGTCCGCGAAGTCCCGGAACAAACCAGCCCGGCAATCCACCGCCAGGCTAAGGCGTACCTTGGCAAAAGGCAATAAAGTCCGGGCAATGAGCTGAAGCCGGGCGGCGAGACGGAGCAGCGGCGCAGCAAAATAGCGGGCTTTGAACAGTGTTGCCAGGAAAGTGAAAATCATCTATCTTCCCGGTCGTAACGGCCGATAAAACGACCGGCCTTGGCTTTCCTCAAGCCGGATCGGTCCCGAGCGCTTTTTTTCAGTAACTGCGCCGTCCGAATCGGCAAAAACCGCGCAACAGGCCTGGGTGGTGGAACCGGTAGACACAAGGGACTTAAAATCCCTTGCACCTAGCGTGCGTGCGGGTTCGAGTCCCGCCCCAGGCAATAACCGTGAGGGTTTTTAATTTTATAGACCAAGGCGGGAATCGTCAATTTGGCCCCCAATGCACGGCAGGAGGGTTTCCAATCGCAGAGTTCATACCATTCTGTCACCTGCCGGGTCCGCTAAAAACATCATAAACATAGTCGTACGCTGCCAGGGCCTTCCGGCCAAGCCTGCCTGCCTCCACCCGCTCCATGATTTCTTCCCTGGATAGATCGAAGATCGCCTCCAGAATCTGCGCACGTTCCCGCTCGTTCGCCTCCGCCACTACGAACAGCACACGGGCGCTGTGCTGGATATAGCGCGGTGAAAGCAGTTGCCGTTTCAAAAGTTCCATAATAACCGGTGCCTTACCACGGTCGAAACGGCCCGGATCGCCTCGGCGGTCTAATTCGGCGAAAAATTCGGCCGTCCATTGATTGTGATAATCCCAAACCTTATCGAACAATTCACGGGTGAAGCGGGTGCCGGCCTTGATTTGAAGATCATTGACCGCCGGTTCGACGCCATCCTCCGTCAGGGCAGGGCGTTTGAGATAGCCGTCTTTGGTGATGACAGCCTGGTGCCGGACCAGCGTCCATAGCCACGAAACATCGATTCGGTACGTTGCAAGATCGTTCATAAACCGCTGCTTAAGCTCGTAATCGTCGATCGCGGCAGCGAAGTTGCCGTTAAGAATTTGAAAACCGTAATTGGCAGCCATGTAGAACGCGTGCTGGATGTGCTCAATGGTCACATCGCCTTTCGGCACCGCATATATGGATTCCCACAGTTGCGGAGTGAAAAGGTTTTCCGGTGCTCCCAGTGCGTCCCGAGAAATGACCCAGGGCGTAATCCTTCCCTGCGCATTTAATAAGCCACGGGATTGCAGCAGCTTCCGCTCCGAGTCGCTAAGGCCGCTCGCCACGGTCGGTATCGGTTTGCCGTTCACATCCACGGTTTCCAGAGGTGCATCGAGGATGGACTGAAGCTGGGCCACGGGCGCTTGTAAAGGTGTATTGCCGGCGGCGACGTAAGCCTTTTCCGGACTGGCGACCCAGCTTTGCCGATATGTATCATAAAGCGTCCCTTTCACCCTGTCGGCCAGGATATCGTCCAGCGTGGGCTGTGGCCCGGCGGGTAACACCCGGTCCGGCACAAAGATCAACCCCAAAGTGCGCTCCCGCAGCTTGTCGATAACTATTGCACGCAACGCCACCGGGTTGGACCGCGAACGTCCATACACATCGCTCGGTTGGTAAATCATTACTGCGGCCATCCCGCCGATTGGTGCCGCCGTGCTGAGTACATTATCTTTCATGCCGGCCATCAGCATCATAAGTGCGTTGTACCGCTGATAGGCAATCATGTTCGGCGATGCCATGCCGACGGATTGAGGATCGGGAAACACTCCCTGCGGATCGTCCTTCCACATTTCGATCAGGCTGCCAAGGTAATCCCAGCGGCCAACGTTCGTTCCCAGCAGACGGCGACGCAAGACCCATGCAATCGCAGCAAGGGACCGCCCCGCATTCCCTTCTTCATACAGCATCTTGATCTTGAATGTGCCTGGCGGCACACCGATGGCTTCCTCGATCCGAGCCAGCAATTTCTCTACGATTGCGGCTTCCCGCGGGGTCTGAAGCTTCGGGATGTAATAGTACACGCACTTGCCCGCGTTCTTGAGGGCATCGTAATTATTGAACGCCCAGAGGACTGCAACGGCAATGATGCCGGGCACGGGTTGACCGTCGACCCTGATGTGGTCATAGCGCACGTGGATACTCGGGGGGCGCACAAACAGGGTCGGCCAGTCCGGCGGCGGCGTATTGAGCCTGTAGGCGCGCTTTTTCCCTTTCTTGGCTACTTCATAAGCGCGGTCCGCCCAGCTGCCTTGGAAGATATCCTTGGCATTTTTCATGGCCGCAAACACACCGAGCGGCCGGCCGGCCGGCGCGCCGTCCGGCAGAAAATGGGACGGCGACGCGTCCTCGAAGTCCGGCATATTCATGGGGGCCGGACTGTTCAGCGCATTGAATGCCATGTCCAGGGGATGCCACGGCCCGGTGAGTTCCAACCCCGGATTCAACAATGGATGGGCGTCTTTCGGAACGGGCGTTTCGTCGTTAAGACGCCAGCGCCACTCGCTCTCCCGACCTAAAAAGTTATCGATCAAACCTTGCACGATCTGGCGAAAAGTCCAGGACCGGCCCGTAACGGGGTCTGGAAAAGTGTCGTCCCATTTCGGCCATGCATATTTTTCGCGTACCGTTTCGGAGGAGTTCAACAATGTGCGGCGCGCAGTCAAGGCAGCCGCGATCTCGGGATTCAACTCGCGGGTTAGAGCGGCAATCATGTGCTCGACATTGACTTCACGCCCGTTTACACTCCTGGTCCCGAAAAGTTCCGGGAATTGCTGTAAAATGTCTTCACGAATCATGACCCGTCATCCTTCAATCCGATCATCTGCGATGCCGTTATTGGCGACAGTTAGAGTGTCGATCCGACCAAAATGCGCCTGCCCCGCGTGTCGCTTATCGTCCACAGCCGGGACACACTGGTGACCACCCTACCGCGATAGGGACTCTTTGCCGCTTTGTCAACTTTGGCAGCCGGTGACCCACACACACGGTCGGATCGGGCTCTGCGAAAGTCCGCACGGCTTGCCGCTATGGAGAATCCTGTCCAGACCGATGTGTATAACGACCATGATACCAATATGTTAGGATCGGATTCAATATTTCGCACCTCTGAGGTCGCCCGTAACATTCTCAACCGAGCACCACACCGGCCCGGACTGAGCCTGCTGGACTTAACCCCGCGACTGCTCTGGGTGTCCCGCTTTAGCTGACGGAGTCGCCACTCCTCCCGCTTCTCATGAAGCGTGGTTTGTGGAAGACCATTCCAGCCATCCTCCCCGGCCCGTCACTCTGACGCTATTCAAGATTTTCCACGAGAGTGCCGATCAAATTCCAGGTGATAACCTCAATGTGCATTGGAATGAGGAAAATGGAATTGGGCAAGCGGCTTGCGTTCTGCGGAATGGCTGTGGTGCTTTTTGTTTATGTTCTATCCGAGTTGTCGCCCTGCCAAGCCGCAAAACTTACCGACAGCCAGATCCGGGCCATTCAATCCAATATCCACAACAGCACCGATCTGAGTACAAAATGCTTGGAACTGCACAATAACGCCGAGCAAAACCGCACGATAGCCTTATCCAACTACCGGAAAACCAGCATACAGGGATTTCGCCAATGCGCCGAAATCTACGCCGAAGCCAAATCCAAGTTCTTGGCAGCCCGCAAGATCTTCGATGATGCGTGGATCGAAATGCAGTACGGGATGGGAAACGGCGACCTAAGCCAGGTCCAGGAAGGAGTCAACCTCCACAATAATGCCGTAAAACACTTCAATGATGCCGTTCAGGTTCTGAACAGAGCGGGTGGGATCTTCAAGCAAGCCTATCAGGAGAGCCAAAACCACGCGGGATCGAAGACAACTTTTCCTACAAGGACAACTCACCCAACAGCGGACGGGACATCCAGTTGGGGTATTCTCGGTTTCCCCCAGTCAGGTGTGCCGCAGCACCATTTCCCGATAGCAGCATTGATCATCCTGATCGGCACCATCGTCACCAGCCTCCAGGCATTCAAGGATCAGGGCATTTACGACAGATACATTCTACACCCGTGGAGTATCGTACGACACAAGACCCGCGGTTATACCCTCATCTCCAGTGGACTGATCCACGCCGATCCGATGCACTTAACGATGAATCTGATCTCGTTTTCCTTTTTCGCGTTGCCGCTTGAGGGGATCATTGGGCACCTCAGATTCATTCTCGTCTATTTCGGAAGCCTGATCGTCAGCTCGATGGTTGTTACAGCAAGGCATGGCAATGAGGCTTATTATCGATGTTTGGGCGCATCGGGAGCGATATCGGGGGTGATCTTCAGCTATATCATTTACCGGCCAACCGCCAAAATCAGCATGTTTATGGCTCCGGTGGGAGTGCCAGCCCCGGTTTTCGCACTGGCCTACGTGGGGTACAGCTATTACATGGGCAAGAAAAACATTGATAATATCGGCCGAAGCCCATTTATGGGGAGCCATCGCCGGTGCGCTGATCACGTTGGTGCTCGATCCGAATCTGGTGGGCCTGATCGGAAACCAATTACATATTTGGTAATGTCATGGGGCTCCGACATTTCAGGAATTAAAGTCCGGATGCCTCTTAAGCGGCTTGGAACTTTACCGGTGACGCCCGGAAGCAAGCCGATGCGTCCCCGCTGGCAGGTGATGATACCAAGTTGCGTTCAAAAGGCGACAAACCAGGTCCCGTTCGTGCTGAGGTATCGAAGTATGAACGGGACCGGGCACCCTTCGATACCTCAGGGCGAACGGGTCATCTTGAACGCAACTTGGTATGAGGGGAATCAGCGTAGAGGCCAATGCCGTGAATAGCAGAGACCTCCAGTTTCTATGTATGGCGGGATGTCCTCCCGCAAAATACAAAACCAGCCCTTTGACCATATAAAGGGCTGGTTTTACCAAAGAAATCTCAAAGAGAATATCTGCCAGGAGATTACTTGACCTGGGGCTTGTCCGCAAATAAGCCTTTTTATGCTCAGGGGCGCTCTTCTTTGAATTCTACTCTCTGCTCAGGATCGAAAGGAGCGTTGGAACAGGTCATGGATTGCCTGTTTGCCTTCCTGGCTGAGGTGCCGGGTCCCCGTGCCCACGAATGTTTTATGTTCGATTACCGGCACGCTCTCCACCCAGGAGTTGTCCTGCCAGGCAAACCATGCATTCCGGTTCTGGTCGAACACGCTCAAGGGGCGGTTGAAAAGTTTTGCCAATTCCACTGTCCACCCGGTCCCGCCCTTAACGGTATCGTTGGGCTCGATCCAGCCGATCGCAAACACCTGAAATCCACTGTTCACCATGTGGAAAATCATCTGCATGACTTTTTGTATGGTCTCGGTATTGGAATATGTCCGCTTCATGCGCATGCAGACGATTTCCATGCTTATGTCGCCTCTTTTCAGATCTTCCGGCCCTAAGATAACGAGCCCTCGGTCTCGGGAGGGCTGATGCCCGTCATAGGAAAAGGTCACTTCCTTAACACCCCACTTTTCAGCCTGCATGCCGAATTCGGCCTCGGCGCCCCGAAGACCTCCGCTGTAAAGTGTGAATTCACTTGCGTTTGCCATTCCATTCTCCAAATTTGTGTGGTTGTTCCCCGTCAAAAGATCAGGAGGCGGTCCCGATTCGAGAATTATCCCATTGATTGTTGCCGCGATAAGCCACCCGTATCATTGCGATCTTAAATGCCGCGATACGGAGATTATTCCATATTTTCTCGAATCCGACGGCCCTGAAACTTTAACTATAGCATTCCGTGGCGGCAAAGGATATGGGCCGGACTGATTAAATGTTCAAATACCTCCATGAAATTTGAAAGGGTCTGCCGACGATCTGCGGAAATGCTCCAATCCTTTTCCGGACGGGGTTTTGGAAGACCAACGGGCCAATTAACGTTGAAACCGGCTTTGCCTCCAAGTTATAATTGATTGCTCTCCCGGCGGGAAACCAGGCATTTCATCGACGAGGTATTCGAATACAGAGGGCCAAGGCTTATACGTATGATGGTGAACAGCGATCCGGCGAAAAAGGGGTTCGATCCCGCTACGCGCTATAAAGCGTTGCTCGAACTCAATAATTCCATTGTCAATCAGACTTCGCGCGAGACCCTGTTTCGAAGCATAGCGAAAGAGATCCGGAAGTTGTTTCACTATGACCGCTTCAGTATCTGCATCTATGAACCCGATTCCAATTCGCTGAGCTGGTTCGCGATAGCGGAGGGGATCAAGGTAAAGGGCATGGACGACGGTTCCCGTGCCCTCGATAAAGGTCCCGTTGCCCGTGCCGTCGTTACCTCGCGCCAGCCCCTTATAATCCCCGACATGTCTCGGTACGGCCACTGGCATACGATCCGGCTCATGATGGAGGCCGGGCTTCGAGCAACCATGGCCTTCCCGCTCATAACCCGGGATACGGTGCTTGGTTCCCTCCACTTCTCATTTGAAGAGCCGCCCCGGCTTTTTGAGGAACTGGCCGATTTCCTCGTGGAAATATCGAGCCAGGTGGCGCTGGCGGTGGATAACATGCTCTCACATACCAAGCTGCTTGCCCTTAACGCCAGTCTCGAACAGCAGAAAAGCTATCTGCTGAAGCAGGTCCATACGGAATACGATCCGGATAAGTTCTATTATTCGAGCCCTGCCATGAAGGAGATCATGCGTTATGCGGAGATCATCGCCGACAGCGACGCCAGCGTGCTCATCACGGGCGAGACCGGGACCGGCAAGGACTGCGTCGCCCGCTACCTCCACTATCTGAGCGGCAGGCGGGATTCTCTTTTCGTCAAAGTCAACTGCCCCGCACTTTCCCCAAGCCTGTTCGAGAGCGAACTGTTCGGGCACGTTAAAGGGGCCTTCACGGGCGCACATGCAAAGCGGGTGGGGCGATTCGAGATGGCCGAGGGCGGGACGGTGTTCCTGGATGAAATCGGCGAACTTCCGTTGCCGCTCCAGGCGAAGCTTTTACACGTCCTTCAGGACAGGCGGTTCGAACGCGTCGGCGACAGCCGCCCCATCGATGTCAACTTCAGGGTGGTTGCGGCAACGAACAACGATCTCCACGTCGCGATTCGGGAAAAGGGCTTTCGATCAGATCTCTTCTACCGGCTCAATACCGTGTCGCTTCATATTCCTCCGCTCAGGGAACGCCCCGAGGAGATAGAGCCGCTCGTGTGCCGCCTTACCCAGCTCGAAGCCGAGTGCATGCACCGCGTTCCGCCCATTTATCCGGACGAGGTCATGGATGTGCTCAAGCGGCATCCCTGGCCCGGAAATGTCAGGGAACTTAAAAACTTTGTGAGCCGCCTGATAATTGTCTTCAACAATAAGACTCTGAAGAAGACGGATGTCGAGCCCCTTCTCAATATTTACCCGTCGGATGCGCCGACCGCTCTCATGACCCTGGATGAAATAGAGCGGGCGCACCTGATTGAGGTGTTGTCGATGACCCGAGGGGTGGTTGGAGGCAAAAGCGGCGCCGCGGCCCTCCTCAAGATACCGAAGTCCACCCTCCAGTATAAGCTCCGAAGGCATGGGCTCATACCTCAGGATTATTCGCATTAGCCTGCACTATCCACACCCGGGAATCGTGTGATCCTGCAAAGCCGGCCCGCCATCGGCATGTAACGGTTTTGGGGGGCCTCAGTTTTTAAGCGACCTGATACCCGGCGACCGACCCCCTTCCTCAATTCTTCGCCGTATCAGGGCTTGTGCGTAAATAAAGCCTTTGTGCCCGCATCCGGCTTTTGGCCTGTTTCGGCCGCCCTCAATCGCAAAATCCTCGACGCAGTACCAAGCTATGCCTGCGGTTTTGCTCAATCGTCCGCCACCAAATCAATCTCAAAATCCGGCGCGATCCCGAAGAAGCTTATTTACGGACAAATCCTTAGCCTTATGGCATGAATCTTGATTGTTCAAACGAGCAGAATTTCAACATCGAATGCGCAGTGCCACACTCACCGGGGGGTAGATGGGATGCAGAATAGCCGCGACGCCAAACAACAAATACTGATCTACCCTGATATAAAATGGTGCAGTGGCACTTTCAGCTTCGTCGAGGCGGAGTGTGCGGGGGCCATCGTCAGGATCGCCGAAAAGGCGGCCTCTCCTGTTTGCCTCTGCGTCAATGCCGACCTTGTCGAGCCGGCGCAGGTTCGCGCTCTGGGACTGGCCGCGAGTAAGATTGCGGAGAGTTCAACGGTGCCGGTAGAGGTGGCGATAAGCCACCTGCGAAGACTTGATTTTGTAGAACGCGCTCTGGATCAGGGTTTTTCCACAATCATTTGCGACGGGTCATTCCTGCCCTTTGCCAGGAATATCGAATTCACGGCCGCAGCAGCCGGCATGGCCCATGGGGCCGGTGTGGCGATTGAAGGAGAGATTGGGGCCTTTGGCGATTTCGGCAAAGACCCTTCGGGCCAGTGCATGATTGGCGGCCTGGCTGAGGAGTTCGTTCGCGAGACTGGTATCGATTCGCTGCTCATATCCATTCCCGCCGACGACAATCAGGCCTGTCCGCTGGATATCGAGAACCTGCACAGGGTCAGGAACCGGATTGGCTGCGGACTTTCCCTGGAGGAGGCGCGCGGGCTTTCGCCGAAAGATATTTTGCTGGCTGTGTCCGCAGGTGTGACCAGGCTTGTTTTTCCGGTTTGTCTCAGAAACGCCGCCCCCGGAGTTTACGATCCCTTCCGAAAGCACCTCGGGCTTGAAGAAGCAATCAGGTTAAGACTTCTATTGGTCGGCAGCGTCGGCATTGCGACCTCGACCGAGCTTCCGGGGGCAGACCTTGCGGATGGGTTTTAAACTCACGCCGGATTTGTCCCGGCCCATTTTTCGGCCCGTCTTGAGCCCGCTTCCCCCGCGGGGAGGCTCGGAAGTTTTTCTCTTTTACCGAACAGATTGAGTAACAACGAGGATTTCCCACCAAAGAGGCCCTTACGGAAACCGCTTCGGGCCGAATTTTCGGCTCAGAGCCGAAAATTCGGCCCGCCAATCCATCCCGCAAGTATGGTTATTGCCGTTTTTGCCGCATCAGGCGCTGATCCGGACCGGCAATACAGGTGGCATGAGCGTTGCACAACCGGGTATTACCGACTTGATCCGATAGCTGGTTTTTGCATGGCTCAGGCACTTCAGGTCCCGGCGCGAGCGTAAACGGGAACGGATTGGGTTCCCTGCTGCCTTTCCGGGAAGATTTGATCCTGCATTTACACCAATCGAGTCCTGCCGGCTCTGAGCACGGCGGCGAAAAAACAAGGAGGGTATTAATGATTCAGTTTCTGGTCCACGAGAAGGCGGACACTGTTGGCGTTGCCACGGTGGACATCAAGGCCAACCAAGTTGCCACGGGTTTGTACATGGACAGCCAGGACCCGGCCGAGATCACGGCCGCACAGGACATTCCGCTCGGGCACAAGATCGCTCTGGTCGAGATGCAGGAAGGCGACACCGTGATCAAGTATGGTCACGATATCGGCAGTGTCACGGCCGCTTTTGGGAAAGGCGCCCACGTCCACATTCACAATCTCAAGACGAAAAGGTGGTAGAGATGAGCTTAGGGAAAGTGTGGGGATACCGTCGTGAAAATGGCCGTGTGGGCGTGCGCAACCATGTAGTGGTTCTTGCCCTGGACGATCTTTCCAATGCCGCGTGCGAGGCGGTTGCAAACAACATCAAGGGTACGCTGGCCCTCCCGCATGCTTATGGACGACTGCAATTCGGTGAGGACCTCAAGCTGTTTTTCCGAACCATCATCGGCATGGGCTCCAATCCCAATGTCGCTGCGGCAATTGTCATAGGAATCGAACCGGAGTGGACCAACATCGTTGTCGAAGGCATCAAGAAGACCGGCAAGCCGGCGGCCGGCTTCGGCATCGAGCGCAACGGCGACATCACCACCATCGCGGAAGCAAGCCGCAAGGCCAAGGAATTCCTGCAATGGGCCTCGGAACTCAGGCGCGAGGAAGTTGATCTGTCGGAGATCTGGGTTTCGGTAAAGTGCGGCGAATCGGATACCACTTCGGGCCTGGCTTCGAACCCGACCGTGGGCAATGCAATCGACAAGCTGGTGGCTGCGGGTGCAACGACCTGTTTTGGCGAGACCTCGGAGATCACCGGGGCGGAAATGATGTGCAAGGAGCGCGGGGCCACCCCTGAAATCGGCGAGCAGTTTTATAAGATCTGGAACGATTACAACGATTTCATCAACGCCAACAAGACCGACGATCTCTCGGGCTCGCAGCCTACCAAGGGCAACATCAAGGGCGGCCTGACGACGATCGAGGAGAAGGCGTTCGGAAACCTGCAGAAAATCGGCAAAAAATCCAAATACGTGGGCGTTCTCGGTCCTGCTGAATCTCCGACGGGCGCGGGCCTGTGGTACATGGACACCTCGTCGGCTGCGGCCGAAGCGGTGACTCTATGGGCCGCTGCGGGATTTGTCGTTCATCTTTTCCCGACCGGACAGGGCAACATTATCGGCAACCCGGTCGAACCGGTAATCAAGCTGTCGGCCAATCCGATCACGGTGAGCACGATGTCCGAACACATCGACTACGACTGCTCGGGTATTCTCAGGGGGGAACTGACCCTTGACAAGTCCGGCGACGGGCTGCTCGACATGGTCAAGCGCACCTGCAACGGTCGTCTGACCGCTTCCGAGTCCCTGGGCCACAGAGAGTTCATCCTTACGAAGCTGTACAGAAGTGCGTAAATCCCAAAGTGTTCGTCAAACCTCCTAAAGGCCGACCCTCCGCCCCGGAACGCCGATGGGGCGGGGGGAAGGCTAACCGGCGGCAGATTATGTTCACGCAATTTTTATCGATGAAAACAACCACTGCCAGTCTGAGCGCTATTCTACAGTTTATTCATTCCCCCGCGCCACCGATCCGGCGAAGAACATGGATCCGCAATTGCTGAAATGCTGAAATAACCAGGGGTCCGCATTGGTACCTGCCGGTTCGGATGAATTCGGCAGCGATAAGGGGTTGGTCGGGGCAGCGGACTTCAACGGATATAAGGAAGCACCATGGTAACGAAACTCAATGCCGATTTGCTCATCATCGGGATGGGGGCCGCCGCGCAACTGGCTGCGCTCTACGCTCACGAGATCAAGCCTGACCTGGATATTCTTATCGTAACCAAGGCCCTGAAAGGGAAGGGCGGCTGCAGCCGCATGGTCCAGGGAGGCATGAATGTCGTCCTCAATCGCCAGGATTCCCATGAGAAGCACTTGATGGACACTCTCAAGGGCGGGCAGTACATCAATGACCAGGAACTCGCCAAAACCCTGGTGGAGCAGGCAACGCCCACCATCAAGGAACTGGAGACCAAGTTCGGCTGTTTCTTCGACCGAAACCCGGACGGCACGATCCATCAGAAACCTTTTGCGGGGCAGTCCTTCGACAGGACGGTGCACAAGGGGGACCTGACGGGCATCGAGATTATGAGCCGTCTGACCGAGCAGGTCATAAAACGGAGAATCAGAGTCCTTGAGGAGTGCAGGGCGGTCGAGCTGCTGCTCGATGAAAGCGGCGAGGTCGTTACGGGTGCGGTGCTTCTTGATATGCGTCGGGGTGAGTTCCGTATAGTCGAAGCGGCAGCGACCATGGTGGCAACGGGAGGGGGCCCCACCCATTACCGTTTCCATGCTCCGGGACCGGAAAAATCTGTCGATGGAATTGCGATGCTCTACCGCGCGGGCGCGATGATGAAAGACATGGAGATGCTCCAGTTTCATCCAACGGGCCTGATCGTCCCGGGCAGTGTGGTTGCGGGGGCGCTTCTGGAAGAGGGACTTCGGGGATCGGGCGCCTATCTCTACAACGGGGAGGGCGAGAGATACATGCTCAAATATGCCCCGGAGGTGGGCGAGCGCGCCACGCGGGACGTGGTGAGCCGCTCTTCGTACCTGGAGATGATGGCCGGCCGCGCCTGCCCTGAAGGTGGCGTGCATATCGATGCATCGCACCTGGGGGCCGATTTCGTCCTGAAAAATTTTCCGGGCATGGCGGAACGATGCAGTCAATTCGGATACGACCTGGCCCATGGCCCGGTCCCGGTCGGCCCTTCGGCACATTTTTTCATGGGGGGCGCGGTCATCGACACCGGCGGCAAGGCCTCCCTGGGAAAGCTTTTCGTGGCGGGTGAAGACGCGGGGGGAGTGCACGGCGCAAACCGCCTCGGCGGCAACGGGATTTGCGACTCCTGCGTATATGGCCGTCTGACCGGCAAGGCGCTGGGGAAATATCTCTCTTCGAACGGAAATCTCACGATCAAGGAATCCCGGCCTGGCATGGCCGAGGAAATAATGGCGCGGCTCCGTGTCCCGTTCGAGCGTTCGGAAGGACCCAGTCCTTTCGAGCTGCGCAAGGAAATTCAGGAGCTGAACTGGAACAAGGTCGGTGTGGGCCGGATAGAAGCCGATCTTTCCGAGGCTTTGGACAGGGTCGAGGAAATTGCGCTGAAGGTGAACCGGGCAAAGGTTACCGGCGGGACGGCATACAACATGATGTACAACACCTACCTCGACCTGCTGAGCATGCTCGACGCAACCAGAATGATCGCCTACTCGGCTAGGGAAAGGGAAGAGACCCGCGGGGCGCATTTCCGGCAGGATTTTCCCGAGCAGCGCGACGACTACGGCCTGTTCAATATTTTCCTGCACCGGGGTGCCGACGGAAAGCCCGCGGCGGAAAAGAAGCCGGTTGTCTTCAAGTACAAGTCCGTCGAAGAGTGTCAGAAATATAAGAAATAAGGGCTGAAGGCTCTGCGCAATCAGGCAAAAAATAAAGGAGTTACCATGGCGGAGAATGTTTCCATCGACTACCGAAAACCTCTAACCTGGGGTGAGTACGACCCCAAACGCAGGCAAAACACCCAAATCGGTATGTGGGCGTGGATGTGGCAGCGGATATCCGCGCTTGCCATAATCGTTTTTCTCTCGCTCCACGTCACGCTGACTTACAAGCCCCTGATACAGTTCCTGCTTCTGCTCTCCGTTGTGTTCCATGCATCTCTGGGGCTGCGGGTCATCCTCCTGGATTTCAATCTGATTGGTGTCAAATACCAGCGGGCGCTGGTCTGGGCACTTTCGGCCCTGGGCCTGGTCGTTCTGACGATCATCTGGTACTCGACTTACTGATATGGCTTTCGGGACCGCCGGCTGCCGGCAGCGGGAAAGGACCGGAGGAGAAGTGCATAATGGCTGAGAATCCATCGAACGTACGGCAAATTAAAGTGTTCCGCTACGATCCCCAAAAGGGCGGTTCGGGGCACTTCGAAACCTATATGCTTGATATACCGGACGAAAATAAAACCACCATCCTGGACGTGCTCCTGCGCATCCAGAGGGAGCAGGACTCGTCGCTGGCTTTCCGGTATGCCTGCCGGGTCAATATGTGTGGGTCCTGCGGGATGGTCATATGCGGCAAAGAGCGTCTGGCATGCAAGACCAATGTATCGCACCTGGCGAAAGGCGATGAAATCACCATACGGCCGCTGAATCACTTCCCGGTGATCAAGGACCTGGTGGTGGATATGGATCCTTTCTTCAAAAAATATGAAGAGACTCTGCCCTTTTTCGAGCCGAAGGAGGAGCGGGATGAACCGGTGAAGATCCGTCCCGATGCACGGGAAAGGCAGGATATCGGGCTGTCCACCGAGTGCATTGCCTGCGGCTGTTGCGTTTCCAGTTGTACGATGTGCAACTACCATGATGGTTACGCCGGACCCGCCGCCTTGAACCGGGCTTTCACCCTGCTCGCCGACAGCCGCGACGGCCTCTTTTCGGAGCGCCTCGAACGGGCACTGGCTTCGTGCTACAACTGCCGTACCGAGTTTAACTGTACCGAGGTTTGCCCAAAAGGCATCAGCGGCACCCGTGCCATCAAATATATCCAGCGGCTGGCAATCAAGCATCTGAAAGACCTTCCCCGTCGGGATGAACCTGAAGAACCGGTCATCACCTCTCCGGCGGCCTGCCCTCCCGGCTCGGTAATGGAAATGGATCGCAGGAGCTTCATGCGTAAGGCAGGGGTCGGACTCCTGGGGCTGGGGGCGGCGCTTGTCGTCGGGGGGGTGGCAACTACCGCAATGGTGGGTCCGAGCCTTTCAAAAGCCCCGAAAATACAGGTCCCGGTTGCTCCTCTGCGTGAAATCCCGGTTGGCGGCGTCACCACCTTTACCGTGCAATACGAAGTTTCGAACGGGTTGTACACCCAAAAGAACACCGTGCCGGTGCTGGTGTCCCGCAGCGGGAACGAGATCGTCTGCTTCAAGGCAAGCTGTACGCATCTGGGCTGCATAGTCAGGTGGGACGAAATGTCGGGGCGCTTCCGGTGTGCATGCCACGGCGGCGTTTTCGACCGCGACGGCAAGGTCCTTGCCGGTCCTCCGCCCCGGCCGCTCGACAGGTATAAGTTCAAAGTGGATTCCGAGCATCTGCTCGTGGAGGTTTAGCATGATCGGGAAGTCATTACGACAAAGAATCGGTTGGGATCCGTACCTGAAGCCCTTCCTGTTCAAAAAACTGCCCGAAGGGACGGGCTGGACCGCCACTCTTGGAACTCTGTCCGCGCTCCTCTTCGGTCTCATGGCCGTAACCGGCATCTTCCTGGCCATGTTTTACAATCCCTCTCCGGATAAGGCCTACCAGTCCATTGATTTCATAATGAATGACGTGCCTCTCGGATCTATCCTCCGGGGTCTCCATCACTGGGGGGCCGGCGCTATGGTCTTGACGGTGTTTGTTCACCTTCTGACAAACTTCTTCTCGGGAAACTACAAGGCTCCAAGGGACCTGACCTGGGTAGCGGGTGTGTGCCTGCTGCTGACCACGCTCGGCCTGGGTTTTACCGGTTACCTCCTGCCCTGGGACATGAAGGCTTTCTGGGCAACGGTGGTCAGTTCGAATATTCCCAGGGATATTCCCGTCGTGGGTGAGTTCATAACGCGCATGGTGCTTGGCGGGCCTACCGTGTCGGGTCTGACCCTGACGAGGTTTTACGCTATCCACATGCTCCTCCTGCCCGCGATGATGGGTGTCTTCGTTGTAGTCCATATTTACCTGGTGCGGATTCACGGCTTGAATGAGCAGCCCGGAACCGACCCCGCCAACGAGTGTGCTCAGCATTCATACCGGTTTTTTCCCGAGCATTTGCTGCGCAGTTCAATCGTCTTCGCGGTGGTGCTCCTGGTCCTTATCGGTTTATCGATTTTCGGCTCGGTTCCCAGGGAGCAAATCGCGGGTACTCTCGTCGATTCCTACCTGCCACGCCCGGAGTGGTACTACATGTGGCTTTTCCAGCTACTGACCTATTTCTCGGGCAGATGGGAAACCGTGGGCAGTCTTGCCATACCGGTTCTGGGCTGCGTATTCCTTTTCGCATTGCCTTTCCTGGGCAGGCATAAGGCCCTTGGTGTTGCCAACCGGCCGATCCCGGTCGCCGTCGGGACTACCGCCGTCATCGGCGTGCTCTATTTGAGCCTGATGGGTTTCTCGGGTGCGAAGCCCTACGGTCAAATAGTTCCGGTAGCCGGGCGCACTCTCAGTGCGCAGGAGCAGGCCGGCCTGTTCATATTCGTTGACCGTGAGTGCGCCTACTGTCACCAGATCCAGGGCAGGGGCGGGCACCGGACCGGACCGGACCTTGCCAACATGATCAAAAAGGGCAGAAAAGCCGACTACCTGGCAAGATATTTCAAAGACCCGCAGGCCGTGGCTTCCACTTCGATCATGCCCAAATACGATCTGCCGGAAAAAGACCGGATGGCTCTGGCGGCTTTTGTGCTGTCTCTGGATTTCAGCAGGTACGACATGAAAATTCTAAAACGGGATCAAATCCTGAAAGAGGCCGCGGCGGTTCGGGCGCAGGGACTACATAGCTCAAACCATGCGGGCGCGAACGGAAAGGACTTGTCCGAGGAGGTTACACTCAGATGAACGACTTCGACTATCGAATAGTGGAAGAAGCGGCAAAGCAACTCTACATCCGCGCTCTATGCGATCTTCCGCCGGATGTCCGCACGGCGTTGAAGAAAGCTTACGACCGGGAGACCAATCCCACGGCACGGGCGGTTTTTGAGGCCATCTTCAGGAACATCGAGGTAGCCGACAGGGACAAGACGCTCATCTGCCAGGATACGGGCCTTCCCATCTACAAGGTCAAAATCGGCTCCAAATTCCCGTGGAACGGATACCAGATCAAGACCCGCCTCTACGATGGCGCCAGGAGGGCCACGGTGGAGTTCCCGTTCCGGAGCAGTTCCACGCACCCCATAACCCGTGTGAATCCGCAGACGTCGGTCGGGCCGGGGTTGCCGGTCATCTACTACGATTTCGCCGAGGACTCCGACTGTCTCGACATTCTTATGGCCCCCAAGGGTTCGGGTTCGGAGAACATGAGCAAGATGCAGATGTTCTATCCGGCCCACGGGATCAAAGCGGTCAAGAAATTTATTCTCGACGCGGTAGTGGAATCAGGCGCCAATCCCTGCCCTCCGGGCATCATAGGCGTGGGCATCGGCGGGACCGCCGATCTGGTTATGAAGCTGGCAAAGGATGCCATTCTGCGTCCGGTGGGCCAGCGCAATCCGGACCCTCAGATTGCGGAGATGGAAGAGGAACTGGAGGAGGCGATCAACGCCACCGGCCGCGGCCCCATGGGGTTGGGTGGCGATGTCTCCACGCTCGCCGTGCATATCGAAACGGCCTATACACATATCACTCAGAATCCGGTTGCCGTGAACACGCAGTGCTGGCCGGCCAGGCGGGCCAGGGCCGTCATTCGTCCCGACGGCGCCATCGAATACGGCTACTAAGTGCAAGGAGAGTATTACCATGGCGGAATACCATCTTCAGTCCCCCTTTTCAGAAGAAGAGATCAGGAAGCTCAGGGCCGGTGACATTGTCTATTTCGACGGACTGCTTTTCGGAATCCGGGACCTGACCCAGATCTATATGTTCGACCAGCACCACGAGCCCCCGGTCAGCCTGGCCGGGGCCGCCTGCATCCACACGGCGCCCAGCCTCCGCAAGGTGGACGGCAAATGGGAGAAAATCTGTGTGGGGACCACCACCAGCACCCGTATGGACCGGTTCACGCCGGAGCTTATCGGCAAGTACGGCGTGCGGGCCATTATCGGCAAGGGCGGCCTCTACCAGGGAAGCCTGGAGGCAATGCAGAAATTCGGCGCCGTATACCTGGCCATAGTGGGGGGCGCGGCCGCTCTTGAAACGAAGCAGATAGAAGAAATCGAGGCGGTTTACTGGGAGCATCTTCATCCTGAAGCGCTTTACCAGTTCCGGGTCAAGAATTTCGGGCCTCTGACCGTAGCCATGGACAGTCATGGCCGGCACCTTTACGAAGAGGTAAAGGCGGAGGCGTTAAAGCGACTGCCGGGGATATACGAAAAACTCGGCGTCTGATCGC
The DNA here is from genome assembly GCA_963712895.1 of uncultured delta proteobacterium. Lineage (GTDB taxonomy): Bacteria > Desulfobacterota > Syntrophobacteria > Syntrophobacterales > Syntrophobacteraceae > SbD1. The sequence goes on along the minus strand of CAVQJR010000021.1, from coordinate 445,992 downwards.
ACTACGGCAATTCCGGCAGCCCGAATTCGCCAGGGCGGCGTTTCAGGGCGGGGAAACACGGGACCATTTTTCGAAGTTACAGCTAAAACGGTAATATAATCATACTCTTATTCGATTTCAGTTAGGCTGCGGTTTGAAGTGCACGGCAACGGTCTATTCGTGCACGCAGGCGCCAAAGCGCCGACGAGCAGCACAGGGTCCTTCCGAACTTCTGTGTTTTTAAAGGGGGAGGCAACATGTGCAAACGGTTAAGTCTCACTGAGATCGCCCTCCATCAGCGTTTTTTCGGCCGGTCGGGCCTTTTCCCCTTTTTTACAGTTCAAAGTGGAACTCGTGACGTAGAGCGGGCGGGTCATGGATTCATGCCGTTGCGACTTGGCCTGATCATGGAAGGCCTGGCTGCCGGACCCTTTGTCGGCAGGATCGGAGACACCCGGCCCCTCTCTTTTTCTGAATGATTTCTAGAAAATAGTTCTCAGGTCCGGACTTCGACCTGGGCAGACAACAACCGGAGCAGTGGGGAGGTGACGCGGCGCTGAAATAGATAACGGATCAGTTGGCATTTTGTGGGCGTGAATGGGTAAACATGGCTCCAATGGCTGCGTTTTGACAAGGGTTACGGGTGGTGCAGGCTTTCTGAAAGAGTGCAACGAAAGATATCGGATGTTGAACCGTCCATGTTGTGAAATCGTTGTCGCCAGCTCCCATTGCCGGCTCATTTGCTCAGAGATTGCTGCAGGATTTGATCGCCGAAGGCATGCTTTGCCTTCACGCCATTGTTGAATCGCCTGAAGAACCGCCATCCGAAGAGGTATCGGTCGTTGTTGGACAGAGTGCCGATTCTGTTGCGGACCACCGGCCGTGCTTTTTGCAAAAGAGCGCACCATCGGTTTTGAGTGGGTGGCTGGAGGCCGCTGGATAGTCGGTGCGGGTATGTTTCCGCAGGCTGCGCAAACAAGCTGCAGCCGGCGTAACAACTGCCCGTGTTACCTCTGGGGAAAACGAATCTTCAGGCTCAGTCAATCAAAAACAAGGGAGGATCGCGATGGGTATGATATCCGCTAAAACTTGGACGAGGACCGTAATTGTTGCACTGGCAGGAGCATTGCTGGCCTTTACCGGGTTTTTCGTTGCACCGCTGCTCAATAGCTGCCCCGAGGCTCAAGCCGCGGGGGGCGTCTACCCGGACCGTCCCATCACGTACCTGGATCCGTTCAATCCGGGGGGGGTGAACGATATCGTGATGCGGCGCCAACAACCTCACCTGGAAAAGTTTCTCGGGGTCCGGATGGAGATGGAATACAAAGCCGGCGGCGGCGGTTCGGTGGCATGGAGTACGCTCGTGCATGCCAAGCCCGACGGCTATACGATGGCCAGCATCAATATTCCCCATATCATCCTGCAGCCGATTGCGCGGAAGAATGCCGGCTACCAGACCGATCAGATCGTGCCGGTTGCCTTTGTCTCCGCGACCCCAAACGGCATAGCGGTGCTCAAAGACAGCCCGTTCAAGACACTTAAGGACCTTATCGATTACGCCAAGAAAAATCCCGGCGCCATCACCGTCAGCGGCACCGGAACCTTTTCCGGCCATCACATCGCGACCCTGCAATTCGAGGATGTGGCCGATGTGAAGGTGACCTATATGCCCTTTACCGGTTCCGCTCCGCAAATGGCCGCTTTGCTGGGTGGACACGTGATGGCAACCTTCGGGAACTCATCTGAATTCGTACAGCAACTCGAGAAAATCAGGGTGCTCGGTATCGGCACCAAAACCCGGATGAAGGCCCTGCCTGACGCCCCGACCTTCGAGGAACAGGGGCTCAAAATGTACCCGTCCATTGAACGCGGCATTGGTGTCCCGCCGGGAACCCCGCTGGCCATTGTCAAGAGGCTCGAAAAAGCCGCTCTGGAAACGGCTGAGCAGGTCCGGGCCGCTGAAGAAAAGGACGGATTCGAGCCTATGAAAATGGGACATGAAGAGAGCGTCAAACACATAAAGGAACTGGAAGTATCGTACGCCGCGCTTTTGAAAAAGGTAAAGCAATAGACTCTCCCTCCGCCTGAACCGTGGGCGGGGCACGTTGCACCGCCGTGCGCCCGAGCAGTTTTTGGGGCGTGCGGCAACGACATGCGGTCGGCTGTCATGCTGCGAATTCGGCGAGATTGACGTTGCTGAATTCGGGTGGTGATCGAGAATCAACCGGGCAGGCGTGCCACAGGAGACCTTGGGCCACATCGAGAGGGGATGGACGAGGCCGGGGGCGACCCCGTGCCTCATTTATTCCGAGGAGACCAAAGTGCTTGAACATCTTCACATTGCACTGGTGAATATCTCATCACTGCAGAATCTGTTTCTGATGACCATGGGCGTCATCTGCGGGGCCATTGCCGGCTGTATCCCCGGACTTACCGCCACTATGGCCATCGCGCTGGTGGTCCCATTCACCTTCACCATGGATCCCGCCACCGGCCTGATCACCCTTGGCGGTATCTATACGGGGGCCATTTACGGAGGTTGTATTTCGGCCATTCTCGTAAACACACCGGGCACACCCGCAAACATCGCGACAACCTTTGACGGTTATCCCATGACCAGGAAAGGCCAGGCTCAGTCGGCCCTGGTTACTGCCGCGTATGCTTCCGCCATCGGCGGCGTGATCGGGACGGCGGGCCTGCTGCTTTTCTCCCCCTTGCTGGCGGCGGCGGCGCTAAAGTTCGGACCCCCGGAATATTTCTGGCTGGCCATTTTCGGGTTGACCATCATAGCCAGCGTGTCGGCCGAGTCTCTTTTGAAGGGAATCATCGGCGGCATGTTGGGACTGCTGCTGAGCACCATCGGCATTGCACCCCTGGGCGGTACGCCGCGTTTTACTTTTGATATGTACCAGCTGCAGGCCGGTGTCGATATTATCGTGGCATTGATCGGGTTTTTCTGCATTCCTGAAGTCTTCAATATGGTAGAGCATCGCGCCAAGAGGTACCGGGTTGCGGAATACCAGTCTCGCAAAGGAGTGACATGGGAGACGATCAAGGCTGTCACCAGAAAGCCGGTGCTGGTCATTCGTTCAGCCGTCATCGGTGCCTTTGTGGGAGCAGTGCCCGGCGCGGGCGGTAATATCGCCGGCATGCTTTCCTATGGTGAGGCGAGGCGATGGTCCAAGGAACCTGAAAAGTTTGGAACCGGTGTCGTGGAGGGCGTATGCGCTTCCGAGGCAGCCAACAACGCCGAGGTCCCCGGCTCGCTGGTTCCGCTGCTGGCGCTGGGTATACCGGGAGCGCCTCCCGCGGCCGTGCTGCTGGGTGCGCTGCTGCTGCAGGGCATTCGCCCCGGCCCGGAACTCTACACAACCTATGGCGGTATAACCTACAGCTTTATTTTTTCACTCTTTCTGGCCAACCTGCTGCTCATTCCGGTGGGCATCTACGGGTCCAAGGCCATGGCGCGCGTGATTACCTCACCGGTAAACTACCTGATACCTCTCATCCTGTTCTTCAGCGTGATTGGCTCCTTTGCCATTCATAACAACCTGGTTGAAGTCTACATCATGGCCTTTTTCGGCGTCGTTGGCTATATCACCAAAAAGATGGGCTTTCATGCCGGACCGATCGTGCTCGGACTGATTCTGGGACCGTTTGCAGAAAACGGACTCGTGCAGTCCATGCTCATGGGCAAGGCCAGCGGCTCTATCTTCAAGGTGTTCTTCACTCGCCCCATTTCCATCATTTTGATCATCATCTGCTTATTGTCGATGGCCTGGCCGGTCGTAACGGCCATTGCCAAGAAGAGGAGAGAGCGCAGAGCGATGCCGCAGGGGGGCCTGCCCGAAGAGGTTGCCCTGAATGTGAAGGCGAAACCATGATAGTCGTGGATGGGAAGGTTATCGGCCTTCCTGGAACTGTTCCTTCGGGTTGTTTCGACTGCGAGTCTCGAGAATGGCTTCATGTCGTGAGGTTCCCGAGAAAGGATTTTTCCAGATGAACAATGATCGTATTAGCTCGATTGCGATCCTTATCGTTGCCGCACTGGTCTACTATTCCGTTTCCGGCATGTCGATGCTGGCTTCTTATTTTCCGAAAGTGATCAGTGTAATCATGGGCCTTTTTGCCCTCGTGCTGCTCATAAGGAGCCTGGTCCATCCTCAAATCGAACAGTGGTTCGAGGAAGGCGCCGACTTTGCCTACGTGCTCTGGGTCCTGTTGGGGTTAGTCGTCTACATCGTACTGATCCCGTTAATCGGCTTTTTCCTCAGCAGCATACTGTTCATCATATTTTATTCGTGGATTTTGGGCAGAAACCGAAACTCGCGCAAAGCGATCGGCATATCCGCCGCCGTGGGTGTGGTGACAACGCTAAGCTTCTATATTATTTTCAAATTCCTCTTTCTGGTTCCGCTTACGCAGGGTATCCTGTTTGGCGGCGACTGATGCGCCGTGAGCATTGAGCAGGGTGAATCGTCGACTGTTCAATCTTTGGTGTAAGTGGCTTGCCACGGGTAATTCGGCCTGTAGCGTCGGCGCTGTAGACGAAACGTGGCACATGGCCGGTGTGGGGCACAGGGGCTCCGAGCCGGCACAGGCAACGTTTCGTGCGGGCGGCCCGGCAGCGTCCCCCGGCCACCGGGATGTACTTGGGCAAGAGCGCGGGCCATATCCGTGGAAGGCGTGTCAAAATGGATCTCTACCAGTTGGTGATACTCGGCTCAGCTACGGCGGTTTCAGCGGTGGTCGCAAACGGTGCGGCCATCGGCGCGGGCATCTTTCTCCTCCCCGTCCTGGCACTGGTTTTTCCGCCCAAGGTGGCCCTGGGACTTGGCGCTCCCATCCAGTTGATCGCGAACCTGGTCGCAGTAAAAATCTACTGGGGTGAATGGGATGACTGGCGCGATTTGCTGCGCCTTCTCATTGCTGCGGGCATAGGCATTTGGCTGGGGGCCATGTTCATTAACGTCATCCCCAGCCATATTTTCAAAATCGGCATTGCCTCCTATGCCATTTGCTTTTCGCTCTATCATCTTATAAGGAATTTTTCCCCCCTGGCGCGGGTGCGCCCAGTGCTGCCCGCTTTGAAGGAGAGTAGTCGATTCGGCGGCAAGACTGCCTGCATAGTTATCGGTGCTTTGGGGGGAGTCACCTCGGTGCTTGCCCATGCGGGCGGGATCGTCTGGTCGATCTACTACGTTACCAAAGGCTTGGATAAACGCCGCTTCGTGGGCACCCTCGTCCTGCTGTTCACTCTGACCAATGTGATCAAAATCAGTGCATATATACAGATTGGCATCCTGGACATGGAGCCGGCCCTGATAGTTCTGGCGCTGTTCCCGATAATTCTCCTGAGCGGCTTGCTGGGTAATTTCCTGAACAAAAGAATCTGCCCGCAGCTATTCAGAAAAGTGGTTCTGGTTATAATTCTTGCTGCCGGGATCGGCTTGGCTGTCTCTTGAGAGATGCCGCCGAAATGCCTTCCGACCGCCTGCAGGAGTGAACGGCAAACCGCGGAAGGTATAATCTGCCTCCCTTCATGAAAACACCCGGCCATATCGGCCGGGTGTTTTCATTTCGAAAACGATCGGAATCAGAATATCAAGTCCCCGCAATGTGACGTTCGTAAAGTGCCAGGTGCTCTTTTAGCATCTCAGGGATAGGCAGGTTGTAAGGGCAGCGTTTCACGCATTCCCCGCATTCGATGCAATTTCTGACCGACTCCATTGTCTTGGCCGCAAACCCTGCCGCCTTGGCGTAGGACATCCTGCGAACGATTATCGGGTAGCCCATGGCAGCCGTGATCTTAACCCCTTGTTCACAGGGCTGGCAGTATTCGCACCGTCGGCAAAACCGCTGTCCCAGCTCTGTTCGGTACCTTTCCATGGCGGTCAGGTCTTCGGGGAGGACCTCGTTTTCAGTCTTGTAAATGGTTGCAATCTGATCGACCTGTTCAACCGCGTCGAACCCCGGCAATGGAATCACGTCGGAAAACCGGCGAAGGAACTTGAAGCACAGCTCCGCATTATCCAGTGCGCCCCCGCCGAAAGGTTTCATTGCGAGTATGCCCATGTTCTCCTGCCGGGCAACCGGGTGGAGTTCTTCGACGGGTTTGGATTCTATGAAGTTGAAGGGAAACTGGACGGTGCTGAAAAGCCCGGTCCTGACCAGTCTGGCGGCCATCTCGATGCTGTGGGAAGTCACGCCGATGTGCCTGATCTTGCCGGCCTGCCTTGCCCGGAAGACTGCCTCCAGCGCTCCGTTCGGCCCGGTTGCCGCCTGGTAATCGGATTCAAGGGACAGTTGGTGTATCTGGAAAAGATCGATGTAATCGGTACGCAGGCGCTGCAGGCTGAGGTCGATGTCCGCCTCGGCTCCCGCGCGGTCGCGCTTCACCGTTTTAGTGGCGAGAACCAGCCGGCTTCGGATGCCGTCAAAGGCCAGTCCCATTTTCTCCTCGCTGTCGAGGTAAACGTTGGCCGTGTCGAACAGGGTTATCCCTCTGTCATAAGCCCGCCTGAGAACCGTCACTGCCTCCGCGGTGGTCAGACGGATGATAGGAATGCCTCCAAAACCCACTTCCGAAACTTCCAGTCCCGTTTTCCCGAGTATGACGTATCGCACTATCTTCCACCTTCCTTCATCACTGGAGGCTTTGCCGAAAAAACCCGAATCTCTGGGCACCGGCCCTCGATATATTCTTCTTCCTGATTTTATGCCGACAGCATGGGGCTCGTCAACTTGTTGCGGCTTCCGAAATCGCTCATTCGGATGAGTGGTCCTGGAGCCGTCCCTGGGAAGATTCCTCTTCCAGCACTTCGTCAATGTTGAGCGGATTGAGTGGCTTGCAGATGATCTCGTGAACGCGCAGCCTTTTGAGATGCTGAGAAGAAGCCGCCTGCATGACAAGCGCCGTGTCCGAGCCTCTCGCGGTCCCGGCTATGGCGATCAGTTTCTCTCCGGATGCGGCGTGACCCGCATCGGTTGCCATGAGGACTATTTCAAAGCATACCTTGACTCCCTGGCTGAAACAGCGAAGCAGGTTTCCCATGAGGACAGGGACGTTGGATTCGTATAAACCGTTGGTGTGGAACAGCATGGTGCCGAAATGGACTTCGTGGCCCGAGTCTCTCAGGGATCTTGCCAGTTCCGGCGGGAAAGGATTCACTTTCCTTCGGAAATCGAACTGATGAGGCACTACGATAAGTTTTACGCCCGAGTCCTTGAAAAAGTCCATGGCTTTTCCGGCCGTGGCGCCGGTTGTCGAAGCCAGCACCACTTTCTTTATCCCCGTTGTCTTCAGTTTATCCTGAACGAGATGGAAGGTTAAATCCGTGTTTTCCGGCTTTCTTTCCTCAAAATAGACGATCTTGCTCTCCATGCCTTAATCTCCTTAAGTAGCGGATAAAGTGGCCTGTGCGCCCAAAACACGGGTCCTACGTTCGGCTTCAAGGTAATTCATCAGGGTGGCCCTCCGGTTCTGCCTGGGGGCTCACATAGTTTGGCATTTACGGGAATATAAACCAAAAAAAATTAAGAATTGCAGCCCCGAAAACAAGGGCTGTCCCGCCGGGCACGAACCAGTACTGATTTACCTTGAAAATGCCGTTTTCCTCTGGTTCCCAAGCTCTAACTTCCCGCTGGTTCCCAAGCTCCGGCTTGGGAACCCCTGACCCGGAAGCTCCAGCTTCCACTCCGGCGCGACACGAAGCAGGAGCTTCGAAAGACTCGGTTCCCAAGCCGGAGCTTGGGAACCAGCAACCAGCAACCAGCAACCAGCAACCAGCAACCAGCAACCAGCAACCAGCAACCAGCAACCAGCAACCAGCAACCAGCAACCAGCAACCAGCAACCAGCAAAATTTTTCATGCTTCGCGGCGCCTGCTGCTGCCTCGATAAATCGAGTATTGGTGTTTCCGTGGTTCGTCCGGGGAGGCAATCTCATCGACGGTCCTGATGATTTTGGACGTCTCCTGATTGCAGTGGATGTCCGGATAAATATTATGAATGATATAAACTTATGCTATTCTCATGCGGCAATGGGCCGGGACGCCGGGAGAATGGGGTGGGCTGCAGAGTGGGACCCCGTGCTCGTGTCCCCTTGTTGATGGAATGAGGACCACCTCAATGTGCACCATGCGGCGCGCGTGATGCAAAAGTATTCTCTATTCTTAGCCTTCCGGGCAGGTTGCCTCCGCTTTCTGCGCCTGCGAACCGTCCGTCTCACGGTGAACGGGCATTTGGGGCGGGATAAAATATACCGATATTATGTCTTTTCCGCTTGACAAGCTTGCGTTCCCGATCTATAGGACTATTAAAATATCATAATATTAACGATTATTGAGGCTGCCTCGAAGAGGCAGGGACGTGAGAAGCATCGGACGCCGCGGGGCGGCCGGATGTCTCCACCTGTTTTGAAACCATGCCGCTTTTCGCCGGCATGAGCCTGAATCCGAACCCTGAATCCGAACGTTGACCGGAGCCGGTGTCGAATATTGCATTGCACGAAGCGGCGGCGGGAAGCTGGGCGATTGCCCTGTAAAGGAAAATAGCATGACTTTTCAGCCAGCACAAAAAGGCCAGAAGGTCTCTTATTATGTGATCGAACAGATGCGGGAGTCGATTCTGCGCGGCGTCTACAAGCCCGGGGATAGAATCGCGTCTGAAAAAGAGCTTGTCGATCAGTTTCATGTGAGCAAGGCGAGCATGAGGGAAGCTTTGCGGGCGCTTGAGCTGATGGGGCTCGTCGAAATCAGGAAGGGGCTTGGGGGCGGAATCTTTGCCGCCGAAGCGGACATGAAGCAAGCGGTCCTCGGTCTGAGCAACTTTCTCCACTTCAGGAACGTGTCCATCCACGACGTCACCATGGCTCGCTACCTCATTGAACCGCAGCTTGTGCAAATAGCCGCATTGAAAGTCGACCAGAACGACATAGAGGTGCTAAGGGATCTGCCGGACCACCAAAAAATCGACCCCGGGAGCCAGCATTCCGCAGCCATCGGCTTTCATCGCTATATCGCCAGGTTCTCGGAAAATCCGCTCGTCATTCTCCTCATGGATTTCATAGACAGTCTGCTGATGGACATAAAACTGGGGCTGCAACTCGAGCCCGGTTTCCACAGGGATACGCACGATGAGCACGTCAGGATTGTCGAGTGCTTCAGAAGAAGAGACCCGCAATGTGCAAGAGAGCAGATGATCAAGCACATCCTGCGCGTGGGAGACAGCCTTTCTGAGATGGCGGGCGTTCCAGCCTTCAAACCCTCCGAGATAGGCGGTGCAGGCGCCAGGGTGGATCAGCTCGAATTCCACTTTTGCCATAACTCTCCTGAAGGGGTTCCCGCTCCATTGATCAATAAAGGATCGAAAGATTCCGGGATAACCGTAACGCACGTGGGCAGCGGGGACCTATACCTCGTCCGGGCCGAGGGGGGCGCCAGAGACATCGACGCCGAGTCCGCTGGAGAACCCCCGGTGCCTCTGCGCAAATAAACTGCATCCTGCCTTTCGATTATGTTGCGTTCCCTTCCGGTTGACTGCAATCGCCATCCCGGAAGGGCGACGGCAAAAATGTTGTGTTGGTAAGTGCCTGAAGCATTTTTGGGAAAGGTTGAACCATTGACGACTCCTCGCACGAGATATCCAAAAAACCTGTTCGTCAAAGCCGAATGGCCGCGGAAAACCAATCCCCCACGTCGAACGATGAGAGCCGTTATGCACGCACGGTAAAGGGTTTCTGAACAGCATTATGCAAGGAAGGAACAGGATTCGCCTCCAATCGGGACCGAAGAAACCACGGGGAATGTTTCAAGCCCGATCCAGCGGATCACTGTAGACCCCTTGAGATCCGTATGCGGCATCACGCATACGGATGGACGGGGGCTTGTCGGAGTTGGTTGCATTTCGTGTGACCACTGGGTTCATACTCGAAGGAGGGACAAATGCATTCTATCGAATCGAAGCTCCAAAATGTCAAGTATCGTATAGCTGGAGACGACTATCCCAGCAAGCTTCTGTACTGCGTTGATGGCGAGTGGAGGGAATCCAAAACCACCAAGTACATGGATTGCTACAATCCTTCCACCGGCCAGGTCATTGCCAAGGCGCCGCAATGCACGGTGGAAGAAGTCGAATCAGCCGTAGCTTCCGCGAAAGCAGCCTTCCCCGCGTGGGCCGCTACACCGCCAAACAAAAGGGTGCAGGTGCTTTTTCGCATGAAAGCACTGCTGGATGAGCACCTTAATGAGCTCACCTATCTTCTTTGTAAAGAGATGGGTAAGTCCTGGACTGAATCCATGGGCGATATTCTCAAGGTGAGCGAAGTCGTTGAGTATGCCTGCGGGATCCCCCACCTGCTCAAGGGGGAGTCCGTCATGAATATTTCCAACGGTTACGACACCGTGCTGTACAACCATCCGATGGGCGTCTTCGTAGGCATCCCGCCGTGGAACTTCCCGGCTATGATCCCTCACGGGTGGATTGCGCCCATCTGTGTGGCGACCGGGAACACCCTGGTTATCAAGGCGGCAAGCTTCGTTCCGCAGTCGGCCATGCGCGTCCTGGAACTCTGGCATGAGGCGGGATTGCCCAAGGGTGTCATCAACCTCATTACGGCAGGCAGAAACGAGGCCGAGCTTCTCCTCAGACATCCGGACGTCGTTGGCATTACCTTTGTCGGTTCCACGAAAGTGGGCAAGCACATTTACGCTACGGCCGCGGCCAACGGGAAACGGGTTCAGGCCCTGACTGAAGCCAAGAACCACGCCCTGGTGCTTCGTGACTGCAAACTGGAGAGAACCGCGAAAGGCATTATCAATGCCTTCTGCGGCTGTGCCGGGGAACGTTGCATGGCATTGCCCGCTGTCTGCGTGGAAGAGGCGATTGCCGACGATCTCGTCGCCCTGCTGAAGAAATTTGGCGGCGAGAGGAAGATCGGCGCTGCCTATGACCAGTCGGTGGAACTGGGTCCCGTCGTCAACGCCGGTCATCTCAAGTTCGTAACGGATTGGATTGCGAAGGGAGTCGAAGAAGGCGCCGAACTGGTTCTGGACGGCCGGAACCCAAAAGTCCCCGCGGAGTGCAAGAACGGGTTCTTTGTCGGACCTACCATCCTCGACCATGTTAAGCCCGGCATGAGCTGCGGAGATCAGGAAATCTTCGGCCCCGTGCTCTGTGTAAAGCGCGTGAAGAACTTTGAGGAGGGGCTCGCCATAATGAATGGGAACGAATTTGCCAATGGCTCCGTGATCTACACGCAAAACGGCCATTATGCCAGGGATTTTACCTATCGGACCCATGCCGGTATGGTGGGCGTCAACGTGGGCATCCCTGTCCCGATTGGTATCTTTGGTTTCACCGGGCACAAGCACTCTTTCTTTGGAGATCTCCACGTTATGGGTCGGGACGGAGTCCGCTTTTACACCGAGCAAAAGAACGTCACGTACACCTGGTTCAAAGAGGACCAGGGCGACCTCTCCGGCGAAAAAGTGGACACCTGGGACGGGACGATTACCTCCCTGCCCTCTGAAGCTGATAAGAAATAGCAAGCTTTGTTGCACCGCCTGACAGGTGCAGGTGCGCATGGCATTCCCATCCAAGTGGATGCTCGTGGTGGCAGATAACGTTTCGGCAGCCGCAGGCACCGGAGGGCGTGTCTTCCGGGGCCGGGTGCCGGACAGGATCGGCCACTGCCAGGCGCTGACAACCATGTTTCTGATCGGGTCCGCGAATTCCTTCGGGGGCTTTGTCGCCATGCAGCGCCGCCAAAAAGTTGCGGGCTGAACTGGGGAAGGCTGCATAGCCTCTCTTGACCTCAGGGGGCATAAAGCCGCAAGAAGAGGTTCCATGCAGCCAAAGTGAAACGCCTGGCGGGCTTGTAAGCCCGCCAGGCTACTACATCTCACTGGAGTGGCGGGAGTAATGGCGGCGGGGGAGCAATACACCCCCGAGCATTCCGGTTTTAACGAGCCCCGGGTCCTCGTGGCGGCCATGCGCCGGAAGTGGCAATAGCCTGTTTCGGAGCTTACCTTTGCGCGATGGGGGACCTGGCCGGGTGAATACCCGGCCGTCATCCTTCTCACTTTGAAATACAATAAATGCAGGAGGGTCCGGATGAACCACTTTGTCGTTTACTGCTCGCCAAACGGTTCCACTCGCAGGGTAGCCGGCGTGATTGCTGACAGGCTAACGGATTTGGGTCATACGACCGGTATATTTGACCTGGGAAAAAGACGCGATCTGCAGGAACTGGAAAGAATATGCTCCGATATGCCTTCGCCACGATGCCTGTGGGTAGGCTCGCCGGTCTATGTGGATCATATGGTCCCTCCAGTACAGAATTTTATCCTGGGGTTGCCGAAGGGTGGGGAGGCTTATGCGGTTCCGTTCGTAACCTGGGGTGGCGTAAACAGCGGGGTGGCTCTTGCAGAGATGGGAGACAGCCTCCTGCAGAAGGAGCACCTACTGCTTGGGGCCGCCAAAGTAATAGCCGTTCATTCATCCATGTGGATATCGAAACATCCTTTGGGCGAGGGACATCCCGATTCGGAAGATGATGCCATGGTGCGAAAGCTGGTGGATGCTGTCCACGAGAAACTCGCATCAGGGACAATGGTGCCGTTGTCATTGAAGGCCCTCGACTACCAATCCGACGCAATAAAGGAAGCGGCTCGAAAGAAGAGTATTGCCGTGGCTAAACAAGTCTATGCGAAGCTGGAGGCGGATGTTGAAAAATGCACCCAGTGTGGAGAGTGCGTCGAGATGTGTCCGGCAGCGGCCATTAGTCTGAACCCGTACCCCCAGTTCGCGGAGGACTGCTTCATTTGCCTGAAATGTGTGCGGGAGTGTCCCGAAGGCGCTATTCCACTCGATATGGAGGCCGCGGCGAAGCGCATCCTCGGCATGGCCCTCGCCAATAACGAGCCGCCGCGAACTGATATTTTCGTCTAGCAAAGATTGGGCGAGGCACATGTGACGGGAACTTGGGAGCATCCAGGCGATCCCGATGGGTCAAACCGGTTTTGCGGAACGGCGAGTGTCCGTTTTTTTGATAGTCCGGGAACCGGGAAGGATGTGCTCGATATTACTGTTCAGGCACCCGGAAAATAATGACTCTACCTGCTTTTCAAAAGGCAGTAATCTGATATTGTCATCATCAGGAGTTTCACTGCTTAGCAGTTTAACTTGTGTTCGCACCGAGCATCCTGCCCGCTCTATTTTTTGGACCAATTAGATTGTTAGTGTCCGGTTTTTGTCAACGAACTTTTAGCTCATGGCGCTTAATAAAGCTCCCGGCTTTGGTTGACTTTCCCGGATTGGGTGGTATTCTCTTTTGGGTGAGTATCTGCCATATTTTGAGTATTGAGTTATGTGGGGATCGACTTTTCGCCCTGAGCAGAGAGTGCGGTTTCTGTGGGTAATTCGGATCTATCGCACCCTGTGCTTTTAAAAACAATCGACGGGGAGCACCAATCATGGCGGAAGGTCGGGTTAAGCTGTTCAACGACGGCAAGGGCTATGGCTTTATCGAGGCGGAAGGCGCGCGGGACGTATTCGTTCACTTCAGCGCTATCCAGGATAACGACTTCAAGTCCTTGAGCGAGGGTGAGCGCGTGAGCTTTGTGGAAGAAAACGGCAACAAGGGGCCGCAGGCAGCTCAAGTGAGAAAGCTCTAAAATGTATCTTTACCGTAAATGTTGCCGGGGCGGTAAGAGCTCCGGCTTTTTTTATGCCAACGACTCAGAAGGAATTCGTATAGAACAATGTGGCGGCTATAGCCGTAGAGAGCAGAAAAGTGATGGCCAAGACCCCTTTGGGCGGGTTCAATTCATTCCGTAAGTCCGTGAGGCAGGTTCGCGCATTACCTCAATCCCGTGAGGGTTCAGTCAAAGTATGGAGACCCAAACTAAACGACAGGGTACAGATACCCAACGGGATCGGGGTAGTGGTGGAGATCTCCGGCGACATGTATCTGGTGGACTTGGAAAACCAGGTTGCAAGAGTATGGGAACGTTTGACCTCCATCAAGCTTGTAAAATAAAATCGCCGTGATCGAGACGGCATGGATGGGAGGTTTCCAATGGCTGAGAAGCCGTGTGCCTTATTAAAGGATTTGCGTTCCACGGGATATTTTTTCAATGAGCTGAAGAATTATTCCGACTCTCCGGAAATGGATATTCTAACGTATTGCAGCGATTTCGTGATTCCTTTCCTGGTCAGAACTTCCGATTCATACGACAGTTCCGGACAGCCCGATAGAAGCAGGATTTTACGGCTTGCAATCCGGAATTTATCGAAACCTGGCGATGAAGAAATAGTGGGCTCCATTTTCGAACTCAAGGATGTAGCCATATCTGAAATAGATGAAGCATCTAAGGCCGCCCCTCAAGAGCAGTTCGATAAATCCAAGTCTTTGGCCAATCGCCAAAAGCTGGAATCGGCGGAAATTCTTACAAAGTTGCTGGTAAATATTATTAGAATGTTCAAACTCGCCAAACCGAATGATAAGCATAAAAGATCGGATCATGAGGATGATCCTGTCGGAAATGCAGAAGTGGAAAATTTCAAAAAAGGCGGGCATTTGGAAGCCGTCTTGAACTGATGCCGCGAAATACGGGGGCCCGGGTGAAACCGCGGCTTGCTTTTTTTGCGCAGAGGCTCTACTTTAGTAGGAGTTGAAGGTTTGCAGTCATGTTATTTGGGTTACCTAGTGAGTCGGTCTTCTGCCTTACCAGAACGATTCTTAAGTAGCTCCAAGCGTGCATCAGCAAAGAATAACGAGAAAGGGATGTAAGATGGCAGAAGGTCGAGTGAAGTGGTTTAACGAGAGCAAAGGCTACGGATTTATTGAAAGAGACGGTGGAAAAGATTTATTTGTCCATTTCTCGGCGATCGAGGGAGAGGGCTTCAAATCCCTTACCGAGGGTGATCGGGTGAGTTTCGTCGAAGAGACCGGCGCGAAAGGTCCCCAGGCAACTCAGGTTAGAAAACTCTAGAATGCGATAAGAATTATCGTTTATTCGGATTAAAACAATGAGCCGGAGGCAATCTCCGGCTCATTGTTTTAATGAATTGGAGCTATTGGAGTTTTCCAGCCTCGGTGCTGATCGTTTACTTTAATTAATCATCTTAGAGGAGGTAGCTAATCATGAATATTCATGTAGGCAATTTGGCCTATAATGTAACGGAAGACGATTTGAGATCTCTTTTTTCCGATTTTGGAGAAGTATCCGTTGTGAACATTATAAAGGAAAGGTCGTCCGGCCAGTCAAGAGGCTTCGGATTTGTGGAGATGCAGAACAATTCGGAAGCGGATAAAGCCATGAAAGCCCTGAACGGGACCAGAGTAAAGGATCAGGCCATTAAGCTGAGTCAGGCGAAACCAGCTTCCAAACGGCCGCAGCACAGATCGAGGTATTAACTTTACCTGCGCGTTTCCGGCTTGCGGTTTGTTGGCCGGGCAGCCACCAAGCATAACCCGGTCCAACTGGTATCCGGTGTGAAAGAGACTTCAATTTCCACTTATCATGATGTCCCCACGCCGGTCAAAGGACTACGGAAAGAAATATGGAGTTGCATTATGGCTCAAAGATCGAGAGCTTCCTTTCAGAAGCGGGAGAGAGAAAAAGAAAAACAACAAAAACAAAGAGACAAGGAATCTCGCCGCCTGGAAGCCAGGAAGGCCAGGGCGGAACGTGAGCCCGACAGCACTCACGAGGACCCGGATATAGCGGGAATAAAGCCCGGACCACAGCCTCTTCCCGATCAATGGCAGTGGGCTGTGCGGCGTGAGGACAAGTAGGGCCGTGAGGGTTTGCACCGTCTTGGAACTTTGTATGATGCGCCCACGTTTTACCACGCCGAAAACGTGGACGCACCGAAGAAACCCGGGCCGATTAGAAATCAGGAAATCAGGCACACCTGTGTGGTGCCGCTGAATGCCGCCATGAGGCAGGTCAACGGATTACCATTCAGGGGTTGGCCCGGTACATTGCCCGAAAAGATATCGTCCGGGCTGATTTGATTGACACCGTAATATTTTGCACTGGCTTCGGTGTCAAAAAGTATGTTTGCCTCCCGTACCTGAAACTCCTTGAAAACAGTGCCGCTTCTTTTATAGGCAACAAAATCGGATGGTTCTTCCGTCTTTTCGGACCTCCCGATACTCAGTTCTCCATTCCTCATATTCTCCAGGGGTTTTTCTGTCCTGAAAATAAATATGATGTCCCTTGCTCCCGCCCCGGACCAATTAGCGGCGTTGCCCACAGCGAGCTTCACGAAAGCCGGACCGCTCCATTCCCCGCTTTGCGTGCGCACGAGGACGACACCTTCTGCCTGGCGGTCGCCCGATGACAAGTCAAACTTGACTATATTCGGGAATATCGCGATGCCTGAGGCTTCCTTGAAGGCGGATTTTGGAATGCCGACGCCCGAAAGAGAAATGGAATCGGTCAGCACGTCGGCGGCCAGTGAGAGCAGGACCGGCTGCTTGCCGGTTTCGGCCGCACCCGCCGGTAAAGCCGCGAGAAATGATACAATCGCGAGCATAATCTGGATTTTCATAAGAAGTTTGAGATTCATCCGCTCACCCTTTAAGACCTTTCCGGGGTCCCCGGGCAGAGACCCGCGTGTTAAGTTGTCGCAAATCAAACCTTTCAAAGCATGGAAGGCGGCGAAGGCGTTCGAACACCGCTTTTCTTCCTTTCTTGAAAACCCTATAGTCTAAGATAATAAGATCGCCCGCCAAAAAACAGCCGTCAATGGAGTGTATAATTCCTTGTCGGCAATTTTTGAGCGGATACGAGCAGAGATATCATTGTCCAACTAAGGAAATTCCCTGATAACCGACATCAGCGCGCTCAGCCTGTTTGAACATTTGCAATAATTTATCGATCATTTTTGTTGACTGGATTGCGCAACTGACAGATAGTCGTTTCATAATTCCAAACTATTACTCGCTGGAAGACTTTGATCAGTACGGATCTGTGGGAACGGTGCTTCTAATATACAGACCGGGAGGCTATGCCATGCGGACAAATGCGTTCGTGGTTGCGGTGCTGTCTTTTGGCATCTTTTTTTCTGCTCTCAACAGCCAATTTTTCGCTTGTAGGAGTAACCATGTCGGATCGTTGGAGGCCGAAGCGGCCGTCGGGAGCGTGAACGGCTACGGGCTCAATTATGGCCTGGCGGCCACAAAATACTTGCCATCCACCACTCTTCTGTTGTTAGGCAACGAGGCTCCGGTGGTCACCGCCACTCCTAAGACCATTTCTCCCGGGAATTCCATTCCCGTCTCAAACCTGTTTTCGGCAATGGACCCGGACGGGGACGCAATCACGCAATATCAGTTCCTGGTCCCGCCGGACGGCAGTTCGATAGACCTCAATGGTGCAGCAAATCTTCTCGATTCATTTTCGCAGAGCCAGGGCTTTTACGGGGTTGCCGCGTCCGACCTCGCCAGAGTCTCGTATGTTGCCGGAAACACTGAAGGCACGGAGGTGATGACGGTTTGGGCTTTTGACGGCACAGTCTGGGGGGTTGGTTCCGTAAACATTACTATATTGCAGCCCATAATCGGCAGTTGGGCGATGAACGGTTATGAAACCGGGACCATCACCATAGCGGGGCAGACCATCCCCATACAGAGTTCCGTATCCGATACTTTTGTATTTGGCGCGGACCACTCATTTCATGCCGCAGCAAGCGATATTGGTTATGGTACATGGGCCATAAATAGTTCTGATCCGAATGCCTGCGATATAGATGTCAGGCAGGCAATTGTCGATTATATGCGTAACGGTTTGGCCGCCGAGGGGGTTACAGGTTATATGACTATAACATCTTACAGTTTCCGATGTTATCCTTCATCTGGTGTGATGAGTTCTACATTGCATGTCGAAGGAACCGTTACGACGACATCGCCTGCCGTTGTGACGGGATACTTTTCAATGCAGGGCAACTATTCGGGAGCAAAAATATCGACCGTCGGCAATCGTGTGGCAGCCGCGCCCGGGTTGCCTTCCGGGGCGGCCTTTGGAAACTCGATAAAATCGATTCTGCTTGAAAACATTAACCCGTGATTTCAACAACCAGAGCGGGCCTCAGTCCATCAGGATTTCCTTGTATGCATACAGGGCAGGGGAGCCGCCGGTGTGGACGAACAGGATATTTTCCTCTTTTTTGAACTGGCCCCTGCGAATCAGGTCGATCATGCCTGCCATTGCCTTGCCGGTATAGACCGGGTCCATGAGGATTGCCTCGGTGCGTGCGAGCATCCTTACTGCCTCCACCATGCCGGAGGTGGGCAGCGAATAGCCGGGTCCCACGTAGTCGCCGTAACACTCGACCGCGCCGCGGGGGATTTCTTCCCTTACTCCCAGAAGGGCCGCGGTCTGCCCGGCGAGTTCATGGACTATTTCTTCCTGGGCTTCTTTGGTGCGGCTCACATTGATTCCGGTAACCGGAATGTTGCTGTTGTTTCCCCAGAACCCGACCAGGAGCCCCGCATGGGTGCCGGCGCTTCCGCTGGCGCAGATGATGCGATCGATCCGCAGTCCCATGTCGAATGCCTGGGAGAGGGTCTCCTCCGCGCAGGCCACGTACCCCAGGGCCCCGAGCGGAGTCGATGCCCCGCCTGGAATGATGTAGCCCTTTCTGCCCACGGCGGCCAGGTCCTCGGCAACCGAGTTCATTTGACTCATCATGTCGGAGCCTCCGGGCACTACCTTTATGTCTTCCACTGCCATCAGGTGGTACAGGAAATTATTGCCGCTCGCCCTGGGGTCGTAAGAGTTGGGCACACGCTCTTCCAGTACGAGCCTGCATTTTAGGCCCTCCCTCACGGCGGCGGCAAGTGTCAGGCGGCAGTGATTCGACTGGATCGCGCCGCAGGTAATCAAGGTGTCGGCCCCCTGTGCAAGGGCCTCCGCCACGACGAATTCCAGTTTCCGAATCTTGTTGCCCCCCGCGGCAAGCCCGAGAAGGTCGTCTCTTTTCATGAAGATATTCGGCCCGGCGAGCAACCGGGAAAGGTGCCGGAGTTCGTGGACGGGTGTGGGTCCGTCGATATAGCGCCTGCGCGGAAAACGAGCGAGATTCATTCGGTAAGTCTCCTTCTACCTGGTTTTTGGTTCACTTCCGGCGGCAAGTATGGCTGCTCTTGCCAGAAGGTCGAGAGGATCGAAAACCGGGACCGGCAAATCCTGCGGTCCGACAACCAGCGGAAGCTCGGTGCATCCCAGGACGATCGCCTGTGCGCCACGTTCGATCAGCCGGGCGCAAACTTCACGCACCTCAAGGCCTATCTGTTCTCGCGTGCGGCCGCACTGGTTGTCTTTTATCGAACCGATAGCGGAAATAACGATTTGCTGGTCGCCCGGCCCGGGTACGATAGTATCCCGCCCGTCACGCCCGAGCCGTTCCTGGATACGGCCTCCCTCGATCGTGCCGTTTGTCGCCAGCAGGCCGAGCTTGTGCGCCCGTGGATGGCGGGCGTTGATGTGTTCGGCTATCACGTCCAGGACGGAGATGATGGGAAGAGCGCATCGGCCTTGTAGTTCTTCCAGGAAAAAATGAGCGGAGATACATGGAATAACTATGAAATCAGCGCCGGCACGTTCCAGGGCCAGAGCGCTCGCGGCCATTTCGGGGACCGGTGAGGCGCCTCCGAACAGAATGGGGCGGATTCGGTCGGGGATCTTCGGGTTCGAATCGATGATCACCCGCAGGTGGTCCTGGTCGGTCCTGGCCGGAGTATCGGCGATCAGTTTCCTGTAAAAATCAAGCGTTGCCTCGGGACCCATCCCGCCAAGCACGCCGATGATTTTTTGGCGCATCGAAGCCTCATTGTCATTAAATGGAAGAACAGACGAGCAGCCGAAATGGCTAAACCCTATCATAACCGGATCACCCGCTCACACGTTACCCATTCTCAATCCCTCAATTCTGAATTTATTTGACGACCTATTTTAAAATCCGGCCGAGAAAATCTTTCGTCCGCCGGCTTTGGGGGTTTTTGAAAAACTCATCGCCCGTGCCGCGTTCTATGATGCGCCCCTCGTCCATGAAAATTATCTCGTCCGCCACCTCGCGGGCGAACCCCATTTCA
This sequence comes from uncultured delta proteobacterium, assembly GCA_963712895.1. Classification (GTDB taxonomy): domain Bacteria; phylum Desulfobacterota; class Syntrophobacteria; order Syntrophobacterales; family Syntrophobacteraceae; genus SbD1. The sequence continues at coordinate 425,906 of CAVQJR010000021.1, read as the reverse complement.
TGGGTCACCACCAGCATGGTCATTCCCTCCCTGGACAGGCCGGTCATGACTTCGAGCACTTCCTGGATCATCTCCGGGTCGAGCGCCGAAGTGGGTTCGTCAAACATCATGTATTCAGGCTCCATCGCCAGCGCCCGTGCAATGGCAACGCGCTGCTGCTGGCCGCCGGAAAGGCTTGCAGGAAATGATGCGGCCTTGTCGGGGATTCCTACCCGCTCCAAGAGTTCCATCGCCTTATCCTGGGCCTCGTGCCTGGATTTTTTCTTCACCTTTATGGGCGCCAGGGTTATGGTGTCCATAACCGTCATGTGAGGATAGAGTTCGAATCGCTGAAAGACCATCCCTATTTTCCGGCGCAGTTTATAGAGGTCGGTTTTCGGGTCGCCCGCTGAAATCCCGTCAACCAGTATTTCCCCCTGTTGAAAAGGCTCCAGGCCGTTTATACAGCGAAGGAGCGTGCTTTTACCGGACCCGCTCGGGCCGCAGATTACCACTGTCTGTCCTCTTTCCACGGACTCGTTTATGTCCGAGAGCACGCGGAAATCGCCGAACCACTTGCTGAGGTCTTTAATTTCTATCATGGTGCCGGGCCTTTTGGGACCTTTCCCCGTAATATATAGCGCCGGCGCGCGATCCGATAAAGCGGACCATGAAAAGCGACAGGCGACCGGGTCGCGGAGTTGTATCGATTTTACCTCGGTGTCCTGCGCCGTGCCGGTCCCGTGCTCCATTTGCCGGCGTAGCCGGCCATGGATGCCGGTCCGGGGTCCCGGAAATTAATTCCGCCGGGAAAATCGTGCGCCGGGTTGATTTGAGTATTTGAAAGTAATATTTTAACTCGGTTCGCTCCGGGCGAACGCACGTATTCCAATCTTTTCACACCCCCTCAACGCTTTCCACCTTTAAAAGGAGATACTATGAAAAGGGTATTTGCAGCAGTATTCGCTCTTGCTTTTGCCCTGGTCTTTGTCGGCACGGCTACCGCCGCCCAGAAGATGGCCAAGGCCAAGTACAAGGCGGGTGACGTGGTCTATGTCTGCAACTGCGGCCCCGATTGCCCCTGTCTCACCATGTCCAAAAAAGAGGGCAAGTGCGTATGTGGAAAAGAGATGGTGAAGACCAAAATTGACAAGGTGGTAAAAGGCAAGGCCTACGTGATGGTAAACGGGAAGCAGCGGGTTTTCAAGACCACCGGTAAGTACGTCTGCAACTGCGGCCCCGATTGTCCCTGCGACACGATCAGCCAGAAGCCCGGAAATTGCGTCTGCGGCAAACCCATGGTGAAGGCCTCAACGGCCAAATGATTCCATCTATTTTCATAATTCCTGTTAAGTAAGTTGAACCGGCCGGCTGAATCTTAATTCTCATCCGGCCGTTTTTTTTCTTGTGGTTCTGTCATTACGGCGATACGAGAGGGAAGGATTGTCGTATCCGGTGTCAATCGGGGGGGACGGCCCCATTTTCAATCTCATCCGAGGCAGAGAAAAAGTTTTCCGGGGTGGAGGGGATGATGGCTCTTAGGCGATCTCGATCCAGTATTAACCGTAACCGGCCGCGAGTGATACCGACCTGTTTGATTGTGCTGGGGGCGCTTATCCTTTGCCTTGTCCTGCCAGGCCGGTGGTGGGTGGGTGCCGCCCTGGGCGAGGGCGGGAAGGCCCTGAAAATTGTCAGGATCACTCCGTCCGGCGCCGATGTTCCGGCGGGCAGGCAAATTGTCTTCGAATTCGACCGGCCCGTGGTCCCCCTGGGGAGAATGGGGCGGAGCGCCGCGGAAATCCCGATCGTCACAGATCCGCCCCTTTCATGCCAGTGGCGGTGGATAAGTTCGTCCAGCCTGGCTTGCCGGCTGGACGAACAGCATGCCATGGCGCCTTCGACGCGCTACACGGTGAGGGTGGAGCCGGGGATCAGGGCCGAAGACGGTTCCGTGCTCGGCGAACCGGTTGTCCACAGCTTTCTTACCCAGCGGGCCAGGATAACCTCCGCCAATTTCGACCATTGGCTCTCCCCTGTTTCGCCCCGGTTCAGGGTCCGGTTCAACCAGCCGGTGCAAAAGGATTCGATCGAAGCCCACCTCTATTTCCAGGCGGAAGGGGAGGGGAGGGTGGCGTCGAAGGCGGTCGAAGATACTTCCTATGCGAAAATATCCCCGCCGGGTACGGTCTGGCTTGTGAGCCCGGCCAAAGGACTTGCCCAGGACAGGGACTGCGACATTGCGGTAGAGCCAGGGGTCGTATCGACACTCGGACCGGAGTCCGGGGCCGAAAACAAAAAGCTTGCCACTTTCCGGACGATGCCCCCATTCCGGTTTCTGGGGGTGCAGTGCAAGGAGCTTGGCGGGGCCGAGGTGTTCCTGTCCCCGGGGGCTCCGGACGGCGCCCGGTGCAACCCGGCCGATGAGGTGGCGCTGGTCTTTTCATCGCCGGTAAAGGATTCGGAACTCAAGAAAAAGTTGCACACCACTTCGACTGCGAAAGGGGCCAAAGGGTGGCGGGACCTGTGGTCCGATTATGATTATTCGCGACTCTCACAGGTTCACAAGAAAGGCCAGGTTTATACCAACGTTCTGGAAACCGCGGCTATTGCTCCTTATGCCTATTACCGAATACGGGCAAATGCCGGCAACATAACGGACGAGTTCGGGAGGCGGCTCGCCAAGGAAGTCAATATGCGCTTTGGAACCGACCACCGCCCCCCCGAACTGTACCTGTTCAAGAATATGTCGGTCCTGGAAAAGGGGCTGGACACCGACCTGCCGGTCCTTGCCACCAACCTGGACGAGATCGAACTCAAGTATGAAACGCTTACCGCCGCGGGAAAACTCCCGGTCCGGACACAGGTGCTCCCGGTCCCTAAAGCTCCGGATGTGATACAGGCGCTTCCTCTCGGGGTGCGGAAAATGGTCCCGGCAGAGTCGGGAATGGCCTGGGGAGGCATTTCCCCCCGCCCGGCCTTTCCGGAAAAAGAATACCGGCCCCGGTGGTTTTTCGCCCAGATAACGCCGTTTGACGTCCATGTGAAGCTCGGCCACTACAACACTCTTGTCTGGGTGAGCGACCTTGCGTCCGGACAACCGGTTCCGGGCGTGGACGTGCGCATTCAGAAAGATTTCCGAAAATACCTGAACACCAATCCCGAAACCCTCTCCGAGGCCCGCACCGGCGAGGACGGGGTAGCGGTGCTCGACGGTACCTCGAAAGTCGATCCCGGCCTGAAGCTCTCCCAAAATTCCAAGCCCGATGCACCGGGTCTTTTTGTCATGTGCCGCAAGGGCGGCGACCTGGCGCTGCTTCCCATCGGTTACGATTTCCAGGTCGATGCCGAAGGGTCCAACCACCAGTACATCCCGTCCTGGTCAAGGAAGCGCCACGGGCATCTCCGGGCCTGGGGGGCAACCGCTCAGGGGATCTACAAGGTAGGGGACACCGTTGATTACAAGATCTACGTGAGAGACCAGGCAAACCGGCGATTCGTGCAGCCTCCCCATGGTGACTACCTGTTGAAGGTGATCGATCCGGCCTCCAAAGTGGTTTACCAGCGCGAGAATATAAAACTGTCCGAATTCGGGGCATTCGACGGTAAATTCCAGATTCCGGGAAACGGCGCCGTCGGATACTACCGGTTCAGGCTCGAATCGGATTTTACCAACCTGGCGCTCGAACCCATGGAAGTGTTGGTAAGCGATTTTACACCGTCGCCTTTCAGGGTTACCACCGAGCTTAACGGAAAGCTTTTCGGGGTGGGAGAGCAGGTAAATGTTTCTGCGACGGCCAGGCTGCATTCGGGAGGTCCTTACGGTGGAGCGGAGACGCGCGTAACCGCCGTTGTCGAATCGCAGCCGTTTCATCCTGCGAACCCGATGGCGCGCGGCTTCCAGTTTGACGTGCTGAAAATGGAAGATGACGAGGACAGGACCCCGCCCGGCGTGCAGACCCTGTTCGAGACGCGGGGCAAACTCGACGATAACGGGAACTTCGAGACACGGTTTACGGTTGCCGAAACCCCTGTTTTGTATGGACGAATGAGTGTGGAGACCACGGTTCGGGACGATCGCGGAAAATCGGTGGCAAACAGGGCAGGGGCGGATTACTACGGCCGCGACCGCTACGTAGGGCTATACCAGGAGGACTGGCTGCTGACGCAGGACAGGCCGGCCGGGATAAAATTTCTCGTCGTCGACCAGCACGGGAACGCCGTGCCGGGAACCAAGACCCGCATACTGGTGGAAAGGCTTGAAACGAAGGCCGCACGGGTAAAGGGAGCGGGTGACGCCTATCCGACCCAGTATTCCAAGGAATGGATAAAGGTCCAGGAATTCGACCTCACTTCGGCCGAGAACCCGTCAACTTTTGAATTCACTCCGAAGCAGCCGGGCACGATCAGGTTTGTGGCAAGTGTCGATGACACAAAGGGTCGCGTGCATCAGACGGCAATGCGGCGCTGGGTAACCGGCAAGGGCCATGTGCTCTGGGAGGCTCCCGAAGGTAACTTTCTTAACGTCTACCCGGAAAAGGAACAATACCGCGTCGGGGAGACCGCGAAATTCCTGGTTCAGAACCCGTTTCCGGGTGCCAGGGCGCTTATCGGCGTCGAACGCTACGGGAGCATGGACCATTGGGTAAAAACTTTGGAGAGCAGCGCGGAGGTTGTGGAAGTCCCGGTACTGCCGGATTATCTGCCCGGGTTTTATCTCTCGGTGACCGTTATGTCGCCGCGGGTGGAAAAGCCGCTGGGGCCGGGCGGCGAAGACCTGGGAAAACCGGCGTTCCGGATGGGCTACGCCAAGATCGAGGTAAAGGACAAGTATAAGGAAATCTCGGTCCAATGCCGGTCCGACAAGCAAACTTATAAACCGCGCGAAACGGTGGAACTGGAATTCGAAGCCCATCCGAAAAATATCGGTCCCAAGGAAAGCCCGCCTCCCATCGAGCTTGCGGTGGCCGTGCTGGATGAAGCGGTATTCGACCTGCTAAAGCAGAAGAGCCAGGCTTTCGATCCATACCAGGGGTTTTACCGCCTGGAAGACCTCGATTTGCAAAACTATAACCTGATAATGCAACTGGTCGGCCGCGAAAAGCTGGAGAAAAAGGGAGCGAGCCCGGCGGCGTCGGCGGGGTTCGACCTGAGCATGCGGTCGGTTTTCAAATTCGTCAGCTACTGGAACCCGTCCGTGCGGGTGGATGCCCATGGGAAGGCAAAGGTGCGGTTCGAGCTGCCCGACAATCTGACCGGGTGGCGGGTGCTGGCCATGGCGGTGACGCCTGAAGACCGTATGGGGCTTGGGGAGGCGGTGTTCAAGGTCAACCAGTCGACCGAGCTGCGTCCGGTAATGCCCAACCAGGTGATCGAGGGTGATACGTTCGAGGCCGGGTTTTCGGTCATGAATCGAACAGGCGAGGCCCGGAGCCTGGAAGTGAGCATAACGGCCGAAGGGCCGTGTGGGCCGGTCGAAGGCGGCGGTTCCACGCCGGGGTCCGGCGGGTTCACCATTACCCGCAAGATCACCGCGGAGCCGTACAAGCGCTACACCGTAAGGCTTCCGGTAAAGGCGCTCGGCCCCGGTGAGATCGTGCTGACCGCCCGTGCCAGGGACGGTAAGGATAAGGATTCGATGCAGCACAAGCTGAAAGTCCTCAGGGCCCGCCCCCAGGAGGTAGCCGCCTCATACGGAACGGTGCTTTCGGGCGATGCCTCGGAAAGGATTGCCTTCCCCGAGGAGATGCTTCCGGAAACGGGTCTTGTTGAAGTTATCCTCTCACCGAGCGCCCTGGGTGAGCTGGGAGGTTCACTGGCCTTCATGAAGGACTACCCCTTCGAGTGCTGGGAACAAAAGCTGAGCAGGGCGGTCCTGGCCGGGGCTTTCCCGAAGCTTGCCGCCTGGATGCCCGCGACCGTTTCCTGGCAGGACGGCGCCGCGGTCGCGGAAAAAACGCTGGCCATGGCCGCTGAATTCCAGGCGCCGAACGGCGGGATGGCCTTCTACACTCCCAAAAATGAGTATGTGAGCCCGTATCTGAGCGCCTACACGGCCCTGGCTTTCGACTGGCTGCGCGAAAGCGGCCATGCGCCGCCCGTTCCGGTCGAAACACGGTTGCATAAATATCTCCGGGAATTTTTAAAGCGAGACGGCCACTCCGGTTCAAACGATTTTGCCGCGGACGTGCGCTCGGTTGCGCTCCTGGCCCTGGCGGACTCGGGGAAGGTATCGCGAGCCGATCTCGAACGCCACTGGAAGCATTTCGCGGAAATGAGCGTTTTCGGGAAGGCAAATTTCCTGGAGGCCCTTACCAAAGTGGCGGATACCGCAACGATGCGCCGCAAAGCCGTGGATGACATCCTTTCGCGCACCGACCGGAGCGGGGGAAGCATCACCTTTGCGGCCCCGGACGATTCGGCGCCGCAGTTTCTATTGTCGTCTCCGGCAAGGGACAGCGCCGCCGTGCTGCTGGCGTTTCTTTCCGCCAGGAGCGCGGGTCCCGCCGACCTCATCACGCCGGCGGACATTCCCGTGCGGCTCATGCGCTCGATTTCGCTTGCCAGGAAAAACAGCGACCACTGGGCCTCCACGCAGGGAAACGTTTTTGCGGTAATGGCCGCTCTGCGGTACAGCAAAATGTACGAGCCAACACCACCGGACGTCAGCGCCAGGGTGCTTCTTGACCAGCGGTATCTCGGGGAGGCGAACTTTAATTCGCGGACCGCCCAGCCCGCCCATTTTGAATATCGCACACGCAAGGAAGACCGGGGGCGAAGTGGCGCGGTCCTTGTGCGAAAACAGGGCGAGGGCCGCCTTTACTATTCGAGAAGACTCTCCTATACCCCGGCCGGTCCGGTGGAGCCCGTAAACGCCGGAATCGAGATCCACAGGGAGTACAGCGTCCAAAGGGACGGCCGGTGGGTGCTGCTTGAAAATCCGATGGAGATCCGGACCGGGGAACTGGTGCGCGTGGACCTTTTTGTGTCGCTTCCGGCGGAGCGCTATTTCGTCGTTGTCGAGGACCCCGTGCCCGGCGGCCTGGAGCCGGTCAACAGGCAGCTTGCCACGGCATCCGAAGTGGATGCGCCCGGCGAGGAAGCCCTTTTCGCGGAAAACTCGTTCCGGGGCCGGTACAACGACTGGCGAAGCTACGGCACATCCCGGTGGAGCTTCTATCATAAGGAGCTTCGACACGACGTGGCGCGCTTTTACTCCGAACGGCTCGGGTCCGGCCGGTATTACCTGTCCTACACCGCGCAGGCGATAGCACCGGGGCGGTTTGCGGCGCCGCCGGCAAGGGCTGAAGAGATGTACGATCCGGACGTGTTCGGTAGAACCGCCCCCGCACAACTGGACGTTAAGCTTTCCGATTAAACGACGAACTGGCAGTATTCTATGAGAACCAGACTCCTGGTAGTCTCGTGGTGCGCGCTGGCGTTGTTTTCAGCTATGGCGCTCCTTGCCTGGAAAACCTCGCGGGACCTGCTTCCTCTGCCCGATTCCCTCGACGTGGGGGATTCGGAAGTGCGAAAACCCCAGGTGACCGACCGAAACGGCCGTCTGCTGTCCATCACCCGCCTTAACAGGTGGAACGGCGAAGTCACGCCCCTTAACGAATTGCCCGCGCTCCTGCGGCAGGCATTCGTCGAATCCGAGGACAGGCGGTTCCACCGCCACGCCGGGGTGGACTGGGTGGCCCGCTTTCACGCGTTCGTCCAAAATATCAGGGCCGGGCATGTGGTTCGCGGAGCGAGCACCATAACCGAGCAGGTGGTTCGAATGCTCCACCCGCGGCCCAGGACTTTCTGGTCGCGGTGGATCGAAGGCTTCGAGGCTACACGCCTGGAGGCCCGCTTTTCAAAGCCGCAAATCCTTGAATTCTACATCAACCAGGTCCCCTACGGCCATCAACTAAGGGGTGTCGCCGAAGCCGCCAGGTTCTATTTCGATCGCGATCCCGACACGTTGAACGAGAGGGAGATCCTGGCCCTGGCCGTATTGGTGCGGGCGCCTTCCTCGCTGGACCTGAGGCGCAACCCGGGGGCGCTTCGAAAGGGCGTTGCCGGGCTCGCCGGGCACATGCTCGAAAGCGGCCTTTTTACCGACGATCAGTACCGGCGAGCCATGTCCGGGCGCCTGGAGCTTGCACGTCCCGCCAACCGCGTCGTGGAGGCCAGCCATTTTGTGCAGCATATCTTCAAAACGGCCGGCCCGGAACTGCTCGGTTCCGGTGCCAGGATTGCGAGCACCCTGGACGCCGATCTGCAGGAATCGGTACGGCGTATTCTGGAAGAAAGGCTGAAGGCCCTTGCGTCAAGCGAGGTGGGAAACGGGGCGGTGCTGGTCGCGGAGAGCAGCGGCGAAGTGCTGGCCTGGGTAAGCGATGGGGCCCCGGGGCCCGATTCGGGCGACTGGATCGACGGAGTGAGTGTCCCGCGCCAGCCGGGGTCGACGCTTAAGCCGTTTCTGTATGCCCTGGCCATGGAGATGGGATGGACACCGGCAACCATTATCGAAGACTTGCCGCTGGTCGAGCCCGTGCGGTCCGGACTTCACGAGTTCAAAAATTACAGCCGGACCTTTTATGGGCCGCTGCGGCTGCGGGAAGCGCTGGGGAACTCACTCAACACTCCGGCGGTAAGAACAATTCAGTTTACGGGAACCGGCCACTTCCTGGAGTGGCTGCATCTGCTCGGGATCAGCGCATTAAAGGAGCCGGCCGATTTCTACGGACAGGGGCTTGCACTTGGAGACGGTGAAGTGTCCCTGTTCGAACTCGTCCAGGCTTATTCCGTGCTGGCACGCGGCGGCGAGTTCCGGCCCTTGAGGCTGGTGTCCGACTCCCGCAGGCTGCCGGGTGCTTCTCGACGGATCATGGATGCGAAAACGGCGTCCCTGATAGCGGATGTGCTCTCCGATCCGCAGGCGCGGCGCCTGGAGTTCGGCGAGGGGCATCTTCTGCGCTTCCCGGTGCCCACCGCCGTTAAAACGGGCACTTCCAGCGATCACCGCGACAGTTGGGCGGTGGGGTTTTCAAATCGCTACACCGTCGGCGTGTGGATGGGGAACTTCGACCGGCGCCCCACACGGGGGATAACGGGGGCCATCGGCCCGGCGCTCGTACTGCGTTCGGTATTTGCGGAGCTTAACCGGTACGGCGAATCGAGCCGCCTGCCGGTTGCCTCCGGGCTCGAACGGGTAACGATATGCGCGGTGAGCGGCCTTATCGCCGGGCCGCACTGTCCGCAAACGAGCGAGCTGTTCGAGACCGGAAAAGTCCCCGTGGAGACTTGCCATATCCATGACTGCGCCCCGAAAACGGCGGCCGCTGCGAGTTCAACCCGCGCCGCGCCGCCTGGGGATGGGGCTGCCGGCGAAGGACCCGGTACGCTTCGCCTGGTTCAACCCGTGGAAGGGCTTCAAATTGCAATCGATCCCCGTATTCCCAGGGAATTGCAGGCGTTTGCCTTCAAGCTTCCCAATGCGGCCGGCGCATCCAGGGTGGAATGGGTCCTGGACGGGAAAAAGGCCGGGGAAACCGACGTGACAAGGTTCCTGTGGCCGTTATCGCGCGGGACGCACCGGGTAAAGGCAAAGGTATGGCGCGAGGGCCGTGGCGACGTCGTCGAGACGCGGGAGGTGAGTTTTACGGTAAAGTAATTAGAGTCCACGAAGAACAAAACCAATTTTTCCTTAGACGGGCACGGTGCCCGTTCCTGCCTGCCATGCGCGGTTTTCTTCCGCAGAATTCCGATGATGATTATTATTTGCAACAAGAAGTGTCGCCTGTTATTTGGGGTTTTTCCTGTTTGACAATTTGGAGGATCGCCAATGAATTTTCGTAGGCTTTTCTTGTTTGCATTACTGGCTTCCACGGCGATTGGGCTCGGCGGTTTCGGGGCCGGGGTGGAAACGACGAGCGCGGCGGAACAGGATTCGGGGACCGTATTCCGGACCTTGGCACGGCAGCGGGTTTCGTGGGCAAATCCCGGCGAATTTTCCAAAGGCGGGTACGAAGGACCGCTTTCGTGGAGCGTAAGAGTGATCACCGAAAAAGAACTCGACCGGCTCGGGCAAAAAGACCTGGACCTGAGCCCCAGCTATGCCAAACGTCTTCTTGCCAGGCTCAATGTACGCGATTTCGACTACATCGACCAGGACATCCGAAACGGCAGGCCGATAAAGGTCCCCAGCGACTTCAGGTTGCTCAAAACCTGGACCCCGCTTCCGGGCTACATTCCGGAAATGGCCGGAACACCGAAATTCATACTGATTGCCAAGGACCTGTCCTATATCGGCTGGTATGAGAACGGCAGGATGGCGGGCAACACCTACATCTGCATCGGAAGGGAGGATGACTGGACCAGGGCGGGGCTCTACACGGTCAAGGAAAAGGACATAGACCACGTCTCCAGGAGCTATCCCAACGCATGGGGCGAGCCGTCGCCGATGCCCTGGGCGCTGCGGATCTATGAGACTGTCTGGATTCACGCCGGAGACATAGAAAGAAGCCATTGTTCGCACGGGTGCATAAATCTTCCCATTTTCCCGGCTCAAAAGCTTTTCGACTGGGCGCGGACGGGCACCCCGGTGCTTATCGTGGAATCCATGCGCGATGTACCGACTGTAATGGCAAAAAACAAGTCCGACTGTTCCCTGTTTGCGTCGGCCTGTTCAGGGCCGGCAACTACCAAGGTGGAATGATCGCCATTGCGGACAAGCCCTAAGTTTGACAACTGAAATTCTTACACACGGCACCCATACGGCGAGCCCTCATGACTAAAGATGTTCGCGTCCTTTTTCTTACTCGCATGCTGCGGCTGTTCGGCTACGGCTCTCTTTCGGTCATCCTGCTGCTGTACCTGGCGCAAATCGGCTTGACCGACACGCAAATAGGGCTGCTGCTGACCCTGACCCTGGCAGGGGACACGCTCATTTCCCTGTGGCTCACGACTCGGGCGGACCGCATCGGCAGGCGCAGGATGCTGGTCGCAGGCGCCGTACTGATGATTTTCGGCGGTCTTCTTTTTGCCCTGACATCAAATTTTGCGCTGCTGCTGGTCGCCGCGACTATCGGCGTGATAAGTCCGAGCGGAAACGAGGTGGGGCCGTTTCTATCCATCGAACAATCCGCCATATCAGGAATCATTAAAGATGAAAGGCGAACGGGAATATTTGCCTGGTATAACCTGGCGGGGTCTTTCACTACGGCGCTCGGCGCCCTTTCCGGAGGGGTAGCGGTCCAGGTTTTGCAAAAATGGGGCGTGGGGGTGGTAGCGAGCTATAAGGTGGTAGTAATCGGGTATGCGGCACTTGGGTTCGTCCTGGCCATTCTTTTTCTCGGGCTTTCTCCGCTGGTCGAGGCGCCGAAGGCAAGTCCCCGTGGGGTAGGGGAGGAATTCGAGAACCGGTTCGGGCTTCACCGGTCCAAGCGAACCGTATTGAAACTCTCGGCCCTTTTCTCACTGGACGCCTTCGCCGGTGGATTTATCCTCCAGAGCATTGTGGCTTACTGGTTTCACGTGCGCTTCGCTGTCCAACCGGCCGTTTTGGGCGGCATTTTTTTCGGTGCAAACATTCTGGCCGGAGTGTCGGCCCTGTCCGCAGCCCGGATCGCATCCAGGATCGGGCTGATAAGGACGATGGTCTTTACCCACATCCCATCGAATGTCTTGCTGATGCTGGTCCCTCTCATGCCGACCGTGGAACTGGCGATAACGGTCCTCTTGGTTCGCTTCAGCATTTCGCAAATGGACGTGCCGACCCGTCAGTCTTACGTCATGGCAGTGGTCGGCCCGGACGAACGTTCAGCCGCCGCCGGCATTACCGGGGTGGCAAGAACGGTCGGGGCTTCCATTTCACCGGTTTTGACCGGGCCGTTGCTTGCCGTGCCGGCGCTTGCAAGCCTTCCCTTTTTCATAAGTGGCGCGTTGAAGATAATATACGACCTGCTCCTGTACAGGAGTTTCAGGGGCGCCGATATAGCTGAATAAGTTGCCCGGATTGCCTGCCTTCAACGCCGGGATGCGGCCCGCCACCGGTCGAACCCGCACGCTTGGATGATAGTTTCAGTTTTGCTCGACAAATTCTATTTTTTAAATATGATAGAGTCTTTGACCCCCGACATCCAATTTAACCGCTCTCATTTAGAACCGACTGCTGCAAAGGAGCCCAACATGCCCGAGTTTTCTTACCAGGAGCCCTTTCCGCTCGCAAAAGACAACACCAAGTACAAGCTGCTTACCAAGGACTATGTTGCTGTTGCAAACTTCGACGGGAAAAAGGTCCTGAAAATTGACCCGGAAGGACTTGCATATCTGGCAAACCAGGCGATGCGTGATGTTTCCTTTCTGCTTCGGCCCACACAGATCCAGGCGTGGGCATCGATTCTCTCCGACCCCGAAGCATCGCCAAACGACCGGGGAGTGGCGATAGCGCTTTTGCAGAATGCCGAAGTGGCTGCAAAGTTCGTCCTGCCCCTGTGCCAGGACACCGGAACGGCCACCATAATCGGCAAGAAAGGCCAGCAGGTCTGGACCGGCGCAAAAGACGAGAAATTTTTATCCAAGGGTGTTTTCAAGACCTACACGGAAGAAAATCTTCGCTACTCGCAGACCATTCCACTCAACATGTATGACGAAAAGAATTCCGGCTGCAATCTTCCCGCCCAGATAGACCTGTATGCAACGGAAGGAGAGGAATACAAGTTTCTCTTCGTTGCCAAGGGCGGCGGTTCGGCCAACAAGAACATTCTCTTCCAGGAAACGAAAGCCCTTCTCAATCCGGCCACCCTCGAGAAATTCCTCGTCGATAAGATGCTGACACTGGGGACGGCGGCCTGTCCTCCCTACCACGTCGCGTTCGCCATCGGCGGCACTTCGGCCGAATTGTGCATGAAAACGGTCAAGCTCGTCAGTACGGGCTACCTGGATGAGCTGCCGACCACCGGAAACGACGGCGGCCAGGCGTTCCGCGACCTGGAGCTGGAGCAGAAGGTGCTCAAAGCCGCTCAGAAGTCCGGGTACGGCGCCCAGTTTGGCGGAAAGCATTTCGCTATAGACGTCAAAATCGTGCGCATGCCGCGCCACGGCGCATCCTGCCCGGTTGCGATGGGCGTTTCCTGTTCCGCCGACAGGAACGTGAAGGCAAAGATCGACGCCAACGGAATCTGGTTGGAGGAACTGGAAACCGACCCCGGCAGGTACATCCCGGAAAAATTCCGCGGAAAGCACGAACACGGCGTAATCAAGGTAAACCTGAACCGCCCGATGGAGGAAATCCTGGCGGAGCTTACCAAATATCCCGTAAAGACGCAGCTTTCCCTTACCGGGACCATCATAGTGGGGCGAGACATTGCCCATGCGAAGCTCAAGGAGCGGATCGACAAGGGTGAGGGCCTGCCTCAGTACATGAAGGACCATCCCATCTACTACGCCGGCCCCGCCAAGACCCCGAAGGGCATGCCTTCCGGTTCGTTCGGCCCCACGACGGCAGGCCGCATGGATTCTTACGTCGACTTGCTGCAGTCCAACGGCGGTTCTCTGATAATGATCGCCAAAGGCAACAGGAGCAAACAGGTAACCGATGCGTGCAAGAAGCACGGAGGTTTCTACCTGGGCTCTATTGGCGGAGCGGCGGCCATCCTGGCGCAGGACAACATAAAGAAGGTCGAAGTACTCGAGTACCCGGAACTGGGGATGGAAGCGATATGGAAAATCGAAGTGGAAGATTTTCCGGCGTTCATCCTGGTTGACGACAAGGGAAACGACTTTTTCAGCCAGATAGCATGTGGAGCAAAGTAGGCTGAATCTCTTTGCGTGGGAGGTTGGAGCAATCGTTGCGAGGCTCCTCTACCACGGGCTTAAAAACTTACCTGGCCGGGCCTTCGCGCCCGGCCTTTTTTTCCGCACGGGTTGCCATGTGCCGCTGCCCGGTGATTATTTCGTAAACCCATCGAGCGAAAAAGCCGACTAATCCCCTAGAATCATAGAACTTGTCGTGACGGCTGCGGAATTTTTCCGGCTGCTCCGGGAGAGCTATCCATATCGGAAGGAAAACAGGCATGACCATGATCGATTTGTTGCTGGTGCTCGGCGTTGTGACGGTTATCCAGTATTTTACCGGCAAGTCCGGTAAATCGCCCTCCGCGGTCCCCGTTAGGACCAATACCCGCGGCAGAGCGGCCGAAAAACCGCCAAATCCTTTTTAACCGCACAGTACGCAGAGAAAAAGGCGGAGAAACGCACGATTGCAGGGGGCTTATTTGCCCCGGGGCCCCGAGTGTAGGGCAATTGGGCCTCGCTCCGGGCTTTTCATTGCTTTTCCCTACCCCGGCTTCGCCTGCCTTCCGCCGGGGTGGCGTCCCGGATTTTCAAATCCTTCCCCATCATCGTGCGCTCAGACCCCGCTCACCAGTGTGGGCAGAGCGATTGCGTTTACCGGGCACACATCGACGCAGGCCCTGCACTTGTAGCAGTCGACCCGGGGCGGATATTCGCATGCCATACCGGCCGATGACTTGCCGTTGTGGTTCCTGACGATGGAAAGAACCGGCTTTCCGTTTTTTTGGGTGCATACATAGAGGCATCTGCGGCACAGAATACACTTTGAAGTGTTGAGGTCGAAACAGGGGTGGCGCAGGCTGGTGTCCGCATCGCCGTTCCCGTTGGCGCTCATGGATTTTTTCAATCTGAGTCCCAGTGTCTTGCCGATTTTTTGCAGCTCGCAATGAGCCTTCGAAAGACAATCCTTGCAGGTCATGTTGTGCGAAGAAAAAAGGAGCTTGAAAATGACCGTCTGGGCTTCGCGCACCTTCGGCCCGTCCGTTGTGACCACCATTCCGTCGACCACTTTGGTCTTGCATGAAGGGACCATTTTGTCACGGCCCTCTATCTCGACGAAACAGAGTCGGCAGGCGCCGGTGGGGTCTTCCATATCCTTTAAAAAACAAAGGTTGGGGATATAGATGTTGTTTTCAAGACATGTCTGGAGAAGGCTTTTTCCTTCAACGGCTTCGATGACTTTGCCATCCACGGTAATTTTTGCCATTTATCCTATCCTGGTCGAAATTGAGTGTGAAATGGGCGGAGGTATCGGAACATGAGTGGAAGGGGAAAAGATTTGCGCGAGTCGATTCCATCACAGCCATAAATCCGATCAAGCCTCACCGGGGGGTGTCAAATTGAGATCACGTTAGACGCCCGTTTCTTTAATCCGTATTCACACTCGAATCAAGAGTTTTTCATTTTCCATATATTATAACCGATATCACACCGGAATAAGTCTCTCTTCACGGGAACTTTTCGAACACCGGCCGCGGCGCCCGCTACCTTATCACCGCGCGCACCTGCTCTTCCACGGTGGTTGGGCCTTTTTCACAGGGCAGGGTAATGGTCAGCACGGTCCCCTGCCCGGATGTGCTTTCAACCTCGATGCTTCCCCTGTGGGCTTTCACGATGCCGTATGACACCGCAAGCCCAAGCCCGGTGCCCATCTGTTTGGTGGTAAAAAAAGGGTCGAAAAGCTTATCGAGGTGTTCCGGACTGATGCCGGAGCCGGTATCCGAGAACCTGACGCTAAGGATCGAGCGGTCGGGGTGCCAGTTTGTTTCAATTGTGAGGCGTCCGCCATCGGGCATCGCATCCGAGGCGTTAAGGACCACATTGAAAAAGACCTGTTTCAACTGGTCGCGGTCGGCCATGACCTCGGGGGCCTCCGGGTCCGGCCTGGTCTCGATTTGAATGTTCTGGAACGATTCCTGGTTGGAAATCATGCGCAGCACCTCGTCCAGGAGGCCGTGGATGCGGACGGGGCGTTTCTCAGGTTTGCTCTGCCTCGCGAACTCGAGAAGGCCGCGCACTATGTTGCGGCAGCGAATGGTTTCCTGCCGGATTACGCGCAGGTCCTGGTATTCGCTGCTTTCCGGAGGAAACTGCTCCATTAGAAGCTGGCTGAAGGTGAGAATACCGGTCAGGGGATTGTTGATTTCATGTGCGACGCCGGCGGAGAGCTTGCCGAGGGAGGCAAGCTTTGCGCTTCTTACGAGTTGTTCCTGAGCGTCCTTCAGGTCGCGCGTTCTTTCGTCCACCATTTGTTCGAGCCTGCCGCCCCACTCCTGGAGCGAGAGCTTGGCCTTGTTAAGCTCCTGGGTCATGTTATTGAAGGACAGGGCCAGGTGGCCCAGTTCGTCATCGGTGTGGACCGGTATTTTGAAGTCGAGTTCCTCATGGGCCACCCGGAACGTGCCTTCCACCAGCTCGTTCAGAGGCTGGTTGAGAAAATGGCCCATGAGGACTTTCATAGTGAGGGCCACCAGGAAAACCGAGAACACGCCGATCAGCACGAGCTTGAGTTCCGCCGTGGCGAGCCGCTCGTCCATCGGCTTCAGGGAGACGTCGATATCAAGCACACCCAGCACTTTCTGCTCTGCGTTGTGAGTGTGGCAACTGGCATTCCAACAATCGGGTTCGTTGTAGATGGGGGTAATCATCCCCAGCACGCGGTCGCCGCGCGGCGACGTAAAGATCCTGGCCCGTTCCGGGGTATCCAGCCGCTCCAGCGGCTTCTCGGCGGCGTGACACTTGTAGCACTGCTCCGAAAGCTTGTCGACGTTGCGTCCCATTTCCGGCTTTTCGGAGGAGTAAATAATCGCTCCCAGGGAATTGAAGATACGCACCTTCTGGATCGAGCGCTGGTTGCCTATGGTGTCGACGAGATGGTGGAGCCGTTCAGGTGAATATTGGAGCATGTCCTCGCGCGAACTCAATTTTATGGTGTCGCCGAGCATGCTGACGTTTCTGATGACTTCGTCTATCATGCGGCCGCGCTGGTTATGGATCGAGATCAGGGTGTAGATGCTGATAAACACTATGACCAGGATTCCGGTCAGGATACTGATCTTGGTGCCCAGTCGCTGATACCATGAGAGTTTCTTGAACCACATACCTGCAATCCACGATATGAGAGCGGCACTCGCCTCGGCCGTCGCGGGACAAGCTCCGCCGGCAGCAAGATTTTTGACCTCGGTTTTTCAAATTCTCAGGATTCTATCATTTGGAGCCGGGCAAAAAACCAATATTTTTTCGCAACCCAACGGTCGCGCTCGTTGGCCAAGGCCGTGGCCAGCCTAAAAAACTCTTAAATTACACTCTGTTGGGTTGCGGTTGTGGTTAGAATTTATCCAGTTTGGCCGGGGTCCACAGTATTGACATCAAAAAATTATTCCGTTACATTTAGCACGCGAAAACAGCCGATCACTCGCATAATACCGAAATCCCTACTGATCTTCTGCTGTTGCGGCTATCCAAAGCAGATATTCCTGCTCGCGGACCGGTTCGAATCAAACTTCCTGTTTCGCTTCTTTTCCAGCTATTGCTGTTCAGATGTTGATCTGGGCCTTTCTCAAGTCCCTTTATCCATTCGTCTGGAGGTATTGATGAGTTCGAAGGGGAAAGTCCTCATAGTCGATGACGATGCCGATTTTACCAAAACAACCGAGATGATTCTGAAGTCCGGCGGATACGAGGTTGCCGTCGCCATGGACGCAAAAGTCGGACTGGACGCGATAAGGGCCGCGCAGCCCGACTTGGTGCTGCTGGATATTATGATGGAGTCAATGTTTGAAGGGTTCAGCTTCCTGAGTACTCTCAGGACCGCTCCCGAGTTTGAAGCATTTAAGACCACCCCCGTACTTATGGTTTCGAGCGTCAAGTCCGACACCGGTTCCAGGTTCTTCTTCGACGACGCGGAGGACATGGGAAACCTGGCGCAGCCGGACGACTACATGGATAAGCCGCTGAAACCGAACGCACTTCTGGGTAAAGTCGCCTCCTTGATAAGGAAACCCCGTTAAAATTTCCCGTTCCTATTCCTTCGTGTGTTGAAGGGGCTTTCCCCTGAAAAGGGCAGGTGTGGAGTTTAGAAGGGTTCTTGTAATAGATGACGAAGAAATCGCACGGATTTCGTGCCGCCGGGTACTGGAGGCGAAGGGGATCACAGTCACCCTGGCCGGCGGCGGCAGGGAAGGCATTGAATACCTGATGCGCAATCCCGTCGACCTTGTCCTGGTGGATCTCAAGATGCCGGGCATGGACGGCGTGGAAGTAGCGCGCAGGGTGAGGGATTTCAACTCGTCGATAGTCACGATAATAATTACTGGTTACGCCACTATCGAGAGCGCCGTCGAGGTAATGAAGGAAGGCGCCTACGACTATCTGCCAAAACCCTTCACTCCCGATGAGCTTCTCATAGTCGTGGAGCGCGGCCTGCAGAAGCGCCGCCTGGAAGTCGAATCCACTGCGCTTCGCGAAGAAAAAGCGGCCATGGAGCGCAACTTCGTAACCATGGTAACGCACCAGTTGCGCTCACCCTTGTCGGCCATTTCACAATATGCCGACGTGCTGCTGGGCGGCATGGGCGGGGAGCTGAACGAGACCCAGCGGGAGATGTTGGAGCGGATTCGATACAGGCTCGAAGGATTGCTCAGTCTCATAAACGACTGGCTCGACATGAGCCGCATTCAATCCGGGGAAATACTGAGCCGCCTTCAAAAAGTATCGCTGCCGTGCTGTGTGAATGACGCTGTCGAGGGGTTTGAACTGGCGGCCAGGGAGAAGAACATACAGTGTGTTGTGGAAATACCTCCCGGGTTCCCGGAGGTGCAGGTTGACCCTTTTACCTTTCGGGAATTGCTCAACAATCTCATCGCCAATGCCATAAAGTACAATCGTGAGGGTGGTTCCATTACGATCAGGGCACATGAGCAGAAAGGCTGGGCGGTCCTGGAAGTGGAGGATACCGGCATCGGCATAGAGGAAAAGGAAATACCCTTTGTATTCGAGCAATTCTACAGGGGAAAGGCGAAGGAGGTAAGGCGGGAGACGGGTACCGGACTGGGGCTCTCCATCGTTCAGCGGATCGTCAAGGCGCACGGCGGCAAGGTCGAGGTCAGAAGCTCTCCCGGAAAAGGGACTACTTTTTTGATTTACGTCAACAGATAAACCACGAATTACGTGGGACCATGGTTTTGTCTCGCTCGAGTGCCGCGGGACGATAAACGGCAAGTTCGGAGGTAGGTAGATGGAGCACAACCTTCAGGAAATCGATACTATCATTGATCATTGGGGACCAAAGCCCGCTTCTCTTTTGCAGATAATGCTGGACATTAATCACAAGTACCACTACCTGCCCAAAGAGAGTGTCGTAAGGGTATCCGAGCGGCTCGGAATGCCGGAAAGCCATGTGTACAGCGTGGCGACCTTTTTCAAGGTGTTCAGCCTCAAGCCTCGCGGGAGAAGCATAATCCACGTTTGCACCGGGACCGCGTGCCACGTGAAAGGTACGCCGAAGATCCTGGACAGGTTAAAGCAAACGTTGAATCTCAGTCCGGGCGAGACGACGGAAGATCTGGCTCTGACTTTGGAGACGGTCAACTGCGTGGGCGCGTGCGCCTCGGCACCCGTGGTGGTGGTGGACGGGGCAACCCATGCCGATATGAGCCCGGGCAAGGTCAGCGATCTTGTCAAGCTGCTCAACAAAGAAAAAAAGGACTAGGCAAAGACTATGGAACGGCTCAATAGCATTCTTGATCTGGAAAAACTGCGCGAGATCGCCGTCGAGAGGCAGAAACACCTGAAAAAGTGGATCCGGGTGTGTTCAGGTACCGCGTGCCACTCCCAGGGGGGCGAAAAGGTGGTCGAGGCCCTGCGGGAGAGTCTCGACAGGAGAGTTCCCGGTGAAGAGTACATGGTGAAGCCAACCGGGTGCAACGGATTTTGCGCCCAGGGCCCTATAGCGGTCGTCGAGCCCGACAATATTTTTTATGCGCATGTGAGTGCCGACCGGGCAGATGAGATTGTCGAAAAAACCGTTTTGGGCGGCGAAATAATAGAGGACCTTCTGTATATCAACCCGGAAACCGGCCAGAGGATCGTTCGCGAGCATGACATTCCATTCTTTGCCGGCCAGGAACGAATGGTTTTCGGTGACACGGGAGCAAACTTCGTAACCGATGTGACCGATTATATCAGCCGCGGCGGATATTCGGCCCTGGCCAAAGTCCTGTCCGCAATGAAGCCCGAGGAGGTGATCGACCAGGTTAAGCTTTCGGGCCTTCGCGGACGCGGGGGCGGCGGGTTCCCGGCCGGAGTCAAATGGGAGTCGTGCCGCAAAGCCAAAGGGGATGTCAAATACGTCATCTGCAACGCGGATGAAGGAGACCCCGGCGCTTACATGGACCGCTCGGTCATGGAGGGCAATCCCCACCAGGTGATCGAGGGGATGATCATTGCCGCTTACGCCATAGGGGCCACGGAAGGCTATATCTACTGCCGCTACGAGTACCCGCTGGCCGTCAAGAACACGAACTGGGCGCTGGAACAGGCCAGGCAGTACGGCCTGCTCGGGAAAAACATCCTGGGGACCGGGTTCAGCCTGGAGATGTTCGTCAACCGGGGTGCGGGCGCTTTTATCTGCGGGGAATCGACGGCCCTCATGGCATCCCTTGAAGGCAAAATCGGAGAGCCCAGGGGCAAACACATACATACCGTGGACAAAGGTCTGTGGAACAGGCCCAGCAACCTCAACAATGTTGAAACCTACGCTAACGTCCCGATGATAATAAACAAGGGCGCCGAATGGTACTCTTCCATCGGAACCGAGCGCAGCAAGGGCACCAAGATTTTCTCGCTCGTCGGGAAAATAAACAACTGCGGGCTGGTTGAAGTGGCGATGGGGACCCCGGTAAAAAAGATAATTTTCGATATCGGCGGAGGCATCCCGGGCGGCAAGAAATTCAAGGCCATCCAGACCGGCGGTCCTTCGGGAGGGTGCATACCGGAGGCGCTGATGGACCTGCCCATCGATTACGAACGCCTCAAGGGGGCCGGCTCGATGATGGGTTCGGGCGGCATGATCGTGATGGATGAGGACACCTGCATGGTGGACGTGGCGCGCTATTTCCTCAATTTTCTCTGTGAGGAATCGTGCGGAAAGTGCGTGCCCTGCAGGATGGGCGTCAAGCGGATGCATGAGATCGTCGCCAAAATCTGCAACGGCCAGGGCGAGCCCGAAGATATCGACCGGCTGGAAGAGCTTGCCAAAACCATCCAGGAGGCGGCCCTGTGCGGTTTGGGGAAAAGCGCTCCGAACCCCGTTTTGAGCACGCTTAAGTATTTCCGGGACGAGTACGACGCCCACGTCATCGAGAAACGCTGTCCGGCCAAGGTATGCAAGCCGCTTCTGCATTTCGAGATCGATGTGGACAAGTGCAGGGGGTGCGGCCTGTGCCGCCGGAAGTGCCCTTCGAACGCCATTATCGGCCGCAAGAAAGAATGCCACTGCATCGACGAGGAACTGTGCGAGCATTGCGGCGTCTGCTTCGATACGTGCAAGTTCAAGGCGATCCAGATAGCATGAGGACAGGTTAGCTGAAACCGGTGTCGCGGGCATCTTGTCGCCCGCGGCTGATCGACTACCCGCGCGTAACCTGATGGGAACGATAATATGGGAATCTTAAAGAGTTTGACTCGGAAACTGGAAGAAAAGAAGAGCACTTCGTTAGAGGAGAAGCTCGCTGAATGGAAGGACTGCTTCGTTGAACCGGAGACGCCCCCAAGGGTCGCCGCTTTTTGCGATCCCCTTTCCAAAAAGGAGTGCGTAACCCTGTGCGCGCCGTCCGGGAAATGCAGTTGCGATTGCGAGGACGTGAGACAGGCTCTGGTAGACGAGCTTAAATGCCGGGAACTCGACATCAAGGTCGGGAACCTCAAGATCGGATGCGGCGGGAGCTGTCAGCACGGGCCGCTCATGGGATTTCCTCAGAAACAGTTTTTCTACCTGGGATTCAAGACGGACGATATTCCCAGGATCGTCGAAGAAACGATTATGAGGGGGAAACTGATTTTTCCCTTTCTTTCGCTGAGTTCCGAGCGCTCGTACCGCAGCGATGTTTACTTCGACAAGCATACGGGCCTGATCGCCTCGATAGATGAGAGTGTTTGCATGGTGGATGTTGCCCGCTATTTCCTCGATTTCGAGGACCAGCTTTCGTGCGGGAAATGCGTTCCATGCAGGATCGGTATGAAGAGGGCGCTGGAGTGTGTCGAAAGGATCGCAACGGGCAACGGGAGCGAAGAGGACATTTCTCAGATTCGCGTTCTGTGCAAGGTAATGGAGGAGACCCCCAACTGCGATTTCGCCGTCACCAGCATCAGGCCCCTCAATAGCGCGATCACCTATTTTGAAGAAGAATTCAGGACGCACTTCGAAAAGAAGCTGTGCACTGCTGGAAGATGTAAGGAACTTGTCGAGTATCAGAAAAAGATGGCGACAAGGGAGCGGCTCGGCCTGAGGACTAAATAAGGGATCGGCCGAGCGGGACGCGGAACAAAATACGACTCTAAGGAAAAGCTGCCATGGCGAAAGTCACACTGAAAATTAACGGCCTGGATATCGAAGCTGAACAGGGTTCAACAATACTGCAAGCCGCAAAGCAGGCGGGAATTTTTATCCCGACCCTGTGCTATCACCCCTACCTGCCGCTCGAAGAGGCGTGCCGCATCTGTGTGGTGGAGGAAGTTCGGGGAGGATGGTCGAGCCTGGTGGCTGCGTGTGTCTATCCGGTACGCAACGGGATGATCGTCGAAACCGATTCGGAGATGGTCGTCCAGGCTCGGCAGACGATAATCGACCTCCTGCTTTCCAACCATCCGACCGACTGCATGACCTGTTATGCCACCGGTAAATGCGAACTGCAGGATTTCGCGTTCATGTACGGAATCAGCGCAGCGAAGTACAAGGGCGAAACATCCGACCTTCCGGTGGATTCCGACCCGAGCCCCTACCTGCACATAGACATGAACAAGTGCATCCTGTGCAGGCGCTGTGTCAGGGCATGCCACGAAATCCAGGGGGCCGACATCTGGGGCAAGTCCGGACGCGGTTTCCACCAGCGCATCTCGACGGCATACGGGGACACGCTGGAAGTGGCGGGATGCGAAAACTGCGGGCATTGCGCCGATTTCTGCCCGGTGGACGCCATAGGCTTCAGGGGAGGCCGCGGCACGATCAGGTCCTGGGAACTGCAGGACTCATCCACGGTGTGCCTCCAGTGCGCCTGCGGATGTCGCGCCACTTACCAGAAGATCGGCGATAAGATCATAAGGGTGACCGGGGACTTCAGTTCACCGGTAAGCGTCGGCGCTCTGTGCAAGAAGGGCCGCTTCAATTTCGATTTCATAAACTCGCCCGAAAGAATCACCCAGGCCGCGGTTCGCGTAAACGGCGAACTCGACCCGATGCCCGTGGACAATGCACTCCAGTTTGCCGCCCTGGGCTTCAACGATTTGAAGAAAAACTCCGGCGGGGCGGATGTAATAGGGGTAATCTGCGGCGATATGCTGACCAACGAAGAATATTACCTGGCCCAGAAGCTCGCCCGGGCGGGGCTCGGCACCAACAACATCGACTCGGTTCCCGGACCGTGGCAGCAAGCCGTCTATAGTGGGCTGAAGGCCGGGTTCGGAGACGGACTGATCGGCAATCCGATGAGCGGAATCGCAAATGCCAAGTCTGTCCTGGTGCTCGGGTCGAACACCATCGAAAAGCACGCGATAGCCGCTTTGAAGGCAAGAAAAGCCGCCCGCGACAATGCGGTGCTGATAGTGGCAAATCCCGACCCGGTGCCCCTGAAGAAAACAGCGAGCATGTACCTGCCGGTGGAAGGCGGGGCCGAAGACGCGTTGGTAAAAGGCCTCATCAAGGCCATCGTGGAAGACAAACTGGCCGAAGCTCTGGTGGAGGGCGAGGTGGGCAAGAACTTCAAGAAGGCCCTGAAGAGTATAAAGTCCACGCCCTGGAAGGAAATTTCCGAAAAGACCGGCCTTTCGGACAACGTGATCCGCGAGGCGGCCAGGCTCTACGCAAACAGCGAGCCGGCGGTCCTGGTCTACGGGGTCGATCCCGCGACTTCCCCCGTCAACGAGAACTTCTATTATACGTGCTGCCTGCTCCAGCAACTGGTGAACACCGCCAATCCGAGCCGCAACACCATATTTGTCCTGGGGTCTGCCGGCAATGCCCAGGGCGCCGCAGAATTTGGGGCACTGCCCGGATATCTGCCCGGTTTCAATACCGTGGGTTCGGCTGTGCGGAAAACGGCGTCGAAGGTCTGGGGCGCCGAACTGCCCAACAAACAGGGGATGAGCTGGCCGGAAATGTTTTCGGCAATCGAAAGGGGCAGCCTGAAGGGTCTCTACCTGATAGGCGTCGATCCGTACCAGTTGGGAATGCCCGAGCAACAGGTGCGGGAAGCCCTCGATAAGCTCGAATTCCTGGTGGTCGAGGATACCGTGCACAACCGCGCCTCCGAAGCGGCGCACCTGGTGCTGCCGGCCTCCAGCTTCGTGGAAAAGGACGGGACCGCGATAAACTCCGAAAGGCGCATGCAGTTGCTGCAAAGGGCGCTGGCAAGCCCCGGCGATGCGCAGTCGGATTTCGATCTGCTGAACGGGTTGCTCGAGAAGTTGAATCCCGAACTCAAGGCGGAAAGCCGGACCGCCGTGTTGCAGGAAGCCATCCAGTTCATCCCGGACCTTGGCGGCGTGGCGTTCGATCAGATTACTGCCGACGGGGTTATTTTGGGAAAAGATAACGCCGGCTCCGAAATAAAGGCGCCCGAGCCCGTTGCGGACCCGGCGAAGGCAGCCGGCGCGAGCCATTGAGAAATCAAGTTTTCAGCATGTTTTTCATGAAGAACCCCGCCGCGATCCGGCGGGGTTTCTTGTTTGAGGAAACGTGGGCACGTGTTCGGGGCCTGTTGCCCGAACATGGGGCTTCATATACAAATTAAGAGCAAACCTCCAAAATCGTCATTCCCGCAGCGCTTTTGGCGGGAGTCCGGCGACTTTATCCTTCCGCCGGTTCCCAATCTGGAGCCCATAGCCGTCGAATGAATAACTTCTGCACGTTGCATCGGAACTGCGTGTTCAGATCGGAACTATTGCCCAAAAACCTCTAGTATAGTTCGGAAGCTCCCCCAGCCACAATTTTCTGATACCAATTTGTGTTCAAGTCGTGCACGAGCTGATGGGTTACGCTCCGCTTCACTCATCCTACGAGGAACGTCAATTGTAGTGGGACGCAACCCATCATGCGCCAATCTTGAACGTAACTTCGTATGAGAAGAATAAAGGGTGAGGCATTATTTTTCGTCATTTGCCTCTCCCAATCGGGGTTGATGGTCTCACGAGTTGGAGCACCCTCGAAGGCAGAACTTGCGAGGAGTCGGGCCCCCGCTCGGTTCCGGGCATGATATAATCACGTACGCTGAACCCGACGTTGTTGCCGTACGGAATCATTGCCTCAGTAAGCTCGAAGCAGTTTCCGTCCGTCAGGTACTCGAGGCCGGAACAGTCCCGCGTGAAGTAGTAAAGAAAGAACTTGCCGGTGTTGTTCACTTCTCCCCGGTATTTTTTAGCGGTCCCCTTCAGGTCTTTATCGGAGAGATTCGCGACGCCCAGAAACTTCTGTGCCCAATTGATCCCCAACCCGACATAGGTCGCATTTCCTGTTTCAGTGCCGAGGGTTCCGGCAACGGCATAGACCTCCCCGCTGTCGAGGGGGTTGGGGCCGTTGATCTGATAGGCGACATCCCAGTTGTCACCCTGGCAGTTCTCGTCTGCCTCGGTGCAGAGCGGCCCAACCATGTAAGGAGGGAACGCCTGCAGGTCTATGAAGGACTTGGCCCGGTCCGTACAATTATCGGTTGCACAGGGCTGCTCCCATCTACGGCCGACTGCGGCCAGGAGATGGTCGAGATCGTCTTTATATGGCAATTCGCTAACAGCCGTTCTCTCTTCGAGATCCTCTTTCTTGAACTCTGGAAACGTTACAGGCTCGCGGTCGGATGTGTCCCTGACCCGTAGCACAACCATCGGCAGGTCGTTTTTCCAGCTATCCGAGGGGGTGCCTGACTTTCCGCCGTCAGCGGGCTGGGAGTAACGAATAATGGTGGTAAAAGTGTCCGACGACTGGCCAAAGCCGGTTATCATGCCCGAAGGAATTGGCTCGGTAAAAATATCTTTCTCTTTTATCGAGATTGCGGCAAGCGCCTTCCGGACCGCGGTATTCATCGACTGGTCCGGCGTAATAATGAAGTACCTGATCTGGTTAAAGGCTGCATGCGACTGTCTTTCAATGACCACATTGTTGATTGGATTGCTCAGGCTCGAAAAGGACTGAAAGCGTGAAGGTGGATTATCAGGCGTTTCACCAGGCACGTAAGCGAAAAAGAAAGGAAGCATTTGGTACGGCATGTACTTCACTATTGCCTTATAAGTATCGCTGTCCGTGTTAATTTCCCCCTGGCGGGAGGAAAGGTACGTCTGCTCGCCGAAATAAGCGGCCGGGGGAGGGAGCCTGCCCAGAATAACGATCGCCTCGCGGGGATCGAACCGGAAAATATCCTCATAACCTTCCGGTGATTGGCCCCAAAGGTTGCTCTTGTCGTCCACGAATTCTTCGGGCCACGGTGGCACTGCAAAGGTCACATAAGGCGCGGCAGGGTTGTTGCCGTAACAGGTACTCATTTTATTGAAGGTATAGTCACAATCATCGGCCGTATAGAGCTTGAAAATACCACGGGTAACTTCGAAACCCTGCTTTTCAAGGTCATGCATGAGAATCTGCGCCTTGTTCTCAACCTGTTTGGGGACATTATTCAACGCCACCACACCGTCGCCTGCCGCAGAAGATCCAGCGGCAAAGAGCAAAGAAGCGGCAGAAAACAAACACACCATGATCCTTCGATAATCAAACATTTTGGCCTTCTTTCGTTGCAGGTTTAGCCTGGTCCGTTTGGAGGAGGTAAACCATCCTCTTAGTGTGGCGCCAGGCAGACAAAAGCCCATTCAAGCCGACAGGTGACGAGAACTCGTGAGATGAGTCCCGAGGTGCTTCATAAATGGTGATCCGGACACTCTGTGGCAGGTAAAGCCTCCCCGCCCAGAGTGCCCGTTTGGCTGCCTTTTGGCCGTCAAGGATGATAATCAGTCACGCGGTAAGTGATGAACCAGGGGCTGTCGCCCATTCCCTTTCGGTTATTGGGCACCCAGTAGCCCAAGGCATTGGGCTTCAGCCAGTAGCCCTCCACGTTAAATGATGTGACTGCCTGGACGGCATAAGGCCATGGGTAGATCGGATCCTGGCTGTTCAAATTGGTGATGGCCTTGACTGACTTTTGGGTCTTTGAGTTGACCATGATCTTAAAAGACCCTTCCATTCCGAAACCGATCGTTTTGGCGATCTCCACGCCAACCTTGATGTTGCAGTAAAAACCGTTGTCCACCGAATGCTCATCATCTATGCTCCATTCAAACCCGCCGGGAGAACTCACTCCCCAAGAGGACAAAGACAACGCAGGATCGACAATTGATACAAAATTGAATGAGTCGGCTGTCGGGTTGCGGAAGTAGGTGGTGAGTCGGTCCCGATCGCTCTGCGAAGCGTGCATGGGAAATCTGTTTGGGTAAGCAGCAATGTCGGCGGGGGTTTTTGCAACAGTGAGGTAGGGTGGTGTAAAAGCAGCCTGACCGTTATAGTAAGCGACATCCGGGCCTATTTCCGGAATGAACGCCTCCTTCCTGATCGACGGGCTCAAAGCTTCCAACGAGTCAATATATACATCCGTCGGCAAGCCGTTAAGATCGAACCATTCCAGCCTGTACACGTTGAAAGAGGGAACAAGATAGTAGGCGACTATTCTCCCTTCCAGGTTTTCGGCTATGCCGCCGGTGATAGTGTAGGAATATGTTCTGCTGTTCGAAAATCCGCCTGCATAACCGGTGCTGACATCGAAGGTCACGGGAGACTTTTTCCCGGTCTCAACGTAAGCTCCCACGGAATATTCTCCCGAAAGCCCATCTGTAGTTGCCAGCGTAAAGCTGAGTTCCGCATCTGAAATATAAGCGGCACTCGAACTTGCCGGATTTCCATTGCGCACGAAGGGAGGCATATCGATCAGTCCGATAACCGACCAGAGAGGGAACGTTTCGGAAAGCCTCTTATTTACAGCGTCCTGGGACGACAAATCGCGCCCCTGAAAATCGACGTGATTGGGCGGGCCTATCGGTTTCCAGTAGCCGAGGTACTCACATTCCACCAGCTGCCAATTTGCCTGATCATATTTCGGATTATCCTCCACAATCGCATAGAACCTGCTCGCCATGTGATAGCCGGTTGGAGAGGTGGAGTCGGCAACCTTGGTGGAAAAAACTATCCCGTTTGGAGCCCAGCTACATTGCTCCGGAGATGTGAAGGGTACATTGCTTTGACTTGCTTGGTCTGCTGTTGGAATCACTTTATGCTGGTCCTTGTCGTACTTTTGATAGGAGGCAGTGTATGTAAAATGATTGTAAATCACCGCCAGGTATTTCTCTCCCAAGTCCACAAGGCTGGGGCCCCGAAGTGAATTCCGGGAATTCCAGTACCAAAGTCTCGTCTGCTGAAGCCTGGCGTTGTCTTTAAGTTCCGTCAGGGCGCCGGCATAGCCATCGTCCCAGGAGAGATAGGTCACGTAGGTGTTATCAAGTTCATTTCCGTTGAAAACCGCCGTCAAAAAAGGGGCTATGGTCGGGTGAGCCGGATCCGTCTGAATCTCAGGTGAGCCGGACCGATACATACTACCGGTTTGCGGGTAATAGAGCAGCCTACTGATGCTGGTGTTATTTTCGGTAATGTAGATCTCAACATATTTTTTGACATAATTATATACAGCTGCAAATCGACCATGGACGTCGTATACCCCAACACCATAATGTGCTATATTTACCCATACCGGGGCCGTCTCCATTGTGGTGGGATCCACTGCCATGGGATTGTACTTGACAATCTGCAGGTCACCATCGAGGCGCGTATAGAAAAGATAAAGAAAATTGTCAATTACGACCGGATTTATTTGGGCGTAGGTTTTATGCGTCCCGCCGCCGGAGTCTACCAAAGGCGTCGCACTTGTCCAGTTTTCTCCATCCCATGTTCGATAGTAAAGAACAGTATCCTTCCCAGGCATAAAGAACCATAACTTGTTCTGGTAGGAGACGGCTGTCGCGTTGTCATAAGTTTCGTTACCTCCGAAGCTGTATGCTCCCGGCATCGGGGGCGGCTCGTTAGGCGCCTCCGCAAAAGTGCCCCACCAGGCCTCGAAGTCTGTTCCGACTCCATTTGTGACCGCAAGGTGGAAAAGGCCAAGAATTCCTTTAGGCAGTTGGAAGGTAATTGAGTCCATCGCCCAGTCTACAATGTGGCATTGCCTCTTTTCTCCCTGTAGATTTTCGACTTCTACCTTTTTTAAACCGCCACTTCCAAAGAACGTGCCCGAGAGGGTGATCTCCTGGCCCGGAGACACAAACGCCGGGCGAGTCCTGGAGGGATATACGCTCGGGGGCATTATGGAAAAGGCGCCGAGCATGATCACGGGAGGACTTTTCCCCTGCGGATTGACCTTCAGATCATAGGTTTCGGGCGGCATCGGGACTTTGACCAGGCATTGGATCTGTGTGTCGCTCCACGCAGCGACCTGGGCAGGCTCCGGGCCGATGAAAACAGTCCCCTGCTTTGCCCCGAAACCGGACCCCGAGATGGTAAGCGCTGTCCCGATGGTTCCCTGGTTTGGGTCCACGGTTGCTGCCGACGCTCCTGGTACTGAAAAAGGGAGAAGCACAGCGGCAAAGAGCAATGCTACAACAAAGATGTGGCGAAAATAGCGATTCATTTGCCTCCTCCGTTTTCAAAAACTCTAAATAGTTAGTAGCATCCCGAGCTGATTTTTTTCCGCCCTTCTCACGGGTTCAAGAAACGGTTTCGTCACTGACGCGTTCTTCTCCAAGAATTTGTAAGGCGACACCAATACGGGCAGCAATCTCTCCGGCTGGCTTCCGGGAACATTCTTTCGAGATTGTTGATCCCCTCAATTCAGACCGCACTCCTGGCTGGCGAACCGGATCGCATCGAAAAAGCACCGCTCGTCAAAAGGCTTTTTGAGATAAGCAATGGCTCCCAGTCTCATGGCCTCATCTTGAATCCTCTCTCGGTCATGGCCTGTCATGAAAATTACCGGGATTGGAGTCTGAGATTTGAGCAGGTATTCCTGAAGCTTGAACCCGCTCATTCCGGGCAGGCGGATGTCGAGTATGAGGCAGCAAGGTTTCTCTACCCGCGCCGAATGAAGAAAATCTTCGGCTGATTTGAACGTAGTCACTCGATATCCGCTGGACTCAATTAGCAGCTTCAAAGAAGAGAGGACCGATTCGTCGTCGTCTACTACAAACACGGTGAATTGAGCTTCCGCCACGGCGTTCCTGTATCTTGTCCATAGAGGGATTTGAAATCAGGCACAGAAGAGCGTTAAAACTCGAACTTCTATCTCGATAACGATTTTATGCCGCCATGTAAGGGGGATCTACTGTACTTGTGGGCAAAAATACTGCCCTTTAGTGAGGGACAACCTGTACTTCGGTGGGGGGGAACCTGTACTTTGGTACAGGTATGGGTGAGAGAAGTTGGTTATTCGGGCGGGTTCGTCTTCAGCTTCTCGGCAATATGGACCAGATCTGCCAGCGAACTGGAATTCGTCTTCTCCATGATGTTGGCTCGGTGGAACTTGACCGTCCTATCGCTGGTTCCGAGCTTAAACGCAATCTCCTTGTTCGCCATGCCTGCCACCAGGAGCGAAAAAACTTCATATTCCCGACAGGTTAACGTTCTAATGCGCTGCCGGAGTTTTTCTGTTTCCTCCATTCTTGATTTCTTTTCTTTCTGCCGGGTAATGGCTCTATTTATGGCATCCAGGAGTTCCTGCTCCTCAAAGGGTTTTTGAAGGAAATCAACGGCCCCTGCCTTCATAGCGCGCACGCTCATCGGAACCGTGCCGTGTCCGGTTATGAAGATCACGGGCAGCGATGTTCTTGCCCGGACCAGTTTCTCTTGAAGGTCAAGGCCGCTTATCCCTGGCATTCTTACATCAAGTATGATGCAGCCTAGATCGCCCTCGACTTTAGTCTTGAGGAAATCCTGGCCGGAGATGAAGGTTTTCACATTGAAGCCGAGCGATTCCAGCATCATTTGCGCAGACTGGCGGATCGAAGGGTCGTCATCGATTATAAAAATGGTTGGCTTTATCTCAGTCATATCGATTCCATGCAAATAAGGAATTGATCCTTTCGTTGCGCGCTGGCGCAGGCAAAACGTTATACTCTACCCTTCGCACGGTCC
Source organism: uncultured delta proteobacterium (assembly GCA_963712895.1). Classification (GTDB taxonomy): domain Bacteria; phylum Desulfobacterota; class Syntrophobacteria; order Syntrophobacterales; family Syntrophobacteraceae; genus SbD1. The sequence goes on along the minus strand of CAVQJR010000021.1, from coordinate 394,663 downwards.
CTTGCTAAAATTTGTCGCCGGCAGGACAAAGGAGAATGTTGCTCCCCTGTCAAGGTTGTTCTCACACCAGACCGCCCCACCATGGGCATTGATAATCCTTGCGGTGATCGCGAGGCCCATTCCCATGCCTGTAGGTTTGGTCGTGTAAAACGGCTCGAAGAGTCTCTCCTTCTGAGCTTCGTCAATCCCCGGGCCGAAATCCCTTACCGAAATCTTCACCTGCTCATTTTCTTGGTTTTCAGTCCTGATTACAAGTTTTCGTGAATCCTGTTTTTCATTTTTCATGGCATCAAGAGAGTTCAGTATCAGATTCAGGAGGACTTGCTGCAACTGAACCGGATCACCCTTCACACTCGGCAATTCCGGGGCGAACTCCGTTTCAATTCTCAACCCTTCCAAAACCGAATCGCTGCGGATGAAAACAAGCGCTTCTTGAATGACATCGTTCACGTGCACCGGGCAGCAACGTGGCGCCTCTTTCTTTAATAATCCCCGAACTCCATTTATTATCTCAGCGGCCCGCCTATCGTCGCGGATGATCCCCTCAAGCGCCTCTTTTGTCTTCGCCGGTTCGCCCTTTGCGAGAAACCGCTGCGCAGCAAACGCGTAGTTGCGTATGGCAGCCAGGGGTTGGTTAAGCTCATGGGCCAGTGAGCTGGTAAGTTCTCCCATAGTTGCCACTCGTGTGAGGTGGCTGAGCTCATTTCGGTGTTGTTGTGCCTCAAATTCGGCCTTCTTGCGATCTGTAATGTCCCTGTTGCTCGATCGGATCCCCAGGAACTCGCCCTGGGGATCGTTCACCGGAAGGCAGGTATGATCAACCCAGCGGAGTTCGCCTCCTTTGGTACAAATTCGGAACTGGACCTGCCGCGGTTTTGAATGGTTGTGGCCTTCGTGGTCGTGTTGATCCCAGGTTTCCCTGTCTTGCGGCACGATAATTTTTAAAAGGAGCGAAGGGTCCTTCGTGAATTCACTGACCGAATAGCCGGTGATGCGCTGACAGGAAGGAGAGATATAATTGAGCGCACCGTTGGGGGCCGCCCAGTACTCCCAGTCGTACGTGTGGTCGGCAACAGTGCGGTAGCGGAGTACAGAGGCGGCAAGTTCGCGCTCCGCCTGCTTGCGTTTATGGAGGTTCACGAGCAGGCCGATAATGAGCAGAGTCTCGACAGCAATGAAGATCAGGCCTCCGATGATCGTTTTCCTGTGCAACTCCCAAATGGAAAATGACTTGAATTCCACGGAGCTGCCGGGTGGCAGGGCCTGCTCGCTTATCCCCCACCGCTTGAGTTCGCGCCAGTCATAAACGGAGACATAGGCATTCTCGCCGGCAAAAGGAATTGAAGCGGGGGATTCCCCCTGCATGACCCGGAGAGCCAGGGCGGCTGCCTCTTCACCATGCTTCATGAAGCTCACCAGCCGGCCTCCGACGATGCCAAAGCCCAGATAAGTCTCGGAAAAGCCAAAGACCGGCGCGTTCGACGCCTTTGAAATCAATGAGAGTGTGTCGAGATTGACAAGAACCCTGCCGGTCCCGTCCTGGAACATACTCGAGAAAAATACAAGGGTGTTCGGCGGCAGCGAACTTACCCGTGACAGGGTTTCCTCTATGGAAAGCCCAGTCAAATCGATCAGATCGAGTTTGTCCGCGTACGGCTTCAAATCAGCGCGGTACTGATGCTCTACACTGGCGTCGTTGGGGGATTTTCCTGAAATCATGGCGACGCGCTTTGTTTTGGGACAGAGGTGAAGGGCGGTTTCCAGCAAAGTGGGAACATTGTCTCCGGCAAAGACGCCGGTCACAAAGCTGCGTGCCGGAGAGCGTCCCAGGGTCTCTGCATGGTTCCTGGTGATTGCGGCGGCAATGATTGGTGTTTCCGGGAAAAGTGAGCGCCTCTGAGCGAGCAGAAAGCCCAGGGCATAGGGATAAACGGTGATTATGGCGTCAATATCCACTCCGGAGTACTTGCGACGTAAGAGATCGGCCATGGCGTTTGCGTGAGGGGGCTTGCTAAACCGAGACACATCAAGATACTCGAAATAAAGTTGAACATCGAAGCGCTTGTCCGAGCCGAAACCCTCGCGGATTCCGCGTTCAGCCAGCAATTGACCGGGGTTGTCCCTATCATCGCTGTACAGAACCAGGACCTGTTTCAATTCTTTTTGCTCAGATGCGAACGATGGATTTAAAATCAGAAGGGGCAGAAGGGCGGAAAATAGGAACCGATAGAACCGGGCCACACTGGCTTCCTCGTTTTGAATAGAAGACGTTTGCTTACTTCGTCATCTCGAAATGTAAGATTTATCATATATCATAAATTTTATCGAATTGCGGGGACAATCTGCGTCGGGAGGTTCCCAAGCGCGAGCTTGGGAACCAGCGGGACCAAGAGATTTAGACAACAGCCTCGGAGACAGAACCCACCCCTGCCACACCCGGAAAAGACGGTTGCCAATAAAATCGGGAGCTTTTGGTGTCGCTTCAGCGGAAGCGAGGGAAATGGGGAAGCAGGGAGAGGGAGGGCGAGGAACATCGGAATCAGCGAAAAATTCGGGAACGAGCCAAACCAGCGGAAACCGGCATAGCGGCGGAACCGGAACGACAACGCGCTCCTATTTTTTCGGCGGAAACTTATGGGGATCGACCACGAACCAGACGTTGTTTGCGGCCTGGCCGAACGTATCCCCCGGTTTTTTGTCGCCTGCCCAGTAATAGAGCGGGTATCCCCGGAAAGTGGTCTGCTTGGCACCGTCCTCCCTGGTGACGGTCCCGAAGTCTTTGGCCTTGATTCCCTTGGGGGGTTTTACTTTTTCACGGTAGTAGACCGGCCATCGTTCCAGGCAGTTTCCGGCGCAGGCGCTGTGTCCCGGAGAGTCTTTCGTGAACCAGTACAGGGTCATGCCTTTGACGTCCGTCAGATATTTTCCTATTCCGTGTTTGTGATGAATTTTAACCTGGTGACTCCCGGCCGCTGCAATGCCTGTCCAGAAAGCCAGCAATGCGGCCGCGGCGAAAAGAGCGGTAATCTTCCTCATCGGGCACTCCACTTTCCCGTGGACCTTGCCAACGATTTGCGGCCGGGCCCCTCCGGGAAACATTTGCCGGAAGGCCCAGCGCCGCCGGGTTGGGAACCGCGGCTATTTCGCAAATTCGAGCACTACTACTTCCTCTTTTCCTTTCTGGTCGACTTTGACACATAGATCGACACTGCTGTCCCGCACGCCTATTGCAACGGGCACCGTTCCCTTTTCCTTTTCTATATGCGTTATGCCCTTCACCACGTCGAATATCTTATTGCCGACTGCTGCAGGTGGCGCGGGAAGGTCCGCTTCGCGGTACTTGGCGGTTACGGAAACACCTCCGTCGCTGTCTCGGGTAATGGATATCTTTTTGGCACTGGAATTGATTCCGTGAAGAACAGCCAGGGCGATCCACTTGATAGCCCCCTCCTCGGAATCGGACTCATCTCTCAGGGCGGCCATTTCTCTCAGCGGGTCCGTGGTGGCAAAACAGTCGCACTGTTCCTGAACTTTCATGTGTAACGTACGTTTATCCAGCATTGTTTGCCCCTCCTCATGCGGGTGTGGGTAGTAATAACGTCAGATCGGGCCTAATCGAAAAAAAAAGCCGGAAAGCGCGCCCTCACTTTGCCGGGCGGCCTTCCAGCCAAAATCTAAGTCCTGTCAGCCAATTTGCCAGTTGATTATTACTCTGAAACTCGATTTTTTAGCTGTGGGCGGAAAAGAGCATCCAGCCTATAGACGCGGGCAACCGGTCCCCCCGCTTTTTCCCCACGGAATTAATGACTCACCACACCGGATCAAGGTGTCTGGATTTTCCTGAAATCCGCGATCTGCGAAAAAAGCCCCTGGATACGGGTGAGCAGGGCGAGGCGGTTGCGGCGCACGGATTCGTCCTTGTCCATTACGAGCACTGAATCGAAAAAGTCGTCCGTCGGGGTTTTCAACTGGGCCATGGCCTCCAGCGCCCCCGCATAATCGGACCTGGAAAGCAGGTCTTCGACAACCGACTGCGTACCGCTTACCGCATCGAAAAGTGCCTGCTCGGCGGCAACCCGCAAAAGCCCCCGGTCCACGGGCCGGGTTTCCGGCTCCTTGATAATGTTTACGACCCGCTTGAAAGCGGTTGCCAGGCCGTCGAAGTCGGGTCTCTTGGTAAATCCGGCAAGGGCCTTTACACGGGCGGTGGCATCCACCAAGTCGTCTATCCCGATGCTCAAGGCGGCCTCGACTACATCGGGGCTGAAACCCTCCTGGCTGACCAGGTAATGGTGGAGCCTTCCCTGGAAGAAGTCCAGGATGTCCTGTTTTACGGTTTGGGCCGGTTGAGTGAGCTTTGCCGAAAGCTTGGCAAGGGCTTGATCGAGCAGCTCTCCGAGCGAGATGCGAAGCGGCCTTTCAAGGACGATCCTGATAATTCCGAGGGTCTGGCGTCTTAGCGCAAAAGGGTCCGCCGTTCCCGTCGGAAGCAGCCCCACGCCGAAGCAGGCCGCGATGGTATCAATCTTGTCGGCGATGCTCACCACCGCTCCTTCGACGCTTTCCGGGACCGGCCCTCCGGCCCGGTTCGGAAGGTAGTGCTCGAAAATAACGTCGGCCACCACCTGCGGCTCACCCTGGAGCAGGGCGTAGGTTTTTCCCATGACCCCCTGGAGTTCGGGAAATTCACTTACCACGCCGGAAACCAGGTCCGCCTTGCAAAGATGGGCGGCGCGCAAAACAGCCTGGAGGCTTTCCGGGACGATTCTTTCCGCCAGCCACCCGGCAAGCGAGGCGAACCGCTCGACCTTTTCGAAACTCGTTCCGATCCTGGAGTGAAACACCACTCCCTTGAGCTGTTCGGCGCGTTCATCCAGGCGGACCTTCTGGTCCTCCCTGTAGTAAAACCGGGCATCTTCCAGCCGCGCCCTTACCACCCGGGCGTTGCCGGCCGCGACCAGGTCGAAATCCCTGGGGATCGTATTCGAGATGGTGACAAAATAGGGCAGCAGGCGCCCGTTGGGTCCGGTTATGGCAAAATAGCGCTGGTGCTTCTTGATGACCGTTATCAAAAGCTCGGGAGGAAGGTCGAGATATTTGTCTTCGAACCGGCCCACCAGCGGTTGCGGGAACTCCACCAGTTGCGTAACCTCGTCGAGCAGGTCCTCGTCTTTGAGGATGCTTCCGCCAACGCCCGCGGCTGCCTTGTCAGCGCCTTCCGCGATGAGACGCCTTCTCTCGGCAATGCCGAGGATGACGAAATGTTTCCTCAGGTTTTCCTGGTGGCTTTCGTAGTCCTTAACCTCGATCCATTTCGGGCTCATGAAGCGGTGGCCCATGGATTTTGTCCCGCTTCGAACATGCCCGTATTCTACATTAAGGACCTTGTTTCCGATCAGGGCCACTATCCACTGCATGGGCCGGGCGAAGTTTACGCTGAAGTTCCCCCAGTGCATCGATTTCGGGAAAGGGATGCGGGCGATAAAGTCGGGAAGCATCTTTTCAAGCAGATCAGCGGTGGGGACCCCGGTTTCTTCGCGAAACACGCAAAGATATTCGCCCTTGGGGGTCTGCTTTATTTTGAGGTCTTCCAGGCCGACCCCCTGGCCCCTGGCAAATCCTTCCGCAGCCTTGGTCGGGCGGCCTTGGGCGTCGAAAGCGGCCTGCTTCGGCGGTCCGACTATCTCTACCGTCACCGCTTCCTGGGATACGGCGACTCCGGGAATGCTCATGACCAGGCGGCGGGGGGTGCCCTCCGTCTCGGGCTTTCCGTGCGCGATCCTGTTTTCGTCCAGGAAGCGCACCATCTGGGCGGACATCGACTCCAGGGCGGGGATTATGTAGCCTGCCGGTATTTCCTCGGTTCCAATTTCCAAGAATAGAGTTTCTGCCATCTTTTCCTCCGCCTGTTCCTAGTCACGCCACTTGTTTAAAAGGGGATATCCCATCTGTTCGCGCTGAGCGGCGTAGGCGTGAGCCACCAGACGGGCCATGTTTCTAACCCTGGCGATGTAGTTCGTCCTTTCGGTTACGCTGATCGCGCCCCGTGCATCCAGCAGATTGAAAATATGCGAGCACTTGAGGGTATAATCGTAGCTGGGCAGCACCAGTCCGCGTTCGTTCATGCGAAGCGATTCCGCCTCGTACATGCCGAAGAGGCTTAAGAGCATATCTATATCGGCCTCTTCGAAATTATAATGGGACCACTCCACTTCCCCCTGGTGATGGACGTCCCCGTAGGTGACATCGCCCGACCAGATGAGATCGTAGACGTTGTTAACGCCCTGGAGATACATTGCGATGCGCTCCAGCCCGTAGGTCAGCTCCAGGCTCACCGGGTTCAGCGCAATGCCGCCGACCTGCTGGAAATAGGTGAACTGGGTGATCTCCATTCCGTCGAGCCACACTTCCCAACCAAGGCCCGATGCGCCGAGCGTGGGGGATTCCCAGTCATCCTCGACAAAGCGGATGTCGTGGTCCATAGGGTCGATGCCGAAACTTTTAAGGCTCTCCAGGTAGATGCCCTGGGAATCGTCGGGGGAGGGCTTCAGTATCACCTGGTACTGGTAATAATGCTGAAGCCGGTTGGGGTTTTCCCCGTAGCGGCCGTCGGTGGGCCGGCGGGAGGGCTCGACATAAGCCACCCTGTAGGGTTCCGGCCCCAGCACCCTCAGGAAAGTGGCGGGGTTGAACGTACCGGCGCCAACTTCCAGGTCGTATGGCTGCTGGATCACACACCCTTTATCCAACCAGAACTTGTTCAGCGCAAGTATAAGTTCCTGGAATGTCATCTTTGCTCCTTCGATAACAAAAATGGGGAAAACAACAGGCCGGCCGCGTCCGCCGGCCCTGCATTTCATAACGCCGTCGAAGTATTTAAACCTTTGATGTATATGAGGGCTGTCAGCAGAATGTCAAGTGAAAACGAAGCCTTTGGCGAAGTCCGGGGGGCGTGGGGACACCGCGGTTAACTCAGTTGCCCGATGTCATCCATTTGTGCGACTCGCCTTTGGTGGCGGCCGCCTTCGAACGGCTCTCTTATCCATTCGGATACTATCGCCAGGGCGAGGTCGCGCCCGGTAAACCGTTCTCCCATGCACAGGATATTGCTGTCATTGTGGCGCCGGCTCATCCTGGCGCCGAACGGCTCATGCCCGGTGACCGCCCGAACTCCCGGCACCCGGTTTGCCGCCATGCACATTCCGATTCCGCTGCCGCACACCAGGATGCCGCGTTCGGCTTCCCCGCGGGCCACTGCGCGCGCCACCCGGAACGCATACACGGGGTAGTCCACGGATTGCGTGCCGTTGGTCCCGATATCCAGGACTTCGAAGCCTTCCTTCCTCAGAAAATCGGCGATCTCCCCTTTGAGTTCAAACCCCGCATGGTCCGACCCGATGATAACCTTCATGCCTGATTCCCTTTACAGTAAAAAAGTGGGCAAAGCGGAGAAACAAACGTCGTGCCGGTGAGTCTATCTGAAAAGTATGGCGAGGAAAACAGGAAAAATTCTTCCCGTTCACGGCTAAGGGAGGCTCATCCCGCTCTTACTTTGGATCATCCGGGCCGCTCTCATCGTGCTGCGCATTTCTGTGCTTTTGCTTTGCCACCACGAAGATATAAAAAAAGAAAAGGACCGGAAATGTAGTGTAAGCCGCCTCGAAATTTCCCATAAAAAGGCTTACCGTGCTGTAGATAATAATCATGCTGATCACTGCCAGTTGAATTATTACCCCGGTCTTTTTCATTGGGGACCTGCCTTGCCTGCGGCAGCTTGACGCCGGCCGCCGGAGATGCTCGATCTGTAAAAAGTGCCGGTCACTTCCCTGGAGAGAAAACAGCAGGGGCTCCAGCCGCGCCATATCCGTCCGTCAAAGAATATATGACAGAAAAATTTTGCGTCAAAAAAGTTAAAGCCCGCTTTTGGCGGGCTTTTGGAAGTTACCATAAGACCTCTGTAAGGCCTGGCCGAGATAGGATTTGCGTGGGAGCAGCCCGGAAGCCGAATGGGTCACAAACAAGCCTTCCCGCTGCAGCCGTGGGTTAAATATCTTCAGGGTGGATAAAGTGTCAAGGAAAATCTGCAATTTTTGTCGGTTCCCCGGTTTTGCAATCGTAATGTAACAAAAATCGGCATTTTCGGCGCTTCGCCAAAGCAAGGGGCCCGGTCCGGCGCGCCGAATCAAACCCCTCGGGAATCGGGGTCCCACAGGATTTTATGCAACTGGAGGTTCAGCCTCACGGGAAGGCGGTCTTCGAGAATCCATTCGGCAAGGGTGCGGGGAAAAAGAGCGCCGGATACGGGGGAAAAATTGACTCCGAAGGGGCGGGCGGCCCGCGCCGGCCTGGCCGCCGCGAGGATAATTCCGGCAAATTCGTAGTCTTCGCGGCAGCCGATCACAAACTTTAGCTCGTCCCTTTCGGTCAGCCTCTGAAGGTTGAGCAGATTATTATGTCGAACCATCCCACTGGACGGGCACTTGATATCCACTATCCTGTGGCATGCCGGATCGACTCGGGCGATATCGATGCTGCCGTTGGTTTCCATGAGTACCGTCAGATCCCGTTCCAGCAGAGCAGTTACCATCACGGGGGTCTGCTCCTGAATGAGGGGTTCGCCTCCGGTGACTTCCACAAGCGTGCATCCGAAGTCTAGTACGCGCTCCACTATTTCAGATACCTCCATGGCATTGCCCGCTTCCCAGGCATAGGAGGTATCGCACCAGGTGCAACGCAAATTGCATCCGGCAAGCCGTACAAAAACGCAGGGACGGCCCGCGTGGGACGACTCGCCCTGTATGCTGAAAAAAATCTCGCTTACGTTGAGGCTCATTTTTCCCCTAAGCTCCCTCCCGCCAGGGGAGAGATCAGGCCAGGTTGCCGGGCCGGAGTCCGGGAACCAGCCCCAACCCGCTATTCTTCCCAGTACAAGGCCCCGGCGCCCGGCGTCTCGCACACCTTTACTCTGCTCACGCGCACACCCGGCCCGTTGAGTTTTTCGGAAAGTTTGCGGTAAATATACCGCGCGATATTTTCAGAGGTGGGATTATCTTGCCTGAAAGCCGGCAGTTCGTTCAGATCGCAATGGTCCAATCCCGACAGCACGTCGGCCGCCGCGGTCTTTACGTCGCGGAAATCAATTCCTATTCCCACCGCGTCCAACTTGGAGCACCTGACGTATACCTCTATGATCCAGTTATGGCCGTGAATTTTCGAGCAGTCGCCAGGGTAGCCCCTGAGGCTGTGCGCGGCCGAAAAATGGCTCTTTACGTAAACTTCGAAAACATCCCCCATAAACTTGCTTCCTTCGCGAAGAATTCAGGGCGAACCGTGCCCGGGGTGAAAATATAGCCCGTCCGGAACCAAATGAAAACAGCCAAGCCTTTTTTAACGGGCCGTGTTGCCCATGCCGCCTTTACTCTCCCGAACTCGGTATTAACGTATATTCCTGTTTGTAAGCGCCCCGGCAAAGAATGTATATTCACTGGCCTGATTGAATAATTACTCGACAGGGATTTAAGAGTCAAAAAGAGAGAGCGGTATTGCGGATGGATTTTTTGTGCCTCGGGCGCCGGATGGCGCTTGTTTTTTGTTTCTGGACGCTTTTGATCGTTTTGCCGGTACCGTGCGCATCCGGGCTCACAGCGCAGGAAGCCAGCACTATCAAAGCGTTTGAGCGGGTTGCCCCTTCCGTTGTAAATATCACCACCATGCAGTGCGATCCCGAATTTTTCTGGTGTGCCGTCCCGGCCAGGGAGGGTTCGGGATCGGGTGTTATTCTGAAAGAAGACGGACTGATCGTTACCAATAATCACGTAGTGGCCGGAGCCCGGAGCATCACGGTCGCCCTTCTGGATGGCACGCGGCTGGAGGGCAGAGTGGTAGCGACTTCGGCCGTGGATGATTTCGCCGTCCTGAAAGTGGACCCCGGGAAAAAACGGCTTGCGGCAATTCCGCTCGGCAACTCGGATGACCTAAAAGTCGGCGAGCGGGTGCTTGCGATCGGCAATCCTTTCGGGCTGGGACAGACTCTGACGGCCGGGGCGGTCAGCATGACCGGCAGGACGATAAAGGATGGGGGGAAGATCCTGCGCGACCTTATCCAGACGGATGCCCCGATAAATCCGGGCAACTCCGGGGGCGCGCTCGTAAACTCGGATGGCGAACTGGTGGGAATATGCACGGCCATTCTGAGCCCCACCGGGTCGAGCATACGCATCGGGTTCGCCATTCCGGTAAACCGGATGAAAGAGGTGGTCCCCGGGTTGATTCAGCGCTGGCCGAAGGCCGTGGGCTGGATTATTGCGATAATGCTCGTGGTTTGGTTTATCAGGCGCATTTACAGCCGGCAGCCGCCGGTTTCCGGCCCGCCGAACGGGATTCGCTATTCAGATTGAGGTGTATGGATATGCGTGGCAAAACTTTGAGTATCGCGCTGGTTTCCATTGTTGTGGCCTGGAGCGCCTGCGCCATGGCGCTTACCGAGGAGGAAACCAACAATATCGAACTCTATAAGCGCCTTGCCCCGGCCGTGGTCAACATTTCGAGCACCACGCTCGAACACGATTTTTTCTTTAACGTCGTACCCCGTCAGGGGACCGGCTCCGGTTCGATCATAGATGCCCGCGGCTACGTGCTTACCAACAATCATGTTATCGAAGACGCCCGCAAACTGGAAGTCACCCTTTCCAACGGCAAAAAATATACGGGGGAGCTGATCGGGTCGGACCCGGACACCGATCTTGCGGTAATCAAGATCAATGCGCCGCGGGAAAAGCTCACGACCATCCCTCTTGGTTCATCCCACGACCTCAAGGTGGGGCAGAAAGGCCTGGCGATAGGCAATCCCTTCGGGCTCGGCCAGACTCTTACCACCGGGGTAATCAGCTCTGTTGGACGCACCATGCGCTCCGCAAACGGGTCGCTGGTCGAAGATATCATCCAGACCGACGCGTCGATAAACCCGGGCAACTCGGGCGGCCCGCTGATCGATTCTTCCGGGCGGCTGGTCGGGATCACCACGGCCATTTTCAGCCCGACGGGGGCGAGCGTCGGAATCGGCTTCGCCATCCCCGTGGATACTATAAAAAGGGTGGTAAATGACCTCATGGAGAAGGGATACTACAGCTATCCCTATCTCGGAGCGACGCTGATGAACCTTTTTCCGGGTATTGCCGAAGCGCTCAAGCTGCCGGTTGACAGCGGGGCGCTGGTAATAGAAGTGATGCCGGGAGGGCCGGCCCAAAGGGCGGGGCTGAGGGGCGGCGACAGGCGTGCGCAGATCGGCAACAATATAGTGACCGTCGGCGGAGATGTGATAGTAAGTGTCAACGGGATCAAGGTTAAGGATGCGGATGCGGCGATAAGGGAGATCCGCAAGATGCGCCCCGGAAACAAAATTCGGCTCGATGTCGTTCATTGGGATGGGAGCAGGGACACCATCAACGTAACGCTTGGCGAAAAGCCGCGCGCATCGAAAGTCCGCCTGCGCTGATGCGGTGCATTGTCGAGATGGGCGTGAAGCTGCCTATCGCTGAACATCCTTTTTGTCACAAAGGAAAATCCGGAATCCAACAATAAAAGGGGCCAAAATGACAGGCTTGGCTGCTCTTCCGACATACCGTAAACCCCGGCCGGTTACCCTGGTTATTATGGACGGCGTGGGATACCGGGAAGGGACCGAGGGCAATGCGGTTGCAAACGGGAATACTCCCTGCCTCGAATGGGTGCTTAAGAACTGCCCGCACATCCTGCTTCGAGCGCACGGGACCGCCGTCGGCCTTCCTTCGGACGACGAAATGGGCAATTCCGAAGTGGGACACAACGCTCTTGGCGCCGGCCGATTATACCCGCAGGGGGCCAGGCTGGTAAACGAGTCCATCGAATCGGGCAGGCTGTTCGAAGGGCGCGGATGGGAGTTTGTCGTCCGGTACTGCCGGACGCACAACGGCACGATGCACTTCATGGGTCTTCTGTCCGACGGGTACATACACAGTCACATAAGCCACCTGGAGGCCATGCTCGAACACCTCGCCCATGTCGATAAACTGCCCCGGGTCCGCATCCATGCGCTGCTGGACGGCCGGGACGTGGGTGAGACGAGCGCCCTTATTTACGTACACAGGATCGAATCGCTTCTGAAAAAGCTAAACGAGGAGGCGGGTGTCGATTACCGCATCGCCAGCGGCGGCGGCAGGATGAAAGTTACCATGGACCGCTACGAAGCGGACTGGAGAATAGTGGCCCTCGGATGGAAAACCCACGTTGCGGCGCAGGGACGCTCTTTCCGATCGGCCGAAGAGGCCGTGAAGACCTATCGCGAGGAGCATCCGGGCATCATCGACCAGGACCTTCCTCCGTTTGTCATCGCCGATGAATCGGGTCCGGTGGGGCCGATCCGGGACGGGGATTCGGTCGTTTTTTTCAACTTCCGGGGCGACAGGGCAATCGAGATAAGCCGCGCATTCGAGGAAGAAGATTTCACCCATTTCGAGCGCACACCCTGTCCGAAAGTCGCCTACGCCGGGATGATGGAATACGACACCGAAGTGCACATCCCAAAGCACTACCTGGTGGAGCCGCCCCATATCGAGCATACTATCGGCGAATACCTGGCGCTTCACGGTATTCGGCAGATGGCGATCAGCGAAACCCAGAAATACGGCCACGTCACCTATTTCTGGAACGGAAACAGGTCGGGCAAGATCGACGAAAAGCTCGAAGACTATGTCGAGATACCGTCGGACAGGGTCCCGTTCGAGCAGCGGCCGTGGATGAAAGCGGCGGAAATAACGGACGGGGTGGTCGAGGCCATCCTGTCGAAACGATACGACTTTATCAGGCTCAATTATCCGAATGGAGACATGGTAGGGCACACGGGGGTTTACCAGGCCGCCGAAATAGCCGTGGAAGCAGTTGACCTTTGCATCGGCAGACTGATGGAGGCCACAAGGAAGGCGGGAGGCATACTGCTCATCACCGCCGACCACGGCAACGCCGAGGAAATGTACGAAATCGACAAGAAGACTGGAAAGCCCAAGCTGCATGCGGATGGAAGGCCGAAGGCAAAGACGGCGCACACCTTGAACCCGGTATGGTTTATCCTCTACGATCCTTCGGGTGATGGCTGCATACGGTTCGACCCGGAAATAAAAAAGCCGGGGCTGACCAATGTCGCGTCAACCCTGCTGCAGTTGCTGGGAATAAAGCCGCCGGAAATCTACGACCCGGCGCTTCTTTTGTTCCGAGGAAAATGCTAGCTTCCGGCACCGTCTGTGCCGGAGTGTGTGCGATGGTAATTCCCGTTACCCGTTCGGGGTGGATGCTCTATTTTCTGCCAAGCGTTATCACCGTCACCTCGCCCCTGGAGTTAAAACGCACCGGGACCCCGGAGACACCTACTCCCTCGCTGGTGTAGCCGGGCATTCCCCTGTAGTTCCACTGCCCCACGTACATGCTCCGCGGGGCACTGCTGTGCGTGAATAAGGGGCCAAGGGCAGGGAGTCTGATCTGTCCGCCGTGAGTGTGGCCGCACAGGAAAAGATTTGGCCCGTATTCGGCGGCCTCTCTGTAGATTTCGTTTGAATGGGAAACAAAGATGGAAAACCCGCCTGCGGGGACCTGGCAGAATGCCCGGTCCAGGTCGTGGCACTTGAAATAGTGGGCGTCGTCCACCCCGACAAGCCACACCTTTTCGCCACCGCGTTCGATTACGCACGACTCGTTTACCAGGAAGGTAATCCCCTCCCGTTGAAGAGGCTCGACAATCTCCAGGCAGTCGTGATTTCCAAGCACCGCATAGATCCCATCTGCCGTGCGAACCCGCGGAATCAGGTGGCGCAGATGCGAGAGGGCCTCGGCAAAAGGCCCATGGGTCTCCATTCTGAAATCACCTCCGAGGATACACAGGTCCGAAGGGATTTCGCGGACAATTCCCAGCAGCTTGTCGGTGAGGCCGTCCAGACCGTCGAGATGAAGGTCGGTCAAAAATAAAATCCGGTAGCCGTCGAAGGAAGGCGGCAGATCGGGAAACTCGAGAAGTACCTCCTTTGTGTCAATTAATAGAGCGTTTTGTTTTCCGCGTTCGTAGATCCCGGCCATCTGGAAGGCGGTCTTCATGAAAAGATGATAATAGACGGCATCTTCGAAATTTAGAATGTGGTGAAAGGGCCTGGAGGTTATCTGGCAGGAGAGCAGCTCGCGAATCCTGGTTTTGGGGCACACCGGCCGTGGATAGGAATCAAACGGTTTTGTCATGAGGGTCCGCTGGAAAAAAACGGAGCCGCAGAACGCACCGAATCCAAAAACTATGAGGCACGCAAAAATATAGCCGAGCGAGAGCGAAAAATAGGGGCCCAGGAGCAGAAATGGGAAAACACCTTCCGGCGTCTGGTCGAGCACCGGGACGACGTCGCCGCTGAACAGGTACAGGCGCCTCTTCAAAAAACTGGAAAACAGGTCGCCCGCCATGCTTAGCGTCCCTGCACCCAGGCCAAGCCACCACGGGAACCCAAAAATCACGCCGGCAAGCATTCCGGTAAAAATGCCGGCCGACAATCCACGAAACGTCTTATTGCTTCCGAAAACCGGCTGTCCATCCAAAAAAAAGGTGGTGCCGCCGTCAATGGGCCTGCTCCATTTCTGCTCGAACACCTGAGCACTGAAAGGCGGAGCGAAATTGATAAACCAGAGCAGAAAAAGCAGTTTAATAAAAAGCACCATTACAGTTAGTTCCGGACCCGGGCGAAAAGCGCGCCGAAAGGTTTTTGCAGCGATTTTGTCGTCATCTTTAACACGTAGCCTTGTTTAATTAATCGGGTGAGGCCGAAAACAGCTGTAGCAGTTTCCGTACCCCGCGTGCTAACGAGACATCATTATATATCCCGGCCGGTGGTAATCCCGGCAAGTGGTATTATGCCGGCACCAGCACCCGCTCTTCCTTTACCGGATACCTGAGGAGCAGGGATACGAGAAAGCCCGCAATGGGGAGTACCTGTATACATTGCAGCGCGAAGGGCACTCCGTAGCGGTCGGCTATTACCCCCAAAAGCGTCACGCCGATTCCCCCGGCCCCTATCGCAAATCCGGCTACCAGCCCGGAGGCCACCCCCAGGTTGTTCGGGAACAGGTTTTGCCCCATGACCACGGTAACCGAGAAAGATGAGATCAGGATGATTCCCAGGACGACAACCAGGAAAAAAAGCCCGATACCCTGCACCACGAATAAAAGAGGCAGGAGCATGGCGCTGGTGAGAAGCGAGAACCTCAGCCAGAACCTGTGGCCCCACCTGTCGGCAAGAGGCGAGCCCGCCAGGGTCCCGATCGCTCCGCCCATCATGAAAAGGCTTACCAGCTTTCCGGCAAATACCGGGTCCCCGTGCAAATAGTTGATGTAATAAAAGGGGATGTAGGCCATCAGCCCCGTATGCGTCCAGGTTCTCATGACAATGATGCACAGGATTGTAAAAAAAGAGCGGTAGGCCTGTTTGGAAGGCTTGGCCGGTGCGGCCGAAGCGGCGCCTTTTTGGCCGTCCTTCACGGCGACCTTCTTGAGAAGGAGGATGATCGCCACAAGGAACATGAGTGAGGGCAGGACCATCCATGTGAGGGAGGAAAATCCTTTGTAGTTGATAAGGGACAGGGCCACTATGGGGCCGAGCGCAAAGCCGGCGTTGCCGCCTACCAGAAAGACCGACATCCCGGTTGCCATCTTATCGCCGGTGAAAAAACGTGCGGTTTTGAAGCCTTCCGGATGGTAGCAGGCAATCCCGGCGCCGCTTACTGCCACCAGACAAAGCACCACTCCGAAGCTGGAAGTCAAGGGCACAAGGCAGAACCCGGTCCCCGCCAGAAAGACCCCCAGGGGCAGGAGAAACGCTTTCTCCTTCTTGTCCGAAAGAAAGCCGAAGATAGGCTGAATAATGGATGAGGTAATGTTGGAAACGATCAGGATCACACCCGCCAGGGTGTAAGAAAGACCGAGATTGGTCTTGAGAAAGGGGAGAATGGCCGGAAGTGCGCCCTGGTAGATGTCTACAACCATGTGGCCGGTCGAGAGCAGCAGAAGGACTTTTAAGTTGAACTTTCGCATTATGACGAGTATCCAGAAAAAGTTTAGCTTTTGGGCCGGACGGCCCGGTTCTTTGCAAAGCCGGATCAGGAGTTTGGCACGTAACCCAGGTCCGGCGGCAATTCAATCATTATATTGCCGATAGTAGTGGGGCGCAGCTTCGGATTTTTGGAATGAGCATCGCAACGCAGGTCTGGAAAATCCGCACGGCCGTCGTGCTCTTTTCCGTCCTCCTTTGGACCGTGCTGGTCCTGCGCACTCTGCGTGAAAAGCCGCGGGTGCCGGAAGACGCTCCAGCGCGGATTGCAGTCGAGGTGAAAGGGGAAGTCCCCGCGCCCGGAATTTACCTGCTGGAAAAAGATCGCGCCACTGTTTCACAGACCGTTGAAGCTGCGGGCCGGTCGGGGATCTTTACGGGGGCTGACCGAAAGCTCGAACCCGGTGAGTCGCTAAACGTACTTGCCGCAGGTTCTCATCCTGAAATCGCGGCGGGGCGGATGCCTGCCGCCGCCGCACTTGCCGCCGGGTTGAAAATAGACCTGAATGCCGCAAGTGAAAAGGACTTTCTGCTCATCCCGAAGATGCGCCCGGACGTTGCGCGGGAGATCGTGAAAAGACGAGGCGAAAAGGCGTGGGAGGACGTGGGGCAACTGATTGAAATCCCGGGCATAGGTCCGAAAACCGTTCAGCGCTTTGCACAATTCCTGCGGGTGAACCCGCCCGCGCAAGGCCGCTGACCTCACGACGGGCAGGAGCGAGGAGATGGGTGTTATGCCGACCCCTTGCCCTGCGACACAACAAAACGTGGGATTTTTACGCCCACCTGTAATTCGAGGCAACATTGATGGCCGACAATGTCGAAAAGCCCGTAAAGGGCCCAAAGGAGGGCAATGCCTGGGCTCCCCTTCACAATCCCGTCTTTCGAGCTCTCTGGATGGCCAACGCGGTGTCGAATATCGGCACCTGGATGCAAAATACGGCCGTAGCCTGGCTCATGGCAACCATTGCCCCGTCGGCGCTTCTGGTTTCTCTCGTCCAGACCGCGGCGAGCTTTCCGATATTTCTCCTTGCCCTGCCGGCGGGGGCGCTTGCCGACGTGGTGGACCGGCGCAGGATCCTTATCCTGACTCAGACCTGGATGCTGATATCGGCGGCCGCTCTGGGGGTCCTGACACTTTTTAACCTTATCACGCCCGCTGTTCTGCTTCTTCTTATGCTAAGCCTGGGCATAGGGACCGCCCTGAACGGCCCCGCATGGCAGGCCATCATTCCGGAACTGGTCCCGCGCGAGCAGATCAGGCCGGCGGTGGCCATGAACAGTGCCGGTTTCAATCTTGCCCGCGCCCTGGGTCCCCCCCTCGGCGGCCTGGTGTTTGTGGCCGTGGGTGCCGGGGTGACCTTTATGATCAACGCGGCATCGTTTCTGGCGGTAATCGGCGTTCTTGTCTGGTGGAAACGGGCGCCGCGGGAAAGCGCGCTCCCGGCCGAGCGCGTGTTTGCCGCCGTGCGCACCGGGATTCGCTACGTAAGATATTCCCACGCTCTCCAGGCCGTTTTCATCCGCACGCTTTGCTTCATCGTGTGTGCAAGCTCCCTGATGGCGCTCCTGCCCCTTTGGGCCAAAAATTACCTTAAGGTGGGATCGGGCGGATACGGCATTCTGCTGGGCTTTTTCGGCCTGGGGGCGGTTTCCGGCGCCACTTTTCTGCCCTGGGTGCTGCAGAAGATTTCCCTGGACAGGCTCATTAACTTCACGGTCATAATTTTTGCCGTATCTCTTAGCCTGGTTGCACTGGTGCCTGTCTTCCTCGTGGACGGCGTGGCTATTTTCCTTTGCGGTGCGTCCTGGCTTGCCCTGCTTTCCAATTTCAACGCCACCATCCAGTCCATCGCTCCGGCCTGGGTGCGCGGCAGGTGTCTTGCCGTCTACATGCTGGTTTTCTTCGGCGGTATGGCGGCTGGAAGCTTCCTGTGGGGAGCGATTGCCAGCCTGGTTGGAATTCCGTTGGCCATGTACTGTGCGGCAGCCGGCCTGGTAATCGGTCTTTTGGCAACGTCGAGGCTGAGGATGGTTTCGGGCGTACTGGACCAGACGCCTGCCATGCGGTCTCAGCCGGCGGTAATTTTCGAGCCTCAGCCGGAACAGGGGCCGGTGATGGTGACCGTGGACTACAGGATCGACCCCGGCGACTGGCGTGAATTCGGCCTGGCGCTTCGAAAGCTGAAGCGGGCACGGCTGCGCGGAGGGGCCTTCCGGTGGGCCGTTTTCGTCGACCTTGCCGAACCCTCGTTGTACCGGGAAACCTTCCTGGTCGAATCGTGGCTCGAACACCTGAGGCAGCACGAACGCCAAACGGTCGCCGACCGCGAAATCCAGCGCCAGGTGCGCTCCTTCCACAAGGGGGAAAACCATCCGGTGGTGACTCACCTGCTGGCAAGATCTCTTCCCGACAAGAAGCAGGAGCAATGATCCGGAGTTCTGTCTTTTGCCCCGGACCGTATTCTGTTATGCTGCATCATTCTGGCCTGAAAATCCCATTTTGGAACAAGGAAACGGATGCCGGCTTCACCCAGACTCAGCGTTTGCATACCGACCTACAATTACGCCGACTATCTGCCTTTTGCCATTGAGTCCGTGCTGCGGCAAAATTTCACGGATTTCGAACTGATCGTGCAGGATGACTGCTCAAGCGACGACACGGTGGGGGCCGTGCGGCCCTTTCTTACGGACAAGCGGGTGATCTTCGGCGTAAACGAAGTAAACCTGGGCCTTGCGGGCAACTGGAACCTGTGCATGGAAAAAGCCAGGGGCGAATACATCAAGTTCGTCTTTGCAGACGATCTTCTCGCCTCGCCGGATGCGCTGGGGAAAATGGCCTGCGTGCTGGATTCCGATCCCTCGGTCTCCCTTGTGGCCTCGGCGCGCAATATCATCGATTCCGAATCGCGCCTGGTGCGCGTTCTTTGTGAATTCCAGGGAAGCTTCACCGCGCAGGGCAGGGAAATAATCCGCAGGTGCCTTTTTCGGCAGGCGAACCTCGTCGGAGAGCCCACTGTCGTTATGTTTCGAAAGGCGGACTCGATGCGGGGTTTCGACCGGAATTACGGCCAGTTGATAGACCTTGAGATGTGGTTTCACCTGCTGGAGAAAGGTAAATTCGCGTTCATCGATGAGCCTCTTGCATCGTTTCGGGTCCACCCCCGGCAAAAAACCGCCGAAAACATCGGCAGCATGATTCATTTCGACGAAACCCTCTCCCTGGTCAAAGACTACCTTTCCAGGCCTCATCTTGACGCCTGGCCCCCGGTGAGGTACTACCTGACCGTCGATGCGGTGTACCAGTTCTGGAAATCCCGGAAAAAGGGACTGGTCGATCGGAAGGGGGCACTGAAGAGGATCGGTGCCCGGTTTTCAGTGCCGGAGTTTTTCCTGGTCCTGCCCCTCTACAAACTGGTAAAGCCGTTCGTAAAACTTCACAAAAAACTCAATCCCATGAATTTCGACCACATTCCCTGCCAGAAGTGAGAGTGATTGGATACCGGGGCCTGAACGGGCAGGGGAACCCGACGAATGTCGGGCATTGAAGCGTTGCTTACCCGGTACGGTATCGAGCATCAAGTATCGGGTATCCGATTTTTTCGGAGGGCACACAATGACAAAAACCGGAAACGCCGCGGTGCTCAGTCTTCTGATTCCGGGATTGGGGCAGTTCTATAATGGGCATTTCCTGCGGGGAATCTTCTGGCTGATAATTACCCCGGGGCTCTGGATCGGCACAGGAGGTCTGCTCGGCTGGGTTTGCCATGTGATCTCCGCGATCACGGCTTACAAAAAGGCGCAAGAGCTTGAAGAAATGGATTTTCAGGGCCCGTTTTAGATCGAGTTGGGACTCTCCTGCTTCTTTGACATGTAGTCAAAAAATTCCTCTACCACTTTTTGTTTATCCCCTACGCTGCCTGCGATCATATCCCTGATTCGCTCGTATGCATCCAGATACATGCCGGTGAACCGGATGCCTATTTCTCCGGGAGAGATCCAGACCACCGTGCCGTTGAGGGCTACGCTCAGATCGGATGCCGGCTCCGCCAGGAAAATCTCTATCTCCACTTCCCGTCCCACTTCGAATTTGTCATGGACCTTAACGCAGGCACCACTGAGGCTGATGTTTTCTATAAAGCCGCTGACGCCGGCATCGCCGGTCTTGATGATCGCCTCGGAGCGGAACGGGACCCTGGTAAAACTCCTTCTGTCCATCATTCCCATTTTCGGTTCCTTTCTGCAAGACTTTGGTTTATCGGGCTGGTTCTGAAGCCTGGGGCGCATCCGGCCCTGCACGTGATCGTTCGAACCTGTCTGTTACAAAAGATCGGCCGTTCAGGACCAGGCAATTAGCAAAAAATCAACACTCTGCGCCTCCGCCATTGACACCGGGGAGCGAATGATTATTTTGGGGCCACTTGGGACTTATTCTTATATGAGTATGCTTCTTAATCTCATGTTCAATTTGGTCCGGGGGAGAGCGGTATCACTTTTTGGGTATATGATGGCTCCGAGAGAGAACCGAGATGAAAATCACAATTTGTGAACACACATATATGATGGGGAAATAAAATGAAAATCGATATAACCGAGTTGCGAAAACAAAGAAGGCCGCTTTGGATGAGTGAATTGGACGAGGAAGCCACTGCCGGTATTCTGGGCGGCGGAGGCGACCTGTATACCGATAGGCTGCCCACCGACTGGGCCATAATCAACGGCGAGGAACTGGCCGAAGACATAGATGCGCAAGAACTTCTGGAAGGCAGGGAAGTTCAGGAAGATTTCATCAGCTAGACGAAAACAATCGCGGTTTCAAGAGTTGAAAAGGGCGGCCGGTCCCGGAAAGAAGGGGACTGGCCGCCCTTTTCCATTTTCGGAAAAATGGTTCGGGCGGGGTCTTTCGAAAAAGAAGAAGCCGGAGGCCACGAAGACCCCGGCTCCCTCCCCCTATGATGTGAACCAGACGGCACAGAAATTAAATCGGCAGCGCACCCGGAAAAATTTACGGAAAAAACGCAGGGCTCAATTTTTTTATGACCCCGGCTACGGCCGAGTGTTATTCTCATTGTTTCTGACGGGCATTTGCGGTTACGGCCGTCCTTGTTGCGGGCGAGCGCAAAACGTACGCCGCGGCGGGCGTTGTCGCAAGGCCGAGCCGGTTAATTTTGAGGCCGGCGCCGGTGGATTTTGAATAAAGTTCTCAATGAAAAAAAGTCTCGCCTCGAAGCGCTAATACTGGTAAAAATCCCTACTATCGACATGAAACCGGCTGTGGGCGGTGCCAGAAGCGTGAGGAACCGCCATAGGGGGAATTGCTGAGTGGCTACCAGAGTGATACACATTTATGGGAAAGAGGTCGTTGAGGTTGAATGCCCTCATTGCTTTAAGGTGAACAAAATTCCGGTTGAGCGTATACCATTTGTCGGCAAGGAATATACATTCAAATGCAAATGCGGCGATACGTCGATTGTGAGATTTGAACAGAGGCGCCATCTGCGTAAGAGCAAAAAGCTGGTTGGGGCCATCGATGTAAAAGGCGTTGAATACCTGGTTGATATAACAGGGCTCTCGGTAAGCGGGTGCAGCTTTCTAAATACTGACACCAGGTGTAAATTGAACATTGGGGACAAATTGCATATACGTTTCAGGCTCGATAACCCGCGTTCGGACCTGATAGAGTGTTCCGCGATTGTACGAAACATGCGAGAACAAGTGGGCGTCGAATTCATCGACGTCAAGGATCTGGACAAAAAAATCCTGACCTTTCACTTCATGGCCTGAACAGGCTTTAATGTGACAGTGGCCCGGGCAATTATTTTCCGGCTCTGAAAAACAAGAGGGTGGCTGATCGCCGTTTCACCTCTTGCGCTGCGCGCCCGGATCACCGGTATCCGGGCCACCCGCCCACTTTTTACAGTTATGGCGTTGCTGTCGAAATAGATTTTTCAATAGTTTTGAAGCGTCCAACCCTTGTTTGATTTTATGTAAACCAACGTTTTTCGGGCAGTCTGATCGATCCCTTTATATGGGCTAAATCCCGTACACGGTCCGCTTGAATTCCTGCAGCCCTGAAGGGGCAACCAGTCGCCTTGAATCTCACACCTTACGGAAGCTTGATCTCTCGAAACACTCATCCCAAGAATCCTGATGCAGGAAATTCTGACACAATGGCCACAGGTTGCATCACGGGAAAAGATGGTCTTCAGATCCTTTTCGATAAGGAAACTGGGCGGTCCATCTAGTGATCGGCACTGAACAGATGAAAGCAAGAGAATGGAGATGGTAGAAAGGATAAGAATGAACCAACGAAATGATATTTGCCATGAAACGCTCATCACCAGACCTCCAATTCGGATTTGCGAAATTCTATTTGGCAACTAAGCTTGTCAATTGACGGTCAACTAAAACTTACCATCGGTTTATTTGGCGAGGAGCTTGAATCGAAGTACCATGCGTTTTTGATCAAGAGGTCGATTTCTCTCACTGAAAACGGTTAACTTCCGGCGAGCCTCAAAAGGACTATGGCTTGCATTTGAAGCGGAGCCGTTTTGGGGGGGCAACGGCGCTGCATTTGGCGTACAGGTGATGACGAACGGACTCGAAACACTACAACGGGGCGATCCTGATTGGCATCGGCAAACGTGGAGCGTTTAACTGTCGTCACGCCTTAATGGTAATGCCTGCGGCCTCGTGCCCAAGCTGAGAAGCAATATCCGACAAAGAGGATCTTCCTGAAACAAGCGCGAACATCATCGCCGCGAACTGACTCCATCGTGTAGGGGAGCGGGCCCTGCGCCCGGTTTTGAGCCGTTGTTCTTCAATGCGCTTGAAATCATGTTTCGAAACAAGTTGCAGCGGCTGAGAAAAAAAAGATTGCACTCTTATGATAAATGGCGTTATTCTCTTTTGTTTCAGCATGTTACGTGCAATACGCGAATCCTGTCTTTTTATTGACATCCCAACTATTATACAATATACACATCATGACATGGAAACGGATACTGCGTCGCCTTCTCGAAAATTACCCCAGTCCCCTGCATCCACGCGGAAAGACTATCGGCCACCCCAGTGTTCCACCGGGAGAGCCAAACATGGCGATATGCCATGCCTGCCGGCATCTTGCTCGGCGGCCGGGCATAAGAAACGATAAAGGAATTTATGCGCAATTCTGCTCTCGATCAGCATCGTTATAATCTTTGCAGGCCAACATTAAATTGACGGAGCCAACAGCGTATGAAGAATCTTCCCATGTATAAAGTGAGACAGGAATTTCCGAACAGCACCATGAGTGATGTCAAAGGGTCGATCCTGACTGAAATAAAGAATTTGGATATTGACGGCTCTATTAAGCCCAATGACCGTGTGGCGATCACAGCGGGAAGCCGGGGGGTCGCCAATATGCCGGAAGCTTTGTCTGCAATCATAGAATACCTGCAAAGCAAGGGCGCCAGGCCCTTTCTTGTGCCCGCAATGGGCAGTCACGGGGGGGCGACTGCCGAGGGTCAAAAGAAGATCCTGGCCTCCTACGGAATTACACAAGCCGCTTTGGGGGTCCCCATAGAGGCGACCATGGACGTCGTAGAGATCGGCTCAACCCCGGAGGGAGTCCCGGTATTTTTGGACGCTTATGCTCATGAGGCGGATCACATAGTGGTCGTGAATCGTGTCAAGCCTCACACCGGCTTCAAGGCTTCAATAGAAAGTGGCCTTATGAAGATGATGGCGATCGGCCTGGGTAAGCGCCGTGGAGCGGATTTGTACCATCGTGCTTTTATACAATACGGGACCCATGAGTTAATTGTCGCCATCGCGCGGGTCGTTTTACAACAGGCAAAGGTTCTCTTTGGAGTTGCACTTGTAGAAAATCAAAGAGAAGAGACGGCAATTGTTCGAGCGATAAGGCCTGAGGCAATCGAAGAGACTGAGAAGGGTCTGTTAAGGAAAGCAAAGCGGTTGATTGCCAAAATTCCCTTTGACCCCATTGATGTTTTGATCGTTGATGTCATGGGCAAAGAAATGAGTGGTACCGGCATGGATACCAATGTCATTGGAAGAAATGTAAGGCCTTCCGCAAAATTTTTTCAGCGGCCGAAAATCAAAAGGATCGTCGTGAGAGATCTCAGCCACGGTTCGTACGGAAACGCGGGCGGCATCGGGAATGCTGATTATACGACCAAACGACTGGTCGACAAGATCGATCATGCGGCAATTAAAATGAATCTCCTTACTTCTTGCGCACCTGAATTGGCCAGGATTCCAATTTACTTCGATACTGATCGAGAAGCAATTGCAGCCGCTCTTGATACTGTAGGATCAATCGCTTGGCGCGATTTAAGGGTGGTCCATCTGGCAAGTACGATGCAGTTGCAGGAGTTTGAAATATCAGAGGCGATGCTGGACGACTTGCAGCGCCTGACCCATGTCGAGATCGTCACAGGGCCATACTTCCTGGAGTATGACAACAACGGGAACCTGCTTTCGCAGCTAAAGGAAAAAATTGCATAACCCTTTGGCAGTCGCCGCTGCATCCCGCATGGAAACCGGCAGATGTCTGGGAAGGGGGTGAATAATCCTTGCGGGGAGATGATTTGAGTGAAATTGGGGTGTGAGCGAAAAGCTGATTTTTAAGGAGCAGACTATGAGGCGTTTTTTATCTTTCACCATTATGGCCATGTTCGTATTGTCACTTTCCATGGTAAGTGCCGTCTCGGCTCAGGCGTCGACTCTCACGATCGGCCGGGGTACGGATGTGCGCAGCCTGGATCCGCCGGACATAACGAGCAACGATTCCGGCGCCATTGTGGATCACATTTACGAGGGACTTGTTACCTATGATGATCATCTAAATATAAAACCGTCCCTCGCCACGAGCTGGTCCACCTCCGAAGACGGCAAGACCTGGACGTTCGAGCTTAAAAAAGGTGTAAAATTCCACAGCGGTACAGAGTTCGACGCGAATGCCGTGAAGAAGACCTTCGAAAGGACACTGCAAGGAAATTTCAAACGTTCTTCGTTATATAAACCGATAATAGAAGACATTAAGGTATTGGGAAAATACCGGATCCAATTTATCACTAAAATGCCGTACGCTCCTTTTTTGCCTTCCTTGTGCCATACTGCCGGCCTCATTATCGATCCTGATTATATCGATAAGAAGGTGGATCTCAAACGCCATGCTTCCGGCACCGGCCCCTTTGTTTTCAAGGAGTGGGAGATCAACGACCATGCGACATTGGTCGCCAATGCCAACTACTGGCGTGGGAAACCAAAAATTGACAAAGTGATTTACAAAACCATTCCCGAAGATACGACTCGATCCATGATGCTGGAAACAGGGGAGCTCGATGTTGCCGAGCGCATCAGCCCGTTTGAAATCGAGCGGCTCAAGAAGAACAAGGATCTTACTGTTCTGACAAGCCCATCGCTCAGGGTCATTTATTTGGGATGTAATACTTCGAAGCCTTTCCTTGAGGATGTCAGGGTCAGAAGGGCAGTTGCACATGCCATTAATCGGGATGCCATCTGCAGTAAAATTCTTAAAGGAACCGCAGCACCTATCAGCGGCATTGTCTCTCCGGCTACCAACGCCTATGTAAAGTTTTCCAAGAATTTTGACTATAATCCCAAAAAGAGCAAACAGCTGCTGTCGGAGGCCGGTTGGAAAGATAGCGATGGTGACGGGATTGTGGAGAAATCCGGGGCCAAGCTGCAGCTTAAACTGTATACGAGCAATGGTAGAGAGCCGATGGATTACAAAGTGGCGGAGGCGGTCGATTCCTACCTGAAAGCAGTGGGAATTCAGTCAAAGCTGCAGGCCTTGGATTGGGGCACCTATATTTCCGTGCGCCGCCAGCCGAAAGAAAAAAGTGAGACAGAGCTTTTTCTTGGTGGGTGGGCTCCCTCGACGGGCGATGCCGACTGGGTTTACCGGCCGCTTTTCGAGACCAGCATGATTGTTCCAAAGGGACAGAATTTTTTCTTCTTTTCCAATCCTGCCCTGGATAAGGATATCGAAAAGGGGATGACCAGCCTTGACAAGGATAAAAGGGCTGCGGCATATGCCGCCGCCGATGAGATAATTTTCGATCAGGTGCCGGCCATTCCGCTGTATGTTTTAAAAAACGTTGTCGGATACCGCAACAGGGTTAAAGGACTTGTTCAGATCCCGATTGAATATGTGAATTACAAGTCGGCATGGATTAAGTAGCCAGAAATGATCCCGGTTAACGATCCATTACTGCGGTCCGGGGCATAACCGATAAATCCGGTCAAGCCCCGGACCGGATGCCGCAGAATTTTCCTTGTAATATAGCTCAGCTTCCTGCGGCTCTGGAGTTTGTGACATATGCTCAAGTATATCGTAAGGAGGCTGTTATCCCTGGTGCCCGTCCTGTTGGGGGTGACAATCATTGCATTCCTGATGCTGCAAATGACACCCGGAGACCCGGCTGAGCTTCTGGCAGGGGTGGATGCAAGTAAGCAGGATGTCGAAATGGTCCGGCATGAGTTTGGCCTGGATAAGCCGCTCATGACTCAATATGTGGATTTTCTCAAAGGAGTAGCAACCGGGAGCCTTATTTCACTGAAATATGAGGCGCCGGTGATGAATGTGGTCGGCAAAAAGTTATTCAACACGCTGATCCTTGCACTGGCAAGCATCTTCATCGCCGTCCTGGTGGGTATTTCCGCGGGTGTGATCTCAGCTACCCAGAATGGTTCCTGGCTCGATCATGTCAGTCGAATTGTTTCACTACTGGGGGTTTCCATGCCCGTTTTCTGGTGGGGCCTGCTCATGATACTGGTTTTTTCGGTGCACTTGAGACTTCTCCCCTCAAGTGGAATGGGAGGCCTCTCGCATCTCGTTATGCCCTCTATAGTATTGGGAACAGCCTCCACGGCCATAATTGCCCGCATGACGAGATCGAGCATGCTGGAGGTGCTGCGTCAGGATTATATCACCTGCGCCAGGGCAAAGGGCCTTGTCGAGCGCCTGGTGATACTCAGACACGCTCTGCCCAACACCTTTATTGTGACGGTAACGGTGATAGGGCTCCAGTTCGGCTATATGTTGGCGGGCGCGGTGGTCACTGAGACGGTGTTCGCCTGGCCCGGCGTGGGGAGGCTTTTGGTCGAATCCATACTGTCAAGAGATTTTCCCGTGGTTCAAACGATTCTGCTGATTGTTGCCTGTATCTTTGTGCTCGTCAATTTGTTGGTCGACGTACTATACGCCTACCTAGATCCACGCATCAGGGTGCAACAATGAGTGCAGGAAGAAGCCATATTGGCATTATTTTGCGGCGGTTGAAAAGGAATCCACTCTCTGTCGTCGGCATGGCTATTGTGCTCACCTATCTTCTTACTGCCCTTTTCGCTCCCTATATTGCTCCTCACAGCCCCGTTGCGCAGAGCCTGAATGATAGTTTTGCGCCGATGTCATTCAGCCATCCCCTCGGCTGCGACGAGTTCGGAAGAGATTTATTCAGCAGAATTGTCTACGGTGCCCGAATATCGCTACTTATTCAATTCGGCTCCGTGTTTATGGCATTGCTGGTGGGCGCAGCGTTAGGTACCGCGGGTGGATACTTTGGTGGAAAATTGGATGAGATAATCATGCGTGCCATGGACATTCTGCTGGCCTTTCCCGGAATCCTCCTGGCACTGGTAATCGTGAGCGTACTGGGCCCCAACCTCAGGAATTTGGTAATCACGATCGGGATTTATTCGATACCGCAATTTGCCAGAATTACCAGAAGTGCCGTTATTTCGGTTAAAGAAAACGAATATATATTGGCCGCCAAGGTTATCGGAGAATCACATCGGTCCATCATTTTCAGGCACGTACTGCCGAACTGTATTTCACCGATCATCGTCCAGACGACCCTGAGAATGGCCACGGTCCTGCTGACCGCTTCCGCACTCGGTTTTTTGGGGCTCGGGGTGCAGCCCCCCACCCCGGAATGGGGTGCCATGCTCAGCAATGCCAGAATGTACCTGCGCTCCGCTCCCGGTGTCGCCTTCTTCCCCGGTCTTGCAATCATGTTTGTGGTATTCGGTTTCAATATTTTCGGGGATGCGTTGCAGGATGCCATTAACCCTAGGCTGAAGGAGTAAATAGTGGGAGATGATACTCTTCTCAGCGTAGAAGGGCTGAGCGCGAATTTCTATACGGAGGAAGGGATAGTAAAGGCTCTCGATGACGTAAGTTTTTCCATCGGCAAGGGTGAAGTGCTCGGTCTGGTAGGGGAAAGCGGCTGTGGCAAATCCGTTACTTCTGCATGTATCATGAAGCTCATTCCTTCACCCCCCGGAAAGATCGTCAAGGGGAAGATTACTTTTCAGGGACAGGATCTTTTACAATTGTCGGAAGGGAGCATGAGGGAGCTTCGCGGCAAAGAGATCTCGATGATTTTCCAAGATCCCATGAGCAGCCTCAATCCCGTACTTTCCGTTGGCTTGCAGGTCAAAGAAGCAATTCGCGCCCATCAAAAACTTTGCGATAAAGATGTTACCGAAAAGGCCGTCGAGATATTCCGGAAAGTGAATATACCGGACCCCGAGAAGGCAATCAGCAGGTATCCGCATCAGTATTCCGGAGGCATGCGCCAGCGCGTTATGATCGCCATGGCACTTGTTTCCAATCCGAAGCTGCTTATTGCAGACGAGCCGACCACCGCGCTTGATGTGTCTATCCAGGCGCAGATTCTCCTCCTTATCAAGCAGCTGCAAAAAGATTTTAATAGCAGTATTTTGTTGATATCGCACGATCTCGGTGTCATCGCCTCACTTGCCCAGAAAGTGGCGATAATGTACAGCGGCTCCATTGTGGAATACGGGACGTTGGCCGATATATTTTCGCAGCCGTTACATCCTTATACTCAAGGCCTGCTCGGTGCCATACCGCGCTTCGATCGGAACATCGAATGGCTGGAAGTTATAGATGGCACACTTCCCAATTTGATAGATCCGCCACCCGGATGTAAATTCCATCCCAGATGTTCGCGCGCTACGGAATACTGCACCATGGAAAAGCCAAAGATGCGTGAAGTGCAAAAAGGTCATCAGGTGTGTTGCCATGAATGTTATTGAAGTCAAAAATTTATGCAAATATTTCGTTGTCAATAAAGGGGTAATTTTCAATAAGTTTGTTGGTCATGTGAGGGCTGTCGACGATGTAAGCTTCTCCATCGATAAGGGCGAAACACTCGGACTTGTTGGAGAATCCGGCAGCGGGAAAACGACCATCGGCCTGCTGACATTGTCTCTCCTGGACCGAACCGGGGGCGAGATCCGCTTTTTCGGCAAAGAGATGGGCGCCATGAACAAAAATGAGGTGAGAGACTTTCGGCGCAGGACCCAGCTGGTGTTCCAGAATCCTTTCGCCTCGCTTAATCCTCGTATGATTGTGGGAGATATCATAGGCAGACCTTTAAAGGTCCATCACCTTGCCGGGAGCAAAGACGAGATTGAAGAAAAAGCTCTGGCCGTGATGCAGGTCGTCGGTTTGGAAAAGGAGCATTATACAAGGTATCCGCACGAATTTTCAGGCGGGCAGAGGCAACGCATAGCCATCGCTCGCGCTTTGATTGCACAGCCCGAGTTCATTGTGCTCGATGAACCGACTTCCGCATTGGATGTATCCGTGCAGGCGCAAATTCTCAATCTTCTCAAAAAGCTTCAACCGGAAAGACAAATCTCCTACCTGTTCATCTCGCATAATCTGGGCGTGGTTCATCACATGAGCCATCGAGTGGCGGTTATGTATCTGGGTAAATTCGTTGAATATGCTTCACAGGAACATATTTTTCGCAGTCCGCTCCACCCCTACACGATTGCACTGCTCAAGAGCATACCTAAAGCCTCGCTTAATGACGATCCTTTGGAACAAAAAGTCATAGAGGGTGATATTCCGAGTCTGATGAAACCGCCGATGGGATGCTCGTTTCATACCAGGTGCCCCGAAGTTAGAGATATTTGTGCCAGGGAAACCCCGTCCTGGAGGGAAATCGAAGCGAAACATTTTGTCGCATGTCATTTCGCCTCCGCTGCCCGCCGGTAAGGAGATCATTGAGTTAGGCCCGTAGAAACCGGTGAATAGTCGGGTGCCCATGGGTAATTCCATGGCGAAGCTCGTTTGAACATGTATTGGGCGGATGCGGCGAGTAGGATGTCCATCAAAAGGTGCGATCAATTTACGAAATGACAAGAGATCATGGAGGCGAATCAATGGGAAGGTTTGTGGTATTCAGTGAAATGGACAATGTTGCCGTGGCCCTGGAGCCGCTATCCAGAGGGCAGCTCGCTGAACTGCCCGGCGGAGAGACTGTGGAGGCCGTTGACAGTATTCCCTTCGGGCATAAGATTGCCATAAGTTCCATAAAGCCCGGAGAGTCGGTAAGAAAGTATGGCGAGGTAATCGGTGCCGCTACCGCCGAGATACGCAAGGGCGAACATGTGCACGTACACAATATACGCAGTTTAAGGGTGAGGGTAACCGAATGAACAACCAGCTATGGGGATACAGACGTCCGGACGGCAATTTTGGTGTTAGAAACTACCTTGCTGTTGTTGCTTGCATGAATAGTGTGAATCCGACCGTTCGCAGGATAGCCTCCCTGGTCCCGGGGGTGAAGCCCTTATGCCCCGGTTTCGGCAGCAGCCTGATGGGTGAAGATGCGCGACAGTACTTTCGCACAATGGTGAACATGTGCACCAATCCGAATATTTTTGGAGTGGTGGTAATAGGGCTGGGTGAGAATTCCAGCAAAGGTTTCGTCGAAGCTATCGCGTCGCGGGGATGGCGCGTGGCCGGGTTTGACATCGAAGGAAAGGGTGGGACGGTAAAGACGACTGCCCTCGCGGCAAGTGCCCTGATTGAGATGGCTGGTGAAGCCGCCGGCCTGCAGAAGGAGCACATGCCCTGGGAGAAGCTGGTTTTGGGCGTAGAATGCGGATCTTCCGACGGATCTTCGGGAATGGTGTCGAATCCCGTAACCGGTCGCGTGGCCGATAAAGTGGTCGACCGGGGCGGCACGGTGATCATGAGTGAAACCGTGGAGATGCTCGGCGCGGAGCACCTGCTGGCGGCACGGGCCCAAAATGAGGAAACACGGGAGAGAATCCTGGCCGCCGTCGAGTATTGCGTTTCCTATGCGAAGGGGATGAACGTTGATTTACTGGGCATCAATCCGTTGCCGGACAATATCGAAGGGGGGCTGTCGACAATAGAGGAAAAATCTTTGGGGGCTATCAAAAAAGGAGGTTCTCGACCGCTTGTAGAAGTGGTTGATTATGGGTGCAGACCGGGTCGAAACGGTTTTGTGATCATGGATGCGCCTGGGCCGGCAACGGAAAACATGACGGCCATCTCGGCCGGCGGTGCGCAGGTGATAATTTTTTCTACCGGCAGGGGCAACACCATTGCCAATCCAATTTCGACGACTATCAAGGTTTCCGGAAATCCCTATACGGTAAAGGCGCTAAGTGACAATATCGATGTCGATCTTTCAGCGGTGATAGCGAAGGGCATGACACATGAAGAAGCGGCCGAAATCCTGGACAACCGATTGTATCGGGTGTGCAATGGGGAACCGACCAAGGCCGATTTGCTGAACGAAACCGAGGTGGCCATCAGTCGTATTGCACGCACGCTGTAGAAAATACATGGGCAGGAGCGAAAGATCGCGATTCGCCGTGGCGGTTCAATTGGCCTGAACGGGATTTAATGTGGCAGTGGCCCGGGCAATTATTTCCCGGGTCCGAAAGACAAGAGGGTGGCTGATCGCCGTTTCACCTCTTGCGCTACGCGCCCGGATACTCGTTATCCGGGCGCGTAGCGCAAGAGGTCGAATGAGAAGCATTCGGTGTGATAAGTGGAGTGTTTAATGGACGCAGGCCGTCCAGGCAACCATTGCATGGGTCGGGAAGAAAAGAGGGGCCGGCATTGGATTATCCGAAAATAGGAAGGTGAGCATAAGGTTCGGTACGGAAAGATTCCAAACGATCTCGTAGTCACCTTGCCTTCGGCAGGGGCAAGCTGTTTGCCGTGCCGCCCTGCGTTGGTTTGGTGTACAACATTCGCGCAAAACAGAAAACGGGTCACAACCGCAAAGGCTGTGACCCGTTTTCTTCATTAATAGCGGGGCGTGGATTTGAACCACGGACCTTCGGGTTATGAGCCCGACGAGCTACCTGACTGCTCCACCCCGCGCCAACGACAACTCTCTAATAGTATCCGACCTGATTCCGAATGTCAACGATGGGTTTGGGCTGGCCGGATAAAATGTCTGGGGTTCGCGCCGGCACTCGCATTTCGGTCCGGAAAAGGTGGGGCCGCCTTCATGAAGGAGCGCGGCCCCTTAATTTTAGGACGTTATTATTGCCTGGGAGTAAACCGGCGTTCAATCAAAATCTATTATCATGTCGGCTTCGTTGCCGCACACTTTACAGGTATGGGTTTCTTTCTGCTTTTTGATCACCTCCCCGCTGGGGCCCGGAATCTCCACCATCTTGCAGGTGATCGTCATTTCGGCTTCGTTGCCACACTTGTCGCACATACAAACTTCAACTCTGTCGGCCATGGGTGTCTCCTTTGGAATGTTATTAGCGAATGAATCTGGATCGCCGGCACAGGGTTCGTTGCCTGCTCAGGAATATAAATCGCGCAGTGCCGGAAGGGAATAAGAGCAGCGGATTTTATTATCCGGAAAATTGCCGTGCGCAAGAACTGTGGGCAGGTTCCGGGATGCCCGGTCAACTTCGGGGCACCGATTTTTTTGCTCCCTGTATGGCGTGCGTGGAAGTAGATAGTTACTATTCCCGATATCGTGCCGTCGTTTTTGTTCTCGACCTGCCGTGGGCGGCATGATTCAGCTTTGAAGCTGAGCCGTGTACCGCCTCATGACCTGCGTCAACTTAACGATTACCCCTTTCGTCATCACCGAACACTTGAAATGAGGGGCCTGAGTGCGTAGGATTTTTCAGAAATTCAGGAAGGAGGATTTCAGGAGATGAAGCTTAATTTTGTCAGAGGTGCAAGGTGGAGGGTTGTTCCGATTTTTGCCGTTTGTCTGCTTTTTGCCGCCGCGGTAAATGTGCCGCGGGTTCACGCACAAGCTGATAACCTTATTACCGCCATACAGGATGTGGCCAAAAAGACCATCCCGGCGGTCGCTCACGTGGAAGTTACCGAAACGCAGAAGGTCGCGAACCCTCTCGCTAATGACCCGTTTTTCCAGTATTTCTTCGGGAATCAAAAAGCGCCTCGAAACTACGAACGAATCATAAGAGGGCTCGGAAGCGGCATACTGATAGACAGCGAAGGACACATTCTGACCAACAACCACGTGGTGCACGGTGCCACCAAGATAAAAGTGCTCCTATCCGACGGGCGTCAATACACCGGAAATTCGGTAAAGCTGATCGGGACCGATCCGAAGACCGATCTGGCAGTTATCCAGATTCTGAGCAAAGAGTCCTTTCCCTTCGTTAAGCTGGGGGATTCGGACAAGGTGGAAATCGGACAGTGGGTAGTTGCAATCGGGCAGCCGCAGGGGCTCGACCAGACGGTTACCCAGGGGATAATCAGCGCGAAGCACAGGCGCGGAATGTCCAACCCGACAAGCTACGAGGATTTCCTTCAAACCGATGCCGCGATAAATCCGGGAAACAGCGGCGGACCGCTTCTCAACCTTAACGGCGAGGTGATCGGCGTCAACGCCGCCATCGTTTCCCGTTCAGGGGGGTTCGAGGGCATAGGGTTCGCCATCCCCAGCAACATGGCAGTGCATGTTGCAAAACAACTGATCGCCACCGGCAAGGTCGAACGCGCCTGGATGGGCATAAGCATTCAGGATCTCACCCCGGAACTGGCAAGCTCCTTCAAGCTGCCCTCGGACAGGGGGGCACTGGTCGCCGGCGTCATCAAGGGCAGTCCGGCCGATAAGGCCGGTATCAAGCAGGGCGATGTGGCCGTGCAGTACGACGGCAAGGAAGTTGCGGATGCCGGGGCATTCCGCAACATGGTGGGAACCGCCACCATAGGCAGCACGGTGACCGTTACGGTCATGCGAAACGGTGCAAAACAGGACATAAAGGTTACGCTCGGCAGCGAAAAGAGTGAAGAACAGGCGCTCAGGGCATCCGTCAGAGAGCGCTACGGGGTTATGGTCAGGACGCTCAACCGAAGAGAGACAAAGCGATACGGGCTGCAAAAGAACACGGGAGTGATTGTCAGCGGGATTACTCCCAAGGGCGCATTTGCCAAGGCCGGTATGGAAATGGGCGACGTTATACTTCAGATAAACGAGCAGCAAATCAACAGTGTGGAAGAATTCGAGGCAGTTCTGGGCGCGGTTCCGCCAAATACTCGAATAGTGCTGGGCGTTGTGGACCACCGCTCGGGTGCAACAGCATCTCTGCTGTTAATGGCTCCTTAAGGACCGGATAGTTTCGCAGGGGGCCGGAATCATCGGTTTAATGGCCGTGGAGAGTCTCCACGGCCATTTTCCGTTGGTGCGCCCGGCAGGGCGCGTTCACTTGGAGGTGCAAGTCCTCTACAGACCCGACAGGGGGAACTTGTATGAAACTTCATTTGGGCAAAAATGTCCTTTAAGCAGCCAAGGGCTCGATTTTATAACCCATTTCCTTAAGCGCCCTAGTATAGGTTGCCAAACGGCGTTGAGTAAAACGGGCCTCGTACACTTCGGAGCCTGTATCGACATATGTTTGCCCATAGCGAACGAGCCTATAAATGAGTTGGGCGAGTTTGCGAGCGGTTGCGAAAACGGCGACCGAAGCGCCTTTGCGTCTGGAGATGCGACGGTAGTAGGCGCCGAGCGCTGTTTTCGAATTGCGCAAAGTCGTAGCGGCCATGCGCAGAGCATTGCACACCCTTGTGGAGGTGACAGCCCGAAACTTGCCCTGGACCTTCTTCCCTGCGCTGATAGAGATATTGGGCGCCAAGCGCAGGTATGAAACAAAGTGGCCTTCGTCCGGAAATGCGGACAGGTCGGGGCCTAATTCGCTCATGAATACGGCGGCGGTGTCCACACCTATCCCGTCGATTGTGGTGAGATCAAAGCCAGACATGCGGTAGAGGGCCTGACGCATTGGTTCCTGGCCCCGCAGGGAGAATTTATTCGCCTTGGCTTTGGATGTCGGAGGTGGCGCCAACGAATCTTTGGAATCGGGAGGTTGCAATGATTCGACGGATTTGAGAATCTCAGCATCGTAGTCGGCGATGACGGCGCATAGCTGATCGTAAACCCTCAGAGCTTGTCCGAGGTTGAACAAATGCTCGAGGCGCCAGTTCCCGGTGAGTTCCTCAGCGATCTGGGCTTCCGGTTTTTCGCATCGGCGATCACGCAAACTTGCCAGGACACTGGGGTTGCGTTCACCGCTTGCAATGGCGCGGATAATCGCCATGCCGGTAACGCCTGTAATATCCGAAACGGCTTGATGCACGCAAACGTTCATCTGGTCGAGGCTCTTTTGGATTCGTCGAACCCAGTCTGAACGTTGGCTCAAAATGGCATTGCGTTCGCGAATGAGGGCGCGAAGGCAACAGATGTCATCGCCCGGTCGGAAAGAGCCCCGGAGCAATCCGCAGGCGTGCAATAATTGAATCCACTGGCAATCAATCATATCGGTTTTGCGGCCGGGAACATGAGCAATCTGGCGGGCGTTGACCAATTGGACCTTAAACCCACGGCTGTCGAGGATTTCAAATAAGGGAATCCAGTATACGCCGGTGCTTTCCATGGCGACTGTGGCGATCTTCTGCTGCTCGAGCCACCCGGTTAAGCGTAACAACTCCGGGGTGGTGGTTCCGAAACGCTTTACGTTCGGGGAACCGTCCGGTAAAGGTGGACCGGCGACACAGTGCTCGCGTGAGCCCAGATCAATGCCAGCTGTCTTGGGTTGAATAGGATTCAATGCCTGTTGCCGCGTTTTGTGGTTCTTGCTCGGGACATCCTTTTGCCTAGGGGCCATCGTTATCCATCTCCTTTGCCGGTGTGTATGGGAACGACAGCCCGGGGTGGCTGTATTAAATATTCTTGTATGGGAGAGTGCATATGCCTCATCAGTGTTCAAAAGCTGCCCGGGGCCATGCTGTTAGAGGGGCATTGATCTCCAGAGTCAAAGGGACCTTGACTGCTGCCGTTCCGAGCTTGTTCTTTTAGAATGATGCGTCCGGAAGCGCAATCTCCAAGTTTCATTCTCGTTCAAACCGCGTCCGAGGACGTGGCGGCCCCGCCGTTAGCCGGACGGCAAGGGTGTCCATCGCGAGTTGGAATCTGAAGGAAGCCGCAGGCAAAGCGCTTCTTTGAGCGACTTGGACTCGTGTCACTGCAAAGCAACTGCGAAAGCTTCAATATACTTCATGAACCGCCGTGTACGGAACCGTACGCAGGTGGTGTGGGGGTTGCGCCTTGCAAGCGCAACGAATTCAGTCGCCTGAGATGGCGACCGCGGTAAAGTTCAGCCAGCAGCCGCGTACCGAGTCTTGCGTGGTGGTCGGTAACGGCCCCTGCGAAGCATAGACAGGGAGATTGCAGGCCGAAACGAAAAGTGAACGGGATATAGCCCCGAAATCGATCGTGGTTGGAGTAGCCGACCTTGTCTCCCAATGGGGAAGGCGGAATTGATGGATGCGCAATGGCGAGTATCCATGGATGCTTCCGGGGGTCTACCGTCGGCATGTTGTCAAAGAATTCGTTGTGAACAAGGGAGGTCCGTCAGGTTCAAGCGGAGCTTGTAGGGTCTGACAAGCCAGTAACGCGAGGACGACCCGATGGCCTGACGGAAGTCAGACTGGCTGATAGTACTCCGAGATCGGGAGAGCCGATCACATGGGGAAGCGGCCAGCAGAGGTTGAATCGTTCGTGGGACACATGATCTCCATACAATGGGAGGATACGGTCTTCTATGCAACGAGAAGAACAGCCAGTCATGTCAACCGGACTCGAACGGATAGCAGTGAAAGCTCGGAGTGAGCCAATGCTCCGCTTTACGTCTCTTGCCCATCAAATTACGCCGGAGTTGGTGTGGGAAAGTTTGTGTCATATCCCCAAAGACACCGCGCCTGGTATTGATGGACAGACGGTATCGGAGGCGAAGGAGAGTTTTGGAGCATGGATTGATTCTATGCTGCAATCAATGCACCGCAAGGGATATCGAGCACCGGCCCATACGACGGGTCTATATCCCAAAGCCTGGAAAGCGGGAGAAACGTCCGTTGGGCGTACCCTGCGTAACTGATCGGGCACTCCAGCGAAGTGTGGCCCAAGTCTTGTCCGCCATTTATGAGCAGGATTTTCTGCCGTGCTCGTTTGGAGGACGGCCTGGAGTAGGCGCTCATCATGGTTTGGCAACGCTAACGGAGATAATTGCCGGGCGTAAAGTGGGTTGGGTGCTGGAAGCGGATCTGAAGAACTTCTTCGGGAGCTTAGACCATGGATGGTTGCTCCGCTTTGTCGAACACCGAGTCGGAGATCCGCGTCTTATTAGCCTGATACGGCGCTGGCTGAAAGCAGGCATTCTGGAGGATGGAGAAATACATCCGAACGAGGAGGGGACACTGCAAGGAGGATCTATCAGCGTAGTGCTCAGCAATCTGTACCTGCACTATGTGCTCGATCTGTGGTTTGATCGTGTGGTCAAGCCCCGATTGAAGGGTGAGGCGTACATGGTGCGCTACATCGATGACTTCGTTCTCTGTTTCCAATACCGGGCGGATACACTACGCGTTCAGGATGCCCTGCGTAAGCGATTGGAGAAGTTTGGGCTTGCACTTGAACCGGTTAAAACCAAACTCGTCGAATTTGGTCGATTTGCCCAAGGACATGCGGCTAAACACAATAGAATGCGCCCGGAAACGATCTACTTTCCGGGTTTTACTCTCTATTGCACGCGGAACCTCAAGGGCAATTTCAAGGTGGGCCTGCGTACCGAGAAGTCTCGGCTAAAGCGCAGCCTGCTTCGCCTTCAGGACCTAATGGAACGAATGCGGCACTTACCGGTGCGGGAACAAGTATTCAATCTTAACAGGACCTTGCGCGGTCATTATGCCTACTATGGCATTGCCGGAAACTTCAGGGCCTTGCAGAGAGTGCAGCGGGCTGTCGAACGTTTCTGGTATAAAATGCTTTGCAGCCGCAGCCGAAAGGGCCACTTCCCTTGGGAAGTGTTCCACCGGATCAAAGAGCAGTTTCCGTTGCGGCGACCAAGGTTTGTACTCCCCTACAAGGAGTTGCAAGCCATCGCTGTGCTGTGAATCAATTTCTGAAGAGCGTAGTGCGGGAAATCCGCACGCTACGTTCTGAGGGAGCCGGAGGCGGGCGACCGCCTCTGGCCACCTGGTGACGGGGAAGGCGACTTCCCCTCCTACCCGATCAGTGCTCAGGTCTCCAGACCTTCGAAGGAATCGATCTTCCGAAGCTCGGGGAAAAGAAACATCCACAGAAGCGCGACGCAGACCGTGCCGACCCCGCCGATTACCACCGAAGGGACTACCCCGAACAGGGACGCCGTTACACCGGATTCGAATTCTCCCAGTTGATTGGACGTTCCGACAAAGAGAAAATTGATGGCGCTTACCCGCCCGCGCATGTGATCGGGGGTTGAAATCTGGACGAGGGTCGTGCGGACCACCACGCTGATCACGTCCGCCGCGCCCATTACGGAAAGCGCCGCTATCGAGACCAGAAAATTTTTGGATACGGCAAAGGCGAGCGTAGCCAGGCCGAATACGACTACCCCCGCGAACATGTTCATGCCAACCCTGCGGTCCAGCGTATGATTTCCGAGGAAAAGGGACATGCAAAGGGCGCCCAGGGCAGGCCCGGAGCGTAGGATTCCCAGGCCCCAGGCGCCGGTGCCGAGGATGTCCTTGGCGTAGATGGGTAGAAGTGCGGTGGCCCCGCCCAGCAGAACGGCAAAAAGGTCGAGCGAGATCGCCCCGAGCACCGCCGGCCTTTTCACTATGAAAGAGATGCCGAGAAAAATCGACCGGAAACCCTTCGATTCCATGGGGGGAGGCACCCGCTCCAGCCGGATGATGGATATGAGGACACCGGCGGCAAGATAGAGGACGGCCGCGATCAGGTAAGGGGCCGTGGGGCCGGCGGCGTACAGAAGGCCGCCCAGCGCCGGGCCTACTATTCGGGCGGTCTGGCTGGCGGACGAGGAAAGGGCCGCCGCCCTGGGAAGAAGCTGCGGCGGTATCAGCCCCGGCAGCAGGGCGAGCAGGGTCGGGTATTCGAAGCTGCGGGCAGCCCCTATTGCCGCAGCGGCGATAAATATGTGGGTGGTATTGAGCCAGCCGCCGAAGCTGCCGATGGCCAGCGCGGCC
This sequence comes from uncultured delta proteobacterium, assembly GCA_963712895.1. Classification (GTDB taxonomy): domain Bacteria; phylum Desulfobacterota; class Syntrophobacteria; order Syntrophobacterales; family Syntrophobacteraceae; genus SbD1. The sequence continues at coordinate 355,201 of CAVQJR010000021.1, read as the reverse complement.
GCGGCGCATGCTTCGGTTGCCTGGCAGATGCGGATGATCGTCCTGCGGTCGTAGCGGTCGGCGGCGTGCCCGGCGGCAAGGGTCAGCACAACCATGGGCACGAACTGGACAAGACCCACCATTCCCAGGTCGAATGCGCTCCCGGTAAGGGCGTATACCTGCCAGCCCACCGCAACCGAGCATATCTGGAAGGAAAGGGTGGAAAACAGCCTGGAACACCAAAAGAGCGCGAAGGAGCGGCGCCGGAACAGCCTGGACGAGTCGGGGTCGCCATGCTCCCCGCTGGGCGATGTGATGGAACTCATACCTGTCCAAAATACAAAGGCCCGAAATCTGATCTTTCAGATCCGGGCTTGTATTATCCGGTGGCGGAGAGAGAGGGATTCGAACCCTCGGTAGAGCTTTACACCCTACACTCGCTTAGCAGGCGAGCGCCTTCAGCCGACTCGGCCATCTCTCCGCAAAGCGGCGGTCAGCCATATGCTCTTACTCCCGGCTGACGGCCGGCATTGTCAATTAGAATTTATGGGGCTGTTCAAGTGGCGGAGGGAGTAGGATTCGAACCCACGGTTCCGCTACTAACGGAACAACGGTTTTCAAGACCGCCGCCTTAAACCACTCGGCCATCCCTCCAGTAGGGAAGAAGTTTCATCCCGAGACCAAATAGTGTATCTTTCGTGCGGAAGGCTGTCAAGAAAATCCAGGAGATCGCGCTAAATGCTCATGTGCGCTACGGCGCCATTTTAAGCGCCGGATTTTCAGCTTTAGCCGGAAACTCTCAACCGCGCAGAAATGATGAAAACGGCAATGGCGGGCGGGCAAAAACGGTGCCCGGCCTTATTTAGCAACGGTCCACAGGAATGATTCATGAAAATCGCATATTTTGATTGTTTTTCCGGGATAAGCGGCGATATGACGCTGGGCGCGCTGGTCGATCTCGGCGTTCCGGTCGAGGCGCTCGTCTCCGAGATGAGAAAACTACCGCTGCAAAACTGGTCCCTTGAGGCATCCAGGGAACGAAGGGGCGCTATAGAAGGGGTTCGGATATCCATTTCGGCCAGGGAACAACCGCACCGACATCTTGGCGACATTATCGCCATTGTGGGCCAAAGCGAGCTCGAAGAGCGGGTAAAGCAAAAGAGTATCGCTATATTCGAGCGAATAGCACGGGCCGAAGGCCGGGTGCACGGGATCGAGCCCTCGCAGGTTCATTTTCACGAGGTGGGGGCCGTCGATTCGATCCTTGACATTGCGGGGACCGTATTCTGCCTCGACTATCTTGGCATTGAAAAAATCCATGCTTCCCCTGTTCCCATGGGAAGAGGTTTTGTGGAGACCGCGCACGGATCGCTTCCCCTGCCCGCACCGGCAACGGTCGAGCTTCTTTCCGGCGTGCCCGTCTGCGGCTCGCCGGTTGAGCGGGAGCTGGTGACGCCCACCGGAGCGGCCATAGTGGCGGTCCTTGGCGAATCGTTCGGGCCGGTCCCGGACATGACCCTGCTCAAGGTGGGCTACGGGGCCGGTGCGCACCCCGCCGCAAATCCGCCCAATCTCCTGCGGGTCCTGGTCGGGGAAGAGGCCCCCGCGCTCCTTTCCAAAGACCTGGTAATGATCGAGACCAATATCGATGATATGAACCCGGAATTTTACAATTACGCGTTTGATAAGCTTTTTGCTCTCGGCGCGCTTGACGTCAGCCTCTCGCCCGTGCAGATGAAAAAAAACCGTCCGGGGGTTTTGCTGCGGGTACTGGTGGAGCCCGCCCTGGAGCGGGCCGCCGTCGAAGTGCTGCTCAGCCAGACCACCACCCTTGGCGTGCGGGTGCAGGTCGTAAAGAGGATTGAGGTCCCGCGCGAAGAGCTTACGATTTCGACGGTTTTCGGTCCGTGCAGGGTGAAGCGGGTCGTGCTCCCCGGCGGCGGGAAGCGCACTATCCCCGAATACGAGGAATGCAGGCGAATCGCCGAAGAGACCGGCACTCCCCTGCCCGATGTTTTCAGACGGGTTGTCGCCGATGCCGGATGAGAAACCCCGTTTTAGGAGAGGCTTGGTTTTCTGAGAATGCTTAACTTATTTCGAGATCGAATTTTTCCGATGTGCCGGAACGCTGTGGTCTAATGCGGGCAGGCAGGAATCGAATAGACAGGGTGTGATATGTCCGAAAGGCCACCTGAAATAATCGGCACGCTGCTCACCGTTGGCGATGAGATCCTTTTGGGAGATATTCCCAACGGCAACGCGCATCACATAGCCATTGAACTTCGCGCTCACGGATTTCGCCTCGGCAGGATAGTAACGGTCGGGGACAGCGAAGATGCGATCGTGGAACTTCTGTGCCAGTGTATCGGCCTCTCCAGCTTCCTGATTGTAACGGGCGGGCTCGGGCCAACCGACGACGACAGGACCAACGCCGCGGTATCCAAGGCGTTCAAAAGACCGCTGGTCACCAACAGCGACTACGCCGGGCGGCTGAGGAAGCGCCTGGCCGAGTTCGGTTTGAAATCGTCAAGCGAGGTCGAGCGGATGGCCGAACTTCCGGAAGGCGCGGTAAAGATCGGCCTGGACATGGCCGGGTTCTTCCTGCTCCATGAGAAAGTCCCCTGTTATTTTCTGCCCGGCGTGCCCAATGAGATGAAATACCTTTTGGCGCAGGTGGTCATACCGGACCTGGAATACCGGTTTCCCAGGAGGTGCTCGTATTTGAAGCACGTGCTCCGGGTCCAGGGGCTCATGGAAGTGGAAGTCAACAACAGGCTGCGCAAGCTCGATTCAGAGCGCATAGGAGTTGAAATCGGCTATCTTCCCCAGGGTAGGGAAAACTGGGTGACTATCTTTGCCACGGCCCCGGACGAGAAACAATGCCGGGTGCTTGTCGAGCGTGCCCAGGAAAAAATAATATCGCTTCTCGGGGCGAGCCATATAAGCGGCCATAACGACGATTGCCTCGAAAAGGTTATCGGGCCGCCGCTGCGCGAGCGTGGATGGAGGCTCGCTATCGCCGAATCGTGTACCGGCGGGCTCCTTTCAGGGAAAATAACGGCCATTGCCGGCGCGTCCGACTACCTGGACCGGGCGTTTGTAACCTACAGCAACCAATCCAAGAGCGAGTTGCTGGGAGTACCCGCGGAGCTTATCGATGCGTACGGTGCGGTGAGCGAGCAGGTGGCCGTTGCCATGGCGCGGGGCGTTTTGAAGGCCGCAGGGGTGGATGTCGCGGTAGCCATTACGGGAATTGCCGGCCCGACGGGCGGCACGCCGGAAAAGCCCGTGGGTACGGTCTATATAGCCTGTTCCGGACCTGAGCGTGAGTTGGTCGAAAGATACCAGTTCGGCGGAAGCCGCGCAGAGATCCAGGAGAGTGCGGCCCAGGCGGCCCTGGTTCTCCTGTGGAGGTTGTTGACCGGTGATTCGCAGCTTTATTGCGATTGAGCTTCCCGATTCGGTGCGGCGGCGGCTCGAAGAGTTGGTGAGAGAGCTCAAGAAAAGCGATGCCGCCGTGGGGTGGGTCAGGCCCGATGGGGTCCACCTTACGCTGAAGTTTCTCGGAAGCGTGTCGCCGGAGGTTATCGAGCAGGTTAAACCGGTATTGGTCCAAATCGGGTTGCGCACTTCTTCTTTTTACCTCCAGGTGGCGGGTTGCGGCGCCTTTCCCACCATCAAGTCGCCCCGCGTCATCTGGGCCGGCCTTCGGGGCGAGAGCGAGCCTCTGTTGCGCCTGCAAAAAGAAGTGGAAGCGGCAATGGTTCCCTTCGGTTTCGAGCCTGAAAATCGGCCGTTCAAGCCGCACCTCACCATCGGCCGGGTCAAGGGAAGGCGGGGGCTCCAGGCACTGCAGCAAATTCTTGTTGACAACCGGGATGTTGCGGCGGAACCCTTTGACGTAACTGAACTAGTATTGTATAAGAGCGATTTGAGGCCGGACGGCGCTCGTTACACGCCTTTGTTTAAAGCGCCTTTTGCCGGGCGCCCCGCCTGAGCGGACGAATAATCTAACCCCAATTAAAATCCGGCAGGTTATCAACAGGTCAGAGGGTTTTCCTGGTCGAAACCCCTTGCCATACCTGTTCAAATATAAAACTGTTCCTATACACCCCGGGAGGAGATCCAGTAGATGGGACTTACGGATGATAGGCAAAGAGCAATAGACGCGGCGGTTTCGCAAATCGAGCGCATGTGCGGAAAAGGCGCCATAATGAGGCTTGGTGCGGGTGCGATCGTGGAAGTGCCTGTTATTCCAACAGGCTGCCTTTCCCTGGATATAGCGCTGGGGATCGGCGGGATTGCGCGCGGGCGCATAATCGAGATCTTCGGCCCGGAGTCTTCGGGCAAGACGACGCTGACCCTGCACTTGATCGCCGAGGCGCAGAAACTGGGCGGGCTTGCCGCATTCGTAGACGCCGAGCATGCCCTGGATATCCAGTACGCGCGAAAGCTGGGGGTCGTGGTGGAAGACCTGCTGATCAGCCAGCCGGACTACGGCGAACAGGCGTTGGAGATCGCCGAAATCCTGGTGCGCAGCAACGCCATCGACGTTGTGGTCATAGATTCGGTTGCGGCCCTGGTCCCCAAGGCGGAAATCGAGGGCGAAATGGGAGACCCGCACGTTGGCCTCCAGGCGCGACTCATGAGCCAGGCACTGCGAAAACTGGTCTCCGCCATCAGCAAATCCAAGACATGCGTGATTTTCACCAACCAGATACGGATGAAGATCGGCGTAATGTATGGTTCGCCCGAAACCACCACCGGGGGGAATGCACTCAAGTTCTATGCAACGATGCGCATGGACATCCGGCGCATCGGCCCGATCAAGGAAGGCCAGGATGTGATCGGAAACCGCACCCGCGTAAAAGTGGTTAAAAACAAAATCGCGCCTCCATTCCGCGAGGTGGAGTTCGATATCATTTACGGTCGCGGGATATCAAGGGAGGGCGACATTCTCGACCTGGGAGTGGACAAGAACCTGATAGACAAGTCGGGGACCTGGTATTCTTATAATGGAGAAAGGCTGGGACAGGGCCGGGAGAATGCGAAGAGCTTCCTGAGGGAGCATCCCGACCTGTTAACGGACATCGAGCAAAAAATTCGTGAGAACTATTTTCCAAAGCCCGCTGCTACCGCCGATGTTTCCGGGGAGTAGCGCGCCGGCTCGACCGCGGGCTGTCCTGGAATCATGCTCCGGATAGTTTCATTCCCGCCACCGATATGGGAGGAGATTTCCTTTAATGAAAGCCAGCGAAATTCGGAAGGCCTTTTTGGATTTCTTTCGGGAAAGGGACCATGCAATTGTAAAAAGCTCCTCGGTCATCCCTCACGATGATCCCAGCCTGCTTTTTACCAACGCGGGCATGGTTCAGTTCAAAAGGGTTTTTCTGGGAGAGGAAAGGCGTGCGTATTCCCGTGCAACGACCAGCCAGAAGTGCATGCGCGCGGGCGGCAAGCACAACGACCTTGAAAACGTCGGCCGAACGGCGCGCCATCACACCTTTTTCGAAATGCTGGGGAATTTCTCCTTCGGCGACTACTTCAAGGCTGACGCCGTCGAGTATGCGTGGGATTTTTTGACCGGGGTGCTGGGTCTTCCCAAGGACAAGCTCTACGCGACCATCCATGAGGGCGACGGCGCGATGAAGCTCGGCCCGGACGAAGAGGCCAGGCAGTACTGGGCGCGCTACCTTCCCCCGGACCGGATTCTTGATTTTCCCACGAAGGATAATTTCTGGGCGATGGGCGATACCGGCCCGTGCGGTCCCTGTTCGGAAATAATTATCGACCAGGGACCCGGGATAGGCTGCGGCAGGCCGGAGTGCAAGCCGGGCTGCGACTGCGACCGCTACCTGGAGTTGTGGAACCTTGTCTTTATGCAGTTTAACCGCGGTGAAGACGGCACCCTGGTGCCTCTTCCCAAGCCCAGCATAGATACCGGGATGGGGCTGGAAAGGGTTGCCGCGGTCCTCCAGAAAGTCCCATCCAACTACGACACCGACCTTTTCGTGCCGATGATGGCCAAAATCGAGCAGTTGAGCGGCTACCGATACGGCACGAGCCCCGAAAAAGACGTTTCGGTAAAGGTCATTGCGGACCATAGCCGCGCCGGGGCTTTCCTTATCGGCGACGGGGCACTTCCCAGCAACGAGGGCAGGGGCTATGTGCTCAGACGTGTGATCAGGCGGGCGCTCAGGCACGGCCGCTTTCTGGGGCTCGATAAGCCATTTCTGAGCGAAGTGGCGGTCTCCGTCATGGAATCGATGCAGGACGCCTACCCGGAGCTTCTGGAGAACCGAAGCTTCATCACCCGCGTGATCGTCAACGAGGAAGAGCGTTTCAACGAGACCCTGGATAACGGCCTGAGACTTCTCCAGAATGAAATCCGAAGGCTCCAGGACGAAAAGGCGGCCGTCATTCCGGGTGCGCTTATCTTCAAGCTCTACGATACCTACGGGTTTCCGATCGACATCGTAACCGATATGTCGCGCGAACTCGGTTTTGGAGTGGACGAAACCGGTTTTCAGGAACTCATGGAAAAACAGCGCGAACAGTCCAGGGCGCACTGGAAGGGCAGCGGTGATCGGGAGATCTCGGAAGCTTACAGCCAGATTTCCGTGCGTGGGATAACGAGCAAGTTCGTCGGATACGAGCAGTTGGCGGCCGAGTCGCAGATAACGGCCATGATAACGGGGGACGAGGAAATCGGCGCCGCCGGGGAAGGAACGGCAGTCGAGTTGATCGTTTCCCAGACGCCCTTCTACGGCGCGTCCGGCGGCCAGGTGGGCGACCGGGGACGGATCACCGGACCTCAGGGCACGATGCTGGTATCCGATACGGTCAAACTTCCCGGCGATCTCATCGTGCACGTGGGCAAGGTGGAATCCGGGCGGCTCCTTACCGGTGAGACCGTACGGTTGTCGGTTGACCGGCAGGGGCGAAAGGAAACTGAAATCCACCACACCGCGACTCACATCCTGCACGCCGTGCTGAGGAAAGTGCTCGGCGACCACGTAAAGCAGGCCGGCTCCCTGGTCGCTCCCGACAGGCTGCGGTTTGACTTTACCCATTTCGCCTCTGTTTCGCCGGAGGAGATCGCGCGGATCGAGCGCCTCGTAAACGACGAAATCCGGGAAAACCATGACCTGACGGTACGCGTAATGGACCTCGAAGATGCGCTCAAAACCGGTGCCATGGCCCTTTTCGAGGAGAAATACGGGGACCGGGTCCGCATGGTTGAGATCCCGGGTTTTAGCCGCGAGCTTTGCGGGGGCACCCACACCCACCGGACCGGCGACATCGGATTATTTGTCATTGTGCAGGAGATGAGCATCGCCGCGGGGGTTAGAAGAATCGATGGGCTGGGGGGAAGGCACGCCTTTGAGTACCTGAACCGGCAACGGGAAATCCTTGACCGCGCGTCGGCGCTGCTGAAGGCAGCCCCGGTCGAGGTCGCCGACAGGGTTGAAAAACTTCTCGCCCAGTCCCGGAAAATGGAAAAGGAACTGGACGCGCTGAATGCCTCGCTTGCCACCAGGCGTTCGGCGGACCTTTTCGAAGCCGCCAGAGAGCTTAACGGGATAAGTGTGCTGATAACCAGCATTGAAGCCGATAATCCGAAAGCTCTTCGCGAAGTTAACGACAGGTTCAAGGAGCGGTTTGCAAAGGGTGTTGCCGTGCTGGGTGCGGTATCGGGGGAGAAGGTTTTCCTGCTTGCCGGAGTGAGCCCGGAGCTTTCAGCCAAAATTCATGCCGGAAACCTGATCCGCGAGATCGTAAAGGAAGTGGGGGGCAGCGGTGGTGGAAGGCCGGATATGGCCCAGGCCGGCGGCAACAGGCCCGATAAGCTGGGAGATGCGCTCAAGCTTGCCGAAAAGCTGATTGCCGAAAAGATAGGGTAGGGCGGTATCGCCCCCCCCCCGGCGAAAGCCGGGGTACAGTTACATCAACCAATCGAAAAAACGCTGGATTCCGGCGGGAAGGGGCTAGAGGCGGTCCACTCTGCAGGAGTACAGTTCCTGTTCCAGGTCGTCCGTAAGTTCTTTACAAAAATCCATTATACTATAGTTTACGCCGCATTCACGGCAGCGCAGGAATACTTTGCGTCAGGTCTTGATGAGTGAGAGTTCCTGCTTGCATTTATGGCAGCTCAATCCGGTTTTCTTCTGAACGCATTTGTCCTTTCCAGTTGAAAAGGGGTCCGGGGAATTTTGCATCTCGTACCTCGGTCTAATATCTTCAGGGTAAATGTTTCCGGGACTGTTCAAGGCACGTAGTCTATCTCATAATGATTTGAGAAAGGGAAGAGGCAAATGCCGGCCAATCTGCCGCCCCCGTATTTTGAGGCTGAAAAACGGTACAGGGAGGGCAGGACCCCCGAAGAGAAAATCGAAGCCCTGGAAGAAATGCTTACGATCATGCCCAAGCATAAGGGCACGGATAAGCTGAGGGCGGACCTTCGCAAACGCATCGCCAAGCATAAGTCGGAAGCCCAGCAAAAAAAAGGCGCGGGCAGGCGGGAAACCACATACAACATTGAAAGGGAAGGGGCCTCACAGGCCGTGATAGTGGGCGCGCCCAATACGGGCAAGTCATCCCTGGTTTCCGTGCTCACCAACGCCAGCCCCGAGATAGCGGATTTCCCCCATTCCACCTGGAAACCGACCCCCGGGATGGCTGCCTTTGAAAATATCCAGTTTCAACTGGTGGACACCCCACCCGTCCCCCCCGAATTCGAGGACCCCGGCCTGGCCGACCTTCTGAGGCGTACCGATATGGTCGTGGTGTTGATCGATATTTCAGGGGACCCGCTCCAGCAGTTCGATGACACGCTGTCCTACCTGGCAAGCCTGAGGATTTTCCCGGAGGAGATCCCCGTTGCGCGCGGTCTGAAAAAGGCGCCCTTTATCAAAAGGGTGCTGGTGGCTGTTAACAAGGTGGATGATGAGGCGGCGGAGCAGGATTTGCACGCATTCCTGGAGCTTAGCGAAATGCCGGTGCGATGCATTGGCCTCTCGGCGCTCCTGGGGCGCAATCTGGACGGTTTTCTTCGGATGCTCTACGATCTTGCCGGGATTATCCGGGTCTATACGAGGTCGCCCGGTAAGGAACCCGACCTCAAATCTCCGTTCGTGCTCCCCGTGGACAGCACCTTGGGAGACCTTGCCGAGGAAATACACAAGGATTTCGTAACCAGGTTCAAGTTTGCGAAAGTTTGGGGAAAGGCCGTATTCGACGGGCGGATGGTGCAGCGCGATTATGTCCTTGAGGACGGGGACGTGGTGGAGTTGCATATCTGATACGAAATTTCTTTGAAATGCCGTTGCATTAAAACGCAAAAACGCCGGAATTCCCGCCCAAAAGCGTCGCGGGGGGTGAGGATCAGGGGAGTCCCCATTTGCGTGAAGTTCATGTATTTTAAAGCAAGTCCGTTCGGACAGCAGCCCCGGAGACCGTGCCATCCCACAAAATCAGGAAATTTTGCTGGATTAGCGCATTAATCTCTTGCAATCACGCTAAGATATGTTATCTTTTAAAGTTCAGCCGATGGTTTAGCGATCTTCCTTGAAATGCTGGAATGCGCCTCCCCTCCTTCGGGGAGTCATTTATTTCGAATACACCACTTCCAGGTCGTTTTCAAGTTCTTCTGCAAACCTCAGACTGATTCGTAAATATTGACTAAATATATATAGTACCTAAGTTGTTACCAGCCCGATGGCCGTGTTCTTGATTTGCGCCTCTAAGACCGGCGGGCTGTGCATAGTAAAAAGGAGGGGTGCTCAGCCAGACCGTCATTGCGGTCCGGCCTGCCCCGAAGGAGTTTGTTATGAAAGCCTATTCCGCTGAGAAGTGTCTTCCGTTCGACTACTTCTTCAAGAAGAGCAACGATGAAGATTTCGACCGGCTTATCAAAGGGCAGGTCATGGGTGATAACTTCCATGAATCCGACCTGGAAATCGACCGGATAGAAGGCTCGGTCCAAGAAGAAGAGGCGCTGGATTCCCCCGTACTCCGCGACGAATCTGAAACGGAGGAGGAGGAAGAAGAGGCCTCTGAGGTGGCGGTGGCAACCGTTGAAGATTTCGACGAAGATCACATCACCTGCTATCTCAAGGAGGTTTCGAGCTACCCGCTTCTGAGCCAGGAACGCGAAACCGAGCTTGCGCAGATAATCCGTAACGGCCAGGATGAACTGGTGCAGATAGTGGAACGGCATGCGCCCGAAAACAAAATTTTTGCCGACCTGAACGAGAAAGTCAAAAAGCTTCTCGAACATGAGAAAAGCTTCCCCGGCGTGCGGGACAAGATCCTTAAAGTGATCGTGCGCACCCTGGAGCGCGCAACACTGGAGTGCCCCGAAAATCCGGTCTTCCATTCTTCGCTTGCGCGCGTAAACGCCATTATGAAAGCGGTTGACTCCGCCAAGCAGGAAATGGTGCGTGCGAACCTGCGGTTGGTGCTCAGCATCGCCAAAAGATACCGGGGGCGCGGGATGACATTCGACGACCTTATCCAGGAGGGAAACCTGGGGCTGCTCAAGGCCGTCGGAAGGTTCGACCACACCAAGGGCAACAGGTTCAGCACCTATGCCACGTGGTGGGTTCGCCAGAGCATAATCCGGGGTATCTACGACAAAACGAGAACAATTCGTTTGCCGGTGCATTTTATTGAATTGAAGAACCTGTTTTTCAAGGTCTACTACGAACTGCTCAAGGAACTGGGCCGCGAGCCCATGCCGCTCGAAATAGCCGAAAGGTCCAAGCTGCCCGTGGAAAAAGTGCAGATGGTGCTCACCCTGGCAGCACAGCCCATCTCGCTTGAAACGCCGATCGGCGAGGACGAGCAGAGGCTGGGCGACTTCCTGCAGGACGAGCGGGCGACTTCCCCGATGGATGAGTGCTCGGACCGGGAGCTTGCGGAAATTACACGAACCCTGCTTTCCACTCTTCAGCCCAGGGAGGAAAAGATCCTGCGGCTCCGGTTCGGCCTTGACGGCCAGCCCGCCGAGACCCTGGAAAAAATCGGCAGGATGTTCAACGTTTCCAAGGAAAGAATCCGGCAGATAGAAAAGAAAGCTCTTCGCAAATTGAAAAACCCCAACCGGCAGGCGTGCCTCAAGACCTTCATGGAATAGCCTGCCGGCCTGATCGGGACCAAAGCCCGCGATACCACCATCGGGCGGGGTCCCGGCGACAGGCTCAAAATCATTGAATGCCATTTTCGTGGCGGGGCCGAACGGCCCCGCTTTTTTCGTTTCAGCTACACAACAATTCCTTCCAGATCGTAGTCGTGCGCAGCGGTAATGCGAACCTTTCGGATCTGCCCGATTTCGCAGGTCCCATCGGTAATGATCACCGTGCCGTCCACTTCGGGCGCCTGGATGGCGAGGCGGCCCGAAAGAAGGAGGTCGGTTTCCGGATGGGGGCCTTCGATAAGGACGGGCAGGACCTCGCCCACGCGCCGTTCAAGCTTTCGGCGGGAAATCCGCCTCTGGACTTCGAGAAGGATCGCGCGTCTTTTTTCAGCGACTTTTTTGCCGGGTTTTCGTGGAAGCCTCGCCGCCCTGGTGCCGGGTTCGGGGGAGAATGCAAAAACCCCGGCGTGGTCGAATTCAGCCCATTGGACGAATGAAACAAGGGACATGAAATCCGATTCCGTTTCGCCGGGAAAGCCCACCATGAGAGAAGTTCGAAGGGCGATTCCGGGAAGGGCCGAGCGAATCCTTTCGACGACTTTTTCGGGACTTTCCGCCGCCCTGCCCATTTTTTCCAAAATCCGGGGAACGCAATGCTGGAATGGAATATCAAGGTAGGGGACGACCCTGGAGAACCGGGCCATGACCTCGAGCAGGAGGTCCGTGATGCGCTCGGGATAGGCATAGAGCAGGCGAATCCATTCCAGGTCCCGCACGCCCTGGAGCGCTTCGAGCAGGCGGGGGAGGGCGTCCGGTTCGCCCCGGTCCAGTCCGTAAGCCGCGCTGTCCTGTGCCACCAGGTTGATTTCCTTCACCCCCTCGCGTGCCAGCGCGGCGGCTTCCGCGACGATATCGACCCGGGGGCGGCTGCGAAGAGGCCCCCTCAGGTGCGGAATAATACAGAACGAACAGGAGTTGCCGCAGCCTTCGGCAATCTTGATATACGCCGTGTGAAACCCGGTGGACCTCACCCTGTTCAGACCACCGGCATGAAGCGGCCTTCCGATCCAAAGCCGCCTCGGGTTTCCGGAAAGGTTTGATTCGAGGATGCTTTCAAGTTTGTGGTAATGGGAAGTCCCAAGGAAGATATCCACCTCGGGCAACTGGTCGAGGAGCTTTTTCCCGTAGCGCTGGACCATGCAGCCGGCAACCACCAGCTTGGCGCACGTGCCGGCCTCCTTGTAGCGGGCGGCCTCCAGAACGGCGTCAATCGCCTCCCGGACCGCGCTTTCCAGAAATCCGCACGTGTTCACCACAATCAGCTCGGCCCGGGAAAGCTCCCCGGTCATCCGGTAGCCGAAGTCCACGAGCTGCTTTACCATGGTTTCGCTATCGACCAGGTTCTTTGAGCACCCGAGGCTCACGAGTGAGGCGTATTTCATCGAATTCCATTCCTGCCGTTGGGGCTGGCTACCGCAGAGACGCAGAGGGCGAAGAGAAAATCGAAGAAGCCTTCGGGCGGGCACGGTCTTCGCCACGTTGGAATTTTTCCGTAACTTTTTCTCTGTGCCCTCCGCGTCTCAGCGGCAGCTTTAATAATTTGCATTCAACAAGAGGTGTAATTTTAACCGGATACCGCCTGGTAGGACAGTACTGTCAGCCGGTCGATTCCGGCAAAGACCAGCAGGTCGAAAAGAACTATGAGGGCAGCGCCCACAAGGTAGAGCGCCATGGCTTTCCTGCCCGGGACCATTGCCTTGATCCTTCCGGCAAGGAGCAAGAAAGAGGAGGTAACGGCGAAACACTCTACGGCGAAAGGCGGAAAGCCCAGGAACCCCAGTGCCGGCATTTCAAAAATCTTGAGGGACCCGACAAAGGGCACGGTGTAGATCCACTTGGCGCCGGCCTTGAAGTTCCACAACTCCCATAGGAGCCCGCAGACCAGCCCGGAAGCCAGGAGGAGGGAAAAATTTCGGGGCGAGCCCTTTTCCCAGTCCCGCAGAAACGACGGGGCGCCGTACCTGTGGTTTATAGGTTCAAGCAAAAAGATGAGCGAAACCCACACCAGCGGGAAGAAAAACCGGGGCCATACCAGGGGCAGCATAAAAAACACCGCCCCGGCAATGGTGAGAGGCCTGTAGAGTCTGCGTGCCCCGGAAAGTGGGTTGCATCTGTAATTTTTGAACAATCCTGCCGATTCCAGCAACTCCATTGTGGCAAAAATACCGGGTAAAACCGTCGAATAGGCAATAAGGTAACCGGTCCAGCGTTCGAAAGTGTCAGGCGGCATATTTATATAGTGCCAATTGGAGAGGCGAAAGTTCAAAGCCTCGAAAAAAAGCCACACGGTCACGGAAAGGGGCAGCAGGAGGACAAACTTTGCGGGACTGTCAAACAGGAGAGATTTTCCGGTCTTCCAATAAAGTGCCGACTGGAGAAAGAGTATGTAGCTCCACCATGCCAGGGAGTAGTAATTGGTGTAAAAGGGCTCCATCTTGCGCAGCATGGCCGCCGTTGAGAGCGCGAAGAGCAGAAGACTTGCCGCAGCCAGGAGTTTGGCCGCCTTTTTCGTGCTTTGGGGGTTCATCGGATGGAGACCTTTCGGTTTTGAAAATATTGGAACTACCCGGAATTTTATAATATACTACAAAGTTTCGATACCGGATGTGCGGCAGGCGCCGGGGAAGCGATGCTATCATGCATGATCCAACGTCCAGCGGCCGGTTGGAAGCATCGAGTATCGAAACACGTGCCGCGTGCCGCTCAAAATTCCATGTGGAGAAAAAGATCGCGGACGCACTACTTTTTTGAACCGAATATTTTTATAATGGAACTGGAAGCCGTTTGACCGGAAAGTTAAAGTCCCGATCTATTGGGTCGCTTTCCCGTGAGCATCTGGACAAGGAGTTTCGCAGAAATGGCAAAGGAAAAAGGAGCCCGGGGACAGCCCATCCAGCCGGAAAGAATGGATAAAGACGCTCCGTATCCCATGATGTGCAAGGAAGGCAAAGGAGTTCGAAATTTTGCCTGTCCGAACTATGACGATTGCCTTGATAAAGCAGCCAAGGGAATGTGGGGCGGGTTCACCTGCAAAGAATGTAATTCCTATGTTCAAAAAGAAGAAGAAAATCCCTGACCTTCAAGGTATCGCCATATACCGTTGCGATCTCAACCAAAAAAACAACCCGCCGAAGCGGGTTGTTTCATTTAGAAGGCCGGTTGTCGAGTGTCGGTGCTCTGTTTGACGGCAACCAACGACTGAAACCAAAACCGAAACCGAATATCTAAACCTCGGGGCCTGCGGGTTCGGGCTCCGGCAGGGAAGCGGCTTGAGGCTCCGCCTTTGGGGCTTCGACCTTTTTCGCGTCCTTTTTCTTGCCCTTCTCGCGCCCGCCGCCGCCTTCGGTCACCAGCTCCAGCAGGCACATCGGAGCCGCATCGCCTCTCCTGAAGCCAACCTTGACGATCCTGGTGTATCCACCCGCGCGGTTCTGATACCTGGCGGCCAGATCGTCGAAGAGCTTGTACACCACTTTCTTTTCACGCACAATCGCAAGGGCCTGCCTGCGGGCGTTAAGATCGCCCCGCTTGCCCAGCGTAATCATCCACTCGGCCCACCGGCGCATTTCCTTGGCTTTGGGGATGGTCGTGTAAATGCGCTCGTGGTCGAGAAGCGAGGTCACCATATTGCGGAACATGGCCAGACGGTGGCTTGTCGTGCGATTGAGCTTTCTTCCGGAGACTCCGTGGCGCATGGCTATTCCTGTTCCTTTCTTCGCTCTTCTATTTCTTCGCGGCTCGGGAAATTCTCGATCTTCATTCCCAGCGAGAGGCCCATCTCGCTAAGTATTTCCTTGATCTCGTTAAGGGACTTGCGGCCGAAATTCTTCGTCTTGAGCATTTCCTGCTCGGTCTTCTGGACCAGTTCGCCGATGTAGCGTATATCGGCGTTTTTGAGGCAGTTGGCCGAGCGCACCGAAAGTTCGAGTTCGTCAACGCTTCGGAAGAGGTTTTCATTAAAGGAGGGCTCCATGCGAACCTCTTCCTCCTGTGTCTCCGCTTCCTCCTCGAAGTTGATAAATATCGTGAGCTGGTCCTTGAGTATCTTGGCCGCGTAAGCCAGTGCGTCTTCGGGTTTGACGCTGCCGTCGGACCAGATTTCAAGCGTAAGCTTGTCATAGTCGGTAATCTGGGCGACGCGCGCCTGAGTCACCGTATAGCTTACCTTGCGGATGGGCGAAAATATGGAATCGATGGGAATGGTCCCGATCGGCTGGTTTTCTTCCACGTTCTTATCGGCCGGAACGTAGCCCTTTCCCTGCTTGATCATAAGCTCCATCCGGAGCTTGGCGTCGCGGGCCAGGGTGCAGATGTGCTGATCGGGATTGAGCACGTCGATGTGGGCACTGCCCTGAATGTCTCCGGCGCTAACCCGCCCCTCGCCGTCTTTTTCTATATACAGGCGCCTGGGAGCGCCGTCACCGGTAACCCTGAAACGTACTTCCTTGAGGTTCAAGATCACATCGGTAACGTCTTCCAGCACGCCCGGGATGGTCGAAAACTCGTGCAGAACACCATCGACTTTTACGCTGGTTATGGCCGAACCCTGCAGCGACGATAGCAGGACCCGCCTCAGAGCGTTGCCCAGCGTTATGCCAAAACCCCTCTCCAGGGGTTCGCACTCGAATTTCCCGTAAGTATTCGGATCGGTTGTTTCAATTTCCAAGCGCTTCGGCTTGATAAGTTCGCGCCAGTTTTTTTGCATGGTCTATCCTCATCAGGGTGTCAGAACAGGCGCCTATTCCGGAAAGTCAAGCGGGCCGTTGGGCGCAAAGCGCTCTCCAAGGCCCCCCCGACAGCACAGATTCCCGCAGTATAACGTTGTACTACTTGGAATAGAATTCCACCACCAGTTGTTCCTGCACCGGCAGGTTCATTTCTTCACGGTTCGGATACACCTTGAACAAGCCCTCGTAGCGCGAAGTGTCGAGCTCCAACCAGGCGGCAAGGCCCCTGCGCGGCAAAGCGCCCATCGACTCGTTTATCACGGCAAGGCTCCGGCTGGCCTCGGCCACGGCGATCGTATCTCCGGGCCTCAGCAGGTAGGAAGGGATATCGACCTTCTTGCCGTTGACGAGAAAGTGGCTGTGCCTGACAAGTTGCCTGGCCTGGGAACGGGAATTGGCGAACCCGAGACGGTAGACGGTGTTGTCGAGTCTGCGTTCGAGCAGGACCAGGAAGTTCGTTCCGGTAACGCCCTTCTGTCGATCTGCCTCTTTGAAATAGCTTTTAAACTGCTTTTCAACCAGGCCGTATAATCTCTTTATCTTCTGTTTTTCACGGAGCTGCAGCCCATAATCGGACAGCTTCCCACGGCCTTGACCGTGTTGCCCGGGCGGATAGTTGCGGCGTTCGATGGCGCACTTGTCCGAATAGCAGCGGTCTCCTTTGATGTATAGCTTCATTGCCTCGCGGCGGCAAAGTCTGCATTGTGCATCAGTGTAGCGAGCCAAAATCGTCCTCCTGGATTATTTGATTGCACCAGGCCCGGGGCTATACCCTGCGCCTCTTAGGAGGCCGGCAGCCATTGTGCGGAATAGGGGTAACGTCCTTGATAAAAGTTATGTTGAAACCCGCTGCCTGGAGAGCACGCAACGCGGCCTCGCGCCCGGACCCGGGACCCTTCACGTAAACCTCGATGTTCTGGACCCCGTGCTCCTGGGCCTTCTTTGCGGCCGTTTCGGCTGCAATTTGCGCGGCGAAAGGAGTACTTTTGCGCGACCCCTTGAATCCCTGGCTTCCAGCGCTGGACCAGGAAATGGCGTTTCCACTCAGGTCGGTTATCGTGATTATGGTGTTGTTGAAGGTTGAGCGGATGTGAGCGACGCCGTTCAGAATGTTCTTACGCTCTTTTTTCTTGGTCCTGGCTGTTTTCTCTCTTGCCATGTTTCCTCCGTCCTATGCTTTCTTGCGCTTGCCCATAACAGAACGGCGCGGACCCTTTCGGGTGCGGGCATTGGTGTGGGTTCTCTGGCCGCGCACCGGCAGCCCCCTGCGGTGCCTCAATCCCCTGTAGCAGCCCAGGTCCATGAGACGCTTAATGCTCATCGAGACCTCGGATCGCAGATCACCTTCCACCTTGAAATGGGAGTCGATAGTTTGTCTGATCGCGTTCACCTGTACTTCGGTGAGGTCATCGCTCTTGGTGTCGCGGTTGATGCCCGACATCTCCAGGATCTTCTGGGATGTTGACCTGCCGATGCCATAGATGTATGTGAGGGCGATCTCGATGCGCTTGTTCTTGGGTAGGTCAATGCCTGCGATGCGTGCCAAATGTATCCTCCCTTAGCCCTGGCGCTGCTTGTGCCTGGGGTTTTCACAAATTACGCGCACATTTCCGTGGCGGCGAATAATCTTGCATTTTCTGCAGATGCGCTTTACCGATGCTCGCACTTTCATTTGGTGACTTCCTTTCTACGAACCCGAAACAACAGGAGCCGCCGGAACGCTACGATTTGGACCTGTAGGTAATGCGTCCGCGGGTCAGGTCATAGGGGGAAAGTTCCACCGTGACCTTGTCTCCCGGAAGGATGCGTATGAAATGCATGCGCATCTTTCCGGATATATGGGCAAGAATGCGATGGCCATTTGGCAGCTCGACCCGGAACATGGCATTTGGGAGGGTTTCCACAACGGTTCCTTCCACTTCTATAGCGTCCTCTTTAGCCATGCTTGGTGCGACTCCTTCTCTTTGATGCAAACTTTATATTTTACCCGCACATTTATCTATTGTAAAGCAATTTCATTGCGAGTCAGTATCTCCGGCCCGTTTTCCGTTATCGCAATCGTGTGCTCGAAATGCGCCGACAACTTCTTGTCCAGTGTTACCGCCGTCCACTGGTCCTCCAGGATCTCAACATTCGGCACCCCGCAGTTTATCATCGGCTCGATGGCGAGCACCATCCCCGGCTTGAGCCTGACTCCCTTCCCGGGCGGACCGTAGTTGGGAATCTGCGGACTCTCGTGCAGGTGCTGGCCGATGCCGTGTCCGACGAATTCCCTTACCACCGAAAAACCACGCGCCTCCACGAATTCCTGGATCGCATGGGAAATGTCCGAGAGGCGGTTGCCGGCAACCGCCTTGGAAATCCCCTGGTACAGGGACTCCTCGGTTACCGCGCACAACCTGGCCGCTTCCTCGGATATCCGGCCCACGGGCACCGTGATCGCAGCATCTCCGTAGTAGCTGTCGACCACCACCCCGAAATCGAGGCTCACGATGTCGCCCTCTTTGAGCCGGCGGTGTTTCGAGGGCATGCCGTGGACCACTTCTTCGTTTACCGAGGTGCACAGGGCGAACGGATAGCCATGATAGCCCTTGAATGCCGGTTGTGCCGCTTCTTTCCGGGCCAGTTCTTCACTGAACGCGTTCAGGTCCCACGTGGTGATGCCGGGCTGAACGCGTTGCGAGAGCTTGCGAAGAATTTCGGCTACTATCCGGCAGGAGCTTCGGATCTTCTCGATTTCAGCACGCGACCTCAGAATAATCAAAAATACTGCCTTCTTCTAGCCAAGCACCGCTTTGATGCGGCTCAAAATGTCGTCCATTTTGCCAACGCCGTCGATGTGGCGAAGCTTTCCCTGGTTTTCATAGTAGTCGATCAATGGCTTTGTCTGCGCTTCATAGGTTTCCAGGCGCGACTTCACCGTGACCTCATTGTCATCGGACCTCTGGTAAAGCTCGCCGCCGCACTTGTCGCATTTGCCGTCGCTTTTCGGAGGATCGAATATGACGTGAAAACCGGCGCCGCACTGGCGGCAGGTACGCCGGCCGGTGAGCCGGCCCATGAGTTCGGAACTGGGCACTTCCACGCTTACGACGTGATCGATTTTCTGGCTCAAATCGCCAAGGATGCCGTCCAGGACCTGCGCCTGGGATACCGTGCGCGGAAAACCGTCAAGCATATAGCCGTTCTTTGCGTCGGGCTTCTGGATGCGCTCTTTGACAAGCCCTATGACCACCGAATCGGGGACCAGCGCGCCCTGATCCATGTACTTTTTTGCTTCGAGCCCCAGGGGTGTTCCCGCCTTGAGTGCTTCGCGGAGCATATCGCCCGTGGAAACCTGCGGAATGTGGTACTGGTCGATGAGACGCTTTGCCTGAGTTCCTTTGCCTGCTCCCGGGGGTCCAAGCAGAATGATGTTCATCGTTTCCCTCCCATTGCTGGAAATTCGTGATCCTTTGTTTTGGACTATCCGCTCGCAATCCGTCCTGAAAGGGGAGGCGGAGGATTAGCGGCGGCCCTTGACGCGGCTCCTTTTAAGGAATCCCTCGTAATGGCGAGACAGCATGTGTGCCTCTATCTGCGACAGGGTGTCCATGGCGACGCCGATAACGATCAGAAGGGCTGTTCCACCAAAGTAGAACGGGACGGCGAATTTCTGGATGAGCAGGGTAGGGAGAACACAAACCGCTGAGACATAGATCGCGCCGCCAAGAGTAATGCGGCTTAGCACCTTGTCGATGTATTCGGCGGTCGGGCGCCCGGGTCGTATCCCGGGAATGAACCCGCCGTATTTTTTCATATTATCCGATACGTCCACAGGATTGAAAACGATCGCCGTATAAAAATAGCAGAAAAAGATAATGAATCCAACGTATAGCACGGAGTAGGCCCAGTGTCCCGGCCCCAGCGCCTGTGCGACGGACTGCACCCAGGGGATGTGGATGAAGTTTGCCACCGTTGCCGGAAACATGATAATCGAAGATGCGAATATCGGCGGAATGACGCCCGAGGTGTTTATCTTGAGCGGAATATGGGTGTTCTGGCCGCCGTAGACGCGCCTTCCGACCACCCGTTTGGCGTACTGGACCGGTATGCGTCTCTGGCCCCGCTCCATAAATATGATAAACGCCACTACCGCAAGCATCATTACCGCCAGGGCAATCAGGAGAAAAATGCTGATTTCACCGGTCTGAACCAGCCGCGTGGTGCTGATAATGGCGTTTGGAATTCCTGCGACTATACCGGCGAAGATGATCAGCGAGATGCCGTTTCCGATGCCGCGCTCGGTTATCTGTTCGCCGAGCCACATGATAAAGGCGGTGCCGGCGGTAAGGGTTATGACGGTTACGAGGCGAAATCCCCATCCCGGGGAAAGCACGATGTGCATATCGCCGGGAGACATCATGCCCTCAAGCCCGACCGCGATCCCGAAGCCCTGAATAACGCTCAGGATGACCGTGCCGTAGCGTGTGTACTGGGTAATCTTGCGGTGTCCGGCTTCACCTTCCTTGCTCAACCGCTCGAGCGTCGGAATAACCACGGTCAGGAGCTGGAGAATGATCGATGCGCTGATGTAGGGCATAATCCCGAGAGCAAAAACGGAAAGCTGCCTGAGAGCACCGCCGGAAAACATGTCGAACAGCCCGAGAAGAGTTCCCTGTGCGGCCCTGAAGTAAGCCAGCAGGGCATCGGTATTGATCCCCGGAGTGGGGATGTGCACTCCGATGCGATAGACTGCAAGCAAGAGCAGGGTGACCCCGATTCGGCGCTTGAGTTCGGGGATTCTCCCTATAGTGGCAAATCCTCCAAGCACTCTTTATTTTCCTTCCTTGATCGGGATGATTTCCACTTTGCCCCCGGCCGCTTCGATTTTTTGAACGGCCGAAGCACTTGCCTTGTGCACGCGAACGGTGAGAGGATGGTCTATCTCGCCGTTGGCAAGAAGCTTCACCCCGTAAGGGACCTTCTTGAGCAACCCGACGCTCTGAAGATCGAGCGGACTGACCTCGCTTCCGGAAGCAAAGCGCCCCAGGTCCCCAACGTTTACGATAGTGAACTCTTTCCTGAAAATATTGGTGAATCCGCGCTTGGGAATTCTGCGCTGCAGGGGCATCTGGCCGCCTTCAAACCATGGAGGCGTACCGCCGCCCGAGCGGGACTTCTGGCCCTTGGTTCCCTTGCCGGAAGTCATTCCCTGCCCGGAACCGGAACCTCTTCCCAACCTTTTCGTATTTTTTTTAGCCCCGCGCGGCGGAGCGAGTTCTCCGAGTTTCATCCGAACGACCCCGTCTTTCTATTTTTCTTTGATCTCGACGAGATGAATCACTTTTTTAAGGGCGCCAAGCACCTGCGGCGAGCTGTACAGGTCAACCGGCCTGTGCATCCGCGTAAGGCCGAGCGCCTGCAAAATCTTCCTGTGTTTCTCGGGACGCCCGATCGGACTTCGAACAAGTCTGACTTCAATCGGCTTTACCATTTCATCACCCTGATCTTTACTCACCGCACAGAAAGACACTCTATAAGAGCAAATCTCTATTGTGCCTGTCCCCGGTTGGTTAAAATCTCCGGCCGTCTGCAGGCTGTGCATCCGCGCGGTGAAATTATTCTTCCGTTATGTTTTTTCCCCGAATCCTGGACACCTGTTCGACGCTGCGCAGTCTCTTCAGACCTTCCAAAGTGGCTTTCACCACGTTGTGGGGATTTCGCGACCCGATGCACTTGGTCAAAATATTGTTAATGCCCGCTGCTTCCATTATGGCGCGGACGGCGCCGCCGGCGATCACTCCCGTACCGGGCGAGGCCGGCTTCAAAACAACGGAGGATGCGCCGAACTGCCCGAGCACCTCGTGCGGTATGGTGGAGTTGATGATCGGCACCTTCACCATGGAGCGCTTGGCCGATTCCATTCCCTTGCGAATGGCTTCGGGAACTTCGTTGGCCTTGCCCAGGCTCGAGCCCACCCGGCCGTCGCCGTCGCCCACCACCACGATCGCACTGAACGAAAAACGCCGGCCGCCCTTAACAACTTTGGCCACACGGCTTATATGGACCACCTTGTCGATTAACTGCAGCTGGCTTGATTCCACAGCTATCAATTTGACCGCCTCCGATCTGTCAGGAATTAAAAATCAAGCCCCTTCTCGCGGGCGGCCTCGGCAAGAGCCTGGACGCGTCCGTGATAGATGAAGCCGTTTCGGTCGAAAACCACCTTGGCAATACCCTTTTCAAGGGCCATGCGGGCAACCAGCTCGCCTACCCGTTTGGCTGCGGCCAACTTGCCCTTGATCGCTTCCATCTTCTTGTACTCAGGCGAAAGCGTGGAAGCCGAAACCACGGTCGTGCCGCTCTCATCGTTTACTACCTGAGCATAAATATGCTTATCGCTTCGAAACACCGTCAGCCTGGGGCGCAACTCAAATCCCTCGACCTTCTTTCTTATGCGCTTCTTTCGCTTGAGACGGGCAACATCGCGAGGATTGGTCTTTCCAGCCATTCTAGTGTCCTCCGACTACTTCTTGGAACCGGTCTTGCCGACCTTTCGATGAATATGTTCTCCGGCGTAGCGGATGCCTTTGCCCTTGTACGGCTCGGCCGGCCTGAGAGCGCGAATCCTGGCGGCTGTTTCGCCCAGGACCTCAATGTCCATGCCTTCCAGTCTGACGGCGTTGGCCTTATCGACGCTGGCCTTGATACCCTCGGGCAACGGGAACTGGATAGGGTGGGAATACCCGAGGCTGAGATTGAGGTTGGTGCCCTGGACCTCAGCGCGGTAGCCCGTTCCCTGGATCTCCAACCCCTTGACGAACCCTTCGCTCACCCCGCGCACCATGTTGCTCATCAGTGCCCGAAAAAGGCCGTGGAGCGACCGGGACTGGTTGGAATCATCGTTTCTTTTAAGCTCGATCATCTCGGTGCCGATCAGCACTTCGAGATTGGCCGGGATCGGCCGAGCCAGCGTCCCCCTGGGACCCTTTACCGATACAACCGAATCCTGCAGGGTAACACTTACCCCTTTCGGTATCGTTATGGGCAATTTACCCACCCGTGACATGCCAGAACTCCTTTATCGAATTTCGCAGGGAACGCGACAAGTCTACCAGATCGAGCAAAGCACTTCGCCGCCGATTCGCTCTTTGCGGGCCTGCCTGTCGGTCATGACCCCCTTGGAGGTGGAGACGATGGATATGCCCATACCGTTCAATATCCGGGGAATTTCCTCGTGGCCCACGTAGGCGCGGCGGCCCGGCCTGCTGATCCGCTTCGCCCCGCTGAGGGCGCCTTCGCGGCTCTCGCCGTACTTGAGGTGAACTCTCAGGACCCCCTGCTTATCGTCCCTGATAAATTTATAATTCTTTATATATCCCTCTTCCTTCAGAATGCGTGCAAGGTTTGCCTTGATCCGGGAGGCCGGAATGTCGACTTTGTCGAATCTGGCCTTCTGCGCATTGCGGATTCGGTTGATGAAGTCCCCGATTGGATCCGATACCATTCTCTTATTCTCCTTGGAACCTTACCAGCTAGCCTTGACAACGCCGGGCAGTTCGCCCTTGAGGGCCATTCCGCGAAAGCAGATGCGGCACAGTCCGAACTTGCGCAGATATCCCCTGGGCCGTCCGCATATGGGGCACCTGTTATAGGTCCGGACCTTGAACTTGGGAGTGCGTTTCGCTTTTGCAATGAGTGACTTCTTAGCCAAAGAGGCCTCCTTCTTACTGCCTGAACGGCATTCCCATGAAGGCCAGAAGCGATCTGGCCTCGTCGTCCGTCTGGGCCGTAGTGACAATCGTTATGTTCATTCCCTTGATCTTATCGATCTTGTCGTAGTCGATCTCCGGGAAAATTATCTGCTCCTTGATGCCGAGCGTATAATTGCCCCTGCCGTCAAGCGCCTTGGCAGAGATGCCGCGAAAGTCGCGCACGCGCGGCAGGGCAACGTTTACCAGCTTGTCGAAAAATTCGTACATCCTGTCGCCGCGCAGAGTCACCATGCACCCGATGGGCATTCCCTTCCTGAGCTTGAAAGCGGCGATGCTCTGCCGCGCCCTGGTGATGACCGGTTTCTGGCCGCTGATCTGTGCCAGTTCCGCCGCAGCCGAGTCGAGAATCTTTATGTTCTGGATCGCTTCCCCGAGCCCCATGTTAACGGTTATCTTCGTAACCCTTGGGATCTGCATCGGGCTCTTGTACTTGTACTGTTCCTGGAGACGGGGGACTATCTCCTGGTTGTATTTGTCCCGCAATACCGCCATTTTTCCTCCGTTCCCGCCTTTGCGGTGGACGCTGCTAGTCGATGACTTCGTCGCACTTCTTGCAGTACCTGACTTTACGGTCATCGATCATCTTGTAGCCCACCCTGGTCGGGTCTGTGCACTTCGTACAGATCAACATGAGGTTCGAGACGTGGATGGGGGCTTCCTTCTCCAAGATGCCGCCCTGCCTCTGCTGCTGGCTGGGCCGCATGTGTCGCTTGACCATGTTGATCTTTTCCACGATGGCCCGGTCCTTTTTGGGAATAACCCGCATGACCTTGCCGCTCTTACCCTTATCCTTGCCGGCGATTACCTTCACCGTGTCGTCTTTCTTGATATGAAAACTCTGGTGTTTCATGGATATTGTCCTTTGGCGCTAAAGAACTTCAGGAGCGAGCGAAATTATCTTCATAAACTGCCTGGCCCGCAGTTCCCTGGCAACCGGCCCGAAGATGCGGGTGCCGATGGGTTCTTTGGCCGCGTTGATCAGCACCGCGGAATTATCGTCGAATTTAATGTAGGACCCGTCGGGGCGTCGGACTTCCTTTCGGGTGCGCACCACTACCGCCCTGAGCACGTCCCCCTTTTTAACCTTCGCGTTGGGGATGGCTTCCTGGACGGACACCACAATGATGTCGCCAACCGAAGCATAGCGCCTTCGAGTGCCGCCAAGCACTTTTATGCAGTAAAGGCGCTTGGCCCCGGAATTATCGGCGGCGTTTAATTGAGTTTCCGCTTGAATCATTTCTTACTCCATGCACCGGAAGCCGAAAGACGGAGAACGGAAAATCCATCTTTTCCGACCCCTGTCATCTGCCACCCGTTTTCCGTTAGACGGCCGCTTTATCGAGTATTTTCACCACCAGCCAGCGTTTTTCCTTGCTGATGGGCCTGCTTTCCTCGATCAGCACACGGTCTCCAACCGAACAGGCGTTCTGGGGGTCGTGAGCTTTGAACTTATTGCGGCGGCGGACGTATTTTCGGTACATCTTGTCTTGTATCAGCCGCTCGACCATAACCACCACGGTCTTATCCATCTTGCTACTCAAGACCTTGCCGACGCGTGTTTTCCTGATTGCCTTGCGTTCTTCCATAATATTGCGGCCCCTATGCTTCAGCTTTCCTGTCCAACTCGGACACAATTGTCAGGATGCGCGCGATGTCCTTCTTGATATGGGGAAGCCGCGCGGTACTTTCCAGTTGCCCGGTGGCGTGCTGGAATTTAAGGTTAAACTGTGCTTCCCGAAGTTCGTTAAGCTTTAGCAGCAGTTCGTCTTTTGTCATGTCCCGTAGAGCGCCTGGTTTCATAGCACATCCGTCCTTGAGACAAAGCGGGTGGGTACCGGAAGCTTGTGGGCGGCAAGGTTTAATGCCTCGCGCGCAACCGATTCGCTTACACCCTTGATCTCATAGAGAATTCGACCCGGCCGGACAACGGCCATCCAGCCCTCGGGAGAGCCCTTGCCTTTTCCCATGCGGGTTTCGGCAGGTTTCTTGGTGAAGGGCTTATCGGGGAAGATGCGGATCCAGACCTTGCCGCCGCGCTTGACATGCCTGGTAATGGCAACGCGGGCCGCTTCGATCTGGCGCGCGGTGACGTATCCGCACTCAAGGGATTTGAGCGCGAAATCGCCGAAGCTCACGCTGCTGCCCCGAAATGCGGTGCCGCGCATCCGGCCCTTTTGCACTTTTCTGAATTTGACTCTTTTGGGCGCTAACATTTCCTGTTTCTCCCGGTACTATGCGCGAAGCGGGCCAGCGCCCGTCCGGCAAAAATTCCGAAAATATCTTTGCTGTGAGAGCAGTCTCGGGCCGCGAGTTTTGAAAAAAGGGACCACGGCGGGGTGATGCCCCGCGGTTGCGCGGCCGGTAAGTGCTCGATCCCGCCCTAGGGCAGGACCTCGCCCTTGAATATCCAGGTCTTTACGCCGATGATGCCGTAGGTCGTCCTGGCCAGGGCCGTTCCATAGTCGATGTCCGCTCGAAGGGTGTGAAGAGGCACCCTGCCTTCACGGTACCACTCACGACGGGCCATTTCAGCCCCGCCCAGACGGCCGGCGGAGGCCACGCGAACACCCTTTGCCCCGAACTTCAAGGCTGAACTTACGGCGCGCTTCATGGCGCGTCGGAAAGCAACCCGGCGGACGAGCTGCAGGGCGATGTTTTCGGCGACCAGGGTTGAATCCAGTTCGGGACGGCGGACTTCCTGGATGTCGATAAGCACTTCGCGTTTGAACCTGCGTTCGAGGTCGCGCCTCAGCACTTCGATCTCAGCGCCTTTTTTCCCGATTACGATTCCGGGCCTTGCCGTATGAATCCGGATTTTCACCTTATTGGCTGCCCGCTCGATCTCGGTTTTCGAAATGCCCGCATGAAAGAGCCGCGCTTTTACGTAGTCGCGAATCTGGTGATCCTCAAAAACGAGCTTTGAATAGTCCCTGGTGGCAAACCATTTCGAATCCCAGGTCTTGATGACGCCTAGCCGGAACCCGGTTGGATGAACTTTCTGTCCCAAACTTCACCTCCATAAGGTGATCTCAAGATTAAATATAACCCCGGAAGGGGACTATTTCTCAGCCAGCACCACAGTAATGTGGCTCGACGGTTTGATAATTCGCGTTGCCCGCCCCATCGCCCGCGGACGAAACCTCTTCAGGCGCGGCCCCTGGTCGACCAGGAGAGTCTTGATATAGAGATTGTCGGCATCCAGGCTGTGGGCGCTCTCCGCATTGGCGATTGCCGAGCGCAGCGTCTTGGTCAAAAGCCGCCCGCTCTTTTTCGGGGTAAACCTGAGCAAAATGAGAGCTTCACTCACCGATTTGCCGCGCACCATGTCTGCAACCAGCCTGGTCTTTTGCGAAGAAACCCGCAGGTATTTGCTAACGGCTCTGACTTCCATTATTTCTTCCCTTTGACTTTGGACTTCTTGTCGCCGGCATGGCCGTAAAAGGTCCTGGTGGGCGCAAACTCGCCGAGCTTATGCCCGACCATGTTCTCGCTCACAAACACCGGAATGAACTTCTTCCCGTTGTGGACGGCAAGGGTGACTCCGACGAATTCCGGCAAAACCGTGGACCTGCGCGACCAGGTCTTGATCACCTTGCGGTCACCGGTATCTCTTGCCCGAAAGACCTTCTGGCTGAGGTGATCGTCGACAAATGGCCCTTTTTTTAAAGACCGAGGCACTGTTTCCTCCTGTTGAGTGCCGGGCTCCGGGATTTATGAAACCGGACACCCGATACCGTAATGCCTATCCGCCCGACCATTACTTCCGGCGGTGAATGATAAGTTTATCGCTCTGCTTGGGCTTGCGCGTGCGATAGCCCTTCGTCGGCACACCCCAGGGCGTACAGGGATGGCGGCCTCCCGAGCTTCGGCCTTCGCCACCACCCATCGGGTGGTCAACGGGGTTCATGGCAACGCCGCGCACGTGTGGTTTTTTCCCGTGCCAGCGCGTCCGTCCGGCCTTGCCGAGCGAGACGTTTTCATGATCGATATTTCCCACCTGGCCCACGGTCGCCTTGCATTCCACCGAAATCATCCGCATCTCGCCGGAGGGCATGCGAAGGGTGGCGTATTTTCCTTCCCTGGCCATCAACTGCGCGCTGGAGCCTGCGGAGCGGGCCAGTTGGCCGCCCTTGCCGGGACGCATTTCGATATTGTGCACCACGGTTCCAAGAGGAATGTTGGCCAGTTTGAGACAGTTGCCGGGCTTGATGTCCGCATCGGCGCCGGTAATGACCCTGTCGCCGACTTTGATTCCCACGGGGGCGAGGATATAGCGCTTTTCGCCGTCCGTGTAATGCAGAAGGGCGATGTTTGCCGAACGGTTGGGATCGTATTCGATAGTGGCGACCTTGGCCGGAATGCCTTCCTTGTTGCGTTTGAAGTCTATTATACGGTAGAGCCGTTTATGTCCGCCGCCCCGCTGCCAAGCGGTGATACGGCCGGCGTTGTTGCGACCGCCCGATTTGCGAAGCGGTTCAATGAGGCTCTTTTCCGGCTTGTCGGTCGTGATGTCCTCGAAAGTGGCGTATGTCTGGAACCGACGGCCCGCAGACGTCGGGTTCACTTTCCTGATTCCCATTTTACCTTTTCCTCTCCTGCCTATGCGCCTTCAAAGAACTCGACCCGCTGGCCGGCCTTGACGGTCACCACCGCTTTTTTCCAGTCCGGAAGCTGCGTAAAGTGGCGGCCGGCCCTCTTTTTTTTGCCTTTCATGGCAATGGTGGCCACGCCCAGGACATCCACCTTGAAAATCTTTTCAACCGCCTGCTTTATTTCAATCTTGTTGGCGCGCCGGTCCACTTCGAAGCAGAGCTTATTGCGTTCCTCTTTCTCGGTGGTGCTCTTTTCGGTAATCAGGGGGCGTTTCAAAATTTCATAGCTGTTTTTGCTCATGCCAGCGCCTCCTCAATCCTGTCCACGCAGTCCCTGCTGAGCATAACCGACTGGAAGTTCAGCAGGTCGTACACGTTCAGGCCCTCCGAGCGAAGGATTTTCACATTCGGGATGTTGCGCGCGGATTTCATGATAATTTCATCGTGTTCCGGCAGCACCACCAGGGTTTTGCGAAAGCCGAACCGACCGAGTATTTCGGCGAAATCCCTGGTCTTTATCGCTTGGAGTTTCAACTGGTCAAAAACCGTGAAACTGTTATCGATCACCTTCTGGCTGAGTGCCATCTTGAGGGCGAGCCGCCGCACCTTCTTGGGCACGCGCATGGTGTAGTCTCTTGGCTGAGGCCCGTGGATAGTGCCGCCACCGCGCCAGATAGGAGAGCGGCTGGTGCCCGCGCGCGCCCGGCCGGTTCCCTTTTGGCGCCAAGGTTTTTTGCCGCCGCCGGAAACATCGCTTCGGCCCTTGGTCTTTACCGTCCCTGCCCGGCGCTTGGCCAGTTGGTAGACTACGACCTCATGCATCACATGAGGCTTCACAGGCACTCCAAAAATAGAGTTGCTCAGTTCGAGCTGGCCTGTCACTTCTCGGTTCACGTTGAAAACATCAACTGTCGGCATGGTAATCCCCAAAAATCTATTCCGCCTTCGGCGCGTCTATCACACCCGGTTTGTCCTGCGGAGAATGACTATTCCGTTTTTTGAACCAGGAACGGCGCCGTGAACCAGGATCAGGTTCTCTTCGGGGCGCACGTCCACCACTCTTAGATTGAGGACCGTAGTGCGCTTGTCGCCCTTCTGGCCCGGCATCTTCTTACCCTTGATGACACGGCCGGGGTAGGTGGCCATACCGGTGGAGCCCGGTTCCCTTATGTTTTTCGAACCGTGGCCGGCTGGGCCGCGCTGGAAATTCCAACGCTTGATCGTACCGGCGAAGCCCTTGCCCTTGCTCTTTCCGATCACGTCGATGCGGTCGCCGATCTCGAATATATCCGCCAGGATCTGGTCGCCCGGATTATGCTCCGCGGGTTCTTCGACGGGTATTTCGCGCAAAACCTCGAAGTACCCTTTGCCCACCTTGTCCAGATGTCCCTTGAGAGGTTTGTTGACCGATTTTGCCTTTTTGGTCCCGAAACCGATCTGCAGGGCCGAGTAACCGTCATTTTTAGGCGTTTTGACCTGCGTAACGGTGCAAGGTCCGACCTCGACGAGCGTAACCGGATACACGGTGCCGTCGTTGGCGAACACCTGGGTCATATCGAGCTTGCGTCCAATAATAGCCTCTATCATGATACTCACTCTCTTTAGCTGCAACTGCCGCCCGAAAGGCTCTTAGAGCTTTATTTCCACATCGACCCCGGCGGAAAGGTCCAGTTTCATCAAGGAATCAACGGTCTGCTGGGTCGGCTCCAGAATGTCGATCAAGCGCTTGTGGACGCGTATCTCAAACTGTTCGCGCGACTTCTTGTCCACGTGAGGGGACCGCAGCACGGTGTACCGGTTGATCTTGGTCGGAAGCGGGATGGGGCCCGCAACGCGCGCACCTGTCTTCTTGGCGGTCACGACGATCTCGTTCGTGGACTGGTCCAGCAGCTTGTGATCGTAGGCCTTAAGCCGGATGCGAATTCTCTGGTTCGTCACCATATCCGTTCATTCCCATCAAAAAGACAACCGGAGCCGGTAAGCTCCGGTCATCATGTATGAATTTCGCTTAGTTTATTACTTCTGTGAGTACCCCGGCGCCAACGGTTCGCCCGCCTTCGCGTATGGCGAATCGAAGCTCTTTTTCAAGGGCCACCGGAGTGATCAACTGCACTTCGCAACTGATATTGTCGCCGGGCATCACCATCTCGACGCCTTCCGGAAGCGTCATGACACCGGTGACATCGGTCGTCCTGAAGTAAAACTGCGGCCTGTAGCCGGGGAAAAACGGCGTGTGGCGCCCGCCTTCCTCTTTTTTCAGAACGTAGACCTCGGCCTTGAACTGGGTGTGCGGGGTGATGGATGCCGGCTTGGCCACAACCTGGCCGCGCTCCACCTCATCGCGCTTGGTGCCGCGAAGAAGCACCCCGATGTTGTCTCCCGCCAGCCCCTGGTCCAGGGTCTTGCGAAACATTTCAACCCCGGTGCAAACCGTTTTGAAAGTGGGGCGAAACCCCACGATCTCCACTTCTTCGCCGACCTTGATGATCCCGCGCTCCACCCGGCCCGTTACCACCGTTCCGCGCCCCGATATCGAGAAAACGTCTTCTATGGGCATCAGGAAAGGCTTGTCCACGTCCCGGACAGGCTCGGGGATGTAGCTGTCGATCGCGTCCATCAGCTCGAAGACGCACTTTGCCTCCTCGCTGTCCCCATTGTCAGTCTCCAGGGCCTTCAGAGCCGATCCCTTGACGATCGGGATATCGTCTCCGGGAAAGCCGTACTTGGACAAAAGCTCGCGAAGCTCGAGTTCCACCAGTTCGATGAGCTCGGGATCGTCCACCATGTCCACTTTATTCAGGAAAACCACGATATAGGGAACTCCGACCTGGCGGGCCAGGAGGATATGCTCACGGGTCTGGGGCATGGGGCCGTCGTCTGCTGCCACCACCAGGATTGCGCCGTCCATCTGGGCGGCCCCCGTTATCATGTTCTTGATATAGTCGGCATGGCCCGGGCAGTCCACATGCGCGTAATGGCGCTTGTCGGTTTCATATTCCACGTGGGCGGTGGCGATGGTGATGCCGCGCTCGCGCTCTTCGGGCGCCTTGTCGATCTGGTCGAAGGGGATGAACTGCGCTTTTCCCTTCTTTGCAAGCTGCTTGGTGATTGCCGCGGTGAGGGTGGTTTTCCCATGGTCGATGTGACCGATAGTCCCCACGTTTACATGTGGCTTCGTACGCTCAAACTTCTTCTTAGCCATCAGGAATCCTCCTAGCTGTCCGGCCGTGTCGCGCTATATCTTTGAGCCTATGTCAGTTCAACGAAAATAAAGTTTACCATCTATAATGTGCGAAGGCCTTATTTGCTTCCGCCATGCGGTGGGTATCTTCGCGTTTCTTTACCGATCCGCCGCGATTTTGGGCCGCATCCATCAGTTCGCCGGCAAGTTTTTGCACCATTGTCTTCTCGGAGCGCGACTTGGCGTAGTTGATTATCCAGCGCATCGCCAGAGCGTCCCTGCGCTCGGACCGGACTTCGATAGGCACCTGGTAAGTGGCGCCGCCGACGCGCCTGGACTTCACCTCGACAACGGGCCTGACATTTTCCATGGCTTTGTGGAAAATGTCCAACGGGTCCTGCTTTGAACGCTGTTCGATAAGCGTGAGGGCCTGGTAGAAAATCTGCTCTGCCGTGCTCTTCTTGCCGCGCCGCATGACATTATTTACAAATTTCGCCGCCAATCTGTTGTTGTACTTGGGGTCAGGCAGCACGTAGCGTTTCGGAACTTCTCTTCTCCTGGGCATTCCGTAAATTCCTCGACGATATAATTAAAGACTCGCGGCGAAGCGCGCCGCTTAAAAAAACTCCCAACCCTATAGGGTAAAAGAGAGGCCATGGCAAGGAGCCATGGCCCCCCATAACGGATGTCAGGTTACTTGGGCCTTTTTGTTCCGTACTTGGAACGGCCCTGCTTGCGGTCAGCCACCCCAAGCGCGTCCAGGGTGCCGCGAATGATGTGATAGCGGACACCGGGCAGGTCTTTTACGCGGCCACCACGAATCAGCACCACCGAGTGCTCCTGGAGATTGTGGCCGATGCCCGGAATATAGGAAGTCACCTCGATTCCGTTGGTGAGGCGCACACGAGCAATCTTGCGCAGGGCTGAATTGGGCTTCTTGGGCGTGGTGGTGTAAACGCGAACACAAACACCGCGCTTCTGCGGACAGCTCTGAAGGGCGGGAGTGCTCGACTTTTTACGGATAGCCTCCCGACCGTTTCTGACCAACTGATTAATAGTGGGCATTCCTGAAATCAACTCCAGCTAAAAATTATCAACGGTTCAGCTCAGCAAGGCGATTGCGGTTTTCCGAGCTGGGAAATCCCCTCTTTTTAAGGGAAACGGGTATTAATGTCAAGCTCTTTTCATAGCTTGAGCGGCCCGAAAACCGGTCGAGGGCGAACCCCCGGCCGGGATTTACTTCCTGACGTCGCGGTACTGCCTCAAACCGGACCCGGCCGGGATCAGCCGGCCCATGATCACGTTTTCCTTGAGCCCCAGCAGGTGGTCCACTTTGCCGGCGGTGGCCGCATCGGTGAGCACCTTGGTGGTCTCCTGGAAAGATGCCGCGGAAATGAAGCTCTGGGTGCTGAGCGATGCCTTGGTGATCCCCAGGAGCAACGGTTCGGCCGCGGCCGGTCTCTGGTCGTTTTCCACCAACTGCTGGTTGACGTCCTCGAAAATGGGCTTTTCCACGTGCTCGCCCAGCAGGAACTCGGAATCGCCCGGATCGGTTATCCGGACGCGTTTGAGCATCTGCCGGACTATCACTTCGATGTGCTTGTCATTGATCTTTACGCCCTGAAGACGATAAACCTGCTGCACCTCGTCGACCAGGTACTTGGCGACTTCCTTTTCACCAAGAACCGTCAGGATGTCGTGAGGATTGGGTGAGCCGTCCATGAGCGGTTCGCCCGCGCGCACGTAGTCACCTTCGTGGACGCTGATGTGCTTGCCTTTGGGAATGAGATATTCGCGCGGCTCGCCGACCTCGGGGGTCACCACCACCTTGCGTTTGCCCTTGGTGTCTTTTCCGAAGGCGACCACTCCGTCGATTTCCGTGATCACGGCGTTTTCCTTAGGCTTCCTCACTTCGAAAAGCTCGGCGACCCTGGGCAGACCGCCCGTGATGTCCTTGGTCTTGGTGGTTTCGCGCGGAATTCTTGCCAGAACGTCGCCCGGAAACACCTGGTCGCCTTCGTTTACCATAACGATGGCGCCCACCGGCATGAAGTAGCGCGCGGCGCCGCCTTCTCCGACCTTGGCCGTCCTTCCCTTTTCATCTTTTATCGAAATACGGGGCCGCACGTCCGCCTCACGGTACTCGACCACGACCTTGCTGGACTTACCGGTAACCGGGTCCAGTTTTTCCTGCATGGTCTGGCCTTCCATGATATCACCGAACTTGGTGGACCCGATCACTTCGGTCAGAATCGGCGTTGTAAAAGGGTCCCATTCGGCAAGCAGCGTGCCGGGCTCTACCTGCTGACCCTCGCTCACCTTGAGTTTTGCACCGTAGATGATGACGTAGCGCTCGCGCTCGCGGCCCGTTTCGCTGATTACGCTGATTTCCCCGTTGCGGTTCATCGCCACCAGGTCGCCGTCGCGGTTTCTTACCGTGTTAAGGTTGATAAACTTTACGGTTCCGGCATAGCGGTTGCTGATCGAAGTGCGCTCGATGCTCTTGCTTGCCGTGCCGCCGATGTGGAACGTACGCATGGTAAGCTGGGTCCCGGGTTCGCCGATGGACTGGGCGGCGATGATACCAATCGCCTCGCCGATTTCGGCGAGTTTTCCCTGGGCCAGGTCGCGTCCGTAACACATGGCGCAAACGCCCCTCGGGCTGTGGCAGGTGAGGGCGGAGCGGATGTTGACCTTTTCGATGCCCGCATCCTCGATTTCCACGACCCTCTGCTCGTCTATCTCCGTCCCCATGGGTACGATTATTTCGTTCGTCACCGGGTCCACTATGTCATCCTGCGCCGTGCGCCCCAGGATGCGGTCGCCCAGGCGCTGAATGATTTCACCCGCTTCCAGCAGGGCCTCGACCTCGATTCCGTCCATGGTGCCGCAGTCGTGCTCGGCTATGATCACGTCCTGGGACACATCGACGAGGCGCCGGGTGAGGTAGCCGGAGTTCGCGGTCTTGAGAGCGGTGTCGGCAAGACCTTTGCGGGCGCCGTGGGTCGAGATGAAGTACTGCAAAACGGTCAGTCCCTCACGGAAGTTCGCGGTAATCGGGGTCTCGATGATTTCGCCCGAAGGCTTTGCCATAAGGCCGCGCATTCCGGCGAGCTGGCGCATCTGGTCCTTGCTGCCGCGGGCCCCCGAATCGGCCATCATGTAAATGGGGTTGAAGGATTCGATGTGGGTCGTCTCGCCCTGGGGGCCGGCGATCTCGGTCACGCCGATTTCCCTCATCATCTCGGCCGCGACATCTTCGGTGGCCTTCGCCCAGATATCGACCGCCTTGTTATACTTCTCACCTTCGGTGATAAGACCTTCGTTGTACTGCCGCTCGATCTCCTGAACCTGGTCGAACGCCACCTGGAGGATTTCGGACTTGCGCTGCGGAATGGTCATGTCCTTGATGGAAATCGAAATACCGGACTTGGTCGCGTAGTGATATCCGGTGTCCTTGAGCTTGTCCGCCAGAATGACCGTTGCCTTGACCCCAGCGGTGCGGTAGCACATATCGATCAACTGGGCCAGGGCCTTCTTGTTCATCACCCTGTTAACCGCCGAAAATGAAACTCCTTCGGGCAGGATCTCGGAGAGGATCACGCGGCCCACGGTCGTTCTCACCATCTCTTCGGCCAGGATCTGCCCCTTTTTGACTTCATCGCCCGGTTTTACCAATATTTTCTGGCTGACGGTATTCTTGGCGTCCATAAGCCTATAGACGGGCATTATTCCGTCGGATTTGAGGTTGATCGCCTTTTCGTCAAGCGACTCGACGACCCCGTCCTCCTTGGCCGCGTAGCGGAACCGTACGAGCACTCCCGCGTGGAGCTCCGCTTCACCTCCGTCGTATGCGCACCGGACCTCGTCGGGGCTGTTGTAGACCCGAATCTCACCCCTGGTTATCGATTCGGCCAACTGCTCGGGTGTTGCGAACGGCAGCGTCGATCCTTTGGCAAAGGGCTTTTCGCGGGTCATGTAGTAGATGCCGAGAACGATATCCTGGGACGGCACGATGATCGGGTCGCCGTGCGCGGGGCTCAGGATGTTATTGGTCGACATCATCAGGATGCGTGCTTCGGCCTGCGCCTCGATCGAGAGCGGAACGTGCACGGCCATCTGGTCGCCGTCGAAGTCGGCGTTGAACGCGGTGCACACCAGCGGGTGGAGCTGAATGGCCTTGCCCTCGATAAGGATCGGCTCGAACGCCTGGATGCCAAGCCGGTGCAGTGTAGGGGCCCGGTTAAGCATTACCGGGAATTCCCGCACCACTTCGTCCAGGGTGTCCCATACCTCGGGCGTTTCGCGCTCGACCATCTTCTTTGCCGCCTTGATGGTCGTAACGTAGCCCTTTTCTTCCAGCTTGTTGTAGATGAAGGGCTTGAAGAGTTCGAGCGCCATCTTCTTGGGCAGCCCGCACTGGTGCAGCCGCAGATTGGGGCCGATTACGATAACGGTTCGGCCCGAGTAGTCCACGCGCTTTCCAAGTAGGTTCTGGCGGAAGCGGCCCTGTTTTCCCTTGAGCATGTCGCTAAGAGATTTCAGCGGGCGCTTGCTGGCGCCGGTGATGGTCTTTCCGCGCCGGCCGTTGTCGAAAAGCACGTCAACGGCTTCCTGGAGCATCCGTTTTTCATTGCGGATGATTATGTCGGGAGCATTAAGCTCCTGGAGGCGCTTCAATCGGTTATTGCGGTTGATCACGCGCCGGTAGAGGTCGTTCAAATCGCTGGTTGCGAAACGGCCGCCGTCCAGGGGAACCAGGGGCCGCAGGTCCGGCGGGAGCACCGGGATGACGTCCATTATCATCCATTCCGGCCGGTTTTCGGATTCGCGGAAGGCGTCGATAATCTTGAGCCTCTTGGCCAGTTTCTTGCGCTTGGCCACCGAGTTCGTCTTGACCATCTCTTCGCGCAGGTCAGTGGCGAGCTTTTCCAGGTTAATGCTGGCGAGGAGCTGCTTTATGGCTTCCGCGCCGATTCCCGCGGTAAAGGCGCTTCCGTGTTCGTGAACCATCTGCCGGTAGCGCTCCTCGGTGAGCAGTTCCCCTCTTTGCAGGGGGGTCTCGCCCGGGTCGAGCACTATATAGGAATCGAAATAGAGTACCTTTTCCAGTTCCCTGAGCGTCAGGTCCAAAAGGTTTCCGATTTTGCTGGGCAGACTTCTCAAAAACCAGATGTGCGCCACCGGGGAGGCCAGTTCGATGTGGCCCATGCGTTCACGGCGCACCTTGGACTGGATGACTTCGACGCCGCATTTCTCACACACGACGCCGCGGTGCTTCATCCGCTTGTACTTTCCGCAGTTACACTCGTAGTCCTTTATGGGGCCGAATATCCTGGCGCAGAAAAGCCCGTCGCGCTCCGGTTTGAATGTACGGTAATTTATCGTTTCCGGTTTTTTCACCTCGCCGTAGGACCACTCCCGGATCCTTTCGGGAGATGAAATCATAATCTTTACGGCGTTGAAATTAAGCGGATCTTTCGGTTTTGTGAAAAGAGAGTAAAGTTCTTTCAAAAGAACCTCCTTGCGTGGTCACCTTGAAACGTTGCATCGCGGCCGCGCGGGTGCGGCGTTTCGCGCCGCGATCCCCGGAACATGCCTTCTCCCATCGAGGGAAACTGCTTTATGACCACTGCTTTAATTCCCTTCCTCTTCTTCGAGGAGCCTTACGTCCAGAGCAAGCGCCTGCAGTTCTTTTACCAGAACGTTGAAGGACTCCGGCAGTCCGGCTTCAAGGGTATTGTCGCCTTTGACAATTTTTTCGTACATCCGGGTTCGTCCGGCAACATCGTCGGACTTGACCGTAAGGAATTCCTGGAGGGCATAGGCGGCGCCGTAAGCCTCCATGGTCCATACTTCCATTTCTCCAAGCCTCTGGCCGCCGAACTGGGCCTTGCCGCCGAGCGGCTGCTGCGTGACCAGGGAGTAGGGGCCGATGGACCTGGCGTGGATCTTGTCATCGACCAGGTGGTGGAGCTTGAGCATATACATTATTCCAACCGTGACCGTCTGGTCGAAGGGCAACCCGGTGCGCCCGTCAAAGAGGACGGACTGTCCGGATTCGGCCACGCCGGATTCCTTTAGAAAATCCCTGATCTCGACTTCCTCGGCCCCGTCGAAAACAGGGGTCGCAACGTGCATCCCCTCGCGAAGGTCCGGAATAATCGCCTTCAGTTCCTCTTCCGAGGCGTTTTCGAAAAACTCGGCGTATTCCAGATCGTTGTATATGCGCTTGAGCTTTTCCTCGATGGTCTCCCGCTCCTTTATCCGGCGCAGGTGGTCGGTCAGCATGTCGGCGAGCTGTGTGCCGATGCCCTTGGCGGCCCATCCCAGGTGTGTCTCGAGTACCTGGCCCACGTTCATACGCGAAGGAACGCCAAGCGGGTTCAACACGATATCCACCGGGGAGCCGTCGGGAAAGTAGGGCATGTCCTCGATTGGAAGAATCCGGGAGACGACGCCCTTGTTACCATGCCGCCCCGCCATTTTGTCTCCCACCTGGAGCTTGCGTTTGACGGCAATGTATACTTTAACCATTTTTATGACGCCCGGAGGAAGCTCGTCGCCTCTTCTGAGCTTGTTTATCTTCTCCTCGAACAGAGCTTTTACGGCCTGGACCTGCTGGCGGTAGTTCGAGATGATGGTCTCCACTTCCATGGAAGCGGCGGGGTCCTTCGGAACGCTTATCTGGTCCCATTGAACGGTGGGAACATCGAGCAGCGCCGGCTCGGTGAAAAGCTCGCCCTTTTTCAGGTAGATCCTCTTGCCGTCTTTGATGGTCGTCTCGCACATCTTTGCTTCGAGGACCTGCGCCATCTGCCTTACGGCCGTTTTCCTGATGATGTCCAGCTCATCTCTTTGGTCCTTGCCCAGCCGGCCGATTTCGTAATCTTCTATCTGGCGGGTGCGGTCGTCTTTTTCCACGCCCTTGCGGGAAAATACCTTGGCATCGATGATGATGCCCTCGACTCCGGGCGGGACGCGAAGCGAAGTGTCTTTGACATCGCTTGCCTTCTCGCCGAAGATGGCGCGCAGAAGCTTTTCCTCGGGCGTAAGCTGCGATTCGCCCTTCGGCGTCACTTTGCCCACCAGGATGTCGTTGGGCTTGATGTAGGCGCCCAGGCGAATGATCCCGCTCTCGTCGAGATTCTTTAATGCTTCCTCCCCGACGTTGGGGATATCCCTTGTGATTTCCTCCTTGCCCAGCTTGGTGTCGCGGGCAACCACTTCGAATTCTTCTATGTGGATCGAGGTGAACACGTCTTCCTTGACGATTCGTTCGCTTACCAGGATCGAGTCTTCGAAGTTGTAGCCTCCCCAGCTCATGAAGGCCACCATCACGTTGCGGCCAAGCGCCAGTTCGCCGTGGTCCGTGGAGGGGCCGTCGGCTATGATCTGGCCCTTTCTTACAAAATCGCCCTGCTCGACCAGCGGTTTCTGGTTGATGCAGGTATTCTGGTTGGACCTCTGGAACTTGATGAGCTTGTAGATGTCCACCCCACGGCTGACGTCGATGCTGTTTGTGGCGCGTACGACGATGCGAGTGGCATCGACGTATTCGATCACTCCCTCGCGTCGTGCAACGATCGCCACCCCGGAATCCTTGGCGACGATGCGCTCGATTCCGGTCCCTACCAGGGGGGCCCGGGTCTGGATGAGGGGCACCGCCTGGCGCTGCATGTTGGAGCCCATGAGAGCGCGGTTTGCGTCGTCGTGTTCCAGGAAGGGAATGAGCGAGGCGGAGACGCTGACCAGCTGGTTGGGGGAAACGTCCATGTAGCGGATCTCGCCCGGGGGCACCATCACGAACTCGCCCGCCTTGCGCGCTGAAATCTGCTCGGACGTGAAGTG
This sequence comes from uncultured delta proteobacterium, assembly GCA_963712895.1. Taxonomy (GTDB): domain Bacteria; phylum Desulfobacterota; class Syntrophobacteria; order Syntrophobacterales; family Syntrophobacteraceae; genus SbD1. The sequence continues at coordinate 315,917 of CAVQJR010000021.1, read as the reverse complement.
GCCTGCCTCATCCAGGAGAGCGTTTGCCTGGGCTATAGGGTACTCTTTCTCGTCCATGGCGGTGAGGTAGTTGACGGACGATGTGGCCTGAGCCGAATCAACCTTGCGGTACGGCGTTTCGATAAACCCGTAAGGGTTTACACGGGCGTAGGTGGAAAGAGAGACGATCAGGCCGATATTCGGACCTTCGGGGGTTTCAATGGGGCAGATGCGGCCGTAGTGGGTCGGGTGTACGTCCCGGACCTCAAAGCCCGCGCGCTCGCGAGTCAGACCGCCCGGCCCGAGGGCGCTGAGGCGCCGCTTGTGGGTGATTTCGGACAGCGGATTGGTCTGGTCCATAAACTGCGAAAGCTGGCTCGTTCCGAAAAACTCTTTCACCACCGCCGAAACAGGCTTTGCATTGATCAGGTCGTGAGGCATAAGGGCCTCGACTTCCTGGAGCGTCATCCGCTCCTTTATCGCCCGTTCCATGCGGACCAGCCCGATGCGGTACTGGTTTTCCAGCAGTTCGCCCACGGCGCGCACCCGGCGGTTTCCGAGGTTATCGATATCATCGACGGGCCCCTGGGAGTCTTTGAGCTTTATGAGATGGCGCACGGCGGTCAGGATGTCCTCCTTGCGAAGGGTCCTGTAGTCCAGGGGCACGTCATCGAGGCTGAGCTGAAGGTTAAGCTTCAGCCGGCCCACCTCGGAAAGATCGTAGTGGTCCGCATTGAAGAAGAGGTTCTTGAAAAACTCGTTGGCCACTTCCAGGGTCGGTGGATTGCTCGGGCGAAGCCTGCGGTAAATTTCAATGAGGGCGTCGTCCTTCGTGTTCACCTTGTCCATCAAAAGGGTATTTCTGAACGACGGGCTGATATCGGGCCCTTCCAGGTGCAGCAGCTCGATTTCGCTGACGCCGCGCTCCCTGAGATCGGAAATCATCTCCTCGTTCAGCGTATCGTTACACTCGGCGACGATTTCGCCCGTGTTATAGTCAATTACGTCCTGGGCCAGCACCTGGCCGATAAGCTCGGCGGTCTTTACCGGAAGACGGTGGATACCGATCTCCTGGAGTCTTCTCAGGGCCTGTTTGCCCAGTTTCCTGTTTTTCTTGATGAGCACTTCGCCGGTTTCCGGGTGCAAAATGTCTTCCGAAGCTCGGCTTCCGAGAAGGATTTCCGGGTTGAGTTCCTTTTCCGGTTGCGAATCGGGGGCCAGGAACAATTTCTCGCTGGGGTAGAAGAAGTTTAGAAGCTCTTCGGTGCTGTAGCCGAGCGCCTTGAGAAGGACCGTTACCGGAAATTTCCTGCGCCGGTCGATGCGGATGTAGAGAATGTCTTTGGGGTCGAATTCCAGGTCGAGCCATGAACCGCGCAGAGGGATGATCCGGGCCGAGTAGAGGATCTTTCCGCTCGAATGGGTCTTACCGCGGTCGTGGTCGAAGAAGATGCCGGGCGAGCGGTGAAGCTGGCTCACTATGACCCGCTCCGTGCCGTTTACTATGAACGTGCCGTTTTCGGTCATGAGCGGGAGGGTGCCGAAGTAGATTTCCTGCTCCTTGATGTCCCGGATGGAGCGCGAGCCCGTGTCCTTGTCCACGTCATAGACCACGAGGCGAACCACGATCTTGACCGGGGCCTCGTAGGTCATGCCCCGCGCAAGGCATTCGTCAACTTCGTATTTAACTTCGCCGAAGCTGTACTGTACAAACTCAAGGGAAGCCGTCCCGCTGAAATCCTCGATCGGGAAAACGGACTTGAAAACCTCCTGGAGACCTCTTTCAACCCTGGCCTCGGGGGGCGTATCCTTTTGCAGAAACAATTCATAACTTTCCTTCTGCATCTGGATCAGATTGGGTATTTCAACGATCTTTCGGATTTTTCCGAAATTTTTGCGTACCCTGTACTCATGGGTAAGAGCAGTTGGCATGTTTTCTCCTGCAAGTAAAGTCGTGATGAACGGGTCTCGAATGGCGGACAGGGATCGCGATTGAAGCCAAAAAAACCGGCCCCTGGTATCCGTTTTTCGATAAGTCCTTGTCCCTCATCACTTTCCGCTGGTATGCCGCTCAAAAATCGAAAATCGGAAATCGGCCGGTCGAACCAGCAGCATGCAGCCGATTTCCGATAATTTACTTTGTCTGGCGAATCTATTTGATCTCTACGGTTGCACCTGCCTCGGTAAGCTGCTTGGCGACTGCTTCAGCCTCCGCCTTGGGAATGCCTTCCTTGACGGTCCCCGGGACTTTTTCCACCAGGTCCTTGGCCTCTTTGAGACCGAGGTTGGTAATCGCCCGCACTTCCTTGATCACGTTGATCTTCTTATCGCCGATGGCGGTGATGACCACCGAGAACTCGGTCTGTTCCTCGACCGGAGCGGCTTCCGCCGCGGCGCCCGGTGCGGCGGCCATTGCAACCGGTGCGGCTGCGCTTACGCCGAAAGTCTCTTCGAGTTCCTTTACCAGTTCGCTCAGTTCGAGAACGGTCATACCTTTGATAAAATCAATCACTTCCTGTTTTGTAACAGCCATTTCCAAAAATCCTCCACAAGTCTTAAACAGAAACCTGTTCTTCTCTTTGGCGCCGGATGGCGTCCAGCACACCTACAAAAGCCCTTGGAACCCCGCTGAGAACGGTGACCAGGCCGGTGGGCACGGCGTTGAGAGTGCCCAAAAACTTGGCCAGAAGTTCTTCTCTGGGCGGCAGTTCAGCCAATGCGGAAATCTGATCGGGGTCCAGCAGACGGTTCCCAAGAGATCCGGCCTTTATCTTGAGTTTCTCGTTGGTCTTGCCGAATTTCTTGAGAATCTTGGCCGGAACGGCCGGGTCGCCGTAAGCGATCGCGATTGCGCAGGTGCCTTTGAGCTTCGGGTCGAGCACCGCGGTGTCCATGTCCTTGCTGGCAAGGCGCATCAGGGTGTTTTTGACCACCTGGTATTCGCCCTTTTCAGCAACGAGCAAATCGCGCAGACCGGTAATTTCGGCTACCGTCAGTCCCTTGTAATCGGTCAGAATAGCCGCGGTGGCCCGCTCCAGTTTTGCGCGAAGCTCCGCAACAACCTGTTCCTTTTTGGACCGCTCCAAAGTAAGTCTTGCCTCCTTCTTTCTTCTGCCGGTGTGCTTTCGACCTGTCTTCCCCCAGCTCAACGGTGGAGGATTCATATCACGAGTCCGCGTGCCTGGTTTTTGTTCCTCAGGCATCTGTGCAGGCTGCCCGCAACGGGGTTTAAACGTCTTTCGACGTGCCTGCGGTCTCTGATGACTGAAAACACCAAGCGGCAGGTATATTTAAAAGTTAACTGCCAGGTGAGCACCGCCTTCCCGTGCCCACCGCTTCCCGTACCGGACGATGGCACGATGAAACCGTGCCCGCCGGCATTTTTCCGTTCGGCCGGCTGTTGTTGAGTCTGCATCCAACAGCCGTCCTCGAAGCTTACGCCGCGGCGATGGTCTTTACCGCCAGGGGGTCCACCTGGATGCCCGGTCCCATGGTCGTGGAGATGGCAATCCCGCGAAGATAGGTCCCCTTTGCGGCCGCCGGCTTGATGCGAATAATCGTGTCCATGAAAGCGGAAATATTTTGGAGAAGTTTTTCTTCTCCAAACGAAACCTTGCCCATGGGAGCGTGGACGATCCCGGTCTTTTCAACCCGGAAGTCTACCTTCCCGGCCTTGATTTCCTTGACCACTTTGGCCAGGTCGAAGGTCACGGTGCCCAGTTTGGCATTGGGCATGAGGCCTCTTGGCCCCAGGATTTTACCGATCTTTCCGACGGAGCCCATCATATCGGGCGTGGCAACGGTCTTGTCGAATTCAAGCCAGCCTCCGCGTATTTTTTCAATGATTTCGTCACCGCCTGCATGGTCGGCTCCGGCGTCCAGGGCTTCCTTTTCCTTTTCGCCCTTGGCGAAAACAAGGACCCTTACCGTCTTTCCCAACCCGTTGGGTAAAACGACGGTGCCGCGCACCATCTGGTCGGCATGGCGCGGATCAACCCCCAAGCGTACTGCGATATCGAGCGTTTCGTCAAACTTGGTAAAAGACGAACCGGCCGCAATCTGCACGGCTTCCTGGAAGGTATAGCGTTTCGCGGCATCGATTTTAGCGCGGGCGGCGAGAAATTTTTTTCCATGGTTAGCCATCTTAACTCGAAACTCCCTTCCTTTGGATTATTCTACTTCGATCCCCATGCTGCGTGCCGTTCCCTCTATAGTGGCAACGGCCGCCTGCAGGTCTCGTGCGTTGAGGTCCGGCATCTTGAGCTTGGCGATCTCCTCGACCTGCGACTTGCTCACCTTGGCGACCTTGTTGCGGTTTGGTTCGCTCGACCCTTTCGCAATCTGGGCTGCCTTTTTCAGAAGTATAGCGGCTGGAGGCGTCTTGGTGATGAACGTAAACGAGCGGTCCGAATAGACGGTGATCACCACCGGGATTATCATGCCTTCCTGTCCCTGGGTCTTTGCATTGAACTGCTTGCAAAACTCCATGATATTGACCCCGTGCTGGCCGAGGGCGGGGCCGATGGGCGGGGATGGGTTGGCGGCTCCGGCGGGAACCTGCAGCTTGATATTGGTGACTACTTTCTTTGCCATTGTGGATAGGACTCCTTTTGCGCGCTAGGTCCGGTTAACCTGAACAAAATCGAGCTCCACCGGAGTGGACCGGCCGAATATGCTTACCAGGACCCTCACTTTGCCTTTCTCGGGGATCACTTCGTCGATAACGCCGTTAAAATTTGCAAACGGCCCGTCTATGACGCGCACCTCGTCGCCCTTTTCGAACTTGAATTTCGGGCGGGGTTTCTGCGCGCCTTCCTGCATCTGCATAATTATGGCTTCGGCTTCCTCGTCGGAGAGCGGAATGGGCTTCTCCTGGCTTCCGATGAAACCGGTTACCTTCGGGGTGTGGCGAACGAGGTGCCAGGTTTCGTCGTCGAGTTCCATCTGGACCAGAATGTAGCCCGGATAGAACTTCCTGGACGAAGCCTTTCTCTGGCCTTTGACCAACTCGATCACCTTTTCCGTGGGAACCAGGACCTGGCCGAAACTATCGCTCTTGCCCTCGGCCTTGACCCGTTCCTCGAGGGCCGATTTAACCTTGTGCTCGAACCCCGAATATGTATGAACGATATACCATTTCAATTCTGCCACAGCTTACCTCACACGCAGCGGCGCCGGCACGGCCCCGGTGCGCTCTCAACCAACAAGCGTCCGGATGATATGGCTGAGAAAAAAGTCTATTATCCCCAGAAAGACCGCCGATATAGCGACGATGACGAGCACGACTGCCGTCGTTCCAATAGTTTCCTTGCGCGAGGGCCACACCACCTTCCGAAGTTCGTAAGCCACTTCCCTGACGTACTCGCGCGCGGCACCAAACCACGCAACCGGTGCAGCCGGCTCGCTTGCCTTCTTCACCGCCTTCTTTGCTCCCTCGGCGGTCTTTTTCGGCTTGGCGGCCGATTTGGAGGCGGGCTTGAGGGCGACCTTTTTAGCTGACTCTATGCTTTGCACTTTGCTCGACGAGGCCTCATTCTTTTTCTGGAAGAGTTTCGAAAAATTCATCTCACAATCCGATCGGGCACAAGGCCGAAAGCAGTCTGCATCGAGAAAAACTGATCGAGACATGCCGGTCCCGAGGTCGGGTCCCGCTTCCATGCCGTTGACTTCATGCAGGCTCAATCAATGCGTGCAGGGTTTTGGGCATGCGGGCGCTGCAGCGGGCTGCAACGCACCAGGCAGCCGCAGCCGACGGGCATCGGGGTCCCCGGGAAACTATTTCGTTTCCTTGTGCTCAGTGTGAGCGTCGCAAAACTTGCAGTACTTCTTGAAAGAAAGCTTCTCGGGCGTAGTGCGCTTGTTCTTCGTCGTATTGTAGTTGCGCTGTTTGCACTGAGAACAGGCCAGTGTAACCAAAACTCGCATCTAAGGCACCTTTGCTATTTTATGATTTCCGGTCATCATATATGAATTTCGCTTAGTTTATTACTTCTGTGAGTACCCCGGCGCCAACGGTTCGCCCGCCTTCGCGTATGGCGAATCGAAGCTCTTTTTCAAGGGCCACCGGAGTGATCAACTGCACTTCGCAACTGATATTGTCGCCGGGCATCACCATCTCGACGCCTTCCGGAAGCGTCATGACACCGGTGACATCGGTCGTCCTGAAGTAAAACTGCGGCCTGTAGCCGGGGAAAAACGGCGTGTGGCGCCCGCCTTCCTCTTTTTTCAGAACGTAGACCTCGGCCTTGAACTGGGTGTGCGGGGTGATGGATGCCGGCTTGGCCACAACCTGGCCGCGCTCCACCTCATCGCGCTTGGTGCCGCGAAGAAGTACCCCGATGTTGTCTCCCGCCAGCCCCTGGTCCAGGGTCTTGCGAAACATTTCAACCCCGGTGCAAACCGTTTTGAAAGTGGGGCGAAACCCCACGATCTCCACTTCTTCGCCGACCTTGATGATCCCGCGCTCCACCCGGCCCGTTACCACCGTTCCGCGCCCCGATATCGAGAAAACGTCTTCTATGGGCATCAGGAAAGGCTTGTCCACGTCCCGGACAGGCTCGGGGATGTAGCTGTCGATCGCGTCCATCAGCTCGAAGACGCACTTTGCCTCCTCGCTGTCCCCATTGTCGGTCTCCAGGGCCTTCAGAGCCGATCCCTTGACGATCGGGATATCGTCTCCGGGAAAGCCGTACTTGGACAAAAGCTCGCGAAGCTCGAGTTCCACCAGTTCGATGAGCTCGGGATCGTCCACCATGTCCACTTTATTCAGGAAAACCACGATATAGGGAACTCCGACCTGGCGGGCCAGGAGGATATGCTCACGTGTCTGGGGCATGGGGCCGTCGTCTGCTGCCACCACCAGGATTGCGCCGTCCATCTGGGCGGCCCCCGTTATCATGTTCTTGATATAGTCGGCATGGCCCGGGCAGTCCACATGCGCGTAATGGCGCTTGTCGGTTTCATATTCCACGTGGGCGGTGGCGATGGTGATGCCGCGCTCGCGCTCTTCGGGCGCCTTGTCGATCTGGTCGAAGGGGATGAACTGCGCTTTTCCCTTCTTTGCAAGCTGCTTGGTGATTGCCGCGGTGAGGGTGGTTTTCCCATGGTCGATGTGACCGATAGTCCCCACGTTTACATGTGGCTTCGTACGCTCAAATTTCTTCTTAGCCATTGCCCTTTCTCCCGGAATTTTCGCAAAAATCTGGTAATTTACTCTTTATTATCGGCCCACATTAAACAGGCTCTGAAGGGGTGCGGACGGAGTGTCGGCCGCACTTGGAATGCCAAAATGGAGCCCACGACCGGGATCGAACCGGTGAACCTCTTCCTTACCAAGGAAGTGCTCTACCTGCTGAGCTACGTGGGCTTTCGAGAGAGCAGCCAACGAGAAGATTGGAGAACGTCCATCGCGTGATGAGGGACCCGGTCGTCTAAACCCTGCAACCGGCCGGAGCTGTTCCGGCAAATCCCGATTCAACGTGATGTAGTACCAACGACAATGACTCGTTGAGCCGCCACTATCTCCTACATCGATTGTGGTGGAGAGGGGAGGATTCGAACCTCCGAAGGCTACGCCGGCAGATTTACAGTCTGCTCCCTTTGGCCGCTCGGGAACCTCTCCTTACTAAAAGCCTTGCCGGGCCAAAAATGCAAGCAAGCTTTCATATATAGCACACAAAAAATAGAAAAACAATCCCTGCCGCAATTTTTTTGAGTCCGTGCGCAAACCCGGATGCAGTTTCAGGTAATCATCGCGAGGGACCGGTACTGATATCACGCGGCTTGGACGATGTCAACCCGTGGACGATGCCGAGCGGGTGAGTGCACCATAAACTAAAATCCTTGTGGGTGAAAAGCAACAGTCCCGTCATAGCGCGGCGGCGAACCATGTTTGACCATAGAGCAGTTAAGTTTACAATCTTAGTGATATCCTTATCTTAGATAATAAAGGGTAGCCTTTGCGGGCTAAATACATAATTTCGAAAAATGGGCTTTTGCGAAGGATTATTTCCTTCCGTTTCTTAAGGAGAAAATTTAGATGTACAGCAAAATCAAAATCGCGGGGCATCCCGTACACCCCATGCTCGTCGTTTTTCCGATTGCGTTCTACACCTCGACCCTGGCTGCCTTCATCATCTATGCGGTCTCCGGTAATCCTTTCTGGTTCAGGGTGGGAATCGCGGCCAATGTTGCCGGTGTGGTAATGGCCGGTGTTGCGGCGATTTTCGGATTTCTGGACTGGTTACTGGGGATTCCGAAGGCTTCGGGTGCGTACCGCACCGGGATCAAACATATGTCGCTGAATGTCGGCACGCTCGTGGTTTTTATTATAAATCTTGTCCTCAACGTGGGGGAGTGGTCGGCGGTGTCCCCGGTAATGAGGGGAGCCATCATTTTGCCGGCGATCGGTTTTCTGCTCACACTCTGGGCGGCCTATTTCGGCTGGACGCTGGTGCAGAGCCATCATGTCGGCGTGGAGTTCAGCAGCGCCGAAGAAAGTTGCATGAACGAGGTGAGCGGTTACGGCAAAAAGGCGGCATGACGAGTTTTAAACATCTGTACGGGGACAACGCAAAAGCGCCGGGTAGTGGGACCGGCGCTTTTGTGCATTCCGGGGGCGGACACGCGCTGGTGCTTGTGGCGATTTATCCCGCCCCCGGCCTCGATTAGCGCTTCGGCCCGATTGTGAAAAGCCGGGCACATCTTATTTTTGGTTTGGGCTGAAGTTTACTTGTCAATGTGATTCCCGGCCTTTGATTTCCCTTGGTCGCAGGCCGCCAGGAGCGAGAATTGTTTTCCGGGTTTTTAACGATTTTGGGCTGGGCGATCCCTGTCATCATGCTGCCCCTGGTGGCGAGCAGACACACGCCGACCGCTGCTCTTGCCTGGCTGTTGCTGTTCATTTTCGAGCCGTGGGCGGGCCTGGTCATCTACTTTCTGTTTGGCGAAAATCGCGTTCTGCGCCGGCTTACCAAGACCTATTGCCAGCGGGTGTCGGAAATCCGCTCGCTGCGTTATGCCTTCTCCGAAGCGACGCGGATGTTTAATCCCGCCCTGGAAAACGATATCCGGCTGGACCTGATTACGGAGCGACTGGTGTGTCTTCCCGCGGTTTCGGGCAACGAAGTGGAGATTTTGAACAACGGTAACCTCATAATCGACCGGATGGTCGCCGATATTGACGCCGCCGAAAAACACGTTCACCTGCTTTTTTATATTTTCCAGGACGATATAGTGGGACGGAGGGTTGCCGATGCCTTGGCCAGGGCTGCGCAGAGAGGAGTACGGGCGCGTCTTGTCGTCGATGCCTTCGGGTCGCGTTCGCTGGCAAGGGAACTGGGGCAGTGGATGGCCGAGCGGGGCGTGGAAGTTCATTCGCTGATGTCGATCAATCCGTTCCGCAGGCATCATACCCGGCTTGATTTGCGAAACCACAGAAAACTGACGGTTATCGATGGGAAGACGGCCTATACGGGCTCACAGAACATCGAGTTAAAAGACTACGACAGCGGCCGCGCCGGGGCATGGCACGACATAATGGTCAGAATCACCGGACCCGCCGTGCTCCAGTTGCAGATGGTGTTCGTCGAAGACTGGTACCTGGCGACGAACTCAATCCTTGACGAGAAGTCCGGAATATTTCCCGTCCCGGAGCAAAGCGGACCGGTAACCGTCCAGGTGGTTCCCACCGGTCCGACTCACCCCAGCACTGCCCTGAGAGACATCCTGATCACCGCTCTCAGTTCGGCCCGCGAAGGGGTCATTATAACCTCGCCTTATTTCATCCCCGACGAACCTTTCAGGGTGGCGCTGTACCTGGCGTCTCTAAGGGGCATAAGGATCGACCTGCTCATACCCCGCCAAACCGATCACGTCGTAGTGGGCGCCGTTGCCCGTGCTTACATAACCCCCCTGGTCGAGTCCGGCGTCAACATCCATTTTCACAGGGGGGTGCTTCACTCTAAGACAATGACGGTGGACGGCACGCTGTCGGTGATAGGCACGGCCAATTTCGACAGGCGCTCTTTTTTTCTTCATTCGGAGTTGAACCTTCTGCTCTACGGCCGGAAGATAACGGAAAGGGTGCGGGCAAAACAGCTTGAATACATCGCGCAATCCGTCCCGCTGGACCCGCTCCTGTGGATGCGCCGTTCGGCCTTTAAAAGGACAAGGGACAATATCCTCAAAATTCTGAGCCCGATCCTTTAGACGACGGGAAGCCGGGGTTCGGGCGGGTGCGAAACGGGCGACGGCGCAGGTTTATTTTCGGTATCCGGATCATTAGTTTTTCTGCATACGGGCATCATGCGGCCGGTTTGAATCGGAATCCTACCTTTTCCAAGGAATCGGAATGAGCCTTTCTCTTAACCCGGAACACCTCAGGCGATACAAAGACCTCGCGCTGCTTTTTATCAGGTATGGGAGATCGGACATAATATCGACGGCGGGACTGGACGAGGTCATAACCGAGGAAGAGCGCCGCACCCACAACGCAAGTTCGAAAGTTGAAGAACTCCCAAGGGAACTCGAAAGGCTCGGGCCGACCTTCGTGAAGCTCGGCCAGTTTCTCTCCACCCGCTCGGACATGCTCCCGCCCGAATACATCGTAGCCCTTTCACGACTCCAGGACAGAGCAGAAGAGTTCCCGTTCGAGAAGGCCGAACAGATCATCGCCTCCGAACTGGCACTGCCCATCTCCAGGGTCTTTTCCTCCCTGGAAAGGGTCCCGCTGGCCGCGGCCTCGCTTGCCCAGGTCCACCGGGGGGTGCTGCTCGACGGCAGATCGGTGGCGGTGAAGGTCCAGAGGCCCGAGATAAGGAGCCAGATTGCGAAAGACCTGGAGATCTTTCTGGATGTTGCCGGGTTTCTTGACAGGCATGTCGGTGCCGCCAGAAAATTCATGGTGCAGGAAACGGTTGAGGAATTCCGAAAAGCGATAATCAGGGAACTCGATTTTAGGTTGGAGGCCCACAACCTGACCGTGCTCGGAAAAAACCTCAAGCACTTCAAGTCAATATTGGTGCCTTCGCCGATCGATGAGTACACCACCTCCAAGGTACTCACCATGGACTATGTGGGAGGGCAGAAGATCACCAGCATCGGGCCGTTGCGCAGGATGGAGATAAACGGATCATACCTTGCGGACGAGCTTTTCAGGGCCTACCTGCAGCAGATCCTTATCGACGGTTTCTACCATGCCGACCCGCATCCGGGAAACGTGTTCCTGACCGACGACGGCCGGATCGCCCTGATCGACCTGGGCATGGTCGGAGGCCTTTCGGAAGGTCTGCAGAACAAGCTCCTGCGGTTCACGCTGGCGCTCAGCGAGGGAAGGACCGAAGAGGCGCTGCACTATGCCGTGGAAATCGGCTTGAAAACCCCCGAATTCGACGAAGAGATCTTTGCCCGGCACATAAAGACACTTATTCAGCGGTTTCAGCAAACGACTATCGGGCGGCTGGAGGTGGGCAAGGTAATCCTGGAAGTGCTCAAGATGGCAGGGGAGAGCGGCTTCCGCTTCCCGGGCGAATTGGCGATGGTGGGAAAGAGCCTGCTAAACCTCGATGAGATCGGGCGCACACTCGATCCCAACTTCGACCCCAACGCGGCGATCCGGCAAAACGCCGCCCAGCTCTTCAGGCAAAAACTTAAAAAAAGCGTTTCCAGCGCCAACTTCTTCGAGATGCTGATGGATTCGAAGGAGCTTCTCGAAAACCTGCCGAGAAGACTGGGGAAAATTGCCGACGAGCTTGCCGGCAATGAGTTCAGGATGAACATCAATGCCATCGATGAAAAGTACCTGATGACCGGTTTGCAAAAAATTGCGAACCGGCTCGCGGTGGGGCTCGTCCTGGCCGCGGTTATAGTGGGGGCGGCACTCCTGATGCAAGTGCAAACGCCTTCTCAGTTCACATTGTTCGGATATCCCGGCATAGCGATCATCCTGTTTCTGCTGGCCGCCGTGGGAGGACTGATGCTTGCAGCCGCCATCCTGGTAAGCGATGAGCGGACCAGGAAAAAACCCAAAAACCCAAGCATCTGAGCCTGAAGGTCGTGTATTGCGAACCTATTCCCGGAATTCGTGCTTTTTCCGGCAGGAACTTTCCGACGTGTCCGGGAGCCGCAACCGCTTCTCTTTCTCCCGGAAAGCCATGTTCGCCTGCTCCGAACACTTTTTCCGTCCACCTTTCTTCACGGGTGCCGATATATTATGTTGATGCCCACGGGGGCCTTGCCGCCCATTGACTTTGACAAAACGCCGGGCATATACTGCACGCTTCCTTCATGGGGGTTAGCGGTCCGGACTGCAGCCGGAAAAGGCGCCTGGAAATTTCAATCAGGAGAAAATGATGTTTGTCCGAGAAGGGAAAGCGAAATTGTTTTTAAGGCTGCTCGCCTTTTTATTGTTTATGTTTGTTCCCCAGTGGACCATTGCTGCGGAACCCGGTCCCAAGGCGGTTATCGAGTCCGGTACGGACAGGGTGCTTCAACTCCTGCACCAGTCCCGCAGCGGAGGCGCTCCGGCACTGCACCAGCGCATGGTGGAGATACTCGGCATTGTAGACGAGTATTTCAATTTCGAGGAGATGGCCAAAAGATCTCTCGGGCCTCCATGGAAAGCGCAATCGCCAGAAAAGCGGGCTGAATTCGTAAAGCTTTACAAACAACTGCTTTTCAATACTTATATCAGCCGGGTGGAGAGCTATACCGGAACAAACAAACAGATATCTTATGACTCCGAAAGTATCGACGGCGACTATGCGGTGGTCAAAACCCACGTGGTGTCCGAAGGGAAGACCTATCAGATAGACTATCGGCTGCACAATGACGGCAAACGATGGCAGGCCTATGATGTCATAGCCGAAGGGATCAGTTTCGTGTCAAACTACCGCAGCCAGTTCAATTCCATACTTACGAACGAATCCTTTGATTCACTGCTCAGGAAAATGCGTGAGAAGGTGGAAACGGCTTCGCGCTCCTGACGAGTTCGGGAACGGTTCGCATTATGAATACCGGTCCTGAGGGGCATCGGCGCAGACTCCGCGAAAGATTCCGGCGAAGCGGCCTCAACGGCTTCCATGATCATGAGGTCCTGGAGCTTCTGCTCACGTATGCGCTCCCGAGAAAAGACGTAAAACCGATTGCAAAGGATCTCCTGAAGGAGTTCGGGAACAACCTTGCCGCCGTTTTCGATGCCCCGATGGCGGCACTTCAGCGCGTGGGCGGGCTGGGAGAAAATGCCGCGGTCCTGATCGGCTTGGTGCCGCGCCTGCTGGACTGCTACCAGTCCAGCCGCTGGGCGCGCCAGGAGACCTTCAACTCGACACAAAAAGCGGTGGACTATCTCTCGGCCCTGCTTGGCAGCGAGAGAAATGAAATTTTTTGTATCCTTGCCCTGGACAGCCAAAACAGGCTGCTTGCCGCCGAACAGATCCAGAAGGGCAGCGTAAACCGGACAGCCGTTTTCCCCAGGCTGGTGGTGGAATCCTGCCTGAAACACCGTGCAACCGCTGTAATCCTTGCCCATAACCATCCGGGGGGCGGCCCCCATCCTTCGGCCGCCGACAGGCAGCTCACCTTCAGGCTCAGGAAAATTCTCGGCGACCTGGATGTTGTCGTCCACGACCACATCATCATTGCGGGCCCCGACCAGCACTACTCATTCGCTCAGAACGGAGGACTGGAATGAACGCCCAAGTTATGCCCGCCGTAATAGTGCGCGCAGGCGCAAAAAAAGGGGAATGGAACGAGATCGGAATCGAGCAGGCGCCCAAGCCTTCCCCGGGTGAAAAGGAAGTCCTGGTGCAGATCGAGGCCTGTTCGGTAAACCGGGCCGACCTGCTCCAGCGGCGCGGTCTTTATGCGCCGCCGCCGGGTGCCTCACAGGTGCTCGGGCTGGATTTCGCCGGATACGTTACCGAATTGGGAGCCGGCGTATCCGAATGGGCCGAGGGGGACCGTGTTTTCGGGATCATTGCCGGGGGCGGGTACGGGAGGTATGCCGCCGCCGCTGCGAACAGCCTGGTGCGTATCCCCGAAAACCTGAGTTTCACCGAGGCCGCCGCGGCGGCGGAGGTTTTCTTTACTGCTTATTACAACCTTTTCGTTCAGGCCGGACTTCAGAGCGGCGAGACGCTCCTGCTTCACGGGGGAGGAAGCGGGGTGGGAACGGCGGCCATACAGCTTGCAAAATCGAGGGGCGCATTGACCATCGCCACGGCGGGCAGCGGCGAAAAGCTGCGGCGTATCCTGGACCTTGGCGCCGATTACGCAATCAATTACAGGGAGGAAGACTTTGCGGCACGCGCCCTGGAGATCACGCAGGGCAGGGGGGTGGATGTTGTGCTGGACTGGATCGGTGCGGCCTACCTCGGAAAGCACCTAGACATTTTGAAGACGAAGGGGCGGCTGGTGCTGATCGGCCTCATGGGCGGAAGCTCCGGTGAAATCAACCTCGTCCCGGTGCTCACCAGGCGGCTCAGGGTAATCGGCTCGGTCCTGCGAACCCAATCCAGGGAGGAAAAGGCACAGATCACGCGCGGCTTCGTTGAGGCGGTGCTTCCGCTGCTTGCCTCCGGGGAGGTGCGGCCGATTATCGACCGCATATTTTCGATTGAGGATGTCGAGCAGGCACATCAATACCTGAAAAAAAGCGAGCATTTCGGAAAAGTCGTCCTGACCTGGGGTTCTTTCGAGAGCTGACGCGCAACCAGGCTCGGGGTCTATTCGATACACTCCGGTTGACCCTGCGAACGCCGCGGCCCATCCCGGACGATAAACGGCGGCGTCCATCATTTCTTTGTTATCCTTCCCATGGTAATATCCGGGGGAATCCCGGAGTCGAATCAGTCCCGAATTGATGAAAGAAAATCCCATGAACATTAGAGTTCTCCTCGTTGATGATGAGACGGATTTTATCGAAATTCTGGCGGAGCGCCTGTCCGCGCGCGGCCTGAGCGTCGCAACGGCTTCAAGCGGCGAGGAGGCGCTCAAGTACCTGGAGGAGCATGAAACCGATGTGGTTATCCTCGATGTGCTTATGCCGGGTAGAGACGGGCTCTCGATTCTGCATGATATCAAGCGGACCTGGCACCTGACGGAAGTGATAATGCTTACGGGCCACGGCACCATCGAGTCCGCCGTGGAGGGGATGAGGGCCGGAGCGTTCGACTATGTAATGAAACCCTCGGAAATCAATGACCTCGTAAAGAAAATCCAGGCGGCCCACGGGCACAAGGTCGAACAGAAAACACGCATCCATGACGCTATCGCCAGGGCGGGCCGGGAAAAAGAACTGATGAATGAGACCAGCAGGGATGACAAGCTGGTTTCGATCGGCGAACTGGCATCCGGCATAGCGCACGAGATAAATAATCCAGTGGCGGTGATGGTGGAGCAGGCGGGCTGGATCGACGACCTCCTGAGCGAAGACAGCCTGGATTTTGAAGAAATAAAAAGGGCACTGCGGCAGATAAGCCTCCAGGGAGAAAGATGTAAGGAGATTACGCACAAATTGCTGAGCTTTGCCCGGAAGACCGATCCCGTGCTGAAGGAAGTCCAGGTGAACGGCTTAATAGCCGAACTGGTAAAGAATTTCGAAAATCGCTCCCGATTTGACAAGATAGAGGTGCTTACCGACCTGGCTGCGGATGTCCCCCTCATACTGGCATCGCCATTCGAGCTTCAGCAGGTGTTCGTAAATCTCATCAATAATTCCATCGACGCCATGCTCCCGGAGGGTGGCACCCTCCTGATCACAAGCGCGGTCGAAGCGGATTTTGTGGTTGCCTCCTTTTCAGATTCAGGGCCCGGAATTCCGGAAGAGATCATGGGCAAGATATTCGAGCCGTTCTTCACCACCCGCCCGGTGGGTAAAGGATCGGGGCTGGGGCTGTCGATCTGTTACGGAATAGTCAAAAAACTGGGAGGAAAGATCTCGGTAAGCACTGCGGCGGGCGTGGGGACCACCGTCAAAGTGTATTTGCCCCGGCAGCCGGGCGAGGAGCCCGCTCCGGGCAGCCATGCGGGCTGACGCCTTCGGAAAGAATGGTTGACACACTCCCGGGCGGGCGGCCGCCGGGAAGGTGAAGTGCGCCATGTGGCTCGCACCGGCAAACCGATGAGGAATTGCAGGATTTGATGGCGGCGCGGTGGAGAGCCGGGCCTTAAAGCCGACCGATAGTTTTTCACGCGGGAGTTATTAGAATTAAAATAAACTCGGTATTTGAAGGAAAACTTTTCGGATGGATTGCGCCAATCAGGAATTCATATGCGAGGGGGCGGAGGCTGCGGGACTGAAAGCGGCCGGCTGCCGGATGAGCAAAACTTCGAGCGGAAGCGCGGCGAGGCTCAATGCGATCCTCGACACGACCGTCGACGGGATTGTCACCATCGACGACAAGGCAATGATCCAGTCTTTCAACAAGGCCGCGGAGCGTATCTTCGGCTATTCGGCCGAGGAGGTGATCGGGAAAAACGTAAATGTGCTCCAGGCCTCCCCATCCAGGGAGCGTCATGATGAATTCCTTGCCAATTACCTTCGCACCGGAGTCCGAAAAATTATCGGTATCGGTCGAGAGGTCGAAGGGCGCAAAAAAGACGGAACCATCTTTCCTCTCTATCTTGCCGTGAGCGAAGTATGGGTGGGGACGGAGAGGTTTTTTACCGGAATTTTGCGGGACCTCACCGAGCAGAAGGCAGCCGTGGATGAGATAAGGAGCCTGGCAAGGTTTCCCGAGGAAAGCCCGCACCCGGTATTGAGGCTGTCGAAGGAAGGATACCTTGTTTATGCCAATGCGGCGGCGGGATGTATCACCGAGTCGCTGAGCTGCAAAATAGGGCAGGCGCTTCCCTGCCGGTGGAGGGATTCCGTGCTGGAAACGCTCCGGTCGGGCCGGGTCCTGGAAATGGAGGTACAGTGCGAAACGAAGACCTACGTCCTCACGCTGGTCCCGACGCCGGACGCCAATGACATAAACGTCTACGGAAGAGATATAACCGAGCGAAAGCTCGCCGAGAACGCCTTGAGGGAATCGGAGGAAAAGCACAGGGCGCTGGTGCAGAGTTCCAGCGATGCGATAGCCGTCCTGGACCGAAACAGGCGCATTGCCTCCGTAAACCAGGCTTTTTTAGACCTTTTCGGGCTCAAAAGGGAGGAAGCCGAGGGCCGGTCGACCCGCATTATCCATCCTTCAGAGGAGTCCTTTGAAGCATTTGGTAAGAAGGCTTTCGTCGAGATCGAGGCGTACGGGTTCTTCAGAACCGAATGGAACGTGATGAAGCAAGAGGGGACGATCTTCCCGGTCGAGGAAACGCTTTCGGCCATAAAGATCGCAGACGGGACCATCCTTGGGCTGGTCGCCATAATACGCGATATTTCGGAAAGAAAAGAGAGCGAAGAAAAACTGTCGGCCTACCGCGAGCATCTGGAGGAGATGGTTGCCCAGAGGACCCGGGAACTGGAGGACGCCTACAAGGCGATGCTCCAGGAGGAGAAATTGAAGACATTGGGTTCGATCTCCGCGGAAATGGCCCACGAAATCAGAAATCCCCTGGTGTCCATTGGAGGCTTTGCCCGAAGGCTGGAGGCAAAACACCCCGATTCGCCCGAGGTTAAGATCATCGTGGAGGAATCCTCCCGCCTCGAGCAGATCCTCAAAAGGATCGAGAACTATCTCAAACCCGTCGAGCTTCGACCCAGAGAATGTTCCGTAAACGAAATCATACACGAAGCCCTGGAACTGATCTCCTCCGAACTCGACCAGACCGGAGTGCAAATCAACCTCAAACTCGCCCGTGAGCTTCCTCACGCCTATGCCGACCCGGCGGTCCTGATCCAGGTAATGGTCAACGTGGTCCACAATGCCGGCAGGGATGTCCGCCCCGGAGGCAAGATCACCATCGAGACCTACGAGACCGACCAGAATATCAATATATCCGTCCGAGCGCCGCTGCGGCACCGGATCGAGAACCCCGAGCACGTTTTCATACCCTTTGGGGAAAACAGGGAAGAGTTTTCCGTGCCCGTGTGTTTCCGGCTTTTGCTGGGCATGGGAGGGCGCCTGTCCCTGACTCAGGAAGACGACTCGGTTATTTTTGCGGCTTCGCTTCTCAAGGCTATCGGGGGCGGCGGTGCCGGGTAAAGCGCTCGGCGCTGGCTGTTGCCCGCGTTGCGGGGGTACAGTTCCGCACGTTTTTAAATGGTTGGCTCTGCGATGGCGACCGCTAAAAAGTATTTTGCCGGGGATGGTTTATACCGCCATCCGGCCTCCCCGTCGAGGGGGAGGAGCAAAGCGCGATCCGCCGTTTTTTGCGGGAGGGGACAGGCGAGGGGGCAAAGCCGATCAATCCAGGCGATGTTAAACGTAATCCGTTTCGTCAAATAATCCGTCCGAAGCGCCGTCCAGGTCGATCAGTTCCCCGGTGACGGTAAAGATTACCCGCTCGCAGATGTTTACCACCCGGTCGGCGGTGCGCTCCAGGTTGTGGCCCACCCACATGAGATGGCTGGCATCCTCGATCTTGCCGGGGTCGGCCAGGATAAAGGTGATCAGTTCCCGGTATATCTGGTGGTAGAGTTCGTTGACCTCCCGGTCGCTTCTGGCGATGGACATGGCCAGTTCGACATCGCGCTCCATGAACGAGACCAGCGACTGGTGCAGCATTTCCTGCGCCCTCCTGGCCATCCTGGGGATATCGATCAGCGGTTTTATCAGGGGTTTCCTGCTGATAATAAGGGTTATTTTTGCAATCCCCTTGGCATAATCGGCAATCCTTTCCAGTTCGGTGGCGATTTGTAAAACGGCCGCCAAAATGCGCAGATCTATGGCCATCGGCTGCTGGCGCGCTATGAGGATGAGCGTTTCCGACTCAATGGCATGGCGCCTCCGGTTGATTTCCGCATCATCGGCAATAAGGCGGCGAGCGCCGGCGATGTCCTGCTCTTTAAGGATTGTAACGGAATCGGCGATAGTGTTCTCAACAATGCCGCCCAACTCCACCAATCGCTCCTGGAGTTGCTGCAAGTCCCTGTCGAAACTGCCTCTTGCCATGAATCGAGTCCCTTCTGCCGTCCCTGTGTGCGCCAAGCCCAATTTCGCCCGGGCCTTTTAATGGAATTGTAATATCTTGCGGAAACCCGGCAAACTAAAATCGCGTCTACCGGAGCGAAAGGGCCCGTGACGCTTCCCGGGTGGCGGACAGGTTGCCCGGCTAGCCGGCGCGGCCGGTGATATAGTCTTCAGTCAATTTTTGGCTGGGGCGCGTGAATATGTTTTCGGTAAGGTCGAATTCCACCAGTTTGCCGAGCCAGAAGAACCCGGTGGCATCCGAAACCCTGGATGCCTGCTGCATGTTATGGGTAACGATGACTATGGAGTAGTCGTCCTTGAGCAACTGCATCAGTTCTTCTATCTGAAGGGTCGCAATGGGGTCCAGGGCGGAGCAGGGCTCGTCCATCAGGATGACTTCGGGCTTTACCGCAATGGTTCTGGCTATGCAAAGTTTCTGCTGCTGCCCGAGGGAGAGGCCGAGCGCATCTTCTTTGAGCTTGTCTTTCACCTCGTCCCAGAGCGCCGCTCCTCGAAGGCTCTGCTCGACGACCGCGGCCAGTTCGCCCCTCCCGCCGTGCAGGCCCAGCACCCTCGGGCCGAATGCGATATTGTCGTAGATGGACTGCGGGAAAGGGTTGGGCCTCTGGAATACCATTCCCACGCGCTTTCGCAGTTCGACCACATCGGTGCCGCGGGCGTAAATGTCCTTGCCGTCGAGAAGCACACGCCCCTCGGCGTGCGATCCCCGTATCGTGTCGTTCATCCGGTTCAGGCAGCGCAGAAAGGTGGATTTTCCGCAGCCGGACGGCCCGATCAGGGCCGTTACGCGCCGGTCGCGGATAGACATGCAAATGTCGGAAAGAGCGATTTGACCGGCATAGTAGAAATTGAGATGTTCGACCTCTATTTTTTCCATCTATCGCAAATCATCCGAAACGGCCGGTAATGTAGTCTTCCGTCTGCTGGTTGCGGGGTGTGGTGAAGATCTCGGTCCCCGGCCTGTACTCGACAAGTTCGCCCATCAGGAAAAACGCCGCCTGGTCGGCGACCCTGGCCGCCTGCTGGATACTGTGGGGAACGATGATGATCGTGTAGTCCATCTTCAACTCGTGCAGCGACTCTTCGACCTTTCTTGTGGAGATGGGGTCGAGCCCCGAAGTGGGTTCGTCCAGGAGCAGCACCTCCGGTTCCAGCGCGAGGCTCCTGGCGATACAGATCCTTTGCTGCTGGCCGCCCGAAAGGGCGTTCGCGGGGCTGTCCAGACGGTCTTTTATCTCATCCCAGATGGCGGCCTGTTTGAGGCTGCGCTCAAGGACCTCCTCGATGCGGTACCTGTCCCTCACTCCAGCCAGCTTCAAACCGTAGAGGACGTTTTCCCGAATCGTACCGGGAAGGGGCAGGGGGAGGGCGAAAACCATCCCTACACGGCGGCGCAGCACCGGGACGTTTACGTCCTGATCGTAGACGCTTTTCCCGTCGAGGAGCACCCTGCCGGACATCCGGGTGCCCTCGACCATGTCGTTTAGCCGGTTTATCAGGCGCAGCATGGTGGTCTTGCCGCCTCCCGCCGGCCCGAAAAAAACGGTCACCGAATTGGGGGGCACCTCCAGCGAAATGGAGCGCAGGGCCTGGAACTCGCCGTAGAAGTAGTCAACCTCCTCGATGCGCAGCTTCGGCTCTACCACTGTCGCCTCCGGCGGAAGTAGCTCCTGATGATCGTGGCGCCCACGTTCATCGACAGCACCAGGATGAGCAGGACGAGTGCCGTCCCGTACTGGACACTGATAGGCATTCCGGGTACCTGGGTACTGATGACGTAAAGATGATAGGGAAGCGCCATGACCTGGTCGAAGGGCGACTGGGGAAGGCGCGGAAGATAGAATGCGGCAACCGTGAAAAGAATGGGGGCCGTCTCGCCGGCGGCTCGCAAAAGCCCCAGGATGGTACCGGTGATTATGCCCGGAAGGGCCTGGGGCAACACGATATACCGGATTCCCTGCCACCTGGTGCCGCCAAGGCTGGCGCTGACCGTGCGGAACTCGACCGGCACGGCCCGAAGCGCTTCCTCCGCGGTGCTGATTATGACCGGCAGGGTCATTATCGCCAGGGTGAGCACCCCTGCCAAAATAGAGGTGCCCATGTGAAGAAAGAGCACGAACATGCCGAGTCCGAACAGTCCGTATACAATTGAGGGGATGCCCGCAAGATTAACGATGGCGAGGCGTATTGCCCGTGTCATCCAGGTGTCCCGGGCATATTCGGCAAGATAGACGGTCCCGCCCACCCCTACCGGTATTGCCGCCAGCGCCGTGCCGATGGTAAGGATCAGGGTCCCCAGTATTGCCGGGAAAATGCCCCCTTCCTTCATGCCCTCGTAGGGCATTGCGGTAATGAATTCCCAGGAAAGCGCCCTGACGCCCTCGATAAAGATTATCCCCACCACCACCAGAATCGGCGCCACAACGGCAATTGCCGACAGCGTCAGGAGCAAGAACCCCATCTTTTGGACCAGGTTGCGGTTCATCAGCGCAGGCCTCCCCGGTACTGTTTCCTGAAAATGGCCTTCGCGGCGACCAGGTTGATGACGAAGGTAAGAATAAACAGGATTATCCCTATCCCGAAAAGAGCATGGTAGTGGACGCTTCCGTTGGCTACCTCCCCCATTTCCGCGGCAACCGTTGCCGTCATCGTCCTTACCGGCATGAAAAGAGAATCCAGGCTCAGCGGCATCCGGCCGGCGTTTCCGGTCACCATCATCACCGCCATGGTCTCGCCTATGGCCCGGCCCATGCCGAGCATGACGGCGGTGGCGATCCCCGAGCGGCCGGCCGGCACAACCACGCGCCAGATGGTCTGCCATTTTGTGGCCCCCATTGCCAGGGCGGCATCGCGGTAACTTCTCGGCACGGCGTCCAGGGCGTCTTCCGCCACGCTGATGATGGTGGGAAGGGACATGTAGGCCAGGAGCAGCGCGCCGGTAAAGGCCGTCAGGCCGGTGGGGGCGTTGAGAGTTGTGCGAACGAGGGGGGCGATCACGTGCATCCCGAAAAATCCGAGAACCACGGACGGGATACCCGCCAGGACCTCTATCAAGGGCTTCAAAATGTCCCGCGTCCATTCGGGCGCCACTTCGCGAACGAATACCGCCGTACAGACCCCCAGTGGAAGGGCGATAACAATGGCGGCGACCGTGACGTAAGCCGAGCCGAGAATCAGGGGCAGGGTGCCGAAAATGTCGAAAGTGGGATACCAGTGGGTCCCGAAAAGGTTACCGGGTGAAACTTCGTAGAAGAAGGGAACACCCTCGCGCAGCAAAAAAAGAAAAATCAGGGCGACGAATCCAATCGTTGAAAATCCGACGACCCGAATGGAGGATTCGATAATGAATTCGGCCCACGTAGTCTTAACTTGCCCGGGTTTTTTCATTGCCTGTCCGGTAAAGCCTTCTTTCAGAATTAGTGCAAAGGAACAAATCCCAGTTTGGAGACCAGGGTCTGCCCGCTGTGAAGTATCCAGTCCAGGTATTCCTTGACCTGCCCGGCCGGCCGTCCGGCCGTGTACATGTAGAGCGGCCGCGAAATAGGGTACGAACCGTCGTTTACGGTTGCGGGGGACGGGAGGACATAGGGGCCGCGCTCATCCCTTGCCACCCTTATCACTTTCTGGTCGGGCGTGACGTATCCCAGCCCGTCATAGCCTATGGCATTCGGGTTCTGGCGAATTTCGCTGCTGATTCCCTCGCTGGAGGGCATGAGGAGCGTGTCCGGCGAGAACAGTAGCCTGCTTTTGGTGTTTCCGAGCCTGATGACGTTTTCCAGGAAATAGACATAGGTGCCGGAGTTGGACTCTCTGGAAAGCAATACGATGGGCCTGTCCGGACCGCCCAGTTCTTTCCAGTTGGTAGTCCTGCCCGTATAAATGTCGGATATCTGTTGCAGCGTGAGACGCTCCAGCGGATTTTCGGGGTTTACCACAACCGCGATCGCATCACGGGCAACGACAAACTCCACCGGTTCTATCCCGTTGGCTTCGGAGGCGGCAATCTCTTCGTGCTTCATTTCCCTCGAGGCGTTGGCGATGGATACCGTGCCGTTTATCATGGCGGCGATGCCCGTTCCACTGCCGCCCCCGGTAACCGAAATGCGGACATCGGGGTGCGTGTGCATGAACATTTCAGCCCATGCCAGTGCAAGATTGACCAGGGTGTCGGACCCCTTGTTCTCAATGGTTTGCGTGGACCCCGGCTGAGTGCCCGACGTTGCCGCCTTCTGCTGTCTCCCGCGGCACCCGGTGCAAAGAAAAACGAGGGCGAGTAAAGTGCAGGCGATGAGAAGGCGCAAATTATTCATTTTTTGTCCGAACCGATTTCCGGCAAAATGGGATGAAGACGCAGAAAGAAGACCTGAAATCTTTCCCACCCGCAAAACTTGACCGCCTCCGGGCGGCATGAAACAGGCGAGCCGCCCGGGATACGGAACATCAAAGGGCGAAGCGATTATAGAAGCAGAAGCGTTTCGAGTTCAATTCCATTTTACCCTGAACATTCGATTTCCCTACCGCCATAAAAAACCCCCCGCCCCGAAGGGGGGCGAAGGGTTTTCCGTGATGAGTCATCCGGCATGGGCCGGAATCCTGTATATCCTTTGAAGCGTAAGGGCTCAACTCGCCGGGCGGCCTAGTACATTCCGCCTCCGGGCGGCATCCCACCCATCGGAGGAGCCTTATCCTCTTTGGGCAGTTCGGAAATCATGCACTCGGTGGTCAGCATGAGGGCCGAAACACTGGCCGCATTGAGCAGTGCCGTACGGGTCACTTTTGTGGGATCGATCACGCCGGCTTCGATCAGGTCTTCGAACACGCCGCTTTCAGCGTTGAAGCCAAACGGACCTTCGTTTTCCTTGAGCTTCTGTACGATTACGGAGCCTTCCTCGCCGGCATTTGCCGCGATCTGGCGGGCGGGTTCCTCCAGGGCGCGCTTGATGATTTTCACGCCCAGGTTCTCGTCGCCGCCAAAATCCAATCCTTCGAGAGCGGACAGGCAGCGCAGGTATGCAACGCCTCCTCCCGGAACGATCCCTTCTTCAACGGCTGCCCTGGTGGCGTTGAGAGCATCCTCCACACGGGCCTTCTTTTCCTTCATTTCCGTTTCGGTTGCAGCACCGACCGAAATGACGGCAACTCCACCAACCAGCTTGGCCAGGCGTTCCTGGAGCTTTTCACGGTCGTAGTCGCTGGTGGTCTCTTCGATCTGGGTGCGTATCTGGCGTACCCGGCCTTCGAGCACTTTGCGATCACCGGCGCCGTCGACTATGGTCGTGTTGTCCTTGTCGATGCGCACGGTCTTGGCCTTGCCCAGATCGGCGAAACTGATGTTTTCGAGCCGGATGCCTTTTTCTTCACTGATAACCTGGCCGCCGGTAAGCACGGCTATGTCTTCGAGCATCGCCTTGCGCCTGTCGCCAAAACCGGGGGCCTTTACCGCGCATACCTGCAGAGTGCCGCGCAGCTTATTTACAACCAGGGTTGCCAGGGCTTCGCCCTCCACATCCTCGGCAATTATGATCAACGGACGGCCTGCCTTGGCGATCTGTTCCAGCACCGGCAGGAGGTCTTTCATGCCGCTGATTTTCTTCTCGTTTATGAGAATCATCGGCTCGTTGAGGACGACCTCCATCTTCTCCGGATCGGTTACGAAGTAGGGAGAAATGTAGCCGCGGTCGAACTGCATGCCTTCGACGACTTCCAGGGTCGTTTCCATCGACTTGGCTTCTTCGACCGTGATGACCCCTTCCTTGCCGACCTTGTTCATCGCCTCTGCGATGATGTTTCCTATGGTCTGGTCGTTGTTGGCGGAAATGGTCCCCACCTGTGCGATTTCTTTCTGGTCCTTGGTGGGCTTGCTGATGGCCTTGAGCTGGGCGACCACCAGTTGGACGGCCTTTTCGATGCCGCGCTTGATGGCCATTGGATTGTGGCCCGCGGCTACCAGCTTGGAGCCTTCAAAGTATATGGACTGGGCGAGTATGGTTGCGGTCGTGGTCCCGTCGCCGGCTACGTCGCTGGTCTTGCTGGCGACTTCCTTGACCATCTGGGCACCCATATTTTCGAACTTGTCTTCAAGTTCGATTTCCTTGGCAACGGTTACGCCGTCCTTGGTGACCGTGGGGCCGCCGAAGCTTTTCTCGATCACCACGTTTCGGCCCTTGGGCCCGAGGGTTACCTTTACCGCGTCTGCCAGGGCATTGACGCCGTTGAGCAGAAGTTCGCGAGCTTTTGTATCGTAGATCAACTGTTTGGGCATGAGATATTACCTCCTGGTCGTTTCGTCTTTATGGCAAAACCGTTTATTCCACAATGGCGAGAATGTCGTCTTCGCGCATGATCAGGACTTCCTGTCCTCCGAGAGTAATCTCGGTGCCGGCATACTTGCCGAACAGCACTCGATCACCCTGCTTCACATCGAGGGCCCGCTTGGTTCCGTCTTCCATGATTCTTCCGTTTCCAACCGCCAGCACCTCGCCCTGGATGGGTTTTTCCTTGGCGGTGTCGGGGATGATTATCCCGCCTGCGGTTTTCTGCTCCTCTTCCATGCGTTTGACCACGACACGATCGTTAAGCGGTCTAAGGTTCATAGCCACTCCTTTCATGTATTTGAGATTGGTTGTAATTGGAATGTAAGGCGGACCACGTTCGTGCGGGAGGCCCGTTCTATTAGCACTCATATCCGATGAGTGCTTATAGTCATTCCGGCCTCGTTTGGCAAGTCAAAAATATTTCGCGGATTGGAAAAAAATTGAAAATATCGTTCCCCTGCCTGAGGGGTTCGGGTTTGCTTCTATCCAGCCTCCGGCCCTTTCCACCAACTGGTAGACGATGCTGAGACCGAGACCGGTGCCAGTGGCTTTGGTCGTAAAAAAGGGATCGAAAATCCGTTTGCGCGCTGTTTCCGCAATCCCGCAGCCGGTGTCGGCGATATCGATCCTGGCTTCCCAGGCCGCCGGTTCCGCGCCCGGGAACGGCCGCACCGAGATGAACAATTCGCCCCCTTCCGGCATCGCTTCCAGCCCGTTTATGAGAAGGTTCCACAGGATCTGCCGAAGGTGGTGCGGGTCGATGTCAAGACTCGGGAAGGCTTCAAATGATGTCCGTATCAGGTGAGATTCCGCAACCTGGTTTTTAGCCTTGAGCAGAGAAAGTATGTCCTGGATAGTCGCGCAGACCGCCACCTCTTCCGGATGTTCGGACTTTGAAAACCCCCGGGACAGCCACAGGAAATCGGTCACCAGCTCGTTTATGCGCTTTATCTCGCGTTCCACTATCCCCGTCAGCCGCGACTGGAAAGGGTCGGGCCCGAGTTCGCCCTGCAGCATCTGGACGGCGCCGCTCATGGCTGCCAGCGGGTTTTTGATTTCGTGGGCGATCTCCGATGCTATCCTTCCGGCAAAGGCCAGCCGCTCGGTGCGCTGCATGTGCTCCTCGATTTCCTTTAGCTGAGTGAGGTCCGTGAAAATCAGGACCCAGCCGAAAGGTTCCCCGTCCTGGCTTTGGAGCACCGAGACCGAATAGCCCAGATGGATTTCTTGGCCCGAAGGGCTTTTGTAGAGCACCTCCATCCTGGTATGAGGCGCGCAGCGACCTCGTGCCCCCGGAGGCGCCGGCTCCCGGAGCCTGGCTATGTCCAGGCCGGCGATGAGCTTTTCAACGCGGCGGCCGGTTATGTCCTCGCGCCTGACGCCCAGTATGTCCTGCCCGGCGTTGTTCAAAAAAACAATCCTGTCCTCCGAGTCAATCGTCAGAAGGCCGCTCGTCATGCTCTGGACGATGCTGCGATGAAGGGTCGAGAGCTGGTGGAACTCCCTTGCGTGTTCACGTACCTGTTCGCCCGACTTATACAGTTCCTCGGCAAGGTAGCCGGCCAGGAACCCCACGAGGTAAAAGCAGGCGATATTAGCCAGGATGTTCAGGAAATAGTTCCCGCTCTCGCGTCCCACTGCCGCCCTGGAAGCAATATTTAGCGGGTGGATCAATTCGAAAAACTGGAGGTCGAGGAGCGTGCCGTAGACCACGGAACACATCGAGGCGGTGAGCAGACTTCCCCGGCGAAACAGCAGGAGCGCCGAACTGATGACCACCAGGATGTAGAGGAAGGAAAAAGGGCTGTCCACTCCTCCTGAAAAATAAACGAGCACGGTAACGGCGCCGATATCGAACAGAAGTTGGAGCCATGCGAAGCGGACGAGTTTTCGCACCCTTTCCAGCCCCAGCGCTCCGATGATGGTGAAGATGAAAAGTATGCACGAAAATAAATAAAAGGGCCTGAGGTGAGCGGATAACAGGTCTTCCTTCCTGCTCTCCACGGCGATGGTGAGAAGCAGGAGTAGAACGGCGAGAATGAGGCGATAGAAGAGAAGCTTTTTCAGCTTCCCCCTGAAGATCTCCTCGTCTGAGAGAGGCTCACGAACGGAAAAGGGCTGCAGGGCCATTTTCTCTAACGTGCGACCACGTCCGCCAACTGAAAAATAGGCAGGTACATCGCAACCAGCAGACCGCCGATCGTGACGCCCAGAAAAAGAATCATCATCGGTTCGAGAAGGGATGTCAAAGCATCGACGGCCGTATCCACCTCGTCGTCATAAAAATCGGCAATCTTGCCGAGCATGTTGTCCAGTGCTCCGGTGGCTTCCCCCACGGCGATCATCTGGGTGACCATTGGAGGAAAAACGCCCGTTTCGGCAAGAGGCTCGGCCACCGGCCGGCCCTCTGATATGGAAACGCGAGCATCGCGGATCGCTTTTTCCACCACCGCATTTCCGGCCGTAGCGGCGACCACGTCAAGACCGTCAAGAATCGGAACGCCGCTGGAGAGCATGGTCCCCAGGGTCCGGGTGAAGCGGGCGACAGCCACTTTGCGGATGAGAAGGCCAAAGACCGGACTTCGCAGGATTAAACGGTCGGTCAGGATCCTGCCCCGCTCCGATTTTCGAAACCGGCGCAGGCCGAAAATGATTGCAACCATGCCCAGTATAATCCAGTGGAAATAACTCTGGGTGAATTCGCTCAAATCCATTACAAAAATCGTCATTGACGGAAGTTTGGCGCCGGCGTCCTTGAAAAGCTGCGCAAAAACAGGGATGACGTAAATGAGGATGATTGCCACCACGAGCAGGGCAATCGAAACCACGATCGCCGGGTAGGTCATCGCGCCCTTTACTTTTTTCTTCAGCTTTGCAATTTTTTCTATATATGCGGCCAGACGGTTGAGGATCACATCGAGGATGCCGCCGACCTCTCCTGCCGCAACCAGGTTGTGAAAAAGATTATCGAAAACCTTGGGGTGCTTTTTGATCGCATCGGAAAGGGTGGAACCTTCCTCAACGTCTTTTTTGATCTGCCGGATGACCCTTTTGAAATTGGCGTTGCTCTGCTGTTCCTGGAGAATGTCCAGGCACTGGACCAGGGGCAGGCCGGCGTCGATCATCGTCGCGAACTGGCGCACGAAGATTACGATATCCTTATCTTTTACCCCTCCTCCGATTCCCGGAAAGTAATCTCCGAGGCTCTTCGGCTTGGTCTTTACGTTCTTGACGTTGATTCCCTTTCGGATCACCAGTTGCCGGGCCAAAGTGGCATTATCGGCCTCCAGTTCCCCTTTCTGCTTTTTGCCTATGCGATCGATTCCCGTCCAGACGTAAACCGCCATCTCTTTCTCCAATCATATCGGAATTGAAATCAGCGAGGGCTGACTGCGAGAATGGATGCAAAATCCGCTCCAGTTGATTAATCGGTTTTCAGGATGTTTTTCATTAACCGAAGGGATGCCGGTGGCAACTAACAGGTCAATTTTTTGTATCGCGCACGCGGAAAAAATTCTCATGGATAAGACAGGACAGGCAGGCATGCTTCCCGTGGAGGTATCTTCTCATTGCGAGGGCATGGAAAAGCCCGGGGCGGGCATGCGGGTGAAGGGTCATAAAGAGGTTCGGGACAATTCGGCTGCGCATCAATCTTTTGCCGATGAGCGTATCACTTCCTCGACTGAGGTTATACCCTGTATGAGCTTGTTGATGCCGCTTCGCCGAAGGGTGAGCATTCCCATTCGGATGGATTCCTTCTTTATTTCGGCGGCGGATGCCCCCATGAGAACCAGTTCGCGTATCTGCTCGTGCATCGGCATGACTTCATAGAGGGCTATTCGGCCGCGGTAGCCGGTGTCGTTGCAAACCGGGCATCCTTTCCCCCGGTAGCAGGTAAAGGTCCCCAGTTCGTCTTCGCGCACACCGAGGTCGAGAAGGGTTTCAAGCGCGACGTCCTCGATTACCTTGCACTCGTTGCAGATGCGGCGCACCAGTCTCTGAGCCAGTACGAGGTTTACCGCCGAGGCGACCAGGAAGGCCTCGACCCCCATGTTGAGCAACCGGTTGATGGTGCTCGGGGCGTCGTTGGTATGCAGGGTGCTCAGGACCAGGTGGCCGGTAAGGGCGGCCTTGACGGATATTTCCGCGGTTTCGAAATCCCGGATTTCGCCCACCATGATGATGTCGGGGTCCTGGCGCAAGAAAGCGCGAAGAGCCGATGCGAAACTGAGGCCGATGGATTCCTGGATATGTACCTGGTTGATGCCCGAGAGGTTGTATTCGATGGGGTCTTCGGCAGTCGAGATGTTATGGCTGACCTTGTTGAGATCGGACAGGGCGCTGTAGAGGGTGGTGGTCTTTCCGCTCCCGGTGGGGCCCGTCACCAGCACCATGCCGAAGGGATGGTAGATGGCTTCCCGGAAATATTTGTACTGGCTCTCTTCAAAACCCAGCTTGGTCATATCGAGC
Organism: uncultured delta proteobacterium; assembly: GCA_963712895.1. Taxonomy (GTDB): domain Bacteria; phylum Desulfobacterota; class Syntrophobacteria; order Syntrophobacterales; family Syntrophobacteraceae; genus SbD1. The sequence continues at coordinate 286,063 of CAVQJR010000021.1, read as the reverse complement.
TGAAGTCCGGACTTGTCGAGGAGGCGCAGGACCACCTTCTCGCCGAACAGGGTCGGCAGTATCGAGACGCGAAAATCCATTTCACGTCCCTTTGCCTTGAGCCTGATGCGCCCGTCCTGTGGAAGCCGCCGTTCGGCAATGTCGAGCCTGCTCATGATCTTGATTCGCGAGGTAATGGCGTTTTTCAACTGAAGCGGCGGCCGCATCATTTCATAGAGCACGCCGTCTATTCGAAAGCGCACCCTGAGCGTCTTCTCATAGGGCTCCAGATGAATGTCGCTTGCCTGCTTTCGGATGGCGTCCATCAGGATGAGGTTGACCAGCTTCACGACCGGCGCCTGCTCGGCCGCGTCTTCCAGGAAGGAGAGGTCCATTTCCTCGGTGGACTGCACCAGGTCCAGTTCGACTTCCTCCTTGAGCATGCCAAGGACGTCGCTGAGTGAATCCTCTCCACCGGCGTAGTACTGTGCCAGTACCTTTCTTATGACATTATCGGATGCGACATGCACCTGGATGTTCTTGCGCGTGAGAAACCGCATGTCGTCAATTACGAAAAGGTTTCCGGGATCGGCCATTGCGACGTTCAGCGTGCTGCCCATGATACCGAAGGGCACTGCCTGGTATTTGTGAGCGATATCGAGAGGGATCAGGCCGATTATGTCTTTTGGAATCAAGAGCTTGGAGAGGTTTACCTGAGGTACCTGGAATTGTCTTGCTATGAACTCCACCAGGACGTCTTCGGTAACGAAGCCCAGTTTCACCAGGGCTGCGCCGATCCGCTCCCCGGAATGGTGTTGCTCCTCGAGAGCACGGGTAAGCTGCTCCTGGGTAACCAGTTTTTCCTGGATGAGAAGTTCCCCGATTTTTCTATTTCCCACAGATAAACCTTTCCGGGAACAGTTTCGCGGCGGGTCGCTCGGAAATTACGTCCGGGTGCCTGTACTGTATCATCATGAACGGCGTCATTTTAATTAATCGGAAAGAAGTATTTCAATAGTTAGAAAAAGTGGAAAATTTTCGCTAAAAAAGAAACCTTAAAAAATGTGGGGGCCTTTGGCCAAAAGCCGGCAAAAAGTGCTTGACAGTTGGTATTTTCCGGATATTATTCGCAGGTTTTCTCCCGAGAGGGAGAAATTAATATTACTACAGAACTGGAGGTGGTTGTCATGGTTTGTTCAACGGTGAAGGCGGGTTCGGAGTGCGCCTTCATGACGAAAGCGGGTTGTGGATACAATGGAGGTTCCTGCCATCCTGTCGTGGAGCAGTGCGAAGGTTGCCAGCGTACCATTGAAGTGTCCAGCGGAAAGTATTGCAGCAGCTACCCCAATCCTTCCATTAAATGGAAAATCAGCGCCTGCAATTTCGCCACCCACCTGAAAGTCGAATCCAAAGGCGAGCAGAAGGTTAATCCCCTGAAGGCTTCCAAGAGAAACAACAAGAAGAAATAGCTGGTTTGCTGGTTCGTGAGAGCGGCCTCATTCCGAGCGGATACAGGTCCGCTCTCACCAAAACCAGATGCTCGATGCTGGATACTCGATATCGGAAGCTCGATACCGGCTATTTGACTTTCGAAACCTGAAAACCCTTTCAAAAATACCTTCCCCCCAAATATTCCCGATTTAAACGACAGCAAATGCCCCGGCAGGCGATTTGGAACGACTCTTTCGAACCTCCTGCTGCGCTGCGCATTCGCTAAAAGCGCTGGGCGGTCGAGCATCCGGCATCGAGTAAGCATTCTCTGTTTTCATTTGACTTCTGCCGCCCCGATCCGTTATGGGAAGAAGGTTTATTCGTGAGCGTGCATGAGTTGGGGCGGGAAAAGGCGATCCGGACCCGCTGCCCGCAATTTTTGCATAAGAAAGGGCCTTTGTGGAACAGACTTTGATACTGAACGGAGCTCAGGCTGCGGCGGCGGCGGCGAAATTGTGCCGCGTGCAGGTGGTGGCGGCATATCCGATCACTCCGCAGTCCAAGATACCGGAAACCCTTTCCGATTACGTGGAAAGAGGGGAGTTGAAAGCGGAGTTCGTTCGCGTGGAAAGCGAACACTCCGCCATGGGCGTGTGCGTTGCGGCTTCCATAGTTGGCGCCAGGGCTTTTACGGCCACCGCCGCCAACGGGTTGGCCTACATGCACGAGCAGCTTCACTGGGCGGCCGGAGCGCGCGTTCCCGTGGTCATGCCGGTGACCAACCGCGGCATGGGCGCTCCCTGGACGATCCTGAACGATACGCAGGATACGATGTCCCAGCGCGACACGGGCTGGATGCAGTTCTACTGCATGAACAACCAGGAAGTGCTCGACATGGTGATCGTGGCCTTCAAGGCCGCCGAGCAGTTGCTGGTTCCCTGCATGGTCTGCTTCGACGGCTTTCGCCTCTCGCATACGTTGATGCCCGTAAACGTTCCCGACCAGGAGAAGGTGGATTCATACCTTCCGCCTTACGTTCCGCTGCACCGGATCGATCATGAAAAGCCCGCAAACATCAATCCCGTGGTGATGGGCGAACCTCTGCCCGATACCGACGGGGTGCTCTGCCCCGGCTACATTGGTTTCCGGCTGCGCCTTCAGCAGACTCTGGAGGGCGCTCTGCCGGTCATCGCCGAGGCGGGCGCAAAATTCGGTGAGATTTTCGGCCGCTCCTACGCCGACCCGATTTACAAATACCGCTGCGAGGATGCCGATTTTGTGTTCGTAACGCTGGGGGCCCTGGCCACGGAGGCCAGCGAGGTCGCCGACGCACTCAGGGAAGAGGGCATACGGGCCGGTGTGCTCGGGGTGCGGGTTTTCCGGCCTTTTCCGGCGGATGCCCTGATCGAGGCGCTTCGGGGGAGGAAGGCCGCCGCCGTCCTGGAAAAAGCGGTCAGCTACGGCTACGAAGGCCCGCTAATGACCGAACTCAAGGCCGCCCTCTACGAAGAGAACGGGACACGGCCGGCGCTTCGCAACTTCATCGTCGGCCTTGGCGGAAAGGAAGTGGCCCCGGAGGACCTGCTAGCGGCGGCCCGTGAGACTATCGAGTCTGCAAAAAGCGGAAGATACCGCGGCAAGCCGACGTGGGTCGGTGCAGACGTTTAAATCTTGACTGAAAAGGAAAAGCGGGCCATGGAAGCGCAACCTGCAATTCTCCAATACCCGGAAACCGAATACATTCTGCCCGGCACCCGGACCTGCGCCGGATGCGGCGTGCCCATAGCATACAGGTTCATCCTCAAAGCGCTGGGGCCAAAGACCATAATTTCCGTTCCCGCATGCTGTGTGACCATTCTGCACGGTATTTATCCGAAAAGCCCGATATCGGCCACTACGGTCAACACCACTTTTGCAAGCGCGGCGTCAACCGCAACCGGCCTCGTCGCCGGATTGAAGGCCACGGGGCGGGATGACTGGACGGTCATGGCCATGGCCGGAGACGGGGGCACCTTCGATATGGGCATTCAGTCCCTGAGCGGGGCAGCCGAGCGCGGGGCCGACTTCATCTATGTGTGCTACGACAATGAAGCCTATATGAATACCGGCGTGCAGCGTTCCAGCGCCACACCGGAAGGGGCCATAACGACCACCACGCCCGTTATCCCCAAGGAACAGCCTAAAAAGGATTTCATGCAGATAATGGAGGCCCACGGCATTCCGTACCTTGCCTCGGCCTCCTCGTCGTATCCCGCGGACGTGTACGAAAAGTTCGTGAAGGCGAAAAACATCCACGGTACCAGGTTCTTTCATCTCTCGGCCCCGTGCCCGACCGGGTGGTATTATCCGACCAAGGACACGGTGAAAATAGGCCGCATGATGGTCGAATCCTGCCTCTTTGTGCTCTATGAAATCGAGGGCGGGCGGTTCAAATTGACCGGCAAGAGCCTCAGCATCGCCAAGAGCGGAAGAAAGAAACCTGTTGACGAATACATCCGCATGCAGGGGCGGTTCAGGAAGATGACGCCGGAGCGGATAGCCCAATTTCAGCGCGCGGTGGATGAGAAGTGGGAAAACGTGCTCAAAAGGGCTGGATTTTAGCAGCAGGTCGAAAAGCCGGGAATCGATGCCGGCGGGCGGGAAGAAAAGGTCCTTTTTGTCACATGGACCTGGTATGGGAACCGTTGCCGAGGGGCGCAAACGTAGAAGGCAAATGTACCCGGGGTCCCCGGGTCGCACCACTTGAGCGCGGCGGTCCGTCCCGCGGCGCTCCCGCGGTTACTCGGTCCCGATGGACTTGTAGTACTCGTCTTCGATAAAGTCTGGATTGTCACTGTTGTATGAAACAATGTTCTTGAGGTGAGTAAAGGAATCCAGATCGATTTCGCTGAATTGGATCGCTACCCCGGCCTCGTTGCGGCGGACCGGTTTGCCCTTCAGGTGTATTGATATTTCGGACCCGGACAGCGGAATCGTGATTTCGACCGGCTCGTCGTCCGCAATTTCGCACCGGGTGTGAAAAAACATCCCCTTCATGCTAAGATTTGCAATCGTCCCGCTTATCGTTTCATTTCCAATTCGGACGCTTGCTTCTGCTGGAAATGGTACACGGCTGTGCTTTCGATTCCCCATCTGACCTTCCATCCGCGTGTGAGTTTTGGATATCGATTCCTGCCACGTGCCCTGTATACCCTGCTTTCATATTTATCTCACATGAATATCGGAGATTCTCCCAAAATTGATACCTTTTTTCTGCCTAAAACCGCCGTTGAAATATCGGGAAGGGGAAAATGCCGCCCGGATTGATACAAAAAGTGTGGCGAACCGGGATTTTCCCTCTTTTACCGCTTCCTAAGAAAATTCCCGTCCTTGATCTGCGCCGTCGTAATCCAAAGCCGGGTCTATGCCGGGAATTACACTCTGTCTTGTTTTCTGGGCTTTTTCCTAATACAATTAGCCAAAAAGTCGACCGGATTTGGTGAGGAAAAGCCTTGGAACGCTCCGTCAAAAAAAAGCGCACTACGTGCTATTACAAAGTCCTGGGAATATCGGTATGCGCCGGCCGTGAGGAGATCAGAAGCGCCTTCAGGTACCTCGCCATGAAGTGGCATCCGGACAAGAACCCCAACAATCCACGGGCCGCCGAACGTTTCCGGGAAGTGCTCACCGCCTACGAGACCCTGATTAACCCCCGCATGCGCGGCAGGTATGACCGGATGCGCGGATATCTCAAGGCGAAGGCGAAACCCCAGACCTGGACCGACCTTCACAGCGATGAAAGCGGCGGGGAGGCGGCGTCTTTTGACGAGATTTTCCAGGACGTTTTCGGGTTTGGACGGCCCAAGGTCAGGACCCTGCGGGGGTGCGACCTGAGGTTCGATATCCAGGTGCCCCGGAGTGCCATGGGCAAGGGGCATCACGAAGAAATTAGTTATGAACGGCTGGTTTTCTGCCGAAATTGTAACGGTAACGGTGTGAGCAGGGCCTGCTGCGGCCAGTGTGGAGGCAGCGGCGAATACGAGGAAACGCTTTCTGTGCGCATCTGGATTCCGCCCGGAATAGAGGACGGCATGCGCATCCGGGTAGCGGGTGGGGGAGATTCACCTTATCCGGCCGCCGCGCCCGGGGACCTCATACTTCTCGTGCACGTGGTGGAGAACTGCTAGGCGCGGGCCGTGGGAGCGGCGAATATGGCAAACACGGGTGAATTTACTCACATCGATTCTCAGGGCAGGCTCAGGATGGTGGACGTCAGCGAAAAAGAGCCCACCTGGAGGGAAGCGCGGGCCGAGGCGTTTGTCAGCCTTCGCGAAGAGACACTGCGGCGGATAATCGGTGGTGAAATTGCGAAGGGCAACGTTTTCGAGGCGGCAAGGCTTGCCGCGATAATGGCCGCAAAAAGGACCTGGGAGCTGATTCCGCTTTGCCATCCCCTCCAGTTGACGGCCATTGAGGTTGACTTTTTCCCCGACCCGGCGCGGGGTGAGATAAAGATAACGTCCAGGGTCAAGACCAACGACAGAACGGGCGTGGAAATGGAGGCCCTGACGGCGGTTACGCTTGCTGCGTTGACGGTCTATGACATGTGCAAGGCGATCGATCGTGATATGAGTATCCGCGAAGCCCGCCTGTGTTTCAAAAGCGGCGGGAAGAGCGGTACGTACCAGCGCGGATGAGTGGTATGAGTACACATTTTGATTTACTCTTTTTGGCGGCTGTGTTATCCAACACCGTTCCAAAACTGCCAGGGGAGTGTGATGATGGATAAAGAAACCCAGGAATATTTCAAGGAAGTCCTTCTCAAGCGCCTGGACGAGCTGTATTCGGAAGCCGAAAAAACGGTCGCCGGAATGACCGACAACGAGGAGAATTTCCCCGATCCTACGGATCGCGCAACCTTGGAATCGGACAGGAACTTCATGCTCCGAATCCGTGACCGGGAACGAAAGCTGATCGTGAAAATCCGCGAGGCGCTGCAGCGAATCGAAGACGGGAATTTCGGCTACTGTGAAGAGTGCGGGGACGATATAGGGTTCGAGCGCCTGAGCGCCCGGCCGGTCACAACCCTGTGCATCGAATGCAAGCGCAAACAGGAGGCAGGGGAGCGCGCGAGAGGGACCTAAAAAGGTCCGTTGCCTTCTCCCCATGCAGGGGGAGAGGTGCCGGCAGTGCCGCCGGGAGCGGGAGGCCTTTGCCATGCTTCGATTTGCCTGAAGCCGCCCCGGGCGGAGGTGCGTCCCTGGTGCCGCTAAATTTTCCCCTCAGACGGCGCCTTCCACACGCGTTACGTCACCCGCCCAGATAGTTTCGAGGCTTCCGTCCTCGCAGAGGAGCACCAGCGCTCCCTCGGGAGTAAACCCACGGGCCTGCCCCCTGATTTCACGATCCGCGCACGCAACCGTTATCATCTTGCCAAGAATTCCCGAAAAAGCCTCGACTCGGGCGACAATTCCCTCAAAACCGTTACTGAGAAAATTTTCGTAATCTTTTTCGAACTGGTGCAAAAACGCCAGGAGTACCTGCTGCCTCTTTACGGGCTTTTCGGCCTCGATGGATATGGAAGTGGCCGGGTAGCGAAAAGGCCCGGACAACTCCTCCCGTGTAAAATTTACGTTAATGCCTATTCCGATGACCAGGAACCGGGAAAAATCCTGGTCGGACTGCATTTCAGTCAGAATGCCGGCCGCTTTCCTGTTTGCGATCATAATGTCATTGGGCCACTTGAGGGAGGATGACAGTGCGAACTCGGTGCGCAGGACCTCGGCAAGGGAAAGCGCTGCGGCGTAGGTCGAAAGAGGAGCCGTGCGCACCGGCAGGGGATCTCTTAACAGGATGGACATGTAGATGCCCCGGTTTGGCAGGGAGAGCCACTCCCGGCTGAGCCTGCCGCGTCCGCTGGTCTGTGTTTCCGCAACGACGACCGTCCCATGGGGCGCTCCGCCGGCGGCGAGCAACAGTGCGTGGTCATTGGTGGAGTCAATGGTCTCCAGGTAGTGGTAGGACCGGCCCAGCCAGGCGGTTTTGAGTTCGGGCAGAATTTCGCCGCCCGCAAGCGAGTCGGGGATTTCGATGAGCTTGTAGCCTTCCTTGGGATGGCTCTCGATGTCGTAGCCCAGTGATTTGAGCTTCTGTATATGCTTCCAGACGCCGGTTCGGCTGATCCCGAACCTGTCCGCAAGATCGGCCCCCGACATGAATTGGCTGCCGCTTTCTTTCAAATATTTCAAAATTTCCGATTGAGTTGGTGATGTGGCGGGCATTTTTTTATCCTGATCGGGCCGCTTTTCGACGCGCTTTGATACCTTCCGGTCCGGGGGTGTTCAGGCGCGGGCCAGGCACGCACCCAGGACGAGCACTAATATTTCGTTTACTTCATTTACGGCCCCCAGCACATCCCCGGTTATTCCGCCAATCATCCCGGTGGAAACCGACCTGATGAAAAAAACGGAACCGAGCACCGGGACGAAGTACAGGAGATAAAGGGGGCCGGCAATGCCGGCGGCCACGGCACAAAAAAGGGCCGCTCGTGCCAGGTGGTTGGTTTTCATGTTTTCCAGAAAAGGCCTTCCCAGTCCTTCGCGCCTTGCGTAACTGCTCCCGTAAGCGGTGGCAACCATGGCAAACCGGGCGAAAACGGGGGCGAGCAGAAGCGGCGCCAAGGCGTTTGCCGAAAGCAGGCCGTAGATCGAGGAAATTTTAAGGCAAATCGCCAAAATAAGCGCCAGCACTCCGAATGAGCCCGTGCGGCTGTCTTTCATTATTTCGAGCCGTCTTTCGGGTGTTGCGCCGCCCCACAGCCCGTCGGCAAGATCGGCAAGCCCGTCGAGGTGCAGTCCGCGGGTAAGAACAACCATCAGCGTGCAGACCAGCACCGCATGGATCGGGAGCGGAACCAGCCCCCGGAGCGCGAGGGCGACGGCGCAGTAGGCCGCACCCAGAACCAGCCCTGCCAGCGGAAAACAGGAAAAACTTTCGGCAAGCTCCGCCCCGCTAAGGATCGGAGGTGTGAAGGGCAGCCTGATTACCGTAAGAAAGGAAAGAGCGGTGGAAAAGCTTTTAAGCATAATGTCCGTAACTATTTCAGATGCAAAGGCAACCCCGCCGTAACGAGGGTCACGGATGCACAGACGCGGGCCAGCGCCTGGTTGGCGGACCCGGCAAGGTCGCGGAATTTTCTGGCAAGCGCGTTGTCGGGAACGATCCCGCCCCCCACTTCGTTTGCGACGATTATCAGAGGATGGTCCGCCGCCGATACGGCGTCGCACAGCTCGCCAAGGCCCTTTTCAGGATCGTCGGAAGAAAAGCACAAGATATTGCTGAGCCAGAGAGTAATGCAATCCACGAGGACGGGGCGGCCCTTTCCCGCAAGATCTCTTAGCGCCGAGGGCAGCAGCAAAGGGCATTCGATCGTTTCCCACCTGTCTTTTCTGCGCATCCGGTGGATCTCGACTCGTTCTTTCATTTCATCATCGAGCACCTGAGCTGTGGCCAGGTAGATGAAAGGCGGCTTGAAAAGCTCGAAAAGGGATTCCGCGTAGGTGCTCTTGCCGGATTTTGCTCCCCCCAGCACAAGAAGGGGGCTCCTAAAGTCCCGCATCATTTCGCGCTTTCCGATGGGAGCGGAATATGGCTCGACAGGTGTTCGACAACCAGCCTGTCCACCATGTGAGGGAGCGGTTCGCGGATGGTGCCGACCACCGTTACCGGTTCCTGGGTCAGGGGAAGCAGCAGCTTGGTGGCCGTGGACGAGCCCACCGCCTGTACCATGGCCGGGGTCATTTCGCCCATCATGGCGTTTGCGACCAGGATGGAAATCGGCCCGACGATTACATCCACCTGGCACGCACAATGACAGATGGCGTTTTCTCCCGTCGCGCCCCTGTTTGCTCCCGCCTTCATCATCTGGGCCGTAGCAATGGCGTTGGTCCCAAGCGCCCAGATTTCGGTCCGCTCGCCATAGACCTCTTTGATCTTCCTGATGAGGGTGGCGCCTATGCCGCCTCCCTGCCCGTCAATAATGGCGATGCGGGTCAAAGAACCATCCTCCTGAGTGATGCTCCCGGCCGATGCGCCCACACCTTACCACCCGCACCCGGCGGGAGAAAGGGCGCAGGCGCGCTGTTATCTGCGTAATCGAATACTCCAGGTCCGGAAAAACTCATGATACCTAAGGATAAACACTTCTCCGGAACCTGTTTTGACCTTGAAATAGAGCATGGGCATGCGGGTTGAATCCATGTGCCCTTCATACCACCTGTCGAGCACCTCCTCGATGCCGTACTCGCCGTCGCGCCACCGGAATGACAACGGCTGCTGGGCGCCTCGGTACTCGTCCCTGGTCTTGACCTCGATAATTTCGAACTCCATGACTATACTCTAATGGCGCACATTTACATCTATGTCCCGCCCTTTTCAAGGATGTTTCCAGAACATAAAATTATACAGGCACCGAAATAACGTCCAAAAGGTTCCCCGCGCCGCGGGGTTTGGGACGTAAGCCGCCTTACCCGGCTCAATCCGTGTGCCCGGCCGCCGCAGGGCGGCATGGTATATTAACCGGAGGAGGGATTGGATGTCATCACGAGTTCTTCTGGTAATCGACTTGCTGAACGATTTTTTGGACCCGCGAGGCGCCCTTTACTGTGGTGACGAAGCGAGGAAGATCGTTCCGGTGATTCGTTCGCTGATCGATGGGTTCACCAGGGCGGGAGATCGGGTGATTTACCTCAGGGACGCCCATGCTCCCATGGACAAGGAGTTTGAACTTTTTCCGCCCCACGCGGTAAAAGGCACGTGGGGATCGGACATAATTGCCGAACTCAAACCGGACGAGAAAGCCTTAGTTGTTGACAAGACGCGCTTTTCCGGGTTTTTTGGGAACAATCTTTCGGAGCTGCTCGCGGAAATCGGTCCCGCGGAAGTCTGGGTGAGCGGGGTGCTCACTTCCATTTGCGTCATGGACACCGCGGGCGACCTGCGCAACCGGGATTATTCGGTGGTGGTTCCGGTGGATGCGGTGGCCGATATAGAATCCTCGTTCACACGAGTTTGCACTGGCCAGAATGAAAAGGGTTTACGGGGCCGTCTTGACGGTTGCCGGTCCCGAAGAGGGACGCTCGAAGGTCACACTGCGCAAAGGGAGTGTAGATGAAGCCCCGGGAGAGGTACGCACCTGAGCTGGTTACCGATCTTTACGAACTGACGATGGCCGCAAGCTATCTCGATGAGGGGATGTCCGGGGAGGCCACGTTCAGCCTGTTTGTCAGGGACTACCCGGAGTTTCGCTCTTATTTCGTGTCGGCCGGTCTGCAGCACCTTCTTGAAACCCTTGAAGGTTTGCGGTTCGAGGCGGGTTCGCTCGAATACCTCGACGCGCTTGGCATTTTCTCGACGCGCTTTTTGGAATATCTTCGCGGTTTCCGCTTTTCCGGGACGATCAGGGCCATAGCGGAAGGGCGAATTTTCTTTTCCCAGGAGCCGCTTTTGGAGGTGAGCGCGCCACTGATCGAAGCGCAGGTGATCGAAACCCTGGTGCTAAACGTAATGCAGTTGGAAACCCTGCTTGCCAGCAAGGCGGCCCGTGTCTTTCACGCGGCTCGCGGAAAAGGCCTGATCGATTTCGGAATGCGGCGCGCCCACGGAGTGGACGCCGCGCTGAGTGCGGCACGGGCAACATACATTGCCGGCTTTATGGGCACCAGCGACCTTCTTGCCGGCAAAATTTACGGAATACCCGTATTCGGCACAATGGCTCATTCCTACGTGACCAGCTTCGAGCGTGAAATCGATTCCTTCCTCGCATTCGTAAAAACTTTTCCGGGTAACGCCGTTTTCCTCATCGATACCTACGATACCATCGCCGGTGCCAAAAAGGCGGTGGAGGCCGCCGGGATAATGGCCCAAACGGGGAAAAAGCTGCTGGGGGTGAGGCTGGACAGCGGCGACCTGGCGGAACTGAGCAGGCAGGTGCGGCAGATCCTGGACCGGGCCGGCCTGCGGGAAGTCAAGATCATGGCCAGCGGGGGCCTCGATGAATTCGAACTGGAGGCCTTGGCCGGCCAGGGGGCCGAAGTGGACATCTATGCCGTGGGGACCAGGGTCGACGTTTCAGCCGATGCTCCCTGTCTGGATATGGTCTATAAGCTCGTCGAATACGAGCGAAGGCCGGTTCTGAAGCTGTCGAGCGGCAAAAAGACCTGGATCGGGAAAAAGCAGGTTCTCCGGTTCTACGATTTCGAAGGCAATATGAACCACGACCGGCTGTGCATGACTTCAGGCGGGGCGGGCGAGCAAACCGACGGCGGCGAACCGCTTCTGGAAGTGGTGATGGAGGGTGGAAGGCGGGTGCGCCAAAGCGAGTCGCTGGGGGAAATCAGGTCACGCTTTGCTCGCGAATTCGAAAAGTTGCCTGAAAAATACCGCGCAATCCGCGCTGTCGAAAAATATCCGGTGCGGATATGCGAATCGCTTCTGGAACTGGACCGCAAGACCGCTTTTGAAAAGAAGCGCCTGGAAGTCGATTCGACTTTGAGCCCCTGACCGTGGCAGTTGAAAATGGTTCCGGCGGCCGCATTTGTTTCCGCATCCGTTGTCCGGCCCGGCCCGGTTACGGTCCGAACTCCGGCGGGACTGAAGTGAATTCATCGGCCGGGGCCTTCACGTCTTTTTCCATTTCAGAATAGACCTCGCTCCCTCCGTTCCCGGCAGCGCATAGGAAAAACTTCCATCGTATTCCAGCCCGGCGAATGGCGCGTTTATGACCCCGTGTGCCGCTTTTTCAGATCCGGGTCCGGCCCACGAGGCAAACACGCCCCCGGAATCGAGCCCCCGGGAGGCAAGAATTGCGAGGTGGGGCGGTTCGAGCCTGACCGCGCGCATTGTTATCAGCCTGAAAGCGTTTTTATTTTCACGGGCGTCGACGAAGTCCTCCCACCTGGCGTGGACCGCCCGAATGCCTTTCAGGCCGAGCCTTGCCGCGGCCAGGGAAAGGAAACTCGCTTTTTTGCGGGTTGAGTCCAGGAGTATCATATCCAGTTCGGGAGAAAAGATCTTTAGAGCAATTCCGGGAAAGCCGGCGCCGCTGCCCACGTCGAGGCTCCTGCCGGAGCGGGGAAGTTCGGCAGCGGGGCCGAGGGAATCGAGAAGGTGCTTTATAATTATTTCGCCGGGGTCGGTGATGCGGGTGAGATTAACTTGACGGTTCCATTCGAGCATCAATTCAATGTGAATACGGCAAAGTTCCGCCTGGCGGTCGACAAGGCTTATGCCGGCGGATTGCGTGCTCTTTAGAATAAGGTCGGTAAGGTTTGATGCCACGCAAACGGTCCATGCAGGTGCGCCGAAAGGTACTACTTTCCAACACAAAACTGTGAAAAAATCCGGTCCAGCAACTCGTCGTCGTTTTCCCACCCAAGAATTGCTTCGAGCTGTTTTCGGGCCGACTGGAGTTCGAGGCCGGCAAGCTCTCCGTATGCTCCGGAGGCCAGCAGTCCCTCCGCCCGGAAAAGCGCCGCCTCCGCCTCTTCGAGACACTTTTTCTGGCGCAGGTTCGGCACGATTTCGGAGCGGCACCGCTCCACGGGCTTCCTGATGAAAGTCTCGGCCAGGAAAGTCTTCAGGCGGTCGATATCGGAAGGGGCCTTGGCTGAAATCCTGAGCAGCGGGGCGGGGCCGGCAAATTTGTCCTGGGCTTTTTCAATGGCGAACGCCGGTGGAAGATCGCTCTTGTTGAGCAAAACGACATAGCGCGAGCCGCGCACGGCCTCATATACCTTCTGGTCCTCGCTGGTAAGCGGGCGGCTGTGGTCTATCAGCCACAGCACCAAGTCCGCCTCGCAAACCGAGCGAAGCGTCCTCTCGATTCCACACGACTCGATTTCGTCAGGCTGGTTGCGAATCCCGGCGGTGTCGAGTATCCGGACCTGCACCCCCGATAAAATAAAGCTGTCCTCGATAACGTCCCTGGTCGTTCCCGGGGCGGCCGTAACGATGGCGCGGTCCTTTCCCAGGAGGGCATTGAGCATGGAGGATTTGCCGACGTTGGGTTTTCCGACCAGCACCAGCGTGAGGCCCTCGCGCAGGACGCGGCCCTCGCCGTACCTGCGCAGGACCCCGGCCAGGGGTTCCATGACGCCCGTTCGCACCTCGTCGAGCAGGGACCGGAAAGCGTGCTCCTCCTGTTCGGCCTCTTCCTCGATGTCCTCGGCGAAGTCGATAAAGGCTTCGATCCTGGTCTGGGCCTGGAGGATCGTTTCGCGCCAGCTTTCGATAATCGAGCGGAAGTCGCCGCGAAGATGCCGATTGGCGAGAAGCAGTGCCTGTTCGGACCGCGACCTGATGATCTCGATGACCGCTTCGGCCTGGGACAGGTCAATGCGGCCGTTTAGAAAAGCGCGGCGGGTAAACTCGCCCGGTTCGGCCAGTCGGGCCCCGGAAGCCAGCACCAGCCGCAAAATCCGATCAAGGACCGCGTAGCCGCTGTGGCAGTTGATCTCGACCACATCCTCGCGGGTGTAGGTCCCGGGGCCCGCCATGTAGCTGAGCAGCACTTCGTCTACGATCTCTTCCGTGCCGGGGTCTGTTATCCAGCCGTGGTGAAGCCGGTGAGATTCCAATACCCGGCTGCCGGAACGGTGCCGGAATAATCTCAACGCCACGTCAAGGGCTTCCGGTCCGCTGATTTTTATCAGGCCGATGCCGGCTTCGCCGACCGGGGTGGCTATGGCACAAATGGTATCCTGGAGCAGTCGGAAATCCATCTTGGGGATTTGGTTCGCTTTCCTCCGGGGCTATTCCGTGGGTTTCTCCTCGGCGGTTTTTTTGTCTGAAGGCTTCCTGGCCTTTTTTACCGGGTAGATCACGACGCGCCGAAGGTTGCCCTCGCCCTTGCTCTTGGTGCGGACATCCGTATCCGCCTTCAGGGCAAGGTGAATTACCCGGCGGTCCTGAGAACTCATCGGGCCGGTGGTGAGGGGCCGTTGCGATTTTTTGACCTTATCGCTCAACTGCAGGGCCAGATCGGTGAGGCTGACCTCGCGCTTGGAGCGGTAGTTTTCCGTATCGACAACAACCGTCACATTTTCACCCGCCTTGCGGGTCACGATCTTGGAAACCAGGTACTGGAGCGCGTTCAATGTCTTGCCGCGTTTGCCGATCAGGAGCCCCGAGCCGTTGCTGATGATATTGAGGTAGAAAAGGTCCTCTTTGGCTTCCCATTCGATCACGTTGGGAAGATCCACATGCTTGAGTATCTCCGCCAGGACCTCTCGCGATTTTTCGGCAATCAACTCGACCGGGGCGGCCTTGGTGGTCACGCGGATTTTGGCTTTTCTCGCACCCACGATGCCGAAAATGCCCGATGACCCCTTGGATATTATTTCGATTTCGAGCTTTTCGCGCGGGAGCTTCAGTTTCTGACAGGCCAGCGCTATTGCATCTTCAACCGACTTTTCTTCAATTTCGAGTACCGACATTCTCTCCTCCGTCATACCGGGCGAACGGGTGATTTAGGAAAATTGGCTCGGAGAGTGAATTGGCTAAGCCGCACTGCGATTTATCCAATATTGCTGTGCGATGGAAAGAATATTGTTAACGAACCAATATAGCACGAGACCGGACGGAAAGTTTATAAAGAAGAAGGTGAACATGACCGGCATTATGAGCATTATCTTTTCCTGACGCGGGTCTCCGGAACTGGGAGTCATTTTTTGCTGCAGGAACATGGTTATGCCCATAAGTATAGTAAGCACCGGAATCCCGTCAAGATGGCCCAGGAGTGGAAGATTTATGGAAAACCCCACATGCAGGCGGTCCGGAGCGGTCAGGTCGTTTATCCACAGCATGAACGGCTGGTGCCTCAGGTCAACCGCGGCGTAGAGCATCCGATAGAGAGCGAAAAACACCGGGATCTGGAGCGCCATGGGCAGGCACCCCCCCAGGGGGTTGACCTTGTGGGTCTTATAGACCAGCATTAACTCCTGGTTGAGCTTCTCGCGGTTGTCCTTATACTTTTCCCGGATTTGCTGGATCTTGGGCTGGACCTTCTTCATCTTCTGCATCGAAGTGTAGCTCTTGTGAGTAAGGGGCCAGAAGATGAGCTTTATCAGGACGGTCAGCAAAATAATGGCCACGCCGTAATTATGGACGTACGAGTTAAACAGCTTGAGTACCACCAGGAGCGGTTTGGCGAGGAAGGAAAACCAGCCGTAGTCAACCGACGCGGCCAGGTTGTGCCCGGCCTTATCGAGGTATTCTATCTGTTTGGGGCCGGAATAGAGTTTCAGCTTTATCGACTTCGTCTCCCCTGGCGCCAATTCGATCGGCTCGCTGAGATAGACTGTTCGAATCAGCCCTTTTTCCGGATCGAGGAGGCGCGGAAGGATCTGGTAGCCGCCTTCGGGCGGCGGCACAATAGCCTGGATAAAATAGTTATTTTCAAAGCCGACCCAGTCGTAAGGCGGTTGGGGGAGGCCCTTGGGGTTTTCATTGGGTTTGAGATCTTTATCTTTGAAATACTTCAGCGATCCCTTGTCCGAAAAAGTGAGCTGGGAGGGGTTATAGGAGGCCGCGTCGGCATAGGGCGTGTAGTAGAAGCTGATCCCTACCTGGTCCACCAGTTTCTCGCCAAGGAGGTTTTTTATCGCTATCTCGGCGTCCACCATGTAAGAGTCGGGTTCCACGGTAAAGGTCTTGGTCACCTGTACTTTTCCGGGGACTTCGGTTCGAAAGGAAATATTTTTGGCCCCTCCGCCGGCGGTTACCTTGACCTCGGCGGGCGCATCGCTCGAATAAGGCCTGGTGGAAAGCTGCCAGTCCTGATGATGCAAAAGGTCGACGGCAAGCGGCAGGTCGAGCGTATCGCGGGTTGAGATCATCTGTATCGGGGGAGAGTCGGGGGCCACCGTTTCGCGGAACTTGTTCAGGGTGAAGGAACTCTCGCGCGCGCCCTGGTCTACCACCTGCATCTTGAAGAGCGAGTCTCCCACGGTCCATGTCTTGAGGGATGAAAGATCCACTTGCGGGGGAGGCGTCTTCGGGACCAGGTTTTCGGGCACCGGTGTCGGAGCTGCCTTGGGTTGGGCCTGGGGCGCTGTTTGCGTCTTTTCCGGCGTAGGCGCAGGGGGCGTCACGGGAGGAGCAAAGTAGGTCTGCCAGAGCATAAAGAGCACAAAAGAAAGCGCAATTGCCAGAAAAGCTTTTGAATCCATCCAGGAATTCTCCAGTTCAGTTTTCGTTGTTCGTGTGCGCCTGCGGGGGTACGGGATCGTAGCCTCCAGGGTGGAATGGATGGCAGCGCAAAATGCGCCGCAGCGCCAGGTAGAAGCCTTTTGCAACACCGTGCAGTTTTATCGCGTCAAAGGTGTATGCGGAGCAGCTCGGGTGAAAACGGCAGGCCCTGGGAAACAGCGGCGAGATAAGATATTGGTATCCCCGGATTAATCCGAGGAAGAGATATCGAATCATCAGGTAGAGCCATCCTGTCTAGTGACGACCGCCGTATCGAGAACCGGCCGGAATTCTGCCGAGACGTCGGCGGGTGAAAGTTTTTCGGCCCCCGGCCTGGCAATCACCACGATATCCCTGGCTGGCATCGGGATACGGCTCTTCTCGAGTCTGAACCATTCGCGCACGACCCTCTTGATGCGGTTGCGCTTTGCCGCGCACCAGAACCTCTTCTGCACGATCAGGCCAAGGCGGTGATACTCTAAATGGTTTGGAATGAAATTCAGACCAAAATGGGGGGTCTTCGCGCGATTTCCCGCCTTCTTCACACGCTGGAAATCGGCGGAGCTGCGAATTCTTTCGTGAGGCCGGAAGCTGAATTTGCCCCTCAAACAAGTTCCTCATCAAAAAATCCGAGCCTTTCGGCCATCAAACCGTGAGGCGTTTTCTGCCCTTTGCGCGGCGCCGTTTGAGTACCAGACGGCCTCCCCTGGTAGCCATGCGCTCCAGGAAACCGTGTGTGCGTTTTCTTTTCACGTTGCTGGGTTGAAAAGTTCTCTTGGACATAATCATCCTCTGTTTCTAAATAGTTTTTCACGCCCGATAGGGGGCGCGGGAAAAGGGCACTGTCGTGAACGGCGATGAGCCGAAAATGCAAAACAATACTGATAATCCAAAATCTGCACAATTGTCAAGTACGCAGGTCCCCCCGGCAGTGGTTTTTTTTACTTCCCCCAATATCTCCATCTTGCTCACCCCCGACGGCGGGCGCAAAGCGGTTCGTGCACCCCGGCCCGCTTTGGGCGGCCTTTTGCCGCCCCTTATCTGTTAATGATTGCGGACGGTAATTTCGCATGTTATGAATGCGCCAAAAAGTCTGAAAGGAGAAAGTGAGCGAATGTTTCTCAATCGCCTGCTTGGATTGATCTCGAACGACCTGGCCATAGACCTCGGGACGGCCAACACCCTTGTTTATGTCAGGGGGAAGGGCATCGTCCTCACCGAGCCTTCGGTGGTTGCGGTCAGAAAGGATGCTCGCGGCGCCAACAGGGTGGTTGCTGTCGGGAAAGATGCCAAGATGATGCTTGGAAAGACCCCCGGCAACATAACCGCCATCAGGCCGATGAAGGACGGCGTCATCGCCGACTTCGAAATCGCCGAGGCCATGCTCAGGTATTTTATACGCAAGGTGCACAACCGCAGAAAACTGATCAGGCCGCGAGTCATCATATGCATTCCCTCCGGGGTAACGCAGGTTGAAAAGCGGGCGGTGAGGGAATCGGCGGAATCGGCCGGCGCCCACGAAGTCTACCTCATCGAAGAGCCGATGGCCGCGGCAATCGGGGCCGGACTGCCCATAACCGAGCCCATATGCAACATGGTGGTCGATATAGGCGGCGGAACGACGGAGGTTGCCGTGATCTCGCTTGCCGGCATCGTCTACAGCCGGTCGGTGCGGGTCGGCGGCGACAAGATGGACCTTTCCATTCTCCAGCACATCAAGAGAAAATACAATCTTCTCATTGGTGAAAGAAGCGCCGAGCTGATCAAAACAACCATCGGAAACGCCTATCCGACGGGAGAGACCGAGACGATGACGGTAAAGGGGCGGGATCTGGTAACGGGCATCCCCAAGACCGTCGAAGTCAATTCCGACGAAATCAGGGAATCCATCCAGGAGCAGATCGATTCAATACTCGAGACCATAAAGATCGCCCTTGAGCAGACGCCGCCCGAGCTGGCCGGCGATATCGTCGACCGGGGCATAGTGGTTACGGGTGGAGGGGCGCTGCTGAAAAATCTCGACCATTTCCTCAGGCTCCAGACCGGATTGCCGATAATGCTTACCGAGGACCCCCTGTCCACGGTGGTAATCGGTTCGGGCAAGGCGCTCGAAGATCTGGAGATCCTCAAGGACGTGCTCTCTTGACGGAAGTCGGAAGTCGGTAATCGGAAGATGGATGGGAAAGCGTGGCTGGAGATATTCTCAGGTCCGTTATTCGATCGCCTGTTTTTAAAACTTCATATTCTGACCTCCGATCTCCGTATTGCGGTATCGGATATCCGTAGGCAGTGCCAATGAAAGTTTCCAGTGCAGGTACCTGGCTTCGCCGCTTGCGCGGCGCTTTGCTGATACTTGTTTTTATAAGTGTTTTCTTATACATTTTTTCGCTCAATTTCCGCACATCCAGCCGGATGGACCTTCTGCAGCGTTCGATCACTGAAACGGCAAGTCCACCGATGCACTTTTTCGGCAGGGTATTCGGTTCGGTCGAGGACCTGGCGAAGGACTATGTCTGGCTTCGCAACGTACGCAGGGACAACGAGGAACTGAAAAAACAGGTTGAAACGCTGGAGAGCCGGATAACCAGCTATCAGGAAGCCTATGTCGAAAACCTGAGGCTCAGGCGCCTGCTCGACTTCAAATCTTCCATCAAGGCGCAGACGGTGGCGGCCCAGGTGATTATGCACGATATGACCGGCTGGTTCCAGACGCTGATGATCGACAAGGGATTTCGCGATGGGATATTACGGGACATGCCGGTGGTTAATGACGAGGGACTGATCGGCCGTGTCCTGGATGTATCGGACAGGAACTGCCGCGTGTTGCTCATTACCGATCCGGGCAGTTCCGTGGATGCGATAATCCAGCGAAACCGGGTGCGCGGCATCCTGTCGGGAAGAGACGCGAACAACTGTCTGCTCAAATACGTTCGGGGCAACCTGGATGTGCAGGCCGGGGATCTGGTGATAAGCTCGGGCAAAGACGGCGTATATCCCAAGGGGCTGCGTCTGGGTGTCGTGCAGGCGGCATTCAGAGACCCGGTGGACCTTTTTCAAAAGATAGAGGTGAAGCCGCTTGTCAGGCTGAGCGCCCTGGAAGAGGTGCTTGTGATCAAAGGGGTGGGACCGGGCCTGGAACTTTATCAGGAAAAGATCGAAAAGACCGAAAAGAGCGTGGAAAAGCCTCGCGCCAGGACGGGCAAGAAATGAACGGAGCGCCCCTGAACTCGGCCTTCTCCGTCGTGCGGCAATCCAGGCTTGTTTTGTACACTCTGCTGGTTCTACTGGTCCAGGCGCACTTTGTTTCGCGCCTTCCCTATCCTGCCTTGAGGGCCGATCTGGTGCTGCCGCTCATGTTTGGCGCCGGAGCACTGTGGTCGCCTATCGCCGCACTGCTCTGGGCCTCTTTTTGGGGTTTCGTCGTCGACAATTTCTCGGGCGAATTCTGGGGATTGCACGTCGGTTCGTACATGATGGCCGTATGCCTGGTCTACATGGCTTCAGACCGGTTCGACTGCTGCAGCCCGGTCTACCAGATGTGCGTGGTCGGAATTTGCGCGGCTGGGCAGTCCATCGCCATCGGGCTTTTTCTCTCTTTTGTACCGATGGACCTGGTGTCGCTTAGTAATCTTTGGATCGGTTTGGCCATCCGGACCCTGCTCTGCATGACCAGTGCTCCATTCCTCATTTACCCGATATTGAGCCCCCGAAGTTCGTTTTGACTCCGGGTGCTGATTTTGCCGGACCTGGACAATGGCTGATTTAAAAAACCGAAGGACTCAGGGAGTCAAGGTAATAAACCGTGAGAACTCGGAAACGGTTTCATTTCAGAAGCAGTACCTGGTTCTTTGCTCCGTGTTGCTCGCGTTTTTCATGATTTACGTGGTAAGGCTCTGGTATATTCAAGTCATTCAGGGTGCCTCCTACCGGTTTCAGTCCGAAAACAACCGCATCAGGATCGAAGACATCTCCGCGCCACGGGGCATTATTTTCGACCGAAACGGCGTCCCGATAGTCGAAAACCGTCCTGCCTACCATCTGGTTATCATAAGGGAGGACATAAAAGACCTCGATAAAACCGTCAGGGAACTGGCGCGGCTGTGTAATCGAGATCCGGAGGACTTTTTTTCCATCATCGAGGCCAACCGGACGACCCCGAAGTTCATGCCGCTAAGGCTTGCCTCCGACCTCGACCGGGACACCCTGGCGCGAATCGAGGCCCAGAGGATCAGGTTTCCGGGCGTGGTTATTCAGCTCGAGCAAAAAAGAGAGTACAAGTGGAACGGTACGGCCGCGCACCTCATTGGATACCTGAGTGAGATCACCGAAGGGGAGCTTAAGAGCGAAAAATACCAGTCCTATTACCCGGGTGAGGACATAGGCAAGGTGGGCGTGGAAAGCGCCTTCGAAAAATACCTGCACGGGGCAAGAGGCGGGCGGCAGGTCGAGGTTGACGCGGTCGGCAGGAGGATACGCCTGCTGGACGAAGTCCTTCCGATCTCCGGCCGCAATGTTTGGCTGACCCTTGACCTGGATCTTCAAAGGAAGGCCGAATCGCTCATGGAAGGCAAGACCGGCGCAATAGTTGCCGTGGACCCCGGCAGCGGGGCCGTGCTTGCATTTGCATGCAGCCCGACCTTCGATCAGGAAAGATTCATACGCGGTTTGAAAAAGGACGAATGGCTTGCTCTCAGCAAGGACCCCGCCCATCCTCTGCTGAACAGGGGTAGCGGCGGTGCCTATCCTCCGGGGTCCACGTACAAGCCCTTTGTAGCGCTTGGTGCCCTCATGGATGGGGCGATAACCCCCACGACCACTTTCTACTGTCCGGGCTATCTCCAGTTCGGAAACCGCCAGTACCGGTGCTGGCGCCACCAGGGACACGGTTCAGTGGAGGTGGAAAGGGCGCTCGTGCAGAGCTGCGACGTTTTCTTCTACCAGACGGGGCTAAAGCTCGGGGTTGACCGTATCGCTCATTACGCCGAGATGTTCGGTCTTGGCGAAAGGACCGGGATCGGGCTTGCGGGCGAGCAGCCGGGCCTCATCCCGACCTCGTGGTGGAAAAAACAGGCGACCGGTGTTCCGTGGCAGCGCGGTGAGACCATATCCATCTCCATAGGGCAGGGTTTCGACCTCGTCACGCCGCTGCAGATGGCTCTGGGCTACGCGGCGATTGCAACGGACGGGAAGCTCTGGTATCCATACGTGGTGAAGAGAATAGAAGGGGCTGCCGGCAATGATATAGACGAGATCAAGCCGCGGCTGAAACGCAAGATCAATATCGACCAGCGCTATTTCGACCTTGTGAAAAAAGGACTCCGAAACGTTGTGGAGGATCCAAGGGGAACGGGCCACGCCATAAGGGACCCGTCCATCCCCATAGCCGGAAAAACCGGGACGGCGCAAGTGATTCACGTTGCGCAGGGGGCCAACCGCAAGCTGCTTGAAAAGCTGGCACGAACAGAAGACAAGGACCACGCCTGGTTCGTGGGATACGCGCCGGCTGTCGGCGACCCCAAGATAAGCGTGGCGGCGATAGTCGAGCACGGCGGGCACGGCGCCTCGGTGGCCGCACCTCTCGTTCAGAAAGTGATCCAGGCCTACCTCAAAGGCGATGATAAACCGGCGGCAAAGTAGTTAACGGCAGCGAACCCGGGGCGGCAAGCCCGGTTCTTCGGCACCCTCCGGGACCGGAGGATCGAAGACCCGGCATTGTGCGACGAGTATCGAGTATCCAGCATCTCTAGCATCTCTAGCATCGAGCATCCACGCTCTACGGGGATTTTTGCGCAATGATGGATCGGCGTTTGATAGAAAATTTCGACTGGTCGATAATTTGGGTTCTCCTGGCCATTATTTCGATCGGCCTGCTTAGCATCTACAGCGCCCTCTATCCCCAGATCAAGGCTCATCCCGCCAACAATTTGTTCATTAAGCAGATAATCTGGCTGGCTATCGGATTCGGCGTCCTTGGCTGCTCGCTTTTTCTGGACTACCAGCGGCTGCGGTCCGCAAGTTTATGGGTCTATATTTTTGTCCTGATTACGCTTGTAGGGGTCCTTGCGGCCGGAAAGGAGGTAAACGGTTCAAGACGCTGGCTGGAGTTAGCCGGTTTTCAGTTCCAGCCCTCTGAATTCATGAAGGTGGTCATAGTGCTCCAACTGGCAAGCTATTTTTCCTCGCATGAGATCTCCAGCTATCCCAGCCTGAAGAAAATGATACTTCCCGTCTGCTTCGTAATACTCCCCGTGTTCCTGATCCTTGCCGAACCAGACCTGGGCACTGCCATTTCCATCCTGGCCATCTCGACTACCATGATCCTGTTCGTTGGTATCCGGTGGCGGTACCTGGCGGTGGCGCTGCTCGGAATCATGCCTCTGGTGCTTCCCATCTGGGAACACGTGCTGAAGCCCTACCAGAAGCGCCGCATTTTGATTCTGCTCAGACCCGACCTGGATCCGCTCGGGGCGGGCTATCACATCCGGCAGTCAAAGATAGCGATAGGCTCCGGGATGCTCTGGGGCAAGGGCTTCCTGAACGGCACTCAGAACAAACTCCACTTCCTGCCCGAAAAACATACCGATTTCATCTTTTCGGTGTGGGCCGAAGAATGGGGGTTCGTCGGGTGCGCCGTTTTGCTTTTCCTCTTCTGTCTGCTCATTTTCCTCACCCTTCGGGTGGCCCGCAGGTCCAAGGACCGCTACGGTTCATTGATGGTGGTGGGGATGAGCGCCCTGATCATGTGGCAGGCGATCATCAACATCGGCATGGTAATCGGGGTGTTGCCGGTGGTCGGGATAACGCTTCCATTCGTGAGCTACGGGGGGTCGTCTCTTATAACCCTGTGCCTGGCAGTGGGGATGATCGAAAACGTCAGCATGAGACGCTACGTTTTTCAGACGCGGTGAAGCGCTGTGTGGGCCTGTGTTCTCAAAATCACAAGGCTTAAAATTGTGATAAGTTTTGCTTTTCTTTGTTGAAAAGCCATTTCTACTGTGCTAGTAACGACGGCCATACTGTTCACTATTTTCTGATTCGAGCTGTCTCTTTTGCGCAAGTGGTGCAGGCGGGGGCCGGTTTGCCCAATGTGCATATAATTTCCTTTTTTTGTTTGCCAGCCAACGTGGAGGGTAGGGTAAATGATTGACATCAATTTATCGCTTTTAATCCAAATGGCCAACTTCCTGATCTTTCTCATCCTGATGAACTTCGTTTTGTACCGTCCGATCCGCCGTATCGTAGCACAGAGAAAGAAAATGATGGCCGAAAAGCAGGAAGAGATCGAGCGCCTTGAGGCTAGGGCCGTCACTGCGGTGCGGGGCTACGAGCAAAAGCTGCAGGAATCGAGGAGAGACGGCCTGGAGAAGATCAAGGATCTCAAGGCGGCCGCCTACGAGGAGGAGAAGGACCTTTTGCGCAACATTTCCGAAGAGGCTGCCGAACAACTCCAAAAAATGCGAACCCAGATCCAGAAAGACATCAGCGTCGCCCGGGACGCGCTCAGAGACCAGGTGAAGGCATTTTCGGTACAACTGGCGCAAAAGATTTTGGGAAGGAGCATTTAAATGCATGCGAGTTTTACGACGATGAGGTCGAAGTATTTTGCGCCTCTTCTGGGGTTAGTGCTTGTTTTCTCAATTCAGGGCAGCGTCTGGGCCTCAGAGGCGGGTGGTGGTGCTCATCACTTGAACTGGACCGATTTCTTATACCGGACCATAGCTTTCCTTCTTCTTGTCGGAATCCTTGTTAAGCTTTTGCGAAAACCTCTTGTCGGCTTTCTGAATTCCCGTCGCGATGAAATCCAGCGCATGCTTGAAGAACTCCAGACCAAGACCGTCGAGGCACAGAAAAAGAGTGCCGAACTTGAAACCAGGATGGCCGCCGTAGAGCAGGAAACCAAAAAGATCGTGGATGAACTGATAGCCGAGGGAGAAGCCGAAAGGCGCAAGATCATCGAGGCTGCTCACCGGCAGGCGGAATACATCCAGCAGCAGGCGCGGATGGCTATTCAGCAGGAAGTCCAGGCCGCGCGCGAGAGCCTTACCGACGAGGTGGCCGACCTTTCCGTGACAGCAGCCGAGAAGGTTTTGCGGCAAAACATGCAGCCTGAGGATCAGGAGCGTCTGGTTCATGAATTCATGACCATGGTGGTGGAGGCGAAGTGAAAAATCAAGTCATTGCCAAACGCTATTCGAAAGCATTGTTCAATCTGGCTGAAGAGGAAAAGGCGATTGAGCGATATGGCGCGGAGCTTGGCGGCTTCATTGAGCTGGTGAAAACGCTCCCCGAACTTGGAAACGCGCTCCGAAATCCTCTTTATCCGGAGGCGGCAAAGAAGAACATCTTCAAGAAGGTGGCGAAGAAGCTCAAACTTTCGCCCGTCTTGAAAGGCTTCTTCACACTCTTGATAGAAAAAGACCGAATCCAGCACCTGCCCGAGATCGGCGAATACTATCGCAAGCTTATAGACGAGCATTCCGGCATTGCACGGGCAAGGGTGAGTGCGGCGGTGGAGCTGGGCGAAGCCGATATTCAAGAGATTGCGGCCAGTCTCGAGAAAAAAGTCGGTAAAAAGGTCGTCGTCGAATTCCAGCAGGACCCATCCCTTCTGGGAGGGGTTTTTGCCCAGATAGGCGACTTGGTTTTAGACGGCAGCGTGAAGCGGCAGTTGCTTATTTTCAAAGAATCTTTGAAGAGGGGTGCGGTAGGATAAATGGAAATCAGAGCAGAAGAAATCAGCCAAATTATCAGGGAGCAAATCAAGGGCTACGAGAAGCAGGTTGACCTCAGCGAGACCGGCCGTGTGCTCTCCGTTGGCGACGGTATTGCCCGCGTATACGGAGTGGAAAAGTGCATGTCCATGGAATTGCTTGAGTTCCCGACGGCCCATGGAAACATCTTCGGCTTGGCCCTCAACCTCGAAGAGGACAACGTGGGTGTGGCCATCATGGGCGAAGACGTCCACATCAAAGAGGGTGACGTGGTGAAGCGCACCGGGCGTATCGCCGAAGTCCCCGTTGGCGATGCGGTTCTGGGCCGTATTATCGACTCGGTTGGGAACCCCCTGGACGGAAAAGGCCCCATCGATGCCAAAGAGTTCCGCAGGATCGAGGTCATCGCCCCCGGCGTTATCGCCAGACAGTCGGTCAACGAGCCGATGTATACCGGGCTCAAGGCAATCGATGCCATGACCCCCGTTGGCCGCGGCCAGCGGGAACTGATCATCGGCGACCGCCAGATAGGCAAAACCGCCATCGCGGTGGACACCATCATCAACCAGAAGGACAGCGGAATCATCTGCATCTACGTGGCCGTGGGCCAGAAGAAGTCCACCGTGGCACAGGTGGTGGAAACCCTTCGCAAGCACGGCGCCATGGAATATACGATCGTCGTGGCGGCCACCGCATCGGATCCCGCCGCCCTGCAGTTCGTAGCCCCCTACGCCGGAACGGCAATGGGCGAGTACTACCGCGACAATGGCGGCCACGCGCTTATCATCTACGACGATCTTTCCAAGCAGGCTACCGCATATCGGCAGGTGTCGCTGCTGCTCCGCCGTCCTCCCGCGCGCGAAGCCTATCCTGGTGACATTTTCTATAACCACTCGCGGCTCCTTGAAAGGTCGTCGAAGCTTAACAACGAGCTTGGCGGCGGCTCTCTTACCGGCCTTCCCATTATCGAAACCC
Source organism: uncultured delta proteobacterium (assembly GCA_963712895.1). Classification (GTDB taxonomy): domain Bacteria; phylum Desulfobacterota; class Syntrophobacteria; order Syntrophobacterales; family Syntrophobacteraceae; genus SbD1. Next base: position 259,742 of record CAVQJR010000021.1, on the reverse strand, counting down.
AGGCCGGTGACGTTTCCGCCTTTATTCCCACCAATGTTATTTCGATCACCGACGGCCAGATCTATCTGGAACCGAATCTGTTCTTCGCCGGCGTGCGTCCGGCCATCAACGTCGGCCTCTCGGTTTCCCGGGTGGGCGGCGCCGCGCAGACCAAGGCAATGAAACAGGTTGCCGGAAAGTTGCGCCTCGAACTTGCCCAGTACCGCGAACTGGAAGCCTTCGCCAAGTTTGGAAGCGACCTCGACAAATCCACCCAGGCGCAGTTGAATCGCGGCATGCGTCTCGTCGAACTGCTCAAGCAGCCTCAGTATCAGCCCATGCCGGCCGAAAGGGAAGTCATGTCGCTCTACTCGGGGACAAGGGGCTTCCTCGATACCATCCCGGTCGACAAGGTGGGGCAGTACGAACAGCAGATGCTGGCTTTTATCGAGCGCAAATATCCGGAGATCTTTGCCGAGATCAAAGAGAAAAACGTAATCGGCGATTCGCTCGACGAGAAGATGAGCTCGGCTCTGAAGGAGTTTGCGGGGGTTTTCCAAGCGTAGCTGGCGTCTAAACCGAGGACAGGAAAGCGTAAATTATGGCAACTCTAAGAGATATTAAGAGAAAAATAGACGCCGTAAAGAAGACCTCGCAGATTACCAAGGCCATGAACATGGTTGCCGCGTCAAAGCTTCGCGGCGCACAGCAGAACATGGAACGGTTCCATCCCTATGCACAGAAGTTCAGGGAGTTCATCGGCCGGCTTGCCGCAGGGGTCGAGGACCCGAGCCAGTATTTGCTGCTCTCGCCAAAGGAGCAGGTGAAAAAAGTTGAGCTTCTGCTGATAACTGCGGATAGAGGTCTTTGCGGCAGTTTCAATACCAACCTTATCGTCTCGGCGGAGAGGTTCATCAGAGCCAGGAATGCCGAAGGCATCGAGGTCAGCCTGACCGCCGCCGGGAGGAAGGGCAGGGATTACTTCAGGCGCAGGTTTCCTCTTCGTAACAGTATGATGGGGCTGCTCAATAAGGTGAGCTATGATGACGGCCGCCGGATTGGGGCGGAGCTTATAGAACAGTTCGAAACGGGCGCGGTCGATGAGGTGTACGTACTCTACAGCCATTTCGTAACCATCGCCAAGCAGGTGCCTTCGATAGTCAAACTGCTTCCCATCACGCCTGCCGAGCAGGAAGCCGGGGAAGCGGAAGCCCATTTCGAGTACCTCTTCGAGCCTTCTCACCAGGCGCTTTTGACAGACCTGCTGCCCAACTACATCTACGTACAGGTCCTGGAAACCTTGTACCAGACCTCGGTTGGCGAGCATGCGGCGCGGATGGCCGCAATGGAGAACGCGACCAGCAATTGTAAGGAACTGGTAAGGTCGCTTACTCTCACCTACAACAAGGCGAGGCAGGCGGGCATTACCAAGGAACTCATGGATATAGTTGGTGGAGCTGAAGCCCTCAGAAAATAGGCTTTTCATGCCAAGGGAGGTTACATGCCCATGAATATGGGGAAAATCGTACAGGTTATCGGTAACGTCGTGGACGTCGAGTTTGAAGAGGGCAAGCTGCCGCCCCTTATGACAGCTTTGTTCGTAAGCAATCCCGGAATCGGTCCCGATGAAGACAATCTCGTTCTGGAAATTGCCCAGCACCTGGGAGACAACGTGGTGCGCACCATTGGAATGGACCTTACCGATGGTCTGGTGCGCGGAATGGCGGTGAAGGATTCGGGCAAACCGATCATGATGCCGGTTGGAAAGACGGTGCTCGGCCGCATTTTGAACGTTGTCGGAAGAACCGTGGACGGTCTCGGACCGATCCAATCCGATACCTACATGCCCATTCACCGGAGTGCGCCGGCATTTACCGAGCAGGATACTTCGGTTAAGGTTCTCGAGACGGGCGTCAAGGTTATCGACCTTTTGGTTCCGTTTCCGCGCGGCGGCAAGATGGGCATGTTCGGCGGCGCAGGCGTGGGCAAGACAGTCGTCATGATGGAAATGATCCATAACATCGCCATGCAGCACGGCGGTATTTCCGTCTTCGCCGGTGTTGGAGAAAGGACTCGTGAAGGAAACGACCTGTATCACGAAATGAAGGATTCGGGAGTTCTTCCGCGCGCCGGGCTGGTTTACGGCCAGATGACCGAGCCTCCGGGAGCGCGCGCGCGCGTGGCCATTTCCGCTCTTACGGTCGCCGAGTACTTCAGGGATATCGAGGGCCAGGACGTTCTTCTTTTCATTGACAACATCTTCCGTTTCACCCAGGCAGGCGCCGAAGTGTCGGCACTTCTTGGCCGCATGCCCTCCGCGGTCGGTTACCAGCCCACTCTCGGCACCGACCTCGGCGAGCTCCAGGAACGGATCACATCGACCACAAAGGGTTCGATCACTTCCGTGCAGTGCGTGTATGTTCCCGCGGACGACTTGACCGACCCCGCTCCGGCAACGACTTTTGCCCACCTTGACGGTACGGTCGTCCTCTCGCGCCAGATCGCGGAGCTTGGCATCTATCCCGCGGTCGACCCGCTTGACTCGACCTCGCGCATTCTCGATCCCAACGTGCTGGGCAGCGATCATTACTACACGGCGCGCGAAGTCCAGCAGATTCTCCAGAAGTATAAGGACCTGCAGGACATCATCGCCATTCTCGGCATGGACGAGCTTTCCGACGAGGACAAGCTGACTGTGTCCCGTGCACGAAAGATCCAGCGCTTCCTGTCCCAGCCGTTCCACGTTGCTGAAACCTTTACCGGTGTCGCCGGCAAGTACGTGAAGATGGAAGACACCATCAGAGGGTTCAAGGAGATCTGCGAAGGCAAGCACGACGATATTCCCGAGCAGGCCTTTTACATGGTTGGTGGCATTGAGGAAGCGGTCGAGAAAGCCGGGCAGATGGCGGCAGCCTAAGGATGAGATGGTGAGCGTATGGCTGAAAAAATAATTCTGGATATCGTAACCCCGGAGAAAAAAGTTCTCAGCGAAACCGTTGACATTGTGGTTGCACCGGGTGAAGAGGGTGAATTTGGCGTCCTTCCGGGCCATATTCCCTTCCTGTGCAAACTCAAGGTCGGAGAGCTTCGCTTCCGCTCCGGCACTTCGGCGCGGCATGTGGCCATAATGGGAGGTTACGCCGAAGTGCTGCCTCATCACGTGACCATATTGGCCACGGCGGCCGAGGAGGCCACGGAAATCGACGTGATCCGGGCCCAGGCCGCGCGGGAACGGGCGGAAAGGCGCCTCGGCGAGGTAAAGGACAAGCTCGAGTTCGCCCGGGCCCAGGGCGCTTTGCAAAGAGCGATGGCGCGGCTCAGAGTGGCTGAGAAAGGATAGTTCACCTCGGTTTATAGCGATAAAGAAAGCCCCGCGGTTATTCCGTGGGGCTTTTTTTGGCTTTAACACGACCGGAGAGTTGCTTTGCGCGTCGGCGGGGCTTGGCCGCGAAGCGGCGTGGGTGTATGTGGCGCAGCTCCCCGTGCTTTTGAGATTCTATTCATGAATCGAACGGTGGCTGCTCCTTTACGTAAATGCGCGCGCCTTGCGACAGTGCGCCTTCAAGCCCTATCATGAAGCCGTTTTCGTCTTCGATCCTGACATGTCCGGCCAGAGCGGCCTTGTAGGCGGCCTGATCATAGGCTATCAGGGCGTGTTTAACGCTCATCCCGCGGTGGATCGTCACCTTCTCGCCGTTTACGAAAACCTCCATGAATTTCGCCGCGGCTCCATTCTACTTGCGAAACACCATCCGGCCATCTGTCCCGACCGTAACCGGCGAGTGGTGCGTAATGTAGTCCGTTACGGCATCCCGCAGTTCGGAGCCGAAGACAACGTTTCGACCTTCCTTGAATTCAGTGTAAAGATCTCCGCCGGCGGCCAGGAAATCATTGGTTGCAACCCGGTAGACCGTGGTTGGGACAAGCGGTTTTCCGTCAACGGTTGCCGAGACCACCCGGGACCCGGCGGGCTTTGACAAGTCATATTCCACTTTCAGCCCTGAAACCTGGAGGTCCTTGTCCGTCAGGGTGCTTCGTTCCAGCAGCTTCAATACCTGGGTCCCCGTGAGGTCCATGGCTACGATGACGTTATCGAACGGCAGCACGGTATAAATCTGCTCGAGAGTTATGGGCCCCTTGAGAACGTCCGCCCGGATGCCGCCGCCGTTTTGAAGGGCGATCTGCGCGCCCGAAGCGGTACGCATGGCATCTGTAATAAGGTCTCCGAGATTGGACTCCCTGCCCGGATTTCGTGTCAAATCGAGTGCAGCCGTCCCCACGGCCCTGGAAAATTGCTTGCTGACCTTCCGATTGTAAGGCTCGATAATCCTGGCCACGTCCGAGTCGAACCACGCCCTGCGGTGTGCCGAGACCAGCTTCAGTTCATTTTTTTGAGTATAGCGGGCGATCTTTTTCCGGGCCGGATCATAAGTGAGTTCCAGCACCCCGAGGTATTCGCCGTAAGAGCCGGCTTGAACGATGATGGTCCCTCCCTCGTTTACCGGGTCGGTAATCGCGGTGTGGCTGTGCCCGCCGACGATAACGTCGATGCCTTGCACCTCTCGCGCAAGTCGCCGATCCTCAGCCAGCCCCAGGTGCGAAAGTACGATCACCAGGGCGGCCCCTTTGGCGCGCAGCTCCTTAACGAGTGGTGCCGCCGTCAGGGCAGGGTCTTTTACGTGGAGCCCGGCGAGGTTTCCCGGCTTGGTTGTGTATTCGACTTCCTTCGTGGTGAGGCCGATAATCCCGATCTGCACGCCCTTTCTCTTAATCATGATCGAGGATTTGGCGCCGCCGAAGGGTTTCCCGCTCCCCTCCAGGATATTTGCGCAAAGGACTGGAAAGTGCGCTGAGGAAATGATGTCTCGCAGCGTGTCCTGCCCCCAGTCGAATTCATGGTTGCCAAGCGTCATTGCGTCATATTTGAGGAAGTTCATGACCTCAATGACCGGACGGCCGTGGAAGAGGTTGGATACCGGAGTACCCTGAAACATGTCGCCGGCGGAGAGCAGCACCACCCCTCCGCGGTTGACGGCCCGTTCTCTGGTGATCATCAAAGCAATATAGGCTGCCCCGCCCACCGGGTTTTTGGCATCTATGGCTTTGTCGATGAAAGGATTCAAATGGCCGTGGGTGTCGTTGACGTGGAGGATCGTAAGCTTTACCCCGGACTCGCCCGGGGTGGCGCAAATGAGCGTGCCGGGAAGCACCAGGACCAAAGCGATTAAGAGAAGCGCCGTGTGTGCAAGGCGGCGCAGGCTTACTGTTCTATGGGAAAGCAGCATTGTTCGTATCTTCCATATCAGGGCGGCGTTACGGATCATCGGAAAAAACGCAGAAACCAGTCGCGGCTTATCCGGGTGGCCGCCTGTCTCCAGGATTCATCCATGAAACGATGGTCGGCCGTATGAAAAAGCACCAGTTCTTTGGGGTCTTTGAGCAGACGATAGATCTGGACGGCGTGTTCCCATGCCACCAGTTCATCCCGCCCTCCATGGATCAGCAGAACACGCCGCGCAGCACGCAGCGATTCGAGGTTCCCGGGCTCCCCCACACCGTCCGGGGCATGGAGCTTTTGCCCCACGGCGTCTATCCCGTCCGGCTCCGGCCGGACCCTTGCAAGGTCGAAAGGCGCCGACCAGCTGGCCACCGCCGTTATCCGGTCCGGGTCGGCATCGGCGGCAAGAAGCGAAAGATAACCTCCGAGGCTCGATCCCAAAAGCCCGATGCGCCCGTCGGACCAGCGCTCGGTGCGCGAGAAGGCGAGCACGGTTTCGAGGTCGAGCATCCTGGAGGGAACCAGGTGTTCATCCCTTGCCGGGCTTTCCCCGCATCCGGAAAAGTCGAACCGCACGACGCAAAAGCCCGCCGCGCTCATCTGTTCGCCGACGGCGACATACTTGGGGCTGTCCTTCGAACTCAGCAGCCCGTGACAGCATACGATCACCGGCCCGGGCGTCTCCGATGGGAGGTGGACTACCGCGGCAAGATCGATTCCGTTATTTTGAATGCGGACGGTGTGTGAGCTATGCATCCGAGCTTTGCACCATGGTGGTGAAGGGCTTCGCCCGGCTAAACCCTGGCCTCGAAGTGAATCCGGTCACTCGATTCCAAAATCCCTCGATCCAAAGATAGCAGGGCTTTACTCGACGGCTATTTCCGGCTGAGCTTTTTCGGACGCCGCCGCATGCTGTTCCCGGGCGAGCTTTCTTCCGGGAAACAGTGAAAGCGATCTCAACCATTGTAAGAATTGTTCCATGTATATGTAAACAACCGGGGTAATATAAAGGGTCAGCAACTGCGACAGCAGGAGACCTCCGACCACCGCCAGGCCGAGCGGGCGGCGCGCTTCCGCCCCCGCGCCGATACCCAGGGCGATGGGGAGCGTCCCCATGAGCGCCGCCATCGTGGTCATCATTATGGGGCGAAACCGCAGGATGCAGCCCTCAAAAATGGCTTCGGCGGGAGATCTGCCATGGTTTCTCTGGGCGCTCAGGGCGAAGTCGATCATCATTATGGCATTTTTCTTAACGATGCCGATCAGCATGATAATCCCGACAAAAGCGTAGATGCTGAGGTCCACATGGAAGATCAGCAGGGTGAGCAGCGCCCCGACCCCCGCCGAAGGCAGGCCGGAAAGGATGGTGAGGGGGTGGATGAAACTCTCGTAAAGGATGCCCAGCACCATGTAGATGACCAGAATGGCGAGTATGAGAAGCACCCACAGGCCTCTCATGGAGGATTGAAACTGCTGGGCGGTCCCTTGAAAATTCGCCGAAAGGGTGGCCGGCAGCCGGAGCTGGTCGGTAACCTTCTGTATCTGTGAAACCGCCACCCCCAGGGCCACACCGGGCTTAAGATTAAAGGAGATGGTAACCGAGGCGAACTGGCCGGTGTGGTTGACGGTAAGCGGTCCGACCCGCTGGACCAGTTTGGCAATGGAATCGGAAGGGACCAGCATGCCCGTACCGGACCTGATGTAAAGAGAAGAGAGCGAGGATGGCTCGGTCTGGTACTTGGGGTCGACTTCCAGGATTACCTGGTATTGGTTGATGGGCGTATAAATTGTGGAGATCTGGCGCGATCCGTAAGCGCTGTAAAGAGAGCTTTCGATCTGTTGCGCGGAAATTCCGAGGGCGTTTGCCTTGTCGCGGTCGATATTGACCATAATCTCGGGGTTTGTGATCTGGAGATCGGTGGTTACGTCCTGAAGGGCCGGCAAGCCCTTCAATTTGGCTTCCAGGAGCGGAGCATAATGGTAGAGGTCTTTGGTGTCGGTGCCCTGAAGCGTGTACTGGTATTGGCTCTTGGTGGTGCGTCCGCCGATCTGGATGGCAGGCGGATTTTGCAGGAAAATGTTTAGTCCGGGGATTGCGGCCACCTTGCTGCGCAGCCTCTGTATGACCTCCGTTACGCCCGAGCGCTCACTGCGCTTTTTCAAATGTATGAACATGCGCCCGGTGTTTCCCACGGGGCTCGATCCCGTGGCACCCGCGGCCGCCATGAAGCCTTCGACAGCCGGGTCATGGCGCACGATTTCTATGGCAGCCTTCTGGAGATTGACCATCGCATCGAACGCGATGCCCTGTGCGGCTTCGGTCTGGACCGAAATCCGGTCCGTGTCCTCGCTGGGGATAAAGTCTTTGGGAATAATGTAGAACAGGAACAATGTCAGGAAAACGAGCGCAATCGAGAATGCGAAAACAATACGGGCGTGTTTTAACGCAAACCGCAGGGTCGACTCGTAGATGTCGAGCATTCCGGTGAAGACGCGCTCGGAGGCGTTAAAGAGGCGGCCGTGGGCTTTCTTGGCGCCGTGCGCGCCATTTTCGTGGTCGCTTTTAAGAAAACGGCTGCAAAGCATGGGCGAGAGAGTGAGTGAAACGAAGCCGGAAACAAGGATGGTAACACCGATGGTTACCGAAAACTCCCTGAAAAGCCTGCCCAGAATGCCGCCCATGAACATCAGGGGTATGAAAACGGCGGCGAGCGAAATGGTCATTGAAAGAATAGTGAACCCGATCTCGCGGGACCCGTCGAGGGCGGCCTGCAGCCTGCTTTTCCCCATTTCGAGGTGCCGGAAAACATTTTCCAGCATTACTATGGCATCATCGACAACGAAACCGACGCACAATGTGAGGGCCATCAGCGAAAGGTTGTCCACGCTGTAGCCGAGCAGGTACATGGCCGCGAAGGTGCCGATTATGGACATGGGAAGGGCGAGGCTGGGAATTATGGTAGCGGAAACATTTCGCAAAAAGAGAAAGATTACCAGCACCACCAGGGCAATACTGAGATAAAGGGTGAATTTCACGTCTTGAATGGAATCGCGGATGGATTCGGACCTGTCGTAGAGCACGTTCAGGTCAACGGATTCGGGCATTTGCGCGTGGAAATAGGGAAGCAGTTTCTTTATCGACCCCACCACTTCAACCGTATTGGTCCCCGGCTGGCGCTGGACGGCAAGAGTTATGGACCGCGTGCTGGTGGCAGGCGTACTGTACCAGGCGGCTATCTTGTCGTTTTCAACGCTGTCTATGACCCTGCCCAGGTCCTGGAGCCGCACCGGGGCGCCGTTGCGGTATGCCACGATAAGGCCCCTGTAAGCGGCGGCCTTGAGCAACTGCCCCGAAGCCTGGATGGTAAACGATTTGTCCTTGCCGTAGATCGTGCCGGTCGGAAGGTTCACGTTTGCCTTGGAGACTGCGGCCTCGACTTCATCGATTCCTATGCCCATCGAGCGCAGCGAATCGGGATTTACCTGCACGCGCACCGCGTATTTCTGGGACCCGAACACCAGTACCTGCGCGACCCCGCTGACCATGGATATGCGCTGCGCAAGGAGTGTCTGGGCGTATTCATCGACCGTGGACAGGGGCAGTATCGGCGAACTCAGGGCAAGGTAGAGTACCGGATGGTCCGCCGGATTGACCTTGCGAAACGAGGGGGGCGTGGGCATGTCCTCCGGCAGCAACCGCTGCGACTTCGAAATAGCGGTCTGGACGTCCTGCGCGGCCCCGTCGATACTGCGGTCCAGCGAGAACTGAAGGGTGATTCTGGTCATGCCCTGGGCGCTGATCGAGGTCATGGAGTCGAGGCCCGCAATGGTTGAGAATTCGCGCTCCAGCGGGGTGGCGATGGAGGAGGCGATGTTTTCAGGGCTCGATCCGGGCAGGAGTCCGGTGACTTCTATGGTGGGGAAATCCACGTTGGGCAGTTCGCTTACCGGCAGCGCCCGGTAGGCGATAAACCCGAACAAAAGGATGCCCATCATGACGAGCGTCGTCATAACCGGGCGTTTTATAAAAAGTTCAGGGATATTCATCCGGATGGTCCGAGTCTTGTCAGTTTGAGTCGCTTTCCTGGTCTACCACCCTTACTTTCGAGCCGTTCGCCAGTCGGAACTGTCCGTCGGTTACCACCGTCTCGCCGGGAGCGATTCCCTCTTTGATGATAATCCGGTCCTTTACGGTACGGCCTGGCGAAACCAGTCGGTATTCAACCGTGGAGTCGGGTTTTACGACGAAAACGTACTGGCCCTGCTGGCCGGATTGGACCGATTCGAACGGGATCAGGACCGCGCCTTTCTGCTGGGCGAGCGTGAGACTCACGTTCGAAAACTGTCCCGGCCACAGCATCTTGTCCTTGTTGTCAAACCGGGCCTTTAGCTGGATGGTCCCTGTGGAAAAGTCCACGGCGTTGTCCAGGAAGGTGAGTTCACCCTTGGCCGGCGAAGCTTCGTTTCCGGAAACCGAAGCGTAAACGTCGATTTCTCCCTCGGTCATTCGGTTGCGAATTTCGGCAAGATGCTGTTCTGGGACCGCAAAGGCAACAAAGACCGGGCTTGTCTGATTTATGGTGACCAGGGGCTTTTCTTCATCTTTTTCTTTTACCACGTTTCCGGCGTTGACTTTAAGTTCGCCCACGCATCCGTTGATCGGGCTGTGGATGTAGCAGTACCTGAGCGAAAGCCTGGCGTTTTCCGCCGCGGCCTCATCGGCTCTCACCGTCGCTTCGAGCGCCGATACGTTGGCCGAGATGCCGTCGTACTGCTCCTGTGAGACAAATCCTTTTTTCACCACCGAAGCGTAGCGCTCCAACTGTTTGCGGGCGTTGGCCAGCAGGGCGCGGTCTTTCGCCAGGTTTGCCTGGGCCTGTTTAAGCTGTGACTCGAACGGACGCGGGTCTATAGTGAAAAGAAGGTCTCCCTTTTTGACGTCCTGGCCTTCCTTGAAATGGACGGAGAGCAGTTCGCCGGCGACCTGCGCCTTTACGACCACTGTGGAATACGCCTGCACCTTCCCGATAGCCTTGATCTGCGCCGGCACGTCTTTCTGGACGGCCTTTGAAACGGTGACCGGAAATTCGGTCTTGGACGGAGAGCGCTCCTTTGCGGCTTCGGAATCCTGGCGCGAGCAGGCGGGCAGGGCAATCATAAGGCCTGCAACCAGAAGGGAGCAAATGGTCCTGAGTCTTTGGGGGCTCTTCGAAAAGATCCGCAAGAGTTCCATTTTCAGCCTCGGTGGAATTGAGAAGAAATTGATTCGAGAAAACCGCGGGAATATTACCGCTTTCAGAAGGGCGGGGCAATGCGAATAATTATCGGTCGCGGCAGGACCGCCGCATTTTATTGGAATTGCAGCATGGACAGCAGCTGATTGTCACCGGGACGACCGATCCGGTCCCTGGCCGCCGCCGGGGGCGGCAACCTGAAAGATTGAAAAATCAAGTGGTTGGATTATTAATCTTCCCCCCGAGCCAATCCCGCAAGGGGAGGGAGGTCCTTGCGGTTTGCGGCAGGAGGGTTGAGGGCAGGGCGGGGAGGTACAGGACGGGCCGGAACTAACACCTGCGACGCGAGGGAACTCCCACGAGCATCTTGACTCTTTCATAGTCCGCAACCGCTTTCCTGAATCGCTCCGGTACCGGGGCCTTGTTGCGGGTGTCCTTATCTACCGCCACCGCCACGATGTGGCCGGTCGCAATCGCCCGGTCGTTCGTTTGCTCGAATACGGCGAACTCGAATGTGAAGCTGGTATTGCCGATGCTGCTCACGCGTGTGTGAACGTGCAGGGTATCGTCGAAAAAGGCCCGGCCCTTGTACTGGCAGTCGGCTGAAACGTAGAAAAAGTCCACTCCGGCTTCGAGGAAATCGTTGTAAGAAAAGCCCACCGCCCTCAGGTATTCGATCAGGCCGACGTCAAAATAGGTGAAATAATGGCCGAAAAAGACATGCCCCTGCCTGTCGGTTTCAACATAGCGAACCTGGACGGTAGTAAAAAATCTTGGCCGATCTTCCATTATGGAGTAAATCCTCCCTGAGGCTGGACGGTTAAAAGACTTTAATTTCCGTTCCGGCTATTTTATTTTGTCTGGCGACGAGCAGGCTCCCGCCTTTGCGGACCGCATGGGCGAAGCTGCGTAAAGGATTTACATTATAGCAATATGGACCGTGAATGGAGAAAAATATGCACAAACCGGAAATCGTTGTTTCACATGGTCTCGAAGGCGCTCATCGTGAGATCCTGAAAAAGGAGCTTGCGGATTGTTCGAATTTGAAGTTCCTGCCCGATATTGCCGCGGGCGAGCGCGCCGGGGCTCTCGCCGCGGCCGAGGCGATCATCTCGTGGCACCCGGCAAAGGAATTGAAACCGGAGGAGTTCGGGCTTCTCTCCAACCTCAAGTTGGTTCAGCTTATAAGCGCCGGGGCCGAACACATACCTTTTTCCCTGTTTCCCCGACAGGCGCTGATCACAAGCAATCCCGGCGCCTTCGCCGAGCCCATGGCCGAGCACATACTGGGCATGGCCCTTGCCCTCGCAAAGCGATTGTGCCTGAACAACCGCGGGCTGGCCAGGGGTGAATTCGACATGAAAACGAAAAATCGGCTGCTTCGGGGCATGACGTTCGGGGCGCTTGGGTTTGGCGGGATCGGCCGGGCGGCGGCGCGGCCAATGCGGGCCATGGGCCTCAAAATTTTTGCGATAAATACCAGCGGCATGAGCAGCGAACTCGTCGATTTTGTGGGCACTCTCGATAACCTGGACTACGTGCTTCAAAATAGCGATATTCTGCTCGTATCGATTCCGCTCACAAGGCGGACCAGGGGCCTTATCAGTGCGCGCGAACTTGCCGTTATGAAACCGGATGCGATACTGATCAACGTCGCGCGCGGGGCCATAATCGATGAAGGTGCGCTCTACCGGCACCTGGTTGAAAACCCCGGATTCGACGCCGCGATAGACACCTGGTGGATCGAACCCTCGATGGGCGGAGAGTTCAGGGTGAACCACCCCTTTTTCGACCTTCCCAACTTCCTGGGCTCCCCCCACAATTCCTCTATTGTGCCGGGAGTAATTGAAAACGCCTTGAAACTTGTCGGAGAAAATGTCGCACGGTTTTTCCGGGGCGAAAAAGTAACGGGGAAAATCATGCCGGAAGACTACATTGATGATTGATTGCACACCCGGGGAGGCCAACCCGTCGGTAGGCTGAAAACGAAATTTGCGCCGGGGTGCGATTTGAGGCCCCGGACTATATTTCCCTGTCCGTCGAGTCCTTATTGCAGCTCGGACGTGTAAAGGTTGGAATGCGCCGGTTTACCTGAGCCAGGAAAGGGGAGTCCAACGGGGTGGGCTCACGGGACCCGGCGAGACCCCTTCCCGATCAGCGGATTCGGGCGGGCAGTTTGCAAAAACCCGCTGCCTGCAAATGCGACAGCGTTCGGGGTCCATTCTCGGAACAATCTTTTCCAGGGCCTCATCAACGGAGTCGAAGATGACAATCTTTGACTGCCGCTTGGAGTCGACCCTTTCCAGCAGTTCGACAACCTCCTCTTTAAGCGAGCACAGATAAAGCTGCCTGCCCTCCAGGTACAGGTTGTGGCTTTCGTTCAAAAGCGTTTCGCACCCTGTAACGTCGATAAAATTGATGCTCGATCCGATAATCAGAATGTGACACTGCTCGGGATTATGCTGGGTCACAATTCTGAGTTGTTCGACAATGTGGTTTGCCGCCCCGAAAAAGATAGAGCCGTCTATGCGGACGATCTTCAACTGAGGGCATTCGGGCACGCTGGTGCGAAAAGAGTCCAGGCAATGGCCGTCCGGGCTCTGGGTGCAAAGTACGGTAAGGTGCGGGTGCGAAGTCCGGTTGAGATAGAGGAGCAGGGAGAGAATTACACCGGAAAACAGTGCGAATTCGAGCTGAACGAAAAGAGTGGCAAAGAAGGTGCCGGCGAGCACCACCGTTTCCGGTCTGCTTGTCCTGATGATCGTTTTTATGTGATGCTTGTCCACCAGGTTGTAGGACACCAGCATAAGAATGCCCGCCGTTGAGGCCATGGGCAGGTATGCCGTAAGGGGGGCCACAATCATGATAAGGACCGCCAGCAGCAGTCCCGAGTAAATGGCGGCCATCGGGGTTTTTGCGCCTGAATCGTAATTAAGGCCGGTGCGGGTGAAGGAGCCTGAAGAGGCATAGCTGGAGAAGAAGCTCCCGACTACGTTGGAGAGCCCCTGCCCGATGAATTCCCGGTTATTGTCCAGATGCTGGCCGGAGTGGATTGCGACGGAACGGGCGATGGTCACTGCTTCGGCAAGGCCGAGCATTGCGATTGCCAGGGCGCCCGGCCCAAGCTGGGGCAGGATATCCAGTGAAATGTCCGGGATTGAAAAAGGAGGAAGGCTGCGCGGAAGTGCCCCGATCAGGGCCAACCCGTGCGATTGGCTGCCCAAGGCCGCTCCCAGCAGGCTGCCGGCAATCATGCCGATGAGCATTCCCGGCCAGCGGGGCCGGAACCGCTTTACGAGAAGGGCCGCAAGCATCGTGAAGAGCGCAACCGCAACAGCATGGATATTGGCTTGGGGAAGGAGTTTTATGAGATGGACCCAGGTTGAGAGAAACGTAGCGCTGTGAGGAATCTGTATGCCGAAAAAATGGCCGAGCTGGCCTGTCCCGATGAGTATGGCCGCACCGGAGGTAAAGCCGACCATTGCCGAGTAGGAGATAAAATTCGCCACACTCCCGAAGCGCATCAGTCCCAGCGCCAGTTTGAACAACCCCGCAAGAAGAGTTATTCCCAGAACTATTCCGATGTATTCATGAGTAAATGGAGCGGCAAGGGTGCTTACCTTGGCGAAAACGATCAGCGAGCTTGTGGTGGTCGGGCCTGAAACAAGGTGAAACGAGGAGCCGAACAGGGCCGCAACGATTACCGGAACGATGGCCGAGTAAAGTCCGTATTCCGGGGGCAGCCCGGCAATAGCGGCAAAGGCGATTCCCTGGGGCAGGACGACGATTGCATTGGTAAGGGCGGCTTGAAAATCCGCCTTCTGAGTCCTGCTGTTTACGAGGTCCCACCACTTAAGAAAAGGGAAAACAACGGACTGAGATAACCGCGAGTTCACATTGTCTCGCCTTCTATATAGGAATGGTTGAGAATTCTGAATTAAATAACCATTTTCAGTCTGCAAAGCCAGAAGTAATTAAACCACGGTTTAGCTCGATTGCATTTCGTAAGGGGTGATTATTTGTAAACGTGCGTGCGGCCGGTTTTAGTAAAATGGAGTCGGCATTCAAAAGATTTTGCTGCGACCGTGCCCACTGGTGCGGGAATTGCTCCGGGTATACTCTTGTGCCTTTGGGGCCAAAATAACGATGGGAAGCCCGATTTTTGCGGAAAAGATTTTGGTTCGAAAACGGATCAACCGATTCAATAGCCATTGTTGCGGGCCTGCGGTTAGTGGTATCTTTGCCGAAGCTCCGCGGATTAAAAGGGGCGTTTATCAGTTAACCTCTACCAGGAGTTATAGGAATGAAGAACTTGGCGCGATCGTTGGGGTATTTGAGCATGGTGTTTGCGATTGCACTGCTGGCAGGGTGCGTTGCCTCTCCTGCAGGGCCTGGGGGGCCGTATTACAGCGGTTCGCAGCCGCCGGCGGTTGGAACCGGAGGAGGCGGCTACCTGACAGTCGGGCCTCAGGATCGCCTCTATGTGCTGCACGTTGACGACAGGACCCCTTTGGGTCTTTACAATCTCCCGCAGTCAACGAACCTTCTCTACCAGAAGGGCTACGATCAGGTTGGGCGCGAAAGGGAGGCCGACTTTGCGCTCGACGTTTCTTTTTCTTCGTACACGAGGGACAATCCCGAACAGCGGGCAGGTCAAATGGTTGGCGGTGCCCTGCTCGGTGCTGCAACCGGTGCTATCATCGGCGGGGCGGTTGGCAGCCCGGGCAGGGGGGCGGCAATAGGGGCCGGCAGCGGCGCTGCCTTGGGCCTGGTTGCGCCGGCCGGTGCGGCAGTGGTGCAGGTGGATATAAGGACACGGAGCCTGCGGGACGGGACCGTTTCCTCGGAAAGTGCCACCGTGGACCTGGCGCATGTTCCGCCTCACGATTTCCAGCGTGTAATCGATATACAGGTTTCCAGGATGCTCCAGAGCCTTCCGGCCAGGTAATACCACCGGAGTTGGACTTTTTGACTTCCTGGTTTTCCATTCGATCCGAGGGTTGCCGCCTGTTTCGCACCGGGCGGGAACCCCTGAGATCGGATGACCATACGGATATTTCCAGGTGCGAAATGGCGTTGCTTTTGTGACATGCACCAGCTCCTGATCTGTTTTCGTCAGGTCCTCTCCACTCCCCGCGACTGCTCCGTCCAGGAGCGGGATTGCGGCGGGGGTTCGGGTATTGGCATCCATCTTGCTTATTGAAAACCGAGCCTTCAGCACATTTCTTTGCTGAGACAGGCTTTCCTTTTTACGGATTTGAAACGGTTCAAGACCCGTTGGAATACCTTACTTCGAAGGGACAGCAATGGACGGCCGAAAAGCTGAATTGAAGTCACCTGGTGCGAAGTTCGGCGAGAAGGAACGTACCGCGCTCTATAACGCCGGTACCGTTCGCACGCTTGCCAAAGGCGAAAGCCTCCTGAAAAGAGATCAGAGAGTCCATGAGATCTGCATGGTTTTGGGGGGGTCGCTGGGGATTATCGGCCGCAACGGCAAGATTAGAAAACCGGCTTTCTCGCAGGGCGATTTGATACATGAACAGGCTCTTTTCGATTCCGATTCCTCGATTCTGGCAATCGCCGCCGAAGAGCCGTCCCGCGTGCTCGTGCTCAGCAAGTCGGAATTTAATGCTCTGGGTCCGGCAACACAGTCCGCTCTGCTCATGCAGATTATCTGCTCGTCCAACTCTAAAATCCTGCGGCTGAGGGATGCCCTTGCATCCGCCGGTTTGCGGAGGAATGCGATTACGAGCAGGCTGGTCGGCAATTACGGCACGTCCAAGAAAAAATACGAAGAATCGGAACTGATACAGAACCTTTTGAAGAAAATTCCACGACTTCCGATTTACGTAACGCAACTGATCGAGTTGCTGGTGAGCGAGAATGCATCGGCAAAGAGTGTAACCGAACTGGCGAAAAAGGACCCTTCGCTGGTCGGGGAAGTGTTAAAGGAAGTGAACTCGGCCCACTATGGCGTGCGCCAGGAGGTCTCGGACCTTTATTACGCGATCATGTTGATGGGTTTTAACCAGGTTTACCAGATACTGGTCTCCCAGGGCGTTAGAAAAACAATGCCGGATTCGGAGCAATCCAGGGAGATCCACCACCATTCCATAATGCTCTCCCACCTGGCATTCGAAGTATGCCACCTGTGTGACAGGCACAACTCGTCACTGCTCAGCACGATCGGCCTCCTTCACGATATCGGCAAGAGCACGGTGCTTTTGATTGAGAAGGAAAATCCAAGACTGGCTTTCTTCGTTCAAATGCTGGACCCGAACAAAATCGGGGCCATGCTTCTCAAAAAGTGGAACATCCCGACAGTCATTTGCGAAACGGTTGAGTATCAGTCTTTTCCGGCCTTTGCGCTCCCATCGGAGATTCCTTCGCAGTTCAGAAAGCAAATAGCCATTCTCCACCTCTCACACGCAATCTATGACGCCGACCAAGAGAACTCTGTTTCCGCCCTGGACTACCCATTCCTTGAAGACCACATGGCCTTGTGCAATATAGAGGGCAAAAGCTTCAGCGAGGTCGCCGACCTGACTGTAAAAAATCTCAGATTGAAAGCGCATCTGCTGCCGCCGGAAGTGAAAAAGTTCCTGGTCACCAGACCCTGATCGAATTAATCGGCTGGGGTGCGAAAGGGATTTTAGGACCGCAATACGAAGGCTCCGCACGTTTAGCCCGCCCGTGGAAACTGCCGGGGGGGGGGAATCTTACCTTGTTATGCTGTATCGCTCAGGGATAGTTCAATCCGATCCCGTCTCCGCCGATATCCCAAGTAAGACATGCCGACGCCGGACGCGTCCATGAAATACGGCGGCCGATCCGTTGCAGAAAAAAACCTTCCCTTACAAACGGGGCCCAGGTAATAATGCTTTGAAGTTGAGGCCGGTCCATCCGCCGGGCGGAGATTCCCCAGCGGCTTGACTTACGGGACCGCAGGGAAGGTTTATTCGGTGCATTGCGGCAAATGGCATTCTTACGAGCAGGAGCGGGACATCGGTTATGAGAAAGGTTCTGGTAACGGGGGGGGCCGGGTTTATAGGGAGCAATTTCGTTATCCTTCTTAGGAAAAACCTAAAATATTCGGTTGTTAACCTGGACTGTCTTAATTATGCCTCCAATTTGATGAACCTCGAATCCCTGGGGGCTGATCCCGACTATTATTTCGTCAAGGGCGACATAGCCGACCGAAATCTTGTGCGCTCCATTTTCGAACGACACCGGCCGGCGGCGGTGGTAAATTTCGCGGCTGAAACCCACGTCGACCGCTCCATCGACTCGCCGGATAGCTTTATTCAGACAAACGTTGTCGGGACCTTCAACCTGCTTGAAGAAACCCGCCTTTACCTGGCAAAGCTGCCTCACGCGGTGCGGGACGAATTCCGATTCGTGCACATATCAACCGATGAAGTTTATGGCAGCCTCGGCCCGGGCGACCTCGCGTTTACGGAGAAAACGCGGTTTGCTCCGAACAGCCCCTACGCCGCCTCCAAGGCGGCAAGCGACCACCTGGTCAGGGCGTATCACCACACCTACGGACTTGCGACCCTCATCACCAACTGCTCCAATAACTACGGTCCGATGCAGTTTCCCGAAAAGCTGATTCCACTTATGGTCCTCAATGCAATGGAGGGGAAGGCCCTGCCTGTCTATGGGGACGGGTCGAATATACGCGACTGGCTCTACGTGGAAGACCATTGCGAGGCGATTGGGCTGGTGCTTGAAAGGGGGCGAGCAGGGGAAACGTATAACATAGGCGGCCGTTGCGAGCGCGCCAATCTCGATATTGTAACAACTATTTGTAATTGTCTGGATGAAATCCTGCCCGGTTCGCCCTATCGGCCTCATTCATCTCTTATCGAGTTTGTCAGGGACCGGCCGGGACACGATTGGCGGTATGCGATAGACTGCTCCCGGATCGAGACCGAGCTGGGGTGGCGCCCTCGTGAAACACTTGAAACCGGGCTGTTGAAAACCGTAAGGTGGTACCTGCAGAACCGGAAATGGGTCGAATCGATAAAAAGCGGTGAGTATAAGCAGTGGATCGAGCGGCAATACGGACGCGGGTCGCGCTCCGATCTGGCATAGATTCGCGCGGGAGGCGGGGGCGGAGTTACCCCCGCCTCCCGCGCACTTTTATAGTCGACATGGTTTGGTCGCCAAAACGTGCTTGAGTCGGCCGTGTCTTTCCAGGGCGGAATGTTTTTATATCTCGATCGTGTGCAAAGCCATCACTTGGCGAAACCCTTGCCTTCCTTCTTTGACTTCTTTTCGGCTCTTTTTTCCTTCACGCTCTTGGACGGTTTCTTCTTGTCTTCTTTTTTGGCATCCTGATTTTTGCCCATGGCATTTTCCTCTCTATAAAAGTGCAAATCGGTTCTTTGATGACTCGTTTCGATTGCTTCGCGATTTTATACTTACAGGAATTTACTTACAAGCTGGATTCAGGCAGTTTTGGAAATCCGGCCGTTGCCGGGGTGCGAATTTTGGTGTAGATGAGAACCTGGTTTCGACGGTGCCGATTTGACAATTATAGGCAGCGTTTCTCACCACTCAAAAACCGGTGCTTTTCGAAACTGTTTCAGTGGATACGTAACCGGCACCCGCCGAGGAAATCAGCCATCATGAGAGAAGCCGCCGAACTGGTCAGGACCGGATTGCAGCAGAGCATCGATACGAAAGCCGCTATTCTGGCCGATGAGGACCTGGTGGGCTTTATTGTCGAGATAGCACGGGAGATCGTCCGTTGCCTGGAGCGGGGCGGTAAGGTGATTTTTGCCGGAAACGGCGGCAGCTTTTCCGACAGCCTTCATCTGGCGGCCGAATTCGTCTGGCGGCTGTCCTCGAAGCAACGGCAGGCACTGCCTGCCCTGGCCCTGGGGGCCAACAGTTCGGTCGTTACGGCCATAGGCAATGATCATGAATTCAACGATGTCTTTGTCCGTGAAATCGAGGCTTTTGGGCGAGGGGGAGACGTTTTTATCGCAATTTCCACCAGTGGAAACTCGGAAAACGTTCTGCGGGCCGTCAAGGCAGCCTTGGAACGAGACCTGAGCGTATTCGGCCTGACCGGCGAAACCGGGGGGAGGATGGCCTTGGCCTGCAGGTGTTTCAAAGTCCCGTCGCCTGTTACCGCCCGCGTTCAGGAAGCCCACATCACAGTCGGCCATATAATCTGTGAAATGGTCGAGGACCTTTTCACACGCGAACAGGCGCCGTAGGGGACTTCATCGGTGCCTGTGAAAAACGGCCGGTAAACGGGCCGGCCGTCTTCCGATACAATTTTTACCCTTTGGCCCCGGGCCGCTTTTCGGCAAGCCTCACGCGGTCCTTGATCCGTTTGACATGGCCGCGCCCCAGGCCCTTCACTTCACAGCCCAGTTCGAAATAGCGCAGAATTTTATCGTCATCGAGTATGCCGAAGCAGTCTATGACAGCAACCGGCTTTCCGGTCATCTCCACAACCTCATCGGGGCTGAGGTTAAGGTAATATTCGTGGCGCACCGCGAACACCACCGCGTCGGCCCCCTGGAGGGCCGGCCGCGCCTCTTTGCTTACGGTCAGTTCTTTTAGTTTTTCCTGGTTGCGGAAGAACCTGGCCCATGAATGGCCCGGCGCCGGGTAAGAATCCTGTTTTTCGAATTCCCACCAGTGCAGTACGTAAGGATCGTGGACCGAAATTTCGGCGCCCATCTCCGCCAGTTTGCGAACCAGAAGCTCGGAGCCGCTGTAGCGGGTGTCTCCTACGTCTTCCCTGTAGGAGGCCCCGAATATTGCAACCTTGCAGGCCGCGACGATCTTTCCCATATTGCGCAGGGCGTCGCGGGTAAGGCGCGCCACATGGAGGGCTCTGGTGTCATTTATATCTATTGCCTGAGGAGTGATCTTGAAAATATTGTCTTCGAACCCCAGAAGTGTCTGGTAGGCCCAGACTCCCAGTCCTCCATCCTTGGGCAGGCAGTAGCCTCCTATTCCCGGACCGGGAAAAATAATATTGGAATGAGTCGGCCGCACCCGTATGGCTTCGATCACCTTGATCAGGTCGATGCCGTTTCGCTCGGAGAAAACGCTCCATTCATGCAGGAATGCGAGTATGGTGGCGCGGTAGGAGTTTTCGATCACCTTGCAGGTTTCGCTTTCTATGGGCATTTCGAGGACGGTAAGAGGGTAGTTTGCAGTGTTGAGAACGCTGGACAGAAACGCCTTGACTTTTTGCTTCGAGGCCGGGTTGATACCGCTGCAAACACGCCAGAAATCGCGGATGGATGATACGTAGTTTCTACCCGGCATTACCCGTTCGAACGAGTGGGCAAGCAGGACCTCCACCTCGTCGCCGAGCCCGCGTTTTTGAAAACCCTTCTTGATTATAGGATATGCGATATACTGGGTGGTACCGGGCGGCACGGTGGTTTCTATCAATACCAGGCACTCGGGCCTGATCCGCTCGCCGATTATTTTCAGGCAATCCTCGAGTGCCGCAATATCGGCCGTGCCCTGGCGGACGTTGCCGAGGGTCTCTTTTTGATAGTCGCACTGGACGTCGACCACCACCACGTCGGCGAGAGAGAGCACATCGTAGGTGTAGGTGGCGAGGAGTGTCTTTTTCTCCATGACGCAGCGACGGATCAAAGGGGCCACTTCCGGGTCTTCGGCCTCGACGGGGGCAATCCCGCGGTTGAGGTATTCGATCTTCCAGAAAGACCTGGTGGAAGGCCTCTGCATCCCGATAACGAACTTGGAAGGCTTTCCGGTGGTTGGGTCAACGGAATCGGCGACAACACCGGCCATAACCGCGCCGACGAATCCGACTCCCATCACAACCACCACCTCGCGTCCCATGAGCCGCTGTTCTTCCACGACTTTGCGCAACCGCTCGAACTCCGCGGCATAGTCGCTTTCCCGCGGCAGTGGGAACGCCTCACCGGTAGGGCAGACAGAATAGGTGCTTTGTTCCATGGTTTTTATCCGAATTTGGGGTAACGAATCAATTTCGGGATTATAGGCAAACGCGTATGCGAGCCTTTAGCACAATTACATTTTCGGGGAAAGGGATAATGGCCGTTGACATCTTCTTGTAACGCTGGCGGCGCTCAAAACCGGGTCCACGGCAAAAAAATATAGCCAAAAGACCCGAACAGGTGAGATTAGTGCAATTAAAGCCGTTACTTAGGGTTAAGGAGCGGACCTGCCGCAGTGCGGCAACCATCGAAACTGATTTTCCTTTCGACATTTTCTGCTATAAATATTGCCGACCTGAAACCAAAAAGAGAGTGAATTTATGTGTCCAGCAACAGGCGATCTTGAAAGAAACGGCGTTAAGCACGGGTTGAAGGGAATAATTCTTGCCGGCGGTTCCGGCACCAGGCTCTACCCGATTACCAAAGCCATCAGCAAGCAACTCCTGCCCGTCTACGACAAGCCCATGATCTACTATCCTCTTTCCGTCCTGATGCTTGCCGGCATAACCGACATTCTGATTATTTCCACTCCTCAGGATTTGCCCAAGTTCAAGTTCCTGCTGGAAGACGGCAGCCAGTGGGGGGTACGGTTCAGCTACGTCGAACAGCAATACCCGGCCGGCCTCGCACATGCTTTCGTCCTGGGAAAGGACTTCATAGGCGGGGGCAAAGTATGCCTGATCCTTGGAGACAATATTTTCTACGGGCACGGTTTCCAGGAAATTCTTAACCGGGCGGCACAGCTTGAATCCGGCGCACTGGTGTTCGGCTATTATGTAAAGGACCCGCAACGCTACGGGGTCGTGGATTTCGATGAAACGGGCAAAGTCCTGGGCATCGAGGAAAAACCGGTCCGGCCCAAATCAAACTATGCCGTGCCCGGTTTGTACTTTTTTGACAACCGGGTGGTTGAAATCGCATCCAAGCTCGAACCTTCCGCGCGAGGAGAGCTGGAAATAGCGGATGTCATCAACACTTTTCTCGAATGGAAAGAATTGCGGGTGGAGCTTCTGGGGCGGGGTTTCGCATGGCTCGACACGGGAACTCACGACTCGCTTCTGGAAGCCTGCACATTTGTCGAGACAATCGAGAAGCGCCAGGGATTAAAAGTGGCCTGCATCGAAGAAATAGCCTTCCGTATGGGCTATATCGACCGCGATCAACTGCGAAGACTGGCCGAGCCTCTGTTGAAAAACGCTTACGGGCAGTACGTGATCGGGTTGCTCGATGAGGGGGGGTTCGCAACCAGCTCCACCAAGCCGCCCATGCCTGCGTTTTCGCCGGCCAAGTGAGGGGACACCGGATGCCGGAATTCGTCCGGTTGCGATTCAAGACCAATGTAGCGGTTTGCCATTGCGGACAGGCCCTAAGCCTTCGACCGCCCGTATATGTCATCAAACCTGCAGATATCGTCCTCGCCAAGATAGCTTCCCGTTTGCACTTCGATCAGCTCGAGGGGTATTTTCCCCGGGTTTTCCAGGCGGTGGTTGGTTCCCCAGGAAATGTAGGCGCTCTGGTCTTCATTTAGCAGGAACACCTCCTCGCCCTTGGTGATCCGGGCGGTCCCCTTTACTACAATCCAGTGTTCGGCACGGTGATAGTGCATTTGAAGCGACAGGGCGGCTCCCGGGTTCACCGTTATCCTCTTCACCTTGAACCGGTCGCCCGTGTCAATGTTTTCGTAGGACCCCCAGGGTCGGTAGGTTCGCAGGTGAGTGAGCGCCTCATCCCGCATCTGGCCTTTCAGCCTGTTGACCAGCAGCTTTACGTCCTGGACCCTGTCATTTGAGGAAACCAGGACGGCATCCTTGGTTTCGATCACGATCTGGTTCTGGATGCCCAGTGCGGCCACCAACCGGCTCTCGGAATGGACGTAGCAGTTGCTTACGTCTTCCAGGATCACGTCCCCGCAGACGGCATTGTCGCGCTCGTCCTTCGTGCACACATCGCGCAGGGAAGTCCAGCTTCCGAGATCGCTCCACCCGATATCGAGCGGAATTACCACCGCCCTGGAAGTCTTTTCCAGGATGGCGTAGTCTATGGAATTGCTCGGACACGAGGAAAATGCTTTCTCGTCCAGCCGGATAAAATCGAGGTCGTGCTTTGCGCTTTCGTACGCCTGCCTGCACGCATCGAGAATCTCGGGCGAAAACCGGCTGAGTTCATTCAAAAAGACCGAAGCCCGGAACATGAACATCCCGCTGTTCCACAGATACTCGTTCGATTCAATGTAGGCGCAGGCTGTATCGAGTTCGGGTTTTTCAGTAAACTCAGAGACCAGGAAAGCTCCGTTTTCGCCGCCTTCGGCGGCACAATCGCCCTTCCTGATGTAACCGTATCCCGTCTCGGGCCGGTCCGGAACGATGCCGAAAGTAATGATTTTTTCGTTAAGGGCGTATTCCTGTCCCGTTTGAACCGCCAATGCGAACAGTTCGGGATTGCGGATGAGATGGTCCGCAGGAACAACGAGCAAAACGGGGTCGGCCCCGTCTTTTACGGCATCCAGGGCGGCAACGGCAATTGCCGGGCAGGTATTGCGCCCGACGGGCTCGAGAATGATCGAGCAATGCTCCACTTCAATTGCCTGCATCTGAGCGGCAATCATGAAGCGGTGATTTTCGTTGCACACGATTATGGGAGGGGCCGTCTCGGGTATGGCATCGAGGCGCAGGAGAGTTTTTTGAAAAAGCGAAAACTCCTGGCCGCCTATCGCCATCAACTGCTTCGGAAAATGCTCCCTGGAAAGAGGCCACAATCTGGAGCCTACACCACCGGACAATACAACTGGTACTATCATGATCACCTCGATGTATGTGCCGGCCCGGAAACCCCGCGGGCAGGTCCCGTAATGTAAAAAATCGACAGACAGGCAATGCCTTGCTGATGATAGGAGTTATAGAATATGCGAATCCGGGTATCAAGGGGAAAGGCGGGCCTTGGAGACCCATGGCCGGCCCCGAAATTTGCCGATCCTGGGTGGTTGATAAGAGCGAGTCAGGCAAATACGCTATAAGGTGCTGATCTTATTTTAGAATTGTTTCAGTGGCCCATTGCATTCATCGTGGGGGCCGGTCCGGAACCGGATCATAGTATCATCTCGTTCAAACCGGCTTTGCGCTTGTATTTCCGAGCCGAGCGGCTACGCGGCTTTTCTTGACTTTTGACCGCACGTTCTTAGATTCCTGGTACTTCATGGCGGCCTTCCAAGCATTAAAATCGAGTGATTTCCGGCTGTTGTGCAAAACAGCACCGGAAGGCGTGGCCGCAATGACGCTAGGATAATATACAACGTCCCGGGATGCGGGTTGTCGGTTCATCCGGATTCCCGGAATAGACCTTTCCGCTGAGGAAAACCATGGAACCCCTGCCTCAAAGCGGGCTTTTTTCGCCCTGGGAGCCCGGCGTGCTTGCCCTGGCGGTCTACACGGTGGCGGTGGTCGCCATGATCGCGGCCATCCTTTTTCTTACCGGGCGGCTGGGGCCCAGGCGGCACAGCCCGGTCAAAGACAGCCCTTACGAGAGCGGGATCGCCCCCACCGGTTCGGCCCGCTTTCTTTATCCCATACCGTTCTACCTGATGGCGACCTTCTTTCTCATATTCGATGTGGAGGCCGTCTATATCTTCTCGTGGGCGGTCGCATTCAGGGACCTTGGTTGGGCCGGGTGGCTCCGGATGTCATTTTTCATAATCGTGCTTTTTGTAAGCCTCGTCTATATCTGGAAAAAAGGAGGGCTTGATTGGGGACCCGAGGGTCGAACGCAACCGGGAAGACCGAAATTCCCCCTCTGAAACCTCTTGACCGAGTTTTTAACTGGGCGCACGAAAACAGCCTGTGGCCGATGTTTTTCGGCCTTTCGTGCTGTTTTATCGAAGAGGCGGCCGTTCTCACGCCGCGCTACGACCTGGCCAGGTTCGGCGCCGAGGTCATGCGGGGCTCGCCCAGGCAAGCCGACCTGCTGATAATTTCAGGCACCGTTTTCAAGAAAATGGCGCCCGTAATCTTGAGGCTCTACGAGCAGATGGCAGAGCCTAAATGGGTCATTTCAATGGGTTCCTGCGCGAATTCGGGTGGAATGTACGACGTGTACAGCGTGGTAGCGGGGGTGGACCAGATCCTGCCGGTAGACGTATATGTTCCGGGCTGCCCGCCCCGGCCGGAAGCTCTCATTCAGGGACTTCTCCTTTTAAAGCAAAAGATCGTTTCATCCGAACGCCCCTTGCGGCCTTCGCTGCGAAAGCCGGGCGGAACCGAGGGGACGACAAAGCCGATCCTGGAGGACGGCCGGACAAAGACCAGGGACACGCGCGGACCCGGCTACCAGGCGGTATCGCAGCGAGGGACCTCGATTACGCCGCCGCGCCTCTGGGGAGACCGCTCCGACATAATGTGGACCCCGCCGGCCCCGAGAATCAGGCTCTCGGAGCAGCAAAAATCCGTTGCCTCCGCACTGAAGGAAAGGTTCGGCGACGCCGTCGGCCAGGTCCCGCATACCACCGATATGCCCGCCTTTGAAGTCGCTCCCCGCGTGGCTAAAGACGTACTGCGCTATCTGAAAACGGAATCGAACCCGAAATATCAGCGCCTCGACGACCTCACGGCCATAGATGAAACGGCGCGCCGGCACCGCCACCCCGAATGTATCGAGGGGTTCCGGCCGCAGGCCCCGGACCCGGCCTGCCCGGCCTTCCCGGATTTTACGATGGTCTATCACCTTCTGTCGCTCGATTCGACAAGCCGTATCCGCATCAAGGCCGGGCTGTACGGGGAAAAGCCGAGTGTTTCCTCCGTTACCGATATATGGCCATCGGCCAACTGGTATGAGCGCGAGGTCTTCGACATGTTCGGCATCCGGTTCGACGGCCATCCAAGTTTGAGGCGAATCCTGATGCCGCCGGATTGGCAGGGGCATCCGCTGCTCAAGAGCTATCCTTACCGGGCAACCGAGATGCCGCCGTATACGAGTAAAGACGCCGAAACTTACCGTCCCATCGATGCTCGCTACCTTGTGGAAGGGACCGAGCGCGCCGACACCATAGCCCTGAACTACGGCCCGCACCATCTTGGGACTCACGGAGTGATGCGGTTCGTACTGGCGCTAAGGGGTGAAGAGATAACGGACGTCGGGGCCGACATCGGCTATCACCACCGGGCCGCGGAAAAGGTTGGCGAGCGCCAGTCGTGGCACCAGTTTATTCCCTACACCGACCGTGTGGACTATATGAACGGGGTTGGAAACAACCTGGCATACCTCAATTCCGTGGAGACCCTCGCCGGGATCACCGTGCCGGATCGCGCAAAGTTTATCCGGGTGATGATGGCGGAACTTTTCAGGCTGAACAGCCACCTGATCTGGGTCGGGACCTTTTTGCACGATATCGGGATGATGAGCCTTAACTTCTACGCGTTTCGGGAACGCGAGCAGATAATGGACATCATAGAGATGATTACCGGCGGCCGGCTGCACCCGTCGTGGTTTCGGATCGGGGGAGTGGCGGCGGACCTGCCGGAAGGCTGGAAGGAAGCCGTCGATGCTTTCTGCCGGATTTTCCCCGCCAGGATCAGGGAATACGAAAAGCTGGTCAACCGCAACCCGATAGTCAAGGCCAGAACGGTCGGAATCGGTGTGCTTGCCGGACACGAAGCGGTGGACCGGGGTGTTACCGGGCCCAACCTCAGGGCCAGCGGCGTCGAATGGGACCTGCGAAAAAAGATTCCCTATTCGGGCTACGAAGCCTTCGACTTCGACATTCCCGTGCAAAGCGCCGGGGACTGCTATGCGCGCTACCTGGTCAGGATGGAGGAAATGCGCCAGAGTCTGCGCATAGTCGAGCAGGCGGCGCGAAATATGCCTCCGGGGCGCTACAGGACCGATGATTACCGATACACTGTGCCGCAGAAAGAGGACACGCTCAAAGACATCGAGAGCCTCATCCACCATTTTATAAACGTTGCACGCGGTCCCAAAATGCCTGTGGGCGAGGTCTACGCGGCGACTGAGGTCTCGCGGGGCGAGCAGGGGTATTACCTGGTAAGCGACGGGATGAACATGGCCTACCGGCTTCGCATCCGCGGGCCGGACTTCGCAAATCTCCAGGCGATACCGCGAACGGCCATTGGACGCACTATATCGGATTTTCAGGCTGTTTTGGGGTCGATGGATTTCATAATGCCGGACTGCGACCGGTAAGGTGTGGGTGTAGGTTTCACGCGAAGGCGCGAAAGAAGAAAAGAATAGAAGAGAAAGAAGAGCCCTTTTTGCTGTTTTCTATCTTCGCGGCTTCGCGTGAAAAATTCTTACCGTAGCGAGGTTGAGGAACGAACAAATGCTCCCGGAAGAACTGAGAACGAAATTTACCGCGATGATTGCCGAGGCCGAATCGCCGCGCGAGAAGGCGATCGATGTCATGTTGGAAATCCAGGAGATCTTTGGCTGGATGAGCGATGAGGCCATGCAGGATGCCGCTTCGCTTCTCGGTATGACTCCTCTGGAACTCGACGAGCTTGCCACCTTCTACGACTTCATTTATCGCAGCCCCGTTGGAAAATACGTGATTCACGTCTGTGACAGCGCGATGTGCTGGCTGGACGGGCAGCACCAGCGCGTAATGGACTACATCTGCTCGCGCGTCGACGTTCCCCTTGGCGGGACCAGCGCGGACGGGCTTTTTACGCTCCTGCCCGTATGCTGCATCGGCTATTGCGACCGCGCGCCCGCCATGATGATCAACAAGCGGGTCTACGGAAGGCTAACGCCCGAAAAGATCGACCGGATACTCGATAAGATCGTTCACGAAAACGAATACCCCGAAAGGGAATAACTCGATGCCCAAATACCCTCAGGTGCTCTTTAAGAACCGAAAGCCGGACCGGGTGGCGACACTGGAAGAATACCGCGAAGGCGGCGGATACCGTGCCCTGCAAAAGTTTATCGGCGAAAAAATGCCGCCGGCCGAACTGATCCGTCTGGTGGACGAGTCCGGGTTGCGCGGCCGCGGCGGGGCGGGATTTCCCTCCGGGAAGAAGTGGTCGGCCGTTCCCGAACACGGCGCCTATCCCAGGTATCTTGCCGCCAATGCCGACGAGATGGAGCCGGGCACGTTCAAGGACAGGATGCTCCTCCACGTTGACCCGCACTGTGTGATAGAGGGAATGATCCTTGCCGGGTATGCCTTTGGCGCATCCAAGGCGTTCCTTTTCGTAAGGCCTTCCTACGAGAGCAGCGCGTTCATCCTGGAGCGGGAACTGGAAATGGCAAGGAAGGCCGGCTTCCTGGGCCAAAACATCCTTGGTTCGGACTATTCCTTCGACATCGTCGTACACCGCAGCGGTGGAAGGTACATCTGCGGCGAAGGATCGGCCCTCCTGAACGCCATCATGGGGAAAAGGCCAAACCCGGTAAAACCTCCGCCTTATCCCACTGAAAAAGGACTATGGGAAAAGCCGACGGTGGTAAACAACGTCGAGACCCTGGCCTGCGTGCCGCATATTCTCATGAACGGCCCCGAGTGGTTCAAGGGACTTGCCGCAACTCCACACGGCGCCGGCACCAAGATCTACTGCATAAGCGGGAAGGTCAGTTCTCCGGGAGCGGTTGAGCTGCCGATGGGGACCCGCCTGAGCGAAATCATAGAGGAACACTGCGGCGGGATGAGTCCGGGATCGGAATTCAAGGCATGCCTTCCCGGAGGCGCCTCGACCCGGTTTCTGACGAAGGACCACTATGACATACAGATGGATTTCGAAGATCTGAAGTCGGTGGGGAACCGGCTGGGCACTGGAGCGATAATGGTATTCGACCAGAAAACGTGCCTGGTGGCGACCACCCTGAACCTGATGCAGTTTTTCGCGCGCGAGTCCTGCGGCTGGTGTACCCCGTGCCGCGAAGGACTGCCCTACATGCGCGACCTGCTCTGGCGGATCGAAAACGGTGAGGGTGAGGAGGAATTTATCCCCATGCTCAGGACCATGTGCAAACAGGTCTGGAATGCCTACTGCGCCCTGGCTCCCGGTGCCGCAGAACCGGTAATAAGCCTTCTCGATTTTTTCGAAGACGAGGTCCGGGAACATATCAGCCGGAAAGGATGCCCGTTCCATGCCCAGGATCATAATTGACGATCTTGAAATAGAGGTCCCGCCCGGGACCAAGGTAATCGACGCCGCGGAACGGCTGGGTATCATGATCCCGCGCTTCTGTTACCACGAGGCGCTGGGGTCTGTGGGAGCGTGCCGGATGTGCGCGGTGAAGTTCGTCCAAGGACCGTTCAAGGGCATCCAGATGAGTTGCATGATAGATGCCCAGGACGGGATGGTGGTCTCGACCACCGATGAGGAAGCGGTGGCATTCAGGAAGCAGGTCATCGAGTGGCTGATGCTCAACCACCCGCACGACTGCCCCGTATGCGACGAAGGCGGCCAGTGCCTTCTTCAGGACGAAACGGTTTCCGGCGGGCACGGAAGGCGCCGCTACAAGGGAAAGAAACGCACTTACCGCGACCAGTATCTCGGGCCTTTCATCGCGCATGAAATGAACCGCTGCATCCACTGCTACAGGTGCTCGCGGTTTTACCAGGAATTTGCCGGATACCGCGACCTCGGCCCCCTGCAGATCGGCGACCGCCTCTATTTCGGAAGGTTTTCCGACGGTGAACTGGAAAGCCCTTTTTCCGGAAACCTCGTGGACATCTGCCCAACGGGTGTCTACACGGACAAGCCCGCCAGGTTCAAGCTGCGAAGATGGGACCTCCAGCGCGCACCCTCGGTTTGTAACCAGTGCTCGCTGGGATGCAACACGATCGGGAACGCTCATTACCGGGCGGTCATGCGTGTTGAAGCCCGGCTGAACAAGGCCGTCAACGGCTATTTCATCTGCGACAGGGGCAGGTTCGGCTTCTCGTATACCAACGGGGGCGCGGATCACTCGCAGCGTCCCTGGCTGCCGAGAATCGGCACCGAAACGGCGAGCGCCGATGCGGCGCTCAAACAATCCGCGCTGAGACTTTCCGATATCTCCCGGACGGCAGGCGCGCGGGCCGTGGCCGCGTTCGGGTCTTCTCGAAGCAGCCTGGAGACCCAGTGCATGCTGAACATGGCCTGCCGGGCGAAAGGCTGGCTCGGTCCGGCCTATTTTTGCGACCCGGGACTGCAGCGCAAGGTTAGCTCGGCCGTGGCCGGGCTCAATGAGAAACTCGCCGTATCTCTTCGCGAAATCGAGACCGCGGATTTCGTTATCGTCGCCGGGGCCGACCTGCTGAACGAGGCCCCGATGGCCGCACTGGCGGTGCGGCAGGCGGCGAGGAAAAAGGCGCCGGTAGTGGTTATAGATCCCCGCCCCGTTTCTCTTCCCCTGGATTTCGAGCATGTCGCGGCCGCTCCCGGCGGGATCGAGCGGTTGCTGGGAACCATGATCAGGGCTTCGATTACGGAAGATGAGCAGAAGGGCATTCAACAGGAAGGCAAAGGTTTCTTCGAAAGCCTTGCGCTGGAACTGGAAGACCCGGATACGCTGTCGAAAATACGGTCTTTTGCCGAAAAACTGAGCGCGAGCAAAAAACCGGTTATCGTCTGCGGAACCGGTGCGGTGCGCGAGTCAACTCCGGCCTTTGCCGCCGACTGCGCCATGCTCATGCGGCAGGCGGGACGGGAGGCGGGCCTTTTCTTCATCCTCCCCGGCGCTTCCTCCTTCAGTTCCGCGCTGCTAACAGGCACCGACGGCAGCACGTTTTTCGAAATCCTCGAAGGCATCGAAAATGGGTCGATAAAGGCCCTTGTTGCCGTCGAAACCGATCCTTTCAGTGATTTTTGCGACCGTGAAAGACTGGAAAGCGCTCTTTCCAAACTGGAGCTTCTGGTTGCCCTGGACTGCCTGCCGACGGAGACCGTGAAAAGAGCGCACATTTTTCATCCGGCTTCCACCGTTTTCGAAGCGGGTTCGACTTATGTAAACCAGGAAGGAAGGGTCCAGTTTGCCGAACAGGTTCACCGTGGCGGAGAACCGATTTGGGGGGCGCATCCGCCCAGGGTCTACCGGGATTTTGTCCCGGGAGGCGACCACAGGCCCGCGTGGGAAATCCTGTGGAAAATTTCGGGAGATCCGGCTGCCGTGGAAAGCGGCCCGGTTCCCATGTCGCCCGGAGAGTGGATCGCGGCGGAGCATCCCGCGTTCGAAACCATAAACCCCTTGAATTACCCGATGGACGGGCAAAGGGTTCTTTACGCAAACGCAGGCGCGGAATTCAAGCAGGCGGAGGCTGGAATCGAACGGTCCGGCGCGGGTCAACTGGAACTGCTCCTGGTTGACTGGATGTACGGCACGGAGGAACTCTCATCCCATTCGGATACGCTCAAAAGCGTCGTGCCGGAGCCGAAACTGTTGATACACTCGGCGGATGCCGCGGCGGCGGGGCTTTCGCACGGCGACAGGGTCCATCTGGAACTGGACCGCGGGGGGCTGGAGATAAAGCTTTCAGTTTCCGGCAGGATGGCCCGTGGCGTGCTGGTACTGCCGAGGCACAAGGATATCGAGTGGCAAAAGATCGGCGGTTTTAACGCGATGGTCCCGCTGGAGCGGATCAGGAAGGTTTTTAAGGGGCGGAAATAGCCCGGCTTGGAAAAGTTTTTTTGGTGACGCCAATGTCGTGGGTTCTCGGATTCATAGTATTGCTGATTAAACTGGCCGTGGTGCTCGGGGCGCTCATTACGCTGGCCGCCTACATGGTGCTGGTGGAAAGAAAGCTTCTGGGGCGCTTCCAGATCCGCTACGGCCCGAACCGGGTGGGCCCGTTCGGCCTTCTGCAGCCTCTCGCGGACGGGCTGAAGATGATCCTGAAGGAGGATTTCGTACCCAGGGCTGCGGACCGTCTCATTTTCGTCACTGCCCCGGCGGTGGTGGCCGCCGTGCCGCTGGTAATAGCCGCGGTGGTCCCGTTTTCATCCGATCTGGTGGTGGGTGGGACCCGCATACCGATGGTTATAGCCGATCTCAACATCGGGTTACTCTTCGTGCTCGCCCTGGCTTCGCTTAGCGTTTACGGAGTTGCGCTTGGAGGCTGGGCCTCGAATTCGAAATACAGCGTGCTGGGGGCTATTCGCGGTTCCGCCCAGCTCATCAGCTACGAGCTTTCTCTCGGGTTGTCGCTGGTCCCCGTGGTGATGCTCGCGGGCTCGTTCAGCCTGGTGGACATAGTGAACGCGCAGGCCCGCTATCCGTTCATCCTGGTGCAGCCGGTGGCTTTTTTCGTCTTTCTGATCAGTTCGATGGCCGAATCCTACCGCATCCCCTTCGACCTGCCCGAGTCCGAAAACGAACTGATCGGCGGCTTCCACACCGAATACAGCGGCATGCGGTTCGGGCTGTTTTTCGTTGGCGAATACGTCAGCCTGATAGTGCTGGGGGCCCTGGTGGCAGTGTTTTTCCTGGGAGGCTGGCGCGGGCCGGTCCTGCCGCCGATTCTGTGGTTCATAATCAAGATGATGTTGGTCCCCTTTTTCTCCATCTGGACCAGGGCCAGCCTGCCGCGGCTTCGCTATGACCAGTTGATGCGGCTTGGCTGGAAATTTTTGCTTCCGGTTGCACTGGCCAATATCGTGGCAACCGGCGCAATAATGCTGCTTACGGGGTGGTGAGATGGCGCTTTTCCGCGAACTCATAGATGATGTCCTGGGGCTTGCCGATTCCTACGTGGTTACGCTCAGGCACCTGTTCAGAAAACCGATTACGGAGCAGTATCCGGAGTACAAAAAGGTGCTTCCGGCGCGCTCGCGCGCAAGAATCGTTCTGACGCGGGACCCGGAGGGGCAGGAACGCTGCGTTGCCTGCTATCTGTGCTCGGCGGTGTGCCCCACCGACTGCATCTCCATCGAGGGAGCGGAACGCGCGGACGGCAGGCGCTACCCGCTGTGGTTTCGGATAAACTTCGCCAGGTGCATCTATTGCGGGCTGTGCGAGGAGGCCTGTCCCACCCTTGCCATTCAGCTTACCCCCGATTTCGAGTTCTCGAAATACGAAATCCTGGATTTTGTCTATGAAAAGGAAGACCTCCTGATAGACACCGGAGGCAAGAACGCCGAGTACGATTTCTACCGGCATTCCGGCGTGGCGGTGGTTGGGGACAAGGGCGAGCACATAAACGAGGAACCGCCGGTGGATTTGAACAGCAACATGCCGTAGTTCATCCAAAACCCTCCGGCAGGGCAGAGGGGACCGGCACTGCGTGAGCCGGCGTTAAACAGGACCGATTATGATCACCCTTCACCTGATATTCTATGTGCTTGCGGCGGTTATCGCGGCGGCGACCCTGATGGCCGTGACCCGCAAGAACCTCGTTCACGCCATTGTCTACCTCATTCAGTCCTTTTTCGCGACGGCCATTCTCTTTTACCTGCTTGGAGCGCCGCTTCTGGCGGCCCTGGAGGTGATCATCTATGCCGGGGCCATAATGGTCCTGTTCCTGTTTATCGTGATGACCGTAATGGGAGGCGCCGCGCGTGCTGGGCACAGCTACCGGCAGTGGGTGTTTCCGGGAATCCTGGGGCTGGCCTCGCTTGCCGCGGCCGGTTTTCTGATCTTCGAAGCCCCCGCCGCGCGGACCGGCCTGGTGGCGGCTTCCGTCCACCCGGTGGTTTTCGGCCGCTATCTTTTCACCGGGTACTGGCTTGCGGTTGAAATCATCTCTTTTCTGCTGTTCGTGGCCCTGGCGGGGGCGCTGTACCTGGGAAGGCACAAGAGCGAAGGTTACGAACGACCCGAGGTGGGAAAATGATCGCCTCCTACAACGAACTTCTTTTCCTGGCCGCGATAATATTCCTGCTGGGTGCGGTATGCACGGCCTCGCGGCGAAATCTCATCATGATCCTGGTGGGGGTCGAGATAATGCTTAACGCCGCCGGAATTGCCTTCGTCGGGGCCTCTCTTCGCTGGGGCATCCTCGACGGCCAGGTTTTCGTCATCTTCATAATGGCATTTGCGGCCGCCGAAGTTTCCATCGGTCTTGCCCTGATCACTTTCCTGCACAAGAGGACCGGTTCGGTGAACTCGGATACCTTCAGCAGTCTGAAAGGGTAGAGCGTGAAGGCGATCCTGGCATTCGTGCTGCTGATCCCGCTTGCCGGGGCATTCTTCCAGGCGGCTTTCGGAAGGAGTGTCCCGAGGCGCTGGTCGGAGATCGCCGCCTGCTCGGCGGTGGGAGGCTCGTTCCTGCTTGCCGCCGCGGCCTTTACCCTGGGGTGGGGGAGCACTTTTACACTTTCTTTTTTCCAGTGGATCGCCGTCGATAACTTCCGGGTGGCCGCCGACGTTTTTTTCAATCCCCTGTCGGCCCTCATGGCGCTGATGGTGACCTTCGTTTCGGGCATCATCCACGTCTACTCGGTCGGGTATATGAGAGAGGATGAGGACTATGCCCGATATTTCTGCTACCTGAACCTCTTCGTCTTTTCGATGCTGGTGATAACGCTTGCGGACAGCCTCGTTTTTCTGTTCGTGGGCTGGGAGGGAGTGGGGTTTTGCTCCTATGCCCTGATCGGGTTCTGGTACTCCGATCCGGCCAAGGCCACGGCCGGCCGGAAAGCTTTCATCCTGACCAGGATCGGCGACATTGCGCTGGGGATTGCCATAGGGCTTTTCTTCGTTCACTTCAACAGTACGGAAATTTCATTCATAAACGCCAATACAACGGCTCTGAGCGCTGAGGCGGCAACCCTTTTCGGGCTGCTGCTGCTGTGGTCGGCGGTCGGAAAATCCGCCCAGCTCCCGCTGTCGGTCTGGCTCCCGGACGCCATGGCCGGCCCGACGCCGGTTTCCGCCCTGATCCATGCCGCCACCATGGTCACCGCCGGCGCGTACCTGCTGATCAGGCTCTATCCGGTGGTTTCGCTTTCTCCGACCGCAATGGCGGCCGTTGCGACCCTCGGAGTCGTAACGGCGATATGGGCCGCCCTTTCCGCTCTCGGGCAGCGAGACATAAAAAAGGTCCTTGCCTATTCGACCATCAGCCAGCTCGGCTACATGTTTTTGGCGATAGGAGCGGGGGATATCATCGGCAGCTTCTCATATCTTATGTCGCATGCCTTTTTCAAATCGCTCCTTTTCCTTTGCGCCGGGTGCATCATCCAGGCCCTGCATGAACAGGGCGATATTTTCATGATGGGGGGCCTTCGCCGGTCCATGCCGAAGGTGTTCTGGCTCTTCCTGGCGGGAGCGATCTCGCTGGGAGCGGTGCCCCCTTCCGGCGGATTTCTTAATAAAGACAGGGTAATGCTTGCGATAATGGATAATCCCGGCACCCTGTATAACGTCATTTTGCTGGCGGCCCTTGCGGCCACTTTCCTTACCTCGCTTTATACTTTCAGGCTCTTCTTCGCGGTTTTTTCGAAACCGGCGGGCGAGGGGGTTGAGGTTGACGCCGTGAGGCCCAACCCGCGAATCATGGTGGATACGCTGTGGCCGCTGGCGATACTGGGGCTTGCGGCCGGGTACCTCAACCTTACCAGCGATTGGGGAGGAGACGAATGGCTCTCGGGCTACCTGGCTTCCGTCCAGGGGGTGATACAGCACATCGGGGCCGCGGGAGGGTATGGATCAAGAATTGCCATTGCAGACGCGGTCTTATCCCTTTCGGGGCTGGTTATAGCTTTTATGATTTACGGGCCTTTCAAATTTTCTCTTTCCAAGCAGTCGGGCAAGCTCTTCCAGGGTATGCGAAACCTTGGTTTCTCAGGCTTCTACCTTGATGCGCTCTATCTGAAGGCGGTTGCGGGACCATTCAGGCGGGTGGCCGGGATTTTGTGGACCAGGGTGGACGAACAGGCGCTGGACGCCGGCATCATAGGTTCTGGGAGGGCTTTCCCCACAATGTCCATGATCATTCGCCGCTGGACCACCGGGAGGCTTTCCACGTATCTGGGGATGCTTTTCCTGGGATTGGCGGTGCTTGCCTGCGGATTGGCGGTCGGGTTTTATTTGGGTTTTTGAGGTTCGGCTGTGGCAAGAGTTGGCGTTGAGACAAGCGCAGCCGGACACAACTCGGATTTGGGTGCCGTATAATGGCCGGTTTACATCTGCTTTCCATCATGCTCTTTTTACCGCTCGCGGGAGCCTTGGCGGCGCTTGCCCTGCGTCAAAACGCGCGCGCATGCCGGGTGGTGAGCCTCGTCTTTGCCCTGGCCGATCTTTTGATCGTTTTTTCCCTGTTCTTTCTGGACCTCAAAGGGAGTGGGGCAGGCGGGTGGAGCCTGGTCGAAGACCATTCATGGATCCAAAGCATCGGGGTGAGATACAGTTTGGCCATGGATGGAATCAGCCTCCTTCTGATTTCACTTGCCGCGCTGCTGGGGGTCCTTTCGATCCTTGTTTCCTGGAACCAGATCGAGGAAAAGGTCGGGCTCTTTCATTTTTTCATTCTCTCCATGCAAACCGGCATCATCGGGGTGTTTCTGGCAACCGACCTCCTTCTTTTTTACCTTTTCTGGGAACTGCAGATCATACCGATGTTTTTCATCATCGGCATCTGGGGGCACTCCGGAAAGATATTCGCAACCGTAAAGTTCGTGATGTTCAGCATTGCCGGAAGCCTGCTCATGCTGGTGGCCCTCATCGCGCTCTACATGCTCCACGGGGCGGGGACCGGGAACTACACGTTTTCACTGCCTGCCCTGGCTGGGTTTCCACTGTCCGGGACGGTTGAATATCTGCTGTTTTCCGCTTTCCTGCTGGCTTTTGCCATTAAAATCCCTCTCTTTCCGGTACACACCTGGCTGCCGGACGCCCACACCGAAGCCCCGACGGCCGGAAGCGTCATCCTCGCCGGCCTGCTCCTTAAAACCGGCGCGTATGCGGTCCTTCGGTTCGCTTTTCCGCTGTTCCCGCGCGCCGCCGCCGCATCCGTTCCGGTGCTTATCGCCCTAGGGCTTACCGGGGTTTTCTATGCCTCCTGGATTGCCCTGGCGCAAAAGGACATGAAAAGGCTCGTAGCCTATTCGAGCATTGCCCACATGGGATTGGTGGTGGTGGGGCTCGCGGTATGGAACGCGATGACGGTATCCGGGGCGGTGCTCCAGATGATAAACCACGGCATAACCACCTCGGCGCTGTTTATCCTGGTGGGGATGCTCGATGAGCGCGCACACACCAGGGAACTGGCCAGGATGGGCGGCATCTGGCACAAGATGCCGGTTTTCAGCGCCTGTTTCCTTCTTTTCGCGATGTCCACGGTCGGCCTTCCGGGTCTTAATAATTTCGTCGGCGAGATACTGATACTGATCGGTGTTTTCAAGACGGTGCCGGCGGCCGGCGTGGTCGGGTTCTTCGGCATAGTGTTCGCCCTGGTCTACGTTCTTCGACTGGTGCAGGAAACGCTCTACGGTGAGCCCAGGAGCGAGTTCGAGTGTTGGGACATTACCGGGCGCGAAGCGGCCGTTCTGGCCCCGCTGGTTGTGCTGGTGCTGGTGATCGGGTTTTACCCGGGGCCGGTGCTGGACCTGCTCCAGGGGCCGGTGCACTCGATTTTGAGCGGCACGGCAAAGACCATGACGGCGGGACTGCCGGTGGGTTGGTAAGAGGAGTTGTCTGGGCCGCAAAATGCGGCGCACGAACGGCGTGACGGGTTTTTGGGGGCGCACTCCGCGCCCCGGTTTGGATACCGGAGTAATCGATGGCCTCTGACTGGTTGATTCTCATTCCATATATCCTGCTGGCGGGCGGCGGCTTTTTCATATTTTGCGCCGGCATTTCCAGGCGGAAGGCATCGGGGCTGTATTTCGCGGTAGCGGTGGCGAGCGTCCTTGCCGCGGCCGTTTTTACGCTCTCTTACACTCCGGCGGATACCGGCTTTCAGGCCATGATAGATGCGGGCGCGTATGCCAGGTTCTTTGTGGTTCTCGTATGCCTGATCGCGCTGGCAACACTTCTGTTTTCATTCCGATACGCGGCGCTCAAGGGGATTGCGGGCGATGAGTTTTACGCTCTTATCCTTTTTGCCGCACTGGGAATGGCCCTGGCGGCGAGCGCGCTCAACTGGATCATTTTTTTCCTGGGAATGGAGATGCTTTCGATCTCCTTCTACATACTGATCGGCTCTCCCCGCGACGACCGGCAGGCAAACGAGGCCGCCCTTAAATATTTCGTCATGGGCTCCGTTGCCAGCGGGTTCCTGGTGTTCGGGATAGCCCTTCTTTTTTCGGCAACCGGGTCCCTTGATATCGCCGCCGGCCTGGGGCGCACCGTCACGGCCGATAATGTGGCCGTTGCGCTGCTCGGGCTGGGGCTCATTACCGCCGGTATCGGGTTCAAGGTCTCGCTGGTGCCCTTTCACCTGTGGACCCCCGACGTGTACCAGGGATCTCCCGCTCCCATAACCGCATTCCTGTCAACCGGTTCCAAGGTCGCACTGTTTTCGGCGCTGCTCAGGTTTTCGCTGGATATGTCCGGCCAGCTTTTCGGCTGCGTGGCGCCCATTTTGTGGGGCATTGCGGCCCTTACCATGATAGTGGGCAATGTGACCGCCCTTGCCCAGACCAGCCTGAAAAGGCTTCTCGCATACTCTTCGATCGCGCAGATGGGCTATGTCCTCATGGCCCTGCTCTCGGTGAAACAAAACGGGGCGCAGGCCGTGATGTTTTACCTGGCGGTATATGCGGTGATGGACCTGGGGGCTTTCGGCACGGTCGCTCTGCTTTCGGCCGCACACGCCGACCTGGACTCGACGGCGAGCTACCGGGGGCTGGGATACGCGCATCCGTGGGCTTCGGCCATGCTTACCGTATGCCTCTTATCGCTTGCCGGGCTGCCGCCGACCGCCGGGTTCATCGGCAAGATTATTATCTTCAAATCGGTGCTGCAGGCCGGATTTATCGTGCTTGCAATCATCGCGATAATTACGGCGATTATATCCGTTTATTTTTATCTCAATGTGGTGGTATCCCTTTTCATGCGCACCACGGAAGTCCCGTACGATGGTCTTGCAACGGGCGCTCTTGGCGCGGTGCTAAGCGGCGGTATAATGGCGGTCGTTTTTTTCCTCGGCGTTTTTCCATCCCCGCTGCTTTCGCTTATCGAGGGTATCCTGCACTCCTTCAGGATCTGATGTACGGTCCGGCCCCGCAATTAATTCTCTCCTTTAAAAAAACGCCGTAATGGGGCAGAATCGCAGCGGGTTGGAGAGAATTTTTCGCTGGAAACAACAGGAATTGCCGGAAGGAGCTAATGAGAAAACTTGCCGCATCGATCTTATCGGCCGATTTCGGGAAACTGGCCGCGGAAGTGAAGGCCGTGGAGGCGGCGGGGACCGACTGGATTCACGTGGATATCATGGACGGCCATTTCGTCCCTAATATCACCATCGGCCCCGACGTGGTACGGGCCCTTCGCCGGGCAACCGGCCTGCCGCTCGACGTTCATCTGATGATAGAAAAGCCGGAGCGCTATATTAAAGACTTTATCGAAGCAGGGGCGGATTGGTTGGGGGTTCACCTTGAAGCCTGCACTCACCTGCACCGGACCATCCAGAGCATAAAGGAACTGGGGGGCAAAGCCGTTGTGGCGCTCAATCCGGCAACTCCGGTGTCCCTGATCGAGCCGGTGCTGCCGGACCTGGATATGGTTTTGCTGATGACAGTGAATCCCGGGTTCGGCGGGCAGGCGTTTATCCGTAACATGCTCCCCAAAATCAGGCGGTGCCGCGGGCTGATCGACGAGGGCGGGCTGTCCACGCTGATAGAGGTGGACGGGGGAGTAAACGACGAAACGGTCGCCGAACTTGCCCGGGCGGGCGTGGATGTTTTCGTCGCCGGTTCGGCGGTTTTCAAGGGAAGCGATTACGGCGAAAACATCGGGAGGCTGAAGGAGGGGATGAAAATAAGGTAGTTCGGGTTGGGCGTGCGAAAGCCCAAAAATCCCCGATGCGTCTCCATCACGCGCGGCCGGGAGCGGCATTGATGCCGAATGTGTGCAGGCCCGCCTTACCTAAAGTCTTATTTCCAGATCCTCCAGCATCTTGTCGGCATAATCGAGTATGTAGTCTCGCTGTCTGCGGTCGGCGTACCGTATGCAACCGCACCGCAGGATATTTTTGCTCCGGATGAGCAGTTCGAAATCGACACTGGTTTGCGAAAGATTTACGGCGAAATAGAAAGGCCAGCACTCCCGGTGTTCTTTCTGGATCTCGGCGTAGAGGTCCTCGGGTAAATTGAGCCAGAAGATATCGTCGAAAACCGTCTTTTCCGCATTCCTGGTCAGGAATTCATGGACCTGGTCGTGATCTTGTTCGCGGAGCTGATCGAATACGTACTGTTTCATCGTTCGTGCCTTTATCAGGAGTGCCTTCCGCGCTGCTGGAGCCAGCTCAGGGTACCCATTATGCCGAATGAAAGTACCAGTAAAATGATGCTCAGGCCGGCGGCCAGTTCGAAGCTTCCCTTGGATACTTCGAGCACGGTGGCCGTTGTGAGCACCCTGGTGTAGCCTCGGATATTTCCGCCGACCATCATCGACGCCCCCACTTCGCTGATGACCCCTCCGAACCCGGCTATGATCGCGGCCAGGATACCAAGCCTCGCTTCCCACAAAAGGAGTAGGAGGTACTGGAACCGGGTCGCCCCGAACGAAAGGATCTGGAGCCGGAGTTTGGGGTTGATCGCCTGTATGGCCGCCATGGTGAATCCGGCAACCAGCGGCGACGCAATCACCGCCTGGGCGAGTATCATTGCCGTTGGCGTATACAGGAGCCCCAACACCCCGAGCGGGCCGTAGCGCATCAGAAAGATCCAGGTGACGAAACCGACGACCACCGGCGGGAGGCCCATCCCGAAGTTTACCACGCTCACCATGAGTCCTCGGCCGAAAAAGCGGGTGAGACCGAGCACGGTCCCTATGGGAATGCCGATCAGTATGCTGATTGCGGTTGCAATACCCGAGACCTGAAGCGTCCGGTAGGTAATGTTGAGAACGTCCGGATCGAGAGTGATAAGCAGCCGAAAGGCTTCCACAAAGCCCTGTATGATGGTTTCCATGCGCCGATTCGCTCCCTGGCGGCAAAAAGGGCCGCCCCTGCCTGTCCGGAAATCCCGGCTCGTGTCATAAAAAATCGTTACCGACAGCGGGTATTTAAAATGTTTGCCTCCAATTAATCAACCACTTTTCAAAAAAGCCATGCCCGGGTTTGGTATCGATATTCGGAGGGTGGAAGATCATGACTTATTTACATTGTGGCGTTTAGCTCATATAAGTAGTCGATACTGGCCAAAGAGTTGCCCGCTTGCCTCAAATCCTGTATGGAAGGCGGTGTGCTGCAACCGGACGGAAAGGATGTTCAGGCGTATTCGCCGGAATCGGCCTTGAAATCGACCCTTTTTATATTGACATAGCTTAAGGTGATGGTGAGTTTTAGAAGCGAATCGGAGCCAGGCGCGCAAAATCCCGAAATACCAATAACCACTGCCATGAAAAGCGTTCTGGGGCGGGTACATGTGAACATGCCCTGGAACCTCCTGCCCCGGTTCAAGGGCCTGGTTCTGGATAACGGCATCCATGTTGAGTTGGGTTTCGGAGCGGAGGACCTCGAAAAGACCTCCATTGAAGAAATCGTTTCCACGGTGGGTCTGCTTCGCAGTGCCGGGTGCCGGATCACCGTGCACGGGCCGTTCTGGGACCTTTGCCCGGGGAGTATTGACCCCCGGATAAGAGAGGTGTCCGGATCGCGGCTCCACCGGTTGTTTGAAATCCTTGAGCATGTCCGCCCGGTCCAGGTCGTTTGCCATACCGGTTTCGATCCGCGGCACCACCGAGGTCACCGTGGTGTGTGGATCGAGAACAGCCTGTGGGTCTGGGGGCCTCTGGTTGAGAGGGCGGAAGCGCTCGGAGCGCCGCTGGTGCTCGAAAACGTCTGGGAGGAAGACCCGGAGCTGCACCTGGAACTGCTGGACAGGCTGCGCTCCCCGTGGGTCGGTTTTTGCCTGGACACGGGTCATCAGAATGCTTTTTCGAAGGCTTCCCTGAGTGCCTGGCTGGAAGCAACGTCCGGATATCTCAAGGAAATTCATATTCATGACAACGACGGCTCATTCGATCACCACCTTCCGGTGGGCCGGGGAAACATTGATTTCGATCTTCTGTTTCGATTTCTGGAAGCAAACGGGTTGCGTCCCGTACTTACACTGGAGCCCCACCGGGAAGAGGACCTGTTCAGGAGCCTTGAGTCCCTGGCGCAAATGGAATCTTTCCGGAAACTGCTGGAGTGATTTTCTAAAGGGGAGACGGAGATGGCGGTTGTCGAACTGAGCATTGTACCCATCGGAGTGGAGAGCACCAGCCTGAGTTCCTACGTCGCAGCGGCCGTAAAAGTGCTCAAGTCGGCTTCGCTCGACTATCAGCTAACGGCGATGGGAACCATCATATCCGGCGACCTGGACGAGATCCTGAAGACCATAAGACTGATGCACGAGAGCTGCTTTTCCAGCGGAGCCAAGCGGGTTCTGACGCAGATAAAGATTGACGACAGGCGGGACAAAGCCGGAAACCCGGCGCAGAAGGTCAAATCGGTAATGGATAAATTATCCGGATAAAGCAGCCGGCCTTCAACGGCCGTGCAAA
Organism: uncultured delta proteobacterium; assembly: GCA_963712895.1. Taxonomy (GTDB): domain Bacteria; phylum Desulfobacterota; class Syntrophobacteria; order Syntrophobacterales; family Syntrophobacteraceae; genus SbD1. The sequence goes on along the minus strand of CAVQJR010000021.1, from coordinate 216,702 downwards.
ATGGGGTTTGGACGATGCGGAGTCGAACCCTATAGTAAACAGGAGGGAATAACTTGGGATTGAAAGAGCTTACGGAATACCTGGTGAAATCTCTTGCCGATCACCCGGAAGAAGTTGAGATTGACGAGCGCGAAGAGGATGACACTGTTCTAATCGAACTTAAAATATCACAGGACGATCTGGGTAAAATTATCGGCAAGAACGGCAATACCATCAACGCCATTCGCACTGTCCTGCAGACCGCGGCATCGAGTACTAAGAAACGTGCTCGGCTGGAAGTCGTTGGACAGGTTGAAGTGTCCGAAGACAGGAACGAAGAGGAATCCGAGGCCTGATTTCCTTTCCAGCAATTACCGGCGAACGAGAAAGTTTATCCGACATCCCCAGGAGGAATAAAATCAATGGCTAAAAAGGTTCAGGAACTTCCGGCACATGATTTGCGCGCCCATTTCGACCCGGAACTGCTCTCATTCGATACCACCGCCGCCCTTGCAGTTCTTGAAGAAAGGGTGGTGGGGCAGGAACGTGCAATAGACGCCATCAAATTCGGGATGGGCATGAGAGAACCCGGTTATAATATCTTCATCGCGGGGCCTTCCAAATCCGGGCTCACCTATATAGCCAAAACATTCATAGAAGATCAGGCCAAACAGCAGCCGACCCCTCCCGACTGGTGCTATGTATTCAATTTCAAGGAGCAGGACAAGCCCAAGTGCCTCAAGATCTCGGCGGGAAGCGGCAAGGTGCTCAAAAAGGATATGAATGAATTCATCGCCACCCTCCAGGCAAAAATACCCGAGGTGTTCGACAGCGATGATTACAGGGCCAAAGAGGGCGAGGTACACCAGGCATTCGAGAAAAGAAGGCGCGAATACATCGACGAGCTTTCGCAGGAAGCAAAGGAACAGGGATTCATCCTCCAGTTCTCGCAGGTCGGGATGGTAATAATTCCGGCAAACAAGGAAGGCGAGCCGATGACGCAGGATGACCTGCGCCACCTCGAAGAAGAGGAAAGGCAGTCCCTGCGCACCAAGAGCGACGAACTCCACGAAAGAATGAAGGACACGATCAAGAACATCCGTGAGGCCGAAAACGAGTTCAAAGAAAAACACACCAAGCTGGACAATGAAATAGCACTGTTCGTGGTCGGCCAGTTGATGGATTCCTACGAGGAAAAGTACAAGGACGACCAGCAGGTGCTCGAATACCTCAAGGAAGCCCAGGAAGATATTTTAGAAAACATAGACGATTTCAAGAAAAAGCCGGAAGCCGCCCAGCCGCAGCCCGCCCAGCCCGGGGCCCCCTTTGCGATGCCGCCCAAAGAGGCCAATTTCCGCAAATACGATGTAAACGTTTTGATCGATAATTCGGAAACACAAGGCGCACCGGTGATCATCGAATCAAATCCCGCCTATCCGAACCTGTTCGGCTCCATTGAAAGGCAGGCTTGGTTCGGCGCGCTGTTCACGGACCATACGATGATCAAGCCGGGTTCGCTGCACAAGGCGAACGGCGGCTACCTCGTCATGAAGGCCCTGGACCTTCTGAAATGGTTTGTCTCTTACGAGGCCCTGAAAAGGGCGCTTCGCGACAAGGAGATCAGGATAGAAGACCTCGGCGAACTTTACGGGATCTTCAGCACCCGCACCATCCGGCCGGAGCCGCTCCCGCTCGATATCAAAATAGTTCTGACCGGCGACCCATACATCTACCAGTTGCTCTTTAGCCTCGACGACCGGTTCCAGAAGCTCTTCAAGGTCAAGGCCCACATGAGCGACCAGATGGACCTGAAAGACGACAAGGTAATCGAGTGCTCCAGGATGATCGGCCGGTACTGCAAGGAACACAACATAAGGCACCTGGACAATACGGGGGTCGCAAGGGTGCTCGAATACAGCATCGAGCTTACCGAGGACCGCGACAAACTGACCCTTGAACTGGGCACTATTACCGACCTTTTGCGCGAATCCAACTACTTTGCCGGTCTGGACAACTCCGAGATTATCACCAGAAAACACGTTGACGAAGCTGTCAAAAAGCGAATCTATCGCTCCAGTCTCATCGAAGAACGCGTAAAAGAAATGATCGAAAAAGACATCATGTGGGTGGAGACCAAGGGCGACAAGGTGGGGCAGGTAAACGGGCTTGCGGTGCTCATGACCGGAGACCACATGTTCGGCAGGCCGAATCGCATTACGGCCACCGTTTCGGTGGGGCGCGAAGGTACCGTTTCAATCGACCGCGAATCGAAGATGAGCGGACCGACCCACACAAAGGGCCTTATGATCCTGAGCAGCCTGTTCCGCGACCGGTTCGCCCATAACAAGCCGATCTCCTTTTCCGGGTCGCTGTGCTTCGAGCAGAGCTACGGGATGATCGACGGCGACTCCGCTTCCAGCACCGAGTTCTATGTACTGGTGAGCGCGATGAGCGGGGTCCCGATCAAGCAGGGGATCGCCGTAACCGGTTCAGTGAGCCAGAAGGGCGAAGTTCAGCCCATCGGAGGTGTAAATCACAAGATCAAGGGCTTCTTCGATATATGCAGGGCCAAGGGACTGACCGGGAAACAGGGGGTGATGATCCCGTCCAAAAACATCCGGAACCTGATGCTCGACCAGGAAGTGGTGGACGCGGTAGCTCAGGGCAAGTTCCACATCTGGCCGGTAACCACTGTCGAGGAGGGCCTCGAGGTCCTGATGGGAGTGAAGGCCGGAGTGCTCCAGGAAGACGGCACTTATCCCGAAGAAACCGTATATCGCATGGCGGACGACAGGCTGCGCGAGATTTCCGAAATAGTGCGCAAGTTCGGTAAAGATATGGAAGACGGCAAAAAATCCTCCGGTGACGACGGCGACGAAGGACAAAGCTGTCCGCACGGGGGGCACTGATTCGACAGGTCTGATTGCCGGCTGATTTGTAAATCGTGATGCAAAAGGGCGGGTTATCCCGCCCTTTTGCATTGCTGTAAGGTGGGCAATACGTCGCAGGCGCATTGCCGCATATCTCAGGGGTGAGGGGGGACTGGCTCCGGGACTGGTTCCCCCGCTCTTTTTTCCGGGTCAATCCTTCACCGTACTACACGGGCAATAACCTTTCGCCTGCCGCGTACCGGCAGGGATAAGAGCCGCCCGTGCCACCCCGAGGTCCGTATCAATGCTCCTCAATCGCCTTTCCGCGGGAGCTGAACGATATCCCCTGCTGTAGAGCAGTGCTGATCATGACAGCTTCAGTAATGGGCTCGGTTACCTGCGCATCCGATTTCCACTTGATGATGAAATTGGCCCCGGCCCCGCCTTCCTTTTCCGATTCCTGCAAAACGTACTCAACGGAACCCATCGGGCGCAACACCCTTGCGTCCTTCTGGTAGTTCTTTAGAAGATTTCCGTCCGTATCGAAATACTGAACGGAAAGCAGGGTGATGGGGTGGGTCGGGTCCGTGTTGCGGATGCTCAGCGTGACAGTCAGGTAGAGGGGCGTTTTCCTGTCCCCGTGATAAATGTGTGAGTATGCGGGGACATATACCGTTTGCCCTGTGAACCGCTTGACATCGGATGAAACAGGGTCGGCAAAGGCCAGCAGCAATGCCGCTAAGGTTACGGAAAAAAGAATCGTAAACGATTTAGAGGGTTGCATGGTGTTCTCCCGTTTCAGGCAAAATTCTGATGGGGGCATCAACACAGACCTGTTTTATGCCCGGCAAACGAGTTGTTTTTGCCGGAGCGGTCCCGGCGTCAGGATGCCGCAGGCGAAGCCGCCCAGTCTTCAAACTGGCCGTACTGTTCGTGGTTCCCTATCACGGCAACGAAATCTCCCGAAGCAAAACGAAATTGAGGACCGGGATTGGGGTGGAAAATGTTGTCTCGCATAACGCCAACCACGGAAACCCCCGTCCTGGAGCGTATGCCGAGTTCTCCAATGCTGCATCCGTTCAGTATGCTGTCAGGCCCTACCGGCAACCAGTTCAACTCTAAGACATTTGCGGCAATCTTGAGCCGAAAATGAATCTTGTCCTCATCTTTGCCGATCGAGGCATAAAGTTCCCGGCGCACACTTTCGATATGCCACAATACTTGACTTGCCGGGATATGGAGGCTGAGAAGCGCTTGCCGTGTAATCTCCAGACCTGCTTCCAATTCGGGTTGGACCACCTCGGTGGCGCCGTTTTCCAGCAATGCCTTCATCTGCTCGATGCCTTCGGACCTGGCGACTATTGCCAGGTCCGGATTGGCTGCTTTGGCCTTTTCAACAATCGATTGCGCGGTAACTATGGCAGGGGTGGTCACCACCAGCAAGCGCGCACGCTCAATAACCGCCGCCTCCAGGACCACCGTTTGACCCGCATCCCCGTAGATCACGGCAAAACCGGCCCGCTTGATCTTCTCGACAGCGTAATAATCGAGATCGATAATTACAAAGGGAATATCGACACTTTCCAACACCCGTGCAACCTGTTGTCCGATTCGGCCTCCACCCGCAATCACGACATGATTTTGAAGTCCGGCTTCGGGGTAATTCATGGTCATCAGGGGTTCACGTTTGAACAGTCGTTTTTTAAAAGAATATAGCGGCGCTGTAAGACGGGCAAGGATGGGAGTCAGTACCATGCTGACAACGGCGGCGCTAAGGACCAGCGAATATGCCTCCTTGGATATTGATCCGCCGGCCAGCCCAATTCCAGCCAGTACGAACGAGAACTCCCCGATCTGTGAAAGTCCCAGTCCCACGGCGAGGGGGACCACGTTGCCGTAGCCGAACAATCTGGTTATCAGGGCGAAAATTGCCCCCTTGCCAATACTCACCAGTGCTACCAGAAGAAGCACCTGAGTCCAGTGAGCGGCGAGAAACAGGGGGTCCAGCAGCATCCCCACCGAAGTAAAGAAAAGCAGTCCGAATATGTCCCGAAGCGGGATGATCTCGCTCAAAGCCTGGTGGCTGAATTCGGACTCGCTCAGCACCATGCCTGCGGCAAAAGCTCCGAATGCAAACGAAAGACCGGACAGATAAGTGGCGTAACCGACGCCGAGCCCTATTGCCGTAACCGACAGGAGAAACAACTCACGTGAGTTCCACTTTGCTATGTAAGCCATCAGGCGGGGGAGGATTCGAGTGCCCAGCACCACTATCACAAAAATAAAAACCGCTGCCTTTATGGCCGCCACCCCGAGCAGGGGGAGCCCGGTACCCGGATCGTTCAGTTTCGGCAGGATGATCATGAACGGCACAACCGCAAGGTCCTGCACCACCAACATGCCGATCATCACTCTGCTGGACAGCGTGCCCATCCAGCCCTGGTTCATCAGGGTCTTCAGTGTAACCATTGTGCTGGAAAGAGAGATCAGTGCCCCCAGCCAGATCGAAGCCACCCAATCCCAGCCCAGCAGGTGCCCGATTGCGACGCCCATGGCGGTGGTGAGCAGTATTTGGATGGGAGTGCCCGCCAAAGCGACGGCCCGGACCGGCTTTAACTGCTTGAGGGAGAACTCCAGCCCCAGCGCGAATAGCAAAAGAGCGACCCCGATTTCAGCCAGCAACTCTATGTTGTGAGTCTCGGAAACCGTAACTCCACCGGTGTGAGGCCCAACCATGACTCCCGCCAGGATATAGCCCAGGATCAGGGGCTGTTTCAATTTCAGCGCAACAAAGCCCCCGGCGAGCGCCGCAACGATGATGATAACGATGTCGGATGCTATGCCCATCGAAACCTTCCGTGCTATCGGGTGTGAAATTGGCAACGTCGGCCTGAACCAGGATTTATCGTACATATTGCCCGATTGCGCCATTATAAAAAACGGCCGGTGGGAAAGGAAACGTAATGCGAAGTAGCGGGCATGTGGGGCGAGTTGAGTGGAGGGGGGTTACTTTGGAATGTAATGTGTCGGGAAGGTTTGGAATTGGATGCCCCGAGCCGGCCGCGTTGCCAATGAGATACACAAGGGCGGGATTTCCCGCCCTTGTGTATCTCATTGGCGTGTGCCTCGAATCAGGCAGGCCGCGCTGTTACCGTCCTGAGTGCAGAGCAGAGACATCGTGTACCCATTTCCAGCGCCGCGGAAGGTTTCAGCGGCCATCGTCGAAAGGAAGTATCCATTCCTGCCGGTTGTAGCCCTCTATGCCGAATTTATCGCCGGCCTTGCCGTAAGCCTCTCCGTTTCCGTCCCCGAGCCGGGGACGAAGTTTGTGGAAGGTTGCGGCATCCTGGACTGCCTGTGCCCTCGTTTGCCCACCTGGCGCGGCTCCCCGGTTGTCTTCTTCCGTGTCGTCGGCGCCAACCAAAGCCACCAGCTCGGCAACGAACCACTTCATCTGTTCCGCCTGCGCGTTCATCTCTTCGGAAGCGCTGGCTGATTGTTCCGCGCTCACTGCGTTTTCCTTCACTATTTTGTTCATCTTGACCACGGCAGTGCTAACCTGGTCGATACCCCTGGTCTGATCACGGGAGGCCGCGGTTATCTCTCCAAACAGTCCTCGACAGCTTGTAACGGAACGTGCAACTTCCGCAAATTCGCTGTTTGTCCGGACGACCATCTCATAGCCTTCCTTGACCTGTTTGGTGGTATTGTCTATGAGATCGGCAGTGCTTTGCGCCGCCTCGGCCGTGCGCATGGCAAGGTTTCTCACCTCATCGGCCACCACCGCGAATCCCGCTCCCGCTTCCCCGGCCCTGGCGGCCTCCACCGCGGCATTGAGGGCCAGAAGGTTGGTCTGGAAGGCAACTTCGTCTATGGTCCTTATGATCTTTTGCGTGTCCTCGCTGGCCTCCGTTATCTCTTTCATGGAGGATAGCAGTTGATTCATGGATTGTGAGGCAATAACGATCAGGTTGGATGTCTCATCTGTCAGTTGATTGGCCTGGAAAGCATTGTCCGCGTTCTGCCTGGTTATGGAACCGATCTGATCGAGGCTCGTGGTGCTCGCTTCAAGGGCTGCCGCCTGCTGGGATGCCCCATCGACCAATGACAGACTTGAGGATGCCACCTGGGAAGAGGCGGATGCCACCTTTTCCGCGCCTTCCAGGAGGCCTCTCACTACTTGTCTGATCGGCTTTGTGATGGCGCGCGTGAGGAAAAAAGCGATGGAACTCCCGATTATTATTGCCAACAGAATTCCGGATATCATGATCATCGTGGAGAAAGAAACCTTTTTGACCATCTGATCGGAAGCTCTCCTCGTATTATCGAGACCCGCATCATGGGCACCCTGGGTCAGCAGCATGACTTCTCTGCCTGTGACGCTCCGCTGCTTATTGAGTCCTTCGACCGCGGACCATACGTTCACGAGTTCTGTCAGGGCGTCCCTGTAGAGACCGTATGCCGTTCTGAGCCTTTCAACCGAGCCGAGGTCGGCTGCTGAATGGCATATGGCTTTAAGGGCGTCAAGCCGCTTATCGATGCCTTCAAAAGCCTTTTTCACCTCGTCGATGGCATTGAGGTCGTGCTCGGCCTCCGCAGCCGATACCGAGAGATATATCTGGTTACCCAGTTCGAGCAGTCCATTGAGTAAGGACACTTTTGTCAGATGTTCCAGCATGGTTCCTGTCTCGTTCCCGTTATTCATTTCCGTTTTCAATTCATTGAGTTCATCGGACAGGAAATGGCTGGCATTTGCCATGAAGAATTTGTTAGTCTCCTTGAGTTGCCCGTAATTTCTCACTAAATCATAACTTTTTACCGTTGCCTCGTTTAACTGCCGCTCGAACTGGTCAATCATTTTGCCGGTTTTTTCCATCTCACCCCGAAAGTGTGCCGAATCGGGAGATCTGGCCGCCAGTTCCTCACCATCCTTGAGGCCCTTTCTAACTTCCGCAAGGGCATTCTTTGCGAGGCCCAGGAACTTGGCGTCCTGTGTATTCACATAGATCGTGACCCCCAGCATGGCCTGCACGAACTTACGCTCCAGGTCACTGGTCAGTTTGACCTGGGGCAGGTAGCCGTTCGCCAGTTTTCCGGCAGTAGCCTTCACTGCATTTATATTCCAGACGGCTACACTTCCCAGAGCAAGGGCCAATAAGATCAGAACTCCAAATCCCAGACCTATCCTTGCTCCCAGTTTCATGGATTTCATTTTCACTCTCCCTTTCGCGGAGTCAATGGCGCGTGGTTGTGTGGCCTCGTTCCCGGAGGAATAGGTCTACATTTGCTAACAGGCCTCAGCCGGGTTATCGGTGGGATGGGAATTGCGCTCAAGTTAAGATTAGGTTACAGCAGGCGGGGAATATCGATATGCAAACAAATCCACCTCTAATCTGGATCATCGACAATAATTACTGGGAGTGGGCAAGCCTTCGAGCGCTGCTGATCGAACGCGGCTACACGGCCGATGGTTTTGCGAGCGTTTTCCTTGCCGTGGCCACGCTTTACCGGGAGGCAGCCGAAAAACCGGCGCTGATTGTGCTCGAAATCAAAAACCTTCCCTGCAGATTTCAGGAAATGGATGAGCTGGCGCGGCTAAAAGCCCCGATTGTCCTACTGACGGGAGTTTTCGAAAATGATCGGGAGTTGCTGGAAAAATACAAGTGGGCCGCCGTCCTGCGCCGGCCGTTTACGTTCGGACAGGTGGCGGATAGGCTGCTTGGACCGTGACCTTGCCTAGTGTTGTAGATTTGTCTGATTTCAGGATGTCTTCTTCAGCAATAACAATTCGTATCATTTTAGAGGTTTTCAGTTCTTCCGCATATTGTATTGAAACGAATAGTCATTTCGCTGGTTCCCAAGCTCCGGCTTGGGAACCAAACCCCTGAAGCTCCAGCTTCCTTTCCTCCTATCAGCCGGCAAGATGGTTTGAGCCGGCAATGAGATGAAAGGTGATTTTGCAGAATAACGGAGCCGAATACCTTGCTTTCTTGTTGAAGAAATCGACAGGAGTCCGGCACTATCTCCCAAGTTTTCCGGCCGGGTGAATATCGACAGCCGGTGGTGATTGATGGTTGCCGTAAAAGTGCGGGCACTGGTCGTGCGCTGCCTCGTAGCGTCTGCGGGGCATTTTTTGTTTGTTGTAGCCAATGGAAGCCGGAGCTTCCGAGAGGGGGGTTCCCAAGCTGGAGCTTGGGAACCAGCGTCAAGCAGCATCATCGGCGGGTGCATTCGGGCGGCAACTCTCAGGCTTCCTTCTCTTTCGCCTTTTCGGTCAAAATACGCACCGTTTCCGCGATTTCTTCCCGGCTTACCTGTTTTCTCAGTTCTTCCAGGTTTTTCATGACCGCGGCGAAGCGCGTCCCTTCGGCGGCGCTTATCCATTCGAGCTGAAGCCTTTCCGGGCGGATGCCGAGCTTTTCCATTTTTTCCCGGACCTTTTCAATGCGCTTCACGGTCCACTGGTTGGCGTTGATATAATGGCAGTCGCCTATGTGGCAGCCGCTCACCAGCACTACCGGCGCTCCTTTGGCAAAACCTTCCCAGATAAAGGATTCATCCACTCTGCCGGAGCACATCGTCCGGATCACCCGCACGTTTGGCGGGTACTGGAGCCTTGATACCCCGGCGTAGTCGGCGCCCGCATACGAGCACCAGTTGCAGGCAAAGGCCAGAATCTTGGATTCCGGATCGCGGGACAGAAGCTCCTCCACCTGGCTCGTGATCTGATCGTCCGTAAAGTGGTTCATCGTTATGGCGTCAAACGGACATTCGGCGGCGCAGGTCCCGCACCCGGCGCAGGCGGCCGGGTTCACCCTGGCTGGAATTTTTCGCTTGGCATCGGCGGTGATTGCCCCGTAGGGACAGACTTCGACGCACTTCGCGCAGGCTTTGCAGGCCTCTTCCACCACTTCCGCGGTGACCGGCTCCGACAGTATTTCTCCCTTGTGCATGAGCCGGATGGCGCGAACCGCCGCCGCCGATCCCTGGGTGACCGATTCCTTGATGTCCTTGGGGCCCTCGGCGCATCCCGCGAAAAAGATGCCCTTGGTTGCGGCGTCTACCGGCTGGAGCTTGGGGTGGGCTTCCAGGAAGAACCCGTCGGGACTCAACTGCAGTCCGAGCATCTTCTGGAGCTTCTTGGTCGATCCGGAGGGCTTTATGCCCACGGCGAGCACCAGCATGTCAAGATCGTGAAAGGAAATCCTGGAGGTTGCGCCGTTTTCGACGGCAACCCGGAAACCTCCGCTCCCGTTTTCCACGACCGTTCCGGGAAGGCCCCTGATGTACTGGACCCCCATGCTGCGGCTTTTTCCGTAAAGTTCCTCGAACCCCTTCCCGAAGGCCCGGATGTCGATATAGAACACCTTGATCTCTATTTCGGGATGGTGTTCCTTGAGCACCAGCGTGCTCTTGACCGTGTTCATGCAGCAGATGTTGGAGCAGTAGGCGCCGCCCTTCCTCGCCGAGCGGGACCCGACGCACTGGATGAAGCCGACGGATTTGGGGACCCGGCGGTCGGAGGGCCTTGTCAGTTCGCCCCGCGTGGGGCCTCCGGCGCTTACCATGCGCTCGAACTCGGTGCTGGTCAAAACGTTTTCAAACCGCGTGTACCCGTACTCGTCAAGCTCGGTGGGGTCGTATGGTTCGAGACCCGTGGCAACGACTATGCTGCCGATCTTTTCAACGACCTCTTCGTCGGACATGTGGAAATTGATGCACTTCTTTTCGCACACCTCGGAACACTTGGCGCACACCACCGGGTTGTGCCCGAGACACTCCTTGATGTTTATAACGTAGGCCGATGGGACAGCCTGGGGGAAGGGCGAGTAGATCGCTTTCCTGGAGGAAAGGCCCGTATTGAATTCATCGGGGCGAACGACCGGGCACACCTTCGCGCATTCGCCGCAGGCCGTGCAGTCCTTGTCCGAAACATAGCGCGCGCGCTTCAGGATTTTGGCCTCGAAGTTGCCCACGTAGCCTTTTACGTCTATTACTTCGCTCAGGGTGTAGAGCTTTATCAGGGGATGCCGACCGACATCCGTCATCTTCGGACCGAGTATTCAAATGGAGCAGTCCATCGTTGGAAAAGTCTTGTCCAACTGGGCCATCCGGCCGCCGATGGACGGCTTCTTTTCCACCAGGACCACCTCGTAGCCGTTATCGGCGAGGTCGAGCGCTGCCTGGATTCCGGCGATCCCGCCCCCGATCACCAGCGTGCGCCCGGTAACCGGGATTTTGCGGCTCACAAGCGGCTCCAGCCTTCTCGCTCTTGCCACGGACATCCGCACCAGGTCCAGCGCCTTGGCCGTAGCCGCCCGCGGTTCGTTCATGTGCACCCAGCTGCAGTGCTCTCTGAGGTTGGCCATCTCCAGCAGGTACGGGTTTAGCCCGGCGCTCTCCAGCGTGCGTTGAAAGGTGGGCTCATGGAGCCTTGGGGAGCAGGACGCAACCACCACGCGGTCCAGGTCGTGTTCGGCTATATCTTCCTTTATGCTTTGCTGGCCCGGTTCGGAGCACGCATACTGGAGGTCGCGCGAGATTATCACGTCCGGCAGTCCGGCGCACTGCGCTGCGACTTCGGGGCAATCAACCGTCCTGGCGATATTGAGCCCGCAATGGCAAACGTAGACGCCGATTCGGGGACCTTCGGCCTGTGTAATGGTTTTTTTCATATCCGGTTCTCAAGATTATGTGCGGTCGACAAATTTTTACTCCCACTGAATCGTATTGGCCAGAATGGATGTCAGGTCCATCATCTCCATCCTGATCTCTTCTCCCAGAAAAGGATCTTCCATGGCGCAGCGCAGGTGAATCTGGCACTTGGGGCAGGCCGTTACCAGCAGGTCGCTTCCGGTTTCCTTCGCCTGCGTGAGACGGTTTACCTGCATCGCCTTGGAAAAGGAGTCGCAGCCGGTCCAGGCGCAGTTGCCGCAGCAAAGAGAGGATGGGCCGCGGTCGCGCATCTCGGTGAAGGCGCGCACCTTCAGGCGCGCCAGGAGGTTTCTGGGCAGCTCGCACCCGCCCTCGAAACGGCTCAGGCGGCACGGGTCCTGAAAAGTGATCTTCCGGTTGAACTTTCGAAACCCCACCGCCCCCTTGCCGATCTCCCTTTCCGCCAGCTCGAACAGGTGGGTCACCTTGAACCCCGTTTTCACTCCGTTGGCGGGGTAATCGCGCAGGAAAGCACGGTGGCATTCCGGGCAGGCCGTCACCACTTCCTCGATACCCATATCCGAGATGCGTTCGACATTGAGACGGGCGAGTTTGAGGAAATTTTCCCGGTCGCCCGACCAGAGCAGGTCATGTCCGCAGCACCTCTCATCGGGCAGAATGGCGGGATGAATATCGAAAAAGTTAAGGAGCTTCAGGGCGTCCGAGAGAATGTCCACGGTACGGATACCGAGATGGTGGCGGAAGAAGGTATCGAAATAAGGCGCGCATCCGCCGAAAAACAGCATCTTGGAGTTCGGGTCGGTTTTAGCGTCCGTGGGCAGCCAATCCCAGTGCGCGACCGGCAGGTCGGCGGATGTCATCGTGCGCATGAGGGCGTGAAAGAATCCCCCGTGCGCCTCGAACCGGCCGTTTTCGGAACTTTTCCCCGCGATTCGCATGTCTTTGATAAACTCGGGAAAGCTGACGGCGGAAGGGCAGCGGTCGTAGCACAGCCCGCAGGTGAGGCACGACCAGATGTCTTCGGTTATGGCCGGCGAATCGAGTTCCCCGGAGGTGATCGCATTTGCGATGGCGCGCGGGGAAAAGGCTTTGCCGGAAAGCGCCACCGGGCACGCGGAGGAACACTTGCCGCAGTCCTGGCAGGCGGCTATGTTGTGGGCGGCCGTGATCGATGCCGCCAACTCCCTTGTTACGGGGCCGGCATTTTCGCGCCGGACAGGCCCCACGGGGCTCTTGCCAAGCTCGGCCATCCTGTTTCGAAACCCGACAAGGAAATCGAGCAGCGCAGCCGGCTGATCGGGATAGAATGCGGCAAAGCTCAACCTTTCCGCTCCCAGCCCCAGCAGTTCCAATATGCCGCGGGTGTCTTCGACGTTTCTTTCGGCGACGGCGGTGCCGATCCCATACCGGCATGTACCCGGTTCGCAGCCGACAAGCGCCACCCCGTCCGCCCCCGTTTCGAAAGCCTTGAACAGGAGCGATTTCGTTATTCGCCCGCTGCACGGTATCCTGACCATCCGTATTTCGCGCGGGATGGGCGCAAGAGTATCCTGGAGTGTCTGAAACGCCGCGTGAGGGCTCCAGTTGCATAAAAAAAGAATAATTTTCAGATCGTCTTCCATTATCTTCCAGAAATCAGGTGTTATGCCCAAGAAATCCAGGTTCCACGCGAAGCCACGAAGCCGCTAAGAGGAGCACGCGGTGGTTTGTGTAATCCAGGCAGGTATTACACGATCTGCATGCGTGCAGTAATCTCCAGCAGCTTTTCTCTTATCTTTTGCCCTTCTTCGCGGCCTTCGCGTGAGACATTTCAAGTTCAAGCCAAAATTTCCTCTATCAACTGTTCCAGGAAAAGCTGGTCCCGGTACGGGCTGTCCGCAGCGTTGGACGGGCAGACCGAAATACAGTTCCCGCACCCCTTGCACAGGGCCTCATCGACTACGGCGTAGCCCGAACCGGTGGAATCGGCGTGAAAACTGACCGCCCGGTAGGGGCAGGCACTCACGCATCGGCCGCAGCCACGGCACAGGGTCTTATCGATCGAAACGGTATAGCCCTTGTTTTGCCTGGGGCCGCGCGGCATGACCGAGGCGGCCAAAATGGCGGCGGCCGTACCCTTTATCCGTTCCGAAAGGTTGATCCCCTGCGGGTTTGCAAGCAGGAGCCCCGGTATCGAGGTCGCTCCGGGGACAAAGAAGGGAATCCCCTTGACGCCGCGCGCCTGCATCGAATGAATGAATTCGTGCGGCGGCATATCCGGGTGGGGCATGTAGGCGATGTTTCCGCACGCCCGCTCGCCCAGGATTACCGCTCCCGCCTGGAACGCCTGCTGGAAACCCTCGCTTGTATCGACTATCACCCGAAAATTACCCACTATCCCCTTCAGGGACCTGGCGCTCGATCCCTGGAATGCGTGAACGTTGGGATGTTCGGAAACGGCGGCCAGAGGCAGTCCCGGGCTGCCGAACAGGAACACCTCCATGCCCATCTGCCCGAGTACCTGGGCGCTTCGCATGGCGGATTCGGATTCACCGATTACGGCCGTGGTGAAATTATACTGGCGCTCGGGGGTGGGAAGCGACTTGAGGTGAGCCGTGCGCCGGATCGACCTTTCGATCAGCCCCTTGAAGCGCTCGACCGCCAGTTTGGGGTCGTGCCTCAGAAGGGTCAGCACTTCTCCACGAAGATTGCATGTCTCAGCCATTGCCCTGGAAATACCCGTGCCATGGAAAATGGCGTCTTTTAGCCGGGCGCGCTGATCGGTGCAAGCGCTGCAAATGAGATTGAGCGGACAGCAAACGCAGGAAGCGAGGACAATCCGGGTCAAGCCCTTCTCGCGTATCGTTCGAAGTATGGAGGCGGACCCCTCCGGGGTGCAGGCGGATTCGATGATTTCCGCGTAACGGACCCTGGAGTCTGCAGGCAGGCCGTAGATGAAACGGTCCATTTCCGGGTGCCACCCCAAAGAATCGTTGCAGCGGCAGGCAAAGACTCCGATCCTGAGTTCCGGCGAAAGCTTGGGTCCCGGCGGAGAGAAGGAGACCCCGTGGCCTTTCATTCGCGGTGCCGCTTCCTGGATCAGCAGCATGGCTTCGGCGGCCGATGCAAAACCGCGCATGGTCATCGTGAAGACATCAGGCTGCTTGGCCTTGGCGCTGTAGGCGCGAAGAACGTCCTCTCCCTTTATGGAAGGGGCCGCTGCCGGGTCGGCAATGATAACCACGCCGGTCTGCTCGACCTGTTCCGAGCATTCATCGTCGTGCAAAATCGCGTTGGCGCATACCTCGGCGCACTGCAGGCATTCGGAGCAGACGCCGCACTGGAGGCACCTCGAAGCTTCCGAGTGTACCTGGGCTTCGGTAAGGCCCAGCGCCACCTCGGCCGACAAAGCCCTGCCGGGTCCCGGCTGGCGCTCGGGCATTTGCGCCCGCGCCGTAAACGGAATGTCGGGGGTTATCCGCCGAAGTTCGCGGTCCGCCGGCCGCAGGGGCGGTTTTGCGGCAGGGGGCTCACCACCGAGGAAGTGGTGAACGGCAAAAGCCGCCTCGCGCCCGGAAGCCATTGCCGAAACCACGGTCGAGGGCCCGCTTGCCACATCGCCTGCCGTAAAAAACTTTTCAAAAGACCTTTCCCGATCCAATTTTTCGCCGGTCTGCCCGATGGCGATTATGGCGCGGTCGAACACAACTTCGACTGTCTTTGCGCCTTCCACCGGGATCGGCCAGGGAATGCCTTTGGCGTCGGGGGGGCCGGGCCTGGTCGGGGCAAGGCGGATGGATGCGAGCTTTCCCCCGGCTCCCAAAAATTCGGAAACCATGAACCCCGCGCGTATCTTTACGCCCTCGCGGAGGGCCTCGTCCACTTCGCACCGGTCGGCCGGAATGAGTTCTTCGGGAAACCAGGAAAGAATCGTGGCTTCGGCGCCCAGGCGAACGAGTGTCCTGGCCGCTTCAAAAGCGGAGTTCCCATCGCCTATGACGGCCACTTTACCCTGCGCCGCCGCCGTCGTTCCCCTGTATACGCCGGTAAGAAATGAGAGACATCCCTGCACGCCTTCGAGGCGCTCGCCGGGGGCATTCAGCATCCGGTCTTTCCACAGACCTGTCGCCAGGACCACCGCGGAATACTTTTCGGCCTCCAGGGCCGGGTCGAACGGCGACTCCAGCTTGATGCCCACTCCCATTTCCCGCAAATAGCCGATTTCCCGGTCCAGGACCTCGCGCGGCAGGCGGTAGGGCCCTATGCCGTAGCGAAGAAGGCCGCCGGACATGCTCTCTTTCTCGAACACGGTTACGCGGTAGCCGAGCCTGGCAAGGTCGGCCGCGGCGGCAAGCCCGGCGGGACCCGAACCGACCACCGCCACTTTTTCAGGCCTCTTTTTGGCGCTGCCCGATAAGCCGGGTTCGGGGGCGGCATGGTCGGCTATGAAGCGCTTGACATCTTTTATGGCGACGGCCTGGTCGAGTTCATTGCGGCGGCATGCGGCCTCGCACGGATGGGTGCAGATCCTGCCGCAGATGCCGGGCAGGATGTTATCCCGGCGAATCAGGTCGAGCGCCTCGGCGTATTTCCCGGCGCGCGCCAGTGCCATGTATCCCTGGACGTTCACCCCCAGCGGGCAGCTTTCCTGACAAAGAGGGGTCTTTCGCTTATCGATTATCGTACGTCCGGGCAGGGCATGTCTTCCGCCGTAGCGAACGGCCTTCGTGCCGTCGGGGCCGATAGCGGGGCAGACCTCCGCGCACCGGCCGCACAGGGTGCATCGTTCGGGATCGACATAAGAGGCGGTTTTCGTGAAACGAATCGAAAACCCCTGCGACGTGTGCTTGATCGCGGTAACGGATGCGGGCAGAACGCACCGGATCGCCGGGTTTCGCAAAATGCGGAGCAGTCCCGGCCGGTTGGCGTAATTAATGGAAAGACCGGAGGGCATGCGCCATTTTTCGGATGCGAGCTTTTCGTTGAGGTCGGGGTCGGAATCGATGAGCGTTACCGGTATGCCCATCTCGCCGAGTTTGTTGGTAGCGGCGATGCCCGCCGGCGTTGCGCCGATGACGCATACCTTTTGCAGCCGTTCCTTGGGGTTTTTCATCGCTCGCCCCCTTTGCGGGCGTCGGCCTTCTTGCGCCTCGCCTTCAGAACGGCCAGTCCGAAATCGTATCCTTTGTTGAACGCGTTTGCGTTGGCTTGTTCGGTGCCCCTGGGAACCGAATCGGAAACCGCCTTGAGCATCCCCTCGTGGGAAACGGCGGCTGTGACGGCGGTGACGAACCCGACCATTACGATATTGGCCATCATTTTCCTGCCGAGTTCCTCGGCAATTCGGGTGGCCGGAATGGCAAAAGAGTCGCCCCTTTTGATTTCCGGGACACGGACCATGTCCTGGTCGAATATGAGGGTGCCGTCGTCTCTCATCATGTCGATATACTTGTCGTATCCTGCCTGGGACATGCAAACCAGGATGTCGGGATTTCGCACGTACGGATAGTGGATCGGGGAATCGGAAACGATCACCTGCGCGCTGCACGCTCCGCCGCGCGCCTCGGGACCGTAGGACTGGGTAAGGGTGCTTTCCCTGCGGTCGGAAAGACTTGCCGCCATGCCCATCACATGCCCGGCGAGCACTATTCCCTGTCCCCCGAAGCCGGTGATTAGAATTTCCCTGGTGGATTTTTCAGTAGAACTCCGATCCATCTTCTTTCCAGTCAAAATCATCTTCTATCCGTTGTAATGGGCGCGGTGGCTCTCAACCCGCCCCCCCGTCGAGGGGGAGGAGGCCCCTTGGACCCGTAACCTGCAATCCGACATCACGTTCCGGGGTGCCAGACCTTGTCGTAGGCTTCCGTAAACGTGGGCCTTTCGAAATCGATAAACTTTCCAAGGGTTATCCCATGTTTGAAATCCATCAGCACCTCGGCCGGATTGGCCCCGTTTTTCACGATGGAACGTTCCTGGAAAAGCTTCAGCGAGTCAATGGGGCGCTGTTTGTTTCTTCGCCCATACCCGGTGGGGCAGGGCGCCAGCACTTCGATAAAGGAAAAGCCGCGCCTCTGCAGCGCCTCTTCGATGGACTGCGTGAGGTCCCTGGTGTGCAGCATAGTCCAGCGTGCCACGTAAGTGGCCCCGGAGGCGTAAGCCAGAAGAGGCAGATTGAAGGGCGGCTCAGGATTGCCGAGGGGCGTAGTGGTGGTCTTTGCCATGCTGGGAGTGGTTGCAGCGGCCTGGCCTCCGGTCATTCCATAGTTGAAATTGTTGACGCATATCACCGTGAGGTCCATATTGCGGCGCGCCGCGTGCATGAAGTGATTGCCGCCGATTGCGAAAAGGTCTCCGTCGCCGCTGAACACGACCACGGTCAGCTCGGGGTTGGCAAGCTTCATGCCGGTGGCGAAGGGAATTGCCCGGCCGTGCGTGGTGTGGTAGGAATCGAGCCGGACGTATCCCGCCCCGCGGCCCGAACAGCCGATTCCGGACACCATGGCGGTCTTGGACAAATCAATGCCGCTCGACTGGAGGGCGATCAGGCACGACGAAAAGGCGGTGCCGATTCCGCATCCCGGACACCAGATGTGGGGTATTCGTTCGGTGCGCAAAATGGAGTCCAGGGGATGTTTTGAAGCGGAATTGGATTTTTTCATGGTTTTCCTAAAAGTTTTTTCGCACTGTCGTAACGGACAAGCCCCTTAGCCTCGAAGCCCCGCCGCATCCCTGATGCGCTCCACTATTTGCGAGGGCGTTATGATCGTGCCCCCGGCATGGCCGACGAAATGGACCGGGGCCGCTCCCGCCGCGCACCTCTGGACCTCGAGGTGGACCTGTCCCAGGTTGAGTTCAACGGTGATGAGGCTTTTCACTTTGCGCGCAAGGGCTCTTATCAACTCTTCCGGAAAGGGCCACACGGTGACAAGCCTCAGCAAACCGGCGCGAATTCCCTGCTCGCGCGCCTCGTCCACCGCCGCCAGGCAGCTCCTGGCAGAAATACCGTAGGATACGAGCGCGATTTCCGCATCGTCCATCCGATGTTTATCGACAATTACAATCTTGTCCATGTTGTTCCGAATTTTACCGGTTATCCGGGCGACCATTTCGGATTGGGCCTCGGCGGTCATTGCCGGGTAGCCCCTCTGGTCGTGTGTGAGGCCGGTTATGTGCACATTATAGCCGTCGCCGGCATGGGCCATCGGCGCCACCCCGTTCGAACCGGGTTGGAACGGCTTGAACCGGTCCTTTCGGCCCCTGGGGCGCGGCCGATGCTGGAGCTTGATTTTGGAGGCATCCGGGATCACCACCCGCTCGCTCAGGTGCCCGGCTATTTCATCGGCCATGATGAGCACCGGGAGCCTGTAGGTCTCGCTCAGGTTGAAGGCGGTGATGGTTTGAAAGAAGAGTTCCCGCGGCGAGGAGGGGGCCAGCGCTATGATTTCATAATGGCCGTGGGACCCCCACCTGGCTTGCATCATGTCCCCCTGTGCCCCCAGGGTGGGAAGCCCCGTCGACGGCCCCGCCCTCTGGACGTTTACAACCACGCAGGGTGTTTCCGTGCATAGTCCGAGCCCCAGGTTTTCCATCATCAGACTGAAGCCGGGACCGGAGGTGGCGGTCATGCTTTTCACACCGGCGCAGGAGGCCCCCAATATGGCGGCCATCGCCGCGATCTCGTCTTCCATCTGGATAAAGACGCCACCGACTTCCGGCAGCCGTTTGGCCATGTGCTCGGCGATCTCCGTGGCCGGGGTGATCGGGTACCCCGCGAAAAAACGACACCCGGCGGCAAGCGCTCCCTCGGCACAGGCAACGTCGCCGTTTATGAAATGCTCTCCGGTGAGAACCGCTGGTTTCATAGGCAAACAATCAAAGCTTTCGTAGATTTAAGATATCCGGCGGTTCAGGCTGAAGCATCCGCCGCCGGGAGGGCTTCCACCGAGTAAATGGCAAAATCGGGGCAGATAGCCTCGCAGTAATGGCAGTTCACGCAGGACTCCGGCTGTTTGACCGCCGGGGGGTGGTATCCCTTGGCATTGAACCGGGAAGACATTTCGAGCACGTCTCTGGGGCAGAACTCGATACAGTATCCGCATCCCTTGCACCGGTCTTCTACTATGTGCACTATGCCCCTGGAGACTTGGATTTGCTCCGAATCGAGGGGAAGCCGCCAGAATTTCATTTCGCCAATCCTTCATTCCCATTCCAAAGCCACCGATGAACACCATGCTGGGCCGCAACGGTCCTGAATTCTAGGCGATGGTGCGAGCAAGTTCAAGCTAAATCGAAGGACTCCAGGCCACATTTTGGATATGGGGTAGTTATTTACAGGGGGGTAAGCCGGACAAATCGTTAGGAAGGATCGAATCGAATTCGTTTGTACCCGATTCTGGAGTTCCCCGGACGGTAATTGCAATAAAGGTGGGGGCGTTTGTGGCCGATTTCAGCCAGCCCGTCTTGTAAAGGTGGTCGGGAATCACTAAACCGGGCGACAGCGAACACTCTTGTCAGCTCCTGTGAAATTCTACTCCAAGGTAAGCGGCCCGGAGTTAACGCCGGCATGTCTGACCGGAACATCCAGGCCCGGATCGTCCGATAACTTCTCCCCAAAAGCAGGAAGGGCGGGAACATTCCCGCCCTTCCTGCTACGATTGCACTCCCGAAAAGTCACACTCACCAATTGACCAGGACTTCCTTTCCCCCCGCCTCGGCCAGAACCCGGTAGCTCAGATCGGGGTGCCTGGCAAGAAAAGATCTCAGAGATTTTTTTTCGCTGAACAGAAAAATCCTGCGGTTTTCTTTCCATCTATCGAGCAGTTCCTTTTCGGTAAGCGATATCTTCGGGGCGCCCGGGTCCTTCAATCCGTACCACAGCACCCCGAAGTTGCTGTTCATGACGTAGACCTGTATGCCGGTGTAGTAGTTAAGGGTCGAGCCCTTCTCGTAGAAGTCGTTTATTACGATCATGTCGCCGGGCCGGTAATAGTACTGGATGGTTTGGGCGAGGTTTTTCGAGGAGAGCACGGGCTCGAAAGCGGTCATCCCGGCAGTGTAGGAATGAGTGAGGCCAACCATCATAACGGCAAGGAACAGAAAGCAGATTGTCCATCGTCTCCAGAACGCGAACAGGAGGGCGGCAAGCGGGCCGACTATCAGGAAGACGGCGGTCCTTCGAACCAGGGGGGCCAGGTACGCGAAGGTTGCCGGAGTCAGGTCGTGGATGTGTCCGAAAGCAAGATTGTATTGGCTGGGGTTGGTGGTAAGCGTACCCGAGAGGCTCGATCCCGAAGCCGCCTGGCCTCCCATCCATGTCAGGGCGAGCAGGGCCGCCCCGATAATAACCGATATTCCAGCCGCCACCCCGAGGCTCACCACGCCCCATTTGCGGGTTGCCCCTTCGGGAGATGCGAGGTCGCCGAGCCCCTTTCCCAACAGCAGGGCAAACGCGGCCAGGGTCGGAAACGTGTAGTATTCCTGGGTGGTCCCGAAAGCAAAGAAAAGAAGTATCACGAAAATCCACAGGAACAGGAACAGCAATACCTCCGATTTTTTGTCCGCCGGGTGGAAGGTTTTCGGGAAATTGCGCCCCAGCCCCCACACAAAGGCGCTCCACGGGAAAAGCCACACCAGGTGCAGGCCCCAGAACAGCAGGAGCGGAACCGTGTCGTAGTCCTTGGGATAGCGCATCCCCAGGTAGCGCAGCAGGTGCTCTCGTATGAAATAGAACCGGAGGAAATCGCTGTTGGCAAGCGCCGCCGCAATGTGCCAGGGGGCGGCGACCGCCGCGAAAATGACGATTCCGTACCCTATCTGCAGCCGCCGCAGTACTTTCCACTTTTTTGTCAAAAGAATATGGAAAAAGATTATGGCGCCGGTAAAGACCACCCCTATCAGGCCCTTGGTAATCATCGCCAGCGCGGCGGAAGCGTAGAGCCCCGCGCACCGCAGGTCTACGGGGCCGATGCGCCGGGGTGTTTCTTCCTCGTCGATCGCGATCCTCACGTACATGTACAGGCTGAATGCGATGAAAAAGGAAAGGATCACGTCCGGAAGAAATATCCGGGTAAACGCAAAAGGCCCGATGCCGGTCAGAATGACCAGCGCGGAGTAGAACCCCCCTTCCTTACCCCAGTAACGCGTCCCGAACCGCCAGACCAGAAGCGTCAAAAACAGCGAAAACAGCGCCAGGGGGAGCCTTATCGCCCAGTCATGCAGGCCGAATGCCGAAACAGAGGATGCGGCAAGCCAGTACATTAGCGGGGCTTTTTCCAGGTACCTGATTCCGTTGTCTATGTGCAGGGTGATCCAGTCGCCGGACTGGACCATCTCACGCACCGCCTCGGCATGGAATGAGTCGGCATCGTCGAGCAGGGCGGGGTGGGTGATGGTTCCAATGTAGATCGCCGACCACAGGCCAAGCAGTATCGCCAGGTAGAGCAGTTGCTTTCGCTTCATCATAGTCCAATGGTTGTCATGTGTAACCCGACCGGTATCGGAGGCAGGGTCTGTGGTGTGGGTATTTGAGGGCCGGGCCGGACTTCCGGCGGCCGATTCGTGACCTTAATGCCTGGCATCGGTTTCCTGGCCCCCATACTTTCTGCGGGACTTCTCCTTGAAAATCAGGAAAAGGTTTCTGGTATAGATAAAAAGCCCGCATCCCTGGCCCAGGATAAATACCGGGTCTTTCCGCAAAATGGCATAAATCAGAAGAAGACCGCCGCCGCCAACGCTAAAATACCAGAAGGCGATGGGGATAACGCTCTTACCCTCTCTTTCGCTTACAATCCATTGGACAAAAAACCTTCCGAAGAAGAGCCCCTGCGCCGTAAAGCCGAGAATCAGCACATAGTTGTTCGCGCACCACTGCGCCAGATGGTGCAGATCGAAAGAGTCAATTCCCGCCATGTTTGCATGCTTCCGTAGGCGATATAAAAAACAAAAATCCCCGAAAGTCTCTTTCAGGGGAAGAGGGTACCGGAATCCGCAAGCTGCCCATCGGCCGGCCCCGGAAGGGATTGCGTGACGACGAGCCATTATGGATAGAAAGGACGGGCTTGAAAAGAGTAAATCCCGACGGCACGAAAAATCATGGAACGGGAAGGGTCCGTATTTGATTTTAACGGATGTTTTCTTCCCGCCAGCTTGAACGGATAATTACTCCTTTCCCACTCGATTCGAGTGAGAAAATGCCACCCGACAGCCTGGTGCGCTCGCGCATGCTGGAAAGACCCACTCCGGCCGTATTCCTGCGTTCGATTTGGATCTTCGACGGATCAAAGCCGGTCCCGTTGTCTTCGACGGCCAGATTGATGGAACCGCTTTCTTTTCGCAGCGCGACTCGGACCGAATCCGCCCCGCTGTGCTTGGCTATGTTGTTCAGCGCCTCCTGAACTATCCGGTAAATGACGATCTTGAGCGAATCGGGGATTTCATCCTCCTCGATCGAAAAAGTTTTTTCTATCCGGATTTGCGGGAAATTCTCCTCAAATTTCCTGCAATGATAATTCAACGCCATTATCAGCCCCAGATCGCTCAAAACCGAGGGCCAGATGTCCGAGTGGATCCTTCGCACCTCGCCTATGGAAGCCTGGAGCAGTTCGAGAGTTGAACGAAGCTTGTCGAGAGCGCTGCCGCCCATGGAAGCCCCAATTTCGCTCAGCGCGCTTTCCATTCTGAATTTAATCGCACTCAGGGAGCTTCCCAGGCTGTCGTGCAGCTCCATGGCGATTCGCTTGCGCTCCTCGTCCTGCGCATTAAGCAGTTGGGAGGAAAGGTGGTGAAGTTCCTTCTCCGATTCCTGCAGGCTTTCCTGGGCGCGCTTGCGCCCGGATATCTCGACCCGCAGCATTTCGTTGGCGCCGGTAAGCTCGGCCGTCCTCTGCCGGACTCGGTCCTCCAGTTCATTTCTGGTATTTATCAATTCGAGTTCGGCGATCTTTCTGTCGGTTATGTCGATGCCGAGCCCCAGGACGGCGGGGGAGTTGTCGATGTCACGAAACGGGTACTCGTAGATCTGGTAGAATTTGCCGTCGGGCAAGGCCCATTCCCTCTGCTGGGGGAGGCCTGTGCGGAAGACCTCCATTGCGGGACATTCATCACACGGGCTGGTGCAGCCCCGCAGCAGTTCGTAGCAGCGTTTTCCCTCGGGGTCGCCGAACTTCTCCCTGAATACGCGGTTTGCAAATTGTATCGAGTAGTCGCGCATCTGCAGGAAAACGAACGCGGGCAGTTTTTCCAGCAGTGAGAACAGGTTCTTTTCGCTTCTGGCAAGGTTTCGGAAAATCAGGTTAAACGGAGAGCCGATCCCAGCCCTGATAAATGCCTTATATATGTAATAGGAAGAAATCAGCCTGAGTAAGTGCCCGAGCATGTTAGAGGTGCCGTAGACGCTCGTATAGAAAGTGAACGCCACCTCGGATAAAACCGTCAGTACGATGGATGTTACGAGCATGGCAAAGATATGGGGTTCGAATTCGGATCGTTTCAGCCAAAGAGTCAGGAGCGAGGCGGAGAGAAGAATACAGATGGCGTACTCGCTTGCCTTCTTGAACGGGGTCAAACCGTGGCCTTCGATGAAGCAGTCCGGAAACACCCTCCAGTAGAACAGGCAGAGGAGCATGAGGGCGACAACGGCGGTGTAAACGGCGGCTACGGCAACGGCATTGATTTTTCTTGTGATAAACAGGGGCGCGATAATCAGGGAAAACGCCTCGATATAGCGCGTAATAATCCAGAGCTGGGTGGCAAGATTTGCGCCCGGGCCGCTGAAGACCCCCATCCCCTTGTACGAGAGCATGTGCAGCAGCTCAAGCCACCCGACGAACAGGTAGGCGATTCCCAGGAAAAGAAGATAGCCGTTGTCAACGAGATTGCGGGAATTCCAGGCGACTATGAAAATGCCCCAAGCCACTACTACCGTGAATACCTCGACGAAGCTGTGGAATACGAGGTAGTCGTACCGACCCGTCAGATACAGGGCAAGCAGAAGGAGAAAACCTGAAGCGGCGGCCTGCCTGGTTGGTAGGATTTCGGACCTGAACACTTATCTTCCATCCTGGAGCAGCTTGGGTCTTGACCGGTTTAAAGTCAAAACGAGATCGGAACAAAACCCCGCAAAGAGCGGGGGATAGCAGCGCACGGCCGAATGTTTCCATCGGCGGGTGGAAGCGGAATCGTAGCTTCAATTGATCCCGCGCCCGGTTGAAATGGGCCGCCCCACCGGGAAAACTTTTCTTTTTCGCGGGAAATAAGTATTCTGTAAAAGCTTGAAAGTCAAGCCGGGATGCGCGCACAGCAGGTGTGCTCACCTGATTTAAACGTTAATGGATATGGAATTGAATTCGATGCTGATACTGGGGATAGAATCTTCATGCGATGAAACGGCGGCGGCCGTTGTCGAGGATGGAAAGACGGTGCTCTCAAACGTGGTGGCCAGTCAGGTCCCCATTCACGGCCCCTATGGTGGCGTGGTGCCGGAGCTGGCTTCGAGAAAACACCTCGAATATATAATTCCGGTAATAGACATGGCCCTGAAGCGTGCGGAGCGCTCGGGAAAAGACCTGGAAGCCATAGCCGCCACTCAGGGGCCGGGCCTGGTGGGAGCGCTCCTGGTGGGCTTGAGCGCCGCAAAGGCCATGGCCTACTCGCTGGGAATTCCGCTCATTCCCGTAAATCACCTGGACGGGCATATTCAGGCCGCATTCCTGGGGACCGAACACCCCGACAGCCCGTTCGTGTGCCTGGTTGTGTCAGGGGGGCACACGGCGCTCTACCGGGTCGAGCCCTCCGGGGAAACCGCGCTCCTTGGCGCGACACGAGACGATGCCGCGGGGGAGGCTTTCGACAAAATCGCCAAGCTGCTCGATATCGGCTATCCGGGCGGGATTGCCATCGACAACCTGGCTTCGGCCGGAAACCCCGAGGCATTCAACTTCCCGCGTTCGCTCCTGGACAGGCAGTCCCTGGAGTTCAGCTTCAGCGGGCTCAAGACCTCCGCTGCAAACTTTATCCGCGCACACGGCAGGCCGGCATCGGAAACACACTCCGGGTCATATTCGATCGAAGACTTTGCCGCGAGCTTTCAGGAAGCGATCGTGGACGTGCTCGTATCCAAAACCATCAGGGCGGCCGACCGGTCAGACCTCCAGCAGGTAGCGGCGGTGGGTGGGGTTGCCGCCAACAGCAGGCTCAGGGAAAAACTGACCCGGCAGACCCGTGCCAGGGGTATGAGGCTGTTTCTCCCCCCCGTAAGGTTTTGTACGGACAATGCCGTCATGATAGGTTCCGCCGCCTATCGGATATGGAGGCGAGGCGATTTCAGCCGGGAACTGCTCGATGTTGACGCGTTTTCGCGCTGAAGGCATTTTCATCTTCGACGTAAGAAAAATCATTTTTAAGTAAAAAACGTTTTGCCTTCCGCGTTTATTTGTGGTAGTTAGTGCAAAAAAGCACATGAAATTCCACAAATTGTGGAATATAATTACTAGACTGACAGGGCAGTGCGTATTTTCTCTGGCTGAGATGGATCGCGGGTTTTTCTTTCGTTGTCTGCTTCGATTCGAGTTCCTGGTGCACGCAGCCTTTCCTGTTGGCATTCGGGGTTGGTGCGTTGATGCTGGCCGGGCCCTGGAAACCCTTCCGAAGCAGGTTTTCCCCCGCCTTTCATTTCTAGATCGCTCAAATAGAGTATAGTTCTGTTCGTTTAATTTCAACGACTTGAGTCTTTCTTTTAATGGGGGTTCACTCTTCCGGACCCAATTAGCACCACCGGGTGTTCGTTGCGTTTTTCTTGTTTATCAGGATCTTGCACGAACACTTCCTTTCTTTCACGCGCCTCAGAAACGGAGACTTATTCCGTGATGCAGCAGCCCAGTCTGATCCCCGATTTCAGTTTTCTGGAAAAAGCCGAAGCTGCTGGGCCTTTCAATGCCGCCCAATGCTTTCAGTGCCGAAAATGCACAAACGGCTGCCCGGCTTCTTTCGCCATGGACCTTTTCCCCGATCAGGTCATCCGCCTGGCTGTGCTGGGGCGCAAGGAGGAGGTCCTGCGGTCCCGCACCATCTGGGTCTGTGCATCTTGCGAAACCTGTACGACCCGATGCCCCAACGAGGTCCGGATAGCCGAACTCATGGACTACTTCAAAGAGTTCGCCATAAGGGCGGGAGTCGAGCCCGCGCAGCCGCAGGTGGCCTCACTGCATCAGGTATTCCTGGACAACGTGCGCATGTCCGGCCGGGTTCACGAGGCGAGTCTTCTTCCCGCCTATTGGCTGAGGGCCGGTCAGGTCCGGAGCAAGCTCAAGACGGGGGAACTGCGAAAAGAGCTGAAGCAGGGTCTCAGGCTTTTCCGTAAAGGGCGCCTGTCGACCGCGCCCACCCTCATTCGGGGTAAAGCCGAGGTAAGGGCCATTTTCCGCTCATCCAAATAGACAGGAACGGGAGCCATGAAAGTCACGTACTATCCCGGCTGCTCTCTGGAAGGAACCGCCCGCGACTATGCCGATTCGATCGACGGGGTCTGCCGCCTGATGGGGATCGACCTGGAAGAGATTCCCGACTGGAACTGCTGCGGGGCCACCGCCGCCCACAGTATAAATCACAGGGCCGGCATCGAGTTGCCCGGCCGAAATCTTGAGCTTGCCGCATCGCTTTCCAACCCCGATCTGCTGGTTCCCTGCCCGATGTGCTTCAACCGCTTAAAGACCGCGGCACACGAAAGGGAAGGCAACGGCAGCGGGGCCGGGAAAGGGCCGCAGACAAAACTTCCCGCGATCTGGGATCTGGCCAACTTCTTTGCAACCGCCCCGATGCTCGAAAAGATCGTCTCGATGGTAATAAAGCCTTTGGAGCGGCTCAAGGTCGTATCCTATTACGGGTGCATGGCAAGCCGCCCTCCGGACGTTACCGGCGCGCAAGACTGTGAGAACCCTGCGAGCCTCGACAGGATTGCGGCAAGCGTTGGCGCAACCGTCATCGACTGGCCGTACAAGACGGACTGCTGCGGCGCAAGCCTCATGATTTCGCGTCCGGACATGGGCCTCAAGATGTCTTCCAAGATGCTTGACATGGCGCGCCGGGTGGGAGCCCAGGCCATTGTGGTTTCCTGCCAGATGTGCCAGGCAAACCTTGATATGTACCAGGACAGAATGAAAGCGGAACTGGGAATGATTTTCGAGCTTCCGGTGATCTATTTTACCGAACTGATCGGCATTGCCTGCGGGATCCCCGATGCTCCGGACTGGCTTTCCCGGCATTTCGTCGATGCGACTCCGCTTCTGCGCAGGCACAGGCTCATCTGATCGATATTGGGATTTTATTGTCATCTCACGTGCAAGAAAAGGTGGAGGAAATGCGGCAGGGACCGAAGATCGGGGCAGTTGCCGTCGTTGGCGGCGGAATAGCCGGAATCCAGAGTGCCCTGGACATCGCCAACTCCGGGTTCAAAGTCTACCTGATAGAAGAACAACCATACATCGGCGGTGTGATGGCGCAGCTGGACAAGACATTTCCCACCAACGACTGTTCGTCCTGCATGATGGGACCGAAGCTGGTGGAGATTGCCGGCCACCGCAACATAGAAATACTTACCAAAACCAGTGTTGAAAAACTGGAGGGCGAGCCCGGAAATTTCAAGCTCACGGTCAGGCGCATGCCGCGCTACGTCCGGGAGGACAAGTGCACGGGTTGCGGGACGTGCGCCGAGAAGTGCCCTACGGCGACATCCGATGAATTCAACATGGGGCTTGCAGGCAGCAAAGCCATATACAAATCCTACGCCCAGGCCGTTCCTTCGGCGTTCACAATCGACGCATCCAGGTGCCGGAACTTTCAGCCCGGGAAGAAATGCGGCGTATGCGCCAAGGTCTGCAAGGCCGGTGCAATCGACTACAAGCAGCAGGAAGAGGTGCTCGAACTTTCCACCGGCGCCCTGATCCTGGCCCCCGGCTTCAAGGTGTTCGACGCAAAGAAAACGCCGGCATACGGCTACGGAAGGTGGCCAAACGTCATAACGAGCATCGAGTATGAGCGCATACTGTCCGCGGCCGGCCCGTTTGAAGGGCATATCCAGCGCCTTTCGGACGGAAGGGCGCCGAAGCGGATCGCCTGGATCCAGTGCGTGGGCTCGCGCGACAGCTCCATCGGGCAGGATTACTGCTCGTATGTGTGCTGCATGTACGCGACCAAGCAGGCTATGATCACCAAGGAGCACGAAGCCGATATCGACACCACGATCTTTTTTATCGACATGCGCGCCCAGGGCAAGGGGTTCGACCGGTTCTACGAGCGGGCGCGGGATGAGACCGGGGTGCGGTTTGTGCGTTCCATGATCTCCAGGATAGTCCCGGTGCCCGAGACCGGGGGGCTGATGGTCGGCTATTCCGATGATGAAAATGTGATGCGCGAAGAGCAATTCGACATGATCGTCCTGTCGGTGGGCCTCTGCGCGAATCCCTCGACCGCCGAGCTTGCCGGCCGGCTGGGCGTTGACCTCAATAATTTCGGATTCACCAAGACCGACCCCATGGACGTGGTTTTGACCTCGCGGCCCGGGGTTTTCGTCTGCGGTGCCTCGCAGGGACCCAAGGACATCCCCGATTCGGTGCAGCAGGGCAGCAGCGCGGCCGCCTGCGCGACATCTCTTCTTAGCGAGGCCAGGGGTACCCGGATCGAGCCGCCGCCAAGCTACGAGGAGCGGGACGTTCGCGGCGAAAAGCCGAGAATCGGCGTTTTTATCTGCCACTGCGGCATAAACATAGCTGGGGTCGTGGACACCGAAGCGGTGGCGGCCTATGCGAAGACCCTTCCGGGGGTCGAATACGCCGACCATGTTATGTTTGCCTGTTCAACCGACCAGCAGAAGGAAATCATCCGGGTAATCGATGAGCAAAAGCTCAACCGGTTCGTGGTTGCGTCCTGTACGCCGCGTACCCACGAGCCGCTTTTCAGAAATACGCTAAAACAGGCTGGGCTCAATCAATACCTGTTCGAACTGGCCAATATCCGCGAGCAGGACTCCTGGGTACACCAGGGCGAACACGGGCTCGCAACCGACAAGGCAAAAGATCTGGTGCGCATGGCAGTATCGCGTGTCAGCCTGCTCGAGCCTCTCTACGACTTCTCCTACTCGGTGGTGCAGCAGGCACTGGTGATCGGCGGGGGTCTGGCGGGGCTTACGGCGGCCCTTGCGGTTGCCGAGCAGGGTTTTCCCGCCGTCCTGGTGGAGAAGAACGCGGAGCTTGGGGGAAACGCCAGGACTCTTTTCTTTACCGACGAAGGGGCCGAACCGGCAAAATATGTCAGGGATCTTATCGCCCGGGTTGAATCCACCCCCCTGATCACAGTTTATAAGGAGGCCGAGGTTACCGAGGTGAAGGGGGCCTGCGGCAACTTCACGAGCACCATCTCCGTTGGCGGAAAAGAAGTGGAAGTCGCGCACGGGGTGGGGATCGTGGCCACCGGTGGGGAGGAATACAAACCCGCCGAGTATCTTTACGGCCGGGACCCCAGAGTGGTCACCCAGAAGGAATTCGAGCGGATGCTCGCAGAGGATGCGGATGCGGCGCGAAGGTTATCCAACGTTACGATGATCCAGTGCGTCGGATCGCGCGAGCCGGAAAATTCATATTGCAGCCGCGTTTGCTGCACGGCGGCTGTAAAGAACGGCCTCAAGCTCAAGGAGATCAACCCTCGCGCGAATATATCGGTGCTCTACCGCGACGTGAGAACGTTTGGTTTCAAGGAAATCGGCTACCAGGAGGCTCGGCGGCAGGGTGTTCGCTTTTTCAGATACGACGAGAACGCTAAGCCGGACGTAAAAACCAACGGGGATGGCCTTGAAGTGAGCATTTTTGATTCCCAGTTGATGCGCCCGATCTCGATCAAGACCGATTTACTGGTTCTCAGTGCTGCGATCCGCCCTGCCGCCGGCACCCGAAAACTGGCCGAAACGCTACGCCTGCCCCTTGACCAGGACGGCTTCTTCCTGGAGGCGCACCTCAAACTGCGGCCTCTTGATTTTGCCACGGCAGGCTTTTTCCTCTGCGGCCTTGCCCAAGGGCCGAAGTTTGCGAACGAGGCCATAGCGCAGGCTCGCGGGGCCGTTTCCCGGGCCTCCACAATCCTTTCTCAAAAAGAAATTGTGGCCGAAGGCGTTATAACAGAGGTGGACCCGGCACTTTGCCGCGCGTGCGGAGAATGCGAGCAGGCCTGCCTGTTCGGGGCAATAAAGGTCACCGAAACGGAAGGCGACAGGAGGCAGGCGGTGGTAACCCAGGCCTTGTGCACCGGTTGCGGTGCGTGCAACGCCGCCTGCCCCACCGGAGCGGCTTCGCTTGCCCACTTCCGTGACAGGCAGATAAAGGCGGTCATTGCCGCCTCCGGCGACCGGTAGAGTAGTCCGGGCAGCGGGTTGTCTGCCAGTGTAAACCCGCATGGGCTAAGATATGTGAGCATTGTAGAAAGGTCTCAAAGCTAACCGCTGAAAGGCTGGGATTTTCGATGCCCGACAAATTCGAACCAAGGATAGTCGCGTTTCTTTGCAACTGGTGCGCGTATGCCGGGGCCGACCTGGCCGGGGTGGCAAGAATGCAGTACCCGACCAATGTGCGGCTCATCCGCCTGATGTGCTCCGGCAGGATGAATCATGGCTTCCTGCTAAACGCCTTCGAGGCCGGTACCGACGGCGTGATGGTGTCCGGCTGACACATCGGTGACTGTCATTACCTGGGAGGTAATGAGAAATGCAAGAAAGTCGTCGATGAGACACATGCGATTCTGCGGCTTCTCGGGGTCGATGAGCGATACCTCCGCCTGAAGTGGATTTCGGCCTCCGAGGGGAATATTTTCGCGGAGGAAATCCGATCTTTCACCCAATTGCTAAGGGAGTTGGGCAGAAACCCGCTGGCCGAGGCGCCTGCCCCGGAGACCTTGGCGACGCCGCCAAAGGTTGCCGCCGGCTGATCGAAACGCTCGGATGGAACAGGCTATGAAACTTAGCAAGGAACAGATCGATTATTGCATGGAGTGCGGAGTCTGTACGGGAAGCTGTCCCGTCAGCAGGGTGCTGCCCGATTTCTCTCCACGGCAGATGATCAAGCGGGCCTTGATGGACCGCGACGAGACGGTCATCCAGGGAAGGGAGTTATGGGCGTGTCTCACCTGCTCAAGGTGCAGTTCGCGCTGCCCGGTGCAGATTGATTTTCCGGTGTTCATCCGCGGTTACAGGGAACTTGCCCGCAGCCAGGGAAACCAGCCGCAGTTGAGCCACCACGGCACCTTGCAGGCCATCGCGTCTCTCCAGACCAGGCGCATCAGGCAGCACCGCACCGCATGGGCGGAGGAGGCCGGCACTTTCCGGGCCGAAGGCGACTGTTTCTACTTCGTGGGGTGCGCCCCTTACTTCGATGCCGCCCTGAAGTACGGTTCCACCGCGGTCGAGACCTCGATGAGTGTGCTGAAGCTGCTCAACCGGATGGGAATCGAACCGGTGATCAGCGAGGAGGAGCGTTGCTGCGGCCATGACGCCCTGTGGAGTGGCGACGAGGCGACCTTTCGCCGGCTTGTTTCGATCAACCTGGATGTCATTGCCAAATCCGGCGCCCGGACCGTAATCTTTAGCTGCCCGGAAGGCTACACCACCTTCAAGGAGGAGGTCCCGAAGTATTTCGGCGAACTGCCCTTTGAGATCCTCCACATAAGCGAGTTCCTGGCTCGCGAACTTCCCGGGTCGAAGGTGTCGTTCAGGCAGGCCGAAAACGGGGCGAGCACGGTGACTTACCAGGACCCGTGCAGACTGGGCAGAAGGGCCGGTATTTACGAGCCGCCCCGGGACCTTATCAAGCTCATCCCCGGGGTCAAATTCGAAGAAATGGCCCTGAACCGGGAAAACTCGGTGTGCTGCGGCACCAGCGCCTGGATTGAATGCTCCAACTGCTCGAAGACCATGCAGGTCGAACGGTTGCAGGAGGCGATGGCAACCGGCGCGCAAACACTGGTGACGGCCTGCCCCAAGTGCAGGATTCACCTCACCTGCGCCGAGCAGAATACTGATATTTCACTCAATATCGCAGACTTGTACTCGTTGCTTTTGGAGCACATCGAATAGGCGGTCAACCTCGGAAGGAGATCACGTTCGTGAATCGGGATGTCCTTGTGATCGGCGGAGGCATTGCGGGCATGCAGGCCTCTTTGGACCTGGCCGAAATGGGGTTCCAAGTTCACCTTGTTGAACGGCTCCCCACGATCGGCGGGAAAATGGCACAGCTCGACAAAACGTTTCCCACAAACGACTGCGCGCTCTGAATTCTGGCGCCTAAGCTTATGGATGTCGGTCGACATCCAAAGATTCGGCTCCTGGCGTACTCGGAAGTGGAAAACGTTGAAGGAGGGCTGGGCGATTTCCGGGTAACCGTTCGAAAGAAGGCCCGCTTTGTGGACGAGGCAAAATGCACCGGCTGCGGGACCTGCGCGGAGAAATGCCCGACCGTTGTGTCGGATGTGTACAACATGGGCCTGGGCAAATCCAAGGCCATATACAAGTATTTCGCCCAGGGCATTCCTTCCGCCTACACCATAGACGCCACCAGGTGCCGCAACTTCCAGCCGGGCAAAAAATGCGGCGTCTGTTCGAAGGTTTGCCAGGCCGGGGCCATCGATTACGGGCAGAAGGACCAGGTGATCGAAATCGATGTCGGAGCGATCATCCTGGCGACCGGCTATGACCTGTTCGATGCCCGCAAGGTGCCCGAATACGGCTACGGACGGCTGCCCAACGTGGTGACCGCCCTTGAATTCGAGCGCTTCCTGTCCGCCAGCGGCCCAACGCACGGCCACGTCTACACCCCGACCGACCTGGCCGTGAAAAACCAGTTCCCCGATCTCAAAAAAGCGGCCGGAAAGGCTCGTTTCGAACTGGAGAAATTCGAGAAGACCTTCGAAATTTCCTCGGAGGGGTTTTTGCCCAGGTTCAAGTCGGGAGAATTCACCGGGGGCCATTACGACGAATGGGCGAAGCAGATCGAAGCCTACCTGCCCGTAAAGGAAAAATTCGACGACGTACAGGCAAAAGTGGACGCCATGGAAGCGGCCCACCGCCTGGCGTTCATCCAGTGCGTGGGTTCGCGCGACCAGCGCTACAACAGGTACTGTTCGGGCTTTTGCTGCATGCACTCCATAAAGGAGGCGATCATCGCGCGGGAACACGATCCCAAGGGCGAGGTCTATATCTTCGGGATGGATATTCGCGCGGTGGGCAAGGGCTTCGAGGAGTACCGCAACCGGGGCGCGGAGGAGTCGGGCATTCGGTTTATACGAAGCCGGGTGGCCGAAATAGCTGAAAACTCCGCCCACAATCCCATCCTGTGGTATGAAGACACCAGGGAGCGCCAGGTCAGAAGCCTGGAGGTGGACCTGGTGATACTGGCCACGGCCTGCGAGCCGAGTCCGTCGGCAAAGAAGTTTTCCGAGATGCTGGGCATCCCGCTGAACGAATCCGGCTTTTTCCAGACAAAAACGGTCCCTCCGCTGGACACCCTTCGGGAGGGCATATTCACGTGCGGATGTGCTCACGGCCCGATGGATATTCCGGAATCCGTTGCGCAGGCAAGCAGTGCCGCGGCCAGGGCGGCGCAGGCCCTGTCCGGTCCCGAGGCGATGCGCCTGGTATCCTGAAGGAGAATCAGCAGATGAGCGGAAATGGCGAGATCAGCAATATTACCGAAGCGCGCATCGGCGTATTTGTCTGCCACTGCGGCTCCAATATCGCCGGGTACCTGAACTGCGAGGAACTGACCGGGTATGCGGAAACTCTGCCTAACGTGGTCTACGCCAAGAACAATCTCTACACCTGCTCGGAATCCGGTATTGCGGAAATCAAATCGGCCATAAAGGCGCACGGGCTGACCAGGGTGGTCGTGGCGTCATGCTCTCCCAGGACCCACATGCCTCTTTTCAAGAGCGCCTGTGCCGAAGCCGGGCTGAACCAGTACCTTTTCGAGATGGCCAATATCCGCGACCAGTGTTCCTGGGTGCACATGCAGGAAAAAGAGGCGGCGCAGGCCAAGGCCAGGGACCTGATCCGCATGGCCGTTGCCAAGGCGGCCCTGCTGGAGCCGCAGGAGGATATAGAATCCTCGCTCGTCAAGAAAGCGATGGTGCTGGGAGGCGGGGTCGCGGGACTTTCGGCGGCAACCGCACTGGCCGACATGGGTATGGAAGTGCTGCTGGTCGAAAGGGAAGCCGAACCGGGCGGGTTGCTAAGGCGTCTCAACAGGATCGGCCCGTCAGGCGAGAAGGCCTCGGATATAATCTCGGAGATGATAGACCGGGCCGGGAAGCATTCCAATATAAGGTTAATGGTCAACACCGAGCTTACCGGGGTGGGCGGTGTGGTGGGCAACTACGAAATCGGCCTGAAAAACGGGAGCGGAGAAGAATTAAAAGAGACGGTAGGTGCGATAGTGGTCGCCACCGGGGCGGTTCCCTTTAAGCCCGAGGGCCTTTTCGGCTACAACGGTGAAAACGTGATCACCCAGGTCGAACTGGAAGGGCTGCTGCGCGACGGGAAGTTCAATTACAAAGATGTCGTTATGATCCAGTGCGTCGGCGCCCGGTCGAGCCAGAGAAGCTACTGCTCGCGGGTGTGCTGCCTCACCGCCGTCAAGAACGCGATGTATATCAAGGACCATGACCCGTCGGCGCGCGTACACCTCCTCTACCGCGACATCCAGATGTACGGCACCGATAACGAGAAGCTCCTGTGGGAGTCGCGCGGCCGCGAAGTTCGCTTCGACATCTACGACGCTTCGGTCCCGCCGGTGGTAAAGGATGGGGTCGTGGAACTCTACCAGCCGCTTACCGGTATGACCATCGAGATCCCATACGATCTGGTGGTGCTGTCCACCCCGATGGTGGCGCCGGCGGATTCACCGGCTATTGCCAATTTCATGCGCATCCCGGTCGATCAGAACAATTTCTTCATGGAAGCCCATGCAAAGCTCCGGCCCCTGGATTTTGCCACCGACGGCATCTTTCTTGCCGGGACCGCAAGATACCCGGCAACCGTTTCCGAAGCCCAGGCCCAGGGGCTGGGAGCGGCTGCGAGGGCCGCCACCATCCTGTCAAAAGACAAGCTGGTGTTTAGCGCCTTGGTATCCTTTGTCACCGACCACTGCGACGGATGTGCCATGTGTGTCGATGTGTGCCCATACCACGCCATTACGCTGGAGGAGTTCGAAGTCGACGGGGTGGTGAAAAGGCGGGTTAGAACCGACAGTATTTTATGCAAGGGTTGCGGGGTCTGCGCCGCGACCTGTCCAAAAGGCGGGATTTGCGTGCACGGTTTTACCGGGGAGCAGATAAAAGCCCAGGTTGACGCCCTGCTTGCGGTATAGGAATTGCGTCGAATTTCCCATGCAACAAGGGGAAAAGGCGGATTGGGCAGACTTCGGGTTCAGGTTCTTCTTTGTCTGGAGGAGGGGAGCCGAACTCCTGGCCGGCAGGCATAATGATCGTTCGAGGAATGAGATTTCCCGTTTGGTCCCGTTCCTAGAAAGGAGTTCCATCGGTGGCTGACGATTACAACCCGGTCATAATTGGCTTTCTGTGTACTTGGTGAGCATTCGCGGCTGCTGACCTGGCTGGGGTCAGTCGATTGCAGTATCCTCCGAACCTGCGCGTGGTAAGGATGATGTGTTCCGGCATGATCAGCCCGGAGATCGTGGTGCACGCTTTGTCCAAAGGGGCCGACGGAGTCCTGGGAATGGGGTGCCACCTCGGGGAATGCCATTACCTGGAAGGTAATTTTAGAGCGCAGGCAAGGGAAAAAGCGATAAAAATAGCGCTCGAAAACTGCGGTATAGACCCCGAGCGGTTCCGGCTGGAGTGGGTGTCTTCCGCTGAAGCAACCCGTTTTGCCGATGCGGTGAGCCGGTTTTCTTCGCATATCAGGGAACTCGGTCCCAATCCGCTCCGGCCGAACAGGGTCGAAGATGAAAAGGTAGCCTAAACCGTCGCTTTCGCAGAGATGGAAGAGGAATTTTCACATGGGTGCAAGGGTCGCGGAAGAATGGCTGAATGCGTGTTCCGGGTGTGAAATATCCATCGTGGACCTGGGCGAGCGGATTCTGAAAGTGCTCGAACTCGTGGAATTCGTGCACATACCCGTTCTCCTTGACCATAAATACTACGGCCAGCTCGGAGACGGAAAGCACATCGATATTCCCGAGGCGGAGGTCGGCATAATCACCGGGAGCATCCGTAACGAGGAGCACCTGGAGGTTGCCGAAGAGATGCGCAAAAAATGCAAGCTCATCATTGCGCTTGGCACCTGCGCGACTCATGGCGGCATTCCCGCTCTCGCCAACTCGTACGAGAATGAGGAGATTTTCCAGCGCTATTATTCGACCGAGACAACCGACAAGGACCAGCCGCGACCCCATGACGGCATTCCGCGGCTGCTGGATTCGGTTTATGCGTTGGACGAAAAGATAAAGGTCGATGTCTACCTGCCGGGGTGCGCCCCGCATCCGGACCAGGTGTTTGCCGCTCTGGCGGGGCTGCTGACGGGGAATCCCGCCAAGCTGCCCGACAAGTCCGTTTGCGATTTCTGCCCGACCCGGCGTGAAGGCAAGGGCAAGGTGAAGAAGTTGCACCGTTTTCTCCAGGCGCCGAAATACGGGTCCCCGGATGAGCCGCTAAGTGAAATGCAGTGCCTGCTCGAACAGGGGCTGTTATGTATGGGATCGGTGACCAGGGCGGGATGCGGCGGGGACAAACTGGTCCCCAGGTGTATCTCGGCAAGGGTTCCGTGCAGAGGGTGTTACGGGCCGGTTAGCCATGACGGCAACCAGCTTCTCCAAATGCTCAATGCCCTGGCTTCCAACGGGATCGAAGTCGACTCGCTGCCTGAATTCAAATCGCTTTTGAGGTTTTCGGGAGCGCACGGACTCTTGCGGCCGGTTCACAAGCCCGTGCAAAAATAACAGGAGCTGAATTTATGGCCCGCACGATCACTGTTGCTCCAATAACCCGCATCGAGGGACATGCCTCGATCGAAATAAATCTCGACGACGCCGGCAACGTTGCGGACACCAAGGTCCACTACATGTCGCTTCGCGGGTTCGAGAAGTTCATCGAAGGCAAAGCCGCCGAAGAGGTCCCGCGCATCGTAAACCGCATCTGCGGTATTTGCCCCTGGCACCATCACCTGGCCTCCAACAAGGCGGTGGACCGCTGCTTCGGGGTAACCCCACCTCCCGCCGGAAACAAGCTCCGGGAGTTGATGCAGACGATTGCCCATGCGGAAGACAAGCTGCTTCATTTCTACTTCCTGGCGGCGCCGGATTTCGTAATGGGCCCCGATGCCGACTACGGGGTTCGAAACGTCATCGGTGTCGTGAAAGCCGCCCCGGAACTTGCCACCAGGGCCGTCCAGGCACGATTCAAGGCCAAGATGATCCTGGAAAGATTTTCGAGCAAAGCCATCCATCCTCATGCCGGAGTGGTGGGGGGCTTTTGCAGACCGATGCTCGAATCCGAGAGAACAGGGTTCCTGGAAGAACTGAAGGAACTGCTCGACTTTTCCATCTTTACAATCGAATTTGCCAAAAAGGAGGTCTTCCCGAAATACCTCGATGTGGTAAAGAGCCTGGGAGTGTTCAACAGCGGGTTTCTGGGCACTGTGGACGAACAGGGAAGACTGAATCTCTTCGACGGCAAGTTGAGGATGATGAAGCCCGACGGGACCTTCACAGAATTCGATCCTCAGGACTATGTCGATTATCTGGGGGAAGCCGTCGTGCCGTTTTCCTACGGCAAGATACCTTATGCCCGGTTCTGGAACGAAGGATTTTCGATGGATGTCGAAAATCCCAAGGGCATTTACCGGGCGAACTGCCTGGCGCGAATAAACGTATGCGACAGCATCTCGACTCCACGGGCACAGGCCGAACTGGAGGAATTCAGAAAACTTTTCGGAAGACCCGCCCAGTTCACGCTTCTCTACCACTGGGCGCGGCTGATCGAAGATGTTTATGCCTACGAGCACGCAATAGAGATGCTGGAAGATAAATCGATAACCGACCCCGATGTGCGCGCTCCCGTGGAACCCAGGGCCGGAAGGGGAGTGGGCTGCGTCGAAGCGCCCCGCGGCACGCTGATCCACGATTATTCAACCGATGATAACGGCATGATTACCAGGGCGAACCTCATCGTTGGGACCACCCATAACCTTGGGCCGATCAACATGAGCGTAAACCAGGCGGCAAAGGCCCTCATCAGGAACGGAGAGGTAACGGAGGGCATTCTCAACAGGGTGGAAATGGCCGTACGCGCCTACGACCCGTGAATATCCTGCGCTACACATTGCCTGGACGGCAATAGTGTGTTCTCGGTGAAGGTGACCGGCCCCAGGGGTGAAATCATCAAAACGTGGCCTGAACCGCGGTCCTGAAGAGGTTGAAAAAAGAGCGGGGAAACCGGTTCGGAAGCTGCCGCCCGAATGCAGCTCCATCAGAAATTTTGCCTTGCCCGGCGGACTCGCCCTTAGCGTCACCCCGGCAGTGCTTGTGGGCCGGGGTCCAGCGTCTTTTCCTCATTTCCACATTGGTGCCGGGAGAAGCAGTCATTTAAACGCAAAGACGCCGGGTTCTCGCTCAAAAGCGTTGCGGGAATGACGATTTGGGACTTTCCCCGTTTTCGTGAAGTTGATGTATTTTGTGAAGCAACTCCGTTTGGGAGACAGCCCGTTTTTCCTGAGCCCCGCAACATGCTTCCATGCGCCCGCAGCGCTTCCGCAAAGCCGAAGTCCTGGTGGGATCGAAAATTTAGAAAAAAAATAGGAAAGCAAAGCTGCCCAGGACGCAGGCAGCCCTTGTCGTGCCAGTCCAAAAAATCCGAGGTTTGCAACGCCACCTGAGCAATAGAATCGTGAGAAGCTTCCGGGCATCTTCGGCAGGCTGATAAGCGATTGCCGTTTGGTCGCGGGAGCGCGAAGCAGCATTGGATCGAGAAACTGCAGGTTACGGGACTGCCGTTTTAGTTTGCAAGCGCCGCTTCGAGCTTGTCCAGTATTCTTTTGGGCACCGGGTAGGCGTCTTTTACCAGGTAAAGGCCCAGGATCGCGGGGTCAAAGGCGATTGCCTCGGCGGCCTTATCTACCGTTAGACCCTTTTCCTCCATCTTGGCAATAATTCCAATCTTCCGTTCTTCCATCTTTCAGACTCCTGTTAGGGGAATTTGCACCACAAACGGTAATATCGCACAGATGTTCCCCGGAAAGCAAGTGGGGTTGTGCCTCGTTGCATTGACGACCGGCACCGTTTTTGGCCGTAATAACAAAAGGCCATGAGGGGTTTCCTCACGGCCTTCTGTTATGTTCAGAGGGAGTTCTCAGATACAGTCGATACAGAACGGAAAAGATTTTGAGCCACTAAAGAGAGTTCCACATCCAGAATTCAATCGAGCTTGGTCAGTAGAGTTCGAGCATTCAGTCGAGCATCAGGGCGAAATCAGCTTGAAAATGAGAGCGTGAGTATCAACTTTAGCTTGATGAGATTGAGTTTCAGAGACAGACTTCGTTCGCACCCACCTTTCACAGGAGGTTCAGATCCAAAGCGATTCACAGTTACCGTTGGAGATCTGTGTCTGAGAGTTCCCTTCGTAGTGGAAAGGAGGCAGGCACACCTTTGGGTTGCTGCTGCCAGTCACCTGTTTGAATCGGCTTGCCGGCCTTTGAACATGCAGAGCAGAGTGCAGCTTCAATTTCAACGAGATCAAAGGGCTTTTTCAAGTAGGATCCAAATGTAACCCGGTTCAGATCATTCGCTATCGCCTGGAAATCGTACTCGGAAAGAACTATCGCAACGGTCTTGGGAGCGACGAGCATGAGCTTTTCGATCAGCGAGGCGCCATCTGCATCAGGAAGATGATATTCAACAATCACAATGTCGTGGCGGAGTTTCTCTGCAAGAGCCAGCGCTTCACGGGCAGTAGAACAACTGTCAAAGGCATATCCAGCCTGATTCAAGAATTTTTCCAAAGAGCGTTTGAGCGGAGCGTCATCTTCAACTAGTAGAACGAGATTTTCAACGCGCACATTCCGGCCTCCTCTCGCTGGATAGAGCAAGGAGCATGCCAGGAATAAAAATACGAGGATTCTTTACCAGGAGCCGGTAAACGATGAAAGGCGTTTTCTTTTGGCGGGGTCATTTTGTATACTATTGACCAACCACTGGCCGCACATCCGCTCGCAGTAAGGGAGACGTTATAAAAAGATATAATAAAATCAACTAGATGTGCCTTATCTGGAGGATATTCTACACGCTATTTGTGAATATGGACAATAGTGCTCACGTTTCCACCCCGTACTTCTTCAACCTGTACAGGAAGATATGCCGGGGAAGTTTCAGGAAACGCGCCGTCCTGGACTTGTTTTTCCCGCACTTCTCGAAGGCGCGCAGGATCACGTCCTTTTCGATCTCCTCCAGGCCGATTCCTTCGTCCGGCAATTCGAGGCTGTAACTTTCGACAGGAGGTGCACCGGCCGCTTGGGGAGGGGACTCCAGAAAATGCAGGTGCCGCCCCAGCACGGTGTCTTCATTTTCCAGCAGGACGACCCGCTCGATGGTGTTTCGCAGTTCACGCACGTTGCCGGGCCAGGAATAGCCGAGCAGTATCCGCTCGGCTTCCGGACTGAAGCCGCGAAACCGCTTGGCGTATTTGTCGTTGAATTCTTCCATGAATGTCAGTGCCAGCGGCATCACGTCATCTCGCCGTTCGCGAAGGGCGGGTAGGTCGACCCTGATGGTTGCGAGCCGAAAATAGAGGTCTTTTCGGAATAAACCCTGTTCCGCCACTTGCCACAGGTCCTGGTTGCATGCGGAAACGATTCGGATATCCACCTTCTTCTTGCGGGTGCCTCCCACGGCGAAGAATTCCTTCTCCTCCATTACCCGAAGCAGTTTTGCCTGGATCTCGGGGTTGAGGTCCGCTATCTCATCGAGAAAGAGGGTGCCGCCGTCGGCAACCTGGAGCAGGCCCTCTTTGCCTTCGGTCTTTGCGCCGGTGAAGGCCCCCTTTTCATAGCCGAACAGTTCGCTCTCGATGATCTCTGTGCTGAAGGCTGCACAATTCAAGGCCACGAACGGGTAAGCCGAGCGGGGACTGTTGGTATGGATAAGGCGTGCGATCAGTTCCTTGCCGGCCCCGCTCTCGCCCTGGATCAGCACCCCGGCATCGCGGCTCTGGGCGCTTTTGACCGCAAGCATCTGCGCTTCCAGGAACTTGGGATTGCTTCCAATGAGGCGGGTCACGCCCTGGAGTCTGTGCAGTTCCTGGCGAAGCCTGCTGACCTCGTTTTTGAGGCCGGCGTGATCGAGAGCGTTCTGGATCGTAAGCTCGAATTCGTCAATGTCCACCGGTTTGACCAGGTAATCGAAAGCCCCCCGTTTGATTGCCATTACCACGTCCTTGACACGCTCGTATGCCGTAATCATGACCACGGTAGGGGAGGGGCGCAGTTCCTTGAAGCGCGGCAGGAGTTCGAGGCCGCTGCCGTCCGGAAGGCCGATATCGAGAAGGATGAGGTCGGGTTCGTCGCGTTCTGCAAGCTGGAATCCTTCACTGCCGGTGGCCGCTTCGAGGACTATATTGTTCTTTTCGAGCAGCCGGCGCAGGGCCGACCGAAAGGGGGCCTCGTCGTCGACGATCAGGATTTTATGTTTTTCGCGCATGCAAAGGCACCCTGCCCGGAAAATGAAGGCCGCCGGTGCGGCACTGAAAGCTTAATGTTTTCAGGGAGATCGGAAACCTATAGAGCAAAACCCGAAAAGGTCGAATTGTAAAGCAAATTTTGAGCCGGAAAACGTTTTCGAAGCTCGTTTCCTACATTTTGCTTGACAGTGCGGTTGCGTGCCTTCTATAAGCAAAAAATCCGAAGATTTCCATCGAAGGCTGTTCATGGCTATGTTTTATCCCATAGAGTATTATTACCGCTATATCTACTTCGGGCGGTCTGTCCGCGTACCTCTGTAGCTGGCAAGAGGCCGTGGGCAGATCGCGATTCCGCGATCGGCCCACGGCTTTTCTTTTTGGGAAGAGCCGTGGTTTCGCATAAACCACGGCTCTTCTTTTTTTATTATTAGACGATCCTAAAAGTCGGCAAAGGAGCAGCAATGAAATCAACAAAGGGCTTGGTCGGACTGGTGTGCCTGGGGATTATCCTGGCGGCCTCCATCTATCTGTTTTCTCCGGTTCCGGGACATGCGGCCAAGGAACCGTACAAGATCGGGGCGGTGTTTTCGATCACCGGCGTTGGCTCCTTTCTGGGCGAGCCGGAAAAGAGGACCGCGGAGATGGTCGCGGACCAGATCAACAAGCAGGGAGGGATAAACGGCCATCCGCTGGAGCTTATAGTTCTCGATGACGAAAGCGACGCTACCAAGTGCAATCTGGCGGTGAAAAGGCTGATCAAAAGGGACCATGTGCCGGTGATTATCGGCCCGAGCAGGAGTGGCGAGAGCCTGGCGGTGGCGGGCATCGCCGAAGAGGCGCATGTGCCCCTGATTTCCTGCGCGGCGAGCCACAAGATCGTTACGCCCGTGGAGAAACGTAAATGGGTGTTCAAGGTGGCGGGTTCCGACTCGCACGTAGCCGGCAAGATGTTTGACTACATGAAGGCCCACGGGATAACGAAGATCGGGATTATGAGCGATTCGACCGGTTTTGGCGCGAGCGGCCGCGAGGAACTGGTCAGACTGGCCCCTCAGGACGGTATAACGATCCTTGCCGATGAGCGCTACGGCCCCAAGGACACCGACATTTCCGCGCAGATGACCAAGATCCGGTCCACCAATCCTCAGGCCGTCGTCAACTGGTCCATCGGTCCCACCCAGGTGCTGGCGGTAAAGACCTGGCGCAATCTGGGGATGGATTCCATTCCGCTTTTCCAGAGCCACGGGTTCGGAAACCTTAAAAACGTCGAATTGGCGGGGAAGGCCGCCGAGGGTGTTCTGCTTCCGCTGGCGCGCGTAAATGTCGGTTCTCTGCTCCCCGACAGCCAGCCGCAGAAAAAAGTGATAATGGAATACACCAGGGATTATGAAGCGCGCTACAAAGAGCCGGTGTCGTCCTTTGGCGGCCATGCCTGGGATTCGATGCATCTTGCCATTGCCGCCCTGGCGGCGGTTGGCCCCAACCCGGCCAAGATCCGCGACCACATCGAGCAAACCAAGGGATTTGTCGGAATGCACGGGATTTTCAACATGTCCGCCAAAGACCACAACGGGCTGAGCAAGGACGATCTGGAAATGATCGTGGTAAAGGACGGGAAATGGGCATTGGCGAAGTAGGGCGGGCGATCTTTTAATTGCGGTCCACACTTTGCACTGGTCCCCCCTCCGCGTTGGAGGGGGGATTTTATTTAGCACAGCGAAAAGGTATTCCTTTATTCGAGACTAAATGTTAGACGAAACATACCCGGAGGGGCCGGCCGGGCCGGTTAGCGATCCGGCCTCCCGACTCCTTGCCGGGAGGCGCGGCTTAAGAGCGGTGGGAAACAGGTGGGAAGCGATTTTCTGCAATATTTGGTCAGCGGGCTGACTATCGGCGCCATCTATGCCATGGCGGCCA
This sequence comes from uncultured delta proteobacterium, assembly GCA_963712895.1. Lineage (GTDB taxonomy): Bacteria > Desulfobacterota > Syntrophobacteria > Syntrophobacterales > Syntrophobacteraceae > SbD1. The sequence continues at coordinate 172,570 of CAVQJR010000021.1, read as the reverse complement.
TCGGCTATAACATCATCTACAGCGTGACCGAAATCATCAACTTCGCCCAGGGCGAATTCCTGATGCTGGGCGGGCTGTTCGCGGTGTTTTTCGCCGGTACGCTGCACCTGCCGCTCTACGTGGCTTTCGTGGGCTCGATTGCCCTCACCGGGTGCGTCGGCCTGGCAATGGACAGGTTTGTAATCGGCCGGGCAAGGGATGCGAGCGTGCTTTCGCTGATCATTATCACTCTTGCCGTTTCCATAATGCTCAAGGGCTCGGCGATGCTCGCCTGGGGGAAAGACACCTATACCCTGTCCGCGTTTACTTCCGGCGGCCCGATCAGGTTCGCCGGAGCATCCATCCAGCCCCAGGCATTGTGGATAATGGGGATCTGCGCGCTGACAGTCGTGGCGCTTTCTATTTTTTTCAAGAAATCGATATACGGGCAGGCGATGCTGGCCTGTGCCGATAACCCGAATGCGGCGAGGCTGGCGGGAATTCCCGTCAGGTCGATGGTGCTGCTCGCCTTCGTGTTGAGCGCCGCCATAGGCGCGGCTGCCGGCGTGGTCATCACTCCGGTTTCCATGATGGAATACGACAGGGGCGCGCTTCTTGGCCTCAAAGGCTTCGGGGCAGCGGCGCTCGGGGGACTGGGGCAGTTTTTCGGGGCTCTCGCGGCCGGGTTGATCCTGGGGCTCGCCGAGTCTTTTTGCGCCGGTTATCTCTCTTCGGGCTACAAGGACGCGGTTGCCTTGATATTGCTCCTCCTCGTGCTGTTTATCAAACCCGAGGGCCTTTTCGGCAGCCGCGAGGCGGCCGGGCTGAAAAAGTTCTAGAGAAAATCGCAATGGGTAGAAAAAACTGGCTCATCCTGCTGGGCGCGGCGCTTTTGATTGCCGTATTCCCCTGGCTGGTCAAACCATTCCAGTCCGTTTCCCACTACGTGGACGTCATGGTGTTTGCGGGCATATTCAGCCTGGTTTGCATCGGACTGGGGTTCCTGATGGGATATGCCGGGCAGATTTCACTTGCCCAGGCCGCTTTTTTCGGAATCGGCGCGTACACTTCGGGTATCCTTACTTCCAGGTTCGGCATAAATCCATGGCTGGCCATGCCCGCGGGAATGGCGGCCTGCGCCATGGTTGCCGGGGTTGTAGGCGTGCCGGCGCTTCGCTTGAAGGGCCATTATCTGGCCATGGCCACGCTGGGCTTCGGGGTAATCGTAAATATCGTCATGGCCGAGGAGGTGGAGTGGACCGGCGGGCCTTCGGGCATGGTGGACATTCCCGGCCTCAGCATCGCCGGGCACAAGGTTGCCAGCGAAATAGCCTGGTACTACCTGGTATGGGGAATTGTTTTCCTGGCGCTCATCTTCTGCTTTCAAATACTCCATTCGAGGGTGGGCAGGGCGCTGCGGGCAATCCATGAAGAAGAAAAGGCGGCGGAATCGGTGGGCGTTCCAACCGCCGCCTACAAGGTCAAGGTCTTCGTCCTGGGGGCGGTGCTGGCGGCCCTTGCCGGAAGCCTCTACACTCACTACGTGGCCTGTATAAACCCCAGCTCCTTTAATCTTATGTGGTCGATCCGGTTCATGCTGATGGTAATGGTGGGCGGCATGCAAAGCCTGTGGGGAGCAGTGGCCGGCACCATCCTGATGACCTTCATCGGAAACGAGTGGCTGCAGGTCTTCGCCGACCTCGAAATTCTCGTCTACGGGCTGATTTTACTTTTAGTTGCACTATTTTTTCCCGGCGGGATAGTGTCGCTTGCATCCAAAATCAAGGTCCGGCGCAAAAAACGTGCTTCGGCACCGGAGGGCGCCGGATCATGAACGGCAACGGTTCCACGGCCCAGTCGCCTGTCCTGGATGTTTGCGACCTGGAGATGCATTTCGGGGGAGTGGCCGCCCTCCAGGGGGTATGCTACCAGGTAGGGGACAACATCATTCAGGGTGTGATCGGGCCTAACGGCGCCGGCAAGACGACCCTTTTCAACTGCATAAGCGGAACGCTCGTGCCTTCGGCGGGGCGGATAACTTTTTTGGACCGTGAAATCGGCGGCCTTGCGCCGCACCGCATTGCCGAAGCGGGCATAGCCAGGACTTTCCAGCACGTGGCGTTGTTCAGGAGAATGAGTGTTGTTGAAAACGTCATGGTCGGAAGGCACCCCAGGACCAGGTTCGGCTTTCTTTCATCGGGGTTTCGCGTGCCCGGCATGCGCTCCGAGGAAAAGCTGATTCAATCCAAAGCCCTCGAATACCTGGATCTGGTGGGGCTTGCCGATTGTGCCGGCCTGGAGGCCGGAACGCTGCCCCTCGGCAAGCAGAAGATTTTGGAAATCGCGCGCGCTCTGGCAACAGAACCGAGGATGTTGATGCTCGACGAGCCCGCCGGTGGCCTCAATATGAAAGAAACCGAGGAACTGGGAGAGCTTATCGAGAGTATCCGCAGCCTGGGAATTACCGTGATGCTGGTCGAACATGACATGAACCTGATCATGGAAATCTCCGAGCGCATCCTGGTGCTGAATCACGGCCGGTTGCTCGCTTCCGGAACACCGGGCGAAATAAAGGAAAACAGCGCGGTAATCGAGGCATATCTCGGCTGCGAGTAGGGCCGTGCGCTCCTTGCCTTCTGCTTCGCAACGGCGAAAAAACAGAGGAGTGCGAAACGGCGTCCACTCCCACACACTGATTCGAAGATGCTGACTGTAAAGAGCCTGCACACTTACTACGGAAACATTCATGCCTTAAAGGGCATCTCGCTCCACGTGCGCCAGGGGGAGATCGTTACCCTGGTGGGTGCAAACGGCGCCGGCAAGAGCACACTGGTCAACACGATCTGCGGGATGACCAGGTCCGAACGGGGCAGCGTGGAGTTCATGGGCGAGCGGATCGAAGGGCTGGCGCCGGAAAAAATAGTCCGCAAGGGGATTGCGCTCGTGCCCGAGGGCAGGCAGATTTTCTCGACAATGACGGTGGAATCAAATCTGCTCATGGGAGGATTTGTTCACAGGAGCAACCCGGAACAGGTCCGGAAGGACATGGACCGCCTGTATCAAAGATTTCCCATTCTGAAGAACCGCCACGCTCAACTGGCGGGGACCCTTTCCGGGGGCGAACAGCAGATGCTTGCCATAAGCCGGGCACTGATGTCTCGCCCGCAGCTCCTGGTGCTCGATGAGCCGTCGATGGGGCTTGCTCCGCTTGTAACCAAAGAGATTTTTGCAATAATAGGCGAACTCAAAGAAGAAGGACGCACCATTTTGCTCATCGAGCAGAATGCGCGTGCCGCATTGAAGATCGCCGACAGGGGCTACGTGCTGGAGACCGGGAAAGTGGTTCTCCAGGGCGACGGCCTGGAACTTCTCGAACACCGCGAAATAAAAAGGGCCTATCTGGGCAAAGGGGCGAAACAAATCTGGGAAGCTTGATTGCTTGATCACCACAGAGTACACAGAGGACACGGAGATAAAAACGGGAAATTAATGATCCTAAGTGATAAGTAACTGAATTAGTTATCTATTCTTTTCTATCTGTGTCCTCTGTGTTCTCTGTGGTGAATAAAAAGACGCAAGGAAAATCGATGCCTATCTGGGAACCCGAAAATGAGAGCATGTCCCGGGACCAACTCCGGCAGATCCAGTTGGAGCGGCTTCAGGCAACCCTTAACCGCGTCTATAGAAACGTCTCGTTTTACCGGCGAAGGTTCAAGGAGATTAATTTCAGACCCGAGGACGACCTGGCTGAAGTCGGCGATCTGGAGCGGCTGCCCTTCACCACCAGCCAGGACATAAGCAACTCGTATCCCTACGAAATGTTCGCCGTACCGCTGCGAGAAGTAGTGCGCGTTCATTCGTCTTCGGGTTCCACCGCCAATCCGCGGGTGGTGGGCTACACGCGCCAGGACCTTCGCACCTGGAGCAATCTGGTTGCGCGCGTCTTAAGCGCGGGTGGCGTTGTCCAGGATGATGTCATCCAGATAACCTTCGGCTACGGACTGCTCACGGGCGGACTTGGCATTCATTACGGGGCCGAGCGGATCGGGGCCTCCGTGCTGCCGACCTCCGTGGGTCACACCGAGCGCCAGATCAAAATCATGCAGGATTTCCGCACAACCGTGCTGGTCTGTACGCCCACCTACGCCCTGGTGGTTGCGGACCGCATCGACGCAATGGGAATCGACGCCAAGAAACTGTCCCTCAAGTACTGCATCTGCGCGGGCGAGCCCTGGACGGATGAGATGCGCACGGAAATCGAGGGCCGCCTTCTTGTAGACGCTACGGACAATTACGGCATAAGCGAGGTTATCGGCCCCGGAGTGGCTGGTGAGTGCCTGGAGAGGGCTGGAATGCATCTCCAGGAAGATCATTTCTACGCCGAGATCATCGATCCGCAAACGCAGCGGGTGCTTGGACCGGGCGAGGAGGGCGAGCTGGTGGTCACCACCCTCACCAAGGAGGCTTTCCCGGTTATACGCTATCGAACCGGCGACATGTGCAGCATCATAGACAATCCGTGTCCGTGCGGGAGGACAATGCGCCGCATCAGCCGGATTTTGAGGCGCTGTGACGAGGTGGTGGTCATAAAGGGAATAAACATCATCCCGGCGCGCATCGGGGAGATCCTCGAACAGATAAAGGGGGAGCGCCCGGTGTTCCAGCTTGTTGCGGTTCGCCACGGGCATGAGGACCATCTGGAAATTCGTGTGGAAGTCACCGAGCAGCTCTTCTACGACAAGATGCGCGAGCAGCGCGCGCTACTCGATTATATGTCCAGGAAGATCGCCAATTTTATCGGCATAAGGCCCGCAATCAAGCTGGTCGAAAAAGGCTCGATTGAGCGTGAAGGCGGGCAAGTGAAGACATTTGTGGACCAGCGCTGATCAGGCTGCAAATTTGGGCCACACCAAATAAGCTTCTGAATGGAGGAAGTGAATGCACGAATTGTTAGCTGCCGCAACGGATACGCCGCAGTTTCTTCTGGGTAACGAGGCCATAGTGCGCGGTGCGATCGAGGCCGGCGTGCGGGTCGTTGCCGCTTATCCGGGAACGCCGTCTTCGGAAATCATCGACCGGTTTTATCAACTGGGGCCGGAAGCGGGTATTTACGTCGAATATTCGACGAACGAAAAAGTATCGATGGAAGTTGCCTGCGCCGCCGCCATTTCCGGTGTGAGGAGCCTGTGCGCGATGAAGCACGTGGGGCTCAACGTGGCCGCGGATGCCTTCATGACGCTTGCCTACGTGGGTGTAAAAGCGGGCATGGTTATCGTGGTTGCGGACGATCCTCTGCTTCACTCCAGCCAGAACGAACAGGATACCCGCTACTATGCAAAAATGGCGGGAGTGCCGATGCTTGAGCCGGCAACCCCCGAAGAAGCCTACCTGATGAGCCTCGAAGCTTTTCGAATTTCGGAAGAGTTCGGTACCCCCTGCCTGCTGCGCACCAGCACGCGGGTAAACCACTGCCGGGGGCCGGTCATGGTGGGTTCGATTGCCGGGGGGCAGGCGAGCCCCGGGGTTTTTGTAAAAGACCCCTTCAATCTGGTGGTGATTCCCGCGGTTGGCCGAAAGCTCAGATTGGCGCAACTGGAAAGAATCGAAAAAATCAGGGAGCAAAGCGAGAAGAGCCCCCTGAATTTCGCCGTCGGAAAGGGCAGCCTGGGAATCATTACCAGCGGGATTTCATGGCTTCACGTCCAGGACGCGGTGAAGTCCATGGGCCTCCGGGATAAGGTCAGGATTCTCAAGCTCGGTTTTACCAATCCGTGTCCCAAATCCACCATCCGTGAATTTCTCTCGGGTGTGGACAAAGCGCTCGTTGTCGAAGAAATCGATCCCTTTCTTGAAGAGGCGGTACGGCTCGTTGCGCAGGAATCAAGGCTTTCCGTCGAAATTGCGGGCAAGGGCCCCGGACTGGTTCCGAGGGCATTCGAACTCGATGCCGCAAAGGTAAAACGTGCCGTCGGGACATTTTTCGAAGTACCTTTTGCACAGCCCGAAACACTCGCCGCTCCCGATCTTCCTCAGAGGCCGCCCAACCTGTGTCCGGGCTGCCCGCACCGGGCAACCTACTACTCGGTAAAGCAGGTTTTCGGGGAAGAAGCGGTTTATCCCACCGATATCGGCTGCTACACCCTGGGAGTGCTGCCTCCGCTTAAAGTGGCCGATTTCCTTATCTGCATGGGCTCCGGCGTCTCCACCGCCGGCGGGTTCAGCAAGGTACTGGACCGGCCGGTCGTCGCCTTTATCGGTGATTCGACTTTCTTCCACGCGGGCATCCCCGGTCTTGTAAACGCCGTTACCCAGGGACACCGCTTTTTGCTGGTCATCCTCGACAACGGTACCACCGCCATGACCGGCCACCAGCCCCATCCGGGTGTGGAGCTGACACCGGCCGGGAAAATAGAGCCCAAAGTCAGTATAGAGAGGTTGGTGCGGGGTTGCGGGGTCGAGCGGGTTGCGGTCGTAAATCCGCTGCAGGTCAAAAAGACACAGGAAGTGCTGCGTGATTTCAAAGCCAGGATGAACGAGACGGGCGTGTCGGTGCTGATCTCCAAGAGCCCGTGCCCGCTTTTCGAGACTCGGGCGCTCAAGAAGAAAAAGAAAATAGTCTTCGAGGTGGTGGAGCCTTTGGAGTCCTGCGAGTCATGCAAGAAGTGCCTTACCGAGCTGGGATGCCCCGCTTTTTCGGTTTCTGTCCGGGAAGGAGGCGGCGAGATCATCCGGATAGACGAGGCGCTTTGCAGCGGGTGCAGCGTGTGCTCCCAGATATGCGACAGGATCAAGCCGAAACGGATTTCGTGATAAGAGAGATGAAACCGATGGGTAAAAATGACATAGCCGTTCGAATATTTTTCACCGGGGTCGGCGGGCAGGGGACCTTGCTGGCCACGCGTTTTGTGGGAGAGGCGGCCCTGGAGGAGGGCCTTCCCGTCCTGATGAGCGAGATTCACGGGATGGCCCAGCGCGGAGGGGTTGTGGAATCCACAGTGGTCGTGGGAGACGGGATCAGCCCCACGATTGCCGACGGGGAGGCCGACATCGTGGTCGCCTTCGAACCCCTGGAAGCAGCGCGCGCCCTGCCCAAGTGCGGTCCAAAGAGCATCGTGATCACCGGCACCGCTCCCGTTTTGCCGTTTACGGTTACGATAGGGCAGAGTGTCTATCCTGATTTGGAGTCACTCTACAAAATGATCGAGCCGCACGTGTCGATGCTGCTCAAGGTGGATGCCGAAAGCCTTGCCAGGTCCGCCGATGCCGCGCGCAGTTCCAACGTGGTTATGATCGGCGTCCTGGCGGGGACCGGGCTGCTGCCGATTTCCAGGCAGAGCTGGGGGAAAGCGTTAAAAAAGGTCCTGCCCGGCAGGCTTATCGAGGCAAACGAGCGTGCGTTTGAGGAAGGCTACCGGGTGGGCGGGCAAAGCTCCTAAACTCGGCAAAGCATTGTTGTTCGCTCCCACTGCAGGAAAGGGCGGGCATGGGGTTTTCATGTCCGCCCGCCGACTTTTCTCAGGAGGCCCGCTGGATGGCGGAAATTAAGAGTACATTAGATCTGGTCATGGAAAGAACCCGCAACCTCACAATGACCGAGGATGACAGACGCCGGCAACTCGAGGCCGTACTGAGGGCCGGCGCAGGCAGGCTGGTTCAGCAATACGTTGAAAGCGTAATCGGTATCGACAAATTCGTTGATGAACTGCGCCTGCTTGAAACGAGTCGTGCCGGTGAGGCAACGGAGGCCGCGATTTCCGAAATCGTGAAAAGGATGGACCCGGACGCGCAGTGTGGGCCGCTTCTGGAGTTGCTGCGGGATGGTCTTGGCAGGGATGTCGCCCGAATAGAGGAGCTTCTGCGAAATTATTCCGAACAAGCCGGTGCCGAGATGGGAAAAGCTTCGGACAAAATTCGGGAAAAACTCCGGTGTGCTGGTATTTCGGGCAGTGCGGTGGTTCCGAACCCGGATTGCGATGAGGATTTGGCAGTGAGGCGCCGGGAGGCGCCGGAAGAGTTCAGAAAAGCACTCGATGCCGCGGTCGCCGTTGTGCGGGCTTGAAAAATTTATTCTTTACTCGGGACCGTCCAGATAGCAAAATAGGATCGTCCCAAAATAGAACATTACCGTTTCATTGAAATCTTGTCCCGGTTCCGGTCCGTCCCGGCCAATCCGCAAGTTCGGGGATCACCCGGCAGTCCGTGAAAGCACGGTCCCCCGATCCCGGGGCCGGGAAACCACGCACCCATAGGGGTAGTCAGTCAAGCCATGCGGAGAGTTCCTTCGATAAAGACTATCCTGACCTGCCTTACCGCGGTGGCCGTGGTCATTGCCTGCGGAAGTCCGCTGACCACCATGGGTCAGAACGTGCCCTGGAAAGAAGCCGATGAAGGCCTCATGGTGGCGGAGTTCGAACAGGGAGGCAAACCGGCCGGGGGTTCCTCTTCCACAACAATTACCGTAGTCAGGATAGACCCCAAAATTTATTCATTCCGGTTGCTGTGCGCCTCGGAACTGGACAAGGAGAAGTTCACCGCCAGGCAATGGTGCGAAAAATACCACCTCGTTGCCGCGATCAACGCCGGGATGTTCCAGGAAGACGGTTTTACCAGTGTAGGTTTTATGAAAAATTTCAATTACGTGAACAATCCGAGGCTGAGCAGGGCCAACACCGTCCTGGCGTTCAATCCGGTGGAAGCGGGCGTGCCCGAGGTGCAGATAATTGACCGGGAATGCCAGGATTTTACCGCGCTTCGCCGGAAATACCGAACCCTGGTGCAAAGTATAAGAATGATATCGTGCGGCGGTCAAAATGTGTGGAGCCCCCAGACCTCGAAATGGAGCACCGCGGCCGTTGCTATGGACACCGAAGGCAAAATGCTGGTCATCTTCGGGCAAACGCCTCTTCCCGTTCATGATCTTGTTGAAATCCTGCTGTCCCTGCCCCTTTCATTGAAAAGCGCAATGTATTTGGAAGGCGGTCCCCAGGCATCTCTTTATCTTAACACTCCTAAAATGAGCGTGGAAAGAAACGGCGTCTGGGAAGGGTTCGAGCAAAACAGTGCTTTCCAGTTCTCCCTGCCCATTCCGAATGTGATCGGAATTGCCCGGAAGGCACGCGTCAATAGTTAAACCCGCGCCGCACGATGACAAAAAATGCACTTTCCGGTTACCACTTGTGCAATTTTTTGCGCAGTTGGCTTGCCTCGTAGATTTGCTCGCTGTTTTCATCCAGCATCCGGGCAAGCGATTCGGTCTCTTTTTCGGTTGGACCGCCTTCGGCTTTGAGATGGTCGTAACGTTGCCGGATTCGCTGCAGGTCGGCCTGGAGGGGCCGAGCTTCCGCCGGCAGGATCTCCCCGGCGATGATTGAATGCTGTATTCTTTTTTGCTGCATGCCGATCCTGGCGGAAATGTCGGGTCGGGCCTCCTGCAGAACCGGTTTTACCTGGTTGCCGCACCCTTGAAAGATAAATGCAAGCAGTATTGAAAGAAAGATTCCACGCACACCGCGCCTCCGCTTGACTGATCGTAATAAGCTGAATTTGTCCTCGACGAAGAATTCACCCAGCCTCGAAAGATTTACTTTTGAACGGCAGGACCTATTTTAGATTCCAGTGTAAATGCGTGTAAAGGGTTTGTTTTGGCTTGCCCGGAACGCGGGCGGCTCAATTGCTGCGGCGCATTGCCCGCGGTCCGGTATGAAGAAGGTATGGCATGAGATTTGCTTCAAAATATTCGGGCGCATGGCGCCGACTATAACCAATGCTGTGAACGGGGGACAATCCATGATGTACCAGTGTATCAAATGCGGCAAGAGCTGGGGCGAAGGGCAGCCGGAGTTTGACGGGTACTCCCACGGATTGTGCCTGGTGTGTTTGAAGGATGCATTGACCCCTCTGTATCGCAAGCGGCAGTCTCAGGAGGGCAACTTCGACTGTTTCGGGAAATCCAGCGGATACTGCGATCAGCATTCATGCAAATACCGCAGCATCTGCATGGAAACGTAGCGGGGCAAGTCGCAAATTCAACTGTTCGCATGCCGGCAAAGTTGCATAAAACATTTTTATTCCTTCCAGGTATTATGGTCCGCCCTAAGATTTCCCCTTCAAAAATGTCGTTCCCCGTCTTAAGTTAATTGACAATTGGAAACAATATCCTCTTTTGGAGGGCTGCCATGGGAAAAAATATTGAAATGGAATCGGAGTGCTGCGCATGCCCGGATGCATCCGAGCAATCATACGCCACTTGCGCGGACAAGAAATATATTTTCACCAGGAAAGAACAGGACATCCTTGGAAGGATCAGGGAGAACTCGCTTCAGGCGCGTGACGTCAAGGAAAGAATACGCCGGTTTTCAACAGACGATGACGGCCGGGAAATCATCAGGGAAGCCGAATTGGAGCTTGAGCGCCTCAGGAGCATCCGGGAGGGCCTCGAAGTCGAGCGCCTTGCGGCGGCCGAGGAGCGAATGCGCCTGCTCGGACACTTGTAGTGCGGGAACCGGGGATCGGGTATCCGCCGTTTGGGGAGGGCAATCCCGTGCCCCGGCCGGTTGCCGGGCGCCTGAAAAGAAGCCGGGGCGCAGAGCTGCCGTGATTGCCCATCCGGGGAATTATGGGGAAATGGGGGGAGGAGCATTGTTGTGCCCGGCACCGGTGGATGAAGAATGCCTCAAAATGCGGACAGCGCCAATTCCGGCGGGCCAAAGAGAATTCTGACCGGCGACAGGCCGACCGAACGCCTGCACCTGGGGCACTGGGTCGGGAGCCTTCGCAATCGTGTACGGTTGCAATACGAATATGAGACGATCCTCATAATTGCCGACCTGCACATGATGACCACCAGGAAAGCCCCTGGGGACATCCGGGAAATCCTCTCCAATGCGCGCGGTCTGGTGATCGACTACTTGGCCGCCGGCATCGATCCGGAAAAGACATCCATTTATCTTCAGTCGGCAGTACCTGAAACATTCGAACTCAATACGCTGCTCCAAAATTTTGTTACGGTAAACCGCCTCCTTCGCCTGCCCAGCATCAAACAGATGGCCGCGGCCGCCGACATCGAGGAAGAATCGCTGCCTTACGGACTGCTTGGCTATCCTGTTCTCCAGGCCGGAAAACATTCCGCAAAGTGATATGATTGTGACTGCGGGAGTTTGCCGGCAAGCCGCCACCATCCGCCGGGAGATAATCCGCCTGCTCTCGGAAAAACAGTGCGGCGTAAAGGCTCTTTCCAAGATCCTGCGGGTCAGCGAAAAGGAAACCTGCGACCATCTCATGCACATATGAACAGGTCGGTTAAGTCGCGGAACAGGAGGTTGTCAATCGTTCCCGCCCGCTGCCTGGAGTGCACGTATGCTTTCGAAACCTCTACTACTATTTGAGGACACTTTTGGAACTGGCTTGCCGACAGGTCCCTGGGCTCGGAAAAGCTATTGATGAGTATGGGCCTCAAAGGCCTGAGTGATCATGAAACCTCCCAATAAATAGTGTTCGGGGAGAGAAAAAAATGGAAAAAGGCTTCAGTCAACGGCATTGACCTTGACCCGCCACCCCGACTCTTTTCTTGTTTCGACGGAAAGCTTGATTTATCGTGAATGTGCCTATATTAAACTGGATTGCCTTTCTGATTTGGGCAAGGAGAACTTACCGGCTTGAGCAATGATTCGAGGAAGTCTTAATGCCGCCAAAGCTGAGGGAATTGATAGCGGAACTTGAACGAGCCGGATTTGTGAATCGAGGGGGCAAGGGCAGTCATAGGAACTTTGTCCATCCCAAGGTTCTACGGCCAATCACCATCGCGGGACAACCATCCGATGACGCTAAAAGATACCAGGTCCTGGCCGTGAGAACGGCCATTGAGGAATCAAGGAAATGAAAGATAGCGCCAGGTATGCAAAAATCGTTGAGTGGTCGGAGGAAGATCATTGCTATGTGGGCAGTGCACCAGGTCTGATATATGGTGGGACCCACGGCAACGACGAAAAAGCGGTTTTCGAGGAACTGTGTCAAATCGTTGAAGAGGCAATTGATCTCTACCGCAAAGAGGGCAAGCCGCTTCCGCCGGCAACATCCGGTCGCGATTTCGCCAACAAGATGCAACAGGTTGCCTGATCCCATGGCGTGGTCCGACCCGTTACGCTCTTGCCGCCGCGTTCAAAATCGAAATGAACCTCCAGCGATCCTGGCAAGAATAGCGGGAACAGCAACTTCAGCGGAAGCACGATACCCTGAATTGCCATTCCAGGTTGAGATCACTCATCCCGTTTGGATTGTTGGAGAGGAGGTTCTGTCAGGCTGAATAAATTCGGATATTTTACGCTATGATACGCGACTTCATGAAAAGTTATAACCAAGCGATTGACTTGGATGATCCCAAGTATGATGCTCAATTCCCTACAGGAGTACAAAGAGCAGATTTCTTGCTCGCTTCTGGACAAATCATTTGCGAAATCAAAGAAATCGAAAAAATCAATATTCCTAGTAAAATTGAAAAGATCAATCAAAAAAATAATACATCAGTAAGGTATCTAAAGCGTGAGTTGTACAACTCCATCAGCCTAGCGTTCAGGAAAGCTAATCAGCAGATACGAAGTACAAATGATGTGCTTAATTACAAGATCTATTATGGGTTAGTTATTCTTGAAAATATGATCCATGACGATTTATCTATCCTAACCATTATTGATGCCTCTCAAAGAAAGATGTGTACAGGCTTAGATCATGTCGATGCTGTTCTATGTTTTGATTTCGTAAATACGTTTTACGACCAAAATGGTAATCCTGCAAGAATGATACAGCTCGTTATTAGAAATGTCGGAAAGACTGATGCTATCGTAGCTTCGACAGATCGCATGATTGAGGACTTCTCTAATGCATCATGTAATCCATTGGTAAGGGACATCCAACTCGCCAATGGTGATCAGACATGGTTTACAAGACCGGATGGCAAGTATAGCAAGTACACTGGAAAAGTGGATTATGAAAAAACTGTGAAAAATCTTAGCCCGAATTTGCTACACCAAATTGGACGTAACCTGTGGTGGATTGTGCTGCTTTTACTACTTTTCTTTTTATTGCTACGTCAGGTCACTACTGTCCGGAAAATTTTGAATCAGCAGCTATAAGTATCTGCTTTTTAAAGTTCTTTGAATAATTTTTCGTTTTCGCTACCCATGGGGTCTGGCCACGCTAACATTCTGATATTTCAACATAAGTGTTCAATGCAATTGACCTTTTCAAGGCTCAGATGGCCCTTTTTGGCCTCAAAATCTTTGCGGTAAGCAACAGAAAGTTGCAGAAGCCGGATTCGCCACTCGCTGCTTCTTCCCGAGTTTCCCCATTTCGATCTCAACGAAATGCATAGAATGGGGCCGGCAATTTGGGGTAAAGCCTCGATTTGTCTGCGTCAAAATACCCTATAATGTTTGCACTGCTTCTTAGGATGGCCGCAACGAAGGATTGTGTCGTAACTCAATGGTCTTTCGTAATTTCCCCCCCTTTATAAAAGGGGAAGCATGAGCTGTCGCCATCGGGTTTCCCCGAGCACTTCTGAATTGCGACACAATCTTGAAGGGCAACCAGCAGAACAAATTTGACATGTAAGGATTTGAGGCGACAGTCTATGAGCACGACCAGGCAGGAGATCATGGCCCTTTTGTCGGAAGGGGAGCACGGGGCAAAATCCATTTCGAAAATCCTGCGCATCAGCGAAAAGGAGGTTTACCAGCACCTCTCGCACATTAGCCGTTCTTTAAAGTCCCAAAATCGGAAGCTCAAGATAATTTCCGCCCGCTGCCTGGAGTGCGGGTACACTTTCGAGAGCAGAAACCGCTTTACCTCGCCCGGCCGGTGCCCTAGCTGTCGGGGGGAGCACATCCAGGACCCCGAGTACGGCATTATATGATTTTCACCGTAACGAGCGCGATTCACTGCCGGCAGGTTTTATACTAATTTTCGTTCAAGATAGGCCAATGCCGATGGGTTTACGCTCCGCTTCACCCATCCTACATCCCTTTCCAGACCTGAGTTAAGGATGGGACGGCCTGTCATAGCCGGTGGTACAACACACTTTACCAGAGAATAAACATACAAGGATGGGTGAAGCGGAGCGTAACCCATCGCGTTAATCTTGAACGCAACCTGGTATGAGCCGGAGTCCAGTGTCTTTTTCTCGTTTCCACCACTCCTACCGGGAGCGGGAGAAGAATCATTAGACCGCAAAGACACCAGATTCCCGTCCAAAAGCGCTGTGGGAATGACGATTGTGGGGAGTCGCAGCTCGGGTCGAAGCTTCCCACGCTTTTTAAAAAGCATCCTTTGATGCTCTTTGAACGCAATTTTTCATGATGCCCGCCTCACCCGCGAAGCATAAAGCCCCCGCCAATTAACTCCTGTTGTGTCCCACTTCGCGGTCCTTACATTGTAAAAAAAGCAGGCGTTATCAGCTGACCCTGAAACTGGTTCCACAAAGGAGCTTGAGATGGATATACATGCAAAGAAACCCGATGAGGAAAAACCCATAGTTGAACCGGCCACCCAGGCTTTTCTCGACGCCCTTGCCGCCAAGGGCGGCAAGCCGATCTATCAGCTCTCCATTTCGGATGCGCGCGAAGTACTTGAAGCGCTTCAATCAGAACCGGTCGACAAACTGCCGGCGCAGGTGGATGAGCGCACCATTGCGGGCGGGCCGGACGGTAAGGTTTCCGTGCGAATCATTCGACCCGCGAAGGCAGCCGGCAAGCTCCCCGTGGTTATGTATTTTCACGGCGGGGGCTGGATACTCGGGAGCAAGAACACGCATGATCGCCTGGTTCACGAGATTGCAAACGGAACCAATTGCGCTGTCGTATTTGTAAACTATACCCCTTCCCCGGAGGCCAAATACCCCGTTGCGCTGGAAGAAGCATATGCAGCCACGAAGTACCTGGCGGAGAACGCGGGGGAATTCAATTTCGACGGTTCGCGGCTTGCGATTGCCGGTGACAGCGTCGGAGGCAATATGGCCGCGGCCGTCGCCATCCTCGCAAAGCAGCGCCAGGGGCCCAGGATCATCGCTCAATTACTCTTCTACCCGGTGACCGACGCAAATTTTGACACCGACTCCTATCGGCGGTTCGCGGATGGACCATGGCTCACCAAGAAAGCCATGGAATGGTTCTGGAACGCATACGCGCCCGATGTCGCGGTAAGAAAAGAGATCACCGCCTCTCCGCTTCAGGCTACGGTCGCGGAACTTAAGGGTCTTCCACCGGCGCTTGTCATCACCGATGAAAACGACCCGCTCCGCGATGAGGGCGAAGCTTACGCCCGCAAGCTGATACAGGCTGGTGTGCGGGTGACGGCCACCCGTTGTCTTGGCACCATCCATGATTTTATGATGCTGAATGCCATCGCCGGCAGTCCCGCAACGCGTGTCGCGATTGCTCAGGCAAACGATTTTCTCAGGGAGGCATTCGGGGTGCGATCTCAACTGCGCCTCGCCGCATGATGTCGCAGAATGCGCCCGTGCTAACGCACTGAAGCAACAACCCGGAAAGGGGATCTTATCCCATCCGGGTTGTTGCCTTCCGGTCAGGCCCCACGGGGGGGCACGGGTGAGGCGGATAACTCTGTCGTCCGGGCGGAAGCGCAAAGAGCAAAGAGGTGATCGGTCGGAGCTTCGCCTCATTGCCGGGGCGCATCTTCTTTCTTATTGAAACCTGCCTTGGAACCTGCCTAAGTGCGGCACGCAGATGTTGGCAAGTTGACAAACACCCCCGAAATAGGGTTTTATCCAAAACAGATAAACAAAAGTTAGTGGACTTGAAATTAGCCCTGCCGCGCCTTCTGGAGCTGTTCTATGCCCGATCTGGTGAATTTGCCGCTTTTTCTGATCGCAGCAATCGTGTTGCTGCTAACCCCCGGTCCGGCGGTTATGTACATCGTCGCCCGAAGCCTGGAGCAGGGGCGTCGCGCCGGACTGGTATCGGTTCTCAGCATCGAGGTCGGCAACTTTGTGCACGTCCTCGCGGCCTCGCTGGGCCTGTCGGCGTTGCTCCTCTCCTCGGCGCTGGCGTTTGGGATCGTAAAGTATATGGGGGCGGCATACCTTATCTATATTGGATTGCGCACGATGCTTACTCGGGCCGCCGAACCGGCGGGCCACCTGCCGCGACAGAGCCTGCGCCGGATTTTTGCTCAGGGCGTGCTCGTAGCGACGCTGAATCCAAAGACGGCCCTTTTCTTTGTTGCATTTTTGCCGCAGTTTGTGGACCCTTCTCACGGGGCGGTCACCAGACAACTGTTGGTTCTGGGAACCTTGTTTGTCATGCTTGCGATCGTGAGCGATAGTATGTATGCGCTGTTGGCAGGCACTGTGGGACAATGGCTCAGGGGGACGAGCGCATTCATGCAGGCAAAACGCTATGTGGCGGGGAGTGTCTATCTTGGACTGGGGATAACCGCCGCATTGACTCACGGCCGTAAGCCGTGATCAGGACGCGATGGGATTTGGGGCAGGTTTTCCCTTGGTGAACCATGATCGAAAGAGCCAGAAACATCCTCAAAACCGTATTCGGTTATGACGGGTTCATTTCGCTCCAGCGCGGCGTGATTGAAAATGTCCTTTCCGGGAAAGACACTCTTGCCGTGATGCCTACCGGCGGCGGCAAGTCGCTATGCTACCAGATTCCCGCCGTTATCTTCGATGGAGTCACCATCGTCGTTTCTCCCCTCATCTCGTTAATGAAGGACCAGGTGGAGCAGTTGGCCGAGTCCGGAGTGCCGGCGGTATTGTTGAACAGCGCCCTGCCGGTCCCTGTATATCGCCGAAATGTGGAAAAGCTTAGGCGCGGGGAGGCGAAACTACTCTATGTCGCGCCCGAGACCCTCCTTAAGCCCGCTGCGCTGAACCTGCTCTGCTCGATCCCGGTTTCCTGCCTCGCCATAGACGAGGCACATTGTATCTCGGAATGGGGACCTGATTTCAGGCCCGAGTATCGCCGGTTGGCGCAGGTGCGGGAGCGCCTTCCGGAAGCCGTTTGCATAGCCCTCACCGCGACCGCGACCGAAAAGGTGCGGTCCGACATAATCGACTGTCTCGGTTTTGAAGACTCAAATGAGTTCATCGCCGGTTTCGACCGGGAAAATCTCTTACTCAGGGTTGTGAATAAAGAGAACGCGTTTCGGCAGACAAAGAACTTCCTGAGCAGATTTCCGTCCGACTCGGGAATAATTTACTGCCTGACTCGAAGGCAGGTCGATGAATTGTGTGCCGCCCTGGTCGCCGAGGGGTTCTCCGCCATCCCGTACCACGCGGGGTTGACGGAAGTTGAGCGTGAGCGCAACCAGGACCTGTTTGTCAGGGACGAGGTCCGGATCATCGTTGCCACAATCGCTTTCGGCATGGGGATCAACAAGTCGAACGTCCGTTTTGTGCTGCATCATGACCTGCCGAGAAACATCGAAAGTTATTACCAGGAGATCGGCCGGGCGGGCCGGGACGGCATGAAAGCGGAATGCCTCCTGCTTTTCTCGCCCGGAGATATTCACAAGATCAAACGTTTCATCGAGATGAAAGAGGGCCGGGAAAAACTGGCGGCCCGCCAGCAGATAAACGCAATGCTGCAGTTCGCCGAATCTGACGTTTGCCGGCGGATTCCGCTCCTGGGCTATTTTGGCGAGACTTACTCCGGCAAGCGCTGCGGCATGTGCGATAATTGTTTGGCGGGCGAACGGGAAATGAAGGATTTAACCATCCCCGCGCAAAAATTCCTGTCCTGTGTAAAACGGGCCGGTGAGCGCTTCGGCGCCAATCACATAATCGATGTTCTGCGCGGTTCAAAATCGGCCAAGGTGCTGAAATTCGGCCACGAAAGGCTTTCGACCTACGGGATAGGGCTGGAATACTCGAGGAAGCAGTGGCAGCAGCTTGCCAGGCAGTTGATTCACAAAGGCTATCTGCTGCAGGACGCGGACGTGGGCTGCCTGAGCCTTGCCGACGAGGCATGGGAAGTATTGAAAGGCAAGCGGAACTTTTCCGGCATAATGGATCTTCGCGCCGATGAGCCGGCTAAAGAAGAGGAAGCCTCAGCCCCTTCCCATGACAGGGAACTCTTTGAAGTGCTTCGGAAAAAGAGAAAGGAACTTGCAGACGCGGCGGGCATTCCGCCTTTCGTAATATTTTCCGACCGTACCCTGGCCGAAATGTCGACCCGCTTTCCGCAATCCCCGGACGGCATGCTTCGGGTAAGCGGCATCGGCGTGGTAAAGCTTGAGAGATACGGAGCGATTTTTATCGAGTTGATCCGGGAATACTGCGAGCCTCGCGGCATAGAAGAAAGAGCGGGCGGTCAACTCCCGGCAGCGAAACAAAAAGACCGCGGCCCGGTTCGAAGCATACGGCAGGCCTTGATAGCTCAGGGTTTCAACTCGGGGCGCACGGTCGAGAGCTTGTCTGAAGATCTCGACATAAAACGGGAAAGAATAATCCATTATCTTTGGCACCACTTGCAAGATGGCGGCGAGGTCCGTGCCGAAGGTCTGCTGCCTCTCATCACGGTTTCCATGCCCCTGATGGAAAAAGCGATGAGAGCCTTTGACGAACTGGGCTGTGAGAGGTTGAAGCCGGTTTTCGATGCGTTGGATGGAGAGGTCGCTTATGACCAGTTGCGAATAATCAGCCTCTATCATTTTGCATTGCCGGCCTCCCGGACCGTACCGTCGGTTTTGCCGAAGGGCAGGGCGCAGCTTCAAAAGATCGTCTGCCTGGCCAATTCCCGAAAGTACTCCGGCCGATGCGTTGCCGGAAAGGAGTTGCTGCAGGACGGGATTGGTGGTTGGATAAGGCTGGTAAGCGGGTCGGGGTCTGGGGAGCTTACAATAAAAGAGATCACGATGAAAAACGGCAAGCCCCCGGAGCTGCTCGATATAATCGCCCTTTACACCGGAGGGGAGGCCGCACACGGGTACCAGCCGGAAAACCGCCTTGCCGGCGATACGCTTTGGCTAAAAGACGGGGAAATGCCTCCGTCTATTTTACGGCGGCTGTGCGATGAGCCTGAGCATCTGTGGGTAGACGGTTTCAGCAGCGCCGGCGGGGTAAATGATCGCATCCCCCTCGACCTGGCTGAGAAAAATATTGCTTCATCGCTACTGCTCGTGGCCGTCGAGCGGCTGTGTGTCGTTGTCGGAGAGGACGCAAGGGGCCTTAAAAGAGCCCGGGCCGAGTTCGCCTATCACGGGGTAGACTATCGGCTTGCGATAACCGATCCGGTTATTGAAAGCCGATATATGCAGATGGATGCCGGCAGATACCCCGTAGAAGATGGCGAAAACTACCTTACGGTAAGTATCAGTGAACCTTTCGACGGTTTTTGCTACAAGCTGGCGGCGGCATTCATCACAATTCCCGCTTCGAGTTGCGAGTCTTCAAATGAATAAACTGTTTACCATAGGGCATTCCAACCATGAAACCGGCCGATTTCTCGACCTGCTTGAAATGCATCGCATTACGGCGGTTTGCGATGTCCGTTCAAGTCCCTACAGCCGGTACAACCCCCAGTTTAACCGCGAACTGCTGCAAAGCGCGCTCAAGGCCAGGGGGATCGCATACGTCTTCCTGGGAAACGAACTGGGGCCGCGCAGCAACGACCCCGCCTGCTATGTCGACGGGAAAGTGCAGTACCCGAGGCTTGCGGCGACAGGAAATTTCAGGAGCGGCATCGAAAGGCTGTGCGCCGGGATGAAAACCTACCGGGTGGCGATAATGTGCGCCGAAAAGGACCCGATTGACTGCCATCGGATGATCCTGGTTTGCAGGGCGCTGCGCAAAGGGCCTGTTGAAATCGAACATATTCTGGAGGACGGAAGCCTTGAAGGCCTTCGCCGGTCCGAACAGAGATTGCTGCTGGAACTCAAGCTGCCTCAGCTTCGACTGTTTGAAAGTCCGGATGACCTGATTCAGAGGGCTTACGATACCAAGGGCGAGAAGATTGCCTTTGTCCGTGACGACGATGAAGAGCGGGAGCCGAATGAGGCGGAAAAGGAAGATTCATGGCCACAGTAAAGCTTTTCACCATTGGATTTACCAGGAAATCGGCGGAGGTTTTTTTCGGGCTGCTCAGTGGGGCGGGGGTTCGAAAAGTCATAGATGTCAGGCTGAACAACTCTTCCCAACTCGCCGGGTTTGCAAAACGGGACGACCTTCGGTTTTTTCTCAGGACGGTATGCGGGATCGACTATGCGCACATGCCGGAACTGGCGCCGACGGTCGAAATCCTGGACGAGTACCGGAAAAAGGGCCGGGACTGGGCCACGTATAAAAGGCGATTCGTGGAGCTTATCTCTAACCGGAAGATAGAAAACCTGCTATCCAGAGAGGATGTCAACCTGGCATGCCTTCTGTGCGGCGAGGAAACGCCCGATCATTGCCATCGCCGCCTGGTTGCCGAATACCTGAAGGAAAAATGGGCAGGCCTTGATATCGTTCATCTTACGTGACGTTGAAAACGCCGCTAATCTTCACCAGTCCCCTTGACGGAGAAAACTTCCGGCAAATCCCGACTAGCCGCACTTGCAACTGCTTTCGTAATAGTAGCTGATAATATCCCGTTTGGCGATCATGCCGATGATCGCATCCGGATCGTCCTCCCGTACCACCGGCAATTCGTTGACGTTTAGAAGGGCCATTTTCTCCATGGCATCCTGAAGTGACTCGTGCCAAAAGACCCGAACCACGGTGGGAGTGGCCACGTCCTTGGCGATAATCACCTGGGCCAGTTCCTCGTTAAACAGGACCTCCCGGATATCGTTTATGGACAGGATGCCGGTGAGCTTTCCCTGATCGTTGACGACGGGGAAATAGGATTCAAGGGAGTCGGTAACGACCTTGATGAGATCCGCGAAACGCATGGCTTCGGGAATAGTGACAATATCCCTGGGCAGGATGGCTTCCCGGACCTGCGCCTTCTCCAGCAAGCCGCGTGCAAACTCCCCCAGGTGGGCAGGAGATGCAAGGCGAGTGACCAATTGTTTTTCATAAAGACTGGTGTTACCCAAAAGCAGGTATGAGATGGCCGAGACCAGCATCAGGGGTACCAGCAGCGTATAGCTGGCGCACATCTCACAAGACATGATGATGGAAGCCACGGGGACTTTGGCCACTCCCGCGAAGAAGCCGCCGATGCCCACCAGCACAAAGGATGTGGGGTTGATCACCCAGGCT
Source organism: uncultured delta proteobacterium (assembly GCA_963712895.1). Taxonomy (GTDB): domain Bacteria; phylum Desulfobacterota; class Syntrophobacteria; order Syntrophobacterales; family Syntrophobacteraceae; genus SbD1. The sequence goes on along the minus strand of CAVQJR010000021.1, from coordinate 151,386 downwards.
GGAAACAGGCTGTGCCCCATGAAGCCGAAGGCCCCGCCCAGCATGGCGCCGATGAACACCGACGGCCCGAATACTCCCCCGCTACCGCCCGAACTGATGGTGCAACTGGTGGCGGCAATCTTCAAAAAAGCCAGGGCCAGCATCGTGCCCCAGAAGATTTTGCCTTCCATGGCCACCTGAATCCAACCGTAACCGCCATCCAGAACCGGCGGCCCCAACAACGCAATCCCTCCCAGCATAAACCCGCCCAGAGCAGGCTTGAGGATTTTCGGGATCTTCAGGGGATGGAAAAACCAGTCCCTGGCGCCGTAAAATGTCTTGATGTACAGGTACCCCATCAAAGCGCACACGCATCCGAAAACGAAATAGGCCAGAAGTTCCTTGGGCTCGAAGTCAACCGGTCCCGGAAAAAATAGAGTCGCCCGCCCGGAGTATTGGTCGAAAACCGATGAGGCGACGATGGAGGCCACGATACAGGGCATGATGGCCTCGAATTCAAACTCGGTTTCGCGGTACAGGACCTCCGGTGCGAACAGGGCCGCACCCAGGGGAGCGTGGAAAATGGCGCCGATACCCCCGGCAGCGCCGGCCAGAACAAGGATGCGCCGGTCATGAGCACTGAGGCGCATGAGGGAGGCCAAAATCGAGCCCAGGCCCGCCCCGATCTGGGCGATGGGACCTTCCTTGCCGGCCGCCCCCCCACTGCCGATTGTGATGGCCGAGGCCAGGACCTTGACCGGAGGCACCCGCTTGCGAATCAATCCGCCCGCATGGTGGAAAGCTTCGATCATGGCGTCCGTGCCGTGCCCTTCAGCCTCCGGAGCCAGGAGAAAAACCAGGAGGCCGGCCGCAAGACCGCCCAGGGTGGGGATGAAGAGGTACAACCACGTGCGGGTGGCCGCCAAAGTCGCGATCAACTCCGGTGCGGCACCCTTCACGGGTTCGAGATAGCCGGTGGGAAACCGCAGCAGATGATGCAGGGCTAACTTCAGCAGTTCCTCGAAAAAGATGGCGCCCAAGCCCGCCAGGACACCCACCACGATGCTGAGCAGCGGCCAGCGAACATGACTCGACCAGCCGTAGCGTTCCTCCTTTGACCGGAAAGACATGGAATCGAGTTTTTTCTTTAAGGCGAGAAACCATTTCTGAAAACTCATGCCCGAAATCTTTCCGTCCATTGTTTTTGAACACCCTCCGATGGCCGAATTATACGGTGGTGATTGAAACTTCTCTATTTGTCTCTGCCCCTCTGTGGAGGTTCAATCCTCAATCATCCCGGCTATGGATTTATTCCCTGCACGGGCAAGTTCTTTCAATCGCTCGCCCCGTGCCTCCGTTAGCTGTATTTACGTTCGGATCATGAATGATCCCTGTGCCTGTTATCACTTTCAACTACATGATAAATTAAATTCAAATTATGTCCATGACTGATCGCCACAAGCACGCGCAACGGCACTATCGGGAAAGAGCTTTGATCCACGGGTGGGAACCGTCTCACGGGCTCTTTTTATCCGGGTAGCTAGCCCGAATGCTTTTAAGATACAAGGGTGGGCAGAAGCGGAGCGTTGCCCACCGTGACGGGCACTATAAAACAGCCCGTAGGATGGGTGAAGTCCTGCGCTTTTAGGGACGCAACCCATCGCTTTTTATTTGTCAGATCAAAATCTCTCGCCGAAATCGCCATCCAATTCTCCCTTGAGACCGCCCCAATCCACCGTATAAACCCCGCGTTGCACGTATTCGTGAAACGCGGAATGCGGCCAATCCGACACCCTCGGAACCAATCCATGCTTGACTGGGTTGTAATGGATATAATCGAGACGGTTGCGCAAATCCTCTTCATCCCGAATGGTATGTTCCCAAAATCTGCGCTGCCAGACTCCCCGTTCGCCTTTCATCTTCCGGCTCGATGTAACACGTTCTCCCGAAAGTAGCGTTCGTGAAAAGCCGACCTTGATTCGCCGCCATCGTTGCGAATAGTCCGAATCGCCTTTGGGCAGCCGCCATATTGCGTGCAGGTGATCCGGAAGAATAACGAGCGCAACGTTTACAAAACGGGCGCGTTGATGTTCATCGCGAAATGCGGCTTTCAGGTGTTCAGTGTGTCCGGCCAACAAATCGAGGTGTCTTTGGGGTCTGCTCACGAAACGGAAATAATAGCACGCTAAGCAATAAGTTCCGTTATTGTATGAGGTTAGGTTGGTCTTCGAGCGTCCGCAATGATCTTAGCTTGCCATTTTCGACCAGTTCGTTCTGTCGCCAAATATAATCCCCGGTAAGATTGATGTGCTCCCAGCCCAACGGCGAGAGGTGCGGCAGCAGCTTTTCGTCGATTTCCATGCCACGGCTTCGTAACACGTGTACTGCCTGCTCCAGGTAGACCGTATTCCACAGGGTGATAGCTGCCACCACCAAGTTGAGGCCGCTGGCTCGGTAGCGCTGGTTTTCGAAACGGCGGTCGCGGATTTCCCCAAGTCGGTTCAGAAACACGGCGCGAGCCAGGGAGTTTCTGGCCTCCCCCTTGTTCAGACCGATGTGCACGCGGCGGCGTAACTCGACATTCTGTATCCAGTCGAGAGCGAACAATGTGCGCTCAATACGACCGAGTTCTCGCAACGCAACCGCGAGGCCGTTCTGGCGCAGATAGCTGCCGAGCTTACGCAGCATAAGTGAGGCTGTGACGGTCCCTTGCTTGATCGATGCCGCCAAACGCAGGATCTCGTCCCAATGTGCACGAATACGCTTTACGTTAACGGGACCACCGATCATGCAGGCAAGCGTAGGATACTGCTTGGCGTCGCCATGTATGTATAAGCGCTTGTCCACGAGGTCGCGGATGCGCGGTGCAAAGCGGAAGCCCAACAGATGCATCAACGCGAACACGTGATCGGTGAAACCTGCCGTGTCGGTGTAGTGCTCGTCAATGCGCAGGTCCGATTCATGATATAGCAGGCCGTCCAACACGTGGGTGGCGTCACGCACCGTGGCGCTAATGACCTTGATGTGGAACGGTGCGTATTGGTCGGAGATGTGAGTGTAGAGCTGAACACCCGGCTCCTGCCCGTACTTCAGGTTCACCTGACCGGCGAACTGTCCCCGGCCACCGGCCTTGAAGTTTTGGCCATCCGATGAGGACGTCGTGCCATCGCCCCAATATGCGGCGAACGGTTGTCGAAGCTGCGCGTTGACCAGTTCGACAAGTGCGGCCGAGTAGGTCTCGTCGCGAATATGCCATGCTTGCAGCCAAGTCAGCTTGGCGTAAGTCGTACCCGGGCAGGCTTCGGCCATCTTACTGAGCCCCAGGTTGATAGCGTCGGCCAGAACGGCTGTCAACAGGAGGTGCTGGTCTACAACTGTTTCGCCACTTTTGAGATGCTTGAAATGCCGGGTGAAACCGGTCTATCTGTCGACCTCCAACAGGAGATCCGTGATCTTCAGGTGAGGCAACATGCTGTAGACCTGCTGCATCAACACCTCGGCCTGATCGGGCACCGCGCTGTCCAGGGGCGTGATTTTAAGTCGTCCAGTGCTGGTCACGACTGCATCGGGTAGTTCATTGGTTGCGGCAAGACGCTCTGCCGTCGCCATCTCTCGTTCCAACAAAGCCAGTCGCCCCTCCAGAAAACGGTCGCAATCAGTCTCGACGGCAACGCCGAGTTCTTGCTGGTCGCGTTGCGTCGCAAAGCGCGGCGCCGGCAACAGGTATTCTTCGAAATCTTTGAACTGACGCGACCCGGCAACCCATATGTCTCCCGACCGTAGCGAGTTTTTCAGTTCAGACAGCACGCATAGTTCGTAGAAACGACGGTTCAGCCCTTCTGGTGTGTGCACCAGGTTTTTCCAGCGTTTTCGTACAAAGGAAGTCGGCGCATCGTCCGGGACCTTGCGCGTTTGATTCTCATTCATGCTTGTCAGAACTTCGACTCCGGCCAACAGGTCGTGCGCCGCTGGAGCGGCCTTCATGTTCAATGATTCCAGGAGTGTCGGCGTATAGCGCCGGAGCTGATTGAAGTTACCGGAGAGCAAAACCAGGTAGTCGAAATCTTCCGGTTGCGCAAGCTTCTCGGCCTCGGCGATGCTCTCGCTGAATACGTCCCACGGAATAATAGCCTCGATCGCGGCGAAGGGATCGTCGCCTGATTCCTTCGCGTCGAGCAGAGCGCGGCCGATACGTGAGTATAGACGCACCTTGTCGTTGACCGCCTTGCCGGACTCCTGGAAGCGATCTGCATGATTGCGCTTGGCTCTGCTGAATAGCGCGCCCATGAAGCGGTCGTGCAAGTCGATGATTTCGTCGATCAGGGTCGCGCGGGTCTCGATTATCACTGCAATCAATGTCGCATAACGGCGTGCGGAATCAAGATCGCGCAAGTGCTGGGCGGTCATCTGAGCACCTTCACGGGCCAGTTTCAGCAGGCGATTCTGGTGAACAGTATGTTCCAATCCGTCCGGTAGCGACAGTTCACGGATGGTTTTAAGTCGTTCCAAGTGGGCCAGCATGTGCTTGGGCTTGGGCGGGCCGGGCGGCTGGCGCAGCCAGATCAAACCACTGCCCTTGGCACCCTCGCGGATCCCGAGCAGTCCGTCGAGCGCGAGGCGATGGTCGTCGGACAGCGCCGTAGTCAACGCTTCATACACTTGGCGTGTACCGAGCGTCATGGCTTCACCACAGACTCGTTCGATGACATCGATCGTCGGTAAGATGACTCGCTGCCGCCGCAGTATCTCGACGAGTGCTTCAGCAAGCACGATGCCTCGATCGGTCTGTCGGGCCAGGTCGGCGAGTTGAAGAACGAGGGGGCGGTAGTTCGACGCTGGGAACATGGTCATGCCGAGCCATGTTTGTAGCTCCACCAGGTGCTCGCGCCGAGTCTGCTCACGCAGGCCGTACTCATCCCAGCTTTGGACTTGCACTTTGAGCTGATCGGCGGCCTGTTTCAGCAGTGGCGGGAACGGCGACTGATCGACGCCGAGAATGATGCCGGGAAAACGAAGGTAGCAAAGCTGAACAGCGAAGCCTAAACGGTTTGCAGTGCCTCGATGCTGACGGATGATGGACAGGTCCGCCTCACTGAAGGTGTAGTGACGGATCAATGCATCCTGAGTGCCGGGTAAAGCCAACAGGTTTTCCCGCTCGGCTGTGGAGAGGATCGAGCGACGGGGCATGCATGCTCCTTGTTCTTATAAACGTAGGTTTGTGATAAACCCGCGAAGGCAACCGGCCTGGCACGGCAAATCAAGGCATTGTGATTCTCGAAAATAGTTCTTGAAACTCTATTCTTTATTCCATATCATCACAACGAGTTTTGATAAAATGGTGAGGTGCATCTTGAAAGTCTCTCTACGTCAAATTCGAGGCCCATGGGATAACGGGTGGGTACTAGACAAGCATACCCTACGTAGCATTTATCTCGGGGACGACGAATACGGCCATCCCCGTTATGACACGACCCGTACCGAGGTAGGCGAGGCCACATTTCAACTCAAGTACCGCAACGATTGGGCACAAGCAAAGCCGCTCGCCAAGGCCATCGCCGACCACATCTGCCCGAAGTTTGCCAAAGTCGGATTCATCGTCCCGATGCCGGCATCGGTTCAGCGAACCCGCCAGCCTGTCACCGAAGTCGCCAAAGAACTGGGCGCACTGGTAACGGTGCCAGTTTTCAACAATATATTGTTAAAGGCCGCCATCGGAACCTCCCTCAAGAACTTGAACACCAAGGAGGAGAAGATCAAGGCCATTGGCAACAGCTTCAGCGTGAAGGATGAAATCGAGAACAATGGAAAATGGAACGTACTTGTCGTCGATGATCTGTTCCATACCGGGGCCTCAATGGAGACTGCTTGCAATGTGCTGCGAACATATTCCAAGGTGAGAAATATCTACGTCGCCGCACTGACCTGGAGATAGAGGAATAACCATGCGAGTTTTCATAGCCGGTTCAATGAACATTAAGCACCTTGATCCGAAGGTTAAGGAGCGCATCGACAACATCGTGGCCCAAGGCTTTGAGGTCGTTGTGGGCGATGCCGATGGAGCGGATACGTCCATCCAGCAACACTTGTTCAACTACGGTACGACAAAAACAACTGTCTTTTGTAGCGGTGAGCGGCCAAGGAACAACGTGGGCCATTGGCCAGTTCAGCGTGTCGAAACAAGCCACTCGCAGGGGTCGCGTGCGTTCTTTACCGCAAAGGACATTCGCATGGCCGAATTGGCAGACATTGGGCTGATGATCTGGGATACGAAGAGCACGGGCACACTCAGCAACGTCATAGAATTGCTGGCACGGGAGAAAAAATCCGTCGTCTTCGTGAATAAGGCTAAGGTCTTCAAGAACATTGCGAGTGTCGAGCAACTCGAAGAGCTAGTCTTGTTTATGTCTGAACACGCCAAGCGGAAGGCCGATGAGAAGATCAGGCTATTCAACCGGATCAATGCGCTGAAGCACAAGCAGATATCGATGTTCATTAACAAACGCAAAGGATTTGCTAAAGATGTTGATCGGCTACGCCCGAATTTCGACGCAGGATCAGAACCTTGAGTTGCAGCAGGAAGCCTTGTCCAAGACTGGGTGCCAGAGGGTTTTTCAGGACAAAGTAAGCGGCACACGAGCCGACCGGCCCGGTTTGACCAAGGCGATGGAAATGCTGCGCGAGGGCGATACACTGGTGGTCTGGAAGCTGGATCGCTTGGGCCGTAGCGTCAAGCAACTGGTCGATCTGGTCGGCGAACTGCACAAGCAGGGTATCCAATTCAAGAGCTTGACCGACGCCATTGATACCGGCACGCCATCTGGCCGGTTCTTCTTTCACGTTATGGCCAGCCTCGCCGAGATGGAACGTGAGCTGATCGTCGAACGCACCCGCGCTGGGCTGGATGTTGCCCGTCAGCTTGGCCGCAAGGGCGGTCGCAAGCCCAAGATGACCGACAGCAAAATCGAGTCGGCCAAGAAGCTTCTAGCCAGCGGCACTCCTCCGAGGGATGTGGCCAAGAACCTGGGCGTGTCAATTCCAACGCTGTACCGTTGGGTGCCTGCCTCTGCGCACGCTTAGCGTGCTATTATTTCCGTTTCGTGAGCAGACCCCTCTTTGGGCAATGGCCCCGTGAAGAAATATGTAGCTCCCGGTAGGCGGCTGCGGCGGTAGTTGGTCATGGTCACATTCAGATCAATGGTCAAAGCATGTGAAAAGTGATGGGTTACGCTCCGCTCCACCCATCCTACGGGCTACGGGCTTCTTGTAAGCAGGTGGTGGAGCAATGGGATGAGTGTTCAGGCTGAAGGCTGAAGGTGAGAAGTAAAATGCTTCTATCTGACCTCCAGTAAGAAATAGGCGAGCGCGTAGCCTAACGCTATCGCCAGTGCAAATGCGGCTCCTCCTTCAATGAAAGCAGCCTCCCTGCGATGATTCATCGATAATACTCTCGCTCCTATCGGCAGAATGGCAAGGAACATCAAAAATTCCCCGAAAGGAATGTACAGGGCACAGGAATCTCCAAGCATCACATTGGCTTTCTCATACCTCCACAAGTTCGCTCTGTAGGCAAGGTATTCGTAGAATCCCACCGTTACCGAGGCGGCCAGTCCGGTCAGGAGCGAAGCGATGACCGCCGCTCGATTCGTGGTCATGGATGCTTTGAGCCATCGGAACAGGCGCATCGCCGGATAGCCAAGCTCCGCGATCACGCAAGCCCAGGCCACGGGCATCCACAGCGGCGAGGCAAGAAGAACGACGTCGTTGCCGGTAAGGTAAACCAAACGGCCGTTGGAAATCCAGTGGATGAGTCCCCAGTCCACGAGAATCTCAAAAATGCCCGCCACGAGTCCAAGCTTGAAGAGATCCGATAAAACCTCACCGCCCCGTCCCTCCAGAACTACCCCCGCCCTGAAATAGAGGCTCGCGCGAATGCTAAGTCCGGCATATGCCAAGAATTTCCCCGTCGGAGAGAAGTCAAAAAGATAGGCGGCAATCAGCGTAAAACCGAGACCGACACTCAGGGCCGCAAGCCAGACACGGTCCGACTTTACCGAAAGCTCACCAATGCGGCGGAGAAACTCCGGGTCTTCAAGTCCGCCTTTGTGCTGGTAATGCAACATGGTCGATCCTTCGTCTACGGCCTTTCACACGGCGATCCTTCGACAGACTTTCTTTGCGTGAGAAGCAGTGAGGTTGCTATGCCCCCTATTTTTTCAGGCTCTACCGGCTTGCATGCATTTTTGGTAGGGCACCAGGTGCTTGAAGTCCGGGGAGGCGTCGAAGTTGATTTTGAGGGCGTTGGCATGGAGGCTGCCGGGGGCGCCCTCGACGTTGACGGTTTCCATATTATTCTCCTCCATACTTTGGGACTGACTCAGAACTGTATTTTCTGTAGACATTCAATTTTGAGCCGTCGTTAACTACATCGAATTGTTTCCTAAGATGCCGTTGTAAGTCAGTAATGGAAATACCAACAGACGTTTCGATGGCGATGCGACGCATCGGTTGGACTCTTCTTGTAAGCAGATGGTGGAGCAATCCAAGGTAAGATTGCAGGTGAGGATCGGTCTCGGGCACATGAAAGATGAGGGCCTTTGCGTTTCGCCGTGATTCCATGACCAGCTTCCCGCCGTGGTAGACGAGATGGGTGCCCGGGACCCGCCGTGGGAGCTTTCCCTTGAGAGCGTCCAACCGTATGCCGCAGGCGGATGCCGGATCTGTGGCGCAAAGCCAGTAAACAGGCTCCTGCGGGAATTTCCTTTGGAGCATGCGGAAAGCCTCATGGGAAATAAACTGCGGGCCGGGTACTCCTTCAAAAAAATAGCCGGTCAGGACCTCTCCCGAGAGTTCCATCAGCCGCAGGGCCCTAAAGATACTTCCCCAACCGAATGCGGGCAGCTCGTTTTGCAAAAGCTCACGGAACAGAATGCCATAACGGTCCAGAAGCAGCCGCACCCGTTCCTTCTCACGCTCGACCCTTTCGAGGAGATCGTCTTCGTGCTCCGGCCATCGAATGGGCATCCAATTTCCCACCATCGGAAGCGAACCTTTCCACATGGAAAAGGCGACCCTTGCACTGTGGCGGCGTCTGCGGCCGCGTCGGGCAGTCAATGCCGCCGGGTCCGACACCTTGAAGTTGTTTTCGATCCCGTGGCGAAGGGACGCGAACGTATCGTTGGTGAGCCTTCCCCGCCAGACTTCCTTCCAGAGCCTCTCGGCCATTCGTGCAGGGGTGCATTTGGACAGAGCCACAAGAGTTGAAAAATCATACTTTACCGCCGAGTTGAAAAAGAGCCGGGCGAAATCTGCATCGCAGTCTTTCGCTTCGTGCTCCATCTCAAGGAGAGGATGCTCCCCGTGGACGTTTTCGGCATCTTCCCGCGTTGCTTTTGAGGAGGCCGGAACCAGCCGAAGAAGCGGCCTGTTGGACTGCCGCTCTCGACTGTGACTTGCCACTTCGGCGTTGGCAATCGCCATGGCCTGCGCCGGCTCGGCGCCTTCCTCCAGCAAAAGATCCAGGTCAGGCTCGAAGGAGAAGGCCACCTTCCGTCCCGGCATCCCAATCCAACGCAGATCGCTTTGCTGCATAATGGAGTCCAGCCAGGAAAGATCGTAAGGTCGAAGGCGCGCCGGGAAAATCTCCGTTTCCCAAAGTTCCGCCGGAGCGGGGTAGGAAACGAGCTGCTCTATCTTTTGGAACAGCCCGTCCAAACCTGCTTCGGAGCCGGTGGTGGCAAGGCCCTGCCATCGCGCAAGAAAGGGTTGCAGCCACTCGATATCCAGGGCGGTGAAGACGGGTATGGCCGCCGCTCGCGAAATCCGGAGCATCACCTCATAGTTTTGGCTGTCGCAGATGTGGTCCCGCTCGTCATTTTCCACGAGAAGCCCCGAAACCAGCCTTTCCGCGTCTATCAGCGCCTCCACGGCTACCGCCAGCCGGTCGCGGTCCAGGCCGAGGGTTGCCCGCACGAACTCCAGCGACCGGGGCGAATAAAACTGGAGCCATTCCGAAAGGATTACAGTGAACAGCTCGTCCTGGTCCTCGGCAAACGGCTCGGAGTCCCTGAGCCGGGAGAAGAGATCCCGCAGATGTGAAGCCTGGAAGGTTTCTCCCGTGTCCAGCCGTGAAGGGGATACGGAGGCCATATCCCAATGCAAGCCGTGGCTTATGCGTGGAAGATTTTCGAGCGCAATAATCAGCGGCCCGGTAGCCTTCGGCGGGTGGACCCGCGCTAGCCTGTCGGCCGTGGACGCCAGCATGGTGTCAGGGTCCAGGCCGTGATCGCGCCGCATGGCGTCGAGTAGGCTCTCCCATTCGGACTGCGGCAAAAGAAGTCGTTCCTTTACCCATTCGATCAGGTCCGGAGCGCTGTCGGGCGAATAGCCGGGGCTCAGCCGCTGGCGTTTCAGCTCGAAGCGTTCGGCCACCTCACCGGAGAGTGCCGGGCGCAGCTCGGGGATAGAGATTACCTCATGCAAAAGATCCGACCGCAGCTTTGAACTCTTTCCCGCCCGCGGCTGGTCGTCCATGTACATGTACTGGTTTATCTGGGGCCAGGTGATGGCCCGGGCCATCGGGCTCGGGTGGTCGGTATGAGCTTCCGACCGGGTGATGATGCCGGATTCCAGGTCGGCAAGGACACTACCCAGTCCTTCCAGATCGAGTTCATCCTTTAAGCAGGTGCGCCAAGCTTCAAGAAGGATCGGGAAATCTTCGTACTGGAGCACGGAGCCAAGCAGCTCCTGGGAACGAAGCCGGCTCAGCCAGAGCGGCATGCGCTCGTTTAGTTGGCGGCGGGTCAAAAGCAATGCGCGGCCGGCGCATTCCCGGAACCTGGCCCCAAAGAAACCGGAGCCTTCGAGTTTTTTCCTTATCAGCCCGGAAAAGTTGACGCTGGTGACCAGGGAGAGGATTTCTTCACCGCCTGCTTCATGGGGGAGTTGCAGCATAATGCAGTCGTTTCCCGGATAAAGCTCCGGCCGGTACCCGTAGCGGTCCTCCCATGCCGCCTCCAGGGCCATGGCAAACGGCCGGTTTATGCGGCCGCCCCAAATGGTGTGAAGTACGATCTGGTTTCCGGGATATCCTCCGGGCCCCGAGCCGATATGCTCTACCAGCAGGTGGTGACGATGCGGAAGAGGGCGTCCGGTGGCCTCCTTTTGCCTCGTCAGAAAGGTAATGAGCCGTTCCACGGCGCCGGGATCGAGACTTCGAAGAGCGAGCAATGGGTCGCGGGAATGGAGTTGGGATAACCGGGCGGAGAGCAAACCCGCAAGCCCTTTTGCGGGGCTGTCGTCCATGAGGGTTGTTTTCCGGAGGAATTCTTTAACCTCCGGATTTTCCAGCAACTCGTCAGCCGCTTCCAAAAAATCTGCGATCCGCTCCGAGAAATGAGAACCGCGCAGGTTTTCCTCGGCTTTCCAAAACGGTGGGGCGGCGGCCCCGCGGCGGGCCGGGGTGACGAAGACATCATTGTGGGTGATCCGCTCGATCTTCCAGTTCTGGGTGCTGAGGGTAAACACCTGGCCGATTTTTGCTTCCCAGACGAACTCTTCGTCCAGTTCTCCGATTCGCGCGCCGCTTTCATTGTGGCGCAGATGGAAGTAGCCCCGGTCGGGGATGGTGCCGCCGGAAAAGTAGACTGCCTGCAGCGCCCCTTTTTTTGCCGTCGCCGTGTTTTCGAGCTTATCGACGGCTATGCGCGGTTTAAGCTCGCGTAGCCGGCTGCCGGCATACCGGCCCGCCAGCATCTCGATCACGAGATCGAACTGCCGGCGGCTGAGCGATTGGTAGGGATAGCTGGTCCTGAGCAGGGCGAAGAGACGATCGAGGTCCCATGTTTCCACGCCGGTCATGGAAACGACGATCTGGGCCAGCACGTCCAGTGGACTGATTACGGGACGCACCGCTTCGATGTCCTGACCGAGGATTCCCCCGGCCAGGACGGCGGTGTGCAAAACATCCTGGGAATCGACAGGCAGGAGGGTCCCACGGCTGACTTCCCCTACCCGATGACCCGCCCGGCCGATCCGTTGGATTGCCGAAGAAAACGATGGAGGCGCCTGAAGCAGGACCACCTCGTCCAGCGTTCCGATGTCTATGCCGAGCTCCAAAGAGTTCGTGGCAACTATCGCACGCAATTCCCCGGCCTTTAGCTTCTTTTCCACCGCGGCACGGATCTCCCGGGAGAGGGAGCCGTGGTGGGCATAGGCCACCGGGGCCGGTTCATCCTCGTTGATCAGATGTGTGAGTTTTTCACATAGCCGCCTGCTGTTGGCGAAAATCAGGGTTGACCGGTTCCTTGCGACTATCTCTTTTATTTCGCCCACAAAAGGCCGCCAGAAAGAGTCGGGGGCACCCCAATCGGCGGCGGCCTCCGGGAAACGAACGGTTATTTTATAGTCTTTCTTTTGGGAAGATGAGACGATGCGAACCGGCCTGGCGGAGTATCCGGGGCCGCCAGGATCGCCCTCCATACGGTAGCCCCCGACGAATTGGGCCACCGTTTCCAGCGGCCGAACGGTAGCCGAAAGGGCAATGCGCTGGAATTCACCGGAAAGGGGCACCAACCGGTCCACCCCGGTGATGAGATGCACGCCGCGCTTGTTGTCGACCACCGCGTGAATTTCATCCAGGATTACGGTCCGGATATTGGTCAGCACGGACCGTCCACCCTTGGAACTCAACATCAGATTGAGGCTCTCCGGCGTTGTGATCAGGATTTCAGGGGGCTCGCGCAGCATGCGGCGGCGCTCGGACTGCGGCGTGTCGCCGCTTCTTATGGCGATTCCGGGAAAGGGCGAATGTGTTCCCGATCGCGTGAAGACTGCTTTGATCTCGGAAAGGGGCCTCACGAGGTTTCTGCGGATGTCGTTATTGAGTGCTTTGAGTGGTGAAACATAGAGCACGCTGATCTGGCCCGGCGGCCATTTTGCCGTGATCAGCTCGTTGATGGCCCACAGGAAGGCGGCCATTGTCTTCCCGCTTCCCGTCGGAGCGGCGATGAGGACGTGCTCGCCCGCCGCGATGTGCGGCCAGGCCAGCATCTGCACGTCGGTCGGCATGCCGACGGATTCCGCAAACCAGCTCCCTACAAGGGGGTGAAAATGATTCAGGACTGATTGATTCTTCTCCATAATTTACAGATAGCGATCCTGATGAGGGCGTGCACATTTGCCGTTTGCGGCTGTTTTGACCCGGTTGTGGTTCAACGAGTTCGCTTTTCCCGGACGGCAATACGGTGCGACTCATTGATTTCCTTAGGATCAAATAATCTATAATGTCAATAAGGTAAGGAGTAAAGTAACCATCTGGTGTGACGTGATGGACTCGCCAGGCCTCTGCGCGGAGCGGGAAGACTTGGTGATGCACCGTCTTGCGGGAAGCTCAAGCGATGGCCGGGGGGTTACTTACCTCCGTGTCGGAAGTTGTCGGTTTCCGGCCTCGCAACAGGATGGTGGGAATTATCGCCAGGGCAAAAATCCCGGCCGCCAACAGGAAAGCGTCATCGAACGAGGCCACCATCGCCTTTTGCTTGATCAGCGCATATAGGGCCGCCGTGCTTTTGTGAGAGGCGGAATCGAGCACTCCGTGCCGGACGGATAAGGTTCGCATGGGTTCCGGCAAAGCGTTCGCGGCGTAGGAGACCAGGCCTTGAGCCTTCGAGAAGATCGACTCGTGATGAATTTGGCTGTGTTCCAGTACGGCGCCCATGAGTGCTACTCCAAAGGCCCCACCCACCTGCCTTGAAACGTTCATCAAACCGGAACCGGTGGCCACTTTTCCCTGCGGGAGGCTTTTGAGGGCCGAGTTCATAATGGGCGGGAAAAGGAAACCGATTCCAAGTCCTCGCATGATCAGCATGCCTATCCCTTCGGCGGCGGAAGTCCCCATATTGAGAAACGAGAGCCAAAAAAGGGAGACGACCGAGAAAAACACGCCGAGCCCGACCGGAATCCTTGCATCGATGCGGTCGGTAAGACGCCCGGACAGCGGCAACACCATCGAAACCACCAGGGCCATCGGGAGCAGCAGGAGCCCGGTTTCCAGCGGACTGTAGTTGAGTATTGTCTCGAAAAAGAGCGGGATCAGGAAAGTGGCCCCGAAAAGCCCGACCCCCTGAATGATGAACACAATGGTTGACATTGCGTATGTAAAATTCTTGTAGACCCGAAGATCTATAAAGGGATTGGAAGACCTGAGTTCCACTCGAAGAAAAACGGCAAGGGAAATAATAGCCACGCCGAGTAATCCGAGAATATAATCCGACGTCCACCCTGCCTGCCTCCCCTGGCTAAGCGCCATGAGGAAAGATCCCATGGCGACGGCCATGGTCACAAAGCCGCAAACGTCGAAATGCATATCTTTGCGGGTTGCCCCTTTCGGTAGAATCCAGGCGGCCAGGACAATCGCCATAAGTCCCACGGGAACGTTGATAAGGAAAATCAGATGCCATGAGAACTTCTCGGTGAGATAGCCTCCAAGGGTGGGGCCGATTACGGGACCGAATGTCGCTCCGATGCCGTAAATCCCCATGGCCATGCCTCGCTTTTCGACCGGGAAAGCTTCGAAGATGATCGCCATGGCGATGGGCATGAGCAATCCGGCCCCCACACCCTGCAGGACCCGGAACAGGATGAGCGCGTTTTCGTTCCACGCGGTGCCGCAAAGGGCGGAAGCCGCGGTGAAGATGGAAAGGCTCAGGAGAAAAAGACGCCGATTGCCGATGCGATGGCTTAACCATCCCACCGAAGGCATCATTATGGCCATGGTGAGCAGGTAGGCTGTAATTATCCATTGGATTTTGTTGATATTTGCACCGAAGGCGGCCATGATCCTGGGAAGCGCGATGTTCACCACCGTGGCGTCAAGCACCACCATAAAGGACCCGCACATCACGACAATGGTGGTTAGCCAGAGGAATGCGGGGCTCGCAGGCGACCTGGAAAGCGTACTCATACCTTCTTTCTCTATTGGCGAACTCATCCGAATCCAGAGGGCCATGCTCGGTCGGACACGCAAAAATCTACGGGGAAATTCAGGATAAACGGGGTCTTGAGAGGTGTTTCCAGCAGGAGGACCATGAATCCAGCGAACAGATCAACAATATAACCCAACTATTCTTAAAAAGCTTTAGTCACGTAAGAATGTGGCCGAGATGTCGCCCAACCGGAAAGGAAGAATCTTGATCCCAGGGTGGGATCATGATAAATTGCTCCCATGCGGATCATCTCTCGAAAAGTGCTCAAAGAATTTGGGGAAGCGCACCCGGATGCAGCACAATCGTTGCTGGCTTGGCATGCTGATGTGAAACAGGCTCGTTGGAGATCTCCTGCAGATATCAGGAAGGCTTACCGGCATGCCAGCTTTTTGGCCGATAACCGGGTGATTTTCAATATTAAAGGCAACTCTTATCGGCTCGTGGCGGCCGTTCAGTATGAGTTCGGAATTGTTTATATTCGATTTGTGGGCACCCATCGGGAATATGACCGCATCGATGCTTCTACCGTCTGACTGGAGTTTCAAGGTTATGGAAATTCTACCTATCAAAACTGAGAATGATTACAAAGCTGCGCTGGAAGAGGTGGAACGCCTCTTTGATGCTGTGCCCGACTCTGCTGAAGGGGACCGGCTGGAGATATTGGCTACCCTGATCGAAGCTTACGAAGAGAAACACTACCCGGTTCCACTTCCGGACCCGGTTGAAGCTATCCTGTACTACATTGAAAGCCGTGGACTCTCCCGCCTGGACCTTGAGCCGTTCATCGGAAGCCGCGCCCGTGTTTCCGAGGTTCTCAACCGGAAGCGCCCGCTCACTATCGGCATGATACGGAAGCTTCACAAGGGTTTGGGAATACCGGCGGAAGTCCTTATCCAGCCGTACTCCTCGGAAGAGTCTGCGGCCTAGCAAAGGGAGTAGCGCGGTTGACACGGACAACGCAGGTTTGGAAGACGTGTGCGGTCATCCACAATGATTCTATCCCAGTATCAGGTAATATGTATGAATTCCGGTGCAACGTAGTCAGCCGTGGCAACATAGGACTGATCGGTCATGAAGGTGAGAGATCCATCAAGATGCTCAATGCGGATGGATGGCGACAAGTGCGCATGCGGGGAAGCCATCGGCAGTTTCGTCATGCTTCAAAACCGGGTACAATAACGGTTGCCGGCAACGAGAATATCGACATCCCACCGGGAACATAGGCGAGCATCTTGAAACAGGACGGCCTGTAATAGGTGGAGGAATTTTATGAAATATATGGTGGTCGTTGAAAAAGGTGAGGCAAGCTACGGAGCCCACGTTCCCGATCTCCCCGGCTGTATTGCCGTAGGACAAAGCCGGAAGGAAGTTCTCAGATTGATAAGGGAAGCGATCGAGTTCCATATAGAAGGACTGAAAGAGGCCGGCGAACCCGTTCCCATGCCTGCATCGGTGAGCGAATACATTGATGTCGATGCTGCCTAACAATGGATTTCACAGGTAAACATCCTGCGCTGAGTTTTGTCCGGATTCGAAAGCTCTCAGGTGGCCCGGATACTTGCTATCCGGGCACGGAGCGCAAGAGGCGAGCGGAGTCTCGCACGCGTTTGCCGTTTCTACTCATGGGGGGCAGAAGTCCCGGAGCCGGCTTTCCCCGTCACATCACCTGACCAACAGTCGCTCAAAAGGCCTCATTCCATTCCAGCAGCACTTTGATGCAGGACTCGTGGCCGGTACGACGCCGCACCGACGGCAAATTGGGACCAGCCAGGTTCGAGGATGAAATTCCAACCCGCCTCCAGGGCTTTTTGATTAAATTCCACCAAGTGCTTCTTTGCCGGCCCAAGATGGTTGATAATCGCCTCCAGGGTCGTCGCCCTGGAGACTACGCCGCTTGCGGCAAGGTAGGCTCCCAGCATGACTACATTGCCCACCCGCCTCATGCCCGCTTCCTGCGCCATTTCGTCGGCCGGCACCCGGTGCGTGATGAGATCGCAACGCGCGGCATCCGTTGTGACCATGGATGAATTAATGATCAGGAGGCCGCCTTCGCTCAACTGCGGCTCGAATTTGACCAATGAAGGATTGTTGAAGATGAGCGCCGCGCACAGATCTTCCGCCAGAGGAGAACCTATGCGGCGATCCGAAATCGTGACCACACAGTAGGCGGTCCCGCCGCGCTGTTCAGGCCCATAGGAAGGCATCCAGGTCACATGCCTGCCCTCCATGGCCGCCGCCAGGGCAAGGATCTGTCCACACGTCAATACTCCCTGCCCGCCGAATCCAGCTATCAATACCTGATGATACATATGCCTGTCTCCTATATCGTTTCGAGCCCGTACCGGTGATTATCGATAAAGCTACATTGCCGGTATTGCCGTGTCCCTGAAGACCCCCGGCGGATAATAGGGGATCATTTTCTTCTCAAGCCACTCCAGGGCCGCCGAAGGTTCCATGCCCCAGTTGGTGGGGCAGGGCGACAATACCTCCACCAGGGAAAACCCCAGCCCGAGTTTCTGGCACTCGAAAGCCTTTCGGATGCTTTTCTTGGCCTTGAGGACTGCACCGGGATTATGGAGCGTCACCCGGCTTATGTAGGCGGGGCCATCCAGGACAGCCAGCAACTCGGCGATCCTCAGAGGATTGCCGGCCTTTGCCACGTCCCGCCCCAAAGGAGAAGTGGTGGTCTTCTGCCCGGGTAATGTAGTAGGGGCCATTTGCCCGCCGGTCATCCCGTAGTTTGCGTTATTGATAAAGACTACGGTGATGTTTTCTCCACGGGCGGCTGCGTGAACGATCTCGGCCAGCCCGATGGACGCCAGGTCGCCATCTCCCTGGTAGGTGAACACGATGCGATCGGGAAGGACCCGCTTGATGCCGGTAGCCACGGCGGGTGCTCGACCGTGTGCGGCCTCCTGCATGTCCAAATCGAGATAATTGTAAATCAGGATTGAACAGCCGACCGCGGCCACACCGATGGTTTTCTCCCGGATCTCAAGCTCGTCGATAACTTCTGCCACCAGACGGTGCGCCACTCCGTGACCGCAGCCGGGGCAATAATGAAATCGGGTCTCTGTCAATGTTTTAGGAGGAACGTAAGAATTTCCGGCCATTTGATTTCGCCCTTAAACGATTCGCTTAACCTCGGCTTCGATTTCCGATGCGCAGACCAGGACGCCACCCATCCTTCCGTAAAAGTGAATTTTTCTCGACGGCAAGGAGAGCCGGACGTCTTCGAGCATCTGGCCCGCGTTCATTTCGACGGTCAGTACATGCCCTGCCGTTTTTACGGCATCATTCAGGGCTTTTTCCGGAAAGGGCCACAGGGTAACAGGCCTGAATAACCCGACCCTCAGGCCTTCCTCTCTCAAATTGTCGACGGCGGTTTGCGCTACACGGGCACAAATTCCGAATGCCACGATCACGACTTCGGCGTCTTCGAGCAGGTATCCCGCGCAAAGAGCTTCGTTTTCGCAGATTTGCCCGTACTTGGCCTGGAGGTGCAGATTATGCGCTTCCAGTTTGGCCGGGTCCAGGTAGAGAGTTTTTATTATCCGTCGCCGGCGTCCCCTGCAGCCATCCGTAACCCAGGGCTTGAGGCTGTCGTCGGTTTTCTCGGCGGGCAGGCGAACCGGTTCCATCATCTGCCCGGTAACTCCGTCGCTTAGCAGGACGACCGGAGTACGATAGCGTTGCGCCATGTCGAACGCTTTGACCACGAGGTCCGCCGTTTCCTGTACCGAAGCAGGGGCCAGGACAGGCATCCGGTAGTCACCGTGTCCCCCGCCCCTGGTGGCCTGGAAGTAGTCGCCCTGCGAGGGCTGAATACTGCCCAGACCCGGTCCGCCCCGCATTACGTTGACAATCACGCAGGGCAGCTCGGCGCAAGCGAGGAAAGAAAGCCCCTCCTGCTTCAGACTTATTCCGGGACCGGAAGAGGAGGTCATCGCCCGGCCCCCGGCGCCTGCCGCCCCGTACAGCATGTTAACGGCCGCCAGTTCACTCTCGGCCTGCAGGAATGTGCCGCCGACTTCGGGCAGGCGCCGGGCGAAATATTCCATGAGTTCGGTCTGGGGAGTAATCGGATAGCCGAAATAATAGCGGCATCCAGCGCGCACCGCCGCCTCAGCCAATGCTTCGTTGCCTTTCATCAATGTTTCCAGCACGGCGCGTCCTCCTCCGGAATGAAAGCAAAGACGACATCGGGGCACACCAGGCAACAGCGCAGGCAGTGCGTGCAGGCTTTTTCATCCGTCATCCTGATAGTGGGATATGCGTAAGAGTTCAATTCGTCGCCGAGGACGAGAATCTTCTCAGGGCAGAATTTTATGCAGATCCCGCAACCCTTGCACCTTTCCGCCCGGATGACGAGTCTAACGGCAGGGGGTTTTATTTTCTTCACCGGCGCTGCTTGGAAATCGAGCATTATCGTCCTCCTCGACTTTCTTTACCTTTATGCTCAGCACATCCTGTGCCACCGCCTCCAGGCATCCGGGAAGCTCTCCTCGGGGCTTTCGAGCATTGACATTCGATTATTTCGAGATGCGGCAATTATCCGGATTGGTTTTCAAGTACCTGATAAATAAGCTTAAAATTGGTGAAGGGGATTTTGGGGGAGGGAGAATTGGAAGTATTGCAGTGAATTATTATAACGGGGATGGCAAGGAAGATAATTGCCGATTATGAAATATATTGCCGGAAATATATTGCCGCTATCAGCCCAAGCCGTGCTTTTTCAGCTTGTTATAGAGCTGGCGAACCGAAATTTTCAACAGCCGGGCGGCATGGGTCCTGTTTCCTTTCACCAACTCCATTGTCTGTCGCAGCAGGGCCTTCTCCCATACATCATGAGCTTCGGCCAGACCGGCATTCTCTTCACCCGATCGTATTCACCATCCGTCCCTCTTCAGCGGCCGGTTTGGTGCAAATCGGCGTCAGCAAAGGCAGATGGTGCGTGCACACAGTCCTTTCTCCGGGCTGCATGTTTATCAACGCCCGGCCAAGGATGTTTTCCAACTCGCGCACATTCCCCGGCCAGTCATAGGCGCAAAACAGGGCCATGGCCTCGGGGGTTATCCCTTCTACATGGCGGCTGTACTCCCGGTTGAGCTTGCCGAGAAGGGAATTCAGCAATGGAGGAATATCTTCCCTGCGCTCACGCAGGGGAGGGATGTGGATCGGCAGGACGTGGAGCCGATAGAAAAGGTCCGATCGAAAGAGTCGCGTTTCGACCGCGGAAACCAGGTCGATATTGGTGGCCGTGATGACGCGTACGTCAACCGGCACGGGCCGTGAAGCGCCAACCGGGACGATTTCCCTTTCCTGGAGCACCCGCAGCAGTTTGGTTTGGACCGCCATGTTGCTTTCGGCGATTTCATCCAGGAAAATCGTCCCGCCCTGGGCCTCCAGGAAGTATCCTTTTTGTCCCCGGCGCCTGGCCCCGGTGAAAGCCCCTTCCACGTAGCCGAAGAGCTGGCTTTCCTGGAGGGTATCCGGGATGGCGCCGCAGTTTACACAAATAAAGGGCCCCTTGGCGCGCTCGCTCGAATGGTGGATGGCATGGGCAAACAGTTCCTTCCCGGTGCCGCTTTCGCCGGACAGAAGCACCGTTGCCGGGGTGGCGGCCGCCCTTCCGGCCTGTTCGAGCAGTTCGCGCATAACGGCACTGACCGCGACGATATCCTCGAAGGTGTACTTGGTGTCGAGGTGGCGAATCAGTTGTTTGGCCTTATCCAGTTGTTCGCTGAGGGAACGCAGTTCGGAGACATCGTGGACCACTCCCACGCTTCCCTTGAGGACGCCGTCCACAATTATGGGAGCACAGTCCACCAGCACTTCTCGACGCCCCGGGCCGACCTTCATGGGTACATGCTTCATCGGCAGGCGCGTTCGCAGCACCTGCAGGTGCACGCTTTCCCCCTCGGCGATATCGATCGTGGCCGGCCGGCGCAGCACCTCACCTTCGCTCAGGCCCGTCAGCCGGGTGTAAGCCGGATTGATGAGGATGCCCATCCCTTTTTCGTCCACCACCGAAATTGCATCCTGGGTGGCGTTTACGATGGCTTCCAGCAGGGTTCGCGTCTCCTTCAAGGCGGCAATTTCACTGCCCAGGCGTTTTATTTCGCTGATGTCCCGGAAAGTCGCCATCGCCCCGACGACCTCACCACGGGCGTTGCGAACCGGTACCCGGTTCGTGAGAATGGTCGTCGTTCCCGTATACTGGAGCTGATCCAGTTCGGCTTCGCCGGTTTCGAGCACAATATGCAGGCGAGTATTGGGAATGACCTCCAGGACGGAGCGCCCCAGCGCGGATTCGGCCGATATACCCGTCAATCGCTCGGCCGCGCTGTTAAAAAGGGTGACTCGTCCCTGCTCGTCAACAGCCAGTACACCTTCATGGGCAGCATCCAGAAAGGCCCTGGCCTGATTTTCTTCCATATTGGCGCTCCGTGTCTGCGTGACAAGGTCTGGAAGCAGTAGACAGATATGGTTTCCTGCGCTTGTCCACCCCACCAGGAAGCATTCATTCCCGCGGGTGGATTTGCGCCCGCGAAATCTTGCGTTTTTCTCCCCCGGCTCGCGTGCCGGTATATTCCGATGTCTTCCTTGCCTTTGCAACCGTGATTTTTGGAGCCGGCCCCGGGAGCCGCGATGGAAGCAACGTGGGATGCGGGAGTGTTTCGCTCATGATGGTGCTTGTCAACAGTCTGCGGCAAACCCGCTCGATTTATTGCCGCATCATGGTCGCAAAAGGAAATACCGATTTGCTCAAATCGACTTTTGCCGGATTTACGCTTTCAATGCGCAGAAGCGCCGCCTTCTTATCCAGTCCTCCGGCATAGCCCGTCAGGGTCCCGTTAGAACCTACAACTCTATGACAGGGGATCAGGATCGAAATCCGATTATGCCCGATAGCGCCGCCCACGGCCTGGGCCGACATTGAGGCCATGCCACGGGTCCGGGCAATATATCCGGCAATTTGCCCGTAGGAAGCAACTTGGCCCATCGGGATTTTTAAAAGGATGTCCCATACCGTTTTTTGGAAGGATGACCCTGGAGGATCGAGCCGGAAATCGAGCGCAGCGGCTTTTCCGGAAAAATAACACGCGAGATGATGCCGCAGCGCATTGAAAATGGGAAGGTCCGGTCTATGACTCCAGTGCTCTGTCTGGGGCGGGTAGTATCTTTGGCCGATAAACCACAAGCCGATGAGGGCCTCGTCTTTCACTGCGGCGGTCATGGCTCCCAGCGGAGTATCGATGGTGCAGGTGTAAATCATTTCAACGACTCCCTTTTTGATATTCAAGCTTATTGGGAAGAAAATTCCACAACAAAATGGTCGCGTACGAACGCCAGGGACTCCATTTCTGTGACAGTGCCAATATTTCGTGTGAAGGTCGGTCCGAAAGCGCTTTTTTGATACCGTAGTCGGTGTGCGGAAAGGCATCCGGCCAACCGAGCGCCCGCATCGCGACATATTGCACCGTCCAGGGGCCAAAGCCGGGCAATTCACGCAGTTTTTCCATTACTTCCCCGTGGTTTGCACTGTAGGAAAGTGTGATGGAATTGGTCGCCAACGCTTTTGCCAGGGCCAAAATCGAGCGCGCCTTGCCGCCGGGTATGCCGATCGGCCCCAGATGATTTTCGACCGGGCCTTCAAGGGCGCAAATTTTGTCGGGATGAGGGAACGCAAGGGCAAGCTCTTCAAACGGGGTGTCCACTTTTTCGCCGACGAGGTTAACCAGTCGCATGGCCAACGTACCGGCGGCCTTGACGGTTACCCGTTGTCCCAAAATGGCCCGCACCGATATTTCGAAAGGGTCGAAGCATCCCGGCACCCGTATCCCCGGCACACAGATATTCGGTGCAAGCCTGTTCATCGCAGAAAGCTTCCCGTACACTTTATCGGGGCTGCAGTTTACATCGAACAGATGCCTGATTTTTACCAGTACCTGGGACAAAACCGGTAATAAGGGTGTGGCAACGGTAGCGAGAAGAGTATTTCGGGCCGGCCGGTTTGCCACCGAGATCCAGCCGTAATGGATCGTTTCGCCCTTTTTGACGGCTACGGTGCGGCGGTAAGTATCTCCGACCACGCTTTCAACCCCCGGGATGGCCCTGGCGGCCAGAAAGGAAATCATCCTGTCCCAGGCATACGGCGGACGGTAGCCGAGCGATAACGTGATCGCGTCATTGTTTTCCTCCCTGCTTCGGCCGTCCTTCCGGAGGGCGTTCGGCGTGAGTTTATAATGATTTTTGAATAGATCGTTAAACCGGCGAATGCTGCCGAAACCTGCGGCCAGCGCAACATCGGTCACTGGAAGCCGCGTGTCGGTAAGCAGGCTTTTAGCCAACAGCAACCGCTGGGTCTGAAGATATTGTACGGGCGAGACGCCGTACTCGGCAAAAAAGACGCGGCGCAGATGTCGGTCCGTGATTCCCAGGATAGCTGCCATTTCCGAAATTTTGCGGGAGGTCGGGCAATCTTCTTCCATGATCAGGGCAGCGCTTCGCGCCAGCCGATGGACCGAATCGACCGGGGCCAGACCCGGTGCCAGTTCCGGCCGGCATCTGAGGCAGGGCCTGTAACCGGCCGCCTCTGCCGCCGCCGCACTGACAAAAAAAGTGCAGTTTCGTTCCCTGGGAAGTTTCACCCGGCAAACCGGGCGGCAATAGATGCCGGTAGAAGAAACCCCGCAAAAAAAA
Organism: uncultured delta proteobacterium; assembly: GCA_963712895.1. GTDB lineage: Bacteria > Desulfobacterota > Syntrophobacteria > Syntrophobacterales > Syntrophobacteraceae > SbD1. The sequence continues at coordinate 127,720 of CAVQJR010000021.1, read as the reverse complement.
CGACCGTCGAAGCGGACATCGTGTGCCTGCATGGCGGCATAGCAGGCTTTGTCATCCAGAGGCAGTTCGGGTGCTCTTGTTTCCATCATGCGTATTTCCTTTCCCGATGTTTAATTATATCTACGGGCAAAGAAAATACCGGCCATTTTCGGACATGGATAAAAAATCATCCCGGTCCTGACGGATTTATGGCTTTTTCGGTTTGCAGGAATTCGTTTAAGGAAGTCTTCTATTGGCAGCGGCCGGGAAACCAGCCGAAACCATCGGTTTTTAGGATCTTGCCGTCAGGTGTTTGTGAAGGATTGGGACGGGCTCATGAATAATAAGGCGCTTTCCTTTGAATTTCGGCGAGGCTTCACTCCATGAGAGACTCGGGAACAAACATGAAAACCAGGGACTTTATACCGCTGATAATGGGAGTTTGTTTGATCGGAGGAATAATTCTGATTGCCTGTATCAGGCCCGGCCGGGTCATGGGCATTTGGAACGGATACCCCGTTAATTTTGATACCGTATTCGTCGGCGCATACATTTTGTGGCTGCTGATCGAGCTGCGTGTTTCCGGAAAAGATGTCGACACTGAGGGCAAAAAAACGGCGGATTTTGCAACATGCCAGATATATGGGCTTGGACAGGCGCTTACGGTTCTCACCGCTCTTTGGTTTCCCTCGGTTTGGCGAACGCCGAATGTTGCGCACCTTGCCGGCATAACGATCTTCCTGTCTGGTATCTGTTATCGGTTGTGGGCGATTCGCACGTTGGGGCGGTTCTATTCACACAGGGTTAGAATCGTGGCCCAGCACCAGCTTGTGGATTCCGGACCGTACCGGTTTACAAGGCATCCGGCCTATGCGGGAATGATCATCGCCAATGCCGGAATATCCATTTATTTCTTTAACTGGGTCACCGTATGTGTGTTTGCTCTCATTCTGGTGCCGGCGATCCTTCTGCGGATCGTGACAGAAGAAAGAACGCTCTTCGGGATAGAGGGCTACTCTGAATTTGCAAAAAGACGAAAGCGGCTGTTCCCGGCAATATGGTGACAATGAAGGAATTTAAGGGCTGATCCTCTGCAATCCGGAGTAGGGAACATAACGGAAAGCTCAATCCGCCGTATCCCCCATATATTCGTATTCTTCTGAAGATTTAGTCCTCGCCGGAAACTTTTTCCGAACTCCTGCTTTTTCGCAGTGCTGTCTGCTTCTTCTCCTCCACGCGGCAAGGCTTCGTCCCCTGGCTGACCCGTGTCTTCTTTCTTATCGGAACCTTCTTGAGTGCATCCCGCAGCAGTTCGGCGAAACGCTCTATGGCGAGTTCCTTATTTTCTGCTTGGCTGCGGGTTTGCTGCGATATAACGCGAAGGACGCTGGCCTTGCCGATGCGGTTTCCGAGGCGGCGCATGACGAGTTCTTTGTCTTCTGGAGAAAGGCTGGTCGAGTTCACCACGTCGAACCACAGCGTCACGCGCGAGCTCACCTTGTTAACATTGATGACTATTTAACAGGTGTTGAAGCGGCCAAATCCGCTGTTCGTGTGAAGCCCTGGAACTGCTCGGAAGCACGATCACACTAAGAAGTCTAGCCGTCGGACAGCGCCGCCAGCCCACCGTGTCTCCTGACGGATCAGAACAGAAAAGGCAAGTATCGTATCGGGACCATCTGCAATTAGGAAAGCTTGGTGACCAACGCTTTTTCGATGTCCAACAACGTTCGCCGTCCATCCGTAGCATGGCAAACAAGTCCTTTATAGCCCAGCATTCGGAGGAGAAGTAGCTGCAAACAGTATTGCCCTTGAGTTAACAGGTCTAACGTTTCTCTCTTCGCACCACTGAGGTGGTCAGGAATCCTGCCGGAATGCGCTACACTGTCGCGCGCCTTTTTCAGGAGGTTAATATCCAGCCCCATTCGTTCAAGGTCAAGGCCGTACGAATCCGAAAGCTGCTTGATTCCGTCCAAAAGCTTTGGCCAATCGAAAATGGAAGAAATGCGAGTACCCCAGAAGCCATTCGGGTCAGATTCAGGGTAATCCTTCTTCCATTGCTTTCTTGCAGTGTTAAGTCTGGAGCGCAAGTACTTTACCGGGTTGCTCAGTTCACCTTTCTTTTCCCATGTTTCTGCCAAAAATTCCCAAGGCTGAAGAATGTTGAATAGCCTTGTATCCATGTAACCATGTGCTGAAAGGTTTATATAGTTTACTGCCAAGCGAAAAGCTCGTTGTTGTGCCTGAGATAACGATTCCCATGCGAGAAGTGCCTGTCGTAGAAAATTCTCAGTTGCGGATACAGGAATAATGGGGCCTGGCCCCATTTCGTCCCCTGTCATGTGACGCCAGATTTCAAGCTCTGCATTTTCCCAAATCAGAAAATGCCGGTCACAGGCAACCCCAGTTCCGCATGCAAGCGAAAGCAATAACATAATTGTTCTTGAGATATCATGGTGTTGGTCTGAGCTGGCATCGATATGACCCATCTCCAGCGTAACACCCTCAACAGGACAGCGCCACTTCTTTGCCATTGACTGCGCAGTTCCGGGGTTTGGACATGGGATAGAGCTGATATCCCAGCCATTATAAGTGAACGAAAAGGCTCCCTCGAAAAAGCCAGTCAACCGGTATCGGCTCTTTGGCAGCGGATTTTCGCGGCCTTGGCCAAGATACACGCCTTCCGTGGCGGTCAGTTCGAAACCTCGGCTACGTTCTTTTGGTCGTTTTTGTGTCACGTGTAGAATATCGGACTTGATTGGACGCCCATCCCGAAGAATCCCATTTAACTGGTAGGTCTCGCCTTCAAAGGCCAAATCTTTCCTAGTGAGAACTCCTATCCAGCAGAAATTGCGATATAGGGTAAATGAGGATTCAATGGTGCTTGTACCACTTGCGAATAGGCCCTTACCGTTGATGCGATAAAAGTCTAGTGATTTCATAAAGTTAAACCTGCAGTTGCATTAGATGGCGTTGGCTGGAAATTACATACGATTATGATGAATTTGGTCGATAATCTTACCCAAACCTCTGTCCAGACGGACCCTGATAAACCGATTACTCTGACCACGAGTGCGGGCTCTCTTCGTGCCTAATCCTCAACAGGAACCCTTGCCGACCTCCTGCTTTTCAATAATCCGCGCTGCTTCTTTTCTTCCAGTCGGCGGAGCTTTGCCCCCTTGCTGATCCGTGTCTTCTTTCTTATCGGGACCTTCCTTAGTGCATCCCGCAGCAGTTCGGCGAAACGCTCTATTGCCAGTTCCCGATTCTCTACCTGGCTGCGGGTTTGCTGCGATATAACGCGAAGGAGGCCGTCTTTGCCGATGCGGGTCGCAAGGCGGCGAATGATCAAATCTTTCTGATCCTGGGAGAGGCTTGGCGAGTTCACCACGTCAAACCACAGCGTCACGCGCGAGCTCACCTTGTTGACGTTCTGCCCGCCCGGGCCGCTGCTAAGCGACGCCGTGAAACTCAATTCCGCTTCGGGAATGTAAATATTGTCAGTGATCTTTATCATAAACCGATGTCAAATGAAGGTTTTCTTATATCCGGTCGATTTCAACGAAATGGTCGGCTTTCTTGAACTCCGGGTCTCCTGTCAGCACAGCCGCACCATACTTTAATGCGCTCGCCACGGCAAAGCAATCGGCATGAGGGAGTAGATACTTCCCCTTTAATTTCGAGGCCGATGGATGATGTCGCAGGAAACGGGCGCTATCTCACAAGTGCTTCACCAAACTCTCATCTCCGCCCGAGTCGCTGTCAAGCTGCGCAGTCAAGCTCGATTCGCCCCGGAATGGCGATCTTATCAAGTTATCTCGTTCAAATGTGTAGATTACGGCCCGGCCTTCCGTTAGGATGAACTGCCGGGGCCGGCGCACAACGGTGATTTTCGAGCTTGTCGCCGGGGGCGGGAACAAAAAGGGAGCGGAGAGGTTCAATTTTTTGGAAGTGAGGCAAAGACATGGGTGATATCCATTGGACGGAAATCGTATTTGGTGCGGCAACCTTCGTCGTATTAACATCATACCATCTGTACTGGATCTACCAGGTGCGCCGGGCGCCCATGCGAACTTACAGGGGCGTTACCAGACACCTGCAGCGCGTGTGGGTCGAATCCGCAATCAACGAAAAACGTGACATCCTCTCGGTGCAGACCCTGCGCAACTGGATCATGGCATCGAGCTTCCTGGCTTCAACGTCCATGATTCTCGGACTGGGAATCCTGAGTTTTTTGTTCAGACCCGAACACATCGCCGAGATGCCCTTCGATTTTACCCTGATGTTTTCGAGGATGAAGAGCCTTTTCATGGCCAAGCTGATGTTGCTGACGGTGCACTTCTTTTTCGCCTTTTTCAGCTTCACCCTGTCCATCCGCTATATGAACCAGGTAAACTTCATGATCAACGTTCCCATCGAGTGCGACCCTTTGATTTCGCCCGAGTTCATCGCCCATACCCTCGACACCGGAATGGTACACTACACCATGGGCATGCGGGCACTCTACCTGTCGGTGGTGGTAACCCTCTGGCTGTTCGGGCCGGTGTGGATGTTTCTGGGCAGCCTGGTGCTGGCGTTCGTTCTCTACAGGCTGGACCACTGCTGCGCCCTGGCCCATTCAATCGCTCAGTGCGATGTGCAAACGAAAACCTCGACCGGATGATTTTCTAATGCCGCGGGCGCCGACGGGAAATGCGGGCCTGGAGCCCCGGTGCTTACAGCTTATAGCCGATCTGGCGCAAAAGGCCCTTGCGCCATTTGATTTCTTCGTCGTCCTCCACACCCTTGGGGCTGAAACCGTCCACGACGCCCAGGACGCCGCGGCCCTGTTCGGTAACCGCCAGGACCACTTGCGTCGGGTTCGCCGAAGCACAGAAGATACGGCAAACTTCCGGGACCATTTTAACTGCGTTAAGGACGTTGACGGGGTAGAAGCCTTCCGCCAGAAAAACTATGAAGGTGTGCCCGGCGCCGATTGCCTGCGCGTTTTTCCGGGCAAGCTCGATCATTTCCGGATCGGTGCCCGACCATCGAACCAGGCATTTTCCGGAAGCTTCGCAGAAAGCCATGCCGAATTTTATGCCTGGAACGGAGGACACCAGCGCTTCGTGAATGTCTTCGACCGTCTTGATAAAGTGCGTCTGGCCAAGGATAAAATTGATTTCCTCGGGTTTTTCTATCTTCACCACAGTCAGTTCCATGCCTTGCTCCTGATTGTTTGAGCCGTTTTAGAGCGGCCTTCGACCAGTCCGGTTGGATCGTCTCACCCGCATCAATCAAAACAATAGCCAAAATAGGCACCGGGGGCGTAAAATTCCCTCTCAAATTACCGTAAAAGGGAAAAATGCGGTACGCAAATCTGCAACTGGTTTTGAAGCAGGCGCTGAGTCAAGACGCCGGCAGCGGTTTCGCATCCCCGGGCACGAAAAATGCTCGTGCGGGACTGACGGCCGGTATAATCAATTTTTCAAAGGAAAAACTTCATGAAAAAAATTTCGTCGATAACGGTGGCCGGATTGTGTTCTCTGTGCATTTTCGCGGCTCCTCCGTGGGCCTTTGCCAAAAAGGGCGGCGTAGGCAATGGGGGCGGCCTGGGGTCGGACGGCATCTTCTATCACAGCCATTCCGACAGGAGTTACTCGGGGAAAAAGGTATTCAAGGGTAAGGGCAAAGCTTACGGTCGAAACAAGGTGAAGGCAAAGAAAGGCGGCAGCAAGAAAACTACTTATTAGACCGGCTTCGGGCCGGGCTTCAACTGTCATATGTGCCGCATGTATGGCTGGAACCGTATACGCCACGCGGGAAACGAGACCCGGGGTGAACGATTCCGGGTTCGTTCTGTCCGGACCGGGCCGGCGCATTGTGTCTTTGATCGCGATTTTTTATGGTAATGATCGCATTTTATTTGTAAGTTAAGCCGCCCCTTAACATGGAAAAGCTGTATAATCTTACTGATAGCACCGGTCGGCGGTAGAGAACATGATCGTTTGTCCCGGCACCTTCTCAGGGAGACGTTTGGCATATGAAAATAGGTTGTCCAAAAGAAATCAAGAGCCAGGAGTTTCGAGCGGGCTTGATTCCGGCGGCTGTCAGGGCCTATGTCGAGAGGGGACATGACGTCTACGTCGAACAGGGCGCCGGATTGGGGTCCGGGATACCGGACAGCGAGTACGGGAGCGCAGGGGCCAAAATCTGTGCAACTGCACGGGAGGTCTGGCAAGCGGCTGAAATGATAGTGAAGGTCAAGGAACCTCTCCCGGTGGAATTCGACCTCATGCGGCCGGGACAGCTCATCTACACCTACTTCCACTTCGCGGCCAACGAAAACCTGACCGGGCAATGCCTGAAAAAACGCATCGCGGCGCTTGCCTATGAAACGGTGCAGATGCCCGATGGCTCGCTTCCCTTGCTAAAGCCGATGAGCGAAGTGGCGGGACGGATGGCCCCCCTCATGGGCGCTTTTTATCTTGGGAAACCTTACGGCGGCAGGGGGCTTCTGGCAACCGGCGTCCCCGGCGTTTCGCCCGCAAACGTGGTGATCATCGGAGGCGGAACGGTTGGAAGCAATGCCGCCAGGGTTGCCGCCGGGCTGGGCACAAGGGTTACGCTGCTTGACATCAACCTGGACACGCTGGAACACCTGGGCAACATTATGCCCTTTAACGTCTCGCCCATTTTTGCCGACGCCTACACCCTCGAAAAAAGCCTCAAACAAGCCGACATAGTCATCGGCGCCGTGCTGATACCCGGCGCAAAAGCTCCGAAGATCATAAAACGCGAGCACCTCAAACTGATGAAACCGGGGTCGGTTTTCGTGGACGTGGCCATCGACCAGGGGGGCTGTTCCGAGACCTCGCGCCCCACGACCCACGCGGACCCGATCTATGTTGTCGAGGAAATCGTGCATTACTGCGTGGCGAATATGCCGGGCGCCTATGCCCGCACGTCTACCTTTGCGCTCAACAACCGGACAATCAAATACGGGCTGCGCCTGGCGGACCTTGGAGTCGAAGCCGCGTGCAGCGCGGACCCGGCCCTCATGAATGGGCTCAATATGTACAACGGTCTTATTACATTCAAATCCGTTGCGGAAGCTTTCGGGCTGGAGAGTATCTATAAACCCGCCGCGGAAGTATTTCGGAGCAGGGTGGAATCACCGGAAAAGCGTCCTCTCTAACCAGCCATGTAACACAGGGATAGCCCGGTGGAAGTTTTTGGAGCCTTTCGCTATGAATATAGGGAAGGGCAGGCTTTCGAGATAGGAGCACACGGCTGTGTTTGATTATATTATAAGACAAGTGGATGCGGGCCGGAGGCCTTCACCCTTACTAACGTGTGATAGATTCATTCCTCAGGTAAGCATAAGACAGCGAAGAGATAAGCACTCGTTTCTCGTATGCAATTTTTTGGTATCAGAACAGATACCACTATGTGGAATGTCATTGTCATGTCTCATGGAAAGCGGATCTATAAGTTTACCGTACCGAATCCATGGCATTTATTCATGAAGATGGGTAGAAATTATACCCAGAACTTACCCCATCGAATCCCCCTTGACATCACAAGAATCATCTGTCACACAGATGCCAAAACACTATTAAACAACGAGCTGATAATGATTATTGCCAATAAATTGATACTTAATCAGGACTTTTCCCTATTTGGATTTTGTGGATGTGTACTATAATTGCAATTAAGTCGAACACATCTGGAGATATGTACGTTTTTAGCTGAAGAAAACCTTATCAGGGATTTTCCCAAGTGTCATGGTTTATGGTTTATGGTTTCTACTATCATCCTCAAGTTGGGTTGAGCATATTTTGGATATTTTGGATATCAAGTTCGCATGTTGCCGATACCCGGAAATTCCCTTGCGAATCAATGAATTTTATTTACCGGCATAAATTGCCGCCACGGGCCAACTCGAATGGGAAACGGGGCGCAGACGACAGCACTTCTTACCGCGGTCCACGGGATCGGACATTCACAATTCGCGGCTATATCGAATTGCTGTCTCTAGTAAATCCAAGAAGATTTATTGTAAATTATAGGTGAATGTGCTAAAGGCTGAGGCACTGCGCTGTGTTAGTTACTTCGGCGAAATTCTATATGACCATTTCGTAATTCGCGCTTCGGTTAGAGTTGTTCCACGGTTTCAAACGGCGCGGCCTGTTAATTTGCGGGGGCAAAGCTTTTAAAAGCACATTCCGAATTGTAGAGCAGAAATTCTATACCAACATAGTCTAATAGCCTAAACCGACTGTCGTGCCATGACGATCCTGGTTGCCACTACGCGTTCCCAGGCCGCCGGGTTTTTCGTCAGGAAGCTGTTCAAAGGAGCATCCCGGCTGGAGTGCTGCGGTTATCCATCACGGCGCTTCTATGGATTACGCAATGATTTCCAGGTGATAACGGGTGATTTGCGGTTCTGCCGTTCCGGGTGGCGGCTCCGAATTACGGTCTTACAGTGGACGAAATTAGAAGCCTGGTTCGATCTGAGCACAGGGAAGTGTGACGGTTCGAAACCGTAAATAAAGGCGGTGCGAGATGCTGGTATGCGAACAACTGAAGACCTGGATCAAAGAGGTCATTGATAATCATATCCATGTCTGGAGCAGTTCGGCCGATTTTGCCCCACTTGCGCGGGTGCTTGAAAGGGACAGGGAAATTGTGGCCACTCGCCTTTCTATTTCGATGAAAGGGGAGGGGAGGAGGAAGTGCGTTGCAGATGACAAACTGCGTCTTTTCCTTATTCGTTACGCTCTGGAACACGTTTCCACCGGGATCGATCCAAGCCATTTTGTGATCTTTAAAGAGACAGAGACCGTCCAGGTTATTCTTGAGGATTCGTTCGGCGTGGAGCAGGGATACGAAGAGGACAAGATTATAGTTCCTTATAAAGAGGAAGCTCTCAGGATCATTGTACGGTGCCTTTTCCGTAAACGGTCAAATTCTGATATTTCAAATGACCTGGCATCTTTCATGCACCTTTTCTCCAGCGAAAAGCCCGGGCGCAAAGCCGATCAGGATCGGATCATGAGATATAAATCCATGGTCTGGCTGGTCTACCTGTCCATGGAACTGGTCAAGGTGGAAAAGATGGCGGGCGGGCGGGGCGTTGAGTATTTCAGGAAAAGAATTCGCGAGCTTCTGGACCACGCCATAGAGGCCAACATCATCAACGAGGATTCGAGGAAGCCGGGTTTTGAGGGCGGCAAGTGGGAAGACACCCTTTTCGGGTGGCTCCAGGGGGAGGATAGAAAACCGCTTGCCATAAAGCTCAGACGGCAGTTTAATCTTGAGAACAGAATGGAACATGCCAACCGGTGCCTTTTGGCCGAGCACAGGAAGTGTATTTTTGAGCAGGTTATGGCATTTTTTGGCTGATTCCAGTAGGGGGCGGCCTCTGGACGGCGACGATATTTTTGATAAATTTCCGGAGCTTCTCTTTGGGGACCTGAAGAAGAGAATGCTGTTGGGGCTTGTTAAAGCCGAAACCGTGAAGTCGGTCATGGAACCGTTCCTGACCGACTTCTGGAACATTATGTTGAAGCTTCCTCTGGAGTTGGAAAGGGATCTCGAAAATATTCTGAGAATATATCCCGATGTGGCAGAGTCATTTTCCATCAGGATGAAACCGCCGATTGAAAAGGCCCTGTTGGCTCTTTCCATAAATCTGCGCAAACGCGCTCGGCAGGCCCTGCCTGCAGGAGACGGGGCGGAGGCGGCCCTGGACCTGGCAGCCGAAGGCCAGAGCGTGCTCGAAGAGGCGGGGGCACTGTTTCCGGCAGAAGGGCAGGGGTTCTTCTTGACGAATAAGGGAAACTCGGTCTTCGTGGAGTTTTCCTACTTCGAAGGAGATGAGTACATTGCGTTCGGCCGAAAGCCTGTTCAAATGGGCATAGATCTTCACTTGTGCGAAGTTTATGCCGTGACCTTCCAACCGGAGGAGTCGGGCAAAGGGCTCACGGTAAAATATTTTCTTGAAATATGTAAGGAAAACGGCACAGCGAAAGACAAGGAAGGCGTCGCCGTCTTCGAAATTGAAAATACCGGGCGGTAGAATACGAACGGCTTTCGTCCTAAATCGCGGCAAGCGGTTTTTTTGTACCGCTCCCTCGCAAACGCCCTCATCTCACCACACAATCCGGAAACAACAGTCAGGGTTAGAACGGTTTCCCGGCGAGATCGTGCTCACGCATGAGCGCCAATATTTTTCTTGCGGCGGCAACGTCTTTTCTAATCTGCTCGATCAACTCCTGCGGACCCGAGAAGCGTTTTTCGTCGCGAAGCCTGTCGGCAAACCTTATGGTGATAGGTTTGCCGTAGATGTTACGGTTAAAGTCGAAAATGTGAACTTCAAGGGACATATCGGTGTCACCAAAAGTGGGATTGTATCCCAGGTTGGCGGCGCCCCCGTACCACTTGCCTTCCACTTCGGCCTCGACTGCGTAGACGCCCGTTCGAGGCGACGCGGTGGCGGGCAAACTGATGTTGGCCGTTGGGAACCCGAGACCGGCGCCTCTTTTTTTGCCCTCCACCACGGTCCCGCTCACTTCGAACGGGCGGCCGAGGAGCCTGCCGGCATTCTTTACATTTCCCTGCTTGATCATCTGGCGAATCACGGTGCTGCTGACCACGGTATCGTTTACCTTGATTCCCGCCATGGTGTCCACGTTGAATCCGAACTCCCGGCCCATGCGGATGAGGAAGTCGATATCACCCTCGCGGCTGTGGCCGAACCGGTAATCGTAGCCCACCACTATCGCCTTCATCCCCACCTGTGCGACCAGCAGGTCCTCTACGAACTGGCGGGCGGAAATCTGCGAGAATTCCCGGCTGAACGGAATAACGATTGTGGCGTCGATTCCGCAGTTTTCGATAAGCTTGAGTTTTTGCTGGTGAGAGGTGATAAAGGACAGGGCTTTTCTCGGAAAGAGTACCTCGAGTGGATGGGGATGAAAGGTGATGACCGCCGATTCACCCCCGATCTGGCGTGCCCATTGTTTCACTTTTTCAAAAAGGGCCTGGTGGCCCTTATGGACCCCGTCGAAATTGCCGATGGTAATGGCGGGGTTCCTGAGTTTTCGTCGCATCGAGCTAATACCGGTAAATACTTCCATAAAAGGGAGAGCGTCCTCCGAAAAAAAAACTCAAATGCCTTGACAGGCAAAGACTTTCAGAATACGATATTTGAGTTTGATTTACAAGGCAATTTGCCGAAGTGGCGGAACTGGTAGACGCGCTAGGTTCAGGGTCTAGTGGGCGTACGCCTGTCGGGGTTCGAGTCCCCGCTTCGGCATGCCAACGAAATTAAGGGGTTAGCCGGAATGACGGTTGACCCCTTTTTGCTTTGGTCTCTGGCTGCGCGCACATTTCGTGCTCGCAAGCCTGCAAACCGGAGCATGATGGGCTCCACCTTCCTACCCGTTATTCCGGCCTTCCCTCATATCCCCCGGCAAGTGAGCAGTCGATCCCAAAATTCACGTGCACGCAGATGCACGCAAACCGGTGTTGCTCTCGCGGCCTGGCTCATGTTCAGGGTTATAGGCCGGCATGAGATCGTCGGTCCTGGGACATTCTGGGAAGGCCGTTTTCGCCGGCTTCGCTGAAAACACCTCAGACCTGACCAGAAGAGTCGCTCCCCGTGTCGAGACCACGGGAGCGGGCCGAAACGCCCGGCGCATACCCCAATGGATGGGTTAAGCTTCTGAAAATTGGTCCTACGTTGCCCCTTTGACTTTCTCACTTTCCTATGGCCGATTGGGACAATGCTTCGAGTGGGATTGCCGGACTCAAAAGTGGGAGGTCACCGCCATTGCGTGAGTGTATGATTCGGAACCGAAAAGGATTGCCGGACCACATTTTCCGGGTCCGGGAGAGGTAGAAAAGCTATGAGATTGCAGAATGAAAATGTGTCTAGGACAGGGATGCCTGCGGCGCCTGGTCTGTATTATCACGGGAATGCAATCAGCACAGAGGCTCCGGCTGAGGAGGTACATCCCGTCCAAGCCGCTTTGCGATGTCCTCTGCCGCGCGAACACCATCCTGTATTGCCTTAAAGATGAGATTGGAATGCTTCTTTTCGCGGAAAGTGCCTTCTTCCTCCACGTGGAGGTAAGCCGGGCTGATAGCCCCGCCGATCGCGTAAACTCCGCTCACGCTTGTCTGGAATCCATGATTAAGCATGATGAGCTTTGCGCCTTCCCTGCCGAACTTGCAGACCCCTTCTGTACATGTGATCTGTTGCAAGCCGAGGCGTTCAAAAATGCTCGAAGGTCCCTGTGTGCCGATACAGGCGATCACATGTTTCATGGGAAAACTCATGCCCTGCTGCATCTCGACGCCGTGCGGGAGTGTGATGCTTTGGGTCTGTATAATGAGCCGCTCGACCCCCTCTTCATCAACCTCGCCGATGCGCGGCACGGCCCCTTGGAGTATCTTGATGTTGCCACCGAGAAGGATTTCTTCACCGAGATCACGGGCCACATCCTTGTCCACCTTGAAATGTTCGCGGCGGTGACCCCAATAGACTGGTGTAAAGTCACTGGCGGCCCGCTTGGTTTTAGACAGTGTAGAGACCACATCAGCGGCAGCGTTGCCTCCTCCCAGAACCAGCGTTGGCGCCCCGATGTGTTCCTCTGGATTCCCCAGGCTGCGGGCAACCACTTTGGCTTCTCCGTAAATACCAAGATCGATTGGGATATTGCTGCCGAAAGCCAAAATGACGGCTGAAGCCCTATAGTTGCCCTTGCGCGTAACTACGGTTATCAAGTCCTTTTCGCGTGTGAAGGTCTGAAATTCCTCCCCGTAGAAGATTGCAATGTCGTGCTTCGCCACGTAGCTTTCAACTCTGGAAAGGTATTCCTCCACCGGCTCGTTTGCCGGTTCGAGGTCAGGGATGGCGAAGGCTTGCTCCTCGCCCCTGGGAATGGTGGGGTAGACCTTCTTTCCCTTGGGATAGGTATCGAGGATACCCTGGAAAGCCCCTAGTCCCTTTTCGAGGACGAGAACTTTCAATCCCAGGTCACGGCCCCTGACGGCCGCAGCAAGACCCCCGGGTCCCGCACCCACGATGACGGCATCCACCTTGTCCATCTCGCGCAACCTCCGGATATCAAACCTCGTCAATGAGCAGCGTATATTAATATATTCCAGTATCGTTCAAGTCCGTTGCGTACACAAGGAACAATCGCGGATGACTCGACCGTCAAAAAACCAATTTTGATGAGTCGACTTAAATGATCCGTACTTGCCATTGTCGAAATTCCACTCCGACCTGAGGACCAAACGATTATGATCTGAATCTGTTGACCGCAGATCCACAATGCCGGATTGGAGAGTGATGTTGAAAATTTTTGATTCTATGAATCGGAGACTCTGCTCTGCAGGCTTTTGAAAACTACTGGCGAAAGTCAAGCAAAGTGTCTCAGGTTGCAGTGTTTCCAGCGGAGGTAGCATGGGCGAGAGTGTAATGGGGCACATGGAAAGATCTCCTGCAGGAGATACCTATGGACAAGAAACGGAAAAAGCCGGCCGGAAGCAGGCCCCATACCCCGTCAATGCCCCCCTTGGTTGCCCGCGAGTGGGTCCCATCGCCTTCCCCGCAAACACTGCCTTGGGGTCCTGGAGCGTCCGGGAAACTTTGGACCTCTGCACTACCTTGAACAGTCAATCCGACGCTCATTCCCGATTATCAAGGTCGGTAGCCGTTGCCTCGCGATACTCTTTTACGGGCAGTAAGCGCCAGCTGTCCTGTCCCTGTAGCTCAAGTACGCGATTGTGATAAGCCAGAAGACTGGTGCGATGGCCGACACTGATGTAGTGAATGTTGAGTTCCTTTAGTTTTCCATAGAGGTTGATTTCATCTTCCGCGCCGAGGGCGCTTGTGGCTTCATCCAAAACTGCAAATCCCGGCTGGTTGATGAGCAGGCGGGCAAACGCCAGCCTCTGCTGTTCCCCCAGGGACAGTACGTCGGCCCAGTCCAATTCAACATCGAATCCCCCCACCCGCTCCGGAAGATCTTCGAGCCGCACCGTTTCGAGGACATCCCTCAAATGTTCTTCCGAAATTCCCCTCTCAAGATGAGGATAGAGCAACTGGTCCTTCAATGACCCAAGGAGCATGTAGGGTTTTTGAGGCAGAAAGAACATTTCAGCAAGGGGAGGGCGCTTTAAAATCCCCTCGCCTTGCGTCCACAAACCGGCGATAGCCCTGAGCAGTGAGCTTTTGCCCACTCCACTCCGGCCAACGACAATCAGGTTGTCTCCGCTTTCCAGATTCAGCGTCAGATCACGGACCAGGGTGCGTTTTGCATCCGGGGTAAGAAGCGTCATATGAGTAAAGGCCATCCGGTCCGCTTCCTCGGATTTGATGCCGGTAACAGGCGCCTGCTCAGGCTCAATGGCGTCGGCGAAGGTTGAAAGTCGCTCCACCCCGGCGGCAAAGTTCGTGATCTGTTCGATTTGAGAGACAATGAGCGACAGAGCCGTATAGACCTGAGTGAAGGCGAAATTGGCCTGTACCATGTCCCCGTATTCAATCTTGCCGCCGAAGTACTTCGGGAAGAGAACCAGGAAGGGCAGGACGACAGGCAGGTAGCTGTAAGCCGATGTGAAAAAGGAAAGGTTCCGCTGCCAGCCAATGAGCAGGCTGAAGTTTCTCAATACGTCACGGAAGCGGCCCGCGACATGGGCATTTTCAGGCTTCTCTCCCTGGTAGAAAGCAATGGATTCGGTGTTATCCCGCACATGCACCAAAGAGTAACGGAAGTCCGCCTCATAGCGCAGTTGATTGAAGTTAAGGCGCACAAGGCGTCGCCCGATTACAACCGTCAGCAAGGTCCCAACCAGAGAGTAGCTGAGCACCACGATGACAAGCAGAACCGACTTGGACCAGAGAATCCCCGTAAAGGATACCAGGTCCATGAGAGACCCGAATACGATGAGGAGAAACGTCAGGGACGTTCGAGTAAAAGAACGAATGTCCTCCATCATTCGTTGGTCGGGGTTGTCGATTTGCGCGTTTTTTTCGATCTCGTAGTAGTTGCGGTTCTTGAAATAGTTGCTCAGAAACTCACCGGTCATCCATTCGCGCCACGTCATACCCAGGTAATTCTGAACGTAACTGTAGAAGGCTACGGTAGGAATTCCTACGAGAAAGCCGCAAAAGTAAACAGTGACAAACAGATACGCCATGTCCTGGTTTTTTTGCACCAGAGCATTGGTGAAGTAGTTGCCGATATAGCTGAAGGCTACGTTGATCCCCGTCACCGAAAAAGACAAGAAAAGAACGACGGCAAGCAGCGACCAGGCACGTCGACGAGCCCGCAGGTGATCGCTTAAAAGGACAAAAACGATCGCTGGAACGATGAGGGTGGCAGCGAAAATCAACCACTTTTTGGAATGAAAGATATTCGTAATTATAGATAACAGCCCCGGTGCTATCCTGGCGATAAGGGAAGGGGCGAAATGGTTTCCAGCCAGAGTAATGCCGCTGACAATCATGAACAGTACACCAAAAAGAAAGACGAGCAGCAGGGTCATGAGTAGAAGTGTCAGCCAGCCGCCACGACGAATTCTGGGGAAATAATAAGGCTGGGCGATTGTTACAAAGCGCATCAGGATGGAGTGCTGCGTCTGGCCCATCGGCGGATTTCCTTTCCGATAAATCAATTACTATGCTGTGCTCTTGAGAAGATAAGATGCGAACATAGCTGGAAACAATACGCAAAGTACGCCCAACCTATCACAGGCATGCAAAGTCCATCAGGCGGATCGCCGTTTCATGTGTCGAGGAACACAATAAAAAAGATTCTTCGAAGCGGTGAGACGCCGTTTCAGGACATGCGCAAATCATCGCCAAGACCAAAGCTGGAGGGTTTGTTGACAGCCTTGTGGCCAAGCTCAAGGAAGACGATGATTCTTCAAAGAAACGATGGGGAACCGCCCAGTGTCTATTCGAGCAAATTCGGCTGAATGACACGAATCGCCGGAATGGCGATTCGTGTGCCTGATACCGGGCCCGAATTATCCCTGAGCCCGGCCGGTTTAAGGAGCCGTTTACAGATTACCCCATGAGCACCTCGTAAAAGCGAGGTGTCGGGTTGCCGTCGAATAGCGGTCTCACGAGTTCTCCGGCCTTGTCATGGTCGGGACTGCCATGCATCGCGTTGAAGGCATCCTTGTTTTCAAACTCAACGATAGCCGCGTAGTTGCCTTCGCCAACCGGCTTCAGGAGTCTCCTCCTGATAAAGCCCTTGTGGTGAGAGAACTCCTCGTTCGACCGGGCAAACCAATCCCGAAATTCCGCGTCCTTACCTGTTCTTATGGGTGGGAAAGAAATCAAGACCACAAACATAATGTCACCTCCAGGCTGTAAATTTCAACAGATTCATCTTCGCCGCAACACATCACCGGTTTTCCGCTATCCCCTCGATGGCTCTATTTCAAGGGCCGGTGTCTTCCCCTGAGCGAAGTAGGTCAAAATCGCCGCTACCACCAGCGGGATGACGCCAAACAGGATGAAGACCGTGTCTCCGGGCAGGCGCGCCCATTCAATCAGCCTGACGAACCTCTGGTTCAAATAGTCGAGCCCGCGTGCATGCCAGTATCCGTTGGTCAATACGTCATGAAACTGCAAGATGCCACCGGGGAAAAGATTGCCGGCGATCATGAGCGCCAAACCCGCGTTCAGGCCCCAGAAGGATATGCGTATGTATTTTTCGGTGCGCGCCCATTGCGTGTCCGTCGATACCTGCCGGAAGGCCAGAACCATCAACGCAACCGCCTCCATGCCGAAGGCGCCCATGAGCGCCGCGTGGCCGTGGTTTGGTGTGAGTATCGTACCCACCTCGAAATAGCTTACGATTGGCAGATTGATGAGAAACCCGAAGATGCCTGCGCCGACAAAATTCCAGAATCCCACCGCCATGAGAAAATAGAACGTCCATTTATGGGGGATGGCAATGGGCTTTCCGCAGATATCGCACTTGCCCCTGGTCAGTTTGATAAAATCCCAGGCATCCAGCGTCAGCAGCGTCAGGGGGACAACTTCCATTGCTGAAAACAAGGCGGAAAGGGCGAGATTGACACTGCTCTGGCCTGTCCAATACCAGTGATGGCCCGTGCCGATGATTCCGCTGCCGAGAAAAAGGATGGCGTCCAGGTAAATGACTCGCACCGCGGTCTGTCGAGAGACCATGCCCAGCCGGTAAAAGATGACGGCTACCATCGTCGTTACAAAAAGTTCGAAAAAGCCCTCGACCCACAGGTGGATGATCCAGAAACGCCAGTTGTCGACAATGGAATACTCCGTGGTGCTTCCGAAGAAGAAGGCAGGAAGATAGAACAGGGGGATCGTAATGGCCGATGCCATGAAAAGCCACGAGATTTCCTTGCGCTCCGGGTCGCGCAAAGCGGGTGCAATGCCTCGAAACAGCAGAAGGGTCCACAGCACCAGTCCCAAAGCGAGCATGATTTGCCAGCCCCGGCCGAGATCGAGGTATTCCCAACCCTGGTGCCCAAACCAGAACCACAGTTTGCCAAGGAGTTGATTGATGCCGAGAAGCTCACCCAAAAGACTCCCTGCCACAACCACCACCAGCGCCCAGAACAGCAGGTTGATTCCCAGCACCTGTCCCCTGGGTTCGGATTCCCCCAAGGCGCTGCTCAGGAGCAAACCACCCCCGACGTAGGCGGTTGCAATCCAGAAAATAGCCAACTGCAGGTGCCACGTTCGCAAAATATTGCTCGGAAGCAGGTTGTTCAGATCGATTCCGTAGAAGCTCCCCGGTTCCGCCCTGAAGTGCGCGGTGGCCCCACCCGCCAAAACTTGAGCAAGGAAAAGGAGGGAAACAACCAGGAAAAATTTGATGGTGGCTCGCTGGGTGTCGCTGGCCTTGCCGGGCAGCATATGCGGATGGACATGCGGTTCCACCCCTCTCCAGCCCAGATAATCGAACTTTCCGAAAGCAAACAGCACAAGCGCCGTACCAAGGAGGAGAGTAACGAGGCTGATGGCGCTCCAAAGAACGGCATCGCCGGGAGGAGTATTGCCCACCAGGGGGTCGAACGGAAAGTTGTTGGTGTAGGTTTGAGACTGGCCGGGACGATTGGCGACCGAAGCCCAGGCCGTCCAGGCAAAAAATGCCGTCAAATGCTTCAGTTCCCCGTGGTCGCTGATATAGTTGGGCTTAAGTCCCCCGTCTACGGTCGGCTCCGAGAAGTAGCGGGCCCATTTGCCTACCTGCTCGTTGTAAGAAGTTGCTTCCGGTTCAGTGAAAACCAGTGTCTCAGTCCGGGGATCGTAGCGATTCTGTTTCAGCAGGAGCCGGACCCTTTCCTCCACGGTTGCCCGCTCCCCCTGGGACAGGTGGTCCATGTCACGGCTGAAGAGGCTTTGAGCCAGGGCTTCGGCCGCATCGACACCCAGGGTATGGAGGTAGGCGGCGGAAAAATCCGGCCCCAGGTAGGCCCCGTGTCCCCAGATGGTGCCGTTTTCCATGAGCCCGTATCTTAGAAACACCTCTTGACCAGCCAGGATATCTTGCCTGGTCAGCAAGGTTTGCCCGGAAGCAGTGACGATTCTCTCCGGAATGGGTGGAGCGTCGCGGTAGGCAAGGACTGCCACCAGGATCAGGACCGAAAACCCTGCCAATACGACGAGGATGAGCGTTCGCAGCCACCAGGGCGACAGTCGTTCCATAATTCGTTCCCCTTGGGCCATCTCTTCTCCTTTTCATTTAGCCGCTGCACTGGATGATATTCCCATGCGGGTTTACTTCACCCGTATCGCCTCAACGAAAAACGGCCATGCATTCTCGACCTGCTTTCCAACATTGAATTCACCGTCGCCCAGGTACCAGAGAATCGCCGGCGGCTGGATCAATCCAAGAAACACGACGGATAAGGCATCCGGGTCCAGATCGGGCCGGAAAGCGCCGTCTTTCTGGCCGCGACGGATAATCCCCGCAACTTCCCCCAGATAGGTTTGGACGATCCCGTAGAGTTTTGCCTTTCGCTCCGGGTGTCCGGCATAGAGATCTCCTGAGAAAAAGAGCCTGGGAATTGCCTGATATTCGAGAATGAGACGCATGTGCATTGCCAGCAGACGCCTCAACTGTTCCTGCGGGTTTGTCGACTTTTGAGCGGCAATCCGGACGTTTCCAAGGAGCCTTTCACGAAGCAGGTCGACCACCGCATCCAGGATCTGGTCCTTACTGGCAAAGTGCCGGTAAAGAGAGGAGGCCCCCAGTCCAACCCGGCGAGCCAGCGCGGCCATGTTCAGGCTGTTGACGCCTTTGCCGGCAATGAGGGCCAGGGCTGCCTGGGCGATCTGCTCCCGCCTCACCTTCGTGCCCAGTTTTACAATGCTCATGATCTCCTCCTTATGCGAAAACGCATTCTCATCCTAAGATATCTAACTAAATTGTCAAGATAGGCCAAAATCCTTCACTGCCGTCCCCATAGGGTTAAGGTGCTGTGATTTTTGGTTCGTGGTAGCCGCTCGCCTTTCCACATGTGAATTGACATGCGCATTATTTCAATGTAATTGTCTCTCTCAGATGTGCACGTAGCCGACACGGCAGAACCACCCGGAGAAGGAATCGTCAGTTGCCATGAGTATCGGAAAACCCCGAAAGACGCCCGTTTCGCGGCCAAGGAAAGGAGAAACAAAATGTCCATGATGCCCATTGCGCCGCTCATGATCGAGCACCGTCTCATAGAAAGGATGATCCGGGTCGTCGGCAAGGAACTCGTCCGGGTCGAAAAGACAGGGCAGGTTCACCCCGGATTCATAGATATGGCGGTGGATTTTGTTCGGACCTACACCGACAACTGTCACCATGGCAAGGAAGAGGATATTCTTTTCAGGCAGCTCAAGGAAAAGCCGCTGACAGATGAGTTGAAGGGGATATTGAACGAACTTATCGAAGAGCATCGGAGAGGAAGGGAAGTCGTAAGCGACTTGGTGAAGGCCAAGGAGAAATATATCAGGGGCGGCAGCGGGAGCATCTCGCAAATAGTGGCGTGTCTGAGTTACCTCGTGGACTTCTATCCCAAGCATATTGAAAAGGAGGACCAGCACTTCTTCCAGCCTTGCATGCGCTACTTCACGCAGGATGAAAAAGACGCGATGCTGCGGCAGGGATACGAATTCGACAGGAACCTGGTCCATAACAAGTACAAGGCCGTAGTTGAAAACGCGGAAAAAACCGGCGTAATTTAAAAGCACCGAAAAGCCTGACGGACTCAATTTTTTGTAAGCTCTCGACCGTTGATTATAGAAATCGGAGATAGTGTAATACGAAATTACCTTGAAAATGCGGTCTTCATGCTTCGCGGGTGAGGCGAGCATGGGGGGGGGGAGATGCAACCCTTGCCGGTGGAGATCTCTATCCTGCTTGAAGGAGCCGATGATGAAACGAATCCTCAAGCCAACGTTTTGGATAATTGTCGGCCTTATTTTGGCTTTTCCCCTGTTCAGCCTCACTTACTACACCATGGTTCGAACATCGACGCCCCAGTTTTGTACATCATGCCATGAAATTAGATTTGCTTATAATACCTGGAAAACGTCCACTCATGTGAATAACGCCCAGGGGTTCGTTGCCGACTGCATGGATTGCCACCTCCCGGCGCCGCACGATACGGTGGATTTTTTCTATGCAAAAACTCTCCATGGCATAAAAGACGTCTTCGTTCATTTTTTCGGCGGCGAGTACGATCACCAGGAGAATCGCCGGATCGCCTATGCCTCCTTCAAAAATGATCAATGCCAGAAATGCCACCGCAATATCCTCTATATTCCGGATAAACGGGGCGCCATGCTGGCGCATCGGTCGGTCATCTATGCGCGGCCCGGCTACGAAAAACGTTGCGTGGATTGCCACAAGAACTTGGTGCATAACGCGAGAGATGTTTATGCGTACAAACAGTACCAGGGTTACTACCGGGGAGATGGGCTGTAAAAAGTCTATCTTTCTACAGGAAATTCGGACTGTCGAATGAGAACGGGGAGGCGACCAATGGTGAAACAACGGGTGGAAAAACGGCGGGCGATGATCCCTGGTTCGATGATTGCCGCAGTGGGACTGGCGGTGATCTGGTGGGTGGGACCCTGTTTTGCTCAGACAACCGTGAACGTGCCCAAGGCCAAGGAATTCAGGATCGAGCGCAGTATGCCCAAAGAGGCGGTAGCCTGCATCGAGTGTCACAAAAAGGAAAATCCCGCTATTTTTGCCGATTGGGCACAGAGCCGTCACGCGAATGCCAATATCACATGCCTGGATTGCCACAGGGCTGACGAGACCGACCCTGATGTGAGCAAGGCTCATTATCAGCAGTATGAGCGTGCGGATTATAAGTATGGCACAAAGGAGTATCGTGTCCCGGTAAGCGCCGTGGTGACTCCCAAGGACTGCTCCCGCTGCCATCCTGACGAAGCCAAACAGTATGCGCGGAGCAAGCATGCCAACACCCTGGAAATCATCTGGAAAATCGATCCATGGCTCAACGATGGCATGAACAGCAACTTCGAAAGGGCTGCCGGTTGTTACCACTGCCATGGAACGGTGTTTGCGATGAAAGACGGCAAACCGGACCCGCTCACCTGGCCCAATGTGGGTGTTGGACGTGTCAATATGGACGGGAGTAAGGGGAGCTGCACGAGCTGCCACACACGGCACCGGTTCTCCGTCATGGAAGCGAGAAAGCCCGAAGCGTGCGGGCAATGCCATCTCGGTCCGGATCACCCGCAGATCGAGATCTACATGGAATCGAAGCACGGCGACATCTATACCGCCTATAAAGACCAGTACAACTGGAATGCCGCCCCTGGAACCTGGACCGCGGGAGTCGACTACCGGGCGCCCACTTGTGCGGCATGCCACATATCCGGGTCGGGCAAGGTGTTGACCAGCCATGACGTTACGGAAAGGCTTGCCTGGGAACTGCAGGCACCCCTGACCATTCGACCACCGGATTTTAAGCCGTTTCCTGCCAAAACCAATCCTGAGACGGAACGCGGCAAGATGAAAGACGTGTGCCTGCAATGTCACGGCAACAGCTGGGTGGACGGCCACTTCAATAAGCTCGACAAAGTGGTTGATGAATATAACGAAGTGTATTTCAAGCCGGCTCGGAAGAAGCTCGACGAGCTATACGCAAAAGGATTGCTTGATAAGACCAAATATTTTGATGAACATCTTGAATGGGAGTTCTACGAACTATGGCATCACGAAGGGAGGCGCGCACGCATGGGAGCCGCAATGATGGCGCCTGATTACTCCTGGTGGCACGGTTTCTACGAATGCAAAAAACGCTTCGTCAATTTCACGGAAGAAGCCAATAAGTTGATCAACAACAATGAAAAGGCTTATCGCGCACTCGATTTCCCTAATGCCACCGGCTCAACTGAAAAGCCCAAGGTACTCTTCCCGAACAATAAGCCGGGGCAGTGATTCCGACATTATCACCGCTGATTTTTCCTCGCCGGGAGGGGGCCTGCCCCTCTCGGCTTCACCCTTCCCATCATAACGGCAGTCAAATACCGACTGGCGGCAAATTTACCTGAACCGCAGAACCGGAGATAAGGAACACCACCCAAATCTGACTGGATATATTCATCTACGTCATGAACGGTTACGAAGAAACCAACCGCATGGATTGCGATTTTGCCACTCAAAGATTCTTCGATATGGACACATAGAACACTACTCCCCTTGTGTCGCCCGATTCGGCCCAGACCTCTCCCTTGTGCTTTGCCGCTATCGCTTTTACGATCGCCAGCCCCAGGCCGGTGCCTTCGACATCTTTGGATGAGCTGTGCCGCTGAAAAAGCTCGAAGACCTTCTCGCAATCCTCGCCCCTGATACCGACGCCGTTGTCGGTGACGGAGAAGATATGCCACTCATCGGATTCTTCATACCCGACAGTAATTTCGTTCAGTTCCTCCCCTCCGTATTTCAAGGCATTATCCACCAGATTGCGAAATATGCGCAGCATGGATAACCTGTGGGCCTTTATATTGGGAATGGATTCCGTTTCCTTCCATGCTATATTGCCAGCGTTCAATCGGGCGTCAAATTCATCTCGAACGATAGCGAGAATTTCCTTTGGATTGACATTTTCAAGCTCCAGGGGGGCTTCTTTCGCCTTGATGTAAACGTTGATCTCCTCGATAAGATTGAGAACTTGTGCCGATGCCTTCATGATTTGATCACAGATCCTTCTTCCTTTTTCATCCAGTGAATCTCCATACTGATGGTGAAGAAGCCTGGTCAGTCCGTTTATGCCGATGAGCGGACTCTTGAGGTCGTGAGACACCGAATAGGCGAAAAACTTGATTCGTTCCACACTGGCTCGCAGAGCTTCTTCCAGTTGCTTGCGCTCCTGGATTTCCACCTCCAATTTCGCGAGAGTTTCGGAGAGGTCCCGATTGAGCTGCTGTTCGCGGTCAAGAGTATTCCTGACGTAGCTTACAATAAAGGCGGTGATTAAGAACGTCGAACCCTGGATGAAAGTATTCCATTCCTCCACAAGCCATGAAGACGGGAGATGGTTTGAAAGGATGTCGGCCGCGAGCCAGGTTGCAACCGACAACAGCACAATGACGGTAGTCGTCGACCTGCCGGCAAACCATGCCGAAATCGCGATGGGTAAAAAATAAAAAAGGAAAAAATCAATCTCATAGCCGGTTGCATAATCCAGAAGTCCGACCAATAGCGTCAATATCACACAGATGCCCGCAACCGCGGCATGGTTTCTGGGAAATCTTAAAAAGAGCTTGCGTGCCAGATCCACAAGAATCCCCTTTTTCATCAGGTACCTCCTGAAGAAGGTCTTGTATGAAGGTCTTGTATCCGGGCGCTGCCGGCCGGTTAAAAATCCATCGAACAGGTCTGGATACCAGCCTTTAGCGGTAGGTGTGTCTGCTCGCAACGTTCTGAAACAAAAGCAGGATAGGGCTACGGCCCATAGTCGTCAGGACACACACAGAGGTAAGGAGAGGCGTCACCCGGCGTCCGGCAGGTCGGAGGATTTCCACCCTCCGCCCAGGGCCTTGATGAGGAGCACGGCGGCGCTCATCCGGCGGCCGAGAATGTTTACCGCGGTCACTTCGTCGTTCAGCGCTATAGTTTGAACCGTAATGACATCCAGGGCGCTGGCCGTCCCCGCGTTGTACCGGTTGGTCGTCACGACCACGGATTGCCTTGCGGCCTTGACCGCGTCACCCTGTACTCCGCCCTCTTCCTTCAAAATGCGAAGTGCCGCCAGATTGTCCTCCACCTCCTGAAAGCCGGTGAGCACCGTCTGACGATAAATGGCCACGGTTGTGTCATAGGCGGCTCGGGCCTGGTCGGTCTGTGCTCTTCTAAACCCTCCTTCGAACACGGTCTCGGACAGCCCCGACCCGATAGACCAGAGGCGGCTCGGCCATGTAAGCCAATCGGCCAGGTGAGAACTCGCAAGTCCGCCGGATGCGCTCAGGGTAACGGTCGGGTAGAAAGCGGCCTCGGCAACCCCGATCTGGGCGTTTGCCGCTGCTACCCGCCTTTCCGCCGCCGCGATATCGGGCCTTCGTTCAAGGAGATCCGAGGGCAGGCCAGCGGGTATGGACGGCGGACCCATGGCATGAAGCGGCGAAACGGGAATGGAGAAATCAGATGCGGGCTTTCCAATGAGCAATGCCACGGCGTGCTCCAACTGTGAGCGCTGCACGCCAACGTCTATGGCCTGTGCCTTGGTGGTTTTGAGCTGGGTTTCCGCCTGCAGGACATCGGCGCTCGCCGCCACCCCGCTGTTATAGCGGTTTTTCGTCAGATCGAGAAACTTTTGAAAGGCGATGACCGTCGTGTCCAGAAGCTCTTTCTGGGCATCCAGAGTACGGAGTTGAAAGTAGTCCAGGGCCAGCTCGGCCTGGACGCTCAGACGAGTGGTCTCGAGATCGCCGGCGCTCGCCTGCGCGCCGGCCCTGCTACTCTCCACCAACCGGCGAACCCTGCCCCAGATGTCCAGTTCCCAGGTCACATCCCCGGACAGCAAAAAATCGTTTACGGCACTGGTACCGCCGGGTCCCGAAGAGGAGCCCCTCGAACCGCCGGTGGTGTTGGCCGATGTGCGCGAGCGCGAAACGGAGGGCGCTCCGGTGATGGTGGGGAAAAAGGCGGCACGAGCGGCACGGACCTGCGCCCGCGCCTGGCGAAATTGCGCTTCCGCCGCAGCCAGGTTCTGGTTGGTGATATCGACCTGATTTTCGAACTCGTTTAGCCTGGGATCATTGAACATCTCCCACCAGGCGCCCCGGAGCACGTCGTCCCGGGGCTCAGCCACTTTCCATCCCTTTGCTTCCCTGTACTGGACGGGGGCCGCGGCCGATGGCCTCACGTAATCGGGGCCAACCGTACAGCCGGCCAGGAGCACAAGCAGTCCTGCAACGGCCGCCATCCCGGGAAGACCCATCCCGTTACCCGCTCGACATATCGTCGCCATGCGGAGAAACATGTACCGTCTCCTCCGATCTCTGTTGGATACTTCGTGCTTTGCCACGCCGTGATTCACGGCATTACAAGCCCGTTGTTTTCACGCCATTGTCTTTTGTCGGGGTCATCCCCGGCGCCCTCGCCGCATCCGTTGGAGCCTCAGCCTGAGGCGGTCCATGTGAAGGTACACCACCGGCGTTGTATAGAGGGTGAGCATCTGGCTGAATATGAGCCCGCCGACGATGGAGATGCCGAGCGGTCGGCGCAGTTCCGACCCCACACCCGTTCCCAGGGCCAAAGGAAGCGCCCCCAGCAAAGCCGCCATGGTGGTCATCATGATGGGCCGGAACCGCAACAGGCAGGCCTGATAGATGGCGTCGACGGGACTCCTGCCCTCCCGGCGCTCGGCATCCAGGGCGAAATCAACCATCATGATGCCGTTCTTCTTCACGATACCGATGAGCAGAATGATACCGATTACGGCGATGAGGCTCAGCTCCGTACCGGTGAGCAGCAGGGCGAGGATCGCTCCCACACCGGCCGAGGGGAGCGTCGAGAGGATCGTAATGGGGTGGATGTAACTCTCGTAGAGCACCCCAAGCACGATATAAACGGCCACCAGGGCCGCCAGGATCAGCAGCCACTCGTTGGCCAGGGAGGCCTGGAAGGCCTGGGCCGTACCCTGAAAGCTGCCATGGATGGACTCCGGAAACCCCAAACGCCTGGTGGACTCCTGGATGGTCCGCACTGCATCCCCGAGCGCGACGCCGGGGGCCAGGTTGAACGAAGCCGTCACCGCCGGGAACTGGCCCTGGTGGTTCACCGAGAGGGAAGTGGCCGTCGGCTCGTAATGGGTGAATGCGCTCAGCGGTACCTCCGCACCCGTGGATGAATGAACGTAAATGTTGCGGAGCGTTTCGGGGCGCTGCCAAAAGCGCGGCGCTACCTCCATCACCACGTGGTATTGGTTGAGCAGGGTGTAGGTGATGGAAACCTGTCGCTGGCCGAAGGCATCGTAGAGCGTATCGTCGATGAGCTTCGTGCTTATGCCGAGCCGTGAGGCGGTGTTGCGGTCGATCACCAGAGAGGCCTGCAACCCCCGGTCCTGTTGATCGCTGCTCACGTCGACCAGTTGGGGCAAGTGTCTCATCTGTTGCACCAGACGGGGCGCCCAGGTATTGAGGTCGGCCAGGTTTTCTCCCTGGAGCGTGTACTGATAGAGCGCGTTGCCCATCCTGCCGCCGATGCGCAGGTCCTGCACCGGCTGAAGGTAAGTCGGCGCACCGGGTATCCCGGCAAGTTTTCCGCGCAGCCTGCCGATGATCTGCTTCGCACTGGCCTTGCGCTCCTGAAACGGCTTCAATGCGATGAACATTCGCGCCGTATTGGTAGTGGAACCGCCACCGCCGCCAGTGAAGCCCGTCACATGAGTGACGTCGGGGTCTTTGCTGATCAGGTCCACCACTTGAATCAGCTTCTCCCTCATGGCCTGAAACGATATGTCCTGAGCCGCCTGAATGGCGCCGCTGATACGCCCGGTGTCCTGTTCCGGAAAGAAGCCCTTGGGTATGATAGCGAACAAATAGATATTGATCCCCACGGTGAGCACGGTCAGTGTGAGCATGAACCGGGGATGGCGCAGCGCCCAGCGAAGGCTCACATCATAACCGGAGCGCATCTTGTCGAACAGCCATTCGCTCGCCTTGTAAAGGCGTCCGTGGCCTTGGTCGGTTTCCCGTTTGAGGAGCACGGCGCACATCATGGGGGTCGTCGTCAAGGACACCACCAGGGAAACGATGATGGCCGCGGAGAGCGTCACGGCGAACTCGCGGAACAAACGGCCCACCATTCCGCCCATCATAAGGATGGGAACGAAAACCGCAATCAGAGACGTGCTCATGGAAAGGACGGTGAAGGAAATCTCCCGTGCCCCGGACAGGGCCGCATGTAAGGGTGTTTCCCCTTTTTCTATGTATCGGGTGATGTTTTCGATCACGACAATGGCGTCGTCCACGACGAACCCCGTGGCAATGGTGAGGGCCATGAGGGAGAGGTTATCGAGACTGTAGCCGCACAGGTACATCACGCCGAAGGTGCTGACGAGTGAAACCGGGACCGCGACACCCGGGATGACGGTGGACCGCACGTTCCTGAGAAACGCGAATACGACCAGGATCACCAGAATGCCCGAGATCACCAGCGTCTGCTCGACGTCCTTAAGGGAGCCCCGGATGGGCGGCGTCCTGTCCATCACGACGGAGAGACTGATGGAGCTGGGAATGGATGCCTCCAACTGCGGGCGCATACCCAGGATCCGGTCCACGGTCTCGATGATATTTGCTCCCGGCTGCCGGAATATGACCACCATGACCGCCTGTTTATCGTTTACCACCCCCTCCGTTCGCAAATCCTCGACCGAGTCCTGGACCTCTCCCAGGTCCGCCAGTCGAACCTCACCGCCGGGACGAAAGGCAACGATAAGGGGCTGATACTGCCGGGCGCGGTGCAGTTGATCGTTGGTCTGGATCTCCCAGGTCCTGGCCGCGTCCGCGAATTGTCCCTTGGGACGGTTGGCGTTGGTTGCGCTCAGCGTACTCCGTACATCTTCGAGGCCGATCCCGTATTTGTTCAGAGCAGCCGGGTTCAGCTCCACGCGGACTGCCGGCAGTGAGCCGCCACCCACGAACACCTGCCCGACCCCTTCCACCTGGGAGAGCTTTTGTTGGAGAATGGTGGAGGCCGCATCGTACATCTGCGGCTTGGCCAGGACGTCCGAGGTGAGGGCCAGGATGAGGACCGGCGCATCGGCAGGGTTCACCTTACGGTAGGTCGGGTTGCTTGGCAACGCCGCGGGCAGGTAGCTTCGAGCGGCATTGATCGCCGCCTGGACGTCCCGTGCGGCGCCGTTAATGTCGCGGTTCAAATCGAACTGCAGCACGATGCTGGTGGCCCCGCGATTACTGGTCGACGTCATCTCCGCCACCCCGGCAATGTGGCCCAACTGCCGCTCCAGCGGGGCGGCCACCGAAGTCGCCATGGTCTCGGGGTCCGCTCCCGGCAGCCTTGCGGATACCTGGATCGTCGGAAAGTCCACCTGGGGCAGGGGTGATATGGGCAGAAAACGAAATGCGATCGCCCCGGCCAGGGCCAGTCCGATAGTCAGCAGGGTTGTGCCGACGGGTCGTTTGATGAAGGGTGAGGATATGTTCATGTTATCGTTCTTGATGCCGGGCATCGGCACCCGGCATTGAATCTCATGATCGATGCTTTACGACCCGCCTTGCCAGCCGGTCGAACCACAGGTAGATGACCGGAGTGGTATAGAGCGTCAGCAACTGGCTGAAGATCAGCCCGCCTACGATGGAGATACCGAGCGGGCGGCGGAGCTCGGAGCCCAATCCCGTTCCCAGGGCCAGGGGCAATGCCCCCAGGAGGGCCGCCATGGTGGTCATCATAATGGGCCGGAACCGCAACAGGCAGGCCTGATAGATGGCGTCCACGGGACTCTTGCCCTCCCTGCGCTCGGCATCCAGGGCGAAGTCCACCATCATGATGGCGTTCTTTTTGACGATGCCGATGAGCAGAATAATTCCGATAAGAGAGATGACGCTGAAATCGGTGCGAAAGAGCAGCAGGGCGAGAATGGCCCCGACGCCGGCCGAGGGAAGCGTCGAGAGGATCGTGATAGGGTGGATATAACTTTCGTATAAAACCCCGAGCACGATATAGACGGTGACCAGGGCGGCCAGGATCAGGATGGGTTCATTGACGAGCGCGGCTTGAAATGCCTGGGCCGTGCCCTGAAAACTCCCCCGGATGCTGTCCGGCAGCCCGAGCTGCCCGGTAGCCTCCTCGATGGCCTTTACCGCTTCCCCCAGAGACACTCCCGGCGCCAGATTGAAAGAGAGGGTCGCGGCAGGGAATTGCCCCTGGTGGCTGATCACCAATGGCCCTGTCGTCAAGGTGGAGTGCGTTATGGCGCTCAGCGGCACTTGGCCGCCGCTTTGGCCTCGGATATAGATCGCCTTAAGCTTATCGGAGTGTTGCTGAAAGTCGGGCTTGACCTCCAGGACGACCCGGTACTGGTTCAACTGAGTGAAAATGGTCGATACCTGGCGCTGGCCGTAGGCATCGTAGAGGGTGTCGTCGATGAGTTGGGGGGTGATGCCCAACCGTGACGCCGTACTTCGGTCGATGGTCAGGTGGACCTGTTGCCCCTGGTCCTGCTGGTCGCTGTTCACATCGCGAAGCTCCGGCAGCTTACGCAAGACATCCACCAGCCTGGGGGTCCAGTAATTCAATTCGTCGGCGTTCGGGTCCTCCATACTGTACTGGTACTGCGTTCGGCTTACCCGGTCTTCGACCGTAAGGTCCTGCACGGGCTGCATGAACAAGGTGATGCCGCTGAGCTTGGCAAGCTCGGGCTGCAACCGGAGAATGACATCGTTTGCGCTCACCTTTCGCTCTTCCAGAGGCTTCAGATTGATGAGGACCCGCCCGCTGTTGAGGGTCGTGTTAGTCCCGTCCACCCCGATGAACGTGGACAGGCTTTGGACGGCCGGGTCCTGCAGGATAACCTTTGCAAGTGCCTTCTGCCGCTCCGCCATCGCCGGAAAGGAGATCCATTGCGGTGCTTCGGATATACCCAAAATGATGCCCGTATCCTGGGCCGGGAAGAACCCTTTGGGTATAACTAGGTAAAGGACCACCGTCGTGGCCAGGGTCGCCACCGCCACCAGGAGCGTTGCCGTCTGTCGTTGGAGCACCCACCGGAGCGTCGTCCCGTAGATTTCGATAACCCTTTCCCACAGCCGCTGAGACACCCGGTAGAGTTTCCCCTGTTCTTCCTCCGGCGTGTGGTGCAGCAGTCGGGCGCACATCATGGGGGTCAAAGTAAGCGACACCACGGCGGAGAAGAGGATGGTGACGCCGAGAGTAATGGCGAATTCGCGGAACAGCCTCCCCACCACGTCGCCCATGAAGAGCAGGGGAATGAGCACGGCGATGAGCGACACGGTGAGGGAGAGAATTGTGAAGGCGATCTGCTCGGAGCCTTTGAGGGCCGCTTCGATCGGGTTGTACCCCTGCTCGATGTACCTGGCGACATTTTCGATCATGACGATGGCGTCGTCCACCACGAAACCGGTGGCAATGGTGAGGGCCATGAGCGAAAGGTTGTTCAGGCTGAACCCCAGCAGGTACATGATCCCGAAGGTGCCCACCAGGGACAGGGGAACAGCGACGCTGGGGATGAGCGTGGCGCGCAGATCGCGCAGAAAAAGAAAAATCACCAGCACCACGAGCGCCACCGCCAGCATCAGTTCGAACTCCACGTCCAATACCGATCCGCGGATCGTGGTGGTCCGATCCGTCAGCACGGACAGGTCCACGGCGGAGGGCAGGGCGGCCCTCAACTGAGGCAAGAGGTTTTTGATACTGTCCACGACCTCGATGACGTTGGCGCCCGGCTGCCGCTGGATGTTGACGATGACGGCGGGGGCATTGTCCATCCATGCCGCCTGTTTCACGTTTTCGGCATCGTCGATGGCGTCGGCCACATCGGAAAGCAGCACCGGGGCGCCGTCGCGATAGGCAACGACGAGCGGACGATAGTCGGCGCTGGTGAGAAGCTGATCGTTGGCCCCGATGATGGAAGACTGGCGCGGACCGTCGAAGCCGCCCTTGGCCTGATTCACGTTGGCACTGGCGATAGTCGTGCGCAGGTCTTCGAGGGTCAGTCCATATGCGGCAAGGGCCGTCGGGTTGGCCTGAATCCGAACCGCGGGCCTCTGCCCGCCGCTTATGCTGACAAGCCCCACGCCCTGCAACTGGGCAATCTTCTGGGCGAGCCGGGTATCGGCCAGGTCTTCGACCTTTGGCAGGGGAAGGGTCTTCGAAGTCAGGGCCAGGGTCAGGATGGGCGCATCGGCCGGGTTGACCTTGCTGTAGACCGGCGGATTGGGCAAGTCCGCGGGCAGGAAGCTGGTCGCTGCATTGATGGCCGCCTGCACTTCCTGCTCCGCCACGTCCAGACTGAGGTTCAGACTGAATTGCAGAGTGATCACCGAGCTTCCGCCCGAACTGTTGGACGTCATCTGTTTGAGTCCCGGCATCTGTCCGAACTGGCGTTCCAGAGGGGCTGTAACGGATGAGGCCATGACGTCCGGGCTGGCGCCCGGAAAGAACGTGAGCACCTGGATGGTGGGATAATCCACCTGAGGCAGAGCGGAGACCGGCAGCTCCCGATAGGCCACTGCTCCGGCCATGATAATGGCCGCCATGAGCAGGGTGGTGGCAACGGGCCGAAGGATGAAGATACGTGAAGGATTCATCATTTACCCTTGCCGGAGCTATCGGCGCCCTGGGTCTGCACCTCGACTTTGCTGCCCTCCCGCAACCTTTCGGACCCTTCCACCACGACGAGTTCGCCTGGCTTCAACCCGTTTTCGATGGACACCAGGTCTCCTTCGCCGGGTCCGACGCTCACCGGCCGCACTTCAACCGTGCGGTCCTCCTTCACGACATAGACAAAAGACTCCTTCGCACTCCTCTGTATGGCGGCTGAAGGTACCACGACGACCCCGCGTCTCATGTCCAGAAGCAGACGGGCATTGACGAACTGGTTGGGGAAAAGCTCGTTGTCTTTGTTGTGGAATACCGCTTTCAGCCGTACTGTGCCGGTGTTGGGGTCGATCTGATTGTCGAGGGTCAGAAGGTAGCCGGTGGCAAGCTTATGCTTATCCTCCCGGTCATAAGCTTCGACGGGCATGCGAGCCCCGGTGTTGAGCTTTTTGAGCACCGAGGGGATGCTGTCTTCGGGAAGGGGAAACAGGACGGAGATGGGCTGCAATTGCGTGATCACGGCCAGTCCCGTCGTGTCGCTTGCGTGGACGATGTTTCCCGGGTCCACAAGGCGAAGCCCCATCCGCCCGCCCAAAGGAGCCGTGATGCGGCAGTAAGTCAGTTGCACCCTGGCGCCTGCGACCTGTCCCTGATCGAACTTGACCGTGCCTTCGAGCTGATGGACCAGGGACTTCTGAGTATCGTATTGTTGTCTTGCAATGGAGTCCTGTTTGGAGAGGGTCTCGTAGCGCTGAAGGTCCAGCCGGGCGTTTTCCAGAAGCGCCTGGTCGCGAGCCAACTGCCCTTCGGCCTGGGTAAGTTGTGCCTCGAAAGGCCTCGAATCGATCTCCGCCAGAAGAGCCCCGCTCTTTACGGTTTCACCTTCATGGAAAACCACTCTCATCAATTGCCCGTCCACGCGGGTCTTCACGGTGACGGTGTTGAGCGGGGTGACCGAGCCCAGGCCCGTGAGAAATACGCCAATGTCCCCCGTCTTGGCAGCGGCCACCGCCACGGGCGCCGCCGTCTGAGGACGCGATGACCCTTGTTTGGCGGGGCGCGAAGAGGTTTCTGCCGCCCCGGCCGGATAAGCGAAGGCACAAATGCCCGCCAGGCCGGCCGTCAACAGGCCGATCCAGCAATGTTTCAGTAGAGAGCGGATACGGCCCCGCTCCGCCCGATTATCTTTCCCAGCATTGTGTGTGAGCTTCATTGACGGTAACTCATCCTAAGTGGTGCATGGGGTCGAGGTTAAGCGTCCAAAGAAACCGTGGTCCCATCGATTCCACCCGAATCGTGCGAGCGATGCGGCTATAACTACTTCTTTCCAGGAGAGGTGTAAAGAATCGTTTGGCTTGGCGGACGATGGGAGAAATGCCCTGCATTGGCGAGAAATTTTTCGACGTTTATACCTCGCCTCCGGTCGATGGCGGGCTCAACCGGGTGTTGGCATGGGCGGGAAGGTACAGGCCGCGCTAAAATCCTGCAAAACCCATCAAGCACTAAATTTCGAGTTTTTCCTTTATTTTTTTAAGATATCTTCGGCTTACGGGAACACTTCGGCCCGATCTCGTTTGCATTTGGGCAAGCATATTTCCGTTCAGTATGATTTCGTCGACGGCATCGATGTTTACGAGAAACTGCCTGTGGCAGCGGACCAGGTTTGTGCGGGCCTCCAAGACCTTAAGGGTAAGTTCGGTGTAGAACTCCCCCTTGGGGCACACCACGTAAACCCCAGCCATGTCCGAGCGGACAAATTCGACCTCCGGCGTATTGATGAGCTTGACACGGTTCGACAAGAGGCACGGGATTTTCCTGATCTCGGTGAATGGATAGGACGGCCCTTTCTCCTCCTGAGAGCCGAAACCTGCCTCGAAATTTTTTCCCCGTGCGAAGTTTTTCTTCAATCTGTTAATAGTCTTGCAGAGCCTGTCTTTTTCGACCGGCTTCAGAAGATAATCCAGTGCGTTTTCCTCGAAAGCCTTTATCGCGAACTCGTCATAAGCGGTGACGAATACGATCCGGGGCATATCTTCTTCGTCTATCATGCTCAAGAGTTCGAATCCGTTGAGCACCGGCATTTGGATGTCGAGAAAAACGACGTCCGGTCTCCGGCTCCTTATTGCCTGAAGAGCTTCCAGCGCATTCGCGCAACTGCCGGCCAAAGTGAACTCGCCGGTCTCCTCGATCAAAACCGAAAGTTCGTCACGGGCATGAACTTCATCATCCACGATAAGGGCGCGAATTTTGCCTTCAGCTTTCCACATCGGCCCTTCCTCCTAACGCAGCGGCTGCCTCGACGGGCACCCTTATGGTGATGCGCGTCATTTCCTGCGGAATGCACTTTACTTCGGTGCCGAACCCGCTGCCGAAAAGGTGCTTGATGCGCTTATCAACGATTTTTATCCCGAGTCCGTCTTCAACGCCGGCCAAGTTGAAATTTCCGGCATTATCCTCGATTTCAATCAGTGCCTCCTCTTGGACGCGGAAGGCGCGAATCCTGGTGACCCCCTGTTCCAGCATGTTCGATATGCCGTGCTTGATCGCGTTTTCAATAAGCGGTTGAAGTGTGAATGTCGGGATTTTCAAGCCGAGCAGCGATGGATCGATTTCCATCTCGACTGCAAGGCGGTCTTCGAACCGGGCTTTTTCGATCTTGAGATAGGAATTTACGTGGTCCAGTTCCTCTTCCAGTGTCGAGAAATCGCTGCTGCGCTTCAGGTTTTTCCTGAAATAATTGGACAGGTGGATCAGCAACTCGCGTGCCCGGTCGGAGTCCTTGCGAACGATGGCGATGATCGTGTTAAGGCAGTTGAACAGAAAATGGGGATTTACCTGGGCCTGAAGGAGTTTCAGCTCGCTTCTGAGCAGCAGACTCTTTTGCTCCTGGTAGCGTGAGAGCAGGATCTGGTTGGACAGGAGCGCCGCGATGCCTTCCCCGAGGGACTTGTTCATATTGAGAAATCGTTTTTTCCTGAGTTCATAGAGCTTGATGGTTCCGACGACATCGTTGTCGGCTTTTAGCGGGACCACCAGAACGGAATTGAGCGCACAGGCGTCGGAAAGCGTGCAGACGTAGCGCTCCTGAAGCCCGTCCGCAAAAATGACCGTGTTTTCTTCGATGGCTTTTCGGGTCAGATCCGAAGAAATCGGGCTGCCCGGCAGGTGGTGGTCCGACCCGTCGCCGACGAAGGCAAGCACTTTCTCGGTGTCCGTAATGGCCACGGCGCCCACATCCGTTTCCTGGTGAATGATTTGCGCTATGTCCCGAGCGGTTTCGCGGTTAAAGCCCTTTGCCAGGATACTCAACGTCCGCTCGGCAATTCTGAGTGCTCTGGCCGAAGAAATGGCCGCCGCCTTTTCATAGATATTTTTCTGATCGCGGATGATGCTCATAAAAAGCGCCGCCCCGGTCGAACTGGTGGCGATCATCGGAAGGGCTATTATCCTGACCAGGCCGATCGCTTCATCATAGGGCCTTGAAACAAGCAGAATAATGCCCATCTGCACGCATTCGGCGAATATGGTGGTAAGAAAGACGGCGCTGGGATGGAATATCTGCTCGCCCCTGTCTTTCCTGAAAAGATACAAGTGGACCATGCCCCCGATCAATCCTTCGACCGTTGTGGAAAGGCCGCACGAGAGTGCGGTAAAGCCTCCGAAAAAATACCTGTGAAGGCCCCCGGTAAATCCTACGGCGCTGCCCAGAACAGGCCCCCCGATGATGCCCGCCAGTACCGGCCCGATGGCCCGCGTGTTGGCGAGCGCACCGTGGACGGGCAGTCCCAGGTAAGTCCCCATCATGGAAATAGCGGAAAAGAAAAAATAGAGGCAAATCCAGTCCCTTGTCTTCAACGTGACGGTGGTGAGCGGTTTAAACCATGGAGACTTGCAGTAGAGGTAGGCTACGACCAGGAAGACCGACATGGTCTGGACAAGCAGGAAAAAGAGTTTCATAAACCAAGCCTTCGGCTGGGAAAATCAGGCCTTTTGAAATCGATGTGTGACTCTTGACTCGAACCTCTATTCCTCAAAAACAGCGATCCGCGGCCGCATTGCCCGTGAGATATAGACGATATTGTATTTAAACTCATCCCGGAAATCACCCGTTATTTTTAAACCTTATCCTCCCCCGGATGGTTCGGGACCGTGGCCCTGCCGGGCGGGTTTTCGGGCCCGCCCGGGTTAATGTGATGATCAGGATACCGAATTGATCGGGACAGTCCTCTTTTCGGGCTGCTTTCTCATTTTCCCATCGCAAGCTTGCTTTCCGGCGAGGCTGCCGGTTTCACGGACGTACCCTGCGCACTCAGCAGCTGGTACCATTTCCGGAAGGCCTCGACGAAAACAATCGCCATCAACACCATCAGGACAATCGAGAGGACGACCAACAGGTAAAGGCCTTTCGGGAGAAAGTTGCCCGTGATATTGAGGTAGCCGGCCGACATGGTTATCGGCACCATGATCAGTCCGGGGACCGCCGTAATCCAGGCGTACTTCGCCTTTCCCATTCCAATGATCATGGTTGTTCCCACAATCAGAGCGCAGGTGGCGAGCAACTGATTGCTCATTCCGAAAAGAGGCCAGATGGTCGCAATATCGCCGGTGTATACCAGGTAGCCCCATGCCAGTGTAAACAAAAAGCTGGTGGACAGGATGCCGGGTATCCATTTCTTCTCGTTGAACTTGGGGATGAGCTTTCCGATCATTTCCTGGAGCATGTACCGTCCCACTCTGGTGCCCGTGTCCACAGCGGTCAGGATGAAGACGGCCTCGAACATTATGGCGAAATGATACCAGTATGCCATAAGGCTCTTCATGAAGGGAACCGCGGAGAAAATGTAGGCCATTCCGACAGCCAGGGAGACTGCGCCCCCGGGCCTGCCCTGGAGTTGTTCGCCGACCTCTCTGGAAAGTTCCGGCAGGTGAACGGTGGAAATTCCGAGTGCCGCGAAGGCCTTGGGCGCGGCATTTATGGCGAAATAATCGGCGGGAATGAGCACGCAGGCGGCAACCAGCGCCATGATGGCCACAAAACCCTCGACCAACATCGCGCCGTAGCCGACAAACAGGATGTCTTTCTCACTGGAGAGCATCTTTGGCGTGGTGCCCGTCCCGATAATGGCATGAAAGCCCGAGAGAGCGCCGCAGGCAATAGTGATGAACAGGAACGGGAACAGGGAGCCGGGGATCACCGGGCCACCCCCGCCGGCGTACTTTGTGACCGCCGCCATGTTGAGCTGCGGGTGCACTATAAAGATTCCGACGGCCAGCATGCCGATGGTTCCAAGCTTAAGATAGGTCGACAGGTAGTCCCTTGGACACAGAAGAAGCCATACGGGAAGGGCCGATGCGACGAAGCCGTACAGCGGGATGAAGATAGCCAACTGGTGTTTTGACAAGCTGAAAAGGGCGGAAAAAGTGGGGGACGCCGCCACGTAAGGCCCGGCCAGTACGGCAAAGGCCAGGAGAACGACGCCTATTATGCTGCCGCCCTTTATATCGCCGGGTCTGAGTATGTACATATAGATGCCCATCAGAAGGGCGATAGGGATGGTGGCAAATACGGTAAAGGCTCCCCATGGACTGCTGAACATCGCGTTTACGACTGCAATTGAAAGCCCGGCAAGGGTGAGGATAAGAATAAACAGGATGGCGAAGGAGGCTACCATGCCCGCTCGTTTTCCGATCTCGGATTCCGCGATCAGGGAAAGGCTTTTCCCTTCATGCCGGACCGAAGCAAACAGGATGACCATGTCGTGCACGGCGCCTGCAACCACTGCTCCCACAATAATCCAGAGCGCGCCCGGAAGGTAGCCGAACTGGGCCGCGAGGACCGGCCCCAGCAGCGGCCCCGCCGCCGCTATGGCCGCAAAGTGATGTCCAAAAAGAACGTACCTGTTTGTTGCATGGTAGTCGTGGCCGTCCTCCATTGCCACGGCAGGCGTTGGCCTTCCCGGGTCCACCGTCAACACCTTTCTCACTATGAAAAGGCCGTAGAAACGGTAGGCGAGCGCAAACACACACAAAGCTACGAAAACCAGCGTCAGCGCGTTCATGGTGGTCCTCCTTCGAAATTGGTCAGTCGGTTACAGGCTGTGGATATTCCTTCGCGAGCGCCCCATTGGCCTCAGCCTTTCCTATCCTTGTATTTCGGGAATAGTCCATGCGGGGAGCGGCTTCAATACCGTAGCGGGTAAACGGCGGGATAAAGACTTAAGCGGTCGTTTGTTCGGATTGAGCGGTTCCGGACAAACCGTTGGAAAAGGTTTTAGGGCCGTGTGGTGGGACGCCAATGCGTGAAGGAAGAGCGGGAATGATCCTCACTCTCTGTTGCCCGTAATGAGGTTGTTTCACAATACGTGAACTTCGCGTAAACGGGGGAGCCGAATCGTCATTCCAGTAACGCCGCGAAGTGGCGTAGGGAGGGCCGTGGGGGGCGGTTCCCCACGCTTTTAGAGGTTTTGTTTATGAATCGAGCGTCTGGCCGGGGATGCTAGTCTTTCCATAATTTATAAGCAATAGAAGCAGTGATTGTCTGCACGCAAAGGATGATCGCCACACATCCCGCCCACCCGTGCCGCTCCCAAAAAAAGCCCGGCACTATGGAGCCGAAAAAGCCCCCGAAGTAGTACATGGAAGCGTATATCCCCGCAGCCGAGGAACGGGCTTCATTTGCCGCCCTGCCCACGTTGCTGGAGGCCGCGGCCTGACAGACGAATACGCAGGTTGCCGCCAGAGTGAGGCCTGCGAGAATGGCGGGCAAATTCTGGATCAGGGTGAGCAGCATGCCCGTTGCGCCCATGATGGTGGAGGCCACCAGGGCGCGCCTGTAACCGATCCGGTCAATTATCCGCCCTGCCACGGGGGTCACCACCGCACCGACCAGGTAAACGCAGAAAATCAGACCCAGCGCGGCCGGCCCAAGGGAAAACGGTTTTTCTGCAAGGTAAAAGTTCACGTATGTAAACGCGCCGACCATGCAAAACAAAACGTTGAATCCCACCGCGTAAGTTGCCAGAAGTTCCGGATTTCGCAGGTGCATGCCTAAAGACTTAATGGATGAGGAAGCCCTTTTGCGGCGCACGAATCTGGTTGAGCGGGGCATCAGCAGGAAAGTGGCCACGGCTCCGGCGAAGGTGATAATGCCCAATAAAACAAAGCCCGTTCGCCAACCCCAATGGGTTGCCGCCAGGCCGGTCAGGAACCGTCCGGAAAAACCGCCGACCACCGTCCCGGAGATGTAGATCGCCATGATCGAGCCAACGGAGTGGCGCGGTGATTCCTCGCTTATGTAGGCGATGGCGACCGTGATAATGCCCGGAATGAAAAATCCCTGGAGAAAGCGCCAGATTATCAACTGTGAAAGGTTGGCGGAGCTTGCCGTCAATATGGTTGGAACGGCCAGGCCGGCGATCGCGGCCACGAGCACACGTTTTCGCCCCACGTAATCGGCCAGCACACCCAGGAAGGGAGCGCTGAGGGCAACCGCCAGCACCGGGGCGCTTACGGTCAGGCTTACCATCAGTTCGGATGCCCGAAAAAGCTCCCGCAATTGAGGCAGAAGCGGCTGCGTGGCATACAGGTTGATAAAGGTTGCAAAGCCCGCGATAAAAAGGGCTGTAAGAGCGGTAAACCTGTTGAGGGCGAGGGCCTGCACCGGCAATGCCTGCTCGGGTTGCGCGACTCTTTCAATGACGGTTTCGCTGATCGCTGTCATTTAAACTGTTGTCCATCCGTTACGTCAGGGACGATGTTGTGCGGTTCCGGCAAGCTCCGGGCAATCGATCCAAACCGGTCGTTTGACGATATATAAGTGAATGGTAGTACTCTCGAATTAAGATTTCCAATATACTTTTAAAGGATGAGTGATATGTATAAAGTATTAATAGCTCATTTGGAGTACACGATGGAACTCAGACACCTCAGATATTTTGTCGCTGTGGCCGAAGAACTGCACTTCGGGCGTGCAGCCGAACTGCTGGGAATGGCCCAGCCTCCCCTCAGCCAACAGATAAAGGCCCTGGAGCAGGAAATAGGGGTCGAGTTGCTGCTGCGAACAAAAAGGAGCGTGCGGCTTAGCGCGGCGGGGGAAATATTTTTGGCTGAATCGCGCAAAATTCTCTCGCAGGCGGACCATGCCATCCGAGCGGCCCAGCTTGCCGCTCGCGGAGAGATCGGCAAGCTCGTGGTTGGTTTCGTCAGTTCCGCGGTATATGGGAAGGTGCCCTCCATCTTCAGTACGATGCGCGCGCAATTCCCCGACGTGTCGCTGGTGCTGCAGGACTTGAGCAGCGAGGAGCAGGTGGAGGCAATGAAAGCATACCGGCTGGACGTGGGCTTGATTCGTCCTCCAATCCTCGCCGCCGAGTCGTTGGAATTGCGGGTAATCTGGCGGGAACCGATGGTGGTGGCCCTTCCTCGAAACCATCGCCTGGCGGGGCGCAAGACGATTGCCCTGGGAGAGCTTGCCGGGGAATCTTTCCTGCAGGTCCCCCGGCGCGACGGTCCCGGGTTCTACGATCAGCTCATGCGGACCTGCGCACTGGCGGGATTTTCTCCTAAAATAGTGCAGGAGGCACGATCCGCTCCAACCATAGTAAACCTGGTCGCCGGAGGCATGGGCATTTCCATCATCGCCTCTTCCCTGCAGGCCCTGCAGCGAAAAGGCGTCGTATACCGACCCTTCGAACCTCCCGCGCCGACCACCGACCTGGCCGTTATGTGGCGGCCGGATGACCGTTCTCCCGCCCTTCGCTCGTTCCTGGAAATTGTCTGGAAAGTGGCGGAGATCGAAGGACCGTAGAGGAGAGGCGATATTTGGGGAAGCGACGGACGGGTGGATTTCTCTCCGCTCATTTCCGATGCCCGCACTGCCGGGCATTGTTTCTCCACCAACCGGGTTGGATGAAATCCGACCGGACACTACACACAGTCCATACATTTTTGTACACTTTTCCACATTTTTGTCGGCAACAGCCCGGCCCTCCATCAAAGATACTTCCCCCCATTTATGCCTAAATTAATCTGATATTCCAGGTATTTAAAAACACTTCTCCCATTCTGGCACACCTTCTGCTCTATAGACGCTGCGACAACCAACTTTCTCTGATAGGAGGTAGCAGATGAGAAAAATTGCCATTTACGGCAAAGGCGGAATCGGCAAGTCCACGACGACTCAGAATACCGTGGCGGGATTGGCTGAGATGGGTAGAAAAGTGATGGTGGTGGGCTGCGATCCAAAGGCTGACTCGACCAGGCTGCTCCTGGGAGGGCTTTCGCAGAAGACCGTGCTCGACACCCTTCGGGCCGAAGGCGAGGACGTGGAACTCGACGACATTCGCAAAGTAGGGTTCAGCCAGACTATCTGCGTCGAATCGGGAGGACCGGAACCGGGGGTGGGCTGCGCCGGCCGGGGCATCATCACCTCGATCAACCTGCTCGAACAGCTCGGGGCGTATGCCGAGACACAGGCCCTGGACTATGTCTTCTACGACGTGCTCGGCGATGTCGTGTGCGGCGGGTTCGCAATGCCGATCCGCGAGGGCAAGGCCAAGGAAATCTACATCGTGGTTTCGGGCGAGATGATGGCCATGTATGCGGCAAACAACATCTGCAAGGGTATCGTCAAGTTCGCCGAAGGGGGGGGAGTGAGACTCGGCGGTCTCATCTGCAACAGCCGAAATGTGGACAACGAAAAGGAGATGATCGAGGCGTTCGCGGAGCAGTTGGGGACGCAGATGATTCATTTCGTACCAAGGGACAACATGGTCCAGAGGGCGGAAATCAACCGCAAGACGGTGATCGAGTTCGAACCCTCGCATTCCCAGGCGGGTGAATACAGGACCCTTGCACAAAAGATTGAAGGAAACGAGCTGCAGGTCATTCCCAAGCCCATGCACACGGACCAGTTGGAAAAGCTTCTCATAGAGCACGGACTTGCAGGCTGACGAGGCCTCGGAGCAAAAGGAGACCATCGCGATGATAATGATCAGATCGATAGTGAGACCGGATAAAGTGGACAACGTCCTCTCGGCGCTTATGGAGGCCGGGTTCCCGGCGGTTACGAAAATGTCGGTTGTCGGCCGTGGAAAACAGCGTGGGATAAAGATCGGAGAGATCACCTACGATGAGATTCCCAAGGAGCTGCTGCTTACCGTCGTCCAGGACAATGACAAGGAATTCGTTATCAAAACCGTGATCACCGCTGCCCGAACCGGGACTAAAGGCGCTTACGGAGATGGAAAGATATTCGTCACCCCGGTGCACGAAGTCTACACCATAAGCTCCGGGATCCGTGAAACGTCGGCGGGCGATCTTGAAGAGGTAAAGATATGAAAGAAGTCATGGCCATCGTGCGCATCAACATGATGAACAAGACGAAAAGGGCCCTGTCGGATGCGGGCATCTCCTCGATGACTGCCCGTGATGCGCTCGGCAGGGGTAAGGGCCTCGTTGACTACAGTCTGTTGGAGGGGGCGGAGAAAGGCTACGAGGAGGCGATAGCCCAGCTCGGCCACAGCCAGCGCCTGGTCCCCAAGCGGTTGATGT
Organism: uncultured delta proteobacterium; assembly: GCA_963712895.1. Classification (GTDB taxonomy): domain Bacteria; phylum Desulfobacterota; class Syntrophobacteria; order Syntrophobacterales; family Syntrophobacteraceae; genus SbD1. The sequence continues at coordinate 85,364 of CAVQJR010000021.1, read as the reverse complement.
TCATAGTGGTGCCCGACAACCTGGTGGAGACCACGGTCAAAACCATAATACGCATCAACAGGACCGGGAAATCGGGCGACGGGAAAATATTCGTTATGCCGGTAGTCGATTCGGTGTGCGTAAGGACCGGTGAGTGCGGCGCCGCCGTTCTCGACGAGATTTGAAGCACCGGGTTTTAAATGGAGAAACCAATGGCTGCAATAGTTGATGGTAAAGCGGCACTCGACATCGAAGAGATCGATCCGGATGCCGTAAAGCGTGAACTCATCGCCAAGTATCCGACCAAGGTGGCGCGCAAGCGCGCCAAACAGATAGTTGTAAACAGAGTGGGCGAAGACGGCACCGTACCTGAAATAGGGGCCAACACCCGGACGATCCCCGGAATAATCACCCAGCGCGGCTGCAGTTATGCCGGCTGCAAGGGGGTGGTGCTCGGCCCTACCAGGGACTTCGTCAACCTTACGCACGGCCCGATCGGGTGCGGCTTCTACAGTTGGCTTACCAGGCGCAACCAGACCAGGCCGGCCACCCCCGAAGATGCGAACTTCATGACCTACTGCTTCTCGACGGACCTGCAGGACGAGGACATCGTATTCGGCGGCGAAAAGAAGCTCAGGGCCGCGATCCAGGAAGCCTACGACATCTTCAGGCCCAAGGCCATAAGCATCTTCGCCACCTGTCCCGTCGGGCTGATTGGCGACGACATCCACACCGTGGCAAGGGAGATGAAGGAGAAGCTGGGCATAAACGTCTTCGCCTTCAGTTGCGAGGGCTACAAGGGGGTTAGCCAGTCGGCAGGGCACCACATCGCCAACAACGGCATTTTCAAGCACGTGGTCGGGCTCGATGACACGGCAAAGGAAGGCAAGTACCGGATCAATATGCTCGGGGAATATAACATAGGCGGCGATGCATTCGAAATCGACAGGATACTTAAAAAGTGCGGCATCACCCTGGTCGCCACCTTCAGCGGCAACTCCACCTATGACCAGTTCGCAACCGCTCACACGGCCGACCTCAATACCATCATGTGCCACCGTTCGATCAACTACGTGGCCGAAATGATGGAGTCCAAATTCGGGATTCCCTGGATAAAGATCAACTTCATAGGCGCGCAGTCCACCGCCAAGTCGCTTCGGAAGATCGCGCGCTACTTCGAGGCCCGGGAACTCATCGATCGCGTGGAAGAGGTCATAGCCGAGGAGATGCCGGAAGTGGACGAGGTGAGCGCGGAAGTCAGGCCCAGGTGCGAAGGAAAATTGGCCATGCTTTTTGTGGGAGGCTCGCGCGCGCACCACTACCAGGACCTTTTCAAAGAGATGGGCATGAGGACCATTTCAGCGGGCTATGAGTTCGCCCATCGTGACGACTACGAAGGACGCCGGGTGCTTCCCGGCATTAAGGTCGACGCCGACAGCAGAAACATAGAGGAACTGGAAGTGCACCCCGACCCGGCGCGGTTCAGTCCCAGGAGGACCCCGGAGGAGATGCGGGAACTTGCCTCCAGGGGGCTTTCCTTCAAGGAGTACGAAGGGATGATGGCCCAGATGCCCGATGGCACCCTGGTAATAGACGATATCAGCCAGTACGAAACGGACAAAATGATCGAAATCTACAAGCCGGCCATTTTCTGCGCGGGCATTAAAGAAAAATACGCCATCCAGAAAAAGGGCATCCCGATGAAGCAGCTCCACAGCTACGATTCCGGCGGCCCCTATGCCGGATTCAAGGGGGCCGTAAACTTCTACCGGGAAATCGACCGCATGGTCAACAGCAGGATCTGGTCGTATCTCAAAGCTCCCTGGCAGACCAATCCCGAACTTGCCGCAACGTATGCATGCCAGTAATGGGCTGCACGGAGGAATAGCTCATGCTTTTGAGACACACACCCAAAGAGGTCAGTGAGAGAAAGGCCCTTACCATCAACCCGGCGAAAACCTGCCAGCCGATCGGAGCGATGTACGCAGCGCTGGGAATTCACCGCTGCCTGCCTCACAGCCATGGTTCGCAGGGTTGCTGCGCCTATCACCGCAGCACCCTTACGCGGCATTATAAAGAGCCGGTCATGGCGGCGACCAGTTCGTTTACCGAGGGCGCCTCGGTATTCGGCGGACAGGCCAATCTCGTGCAGGCAATCGACAATATTTTCACCATCTATGAACCGGACATCATAGCCGTCCACACGACATGCCTCTCGGAGACCATCGGCGACGATATTCCGCAGATCGCGCGAAAGGCGCATGCGGAGGGCAAGATACCCGACGGCAAGTTCGTCATCCATGCCAACACTCCCAGTTACGTGGGCTCGCATGTGACCGGCTTTGCCACCATGACCAAGGCCATGGTGGACTACTTTGCCGTATCCAACGGTAAGCGGTCTGAGCAGATTAATATCATCCCCGGCTACGTGGAACCCTCAGACATGGAGGAAATAAAAAGGATAGCCGCCGAGCTGGGCATACGGGCAGTGGTGTTTCCGGACACGTCCAATGTTTTGAACCGCCCGCAGACCGGAAAGTATGAAATGTATCCGAAGGGAGGGGTAAGCATCGGGGAACTGGTGAGCACCGGGGGCAGCAAAGCAACCGTTGCCCTGGGCAGGACCGCGTCCTGGCCGGCTGCCCGGGCCCTGGACGTAAAGTGCAACGTGCGCTGCGAGCTGCTTGAACTTCCCATCGGCCTAGCCGCAACGGACGCCTTCATCGACACGTTGAGGACCATTGCCGGGGTGAGCGTGCCCGATTCGATCAACCTGGACCGGGGCCGCCTGCTCGATATCATCACCGACATGCACCAGTACTTCTATCAGAAAAAAGTGGGCATCGTCGGAGACCCCGACCAACTCGTTTCGCTCGCCGAGTTTCTGGTATCCATCGATATGTGGCCCATCCACGTGATAACGGGCACTCCCGGCAAAAAGTTCGAATCCAAGATCCGGGAGATCACCAAAAACATACCACATGAGGTCAATGTGCGGGCCTCCGGCGACATGTTCCTGTTCCACCAGTGGATCAAGAACGATCCCGTCGATCTCATCATGGGAAACACTTACCTCAAGTACATCGCCAGGGATGAGGACATTCCCTTCGTGAGGTTCGGGTTCCCGATCCTGGACCGCGTGGGCCACAGCTATTTCCCGACCGTGGGCTACAGGGGGGGAATGCGGCTGCTGGAAAAGATACTCGACGCCCTGCTGGACCGCCAGGACAGGGACGCTCCCGAGGAGTCGTTCGAACTGGTCATGTAAGGCACGCAACAGCCCCGCGGCGGGGCACGGAAAGGATATAAAACATGCAAAAGCCGGATAATCACATATTGGTGTGCGCCAGCTTCAGGGGTACCGAAGCCAAAGGGAAGTGCATCAAGAAGGATTCGATGCAGCTCATAAGCTACCTGGAAGAGGAACTGGTGGACCGCGGCATGAACGCCATCGTTTCCAGCACCGGCTGCCTCAAGCTTTGCGAGGAAGGACCGATCCTGGTCGTATATCCGCAGGGATACTGGTACCGGAACGTCACCGACCAGAGCGTGGTCGATGAAATACTGGATGCGCTGGAAGAGGGCAGGCCCGCCGAGGCCTATCTGATCTAGACCGGGCATTGGTTCATCGTGGCTGCCGGGATATGGCGGGCAACGCTTCGCTTTTGCCCACCCCACCAAGGAAGGAAGCAAAATGACTACCGCAGCGTCGGTCATCTTCAACGAGCGGAAGGGCCAGATCCACAGGAAAGGGCAGGGGCCCTTCGATATGAACTGCAACCGCGAAAGCCTTGCAGGGGCGGTCAGCCAGCGGGCTTGCGTTTTCTGCGGCTCCAGGGTGGTGCTCTACCCGATAGCCGATGCGCTGCACCTGGTGCACGGCCCGATCGGCTGCGCCGCATATACGTGGGACATACGGGGGGCGCTTTCGTCGGGACCGGCCCTGCATCGGCTGAGCTTCTCAACGGACCTGCAGGAGCAGGACATCATCTTCGGGGGGGAAGATAAGCTCTACAGGGCGCTGGTGGAGCTGATCGACCGCCACCACCCCAAGGCCGCGTTCGTCTATTCCACCTGCATCGTCGGGATCATCGGCGATGACCTGGAAGCGATCTGCCGGCGGGTTTCCTCGGAGAAGAACATCCCTGTGCTTCCGGTCCAGTCGGAGGGGTTCAAGGGGAGCAAGCGCGAAGGCTACAGCGCCGCGTGCAAAGCCATGTTCCGCCTGGTGGGAACGGGGGACATCTCCGGCATTTCGCCTCTGAGCGTGAATATTCTCGGGGATTTCAACCTGGCCGGAGAACTGTGGATCGTACGGGAATACTTTGCCAGGATGGGGGTCGAGACGGTAGCCAACATCACCGGGGACGGCCGCGTTGCGGATATCCAGCGGGCCCACGGGGCGGCTCTTAACCTGGTCCAGTGCTCGGGCGCCACCATGGAGCTGGCAACGATGATGAAGGAAGCCTACGGCATTCCTTTCCTGCGGGTCTCCTATTTCGGTGTGGAGGACATGGCGGATGCGCTCTACGAAGTCGCCAAGTTATTCCAGGACAAGGACCCCGGCATTATGGAGCGCACGCGGGAACTGGTAAAGGAGGAACTCTCCAAGCTCTATCCGAAGCTCCAGGAATACAGGAAGGACCTCTGGGGGAAAAAGGCCGCCATCTACGTGGGCGGGGCGTTCAAGGCCTTTTCGCTGGTCAAGGCCTTCCGGCTGCTGGGGATGCAGGTGGTGATGGTCGGATCGCAAACCGGCACCGAGGAAGACTACAAGGAACTCCACGATATCACTGACGAGGGGACGATCATAGTGGATGATTCCAATCCGCTGGAGCTTTCCAGTTTTCTCAAGGAAAAGGAATGCGACGTATTTGTCGGCGGGGTAAAGGAAAGGCCGATCGCCTACAAGCTGGGCGTCGGGTTTTGCGACCATAACCACGAACGCAAACGGCCTCTGGAGGGATTTGTGGGGATGCTCAACTTCGCAAAGGAAGTGCATTCGTCCGTGATGAGCCCGGTTTGGCGGTTCGTGCCCCGAAGAAAAGCGAGGGACTGAGATGAAAAATTCGCCGTACGTGTCCACCACGAACGCCTGCAAGCTGTGCAAGCCTCTGGGCGCCTGCCTGGCTTTCCGGGGCATCGAGGGAGCCGTTCCGATGCTGCACGGTTCCCAGGGCTGCGCGACTTACATGCGCCGCTACATCATCAGCCATTTCCGGGAGCCCATGGATATCGCCTCTTCGGCCCTTGGCGAAAAACATGCGGTCTACGGCGGGGGGCCGAACCTGAAGCAGGGGCTGAAAAACGTCATGACCAAGTACGGCGCAAAGCTCATCGGCGTAGCCACCACCTGCCTTACGGAGACCATAGGCGATAACGTGCCGATGATCGTAAGGGAATTCTGCAAGGAAATGGAGTGGACGGACGAGAGTGAAAGGCCGGCGCTTGTCACCGTTTCCACGCCCAGCTACTCGGGCACGCACATGGAAGGTTTTCATGCCGCGGTCAAGGCCGTCGTCGAGCAGGTGGCGACCGGCGAAAAGCCGGCGCGGATGCTGAACCTGCTGCCCGGTTTTCTATCGCCCGAGGACCTGCGCCACTTGAGGGAGATAATCGAGGATTTCCGATTTCCCGCGGTAATCTTGCCCGACCTTTCCATGACCATGGACGGTCCGATTCTTGAGGACTATGAAAAAATTCCCCTGGGAGGCACCCCCATTGAAGACATAAGGCTGATGGGCGGCGCCGGGGCGACCATCGAGTTCGGCGGGACGCTGGACGCCGGGAAATCGGCCGGCGGTTTGCTTGAGCAACGCTTCAATGTACCTTTGCGCAGCATGGGCACACCCGTCGGCCTTCGCGAAACGGACGTCTTTTTCAAAGCCATGGAAGAACTGACCGGCGCGGAGCGCCCGGAAAAATACGCTCAGGAAAGAGGCCGCCTGGTGGACTCCTTCGTGGATGCCCACAAGTATCTTTTCGGCAAGAGGGCCGTCGTTTACGGCGAAGAAGACCTGGTGGTGGGGCTGACCTCGTTTCTAACCGAGATAGGCATCGTTCCGGTGCTTTGCGCCTCCGGCGGCAGGAGCGGCAGGCTCGCCTCGGCCATAGCACGGGTCACCGATGACATCCTCGCCGCGCCTCCACTAGTAAAGGAAGGATTGGATTTTCAGCAGATTGAAGAACTTTCCGGCGGGCTTTCGCCCGACCTCATGATCGGACACAGCAAGGGCTACACCCTGGCCAGAAAGCTCGAAATCCCTCTCATCCGGGTGGGGTTTCCGATCCACGACCGGTTCGGCGGGCAGAGAATCCTGCACGTCGGCTACCGTGGAAGCCAATCGCTTCTCGACCGCATTGTTAATTCCATTATAGAGCAAGACCAGAAGCATTCGCCGGTAGGCTATGGTTATATGTAAGAAAGGAGACGGAAATGAACATCTCGCGCGATCTGAGCCGCCATCCCTGTTTCAATGCCGGCGCGAAACATTCCTTCGGCAGAGTGCACCTGCCGGTCGCCGCCAACTGCAATATCAAGTGCAACTACTGCAACCGCAAGTACGACTGCGTAAACGAGAGCCGTCCCGGCGTGACCAGCGCCGTGCTCTCTCCGGTGCAGGCTTGCCGGTACATGGAGCAGGTACTGGAATGCGAGCCGAGGATCGCGGTGGCCGGGATCGCGGGCCCGGGCGACCCGTTCGCAAACCCCGAGGAAACGCTGCAAACGCTTCGCCTTATAAGGGAAAAGTTCCCGCACCTGCTGCTGTGCCTTTCTTCGAACGGACTCGGGATGTCCCGCTACCTGGACGAGATCGTCGAAATCGGCATCTCCCACGTGACGGTTACCGTCAACGCGATAGATCCCGAGATCGGGCAGAAAATATACAGTTGGGTCCGCGACGGGAAGGTGATCTACCGGGGCATCAAGGGTGCGGAGTTGCTGCTCGACCGGCAGCTTTCCGCCATCGAGGGCCTCAAGAAAAGGGGCATAACGGTCAAGGTGAATACGATTATCGTCCCCTCCATAAACGATCATCACGCCGAAGCCGTGGCCCGTAAGATGGCGGAACTGGGGGTGGATCTTCTGAACTGCATGCCGATGTTTCCGAACAGGGACACGCCGTTCGAGGATATTCCGGAACCCGGCAAGGAGCAGATGGCGGAAATCCAGAAAACGGCCGAAAAGTATCTTCCCCAGATGCGGCACTGCACCAGGTGCCGGGCGGATGCGGTCGGGCTTCTGGGAGAGGACAGGACCGAAGAGCTGAGGGGCTGCATGACCGCCTGCGCCAATCCGACCCGCGATCTTACCGACAGGCCCCACGTGGCGGTGGCTACCATGGAAGGCATCCTGGTAAACCAGCACCTGGGCGAGGCGTACCGGTTCCAGATCTGGTCCAAGACCGGCGAAGGCATGCGCTGCATCGGCGAGCGGCAGGCCCCGGAACCGGGAGGAGGGCTCGCGCGCTGGAAGGCACTGGCCGAAGCTCTCAGCGACTGCCGCGCGGTGCTGGTTGCCGGAATCGGTGATAATCCGGCGAAAGTGCTCACCGAATCCGGCATCGAACCAATCGAGATGAGCGGGTTTATCGAACCGGCCCTGGAAGCGCTCTACGGCGCCAGGAGCCTCAAGGAATTCAAGGTGCGTAAAGGAGGCGGGTGCGCCAAGGGTTTCGGGTGCACCGGTTCCGGCGAAGGGTGTTAGGGGCCGCCGGCCTATGAATCGATGGATATGGATGCCGTTCGCGCTGAGTTATCGAAGCGCGAACGGCTAAAGGATTGTCGCCCTTCGATACTTCAGGGCGAATGTTTTCAAAGTAGGGGAGGAACCGCCTAACAGCCCGTTGCCTCAATTACGTTCCATCGGGAATATTGCCTATTACCGGGCGGCCCTCCCCATCGTCACCCCGGCAGTGCGTCTGAGCTGGGGTTCAGTATCTTTTGCCTGTTTCCACATGAGAGGTACGGCCAGCCTGTTGGCCGTGCCGAAGGCAAGAGGAACTACATGATTTCATTAAGTTGTTCTCGTCGTTGAAGGATAATCCAATTCGGCCCCTCCTGTCCTACGGACACGGGCAACAAAAACATGTTGCCCGGGCCACCCGTGGGAATGACGATTTGGGATGTGTCCAATTTACGCGAAGTTCATGTATTTTGAAACAACCTCGTTTGGGCAACAGCCTCCGGAACACGGAAACGGAAAATACAGAGTGTACGGACATTTAAAAAACTAGGCGGTGTGTTTGGAACAATAATGTACAATAATCAACTCCCGTTTGAACCCGGCTTTGGGTAAAAACTACAATTCTGTTCCATTATTATACCTATTTATGAAAAGTAAAGCCTTCCGCCAAGGCCGGGAAAGTGGATGCCGGTACTTTCGCTACCGCCTTCCAATCGTTTCCGGGAGCCGTTTTAACGATGTGCCAACGACTTCCGCAGCTCGCTGTTTTTCCGACCGCCGGGCTGCTGGCATGAATGTTGACTATGTACTCTGATATGGAAAAGAGAATCAGAGAAACAGAACTCAACGTGATATTCGAAACGTGCCGGGTGATCGGGCAGGCGCTCAAGCTCGACCAGGCCCTGGATACCATTCTGGCGATCCTTTCTTCCTCGCTTGCCATGAACCGCGCGACGGTGACCCTCGAAGACGAAGAGACCGGATATCTTGTCATCCGCGCCTCCCACGGTCTGAGCGAAGCCGAAAGAAAGCGCGGCGTCTATGGAAAGGACGAGGGCATAACCGGACTCATTTTCCGCACGGCAACACCCTACATAGTGCCGGACATCAGCGAAGAACCTCTCTTTTTGAACAAGACCCGCTCCAGGCCCATCCAGAAGGAATCCATCAGTTTTCTGGGGGTCCCCGTCCTGCTGCACGGCAAATCCATCGGTGTCCTTCACGTGGACCGGCTTTTCGGAAACGAGGTCCCCTTCGATGAGGACATCCGGCTGCTCTCCATTGTAGCGACCCTGATAGCGCAGTTCGTGAGCCTCAATCGCCAGGTAAGGTTGCGCGAGGCCAGGCTGCTCAAGAACTGCATCCTGCCCGGCAGGAACGGCTCGGAGGCTCGGAACCGTTTTTTCATGGTCGGGAAAAGCCCATCGATGCTCGTTGTGCAGCGCCAGATGGAGAAGGTTGCGCCCAGCCGGGCCTCCGTTCTCCTTCTTGGAGAGTCCGGGACGGGCAAGACGCTGGTTGCGAAAATCCTGCACGAATTGAGTACCAGGGCGGGGGCGCCGTTCGTCAAGATAAACTGCGCGTCTCTTCCCGAAAACCTGCTCGAATCCGAACTTTTCGGCTACGAAAAGGGGGCTTTTTCGGGGGCGGTAAAGGCAAAGCCGGGCAGGGTGGAGCAGGCCGACGGTGGTAGCGTCTTCCTGGACGAGGTCGGGGAACTTTCTTTGCCGCTTCAGGCAAAACTGCTTCGTTTCCTCCAGGAAAAGGAATTCGAGAGGCTGGGCAGCACCCGGACCAGGAAGGTGGACGTTCGGGTATTGGCCGCAACGAACAAGGACCTGGCATCCTCCGTTGTCGACGGCTCATTTCGTGAAGACCTCTACTACAGGCTCAATGTCTTTCCCATCCACGTCCCTCCGCTAAGGGAGCGCAAGGAGGACATTCCCGATCTTCTGCACCATTTCCTGGACAAGATATCGCAGGAATACGGGCGGCGGATCGGGATATCAAAAGCCGCGATGTCACTTCTGAGCAAATACGACTGGCCGGGCAACGTGCGGGAGATCGAAAACCTTATCGAGCGCATGGTGATCATGGCGGACAATGACGAAATAGATGCCGGGCTGTTGCCCGCATTTTTGAGCCGGCAAAAAGACGACGAGAAGAACGGGCCGAAGAGCGAGGCTCTGTCCCGAATCGAGGAGATGGAACGCAAGGAGGTCCTTGCCGCACTTGAGCGCAATGCCTGGAACCAGACGCGCACCGCCAGGGAATTGGGCATAACTCCCAGGCAGATCGGCTACCGGGTGAAAAAGTTCGGGCTGGACAAACTTGTGGAAGATCACAGGAAAGGAGCCTGAGCCGTGCAGCATCCGGGTATCCGTGATTGCCCCCGGCCGAACCTTCTTCGGGATATATTCCCATACCCGGAGGCTCCCAGGATAAAGCTCGACCATCGGCCGCTCCCGCCCTCGCCGGCGCGGGAGATGGTTATTACGGATTCCACCTTCCGTGAAGGGCGGCAGGCAAGGGCGCCCATGGGTGAGTCCGAGCCGCTGGAAATATTGGAACGGCTGCACCGGCTTTCAGGCCCCGGCGGGCTGATACGCCATACGGAATTTTTTCTCTACACGGAACGCGACAGGAACTTGATGGATCGGTGCCGCGCCATGGGCTATGAGTACCCGAAAATCACCGGCTGGATTCGCGCATCCGCGGAAGACCTCCGGCTTGTCGTGGATGCCGGCCTGGGCGAGACCGGGCTTCTTACCTCGGCTTCCGACTATCACATTTACCTCAAATTGGGCACCACCCGGAAGGAGGCGGCCGAACGCTATCTGCGGGTGGTCCGCATGGCGCTGGAGAAGGGAATAGTTCCCAGGTGCGGGTTTGAAGATATCACCAGGGCCGACATATACGGTTTCTGCGTTCCTTTCGCCATTGAGTTGATGAGGCTTCGCGAGCAGAGCGGGGTCGACGTGAAAATCAGGCTCTCGGATACCCTCGGCCTCGGGATTACTTATCCGGGGGCCGCGCTGCCCCGTGGGGTCCCCGCCCTGGTGCGGGCGTTTATCGAAGATGCCGGCGTTCCCGGGCATCTTCTGGAGTGGCACGGCCATAACGATTTTCACCAGGCGCTCACCAATTCCGCCACCGCGTGGCTCTACGGCTGTTACGCAGTTTCAGGAACGCTTGGCGGCCTGGGCGAGAGGACCGGGAACGCCTCGATTGAGGACCTTCTGGTAGAACGCGCGACTTTGCAGGATTTTTTCCGGGAAGAGGCCCCGCCGCACAGCAATGGCGCCGAAAAGGGGAGATTTTTTAAAGCATTATAAATAAAATTGCATGGTGTCTCATCGCTCCACGCCACGTAGGATTGAGCAAGTTCCGCTCGTACTCGCGTCGATAATTGTTAAGAACACCAAACAGAGGGGGAAATGTTTCCCCAGCGCCCCTCCCCAAAAATGTTTCGACCACATGCGCAGGCGCGCGTGGCCGAGGGGCGGTGCCGGCGGCGGAGCTGGTTCCTCTCTTTAACTGCCTTCGCCTGCTGCCACCCATTCTTGGATTCGCGCCCTGATCGCGTCCCGAATCCGGCGGACCTTCTCCAACTTTTGCTCCGGCGAGCCTTCAAGAGTCGAGGGATCATCGAAACTCCAGTGGATTCTCCTGGTAATGCCCGGAAAAAGCGGGCACTGCTCCGCCGTGGCCTCGTCGCACACGGTAATGACGAAATTAAACAGCCTGCCGTTTCGGTATAGCTCAAACACGCTCCTGGCGGTCTGATTCGAGATGTCTATGCCCACCTCCCGCATCACCGTGACGGCAAGGGGATTGAGCTTTTCAGGCTCGATCCCGGCGCTTTCGGCCTCAAATCGATCCCCGGCCAGGCCGTTCAAAAATGCCTGGGCCATCTGGCTTCGCGCACTGTTATGGCGGCATACGAACAGGACCCTGATCTTCGGCATTCCGTGTCACCCCCGATGAACCATTTAGTATTGCGCCGGATGGATATAATACCGGGATCGCTAAAATCTTCTTGCTGCGCGGGTATAAGGTTTGTGGCTTTTGAAGGGCTGAGGGGCGGGCACGGAATTACCGCGCCCGCCCGCCGGCTACTTCTTTTCCGGTGCCGCGCACGGCGCGGCCTTCGATTTGGGCAATGCGGTGCCCGCAACGTCTTTAACCCCCTGAACGGCACCCACTAAAATATTCCTGACAGCCTTTACGGCACTTTCGCCCAACGATCCGGCCGCATCGATTGCCCCGCCCACCGCCACACTTGCAACTTCTTCGACGTTTCCACCGATCTCCCTGGTGGCCTCCAGGATCCCATCGACCGTTCTTCTGGCCACCACGGCCACGTCGGCACCCACGTCGGCGGCACCTTTTACCGCTGTGCGGGCGGTCTGGCTGGCGGCATTGACGAGATCACCGCCCACGTCGCTCACACCGAGCACTATTCCCTTGGCAATGCTCTTGGTGCTGTCCAGCAGGCCGGTTCCCACTTCCGCGGCCGCCGCAAACGTCCCCTTGAGGACATCCGTGGTCACCGACAGGGCTTCAGTGGCAACCCCGCCCGTCGCGCTCAGCGTGTCGGAAACGGTGTTCCTTGCGAGATTCACCAGCCCGCATTCAACCTGCCTGATTATCTCGCAACTGTTGGTTACTCCCTGTTTTACCGTAGCGGTAATCTTGCCCGTTCCCTCGCCGGATGGCTCCGAATACCCGTATTTATACTCCGCCATGATAGTCTCCTTTACCGGACTCGCTCAGGGTCGGCGATTTGCCGCCCGTGGAGTCTTTGGATGATGTCAGGTTCATCGCATACCAGAACGCCACATACCAGGCGGGCGCCGTCAGGTTTCCGATGCTGATCTGATAAAAGCCAAGGCCCAGACAGCAAAGAAAAGCGATGCTGTTGAGATCGATCTCTCCGTTCGTGAAGTTTCTTACCTTTTTATTTATATCTCCTATCTGGTTGACGGCTTTTCGTTCGAGGGTCGTTCGAATACCTGTTTGCAGCCGGATATCGAGCTTGCGGGCAATTTCGGGCAGCAACAAGTCCGACCCCGGCCCCAGGGTGAGCAGAAGGCTGCCGGTAAGCGGGTTCGCCTGTGCGGATCTCACTCCCGCAATGCCCCGGCAGACATCCTCCATGGAACTGAAATAGGCCGCATCGCCCTTCCTGCAGGGTATCCTGATTCGCAGCCTTTCCGGCGTGCGGTGAGAGATGAGGCCGTCGGTTGCCATCACAAATCCTCGACGGTGGAAGGTGTGACCACATTCGTACTCAGGCGCTCGCTCGCCATCTCGGCCTCCGCCTCGGCCTTCATGTCTTCGATCGTTTCCTTTGCCTCCGCCACCAGTTCTTTTGTTTTTTCCACCAGGAGCAGGCCGCTTTTTATGGTGGCCTTGGCTATCGGCCTGACTATAGCGGCAACCGCCGGGATTGCCACGGGAGCGAGGATGAGAACGCCGACCCCAATGGCAAGTCCTGTCCCCCATTTGAACCCGTTGTCCAATAGTGCCATCTTTATCCTCCTAGGATTCTTTGGTATGTTCCTTCGAGATCGTATAATTAATTGACCGGTTGAGTTTCCGAAAGAAGGCCGGGTCTCGGATTCTTGATTCCCGAAACCTCCCGCAGCATAGCGGCCGAATCGACCCTTTCCCAGGGGGTGTCCATCTCGATTCGGCCCATTTGGCCGTAGACGGCCAGTTTGCGATAAAAACCCCCTTTCGTGAGGGAGGGGAGATTTCTAAGATCGAATTGGCGGATGATTCCAGCAAGCCTGAATTCGAAGTTTTGCTCGATCATTTTGGCCAGTTTATTATCGGATATCTTCCCGGTCCCGAAGGTCTCCACCTGGATGCTCACGGGGCGGGACCGGGGAATCGAGTAGGACAACTGCACCTCGCATTCTTCCGCAAGCCCGGCCGCTACGACGTTTTTAGCCGCATACCTCGCCGCATAGGCCCCGATGCGGTCGATTCGCAGGGGGTCCTTGCCGCTCAGAGCGGCGCCACTGTGCCTGGAGTATTCCCCGTATGTGTCGATGCCTGTCTTGCGGCCGGTAAGGCCGGAATGGACGGTCGGTCCTCCCGGCGAGTAGGTGCCTTCGGGATTTATGAATATTTCGGTATCGACATCCGGCTTAACGGGTTCATCGGTGAAAACGGGATCTATTATAATCTCCCCGATATCGCCCCTGAGCTTCTCAATGGGAGGAAAATCCGGTTCCATCTGGCTGGCGGTAATTGTAATGCTGTGAATCCGATGCGGCACCCGGTTCATGAATTGGATGCCGATATCGGTCTTCGCGTCGGGACCGAGATAGGGAAGCAACTTCGATCTCCTGACCAGGCTGATTCTTTTTGAAATTTTATGCGCCAGGTAAATGGGCAGAGGCATCAGGGCAGGGGTTTGATTGCAGGCAAACCCGAAAACCGTTACCTGGTTCTTGGACGGCAGGGATTCGATTTCTTTTTCCGAAAGCGAGTGCTCGTCAAAACAGCACAGCTCGTCTACCGGCAGTTCCTGAAGACTGGTGAGCACGCTGCACGTCTTGGCATCGAATCCATACTGGTCGTAGCCGACCCCGGATATGACCTTCCTTGCGACATAGGGGATATCCACGCTCGCATCGGATGCAAACCTCGCGGCTATGAACAGAATTGAAGTCGAAACAGCGCACTCGGCGATAATTCTCGCGAACTTATCCTGTTCCAGGAAATGGTCCACGAGAGCGTCGCTTATCTGGTCGCAAAGTTTGTCGGGGTGGCCGTCGGTCACGGACTCGGATGAGAAAATGAAGTCTTTTTTCATGCAGGGCCATCCTTCGGAGTATCTTTTCGCGCCTCGTTAATCAGCAGGGGGGCAAGGGACGAAGCTCCCACCACAACGGCATCCGCAAGGCCCAGGGGCGTAAGTCCGAGCAGGCCCCTGAGCCCGGGCACAACGATGGTCAGAAGCTGAATGGCAAGCGAGCCTCCAAGTGCCCAATTGAGGTACCTGTTCGAAGGCAGCTTTTCTTTCCCGAAAACGCTGTGGCGGTCGGACCGGCAGCTTATTGCATGAAGCAGCTGCGCCAGTGTAAGGGACTGAAACGCCAGGGTCCCGGATCGCGGTCCCGCACCGTAACGAGCCAGTCCATAGAGATATGAAACCATGGACCCGCCGGTCATAAAGGCCGCTTCAAGAGAAATGTTTTTAAAATCCGCCTTCCTCACAATAGTTTCCCGCGGGTCGCGGGGTGGCTTTTTCAGCACGTCCGGTTCCGGCGCCTCCATGGCAAGGGCCAGGCCGGGGAAAATATCCGAGATGAGGTTGATCCAGAGGAGCTGCATGGCGGAAAGCGGATAGCCTATTCCGGTTGCACCCGCCACAAACATAACCATGATTTCGCTGAAGTTCGTGGCCAGCAGAAAATGAAGCGACTTCCTTATATTGCTGTAAATTGTGCGTCCGTGCCCGACGGCCAGGATCATCATTTCCAGGTCGTCTTTTTCCAGGATGACATCGGCGACTTCGCGGGCCACGTCCGTTCCCGAAGCTCCGAGCGCAACCCCGATATCGGCGGCCTTGAGGGCAGGTCCGTCATTTATGCCGTCCCCGGTCATTGCCACGATGCGCCCGGCCTTCTGGAGCGCCTGGACGATCTGGAGTTTATGGGCGGGACTGACGCGTGCAAAAACATGCACCCGCTGGGAAAGGGCCTTGAGCGTTTCCGGATCGAGATCCGAGAGCCGCGTGGAATCAAGGATCTCCAGGGGGCGGCCTCTGCTCAGATCCAATTCCTTCCCGATGGAATATGCCGTGCTGCTCTGGTCCCCGGTGATCATAATGGTGTCGATGCCGGCGGCGTGAAACATCGGGATGAGGTCTTTTACCCCCTCCCTGATCGGATCGGCCATTCCTACAAGCCCCAGCCAGGTCAGACCGCCGGGGGTGTCGAAGGATGAAACATCCGTTTCGACACTGTACGCAAACCCGAGCACCCGCAGAGCATTGCCGGCCATGCGCTCGTTTTCGGTCTCGATCCCCAGCCGGGTTTCCTCGGTTAAAGGCAGCCGCTGCCCGGCCTGTAAATACCATTCGCACATCGAAAGGACTTCGAGGGGGCTGCCCTTGAGGGAAAAGAGGTTATCTCCCGCGGGTCCTTCGTGGAGGGTGCCCATGAAATGGCGGTCCTCCGAGCGGTGGTTTACTTTCAACAGCCGATTCTGTTTTCTCAACCGCACCACGTCCAGGTCGGCGGCGATTGCGGCTTGAATGAGGGCATTTTCGGTCGATGTGCCGTGAAGCAGGTAGTCCGCTGCCTCCTTTATTATTTCCGACTCGTTGCACAGCACGCAGACGTGGAGCAACTGCAGCAGGGCCTCACAGGCAGCCGGGTCGGCAAGGCAGTCCACCGAGAACTTGCCGTTTGTCAGATCGATCGAGCGGTCCAGCACCGATATGCGCTTGACGCTCATTTTGTTTTGAGTGACCGTCCCGGTTTTGTCAAAACAGATCGTCTGGACCGATCCCAGAGTCTCCACCGCGTCCAGTCGCCGGATCAGAACATTTCGTTTTTTCATGTTCCGAATGCCAAGGGCCAGGGTGGTTGTGGCCACGGCGGGAAGGCCTTCCGGGACCGCCGCGACGGCCAGGGCTATCGAGGTCTTGAATACCGGTATAAACCCGGCGCCGCGAATAATCCCCATCAGAAAGACCGCCCCGCAAATGCACCCGCTAATCAGCACCAGTTGATTGCCGACCTGCCTCAGCTCTTTTTCCATGGGCGTTTCGGGCGCCTGCGCCTCTCCGACCAGGACCTGCAGCTGTCCGAGTTCGGTGAATCTGCCCGTTGCCACCGCCACGGCGAGGCCCTGGCCTCCGGTGACCAGCGTCCCCATGTAGACCATGTTTTTCCTGTCGGCTATGGGGACATTCGGCTCGGCGAGCGCGTCGACGGTCTTGGTCGCAGGCAGGCTTTCTCCGGTCAGGGTGGATTCGTCCAGGCTCAGGTGTTCGGCCTCGATCAGCCTTCCGTCGGCCGGGACGTAAACTCCGGGCCGCAGGACCAGGATATCTCCGGGCACCACTTCTTCGATGCCTATCGTAATCTGCCCGTTCTCTCTGACAACGTTGGCGGTCGGGCGTACGACGCTTTTAAGCGATTCTATGGTCTTTTCCGCCTGGCTCTCGGTGACGTAGCCGATAGCGGCATTTATTCCCACTACGCCCATAATGACAACGGCGTCCACCGCTCCGCCGGTAAGAATGGAGACGGCGGCGGCAACGCTGAGCAGCGCCACCGGAATGGACTGGAACTGGTTCAAAAAGATGGCGAGCCTGGAGCGGGGAAGGGATTCGGGAAGAATGTTTTGTCCGTACTTAGTTGTAATATCAAGGACCTCACGGCTGGAGAGCCCTGATGAGGCGGAGACATTCCAATCGGACAGGACTTCCCGTGTGTCCATGCCATGCCAGAGCTTCCCGGGCTGGGTCTGCGCCGGCGGTCCCCAGACCTTTTTGAGCATGCCGGGCTTGCGCCCTCTTTCGGTGGCGCCGTTACGCCGTAGTTTCTTCTCCGCTATGGAGACGCGGGACCTGCCGACCGGTTCGTCTATTTCCAGCCTGAGCCTCGATATGATCTCTTCTATCACAAGGGCAATAGAGGCGGCGGTATTGCCTGAGTTATAACGTACAAGGATATTTCCGGTCAGGATACAGGCCGAGGCGCACTGGATGGGGTCCTGATCGAGCAACTCCTTTTCGAGGTTTTCTTTCCAGGAAGGAGAGCGGTACAATTCCACTATTCGGTATCGTGCCCTTCCATGGACGCTTGCGTGAATAATCTCGACCACGAAGTTACCCCAGCTCATCGAGCGATAAAGAATGGTACCGTCACGGCAACAGGAATAAACTGCCCGCGTCCATCTACAGTGGGCGGAGACAAATAAACTTAGTCATTTTCACCACTTTGTCATTTAAATCTTTCATTCTTTGCCTACGGATCGGCCTGGATTGTATTCCGCCAAAAACTGAAATGGTGTATTGAGCCGGAAGGATCCAGTGAGTATCTCTATTGGATTCCTGGAAGAGATGGAGGAATACCGGATGGCCCATACCAAACACACCCGGATAGTTTCCTCGACAGCTAAGAGGACCCGGATAAGGCTTTCGTCGAAGAGACGCAACAAGGAGGAGATGGGCCGCATTGCGCTGGGTCTGGAAGCGAAGGGGAAGATACACGAGGTAACGGCAAATATCCAAACCGGCAGCCTGGTGGTTCACCACGCTCCCGGTGCGCTGGCGGATATCTATGCCGCACTTCGCGACCTTGGGGTCGTCCTGGTAAGCACCGCCGGAATTGACATGCCGACGGGCGAAGGAGGACCCTATATGGCATCGAGGTTATCGGATGCCGTTGCGGACCTCAACCGGCGTCTGGGACTTTCGGACTTCGGGCTGTCCAGTTTACGAACAATCATTCCGTTGGGGTTCGGTACACTGTCGCTTGCGCAACTCCTGCGCCGGGGGCTGCAGATAGAAGCCGCTCCGTGGTATTTTCTGGCCTACCTGTCTTTTGACAGCTTCGTCAGGCTGAACTCGCCTGGCAAAACCGTCGTGAATCCCCGAAACGGGGAGATGCAGCACGAATCGGCAAATTCCTGATACGCGACATTCCGTTTGAAACGCTCCCTCCCCTGGTGGGCCGCAATAGGGGAGGGGGTTATGGTTTTTGACTATCCGGACATCTTCCCCAACACGAGATTTAGGAGAAAGGCTGGTCTGACATGCAATGCCCGGTGCAAACCCTGGTCAGCGATTTACTGCTTCTGGCCAGGCATGCCGATATCGTACATCATATTCCCGGGAGGATCAGGCTGAGGCTCTCGCCCTCGGTGGTGAAGGTCGCAGGCGATGTGGATCTCGATCAACTGGTGAGGTGTCTGCCGGGAATTATCAAGACCCGCATAAACGTGATCGTCGGGTCGGTGGTGATAGAATACGACTGTAACCGGCTGTCGCCCGATTTGTGGGAATCGATTGTGAAATGCAAGGATGATCCCGATGTGGTTTCGGAAATAGAGGACAGGCTGGCCGTGCTCTTTAAGAGCTGACCGCGAGCCTGGAACGGAAGGTTTCACTGGAAAAAGGGAAAAGATACGAACGCCGGCCCCGGACGCGAAACAATGCGGGGTCAGTATGCACTAAAATGCGCGGCTTGCTTTTGCCTTCTCTTTTAAATGGCCGCTGCAAGCAACGCCAGGGGCGAGCCCTCCAGCAACTGCCCGATCACTAATCCAAGAACAGCTTTACCGATTCTCATCCCGACCACTTTGCCGGTTTCCGACAGCGCTTCGTCCACGTACCGGTCTGGATGGGCCGCCGTTGAAAGGTCGGACCCTGTTTCCGCGCTCACCAGGTCCATTATCGCAGCGGCATTGATACCGTTTTCATCGTAATAAACGAGAATGCTGCCCGTAAGCGCATTGACACTCACCATTCTTATCCCCGGGAGGGCCCTTATCTTGCCTTCAAGTTCCTGTGCAAGCACGGACCTTCCCTTTATATATGGTGTCTTGATTCTGATCCTCCCCGGCACATGATGCAGATAACAGCTCATTTGTTCTCCCTCCTTAATTTCAAAAAGCTCTTGCACCCCGGATAGCCCGAACATCTGAACCTCACAAAATCGCGATCCTGCCTGTAGATGTGCATCTTTTGCCCGCATACCGGACATGTTGGGCGGTCCACCAACTCGGCCCGCGCCTGGCGGTCGACGAACTGCCGTCCGCAGATAAGACAGCGAAACCGCTGCCTGCCCTGAGTCGTTTTACCGTACCTGTACACGGCATCGGAACCGCACCTGGGACATCCAACCGTGATCGTTGTCGCTTCCTGGCAAGTCATAAAAACCATTGCGCCCTAGAGGGTTGGTTAAATCCCGGGTGTTGGCCTTATCCCCCCGGCTTCCAGCCTGTTTCCACCGTGCTGTGAAAAAAGATATATGGTTTATGTTACAACTGTGTTGCAGGTTTATTTCTTTTTGAAGAAGTTTCGACAAAATAGGGTAAATCTGCGATTTTTCCTGGTGAGCCGTGCATCCAAAGAGGTATTTGTTCAAAGCTCCAAGGACCATAAAATCTCTTTACTCATTGGATACTTTCCGGGGAAGACTTAGAAGATGCCGATACGCTTCAAACTTATTGGACGTGTTTTCTTCGTACCTGGGGCTGTAGTGTCTTTTAAGCCACTTGCTCAGGCCGTCCAGGCCGGGGAAAAATACCCTCTCCGTAATATTTGCCTGGTCGAGCTTGTCGCGGATTTCCCACTTCAAACCGGCGGGTATGATGATTTTACGGGCCACCGAAGAGTGCCGTTCCAGCCAGTTGTCCAGGATGGTTTCCGGGTCGGACATAACCGAAAAGAATGCGTACTGGTTTACAATCCTGTCATCCATGGAGGGAGGTTCGAAAAAGAGCACGAAAGGGCCTTCGCAGAGTCGGTCCAGTTCCTGAAGGCTTTTTACCGATTCCGAGAGCATTTCGACGGTGAATACGTTGGCGCCTTCATGTTCGAGCCGGAGCTTGAGGTCATCGGGAAGCAGCCGGTGGGCCCTTACGTAGTTTAGCGCCCAGACGACACCGTCGGTATCGAACTTTTCCAGGTCGGAAGTGGCAAAGTGGAGGGCGCAGAAAGGCGAATAGGTCCAGTCCAGAAGCCTTGTGGGGAGTCCGAAATGCTGTGCCACGGCCAGCCAGTGCCAGATTGAATTGTCACTCACCACGTTTCTGTGCGCGTATTTCTTGAAATTGCGCAGCAAGTGGTTTTCCAGCTCCATATATTTGCCCCGCAGGCGCATCAGGGTGGTTTCGAGACGGTAGCCGGCATCGGAGAGCCCGCGGAATGCGCAGCGGGAGCGAAACCGTCCAAGCTCCGTGTTCCAGGAGTCCTCATAGAGCTCATGCTGAAGTTCATCCCATGTTCGTACAACTTTTTCGAGCATACGTTGCGATCCGTTTCGAGCGAAAAGGGTTTTCCGGCTGGAGTGCCGCGTTTTCAGACTGCGGCGGCCATCTCCTGTTCGACGCCGTTGGCACAGTCACGGTATATGAGCCACGTCTTTTCGAATGCCAGTTCGTAGGAGCGCTTCTCCATGTAGAGCCTGGCGGCCCTTCCCATTTCCTTCAACCTGATGTGGTCGGCAAGGAGTGCCTCGACGGCTCCGACCAGGCTTTCGATGCTGCCCGCCTCCACGACCAGCCCCGTCTTATCCGGGACAATGTTTTCCTGCGGGCCGCCCGAATCGGTAACGATGACCGGCAGCCCCGATGCCTGGGCTTCCAGCACAACGTTTCCGAAAGTATCCGTTGCGCTTGGAAATACGAAAAGATCACAGCTCGCATAGATAGACGAGAGTTCTTCTCCTTCCAGGTACCCGGTGAATACGCAGGGCATTCCGGACGCGAGCGCCTTGATCTCTTCGAGGTAAGGTCCGTCGCCGACCATGACCAGCTCCGCCCCCGGCACTTTTTCCCTGATGCTCTCGAAAGCGCGGACGAGCAGGTGCAGGTTTTTTTCCTTGGAGATTCGTCCGACGTAGAGGACCTTGAGACCGTCTCCGGTCCCGAAACTTTTCCTCATAAAAGACGGGTCGCGTTTTGCCGGATGGAACTTTTCCGTATCCACGCCCCTGGGGAACAGCCGGATTTTCCCCGGGTCGAGTCCTTTTTCGACCAGTTCGCGCCCCGTGTGCTTCGAGGGCACCAGGACCCAGTCGAGCTGCTCATAAAACCAGATCGTGTATTTCCAGACCAGTTCCTCGATGCTTCCGTCCCCGGTCAATATTTGGGCATACTGCGGGATTGCGGTGTGGTAGGTGCCGCTTACCGGCAGCTTCATAATCCTGCCGATGGCAAGCGCGGCCAAACCTAGAGGCCCCGGGGTCGCCACGTGAATCTGGGTGAAATCGTTTTCGTAGCAGTAATCCAGCATCTCGAGAAAAGGCGGCAGGAACATCTTCTGTTCGGGATATTCCGGAAAACCATAGGCCCCGACAGGCTCAAAATTGCGCACGCCGTCGATGCCGGGGTGATTTTCAGAGTCGCACGTGATGACCGTGAGGTCCTTTTGGCTGTCTTTTGCAAGCTGGAGCTGTCGCCTGATGGTAAGGGCCACCCCGTTTATTTCGTAGAAGGTGTCGGTGAAGTGAACGAGTTTGAACGGCTTTTCCATTGTGGGCGAATTCGGCTGCTCGCTTGTAAAATGCGCGAGTGCCTCTTTGCTGAACAGCTTGTCTCTGGAAAAAACGGTGAAAGTGACAAAATAGGGCGCCAGCACCGAATAGAGTGCTCCGGCCGAGCCAAGGGACTGAAATATGTTCAGGAAGTTTGCACCCGAGAAATTACTCAAAAGAGAGTCCCAAAAATGGACCAGGACCCTGTTCGAGACGTGATTGACGAAATTGAACCAGCTCTGCGCCCTGTTCTCTATTTTGTGGTCACCCCTGCGGGCGATCTCCCTCAGTTTCGGGTCGTCGTAGATAAGCTTCTGAGCCTCGAAGCGGAGGATGTCCTGGATACTGCCTCCCTTTTCCTGCCTGGGGGCTTTGCGCTCCCTCCATGAGTAGATCAGGCGCCGCACCAGCCTGTCTTCGGCCTCGGCCGCGGGATTGGCCTGGAGACAGCCGTCGAGGAAGCGCAGCACCGGGTCCTTGCCCACCTTGCTTTCGAGGTTCAGCTTGCGTTTATAATACTGGTAGGCAATGCCGTAGAGGTTGTGGGACAGTACCTGCGGAGTCGAACCCTTTCCCACCACTACGGCTTTATTTTCCTCGATCCCCTGAAAATATTCTTCCCGTGCGGCGGCGCCCCTGACCTCGGTGTAATGCCTGGCGATATTTAACGAGCTGTGGTCGTCCGACCCGCCGGTCAGGCGTTTGAGCCAGGGCATGGGGAAGGCGGGCTCGATTTTGTGCTTCTCGGCGAGCCGTTCGATAATGCCCGGGGACAGCTTGCCCACGATATTGCGTATGCAATGGTTCTGGTAGTCGTCCCTCGCGCCGTTTAGTTCGAAAGTCCGGAAGAGCAGGAGAAATTTTTCGATGTGCTCGATTTTCAACTTGTCGTTTATCGAGTACAGGGGGTGGGCAAGAACGTGGAATATTTTCTCCCGGCCAAGATAAGAGACCATGTCGAATATGTTTTCGCGTACCTTTTGCAATTCCCGGTGAATGCTCTCGTTTATTTCATATACGAGCACGTGGGCCTTGCACCCGTCATCGGGGAAATAAGTGGTGACCTCTTCGCTGATGAACGTGCCGGGCAAATGAGCGATTTCCGCGCTGCCTGCAATCGTGTTGTGGTCGGTTATCGTTACCAGGTCCATCCCCTTTTCCCTGGCGATGCGATAGAGGGCGGCGGGTTCCGTAAAGCTTTCGGGACATCCCAGCTTCTGCAGAATCCATTGCGAGGGACGGAAGGAGTACTTCGAATGGACGTGCAAATCGATCTTCATATTTCCTCCCTATAATGTCTCGGTTCTATTCGATAAGGATTGTTTCACCCGCTCTCACCCTGTCGCCGGGGGCAACCTTCACTTTCATTCCGTCGAGGTGAGTCACCACCAGGTCCACCTGAGAGCCTATCCGGATCATTCCGAAAACCTGGCCCGCATCCACCCGGTCGCCTTCGCTGACGTATGAGTCTATGCCGCTAACGGTTTTTGCCGCTATCTGAACCACGTAACAGGCCGCCGGCGTGCCGCGGTAGCTGGCGCCGATCCTGGTAACGGTCCTTTCGTTCTGAATGATGTGCGGGCTGTTGCGGTATAGCGGCCGGCGCTTGAAGACGGTCCGGTAATGCATGGAAGCCATGCACAGGTTTTCATCGGAGGCGGCGGGGTGGTGGTGGATGAATTCTACGCGACCGGTGGCGGGCGCTCTGTTGTAATGGACGTTAAACGGGCTCATGAAGATCCCGACCAGTATCTTGGGGCTGGTGATATCCTCTTTGGTTATGTCGGTAAGGGTTGCTTCCAGCCCCTTTTTTATGCTGATCACCTTTTCGCCGGGCAGCACGGTTTTTACGTAGACCACCGTGCCGTCGGCAGGGCTTAGAATACCCGATCCATCCGGGGGGATTTTCCTTTTGGGATTGCGAAAAAACCAGATACGACGCCACAACAGGTACAAAATAGCGCCCAGGGATACGAAAGCTGCTAAGATGCCCAAGGGAACCACTACTGTTTGGTATACCTCCATATTTTGTTTTGAAGAACCCTTATGAGCGCCACCCCGGAGGAGAAGGGAAAATTTACTACTTCAAAGAATTCCTTTTCCTTCTTTAGCAGCTTGATCCATTTTTTGACGCCCGCATGGCCTATCACCTCTCTTACGTATATATTGCTGTCGTGTAAGAGGATGTAGGAGTTTTTGTGTACATGTTCGAGGCTTTTGATGAAGTCGTGCTGAACGTCATCGTAGGCGTGGCTCCCGTCGATGAAGGCAATGTCTATCTCAGGCAGTCCCAGCGCTTTATACGATGTGAAAAACTGGTCCGACGTCAATTTATAGTGGGTTACAATGTCCTCCAGGCCAAACCTCTTGAAGTGTTCGTGCACGTTTTGCGGCCGGCTCCAGTTGTCGGCCCCCCCGATTGTTTTGAACGGTCCGTCCTTGAGCAGCGAGTAAGACGGGTCGACGAAGGTCACCATGCCCTCTCCGTTGTCCTTTACCCCCAGGGCAAAGCAGACCACGCTGAACCCAAAACCCGACCCGATCACCAGCAGGTGTTTGGGTCTCAGCGACCTGGCCAGTCCATAGTACAGAAAGCCGAACCCCAGGTTCAGGTTCTCCGCCTTCTCGTAGTGCCCCATGGGCTTGGCACGCTCAAAGATTTCTTGCAGCAGACTGGTGTTAAGACTAAAGTTTTGCATATTTATCCCCTCCCAAGTGTTTGAGGGACACTACACGCGAAATTTGGCGAATGAATGACGAATAGGTGATTTTTTGGTTACAATGAATAAATACAGATCATTAAGCGACTTCACCCTGCACTCCGAAGCCGAAAACCGCGTATCCGACCCGGTTCCGGGTAACCCTAAGCGGAAGAGCCGGAACAGGGGCCACCGGTTTTTGAGCCGTCACACAAAAGTCACGACCTCGAATACACAATGTAACAAGGCCGATCTAAAGTGGATGTTACCCCCCTACGCCGGAAGGGGCGCCGATCTCTTCAGGTCCGTGAGGGGCTCTTACCGGTCCAGTTCCTCCTCGCTCCGGATTGAAGGTTCAAGGCGCCCCTTCCTCTCCTCGATCTTTCCTGCCGCCGGTTTTGTTGGATTCAAAAGGTGTTAAAACAGAAGGGTATCCGCATATCCCAAGGTTGTGGATGCTACGGTACTGGAGTCAGGTGGGTTTTTGAGCTACAATGAAATAATGCGAGAATGCGCGACCGAGACCTGTTCGCATTTTCGGGACTCTATGACAGGCATTGGTTTGCCTTGCCCAAGGGCACCAATGCCGGGGCACCCCGGTGATTAGCTTGTATAAAAAGCTGCCAAGGAGGGAAGATATGGAACGGCCCTTAACGCCCTCGGAAATTAAAAAATTAAGCGTGGCTGAACGCATACTCATAGTCGAAGAGATATGGGACAGCATTGCGGCGGACCAGGAATTGATGGAAATAACTGAAGCTCAGAAAAAAGAACTGGACCGCAGGATCGCTTCGTCCAATGCAGCCCCGAACCAGGGGAAGTCATGGGAGGAAACCAGGGATAGACTCAGGGCTGGGAAATGAAGCGCTCGATTCTGATACGCCCTGAGGCGGAAGCCGACATTGAAGAAGCATATCGCTGGTATGAAAAAAAGCTGGACACTCTCGGGGCGGATTTTCTTGCGTGTTTGGAAAATGGGATGGAGTCAATTCGGAGCAACCCGGAAATGTATCCGGTAGTGTACCGGAACGTGCGGCGGTTGCTCATACGTCGTTTCTCATACGGGGGATATTCTACATTTCCTCGGAAGGTCTCATAACCGTATTGGCGGTTTTTCATGGCCACCGCGACCCGAAAGAATGGAAATTCCGGAATTAGTTATGAGGCGAGAAGCAAATTACAACGCAAGAAGAACAAGTCAAATCTTCGGACAGCTTATTTGCCCTCTTGTTGCTTCGGACTTGGGCAGACAAGCTGTCCGGGCCACCTGCGCTTAGCCAGCTCTGCCGGTTTCACGAGCGCGTCCCAACCATTCATCGTACAGGGCATTTTCGTAAGCATCTTCACTTTCTAGCTTATATATGATCTTGGAAATGGCATTTTTGAGAAGTTTTTGTAGCTCAATAAGTGGAAGAGCTACTTCTGTCCTTACATGATTTATTATCATACCTTTTTTACTTACAGATTGAGAATATCTTGAAAATGTTTCTGTTGTCTCAAATTTTTTAATGGTACGAACCAATTCGGATAGTTCGATAGGCAGATCTCGAAAACCAAATGTCTTACTAGATGACTTAAGATCTTCTAACAACTGGAATAAATCATGGCTTCGCAAGAATCGTTCCAGCTGATTTGTCGAAGGAATTCCATAATAGTCCTTACCGATCTCATGGTTCAATTTGGCTATTTCATAAACCCAATACAAAAGCCTTTTAATTAGTAATTCTGCCGTGTGTCGCTGAATATAGAAGAGTGGTAGCCCTATATCATCTAGACAATCTTCTAGCATACCTTGATTTATAAGAATATCAGCTGAACGTAAATATGAGTGCAAATAACTAGGAGAACGCCAAACTCCACCAACTCGTGAAATCCCTTGTTTGTGATCTTCAATCATTATCTCTGGTGATTTTCCGAAAATTATCACATCAGTGTTTTCATCGGGATGCTTTATATAGATTGTAGAATTAAACATCACCACTATGGAAGTTTTCTATGGCTAACAAAGTTGTATCCATCCCATACGACTCTCATTTGTCCTCTGAAAATATCTGGCTAAATTAGTCCATTGCTATTGATGGGGTGCCTGATTTTATCTATGAGATCTTTCTCGGCCTCATCAAGAAGCTCGATTCTCATTCGATGGATTTCCTGATCCTGTCCTTGGCGACAGCCAAATCGGAAAAATCGGCCTTGCCTTCCCGGACACGTTTTTCTCTAGCAGACAGCACACCTTCATGCCAGGGCGGGGATGGTACGGATTCGGGGTTACGACAGAGATCCGCCCACAGTAACTCCATCGCCGCGAGCTTGTCCTCGGTCGTCATTTTGTCCAATGGAAAGGCAAACTCCATGTATGCTCTCCTATATACTTTATGCGTTATAAATTACCGCATCCGTAATGAGACATCAACCCAATAGCTGCAGGCTGACGGGAGTTAAATGGCGGGCGTGGGTACATCGAACCACGCGGTGGCCGCCCCTACGCGCTCGACATTTACGAGTTCGCCCGTTTGGGTATTGATATCGATGAAGCCCACCGGAACCCTCGTTGTATTGAAGGAAAAGAGCCCGGTTTTGGACAGATGTCCGTTCCCCTTGTGGTCTATCTCGACGACTACGACGCGCCGCACCGGGCAGGATTCGCATTGGAAGTTGAGGTTGGTAAGCCCGAGCGGGCAGTGATGCCTTCTGGCCACGGCGGGGTCGGCGTGGTGCATGGCCGCCATTTGCGCGGCGGGGGAGCGCCTGAGGTGTTCGAAGGGGTTGAAAATCCAGTCGGCAATGAGAGCGAAGGTATGGTGCTGCTGGTGAAGGTGGAATGCCCCGCCGGTATTGGCGATCATTCCCTGCATCACGTAGTCCGGCGGCATGACGTAACCAAGGTAGTCCCTGTCGGATTTGATGAAGGACAAAGACTCGGGCAAGGCGGCCCCTTGGAAGATTTCTCCGAGGACCTTGCCGCTAAGCGCCTGGTCTTCCGGGAGTATGGAAACGAGCGTCACGTTGCGGCTCGCCTGCATGGAGAGTGAATCGAGCGTCACCGCTCTCAGAATGAACCCGGTCCCGATAACCACGACGGGAATGCACAAAGTAATGGCAACCGGCTTCAAAATACTTCCCCGAAGAAACCCCAGGGGCGCGGAAAGGCTGGTTTCAAGGACGCGGGGCAAAAACATCCCGGTGCGATTCATGTAGTCCCGGTAGCCCTCGCCGAACTGGGCGAGCATCCTGCGCTCTTCATCTTTGGCCAGGAAGTAGTAGAGGATAAACATGAAGGAGAGCGAAGCGAGCACCAAAAATCTTGGCCAGAGAATGCTCATGCCCACTCCCCACAGCCCCAGGGCGAGGTATTGCGGGTGCCGGATGATGCGGTAGAGCCCCTTGTCGGCTATTCCCCACTTGAAAATCTTTCCGGAATAGACCTGTAATGCGCACACCAGGAAAGTAAGCGAACCGACCACGAAAAGAACCGACCCCAGTATGCGGACGGCCTTAAGAAACGGGGTAGGGGGCAGGATCATGTGCGGCAGGAAAAAGCCGGTGAGCCACCTTGTTGCGCTGTAGTCCTGAAGCCAATGCAGTATGGGATTGAAAACCGAGTAGAAGAAAAAAGCAAAGGGGCTGATCATGATCATCACTTCAAAGGCCATTACGAAAAAGACGATGATTCCGCCCCTGGCGGCAATACTTTTGAGTCGTTTGCCAAAGTTGCTGCTTTGCATGAAACTTCTCCTCTCCGGGTGGTGCATTGGTGGATATTGCCGGCCGGCCGCAATCGGCCGGTTATTTAACCTTTAACTTTTGTTCATTTATGTCCGCGCATCCAGGGAGGGCAGGACTCGCTGCTTTGATCGATGCGTTCTCTGATCAGCCTGAAAAAACTTTTCCGCTGCTCCGGGGTAAAAATCCCGGTCTCCTCGACAATGTGGCTGATGATGGTATCCTGCATCGTTTTTTGGAGCTGGTTGATCCTCTCCCGCACGGCGTCCAATGCCGTACGGTCAATCTCCGGCGCGGCAAGGAGGTCGATCAGTTCGAGTTGTTTCGTTTGGATTTCACCGCCGAGCCTTCTAAGCCGTTCATGGAACCTGTCGCGCACGGATTCCGTCCGGGCGAGTTGATCGCTGCTCAGGTCGAGCTTCTGGTAAAGGAAAGGACAGTTTGCTTCCGGCGTGCGACCTGTCGCGGCATAGGATGACATCTTATAGAAAGCCGTGGTCCCGATGAAAACCAGGTTCAAAATGATCGAGAAGGCAACCAGCAGGGTTTTCAGGTTTTCTTTCATGGTCTTTCTCGCTCCTCCGGCGTTGTCCAGGCCAGGCTGACATAGGCGGAACCCAACGATGCGGGCGGAGTGGGACTGAACCACTCAAATCCTTCCAGGTTCTGTGCATTGGCGGAAGCGGTCTGAATATTTCTCGACATGTAAAGCTCTTTGCTCATGAAAACCCCGAGCAAACACGCCAGGAAAACCATCGAACAGGCTGCCAGGCGCATGGAAAACGACAAGTCGAAAAGCCATCGAACCGGCTGCCACCCCAACAGGGGAAAGGATTTCTTCTCCCCGGCGAGGCGAGCCCTGGCGCGCGCCTCCTCCATGACACAAGCGGCAAGTCCCTGCGGCATCGGAGGAACGGCAAGGCTGTCGAGCACGTCGCCAACCAGGCGGATATGCACGACCTGATCTCGACATGCGGAGCAGATCTCGAGATGTTGCTCGATTTCCCGCATGAACTCAGGAGGCAACTCTCCATCCACGTATGCATGCAAACGGGAGAGAACCGAATCGCAGTTCATGATGTCTCCTTTCAAAATATACAAACGAATGAGAGTGCAAAAACCCCCGCTCTTGAATTCATTTTTCTGAAAATCTTCAAAGAAACGACAGCCGGGACTTTAGCGAATCCCGCCCGCGTGCGATGAGCCTTTCCACTGCCTTGGAAGTAACGTCCAGGACCTGAGCAATCTCGGCATAACTCAGACCATCATAATGCCTGAGGATTATGGCGGCCTTCTGGTTGGGCGGGAGTGCATCGAGAGCGCCGCGCACCTGATCGTCGCGTTCTTTTTCGATCAACCTCACCTCGGGTCCGCGTGACGGGTCCGCCAATTCCGGAATGTCATTAAAGATGACGGGTTTCTTTTTGCGCATACGGTCGATGCAAAGACGGGCCAGCGTGCGGTAGAAATAGGTGCGAAACGTTGCGGTCGGACGATAGCGCGGAGCGGCTTCCAAAATTTTTAGAAAGGACGCCTGGGCAATGTCTTCGGATTCCATCGAATCGCCCAGGAACCGATAGGCCGTTTTCCAGGCGAGATCCTGATAACGCACAACGAGTTCGCCGAACGCATCCAGGTCTCCCGTGGAAACGGACTGCATCAGGTCTTCATCGGTAGTCTCTTTCACGGCCCCTCTTTGCACTTCCCCCGGAGGGCGGGCAAGCGGCGCAATCTTTTGCTGACACCGAATCTTCTATAATACCAAAAATCTTCGATGCCACTTCGGGCATTTCCCACTGGTCATCGGATGGAGCCGCGAAACAGGGACGGAGCCTGCCGTCTTGAGGGTGCGATCTTCTGCGGGGGCATGTGTGGGGCATCAAAAGCGGCAGGGGGCTAACCCTATCGAGCTAACCCCCTGATTTTCATATAGGCGGGAGAGGATTTGAACCTCCGACTTCCACCGTGTGAGGATGGCACTCTCACCGCTGAGTTACCCGCCCGCAAAAACGATTCGGCGTGGAATCGCACGGTTTTTATATCCGATAGACGAGCCGAGCGCAATACCCAATATTTTCCCGCTCAGGACGGGTTCTTTTTGCTGATCGCCAGCATCCTGAGGCGAATATAATCGTCCTTGGCCTGCTTGTCCTTCGGGTCGACCTTGATCAGCATGTCCAGTTTTTTAAGGGCCAGCGAGTACTGCCCCGTACCCTCGTAGAGGTCGGCGGCTTTCCTGAGGTACGTCTTGTCCTTCGGTTGAAGGCGGATAAGCTGTTCGAGTTCGTGCGCGGCGGCCTTCTTGTCGCCCATTTTCATTGCGGCGTAGAGTTGATAATTGTGCAGGCGCGCCGAATCGGGGTTTTGGTCCGATGCGGCCTTGAAGCAGGCGCTCATGCTCTTATAATCTTTCTTGTTGTCGTAGTATTTGAAAAGCGCGTCCTGGTAGGCAACGTTTTGGGGGTCGGTTTTGGCCAATTCCTGCAGGGCCGCCAGTTCGCCTTTTTCATCTCTGAGCTTGCGGGAAATATCGAGCAGGTATTTGCGTGATGCGATGTCTTTGGGCTCAAGTGCTGCTACCGTCTTAAAACAGGCTATGGCCTTGTCGTACTTCTTGGACTCATAATAGAGGATGGCAAGGTTATTCTGGAGGGTCCCGTTTTTGGGCTGCATCCTGGCAAGCTTCTCATAGGCGGCCTGGAGCGCGGCCTTGTCGTTTCCCTTTTCCAGGATGGCCACCAGGTGGGTGAGGGCGCCCTTGTGCTGCGGATTTCTATGTAAAATGTTTTCGTAGGTGGCTTTTGCCTGCGAGAGATTCCCCTTCTTCTCGTAGAGTTCGGCAAGCTGGAGAAGACTTTCCGTATCACCGGGGTTTTTCTGCACGTACTTTTCGAGGGCGTCGAGCGCCTTATCGGTGTTACCATCCCGTTTATACGAAACAAACAGGTTGTAGAGAACATCCGAATCCTTCACCCCCGCCTTGATCGCTTTTTCATAGGAGGCCGCGGCACGCGACCAGTTCTTGGTCTCGGTGCTCAGTTCGGCGATGGAGATCAAAACCGCGGAATGAAAAGCCCTTGGAATATCGTTGAAGTGTTTTTCGAGAAATTTTTCGGCGTCTTCCTTTTGTTTTTTCTTCTTCAGGTACGCCATGAAATCCTTGAATACCTGCTGTTGGTCCTGTTCATCCGAAATCTTCAAAAGGTCGAGGTAGACCCGAAGTGAATCGTCAACCCGGTTCATTATCTGGTAGACCTGAAGGAGCCGTTCGGAAATGTTGCGGGATTTTCCGGAATTATCAATTTCGCTGTACAACCGCACCGCATCGGCGTAGCGCTTGTTGTCGAAATAAAGCCCGGCAAGCTGGGTCTTGACGAGGATATTGGAGGCGTTTTCGTGAAGGGCTTTTTCGAGAAAGTCGATTTTCTTGTCGGCATCCGAGGTCGCGTTTGCCCTCTGGAGCCAATCCTTTGCATCCAGTTGGACGAGAAGCGAAACCTTTCCGATCGGCCTGTTCCACAGAAGCACCCGCAGCTCGACCACCTTGGGCGTATCGAATGATTCCTGAGAGAAAAGGTCTTTTATAATATTCATATTCTGGGTGATCTTCCTGTTCGTATCGGAAGAGACCACCCGCGTACCCCATGAGAGCCAACCGTCGGTCCTTATCTGAACGAGGTTCAGAGAATCTCTCGGGTTGACTATTACCTGCTGGTCGGGAAGCAGGAGCACTTCCTGCCCGTTGTGCTGAAAGCGAAGGGCAAGGAGCTTTTTGGGAAAAATGGCAAATGAAGAGGCGTTCCTGGCCGCAAAGAAAAGGCCGGCCGCAACCGAGACCAGTACGAGAGCAACCACCAGAACGACCATGCGGGAATTTTTCGGGCTTTTTGGCTTCTCCGTGCTCCCCCGGTAAAAAGAGCCGGGAGATCCGTATGGATAACCGCTCCTTCGTTTCATTTCGCCAATTGCTCCTTATTGGGTCCGGCCTGGACAATACGTTCCAATTCGTCGGGTCCAAGATGGCGGAAATCGCCCGGCGCGAGCTCGCCCAGGCGCACCGGACCATAAGCGATGCGTTTGATCTTTAGAACCGGATGCCCGACCGCTTCGCACATGCGCTTTATCTGGCGGTTCCAACCCTGATGCAGGATGATTCGAAGCCAGGAGGCCCTGGGCAGCACCCGAATCGATTCCACCACGGCAGGCGCGGTAGTGCCCTCTTCGAGCACGACGCCCGAGCGCAACTTTTCAAAGGCTTCCGGGTCGGGGTGTCCCTTTACTTTTACCTCATATACTTTCGATATGCCATAGCGAGGATGCAGGAGGCGGTTTGCGAGGGCCCCGTCATTTGTCAGCAGCAGGAGCCCTTCGGCATCGTAGTCAAGCCTTCCCACGGGGAAAAGGCGCACGGGGAATTTGGGCAGAAAATCGAACACCGTTTTTCGCCCCTGCGGATCGCGCGCGCTGGTGATGCAGCCGCGGGGCTTGTAGAAGGCAAGATAAATTTTTGTCTCTGCGGCCGAAACGGGTCTGCCGTCAACCCGGACATCGTCTTTTAGCGGGTCTACGCTGCATCCGATTTCGGCCTTTCGACGGTTTACCTCAACGCGGCCCTGCCGGACCATCTCCTCGGCGGCCCGCCTGGACGCCACGCCTGCCTGTGCAAGGAATTTTTGCAGTCGAATTTGCGCCAAATCTTTCAAAATCCATTATTGGCAAGCCCGACCGCCCGCCGGACCAGTTCCATGGTGGCACGCGATTCGCGCCTGGCCTTCTCGTTGCCGGCCTCGATGATTTCCTTCACCTTTCCGGTCTGGGCTTCCAGCCGCAGGCGTCTTTCGCGAATAGGGGCCAGTTTGGCTATGACGTTTCGCATCAGGCGCTTCTTGCATTCGACACAGCCGATTCGAGCCGTTCGGCACCCATCGGCTATGTCGGCCACCTCGGGCGGCGAGGAATACAGCTTATGATAGGCAAAGACGGGGGAAACCTCGGGGTCTCCGGGATCGTTTCGCCTGATTCTCTGAGGGTCGGTCATCATCTTCGATATCTTGTCGACGATGCTTTCCTCCGGTTCGGTTATGAAGATGCAGTTGCCGTAGCTCTTACTCATCTTCCTGCCGTCGAGCCCCGGAAGGACGGGGACTTCGGTCAGCAGCGGATCGGGAATGGGGAAGAGCTCGGTGTGGTACATAAAATTAAAGCGGCGCGCGATTTCCCTGGTAAGTTCGACGTGGGGCAGCTGGTCCTTTCCCACCGGGACCCCGTTGGCGCGATAAATGATTATGTCGGCGGCCTGAAGCACCGGGTAGCCCAGGAAACCGTAGGTCGCAATGTCTTTTTGGTCGAGTTGCTGCAGCTGTTCTTTATAAGTGGGGTTGCGCTCCAGCCAGGGCAGGGGGGTTATCATTCCCAACAGCAGGAACAGCTCGGCATGCTCCTTTATTTCGGACTGAACGAAAAGCGTGCTCGACTCGGGGTCAAGACCCACGCTGAGCCAATCCAGTATCATTTCCCAGGAGTTTTCGCGAATAGCATCCGGTGTGGCGTAGTCAGTGGTCAGGGCATGCCAGTCGGCCACGAAGAAGAAGCACTCATACTGGTTTTGCAGCTGAATCCAGTTTTCCAGCGCGCCGTGCAGGTTTCCAAGGTGAAGGCGCCCCGTCGGGCGCATGCCGCTCAAAATTCTCTTTCTTTCCACCATTTCGGGGTATTCTCCTCTGCTGGACAGCGGGCGCATCGCTTCGCCGGCGGCGTTGCCATCGGGAAAAAGGAAGCGCCCTGTATGAAATTGGTCTCCGGCCGTGCAGGCATTCGGCCCGCTTTCCCCGGTCCCCGCCGACCTTTCTACATCAGGAAGCGCCAGAAAAAATTTATAACCGGACCGACTATATAACTCCACAATCCGGTGCCGATCAATAGGAGCACTATCAGGATCCCAAATCTTTCGAGGTGCTGGAGGGCCGCCGCGATCCGCGGCGGGGCTATCCCGACCAATATCCTGCCTCCATCGAGGGGCAGAACCGGAAGAAGATTGATCACCATGAGCACCAGGTTGAACTGCACGGAAATGAGCGCCATCTGGCGTACCGGCTCCCGGAAATAGAGATACCATGGCTGAGCGGCGGTGCCCTGATCGAAAAAATGGGAAAATGTAAAGCGAAAGACAACGGAGCTTATGGCCGCCAGTAAAAAATTGGTGAGAGGGCCGGATAGCGCCACCAACGCCATGTCCTTTCGCCCGCCGCGCAGGTTCTGGAAATTGACGGGAACCGGTTTGGCCCAACCGAACAGGAAATGAGAACCGGTGAGCAGGAGTACCGCCGGCAGTATTATGGTCCCGATCGGGTCGATATGGACCAGGGGGTTCAGGGTTATCCGCCCGAGAAGCCTCGCCGTGGGATCGCCCAGCTTTTCCGCCACCCACCCGTGTGCAACTTCGTGGAGAATCACGGCAAACAACAGTGGCACGACATAGAGCAGCGCTATGGCGACAATATTATTCATCAGGGGACAGTCGCTCCAAATAAAATGCGGATTCAACGTGCGGGTATATCAGCATTGCAGGCATTCCTCCACCAAAAACAGCCGTGTGCCGCCGGGGTGCGGGCAAACGGGCCGCCGACCGAATGAGGTTGCTTCAAAATAAATGGACTTACATAAATGGGGGGAATCCCCAGGTCGTCATTCCCGCAACGCTTCCGGGTGAGACCAAGGGGCGCATCCGCCAGACACCGGCAACATTTCGACGCAACTGCATTTCGGGCAACAGCCGGCGGAGCTGTGAACCGGCAAACCGGCAAAAATCAACACTTCGAACCGGATTCACAGGCCGCGGCGGGATCGGCCAATTCGGGATGCCTGGTTCGAAGGAAATGAAGTTCCTCGTTACGGTTCCGCACTTCGGAGTTGAGCCTTGCGTCCAAAAGTTCGTCCAGGAGCCGGCGGTAGATCGGACCGGGAGGAATTCCCATCTCTTTGAGGTCTTTTCCCCTGAGTTCTGTTTGAACGTTTCTGTACCGGGTAAAATAATGGCTCACGGCCCTTCGGATCTCCTCTTTTTCGGCTTTTCCCATCAGGAACAGGAGTTCCTCGGGCTGGAAGGGCAGAAGTGCCCTGTAGATTTCGCTCGGTTTGATCTCCGGCTGGACGAACATGCCCCGCAGAAGTCTGCCTGCGTTTTCATACGTCCAGAGCATCCTGTCGCGGCGGCCGTCGGTCAGGAGCAGTCTCGAACACGCCTGCCCCGCCTCCTCGCGCGCAAGGGCGGAAAAAAGTGCAAGCAGGTAGACCCACCAGCGGTCGAGCGGTTCATCGAGAAAGCTCAGCCGGTACCAGGATATGACCAGCTTGAGCCTTTCGAAGAGTAACTCCATTTTCGCATCGAAAACCAGCCCGGGGGCCAAGGCGGGCAGGACGGCGAACTCCGCCATTCTGCGAAGAGGCTGCACGGGGTCATCCTCTTCCAATATGAGCTGAATCTCGTGAAAAAAGCGCCTGCCGCCAAGTTTTTGGATCAACCCCATGCGAACGGCGTTGCGGATGAGGGCGGCCGTCTGCTTGCCGATACGAAATCCGAAGCGCTGTTCGAACCGCACGGCGCGCAGGATGCGCGTGGGGTCTTCGACGAAGCTCAGATTATGGAGTACCCGGATCACTTTTTCCTTGATATCTCTCTGGCCGCTGAAAAAATCGATCAGGTGCCCGAATTCATCCGGGTTAAGGGAAATTGAAAGCGTATTGATCGTGAAATCCCGCCGGTAGAGGTCCATCTTGAGGGAGCTGAACTCAACTATCGGCAGTGCCGCCGGGTGCTGGTAATATTCGAACCGCGCCGAAGCCACATCCACTCGAAGCTGGTCCGGAAAGATGAGCATGGCGGTGTTGAATTTCTTGTGAAGGCGGCATTTTATCCCATAGCGCTCGGCAAAGGACTTTGCGAACTCTATCGCATTGCCTTCCACAACTATATCGATGTCGAGGTTGGGGCGCCGAAGCATGAGGTCGCGGACAAACCCGCCGACGGCATACGCTTTGTATCGAAGGGATTGCGCAAGTTGTCCCAGGTCTTTGAGCGTGCGAACAATATGCTTGGGGAGCTGTTCGGAAATAACCGACTGGATGTTCTTGTGTTTTGACCAGTGGCCGAGCGCGGTTTCCTCGTATATTTCCCTGGCCTCGCCCATGCGGTCGCTCAACATGAAATCGAGAAGGTCGCGGCGCGTGATCACTCCCAGGACTTTGCCGTCTTCGACCACGGGCAGGATACGCTGGTGCCTTTCGACAAGATGAGTCTGGATTTCCAGCATCGTGGCCGTGGGTCCGACCATGTGAAAGTCGGAATTCATAAATTCCCGTACCGTATGGCCTTCGAGCCCGTGGAAAACAGCCTTTTCCAGTACCTGGCGCGTTACGAGCCCCATTATGACGCCCTCTTCGATTACCGGCATGGCGTTGATGTTGTACCTGACCATGGTAAGCTCGGCCTCGCCGACCGGCACGCCGGGTTCCGTGAAAATAGCAGGGCTGGTCATAAGGTTTTCGGCGGTGGGATACGGGTGTACGTGACTTCTAAGGATATCGAGCAGTTTCGATTCGGTCTGAACCAACGTCAGGTCTTTAATGCTCGCCGACGCGGCGGTGGGATGGCCGCCTCCACCGAACAGCGAGGCCACCGTCCCCACGTTGACCTCGGATATGCGGCTTCGCGCCACCAGGTAAATGCGGTCCTCCATGCGCGCGAGCGCAAATACCACGTCCAGGTTTTCGATGTCCCGAAGCTTATGGACCAGGACGGCAAAATCACCGACGTACTTGTCTATGGAAATCGACGAGATACATACGTCTACTCCCTGGATCGTGTATTTTTTGGCCGAGAGGATAAGTTCGTTCAGAAGATTTATCTGTTCGGCGGTAAACTCCTGGGTGAACATGTCGGATACGGCGTTGAGGTCGGCGCCTGAGCGAAGCAGGTGGGCGGCGGCTTCGAAATCTTCGGGTGTTGTGCTGTTGAAAGTAAAAGAACCCGTGTCCTCGAAAATGCCGAGGCTCATAATGGTTGCTTCCTCGGAGTCAATGGCGATATTGCGCTCCCGCAGGATCTTGGTCAGCAGGGTTACCGTCGAGCCGACGGGCCTGATTACGGAGTAAGTCCCACGGATGTCTTCACCCGAATCCGGGTGATGGTCGTAGATGTGGACTTCGAGCCCGGGTTTTTCGAGTATTTCCACAAACTTTCCGATCCGGGACGATTGCCTGGTATCCACCAGGACCAGCCGGGTTACTTTTTCCACATCGATGTCGCGCAGCCGCTTAAAGCCGTAGATATAAACCGTCGAATTGATGAAAAACTCCCGCAGGGTGCGCTCCTGCGAGCCGGGGAACACCAGTACGGCCTTTGGGTAGAGCTTCCTTGCCGCAATCATGGACCCCATTGCGTCGAAGTCGGCATTGATATGAGTGGTGATCACTTCCATAGGTGCGGGTCCGAGCCTGCTAAGGCCTGGGATGGAATTTATGATGAATTTCCTTCAGCCGCTGCCTGGCAACATGAGTGTATATCTGTGTCGTCGATATATCGGAGTGGCCGAGCATCACCTGAAGCGAGCGCAGGTCGGCGCCGTTTTCCAGAAGATGGGTCGCAAAGGAATGGCGCAGCATGTGCGGCGTGATATTCCTGGTGATTCCGGCGCGCAATGCATGACCCTTTATTATCTTCCAGACTCCCTGCCTTGAGAGTTTTCCTCCTCTTGCGTTTAGGAACACCTCGGAGGCGAACCCCTTCTTCAATAACACGGAACGGCCCTCCTGAAGATATATCTTTAACGCTTCGGACGCCTGTTCGCCCATGGGGACCAGCCGCTCCTTGTCTCCCTTCCCAACTACGGTGAGGTACCCGGGTTCGAGGAAAACCTGCCTGATCTTGAGCCCTGAAAGCTCACTTACCCGCAGCCCGCACGCGTAGAACAGTTCCAGCATCGCCTTGTCCCTCCTGCCCAGGAGGGAAGCCGAGTCGGGCCTGTCCAGCAGGGCCTCGATCTCCGAAGCGTCGAGCACCTTGGGCAACTGAGGTCCCAGCTTTGGAAATCGCACCAGGGCGGCCGGATTGCCCTTGATGCGCTGTGTTTTTTCTAAAAATTTGAAGAAAGAGCGGAAGGCGGCAAGCCGGCGCGAGCGGGAGCGCGGCGCAAACCCAGACCCCAGACTCTGAATATACCCACTAATGTCTTCATGGCAAACTTCCCCCCAACCGGAGATCCCGGATTTTTTCAAATAATCCACAAGGGACCCCAGGTCGTGCGAATAGGCGGCCAGGGTGTTTGCGCTAAGTCCTCTTTCAACCAGGAGGTGGTTTAGGAAAAGATCGATTTGGGCATCCATCCAGGTACTCGGAGTTGATATTTAAAAGCCCCTCTTTCCGCCGGGGCGGGAATCAAAACAAGCTTTGAGATACTTGCATCCTTACCGCAAGTAAAGAAAAATCCCCCGGTGCGGGGAGCCGGATGGCATATCCGGTCCGGGCGCTGGGATTTGGAAATCGGCCCATCGTGGCTGATAAGAAGGCGCAAAGCTTCTCTCGTTCCCACGCTCCCCGGGCTGCTGCCCGGATGGGTTGCTTTAAAATACATGAAGTTCACCCAAATGGGGGGGACTTCCCAAATCGTCATTCCCGCAACGCCTTTGGGCGGGAATCCGGTGTCTTTGCGGTCTACTCTTTTCGTTTCCTGCTCCCGGCAGGAATGTGGAAACGCGAAAGAGACACTGGACCCCGGCTCAGAAGCTCTGCCGGGGTGACGCCAAGGGGCGAGTCCGCCGGGCAATGTGTGAAACGGCATTTTTGGGCAACAGCCCGTCCTGTACGGGAACGAGAAAGAATAAAAAAAACCCCCTTCCATCATGCGGAGGAAGAGGGCGGAACCGCCGTACGCTTTCGCCGGAGCCTACCCGGTTGCAGACTTGGCATCCACTTTGGTCGTGTACGTCTGAAAATGGTAGTCCACCAGCAAGGACGTGTGAACACTATCGCCGGTTTGCCGCGTTGACACTATGTCGATGTGATGTGTCTTTCCCGACTCGTCGGAGAAGGTGATCTTTGTGCCGTCCGCAAAACCCCCTTTATGGAACCAGATTTCCGGCGGAAGGAGCCATGTTTTCCCGAATTGGTCCTGGAACTTGAAAAAATCGAGCGCGTCGCGTGGAAACTGAAGGTAAAGGCACAACTCGTCATCGGTTACCGGCCTTTTTAACTGCGTTTCCAGATGGAGACGTTTGGCGGTGAGGTCCTCGTCCGCAATTTCCGGCATCCCCGCCTCGTCCGCCAGTATTTCCTCCCAGCGCTTATCGGCCCTGCCGGGCTGGAGCACTTTCTGGAAGATCCACTCCCGTGGATCGTAGAACGGGAAAGGACCGTACCGGCCGAGCAGCAGGCGTTTGAGGTCATCGGACGGCCTCTCATAGCGTCCATGGAGAACATTGCTTAGGGCAGTGGACCACAGTATCTGGCTTCCGGGGGTCACCATCCAGATATTGCCCATCTCTTTTCGGACCTCGATCAGTTCGCTGAAAACCTCGTGGGCGCGCTCCAGCAAACCGGCCTTTTCCGCCTGCTCCAGTGCAAGGCTCGATGCCCCTCCGGGCAGCATATGCCGCTTTACCGTCGGGTCAAAGCCTCGAAACGGACTTTCGAATCTTTCGTAGAGCCGGCGTTCGCGGCGGAGCATGTCCGAGGTTTCAAGCAGCGGGGGTATTTTCAATCCGGGAGTTTTGAACCCGTAGGCGTGCAGGGTCTGGATAAAGCTTAACGCCGGCGCCTGGCTGTAAGTGCCGCCGTAACCATGATCGGATACCTCGAGGATTTTTACCCCCTCCTGTACGGCCGCAATCATCCGTGCGAGATCGTTTCCATCCGTGTTGTGGCCGTGGTAGGCAATCAGGATGTCGGGATACCTTTTGCGAATGGTTCGCACCAGGTCGGCCAGGCGTTTGGGAGAGCCGATCGACGAATGATTTTTGATGCACAATATTATGTCTTCGCCCAGCGAAGAGACGATCTGTTCGGCTTTTTCCAGGTAAAATTCGTCGGTATGGCCGTAGCCGGTACTAAAGCACATGCAGGGCATGAGAATCTTGCCGGCCTTCTTTACCGCCTCGGCGACGGTAAGGAGGTTGGGAACGTGGTTGAGAAAGTCGTATATCCTCCATACGTCGACATATTTCGAAAAAAGGCTGATCGTCATATTGATGACGTTATCGGGATAGTGCCTGTATCCGAAAAGATTCCTGCCGCGGCAGATCCCCTGGATGAGAGTGTTGGGCATTGCCTTGCGTACCAGCCGGAGCTTTTCGAACGGGTTGATCTGCTTTTTCATCAGATCGAGGTGGACGGTTGCCCCGCCAACTATTTCGAAGGCGAAATACCCGGTCGCATCCCGATAGGGGGCCACCTTAAGTGTCGTTTGAGGCATGATCCGGCACTTGAAATCCGACTGCGATACATCCCGTTCGTTGTTGGTAAGAAAAATCCCCGGAGTGTTTCGCAGGAAATCGAGGATGTCTGCGCTTGACATGGAAGGTGTTACCCGTTCGCGGCTAGTCACTTTGGATGCTCCTGTCAGCTTCGGCTTACATATATGCAGGTATTTGGTGTCCGGCGGACATGCGAATCAAACGCCGATACCGGAACCCCATACTTGAAACGCCCCTCTAATCCGCATAAGGATTGTAACCGTTTGCGTTGATCTCGGCCACAATGTTTGCAAGCTTGTCTATCGGCGGTATCTCCTCCTGATATTCGAGCAGTTGCGGGTGGGTTTCTATATATGAGGTGTCGAACTTCAGGCCTATGAAATCGGGGTCTCTAACTATTTGTTTATAGTATGGAATGGTGGTCTTGACGCCGGCTATCAAAAAATTGTTGAGCGCCCTGTGCAGCCTGTCCACCGCTTCGCGCCAGGTGAACCCGTATACCGTGAGCTTGACCAGCATCGAGTCGTAATACCGGGGGATTTCATAGCCCTGGTAAACCGCGCCGTCCACGCGGGTCCCATGGCCGCCGGGAGACTGATAAATCTCTATAACGCCGGGGCTTGCAATGAAGCCGCTCTTGGGGTCCTCGGCCGTCACCCTCAGCTCGATTGCCGTCCCCCGGAAAACGATGTCCTTCTGGGATATGGAGAGGCGCTCGCCGGCGGCTACCCTGATCTGCTCGCGAACTATGTCGATGCCCGTTATCACTTCGGTCACGGTATGTTCGACCTGGATTCGGGTGTTGACTTCCAGGAAGAAGAAGTTGTCATCCTGGTCCAGAAGAAATTCGACGGTTCCCGCGTTCACATAGTTGCAGGCGCGGGTAGCCCTGACGGCGGTATCGCATATCGCATCGCTCAAGCCTTCGGGCAGAAACGCAGGGGCGATCTCGATCATCTTCTGATGCCGCCTCTGGATGGAGCAGTTTCTAGTCCCAAGGTGGACCACATTGCCGAAATTGTCGGCAAGCACCTGCACCTCGACGTGGCGAGGTTTTGTAAGGCCTCTTTCCAGGTAGATTTCGTCGTTTCCGAAGGCCATTTTCGCTTCGGAGCGGGCCGCCTGCAGGGCCTTGATCAGTTCATCCATGTTCTGCGTAGCGCGGATACCCCGCCCGCCGCCGCCGGCAACGGCCTTTACCATAATGGGGAACCGGTGTTTGTCCGCAAAAGCCGTGGCGATCTCCTCACCCTCTTTCCCATCCGGAAGGATGTCCGTTCCGGGTATCGACGGGATTTCGGCCTCCGACATGATCCTCCGGGCGATCACCTTGCTGCCCATGTCGATGATCACCTGGGGCGGCGGGCCGACGAATAAGAGGCCCGCTTCCGTACACCGTTTTGAAAAGGCGGGGTTTTCGGCCAAAAATCCGTACCCCGGATGGATCGCCTCCGCTCCCGCGCTTTGCGCCGCCTGGATGATCCGGTCGATGTTGAGGTAATCGCGCCGCGGACCGCTTCCTATGCAGATCGCTTCATCGGCGCGCATGATATGCATCGAATCCCTGTCCGTCTCCTCGTAGACGGCGACCGTCAGTATCCCAAGTTCCTGGGCGGAACGCATGATGCGTATGGCAATCTCGCCCCGGTTTGCAACCAGTAACTTCTTGAACATAATCAGGCTCGCTTTCGGGATAGGGTAGTCCAGCAGGTCCGGTTAAAGACCTCGGGTTTGTCGCTGTTCCTGTATACCACGAGGGCCTGAGTCCATCAATGGCCGAAGAAGGACAAACAAACAGCGTCGAGGCGTGCGGATGGCAAATCGGCGGAGCTTGTGCATGCCTCGCGGGGATATCCCTAAAAGGTTTTCAAACGATCAATACGGTAAGCCCAGCCGCTTTCCGGGACGACGGGACCGGTTTCTCCGGTTCAGAATCTCCCGATTCATCAGGCTGCATTGAAAAGGCTTAATGATTGAATTTGCATCCCATTTGGGCCTGTCTTCGTCCTGGAGAAGGTCCTTGATGCTCGACCAGCGCATCGGGCTGTAAAACTCGCAGAAGTTGCCATCATTAAAAAATTCACAATGCTGCTGGCTAACGTACTTCTCGTATTTCTTGCAGTATTTTATCTTCATCTTCTCTGCCCCTCCCAGTTCCCTTCCTGCACCACGCGTCCCGGAACAGCCCCCCGTACCGGGACCGGTACAACACACGTATGATAAGTAATGTTTTTGTCGTAACAACAGCACAATGTTAAGAAAATTGCCGGATCAGGCGAAAGTGCCGGTCAGAAAAAGAACGTGGGAGCGCGACAGGAAACCGAGGGTCTCAGGCCAGGCAAGTACAACCGTAAAATTTTGTGTAATAGCACGACCTTCTATGAAATAGACATACTCATTTTCCGGCCATCACAGTATAGACATTTTCAATGGTTTGTGAAAGTAAAAAAATAACCGGGGCAATGGCATTGTGCATTTCCGTTTTGGCTTGGACCGCAGGCGGTTATGCCGCCGGCAGCACTGCGGGAAAGACGAAAAGCAACATCCGGCAGCCGAACCCCTCATGGATTTCCTTTTTTCTCCGGACGTTAGGGGCTTTCGGCGCAGAACGGTTTGCTCTGGCGATCCGGTGCCCGTTCGGGTAGAATGGCCTGGAATCGGCGATAAGAAGCGAGATCGCATGATCTTTTTTGTGCTTCGGGTTGCGCTCGCGACATTTGCACGGGGGCATTGCCGGGATCGGAAAAGGAGGGGCCTTTCAACTCCCCCTCTGAATACGGTCCGGATGACAGACGATCGATAAAACCGGCAATGACGGCTGTGGCTCCGGGCGGCGGCGAAGCGCTTTGAGGGTCGCAGCGGAAAGAAGGGCAGGGGGGCAGTAATGGAATCGTCAAAGCGCAGATACGCCTTCTCATGGGATCTGATAGGAAACATTAACCTGGGACGGCCGAACCTGGGCCATACGGCGCGCCTGGAAGTCTATCGCCTTATGCAGTTTTGTTTCCGGGATGTCATGGAACGTGACCTGGGAACAGAAAAGACGGATCGGCTTTTCTACGAGGCGGGCAAGCTGGCCGGGGTACAGTTCTATCAGCACGTGCTCGGACCCGTCACAGGCCTTGATAATTTCGTCAAGCAACTCCAAAGTACTCTCAAAGAGCTGGGGATCGGCATTTTTCGAGTTGAACGGGCGGACCCGGAAAAGGGGTCGTTTGTTTTCACAGTCTCGGAGGACCTGGATTGTTCCGGCCTCCCGGAACTGGATTATGAGATTTGTGTCTATGACGAAGGTTTTATAGCCGGTCTGATGGAGTCCTTTACAGGCGCAAGATTCAAGGTCAAGGAAGTGGATTGCTGGTGTACCGGGGATCGCACGTGCCGTTTCGCAGTGGATGTAATTGAGTAGGCGGTCTGTATCCTCAAAACAGCAATCAGCGAGAATATCGGGCAATGGACAAAAGTAGTCTGATCAAGCTCCGAGAGCAGCTTGACGCGGCAATCGAATCCGATACCCCTGAAGCACATGCCGCGCTTGCGCAGGGACTTGCCTGCGCGCTGAAAAAAGCGGGCGTCACACACGCCGCCCGTGCACCCGCCCTCGACTCCGCCGGCTGCGACGAAATGTCATCCGCTCTCCAGGCTATCGAGGATGCATGGTTTA
Organism: uncultured delta proteobacterium; assembly: GCA_963712895.1. Lineage (GTDB taxonomy): Bacteria > Desulfobacterota > Syntrophobacteria > Syntrophobacterales > Syntrophobacteraceae > SbD1. Next base: position 40,913 of record CAVQJR010000021.1, on the reverse strand, counting down.
AAGGGTCTCTGCCTCCTTTTCCACTTCCGGTCAGCTCGGACCATCAAGCCGGACTTGCCGGGCTGCTCTCCGATATGCTGGCCGTCCAGAGCTTTGCGCTCGCCATATCGAAAGGAGACCTGTCCCAATCACTCAAAGCCAGGGGGGTGACGGCCGGAAGCTTCAAAGCCGTTCAGAGCAGCCTCCGGCACCTTACCTGGCAGACCGGCATGATCGCCAGGGGCGATTTCACCCAGCGAGTCGACTTCATGGGTGAGTTTTCCGAATCGTTCAATTCGATGGTCCGCAGCTTGAGTAAAGCTCACAACCAGATAAATCGCTATACGGAAGAACTGCTGCGGGCAAATGCGGATCTTACGGCGGAGATTGCCGAGCGAAAGCTGGCCGAGGAGGCTTTGCGCGTCAATCGGGAGTGGCTGCGGGTGACGCTCAACAGTATAGGCGATGCCGTAATGACCGCAGACACCGCAGGACGGATCACCTTCCTCAACCCCGTTGCCGTGGCGCTGACGGGTTGGGGGTTGGCCGAAGTCGAAGGACAACCTATTTGGAACGTATTCAAAATCATTAACGAAAAAACCGGCGAACCTGCTGAAGACATAGTTCAAAGCGTGCTGCAGAAAGGACAGGTGCACCTTCTGGCCAACCACACGGCCCTGGTATCCCGTGACGGACGCAAGATCCCAATCGAAGACAGCGCCGCGCCCATCAGGAACAGCGAAGGAGAATTGCTTGGAGTTGTAATCGTTTTCCGCGATGTAACCGAAAAGCGGCTTGCACAGGAGGAGATTTACAGGGCGCGAGACGAGCTTGAAATTCGGGTCCGGGAACGCACCGCGGAACTCGAAAAGGTCAATCGGGACCTCGCGGACTTCAACCACATTGCAGCCCATGATTTGCAGGAGCCGCTTCGCCAGTTGATTACCTTTGGGGACCGGCTGGTTTCAAAATGCCGCGACTCTTTGAGCATCGAGGATCGCTACAATGTGGATCGGATACAGATGCTGGCTCGCAGGGCCAGTTCCCTTAACAGCGACATTCTGAAATATTCCATGGTCAGTTCACGGACCGGGAATTTCTCCCGGACCGATCTCAACAGGCTGCTGCATAACGTTGTCGCGGTATTTCAAGAAGAAATAGAACGGAAACAGGCGATCCTTGAGATTGAGGAACTCCAATCCCTTGAAGTTGACTCGGATCAAATGATGGATGTCTTCGCTAATCTTATCAGTAATAGCCTCAAATTCACAAGAGAAGAGAGGCCTGAGATCCGGATCTACGGGGAGTCCAAAAATGATTGGCAATACATAATTTACGTGGAAGACAACGGAATAGGTTTCGACGAGGCTTTTCTCGACAAGATTTTTATCCCTTTTCAGAGATTGTATGGACGATCCAAATACGAAGGAAGCGGAATCGGCCTTGCGATTTGCCGGAAAATTCTGGAAATGCACGGCGGCGGCATAACGGCCAAGAGCCGCCTCAATGCAGGAACTACATTCATTATAACGCTGCCGATATATCAGCAAAAATGATTTTCAGCGCTACTAAGCAAGGATGGTATCGATCCGTCCGGTTACCGGTCACCCGGTCAGTCAGGCACCTGATCTGTCACTCCTCATCGGCGGCCCTTGGAACCCCTGTACCCTGTTTCCGAGTCCATCCCCCCACACGGCTCGTATCGTGGTTCCCTTTCCAATAACCGACTCGATTGTAAAAGCCCCTCCCGACAATTCCGTCCGTTCTTTCATGCTGGTAAGCCCGAGGCCCCTCTTGCCGCTGTCCCTGGAAAGAGCGGATATAAGATCAAATCCCTGCCCGTCGTCCTTGATTGTAAGTTCCAAAATATTCCTTTTCCTCAAAAGAGAGAGCTTAACGGAATCCGCCTTGCTGTACTTGGCTATGTTGTTGAAAGCTTCCTGCAAGATCCGGAAAATGATAATTTTGAGGGTTTCGGGTATTTTCTTTTCTTTCACCCTGATTTCCGTCTCAACGCAAAAACCGGGATAAATCCCCTTGAATTGTCTGCAGAACCAATCCATGGCAGCGAGCAGCCCCAAATCATCCAGGACGGTGGGCCGCAGGTCCATGACTATTCTCCGGGCGTCTTCAATGCTGCCCTGGGTCAACGCAATCACAGCTTCGAGCCAGTCGGTGCCGCCCTTATCCTTTATCAACAGCTCCCGGGCATTCTCAAGACTGATTTTAATTGCAACCAGGGAGGACCCGAGACTGTCGTGAAGCTCCAGCGCCAGCCTCTTTCGTTCCTCTTCCTGTGTGGCGAGCAACCTGGAGGACAGGAAACGAAGCTCCATTTCAGATCGGCGAAGAACCTCTTCGGTCATTTTCCTTTCCGTGATGTCCCTTGCCACTCCGGCAACGAGGTTGAGATTTCCCTGTTCATCCCGGATGCGGCTGGCCCGGTTGCGTACCCATTTAACCGAGCCATTGGGTTGTACTATCCGATATTCGGTATCGAAAACCGTCCCCCGGTCCCTCAATTTTGCTATTTCGGCGGCAAGCATCCCCCTGTCCTCGGGATGCACATCCTCTATGAAGGCCGGCGCACGATCATGGAGGTTCTGCCGGGTGCGCCCCCATACCTTTTCATACGCCGGGTTAACGTAGAAAACCTTCTCGAAGTCCGGAGTGCCCATCCAAAAAACATCCTGGATCGATTCCGCCATCAGCCTGAATCGGTTTTCGCTTTCCCGTAAATTCTGCTCGGCCCGTTTTCGATCCGTAATATCGAGGATTACGCCAACTATTCCTGCCGGACCACCTGCATCCGAAAATGTGGACTTGGAAAATATTACATCATGCCTGGTGCCATCCGAATAGACTAATGAAGTCTCATACACCTGGACTCCCGAATCCCCTAAAAGAGCGGTATCCATTTTACTGTATATTTCCGCCAAATCTTTCGGGGCCACATCAAAGGCCGATTTCCCGATGATGTTTTCCTTTTCCAGGCCGAGCGAGGTTGCAAAGGCTTGATTGCAGCCCAGGTACAGACCGTTTACACCCTTGTAGAAAATTGGAGTCGGAATGGTATCCATCAGAACCTGGAGGAAATTCAGCGCAGATTGAAGTTTCTCCTCAATTTGCTTGCGTTCGGTTATATCCCGGGCAATGCCGCATATACCCACTATTTCCCCGGCCTGATCCCGGATGGGTGTTTTGACTAGATGGAAGGTCCTGTTTTGGCTCCATATGGGTTTAATGCTCTCCTTCGAAATAGTTTTCCCGGCAAGAACACAGGCATCGTAGCCTTCCACCCTTTTGCCGGCTTCCGGTCCATACAAATATCCCGCATCACGCCCGATGAACTCGGAAGCCGGCATTTGAAAAAGCTTTTCCATGGCAGGATTTACAAGGAGATACCTGAATGAGCGATCTTTTATGTATATGCAATCCTGAGCGGATTCAAAAATGGCTCGAAATCGTTCTTCGCTGACCCGCAGTTCCTGTTCCGCCTTTTTACGGTCCGAAATATCACGGATGGACTGGACAAAGCCGGTTATGTTCCCGTCTGTACCCAAAAGAGGGGCTGCCGTCGACCACAGGTACGCGCCCTTCCCCTGGTAGGTTCCGGGGACGTATGCTTCCCCGTAGATGGTTCTGCGAATTCTTTTGACAAAATCGTAGCGTTTCTCGATCTCGGGGTCTTCGCTCATTACGAGGTCGATGAGGATCGGTCTCTTCCTGCCGTAGAAGGGAACGGCATACGAGTATTCCCCCTTGCCGAGCATGTCCTCTTTCCCGACCCCGGTCATCTCCTCCATGGCGCGGTTCCACGATATAATCTTTTTTTCTCCGTCTACTACAAAAGTGGCGTCGGGCAGGAATTCGAGAATGTTCTGAAGCTCCTGGTGAGCGGCTCGAAGCGCCAGTTCAGCCTTTTTGCGCTCCGTAATGTCTCTTATGATACCGACTATGAACTTGTTTCCTTCCTGGTCGGCGATGAGCGTCTTCTTGGTGACAATCGTACGAATGTCCCCCGCAGCGTCGGTTATCTTTTCTTCATTTTCATTTTCTTCCCCCGTTTCGAAAACGACCTCTTCCTTTTCCCAGAAGACATCCACCTGTGCTTCGGGGAAAAAATCGTAATCCGTTTTGCCGAGGATCTCCTCCCGCTTGCGGCCCACCAGAGCGCACTCCGCATTGTTGACCAAAATCAGGCGGTGCTCTCTGTCCTTGACAAAAATCGGGTCGCTGATGGAGTTGCCAACTTTGTCCAAAAATTCCCTTGACCTCTGTACCGCGGTCTCCGCCTGTTTTTGATCGGTGAGGTCCTCGAAAAGCCCAACGGCTCCCAGGAACTTGCCGTCCTCGGAATTTGTGGGGCTGAACATGGCCCTTATCGGGGTTATTTTGCGCCCGGTTACGGAAAGATATTCGCCTTCGAAATAATTCGGCTTTCCCGTGAGCCCGGCAATCACGGCCTCGCGCATCTTTTCGTCCAGCAATGCATGGATCATATTAAAACCGATGAGTTTTTCGCGGGGAGAGCCTACGATTTCCAGAAAACGCTCATTGCAGTCCAGGACGGTTCCATTTTCGTCGAAATGGATGATTCCGAGCGGGGAGTAGTTGAAAATCATCCTGTAACGTTCCTCGCTCTTCCGCAAAACCTGATCCGCCCTCTTGCGAAAGAGCGCTTCTCTTTCCAAGTCCAGGACCCTACGTTCCAGTTCCTTGTAGCTGGGTCTTCCAGACACTGATTCCCCTCCCATTTTACCCTGTTGGCGCTGACTCCAGGTCAGTCTCCAAAGGCCGAATAAAATGCCGCGTATCCCAAATAAAATTTGCTTGGGGCTAAATTGGGGGGTCTGCTTGAAACGCTCGTTTGTCTCCTGTACTTTTCAATAGCACTGTATCCCGCAATTGCAAATATTAATTTGATGGGGTATGTAGATTGCCGGCGGCAGTTCTAATGCCAGTTGGATTCCATAAGATCACGGCTCCTTCCGATATGAGATGCGCTCGCTCGTCTATCCCTCCGTGACCAGCCGCAAGAAACCATGACGAGGGCAAAAGAAATGAAGAATGAAGACCGGGATGGGCTTTCAGCCCTGATCAAACTGGCATGCCAGCTTGGTGCAAGCAATGCCGGGGTGATCCGCGCCGCTGACATCTCCATTGAAGACGATTTGGCAAATCTTTGCAGGCAACCGCAATGCGAAAACTACGGGCAGGCCGCCAGTTGCCCGCCTTACGTTTCGGGACCTTCCGGATTTCGGGAATTGCTGCGAGATTTCGAACAGGCGGTGGTATTTAAGATCGATGTCCCGTCCGAAAGCCTTTTTTCAAGCGAGCGCCCGGAGTTATTCCGTTTGCTCCATGAGATCGCCGCCGGCATCGAGCAGTTTGCCATTCAGATAGGATATTGTAAGTCAAGGGCCTACGCCGGTGGTTCATGCAAGCAAATCTTTTGCGCGGATCACCCCAAATGCCGTGTACTGAGTGAAGGAGGTGAGTGCCGGCATCCTGACTACGCCCGTGAGTCCATGTCCGGTTTCGGAATCAACGTGACCAAGCTGATGCAGGTTGCCGGTTGGACCCTAAAACGAGCCACCCCGGAAATTGCGCCTGGTGAAACATCGATGGGAACTATTTGTGGATTGGTATTGATTGGTTAATACCAATAACGGGCGAGGGGAGCGTTGTGGGAATGACGATTTGGAGACGTCTCCCCATTACGTGAAGTTCATGTATTTTGAGGCAACCTCATTTTGGCAACAACCCATTCCCCCGAGCCTCCAGGGTTTCGGCAGCACGCGGAAGCGCGTGAGGCCTCAGCGCTCTTGATTATATACAGGGTCAAAAGCAGTTGCAAAATAGAGGCAAGGGTGGGCACGGTTTTCATCGTGCCCACCATCCGCGGGGCAAAGCGTCGGGCACAAAGAGGCCGTGCCCACCCACAAAAGTCGGGACCTTTGCGCAATTATTTATGACGTTTTGTATAAATAACCGGCATGGCTTATGGCCATTACCCTCCCCATTCATGTTAATAAGAAGGTTTGTTGATCCTTGCCCGGAGGTCCTGCGCCCTGACGTTTACCGCGCGGGCAACACTGTCCGAGAAATCCTTCCAGGGGGCTTGCTTAGGGTCCACCAGCGGGTGAATGCGGGAAAAAAGAGGGCCTGGAGCATCGCCGGGATGTGCGGCTTCGGAAACCCAGACCTTGTAGTCGGCAGGATTATCCGCTTCATTGTACATGCGAAGGGAGGCGGCATTGAGATCTTCGTCGATAAGAATTACCGCACCGCCGTGCAGCGGTTGGCGCTTGACCGAGTCCACCACCCAGCCGCCGCTGTTATAGACATCCACCCACTCCGGGTAGCCGTTGAAATTCATGTCTTGTTCGAACGGCTTGTGGGTATGTCCGTAGATGAAGGTCACTTTTGGAGGCATAAGGCCGTGCAGTTCATTTTCAATCTGCTTGCGCAAGGGCACCTCCATGTATCTCCACAGGCTTTTTTCTGATTTTTCGCTGAGCACGCCGTCGGGATTGTTCCGCTCAAGCCCCTTTATCGTGTCGCAGACGGCATTGAAAACCAAAGTGAACATTTTGGCCTCCAGTTCGTCCCCCCATGGAATAATATCGAATCTTTTCGCGAGAGCATGCGCCAGATTGTTCAGCAGTATTTTTAACTGTTTTTCATCCTGAAGCTTTTCATAGATGCAACCCACTCCTTTTCCCACTTCTTCCGAGCGGCCGAGAGTCGACCAGAAAAAGTCGATCCACGCGAAATTTTCCGCTTCCAGGTCCCAGATCATCTCCGGGATCTTCTTATCCGGAAAAAGCATGGTCTTGAGAGTGCTCATCAGGATGTACATGTCCTCGGTCAGGTGACCGTGACTGAAGATGGCCGCCTTTTTGCCGTCTTTACCGAGGATCCCGAAATTCGGATACGCAGTCTCAACAATCATTTTATTGAGGTTGGGACGCCTCCGGATAAGATTGCTGAGAAAATAGGAAGCAAGCGGTTTATCAAACTTGAATATATTGGTGGTGTGCCAGGGGGGCTCGAACTCTTCCCCCCACTGTGCCTGCGGAGAAGAGGTCAGAAACTCGACATACTGGGTCTCGCGAGCCGTTTCCCAGAGATGATGGTCGTGATTTCCCGGATTGTAGATTATCCTATCGAACATCTCTTCGCCGTCTGGCATAATCAGGTCAATAAATCGCTCGAAAGTCATCGCTGCATAATTATCCTCACATAGAGCCAGTTCCAGAATATCTCCGTTGAGAACCAATGTCGGTTTGAGGTCTTTAGTTTCGTTGAACGATATTATATGCCTGAGGCATTTGACCAATTCTTGCAAGACGGGGCTCGGCGACGTTGCGTCGATGTCCGTGCTTGCTGTCTTGAGATTTGTGAAAAGACTGGTTGCGGCACCGAAATGCATATCCGACAGGCAAACATAGCGAATATCCGGCATACTCCACTCCTTTTTGTTCTGATCAGGCATTGCGCCGTTCACCACAGATACCGGGGATTTCCAGCCGGCCATTCCAGTTCGCGCTCCAGTGACTTGTGACCTGTTGCTGCTAAAGTGCACAATAAGGAGCCAACCTGCCATTGCAAGGCAGTTGCTTCCTACCTTATCATGAAACGGGGATCTCTCGGAGCCTGCGCCTGCGAATGACTATGTCCAGGTCCATTTCACGTCCGATGACATAGGGGTAAAGGAACATGGCGCCGAACGGTTTGGTTCTTAATCGAAGCGATGAGCTTCTCCTCCTCATTGAATATTACGATAATGACGGTTTTTGATGCATAAATATGATTGCATTTATATTAGGACTACTTATAATCCCTCAATGTATCCAGTTGCATTAAATCGCAATTCCCAATGTTACCACTATACAAGGATCGAAAATGTCAAAAAAGCTAATCGAGATCGCATCGGAAATCGTTCAGGCCCAGGTTTCCCTCACCCCAATGACCGCCGCCGATATAGCAACATCTCTTCGGGAGGTTTTCGGCACCCTCCAGGCACTACAGCAGGCTGAGTCGGCAGGAACCGATCTCCAGGCGGCACTGGAGATTCAAGCAGCATCTTCTGACGCAAAATCTGCCCTCACGCCGGAAAACTCCATCCAAAACGACAAAGTAATCTGTCTTGAATGTGGTGCGGAAATGAGACAGCTTACCGGAAAACATCTGTCTTCTCACGGCATGGGCCAAAAGGAATACAAGAAAAAATACGGATTCCTGATGCGGACCCCTTTGGCGGCAAAAGCGTTGACCAAGGCGAGGAGCAAAGCGGCTAAAAAGAGGGGCCTGCCCGAAAAGCTGCAAAAATTCATCGAGGCGAGACGGCAGAGCAAGTCTCAAAGAGCGGCATCTGCGGAGAGTGAGCCGGGAGCCCAGCGCGTCGAAAAGGTCAGGAGAAGAGCCCCACGAAAGAAGGCGGATTAAGCCCCCGAAAGGGGCCAGGCGGATTTAAGCGGGAGAGGGGCGAACGAACGCGATGTATAATGGCGGAGATGATCGTTTCATCATAGAATTTCAGCGCCGAAGAAAGCGGATGCTCGGCCATTTTGCATGTACGATGGTTCTTATATGTTTTGGCCTGGTATTGCTTCAACTGCCGGATCATTTTGCCTCCCTGGATGTGGGAGTTCAGCGCTGGCGCGCCCTTGCCGTTGCACAATTTATGGTGGCCGTCGTTTTTGCGTTAATCGGGTTTAAGCAATACCGGTGCCCATCCTGCAATGAAATCGTACGAGGACACGACCGTTACTATATGGGAGTTATGATCGATCCGGAGAAGTGTCCTAACTGCGGAAAACGCCTGAAGTAGTGATCCGGGCTCATGCCGGTTGGATTACTCTCGGATTTAACGCAACCTGGTATTAGCCTGCAAACCCCATCAACCCGGTTATTCTCTCAAGCAGTTCTGTCCTGCCCTGGTGTGTTTCGGACGAGAACAGGATGGCTTCGCCGGGGGGGATTGCGAGTACCTGGGCTGCGGTCTTGAGCGATGGGTTCCACTTGCCGCGGGGGAGCTTGTCGGCTTTGGTCAGAACGGCAATTGCGGGGATGGACTGTGATTTGAACCATGACCAGAGGGTGAGGTCGTCCGGTGTCGGGGGGTGGCGAAGATCGAGTATCTGGACGACTCCCTTGAGGTTTTTTCGGGTTTCGAGGTAGGTCTCAATCATGGGTCCCCAGGTTGCCCGTACGCTTTCCGCTACCTTGGAGTAACCGTACCCGGGCAGGTCGACCAAGCGGAACGAACCGTTTATCACGAAAAAGTTAATGAGTTGCGTCCTGCCGGGGGTGCGGCTTGTCCGCACCAGTTTCTTTCGCTGCACCAGGCAGTTTATCAGGGAGGATTTGCCGACGTTGGACCTGCCGGCGAAGGCAATCTCGGGGAGGTCGTCCTCCGGGTACTGGCCGAGACGCACCGCCGAGGTGGTGAATTCGGCCGATTTTATGACCAGCATTTCAGACAATGAGCTAAACCCTCAATTCCGTCAGCAGCGAATTTGCGGCAGCGGGCATCATGCGCTTCGGGTGCGCAGGTAGTTTTCTATCCTGTCGAGGCCCTCTTTTATATTGTCGAGGGAATTGGCGTAGCTGAAGCGAACGTAGCCCTCCGCGTTAGAGCCGAAATCAATTCCGGGAGTTATGCCAACCTTGGCGTTTTCCAGGATCTCGAAAGCGAACTTATACGAATCATCGGTGAACCGGCGCGCGTTGGCAAGGACGTAAAACGCCCCGGTCGGTTCCACGGTGATTCCGAACCCGATTTCACGCAGCCTTGGGATAATGTATCGCCTGCGCCGGTCGTATGTTTCGAGCATTTTCTGAACATCTTCTTTGACGCTCGGGTCGGTGAGGGCGGTGTAGCCCGCGGCCTGGACAACTGAATTTGCCGAGATGAAGAAATTTTGCACCATCTTCTGAATGGGGCGAATCATGTATTTTGGCGCTATCAGGTAGCCCAGTCTCCACCCGGTCATGGCATAGAGCTTGGAGAAGCCGTTAAAAACGATACAATTGTCGGTAAACTCCAGGATGGAATGCGCCCGGCCTTCGTATACCAGCCCGTGGTATATCTCATCGCTCAGGACGAGCCTGCCGGTATCGGCGATTTCGCCTATTCGCTCCGGTTCGAGAAGATTCCCGGTGGGATTTGCCGGCGAGTTTATCAGGACGGCCTTGGTTTTGGGGGTAAGCTCGGCCCTTATGGCTTCCGGCCTGTATTGAAACGCATCTTCCTCGTAGACCGAAACCATCCTGGGGACCGCCTCTAGAAAGCGCACGAAATTCGGATGGCAAGCGTAATGCGGGTTCGAGAGAATAATTTCGTCTCCGCACTCCAGTACGGTGCTCATGCCGACCAGAAAAGCGGGAGAGGTGCCGGAGGTAACGACTACCTGGTCCGGCTCGATGTTTCGCACCCCGTACGTTTCGCTGTAATACGTGCAGATCGCCTCGCGGAGTCCGGATGTTCCAAGACTGTGCGTGTAGTGGGTGTCACCCTTCCTGAGGGCTTCCACGGCGGAATCCCTTATTGCTTCCGGGGTATTGAAATCGGGCTCGCCCACCTCGAGATGGATGACGGACTCACCGGCGCGCTCCATCTCCTGGGCGCGTTCCAAAACGTCCATCACTATGAATGAGGTCATATCCTGGAGTCTTCGACAGACCAAGTTTATCTCCTAAACATTGCAGACCGTCCAATGCTGCTCGGCAAATCCGGCCCTTCGAGCGACTCGCAACCTTGACCCGGACAAGTTCCAGGGCCGGGGCCGCGATCCGTTGCGTGGCTGCCGGGGCCTTCCTATTTTGCCTCTGCCGGTACCTTGATAATTTTTATGTCGCCCGAAACTTCCGTGCCCAGTTGCACTTTTAACGTCGCTGCCTTCGATTGGCTTGATTCCGGTTTGAGTTCAATGATATAGACCAGCCCCGTTGCCTTGTGCTTCAGGCGCTTGACGACGGCGGCATAGCCCTTTTCGCGCAGCCGCTTGCGCAACTCGTCGGCCTTTGCTTTCTCGGCAAAGGAGCCCAACTGCACTATGTAGTTAAACTGCGGGGGCTCCGGAGCGGCCGGCACCACGTCAGGGCTGGCTGGTGCCGCCCCGGCGGCGGGTGCGGAAGGCGTTGCAACCGCGACGGGATGTTCCGGGAGGGCAGGCTGCGCGGCGCCCGCGACTGCTGAGATATCACGATGCGGATCCCGGTCAGGTTTGGCGCCGGCGAGAGGCGATTGTGGCAAGGCAGGTGCGGCGGACGCCGGGGTCGTTTGGGGCCTGTTGGACAAAACCGGACCGTTTGACGACTGGACCACCTCGACAGGTGCTCCGTGAGCGACGGGCGCGGCGGGCGGAGCTTCCTTCGGAATCGGCGCGAGGTTATCGGAGCGGCTCCAGCCCGGAGGCGAAGAAGCGTTTTGCGACTGCCGTTGCGGGATATCGTTACGGGGGAGGCTTTGAATGTAGTCCGGCGAGACCTGCCGCAAACGAGAAGGTTTCGGCCGCGATTTCACAATGGCGATTTTGACCTTTTCCAGTTCGCGCCTGGCTTCGTCGGCCATACTGGTGTTGGGGACGAGCCTTGTGACACGTTCTAGCGAAAAGAGGGCAGATTCCAGGTCCCCGGCGTGGAAAGCCATCATCCCATAGCGCATGTGCGCCTCCGCCAGGTCGGGGGTCGCCCGGATCGCTTTTCCATAAGCGTTGCGGGCCTCATCGGTTCGGTGCATGGTTTCCATGATCGTTCCGATTTTGTACCACGCAAGCCCGTAGCCGGGATAAAATTTTACCGCCTGTTCGTATTCCCTGAGCGCGGAATTCAGGTCGCTCTTTTTCTCGTAAAGCCTGCCAAGATTAAACGAAGCAAGCTGAGGTGTCTGGTACAAAGGGTCCGACAATGCCTTCTGGAAGCATTCACGGGCAAGTTCGACCTGCCCGCGTTCGGCATAGACCACGCCCAGCGCGTTGGAGGCCTCGGGATATCGGGGCTTCAGCTTGAGGGCCTTTTGAAAATGTGCGATCGATTCGCTTTCCAGCCCACGTTTTTGATAGGCCAGCCCCAGGTCGTACTGTGTCGAAGGGTCATCGGGGCGCTGGGCTTCCGCCAGGGTTAGAAACTTCAGGGCATTGGGCGCATCTGAGGCCGCAAGGTACTTTTCGCCCACATTCCTGAGCTGGGTAAAAGAATACCCGGAGCGCGTCGAAGCGCACCCCGACAGCACAAGTGCCACTACGACCAGAAAAATGCCGAAATGCCTCATGGTTGTGTCACCTTTTCATATCACCTTGTTCAAGGAATATTCGATAATCCCTTCCGCACCTTTCTTTATCAGATTTGGGATGAGTTCCCGAACCTCGTTCTTGGAGACCACCGTTTCGACCGAAAGCCAGTCCGACATATACAGGTTGGCAATCGTAGGTGCGTTCAAGCTGGGCAGGACCGATATCACGTTTTCGAGTTTTTCCTTGGGCACATTCATCTTCAGGGCAACCATGCCCTCAGCCTTCAGCGCTCCCTTGAGAAGAAGCGCAATGTGTTCGATCTTTTCACGCTTCCATGGATCTTCCCATGAGGCCGGATTTGCGATGAGCTGCGTATTGGATTGCATAAGCTCTTTAACTATCCGCAAACCGTTGGCTCGCATCGTGGAGCCGGTTTCCGTCACTTCAACTATGGCATCGCACAGGCCCGCGATAACCTTGGCCTCGGTGGCCCCCCAGGAAAACTCGACGTTGACGTCGATGTCTTTCGACGAAAAATAGCGCCTGGTGAAATTTACCAGCTCGGTGGCAATTTTTTTGCCCTGCAGATCCGTTTCATCCTTGACCGGAGAATCCATGGGGACCGCCAGCACCCATCGAGCCGGCCGCTGACTGACTTTCGAGTAAACCAGATCGGTCACCAGGTGAACCTTCGAGTCGTTTTCCATTATCCAATCCCGGCCGGTAAGCCCCACGTCGAAAGTGCCGCTTTCAACGTAGCGCGACATTTCCTGCGCACGGCAGATCGAGCAGCTTATGCAGGGGTCGTTGACTTCGGGAAAGTAGTTTCTGTCGGAGAGGGAAATTCGCCACCCGGATTGCTGAAAGAGCCTGATAGTGGATTCCTGAAGACTTCCCTTGGGGATGCCAAGAACGAGTTGCTTCACTTCCTGTAAACCTCCTTAGGATCGAAAACGCGATCTCCCTCGACTACGAAACCTCCGCCGGCATACCTGCGGTGAAAGCAGCTCTCATAGCCGGTGTGGCAGGCGGCGCCTCCCACCTGCTCCACCTTGAGCAGAATGGTATCCGCGTCGCAGTCGAGAAAAATTTCGCGAACAAGCTGGACGTTGCCGGACTCTTCGCCCTTCATCCAGAGTTTTTGCCTGGAACGGCTCCAGTAGTGAGCCTTTCCGGTCTCTATAGTCTTTTCCCAGGCCACTTCGTTCATGTAAGCCAGCATCAGGACCGTGCCGTCCGCCGCGCTCTGTGCTATGACCGGAAGAAGACCGTTCTGTTTAGTAAAATCAGGGCGCAATGTCAATATCCCCTAAGCTTGCGGTGTATGGTGCTTTGTCTGCGATGGCGGCGAGCTGTCCGCAGGCCGCGCTTATGTCGTCTCCGCGACTCTTGCGGATTATGGCAGTAAGTTGCGCCTTCTGCAATACTTCTTGAAATGCCAATACTTTTTCTTCCGAAGGCGCCCGGAATTCAGAACCGGCATGTGCGTTGAACGGTATCAGGTTAACCTTTGCGCGAACGCCGTTAAGAAGCCTGACCAGCTCCCGCGCCTGGCGCGGGCTGTCGTTTACGCCGTCGAGCAAAATGTATTCGAAAGTGATGCGCTTGCGCGGGGGGAGGGGGTACTCGCGGCATGCGCTCATCAGTTCGGAGAGCGGATAGGCGTTGCTGACCGGCATCAACTCGCGCCTCAGGGCGTCATCGGGCGCGTGAAGGCTTATTGCCAGGTTTACCGGGCTCTCGGCCCCGAGCCGGCGAAGGTTTGGAATGATTCCGACGGTGGACAGGGTTACCCGCCTGTGTGAAAATGCAAGGCCGTTGGGGTCGGTTATGATCCGGATCGCCCGAAGCACCGAATCATAGTTTGCCAGGGGCTCGCCCATTCCCATAAAAACGAGATTGGTGATGCGGCCCGTACCGGCGTTGCGCTGAACCTGGCAGACTTGGTCCACAATTTCAGCGGTATCGAGATTTCTTTTGAATCCCAGGCTTCCCGTGAGGCAAAACCTGCACCCAAAGGCGCATCCCGCCTGGCTGGAGATGCAGATCGTATATCGCGGCGGATCGGGAATGAGTACCGATTCCACGTGATTTCCGTCATTGAGCCGGAAAAGGTACTTCCTGGTGCCGTCGCCCGCCTCGTCCACCCGGACGGTGGTCAACGCGTCGAGAAGCGATCCGTATTCGAGCTGGTTTCGGAAACTGCGGCTGAGGTCGGTGCACTCCTCCCATGAGGAAACATTTCGCACGTACAGATTTCTGTAAATCTGGCGGGCGCGGAAGGGCCGCTCACCCAGATCATGCACCCAGGATTCGAGTTCCGGCGCTGAAAAATTTTTTATGAGAACGGGCTTCAAAATAATATTCTTCCATACTGATCGGGCTTACAAAGCAGGATGCACTCCCATTGCATCCACGCCATTTACGTGCAGCTCGTTGATTCCGTACAAAAACTCAATGGGAGCAACATCCCGCCATAACAGACTCGGCCTGACTTTTCGAAACGGGAGCTACTTTTTCGAAAAATATTGATCGGTCGGCCGATCCTGAAGAAAAACAAAATTATATCTCTTCGGATCGATAGAGTCATAGTATTTATAACCAATCTCCCGGCACTCGGGGCATGCCTTCCGGGGAATATGGACCGCGTAAATGCGGCTGCCGTGGTCGGTGGACGAATCGATAGCCAATACCCCCGGGCAGTCCGGACACAGGCGCAGCTTTTCGCTCTGGGACTCGAGTATCCAGTCGGTGTCGTAGAAAATCCTGCGGTCCCGCTCCACCGTTTCTCCGGTGCGATTTTGTGCCCGCAGCCCCGGGCCTTTTTTCCAGATATTCATGGCCTCTTCGACCACCTGTTCGATGTGCCGCGTAACTTCTCTGGACTGGCGGATTTTCTCGGGCTGGTAATCCGGTTCGCGCACCGCGCTGTAATCCAGTCCGGCCATGGCCATAATGATGCCCACGTTGACGTAGGGCAGGGCGCCCTCCACCGAATACCCGCCTTCGAGCACCGCGATATCGGGCTTGAGGCGGGACGTAAGCTCGGCATAGCCCTGGGCGGAAAAACACATGTCGGTGATCGGATCGGAATAGTGATTGTCCTGCCCCGCCGAGTTTACAACCAGGTCCGGTTTGAATTCTTCCAGCATCGGCAGGACGGCGTTTTCGAGCACGAAAAGAAATCCTTCCTCCGAGGTCCTGGGCGGCAGGGGCAGATTTATCGTTGTTCCGGCCGCGGTAGGGCCTCCCAGCTCAAAGTGGAAACCGGAGCCCGGGTATAAGGTGCGACCGTCCTGGTGAAGCGAGATGAACAGCGTGTCCGGATCGTGCCAGTAAATATCCTGTGTTCCATCACCGTGATGGCAGTCGGTGTCAACGATGGCAACGCGGTCCACACCGTATTTCCGGCGCAGGTGCTCGATCATCAGGGCTTCGATGTTGATATTGCAAAAGCCTCGCGCCCCGTGTACCACCCGCATGGCATGATGGCCCGGAGGCCGCACCAGGGCAAATCCTCTTTCGACCTTTTTTTCGAGCACCTGCGTCCCGATTGTCTTTGCGCCGCCGGCGCTTATCAGGTGCGATTCGGTGGCGACGCTCAATTCGTCCGGAACGCAGAAATGCACCCGCTGAATGTCGCCAACCGTTGCAAGGTCGGGCTTGAATTCCACTATTCCCTCTACGTCCAGCAGCCCTTCTTCGAACACCTGGTCCTGGGTGTAGAGGAGACGCTCTTCACGTTCGGGATGATTTTCACTGATCGCCCAGTCGAATGCGGGAAAGAATACGAGGCCCGTTCTGGTCGTGGCGGAAAGCATTCGGATCACCTCATGATGGAATTCCGAAAAGTTCGCGGTATCCGGGAATAAGGCCCGGTTTCGCCTGGACTTTTATTCGTATGATTTTGCCCACCAGCCGCGAGTTTCTGATCACGTTGAACTGCATGTCTTCAACCACTTCCATCTCGACTTCAGAGTCGGAAGCCCCGAATTTGAGACATTTTTTACGGAGAAGGTCGAAAGCGAGTTCCAGGGCGGCGTCTCTTCCGAAAACTCTTCCCACTTTCTGTTTGAAATCTTCCCGCGGCGCCGCGGCGATTGATCTTTCGGTATCGGCAAAAAGCGACACCTCGCAGGTGGTCCGGGCAAGGGCGGCGCCGATGGCGTTTGCCACGTTGAAATTGGGGGCCGCCCGCACCTGTAGGCCCGATATACCGGCAAGGCGCGACGCGAAATGGTCGGCTGGGCCGCCGAGCACCAGAATCTCACGCGGCTCGACCTTATAGTCCGAAAGGATTTCCCTTATCGTATAGACCGGTTTGCCGTTAATCCTTTCGATCATCTCCCGTGCAGCCGCCAGTATATTCCGGCAGGCAAGCTCCAGGATGCGGTTTGCGGCCTCTTCGAGCGGAAGTCCCAGCCGGTCGGCAAGCGGTTGCAGTCCGCGCCGGGATGATTCGGCCGAGCCGTCGGTGGCCTCATGGAGGACAAAAAGGGCATCGGTCGGAGTGGGATCGGGTCCGCCGTAAGCCATTGCCGGTCCCTGCCGGTCCGGTCCTATCTTTATAGCGCCGTCAACCACCCTGACGGTGCTGTCTCCACCCAGGGGGATGGACAGGGTTTCCAGCGCGCGAATAAGCGTCCTTACGCCGCCGATCTTTGCG
The DNA here is from genome assembly GCA_963712895.1 of uncultured delta proteobacterium. GTDB lineage: Bacteria > Desulfobacterota > Syntrophobacteria > Syntrophobacterales > Syntrophobacteraceae > SbD1. The sequence continues at coordinate 24,023 of CAVQJR010000021.1, read as the reverse complement.
CCAAGAGGCTCCAGAAGAGGCACCCCACGCACCAGCACCGCCATGTCGGTGGTCGTGCCTCCGATGTCCAGTACCAGCATGTCGCCAGTTTGAGAGGCAAATGGCAGGGAACCGATAACGCTTGCCGCCGGGCCGGAAAGAATGGTCTGGCCCGGGGTGGCGATGGAAGCGTCGAGGCTCATCGTGCCTCCGTCGGCCTTCAGCACGAAGATGGGCACTTTCAGGCCCTTCTTTTCCATCGAGACCCGGACGGCTTCGAAAAACTTCCTGTGAATCGGATAGACTGCCGCATTCAGGAATGCGGTTGCGATCCGGCGCGGAAAGTTCAGGTTTCCCGAGAGTTGGTGCCCCAGGATGACGGTTTCGAATGAAGTGCCCAGGACTTCGGCTATCCTGAGTTCGTGGGCAGGGTTTCGCACCGAAAACTTGGAAACCACTCCCACATGGCGAATCCCCTGGGACAGGAGTTGCGAGCCGATTTGCTCGATTTCCGAATCATCGATCGGCTGGACTTCACGCCCGCGGTGGTCTATCGAACCGGCCACGGCGTGGTAGTGCGGCCCGGTGCGGAAACTGAGCGGATCAACGCCGGGGCCGGAGGATACTATCATGCCGGCCGCAGAGAGCTTGCCTTCGGCAATGGCATTGGTGGCCAGGGTGGTACTCAACACGGCGCGCCGGATTTTGTGCGGCTCGATGCCCCTTGTGACCCGGTCGAGTCCGGCCCACACGCATCCGAAAAGATCGGAATGGTCGGTCGGCACCTTGGCTTGGCGCAGGATCGAGCCTTCCCCGATAAGCACCGCATCAGTGTGTGTTCCCCCGACGTCGAGTCCGATGATCATCAACGTTCTCCCGATTCGTATTGAGTTGCAACTGTCGCCGCCTGCGCAAAATTCCGAGTTTCGGGGGTATTGTAACACCGGAGATGCTATCGGAAAGCCGGGGTGCTGTCAATCCGGCTATTAAGGGACCGAACGGCTCCGGTCCCGGCCGGTCAGCGGCGGCCGTGCTCCGCAGCCGCAAAAGAGCAAAGCCCGGAGTGCGCACGCAACGCTATCGTGCCCGCACTTGCGCGGGTTGGACAAGCGGAAATAAACCTTTAAATTATTTGCCTGATTTCTTTTTTGGCCGGGAATCACCTATTCCGCAGGATTGAGACATTCAGGTGTCAATTCCCATCTTGGGCAGAATCCACCTGTTAAGAGCAAACCAGAAGACGATGACGCCTATGAAGAGAAGAAAACTAAGTTCCATGAGCAAATCCTGTTTGAAGTGAAAACGCCCGCCCGGCCACAACTCAAGCCAACCGGGACCTTGCCGAAGAGCGGCGATCTCATTTATTATAGCCGATGAAATAATTAGCGCGAGAGAAGAATTATTTAATCGAATGCGAAATGCCGTCATGCGCCGAACCTTAGATAATGAAAAAACGGGGATTTCAGTTCGATGGAGCTGTTTTAAAAAAATTCCAGATATAATTGCGACAAGATGGCGCAAATCCGGAGTTCATGGCATAATGTCGGCTTGAGCGATCTTAGACCTGTGTCAGACGCATCCAACTTCCGGAACAGAGAATAAAAAATGATTATGAAAAGAGCGATTATATTGGTCCTGGTTTTGGTCGGGGCGTTTTGGGTCCGGTCGGCCTGTACCGCCTCTCCGCTTATGGTGGACAAAAACCTGTTCTCACAGGACCGGAAACCGCCTTCTCCGGAGGAAGCCGCTCGCCCCCAATCCGGCAAACCCGGCATGGACATAAAGAATATCCAACTGGATGGAGTGATAATAACCGGCAACGTTAAAAGAGCCCTGGTCCGCCTCAAGGGCCAGCTCCGGCGGCCCGAAGGCCGTGATAAGAATAAAATCAGCTCACCTTTCGTGACCCTCAGAGAAAACCAGCAGGTGAGCGATTTCAGGGTGGTAAAGATCGAGACAAAGAGCATATCCCTCGAAAAGGACGGGCAAGTCTACACGATTAATCTCTTTTCAGAGGGTAAAGTGATCACCCCTGCCGCTTCAGTCCAGCCTGCGACCCCTGCGCCACATCCCACCGCAGGCAGCGTTGCGCCCACGCAACATCCGCCGGGCGCGCCCGGAGACCAGCCGGGCCAGGTTGCAGCGCAGCCGTCTCACAATCCCAACGGGCAGGAAGCAACCGACCCCGCCCTGCTGCATCAGCAAATCATGCAGCAGCAGCGGCTACAGCAGCAGATCCAGCGTGAATTCCTTCAGAGCCAGGGAATCGAGCCCCCTCCAATGCAGCCCCAGGAAAATGAGGCTGCGAACGGCCAGGGGGGAGCGGTTCCCGATGAGGGCCAGCCGCAACAGTAAGCGTGAAAGCAGGGCAGCGTGAACGAAGTTCTTATAGGTCCGGAGCAGCACCGCCATCATGCCGGCAACAGCCGGAGTCTTTCCCGTTCCCACGCCCGGAGCGCGGGAACGAGGGGATCAGTTCCTTCTGAAGCACCTTCAATCCCCTAATTCTTCAATCCCTAACCAGGTATGCCCGCCGCCTTGAAGGCATTGCCGACTATTTCCCTGGCCTCTTCCTGAATGTGGAGCAGGTGGCTTTCGTCTTTGAAGCTCTCGGTATATATCTTGTAAATGTCTTCGGTCCCTGAGGGCCTGGCTGCAAACCACCCGTTTTCGGCCACGACTTTGATCCCGCCGATTGGTGCTCCGTTTGCCGGGGCCCGGTTCAACACGGCCAGTATTTTTTCTCCCCCCAGAGTGGAAGCGCCGATCATTTCGGGTTCGAGTCTTTTCAGCGCAGACTTCTGTTCCGAGTTTGCGGGTGCGTCTATTCGCTCGTAGCGGGGGTTTCCGAATTTTTCGGTAAGCGTGGAATATATTTCGCCGGGGTCTTTGCCGGTCCTTGCGGTGATTTCGGCCGCGAGAAGATCGAGTATGATGCCGTCTTTGTCGGTTGTCCAGGCAGTGCCGTCTATTCTCAGGAAGGACGCCCCGGCACTCTCTTCGCCTCCGAACCCGTACGTCCCGTCAAGCAGTCCGTCGACAAACCACTTGAATCCCACGGGAACTTCGAAGAGCCTTCGTCCGAGATGGTTCGATATCCGGTCTATCATTGCGCTGCTGACCAGCGTTTTGCCCACCCCGGCCTCCTTTTTCCATTGCAGCCTGTTTTGGAACAGGTACCAGATCGCGACGGAAAGATAATGATTCGGGTTCATGAGTCCCGAGCTGCGGGTCACGATCCCGTGCCGGTCGCAATCCGGGTCGTTGCCGAAAGCTATGTCGAACCTGTCTTTCAAACCGATCAGCCTGGCCATGGCGTACGGGGATGAACAGTCCATCCTGATCTTCCCGTCCCTGTCAACGGTCATGAAACCGAACGTGGGGTCAACCTGGTCGTTTACCACTTCCAGGTGCAGCCCGTAGCGGTCGGCTATCGGCTGCCAGTACGGAAGGGAAGAGCCGCCCATGGGGTCTGCGCCGATTCGGATGCCCTCGGATCGGATCGCCTCCATGTCGATCACTTCTCCCAGTTCGCCCACAAAGGAGCCGATAAAATCCTGTGTTCGCACGGCGCCGCTGCGCACGGCCTTCTCGAATGAAATGCGCCTGACCTCGTGATTCCTGCCCCGCAGTATCTCGTTCGCCCGCTCCTGAATCCAGGAGGTAACATTTGTGTCCGCCGGGCCGCCGCTTGGGGGGTTGTACTTGAATCCCCCGTCTTCCGGGGGGTTGTGGGAGGGAGTGATGACAATGCCGTCTGCGGGAGCGCCGGGGTGTGCCCGGTTGTGCACCAGGATGGCATGCGAGATCACCGGGGTCGGGGTGTAGCCCCAGTCCGATTGCACGATGACATCCACCTCGTTTGCAACCAGGACTTCAATGGCGGTGGCGAAGCTGGGCTCGGACAGCGCGTGTGTGTCCTTGCCCAGGAAAAGGGGGCCGGATACGTCGTTGAGCTTGCGGTATTCGCAAATTGCCTGCGAAATTGCCAGGATGTGATCCTCGTTGAAGCTGCTCCTGAGCGAGGAACCCCTGTGGCCCGAGGTGCCGAATTCCACCATCTGGGACTTTTCGCCCGGATCGGGATGAGCCGTATAGTAGGTGGTTACCAGTTTGGCGACATTTACCAGCAGTGAGCGTGGGGCAGGCTTCCCCGCAAGGGCGCCAAGGGCCATCTCTTTTCCTCCTCTATATCAATCGAAACTCGGGTCGGTACATCGGTGATGTCTGCGGGCCAAATCCCTACTCTAGTAATCACTGCGGGAAAGGCTGTCGAAGATATATTTGCCAGGTAAAACGGGTACGGGTCTTCGAAGTCCCGATTATCGTAAAATCAAGCCCCGGCGCTCGACTAAAACAGGCTGCATTGCCTCGTGAGGCGGCGCCCTTACTGCCGTCGCAAACCGGCTCCCTCGAATAACGGATCGGATTAAGGAACCACATCCTTGCAAAACAGCAGGGAATATGGTCCTGCCCAAAAGTAATCCGATGTCTGGTCCGAATTGGGATCGGTGTGCAGAAGGAGAGCTACGATACCAGAAAAGGAAAAGTTTTCATAGGCTTGGATTTCCCCTCCACGCCGTTTCACGGGGGTGCGAAGGGACCTGGCTGTTGCCCAAATGCAGTTCCATCGGAAAATTGCCGTCGCAATCCTGCGATCTTTCAGGCAGTGTGCGGCCCTGAAAATTCGTACCGGCAAGGGGGTTAAAAATCGAGTTTTCTTCTGTACAATTATAGACGGGATGTGCGAGCATCGCCAGCTTTGTACTTTTCGAGTATGCTTAGACATGCTATCATTTATCCTTTGGACTATAACTTAGTGAATATGTGCACACTTTGAACTTATTCACTTACTCTGTAAGGGGAGAGCCAGCACATGAACGAGTTATACGAATTCCTGACGGGGCCTGGCGCCTGGGTCGCTTTCGTCATTTTCATCGGCGGCCTGATTTTACGGGCGTGCGCTCTTTTAGGGCTGAGCAGGGAACGGGACAGAGTTTTTTGGAATCATGCCGATCTGAAATGGGCCCTGCGCTCAATCTCTCACTGGCTCGTCCCCCTGGGAAGTGTTTCTTCGCGTACGCAGCCCCTCTTCGGGATTGCCTTTTATGTCTTTCACGTGTGCCTGCTGGGCGTGCCTCTGTTCCTTTTGGCTCACAATACGTTGTGGCACGAAGCTTTCGGGGTAAGTCTGCCATCGTTTGCCGAATCCACGACGGACATCCTGACCGTTGTGTTCATGGTATCGGCCGTGATCCTCCTGGTCCGCAGGATCATCCGTCCCGAAGTTCGCATCCTGACCTCGGCATGGGACTATCTTTTGCTCATACTGACCAGCCTGCCTTTCGTGACCGGTTTTCTGGCCTACCACCAGATAGGCCCCTATGGGTTGATGCTCAATGTGCACATCCTGTTTGCCGAAGTGCTCCTGATTGTCGTTCCGTTCAGCAAGCTGGGGCATGTAATTTTGTTTTTCTTCTCCCGCGCGGCCATCGGAGTCGAAATGGGAGCGCGCCGGGGAGCGCGAACCTGGTAGCCAGGCCAGGCGCGCAAAAGATATTGATAGTAAAATGTCAGATCTGAATATTCAGAGGAGAGCCGTAATATGAGCGATGAGCCTCAAAAACCTATAAATACTGCAAAAATTCGAGAAATCCTGGAGATGAACGACGGCGCCAGGATGAGGATGTGGCTTAGCATCTGTTCCCGTTGCGGTTTGTGCGCCGATAGCTGTTTTTTCTACACGGCAAACGGCAAGGACCCCAAACTCAGCCCCGCCTACAAAGTCAAATCGACCCTTGGCGAGCTGTACCGCAGGAAAGGCGAAGTGACGCGCGAGTTCCTGGAGCACTGCTATGAAGTGATCTGGGGGCAGTGTACCATGTGCAAGCGCTGTTCGATGTTCTGCCCTTTCGGGATCGATATTGCCACCATGATCGCCACCGCGCGCGGCGTATGCAATTCCCAAGGGATCGTGCCCGAAGGTCTGTCCAGAACCACCGAGAATTATGTGAACACCGGCAATCAGATGGGCATGAGCACCGAGGACTTCGTCGAAACATGCTCATGGATGGCGGAGGAGACCGCCGAGGAAATCCGCGGCCTTGAAATTCCCATCGACAAAAAAGGCGCCAGGCTGATGTATACGGTCAATGCGCGCGAACCGATGTACTATCCCCAGGACATCGCCTTGGCCGCCAAGATATTCACGGTGGCCGAGGAAGACTGGACCATGCCGAGTACCGGCTGGGACTGCACGAACCTGGCGATGTTTGCCGGAAACAAGGCTGTTGCCGGCCATGTTGTAAAGTTGATGTACGACAAGGCCGTGGAGCTGGGGGTGCAGATGATTGCGATTACCGAATGCGGACACGCTTACAGGTCGGCGCTGTTTGAAGGCCCCTACCTGGCCGGCTATCGGGATGGAAAGCCTCCGGTGCCTGTGATCCACTCGGTGCGCCTGTTCTATGAATACCTGAGAGACGGCCGCATCAAGATCGACCCGAACAAAATGCTGGAAGAACCGGTTACCTACCAGGACCCCTGCAATGTGTCCCGCAACGGCGGGCTTTGGGAAGAAGGCCGTGCAATAATGAAGTACATCGCTAAGGATTTTCGCGATATGTCACCCAACCGCGAATATAATCAGTGCTGCGGCGGGGGGGGCGGCTTCATCCCCATGGGGGCCGAATTCAAGAAGCGGCGGATGATTTCCGGGAAGGTCAAGGCCGACCAGATAAAGGCGACCGGTGCCAAGACCATTATCGTCCCCTGCCACAATTGCTTCGACCAGATCCGCGACCTCAACAAGGAATACGATCTCGGTGTAAAGTTGGTTTCCTTCAAGGAAGTCATAACCGAGACAATGATAATCCCGGACAAGTTCAAGCCGGAGCCGGCTGCTGAAGGGGAAGCCGAGGAATAGGCACAATTTTCCCGTATTCGAGTGAGAGGGGAAAAATTCCGGTAGGACTGGAAATGAAAGGAACCCTGATGAACTATGTTAAGCTCTTGCCGTTCCTGCTGATTTTCGCTGCGCTTATACCTGTTACGGCATTTTCCCAGGATTCGGTGATTGCCCTTGATCATGCTGAAATTGGTAAACACCAAAGGCCGATTGTCGAATTCAACCATGAATTGCACTCCTCGAAGATCGACTGTCTGCGGTGCCATCACGACTACGACGCCTACATGAACAACAAGGGCGGCGAGGGGCAACCCTGCAGCACATGCCACCAGGCCGGGGCCAAAAAACAGGTGGTCTCGCTAAAAGATGCCTTCCATTTCAGTTGCACGGGCTGTCACGAAAACATGCTGGCGCTGGGCAAGCCCAGCGGTCCCATTACTTGCGGCGGATGCCACGTTAAGAAATAAAACCGCGACCGGGTGTATGGTGTCCACAACGGGAGCCGGGCTGTCATGCCCGGCTCCCGTTGTGTTTGCACCCTGTCGTTGCGGCTTTCCCCGAAATGACGGGGTTTTGGTGTTTTTAACTCAAAGATGGTAAAAATTTTCCTTTTTTAACACTCTGCTGAGTCCCCCGATTCCTAAATTCCTGAATCCCAAAATCCCAAAAAATCCGGCATTTTCATTCTGGCATTAAGGGCCTGGATCTCTTATCTTTTGTCTGTGCGTCTTCGGGCGACCGTTTTCTTACTTCAATTACAACTACTATGCAGGGGCTCAGATGCCGAAAACAAATCAACCGAACGAGGGGGAATCTTTCCTGGGGCAGGATGTTGAAGCTAATCTCAAGGCTGCATTCGATGCACTGCCCAACAGGGTCACCATCCATCTTTTCACCCGGGAGGGCGAAAACGAGGTGCTCAACAAGGCAGCAAAAGACCTGCTGCAGGCTTTCACAAAGCTTTCGGATAAAATCCGGGTCGCTCAATTCGACCTGAAGTCGCCGGAGGCGAAGAAGTGGGGCGTGGACAGCGCCCCGACTCTTCTTTTCGATCCGGACAGCTATTCGATCCGATACCTGGGAGTGCCCTATGGCGAGGAGGGAAGGACGCTCGTCGGAGTGATACTTCTGCTGGGATTTCGGACCGGTAACCTGAGTGAGCACTCCCAAAAGATAATCAGGAAACTGGACTCCAAGCGGGAGGTAAAGGTTTTTGTAAGCCCTACGTGCCCGTATTGTCCCGACCAGGCAATCAATGCCGTGAAAGCGGCGGTCGAGAGGCCCGATATGGTTTCGGTCGAGATGATCGACATCCAGGCACATCCCGACATGGCAAACCGCTATTCCGCCTTCAGCGTGCCCCAGACTTTCGCAAACGAGGTGTTGATCGCCTATGGCGCGCAGTCCGAGGAACTTTTCGCCCTGTCGCTGCAAAAACTCGAACAGCAGACTGTTTTCATCCCTGAAACGGAAGCCGAGGTCATTGAAAACGATGTCGTCATCGTGGGAGGTGGCCCCGCCGGGCTTGCGGCCGGCATTTACACGGTGCGAAGCGGCCTCCGGACGGCCGTTATCGAGCGCGGCACCCTGGGCGGGCAGGTGGCAACGACCCCCATAGTCGAAAACTACCCGGGATTTACGAGGGTGCCCGGAAAAACGCTGGTGGACATCCTGGTGAGCCATGCCCTGGAATACGTCCAGATTTTCCAGGGAGAAGAGGTGTTGAGCATCCGGCCCGGGCAGCAAATCGAGGTGCTGACGAGCAGGAGGAAATTTCTTACGCGGGCCGTGATCCTGGCAACGGGCGCAACTTATAAGCGGCTGAACGTGCCGGGCGAAGCGCGCTTTATGGGAAGGGGCGTAAGTTACTGCGCAACCTGCGACGGCCCGCTTTTCAAAGGCAAAAAGGTTATCGTGGTGGGCGGGGGCAACAGTGCCGCGACAGAGGCCCTCTACCTCTACAATATAGAGGTGGACGTATCGATTATTCACAGAAGAGACACGCTCAGGGCGCAGGAACACCTGACCAGGAATATTTTCTCCAATGACGTCCCTGTGCTCTGGAATACCGAGGTGGTCGAGATAAAAGGAAAAGAGAGGGTGACCGAGGTCGTGCTCCACAACAACAAAACGGGCTCGACCTACTCCATGCCGGTGGGAGGGGTTTTTGTCGCAGTCGGCTATGAACCTTCCGTGGACCTGGCCAGGTCGCTGGGGATTGAATTGACTTCGGACGGTTTCATAGCACACGATTCCCACCACCGTACCAACATGCCCGGGATTTACTCGGCCGGCGACGTGGAAGGCGGTTTCAAGCAGATAGTTACCGCGATGGGGCAGGGGACGGAGGCGGCGCTTTCGGTTTTCGAAGACCTCATGCACCCGTACTGGCAAGAAGAGGTGCAAAAGGCAAAAGCAATGGCGGAGTAAAGAGAGGCGGCCGCCGGCAGAACCGGAGATGTGGTTTGCCGGCTCGCGCATTATCTTGACATACCGGTTATTATTATGCCTGGAAAGAAGATACTCTTTCCTCCTTGGGAGAGTCAGGTCCTTCTCCTCCTATCCTGGCTCTCCTTCCCTTTCATCCCCCAAAAATATCTCAGCAATCTCCCTCCGTGCGTCCTCGATGGCAAACGGCACAACCTGGGATCGCGGACGAGAAATGATGGAGTGAAGTTTTTGCGGGTCACACTTCATTCCCGTTGAATGGACCGAGTTGGACTGGAAGTATCATACATCTTTTCCAGCTTCGGCGCATGCAGGTCGAGTAGTCCGGCGCATCGCAAAATACTGTCAACCTACCCTTGAAATGGGGTGTTGAACTGATTTCAAGATTCAACAGTCCCGAATAGAATCGAACATCCTGCGAACAGCCCGTATATACAGGTTTCAGACAAGCCGATGCGCTGTAGTTTCAGGAGACCGAAATGATTAGTCCGTATGAGTGCTCTACCGGAAATACGCCAGAAAAGGGACACGACAACCCTGCGTCTTCATTTTTAAGCTGCGGCGAAAAGTCCGCCGAGCATCACAGCCGCATGCTTTGCAAAGGCTTGAGCGCCCAAAAGAGGCTGGAAATCATTTCCGCCTATCTTGGCAAGCTGGAACAAATGTGCTCGACTGTAGCGCTTGAATCCGATCTGCCCTACGAAAAGGAACTGATAAGGCTGGCGATCATCGAAGAGTTGCTGGAAAACCCGGATACCGAGTTGAGAGGCCACCTGGAGATCGCCTACGTAGAGCTTGAAAGCTTCATCCCCTATGAGGACTTCCGGGTGCTGGCCGATTTCAAGACTGCCAGCCTGGCTGTGCGGCAACTGGCCGATGCGGGGGACCCGGCGAGCATAATAGACTCTGCTCAAATCATAAGGGAAGTTAGAGGGGACCGGGCGGTCAGTATCCAGGAGCAGATTTCATACAAGATGAAAAAAAGGCTGGCCCAACTCCAAAAGCTGTGCGACGGGGAGTGCGCGGGAACCATCCCGGATTATTCATGGGGGGTCTGCTGCTAGGGAGCGTCGCGGGAGTTTGCCCGCAAATCGAGCAAATCATCTTCTCGTTCCCTGCTTCCAGCGTGGGAACGCATGCTCGACAGCCTTGGCGAAGCGTCCGCATCCCAGTGGGGAGCGAGGGTTGAGATCGAATTTACGTATGCGCGTCCCTGCCTAAAAAAACCTGCCCATATCCCTGATGTTCAACGAAGGCCTGCCGTTAAAGTGGTCCAGTTCAACCTGAAAAACCATGTCCAAGCGGTCTGAGCGGCCGATCGAAAGGTCGGGCCGGCGTTCCGTTGCCCTCCAGAAAATGCCTTCCAGCCCGTTTCCAAATCCCAGCCTGAGGTGGTTGCGCTCTTTTCCGAACGCCTTTTTGACGGTGAAGAGTGCACTCGGACAAGCGAAAACAGGGGCGGGGTTTCCCATTCCATGAGGTTCCATGAGGCGCAAGGCATTTAGAAGTTCGCTGCCGACCAGGCCAAGGGGCAAAACCATGTCAACGCGACCGCACGGCTCGAAAATTTCGGCCGGACATTCCTGTGCCGCCTGCTCGAAACGTGCGGCGAATTCCGGGATCAGTTCCGTTCGGATCGTGAGACCCGCCGCCATTTTATGTCCTCCCCACTTGAGCAGAAGGTCGGAGCACCGCTCGAGCGCCCGGTGGATGTCAAAGCCGGGTACGCTCCTTCCGGAGCCTCTTGCCGTCATATTGTTTTCGTCGCTTGAAAGTATGATCACCGGCCCGTAATGTAGCTCCTGCTGGACACGGGATGCGGCGATTCCCACCACTCCGGGAGGCCATTTGCCGTTTGCCGACACAAATGTGCGTGTGCAAACGGGCTTTTCGGCTATCATCTCGCGGATGCCCTTAAGGATCCTGCCTTCCTGGGCCTGCCTTTCCGCATTCAGGCGGTTGAGTTCCCCGGCCAGCCTGGAAAGCTCTTCCGGTTGGCTGCCGGTCAACAGATCGTAGGCGATGCGGCCGTCGGAAACCCTGCCGGCGGCATTTATCCTCGGCCCGATGTAGTAGCTTATATGACCGGCGGTAAGGGACTTTCGAGATATCCCGGCACAGTTCGCCAGAAGGGAAACGGGGGGCCAGCAGGCACCGTTCATGCTGTTCAGGCCGCTTCTGGCAAGAATTCGATTGGCCGAAACCAGGGGCACCAGGTCCGTAACCGTCCCGATGGCGGCCAGCACCATGTATTTGCCTCCAAGCGAGGGGACCGGGAAAGAATCGCGCAGCGCCCGCCTCAGTGCGGCCAGAAAAAGCAGGGTCAGCCCCGATGCGCAAAACTCCTTGAACGGCGAGCGGCATTCGGGATGTTTTGGATTTATCAAAACAGTTGCCGGAGCCAGCTTTCCTTGGGGCACCTGGTGATGGTCAATGACTATGCAATCGGCCCCGTTGGAGCGGGCAAGCTCGATGGGCTTGAGATCGAGCGTTCCGCAATCCATTGCAACCAGGAGTCCGGCATCGGCGTTTTCGCGGATCGCCCGCTCCGGAATCCCGTAGCCCTCTTCCCGCAACGGGATTACCACCTCATAGTTGCAGTAGCCGGTATCCTTGAGAAACAGCGCCATTTGCGCGGCCGATGTTATTCCGTCGCAGTCGTAGTCGGCAACCAGCACGATCTTGTGGCCGGCCGCCATGTGGCGCGCCATCAGCCGGGCTCCTTCTTCCATGCCGCGCATGGAAGAAAGGTGCGCTTCCAGGTCCTTTAGTTCACCCGAAATGGAACCCTGATCGAGATTTCTGATTTCGAGCAGGGTATCGAAAACATCGTCGACAGACTGGGGAGTTTTTGCGGATAAAATTTTCCAGTGGGTATTGACCAGGCAGTTTCGCCCCATATTTTGCCTTAGGAGAATGCTAAAAAAGGTTATCGAGTCGCAAAAAAGGATGCATCAGTTGCGCGTCGTTACGGCGGAAGCCGCAATGGCGGCTCTTGGCGTTTTCCACTCATATGTGGTAAAAATTCCTTCTTCAATACGCTGCCAGGATCACGAGGTCCAGGAAAAATAGGCGCGAGATCCGAGTCCGGATGAAATCCCGCCCGCCTGTGCTCACCTGTCAGCTTATATCACCAATTGGCAACGGCGGTCGAGACATCACCCTCGAAGCTGGAAAGAAAAATAAACCGTCCCTGCCGCATATTGAATTTTATTTATCGGGATTATCTGCTATAAGTGCCGCCACGACGCACATCAGGGGAGGAGGGAATTCGCATATCTCTTCGATAATGTCCGAAATCCGCCCAGAGCAGGGTGGATACACCGAAAGACTCCCGGGAATCCGGGAACATAGATCAAATGTGTTAACCACAGACGGTGCCGCGGGATTGGATAATGCCTTCCAGTTGAAAGAAAACCCGGAATCTGCGATCCTATGCCGCACTTTTCGCTTTTTTCCGCGGATTGTTTTGCCATGCCAGAACTAAACTCGCCGGACGGAGCTTTGACGGCAAATCAGGAGTTATAGGATGGACACTTTCATATATATGCTGAACTTCCTCAAGGACAGAAACGTGGCTTCGATCACCCCGACATCTTCCGTTGGCGTGAAGAGGGTGTGCAGCAAAATCGATTTCGGGCACGAAAACCTTATCGTGGAATACGGACCGGGAACCGGAGTTTTTTCAAAATATCTACTGGACAAAATGGGGCAGGAATCACGCCTGATCCTAATAGAGCGCAACAGGAACTTTAAATCCATCCTGACCAAAAAACTCGATGACCCGCGGGTTATCATCGTGCACGAAAGCGCGGAAAACGTCCTGGAAACGCTGCGGGCGTGCAGGGAGTCCGAAGCCGACTACATAATTTCCGGAATTCCCTTCTCCTTCCTGGACCACGATCTCAAGCACAAAATTTTGTACAACACCCACCGGGCGCTCAAAAAAGGAGGAAAGTTCCTGGTCTACCAGACCTGCTTTCAGACCAACAACCACCTGAAAGTCCACCTCAAGAAATACTTTCCCCAGGTAAACTCCAAGTATGAGCTGGCCAACATCCCCCCGCTGAGAACCTACGAGGCGATAAAATAACCTCCGTGTCCCGCGAGCGAACTTTTCGCCTGGAGGAGAAGGCTTTTTTCACCGGAGAATAATCTGCAGACAGGAAAAAATCCGAGGAAATGCCGTGTTCCTGGTGGAAAAAACAATCGAGGAAATCAGGGAATTAAGGGAAAAATATGACCGGATAATGGCTCAGAGCGGCATCAGCGCTTTTATGGAGCTGGACCGGCTTGAAGCCAATGCACTCAAATCCGGGCAACTGGATCAGAAGTACAAGGAACTGATCGCGCTTGGCATAAGCATCAGCCAGTCGTGCTACGGGTGAATAGAATACCACGTCAGCAAGGCTGCTGAACTCGGCGCCACCCGCGTCGAGATTATTGAAAGCACTGCCGTCGCTCTGGCCCTGGGGGGCGGGGCGATACAATGGCCCGCCCGGTTCGTCTTTAAGGTCCTGGAAGACCTGGGGGTGGAGTAGGCGGGGCTCGCGCGAAGACTATTGAAGAAACGGTCGCGTTTTTCGCTTTGTACGCAGACTCCACCGTCATGCCGGGATATGATTGTGGTATTTCCTTGAGCAACGACCATCGAGGCTGTGCGCCGCTAAATCGCCCTCCAAAGCCCCTTCCCATCAGGCCACGTTTTTTTGCTGTTTTTCCCTTATCGTCCCGCTCCCTACGCTATGTCTCGATTGACACAACCCGCCTGATATGCAACTCTTTGTGCCTTGGCTTTTCGGAGCAGTACGGGCGTTTTGTTCTACTTATTTCATCAAGCGGGAGGGAGCACCTATATGAAGGCACGTCTGACTGTTATTACGCTGGCTGTGTTGTTTTGTATTTCTTCCATCTCTTTTGCTCAAGCCACTTGTACGGAAACATACGGGAAGGGGCAAAACCAGTTTTCCCTGGCAACGGGCAGTCCCGGCGAGTTGGGTCTGTTAAAAGCTCTTGGCGAAAAGTTTGCCCTCAAAACCAATACAACCCTTTGCTGGGAAAAGGCGGGATCGGGTCAGTCGCTGAAATTATTGAAGGAAAAGTCCGTCGATATGATTATGGTACATGCTCCCGCGGCAGAGAAAAAAGCGGTGGAAGAGGGCTGGGCCATCAAGAGGACCCTCCTCGGATCGAATGAATTCTTCATAGTGGGTCCTGCGGATGATCCGGCGAAAATCTCGGGGGCCAAAGATGCCGCCGATGCTTACGGAAAAATAGCCGGGGCACAGGCAAAGTTCTTCTCAAGAGGAGATAACTCCGGTACCCACAAGAAGGAGATGGCCATCTGGCAAAAGGCCGGAATTTCGCCATCGGGGAAATGGTACATTGTCACCAAGGATTTCATGACCGCTACACTGAAACGAGCCAATGACGAGAAGGGCTACTTCATGACCGACAGCAGCACATGGGCTGCGGAAAAGAAAAACGTCCCGAATTTGAAAATCCTGTTCAAGGGGGACAAGTTTCTCGTAAATACCTACCATGCCTTGTGCCAGCCTGCCGGTACCACCCCCGGAGCGGTATGGGCGGCAAAGTTCATTGATTTTGTGGCATCGGATGAGGGACAAAAGATTATACGCGACTACGGCAAAGACAAGTTGGGCGAAGCCCTCTATAATGATGCCGCCTACGCAAAGAAGTATGCCGACTGATCCGGTCTGCTGAACGCACAGTTGCCGGATGCGAAGTTACGTTCAATAATGTTTTTTAAAAGCGCGGGGAACCGCGCCTCCTAAGGCCCTCCTCGCCACTGCGCGACCCGATGCGGCGAGGAGGAACGGGCCTGTTGCCAAAATAGACTCGCCCCTTGGCGTCACCCCGGCAGTGTTTCTGAGCCGGGGTCCAGTGTCTTTTTCCCGTTCACACTCCTGCCGTAAACGAAAGCGGCATCATTCACCGCAAAGACACCGGATTCGCGCCCGAAAGCTTTGCAGGAATAACGATTCGGGAACCCCCCCATTCACGTGAAGTTCACGCATTTTGAAGCCAACCTCATTTAGGAACAGCCACGGGAATCATTCCTCCGCTGTTGAATTAGCAGGTTCTTGCCGGGGGAGTCAATGCCGGAAAGGCCCTTCACTCAAAGTCACATCAGAAATCCTTCGGGCGTTGGAACGCTTAGCAGATACTGAAAAACCACGTAAACGGCAACAACGACGGTCAGCGTGAAAAAGGCCGGTGGAATCAGGCCGCGGGCTCCCTTGCCCCGTTCGGCAAATGCCCAGGAGAGGATAAAGAGGAACGCCGCCGAGGTGGCGTAAAAGCCGACCAGAGGGATCACCAGCGCATAGACGACGGAGCTTACCGTAATAGCTACCACCCGGCCCCAGGAGGTTTTTTCTTCCCCTTCAGTCCCCGGCCGCTTTTGGCGCAAGCCGTTGACGACCAATATTATTCCGCCTATTGCCATGAGGGACTCCAGACCCTCAGGAAAGACCCTGCTGATACCCTCAAGATCCATTCCCGCCAGCCGGAAGCATGCAGCGATGGCAAGAAAGCCGATTCCGGACGCTATATCGGAAGTCTTTCTATCCATGGTGTTTCTCCGAATCGTGTGTACGAGAGCGTTTCCATTCGAGGATGTAGGGTGTGGCGATGGACAGGGCCGTCAAAGCGATCAGCACCAGGGAAATGGGGCTCTTAAAGAACACCGCCCAAAGCGAACCCTCCGCCTTTGCGAGATGGACGCACTTGCCGAGATTTTCTTCGATCATCGGGCCCAGGATGACCCCGAGAGCCATCGCGCCGGTGTCCAGTCCCACCCGTCCGCCGAAGTAGGCGATGAGCCCGAAGATGATGACGACCCAGACATCGAGCATACTGTTTCGGATGGCGTACGACCCGATGACGGAAAGCATTACGATGGCGATAGCGACGAAGGTGAGGCGAAGGTTGAGGATCTTCGCCATGACCTTGGCGAGAAGATAGCCCACGGGGATCATGAGCAGATTCACTACAAACTGGGAAATGATAAAGGAATAGGCCAATTCACCGGTGGCGGTAAAAACCTTGAAGCCCGGCTGAATACCCTGGGCCAGAAGGGCGCCCAGGATGACGGCGGCCACGGCGCTGCCGGGAATGCCAAGGGTGAGCATCGGGATGAGTGCGCCGCCGATGACCGCGTTATTGGCACTCTCGCTTGCGGCCAGTCCCTCCATTATGCCCGTACCGTAGCGGCTCGGATCTTTGTCCCAGCGCTTGGCCTCGTTATAGGAGATGATGGAGGCGATCTCACCTCCCGCGCCGGGAAGTATCCCGACAATGGCCCCTATTATGGAGGATCGCATAAGGTTGACCTTGCAGTCGGCCAAAAGTTTTTTCACTACTCGCGAAAAGGCGCCCGGGCTGGGCTTGTGTTCGGCGATGTACTGTTTTTGGCTGCCCAGAAGCACCAGCACCTGTGAAAAGGAGAAAAGCCCTATCATGGCTGGAATGATCTCGATGCCCTGCACGAGCGGATAATAACCGAAGGTAAAGCGGGGGATACCGGCATTGGGGTCCAGTCCGATGGTCGAGACCAGAAGGCCGAGGGCGCCGGAGAGGAGTCCCTTGAGCATGTTGTCCCTGGACATGACGGCAATGGTGCTCAGGCCGAAGATAACCAGCCAGAAGAATTCGGGCCCGCCGAATTGGAGGGCGAACTTGGCGAGTGGTCCGGAAAGGAAAAGCAGGAATACCGTCCCCACGATACCGCCGAAAGCCGAGGCCAGAAGGGAACCGTAGAGGGCCTCATCGGCACGGCCATGCTGGCACATGGGATAGCCGTCGAATGTGGTGGCCACCGACGAGGGCGTGCCCGGCGTCTTGATAAGGCAGGCGGAATTCGACCCGCCGTAGATGGCGCCGGCATAGATCGCTCCGAGCATGATGAGGCCGCTGATGGGATTCATTGCGAAAGTCACCGGAACCATCAGAGCCACACCCATGGTGGCCGTCAGTCCCGGCAGGGCACCGATGATTATGCCTCCCACCAGTCCCGCGACCATAAGCAGCAAATTGAACGGATGGAAGACATGCCCGATGGCGGGAACTAAGAAATGTATCATTTGTCGTTCTCCTGGGGCGGACAATGGACCGGGAGGCACCCCGCGCCTCCCGGAAGATCCCCGTTTCTGCCCGGCCGGGCGCTCTGCGTCTATTTCTTCAGAAGACCGAAGGCCTTGAGCAACTGCCGGTCGCGCTCGCTCTCCTCGTGGACGAACTTGCCGAATTCCTCACCCGACATGTACTCGGCCGGCTGGCCTGCTTTCTTCATATCCTGGAGGTATGCCGGATCGGTTGCCACCGCTTTGAACGCGTCGCGCAGATACTTGAGCTTGGCGGGTTCTATGCCCTTCGGTGCGACGAAGCCCCGGCGAATGTCGGATTCGATGTCATAGCCCTGCTCTTTGAGGGTCGGCACATCGGGCAGGAAGCTGTTTCTCTTGGTACTGGCAACACCAAGGACATTGATCTGTTCGAGACTTCTCATGACATCATTGACGTTGCCAAACATGACATCGACCTCGCCGCCCAGCAGGGCTGCATTTTGATCGGCCGCCCCCTTGTACATGATGTCGGCGACATCGATCTTGTACTTGCTCTTGAAATCCAACAGCATGAGATGGTGGCCGGAATAGGGGCCGACAAGGCCGACCTTGAGTTTTCCGGGGTTTGCCTTGGCGAATTCGATGATCTCTTTTACCGACTTGAAGTGGCTGTCTTTGCGCACCGCCACCACCTGCGGGTCATTTACAACCTGGCAGATATAAGCAAAGTCGTCTATCGTGTACTGGGCGCCCTGGGCCATGGGCTGCAGAACTATGTGCGGGACGTTGACACCGCCGATGGTATATCCGTCGGGCTTGGCGTGGGCGATTTCGGCGAAGCCGATCGCTCCGCCGGCCCCGGTCTTATACACGAAAATCCAGCGGGCGTAGCCTTTGGCGTTCCAGTGTTTTTGCATGATGCGGGCCTGAACGTCGCTGGACCCGCCTGCCGTGAAAGCGATGATCATATTGATGGGCTTGTCGGGGTAGTCGGCGGCCGGCGAATAACCCGCACAGAGAAAAACCAAGAGCGCCGCGCTCAGGAGGGACATGCTTACTTTGAATCTCATAGCCTATCTCCTGTTATGGTGGGTGGGAAAGGGCAGGTGCGCAGCACTTCCCCTTTCCCGGTGAAATCCAAAGCTTAAGCAAACCTGCCCGGTTACGCGCTCCGGTAGAGCTTGGTCAGCACAAATTCCTCGTGTCCCAGGACTTCCTGGCAAGTCATTCGTCCGTTGCAGGTTCTTTTAAGCATTTCGAGCAATTTATCCCCGGACTGATCGAGGGTCATTTCGCCGCGCAAAATCGCCGAACAGTCGAAGTCGACATGCTCGAACATGGTGCTGGCGGTGAGTGGGTTGGCCGTCAGCTTGATCACCGGCTCAATGGCATTACCGATGATGTTTCCCTGGCCCGTGGGGAACAAATGTGCCACGAACCCGGCCGCCGCCCACAGAGTGACCGCTTCGGCGGCCGCCGATGAGGTGTCCATGTACCACAGGCCTGGACCGGTGGGAGTTTCGGCGGGCTTTAATACATCCACGTAACGTGCCTTTTTACCAATCTTTTGCAGATTTCCGAATGCTTTCTCTTCGATGGTGGTGAGTCCGCCGCGAATGTTGCCCTTGGTCGGCTGTGAGCCGGAGAGATCATCGGTCTTATTGGCATTTATGAAGTCGTTGTACTCGTTCCAGATCTTAAGGAATTTCTCGCCCACTTCGGGAGTGGCCCCGCGCTCCTTGCACATCAATTCGGCGCCGGTGATCTCGGAGGTCTCTCCGAAGGAGCAGGTCGCGCCCATCTCCACCAGTTTGTCGATGGCGTTGCCGACGGTGGGATTCGAGGCCAACCCGGAGGTGGTGTCCGATTCCCCGCATTTGACCGATACCCAGAATCTCGGACAGATCGCACTCCTCGCGTTTCCGTTCGGAGGCCCAATGCATGAATTCCTTGGCTTTGTAGGAAGCCTTGGCGATAGTGCCGATGTCACCCGTGCGTTCGATGGAAAATCCCTCGACCGGCTTTCCGGTCTTTCGGATGCCTTCCACGATCAGATTGGTCCACTCCGGCTCGATGCCGATCACCACGACGGCGGCCACATTTGGGTTGCAGCCCGTGCCGATCATCGTGCGGAAAAACAGCTCCAGGTCCTCCCCGAACTGAAGACGGCCGTAAGCGTGGGGAATTGCCTTGGTTCCCTTGATGTTACAGGCCACGGACTGGCACGCTGCATTGGACAGGTCGTCCAAGGGCAGGATCACGACATGATTTCTGATGCCGACACGGCCGTTTTCGCGGCGATAGGCCGAGACTTTTGCATTACTCATGATTACCACCTCCTGGTTTTCAGATTGTGAATATGCACGTGCTGGCCCGTTTTGATGTCGGCAACGACTTTTCCGATGTCGTGGCCGTACTTGATGACCGCATCGTCGGTCTTGAGGTCGCTCAGGGCGATCTTGTGGCCGAGCGGGATATCCTGCATGGCCTTAATGTCGATCTTTTGCTGGGAATCCATGTAAAGACCCTGGGCGGTTTCACCGGCCTTGAGATCGACCGTGGCCACGCCGACGTTGTCGGCTTTTTCATGGACCAAAAACTGGATCATCTGATTTCCTCCATTTCGTTTGTTTTGGGGTTTGTGGCCGGCAGGGACTGGTTCCCTGTCAGCCGTTGCGATGTTTAACGTGGAAATAGGTGGTATTTGCGTTTGGAACCACCGCCACGCGTGGTTGGCCTTCAAAGGTTTCAACCCATTCCCTGATGACCACGGACGGGTCCGCTGCCCGGAGGTGGCATTTCTTCAAAATGCCCGGGTCCAGGTCGGAAGCTACGGCCACATCGAAATTGGTCAGCGTGCGCCCGAAAAGATACGCCTTGTGCGCTCCCATTTTGAATTCGAGTTTCTGGAAATCTTCAAGTACTTCCCAGGGGGTGGCAAACTGGCAAACATAGTCAAAGTAAATGTCGTCCCCCACTCCCTGGGGGCAGGCCGCGAGGAGCAAAATCCTCCCCCCCTGCTTGACGGCCTGAGAGGCAAGATTGAGGCCTTTTTGAGCCTGATAGAGACAGATGTCCTTGGGGTATCCGCCGCAGGAAGCGATCACGATGTCAAACTCCTCAGTGATGGCCACGCCATAAACCCGCGCGCAGGTCACGGCGCCTTCCTTCAATACCTCCATCGGCGACCCTGCAATCAGGCGGACAATGTTCTTGTCCGCATCCATCACCACATCTATTACCAGGTCGATCCCCACCATTTCACCGGCTTCATTGATGTCTTCGCGAACGGGGTTTCCCTCCAGAACACCCACCTGGGCCCCGGAGTGAAACATCAGGCTGTGGTTGTGCTCAATGGTTTCCTCGGAGCCGCACCCGATGACAACCCCTTTTGAGCCGCCGGTAAAGCCGACAAACTGATGCGGATCGATCTGGCCAATCACCAGTTTCAGGTCCGCTTCGGCAAATTCTGCATTGATGCGCACTTTGGTGCCGCGACTGGTGACACCATAATCACTCATACGGGAGTGGACAGCATCGTGTGCGACAACCCTGCAGCCGGGGGCTATGGCCTCCGGAACGAGCCGCCTGAGGCCGGCGGAATCGAGCGGGGGGTGCAGCCCGCCACCGTTTATAATAGTTACCGCACGAGGTTGAAGCTCGGGCATCGCTTCATAAATTCGGCGCAACAAAACAGGAAGCAGTTTTTTTACCGGCGCGGGCCGGGTCTCATCCGGCACCGCGATGGCCACTGTTCTCGGCTTTGCACGGCCGAGCAACTCCTCCATGCTTTCACACCCGATCAGATGGGAGAGCGCCTCCTCCAAAGCCTCTTCCACATTGGTAAGGACCGGCAGCTTTGCCGGCTGCAGCACGCAAACCCGGGCCTTTTCGGGAATCTGAAGCACCTGCTGACGATCGCCATACTTGAGTTGGATGTCCATAGCTTTTCCTTCCATGAGCAGGGGGACTCCAACCACTGGGGCAATTGTCGTGCCAGTGTTCCTGATGGTGGTAAGTCTTTGATTGATAATGGAAAAGTTAAAGTGAGGCGCTTCTTCGGGAGGGGGTCTGCCGCCCAATATTGGGCGCTATGATGAATATTGGGCTTGATTTTGGGCTCGGAAGAGGTATCCTCCTTATTACTACATCAGAGCACTGCCAAAGGAGACTCTCATGCACTGGAATCCCGTGACGCGCTATCAGCTTCTTTTGAAGATCAACAACGCCGTCATTACCCGCACAACCCGCGAAGAACTGTTCCGGGCACTGGCCGCGGAATTGAGAGTGCACTTTCCATACGATCGCCTGAGTATCAATCTCTACGATGCCGAATCTCAATCCTTGAGCTACTTTGCCCTGGCAGACGGGGTCGATCCCAAGGGCATATCCTGCAAGGACAAACGCCCGTTGGCCAAGGGCGCCATCAGCAGCATGGTTATTCAGTCCGGCCAGCCTGCGATCATCGACGATCTGACCCGCTACACCGACCTTTTTTCAGTGCGGTCCATGGTCGAGGCCGGCCTCAAATCAACGATGGCATATCCTCTGACCGTTCGCAATCGCGTTCTGGGAAGCATCCACTTTTCCTTCAAGGAAACCCCGCCTTACATGTCGGAGTTGATCGAGGTGCTGACAGACGTTTCCACCCAGGTGGCGATTGCCGTGGACAACATGATCGCCTACACCAACCTGCAGCGGCTTAATGCCCATCTGGTGCGTGAGAAGCGCTACCTCATGTCCGTTACGGAAGACTACCCGCAGGAACATTTCATCTATGCGGCGCCCTGCATGGTCGAAATCATGCGCCTGGTAAAGCAGGTGGCCGACACCGACGCACCGGTATTGATTACCGGCGAGACGGGAACAGGCAAGGACTATATTGCTCGCTGCATTCACAATGCCAGCTCCCGAAACGAGCATCTTTTCGTGAAGATAAACTGCCCCGCCCTTGCTCCCACGCTTTTCGAGAGCGAGCTTTTCGGACATGCCAAGGGTGCCTTCACGGGGGCCGATTCCAATAGGGCCGGCAGGTTCGAGGTGGCCCGCGGAGGAACTGTCTTTCTGGACGAAGTGGGGGATCTGCCCGCGCCTCTCCAGGCAAAACTGCTCAATGTTCTGCAGGATGGACGCTTCGAGCGGGTGGGGGACAACAGGTCCGTCGAGGCCAACTTTCGGGTCATATCCGCAACCAACCAAGATCTCGAGTCAGCAATTTTATCGGGCCAATTCCGCCGCGATCTCTACTACCGCCTGAACCTCATTCACATCCACGTCCCGCCCATAAGGGAGAGGCGTGAAGACATCCCTCTTCTGGTGGAGCGTTTGACCGAGATCCAGGCCAGGCGGATGAATCGCCCCGCTCCCGTCTATTCCCGTGAAGCTCTGGACAGCCTGAGCCTCTATTCATGGCCGGGAAATGTCCGTGAGCTGAAAAACCTGACCAAGAGGATGGTTATTCTTCGAGCGGGGGAGCATTTAACCGACAGGGACGTCAACAGGATCATCGACACTGCCGCGCAACCGGTCGAACCGAACAATGAAGTGGCCGCCCTGGCCGATGCGGAGCGGCACCATATCGAGCGGGCCCTGACCAGGTGCCGCGGGATGGTGGGCGGCCACAACGGTGCGGCCCGTCTCCTGGGTCTGCCGCGGTCCACGCTGCAATATCGGCTGAAAAAACACGGGTTGGACCCCGGCGATTACGCCCGATAATCCCTTCATATTTCTGCCCGCGGAACGGTGAACTGACCCGCACAGTGTGCGGACCGGCCAGCAAAGAGAAGGCTGCACCGTTTGACCTTGATAATAAGAAGGACGCACCATTTAACATTGCAGTGTGGACAATTTCAAGGAAGCATAACGCGACAGCCTGCCCGTAAATCCACATCGTATAAGGGTTTGCATGCAATGCGGGGGGACAGCTTTTTCATGCCTTACTGTCTGAACATCTTGAAAGGACCGATAACTTAATGCCTGCCGCCAGTCTGCGAAGTGGGCTTTTTGCTTTACTCCAGGCGCCAAACCAGTTATATAAAACCCCTTCGCGCAGGCCAGTAGCTCTAACGGCTAGAGCACCGGACTCCAAATCCGGGGGTTGTGGGTTCGAATCCCTCCTGGCCTGCCAAGTAAATCAAGGACTTAGCGGAATGGCCGCTAGGTCTTTTTTTATTTTTTGCCATAATTTTGCCATAATCCAAGTTACTCATGATTATCCATTTTCTGGCTGTATACTGCATTTAAAAGCAAGCCGTCCTCAGTACCCTTCGAGTCCGCAACATACCTGGTATAGACTTTGATGATCATCTCGGTATCACGATGACCCATCACTCTCGCTATCCACAAAGGGTTTTCGCCATAGCTCAGCGCCATTGTGGCGAAAGTATGTCGAGTTTGCTTCATTTCCCGAAAGGGTAAAGATGCTTTTTTAAGAGCAGGAACCCAGACCTTCCTTCGCAAATTGCTCAGGTGGATTGCGCAGCCCTTTGGGGTGCAAAAAAGGTATTTACAGCCAAACTGGTCATGAATCACTTTTTGGGCTTTGAGCGGCTCCAACATAGTGGGAGTCAGTCTTACAGTTCTTCTGCTGAACCTATTCTTAG
>CAVQJR010000020.1:0-90000 GCA_963712895.1 uncultured delta proteobacterium | reverse complement strand
GGTTAATATTCCTGTACCACCGGGAAAGCGTTAATAGCGATGGGGGGACGCAGGAGGGTAGGCCATCCGGGTGTTGGAAGTCCCGGTATAAGCCCGTAGGCGGGGATGGCAGGAAAATCCGCTGTCCTGATAACGCCGAGAGGTGATGTGGAGGGCGCAAGCCCGCAAACTGGTTGATCCCAGACTGCCAAGAAAAGCCTCTAGTGAGTTTTCCAGGTGACCGTACCGAAAACCGACACAGGTAGGCGAGGAGAGAATCCTCAGGCGCGTGAGAGAACCCTGTTTAAGGAACTCGGCAAAATGACACCGTAACTTAGGGAGAAGGTGTGCCCTCATCAGGTGAAAGGACTTGCTCCTGGAGCCGAGGGGGGTTGCAGAGAAGAGGCGGTAGCGACTGTTTACTAAAAACACAGGACTCTGCTAAGTCGCAAGACGACGTATAGGGTCTGACGCCTGCCCGGTGCTGGAAGGTTAAGGGGAGAGGTTATTGGGCTTTCGGGTCCGAGAAGCTTTGAACCGAAGCCCCAGTAAACGGCGGCCGTAACTATAACGGTCCTAAGGTAGCGAAATTCCTTGTCGGGTAAGTTCCGACCTGCACGAATGGCGTAACGACTTCCGCACTGTCTCAAACAGGGACTCAGTGAAATTGCAGTCTCGGTGCAGATACCGAGTACCCGCGGCTAGACGGAAAGACCCCGTGCACCTTTACTACAGCTTGGCATTGGATTTTGGGCGTGTATGTGTAGGATAGGTGGGAGGCTATGAAGCGGGGGCGCCAGCTCTCGTGGAGCCAACGTTGAAATACCACCCTTATGCGTCTAGAGTTCTAACCCTGGGAAGTTATCCTTTCCGGGGACAGTGCCTGGTGGGTAGTTTGACTGGGGCGGTCGCCTCCCAAAGGGTAACGGAGGCGCGCGAAGGTTCCCTCAGGCTGATTGGAAACCAGCCGTAGAGTGTAAAGGCAGAAGGGAGCCTGACTGTGAGACGGACACGTCGATCAGGGACGAAAGTCGGTCTTAGTGATCCGGTGGTTCTGAATGGAAGGGCCATCGCTCAACGGATAAAAGGTACGCCGGGGATAACAGGCTGATCTCCCCCAAGAGTTCACATCGACGGGGAGGTTTGGCACCTCGATGTCGGCTCATCGCATCCTGGGGCTGGAGCAGGTCCCAAGGGTTCGGCTGTTCGCCGATTAAAGCGGTACGTGAGCTGGGTTTAAAACGTCGTGAGACAGTTTGGTCCCTATCTACCGCGGGCGTAGGAATTTTGAGGGGATCTGTCCCTAGTACGAGAGGACCGGGATGGACGGACCTCTGGTGTACCAGTTGTTCCGCCAGGGGCAGCGCTGGGTAGCTACGTTCGGAAGGGATAACCGCTGAAAGCATCTAAGCGGGAAACCCACCCCAAGATTAGAATTCCCTCGGGGTAACCCGACTAAAGGCCCCTCGTAGACCACGAGGTTGATAGGCCGGGTGTGTAAGGGCAGTAATGTCTTGAGCTAACCGGTACTAATAGGCCGTGCGGCTTGACCATCCTAAAAATAACGGGACAAGCGCCAAGATCAGAAAAAAGCACTTCACAAAAACCCCTATTCGGAAAAAGTATCGGAACTATATTCCGATACCCGCCCCCGGACATACGTTTTGGGGCGGTGGCTATGGCGAGGAGGCCACACCCGTTCCCATCCCGAACACGGTCGTTAAGCTCCTCTGCGCCGATGGTACTGCGCGGGCAAACTGCGTGGGAGAGTAGGACGCCGCCGCCTCATACTTTACATATATAATCCCCTCACACCGACTTAAGGCGTGAGGGGATTTTTTTGTGGAGTGCGAGTGTGGTGCCGTTCAAGACTCCATAAGAATTGCTCCCGGAATCATAGTTCCCGTGCCTCCCGGCAATCCTTGACGATACCCTCCGTTTAGTCCGGCTCCGACCGCTGCATTTTCTTCTTGCATTGATGCTATAGCATATATAATATAGCTCACCAAGGAAAAGGGGGAACACCGTTGAAAATGTCGCCCATCAACAATATATCCGCGGGCCAGGCCGTATACCGGTGCCTGCGGTCGGCCATTTTGTCCGGCAAGTTCGTGCCCGGAGAAAGGCTGGTCGAGCGCCAGTTGAGCGTTCAGCTCGACGTTAGCCACATCCCGGTCCGGGAAGCGCTGAAAATGCTGGAAAGGGACGGACTCGTCCAGTTCACTCCGTTCAAGGGGGCACAGGTCATCAAGTTGGAACCTCACGAACTGGACCAGTTTTACAATGTCAGGGCCGTATTGGAGGGTTTCGCCGCCAGGTTGGCGGCAACGCGCATTACGGATGAGGGAATCAGGGAGTTGGATGCGCTTCTGAATGAAGCGGACAAAGCCAGCGGACATGAAAATGTTCCGGAAATTGCCCGGATCAACGCTGAGTTCCACAGGTTGATCGGGATGTGGGCCCAAAACGGGGTGCTGACGGATTTCCTTGACCGGATCAGGAGCCAGATTCATTTTTTCATGCTCCAGTCTTTAGGAAGCGGCAACCGGCCCAAACACACCCATGAGGAGCACAGGCGCATCCTGGCCGCCCTCGCACAACATGATCCGGCGCAAAGCGAAGAGGCGGCTGTCAGCCATATACTCAGCGCCCTGAGGACCATTCGGCCCCAGGAGGACAAAACATCAGGGCGAGACTTCAAAGCGCCCGCAGAGGGAATGAAGATCTAGAAATCCAAGGTAATGCCGGGAACAGGGGCCAACGCACAAAGATATCCTTTGCTGCCCCGTGGCCGGATCGAGCCGTGGGCTGGCCGGTGGCCCCTTCAGGGAATCAAATCCTGAGATATTTGCCCTGTCCTTCCTTCATCTGCGAAAAGCGGGGCATGAACACGGTCTTCACGCCAAAACGGAAAGGAGAGAACATGAAAGGTAAGGTTGTCATCGCATCGTTGGCGATTCTGGTGGGCATCTTCATTGCCGGACTGACACAGGCACAGGAAAAATTCCCTCAAAAAGCCATTACCATCATCACTCACACGTCTGCGGGGTCTCCGACGGACCTTATGGCACGGCACCTGGGCAAAGCAGCGGAGACCTTTCTGGGCCAGCCCGTCGTTGTCGAGAACAAACCGGGCGGCGGCGGCGCAATGCAGGTGGCAGCGCTGCTTTCCGCTCCCGCGGACGGATACACGCTGGCCGCCGTCACACCGACACAAATCGGTGCCTGGGAAAGCAAGCTCAAGGGCAAGTTCAACATCGATCAGTTCGCATGGATCGTGCGGGCTGAAATCGATCCCTACATCCTCGTCGTCCAGGCGGACAGCCCCTGGAAGACTTTGCATGAATTCGTCGAATACGCGAAACAAAACCCCAATAAGATCCGGGTCGGCGGGTACGGTTCGGTGGGTTCCGGCCATAATGTGGCTTTCAACATACTGGCCCAGAGCGCCGGGATCAAGGCGGTGTGGATGCCCTATGAGGGTACCAACGCCGCGGTCACCGCCCTGCTCGGGGGGCATATCGACGCGGCCAACTCAAATCCCGGACAGGTCGCACAGCACGTTGAAGCCGGTAAATTGAGAATCCTGGGGGTCATGGCCGACAAGAGGCTCAAGTCGCTTCCCAACGTGCCTACTTACGCTGAGGCGGGCTATGCCGTCGATTCGGGATGGTCGCAGTTTCGGGGGATCTTCGGCCGTAAAGAAATTCCGGTATCCATCCAAAACAAGCTGTGCGAGGCTTTTGTGAAAGCGATCAAAAGCGATGCCTTCCAAGACTACCTGAAAAAAACCGACCAGGAAGACGGCACCATGGATCTCAAGGCCTTCACCGCATTCATCAAGGCGCAGAGAGAGATTACCGTTCGCTGGTATAAAGAGCTGGGAATCAAGTAGCGTTAATGTCCTTCAACGGGAGTGTGAGATGAAAATGGCTGTCGGCAGGATTTTGCTGGGTGTGGTCCTGGCCGTTTGGGCGATCGTGTTTTTCATAATGGCCCTGCATTTCGACGAACCTCTCAATGCGTTCGACTCGGGGCCTGACAGCTTCCCATTGCTGATTTCGGGCAGCCTTTTCATCACATCCGTGTGGCTCATCGTGCAGGAATGGAGGGCCCTGCCGAAATCCCCGCCCATCAAGACCACCCGGTTCCGTCAAAACCTGGTGTCGGCGGCCGTCATAATAGCTTACGCGCTTGCGATGCCCTATGCCGGATACTACCTCGACACCCTGTTTTTTGTGCCCGCTCTTCTCCTTTCCAGCGGTGAGCGCCGGTGGAAGTGGATCATGATTACGACCGCATTTCTTCTGCTCTTCAACTATCTTGCTTTTGACAAGCTGCTGGGAGTTTCGCTGCCAAAACTGGGAGCCGCCTTTATCAAATGACGAGGGTATGTAATGTTTGATGGACTGATACAGGGATTTACGGTCATCCTCGCATGGCAAAAGCTGCTGGCCATGCTTGCGGGAACGACGGTTGGCTACTTCATCGGGGCCATGCCGGGCCTGACTCCCAGCATCGGGATTGCGCTCCTGGTGCCGTTCACATTCGGCATGAACCCGGTCATCGCCATGATCATGCTCGTGAGCCTGTACATGTCCGCCGAATACGGGGGAGGAATAACGGCCATTCTTTTGAACGCCCCCGGAACGGCCGCGGCGGCCGCGACAGCGTTCGACGGGTACCCCATGGCGAAAAAGGGGCAGGCGGGAAAGGCCCTGACAATATCGATCCTGGCATCGGGCTTCGGAGCGGTCAGCAGCACGGTCTTCCTGATCCTTACGGCCGTTCCTCTATCGATTTTCGCCCTGGCTTTCGGTCCTTCGGAATATTTCGCCCTGGCCGTGTTCGGGTTGAGCCTGGTGAGCAGCCTGGGCGGCAAGTCGCTGCTTCGCGGCTTCATAGCGATGATCATCGGATTGCTCGTGGTCACCATCGGCGTCGACCCCATCAACGGAACATTCAGGTATGTGTTCAGCCTCGATCTCATGGAAGGCATACCGTTCCTGCCGGCACTTATCGGTCTGTTCGCGCTTTCCGAAGTGTTTTACATGCTGGAGGGGGTGGACGAGAAGCCGGTTGAGCCCGAAAAGATCAAGGGGTTGGGGATCGAGTTAAGTTTTCTGAAAAAGCAGTGGTTCACGTTCCTCAGGTCGTCGGTAATCGGGTATGTCATTGGAGTCATTCCCGGGGCGGGGGCCACCATCGCTTCGCTGGTCAGCTATAACGAGGCCAAGAGAGGGTCCAAATCACCGGAAACCTTCGGAACGGGCAATCCCGAAGGAATTATAGGATCGGAAGCAGCCAATAACGCGGCGGTTTCCGGTGCTTTGGCCCCCATGCTGGCCCTCGGCGTGCCGGGTTCGGCCAGCGCCGCGATCCTTATCGGGGCACTCACCATCCAGGGGATTCAGCCCGGGCCGCTGCTTTTTACCAAGAACCCTGAAATTCCTTATTCCATCTTCGCCGCCCTGTTGCTCAGCGCCCCTGTCATGGTCTTCATAGGGCTTTTCGGGCTGCGCCTGTGGATGAGGGTTACCGCGATCCCCAAAGGTCTTCTCGCCACATGTATAACGGCAATTTGCATTATCGGGGCCTATGCCAGCAGCAACGGTCTGTACCCGGTATGGGTCACGATCATTTCGGGGATCATCGGCTATCTGCTCCGCAAGGTTCACATTCCGATGGCTCCCATTGTACTCGCCCTGGTGCTGGGCTTCATGATGGAGGTAAATTTCCGCCGGGCCTACATCCAGTCGGGAGGAGACATGTCCATATTCCTGAAGCATCCCATAACCATGGGGCTAATTATCTTGTCGGTCCTGTCGGTGGCTTTGCCCATCTTGAGGGAAATGAAAAGCAGGCGGATGATCGCCAATAAGGCCGCCGTTAATAAAGCGCAGTGATTAGCGTAATCCTTCACCGCCCTTCGATCTCCCGCAAGATTTCACGGAGCCGGGCACGTTTGTGGTGGAGGGTTGCTTATTGTAAGAAGAACTTCGATACCCATTCCACTCGATGTTGAAAAGGGAGTCCTGAACTATGAATCCGGAAATCTCCGTCACCCGTGAAGCTGCTGAATTCACCGCCAATCTGAAATTCGAGAACCTTTCCCATGAAGCTCTG
Source organism: uncultured delta proteobacterium (assembly GCA_963712895.1). Taxonomy (GTDB): domain Bacteria; phylum Desulfobacterota; class Syntrophobacteria; order Syntrophobacterales; family Syntrophobacteraceae; genus SbD1. The sequence continues at coordinate 83,895 of CAVQJR010000020.1, read as the reverse complement.
CGTATAGCGAAGCGCTGCGTACTGGACGGTCTGGGTCTCATCGTGGCAGGGTCGGACCAACCCTGCACCAAAATCATCAAGGGGCAATCGGCACAGCTTGGAAAAGTCCCGGAGGCTACGACCCTGGGTGCGGAACCCACTCGAATGGCGGCGCCCCTGGTGGCCTTGATCAACGCGACAGCGGGCCACGCCATGGATTGGGACGACACCCAGTTGTCGGTGACGCCTGATAGAATCTATGGGTTGCTGACCCATCCGACGATCCCGCCGCTCTCGGCCGGGCTCGCTGTTTGCGAGAAACTGGGAGGAGTCAGCGGGCGCGACTTCCTGAGCGCGTTCGTTGCCGGATTTGAAGTGGAATGCAAGATAGCCGAAGCCATGAAGCCCGATCATTACAAGAAAGGGTTTCATTCTTCCGGTACCGTGGGGACCTTTGCCGCGGCAATGACCGCGGGCAAGCTTTTAGGATTGACCGAACTTCAGCTCAGACACGCGCTGGGGGCGTCGGCCTCCATGGCTTCGGGGATTCGGGTCAGCTTCGGCACGATGATGAAACCGGTACACGTGGGGCGGGCCGCGTTCAACGGTTTGAGCGCCTCCCTGTGGGCCGCCGATGGATTTGTGGCCAGCCCGGACGGACTCGACGGCCCCTGGGGCTTCTTCCAGGTAACCGCCGGCGGGTTGGACAGTGAAAAGATCGTCGGCTGCTTCGGCAAGCCTTATTCCATTCTTGAACCCGGCGTCAGTATTAAACCCTACCCGTGCGGAGTCCTCACCCACCCGTCCATGGACGCAATGCTGGCCCTCGTCAAGGAGGCGGACCTCAAACCCGGGGACGTGGCCGAGGTGGTTCTTTTCGCCGGAAACAACATCCTGAACCCCATTCGCTACAAGGTCGCCGGTGATGAGCTTCAGGCAAAATTCTGCATGCCTTTCCTGCTGAGCGCCATATTGTTGTCCCGCAAGGCCGGGGTAAAAGAATTCACGAACGAGTACGTCAACTCGGAGCCGGTCCAGGCCATGATGAGGCGCATCCGCACCGAGTTCGACCCGGAGATTGAAGCCCTGGGGTATGAAAAAATCCGCTCGCGTGTGGAAGTGAGTCTTAAAGACGGACGGAAGCTTGTTCGTGATTCCGGTGAAGCCTACCGTGGAGGTCCGGACAATCCGCTGAGTGACGGGGAACTCCAGGCCAAATTTGCCGATTGCACGGAAAAGCTCCTGGACCCCGCGGCGCGGGATCGGATCTACGAAGCGGTGGCAGGGCTGGAAAGGCTAAAGGACATGGGCGAGCTGGTTTCCCTGTTCAACCACCAATAATACCCGGTTGCGTTCAAGCTGATGATTATGCACAAGTCATTAAGAATCGTGCAAAGATCCTGATTCTCGCAGGGTGGACACGGTCTCTTTATGCCCATCGCTTTTCCCCGGTGGGCACGATGAAAACCGTGCCCGCCCTGCGCATCTGCACATATCCTCTATAAAGAGCGGGAGATGATTCCCCTGCATCCCCCAGGTTGCGGCCCACGCGCAAACGCTTGAGACCGCCCGTTCGATTCATTTTTTGCAGTTTTAAGTGTGTTTTTCCGGTGTTTTCAAATCTCCATAGTCCCCATCCGCAATCTGCCTCAGCACCATACAGAGGGAACATTTGCACGCGGTGTGGGCCTCCTTTCCCATGGCCCAGTTTAGAATAATTCCACGTATGTGATAAAAGCCTGCTTGAAATCCTGCCATATAGACCTTGATTTCCTCTTCGCTCATGTCTTCAGCCACGTAATCCCCTCCTGTTGGATTCGCAGATGTCAGATGAGGCCAGTCGCGATGGTGAGTTTAAGCAAAATCAGTCAAAAGGCTTCTACTGTCACGGCAACTCCATGATTCGGTTCGTCGATTAGCCATTTGGCACGGTTGCTAATTTATTGCCGGGGATCTTGCAAACCGGCAGCTCAGCAACTTCACACACCCGGTTTCGACCGGCTTTTTTTGCCCGGTACATTGCTTCGTCAACCCTGATGAAGGGAACCCCTGGGTCCGTATCACCAGGCAGTACTTCCGTAACTCCAAGGCTGATAGTGATGGATATTATTTTTTCTTGGTAATAAAAGCGGGTATTTTCAATACGAAAGCGGATCTTTTCGGCAACATTTCGTGCGTTTCTGAGGTTGGTCCCCTTTAGAATGACAACCAGTTCCTCTCCACCGTAGCGGGCAAGGAAGTCAGATTGTCTCAAAGATGTCTTTATGAGTTTTGCTATTTCTGTCAAGCATATATCGCCTGCTTTGTGCCCATAATTGTCATTGATTCTTTTAAAATGGTCGATATCGATGAGTATAAGGCTGAACAGCTCGCCGGTTCGCTGGTAGCGCCTCAGACTCTCTCTTATCTGCAAATCATAAGATCGCCGGTTATTGATTTGTGTCAATTCATCAAGTAAAACTTCCTTCTCCAGGGAAGTGGCATGTTCTCGTATTTGAACTATCTCCTGGTTGTAGGTCTTGATATTTTTTTGGAGTTCAGTTATTTTTGTATCTGCTTCCCGTAGTCTGACCTCATCTGACTGCTGCTTAGTGTCAATAGCTTGCGAAATTGTGTGCAGTTTGGAGGTGATCAGGTTACGAACATCGTGTAAATTATTAACTGAATCTAATGCCTGATGCATATCCCCTGCCTGCGATAATATATCACTATGGAAATTGGCAGCTATTTGGTGAGTCTCCTTATTGTAGTTTTGATATGACAATAATTGCTCTTCCATCTTGTATAAGTCATTACTAAGCTCTACAAGAAAATCATTGGCGTAATCTATACGTTCGACAGCTTCATTTATTAAGCCGTTAATCATTGCGCCAATCTGTTCCCCAAGCCCGCACAAGGGAATCAGTGACTCACATTGATTTATTTTATTCTGCAACTCGTTGAATCGATTTTCATTATCTCCATTTATCATTGGTCCAAGACTGTCGAGTACCTGCAGGAATGCATTCTGAAACTCCGGTAATAGTTCGGTTTTTGGGGTTGCCTTAGGGATGCGGGCCGGCCCCGAGTCTTCTCTTCCCACGTTTGGACAGGCATTGCATGAAGAAGAAATTAGAGAGAGGATCTCTTTTCTGGCGCCAAAGGCCTGTTTAAGAGCTGCCGTGGTCAACTGGTTTTTTCCTGTGGAGAATTCCTTCAGTATGTCAATTACCGATTCGGAAAGTATTTCAAGGGGTTCCATTCAATTCCTCACAGTGAAAAGCAGCGAATGCGGACTAACATTGAGTCGCGTTCAAAAAGGAGATGACCTCGGTCCCGTTCGTGCCGGGTATCGAAGCATGAATGGTAGGTTCGCCCCTCCAATGCTTCAAGACAGTCTCAGGGCGAACGGTCATCTTGGACGCGACCCGGTATAAATAGGCATCCAACGGTCCAAAAATACTCTTCCCGGTTTTCAGAAAAACTTCAAACACCTATGCTCGTTTAGCGGCATTGGCTACGTGATGCCCGCAAAACCCGATTATCTATTCGTAATGGAATGGGAGATTGGAGTGACAAAGCTCCGTGCATCTGTAAGTTCAATATCCTTTATAGCAGAATTTCGGCGATCCCCGGCCCTAATTATCCACTAGCGTAGAACTAGGAATATGCTGGTAGTTAGGAGAGGGCCAAAAGGTGGGACCTGAGGTTTTCCTTCTTATTCGTAATACTTAGCTTGCGCCTTAAATTGTGCCTGTGAAATTCCACTGCTTTGACGGAAACATGCAATAATTCAGCAATATCTTTCGTTCCGCTGCCGTCCCTGATGAGGAATGCCACTTGCATTTCGGTGGGAGTGAGGCCGATGTTCTGGAGTGAGAGCTTTCTGGCGAATTGGGATTCAATTTCCAGCAGATGAGACTGGAGAATCGAGACAAAGACGGCTTGGTCCGGCGAAAGCTGGGTTCTCCGCAGCTTCTCGATATAGGGCAAAATCAGACTTTTAAGGTTGCCTGCGATAGCCTCCTCGAGATTTTTCCGGTCCTCTTCTCTCCTGTCGAGCAACACTCTCAGTGCCGTATTTACTTCTTCGAGGCTGGCGGTTTTTATTTTCAGCTCGGAAGTCCGTTGTTCGACGCGTTTTTCAAGTTCCTCGTTCGCAAGTTTGAGGGCCTCCTCCGCTTTCTTTCTGTCTGAAATGTTATCAAAAATTGTAGCAAAGCTGCCTTTCTCATGGCTGTAAACCGAAACAATGAACCAGATCCCCAATGAAGGCACATACGTCTCGTGTCTTGCCGGATGTCCGGTCAAAGCTACTCTTCCATAAATTTCAAACAGCTCGGGATTCGATTCCCTTATGCCGGGGATTACCTCGGTGACTTTCTTGCCGATAACGTTTTTAAGGCCCGTCAGCTCCTCGAATGCACGATTGACGGCAAGGTACTCGAAGTCAGCGGCGCGGTCGTTTTCGAAAACCATTTTGCAATAGGCAAATCCATCCAACATATTCTCGAATAGCGATCGGTAGTGCTCCTCGCGTTTCCGCAGGGCCAGCTCATCACGCTTGCGCTCCGATATGTCTCTTATGATCGTGATGCACAGGTCGCGACCTTCCTCGCCCTTGAAAATGGTCGAGGTGACGTCGGTGGGGAATTTCGTCCCATCCTTGCGGATATGCACCATTTCGCCCCTGGCGCGACCCCTGAGTGCCCGTTGCTCCAGAAATTTCCGGCTCCGTGAATCCATGTTATCCATGATGCCGCTTCTTCCCAATCGGCAAAACTCCTCTTCGGTATAGCCGAACATCCGGCATGCCGCGGGATTTGCGGTACGAATGACTCCGCCGCTCTCAGGGTCTGTTAAGAAAATCGCATCAAAACTGTTTTCAAAAAATGAACGGTATTTTTCCTCGCTCTCCCGCAGGGCTTCTTCGGACCGCTTGCGCTCCGTGATGTCTCGGAGAATGACAAAAGCAATTTCCCCGCCCTGCATCATCACGGAGCTGACTTCCGCGGTGAACACGATTCCGTCTTTGCGGATGAATCGATGTTCGCCCCGAGTCCTGCCGTTGCGCGCGCGCTCTTCCAGTGAGGCGGCAACGCGCGAATCGGAAGGATCGACCAACCCCCGGCGCCCGGCCCGGCAAATCTCCTCTTCGCTCATCCCGAACATCCTGCAGGCGGCGGGATTTGCAGCCCTGATGATTCCATCGGGTACCGTCAGTAAGACGGCATCCATGCTATGTTCGAAAAGTGAGCGTAAATAGCCGTCGCTAATGGCAGGGTCATATTCGGCAATGTCGCGGTCGCCGCCGTTTGAATTATCGTGTTGTGTATCTTCTTGGCAATGGGCTTCGGAGAGCATCCGGCGAAGCTCTTGCAATTCGAGGATCAATTGCTCCCTGGTTTTTTCGCGGTCAGTCACCTTTTACCCCCCCAAAGAAAACTATTCCGGCCTGCCTTCCGCAAGGGCCGAATAATGCCTCTTCAAACAATCGGGGTATGTGTCCGATACGTTTAACCGTTCCAACGGGATTTTGATTTCTATTTTATATTTACCATGAATCAGCCGGCCGCATCGGAATAAATTCCCGGAAAATTCCTCCTTCCTTTCCGTAAAACGGCCGGGGCTTTCTCATCGACGCATGCCGGCCGGTTAGAAGTAGTACCAGATGCTGCCGTAATCGGAGATGTCTTCTCCTATGGATTCCAACCGCTGCAGGTAGTCCAGGATGGGCACGTCTTCGCCGATATGCGTAGCGGCGATTTTCGAGATGTTTTTCTCCCAGGGGTGGAATTCGTAGAGGCGCGCTCCGTCGGGCAGGATGGAAATCAGGTCGCGGTGCTGAACGGCGCGAAGGTAGTTCTTGCCGAGCCCCGGAACATTGTAGACGGCTTCATCGGTTCGGGAAAGACCGGGCAGGAGCCTGGCTTCTTCTTTCTGTTCCTGGAGAAGCCGGGCGATGGGAACACGGTATTCGAGCGTCTCTTGCTTGCCCTTGGTGTTGAAAACGTAGTAGGGCTCGATCCCGAGGCGCGACAGTTCCTTGCGCAGGAAGCTTGCCTCGAAGCGCCGGGATATGAAGAAGGTATACACCAGTTGATTGAATACCGAAATTCCCCGTGTCCTGAGCTTTTCCACCACGCTCAGGGTGTCCGGGGTCAACTCATAGGGGTGCTGGATGTGAGTGACCAGAGCCACCTGCCGTTTCCCGGGGATTCTGTATTTTGCCAGCATGTCCGCCACACGGTCCGTGATGCGCATGGGCATCGTAACGGGAGTGCGCGTTCCGATGCGGATTCGCTCCACGCTGGAGATTGCGGCAACACCCGCCAGCATACGATCGAGGTCCCGGTCGTTCATTGCCAGGGGATCGCCGCCCGTGATGAGCACTTCATGTATGGCGGGATGTTTTTCGACCCACCCCAGAGCGGCCGCGATTTCCTCGTCCGCTGCCAGGGCGCCCGGAGCCATGGCATCCTCGATCTCCCAGTTGCGCTGGCAATAGACACAAATCTGGGGGCAGGTGTTAAACGGCTTGAAAATACAGATGCCGGGATATCGGCGGGTGATCAGGTTGATGGGGGATGTGTCGCTCTCCCTCATGAAATCCATGCAGGATGCAGCATCCTTGCCGTATCCCGCCATCACCTCCACGTAACTGAGCGGGGGAATCACCTGCGCCCGTATCGCCCTGTCCGTGCCCGTTTCGGCATCTTCGTCCATGAGCGACAGGTAATGGGGGGTTATGCCGAACGGAAGGCGTTGCTTCCTGGCGTTTCGTATGGCCCGCTTTTGTCCTTCCGTCAGCACCAGGAGCGAGCCGAGCACTTCCACGTCCCTGATGATGTTTGCCGTTTGCCACTTCCAGTCCAGCCAGTTTTCAGGCGAGCCGCCAAGCGCCTTGAGGATCCTGTCCCTCCTCTGCGCCCGCCGGCGAATGGCCCCCTCCGCGATGCCGGTGGCGAACCCAGCCATACGCCGTTCTATTTCGGCTGTCAGAGTGTCGAGTTGGCCGGAGCGTTCAACGGCGGCTTCCCGTCCCTCCAACTGGCTCGGGCTAAGAAGCCGGTCCGCCAGTCCCTTGCCCGGCCCCTTGCCCTGAAGCCCCAGGAAAAGATAGAGAAGCTCGGCATAGAACGCCGGCGCAAGGTCCGGTCTCGGATTTGCGTGTGCGATATCGATAATGGCCTGGGCCATCGAGAAGCCGGCTTTGTCCCTGGAGCGCCGGGTCAAAATGCGGTTCAGGGCCCGTGCACAGTCCCGCACCCTGATGATGGTCCCTTCCGAAAATGAATCGTAATCGTCGAACGCATCGAATTCCATCCGGTGTGCGAACCGCGAGAGGCTCTGGCGCAAGTCGTCTTCCGAAGCCGCCTGGAGAGCCAGGTCGAAGATTTCCGGAAGCGTGGCCCTGAGGTAATCGGCATTATATTTGTGCGTATCCAGCATAGGCATACATCCTCTTTATTGTGCTACCCAGTCGATAAGCAAGCGGGTTGCCTTTATCACGTTCCGGCACCAGAGGCGGGTAAAGTCCTCCGGAAGCGGGTGGTCCAGCCGGAGGGTCTCGCTTGCGGAAAGCGCTTTTGCCCCGTCGAAATCGACGTAGGCCATGCGCACGGTTAGTTCATTTAGGGGGCGCCCGAATGCGGTGCCCGGCAGCAGGGCAACGCCCGTTTCCGCCAAAAGTCTTTCACAAAGTGTGTGACTGTCGCTGATCCCGCGGCCGGCCAAACGTTGTGCGAAAGGCGAAAAATCAGGAAACAGATAAAATCCCCCTACGGGGGGATAAACCCGAACGCCCGCCGCGGTAAGCATTTCCGCACACTGGTTTCCCAGGGCCGAAAGAATCCTGCGGGCATGCCACAAGTACCTTTCGATGCGCATTCCGCCGCGAAATGCGAGGACGGCTGCATGCTGAATGGGCGCACTGACAGACGTGTAGGTTTCGCTGGCCACGGCCGCCATGGCGTCCAGGAGCCAGTCCAACTCGGCGGGAAACGTGAAGGTTCCGAGTCTCCAGCCCCCGGCGCCGCACCACTTGGAAAGCCCCGAGCTGATAATCGTGCCCTCGGGATAATAGCGCGCCACGGAAATGTGCTGCCCCTGGTGGTGCAACTGCCCGTAAATCTCATCGGAGAGCAGAACCACCTGGTATTTTCGGGCCACCGACGCAAGCTCCCTTAGCTCCTCGGCACCATAAGAGCCGCCGTCCGGATTGCCCGGATAGTTCAAAACAAGAATGCGGGGACGGTAGTCGTCTTCCTCTCCGGCGAAATGCCGCTCCATGAGTTCGGCCGTGACTTTCCACCCGTCCTCGATGCGCGTATGGATGTGGCTGACTCTTCGCCCCAGGATGGCCGCCTGGGGAACGTAGGATACCCAGCAGGGAGTGGGTACGATCAGTTCGCCGTAGTACACCAGTTGCAGGAGGAACATGAGTTCCTTGGACCCCGGGCCGATCAGCACATCCTGCGCCCGTGCTTCGACTCCGTCCTTCCGCCGATGGAACTCGGCCACCGTCTCCCGCAGGAGGGGAAGGCCGGTGGACGGCAGGTAGTCCTTCTCATGTGCATGAAGCTTCAATCCATCCACAACGGTCGTGGGCACCGGAAAAGGCGATTGACCCAATCCCAGACGGTAAACCGTCTTGCCCTGGCGCCTCAGCTCTTTGCTGCGCTCATTGATGGCGATGGTGGCGGATGGGCCGAGGCCCCTGATGTTGAGGTTGAGACTGACCTGCTTGCACAAATGCATGTACACCTCCGGTTGCGGCGGTAAGAAACGTTTCAAGCCGGTGCTGGCGTATTTTAGGATTTTTCTGTCAGGGATGCGATAGCGACCTTCTATTAGGAACACAGAAACGCGTTGATTTCAAGGGATGGCGCAAAGAGAGACCGTTCCCGGGAGCGACTGGGGCTTGGATTACACTTCAAAGCCTGAGTCGAACCCCGGTTTCAACGATCTTATCGGAAAGGACGTAAAAACAAGGCGGGAGAATGGTTTCCCGGCCCCGCGCCGAGCCGCGAAGCGGTGTGGGGGGCGGGGCCGGGGGGGAGCAAAGCTCCCCACGCTTTCAAAAATGACGGCTATCTTTTATTCAGGCGGCAACTGTCCGTTTCGTTCGTATGCTTTCCATTCTTTTCTTTTCATCAGGCGCACATTCGATTCGCAGCACTGTGGACACCCCTGGTACCGGCCGTCCTTCGACTGGCGCCACATGGTATACAGCATGCCCGGCACGATGAAACAGCACCAGAGCGAGATTTCCAGTTTTCGAGAGCCCTTGGGAAGCGACTTGCTTTCTCCGACGTAATGACATGATGGACAGATGATCTTCACATACGCTCCTTTTTTGAACAAAATGACCGCTTCATATAAAACTTTCCATTCATATTGACAACTCTTTTGCGGCACTTTTTGAGTGCACCCCCCGCCGCTGCCGAACCATCTACAATACCCTCGTGGTCCAATCCACTCTCTTTGCGGTTTTGAATGCCGTTCGGTTCTCCCCTTGAAAGGGGAAGCGATTGACCGCGGGCGGCCGGGTTCTTAAATACCCCTGGTATCCTGGCTGTTACTTTGAACAATAGGAGGAAAAATGGAGAGAACCGTTACAATGCACGGGAATCCTCTCACTTTGAGTGGAAACGCATTGCAGGTGGGAGACAAGGCGCCGGATGTTAAAGTGGTGGATAACAATCTCGCCCCGACCGGGATTTCCGCTTACCAGGGGAAAGTCATTGTAATCCTGTCCGTCCCGTCCCTGGATACCGGCGTTTGCGACATGGAGACGCGCCGGTTCAACATCGAGGCGGGTAAACTGGGCAGTGGCGTCGCCATTCTCGCAATCAGCATGGACCTGCCTTTTGCCCAGAAAAGGTGGTGCGCCGCAGCGGGCGTTGCCAATGTGACGACCCTGTCCGATCACCGGAACGCGGATTTCGGCCGGGCTTACGGCGTGTTGCTGGAGGACCTTCGCCTGCTGGCGCGGGCCGTCTTCGTTGTGGACAGGAACAACGTCATAAGGCACATTGAAATCGTAAAGGAGATCGCCAGCGAACCTGACTATGATGCTTGTCTGAGAGCTGTCGGGAACTGCCTGAAATAATCCGGGGGACCTGTTGCCTTGCTTGCGCGGCGGGGCGAAAAACCACCAGGCTTTGACCATTTTGGGTCGGGGCCTGTTTTTTTGGCCCGTCCTGTATTTGAAAACATCCGTGTTTGCCTGTGAGCACTAATCGGTTTTCGCGAAAGCGGTGAAAACCCACGCCGTCACCACCGCAACGAGGGTGACGACCCCCAGGATCAGTAAATTACTGAACATTATAAAATTTGCTCTTTGAAGAACTTTGCTTTTTGTAACTCCTACGAGCATGTACAGGTATGGAGGCAAGTCCTCCCTGAGGTGTATTCGCTTGAAAGCGTTGATGCGATAGGAACCGTCACCCCCGGTCCCTTCGAATATCCCCTCGTCGATATTTCTCGACATCCATTCGAATGCGTTGGCGGGAACGGGCCTGCCCAGGCTTGCCAGATTGTTTTGCGGCGAACGATACAGACGTATTCCTTTCTGATCGGTAATAACCACTACAGAGTCGGTGGGCAGATTCGCTTTCTCTATAAAAGGCGTGTATTTGTCCAGCCTTAAACCGGCGGTAACAATGGCCACCAGGTTCTTGCCGGAATCGAATACGGGGTAGCCGTAATGGATCGTCCGGAACCCGGTAATCCTGCCCACCCTGTATCCACCCGCCGAAAATTCATGTGTCTTTATAGTATCCCTCACGTGCTCCTGGTCCAAAACATTGATAACGCCAGGCCCAAGCGTTCCTGAAGATGCAAGCAGATCGCCATCGGGCGTCACTACTCCGATAATGGAATAAATAGGATGCTGAGTCTTTATTTTTGCAAGAAGAGCGGTACAGGATTTTTCATCTAATTGTTGTACGTCGGTTGACTTGGCCAAGGTACTAAGCAATTCTCTTGTCTCTACCTCGATTTGCTCCTGATTTGCCGCCAGGCTGTTGACCAGCAGTAAGGCATCGTGTTTTGCATCTTCTATTGCCTGCCTGCGTTCGTTCAAACCTGATTTGACGATGATTCCAAGGCAAGACAGGAAGGCAATCAGCATCAATAACAATATCTTTTTCCGAACGGACAGCAAGCTTAATTTATGTAGGCAATACATAACCGTGCCCCTCCTGTAACCGTATGAATCAACGAACTTACAAGAAAAAAGTCACCGGTGGGAAGGCTTATGGAGTACCAGGCCGCAGAGAGCACAATTTGTTGGAGCAGGAGATAAGGGAATCCTAAGGGGGAACTGATGCTGCCAAACAGGAAGCCAACAGGCTATACTATAGCATTTGGCTATAGAATCTTTTCCTTGAAACAAAGGCACCGCTCTGCACTTTGAGAACACGTCGAAAAATCGCATAATCCGGTTTTTTCGTCAAGATGTATTTATCAGCCGAGCAAACGCGCGTTATCTCTATCTTCGGCGCGCATCGTATCAAACATTCATTTCCTTTGCGGGCAGTGGGCAGGGGTGCTCAACGCCTGGGGTAAACGGGCGAACCGCTCGTAAAGGTCGATACGGTGATCGCCCAGGCAGCAAACCTGCCGTTTTTGCTCCGTGCCGGATGGGGCTTCCCGGTGCTTACCCCTCCACAGTGCGATGACCCTTCTGATGCGCCCACTTCCTTTCGTTAGTATCTTTAAATACAGGTGGCTGTTAAACCGGGATGCTCATCCGGGCGGTTCGGATTGCAATCCGGTGTTGCCTGGAGCAAGTCGAATTGAGAAACTTTGGAGAAACAAGATATGTTCGGAAAACGCATAAAGCTGTTTAAACTGCTGAATTTGCAGGTAAACATCGACCTTAGCTGGGTCATTCTCGCACTCCTTATCGCCTGGTCCCTTTCCACCGGATATTTCCCCTTCCGGTTCGGAGGCCTGTCTTCCGGAATGTACTGGCTGATGGGTACAGTGGGAGCCATCGGGCTTTTCCTGTCCATCATCGTCCATGAGTTTGCACATTCCCTGGTGGCAAGAGGGCAGGGCATGCCCATGCAGGGGATCACCCTTTTCATTTTCGGCGGCGTTGCGGAGATGGGAAAAGAGCCCCCCGGCCCCAGGGCGGAATTTCTGATGGCTTCGGTGGGTCCCCTTACGAGTTTCGTGCTCGCTCTTTTCTTTTACGGAATACTTCTCGTGAGCGCCGGGAGTGGTTTGCCGCTCCCGATAATCGGGGTTCTGACATACTTGAGCTTCATCAACGTGGTCCTTGCCGTCTTCAATCTCATACCTGCCTTTCCACTCGACGGCGGGCGGGTTCTGCGCTCCGCCCTCTGGGGTATCAAGGCGGATCTCGGGTGGGCCACCCGCGTCAGCTCCGGGATCGGGGTCTTTTTTGGTTTGCTCCTCATGGGCTACGGGTTCCTGAGCATGTTTGACGGGAATCTCATCGGGGGAATGTGGATGATCCTGATTGGAATGTTTCTTCAAAGTGCGGCCAGGATGTCCTACCAGCAGTTGCGGGTGCGCCGGATGCTCGAAGGAGAGCCGGTCAGGAGCTTTATGCAGCCCGATCCCATAACGGTTTCGGCCTCCGCGTCCGTCGAGCGGCTTGTTAGGGACTACATTTACAGGCACCACCTGAAGATGATTCCCGTTTCAGACTCGGGAAAGCTGGAAGGATGTGTATTCGCGCAGCAGGTCAAGGAAATCCCGCGGGAGCAGTGGCCGGTGAGAACCGTCGGCGAGCTTGTAAAACCATGCGGGGAAGGGAGCACGATAGGGCCTCAGATCGATGCCGCCGAGCTGATTTCCCGCAGCGGGCGAACAGGTTCGACACGCTTCATTGTCGTAGAGGGAGATCGGGTGGTGGGCGCCGTCTCACTAAGAGACATCATGAACGCCGTTTCCATGAAGATGGATCTCGAGCGTTAGGAGAAAAAGCTTTAACCGGGGGCGGAGCTGCCCGTTTTCTCGCTGGCGGGAAATGAAAAACCCTGCACGCGGCGATGGTGTCCGGTCCCCCGGCCCCTCCCGCCGCCACGGGTGGGGGGATCGAGAAACGGCCGATTAACCGATCAATCGTGAGCGCACCCGCTGCCGTGTCCGGCGCAGGTAAGTTCCGGATCGAAACGAGGCAGCTTCTGTTCCTGCAAAAGATCGATATTCAGGCGCACCGTTCCCTCAACGGCCCGGTAAACCTCGATTCCCTGGGTCTTAAGCTTCATCAGGGCGCCAATTCCGATTCCCGCCACGACAATGGCGTCCACTTCCCGGTTTCCAAGGGCCTTCAATGGCTGGCACATGCCGTGGGAATGATGCAGGTCGCCGTTTTTTATCTCTTCTGCCTGCATGTTCTGTGTGTCCACGATGACGAAGCCGGGCGCGGACCCGAAGTGCTCGTAAACTATGCTGTCCATGCCCTGCAACGACTCGGTCGGAAAACAAATCTTCATGGTGAGATCTCCTTAGGAATTAGAATAAATTCCCGGGGATTGGAAAACCCCCGGGAATTGGAACAAGTCCCCTGGAATTGAAAATAAGACCGGATGACGGGCCCTGCTTTCGCCTGTTACAAATTCTCCCGCGGCTGCGACGGCCTCAGCGCTTCTGCCATACCGGCTGCCGCTTCTCAAGAAAAGCGCTCACCCCTTCTTTGGCGTCCTGGGTTGAGCAGAGGCGGGCAAAAACTTCGTTCATGTGTGCGAAGGCCTTTTCGTAGCCCATATCCTCGGAATCGTAGAAGCCCCTCTTGGCGATCTGGACCGCTATCGGACTTTTCTGCGCAAGCACGCCGGCCCATTCCAGGGCCTCTTTTTCAAGGTCGGCCGCCGGAACGACCCGGTTTACCAGGCCCTTGCTCATGGCATCCGCGGCCGTGACCAGGTTCCCGTAAAGCAGCATCTCCAGGGCTATTTTTCTCCCGACCAGCCGGGCAACCGGAACGACCGGCCCCACGCAGTTGAGCCCCACGTTGATAGCGGTGAGGCCGAGCCTCGCATTATCGGCCGCAATGGCGAGATCGGCCGCCGCAACCAGCCCGGCGCCGTTTGCGGCGGCCACTCCCTGGACCTGTGCGATGACCGGTTTGGCCATCTTGCTTACAGTGACAAGAGGCTCCTCCATGCGCTCGATCCAGGACCTCAATTCCATGGTGCTTTTCCCGGCAAGCTCTGAAACGTCGATCCCCGCGCAAAAGTTCTTTCCGGCCCCCTTGAGGAGTACAACGCGCACCTCGGGGTCCGCATCCATGGCCTTGAGGGCCTTATCCAGTTCGAGGGCCAGGGGCGTATTGAAGGTATTGAACTGCTGAGGACGGTTCAGTGTTATGGAACCGATGAATGCATTGACTGTCTCTACGACAAGAGTCTCGTACGGCATGGATTCTATCTCCTCGTCGGTTTATTCCAGGGGCTGCCGGGACCCGGTGGGTTGAGGTTTGATGCCGGATGCTCGAAGCTCAATGCGAATTATACCCGCTTTGACCCGTGACCCGCAACCCCCGTGCATATCAATAAACCAGCGTGGCATTTGCGCTCAGGATCTCCTGGGTGAGGGCCGCGGCAGCGCCGGGGACCGCGCCCTCTATCAGGTCCGATTCCTCGATCTTGCGCTCCCGGATACAGGGCACGCAAACAAAAAGTTTCCCCTTTTCGCCGATAAAGGTTTGCACCAGGTCCTTGAGCGGAGGAAGTCCGCAGCCGTGAACGTGGTCCAGGTAGCCTTTCTTTGCCAGGAAGACCCCCGAGCCCTGAAGCGCCACCACTGCTTCCACCTCCATGGCCTGAGCGGCCGTGGCGAGCATGAAGGGCAGGGTAGCCCTATCCGGGTCTTCTCCAGCGTGGGTTACGATATAGACGATCTTTTCCTTTCCAGCCATCGATTGATCTCCTTTCTGAATTTGACGAAACACTTGGAAGTAAAAAATACCGGGGCAGGAAAAGGCCCCCGGCACGGAACGTAAAATCAGGCATACCTTGCCAGAAAAGTGGAGAAGTCCTCGGCCCGCACCCCTGCTCGAAGCAGGTTGCCAAGACATATCGGGCACATGGCGATCACCGGTGCGCCGGCCGCGTTCAACTCCTCGATTCTTCTCCCTAAAACTTCGCCCGTAAGCTTCGGCGAAATGGACTCGGCCGGGCCGCCGCAGCAGTTCGTGAATTTGCCCGAGTTCTTTACCGGGACGCACTCGATTCCCAGCTTTTCGAGTATTGCGTACGGCACATCCGAGAGTTCCAGATATCTGCCGTAGAAGCAGGGATCGTGCAGGGTGACCCGCGCATGGCCGTTTTGGCCCTCGATCCTGGCATGCTGAAACCAGGTGCGGACCTCGAATTTTTCTCCCGTAACTTCCGGGTAGAGGACCTTCATCGCATAGGTGGTATGGGGATCGACCGTTATCAGCTTCCTTACACCGTTTTCTCGAAGCTTTGCGGCCACAAAGGCGGCGTGGCGCGCAAACCCCTCGGAGTCCCCGAGATCGTGGAGCAAAATTCCGCTGTAGTAGTCCAGTTCCGGCCGGTAGAAAAAATCGACGTCGGACCTGGTGAGAATTTTGTGGACCGATGCCAGGATGGCGTTAAATTTTTCTTTTTCCTTTTTTGGCGCCAGGAACCTGAACCCCAGGTTTACAAGAAAAGAGGGGGCCAGCCTTCCGTGGCGGACGTAGCGGGCCAGGCGAGAGTCCTCATAGCGGGCCAGGTACTGAGTTGTCTTTTCGATTAACGGGACGGACTGGTACATGAGCCCGGTAAAGAGCATGGCATCGCCTTCGCGGCGGAGCGGGAGGCCCTTCCACCAGGTATTGATGGCGGCATTCGATGCGCCGAACGGGTTCCGGGTCCTGCGCACGTTGGCGGCGATGAGTTCTATGATATCTTTCGGATCATACATTGGGGAACCTCCTCCAGCGGTCGAGGACAAAGCGCCTCAACCCGAGGATGAGCTGGCCGGGATCGGCACCCCTGGGGCAGGTCTGGGTGCACAGGCCGCAGTGAAGGCAGCGCCACAGTTCCTCGGCATCCCGGAGGATTTTGTCCTCCGCTCCCAACTGGGCGAACCGGATCATCTTTCTTGGAAAATGCTCGTGGATGAGTGGACAGACCGCGACGCATGAACCGCAATTGAAGCACTCGAAGGCCGAATTTACCCCGAAGCGCTCCAGTTTTTCGCAAAATTCAGGATCTACGAGGCCCATTTCAGTCCTTTCCGTGGGCGGGATCGGAGGCCGCCTCCGCCCGGGCGGGCGCCAGTTCGTATAGGAAGTAGCAGTCTTCCTTTTCTCCCTCCGAGATCTCGCCGTACTTTTTCAGAGCGGCGACGTACCACATCACCTCGGAAGAGGGCAGCCCAAGGGCCGAAGCGATCCAGGGGACCGTTTTCGGACCCTCCCCGAGCTGTTCCCTGATCCCCGCTATTATTTTATTCTGCGCTTTGATTCTGCGGGAAATCGCCTCGATCGAAGGCTTCCGGGTCTCACGCAGTCCCTTGAGCAGTTCTTTTTTTCTCGTCTTTTCGGTATCGTTCATTCGGGCATCCTTACCGCCGGGCGAGCAGGGCCGGCACTCTTCCTATTTCCGCCTTCCGTCTTCTGTCCCCCGTCCCCCGTCAGGCCGTAATCATATCCACCATGGCTTCATACTGGTCCAGGGTCCAGCCCCTGATGTCGATGGCATTTTCCGGGCAGACGGCAACACATGCGCCGCATCCCAAACACAAGACCGGGTTTACGCCGGCCCGCAAAACTTTTTTGCCCTCGATTTGCGTTTCGACAAGCGTAAGCGCCCCCTCGCTCAGGCACGCCTCCACGCAGGCGCCCGTTCCCCTGCATCTTTCCGGGTCGACTTCAGCTATGAAGGGGTCCAGTTCCACGTAGCCGCGCGCAAGAATTGCGCTGGCCTTGACTGCGGCGGCGGATGCCGCCGCGCCGGCCTCGCCCGCGTCCATCGGGGCCTGGCAGGTCCCGGCAAGAACGATCCCCGCGACCGAAAGCTCCACCGGGCGCAGCTTGGGATGCACTTCCAGAAGAAACCGGTCGGTCCCCACCGGAAGCTTCATCATATCCACCAGGTCCGATACGTCGGCAGGTTCCATTCCGGTCGAAAGCACCACCAGGTCGGCGGGCACTTCCACGTTTTCTCCAAAGGTCAGGGTGTCGTTGACGCTTACCGTAAGGGGCGAGATATTGTTCCCGTGGTCTTTGGAAACAACGGGAGGGCTGTCGGCCTCGAAACGCAGGAAAACCACCTTTTTTTGCGCCGCCTCCGAGTAAAGCTCTTCCTGGCCGCGGCCGTAGGCGCGGATGTCACGGTAGAATTCATAGACTCGCGTGCCCGGGCACTTTTCCCGCACAAGCTTTGCCGCATGGAGGGTGGCGCCGCAGCAGGTCCTCGAACAGTACTCGTTGAGGTTTCCCTGTTCGTCTTCTTCGTGGATGCCCGGGATCTGCCTGCTGCCCACGCAGTGTATCATGGCGATGTTCTTGATGTGTTTTCCGTTGAACCGCAGGGTGTCGCCGCCCGGGTCGTTTTCGGCAAGTATTTGAATAAACCGGGACAGGGTCACCACTTCCTCGAATTGCGCGAATCCGTATTCTCCCTGCCTGGGGCGGTAGGGCTGAAACCCGGTGGCGATGACGATGACGCCGGTTTCTATGGAAAACTCGCCTTCCGCACCATCGGTTCCCGCCGGCAAAATGCCGCGAAAAGGAACGAAGGTGCCGCGGGCTGAAACCGACCCCGCCACTTCTCCCGGCATCCCCGCATCCGTTTCCGGATCAAGGGGTTTTCTATTTGCGCGGAGCTTGAAATTTCCGATATAGCCTTCAAAACCGGTTATCTCGGCGTTGCAGTAAACAGCGATGGATGGATGGCCCAGGACCTCGTCGGCCAGGGCGCACAACAGGTCGGCGGCTTTCTCACCCGTGGGCGAAAGGGTGTCCAGGGCGGCGGTGCGGCCGCCAAGGAAGGGTGACTTTTCTATCAGCACGACCTCGATTCCCCGCTCCGCAAGGTCCTTTGCCGCCTTCAGGCCGGCGATCCCGCCGCCTATTACCGTGGCGTGCCTTTTTGCCTCCATCCGGATGGGGTCCAGAGGCTTTAGCCTGGCGGCCTTGGCCACCGCCGCCGCTATCAGCCGTCCCGCCTTGTCGGTTGCGGCCTCACCGTGGTGGACCCAACTCACCTGTTCCCGGATATTTGCATGCTCGTAGAGGTACGGGTTGATCCCGGCGCGGGAAAGCGCATTTCGAAAGGTTGCCTCGTGGAGGCTGGGGGCGCACGATGCCACGACCACCCGGTCCACGCCGCCGCTTTTGAGGTCTTCGATTATCATTTCCTGGCCCGGGTCGGAACACATGAACATGTTCGTTCGGGCTTCGACCACCCCGGGCAGTTTCGCCGCTCTTTCACGGGTGGCTTCCACGTCCACGTGGTCGGAAATATTCCCGCCGCAGTGACAGATGTAAACTCCGACCTTCGATTGAGGGCGGGATTTGGTTTTGTCTTTACCGTCCATTATCGTTTCTCCCCGCCTGCCTGGTCCGCGCCCGTCCGCTTCAGGTAATTGGAGGCCTCCATTGCCGCCGCCCCGGCTTCGACTATGCTGTCCACGATGTCTTTGGGCGCCGAGGCCGCCCCGGCCACGAAAACCCCGTCGGTATCGGTGAGCGTCGGGGCGATCTTGGGCAGGATGGTTTTTATGAAGCCGTCGGAGGCCGTCGAAACGGCGCAGCGGCCCTGCGGGTCCCAGCCCGGAACCAGTCCCAGCGAAAGCACCACCAGGTCATGCTCCACCTCGGCCACCCCGCCGTCCGGTTCCTGGGATTCGTAGCGGAGCTTTACTTTTCCGTCCCGGCCTTCGTTAAGCGCGGCCACCTTTGCCTTAACGAACTGAATTCCCATGGCCGTCGCGTTCTGGAAAAACTGCTCGTAGCCCTTTCCGAACGCGCGAATGTCCATGTAATAGACGGTTATGTCCGCAAGCGGCAGGGAGCCGGAAAGAAGCATGGCCTGTTTGATTGCGTACATACAGCAGACTCGCGAGCAGTAGGAGATCCCGAGGCTTTTATCCCTTGACCCGGCGCACTGGACGTATGCGATGGATTCCGGTTCCTTGCCGTCGTAGGGCCGCAAGACCCGGTTGTAGGGGCCGTGAGGGGCGAGGAGCCTTTCCATCTGGAGCGAGGTGATCACGTTCGGGATCAGCCCCTTGCCGTACTGCTGCTTGTCTTCGATGGGGGTCATTTCGAACCCGGTTGCCAGGACCGCCGTCTTGGATTCGATCAGGAAATCCTGCGGCTGCTGGAAAAAGTCCACCGCGCCGGTGGGGCATATTTTTTCGCATTTCCCGCAAAGGATGCAGTTTTCGGCATCCATGAGGGCCACCTGCGGTATGGCGTTGGAAAAGGGCACATAGATGGCCTTCCGGGCCGAAAACCCGCCCTGCTCGGCGTCGGGCAGGTAGACCGGGCACGCGTATTCGCATTGCCTGCACCCGATGCACTTGACCGGGTCCACGAATCGGCTCTTTTGCCTGATGCGGGCAACAAAGTCCCCGGTTTCGTTTCTTTCCAGCAGTTCCAGTTCGCAGAAGGTGAATACGGTAATATTTTCATGATGCGCCGCGGCGGCCATCTTTGGCGTTGTGATGCAGCTTGCGCAGTCCAGTGTGGGAAAGACCTTCGAGAGGCGGATCATCTTGCCTCCGATTGAAGCGTCCTTTTCCACAACCGCCACCTGGAAGCTCTGGTCGGCAAGGTCCAGCGCGGCCTGAAGCCCCGCAATTCCGCCTCCTACCACAAGCGCGTCGAATTTGTACGACCGTATCG
Source organism: uncultured delta proteobacterium (assembly GCA_963712895.1). Lineage (GTDB taxonomy): Bacteria > Desulfobacterota > Syntrophobacteria > Syntrophobacterales > Syntrophobacteraceae > SbD1. Next base: position 64,088 of record CAVQJR010000020.1, on the reverse strand, counting down.
AGCTTACTTTTTTCTCGTCCATGATACTCAACTCGCCGTTGCAGTCCGTAGCCGGGATGTTTCCGTTCCTGGAGGCCCCAGTGCTTCGATGATTTCATTCATCTGCCGGACCTCTTTCAAAAAAGCCCTGGTGCATACCGTGCATATCGATGTCAGCCTGAGTCTTTTGGGATCGAAGCCCCGGCTTCTCATCAACTGGAAGACGCGGTCCACTCTTCGGGCCAGGGCCTCATAGGCGCCCTCGTAGGGACATTCCACGCCGCACGACATGATGATGATCCCCCAGATGCCCTTTTCGAAGCAGTCGATGTAGAACCGCTCGGGGAAAAGAACCGGGGCCCTCACCCGGAGGATGTATGTGTTGGTCGGATAGCTGGAGTGCGCCTGTCCGACCGCATTGGCCCCCGGGTAGGCACAGCTTTCGGTTGCCAGGATCAGGATTTTTCCGGTTTCATGTCCGGCTTGCATGGAATGTCCCCTCATTGCGGTGTCCCGGGGTCGGGACAACTCAAATGGTGTTCAGGGATGTGGTGCAGCGGGCCGCATTGCCTGTGAGGCTGCCGCTATTTCTTTCTCAATATGAAGAGCTTGTCGTAGCCGTCCACGCTGAGGTATCCCAGGTATTCGTGCCCGACTTTGGCCGCCCAGATCGGCAGGTCATTTCTGGTTCCCTGATCGTTTGAGAGAACCTCCAGCACCTCTCCGACCTTGACTTTGCCGATGCCTTTTTTCGCTTCCAGAAGTGGGCCGGGGCAGGCACTGCCCCGCGCGTCCACCGAATTTGCCGCCTTTACCGAACCGAGATCAACGCTGGACATCTTTTTCTCCTTTCTGTTGTGAGGGAACCGGGGCCGACCTTCGAGGCCTCCCTGCAGGGACTGGAGGCAGGTAGACTTTCTGACCACCAGCCGGTAACGGTCCTGTTCTTTTTTTCTGCCCAAAATCAGCTCACCCGAGCGTTCGAGGATGGTCACCAGGTCTTTTAAGGTTTCCGAATCCCGGATCAGGACTTCGAGAACCGACCCCGGTTTCATGGTGGCAAGGATCGACTTGCACTGCAGAAAGCAGCAGGGTCCGATAACGCCGCAAAGATCGAGTTTTTCATCCGGTTGCATGTGGTCTCCCGCTCAGGTTGAGCTTGGTGACCTGGTAATAAGGCAAAAGCGATGCCAGAACGGAAGGGAAGGGAGGTATACTTAAATACCAAGTTATTTTAACTGTTTACCGCTGGCATGGAAAAAATGGGTTGGCAAGCGGTGGGTGTTGGTGTATTTAAACGCTTAAACGTTATTTAAACGCTGTTGCGGAGAGTGCCCATGAAAGAACAGGAGATGAACCGCTACCTCAAAGAGATCATCAATACCATGAACGATGGTGTGGTGCTCATTTCACCCGACGGGGCAATACTTATGGTAAACCAGGCCATGGAGCAGATATCGGGTTATTCGCGCGGGGAACTGATCGGGAGTGCGTGCTCGGTGTTTCGCTGCGACAGCTGCCAAAGGGCGCGGGCCGGGGGAAAGGGCAGCTGGTGCGAGCTGTTCAATACCGGACATGCCCACAAGAGGGCCTGTTTTATTGTCAGAAAGAATGGTTCCTATGTGCGGGTGCTGAAAAATGCCTCCCTGCTCAAAAACGCCGGCGGTAAGGTGCTGGGGGCCGTGGAAACGCTAACCGACATCTCGGAAATCGAGGAGCGCGATGAGAAAATAGAGCAGCTTTCAAAGCTCATCGACAGGGGTTCCTCCTTTTATGGAATAGTGGGCAACTCTTCCGCCATGCAGAGGGTTTTTGAAATAGTGCGCAAGGCGGCGCAAAGCGAGGCCCCGGTGATTATCCACGGCGAAACGGGCACCGGCAAGGAACTCGTTGCGCGGGCAATACACGCCCTGGGAAGGCGAAAAGACGGCCCCTATATTCAACTCAACTGCGCCGCCCTGAATGAAGCCCTGCTCGAAAGCGAACTGTTCGGCCACGTGAAAGGGGCGTTCACGGGCGCCTACACTCACCGGAAAGGACGGTTCGAGGCGGCCGGCGGCGGGGATATCTTTCTGGACGAGATCGGGGACATCCCCCTGTCGATCCAGGTAAAGCTTCTGAGGACTATTGAGACCAAACAGTTCGAGCGCGTGGGCGACCATCAGCCCTTAACGGCCGACGTGCGCATCATCACCGCCACCAACAGGGACCTCGACCAGCTCATATCGCAGGGAAAATTCCGGGAGGATTTCTTTTTCCGCATAAACATCGTACCCATCCACCTGCCCCCCTTGAGGGAGCGTGCGGACGACATTCCACTGCTCGTGGACCACTTCACCCGCAAGCTTCGGAAAAAGAGCGGCAAACCGATTTCGGGACCCGGCGCCGCCGCCATGGACCTTTTCATGAACTACCACTGGCCGGGGAACGTGCGTGAACTCAAGGGCGTCCTGGAGTATGCTTTCGTCGTGGCCGAACAGGGACCGATTCTCCCCGACCACCTTCCGTTCCGCATGAAGCGGCCGGAACCGGGCCCGGAAAACAGGGTGCGGGACCCGGCGCCGTTCCTGACCGGAGAAAGGGAAGAGCTTGTCGAGGCCCTGGTTGAGAGCGGCGGCAATCAGACACGGGCGGCCCGGATGCTGGGAGTTAACCGGGTGACCGTCTGGCATCGCGTAAAAAAATACGGAATCGACATCCGGCGGTTGTTGGAGGCGGGCAACGGCGCTCCAATGTCTGCGGGGGCACAGGCCAGGAAAATCAACTCGGAGCCGACATGAAAAAAGAGTGGAAAATCCTGCTCATAGACGACGATCCCGGAATCCGGAATGTCATGGCGATCAGCCTTGAAGAGGCCGGCTACTGCGTATTCACGGCCTCGGACGGCGAGACCGGAATCAGCGTATGCGAAAGGGAGCAACCCCCCATAGTCATCACCGATATCCGAATGCCCGGGATGGACGGCCTCGAGGTGCTCAAACGGGTCAAGGCGCTGGCCCCGGACACCGAGGTCATCGTCGTAACCGCTTTCGACGAAAGCGAGTACGCCGTAAGGGCCCTTCAGCTCGACGCTTCGGACTTCGTCATGAAGCCCATAAATGACGACGTCCTGACGGTTGCTCTCAAGCGGGCCAAAGACAGGTACACGCAACGGCGGGAGCTACAGGACTATACGGCGCTCATAGAAGAGCGGTGGATGGAAACGGCCGAGGAACTGGCCAGGACTTTCCGGTTCCAGAAATTGCTGATAGAGAGTTCGCTGGACGGCATCGCGGCCTGTGACCGGGAGGGCAGGATCATAGTATTTAACCGCAGCATGGAGGAAATGCTCGGCTTCCAGCGAGACGAAGCGATGCACGGGATGACTTTCGACCGGCTTTTTCTTCCCGGCGAGGCTGAAAAGTTCCACTCGGTGCTCGCTTCCGAGCAATTCGGCGGAAAGGAAAGGCTTCTTCCGTATGAAACCTGGCTTGCCGCCAAGGGCGGGGGGCGCATTCCCGTTCAGCTCTCGGCGGTGGTGATGTACCAGGGAGAGGAGGCGCGGGGGATTGTCGGTTTTTTCCGGGACCGGCGCGAGAGGCGAAAGCTGGTGGCCGACCAGGCCCGGTTACTCCACCAGGACAAGATGATCTCCCTGGGGAGGCTGGCGGCAAGCGTCGTTCACGAAATAAATAACCCCCTGGCGGGAATCCTGAACTACGCCCGCCTTATGACCAAAATCCTGGGCCGTGGGGCTCCGTCCGCGGATTCAGTCGCCAAATTCCAGGGATATCTTGCGCTTACCGAAAGCGAGATCAGCCGGTGCTCGAAAATAGTATCCGGCCTGCTTGCCTTCTCGCGAAAGTCGAAGCTCGAATTCGGTCCCGTTAATATCAACGAGCTCATCTCCAAGTGCATAACGCTTAGCCAGCATAAGCTGAGCCTCCAGAACATAAAAGTTTCGACGGACCTTCAGGCCGCGGTTCCGCCCATAACCGGCGACGGCAACCAGCTCCAGCAATGCATAATAAACCTGATTTTCAACGCCATCGACGCCATGCCGGAAGGAGGGGATCTGACGCTTTCGAGTTCGTTTAATCCGAAAAAAAAGGTGATCGGCATCACGGTGCGAGACACCGGGAGCGGAATTGCCAAGGAGGACCTGCCTTTCATTTTCGACCCTTTTTACACTACGAAAACGGAAGGCAAGGGACTGGGGCTGGGGCTTTCGACCACTTATGGAATCATCGACAGGCACAAGGGGGTGATCCAGGTTGAAAGCGAAACGGGACACGGGGCACTGTTCAGGATTGAACTTCCGGCCGGGACGGATTGAGGGATTTTGAAATTATTACACTTAATTGCTTCTTCTTGAAAAAATTGAACCGATTTTCTTTGCTGATTTTCTTATACCGCTTAAACCCATTTGGGTCGTTTTGACTGCATTGGCAGCAATCTTCTTCGCTCTTTTCATGGTCGTGCAATAGGCGTCATGACTACGACCTGTCATGGCTCCACCAGCACCAGCGACACCTTGCACCGCCACTTCCGCAGCATTGACGATAGTGTCTGCGGCTTTCTTCGTTCCTTGAGTGGTAATATCTCTTACAGAGCAGCCTAACGTTTGAACTCCTCTCACAGCACATGCGCTGGCCTTCTTCATCTCTTCTCTGGTAGCCCCGTAAACTTCGGATGTGCTCTCTCCAACGGCTCTACCCGCATCAGCGACACTTTGCACCGCTGCACCAGCAGCATTAACGATGAGGTGTGTGGCTTTCTTTGTCCCTTGAGCGGTAATATCTTTTATCGAGTCAACTAAGGCCGCTAGAACTTTCTGTACTGACTCGGATGAAATGCTATTCAGCATTCGTGTAGCTTCCACCGTGGGGCGTAGTTGTGCATGATAGTCCACTTGAGTTTTCAGACCCATGTAATTTCTCGATACTATGCCAACTCTGCAAACTAAGCCAGCATTGGCTGATCCACTGAGGATTGCATGAGTGAAAACTTTTGTAAACGTCTTCACAACTGGGACATGATCCAATATCGAGTTAGCAAAAAGAGGAGAAATTATGCTTCCGATTTGGTCAGTTAAGTCCACTTGCTCAATGCCGTATGAAATCATGGAAGTCGTAAGTATATTACAATAGATTTTCCATAATTCGTAAGGGTTAGGTCTCTGATCGTAGATTGTTGATATTTTCCAGATCAGTCGGGCAATCTGGTAAAAGACTATAATCGAATCCAATCTTCCGTTCTGAGAAATGGAGGTTGAAACAAATACTCTTCTTGCTACTTGCCTTATTTCATCGTCCGCCAGACAGTCAAGTAAGGTAATCACCCTGGCAATATCGTCTGAAGTATGTACCCGTACTCCTCTATTTACGAGTTCTTTATTGGAATCTAATCTTTTTATAAGGTTAGCCAGATAAAGCTGTTCTTGCTCAAGTGTCGGATTAGCAGGTAAGACCAGAGATTTGTGCCTTAAAAAATAAGCAGCAATGAGATAGAAAGTGCATAAGCACATTAATCCAAGCAGAAGCCATAGCGAGATTGTCCCAAGTAAAGGATTGATATTAGTCAATAGATGTGCAAGAGCTACAATATGGTTAACCATAAATACTATGACAGAAAGCAGAATCAGAAATGTTACCAAAATCAGTATCTTAGCCTGTAGCTTTTTCATGATTCAAATCCGTCTTCTAACCGATGGGCATGAAGCCCGTACTCTGCAAAGATCTTGTTGCGAAGAGCCAGCAGGTTCAGAATGAACTCGATTGTAAGACGTCTGTCATTGATCACCGGCTTGCCCATTATGGCATTGGGATTGATGGCAATTCTTCCGAGCAGTTCATTTTCACTCGTGGTCCTTGATCTAGCCATTCGATAATACAATATTAAGGGGAATTTGCATAGTAAGGATGAAAATAGTCCGACCTTCCCTCCGAGGTCTTAATGTTCGAGATGCTGGAGATTTGCATAAACGGTGGAGCTAAGCGGACATAACCATGCAGCCAATAAATAATAAATACATGGCAAGCTGTGAATCTCATTAAATGATCAATCAATAAATGATCAATCAATCCCTCAATCCAAGGGCTTCAGCCCGTATTTTTTTATCTTGTTGTGCAGCGTCACCCGGTTTATTTCGAGCAGGGTGGCGGCTTTGGAAATGTTCCAGCGAACGAGCTTAAGGGTCCTGTGAATGTGGTTTTTCTCCACGTCTTTCATTGAAACCGCAACGTCTTCCGCACCGCTGCCCCGGAACAGAAAAGCGAAATCCTCTTTCCTCAGGTAGGATGTTTTTGCGAGCACCACCGCCCGTTCGATGGCATTTTCGAGTTCGCGGACATTGCCGGGCCAGTTGTATGACTGCAGCAGCGTGAGGGCTTCGTCCCGGAGCCCTTTTATGTTTTTGCTGGTTTCGCGCCGGAACCTGTGCAGGAAATGCGCGGCAAGCAAAGGGATGTCATCTGTTCTCTCACGCAGGGGCGGGACTTCGATTTCGATTACTTTGAGGCGGAAGTAGAAATCCTGCCGAAATCTTTCGTCCGCCACCCGTTTTCTCAAATCCCGGTGGGTTGCGGATATCAACCTGAAATCCACGTACAAGTCCCGCGTTCCTCCCACCCGGTGAAAGCGCTTCTCCTGGAGGACCCGCAACAGGTCCACCTGCATCTTGGGCGGAATTTCGCCGATTTCATCCAGGAAAAGGGTGCCGCCCCTGGCCATCTCCAGCCGCCCTTTCTGTGTGCGGACGGCCCCGGTGAAGGAGCCGATCTCGTGGCCGAAAAGCTCGCTTTCCAGCAAAGATTCGGCAAAGGCCCCGCAGTTGATCGGGATGAACGGGCCGTGGCGGCGGCTGCTTCGCGCATGAATGGCTTTGGCCACCAGTTCCTTGCCCGTGCCGGTCTCACCCTGGAGCAGTACCGGGGAGTCCACCCCGGCAACCTGGTCCATGAACGAAAATACCCTCTTCATACAGGCGGAAGAGCCTATAAGGTCCCGGTACCGGGTGCTGCTGTCAATCTGTTTTCGAAGGCAGATGTTTTCATCCACCAGCCGCTTCTGGTTAATGAGCTTTTCGGTCAAAAGCTTCAGTCTCTCCGGCTCAAACGGCTTCACCAGGTAATCGTCGGCGCCGTTTTTCATGGCTTCGATCGCCGTTTCGACCGAACTGTAAGCGGTTATCATGACCACCAGGGCGGAAGGCTGGTTGAGCTTTATGATTTTGAGGATTTCCAGACCGCTTATGTCCGGCATCCTGATATCCAAAAACACCAGGTCGTAGGCGCTGGAGTCTATCATCTCCATCGCCTCGTGGCCGCCCTGTGCCGTATGCACTTCGTGGCCGGCGCGGTTCAGCCAGCCGGCCATGGACTCGCGAACGATCAGCTCATCGTCTACAACCAATATGCGCACGGATTCACCCATCCCTACCCCACTGACGCTAATCCAGGTCCGGTTCCGTAATTTCCGGGAACCTCAACTGGAAAAGCGCTCCTTTTTCCGGTTCGCTCTGGACCCAGACCGACCCTCCATGTTCCTTGATTATGCCGTAAACCACCGAAAGCCCGAGGCCAACCCCCTTGTCCTCGCTCTTGGTCGAAAAAAACGGCTCGAAAATGCGCGATATATCCTCGCCGGGTATCCCTATGCCGGTATCGGCAACACCGACCCGAATCTGCCTCGACCGGCGATTGCGGGCGGTGGAGATGGTAAGCTTCCCCCCGTCGGGCATCGACTCGATTGCGTTCAAAATCACATTGAGCAGGCACTGGTGTATCTGGCGCTCGTCACCCAGGATGGGCGGCAGCTCCGGGGCGAGGTCCAGTACCGAGGCGATTTTTTGCATCTCGAGGCGATGACTGACAAAAGCATGAATCTTCAGTATCAGCTCATTTAGCTGAATGGGGACGCGAACCGCCCTTTGCTGCCTGGAAAAAGAGAGCAGGTCGCTCACAATGGCGCTGCACCGAGCCGATTCGGTCCCTATAAGATTAAGGTAATAGGAAAACTTCTCCTTGTTTTCCGCCCACTGCGCATCCGATTTGATCTCTTCTTCCATGAGGCGGGCCAGGGAATTTATGCCCGAGAGCGGATTGTTGATCTCGTGCATGGCGCTGGCGACAAGCTTTCCGAGCGAGATCATCTTGTCCTCGTGAATCAGCCGGATCAGGTTGTGTTTGAGTGCCCGCGACTTCTTCTCGAATTTTTTCTCCAGCTCATCCGTTATGTCCCGGAATATTTCGATTACCGCCTGGACTTTTCCGTCCGCGGCCCTCCATGGAACGGCGCTCACTTCGCTGTAGCGGAGCCGGCCGTCCGGCATGGTCCGCTCGTGAATGGCGTGGGCCACCATTCCGGTGTCCAGGCATTCCCTCACCGGGCATGAAAGGGCGTTCCCACTGCATTGTTCGCTCAGCCCGTATGCGGCCTGGTAGCAGTATTTTCCGGTCAGGTCTTCTTTTGAGGACCGGACCGCGTCGATAAAAGCCTCGTTGGCATCCAGTATGCGCAAATCGGGCTGAAGAACCAGCACCCAGTCCCGCAGGCTGGAAAAAAGAGAGCTGATGATCCCCTCGATCAGGTCCACCTGCCTGGTCCTGAAAAGATATTGCTCCCGCAACCGGAGGGTGTCTCCGAACAGGCGGGAGATGGCGGACTCCAGGACCCGCACCCGCGCCGGGTTGTTTTTCATGAAGTCTTTGAGCAGTTCCTCGTTGCCCGTGAGTTCGATCACCAGGTCAAGGTCGGGAATACCGTAAAAATCCCTGTAATCCCCGGTTGTAAATATTCCTTTTTCCCTGGCGAGCCGAATGCCTTCGGCGTCTTCGTTGAGGTCCGCAACGGCAACAATCCGGGCGCGTAGCTGCGGACAAAGCTCGGCGTCCAGCATTTCGAGAAAGGACCGGCACCGTTTGCCGCCTCCTATTATCGCAATTCTCATCTCCCTGTCGGTACCCATGGCAAACTCCAGACCTTGAGGAAATTCACACCGCCATAACTTCCCGCCGGGAAATCGGTTCAGCAGCCAGGGGGTCCCCGGTGAGCGAGCCTGACGGTTCTCAAGGGTGTTTAAAATTTATACAACGTGCGCTTCATTTATTCAAGACGCGCGGCAGATTTCTCTAATCTTCAAAGCATACGGAAAGAGCCGCCGCCTGCTTTTCCCCCTGCAAAAGAACCGGTCAGGGCACTCGGAACCGAAAGAACGGGAGCGGGAAAACCCCTTTGCCCCCTTAAGTCCGGGCCGCCGTGCCTCCGGGCGCCCGGCAAGCGGATATGCGGCGGTTCATCCCGCCGCGCCGGGGGTTGGAACTTTTCGAAAAGACCGGCTCCTGATTGATTAAAATTTAAACACACCGATTAATCCGTAAACACAAGCGGTTCGCACTTTTTAAAACCGGGCTTGGCGGTAACGGCAAAATCGAGCCCCCTGTCTGTTACGCAGTGCGGTTTTGTAGCCGGCGTACAAAAAAAGGCGCTTTCCTGCCGTTATGGCATATCTTTTGCCCTTACCTCCCTGGTACTCGGGTCGAATTCCGACGCCGCAAGAACTAATCTTTTTATCTCCAGACAATGCAGGACGATCCAATGCCGACCAAACCGCCACAAGGGCTGCCCGGAAGACCCGCTGGGGAACCGGTCGAAGAGAGTGAGCGGGAATGCGTTTGGATGAAAGCCAAGGTCGTGAATTTCAAGATGTGCGATACCGACTTTGACTGCCTGAACTGTTCTTTCGATAAAGCAATGCGGGCGGCCTGGAATCAGGAGCCGGAAAACAGGGGGACCCCTCCCCGGTCCTGACAGGGGTGTGAACGGCCCTGCGGCCCCACGCCGCGATTCCAATATGGATCGAACCCTGTAGCGAGGTTTGGTAATGCCGGTAAGAATCGGATTTTACGTCTGCCATTGTGGCACGAACATCGGCGGCAAGGTCGCCGTCGAGGAAGTGGCCAGGTTCGTGCGAGGGCTCAGAAACGTGGTCGTCGCCAGGGACTACAAGTTCATGTGCTCCGACCCGGGCCAGGAAATGATCCAGAAAGACATCCGGGAAATGGGGTTGAATCGGGTGGTGGTGGCGTCCTGTTCGCCCAGGCTGCATGAGAAGACCTTCCAGGGGGCGTGCCAGCGGGCGGGGCTGAATCCCTATTATTTCCAGATGGCCTGCATTCGCGAGCACTGCTCCTGGGTCACCGAAGACCCCGGCGCCGCTACCGCCAAGGCCAAGACCCTGGCCGCCGCCGCCGTGAGCCGCGTCAATTACCATAAATCCCTCAGCAGCCGCGAAGTGAGCGTTCATCCGGACGTAATGGTGGTGGGTGCGGGGATAGCCGGTATACAGGCCTCGCTCGATATTGCCAGGTCCGGCCACCAGGTCCACCTGGTGGAAAAGGAACCCTCGATAGGCGGGCACATGGTCCAGTTCGACAAGACCTTCCCGACGCTCGACTGCGCCGCCTGCATATCCACCCCCAAAACGGTTGCCGTAAGCCAGAGCCCGAATATAAATCTGCTTTCCTACAGCGAGGTGGCCGAGGTCAAAGGGTTCGTCGGCAACTTCAAGGTGCGCGTGCACAGGAAGCCCCGCTTCATCCGGGAAGACCGGTGCACCGGTTGCGGCATTTGCGCCGAGAACTGCCCGGTTTCGGTCCCCAACGAGTTCGATGAAATGCTGGGGGCGCGCAAGGCGGTTTACCGGTCTTTTCCACAGGCCGTACCGTTTACATTTTGCATCGACAAAAAGGACGTGGCCCCCTGCCGCACGTCCTGCCCGGCGGGGATAAACGTCCACGGCTATGTGCAGCTCGTCGGTCGCGGGAAGTACCGGGAAGCGGTCGAGCTTATCATGGAGAAGATCCCGCTGCCCGGAGTACTGGGCCGGGTGTGCCCCGCCTTTTGCGAAACCGCATGCCGCAGGGCGGAAGTGGATTCCGCAATCGCCATAAGGGAACTCAAAAGATTTGCGGCCGACCAGGTAAACCTGGAAGAACTCCCGCTGCCCGAAATTGAAGAAAAACCGGAAAAGGTGGCCGTGATTGGTTCGGGACCGGCCGGCCTCACCGTTGCTTATTATCTCAGGCTCAAAGGCTACGGCGTCACCATATTCGAGGCCCTGCCGGAACCGGGCGGGATGCTGAGGGTGGGGATTCCCGACTACAGGCTGCCGCGCGAGGTCCTGGACCGCGAGATCGCAAACATCCTGCGGCTGGGCATCGGGATGGAAACCGGCAGGAGGCTGGGCGCCGATTTCACGCTGGACGACCTCCGGGAGCAGGGATACAAGGCGATCTTCATCGGCATAGGCGCTCACGGCGCTCTGAAGATGAATATTCCCGGAGAAACGGAATTTGGCGGCGTCCTCGACGCCACCGATTTTCTGCGCGAAACCAACCTGGGTGCCGGCAAGTGCCCGGGCAGGCGTGTGACGATAATAGGCGGCGGCAACGTGGCGATAGACTCCGCGAGAACGGCCCTTCGGCTCGGAAGCGAGGAGGTTACCATCGTCTACCGCAGGAGCCGCGAGGAGATGCCCGCATACGAGGAGGAAATCCACGATGCGCTCTCGGAGGGCATTCGCATCAGCTACCTCACCGCGCCCATTGCCGTTGAGGGTTCCGCCGGAAAGGCAACCGGGCTCAAGTGCATCCGGACCGTGCTCGGCCCTCCCGACGAAAGCGGCCGCAGGCGCCCCGTCCCGCAGGAGGGTTCGGAGTTCGTAATTGATTGCGACGCGATTATTCCGGCAATCGGCCAGGAGCCTGAATCGTCTTGCTGCAGTGACTGCGGGGTGGAAACGGGCAGGCGCGGCAGAATTACCGCCGCTGCCGCCTCGATGCAGACTTCGGCCCCGGACGTTTTTGCCGCGGGCGATGCGGTGAGCGGTCCGGCAACGGTGATTGAAGCAATCGCCGCTGCCCGCAGGGCGGTGGAAGCAATAGATCTCTATATCAAAGGTGAAGAGTTCGATACGGAGCCGGCCGCCGATTCCGAAACGGTTGAGCAAGGCGACTGGCGTGAAATCCCCGAAGACATTCAGGTCCTTGCGCATGCTCAAACCCATAAAATAGACCCGCTGACAGCCAAAAGTTCCTTTTTAGAGGTGAGCAGCGGGTTGTCCGGGGATGGCGCCGCCGCGGAAGCGAACAGGTGCCTCAACTGTGGGGGCTGCTCGGAGTGCATGGAGTGCGTGCGGGTATGCGAGCGTTCCGCCGTCGATCATTCAATGAAAGCGGAAGATCTTGAAGTGGAAGTGGGGTCGATAATACTGGCCACCGGCTTTGACATAATGGACCCCTCTCCACTGAAAAATTACGGCTACGGCCGATTTGACGAGGTTTACACCGGCCTTGAATTCGAGAGGCTAAACAATGCCGTGGGGCCCACCGGCGGGCAGATCGTTATGAAAGACGGCCGGAAACCTTCCAGCGTGGCGATCATACACTGCGTGGGCAGCCGGGACGTTAATTACCATGAGTACTGCTCCCGCGTCTGCTGCATGTATGCGCTCAAATACGGCCACCTGATCAAGGAAAAGGCGGGCCACGATATCAAGGTCCACAATTTCTATATCGACATGCGCTGCTTCGGGAAAGGCTACGAGGAATTCTACAGGCGCCTCCAGGAAGAGGGCATAAATTTTGTCCGCGGCAAGCCCGGGGAAATCCAGGAGGTCGTGTCGGCGTCCGGCCACCGCGAGCTGGTGGTCCATTGCGAGGATACGCTGGTCGGCAAGCGTATCCAGGTGTCGGCGGACATGGTGATCCTGTGCACCGCGATGGAAGCGCGAAAGAACGCGCCCGAGGTGGCTCGGATTTTTGGAGTGAGCCAGGGCGGCGACGGGTTCTTCCTGGAAGAACACCCCAAGCTGGGCCCGATGTCCACTCCCACCGACGGAATATTTCTGGCGGGGACCTGCCAGGGACCCAAAGATATACCGGATGCCGTATCCCACGCCTCGGGGGCGGCAGCGCAGTCCCTGGCCCTTGCCACGCGCGGCAAGGTGGAGATATCCCCGGTTACTTCATGGATAGACCCGGACGTGTGCGCCGGATGCAAGACCTGCATCGGTCTTTGCCCGTATTCGGCCATCGAATTCAACGAGCGGCTGGGGGTATCCGAGGTAAACGAGGCGGTTTGCAAGGGCTGCGGGAGCTGTGCCGGTTTTTGTCCGAGCGGAGCTGCTCGCGTCAAGCACTTTACCTCGAAACAGGTATTTGCCGAAATCGAGGGAATCCTGGAACAGGTGGGTTAACCACGGATGATTCTTTCCGGAATAACCGGAATGGGGGGAGCGATGGAACAATACGAACCGACGATAATCGCCTTCGTCTGTAACTGGTGCACCTACACGGCCGCTGACCTCGCCGGGACATCGAGACTTACGCAGCCTCCCAACGTGCGCCTGATTCGGATGATGTGCACCGGAATGGTCGATCCCAAGTACATCATCAAAGCACTCCTCGATGGTGCCGATGCTGTCCTGGTAAGCGGGTGCCATCCCGGCGACTGCCATTATATCAACGGGAACCTGAAGGCGCGCCGGCGGCTCAAGCTCCTCAAAGAAATCTTTGCGCGGTTCGGCTTTGACGAACGCCGCCTGAAGATGACCTGGATCGGGGCCAGCGAAGGAATCGATTTTGCCGAGACCCTGCGGCAGATGGTATCCGAAGTAAAGGCCATCGGGCCCAACAAGCTGCGCAATGCAATGATTCTGTAATGCCGGACGGGAGAAAATGGTCCGCAAGCTGGAGATAGATGATGCCCAATAAAGCAAAGCTGATCGTGAAGGAACGCAATCCGGTTGCCGCGGTGCAGGATTTCCTGAAGGCGCTGCTCAAGGACAAACAGGTCGCAGCCGTCCTTGTCGCTCAGCACCTTCCGATGAAAAACGCCGTCATGCCCACCCTGGTGACCGACCCTGAAAAACTGGGGCAGGCCGATCCCCTGGCGCCCGCTTTTCCGCTTAACGCGGCGAAAGTGCTCTCTAGGCTTACCCGCAAGCCCCTCGACGCCCCGATTGCAGCGGTGATGCGGCCGTGCGAAATCCGCGCCTTCATCGAACTGGTGAAGCTGAAGCAGGGAAGCATGGAAAAAGTCCTGCTGATCGGGATGGACTGCATGGGGGCTTTCGGCAACCTCGATTACGGCACTTTTACGGCATCGGTCAGCTCCATTCAGTCCACGATCGATTTCTACGGCGCCAATGCGGCGGGGAAAACCACCGGTGCGGCCGGAGTCGAGATCTCGCCGGCGTGCAAGTCCTGCGAATTCCCGACGGCATCCGGCGCCGACCTCACCATAGGGTTTCTGGGAGGCGACATGATGGAGTCGCTGCTCCTGACGTCCAATACGGAAAAGGGCGACGAGCTGCTGGGCAAGCTGGGTCTGCCCGCTGCGGAGGAACCGCCGGGAAGGCGGGAGGCGGTCCAGGCCCTTATCCGGGAGCGCACGGCCTATCGCGACCGGATGTTCGAGGAGACCAGCCAGGCGACGGCGGACATCGAGAAGCTGATGAGCTATCTCGGCAACTGCGTCAACTGCTACAACTGCCGGGTGGCGTGCCCGGTGTGCTATTGCAAGGAATGCGTGTTCGTGACCGATGTTTTCGACCACGAACCGGCGCAATATTTGAAATGGGCGGCCCGCAAGGGAATTTTGAAGATGCCCACCGATACCGTTTTCTATCACCTGACCCGGCTCGCACACATGAGCACCGCCTGCATCGGGTGCGGCCAGTGCTCGAACGCCTGTCCCAACGGCGTGCCGGTCATGGAGCTTTTCAGGACCATCGCCCATTTCACTCAGCGCGCCTTCGATTATACGCCGGGGATGAACCCGAGTGACGAGCCGCCCCTGTCCACCTTCCGCGAAATGGAGTTTCCGGAGGTGACGGGCGGTAAGGATTAGGGGCTGTGCCCATGTATCGTCAAAGCTCAATTTCAAGGCAGCGGCAGCTCTGGAACGAGGTATGAACATGGAGGAAAAAATAGGTTCCGCCCTGGTCATCGGGGCCGGAATAAGCGGCATACGGTCCGCTTTGGACCTCGCTGAGATGAACTACCGGGTGGTGCTGATCGACAAGGCGCCGAACCTGGGGGGAATCCTGCGCCAGCTCGACCACCAGTTCCCCGACGATCATTGCGGCATGTGCAAGATGCTGCCCATGGTCAATCGCGATACCTCTTCCCAGTATTGCCTGAGAAAGGGTTTTTACCACGATAATATCGAGATCAAACTGGCGACGGAGATGATCTCGATGGAGGGTGAACCGGGCAAGTTCAAGGTGAAGCTGCGCTCGGTGCCCGCGGTGGTCGATCAAAGCCTTTGTTCCGGCTGCGGGGAATGCGCGCGGGTGTGCCCGGTCGAGGTCCCGGACGAATTCAACGCGGGGCTTACCAGGCGCAAGGCGGTTTTTCTGCCCGTGCCGCACAATATACCAAACGGGTACACGGTCGATGCCGAAGCCTGCACCCGGTGCGGCGAATGCCAGAAAGTGTGCCCCACGGGCGCAATCGATCTGAAGCTCGATGCCCGCAGCGCGTTTCGTGTCCTGGTGGTGGACGACGAACTCGTGGTGCGCGATTCCCTCAAGGAGTGGCTGGAGGTGGAAGGGTTCGGAGTGGACATGGCCGAATCGGGAGCGCAGGCCATCGAAAAGCTCTCCGGGCGGGAATACGACCTGATGCTTCTCGACATCAAAATGCCCGGAATGGACGGGGTCGAGGTACTCAAGGCCGCCAAGGAGATTCGCCCCGGCCTGCCGGTGATCATGATGACGGCCTACGCCACGGTCGAAACGGCGGTCGAGGCCATGAAGTTCGGTGCGCGCGACTACCTTATGAAGCCCTTTGACGTCGAGGCCCTGATCGGCATGGCGGTGCAGTACTACCAGGCCACCCAGAAGGTTTCCGAGCTTGAGATAGAGGTGGGCGCGGTGATCCTTGCCGCCGGCAGCGAGCTGGCCGATCCGGCCGCAGGGGCCAACACTTACGAATACGGCGTCCTCCCCAATGTGGTGACCAGCGTTCAATTCGAGCGGCTGATAAGCGGGACCGGCCCCAACGCGGGACAGCTCCTGCGTCCGTCGGACTCACGGCCCGCCCGCAGGGTCGCATGGCTCCAGTGCGTGGGGTCGCGGAACCTCCAGCTCAACGCCGATTACTGCTCGTCGGTGTGCTGCATGTTCTCGGTAAAAGAGGCCGTGCTCGCAAAACGTAAGAACCCGGAAGTGGAATCCGTGATCTTTTACATGGACATGCGCACCTTCGGGAAGGATTTCCACCGCTACCGCGAAACGGCCGAAAAGGAACACGGCGTGCGCTTCGTGCGAAGCCGCGTTCATTCCGTGGAGCCCGGGCCGGACGGGGCGCTTTCACTGCGATACTCGGATGCGGAAGGCAACACCCGATCAGAGGTTTTCGACATTGTGGTGCTCGCAACGGGCCAGAAACCGGCCGCTTCGGCGGGGGCGCTGGCCGAACTCACAGGGATCGAGCTTAACCAGTGGGGTTTTTGCAAGACGGACGGTTTTGCACCGGCGGGCACCAGCCGGGCAGGGGTGCTTTCGGGCGGGTCGTTTTCCGGGCTCAAAGACATCTCGGAATCTGTAATTCAGGCAGGTGCGGCATCGCTTGAGGCCTCCAGGATCATTCGGTCCGGGGGCGGCGCGGCATTGGCTGCCGACAACGGCGAAGCCGCTTTTCGCGACGTGTCCCGGGAGTTGCCGGTAACGGCCGTCGCCCTGTGTTCGTGCGGCGGAAAGATCTCGGAGTCGGTCGACCTGGATTCCGTTTCCCTGTCGCTTAAAAAGGATTTGAACGGCGGCCCGGTACTGCGTATCGACCGGCTTTGCACGCGCGCCGGGTGGGATTCGATGCTGGGGTCTTTGAAGGGGGCCGGCTTCAACCGGCTGCTGATCGGGGCCTGTATGCCGTGCGCGTACGGGAGAAAGCTGGTCGAGCTGGGAAGGCAGATCGGGCTCAGTCCCGCCCTGATGGAGACCACGGACCTGCTCACGCCTCTTTGGGAGAAAAAAGAACCGGCGGCGGCCGAGCAGGAACTGAAGGTCCGCCTGGAAATGTCTCTTGCCAGGCTTACAAGCGCCGAACCCTTCAAATTTGCGGCCACGCCCGTTGAGCGAAGGGTGCTGGTGGTGGGGGGCGGCATAGCCGGGATGAGTGCCGCCCTGGCGATGGCGCAACACGGCATCGAGGTTTGCCTGGTGGAGCGGGGAAAAGAATTGGGCGGGCTTTTGAGGAGCCTGCACCGAAGCATCGACGGGCCTTCTCCCGAGGACCTTTTGCAAAAAGTGAGGGCGGAGGTCGAGAGCAATCCCCGGATACGGGTTTTGAAGGGTGCCTCGGTCGTCCACTCCCAGGGGTCGCTGGGGCGGTTTTCGACCACGCTTGAACTGGAGGACGGATCGGGCGAGACGGTGGACCATGGGGCAGCGATCATCGCCACGGGTGGAAACGAAGCAAAAACGCAAGCCTACGGGTACGGGCAAAGCGAGGCGGTCCTCACTCAGCACGAGTTGGAAGAGAGGCTGCATTCGGGCGGCCTGAATCCTTCGGAGCTGGGCAGCGTCGCCATGATCCAGTGTGTCGGCTCGCGTGAGCCGGGCCGCGATTACTGCAGCCGCATCTGCTGCGCTTCGGCCCTCAAGAACGCTCTCTACCTGCGTGAGAAAAACCCCGACCTGAATATATACATCCTCTACCGTGACATGATGGCATACGGGTTTTTGGAGTCCTACTACACGCGCGCCAGATCGCAGGGCATAGTCTTCATCCAGTATCGGCCCGACCGCAAACCCGAGGTTAAAGTCGAGGGCGATAGGATCTCGCTTTCCGCCCACGACTCCGTTCTGGGGCGCGATATCGTGATCAACCCGGACCTTTTGGTGCTCAGCACCGGAATCGTACCCGGCGACCAGGGCAGGCTTGCCGAAATTTTCGGAATCCAGACCAACCAGGACGGATTTTTCCGGGAAGCCGAGTACAAGTGGCGCCCGGTGGACATGATGAAGTACGGCATATTTACCTGCGGGATCGCGCATTCGCCCCGGTCCGTGCCTGAAACTATTGCCATGGCCCAGGCGGCCGCCCAGCGGGCGCTCGGTGTCCTGATGCGGGGTTCGCTGCGCCAGGGTGCGGTAACCGCCCAGGTGCGCCACAGCCTGTGCTCGCTTTGCGAGCGTTGCATCTCAGTGTGTCCCTATGAGGCCCGGTACAGGGACGAGGAAGAGGACCGGATCGAGGTAAACGAGCTGCTGTGCCAGGGGTGCGGTGCCTGTGCGGCAATATGTCCGAACAGCGCATCGGTTCTGCGCGGATTTTCCGACCGGCAGGTAATGTCGATGCTGGATGCGGCGCTCGAATAGGAAAGCGGAGTCTTGAAATGGAGATGGGAAAACCAGTGACCGGAGCGGCTGTATTTGAGGCGGAGCCAGAGCCCGATCTCAACTTTGAAGAGATTTCGAAAAACGTGAGGGCCTGCATGCAATGCGGGACCTGCACCGGTTCCTGTTCGAGTGCCGCCGGTATGGACCTCACGCCCCGGCAGCTCTGGCGGATGGTCCAGGCCGGCATGAAAAATGAAATCTTTAACAGCAGGACCTTCTGGCTCTGTTCGAGCTGTTACATGTGTACGCTGCGCTGTCCGCGCGGCCTGCCCCTTACCGAAAACATGGCCGCCCTGAAAAGGGCCGCCATTTGCGAAGGACTCTATAAAGACCGGAAAAGTCCGGCGTTCTACACATCCTTCATGGACTCGGTGCGCAAATACGGCAGGGTGCGCGAGGCGGAGATGATGGCGGTCTATTTCATGCGCGTGCGCAATCCCATGGTTCCGATGAAGTTTACCGCGCTGGGCATAAAGCTCATGAGGAAGGGTAAAATTTCGCCCAAAGTGCCGCGGTTCGGGTCCGGGAAGCTCGACCGGCTCTTTCGCAAAATTGAGGAACTGGAGGCGCGGTCATGAAATACTTCTACTATCCCGGTTGTTCGCTGGAAGGGACCGCCCGTGAATACGACCTGTCGTCACGCGCCCTGATGCGCTCCGTTGGGGCCGAGCTTGTAGAGATTGAAGACTGGACCTGCTGCGGGGCGAGTGCGGCGGATTCGGTGAGCCGCCTGGCTTCGCTTGCCCTTCCGGCCAGAAACCTTGCCCTGGCCGCCGCAACCGGAATCGAGGCGGATATGATGGTGCCGTGCAGCGCCTGCTTTTTGAACATGCGCCGCGCAGACGAGCGGATGGGAAGCGACGGGGAAGCGGCCGAGCTGGTAAACAAGGCCCTGAAAGAAGAGGGACTGTCCTACAGCGGAGGCATCCGGGTGCGGCACCTGCTGGACATTCTTGCCGTGGATATCGGGGCAGGCCGTATCGAGGCCGCCGTCGTCAGAAAGCTGGAAGGCATTTCCGTGGTCCCCTATTACGGCTGCCAGGCCCTTCGCCCGTACGCGGACTTCGACGACCCGCAGCAGCCTGTGACGATGGAGCCGCTTATCCGGGCGCTGGGGTGCGAGGTGCACCAGTGGTCCATGGGAGCGAAATGCTGCGGCGCGGGGCTGATGACCACCAAACCGGAACTGGCCCTCGACCTGGTGGCATCGCTTCTGGAGGCGGCCGAGGGCGCCGATTGCATCGCCACGGTTTGCCCCATGTGCCAGATGAATCTGGAAAGCTGCCAAAAAAAGGTTTCGAGAATGCGAGGCAGGGACCTGGGGATTTCCATTATCTACCTGCCCCAGCTTATCGGGCTTGCACTGGGCCTCGACGACGCCGGCCTGCGGCTGGACCTGAACCTGGCCGTGACTCCGGGGTTCATGGAAAAGCTCAAATCCTCTCGCCAGGTACAGGACGGCTTGCCGGCCGGCTCGGTTCGGCCTCGACTTGAAGAGGTCACGAAAGACAGGGCTTAAAACAACTCGAGCTGACTGCGCGGCGGAAAGGGGACCGGCCAATGTTGAACGGGTCAGTCAGCATACATCGAAGCCTGATCTTTCGCCTCATAGCGGTGGTCGGACTTGTACTTTTCACCAATATCCTGGTCTGGGCCTATATCGACATCCATTACCAGGAGAAGCACACCCTCAAGGAAATCGTCGAGTCCTGCGATCGCCTGGGCACTACCATCAAGCTGGGCACCCACTACGCGATGATGAACAATTCGCGGGAGGACATAAACGAAATCACCAAGAATATAGGCAGGCAGGAGGGAATCGAAAACATTCGGATCTACAACAAGCTCGGGCAGATAAAATTCTCGAACCAGCCCGGCGAGGTGGACACCAAGACCAGCATCAGGGCGAACGCCTGCCGCATCTGCCATAAGAACGAACCACCGGCCCAGGAAGTCCCTCTGATGGAGAGGACGCGCATTTTCGACTCCCCGGCCGGCTTTCGGCTCCTTGGGGTAATAAGCCCCATCTACAACGAACCGAGCTGCTCCACCAGTTGCCACGTCCACCCCCGGGACAAGAAAGTGCTGGGGGCGCTCGATGTGGTCGTATCGCTCAAGGCCGCCGATGCCGCCACCCTGGCTTACAAACGGTGGATCACCCTGCTGGCCGTGCTCAGCTTCGGGGCCATATCAACCATTATTTTTTCCTTCCTCTACGTGTTCGTGAACCGCCCGATACGAAAACTCATTACCTGGACGAGCCACATAGCCCACGGCAAGTACGACCACCTGATAGAGCCGGGATGGAAGGACGAGATCGGCCAGTTGGCGCACGCCATAGATTCAATGGGCAGGCAGATAGGCGAAAAGCAGGCGGAACTGAACAAGCAGCGCGACGAATACCAGGAGCTGTTCGAACAGGTACCCTGCTATATCACGGTGCAGGACAGGGACCTCAGGCTGATTCGCCACAACCGCGAGTTCGCCAGCACTTTCGAGCCCCACCCCGGCGCCTACTGTTTCGAAGTCTACAAGGACCGCCGCGAGGTCTGCGAGACCTGCCCCGTGGTGCAGACGTTCGAAGACGGCCAGTCTCATTGCAGCGAAGAGAGCGGCGTGGACAAGAACGGGAAGCTCGCCAGCTGGATGTGCCGGACCTCCGCTCTGCGTGACTGGCAGGGCAACGTGGTCGCGGTCATGCAGATGAGTATCGACGCCACTGAACGGAAGGTGCTCGAGGAGGAAATCAGGAAATCGGAGCAGAAGTACCGGGAAATATTCAACAACATTCCCAATCCCATTTTCGTGGTAGCCAAGGGCAGCCTGGATATCCTGGATTTTAACGACTCCGTCACAGTCGTCTACGGTTACGCCAAGCAGGACCTGGTCGGTACTTCTTTCCTGGAGATGTTCGAAGAAGCGGAACGGCGCGAGCTTGCCCGGGAAGTACTCGGGAACGACAGCATCAACCAGGTCCGGCAGAAGACGAAAGACGGCCGCACCATCTTTGTCAACATCCGCGTCTCGCACTCGGAGTACCTGGGCCGGGAGGCGCTGCTCGTTTCCACCATCGACATAACGAAGCACCTCCTGGCGGAGCAGCAGCTCATACAGGCGAGCAAAATGGCCACCCTGGGGGAAATGGCCACCGGTATCGCCCACGAACTCAACCAGCCGCTGTCGGTAATAAAGACGGCAAGCAGCTTCATCGTTAAGAAGGTGGGCAGGGAGGAAGCCATCCAGCCGGACATTCTGCGGACAATGGCCGAAGAGATCGACGGTCAGGTGGACCGCGCGTCCCGTATAATCAATCACTTGAGGGAATTCGGAAGAAAATCCGAGGTGCAAAAAGAGCGGGTGAACGTCAACGAGGTGCTGGAAAAAGCGCTCGCCATCTTCGTCCAGCAACTCAAACTGCGCAAAATCGAGGTGGTTAAACAGCTTCGGGATGTGCCGCCCATCATGGCGAACGCCAACCGGTTGGAGCAGGTTTTCATCAATTTGCTGATCAATGCCCGGGACGCCATCGAAGAGAAATGTGAAAAACTGGGAAACAAGGAAATCGAGAGAACGATATTTCTGTCGAGCAGCGTAAGTGCCGGGAAAGTGGTGGTCGAAGTGCGAGATACCGGGGCGGGAATTCCGAAGAGCCTGGTCGAGCGAATTTACGAGCCCTTTTTTACCACCAAGCGGGTGGGCAAGGGAACGGGACTCGGTCTTTCCATCAGCTACGGCATAGTTCAGGACTATGACGGCACGATCGAAGTGGATGCGGCCGAGAATGAAGGGGCCGGTTTTATAACACGGTTTCCGGTGGCGGAGGCGACTCCATGAATGAGAAGGTCCTGCTTGTAGATGATGAGGAAGGAATCCGGAAGGTCCTCGGCATCTCCCTGTCCGACAGCGGCTACGAAGTCCTGAGCGCTGGAAGCGGGGAGGAGGCCCTGGCCATCTTCAGGGAAAGTTCCCCGTCGATTGTCCTGACCGACATAAAAATGCCTGGAATGGACGGGCTGGAGCTGCTGCGCAAAATCAAGGAAGAAAAAACCACGGCGGAAGTCATAATGATAACGGGGCATGGCGACCTGGAACTCGCCATCCGGAGTCTTCAGTTCGATGCGGCCGATTTCATAACCAAGCCTATAAATGACGAGGCGCTTGAGGTTGCACTGAAAAGGGCCCGTGAAAAAATCTGGATGCGCGAGAAGCTCGAAAGCTACACCGAAGGTCTCGAACAACTGGTCTTGGAAAAAACGCGAAAGCTCGTCGAATCGGAGCGCTTGTGCGCAATCGGCGAGACGGTGGCCATTCTTGCCCATGCGATCAAAAATATTATCGGGGGCCTGAAGGGCGGCATCTACGTGGTCGAAAAGGGGATGGAACTGAAAAACGACCGGTATGTCTGCCAGGGTTGGGACATGCTGAAGGGAAATTTCGATAAGATCAATAACCTGGTGCTCGACCTCCTGAACTATTCGAAGGAAAGGGACCCGGACCTGAGGCTGTGCGATCCCAACGAGCCGGTAAGAGAAGTCTACGGCCTGATGGCCCGGCGGTGCGAGGAATCCGGAATCAGGTTGAAGCTCGACCTCTGTTCCAGCCTGCCTCAGACCATGCTCGACCCGGATGAGCTGTACTGTTCTCTGCTAAACCTGGTGACCAACGCACTGGATGCGTGCACCGACGCGGGATGTACGAGTCGGGAGAAAGAAATCACGCTTCGGGCCTGCCGCCGAAACGGCTGGGCGGTCGAATACCAGGTATCAGACAACGGGTGCGGAATCGAAGCAGAGGACCAGGAGAAGGTTTTCCGCAATTTCTTCAGCACCAAGGGGAGCCGCGGAACAGGCCTGGGCCTCATGATAACCCAGAAGATCGTGCGCGAGCACGGCGGGGAAATCGAGCTTCAATCCGAGAAAAACAAAGGGACCACCTTTTTCATCAGGTTGCCCAGAATCGCGGAAAACAAACGCCTGAATGCGAACGGTTCCATCCGTATGACCACATAATTCCGGCGAAAGCCGGAATCAGGCGTTCCGGCGCTCCCGTTACGGGTCCCGGCCCGGCGGTCCGGACGCAACGGACACCGGAACGATCAACTCAGGCGAACAGCTCAAAACCATGCATGGTTGCAGCGACTGAAAGAGCCCCTTTCGCGTTGAACCACACGGAAGAAAGGACATAATATGATCGAATACAAAAACATCTTATTCTGTACGGATTTTTCCGAGGACGCCAACATAGCATTCGCGCACGCCCTGAACCTGGCAAAAAAAAATGACGCCAGGCTGCATATCTTTCACGTTCCTCATTCCCCCTATACCTATGCGCGCCATGTCGTGGACGAACACATTGCCAACGGCAAGGGGACCGACGGGCAGGCCTTTTTCGACAGCGAAATTCAGGCCAGGGCCGAACAGGACCTCAGGCAGGTTTATGAACCCCGGCTCGGAGATTTCAAAAACTATGTCCTGAAGGTGGCCTGCGGCGCGCCCGATATCGAGATTGTCCGCTACGCCAGGGAAAACGGGATCGACCTGATAGTGATGGGGGCTCTTGGGAAATCGGACCAGGAGAGATTTGAGCGCGGGAGCACTGTGGCAAGTGTTGCAAAGTACGCCCACTGTCATGTAATGGCTATCAGGAACCCGGCCAAGCAGTTCACCCTGCCCGGCCCGATGCCGAGAGGATAAAAGGCCGGGGGCCGATTCCCTTTAAAATCCGGAAAGGATTTTCAGATGGCGAAAAGAGTACTCATAGTAGATGACGAGCAGGATATGCGCGTGTTCATGATGACGCTGCTTGAAACCAACGGGTATAAGCCGATTGCCGCAAAAGACGGGCAGGAAGGGCTCGATATGGCCCGCTCGCAAAAGCCGTCCCTGATTATCATGGACATTATGATGCCCAGGGAAAGCGGTATTTACATGTATCGTGAAATTAAAAAGGACCCCAGCCTGCGTGACATACCGGTGGTCATGGTTTCCGCCCTGGCGAAGAAGACTTTTTTGCATTCCCAGAAAATGCTTGACGACTACGAGGGCGGACAGATCCCGGAACCGGCGGCATACATAGAAAAGCCGCCGGAACCGGACGAACTGCTCGCAACCTTGAGCGCTGTCCTGGCTTGATCGGAGGCGCCGGATTTTTCGTTCAAACCGCCATGTCGTTTCGTTAGCGTTGCGGAAATGACGATTTGAGACGTGAAGCGGCGTGGGGGGGTGGGGGCTGCAACCCCCACCCCCCCACGCCTTTTGAAGTTTTATTTATAAATCCATTTTCCGGGCAGGCACACTGCTAGAAACTGTTTGCTTCCCCATCATCGAAGGGTATGAGATGCTCGGGTTTGAAGCTGTTGTAGCCCGCAGGCGCCCCATACGAGACTTTTTGAACGCCGTTACTACCCTTGGGGGCTGCTTTGCGACCGGTATCCGCGGCGTAATGAAAATCAGCCGCCGCCTTCTTGTCTCTTTTGTATTTTTTTGCCTTGCCGCGGGCGGCGGAAGCACCCGCATGGGAGCCTGAACCGGCACCCGCTCCTGCAACGATTTCGGAAAGCTCATTTACGAAGGACTTCATCTGCTCGGCCTGAACACTCATCTCCTCGGAGGCCGAGGCCGTTTCTTCGGCGTTTGCGGCATTCTGTTGTACTACCTTGTCCATTTCGCCCACTGCCTTGTTGATTTGTTCGATGCCCTGGGCCTGCTCATGGGATGCCGCGTTGATCTCACCCACCAGTTCACTCATTTTTGCCGCACTGGAGGTGACTTCCGAAAATTCGGCGCTGGTTTTCTCCACCAGGTCCGAGCCTTCCTTGACTCTTTTCACCGTTTCCTCGATCAGGCCGGCGGTGTTTTTGGCCGCCTCGGCCGCTCGCATTGCGAGATTTCTCACCTCGTCGGCCACCACGGCAAACCCGGCCCCGGCCTCACCCGCGCGCGCGGCTTCCACTGCGGCGTTTAGCGCCAGGAGGTTCGTCTGGAAAGCAATTTCGTCAATTGTCTTTATTATTCGCGATGTCTCCTGGCTGGACCTGGAGATCTCGGCCATCGAGCCGGTTAATTGATTCATCGATTCATCCGCCCTGGCCACCACTTCCCTGGTGCCGCCCATGAGGCTGTCGGCCCGGTTTGCATGTTCGGCGTTCTGCCTGGTCATTGAAGACATTTCCTCAAGTGACGAAGAGGTCTCCTCAATGGCGGCCGCCTGCTCGGAGGCGCCCTCCGCAAGCTGCTCGCCGGCCGACGCAACCTGCCCGGAAGCAGCGCCAACCTGGTCGGAAGCCTCCAGCAGGCCTTCAACCACACGATTGATCGGCCGAGTAACGGACAGGGAAAGGAACAATCCCAGCGCGAGGGCCAGTACCGTTCCGCCACCGGCGGCTATCCAGGTATACAGGACGGCGCTTCCGGCGGTGGATGCATTGTCTTTTGCCGCCTCGCCGGCGTGATTGATGTTCAACTGGAAAAGACTTTTGATTGCACCGTCGGCTTGCTTGGCTACCAACGCGCCATCGCCCATCATTGCCTTGAGCGCCTCTTCCTTATTCCCTTCCATGGCAAGGTTTACTATCTTGTCACGCACCGGGTAGTACTGAGTCAGGGCGGCCTTGAGTACGCCGAAATCTTTCCTGATATCGGCGGATCTTATGGATTCTTCGAATTTATCGATTGCAGTCTGTGTTTGCTGATCCATTTCCTTTATTTTGACGGCGAGATCGCCTGCGTCCTTGTTCAGCAAATATTTGGTTATGAAGATATCTTTTAAAAAACCGCGCATTTTCTGGAATGAGGTTGCAACATCGCCCATGTCGCCCAGGGGCCTGGTATTGACTTCATACATCAGGGAATCGGCCCTGGAGATTGTCTGCACCCTGGTGCTGCCGATATATCCGACCACCAGAGCAATTAACGATACCACCATGAATCCCCCCACCAGTTTTACACTCAATTTCATCTTCCACATGGTTTACGTCCTTTTGATTGATCTCAAAACTTCTCAACGGTGAGATTCTTTCCCTGGGTTACAACTGGAAAAGCCGACTTGTCAGAGTAGAGTTGCAGGCAAGATCATGCTGCGTCGTCCATCATGACTTTCTCACACTGCGCTTCGTTAAGGATTCGGTCTATATCGAGCAGGATCTTTACTCCTCCGCCGATTTTCGCGATTCCGAGAATAAAGTCCGTCTCCTCCGTATTAGTCGAAACGGGCTTGTCTTCGATATCGGAGCCCTTGATGTTGAGCACCTCGGAAACCGAGTCGACCACCATCCCGGAGTGAAGTTTCCGATTCCCTTTGTCGATCTCGACAACAATGATGCAGGTACGGTCCGTGTAATCGATTGCCTCCATTCCGAACCGCAGGCGAAGGTCGGTCACCGGGATCACTTTGCCTCTCAGGTTGATGACCCCTTTGACGAAATGCGAACATTGCGGAAGCGGTGTGATCCGAATCATTCCGATGATCTCCTTGACCTTTAGAATGCCGATGCCGTATTCCTCTCCTCCAAGGGAGAAGCTGAGGTATTTGCCTTCCAACAGGCCTGTCGTCCCAACTACATCTTCCGGCGTTCTTTCCCTGAGTCCCATGCTCCTGTTCTCTCCTTTGTTTGTCCATGCGCAATGGCTTATCCGGATGAGTCGTCTTTGTGCC
This sequence comes from uncultured delta proteobacterium, assembly GCA_963712895.1. Classification (GTDB taxonomy): domain Bacteria; phylum Desulfobacterota; class Syntrophobacteria; order Syntrophobacterales; family Syntrophobacteraceae; genus SbD1. Next base: position 37,069 of record CAVQJR010000020.1, on the reverse strand, counting down.
GGAGGAACGAGGCATCTCATGGCACAATAGAGTGTTATTGAGCTAATCGACGGAATGAGAGACAGACTTAATACTGTAAAAATACTGAGGAGATACCTAGTTAATCTAAGTATTATTCGAGGAATGAAAGGTATGATCTAAGATTGACTTTCTCACTTCTCAATCCGAGCTTTGTCCTGAGATTATAACGGTGGGCAAGAATGGTCTTTTCACTCAGACACAAGGCATTGGCAATTTCCTTACTGGTTTTGCCTTCCTTGATCAGGCCGGCTACATCGATCTCCATCGGGGTCAGGTTGTGGAACTTCGACGAAAGGTTTTTTAGAAAAGGAGAGATGATCTTTTTGAGGCAGGATTCGAGAATGTCGAGATAGGCCATCTGTTTCTCATCGAGCCCGCTTTGCGCCAGTCTGTCGATGTAGGGCAGGATCATGCCCTTCACATTGGAAATCACGGCCTCTTGGAGTTCTTTCTGATCCTCCTCTCTGCGTTTTAAAAGGACTTTCAATGCCGTGTTCATTTCTTCCAACTGGGAGGCCTTCTCCACCAGCTCTTTTTCTCTGGTGCGCAGTGAGGATTCGAGATGCCTTAGATCGTCGATATCCCGAATGGTTTCAATTGCACCGATGGCCTCCCCTTTTTTGTCAAACATGGTGGAAGCCGTTCCCCAGACATATGAGCCCTCACCCCCTCTGAGATTGCAGACCGGTACTTCCGCGTAAACCTTATTGCCCCTCCATTCCATGGTCTCGTACTTGTCCAGCCATTCCGTGCCCGGGTTCATGACCAGGTCGACCAGCATCGGCCGCGGCTCCCCATAGAACGGGACGGCATACGCGTAATTATCGCGCCCGATCATGGCTTCTTTCGGCACACCGGTCATTTGCTCTATCGCCTTGTTCCATGCCGTCACCTCCCCCTGCCGGTTGATGGCGAAAATGGCATCGGGAAGGAACTCTATTATTTCCGCAAGCTTCTTATGAGTAGCCAGTGGCTCGGTTTTGGATATTTTCCTCTCGGTGATGAAACCGGTAGTGCCGGAGTGGGCCATGGTAAACTCTCGTGCCGGCAACGGGTGGATTTTAACGGCATCCAGGGAGGGGGAGAATGCTGTAAAAACTCCGAATGCAACAGCATCGGTTAAACCTGATAGTCGCTCGCGCGTAGCCAATTGTGACGAAACGCTGAACTATAGTGAAAAATCGTTCGGAAATCAACCCAGCCATTCAGTGCGACTTAATAGGGGATCGGCTTTAATTGGGTGATCTACTAAAGCGGAACAACGAAACCCTGGGCGAAATGAAATTCGAAAAGCCGGGCAATTCGCTCCAAAGATTTCAGATGTGCCCGGCGCAGGGAGGCATCTTCTTTTATCAAGCCGGACAGGACCCGGTAAAAAGGCCCGATGTTCCCGCTTTTCTGGCAGAGCAGGAAAAAATCGGTCCCGCACTCCATTCCCCAGCCTGCGACTTGGTGCGGCGTGTAATTTTCGCGGATCGCAGCCATGTCCAGGTCGTCACCGAAAAGGATTCCTTCAAATCCCATTGTTTCCCTGAGCAGGCGGTGATTGATTTCACGGGAGAGCGTCGCCGGTCTGCCCGGATCTATCGCGGGGTAGAGTGCGTGCGATGTCATAATGCAGTGGACGCCGGCGTCTACCGCCGCCTGGAATGGGAGGATGTCTTCGCGGAATTTTTCGGGGTCGTCTTCCCGGATCACCGGCGTGAAATGGTGCGGATCGAGCCCGGCCCGGCCGAGTCCGGGGAAGTGTTTGGCGGTGGCGGAGATCCCGCTTTCCTGGAGGGTTTGGACCCATATTCGCCCGAGTTCGGAAACCGTTTCGGGAGTCGAACCCAGGGAGCGCGAACTCATGAAATGTTCGGGTCCTTCGGCAACGATATCGAGAACGGGGGCGAAATTTATGTGGACCCCGATTTCCTTCAGATCGGCGGCGGCGATGCGCGCCCACCTGGCGACGGCGCCGGGACCATCGTCGGCAAGCGACCTTGCCGACGGGAGAGTGGTGAAATAAGGGGCAAGCCGCTGGACGGAGCCGCCCTCCTGGTCTATCGCCACCAGTAGAGGCCGGCCGAGTTCGTGCAATGCAAACTGCTGGGCGGCGGCCACGAGGTCCTTTAGCTGCTCCGCGCTTTGAATGTTTCTTTTGAAAAGTACAATTCCCCCGATTCGGAAATTCTCGATAAGTCCCTTCAGGTCCTGTTCGAGGGTAACGCCTTCGAATCCCGCAAAAATGTGAACTCCGTGTTCATCGGCAATCAATGGTAATCTCCGCATCTCCAATGGAAGTCCTCATTATCCCAGATGCCTCAGCGCCTCGGCTATGCGCACCCGGCTCGCTCTGTAGAAGGGGATCAGGGCGGATAGCATTCCTATCCCCAGGCTCACCAGGATGCAAAGCAGCAAGGTCTTGGCCTGGATGGCGAATACGGGCAGAAAGGTCCCCATTCGTTTGGAAAACACCTCCGCCACGGGAAAGGAAACGGCGATGCCGACCAGTCCGCCGAGAAAAGAAATGAAAACGGATTCGCCCGCGATAAGCATCAGGAGGTACCGGTTCCCAAAGCCCATTGTCTTAAGAGTTGCATACTCCGGCATCCGTTCCCGCGAGGTCATGGCCATCGTGTTGGCCAAAATGACCAGGATGACCCCGATCACCACGTAGGATACCACCCGAAGCGCTACGACAATCGCTTCTGTCATCGACACGAAGCCCGCCTGGAAAGCTTTCTCGGTTTCGGTCAGCGTCTCGGCCCAGGAGTTTTTAAACATGGCGTCAATTGACTGTGAGATCTGTGCGGCGTCGGAAGGGTTTTTAATCTGGATCACATACCATCCGACGTTTCCCGCCCTTGTCGGAGACATTTTCTTCATTGTCTCGTCCAGGTAGTTCCAGTTGAAGAAAAAGGCCGTTTCATCGACATTGTTTCGCGCCCCGTGATAAATTCCGCGCAAAACGAACTGCCACTCTCCGGGATAGATGTTTCCGGTAAGGGTGATTGTGTCGCCTATTTTCCAGTGATACTGCTCGACGAGCTTTCGACCGGCTATGCAGGCGTTTCGCTGTCTTTGGAACGTTTTCAGTTCATCCGGCGGGATAATGAATTCAGGGAAAAGATCGAGATAGTTGTCGGGGCTTATCGCCATTCGCGGAAAGAAATTGTGCTCATCGATATACACACCCCCGAACCAGTTGGCATAAGCCACCTGCTGCACCCCCGGAATCTGTTGAATCTTGGATCGGTAACTGAGCGGCAGGGGAAAAATGAGCGAGACGGCATTGCGTGAGACCAGCCTGTTCGGGGATGCGGAGTTTACGCCGATGTACCAGGCCTCCAGAACCGTATCCAGCAGACAAAAGGCAAGTATGGCCACCGCCATCCCGAAAACGGTCAGCACAGTGCGCAGTCTTTGCCTGAAAGTGTTGCGGATTACAAGTTTTATAAATTGCATTCCGGAGCTGCCGCCTTGGTAGGATTCCGGAAATCGGCGCCCGCGAACCCGCGGCCCGGACATCGGAATTCGGAGAATACATTTTTCTGCAAGGTGTCGAAAAATTCCTGTTTCAGATCTCCGCCGTCATTTCATGTCACGGATGCGTACCTCGACCTCCGGCACGTCCTTGAGAAGCTTTACCAGTTCGGATAAATCGGCATGGTCATAGTCGTAAGGATAAAATATCTTGGGCCGTATGGCCTTTATCGCATCGGCGGCCATTTCTACCGTCATCGTCTGCGGTACGCTCACCGGCAGAAACGCGATATCGATATCCGTCAGTTCCTTCATTTCCGGGATGAATTCCGTGTCGCCGGCAATGTAGACCCTCCTGTTGCCAAGGGTGAGAATGTAGCCGTTTCCAAGGCCCTTCAGGTGGTAAGGAAAACCCGAGGAGCGCTTGTTGACGATGTTGTAGGCGGGGACACCCTCTATCTTGATTCCGCTCACAATTTTGACATCCTCGTTGCGCATGACGATGCCTTCTTTGTATTTTAGTGCGCAGGCCTCTGTCAGGACAACCAGGGTATTATCCGTTCGAAGCTCCTCGATGGCCTGGGGGTCGAAATGGTCCCGGTGTTCATGCGTAAACAGGATTATATCGGCCTTGGGCAGCTTGGAAAAATCCGCAAACTGCCCGCAGGGGTCGATGTATATTTCCTTCCCGTTGAAATCCATGAGCAGAGATGCGTGGCCCAGGAATGTGATATTCAGCGGGCCGGAGAAGGTATCGATGGTGTCGGTCTGAAATCCCCACACCGGGATGGAAAACGCCGCAAGTGCCCACAGAAAAAGGGCCGCCAGAGATATGTTCTTCATTTTCAAGCTCCTGGAGCTCGGGAATGTGCTGGAAACAGCAAGCGCAAAAACACCTCGCCGGCCTGCCGCCGTCAGGTTTGACTGGTAACATTACCCTGATCCGCTCTTTTGCTCAACGAAATTTGTATGGACAGATATGTATTCCTGGAAGATATCGATTCCTGGCCCTTAAGAGAACAGCCGTGTCGGTGCCGGATCGGGCTTTTCCGGCTGCCGGCAAGGCGTCTTCGCCCATGCAGGGGCTTCCATAATGGGCGATGGTGCGAATACAATTTTGTGTTGATCCTGACGCAGATAAGGACTGCAATGAGAATTTTTTCTCTTGTTAGCCGGCCTGAGTTGTGGAATCCTGACCCGGTGTTTACGATAAAACCAGACAGGCAAGCGATTTGTCAATTCACCAGGTCGCCCCGGGGCGGTACTCGACAAGGGCGATTCCAGGAGAAATCCAATATGGACATTTTTTATTTTCTGTTCCCCGGTGCCGCGATGGCGGCGCTCACGGCCTGCCTTATCATTTCCAGGCTGCGCACAAGGAAAGAAAAGAAAGGAATTCCCGGAGAGTACAACGGGGCTATCAGGGTTACACAACAGGGTCGGGACATGCTGATTGTCCGTAGCGATGATGGAAGCTTCAAAATGATCGAAGAAGAAAAGGTGCGGAGCCGGTAGCCCCGGGCATCGGGCCGCTTCTCACTCCTCCACGCCTGGGGCGATACGGTGGAACGGTCCGTTGCCCAAACTGGGGTTGCTCCAAAATACGTTAACTTCGCGTAAATGGAGGGGACCTCCCAAATCGTCATTCCCGCAACGTTTCTGGGCGGGAATCCGGCGTCTTTGCTAAATTGCGCCGTTGCGCCTTAGCTGCTCGATATGGGGCTCCGAATAGCCCATTCCTTCGAGAATTGACTGCGTGTGCTCGCCCAGTTCCGGGGCGTGAGAACGGATCGAACCCGGCGTGCGCGAAAATTTGGGGAAGATCCCCAGTTGCCGGTACGCCCCCCAGGATTGGTGCACAAGATCGACCACGATTCCTCGCGCCCGCATGTCCGGGCTATCCATTGCCTCGGCAAGGTTTAACACCGGCTCGCAGCAACAATCCGATCCACTGAAGATCTCGACGCACTCGGCCATGCTCTTTTGGCTGAAAAACTCGGAGATGCTCTCCCGGAGGATTTCCTGGTGGTCGCCCGGTTCGAAGTACTGCGGCGTATCCCATTCGGGGTGTGCGGCCGCCCGGCAAAAAGCCGTCCAGAACCGGGGCTCCAGCGCTCCGAGGCTCATGTGGCGTCCGTCCCTCGTCCTGTAAATATTGTAGCAGGCAAAGCCGTGGTTTAATAAATCGTCGCCGGGGGCGGGGATTTTCCCGTCGGCGATAAACTTCCCCCAGCGAAGGCAAGTCCAGGCCAGCGCCCCGTGCGTCATTGAAACATCCACGAACTGGCCGCGCCCCAGGCGTTCGCGTGCAAGAAGGGCGGCAAGTATCCCGGAAAGGGCCGGCAACCCGCCTCCCCCCAGGTCGGCTATCTGGACCCCCGTAAGGGTGGGAGCGTCCCGGCCACTGAAGGAGAGGACGCCGTTCAGCGCGAGATAGTTGATGTCGTGTCCCGCCTTGAGGGCCATGGGTCCGTCGGAGCCGTAGCCGGTAATGGCGCAGTAGACGAGGCGCGGATTAATTCTGTCGAGGTCCTCGAACCCCAGGCCCAGTTTCTTCATCACCCCGGGACGAAACCCTTCCAGCACCACGTCGGCCGTGGCGGCAAGCTCTTCGAAGATTTTCTTCCCCTCGGGATTTTTCAGATTGAGGGTAATGGAGCGCTTGTTTCTGTTCAGGACTACATGAAAGCCGCTGTTGCGCCCGATTTTGGGCGGCCACCACCGGATGTAGTCTCCCAGCTTGGGGTCTTCGATTTTGATTACATCCGCACCCATGTCCGCCATGAGCATCGAACAAAACGGCCCCGGCAGGAGCCTGGAAAGGTCCAGGACTTTGATTCCGGACAAAGCTCCTTCCATGACAGCTCCGAATCTATGCCCAGCCTTGCTGTTATTGTTTCCGGGCAAAATACGAGACGATGGACTCAACCAGTCCCTCTACAGTGTAGTCGGAGGGCATGATTGAAATTTCCAGGCCGAAGCTTTTGGCCGTATCGGCCGTGATGGGGCCGATGCAGGCGATTGCGACGCTTTTCAGGTAAGGCGTGATCTCCTGCGGGTCGAGCAGGCGGAAAAAATTCGTCACCGTGGAAGAAGATGTGAACGTGAGGCAGTCCGCATCGCTATTCTTGAAGATCTGTGCGACTTCGGGGGCATTCTGCGCCGGAAGAGTGGTCTGGTAGGCCGGCACTACGTCTACCTCTGCGCCCCATTCACGCAGTTTTTCGGGCAGGATGTCGCGGGCGGCCATTGCCCTCGGCATGAGAAAGCGCACTCCTTTTAATTCTTTTCCTTCGAAGGCGTTGATTATGGCTTCCGCCCTGTATTCGGAAGGCACAAGGTCCGGGCGCAGCATCAACTTTTCCAGCGCCTCCGCTGTCTTGGGTCCGATTGCCCCCAGGCGGCTTCCCCCTAGGGCACGGACATCCATTCCCACCGCCAAAAGCCTTTCCATGAAAAAACGCACGCCGTTAACGCTGGTGAAAACGACCCAGTCGTATTGGGAAATCTTCTTCAACGCGCTGTCCAGCAGTTCCCAGGAGGGGGGAGGCGATACGGCTATGGTGGGAAATTCGATACAGCGCGCGCCAAGCTCTTCCAGTTGAGCCTTGAAACCGCTTGCCTGCTCTCTTGCGCGCGTAATGACGATCGTTCGGCCAAAGAGCGGCCGCCGCTCGAACCAGTTAAGCTCTTCGCGGCATCCCACCACTTCGCCGACCACGATCATGGCGGGGGGCTTGAGGTTTGCCGCCCTGACTTTTTGTTCTATATCGGTAAGGGTGCCGACCACCGTCTGCTGCATAGGGGTGGTGCCCCACCGGATAAGGGCGACCGGGGTGCTTGCGGGACGGCCGTTATCAACGAGGTTTCGGCATATTTCGGGCAAGTTCTTAACGCCCATGAAAAAGACCAGGGTGCCGGCCCCGGTGGCCAGTTTTTCCCAGGCGATCTTCGATCCCTGGCTATCTTTGTCCGCACGCTCGTGGCCGGTAACAAAGGCAATGCTGGCGGTAAAGTCGCGGTGGGAAAGCGGGATGCCGGCGTAAGCCGGGACGGCCACTGCCGCTGAAATGCCGGGAACCACCTCGAAGGCGATCCCATTGGCGACGAGCACCTGGGCTTCCTCGCCTCCACGGCCGAAGACGAAAGGATCGCCCCCCTTGAGGCGCACCACGACGTGTTCGCGTCCCTTTTCCACCAGCAGGTCATTGATCCCGTCCTGGCTCAGAGTGTGGTCGCCGCCCTTTTTGCCGACGTAGATGCGCTCCGCGCCGGCGGGGGCGAATTTAAGGAATTCCTCGTTGGCCAGGTAGTCGAATATGACCACCTCGGCCCTCCCGAGGACTTCTTTGCCGCGAATGGTCAAAAGACCGGGGTCGCCCGGCCCGGCGCCGACAAGATAGACTTTACCTTTTTTCACTGCAGCAACTCACGTCTTATTTTGATGCCAGCGGGAATCTTCACGGCGGATCAGGTCCTTATCTCAGCCTCGGGAGGCTCCGGGTTATAGATTTCATCCAGGATGCGTTTCGCCCCGGACTCGAGAAGGTGCCCCGCAACCCTTTTGCCCAGTTCCACGGCGTCCTCCACCGGGGCCGAACCGGACGACCTGAACACCTGCCGGCCATCGAGGGAGGCCACGATCCCGACAAGCTCGACCGTCGCTCCGAAAACACGGGCGTGTCCTCCTATCGGCACCTGGCAGCCGCCTTCGAGTTCGTTTAGCAGGCTGCGTTCCGCCTTCATGGCCACGGCCGTTGCCGGGTGATTGAGCGGTTCCAGTACCTCCGCGATTCTTCCGTCCGCCGAGCGCGCTTCGATTCCGAGCGCGCCCTGGCCGATGGCCGGGATGAATTGCGAGGGGTCGAGGTATGCCGTTATCCGGTCCTGCCAGCCCATGCGGCGCAGTCCGGCGGCAGCCAGTATTATTGCATCGTAGAGCCCTTCTTCGAGCTTTCGAAGGCGGGTGTCGAGGTTTCCGCGCAGGGTGCGCACTTCGAAATCGGGCCGAAGCGAAAGTATCTGGGCGGAGCGGCGAAGGCTGCTGGTCCCGATCACCGCCCCCTGCGGGAGGTCGGCGAGGGCCTTTGCCTTTCGGATGATCAGTGCGTCGCGGGGGTCTTCGCGTTCAGGCACGGCGGCTATTTCGAGGCCGTCCGGCAGCAGCGCCGGAACGTCTTTCATACTGTGGACCGCGATATCGACCGAGCCCTCAAGCAGCGCGTCTTCTATTTCCTTTACGAAAAGCCCCTTACCGCCCACTTTCGCCAGGGGCACGTCCGTTATCTTGTCACCGGTGGTCTTGATTATTTGGAGTTCGACGGCAATCTGGGGCCGGAGCTTTTCCAGGACGGACTTTATCATCCCGCTTTGCTGAAGGGCGAGCATGCTCCCGCGGGTCCCGATTCTGATCGATTGTCTCGCCAATGGTGTCCCTTTTTTAATCTAAACACAACGGACACAAACAAAAGGCACATTGAAATGCGCCTTCGTGCTATTCGTGTTAATAAGGGTCCTGCGTCAATGACAGGTAGCGCAGCTTCCGCCCGCGCATCCGGCACAGCTCGAAGCCGTGGTGGACCCCACCCGGCTGCTCGCCGCCCCCTTGTCTCCGCCGCTTTTGAAACCGCACACCGACATCATCTTGCGCACATCGGAAGACTCGCACTTGGGGCAATTTACCGCCTCGTCACTTCGAAAAACCAGTCTTTCAAACTGTTCGCAGCAATTGCAACACTTGTACTCGTATATTGGCATTTCAACCTCCACGGGGTAGTTAAAATTCCTTATAGTAAGAATAACACTTCACTTAACGGCATCCAACTCAATAAGCTCGCCGTCTGAGACCGTCTTAAATGCGCGGGCGTCCCCCACCACCCTGCCTATGACATTGACGGCGCTTGCGGGCCTGATTTCATCGCCGCGGCTCATGGGAGTGGGACCGAAAAATATGCAAAACGCCCTGCCCGGCGGCCAGTAGCCGAGATCGCCCATCCGCACCAGTTCGGCGGCCGTCTCGTCGAGTTTGCACTCGACCGGAACGGGAAAGTAGATTTCATCTCCCCACGTATTTGCGTGGATGGACAGGGGCAGGGATTCATAGAGCGCAACGGCGGCGGGGGAGTCGTTGAGTTCGGCCTGCATCTCCAAAGACCCGGCGCGAATTCCGATCCGGCGGCTCACTGTGTATCCTCCTGCAATTTGTCCAATACCGCAGCCACGACGAGCGGAAACATGATCTCGTGATGCCCGACCAGATTTATCCCGGTGCCGCCTCCAAGCGTGGGGCGCGTGACTACATTTACCTGCGGCCGGTAGTGGCGCTGGAAATCCATGTTTATGGCGGTAAGCCCATCGAGCGAAGCCCCGAGGTTTTTGGCAACACTTACCGCCTTTAGAAAAACTTCCGGGATTATCACCGCGGACCCCAGGTTTATGAACACCCCCCGGCGCAAAGAGGCGACGGCGGAGCAGAACACTCTGAAATCATAATGGCTGAGCGCGCCGGTCGCCGCGCCGTCCATTTTCGGGTGCATGTGGATGATGTCGGTGCCGAGTGCCACGTGCACCGTGGCCGGTATGTCAAGTCTTGCGGCCGCCGCCAGGATGCTGTAGTCGGACCGGGGCGCCATATTCAAAAGGATCGCCTCCCCGACCGCCCGCCCCAGGCCGATATCCTGCGGACTCCGAACGCCGCCGCCGGCGGCGCTCACGGCGTTATGGATGAACTCGGCGGTCTCGCGGGCCATCCCGAACTCGCCGCTGCCAAGGTGTGCCGCCACGTCTTCGGAAGTCTTTCCGGCGAGAGCTATTTCCACGTCGTGGATGATGCACGCACCGTTTAAAGCAAGCCCTGAGATAAGGCCCCGCTCCATGGCGTCGATCAGGATGGGGCTGAGCCCCAGCTTTATGGGGTGGGCGCCCATGCCCAAAAGAACGGTCCTCTCGCCCTTTACCGCCTCGACAATGGCCGATACGGCCTTACGAAGGTCTTCGGCGGCGAGAAGCGAAGGCAGGGCCTCGAAAAACTGCGAAAGCGTACCGCCGGGCCGCCACGGCCTGGCAAAATCGCCCAGGCCGACCTTGCTTTTGCGTTCGTGCAGACCGGTGGTTTTGACTTTGGAAAGATCAATGGGCTTCGATTCGATCCTGCGTGCTCCCATAGGCGGCTATTCCTTTACCCGTTCTATCTTTGCGCCCACCGCGGAAAGTTTTTTCTCGATGCACTCGTAGCCGCGGTCCAGGTGGTATATGCGGGTGACTTCCGTGGTCCCCCTGGCCGCAAGGCCGCCCAGGACGAGCGAGGCGGATGCGCGAAGGTCGGTTGCCATTACCTGTGCGCCCGAAAGGCGTTTTACGCCCCGTACCACCGCCGTTCTGCCGTCCAGGTCGATGTCCGCCCCCAATCGCCTGAGTTCCAGAACGTGCATGAAACGGTTTTCGAAAATCTTTTCGGATATCAGGCTCACCCCGCTGCCGATTGCCATCATGGCCATGAACTGGGCCTGCATGTCGGTGGGGAAAGCGGGGAAAGGCTGGGTCTTGATGTTTACGCTGTTGATTCTGCCGTTCGTGCCGACTTCGATGACATCACCTTCCGCCTTGATCGACAGCCCGGCATTCGTGAGTTTCTGGATGACGGCATCGAGGTGGTCGGGCCGGCATCCGATGAGTTTCAGACTGCCGCCGGTTATTCCGGCGGCAACCAGGTAGGTGCCGGTTTCGATCCGGTCAGGAATGACCGTGCAGGTCGAAGGAAACAGTTCATCGACGCCGGTAATTGTGATCGTGGAGGTCCCTGCGCCTTCGATGCGCGCGCCCATAGAGAGCAGGTAGTCGGCAAGAGCGCACACCTCCGGCTCACGGGCGGCGTTTTTGAGGGTCGTTGTGCCTTCGGCCAGGCAGGCGGCCATCATCAGGTTTTCGGTGCCGGTAACGGTTACCTGGTCGAAGGTGATGGCCGCACCGTGGAGCCTGTTTGCGCGCGCCATGACGTAGCCGTGGTCGAGGGTTATATCGGCGCCCATCTCCTCCAACCCTTTTAAGTGGAGGTTTATCGGCCTGGCCCCGATGGCGCACCCCCCGGGCAGCGACACGCGGGCGCGGCGATACCTTGCCACAAGCGGCCCCAGCACCAGCACCGACGCGCGCATCGTTTTCACCAGGTCGTAAGGCGCTTCGAGCGTGTTTATGCTCGAAGTGTCGATTTCCAGTACGTCGTCGTGCGAGGACGCCGCCCCCATGTTTTCGAGCAGGGTCCGCATGGTGCGGATGTCCCTGAGATGGGGCGCATTGAAGAACCGGTGCGATCCGTTGGCCAGAAGGGCCGATGCCATGAGAGGCAGAGTGGCGTTTTTGGCGCCGCTGATCCTCACTTCGCCTTCGAGGGGTATCCCTCCTTCGATTACAAGCTTGTCCATACTCTATACTCCAGCCGCCTTGACGTGAAGGACGCGCCTTATTCCCGAGTAATCCTTGATAAACTCGAAGTTTTCCGAGGGCGAGCCGGCGAGTTCCGGCTCCAGGATGTCGGCTTGCTCATGCCCGATTTCAACCAGGAGCGAACCGCCGGGTTTGAGATAGCTTTGGAATCCTTCGAGAATTCGGCGAACAATCGATAAACCCTGTGCTCCCCCGCCCCGCAGAGCGGAATGAGGCTCATAATTCGCGATTTCGGGGGCAAGGTCAAGAAATTCCGTCTCGGACACGTATGGAGGATTGGAGACGATTATGTCGAATCGGCGTCCGGGCGCGAGGGCGTCCATGAGGTCCATCGCTGCAAAGCGCACCCTGTCCGATACCCCGTGCCTGAGCGCGTTTCGCCTGGCAATCTCCAGTGCGGGAAACGACTTGTCGGTGGCCACGGCCCTGATGCCCGGGCGCTCGTGCGCCAGGGAAACCGCAACGGCGCCCGACCCCGTCCCGATATCCAGCACCAGCGTCGGGTTTTCTCCTGCCAGCGCCAGCGCCTTTTCAACAATGATTTCCGTTTCGGGCCTGGGGATGAGCACCGCCGAACTGATTTCGAATTCGAGCGACCAGAATTCCTGCTTTCCCACTATGTATTGCGTGGGCTCGAAAGCCGCCCTGCGGCGCACCAGTTCACGAAACCGGGCCAGTTCCGCGGTGCCGAGGGGCTTCTCGAAGTTGAGATATAACTGGATGCGCTCGATCCCCAAAACGTGGGCAAGGAGCACCTCGGCGTCCGCCCGCGGCTGCCCGATTCCCTTGCCGGAAAAATAAGAGGTCGTCCACTGGAGGACTTTAAGAATGGTCCACTGCTCTTCCATCAATCCCGGTCCGCACAAACCTTTTTGCGTGAGAAGTGTGTCATATCGCCTGATAAAAGCCGCGCTCACGGCGACTGGGCCGCAAAAAGCGGGTGCAAAACCCTTTATATGAGAACAGGGGATTGTGCAATTGGAAAAGGGGGTCGAAATGATTGCCGTGGAAGGGGAGGGGACCCGGTCCTCCGAACGGTTATCGACTCTTTTCTTTGGTTTCGTTTCTGCCGTAGAGGATTTCTTTTTCTTCGGCGGTTACCCCTGCCGTGGGCAACACGGGGCGGATATCCTGAGAACACACTTGATTTCTGCCCAGCGTCTTGGCCTGGAACAGGAAAGCGTCGGCCCTGCTCAGAAATTCACTTACCGTCCATTTATCGGTGTGCTGAAAGGCGCTCACCCCAAAGCTTGCGGTAAGAGCTACGCTTTGTGCGTTCAAGGTGACCGGATGCGAGCCCAGGATCATGCGCAGCCTCTCGGCAATGTTAATGGACTGCACCAGGGAGGTGCCGGGCAGGATCAAGGCGAATTCCTCTCCCCCATACCTGCATGCAATGTCGATGGTGCGGATACTCTCACGCCAGATTCTTCCCACCCAGGCGAGCGCGATGTTGCCGGATTCATGGCCGTAGAGCGTGTTTATTTCCTTGAAGTGGTCCAGGTCGACCATAATGAGGCTGGTGGGAAGCTTGGAGCGCCGTGTCCTTTCCATTTCTATTTCAAGTGCCCGCTGGAGGTAGCGAAAATTATAGATGCCGGTCAGAGCATCGACATAGGACAGGCTTTCGAGCCTGCTGACCTGCTCGCGCAGGTCGGCGATCTCGGAGAGGAAGGGGCATTCCGGCGATCCGTTTGGGCATTCCCTGCCGAGATTTTTCTTGTCCAAAGGGCCTCCCCCGATGAAAAAGATAAACTCCATGTGCCTTTTTGTATCTTGCCGTGTAAAATAATTCAAGAACTTCCTGCCGCTGCCGGGGACTGGCTTACCGGAGTCGAAACATCGGCGGGTGGTCGTATTTTTCACTTCGGATGTGTTCGAAAGACAATGCCTGCTCACTATTTTAGCCGTGTGCGCCGGCGCGCTTATTTCCCCATTTGGATGGAATTTAACGGGTGATGCGGCGTCGGCGGGCGGGCCGCGATTAATTGACAAATCGGATATGGGCATGTAGTTTTTAAGGTTGGCCGGGCAACAGCGACATTTTCGACGGGGACGGCGCTGCTGGGCAGCCGACCGTGCAGGTTGGGTTTGACGAGCGAACCGCCGGAATGCCCTTTTCCCGTTGTGCTCAAAGCTGGGCCTGGGCGGCAGCGAAAACCCGGCAAAACGGTTAGGAATAGAATCCCGATTAAAGGAGCCGGTCCATAGAGACTGCGGCAACACCTCATTTCCGATCCGGCCATTCCGAAGATAACCGGATCGCCTGGCTTAAGCTTAAGCTGGTTCCGGGTCTTGGAAACCGCTCGGTTCTGAGGCTTCTCGAACTTTTCGGGTCCCCGGAAAACATCCTGTCGGCAGGCCTGAAAGATCTTAAGGCAGCCGGAATGGTACGTGAGGCGGCAATTCACGCCCTGGCCTGCAAGCGTTTTATCCGCGATCCCGAACGGGAATGGGCCGCCTTGAAAGATATTAACGCCAGGCTGCTCTGCCTTGGCGATGCGGACTATCCTTCAAACCTGGCGGGTATTTCCGACCCTCCGGCCATGCTTTTCGTCTCGGGCGCCATCGAGCCCAGGGACCTGGTTTCGGTCGCGGTGGTCGGGTCCAGGTTTGCCTCGCCCGCCGGGATCATCTTCACTGAAAAGCTGTGCTCCGACCTGGCCCGGAGCGGGGTTACCGTGGTAAGCGGTTTTGCGGTCGGTATCGACAGCTCGGCCCATCGCGGGGCGATCAGGGCCGGGGGCCGCACGCTGGCCGTCCTCGGGTGCGGGCTGGATGTTAACTATCCTTCGATTAACTCCGACCTCAAGCGCGAAGTCAAACGGTCAGGAGCCCTTGTCACCGAGTTCCCCGTCGCAACGCCCCCCGCCGCCGGAAACTTCCCGGCCAGGAACCGGATCATAAGCGGCCTGTCGCTCGGGGTGGTAGTGGTCGAGGCGGCCGAGAGAAGCGGTTCGCTGATAACGGCCAGGTGTGCACTGGAGCAGGGACGAGAGGTGTTCGCCGTCCCGGGGATCGCCCAGAGCATGCGCAGCACCGGCCCGCACAAGCTCCTCAGGCAGGGTGCAAAGCTGGTCGAGGGCGCCGAGGATGTGCTGGAGGAAATAAGGCCCCTTATCCGCAAAAGCGCGGGTTGCACCACCGGGGCCGGCCTGGCCGTCCCGTCGGCGGCGCCCGGCGAATCGGGGCCTGATGCGCCGTCCTTGCCGGGCAGTGAAAGCCTGTCCGCCGAAGAATCATTTTTGTTAAGAACAATGGATTCCGTTCCGAAACATATAGACGAAATAGCGCGAGCCGCCGGGGTCCCCGTCCAGCAGGCCGCCGCAATTCTTCTCGGGCTCGAGCTAAAGGGGCTTGTCTCACAGCTTCCGGGAAAATATTTTATTTCTAGTGTTCAAAAGTGAAATGAGGTTTATCCGCAAATGTCCAAATCGCTGTTGATAGTCGAATCCCCCACCAAGGCAAAAACGTTGGAACGCTACCTGGGCCGTGATTTCATTGTGAAGGCTTCGGTAGGGCACATAAAGGACCTTCCCGGAAACAAGCTCGGCATTAACCTCGACGAGGAATTCAAGCCTGAATACCAGGTCATGAGGGGCAAGAAGAAAGTTATCGAAGAACTCAGGAAAGCGGCATCCAAAGTCGATGCCATCTATCTCGGCCCGGACCCCGACAGGGAAGGGGAAGCCATTGCCTGGCACATTGCCCAGGAGATCAAGGCGGATGGAAAGCCGGTGCTGAGGGTCCTTTTCTACGAGCTGACGCGAAAAGCCATCCTGGAGGCCCTTGCAAAACCTGACGAGCTAAACCCCAGGCTCTACGAAGCCCAGCAGACCCGGCGCATACTCGACCGGCTGGTAGGGTACATGATCTCGCCGCTTTTGTGGGAAAAGGTAAGAAGAGGCCTCAGCGCCGGCAGGGTGCAGTCGGTTGCCCTGAGGCTCATCTGCGAGCGCGAAAAAAATATACACGAATTCGAAAAGGAAGAATACTGGACCATCGACGCCAGGCTCTCTCCGGAGAGTGATGCTTCCGAAAAGGCCGAAACGCAATTTCTGGCCCAGCTCGTGCGGTTCAAAAAGAAAAAATGCACCATCGGGTCCGGTGAGGAAGCCGACCGCCACGTTTCGGCGTTGGGGGACCTTCCGTACCATGTGGCCAAGGTCGAGAAGAAGGAGAGACAAAGAAAGGCGGCGCCTCCCTTTATTACCAGCACGCTGCAGCAGGAAGCCGCCCGGAAGTTCCGCTATTCCGCAAAGCAGACCATGAGCATCGCCCAGAGGCTCTACGAGGGCATCGAGGTCGGCAAGGAAGGGGCCGTGGGCCTGATCACCTACATGCGTACCGACTCGACCCGGCTTTCGCAGGATGCCGTCCAGTCGGCGCGTGAGTTCATCCTGGGAAAATGGGGCAAGCAGTATGTTCCTTCCAAGCCGGCGGTGTACAAGTCGAAGGAATCCGCGCAGGGAGCGCACGAGGCGATTCGGCCGACCGACGTGGCCCACACGCCGGAGAGCCTCAAGAATTTTCTCAGCCGTGAGCAATTGAACCTGTACACGCTTATCTGGAAAAGGTTTGTGGCGTGCCAGATGTCGCCTGCCCTGATCGACCAGACCACCATAGATGTGGCGGCGGGCGAATACATTTTCAGGGCGACCGGCTCCGTGGTGAAATTCCCCGGATTTCTGGCGCTCTACGAGGAGGGCAGGGACGAGCCGGAAGAGGACAAAAACGATGTGCGTCTGCCGCATCTGACCGAAGGGCAGGCGCTGCGGCTCCTCGGCATCGAGCCCAAACAGCACTTTACGCAGCCTCCGCCGCGCTACTCCGAGGCCTCGCTCATCAAGACCCTGGAAGAGCTTGGGATTGGAAGGCCGAGCACCTACGCCACCATCGTCTCCACCATTATCGACCGCGAGTATGTCACGCGCCAGAAGCAGCGGCTTTCGCCAACCGAGCTCGGGATGATAATAGACCGGCTCGTAGAAACGTCTTTCCCCAACATTGTCGATGTCGATTTCACCGCCAAAATGGAGAAAAGCCTCGACGAAATAGCACGAGGTTCCGATACCTGCACGCACCTTTTGTCGGGCTTTTACGGGGATTTTTCCAAGACCCTGGAATCGGCCCGAACCGGAATGCTCAATCTTAAGAGCGCCGGATGGCCGACCGAGCTCCAATGCCCCCGCTGCACGCTGCCCCTCAAGATCCGGTTCAGCCGCAGCGGTCCTTTTCTTGCCTGCAGCGGCTACCCCGAATGCTCTTTTACTTCCGATTACCAGCGGGACGAAAAAGGGCACATCCACCTTGTCGAGCGCGAAGAGCACCAGACGGGAGAAACTTGTGATAAATGCGGCAAGCCTATGCTGCTCAAACACGGGCGCTATGGCAATTTCCTGGCCTGCAGCGGGTATCCGAAATGCAGGAATACGCGTCCGGTTCCGACGGGCATTGCCTGCCCCAGGGAGGGATGCGAGGGGAATTTGGTGGCTCGCATGAGCCGCAGAGGCCGGTTTTACGGGTGCAGCAAGTACCCCGAATGCAAAATGCTCTTCCAGGGAGAACCCGTGCAGGAGAGCTGCCCCGCATGCAACGCTCCTGTTCTGTTCCGCAGAACGGCCAAATCGGGCGCTGCAACCCTTTTTTGCATCAATCCATCCTGCAAGTATAAGAAAAAGGAAGAACCTGAACAGGAACTGGCCAGCAGTGGAGAAGAGAGATAATGGCCCTGGTCCATTCGGCTCCGATTTTTTTCCAGTTTGTCGTTTTCGCCTTTGGATGCTGCCTGGGCAGTTTCTACAACGTGGTCATCTACAGGCTTCCCAGAAACGAGTCCCTGGTCATGCCCGGGTCCAGATGCCCCGGTTGCGGAAACCCCATAGCCGCTTTCGACAATATCCCGATTTTCAGTTTCTTCCTGCTGGTGGGAAAATGCCGCCGGTGCGGTGGGCATATCTCCATTAGATATCCTCTGGTCGAGGCGGCAACGGGGTTTCTCGCCATGCTTCTTTTCCGCCGCTACGGCCTGCACCCGCAGTTTCTTGTCGAATTTATCTTCGTGTCCCTCCTTCTAATCATCGCTCTCATAGACTTCGACACCTTTCTGATACCGGACGTTCTCTCCCTTTCCGGCCTCGTAGCCGGTTTTTTGCTCTCTTTTTTCACACCGCGCCTGTCGTGGGCCGGTTCGCTGGCGGGCATCCTTGCGGGCGGAGGCGCACTCTACCTGGTAGCGGTTGCCTATTCTACGATCAGGCGAAAGGAGGGCATGGGCGGGGGAGACATCAAGCTTCTGGGCATGATAGGGGCTTTCGTCGGGTGGCCGGGTGTGGTTTTCACGGTGCTGGTATCATCCATTTCCGGCATGATTATTGCTTTTCCTTTGATGCTGCGAAGCGGCAAGGGCAT
This sequence comes from uncultured delta proteobacterium, assembly GCA_963712895.1. Classification (GTDB taxonomy): domain Bacteria; phylum Desulfobacterota; class Syntrophobacteria; order Syntrophobacterales; family Syntrophobacteraceae; genus SbD1. The sequence goes on along the minus strand of CAVQJR010000020.1, from coordinate 18,727 downwards.
GGGCTCGGAAATACCGTACGGCCCGTTCCTGGCATTTGGGGCCGTTTGCTACATCTTCTGGGGGCAGGCGGTCTATCACTGGTATTTTACCGAGCTTCTCGGGCTTTGAAAAATGGCCTGTAAGTGCTTTTTCGTGCCGGGGGTTGAGCCGGGTGCCGAATACGTGGATCTTCCCCTTGGCGCCGCGCACCACCTTGATAAGGTTATGCGGCTCAGGCCGGGGGACCCTGTCGAGGTCCGGGACGGGCTCGGCAATGCCTGGATGGGCGAAGTCGCCCGGTTGGGGAGGGGCGGTGCAACGGTTAAGCTGGTTGCAAAGCTCGATCTCTCGAATTTTGAATCCCCGCTGGAAATCGCGCTTATCCTTGCGCTCGTCCGGGCCGATATTATGGATATGGCGGTAAGGCAGGCCACGGAATTGGGCGTTACCCGACTCCTTTTCTTCCGGGCATCGAGGAGCCAGTACGGGCTGGATGGAAAGCAGGCGGCGAAAAAGTCCCTTCGCTGGTCGAAAATCGCCGGCGAGGCGATTTGCCAGTGCAGGAGGACCATGGTTCCGGGAATCGAGCTGTTCGATAATCTCGACCTCCTGCTTGGATCTCTTCCGCCGGTGAGTGAAAATAAAGGCGCGGGGCTACGGGTCTTGTGCCATGGAGGGAGAACGCGAGCGCAGCCTGGAGTTGCTCAGGCAGTCCAGGGTGGAGTGCTCGGCGGTCCTTGCTGCAATCGGTCCCGAGGGGGGCTGGGATGGCGCCGAAATTGCCGGGCTTACCGGCACCGGCTTTCATCCGGTACACCTCGGACCCAGGATTCTGCGCTTTGAAACGGCTGCAGTGGCCCTCATTACCTCTATTCAGCTCCTGTGGGGCGACTTTGGAAGCACGGGGCGGAAGGAGAACGATAAATGAAATGCGCAAAGTGTGGTTTTATAAGTTTTGACTTCCTATCCGAATGCAAAAAATGCGGGACCAATATCGCGGGCACCAGGGAGGCTCTCGGTTTTGACGGGAATAAACCGGCCATACCGTTTTTCCTGGGGGCCCTTTTGCAAGATTTTGACAAAATTCAGTCAGGCAGCGAAGGTGGGAACCCTGAAAATACGGTTTCGTCATTCGATTTCGGAGAGGAATCGGATTCCCGAAACGGCGATTTCAAACTGGATGACGAGCCTGGCGCGCAGCTCCGGGAGAGCGAGGATTTCAGCCTCCTTGACCTTACCGATGATGAGCTGGATTTATTGATAGCCGACGGCGAAGTCAAAAAAAGCGGCGCCCAGGGCGCGGCGGCCTCCGTCCCCGAGCAGGCCGCGAATGCGCCGGGAGAACAGCCGCCGGCACAGTCGGCTGCGCTCGCTTCCGGCCCCGAACCGGCATCCGCGACAGCGGCCGCGCCGGAGGGAGTCGATGGCCAGAACCTGCACATCGAGCTTACCGAACAAGACCTGGAAACGCTCCTGTCCGAACTGGGGAGCACCCCCGCCAATAAGGACAAAAAGGAGTAAGGTCGGCGCAGCGGCGCCCGGTAAAATGAGTCCAAGCGTCCGAAATCCTTCAACGGGAACGAAATAGTTTGACACTCCCGGCCATTTCCGGTAAAAAACTTCGGTTGTGGCGAGGTAGCTCAGTCGGTAGAGCAGTGGACTGAAAATCCTCGTGTCCTCAGTTCGATTCTGAGCCTCGCCACCATGAAATTACGGGCACTTAGCGAAGACCTCGCTAAGTGCCTTTTCTGTTTTTAGGGATTTCAGAAGTTTTGGACAACTATAGAACAACTTTTGGGAGGGGACCTTTCCAAACCCGGTTAAACTGGGCAGCAGGGCCATGTTTCCAGGAGGCCCCTCTGGTTGTGATGATTTCCTTCAAAAAGTTGTCCAAGTCCTGGTCGCCCCGATCCTCCTGACCGGTCCACCCTGCGGGTCTTGCGGCGATAGGGTGCCCCCAGCCCGTCAACGGGTAATGAGCTTCCGAAAACGAAGTCCGCTTAGGGCGCTCAAGGGAGGGGGAAACGATCGCGAGGGACGGAGAGTGGCGAACGGCAAAACGCGCTGAAGGACAAGAGAATTCTTGTCGGCGGTTTCCCCGGCGGACGTTAAAAGGACTGCCTCCGCATAACCATCACAACCGAACGGCAGATGGACACGCTCATTGATGCCCCAGGAGGCCTTTACAAGACGCTGACCCCCATCCGCGATGAAAAAACAGGTCCCGCGAAACCTCGGGCCAAAGGAACTGACCACGCTCTTTAAGAAATGAGAGGATTACATGACTAAAGTATCACAGGAGCCCGTTATCCTGACTGGAGATCGTCCGACCGGCCCGTTGCATCTGGGGCATTATGTTGGTTCTCTGCTCAATCGCGTTAAAATGCAGGAAACGCACGACCAGTACATTCTGGTTGCCGATATGCAGGCCCTCACAGATAACGCCGAAAACCCTGAGAAAGTCAGTAAAAACGTCCTTGAAGTTGTCACTGACTATCTTGCGGTTGGCATCGATCCTCAAAAGACAAAAATCGTTCTCCAGTCGCAGCTGGCTGATATCGCGCTCCTTTCTATGATCTATTCGAACCTCGTGACCGTCGCACGTGTTGAACGCAATCCGACAGTTAAAGAGGAGTTAAAGCAAAAGGGATTGGAACGCGATATTCCGCTTGGCTTTTTCTCTTACCCCGTAAGCCAGGCCGCCGACATTACCGCCTTCAAAGCAACAGTCGTTCCTGTAGGTCAAGATCAACTGCCGATGATCGAAATTACGAACGAAATCGTTCGCCGCTTTAATCGCGTTTACAACTGCAATGTTCTCGTCGAAGCCGAAGCTCTTGTCCCGGAAGTGGGGCGTCTGCCCGGTATCGATGGCAATGCCAAAATGAGCAAGAGTATGGGTAATGCCATAAACTTGAAGGCTTCACCAAAAGAGATCGAGCATGCCGTCAAACAGATGTACACCGACCCAAATCACATTCGGGCATCTGATCCCGGTACCGTCGAAGGTAACGTTGTATTTGCTTACCTTGATGTTTTTGACCCGGACAAAGCGGCACTGGAAGAACTCAAAGCCCATTACCGGCGCGGCGGATTGGGTGACAGTGTCGTCAAGAAAAGACTGAACGGCATCCTTCAAGATCTTATCGCGCCCATCCGTACCGAGAGGAACAGACTTGAGCAAGATGCGGCAGAGATCGTTCGCGCCATCGAGCGTGGGACAGCAAAAGCCAATGAGGTGGTTGCCGATACGCTGGATCAAGTCAAAGCCGCAATGGGCATTAATTACAAGAGAAACTGGGCAAAATTGTTAACGCCCCCAGGGCCTGTATAATCGGAATATGACGGGGGCAAAGCGCGACGACTGGCCAGCCCCGCTTTTAAAACGGCATGGCAGCCGTTCGTATCGGCAATATCGGCCACGTCTTTCCCGCAGATATGGAAAGGTTAATTGCCGCGGTAAGGAGCGCAATGTACTGGTCCGATGCGCAAGGGCGCGCCGTGTGAGATTCTCCGGGAATCCGCTCTCGCGGCAGGATCTGCTGTTTTTGGATGTGTTAAAAAGAATAAAAAACCCCCTTGATACTCCGACCAGTGCATTATTTCAAGTAATGACCGAGGAGAACGGAATGGAAAAGGTGGTTCAGAAAATATTGGGAGCTGTAGGTACCATCCCGGGTCAAGGCGGTGTACTGGAGCAAATCGACAAGCGCCTGCGTAAATTGCAGCGGGGGGTAATGTTTGAGTTGATTGAAAGCATAAGCGAAGAAGAAGTTAAACATGTGCCGGTCGAGATATATAAAGCAGTCCTGATTAGCGGAAAGAAAATGCCGGCCTTGCTTCGCTTCAATTTACCCACATGGCGGGGCTATGATGAAGTATTTTGGCAAGCCCTTGGCGACTATGCCATTCTTACGCTCCACCGCGTGAAGGACTTGGCATATAATGCCGTTAAAGGCACACTGAAAGTTGAGTATTTTGTCAGGACATCGGGAAGGATCAGAAGCCCGGAGGAGATTCGGAAAATTATCCAGAAGATCGCCTTTATGGTCGACACAGAGACACTGCCGACGGACTTTACGCGTTTTAGGAGCGTGGCCGAAAGAAGAGGGCAAATCGGGGATTTGAGCAAAGAAGAAGCTACGGCAATCGGCGCGCTGCTCAAGTTTCTACCGGTATGAACAGTCTGATTCTAAGTTACTAAGCCATTCATAAATAAGCGAACATGTGGTATGTTCGGGGCATGAAAGAACTCGACGGACGAAAACTTGGACGAAAGACCCTCGAAGAGATCCGGATCCGGGCTGTCAAGCGCGTTGAAGCCGGGGAAAGTCCCGAGGTGGTCATCAAGGCCTTGGGGCTTTCGCGCCCTCGTATTTACCAATGGATTGCCAAGTATCGCGAGGGTGGCATCGATGCCCTGCGGTCCCGCAGTGCACCCGGACGCCCGCCGAGACTTTCCGGTGCGCAACTGCAAATGATCTACCGCGTTGTGACCAAAGACGATCCCAGACAGCTCAAATTCTCCTTTGCTCTTTGGACCTGCTCACTGGTTCGGGAACTGATCCGGCAAAAGTTTGAGATCCACCTTAGCGAGGTCTCCGTTGGAAGAGTGTTAAAGAAACTGGGCCTTTCGCCCCAAAGGCCTCTGTGGCGCGCCTATCAACAAGACAAGCGGTTGGTTGTTTCCTGGATGGCTACTGAATATCCGAAAATCCAGGCCATGGCCAAGGCGGCGGGCGCGGCAATTTTTTGGGGAGACGAATCGACCATCCGCTCCGACTATCACTCCGGCACCACCTGGGCCATTAAAGGGAAAACGCCGGTTGTGGCGGCCACCGGATCCCGCTTCAAAGTCAATATGCTTTCAGCCATTAACGCCAAGGGGTCCCTGCACTTTATGGTGACCGATAAAAACGTGAATTCGACTACCTTCATCGAATTCCTCGAACGGCTGCTCCATGACTCCCGCCGTCCTGTCTATCTCATTGTCGATCGTCATCCGGTCCACAAGTCCGCGCAGGTTCAGGCCTATGTGGCTTCCACCGGCGGGCGTCTACGGATATTTTAGCTGCCGCCATACTCCCCGGAACTCAACCCCGACGAGCAGGTCTGGAACCATGTCAAAAGCCATGGGATAGGGCGCATGTTGATAAAGGGACTCGCCGACCTCAAGGAGCGAGTTATGGCTCGCCTAAAACTGCTCCAAAGCACGCCTGAAATCGTTCGGAATTTTTTCAAGCACCGTGGCGTTCTCTACTGCTCAATGTTCGCTAATCTACGAAGGTGTTAGTAAGTTCCATCTCGTATGCGAGAGAGGTCTCCAATGACTTGCCGAAACAGTTCTTCAAGGACTGCTCTGCGTAGCACGGCATGCTTTTTCTTCCCTTTGGGGGGGAAACCCCGCCCTGGGGTGACAGTCGCTGTGTTTTGGCACCGCTCCGGAGGACTTGGAGACCCTCGCTTAATTATGTCCGCGTCGGAATTTTGGCGAAGCGTCAAATATCAATGAGTCGGCCAAGTCCAGACCAATCGAGCCCTTGGTTTGAAAAAAACCGATTCGGGCACGTGGGCTTTTTGTCGCCGCGCCTTGTCTTTTGCCCAACCTTCGGGCAGGTAGAGGCGAGCCGTCACCGGCCAGTCAAAAACGAGATCGACATAATGAGCAGTTACAAGAACCCGGCAATTATCGACCCTGCCCGGAGTTCCACTGTACCGCCGCCCGCCGCCTACGGAAGCGGTACCCTCTTTGGCAAAGCCTTTGGCCCTCATGAACTGGAATCGTGCGTTCCTCTCAAAAAAGATGGGCTGGGCTGAGAAGACCACAGGTTGTAGTCAAAGATAATTCCGGTTGCAGAGGGAATATCTGTGAACGAACATCCGGACCTTTGCCCGGTTATCCAAATGATATTGTATTTAACATAAGAATTCTGAAATGGACCGCTTCTATCCCATGACCGGAAAGCAATCGTATTGTCTATCAAAGTATTGCTGTATACTTCCGTATCTTTGACAATGGCTTGGTCCGACCATGTTTGAAGCCCTACCCCACAGGCAGTATTCGCTATAAAGTTGCCGTATATCTTGCTTCCTTCCGTCCCGCTCTCATTAAACTGTCCCTCGTCATCAATTACTATTCCTCCCTCTGTTTCCCATGGGGCACCGGCATATCCATAGATAAGATTATATCTTGCAATATTTCTCTTTGCATTTCCAGTGAAATACACATTTGGAGCCTTGCTGTTCACGATGGTATTATATTCGGCAACGCTGTCGGAAACACTGGAATAGAACCCAATGCCTTCTCCGTGGTTATTTAATAGATAATTATAACGCGCAGTGCAATTTGTTGTATTAAACATAACACATAGGGTGGCAGGCCAATCTAAGCCAAGAAGTTCACTTCGCCCGGTATCGGTAAGAGCATTGAATTCGGCAATACTGTAGTTTGATCCCTGCTCGAAAAGTATACCAGCCCCATAGCTGCTTATTATATAACAATTCCTTACTATGGCATAAGGGCAAGCATTGAAAGCAATGCCCCGGTCGCCAGACCACCGGACTTCCAGGTCCTGGACCGTCACATACGGGACGCCGCTAAATTGAACTAAAGCGGCCCACGAACCCGGAGTAGGAACAGAGCCGTTATTACCGTCAATAACCGGACGGTCACCGGACACGCCTATGGTACCGCCCTGGTAATAGGCCCCGATAACTGCACGGTTTCCCTCGTTCGCCCCACGTAGATTTGGAGCAAGCGCCTGGCCGGTCCAGATTCCGCCGCACTTAAAATAGACATCATCTCCGGTGGCAAACGAAAAGGAGTTGACTTTGGAAACCGACCGCCACGCCTGAGCGTCGGAAAGGCCGCTATAGGAGTCGTTGCCCGTGGGGCTGACGTAATAGGTGGCTGCCTGCGCGAAAGAAACCGGCAAGAAAAGAACTGGAAGTGTAAGGATTAGAAAAAGATACCGTCGCATTGCGTTCTCCTTGGAATACCTTAACCCACATTAATTTTGAAGTCGTCAAGACGCGCTGAATTCAAAAATCCGATCTGCCCTGCCGCCGCGTCCCGGTTTTACTCGAAATCTTCGACGGTGGCTTTGCACCCCATGCTTTCAGTTGGGTTGACCTTTTTATCGTCACACCGAATAGACCTCAAAATGGACTGACTCGGTGATTCGGGAAGGTGGCCTTGCAAAAGAAGTACCAATTAGGAAGGAAGAGGGGTTACTTGGACAGAAGTAAAAATTATCTCCCTCCTGGGCTCTGAAAAGCTTTACCAGCATAGCTCCAGGTCACAAGGGTGAATTCCGTCACCCAAAATCGCAAGAATCCGAGACCACCATGTTTTGCCCACAGTGTAGTCAAATGCCTACGCATCGATTATCGCTTTTTGGAGGGAGAGGATCGTGTTGGCCTGCAGGAAGCGAGTCCCGCTCCCTTGATGAGAGGAGTGGTCAAATGCCTACATTAATTTCACAACACAGATCGATCCAGTCTGGGACGCATATCTGCCGGGGCTTGTATTGAGCATAGGTGGTGCAATCGAGGCCGCGCGCATTCCTAATAATAGGGAGATATTTCGGAACATGGAAGAAACCAAGGCAATGACAGAGAAATGGAGGCGGCACTATAACCGGGATCGTCCTCACAGCAGCCCTGGCTATAAAACCCCATCGGAATTCCTGGAGAACCTTACCGGTGCGCGCGTTTTGAGTTTTCCGCTTCTGGGAACTCAAGAGGGGCAGGAGGAAAAAGAAAGGCAGAGCGCAAAGCCCTGCCCCGTCTTCCACCCCGGCGCTCAGGTTGCTCTCCAGCAGAGCCTTATCCTCCGGGTGGGCAAGAAAACTATAACATGAAAGGGCATTTACCCAAAACCGGACACTAACAATCCAAGTGGTCCAAAAAAATGGGGCAGGCCAGCTGGGCCGAAATGGCATCAGGCCAAAGAAACATTTGCCAATTCTTTTCGATTTCTGCACTCAAGTTGGGACTAAATCCGATCGGCTATTTACATTTGACCGGAATGTGTTATCTTTCCGGCAACTTGCACTCATGCAAAAAGGAGATGGCATGTTCTGGTCCGGTTTGATTCTTGGCCTCGTCTTCGGAATTCCAATCGGAATATTTATCGCCTACCAAATGATATCTGCCAAGCGAACTCAGGAGGAGCTTGATAAAGCACTCTCCGACTTTAATCCCCAGAGCAGGATAGCGGAAACGTAAAAGAGGACCACCCTGTTCGATTCCGGAGTGGGGCTTTGAGGCGGGACTATTCAAGGCGCCCGGGAGTCTTGGCAATTTGAAAACAGTTCGCGGATCAAGCATCACACAACTAAAACTGTGCGCTGATGGCAGGCCAGAAATAAGGTGAACAGGCTTTCTGCCGTGTGAGACTCTGGTGAGAAAATTTTTCCAAAATTGGCAAAAACGTGGAAAATCTGCCAGAATGTAGAAAATTGAAATCGAGTCATTCCCGTAACTTATGTACTGATGAGGAGTTCGTGAAGCTCGGGGAAGATGACTGAAAATTCTCGTGTCCTCAGTTCGATTCTGAGCCTGGCCACCAGAAATTACGGGCACTTAGCGAAAACCTCGCTAAGTGCCTTTTCTGTTTTTTGTGATTTTGTGCAACTCCTGTACAACTTTTGTGGAATTACCCTCCATTACTGATCGAGATTCCGCGATCCCGCAAAAACTCGACAGCCATCCGTCGTTGCCGCGCATGATCGCATCAAGCACATTTGTCATCCCGGGCGGAAGGATCAAGGGAATGAAACTGCAGGAAGGACTCCAGGCCGTGCCGCCCCATGTAGCGTTCCAGGATTTTCGGATCGGTTTGAGCCAAATCGACCAGGACCAGGGCATCTATTGAGTTGCTGAACTTCGGATCTTTGCCGAATCCCAGGAACTGTCCGCCAAGTTTCATGTAATGCTTGAGCAATATGGGAATGCCCTTGGCGTCCTTTTCGATATCCGAGATTATCTCCGAGACCTCATTAATGTCGCAGACCATGGGATAAGCCAACCCCAGGCCCTTTTTGACCGTTGACCACCCTGTGACGGGGTGCCTTGAGCGAACGAACCTTGTGAGATCGGGACATGTATAGCCTTCTTTCAAACATCTAATTATCAGCCGGCGGGAAATGCCAAGATATTCATTACTTATGCTTACTGCCCCAAAAAGGAAGCGGTGTTGCGGGTTTTTCGCCACAAAGCGCCCGATCCCGGACCACAGCAGCAAGAGCGGCTGGTAAGTCTTCTGATATTTCTGACGGACAAAAGACCTCCCAACTTCAATTGCCGGGCTGACCCTCGGGAAGAGTTCGTTTTTAAACTCGAAAAGAGTACTCGTATACAGGCCGGCCGGGCCGAACGCGTCGAGGATGGTGTCCGCAAGGCCAAGCCGGTACGCCCCCGCAACTTCCTCGCGTTCCCGGCTCCAGAGGATTATGTGTTGATAATAGGCATCAAAACGGTCTATATCGATGGCCCGGCCGGTGCCTTCGCCGGCTTTGCGGAAGGTAATTTCCCGCAGGCGTCCGATTTCATACAAAGTATTGGGGATTTGAGCGGCAGTTGCGCTGAAGACATCAAAATTCTTTGCGGAGACCAGCATCTGTTCCGACGGCAGGTGCCGGATTTCTGGGATTATCGAACCAGCCGCCTTTGCTCCCGCGACAGGCTGCCGGTTTACAGTGGTTGCGGAAAAGGAGGGGGGAATCAGCAGGTTCAGCCGCTTCCTGCTGCGGCGGTTCCTGAGATTATAGGTCCTGAGGCGCAGGTAATCCATCATTTCCGAATCATCAAATCCTGCCAGTCTCTTAAAAGGAACAGTCTTTCCAACATGTACCCGAAACGTACGGTTCCCCTTGATGAGATTCTCCCGCGGCAGCATGATTGTGCGGATTAGAGGATGAAGGAGGCCAAGCCCACAAAAAAGCAAGCTGTTTCGGCCCTCGAAATAAACGGGGAGCACAGTCGCCTCGGTCTTTTTAATGATCCTGGCCACCGTGTGGCTCCATTGCCGGTCAATGACCCCCCTGCCAAGATGCACATGAGATACTTCTCCCGCCGGAAAGAGCCCCAAAGCCCGCCCACCCCGCACCCATTTGATGGCCTCTCGCAACGGCCGAAGATTATTTAAAGCCGATCCCCTCCTCTGAAGAGGATCTACAAACAGAAGGATCTCATCGAGTTCCTTCATGCCCAGTGCTCCGAGCAGGAAATTTGCCATTATTTTTATATCGTCTCGCGTGTGCATGAGAATCGAAGCCAGAATCAGGCCTTCGATTGCTCCAAACGGATGGTTTGCCACGACCACCAGGGGACCGGAAGCGGGAATCCTGGCCTGATCAGCCGTGGAAATATCAAACGTGATTCCAAGCGTTTCAAGGATGCGATCCTGAATTGCCGTCCGTTTTGGCAATAAATCAAGGCCGGCATGGAGATCATTTAGCCGCTTGAGGGGCAGTATGCGCTTCAGGAGCAAAGACTTGAAAAAGGGCATCCACATGGACTGCCGCCTGTTTGCATTATCCCTGAAAAGTGCTTCCACGGCATTGTCGACCATCTCTTCCATGGATATCAATCCCCCCTTTCCCGGTAGTTTGAATATGAATTTTGTTTGGACTTGTATTCCCAGCGACGGGCAGGAGTATAGGTGTCTTTTGTGACGATCTAATGAGGTTTAGGTCAAAACAATGTTACAAGCATAAAAAATATAAAAGCAAATTGCCTTGAACTCGATCTCGGGGCTCCGGTCATTGGCGCCGACTCAGACTGCTTTTAATCCCTTTTCTACAGTGAGCAATAGGCGGCATTGTCCGGTCAGGAAGTCGCAGGGTTCAAGGGGGCCACGAAGGGGCTGCACAAATTTCATTGCCGGAGTGCAATTCCGGCCTGTCAATTGATTTTTAACCGGGCGGCAGTCAGTGGAAAACCGTGTCTCTGTGCGTGGCGCCAGACGTTTACATCTTGTCTTATGACTTCTATAAGAGAAAATGAGCACACTCCCAATTGACACGTTTTCGTCATAATTCCGTAACTTCTCCGTGTGTATAGAGTTGCTTCAAAAAGGGAACTTTGCTGCCCCCGTTCAAGGGGAACCAGGAAACCCAGCCGTGAGTCTATAGCTATGGCTGGGTTTTGTGCTTCCGACAGATAGCCATGGAAGGCCCTCTGGAGCTTTATCAACCGGGATTCTTTAGACATAGCCAAACTCATCGTGAGATGGGGACGGAAAGCCACGGGTCTTGAAAAGACGGCCGGCTTGCGCAGTCATGCGCCGCTGGCGCATGGCTGCCTGTAGCAGGGGCGCGGGGAAATCATTCCCCCGCTTTTTCCGGCTCAAAAAGTATCGTCTTGAACGCAACTTGGTATAAAAGTCATCGGCTTTGAATCGGATGACAAAACGAGCGAGTGAGAATAGCGCTAAAAAATGAGTGAAACCGGGTGACAATTCAGGGCACGGGTTAAACCAAGTAAATGCTCGATTCCGCCCCTTCGCTCGCCCGAGACTTGCTTAAAGCCGTCGGCAACGACGGCAAGCCGGCATTACGCATCCCGCCGGGCGAACCCAATTCCCGGGCGCAGCACTGCCCGCTTCGAAAGAGAATTTCATTATCGTAAGATACGGCCCCGTGTTGGACAGGGCTTGGTCCCCTTTTGGCGGCCGAGGTAATTTTGGTGAGCATCCGGCAGAGAGTTTCGACTGGTGCGCATATTGCTATGGATTCGTTACCGGAAATGAAATTTCTTGGTGGCCTGAAGGTTTGAGACAGGACTCGCTCTTTCCAATCCGAGGAGGGGGGAAATGAAACCGGCCGTGACCGGGTTCCTGGTTGTATTTTTCTGCCTGATCACAGCGGGACTGGGTCTCGACGGGGTATCGGCCGGTCAGGAGTGCGGGGTTTTCCCTTCCGATAATATCTGGAATGCGCCTGTTGATAAACTCCCTCTCGACTCGCAATCGAATGCCTACATCGCCACCATAGGGTCAAGCGGGACGGTTCACGCCGATTTCGGCTCAGGCGAATGGCCTCCCGGTTCGGGCTCTCCAATCGGCATTCCCTATGTCGCGGTTTCCGCAACTCAGCCCGGAGTGGCGATAAGCTTCGACTACTCCGATGAAAGCGACCCCGGTCCCTATCCCGTTCCTGATGGAGCGCCGATAGAGGGCGGACCCGAGAGCGATGGCGACAGGCATGTCCTGGTGATCGATAGCGGCAGTTGCCGTCTCTATGAACTCTACTATGCCTTTCCCCAGACCGACGGATCGTGGCAGGCAGGCAGCGGCGCCGTTTTCGACCTGGAATCCAATGGGCTCCGGCCCTCCGGGTGGACTTCCGCCGACGCTGCGGGCCTGCCGATTTTTCCGGGTTTGGTCCGCTATGATGAGGTCGCATCGGGCGAGATTCGCCACGCGCTGCGTTTTACCGCTCCCCAGACCCGAAAAGCGTATGTCTGGCCGGCGCGCCATTACGCATCCAGCCTCACAGGCGCGCAATACCCGCCAATGGGCCAGCGGTTTCGGCTCAAGGCGGCGTTTGATATTTCCGGGTTTTCTCCACAAACCCGGGTGATTCTTCGCGCCCTCAAACGCTACGGCATGATGCTGGCCGATAACGGCTCGTCCTGGTACATCTCGGGTGCGCCGGACCCGCGCTGGGATAATGATGTTCTGCATGAACTCGGCCGGGTCCACGGGTCTGACTTCGAAGCAGTGGATGTATCCTCGCTGATGCTTAGCCCGGATTCAGGAGCGGCGAGGCCTCAGGCGAGCATTTGCCCTTGCATAAACCTGCTCCTCCTCCTGAGTCCCTGATCACGCGAAAATATGATTCGAAGACGGAAAGGATTTCGGAACCCCGCCATAAAATCCAAGCCGCCCGTGCGGGGGGGGGGGCGCAATGCAGTAAATAAGGGGTACGGACCTTTGGCCGGAACCGAAAATTCCCCCTCCACTGCGGCTGCCTGCGCCATGATTCGGCAATGGCAAGGATTTCAAGGCTTTGTTTGTCAAGGGGCAGAAGAGATGTACTGGATTGGGACTCGAATAGAACCTTCGAACTTTGAGTACTGGCAACTCAACTGTTCGTGTTATCCGAGTCTTTTTCAAGTGACTGTACCTCTGCGCAGCAGTTGCCAACATATTGCTCATTTTGCCATTCGAGATTGGTGGTGATGAACCGGAAAAGTGACCAATCAGCGTATCAGATCCTCCTCGAAACTCCCGACATACCTTTTTTGTCCTCATGGCTTCCAGACGGTTCTCCGGCCCTGCCATAATCTGCCTCCATTTCGACTTTTATTTGAAATTAAAACGCAGTATGCTTTTATCATGGACCCAAAAAATAGAGCATTTGGCTAATCAGTTACTTAACGTAACCAGGAGAGAAGATGTCTGATAAGCATACTCCTATTTTCCTAGGAATTGCGAGGATGGCCGCTCATCATGGGCATGATCTGAACATTGTTGGGCTATCATACTCTCTGTTCTTCCCGTTTTTTCCGCAAACTCTTTTCGGATTGATGTGCATAATTGGGATACATATTGAATCTGATTACTCTGATGAGTCCATTAAACTTTTCGCATCGGATTTGGATGAACCAAGGAATGAAGCGTCATGTCAAATAAGGATCACTTTTCAAAAGCAAAGCGGATCTGATCTTAATGACACAACAGCTTACTTTTTGTTTCCGATACCTTGTCCTCCTTTGGCCATTTCCAAACCAACTGTAATAAAGTTCGATGTAGAGATTGACTCCGTTCGTACGAGACTCGGAGAAGTGAACTGCATACCCGTAGAGCCACCTCCAATGTCAGAAGAGGAAAGACGCGCAATTGCCAGCAGGATCGGTTCAGCCAAGTCGATCATCATGGAATTACAATGTAAGGAGTGTGGTGAAATATTGAGATTTTACGCATTACTCGATCCATCCGAGTATCCCTATAGAGAAGCCGAGAAGAAAGGTGCTACTTATATCGAAACTTTACCAGATTCTTGGAAATGTAAATGTGGAATTATGAAGCTTAATTTACAATATGCTAAAGCTGGGATCCATGATATATTTAGAAGGCCCTTTGGCAAGGGAACCCAGAAGGAACTTTCATTCATTCCTCTGTACCAACAAGGTCATCTACGTAAGGTCTATAATGATTTCCAGTCATTGATCACTTCCAATCCAGAAGAAGAAACTGTTCAGAAATTCATCGAAAACAGCCCTGTTATATGGGCTTTTCTATCACCACTCAAAATTCTCCACAAGCCTTCTGTACTGACTAAAAAAAAGGCTGACTTTGGAATAATGTCTAACCAAAATATTCTATATCTAATTGAACTTGAAAAGCCGCAAACACCTGTGGCTACAAAAACTGGTGGTCTCCACGCAGAGCTTCAAAAAGGATTTAATCAGGTCAGGGACTGGAATATTGTTGTTGAAAACCATCGATATGCCCTTCTAGAACAACTGGGCTTTCAACCAAATGAAGTTTTAGACATTAGGTATATATTGGTAGCTGGTCAATCATGCAAAGTCCATAGTGAGGAACTTGCAAAAATACAAAGGAGCTTGCCCTCGAAGACTACATTCTATTGCTACGACGAGCTTTGTTCTTTTCTTCTGGGATTCGAGAAACAGATTGAGCCATTCTGATCGAAATGCTCATTGACATTTTCCCTGTGGTGGCGTGGGCAATTCGTTGCCCATATTTCCTGTCGAGTCCAGAGCGTACTCCAAATACTTGCCAAAGGCTAAACCTGCGGCCTGCTTCGATTTCGCGAATGTATGATCCGAACACGGCAAACCTTCGGCACGTCGAGCCGGGTAGGGTGGGCACAGTTTTTACGTGCCCACCGACTTTCCATCACCGAACGTATATTGGTGGCACGGTGCGGCTGTGCCCACCCTTGCCTCTATGTCGCAACTACTTTTGACGCTGTATATAATAAAAGAGCGAGAGTTGCAATCTCTCGCTTAAAAATTATCTAGTAAATGGCAAAAGACGAGAGGCAGGGCCGTCGCCGATCCTGCCATTAAGCTGAAAAATACTTTTTTGTGATGGAGACTGGTTAATTATGGTATTTCTGCTTCTACCCTACAGCCCCCACCACTGACATAGTCAGTGGTGGGGGCTGTTAATGAAGAGGATAGCACAACACTTTTCCTGGAAGTGCTGGCCTGAGACACTTTGAATCATGTCTTAATCATAGAAGAAATGGAGGCCGATTCCAATGGACTCAATATTCTGAATGTAGAACTGTCCGTTAGGGGATCTGCCGTTATAGTATTCGATCAGAATTTGTAATTTGCGGCTCAGAAAATCCGGGTTTTCAAGTTGGACTCCGGCACGCGCGGACACGTCCGTATTCCAATTGCTCTCTTCGCGGTTCTGGATATCGACTGCGGCAACCGGCCTGAGAGAATTGTTCCACCAGGTATGAGGACTTCTAAACTCCAATCCGGCTTCTGTAATCCACGGCTTCAGGCTGGTAGGGTCACGGTCAAATAAATACCCACCGCCTCCGTATATGCGAAAACCTAGGGGAAGATTATACGAGAGGATAGTATCAAACCCTTCATAGCTGAGATTAATTCGCTCTTGCGTTTGCCCGCGCAGTAGGTATTCGTCTCCCAAATGGGAGCTTTGGTGAAAAACTCGGGCAAGGGCGGAGAAATTGTCTTTTTTGAACGAGAGGGGAATGGCAACAAAGTAGTCGGCATTCACAAGATCCAATGACTCTGCACCTAGATCGAAGATGGAGAAAACACCGGCCTGGATACCTACTTCCATCTGACTACTCACGGGACCCCCGAAGCGATAGATTGCATATTTCGCACGAAGGCGACCACTGATTTCGGCGGAAGGCGACGACCCATTTCGGTCCATTCCGACCACTCATTTCGCTTGATTGCGACCACCATTTCCGGCGAAGGCGACCGGGCATAAAACTCTTCGATAAAGAAGCAAGCAGTGCTGGATAATCCGAGTCTTCGGGGTATCTGTTCAGTCAAAAACTCACGTAAGGAGAGTGTGACCACAGATGCCTGCAATGAGGTTATCCATGCGAAAGATACGAGAAGTACTCAGGCTTAAGTTCGACCGTGGACTGAGCAACAGGGAGATTGCCCTGGCATGCTCGATAGGGCGGACCACTGTACACGAATACCTGGAAAGGGCGGGAAGAGCGGGACTTAAATGGCCGGTGGATATTGATGACGAAGAACTCGACCGGTCGTTGTTTCTAAAAGGGGATTTCGACGTCGCTCCAACCCGGCCGGTTCCGGACTGGGCCTTGGTCCACAAGGAGCTTAAACGCAAGGGGGTGACCCTTTGCCTTCTATGGCAAGAATACAAGGCTGCTCATCCCGATGGCTATCAGTACACTCAGTTTTGCGGGCTCTATCGCGCCTTTCTGGGGACGGTCGATCCCGTTATGCGCCAGAAACACAAGGCTGGGGAGAAGCTCTTCGTGGACTATGCGGGACAGACGGTCCCCGTGGTCGATTCGCGAAGCGGTCAAATACGGGAAGCCCAGCTCTTTTTGGCCGTTCTTGGCGCCTCCAGCTATATTTATGCCGAGGCCACCTGGACCCAGAAGCTGCCCGATTGGATCGGGTCCCATGTCCGCACGCTGGAATACCTTGGGGGGCTTCCGGAGGTTGTCGTCCCCGATAATCTCAAATCAGGAGTAACCAGTCCCTGTCGATACGAGCCCGAACTCAATCCTACCTACCGAGAGTTCGCCGCCCATTACTCGATAACAGTTCTTCCAGCCCGTGTGAGAAAACCCAGGGACAAAGCCAAGGTTGAAAACGGAGTCCTTCAGGCCGAAAGGTGGATTCTTGCTGCCTTGAGAAACCGCACGTTCTTTGACCTTGCCGAGCTAAACAGCGCTATCCGGGAAAAGCTCACGGAAATCAACAATCGCCCGTTTCAAAAACTTCCGGGTTCAAGGGCATCGGCGTTTGAAAAGATAGACCGCCCGGCTCTGCGTCCTTTGCCCGAGATGCGCTATGAGTATGCCGAATGGAAACGGGCAACGCTTGGCCCGGACTACCACGTGGAAGTGGACGGACATTATTACAGCGTTCCATGCCGGCTTATCCGCAAGAAGGTGGACCTGAGGATAACTCAAAAAATCATCGAGTGCTTCCATAACGGGGTGCGGGTTGCAAGTCATCCGCGAAGCAATGTCGCAGGTGAGCTCACAACGACAGCCGAGCACATGCCACCCTCTCACCGGTACTATATGGAACAGACGCCGGAAAATCTCATCGCCTCGGCTGAGCGTATCGGCCCCGATGTAAGTGTCTTCATTAAGGCCATTCTCGATGCCGGCAAACAGCACCTGGGGGTCCGGTCCTCTCTCGGGGTTTTGCGCCTTGCAAAGCAGTATGGGGCGCAGAGGCTTGGCTCCGCATGCAGGAGGGCGCTTGCTCTTCAGGCGCTTTCCGCAAAATCCGTTGAATCCATCCTCAAGACCGGACTTGACCGGGCGCCGCTCCCGGCTGCAGCTTTGTCTTCTCCCATCTATCATGGAAACCTTCGCGGCCCGCACTACTTCAACTGATGGAGGAGAAGACGATGTTGAATAACCAAACCATTGAAAAGCTAAAGAGTCTCAAGCTCACCGGCATGGTCAAGGCCCTTGAGGAACAGATGGCAATGAGCGGCGTATCGGAGCTGGATTTTTTCGAACGACTTTCCCTCATGGTGGACAGGGAGATCCTGGAACGGGAAAACCGCAGGCTGAAGTCCAGGCTAAAGATCGCAAAACTGCGGCAATCGGCATCTGTTGAGGATATCGACTACAGAAGGTCTCGCGGCATAGACCGGGGCCTTATTGCTTCCCTGGCCTCTTGCGGCTGGATCGGTTCGAAAAATGTGATCATAACCGGGGCAACTGGAGTGGGTAAAACCTATGTTGCCTGTGCGCTGGCCCAAAAGTCCATGCGGGAAGGCTTTACCGCCATATATAAGCGCACACCCCGCCTGCTCCGAGAGCTTGCACTGGCAAGAGGTGATGGGAGCTACCCCAAAATCCTCAACTCTCTTGCAAGAACGGATCTGCTCGTCCTCGATGACTGGGGCATTACTCCGTTTACTGGAGACCAGGACCGGGACTTGCTCGAAATTATTGAGGATCGCCATGGGGCAAGGTCTACCATCATCACCAGCCAGGTTCCGGTTGACTCCTGGCATTCTCTGATGGCGAATCCGACGGTTGCGGATGCCATCCTGGATCGTTTGGTGCACAATGCATACAGAATCAATTTAACCGGCGAGTCCATGAGGAGGGTAAAGGCAAAAATCGGAGAATCAGATGACGAATGATTTACATGGGGGCTCTGCCCCCAAGCCCCCGGAGTTTAACGCTTTAGGGGAATCAAGAGGGGCAGGGAAAAGAAGGGCGGAAAGCATAAGCCCCGCCCCTCCGTCATCCCCCCACCTCGGCGCTCAGGTTGCTCTCCAGCAGTGGCCTTATCCTCCTGGTGGGCAGGATCATCATAACCGGGTTCTATGGATTAAAGGAGGGGCGCCAATGAGATAAAAGACTTAAAGCCGACATCCTTCGGTTGACGGACAAAGACCAATTACACTAAAAACTAAGATTATCTCAGTACTGCTTCCCCCCGGCCGGAGTATCCGAAACAGGTGGTCGCCTTCGCCGAAATCGGTGGTCGGATTCAATCGGAATCAGTGGCCGCTTTTCCCCGGATTAGGTGGTCGCAATCAGC
>CAVQJR010000019.1:0-128834 GCA_963712895.1 uncultured delta proteobacterium | reverse complement strand
TGGCGGAAGCGCATGGGAATCGAACCCACCTGGGACGCCCTTCAGCGCCCCACACCGGGTTTGAAGCCCGGGAGCCCCACCAGTGAGCTTGGCGCTTCCGAATCAGTCCTTATATACCGTTTGCCGGGTCTTGGCAACTTTTCGATAGCGTTGATCCGCTGTCAAAGCGCATTTTTACTGCATTTGTGCCGCAGGCCCCGTTTGCTGTTCCGGAAGCAGGGAAGGGGGCGCTTCCAATTCCGTATCCATTGGTTCGCCCTCCACGACGGCTGCAATGCTCGATAAACAAGGGACCTGCATAACCGCAAGGGGTACATGCGGTTCCCGGTATGCCCCGCGATCAGGAAAATACCAAATCCAATCCGTTTGCGGGATGAGCATCAAACCGTAATCAGTTCGTATTCCCTGGACCCCAGCCCAAGGCTTGAAGCATAGTCGAGCTGGTGGGGCCAGTTTATTCTGGGATATACGGCGCGGATCTTGTCCGTTCTTGCCGCTTCGGAATCTTTCAGGCACGAGGATTCCAGCGGCGGCTGGCTGTTTACCAGGTCGATGGAGGCCTGGTCGATTGCCACGGGGTCCCGCGAGGCCACAATCCCGATGTCGGCGACAATGGGGGCGTCTGCAAACGGATAGCAGTCGCAGGCGGGGGAAATCTGCGTAAGGAAATTTATGAAAAGCGAGCGGTCCTGTTTGCCCGTGAGCGCTGCGGCAGTGTATTCCACCATGCGTTCCATGAATTTGGGCAGGTCCTGTTCCCAGTTAATGGTGAGCGCGCCCTGCGGACAGGCGTGAATGCACCGTGCGCACCCCACGCAAAGCTTCTGGTCGATTCTCATGATCTTTCCGTGCGCGCCTTCAGGCTTCGGGGCATTTTCAGGACGCTCCACCAGAGCGATGGCCCCCTGTGCGCATTGTTCGAGGCACACACCGCACCCGATGCATTTTTCCGACATCACCTCCGGCGCCACATCGGAATGCTGGGCCATCTTGCCTCTTCTGGATGCCGATCCCATACCCACATTCTTGATCGTGCCGCCGAAACCCGCCGCTTCGTGCAGTTTGAAATGGGCAAGCGAGATGAGCGAGTCCGCACGGACGATCGCCGCTCCCACGTAGGCCTCCCTGCAATGCTTAAGGTTTACGGGAACGACAACGTCGTCCCGTCCGTCGATGCCATCCGCTATGATGAGCGGCGCACCGGCCACCGAGAACGCAAAGCCGTTGATAATCGCCGTCGTCAGGTGGTCGACCGCATTTCCGCGAGTTCCCGGATAAAGCGTCCCGGAATCGGTCAGGAACGGTTTCGCTCCGGCCTCGATCACCGCATCCACTATCGGGCGCACGAGCAGAGGCCGGATGAAGGCGGTGTTCCCCCGCTCTCCGAAGTGGATCTTGATAGCGGTAAGGCCGTTCTTTTTTAAAATCTTTTTGAGACCGGCTTCTTTTGCCAGGATGCTGATCTTGGTTAGCAGACTCATTTCGCGGCCGGCGCGCAAACTGGTGTAAAAAACCTTACTGGTCATGACTTTCCTCGCTTCGAATGGTTTTTCAGGTGGTTTTCGAGGGTCCGCGGCACCGCCGTCAATTTATCAGCGGAGTCGGCGCCAATGCAACAGCGGATTGGGTGTCAGGTCCCCACCGGAGCCAGCAGGACCGCGAGTATCCCGGTGAGAAAGATGCCGTCGAAGGTCCCGGCCCCGCCTATCGAAGCCACGGGCGCACGCAGGTGCTTGAGCTTGTCGAGGTGGAGAATGTCGGCCCCGATGAGGGTGCCCAGCGTCCCGGCCACGTAGGCGGTCGGAGCCGCCCAGCTATAGTTGAAAATCATGGCGGCGAGAGCGGCCACGACGGGAGGAATGAACATCGGAACGGCAATGCCCACACCCTGTACAGGGCGCGCCATCTTGTAGACCACGTAGACGACCACGGCAAGGGCCATCAGCGTGCGAATGGGGTTAGGGGAACTGGCGATGAGGTAGAGCGACAGGATAGCCGGGATGAGCGCCCCGCCGACATTTACGGCCAGTACCATTTCACTTGGCCGGCTGGTTCGCGGCGGCCGAAACCGCATTCCGAAAAACGAGACGACCGGCCAGTTTTCCCGGTCGTCTTCGATGGGGATCCTTCGGAGCGGAATATTTATCATGCTCCCGAAAATGCACAGAAACAGGAGCGAGAAGAGATACTCCGGAGGTATGCCGATGCGGGCGAAAACCCAGGTGAACAGTCCGAACTGGATCACCGCAAAGGCAAAAAGAAGCAGAAAAACAAAGAGGAACAGGAAAAAGATCAGAAAGGGCGGAAAAAACATAAACCGATCCTGTACGTCAGAAGGTTCAAGGGCTTTGACGATTCACATTGCTTTTTGTGTAGTCTTGCGTGCCCTCCGTGGCGAGAGGGTCTTCTACTCCGAGTAGGTGCCCGGGGCTATAAACGGCCCGTATTTATCCTTGAGCGTTTCCAGTTTGTGTCCCAGGGACCTCCACACGTTGAAATATTCTTCCGGACAATCCGGGGCCATTCGTTCATAGAACCTGATGGCGCGGCCGATCTTGGCGATCCAGGAATCGACCCGGAACTTGAACAGATCGTCATAGAGTTGCCTGGAAAAATCCTCGTCCAGGTATTCTTTGAACATTTCCCTCAAGTCCTCATAGATCGGAATGAAGCCCATCGGCGTAAGGTGTGCGTCCGCTTCGCCGTGAATGCGACGCTCCGCCCAGTGCAGCCAAACCTTCTTGGCAAGCTTTGAGGTCAGGAAGTCCCCGTTTTTACCCTTCAGGAAATAGTTGACGGTATAGATACGCGGGACCTTGGCGATCCCCTGCACGAACCTGATGTTGTTCGTAATGTAGTGTCCGATGGGATAACTGATAAAATCGAGGTTCGCCATGGGTTGGGGCGCCAGGACACCTTCTTTGCCAATTGTTGCCGAAGTGGTCTCCGATTCAAGGGTGCAGGCTTTCAGCAATATTCCGCTTTTCCAGTCGGGGGCCTCCTCTATGGGAACCGAAGTATCGCTGTCGCGCCCTCCGTAGATAATGCCCTGAACGTTGACCCCGTTTCTGTCCTGGTAGGCGGCATCGATGTTTTCCAGGTACCAGAGTCTGAGTGTGTAGCGGGCGTTGCTGTGAGCGTGCGGGATCGGGTTTCCCTTCGGGTCTTTTTTCCCCTCTTGCCATTGCCCGGAAAAGTTCCAGCCCTGCTTCGGGATTTCAACCCCCATGCCCAGCCAGTAAGGCTCATTGTCGGGACCGGTGAGGACATTAGAGAAAATGATCTCTTTTCCGGGGGTCATCAACGTCTTGAAAATGAGCGGGTCGTCTTCGGCGTTAACGTCTTTTATGATTCCGAAAATGCCGTTTTCCACGTTCACGGCCCGGAACTGCCCGTTGATGTTTCGAAAATACGCTATGTCGTCGCCGATGATCTTCTCCCCCGGAAGCATGGCAGTGGAGGTCTTGCCGCATGCCGACGGAAAAGCGCCGCAGAAATGCGTCTTGCGGCCTCTTTTTTCGTCCAGGATGGACATGACGAACATATGTTCGCAAAGCCATCCTTCCTGTCCCGAAAGCTTGATCGAAAGGCGCATGGAGTGCTTTTTGAGTCCGACGGAGTTGCCGGCGTACTGGTTGTTTGCCGAGAAGACGATGTAGTCTTCGAGGTCCTGGTAGATCCGCCGCTTGTCCAAATCCACGGAGTTCCCGTTTTCATCGAGTTGGCCGGCGCTGTGGACGAACCGGAAGAACCTGTCCTTGTCTTCCATACTCTTGAAATGTTCGTAAGCCCTGCGGTAAAGCAATTCTTCGGAGTGGCATACGTAGAAAGAATCGCTCATCTGGGCGCATGCTATCGAGAAGGGGCTGTGGGTGGGACCCTCGCAGCTCAATTTGACCACCGCCTGCTTGCCCTTCATAATTCCCTTGAGGATGCCGCGGACCTCCGCCAGCCCTTCTTCGCGTTCCAGCGGCTGCAGTCCCGGCATCAACGGCACCACATTCTTTGGTACGAGATTCTTTGTGGCCCCGGGCGCCCTTCCCTGGTCGAGATAACCGTCGTAATGGATCGTGTGGCCCTCTTTGGTCAGTTTCTTCTCCTCCTTGAATTCAAGGGCCTTGTTTCTCAGGTATTCCGCATCCTCGTCGCTGTCGTCGCACATATAGACCGAATCCGGCTGGCACAGCTCCACGTACTCTCCAACGAATTCGAAAAGCTTGAGGTTGTCGAGGGCAGTGAGTTTGAGGTAGCTTTCCGCAGACATCTTCTCTTTAAGCAGAGGTGCGTACCGATTCTTGTCCAAGTCTGGCATTTTTTATCCTTCTTCGCTGGAATGGAATTTGTAAGTGGTTGGAAATGCAACATGTTTGCGAATTGCCGAATAAAATAAGCACGCTGAACCGAAAATGCTCACCCATAAACACTCAAAACGGCATCGAGAAGATTTGAGAATACGGGCACACCGCTTCGGGCGGAATCCTGTACCGATTCGGCCGGACGCCTGATGCGAATTGCAGAACACCCGGCCCGTTGTGCCGCCTCCACATCGCTGTCGTAGTCGCCGATGAACCATGTTTCGGCGGCAACGATTCCGTAGATGCGGCAGGCGGTCAGGATCATGGCTGGCGACGGTTTGCGGCAGTCACAATTTTCGTCCGGGCGGTGCGGACAGTAGAAGGCGGCCAGGATTTTCCCGCCCGATTTTTCGACCTCCCGGACCATTCCGTCGTGCATGCCCCAGAAATCGTCCCAAGAAATCAAACCGCGGTTTACCCCGGATTGATTGCTTATCACTATCACCGATACATTTTTTTCATTGAGAAGTCTGAGCGCGTCGAGGGCTTCGGGGTGGAGTTTCATTTCCTGAAAGTTCTTGACGAAGTCCGGCCTGTTCTCGTTAAATACGCCGTCGCGATCGAGGAAAATGAAATTGCGGCCCCGTGCCGCGGGGGAATCGAGCCATACGAGCATTCTTGTACTCCCGGTGCAAACCGTTAAGGTTTGTTTCATCAGGACTCTATTCATGCGGAATTAGTTCGCCGCGTCAAGGGAAAAATCAGTGGACCAAAAGCCTGCGCCGATAGCTAATGCAGCTTTTCAGGTGTATATTATTAAATAAAAACGTGCGGCAGGCGGCCGCCCAGACTTGCAGAGGCTAAATCTTAATAAGTGACTATGCTCCAATCAACCGATCTCGAAAAGCTCCAGGAAGAACTCGGATACCGGTTTACGAACCGTGAGCTTCTTTTGCGCTCCCTCGTTCACCGCTCCTATGCCTATGAAAACCCCGACGTGGTGACCGATAACGAGACCCTGGAGTTTCTGGGCGATTCCGTGCTGGGGCTGGCTATCAGTCATATACTGATCGAACGCTTCCCCGACTACGACGAAGGCGAACTTTCGCGCCTGCGTTCCTCGATAGTGAACGAAAGGGAATTGGCCCACATTGCATCGAGTTTCAACCTGGGCGATTACCTGCTTCTCGGAAAAGGGGAGGAACTCTCGGGAGGCCGCCAAAAGCCGTCCCTTCTGGCAAATGCCTTGGAAGCCCTGTTCGCCGCAGTGTACCTTGACGGGGGGCTGGATGTCGCGGTCCGCCTGGTAAAGCAGATGTTTTATTCCTACCTTGAAAACAGGGAGGAAGAATACCTCCTGAAGGCGCTGGACAAGGATTTTAAGACCCAGCTGCAGGAACTGACTCAGGCCAGGCTGAAGCTTACCCCCGTGTATTTCCTCGAAGCGGAAGAAGGGCCGGACCACGATAAGACCTTTCACATGAGGGTCGCGGTTGCCGACCGGGTGCTCGCCCACGGGTCCGGCAAAAGCAAGAAGGAAGCGCAGCAGGAGGCCGCCAGGAAAGCGATCGAATTAGTAAATGATAATACCGAACTGCTGGAGAGGGATGCCTGCTAGAAACATCATATATCCGATCTTTTTGCCGCACGCCGGATGTCCTTTCAAGTGCGTCTATTGCAACCAGAATGCCGTGGTCAACGCTGCCCGAGGCGTCGATGCCACGGGGAAGGGGAGGGGGGGCGCAGATCCGCTTTCCCATGAAGCGGCCCTGCGGCAGCTCGGACTGTACGCGGAACAGATACGGCGCTCCGGCAGGGCCGGGGAAGTGGCTTTCTATGGCGGCACTTTCACCGCTTTGCCCCGCGGGATACTTCAATCAATTCTTGATAACGCGGCTGCCTGCGTGACTGAAGGGCTTTTCACGGGAATCCGGTTTTCAACGCGCCCGGACTGCATGGGCGAGGAAATCTGCCGGTTTCTTTCAGGATACCCGGTAAGCACCGTGGAACTGGGCGTACAGAGCATGTCGGAGCCGGTCCTCGATGCAAGCGGGCGCGGATATTCGGTCGGCCAGGTGATCGATGCCGCCGCGCGGGTAAGAGGGCAGGGGTGGTCTCTTGGGATTCAGCTTATGGCCGGCCTTCCCGAAGACAGCCGGGAACGGTTCCTGGATTCGGTTGCCGCGGCGATCTCCATCGGTCCGGATTTCGTGAGAATATATCCGACCCTTGTTTTGAAGGACACACGGCTTGCCCGGTCTTTTCAGGATGGGTCCTACAGGCCGCTGGCGCTAGAAGAGGCCGTGGACTGGGCGGTTTTCGCATACGACCTGTTGATGTCTGCCGCGGTGCCGATTGCGCGGATGGGACTGCACGCCGACCCGGCGCTTGACCTTCCGGGTGTGGTCCTGGCCGGTCCGCATCATCCGGCCTTCGGCTATCTTGTTCGCTGCCGCTGGTGGAGGGACCGGATCGACAGAGAGCTTGGCTCGATTGCGGGGGTTGGATCAAGATCCGTGCTGCTGCGGGCCGCGGCGAACCGGGTGAGCGACATCGTGGGCCCGAAACGCTCAAATATCGAATACCTGAAATCGAAATGGGAGCTGGAATCCCTGAGGATTCTGGGTGATTCGGCCCTGGCGGGGAATCAAATAGCAATTAGCTTCTGATGATTAGATGTTTCGCCGGCGTTCACAATTTCTCATGCGAAGCCGGGAAGACTCGAAGGCGACAAGAGAAAACTGCAAGAGGCTGCCGACTAAGCCGCCGGGTATGGCTTTACACCCGTTCCATCTTCGCGCGCGTATTCGCGTGAAAAGATGCCCTTTTATAATGGAGAATTTACGATGGCTGACCTAAAGAGCCAACGCTTTCAATCGGGATACGTCGCCATCGTTGGTGCCCCCAATGTCGGCAAATCGACCCTGCTCAACAAGCTGCTGGGGCAAAAAATATCGATCACGGCGCCCAGGCCCCAAACTACCAGGAACCGGGTGCTGGGAATAATTACGGCGAAGGACCACCAGATAGTCCTGGTGGATACTCCCGGAATCCACCAGGCGCGGGATGAATTCAACCGCGGGCTGGTGGATACCGCACTCGCCACTTTGAACGAATCGGACGTTATATGCTTCATGATCGAACCGGAAGCGGCGGGCCGCCAGGTAGACGATTTCATAATCGAAAACCTGGCCATGGTCCGCACGCCGGCTGTACTGGTGATCAACAAGGTGGACGCGGTCAAAAACAAGTCCCAACTGCTCCCGCTGATCGACTCATACAGCAGGCGGCTGGATTTCCATGCGGTGGTCCCGATCTCGGCCCTGACGGGCGACGGTGTGCCCGAACTGCTCAATGCCGTCTTGACTCTTCTTCCGGAAGGTCCGCAGTACTTCCCGGAAGAGGATGTTACCGACCAGCCCGAGCGTTTTTTCGTCGCTGAACTGGTTCGGGAAAAGATTTTTCGCCTCACCAAGCAGGAAGTCCCCTATGCCGCGGCGGTGCTGGTGGAAAAGTTCACCGAAATCCCCGAGCGGAACCGGATAGAAATAGATGCCACCATCAATGTCGAACGGGAATCCCAGAAAGCGATCATAATAGGGAAGGGCGGGCAAATGCTGAAGGAAATAGGCATGCAGGCCCGCCGGGAAATCGAGACGCTGCTGGGGTGCCATGTTTTTCTGAACCTGTTTGTCCGAGTGCAGAAAAACTGGAGAAAAAACCCGAGGGCGCTCGATGAGTTCGGGTATGGGCAGGGCAGGTGAGGGGCTGAAATGTTGCCGTTGCCCGGCGGACTCGCCCCATAGCGTCGCCCCGGCAGTGCTTCAGGGCCGGGGGCCGGCGTCTTTTCCTCGTTTCAACATCCCGAAGAGGTTTATTTACGGACAGGCCCTTAGAAATAACTCTGGTTCGGATAGACTATCACCCGCCTGGTCGGTTCCTTGCCTATGCTTTCGGTTCGCAGCCCGCAACGTTCGGCGAGCAGGTGCTGAAGCCGTCTCACGTGGGAGTTCTGGGGTGAGAGTTCGACCGTCCGGCCTTCTTCTCGAACCGTTTCCACCGCCGCCTGGGCCTCTTTCATGCCCGCATCCTCGTCGTCTACGAAATCTTCCTGCGGAAAGATGGAGCGCAGAAAATTTTCCATCTGGGTGGTGGTGTTGCTTCTGAGCACGTAACGGGGGACACCGCGCGATTCGGCCTCCCGGATGTCTCTTGGCTGGCGTTTTTCCTGGGATTTGAGCGTGAGTATGACGTCCGCCTTCTCTATTTCGGGGACGATAGTTGCAGGGACGCGGAATTTTTGAATAATCCTCTCCAGCCGCAGCCTGCTCACGCCATAGGAGAAAATCCTGACGCTCTTTCGCCTTTGCCGCTTCCTGGGAGCTTTTCCCACCGCGGGCAAAGCCTCAGTTTCCCTTTTGTCGGGCTGCCCCGATCTGATTTCGACGGTGCCGTCCTCCATCCGCGTGCGGATCTCCGGCTCCAGGGCGGCACTCCTCAGGAAACGGTCCACAACCTCCGCCACGTTGTGGTAAACCGCAAGCCTGTCTCGCTCCCGTATTTCGATCATGACGTTGAAAGTGGGCGGTGCTTTGCGCTCCAGCACCGTTTTCTGCGTGCGGCGCCTGCGGGCTTCCTCGTCGGAGAGTGTAACGGCCTGGATTCCGCCCACAAGGTCCATCAGCGTCGGGTTTTGGAGCAGGTTTTCCAGAAAATTTCCATGCGCCGTGGCGATGAGTTGGACGCCCCTTTCGGCAATGGTCCTGGCGGCGGCGGCTTCGGCCTCCCTTCCGATTTCGTCGATAACCACCACCTGCGGCATGTGGTTTTCCACCGCCTCGATCATGACCGCATGCTGGCGGTTGGGCGAGGGTACCTGCATTCGGCGCGCCCCCCCAATTCCGGGGTGGGGGATGTCCCCGTCGCCTCCTATTTCATTCGAGGTGTCGACAATAACAACCCGTTTGCCCATGTCGTCGGCAAGCACGCGTGCCGCCTCGCGAAGCAGGGTAGTCTTGCCGACGCCCGGCCGCCCGAGAAGCAGCAGGGATTTTCCCTGTTCGATCACGTCCCTGATTATGTCAACCGTGCCGAAAACGGCCCGGCCCACCCGGCAGGTGAGGCCGATTATCGATCCGGTCCTGTTCCTGATCGCGGAAATGCGGTGCAGGGTGCGCTCGATGCCCGCCCTGTTATCTTCGGAAAAGGCGCTGATACGGGATACCACGTAGCCGATGTCGTCATGGGTCACCTGTTCCAGGGCAAGTTCCTCCATGGTGTCCTTGAAGCGCGCCTGCGGACGCCTGCCCAGGTCGAGCACGATCTCGATCAGAGAGGAGAAATCGCTTTTGGACTCCAGTTTTCTGCGAATGTGCGGCGGGAGTACTTCCAGGAGCAATTGAAGGTCATCGGTCGAGTCCATGACTTCGGCGGGCAATTAGTGCCTCCAGATCCTTTTTGCCGGGATAGCGTGAAGGTCCCCGGTATCTCTCATTTCATAATGACTGGAACGGTCAAGTCAACGGACAGGGCTGCGCAATCGATGCGTGTTTGCGCAGTCTTGTCTGAATCCATAAGCAAGGGCCGACGATCCGAACGCAAATAACAGCCGGCCCCGGTCTTGGTTCAAGCAGGTCGCGGATCAGGCGTTCGGAAACAGCTCCGTGGCCCTTTCACGCAACTTGTATTTTTGCACTTTTCCGCTTGCCGTCAGGGGATACTGGTCCACGAAGGAAACGTACTTCGGGATTTTGTAGTTGGATATCTTTCCACGACAGAAATCGCGCACATCTTCGGGCTGAAGTGAATAGCCGGCCTTTAATATTACGAACGCGCCCACTTCCTCGCCGTACTTTGTGCTGGCAACACCCACCACCTGCACGTCCTGGATGCCCTCCATCTTATAGATGAATTCCTCGACCTCGCGAGGGTAGATGTTTTCGCCGCCGCGTATGATCATATCCTTGTGGCGTCCGGTGATTGACAGGTAGCCTTCGCTGTCGATCACGCCGAGATCGCCCGTGCGCAGCCAGCCGTCCCTGTCGATGGTTTCGGCGGTGGCCTCGGGCATCTTATAATAGCCCTTCATCACGTTGTACCCCCGGCAGCAGACTTCGCCCTGAACGCCGGTTGCAATCGGCTTTCTGGTTTCGGGGTCCATTATGGCCAACTCGATTTCAGGCATTGCCCTGCCGACCGTCTCCACCCGTTTTCGAATGTCATCGTCCACCCTGGTCTGCGAGAGAACGGGGGAGCCTTCCGTCAGCCCGTAGCAGATGGTGATCTCCCGCATGTTCATCTTCTCCATGACTTCTTCCATGGTGACGACAGGGCAGGGCGAACCGGCCATTATACCGGTGCGAAGCGTGCTGAAGTCGAACTTGCTGAAGAGTTTGTGCTGCAGGATGGAGATAAACATGGTGGGCACGCCGTAAAGCGCCGTGCATCGTTCGGCCTCAACCGAGGCCATAACCTGCACCGGATCGAAGGTTTCCATGATCACCAGCGTGCTGGCGTGATTTATCGCCGCCAGCACTCCCAGCACGCACCCGAAACAATGGAACAGCGGGACAGGCAAACAGACCCTGTCATTCGGCCCGAGCACCTGGTTTGCTCCGATCCAGTACCCGTTGTTCCCGATATTGTGGTGGGTGAGCATGACTCCCTTGGGAAAACCGGTGGTCCCGGAGGTATACTGCATGTTCACCACGTCATGCTGGTCCAGCTCTGCCTGGCGGGCCGCGTACTGTTCATCGGAAACGGTCGCCGCGAGGGAAACCAACTCGAAGATCGAATACATCCCGCGATGCTTCTCGTGCCCGAGGAAGAATACCCTTTTCAGATATGGAAGCTTTTCGCTCTTGAGGTATCCCCTCTGGTGGGTTTTCAGCTCGGGGACCAGTTCGTAGATGGTCTGTAAATAGTCGGTATCCCTGAAGCCGTCGATTATGAAGATGTTTTCGGCATCCGACTGCTTGAGTATGTATTCGAGTTCGGCGATCTTGTACAGCGTGTTGACCGTTAGAAGGATGGCGCCGATCTTTGCAGTCGCAAACTGAAGGGTTACCCAGTACGGCACGTTGGTGGCCCATACCGCCACTTTCTCGCCCTTTTGGACCCCCAGGGCCATCAGGCCCTTGGCAACCTGGTCCACCAGGTCGCCAAACTGCCGGTATGTCAGCCGGTAATCGCGGTCGTAGTAGACGACCGCGTCATTGTCCGGATAATTGTGTACTGCCCTGTCGAGAATTTGTCCCAGCGTGAGGGACTGGAGAACCGGAGTTTCCATAGTTTCCGCATCCTGTTTTCTATTCCGGGAAGTAGAGTACCGCGTAGATTTCCGCCTTGGGACTGCGGCAGCTCACGTAATGGGGGACCGCGGAATTGTAATAAATGCTGTCCCCGGCCTGAAGGAGGTGAACTTCGTTTCCATAAGATACTTCGACTTCGCCGGACAGGACCACGATGAATTCCTCACCTTCGTGCGACGAGAGCTTTTTATCGTATTCGGGTTCGGGAACTATCTCGATGTAAAAAGGTTCCATGTGGCGGTCTTTTTTGCCCCGCCCCAGGGAATGAAACCGGAGCGCGACCGGCCTGTCCCTGCCCTTGAGCATGCTCAGTTCTTCTTTGCGCTGGTCGAGGCGCACGATCAGCGGGTCCTTGCTCAACTGGTCGTCAAGAAAGGTCCCCAGCCTGGTCCCCAGCACGCGGGCGATTTTGATCAGCGGCCCCAGAGAGGGATAAATATTTTCTTCCTCGACTGCCCGAAGGAAATCGGCATGAAGCCCGCTTCGCGTGGCGACATCATCGAATGAAAGAGATTTTGCTTCCCTGAACCTTTTTATTCGTGCTCCCATTTTTTCATCGGTGCTCAAAGCGCGTCCTCCCTGAATTGGAGTTTTGATTGGAATTGAATTCGATAAGCTGATCCGGAATCCGCCTGTAGGGTACGACAACATTTCGCAGCTGGTTCCGCCATTGAATCTGTAGCCAATTTTAAATTTCGGGAAGTTTGGATTTTGGACCTATCCGGCAAGCCCGCTCGAAACGGCTTTTTATAGCCTGACCTACGGGGATTTAAAAGGAAAAATGAGGCGAAAAGACGAAGTATTGGCTGTGCAGCGTTATTTCCTCACTCTAATAATCCCGGATCCCTCTATTTTATCCTGCTTAAGCTTGAGCAGGGCCTCGTTCGTATCGCAAAGATCAAAAAGCTCCACCTGCGCCCTGATTGGAATCTCGGCGGCGATCCGCAACAGTTCGATTCCATCTTCGCGGGTGTTCGCCGTCACGCTGTGGACGTTTTTTTCGTAAAACAGGTGTTTCTCGTAATCCATCTCCGGAATGGCGCTCATGTAGATTCCGGCAAGCGCGAGCGTGCCGCCTTTGCGCAGCCGGGAAAGTGCCTGGGGGACCAGGCCACCGGCCGGGGCGAAAATAATGGCACTGTCGGTTTCAACCGGCATCTCTTCGGCACGCTCCCCCACCCAGTGTGCGCCCATGCGTGCCGCGAGCGCCCGGTGCCTTTCTCCGCGCGTTACCACGTATACCTTGCAGCCGCGGTGCAGAGCGATTTGCAACACGATGTGGGCCGACGACCCGAACCCGTAGACGGCCAGGCTCTGTCCCGGAAGCAGCCCGCTGCGCTTGAGGCTGCGGTACCCGATTATCCCGGCGCATAGAAGAGGCGGGGCATCGGCGTCAGTGAAGACTTCCGGTATGGGGTAAGCGAAATTTTCGTCCACGACGGCATACTCGGCGTATCCTCCCGGCGCATGGTAGCCGGTAAACCTGGCATTTTCGCAAAGGTTCTCCCGGCCCGAAACGCAGTACGGGCATTCCCCGCAGGTGTGCCGAAGCCATGCGATCCCGACTCTTTGCCCCTCGGCGAACCTGTGCGATCCCATCCCCAGGCGGTCCACCACACCCACGATCTGGTGGCCGGGAATGACGGGGTGGCCGGGGAAGGGGAGTTCGCCTTCTATTACATGAAGATCGGTCCTGCATATTCCGCAGGTGCTGACCCTGACTCGAACCTTTCCCGGCCCGGGTTCGGGATCGAGAACGTCCATACATTCCAGGGGCGCCGTCTCAATGGGAGCGCATTTTTTGAGCACCATCGCCTTCATAACAACCCTCTATCCACGCTGCGCTGCATTCCGGATTGATTTGTGAGCCGTTATTTCAGATAATACACCCTCGGCCGGGATAAATCAAAATGGAGAAAATATTGCCGGATAACAGCGACGGCCGGAAAAACCGTTGTGCCAGGCCACGTTTGCCGGTTCGGCCGGCAGCTTTGATCATCGCGCTTCTGGTCCTGTTGCCGGTGTTGGCGGTCCTTATTCTTCATATTCCCGCCGTGCAGAATGAGATCGTCCTGGGCGCCGTCAGTCAAATCGCGGCCGCTGCCCAATTGGAGGTCAAACTCGAATCTTACCGGTGGCGGCCATTTTCAGGACTTTGCCTGGAAGGCGTAAAAGTGCGCTCCGAGGGGATGACGGTGCTCGATTGCAGGAAAGTCGACCTCAGCTATACGCTGTCCATGGGCCGGCCCCATGTAAGAGTGCGGGAAATCTATCTGGAAAAGCCGTACCTGCGGCTGGAAAAAAGTCACGAAGGCAAGTGGCGCGTGCCCGGCAAACCGGCCGGAAACGGGCAGGGCAGGGGGGATGCGGGGGGCGATCCCCCGTGGGCCAAATTTCCCCTTCCGAAGGTGCGGGTGCTTTCCGGTGTGGTCGAGGGGCGCCAGGATGGCAAGACCATCTTCTCGATCAAGGATTTTACGGGCACACTTAACCTGAAGACAGTCAAGGGACCGCACGGCCCTGAAGTCCGGCTGGATTTGGACGACTGGCGCTCAGAAAACAGAGGGCGCTCCGATCCGCCCGCGCGCTTCGGGCTGACCGGAACCGATATTTCTTAGAATATCAAAACCTTCAGCGTCAGGGGCGGTGGAGATTTGTTGGCGGCAGAGGATGCGAAGCAACCGGGCGAGTTTTATAATAAACTCAAAAATGGATGTCGGCGTGGGACTTCCGGCATGATTTGGCCGGCAAGGAGTTTCCGTGATGAAGATGCAGGAAATCAGGACCATAGCTAAGAGCCTCGGCATAAATTCCTTCGGGAAAACAAAAGCCGACTTGATCAGGGAGATCCAGCGCAGGGAAGGCAATTTCGACTGCTTCGGTACCGCAAACGGTTACTGCGACCAGGAGCAGTGCCTCTTTCGCGCCGCTTGCCTCCCGGAAAAAAAGAAACAGGCCTGAGATGACTCAAGTGAACAGTGCAGTATTTCTGCAGATTCAAAACAGCAAAAAACCCGAGCAGATAATCAATCTCATTCTCGACGATTCAAACGAGCGCTTCGAGACACAGGGATTGAATGTCCATTTCGGCCAGGAAGAAATCAGGATCGAGAAGGACGAGTTCCTGCAGCAAATGGACGAATACGCACAGGTACTCTCGTTTCTTCTCGAGACGATGTCGGCAGCCCAGGATATGAACCTGCCTTACGGGTACCAGGACCGGTTCGACTACAGAGGTAAAAAGTATTCTCTTTTGAGGGAAAACAGGCATCGCGTTTTGAAGAGAAGCATCTGAGCCTGCTGTCTTATAGTTCAGTGTCTTCCTGCTGAGGCGCGAACCCTCTTCTTACCGTGTTTTCCACCGTAGTTCTCGGGACCATGAAATGCAGAAGGTAGTCCGGGCCTCCCGCTTTTGATCCAAGTCCGGACATTTTGAATCCGCCGAAGGGGTGCCGTCCGACGATCGCTCCCGTGCAGCCTCGGTTTATATAGAGGTTGCCGGTGCGAAACTGCTCGCGTGCCTTCCTGATATCACCGGGGCTTCTGGAGAGTACGCCTCCGGTTAGCGCATACGGGGTGCCGTTTGCGACCCGAATCGCCTCGTCAAAATCTCTCACCTTGATCACGGCCAGCACGGGACCGAAAATCTCTTCCCGGGCTATCGCGGCCTCCGGGCCGACCCCGGTGAATATGGTCAGCGGAACGAAATTGGACCCCGGCGGTCCCACGTGGCGCTCCAACAGCACGGAGCCTTCCGTCTTGCCGATTTCGATATATTTGAGCACCTTGTCTCTTGCCGCGGGTTCGACGACCGCACCCATGAAGTTTTCGGGGTATTCGGTCGGCCCGATATTGATGCTTTCGGCGGCGGCCTTGAGTCTTTCTATCAGCCGGTCGTGATTTTCTTCGAGAACAATGAGCCGCGAGCAGGCCGAGCATTTCTGGCCCTGGTATCCGAACGCCGATTGCAGGGTATAGAGGATCGCCTCATCCAGATCGGCGTCCGAATCGACGATGATCGCGTTCTTGCCGCCCATCTCGGCGATCACGCTCTTGACGGCCGCGGCTTCCGGTGAAGTCTTCGAGGCGTTCTCGACGATGTGGAGGCCGACTTCCCGGCTGCCGGTAAATGCCACCAGGGCCACTTCCGGATGCCCGGTCAAAAAATCGCCGAGCCGGCCGCCGGGACCCGGAAGAAAATTGAAAACGCCCACGGGGAGTCCGGCCTCCTCGAAAATGCGGGAAATCATGTACCCGGTAACCGGCGACTGGGACGCCGGCTTATAGATGACGGTGTTGCCCGCAACCACGGCCGCCGAGCTCATGCCCATGGAAATTGCCATGGGGAAATTCCATGGCGCGATCACAACCGCCACGCCCCGGCCCTCGTAATGGAGGGTGCTGATTTCCCCCGGAACACGGCCCATTCTCCGGGGCCGGCCCAGGCGGACCATCTCTTTGCCGTAATACTCCAGATAATCGATGGCTTCGCAGACATCGCCATCGGCTTCGCTCCAGGCTTTCCCCACCTCGAACACCTGGAGGGCCGCCAGCTCGAACCTTTTGTTCCTGGCCGCCGCCGCGGCCTTGAACAGGTACTCGGCCCGATTTTCCGGGGAGGTGTCCCGCCATGCGGGAAATGCCGACTGGGCGGCCAGGACCGCCTGTTGCGCTTCTTCCAGCCCGGCGGAAGACACGATACCGACTGTTTCTTCGGGTTTATTGGGGTTTAGCGACTGGAATGAAGATGTTGTTTCGGCGATCCGGCCTGAAATCACGACCGGGACCCGAACAGGAAAACCGGAGCGGACCTTTTCGAGCGCCTGGACAAAAAGGGTTCGATTTTCAGGCCTCGCCCAGTCCAGCGGCGGCTCGTTGCGAAATGGGGCGATGCTACCCGAAACAGGCGCCTGCCCGGATTCATGCTGCCGCGGAAAAGACTCCTGCAGTTTTTCCCCGGGATCGCGCAGCAGTTCGCCCCGGGGCAGTTTATGCGAAAAACTGAGCCGCAGGAATGATTCATTGGCGGTGTTTTCCAGCAGTCTTCGCACAAGGTAGGACATACCCTGGAACATTTCCCCGACGGGGCAGTAGACGCGCACGTTGAGGCCCGCTTTGCGAAGAGCGGTGCGCACCTGCTCCCCCATGCCGTACAGTACCTGAAACTCGATCTCCTCCTCAGGAACCAGGAGATCTTTTGAAAGCTCGGCCACCGCGGCAATCGACCGGATGTTATGGGAAGCGCAGGCCAGTTTCAGGTAACGGCTGTTCCGAAGTATGATGCCGGCAAGATGCTCGAAATTCGCATCCGTTTCATACTTGTTGGTAAAGACCGGAACCGGCCAGTTATTCTGACGGGCATGAATGACCTCCTGGTCCCAGTAAGCGCCTTTGACCAGCCTGACCGTGAAACGAAAGCCGCCCTCCCTGGCCCACCTTATCACCTCATGCAGGTCTTTCTCGCCCTCACGCAGGTAGGCCTGTATCACGATCCCGGTATGCGGATAGCCCCTGAACTCTGGCTCCTCCATGAGGCTGCGGTAGAGGGCCAGCGTAAGGTCCTTGATCCCGTAATGCTCCATATCCAGGTAGACGAACGACTCGGTCTCGACGGCTTTGCGCAGGATGGGCCGCAACCTCTCCTTTGCTTTATCGATGGAATAGTCGAATGCACAGGGGTTGATCTGAGAGTACATGGCCGAAGTTTTAAGAGAGACGTTCACCCTGGGAGAATGTCCCCAGTCGTGTCTGGCTCCGGCGGAGGGGCCGAGGGGCGGCCATGTCCCGCCAACACTGCTCAGTAGCTCAAAAAGGTGCAAATACCGGCCGAGGTAGTCTTCGGCTTCCCGTTCCGAGACCACGGCCTCACCTAGAAGATCAATCGAAAAAGCAATTCCATGTCCTCTCAGTGCTTCGAGCACCGGCAGGCCTTCTTCCGGAGTGGCGCCGACGATAAACTGCCTGGCCATCTTTTCGATGTTTCTGGCGATGCTTCGGGCGATCACCCCCGAAGAGCGCCATTCGGGCGAGACGAACTTGATGCCCCAGTCCAGGGCCGATGGAAAATTCAAGGAAGGGTCCGAAAAGTATTCCTGGATGTGCCTCATGACCGATTCCGGAGACTTGAGGCTGGGGAAAACGTCTACGAAGCGAAACATCTGGACCTTGAACGGCTCGTTGTGCATGCACCACTCGAACAACTTGCCCGTCCAGTATTCCTGCCCGAAAACGGACCTGGATTCCCCCTCCATGAGGTCGTACAAGCGCATTCCCGTCCGGCGAATCCTGTTGTCCAGGTCGGAACCCATGCGAAATCTCCTCTTTGGGGCGTGAGAGTGTGAAGGAAAGCGGTTATCGAGCCCACACAATATAATCAATCTTGGGGCGGAAGGTATCGGGGTAAGAGAATGCGGGGATAAATTGCAATCCGGGGGATCTTAAAACCTGTTCACGCGAAGACGCGAAAGCGCGAAGAAAACGGAACAAACCTTTAAGACCTGCCTTCTTTTCTGCTTCTTCGCGGTTTCGCGTGCTCAGATTTCCCGTTTGTGCCGTTCTTTTCTGGAGCCCTTTTTCCACCCGTTTTTTTCCTTCTTCACGCCCGGCTTAACGGACTTTTCTCCTGGAGCCGGCAAGAGCTGAACATGCTGGGGCCGGACAATGAAAGTTCCAGGGGTAGGGGACACAGGCCGCGGGGCTGAAGCCTGTTTTTGCCTGGCAGGTTTTTCGAACAAATTCTCACGAACAAGAGGGAATATTAAAAATTCAGGCGGAATATGGCCGACCAGGTAAAGCATCGGCCCAGCAACGAGGAAAGGGATGCCGGAGTCGAAAGCATGCCGGCCCTGAACCTCTATCAGGACCGGCTCGGGTTCCCGCCTCCTGGCGATGCGGAAAGCCAATTCGCGTTCGGCGCAAACCGGCAGAAAGGCGCGCCCGGCAGGGCTTAGTCCAATTTCTTGTGCTCTAGCCACAATATTGGGCCTTATGGCGAAATAGAGCCTCCCGGGCGGTTCCGCCGCCAGCGGATGGGACGGCGGGTCAACTCCCGGCGCCAGCCGGAGGAGCTTTCCATCCAGCACGAACGGCATGTCGACTCCAAGAAGTGCAAGTTCCTTCAATGTCGCTTCCCGGACAAAACGCAGACCGGGGTCTTCCTGCAGGGCCCAGTAGAATTCCTTCCAGGGCATTGTCCCGTCGTGGTCCCAAAACAGCCCGAACTCAGCGGGTGAGTGATAGCCGATGAAGGCGAGCGTTTTTGCCAGAGTCTTTGGCTGGTGTTTCAGCATATTTCGAACCCCTCCGGATCGTTAGGAAATCAACTAATTATAAAATAGCCGATGATTTTACTGCAAGCCTTGAAACGCAAATCCGGAAGGGTGCGCAGCCTTTTGATGTGACTTTGGCGGGGACATCAACCGGCGCGCGGATGATAAAACCTATTATGTACCGGAGGCTTCCGGAGGCTGGAACCTGGGGAAAACTCGGCCTGTGAACCTGGGGTGGTGGACCTGGCTTCCTATTGACCGAAGGGGATTCCCACCTTTTCGCGCCATATTATGTAAAGCCTGGCCGTGTTTTTGCCAGGTTTACATAATATATATTATCAGACGTTGGCGGTAGCTGCCGAAGCCTTTTTTCACTTGACTTAAAACCGCTTTTCCTTTACTTCTCTTCTCGCATCAGCGGGAATAACTCAGTGGTAGAGTGCAACCTTGCCAAGGTTGAAGTCGCGGGTTCAAATCCCGTTTCCCGCTCTACTTCGTTTAAAGGGTGGTTCCCGGCCACCCTTTTTTTTGTGGCAATCTGCACGTTGCGCCCTATATTTTCCTTTATGGAAAACGCAGCTTTTTGCAAACCTACTCCAAGACACAAAAACATGCCCTGCAAAGCTCGGCTCGCCCTCCTTTATTCTCAATTCTGCTCCAAAGATGACGTGCTGATACTAATCGATCCCGACCCGGATGCGATAGGAGCGGCCCTTGCCATGAAACGCCTGCTCTGGCACAAGGTCGCCTCGACTACCATCGGGATGGTCCGCAAGATAAGAAGACTTAATAACCTGACCATGGTTCGACTGCTCCATTTGCCCCTCGTCGACGTAAAGCGCAATTCACTCAATAAATACAATAAGTTTGTACTTGTCGACTCTCAGCCCGACCATAACGCAATTTTCAAAGAGGTTCCATTTGCGGCTGTTATCGATCATCATCCGGCAAACACGGAATTGAAGGCACCTTTTTTGGATGTACGGCCCGAATTAGGCTCCACTTCCACTATGATGACGGAATACCTGCGCGCCGCGAAAATCAAGCCCTCCAAGGTGCTTGCCACGACCCTTCTCTATGGAATAAAGACCGACACCAGGAACTTCGAACGCCACACTTTGATGCAGGATATCGAGGCGTTCCGCTACCTTTTTCCTTTTGCCGACAAAAACGTGCTGCGCAAGATCGAAATTTCCGATCTGTCGCTAAAGGACCTTAGGTTTTTCCACAAAGCCTTCGAGCGCAAGCACGTGGTCAGAGACAGGATTTTCGTGCACCTGGACGAAGTCTCCTCCGCCGACCTTCTGGTGGAAATCGCCGAATTTCTTCTTAAAATCCACGATATTTCATGGAGCATCGTATCGGGGATATATGAGGATAATCTTATAATCGTGGTGCGAAACGACGGATACCGAAAGGATGCCGGCAAGATCGTACGGCTCGCCTTCGGGTCGCTGGGGGCTGCCGGCGGCCACAGTGCCATGGCACGTGCGGAAATCCCCCTTTGCGGCCTTTCCGGTAGAATCGGCAAACTCAACTCAACGGCCATCGAGCGTTTCGTTCGCGGGAGCCTGTCACCCTTTCCCAAGTCCATGAAATAATGCAACCTTCTGATAATATTATGCAATCTGGTATGGCATCTTCGGATGGGCCACACCGCACAGGCCCTCTTAAGCATGTCGAGGTATTTACCGACGGCGCCTGCGCCGGAAACCCCGGTCCCGGCGGATGGTGCGCCATTTTGCGTTTCAAAGACGTTGAGAAGGAAATTTCGGGGTTCCAGAAATTTGCGACAAACAACCAGATGGAGATGAGGGCTGCGATCGAGGCCCTTCGGCTGCTCAAAGAGCCGTGCCGGGTTGTGGTACACACGGACTCGCTTTACCTCAAAAACGGTTTCACGAGCTGGATGAAAACGTGGAAGCGAAACGGGTGGAAAACTTCGGGCAAGTCGGAAGTAAAAAACCGCGAGTTGTGGCAGGCTATAGACGAGCTTTCACGGACCCATGAGATCGAGATGGTATGGGTGCGGGGTCATGTCGGTCACCCGGAAAACGAGCGCTGCGACCAAGCGGCCCGGGACCAGATCATCAAAAACGCCGGCATCTCCGCCTGACCACACTACAACTCCGCCTTGAGAACGTAGCGGCACGCTCTGCCCTTTCCCGTTCTGTTAAGCTTACCGGTATCCACCAGTTCGTTCAGTTCGCGAAGCGCCTGGCGCTCGGATATCTCCGCCAACTGGGAGTAGTATTTGTTGGTTATGAAGCCATGCGCCCTGATGAAGTCAAGCGCCCGCATCTGGCGCAGGTTGAAACCTGAATCGGGCATACGCTCACCCGGGCCGATCTGTGGCACTTCCGGGAAGACGGCCGTGGGCCATTGCCTGCCCTCTGGCCGGGAGTCAGCGGATTTTATGGGCGCCGGCACGTGAACAGGCTCTCTTACGTCAGGTGGCAGGTCCTGTTGCTGGAGTTCCTTTCTATCGGAAAGTATAATCGCCCGCTCAATGACGTTTTCCAACTCACGCACATTGCCGGGCCAATGGTAGTCGAGGATCGATTTCATCGCTCCGGGAGAAATGCAAATCGACTGGTTGTTGGCTTCATCGGCGTACTTTGCCAGAAAATGATTTACCAGCAGGGGTATGTCGTCCACACGGTCGCGAAGGGGCGGCAGGGCAATATTGACTACATTGAGGCGGTAAAACAGGTCGGCCCTGAAACGCGCGCCGGCCACCTCGTCCTTTAGATTGCGGTTCGAGGCGGCAACCACCCTCACATCCACCTTGAGCGACTGGCTGCCCCCTACCCGCTCGAACTCCATTTCCTGCAATATCCTCAGGAGCTTTACCTGAAGAGGCGGAGACATTTCGCTTATCTCGTCGAGGAAAAGCGTCCCGCCGTGGGCAAGCTCGAACCTTCCCTTCCGCTGGCTCACCGCCCCGCTGAAGGCCCCCTTCTCGTGCCCGAAAAGTTCACTCTCCAGGAGGGTTTCCGGAAGTGCCCCGCAATTAACGGAAATAAAAGGCTGGTCCTTTCTCGGGCTGTTATAGTGGATTGCACGGGCTATCAGTTCCTTGCCCGTTCCTGAGTCGCCGGTGATCAGCACCGTGGCCTTGGTGGGAGCAACCTTTTCGATCAGCTCGAATATGCGCTGCATCTGAGCGCTTTTGCCTATGATATTGCCGAAATGGTACCGGTCCTGAAGTTCGCGGGCAAACTGGCGGTTTTGACATAACAGGTGATAATGCTCGATCGCCTTGCGAATGGTGAGTTTTAATTCTTCATTTTTAAAGGGCTTCATGATGTAGTCGAAAGCCCCTTTTCTCATCGCTTCCACCGCTTTTTCAACGGTGCCGTAGGCGGTCATCATGATGACCGGAACGTCGGGCATGAGCAGGCGTAATCGATCCATGAACTCCATGCCGTCTATGCCGGGCATTTTCATGTCGGTTATCACTACATCGAGATCGTGTTCCTGTACTATTTCGAGGCCGTTTTGGGCTCCCTCCGCGGTAATGACCTGGTATCCTTCCTCTGAGAGAAGAGCTTCCAGAACGAGCAGGTAATTTCTCTCGTCATCAACAATAAGGATCGTGTCCATTCTAAAGCGCCGTTTCTTCTACAGTATCGGTTTCCGGTTGAGTGAACGGCAGGCGGATGACAAAGGTTGTGCCCTCCCCTTCCCGGCTTATTACTTCGATTTCTCCGTGATGGTTATCGACTATGGTTTGCACGATGGCAAGCCCGAGGCCGGTACCTTTTTCGCGGGTGGTGAAAAAGGGATTGAAGATTTTCTTCATCACCTCTTTGGGAATTCCCTGGCCCGTGTCATGAACCTGGAGTTCCAGCAGACCGTTCCCGCCGTCGCCGTTTAAGAGCGAGGTCTGAAGTTTCAGGGTGCCGCCCGAGGGCATTGCCTGAAGGGCGTTAGCGAAGACGTTTACCATCGCCCTGTAGAGGAGATCGAAATCGGCTTCGATGCAAAGGTCCCCGGTCAGGTAAGCCCGTTCGACCGTGATTCCCAGGCGCTGGCATTCGGCTTCCAGTACCAGCAGGTTTTTCTCGATAATATCTTCGATGCGGCATTTCGAAGTGCGGAGGTTCTTGGGCCTTGCAAAATCGAGAAACTCCGTCAGGATGTCGTTGAGGCGAGTGGATTCCTCGACTATTATCGAGGAAAACCTCTTTTGCTTCTCGTCGTGCATGCGGCAGTCGAGTAATTCGGCCGTGCTCCGGATAATTCCCAGGGGATTTCGTATCTCGTGGGAAACTCCGGCGATCATTTCACCCAGAGCGGCCAGCCGTTCGGCCTGGTGAAGCTGTTCTTCCAGCTTGTATCTTTCGGCCGTGCGGGCGGAAATGATCCTGTCCGCGCGCCTGGCCACCAGAAGAATTGTCCCGAACAGAATCCCGACGAACAGCAGGAAGCTCGAAGCCACGATCCACTGGAAGCGGATTATCGTCTTGTAGTCGGAAGTCATATTCTGGGTTATTTCAAAAACCCCGAGCACCTTCCCGCGCCTCCAGCTAAGCGGTCTTTCCTCCCACATCGGCAGATAGGTGATCAGCTTTCTCGGCCCGCCCTTCCATTCGAACCCGAAGAACTCGTTTTCATCGCTGACCAGCACCGAAACGGATTCTTCCTGCAACGCCTTTTGGAACGGCTCGCCGATATTGCCCTTGTTCCCGATTATTTCCTTCCTGGTACTGTAGGTAAGGACCTGCTCGGGATCGTATATGTTTACGCTTTCTATGGCCAACCCGTGAATGGCGTTTCTGACCACCTTGTCAAGCCGTTCGTACTGGCTTTCCCGGCTGAGCCGAATCTCTCCCTCGGAGATGAGGGTGGGAACGGTAAATTGGAAGAAAACCTGGTGATTGAGATTTTCCGCCACGATGCGCGCATACCGTTCGCTCTTTTC
The DNA here is from genome assembly GCA_963712895.1 of uncultured delta proteobacterium. GTDB lineage: Bacteria > Desulfobacterota > Syntrophobacteria > Syntrophobacterales > Syntrophobacteraceae > SbD1. The sequence goes on along the minus strand of CAVQJR010000019.1, from coordinate 105,034 downwards.
GAGCAGGATGGCCTTGGCCCTCTGTGAAATGAAGCCGGAGAGCAAAACGGTGCAGACCAGGATCACTATAAGACAGGACAGCACAAGATACTTGACCAGTTGAAACGGCCTTGCGCTCTCCAGATCCTGTTTTTTGGCCTGAATTGTTTTCATTGATCCGTGCCGTCTTTGTTCGCGAAGATCTCTTTTACCATCCGTCGCCGTTTGTCGAGAAGTTCCCTCAACCTGCCTTCCCAACCCAGGGGGCCGGGATCGTAGAACCGCTCCCCGGCCATCCCGTCCGGCATGTAGACCTCCGGGACCCATCCTTCTTCATAATCGTGGGGATACTGGTACTGCCTTCCGTAGCCCAGTTTTTTCATGAGCCCGGTGGGGGCGTTGCGCAGGTGAAACGGCACCAGTGCGTCCCCGGTCTCCCTGGCCAGCGCCCGCGCTTTTCCGAATGCGGTGTAGAGCGAATTGCTCTTGGGTGCCAGGCAAAGATACACGACAGCCTGAGCAAGGGCAAGCTCGCCTTCGGGGCTTCCCAGGAAATGGTACGCCCGAAATGCTTCGATGGTCTGAACCAGCGCCGACGGGTCGGCAAGCCCGATGTCTTCCGATGCCATTCGAATGATTCGCCTGGCAAGATAGAGCGGGTCCTCGCCGGCATCGAGCATCCGGGCCAGCCAGTAGAGCGCGGCGTCGGGGTCGCTTCCGCGAACGCTTTTGTGCAGGGCTGAAATGAGGTTGTAGTGTTCCTCTCCCGCTTTGTCATAGTGAACCGATTTGCGCAGCAGGGCCTGTTTGGCGGTTTCCATGTCCACCGTGCGCACGTCCCCGGCGTCGGGTGAAGTGGTCAGCACCGCTATTTCGAGGGCGTTTAGCATTACCCGCGCATCTCCGCCCGAGGCGGCCAGAAGATAATCTTCGGCATCGGCTGAAAGCCGTGAGGGGAATTTCCCAAGTCCTCTTTCCTCATCGGATAGGGCGCGCCCAATGATTTCCCGGAGGTCGGACTCGGCCAGCGGCTCCAAAACGATTACCTGGGTGCGGGACAAAAGCGGGCGGATGACCTCGAAAGACGGGTTTTCGGTGGTCGCACCCAGCAGCAAAATCGTCCCGTTTTCCACGTGTGGAAGCAGGGTATCCTGCTGCGCCTTGTTAAGCCTGTGGATTTCATCCACGAAAAGCCAGGTGCGCCCTTTTTTCCGGGCAAGGCTTTCCCGCGCTTCCTGGACAGCTGCCCGTATCTGGGGGGCGCCGGCCATGACCGCTGAAAGATAGATGAGCAAGCTTTCGGTTTGATCGGCGATTATCCTCGCCAGGGTGGTCTTGCCGCAGCCGGGAGGACCCCAAAGTATGAGCGAATGGAAGCGGTGATAGCGTATGATCCGGTCCAGGATTTCCCCGGGACCGAGAAGGTGTTTCTGCCCGATAAACTCATCGAGGCTTCGCGGGCGCATACGGTCGGCCAGCGGTGCATATCCCCTCTCCTCTTCCGTGGAGTGCTGCTTTTTGAAGATATTCAGCTGGTCCATCGAGGACGCATCTTTTCGACTGGATTTCATGTTTGCCGCCCCTTTAGGCAGACAGGCGCACGTGAGGTCTCCGAAAATCCGGCGCGGCGCGGGACGTTCCCGCCGGATTGACCGGTTTCCGACAATTTATAATATTACAAAGTCCTGATCGTAAAAAAAATAGCTAAATATTTCGGCTTTTTGCTATTTGCCACGAAATTGTGGGGCACGAACCGGGGAAGCAGGCTTCCGGGAACCAGTCATTGCTCTGGAAACCGATGGTTCACATCACGCTGATGAGTTGTTAATCGTTAATTGTTGTTGTACAATTTGTTGTACACTTAAGCTCATTCGGGAGGCCGGAAAATGAATGCTATCACTTACTCCCAGGCGCGCGCCGATCTTGCCAACACCATGAACAAGGTTTGTGACGACCATTCCCCGATTGTCATCACACGGAAGAACCTGCGGTCGGTGGTGATGATCTCGCTCGAAGACTATCAGGCCCTGGAAGAAACGGCCTATCTCCTCCGTAGCCCCAAAAATGCCCGGAGACTGCTGGAATCGATAGCCGAGTTGGAAGGCGGCGGCGGCAGGGAACGAGACATCATCGAATGAGGCTCATCTTTTCCGAACACGCCTGGGAGGATTATCTATACTGGCAGCGAACGGACCGGAAGATTCTTGAGCGTATCAATAAATTGATCAGAGAGATTCAGAGGTCTCCCTTTGAGGGTTTGGGTAAGCCGGAACCTCTGAAACATGGCCTTTCCGGGTACTGGTCCCGTCGTATCACAGACGAACACCGATTCGTCTACAAAGTCGAGATGGATTCTTTACTCATTGCCCAGCTTCGATTTCACTATTAGTGTCATTGTACGGATGCATCCAGTATTGTGAATATCTACTCCCCAAGATACACCTTGCGTACCCGTTCATCTTGGAGCAACTCACGGCCGGGGCCTTCCAGGACTATTTTCCCGGTCTCCAGTACGTAGCCGTAGTGGGCAATGTTCAAAGCGGCCATGGCGTTTTGTTCTATGAGAAGTATTGTCGCCCCTTCGCGGTTTACCAGCTCGATTGTCTTGAACACCTCGTGCACCATGAGGGGCGCCAGGCCCAGTGACGGCTCGTCCAGGAGTACCAGTTTGGGCTTTCCCATGAGAGCCCGGCCGAATGCGAGCATCTGCTGCTCCCCGCCGCTGAGCGTTCCGGCCAGTTGCACCCGCCTTTCCTTAAGGCGTGGAAACAGTGAAAAGACCCACTCCGCCTGTTCGCGAAAAGCGGCGGCGCTCAAGCTGTAGGCACCCAACTCCAGGTTTTCCAGCACGGTAAGATTGTGGAACACGCGCCTGCCCTCGGGGCTCACGCCTATTCCGCGCTGAATTACCTGGTGGGTTCCAAGGCGCGTTATTTCCTCGCCCCGGAAAACCACGGACCCGGTTTGAGGCTTCACCAGACCGACAATGGCCCGCAGCGTGGTCGATTTGCCGGCTCCGTTGGCGCCGATCAAGGTCACTATCCGGCCTTCCTCCACCTCGATGTGGATGCCTTTTAATGCATGAATTCCGCCGTAGTAGACGTGGAGATCCTTAGCCTGCAGCATCATAGCCGGGTATCCCCAGGTAAGCCTTTATCACGGCGGGATTTTTTCTGATTTCCTCGGCAGTGCCCTCCGCGATGGAAAGCCCGTGATCGAGGACCTTGATGCGCTCGCAAAGATTCATGACGAATTTCATATCATGTTCGATAAGAAAAATGGCAACCTCGTATTTGTCGCGTATCAACCGGATCAGGCCGGCCAGTTCCATGGTCTCCATCGGGTTCATGCCCGCGGCCGGTTCGTCGAGCAGGAGAAGTTGGGGCCCGGTGGCAAGTGCCCGGGCTATTTCGAGCCTGCGCTGCTGGCCATAGGGAAGACCGCTCGCCTTCTCGGAAGACAGGTGCGCCAGCCTTAGCTCTTCCAGCAATCGTAAGGATTCTTCGCGTATTCTTCGCTCCTCCCTGCGGTGCCCGGGAGAGCCGAGCATCGCCCGCCAAAAATTGGATTTTATGGAGCGATGGAAAGAAACCATCACGTTTTCCAAAACGCTCATATCGCTGAAAAGCCTTATATTCTGGAACGTTCGCGCAATGCCCGACGCGCTCACCCGGTGTGCGGGCAGGCGCGTAATGTTTTGCCCCCGGAACCATATTGCGCCTCCGGTGGGTACGAGAAGGCCTGCTATCATGTTGAAAACGGTTGTTTTTCCGGCGCCGTTCGGCCCGATCAGCCCCACCAGTTCACGGGGCTGCACGACCATGGAAAAATCATCTACCGCGGCCAGACCTCCGAACTGCATACTGGTGTTTTGTATTTCGAGAAGGCCTTTCATCGGCCACCGCTCAATTGTTTGATCTTTTGGGCCACGAAGTCCCAACTGAACTCCCTGCGGCCCAGCAGCCCTTTCCTGGCAAAAATTATAACCAGCATCAGGATGAAGCTGAAAACCACCATCCGCATGCCCGGGATTCCGGGAATGGTGATGAATCCGAGATCAATCGGGCGCTCCACTATCCTCAACACCTCTCCTCCCCATGCAAAAAGGGCCGCACCGAGGACCGCGCCCGTTGTGCTCCCCAGACCTCCCACCACGATTATAATGAGAAGGTTGAACGTCAGCATGAAAGTGAAAAGCGTGGGTGAAATCGTGGTAATCAGGTGTGCGAGCAGACCTCCGCCCACTCCCGAGAAAAAAGCGCTTATCATGAAGGCGAGCAGAAGATGCCTGAACGGGTCTATTCCCATTGCGCGGGCGGCCGTTTCGTCTTCACGCAGGGCCTTCATTGCGCGCCCGTAGCTGCTGTCGACCAGCTTCTTTATGGCAACCACCGTAAGCGCGGCCACCCCCCACGACCACCACAGGTTCGTATGTCCGGCGAGGCCCTTGAGGCCGAGCGACCCATTGGTGAGGCTCTGGGCGGCATTGCACAGCACACGGACGACCTCGCCAAACCCGAAGGTAACGATTGCCAGGTAGTCACCCCGTACTCTGAAGACCGGGAAACTGATGACAAAAGCGAACGCGGCGGCCATGATCCCCGCCGCCAGAAGGGACACTCCAAACGGGACCTGTATCGAGTTGAGCGGCCAGATCAGGCCCTCGATGATAAAATTCACGTGCTTTTCCGCCGGACTCATTGTAAGCAGCGCCGACGTGTATGCCCCGATGGCGATGAAGGCGTTCGGCCCCAGATGTAGCAGGCCGCACACGCCGTTTATCAGGTTGTAGCTGACCGCAAGGGTGATAAAAATGGCTATGTTATTGAGGATGCGGACCTGGTAGGCCGACCCGTAGCGGTGGAAAAGAAACAGGGCGCCGAAAAGGCATACGAGCGAGGCCAGGTTCAGGGCCAGTTTGCGTCGATATTCCATGATACGTTACTCGACTATCGGCTCGCCCATGATACCGGTCGGCCTGAAAAGCAACACCAGGATCAGGATAACGAAGGCAAAAGCATCTCTGTACTGCGCCAGGCCCGGCATAAGGGCCACTATCATTATTTCGCTGAGTCCCAACAGGAACCCCCCGATGACCGCCCCCATGATGTTGCCTATTCCCCCCAGGACCGCGGCCACGAAGGCCTTTATTCCGGGCAGTATTCCAATAAAAGGGTTTACCTGCGGGTATTTCATCGCCCACATGATCCCCCCCGCACCCGCCAGGCAGGAACCGAGAAGAAAGGTAAAGGCAATGATCCTGTCCAGGTTTATTCCCATGAGCCGGGTGGCCTCGAAATCCCGCGAGGCCGCGCGCATCGCCTTGCCCGCCCTGGTGCGGTAGACGATATAGAGCAGGCATAGAAGGAGAAGCACGGTAATCAGCGGGGTGTAAATGGTTAGCACTTGCACCCGCAGACCGCCGACCAGGATGATCCTGCCAAAAAAATCCGGCCGCGGAAAGGGCCTGGGAACACCCCCCAGGATGACCAGTGCCAGATTTTCCAGCAGAAACGAGGCGCCGATGGCCGAAATGAGAAGTGAAATCCGCGGCGCTCCGCGCAGCGGCTTATAGGCCGCCCGGTCAAGCAGGATTCCCATGCAGCCGGTAAAGACAATTGCCAGCGGAAACGAAAAATACCAGGGAAGCGAAAAGAGAGCGATACCATAGATGGCGGCATAGGCAGCCACCATCAACAAATCGCCGTGTGCGAAATTAATCAGGCGCAAAATGCCGTAAACCATGGTGTAGCCGATTGCCACCAGGGCATAAAGGCTTCCGAGCGAGATAGCGTTTATCAGTTGCTGGATAAAAAGGGTGAGGCTCATTGGCTGATCCGGGGTATTGTGTTTCAGGTGATTGGCAAACGAGACATACCAGGGGACTTTCTAATGGTGGCAAGCCCTAAACGCAAGTCTTTTGCCCACGGCAATGGGTCGGGCAACCATAAATGGCGAATTCCGCGGCTAAATGTCAATACTGTTTTCCATCGGTGCGGCCGATGCGGCGCGGAAATACCGGTTTACCGTGGGAGTATAGCATGAGGGGGAAGTTGCGGGTACAACCGGCGGGCAGGTTTGAGATTGCCCTTCGGTCAAAATCGAGAGCAGGCGGCACGAGGGCGCGCTACCGCGATCAGTCCAGGCCGTGCAGCTTCATTTTCCTCCAAAGGGTGCTCCTTCCCCAACCCAGAATTTGAGCGGCCGTGTTTCGACGGCCCTTGGCCCTTATGAGGGCGTCCATTATCATTTTGCGCTCTATTTCGTTCCAGCTGGTACTGGGGCCGGGCAGTGGGGCGGGATACGTGAATTCGGATTGAGTGCCGCCCCCGGCATCAAGCTTCGGGCGGCCATGCCTGGTCTCATCGCCTCCGATAAATCCGGCAAGCAATGTATGGTTTATTTCGGCGTTCAATATCCGTTGTTCCTGTTCCGATTTCCGTTTGAACGCGATGGTTATTTTTTCGACAAGGTCCTTGATGTCGGCTGGTTTCATCATGTAGTCGAAGGCCCCGCCCCTCATTGCTTCCACCGCCGAGTGGACCGTGGCCCGGCCGGTCAGCATCAACACCTCGACCAGTTGATCGATTTCCTTGATCTTATGGAGCGTGGCGAGCCCATCCATTCCCGGCATCTGGACATCCAGAATCACTACGTCGATGCCTCCGGCCCGCACCTTATCGAGTGCATCCTCCCCGCTCAAGGCCGTCGCCACGGCAAAGCCCCTCGAAGCCAGCCGCTCGGACAGGGCCTCGACGAAATCCACTTCATCGTCAACCAGCAGTATGCATATCTTCATCTTCTTCTCCGTCCCATCGGTATGAAGACGGACAATTCCCCTTATAAAGGCTCGGCCGAACGGGCCGGTGCCCCGATCTGCTGTTCAGCCTTCCTGAGTGCTTTTATGATGTCGGCGATATCCGCCGGCTTTTTGAGATACTCGCACGCACCAAGAAAGCGGGCCCGTGCTTCATCCGCCTCCGACCCGTGGCCCGAAAGGATTATCACCTGGATCTCGGGGCGCATCTTTTTGGTGCGCCGCAAAACCTCCATCCCGTCAATCCCGGGCATCTTAAGATCGAGAAGCATTACTCTTGCCGGGCAGTCCGAAATCACCCGCAGCGCCTGTTCTCCATCGTAGGCAACATGCAGGGTGAATCCGCGCAGAGTAAGCCTTTCCGCCAGCGCAAGCGCGAAATCCTCTTCATCGTCAACCAGCAGAATATCAAGTCCCATTTTAAAAGATCGCTTTCGTGAGTATCATAAATCGGCACTCACACGTGCGAGGAGGTGGATTGCTCCTTCGATTCCGGCGCGGCGGCGCCGAATGTCAGGCTAAATCCTCCACCCGGTCCCCGGAGCCACTGAATACTGATTGCAAGAATCGAGGCCACTTCCTGGAATTCCCGCCATGGGCCCAATTCGCCGACCGTATCCTTCAAATTCGGATCGTCGCCGGATTCGCATCTGCAGGTGATCTCCAGGCAGGGGCGCTCTTCCCCATCCAATACCCGTATCTCTATCGCAGCCTTTGCGGACACGGCTTCCATGCAGGCCTCGATAGCCCTGGTCAAAGCCATCTGGAGCCTGAAAGGGCTGGTCTGCAACATGATCGGCCGTGTGGCGACAACCGGTCTCAGGTCCACGTTTTTCAGCCTGGCAAATCTTTCCGCCAGGGCAACCGTGCGGGTGACAACCTCGTTAAGGTCGATGCTTATGACCGGATAGTCCATACTGTGCGCGAACTGATTGAAGCGGTTGGTGATCTCCACACCCCTTCGGACCTGGTCCGAAATCTTTGCAATCGAGCGCAGCAGTCTCTCACGGTGTGGAAACGGAGCATCCTTGGCCAGGGTCAGCAGGTCCGACATGAGCCCGTTTGACTCATTGATGATCGCCAGGACGTTTTTTAGTTCGTGAGTCACACCGGCGGCGATTTTACCGAAAAAGGCAACCTCTTTTCCTTCCACCAGATTCCCTTATGCCGGGCCTGTTGGCCGGCGGTTGTCATTTTGCTTTAACTGCGGATTTCCTGACCTTCTGGTAAGCTTCCTGCATCATTTGAGTAAGCTTGTCGATATCCACCGGCTTTTCGAGATAGGCGAAGGCGCCAAGATCCTTGCACAGCGTTTCGATATCCTTGGAACCGTGCCCCGTAAGCACGATGACCTCCACATTCGGATGCTTGCGCTTGACCTGCCGCAGCACCTCCAGGCCGTCTATGCCGGGCATCTTGAGATCAAGGACCATGACTTCCGGTTCGTCCTCGTCGACCACCGACAGGGCTTCTTCGCCTCCGTAAACGACGGCCGAAATGTAGTCCCTCATCTGGAGCCGTTCTGAAAGCGTTTCCACAAATTCTCTTTCATCGTCTACCAGCAGCACCTTCGAAGGGGCGTCGAAATCAAATTTGCGGTAAATGTCGCTCTGATAGAAACCGGGGCCCACTTTGGTCTCAACGTCCACCACACCGGGGACCGTCATGGCAAGCCCGCTCAGCTCCTCTTCAAGAGCGGACAACAGGAGCACATGCCTGTTTATTTCAATAAAAATCCTGCCGTCTTTTGCCGTTACCGAGACGTCGTGGCCCTCCCCGGCAAGCTTCACCCCCACTTCCGAAGCGAGCGCAAAGTCCTGCACGGCTTTCCTGGATTCCTCGGATACGCAGAGCACGCCGCTGTTGAGGTTTTCGCAGATCTGGCAGACCACTTCATCCCGGCTGAATTTGTTCATCGGGACTACCATGTCGTAGAATCCGGCGTCCCAGGGATCGGTTTTCCTGAAGACGTGCTCGGCCCAGAGTGAAAGGGTTTCATCTTCCCGGTGTATTCTTTTAACGGCCTCCTTCTCGGAGATCATTTCGACCCGGCAGGCCAGCGCCGTGCGGTATCTCATGTTGGCAATAAGGCACACATTGAGCGCGTGAGCCACCGTCCTTGGCACCATGAGGCTCGACAGGCCGGCGACAACCATGTCGTTTGCCGCCAGGAAATCTGCCAGCACCCTTCTGAGACACGCGACACTGCGTTCCTTTTCGTGTGTGAACTTGTTGAAGACCGACGGCTTCCCGATAAGGGCCTTCCGTATCCTGCTTTCGTCCATTCCGTAGCGCTTCCCCGTTTCAGCGATCAAAACCGTGTCGTCGAGGTAGCGGTAGCCCGTTTTCTCCACTACACCGCGGATAACCTCTTCCGCACCGCAGTAAGAACCGAAAAAAACGTTTACAACCGACATGGTCTCTTATTCCTTCCCTTTAGCGTCGTCGATAAAACAAACCGAAAGCAGGGGGCAGCTCTCTTTGCACTCGGTATGCGCCTTCAAATGGATAGACTCCACGGCATCGGCGATGGTGGAAAATATATTCTCACGGCCGATCTTTTCTATTAGATACGTTCGCTTAAGAACTGCAAGGACTTTTTCATTAAGCCCGGCAAAGGAGATATCGTAGCCGCCGCTGCGCACCCGGTCCACTATCAGGGACAGCATCTCCTCGCCCGAGGCATCCATATCGTTTATGCCGTTGGAGACTATCAGTATGTGCCTGAGTTCGGGTGTGACCCGGATGCGCTCGGTTACCTTCTCTTCAAGATAGCCGGCGTTTGCATAGAAAAGCGCTCCGTCGAACCGAATCATGGCAATGTGCCTGCACTCCTTGAGTCCATGGTCGCGGGCGCTTTGAAACGATCTGTCCGGGTACATGGAAAGGGTCGTGACCTTCGGCCTCATGCTCTTATATAGAAACATTCCCAGGGAGAGGAAAACGCCGACCATTATCCCCTTGTCGAGGTGTGGAGCGGTAATCAGGGTGGCCACGAAAGTTATTATGGAAAATAACCCGTCATACCACTGCGCCTTCCAGGCATGTACGAATCCGGATACGTTTATCAGCCCGATAACCGCCATCATTATTACCGCCGCCAGAACCGACTGGGGCAGGTGGTAGAGAAGCGGCGTAAAAAAGAGCAAAACGATAGCAACGGTAATACTGGTAAAGACACTGGAAAGACCGGTCACCGCCCCGGACTGGATGTTTACCGCCGAACGGGAAAACGATCCCGACACGGGAAAGCTCCTTCCGAACGCTCCCACCATATTGGCGATCCCCTGCCCTATCAGTTCCTGGTTGGGATCGAGTCTTTGTCCGGTCTTGGCCGCCATCGCCTTTGCAATGGATATGGCTTCCATAAAGCCCAGCAGAGAGATTATGGCAGCGATCGGAAGGAGTTTCAAAACCATGCCCATTTCCATTTTCGGAAAGCCCAGTCCCGGCAACCCGGCCGGAATATTTCCCACCACGGTGCCGCCCCCCATCAGCAGCAGGGCCTTTTCGTCAATGGCCTGGTTCCCAATTCTCAATCTCCAGGTCGAGCCGTCGGATGTCATCGAAGGCGGTACTTTTCCGGTCGGAAAGTAGAAGGTTTTCCCGTCCGAATCCTTTGCTGCGGTGAGCACAAAGCAGCGAAGATCGGAGCGGCATCGGCCCATGTCACCCTTTAATTGACCCATCCGGGCATCGACAATGTTGCACTCGTGCTTCAGGTCGAGTGTCTCTATCGAATTTGCACCCAGCTTTTCTTCGGCCTGGTTGAGCTTTGGGGTTATTTCGGCCCGCTCGGCCGCAAGCTGATTGGTTTCTTTTGCAGCGCCGTTAAATGAACTTATCAATTCCCGGCACTCGCCGGATGCGATCGTTTCCAGCGGGACCCGGATGTTTTTCTCATAGCCGGTGGCCCAGGAGATTACCGTAGTGATCACGACCGCCACCAGCACGTACGGAATGCGTTTGTTTACCCGCCTCAACCCGTACATGATGCAGAAGGCAAGTATGCCCAGCGCCAGAGTGGGCCAGTGGGTATAGTTGATCGCCGCTTTGATGACCCGGTAGATGGTTTCGTAATGATGCTCGGCCGTATCCACCTGCACGTTGAACATTTTGGCGAGCTGCGAGGTGGCGATTATTATGGCGCCGGCGTTGGTGAAACCGTTTACCACCGGGTGGGACAGAAAGTTTACGACGATTCCGAGCCTCAACACCCCCAGGCTGAACTGGAAAAGCCCGACGAGAAAGGCCAGGATTATCGCGTAGGTCACAAATCCTTCGCTCCCCGCGGTCGCATAGGGCGCGAGGGCCGCGGAAGTCATGAGGGACACTATGGCGACGGGGCCGGTGGCCAGTTGCCGGCTCGATCCAAAAAGGGCTGCAAGAAGCGGCGGAAAAAAGGAGGCGTACAGCCCGTAGTAGACCGGCATTCCAGCAAGCTGGGCGTAGGCCATGGACTGAGGAATGAGAATCAGCGCGACTGTGAGCCCGGAGACCAGGTCCAGTTTCAGGGTGCCTGGATTTATGTCCTTGAGCCATTCCAGAAATGGAAAAATCCGACGAAGCATGGCTAAAATTCCCTTATCCGGTCCGAACTGAAAAAACGAACAAATCGACGTTCACTGACTGCAGGCAATCCGCGAGCGTGGTGATGAAGTGCGCCTCTAGGATGTATTGTCCCCGTTCTTCATTTTGCGGCCGGCGGCCACGGCACGGATTTTCCCTATCAGCTCATCGATGTTTACCGGCTTCATGAGAAATTCGCATTGCCCCGGTCCCAACGGAGTGCCCGTCATTTCGGGCGAACCATGTCCCGTAAGCAGTATGACCCCGATCTCCGGGTAAACGGTCCTCATGCGGGCCAGGATCTCCATTCCGCTCAAGCCGGGCATCATGACATCCAGGACGACCACGGCCGGCCTGTCGACCTCGATCATCTTCAGAGCATCCTCTCCGCTGAAAGTGGTCGAAGTGGGAATCCCCCTCAGGTTCAGTCTCTCAGCCAGAGCGGATGCAAACTCCTCCTCGTCGTCAACCAGGAGCACTTTGGGTTCTTCCATGCCTTTTTTACTCTGCTTTTAATTGTTTTTGCTTCTTCGGCAAATAGACGGTCATCGTGGTGCCCTGCCCTTCCCTGCTCCTCGCCTCAATATGCCCGCCAAGCCTCTTAATTATTCCATAGGTGAGGAACAGGCCGAGACCGGTGCCGTATCCCTTCTTCTTCGTCGAAAAAAAGGGCTCGAAGAGACGCTTCAGGGTCTCCTCCGACATTCCGCACCCGTTGTCTTCCACTGCCGCCGCGATGGTGTCGGCATCATTGTCCCAGGTGGTTATGGCGACGGTCCCCCCGTTTTCCACCGCCGCGAAAGAATTGCTTATTATATTGATAAATACCTGCTGCAGCTCTCCCCGGTCCGACGGGATTCCGGGAAGGTTTTCCCCAAGCTGGAACCGGACCGAGATGTTGCGGTAAAGCGCTTCCTTTTCCAGAAACTCGGCTGTTTCCTTGATGAGATCGTTAATATCGAGCACCTCGAGCTGGCGCTCCATCCTGCGGGCAAACCCCAGAAGCCGGTGCGTTATCGAGCGGCAGCGTTCGACCGATTTGAGGACGGAATCCGTCAGCGACAGAAACTTTGCCCTTTCAGCGAAATCGGCCCCGTACTCGATGAGGTCTTTCATCAAGCCCGCCTTCTCGTTTATTATCGCCATCGGATTATTGATTTCGTGGGCGACACCGGCCGCAAGCCTGCCAATCGACGACAACTTGTGGCTGTGTTCGATCTCGCGAAAGGCGGCCTCCCGTTTCTGTTCGCTTTCCAGGAGGCGCTTAACGAGCAGGTCGGTCACCTTGAAGACGGTGAGCAAAATGATACAGACTCCGGCGATGAAAACATAAAATATGTCGGTCTGTAAGGTGTACCAGGAATGGAACACCTCGCTGAGCTGCTTCACCACCACCAGGATGTAGGGGGCATGAGGAAAGTATGTATAGGCGACCAGGACTTCCCGCCCGTGTGAGTCCTTTTCTTCGAGGACTTTTGCCTCGGTGGAATACGGAGGCAGCTTCAGCTCAAAAACGTCCAGGACGTTTCCGTAATTCTTTGTGGCCGTCTGAATGATTCTGCTGTTATTTATAAGAAAACCGTCGCTTTTGGCATCCAGGCGCATCGAAGCCAGCAGGTCGTCTATTTTCTGCGTGTCGATGGTTGCGCGAACCACCCATGATTTCCCGTCATCGGTCTGCCGCTGCACGGCCATAACGATGTGGGGAAACCTTCTAAACCCCATGAACACATCGCTTATATAGGTGCCGCGTATCTTTACCTCGTGCAGCCAGGGCTGTTCGCTGTAATTGCGGCCCTTAAGCTCGTAAGGCCCCACGTAGCTTACCTGGATGCCGTTCGAATCAATAAGGCCGATGTCCACGAAACCCCCGAACTCCCGTTTCATCACCCGAAAAATCCGGTTAAGGTTCGCCTCATCGGCCAACTCATCGAAGGAATACGCGGAAGCAATAAAGCTGACGGCCGAAAGGCGCTCGGCAAGGAAAAGTTCGGTGGAGTGCCTGGTCTTATTTACCAGGACGAGCAGCGGGTTCAGGATCTCTTCCCTGAGCCTTTGCTGGTACTGGTGGGAGTTGATAATCGCCATCGCAAAAAGAGGCACGATGGTGATGAAGAGCATCAGGAGGATGATTCTTCTGCGAAGCAGGCGGCATATTTCCGGAGAACCGATTTCCTCGGGAAAATGGAGAAAACTGAATTTGCTAAACCTGTCCAAGAGGGACATAGCTGTCCTTCCGATTCTCGAAAGAATGGCCGTCGTTCAGCGAACCTGCGCCCTGAAAACCCCGGAATCGGGTTCGAACGGCAGGTCAATTTGGGCATTGTGTATGCCGACTTTTTTGTTTTTAATTGGAATACCGGAGATGAGCTTAAAGCCGGACGCAAAAGAAGTCAATGAAAAACGTTTCATATCGGTTCAGTAAGTTTTATCTGAAACACTTTTTCGAAGAACACCGCCTGCCAGGTGGATTTCCTCGAAAGTAAGGCGAAGATAACCAGGTGCCTACCAATTAATTTCTGCCCTGAATCCCGGTATTGTTTGCGATTATGTACCAATTTGAAACATCTGGATAAAGACACTTCAAACAAGGGGGATAAAACAACGGCTTAAAGGACCGGCCGGACCGTCGCGTGCGGTTAAGAACCTCCGGTGCCGCGGTCCGCTCTTGGACCCGTTGTCGAGCCGGGCCGCGGGGAGGATCGTGTTCAGCTCACCACCCAGATCGTCTTTTCCCCGGCCAGGTGAATGACCTTGCTGCTTACCCTGCCCATAACGAATTCTTCCACTTTGGACAGGCCTCTTCGACCCACCACAATGGTGTCGTATCCACCGTTTTGCGCTTCCTCTATTATGGCGTTTGCGCAATTACCCGCGCAGGCCCCGATTTTCTTGGTGATAGAGTCTTCGGCCACGCCGGAGGAAACCAGCGCGGTCCCGGCCCTGTCAAACGAGGGTTCGAGCAGCCGGGCGGCTTCGGTGAGTTCATTTTCCAGTTTTGCGATCTCGCTCTTGTCGGCATCCGGCGAGAAGACCTCGCGGATGAACTTGCGCAGTCCGCCAAGCCCGCGCACGGCATGGAACAGCGCCACCTCGCATTTTTGCGATCCGCCCAGGATCAGTGCCAGATACCGGACCGCCTGCATCGCCCCCTCGGAGTTATCCATGCACATCAGGACCCTGCGGGACGGGTGCGGGCTTCCGACAATCCACACCGGCACGGACACAAGCTCCAGTATCTTATTTGCTATGCTTCCCAGCATGAAGTCCTTGAATCCGCTCATTCCCTTGCGGCCGACAATCACACCCCTGTAGCCCGTGCGCACCTCGGCGGCCACGTCCCTGGCTATGCCTACCTTCCTCTCCTCGATCTTGATGCTGATGGAGCCGTCGGGAAAACCGGCTCCCGAGAGTATCTGCCTGGCTTTTTCCATGAAATCCCGGATAGTCTTTTCCTGCTGCTGCTCCCAGGCATCGACGCTTACGATGTGGTACCGGTAGCCCGGCAATTTCTGAACGTCGATAAACGATTCGGGAACCCGCGTAAAAATATGGAAAAGGACCACCGAAAACCTTTGGGGGTCCAGTATGGAAGCGGCATACGCGACCGAGTGCAGTGCGCATTCGGACCCGTCCACCGCAATCATTATCCTGTCAAGGCCGGGAGGGTCCATTTGCTTTTCTCCTTAATAATGATTTGTTGAAGGCGCCGGGAACGCCACGTGATGCAATCACTATAGCAAGCAGGGTTTCGCATCTCAAGCGGGCAGGAAACTTCCGGCGTGATTCCCCGTAAACCGGGCTAGATGATGGAAGCATAAAGCCGCCGCCCGCGGCCCTCTATTTTTCGCCGGCGTCCGAATCGCTCTCGGGTGCCGCGGCCGGCGTACCATGGGCCGAGCGGCACAAGACAACGGAACATATATCCTTGATCAGTTTTATCTTATGCTGCTGGCACGACGCATCGTTAAACATCACCATATCGAGCTGCCGGGTGTGGATGAGCATGTATCCGAGGATTCTGAGCTTCTCTTTCATGACATCCTCGTCGTATCCTTCGATGCGCGCAGTTACTCCGTCTTCTTTCACTTCGCTGTGGAATTCGAATTCTTCCAGAATTTCGGCAACAAAGCGGGCACGGCGAATTCTCCTGGCGGCATCGGCCGCCCCGCCCTTGAACCCGAAGCTTATATAATTTTCATTGGCTCGTTCACCGACCAGGGCTTCAATCGTTGAAAAATGAAAGCCGAACCGGGAACTGAGGCTGCAGAAGTTGCGAGAGATCATAAAATAATTCCGGTTCGTGTATTGAGAGGGCATCGAGGGGTCAAGGGCCGGATTCGAGCTTGCCTCGACCAGAATGGACATGAAGCCCTTGGTGTCCACCGGAGGCGGCCCCTCCCACGGGACGGAGACTATTCCTTCCCACAGGGCGAGCATCGGAATGGAAACGATGTTGTCGAGGTAGACGAACTTGCCCGGCGTTTCCTCCAGGAGTCCGTCGTCGAGGTTCAGGACCCACCACTGCATTGGAATTCCGCATACGAGCTGCTTGCTTGCTCTTTCCGAAAAATGGTGGTCCCTTCCGAACGAAAACATCTCCTTGACCGATTTTTCATGACAAAACCGGGTAATATCGTGAAAAGTCGTGCACCGGGCAGCCTTGAAACCGGTGGAATCCGGGTCCAGAAGGTGCAGCGGAATGATATGTTCGGCAGCTCTTTTCAGGGTTTCGAAAACGGGACTTCCCTCCATCAGGCTTGTCCGTGCCCGCACATTTTTCAGAATAGAATCGATCCTGCCTTTGTAGATCAGAAAGCAGTCCGCATCGACGGTCACGATCCGGCCGTTTTCGAGCAGCCCGGTTGCCCGGTCCACCCCGAACAGGGCGGGAACGCCAAACTCCCTGGCAACATTGGCCAGGTGCCCGGCCGCGCTCCCCTGCTCGGCTACCAGGGCCGCCGCGCGGCCCAGCAGAGCGGCCCATCGCGGCAGTGCCTGCTTAACGACCAGCACGCCTCCCTTTGGGAAAAGCAGCGCATCGCTCTCTTTTGAAAGGATAAAAACCGGACCGCTTCCCGCGGACGGGCTGGCGGCGACACCGCCCGAAAGGATCACTTCTCCGGACGATGCCTGTTCCGACTGCGGGACCTGGAGTACACAGTCCGTCTGCGTAAGGGGGCGGCATTGAAGGATAAAAATTTTTCCGGAAGCGTCCAGGGCCCACTCGATATCCTGGGCGCAACCGTAGTGGTCTTCGATCATGAGCGCGAGGCGCGAAAGCTCCAGGGCGTTCTCATCGGATATCGAAGGGGCCGAACCGGCCTCTCCTGTAATCTCGATCCGGCACACTCCCTCGTCGGGATAGCAGACGAACTTCCGGTCCTTCTCCGCTATATGTCTTTCGACCACCTGTGGCGGTTCGGTGCGCGCAACGGCGAAAAGGTCCGCGGTGACGCTTCCGTCAACGACCGACTTCGGAAGCCCCCATACGGAGTGGATAAATATACGGTCGTCTCTTACGTTGAGAGGATTCTTGGTATATATGACCCCCCCGGCCGTGGCGTTTACCATCGACATGCAACCGACACACATGTCGATGTCCTCGTCGCGGATTCCCTTGTTCAGCCGGTAGGTGATGGCCTGCAGGCTGTATTTGCTGGCGATGACTTCCTTGTATGCCTCTACGATATTTTCGGCGCTAACGTTTAATTCAGACCGGTACTGGCCGGCGAAGGACGTCCCGTAAGAGTCTTCGCCAAGGGCGCTGCTGCGCATTGAAATTTTGAGTCCGGGCCCGTCTGTTTTTTCCAGCGCGCGAAATGCAGCGCGAATGGCTTCCTCGATCGCCTCCGGCAGCGGCGAGCGGATGATCATCTGCTGGATCTGGCCGCTTAGCGAAAAGAGATCGTCCATCCTCTCGGCGGGGGAGGACTGAAGCAGGCGGTCGATCTCGGACTGGAGTTCGCCGGATCGAATAAACTCCCGAAACGCATGCGAGGTTATGGTGAATCCGTTGGGGACCGGCAATGCAAGCCTGTTTCGGATTTCCCCAAGGTTTGCCATCTTGCTTCCGGCCTCGTCGGTCCGCGTTTTATCTATCCGGTCCAGCCCGACGATGAAGGGGCCGCTCTCGTGCTCGCTTCTCCCGGAGAGTTCATCGGTTATCGATGCCTGGATTTGCTTGAAAACGTCGAACAGATCGCGGTACCTGCCCGGGGCAAGCTCGTCCATGCATCTGATCATGCGAAAAACATTGACCGAAACCGCGGTGGAGTTGGCCTTGATGAAAGACATGCCGAAGGGCCTGTCCCCTTTCAGGGCTTCTTCGAGTTCCGACATGATCTGGAGGGCTTTGTTGTTGGCGCTTAGAAGGAGCTTGAAGCTGTGGTAGCGGGCCTGGAAAGCGGTACGCAGCGACTCGATATCCGAGGGGGTGAGCTTGTTTTCCCGCCAGGAGATTCCGAGTTTTTTAAGGCATCTTCTTATAAGAGACATGGAAGCAGGCGCCAGCGTTGCGTTAAAATATGCCCAATGCAAAAAGATCCTATGGAATCACTTTATCGGAAGAGGCTCTTTCTTTCAGGCATTTGCGTTTGAATGCATCCTGGATCTTATAAAGAAGTTCGTCGATGTCGATCGGCTTCATCAGGTAGTCGAAAGCACCGAGGTCGATTCCCGCGATAGCTACTTCCACACTGGCATGGCCGGTTAGCATTATTACTTCCAGGAGCGGATAGCTCCTCTTTATTTCACGCAAAGTGTCGAGGCCGCTCATGCCGGGCATCTTGACGTCGAGCACCACGATATCGGCCGGAGTTTCCTTGAGCTTTTCAATGGCCTGTTCTCCCCCGGTAACGCCGTCGACTTCAATTTTCCTTTTTCTGAGCCTTTTTACGAGGGTCTCCATAAACTCCACCTCGTCATCCACGATCAACACTCTCAAGCTGTCCACAGGATGTCTCCCCTTACGGAAGTTCAAAGACGGAGATCGGATACCGGGTCCCGGAAAAGGGCCTGTTTTTTCCGGCAACCGGTACACGACATCCGATATGCGTAATACCAATTTGCGTTCAAGATTGAACTGGGCTTGGTCCCGTTCGTGCTGAGGTATCGAAGTACGAACGGGTGGACCGTCCACCCTTCGATACCTCAGGGCGAACGATCTTGAACGCAAATTGGTATAACACGGGCCAACCTGCTTATTATTATCATTAATGAACGAGCTTTCACAAAATAAATTCTTGCGAATTTTCCATGCCGGCCATTTCGCGGCCCCAGTCCCGAAAAAGGTTGGCCTGCGGCGGTGAAGCCGCAGGCCGGGGGCGGGATTCGGGCAACCGGGTTGGGGGCGGTTGGTTGCCCGGGCCCTTACTGCGCGGCCCTTTCCCGTATCAGGACCGCTCGGGGTAGAACCTGCCAAGCATTACGGCAATAGCGGATTTGAGATGATCGATATTTCCGCTTTTTTCGATGTAGAGTTCAGTCTCGCCCGTGCTTTCGCGTTCTTCGGTCAGAAAAGTGTGTACGACAACGGGCAGAGGAGGATTGCGAGTCTGGGCTCTTTCGAGGACCGCGCTGCTGTGCATATCCGGAATTTCCAGATCGAGTACAAGCAGGTCCGGCGGGTTCTCCCCGGCGATCTCCTGCAGGAGCTGGAAGCCATCCTTTGCGGTGACAACCTCGTAGCCTTCCGACGTGAGTTCCCTCCTAAGGAAGTCACGAACGTTCTTGTTCTTGTCCGCAACAAGGATGCAGAATTTCTTCTTCATTTGCTCCCCACCTGCTCCTGCCTTTTCCCCGCGTCCCGGAGGCGGGGGTGTTTCGCCTCCGGTTCGCCGGAAATCTCGGAAAACAGCCTCACTATAATGCCGAACTTTTAACCAGGTAGACCGAACACGGGCTGTATTTTGCAATCTGGCTCGCAACACTGCCCAGTTTGAACCTCGACGAACTGCTCAGGCCGCGGCTGCCGATAACTATAAGGTCGATATTTTCAGTTTCGGCAAAATCGATTATGGCATCCGGAACTGAAACGGAGGCCATAATCGTCTGCGAAGAACACTGGCTGAGCAGGTTGTCTGCCGCCAGGCAATCGCAGGCCTTCTTAACGGCCTCGCCGGCAATCTGTTCCATGCGGCCCATCGTGCGCTCCATTCTTGCGGGCGAGATTTCGTGGTCTTCCAGTCCACCCACAAAAGGCACCACACTGATGACATATATCTGCGCGGTTTTGAGCTTCGCACAATCGGCGGCCACCTTGAGGGCTTCCATCGAATGCGTCGAGCCGTCCACGGGTACCAGAATTTTCATTTCGCGCTCCTAAATTTCTTTTTTCACCTTAGCCTTTTTCATGCTGAGCCCCACGCCGTCGAACATGTAGAAAATTGCGTAACCCCACCACATCGAATAGAGTACATAGAATGCAAGCAGGGCTGTAATAAGGAGAGATTTGCTCGACACGCTTTCGGCCGCCTCTCCGTAAAAATTGTAGGCCGGCTCGATTGCCTTTTTCAGCACCTGGTCACTGACATTGGCCATGTTGACTTTTTTCTGGAACTGGAAATCAACTACCATTCGATTCACTATCTCAAACCAGGTCTTAAGGGCGGCCTTGCCACCGGCATCGCCATCCAGGCCGTAACGGCCCGCAACTTCGCTCCCCCGGTTGTGGTACATGGAATCGGAGTCGGCCAGCACCACCGTAAGGAGCTTCCCCAGATCCCCCGAGACCTTGAGTTTGCCCTCGTCGCGTCCGACCTGTGCGCCGGCGGCCATCAGCATCTTTATCGCCAGGTCCGGTTTTCCCACCTTGACCGAGGCCGTAAAGTCGCGGCCCTGGAAAGGCACCACTTCCTTCGCCACGTCCGGGATGAAATAGGATGAGCCTTTGGCGAGCTTGTTGAACAGATCGTCCGAGTATTCCAGGCCGTTTCTTCCCTTGCCGAATATCGGGGAGAACATAAGCATCAGGATCACCAGGAATGAAACGCCAAGTGCCAGGCCCATGGAAAACGTCTTTTTGTTTCTCACGAGCACTTTCTTTTTTTCAGTGTAGGCAGTCGTATGGGTAGTCATCTCATTCCTCCTCTCTGAGCGCATGAACGTTAGTGAGGAATTTGCTGAAAATCCACACTCCGAATATCGCCACAACGATCCAGAAGGCATAGTTGCCTACACTCTGAATGGCCAGTGAAATCCCATCGGGCACGTTGACAACCTTAAGCTCGGTAAATTTTCTGGGCAGGGTCGCGGCACGGTTCAAGAAGCCCGCCAGGATGGAGACCGCGTAAAAACCCCTGATATGGATGCCCTTGACCACCTTGGTGGTCAAGGCGCCCACCTGGATTCCGAGAAGAGAACCGATGAGCATGCCCATGGCCAGCGTATAGAACACGTAGCCGTAGATGGCGTACTGCCCGATCGAGGCAAACCCGGCGGTGAAGATGATCTGCAGGATGTCGGTTCCGACCGTGGTCATGGAGGAGACCCCGAAGATATAAACAAACATCGGGAAGGTAACGAACCCTCCGCCAACGCCCATGATCGCGGCCATAATGCCTACGACCATGCCGCCCATTGCGATGATCCCGCCGGAGATTTTCTTGCCGCCGGGGACAAAGTCCTCATCGAATGTGATCATGGGGGGGATTTTGACTTTCTGAAGCTTTACGGCCAGCGAGGGCGTTCCCGAGCCCCCTCCGCCATGTGCGTCAACCGGCCCGCTCGATTTCCTGGAGCGAAGGAAATCGATAAGCGCATAAGTACCCAGAAAGCCGAGCAGGATCGAGTACACAATGCTGATGAAAGCATCGCTGAGGACCGGATCGGTATTATAGAGACCTTTGTTTATCGCCCCGCCTATGAAGGTCCCGATTATCGACCCCACTAGAAACGCAACGGCAAGCCTGACCGAAACATTGCCGAGTTTCTTATGGACCGCGGTGCCCATGATGGCTTTGGCAAAAATATGAAACAGGTCCGTTCCTACTGCCAGGATGCCTTTTACGCCGGCCGCCATCAGGGCGGGTGTGATGATAAACCCACCGCCGGCCCCGATACAGCCGGTGATCAATCCGGCCGCAAGCCCGATCGCAATCGATATCATGAAGATGTTCGTGCTATAGTAAGCGGGGGCGTAGGCATGCTTTCCGCCCACCACGTCAGCCGCCTCGAGTATCCCCACCAGAAGGATCGGCAAGGTGAGCAGGAAAAGTATCAGCAGCTTCTTTCTGTTCTTGATGATGGACATCGAAACCTCGTAGTCCCATTGCGCATGCGCTATCGAGGCCGCCTTCAAGAATTCAAAAACCTTTCTCGGGGCATTCATTTGATGAAACCTCCTCTGCTTGAACCGGATATAAATGCTCGCATAACAATCGCGACCTACATGAACGGCGGGCCATGTTTGTCGAATTAGTCAATGGCAACATACATGCCAGGAGCAGGCCGCAAATCCAGACTTTGAAGTACCCGAAAACATAGGGAAAACCGGTGTGATCCCAGTGGTTCGGCATCATGGCGGCCGGCGGTGATGTCAGGACTTTTTACGAAGTGTAAAAACATTTGAGGCGGGATGGTGGTGCCGGATACTCTCGATACTGGATGCTCGATGCTCGATGGCGGGCGACGGGTTTTGCGGATCAGTCGATTTCGCTGGTTGCGGAAGTCTCGAACCGAATGCGGTACTTTTCTATTTTCGAAAGGAGCGTGGGGCGTGAGAGGCCAAGCAGCCTGGCGGCACGCGTGCGGTTGCCGCCGCACAGGTTCAGGGCTTCGGTGATGAGCATCGCCGAAAACTGGTCGGTTGCCGAATCGAAGACGTTTCCGTCCGATTCGGATGCAAGCAGAAGCCGGGCCCAGGCGCGCACGGCTTCCTGGGGAAAGTCGGGTTTTTCCGAGCCTTCGAGCGGTGCTATGCCGCTAACGCGGGCGATGTCCTCGTGTGAAATGGGTCCGCCGCGGTTAAAAATGAGCGCCTTCTGGATGGCATTCGACAGTTCGCGAACGTTTCCGGGCCATGAGTATTGGCAAAGCATCCGGAGCGCTTCGCGGTTTATCCCCGGGTTGGCAACCCCCATTTTTTTCGAGTAACGAGCCATGAAGTAGTCGCACAGAAGCTGGATATCGCCTTTGCGCTCTCGAAGTGGAGGGAGCCGGACGGTTACCACCTGAAGCCTGTAGTAGAGGTCTTCCCTGAACTTGCCCTCGGCGAGCGCCGCTTCCAGGTTCCTGTTCGTAGCCGCGATAATCCTGACGTCCACCGGGATGGGTTCCCGCCCCCCGAGCCGCTCGACACTTTTCTCCTGAAGCAGGCGCAGGATCTTGGACTGGACCCCGAAAGGCATGTCGCCTATCTCGTCCAGGAAAACCGTCCCCCCGTTTGCCTGCTCGATCCGCCCTACCCTCCTGTTGGCAGCCCCCGTGAAAGCGCCTTTCTCATACCCGAAAAGCTCGCTTTCAAGAAGTGTTTCCGGAATTGCGACGCAGTTTATGACAAGAAAGGACCTGTCCGAGCGGGCACTGTGCTGGTAGAGCGCGCGCGCAACCAGTTCCTTGCCCGTCCCCGACTCTCCGCGTATGAGAACGGTCGCATCCGTTGAGGCCACCCTGCCGATTGCCTTATATATCTCATGCATGGGGCGGCTGCGCCCCACGATGGCCTCGGCGGCGGCCTCATCGGGGACCGCGTCCAGTTCGACCCGGGAGCGCATGAACCGGCCGGCCTCTATGGCCTTTTCGATCAGCGCCAGAATTTCCGGAATGTTGAACGGTTTGAGAACGTAGTCGAAAGCGCCCATCTTGGTCGCCTCGATTGCCGTTTCCGTGGTTCCGAACGCGGTCATGATGATCACCGGCAGAAGCGGTTCGATCTGCCGTATGGCCTTGAAGGCTTCCAACCCATTCATCCCGGGGAGCCTTACGTCCATGATTACCAGGTCGAACTGCCCGGAGCGCACCAGGGGCAGAGCGGCCTCGCCGCTTGCGGCCGTACTGACCGTATGGTCTTCCTGGCTCAGCAGCTTATCGAAGCTTTGCCGCAGATGGAGATCGTCGTCGACTATAAGGATCGAAGCCAAGCACGGTCCTCCCGGCACGGAAGAGTGATAATGAAAGTCGTGCCTCTGGTCGGCCTGCACTTCACACTGAGGCAGCCGTCGTGGTCCTGGATGATGCGGGCGGCGATGCTAAGGCCCAGGCCGGTGCCTTCCTCCTTGGTGGTGAAGAAGGGCTGGAAAATTTTTTCCCGAATCCCCTCGGGAACGCCCGGCCCGTTGTCGCTGACCCTGACGACTACGACCCTGCCCGTGGGCTCCGAGGTCCCCTCTTCTTCCGTTATGAGGATGCGGCCACCTTCTCCGCTGGCCTCGCAGGCATTTACAATGAGATTTACAAAGACCTCCTTCAACTGCTCGGGATCGGCATCTATGTCGGGGAGCCTGCGGCCCCTCTCAAGCTCGAGTTCCACGCCATAAGATTCCAGCCGGTGGCGAAGCAGCTGAATGGCCATGTCAACCACGTCCGAGGCACTGACTCTTTGCATCTTGAGCTTGGGCGGCCTCGAAAATTCGAGAAAGTTTTGCACGATGGTATCAATGTGGCCTATCTCCTCGGATATCACCTCGAAGTCTTCATTTTGGGCCTCCGAGAGCGACAGGGTGCGCCCCATGGTAAAAAGCCTCATTTTAACCGATGTCAGGGGGTTTCTTATGCTGTGCGCAACTCCGGCCGCGAGCTTTCCGATCTGTGCCATTTTCTCGGACTGGAGCAGGCTCTCCCGGCTCTGCTGGAGTTGCGTGCGTGTGCTGTCCACGCTTTCGATCAACCCCCGAATCCTGTTGCCCAGCGCTTTGACCTCGTCTCGTTCATCAGACGCACCGCTTTCCTGCCGATCGACGGCGATTGCCAACATGCGCAGAGGGGCCAGAACGCGCTGGAGGAGCAGGAATGCCAGCATGATCCCCAGGACCCCGGCGCACACCATGGCGGCGGATGCCGCGGCCTCAAAGAATCTTACCTGTGACCGGATGCTCTTCGAGAGCGCTTCGACGGCGCCGTACTGCGCAACCTTGAACTGCTCGCACAGGTCCCTGATCGCAAAGAAAGGGCTTCGCACATTCTTGTGGATCTTATAGCCTTCCTCGCGCCTGCCCTCTTTATAGAGATCTATCACCTGGTCGCGCATGTCGCTGTAGTGAATGTATCTGGATTCAATCTCGTCGAGGATCTCCCTTTCGGAATCCGAACTTACAATCGAGCGCGCTTTCTTCATCCAGCCTTCGAACGCATACCGGTGCTGGTCGAGCTGTGAGAGCCATTCCGCGTTTCCGTCTATAAAGTAGTAGCTGAGAAGCCCTCTTTGCATCGCAAGGGCACTCTCCAGTTCCTGGGCGACATTGAGCGCCGCCACGCGCGATTTGAACGCCGAGGATACGGCGGCCTCCATCCGGTGCATCATCAAAATAGTGGTCACGCCGCCCAAAAGGGCGATGATCACCAGCACCGACAGCGCGCACATGATTTTAGCCCTCAGGC
Source organism: uncultured delta proteobacterium (assembly GCA_963712895.1). Taxonomy (GTDB): domain Bacteria; phylum Desulfobacterota; class Syntrophobacteria; order Syntrophobacterales; family Syntrophobacteraceae; genus SbD1. The sequence continues at coordinate 80,133 of CAVQJR010000019.1, read as the reverse complement.
TTAGATGCCTGAACCTGCCGCGCATGGGAACAGCCTCTTTGAGGATTATTCTTTCCTGGTTGGAAACAGCAGCAAAACCCCATCGTATTCGGACGAAATCCGGGGCACAAGGTCGTTTTCCCAGAACGCGCCAAGGCCGGCAAGGCCGCGCGTAGCAAGGGCCAGCATATCGGCTTCGACTTTACGGGCGGTGCCGGTCACGGCCTGGATGGCTTCGCCCCTTTGCACCTCGCCGCTTGCCTCGATGTCTTGTGTGAGCAGCCCCTGCACTTCTCCTGTTGCCCTTGCCGAGGTTTCCTCGGCCTCCATTTGAAGCACCAGCCTGGTGGCCCCGGGGGTCATCAGGCCGGCGGGGGCTTCCCGCGGGCTTATGCTGCCCAAAGTCGGCACTACGTAGAGAAGATGCAGCCTGGCCCCGGATATCTTCGCCAATTCCGCGCACATGGTCAAGACCGGTGCGCTCTCGGCTGTCTTGTCCAGCAGGGCCAGGATGCTTTTGGGTCCGAAAGCCGGCGGCCGGCCGTATTGATCGGCCTTAATCAGCATGACCGGAGTCCTGCCGTGTGTCAACACCTGTTCGGCGTTGGTGCCGAAGACGAAACGGATCACGCCGCCGCTTCCGTGGGTGCACAGGACGATCAGGTCTTGTTCGAGTTCCTCGGCGTGTTCGGCGACGCACTTTGGGATGTCTCCCTGGGGGACCTCGTGCACGTGACTTGTCACCTCAAGCCCCCACCCTTGGAGCTTTTCGGCAATTGCGGCTATATATCGCTCCGCCCCCGCCGCATCCTGGAGGTGGGTATCGCCGTGAATGTTGCTGGGCGGACGTTTTTCTATCACGTGGAGAAGTTTTACAGCACAGGGCACAAGCTCCGCAAGCCTTCTCACTACGGGAAGCACCGATTCGGCAAGCTGTGAACCGTCAAGCGGTACGAGCAGGTTGCAAAACATATCGTATCCTCCGGTATCGCCGGGAGTTTCAGCCCGCGGCTACAAAGCCATGCTGTAGAGCAGATAGAGGTTCAGCACCACGATCATTGCGGCTGCAATTACCGCCAGCACGGTGGTCAGCGGCTTGTTTACGAGCGAACCCATTATCTTTTTACTCCCGGTAAACATTACAAGCGGAATTATAGCGAAAGGAAGCCCGAAACTCAGCACCACCTGGCTTAGCACCAGGGTCCTGGTGGGGTCGAGACCCACCGCCAGCACTGCCAGCGCCGGGATGATAGTGATCAGGCGCCGGATCCATACCGGAATCTTGAAATGGATGAAACCCTGCATCACAACTTGGCCGGACATTGTTCCCACTGCCGAAGATGACAGCCCGGCGGCAAGCAGCGAAATGCCGAATACATAACTTGCCGCGCGCCCCAGAAGCGGAGTAAGCGTCATGTATGCCTGCTCGATTGTGCCTACCTCATACATGTGCCGGGTGTAAAAAGTCGACGCCGCCATGATCAGCATGGCCGCATTTACGGCGCCTGCAATGGTCATCGCTATCACCACGTCCGCCAGTTCGTAGTGGTAGAGCCTTCTAAGCTTTTCGGGGTCCTTTACCACTATGCGCCCCTGAGTGAGGGCGGAGTGCAAAAAGATGACGTGGGGCATTACGGTTGCGCCCAGTATTCCCACCGCCAACAGTATGCTTTCACTGTCCGCGAACCGGGGCTTGAAAACGGCCAGGGCCATCTCCACCGGATCGGGCTTCACGAGGAATATCTCGATCAGATAACTTACCGCCACAACGCCTATCATAGCGGCGATAACCGCTTCAATCGGACGGAATCCATAGCGCTGAAGTCCCAGCACCAGGAAAGTGATAAGCCCGGTAAGCAGTCCCGCCCATACCAGAGGAATGTGGAACAGGAGAAACAGGCCTATCGCGGCGCCCACGAATTCGGCAAGATCCGTTGCTATGGCGACCACTTCCATTACGACCCACATCACCCACACTATGGGCCGCGGGAAGTGCTCCCTGCAAAGCTCTGCCAGGTTCAACCCGGTTGCAATACCAAGTTTTGCGGAAAGCGACTGTATGAAAACGGCAATGAGGTTACTGGCTACAATTACCCACAGAAGCGTATATCCATACTTCGCACCGCCCTGGATATTGGTTGCAAAATTTCCGGGGTCGATGTAGGCGACTGCCGCAATGAAGGCGGGCCCCAGAAAGGGAGAAAGCCTCCTGTACCAGGGAACGGCACGCTCTTTGTCTAATACCTTTTCCGCTGCGGCCAGCGTACCGGTATCAAGGCTGCGGGGTTTGGTATTGGAACCCGATTCCACCAAGTCAGGTCCTTCCAGGTCAGGGGAGTAAAGTGAGGATTTAATGTTTCCTGATAAGCATCATAGAACCGGCCCGCCACCTTTCGAGAAGGCGCCGTGGTTTTCAGGACCGCGAATCAATGGTTAGAGCTGGCTTATCGCTCAATTTCGGGTATAAGATAAATCAAACTGTTTCCGATGAATAAGGTTTGATCATGCTAAAGAGGCTCGGCTCGATCCTGAGAAACATCAGACCGCATAGGGCAACGGTTTCGCTGGATTCCCTGAACGATGTTTTCCGCCGTAAATACGAGTGCTTCAAGGAGCTGCTGGACTCAAATTCCGAGCTTGCGACAATAATTTCGGAAATTGAGGAAAAACTTCAGGGATATGAAGTCTTCGGAATGGCTTATATCAGATCCGAGGCCGCCCGTGCCATATTCCACGCCCTCAGGATGATCGGCAGCTTCGATGCGCTTTCAAACGGCAGGTATCCGGCGCTGCGCGAAGTCTTTGAATCCCTCAATGCCGGAATAAGCAAAGAACTCCGGATCAGGCAGGAAACGGGCCCGGAGGAACTGGTCCTTCCCTACTCGCGGGTCAGCATGGACATGGTTGACTGGGTGGGCGGCAAAAACGCGAACCTGGGAGAAATGAAAAACCGTGTCCATCTGTGCGTTCCCGACGGTTTTGCCATAACGACCCGTGCCTTCGGGCTCTTCTTTTCCGAAAACGACCTGGTTGACCAGATCGCCATGAAAAAAATGGCACTCGATACCAGCGACGCCGAATCTGTCAATGCCACGAGCGAGGAAATCCAGAAGCTGATCATAGCCGCGCCCGTTCCAGGTTCGCTTGGGGACGCCATACTTTGCGCATATGACGAAATGGCCGCATCCTGCACCGACATCGACCGCACAGGCCCGCCGCCTCGAATAGCGATGCGCAGCAGCGCCCTGGGTGAGGACAGCGAGCTTTCCTTCGCCGGCCAGTACTTATCCGTTCTAAACATAGCTCGCGAACAGATCCTCAAGACCTACACCTACGTCATCGCCAGTCTTTTTACCCCCCGCGCCATTTCCTACCGGCTCATGAAAGGAATCCCCGATGACCACGCCGCCATGAGCGTGGCCTGTATCCGCATGGTGGACTCGGTTGCAAGCGGCGTGATGTACTCCCGACACCCCTTTGAAAATGACGACAACATAACTATTTCCGCCGTATGGGGGCTTGGACCCTATGCCGTGGACGGCGTCGTAACACCCGACAAATACAGGGTAAGCAGGACGGAGGGGCGGATACTCGAAAAAGACATATCCAACAAACCCGTAAAGCTCGTGAGCAACTCCGAGGGCGGCCTTCTGCAAAAAGCCGTAGAAGAGGGGGAGCAGGAGTTTGCGTGCCTCACCGATGACCAGATAAAAACCCTTGCCGGATATGCGCTCCTTCTCGAAAAACACTACGGCTTCCCGCAGGATACCGAATGGGCGCTCGACAGGGGCGGCAACTTTTTAATGCTCCAGACCCGAAGACTCGCAACCAGGCTGCAGGTAAGCGGTCAACCGGCCCATACGCCCGATATAGCCGATTACCCCGTACTGGTCGAGGGCGGATCGGTCGCCTTTCCCGGCATTGGGTGCGGGAAGGCTTTCCATGTTCGCTCGGATGAAGACCTTTTCAATTTTCCCGAACAGGGCGTGCTGATCGCCCCCCAGCCCTCCTCCAGGTTCATGGTGGTCATGTCCAAGGCGAGCGCCATTGTCACCGACTATGGCAGCATAACCGGCCACATGGCATCCCTTGCCAGGGAGTTTTCGGTACCGGCGCTGCTCGATACCCGCACGGCGACCTCCGCAATACCGGAGGGAGCGGAAATCACCGTTGACTGCACTTCGAGCAGGATCTACCGGGGGATCGTTCCCGAACTGGTGGCCCTCCAGCGCAAAAGAGAGCAACATATGAAGGGCACACCGGTATATGAAACCCTGAAGCGGATCGCGTCCTTTATCACGCCTCTGCGGCTTTTCGATCCCGGTTCGCCCGACTTTAAGCCCGAAAACTGCCGCTCGCTCCACGACCTGATGCGCTTCATCCATGAGCTTTCCTACTCGGAGATGTTCAGGATAAGCGACCTGGTATCCGATCACGAAGGGTTCGCGGTAAAGCTCATAGCTCCCATACCGCTGGACCTGTACGTGATCGACCTCGGGGGCGGTATTTCCGGGGGGGGCGGGCGTTCGGTAAAGCACGAAGACGTGGTGTCTGTCCCGTTCAGGGCACTGCTCGACGGAATGCTTCGCGAAGAACTGCTCACGTTCCAACCCCGCCCGATTGAACTTCGAGGATTTTTGTCCGTCGTCGGCGAGCAGATGTTCCAAAACCACCTGACCTCCGATCGGTTCGGCAACCGGAGCTATGCCATTATTTCGGACAAGTACCTCAACTTCAGTTCCCGGGTGGGGTATCACTATGGGGTGCTCGACAGTTACTGCGGAAAGACGCTGAGCAAAAACTATATCTCGTTCTCATTTAAGGGCGGGGCGGCGGACGAGGTGCGCAGAAACCGGCGCGCCCGCGCCATCGCGCTGATCCTGGAGTCCCTGGGGATGAGTGTGGAGGTAATCGGCGACACCGTGAGGGCCAGGGTGCAGAAGCTGGAAGCCCGGCTGCTCACCAAAAAGCTGGACATTATCGGCAGAATGCTCCAATTCACGAGGCAATTGGACATGCTGATGAAAAGCGAAGAAAGCGTCAGGGCAATCGCTCAGGCGTTTCTAAACGAGGATTATCAGCTTTAGAGAAAAAGTTTTTGCGGATCAAATCCTTTTTACCAGGTATCCGGCCTCCACGGTAACCAGCGGTCCCACCCTGGCGCGCGAGTCTTCCGAGTTAACGGAATCCACCGTTATTTCCTCAACCGGCTGCCTTTTATTATCCATCAGAACCAGCTTGGCCCCTCCCTGGATTCCGTGCATTGCACCCAGCCCGAAATAGACGATCGCGCCTTCCTTGTCCCTGGTTACATGGTAAACCTCCGCCTCTCCCTGCTCGGCCATGAGCCTGTCCCTTATTCCGGCTATGAAGTACAAACCGGCGCAGCACAGCAGCACCAGGCCAAAAAAGCCGACCGCAAAAATCATGGGATTCAGGCCCGTGGCCCTCATGAACAATGATTTCGAATCGGCCAGTTTCGCGGCGCGGTCTTTATAAACCATGACCTGAAAGGTATTGGCTCCGACCTTCCTCCGGTCGGCCTTGCCGAAAACGATGACCTTGTACTTGCCCGGTTCGCCGTCGGGTGCGACCCGCAGGGTGCCCCTCCAAATCCTGCCTCCAAACCAGAACTCCGAATTGACCTCTTCCATGGATATGGAAACCTGGTTCGAGGTGCTCTCGTAAGTCATATCGGTCGCCGCAACGGCGTCGGGGGAAAGAGGGCCCGTGAGCCGCGATGACTGCCCAGGAAGCAGCCTGAACGCGTTGGAGGGTTCGCGCAGGTATGCAACGCTGCTGTCCAAGGTGAACAGTACGAACAGAATACTCAACCCGGCGGCGGTCTTGGCTACACGGTTCTTCCAGAGGGTTACGCTTTGCAGGTCCATTTCTAAAAGGACCCTGCGGAGCCGAAATCATGGCTGAAAGTATAAAGGCCGGCGCACAAATAAATGAGGATGACAATGTCGCTTATGCCATTTGCTGTTTTCTGGCGGAAGTTCATTTGATGCGGTATTCCCTTCTTTGATCCGTTTCACCCCGGAGAGCGTGGAGACCCCGGGATTTAAAAATATTTTTATGAGGAAGTGCCCTCAGCTCTTCCGCCTGCGGTCCCGGTGTGGACTCAACCGGTTCGCTTCCGGCAGCATTGGATGCACTATTCCCCGAAAATTTCGGTCTTGCTGATATTCATGAACCGCAGGGCCTTGCCGTCCTCTTTATAATAGATACGCACTTCGTTGCCCATAGCCCACGTTAAATCGGGAAGAGCGAAATACTCGTCAGGCAGCGAAAAGGTGATAAGACTTTTCTGCCTTTCGCAGAAAATCGTGATCATCTTCCTGTCCCTGTCGACTACGGGGAATTTTTTAGCTTTTTTCAGAAAATGGTCATAAATGAGAGGGTCTTCCTCGTCCACACCATCCCTCTGGTCTATCAACGTGTACCGGATCCTTTTGAACTTCCGGGATACCGTGTCAAAAATCGTTATTTCGTTGTTCGTGGTATCCAGCTTCATTCTCAGGCCGGCCTTGGGGGCAGGACCCGTTTGAGCAGGGTCTTCGGGAAGTGTGTATACCACGGGAGGCAGGCAGGAATGCTCCGGGTTCCGCCCATCTCTTTTGACGTCGCGGATCAGGGTCACGGCCCCGTTCTCCCTGTCGAACCTTATGACCCTTCCCTGGTCGACCTTTCCGTACTCACATCCGCAGGTCAAAACAATAGCCTGAATGAGCAGGATTGCAACTATTGTTTGCTTATGCCTCGATATTATGGGTCTTCCCTTCCTGCACGACATATATTATTCAACGGCCGCAATGAAACCGTTCATCGTTCGGACGACTCCCGGATTTCAAATCAATGCCGATCCGGTCCATGACGGTGTCCGCCAGCATCCCGAAAATCACTCCGATTGCGGAGACGACCAAAACCGCCGGGACCGTGAGCCACAAATGGCTCTCATTGTACATGTTTGCCCACCAGGCCGTGATGCCGCCGAGATTTCCGGCGTCGGCCACCAGGACCACGGGAGCCACGGAGCCCCCCGCCGCGGCGCAGGAAAGCAGGGGCGACAGCAAAGAGATGAGAGAGAACAAGATGCATAAAACTAAAACGTTACGCATCTTGTGCCGCCTCCGTCGGTTTTTGAGCAGTGCCGCAATCCCGCCTTAAACAATAGTGTTCTCCCCGCGTTCCGATTGGGTTCGATCTCGTGGATTCAAAAATCTTTCGACCATCGTCAAGCCGACCGGCAGGCTTTTAGAAAAAGCGGTATATGGAAAGCAAAGTGCATGCCAGCCATAGAATCGTTCCTTTGAGCTAATTATCCAAAGGTTTCAATATGATGTGATTACCATGCCGTTGCGGGGGCGATTACGTTACAGATTAGTGAAACTAGCGGATGACAAACTGTCACCTGAAAATGACAGTTTGGGAGACATTACAAACACTTCAGGCGAGGTCGTCGATTAGTTTGCGGAGGGAATTTATCATAATCGGTTTTATAAAATAACCGTTTGCCCCCATTTCGAGGGCCTTTTTTATGTGCTCTTTCTGATTCAAATAGGCGTCCACTATTATGGTTGTCTGGAAGGGAATCTCGCGAAACAAGTCCAGGAGCAGAAAATGGTCCTGTTCAAGGATTGAAAAATCTGCCAGCACGAAATTAAACGGGATTTCGGAAAGCAGGCTCCTCGCCTCCTGTGGGGTCCTCACCCAGTAGCATTTATAGCTTTTTGTATGAGTTTCAAGCGCCCGCGTGAACAGTTCGGCGGTGTCCCGCTCGGGGTCCAATATCAGGATATGTCTGCGATTTCCGTCATTCATGGTAAACCCAGTCAACAACAGGGAGCCTTCCGCTGAGCCCTTCCGGGACAAATACCGCTCCGCTTCGGGGAGCATGAGAGCGGCAGTATATGCCGGCGACAATCCGCCTGGTCTTGGGGTTAAGCTACAATCTTTGTGCCAGATGCCGGACCGAAAAAGTTTTCGCGTACCGTGGCATCGGCTCGCCTGGCCCACGAATTTTTACGCCGAACCTGCGCCGGAACGACTGGCCCGGGCATGTGTTTATATTCCGGCTACTTATAAAGCTAACAACAAAGAGCTGCAAACAAGATTTCTCTTTCAAATTAGGAAAATTATATGGTTGAAATATGAAACAATAGCGCTTATGGTAGGGCGAAAGTATCTGTGATGAAAGTATGTATTATTTGGAAGGAACCATCTTGATCCCCTGGATGGATGCTGGAAAGGGAAGGGGAAATTTTTTGAAAGGAGTTATCAGAAATGCAATTTGCACTTCCCGTTGGATTGCTGGTCGTTGTTGGTGTTTGCATGTTCCTGTTCTTGAAAAGGCAGAAATAAGGGTTGTGGTTTTATCTAGTCGCAAAAGGTAGAGATGAGGAACCCATTTGCAACTAGCATAAGGCCATGAGCACCGACTCAACAAATTTCAGAACTTATAATAACGCGGTACCGCTTCGGGCCCGGGCAAGAATTGCCCGGGCCCGAAGAACAGTAAGGGCCGAGTTGATTCTCGGGGAACCATAAGGGGAAGGTGCGGCGACGGATTTTCGACGGTGAAGGCAGGGATTTGCCGGATGGAGTGCCGTCGCGATTTTGAATTCGATGGTATGAAGAAGGTCACGTTGTCAAACAACCGTCCATGAAGCAGGCCCTATGTTCTTTCGGAAACTTCAGGCTCCGCTTCATTTCGGCAGCACGGCAGCGTGATGGTAAAAGTGGTCCCGCACTGGCCCGGTGCGTCCTCTTCGCTGATGCTCTCACATTCAATCGTTCCGCCGAACTTGGTTATGATTCCGTAGCTCACCGACAACCCGAGTCCGGTCCCCTCCCCCACTTTCTTGGTGGTGAAAAACGGGTCGAAAATCTTGCCCAGATACTCGCGTTTGATGCCGCACCCCGAATCGCCGACGATCAGTTCTATGGTGTCCCCATCCTTGATGCCGCGGCGGGTGCTTATGTTTAACACGCCTCCTCCGTTCATGGCATAAACGGCATTGTTTATCAGGTTTAATAGGACCTGCTGAATCCGGGTGCAGTCACCCTGGATCATGGGCAAACCGGCGGCGAGCGAGAGCCCCAGTTTGATGCTCTTAAGATCCAGCGTATGCTGCACTACGGATACCATGGATTCGACCCCGGCATTCAAGTCGCAGCATTGTTCCGCTTCCTCGCTGATCCTGGCAAAGCTTAGAAGCCTTTCCACGATGCTCTTGCAATGAAGTCCGTGCCTTTCGATGGTCTTCAGGTCGTTGTACTCCATGGTGCCCGCGCCCATTCTTTCCAGCAGCAGATCGCAAAACCCGAGCATGATCCCGATCGGGTTATTTAGTTCGTGCGCCACTCCGGCCGCCATGGTTCCGAGGGAGGCCAGCTTTTCCGCGTTGACGAGCTGGCGTTCGACCGTTTTTCTTTCGGTGATGTCACGCGCGATAGCGATGACGTATTTCTCCTCCCCCTCCTCTATTTCACCTTTCACCGGGATGTATTGTATGTTGAACCACAGGCTCCCGTCGGCAACGTTTAAGCGGGTCTCGATTTTTTGCGTCCTGCCCGATTCCAGGGCCGCCTTGATAATACTGAGCTGGTTAAAGGCCTGCTCTTTGGGCAGGAACCGGTAGATGCTCTGCCCGCAAAGTTCATTCCTCCAGATGCCGAACAGGTTCGACATGTGCTGGTTTGCGGTGATTACCACACCGTTTTGGTCCATCGTGAAAATGAGGTCTTCGGCGCTTTCGACCAGGGACCTGTATTTTGACTCCGACCTCCCCAGCTCACCGGCGTATTTGCGTATATCCGCGGTCTTAACCTTCACTTCGTGTTCGAGCAGCGAAGACCAGCGCAGTTCATAGAGCACCACAACCAGGCAGCCCATACACATTATGAACACAACTATCGCCTGCAGAAGGAACTGTCGCATGTAAACCACGTCAATGAAGGACTCGACCTCCTTTGCGGGCGCCACAACCGCAACCGACATAGTGTAGTTCAAGTATGGCCCGCTGATGTGCACGGGAGCAAACGCGATCAATTTTTCCATGGGTTCTACTACTTCCCTGTGCCATCCGGAAATGTAGTAGCCCGTTCCCTCCATCCCTTTGAGCATTTTAGTGCGCTGAATTTCGTTTATCTGCGCAAAGGAGATATTGGGGTTCTTATTGTGGCGCGCATCGAAGGCCTTCTCGCCGATGAAGGAGCTTTCAGGATGATAGATGAATTTTCCCGTGGGGCCCAGTACCCAGGCGTAACCGGTCTTCCCGGACCGGATGGACGGCATGAATTCCTGGAGCAGATGGCGCAGGTCCAGGGTCACCTTGAGATAGCCGGAGAAGCGCCGGGACGGGTACGGGTGCGCCGCATCCGAGGCGTCCTCGTAAGTTGGTGTAATGAGATCAATTACCTGGAGCCTTTTGCGATCCTGTTGATGAATGGTGGTGCCCATGGTCTTTCCGTGATTGGCCGGGTCGGCCGCCCACGACAGAAAAGCGCCCGACTCCTGCCCGGCGCGCTCGATGGGCCGGACGCCGATGCCCTGGTCATTTGCGGAAAAAAGGGTCGTGCCGTCGCGGTCCACCCTGCGCACCTCGACGATGTGGTTGCTGTTTAAAACAGGCAATGTGGAAAGGAGCAATATTTCGTAATTGCTCGTGTCGCAGTACTGAATCGAGGGAAGGGAATTCAAAAGCTGGAGATCGGAAATGGCTTCATTGAGATCGTCTTCTATGCGCTGGGCGGTTGTCCTGGCAAGGACGAGTTGCTGTTGATTGAACTGATCTCTCAGGATGTCTTTCATGTACCTGGCAGTGGAGATTGCAAGCCATGATGCCCCCGCTACCAGCAGCAGTGCAATTATACCAAGTATTATCAATATCTTGGGTCTATCTATCCTGCTAGTCGCTTTCACGCCTGGGTCCTTTTTGCGATGCTGATCGAATCGGTGTCCCGGTCACGAACCTGCCACCTGAAATTTTTAAATGACATTTTCATTGACTTGCAGTCAACACTAGAGTGAAATCACGCCATATTAAACCCAATTCTGCGAAGGGATAAAATGTCCTCGATACTTATTGTAGATGACGAGCAAGATATGCTCGCCCTGCTTCGGCGAATCATATCCGACAGGACCAAATACAAAGTCGACGTCCTGGAGGACCCGCTGAAGGTGCCCGAATATTTGGGCCAAAACGACTACGAAGTGGTCATTACCGATCTGAAGATGCCGGGAAAAAACGGCATCGAGGTTTTGCAGGAGGTAAAACGGAAAAGCCCGCGCACGGCGGTTGTCATCATGACCGCCTTCGGCACCATCGACTCTGCGATCGAGGCAACCCGCAAGGGCGCTTTCGACTATATCACCAAGCCGTTCCGCAAGGAAAGAATCCTTCACATAATCGAACAGGCGCTGAATTGGCAGCGCCTTCAGAACGAGAACACCTACCTCAGGAAAAAACTGGATGAAAAATCCCGCTTCCCTTCCCTGGTGGGATCGAGTTCTCCCATGAGCGCTTTGCAGAACCAGATCGAAAAAGTTGCCAAAACCTCGGCAACGGTGCTCATAACCGGAGAGAGCGGAACCGGAAAGGAATTGGTCGCCCGTGCCGTCCATTCCAACAGCGCGAGGAAGGACCAGCAGTTTATTCCCATCGACTGCAGCACGATTCCCGAAACGATCATCGAAAGTGAACTGTTCGGCCACCTCAGAGGTTCTTTTACCGGGGCCTTCAGGGACAAGAAAGGCATGGTCGAGGAAGCCAACCACGGGACGCTCTTTCTCGATGAAATCGGCGATCTCAACCCGGCGATGCAGGTAAAACTCCTGAGGCTCCTTCAGGAAGGTGAATACAAGATAGTGGGGTCAAACGCCATCCGCCGGGTGGACATTCGCTTCATAGCCGCCACCAACCAGAACCTGGCTGAAATGATCAAGAACGGGGAATTCAGGGAGGACCTGTTTTACCGCCTCAACGTAATCAACATCCAGCTTCCGCCTCTTCGGGACAGGCGGGACGATATCCCGGTCCTGGTGGCGCATTTCCTCGGAAAATACAACGCGCAGCACGGGAAAAGCATCAAGCTGGTCTCACCCGAGGCAATGGAGCACCTGTTAACCGCGGACTGGCCCGGAAATGTCCGGGAACTGGAGAACCTGATCGAGCGCGGAGTAATAATGGCATCGGGAGAATCCCTCGATGTGGCGGACCTGGGAATAGGCGCCCGGCAGGTTTCTTCGTCGCAAACCAAGCCTTTGACCCCATTCCCCGACTTGTTTTCCCTCCCCTTCAAGGAGGCAAAAGACATGCTGATCGAAAGGTTTCAGACAGAATACCTTTCAAAGGTCCTCACGCGAAACGAAGGAAACGTTTCCCAGGCGGCGCGGCAATCGGGCCTCAAGCGGCAATACCTGCACCGGTTGATGCGCGATGCAAGCATGGAATCGAAATCGTTCAAGAAACAGCATCAGGACTAACCGGAGGCTTTCCCCTCTTTTCCCTATTGATTTTTCGTTCCCAGGCCGATTCTATTTTGCCGATCAGGTCGTCTATCGGGCAAGGCTTGAGCAGGTACTCGTAGCCGCCGAGCCTTATAATCTCGACCGCGGCGTCCACCGAGGCATGTCCGGTCAGAATGATCACCTCGATGCCCGGATGGTCCTTCTTGATCCTGCCAAGTGCTTCGATCCCGTTCATGCCCGGCATTTTCACATCCAGTAAAATCACGTCATAGGGCTTTTTTTCCAGTTCCGCGAATGCCTCCATGGCGCTGCCGGTATCGGCCGCGTCAATCCCATTGACCGACAGGAGTTTGCGCAGCGTGGTCCGGAACCGTTCCTCGTCATCGACTATCAGGACTCTTGGTTTCTGGGACATCATCACCCTCTTTCCCAGGCAGTGTGAATTACGGGAAGCCTTATCGTGAAGGCCGTTCCTTTTCCCGGTTCGCTTTCCACCGTTATCCGTCCTCCAAGCCGCACGACTATATTGTGGCAGATGGCAAGGCCAAGGCCGGTGCCCTTGCCGGGAGGCTTCGTGGTGAAAAAGGGATCGAAAATCTTGTTCAGGTTATCTCTCGGGATACCGCATCCAGTATCGGATATCGACATTTCCACAAACCCGTTTTCCGGAACCCGTGTCTGTATCGTAATCGTACCGTTTTGCCCGATGGCGTAGGAAGCATTGTTAAGCAGATTCAAAACAACCTGGCGAAGCAGTGGAAGATCGGTTTGGATGATGGGAATTTCAGATCGGTACTGCCTCACAATTTCGATTCCCCTGGGCGAGGCCTCGTTTTCAACGAGCCTTGCCATGTCTTCAATGAGCCGGTTAAGGTCTACGCCCTGTATGAGCGGTTCGTGTTTGCGGGCAAAATCGAGCATTTTATGGGTGATTTCCCTGCACCGCTCGACCTGCTTCGCAATCTCCCGGAGAGAATCCTGAACCTCTTCAAGGCCGGCACCGCCGGCGTTTTTGCCCTCAAACTGGCAGCGCGCCCATGCCACCTCCTGAACGATTATGGCCAGCGGATTGTTGATTTCGTGGGCGATGCCCGCCGAAAGCTCCCCGATTGCCGCAAGCTTCTGCGACTGAATGAGTTGCTCGTCCAGGAAGCATTTCTGCTCCTGCGCCCTTGCGATCTGCCCGACAAGGGACTTTACGGCAAAAAAACAAAGGGCGGCGGCAACCAACAGGCCAAGAGCGGCAACGGGGCGGCTGAAACTCCACAGTGGGACGGCCATGAGCAGAATTAAGAGCGGCAGCGCGAAATAGTATGTCCTGGTGGAAAATAAGCGGCGGTTGGTCGGCATGGCACGGCAGTCAGCTCTTCGGCATGTGATGGTACAAAGCGTCTCAGGCGGCGAGTTCAACCATTATGGGCTTTTCCGGATTCTTTCCTCGTGGAGCATTCGTCTTTCGCTCGCCTGGTCTATCTTCTCGATCAGCTCATCGAGGTCCGCCGGTTTGATCACGAAGTCGAAGGCCCCGAACTGCATTCCCTGCATTCCGGATTCGACCGAAGCGTGGCCGGTCAGCATGATGACCTCGGTGAGAGGACTTTTCTTCTTTATTGCCTTTAAGGTTTCGATACCATCCATTTCCGGCATTCTAACATCCAGGATCACGACGTCAAAGGTCTGCTCATCGAGTACCCTGACAGCCTCTTTCCCGCCGCCCACACCGCTTGCATCCACCTTCCGCTTCCGGAGGCGCTTGACGATGGTTTCCAAAAAATCCGGCTCGTCATCGACGATAAGAACCCTGCAGCCAGTCATGGATCACACCTTTGTCAGAAATTAGCTTTTTTTCATCCCTGCCGGAACGTCGAGAGGACCGTCGCGATTTGATCCGCGCATCTGCACCCACCCGCATACCAACCCTCAGATTGACAGCTCATTTACCTGAGGCAGGTATATCGTGAACGTGGTCGTCTGTCCCGGCTCGCTGGAAACCGTAATCCGGCCGCCCAGCTTCTCCACAATACTGTAGCTGATCGAAAGCCCCAGTCCGGTCCCCATACCGTATTGTTTCGTGGTAAAGAACGGATCGAATATTCTGCCTACAAGTTCACTGGGGATTCCGGGTCCGTTATCGGATATTGTGATCGCCAGCTCTTTTTCGTCTTCATTAAACCCGGTGCTCAGAGTTATCGTCCCTGATTTTTCCACCGCGTCTATGGCATTATTTAGAATATTCAGGACCACCTGCTGGATCTGCGACGAGTCGCTGACGGTTGTGGGCAGTTCGGCGTCAAGGTCCGTGTGTATTTCGATATTGCGGTAATGCGCCTCGTTTTTAAGGAAATCGATAGTTTCCGACACCAGCCTGTTGAGATCCACCTGCTCGCGTATCGGCTCCATCCTGCGCGCAAACCCGAGCAGCCGGTGTGTTACCTTTTTGGCCCGATCCACGTGATAGTCTATCTTGCGAACGGCGTCGTCGAATTCCTTGTAATTTTCGCTGCTTGAAATTTCTTCTTCGGAAAGCAGGTCCCTGATCCATCCCACCTTTTCCTTTATTACCGCCAGCGGATTATTGACCTCGTGGGCAATCCCCGCGGCAAGCTTGCCCAAGGCCGCCATCTTGCTGGACTGCACAAGGCCCGCGTCCAGCATGGCTTTTTCTCTTTCGCTTTGCTCAAGCTGCTTTACCATCGACCGGGATACGAAAAGCGCTCCAAGGACCATCACCAAAACACCGCCCCCCACCAGAACAATTGCCAGAAAACGGGCTCGAAAAAGGGGGACCAGGTTTTCCGGAGGCTCCTCGCGGATAACCAGGAGCCAGTCCTTGTTTTTAAGCCAGGTAAGGGCGACCAGTGACTTCTCTCCCCCCAATTCCATTTCGCTGACCTGCGTGCCGGCAAACCTGGGAAAACTCGGATACTGCACCACGCTCAGAAGTTCTCCGCCAAACCTGGGCTTGGTCTGAAGGACATTTTGACGGTTCACCACGAAAGCGTCGCCTCGCTGGCCCACCTGAGCGGCTTTGACCATGCTGTCGAAGATGTCGGTATCTATGGTTACGCGAAGAATCCAGCTCGACTCCCCTTCCCTTCTCATCACGGCGATAATGAAATGCGGGAATTTTCGGAAGCCCATGAACACGTCGCTGATGTACGTTCCGCGAAGCATGGTTTCATGGAACCATTCTTCGTTCTTATAATTGAGCCCCTTCAATTTGTAAGGTCCCACGTAGGCGACATGGTTGCCGTCATGGTCGATGATTCCGATATCGAGGTATGATTTCGAGCGTGCCTGCAGAAGAGTGAAGACGCGGTTGAGGTATTCTTCGTTTTTGAGTTGGTCGAAGGACTGTGTGTAGACAAGAGCGTTTAGCTGCGAAACTCGTTCTTCCAGGAACAGGTCGATAGCATTCTTGCGGTTTTCAGCCAATGTCCGCAGACTCTCCAAAACCTTCGCCTTGTATATATCGGCAAACTGGTAATATATTCCGAATCCGGCCACGAATAACGGAATGAGGGCGAAACAAAGTATGGTGGCAAGGAATCTGCGGTGAATCTTCGAGTAACTGCCGGAATTTTCCATCTGCTGGTCCTGCTGCAAAAAGAATGGGGATCTGGAAAGGGAAAGGAAAGGACCTGTATCAACCTTTCTATTATCATGGTTATGGATGGGAATTTCCAATGATATTTTAAATGGCGTAAAAAACGGGGCAAAGATCGCCAGAACAGCAGAATTTTATGCCGATGCGAACCATTCCACAGATAAAATCTCAATGTGATGAACCGGCCTCATGCGCTCGAAAGTCCGGCCGAAACTTCGGGAGGTGCGGGGAAACGGGCTGTTGCGCGAATGGGTTGCTACCCAAGACGTGAGCTTCACGTAAATGGGGGACGTCCAAAATCGTCATTGCCGGAACGTTTTTGGGCGGGAATCCGGTGCCGTTAATGATAACGGCTTAACCGCGCTAACACTCCTGGGCAAAGCCTTCCATCAGCCCCAACTCGGTCAGTGCCCGAAAAGCGGCTTCATATTCTTCTTCGGAAACCTTGCGGTCAAGGGGCGGGGTGGACCGGCCTTTGTGGGCGGGAAAATACTGGTTCATAAGGCTTACCCAAACGTTTGCGCCCAGCCCGCGTGCCAGGAAAGAAAGACATTCGCGGGTTCCTGACAAATCCCCGGGCAGCACCAGGTGCCGCACGATCATTCCCTTTTGGACGATGCCCAGCCGGTCCGTGCGGACCGGGCCGACCTGATTCCACATCCGGGCGAGGGCGCGCCGGTTATGGAAAACATAGTCGCTGGTCCCCGAGAGCATCTGCGCGACTTCGGGGTCGGAATACTTGATATCGGGCAGATAAATATCGACTACCCCATCTAATATGGACAGCGTTTCAAGCGATTCGTAGCCGCTGGTGTTATAGAGCACCGGGATCTTTAGCCCGTTTTGCGCCGCCTTCGTTAATGCGCGCACAAAACCGGCCATCTGGTGGGTCGAAGTAACCAGGTTTATGTTGTGAGCACCCTTTTCCTGCAGCCAAAGCATTTGCGAGGCAAGTTCGTCCGCGCTCATCTGCCGGCCGACTCCCATTTGGCTTATCGGGTAGTTTTGGCAGTAGATGCACCGCAGGGTGCACCCGGAAAAAAAGATGGTGCCCGAACCGCGGGTCCCCGAGATCGGGGGCTCCTCCCACGGGTGCAGGTTGATTGCGGCCACCTTGAGACGGCCGTCAACCCCGCAAAAGCCGGTCCTGCCCGCGGTCCTGTCCACCGCGCAACCACGGGGGCACAGATCGCAGCTCTTAAGCTTTGCTTCGAGCATCTGCGCACGGCGCAAAAGCTCTCCGGTCCGGAAAAGGCTCACATATCCGGGTACGTAATCGTACGCCTTATCAGGAAGAGCTTTCGGCGCGCTCGGTCCACTTCGTCCCATCCCAAACACCCATTACCCTGCCGGACTCCGTCACGTCG
Source organism: uncultured delta proteobacterium (assembly GCA_963712895.1). GTDB lineage: Bacteria > Desulfobacterota > Syntrophobacteria > Syntrophobacterales > Syntrophobacteraceae > SbD1. The sequence goes on along the minus strand of CAVQJR010000019.1, from coordinate 62,702 downwards.
TAGCCTCCCATGGAAGAGACCCTGCGGCGAAACTCGCCGGAAACTATCACGTCCAGCAGGTACTTTATCTTGAAATCTTCCCAGGCGCTCCCGGCCACCACCAAATCGTAGCGCTCCTCGGAAACCGGAATGAAATCCAGGTCCAGCGCCCTGGCAGACGAGTAGATCGCCATGCCGGCATCGGCGCGCCCGCTCAAAACGCTCACCGCCACCGCCATGTGCGTGAACTCTTCCTGCTCGTATCCTCTGATGGATTGCGGCGAAATCCCTTCCTGCTCAAGGCAGTAGTCGAACAGCACGCGCGTCCCGGACCCCGCCTGCCTGTTCATAAACGTTACATCCGGCCGTATCAGGTCGGCTATGGATCTGATGGCTTTCGGATTTTTCTTCCCGATAAGAAGCCCCTGCTGGCGCATGGCAAGCTTTAGCAGGCGAACGGGCGTTCCCTTGAGATAGCGCTCTATATAGGAATAGTTATACTGGCCGTTCTGAGTATCGAGCAGGTGTGAGCCGGCGAAATGGGTCTGAGCGCGCCGAACCGCGAGCAGCCCCCCCAGGCTTCCGACATTGCTCGACGAAAGATGCACCCGGCTGTCCCGGGCCTTCAGCTCGTTGGCTATTACATCGATGGTGTTGTCGTGGCTGCCTATCATAATGAGCGTGCAGTCGAGCCGGCCGGGCGGCCTCAGCAGCCGCAAATCGACTTTTGCGCCCTCTTCGAATCCCTCCTGTTCCTGCGGGATCTGCAGGATTGCGTCGGCGCGGGTAAGCGAGGTGATTATCCCGGCCCCTCTCTGTATGGGCATGGCGACGAGCCTTCCTTCGACGTTGCCCAGGATCACCCGCGCAAATTCTTCCAAGCCGAGCTTTGAGGGAAACTTCCGGCCAAGTACTGCCGACACCGACGGAAAGGCGGGGGGTTCGATACCCTGCATCGAGTACAGAAGCGGGCGCACGAACTGTTCGAAAGCCATTATAGCGGAAACGGGATAGCCCGGAATGCCGATAACCGGTTTTCCCTTCACATGTCCCAGGATAACCGGTTTTCCCGGCATCATGGCAACCCCGTGTACCAGCACCTCTCCAAGTTCGGCTATCACCGCGGCGGTAAAGTCTTCCGACCCGGCCGAAGATCCCGCATTGATGAGCACCGCCTGGGCCGGCGATTCCACCGCGTCCAGCACCGCCCGCCGGATGCTTTCGTAGTCGTCCGGGACGATCCCCCTCAGTTCCGGATCGCCTCCGCACTCTTCAACCATGGCGGAAAGCACCGTCCCGTTGAACTCGATTATCTGCCCCGGCTCGGCTTCGGCGGCACGGTCGGCGGCAATTAATTCGGTTCCCGTGGGCTGAATCCACAGCGTGGGTCTGGCCCTCACCCACACATCATTTTTTCCGGCGGCAAGAAGCGCTCCCAGGTCCGCCGGACGAAGCCCGTGCTGCTGGGACAGGAGCAGCTCTCCGGCAACGATGTCTTCTCCCACCTTTCTCACGTGCTGCCAGGGGAAGGCCGCGGACCGGATTTCTATATCGGCTCCCGATACCTGCTCCACGTGCTCGATCATTATCACGGCGTCGGCGCCCTCCGGCAGCGGGTCCCCGGTATCCACCGCGAAAGCCTTCCTGCCGAGTTCCAGTCGAAGCGGGTTCGTATCGCTCGCCCCGAAGGTGCTTTTGGCCTCCACCGCAAAACCGTCCATCGCGGCCCCGTGGTAGTGGGGAACAGAGCGATCGGCCGCAACCGGCCGTGAAGTTACCCGGTGCAAACTCAAGGCCGCCGGGACTTTCTCCTCCGGGGTCCTGAGTCCGGCATTGCTGGCGGTCCAGACCTCGCGTGCCTCGTCGAGGGTCTTCATCCTGAGGTAAATATTTCTTTTTGGCCTTTCCATGGCTTCTAAGTCCGTCTCTGGAACCCGAACCGATTGAAAAACTCCCCCCTCCACCGTCTCGCCGCCGACAGATTGACTTCTCCCAGGTAAACCTGTTCCAGTTCGTCCAATTCCACCAGTATCCAGTTGGCGATATTGTCGAGCCCTCTCGCCCAGCGCTGAAAGTCGTCCCTGTCGAGTATCCTGGGCGGCTGGATTATGAAACTTCCCCCTCCGTACTGGTGTACCCGCTTTTCGCCGAAAACGGCATTGTAATCGGCGGTGTTCACCCCGACGATGGGCATGAAGTTTTCAAAGGCGCGAACGCTCGCCCCGGTTTTCCAGTGGCCCCGCAGGATAGGGAACATGGCGATATTGAAGATGATGTCGATCCCCTGGTCGGTAAGCTGGCGCGCCGCTTCGGGCTGTCCCCACAGGTCGATGCATACCGGCATGCCTATCTTTCCGAAATCGGTGGAAAAGGCGTGAAAGATCCCGTCGCCGGGCGAGATGCCGAGCTTTTCTCGCTCGAGCACTGCCACATTGGACTTGCGCTGCCGTCCCACCAGGCGCCCCGTCCGGTTGAAAAGGGTTGCCGTATTGTACAGCCTGCCGCCTTCGGACTCGATCATCCCGGCTATCACGTAGCTGTTGTACCGGCGGGCCGCGGCCCCGATTTCCCTGTCGCCAAGCGTCGGGAAATATTCCGGAAGGCAGATTACGTCGAGTTCCTCGCCCCGGCACTTTTCCAACAATTGCAGAGCATGGCCGATGTTTCTGGGATCGTCGAACGTGGGATAAGGTTTCGGCTGAATAACGGCGACTCGTATACTATCTTTCATATTGGTTCCCAATGTTGTGGATTGCGCTACGCCCAGGCCGTCCGGACCATGTACGGAAAATGGTCCGAAGGGTAGCGCCCTCCCGCAGAGTGATCGTATATTACCTGTGCGTCCGTTACCGTAAAGTCGCGGCTGACCAGGATCCAGTCCATCCTGCAAATCTGCGGTATCCCCTGAAACTTATGATAAGTCATGCTGCTCTGGTTTTCCGGCCTGTGCAGGATTTCCCAGGTATCGAGCATTGCGTCTTCGCCCTGGGTGAGCAGCGTGTGAGCCGGCGAGCCCGGACGGTCGTTAAAGTCCCCCATGAGAATCTTGGGGCCGCTGACCTTGCGAAGGTATCGCAGGATGATTGACGACTGCTCGAACCGAGCCTCGGTCCCCACGTTGTCAAGATGCGTTACCCCGGCCCAGAACGTGTGCTCCGAACTCAACTCCCTGAAAACACCGAAGCTGATCATGCGGGGGAAAGCGCTGTCCCAGCTCTTGCTCCTGTGGACCTCGGGTGTCGGAGACAGCCAGAATTCGCCCCCCGAAACCAGACGCAGCCTGTCCGGACGAAAATAGATGGAACAATACTGGCAACTTTCCTCCCAATAGCGGCCGGGGGCCAGAAGCTCGTATCCGTCAAGGCGGTCCTGCAGATAGCGCAGTTGCCGGGTCATGCCTTCCTGTGTTCCGAGCACGCACGGCCGGTGTGTTTCCACCAGTTGCGTCACCAGTTCCCGTCGCCGTTCCCAGGAATTTTCACCGTCGTGATCGTTTTCGAATCGGATGTTGAAAGTCATTATTTTGAGCATCTGGCATCCCTTCGTCATGCCGGTGCAGCGGCCCATAATCGCGGGTCCCGGTGCCGAAGTCTCTTTTATCCTTAAAATATCAGCGGAATCAATACCGTTTGTAATACGATCGTAATATGCAAAGAGTTGTGCAGGATTTGCATGTGAAGATTTTCGCTAATTAAGTGGCCGGTAAGTGCACTTTGTTCAATAATAATTCGCTGGATTAATGGCTGTTTTTCTCTTGACAAGAGTTTGTCTAATCTATTAAGTGGTCGCACATCCTGAAAAAAACTGCTTTAAAAAGTAAGACGCAATCTTGTTATTTTTGTCACTTGTGGTTTGTTCGTCGTCGCATAACGAGCACAACTTCAACGGTTTTGGCTATTCTTTTAGGAGGATTACCGAGGCTGTCCTATGAAAGATCCCATGAACGAGAAGAAAACCGGCAGTTCAGGCAAGGTACTGGGGATGGTCCTTTTCCTGTTGGGCTTCATTGCCGCCTTGGTGGTGGGGTGGGTGGTCTTTCCGAACCTGCTCTACTCTCAGAAAACCCAGCCCATCAATTTCAGCCATGCGGCTCACCAGGACAATGACTGCGAGTCCTGCCACGCCCTCCGTCCCGACGGTACTTACACCGGGGTCCCGCGGATCGACAAGTGCAAGGAGTGCCACGAATCGGCCCAGGGCGATACCGAAGCCGAACGCATCCTGGTGGAGGACTACATTGCCAAGGACAAGGAGGTCCCCTGGAAAATTTATGCCTGGCAGCCCGACAATGTCTTTTTCTCGCATGCTCCGCACAAGGGGCAGGGTCTGGAGTGCGTAGCCTGCCACCGCAAGGTCGACGATGAGAAAACAGTTCCCATATACAGGCAAAACCGGTTGACCGGGTACAGCATCTCAACGATGAAAATGACCCAATGCGAGGAGTGCCACGCCAGCAAAGGCGCCTCGAACAACTGCGAGATATGCCACAAGTAAATGTCGCCCGCGTGTGGGCTCTGGTCATGCCCGAACAAACGGGTGAAATGCCTTAACGCCGAAAATTGTTTCTGTCATATGAGAGGTTGATGGAATGAGTATTGGTCGGAGAGGTTTCTTGCAATTTGCTGCCGGAGCGGTTGGCGGGACTTTGCTCTCGCCTTTGCCGTGGAAACTGGCCGACGATTCGGCCATCTGGTCTCAGAACTGGTCGTGGCGCCCTTCCCCCGAACGCGGAGAAGTAACCAAGGTCCCTTCCATATGCACGCTTTGCGAGGGAGGATGCGGGATTCAGGCACGCCTCGTTAACGGGCACCGCGCAATTTTGCTGGAAGGAAATCCGGCAAATCCTCTCAGCCAGGGAGGGATATGCGCCCTGGGAGCCGCCGGGCTGCAGTTTTTGTATGCTCCGTACCGGATCACCCAGCCTCTCAAACAGACCAGGGGCCGCGGTAATCTTGCCGGCTTTCAGCCCATATCCTGGGAAGAGGCGCAGGCGGAGCTCGCAAAGAAGCTGGGTGCAATGAGAAACGAGGGCAGAGCATACTCGGCGGCCTGCATCACCTCGGCTCGGCAGAGCAGCATGGATGATCTCTGGGGCCAGTTCTTCGCCGCCTACGGTTCTCAGAACCTGTTCAAGATGCCTTCACAGGTCGATGGGATGAAGGCGGCCGCCCTGCTTACGGTGGGAAAAGCGGCCCCTTTTACTTTTGACCTGGAAAATGCCGGCTACATAATCAGTTTCGGCGCAAACCTCGTGAACGGATGTTCGGCTCCGAACCTTTTCTTTTCCGCCCTCAAACAACCGGGAAGCTCGACAAAGCTCGTCCAGGTCGAGTCCAGGTGCTCGCTTACCGCATCCAAGGCCGATCAGTGGGTTGCCGTTGCTCCGGGCACCGAAGCGGCCCTTGCAATGGGCATGGCACACCTGATGGTTGCCGGCGGCAACTACGATGCCGATTTTGTCGGCAATAACGTTTTCGGATTTGAAGACTGGACGGATGCCGCCGGGAAAAAGCACCAGGGTTTCAAAAGCCTTGTTTCCTCGCCGGCCTATTCGCCGGAAGAGGTGGCGAAGGTGACCGGTCTCGATGCGGCCAGGTTGCGCGAGGTCGCAAAGGAATTTGCATCCCGGCCCGGGGCGGTAGCCATCTGGGGGATGGGGCTGCCCGATATCTCGAATAACCTCTACCACGAACTGGTTTTCGTTGCGCTGAACGTGCTCAAGGGAAACCTCAAGCCGAACGGGACGGTCAGCCTGGCACCCGAGTTGCCGCTCTCGGAACTTCCCGCGCTTCAAAAGGACGCCATGGCCGAAAAGTCGGGCCAGCAGCCAAGACTCGATCTGGCCCAAAAGGCGGGTCATCATACTCAAAACGGAATGTATGGATTTCTGGACGGCATAGTTTCCGGGCCGAAGTATCCGATCCAGGTGCTGCTCGTCCATGAAGCGAACCCGGTATTCAGCCTTCCCGAAAGCAAGCTGTTCCTCTCTGCGCTCGAAAAAATAGAAACGCTTGTCTCCTTTTCTTCCTACATGGATGAAACGGCGCTGCGCGCCGACCTGATCCTTCCGAACCACATGGCGTTGGAAGGCTTCGAAGATGTGAAAGGAGTTCCCGGAGCGCCGTTCGCATACTATGCGCTGTCCGCGCCGGTCCTCAAGCCCCAGGCGAACACGAAAAGCACCGGAGACGTTTTGCTCGCCCTGGCAAACGGAATCGGAGGCAGCGTCGCCTCCTCCCTGCCCTGGAAGAGCTACGAGGAGTTTTTGAAGTTCAGGGTCGACGGCATTGCGAAGGCAAAAAAGGGTGCCGTTGCCGACAAACCTGGTGTGCAGCTGTGGGCTTTGAAGCCGGGCGCTTCCGTGGAGTCCAATTTCAGCGACACCGAAGACCTGTGGAAAAAGCTCAAGGCGGGGGCCGCATGGTACGACGCACCTGCGGGCACACTCCCTGTAAATACTCCTTCGGGCAAGTTGGGGCTGGCATGCCAGGCCGGACTACCCGCTTCCACCGAGGATAAAAATTATCTTCCACATTTTGCGCCGCTTGAGCCATCGGGCAGCGCGACCGAGATGCCTTTGCTCCTGGTCGCCTATGTCAGCCCGTTCATAACGAACGGCTATCTTGCCAATCCGCCCTTTATGAACAAGCTGGTATCGGATGTGGTCCTCAAGCAAAACGATGTTTTCGTGGAAATCCACCCGAAGACCGCAACATCGCTCAAGCTCGTTCAGGGAGACCGCGTCTCGTTAAGGACTACCCAGGGAGAAGCCACCGTGAGGGTCAACCTGACGCCGGCGGCGCGCCCGGGAGTAATCTACATTCCCAAAGGGCTCGGCCACAAGGCATATGACGAATATATTCAGAACAAGGGCGTGAATGCGAACAGTCTGATGGAAGTCCAGCTCGATCCGGTGAGCGGCATGGGGACGGTCTGGGCTACCCGCGCTCAACTGCGTCGCGTGTAAGGGGGAAAACCAGTGAGCGAAAAAGAACATGCTCAAAGCGGTCTTCGTTACGGAATGGCAATAGATCTGGACAAGTGCACCGGCTGCGGCGCCTGCAGCGTGGCATGCCAGGCTGAAAACAACATATCGTTCAGGCCGGACGAATCAAACAAGCTGCGTTCGATAACCTGGATGGAGATTTTCCTGCTGGAAAACGGCAAGGATTATCCCGATTACCGGATGGCCTACCTGCCGCGCCCGTGCATGCATTGCGATGCACCGCACCATGCCCCCTGCACTTTCGTATGCCCCGTAAATGCCACTACGCGGGATGAAAACACCGGGCTGGTAACTCACATTTACCCGCGATGCATCGGGTGCCGGTACTGCATCGTGGCCTGCCCGTACCATTCCAGGGACTTTAACTGGTGGGACCCCGCCTGGCCCAAACCGATGGAGTCCATGTTGAGCCCTGAGGTGAGCACCAGGATGCGGGGTGTGGTCGAAAAGTGTAGCTTCTGCAGCCACCGGATGATGAAGGCCCGGTCAAAAGCCTACGCGGAGGGCAGCGATCCTAACAATGCCACATACACGCCGGCATGCGCCGATGTCTGCCCGACCGGGGCGATCACCTTCGGAAACCTCCGGGATGAAAATTCCGAAGTCGCAAAGCTGGCAAAAGATCCGCGCGCGTTCCGGATTCTGGAAAAGCTCCATACCGAACCGAAAGTCTACTATCTTTCCAGCCGGGACTGGGTGAAGAGACTGGCGGACAACCACATCAAGTAGTGTAGGGATCGACGATTTCGGGATGAGCCGAATTTGCTTTCCTTGTTTGCGAGGGGTCGAGAATGGATAAAGCATTGATTCCGGATGGGGTGAAGCGCTGCCCGCTTCCCGTCTTTGGTCTCTGGGTACTGATCTTGTTTGGCCTGATCGGTTGGGGAGTGGTGGCCGGGGCGGTGGTGCTCCTCAAAGCCCTTAACGTCACCGGGCTGAACGATTATTTCGGCTTCGGCGCATACATTACCGCCGACCTTGGGATAATCGCCCTCGGTGCCGGCGCCTTCTTCACCGGGTTTCTCTATTACGGGCTTTCGCGGTTTTTTCCGGCGCTGAAAGAACTCGGCAAGATTATAAACCTCGCGGTAGTCGTCGGGTTCGTGTGCTACACGGGCGCACTCGCGGTGCTGCTGCTCGAAATCGGACAACCGCTCCGGGGCTGGTTTGGGTACTGGCATGCAAACGTCCACTCCATGCTGACCGAAGTTATCTTCTGCATAAGCTGCTATGCCATCGTTCTGGTTATAGAATATGTGCCGATAATCCTGGAAAACCGTAAAATCAGTGAAAACAGGCCCCTCAATGTTTTCGGCCACAGCCTGCACGATGTCATGGCTATTTTCGCACTGACCGGCACTTTTCTCAGTTTCTTTCACCAGGGATCTCTGGGCGGTGTCGCCGGCGTGCTCTTCGCCAGACCTTTCGCATACAGGGCGGGCCTCTTCATCTGGCCGTGGACCTTCTTCCTGTTCATCCTGTCGGCCATTGCTTCCGGCCCCGCCTTTACCGCCCTCATTTGCAGGGCCATCGAGAAGGTTTCAGCCAAAAAGCTCGTTGACCGCAGCGTCTATGATCTGATCGCAAGAATCGAAGGCGGGCTTCTTTCGTTTTATATTATCCTTAAGATTGCCGACACCGCCTACTGGGCCTTCGGCCAGTCCCCAAGATTCGGGTTCAAACTGGGAGATTTTTATTGGGGACCGTATGGAATCTGGCTTCTTGTAGTCGAGATAGGCATCTGCGGCGTCCTTCCCGCCCTGCTGCTGATTTTTCCGTCGACCAGGAAGAGCAATTTCCTGCTGTTTGGCGCATTTTTCCTCGATTGTATCGGGGTTTGTCTAAACCGGTTCGCGATGACCATCCAGGCCATCGCCGCCCCGGTAATGCCGTTTGATTCCTGGCAGGTCTACGTCCCTACGATCTATGAAACGGCGCCCATTATTGCGATGCTCGCGTACTGCACGCTGATTATTTCACTGTCCTACCGGTACCTCCCCCTGTTTCCACGGGAAAGGGACCTTAACCGGGAAGTACTGCGCCGGAGCAGGTAGCTTCAGCGTCCTTTCCACAATGCTTCGAATTGAGAGCCCCGCGGCGTGTTCCCCGTCGCGGGGCTTTTGTCTTGAGCGCCTTAAGCCGTCTTTTTGTTTGACTCTCCCCGATGCGGAATGTTAGCCTTCCCCTTATTAAATCGCGCGGCAGGCCCTCGGACAGATCGTGAACAGGACCGGCCCTGCCCTTTACCGGAAGCATCTATGTCGAACATAAAATTGCTCGAGCTTTTCGAGGCGCGCAAATCAGCAAAAGTTGTTCTGGCGGTAAGCGTCATCCTGCTTCTTGTTCTCGAAATCGCGGTCTATGTGGCCGTGTCTACCCAGTCGGGGCTGAAGTCCCGGGTGGTGATCGAGGACTCCAGCGGCACCAAGGTATACGAGAGTTCCGGGGCGGCCCTTAGCGCATACGAAAAAATGATGTTCGAAAACAATTTCGGCCCGCTTCGAAACTTCAACACGCATGTCGAAACGGAATTGGTGCCCTTTCCCCTGAGGACCTGGGTACTGCTGGCGATAGGGCTCCCGATGGGGCTGATTCTGCTGCTTGCATTCCTGGTGCAGGTCTGGATGCTTCTGCTTAACGGAGAGCAGAAGGAGGGAGGGCCGGGCGAGGCTTCCGCAGGGCGGAACAAATCGACACGGTTCGACTCGTTTCTGAGTGCTTCCAGGAACTTTACGGTCCTGCACGTCGGGTTCGTAATTGTTTTGGTGATGCTTATCTTATGGTTGGTGCCGTCTTTTCTGGGTGACATGGCCAAGTCGTGCCTGGCCGCGGTGCAGGATTACCAGTGGTTTTTCCTTGGATTGTCGATCTTTGCGGGAGCGTTGCTCACCTGGATTATTTACCTGCGCTACAAGCTTTCCAAGCAGATGTTGCTCAACCAGCTCGAAATCGAGAAGTACCGGATAAAGGAACAGATTCTCTTAAACAATCCCTCTTCGCCTCAATTGCTGACGGCAAATACCGCTGAGGTCGAGGAAGTCACGGCGCAGGTCTTTAAAGCAGGGGAATCTTGAAAAGATGTGGCTTAGCCGGCTGTTCGGAAAACGAAAAGAAGAAAAGCAACCACAACAACCCCAAAAGCGCGATCCGATAAACCAGGGGATTTACTACATCTATATTATTATGGGGCTCCAGGTTGTTTTCGTTTTCGCGATCCTGGCAGTCATCATGTTTATCGGCAAGGTAATTTCCACCCCGGGTTGGGTGTTCCTATTAATTTTTGTGCTCTTTGCCGGGTCTCTCTACTACATATACAAAAAGGCAAAAAGGCAGTTTCGCAAGCTGCGCGAATCGTTTTCCAAGTCGGACCTGTCCAACAGGAACTATGAAATAAGCTTCATGGGGGGGATGCTCACCATGAGAATCGAGCAGAACTCGAATTCGGGCAAGCTCCTCGAAGCCCCTCCGCAGCCTGCCGAACCGATTATCGATGCCGAAACGATAGAGCCGCCCGAGGATCATAAGTCTGCTCATCTGTCATGAACCCGACAGCCGCAATGAACTGCTCCCCCGGGTGCTTGCTCACGATGGTATCTTTCAGCCAGCCCGCGTCGTCTTTTTGCGCGTGATCCAGATTATAGTGGAGTCCGCGGCTTTCCTGCCTCTGCACCGCGCACCGGATGATCAGTTCCGCAACGAGGGCCAGCCCCTGGAGTTCGAGCAGGTCGCTGTTTAGCGGGATCCTCGGCATGTGCTCCTTTATTTCCATCCTTATCTGGGCGATGTGGTTCAGCGCCAGCGAGAGCCTCCTGTCCGTCCTGACTATCCCCACGTAGTTCCACATGAGCCTTCGTATGATGTCCCAGTTGTGGGCCACCAGCACCATTTCGTTATTTCCTAAAACGCCCTGGTCGATCCTGACCGAAAAGTCGGGGACCTCGGGCAGCATCCGGTTGCGCCAGGAATCGATATTGCCGGTGCACTGGCCGGCCGCCGCATGGGCGAAAACCATGGCTTCGAGAAGAGAATTGCTGGCCAGCCGGTTGGCACCGTGGAGACCCGTGCATGCGCACTCGCCCAGGGCATACAGGTTCTGGATAGTGGTCTGCCCCTTGTTGTTTGTAACGATGCCGCCGCACATATAGTGGGCGGCCGGCACGACCGGAATCGGATCGCTGGTGATGTCGATGCCCAGAGATTTGCATTTTTCATAAATGTTGGGAAAACGCTGCGTAATGAAATCGGGTTTCCGGTGGCTTATGTCCAGAAAGACGCAGTCATCGCCGCTCGATTTCATTTCGGTGTCGATGGCGCGAGCCACGATGTCGCGGAACGCAAGGTCTTTTAACGGGTGATATTTTTCCATGAAAGCATTGCCGCGCCGGTCGATCAGTTTCCCGCCCTCGCCACGCACCGCCTCCGAGATAAGGAAATTTTTGGCCTGCGGATGGTAGAGGCACGTGGGGTGGAATTGAACGAACTCCAGGTTTGCCAGCTTGGCCCCCGCCCGGTAGGCTATGGCGAGGCCGTCCCCCGTGGCAACGTCGGGATTGCTGGTGTAGAGGTAGACTTTCCCGGCGCCTCCCGTACACATGAGCACCACATTGGCGATGAAGGTGTGAATCTCGTTGCATGCGATGTCCAGGACGTAAGCCCCACGGCATATATCCTGCTGGTAGAAGCTGGTCGATCCGCTTCTCAGCGAATGGTGCTGGATTATGAGATCGAGCACCATGTGGTTTTCGAAGATCACGATGTTGGGGTTTGCTTCGGCGGCCGCGATCAGGACTTTTTCAATGGCCTTGCCGGTCATGTCCTGCGAGTGCAGGATCCGGTTTCGGCTGTGCCCCCCTTCCCTGCCCAGGTCGAACCGGCCGGCGGCGGTCTCCGCCGGATTGAACGAAACCCCCAGGTCAACCAGGTCGTGAATGCGCTCCGGTCCATTTTTTACGACCATCTCCACGATTTCGGGATGGCATAGCCCGTCACCGGAACGGAGAGTGTCCTCCACATGGAGCTGGAAGGAGTCGTCGGGCCCGCAGACGGTGGCGATCCCTCCTTGCGCGTAGTTGGTGCTCGTCTCCAGCTTATCCTTTTTGGTAACTATCGCCACCGAGCCGGTGTGGGCTGCCTTGAGAGCGAACGTGAGGCCGGCGATTCCACTTCCAACCACCAGATAATCGAATTGATTTTTCATAGTGTTCTCGTATAAAAATAAGCCGGAGCGGTCCTCGGGCAGGTGTGCCCTGATCCGCTTTCCGGCGACGTTGGATTGAATTGCCCTTGCTGCTTACCGGTAAAATAGCTAATTTAGTCCATAACTCTATACAAGTAAAGTCTGCGTTGGCAAGCGCCTACATTGCGGAAAGATGGTCCATCCGATGGAAAACAACGGTGAAAACAGCAAGAGGGACGCCTTCATTGCAAGGACGAAGAGGATCAAGGTGGTCGCCCTCGATTGCGACGGGGTCCTTTTCGATTCAAGAGAGGCCAATATACAGTTCTACAGCCACATTATGGAAAAGATCGGGCGTCCTCCGGTGCGCGCCGACCAGCACGAATTCATCCACATGCACCCCGTTCGCCAGTCGCTGGTTTACCTGATCGGCAATGAAGGCGAGGACTTCGATCGTGCCTACGCCTACTTCAGGAAGATCGACTTCAGCCCCTTCAACGGGTATTTGCAGCCCGAACCCGGGCTGTTCGAATTTCTCAAACTGGCCCAAAGCCGCTACCGGACCGCCCTGGCCACGAACCGGACCGTATCTACCCTTGAACTTTTGAAGCTGTACGGCCTGGACACTTACTTCGACCTGGTGGTAAGCGCCTCGGATGTGCAAAATCCGAAGCCGCACCCCGAAATCATGGAGCGCATCCTGACTCAATTCCGGGTCCTGCCCGACCATGTGGTCTACATAGGAGATTCCAAAGTCGACGAGGTCCTTGCCAAGGCCACCGGGGTGAGGTTTGTGGGCTATAAGAATCCGGCTCTGGATGCCGATCTGCATATAACGCATTTCAACGAGCTGAATTTTCTGTTTCCGGGTTCGCCTAGCGCTTCCGCGTGAGAACATCGTGCCTGACCGCCTGCCAAATGCCGGGCTGATCCTGCTGGGCGTCATACATTCCGATCCGCTGGGTTACGAGAGGGCCATGGCCTTCCTGTCCGAGTACCGGCCGGACATGGTCCTGGTGGAGATCAGCCCCTATGCTCTGAGCTACAGGATCGAACATGCCGGAAGGCTTCTTCGCCGGTTCCACGCCAACTTGCGAACGGCCGCCCGAAACGTCGATATCGATTACAGGGAGGCTTTGAGGAATTCCCGAATCGCCCCCATAGGGCGGCAGATAACGCTTCCTTTCGAATATCGCGCATCCGCGGCTTTCGCCGCCGCATCCGGTGCCGCAGTGATACCGGTGGACCGGTCGGAGTTTAGCCGGAAATGGATCCGCACCTGGGCTGAGTTGATTTCCGCCGCAAACCTGGAAGCGCTGCTAAGGGTCGAAGACGTGCGGGTCGCTGTTTCGAGCGGCTATGAACAGGCCGCCCGAAGAATCAGGGGAGAGCTTCCGGCTCCCAACCTCCGGAGCGCCGGTGATATTTCCCTGTGGCGCAAGCGGGAAAACCACATCATAGGCGAAATTGTTTCGCGGCTTGCCCGCGGCAGACCGGAGCGGCCGCTCTATATCGGGGGATGGCGCCATCTCGTTTGCGCACAAGCGTTCAAGACCGTGCGGGACGCCCTTCAAATAGATCTTTCGAGGTGCTTTCTGCTCGACCGTGGGCCGGTTTAATAAGCTTGTCCGTGGCTCTATTTACGGACAAGCCCTAAGTTAGTCGTCATCTTGTTTAGTGGGATGTTGTATCTTTTGCCGAAAAATGTTAGATTTTAAACCTCAAGGTGAAAATGGTCTTGGCCGTGCTAGACGGGGAGCCAGCGGTGCCCTGTAGCCCGAGATCCGCTTCAGCGGGGTTGAATCCCCTTTGAAGGGCCCGTGCTGAGCTGGCCGTATTCATTTCCCGGTGCCGGTTGGACACTACGCAACAGACGGCTACGAACCCCGTCAGGTCCGGAAGGAAGCAGCGGTAAGTATCACCGGCTGTGTCGTAGTTAAATCTGGCTTGGTTGCCTGGAAGTGCACGGCCTACCTTGGCCAGTTCGACAAAGGGTGCACGGCCAAGTCCTTTTTTACCTCGTTATCCTTCACAATTCGGCAAGCCTGCTATAAATTCGTTCCACTCCTTTTTTGTTTTATACACTCATTTCGACGCTCACAACCAACCATTGCCGGAAGGATCGGAAATGAAGACTGCGCCAGCCGCTTTTGTATTCTTACTCGTCCTGGTATTTGCCGGCGCCGGGATTGACGCCTGGGGCCTGACCCCGCCCCCGCAAACCGCCCCCGGTTACGTGGATGTGGCCCCCATTTTCCAACAGCGGTGCATAACCTGCCACAGCGGGCGCAGACCTCCACGGGGGCTTCGCCTGGACAGTTATGAAAATATCACGAAAGCAGACGTGATCGTTCCGGGTTCCCCCGGAAGGAGTGCATTGTTCCTCAGGATCATTGGAGACATCAAACCCCGAATGCCGCGAAACGGTCCCCCCTGGCTCTCCGAACAGCAAACGACAATGATCGAACGATGGATAGCGAGCGGCGCTCGCCCGTAGACCAACGGAGGAGCGGGGGGGGGGGTCGTTTCCCCGCTCCTCCGGCTGATTTCCGGTTAGGAGGCCGTTTATTCAGCCTCCCGGCGCAACCCTCAGGTGCATAACTTTGTTCGCAACCTCCCCCACGGCCGCTTGTTTTCCTCTCCCGCACCGGTAAAAATATAAATTGCACCCGCGGAATACGCCGGGCACGAATGTTGTACTTTCAAGACCGCACAGCATATACCTTTACTCAAATTGCGAGGTGTCAATGAGACTGCATTATCTTCAACATGTCCCATTCGAGGGGCCTGCCAACATCGGCCGGTGGGCGCTGGAAAATGGCTGGGAAATCTCCGGTACGCACCTCTACAGGCGGGACAAGCTTCCCGGGATGGACCGGTTCGACTGGCTGGTGGTAATGGGTGGGCCGATGAATATTTATGAAGAAAAAGAATACCCGTGGCTGAGTGCGGAAAAAAAGTTCATAGAACAAGCCGTTAAAAGTGACAAAATCGTGCTGGGGGTCTGTCTTGGCGCCCAGTTGCTGGCCGATGTCCTGGGAGGGCGGGTGGTCCGCAACCGATATAAGGAAATCGGCTGGTTCCCGGTGGCCCTGCGCCCCGAAGCAGCCGGCTCCGTGCCCTTCAAAGGCTTCCCGGAGGAGTTCGTCGCGCTCCATTGGCACGGCGATACCTTTTCGCTTCCTCCCGGCCCGGCGATGCTTGCCGAAAGCGAAGCCTGCCCGGCACAGGCCTTTTCTTTCAACGGCGGGCGGGTGCTCGGCCTTCAGTTTCACCTGGAATCATCACCGGAGAGCGCTCTGGCGCTGATACAAAATTGTTCGGACGAACTGGTGGAGGGAGAGTATATCCAGAACGCGGACGCCATTCTGGGCCGTAAAGAGCATTTTGATCGCATCCACCAGACGATGCTGGTCCTGCTGGACAATATGAAAGCGGCATTTTGAGATGGAGGACGGAGGATAGAAGACGGAAGCGCAGCTCTTTTCGCAATGTATTATTCGTGCAGGTAAGGTAGCAGCGCCCTTGCGGTTTGGGAGGTTTTCTTGAATTTGAGCACGACCTGCTCCGGGGTCCCCCAGGCCACGACCCGGCCGCCCCTGTCTCCGCTTCCGGGCCCCAGGTCTATCACATAGTCGCTTGCCCAGATAAAATCGGTGTTGTGTTCTATCACCAGGACGGTGTGCCCGTGGCCGGTAAGGGCCCTCAGCACGTCGAGCAGCCGCTTTATATCGGCGCGGTGCAGGCCGGTGGTAGGTTCGTCCAGTATGTAGAGAGTGGTGCTCCTGCTGTTTCCGAGTTCTCCGGCCAGCTTTATTCTCTGGGCCTCTCCTCCGGAAAGGGTCGGGCTGGGCTGGCCCAGTTTGAGGTACCCCAGGCCGAGATCGCTTAGAATTTGCAGCGGCTTTGCGATGCGCGACAGCGCCGAGAAAAGCTCCACCGCCTCGTTTACGGTCATTTCCAGCACATCGGCAATTGTTTTGCCCCGGTACTCAACGGAGAGCGTCTCCCGGTTGAACCGCCCGCCCGAGCATGATTCGCACGGGACGAACGTATCCGGCAGAAAATTCATCTCCACCTTTATCCGTCCTTGACCCTTGCAGGCCTCGCAACGCCCGCCTTTTACGTTGAACGAGAAACGGCCCGGACCGTAGCCGCGGGTCCGCGATTCGGGCAGGAGCGCGAAAAACTTCCTGATCTCGTCCCACACGCCGATGTATGTTGCCGGGGTGGACCGCGGGGTCCTTCCGATGGGGTTATGATCGACTTCCAGGACACGGCCGAATTTTTCGCATCCCGCCATTTTTTTGAAATTCAGGCCTTCCGCGGGCTCTCCCCGCCGCATGATCGCCTGGGAGAGCCCGTTATAGATCACCTCGTTTACAAGGGTGCTCTTCCCGGCCCCCGACACCCCCGTTATCGTAACCAGGACTCCCGTCGGTACCCGCACGTCAATATTTTTAAGGTTCCTGGCGGATGCCCCGAAGACCTCCAGCCAGCCCATAGATCCCGCCTCTTTCCGCGCGGGAATTTCGAAAAGGGCGCCCAGGGGTTTTCCGAACCACTGCCCGGTGAGGGTCTCGGATCTCCGGCAGAGATCCCCGAAGGTCCCCTCCGCAACCACCTTCCCACCGTTTGACCCCGCTTCCGGCCCGAGTTCGACCAGGATGTCCGCTCGTTTCATGGTTTCCGGATCGTGCTCGACGACAATGACGGAATTGCCCTTCTTTTTTAGCCGGTCCAGGCTTTCCAGGAGCTTGGAATTATCCGCGGGGTGCAGCCCGATGGTGGGTTCATCGAGGATATAGCATACGCCGCGAAGGTTCGACCCCAGCTGCGCGGCAAGCCGGATTCGCTGCGTTTCCCCACCGGACATCGTATCGCCGGAACGGTCGAGCGAAAGATAGCTCAATCCCACTTTTTCCAGGAAAGAAAGCCTTTCCGTTATTTCTCTGGATATGGGACCGGCGATTGGAAGCTCCCGTTCGCTGAACTTGAGCCCCTTCCACGCATCTTTGAACCTGGAAACGCTTAGTGCGCTAAGGGCGGATATGTTGCGGTCGCGGAAAAAAACCGACCTGGCCTGGGGGTTCAGCCTGCTCCCCCCGCATTCCTCGCACGGCAGTTCGTCGAAAAGGTGCCGCACATATTTCCATGATTCCTCGTCTTCCGATAACTGCCCTATGATGGACAGAAGGCCGGGAAATTTTCCGCGCCGTCCGCTTAAAATCGCGTCCCAGGCAGCCCCTTTAATGCTTGCAACGGGCTTTGATGTGTCGATCCCAAGGTGGCGCACCCACAGCCGTTCGATCTTCTCGCCTTCTTTCCTGCGCGCACCCCGCCACAGCGCCGAGCGAAGCCATGGCAGGAGCCCGTCTTTCAGTGGCACTTCGGCCGGTCCGGCAAGGCGCTCCACATTGATGCGCCTGGATGTGCCGATGCCCATGCAGGCGGGACACCAGCCCTGGCGGCTGTTAAACGAGAACAGCCTGGGATCGAGCGGCGCAAGCCCTCTGTCGCACGTGGGGCAATACAGATGCCGGCTGAGTATTTTTGTCCGTTCGCCCGAGCCCAGGTGCACCATGCCCCCGCCGATTGCAAGGCCGCGCCGAACCGCCTCACTTATGGCGTCGGCGCTGAGGCCGGACCGGTCAAGCCCCGGCATAAGCACCTCGATGTCGTGTTCCCGGTGCCTTGCAAGTTGAGGGATGGGATCGAGGGCAACCAGTTTTCCGTCAACCCTTACCCGTTGGAACCCCATTCGCCTGAGCCGCAGGAAGAGGTCGCGGTAGATACCCTTGCGGCCATGAACGATCGGGGCGAAAAGCTTTACCGGGCCGCTTCCCGTCTCCTCGCGGACCCTGGCCAGGATGTCGTCAACGCTCAGCGATTCGAGCATGTTGCCGCAGCCGGGGCAGTGCTGTGCACCCAGCTTCGAGAAAAAAAGGCGCAGGAAGTGATATATTTCGGTAATGGTCCCCACGGTCGAGCGCCTGCCGAACCGGCTGGTTCTCTGTTCGATTGCAATAGTCGGCGGAAGGCCGGTGATCTGGTCGACGTCGGGTTTTTCCATTATCTTGAAATATTGCCGGACGTACGATGAAAGGCATTCCAGGTACCGGCGCTGTCCCTCGGCGAAAAGGACATCGAAGGCCAGGGTGGATTTTCCGGAGCCGCTCAATCCGGTAAGGACGGTCATTTTGCCGCGCGGGATGGTGATGCTGCCGATATTTAAATTGTGCTCGCGCGCCCCCCGCACGACGATTTCACGGTCCTGCCTCCGCCCGCCTCCCGGTTCGAACGCCAGGACGCGCCCGCCGGATTCGGCCATGCCGGCAAAGGGGGCCTGAGGTTCGGCCGCTTCCAGCAATTCGGTCCCGGAAAGTTCAATCTTCGTTTCTTCCAGACGCTCTTTAAGAAACCGTCCGGTTACGCTGCCCGGGAATGCGCAAACCTCTTCGGGCGAGCCCTGGCACACCACATTTCCGCCCTTTTCGCCGCCTTCCGGGCCGAGGTCGATTATCCAGTCGCATGCGGCAAGAAAATCCAGGTTATGCTCGACTACCAAAACGGTGTGGCCCATGTCGGCCAGTTGGTGCAAAACGCGAATGAGCTTGGCGATATCGTGAGGATGAAGGCCGGTTGTGGGCTCGTCCAGGATGAAAAAGTCGCCTTTTTTATGGAACTGTTCCGGCAGCCTGCCCGAATAACCGTAGTTGCCGTTGCCGTTTCGCGCGTTGCCGGAGTGAAGGTACCTCACCAGTTTGAGTCGCTGGGCCTCGCCGCCCGAAAGGGTGCTGAGAGGCTGTCCCATTCGCAGGTAATCGAGCCCGATGGCGATGACCGGCTCCAGTGCGCGCGCCAGTTGCTCGTTTTTCGGAAAATGCTCCAGGATTTCGCGCGCGGTCATATCCAGGACGTCGCCGATTGAAACGCCGCGCACCTTTATGTCGAGGACCTCTTCCTTGAACCTCTTACCGTTGCACTGCGGGCACTTCAGGAAAACGTCGGCCAAAAACTGCATCTCGACCCGCTCGTAACCTTCCCCGTTGCAGGCCTCGCATCTTCCTCCGGGCACGTTGAAGGAAAAATGCCTTGTAGAAAACCCTTTTGCGATTGCTGCGGGACTCGCCGCCAGCATCTTTCGGATGGGGTCCAGGGCATGAGTGTAGGTGAGAAGGTTCGCCCTGGGAGTGCGCCCCACCGGCTGCTGGTCGACCATGACCATTTCGCCGATCGCGTCCTCGCCGTCGAGACCGTCGCACAGCCCCGGGGTCTCTGCCGCCCTGCCCCTTTTTCTGAGCCAGCCGTTGTAGAGGGTCTGTTCGACCAGCGTGCTCTTTCCCGAACCCGAAACACCGCTGATCCCCACCAGCAGCCCGAGCGGGAAATTCACATCGATTCCCTTGAGATTGTTCTGGCGGGCGCCTTTTACCGCCAGTTTTCCGGCGGGATCGGGCGCGCGGCGTTCGCGGATGCCGGATACAACCGACTTTCTCCCGGAAAGGTAGGCCCCGGTAAGGCTCTTAGCGGAGGCGGCAAGACCTTCCGCGGATCCCTGGTATACGACATCTCCGCCCTTTTCTCCCCCGCCCGGCCCCATGTCTATTACCTGGTCGCAGAAGCGGATCATGCCGGGGTCGTGTTCGACCATTACCACGCTGTTGCCCATGGTGACGAGGCGTTCGAGCTGCCCCATGAGCCGCCTCTGGTCCCTGGCGTGCAACCCTACGCTCGGCTCATCCAGGACGTAGAGCACGTTTACAAGAGACGACCCGAGGGCGCGCGTGAGGTGGACCCTCTGGACTTCGCCGCCCGAAAGCGTCCTGGACTGCCTGTCAAGGCTCAGGTATTCGAGGCCCACGGCCATTAGAAAATGAAGCCTGCCCCTGATTTCGGATACAAGCAGGGCGGCGGCCGGATCTGTCGCAAGCTCCGGCCATTGTCCCGAGAAAAACTCGTTGCACCGCCCGATGCTCCAGGATGCCAACTCGTTGATTGCCGCCCCCTTGAGCCGGTACAACAACGTTGCCGGCTGAAACCTCGATCCGCCGCAACCCGAACACGGCACGTACGCGCGATAACGCGACAGGTAAACGCGAACGTGCATTTTGTAGGTCTTGGTTTCCAGCCACTTGAAAAATCCTTTTATCCCGTAGTACCTTTTCGTCCCGTCGATGATTTTTCGGCGCGACGGCTCATCGAGCTGTCCGAATGGGATGTCGGGGGATATTTTTTCTTTGCGGCAAAAGTCGAGCAACTCGAAATATTCATCCCGGTCCGTACCCCAGGGTTTTATCGCACCCTCCCGGATTGTCAGCCTGAAATCGGGGATGACGGATTCCATGTCCACCCCGATGGTCCTGCCGAAGCCGCGGCATTGGGGGCACGCGCCAACAGGGCTGTTGAACGAAAAGAGGTTTGGGCTCGGGGCGGGGACCGGGGGAGTATCCGGGCAGTCGGGGCAGCTCATATCGGAGCTGAACCGCAGGACCCTGTCCGGCATTGCCACGACGGCTATGCGGCCTTCGCCCATGCGGTAGGCCGTGGATATGGAATCGGCTATGCGGGACCGTTCCGCTTTGCCCCAGAGCAGCCGGTCCACGACGACCAGGATTTCGCCGCCGGACATCGACGATGCCTCAGCGTCCGCGAGCCCTTCCAGTTCGAGTATCCTTCCGGCGTGGAATATGCGTAAAAATCCCTGTGAAACAAGGCTTTGAGTCCACCTGCCGTCGGTGGACACTTTGAGGGGGAAGCAAATCAGGACCCTGTCGTCCGCGCCGAGATCCGAGGACAGCTTGCGGGCGATGGTTTCCTGCGTGTCGGCGGTGACCGGTTTGTTGCACGACGGGCAGTACGGTACGGCGAGGCGCGCGAAAAGCAGCTTCAGGTAGTCGTTTATTTCGGTTATCGTTCCCACGGTCGAGCGTGAACTGCGGACCGCCGTTCCGGACTCGATGGCGATGCTCGGCGGAATGCCCTCGATCAGGTCCGCTTCCGGCGGGTCCATTCTTTCCAGAAACTGCCGCGCGTAAGGTGAAAACGTCTCGATGTACCGGCGCTGCCCCTCGGCGTAAAGAGTATGGAGGGCGAGGCTCGATTTCCCCGATCCGCTCACCCCCGTAAGGGCGATCAGCTTATTGAGAGGAATATCCAGGTTTATGTTTTTCAGATTGTGCTGGCGAACGCCCCGCAGGCGTATCGAATCCTTGATCGGCAACGGATGCTCCCAAAATCCAGTTCACGAGAACCCAGAGAAAGAAAAACAGAAAATAAGAAGTATAACCGGGCAGCCCAAATCGGAAATCAATTCCACGGTTTTTCTTTTGCTCTGTGCTCTCTGTGTCCTCTATGATGAATTTGAAACTAATTCCTTGATCTTGGACCCACAATAAATAAAAATCCAGGGTTCGGCTTACGATATTACCATTATAACCCTGCTCGAACCCTAAAACCGCGTGTGCGGAGGAGGAATCGGGGCGGCATGAACAATCTGACCCCCATGATGCAGCAGTATCTCGAAATAAAGGCAAAGTATCCCGAAGCGCTGCTGCTCTACCGTATGGGAGACTTCTACGAACTGTTCATGGAAGATGCCGTGACGGCCTCGCGGGTGCTGGAGATCGCCCTCACCTCGCGCGACAGGCAGGCGGAAAACCCGGTGCCGATGTGCGGCGTGCCCTACCACGCGGCCGATGTGTATATCGCCAGGCTTATTTCCGCCGGGTTCAAGGTGGCGGTCTGCGACCAGGTCGAAGACCCCAAAAAAGCAAAGGGGCTTGTGCGGCGCGAAGTGACCAAGGTGATTACGCCGGGGCTTATCCTGGACAATCAGAACCTCGCTTCCAACCAGCCCAATTACCTGGCGGCGGTTGCGTCCGCTCGCGGAAAGCCTTACGCTCTGGCCTGCCTCGACGTATCCACCGCCGAGTTCAGGGTGACCGAACTGGACTCCGAAGAACTCCTGGTAGATGAGCTTTTCCGCATAGCGCCCAGCGAAATCATCCTGCCGGAAGGCGAGAGACCGGATTGGACCAAACAGGTTTTGAGCCGCCGCGATGCCGCCATAACCCATATCGACCCGATCCATTTCGACAGGCGCAGGGCGGTCGAGCTTCTCACGTCCCATTTCCACGTACACTCGCTGGATGGACTGGGGGTGGGCGCGATGGAGCAGGCCGTCAAGGCCGCCGGGGCGGTGCTCGCCTATTCGCGGGAAAATCTTTTCGGCGCCTGCGATCACATCAAGAAAATCATCCCTTACAGCCGCTCCGGGTTCATGGTGCTCGACGACGCCACCGTTCGAAACCTTGAAGTATTCTACTCGGCAAGCTTTCAGGGCAGGAAGGGCTCGCTTCTCGACACCATCGATCATACCCGGTCCGCAATGGGCGGCAGGATGCTCCAGCAGTGGCTGCGCTACCCGCTGCTCGATCTGCCCTCCATCGAGGCGAGGCAGGAGGCCGTCGCCGAACTGGTTTCAGCGGCCGAAGTCCGTGCGGAAATACTTTCGGCCCTCGAAAACATCAACGACATCGAGCGTCTGAACGGAAGAAACAGCACCGGCATTTCAACGCCTCGCGACCTTATCGGGCTCAAGAAGTCCTTCGAGGTGCTGCCACGGATGGGTGAGGCCATATCGAAATGCGGGAGCGCACTGCTCGTCCGCCTTGCCGGACAGTGGGACACGATGTCTGACCTTGCCGCAACGCTCGACGCGGCGCTTGCCGATCCTCCCCCCGCCACTCTCGCCGCGGGAGGGGCCATCAATCAGGGTTTCGATCCGGAACTGGACCATTATATAGAACTCAGCCGCAACGCGAAAGGATGGATGGCGGACTACGAAGCCCTCCAGCGCCGAGAGACGGGGATATCGTCTCTCAAGGTGCGGTTCAACAAGGTTTTTGGCTACTACATAGAAATTTCGCGGTCCAATCTGTCTTCGGTGCCGATTAATTACTTCCGAAAACAGACGCTGGTAAACGCCGAGCGGTTCATAACCGAGGAGTTGAAAGAATTCGAAGTGCAGGTGCTCGAAGCCGACGAAAAGCGCCTCGAATTGGAGGAGCGCATATTTATGCGCCTGCGGGTCGAGGTTTCGGCCCGGAGCGGCCGAATCCAGGAAACGGCCGAGAGGATCGCCACCCTGGATTGTGTTGCCTCGCTTGCCGAAACCGCGGCCCGGTTCGACTACTGCCGCCCGAAGCTTGACTCCGGCGACTCCATCCGCATCCGCGACGGACGCCACCCGGTCATAGAGCATTTCATGGACCCAGGCGGCTTTGTCCCCAACGACCTGGACCTCGATCAGCAGTCCCAGGAGGTGCTAATAATCACCGGCCCCAATATGGCGGGAAAATCCACCATTTTGCGGCAGGCGGCCCTGATCGTGCTGCTGGCCCAGATTGGCAGCTTCGTTCCGGCATCGGAGGCTGAAATCGGGCTGGTGGACCGTATTTTTACCAGGGTGGGAGCATCGGACGATCTTGCCCGGGGACGCTCGACTTTCATGGTCGAGATGCAGGAAACGGCCAACATTCTGCACCAGGCAACGCCACAAAGCCTGGTGATTCTGGATGAAATAGGACGGGGCACCAGCACTTTCGACGGGATGAGCATAGCCTGGGCGGTAGCCGAGTTTTTGCACGATTTCGAGGACAGAGGCGTCAAAACCCTCTTTGCAACTCATTATCATGAACTGACCGAGCTTGCCAAATCCCGCCCGCGTGTTAAAAACTTCAACGTGGCGATACGCGAATGGCGACAGGAGATCCTGTTTTTCCACAAGATGGCCCCCGGAGGCTCGAACAGGAGTTATGGAATCCAGGTGGCGAAACTGGCGGGCCTGCCTGAAGAGATCACCAATCGGGCCCAACGGATTTTGGCGGACCTTGAAGGCGGCCGGTCGGGTCATTTTTCACCGACATCGGAAGTTAAACAAAATTGTACTCCGAAGTCCGAGCCGGGTATTCAGCTTCCTCTCTTTTCACCCTCTTCCAACAAAATAACGGAGAGGATATCGGCCATCGACCCCGACCGCATGACCCCCATGGAAGCGCTCCAGGTGCTCCAGGAACTTAAAGCCGAGGCGGAGCGCTCCGATGATGGAGGACGTTCCCCTGATGCCGGCCGCAGGGGGCGCGCCAGGAAAAGATGAGGCCCGTCTTCCGCTGCTTCTTCCCTATTTTTGCGTTAAACCTTAGATCACGAAAGTCTTTTGACTTTCCGGAGAATACATTTCGGAAAAATATGAAAATAGCGCACAGTGGTACGAAGATCATGAAGTTTGCAGTCCTTGCGGAGATGCATTCATGAGCCGGCAGGAGCCGCGTGAAATCACGCCCGGCACCGTGCTGGAGTTCTATGAATCCAGAGAGATCCTTTGCGGAGTGGTTATGGCCGTAAAAGACGGCCGCTTTCACATTCTGACGGAGCGCAACCGCGAAGTAAACCTGACAGTCTCCAGGGTCCTGCATCAGGCGGAACAGCGCCTTGACATCAATTCATCCAGGGATGAGCTGGTCAAAAAACTGGTCGAACTTTCACAACTGCGCCGGGAATTGACCGGCCTCATCAACCTGGAGGAGATCTGGTTACTGCTGGTAAGCGACACCGGCGGTTTTTCTCCCTTCGAAATAGCCGAATTCATGTTCAGCACCCCGGTCCCCGATAATCAGACGGCGGCCGTAAACAGGGTTTTGCTCCAGGACAGGCTCTATTTTCAACCGAAGGATTCGCAATACTACCCACGGTCCGAAGAAGCCGTTGAGCAGCGGCGGGTTGAACTCGAAAAAGAAGCGGAGAGGGAGAAAAAACTCTCCGAGAGCGCCCGGTGGCTCGAAGCTGTCTGGAACCGCAAGAGCGCGCCCGCCCTCGGGTACCTGGACGAGCTTATCGGGAGCCTTAAGGATTACGCCCTTTTCGGGCAGCAGTCGGGCGAAAACGCATTCATAAAGGAGGTACTCAAGGGGGCGGGGATCGTGCCGCACCAGCAGTCCGCCTTTCGCATCCTGGTAAGGCTCGGTGTCTGGAAAGAAGATGAAAACCTGCTGCTCCACGAACATGGAATCTCTCCCGAGTTCCCGCCACAGGCCGTCGAGCGCGCCGAACAGATCGCCGGCGCCGATATTGCGAATGCGGTCCGCGGTGACCGGGAGGACCTCACCTCGCTTCACGCATTCACCGTTGACAGCGTGTTCACGCGCGATTACGACGACGCTCTGAGCATCCGCGAACTGGACGAGGGCGTCTTCGAAGTCGGCGTCCATATTGCGGATGCCGCCGAGTTCATTGCCCGCAGAGATATCCTGGATATCGAGGCCGGACAAAGGGCCAGCTCGATCTATCTTCCGGATGATCGCATTTCGATGCTGCCGCCCTCACTTTCCGAAGGCATACTGAGCCTCAAGGCGGGAGAAGACAGGCTTGCCATAAGTTTTCTCATGAAGCTGGACCGCGAGGGCAGCATACTCGACACCCGGATCGTCCCCAGCGTGGTCCACATAAGGGACCAGCTCACCTATCAGGACGTGGACGAGTTGGTTGGGCGGGATGCGGGCATGAGAATGCTGCACGAACTTGCGCTCAAACGTCGAAAGGGACGGGTCGAGCGCGGGGCGATCATCCTGCCGCTGCCTGAGATGCACGTGTACGTAAACAGTGCGGGTATGATCCAGATAGCCCGCTACGACAAGGAGACCCCCAGCCAGCTCCTCGTTTCGGAGTGGATGATCGAGGCCAATGCGGCCGCGGCCGATTATTTTGCCGAACGCGGCATTGCGGCCATCTTCCGCGCCCAGGCCGAATGCAGGCCCGAAACCGAGTGCGTGCAGTCCGAACACGAGCTTTTCCGCATCTACCGTCAAAGGCGCCTGTTTTCGCGGGCCGAGCTTACCAGTTCTCCCAAGCCGCACTGCAGCCTGGCCATTGCGCGCTACACCACCGTCACGTCTCCCATCCGGCGCTACTCCGACCTGGTGGTCCAGCGCCAGTTGAAACAGGCCCTGGCGGGAGCCTCCGGCCTGTACACCGGGGAAGAACTGGACCAGCTCGTAACCGGCCTTTCCGCCGCGCAGGCGCGAGTCTTTACCATCCAGCGCAAATGGACCCGCTACTGGCTTTTA
Source organism: uncultured delta proteobacterium (assembly GCA_963712895.1). Classification (GTDB taxonomy): domain Bacteria; phylum Desulfobacterota; class Syntrophobacteria; order Syntrophobacterales; family Syntrophobacteraceae; genus SbD1. Next base: position 36,415 of record CAVQJR010000019.1, on the reverse strand, counting down.
AAGTACATCGAGCAGGAAGACCTTGAAACCCTGAACGCACTCATACTCGATAAAAATTCACGGTACGCCCACGTTCTCATCCCCGACCTTTTTATGGAGGCAAATGCGCCGGTGCCCGAAAAGGCACAGTTCCGTCCGGGAGAGATGGTTCGCATTCGCATCGAGAAGGTAATTCCAAGAGAGGATGTATTGAAAGTCCAGATTCTGGAAGTACCGCCGAAGTGAGAGGGGCGGATGTGTGATGCTCGATTTTGAAAGCTTTGATGCTTGATGCCGGGTACCGGTCGATAGTCCCGATCCGGTCTCCGGCATCCGATATCCACTAGAAGGTGTATCCGACTTCGCCGTGCATTTGCCGGTCGAGGCCGATGGTTTCTTCTTCTTCGTCTACTTTGAGCCCGATGGTCTTGTCGATGACCAGGGCTATGACGTATGTCAGGACGCCCGCATAGACGGCCGTCGCCCCCACGCCTACTACCTGCTTCAGGAACTGCGCGCCGTTGCCGTAAATAAGGCCCGTTCCGCCAACGGAGGCGAAAATACCGGTGCAGATCGCGCCAAACGACCCTCCGACTCCGTGCACGCCCACCACGTCCAGAGCATCGTCAAAACCCAGTTTCGACTTGATCCTGACGCCGTAGTAGCACACTATCCCGCCGGCCAGCCCCATTACCAGGGACCACGCCGGGGTGACGAACCCGGCCGCCGGAGTGATAACCACCAGCCCGGCTACGCATCCCGATGCCAGACCGAGGGCGCTCGGTCTTCTGTGGAAAATCCATTCCATCATCATCCAGGAAAAAGCGGCGGCCGCCGATGCGGTCATCGTGGTGCAGAAAGCCAGCCCCGCCACTCCGTTTGCCGCCAGGGCACTACCGGAGTTGAACCCGAACCATCCGAACCACAGAAGCGCGGCGCCGAGCAGGGTCATGGTAAGGTTGTGCGGGATAAACGCCTCGCCGGGGTAGCCCAGGCGCTTTCCGAGCACTATGGCCATCACCAGGGCTGAAACCCCGGATGAGAGGTGGACGACGGTTCCGCCCGCAAAATCCAGCGCGCCCATTGTCTGCAGCCAGCCCCCGCCCCAGACCCAGTGGGCTATCGGGTCATATACGAGCGTCGCCCACAGCAGGATAAAAATGACATACGAGCTGAACTTCATTCTTTCGGCTATGGCCCCACTGATCAGCGCCGGGGTAATAATTGCGAACATTCCCTGGAACCACATGAAAACATAGGCCGGAATGGTGCCGCTCAGCGTGTCGGTGGTCATTGGAAGAAGCAGAAACTGGCTGAGGTCTCCAACGAAAGAGTTCCCGGTTCCGAATGAGAGCGAATAACCATAGACCATCCACTGGACCCCGATAACCGCCAGCGCGACAAAAGAGTGCATGCACGAACTGAGCACATTTTTCTTGCGTACCATTCCGGCGTAAAAAAAAGCGAGGCCCGGGGTCATAATCATGACCAGCGCCGTGGATGCCAGGACCCAGGCGGTATCCCCCGTATTGAGAACCGGCGCGGGCGCATCCGCCGCGAGGGCGCTGCCCGTCGTCAACACCCAGAGCGCAAAAGCCGGGCCGAACACCTGCAATACAATGGACAGCATTTTTGCAATCCGACGCATCAAAAACAGCATTTCAGTCTCCTTGAGCGGGTATGCGGAACTAGAGCGCCTGGCCTCCGGTCTCCTTCGTGCGAATCCGAATCGCCTCGTCGATTTTGGACAAAAATATTTTCCCGTCACCGATCTTGCCCGTGTACGCGGCCTTCTGGATCGCATCCACGACCTTATCGGCCAGTTCGTCCGGAACGACCATCATTATCAGCAGTTTGGGAACGAAATTGACCGTATACTCGGCCCCCCGGTAAAGCTCGACGTGGCCTTTCTGGCGCCCGAAGCCCTTTACCTCGCTTACCGTCATGCCCTGGATGCCGATAGCGGTTAACGCCTCCTGGACTTCAGTTAGCCGAAACGGCTTGATTACTGCCTCGATCTTGATCATTTCCCCATACCTCCGCCTTTTTTGAATGGATTTGCCCTAAAAATTTTCAGCCTTCCCTTTGTTGTCGGCAGCGTGCCAAACTTGCGTGCGGCGATGCTCCATCGGACGTAGTCCAAAGCACGTGCCAAACAGGTGCGACGCAGGCTGGATGAACAGCTATGTTGGCGTAATCAAGACTTAATTTGCCTGGAGAGAGATCGGTTCGAACGCGGTGCGGGTTTGCTCAAAATAAGACAAGATTGTGGTGTCACTCATTTTGGAGGGAAAATATGTACACTTTTGTGCTTTTACGGTACGCAAATTGAAACGAGAACGTTTCCTGTATGCCATTCCATAATACATTTTACAGCAAATTGGAATGCTTGAGCATGATGATCAGAAATATGCCCAGTGCAATTCTGTACAATACGAAAATCGCCGTGGTATGCGTTTTAAGGAACCTCAGCAAAAAGGCGATCGCGATGTAGCCGCTTACCGCTGCCGCGAGCGTGCCCACAAACAGGCTCACCAGGTCCTGTGAACCCATGAACCCGAGGCTTTCCTTGAGTTCGAGCATGCCGCTCGCAAATACGGCCGGCAAGCTCAGCAAAAAAGAAAACCTGGCCGCACTTTCACGTGTCATCCCAAGGAAAAGCCCGGCGGTAATTGTCGTACCCGAACGCGACGACCCCGGAATGACGGCCAGGGCCTGCGCGCAGCCGATCAGCAATGCATCCAGTACCGACATCTTCCTGATGTCTTTTCTGAAACTGCCGACTATCTCGGCAAGTCCCAGGAAAAGCGCAAGCACGATGAGGCTGGTTGCGATCACGGTAAGACTCTTGGTGAGGTGGCCCTCGATTACTTTTTTGAAGCCCAGTCCTACAACCCCGACCGGTATGGACCCAATAATTATGAACCACCCGAGCCTCGCCTGAATGCTCTGGTATTTCGGCCGGGTCCTGGAGACGAGGTTCTCAGAGATAAAGGCGGCGGTGATTTCTATTATGTCTCGGGAAAAATAGGCCATGACCGCGAGGAGGGTACCCAATTGAATGACCGCTATAAATGCCGTCCAGTGTTCGGGATGGTTGGGGTCGACAAGCCCCAGCCATTTTCCGGCGATGGTAAGATGTGCCGTACTGCTGATCGGTAAGAATTCGGTAAGACCCTGTACAATTCCGAGCAGTATTCCTTCAAGTATCCCCATCGATTTTTCCTGCCGCCTTTAAACTATACACAACGTCATAAATAATTGCGCAAAGATCCTGATTTTCGCAGGGTGGGCACGGTCTCTTTGTGCCCACCGCTTTTCACGCCGGGTGGTGGGCAGATAAATCTGTGCCCACCCTACACTTCCCCTCTATTTTGCAACTACTTTTGATGCTGTATATAAAACCATAATGGATCGGCACCAAACGGTTTTCGTGCCGATGATTGTTTCCGCCACCGGGCGGGAACTGAAAAGCGGCGGAATGCAGCGCCGGATCAGCCGCGGCAAACAAGCCGCGCCTTTTTCAGAGTCTTGCACGGATTGGGTGATGGAGTAATACACCGACGGTAAAGCCTTTATCAATAGATTATTTCATGCGGAATCGGCGCCCGCCGAACTGGACATTTTTGTACAGGTTGCCAAAAAATCCAACGGTGCGTCCGCAAGACTCGGGTGCCTGACGGTCCCGTGTGCCGGCAAAAGCCGCGTCCGGCCGGGACAGTTGCGGCCCGCGGGCAGCCGCAAGGTGCCCACGGGTAACACGCGCAAATGCCCTTTGTACGTCTGAATATGTTGATCCAAGCGGCAATGGCGGATTTTGTACGACAAAATTGTTGATTGGTACCCGCTTTTTCGTTCAATACTGACAAAAGTGTGCCATTCAAAACCACCCGCCGGTTCGGTTTCCTACAATATAACCCACTTATATCAGCTATTTAGCTAATCAGCCATCATGGTATGCCAATTGCTGATACCATTTTGGTTCAAATTCACGCCTACTAATCCCTAAAATCTGTTTTTCTGGAGAGGAATATGTCCGTAAAGGCTATTTTTACAAAGCATTCCGCAAGATTTTCCATTTCGACGGCAGCGGCACTAGTTACATTTTTGTGCGGCCCTGGCAGGGCATTCGCCCAGCAACCCGCGGGCTTCAGCCCTGCCGACACGGCCTGGGTGATGGTATGCTCGGCGATGGTCATGCTCATGCTGCCGGGACTTGCCCTGTTCTATGGCGGAATGGTTCAGCGCAAAAACGTGCTCAGCTCCCTCATGCATTCGTTTGTAGCCCTCGGGGTGCTCGCCATTCAGTGGATCGTCCTGGGTTATTCCCTCTCCTTTGCTCCCGGGAACTCATTTATCGGCGGCCTCAGCCAGTTCATGCTCATGGGGACCAACGCGAATTCGCTTACCGGGACCATTCCCACCTATGTATTCGTGATGTTCCAGGGCATGTTCGCCATCATCACCCCCGCTCTCATAAGCGGCGCGGTTGCCGAGCGGATGAAGTTCAGCACCTACATCATTTTCATTCTCCTGTGGGCCTTTCTCATATACGACCCCCTGGTTCACTGGGTATGGGGCGGGGGTTGGCTCCAGAAAATGGGGGTACTCGATTTCGCGGGCGGCCTGGTGGTCCACCTGTCAGCCGGTGTCTCGGCCCTTGCCGTTGCCCAGTTGATCAAAAAGCGCAAAGGCTTTCCGAGCGAAATGTTCGTTCCTCATAATCTTACCATGACCATTCTTGGAGTCGGCCTTCTCTGGTTCGGGTGGTTCGGCTTCAATGCCGGAAGCGCTCTTGCCGCAAACACGACGGCGGCCGTTGCCTTCACCGCGACCATGGTTGCCGCGGCCGCCGGTTCGATTTCGTGGATGATTATGGAGTGGTTGGTGGTGAAAAAGCCGACTTCGCTGGGATTTGCCTCCGGAATCGTGGCCGGGCTTGGCACCATAACGCCCGCCTCCGGGTTCGTGACTCCCGGATGGGCGATAGTGATCGGGCTTGTTGCAGGCGCCGTGTGCTTCTATGGCGTCAGGATGAAATTCAAATTAGACTACGACGATGCTTTGGACGTGGTAGGTGTACACGGAGTGGGAGGCGCTCTGGGTACCCTGTCGGCCGGACTTTGCGCCACGGTGGGGGCCACGGGTCTTTTCTACGGAAACGCGTCCCAGTTCGGAGTACAGTTGATCGGCGTGGGAGTGGTAGCCCTTTACTGCTATGTTCTCACCTACCTGATCGGCCTGGTGCTCGATAAGGTAATGGGCCTCAGGGTAAGCGAGGACGAGGAGCACATGGGCCTCGATAAGGAACTTCACGGAGAGGTGGGATACAGCCTGTAGCTCCCCGAATGTTGGGCTCCAATTGCGATATCTTTCCCGGTTCCCTCACATCGAAGCGGGGGAACCGGGCTTGAATTTTTTTGGCCGCTACCCCTGAAAACGCACGCTTCCGTACATTTAGCCCGATTGCGTAGCCGATGCTTCTCTGGACCCCATCGAACTCAGCAGGTATGCTTCGATAAACTCATCGAGTTCACCGTCCATAACGGCATCGACGTTTCCCTTCTCCGTATTCGTCCTGTGGTCCTTCACCAGCCGGTAGGGCTGCATTACGTAGGAACGTATCTGGTTTCCCCAGGCGATCTCGTCCAGGTTATCGTGGGTTTCCTGCATCTTGGCCTGCTGCGCGTGCCTCTCACGCTCATAGAGCCTTGATTTCAGGATCTTCATCGCGATATCGCGGTTTCGGTGCTGCGATTTCTCGTTCTGGCACTGCACCACGATTCCCGTCGGAAGGTGAGTTATCCTGACCGCCGAACTCGTCTTGTTTACATGCTGGCCCCCTGCCCCGCTGGCCCGGAAGGTGTCCACGCGAAGGTCGGATTGTTTGACCTCGATGTCAATCGTATCGTCGACCTCCGGGAAGACCAGCACGGCGGCAAATGAGGTGTGGCGGCGCCCGCTTGCGTCGAACGGGGATATGCGCACAAGCCTGTGGACGCCGGATTCGGCCTTGAGCATTCCATATGCGTAAGGCCCGGATACCGTAAAGGTTACGTTTTTTATTCCCGCCTCTTCGCCTTCGAGCATGTCCACCATTTCGACTTTGAAATTCTTTCTCTCACACCACCGCATGTACATCCTGAGCAGCATTTCGGTCCAGTCCTGGGCCTCGGTGCCGCCCGCCCCGGCGTTGATGCTGACGATGGCGTTGCTCGGATCGTTTTCGTCGCTCAGCATCTGCCGCAGTTCGAGTTCGCGGTACTTTTTTTGAAGCTCGCTTAGCTTTCGTCCGACTTCGACCAGGTTCTGCTCGTCATTTTCTTCCAGCGCCATTTCGAAGAGCAGTTCGTTGTCCTCGATCTCCCGGTAAAGGTTTCGCCAGGTCTGAATCATTTCGTTCAGCCCCGAGCGCTCCTTAAGGATCTCACGGCTCGCGTCCGGGTTGTCCCAGAAATCGGCCTTGGCCATCAGTTTTTCGAGTTCGGCCGAGCGTCCTTCCTTTCCCCCGATGTCAAAGATAGCCTCCGAGGGTGTTTACGCGTTGTGACAGGTCCTTGAGAGAATTTCGCAGTTCGGTGGTGTCCACATTCATAACTTTATCTCCTCGTTTCAAGATAAGAAAATATAATACCAAAAACGGTAGCAACTACCGATAGCCAGGCAAAAATGTCACCAAACCCGGTATAAAAAGATAAATAACGCATCGGGTGAACCGTTACAGTCAGAAAACCCTCCGCATTGAGCGGGATTCGCCCGATTTCGGCCCCCGTTGCGTCGAAGGCGGCGCTCACGCCCGTGTTTGCCGCCCGCACCAGCGGCACCCTGGATTCGATTGCCCGCCAGCGCGAAATTTCCAGGTGCTGGTACGGGCCGCCCGTATCGCCGTACCAGGCGTCGTTGGTCATATTGAGGAGCACCTGGGCGCCCCTTCGTACCTCTTGCCTCGGAATGTCGGGAAAGACCACCTCGTAGCAGATCAACACCCCCAGAGCACGCCCATCGAGGTAAATCGGGCCGCGGTGCGTTCCGGCAATGAAATCCGCATCGCCCACCACCAGGTGATTGACGAAAAAAAGGTACTGTTTAAGCGGTACGTATTCACCGAAAGGCACCAGGTGCTGCTTGGCGTAAGCTCCCAGTATCTGCGCATTGCCGTCCACAAGGTAAGCACGGTTTAAAAGCCGTGGTTTGCCGTCCACTCTGATCGCGCCGATGCTCCCGAACAGGACGGGTTTTCCTGCACTGCGCACAATCTTGTTCGTTTCGCCGGTATAATTTTCGTCGATTCCATAGAAAAACGGCATCGCCGATTCGGGCCAGAAAAGAAGGTCGGTGTCCGGTTGGGCCTTTACGGCATCCCCGGAAAGCTGCGCATAGCGTCTGAAAGTGTTTTCGAGCGCCGCCGGGTCCCAGAGGAGGCTTTGCTTGATGTTGGCCTGGATGATCGATACCCTGAAAGGAGCGGCCGATTGCTGCGCGGACCTTACGTCTTTGATCCTCCAGGTGCCGTATGCCAGCGCGGCCACGATGCAGGCGGCAAGAACGGGGATTGCGGTTTTGCGGAAATGGTTCCGGGTAAAACCGAAAATCGCCGTACTGGCAAAGACGACCAGCCAGCTTATCCCGTACACCCCGGTGATGTCGGCAGCCTGGATCAGCCTGTTCAACGGCGTCTGGGTGTAGCCCAGGCAGGTCCATGGAAAGCCGGAAAAAGGCGTATAGGTCATCGCGAACTCGACGACGGCGACCCAGGCAAAGGGGAGCACGAAAACGCAAAGGGCGGGCCGCCTGCCGAAGCGCTGCGCAATAAGCGCAAACACGGCCGGGTAGAGTGCCAGCATGAGGCAAAGCAGAACAAGTATCAGGTTCGACAGAACGTAGTTGATGCCGCCATAGTAGTAGATGGCATGGCGAATCCAGTACAAAACCGTAAGATAATGCACCACGCCGCACACGTAGCCCAGAAAGAAAGCCTGTTTTGCGTTCCTGCCCTGCAGCGCGAACAGGAGAGGAACGAAGGCCACCCAGGAAACGAAGAACAGGGACGGCTTGGGAAACCCGGCGGTGAGCATCAATCCGCTTAGAATGGCAAGCAGTATAGCTTTCATATCACCTCAGACAAAAAAGCCTTCGCGCCCGCGGCAATTCTTTCGCACGGGAGCACCGGACCCGACAGACTCGGCCCGGAAAATATCAGCGCCTCTTTGTTACGGAAGAAGTTACGGAAGGAACGAACGAGGAACAGTCAGCGGTGAATGTTCAAGGGGACTCTCCATTTATTACGGCCGGCCGGGTTCCGCCCCGGATTGTTCGCCATGGGCGGCTTCCACGTCCATTTTTCGAATTCGCACCCGGTCTATCTTTCTGCTGGTCGCCGCCTCGATAATCATTTCCAGGTTCTTGTAGTAGACCTTTTCGTTAACTTCGGGCACCTTGCCGGTAATGCTGATGATGAACCCGCCCACCGATTCGAAGGAGCCCTCCGGGAACTCTATTCCGAGAAAATCGCCAAGCTTCTCGATATCGAGTCTGGCGGTCACCGTGATGGACCCGTCGTCGTGCTCGATTATCAGTTTCTGTTCCAGGTCGTATTCATCCATAATCTCGCCGATAATCTCCTCGATAATGTCTTCAAGAGTGAGAATACCGGCCGTGCCGCCGTACTCGTCGATAACGATGGCCATGTGCGATTTGTTGTCCCTCAAATCCTTGAGGACTTCGCTTATCTTTTTCGTTTCGGGGATAAAATAGGGAGACCGCACTATTTCCCGGACCGCAAGGTCGCTCCTCCCCCAGTATTGCAGAAGGTCTTTGGCGTGAAGCGAGCCGATGATGTTGTCGATATTGTCCTGGAATATGGGGATCCGCGAATGGCCGCTCTGAATAATGACTTGGATGATATCGGAAATCCCGGTATCGGCGTCCGCGTACACGGTATCGGTTCGCGGCACCATTATTTCGCGTGCGATGGTATCGCGGAAGGAGAAGATCCCCTGGATCATTTCCCCTTCATCTTCGGAGATCAGCCCCTGCTGTTCGCCCTCGTCGATTAGCTGCTGTATTTCTTTTTCGATATCTTCGGTGTCGTCTATACGAGCAAGACGGCGGAAGCACATTCGAAGCCAATTCTGGATTCCTTTGGCTGACTGCTCTTCCAATTCTGTCACTCTCTTTCGGGTAAGTAATAGCACTTAAAGGATATTCAGTAGCCGGCAAACGTCTTGCCTTCAACCCGGAAATTTAACAAGCCCATCACGGCTTGTCCATGAAAATGTAAGAGAGCAGCTTGTAGAGCAGCCTCGCGGCGAAAAACTCGGAGGGAAGGTGCTGAGGGACCGGGAGAAGCTCCATGATATCCAACCCGACGACATTGGCCCGTCCGATGGCCAGTTTGAGCATGGCCAGTGTCTCGTACCAGCCGAGTCCGCCGGGCTCGGGCGTGCCCACTGCCGGCATAATCGAAGGGTCGAAGGCGTCCAGATCGATGCTGATATAAAGGTTTCCGCTGATAAGCTCCGGAATGCGCTTCCACAAAGCGGGGGACTGGTGCAGTTGATGGGCGAAGAAACAGGGAATTTTCGCCTGCTCGATGAATGCGTATTCCTCGGCGGTAAGCGAGCGGATACCGACCTGAACGATAGACGCGTGATCGAGGGCCAGCCGCATAATGCATGCGTTGCTGTAAGCGCTCCCCTGGTACTCTTCCCGAAGGTCGGAGTGCGCATCGAGGTGCAAAATAGTGAGGTCGGGATATCTTGCGGCAAGCGCCTCGATCATTCCAAGGGAGAGAAGGTGTTCGCCACCGAGCAGCACCGGGAACTTGCGGTGCGCCAAAACCATTTCGCATGCCTGCCTGACCTCGGCAACCATTCCCCTTGGCGAGGACACGTTTACCGGAAGCTCTTCCAGGGTAAAAATACCCTTGCGGTAGACCTCGCTCCCGGTCTCTTCGTCAAAAAACTCCAATTCGCGGGAAGCGGACAGGATGGCGCGAGGCCCCTCGCGGGTCCCGGCCCTGTAGGTAGTGGTCCCGTCGTAGGGCGCGGGAATGATAACGGCCCGAGCCGATTCGAAATCGTATTCGGAAGCATGCAGTCCCAGGAATGAACAGTGGGGTCCAAGGCCCCCGAAGGCCCCGGACCCCACCTTTTTCGTATCGCTCATGACGGCTTCTTATCTCGAACGCTGCTTCAACATCCGATCCATGCGGACCACCTGGGCCGATTCCCGGATGGTGTTGGGAAATTCCTGTCCACGGTCGAGCACCTTGACGTCAAATTTCTGCACCTTGAAGTACATCTTAATGGTCTCGACGGCAACATCGGTGTCGAAGGGCTTGCACGAAAACATGTCGAGACTCAGATACTGCTTTTCCGGAAAAGTATGAATGCTGATATGGCTTTCGGCAATCAGCACAAAACCGGACACTCCCCAATCCTCCGGCACCGCGCCCGAGTACCGGAAAACGTAGGGCGGCATTATTTTGGTCATTTCCATCTTGGAGGGGTATTGATCGAGGAAATTGTAGATAAGATTTATATCTTCCAACCCGGCTGGGTCGCAGCCATAGCCATCCAAGATCAAATGGACCCCAAAACCGAATTCAGGCTTGCCCATTGGCAGTCACCTCCCTGTTGAGGAACTCAATCCTCGAAACAATTTCAAATTAATTGCCGCCCAATTCGGAGATGCTACCGTGAGCAACTGAATGCGCCCCAAGGCGGAAGCGCTTTCAGCCATCTGAAGATGGACTCACTGTCGGAACTTTAAGGGCGGACTCAATGCCACATCATAAAACGCTCACAGACAGAGTGAGAAAAAAATATCACCAGCCAATCTGCGTTCGATCATCGGAATCATAACAGATTTTCAGGTGATGCCGTTGCCAAAATTCAACAATTCTCGCGGCTTACCGCTGAGCTCCCTAGCCTCAACAGTCAGCCCTATATAAAGTACGATACCCTGTGTGTCAAGATTAAATTTCACCGGGTTCCGGTCGAAAATGGATATTGGGCAAGAATTTTTATACTTCGGCTATCGCGAGGCTTCATCGATGAAAATTGCATTCTTGCCGCACGACCTCTTGGCGTCGTAGAGTGCCTGGTCGGAACGGCGGATCATGTCCAGGATGTCCTGTTCGATATTTGCGGCATCTTCAAAGAACCGGGCAATGCCGATTGAAAGGGATGTGGGCGAGGACTCGAGCAGGGTGTACTTCTCGCGGATGCGCTCGGCCACGGTGACCACCTGCTCCGATGGAAGGTATGGAAGCAGCAGGACGAATTCATCGCCTCCGTACCGGAAGGCGCTGTCCACTTCCTCGCGTATGGAGTTTTCCAGCAGTACTGCCGTCTGGACAAGAAGGCCGTCGCCGGCCTGGTGTCCATACAGGTCGTTGTAATCCTTGAACCGGTCGATATCGAGGAAAAACATGAAAAGCGGGTGCTGGTATCGGACGGCCCTGATCGCCTCTTTTCGAACCAGTTCCTGGAAGGAGCGGCGGTTGGCAAGCCCGGTGAGGTGGTCGCGGATAGCCAGCTTCTGGAGTTCCTCCCTCAGTTCCCGCTCACGCACCACCCGGTTCAGCTTGGCTTCCAACTCGTCCAGGCTGAACGGCTTTGTGATGAAGTCGGCCGCCCCCGCGTAAACCACTTCGGTATATTTATATTTCATAATATGACCGGTTATCGCTATTATGTCCGTGCCCGGCCTGTTCTGAACTATGTACTCGATCAACTGCATGCCGTCCATCCGGGGCATGTCCATGTCCGTTATGATTATATTGTAGCTCCACTTTTTTATTTTTTCGATTGCGTCAAGGCCGTCGTTCGCCGTATCCACATGATGACCGTGCGAGACAAGGGTGTCTTCGAGAATTTCGCGTACCTGCACCTCGTCATCCACTACCAGGATCGTCTGCGGGCAGGCGGGGTGGTGCGAATTATTGTTCATGTCGCCTCTCTGGGCGAAAAGCCTGGAAATTCCACATTGCCCGTTCCTCTTGCTCCAAATGCGGGTACGCATTGACTCTTTTGCACACAGGCACTATAGGCCATCTGGAAGGATTCGGCTATATCCTGGGTCCGCACAAACTAGAGCAAGCGCGCCATTTTGACAATTCTATTTTATTGCTATAATCGGATAATCCAAACCATGTGATGAGTTTTTTGGAGCCCCAAATGCAACATCTTGCAATAATTTACAAACGCACGAGACCGGAGGCCGCCGCACTCGCAAGGGAAATCGAGGAATGGCTGGAAGATCACCACATACGGGTGTTCTGTGCCGAAAATATCGACAACTCCGGCGTCAGCTGCCTCTACGATAAGATCGACATTCCCGCGTCGGTCGAAGCAGTGATCGTTATAGGCGGTGACGGAACGTTCCTGAGCGTTGCCCGTTTTATTGAAAACCGCTCCATTCCCGTCATAGGCATAAACCTGGGAGGACTCGGGTTTCTTACCGAAATCAGCGCCAATGCCTGTTTCAGGCAGTTGGAGCACATCCTCAAGGGTGATTTTGAGATCGAAGAACGAATGCGGCTAAGAGTTACGGTGTGGCGACACGGAACCGAGAGTTTCAGCCACCGTGTCCTCAACGACGCCGTAATCAACAAGGGCGCTCTTGCACGAATCGTCGATCTGGAAGCAAGCATTGACGGCCATTTCCTGACGCACTACCGCGGCGACGGCCTCATCATCTCCACACCCACAGGCTCCACGGCATACAATCTCGCCGCCGGCGGCCCCGTGGTGTATCCGACGGCCAAGGCGATCATCATCACCCCGATCTGTCCTTTTACGCTTACCAACAGGCCGTTCATCTTTCCCGGCAATGTCACCTTGCGGATCAGCCTGGCCGAGCCGGCCTCCAACGTAACTCTCACATGTGACGGCCAAGTGGGATTCCCCATCAATGACGCGGATTACGTGGCGATCACCGCCGCCGGCAACCCGGTGCGCCTGATAAAAACCCCCGGTGTGGACCACTTCGAAACGCTTAGATCCAAACTGGGGTGGGGGCAGGTATGAATGACGCGCGGTAGTGTCGCCCTGCCCTGCCGCGAGCCCGGATGAACTCCGGCGCGCCAGGCCACACGGCCCGAGATCGACTCCTTCGTCCGGGCAAGCCTCGATAATTCGTGTTACCGGCGCCATCCCGGCAGGACAGCAAAGTGCCCTCGCGAAGCGACGTGCAACGCGGGGCCGGTCTGCCGGGACCGACATACGGGCGATGGCGCCGACAATCCGCCCAAAAGACTTCCCCGCGGGGGCCGGTCCTTCCCGGCTCGCTCTTTTTTTTTCACCTACTTTCAAACCGGGCCTTCTCGAATTATCTTGGTGGGTGCGCGAGTAACTCTGTTGCCTCGTGTTCTTTGGTTTTGCACGATTTCATTCGGAGGCTCATATGAGAAAATTGTTTCTGTTCGGTCCTGCAATTTTGGGTCTAGCCTTTTTCATCACGGCCTGCCAGTCGCCCGGCGCGTACATGGGCTCCGGCATCGTACCGCCTGAAAACCGCATAGTGCTGACCCCCGGCCAGAATTCGGCGTCCTGGCAGGGCAGAGACCTTTCCGTCGATTACAACTATTCCCTGAACCAGAACGTCATGGATTTTTCCGGGACGATTAATTTTGCCAGCAACATGACCTTTAATTTTACCTTCCTGAATGATTTCCAGCTAAGTGCGATCTTTTTCAACGAAGGTGGAAAGGTACTGGAAAACAGGGGGCTTGCCACAAACCGCGGCAGTCTCGACCCGATAACCTTTCACACCAGGATCGCGTTACCGCCGGGGACCGTCGGGATGGCCTTTGCTTATCAGGGGACAGCTCTAACCGCCGGAGATGACGAAGGAGGCGGAGGTGGATTGACCGCTTTCTGGCACTACCCGATGCGGTAGCACCGAATGCCGCCGCCGGGTCCCGGCAGGCCGCAAAGAATGCTTATTAAGGGTGTGGGGAGTTCTGCTCCCCGCACCCCGGCTTCGTTGCGCCGCTCGGTATGGCGAACTTCGAGGGGTGTGGCGGAATCATCCCGCCGCTCCGTGAAGAATGCGAATAAAGCGAAGGATGCGAACATTATACGGGGAACGCGGTGAAAGCGTTGTATCAGGTGTCTTTCACGGATCTCAGGGCCGCTTCATACTCGGCCACCCGTTTCTGCAATATTTGAAGCTCGTTGTGGTCCCGGCACCACTCCCGGAAGTCACGATCCGAATCCGCATACCGGCCCTCTTCGAAACCCTTCAACAACGCTTCGGTTGTAAACCCGTATTTTTTCTCCCGGCCCTCGATCAGCTTTCCAAGCCGCTTGACCAACTTCCGCCAGCCCGCAAGTTCTCTGTTCAGTGAAATTTCATATTCGTCGGTGTGCATTGCAACTCCAGAAATGATTTGAAAATGGTCCCGAAAAGATTACACCGAGGCCATGCCAACTGCAACACTTTCCGAGAACCGGAGGTGGCTGTCACATGTCGCCCCCCCCCCCCGAGTTTGATGCTCTAAAAAACCGATTTCCAGAGCTGAAATTCTCAGGTAGTGCTAAAAACAAATCATACCTTGAAAAATCGAAAAGTTACGATATTGGCAGCTGTCTTGGCGCATATAAAGGACTTGCCGCTCTTATGATTGAGATTCGACGATCCTAAAAGTATCGTTATCCGAATAAGAATGGGAACCGATGTAGGGTGGACACAGCTTTATTGTGCCCACCGAAGAGCACCCGGTTTATGAAGAATGGTGGGCACTAAGAAACTGTGCCCACTTGGCTCCCGAAAAATTTGCCATCTTCAGATCATGCACTCACGAAATCGATACGGGTTGCAGGTTTAGCCACTTGGCAAGGAAGATTGAAGCGCCCACCAATTTCTTATGGCAAGGGTAAAGTAGTCAACAACCAATCGAGAAGATCGTCGGGAATCGGAGGTCGCTTTCCCTTGAATTAGGTGGTCGGAATCATCGTAATACACCGTCGACACCTGAAAAGAACAGGAAAACCAATGATTACCTATTGCACCACTAAAGACCCCACCTTATTACTCCTATTAACATTCCAATCAACCGTCAGTCCGACAAAAGGAGTCCGGTATGAAACTTGGCAACAAAGTTGCGGCTGAATTCATAGGCACCTTCTGGCTAGTATTTGGAGGATGTGGGAGTGCAGTCCTTGCTGCAGCGTTCCCCATGGTTGGCATCGGATTCCTCGGAGTTGCTTTTGCCTTTGGCCTCACGTTGCTGACGATGGCCTTTGCCATCGGTCATATCTCCGGCTGTCATCTCAACCCCGCCGTTTCCGTTGGTTTATGGGCGGGAAAACGCTTTCCAACTTCGGACCTCCTGCCTTACATAGTGGCTCAGGTGGCGGGAGCTATTCTTGCGGCCGGAGTGCTTTATCTGATCGCCAGCGGAAAACCGGGCTTCGAACTCAGTAGTGGATTTGCCGCTAATGGCTATGGCGAACATTCGCCGGGAGGTTACTCTTTGTTTTCCGGTCTTGTCGCCGAAATTGTTCTGACATTTATGTTTCTGATTATCATCATGGGGTCTACTCATGGTAATGCACCGAGAGGCTTTGCCCCCATAGCGATCGGATTGGGTCTCACTCTCATTCATCTGATCGGGATACCTGTGACCAATGTTTCTGTCAACCCGGCTCGCAGCACCGGCCCAGCCCTATTTGTAGGCGGATGGGCACTCGCACAACTGTGGCTCTTCTGGTTGGCCCCCCTCATCGGCGGGGCACTAGGGGGGGTAGTGTATAGAATTTTAGCACCGGAAGCTGTTATTGAATCTGCAGTGACGGGCGCCTGATCACGGGTGACACGGGCAACCGGCTTTTTGTTGCCCGTGCGGAAGCAAGAGGGATTTAAGAAATGATCCCGCTGGCCCTCGTGTCTTTCGGACCCAGGCAGCTAAGAACAGCTGCCTGGGCCACCCGCGTGCCGGTTACGCTGTTGTTGGGCCAGATGGGAGCAAAATTTCGTTATGCTGATAACGCACTTTAGCCACCTTGAGAAAGAACTCCTCACCGTTGCGCAACGCCCCGCGTCATCGGGACACTCACTCCACAAGGGAACCCCCCGAGAAAGCTTCGTGCGGACATATCTGGAGTCGCACTTGAGTTCCCTTCTCGCCATTGGTTCTGGCGAAGTGATCGATTGCACTTCGCGGCCAAGTGACCCTCGCCCCCAAGTCGATTTGGTGGTGTACAAACGGCAGTATCCGAAGCTTAACCTCGGTGGAGGGATCGACGCCTTCTTCGCTGAGTCGGTTCTCGCAACCATCGAAGTCAAGTCGACAGTTACGAAGGATGAGCTTCGACAGGCCATGCGCGCGGCTCTTAAGTTGAAGGCACTGGCGCGAGATCAGGCGTCGGTGTGGACGATCGGCCCAGGATACAAGCCGCCAGGCATGCTGTGCTTTGTCGTTGCTTATGATGGCCCCGCGCAAATGGAGACCTTACAGGGATGGGTTCGAGAACTTGATGCTGAACTCGGCGTGATCTATGCACCGCTGGGCGCGACCCTCGGCGAACGGTTGCAATCTGTCGCTCCAGCGCTCGATGGAATCTTCGTGTTTGGCAAGGGCTTCGTAGTTCACGACTCTCTTCCTATCACTCTCATTACGGATACGCAGCGCGCTGAGATTCCCTTCCGTTGGGTAACGGTAAATGTTACGCGTGGTGGGCTGCTCTTGTTCTTTTGTGTCTTGAGCACCGCTGGCGCTGGGGTTGTCTTCCATGGTCTGAACGCACTTCCTTACCTTCAGAAGGCGCGCTTCGACGCGAAGGTAATTCTAGATTCATGAATGGACCACCCAACCCAGGGCTGGAGCCTACGCGGAACCACGTCCGAGGTGTCTCCACGAAGTCCCCGGGCGCGTCAGCACTCATGTTCGGCTGGAAAGGAGAAAGTCATACAGCTTCTCCTATCCATGAAAGAACGAAGTTCTGAAATGCGCAGAGTTTTCAGACCATATCTGAATTTAGGTATCCTGTTTCGGGATGTCGTGCGAATTAGGAGCGGATAGATCCGACTCGATTGCCACATGGCTGCATGTTCCCTGACCAGGCAAAGGGTGAACACAAAGGGTTCGTCCATTACGAACGTATCCAGAATTTGTGATATTATCCACACGCTATGCGGCCAGCCTCAAAAGGCCCTGTAAATAGTAGTAGATATATCAAACTCATCAGTGTGCATCGCGACCTTCTTTTGCCAGGAGCGCGCCTTTTAACCGTGTCTATCGATCCAGCAAACGGACGATGGATGCCTTCAGGTCTTTAATTCTAACGGGTTTTGGGAAAAAATCGTCAACTTCGCCCCGCATGGCCTCGGTTGCGGCCTCCAAGTTGGCGAAGGCGGTGATCATTATCACCTTCGTGTCCGGGACTTCTTCTTTTACCGTGCGCAGGACCTCCATGCCGTCGATACCCTTCATCTTCAGATCGGTAATAACCAGATCGAACTTTTTTTCCTTGAACCTGGCCAAGGCCGGTGAAGCATTCATGAAGGTTTCCACCTCATAGCCATCCAGCTCGAGAACGGCTTTGAGCATTTTGCCCACGATGTTTTCGTCGTCGATGACCATTATTTTGTACATTCCCGCTCCTCTTTCAAGTCTCGAGTACCGGCAGCTCAATCCTGAAGCATGTTCCATTTTCCGGGTCACTGCTGACGCTGATATTGCCCTTGTGGTTTTTGATTATCCCATAGCTTACGAATAACCCGAGCCCGGTCCCGTTGGAGCCCTTGGTGGTGAAAAACGGGTCGAAAACATACGGAAGCAGCTCATGGGGTATCCCCTTACCGAAATCTATGACCTCGATTTCGACACACCGGCCGCTTTCACCCAGCTTCGACGATACAAACAGCCTACCGCCGGGCGAAAGTGCCTGAATGCCGTTCGTAAGCAAATTGACCAGCACCTCCAGGACCTGGTGCTCGTCAACCACAACAGGCGGCAAACCATCCTGAAGAAGAATCTGGGCTTCGATGTTGCACACGCATGTCATGTTGTGAACCAGCCTGACGCCTCTATTGATTATGTTATTGATGTCCACCTTCTTCAGGTCGGGCTTCTTGGGCTTTGCAAAATCAAGCAGGTTCTTTACTATTTCCTTTATCCTCTGCGACTCTTCTTCCACCTTGTTCATAAAATCGATGCGCTCTTCCCGGCTCAGGTTATCGTAGAGTTCCACATAGGCCTGGGACAGCATGGATATATTGTTAAGCGGATTTCCCAACTCGTGGGCGACCCCGGCGGTCAGGATCCCGATGGAGGCCAGCTTCTTGGACTGCAGTACAATTTCCTCCCGGTTTTTCAACTCCTCCGACATGGAGTTTATTGCCTTGATGACGGAGCCCAGTTCATCGTCCCGAATATCCGAGTCGACCTTGCTGAAATCCCCCTCCGAGATGGACTGCGCCACCCTCTCGATGTCCTTGAGAGAGCGCAGCACCTGGAGCGAAATCAGCCTGATGCCTATGGCCGAACAGACAATGAGCAGAAGCGACGAGAACAGTCCGGTTCGGGAATCGGATATGAGATCGTTGAGATTGTTTCGCTCGAGATGAGTTATCTGGCTGGAAACATCGCGCAGCTTCTGTCCGAATTCCCGGATCCTGCTTTGCACCTCCTGGCGGCCCGGATCAAGGTCCCGGGCGAGCTTGATCGCCTTCGCGTACTGCTCGAGGCTGGTCTCCAGCTGGTCGAAATTACTCTGGCCGGTAGCCTTCACTATGGCGTCTTTTGCAAGGTTGATAGTTGTCCTGCTCTCTTCGAGCTTCTTATGAATTTCCGGCAGGGCCGTCTTGTCCGCATAAAGGAAGAAGTTTTTCTCGGAAAGCCGCATTTCGAGAAACGAGGCATTAAGATCGTCGGCGATTTCCATGAAGCGCAGCTTGGAGACAACCAGGTCGAGGTTGCGGTAGGCAAAAAAACCGGTCAGCGCGATCAAAAGAATATCGAATACACTGATAAGGATGAGTTTGTGAACGATTTTCATCCTGATTCTTTTCAATGGATGAATCCGCATCTCGCAGCCTCCCGGTGTTCTTTTCTGACCGGCCAGTACCAGAAAACGCCGTCAACGGCCATTGCTATCCCGGCCAGCAGCACGGCCAGGTCGACGATGGAAAACAGGCTCAGGCCGAAGTAGCTCATGAGGCCGATGGAGATACTGGCGAAGGAAATGCCGCTTCTGATAAACGACAACCCGGTCCTGGCCATTGCAAACAGAGTGCGGTAGCACCCCAGGACCGTCCGCTGCGCCGCAAGCGAGGTCCTCTCGTGAGCCAGGGCGGACCGGACCTTGTGGTCCCTGGACGGTTCGATGAACACGCACGAGTTGGGCAAAATGTCGGCCAGCCGGCACAGCATGGTGCTTTTCATAGAGGCGACGGGCGGGGTTTGGACCACGAACTGGTAATTGTCAAAAAAAATCATGGTTGCGGCGGTCACTTCGATCAGGGTCTGAGGTCTCGGGGGTCTTAGCACCGATCTCTTGATCCTGAAATAACTGAAAAGCCCCAATGAAACAAACCCGACACCGGCCACGATCAGGAGCGGGTAAAGGGGAGCCAGCGGGGAGGCCGCGCGCAACCGAAGCAGCATCGTCCCGATGGTTATAAGCGTCAATCCCCCGCGAAGCGCGCTCAGGCAAGTCCTCGTGGTGGCGTAATCGGTGCGGTAGCAGGCCATTTTGGTTCTCCAGCGCGCCATGTTATTGCGCCACAGAGCCAGGCCGGTCCTTTCGTTGCCTACAAGGTGGTTTGGCTGATCGTTCAGGAAATCCTGGATAAAAAAAAGAATTTCCTCCCTTAGGGCCACGCGGAACTCATACTCCTCGGCGGGCAGTGCCTCCTTGATCTCGCTTATAAGCACGGAGTCCCCGGGATCGGATGCCGCAATGATAACTTTTTGCCCATGCCTGGCCGCCGGAAACCACCCGGACGCGCACAGCCTCTGGGCATCCAGCCCGTAGAGCAAATCGGGGGGAACCGGGACCCTTTCGTCATATTCCACCCATGGGCACCCGTAAAACTCTCCGAGCGCCTCCAGCAGAGCGCGCCGCGTAAAGAAGTGCTCATAGCGCAAAACCGACTCCACCTCGGCGTCCCGGAATGCCGCCGCTTCCCCTATGGCTTCGAGTTCTTCTGCTTGAAGAAAGCCCCGCTCCACCAGGTATTGGAACCGGTCGATTTCAGGGTTGGCGAATTTAGAGGTCTTCATGGTTCAATACCACCTTCTTCCAGTCCGCCGACGGCTTGCCGTAATCGACCAGGACTATTTCCATGTCGCTCGCGCAATGGGTGAAAATATCCTGTATTCTTTTTGCGGGGACGTGCCAGTAGAGCCCATCTATGATTCCCCCCAGGCCGATAATCAGCAGGAACGCGTCAAAGCAGGTCCAGGCCATGCTGCCCGTACCGAAGTAGACCAGAAGAGCGAACCCGACGGAAAAGATGCTGGCCCCGGTACGAATGAAGGACAAACCGGTCCGCGAGCGGGCCATTATGGTGCGCAGCCTCGATTTCAGGTTGCGCCTGTCGGCAATCAGGGTCCTTTCCAGGGCAAGGCCCGTCGTTCCCCAGATTCCAGGGGCATGCTTGCGATTGAAGAACAGCGGCAGAGGATGTTCGTCGGTTTCCGGTTTCTTATGGCGGGGGGGGAACATGAATTCCCAAATCGGGACCTTTCCACCGCCGTGCTGCACGGCAACGAGGGTCTGGGCGCCTGCCCTTCGCTCCGGAATATTCCAGTGGAAACCTTCCGTTACCATCAGCACGCCGAAGGCTATCAGCGCGGCATCGAAACCGGTCCAGGAACCCGAATGGAACTGCCTGATAAGAGCAATCCCCAGCCCGATAAAGGAAACCCCCGTCCGGGTGAACGCCAGGCCGGTCCTGGCGCGAGCCATCCTGGTCCTGTAGCTCGCCAGGATTGTCCGTTCCTCGGCCAGGTCGGTCCTGTCATTTGCCAGAAAGCGGCGCTTCATAACCGGGGAGAGCCGGTTCCACGCGGACCTGAGCCCGTCGGCATTCTCTATGGGTGCGGTTCGGCTGAACTTGTGTGAATCGTCGGAATGCCTGACCTCGAGGACCGTCGTCCCGAATGTGGGTTCCGTGCCGGTGTAATCGATGAGTTCCTTGTCCACTTTCCTGGCCGGCAGGTACCAGCGTGCGCCGTCGACCGCCATTATAAGGCCGCTTACGATGAGAAAGCCTTCCAGGATGGTGAGATATCCGATGCCGAAAATCCGCAGAAGCACCAGCCCGATCGAAATACAGGAAACGCCGGTGCGCAGCAGGGCAAGGCCGGTGCGTCCCTTGGCCAACGTGGTCCTGTATTGGCCAAGGGTTACCCGCTCACCTGCCAGCCAGGTCCGAAGCTCGGCAAGCGGGGTCCTGCCGGCCGATTTTGGAAAACCCGGGTTGACGTCGAAATTGTGTTCCAGAATCCGGACAATGTCCGATGGAAGCGCGACGATGAATTTAACATGATCGACTTTCAGCGTTTTCTTGATTTCTTCGGCAAGGTATTCTTCCTTTGGATTGAAAACAGCTACTTCACAAATGCCTCTACGAATGGTCAGGGGGCACCATGCCCTGGCTTTGAACGCCTCGAAATCGAGCAGCGCCAGGAGCCTTTGCGGCATGATGAAGCTTTCGTTGAACTCAATAAAAGGAAGGCGATGGGTTTCGGAGAGGCAACGCAAAATCTCGTCCCTTGCAATCCCGCGGGACAAAAGCATTCGTTCCGTTTTGAGCGGTGAATTGCCCGCCTCCTCCAATATCTCGGCCGATTGTTCCTCGGTAAGTAGTCCCTCGTCCAGGAGCTTCCGCAGGAAGTCATGCTCGGACCTGTAAAGTGAAAGCTCTTGAGCCAAGCCAGCCCTTGTCCTCATTTCACAATCCGTTTCCGGTAAGCGGGGAAAAGCGTAAAATTTATGAGTCCGGTTCACTATCAAGCAAGGATGGTACCATCCCGGCAATGGGGCGCCATGCGGGCATGTTCGGCGAAAAACGAGTGCAAACCGGAAGGATTCGGAGGGCTCGCTGTTTCAAAATGAAAATGCTTTTGCACCCTTTGCCGGGCAGCCTATCCATTTTGAAACACGGAAACGGCAAATACCGGCCCCGGAGGGCGATCCCGTCGCACTACGGATATGAAGTCCGGGGCCGCTTGGCAAAAAAAAGCCATGTGGTGCCGATGATCGCGGAAATCAGGGAGCCCGCAAGAATTCCGAACTTTGCCTGTTCGATCATGGACATCGTGTCAAAAGCCAGGCCGTCTATGAAAAAAGACATGGTAAATCCAATGCCGCCCAGCCATGAGACTCCCATCAGGTGGCTCCACGACACGCCGGCCGGCAGCCTGCCGATTCCAAATCTTACAGCCATCCAGCTAAAAAGAGTGATCCCCACGAATTTTCCGATAACCAGCCCCGAAATGATGCCCAGCGTGACCGGATGGCCAAGCACGTTGCCCCTGCCAAGGGTGCTGAAGTCGATTCCGGCGTTGCTGAGCGCAAAAATCGGGATGACGATAAAGCTGACCCAGGGGCTAAGCGCATGTTCGATGCGCTGCTGGGGCGGCTGTACGGCCCTTGCCGCCTTTTCAAGGTTTTCGGCAACGGTGAGCATTGCCGGGCAATTGAGCGGATGCTCGCAAGATATTGGGTCCTCGGAGCTGGCAGTCAAAACCTGCTGCAACTGATCCATTCGGTCACCGAGCTGCCTGGGAGTGAAAGCGGGGCGTGCCGGAATCGTTGCCGCAAGCAGAACGCCTGCTATGGTGGGGTGTATTCCCGACCTCAGGAGGCAAAGCCACAGCAGCAAACCCAAAAGAGCATACGGCAAATAATGGCGGATGCCTCCCTGGTTCAAAACAACCAGGCCGAGCAACACCGCGCCCGCTGCCCCCATAGCCACGACATTGAGCCCACGGCTGTAGAACACTGCGATGATAAGCACTGCTCCAAGATCATCCGCAATGGCCAGGGCAGTGAGAAATATGATGAGGCCCCGAGGTATCCTCCATGAGAGAAGCACCAGAATGCCGATGGAAAACGCTATGTCGGTTGCCATCGGTATTCCCCATCCGCTGGCTTCGGGCAAATCGGGGTTAAAGAACCGATAAATCAAAGCCGGAACGAGCATTCCTCCAAGTGCGGCCAGTACCGGGAGGGCTGCATCCCTCATGGACGAAAGCTCCCCGGCAATTATCTCCCTTTTCAACTCCAGCCCCACAAGGAGAAAAAAGAGAGTCATCAGGCCATCGTTTATACTCTGATGAAGGGTCAGTTCCAGGTAAAGGGAGCCGATGCCGACTCGCACCGGTAGCTCCCATAAGTGGAGGAAACTGTCTCCCCATCCGGAGTTGGCAAGAATTAAGGTAACAATGGTGGTTACGATCAGGATGATTCCGCCAGCCGTGGTTCGTCTCAGAAACCGCTCAAAAGGGCTGATGATTCTTCCGAAAAAAGGCTCCAGTGCATACTGTTCAATTTCATTGGGATAATCGGCTATTTTGCTCATTTTTCACGCCAGTTGGAAAGAGTATGAATGCAGGTGCGGATAACGCTTTTTACAAGTGATGACAAAAGAAAGAATTTTCCACAAAGCGAAAAGGACCGGCATGACCGTCACTCCTCCGAAAGCCCGGTGGCTTTTTAAATAGCTTGCGAGAGCCCCTGGATTCCGGCTTTTGCCGCAATGACGAATATTGGGACTTTTCAACGCCATGCCGGAACAGAAATCGCCTGTCTCATTTTTATTGCAGCGTATTGTGTACAATCATGTTGTAGATGAAACAAGACACGATCTATGTTGATGACAGTGTGATATTTGCGAATTATTCTTCAATAAATAAAGCAGAACCCGGGACCATGTCAGTAAGAGGCTTCATGATTTCCCGAGGTTCTGCTTTTTGAAAAGACCCGGTCAGCACCTGCCGGTACCCGCTGCGTTCTCCAGGTCCTTTGTGAATGCAGGTGAAGGCCTGCCGCCCAGTTTCTCGAAAGCTCTCAGGTCCGAGCATGACCGGCTATAATCTTTGGTACGAAAGTAAGCCAATGCCCGGTTCTCGTATGCCTGGGCAAATTTGGGGTCCAGCCTCAGGGCTCTCGTGTAGTCGGCTATGGCCCGGTGGTACTCGCCCATTTTGGAGTAAGTCACACCGCGGTTATTGTATGCTTTGACATTTTTATGGTCGAGCTTTATTGCCTCATTGTAATGGCGAATCGCTTGATCATATTTTCCGGCGGAAAACATTGAAAGGCCTTGTTGGTTTTCCGTATCGGCACTTTCGACCTTGCCGGACTCCGTCGCCTTGACGAGCAGATATTGACCGTTGTTTGGGACATCAGTGTAGGTCACCGTATACGCAAAAGCCGCCGCAGCTCCAAAAACAAGCAGTAAAGTCGCACATACAAAGAGAGCTAAACTCTTTCGGGGCATCGCATCCTCCTTATTTTCAGGGTTGGACCCTTATCGTGTGGAACGCCGTTATAACCTCCTCATTAAGGCCTTCCCTGGCTTTTTTCATACTGATCGACCAAAACGCCGCCGACCACGCCGGCCGCTCCTCCAACGGCAGCACCAATTACAGGGCTTCCTCCGGTAATCGCTCCCAGCGCGGCCCCGGAACCCGCCCCTATCGCCCCGCCGCTCAGCATCCTTTGCTGCGAGTAACTCATGTCGGCGCAACCGGCGAGGGCCAAGGCAAAGAGAACAACCAACATCGTCCGGCCAACTATCGCGAATATTCTCATAAAGAAATACCTCCTTCCCGACATTCTTTTCTTAAAGTTAAGAATGCGGCCGTATAGGTCAATTAAGGGAAAACGAAGCAGATCTCTTCACGCCCGCCCGGAAGCCTCACTGGAGCCTCGAAAGCAAAGACCCGCATGGACCGGAACTTAACGGATGGAAAAGATTCAAATCGCCCTAATGGAGTTTGGAATAAGGTGGAGTGTGCAGATTCTTCGCGAGCGTTCGGCAAACCCCATTCCCACACTGAGCCTTCAGTCCGTGGCACGGTCGTTACGCTAGGCCCGGCTCCTTGGTAGAAGCATTCTGCAGCCATGAGAAAATGCAGGAATAACGGACTCGCGAAAACCGGAAGATCAAGTGCGCCGCATCTCGTGGGATAAGAGCGGCGTAGTCGGCTTCACTTCGACATACGGGGGTTCGGGAGTATTCGATGGCTATGGATACATCAAATCCCGCCCCTTCTTCAATTACAGTAGGGTTTCGGAAAGAAAAATACATAGTGCCTCTGATTTACACAGAAATCTGACTACACTATGATGCCGTCAAAATTGGGGCTAAGAACGTGATTTTCGGACCTGCTTTGCTGGGGAGTGTTTTTCCGGCACTCTCTATTCGAGTTTCAAGTCGGAAGGTGACACGATCACCCCGGTGCTGACTATGAGCATCCAGGGAAAATTGCATTTTGCACGGGAATGAGTTGAGGCATTTTGCAGCTTCAACCGGAAGGCTTCAAAATGGAGGAGGGGCGGTTCATGAAGCAAGAAGTCAACGAGTACATATCTCTGATCCGTAAACTAGCCAAATCGGGTGGTGATCAATGGAGAACAGTCAAGACTGTTATAAATACGATGTATAGTAGCAGTCTGCGTGAAGATGGAATGAATCTCATGCCCGAGCGAGGCCGCAGGCCCATTAAGAAATTCTAGCGAAGCAAACAAGATGAGCATAAACGAGCGGGAATGGCGGCTGAGTGGAAGATGCGCAGTATCTGTTGGATGCCTGCCGCGAAATGCGAAGTATCATCCCGTCCATACAGAAACAGCCATACGCAGAGCGCACCCGGCGCCGAGATTAGCGATGTTCTTCTTGCACCCTCTTCCTACAGTCCGGACAAATGCCATGGGTAAATTGTAAGAGAGAATTTGTAAGGAAATATGCCTCCAATTGCATCCAGTACCCCTCGTCATTTCGTATCTTCTTGCACCATGCGCATATAGGCAAGAGGCCTTCCAACGTTTTGATGTTTGCAATAGCATCTGTTAGCTGCTTATTTGCCTGGTGCAGCCGATTGCGCTCCTCGACCAGCTCTTTTGTGCGTTCTGCGACTAAGTATTCCAGGGATTCCTGATATTTTATAAGCTCAAGTTCTGCGCGTTTGCGCTCCATCGCATATCTTATGGATCTTTCCAACAGCCTTGGGGTCAACTCTGATTTGTCGAGATAGTCGGAAATTCCATGTTTCATGGCTTCCAAATCAACTTCATAGCTGCCCTGACCGGTCAAAAGGATCATCGGGGCCTGAAAACCATGTTCGATCAATGCATTGATCAAATCCAGCCCGGTGCCGTCACCAAGTCTGTAGTCAATGAGGCATACATCGTATTCACTGGTTTTATTGCCATTACAGGCCACTTCCAATGACTGCGAATAATTGCTGATCCAATCAATTTCATAACGAGAGGGAAGAACATCTGACATCATGCCTTTAAGCAGCAGGTAGTCGTCTTCATCATCTTCAATAAGCAACAATTTCAACTTCCGGTTGAGATCACTCCACATTCCGGCACCCCTCGGCATTGGGCGGCAGTTGACGAGGCCGCCACCGTCGATATGCTACTTCGCAGAACCCGACTTCTGGCAGTTTTACCTGGACGCTTCTTTTAATCTAACTGGTAGGGGACGAAAAGGAAAGGAGAAACGACCACAGGACAGGGCACGGCACTGGATGTGACGATGATTTGCTCCCGTCTTTTCCAATGCCGTTTCGACCAGATTTTCTGCAAAATAATCTTGTAGTCTCATGGGCGGTCGGCATAAACGGCTACGGTATCGAAACAGGACTCCGCGCATAAGCCGGGGAGGGGTATATCCAACTTCACCGCAAGTTGTTATGATTGGTTCCAATATGAAAAGGGTAACCTGCAGCATGGGATTTGACTCAGATGTGTAATAAGGAGCTTTTTGAAAGGACGTAAGAAAAGAAATGAAGGATTCAAGAACTCCCGCGGCCACGAAGGACAAGATTCCGGAGAAACCGCAACAGCGACTGACGCCGATTCAGCTTTACAAGCTCACCCCCAAAACCAATTGTGGGGCATGCGGCTTTGCTTCCTGTTTCGCCTTTTCGACTCAGGTGATGGTGGGGCAGGCCGATATCGATGCCTGCCCGCAACTTGAGGGGGAAGAATTACAGGCCTTCAGGGCTCAGCTCGCCGGTCAACTTCAGGCGGGCATAGGAGTGAAGCGTGAAGGGTTTGAGAAGGCCCTTCAATTTCTTCGCCGGGAGATCCTGAAATGGGACTTTCGCAGCGTTGCCGATAGCCTGGGGGCGGAGTACCTCGAAAACGATGGAAAGCCGGCGCTGAGGCTCATCTATTTTGGGCACCAAGTTCTTCTCTCGGCTGATGAAATCAGCAGATGCGCTTCCGATGAAGCCCTCGATCCTTACGAAAAGATCTTGCTCTACAACTACGTCATCGGCGGCGCGGTTGAACCGGCGGGAGTATGGGTCGGTATGGAAAGCCTCCCCAACTCCGTATCCAAAATCAAAAGCCTCGGGGCGCATTGCCAGGTGCCTCTGGCTCAGGGGGCAGCCGGAAAAATGCGACGCCTGCCGCCAGCCATAGCCGACATCGGGAAAGAAGTTTCCCTCTCCGCTGAAAATGTGGACTTCGCAGCCGAGTTCCAAATCCTGCCCAAGCTTGCCATCCGCATACTCTGGTGGGATGAGGACGAACGAGAGGGTTTCCAGGCCGAAACTAAATTTCTGTTCGATTCGCGAGTGCTGAAAGTGCTGGACCTGGAATCTTTGCTCTTTGCCTGTGAACAACTCACCAACCGGCTCCTGCAAAGGTTGCGGTCATAGCAGCCCTTTTTCAGGTGGATTTGGCGGTGCGCCCGCGGGCCGCCCCGGATGCGCTCCCGTCACATTTTCAGTTCCAGCCTGCCGGGTTAGAGGTATCCGCTGGATCGGGATGAATTTCTATCACCTGATGGAATTCGCTCTCCCTCAAAAATCCCTAAGCAAAACCCATTGGGCTGCCGCGCAGGCAAAGATGCGCTCTCTTTTACTTTTTCGATGCGCTTTTCCGGCATGATTTCCTCCATCTTAGATGAAAACCGATATTTTGATTTTATTTTATATTTACAGATCTTACTAATACCTTCATTAATCTCAGGACATTGAGCAGGATTGGACACGTTGGCAAGATGGGTAATTCTCGTGACCACGCCAGCTCGCGTGTTCGCCAATCAATGTAGGTATTAGTAAGTCATCGACTCCGGGACCAGAACTCACTACAAGGGTAGGAATAAACATACAAAGTTTGATATCGCCTTACAGCTCGAAAATACACTTCAATAAAACAAGGGCCATACATTTCCAACATGGTTTTTTTGAAAAATGAGCTAAATTTGATTATTTAAGAAGTAAAAGTTGCAAAATGGTAGAAAAAATATAAAATAAGGAGACCCTGGCACACGATTCAACCCGACATTACTACGCAATGCGGGTTAATCGAACGTTAGGCCGTGACCGAATCTATTAAAACCCGTAAGGAAATTTTCTACAGTGGACATCCCACGGATCTTCAACATCACCGAAAGTGCTCACCGTATCCATAACCCGATCACACCCGAAAAGCTCGCCACTCTCGGCGCTGCGCTGCGTCTGGAACCGGGTGCCCGAGTGCTCGACCTCGGCAGTGGTTCGGGGGAGATGCTGTGCACCTGGGCACGCGATTACGGAGTCATCGGCACTGGCATTGACATGAGCCAGTTGTTCACCGAGCAAGCGAAAATCCGCGCTGAAGAACTCGGCGTGGCCGATCAAGTCAAGTTCATCCATGGCGATGCTGCGGGCTATGTCTCTGACGAGAAGGTCGGTGTGGCAGCCTGTGTCGGCGCCACTTGGATTGCTGGGGGAGTCATCGGCACTATCGAGCTTCTGGCGCAGAGCCTTCACAACGGAGGGATCATCCTCATCGGCGAGCCCTACTGGCGGCAGTTACCGCCGACGGAAGATATTGCCAAGGGGTGTCTTTCCGACTCCATCTCTGACTATCTCATACTTCCAGAACTTCTCGCGTCTTTCGGCCACCTCGGCTACGACGTCGTTGAGATGGTTCTGGCAGACCAAGACGGCTGGGACAGATACGAGGCGGCCAAATGGCTCACCATGCGCCGATGGCTTGAAGCCAATCCCGACGACGAGTTCGCGAAAGATGTTCGAGCCAAACTGACCGCGGAACCCGAGCGCTACGCCGCTTACACGCGTGAATACCTAGGCTGGGGTGTGTTCGCGCTGATGAGGCGGTGATGAGTTGGGGCATCCGGCGGATTGTCAATGGCTGTGCCGCGCAACAGCTGGTGGCTCGCCGAGATGTGATTGCGCCTGAATTCATTTCTTACGGTCTAGTTATCCGTGCAATCAACAGAAAGGCCTGTCGCAGGCAGGCCTAACAATTCATTCAAGC
Organism: uncultured delta proteobacterium; assembly: GCA_963712895.1. Taxonomy (GTDB): domain Bacteria; phylum Desulfobacterota; class Syntrophobacteria; order Syntrophobacterales; family Syntrophobacteraceae; genus SbD1. Next base: position 6,962 of record CAVQJR010000019.1, on the reverse strand, counting down.
CGACGCCGCTTCGCGGCGCGGCTTAATTCAGGCGTTGGAATATAAGTGTTATAAACGTATGAGTCATATATTCGCTAAGAAAGTTATAGAGCACATTCGGCTATCAGGGTTAAGGTACTTATGCCATGAGAATTCTGATATCGGGCGCAGGAATCGCGGGACCGGCTCTCGCATATTGGCTTGCCCATTACGGATTTGAGCCCACCATCGTTGAGGCGGCGCCCAGGTTGCGGACCGGCGGCTACATTATCGACTTCAGGGGCTCAGGCTTCGAGATAGCCGGTCGCATGGGTCTATACCCCGTAGAACAACCGGTAATCAACCAAATACGAGATATATTAGACATGGCTTTCTCCTGATTTGTCTGCGTTGCTGACACTCGTCTCGTCAGCAAGACAGGATTTGCTAGGAATTGCTTCTTGGTGGTGCCTCGACCCCCGACATCTTTAGCACGCCTTCGGGCAACCGCTCACCCTGCGGCGTAATCCTCGAAGCTGCTTCGTTAATGCCCTTGAGGTCGTCGGAGGTGAGCTCGACCGTTGTTGCCATAAGATTTTCTTCGAGGCGATGCTGCTTGGCTTTTCTTCTACAGTGACCACCCGGTCATAGCCCGCAAACCTGCATGAATGCTTGATCGCTTTTTCAAATCATCAAAAATGTAGTGCCACAGTATATGCTGTTTTCTATTGATTTTATGCTCTACCATCTAGTAATGTTGAAGTGTCCTGAGGAGGGCTTCAACATGTTTGCTCGAATCAAAAAATCCGGTAAGTACGAATACCTCCAGGTCGTCGAAAACCGAAGGGTCGGTCCCAAGGTCAACCAGCGGGTTATCGCAACGCTTGGCAGGCTCGATCAAATGCACGCCAAGGGGGAAGTCGAAACCCTGGTTCGCTCTCTGGCGCGTTTTTCCGAACAGACCCTCCTTATCCTTTCCGGCAGAAGCGACATTAGTGCCGAGTCCACAAAGATAGGCCCCGCTCTCATTTTCGAGCGGCTGTGGAAAGAGATCGGAATTGCAAAGGTCCTCCAAGGGCTTCTTTCCGAGAGGTTTTTCACCTTCGACGTGGAGCGGGCGCTTTTCCTGACCGTCATCAACAGGCTGATGGCGAGCGGCTCGGACCGCTCCTGCGACAAGTGGCGCAGGGACTATAGCGTTAAGGGGACGGGTGAGATCGAGCTTCATCACCTCTACCGGGCCATGGCCTTCCTCGGCGAGGAACTTGACGACCAGAGGAATGCAACTCCCTTTTCTCCCCGATGTACCAAGGATGTTATCGAGGAACGGCTCTTCCATCTCAATCGCCACCTCTATTCCGGGTTGGACCTCGTTTTCTTTGATACGACCTCCATCTATTTCGAGGGAGCGGGAGGAGAAACGATTGGCGAGCGGGGTTTCAGCAAAGATCACCGCCCCGATCTAAATCAAATGGTGGTCGGGGTTGTCCTCGATGACAACGGGCGTCCCCTGTGTTGTGAATTGTGGCCCGGCAACACCACCGATGTAAAGACCCTGATCCCGGTAGTAAAAAGAGTCCGGGACCGGTTCAATGTTTCGAAGTTTTGTGTTGTCGCCGACAGGGGAATGATAAGCAAGGAAACCCTGCTGGAGTTCGAAAAACCGGAAAACAAGGTCCCCTACATCCTCGGCACCCGCATGCGAAACGTCTTGGAAGTAAAACGCGATGTGCTCTGCCGCGCCGAAAACTATCAGGAAGTCGTTCCGGAAGGGACTCGATCCAAAGGCCCTTCCCCCTTGAAGGTTCAGGAAGCTTGGGTGGAAAACCGTCGCTACATCGTCTGCGTCAACTCCAAACAGGCAAGAAAGGACGCCGCTGACAGGCAAGCCATCCTGGCCTCCCTTGAGGCCCAACTGAAAAATGGCCCCAAAGCACTTGTGGGAAACAGGGGCTACCGGCGCTATCTCAAGTTCGAGAAGAACAGCGCGAGCATTGACTGCGAGAAAGTGGAACAGGAAGCAAAGTTTGACGGCAAATGGGTCCTGAGGACCAACACCCGCTTGTCGGCCAGGAATGTGGCACTCAAATACAAGGAATTATGGCAGGTGGAACACACATTCAGGGACATGAAATCGGTCATCGAGACTCGGCCCGTCTACCACCGCCTGGATGAAACCATAAGGGGCCACGTCTTTTGCAGCTTCCTCGCCCTGATGCTCAAAAAGGAGCTCTACCGGCGCCTGCAGGACTCCGGGCACAGCTTCGAGTGGGCGGAAGTGAAGCAAGACCTCAAAGCCCTCACCGAAACGGTGATCGAAGAAGACGGAAAACGCCTGGCTGTTCGCAGCCAGTGCAAGGGCACCTGCGGCAAGGTCTTCCAATCCGTTGGCGTGGCGATCCCACCCACCATCCGCGAAATCTGATTCCCGTTTTCAAAGAGCGAAAATGTAGTGCCAAGAAAGTCAAGTGCTAGTCTATGTTGCTGAAATCACAAAATAAGTTTTTAGGTACTGTTAAAGATGAGTTTGAGTTTTCGTACAAGATCCTGGCATTTTCCAATTTGCAGGGTCGGTTTAGGTCTTCCTCCGGTTCTGCCCCGCGCTTTAGCTGACGAGCGGCCCGCTGCAGCTCGCTCCGCGCGCAATTCCCGCTCCATTTGGTGAATGGCCCCCATCATCGATAGAAAACAACGTCCGGTAGCGGTCGAGGTATCTATATTTTCACGTAACGAGACGATGTTGATATGACGTTGCTCCAACACTTTGGTTATTTCGAGCAGATCCAGCAAGGAGCGAGTCATACGACAGCCTGCCGGGTTAGAAGGACCCGCTGGATCGGGATGAGTTGTCTATCACCTGATGGAATTTGCTCTCCCTCAAAAATCCCTAAGCAAAACCCATTGGGCTGCCGCGCAGGCAAAGATGTGCTCTATTTTACTTTTTCGATGCGCTTTTCCGGCATGATTTCCTCCATCTTAGATGAAAACCGATATTTTGATTTTATTTTATATTTACAGGTTTTAAGTCATCGACTCCGGGATAGAGCACATTCGGCTATCAGGGTTAAGGTACTTATGCCATGAGAATTCTGATATCGGGCGCAGGAATCGCGGGACCGGCTCTCGCATATTGGCTTGCCCATTACGGATTTGAGCCCACCATCGTTGAGGCGGCGCCCAGGTTGCGAACCGGCGGCTACATTATCGACTTCTGGGGCTCAGGCTTCGAGATAGCCGGTCGCATGGGTCTATTGCCGAACGTATTGCGTAGAGGATACAGGGTCCGGGAAGTAAGAGTTGTAAACCGGAGCGGCAAACGCATAGCGGGATTCCCGGTCGACGCATTTGCCCGCATAACACGGGACCGCTTTATCAGCCTTCCACGAGGAGATCTCGCCGCTTCTATCTTCGGCAAGATCGAAGGCAATGTCGAAACGATTTTCGGCGACAGCGTGAATCGCATTGAACAGACGGAAAAAGGCGTTCGTGTCACCTTCGAACATGCAGGCGTAAGGGACTTCGATCTTGTCGTCGGAGCAGACGGACTCCATTCGCGCGTCCGCGAACTCGTTTTTGGCCCACAAAGCCAATTTGAGAAATATCTCGGCTACAAGGTCGCGGCCTTTGAGGTCGATGGCTACCGGCCAAGAGACGAGCTTGTTTATGTGATGTACACGCAAGTGGGCCAACAGGCGGCACGGTTTTCCATGCGTGAGGACCGCACGATGTTCCTCTTTACGTTCGCGGATGAAAATGCTGCGGGACCGGACGACGTTCAGGCACAAAAATCCCTCCTGCGAAAGCGATTCGGAAATAGCGGCTGGGAATGCCCGCAAATTCTGGATGCGCTCGATGCCGCAAAGGACTTCTATTTTGATCGGGTAAGCCAAATACGAATGAATCCGCAGGAGGGGCTTTGGACACGGGGACGGGTAACCCTGGTCGGCGATGCGGCTTCCTGCGTTTCGTTGCTCGCCGGACAAGGTTCGAGTTTGGCGATGACGGCGGCGTACATCCTTGCCGGTGAGTTGCGCCGTGCTGACGGTGGCTACGTCGAGGCCTTTGCGAGATACCAGGCTATGTTCGAGCCGTTCATTCTCAATAAGCAGAAAGCTGCCTTGCGCTTTGCCGGTGCATTTGCACCGAAGTCAAAGTTCGCGCTGTTCCTTCGCAATCAGATCTTCAACCTTTTGACAATCCGCTTGATTGCAGATCTGACCGTAGGTCGTGACCTCGCAGATAACATTTCGCTCCCGGATTACGGATAAGGGTTTGATGCCTTGTTGCGGCGCTTTTCGGCTCCAGTCCTGTTCGGCCCCTGGCATGAAGGCATCAAAGCCATCATGCGCTACCATACACCATAGCCAGATTATCCTTTTATCTTAGTGGGTTATTGGCAAACGCACTTCATCGCAAAAGGCTGAATTCAGGCCTATTTATTGATTCTTGCCCGGACAGCAACTACCTTGTCGGTAGCTTTAGAAGACTGTGGGGCAACGACTTCTGACAATGCCCTTCGCCGTTGTCCTTGATGAGCGGTGGGTTCCTCCGCCTTGCCCCGTGGTCCTGGCTTCTGGCATAGCGCAAGGGTAGCCCCATTGCTTTCCAATGCCGGCAGTGTTGAGAAGAAATCGCTCAGCAACGATGTCGCTTCGCCAAAGGAGTGGAACCTTCGCCCCCCCTACCCCGCCACCGACCATGATTTCGGTGGTTTGGACAAGGAATCGAAGAAATTAAATGTCTATTACGGAGTGAAAGCCATGGGAGCAAAGAGGAAAAAAATCCTGATAATCGCGGGTGCCGCCACCCTGATCGTAGTCGCTGCGATTGTCGTCGGTGTCTTATCATTCAATATCAATTCTTACAAACACCGCGTCGAAAACGCAGCATCCGCGGCTACCGGCCTGGATTTCAGGATCAATGGGAAAATGGGGCTCTCCCTTGCTCCCTTTGGCGTATCGGCCAAAGATATCCATGTCGCCAACAAGGAAGGCGAAATCCTTTCCCTTGAAAACCTCAAGATAGGTGTGGAGTTGTTGCCCCTGCTGAAGGAGCAACTCAAAGTCACCAGTTGCGAGCTTGTCAAACCGGCTGTCACCATCGTTAAAAACGCCGATGGGAAATACAATTTCGAAAATAGTGAAAAGAAATCCACTGAAGGTGAAGGGGGACAAGGCGCGTCTTACAGTATTAAAAAACTCGGGCTGTCTCAGGGGTCATTGGTCTATCTCGATAAGAAAACGGGTGAAAAAACGGAGTTGAAGGAAATCAATCTGGCAATCCGGGACCTCTCGATAGGAGATACCGCGAAAGATATCATGAAGAACATCTCGTTCACCGGGACCCTCGACTGCAAGGAGGTAGTGCAAAATGACTTCAGAATCGAGAATCTCAAGACTTCTGTGACGGCTGCCAAAGGAATATATAACCTTCAACATCTTGCCATCGGGACGCTGGTTTACTTTGACAAGAAGACGGGTGAAAAATCCGAATTGAAAGAAACCAATCTGGCAATCAAGGATCTCTCGATGGGAGATACCCCGAAGGATATCATGAAGAACATCTCGTTCACCGGGACCCTCGATTGTAAGGAGGTAGTGCAAAATGACTTCAAGATCGAGAACTTCAAGACTTCTGTAAAGACTGTCAAAGGGATATACAGCTTCGAACCTCTTGCCATCGGGACGCTTGTCTACTTTGACAGGAAGACGGGTGAAAAAACCGAGTTGAAAGAAATCAATCTGGCAATCAAGGATCTCTCGATGGGAGACACCGCGAAGGATATCATGAAGAACATCTCGTTCACCGGGACCATCGGTTGCAAGACGTTTCAAAAAAAGGACCTCAAAATCGACGATTTCAAGAGTTCTATGGATGCGCAGAAGGGAGTCATCCACCTGATACCGCTTACCATGGATATTTTCGACGGCAAAGGTGCGGGCGATGTCACGGCAGACATGTCGGCAGTCGATGTCGTGTATAAAATCAATTTGAAGTTATCGAAGCTGGACTTCGCAAAACTTGAGGAATCCTTCGGTGCGAAAAAGGTAATCGGCGGGAAGGGTGATCTTTCCGCTTCCCTGACGATGATCCAGAAAGGAAGTCGCAATCCGCTGAGCAGCCTGGACGGTACTTTTTCTGTCCGCGGTGATAATCTGGTCATGTATACGATGGACCTCGACAAGGTCCTCACGTCGTTTGAGACGACCCAGCGATTCAATCTCGTAGACCTCGGCGCTTTCTTCATCGCCGGCCCCCTCGGTACTACCGCACTTAAAGGGTACCACTACGGGGAAGTTTATAACGAGTCCCGGGGGGGACAGGGAGTCATTACACGACTCGTTTCCGACTGGAATATCAAGGACGGTGTGGCAAACGCTACGGACTGCGCCCTTGCGACGCACCATAACCGGGTCGCTCTAAAAGGTAAGCTCAATCTTGTCAGCGAACGATATGACAATGTAACGGTGGCGCTTCTTGACGGCAAAGGATGCGCAAAATTCAAACAGAACATCAGCGGTCCCTTCGGCAGTCCCAAGATCGGCGCGGTGAGCGCTGTCGAATCCCTTGGCGCCCCGATCTTCAAACTCTACGACAGGGCAAGAGGCATTGTTCAAGGCGGCAAGTGCGAGGTCTTCTATAACGGTTCCGTGCGGCAACCGTGAAACTATTTCGAATCTTTGACAGGACTTTCAGAGACAAATCAGCCATTGAGTCTGATCACGCCTACCCCATGTAAGTTAACGTAATGATTTTGAAAACCCGCAGATTGCCGCTGGCCTTGGCAGGGCGCTGCCGTCCCACTTGCCGGGATAGTAAGAGACAAGAAAAACCCTGTGATTTCGAAGCTTTACTTGGCAGGCCAGGAGGGATTCGAACCCACAACCCCCGCATTTGGAGTCCGAAAAAAGGCGATTTCACCGAAACCACCGATGTACGCCGGGATAGCTCATTGTCAATCAGGACAGGGGCTTATCCCGGTTTTTGGGGATAATTCCTATCAC
>CAVQJR010000018.1:0-475853 GCA_963712895.1 uncultured delta proteobacterium | reverse complement strand
ATCTTTTAAGTATATCCTAACCAATTCAGAAGTCAACTTTAAACTCGCGGGAAATTCAGGAAAGTTCAAAATCCCGACTCGCCCACAAAGACCACCGGGCAGCTTCCGCTTTCACGCGACGGCCGCCATGTGCCATCCTGATTGTTAGGCTTGATTTAAAAGATCAAAACGGGATGATCTAAAACGAGGCTTTCTCAAACTGGGCGATCAACCCAAATCCGTCCCGAAACACAACCCAATCCGCAAAGCAGTCAGCCGATGGAAGGATTTTCTCAGGAAGCCAGTTCCCCGCAAAGAGTGCGTTTTTATCTCAGCCGGCAGCGAGAGTCAACACAAAAAACAGCTACTCCACCCTGATCCGGTGAACTTTCTTTTTGCCCGCCCTGAGAAGTATGCCGCCATCCCTTAAGTGTGCCGATTCGATGCGGTAGTCGATATCGGGTATGCGCTCTTCGTTTACATAGGCCCCGCCCTGCTGGATGAGGCGGCGGGCGGCACCCCTTGATTCACAGAGCCCGATCTCGGCAAACAGTTCGAAGGCCGCGATTCCGGCTTCGAGACGATTCGCCCCGACCAGGCTGGCCGGCACCGCATCGGCTTTCTGTCCAGCCTCCCGCGGAATGGAACTCGAAGGCAGGAGGTCTTTTGGCAGCGATCTTCTTCCGAACACGCTCCCGGCGGCTTCGAGGGCGGCAAGGGCGGCCTTCCTGCCGTGAGCGAGCTGTGTGACCTCGTAGGCCAGAACGGTCTTGCACGAGTTGAGATCCTGCCCATCAAGGGACGACACCGCATCGATTTCCGGAACCGGTATGAACGTATACAGTTTAAGGAACCGCACCACGTCCCGGTCGTCCGTGTTTATCCAGTACTGGTAGAAATCAAAAGAGGTAGTTTTCTCAGCACTGAGCCATACCGCACCGGAGGCCGTTTTTCCCATCTTGGCCCCCGACGCCGTCGTCAGGAGCGGAAAGGTTACGGCATGGGCCCCCTTGTGGAGCTTTCGCCGTATCAGTTCGATACCGGCAACGATGTTTCCCCACTGGTCGTCGCCTCCCATCTGAAGAAAACAATCGAATTTGCCGGCCAGGTGGTAGAAATCGTATGCCTGGAGCAGCATGTAGTTGAATTCGATGAAATTGAGACCCGTTTCCAGGCGGATTTTGTAGCTTTCCGCCGCCAGCATACGGTTGACGCTGAAATGCCTTCCAATGTCCCTTAGAAATTCGATATATCGAAGGTCCGCCAGCCAGTCGGCATTGTTGAGCATCACCGCTTTCCCGTCGCCGAAGTCCAGAAAGCGCGAGAGCTGGTTTTTGAGGGCCGCCACATTGGACTCAATTTGTTCGATCGTAAGGAGCTGGCGCATTTCGGTCTTGCCGCTCGGGTCCCCGACGAGCCCGGTGCCGCCGCCGACAACCACCAGGGGCCGGTGCCCTCCCCTTTGCATGTGCGCAAGGGCCATGATGGGAACAAGGCTTCCAATGTGCAGGCTGTCCGCCGTCGGATCGAACCCTATATAGCAGGCGGCGGGTGTGGACAGGTAAGATTCAAGGTCCCCGGCATCGGTTGCCTGGGCCACGAAACCACGATCAGAAAGAATATCAAATACGTTCATCACCGGCGGGAAAAATTCCTCTCCAAGCAAGAATTGATCGGTCTATTTTGCGTATTCCACGGCCCTTGTTTCCCGGATCACAGTGACCTTAATCTGGCCGGGATAGGTAAGCTCGCTTTCGATCTTTTTGGCGATGTCGCGGCTGAGAAGCACGACGTCGGCATCGTTTACTATGTTGCTCTCGACCACGATGCGCAGCTCCCTTCCGGCCTGAATGGCGTAGGCCTTGTTGATGCCGTTGAAGGAGGCCGCAATGCGTTCGAGGTCTTCGAGGCGCCTGACGTAGGTTTCCAGCAGTTCCTTCCGGGCGCCGGGCCGTGCTCCGGAGAGCGCGTCGGCCGCCTGGACCAGTACGGCCAGGAGGCCTTCCGCCGCCACGTCCTCGTGGTGGGCAGCTATGGCGTGCACGATGCCGGGGGTTTCCCCGTATCTGCGGGCAAGGTCGGCGCCGATGGCGGCATGAGGCCCCTCCATCTCGTGGTCGACCGCTTTGCCGATATCGTGGAGAAGACCGGCCCGCTTGGCATGCTTTTCATTGAGCCCCAGTTCCGCGGCCATGATCCCGCAAAGAAATGAAACCTCCCTGGAGTGCTGGAGCACGTTTTGCGCGTAACTGGTGCGGAATTTGAGCTTTCCGACAAGCTTTATCAGTTCGGGATTGATGCCGTGGACGCCAACGTCGAAGGCAGCCTGTTCGCCGGCTTCGCGAACGGATGTTTCGATCTCGCTGGCGACCTTCTCGACCACCTCCTCGATCCTGGCGGGGTGTATTCTGCCGTCCGATATCAGCCTTTCGAGCGCAATCCTGGCGATTTCCCGCCGCACCGGGTTAAAGCCGGAAAGAATAACGGCCTCCGGCGTGTCGTCGATTATAAGATCCACTCCGGTCGATGCCTCTATCGCCCGGATGTTTCTTCCTTCGCGGCCGATAATGCGGCCCTTCATTTCTTCATTGGGAAGAGTCACAACCGAGACCGTCTTTTCGGCCACGTATTCGCCGGCATACCTCTGGACAGCCAGCGAAATGATGTCCTTTGCTTTCCGGTCCGCTATTTCGCGCGCCTCCGTCTCGATCTTTTTGATCAGCACCGCGGCGTCGTGCCGGGCCTCGTTTTCTATCGACTTGATGAGCATTTCCTTTGCTTCCTGGCACGACATGCCGGAGACCGTTTCGAGTTTTCTCTTCTCTTCTTCGATCATCTCGGCTATTTCCCGCTCGCGATCCGAAATTTCTCTTTCCTGCTGCGCTATCTGCTTCTCGCGTTTGTTGAGCGTCGTCTCTCTTTTGTCCAGCCCTTCGACCTTACGGTCCAGGTTCTCTTCTTTTTGTAGAATACGTTTTTCGAGGTTTTGAAACTCTTTCCTACTCTCTTTGGTCTCCTTTTCGAATTCGGCCTTCATCTGAAAGAGGCCGTCTTTGGCCTGGAGGATCGCTTCTTTTTTTATCGTCTCAGCCTCTTTCCTGGCTTCGACAAGAAGGTTCCTCGATTCGGTGGCCATTTTCTGGTGCTTTTTTTCCAGCAACAGATAGCGGCACAGAAACCCAAGGCCCGCACCACCCAACAATCCTAAGAAAAATATACCAGTTCCGGATAGATAGCCCATTTCTCGCAGATTCCTTTCGAGCTCAGTAACCGTGTCCCGATCTCACAAGCCTTCCAGCCCCCCGAGGGCCACAGGCAGGTTATTTAAGAAAAAAATGAAGAAAAATGGCAGATGAGGAATTACATTTGGAGGGAAAAGTACTGGATTCCGCTGATGTGAGGTAATCGCAGAAAGCCCTGAGAAGGCAGAAAAGAGGCTGGTCACGCCCCCGCATGTGCCGTGTTGGCAGGTGGTCTTGAACCGTAAGGTTCAGGTGGGCGCCCTATTACTCCTTCAGGCTTTCAGCTCGAAAGCTGACATGCACACCAGAGCAAGGCAGGGCTCCCGTTGGTTGTGTGTTGGCTCGAGGACATTCTGCCAATCACGAGCACAGCAGGGGAACCGAATAAGCAGTTCAATTATTTCCGATTTATTCTTTCGGCCTTAAGTGCCGACGGTGTTTATTATAACACCGCACCGGCCGGCCGTAACAAAAATATTGAGCAATTCTTTTTGAATAATACCGGTAATAAATGATCGGTTTGCGCCGATTCTGACCTCTTTTCGTCTCGTTACTTCACTTCATCGAAACAGCCCGGACGAACTTTTCCTCCAAGGTTCCATCCAACTCGACCAAGTGCGCCGGCCGCACGCCCCTTCTTATGGGCGGCCGGATATGCACGGGACTCCGGCAAGGTGGCCGAAATCACGCAACAGTCTTAATTCCAGCCATATTTTAGCCGGAAAAACTTTGCTTAGTCAAGGTCATTGTGCCTTCGTGCCCGGCAGGGACCCTGCCGCTTCAGGATTGACAAAAATTCCTAAAAACCGACCTCACCTCTCTTCTCAGCCGCTGGAGGTCCTCCCAGGTCCGGATCGAATTCCCATCAAAGCGCGGAGGCCACAGGCCAAGCGCGGTCATTGCCTTGAAGCCGCATTCGTCGAGCCTGCCGGAACTGGAGTTGGTGAAAAGATCGAGGCGGTGGACAAGGGCGCGAAGAGATCCGAAAGCGGCTTTGGCTTCCCCGGCTATACCGGCTGCCTCAGGGACCTCTTTCAAAAACCCCCCGACCGCCTCTCTGACCGAACGCCAGGGGGCAGGGGGCATTCGCCCCTCGACCAGGAGGCATCCCTGGACGATGAATTCGATGTCGGCCAGGCTCCCCATTCCGACCTTCAAATCGATCTGTCCTTCGCCCTCCTCGCCCCTTTCCTTTTCCATGCGGTCCCGGAGGTGGCAAATACGGGGCCAGACGTCCACGGGCGATCTTTGTGAAAAGCATATCTGCCGCGCCCGCTGCTCGATGGACCCGCCCAGACCGGGGTCCCCGGCAACCGGCCTTGCGCGAAGCAGGGCCTGTATCTCCCAGATATCGGCCTGGGCGCTGTAGTATTCAAGCCAGGATTTCCTGGTGACAACGAGCGGCCCGTAAGTCCCCGTCGGCCTCAGGCGGGCATCCACCGCATAGCCGGGGCCGTCTTCCAGGGGCATGCTCAGCATGTTCATAAACCGCTGGATGAGTCTCACGACCTGGCCCGGTATCTGGCCTTCCGGCTCGCCGGGGCGCGGGTCGTATACGAACACCATGTCCAGGTCGGAGAGGTAGCTCATTTCCATGCTGCCAAGCTTGCCCATTCCCACGACCGAAAGAGGCAGGTCGGCCGGAAGACCGAGCTTGCGCCTGACGGCTTCCAGGGTCTGGCGTATGACGAACCCGGCAAGGGCGCTCAACTGTTCTTCCAGCACGGCAAAATCGATTTCACCGCCCAGGTCGGCAAGAACGATTTGCAGGATACGTTCGTTTTTAAGCCTCCTGATCCATTCGAGCCTCTCCCCGTAGTCCTCCGAGTTTTCCAGAAGCCTTCCCGCAAAGGATTCCCACTGGACGGCATCCGTTAATTTCTCCGGCCCCACGGCAATTCCTTCCACCAGGCCGGGGTTTTGCGTCAAAAGCGCCGAAAACAGCTCGCTCGATGCCAATGCGCCGGAAAACGGCCTCAGCCAAGGCTTAGCCGCCCCGATGAGCTTCAACAGGCCGGGCTTGCGCGATGCCCTCAAATAATAGGAGTCAAGCCTTATAAGTATTTTCCCTCCGAGTTCTCCGCCGGCACTCGGAAAGCGGCCCTCGATGGACCCGATGATTGCCGCTTGGGCGGCTGAAGGGAACGATTTGAGCGTATGCCGCAGGGCGGTCAGGGGACCCTCCGGAAAAGTATCCAGCCCCCCGCCCTTTTCACCGGCCCCGGCTTCACCGGTTCGCCCCCGTTCTTCGGGCATTTCCAGGAACAGGTCGGAGAAATTGGCGTTTACCCTGGAACAGTGGGCTTCGAGCGCCTCTATGAACTCGTCTTCCGCCTCTTCGAACCCCATTGCCAGGACGAGGCGCCGTCTCGCATCTTCGGACCGGGGGATCCTCTGGGTCTGGCGGTTCTGGTCGAGCTGGATATAATGTTCCACTTTCCGCAGGAAAATGTAGGACTCTGCGAGTTCGCGCACCGTTTTCTCCGGAAAAAGCCCAAGTTCACCCAGTTTTTCCAGGCATCGGAGGTTATTGGGCTCGTCCAGTTCCGGATGTCTTCCTCCATAAATAAGCTGCATCGACTGGACCAGGAACTCGATTTCCCGGATACCGCCTATCCCCAGCTTGACATCATATTGCCGGCCGCTGGGCTGGAACCGTGCCGCTTCGGTCAATATCATGTTTCGCATTTCTCTGAGTTCGCTTATCGCCTGGAAATCGAGAAACCTGCGGAAGACAAAAGGCCGTATCTCGCGCAAAAATGCATATCCCGCCTGGCGGTCACCGGCCACCGGCCTGCATTTGAGAAGCATCTGGCGCTCCCAGGAGCGACCATGCAGTTGATAGTGTTCCACGGCCCCGCTCATCGAGGGCACCAGCAGCCCGTCTTTCCCGTTGGGCCGGAGGCGGAAATCGATCTGGAACACCCGGTCTCCTTCAAACCTGTCCGCGATGAGCCGAGAGAGCCAGTGGGCAAGCCGGCTCACGAGGTCCAGGCGGTTTTCGGAGTCCTCGCCGCAGTCTTTGAGCGAGGAGAGCAGAATCAGATCGATGTCGGAGACATAATTGAGTTCGTGTCCGCCGAGCTTGCCCAGACCAAGCACGGAAAGAGAGAACTGTCCGCAGGCCTTTTCCCAGGCTTTGGCTTCCCCGCCCCACGTCCACCAGGCGGGATTTGCCCACAGCGTTTCAAGGCCGATCTGGAGTGCGACCGAGGCCAGGTCGCTTATCTGGCCGGTGCTTTCCACCAGGTCGGCCATGCCGAGCAGGTCGCGGGCGCCGATTCTTAAGAAATGCATCTGTTTGAACCGCCGGAAAATCCTCTGCAACTCGTTGAACGAGGACGCCGATTCGACCTCGTGCTGAAGATCGGCGTAGAGGCCGGTAAGCGGGAATTTTCTCCTCATATTTTGCTCATCGAGGAGCCAGCCGCCGTATTCGGGATGGTTTCGAAGGAGAATGTCAAAATACTGGGAGCATCGGCGCACGTGCTGTATCGGATCCATGAAAGCCCCTCGATTGTTACGTTTAGTTGAAAGTCGCTATTGCATCCGGCTGCGACTTTATCATAGTATTGCTCGCGCAAAAAAGGCCGCCATCCGCCCTCGCGGGCACAATTATCGGAAAAAGATTGCCTTTTTTATAAACCAGGTCTGATGACGTCGGTTTGCACCAAATTTCACCCTGTTTGTTCCGGCTGCGGCGACTATGCATGTGTTTGCCATAATTCCAGCACGTTATGCTTCGACGCGACTGCCGGGAAAACCGCTCGCGCAGATCGGCGGAAAACCCATGATCCGCCACGTCTGCGAGCGGGCCGCCGGGTGTGCGCTGCTGGAAAAAGTGATCGTTGCAACCGACGACGATCGAATTGCGCAGGCGGTGGACTCTTTCGGAGGACGATTTGTCCTCACCCGCTCCGATCATTTGAGCGGCACGGACCGGATCGCCGAGGCGGCGGACCTGCTGGAACTGGCAGACGACGACCTGGTGGTGAACATCCAGGGCGACGAACCCCTGCTTGAGCCTTCCATGATCGAAGTGCTGGTGCGGGCCGCGGCCGAGGCCGACTGCGAAATGGCGACCCTGGCGTTTCGATGCGCGAGCAGGCAGGAGTTCCTGGACCCGAACTGTGTCAAGGTCGTTACGGACGGGAGCGGGAAGGCACTATATTTTTCACGTTCCCCTATTCCTTTCGCGCGGGACGGCGGCGACCGAACTTTCCTCAAGCACCTGGGCTTCTATGCCTACCGGCGCTCATTTCTCAGGCGATTCGTGGCCCTGCCGGCAGGAGAGCTGGAATCGATGGAAAAGCTCGAACAACTGCGCGCCCTGGAAAACGGCTATTCCATAAAAGTTGCGCTTTCGCCCACGGATTCCCTGTCGGTCGACACCGGCGAGGACCTTGAAAGGGTGCGCTCGATTCTTGCGGGGAATCATTGAAATTACTTAAAGTTTGCCCTGAACAGTTTACAAGTTACAATTGATATCTGCAATCACCCTGAATACTTTTTAAAAGCGCCCGGTCTCATGCGCTTGCGGCCGAAATTGGGGGCGCGCGGAGGAATCCATTCCCACGCTCTTTTTGAAATTATCGACTTTATCGCAACTTGGCATGCTCGGCAACAGCACAGGGGAGGCATCCTCCCCTGCAGGCAGGTGGGTTTTATGAGTCTTCCCTGGGACCGTCCGCAGGCGATACTTTTGCTTGAAGACGGCACGATATTCAAAGGCTATGCGTTCGCCGGCACGGGCCGGGCGCTGGGCGAGGTAGTATTCAATACCAGCATGACCGGGTACCAGGAGGTCCTTACCGACCCCTCGTACAAGGGCCAGATCGTGGCGATGACCTATCCCCTGACGGGGACCTACGGGATCAACCCGGAGGACATGGAATCGGCCGCGGTGCAGGTGGAAGCATTTATCGTAAAAGAATACCAAAGCTTTGCCAGCAACTGGCGAAGCGACAGGACCCTTGCCGATTTTCTAAATGAGCACGGAAAGATCGGAATCGAGGGGATAGATACCCGCGCCCTCACGCGACACCTGCGGGTAGTGGGGGCAATGCGCGGGATAATCGCCACCGATACGGACAACACGGACGAACTGATGGGCCAGGTGCAGGCCTATCCGGGCCTCAACGGCATCGACCTGGTAAAAGACGTTACCTGCCAAAAGCCTTACCGGTGGTTTAAGGGCAAAAGGGTCGAAATCGACCGGCCGGAATGGCTGCCCGACGTGCCCGGCTTCAGGGTGGCCGCCCTGGACTGCGGAATAAAGTACAATATTTTGCGAATGCTCGAAAAGGTGGGCTGCCAGGTGCTGGTTTTCCCGGCGCACACTTCGGCGGAGGCGCTCCTGGCGTGCAACCCGGACGGCATTTTCCTGTCAAACGGCCCGGGGGACCCCTCGGCCGTGCACTACGTGATCGATTCGGTGCGGGAGCTTTTCGGCAGGAAGCCGGTTTTCGGGATCTGCCTGGGGCATCAGATGATGGGTCTTGCCATGGGCGGTACGACGTTCAAACTTAAATTCGGGCACCGGGGGGCGAATCAGCCGGTAAAGGACCTTACCACGGGCAAAATCGAGATTACCTCCCAAAACCACGGCTACTGCGTGGACCCCCGGTCGCTTGCGAAGCTGCCCGTACGGCTCACTCACGTAAACCTCAACGACAATACGCTGGAAGGAATGGAGCACCTCGAAGCGCCAGCCTTCTGCGTGCAGTATCACCCGGAAGCCTCGCCCGGGCCGCATGACGCATCGTATCTTTTCGCCCGCTTCATGGAGCTTATGGAAAAGAATGCCTCCGCCGGCCTCAGGCACGAGCGGTAGTATGCCACTTTTTTTTCGCCGTGGTCTTTGTCAACCGGAGGCGATCCGGCCAGGCTGGTTAAGGAAAAGAGTTTAATGCCCAAGCGCACCGACATAAAGAAGATCCTCATAATCGGTTCCGGGCCGATAATAATAAGCCAGGCATGCGAGTTCGACTACTCGGGCACGCAGGCGTGCAAAGCCCTTCGCGAGGAGGGCTACGAGATAGTCCTGGTAAACAGCAATCCGGCGACCATTATGACCGACCCAGAAACGGCCCACAGCACCTACATCGAACCGATAACCCCGGAGGCGGTCGAAAAGATAATCAGGCGCGAGCGCCCCGACGCCATCCTGCCCACGCTGGGCGGCCAGACGGCCCTGAACGTCGCTGTCAGAGTATCCGAAGCCGGCATTCTCAAACGCTACGGCGTGGAGATGATCGGTGCAAACGAAGCCGTCATAAAGAAGGCCGAGGACCGCCAGCTTTTCCGGGACGCCATGAACAACATCGGGTTGCGCGTGCCGGAAAGCGTTATCGTAAACAGCCTGGCCGATGCGGAAAACTTCGCCCACAAGATCGGCTACCCCGTTATCGTGCGGCCCTCCTTCACCCTGGGCGGAACGGGAGGCGGCATAGCATACAACAGGGAAGAACTCATCGATCAGACTCAGCGGGGGCTCGATGCCAGCCTGATCCGGTCGGTAATGCTCGAAGAATCGGTCCTGGGATGGAAGGAATTCGAGCTCGAAGTAATGCGCGACTACATGGACAACGTGGTCATTATCTGCTCGATTGAAAACATGGACGCAATGGGGGTCCATACCGGAGATTCGATAACGGTTGCTCCGGCACAGACCCTTACCGACCGCGAATACCAGAAGATGCGGGACGCATCCATCGCCATACTGCGCGAAATAGGAGTGGAAACCGGCGGATCGAACGTCCAGTTCGCGATAAACCCCGAAAACGGCGACATGGTCGTAATCGAGATGAACCCGAGGGTGTCCCGTTCGTCGGCCCTGGCGTCCAAGGCGACGGGGTTTCCGATCGCCAAGATAGCCGCCAAGCTCGCGGTGGGCTATTCGCTCGATGAAATCGCAAACGACATCACGCGCGAGACCAGGGCCTCGTTCGAGCCCACCATCGACTACTGCGTCGTGAAGGTGCCCCGGTTCACTTTCGAGAAATTCCCGCGAACCGAAGACATACTCTCCACGTCCATGAAGTCCGTGGGCGAAACGATGGCCATCGGGCGGACGTTTAAGGAATCACTCCAGAAGGCCATCCGGTCGCTCGAAATCGGGCACTACGGTTTTTACGACCCCCCGGCTTCAACCGATGCCGAATATGTCGAACAGCTCAAACAAAGGCTTCGCCGCCCCAATTCGATGAGGCTTTTCCAGATCGGCGAGGCGCTGAAGCTCGGGGTTTCGGTCGAGGAAATTTACAGGCTTTCGCATATCGACCCGTGGTTTTTACACCATATCCGCGACATCCTGGAAATGGAGGCCGCAATCCGCGACTCCGCCATGGACCGGGCATTTTTGGACGAAGCCGAAAAGCTGCGGCTGGCCAAATCGTGGGGGTTTTCCGACCTGCGGCTCTCGCAGCTCACCGGGACCGACGAGGAAACGGTTCGCCAGAAGCGCCTGGCCCACGGGATACGTCCCGTATACAAGCTGGTCGACACCTGCGCGGCCGAGTTCGAGGCCTATACTCCTTATTATTATTCGACCTACGAGACCGAAGACGAGGCAAGGCCGTCGGACACACCCAAGGTGGCGATCCTCGGGGGCGGCCCGAACCGTATCGGACAGGGGATCGAATTCGACTACTGCTGCGTTCACGCCTCTTTTGCCCTTCGCGAGGAACACCATGAGTCCATCATGGTAAACTCCAACCCGGAAACCGTTTCCACCGACTACGACACGTCGGATAAGCTCTATTTCGAGCCCCTCACCCGCGAGGACGTGCTGA
Source organism: uncultured delta proteobacterium (assembly GCA_963712895.1). Lineage (GTDB taxonomy): Bacteria > Desulfobacterota > Syntrophobacteria > Syntrophobacterales > Syntrophobacteraceae > SbD1. The sequence continues at coordinate 464,839 of CAVQJR010000018.1, read as the reverse complement.
GCATCCTGGATACCGAAAAACCTAAGGGCATTATCGTCCAGTTTGGCGGCCAGACGCCGCTAAACCTTGCCGTGCCGCTCGAAAAGGCGGGGGCTAAAATACTGGGGACCTCTCCGGACGCCATCGACCGCGCCGAAGACCGCAAGCGGTTTCAGCAACTTCTTAAAAAACTCGACCTGAGGCAGCCCGAAAACGCCACCGCCTTTACCATAGAGGAGGCGATAGAGGCCGCCGAGCAGATCGACTACCCGGTCGTGGTCCGTCCGTCATACGTGCTTGGCGGGCGCGCCATGGAAATAGTATACGACCGGGAGCGGCTTTGCGAATTCATGTGCACGGCCGTACACGTCTCGCCCGGACATCCCATTTTAATAGACAAGTTCCTGGAAGACGCGATAGAGCTCGACGTGGACGCCATCAGCGACGGCCAAATCACGGTAATAGGCGGCATTATGGAGCACATCGAACAGGCGGGCATCCATTCCGGCGACTCGGCGTGCGTGCTTCCGCCCATCAGCATCTCGCGGGAAGTCCAGGAGGAGATAAAGAGGCAGACCAGGCTCCTCGCGCAGGAACTGGGGGTTATCGGCCTGATGAACATCCAGTATGCCATCCAGGACGGCGAAATTTACATACTGGAAGTAAATCCGCGCGCATCCAGGACCGTTCCGTTCGTGAGCAAGGCCATAGGCCGCCCGCTCGCAAAGCTGGCCACGAAGGTAATGCTCGGCAGGACGCTCGTGGAACTGGATTTCGACAAGGAAATCGAACCGGAGCACATTTCGGTAAAAGAGGCCGTTTTCCCATTCTCCCGATTCCCCGACGTCGACACGCTGCTCGGGCCGGAAATGAAATCTACGGGCGAAGTTATGGGAATCGGATATAATTTCGGTATCGCGTTCGCCAAGGCCCAGGCCGCGGCCGGCTATGAGCTTCCGAAGGGCGGGACGGTATTCGTGAGTGTCCACGACGCGGACAAGCAGAAGGTCCTGCCGGTTGCACGCAGGCTCCGGGAGCTTGGATTCAACCTGATCGCAACGGCCGGAACCGCCCATCATCTTCGCAAAAACGGCATAGCCGCCGACCAGGTTTATAAACTACGGGAAGGCCGGCCGCATGTGGTGGACAAAATAAAGAGCGGAGAGATACAATTGGTTGTGAACACTACGCTGGGAAAGAAGACCACCTCCGATTCATACGATATCAGGCGCACCACCCTGATGTACAACATCCCGTATGCCACGACCATAGCCGGGGCAATGGCGATTGCCGAAGCGGTGGGCGCCTTGCAGGAAGGCGACTGGGATGTAAAGACCATTCAGGAGTATCATCGGGGGAGATAAACCAGGTGAATGGGTGGGCTGGGGCTAAAACAATTCACCGATTCACCGCTGATGGAGCGGGCTTATGCCTGACTATGGTAATTTAAAAGTTCCCGGACCTTTCGACGGACCGGTTTTTGTACCTTCCAGGCGGGAAGAATGCGGCATATTTGGAATCTACGGCCATGAAGACGCGGCAAAACTCGCCTACTTCGGCCTCTACGCGCTTCAGCACCGGGGGCAGGAAAGCGCCGGCATAGCGGTTGCCGACGGCTGCCAAATCGTCGATTACAGGCACATGGGGCTCGTAAACGACGTTTTCAATGAAGAAAGGCTCAAGACGCTTCGCGGCTATATTTCGGTCGGCCACGTCCGCTACTCGACGACCGGGGCATCCCTGGTGGCAAACGCCCAGCCGTTCGTCGTTTTCCACGGCAACAACCACTACGCCATAGCTCATAACGGAAATCTGGTCAACGCGGTGGCGCTGCGGCAGGACCTGGAAAGACAGGGCGCGATTTTCCGCTCGACGATGGACACCGAAATATTCATGCACCTTCTGGCCAGAAACCTCATCTACGGGCTGGAAGAGGCCCTTATTTCGGCCCTCACACAGGTACAGGGCGCCTATTCGCTTACCATGTGCACCAAGGACACGCTCATAGGGGTGCGCGACCCCAACGGCTTCCGCCCGCTGTGCCTTGGCGAATTGAACGACAGCTACGTCCTGGCCTCCGAAACATGCGCGCTCGATCTCATCGAGGCCACCTACATCCGCGACCTGGAGCCGGGTGAGGTGCTGATCATCGACGACAACGGCATGCACTCTCTTTTTCCGTTCCCCAAGAGGCGCCCGTCCTATTGCATATTCGAATTCATCTACTTTGCAAGGCCGGACAGCAATATCTTCGGCCAGAACGTCTACATGTGCCGAAAAAGGCTGGGCAGGCTGCTTGCACAGGAGAATTCCTCGATCAAGGCCGACCTGCTGATGCCCTTTCCGGACTCCGGCAATTACGCCGCCCTTGGGTTCGCGGAGATGTCCCATGTCCCCCTGGAAATCGGGATAATTCGAAATCACTACGTGGGACGCACTTTCATTCAGCCAAGCCAGGCCATGCGCGACTTCTCGGTGCGCGTCAAACTCAATCCGGTACGGGAGCTTCTCAGGGACAAGAGTGTTATATTGGTGGAGGATTCGATAATACGGGGGACCACCACCAGGACCAGGATCAAGTCGCTCAGGCAGGCCGGGGCCAAAGAGGTCCACATGATGGTGAGCTGTCCGCCGCACCGGCATCCCTGCCCCTACGGGATAGATTTCTCCACCAAGGGCGAACTGATAGCCGCTTCTCATTCCGTGGAGGAGATAAGGGATTTTATCGGCCTCGATTCGCTCAATTATCTAAGCCTCGACGGGCTGCTCAAAGGGGCCGGCGCAACACGCGACAACCATCCTTTCTGCATGGCCTGCTTTGACGGCAATTACCCGGTGCAGCTCAAGGAAGAAGTGCGAAAGAATTGCTTCGAGGGCGAGAACCGGAAACGCAGATAGGAGATACGAGGCTCCTTAAAGGAAGGATTGGCTTGGATCGATGAACCGCCGACGACGCTTTTCTTTATTCCGGCTTCCAACATCGTGCCTCCTACGCCCGGCATCCGATGTATAGCCAACTGATCTATTTCATAATCGTATTGCTCCTGTTCAGTCTTCAGCCTCAGCAGAAAGCCCCGGCGGACTACTTCTCCTATATCCCCTACATCTTCATCATGTTTTTTCTTTTCGCCGCCTATTGCCGGGCATCCTTTCAGAAGCTCTACAAAAGCGCATCCAGTGCGATTTTCATCTCCTCGGTGAGCCAGCGCTACCAACGCATCCAGACCCGTCTCAATATTCTGGCGATAGCATGGCTTTTCTTCTACATCTATGTTCTCAACCTCAATATTATCTTGAGCGCCCTGCCCGGCTTCGACAAGTTTGAGACGATCTCGGGACTTACCGGCATCGCCCTCTACCTGGCGCACCTTTGCGTGATATGGTTTTACGCCTATCCATCCTACCAGGCCATCCACAGTTCTCAAATGGGGCGGTTTGATTTCATCCGCGGGCAACTTTCCTTCTCGGTGGTTATCCTGGCCCCCTGGTTTTTCATCTCAGCCGCGCTCGACCTGTTCCAGCTCATAAGGATGCCCGCTTTCTTCGAGTCCGAACTCGGCCAGTACCTTATCGTGTGCGCGGCGCTTGTTGCGTTTGTCCTGTTCGGCCCCTGGCTTATGGTCCGGCTTTGGCGCTGCGAACCCCTTCCGGAGGGTTATGTCAGGGGGGAACTGGAAAAATTTTGCGATCGCTACGGCTTCAGGGTGGGCGGTTTTCTGCTCTGGCCTCTTTTCGGGGGGGAGATGCTTACCGCGGGGGTGGTGGGAATACTGCCCGGAATGCGGTATATCCTGATAACATCGGGGCTCCTGGGGATTCTTGGCGTACCGGAACTGGAAGCGGTCGTCGCACATGAGATGGGGCACGTTCGGAAAAAACACCTGCTGTTTTTCCTGGGGCTCTTTATCCTCTTCAGCATGGCGGTCTATTACCTGGGCGATATCGTTACCGCCGTCGCCCTGTCAAATCGAACGATTCTCAATTGGACAATGGCGCACGATACGGGCACATACCTGGTTTCCTCCATTCCGCTGCTGATCCTGGTTGTCGTCTTTTTCCGCTACATTTTCGGGTTCTTCCTGCGAAACAGCGAACGGCAGGCGGACCTGTTCGCCCTTCAACTGCTGGGAAACCCGTTTTCCCTGGTCTCATCATTTGAAAAGATAGCGCACCACAGCGGCAGGATAGAAGACCTGCCGAACTGGCACCATTACAGCATCCGCGAAAGAATAGACTTCATAATGGCTGCGTCCGGGGACCCCGGCCTGATCCGCAAGCACAACCGAAAGCTTTACGGCGCCGCCATTGCCTATGTCGCAGTTTTCTGCGCGCTCCTTCTGGGCATGGCGGGGGCATCCAGGACCGGTCTGGCCAGGAATTTGCGTACTGAAAACAGTCTGGCGCTGTTGGAACACGCGCTTGCGCAAAAACCCGACGACGCGAAGCTCCAGGGGCTCTACGGCGGACTTCTTTTCGAAAAGGGCCGCTATTCGGAAGCCGAATCGGTCCTGAGCGCCGCCCTTGCCATGGACCCGCAAAACGCCTCCGTTCTAAACAACCTCGCCTGGCTCTACGCCACCTCCCCCAAACCGTACCGAAATCCATCGAGGGCACTGGACCTGGCCCTCAGGGCCGTCGAGCTGAGTCCGCAACCAAACGTGCTCGACACCCTGGCCGAAGCGTTTTATGTCAACGGCCGCTACAAGGAGGCCATTGCCGTTATCAACGAGGCCATATCCATGGGCGGCCATGACCTTGACTACCTTCAAAAACAGAAAAAAAGATTCGAACGGGCGCTCCAGGGGCATATCTGAGACAAAGTTGCGCGCAAGGTGAGAATTCCAGCCATGGCGGGGGAATGATTGCCGGTCCGTTGCCCAAAATGAGGTCGCTTCAAAATACGTGAACTTCACGTAAATGGGGGGGAACTCCCAAAGCGTCATTCACGCAACGCTTTTAGACGGGAATCCGGGGGCTTTGGCGGTTTACGGTTTAATGATGGCTTCTTGCTTCCGGCAGGAGCGTGGAAACTAGAAAAAGACACTGGACCCCGGCTCAAAAGCACCGCCGGGCCGGGGTGACGCCGGGAGCCGAGTCCGCCGGCAACGGCAACATTTCAGGTACCGGTTGCCCGCGTTGCGGGAGCGCGCAACGCCACACCGAGCCGCGCGACGGCGAGGGGGGCGCAGCTCCTCTCCTCGCTTTCGTCTAATACCATGCCGGCCTGGTTTAAAAATCGCTTACAGCAGGCTCAACACCCCCAGCAGGTGGGCCACTTCGCTCAGCGGCGCGTTGAGGTTGGCGCGGTGGTTTGCCAGGAGCCCGCTGTAATCGGAGTTTAGAATGATCCACGGATCGATCTGCTCGGCGGTGTGGAGTTCGTGCAGGATCTCGTCCATTATGTCCATGCCGTGCATGGTGGTTGCAAGCTGGCTCTTGAAGCCCACGCGGCACACCTTCAGAATTTCCAGGTATACGTGCGCCACCCCTTTTGCATAGTAGAAATGATCGTCGGAATTAAACCACCCCACGGGCATGATGAGCGACCTGTTGACGTTTCCGAGCAGGTCCTTGTAGGTGGTCAGGAGAGCAACCAGGTTGTCGCGCCTGTAGTAGAAGCTGCGCTTGCCTGTCTCCAGCTTGGTTTTGAACTTCTTCAAGTGCTCGACTGCCGTGCCGTATGAACTTTCCGCCGAAGGAAACCACCACATAGTGGCGCTGTTCATGAAAAGGTTTACGGCCTGTTCGAGGTCGGGGTCATAGGTGTCGGCGTCCCCCATCCGGGTGAGACTGTCCTTCAGCCTCAGGGAGGTGAACCGTATAGCTTCCAGAACGCCCAACTGATAGTTGTTTATGTCATCGGTGAAGCGGCCGACGATGAGGTCGTTCGGCCTCCAGCCAAACGTTCTTCCGTGCAACTCACGGTCCATCAGCTCAATCATGGTGTCCACAAAGGTAACGCCCGGAATGGGTGAAATTTCCGGAAGCACCAGCCCATGCTCCCCTCCAGCGGGGGCCGCCGCATGCTCGGCACCCGCCTCGGGGGCCGCGCCGTGGCCCTCGCCGGGCTTGGCTTCGGGTACTGCGGCCTGAGGATGCGCGCTCGGCTTCTCGGCCTGCGGCTGCGCCGGGGCCGGGGCATGACCGGGTTGCGCCGGCTGTTGTGGGGCCAGGCTATGGGGCGCTTCCTGTTCCTGGGAGTTCTGAGGGGCTCTCGCCTGGGCCGCCGCCGCTTTTCCACCCTCATCAAGAGTATGCTTCTGGAGCGCCATCGCACAGATTGCCGTCCCAAACACCAGAAACAGCACAAGCGCAAACGAAAGAAAAATACACGGCCGCATCGCAGGATTCCGGCGACCGGTTCCGGTTCCTTTTCTCAGAATTACCATAAACAGTGCTCCTTTACAGGCTCGGCTCAGCTCTCGGTCAAATCTCCATGTATGTTGCGCAGGCATCAGCGGATTCCCAGGCCGATACTCTGTACAGACTGCAATCGGGGCTGTTGAGCTTCTCGGAAAGACGTTCGAAAACAAACCGGGCGATATTTTCAGAGGATGGATTGTTCCGGCTGAAATAAGGCAGTTCATTGAGGTGCTTGTGGTCAAGCTCCTCAAGGGCCTCCCTCACCGCCTGCTTGACCTCGCCGAAGTCAACCAAGATCCCGTTATCCTGCAGGCGAGCGCCTCTCAAAACGACCTCCACCTTCCAGTTGTGTCCGTGAAGATTTTCACACTTTCCTCTAAAGTTTAGCAGGTTGTGAGCCGCGGCAAAACCGCTGATTACTTTTACTTCAAAAATTCTCTGGGTCAAAGTGAATTCTCCTCAACATTTTCCGGCTCGCTCCAATAGCGCGCGGCGCAGTGCAAATAATGGGAAGCCAAGCCGACAGGGCCGAAGAAAATCGTATAATTCCAAGAAATCCCTTTGCATACAATAGTTTAGAAACATTTACCTGAAGGGTCGGTATTTGTCAATTGCAATCGGGCAAAGGGCCGGTCGCAAAAGTGCCCGCGAAAGCACGGCCACTCCGGATACGGGGCACTTGTGCAACCGGGCCTGATTGCAGTCCGGTTCACCGTTGGGGAATTCTTTTGACATGACAGGGGCAGTCCTTTTAGAATATGGGATTGGATAATCGCACTTCTGTCCCAGCTTCCAGCCGGACCCTGTCCGGAATCTCTTCCAGGTCCCACAATCCCACTTTACGGAGGTCCACGATGCAACAGGCAGTGATCGTCAGTGCTGTCAGAACGCCTGTCGGCAGCTTTGGAAAGTCACTCAAGACGGTTTCCGCAATCGATTTGGGCGTGACGGCCCTAAAAGAGGCAATGAGGCGCACGGGGCTCGATCCGGCTCAAATCGACGAGGTAATACTCGGAAACGTCCTCCAGGCCGGCCTCGGCCAAAATCCGGCGCGCCAGGTATGCATTAATTCGGGACTTCCGCGCGAGGTGAGCGCTTTTACCGTAAACAAGGTGTGCGCATCCGGGCTCAAGAGCGTATGCCTGGCCGCGCAGGCCATCGCCGTGGGGGAAGCGCACGCCATAGTGGCCGGAGGAATCGAGAACATGAGCCGGGCCCCTTATGCCCTCGACAACGCGAGGTGGGGCTGCCGCATGGGCGATAATACCCTGGTCGACCTGATGATCGTAGACGGGCTGCAGGACGTCTTCAACTCTTACCACATGGGGATCACCGCCGAAAACGTCGCCGAAAAATTCGGCGTGAGCAGGCGGGACCAGGACGAGTTATCGGCGGCTTCCCAGCAGAAGGCGGAGGCCGCAATAAAGAGCGGGCGGTTCAAAGACGAGATCGTCCCGGTGGAAGTCCCCCAGTCCAGGGGGGCTCCGGTAATATTCGACACCGACGAGCACCCCCGGTTCGGAACCACCTTCGAGACCCTCTCCAAGCTCAAGCCCGCGTTCAAGCCCGGCGGGACGGTCACCGCCGGCAACTCTTCCGGAATAAACGACGGGGCTGCCATCATTATCGTCATGTCCGAGAAGAAGGCAAAGGAACTGGGGATGGAGCCCATGGCCTACATCCGCGGCTATGGTTCGAGCGGGGTGGACCCGGCGATAATGGGCATCGGCCCCATCCGGGCAAGCCGCAGGGCCTTGGAGCGAGCGGGATGGACCCCCGGGGAGCTGGACCTGATCGAGGCAAACGAGGCGTTTGCCGCTCAGGCGGTTGCGGTCAACCGGGAGATGGGTTGGGACATTTCGCGCGTCAACGTAAACGGCGGCGCGGTAGCGCTTGGGCATCCCATCGGAGCTTCCGGGGCACGGATTTTGACCACCCTTCTCCACGAGATGAAAAAGCGCGATGCAAAGAAGGGCCTGGCCACTCTTTGCATCGGCGGCGGACAGGGAATGGCGATAGCCGTTCAACGGCCGTAGGCGGCGGCATCGGGTTCGTGCCGCACCTGATGGACACTTGCAGATAACCCCGTGTGGAGATTAGCCGCTATGAGTTACGCAAACATTCTCTTCGAAGTGACGGACGGGATCGCAATCATCACCTTTAACCGGCCCAAGGCGCTAAACGCGCTCAACGCCGAGACCATGGACGAACTCTCCGATGCGCTCGACCGGGTGCTGGCAGATGATGCCGTCAGGGTGCTGGTCCTTACCGGAGCGGGTGAAAAGGCCTTCATAGCCGGGGCCGATATTACCGAATTCCCCCGCATGAATCCCCTCCAGGCACGTCTTTTCGCCGAAAAAGGACAGGAACTCTTTTTCAAGGTCGAACAGCTCCCCGTGCCGGTAATCGCCTGCGTAAACGGATTTGCGCTGGGCGGCGGGTGCGAACTGGCAATGTCTTGCGATTTCATCTATGCGTCGGAGAAGGCGAAGTTCGGCCAGCCGGAGGTAAACCTGGGACTGATGCCCGGATGGGGCGGAAGCCAGAGGCTTTTGCGGCTCGTGGGACGCGCGCGGGCCAAGGAGATCTGCATGACGGGCGAGATGCTGGACGCGCGCAGGGCAGGAGAAATCGGCCTCGCGGCCAGGGTTTTCCCCGCAGGCGAGCTTATGGACCAGACCATGAAGACCGCCCGCACACTCGCTTCGAAGTCCCGCGGCGTGCTCCGGTCGCTAAAGAAAGTCATCGACTGCGGCGGCGACGTGGACCTTGGGGCCGGATGCGCCCTGGAGGCCCAGGCCTTCGGCCTTTGTTTCGCCGGCGAAGACATGCGTGAAGGAGTTTCGGCCTTCCTCGAAAAGCGCAAGCCGGAATTCAAAGGGACCCTTGTGCGATGATATCTTAACCCAATTTCGGGAGGCTGGCACAGAGATGAACTTTGAACTCACAGACGAACAGAAGATGATCCAGGAAATGGCCCGCAAGTTTGCGGAAAGGGAGATCAGGCCCGTTGCCGCAGAACTGGACAGGACTCATGCCCATCCGAAGGAAATATGCGCAAAAATGGGCGAGCTGGGCCTCATGGGGGTAACCATACCGGAGCAATACGGCGGTGCCGGAATGGACTATGTATCGTATGCCCTGGCAGAGATCGAAATATCCAGGGCATGCGCTTCCTGCGGCGTCATCATGAGCGTTTGCAACAGCCTGTATAACTTCCCGGTCTACGCCTACGGGACGGAGGAGCAGAAGCAAAAGTTCCTGCGGCCGGTGGCAAGCGGGGAAGTGCTCGGGTGCTACGGCCTGACCGAGGCCGGGGCAGGTTCGGACCCCGCCAGGATGCTCACCACGGCGGTACCGGACGGCGATACGTGGCTGATAAACGGCACCAAGCGTTTCATCACCAACGGCAACGTTGCCCGCTACTGCGTCCTGGCGGCCATAACCGACCGGGCCGCCGGCTATAAAGGGATTAGTTCCTTTATAATCGACTTCGAAAATACGCCGGGATTTCGGGTGGGCAAGGTCGAGGACAAGCTGGGCATCAACGCCTCGGGCACGGCGGAACTCGTTTTCGAGGAAGCGCGCATCCCGAAGGAAAACCTGCTCGGAAAGCCCGGCGAGGGTTTCAGGCAGATGCTCACGACGCTTGACGGCGGAAGGATCGGAATCGCCTCCCAGGCCCTTGGCATCGGCCGTGCCGTCCTCGAAGGCTCCATAGACTACAGCAAAACCCGCGAGCAGTTCAACCAGCCGATCTCCAATTTCCAGGCGATCCAGTGGAAACTCTCCGACATGGCCACCCAGCTCGATGCGGCCGAACTGCTGATCCTTCGCGCCGCATGGCTCGAAGACAACAAAAAGCCTTACGAAAAAGAGGCCGCCATGGCAAAGATGTTCGCCTCCGACACCGCAATGGCGGCTGCGATCGAGGGCGTGCAGATTCTCGGCGGGTACGGCTACTGCAAGGAATACCCGATGGAGCGCCACATGCGCGATGCAAAGATCTGCCAGATCTACGAGGGCACAAACGAGATCATGCGCCTGGTAATCGCGCGAAACATTCTCAAGAAACGATGAGGCAAGATATTTGAAACCGGAGGTCGGGCAGTCCCCCCCCCCCGGCATTGTCCACCCGACCTCCGGCAAACGCGCAAAAAAAAGGGGCCGGACGAAAACACAGCCCGGCTCCATATGGTCAAGTCCTGCAGATTAATTAACACTGGTTGATTTGGCGAACTTGATTTTTCCTTCAGGCGAGTTCGAAGGGACCTTGTCCCGAGTCGCCAGCCGGCTGTCGTCGTCCACGCACGCGGCCACTTCGCCACGTTTTACCGAGTTCAGGTCATCGAGTTTATCACTGGGGCAAAGATGTCTTCGCCCTTCGTCGTCTTTTGCCCATATTAGCGTATCCGGTTTCATTTTATTACCTCCTGCCAGAATTAGATTTCTTATAACGTATCCTGGACAATAATCATTCTGGACTGGAAAACAATAAGGCATGACCGGTTTGGAGGGCCGGCCCGAAACCGGGAATTTCCAGCACGCCCATCATTTGAAACCCCGGATGCGTCCGAAAAAAGTGCCTTTTAAAAGCGTAGGGGACTGCGTGCCAATCAGCGTTCACATAAAGATCCGGACTCATGGCATTTTAAGCCGCACAAATTATTCCGGATCGGTACGATCAGCCCTGAAAGGGCTTCATAACTCAGCCCGGAGTAAGCGCGGCGCCACCTTCGGGTATGGGAAGTTCCATAAAATTTTCCTTTTACCCTGTAGGGGTTGCATAGGCTCCGCATTTAAGGATGTCAATGCAACCACGTAATAAGCTCTATGCAGCCCCTACAGGGCAACGATTTGGGACGACCTGACCCAGGGTGGTGCTTTGCTTACCCTGGGCTGACTAATGCAGCCCCGTTGGGGCATTGAAATAAACGGCCTCATTTTAATGTGCTACATATTTGAGCGCTTATGGAGTTGCGTGGATGGCCCGGATACTCGTTATCCGGGCGCGGAGCGCAAGAGGTGAGCGGCAATTCACCACTGCTACAAAGCGAGTTGGTTCCACAAAGTTCACTCAAGCCTCTTGTCCTGGCGAATCCGGATAAATAAGACAAGTTATTCGGACCACCCGCGTATAATACCTGCGATCACTCCGGATTCTTCTACTTTGATGGTTGACAAATTATCAAAATCTACAATATAATAATTACCCGTTTTTCAAAATCATTGGAATAGAATTGCCATGTTCTGTCCTTCTGAAATTAAGCACATCATTCTATGACTGATAGCGAAGGAATCAGTTAATCTCTTCTGAACTGCAAGTCTTCTCTAACTGCTTAGCAGTCGATAAATGGAGTGACAACGTCATGAAGATATTAATTATATTCATTTTTACTACTTCAGTTTCTTTTGCTTTAAGTACCAACTACACTCGTGGGGAGAGCTGTTATGAACTTGGGTATAAATTTGGATTGTGCGCCACTAAAAGTATGCATGGAATACCATGCATACCTGACAATGATTTTGTAATGCCCGAAAGATGTCGCGGAAAAGAAGAAACACATAAAGGAATAAAGGCAGGAGCGAAGGCCGTTTATGATACCTTAAACCTTGATGCTAAAAAGTCAAATGGGGCTCTATCCATCAATATTCTTACAACCTCTATTGATGTGCTAGCGAAGCGACTTAAAGGTAAAAGTAAAAGCGAGGTAAGACGGTTATGCGGGGAGCCAAGTAGGATCGAACCTTCTGCTGGGTTCGAATGCTGGATATACGGTAACACACATACCTCCAGAGATAGGGGGATAGTATTCGATGGGGAAAGCGTTTTAACAGTGACATTTTATTAAACCAAAAGGATAAACAATGTCCGAGCAAGATATTCAATATGAGGATTTCTATTGTCACAAAATTCGTGCAACTGTCAAAATTATCCGACGGATTTCGATCCACCGCAACTCTGCTACCGGGGATATTGATACAAAATCTACTTTAGGAATTGACTGTGATCACACATCTGATTGTGGCGTTGTACAATCATCAGGTCCGGTAAGACCTTACGACTGGACAAAGTGTGTTCATCCAAAACTCAAGCAATAGAAATCGGCTAACTGTGCATCCCCACCGCACCACGGGTGACCCAGCAAGCAAGTTGCCCGGTGGGTGTGTGGAACTCTTTACTTTGTAAGGTTTGTCGTGGAAATCTCTCGTAAAATAGCAGTTATAGGCGACAAGGTCGCATCTTGTTACAAAGAATGTGAAGGCATAATGCGAGATCAAAAAAGAGGCATTTTGCCGCGAGGCTTATACTTTGAAGATGGCTTCGGTGAAAGTGGCATCATCGTTTGTGGTCTGAACCCAGGGACTTCACGCGATGAGGAGAGAAATTTCTATAGAGAGAATGATGTTTCATACCGCTCTCTTTACAGGTACTGGCATGAACACCACCCGTCCATTCAATATTTTCTACGAGTTCGAAACTTCGTTCGGGGGCTCGGCTATACTGGACCGATTTTATGGACCAATATCGCAAAATGCGAAAAGGCAGAGAGTTCAAAACGAATCGGCTTTGCTACCAATCTACAGACATTTCGCTCTTGCGCGAGTTCTTACCTCACCAGTGAAATCGAGGGATGCCCTGATTCATGGCCCTTAGTCGCCAACGGTAAAGAGGCTTTTACCGCGCTTTCTTATCTTTTCCCAACCCGCCGAGTGATCGGTATCGCACATCCAACAGGTGCGTATCCTCAGTTTTCAAAAATGCTAAATGGCGGGCAAGTCCGCTCAGAGGTCAGAGACACCATTCAAACATATTTTGAAGAGGCACCCATAGGAGCGCTCTGGCTATGCGGAGCCAGGTGGGCACAATTTCTTAGTGCCCACCGTTCCTCATGAAGCGGATGCTCTTTGGTGGGCACGATAAATCTGTGCCCACCCTACATAGTTTTACATAGTTCCAAATATTTCATTTAGATAGAAGATACTTCCAGGGGTTGAGAATTGTCAATCATAAAGAATCCATGCGGTTTGTAGCCTCCGCGACTCTTAAGACATCTTGCCAAATTGGTAAGCGCTTCCCCGGTGGACGAGCATAATAAAAATGATTCGGATATATGAATGAGGCCACCGCCCTGCTACGTAACCCAATAGGAGCGATATTGAAAAACTGTTTCATTGAACGTCACCTCATCCGGTCGTTTCCTTGAGATGAAGGTGTCCCCTGGATGGAACGGGAGAACTCCGCAGGCATCTCCAGCAGCCGGAATTCCCGCTCCTGCAAGTAAAAAACCATTGAGACGGAGGGCACTTTAGTGCTACCAAGTTGATTCCTCTCGCTGCAAAGCATATCATTCAAGGAACCACAATCTTTTCCAAGAGGCGTTAAATATGGGCGGGCTCAATCAGGTAGCAAGCACCATAGCCCTTTCCATGGGCATCGGATGGGCGAGCGGGATCAACCTTTATGCTTCGATTTTTGTCCTCGGTTTGCTCGGAGCTACCGGCAATACGGCTCTCCCCCCGGATTTGAAGGTCCTTGTTCATCCGGCCGTCATTATTGCGGCCGGGTTCATGTATTTTCTCGAATTCATTGTCGACAAGATTCCGGGGGTCGATTCGGGGTGGGACGCGCTTCACACGTTTATCCGCATTCCCGCCGGCGCGATCCTGGCCTTCAATGCGGTAGGACACACGGACCCCTCTATTGCCCTTGCGGCTGCAATCCTTGGCGGCGGTCTCGCCGCTGGAAGTCATGCGATGAAAGCGGGAACGAGAGTGCTTATCAATACATCTCCGGAGCCTTTCAGCAATTGGGTTGCCTCTATTTCCGAGGATGTCATCGTGATTTTTGGACTCTGGACCGCGCTTCATCATCCATACCTGTTCTTGCTCTTTCTTGTCGGGTTCATCTTCCTCATGATTCTGATTCTTCCGAAACTTTGGCGAGGCATAAAAAAGCTTTTCGGGTTCCTCTCACGCTTGATCGGCGGCCGTAAACCGGGTGGGGCTAAGACGTAAACCAATTTTGGCAGGATTTTAATAATAGCGCAAAATGAAAAGACCCGATGCCGACATATCGAAACCGGGCCTATCTTAATTGTCTGTGGCGGGTGGCCTTGCAACCATGGTTCCAATCCGAATTTGTGCGATGATTTGCGTTACCTTGCCGGAAATGCAATCTCGAAGGGAAATCCAAAATGGTTTTGGTGGGGTAATGGAGATGAAGGGATTCGAACCCTCGACCTCAGACTTGCGAAGCCTGCGCTCTCCCAACTGAGCTACATCCCCGTGTGGTCGGAAGATATACTCCCTTATGCTTTTAGTGTCAAGAAAGGGTGTTTCGGGCTACGGATTTCGCATTACGGGTTGCGGATCCATACCTGGCGGACGGCACTCCGATTTCCCGCTCCGTCCTCCGTCTTCCGTCCTCCGTCAAAAAAGCCTTTTGACCCACACCAGGCTCAGGTGCAGGTTGACGTCGTACTTGCAGAAGCGCTCGATGCAGGCATCTTCTCTTGAGTTCTGCCTCAGGTTGAGCAGGCGGTCGAAATCTTTTTCAATGATGATGTTGCAAAAATCCACCGGCACCTGCCGCACAAAATCGAGTTCATCGTCATTCCACATGGAGCTGGCGATATCGCCGACACCCGCTTCCAGGGTGTCGTTGGCGCACACCTTGTAGCAGGCCCCGCAACTGCAGCGGTGGATTGAATCGAAGTCTATGGGTACGGGATGGCCGTTGTCGCAAAAAGGGCATACCACGATGTGGACACCGGAAGTTCTTCTCCCGGTCGGCGATTTTGCCGATATCGACCTCAACAGATTTTTTAATTTCGTCTCGTCCATTTGCCTCCGGACCCGCCCCCCTCCACGGGTATGCAGCGCTATCTCGAAATATAATTCTTTCGCCTTGAAATCAAACTGAAACTTTGACATAAGAATTTGGTTCCAAGGGAAAAATCCAGCCAATCACACGCTGTGAGGGAGTAGTAATTTGAGCGCACTGCATATATCCCCCGACAGGATAAAGTCAATACTAAATGTGCTGGATGAACTCTATCCGGATGCACAATGTTCACTCAGCTTCGACAATCCCCTTCAGCTCCTGATCGCCACGATACTTTCGGCCCAGTGCACCGATGAGCGCGTAAACAAGGTGACGCCCGCCCTTTTCCAAAAATACCCCACGACCAAATCCTTTGCCGAAACCCAGATCGAGGAACTGGAACAGGACATCAGGTCCACCGGTTTTTATCATAACAAGGCCAAGGCCATAAAGGAATCCTGCCGCGTGCTGGTGGAACGCTACGAAGGAAAAGTTCCTCCGAGCCTCGACGCCATGGTCGAACTGCCCGGAATAGGGCGCAAGACCGCAAACGTCGTTTTGGGCAACGCCTTCCAGATTCCGGGAATCGTTGTGGACACTCACGTTGACAGGGTATCGACAAGGCTTGGCCTCACCGACCGGAAAGACCGGGACAAAATCGAACAGGACCTGATGGAGGCCGTTCCACGGGAAAAGTGGATAAAATTTTGCCATCAGCTCATACAGCATGGCAGAAAGATTTGCATTGCCAGAAAACCGAAGTGTTCGCTATGCACCCTTCGTCCCTTCTGCGACTACGGGATGCAGGAATCGACCCCCAAAGCGTGAAGGTTATCCTCTACCGGACCGATAAGCAACTGAGCGCTGATTCCAACTCCGGCGACTTCGAGCGCCCCGTCCGCCTGCCCCGACACCAGGGTGTCGAAACAGAACGGCCCGATCACAACCAGGTTTTTTTAGCGCCTTTTCCGGCAACTGCACCGCGGGCACGAAAATATCACTCATGCAATTCACGCCCGCAACCGATTGACTACACTGGCGTATTCCATCACACTTTTTTCTTCTCTTGACAATTTACCGGCCCGTTAATACAAGGGCATGCTGTATCCGAAGGAATCCAAGATTTGCCTACAATGGAGGGCATCATGAAATCGTTATGCAGGGCGACTTTGCTGTTGTTTGCGTTCATGCTGGCATTCAGCCAAACCGGTTTGGCGGCGGACAGCACGTTTAACTGGACCGGTCCCTACGTCGGCGTCCACATGGGTTACGGCGTGGTAAACGCCGACCCCGGCACCAAACCCCTACCCGATGCGGCCACATTTATCAACCTGGCACCGGCTTCGCAGTCCCTTCACGCGAAAGGGGTGCTCGGTGGCGTGCAGGCCGGCTACAATTGGCAAATGGGATGCTTCGTCCTGGGTATCGAAGCTGATTTTTCGGGCTCCGGAATGTCCGGGACCTCCACCCAGAGCCCGATAATTCAATACGACGGGACACCCTTTCCGGGCGATGGGTATCTCAGGACCCACCTTGAAACCAACTGGTTCGGGACGGTTCGCCCCCGGCTGGGCTACACCGTTTTGCCCAACCTGCTCATCTACGGCACGGGCGGCCTCGCCTACGGCAACGTGAGTTTTTCGGGCACAACCAACTTTTTGCCGCCCGGAAATGAAGTGTATCGCGGAACCATCGACGACACCAAGGTGGGGTGGACCGCCGGAGCGGGCGCCGAGTACGCCCTTTCGAAAAAGTGGAGCGTGAAAGCGGAGTACCTGTTCTACGACCTCGGCAGCGCATCCGTTACCGCCGACCCGAGCCTGCCCAATCCTCCATTCCAGGAGAGGTATAATGTGGATACCGCAACTCACCTGATTGATATCGGCTTGAACTACAGGTTCTAAGAACCCGAAAAACTGAGCCGCGAAGCGGCATGAAAGGCGTGGGGGGCTCTGCCTCCCCACGCCTTTCGAGTTTTTGCCCGAATGTGTCCCCGCTTCCGTGCGGGACCGCCCGCCTTCCCATCCCGCTTTGTGCGTCAGGGTATCGCAACCGGGTTTGTATGCAATTAATTGCACAACTTTGTGCGTATTGGCTTGACTTCAGGCCGGCGCCTGTGAGAGACTTCCTCCGCTTTATGCAGGAATTCTGCCGGTTTTCTTGTGCATTCTGATTCGAGTCGGGCTTGTTTGTGGAAAACTTCTTCGATTCGCCATTCGCTTCCTCCGGCACTACGCCTACGTGGAAACACCGGCGCCCCGCAAGAAAATTCCCAAAAGTCCGTTCCCGGTTTGATTTCGCGCTGTTCGGCGGAAAAGTATTCGATTACAATAACTATTACACAAGGCGAATGAATCATATTTGAGTGATGTTGCTGGTTGATTGCCCGTGGTAATGCCGTAGCGTTTTGCCGTAGCTTGTGATTCAGATCACAATCGCTCCGAACCAATCAGGCGGCATGCTTTGGCGACGCCCGGATACCGGGGCAGATCGAAAGCGTTCGATACCCGCAGCATAATGACTTCAGGTGGGTAAAAAAAAACGAAGCGTTGCCCACCACCGGCGGGCGCAAAAATCAGTGCCCTCCCCGCAAAACTTTCCTCTCACCTGCTTCCCCCTCCGCGGGAGCGGCGGGTAAGAGGTCTCGCGGCATTTTCAAACAGGAGAAATCGAAATGTCAGAATGGGAACCTAAGATAATCGCCTTCCTGTGCAACTGGTGCTCTTACGGAGCCGCGGACCTTGCCGGCGTCAGCCGGTTCCAGTATCCGGCAAACATCCGAATAATCCGGGTGCCCTGCTCGGGCCGGATCAACCCCAAGTTCATTCTGGCCGCCCTGCGCCACGGCTCCGACGGAGTCTGGGTTTCCGGGTGCCATCCCGGGGATTGCCACTATATCGAAGGCAATTTATACGCCCGGCGCAAGTTCGCACTGCTGAAGTCCCAGCTCGAGTACACCGGCATCGTCGATCCCGGCCGCCTGCACTTCTCCTGGATTTCTTCGGCGGAGGCGACCAAGTTTGCGGAAATGGCCCGCCACGTGGTCGATTCGGTCAGGGCGGCGGGACCGGCGCAGCACTTTATCAAGACGCAAGCTGAGGTGGCATAGATGCAAACATACACCGAAAAGATCAGGGAAGCCGCAAAACGGCTGCTTTCCGATAAGAGCGTCGACGGCGTGATCGGGTTTCGCAAGGGCACCCTGCCCTTCATGAACGAACCGTTCCTGGCCAAAACGCCCGAGCAGGCCGAACTGCTCGTATGGGACGGCAACTGCGGGATAAACCTTGCCAACTATCTGCCCAAGATAACCGGCCGGGTGGCGATAACGGCCAAGGGCTGCGATTCGCGAAATATAGTGATCCACCTGCTGGAAAACCAGATAAAGCGCGAACAGCTCTACATCCTTGGGGTCCCCTGCCGGGGGATGACCGACAAGCGGCGGATACTGGACGGGCTCGACGGCCGCGAAGCGCTGCTGGCGGAAGAAAACGGCGGCAAGGTGACGGTTTCCGGCCGCGGGTTCGAAATGTCTTTCGAGCGCGGGGATTACCTCCAGGAAAACTGCGCCGTGTGCACCCACCGCAACCCGGTGATATTCGACGAACTGGTGGGTGAGCAGGTACCCGAGCAGGACGTTGACCGCTACGCCGACATCCGCAGGATCGAAGCGATGCTCCCGGAGGAGAAGCGCGAATATTTCGACGAACTGGTCGCGCCCTGCATCCGCTGCTACGCATGCCGCAACGCCTGTCCGGAGTGCTACTGCCCGACCTGCTTCGTGGATGAATCAAGGCCCCAGTGGGTTGGAAAGACGACCGATCCCACCGACACCCGCACCTTCCATTTCCTGAGGGCCTTCCATCTGGCCGGGCGCTGCACCGACTGCGGTGCGTGCGAACGCGCCTGCCCGGTGGGCATAAAGGTCCGCCAGTTTACCAAGAAACTGGAAAAAGAAGTGAAGGAACTCTACGGATACGAGGCGGGCATTGTTCAGGACCAGCGGCCTCCGCTCGACACCTACCAGCCCGACGATCCCGAACCGTTTTTGGGATAGAGCGGCGGGTGGGAGCGGCATCGAAGCGGGAACGGCATTCCCGCCGCCATTCCCGAGTCATGGAAGATAGAGAGCGGCAGACCGAAGGGCCTGCCCCACACTGGCAGAAGGGACGGATCAATGTCTGAGATGTACATCGCGAAAGGTGACTTTCCCGCAATAATAGAAAGGCTGATGACCCGGTACCGGGTTTTTGCGCCCGTAAAGAAGGGTCGGTACCACGAATTCACGGCCCTGGCAAATGCGGGTGAGGCGGACCTTGGTTTCAAAAACACCCGCCTTTCTCCAAAGGGGCTTTTTCATCCCCAGGCGGAGCGGCTGTTCGAGTACAGCCTGGCCAAAAACGACCCGCAGGCCGGCATCGTAAAAGAAACGTCCAAGGACTTTTCGCCGCGCGTGATTTTGGGCATCCGCCCTTGCGACGCGAAAGCCTTCCGCCTCGACGACGCCAATTTCGACACGGAGACCATCAAGGACCCGTGGTGGGTCCAAAGGCGCGAAGCGACCATCCTGATCGGCCTTGCCTGCAACAGCCCCTGTTCGACCTGTTTTTGCACGTCGATGGGCACCGGGCCCTTCGATGCCTCCGGCCTGGACGCCATGCTGGTGGATACCGGCGAGGGGTACTCGCTCCAGGTGTTGAGCGAAAAAGCGAAAAACGCTCTCGGAATCGATTCCGGCCGGCAATCCGCGCCCCCGGAGATCGCGGCAAAGGTCGCCGAACTCCGGAAAGCCTCCGAGCAGAGCATCACCACGGCGTTCGACCCGGCCCCGATAGCCGAAAAAGACATGGCCGAACTGTTCCAGTCTCCGATCTGGGAAGAAATCCAGTTTGCCTGCATCAACTGCGGCACCTGCACGTTCCTGTGCCCCACCTGCTGGTGTTTCGACATCCAGGACGAAGTGCAGGGAGACAAGGGCGACCGGCTGCGCCTGTGGGATTCGTGCATGTTCCCCCTGTTCACGCTCCACGGGTCGGGACACAATCCGCGGAATCAAAAGACACAGCGGGTGCGCCAGCGTTTCATGCACAAACTCAAATACTACCAGGACAAGTACCACCAGGGTGCGGCCTGCGTGGGCTGCGGCCGGTGCGTTCAGGCCTGCCCGGTCAATATCGACATCAGGCAAGTCGGCCGCCGGATGGCGTCGCCAAGTTGTTCCTGTACGGCCTGAGGCCCCCGAAAGAATCGCGGCGGCACGCCGCTCGCAATGGAGGAATTTAAGGTGAACAACCCTTACCTGCCTTATCCGGTCAAAATCGATTCCGTGACGACGGAAACGGAAGATCGCAATCTCAAGACATTCAAGCTGGTCTTCCAGAACCCGGGAGACGAGGCCGAGTTCGAGTATATTCCCGGCCAGTTCGCGATGCTCTCGGTTGCGGGCCTGGGCGAGATTCCAATCGGAATAGCCACTTCCCCGACCGAAAAGGGGTTTATAAAATTTACGGTAAACAAGGTCGGCAAGGTGACCTCCCACCTGCACAACATGCAGCCCGGCGATATGATGGGCGTTCGCGGCCCGATGGGCAACTGGTACCCGTGGGACCTGCTGGAGGGCCAAAACGTGGTGATCATCGGCGGCGGATTTGCCTTCACCACATTGAGGTCCTCGATCGTCTACATGATCGACCCGAAAAACCGCAAGCGGTTCGGAAAAATCGACGTCGTCTACGGCGCGCGACACCCCGGCCTTCTGCTCTACAAAGACGAGCTTGCCGAGTGGGAACGGCGCGACGACATAAACATGCACATCACCGTTGACGGCACAACCGATCCGGACTGGAAGTACAATGTCGGCTTCGTACCGGCGGTAACGAAACAGAAGGCCCCCAGCGCCGAAAATTCGTACGCGATCATCTGCGGGCCTCCCATCATGATAAAGTTCACGCTGCCCGTGCTGACCGAACTCGGTTTCCCCCCCGAGCGCATCATATCCAGTCTCGAGATGCGGATGAAGTGCGGGATCGGTATTTGCGGGCGGTGCAACCTGGGTACGGAGTACGTGTGCAAGGACGGCCCGGTTTTTACCCTTGAGAAACTGTCAAAACTGCCCAACGAATATTAATTCTTCGGCAGGGAGTGGTTGCATTTTCGTCCATTTGGGGATATTGTGCATAAACGCATACTCGAAATGAACAATCACGCTCCCTCTGTTGCTCCGGGCGACCTGCTCCTCAAGAGATAACCGGTTTTTTTTGATTCAAGGAATTGGTAATACTACACTTAGGAGAAAGCGATGGAACCATTGTTGTTGACGAAGCGCGAGAAGCGCAAACTGGCGACCCAGTTCGCCGACCTGTGCCTCACCTGCGGCACGTGCGCAGGTGGGTGCCCGGTTACCGGCGTAGACGACCTGGACGTCCGGAAAGCGGTGCGGCTCGTTTTGCTGGGAATGGACCAGGAACTCATCGATTCCAGGTTCCCATGGGTGTGCACCCTGTGCGGCCGCTGCGAGCATGCCTGCCCGATGGGCATCGACCTGCTTACGATGCTCAGGTCCGCCCGCACCCACAGGGAAAGAGACAAAGTCCCCGGCGTCCTCCACAAGGGCGTCATGATGTGCCTGAAGACGGGCAACAACGTGGGGATCCCCAAGGAAGACTTCCTGTTCCTGCTCGAAGACCTGGGGAACGAGCTTGCCGAAGAGATTCCCGGCTTCAAGGTTCCCATTGACAAGAAGGGGGCCAAGTACCTCTTCACGATCAACTCCAAGGAGCCTTTCGCCGAACCCGAGGACATGTTTTACTGGTGGCGCATCCTGTCTGCGGCCAACGAGTCCTGGACCACCACTTCCGAAAACTGGGAAGGCGTCAACTGGGGTCTTTTCACCGGTGACGACGAATCCATGAAGGAAATAGTGGGACGCATCGTCAAGCATTACAAGGAGCTCGAATGCGAGTACCTTGTCTTACCCGAGTGAGGTCACGCTTATTATGCGACCAGGCTTGGTCTGCAAAAATGGTATGCCGACGAGGGTGTAAAGTTCGTAAGCGTTCACGACCTGCTTAAGATGTATATCGAAGAGGGGCGTATAAAGGTCGATAAATCGATCCATACCCACCTGACCACGTTTCACGATCCGTGCAACTATGGGCGCAAGAGCGAGCGCACCTTCGGCCACGGATACTACGAGGAACCCAGGTGGGTGACCCAGCAGTGCTGCGAAAATTTCGTGGAAATGTATCCCAACCGCGCCAACAACTTCTGCTGCGGAGCCGGCGGCGGCGCGTGGGCCGCTCCCTACGTCGAGGAGAGGATCTTCTACGGGCGCGTCAAGGCAAAGCAGATAAAGGACACCGGGGCAAAGCTCCTCATCGCCCCGTGCCATAACTGCCGCGACCAGATAATGAAGAGCCTGCGGAAGGAATACGATTTCATGAACGTGGAGGTAAAGTACCTCTGGGAACTCGTGGCCGATTCACTCGTTGTCGAACCGCGTGAAGAAGAGTCGGAAGAAGAATAGAGACGAATCTTTCCACCCGTTTGAATAGCCCCGATAATGCGCTCAGACCGTGTTAGCGGGGCTTTCTCTTTGTTAAGTACCGATGCCAGATACTGGATGCCCTCGATGCGGTGTCCCGGTTTTCCGGAAGCGGCGTAATTATTTGCAGGGATTATCGGCAGGTTTGATTTATATACGGGATTGCCGGACCCCGGACTCCAGCTTCGGTTAGGGGGGCTAGGGAAGCCGGTGAATTTGTTCCTGTTCCACGACGATGCTTATGACCCTTTGCAAGGTGTAGTTGTCCTCCACTGATCTCCAAGGTCGATATGAGCCAGAAAAAGAATATCGGGAAAAAGGGCAAGACCGAAATTTCGCTCAGCCGGGAAGAAACCGACGAGCTTCAGATGACAGTCGACCGGCTCCTTGTTCAAAATCCGGAGGGCGAGAGCTTCGAACGCTACCTGCAGTCGCTTGGAAACGCGCTTGCCGGAAGGCCCCACATGGCCGCGGCCCTGGTCGAAAAGTTGAGCAGAAATCCCGGCAAGACCGGCTTTCTCACTTTCTGCGCGCTTGAAGGCCGGATTCAGGACCCGCCTCTTAGAAGACACCTCAAACAGGCGGCGTACCGCTTCTCACAGCGCGGGTTCTCTTGCGCCGGGGAGGAGGAGGCGCCGCCCGAAAAAGTCGTCCTGATCCAGGGTGAAGCCAGGAACCCCGTTGCACATCTTTTTCTGGTCCCGGGAACCATGTGGCTCGTCTCGGCACTCGTTCCCGAAGCGGGTCCCGGGTCCGACTATCACCTGGTTTCCGCTTTTCTGGAGAACGGTTTCGATTCATTCAATGTGAAAGTCGGCGAGGGTTCACAAAAGTGGTACCGCGACTACTTGAAGACCATTTCCCAACACCTGCCGGGCAGCAGGGCGCTGGAAATTCCGATGTGGCACGCCGCACGGCTGTTTTTCGAGATGCTCGATTTCCGGACCGGGAAAGACTACAGCGCCCCGGTGGATCGCGGACGGGAAATTTTCAGGCGGTACCACGAACCGGACCGGAAACCTTACGTATACGATCTCATGCCCGCAATCGACGAACCGGAAAGGCTCCTTCCGGAAGTCGAACTCGCAACGCTCCTGGAGGGAATGGACCTTGCCTGGCTGTACTTCGCCAAAGAGGAGTTGGCCACCATCCATGAGAAGTTAAAGGAGCTTGACAGCCCCGTTCTGGTAGTTTCCCGCGAAATTCAGATGGAGCGGACGAAGGTCCTTGTGCGCGGTGCGGCCGATTCGCTGTGCGCGGGGAAGAAAAGATTTCTGTTCAGGCGGTTTTTCGAAGAGCGGGCGATGGCCTTCAAGCTCCTGTCCGATGAGCAGAAGGCAAACTGGGCATGGATCATTGCACTCCATTTCGCCGGCGAGTCCCCGGCCGGCGAAAATCCGGTTGCCTACGAGATGGTGCTGGAGTCTATCCGGCACTACTGGCCGGAGGACATGAAGGTGGAGGAACCTTCCGAATCCGGCGCCCACCACGAGCGCCGGACCGAATCGGGAATAATCCTTCCTTGAGACAAAACGGTGCAAGGGCACTTTCCCGGTGCCCGAGCCGACCGGAGAAAATCCCCATGGAAACCATCCAGGTCAGAACCCCCGCGCACTCGGCGGCGGTGGACATAACGGACCAGGTCGCGGCAAAATTGAAGGAAATCGGGGCACGTGATGGCATTTGCCTGATCTATACCCCCCACACCACAGCCGGGCTGACCATCAATGAGGGCGCCGACCCCAGTGTCGCCGCCGATATTATGAACACCCTCGACAAGATGGTCCCGTGGCGCGCCGACTACCGGCACACCGAAGGAAACTCGGCCGCGCACATAAAAGCAGTACTGGTGGGGGGCGGCGTCCAGGTGATCGTGGAGTCCGGAAAGCCTTTTCTAGGGACTTGGGAGAGGATCTTCTTGTGTGAATTCGACGGCCCCAGGACGAGGAAAGTCCTTCTCAAATTCCTGGCACAGGCGGCATGACCCGCCGGGGGACCGCGCGCGCCAATAGTAAAAGCCAGGCTGGGAGGGGCCTGGCTTCCAAAGAGAGAAACATGAGATGGTCTTTCTAACGCTTGAAAGAATAAGCGCGTTCCGGTTCTGAATAAATGCGGTAAACTACGTATTTTGCTCTACCTGCTCACTGTATTGTACGGATTTCCGGCATACTGCCGCAAAAATCCTCCCCCGCCACCCATCCGAATACTCCCCGGCCGGGCAGTCTTTCCAGGTTTTCAGTGAGATACTTTCCCCGATTTCCACGGGCACAAGCTCTTTTTTTGTACCTCGTACCGACGAAATGAGAAATTTTTTGCATCTCCGAACCCTTTCATTTTACGGCGGGACGGAGGCGAAGAATTTTCGGAAGCGATATATTCCTAAAACATAAGTCGTTTCAGTTAGTTGTACATGTCATTCAGCCCTTGCTGCCAGTGGCACGCTTTATGCTTTTCCAATAACCAAGATCGGGTGAGAATGGTCCAAATCTGGAAGCGCCTTAATCCGCTCGCTCCGGAGCCGATATCCGGAGTCAGTCTTCAAGTGCTCCCCGGATGTGCGCCGTTGGGAGAGGAGGCAGGCATGTAGCTGACATTTCTCAGGAAAAAGATGGTGAAATTGAGAAAAGCTGCCATAACAAATTTTGAAAATTTATCTCTCAGGAGAAAACCGCATGAGAAAAATAGCTTCGATATTCGGAATCGGCATGGTTTCCATGGCCCTCGGCCTTGCTCCGGCATTCGCCCAGCAGGCCATGCCCAAACCCGCCGGGAACACCCCGGCAACAGTCCAGCCCAAAACCGACGTAACAACACCGGCGTCTTCGGCCGCCAGGGATGCCGACACCAAGTCGGCTGATGTTAAGAATGGCGCCGGAGCGGTGCAGGCAAAGCCGGGAATGGACATGAAGGCGTCCCCCAACCCCGTCAAACCGGGACCTGAAGTAAAGGGAGCCCCTGTTGAGGGCAAGAGCGAAGCCGGCCTCAAGAGCGAAAAAGCGGCGCCGGCAAAACAGGGCGCGAACCTCAAGGCCGGCAAGCACCACAAGCAGGCGAAGAATGCAACCAAGAGCAACGCCAGGCACGAACATCATGCCAAAGCCAAGGCCCAGGTAAGGGATACCGATAAGAAAATGGAAACGAACGGTCCCGCAACGCCTTCCGCCAGGTAAGACCGAGGACCGGAAAAGCAACGAGGACCGGGTAGTGGACGGTCCCGGGTTCTAAACAAAAAATCCCCGGACGTCCGGCCGGAAACGGCCGGGCGATCGGGGATTTTAATTTTTGGTCGATTCTATCCCGTCCCGCGACAGCGCACACTCCCCCCTGAAACGGGGCAGGCGCGGGCGCTATGCCACCTCAAAAGGCATAGGAGGGTATATGGGAGAAGGCCTCAATCGGGAATTATGGATTCCTTGCCCGCATCGGGGGCCCAGACTGGAAGAGGGCCGCAGGTGTCGGCATCCGGGTCCCACCGGTGCCGGTAAGAGCAGCCGACTTCGGTAGTTTTGGCCATGTGCTTCCATCCCCTTACATAATAGGAGCATGAATCGTTGAAGCACACGTAAAAGTATTCGGCTGACCAGGTGGACATTGAAGGCGTTTTCCACTTGCTCATCTTCTGATTGCAGTGAGGGCAGATCGTCTTATCCTGTTGCATCCGGTTCCTCCTTATAAAAATTTCATCTGAGTACGGAAGCTTAACAGTTTCAAGCGGCCGCGGCAAGAGGCCGGCCTTGTGGTCCGTTCCGGCAGACCTCGCTGTGACATCCGGCGGGAGGCCGCGGATATCTTCCGCCGCCGGTCAAAGCGGCCACGGCCCGCACCCGCACGGACCTGCCCCCAACCCTTTCAGGCGGGGTCCATCTGCACCGGGTAATCCTCGGGTTTGAAATCCCTGTTTTTTATAAAAATATCGGCAAACTCCTTCATCGTGTCCTTCATCACCTGCTGGTAGTTGGGCACGTGGGGGTCAAAGACTTTGCCTATCTTTTCATAATCGAGGCGGGCCAGATCCTCGGTCATTGCCAGGTAATCCTTCCTGACATCTTCCGGAAGAGCGCTGATCATATTCTGTCCCAGCATGTACTCAAAAACGCGGTACATGTCTTCGATCAGTTTTTTCAACGCTTCGGGAGCCGGATTCTCGCCCTTTTTTTCCACCAGAACTTTCATAAAATTCATGATATAGGGATTGCGGGCGGGTGCCGGCCGGGGGCCGCCGGTCTCCGGCATCGGCTGTTTCTGGGACATCTCGGGCTCCTCTCCATGTTTAACTTGGTTCAAAGGCAGTCGAATAAAAACCGTTTATTCCAAATAGTTCAATATCCGCTCCAACTATTTGACGGCTGTTTTGGGACTTGCTGCGTGAGTGGGCTTTTACCATACCCTCACAATTTTTCCAACACCTGGTCTGCCGCCCGGGTTTGTGCCTATGTCATAATAGATCTGCGAAACCCGCCCTGCCCTGCGGTGCGGCTTTGAATATTAAACGGGAAAGGATAAAGGACAGTGGTTATAAAATTTTCGCTCGAGATGCTCGAAGTTGGGTACATTGAACTGGTGAAGCTCCTTAAGGCGACCGGTGTATGCCCGAGTGGGGGGATGGCAAAGATGGCCATCAGCGAAGGGAAAGTCCATGTGGATGGTCTGGTTGAACTCCGTAAAGGGCGAAAGATCAGGCGAGGACAAAAGGTGGAGTGCAAAGGGAATACGATTGAGGTCCGGTAGGACCTGACGGAATGAGGGTGTGCCCATCGACTTTCGGGCCGGACGCGCTGAACTGTTAGTCGACCCGGGGAGTGCAGGAGGATATGGGGACTGGAGTGGAGCCAAAAAGCAAATCACAGATGAAAAGAGAGATGCTGGCCTTGCAGACCCTTGGCGAGAGGCTTGTGGGTCTTTCTTCGGACCAGATAAAGAAGATCGAAATGCCATCGGAACTCCGGGACGCATTGCTCTTTGCCAAGACGATCAAGGGTGAGGCCAGGCGACGCCAGCTTCAATACATTGGGGCACTCATGCGCGAGGCGGATCCGGAACCCATTCAGAACGCTTTGGATACCATCGGCAGGGGACAGCTTCAGGATGCGGAACAGTTTGAAGAACTTGAACGATGGAGGGACGAACTGGTACGGGGAAACACCGGGCTCATGGAGGAAATCCTGAGCCGATTCCCCGGCACTGACCGCCGGACACTGCGCCGGTTGGTACTCAGCGCCCGGAAAGAGCGGGAGGGGGAAAAACCTCCCAAAGCATCGCGGGTTTTATTTCGTTTTCTGAAAGGACTCTCAGATACTCCGTGATGGCTTGTCCATCAATGCTCAAGTCCGGACATGCTGATCAGACGGTCACGCCAGCTCCGAATGGCACGGAGTACGTGCCCCTGGTGTCCCTTAAGTCCTCCCAGTCCTTTTCTGCCGAAATGAAAATTCACTTCGACAAATACCGGCTCCCCCTCGTCCGGGAACATGAGATCAAAGCCGGCAATGTCGATTCCCACACGCCCGCAAAACGCACGGACAGCGGAAACGCCCTTCTGCTGCAACTCGGGCCAGCCCCCATGATCGAGTCTTCCGCCCCGGCAGACGTTGTTGTAAAACTGCCCGCCGCCGACACGAAAATAGCTCACGGCATGGTCTCCATAGATCACCACACGAAGATCTTTTCCACCGTGTTCCACCCATTTTTGGATCAAGAGAGGCTTATCTTTTGGGAGCTTAAGAAGATACCCGGGGACATCCTCCCGCCCATAGATCGGAAAGACCGTCTCGCCCCCTCCACCAAGGTCCCCTTTGAGCACGATCGGATATTTCCAGGGGGACCCGTGTTCGTTCAGGTAGGCCTGCAGGCAAAGAGGGGTCTCAAAAACGAGGCTGTCCGGATGCCGAACCCCCATTCCATTAAAGAGATGGACCTGCCTGGTCTTGCCCTGGAAACTGAACCGGGCATCCAGGCGCGGGAACCAGTCTTTTGCATGTCGGGTAATGCTTCGATACATCCAGGGAGAGACGTATGAAGGCAGCAATACGCCGGCAGCCTTCCTGAGAAGGTCTATTGTTCCCGGGGACTCGATCGTGGTGTATGGAGGAAGGTTTTCCTCCATTTCGATCTCGGGCCTGAAGGAGACAAAATATGTGAGGTCGGGCACAATCATTTCCTTTTCAAGTACATAAACCACTTGAATACGTTGAGGAATATCCTCAATTGCCATTTTAGAGGTTGCAAACTCGACAAACAAGGATCATTTTCGTTCTGCCGGCTCGACTGACTAGGATTTTCACCTTTGGCAAGATGCGTGAACTGGAGGTAAAGCCGATCCGAAGCCATTTTCGGGCGATTTGTTACGTACAGTGTCCAGAGAGTGAACCTTCGGGTTGGTACCTATTCTGCCCAAACGATCTTCCATGATTGAGACCACCAAGGACGGTCAGGCTGGTGTGATCGATCAGAAGATCAGGTGATTTTCCTGTGGGCTATTCCATGATTGAAACCACGGAGGACGCCACAGGCCCCCTGATTCTACACTACAACCCCTGGGGGATACTGCGCGATCCGGGACCATGTGGGATGCCTCTGGCGGGATCGGCCTTTCCACGTCCTGGGAAGTTCCTTTTGGCTAATCCGCAGAACCTACAGGCTCCTTAAACGACACTTTTGGGGAAATGGCATTCTCAGGCGATAAAATAGCCAACTTTTGCTGCTCCTTCTTTGGCCGGCAAGGATTTAGCGAGGCCCGACCCCGACCGCAAAAGCACGACCTCGACCGCAAAAGCATCTGGCTTGATCCGACCCGGTGCCGAGGACCCGATGCCGTAGACTTTGGCCAGCCAGTTCGACCGTTCGACTCCGTTCGCCCGTTCGCAAAATCATTGACAGATCCACAACACAATATTATTGTTGTGTCATGATACCAGAGGCAGTAGACATAAACGGGGTTTGGAAGGTGCTTCCGCCTGGAATCCATGAGGCGACTCTGGAGGAGATTAAGGATCGGTTCGCCACGACCGAAGCTCGCCGAAAGCTATTCGACGGCTTCAAGCGAGGGGTGCAAGCGCTTCGGGCAACTGGGTGCCGAATCGTCTATCTGGACGGAAGTTATGTTACGACCAAAACAACGCCGGGCGATTTCGATGCCTGCTGGGAACCGTCCGGCGTTGACCCTGGGAAACTGGATCCCGTTCTCCTAGATTTTTCGCACAACCGAAGAAATCAGAAGCAGAAGTACGGAGGCGAGTTCTTTCCCTCAAGCGTCAGAGCGGATGGGCGCAAAACGTTCATAGAGTTCTTCCAGACTGACCGGCATACGGGGAAGGCGAAGGGCATCATAAAGATCACCCTGGCCTGAAAAGGGGAGGATTCGGCTATGATAATGAATGAACGGCAGTACAGGATAACGAAGGTTAAGCTCAGCGAGTTCGCGGAAGCCGTGGATTCCTTCGATATGGACGAGGCCACACAACGGACCGGCTCTCCCGTCCTGGCAAAGGCTGAAATAGATGCCCTGCGCAGCGAAGTGGACGCGCTGTCGGACCAGTTGGAGGAGTATGAGGCACTCAAGTCCGGGGCGGTTTCGGTTCTTGAGGCAGACTCCCTTGAGGCATTGCCCATTCTGCTTATCAGAGCACGGATTGCGAGGGGGCTATCTCAGCGGCAACTTGCGGAGGCCCTAGGTCTTAAGGAACAGCAGATCCAGCGATATGAGTCGGACCGCTATGCGACCGCAAGTCTAAGGAAGCTTGAGGAAGTGGCCAAGGCGCTGGAGCTAGACATCAGTGAGATAGCCGCGTTTCGGCCCACTCAGAGCCATGACGAACCGCCCCACAGCAAGATTCAGTGGGATCTGTTCCCGGTCAAGGAGATGTATCGGCGGCATTGGTTCAAGGGGTTCGATGGCTCGCTATCTGCTGCTATGTCTCATGGAGGTGAGCTGGCGCGAGCCTTCGTACAGCGGGCCATGCCCCGGCGTCAGCCAGCGCTCTTGAGGCACAAGGCCCGATTTGGGACCAAAATGAACCAGTACGCTCTCTGGGCTTGGCAGTGCCGGATAACGCTCCTCGCGCGAGTCCCTCATCCGCCCACGAGCTTCTCGCGGAACTCCCTCTCTTCTGACTGGTTCAGAGAACTCATGAAGTTGAGTACGAAAGACGACGGACCCCGTCACGCAAAAAATGCGCTATGGGAGATTGGCATCCCATTGATTGTGGAGCCGCACCTGCCTCAGACGTATCTAGACGGGGCAGCATTTCTGCTTCCCAACGGAAGTCCCATCATCGGCATGACTCTCCGCTACGATCGGCTCGACAACTTCTGGTTCGTCCTGATTCATGAACTGGTTCACGTCAGAGACCATCTTCGGAAAGGAAGACTGGAAGAGATCTTCGAGGATTTGGAATCTGAGCCCGATGAACTGGAGAAGAACACAGACCGGGCTGTTGGGGGCATTATGATACCGGACGATCAGTGGGAGACGGCGCTTCCCCGTTATCTCCGGACCGAGGAGTCCGTAATTGTTTTTGCTCAAGAAATCGGCGTACACCCGGCAATCGTGGCGGGCCGGATTCGGAAGGAAGCCAATAACTACGTCATACTGAGTAACTTGGTTGGGCGCGGGGAGGTGCGAAAGCAGTTCCCGGATGTGCAGTTCGCTCAGTGAGAGGTGTTTCATGCACTTCGATCATAAACACTACGTTCCATGCCTGCGGTGGAAACAGGGCGAGTACATGGCTATCGCGGCGCTATCGGCGGGTTCTCGCGAGCGAGTTACTCCGCTGATCGAGGTGCCCGAGATTGGGTTTGATTTCGAGACGCGGTCTGACAAGAAGACCCTTGACGAGCACATCAAGCCTTTCGGAAAGCGGGTGGCGGACAAGTGGGGGCGGCCATGCCTCGTGGACTTGATCCACATGCTGGCCGGGATGGTCATGGCTGATGGAGCGCACCCCGTCACCCGGGTTTTCGACGAACTTCGTACACGTAAGTGCTCTGCTACTCCTGTCACTGGCATAGCAAGAGACCATACATACCAGCAGGCAATCGGTGGTGTCATTTCCGCAGACAACCGCGGAGTCTGCATTCGGGTCACCTTGGCTGAGGCCGCAAAGCCAGACGTGGAGGGGATGCTGGATGCGCTAATGGACGTGCTAAACGTGAGCCCGAACGAGTGCAACCTCGTGCTAGATCTTGGTGTCCCGAATTTTGAGCCCATCGACGGTTTCACGAAGCTGGTCCATGCCCTGTTGTCCCGCCTGCCGTACCAAAATAGCTGGCAGACGATCACAATCATGGGCACGTCTTTCCCGGAGACGATGGCGGAGGTTAGGAGTAGCCCTGCTATACTTCCTCGATGGGAATGGCTCCTATACAAAAAGCTTGCTGCCATATTAGCGAAACAGGGCACACGGATCCCGACGTTCGGAGACTACGGAATCAACCACAAGGATGTCCCACAGATGGACATGCGACTGGTAAAGCCATCTGCAACTATCCGTTACACCGTTGACGACGCGTGGTTCATCGTTAAGGGGCGAAATGTCCGCGATCACGGATTTGAGCAGTATCGTAATCACTGCCGGACAGTAACCGAATCGGGCTACTTTAGAGGTTCGGGCTTTTCGATGGGGGACGCGTACATCCAGAATTGCAGTCTGGGCAGAGAGAAGACAGGCAACCTTACTACCTGGCGCAAAGTCGGGACAAACCAACACCTGGAGAAGGTGGTTCAGGACATCGCCAACCTGTTCGGGCCTTGAGGCACAAGCGTACCTGCCTGCGAAGTTCGGAGATATCGATCTCTGAGGCAAGGCAATGGTACAGTACCTTCCTGGGCGCTCGAAGGGTCTTCTTCTCGGCACCCAGGACTTCGAGCACCCCCGCCACCTCGTCTCGCCACAAGAGTTGGGCTACCGAGAATGGGTCCACCGAGCGATTCAGACCAGCCTTTCGCTCGACCGTGAATGCCACCCCTCCTCGCGATCCTTGTGTTGCCACGATCAAGCCCCACCATCCCGGGATCATGGATTTAACGGCACAAGCGTGCTTTTCTCCCACGATCACCGATGCACGGTCAAAGACTGCACTATAAACGTCGATCTGCTCAGGGAGCCTGCGCAAGGAATCGTTGTCGCTCTTGATTTCGTAACCGATGAAATGGCCGTTGATAACGGCTATATCGGCCCTGCATCGACCATGCTTGAGTCCTAGTTCGTCCACCACAACCGTTTCGGAGTCATCGTGATGCCTGCTCAACCTCTTGCGATGGAACTGCTGACGTATCTGTTCATCATTCATAGCAAGAGTGCGACCTATTCACAAAGTTTACAGGTTTCGAAATTGCCGTTGAATCTGGATATGACGAAAAGCAAGTTAAACCGCATGGGTCCACTTCTCGAGATGCAGATTGGGTTTCACTCTACCACCATACGGCATCTATTTTCAAGACAGAAGCCAAAATTCATGGTCGTCCGGGCGTTCGGCGTCCGGGGGCGGACCGAATAAGATACTTGATTGACGCGGGTTCAAGCCTAGGCTGAGGGGGCGGACCAAACTAGGCTACGGGTAGGCTACGGAGGCTACGGGGTCGCCATCGCCATCGGGGTCGGGCCTCGCTAAATCCTTGCCGGCCAAAGAAGGAGCAGCAAAAGTTGGCTATTTTATCGCCTGAGAATGCCATTTCCCCAAAAGTGTCGTTTAAGGAGCCTGTAGGTTCTGCGGATTAGCCAAAAGAAACTTCCCAGGACGTGGAAAGGCCGATCCCGCCAGAGGCATCCCACATGGTCCCGGATCGCGCAGTATCCCCCCAGGGGTTGTAGTGTGGAAACAGTGGGCCTGTGGCGTCCCCGGTGGTTTCAATCATGGAAGATCGCTTGGGCAGTAGGAAACTCAACACAGCTCCTATATGGCGTTCTGCGATGGGCCATCCAGACTCTTTCTATCTGTGGATCATATGTTGCAGTCGATGTCAGAGGATGTTTGAAAGACGCGGAAGCGGTCGCGTCCACGATAGGATGCGAAATACCTCTTCAGGAAGAACCACGATGAGAGGCCCTGTTTCATTGGTATATTTCGGCATTTGATGAGATTGCCTGTCGGTTTCACAAATTCATCAGGCACATAGAAACCAGTTGAATACCTTGAGGAGTGTCGGGCCTGAAGGAGACAAAGTAGGGCGGCACCAACGACTCCATACTAATGAGAAAACTTCCGGCCGGCATTCATCGGGTTAAAGAATGGTCCACATACTTTACGGAAGGCTTCGTGTTCACGAGATCATCCGTCAGCCTCCCAAGCCCGCCGGACATGGATGCGGATGAACACCTCGTGCCACACAGCGCGGGCACTTTCCGGGCTGTACACGGAAAGCTGCGAGAGCCACTTAAAAACAATTTGTATAAATGTTTCTCGCATCATTTTCCGAAAGATCCCTGGGGTTAAAAAAGACATGGGCCTTGTTGTCAACATAGCGGACATAATTCTACCCCTGATTTCTTTTGGCGTCCATTACGGCAGTAGAGATTCCAGTGCGATCCCCCACCCGGCCCGGGCCTCCATCGGGGCAGGGGAACTGAAGGCGCTTGGATCCATGCTGAGCAGCATTTTCGTCGAAGGCGGAGAGGCGCCGCGTGTAAGCGTTCGCACCGACGCTCCCATCCCCCTGGACAGGATACTTGCCGTCATGGAGGAGATCCGGTCGAAAAAAATACAGGCCCCCGTCGCGAACGGAGCTCTTCTCATCTGTAACCCTGCGGGCGTTTGCTGTAATATTATAGCCACGCGCTCCGTCACCATGCTGGAGCGGCCTGAAGAGGACGGGAGCCGGATGCGAGCGCAAAGGATTTATTTACGGACAAGCCCTTGGTTTAGAGGAGAAGCGAATGACGAAACGAAAGCTAAAGGACCATATCATCAACCGCGAATGGTGCAAGGGATGCGGTATATGTGTCGAGTTCTGCCCCAAAAACGTCCTGGAACTGGACGACCATGACAAAGCCGTGGCGGTTCGCAAACAGGACTGTGTGGTCTGCTCGCTTTGCGAGATGCGCTGTCCGGACCTCGCGATCCGGGTGGTTCCCGAGGAAGAGGAGGGGAAATGAGCAACAACATCAGGTTCGTTCAAGGCAACGAGGCGTGTGTCGAAGGGGCGCTGTATGCGGGACTCAACTTCTTTGCCGGCTATCCGATCACCCCTTCCACGGAGATAGCCGAACACCTTTCCTCCCGGCTGCCGCAGCGTGCGGGCAAGTTCATCCAGATGGAGGATGAAATCGCATCGATGTGCGCCATCGTCAGTGCATCTCTTACCGGCTCGAAGGTGATGACCGCCACGAGCGGTCCCGGTTTTTCGCTGATGCAGGAGGCGCTCGGCTACGCCATCATGGCGGAAATTCCCTGCGTGGTCGTGAACGTGCAGCGAGGCGGCCCGTCCACGGGAATCCCCACGCACGTGAGCCAGGGAGACGTGAACCAGGCGCGCTGGGGTACGCACGGAGACCATTCCATTGTAGCTCTTACCGCCTCCAACCATCAGGACGTTTTCGCGATGACGGTGGAAGCGTTCAATATATCCGAGACCTACCGCACACCCGTGGTGCTGCTCTTCGATGAGGTGGTCGGGCACATGCGCGAGCGGCTGGTCCTGCCGGAACCGGGGGAAATTCCCATAGTGGAGCGTTTGCGAACCTCGGTAAGGGAAGGCGTGGATTACCATCCCTATCTGCCGCGGGAAGACGGCCGCCTGCCGATGTCCGATTTCGGCGGGGTCCATCGCTACAATGTCACGGGACTTTATCACGACATGTGGGGATTTCCGTCGGACGATCCGAAGGTGGTTCACGGGCTCATAAGGCACCTGATGGACAAGATAGAAAATCGAGTCAACGAACTCGCAAAATACAAGGAATTCTACACGGACGACGCCGAATGTTTGCTGATATCCTACGGGTCGGCTGCGCGCCCAGCCCGGCACATAGTGGAACGGCGCCGCAAGCGGGGGGACCGCTACGGGCTCCTGGAACTGCAGACCCTCTGGCCCTTTCCCTATGACATCGTGAGGCAGAAAGCCGCCGGGGCAAAACGCATCGTGGTCGTGGAGATGAACTCGGGGCAGATTTGCCAGGCCGTGCGACTCGCGGTGGAACAGCCCGACAGGGTCTTTCTTGCCAATCGAGTGGACGGGGGCTTCATCAGCCCGACCGACATTCAGATGATACTGCGCGTGATCGAGGGAAAGGGGGTTTAGGCAAATGGCGGTCAATGATTATATCCGCGAACAATTTTTTCCTCACATATGGTGCCCGGGCTGCGGCCACGGGATTGTCTTGAACGGCATGATACGCGCCGTCGAGCAGTTGGGTATCGCGAAAAACGATATCGTGATGGTTTCGGGTATCGGTTGCTCATCGAGAATTGCGGGATACCTTGACTTTCACACCCTGCACACCCTCCACGGCCGGGCGCTCGCTTTTGCCACGGGAGTGAAGTTGAGCAGGCCCGAACTCAATGTGATAGTACCCATGGGAGACGGCGATGCCCTTGCCATCGGCGGCAACCATTTCATTCACGCCGCACGGCGCAACATCGATATAACGGCCATCGTCATGAATAACCGGATCTACGGGATGACGGGCGGTCAGTATTCCCCCTTGTCCGGTCCGGGGATACTGGCGACCACCGCACCTTACGCCAACATAGACCATGCTTTCGATATCGTTCAGCTTGCCTCGGCCGCCGGCGCCACGTTCGTTGCGCGCACCACGACCTACCACGTTCGGGAGATGGCCGGAATTATAGCCGAGGCTATAGCGCACAGGGGATTTTCCGTGGTGGAGGTAATGTCTCAGTGCCCGACTTATTTCGGGCGCAAGAACCGGCAGGGAGGCGCCGTCGACATGCTGAAGCACATGAACAAAACGACGACCCCCATAGGATCTAAAGCGAAAGAGGAAAACCCGGAACTAATAGAGCGCGGCGTTTTCCTCCGCAAAGAGTCGCCCGAGTATTGCTCGGAGTATGAGCGGGTTATCAGCCGCGCAAGGGGGGGGAAATGATAGACGACCGGTCCAGGTTCGTATTTTCCGGCTCGGGTGGACAGGGAGTGATCACCGCCGCCATCATCCTGGCGGAGGCGGCCGTACTCCACGAGAACCTCAATGCGGTTCAGACCCAGGCCTACGGGGCCGCGGCCAGGGGGGGGACAACCCGCTCCGACGTCATCATTTCGGACTCCGAGATCTACTTCCCGAAAGTTATTCAACCCAATGTACTGGTCTGCCTGACCCAGGAAGCATACGACAAATACCACCGGATGATCCGGCCAGGCGGACTTCTCATTAACGACAGCCGCTACGTCCGTCCGGCTCGCGGCGTGGACGCCGTGCAAAAAGACCTCCCTATTTTCAAGACCGTCATGGACAAAATAGGAAAGCCCGTCGTGTTCAACATCTGTATGTTGGGGACCGTCCTGGGCCTGACCGGGATAGTGCGGCCGGAATCAATCATCGAGGTCCTCAAGGTCCGGATTCCGCGCGAGGCGCTTAAGATGAATAAGTTGGCCCTGGACCTCGGCCTGGAGCTTGGGACCGCCGCCGGCTGATCTCCTTTCGTTCGGACGATTTTTAGGAACAGGTCATTGTGCCGCAACCATGCGCCACGATGATTCGAAAATTTTTTAATAACGGGGAGTAAAATGGACAAACACCAGATGCTCTGGAACGAGAAAGTCGCCGGCTGCATCATTCAACATTTGGAACAGCGCAGAATGGAGGGGAGCTACGCTCCGAGCGCCGCCCGGGCCGTGGAGGAGGTCATTGCCATGATCCCGCACGGGTCCACCATCTACCGGTGCGGCTCGATGAGCACGGCGGCCATCGGGCTTTGGGATAAAATCGACGCTTTGCCGGAAGTGAAAGTTATCGACCCGGCCCGGGCCGGGACCTCTCCTGAAGAGGCTTTGGAGTTACGTGTCCGGGGCTTTGCGGCGGACATAATGATTTCCAGTTCCAACGCGATCACTCTCGACGGCAAGCTCGTAAATCTCGACGGCATCGGAAACCGTGTCGCGTCGATGATGTTCGGTCCAAAGAAAGTCATCCTGGTGGTCGGCATGAACAAGGTGGCACCGGATCTGGATTCGGCAATGGCGCGCGTCAAGCACTACGCCGCACCCGTCAATGCGATGCGCATCAGTCTCAATACCCCCTGCGCGGTAAACGGGGCCTGCATCGACTGCAAGTCGCCGGACCGGTCCTGCAACATGTGGAGCATCATAGAGGGCCACCGGACCAAGGGCCGCATTCACGTAAAACTGGTCGGGGAAAGCCTGGGATACTAAGGCCGGCTCGAACGGCCGAACACGGAGTGAAAAAGTGCAAAAGATAACGGTGGTGGCCCGATTCAGGGCAAAGGCTGGAATGGAAGAGGATCTAAAGAAATTACTGCTGGCGTTAATCGAGCCGAGCAGGTTCGACGAGGGGTGTATCAATTATGATCTGCACCAGGCAATCGATGACCCCACCCTGTTCATATTTTATGAAAACTGGCAAAGCAAGCAACAACTGGACGATCATTCCACCACTTCTCATATCCGGCATTTCAGAGAAAAAGCCGCTGATTTGCTGGCACAAGCGCCGGAATTGACCTTACTGAACAAAATCAGCAACTGATACCAGGTTGCGTTCAAGATTAACGTGATGGGTGAAGCGGAACGTAACCCATCGGTATTGGCCTATCTTGAACGAAAATTAGAATAAAACATGACGGACCGGACGGCGGCCCAGCCATCCGGTCCGCCCGGAGACCTCTCGCACCCTGTGGAAATAGACGGGGCGCTTTTCAATCGTGGTTGCATCCGTTGTATAATCCCAAGCATTTCAGGAAATTCGCCCTACGAGTCGCAGGAGGCCGTCCAGGATCGTAAGAGGATGGGGTGGGCAGCCGGGAATGTGTAAATCGACCGGGAGCAGATGCCGGGCGCCGTCGTGTACTTCCTCATGACCTTTGTAAGGTCCTCCGGAGATGGCGCACGCACCGACTGCAATGACCAGCTTGGGTGTCGGTACCGCTTCGTAAGTTTTTAGAAGGGCGACCCGCATGTTTTCGGTAACCGGCCCCGTGATGAGAAGTCCGTCGGCATGTCTCGGGGATGCGACGAACTGGATTCCGAATCGTCCCAGGTCCCAGGCAACCGTGCCCAGAACATTCGTATCGGCCTCGCAGGCATTGCACCCGCCGGCGCTTACCTGCCGCAGCTTGAGCGATCTGCCGAACAGCCGCCTTATGCCCGCATCCGGGACCGGTTGAGGCACAGGGTTCGTCCCGATAATCAAATCTTCCCTCCGGGCAGCCGCCATCGAGTAATTCCGGGTGAACCGGATTGCCAGGTTCGGGCACGCGGCCACACATTCCCCGCAAAAAAGACACGCACCGAGGTCGATTCTGATTTCGCCGTCTCCGGAAATAGCCCCGGTCGGGCAGACTTGCGAGCAAATGGTGCAGCCGGGCGCACATCGATCATGTGAAACAGCGGGACATCCCGCAAAACGATCCGGCAAAGGTGGAGGCGGACCGTCCGGAAATTCCATCGTCCTGTGTTTTTGCTGCAGTCTTGCCAAAATAACGTCAAGCATCGTCACGCCTGCCTTTGAACCCGCCTGGCGGCCGACGTTCATCGACTGCCGGGAGCGCGCTTCGAATCCATTCCGCCTCGCGGGCCTGGTAAGCCATTACAGGTCATGCCCGCAATACGACAGGTTGAAACTCTTGTTGCAAAGCGGAAAGTCGGAAATCTGCTGGTCTCTCAGCGCATAGGAGAGACCGAACCAGTTATGAAACGAGGGGTCCACTATCTTGTATCGAGCGAATTTTCCCCGGGAATCCGTCTGGGCCACGTGACATATCTCACCGCGCCAGCCCTCGACAAGCGAGACAGCCAGGCAGTCCGGCTTGAGGGGGCGGGCCTCGGAGCGCACCGATCCATCGGGCAGGCTGCTAAGCTGTTCGCGGATAAATGCCGTCGAACGCTGTATTTCGAGCCAGCGCACATACCCCCGCGCAAAGACATCTCCGGAGTGCCAGGTGGATACCGGAATCTGTGCCAGCTGGAATATTCCCAGGGGCATATCGCGGCGTATGTCCCGGTCCGCGCCGCAGGACCGTGCGGCGGGCCCCACCAGCCCGATTTGGTTACAGATATCCCGGCTGATCGCGCCCGTTCCCTCGAACCGTGCCATTACCGAAGAGCTGTGCCAGAGCAGTTTGACCGCAACCGAGAGATCTTTTTCAACAGCACCGAGACGGCTCAGCAGTTCATCGCGCATGGCCCTGTCCACATCGAAGCCAACGCCCCCCGGCCGGATCAGCCCCCTTCCAAAGCGATTCCCGCAGATAAGAGCGCTCATATTGAGCACATCTCCGCGAATGCGCCCGCAATAAGAAAGGGTGGGAAGATAGCCGACGTCTCCCGCCAGTGCCCCCAGGTCCCCGGTGTGGTTTGCAATGCGCTCCAGTTCGAGTGCGACGCCGCGAAGCACCTGCGCTTTTGCCGGGGCGTGCGCCTCGCCCAGGGCTTCCACCGTCTCGCAATAGGCCAACGCATGGCCGACGCTCGTATCGCCGGCAAGCGTTTCCATGTAGTGGATTGACCGTTTATCCGGCCCGCCCGGCATTACGCGCTCCACTCCCCGGTGCTGATAGCCCAGTGATATTTCCAGGTGAAACACATCTTCCCCGTGGCACTGAAATCGAAAATGGCCCGGCTCGATGATGCCGGCATGGACGGGGCCGACAGCCACCTCATGGACCTCTTCGCCTGCCATGCGGAAAAAATCCGTCGCCCCGATTTCGCAAGGTTTCCCGGAAGCCTCGCCTGAACCGTGCCTCCGATACGGCGAGTGGAAGCGAATCGGCTTCAGCCAGGGGTGCCGGTCGGGCTTTATTCCCCACTGTTCGAATATCTCGCGTTCGAACCAGTGCGCCTGCGCGCACCGGGACGTAATCGAGGGATACCGG
This sequence comes from uncultured delta proteobacterium, assembly GCA_963712895.1. Lineage (GTDB taxonomy): Bacteria > Desulfobacterota > Syntrophobacteria > Syntrophobacterales > Syntrophobacteraceae > SbD1. The sequence goes on along the minus strand of CAVQJR010000018.1, from coordinate 424,127 downwards.
TTCTCGTTCAAGTCAGTGTAAACGGGCAGTATGAGAGATTTGCCGTCGTGGGACAAAATCGCCCAGAGCCGGACCCGGTCTTTTTCGATTGGTTGCGCGAAAAGAGCCGAGATTCTGAGGCCGTATTCAACGGCTTCGGCCACGAACCCGAGAAACTCATCCCGCGCCATGGAGGAGATTTTTTTTAATTCAACAGCCTGACCGTTACTTATGGAAAGCACTCTCGACGTTAAAGTCGGCATTGCTAAATTCCTGAAAAAACCAAAGGCGGAAACTGTAATTATATAAATTTTGCCTCAAATCTTTACGATTCAACCGAATCTTAACCGGCAATTTCCCTGGCGGCATGCTGCAGGAGGTCCTTGAGCATGGGCGGGAAATAGACCCCCAGCACGAGCACCGAAACGGCCAAAATAATCGGCGGTATCACCGCAAGCGGGGACTCCACGGCAGGCACCGCGGGGCCGCTTCCGGGTTGCCGGCCCCCGGCAGGATCGAGGAACGCGCTGCCTTGATACATTCTCAGCACAATTGCGGCCATGGCGATAAAAATTATGCTCAGCAGCAGGAGATAGGCCGCGGCAACAATAGGTTGCCCCTGCTCGATGGCGGATCTCAGGATAATGAGTTCGCTCAGAAACGGCCCGAAGGGAGGCGAACCGGTGATGGACAGAAAACCCGCCACCCAGAGGACGCCTGATATCGGCAGCACTCTGATGATTCCTCGAACATCCGCTGTCGATTTGGTTTTGTAGGCCGCGAGTATGTTTCCCGCGACCAGGAACAGCATCCCTTTTGTAAGAGAGTGATTTACCGCGTGCAGCATGGCTGCGAAGGTCGCCCCGCCTCCCAGGCCGACCGCCAGGGCCAGAATGCCCATGTGCTCGACGCTCGAGTAGGCGAGCATGCGCTTGAAATCGTTTTGGCGCACAATGAACAGTGCTGCAACGGTCATGGAAAACAGGCCGAAGCCGAGCAGTAGATTTCGACCGAACTGTTCCATCCCTGCCGCAACAATTACCTGCTGGATACGAAGCACGGCGAGAAAGGCGCAATTGAGCAAAGCTCCCGAAAGAAGCGCGGATACTACCGAAGGGGCCTCGCTATGGGCATCGGGCAGCCATGTGTGCATTGGAGCGAGCCCCAGCTTGGTGCCGTAGCCAACCAGCAGGAACAGGAATGCGGCCTTCAGCCACTGGGGATGCAGATTGGCAGCCATTTGGACAAGATTGCCCAGCAGCATGGGTACATGGCTTTGAGTGCCGAGCGTGGACGCAACCGCCAGAAAAAAATTGCCCAGAAGGGCCAGAGCGATCCCCACCGAGCAGATCATGAGATATTTCCAGGTGGCTTCGAGGGAGCGCCTGTGGCGGTGAAAATAGATTAGAGGCGCGCTGGAAAGCGTTGTTGCCTCGACCGCCACCCAGAGAAGACCGAAGTGCTGGCTTACGGTAACCAGGGTCATCGTTGCCAGAAACAGGAGCAGGCAACACGTGAAGGTGGCTTCCCGCGCATTGGTGAAAAGAAATCCCTCTTCGAAATCCTGGCGGCGTCCCCAGTCCTCTCTGCGCAGGTACCCGAGAGTGTAGAAAGATGCCATCAGGAACAGAAAACTCGTTATGCTGAGAAAGAGCAGCCCGAGGTCGTCCAAGAGCAGCCATCCGCCCAGGGCGGGGGCAGGCGTTTTAAACCATGCCGCACCGGTCAGGAGGAAATGCGCCCCCGCGGAAAACAGCAACAAACCGCGCCGGATACGATCCGAAGTGAGGAAAAAAGCCAGAACGCCCGCCGACATCGGGACGAGAATCAACAGCAAAATCATGCGATCAGTCCTTCAAAATACTTAGCCGGTCGGTATCCATGTGGTCGAATTCCCGGCTGATATGAAATATCGTTATTCCCATCACGAAAACCGCCATGAAAGCATCGAGCAGGATACCGAGTTCGACGAGCAGCGGCTCGTCCAGGGCAAAGGCAAGTCCGAAGGCATAGATACCGTTTTCCATCACCAGGTATCCCAGGACCTGCGTCAGGGCTTTTCGCCTGCTGACAATGACGAACAGCCCGACCATGATGTTGTACATGGCCAGGGGCAACGCCAGATGGGATTTGGCGGGCACCGGCAAAGGGAGCTGGCTTCCGAGCCACATCGCAAGGGCAAGCAGGAGTGCGCCGATAATCAGCGACATCGTATAGCCGACAAGCGGCTCCATTTCCCGGCGAATGTTTGCCGCGCGCAGTGCCCGGAGCAGAAGCCACGGGAAAAACAGGCCCTTCAGGATTATCGTGACCCCCGAAAGCGTGCATGCACGCACCGTGATGTTGTCCGCTCCGACGATTATGGGCATGATGCCGAGCAGAATTCCCTGTAGGGCCACCACGTAGATGCAGGATGCGATGCGGCTCGATGCAATGAGCCGCAGGTTGGTCAGAATGAGCAGGACGATAATCGGATCGACAAAGAGGCTCACAATCAGCTCCAGAATATCAGGGCCAGCGCCAGCATGGACAGAAACCCCGCACTCACCAGCAACTGGGGAACGCGCAGCAGCCTCAATCTGGCCATGGTCGATTCGATCACACCGGTCACCACGGCCAGCAAAAAGACACAGACGATGATCAGTCCGGCATCCAGGAAAGGATTGCCGGTCCTCACGGGGACGATGATCCCGGACAGGAGCACACCCAAAATCCACATCTTGATGGCCGCTCCGTAAAGGATCATTGCGAAATCAGGCCCGCTGTGATCGAGCACCATCACCTCGTGAATCATGGTCAATTCGAGGTGGGTGTTGGGATCGTCAAAGGGGATCCTGGCATTTTCCACGAGAAAGACCACCATCAGGGCGCCGGCAACCAGGAGGAGGGCCGGCCCGGAGTGTATCCAGGCAGGGATCGAAATACGAAAATACATCGTGGAAAGCGATATGAGACCACCCGGTTCACTCAGTGCGGCCGGCACCGCGATCTTGCCGGCCTGGGCCGCGGCAGCCAGGCCCAATAAGAGGGCGGGTTCCGCAAGTGCGGAATACAGCACCTCACGGCTGGCGCCCATGCCCTCGAACGCCGATCCGGTATCCAGGGCCGCGATGACCGTAAAAAACCGCATGAGACCCAGCAAGTAGGCCAGAAGGATAAAATCGCCGGGAAACGCGGCCGGAGCGGCAACACTTCCAAGCGGGAGCACGAAAAGGGCAGCGACGGCGGCGGCCAAGCCGACCACCGGGCCCGCACGAAAAACCCAACTGGTCGTCCGGCTGTATACCGCGCCCTTCCTGAGCAGCTTTGCGAGATCGCGGTAGAGCTGAAGTACCGGCTGGCCCGTTCGCCCGGCCACAATCGCCTTGGTGCGATTGATTATGCCGGGAAGCAACGGAGCCAGAGCCAGGGCCAGCACGGGAAGCGCCAATGAGATGGGATTCATTACTACCTCAGGTTCCATATCAGCAGGACGAACAGGGTCAGTGCAATATAGAAAATGTAGAGCTGCACACGGCCCGCCTGGAGAAAGCGCAGCCTGGATGCGAGCAGTTCGACTCCGGCGAATACGGGACGATAGAGATTGCGGCGGAATAGATCGTCGGTTTCCGTATGGAGGCCGGCGCGGGCCGGAAACAGCCCGTCAGGCTTTTCCAGCTTCACCTTCGGCCGCAGCAGCGCCTGAAACATCTTCGTAACAGGCTGGGCGAAAGAAGACGCGGTGTACTGCATGCTCGCCGCAGGCCTGGTGTAGCCGCAACCCCAGGTGCAGCTCCGTTCGATCGTCCGGCCCGAAAGAATTCGACTCCGGGCGCATGCCAGGAAGGCCAACAGCAGGGCGAAAAAGCCCGTAATCAGCACGATTGATGAAAGCGGACCGACGGCAAAAAGGACCCGGGACTCCACCGAAGAGGCCGGAAGCATGGTAATAATGGAGACGGCCGGACCCATCAGCTTGACGATTCCGGGCGCGAACAGGGCGACCAATAGACACCCGGCGGCCAGGGCGAGCATCGGAAGACGCATCGCCCAGCCCGCTTCGTGGACGTGAGCAGCCTCCGCGCTTCGCGGCGAACCGAGAAAAACGATACCGAAGGCCTTCGTAAAGCACGCCGCGGCCAGGCCGCCTATCAGGGCCAGCCCCAGGATCACCACCGCCCCCGCGGCAGCCGTTCCTGCCTCTCCGACCGCCCGGAATGCCCCGATGTAGATGAGAAACTCGCTGATGAAGCCGTTAAGCGGCGGCAACCCCGATATTGCCGCCGCGCCGACGAGAAATGTTCCCGCGGTCCAGGGCATCCGCCCGATCAGGCCGCCCAGCCTGTCTATACTCCGGGTACCGGTTGCATGCAGGACCGAACCGGCCCCCAGGAACAATAACCCCTTGAACAGCGCGTGGTTGATCACATGCAGCAATCCGCCCCCGAAGCCGAACACGGCAAGAGCGGGGCTTTGCATGGAGACCCCCAGGAGCCCCAATCCGAGACCCAGGGTGATGATGCCGATATTTTCCACGCTGTGGTAAGCGAGAAGGCGCTTGAGATCGTGCTGCGCCAGGGCGAAGAGCACGCCGAGAATCCCGGAAACGAGTCCTATCCCTATGAGAAGCCAACCCCACCATTGCGCCGGGGTTTCGAGGAAGCTGAGGGTCCTGAGCAAACCGTAGATCCCCGTTTTGATCATAACCCCGGACATGACGGCGGACACGGGGCTCGGAGCGGCCGGATGCGCTTCAGGGAGCCACACGTGAAAGGGAATAAAGCCCGCCTTGGCACCGAAACCTATCACGGCCAGGATGAAGATCACGTCGGCAACCGGGGCCATGCGCGACCGCGCGGCCAGGAACAGGTCGAAATCAAGTGATGCCGCTCCCGCCTGATGGCCGAGGAGCAAAAAGAGAACCAGAAGAAAGGCGGTGCCCAGATGGGTGGCGGTAAGGTAGATCCATCCCGCGCGCTGGACGCTCGCATCTTCATTATCAAAGACAACCAGGAAAAACGAAGACAGGGCCATGATTTCCCAGGCCATCAGGAACAGTATGCCGTTTGCCGCGATTGCCACCATTGCCATGCTGGCCGCCAAAGTGTTGAAGAAAAACCAGAATCGGCCCAGACTCTTTCGATCCCCGGCGGAATTCATGTATTGAATGCCGTAGAGCGCGGACAAACCGCAGAGAATGAAAATCGGGATCAGGAACAGGGCCGACAGGGCGTCCATGTGCATGGAAAATGAACCGTAGGGAACACTCCATTCGTACCGAATACTTTCCGCCTTCCCAATCCACAGTGTCCGGACTGCCGGAACGAGGCCCGCCAGGCAGCCCAGGATGGCGCCGCCGGCCCCGAGAGCATTCGCCAGTTTTACTTTGCTTCGGGCAAAGAGTGAAACAAGCCCGAAGCAAAAAAGCAGTCCGATTGCCGAAAGGATGAGATACATAAGAAAATTTCAATTTTCCGGTGGATTACTCTTGGGAAATGGAAGGTCGTGAAAGGGCGGCGTCTTCTACGCGGCCGGCTTCCAGAAGGATCTCTTCGCGGGAGCCTTTTCGGGTGAGAACGTCCTTAAACCGACTGTCTTTTAAAGCCGTTGCGAGTTTGGAAAGCAGGTGGTGATGGGCGCGGACGGTCGGACTGACCAGCACGAACAAAATATCAACCGGCTTTCCATCAGCAGCTCCGAAGTCGATGGGATGATCGAGAAAACAGAGCGTTATGAAAGGGCGCAGCGTGTGAACAACAATTGGACGGCGCACGTGCGGAATGGCGATTCCGTCGCCGATGGCCGTGGAGCCGAGCGATTCGCGGGCCAGCAATATCTGATAGAGCAGAGTGCGGTCCACCTCCGGCGGCAAGTCCATAGCGTCGACTATCGCGCGCAGAATCGAAGATTTTTCCGCCCCGCCGAAATTGTGTAAAATCCCGCCGAGCCTTAACGTTTCATCGAGGCGAGGCGACGTGCCCTCATCCTCACCGGGTTCGCCTGCGAGTTCGGCCGATATGTTGATTTTGTGTTCAGTGGCCCATTCCAACAATTCTGCCCGATTGAAACGATGTTGGTCGTTTACCTGGCAGAAAGGCAAATTTTCTTCTTTTATCCAGCGATGAATCGTTTTTTCCGTAACATTGAAGATGCCGGAGGCATCCCTTAAGCCCAGCTGCATTTTAAAACCTGCTCCCCTTCCATGTTGATGAACGCTACGGGCGCGGAACATGCTCCCATCCGCACTCCAAGTCAAGCATAATTCTTAAGTCGTGTCTCAGGCAATGCCGGAGGCCCAAAAACTCCGGCCGGTGAAGTTCCTTTTTCGCCCCCGAAAGGCCCCGGCAATGCGGAGTGCACTTTTGCTGTTGATGAAACCAACTACCTGCGGGACCCCATGCTTCGGTGATTGGATATCGACATGTGAACATGGTCCGGCATGAGGTGCTCTTCCGGTATTGTCCTTTTGCAGAACCGGCATCCTGAATATTTGTCCCAAATGCTTCCTGAGCTGCTCGAACAAAGTTTTCCTCCCGCATTTGGGAATCCAGGCCACATGGCACTTGCAGTCCCATACCGTGTGGCTTAAGCTTTGGCACCCATTCAATCAATGAAGAACAAAATGCACGAGGTCGTCAAAGAATGCAGGACATCATAGCGGGTTGCTGCCAGTTCCATATAGAACGGGCGGATATAGACGCCAATGTGAAAAAGGTCGAACGCGCACTGTGCGAACTTGCCGCGCGAAACTGCCGCCTGGCCGTTTTACCGGAGATGTGGTCGTGCTCGTTTCCTTACCGGGTCCTGGCTGCCATGGCCGAAAGGACTCCGCAGACACTTGAGACGATTCGCCGCCTTGCACGGCGGGAGGGTCTCGCGGTCGTCGGGAGCCTTCCTGAAACCGGCGAGGGCAAGATCTACAATACCAGCTACATCATCGACAGCGATGGCGAGATAGCCGGGACCTACAGAAAGGTCCACCTTTTTACGCTCTACCGCGAACACGAACACTTCGGACGCGGCGGACCCGCTCGCGTATTCGAGACGGGTTCCGGCAAAATCGGGGCGATGATCTGCTACGATCTGCGGTTCCCGGAGCTTGCACGAAAAATCGCGCTCGACGGGGCCGAGATCATCTGCGTATCCGCCCTGTGGCCCCTTGCGCGAATCGAGCACTGGTCGCTTCTCCTTCGGGCAAGGGCCGTCGAAAACCAACTCTTCGTGATCGGCACAAACGGGTGCGGGACCGAAGGAAAGATCACCTGGGGAGGAAAATCCGCAATCTTCTCCCCACTCGGCGAAACCCTGGCGGCGGCCGGCACCGGAGAACAAACTGTGGTCGGGGTCCTTCGCGGCGGCGAAATCGAAGAGTTCAGAAAACTGATCCCATGCTTCGAGGACCGTTTCCCCGAGGCGTACGGTCAGTCTTGAATCATCATGGACCGAGCGGTTCACCCCCCCCGCCATCGGCCCTCCAGCCGGCAAGACGGGTGGGATGTCGATCAGGGCCGTTATTGCCGGTCCGACATTCTCTACCATATCAGTAGGAATTTATTCGCCCGGCCATGCATCCTTGTTGTCATGGCGCCGGGTTCAAGTTATAGTCGCCGTGAATGCTCGTGTAGACCCTTTTATCAACTTGCTGACGGGTGGGAAGAATGGGAGCACAGAAGAAGACTTACCAGGAAATAAACGAGAAAATCCGCAGTGGCCAGGCGGTGGTGGTTACGGCCGAAGAGATGATCGGAATAGTAAAAACAAAGGGACCGGCACGCGCGGCCAGGGAGGTCGATGTCGTTACTACCGGGACTTTTTCTCCGATGTGTTCCTCGGGCGCTTTCATCAATTTCGGACATCGCAATCCCCCGCTGAAGGCTTCCAGGGTTTGGCTCAACGATGTGCCCGCCTATGCCGGACTGGCCGCGGTGGACATTTACATCGGCGCCACGGAGCCCGCGGCCGACGATCCGCTGAACAAAATCCGCCCGGGCACTTTCGAGTACGGCGGCGGCCACGTCATTCATGACCTGGTAAGCGGCAAAAAGGTGCACATGAAAGCAGAAGGCTACGGCACCGACTGCTATCCCAACCGTTATGCGGAATTGGACTTAACACTCGAAAGCCTGCCCTACGCGGTGCTGTGCAATCCCCGAAACGCCTACCAGAACTACAATTGCGCGGTGAACCTGTCGAAGAAGACGATCTACACCTACATGGGGACCCTCAAGCCCAATCTGGGAAACGCGAATTACGCCACCGCCGGCCAGCTAAGCCCCATGCTGAACGACCCCTGCTACCGGACGCTGGGGCTTGGGACCCGCATCTTTCTCGGCGGCGCTCAGGGGTATATCACCTGGCACGGCTCGCAACACAATCCGGGGGCGCCCCGCCTCGAAAACGGGACCCCGCGCACTCCCGCCGGCACACTCATGGTAATGGGCGATCTGAAGGAGATGTCTGCGCGGTGGCTGGTGGGTGTCAGCATGCTTGGCTACGGCTGCTCGCTTGCGGTCGGTATCGGCATTCCCATCCCCATCCTGGATGAGGAAATGGCCCTGTTCACGAGCGTGTCCAACGCGGATATCGTCACCCAGGTGAAGGACTACAGCTTTACCCGGCCGGAACCTCTTTGCGAGGTCACTTACGCCGAACTGGTATCGGGGTCCATAAAGGTGCAGGGTAAAGAGATCCCCACCGTTCCCATGTCGAGCTACGTCAGGGCAAAGGAGATCGCGGAAATCCTCAAGGACTGGATTGTCAAGGGCGAATTTTTTCTGGGCGAGCCTCAAAAACCCCTGCCGTCGGTTCCCCGGCAAGAAGCGGCATCAACAGGGGCAAAGAAGGCCTGAGCGGAAATGAAATTGACAAATCTGCCCGCTACGCTCCGGGAAAAGTGCAGCGGGATCGCCGGTTCGCTCGAAAGCTTCGACCGGATAGCCGTGGCCTTCTCGGGAGGTGTGGACAGCACCTTTATCGCCTGGTTTGCACGGGAGGTCCTCGGCAAAACCGTGATCGCCCTTTTTGCCGACACGCCCTTCGTTTCGGCAAAAGAGCGCGGAGACGCGTTCACGACGGCTAAGATGCTCGGGTTTGACCTTGAAGTGATTTCTTTTGACCCCCTGGAGTTGCCGGGAATCAGGCAAAACCCGCTCGACCGCTGCTATCTGTGCAAAAGGGAGCTGTTCGACCGCATTCTGGCCAGGGCCGGGGAACTCGGCTGCCAGGCGGTGGTGGACGGCTCCCACGCGGGGGACGCCGATGCCTACCGTCCCGGGAAAAGAGCCCTCTCCGAGCTTGGAATAATCAGCCCGCTTGCCGCCGCCGGGCTCGTTAAGGATGAAGTACGGACCCTCGGCCGAATGTTTAACCTGCCGAACTGGAACAAGCCCTCCCAATCCTGCCTTGCCACCCGGTTCCCGTATGGGACGGGGCTCTCTTACGATCTGCTTCGAAGAGTCGAAAAGGCGGAGGATTTCCTCCACGGCCTGGGTTGCGCCCAGGCAAGGGTACGCTGCCACGAAGACCTTGCGCGTATCGAGGTGGAAGAGTCCGATTTTTCAACAATTTTTGCTCCCGAAAACAAAAGTGCCATACTGGCCCTGTTTGGCGAGCTCGGTTTTTCCCACGTCTGCCTGGACCTTGCCGGATTCAGGAGCGGAAGCTGGGATGACGGAGAGCGGGTGTCGGAAGACGGAGGTAGGAGTTAACATGTTGGAATCCCGCGGTTCGGAACCCGAAACCCCGAACACCGAAACCTGCAACTCGCCACCCGCAACTCGCAAGTCCAGGCCCGCAAAGGGCATAGGACTTCTTTCGGGTGGCCTGGACAGCATACTGGCGGCCAGGGTACTCGTCGATCAGGGCATAGATGTGCTTGGGATCACCTTCGTCACCCCATTTTTCGGCCCCGATGCCGGGCTGGAAGCGGGCATGAAGGCAGAAATCCCAATGCTTGCCGTAGATATTTCCGAGCCGCATCTGGCGATGCTCAAAAACCCCAGGTACGGGTATGGAAGCCGAATGAACCCGTGCATCGACTGCCACGGCCTGATGCTAAGAGAAGCCGGGAAAGTGATGCAAAGCGAGGGGGCGGATTTTTTGTTCACCGGCGAGGTGCTCGGACAGCGCCCGATGAGCCAGCGCCGCGATGCTCTCAGAAGCGTCGAAAAGCTGGCCGGATTTTCCGGGCTCGTTCTTCGCCCGCTGAGCGCCAAGCTGCTCGACCCGACCATCGTGGAACTGGACGGTCGAGTCGACAGGGAGAGGCTGCTCGATATCCAGGGCCGGTCGAGAAAGCGCCAGGCGGAACTTGCCCGTAGTTTCGGGATTTCCGACTATCCACAACCCGGCGGCGGGTGCATGTTGACCACTGAAGGCTTTGCGAACAGGCTCCGCGAACTCCTTCGGATTAACCCCGAAGCAGAGGTCGGCGATGTTGAAATCATCAAATGGGGCCGGGCATTCCGGCTTCCCGGAGACAACATCTGCATGGTGGGCCGCCAGCGAAGCGATAACTTGAAGCTGGAATCTCTTGCCAGGCAGCGGGATGTTTTCATGCGTTCCATGGACCATCCCGGCCCGAGCTGCGTAATCATCGCTCCCGCCGATTTGTCGGTGGGAGTTGAAATCGCCGCGGGGCTGGTCGCATCGTACAGTGACGCCCCGGAAAACGCTCCCGTTCGCGTCCGGTGGATGAGCATGGGTAAGAGCGGGATAATCGCGGCCCAAGCGGGACCGAAGAATAACTATAAAGAAATACTGATCTCCTGAGGGTTGCCGGGCCACCAGTACACGGTAAAGCCGTTTTCGTTACAGGAAGTTCCCGTGAGGTAAAATAGGTCGCGGCGCAAGTAATCCAATCCCCGCGGGCACAACTTCCAATTTATCCGATTTCGGTCAGTGGATGCCTTTGAAGTTGACGATGAGAGGTGAGCCGGTGATTTCCCACGTTCCTTTTGCCACGTTTGTTCCCCGTGAAAAGGCAAGATAGCTGTACCGGCCGTAGTGGGTGATCTTCCGGGCCGCCGGGGCCGCGTGCTCCGCCGCAGACCCGGCGGTGGACGTGAACAGGGCGGTGAGCTTTCCGCCCCTTTGCGGATCGTTCCACACCACGAACAGGCAGTCGGCGGAACCGCTCGAAAACGACTTGCCCAACGAGAACCCGCCGGCCGATATCTTTAATCCTCCCGGTGCCGACGCCAGGAGGCCCCGCAATCGCTCGGATGCGGGAAAACCAAAGAGCAGCACGTCCTTCTTCCCGATCTCGTTGAAATCGAGTTCGTTTTCGGGAACAATCGCTGCGCCTTCCTGGTCAAGCCCTGCCAGAAGCGTTTGAAGCGCCCCCGCTTTTTCCTTCGAAATACCGCCGCACAGCACCGCGACCAGGTCCCTGGAGCCTTTCAAGCTGTTTACCGTAGCCGGGATTTCTTCGGGATAGAGCAGCCGGAAAACATTCGCGCCGGGGTCCAGCGTAAGCTTTTCGGGCACGCCGGTGCTCTGGATGACAAACGGGGAAGAAGGACCATCGACCCTCAACTTTTTTTCGATCTTTTCGGCACCCGACGCCGCGAGTTGGATATCCAGGTCAAGGTCGAAGCGGGGCTCGCCCTGCACCACGTTTCCGGAAACCTCCCACCCGCCGGAGACCTTTTTTGCCGAAACGTTTTTCAGCCCCAGCCTTGGGGCCCCGCTCCTTGCCAGCCACTGGTCGAAAAACCGCTTCGATCCGCTCTCGTCCCACCCGCCCTCGGCCACGAAGACCTTCCTGAAATCCTCCCACGAAGTCGCCAACTGGAACCGCTCGCGGTAGATCCGGCGAAGCGAGCGCCAGAACGCATCGTCTCCCAGTTTTTGCCTTATCATGTGAAAGACGAAGGCCGCCTTGCCGTATCCGACGGCGCGCGTGGCGGGATCGGTGCGGGAGGTGAAGTCCACGAGCGGAAAATCGCGGCCGGATGCGGCAAGCGTTGCGTAATCGCGAAGCATCCGGAGCCGGTACTCCCGGGCCTCACCGGCCGAGGCAAGCTCGGTTGAAAGGTAGTCGGCAACATAGGTGGTGAGCCCCTCCGACCAGTTGCCCGAGTCGTAGTCCACCAGCACGCCGTTTCCCCACCAGCAGTGGGCGACCTCGTGCCTGAGGCTGGTTTGCGGAATGAACGGCAACCGGAGCACGGTCGCGCCCAGCAGGGTATAGGAAGGGAACCCGTAGCCGGTCGGAAAAAAATTTTCGACCACAGCGAATTTCGGGAAACCATACGGGCCGTGCAAATGGCTGTAAAAGGCTATGTAAGAGGCTGATGCCTTGAGATAGGTTTGAGAAAGCGAATCGGATTCGGGAAAGAAGAAGGTATAGACCGGCACCTTTGCCGTCTTGTCCGAGCGGATCGAATATCCTGCCGCCGAGAGCGAAAGCCCCTGCCTGATCCCGCCGACCTTCCAGGTCGTGATGCTCCTGTCTCTCTCATCCACCATCCCCGCCAGTCCGCCGGCGGTCACCGCGTAAACCCCGCGCGGAGCTATGATTTTAATATCAAAGGAACTCTCGTCCCGACCTTCCCGAGCGGCATGGGGGGGAGGTTGAATCTGCGGGTACCATCCGGAATCGGGAAGCAGAAACGTTCCCTTCTCTGAAATCGTTGCGGCAACGCCAAATCCCGGATTGTCAAAAGAGGCTATATCAGACGGAACCCGGTCATCGAAGACCGAATCGTATGAGATGTCGATGGCCTGAGGCCGGCCCCCGGTCCCGGGAGGGTCCGGGAAAACCTTCAACCTTCCGGACCGGAAATTAAAGCGCGCTTCGGAGCCTCCGGCCAAAACTGATTTGATACGGGCCCGCTTCGAGAGCAAAAAAATATAGCCGCGCGTATCGGGGCCTTCGACAACCACACGGTCCCGCGCCGAAAGAGAGTGGGATCGGGGCTTTAGTTCCACCGTCAGGTCATGATGAATGGATGCGGCCGCGGCACCGTGCGAAAATAGAGCAACAGGGAGGGCGGAAAAAAAGAGCAAGGCTGCAAGCACGCTTAGAGGGTGCGACGCGCCGAAACGTTCGCAGCGATACGGGCACCGGGTCCGCAATGCCGCGCAATAACTCTTTCCAAGGCCCGGTACTGGGCCGGGGTCCCTATTTGTTTTCCCGTCCATAGCGCACACTCGCCGTCCCTCAGTTGCGGCCGCCCGTATCTCATTTCGGACCGTGGTGCCGAGAACCGGGTGCCGGAGGGTTCTGTGTCGAGACCACGGAGTCGGGCCGGTAGTCCTGTCGCCTGTATATGAAAAAGTCGCCTATTACGTGCACCAGTTCGTAGTCCATCAGCAGCTTTTCGGAAAGAAGCGAAAGAGCTTCCGGGTACCCGTTCAGAAACGTCAGTCTCGCAGGTTTTATTATAAACACCGGGTCCTGGTCGAGTATCCCGGCAAGCTCGGATTTCACCGTTGCGGAAGGGCCGTAGGCGGCCTTTAGCTCGTATTCCCGCGCTATGCTGCTGGGGTGAATCGAAACCCTGGAAAGAGGTTTTATCCCCAGGAACCACTGCGCCAGGTGCCCCGTCATGAAATACACCGGTTCGTTTTCGGGGTTGTTCTTTTTCAGGTAGTCGGCAAGCTCGTAAATGGGGCCGTAAGTAAGGCTCTTTCCGGCTATTGCCCTCGCAACAACCGGTTTATAAGCATTTAAAACAGTCCTGGCAGGGAGGACCAGGCATAGAGCGGTTGCCGCAATCACCACCGGCCTGCCGCGGGTGCCCGCCGCCCAATCCAGGAAAATTGCCGCGATAAGCGCTGCAAACGGCAGCACCTGGATAAGATAATGTACGTGGGCCGCACCGCTCAGGATTACGGACAGGAAGGTGGAAGCAAGGAAAAACAGCACGGCCGCCAGGCATCTTCCGGTTTGCGCGGAAAACCGCCGCCGTGAAAAAGCGATAAAGGCCAGTCCGCAGGCGACTCCCCCCAGGATAAGGATATTGGTCGGAAAGCATTCCCGCTCCGTCATCCGGGCCGCAAACACCCGTATGGCTTCCAGAGCGCCGTACTGGGATGTCGAATACATGAGCGGGGCCTTATACATTACATTGAAAAAAAGCCCCACTTTGCCGGCAAAAAGATATGGAAGAAAAAATACGGCCACGGGCAGGACGCCTCCGGCCGCATACGCGGTGAAGCGCCGTGCGGCGCCGGCCGTTGACCGGAAAATCTTGCCGCCGAGGATGAAAAATCCTGCCGGAATCGCCACATAAACCAGGTTCAGGCGAACCAGGCATGCCGCCGACATCAAAATTCCGGCCAGAAACAAATCTTTCGGGCCGAGGTCATCCTTCAGCAGTACGAAAGCGGCTGCGGCAAGCGGCGCCACCGCGATCATTTCAGAGGTTACGCTGCCGCCTGAAAGCGAAAGGGTGGTGAAAAGGACATAAAGCAGGGCCGCGATAATCCCGGTGCGCGAGCTTTTCAGCCTCTCCCCCAAAAGATAGGCAAAGCAGGCCCCCAGAAAGACGAACAGGGCCCCGCCCAGGCGGACGGCGGGAACGCTCTTGCCCAAAACATATATAAAGCCCGCGAAAGAATAGAACAAAAGGGGGGGTTTTACGTCCCACAGCTTGTCATAGAGAAGGTTCCCGTCAAGGATGTCCTGCCCTATCAGGATGAAAGTGGCCTCGTCGGAGCTGAAAGCATCCGGGAAGAAAAACGGCAGGCGTACAAGAAGAGTAAATGCCGCCAAAGCAATGAAAACTTTGATTCTGGTGTGGTGGAGCACTTTTTCCTTCTCATGCGGCAAAATCGGGCGCAGGCGCGCTACGCGCGGGAATTTCAATCAGTACGGTCTGTTCGCCACCTCAAGGCTTGTCCGTAGTGTCCTTCGCGGTAAGACGAAATCTCAGTGTAACACGAAACACATGCGGGGCACGAGAACACAAAGGGAAAACCCGGGAGGGAAATTATTCGGCCTGGAGACGCCGGTTACTGGAACATCCGGTCTGCCCGATAAAGCCTATTGCGGCGGCGTCGGCAAGGAGGGCACCGAGGGTTTCGATGGTTTTACGAAAAGGTGTGTTTCTAACGTATTCCCAGCGGCTGTCGCCGTTAAAATGTTCGGGCATTTTGAGATTGTACAAAAGAGGCGGCTGAAGTTTTTTCAAATTGGAGGCGTGGACCCGGAGCCATGCGTCACCGAAAGGGGCCACGTCGGTGATGTATTCGACCATCACGTGGCCGTTATCGAAGATGCTGGTCGCAAGCTTGCGGCCGGCGTCGAAATTTCCCATGGTGGCGTCGGGCAGGACCTCGGCCAGGTGCCAGCCCGCCAGTATCAGGTTCGTCCCGGCGTGGTTGACCGCGGCAGGGACCCCCACCAGCGCGTTTCCAAGCAAGGCGTCCTTGAACTTGGATGCGCTATACATAAGCCTGTTTTTAAAACCGGTCGGGGCCGCCTTTTCGTCCGGATGAAACGCGCCGAAGCTCAGGGCGCTCGCCATGTTTTTGAAAAACCCCGCTACGCTTCCGAGAAGCCCCTCCTGGTGCCCTTCCTTGATGGCGTTGCTCCGGTCACGGTAGAGGAATTTGGACCCCAGGAAAAGATTGCCGGCAAAATTTTTTATATTTCCGAGTACCGACGATAAATCTTTGCCGATTCTACCTAAAAACGACCGCTCTTCGGGCGGGTTTGCGATAACCTGCTTTTGTTCCGGAAAATAGTTGCGGCCTCCCGGATTTCGAAGCAACTGGTCGTCCTTGTACTTCTCCCAGCCGCTGGGCTCCGCGGTCGCGGGCTGCTGCATTGCCTGCCGATATGCGGCGGCCGCCCCGGTTGCCGGCTTCAAAGATTGGGTGCAGGCACCGGCAACTGGCTTTGGGAGCGGATTTAGCTCGGATGAGGACAAGGGCTTGAGCTCGAACCGTTCGCCGGAATGCTCCGATTGCGCCGCTTTGAGGGCCGCGTCAAAGGACTGACTTTCGCCTGGGCGAGGCGCGGGGGTCCCTGCGGCGGCAGGTTCCGGTTGGTCGGCACTGCAAATGGATTTGGCTCTCATCCGTCACTCTTCCGGTGGAAAACGGCCAGGGTAAACAGCACTCCCAAAAATTTAAGCAATCCACGTGCCAGTTGCAGGTGTCGGGTTGCGGGTGACGAGTGGGAACTCCCCCCATTTAGATAAAATTCAGGTATTTTGAAGCAACCTGATTCGCGCAACATCCCCTCCTCGCATTGCGCGAATGACTTACTGCATCAACTTCAGTTTTCTTAAAAACTGCTGGTACGAATCGTCTTTCGGGTGGACGAGCGCATCGGGAAAAGCCTTTTCCAGGACGAGGGACATCTGGGTGGTGCTGCGCCACCGTTTCATCGGGTCGAATTCGAGGCAGCGCATTATCAGGTCGTTTATCGTATCGGGGATTTCAGGCCGCCATACCCTGGGAGGAGAAGGATACTGCTCGCAGTGCTGGATCTCGTATTCTTCGTAGGAGGATGCCTTGAAGGGAGGAGTGCCCGTGAGCAGTTCGTAGAAAAGCTCTCCGAAGAGATAAATATCCGTAAATGCCGGAGGTCTCTTCCGTGAAAGATATGGCCTGAACTGTTCGGGCGCCCTGTATGCAAGGTAGTGCAGCGGGAGCTTTTTGATGTCTGTCTCGGCCGGAGCGGCCTTTTCGATTTGATTCCACAGCCCGCCGTTGCACAGTTTAATGCAGGGCCTGTCGGTTCGCACCAGTATGCGCGAGGGCCGCAGGTCGAGGTGAAACGTATTCTTGATCTTGCCGTCTTTGCCCAGATGAAGGTGAAGGTCTCCCAGGGCTTCGAGCAACTGGTGCGCGAACTTTACGGCCAGGGGGACCGGCATCAGCTCGCCGGTGGCAAGAATGTCGCTCATCGAGAGCGGGTAGTGCTCGCGGATGATAAAGAATCTATCATTGCTGTTTGCCAGGTCCGATATTTTGATCAGGTGGTTGGATTGGGTCGCCATCTGCTCCTGGACCCATGCGCCGAGCCCGCGCGGCGAGAGTGCCTCGCCGAATTGACCCGCCAGGTTCTGTCCCGCGAGTCTTTTTCCGCCGCCCGTTTCTTTCAGTTCGACGATTATCGAGCTGGACCCGACGTGGAGAAGGTTGGTTATCCGGTAGGTACGCGGCGGAGCGTCCTGCGAATGCGAGCCGTTTTCGGTCCACGAGGTCGCGGTCTGGCCGAGGACCAGGTTGACCGAGTACCTGTCCAGAGACGAAATCGAGGAGGTTATAATTTCCTGATTCCGGCCGGCCTTTGCCACCCTGGCCGACCCGTTTCTGGCCTGTATCGTGGAATCGATTTCCACTTTCTTATGGATTTGCGAGCACTTGTTGATCTTCAGGAGAATGTTTTTGCGCAACTCCTCCGCGATGGTCTTGTTGGAATAAATGAGATTATAGAAATGGATGGCTTCATCCCACTTTTCCATCTTGGAGGCACAGTCGCCGCATAGTTCCTTTGCCTTGAGAGGTTCCCATCCCAGTTCGGCCGACCGGTTGAACTCGGCTATGGCTTCTTCCCAGAACTGTCCGTCCATGAGCGCAAGTCCGTATTCGAAATGATCCGACGGACAGGAAGCAACTTTTGCGGCCGATTCTTCGCACCGGCATGGGCCGGGATCTTCTCCGGTCTTTTCACGGCAGGATTTTATGCTCCGGCGCAGTTCCTCTTTCTCCGGGTCGGAAAGACAGCTATTATCGATCTCGGTCAGCAGGCCGGCCAAAATCTCACTGGTTTGTTCCTGCAGTCCCTGCTCCAGGTAGACCTCAGCTTCCGACAACCGGTTGAAAAAT
Organism: uncultured delta proteobacterium; assembly: GCA_963712895.1. Classification (GTDB taxonomy): domain Bacteria; phylum Desulfobacterota; class Syntrophobacteria; order Syntrophobacterales; family Syntrophobacteraceae; genus SbD1. The sequence continues at coordinate 406,379 of CAVQJR010000018.1, read as the reverse complement.
TCCTGGAAAAGCCTTCCACTGGTTGTCCCGACGTTCAAGGTTTCTTTAGTCATCAAAGCACCGCCGATCTATCATCCCTCGACGCTCTCACCGGGAGCATTCGCTACGCGCCCCGGGGCGAGGACCTCCGCGCAAAGACCGGACTCGGTCCTGACGGTGCCCAGGGCCGCTTGGCAGGAGCAAGGCTCTTCCTTTATTTCGACGCCCGCCCTGAAATCGATTTTGTCGGAATCCGACAGAATGACCCCCCAGGAGTCGCCAAGGTTCAGGAAAATGGCCATCCGGGGGTCGGCCGGCATTTTTTCGGCCTGGAACACCGCCGGGCCGATCAGGCTGAATTTAATGGATTGCAAGGCTTTGCGCGGCATGGCCGCCCATTCTCCGAGCACTCCGTTCCGGATGCCTCGACAAAACGGCTTTACCTCATCCAGGGTGGCGTATCCCCGCGCCAGGATTTTAGCTGCCAATTTTCGAGAAACACGGCTGTACCTGACCATGTTGGGGAAAAAAACCGCATAAGCTCTCCCGGCATAGCGGAAAAGGCAGACGTCTTCCCGCCTGGCCTGACTTTCGACTCCGGCCGGCGCTTCGACATCCGCAACCATCGGTTCCGAGTCCTTTTCGGCATCCGTTTCCAAATGGCCGTCGCAGGCCGAAGAAACCTTCTCCAGGTTTTCGACCCACGCGACCCTGCTGCTCCATCCCCCCTCCTGCTCTCTTAGCGCGACCACCCCGCGCTCCACCCCCGCCCGAATATCGGCAAGCATTCCAACCACCGGTAAAAGGCCGGGACTTTTACCCAGCGCCGTTTCAACTTTCCGCATGCGGTGGATTTCCGTCTCGAAACCTTCTATCGTGTTCAACAGGAACCGTCCCGACGATTCCATCCACTCCTTGAGTTCAAGGAACGACCAACTGTCGGGTATTGCCCCCGCGGGCGGCGCTGACAGCTCATGTCCGGATTCCGGCCCGGGGGAAGGTTCGGCAAAATCATCTGAAGGATTGAACGAAGGAAGGATAGGCCCCCCCGCCTCGTCCGCGCTTTTCGCCTGGGGGCCGAAGGGCTGATCGTCCGTTGACTTTTGCTTTCCAGCCGGAAGATTAACTTCCCTGGCCGCCAGTGCTTTTTCCCTCATCTGGCGAAACCGGCTGAGCAGGGATTTGATTCGCCCTTTTTCGTCCGGCCCCGGTGCCTCTTCCATCAGGAGCATGTGTGCGAGCAGCCCCTGCGAATCCCGGATAAGCTCTATGATCGGGTTGTTTACGAGCTGCGGCCTGACTCTGAGCCTTGCAAGAATCACCTTGAGCATCTTGAATATGGGCGCCGATTGGCGCGTGCTGCCGGCGAACGGATCGAGATCCGACAGGGCCGATTCGAGCTTCTTAATGTTTTGCGGCGAAAACTCCCAGTCCAGGCTTAGATAGGCCGCATTAAAGACCTCGACCAGCTTTGGCAGTTCTTCCCTCGATCCGTAGCTCGTCCTGAACGCCGGCGAAGGTCCGGACGGGAAAAAGTCCGCATGCGATTCGAGCCCCGTTTGGGGGGGCTGAGACTGCCCGGCCGCCTCCCCGGCTGTTTTCGGTGACGGCGAGGCGTCTTCGCGGGTCTTTTCTTCCCGAGTCCGGCGGCTTACCGGAACGAAAAGGGCGTCGACTTCCCTGTCGATTGCAGCTTCGAGGGACCCGGAGGCAAACTCTTCCTGCACACTACCGGCGGGTACGCCCCGAGGCGTCGCCGGGCCGCCGTCGCCCGACTCCGTTTGAGCATCGGCGTTAGGGTTTTCCGCAGACGCCTCGGCGCCGATTTGCAACTTTGCGGCCGGGATGAACAGGGAATCGATTTCCTTGTCGATTTCGTTTTCGATGGCTTCGAAATCTATTTTTTCCGTTCCCGTGTCCTGAGCATTTCCTCTTGCCTCAACCATAGTATTCCTTCCCTGCCCCGCCGGCCGTGTGGATGGTGCCGGGTGCCGGCGGGGACAGTTTCAGCGTTTAGCCGCAAGGTCGCCGCCCACTTTCTGGATTACGCTTTTTATCGTGCGCTTGCTGATCTCGCGCAGGGTCTCGTACACACCCTCGCCGGATATCGCGCTGGCCTCGAACCACGGCACTTCCAAATCCAGGTTGAGATCGTTTTGGAGTTCTTCGATGCTCAGCAGTGGGATGTTCGATTTCAAAAGATCGCGTTTATTGTATTGCAGGACGATGGGGACCTGCTGGACGGTGAGTCCCTCGTCCACCAGGTTTTGTCCGAGGTTCTGCAGACTCTCGACGTTCTTGTCTTTCTGAACGCGCAGCGAATCCGCAACGAATACCATTCCGTCCACCCCACGCAGCACCAGCTTCCGGGTGGTGTTGTACATGACCTGCCCCGGCACGGTATAGAGCTGGATGCGTATGGTCATGTTGAGCACCTTGCCTATGCTCAGGGGCAGGAAATCAAAGAAAAGGGTCCGGTCTCCCTTGGTGTCTATGGTCACCATTTTCCCGCAAACCTGCCTCGACAAGGATTCGTGGATGTGGAGCAGGTTTGTGGTCTTTCCACCGCGCCCGGGACCATAGTATACTATCTTGGCCTGGATTTCGTTTTTACTCAGATCTATAAAGGCCACGAAGTCACCCCTTCCGCCTCGCGAAACACAGCGCCCATCTGCTTGATGGCGCCGACCAGCTTGAGCCTTATCAAACCCAGAGAAACATTGTCGTTGAAAAGCGTGATAATCAGGTACTCACTGCCCAGACGGCTGAAGTGTATGTTGCGTTTGCCCCCCTTGTGGAACATGAGCGTAAAGTCTTCTTCACCGATCAGCTTCGCTATCTGGGCGGTGGCCGCGAAATTGGCCGCCGACAGCGCGGCCAGCGAGAAGATGTCCTCCATTACCAGCGAACCGCACTGTAGTATCAGGTTCCCTGAAAGATCGGCCACTACCACGAGTTCGGCACCTGAATCGAGAAGCTCATCGGCTATGATTTCTCCGAGTATCCCGAGTTCGCTTTTGGTGAGTATAAGGCTCATCGGTTCTCTTTTCTTCCGGGGATAGCCTCCGCAAAGAGGGCCGCAGGATAAGCTATGCAAAATTTGTGCAGCCTTTTGGCCGGTCTCGTAAAATCGGCGCCCCTCGTCTTTTTTTTAGTGCTCTTGATATGTGGTTTTCCGGTTGCCGGACTCGAGATTGAAACCGGCGAATAAAATCCCGAAACCACGGGGAGCCAGCCCTTCACGCCGCTTCGCGGCTCAGTTTTTTGGCTTTGCGCAAGGGCGAAGCGCCCGCCGCGTCCACCTCCCGCACCCGAAGCACTATCTCGACTGAAGTTCGGCAAGGTCGCCGAACAGAGGATGGTTACTGTCCAGGTCCAGGATTTTCAGCGGTGCAATGAACATTTCATCCCGGGCCGAAAGGGAGCACAGGATTTCTTCGCTGTCGCCGGGGTCGAAGATGTCGGTAATTTCGATTTTCTGGTGCGGGTTCAGGTTCCTGGCCTCGTTTCCCAGGAACTCTATCAGGCCGTCCGACACCTTGGCCTCGACGGGGATGTATTCCCTGATCTTTTGCACAAAACCGGAATACTTTCCCGCATACCGCTTCTCGTCCTTTTGCTGGAGCGACTGGAGCAGGAGTTGTTCGAATGGTTTTTCTATCGAGATTACACCGGCTGGGACATTCGACCGGGTAACGAAACGGCCGTTTTCCCACCCGAAAATTTTTAGCAGAGCCTCCTCGCCCTTGATAGCGCCCGTTTGGGCATGAAGCACGCGCCCCATGCCGACATAGATGTTTCCCTTCTCCATATTGGAGTACACTTCGATTTCCAGGTTCGAGCGGGAGAGGCATCCAAGCTGAATGAGGTCGGTAAGCCTGATGGAAGATATCGTGCCGTGAAACCCCGGCGCGGCGTCGTAGCCTTCAATTTTGCCAAGGGGCGTATCCAGGGCGGTCTCCGCGAGCACCGCGCCCTCGAGGTTTGCCATCTTGAGTTTGACGTTGGTGAGTCTCGCTTTGCGAAGGTTACAGCTATCGAGATTGGCCCCTTCGAGGTCCGCGCCGTCCAAATCGGCTTCTTCGAGTTCCGCCCGAACCATGCTGGCACCCACGAGGTTCGCCCCCTTCAGGTTCGCCCCCCGCAGCCGGCACGCGTTGAGATTGGCTACCGTGGCTTTGGCATTTTGAAGGTTCGCCCCATCCAGGTTGGCCCCGAGCAGGTTTGCCGAGTGCAGATTGGCCATTTCCAAATTTGCCCCGCTCAGGTTGGAACGCCTGAGATTGGCGTTGGAAAGATCTGCATTGCGCAGATCGGCCCCGACCAGCCAGCCCGCGTTGGTCAGGTCCAGGGAAGAAAGATCGAGACCCCTCAGGAAAGCGGGTCCTCTACCGGCAATTACGGCCGCCAGCAACTGATCGCGTTTAATTTCCGACATAAGTTCACGCCCCCTGTTTATAAGACTTCCGGGCATTGCCTGTGATAACCAAAGGCAATAAGTGGGCCGGACAGCTCTCGGGAAGCCTGAGACCAGCCCGCGCCTCAAAAATAAATCGGTTAAACGAAGAAAAAAGTGAAACTAATCGTTACCGTCGGATACCAATTTGCGGTTTAAACGAAAGAATGAAGTACATGGGATACAAAATTGAAATTGGATTGACGCACAAAATTAGAATTGGCGCGCGATCTTTTGGCGAGACCGAAGGTGAGGAGGCCGGCGAAGCCCGGATTATTCCGAAGATGTTTCAGGGCAGTTTGGTATCAGTAGAATATCGTGCGGCACCTGTGGTAGGGACGGGTTCGGAATTCGTCGATCTGGCCCAGGCGCCAGAGCCAGCCGTCCACCTCCGGGCTTGTCACCTCGGCCCCGAAGCGGTGGGTTCGGTCAATGCGATTGAATGCCTTCCTTATCTTCTCGACCGCATGGATGGTCATCGCCCTTATTTCGACCTCGGGTTCCGATCCGGGGTCCAGGTAGTTCAGGCTGTCGATCCGTGAAGAAAGTTCCGGGCCGTAGCCGATGATTCCCAGTTCCCGGAGCACCTGGGGCAGCTTGTAATCGGCGAACGCGGTAAGCTGGTCGATGTCGTGAAATCCGCCCGGTCCCCTCCCGCCGAAAGCGGCGAAAACATCGGCGGCAAATATCTGCGCCCGCTTCCAGAAATAGACCTTTCGCCCCCGGTAGACCGCTTCGTCCCGGAAGCTCGGGAAAAGGGAGACGACATCGCGCACCAGCCGCACGGCGCTTCCCGAAGCAGCCTCAAGCAGGGATACTATGTCGCCCCCCAGCTCGGACATGACGACCGACCCGGCCTCGGTGAGGTTTTTCAGCCGCTGGTCGAAAAGCGGGATTCGGCCACGCCCCGAAAAAATACGCTCCAGGTCCTGCCTGCCTGCCCGCGCCAGCCAGGCGGGATCGGTTACCGGAAAGCCCCACTCCACGGCGCGCTTAAGCGCGGCCGCAAGCCCCCAGTAGCCCGACCATTCCTGCCCCCCGTAGACCACCGTCCACACCGGATCGCCCGGATCGGGCCAGAAGCAGTGGTTGAGCACATCGAGCGTAAAGACCCACCGCACCGTCCGCTCCGTGCCATCGAAGAAATGGCACGGATGGTCCCATGCGGAAACGGCGTCCAGGAGGCTGCCCCACTTTTCAATCGCGGGTTCGATCATCTCCGGATGAAAGGAAACTCCGGTTGCCAGCGAAACGACCTCGACGGCCGAATCCAAAACCGGCAATGTCGCCTCCGGACCGTCCATTATGTAAAATTCCGCCTCTCCGCCGCCGTCTCAGAAACGATTGGCAAGAAATACTCCAACAGTAACAAAAAACGTCCCGATCATAACCGAAGCGTCCAGCGGCTCGCCCAGGATGAGAAAGGCGAGCAGTACGGAGCTTATCGGCACCAGGTTGATGAAAATCCCGGCCCTGGAAGGCCCCAGGGCACTAATGCCCTCGTAATACCAGACAAAGCCCAGAGCGGAACCGAAAAAGCCAAGGAAGAAAATCCCCATCCACACTGCGCTCGAAAAGTGAGGCGCGCTCCCCGCCAGTCCCTCGCCGAGGGCCGGGAAAAACAGGCACAGCGTCCCCAGCGCGCAGGCATACGTTACGGCCAGGAGGGGCGAGAGGTGTTTCATCGCGGTCTTTCCGAGCAGCGAATAAGAGACCCAGCTCGCCACGCAGCCGAATATGAAAAACTCCCCTATTCCAACCCCGCCGTGAAAAGCCGAATGCAGGTCGCCCCTTACCGCAACCGTTGCCGCCCCGCAAACCGAGATCGCAATCCCGACGGATTTTAGAAGGCCCAGTTTTTCCTTGAAAATGAGCGCGGAAAACAGGGCGATAAAAGCCGGATTGGCAGCGATTATGAGGGATGCCCTGCTCGCCGAAACCGTCTGCAGCCCCGAAAAGAAAAAAAAGTTGTAGCCGAAAATACCGGTCAGGCCGAGCAGGCACAGCATGAAAATGTGTCGCGAATCAGGCAGGACTATTTTGCCGTGGGTCTTAAATACGAACAGGAACAGGAAAACCGAGGCGACCACGAACCGCAGAAACGCGGCCGAAAAAGGCCCCGCCTCCCGCGAGACAATCCTGCCGGCGACGAAAGTCCCGCCCCAGAAAATGGCGGTGAGGACGAGCTTTATATATAGGATGGTGCCGGACCGACCGTAGGCCTGCGTTGCCGGCATAGAAGTAGCTTGGGGCATTTCCATCGACCTTGAATCGAAGGGTGGATGCGGGCTTACGGAGTGCCCAAAACGGGTCTCAAAGCGCTAATTTTTCATAACAATCGAATTTGTAAGATCGAACGCAGTCCCATTACGCCATTCTCGCAGCGCTTTTGGACGGGAATGACGATTTTAATGCTTCCCGCTTCTAAGCTGAAGCTGATCTTCTTGCACCAATCATTTGGCAACAACCCGCTTTATCGTGCACCATCCAACCAGGAGGTGGGTACGGCATTATCGTGCCAACCCCACGTCACCATGAATCTCCCCGTAATCAATTTTCTGGTTTCAAGCTGGGCACCAGAAAACTCGCCCTGCCGGGCGCATGGATAATAAAACCGCCCGCCGGCAAGCCGCCGGCGGGCGTAGAACAAGAGTTTCGTTCAGAGAACTTCAACTGTATTTTTAATCGAACGATTCGTTTTCCACCAGGTTCCATACCCCGCACGGGCATGCTCCGGCGCAAAATCCGCAGCCGATACATTTTTCCTCGTCCACCACCATCTCGAACCCGTCCGCGCTGTCCGCAGCCTGCCTGGAGATGGCCCCCTGGGGGCAGATCGTGGCGCAAATCCCGCAGTCACGGCAGGTCCCGCAGGAGGAACAATGAGAGGCGCACGACTGTATTCCTTCAAAACCGGCAAGGCGCGGATCGAAGTATTCGAGCTTGACCCGGGAGTATTCTATCTTCTGGCGCGCCATGACAGGGTGCTCCCCCTTCCCGGAAAGGATGGCGTCTATCTTTTCCGCGGCCTTGCGTCCGGCGCCTATGGCATCGGTCAGGAGCCCCAGCTTTACCGCGTCTCCCACGGCAAAGATTTGCGAATCGGAGGTCCGGAAATCTTCGTCAACCTTGATGAAACCCCGTTCGATCTCCACGCTTTCAGGCAGGAAATCAAGGTCGGGCATGTCTCCCACCGAGATGATTATCGTATCGGCGGCAATCACCTCTCCGGTGGTGAGTTCCAGTCCCTCGTCGGTCACCGCCTTGCTGAAGCAGGGCCACCTGAATTTGGCGCCGGCCGCTTCCGCCTGCTTGCGCTCCTTGCCAAACGACAGGGGTTCCTGGATATCCACCAGGAGGACCTCTTCGGCCCCCAGCCGGTACGCTTCGGTTGCCGCATCGCAGCCGACGTTTCCGGCCCCTATCACCAGCACTTTTTTGCCGACCTGCGCCCTGCCGGCCTTGGCCTCGCGCAGAAATACCAGTGCCGGGATCAACTTCTCTTTTCCGGGTATGGGCAATACCCGCGGCTTCTGGCACCCGGCCGCCACCACGATGAAATCGACCTCGACCTTGAGCTGCTCGACATCGGGCCTCTCGAGGCGCTGCATGAGGTGTACTTGCGGAAGGGCCTGCTTCACGCGCTCCAGTTCGGCGCTCACCACTTCGTCCGGAATGCGCGAATTGGGGATCAGGGCGGAAATCTTCCCCCCCAGCTCGCCTTGCATGTCGTATATGACTGCTTCGTGCCCCTTGCGGCGAAGCTGCCAGGCAATGGAAATACCCGCGGGACCGCCGCCTATCACCGCCACCTTCCTGCCGGTCGGCGCCGGAAGCTCGGGGAGTTTTGCCTTTATGCTGGCCCTGCCGAGCTGGGCAACGTCCACAGGCACCATCTTGGAGTGCTGCCTCGTACAGCCCTGCATGCACAGATTTGGACACAGGTAGCCGCAAACGGCCGCCGGAAACGGAGTATAGGCAAGCGCGAGGTCAACCGCCTCATCCACCCTGCCCTCACGGATCAGCCTCCACCTTTCGTGTACCGGCATCCCGGTGGGGCAGCTCGTTTCGCACGGGGCGGCGTACTTGCGGTTTTCCCAAACCGGAACATAGCGCCGCAAAAACCCGTTGGTAATCAGCGGAATCGGGCCCCTGTCGAAAGACACCAGGTCGCCGATCAGCCCGCCCCGGCCGAGTTCCGCGTCCCACACACCACTGCGGAAGGCGCTCATGGCGCTCCTCGGCTTGGATTTTTTCTCATGCGGACCGCGTGCTTCGAGCAGTTGCCATTCGTCGCGGTTGGCAAGAAGGTCAAACAGTTCGGTCTTTCCGATGGCCTCGAGATATCGTTTCAGGTTTTGCGCCAGCCACTCCCAATCCCGCTCCAGGATGGGGATAAGCTTGGCGTCGATCCTGCTGTATCCTTTGTGGGGGCCGCGAAAGTAAATTCTTCCACCCACCATCCCGACGCAGGGGCGGTATCCCAGCACGTTTTCCGGGTCCTGCGGCGTGTAGCCGCAGATTACGGCAATGCCGCCGGCCATGAACTCGGCGAAATAGTCGCCCGCCGATCCGAGCACCCACAGCTCGGGAGGATCGAACCGGGGGTTTCGCTTGGTCATGGTCATCCCGCGGGCGCCGATGTTGCCCGCCACGTAGACCTTTCCCTGGGCCATGGCGTTTGCCGTGCCGTTGGTGGCGTTGCCCCGGATGACGATTTCGGCCCCGGCGTTCAGCCACCCGGCGTCATCGGAGGCCGGACCCATTACCTCGATGAGGGTATTGGGAAAACCCATGGACCCCACGCGCTGGCCGGAGGAGCCGGTGATTTTGACGTAGATCTTCTCGCTTCCGGCCTTCCAGAGCCTTCCGCCTATACCGTGCTGTCCGAAAGCTTCGATCTCCAGATTACGGTGGCCGCTTTCGACCGCTTTCTGGATTTTTTCCTCCAGAATTCGCGATTCGAGGCGGATGCCGTTCTCAAACCCGGAGAAGCGTAGCACTTGCTGACTTTCCATCTGTAAACTCCGTTGCGGCCGGGCCGGCGAAAGGTTTTCCAACGCCGCGCCCCGCCCGATTTCGCTTGTCTATACGACGTAGTTTATCTTGAGGCGCTGGGCTGCGTTGTAATCGTCTATCGCCAGAGCATCCGACATTCCGATAGGCAGAGAGGTCGAGCGCCCGAGCGGCGCCACGATCTTCTTGAGTTCGGTGTCAAACGACAGGAAAACATCCACCACCCGCTCGGCAACCTTCTCCGGATCGAGCCGCCTGTAGAGGCGCGGGTCCTGCGAGGTGATCCCTTTCGGACAGAGACCTATGTTGCAGATGTTGCACCGGTCGCCTTCCGATCCCACACACCCGGCGGCCGCCTGCATCATGTACTTGCCCACCTGGACCCCGCTTGCCCCGAGCATGATGAGGGCGGCGGCATTGGCGGCCAGCTTGCCGTTCTTGCCGATACCGCCTCCGGCAAACAGAGGAAGCTCGTTTTGCTTTCCCAGCCTTACCAGGTTGAGGTAGCAGTCGCGGATGTTGCTGGCGATCGGATGTCCCATGTGGTCCATGGAAACGGTATAGGCGGCGCCGGTGCCTCCGTCTTCGCCGTCAATGGATAGACCGCCCGCGTAGGCGTTGCGGGTGAGATTATTGAGCACCGCCAGGGCGGTCGAGGTCCCCGAAATCTTGGGATAGACCGGGACCCGGAATCCCCAGGCCATGTACATGGACTGGATCATTTTGGCAACCGATTCTTCGATGGAATACTTCGTCTGGTGAGTCGGCGGGCTGGGCAGGCTTATCCCCGGCGGAACGCCTCGAATGGCGGCGATCAGCTTGTTGACTTTGTACCACATCAGAAGCCCGCCGTCGCCCGGCTTCGCCCCCTGGCCGTACTTGATCTCGATCGCGCAGGGGTCTTCTTTCATCTCGGGCAGGGCATGTATGATTTCGTCCCAGCCGAAGTAGCCGCTGGCAATCTGGAGGATCGTGTATTTGAGAAAACGGGAGCGCAGAAGCCGCGGCGGACATCCGCCCTCGCCCGTGCACATCCGCACCGGCATCCCCAGTTCCTCGTTGAGGTAGGCCACCCCCATCTGCAGCCCCTCCCACATGTTGGGAGAAAGCGCGCCGAAGGACATGCTGCCGATTATCAGGGGATATATTTCGCGTACCGGCGGTATCCAACCCTGTTCCCTGAAGAGCTTCAGATTTTCTTCCGGGGGCAGGATGCGGCCCAACAGCGTTCGCATCTCGAATTCGTGGCGGCCGGCATCGAGGGCCGGGTCGGTGAGCATCGAGATGCGGGTGAACTTTATCCGGTCGAGCGTTCCCCGGTTCAACGAATCCGGAACGTTCCTCCGCCCCCCGCGGCTTCTCGCCTGTCCGCCTCTGTTTATATGGTATCGCTGCTTGTCTATTTCATCGCTTTTCTGCGGCATGATCGCGCCGTTGGGACAAACCAGGTTGCACATGCCGCATCCGATACAGCAGTAAGCCGGATCGGTCTTCTGGCGAATCCCGTGATAGACCTGGTAAACATTGGAAGAGGATACGGCCGGGCCGATTTCAGCCAGGGACGGGATCTGGACCGTCCTTTTCCTGTGCACCCCCAGTTCAATCGCATGAACGGGGCACACCGCGGCGCAGCGGCCGCACAGAGTGCATTTTTCTTTGTCCCATAGAATCTGCCACAGCAGATCCTTCACGCTTAGTGAAGAAGGGATAATGAATCCATTTGTGAGCATATCCGGACCTCCGAGCGGTCAGAAGGAATGATAACGGTATCAAGGTGCATCGGTTGAAAATCTTTGGTCTTGTCCCGATCGGGGATGGCTGCGTCGAGGCCGCACATTTCCGAGGACAAGGCGAACATCCCCTTCCTGCCCCCGGCCACGGCGGGCCGGAGTTTTTTCCGGTCCTGGACCATGAAGAGCGTGTTGTCGGGCAGGCGCCCCATAACGCAGTTGGGACCGTCGATTATCAGCCTGCGGCACGAGTGCTTCAGTTGCTTCAGGAAAGCCCCGTCCGCGTGATTGCCGATATCTTCATCCTGGAGGGGAGTTATAACGTGCTTGTATGCCTCGATCCCCAGTCCGAGCCTGTTCACGGTATAATGGGCGATATGGGTGAAAACCTCGGAGTCGGACTGGTAACCCACATAGCCGGGAAAGCCCCGTGACATGAGAAACTCGCGAATGGGCACGAAAGCCGTATTCTCGCCGTTTGTCATCGAAGCGATCCCCTGGATGAAAAACGGATGGCAGGCGTAGAGGTTGATCGCATAGTTGGTATTCTGGCGGCCCTGGGCCAGGATGACCCTGGCGCGCAGTTCTTCGTGGTCCAGGTGCAGGTATTCGGAAACCTTGAGAGGGTCTCCGATCTCTTTTATCATGATCACGTCCGGCCAGAAGCTGTAGACGATCATGTCCTCTTTTTCTTCGCCCATCTGGCGCAATTGCAGCCGTATATCGAGCAGCCGCTGCTCCAGTTCGCTCTGTTCGAGTCCATCCCAGGCTCCCGGATATTCGTATGCCCGTATGAGATAGACATCGCGCTTGGGGGTGCCCGGGAGGGGCGTCTTGGGGACTTTAATGGAAATCTTGTGTTTGGTCATGAAACCAAGGTTCATCATGTACTCATCAAGACGCTTCAACCCCGAGTTGGTAAATATACCCGACAGGATCGGAGCGCCTTTGAGTTCCTCGAAAGGCCCGCTGAGATCGCTTAAAAACAGGCCTACACCCGATCCGTCATGACCTTCCCGCATAACGTCCAGTGCGCGCATGGCAAGGATGGGGGACTGAGGCTCTTCACTGGTCAACGCGAACAAACGGCACATTACACTCTGTTCTCCCTTGAAGAAAATAACGCTCACCCGTTCAGAGTGAGCGAGCATACATCTGAAGATGGCCGGCGAAAATCAGGGATCGGAGACTGGAATTAGTACCGCTGATTGTAAAACCGGGCTTATAAGTAAGAATTAATATCCAAAACCGTTAAACTAAATGAAACGTCACATTATATCAATACAATTCCGACTTTAGGCCGAGGCCGGAGGGACACGGTCCGAGGAATTCGATGTTAGATAACATATTCCTGGGAAAAGTATAGGGGGAAAGCGATTCGGAGGGCGGATGTCCGGGGCTCGATGCTCGATGCCGGATGCTCGATTCGATGCTTCGTCTGCCCGCGGTGAACTCACGGCGGGAAACGCCCTGCCCGCCCTGCGCGTCCCGACGCCTTCGGCAACCCCGGAGCAGTTGTTTATCAAAGCGCTTCAATGTGGTATTTAACCGGGAAACAACTTTAACGGATTCCACCGGGGGCTCGAATAATGCCGATTACCGAATGGGAACTGACCGCCCAGGTCGCCAGTTGGATTGATGCAATTGCCCGCAAGGACCGAAGCCTGCCGTTTTCAGGGGCGAGATGCGAGCAGCGGGCGGAAGCATCTTTGAAAAGACGCGATTTGACGTTGCTTGGCGGCATCGGCCAGATCCTGGCAACCGGCGAAATCAAGCTCCCGTATCAAAAAGACGGGAGCAGTCCTTACAATGCGGCGGTTGTGGACGATGCCCGGTCAAAGGCCCTCAGGGTAAGTTCCCCATATTTTTTTACCTGGAACGTCAACGAGTGCGTCCTGTGGCAAACGACGCCGACCCGCACTTCCTGGAAAGACCGGAATTACAAGTCCTGGGATGTTACCAAAGTTCGCCGGGCAAGCGACCTGGAACACCCGGCGGTGATTGACGCCATAAAAAAATGGCTGCCTGTATTTTTAAACGACCTTGCAAAAATTCTTGCCGGGACCTCTCCCATCCGCAAGAAGTCTCCGGACGAGAAGTTCCTGGAGTCCCTCGAATCGGCGCTCAGGATGCCTGTTCTGGCTACCCTGGACGAGCTTGAAAGACGCTACGCGAAGGGCCGCTTCAAGTCGGAACTCGATCTTTGGATGAGGTCCGACCAAGGCTGGATAATCTATGACGACCCGGAAGGCATTCGCGAAAATCTGGAGCGGGCCGCCCGATTTGCCTGCTACGGCCTCGTAAACAAACTCGTTTTCCACGAAGCCCTGCTAAGGCGCTACGGGGCGCAAATCCAAAAAATTTCAGCACCCGAGCACATCGATACGGGAGAAGCCCTCCGCAGCCATATAGAGGGCTACTTCGCGGAAGCCGTCAAGATTACGGGCGACTACGAAACCGTTTTCGGCGAAGAGCACACTTCTATCGGCAACCGGATTCCATTTTATTCCGATACCGCCGTTTCGTACTGGCGGGACCTGATCGGCCAGATTCATGAATTTGACTTCTCGAAGCTGGACTACGAGGTAGTCGGAAGTATCTTCGAGCGGCTGATCAGCCCGGAAGAGCGGCATAAATTCGGGCAGTTCTACACGCGGGTGGAAGTTGTCGATCTCATCAACAGCTTTTGCATAACCAGCGGGCACGAAAAGGTCCTGGACCCGGCCTGCGGAGGGGGCACTTTTCTCGTCCGCGCATACGCCAGGAAGCGCGAGCTTGCGCCGGACCGCCGGCACAATCAGTTGCTTACCGACCTTTTCGGCGTGGACGTATCCCATTTTGCAACCCACCTGACCACGATAAACCTGGCGACCCGCGATCTCATAGATGAAGAAAACTACCCGCAGATCGCCAGGACGGACTTTTTCGATATCGAGACCCGCAGGGCTTTTATGCGGCTGCCGAAAAGGATGGTGTCAAAAGGCCTGGGACAGCCTCATTACCGGGAGATAGAAATTCCTCCTCTGGATGCGGTTGTCGGGAACCCTCCGTATGTCCGCCAGGAAGACATCACGGGCGGCAAAAAGAACGGCAACGGCGGCCCGGCAAAAGGCACGAAAGAATACTACCGGCAGCTCGTCAAGCGGGAAGCCGGGATAGACTTGTCGGGCCGCAGCGACATACATTGCTACTTCTGGCCTCATGCCGCCAGTTTTTTGAAAGAGGACGGTTATCTCTGTTTTCTCACCTCGAGCCAGTGGCTCGATGTCGAGTATGGATTTCGCCTTCAGGAATGGATTCTGCGCAATTTCGAGATCGTGGCGGTTTTTGAGAGTTTCGATGAGCCGTGGTTTATCGGGGCGCGGGTCGCCACCACCGTGACCATTCTCCGCCGCCAGGCAGAAACCGCGAAAAGGATGCAAAACATCGCCCGGTTCGTCCAGCTTCGCCGGCCGATCGCCGAAATCCTGGCAAACGACGGCACAATGGCGGGAGCGGTGAATTCAGCCGATGAGTTCCGCGATGAAATCGTTGCGCTCCAGGCCAACACGGTAAATAACCGCTACCGGGCAAGGCTCGTCAGCCAGGGCGAGCTGTGGCGGGACGGCGTCCGGCTCGGCCGGATAATGGGCAAGCCGGGCTACACCGAAGGCAACGAGCCCGATGTGCAAATCGGCAACTATTACGGCGGTAAGTGGGGCATGTATCTCCGGGCGCCCGACCTGTGGTTCGAACTGCTCGACAATTACGGCGAGAATTTTACGCCGCTGGGCGCGCTTGCAGAGGTGCGGTTCGGGGTAAAAAGCGGCAAGGACGCCTTTTTCTTCCCTGTCGATTGCAGTGAGGAATGCCTGTCGAAAAATCAGGACTCATGGGCGTTTGAGCTGCAATACGGCGTTCCCCGCGAGAAGGTGGCCTCGGGTGAGGTCAAGCTGGTACTGTGCGGAGAAGGGCGGGGTGAAATAAGACCTATCGAATCCGAGTACCTGGAGCCTGAAGTTCATAGTTTAATGGAAATAGACGGGTTCGTGGTCGAGCGCGCCAATTGCAAACGGATGATCCTGCTTGCCGGGAGGGGAAAAGACCGGCTCGGACCATACGTTCAGGATTATATAAAATGGGGCGAGAGCAAGGGGTGGCACGAAGGCTCGACCTGTGCCGCGCGCAAGTCGGGTGATAGAGAGTGGTATGATCTTACCGGGCATGAAAGAGGGTCGTTATTTTGGCCGATGGCTCAACAATACAAGCATGCCATTCCCCTCAACGAGCCAAACCTTATCTGTAACCATAATCTGTTCGATTTGGCTCCCAGAACGGGTGATTCGACCCTTCTTGCCGGAATATTGAACTCAACATGGGTGGTTCTCTCCAAATACCAATATGGACGGCCTGTCGGTGTGGAAGGCAATTTGAAAACGGAAGTGGTGGACACCAAAATGATGGTGGTCCCAAGTCCGGGCAATGCCGGGACACAGATCAGGGATAGAGTGGTCGGGGCATTCGACGCGCTGAAAAAGCGCAAGGCCCTCCAATTCCTTTCTGAAAGCCGCCTCCGCGAAATGGCCTATCACAAAAGGGGCAAAGGGGACGATCTGGGCAAGCTGTCCGATAGATGCGAACTGGACATGCCGGACCGTCGGGAACTGGACGACGCCGTTCTGGAACTCTTGGGTGTGGGCTCCAAAGCCCGCCGCGATGAACTTATCAATGAACTGTATTCATTTCTGCGCGAATTCTTCGAATTGACCAGGCAGAAAGAAGAAAAAGCGATTGCCAACAAGAACAAGGCAAAACGCCGCTCCCGCGCCAGGCCCGAAGAACTGGCCGCCCAGGTCTTCGAGGAAATCAACGCAAATTACCCGCAGATGCTTCGCCGATACGATCCCGATTTTATCAATAAACAGAGGCCGTTCGACACCTTCGAACTCCCGGCCGAGGGTTCGCCCGAGATCTACAAGGACCTGTTCAAAAAACACGGGGTCGTATTCATGAGAGGTAAAAGGCGCACCGCTTTTATCGAAACAAAGCGCCCGGCCCAGGACGGTCTTATCGTGGAGGTGGCAAATTCGGGCGTCAGGGGCTTTACGCGATTTCCCCGCGAAGAGGACGAGTGCAATCGCCTCCTCCAGGTTTATTCCGATTTTATCGAAAAACGCCGCCAGGTCGTGCGCGGACTGATCGAAGACCGAACGGCGGACGAGGATATGCAGGAAAAGATTTATGGAGTCGTAATGCAGCTCGTTTTTAACCTGAAGTAGCGCACCCGTGCCCGCCAACACGGCCCGGCGAACCGCTGTTTAATACTAATTTTCGTTCAAGACAGGCCAATACCGATGGGTTACGCTCCGCTTCACCCATCCCACATCCCTTTCCGGACCGGAGTTAAGCGTTGGATGGGTGAAGCGGAGCGTAACCCATCACGTTAATCTTGAACGCAACCAGGTATAAGATGCACCATCCGACATCCAGCACCTAGCATCCGACATCCGGCACCGCGCTTCGCCGCTCTTCCTTTCTCAGGTACGCCTCGATCTGGTCCGCGGGCAGGGCCTGGCTGAAAAGATATCCCTGGACTTCATCGCAGCCCAGGTTCGCAAGGAAGGCAAGCTGTTCCCGAGTTTCCACTCCTTCGGCCACCACTTTGAGATTGAGGCTGTGCGCCATGGCAATGATGGCCGTGGCAATGGCCGCATTGTCCTGGTCGTCGGGAATGTCTCTTATGAAGGAGCAGTCGATTTTGAGCACGTCGAGGGGAAACCGCTTAAGGTAGGCAAGCGAAGAATATCCCGTGCCGAAGTCGTCGATTGCAACCCGAAGCCCCATGGCTTTGAGTTCCTGCAGGATCCGGGACGATTCCTCCCAGTTTTTCATGATGGCACTCTCGGTCAGTTCCAGTTCGAGATAGGCGGGATCGAGCCCCGAGATGTTGAGCGCCCTTGTCACCGATGCCAGCAGGCTTTGCCGCCGGAACTGGAGGCTGGAAATATTTACCGCCACCCGCCTGGGCTCCAGCCCCATTTCCTGCAATGCCTTGTTGCGGATGCAGGCCGCCGCCAGCACCCATTCGCCTATCGGCACTATCATCCCGGTTTCCTCGGCCAGCGGAATGAAATCAATGGGTGGAACCAGGCCAAGCTCGGGGTGCCTCCAACGCAGCAGCACCTCCATGCCCGTCGTTTTCCCGGAATCGATTTCGACCTGGGGCTGGAAATAGAGCATGAACTCCTGCCTGTCCAGGGCCTTTCTCAGGCTGGTCTCGAGGGCCAGCTTTTTGAGCGAGGCGGCGTTCATGGATTCCGAATAAAACTGAAAGTTGTTCCTGCCCTGCTCCTTGGCGCCATACATGGCGGAATCGGCATTCTTGAGCAGGGTGTCGGCGTCTTCGCCGTCCAGCGGGAAAACGGTTATCCCAATGCTGCCGGAGACAAATATTTCGTGGCCCGCGATGGCAAAGGGTCTCGCAAGACTGTCCAGGAGGCGCTGGGCCACTTTTGACGTATCCTGCACCTGCCTTATTTCAGGCAAAAGGATGGTAAACTCGTCGCCCCCCAGCCGCGAAATACTGCTGGAACTTATGTTGTTCACCTGCCGGGCCGCCTTGTCGCTTTTTCGAACGCTTTCCAGGATTCGTTCCGCCACCCCCTGGAGCAGCAGGTCTCCGACATTGTAGCCCAGGGTGTCGTTAATACGCTTGAACCTGTCCAGGTCCAGAAAAAGCGTCCCCACGTAGCGGCCCTGGCGCCGTGCGCTCTCGACCGCATTTTCCAAATGTTCCTTGAAGGAGTGCCGGTTGAGAAGACCGGTCAGGGGATCGTGATAGGCCAGCAGTTCGACCTTTTCCTCGGTCTGTTTGCGCTCGGTGATGTCCCGTACGATGGCCAGGGCTTCATCGGGACCGTTGTTCACAATTCGCCATTCGTAGTGGTACAGATTTTCGTCCTGGTGCAGTTTGTGTTCGAAAAACTGCATGTCACGGGTGTAGAGCGCCAGGTTGAGGTGTTCCATGATTTGCGCCGACACCTCCATCGAGAACACTTCATCGATTTTTTTCGACAGCAGCTTGCCGGGTGAGAAACCGTGGTCGAAACCGTTCTGGGACTTGATATCCAGGATGTTCCCGTCCCTGCCGATCTGGAGGAGCATGTCGGGCAGAGCGTTGAGAAGCGCCCGGTTTTTCGCCTCGCTCTTTCGCAGGTCGCTGCTCATCGTGTCGGCCCGCAATATATAGCGCAGGCGGTGCTTAAGGATAGTCCAGTTGATGGGCTTGGTGATAAAATCAGTTGCCCCTGCCTGGTACGCGCGGTTTATGGAGTCTATGTCGTCCAGGCCCGTCATCATCAGCACCGGTATGTGCTCGCCGCCCGGAGACTTCCTGATGCTGGTGCACACCGAAAACCCGTCAATGTTGGGCATCACCACGTCCAGCAGGACGATGCCCGGCTTCAGGCGTTCGAAAGCCGCCATGCCCTCCAGCCCGTCCGATGCCTCACCGACGCGGAAACCGGCATCTTCCAGCAGTTTACAAGCCAGCAGCCGCGCGCCCCGGTCATCATCTATGACAAGGGCAAACGGCTGCCCACCTAGCCCCACAGCCTCCACGATCAGACCCCCCTTTCGAGTTCCTTCATCAGGCTCTCCCGAACCATCCCATACTCGGCGTCTATCCGGAAAACCATATCCTCCATGTTTGCAACCCCACCGTTTCCGGCCATCTCTTCCACCTGTCTGCAAAGCTCGGCCAGCGCGCACGCCCCGATATTGGCGCTGGTGGATTTGAGGGCATGGGCCGCATCTCTTAGCCCCCTGACGTCCCCGGCCCCGGCGGACCTTCCGATCTCCTCGATAAGAGAAGGGGAATCTTCGAGATAAATTCGTATCAGCACGGGGAGCATTTTCGCGGCTTCGGAGCCGAAAATCGACCGTATGTTCTCCAGGGCCGCCTGATCGAGGCACGAGTGCGGCGGGTCCCCGCATTCACACGCATTACCGGCTGAAACCCAAGTGCGGGCATCACCCGGCACATCGTCCCCCGCGTTCCCGGACCCGGCCCAGCGCTTGATCACCTCGGAGAGTTCCTTCAAGCTGAACGGTTTACCGAGATGGTCGTCCATCCCGGCGGCCAGGCACCGATCGCGTTCGCCGTCGGTGCTCTCTCCAGTCAAAGCGATCACAGGCACCCGCCTGCCCCTCCTGGTCTCCAACTCCCTTATCCCGGCCACCGCCTCCAGGCCGTCCATCACCGGCATCCGGCAATCCATAAACACCAGGTCATACCTGTTGGCTTCCACCATCCAGACTGCCTCCAGCCCGTTTGAGGCCACCTCCACATGGCAGCCGAGGGTCGCGAGCATCGCACGCCCGACATCCCGGTTAATGGGACTGTCTTCGGCGAGGAGAACGCTTAATTGGCCCATGAACAACCTCCTTTGCCGGACTTGTGCAACATGTCTTCAGCGGCTGCCGCACGAGGATCGAAAGTTGTCGCCGGGGGCCGCAGAGGTCCCCGCGCCAGAGTCGTTCCAACCGGCTGTCAGCCGATGCCGGACAGGATCTTATCAGAGAGAAAATGGTGCCGATGGGCAACCGGGATATTTCCGTACGTGTCCCCGCAGGGCGCCTGGATCGCCGCCCTCCTCCGATGTCCACCGATTCGACTGCTGCTTTGGCGGCATACATTTCCGCCGTGCCGGCGGGAGCGTATTGCTTCTTATTAATCGACACTTGTGATAGAAATCATAAGTATTTTTGAATAATCGGTCGCAAGTTCGGACTAACGCCGGGAAAGGTCTTTTCAACGCCCTGCCGGGCAATTGCCGCTTTCAGCCCTATTGCACAAAGTTTTGCCCGACACCTCGATGCCGCTCCATCCCCGCCTTTTTTCCGTGCGATCCACCCCGCGCCGCGCCGCATACGGCGGAGCCGCTGCATGGGCGAAATATCCCGGACGGTTGGAACGGCAGGCCCCCAAAAGCCGCCGAAGGCACCGTGCGGTCCCGCGCGGGCTAAACTATGGACGTGTTGAACCAGTGGGTTATAATTATACTTTAACTGTATCCAAGATTATCAAAACCATTCGGGATCGGCGGCGGATTCATGCGTTTAAAAAATGCGATGCGAAGAAGGAAAAATGAGCCTGGCAACCACCAGGATTTGGGGCAATACTTTTCAGGAACCATTTCGGTGGTCAGCTACAACATCCACCGCTTTGTCGGTATCGACCGCAGGTTCGACCCGGAGAGGGTTGCGCGGGTGATCCATGACTGCAGGGCCGAAATCGTCGGTTTGCAGGAAATCGATACCCACTTTTACAGGAACGGAAACCAGGTCGAGTGCCTTGCCAGGACTACCGGGCTGGAAGTGGTGCACGGCCCCACCCGCAGGAATGAAAACGGCCACTACGGCAATGCGCTTCTCACATCGCTTCCCGTAAGCGAGGTTCGCAGGATCGATCTTTCGGTCGGCGGCGGCAGGGAGCCACGCGGAGCGCTCGACGTGGACCTGTTGATCAAAGGCCAGAAGGTCCGTGTCATCGTGGCTCACCTTGGGCTCAATATCTTCGAAAGACGCATCCAGGTAAAGCGCCTCCTCGACATTTTCTGTGCGGAGCGCGACCGGATGGAGATCATGCTCGGGGACTTCAACGAGTGGATTCCGGTGGGAAAGCCTCTTTGCTGGGTGAACAGTTTTTTCGGGAAACCGCCTTCCTTTCGCACCTTTCCTTCGTTCATGCCGGTCCTGCCCCTGGACAGGATCTGGCTTCGCCCGCTGGACGCGCTGATTGGAATGTCGGTGTGCAGGACCTCGCTTAGCCGGGTGGCATCGGACCACCTCCCGGTAAAGGCCGTCGTCGTCCCCGGCGGAAAGCCGGAAATCGGCTGCGCCTGCTAGATCCGGGTTTGCGGTTTACCGGCCCGCGGCAGGGATACCCACTCCCTTCGCGCACGCGATCTCTGCCTATTCGATGGTTTGGACCGGGTTGAATTCGGAAGCCGAACGGCTGATGTCGTCCAGGATTTTTGCGGATTCAGACTTCCAGGGTGATGGGAGAAGCCGCTCCAGGGTTGCGGCGGCATCTTCGGCCGGCCGGCCCGACATGAAACAGTAGTAAGCGGCCCTTATCGCCCGGCCCGCCACCTGCTCAGGATAGTCTCTGCGGGCGGCCACCTCCGCTTCACGGGCGGCCTGCCTGAAAAGCCTGGAATAAAAACGGCCGAACTCCCCGATCCTGTCCACACGCCACTTTCCTCCATCGTATACCAGAAGGCGGGTCATTGCGGGCGAATCCGCAAAGGAAAGCTGCAGGCTTGAATTATCGACCCCATAGTAGGCGAACTGCCAGTCGGCGACTCTGAGTTCCATTGCCCCGTTCTCGCCGGCATTCACGAATTTGACACAGGAGCTGGAATGGGCAAGATCCACCGAACTGATGGTTTTCTGCGAATTACACCAGGTGGCAAGGATCAGGGTCATACAGCAGTGAGCGCCGCCTGAAAAACAATAGGCGACAAGCGAACGGCATTGCGGCATGGGGACCCTGGGAAAGACCCGCGGATCGTGAACCCGGAAGGCGCACTGCTGGGAAAAGACCTGCCGGCCCCCTTGCAGCACCCGAAGCGCGTATTCCCTGTCGGCGGTTCGGGTTTCAAGGACCGCGATGTCGCCCAACCGGTATCTCTTCTCTCCGGTGCGCCCGCCGTCCGCCGCGCGGGCAAGAATTGAGGATGAGCATAAAACAAGGGCGAGGAGCAGAATCGGTATCACGTCTTTTAACACGTCAGCCTCAACGGTTCTAACGGACGGGGAAAGGGGCTGGTTACCGGTTCAGGGCTCGGCTGTTCCGGATTCACGCAACGGCACCTAGCGCCTGCTCGGAAACGCAGATAAAACTGAGCGGATAAGTCCACCGGTGGCGGAAAACTCCTCCCGTATTTTTGCGCAAACAAACATAAACACGAAAAAGCGAAACGGAAAGCTGCTCAGGCAAGGCGGGCAGGGCTGAATTTTCCAGGCTGCGTTCGTCTCATGCGTGCAGCAATTCCGGCCATGGCGGACCGCGCCCGGCCGGGTGCAGCCTGATATCAGGTGCGTCTGAGCGTAAGGACCGGCTCGCCTAGCAGGGTGAACTTCATCCACCTGAATGAAAGGCTCAGGAGCGCACCTTCGTCGGTACTGATTTTTTCGACTTCGTCTTCAGGAATTTCGAAGGCGCTAAGAAATTTGCCTCCGAAAACCATCTGGCGGAACCTGTCGATGTTGTAGCTGCCCAGGTAGAAAACCTGCTGCTGGTTGGCCGAAAGCAGACCGTTTCTAAGACCGGGATGGGTGATTATTTCCATCCACAGGTCGTTTGACTCATAGTAGGCCCTGAGGCCCTGGTCGCTCAGCCATTCGCCGATTTTCCAGGACCGCTCCTCCTCGAAGCCCCTGCAGTGGTTTTCGCGCAGGACGAAATAATTTTCCAGCAACGTGCCGTGCACCCGGTGCAGGCGGGAAGCCCTGGCCACCGGGTAGATGCGGCAGGCCGACGGCCTGTCCTCATAGAGGGAACACCCGGCCGGGGTGACGAACGGGCAGGTCTTCCCGTCATCCTGATTCATCAGAAGATACATTTTGGGGACGTTGCGCCCCTCATCGAACCTGCACTCGGCAAACCGGTCCACGAACTCTCCGGACGAGAGGCCAAGACGGTTTTTCAGCCGCAAGACGTCATAGGGGGTGAGCAGCAGGTTAAGATCGCGGCAGCATTCGGTAAAACAGGGGACCCCGGGATGGCAGGCGAACCTGAATGCATCGCCGGTAAGAGGTTCGAGTTTTCCCTGAATACCTTCCGGCGCCGTTTCACTGATTTCCATTTATTGGGTTCTCCGATTCTCCGTTGTGCGCGCCGGCAGGCGGGCGGCATGCCCCTCCAAACCGCTGCGGGGCAGCGCGCCAAGGCGCATGTCGCGGGGGTGCGGGGAAACCGGCCCCCCGCTCTTTTTCACCCGTTAACGACTCGCCGCATTAGTACAGGTCTTCCATCTGCGCCCGAATGTAGCGGAAGGCAAGCTTGAGAAGTTCCTCGGCGTCCTCCCCCACCCGGGCAAGCATCGCGTCGTCCACATCGTAGAAGCTGCGAAATTTCGGGTCGCCCAGAAGCTGCGCGAAACGGTCCAGGTCGTATGCCAGAAAGAGTACCCTTCCCAATCCCTCGTTCATCGGCGACCCCGGCTTGAACCGCTCCGGAACAACCGAGAGGTAGTCCTTTTCCATTTCCGCATAGGGCCCGACCCCCTGCCCTTCCAGCCATTGCCCGACGCTCACTCCCGCAGGGTCGAACAACCCCTTGCAGCGTTCTTTTCCGGCGATCAGGGTATACTCCCCCCCGGAGGCCAGGTCCAGCGGAAACATCCGGCAGGCCCAGGGGCGGTCCAGGTAGACGCTGCACCCCTGTTCGGTGACAAACGGGCAGCAAAGGGTCTGCGAGTCCATCAGGAGCTGCACCACGGGGATGTTGGTGACCTTTGCCAGGAAGTTTTGAGTGTAGCGGGCCAGAAACTCGGCCGACCCCACTTCCCCAAGCGCTTTTCGCAACCGCAGGATGTCGTAGGGGGTCAGGTAAATGTTTACGTCCCTGCAACACTGGGTAAAACAGGGCAGCGAATCGTTGCAGGCAAAATTGAACATGCTGGACTCGGCCAGCCGTTCTTCTTCCACCGGGCAGACCTGGTGCATATTTCAATTCCTTCAGTTATCTATGAGTGATGCATCGAAGCCCCGGAAATGGGGATTTCCGGAAATGAGCTTTTCCACGACGGCAAGGGCCTGCGAGCCGGAGCAGGCCACGAACCTGCACTCACAGGACCGGTTGCATTCCGGGCATTGATAATTTTCATCCAGTGCGGTCCCGCAGTGGCAAAAGGGCTCCATTACGAGCTGCCCGTCTTCCATATATGCGAGCAGATAGTCGGTTTCGCGCTGTTTGAGCGCGGCCAGTGTTATCAACGTCAGCTCCTCCAGGCGGCACACATCCGGCGGGACGGTGCCAGGGTTACAGGCACTCCGCGAGTATTTCGGAGAGTTCCTTTATTTCGAGAATATCCTGCTTATCCATGCTGGTGCAGGCATCGGTCAGCATGTTGACGCAAAAGGGGCAGGCGGTGGTGAGCACCTGCGCGCCCGAATCGACGGCCTCCGAGACCCGTAGCTCCCCGAATCTCTCGCCCAACGGCACCTCGGCCCAGATGCGGCCCCCTCCTCCGGCACAGCACAGGCTATGGCTGCGCGACCTCTCAAGCTCTTTTGCCTCGACTCCCCGCGCATGAGCGAGCAGGTCCCTTGGAGCATCGTAGATCCCGCTGTGCCTTCCCAGATAGCACGGGTCGTGATACGCCACCCTGGTTTCGGCTTTTCCGGGCAGGGTGAGCTTGCCCTCTGCAAACAGGTGCGACAGTATTTCCGTGTAGTGAAAGACTTCCCACTGGGCGCCGAGTGCGGCATAGTCGTTTTTGAAGCTCCAGAGGCAGTGCGGAGAAGTCGTTATGATCTTTCGAACCCCACGCGCAGCGAAAAGCTCCATGTTCGCCCCGGCAAGTTTTTGGAAAAGCTCCTCATCGCCGACCTTCCTTATGCTTTCCCCGCAGCAGCTTTCCTCCTGCCCGATAACGCCAAAACTCACCCCACCCTTGCGGAGGAGCCGGGCAATGCTTCGCGCTATTTTCTGCCCGCGCGGGTCGTAGCACGAGTGGCAGCAGACGAAAAGAAAGTATTCGGTGTCGGGACCGAAAGACGGGATATCCAGTCCTTCCTGCCACTGGGTCCTCTTTTCGCGCGGACCCGACCACGGATTGCCGTTCGCGTGCGTCCCCCCCAGTATCGGCCTCAACGCGGCGGGAGGCATTCCGCCCCCCACGATGCTGGCTCTCATGGCCCGCACATTGCCGATTATCTCCACCCCGCGAGGGCAGTTACTCTGGCACATGCCGCAGGTTGAACAGGCAAACAGGATGTTTTCCTCCTCGAAACCTTCTATCCCCAACTGTCCCATTCGCTGCATTCGCCGGATGTTGAATTCCTCGCCGGTCCGACCCGGGACAAGTCTCCAAGGGCAGATACCCGCACACAGGCCGCAGTGCATGCACATGTCGAGTGTCTCCGCCCCCATCTCCATCAGGTACTCGCGCATTTCAAGGAGGATGCTTTTCGGTTCCATTTGAACGGCTCCGGTTATCGTTATCTAAACTCGATTCTCAGGAACATTCGCTCTTGAGTTTTTTCACTTCTTCAGTAAACAGGGGAACGAAATTGAAGAGGTCTTCCACCACTCCGAAATCCGCCTTTTTGAAAATGGGCGCTTCGGGGTCCTTGTTTATGGCCACGATGAACTTGGACGAACCCATCCCGGCAAGATGCTGTATGGCCCCGGAGATGCCGGTGGCAATGTAGAGGGTGGGGCTTACCACCTTTCCCGTCTGTCCGACCTGGTCGGAGTGGGGACGCCATCCGGAGTCGACGGCGGCGCGCGATGCTCCGACGGCGGCGCCAAGCGCCCCGGCAAGCTCCTCGATAATAGCGAAGTTCTCGGGTCCCTTCATGCCACGGCCGCCCGATACTATGATCGAAGCCTCCGTCAGTTCCACCTTTTCGGAAGTGTCCAGCTCGATGCCCAATATTCGGGACCGCGGTGTGGGAATCGCCACATCCACCCTCTCCACCTCTACCTCTTTATCGGAAATCGGCGCAATGCAGTCCATCACGTTGGGCCGGCAGGAAATAACGGGCAGTGCCCCTTCCACCCACTGGCACCAGGCGTAGGCCTTGCCCGCAAAAATAGGACGCCTGATGCTGATCGTCCCCCCCTCGCAGGAAATCTGGATGCAGTCCTGCGCTGAAGTGGTGTTCAGCCTTGGGGCAAGCCGGGACGTGAGGTCCTTGCCGTCCACCGAGGCGGACAGAAGAACCGCCGCCGGGTCGCATTGCGCCACAATGT
Source organism: uncultured delta proteobacterium (assembly GCA_963712895.1). Lineage (GTDB taxonomy): Bacteria > Desulfobacterota > Syntrophobacteria > Syntrophobacterales > Syntrophobacteraceae > SbD1. Next base: position 380,230 of record CAVQJR010000018.1, on the reverse strand, counting down.
CCGCAATCACCGGAACATAGGTCTCCGCAACGTAATTTTCCAGCAGGGGATCATCCGCCACATACACCTTATCCACACCGTAGCGCCCAAGTTCGGCGGCTTTTTCGCCAAGCCCCGATCCCACGGCGACCGCGCACAGGTTTGTCCCCAGGGCGTCGGCGATCCTTCTGCCTTCGCTTGCCACCTCATAGGAAACGCGGCGGAAATTGCCTCCGCGAAATTCGGCGATCACACAAATGCACCGTCCCATCTCGATTGTCTCCTTTATGGCTCAGGCTCAGATCACTTTGGCTTCTTCATGCAGCGCCCGCACGAGTTCTTTTGCCTTGCCCGCCGCATCGGGCCCCTCGATAATACGGCCCGCGGCACGCTGCGCGGGCAGCTCGATCGACGTGATCTTGATTTTGACAGCCTGAGCCCCGCATTCGGAGGCATCCAGGCCGAGATCGGTGAGCTTTTTCATGGCGATTGGTTTCTTTTTGGCTTTCATGATGCCCGGAAGCGACGCGTATCTCGGGTTCCAAACCCCATGCGCACCGCCCACGGTAACCAGCGCCGGCAACTCGGCCTCAAGAGTTACTTTTCCCCCTTCGATAGGCCGCTCGATGGTAACCACGCCTCCATCGGAAGCGACGGAGATCGCGAGAGCCAGATGGGGGATACCAAGGCATTCGGCCACCATGGCGCCTCTCTGGCTAAGGTCGTAGTCCACGGCGCGCGATCCGCAAAGGACGATATCCGGGTTCAGCTCCTTTGTCGCGGCCGCAAGTGCCCTGGACAGCCCAAGGCTGTCGGCGTCTGCCAGGGCTGGATCATCTATGAGCACGCCGCTGTCCGCCCCCATGGCAAGGGCGGTCCTTATGGCTTCGACTACCCGCTCGGGCCCCCAGCTAACGACAACAACCGTCCCGCCGTGCTTTTCTTTGAGCCGCAACGCCGCTTCCAGAGCAAATTCGTCGTAAGGGTTGATTATCCACTTAAAGTCGCTGGTCACAATCGATTTGCCGTCGCTTGCGATCCTGATTACGGATTCAGTGTCCGGGGTCTGTTTGAGCAGGACAACGATGTTCAAGGCCATATCTCCTCCCTTCAGGAATTTGCAGACAGTCTCGCCCCTCTCCACTGGCGCCCCGCCGCCTTAAAGTCAAAGCCGGTGTCTTCCCTGTGCTTTCGAGCGAACGGACGGACGCTCTCGCATCAGGCGTTGTCCGGTACCGCAGCGATTTCGGGCCAGGCCGGAGGTAAAAAAAGCGCCGGAGGAAATCAAATGAGGAAACATTAAAAGATAACTTTTAAGACGGTCCTTTTTCAATGAAAAAACGCCCGAAAAGACCCGTTCCGCACAACCGTACGAAAGACCTGGGATGAAATTCTAATACATTGGACCAAATCCGGCTATCAAAAAAAGGGGCGGCCAGCAGACCGCCCCTCAAACTTGTATTTACCTGAAAGACCGCGAACGGCCTGATTGTCCCTGAGGAACTCGTCCAGAACATCAATGTTCTTGGTCACCAGGTCGAAAATCTCGCCCTTAGCCGCTGTCCAACAAAAAAGGAGATGCACTTTTCAGTGCATCTCTTTTTTGAATCAGGCGACAGGGATTTGGTTATTGGCCCGTTGCAGCGCCGTGCAGCTTGATCTCAACCTTTTCTTCCAGGCCTGCATAGTATTCACGAAGAATCGCAAGCACTTCATCCCGGCCGAAATGATCCGGAATCTGCGTTCCCTCGGAAAGACCTTTTCGCAGTGCGGTACCGCTCAACAGGACGCGGTCTGCCTTGCCGTGGGGGCAGGTTCTGAGGGATGCCATGCCGTCGCATTTATGGCAGTAAAAGGTCCAGTCGATTTTGAGCGGCGTGCACAGAAGCCCTTTTCCGCCCGCCGGTTTGGGGATCTTGTTAAAAATGGTCTGGGCTTCGAACATGCCGTAGAAATCGCCCACGCCGGCATGGTCGCGGCCGATGATCATGCGGGAGCACCCATAGTTCTGGCGGAAAGTGGCATGAAGAAGTGCTTCACGGGGACCGGCGTAGCGCATATCCAGCGGATACCCGCCCTGAAGGACCTTGTCCTCCACGAAGTAATTCTTGACCAGAACATCAATACATTTTACGCGGACTTCGGCGGGAATATCGCCGGGTTTCAGGTTGCCGACCAGGGAGTGAATGAAAACGCCGTCGCAGACTTCAACAGCAATCTTGCACAGATATTCGTGCGAACGGTGCATGGGGTTGCGCAGCTGAAGAGCGGCTATTTCTTTCCAGCCTCTTTCTTCAAAAATCTTTCTCGATTCAGCCGGTCTCATGTAAACACCGGCATATTTGGTGGGATATTCGGCCTCGCTGAGTACCTTGACCGGGCCGGCCAGATTCACAGCCTTCTGCTCCATCACCATCTTGACGCCGGGATGATCATCTTTGGCGATCTTCCAAAACTCTTCAGCAGTCTTGGTGCCTTCTCCCATATAGACTTTTTCACATTCAAACTTCTTGTCGGCCTCGGTCATCTCATATTTCTCGGTGACCTTCATGGTGGCCATGAACTCTTTGCGCTCCGGATCAAAAAGAGCGATTTCTTCACCGACTGCGATTGCGGCGGCCTCTTCCTTGGATGCGGAAAGAGTTACCGGGATGGGCCAAAATGTACCGTCGGCCAGAAGATACTTTTCACAAACACCCTTCCAATCGGCCTTGGTCATGAAACCGGTCAGCGGGCTGAATCCGCCAATGCCCATCATGATCAGGTCGCCCTTTTCACGGGCGCTGATGTTGATTTTCTTGAGACCTTGTGCTTTTTTCAGTTCAGCTGCCAGTTCCGCCCCTTCGAGCAAACAGCAGGTCAAACCTTTTCCTCCATGAGGGGGAATTAATTCTGACATTTGTTTGTTTCTCCTCAATAAGAAAGTATCGGGTTAAGTGGCTGAGGCATGGGGCAACCCATGATATACACCTGGGCCTAACATCATATACGAAATTTCCAACAAGGCCAACTACATAAAAAAACACCTCCAGGTGCACATCGGGCACCTGGAGGTCAGCAATCAAGGAACTAATCTAGACCGGCAGATTGACAATGGGGACCTTCTTCATTGTCCACTGAGCAGTCTTGGGATCGTAAACGGAATTGACGAAACACTTCCAGTTGGCCTCGTCCATGTCGGGGAAGTCGGCGCGGAAGTAATAGCCGGGCCAACGGCTCTCTTCACGGAACATGACATGGCGCAGGTGGCTCTCGGCGATCCACATGCGGTGGACGTTTTCCCAGCAGCGGAGCAGTTCGTGCAGGTCCGCAGCCGCCAGCTTCTCCGAGTCTTCCTTGAGCATGCCAAGCAGTTCGAGGCCTCTTTCCAGAGACGCCTTGTTGGTGGTGAACTGAGCGGACACGCCCGCGCAGTACTCGTCCATGATCTTCTGGAGGCGGAACATGAACATCTTGGGCTTCATGAATGCCGGGTTGATGTCCGGGTCGCTCGAGTACTTGACGTTGCTCTCGTAGAGGTCCATCGGGGCCAGGATCACCTTCTTCATCTCTTCGACCTTGGCCATATCCACATTGGGCATGGTGTTGTTGTCCATGATGAAGGCAACGGCGCCCTTGGCGGCGATGCGGCCTTCCGCATGGGAACCCGAGGAGAACTTATGGCTGGATGCGCCGGCACCGTCACCGGCGGTGAACAGACCTTTGACCGTGGTCATGTGGTTGTACACGCCGATCGGTTCCCACTGCTTCTTGTATTCGGCCGGCATTACGTCTTCGGGACCGCATACCCAGGCGCCGGATGCGCCGGAGTGCGAACCGATGAAGTAAGGTTCGGCGGCGGCGATCTCGGAAGCCTTCTCTTCGGGCTGGATATTCATACCGGCCCAAAGCAGCGACTGGCTGATGGTCATGTCGAGGAAGTCTTCCCAGGCTTCGCTTTCGAGTTCTTTCATTTTCCTCTTGAAAGCCTTGGGATCGTCTTTGTACTTGGCTGCTATGTTGGCAATGGCCTCTTCCGTTCTCATGAAGATCGGGCCCTTGCCGGCAAAAACGTCTTCCATGCCCAGCCAGTTACGCAGGTTGGCGGGAATGGGCTTGGCGAGGCCGTAGGGCGCCCACTTGGGAAGCTCATTGGCGCGCGTCACCATGTATTCTTCACCAAAGGAGTTGGTGGCGCGGGACTTGAACAGGAGAAACCATGCACCGACCGGGCCGTAACCGTCTTTGAAACGAACCGGGATGAAGCGCACTTCCTGGCAGGTCATCTCGGCACCGGCCTTGATGGTGAAATATGCGGTCGAACCGGCATTCCACGGGGGATACCAGGCGCGGCCAAGACCTTCACCCACGGACCGGGGGCGGAAAACGTGAACGGCGCCGCCCATGAGGGCGATGGTCGCTTTTGCCTTGAATACGTAGAACTTGTCTTCACGAACGCTGAAGCCAATGCCGCCCGCGCAACGGTCGCCGTCCATCAGAGGCTCGGTTACGAATACGCGCTCGAAGAGCTGTCCCTTGTCGCCCAGGGAGGCCAGAGCGGTCTTTGCCGCTTCGGCAACGATCACCTTGTAGGACTCGCCGTTGATCATGATCTGCCAGCGACCTTCATGCACGTACTTGCCATCTTCGGCTTTCCAGATGGGCAGGCCCCATTTTTCGAAAAGATGCACCGAAGAATCGACGTGGCGGGCGATATCGTAAACCAGGTCTTCGCGGGAGACGCCCATGAGGTCCTGGCGGACGTACTTGACGTAATCTTCCAGGGTGTTGTCCCCGGCGGCCCAGCCGATGTACTGGTTGATGGCCGAAAGACCCATTGCAACAGCGCCGGAACGATCCATGGCGGCCTTGTCGACAACCACAACCTTGAGGCCGTTTTTCTTCGCCCAGTATGCAGCTTCGAAAGTAGCGCCGCAGGCCGACATTCCACCACCGATGATAAGCAGATCGGTTTCGACTACTACGGTTTCAAAATTAGGCATAATCGTCACCTCCATGAGTCAGCAGGTTATTTCTTCAGCGTCGGGATCGCAGTGGCGCCTGAAGAAGCAGGTTCGGTACACAGCACGTTGGACTTGAGGTCGTCGGAGCCCGTCTGGAACCCGGCAAGAGGTTCAATTTTGCCTTCCGCAACTGTCCGGATGGGGAACTTGAATCTCTTTAGCATGCCGTTACGGAACTTGACCGTCCACATGATGTCTTCGGAACCGCGGAGCGGAACAACCGAAGCGCCCATCGGGACGAAGTCCGCGTATGCGCGCACATCAATAGCCTGCTGGGGGCAAATCTTCACGCAGTTGTAGCATTCCCAACACATTTCGGGGGCGCGATTGTAGCCTTTCATCTTCTCTTTGTCGAGAACCATCAGGTCGTTAGGGCAGATGTACATACATGCAGTCTTGTCCTGCCCTTTGCAGCCGTCGCATTTCTCAAGGATTACATAACTTGGCATAATTTACCTCCTAAAGGTTTGATCGAAAAAACGTCATGCCAAAAACCCCAGCTATGGTTACGAGATCAACACCTCCTTCCTCAAACCGTCTGCCCATGGGGGCCAGGGCAAACATCTTCAAGATTTACCGATTTGAAGCAGATCAGCTATTGGTCTTCCTTGAAGTTTACTCTTCCAGGCAGCACTTACGGGGACACGCCCGACCTGAGGCGGCAAAAAAAACGCACTTGTGCCGACAGATATAACCCGGTGAGCGACTATCATTTTTGCGCTGCTCCTGGGCAATACCAATCAGGCATCAGTTATCCTCTATTTAGAGTTCGGAATCGAGAGAGCTTCTCTGCTTACAAGCTTGTGCAAATATTTACGAGGCGGCATATTTATAAGGGTACGCTTCCACTGTCAACATGTTTCCGATACTGGCTGCGCCTGCTTGTGAATGACGGCCGGAGGAGAACGCGCGGGGTTCGCAAGCTTCGAGATCGAAACGGAGCCCTTCGGGAAGATCATTCAGCCCGCCAGCATCGCCTTCACTATCACGTAACGATTCCGCATGCAAGAAAAAGTTGTGCAAATCTGCGCAAATTAACTGGGCATCTCAAAAAAATTCCGAACCTCGCGCACCGCCGGATTGAAAACATGCGCCGAACCCGCTCCTGCCCTGTTTTTGGTTGCCGGAACAAACGGAAGAAAGTATTTTTGCCCTGTCTTAATTTTGCCCATTGTGGATTTCATTTCCGAGCGCAGGAAAAAAGCCGTTCTTTTCCGGAATACCTTCGAAGCAGGACCGGAGCCACCGGGGCGGTTTTCCGGGTCCGGCCGCCGGGGCTTTCATTCCCGATGAGGCCCGGCGGATGAGAATCCTGCTCAAAGCGGGCCTCATAGACGTTGCGTCCGGAAAGTGGGCCGTGCTAACCTCGGATGCGATTGACGACCCGGAAACAGGCATTCGGAACCGAGGAAAAAACCCGCGCATCCCGGTGAGCGAACCGAACCGGTTTCCAGCCGTTGCAACCGGCCCTATGCAATTTCGACTTTCATGCACAGAATGACCGTCCTTTGCCCGGTAATCTTGGGAATTAATGAACAGAATTGGGGGATCGAGGATTTAGGGAATTAAGAATTGAGTAGCCTATTCCCGATAATTCGTGCTCTTTCCGGCAAAAAACTTTCCGGGAAGAGGAGCACGAACCGTGGGCGACCCGGGTTCGCTGCCATTACCTTTTGGGTTCCGGCTTTGCCGAGTCGGGAAATGTCCCCGGCTTCAGCGGGGACACTGGAAGAGGTTATCGCCATGATTGAAGGCTTCTGGCATTCCGCCACCGGACGGAGAATCACCATCATCTCCATCCTGTTCGTTTTGCTCATGGTGTTCGGAACGGCGGGCTACATGCTCCTGCAACACTACTCTTTCGTCGAAGCCTTCTACATGACCGCCATTACCCTATCCACCGTCGGGTTCACCGAAGTCCGGCCGCTAGACGATACGGGGCGGCTTTTCACCATAGTCCTGATATTGATGGGCGTGGGTTTCGTCGCTTTTTCCCTCGCCTATTTCAGCCAGATTTTGCTCGACGGAAACCTTCTGGAAGCATACCGGAGGCGGAGATTGAAAAACCAACTGGATCGGCTTGAAAACCACTACATTGTCTGCGGCTACGGGCAGATGGGCCTGATCATCGTCCAGGAACTCCAGAGATTCAAGATTCCGGTCGTGGTGATCGAAAAGGACGAACCCACCCTGCTGCGCCTCACGGAAAAAGGCATCTTGCACCTGGCCGGGGATGCAACCGACGAGGACAACCTGTCCAATGCCGGAATCCGCAAGGCCAGGGGACTGGTCGCTGTTGTAAACAAGGACTCCGAAAACGTATTTATCGTTCTCACCGCCCGCGACCTTAATCGGGACCTGCTGATTTTTGCCCGCGCAAGCACTGCCGGAGCCGATAAAAGACTGCTCAAGGCGGGCGCCACCCGAGTCGTCTCTCCCTACGCAATCGGAGCCATAAGAATTGCTCATAATATCGTGCGGCCCACCGTGACCGATTTTCTCGAGCTTGCCCTATCCGGCGAAGGGCTCGAACTGAGCATGGAGGAACTCTCCATCCCCGATGGTTCGCAGCTTGTAGGAAAGGACCTCATAGGCTCGGGCATACGCAGCCATTATGATATAATCGTGGTGGCGATGAAGAGGACCGACGGGACCATGATTTTCAATCCGTCGCCGCATGAAGTGTTCCGGGCGAACGATATCATGATAGCCATCGGTTCTGCCGGAAACCTGAGCCGGTTCGGCCAGGAACTGCTGGGCTGCCCCTACACGACGCTTCGTCAGTGTTAGCCTCCCCACCGGGAGTATCTGGGGGCGGGCGTGGCCGGGCCGGGGGGCGTCCCCGCACCCGGTTGGACGATTCCGGGCCTTTCCCCGGAGTTGACATTAAGAGAGGCACCTTTTAGGATTATGCGTTTCATAACTTCTTCCAATAAAAGAGGAGAAAAAACAGATGCACATGGAATGCGACAAGAAATCCTGCGCGAGCTGCGCTGGCGATAAGAAAATGTCCAAGGAAGAGCTGATCGGGTGCAAGCTGTCGCGGATAAAACACAAGCTGCTGGTGATGAGCGGGAAAGGCGGTGTCGGCAAAAGCAGCGTGGCATCGTACCTGGCGCTCTCACTTGCCCGGCAGGGCTACCGGGTCGGCCTGCTTGACGTCGACCTGCACGGACCGAGCATACCGAGGATGTTCGGGCTGCACGGCGTTCTCAACATTACGGCCGAGCGCGAAATCATACCCCATGAATATGACCGCAACCTTAAGATCGTTTCCATCGAATCCATGCTCGAAGATACCGATTCGGCCATCATCTGGCGCGGCCCCCTCAAGCACGGCGTGATCGTCCAGTTTCTGTCGGACTGCCGGTGGGACGACCTGGACTTCCTGGTAATCGACTCGCCGCCGGGGACGGGCGACGAACCGCTGTCGGTTTCGAAGCTGATTCCCGATGCAAAAGCCATCATAGTCACCACCCCCCAGGAGGTGGCGCTGGCCGACGTCAGGAAATCGATCAATTTCTGCCGGAAGGTCGACATGGAAATCCTGGGCCTTGTCGAGAACATGTCCGGCCTTTTCTGCCCTCACTGCAACGAGTTCATTCCCATTTTCCGCACGGGCGGCGGGCTCAGAACCTCCGAAAAGATGAAAGTGCCCTTCCTGGGTGAACTGCCTTTCGACCCCAAGGTGGTGGAAGGCGGAGACCGGGGCGTTCCGATCCTGGAGCACGAACCGGCATCGCCCTTCACGGCGGCGGTTGGGGAATTCACCCGCGCCGTGCTGTCCAGGCTCGCGCTCGAGCCTAAGCTGGAAGCTTCCAACGAATAGAGAAGGCGTCAGCCGAGGCGGCGTCCCGCAACCGGATCCCGAGAGGCAATAGATGTTTAGAATTTCATTGGACCAGACTTCGCTTACCGAGGACCAGAGAAAATCGCTTCACCAGATGTGGCTTCGCTGCATGCGCAGGATCATCGTCACCACAACCCTTGCCGGCAGTGGACATCCGGGAGGCTCGATGTCCTCGCTGCACCTCCTCCTGATGCTCTACGCCACGATTGCCCATGACAGCAAGAACCCGTGCTCGCAGAGTCGCGACAGGCTGGTGGTGAGCATGGGCCACATAAGCCCGGGCGTCTACAGCGTGCTGTGCGAGTTCGGCTACACAAACGAAGACACGCTGTGCCTGGAGTACAGGCGGGCGGGGTCGGCCTTTGCGGGCCATGTCGAATGCTGTGTTCCGGGGATCGAGTGGAACACGGGAGTGCTCGGCCAGGGACTTTCGGCGGGAGCCGGAATGGCGCTTGGATTAAAGCTCCGGAAGCAGAAGAACCGCGTGTTCGTGCTCATGGGAGACGGCGAGCACCAGAAGGGCCAAATCTCCGAGGCGCGCCGCTTCGCCTCGAAGTTCGGCCTGAACAACCTTGCCGGCATCATCGACCGCAATTACCTCCAGATAGGCGGAAGCACCAACTCCGTCATGCCCCAGGATATCCGTGCCGAATACCGCGCTGCGAACTGGAACACGGTCTATCTCGAAGACGGCCACGACTTCGATGCGGTATTTGGCGCCCTGCGAAGCATCTACCGCTACGAGGCGGGCGATCCCCGTTCCCCTTCGGTCCTCATTGCCCGAACCGTAATGGGAAAAGGCGTCCCCTTCATGGAAAACAAGGCGAAGTACCACGGCAGCACCCTTAGCGAAGCGGAAGCGGCCGGCGCCCTGGAAGAACTGGGGCTGGACAATCCCATCCCGGATCTTAGAGAAAAACGCCGCACCTACGTCGCTTTCGCGGAGCCGTTCGGAAAGGCGCAGGTCTACCCCGAAATCGATACCGGAGAGCCGAGGACCTATGCCCCCGGCGTCACGACCGATAACAGGTCGGCGTACGGGGCCGCACTGGAAGACCTTGCCAGGCTCAATAACGCGGGGCCGACACCCAGGGTGATCGGGTTTAGCTGCGATCTGGAAGGCTCCGTCAAGATGGGCGGCTTCCGTAAGGTATCGGAGAAGGCATTCTTCGAATCCGGCATTCAGGAGCACCACACGGCGACCACCGCGGGCGCGGCGAGCAAGGAAGGCTTCGCCTCCTTTTTCAGCACTTTCGGGATATTCGGTGTGACCGAGGTTTTCAACCAGCTCCGGCTAAACGACATAAACCACACCAATCTCAAGCTGGTGTGCACCCACCTGGGGCTCGACGTGGGAGAAGACGGGCCGACGCACCAGTGCATCGACTACATGGGGCTCCTGCAACACCTTTTCGGCTTTTCCGTGTTCCTTCCCGCCGACCCCAACCAGACGGACAGGATAGTGCGGTTTGCGGCCGGGCGGCCGGGCAACGTCTTTGTGGGAATGGGCAGGTCGAAGCTCCCGGCGATCCTGGATGAGTCCGGAAATCCGGCTTTCGCCGGATCGTACCGGTTCGTTCCGGGCAAAGCGGACAGGCTGAGGGCCGGCCGCCATGCCGCCATACTGGCCTGCGGCCCCATTGTCCAGCATGCGCTCAAGGCACATGACGAACTTGCCGCCAGGCACGGAATAGAAGCGGCGGTGCTCAATTTTGCCTCGATAAAGCCTTTTGATTCCGAAGCCGTCGTGGAAGCCGCCCAAACCGGCCTGATCGTAACCGCCGAAGACCACCACGTGGACACGGGCCTGGGCGCAAGGGTCGCTTCGGTTATCGCAGAGAAGGGCATCCGGTGCGGTTTTGTCCGCCTTGGCGCAACCCAATACGGCCTTTCGGGAAAGCCCGAAGAACTCTATGCCCTTGCGGGAATCAACTGGGAAGGAATGGTAAAAGCCGTTCTGCAAAACCGCTCAGACGCGATGTTAAAAAAGCAAGCCCATCCCGCATGAATTCTTCGCTGAACGGATTGCGGCCGACGGGGACATCCAGGAGCGGACCGGACGGCAGGACCGGCCGTTCGGGTACAATCAGGACGGCGGGATAAAGGGTGGCCCGTGTGGCCAGCAGGCTGTCTCTTCGCCTGCCGAGCGCCCGGTTTTCGAAAATCCTGAGCAAAAAATTCTGGTTAAGAAAACACCTCTTTATCCCGGCCTGCCCCGGCAGCGGCGCCAGTCCCGTGCGGGCAAGGAACAGGCGGTATATCGAACTGATATTGCCGAACAGGTCCTTATCGCCGCGAAATCTTTTCAGAAGCCCGATGTATTTGCCGGGAGCGCCATCCGGCCCCGATACATATCCGGCGCCGCCCCCCTGCCTTATCCAATAGGATTCCAGTTCACTTTCCACCAGCCGATGGCACCCGAGCGGCGAAATTTTCCTCTTGCCGCAAAAATCAAGTGAAACAGCCAGTTCATCTATTACCGGATGCCAGGTCGCATCGGCCAGGAAGTGGGACGCAAAACCGAGTCCCCAGGCAAAGGCGGCCGGTGGGAGCAGCTTCGCGTCTTTGGCGAGCCATTCGTGTACCGGGTCGATGCCGTACCGGCCGATAAAGTCGTGCAGCCGGTTCCCGAGCTGGTCCAGGCGAAACGATGGCAGGTCGTAGAAGAAAATATCCGGGGAAACGGCCCCCAGGAAGAACGGCAGGGACCATTTATGGACAAAGTTATCGCATTGCGGGTTCGTTTTGCCGGAATTAAAGCACCTGTCGGCTAAAAAAAGATGAAAAACTTCCTTCGGCATGAATTATCTCACGATTTATCCGCACCATCCTCTTGAGAGCAAAATGCCTGTATCGCCTCCGGGATCAGCTTTCGCACGAAAGCATTCCGGTCACCCTCGAACTCGCCGATATACTGGGCGTACCTGGGGTGTGACGGCGAGAGGTTCGGGGTCTGGTACCTGGCTGCGGCAAACTGGCCCCGGAAGCCTTCGATGAGGTCCATAATCGGGATGCTGAGGAAGGCGTAATCATTGAGCCAGCCAAGGCGGAACATGGCTTCGAAGCGCAGCAGGTCCAGCATAAACAGGGTGAGGTCGGTTACGGCCATCTTCTCTTCACTGCCCAGATAATGGAACCGCGGCCCCGGTCCCAGCCCGGTGGCTCCCATCACCAGTTCATAGATCGCCATCGCCGATTCCTCTCCGCCCTGGATGATAAATCTTACGATGGAACCGTCCAGCCGCCGGATGGTGATATCGTCGTCAAAGGGGGTGCCGAACCGCCGCGACCAGGGTTCGAAACCTTTTTTCGCCGTGAGATGGCGCCTGCGTTCCTGAAAATCGAGTACTTTGGCCAAAATTCAAACCTCAAATGGCGGGGAATCGCTTATCGGCGTATATATCGTCTTTGTCTCCAGGCTATCCGGCAATCAACCCGCAACCGGCTGTTTAGAAAACATCCGCCGAGAATACATAGACCTCCGAATCCGGGTCTTTCCAGGCACCTTTGGGAAGCCCCGCTTTGGCGCAGGTCCAATCCAAAAACTGCATCCTGTCCCATCCGTTCTCCACCGCAACCTGCGGAAGAAGCAGCCCGGCATGAAACCCGCTGCGGATATAGAGCCCGTGAGTCCCGATCTCAACGGCGGAAGGCTCGCTTATTCGCTGAAGCGGCGTGAGGACCGATATTTCGATCTCGATTTTGTCCAGCTCGTCAGGGGCGATGGCGCAAAACCGGGGGTCTTTGAACGCGGCCTCCACCGCCATGCTCTTGATCGTCTCGCTTAGCGGGCCCCTTGGTTCTATCATCCCGATACAACCCCTGAGGTCCCCGCCCTTGTGAATGCAGACGAAAGCCCCTCGCGGCTCCAGGAGTTTTTTCGACTGAGCGGCGATGTCCGGCATCGGCACACCCAGGCAGCGGCACCGGATGGCGTGGTATGCCAGCTCGCGAAGACGTTCTTTTTCTTCCGGGCTGTATCCCAGGTCGGTTCCCGTTTTTCGTGGACTTTCCGGCTCCATTTCAGCCTCCTTCGCCCTGCCCCCTGCGGGACACGGCCGCGGCCGCATAACCCACCACCTCACCACTCCTGTTTCCGGTAACGTCTCCCGAATTGGCGTAGTGAAGCACCTTCGCGCTATCCGCTCCCAGGGTTTTTGCGGCGAGCATGAGCGACAACACCGGTCCGGCCCCGCAGGCCTCGCACCTGCGATGTTTGATATCCTCGGCGAGCCCGTCGGGGTCGAACGCGTCAACACGGCTGATAAAGATCGAGTCCAGGCGCCTTGCCTCCTCGTATGCAAAGTAGTGTGAAAGGTCGGTGCTTGCCACCAGGAGCACCCGCCTGCCCCTGCACACCCCTGCCACCGCATCCGCCAGGCGGCGGCAGGTGCCGTAGGACTGGTCGCCCATTATTATCGGGACCAGGCTGAACCGGGGAAGGACCGTCTGCAGAAAAGGGAGTTGTATCTCCAGGGAGTGCTCGAACTCGTCGGCACCGGGCACGTGCTTGATGAGCGATACATCTTCGGACAACTCTTCCATGATTTCACGATCGAGCCCAACCACGCCCAGCGGGGTCCGATACCCGCCCAGGTCACAGATGCTTGCCCCGGCAAAGCGGGCCCGGTGGCTTGGCGCCATGATAAGGACGCGCTCAAAGGGGTTTTCCGCCAGGAGTTTGTAGGCATGCGCGGCAACGCCACCCGAATACCTGTATCCGGCGTGCGGGCTGATCAGCCCCAGGAGTTGTCCTTCCACCGCAGGTGGGTTTGCCCGCTCCAGGTAGCCGGAAATTTCGTCCTGCAAAACGAGAGGGTCGTCCGGATACCACGAACCGGCAATCACCGATTCCCGAATTTTTTCTGCCGACATGGCTTTACCCCCACCGGACCTCCACTGTCGAGGAGGCGTTTTCCCGGATCATGGCTCGAATCATCCGATTTTGGGCATGAGCGCCCACTTGATGAACCACGACGCACTGCCGGAGAGTTTGTCCAGGCAAACGATCCCGCCGTTTTGGAACTTCAGGACGAGCCTCTCGGCAGAGCCCGTTATAAGCAAACCGGTAAGTCTTTCCATGAAGGGCAGGTGCCCGACCATCATCAGATTATCTTCTGTTTTCAACTGCTTTGCAACCACGGCGACGTCATCCATGGGGCCGATCCCCGCCATCTGCTCCACTTCCCTGCCCGGCAGGAGCGCTTCGGCAAAGATTTCGGCGCTCTGCCGCGCCCTCTTCTTGCCGCTGTGGCGAATGGATGCCGGGCGCACTCCATAGCTCCCGGCCACCTCGGCTATCCGGCTCACCTCCGCAATTCCTTCGGGAGAGAGTCCCCGTTCGGGGTCCAGTTCCTCGGGCAGGCTTTTTCCATGCTGAACCAGGTAGAGGGCCATAACGGTTCTCCTCGTGGGAAACGGCTCTCGGCAGTCGGGTATCCGCTTTCAGCCGCGTAAATTTTTGGCCGAAACCTGACGCATGAGGGCTTACACGTCTTTGCGGTTCCTTGCGAACTGGTTAAAGATTTTATATTGATAAATATTTTTTTCAAGAACCCAAATAGAATCGGATCTGCGATGGAGGTTGGAAAGGAACGCCGTGAGCACGCAGGCGATACCTGCCCGCATGGTTTGGAGATAACCATTCCAGGAAAATATTTTTTATGCCCGAACGGCAGACGGCGTGAAGAGGATTACGAACCGGATTCGCCGGTATTCTGATCGAACAGACACAATGCAGGGAGGGCACAATAAAACCGTGCCCGCCCCTGCCCGGAAAATGTCCGGGGCACCGGCGAATCCGGCAATGCTACCCGAAACAGGATGCCAGGACGCTCAGCACCTCTTCTTCAACAACCTCCCCGGTAATCTCATCGAGCGTGTACACGTTTCGCTGGCCCGCACAAATTGACATAATCGTGCTGACCTCTGTCCATATCTCCCTTCGCACACTGTTGGCTATGAAAGAGATCGTGGGGCGCTCACCGGCCTTGGCCCTGAACCCGTTTGGAAGAAGCTCGATCTTGACGTATGCGGAATGTACCTGGCCCTGAGCGTCCAGGGATTCATTTTTCTGCATGATTTCAAACCCATGGCCTTTTGCCTTGACCATGGCGCCCAGTTCTTCGAAACACGGGCGGATGGTATCGTTGACTTTCCCGGCAAAAGCGTCCAGAAAAACCTTGCGCTCATTGCTGTTTTGTTCATGGAGCTTCACTACTTCCATCTGTTTTTGCTTATATCTGTCGAGTATGGCCTGAAGCTTGTTCCTGGTCTCGCTTCTCATGTCACTCCCCCCCTTTTGGAATGGTTCAGGTGAGCTAAGTCTACACCAGGATAAGGATTTCAGGGTAGGGAATTTGTCCGGTAAAAAGGAAACGCGACTCGCTGAAGGCTTCGGCTGCATCTTCCCGGACGGCCTGCATTCCGATACCGTTATAGGGTAAGCACGCGACCCGAAGGTCCCGCTCATAGTGTTAGGGTAAAAATGAAAAAGGCGAAAAGGAGGGTTTAACCACCACTTTTCGCCCCTATTTGACCCGGTTACGCAACGAGCCGATTTCAGTCGCCGGATGCCGAATTTTTCGGCCTGTCCCGCGCCCGGCTCTACTGCTGGCAATGATGTTTTATGTTCACTCCCCTGACGATGAAAATAACGCTTTCGGCGATATTGGTGGTCTGGTCGGCGGCCCTTTCCAGGCAGCGGGCGGCGATAATCGTCTGGACAGAGCGCTCCACGGCGGGGGTTTCCGTGGTCATGTAGGCCATGAGTTCTCTCAGGATCTTATAATTGAGCTCGTCGGCGAGGTCGTCCATTTTACACACATCCATCGCCAGATCGGCATTCTGGTTTACAAAGGACGATATCACCGACCTAAGCATCTCAATCGAAATCTCCGCGAGTTCTTCCATGGAATGATTAGGCGGAAGAGGGGGGCGGCTGTCCAAAAACAGTGCCCGTTGCGCAATGTTGACCGCCTGGTCGGCGATGCGTTCGAGGTCCACGGAAATTCGCATGCTGCCTATGATAAAGCGCAGGTCCCTGGCCATGGGCTGGTCGAGGGCGAGGAGCCTGAGCGAATGGCGGTCAACTTCCACTTCGAGAAGATTTATCTCCTGGTCGCCGTCCAGCACCTCCTGGGCCAGGTCGTCATTTCTCTCCACGAGAGCTTTGACTGACTTTTCCAATGCCTTTTCGGTCAGCGTGGCCATTTGCAATATGATCATCTTGAGCTGTTCTAGGTCTGAGTGAAAGCGGCTTTCCATTATCGGGCGACTCCTGGAACAGATGGCTTAAGGTTGCACAAAGATGGCGTAAGGTTTCACGAACAGGAACGAAGCGATTATAGAATTTATTCCAAACGGCGATCAACCTTATAATACGGCATGAGCACCGGTTCAGAACACTATTTGTTTCCGACCGCTTCCTCCTCCTGCGCCAGGCGCATGGAAAAATGGAACGTGGCGCCGTTTTGCTGGAAAGGATTGGGGCTCTCGACCCATATCGTGCCGCCGTGGTTCTGGACTATGTGCTTGCAGATCGCCAGCCCCAGGCCGGTGCTGGTCTGTTCACCGGATATGGGCTTACCGGCCCGGTAGAATCTCTCGAAAATCCGCTGCTGGTGCTGGCGCGGTATTCCAGTCCCCTCATCGCGCACACTGAAAACGATCGCAGTGTCGCCCTCGGTCCTGTGGCCAACCCGCAATTTCCCGCCTTCCAGGCTATACTTGATGCCGTTTTCGAGAAGGTTTCGAAAAACCCGGACCAGTTGGCCGAAATCGGCGGCAACTCCTATTCCCGTTTCGGGCAGGGTGCTATCGAGCTGTATCTGCTTGTGCACGGCTTCCGAACGGCACTGGTCCCATGCCTCGGCCAGTGCGGCGGCGGGATTTATCGAGACTTTAGGCGATATCGCCTGGCCGGATTCCAGTGCCGCCAACTGGAGCAGGTCGTCGACTATGCGAAGCATGTGCCCGGCTTCCTTGAGCGTAGCCGACAGGGAATTTCTTGTTTTTTCCTCCAGGGAAAAATCCACGTCCAGGACGTTTTGGATATGAGTCTGGATCGAAACGAGCGGCGCCGCAAGTTCGCGCGATACATTGGCCACAAAATCCTGCCGAACCTTTTCAAGGCGCTTGATGTTGCTTATGTCGTGAAATACGACAATGGCCCCCTCATACTGGTTGTGATCGCACAGTTTGACAATGCTCACGCTGAAAACCCGGTGCCTGCCGGGAGAAACCTCGATGCTTTCCACCGGGCAGTCCGGGGCCGTCCTTGCCAGGACCCGCTCGCACGCTTCCTGGAGTTCGATGCTCCTCACCACTTCAAGTGGATTGCGGCCGAGGCAGGTCTGCCGGGGAGCGATCAACTCTCCGAAAGCCCTGTTCACTTCCAGGATTCTGCCCTTGGAGTTAAGCACCATGACGCCTTCGCGCATTCCGTCGAATACGGCCTCCAGGCGCTGGCATCGGCCGGTCATTTCCTCCTTCCTGCCGCCCATGGTTTCGGCCATTCTGTTTATCGAAACGGCAAGCGGGTATATCACCTCATCTCCCGTGTGAACCCTGTACTTGAAGTTGCCCGCCCCGATAGCGTCAACCGCTTTCACCAGCTCGGACACCGGAACCCGCAGCCGGCGGATAAGCGCCCAGCTCAGCACCAGGGTCGCAGCGAAGGTGATGGCAATGAGAAACACAAACCATCTGCTCAGGCTGGAAAGAAGATTTTTTATGGTGCTGAACGGGGAAGCTATTCGAAGAACACCCGGCGGAAAAGGGCCGGACAGGCTGATCTTTTTGGCCACAAAGACGTGTTGCGCATGGCTTACCTTGCTGTAGCGTATGGCCCATCCCATCTTTTCGGAAATGGCCTGGAGAAATTCCGGGCGGCCGGAAAGATTTTCGAAACCGGAAATTTGGGCGGGCAGGAGCTTTGAGTCCGCCAGGGCGCGACCATCCAGGTCGATGAAGGAAATGCGCAGGTTCAACTGCTGTCCGGCTTGAGAAAGCCATGTCTGCAGCTCATCGGTATTTCTGAACGTTTTTTCCGACAGGACCCAGTAGAGGTGGTCCATCTGCCGGATCGCGGCCGCCTTGGCATCCGAGATTATCTCGTTTGAGAAATTCCTTTGGTAGAGCCAGAACGGCAAGAGCATTCCGAGCGCGAGGATCAGCCAAAGTCCCACCAGGAGGCGTATTCTGAAGGTGATAAAATTTCGCATGGGGCCTCTTAAGCCGTACGGGAAACCGGGAAGCGGATCAATTGCAACTGCGTTGCAGGCAAAATTCCTGCGAATTCACTATATACCCTACCAAACACTTCGATAAAGCAGATTTTAACGAGCCCCGGTTGCGGAAAACACCTGCCGGAAGCGGGAACGGCAATCATTAACCGGTAAAAACGCCGGGTTCCCGTCCAAAAGCTTTGCGGGAATGACGATTTGGGAACTCCCCCCCATTCACATGAACTTCATGTATTTTCAAGCAACCTGATCCGGGCAACGGCCCGGGAGCAGGTTTTCCCCGCTCCTTTTTCCTGGTTCCCACACCGTTGGGATGGTTGCCGGCCCTTCCCCGGCGCCTTTTCCGTGGGGGCAATTTTGATGTACTTTGATTGTCGATTCTGTTATCTAGAAAACCCGATACCGGGCAGCCATCCTACTGCCCCGATTTATGCCCAAGGAGGACATTCCAGGTGAAATATTTGTCTAAATTTATTTTATCCGCGGTTTTACTGATCTTTGTTTCTTCTGCTCTTCTCCCCGCCATATCCGCCGCCGCCAAGGAGGAAGTGATAGTGGGCACCGTTTTGAAAAGCGGCAAGGGCTTCATAATCGAGGCGGACGACGGCGACTACACTGTCAAGGGAAAAGACCTTTCGAAAATGGTGGGCAAGCTGGTCGAAGTGACGGGCATTATAACCGAGAGCGAAAAAGGGGATACCATAGAGGTAAAATCGGTCGAAGAAGTCCAGGAGTAATATTTTACAGCCGCACATCCGGCCCTGCCGGCAAGGGGGGGCCGGATGCACAAAACTCGTGCTCCGTCACCCTCACAACCGGCCCGGCTTGACCAAGGCCTGTCGATAATCCACATACGGATGCCCAGTTAGAAACTTCCTGTTTTTTCGGACGCTTTCTTGTATGTTATAATGCTGCGAATTTTTGCGTACCAGCGGCTCCGGCCGGTGATGGCAGCCCCGGTGCGCATGCGGTTGAAGGTTTCCCTGAGAGTTCATTTATCTCAAAAATAACCTACACATTTTCAGGACCGGCAATGCAAAATCAAACTTCTTTACTGGAATCATTCCGCCAGGAATTCAACCTGCTCGACGAGCAGGTCAAGCAATTGCAGGTGTCCTGCTTTGTCGAGGGCCTTCCGCTGATGGATGCCTTCGAAAACATCGCGATCACCGATGAAAACCGGATTTTACGGGTCGTGTCCAAGCATCTCCAGATTCCGCTGCTCGAACGCGAGGATTACCCGGAAAAACCGGTGCTCCTGGAGGGGGTTTCGATGTTTTTCCTGCGAAAACACGCCATCCTGCCGATCCAGGTGGAGAGCGGCCGGGTGCGCGTGGTCGTCAGCAACCCGCTGAACCTTCCCATACTCAATATCCTGGCGAACTATTTTTCGGGCATGGAACTGAACCTGTGCATAGGCCAGCGCGAAGAAATCCGCACGGCTATCGACCGGCTCTACGGTGCGGCCGCGCGCGAAGCCGAAGCCATGTCGCAGGGGGGAGTGTCGATAGCCTCGGACGGGTTCGAGGAAGACCTGGAGCACTTAAAGGGCCTCGCCCAGGAAGCTCCCATCGTTCGTCTGGTAAACGTCCTGATATCGCGGGCACTCGACATGCGGGCATCGGACATTCATTTCGAGCCCTTCGAGAGGTCCTTTCACGTACGGACCCGGGTGGACGGCGTCCTGTTCGACCTCGACCAGCCGCAGAAGGGCATGCAGGCGGCCATCGTCAGCCGCCTCAAGCTCATGGCCAACCTCAATATCGCCGAGCGGCGGCTTCCCCAGGACGGAAAGATCAAGATACGCTTCGGCAATCGCGAGGTGGACATCCGCGTGTCAACGGTGCCGACCATCTACGGGGAAAGCGTGGTCCTGAGGCTTTTGTCCCAGGAAGGGGTCGAATACGATCTCGCCAACCTGGGAATGGACAGGGAAGACCTCAATTTCCTCGAAGCCCTCATAGACAGGCCCTACGGAATGATCCTGGTAACCGGACCGACCGGCTCCGGCAAGACGACCACCCTCTACGGGGTGTTAAAAAAGCTCAACACCGTTACGCGAAAGATCATAACCGTCGAGGACCCCGTCGAATACCAGGTAGACGGAATCAACCAGGTCCAGGTAAAACCCCAGATCGACCTCACCTTTGCCAATGCCCTGCGCTCCCTCGTGCGCCAGGACCCCGACGTCCTGCTGATCGGCGAAATCCGCGATAAAGAAACCGCCGATATGGCAATAGAGTCGGCCCTGACCGGCCACCTCGTCCTGTCGACGCTTCATACCAACGACGCGCCGGGGGCGATCACGCGCCTTCGCGATATCGGAATAGAATCATTTTTGATGGCCGACTCTATTCTGGCGGTTCTGGCCCAGCGGCTCATACGGCTGCTGTGCCCGTTTTGCAAGACCGAATACCAGGCTCGCGACGTTGATCTGATGAAGATCAGCGAAATAATTCCCAACATGCCCCCCTCCGTTACGCTCTACCAGAGCAAAGGATGCGACAGGTGCGGCCACACCGGCTATAAGGGCCGGCAGGGAATCTTCGAGGTACTGAGGATCAACGAGCCTGTCCGGTCGGCCATCGTGGCGGGAAAGGATGCGGGCAACATTTCACAGATTGCCTACGAGTTCGATTACCGCCCCCTTATACATCACGGTTTTCGCAAGGTGCTGGAGGGGGTGACGACACTTTCAGAGGTGCTGCGGGTAACCAGTATGTCATGACAGCACTCTCCAACGGAATATAGACTATGAGTTTTTATCAATATCAGGCCCGCGATGCGAGCGGGGAAGTTCACCGGGGAGTAATGGACGCCATCTCCGAGACCGACGTGGCGCACAAGCTCAAGACCAGCAGGCTTTACCCGGTGAAGATAAAAGCGGTCAGGAGCCACACGAGGCGCCGCATCCCCGAAGAGCACATAATACGCCTTTTCTTTGACCTCTCGGACCTCCTTCTGGCCGGCCTTCCGGTGGACCGCGCCCTGGCGCTTATCAGCACCAACCAGACCCACAAGGGCTTCCAGCAGATAGTGAAGAACCTGCTCGAAGAGGTACAGGGCGGCGGTGATCTTTCCGGCGCGCTGGGTAAGTATCGTGATGTTTTCGGCGCCCTCGCGGGCCACATGGTGCGGGCGGGCGAGGCAAGCGGGACGCTCGGCCCCATCCTGAAGAGGCTGGCGGAATACATGGAACAGCGCCGCGCTTTTCGCCAGACGCTCGTATCCTCCATGATCTACCCCATCATCCTGCTGGGCACCAGCCTGGTTTCCATGGTGATCCTGCTCGTCTACGTCATTCCCAAATTCGCGCAGATTTTTCACGACCTCAACCAGCAGGTGCCGTTCATCACGGAGGTGATGCTCCAGATAGGCACATGGCTGAAGGAATATGGATGGGTAGTCCCCATCTTGATCGGTGCCGGGTTTTGGGGCGGCAAATACCTGATGGGAAAGCCTAAGCTGAGGATGAAAGTCGACCGGCTTCTGTTCTGGTTTCCGTTTTCCCGCTACATAATCCTGCACAGCGAGCTGACCAGGTTTTGCCGCACGCTGGGGACCATGATCCAGGCCGGGGTCCCGTTGCTTCGCTCGCTTTCCCTTGGGCAGGAATTGATAATGAATGTGGTTCTGAAGGCGGAAATCGCTCCTCTCTACCAGGAGATAAAAACCGGCCGCTCGATGAGCAATTTTTTCCGGGCCCATACCATGTTTCCGGTCCGCATGGGGACAATGCTCCGGATATCCGAGGAGCATGGAAACCTCGGCTCGGGGCTGCTCGGACTTTCCGAACATTTCGAAAAAGAGTTGCAGCGAAGGCTTCAGCGTCTCATGACACTGATGGAGCCGGTGGTGATCATTGCCACGGGTGCGATCATAGGGCTCATGGTAATGAGCATGTTTTCGGCTATCTATGGGATAAACGATATCAAGTTCTAAGCACATGAAAAGCAGCCGCGGGTTTACCCTGATTGAAATGATAGTGGTCCTGGTTATCCTTGCGATTACCACCGCGGTGGTGGCCCCCAGGGTCGGGTCAAGCTGGAAGAAGCTCGAAGATAGCGAGTTTCTTCAGGAATTTGCCGATACCATAAGGCGGGCGCGTCTTTTTGCAATCAATTCGGGAGGGCCTGTCTCGTTCAGGATAAACGGCGCCGAACGGGTCTATGGCATGGAGGACCCTCCACGGAAAGTAATCCCCGAAAACGTTGAGGTCTTTTCCGAGCACCTGCAGAGGGAAGCGGCAACGGGAGATTTTTTGATCACCTTTTACCCCGACGGCAGCATGGTCGGAAATGACGTCGATATAACCTTCGACCACGTACGAACATTTCGAATCTCGATTAACCCACTGTTCGGGACGGTGAGTGTTGCGAGGCTGGAATCCCGATGAGCGCAATTTTCGGAAAATCGTCCGGACCCGGGCTTGCCCGCACAAAGGGCCGGCGCGGATTCACCCTGATCGAGATGTTGATCAGCCTGGCTATCGGCGTCATGATCGTCGGCGGTGTGATGGGTGTGATCTCCGTTTCGATGCAGTATAAGTATCGCCTCAAGGAGAAAAGCCGGATTCAGCCGATTCTCGAGACCGCCGCACAGGCCATAATGGCCGATCCGGGCAGAATCGCCGAGGGCAGCATTAAATTCGGCAAGGTGTCCGGAAGCCCCGTTGTGGGCATTTCCGCCGTACCGGTCGGGCTTCCCGATGGGGTGCCGGCCCGCAACGGCCAGTTGTACAGGGTAATGTTGGACTACCGGGGCCAGGACCTGGAGTTCAGCCTCCTGGTGCCACCCGATGCCAACAAGTAGTTTGCACGCGCAATCCCGCCGGGGCGGGAGCCGAGGACCAGCAGTTTTTCATGAAAAGTGAGATGCAGCGAGCATACCGGGAGACCGGCCCTCCAAAGCGTTCCGGATACAGCCCGGGATTTACTCTCATCGAGATGATCCTTGCGACCGTTATTTCGGCGCTGGTCATAGCGATTATGTCCGTTTGCCTCTCCTTTTCACTTCGGGCCTGGGAAAGGCTGCAAAACCACAAGCCGGACCAGAGCGCCTCGCTCGTGGACCTGCTCAAGCTGCAGTTGGCCGAACTGGACCCCACACCGGTAAAGTTCGAAAACGGCAGCACCCGCATTATATTTAGAGGCGACGTCGATACGCTGGCATTCGCCACTTCGCATTCCGTCAGGGCAATTTCGCACGGGGTGCCCGTAGTGGTGAGGTACACCTTCGATCCGAAGTCCAAGGTCCTGTTTTATTCCGAAATTCCCTTCGATCCGTACCACGGCGAGGCGATGCAGGAATTTTTGGAGTCGAAGTCCGCCGGCGCTCAACAAAAAGCCCGCTTATATAAAATTCAGATTGCCGATTTCGGCATCTCCTATCTTGACGGGGAAAGAGACCAGTCTCAAAAGGCCTGGGCGCGGGGAGACAGATTCCCGGCGGCCGTGGTGCTTAACTGGACTACACCGGATGCCGGCGACTTCACCCGGTTGCTGACCGTAAACTCGCCTTTTACGGTCCAGCCTCCCGAGGAGGGGGCGGCCCAGGCCCAAGCCCTCCTCGGCGGGAGTGCCAAATGAAGGGGCGCAACGGTCAACACCGGATCGGGCGGGATTTTGTGCTGCCCGATATTATTTCAAACCGCAGGGGCGTGGTCCTGGTTGCGGTGCTGTGGATATGCGCGCTCATAATGTGGTTTGCCCTGCAAATAAGCGCCGCGACGCGCATGCAGGGGGAAGACCAGATGGAGTCGATCAGGAAATCCCAGGCGACCCACCTTGCCATAGGCGGGTGCTATGAAGCGCTCGCACGAATCGGGCAGGCGCCCCCGATTAACGCCGATACGCCTTCGGACCTCAACTGGCAGCCGGATGAGCGGCCCCGGTTCGTCGAATATAGCACGGGAGTCGCCATGGTCATTATCAGCTCCGAGGACCGGAAGGTTAACATCAACCGGGTCGACCCGGCTCAACTGAAGCAGGCATTGGAGATATCGGGCGTAAACGAAGGCGACTCCGACAGGCTGGCAGACACCATTTTGGATTTTATCGACCAGGACGATACCCCCAGGCTGCAAGGGGCCGAGCGGAACGATTATACGAAGGCGGGTTTGAACTACGGACCGTTGAACGGCCCTCTGACAAGCCTCGACCAGCTTCTGCTCGTCCCCGGTATAACCGAAAAGCTGTTTTACGGATATGGCGTCGAGACCCCCGATCAGATGCCCGATGTGCCCCAAATCTACTGGAAATTCTTAGTCCCCGGGCGGCATTCCCTTTTCAGCATGCTCACCACGTATGGCAAGGGATCGAATTTGCCTCAAAATTTCCAGCAGGAAGCAACGGATCCCAGACTCTTAAATTGGACACCGGGGGGAACCTACCGGATTCTTTCCTTCGGCATGAGCAACAACGGTCCGCCTACCGTCGGAATGTGGCTTACCGTGCGTTTCAGCCCCGAGGGCGCCAATTCATACAAGATCCTCGGCAGGAAAATTCTCTAAGGGACTGGGGAAAGGGAAACAATGCTCGAACGATTAATCAAATACAGACCGAAAAATATTTGCGTCGTCTATGCCGAAACCAGGCGGATAGAGATTTTGCGCGCGACCCGGCAATGGCGCTCATGGACCATGGAACCGGCCGAGCGCTACGAAGTGCCGCAGGGGGAGTCGATATTCGATCACCTTCAGTCCCTCAACCTGAGGCCCAAGGCCAGGAAAGGAAGCGCATTGCTTCTCATACTGCCGAGCGCCTTCTACTCCATCCACAGGGAACATTATCCCGCCTCTCTCAAGGACCAGCTCGAAGAGGCGATCAATTTCGACTGGCAGGAAAATCTTCTTCACGAACCGGACAGGACACTGCACTTTTTTGGACCGCCGCTTGCGGTTAACAACCACATTTCGGTCCCGATTTTCTCCCTGCCCAATGCCGTCCACGACAAGTTCCACACGGCGCTGAACGGATCTTATTTCCAGTCCTTTTCGGTGGTACCCAGCGCATTGCTCTGTGATACGTTTATTTCCAAACCGGTGCCGGGCGAGCCCGCGGATACTTTTGAAATTCTTGGACGCATACTGGATAAATCGCATCTGGAAGTCCACCGTTTCTATCACGGATCATTCCTGGACTCCATGCTGATCGAGCGCAAGCAACACAGCCTGACGCTTTTCCGCGAAAACATGCACTGCCTGGAAAGCACAACCACAGACGGCTCCGAAGTATCCGTCCAGCCGCATATCAACCTGATTTGCTCCGCCGATGAATGCGACGCCGGTGAGACCGGGTACGGTGACGAATGGAAAAGTGAAGGGCTTCCAATAAACATATCGACTATCGAGGACTCCTTCGTCGCCCGCCTGGTTAACGGCCTCCTGGTAAAAGATACGGTACACGCTTTCGACACGGAAGTGCTCCTCAAGCCCTGGGAAGTACCCCGGGTGGTTTGGCCGTTCCTGGCCGTAATCATCCTGTTTGCCGGATATGCCCTCTACCAGATCCATGCCTCCGATACGCTTGCAAAAACCGACAAACGGATGCGCCTGCAGCTTGCACAATACGAGACGCAGTGGAAACCCATCGAGGAGCTTCAAAACCGTATTTCGAAGTTCCAGGAGGACCAGAAAACTCTTTCCGAGTTCAACCACGAAGGGTATCCGCTCCTGGAACTGCTTACATTCCTCACGCAGATTACTCCCGACGATACCTGGCTCAACTATCTTTCCCTGCGCAAGGGCCGGATCGTTATACGGGGCGAGAGCAAATCGGCCATTAAATACCTCTCGGAACTCTCGAAACACGACGGGCTTTCCGACGTAAAATTTGCTTCGCCGGTGACCCGAAATCCGACGTCCGACCAGGAGCGGTTCAATGTGCAGCTCCAAGTCGACATGGACAAGCTGCAGAAAAACCTGGACACTTTGCCGGCCGAGCAGCTTGAACCCGCTCCACCCAAAGCTATGAACGCCGCACCCGCCGAACAGGCAGCCCGGGGCGGCCAGCAAACTGTTGCCGAAGGTCCCGCGGCAACCGAGCAGGCTGGACCGGCCATGGACCAACAGCAGTTGGATGAGGAGCCGCAGCAATGAAACTACAATGGCCGTCAACGGCGCAAATAAAAAAACATCGGAAGGCGGTGGCCCTCGCGATCCTGCTATTGGTCTCGCTTGTGGTCATCAATTTCGTCTGGCTAAAACCCGTGATCAACAGCAATGAACTGATCGAGGCCAAGATCAAGCAGCATCACGATCTTGTTAATAAGTATCAAAGCAAATTAAAACAGTCTCAAAGCATCAGGGAAAAGCTGGCCCAACAGGAGCAGGAGCTTAAGCAAATGCAGAAGAGGCTCTTTCGCGGGACCGATCCATACCAGCTTGCGGCTTCCCTGGGAGACCTGCTGAAATCGAGCGCCGGAGAGGGCAAGAACCTGGACATCAAGACCTACCAGGTCCTGGCCAGCAAAGAATACGGCCTCTACCAGGAGGTCCATCTCCGGTTCAACCTCATGACCAACGTGGACGGGCTCTTTTATTTCCTGGAAAGAATCAAGCACTCCGATTTCGCCATCCTCGTCCAGGAGATAAATATTCAAAAAATACAGCGAAACAGGGGACCTGACCTTGTCGTTAACGTAATTTTGGCGGCCTTGATGGAAAAAGGTGAGAAAGCTTGATCCGCAGCACTTAATTTCCTGCCGCAGGTGTATTAATATCTGGTGGTGCAAAAGTGGCCGAGCCAAATGATACCGATGTAGCGAAATCCTCACGGATCAGTTACCAAGTTTCTTTAAGAGCGAAATATCGGAAGTGGAATAGTCGACAAAACGTAACAATAGTAGCTTTGTCGCTCCCGCCCACCTAACAATAGGAATTTTGGGAGTTTTCCCCCGCAGGCGGTGATTAAGCCGCCGGCATACATCCGCACGTTAAGGATTTGCATATTGAAGTTTGCAGCCGCCATGGAGTATAAGATTACCGTCAGGGCTTGAACAGGCTGAAATAGCTCGAATTTTCAATATATTGATTACCTGCATCCCGCTTGTCGACACCGCCGGGATGAGGCTGCAGGCAGATAGAGAGCCTCGCCAAACGACCACACAGCAAGTTCTCCCAATGAGGAGGGGTCTTCTAATATGAGAACATGCCGGTCTATTTTTGTAATCATGCTGGCTTTTTTTGTAATGTCCTGCCAAACGCCGAGGCGGGCTCCGGTCAGACCACCCGAACCAACCTCCGGCCAGTCCGGCATCTTTGGCGGCCAATACTCGCTGGTGCCTTTGCCGGAACCGATCCAGGCACCGGGCACGGGTGCTCCGCGTGAAGTTATCCAGTCCCTTAAACCCGAACCCGGAACGACACCTGAAAAACCCCTGATTCCTCCGGTTATAGGCACCCGCGCCAAGACCGGGTTGCTCACCCCGCCGGGCCAGCAGGCAACCGCCCTGCCTAACGGGGCGCCGGAAAAAGAAAAACAGAAGGTGGTGCTCAATTTCGATAAGGCCGATATAGCGGAGGTGACGACCCAGATTTTCGGCGACCAGCTAAAGGTCAACTATGTCATGGACCAGACGCTCCAGGGCCGGATAAGCATGTATATAGAGGGGGAATTCAGCAACCGGGAACTGCTGCAGATGGTTACCAGGGCCTATGAGGCCAATGGGGTAAGCGTCATTCCCAAAGGTGGTTTTTACCTGATACAGGCTTCGCAGAAAACCGGCGCCAGCGGCCTTCCGATAGCCGACCAGATGCTGATCAAAGCCGACAAACAGGGATCCAGGCCGCTGATAGTAATTTACCGGCTGCACTTTCTCGACTCCAAGCAGGCATCGCAACTGATTGCCCCCTTCATTTCTCCCGGCAAGAGGATCGTAACCGAACCGATCACCAACAGCCTTATCTTTATTGAGAACGCCGATGCCGCGGCTTCGATAATCAACCTGCTGAAAACTATCGACATCAACATTCTCCAGGAAGTCAGCATGGAGATTGTCCCACTGCGCTCCATTTCTCCCAAGGACGCAGTGCAGGGGATGGAAGATCTCATGGGCAAGCTCGGAGGAGGGGCCAAGGAGAGCGCCCTGAAGAGCAGCCTCGCCTACATCCCGCTTCAGAATTACGGGGGCGTGCTCGTTATGGCCCACAACCCGGAGCTGCTCAAATCGGCCAAGCAGTGGCTGCATGCCATGGATATCCAGGGGATAGCATCCGGTGAGCAAATAAACGTCTATTTTGTGCAAAACGGCCTGGCCGGCGATATAGCGGACATTCTCAACCAGGTTTACGGGATGGGAGGAACGAGCGGCACCAGGAGGCTCGAACAGCAGGTAGTTCCCTACGGGCGTTCGGGCTCTCGTGGCTCTTTCGGCAGTTCAAGCGGTTTCGGAAGTTCATCGGGAGGATCGTCTTTCGGCGGGTCTTCAACGAGCTTTGGAAGTAGTTCGTCCAGTTCCGGGTCCAGCTCCTCCGGATCACTTTTCGGGGGAAGATCGGGTAGTACGGGAAGCACAACGGGGTCCGCCGCTTCGAGGACAACCAGGCGGGGGGTCGGTGGTGGAATTCTGGGAGTAACCGGCGAAACCGGAAAACCGTCCATCTTTACCGGCGAGGTAACCGTCATTGCCGACGAAATCAATAATGCCCTCGTGATCCGGGCCAACCCCGTCGATTACGCGAAAATCAAGCATACGGTCGAAACCCTGGATATTCTTCCACGGGCCGTTCTCATCGAGGTAATGATCGCCGAAGTAACACTTAACAAAGACCTGCAGTACGGGATTCAGTACTTTTTCCAACATCAGCCCCACGATCCCACCCATTTCGGCGCCTCCCTGGGCGGGCTGGACAACCCATACACATCGACCACCACCACGAGTTCCAGCAGCACTACGAGCACAACGGGCCTTTTCCCAAGCATAGGATCGGTGGCACCGGCCGGACTTGCCCTGTCATGGATCGCCGGCACCAAAGACTTTGCGACCTTTCTTCAGTTGATAGCCTCGAAAGCGAACGTAAACATCCTATCCAACCCCACCCTGCTTGCAACCGATAACAAGGATGCCACCCTGACGGTTGGCGGGCGCCAGCCGGTGCCCACCGGATCGTTTACCGGCGGCACCACGGCCGATTTGACCACCGCAACCGTGTTCAGCACCATTCAGTACGAGGAAACCGGCACCATCATCAACATCACTCCGCACATCAATGCCGGCGGGCTCGTAAGACTCGAACTGGAAGGCATCATCAGGCGCGTGGGCGCCAACGCCGTGGTGGGCGCCAACAACACGGCCCCGACGTTCATCGAGCGCAACATCAAGACCACGCTGCTGGCGCAAAGCGGATCGACCGTGGTGATAGGCGGGATAATCGACTCCACTGAAAATAAATCAAAGTCCGGCGTTCCGGGCCTTCAAGACATCCCGCTCCTGGGGCCGGTTTTCGGTTCGCACAGTAAGACCCTGAACAAAACCGAACTGATTATTGCGATTACCCCCCACGTCATCGACCAGCGGGGAACCACCGCGTCGAGGGAATTCATAGAAAAACTTCAAAACCTGAAAAGAAAGATAACGCGTTAGGGCTTCCAACCCTGTTGCGGTCAAACCGGACTTTTCGATTTAAAGGCTGCTCTTAACCGGAGGTTCGATTCAAAAGTAAAATCTCGAAGAGGCGTGGGGGACGAGTTCCCCACGCCTCTTCGCTGTTCGGCTTTTTAGCGGGGACACCGGTTACCCCGCTCTTTTTTTCACGGATCAGACCTTCAGCTCCGGCCACCTGCGCGCTATTTCAAAAAACGTCCTCACCCCGAATCCGGTCGAACCCTTTGGCGCCGCCCCCGTGTCTTTATCGCTCCAGGCGGTCCCGGCAATATCCAGGTGGACCCACGGGATCTCGTCCGGGACGAACTGTTTCAGAAACATCGCCGCCACTATGGCCCCCGCCGCCCGTTCCCCGACGTTTTTCATATCGGCCACGTCGCTCTTTATGGAATCGAAGTAGAAATCCCAAAGCGGCAACGGCCAGAACCTTTCACCCACTTTTTTCCCGATCTCCAGGACCGAGTGCGCCAGATCGTCATTATTTCCTATAACGGCCGCCACCTGGCGTCCGAGCGCCACGATGCAGGCACCGGTCAGGGTGGCGACATCTATGATGGCGGCGGGGGCGAACTTGCGGGCGGCATAGGCCAGGGCGTCACAGAGCACGACCCTTCCCTCGGCGTCGGTACTGATAATCTCGACGGTCTGCCCGGAATAGGACCGGATAACGTCTCCAGGTTTATATGCCTGGCCGCCCGGCATGTTTTCGGTGCAGGGAAGGATCCCTATCACCCGCCGCTTCAGGCCGCTGCGGCCTATTGCCTCGAATAGCCCCAGCACCGCGGCGGCCCCGGCCATATCCTGCTTCATCGCTTCCAGTTTATCGCTCGGCTTGAGTGAAATTCCTCCGGTATCGAACGTGATGCCCTTGCCTATGAAAGCAAGCGGCGGATCGTTCTCCGTGCCCGCAGGCGCATGCTCCATAACGATAACGTAGGCCGGTTCATGACTGCCCTGGGCAACCGCCGCAAAGGCATTCATTCCCATGGAACGGGCGGATTCCAGGTCGATGACCTCGGTTCTGAAACCGAATCTGCCGGCAAGGTCCCGCGCTACTTCGGCCATGTATCCGGGCGTCACCACATTGGCGGGCGAGATGGTCAGATCCCTTGCCAGGATGATTCCGGCGGCCTCCGATTCCGACAGGGATACGGTGTCCGACAGGTCGTTGCCGGGAGCGTTGTCGGCCAGGATGGAAAGCGTTTGAGGACCCTGGGCGGAATCGAGGTCCTTGGTCTTTAACTCGGTAAAGCGGTGCAGGCCCGTGATCGAGCCCGTCAGCACCTCTCTTAGAGCCGCCGCGGTCGCGACGGGAAAGCCTTCGAGTGCCGAAAGAGGTATCGCCGCGCGGCCGACATTTAGCTCATGGCACTTTCTCAGGGCAAATGCGGCCGCGTTCTTGAGTGTTTCGGTTTCGAACCGCTCGACGGGCCCCAGCCCCGCCAGGATCAGGCGCGGAACGAGCACCTCGCCGGGCGGAGCGTAGAAGACGGCCAGATCGTTTGGCTTTGCCCGAAACTCACTTATCGCGGCGGAGCGGCCGAGCCATGCCCCGTTTTCCTCCAGAAAGCGCTTGAGCCCGGGAAGGTGGGCCTCCGCCTTTTCGAAAGCAAAAAAAACCACCGCGTCGGCATGCCATTGTTTCTGGGGTGCAATCTGCCATTCAATTTGCATAGGGAGTCCTCGTAACAAATATATTGATCAGGTTCTCCGGAATCCACTCCGGGCCGGCAGGCTTTTTGTCCGCCAAACTCATTTCGCGAAGTCCGACGATTGGAAACCGCCGGGTCATCGTCAGTCTCCTGCGGTTATAATTAATTTCTCCGCAGACTCTGCGCTCGTTGTGGCGGCGAAAAAAAAGTTGACAAACGAGGGGCCCTGCCGTTAGCGTTCACGCTTCTACTTTTTCCGGTTCCCAAAGCCATGCACACAAGGAGATCAGGATGTCATATCGCATTTACAACTTCAATCCGGGCCCGGCTGCACTCCCGCTCGTAGTGTTGGAACAGGTCAAACAGGAGATGCTCGATTTTCGCGGCTCAGGTATGTCGATTCTCGAAATAAGCCACCGTTCGAAATTTTTCGAAGATGTGCTCGACGATGCAATGGCGCGGACCAGCCGCCTTCTGGGAATGGACGATACCCATCGCGTGCTTTTCTTACAGGGAGGGGCCAGCCTCCAGTTTGCAATGGTCCCCATGAACCTCGCCATCCCCGGCATGCCGCTCGATTACACGGATACGGGCTCCTGGTCTACCCGCGCCATCAAGGAAGCCCGCGCACTCGGAAAGGACACGCGGGTAATCGCAACCTCCGAGGACAAAGAATTTACCTACATACCGGAAAAGGTACACGTGGACCCCGATGCGGCATACCTTCACCTTACTTCGAACAATACCATTCGCGGCACCCAGTGGCGCAGATTTCCGGACGCGGGCGGCGTCCCGATCGTATGCGATATGTCGTCTGATATTCTCAGCCGCAGGTTCGATCCCCACCCGTTCGGCCTGATTTATGCCGGGGCGCAGAAAAACTTCGGTCCGGCCGGAGTCACCATGGTCATAATACGCGAGGACATGCTGGAGCGCGTGCCGAAAGACCTTCCGACCATGCTCAGATATACCACCTATTCGGATAACAAGTCGCTCTATAATACGCCGCCCTGCCTTGCCATCTACATTTGCGACCTCGTGCTGAAGTGGATCGAAGAAACAGTGGGGGGACTCGATGCAATCGAAAAAATAAACGACCGGAAGGCGCAGATCCTCTACGAATACCTGGACAGCCAGGACTTTTACCGGGGAACGGCCCGCCCGGATTCGCGCTCGCGGATGAACATCACGTTCAGGCTGCCGGACCCCGAACTGGAAAGAAAGTTCGTTGCCAAAGCCTTGGCAGCGGGCCTTGGCGGACTCAAGGGGCATCGGTCGGTCGGCGGGTGCCGCGCTTCCCTCTACAACGCGGTAACGCTTGAGGCGGTGAAGGCCCTCGTCGATTTCATGAAGGATTTTGCGGCCAAAGAGGGCGGCATTTAAGGGCCGGCTCATTACGGAGTTGCGTTCAGGATTGCAATTTTAGTAAGACCAAAAGAGCGGGGGAACGATTCCCCCGCTCTTTTGGTGATTTCGGCGTCCGCCGCGGCCCCATCATCCGGCATGGGGCGGCATCGAGCATCAGGGTTTCCCGGTCTTTTTCAATTCCTGTTCAATTTTGGTCTTGAAGGCATCGAATGAAAGGGCGCCGGTCAGAAGCTGTCCGTTTATGACAAATGAAGGGGTCCTGTCCACACCCGCCGCGACGCCGTCCCGCATGTTTTTTTCCACGGTCTGCTCATGTTTGTCCTGCTGCAGGCAGGCGCGGAAGGCCTCGGCCGGAATACCCAGTTCCGCCGCGTATTTGACCAGGTCGTCGGGATCGAGCTTGTCCCTGGAAAATGCAATGCTCTGGTATTCCCAGAACTTGCCGTAGTCGGCCGCGCAGTGGGCGGCCTCGGCGGCCTTGAACGCATGCTTGTGCTGCCTTAGCGGATAATCCTTAAAATACCACCTCACCTGGGTCGGGTAAGCCGCCCTGACCTTCTCCACGGTTTTATGCGCCCCACGGCAGGCGGGGCATTCATAATCGCCAAACTCGATGATCGTCACCGGAGCATCCGCAGGACCTATGGACGGGGTGTCGGCAAGGGGCACCTTCACCAGGGGAATCTCCGGCTTCACGAGACAGATTTTGGCCCCGTATTTGGACTCCAGGCCGCTTACATATTCCCTTATCTTCTGCGATCTTTTTCGGTTTTCCAGGAATGCCCTCACCCGGTTGCGTAACTCCGGCATCATCTGGGGAGTCCAGTTCTTAAGGTGCTCCTGGTTGTCCTGAATGTATTTGTCTATTTCCTGGTCCGTCGTGGCAAAGCCGGCGGGGGGAGCCACTTCATCCAGAAGCTGGTCCACCGTTTTTCCTTTTTCCTTTGCCTCCCTGCGGAGCACAATATCGGTAATCTGCTGGTCCAGTTTCTCTTTCTTGAGACGGTAGATTTCTCTCTGCATCTCAAGGACCCTGGTCCCTGCGAGTACATCCAGGCGCTTATCGGTAATTACCTCATCGCCGACCCTGGCCGCAATTCCCGGCTCCCCGCAGGCCGAGGGCGGGCCTTGCGTTGCGAACAGGCGGTTCTCATGGGGTATCCAGAAAACGGAGACAAGCAGAAAAAGCAGCGCCAGGGTGGACTGTTGCCAAAGATGTTTTTTTCGCAGAGAAAAAGCGATGACCACCAATACGACGACGGCATTCAGGATGCAAAACACGCACGGAACTCCCATACGAAGCATTATCCAGACAAGGGCGGCCTCCATTCCCGCAGCGGAAGCAGCCAGCCAGGGTATCCAATCCTTTCCGAACCAGGCGAAAAAGAAAACGGCAGTCCAGAAAAGCACACCCCAGGCCCACACCGGTATTTGTAGAATAACAATTTCGGCCGTTTCCCTGCACGCGGAGGAGCAAAGAAATGCGACCGACGGTACATACTCGTTCAAACCCGCAAAAACTGATACGAGCAGCCCGGCCAAGCCGATAAGCATCAAGGGCAGGCTTCTTTCCCGGTTATTCGGCATTGATTGCCTTTCAACAAGTTAATGGATCGGGCGCGCACAGAAGACCCGCCATTTCGGAAAGTCCCCGCGGGCACGATAAGGCGTACTCAACTCACAGCTCCGGCATCCGTCTTCTGTCCTCTGTCTTCTGTCTTCCGTCAGCGCTGTTTTATGGGGGATTCTTTTTTCTTCTTTTCGAGGTCCTTGAGGGCCAGGTTGATCTCTTCGGTTTTGACCGGAGAATCCAGCGTATATCCTTTTGCCTTCTTGTAGTGCATGATCGCAAGCTTCCAATTCTGCTTAAGTTCGTAGTAACGGCCCAGGTGGTAGTGCGCCAGGGCAAGGCGGTTTTCCTGCCCGTAAATTATCCCCAGCTGATAGTCGACTTCCGGGAACATCGGCGCAAGCGCCTCTATTTTCAATAAGTGGTCCAGCGCCTCGTCTCTTTTTCCCATGTCCTGGAGCACCACGGCCAGCCTGTAGTGTACTATCGAGGCGGAAGGATCGAGAAAAAGAGCGGATTCGAGGGTCGTCTGGGCTTCGTGGAGCTTTCCGATCCGGTAGTATGCATCGCCGAGGGAACTCAGGATAAACGGGGATTGCATCATACGGGCCGCTTTCTGAAGCTGGACGACTGCCTCGGCCCATCTGTCCTGGTGCAGGTAAAAGCGCCCCAGGCCGAACACACTCGCCGGATCTCCCTTCTTTATCCCCTCATCGAACCGTTCGAGCGCTCTGGCCGGATCGGCGTGATCGGCAATCAGTGCTGCCTGAAGGAGCTGGAAATCGCCGACCGACTTCCTGACGTGCTTTTTTGAAGACAGTTTTTGCTTCTTGACCATCTCCGCCAGGTAGAGGACACGTTCGTTGGTATCCGGGTGGGTGGAAAGGTAGCTCGGGGCCTTCCCTGAGCCGGTCATCCAGGTCAACTGGCCCATTTTACGCATTACGGAGACCATATCGGCGGGGTCGTAGTTCGCCGCGCAAAGATATCTGAAGCCCAGTTGGTCGGCTTCCATTTCGTGTTCTCGACTGTAGCCCAGGGCAACCGATTGCGATGCAGCCGCCGATCCGGCTGCAATCGCCGGCCCGGCGGAACCCCCGCCCAGCAGGATCGCCGCCAGCATTCCGGCAACCGTTGCTATGCTCAGCACCTTACTGTCGTCGATTTGCCGCTGTATATGGCGTGCCTGGATATGGGCGAGTTCGTGCGCAAAGATGCTTGCAAGCTCCCCTTCAGAGGACATCATCTCGATCAGGCCGCGATAGATGAAAATATAGCCTCCGGGTATGGCAAATGCGTTGGGCACAGGCAGGTCGATAACGAAAAACTTGTACTGGTAGGGGGTTGTTCCGATCTGTTTCACCACGCGGTTGCCCACGCTCCGGATGTAAGTAAGCACCTCGCCGTCCTCTACCAGCGGCATGCTCTTCCTGATGACTTCGAGCAGCTTGCGGCCGAGGTCCTTCTCTTCGCTAAGGCTCATGGCGTTTGCACGGCGAGGCGGGACAACGGCAATAAGTGTGAATACAAACATCGTCAAAGCGGCCGTCGCCCGGAATCGCCTTCCGGAAAACAGATGCAGCAACATAATTACTATCCTTCTTCCTGTTCCCGGAGCCCCTCCTCCCAACGCAGGCGGGAAGCGTCGGCCCAGAGGCTCTCCAGGTCATAGAAGCAGCGCACCGGTTCGTAGAAGACGTGAATAATCACGTCTCCGTAATCCATCAAGACCCAGTGGCCTTCGTGTTTACCCTCGACCCCCAGCGGCCTGATTCCCCTTTCCCTGAGGCTGCCTTCGATATTGTCGGCAATGCCCTGCACCTGCCGACTCGACTTGCCGCTGCAGATAATAAAATAATCGGCAAAGGAGGAGAACTTCGAAACTTCCAGGACCACCAGGTCCAGCGCCTTGAACCGGTAAGCCTCCCTGGCGCAGACCAGCGCCTTTTGCCTGCCGTCCATGGATCTCAAAGGTACCTTTCCTTTTTCATACTCAGCTCCTGCCGAGCCTGGCGAGTCTGGCATTATCTTTCCTCAACTCCTCCCGCTTTTCACGTATAATTTTTTCTCGCTTATATAACCCAATACCTCATGGTGGACCAGGTAGCGAATGGAGCGCCCCATTGCCGCAAGCTGCCGTATGCGCGTGGAGGAGACCTCCAGCGGGGAGTTTCCGAGATAGTGGACGGGCAGCATCTCCGGATGGATAAAGGCCCCTGTTGCCGGGTCCCTTTTGTAGCCTCCGGAAACTCTGCGGGAAAGCAGTTCCTCAAGGTCTGCTTCGCCAAATCCGGGCCTTCTCAAAACGGCAATCCGCGCGAGCCTGAAAAGCTCCTCGAACCTGAACCAGGTATCTATATCCAAAAAGGCGTCCAGGCCGACCAGGAAGAACAGCTCAGTGCCCGGAAACTCCCTTCCCAGCTCGCGAAGCGTATTTACCGTGTAGGACTTGCCCGCGGTCCTTCGCTCTACGTCCGAGAGCACGAACCTGGGATTTGCGGCAATCGAAAGTTGCAGCATCCTCCACCGGTGCTCGAATTCCAACACCACCTGGCCCGGTTTGTGAGGCGGATCTGCCGCCGGCACGAAAATTACCTTCTCCAGTCCCAGCTCTTCGAAGGCCTCTTCAGCCGTTCTCAGGTGCCCCAAATGCACGGGGTCGAACGTGCCCCCGATTATCCCCACCCGCATTGGCATTCCCATACGGAAGTCGGATGGCGGATGACGGAAAATGGCCCTGGAAATCACAACCGACATCATACAACCCGCGACCGCAAAAAAATCAGCTTCGAAGCTGGCCGCTCCCGAACGCTATGAACTTGGTGGTGGTAAGTTCCTCGAGTCCCATCGGGCCGAAAGCGTGCAGGCGCGAGGTCGATATGCCTATCTCCGCGCCAAGGCCCAACTGAAAACCGTCATTGAAACGGGTCGACGCATTTACAAGGACCAGCGACGACTGGACTTCCTGGATAAACCGGTGCGCCCGCCCGAAATTTTCCGTAACGATGGCTTCAGTGTGCGCCGAGCCGTACCTGGTGATGTGCCTGATGGCTTCATCCATATCGGGCACAACGCGAACAGCCAATATCAGGTCGAGGTATTCGGCATACCAGTCCTCCTCGGTCGCCGGCTTGCAGTCCGGGACAAGGGCCACGGTCTTTTCGCACCCTCGCAGTTCGACCCCTTCGCCCCGCAGCGTCTTCGCCACTACGGGAAGAAAGGCCCCGGCGATCTTTTCGTGCACCAGCAGCGTCTCCATTGCGTTGCAGGTCCCGGGCCGCTGCACTTTGGCATTAAGACATATCTTTTCGGCCATATCAATGTCTGCATCCGAATCGACATAAATATGACACACTCCTTTGTAATGCTTCAGGACGGGCATTCTCGCATTTTGGACCACAAAGCGGATCAGGTCTTCGCCGCCTCGCGGAATCATAACGTCCACATAATCTTCGAGGCCAAGCAGGTCGAGGACGGCCTGCCGGTCGGTGGTGTCGACAAACTGCACGGCATCCACGGGAAGGCCGGCCTCCGCCAGCGATTCGCGCAAAATCCGGGCAAGCCGGCTGTTGGAGTGGAAAGCCTCGGACCCGCCGCGAAGGATGACGGCGTTGCCCGCCTTTATGCAAAGCGCCGCGGCATCGACGGTCACATTGGGGCGCGATTCGTACACTATGCCGATCACTCCCAGAGGGATGCGCATCCTGCCCACCCGCAGCCCGTTTGGACGGGTCCACATCCGTGTAATCTCGCCCACGGGGTCGGGAAGCACCGCCACTTCCCTGAGGCCGCCCGCCATTTCCCGCAACACCTTTTCACTTATTGTAAGCCGATCCACCTTGGCTTCGGAAAGCCCCTTGCCCAGCGCGGCCTCCACGTCCAGCCGGTTGGCCTCCCCGATGGAACCGGCTTCGCGCTCCAGCGCAACGGCCGTTTTTTCAAGGGCGTCCCGCTTGCGGGTGCTGTCCGCCTTCGCCATGAGATGGGCCGCTTCGCGGGCCTTCTTGCCCATCTCCACCATCTGTTCCCGCATTAACGCCTCCCTCTTGAAATTCACCACGGAGAATCATTGAGATACAAAGCGTGAAAACCTGAGAATCCCAGACCCTTCTCTGCGCTGAATTATAATATCTCGCTTGTCAGAACGAAGTTGTTCCTGTGGATTACCTCGTCCGAGTGTTTGTAGCCTATCAGTGTTTCGATCTCTTCGCTGTGCCTGCCCTTTATACTTTCTATTTCACTCGATTTATAGTTGGTAAGGCCGATGCCGATAACATTGCCCACCTGGTCCACGCACCGCACCGGAGCGCCCACCCCGAAGGTGCCGTGCACCTCGCGGATACCTATGGGCAGAAGGGACCTCCCCTTTTTTTGCAGCGCATTCACGGCCCCTTCGTCCAGGGTCAGGTCCCCGGACGGCTTGGGCAGGTTCGCCAGCCAGATTTTCTTCCCCTGGTAGGACCGCTCCCTGGGCAGAAAAAGAGTACCAATTTCTTCGCCTTCGAATATTTGCAGGAGCACGTCACGGTCCCTGCCGGGCGCGATTATCATCGGGATTCCGGAAGCAAGGCACTTTTTGGCGGCATAGAGCTTGCTCAACATCCCTCCCGTACCGAGAATGGTGCCCGGAGTGGGAGCGGCCCAGGCCAGCACCTTCGCATCCATACGGGTTACCAGCGAGACGCGGGCGGCCTCGGGAAAAATCCGCGGGTCGGCTTCATACAGGCCGCCGATATCGGTAAGGTTAATTACCAGGTCCGCCCCTACGAGTCCCGCAATGGTTGCCGAAAGCTGGTCGTTGTCCCCGAACTTGATCTCTTCCACAACCACGGTGTCGTTTTCGTTTATTATGGGCAGAATGCCCCACGAGAGCAGGGTCTCGAGCGTGTTGCGGGCATTCAGGTAGCGATGCCGGTGCGCGAGGTCCTCGCTTGTCAGCAGCACCTGCGCCACCAGGATATCATACTTGTCGAAAGCCTCTTCCCAGGCTTCCATCAGCACCCCCTGCCCCACCGCGGCAGCGGCCTGCTTCTGGGGGATCGTGCGCGGCCGCTCGGTAAGCCCCACCCGGCGCATCCCGGATGCCACCGCGCCGGAGGTCACAATCAGCACGTCAAGACCCGGGGTTCGCTGGCGCAGTTCTGAAACCTGGTCGCTCAGCCGATGAATCATCACCCTGTTCAGGCCCTTGGGGCCGGTCAGTACCGCGCTGCCCACCTTAATCAACAGTCGCCTGCACCTGCGAAAGATTTCGACCTGGTCGCGTGGCTCTTGCATTTTTCCCGCTTGATTCCTTATAAATAATCCATACTTGCACTAACCGTGCGGTCCCCGGAAAGGCTTGCTCCCGTCATCCGGTTTTTCTCGCGAATCCGCAGAAATCAGCTCCTTTTCTCTTGCAGGGTTGCGGATTCGGGTTGGAAGAAGCGTCCGATTCTTTAAATGATTATTCTAACGCGCAAGACCGGGAATATGAATCTTTATCATATTCTCAAAACCTGAATTTTACAATGAGGCGGTTGCCCGGGCAGTTGCGCCCAAGACCGCGACCCCGCTAAACCCGATCCCGGCGGCAATTCCCGGTGTGGCCGGGGACAGCAGCTTTTTATTTAAAAATCAAAAGCTTGGGGAAATCCCTCGATCCCGGCTTGCGCCGCAATGACGCTCTTATTGGGCCTTTCGGGGGTTTTCCCCCGCCTGGGGCGCCTCTTCCCAGCACCATGCCAAATCCCCCAAACGGATACAATCAGGTGTTTCCAGCATGAACAAATCCTGTTATTTGAGCGGAAAGCTTTGACTTCGGGGTCTCGTTATAACAAAATTCCGGCGCCGGGTGATGTCGCCTTCCCGCGGGTTCGGCCGCGCGGGTCCCTGCAAATAACAGGTTGGAGTAGCTTTGAAACCGAAATGATCCGCATCGAAAACTTGGCAAAAAAATACAAACAGGTCGAAGCCCTCAAGGGAGTGAGCCTCAATGTGGGGGAAGGCGAGCTTTTCGCCTACCTGGGGCCCAACGGTTCGGGCAAGACGACGACCATAAAGATCCTTACCGGCCTGGCGGCGCCCACGGCCGGGGATGCATGGCTGAACGGTTTCCACATCGGCACGGACAGTATCCAGGCAAAACGGCAGTGCGGGCTCGTCCCCCAGAATATAAACCTCGACCATGAACTCACCGTCCAGGAGAACATGGATCTTCACGGCAAGCTTTTCCAGATGCCCGGAAGGCTGAGAGCGGCGCGTATTTCCGAACTCCTGGAATACGTCGACATAACGGATCGCAGGCACAGCCCCGTAAAACACCTTTCCGGCGGGATGCGCCGGCGGGTAATGATCGCCCGCGCCCTCATGCACTCCCCCAGAATCCTCTTCCTCGACGAACCGACGGCGGGCCTCGACCCGGCGATCCGCAGGCGTATCTGGTCACTGGTGAAAAAAATCCAGCAGGGCGGCGCCACCATTTTTCTCACAACGCACTACATCGAGGAGGCGGAATTTTTGGCCGAGCGAGTCGCCTTTCTCGACGAAGGCAGGATAGTTGCGCTCGATACACCGCAAAACCTGATGGAAAGCCTGGGGCGCTGGGCGCTTGACCGGGTGGCGGACAGTGGAATGGAAACCGGCTATTTTCAGGACAGGGAGGAAGCCGCGAGGCAAATAGGCGGGCAGGAAGGCAGCTTTTCGGTGAGAAGGGTGAACCTGGAGGACGTTTTCATCTCCGTTACCGGGAAAAAGGTCCTGCCATGAGGGGTATGCTTGCCATCTACTACCGGGAACTCCTCATATTGAGGAAGAGGTTTTTCCGTCAGATCGCCTCGATGTCGGTAAGCCCCATTCTCTACCTCATCGCTTTCGGACTGGGGATGGGGCGCGAAGTCAGGGTCGGCGACCGCTCATACCTGGAGTTCCTTATCCCCGGCCTGGTTGCCATGAGCAGCATGGTGCAGGCATTTGCCATTGCCAGCGAAATAAACATAGCGCGGTTTTACTGGCACATCTTCGAAGAATTTCAGGCCGCTCCCTTACGCAACATCTCCTATGTCACCGGCGAAGTGCTGGCGGGAGTCACAAGGGCGCTCCTTTCCACGGTTATCATTCTCCTGATCGCGCTCTTTTCCGGGGTGGGCCTTTCCTATAATTTTCAATTCTGGCTCGCCGTGGTGCTCAACAGTTTCGTTTTTGCATCGCTTGCGGTCGGGCTGGCAATGCTCGTAAAATCCCATTCGGACCAGGCCCTTCTGTCCAACTTTTTCATTACCCCGATGGCGTTTCTGGGCGGCACATTCTTTCCGGTGGACAGGATGCCGCACTGGGCGCAAACCATCCTTTACTTTCTTCCGCTGACGCACGCGTCCCGAGCGATCCGGGCGGCCGCATTCGACCAGCCGGCGGACCCTTATTCATATCTCCTGCTCGCCGGGCTTGGCGTGGTTCTCTTTGTTCTCGCGTTCCACTGGGTAAACAGGGCCAGGGAATAGCCGGAGAAAAACAAAAACCGGTTTCCGGCCGCACGCGGCAGCCGAAAACCGGCTCGATCAGACTTCAGTTCGAATCAGGCTACTGAGTCCGTGCCTCCATTTGCCTTTTCCAGAAAACCAATACGCCGTCCTTTCCAAAGGTAGCCTGTACGAGTTCCCAGCCCTGCCTGCCGCCTTCATTCAAAATGGTTTCCATCTTCTTTACCTGGTCCGAAGAAATTACCTCCAGATCACAACTGCCCTCCCGGGAACAGAAATATACGATCTCCCGGAAGGCTTCGGCCGGGTGCCTGGTAACTCTATACTCGAACAGATCCATCTATGCTCTCCTGGCAGGCCTTGCCACAGCCCGTTCTGAGCGACAACTCCACTGTGGGTCAATGCAGCCTCGTACATTGCCCGACTTCTGAAAAAAATTATAACAGGCGCTTTTGGATTTTCTCGACAAAATGGAAGCCCCTATAAAGAAAACCGAAATTACCGAACACGCGCCACAGGATCGAAAGCCGGCAACTTCCGCCCGCTTTTTCTTACCTTTTTTCTCTCATTTTTTTCTTAATCTTCGCGGCTTCGCGTGAAACCTCTCCTCCATCCCCCAACCGGTAACCCACAACCCCTACACCTCGACCCTTTCTCAAGCCGGCATATTGCCGATTCCCCGTGTCCGCCCACGCCTCCATACCCCGCGGGGTGTCGAAGGGCGGACGGCACAATTCATCAAACCCTCACTTATGGCAAGAGCCAATACGGATAGGCCCTCCTGGCCCACTCACTGTAGTGGTAATGCACCTGGAGCATATTATAGGCGTCTTTGAGATGCCCCGGCTGGTGCGTGCTCTTGTATCCGGCAACACCTCGAAAAAAGACGGCTTCAGGCGCCGAACCGCTGTAGGGGTATTCGGTTACCACACCATCGAGATACTCGATCGCCTCTTTGAACTGGTCTTTATTGAAATGGGCCTTTCCTATTCCGAGCTCAAGCGCGGGTATAAACTCCACCGGCGGAAGAAATCCGGTGATCCTGAAATGTTCCGCGCCGTCCGCATCGATTATCAGTAGGCTGGGCGTCCATTTTATCCTGTAATTCGAAACGTAGGGCTCCGCATTCGACTTCAGTTGAAGCGGAATAAGCTTCTCTTTTATAAAATCGATAACTTTCTGATTTGGATACGTAACCGCATCCATTGTCTGGCAGCCAATTCACTGCGGGTTGAAAAAATCGAGAAAAACGAATTTCCCC
Source organism: uncultured delta proteobacterium (assembly GCA_963712895.1). Lineage (GTDB taxonomy): Bacteria > Desulfobacterota > Syntrophobacteria > Syntrophobacterales > Syntrophobacteraceae > SbD1. Next base: position 337,241 of record CAVQJR010000018.1, on the reverse strand, counting down.
TCCAATTTCGAGCGAGAAAGCGCCTGGTTGCAGTCAGTCACCCATTCAATCGGACCCGGCATGATTTTCCTCCTCAGGTGTTTGTCACAACTATGAAAATGGCTTCGCTACGGTACAGCCAAAATAATGCTCGCGAAGGGCAATTCAAGGGAAGGAAAAACCGGCGAGAAAAAAGCGGGGCGGATACGTTGCCGGGGCCGGCTCGGGAGCGTTGCGCATTGCCGGGCCAAACCCCGCGCAAAGGATTGTGAGAGGTTCAGCCCCTTGGCTTCTCGTTCGATGCGTGGGCCTGGGCGGAGGATTTGGTCGCGGTCTTTTTGGAGACTGTTTTGGTTTGGTTCTTCTTTGAAGATCTTATTGACTTCCCGGCTCTCGCGTTCTTTTGGGACTTATGCGCAATATGCCTGGCGACCCGGGTGGATTTTCCAAGTTTATGCGCCTTGGCAACCGCATGGTGCGAGCGAACCCGTGTGGATACCTTTAAGGTTTTTTTGCCGCGGTGCACCACGGATCTTTTCGCCACCTTTTTTCGCTTTACCGGCTTGTGAACCAGCCGGGAGCCGGTCTTCCCCGCCTTTGCGCCACGGACCCTGCCGGAAGCGGCAGTCCTCGATTTGCGCACCGTTTTTGCGTATGCGGCCCGGCTCCTGCTCCTCTTTGTGCGGACCTTGGACACCCCTGCATCTCTATCCGTTGCGGGTGCGGAGGCGAATTTAACGTCCGCGCCGGGCTGGCCGCATTGCATGAAGCCGGCCTCGATCAGCTTCCGGGTCTCCGCAAGCCTTACCCAGGGAGTCCGGGCGCCCAGAACCACGGCAAGTATCCGATTGCACCCGCGTTTTGCGGTTGCCGAAATGTTATATCCGGAGGCGCAAACAAATCCCGTCTTTAAGCCGTCAACGCCGGCGCAGTGGCCGAGGAGTCTGTTTGCGTTATGGTGTGTGCGTTTCCCGTAGGTGTAGGATGTCATGGAGTGGATGGAAAGCGACTCGGGAAAGCGGTGAAGGTACGCCATGGAAAGAATCGCCATGTCCCGCGCCGTGGTCAATTGCCCGGGAGCCGGAAGCCCGTTGGGCGTCATGAAACGGCTGTGCCTCATTCCCAGTTCACGGGCCTTCGCGTTCATCTTGCTTACGAATCTTTCCACACTTCCGCTTATGTGCTCGGCCACGGCCACACAGGCATCATTGCCGGACACCACCGCCATCCCCTTTATGAGCTCTTCCAGGCTGACCCGCGTGTGTGCCCTCAGCCCCATCCTCACCGGATGAGCCGAGGCGGCCCGCTGGCTTATCTCGACCTTGTCCGACAGGTGTACCTGCCCCTCTTTGATGGCTTCAAACACCAGGTAAAGGGTAAGAATTTTCGTAAGGGATGCCGGAGCAATGAGGGTGTCGGCGTCTTGCTGGAAAAGAACGTGCCCGCTGTCCATGTCGATCAGGATAGCGGAGCGCGATTTCACACAATTGATTTTTGCCTGGGTGATCCCCGGGATTGAGAAAAGGGCGAAAAAAAAGACAAATCCGCACACCAGGTGCCGTTTGCGCTGCATTGAATCACTCCCCCCCTTGGCTGCCCCTATAAGGCGGCGAAAACACAAGAAAAAAAACGATTAGCCAAAGCGACTAACCAGCGCCGTGCAACTCAGTTTATCAAACCGAGCCTGAAGCTCCTGTATCTATGGACAGTTAAGGGCAACTTGTCAAATGAAATCATTGCGTTTTTTCTATTGAATACCAATTTAGCCGTCCGTGTCGAGTATTTAGCACCCAAACTGCCTGGGACCGAAGTGTTTATCGGTTGCCGGGAACTTATCTTTGCAAAAAGGGGCGGCCTTCTGTATAACCGTCGCCAGTCGCATTATTGAAAATATCAGGGGTAGAGGGGGGCTTCAGTTATGTTTGGCCGTATGATGGATTTTCTTGCCAGGGACATGGCAATGGACCTTGGGACCGCCAATACTCTCATCTACGTCAAAGGCAAAGGGGTCGTTCTGGACGAGCCCTCGATGGTGGCGATAGAGAAGGATTCGGGCAAGGTGGTGGCAATCGGGCGGGAGGCCAAGAGCCTTGCCGGCCGGCACAGCAGGAGCACCATCATTGTGCGGCCCTTGCGCGACGGCGTGATTCACGATTTCGAAATGGCGTCGCTGATGGTCCGTTCGTTCCTGGGAAAAGTTTTCAGGCGCTTTCCCCTCTCCAGGCCAAAACTCGTTGTCGCGGTCCCGGCCGGGATAACCTCCGTTGAAAAACGGGCGGTAATCGAAGCGGCTGAAATAGCGGGAGCGGGGAAGGTTTTTCTCCTGGAAGAACCGATGGCGGCGGCGATCGGCACGGGCCTGCCCATCGACCAACCGGAGGGCCAGATGGTTGTCGACATCGGCGGCGGAACGACCGAGGTGGCGATCATCTCGCAATTTGCCGTCGCCTGCAGCGAGTCCCTCCGAGTGGCGGGAGACGAGGCTAACGAGGCCATTTGCCAGCACATCCGCATAGAACACGGGATGGCGATAAGCGAAATGATGGCCGAAGTGATCAAGATGAAGATAGGCTCGGCCGTGCCGCTCAAAAAAGTCTTGGAAATAAAGCTTCGCGGGAAGGATCTCGCCTCCGGAATGCCCAAAATAGTGAGCATAACGGATTCGGACATCCGCACGGCGATAAAGGCGCCTACCCAGGCAATCGTGGAAGCCGTTCGGCGGGTGCTCGAAAAAGCATCACCCGAGCTTGGCTCGGATGTGGCCGCAAACGGCATCTGGCTGGCTGGTGGGGGCGCTTTGCTCAAGGGCCTGAGGCTCATGGTGCACCAAGCCACGGGACTCGAAGTCAAAAAATCCGAAGACCCTTTGCGGGCGGTAATCCTGGGAGCGGGCTCCGTGACGGAACATTTCGAATATTACCGCGATGTGTTCCTGAATTGAGGAATTTGCTCAATCCCCCACGGTAGCGGGAAACGAGGGGAAAGACAGTTCCCGCCCCCGCGGTTATTTTTCTGCTCTTTGTCTGCGTTCCATGCGGTGAAACTGCCGGGCCTCCGCGGTGGACTGCCCCTCTTACTCTCCCGCCTCTCCCGTGCCTTTCTTGAACCCCTTCATAAACTCTCCCAGTTTTTTACCGGCTTCCTCGGGCGTCATCTCGTTTGCTTTGAAGTCGGACATCCTGGTTGCCGTTCTTCTGGCGCCGAATTCGGCACTCACGGAAAACAGCGCAAAGACGAGCGCAAGAGCGCCAAAGACCGCCCATGCCTTCTTCGGCTCGATTCCGTGGACTTCGATACTTGCCATCACCGCCAGGTAGAAGCCCCAGAACAGGCCGACAAGCGCCCCGAGGTATGGTACGGGGTGAACGAGAGTGGTCAGGGGGCTGATTGCGGCGGCATAGGCCGCGCATCGGTAAGCGGTTTCATAGGACTGAGTCGAACCCAGCAGTTTCCAGATGGCAAACAGGATTGCCGCACCCACAAACCCGAAGATACCCGCCATTATCGGCGAAAGAATCACCGACAAGGGTCCGGCAAACCCGGGCGTCCTGACGAAGATGGATAGAACGGCCTGCACCACACCGGCAACCAGGCCCATCGCCACAACGAATACCAGCGGGTCGGTAAACCCCCCCGACCTCGGCATTGCCCTGTAGAAGTCAACCGGACGCGTTATGACCTCCACTGCGGTATTGAGGATCGCCGTCGCGTACTCCCTGGGATTTTTGCCACCAATCGTGCCGTTAGCCATCGCTTCCCTCCTCGACCGGCTCCTACCAAAAAGGCCATACAAAAGAGCCGGAACCCGGAGCGGGTTCCGGCTCGACATCATGACATGCGGGAATTATGAGCAAATACCGGGCCGAAATACCGGTTTGCCGGCCACCCATTTCAATCTTTGGCTATACTTCCTTAAACCTCTCGATTTTGACGGTCTTGCGCAGGCCGATTATCCACGCCTGCCATAACTCCATCTGCTTTTCCTGGAGAAGCCGGCCGGAGATCTGCGCTATTTCTTCCTTGGAAGGCTGTGGCGCCGGTTTTGTTTCCTGGAGCTGGCATACCACAAACCGGTTGCCCAGATCGAGCGGTGAGTCCGGAAAGGGGTTCGCTTTATTCAGACCGAATGCCTTGTTGAGGCTCTCGCCACGGAGCAGCTTAAGGTCCTTGTCAGGGTTTTCCCTGGAAAACAACTCGCTCTGCCTGACCGTAAGTTTCTCCTGTCCGGCGGCTTCCGCGAGGCTGTTTTTCTCCCTGGCGAGCTTCAATATCTCGGATGCCTTTTTGCCTGCGAGAACTTTGCCTTCTTCCACCCTGTAGTCTTTGGCGACCCTGTCTTTTACCTTATCCAGCGGGAGCTGCTGTGGAGCTTTTATCATTTTTACCTGTGCAACTTCAAAGCCGTTCGGCATCTCGAAGGGATCGCTGATTTCGCCCTGCGCCAATTCGAGGAGCTTGCCCGTAAACTTTTCCGGGAAGGGCGGGGACTGCTCCTTCGCATCTATCCAGACCGTGCCCGCAAACGGCAGGTTCAATTCCTGTGCGGCCTTTTGGATGTCCTTGCGGGCGTAGGCCAGATCGCGGAGTTCCCTCGCCTTTGAATACGCCAGGTCCTGGCCCTTCTGGAGCTTGATGATGTGCACGATGTTATCTTTTACCTTATCGAACGGCGTTGTCGTCGCCTCGTGCACCTCCTCCACCTTGATGATGTGAAATCCGTAATCGGTTTTCACCAGGCCGCTGATCTGCCCGGGCTTGAGCGAAAAAGCGGCATCGGCAAACTGGGGTACCATCTGCTTTTTAGTGAAAAATCCAAGTTCGCCGCCGTTTTTTGCGCTCCCCGCATCCTGTGAGTACTTTTTTGCCAGTTCGGCGAAATCTTTTCCCTGCCTGGCTTGCTCGAGGACTTTTTCAGCCTCGGAACGGACTTTTTTCACTTCCTGCTCGGAAGCGTCCTTTTTGAGTTTGAAAAGAATATGACTGGCCCGGACCTCTTTTTCCTTCTTGTACGCGTCCGGGTGGGTGTTGTAATACTCCCTGGCCTCCTGATCGGTTACCGGAATATCTTTTCCCATCTCCGCGGCGCTTATCAGCACGTGGGCGATTTCGCGCTTCTCGGGGTCCATGTACCTGTTCAGGTTTTTCTGGTAAAAGCTGCTGAGCGCGGCATCATCCACCGCAACCTTGTCCTCGAAAGATCTCGGGTCTACGAGCACATAGGCGAGGCGGATCTGGTCCCGGTTGAAATGGTAGCTGGTCAGGACCTCGCTTTCAGTAACCAGGGCCGTGTTCCTGATGAACGATTCCACTTTCCGCGCGGTGATACGGTCCGACATATCCTTCTCGAAAGCTTCCGGGGTCACACCCTCCTGCCGGAGATACGCCAGGTAGAGCTTCTGATCGAACCCACCCTCCCGGGCGAATACGGGCAGTTCCAGGATGGCTTGCCGAACCTCGTCCACGGTCGCCGTAAGGCCGAGGGCCTCAGCGCCCTGGAGCACCAGATACCGGTTGATCAGGCCTTCGAGCAACTGTCTTTTCATTCCCATCTTTTGCAGCAGCTCTTCTGAAAAGGAAGAGCCCATCTGGCGCTTGTACATTTCCCGCATGTTATCGTAGGCTTCCTGGAATTCGGCGTTGCTGATGTAGTGCTCGCCGACCTTGGCTATCTCTGTTTCATTGCGGGAATGGTAAGCGTAGCCGCCCCAGAAAATGAAAACCAGGATGATCAGCGCGAGGGCGACTTTAACGAGCCATGACTTGGCGTGTTGTCTTACAAAATCAAGCATAGTTAGGTGTTTCCTCCCGTGCGGAACTAATTTCTCTTATTCGATAGGTTGAGTATTGCGCCGGACCAGAAGTACATAAATCACCGCCCCCACAAATGGCAGGGTGGCCACGACGGCAAACCAGATCACTTTAGCCCTGGAACTCGAAAACCTGCGCCCGGGGATGTCCGTAATGGCCCAGAAGGTCGGAACCAGGGGAATAATCAATATGATGATAACAACCAGGATCTTGACGGGCATTCGTATTCTTTCACATTTTCAATATATTACCGGCCGGAGGACGCCAACAGGCATTGCCGGTCCGTTAAGTTTTGCTCTCATTGCCACGCTCATCCTGCGGGGAGTGGAGTAGTTTAACATTGAATCAATTTTTATAAACTCTCGCGCCCCCGGCCGCAAGGATTTCTTAATTTCGCCGCAACCGCCCTGCCCTGCCTGCCGCCGCTCGATTGGCGGTTTGACTGCGTCCCACGGATATACTAGGATAGCCCGGATTTGGAAAGGACCAACCGTATGCCCAAGCTGTTCATATCCGAAATTAAACCCAACCAGGATGTCGTTTCCCTCTTTGTGGCGGCGGATAAGCAGTTGAGGACCGCGAGAAACGGCTCCCAGTATCTTCACCTTAAACTCTCCGACAAGACCGGCGATGTGGTCGCAAGGATGTGGGAAAAAGCGGCCGAAGCGGCCGGAGGTTTTCGGGCCGGGGACATAGTTTTAGTCAAGGGCAGAAGCGAGCTTTACCAGGAAAAGCTCCAAATAAACGTCGCCGAGGTTTTGCGCGTGCCGGCCGGCGGGTTCGACCCGTCCGATTTTTTGCCGGTTTGCCCGTACGACCGGGAAGTTCTTTTCGAGCAACTTCAAAAACTCCTGGCCAATATTTCCGACGGATGGCTGAAAAGTCTTTGCGAACAGTTTCTGGCCGACACGGACCTCATGGCCCGCTTCAAGCTCTGCCCGGCGGCGCGGGCCATGCACCACGCCTACATCGGGGGGCTGCTGGAGCATACCGTATCGGTCGTGACCCTCATCTACAGAATCTGCAACCACTACCCCGACCTGGACCGCGACCTTCTGATAATGGGCGCTTTTCTCCACGATATCGGGAAAATAGAGGAATACGTCTACGAAACCCACATCGACTTCTCGGACGCCGGGCGTCTGGTAGGGCACATGGTCCTCGGCACCCGGATGGTGGAGGAAAAAATCGCGGCGGTCCAGGGCTTTCCGGTCGAAACGGGGCTGCTGCTAAAGCACCTGATCCTGAGCCACCACGGGGAGGCCCAGTTCGGGGCCGTAAAGCTTCCGGCGAGCAAGGAAGCTTTCGCCCTGCACTTTGCGGACGACCTGGATGCGAAAATAAACGCCATTCGCCGCATTCTGTCCAAGGCGGGAGATGAAGAAAGCACCTGGACAGGTTACGATACCATATTCGGAAGGCATTTTTTCCGGGGCTTTCCACGCACCGAGGATGCCGAAGGGAGCCGGGAGGATCAAAACGGCAAATCCTGCACCGCGCCCAACGGTTAGAAAAATTCAACACGCGTAGTCGAGCATCGAGGTATCGGGCACCCAGTATCGAGCATTGAGGAAAGGTCTTCATGTCGCTTGGCGATATTGCCGGTCAGCAAAGAGCGGTAAGGTTTTTAAAGCAGCTTGTAAAGAAGGATGCGATTCCGCATGCTTTGCTTTTTACCGGTATGCCCGGAACCGGAAAACTGGCGGCGGCCGTGGAATTTGCCAGGGTGCTCGAATGCCTCCAGCCCCTGGAATTTGACTCCTGCGGCCGGTGCGGGCCGTGCAAAAAGATTTCCGACGGGGTACATCCCGATCTGATCCATGTGCGCAGCGACGGGGCCTCCATAAAGCTCGACCAGGTCCGTGAACTGCGCGAGCGGTTTCGATTCCGGCCGTTTGAGGGCAAATGGCGAGTGGTTATAATTCAGGATGCGCAGAAACTCCTGGAACAGGCGGCAAACGCCATCCTGAAGATCCTGGAGGAGCCTCCCCCGGGAAACGTCTTCATCCTGCTCGCCCCCGAAGCCCAAATGCTCCTGCCGACGATAGTTTCCCGGTGCTGCCACGTGCGGTTTCAGCCGCTGGACGATGAAATCGTGGCCGAATTCGTGGGACGACAGGCCGGACTGCCACCGGAGCGGGCCGCCGAAATCGTCCGCCTTTCGGCGGGAAGCATGGAGAAGGCCCGCTGGCTTACCGAAGAGGACCGGATAGCCGGCTGGACAAAAGTTGTGGGGAACCTGGAAAAACTTGACGGACTTCCGATTCTTGATTTATTTCAGATGGTTTCCGAATGGGCGGTAAAGGCGACGCGCGAAGAGGTCGAACAGGACCTCGAATGCGCCGGGCTGTGGGTGCGCGACCTCATCCTTCTGCGGACCTGCGGGAACCCCCGGCTTACGTTTTCAATTGAAGACAAGACGAAGGAAGCCGCTCGAAGAATTTCTCCCGAGGGCCTTTTTCTGCTCTACCAAGGCATAGAACAGGCGATGCAGAACCTCAAGGTAAACGCAAACCTGCAGTTGACCCTGGAAGGTGTCTGCCTGGCCATAAAGGATTCGCTCTATGGAAAAGGTGATTGGAATTCGTTTTCGAAAAGGAGGCAGGACCTACCACTTTGATCCCGGCGAATACAATCCCCAAAAAGACGATTTCGTCATAGTCAATACCGAGCAGGGGATGGGGCTGGGAAAAGTGGTGGAGCCGCCTCACCCGCGTGACGCGCGCATCCACCCCGAAGAGATCAAGAAGATCGAAAGGCCCGCCACCGAAACCGAGATCCGGCAGCATTTCAGCAACATGGAAGTCGAACTGGACGCCAAGTCCTACTGCCTGGAGCGTATCGCCGCCCATGAGCTTCCGATGTGCCTGGTGGATGTCGAGTATTTTTTCGATGGAAGCAAAATTATATTCTACTTTACGGCCGACGGGCGGGTGGATTTCCGCGAACTGCTAAAGGACCTGGTGCGAAGACTGCGCACCAGGGTCGAGCTTCGCCAGATCGGGATCCGCAACCAGGCCAAGATGGTCGGGGGCCTGGGAAGCTGCGGAAGGCCGCTTTGCTGCGCGTCTTTTCTGCGCAACTTTCACGCCGTGTCCATAAAAATGGCCAAGGAACAGAACCTGAGCCTGAATCCGGCCAAGATATCCGGCGCCTGCGGAAGGCTGATGTGCTGCCTCCAGTACGAGCACGAGACCTACCGTGAACTCAAAAAAGACATGCCCAAGCTGGGGAAAAAAATCGAACTGCCCGAAGGCAGGGGCAAAGTGGTCCGGCAAAACGTCATGGGCAGGTCCTACACGGTGCAGCTCGAAGCGGACGGAAAAGAGATCGAGATACAGCTAGACAAGGGCTGCAACGGCGATTGCAAGTGTCCGAACAAAAAATAGGATTCGCCACAGAGGCCGCGGAGAACACAGAGGGAACAACAGATTTCATTGCAGTACATCCGCAGGGGGTGGGCACGAGAAAAGAACTCCCCTCCCCTGCCCCCTCACATCGAATGTCTCCGTGTGTCCACCGCGTCCTCTGTGGTTAACAAATCTCCCGGGAGTACAGATGGAGCGATTTTACGTCACCACGCCGATCTATTACGTCAACGCGGAACCTCATATAGGGCATGCCTACACGACCATCGTCACCGACGTGATGAACCGGTTCCATAAGCTCATGGGGCAGAAGACTTTTTTCCTCACGGGCACCGACGAGCACGGGGACAAGATCGCTCAGGCGGCCCGTGAAGCGGGGGTTGAGCCCAAGGCCTACGCCGACCGGATAAGCGCGCTTTTCAGGCAGACGTGGCCCGGGCTGGGCATCACCAACGACAAATTCATCCGCACCACGGACGAGGAGCATATCCGAGTCGTGCAGTACGTGCTGCAGAAGGTCTACGATTCGGGGCAGATTTATTTCAGCTCTTATAAGGGCCTTTACTGCGTGGGGTGCGAGCGGTTCTACACCGAACGCGAACTGATCAACGGCAAGTGCCCGGACCACAACCAGCCGCCGGTCGAGCGCGAGGAGGCCAACTATTTTTTCCGAATGAGCAAGTACCAGGACTGGCTGGTCGGCTACCTGGAATCTCATCCGGACTGCATCCGCCCGGAACGCTACAAAAACGAGGTGCTGGCCTTCCTCAGGGAACCGCTCGAAGACCTGTGCATCTCCCGGCCCGTTGAGCGCCTGAGCTGGGGGATTCCACTCCCCTTCGACGACAGGTATGTAACGTATGTGTGGTTCGATGCGCTCATCAACTACGTATCCGCCATCGGATACCCCGACGGGGAGCTTTTCCGCGAATTCTGGCCCGCGGCCCGGCACGTGATCGCCAAGGACATACTCAAACCCCACGGAATCTACTGGCCGACCATGCTCAAAGCGGCCGGAATCCCCATGTACCGGCACCTCAATGTCCACGGCTACTGGATATCCGACGAAGGCAAGATGAGCAAGAGCCACGGCACGGTGGTAAAGCCGCTGGACATGGTGCCCGCCTACGGCCTCGATGCTTTCCGCTACTTCCTGCTCCGGGAAATGGTATTCGGACTGGACGCCAATTTCAGCCGGGAAGCCCTCGTGCAGCGCATAAACGCCGACCTGGCAAACGACCTCGGAAATCTTTTCAGCCGCACTCTGGCCATGACGGAAAAATATTTCGGCGCCACGATACCGCCTTTCGGGTCCGAGCCGGACGCGATGGACAGGGAGCTTATCGAAAAAGCGGAAAATGCGGTGGCGCAGTTTTCCATTGAAATCCCGAAACTGGGCTTTCATAAGGCGCTTGTCGCCATCTGGGAGTGCATCGGAGCGGCCAACAAATACATCGACTACGTCGGCCCGTGGACCCTGGCCAGGGAGGAGGGCCTCAAGCCGCGCCTCCAAACCGTTATGCGCACCCTGCTCGAGATTAACAGGACGGTGGCTGTCCTGGTCGCCCCTTTCATGCCTTCGACGTGCGAGAAGATGCTGGATCGCCTGGGAGTTCCCAAAAAGGCCCTCGATCTGCGGCTTGCCGAAGACACCCGCTGGGGAGGACTCAAGGAAGGCGAGGCGGTTTCCAAAGGTGAGGCGCTCTTTCCCAGAATCGATGCCGGTTCCGGAAAGAAGGCGGAAAAGCCCGAAAAACCCGCCGGGAAAAATCCCCCCGAACAGGTGCAAAAGCCCGCCCCCAAAGTCCCCGAGCCCACGGCTCCGGCCGCGGAGATCGATATCGAGGCCTTCCGGCAAATCGACCTGCGTGTCGGCCTGATAGAGAGCGCCGAGAGGGTGCCCAAGTCCGAAAAACTCGTAAAGCTCATGGTGGATATCGGGGAAAAAAGGCAGGTGGTGGCCGGAATAGCCAAGAACTATGCACCGGAAGAGCTTGTCGGGAAACAGGTGGTAATAGTCGCCAACCTCAAACCGGCAAAGCTCATGGGAATCGAATCCCACGGGATGGTCCTGGCGGTCCGGGACGGCCGGGACCTCAAGCTGATCGTGCCCGAGCAGGACGTTTCACCCGGCGGAAAGATTTCCTGAGCGAGCATCCCGCAGTTGCCATCCTTTGTGGTTTAGCGGTTCTTCTCCACTTTTGCCGGTTCCCGAGCCCCTGCTTCACGCCACGCCCGGAATGGAAGCAGAGCTTCCGGGGGAGAGGGGGTTCCCAAGCCGGAGTTTGGGAACCAGCGTGAATTCCCGCCCGGAAACGCTGCGGGAATGACGATAGTAGGGTCCCGCACCTGAGGCAATTCTTTGCAGTTATCCTTCCTCTTGTATTCTCTCTGCGCCCTCTGCGTCTCTGCGGTGAATCTTTTCCCCACGTTCTCTGTGTCCTCTGTGGTCTGTGTTCCCTGTGGTGAATAAAAACAACTCCACTTCCCCGACGATCTCCCGGGGTTCCAATTTCCCGCCTCATCTGCTATTTTTATTTGATTTTCTTTATTTTTTAGACCAAATACACGGGGGAAGCCTTTCTGAGATTTTTCCTTTGCGGGCCAGGCTCGGCTTTATGCGGGTCCGGCACGCTTTTATTGAAATAGAAGGAATGCTGATGGAACTGAAATATTCTCCTAAATCCATTGAGAAAAAATGGCAGGAGCACTGGGAAGCGTCCCGTGTTTTCAAAGTGGGCGAAGACCAGAGCAGGCAGAAATACTACCTGCTCGAAATGTTTCCCTACCCGTCCGGCCGCATCCACATGGGGCACGTGCGAAATTATACGATAGGAGATGTGGTTGCCCGGTTTCTCCGGATGACCGGCCATAACGTGCTTCACCCGATGGGCTGGGACGCATTCGGTATGCCCGCGGAAAACGCCGCCATAAAGGCCGGCACCCATCCCGCAAAATGGACCTACGACAATATCGATTACATGCGAAACCAGCTCAAACAACTGGGTTTCTCATACGACTGGTCCCGCGAGTTCGCGACCTGCGACCCGGACTACTACAGGTGGGAGCAGCTTTTTTTCCTGGAGATGTTCGAGCGGGGGCTCGCTTACCGTAAAAGTTCGTACGTGAACTGGTGTCCCAGGTGCCAGACCGTGCTGGCAAACGAGCAGGTGGAGGGAGGGGCCTGCTGGCGCTGCGACGAACCGGTCATCCAGAAGGAAATGGAGCAGTGGTTTTTCAAGATAACCGACTACGTGGAGGAACTGCTCGATTATACCTACAAGCTCCCCGGCTGGCCGGAGCGCGTGCTGGTGATGCAGCAGAACTGGATAGGCAAGAGCACCGGGAGCAGGCTCCTCTTTCCGCTGGAATCGGGTGAGGGAAACATCCCCGTTTTCACCACCCGCACCGATACCCTCTTTGGCGCGACGTTTATGAGCATCGCCCCGGAGCACCCAATGGTGCCCGAGCTGTGCCGGGGCAATTCCCAGGAGGGCGCCGTCCTGGACTTTATCGAAAGGACCAAGCAGTCCAAGCGGGACGAGCGCGAGGCCGAGTTTCTCGAAAAAGAGGGCGTCTTTACCGGAAGCCATTGCATAAACCCGGTGACCGGGGTCAGGATGCCGATCTACGCCGCAAACTTTGTGGTCATGGCATACGGGACCGGCGCGGTCATGGCCGTTCCGGCACACGACCAGCGTGATTTCGAGTTTGCCGCAAAATACGGGCTGCCGTTAAGGGTGGTCATCAAGCCGGCTGATGCGCAAAAGGCGCCGGTGGCGGAGGAGATGACGGAAGCGTTCGAAGAGTATGGAGTTCTCGTGGACTCCGGCCCGTACAGCGGGATGAAATCCGCCGAGGCACGGGATGCCATAACCTCCGAACTGGCCGGTCGCGGGCTGGCCGAGAAGACCGTCCAGTACAGGCTCCGCGACTGGGGAATTTCCAGGCAGCGCTACTGGGGCGCACCTATTCCCATCATTTACTGTGAAAAGTGCGGAGTGGTCCCGGTCCCCGTAAAAGACCTCCCGGTCAGGCTCCCCCTGGATGTCGAACTGCTGCCGAGCGGCGGTTCGCCCCTTCCGGTGCATGCCCCCTTCTACGAGGTGGAGTGCCCGAAATGCGGCGCACCGGCCCGGCGCGAAACCGACACCATGGACACCTTTGTCGAGTCGTCGTGGTATTTTGCCCGCTATGCCTGTCCCGACTTCGACCAGGGGCCGCTCGACAGGGAACGCGTCCGGTACTGGATGCCGGTGGACCAGTACATCGGCGGCATCGAGCACGCGGTGCTCCACCTGCTCTATTCGCGGTTTTTCGTGAAAACCCTCAGGGACCTGGGCTATCTCGACGTGGACGAGCCGTTCCAAAACCTGCTCACCCAGGGGATGGTTATAAAAGACGGCTTCAAGATGAGCAAATCGAAGGGAAACGTCGTCGATCCGGACAAGATGATCCAGGCCTACGGCGCGGACACCGTACGCCTTTTCTGCCTTTTCGCCTCGCCGCCCGAAAAGGACCTGGACTGGAGCGATCAGGGCGTTGAAGGCTCCTTCCGGTTCCTGTCCAGGATGTGGCGGATAGTATCGGAGAACCTGGATGCGCTGAGGTCCGCCCCCTCCTCCTCCTCCGGTACCGGCCAACTGCCGGGAGAGCTTTCCCGGCTCCGGCGCAAGACCCACCAGACCATCAGGAAGGTGACCGAAGACATCCGCGACCGCTTTCATTTCAACACCGCCATTGCGGCCGTAATGGAGCTGGTGAACCAAATCTACCAGGTACTCGACGCCGGTGCGCGGGACCCCGCAACCTGGCCCGTGGTGCGCGAGGCCGTCGAGGCCGTGATCGTGCTCTCATCGCCCATGGTCCCGCACATTTCGGAGGAACTCTGGCAGCTCCTGGGGCACAAGCGGCTGCTCCTCGAAGTCCCGTGGCCGAAGTGGGACGACAGGGCGATTGCCGCCGACGAGATACTCATAGTGGTCCAGGTCAACGGAAAACTGCGCAGCAGGATAACGGTCCCGGCGGATGCAAACGAAAAGGAATTGGAACAGTCCGCGCTCGAGGACCAGCGCGTGCAGGATTTCATCGTCGGAAAACAGGTGAAAAAAATTGTAGTGGTGCCTAAGAAGCTAATAAATATAGTAATTTAGCAATAGGGAACCCCCATGTATAAAAAATACCGCCTGACATTGCTGGCAATTTGTGCGGGGCTTTTCCTCACGGCCTGCGGCTATCATTTCTCGGGGGAGGGCGAAGGCCCCAAGCCCGGCTTGAAGTATATTGCCGTGCCGGTCTTCGAAAACAGGACATCGGAGCCGAACCTGGGAGCTATTATTGCCGGGGCGCTCAGGCACGAATTCATCCGGAAAGGGCCGATGCAGGTCGTTCCGGTCGAGGATGCCGAAGCCGTTTTCAAGGGTACCGTGCTGAGCATATTTGTCGCTCCGGTTGCCCACCATCCCAACCAGAGCATCGCCTCCACTCAAGTGACACTCGAAAACCGGGTTTACGTAACCGTGGATGTTCGCTGCGAGGAAAAGAAAACCGGCAAGGTGATCTGGAGGAGCCCCATCCAGTACTACAAGGTTTACCAGGTGGGTGACAATTCGCCAATCCCCAATCCTCTGAGTGGATTTGAAAGCAGGGGCGCAATCCTCGGAGTTATTGCCAACGAAATGGCGGTTCGCATTCACGACAGGTTCTTGAGCAACTTTTGAAATGCATGCAGAAAATTCGTCGATAATCCCTGATTTTGACCGGATCGAGCCCGTTTATCTTTTCGTGGGCGATTCCGCATACATGGTCGAGGAGGCCTGGAAGAAACTGGCAGCCGCGGTCTTCCCCGGGGGTGCCAGGACCGCCGGCGAGCGGTTCCAGGCAAAGGAAATCTGCGCCGGGGAGGTAATCGGCCGTCTTGCGACCCTGCCGATGTTCGGGGGCAAAAAGCTCTTCATGCTCGAAGGCGTGGAGACCTGGGGGAAGGAAGATCGCACCGCCCTGGAAGCTTTCGTGCCGCGGATTCCTCCCTCGGCATGCCTGGTCATCACCTCCTCCGGCAAAAAAGGCATGGAAGGGCTGGCAAAGGCCGTTAAGGCCAGGGGCGCGGTTATACAGTTGCGGCCGCCCGCCGAAAAGGACGCCCCCCGGTGGCTGGTCGACAGGGCCAGGGAAAAAGGCAAAGTGATTTCGTTTCGCGCAGCCTTTCGCCTGGTCGAATTTACGGGGCCGGACCTCAACAGCCTGGCCACCGAACTTGAAAAGCTCTGCATCCTGGTGGGGGAGCGCGAAAATATCGAGTCCGAAGACGTCGAGGAAGCAGCCAGCTTCCGGCGAGGGGCTTCGATGTTCGAGCTTCTGGACCAGGTAAAGTCCAGGCAGGCGGCAAAAGCGGTGGAATCCCTAAGAAGCCTGGTGCTTGCGGGTGAAGCGCCCCTTAAGATCCTGTCTTCTCTCGCATGGCAGATCAGGATGGTCTGGCAGGTAAAGGACGCATTGAGGCAGGGCATGACGGAAGCGAAACTGGCGGAGCGCCTGAAAGCCCATCCCTTTGTGGTGAAAAAGGCACGCGACCATGCCGCCGGTTTTTCGGATTCCGATCTGCGGGAATTTCACGACGCCATTCGGCTGACCGATATCGCCCTCAAGAGCACCGGTTCCAGCCCGGAAATGCTGCTTGAAGGTCTTTTGCTCCACCTGTGCCGGGAAAAAGAAAATGCCCCAGGATGAGAGCGCCGAGGGCATTAAAAGGAGCACGCCGCCCGCAGGGTTTGGCCCTGTGGGCGGGATTATTTCGAAAGGGCGTTTACCTTCCGCGTCAGGCGGGAGATTTTCCGGGAAGCGGTGTTCCTGTGAATCACGCCCTTGGCGGCCGTCTTGTCGATAACCGATACGGCCAGCTTCAAGCTTTCCACCGCGGCCTCACCGGACTTGGAACCTATGGCCTCTTCCAACTTCCTGACCACGTTTTTCATTCTGGTCTTTCGGGAACGATTCCGCAGCCGCCGATCTTCGCTTTGCCTCGCCCTTTTTATGGCTGACTTGTGATTTGCCAATCCAAACCTCCTTCAACATGATGCTGCAAAATATTTTGACCTGCGAAAGCTTTCCGATTTGCCTGAAAAAAACGATTATATATACCCCATGGCCAACCGATGTCAAGAAGCGAATTGCACTGAAGGCGCCGTGGCCAATTGTTTTCACCGAACGGGCACATCCGGATTTCGCCGGTTTCCAGGCCTCGTGTCGTCCAAATGATTCTTGATGCAAATGAATCGCGTAATTGCAGGGAGCCTGCAAATCGTCGTCCTCGCAACGTTTTTGGGCGGGAGTCCGGTGTCTTTATCGTTCGGGATTTTCCCCTCGTTCCCACCCGGGAGCGTGGGAGCGGGAACAAAGGGGTTTCCGGCCTCACGCCCCGCCGCTAAGCCGCCGCCGGCTTCTTGTTCTTGCCGGCAATCCTGGCCTTGACGTTATCGGAGAACTGCTTCAGATCCTCTCCGTCAATGGATTCCTTTTCGAGCAGAATCCCCGCCAGTTTTTCCAGCATGTCCCGCTCTTCGGTGAGAATCTGCCGGACCTTGCGATGGGTGGCCCCAATAATGCCCGCTATCTCCTCATCTATTTCTTGCGCGGTCTTTTCGCTGAACTCTCTTTCCTTTCCGCCGAACCCCATGTCAAGGTGTGCCGAACGCGGCTCGTTTATGTATGTAAGCGGCCCCAGGCGTTCGCTCATTCCATATTCCATGACCATTCGCCGGGCGATATCGGTTGCGCGCTGCAGGTCGTTCTGGGCACCGGTGGATATGTCTCCGAAGATGATTTCCTCGGAAACCCTCCCCCCGAGAAGCACCTGGAGCCGGTCGAGGAGTTCGTCCCTTGTCATTAGGTACCGGTCTTCCGTGGGAAGCTGCTGAGTATAGCCCAGGGCGGCGATACCCCGCGGGATGATCGACACCTTGCTCACCGGATCCACATTGGGCAATACCATGGCCACCATCGCGTGGCCCGACTCATGGTAGGCCACAATTTCTTTTTCCTTGGGGTTCATCGCCCTGTTTTTCTTCTCCAACCCGCCGACGATCCTGTCGGTCGCCTCCTGGAAGTCGGCCATGGTGACTTCGTCGCGGTCCCGCCTGGCGGCAATGAGTGCCGCTTCGTTAATCAGGTTTGCCAGGTCGGCCCCGACGAAACCGGGCGTCATGGCCGCGATTTTTTTGAGGTCAACGTCCGGCCCCAGCTTCACTCCCTTGGCGTGAACGTTGAGTATGGCCTCCCTGCCGCGGATGTCGGGTTTGTCGATTGCCACATGCCGGTCGAAACGGCCGGGGCGGAGCAATGCCGGGTCCAGTATCTCGGGGCGGTTGGTGGCCGCCATGATTATTACCCCCGCCCGCGGATCGAAGCCGTCCATCTCGACCAGGAGCTGGTTAAGCGTCTGCTCTCTCTCGTCGTGTCCTCCTATGGGGTTCAGGCCGCGCGCCTTGCCAAGCGCGTCCAGTTCGTCAACGAAAATTATGCACGGGGCGTGTTCCTTGGCCTGCCCGAAAAGGTCCCTCACCCGCGCCGCCCCGACACCCACGAACATTTCCACGAATTCCGAGCCGCTCATGCTGAAAAAAGTCACCCCGGCCTCCCCCGCCACCGCACGCGCGAGCAGGGTTTTGCCCGTCCCGGGAGCACCTACCAGCAGGACGCCCTTGGGGATTTTCCCCCCGAGCCGCTGGAATTTACCCGGGTCCTTGAGAAAGGCCACCACTTCTTCGAGTTCCGCCTTGGCCTCGTCTATGCCGGCGACGTCTTCGAACGTAACGCCCACTTCCTTCTCAGCGTAAATTTTCACTTTGGCCTTACCCACGGAAAGCACCCCCTGGGGGCCGCTTCCCATTCGTCTCATGAGGAAGCTCCAGAGGAGAAAAAACAGGGCCAGCGGGAGCAGCCAGGACAACATCACCCCTATCCATTTGTTCTCCACCGCCCCGCTGAACTTGATTCCCTTCGATTCAAGTTCGCGAACCAGGTCGGGGTCTTCGACCCTGATCGTCGAGAATAAATTGTTTGGCTCCTTGGCATTCTTGAGGACCCCCGTGATCTTTTCCGGACCAATGGTCACCGAGTCCACCTTGCCGTCGTGGACGAACTGTTTGAACTCCGAATATGAAATCCGGTTTGCCTGCTGTTCGGTCGCGTATGTCTGGAACCATGTGATCAGGAGAAGGGCTGCGATAAAGTACCAGACCGAAAAATGCACTTTCCGCTGAGAGGGATCGGGCCTTCGTCCTCCATCTCCGGACGGTCCTTTAAACCGATTCATAAATTTGTCCAACGGGTTGTTTTCGTCTTCGGGTTTGTTTGCCATCATGGCGTCCTTCTTGCATCAGACCAAGGATATCTCCGCCCTGGCACGGGCGCTAAGACCCGAAACGGAGCCGACATTTTTTAGAATATACGACACCACAATCTCTATGCAATGCACGGGCGGGAAAATGAAACCACAACAGGTCAATTAAGACCTTTGCCGTAGTAAAACCGAGGTCTAAATTACCGTGACAAAAAAAGCTTTAGACCTGCCTTGTATTTACCGTCTATAATATTAATATTATTGCTCTGCCGCAACCAGTCAAAGGAGGAGAATTGTGAGGACAGGAAAAGGTTTGCATTTATCGTTGATACTATCATTTGCCGCCCTTTCGCTCGTTTGTTCCCCGGCGCTGCCCGGACTCTCGAACAGTGCTTCGGCGCAGATCACCGAGGCTTTCACCAGTGAGGAGGGCCCGCCGATCACGGTCTATGACCCCCACGAGAAGTTCAACAGGGCGATGTTCGACTTCAACGACAAGCTTTACTTCTATGCCGTTAAACCGGCGGCCACCGTCTATAAGGCATATTTCATGCCCGAATTCAGGATAGCCATCCGTAACGGGTTCAGCAATATGCTCTACCCCGCTCGCCTCATCAACTGCCTGCTGCAGGGCAAGGGAGAAAAGGCGGGCTCGGAGACCTTGCGATTTTTGATAAATTCCACAATGGGAATCGGCGGGCTCTATGACTTCGCCGATACGGGCTTCGGCATCCACCCGCAGGAGGAAGATTTCGGGCAAACCCTGGCTGTCTGGGGAACGGGTCCCGGAGCCTACCTGGTTCTTCCGATTCTCGGTCCGACCAATTACAGGGATTTCGGCGGCTACCTGGTAGACAGTGCAATGGACCCCATTTACTGGATACCCGCCGCGATATGGGTCCCCGCTGCCGTCATGACCGGAAAAGTGACCAACAACACCTCGCTGAGGATCGGCGAATACGAAGATTTCAAGAAAGCGGCGCTCGATCCCTATATCTCCATGCGAAGCGCCTATTCCCAGTACCGGGTCAGGCAGATAGCGCATTAGGACCCTTCACACCTCATCCTGAGGCTTATGAAGGCGATTGGCGGCTGTGCGTATATTTCAAAGAGGCAAAACGGTATTCGTTTTGCCTCTTTGTTCAAGCAACTCCCTGGTTGCACAATGAGTCATGGGTTAAAAAAGGCCGGATTTCCGGCCTTTTTTGTTGAGTGCCTGTTGACGGTCGGGACAATTTCACCGCCTCCGCTCTTGCAGCAAGGGCCACGAAAAGCACCGATAACTGCCCATCATCCGGCACGGGGTCCCCGAGGCCTAGTACACCCGCCGTATTGCATTGTGACGTTTCCTGTAGATCATCCGGTTGTTTTCCGCGAGCATTTTCTCGATTCTTCGCCGCTCGCGTCTCAGGGTCCCTTCGGCCCGGGCCCTTTCGTAACGCCCCCTGATGTGGTCCAGGTTGGCCCGGAGAGTATCCGCCTCCCTCCGGGACAGTTCCCCGTTGCGAACACCCTGGTCTATCCGCAAATGCTGGGCTGATATTTGTTCAGGTATGCTCCTCTGGGCCGACGCCGGTCCGGCCAGAGCCAGGATCAAAAAAGCCAGAAATGCCGCCGATACCGCTTTTCTCATAACCAACCTCCATAAGAGTATAGCAAACCCCCGACCTATTCGGAACTGCTGCTCCTAAAATAGAGACTCTCCCACCATCTCTCAATGCCTCCACGGTAAATCCCGGTGGTGCTTCGATGGGACTACTTGAACGAATAAAAGATAAAAATATCCGCGGGAAAGCCAAACGCCCCTTTCGGCGGAGCGGCTATTCCACGGTCAGCGCCATTGTCTCGCGGACCGGCGCAAGACTTCGTAGGCGTCGCTTACTCGGGATCCCGCATCTTTTTCCCTACCCAGGTCCCGGTGCCGATATACCCCTTCACCACGGCCTTCAGCTCTTTTTTCTTTTCGAAGAATCTAGCCTTCATGCCTCGAAGCCATTCGGCGTGGCGGATAACGTCCTCGAGGGCAAGGAAAAGCGGGTGCTCTCCCGGAAAAATCTCAACTCTAAGCCGGCCCTCGGACCAGCCGTAGCGCCCCTCACCGCTGCACAGCATGCACTTTATACCGCCGCCCGCCGTCAGCCTGAAGGTGTCGCCGCCGCAAAGCGGGCAGACCGGCGCTTCCGGCTTTACCGGAGGGCTGAGCGCCAACAGGGCGCGGGCGAGATTTGCCGCGGTTTTCCTGTTTTCAGGCTTCAAAAGGACTTCGCCGGGAAGAGCGCCGTAGACCACGGCCGAGCCGCGCAGGTCTCCGTAGGTCATCTTGACGAAGCTTTCCACGTTTAACTTGGTGCTTCCCTCCATGCCCTCGATTCCAGCTATGGCGACTCCCACGGCCGGTTTTGCCCAAAGCCGGTCAACCATGGCATAGAACTGGAGCCCGCGGTCGAGAAACCTTTTGAGGCTCCCGTTTGCCGAGAGCAGGTATGCGGGGGCGGCAACCGCGTACGCGTCGGCCGCAGCCAGTTCATCCAGTGCGGCGAGGAAATCGTCGTCCCGGGGACACCGCATCGAGTCGAACAAACACTGATAGCATGCCCTGCACGGCCGGATATCAAGCTCGGGAAGCCGCATCAGGCGAAGCTCCCAGCCCCCTTCCAGCCTCGAATGGATTTCCTTTATAAACAGCTCGCAATTTCCGAGCTTTCGCGGCGAGGCGATTATCCCGAGAAGGGTTTTCCCCATTGCACCTCCCCCGTAAGACGTGATCGACACGTGATAAATCGGTTGTCACCGTCCCACCATCTGCGCGGCCCGGATACGGGCTGTTACCCAAATGCAGTTCCATCGGCAATGTTGCCATTCGAACTTGCCGGCGAACTCTATAATACTTTCCCTGGTTATGGTAACAGGTCCGCATTGGAGACGCTGCCCTTCGGCCAGGTCTTCGAAATACGTCTTCACCATGGTGGCCTCTCCATGCGGGGATGAAGAAGACAGTACATAAAGGAAAAGCTAACCGGAGGGGCTAGGACCGGTTAGCTTTAGAGGAGGAAAGAGTTGGTTTCTCTTGCACCATAAGCTAGAGCAATTTGCGTACCAATTATCCAATATTTACTTTATAATGTAATTTCAAGATGTTATGTTTTTAGCGCCCTTCCGGTATTCAGCCACAATCACGCCACTTTACCGGTAATCACGCCTCAATCACGCCATAATCCCTTATCCCGCCAGGACCCTTTCCAATTCGTCGGCATCAAAAATCGGGCTCCGGCACCCGAAGTTTTCGCACACAAAGGCGGCAACGCCGCTCTCCGGGGCTTTCATGGCCGCGGTGTACGGGGCGATCCCGGGCAGGGCGGCCCCGCGTTCCGCCTCGTCTTTGAGCAAAATGACCCGATTCGGCAAAAAGAGCCGGTGAACGGTCTCCACCATGTTTTGCGCGGGCCCTTTCGTGAAGTCTCCGGCAATTACGATTTCGCGGGCGGGTCCGAGCCGAAAATCAACTGCCTGCAAAAAGCAGGTATACGCGGTCGGAAACACCGAAACATGGGGTGAAAAGAACTTCATGAGAAGCTCGGCCTGCTGTTCGAAGGCGGGATTTCCGGTCATTCTGCCAAGCCGCAGGAGGTTCAGGGCGGCAACCGAGTTGCCGGAAGGCACGGCCCCGTCGTAGAGCGGCTTTTCCCGCACTATCATGCTTTCGCCGTCTTTGCCGGAATAGAAGAAGGCGCCCTCGCTCTCATCGAGAAACAGCTCGTTCATCTGCTCCTGCAACCGGAGCGCCTCGGCCAGGTACTTCACCTCGAAAACCGACTCGTAGAGGTCGAGCAGCCCCCAGATGAGGCAGGCATAATCTTCCGCATAGGCCGGGTGCGCCGCCTCGCCCCGGCGATACCGTCGCTGGAGGCGCCCTCCGGGGCGCATCGAATCCAGGATGAAATCGGCAGCCTCCTTTGCCGCCGCCGCATGCCGCCTGTCGCCGAAAGCCTGGTATCCCCTGGCCAGGGCGGCGATCATCATGCCGTTCCAGGAGACGAGCACCTTGTCGTCTTTTAGGGGGTGCGTGCGTTTTTCGCGGGCCTCGAAAAGCTTTTTACGGCTGTCTTCGAGCAGGTCCTCAAGGTCTTGCGGATTCATATCGACATCGAAGGCGACTTCCGCCACCGCTTTTGCCTGGTGTGGAATGCTCCTCCCTTCCTCGAAGTTTCCACCGGAAGTTATCCCAAAGACACGGCAGAAGATCTCCGAGCGTTCTTTTCCAAGGACGCCTGCCACCTCTGGAGGGGTCCAGGTGTAGAAAACGCCCTCCCTGCCTTCGCTGTCGGCGTCCTCGGCGCTGTAGAAGCCCCCCTCGGGGCTTTTCATTTCGCGAAGAACGTATTCGAAAATCTCGTTTGAAACCCGCCAGAACCGGGGCTCACCGGTGGCAAGGAACGCTTCGGTATAGGCCAGCGCCAACAGGGCCTGGTCGTACAGCATCTTCTCGAAGTGCGGCACCAGCCACTGCGAATCGACCGAGTACCGGTGAAATCCGAACCCCACCTGGTCGAATATGCCGCCCGCGCGCATCGAATCCAGCGTTTTTTCGACCATGCCCGCGGCATGCGATTCGGGATTTCGCCTGTTCCACCTGAGCAGAAAGTTTAAATTGTGAGGAGTTGGAAATTTCGGCGCGCTCCCGAAGCCCCCCCGGACCGGGTCGAAATTTTTCCGCAACTGGGAAAAGGCCAGTTTCAGCACATCGAGACCGGGAACAGCGGCACCTTCTTCGGCCGGCCCCGGCTGGATTGCGCCGGTGATCTCCCCGCTTATCCTGTCCAACTGGTCCCTGCGCTCTTTCCACAGCCGCGCAAACTGGCGCAAAATATCGACAAATCCGGGCATTCCCTGCCGGCCCGTTTTCGGAAAATAACTCCCGGCAAAAAAGGGCTTCCTGTCGGGCTTCATGAAGATGGAGAGCGGCCAGCCTCCCGAACCCGTTGTCGCCTGGCAAACGGTCATGTAAACCTGGTCGATATCGGGGCGCTCCTCACGGTCCACTTTGACGGACACGAAATGATCGTTTAGAAGCCGGGCAACCTCTTCATCCTCGAAGGACTCATGCTCCATTACGTGGCACCAGTGGCATGTGGCGTACCCGATGGACAGGAAGATGGGCTTGTCCTCCCCGGCGGCTTTTCGAAAAGCTTCCTCTCCCCAGGGATACCAGTCCACGGGGTTTTCGGCGTGCTGCAAAAGGTAGGGGCTTTTCTCCCCTGCAAGGCGGTTGGCCATTTGCTCTCCTGGCGTGAAGGGATTATAGCGGCGGTTCCCGCCCCGGCTTTCCGGTCAAATGGAACCGGTTCCACTATTTCAATCTAATTGCTTGTACGCAGAGTGGAAAGTGGTTGGGGCACCGGGAAGTGAGAGCGCGGGCACAGTTGGTCGCGCCAACCGCCGGGACCGGGTGGCGGTGGGCACGACAGGACAGGCGTGCCCACACCGGGAATCAGGGGTAGAGGTTTAACATGAGTTACCGGATGGTGGTGCCCCCGAGCGAGCACCTGGTAAAATCAACGGGTTTGCCGCAGGACTTGCAGGTATGAGCCCTCTCGAACTCATCCGAGAAAATCTCGATCTCCTTCCCGCACTCCGGGCACTTGCACTCAACCGACGTCAGGCTCTTGAATTGTTCCCATCCGGGGCAGCTTTGCGGCGTATTGCTCATCGTTTGCTCCTGTCTATTTGCAATCCGGTCCCTGGTTATTTGTCCTCGTGCTCGACAACTTCTCCCGTTATCTTGGCGCCGCAGCTTGGGCAAAGGATTTCTATCTGCTCCTTTGGCCCGCTGTACTTTTCCTTCATTTCATCCGGGGGGATGAAAGAAACATCGCCACATGCACACTGGGGACACTGCCCCTTAACAAGTCTTCTTTTCTTTGCCATGGTTTCCTCCACGGGTCGGTCGGATTAGCGGCCGCGCCGAAGCGCGGACGGGCGGTCACGGGCGGCACGGAGGCCGCGGGGACTATCTGGTAAGTTTTTGCAGTTCGGAATCGAGCACTTCCAGTTTTGGGCGTTCGTTTATGTCATGCACGTCGATGTAGCGGATAATCCCGTGCTTATCCACGACGAAGAGCGCTCGCTCCGATACTCCGTCGGTGCGGAACACGCCGTACTTGCGGGCGGTTTCACCGTGGGGCCAGAAATCTGAGAGCACCGGAAACCACACCCCTCCCATTTCAGTGGTCCAGGCAAAAAGGCTGGGGACATTGTCCACGGTGATTCCGATCAGGACGGCATTGTATTGGTCGAACATGGCCTTCATTATGTTGTATCCCGGCCACTGGTCCGAACAGACCGGGGTCCAGGCGGCCGGCACGAAAGAAATCACCACGTTTTTCTTTCCGGCATAGCGACTCAGTGAAACTCGCTCGCCGGTAATGGAGGGCAGGCTGAAATCGGGCGCCGCATCTCCCGGCTTGAGGCTGGTGTGGCTGTCTATGGGTTTGAGTTTTCCGGGATCGTAAATTTTCCCCCTGAGCTGTCCGGACTGGGGGTGCGCCATCCCGCTGAAAAATAAAACGAACGAAACGACTACGAAAAGAGCGAATTTTGTTTTCATCGGTTATCCCACCCCTCGAAGGTCAGCAGAGGGCGGCAAGCCCCGCCAACGGCGAGACTGGTCCGCTTATCCGGCTTCGATTACTTCTTCTTC
This sequence comes from uncultured delta proteobacterium, assembly GCA_963712895.1. Lineage (GTDB taxonomy): Bacteria > Desulfobacterota > Syntrophobacteria > Syntrophobacterales > Syntrophobacteraceae > SbD1. The sequence continues at coordinate 312,049 of CAVQJR010000018.1, read as the reverse complement.
TCTCCCATCCTGGCAGAGATCAGCTTCAGGAAGGCCTCCGGTTCCCCGAAGGTCCCTACCTTTGAATATAGCACCTCCAGCTTGCCGTTGGGACGGTTTCTGAGCACAAAAAAATACGGCGTCCCCACCGCCCCGATCTTCTTGTGCACCGACAGATTGGGGTCCGGAATCAGCGGGAACTCGATATGATAAAGGTTTCTGAATGCATTTACCTCGAAGGTCGAATTGCCCGCCCCTATTCCTATAAGCTTGATCCTCGATGCCAGCTTAGGATCGGATCTTATGGCTTCGTAGAGGCTGTTGACGTTCGGTGCTTCCTTCTGGCAATGGGGGCAGTACATGCTGAAAATTTCCAGGATGAGGATTTCCGATCTGACCTTCGAGAGCATGAACGGGCCGTCCTTGACCTTCAAATAGCTTTTTTCCTCCGCTCTCTGGGGCAGGGTAAGGGACAGGTCCGGGAAAATCTGGCCCTCCGCCGGAGTGGTCTGTGCCAAAGCTGACGGTGGAAGGAATATTGACAGGCAGCACAGGACAAGTAATGGCGCAATCATCAACGATCTTCCGTACATTTTCGCCTCCGCAAAAGAGTGGACAAACAACCGCCCATCCAAAAGTTCTCCCTCGACCGGTAGGATCGGGACGAATCGCCCCTCACAAGATGAAACGCCCTGGAACCGTGTAGCTCAAATTCTAAGACAGCGGGCGACGGTTTGCCAGAAGCACGGCCGGAATTTGTCTGTGAGAAAATTCGATTTTGATCTTCGTTTATGAAAAATTACCGCGGGTGGCGGGTTGAATTAGGAGATTTATACCGAGTTGTGTTCAAAATGACCGTTCGCCCTGAGGTACCGAAGGGTGAACATGCCTCTCGTGCTTCGATACCGGCACGAACGGAACCACATTCATCTGCAAACGAACTATTGCCATATATGAGTGGGAAACGCCCACATCCGTTATTTCGGCGATATTGACATATCCTGCGGCTTTTTGCAATTAGACAACCTTTCATAACATCCTGTTGGAGCGACCGGGCCGGATGGACTTTTTCCGGTCGATCTCAATCACCGGTCCAAATCCCGTTTTAGTTTTTCAGTACTCCTGCCGATTCTATCATGTACCGGGATACCGTGAAAGGCGGACCTCTCGATTTTTCAGGGCCGGTTCGGGGAGAGAGGCTTGAGTTTCTCGGAAATTTGACGCCCTTTCCCGCGCCTTAAAGGGTGAACTCCACGCGCGGATCACTTTTCATTGCCGGGACGACCTGGTGGCACCGCTATTGCATGATGCACGATGGCGACACGGACAGAATTAAGGGAGGAATGATACGTGAGCGTAAAGAGAAGAGGTTACCCGTTTTGCAACAGCCGCGGTTTTACCCTGGCCGAGCTGATGGTCGTCGTAAGTATTGTCGCTATCCTGGCCTCTGTTGCCATTCCCGCCTATATCAACTACGTGAACCGGGCTAAGCAGAGCGAGGCCGCGTCGATGCTGATGACCGCACGGTTGGAGATGGAAGAATTCTATACCGATAACGGGCATTACGCCGGCACGATTCAGTGTCTGCCTTCCTTTGTGTCCTCCGCGAATACATCGTGCCTGGCGGACTGTTCCGCATGCCCCAGCAATTCTTCCCCGCTCAAGTTCTACACGTTCAAAGTGAAGGACACCGCTGCCTCCACTTACCATCTCGAAGCTGCCCGAAAGATTTACGACTGGGCCGCAACCGATTTTGTAACCGTCAGCGCCGCCACTGATACACCCGTTGTTCAGAACACCGATGCTCTGAAATTTTCCATTTTCAAGTGGCTTTTCGACTAGTCGCGACAGGGCTCCTTTAAACGGAGATAAAAAGATGACCGGAAAATTTTTGTTCTGCCTCGCTCTTCTCGCCTGTTCCACATTCTGTGCCGCATCGGCCGCATCCGCGGTCACGATGTCGAATACAACCGCGGACACTTCGGTTCAAGGTACTGCCGCAAAACAAAATACAGTGCGATCCGACAGGCGGGAAGTTGTGAATATAGTAATCGACAAAATGGAAAATGGATATATCTATGCCAAGGACGGAAGGAAATTCCAGTTAAATTCAAGCACTAAGATCATAAGCAACAAGGGACGCTCAAATAGAGTGCGTACAGCCGAGCTTACATTTCAAGGCGGGTACCTGATCACGGCTATTATAAAATAATTTACTCAATTACAACTTGCCAAATGGATGGAATCATGAAGCGGACTGTAATCTTTTCAGTAATAGTCATATTAGTGCAAATCGCTTTTTCCGCACGGGTGATTCCGGCCCCTCCATGCACTTCCATCACCCCGCCGTTCATTGCGACCGGAGTAAAACCCAACATTCTCATCATCCTGGACAACTCCAACAGCATGGACGAAGACTTTTACGGCAACGCGGTCGGCTCCTATTCCGCCTCCAGCAAGACTGTGGTCGCAAAACAGGCGCTTCAAACGCTCGTGGACGAACTGAAGCTCAAGGCGAACGTGGGGATTATGACATATACCCTGCCTTCGGGCATCGACCGTGAATACCTGTATAACAGCCCTTACTTTTCTTCCTACAATCCCAGTTCCTACTGCGCCGACCCTCCCGACGCATGTGTGGAGTACTGCATCACAGGTGATTCTGCAAAAAGGAGCGAATGCGAGTCCGGGTGCACAACCGGCAACCCGCTCTTTTCAGCCGGTTTCACCGACGCTATAATCTCCAGCTCGCCGGCAAACGGCACCCTCAGAACCACCTACTGCCCGCTGATATACCCCAAAACCCAAAGGACACCCAACGGCACAAGCAGCGGAAACTATATCTATTATAAAGGCGCCTATCCCATGTACTCATCGAGCGATCTGGGGGCCGATTATTTCTTCGCTTATTCGGGAAGCGACTCCCCGGGCTCCACTTACAGGCCGTACAACGGCCCCTACTCCCCGAATCCCCAGTGGAACGTGTACAATATCTATTCATCCAAAACAGGGACCGCGGACAACTTTTCGGGATATTCGAACCGACGCTATACCTGGGAATTACAACCCACCGATACGGATTTCGCCCTCGGCTACTACAATTTCGGGCAAAGACTCGATTTTTACTACGTGGCGCAGACATGGTTTTCGAACAGTGCTCCATCGACTCCCCAAGGTAAATTGCGTGTTGCTATAGGAGACCTTACGAATACGACCCAATACAACAACGTTATGAACATGCTCGACCCGAAATTAAACGACAGTAGCGGATATATGAGCTGTTCTTCATCTAATAAGAACGATTGTTCATATATTATTAACGCCGGTCTTACACCTTCAGCAGGCACTCTGAAGGCGGCACTTGACTACTTCAACGGTTCGAGCAGCCCCATCAGTGTGGACAGGCTGTGCCAGAAAAGCTACGTCATATATGTTACCGACGGCTTGCCGAGCGTAAAACTCAACGGTCAGATAACATCCAACCTCTCAACCCTTATGCCGGAGGTAATCACCGAGCTTAACGCTCTGCAAACAAGTGTTATCAAGTCGGTCAGCAAGAAGAAGAGTTATACTTTCCCGGTCAGAACGTATGTTCTCGGCATGGGGCTGTCTGACGAGGCAAAGACCAATCTTGACCAGATGGCCGTGGCGGGCGACACCGCGACCCCTTCGGGGCATGCCTATTATGCGGACAATCCGACCCAGTTGATAGATTCCCTGGAAAACATCGCTACCGACCTGCTGGGGCGTGTGGCATCCGGCAGCTCAATTTCGATCCTTTCGGAAGGCCAGACGCAAATGGGCGCCAATATGCTCCAGGGCGTATTCTATCCCACCAAATATTTTGGAGGAAAAGAGATAAGCTGGCCCGGTTATCTCTACAACTATTGGTTTTATAACAGCAAGACCGTAAACAACATAAGGGAAGATACCGTCCACGATTACATACTGCAACTCAACCAGGACAATGGGTTGATTTTTAACTTCGACGACCAGGCGGGCCTTACCGTGGGCAGGTACTCGGACCCGACCGCCAGCGGCGATCCCAGCCAGTTTGTGGACTCCGTTTCCCTCGATGCCCTGAGCCCGATATGGGAAGCGGGAAAGACCCTTTTCAAAACAGCTGCCGGAGGCAGGCATATCTATACGCCCGGCGGCTCGGGCCTTGTCGACTTCAATGATACCAACGCCGCTCTTACGACACCGGCCACTTCACTTTTGGGCAACACCGCCAACCTCGACTCCTGTCTGGCCGGAGCAAACGATACGGCCACGCTGAAAAATCTTGTCAACTACATAAGGGGCACGGACATAGCCGGCTGCCGCACGAGGACCGTGGGTCTTTGTTATGATGGAAGCAGCTACAGCAACCAGGCCTGCTTGACCGATGGGGACTGCAGCGCTACGCATTTCCCGACCTGTCAGAAAAACGTCTGGAAACTCGGGGATATCATTTATTCTTCTCCGCAGGTCCAGACCGACTACCACTATTGCGCCAGTGTTCCGGCGGACCCCACAGGCGAGGTCACTTTCAACTCACAGGCGTGCTCTCAGGACAGCGACTGCACCGCGGGGACTTACACATCGTGCCTCAAAAAGGAAAACGTGGTCTTCGTCGGCGCTAACGATGGAATGCTTCACGCCTTCGAGACGGGAATACTGACCGACAAAGCCCAGGACGGCGTGGACTCGGCACAGCACCAGATCGAGAAGGCCACTGGAATACCGACCGAGGACATGGGCAAGGAGCTGTGGGCTTTCATTCCGAAAAACTCTTTGCCGTATTTGAGGTGCCTGGCGGTGCCGCCGCCGGGATCGTGCCACCTGTACTTCAATGATTTGAGGCCGTACATCACCAAGATGAACACGAGCACAGGGACAAAGACGGTCCTCATCGGCGGAATGAGGCTGGGCGGCGGTGCTCTCGATTCGACCACCGGCACGTACTGCATGAATGCCTCCGGGCAGTCCAACGGCCATGAGTGCACATCGGTTTCCCAGTGCACGACCCCGCCATATAATGCCGGCTGTTCGACCGCATACCACTTCAACGCACCGGAGGATACCTGTTCGCCGCTCCAGTGCTCCAACCCGGATACCTGTTATAATCCATCGAACTGCACCGGGCTTTCCGCCTACTATGCGCTCGATATTACCGATGTGGAATCGCCCAAACTGCTCTGGGAATTCACCCATCCTTTTCTCGGCTACTCCTATTCCGGACCGGCGATCATACATAAGTGGTCGGACCCGACGAGCCTATCCGGGGATAAATACTACATTATGTTTCTCTCCGGCCCCACCGGCTCTGCCGACGGCAGCTCCATCCAAAACGTGAAATCGTTTGTCCTGAAGCTCACCGACCAGCTCGGCATAGAAAGCGTCCATGTAAACGATTTCGGAAACGCGGCGAAAAACGGCTTCGGAGGACGGCTCCTCACGACAGGTTTAGATGTAAATTCGGATGGATACACGGATTTTGTGTTTTTCGGATACGGCTACACGACCAGCGGCAACACGGGCGACTGGAAAGGCGGGATTGCGAAGGTCAACACCAACAATCTCGACCCGGCGCTTGCTCTGGACCCGGCAAACTGGACCTACGACGTGCAAACCTACAACAACATCGCACAACTGCCGATAACGGCCAAGGTCGAGGCCATGCGCTGCTTCAACAACTGGTACGTGTATGCCGGCACGGGCAGGTTTTTCTTCCCGCAGGACGACTACGGGCCTTCGGGCGAGTCGGGCAAGAATTTCATTATAGGCTTTCCCTTCACCTGCAACCAGTATAACGAAGACTGCGGACCCAACATAAACCGCCTGAACGACAATCGGGACGCCTGCTCGAACCTGCAGCAAAACCACCTGGACCAGGCGGGCTGGCAGTACACCCTCGACGATGCAACCGGCAGCTATCTCAAGGAAAGAATGATAACCGACCCCTCTCTTTCCGCGGGCAACAAGATATTCCTGACCACCACCGAACCCACGGGCGACCCGTGCGGCTACGGGGGCAGGACCAGGGTCTGGGGGCTTAACTGCGCCACCGGCGCCGCCATTTCCGATAAGTCATGCACCGGGTACATAGTTACCGATACGAGCGGGACCGTTTACTTGCAGACTTCCACCGGGGCGATAAACAAATTCGACTCCACCCAGTCGTTTTCCGACCCGGCAACCGAGAACAGGACGACGCCGTGGACTGTGGGCATTCCGCCCGAAAACGCGCCCCCGGTGGTCGGGCCGGTTACAACGTCAAATTTCCATCCAAAGATTATGCAGTGGATCGAAAAATGAGAAACACCAGAGGCTTTACATTGATTGAAGTGATGGTGGTCGTCGGGCTGTCCGTACTGCTGCTCTCATGGGGGCTGCCCGCCTTCTCTTCGTGGAAGAACAAGCACGATATCGAAAACCAGGTGCTCAGGCTGTACTCCGACCTCCAGTTTGCCCGCATGACCGCCTACAGCCGGAAAGTGGTTGCGGGCGTATGGTGGGGGGGAGGCACGAGCCTGGGCTCTTACCAGATAAGGATCGACGGCAACAACGACGGAGACGTGGACGATACTCTGGGGACCGATGTGCAGTTGGGTGCCACCGAGAATTCGCAATGGCCGATCACCGCTTCCGTGAACCAGCCGAGCGTGAGCTTCGACGGCCGTGGGTTTCTCAGTCCCGATCAGCCTCTGAGCTTTCGGGTTTCTTCCAGTACAGGTGTTTCGATAGACTGCGTGGATGTATCTACAACGAGGGTAATAGTGGGGAAATGGAATGGTGCTACGTGCTCGCCCAAATAACAGGGGCTTTACTCTGGTTGAAGTCCTGGTCAGCATGCTGATTTTGGCGATAGGCCTTATCGGCTCGCTGATAGGGATGATGTCCGCTTTTGACCATAACCTTGGGAATACGCTGAGAAGCGAAGCCGTGAAGATCGCGCAGCAGGAGGCTGAGGAGGCCAGGGACATGCTCTATGAGTCTATCCAGACCATCCAGCCTACCCAGACCGTCCAAAGGCAGGTCAGAAAACATCTCGTTCCTTTCCAGGTGGTTACGGAAAAAACGCCCGCGGCGGGATATACCGAGCACGGGATGACAAAATTAAAGATAACCGTCACATGGAACCAGAAAAAGGAAAGCCGCTCTTATGCTCTGGAAACAATCGTGAGGCAGCCCTGATGAACAGACAAAAGGGCATGACGATTGTGGAACTGATGGTCGCCCTGGCGGTCTTGCTGATCGTTATAGGGGCGGCAACCGCGGCCTATCTCAAGCTTTTGAAGGGCTACAAGTCCCAAAATACGGTATCGCGCAGCTACATGGCCAACATGACCGGGTTCGAGCTTCTGAGATACGATATAGAAATGTCCGGGTTCGGGCTGCCGCTCGACCTCAGTGGAGCGGCAAACCTGGAAGCCGCCGACCTCGGGGGGGAGCGACCCCCTATAACCCGGCCGCTCTTAACGATGCCACGCCAAATGTGCGTCCCGTGGCCGTGCTTAACAATTCGGGCGTCAACAGCTCGGATGTTCTGGCCATAAAGTCATCGATCGCCAACATCAATTCGGTGAGCAAGAAGTGGTCGATGATCAAAGTGATCGGGGCCATACCCCAGGTCACGGCCTCGGGAGACTCCGCCATGAACTTCTCGGTCACGACTCCCCGACAGTGGTTCACCGTGGTGAACGGTGACGGTGTTTTACAGAGTTGTAATACCTGGGAGGCTAATTATTACGGGGACGCTACCACAATTTCAGGCGGTCTGGACTCGACGAAGGTTTACTTCATCTATGGGCTGGATAACAACTCCGGCGCACACCGAATGCCCTTCAACCGGGTGGATTACTATCTCGAAAGAGTTGCAGGTGAAATCCCCAGCAGTTGCGCCCCAAGTACCTATACTCTGTATCGCAGCGTCATAAAACAAGCGGACGGCACCAAGATCAAGAAACCCCTGCTCGATTGTGTGAAAGATTTCCAGGTGGCGTTCGGTCTGGACAAAGCCGTCCCGGAGGGAAAGGTCGATACGTGGACCAACAACCTGACGGGGCTGACCTCCGACGACATCAGAAAGCGGCTTCTTGAAGTAAGGGTGTTTATTCTGTACCACGAGGGGGGCGGCGACGTGACAAGCGGTACCGGCTTCAGGTTCTCCGGGACCCTTAACCTTGGAGACCAGGACATTGCGCACTCGCTTGATTCCGCCAATTACCCGGTCCCCCCGAATACTTTCCAGACGTTGAGCCCGGCGCCTCTAACCGGTGCTCCCCAACTGAGCAGATTCACCCCGGCGGGCAATGATGCCCAATACAGATGGAAGGTCGTTGAACTGGCGGTCAAACCGATGAATTTGAGACAATAACATGACAAGTACACTCAATAACGAAAAGGGAATTGCGCTAATTACAACTTTGATGTTCCTCGGCCTTGGGTTCGCGGTTGTGGCCATCCTGCTCCGGCTCGTGACCGTCGAAACGAAAATGACCAGGCTGGAGCAAAGTTATTCGATCGCCCTCGATGCGGCCAAGGGCGGAGCGGATGAGTTCATGTTCATGGTTCAAAACGGGTTGGATGCTCCACCGCCGGGAGGATCATTCGGTGCCGCTGCAAATTCCGGATGGTGTCTGAAGGTAAAAAAGAGCCACTCTACGGATACATGGATTACGAATGCGGACTGGACGGCCAACGGGTGCACCAACAATCTTGCCCTGGCAACAGACCCCAATCCGACCGTACAGCCCGATTTCACCCTGTCTCTGTCCAATTACACGGTTAGCGTCAAGGTGATAGACACCATACTGACCTCCGCGCCTGCCGCTCCGACGCCCGGCACTGCGTGCGCTGATAACGGTTGCGCCTACTATACCGTCAACGTGCGGGCGGTGTCGCCCAATTCCAACGAGCATGCGGATCTTTCTTTCGTCTTTCGGTATGACAGGGAGTCCTGATCCATATGGCGAGTCGGGCGTAAGACCCGAACCGCTCCGGTTCGCCATCAGCCTTGCAGGACATGACGCGAAGAAACAGCCGCAAATATCTATCTTTCCTCCATATATGTGAGCATGGCCGGACACCATGGCGCCCAAAACATCTTTTGTGTCCTGCGGGCTGAAGAATGTTCCGAAGGCATCAATAATCAAAGGAAAATGATTCTGAAATTGACATTCCCGGGCAAAGGGTTAAATTTCGACTTAACCTCATCGGCGGTATTCGGGCGCCGGCGCTTTTGGAGCGTCCCACCCGCATCCGTTGAACCATTTCAGAATAATCGTATGGCACCCGAATTGCCCGTTTCTCATGTTGCGAAAATAGCTTTTATATGCGATTAATCCTTGTTATGACTTACCCTGTAATTAGTGTACTTTTCTACTAAAAGGGAGACCAGCATGTTGGCTGGAAAGGCGAGAAAAGCTCTCCATTGCCTCCTTCTGCCGGCCGTTTTCTTCTCGATTTTGATCTTCTGCCAATCCGTCATGGCGGACCAGGCTGAAGTCGATCATGTAAACCGCGAAATCTGGAACAAGGGCGCCCACTGGTGGGCGTCCGAAACATCGGTTTCGGCCCTGCCCCGCGAGCTTCGCAAACAGCGCCTCGGCCTGGTCAAGCCGGCCCAACTGTCCGCCTCCGCCCAGAGCTTAGCGCCGCTGGAGACGTCTTCTCCCCTCCTGGGTGCGCCGGTGGGTTTTAACTGGGCCGATGCCGGTGATGTGACTTCCGTCAAGGACCAGGGAAACTGCGGCGGTTGCTGGGCCTTCGCCACCACGGCCGCCCTGGAATCACAGGTGGCCATGGCAACGGGATCCCTGCTCGACCTTTCGGAGCAGGTACTCATATCGTGCGGCGGAGCGGGTGATTGCAACCTCGGCGGCTACATAGACCGCGCTTCGAACTTTTTCGTCAGCACCGGGATACCGTTCGAGGAGTGCTATCCCTACATCGCTTTAAACGGCAATTGCTCCAATGCATGTCCGTACTGGCAAAACGACACCTACGGCCTCGTCGGATGGCACTGGGTCGCTTTAAACAACGCTACCGCGACTTCTCTCAAAAATGCGCTCTACACATACGGCCCGCTGGCGGTATCGATGGAAGTCTACTCGGACTTCTATGCCTACGGGGGCGGGGTCTATGAAAAGACCTTCAGTGCAACCGACGAGGGCAGTCATGCGGTCGAGCTTGTGGGCTACGACGACCAACGGCAGTGCTTCATCGTTAAAAACAGTTGGGGCACCGACTGGGGAGAAGCTGGATTTTTCAACATCGCGTACAGCCAGGTCGCCGGGGTAGTCCGGTTCGGACAGTATGCAATCGCTTATGATGGATTCAAGAAGATCGGTGCGGCATGCAGCTATGGCCTTTCCCCAAGCTACGCCACAATAGGCCCGTCCGGAGGCGCCCTGACGGTAAATGTCATCGCACAGTCGGGATGTTCCTGGACGGCTGCAAGCAACTCGTCCTGGATCAGGGTAACCTCGGGCGCAAGCGGCAGCGGAAACGGCACGGTCACGCTTTCGGTGCAGCCCCTTACGACACAAACCCGCACCGGCGCGGTTACCATTGCCGGAATGCTCTATACCTTGACACAAATCGTACCTGCCGAAACACGAAATCAAGGTCTACTCGAATCCCAGTTCCTACTCTGGGGAGATCCATGAGAAGGCCCCCGGCCCCTGCAAGTTACCCGGAAAATAGCTTTAAACCGCCTGTTCCAAAGGGCTGACGTTTATACTCCGCTGGTTCCCGGTCACTAAACACTAAGCCGCGAAGCGGCACAGGGGAGCGCGCAGTTCCCCACCCTTTTCAAAATTTTTCCTATTTGGGCAATAACCCGCGGAGCCCGCGAACCGGCGCACCCGGACAGGCTGCTGATGACCTGCGGGTTAAAAAAATTTTCCTGCACGCCGCCATTTCAATTCCCCCCCCCGCAAGCTCTTCACGAACGCGGTGATTAACTTGGGCGAAATTTCGCCTGTAACCGACCCGCGCGACAATCCCGGAGGGGAAAATGACAGTCAAGACCTACGTTAAAACAACCCTGTTTATCGCTCTCATCGTGATCTCGGTTGGCGGACTGCTGCTGCACCTGCGCATCCACCCGGTGTCAAAGAACACGTCCAACCTGCTCCCGGTTGTTTCAGGCATCCTCAGCATCCTGGTCGTGCCGCTTCTTCTTTCCGGCAGGAAAACCATGGGCTACGGGTATACCCTGAACGGCTTTCTGGTAATTATCGGCAGTATTGCGATGGCCCATTTCGCGGTCGCCAACTGGCCCCAGCCGGCAACCGTCGGATCGATCATCATGAAGACCACACTGCCCGATATACTCGTCCTATGGACCAAGTTTTTCATCGGAAAAGCCATTTTCGACCTGGAACTCTACGGATACGACCCGGGCAGGCAGAAGGTCGGTAAATCCTATCGCTATCCGAACACGGGATGGTGGCTCGTCCATTTTGCGGCTGTAAGCGTGGTGTATACTCTTGGCGGCTGGCTGTGGAGGTAGGCATGAACAGGTTCAAGATGTTTTCTACGAACTGGTGGATTTTACATATTGTGGCCCTCGCATTTTTCTTTTACCTGGGCCACGCGATGCATTTTTGAACCGGCGGGCGTGCTGAGCGCCGCTACGCCTGCGACTCCCCGGCCGGCCCGGCGGCATAGGCGACGTGGACGGGATTAAGGCCCGAGTCTTTGGCCTTTTGCCAGAGGATGCGGCTTTCCTGGCGCCTTTCCGGATCGTCCCGCAAAACGAAATGGACCGCCGCCTCGAAGAGTCGCATGAAATCCAAACTCACCGGAGCATCGCAGACCAGCGCGTCAAATCCCTCGATTCGCTCCTCCCCGACCACAATAAGGACCGGTTCCATCCGGTCCCCCTCTTCTTCCGGGCCGAAAATAGCGTGCGGCACGAACGCCGGCTGCGAAAAAGTCCACAGCACCTGGTCTATAAACTGCGCGGCCGGAGTCGAATCCACCACGATCTGGACCCTTCTCCCTTCGTTCCACAGGCGCTCGGCCCAGCGGCACAGGAGCGTTCGCTGTTCGGTAACCGCGGTTTCGACAAAATAGAGGGGCATTTCGACTGCTCCGGGCTTCATACAGGTTGCGTTCAAGATTGATCTCGACGTTGGTCCCGTTCGTGCTGAGGTATCGAAGCACAAGCACGTATAGTCGCCCTTCGATACCTCAGGGCGAACGGTTCATCCTGAACGCAACTTGGTTTCAGCAGGTGAGGTGAAAGGCGCCGGCCACGTTTCGGCCGGCCCTGAAAAGATCGTTGAAAGCCCCTATTGCGCTCGCCGTTGGCTCTTCGATCAGCTTCACTCCCGTTTCGGCAAGGAGTTTTCTCAGCACGCTTCGAACTTTCATGTTCCCGGGCCGGCCCATCCCGACGACAAGGGCTTCCGGGCCGGCGGCAAGGATGTCCTCCACATCTTCGACATCCAGGACGTGGCTTTCCTTCCTCCACCAGTCGGAGACCACCCGGCCCGCGATTATCTTTATATCGCCGTCGTAGCTTTTTCCGTCCACCTGGATCCGGCCAAAATGGTAATCGTCTATCACGGGTCGATACTCCTCAGTTCCTCGCGTCTCCGTTTGAATGGCATGCCTTGTAGATCGCTTCGGCGCTGTCGGGGCCGAAGTACTGCCCCATATCGTCGAAAAAGGACTGCGTCGGGTTTACGGGAAGCTTTTCAAGGTTCAGCACCGCTTCCCCCTTGTCTTTTACATCGAGATGGAGCACCGCCTTGCTCTCTCCGGGGTGGCTCATCAGCAGGTGCCTCAGGCGGCTGAAGGCGTCCCGGTCCATCCGGGCGGCATCCAGCCTGATGTGCACGGCCTCCACCGCCTGGAGCTGCGCCTCGTCCATGCCGAGGATGCGGTTTGCGATCAGCTTCGTGCTCTTCTCATCGTGCTGCACCTTGGCCCAGAGCGCAAGCGGCTCGTCGCCTCCGAGCAGATGCCTTGCCTGGGCAAAGGGTTCGGCAAACACCACAACTTCCACCGTCCCTTCCCGGTCTTCGAGGTTCAGGAAGGCCATCCGGTCCCCGCGCTTGGTGGTGATTTCCTTTATTATGGAAAACAGGCCGCAGACCACCACTTCAGAGCCTTCCTTCTTCTCCTTAACCGTCTGGGTGTCGGCCGAGCAGAGCGAAGAGATCTGGGACGCGTAGAAATCCAGCGGATGACCGGATATGTAAAAGCCCAGGGACTCCTTCTCGAATTGAAGTCTCGTACGGCTGTCCCAGTCCGGGATATCGGGCGGCACCGGCGCCGAGACCTTCTTTTTGGTCTTGAGCACCGCGAACAGGTTCATCTGTCCGGCCTGCTTGTCTCTTTGCACCGCCGCCGCCCTGTCCAGCGCATCGTCAAGGGCCGCCATTACCGGTGCCCGACCGGGATGAATCGAATCGAAAGCACCGCATCTGATCAATTGCTCCAGGACGCGCCGGTTCACCTTCTGAGAATCCACCCGTTCGCAGAAATCGTGTATGGACTTGAACGCCCCGTCCTCTTCGCGGCTCTTGATGATGACCTCTATTGCCGACTCGCCCACGTTTTTCACCGCTCCCAGCCCGAACCGGATCATCCGCTCCACCACTTGGAAGGTCCTGCCGCTCAGGTTTACGTCGGGGGGGAGTATGCGAATATCCATTTTGGCGCATACGCTTATCAACTTGACCACCTGGTCGGAACTGCTGAGGAAGCTGTTAAGAAGCGCGGCCATGAACTCCACCGGGTAGTGCGACTTGAGGTAGGCCGTCTGGTAGGCGATCAGGGCATAGGCCGCGCTGTGCGACTTGTTGAATCCGTATTCGGCAAACTTGGCCATGAGGTCGAAAATATGGTTGGCCTTGGCCGATTCCACCCCGTTTTGCACCGCGCCTTTTACGAACCGCTCTCTCTGAGCGTTCATGAGCTCGCCGATCTTCTTGCCCATGGCGCGCCGCAGGATATCGGCCTCACCCAGGCTATAGTTCGCCAGGGCGCTGGCGATCTTCATCACCTGTTCCTGGTAGAGAATGACGCCGTGAGTGGGTTCGAGGATCGGCCGAAGGGCCTCCAGGTCGTATTTTATTTCGATCTCTCCATGCTTTCCCTTGATGTACTGTTCCACCATGCCGCTTTCCAGCGGGCCGGGGCGGTAGAGCGCCACCAGGGCCACTATGTCGGCGAAGTTTTCCGGGCGCAGGCGCACCATGATCTCCCGCATGCCGGAACTTTCGAGCTGGAACACCCCGGTGGTATCCGCGCGGCTAAGCAGGGCGTAGGTGTCGGGGTCGTCGAGCGGAAGCGCGTTTATGTCGAGTTCTATCCCGTGGTTTTCGTTTATGAGCCGCACCGCGTCGTTTATGACCGTGAGGTTTCTAAGGCCCAGGAAGTCGAATTTTATGAGGCCGGCTTTCTCGACGTACTTCATCGCGTACTGGGTAACGATTTCACCCTCCGGCCCCAGGTAGAGCGGCATGTATTCCACGATGGGCTTGTCGGCCATCACCACGCCCGCGGCGTGGGTGGAGGCGTGGCGGGTGAGTCCTTCGAGAGGGAGCGCGATTTCGAAAAGCTCCCGCACCTGCGGGTTTTCCCTCTGGAGTTCGGCCAGGCGCGGCTCCATCTGGACCGCCTTCTTAAGGTCGATCCCGAGGGTCGGGGGTATCAGCTTGGCGATTTTGTCCACATCGTTATACGGCATCGCCAGGGCGCGCCCCACGTCGCGGATGACCGCCCGCGCCTGCATTGTGCCGAAGGTGGTGATCTGCGCCACACGGTCCTTGCCGTACTTGTTGGCAACGTAGTCGAGCACCCGGTCGCGCCCGTTGACGCAAAAATCAACGTCTATGTCCGGCATGCTGATACGCTCGACATTGAGAAAGCGCTCGAAAATGAGGCCGTGCTCGATGGGGTCGAGGTCGGTTATCCGCAAAACGTAGGCTATGAGGCTTCCGGCGGCGGACCCGCGGCCGGGGCCGACCGGTATGCCGCACCCTTTGGCGTAGTTTATGAAATCCGAGACTATGAGAAAATAAGCGGCAAACCCCATCTTTTTTATGATGTCGAGTTCGTACTCGAGGCGTTGCTCATACTCGGCCCGGTCGACTTCGGAAAAATCGGGGCGCCTGCGGCCGATGAGATCCATCTTTCGCGAAAATCCGTCCCGCACTTCTTTTTCGAAACGGTCGTCAACGCTTTCTCCCGGCTCCAGCGGAAAGACCGGAAAATGGTACTCGCCCAGTTCGAGTTTCAGGTCGCATTTTTCGGCGATGGCCGCACTGTTTTCGAGTGCTTCGGGAAGATAGGCGAAATCTTTGGCCATTTCCTCGGGGGACTTGAAGTAGAGGTGATCCGTCTGGAACTTGAAGCGCTTTTCGTCCAGGATGGTCTTCCCGGTCTGGATGCAGAGCAGGATTTCGTGGGCGCGGGCGTCGCTTTTGCGAAGATAATGGCAGTCGTTGGTTGCAACCAGTGGAAGGGAAAGCTCACGGGCAAGGCGAACCAGCCCTTCGTTTACGATGGCCTGCTCCGGGAGCCCGTTTGCCTGGACTTCCAGGTAGAAATTGCCCGGTCCGAAAATTTCGGCGTACTCGACGGCGATCCTTCGCGCCGCTTCCTCCTGCTTTCTGAGAAGATGGCTTGCGACTTCACCCTTGAGGCAGCCTGACAGGGCAATGATTCCTTCGCAGTGCTGCTTCAGGATCTCCCTGTCGATGCGCGGCTTGTAGTAAAAACCCTCCAGATAGCCCAGCGACACCAGTTTCATGAGGTTGCGGTAGCCGGTGATATCTTTTGCCAGAAGCACCAGGTGGTAGCTGCGGTCCTCATCGGCACTACCGTTGCCCTCCATGTCCGCCGCCTTGAGGCCCCGGTCATGGCGACTCCTCGGGGCGACGTAGGCCTCGCAGCCGATAATCGCCTTCACTCCGTGCTTTTTGGCAAGAATGTAGAATTCGAGGGCACCGAACATGTTGCCGTGATCGGTTATGGCGACCGCCGGCATATTGTAGCTGCGGGCGGCTTCGAAAAGGTCGTTGAGTCTTATGGCACCGTCCAGGAGGCTGTACTGCGTGTGGACGTGCAGGTGTACGAAGGAACTCATTCGAAGGCTTTCTCCAGTAATTTCATGGCGTTTACATCGAGCGTCAAGCATCAAACGCCGGGCATCCGGCATCGAGCCCGCACTTGCACCCAAGGTCCGTGTACTGAACAAGTATACCAGAATGGACCCGGTTTAGCCGTTCAAATCTTAACCCGGAGCACACGGCCGCCCGCTTCGGCGGCCGGGAAATCCGGGAGGTCTTGAAATTATCGACTTTAACGCAACCCGGTATCGGAAGCGCCGCCGGGGTGGCAAATCAGGTGTGCTTGCGTATGGACGCGAGAGGGGCTTGTCCGTAAATACATATTTACGGGTCGAGGCCGTATCGGCGGTAAAAAGTTTGAAGCCTCGCCGGAAAAACTCCGATTACTGGATTGGAGATTTAACATCCAGGCCGGGAAAGGGGTTTATCCATGAGACAGAACGAACTTATAACCAGACTCATCGATCTCCAGGAAAAAGAAGACGTCCATGTTTGCGAGTATCGCAAGCTCGAACTGGTCCCCGGAAAAAAGACAAAGGCAAGCCTCCATTATAAGAAAGCGCTCAGGCTTCGCTCCAGGATCCAGCAACTTATTCACCAGATTGCAGCTTTCAATCTGTAATTTCAATTATAATGTATCGACTTTAGAGATATCCGCAGTCGCCCAAATGTTATTTTCTTTTTAAAGCCCGAAATTTCAGGGTTTTTGGCCTTTGAAGTTAGTGCTTTACCTTACGGCCAAATAAAATTAGAAATACGCGATGCCGAACACCGGGCGGAGCGTTACCTTGAATTGTCGGCTCCTGCACCGGGGTTGTACGGGTCGGGGCCGAAAACATTTTTAACACCTTAGCGGCGGATGCATCGGCGAGGAAAAGCATATGTGCGGAATAGTGGGTTACATCGGGGCGGAAGAAGGCAGAGACATCCTGATCGAGGGACTCCGGAGACTGGAGTACAGGGGCTACGACAGCGCCGGGATAGCGATGCTCGGGGCCGATTCAAGGCTCCAGATCGTGCGTTGCCAGGGCAAGCTCAACGGGCTCGAATGCAAGCTCCTGGACCAGCCGGTGAGCGGCACGGTCGGAGTCGCCCACACCCGCTGGGCGACCCACGGAAGGCCCTCGGAAGAAAACGCCCACCCGCACCGGTCCGGCCCGTTTGCGCTCGTTCATAACGGAATTATCGAAAATTACGCAAGCCTCAAACAGCAACTCGAGTCCCAGGGGCATGTCTTTACTTCCCAGACCGATACCGAAGTCATCGTGAAGCTGCTCGACAGCGAATGGCAGAGGACCGGAAGTTACTGGGAGGCGGTGCGCAGCGCTCTCGGGAAGCTCAAGGGCAGCTACGCGGTGGTGATCGTAAACGAGAAGGAACCCGACCAGCTCGTCGCGGCCAAGAAGGAAAGCCCTCTTATCCTGGGTTTTACCGACGATGCGTATTTTCTGGCATCGGATGTTCCCGCCATACTGCCCTACACGCGCAAAGTGGTATACCTCAACGACGAGGAACTCGTCCTCATAAACAGGCACGGCTACCGGATCGAATCGGTTGAGGACGGAACAGAGCGCACCCATGAGCCTCACTGGGTGGACTGGAACCCGGTCATGGCGGAAAAGGCGGGCTACAAGCATTTCATGCTTAAGGAAATATACGAGCAGCCAAGGGCCGTGATCGATACCTTCAGGAGCGTAATCGACCTGGACCACGGGCAGATCCGCTTTCCCGAACTGAACCTGGACCGCGGGCTCCTGGCAAGCATCAAAAAAGTGTGCCTGGTTGCGTGCGGCACCTCGTACCACGCGGCACTGGTGGCCAAATACATGATCGAGGCGCTTTGCAGGGTGCCGGTCGAGGTGGACCTGGCCTCCGAGTTCCGCTCCCGTGACCCCGTCCTTGACGATTCCGTTTTGCTGGTCGTTATAAGCCAGTCGGGAGAGACGGCCGACACCAGGGCGGCGCTGAAGGAGGGGATCGACAAGGGCGCTCATTGCCGTGCCATAGTGAACGTGGTCGGGAGCAGCATAGCACGAATGGCTCACGGGGTGATCTACACGCATGCGGGTCCTGAAATCGGGGTCGCATCCACCAAGGCGTTTACCACTCAACTGGTTGCCCTGTACATGCTGGCCCTGCATTGGGCCTCGGAAATCGGCAGGCTGCCGGGGAACGTTATAGAGCAGCATATTCAGGACCTTGTCGAGCTTCCCGGCAAGATGGAAAAGGTCCTGGGCGATGCCGATAAAATTGCCCTCTGGGCACGCAAGTACATGCATCATAAGGACTTTCTATACCTGGCGCGCGGCCCTCTCTACCCGATAGCACTCGAAGGGGCGCTCAAGCTCAAGGAAATCTCCTATATCCACGCGGAAGGCTATGCCGCAGGCGAGATGAAGCACGGCCCCATAGCCCTGATCGACGAGGACATGCCGGTAATGGTCCTGCTCAAGCAGGGACCGCTTTTCGAGAAAATGGTCTCCAATGTGCAGGAAGTCAAAGCCAGGGACGGCCAGATACTGACTCTGATCGAAGGCGAACCGGGCGAAGCGGCCGAGCCGGTCGATGGACAGTTTGTCATCCCGCCCTCATCGGATTGGCTTTCACCGGTTCTTTTTTCGCTGCCCCTCCAGCTTTTCGCATACCACGTGGCCGTGCTTCGCGGAACCGACGTGGACCAGCCGCGAAACCTGGCGAAAAGCGTCACCGTGGAGTAGGTTCGCAAATCCGTCCGGCAGACAGTCAACCTGGTATCAGTTAATGGATAATTACTCAGTAATTGACATAGTTTGGAAAAACTGCTAGGAAAATATTCTTATACCGCTCTATTGTGAGGGCGCTGGAAGGCGCCCTTTTATATTTTCTCAGGTCCGGATCTTAATTGAATTTGGATTTGGGTCTTAATTGAATTCGATTTATTGAATTCATTCATTTTAGAGATCAAGGCGGGCGAAATGGAACAGGGCAACCCACGCAGGGTTAAACAGGCCTGGGAAGTGCTGGCTGCGATCGATCGGATTGCGGCGGAGATAATCGCGACCACCAGGGAGCCGCAGAAGCTTGCCCTGGTCGGCATCCATACCGGAGGGGTTTTTCTGGCCCGAAGGCTTCAAGCGATAATATCGAAAAAATTCGGCATGCCCGTTCCGGTGGGGACCCTGGACATTACGCTGTACCGTGACGACTGGACCCGCCTCCACGTCCATCCGATACTCAAGGGAACCAACCTGCCATTCCCCATCGATGACCGGGAATTGATCCTGGTCGATGACGTGCTCTACACGGGCAGGACAATCAGGTCGGCCCTCGATGCCCTGATCGACTACGGCCGCCCCAGGAGAGTGCAGGTGGCGGTGCTGGTTGACCGGGACCACCGCGAACTGCCCATCTGCGGCCAGTTTGTAGGTTTCCAGCTCGAAACGCTGGCCCACGAACAGGTAAACGTCCTTTTCACCGAAAAAGACGGCGTGGACCAGGTGTTGATCGAAACGCCCATCCAGGCTGAGCCCGGCCTGAGCGCATGAGCCGGGATCAGACATACCACCCGCCCGGCTGCGAATCGATTCGGCCACTGAAACCCGTGCGCAATAGAACCGGGATATCCCCGCGGGTCGCTGTCAGCTCACCGGCAAGGCCTTTGCCCGTGAGATCCCGCATGCTCATGTCTGCAAGCACCAGGTCGAATTCCTTTCGTCTGTTTGACAGAAAACGAACACCACGGTCAAAACGGCAAGAGCCCGAAAGGAATTATAAACCGGGTGGCCACGCTTTCCATAAGCCGGCCCCGGAAGCTTTGAAGCCACCCCCCCTGATACCTTTTCTCCCGCATTACCGTGTATGGCAGCGATTCCACCCGATAGTGCACAGACTCTGTTTTTGCCTGTTGTTCTAATCCTCGATACCACCGCGGCCCATGCCTTCCCAGGGCAATGCTTCGTCCGCCGAACGCCGAACCGCATCCACGGAAACCTCAACGGGACCGGTCCTGGCGGCTTCTCGCGTTCGAAGGCACCTTGCCACAAGCTGTTCATTTAGCTAAGTCATCGACAACATTTGGATTATTAATGCTTCATTTTTTAACTTCAGGGACAGTAGCCGTGCCTGACGCGGTCTTTTCAAGCCGGTGGGCACGGTGGAGGCACAGGATTTTTTGCCCGTGCCCCGGCCCTGAGCTTTGAGAAGATGAAGCAGTACCTGAAAAAGTGTGCTAAAAGCTCAATTCTTCAAGCTACGCGTGTTCGCGCATTCGCGCGCGCATGCACCAGGAGGGAATTCTCAAAACGAAAGGGGAGTGGAGTAGATGTCAGACAGGCCGTTTTATCTCATTCTCGTCCTTGCCGCCGTATTTTCGATAACGGCAACAGGGGCACACGCATCCGAGACCTCAAAACCAAAAGGCCCATCCGATATCCTGACGATTTGCGGGATTGTGTCCAACATCCACGAAAAGCCGGTCAAAGATGCCATTCTGAGCCTTTATGTTGACGGTAAAAAAGTGGAAACGCCGGAGGAGATCACTTCTTCCGGACAGGGCAGCTACATGGCAGAGATCTCCCTGCCCCTTGGCACTCTTCCAGGGGCAAAGATAGAAATTGCCGCGGATAAGCCGAACTACAAAGCGTCCGGAAGGGTTGCATTCGACGAGGTGCTCAAAGAGAAGAACAACGAGAACGGAAATAGCTTCTACTTTGCCCAGCAAGGTTTCACTCTTGCACGGGAAATCACACCCGCCTTCTGGATCGCGACCCTGGTCCTGATTGCCGTATATGCGCTCATAGCATTCGAACTTTTGCACCGCACGCTGGCGGCCCTTCTGGGAGCGGCGCTGATTCTCACCATTTCCTACACGGCCGGGACATTCTATCCGGACTACACCATCCTCACATTCGAGGAAGCGATACACGCCGTGGATATGAATGTCATTCTCCTGCTGATGGCCATGATGATGATAGTAGGAGTTCTCAAGAAAACCGGCGTCTTCCAGTGGATGGCCTACAAGTCCTACCAGGCTGCCAGGGGCAATGTCTTCGTACTGGCAGGCATTCTCATGGTTGTTTCCGCCGTCACCTCGGCATTTCTCGATAATGTTACCACGATGCTGCTCATGATTCCGGTCACCATCGAGATCGCCCTCACCCTCAAGATCAACCCGGTGACACTGATGCTTCCCGAAGCGTTTGCCTCCAACGTGGGCGGCACCGCGACGCTGATAGGCGATCCGCCCAATATCATGATCGGCTCGTACGCCAAGCTGAGCTTTGTGGACTTCGTGCGCGACCTGACAGCGGTCAACGCCATTGTCCTGGTGATAAGTATTGTCTACTTTATCTTCTGGTACAAAAAAGACTACATGAAGGCGCAGGTGGGGAATGTCCAGGAAATGATCGCCCACCTCAAGGAAGAGTATAAGATCACGAACGGGAAGCTGCTGATCCAGGGCGGGATAATCCTGGGCATCACCGTCTTCATGTTCACCATCCATGGAGCACTGCACATGGAGCCCAGTATCGCCGCTCTGATCGGGGCCGCTCTGCTGATGGTCATCAGCAGGGTCGATATAGTGGAAATGCTGGAAAAAGAAGTCGAATGGCCGACGCTCATCTTTTTTATGATGCTGTTCATAGTGGTGGCCGGAGCCGAAGAGTCCGGACTGATCCAGGTAATCGCCGACTGGGTGAGGGAGATGTCCAAGGGTTCTCTGGTTATCGCCATTCTCATGGTGCTCTGGGTCTCGGCATTTGCCTCGGCAATAATCGACAATATTCCGTTCACCGCGACTATGCTTCCCATCGTAGCCTATCTCAACACTACAATCCCCGGCGCCGAAGGCGGCATTCTCTGGTGGGCGCTCGCGCTGGGAGCCTGCCTCGGCGGAAACGGGACCATGATCGGAGCAAGCGCCAACGTGGTGACGGTAGGCATTGCGGAACGATCCGGGTATCCCATTTCCTTCATGGGTTACGTGAAGGCCGCTTTTATACCCATGGTGATCAGCATCATAATTTCTTCGTTCTGGCTTCTGTTCGTCATGAGGTAAGAGCGCGTGGACTTGAAACCATTATTGTCAGGAGCAACTATGGGCTACACCAGCATCGTCTGTGGAGTAACGGGGTCGGAAATGTCTCAGAAGGCCGCACTTGAAGCCGCCGCACTGGCCAGCGAGCACAGTGCGAAGCTGACCTATGTCTTTGCGGTGGATATGGAATTTCTCAAGGCCAGCCTCGGAGGCCGGGTATCATCAAGTATGGCGGAAGATTCACTCGACCATCTCGGCGGTCATATGCTCGACAACGCGGAGCAGCTCGCAAAATCCAAGGGAGTGAGTCCGAAAAAAGTGGTGCGGCATGGGCCGGTCCTCGAAGTCCTCAAGCAGGTCATCGTCGAAGAGAAGGCCGAACTGCTCGTTCTCGGCCATGAAAGCCGGACTTTTTTCGAAAAAGTCCTGTTCAAGGGCGAGGTGGAGGACCACATAGAGGAGTTGAAGAAACAGATGGGCATCGATGTGATAGTGATACAATAACGGAGTTGATGCGATTTGCCACACGCGGCGGCGGGCGCGCCCGCCGCCGCGGTCCCATTAAAAAACGGCAATCAGGTTGATCCGCAAAGCTATCGGATATACAGGCCAAAACCGAATAGCTGCCGTTATTTTTCTGTTTTTCTCCGCGTCCTCTGCGGTGGCCTGCAACTTGGAAGAACCGTCAATAGTCGCGCTTCCACAGAAGCCCTATTCCCTTTGAAGAATCCAGGCCGGCTTCCGTTTCCAGAGTTATGTGGGGAGTCAGTTCAATCGTTGCCGAGAGTTTGCCTTCCTGGCTTTCGACCCCCTTTTCCACATCCACATAGACGCCTTCGGTCAGGTACTTTCCGATACCCAGTCCAAGACCCTCGTTTTTTCCCACTTCCCTTAGTTCGAGCTGGCCCAGGCCGAGAAACTCCCGGGTGCGTCCCAAAAAATCCAGAGCGGAACCGCGGCCCGAAAGCGCCCTCAGCGCTTCGGCGAGCCTCAGGGCCTGAATCGGGGTGATATTTCCGGTGGAACGGTTGAAAAGAACCCGAGCGAGAATTTCATCGGAGGGCAAAGGCGGGTCCGATTCGAACCGTATTTGAGGCGACAAAACCGGCCCCTGCAGTATGAGGCGGGCCGTGATGTCATTGGCTTGCGCCTCTGCCGTCACGTCCAGAGTCGCCGCGGAAGGAAACGCGCCTTCGAACCGGATTACACCGTTTGTGACCGAAAAACGTTTGCCCAGAAAATCGAAGGTTCCCCGGACGGCGCTGAGATTGCCGGTAACGGCCTGATTGCCGCCGGAACCCGCCACCCGCAGGTTTCCCCTCCATTCGGAATCCAGGCCCCTTCCGCGCACCAGGATCTTACCCGGCATGCTGATCCTGATATCCAGTGCGGGACCGACGCCCGAAGCCGCCCGGGCTTCGTTTTTCTGCGCGGGGGCCGGTGCGGTCCCGTCGTGTATTTCGATGACTTTGAGGTCGACAATCGAAGGAGGGGGTGGTTGCTGAAGGAGCACCTCGGCCGATGATGTTTCGAGTTGTCCCTGCAGGGCGGGCTTTCCAACCGACCCGGATACCTCGATCGACCCGCCCACGACGGCCGTTGCATCGTAGCGGCGGATAAGCTCGAAGTTGGAAAGATCGACCCCGATATGCAGGGGGAAGGAATTTGCCGCGTCCAGGTCGATCCGGCCCTTCGCCGACACGGTCCCTTTTCCGCCATCCGTTGCGCGCAACGTATCAATATCGAGCCTGCGCCCCCTTGCGGTTATCTCGACGGACAGGTCCTTCATCACCGTCCCGTAGGCCAGGTTTTGATAGGTGCCGTCGGCAACTTTTACCGTCCCGCCGGCCTCGGGGCTTGCCACCGTGCCTCCCAGTTCGAAACGGGCATCGGCGCGCCCCGTAAATTCATGGTCCGGCTGCGGGATGAGGCTGGCCACGGTCGAAAGGTCCGCCCTGCCCTCCAGTACCCCGTGCAGATGCCCCTGGGGTGGTACCGAGAACGCCATGGGCAGAAGAGAAAAAGTCATCGGGGCCTCGATGGTTGCCTTGACCGAATCTTTCGTCTGCGACTCAAGCTCGGCGTTAAGCTTCATATCGCCCCCGGCTACCCTGGCCCCCACATCCAGCCTCGTGAATTTGATCTCCTTTGCAAAAGGCCCCTTGGCATGAATATCCGTGACCTGCAGGTCCAGCGATGCCGACGGGCTCGAGACATCGCCCCCGACCCGCAGCCGGCCGCTCGCCGAAGCGGTGATGTCAGGCATTCCGGATGGCGTTTCGATGCCGATTTTTTCGAAATCGGCATTAAATGAGGCTTTTTTCGTATCGAAACTACCCGATGCCGCAATATGCCCGTTGCCGTATGAGAGGGCAAGCCTGTCAAAAGAGACTTTACCGGACGAGCGGACCAGCAGGAAAGGCCCCACAAGCCTGAAAGGGCGGTCCCCGTAGTGTCCATCGAGGGTCTTTATGTTAAGGCGCTCGGCCTCTTTGGCGCGCACCAGGGCGCCCTCGGTGCGGAAATCGAACGGCTGCTCCGAATGCCGTCCTTTTCCGGATACATCGAAGCTTATGCCTTTTTGGTCCGCCCGGGCGCCGGCCTTGACCAGGTCGGCGGTGAGCCCCCCGCGCACCGCCTGGTGAAGCTCAAGGTTGACGCTCCCTTCCGGCGTTTGAAAAACGTTTTCGAGATCGGCCGACACCGCGATTTTTGCGACGCTCCCCGCGGATGTCGATATACCGCCGGCATTGATTTCCGCCCGGACATCCTGCCCATTTTTGCCCGGAGCAAGTGAGAACTTTAATTCCGCGCTTCCTTCGATCTTTTCACCGGCCATGTGGCCAAGGCCGCCCAAGTCCTTGAAAGTGCCCTCCAACTCGCCTCTGGCGAGAGTTTTTTGGAGATCCACCACTATATCGCCCTTGAGCCGGCCGCCGGGGACCTCTATGCCAATCGCAGAGAGCGCCAACTGCCGATTGGCCAAGGCAAAACCGGATTCGGCCGCCAGGTTTTCGCCGTCACGCGACATTTCCACCTTGATGGTTCCCTTGGGCGCCTCCGGCACATCCCGTGCGGCAACGGTTGCCGTGATCCGCGCAAACTTTCCGCCGTCGAGGATCAGGTCGGTCCCCTTGAGGACCGCAACGTGTTCCAGCGAGTCGATGCTGCCGGAAAAAGAGTCGTTTACCCGGATGCTCCCGGCCAGCGGCATCCCGGCCGCGGAACTGAGAGGTTCCAGCCTGGGAAGCAGGAGTTCCCACTTCCCTTGCCATTGCCTGTTCAAAAGGTTCGCGGTGGCCTGCCCCTTTATTTGCATGGCGGGACTTTCGGCGCGAAATTCGCTCAGGCTGATTTTGCCCGCGTCATCTTCAAATCGGCCCGAAAATGTGGCTGCGGGGCCCAGAAGCGCCGCAAGCGGCGGCGGAAGCTCTTCCAAACGGCCCGCCCGCCCATTGAAGCTGCCCGAAAAAGAGCTTTCAGACCCCGATGCCAGCAGGTTCAAATCGAGAGTGGCGGCACCCGGGAGGGACCTTCCCGCCAACGCTTCAAAGGGCTTAAGGTCAACCACCCGAAGCGATGCCTCAAGGGTGCCGGAGCGCTCGGCAGTATTTATCCTGCCCGCCGCATTGAATACGTTGTGCTGGTTTTCAATCCTTAACGTCAACAGAAGGAGCTTTTGCATTGCGGGGGTTTGCGCTTCCAGGGACCAGGTGAGCAAACTTTCCGGAAGCACTTCTCCGGTCGAAGTCGATATTCCCCTTGCCCTGCTCGATCCCTTGAGAATATACCCGGAGGAAGGCGGGGCCACTCGCCGCAGGGGCTCGAATTGAACGTTCGTTCGAATTTCCTCGGCCGCGAACCCGCCCGTTCGAACCCTTCGGAAGAGCACGGTCGCCGATCCTTCCGGTTGCGAGAGTTTCCCGGAAACAGTGCCGCTTGCCCTCACTTCCCCGCCGGGCAAAGACCCCGCCGCCCCCAGGTTCTCCATGCCCAGTATCCAATCGCTCTTTACCGTCTGCGACTTAAAATCGAGCTTCCCGGACAATTCGGCATGATAGCCCTTGCCCTTGAACGATCCCTGTTGCACCGCAACATAGCGGGAAGGAGCAAAATCGAGGTGCAGCGCAAATGAGTTCCCACCTCCCATGACCGGCGCCAGGGAAGGCGGAAGAAAAGGCTCGGCGATCTCCGCGGTCCCGTTCAGGGCAAGGAAAATCTCACTGGCTGCGTTCACGCCGATTGTTGCATTTATGGAACCGTAGACACCGGCGCTTCCCGCGATGGTTCCCGTCCAATCGGTTACGGGGCCGCTGCCCCGCACATCCAGGTTAATGACGGTGGGCCGAAGCCCCATAATTTTTCCCGCCAGCCCGCCCTCTTCTTCGCGAAAGTCGGCCCGCACCGCCAGCGCCGGCGGCTCTCCATCCAGGGTCAGCTCGACGTCGGCCGAAGTCTTTGGCCCCTCGTCCATGCGCTTGAGGTGAAAGGAGATCTTGAGCGGCCTGTTTGTAACCCGTGCTTCCAGTCCAAAAACGGCACTCTGCCCCAGGACCGCCCTGCCGATGGATAAGTCGGGAACGGCCAGGCGCTCGATGCGAACCAGCCGAAGTTTTTTTACGAGCGAAGAAAAATTCACTCCCCCGCCTTCCTGCGGGGGGCCGCCCCGGGGAAGCCTTTCGATATGCAGGGAGGCGGTGCTGAGCTGCTCGATGTAAATCTTTCCCCTGAGAAGCGCCGGGGCGGACCACCGCAGCACGATGTCTTCCGCGTCAAAATACGGCCCTTGTGAATCGCTTGCGCTCACCCGGCCGATCCGCATGCGAAACGGCACCAGGCCCTCGATTTTTCCGACACTCACTTTTCGGTCGGGCTCCGAGCTTAGAAAGTGTGAGAGGGCCCTGGCGGCAAGCGACTTTCCGGTCGACGTCTGGAGAAAGGCGAAAAACAGGGCCGGAAGCAGGAGGATCAAAATAACAACCCCCCCCGCTGCCCACTTCGCCGCGCGTTTCCAACTCGAATTTTCGGCCATGGTCGGTCCAGTCCCACTGGAAGGCGTAACGCACAACCCTAAAACGCCTGTCCAATGCTCACATATACCTGAAAAGGGTCGTCCACTCCGTCCCTTGGATTTAGCGGCACGGCAAAATCAAGCCTTAGCGGCCCGATCGGCGTGTAATAGCGGGCCCCTACCCCACCCCCCCACCGCAGGGTGGTGTTAAAATCCGGCAGAGACGGCTTGAAGGCGCTGCCTCCGTCCAGGAAGACGACAAATCCTATCTTCTCCGTAACCTTGGTGCGCAGTTCGGCACTGAGTTCCAGGGCGGACGCCCCTCCTATCGGGTCTTCACCCACCAGCGGACCGGCCAACTGAAACGCATAGCCGCGGATGGAGCCGCCGCCTCCCGCATAGTATCTCAGGTCCGCAGGGATGGCGTCGCGGCCGGCGCCCACTATGCTGCCGAAGGCGGCGCGCCCGGCGAACAGCAGGTAGGGCCTGTTCGATATCATAAAATAATGCCTGTATTCGACGCGTCCCTTTACGAAACCAAGATTGGCGTCCAGTGTATCCAGAAAGGGGGCAAGCTGCACATCGAGTCGAGCGCCGCGCGTGGGGTCGAGCAAATTATCGGTCGTGTCCCAGTTGCAAAAGGTGCGAAACGATGCCAGGGCGTACTCCTTCTTAATTTTGAGGGGATCGGCTTCCAGCTCCACCTGCGAAACCCTGAAGCCCGGACCCAGGCCGACCCGCAAGCCCTTGTGGATCTCTCTTTCCACGAGCATGGCGGTATCCAGGTTATTGCTCACAAAAGCGTTGGTGTCATCTTTTGCCAGGCGGCTGGGAATCGAAAACGTCTGATCGTTGCGCAGGAATTGGGGTTTTCTGAAAAGACCTTCACCCGAATAGCCGAACCCGGAAGCACCGACCTGCAGCTTCAGTTGTTCGCCGCCATGGAACAGATTCCGGTGCTCCCAGGCAAATTTGACGCCGGGCCCCTCATCCGTGTGATAGGTGACCCCGGCGCTGATGCTTCGCTGGGCCCTTTCCTTCAACTGGATCGAAATCGGCAGCCGTCCCTCTTTGTCCAAACTTTCCGCATGGCTGATCTGGACGAGAGAAAAAAGCCTCGTTTCCACCAGGCGCTTTTGCAACTGCGTCAGAAGCTCCGCGTCGAAACGGTCTCCCTCGTGCCAGGGCAGCAGCCCCAAAACGAACTTCTCATTCACCGATTCGAGGCCGTGGGTGGCGGTCGGTCCAAAGCGGGCGGCCGGTCCGGGGTCGACCTGGAAGGTCACCGCAACCAGTTTTGTGGCGTGATCGACCACCACGCGCCGGTCCTTCACCGCGGCAAAGGCAAACCCGTGATTCCTGTAGATCTGGATGAGCTTTGTGCCGGCATCGGCTATCGGTCGGGCTTCGGCCGGTCTTTTGAGTTCAAGGCCTAAATCCCTGGGGGACGGCAGCTTGACCGAAGGTGTGGAGGCGACACCCGTGGTTTCCTCTATTTTCACCGATTCGAGCCTGTAGACGGGACCCGGTTCCACATGGAAAGTGACCAGAAGCGGTTTTTTCTGCACATCGACGCTCAGGTCTATTGCGGCATCGTAGTAGCCAAGGGACCTGAGGGCCTGTATCATTTCCGGGATATCGGTGCGCGCCCTGTGCTCCAGGAGGCTGGTCGTGGCGGGCGGCCTGTTCTTGTAGGTGAAGGTGTTTGAAACCGACTCCAGCAGGCTGCGCAGGGACCCATCCTCAACGCCCTTGACGGCAACCTCGTAGCCGGCCGCCAACTGCGCCGCCGCATTTGCCGTCCAGAACAAAACAAGGATCAATGCCGCTCTGAGGATTGTTGTTGCGAGTGGACACTTCCGCGCTTCGCCCAAATCTGCCCTTCCCGACGAGGGTTTGGATTCATTCGATCGTGGTTAAGAAAAACTTTGGCGATAAATGCAATCACCACAGGTGGCGGAGACAGGCTCGGGTGAACCCCCGGTCGGAGCAGGCCGATGCCCGGACCGGGGAGCGGGATTCGGTCCGGCGCTCACCCGGTCCAGATCCGCTCGCCTTCGAAATCCGCAAGCGAGGCGTCTCCCCGCTCGATAAAGAGATCCCTTGATTTCCGGAAGAATTCGCCGCCGTAAGCCTTTTTCCAGCCTTCCAGTATCGTGGGCAGTGGAATATCGGCGAAGATGCCCAAAAATTCCACGTATTCCATATACTTCTTGTTCTCGGAGTTAAAGGGCTGGAAAAGGGAGTCGCTGCGACCGTCGAATTCCAATGGCGCCACGTTGTGCCTTTCGCAAAGCTCACGGTTGAAGGCGGGAGTGCATTTCACCCACCTGCCCCCCAAGTGGAATTCCACGAACCCATGGTAGACGAACAGGTCGCTTCCCAAAAAATCGATTAGCTGTTTTGTTGCGAGGTGGTTTCGCACCGTTGCAAACCCTACCCTCGACGGTATGCCGCAGGCCCTTCCCAGCGCGCAAAGAAGCGATGCCTTCGGGATGCAAAAAGTCCGTCCCCTGGCGATAACATAGCTGGCCCGGTAATGCTCGGGAAGGTAAAAAGGCGAATAGGGATCGTAGCGAATCCCGTCGCGCACCGCGAGATAGAGGCTCACCGCTTTCCCGGCAGGGTCTTTTATACCGCCGGAAACCTTTTCCGCGTATTCTTTAACGGCGGGATGTCCGCTGTCGATCATCTGCGTAGGTTCCAGGTATTTCCCCAGGTCCATGCTCATTTGCAAATCCCTCCCGATAGCGCTCATTTTTCGCGGTTTATTATGGCAGCCGGGGCGCAAAGAGTCAAATCAAGGGACGCCCCGTAATGCCATGCGGAGCCGTACGGCGGCGAAAAAGGAAGGACCGTGGGGGAACAGCTCGCCACGCTTATGGGGTTATGCTTTATTAGAGGGGCTTGCAACAAAAAGGAGAATCGTTACCATTAGTTGCAAGGGTGAACTTCCACTCCGCCCGCGTGGTGCGGGAGAGGGATTTGGGAGGGGAGGGTTTTGGTTCCGTCCCCTCCTGTTTTTTGAGGGCCTGTCCCCTCCCGTTTGCGGGTAAGGGTCCTTGGTTCCGGCTTCAACTTCCCGCGGCCTGAAGCTCTTCCCGGACCGCCGCCCCGGTGAAGGCACGGACCAACCGCAGCACGTACTGAAGGCCCATGACCCCGAACCCGATGGGGATGAACATATACGGGACAACGAAGGGGGTCCCTATCGCGGTCGACATGCGCTCGCCGTGCTCGAATGCGTGGACGGCCATGACCCACCCCTTCCAGACCATGAATCCGCAAAACAGCACCCCGCCGAATGCGGCAAGGCTTTCCAGGAATTTCTGCACCCGTTTGCTCATACGGTCCGTGAAGAAGGTGACCCGCAACTGCATGCCCGACTTCATCACCTCACCCGCCGGGATAACGGTGACGAAAAGAACCAGGATCGTATTGATCTCCAGGCTCCAAAGCGTGGGGGCGGCAAAAACATAGCGCATCACGGCATCGTAGCAGATCGTAACCGTCATGACCGCCAGGGCGATTTGCGCTAACACCCTCAGCGCTACGGTCAGCCGATCTATTGCCGTGGCAAAGCTCGTTGCTTTCATGCCTTCCCCAACGCCAGCTTTATGGCCTTGTCGCCCACGGTTTCTCCGACCTGGTCCTTCCACCATTTCCAGATGGGACCGCATTTTTCGTCGAAAGCCTTCAGATCCGCATCGCTGGGCGCAAAGACCTCCATGCCCCCCTTCTTGAGCGCGGGCCAGAATTCATCCTTGTAGATATGCTCGTTGCATTCCCTGGCGTAGTTCTTATCGGTCCACTGGGCCGCCTCCCAGAACACGGCCTTTTCCTTTTCCGGCATCTTATCCCATTTGTCCTTCAGCATGAAAGCGGCGCTGCAGTAGCCGGTCACGGGCAACTGGTAACAGTACTTGATCTGCTCGTAGAGCTTGCGGCCCATGATGGTGCCGATATTGGCCACAGCGGCATCCACCGTTCCACGCTGAAGCGCAAGATAGGTCTCGGACGAGGGAACGCGGGCGCCGGCGACCCCGAAGTTTTTGAGAATTTCCGTTGCTTCGTAGCTGACGACACGGCAGCGCATCCCATTGAGGTCGGCAAGACTGTCCACCTTCTTTTTCCCGCTCCAGATGTACTCCGGCTCCATGATGCCGCCGCCGGCCGTCAGCATGAAGACATTTTCTTTTGCGAGCTGGTCGTTTATGAGCTTCCACAGAGGCGATTCCATTGCGATCCGTTCGCCGTGCCGGTAAAGATCGCCGCAGACGCCGGGAAGTCCCGTGATGCCCAGGATGGGGAAAGTACGGGTGATATAGGAGGTCGTGTGAAACATGTACTGGATGGTCCCGGCCCTGAGGGCCGGCACCTGCTCGTCCACCTTCACCAGGGTGCCCGAATCGAAGAAGTCGACCTTGAGCACATCGGGGTGTTTTTTAAGTTGCTCGTTGAACCCCTTGATGCCGTACATGAGGTCCTTGTAAGCCGGCGTCAGGTAGCTCACACCCGTATAGGTGGGCACCGCGGCCCAGCACACTCCCCTGAGCGGTACCGCCCCCGAAACCATCGCCGCCACGCCGCCAAGGCCGAGGGTCCTCAGGAATTCACGTCTCGAAGCTTCTCTCATGGCTCTCTCCTCCTGGGGTTGTTTCTTTAGAGTTTATCAAGTTCCAGGTATGACCGGACATCGATCAGTTCATTGAATTCATCGAAGCTCATAAGCTCGGCCAGAAGCCGCCCCGAACTGCCGTCCCTCTTGAATGCCTCGGCCAGCCGCCTTAGCCCC
Source organism: uncultured delta proteobacterium (assembly GCA_963712895.1). Taxonomy (GTDB): domain Bacteria; phylum Desulfobacterota; class Syntrophobacteria; order Syntrophobacterales; family Syntrophobacteraceae; genus SbD1. The sequence goes on along the minus strand of CAVQJR010000018.1, from coordinate 280,169 downwards.
TTTGCCGCAAGCAGCAGTCCGGATATGGGATAGAGTGCCACGGCATAGCCCATGTCCTGGAGCTCGGACAGGCCCAGAAAGGGGCTCTTACCGCCCTCCACCATATTGGCGAGGCACGGACGGTCCAGGAGCCCGGGTATGGCCGCCATCTGCTCCAGGTCGCGCGGAGCTTCCACGAAAAGCAGATCGGCCCCCGCTTCGCCGTATGCCCCGGCACGGTCGATCGCCGCCTCGAAGCCCTCCACGGCAATGGCATCGGTTCGCGCCAAAATCAGCGTATCGGCGCTCCTCCGGGCCTGGACGGCCACCCTCACGCGGTGCTCCATCTCCGAGGCTTCGACCAGCCGTTTCCCCTCCATGTGGCCGCACCTTTTGGGCCACATCTGGTCTTCTATCTGGATCACTCCCGCCCCCGCCGCTTCATACTCGCGAACGGTGCGGTGCACGTTGGCGCTGCCCCCGTAGCCGGTGTCCGCATCGGCAATAACGGGGCAGTTCACGGCGCCCGCAATACGGCGAACGTGATCGACCATCTCCGACATGGACACCAACCCGATGTCCGGAAAGCCCATCGCGCTTGCCGCCGCCCCATACCCGGTCGCGTAAACGCAAGGGATGCCCGCCTGGTCCATTATCCTTGCGGAAAGGGCATCATAGACCCCGACCGAAAGCAGCGTCTTTCCCTTATCGAAAAATTCCCGAACCTTTCTTCCCGTATCGCTCACCCGCGCCCCCACACCTACATCAAGCCGGGCAGCCAGAGGCTTATGCCCGGAAACAGCGTAAAAACCACCAGCGCCGCAAATTCCACCACGAGAAAAGGAATACTGCTCCGGATAATTTCCTCGACCGAAAGAAAAGGACAGACCCCTTTAAGCGTGTAGAGATTAAGGCCCACCGGCGGCGTTACTACCGCAAGTTCGAGGTTTATGACCAGGATAATGCCGTACCACAAAGGCGAGAAACCAAAGGCAAGAATGATCGGCAGCAGGATGGGAGTTGTGACCACGATGAGAGATACCGCATCCATCAGCATTCCGAGCATGATGAGCAGCACCATCAGGATGAGCACCACGGCGATTCCGGGCAGATGAAAGCTCAGCAGGTACTCGGTCAGTGCCTGTGGCAGCCTGACCATGTTGAGGTAGTCCCCGAAGATCTTGGCGCATCCGATTATGAGCAGGATCGCGGCACTGACTCTGAGGCTTTCGAGCAGTATGTTCATGACCTGCCTGACGTTTAGAACGCGGTAGACGGCGCCCGCAATGAAAAAGGCCCCCGCGGCCCCTATGGCTGAAGCCTCCGTCGGCGTGGCAAAACCGGTGTATATGGAGCCCAGGACCAGCAAAATGAGCACCGCGGCGTGCCAGATCTTGCCGAGGCTTGCAAAGCGCTCCTTCCACGTGACCCGCTCATCCCGGATCCTGGGCGCCATCTCCGGTTTCCACAGGACCCACAAAAAGATGAGAAGGCTGATCAGAAACGCGATCACCACTCCGGGCACAATGCCCCCCATGAAAAGCTTCGCCACGGACTCGCCGGTAACCGCACTGTAGATGATGAAGGGCACGCTGGGCGGGATAAGCATGGCCAGAGCGCCGGCGGTAACCACGGAGCCGGCGGCGAGCTTCCTGTCGTAGCCGCGGTTGACCATCTCGGGCACGGCCAGGGAACCGATGGCCGCAACCCCGGCGATGCTCACCCCGCTTACGGCCCCGAAAATGGTGCACGCGCCCACCGAAGCAATTGCAAGCCCTCCCGGAAGCCACATAAGCCACTTGGATGCGGCCTCAAAAAGGTCGCGCCCGATGGGGGTCTTCGACAGCACCTGTCCCATGAGAATGAAAAGAGGCAGGGCGATCATCTCGAAGCTGTTCAACTGGCCGTAGAACGACGTTACGGCAAGTCCCAGTATCGCCGCCCCCTTGCTCATGAACAGCCCGAAAACTCCGCTGAGTCCGAGCGCCATGAAGATGGGAAATCCGAGGCAGATAAACAATATCAGAATGGCGCACACAAGCGCCGGAATCACCATGGAACAACTCCTTAAAGCCTGACAAATCCACGGTTTCAATCAATAAAGCTGCTTTACCGATTCCGGATGAGCTTCTGTATAACGACACTTGCAGGAATTACGATTTCCTGCAAGCAGTCTCAACTTGTATCAAGGGTTTTGGAATTTGAGATTTTATGCGGTCTGCTGTGGCCGCACTCGTTGCGGAAAACCCTTTCTCGCATTATCAGTAAGCGTGATGATAGCAGGTTTTCCGATTCCTTGCAGTTTAAAAGTTGTGCATCTTTCCGGGAGGTTCGGCCATGGCTTATGGAACAAATTCGACAAATTATCCAAAACGACTTCTGCTGGGATTTATCGCAGGTTTTTTCGCCACTTTGATTTTTCACCAACTCAGCCTGTGGGTGCTTTGGACGGCGGGTATTGCGCCTTTCGGGCCCTTTTCGATGGCGGCATCCAAACCGTTCGGAGTGCCGGCCGTCTTCTCGCTTGCCTTCTGGGGCGGAATTTGGGGTATCCTGTTCGCACTGATCGACCGCGCTTTCCCCAGGGGCGGCAGGTACTGGGTGGCGGCCTTTCTGTTCGGGGCCGTGTTTCCTTCGGCGGTCGCTCTTCTATTGGTGCTGCCGCTCAAGGGCCATCCCATGGGAGGGGGCTGGCATGCGTCCCTGCTGATTACGGCATTTATCATAAACGGTGCATGGGGTATCGGCACCGGGCTGATCCTGAGGCTGACGGCCGGTTCCGGCAGGAAAAAATCGGTCAGCTACCGATAGGGGGGCGGGACAGCTTATTGCTCCCGTGGGTCTAGCCCTTTTTTTGGGAAATCATCCTGTAGAGTTTGAATGCCAGTGAGGGGTCGAGGGCACGGAGGGTTTCGAGTTCCCTGTTCGCCTCGCCCATGTGGCCAAGGCGCAGGTTCGCCACGGCTAAATTGAAATGCGCCTCCCCGGAGGATGGGGCCACGTCGACCGCTTTCCTGTAAGCCTTGAGTTCCAGCATGTGAAGACCCAGCTTCTCGTACATGGCGCCAAGGTCGTTGTATATGCCCGCATCGTCGGGATTGATTCTGGCCGCTCTTTCCAGGGTTTCGGCCGCTTCCCTGTATTGCCTTCTTACCGCGTACATCAAAGCGAGTCTGTGTTGAGCGCTTTCATATTGCGGGTCGATTAGAAGCGCACTGGAGAAGGCTTCCCGAGCGTCATTCAACATCCCGTACCGTTCGCATGCCAACCCCAGGCCATAGTATGCCTCCAAAGAGTCGGGGGCAATCCGGACGGCCCTCCTGTAAGTTTGGATTTCTTTTTCGGGAGCGCCAAGCCGTCCGTACGCCGAAGCCAGCCCCAGGTAGGCGCTGGGGCCGGAAGGACTGATCCGGATCGCTTCGCTGAATGCAGCCTGCGCGTTGTCACAGCGCCCCATTCCAAGATACGTTTCGCCCAGCTTTACGCGGGCCCTGGCATTTTCGGGGTTTATCAGGAGAGCAAGCCTGAAGGCCCTGCACGCTTCGTCGTAATTGCCGGACTCAAGATATGACGCGCCGACGTTGAAGGGGACTTCCGCCAAGTCGCCCCTTACCAGCGGCAGTGTGAACCAGCCGGCGGCACCCAGGACCAGGAGAAATCCTAAAACCGGAACGAGCCTGCGAAGACTGAAACGACGGCCTTCCTTCCTTGCCGTTGGGACCGGTGCTTTTGAGCGATTTTCCGAAGGGACTTTTCTGTCGGTGTTCTTTATTGATATCAGTTGCTTATATGCAAGATTTATATCCGCCAGCCGATTTTGGGCTTTTCGCTGCAACCGGGGATCTCCGGAAAACCTGTCAGGATGCCAGACCTTGATCAGGTCCCGGTATGCCTCTTTTATCTCGTCGGGACCGGCATCCGGATCTATACCGAGGATATTATAGTACTGCTGCTCAAGTTCTCCCATGCGACCCCGCCAATCGAGCCTGTCCGGTTCCGCAGCCCCGGTGAACGGCCTATATGCCGAAAATTGTCACTATTACCCGGAGGAAAGATTTAATCATAACTGATAATGCCTTGTCCACAGGATCTTCCCTGACCACTGCCTTGGGCCAATTCCTTCTTTCGCCCGGTTTGGGAATTGCCCCGAGTCCGGTGGAATGGTAAAAGGGCAAGGCTTTGTGAAACGGGCGGTCGCATTCCAAACTCCCAAATGAGGCGGCAGCAACCGAATTTCCCGGGCCGGCACTAGAAAATGATGCCTTGAGCGTCGATTGTTTCTTCCAGGAAAGGACTTTCGTTGAAACGAGCCCTTCGAGAAATCTACATCTGGGCCTTCTTTATCATCCTGTTGGTCTCGGTGGTGCAGTCCAACACCAGTGTCCGCTCAGCCTTCGATTTCCTTATATTCCTGCTGGGCACGGCCGTAAAAGCGGGCGTGGTCGCCATCCTCTTTGCACCGCTGGTTTTTATCGGGCTCCGCCTGGAGAAGGGGATTTTTAGACGCCATAGATAATTTTCGGCATGAGGGGCCCGCCCCGGACCGGGTTCGGGGCAGGAGTCCGGATTCTTACGGGGCGAAAGCTGTGCTGGAATCCCCCGATTTTTTGAAACGGACATTCTTTGAGTGGTATTTGCCGCCGCTGCGGTTGTCTCTTACCCGCGACCTCCCGGATTTTTGCGGCTTGCCCGAATGGCCCAGTCCGCAGGTTGGTTCCAGCCCCGGGATTTCATGGACGGTCAGGTTATACCCGATGTAGCGCTCGATGCGGTCCAGGTACTGAAGATCGGCGCGGGATGCAAGCGAGATGGCGATTCCGGATTTTTCCGCCCGCCCCGTACGCCCAATGCGGTTCACATAATCTTCCGCGCTGCGCGGCAGATCGAAATTGATTACATGGCTGACGTCCATGATGTCGATCCCGCGTCCGGCAACGTCCGTTGCCACCAGTATTCGGATTTTTCCCCGCCTCATGCTGTCCATGGTGCGGTTCCGGGCGTTCTGCGTCATATCTCCGTGAAGAGCGGCCACGGCATGCCCTTGAGCATTCAGTTCCCTGGCCAGGCTGTCCGCGTCCCTTTTGGTGGCCGAAAAAACTATCGCCCTGGTAACCGTGCTGTCCGCGCACAGGTGTCTCAGGATTTTTCCTTTGTGCTGGAGGCCGTCGGCTATGTGCAATCGCTGTTCGATTTTATCTTGGGTTATCTTACCGCGGGCGATTTCAACCCGTTCCGGGTTTCTCATGAACTTGCGCGCCAGGCTGGAAGCCGCATCTCCCATGGTGGCGGCGAACAGCAGGGTCTGGCAGCCCTCCGGCATGGCGTCGGATATGAATTCGACATCGTCGACAAAACCCATGTCCAGCATCCGGTCGGCTTCGTCAAGGACGAACATCTCGACACCGGACAGGTCGATTCGGCCGCGCCAGATATGATCGATAAGTCTTCCCGGAGTGGCGATGATCATGTCGGGGGATTGGGCAAGAGCCCTGATCTGATCGCCGAAGGGCATTCCTCCATAAATGGCGACGCTGTGCAGTTTCAGATACTTTCCATAGGTCCGCGCGGCCTGGGTTATCTGGGTCGCCAGTTCGCGGGTGGGCGTCAGCACCAGGGTTCGCAACCCTTTCTTGTGGCTCGACGGTGCGGCAGCCATCCTTTGAAGCGCCGGCAGAACGAAGGCGGCCGTTTTTCCGGTACCGGTGTTGGCCGAGGCGATCAAGTCCCGCCCCGCCAGGATTTTGGGAATAGCCTGAGCCTGTACGGGAGTCGGTTCGTGGTGGCCGCACTGGGCCAGAGCCTTTAAAAGGGGTGCAGCCAATTGTAATGTTTCAAAAGACATCTTTGTTGGTCCTCGATTTCTTCTCAACCTGAGCAAGTTAAACCCGGGGAATACACCTTGGGCCGCCGGCGAAAGACCGCCAGCCCAGGCGCCCCTCAATATGCAAACCTGGTCAGAGACAGGATTGTGAAAATGTCGCCCGAAGGGGCGTTTGCAGCAAAGCGCACCTTGACGACTGGCACATGGAAAAACATCGTCGCCAACCGACATGCGTCACAGTGAAAGCTTTGCTGAGGCAGAAAGGCCAGTGATCGATGGAGTCTAAGGCGGGTTGAGTCAATTCGAAGAGCAGGATTCATTCCGCCAGAATCTCAATATGCTTGATCCGTTATTATATAGTCATATTCCGGAATAGCAAGGTTTTCCGGATATTATTCATATAATTCGGAAAACCTCGCGGGTTGGAGCATTCTTTTTTTGCCCGGCGCGGGCTTTTGCGGCCAATTTTTCCAATCATGCAAGCCAAAGTATTGCCTTCCCGCCGAAATGCGGCCCGAACCGCGTCGGAATCTCCCAAGGCCGGTTAATCCATCAAAGCGCATGCGGCCTGCTTTTCAATCCGGTGGTGTACAAACCCTTTAGCTAATGGCCCAAATTTTCCGACTAATTCGTATGAAAGATTAAAACAAACAGGAAGATGGGAAATGGGCCGGATACCAGTTGTAAAAGAAATTTTCGATTCTTTGATACGGGTTTTGACTTCCTATAAGCTTTATCCGGAAACCAGCGTCGGAGCGATCTTCTCGCCGGCATCGGCCGGCAGTAAGTGTAGCAAGGATGGGTGAAGCGGAGCGTAACCCATCACGTTAATCTCGAACGCAACCTGGTATAAGGCGGCGTGTGGACAACAGCTATGGAAACGACGGAAAAACGACGGGAACTTGCCGAACAATACATCGCGGTGCACGACAACAGGGCCGCGATACGGGTACTGTTCGAACTGGCCGTGGACTGCGCAAAGGCAAAGGACTTCGCCGGTGCCGAATCTTCCCGAAACCGTATTCTTGAAATAGACCCAATGGCGTTGGACGAGATAGTTCGTTCCGGGGAGATAATCGACGAGGAAAAAGAGCATGCAATCGACAGGGAGCACCGCGAAACCTGGGCCGCACTCTATGACAGCCTGACCATTGAGGAGGCCAATGCCCTTTATTTTTCGCTAAAACACCGGGCCGTCGCCCAAGATGAAATCGTATACGCGCAGGGGGACCTGAACCAGCGACTCTTTTTCCTCAACAGCGGCCGCCTCAAAATCACCTGTTCGCAGGGTGAAACAGAGGTCCTGCTGGCAATGCTAAACCCCGGTCAAATCGTCGGCGAGGACACATTTTTTTCCAGCAGCGTCTGCACGACTTCCCTGAGCGCCGCCTCCGCGTCCCTGTTGAGCTATCTCGAACCCGAGGTGCTTGCTGAATGGAGGAAATACTACCCGGTGCTCGAATCAAAGCTGCTGGAATTCATATCCCGGTTCGAAAAAGTAAACGACATTCTGAAATCCAAGGTTTTCGAGCGACGCGCCCTGAAGCGCGCCCGGGCGAATGGGCGGCTGGACGTGCAGCTCGTCAATTCGAGCGGGAGCCCTGTCGGGAACCCCTTCAAGGTGGAACTCTACGATATATCCCAGGGCGGTGCCTGCGTGCTGGTGCAAATCCTCAAAAAGGAATCGGCAAGGGTGCTTCTCGGGCGGCGGTTAAAATTTGGTATTTTGCACTCGAAGGCGGGCGTGGAAGTGGACCTTAACCGGACGGGAACCATCGCGGCGGTCCAATTTCACCCGTTCGAAGACTGTACGGTCCATATCCACTTTCTTGAAACGCTCACCGAGGCAACGATAATGGACCTGGTGCGGCTTAGCTGAAACGGGCCGGGCATTTCTCCCCAGGACACGGCCATCGGGACGGCAGCGGGGGTGCAGGGAGATGCCGGGTGGCGGTTTTCTCTCGTCTCCTGATTCCGTCAGGCGGCCCAACAAAAGTATGGAACACAGTTCCGGAATAGAATGAGACTGAACAATGGACCCTTCATACAATTCAGGGCCTCTCGCCGAACATTCCAATGCTCTTTGTGAAATCATCGTGGAAACCTTGCGGGAAATTCGGTTGACCACCACCCGTGCGCTCACTCCCGAACTGCTCGGCGAGTTCCTGGCAAAGAGCCGTTCCTATATCGAAAAGCTCCACGCGATCGCCGAACTTTTCGTCCCCGAAGACAAAGTGGAGTTCAAGCGTAATATCGAAAAGCTGCAGAAGTTTCAGCTCGATCTGCTCGAATCGTTTTATAACAATCATAATCACGATTGCGGTATCCATGCTCAAAAACTCATGAAATCCGTTCGAATGACAAGTCGAGCGGAAGAGATTCTCGGCTTGAATAAAGATATAATCCGGTTCGTAGATGAAACCAACACGGACGCCGCAAGACAAATGGATACCTATCTTGAATTGATTTCAGAGGTAACCAAAGAGCTGATGGAAGTGGAGAAATTTCTCTCCTTGTCATCATCAAGCGTTAATAAGGCATATCAGGACAGCAAGTCATTCAACATCGCCCTTGAATATGAAGTGAATGACATAAGCGATATCCTTCACAACCATCATAACGTTGATGAACTAAAACAATTTATTGAAGCAAGATTAGAAAATATCAAGCAGGCATTAATTAAAAAACAGGTGGAGGAAGAGATTCAGGTCAACAAACTGACAGGTGAGATTGAATCCTTCAAGACTCGACTGAAAAGAATGAATAAGGAGATAACGAAGGTTCAGAAAAAGGCCGAGCAACTGGAGAAGGCGAGCCTCATGGACCATCTCACGGGGATTCCGAATCGCCGGGCCTACGAAAAATATATGCGGGAGAAATGGGAGCACTATAAAAAGACACAGGATGTGTTCTCTCTTTTGATGGTGGATATAGACAACTTCAAATCAATAAACGACAAATACGGGCACTGGGCCGGGGACAAATGTCTCGAAGAGCTGGTAAAAAGGGTGAAGAGCAAGTTGCGGGAATCCGATTTCCTGGCCCGCTACGGGGGGGACGAATTCCTGATTGTGCTTCCGGGAACGGACAAGGACGGGGCAATCCGTGTTTCGGAAAAATTGCGCGCCCATATAGAGCAGACCAGGTTCCTGTATCGAGGCCAGAGAATTCCCTTTGGAATAAGCATCGGAGTGTGTGCAACAGACCCCGAGGACCAAAACCTGAAGTCCGTGCTCAACCGGGTCGACAAGGCCCTCTATAACGCAAAGGCGTGCGGCCGCAACTGCACATACATAGTTTAGCGGGCCAGATCTATTTCTATCCCATCCGCCGGAGAGTTCCCAACCGCGTCCCCGCCCATCTCGACCGGCTTTACGTAGGCAATGTGATTGCGATCGATAAAGACGACCCCTTTGCCTTTGCCGTCTTCGATAACCGCATCAAAGAGCGTGATAAACGTATTCTCGCTCTTGTTGAGGAAATCGGAGAGCCGAAATGAGTTGCCGATATTAATGCTGCCCCGGATCGTCGCGCCGTTCACCATTGTGAGGCTCACATTCCTGATGTTCTTTTTTACCGTCATCGCTTCTCCAGCCCGAAAAGCCAGATTTTTGCAAAGTGGGCATGGACTTATCGTGCCCGCCGCTTCCCACCCCGGATTCCGGGCACGATGAAACCGTGCCCACTCTGAATTCCCTGATTTCGCAACTGCTTTTGGTGCTAATTATATATCGAAACATCCGCCTGAAATCTTTAGAACCAACTGCCCCGGGGACCGCATCTTCCTCATTCCCGGCCGAAGGTGTAATTGCCCTTCATGAACTCTTCCACGTACCAGTCCAGGCTTCCGTCGTCGGCGAGCACCATATCCAGGAGGCGAACGGCCCCCAGGAGCCTTCCCACCATGTCCAGCTTCTCCTCGATGACCGGGCATTCGTATTTTTTAACCTCACCGCGGACCAGGTCTCCCTTGAGCGTCACTTTGAAACCGATTCGCTTGAGTATCTTCGAGATGAGCAGCGCCCTTCTGGACCGGCGGCCGATGTCGGCCGCGCCGCCCTTGAAAGAAAAGGTAACGTAGTTGTCGTTTACGTGTTCTCCGCAGTATGCGTCCACCACCGTGAAATGATAACCCAGGCGGGAATTGAAATTGACGTATTCCCCGGATAGAACGACGTAGCTGGGGCCCCCCATCCTGTCTTCCATTATGGGGTCCCTGAGGAGTGATTCCGACAGAATGGATGCAAATCCTTTCCAGTCAAGGCCTACCGGACCGAGCCACCGCACGCCGGGGTGCATCATACCCGAGAGCAGCGCCTTGAACGGTACCGACCTGATTGCATCCGCTCCCGCTTCCGGAATGCCCTGCGGGAGGTCCAGGCCGCCCCCCAGGTCCACTGCCAGGATTTTCATGGGCAGATACACCTTCAACCGGATCGCGGAGTGCGCGCTCAGCTCCACATCGTCGCTTATACGGAACATCTCCCGCATGGACATCTCGTGGGCAAAGCGTATCACGTCATGGTAAGTGCGGCAGCCTTCGGGTGAAAAGTCGCCGCTTTCCGGATCGATGAGGTTGAGCACCGTGATTTTTTTAAGGGCCTCATGCGCCGCCTTGTAGGCGGGGCTTCCCTTCATCGGGTTCACCTGCCGCTTGCGTTCCAGGATGCTTTCCACCCGCCCCTGGAAGATGATGCGGTTGGTTGCGTCGACCGTAATTTCTTCTCCGTGTGGGATCAACTGCGTGGCGTTGCCCGTTTCCACCAGGGTCGGGACCCCGAATTCCCGCGCCACGGAGGCCATGTGGCCGGTAACGCTTCCCACGTCCGTAACTATCGCCTGAACGCGCCCCAGAAGAGCGGCGTAACGCGGAGAGGTCTGCCTTGCAATGAGGATCGCGCCCTCCGGGACGCTGGGCAGGTTGTGTTCCGAGAGCAGGACGTAGGCATGCCCGCTTGCCTTGCCTCGCGAAGCCGTCGTGCCGCCCTGGAGAATGACCGGATTTTGGGGCAACTGCGCCTCGGTGCCTGCGGGCGCCGGCGGCCCGGTTTCCCTGATCGAGGCGAGATCGAGGTTTAGCGGCCGGGACTGTACGATCACTATCCTGCCCTCGCCGTCCATGGCCCATTCGACGTCCTGGGGCTGGCCGAAATGGTCCTCCAGTATGGACCCGTATTCCAGCAGGGTCCTGACATCGGTTTCGGCCAGGCACGGCATCGCCTGCAAATCTTGCGGGACCGTCTCCTCGGCCAGTTCGCCCCCGGGGCCCGTGACCAGCTTTTTCTCCTTGCGGGCGGGCCTGGCCGATATCAGCATTCGTGCGGCCCTGTCGACCTCGTAGAAGTCCGTTGGAACCGAACCGTCGACGGCGTTGAGCCCCAGCCCCCAGACCGCGTTTATCAGCATCACATTTCGCGCGGGATCGTTGGGGTCCCTGGTGTACATCACGCCGCTTGCCACGGCGTCGATCATGGCCAGGCACAGCACGCTCATTATGACGTGGTCGTCCGGGTAGCCCTTGCTGCGCCGGTAATAGACGGCCCTTGGATTAAACGTGCTCGCCAGCACCATCCTGTAGGCGTTGAGAAGCCCGGCGCGGCCCACGCCCAGCACCGAGGAATGCTGGCCGGCAAAGCTCGACTCCGAATCCTCGCTGGTTGCGCTGCTTCGAACCGCCACCCGGACCCCCTGCCCGGCTACGCCGATAAGAGCATCCATTTCAATCAGGAGCGCCTCTTCGAGTTCCGCAGGAAGAGGCGAACCAAGGATGCGGTCCTGCATCTCCCCGCTACGTTCCAGCAGCCGGGCGGTGTCGTCGATGTCCAGGTCCCGGAAGATCCCTTCAGCCTCCCGGTAGAGCCCGTTTGATTCCATGAAATAGTGGTAAGCATAGGCGGTTACGGCAAACCCGCGCGGCACCGGCAGGTGCACGCGGTTTATTATTTCACCGAGGTTGGCGGCTTTTCCGCCCACTTCCGACAGGCGCTCCAGGCTGACCTGACGAAGCGGGATGGTGAGATTTGTTTTCTCCACCGTCCTTTTGTGCAGCAGCTCCTTGAATATGCTGTGCCAGATGCGTTCCACTGCCTCCGGAAGCGAAGGGTATTTGCCGCGCGAAAGTTCGTCAAGCTCCTCGGCGATGTCATAGACCTGCGCCGTCAGCCGTTCCACGGTGCGCACCACGTAGTCAAGGCCGAAGGGCTTGGACCCGTAGCATACCTGCTCCAGATCGGTGATGAGTTCGAGGGCGTGGTTGTTTGCCGACAGCAGGTTCTGGAAGTGCAGGTACTTTGTCTGAAAAGCGGCCTTTTCGGGAGAATCGGACTGAAAGGCCTTATCCTTGCGGAAAATGTCCAGGAATTTGAGCATGTATTGGCCCTTTTCGATCCGTGGATTCGGGAATTACTGAAAATTAAGCATCTTTCAAAACTATGAACCGGAAAGAGATCGAAGCGTGTCCGCGAACACTTTAAGGTCGTCCGCGGACCACAGGCAAAACGTCACTTCCGTGAGGCTGGTTTCCTGCTCTTTTAGGAAATCGGAGACCGTTTTCAACATGATCCGCGCACACCGGTCCTTGGGAAAACCGAAAATCCCGGTGCTGACGGCCGGAAAGGCGATGGACTTAAGACCCTTGCGGCTTGCCGCCTTGAGGCTGTTAAGAGTTGCGTTGCGCAGCTTTTCGTCTTCACCGCCTTCCCCGTAAACCGGTCCGACGGCGTGGATCACATGGGATGCCTTGAGGTTGCCTCCCCCGGTGAGGGCGGCTTCGCCGACCTTTATCGGCCCGATCCGGTTGCATTCCTCCTGGATGGACGGGCCTCCCTTCATCCGGATAGCGCCGGCCACCCCGCCCCCAAGCTGAAGATGCGCATTTGCGGCGTTGACGATGGCATCCACGGCCATTTCCGTCAAATCCCCCCTGACCAGGCTTATCTTTTTGCCGTTGACGATCTTTTCCATCTTCTCCTCCATAAAGGGCGGTAACCGGTTTCGAAAGAAATGTGACAAAAAGACCGAAAAGGTGAGACGGCAATACTTAAGGAAAAGCATTTTCAAACGGGAGCGTCCATATTTTATTTACTCTAAAAAGCCCGCCCCGAAAAGCGATTCTCGATCCTCACTGCCGGATGCCCGATGCCGGGTGAATGCGCAAAATCCGCGACCCTGCCCCGGCAGAGTTCCCGGACCGGGGCCGTCGGCCCGGCCGTTACCCGGTTTACAAATTGCGAAATTTCCGTTATACGATCAGTTTCGGGAAAGAATTCATAGCCTTAAGCAGAGGAACAATGACTTTTGACTTTCGTGACCACTATTTTCAAAAGGCGAAAAAAGATAACTATCTTGCCAGGGCGGTTTACAAGCTAGAAGAAATACAGAAAAAATACAGGATATTACGTCCGGGCAACCGGGTGCTCGACCTTGGCGCGGCCCCCGGGTCGTGGATCCAGCTTGCCGAAAAAGTTTCAGGCCCTTCCGGCCTGGTCGTCGGAATCGATATCAAAGCCATCGAAAAAACTTTTCCCGGGCACGTGGTGACCATGCGAGGGGACATATTCGACCGGGAGTTTGTCGAAACGGGGCTTCGAGACTATATTCCTTTCGACGTGGTGCTGAGCGACATGGCGCCGTCCACCTCGGGGATCAGGGTGGCCGACAGCGCCCGGTCCGCGCTCCTGTTCGAGAGGGCGTTCGAGATCGCCCTGTCCGTATTGAAACCCGGCGGTACATTTCTGGCCAAGATTTTTCAGGGAACGGAATTCCACCAGTTGCTCATCGAGGTCAAGAAGCGCTTTCAGCAGACCAGGGTGGTAAAACCGGAGGCATCCAGAAAGCAAAGCAGGGAGATTTACATCCTTGCCCTTAATTTGAAGCATTAATAGCAGGAGGTATTTTTATGTCCGGTCATTCCAAGTGGAGCACCATCCGCCATAAAAAAGGGGCGGCTGATGCCAAACGCGGCAAGATGTTTACGAAGCTCATCAAGGAATTAATGGTGGCGGCGCGCATGGGAGGCGGCAACGCGGAGGCGAACCCGCGCCTGCGGGCGGCCGTCCTTGCCGCCAAGGCCGAAAACATGCCCAAGGACAACATCGAGCGGGCGATCAAGAAGGGCACCGGCGAACTGGAAGGCGTAAACTACGAAGAATTCATGTACGAGGGCTACGGGCCCGCCGGGGTGGCCATCCTGGTGGACATCATGACCGACAACCGCAACCGGACGGCGAGCGAAATCCGGCACATCTTCAGCAGGAACGGCGGAAATCTGGGTGAAGCGGGCTGCGTGGCCTGGATGTTCAGCAAGAAGGGAATCATCGATTTCAACAAGAGCGTCATCGGCGAGGAAGAACTGATGGAGATCGCCCTGGAAGCGGGCGCCGAGGACGTTACGGACCAGGAGGACCAGTTCGAGGTCGTGACCTCTCCCGAGGATTTTTCCGCCGTAAAGGACGTCTTCGACGAAAAGGGGCTCGAGTACGAGCTTGCCGAAACCACGATGTCGCCCCAGACCACGGTACAGATCGAAGACCCGAAGTTGGCGCAGCAACTGCTGAGGCTCATGGACGCGCTCGAAGATTCGGACGACGTCCAGAACGCCTACGCCAATTTCGACATACCGGACAGCATCATGGAGTCCCTGGAATAGGGTGTTGCGGTCCCGGCCCGGGGACTCTGCCGGGGCAAGGTTGCGGGTCGCGCAGCCATTGAGTATCCAGTATCGAGCATCCAGCATTTTTAGCGGGTTTTTCTCATGGTACGAGCTATCGGGGTAGACCCCGGATCGAGATTTACAGGGTTTGGGATCGTGGAAGGAGACGGGTACCGGCTCAAACACATCCACCACGGCACCATCAGGTTGCCGGCGGGCCGCCCTTTTGCCGAGCGCCTGAAGATGATTTTCGAGCAGCTCGGAGCCGCGATCGGCGATTACGACCCGCAGTGCATGGCCGTCGAAGAGATTTTCTTCGCAAAGAACGTAAAAAGCGCCCTCAGCCTCGGGCAGGCCAGGGGGGCCGTGCTGCTTGCCGGAATCAGCGCCGGCCTGTCAATTCATGAATACAGCGCACTTGCCATAAAGCAGGCGGTCGCGGGCTACGGCAGGGCGCCAAAGGAACAGGTGACCGCCATGGTCCAGCGCCTTTTTAGAATCGACGACGCGATAGAGCCCAATGCCGCGGACGCTCTCGCCGTTGCCGTCTGCCACCTCAACACACATTCTTCAAAAATTCGCTGGAAGGTACCGGACGGCAAATGATCGGATTCCTGGAAGGAAAGCTGCGGGCCAAGAACCCGGAATACATCATTGTGGATGTGCACGGGGTGGGTTATCATGTCCAGGTCCCATTGAGCACATTTTACGATCTCCCGGAAACCGGGCAGCCGGTCAGCCTCAACATACACACGCACGTGCGCGAGGATGCCATCCAGCTCTACGGGTTCCGCACCGGGGCGGAAAAGGAGATGTTCGTGCTCCTTTGCGCGGTCAACGGGGTGGGGCCGAGGCTGGCGATAAACATACTGTCGGGCATAAGCCCGGATGAACTCAGGCTGGTGATAGCGCGCCAGGACTATGCGCGGCTCAAACACATTCCGGGAGTGGGAAAGAAAATCGCAGAACGCCTTTTGCTCGAACTCCGGGACAAGGTCCACGACAAGGGCAGGGAAAAGCCGCTGCCCGCTCAACCCTTCTCGGAGGGCAACTCGTTCGCCGACGCTTTTTCGGCCCTGGTAAATCTGGGGTACAAACCACCGGAGGCCGAAAAGGCCCTCAGGCGCGCCCAGGAAAAGCTGGGAGAAAACCCCGCCCTGGAAGACCTGCTCAAATATTCTCTGAGGGCGTTGGCATAGGGACGCAGAGATTTTCAACCCGCTGACTTGTCCGGGCAGAGTTTCCGGACCGGGGCCGCCCCATCAACACGGACCTGAAATGAGCGACCGCGTAATTACATCGCAAAAGAAAGAAGAAGACCTTCCGGTCGAAAACAGCCTTCGCCCCCGGACCCTGGACGAATATATCGGGCAGGAAAGGGTCAAGGAGAACCTATCGGTCTTCATTTCGGCGGCCAAACAGAGGTCGGAGTCGCTCGACCACGTCCTTTTCCACGGCTTTCCCGGGCTTGGCAAAACGTCTCTCGCCGCCGTTATCAGCAACGAGCTGGGGGTAAATCTGCGCAGCACTTCAGGCCCGGTGATCGAGCGCCCCGGAGACCTGGCGGCCATTTTGACCAATCTCGAACCGGGCGACGTCCTGTTCATAGACGAGATTCACCGGCTGAACCACGTGGTCGAAGAGATCCTCTACCCGGCAATGGAGGACTACAAGCTCGACATCATCATCGGCCAGGGGCCTTCGGCACGAACGATCAAACTCGACCTTCCGTCTTTTACGCTTATCGGGGCAACCACGAGGGCCGGGCTTCTTTCGCCCCCCCTTCGCGACCGGTTCGGCATGTCGCTGCGCCTCGAATTCTACCAGCCGCACGAACTGGAAATGATCATTCTTCGTTCCGCGAAAATTCTCGGCATAGTCGTCGAAAAGGACGGGGCCGCCGAGATTGCCAGGAGGTCGCGCGGCACGCCCAGGATCGCCAACCGGCTGCTTCGCCGCGTGCGCGATTACGCCCAGGTGCGGGCCGACGGGATCATTTCGCGCCAGGTGGCCGATTCCGCCCTCAGGATGCTCGACGTGGACGAAAAGGGCTTCGACGGCATGGACCGCAAAATACTGAGCACCATTATCGAAAAATACGACGGCGGACCGGTGGGCATAGAAACGCTTGCCGCCTCGGTTTCCGAAGAAAAAGACACTATCGAGGACGTATACGAACCGTACCTCATCCAGGAGGGGTTCATAAACAAGACCCCGCGCGGCCGCTTGGCCACTCGCCTTGCCTACGAACACCTGGGGATCGCCACCACCTGCTCCCAAAACCGCCAGCTCGGGATATTTCAGGGTTAACCGCCTCCCCCCTTCGCCGCTACGCGGATCAGCGCGGAACTGCGGCGGGGAACTTCCGCCACCATGTATCTGCACCCTTTTTCAATTTCCTACCGGGTCCCTAGTGAAATTTAAGGTTTACAGGTAATTGTCACCCAAAGTTTTCAGTTTCAACGGAATTGTTCGCCAATTTCGGCGTCATCGGGAGGGTAATTTTTTCTTCCGCCCGGGCTCCTAATTGTAAGTTAATGAATTTACATCTATAAATTTTAAATTCATAAATTGGCTTGATATTTGCTCACTATTACAGGCGAGCGACCGAAACGCGGTCCTTTTACTCAAAACGTCATGGAACGGATGGTCAATTTGCTTTCAGCCCAGCGCATTCATCAATCGGGGGACCTCGAAACGGGCCGCATACGCGACAGCCTGAGGTATGTACCTCCGGACGTGATGGATACATGGAGAAAAATGGGCTGGACCGATGACGAGATACTCGAAGGGCTGGAAGATGCCGCCGATTTTCTGAATTCCAGGTTCTGTGACGAGACCAGAGGTTACATGTCCCTGAGGGATTTTTTCGAGCAAGGTCCGGAATAATCCTTGTCCGGACCCTGGCCGGGACTGTTTCAAAATGAGGGGCCAGGCACGTTCTTTGACAATCTGAAACTCATGTTCAGCTGATCAGCCGGGCTTGTTACCGTTCCTGCTCACGTTCCATCTCGTGCCGAACTGGCATCAAGCTGAAGCGACTCCCGCGTGCTGTTTTTCCTGATCTCCTGTTGCCGCTCTCAATCGCACCTACTTCAAGTTCGAGTTCACGTAGATAAAAATGGTTCTTCCGGAGCCTGATCTCCCGTTAGCGTCCGTTTCAATCCGCCTCCCGCTCACGCCCGCTTTCGGGGGTCATTCCAGTTCCTGCTCAAATTCGACTCATTCACCGTTCCCGTTTACCCTGCTCTCTTCACGCTCGCGCTGCAGCGCTCACTGCTCCCGTTCCTTTTCCCCGTTCGAATTACGTGCCCCTCAAAAAAGTTCGAGGGTTGCGGTCTTCCGCAGCCCTCGATTTTTTTTTGCCCTTAAAGCTTATATGTTATCGCCTGTTACGATATTTCCTGTTCAGTCGGTTTCCACCGAACCGGTATCAAATGACCCGAAAAACGGAGAGGACCCTCCGCCTCTGCTTTCGAACGCATCTTCCTGCATGTCGTCATTGTCGTAAAACAGGCGTTCGCCGACCCCCGTTCTGCCTGAAGACCCGTCTTCGTAATCTTCCTGCCCCAGGATAAGGTCGTTTACATCAATGCGGTCAACTACTGCGGAAAAACCCATCAGATCCGTCAGGATTTGAACTATGATATCGTGTTCCACCTCTCCCGGAACCGTGCCGTCGAGGTAGATTACACCTTTTCGTACCGCAATCTTCAGTTCGTCGGTGTCTATCCTTTCATCGGACTGAAGTCGCTCGATTATGGCGTTAACAACCTGCTGTTCGCTAAGCCCCTGAAATTCGTCGGGCAGCTTCGCCGAACCTATGGCCTCTGTCGTAATGGGCAGGCTCCTGTGCTTTTTCTCGAAATCGCGCGCGCACTCAACGCACAAACGGGTCCAGGGTATCACCTGGAGCCTTCGGGGGCTGATATCATCACCGCAGGATTCGCAGATTCCGTAATCACCCAATGTCATTTTGGTCAAGGCAAGGTCTATCTGCTCGATTTCCTGTTTTCCACTCACGTCAAGCTGGTCATAGGGCCTTGAGATACTTGCCTTCTGTGCTTCCTCTTCCAGTTCCGTGGCCCGCTCTTCCAGTTCCTGCCACGCTACTGCAAGCCTTTTGACCCTGTCGAGTACGCTGCTGCGCCTGTCGAGGAGCATGCTTTTTAGGAATAAAATCTCTTCCTTGCTCATTTGAATCCTCCGTAAGTACAGCAACGAGAACAACCACGCGGAGACTAAAATAAGAAGCATCAAGTAATGGTTCAAGTCTCTTTCTTAATTAAGCGTAATCATGGGATAATAATACCTGAAATCCGCTCAACCCCTCTCTGCATACTACCGTTGACACGGCCGTGGAAGGGCATTAACGGTGGGGTTGCGGGACGTCCGTTTTGCGAATTCATCGAGCATCCAGTATCCGGCATCGAACACAGGAGTGCGGAGAACAAAATGTCCGGTCGGCTCAGGTTGGTGATTTCCATATTGCTGCTGGCTATGTGTACCGGCGGTCCCTCCGCCGCTCGGGCCAGTGGCACCGAGAGTACCCCCAAAGACCACGCCGCCCGGGCTGAGGACGCGCAAAAGCCCCCCGGTGAACACTCCCCCAAGGGTGCCGTTCAAACGGGCGAAGTTTCGGATTCCGGTCCAAAGCTTTCGGTGACTCAGCACACGTTCAGGTTGCCGGACGGCAGCGTTTTTGATTACACGGCCACCGCCGGCTGCCTGAGGCTTAAGGATGAATCGCAAAAGCCCAGGGCGGACATTTTTTTTGTGGCTTACACGCGGAACGGCCGCGACAAGGACTCCAGGCCGCTGACATTTTTGTTCAACGGCGGCCCCGGCGCGTCTTCCGCCTGGCTGCATATGGGCATTGCCGGGCCGGTGCGCGTAATCACCGATGGGAAAAAGCCGCCGGCCGGCCCCCCCTACTCTCCGGCACACAATCCGTACTCATGGCTTCCCTGGACTGACCTGGTCTTCATCGACCCGGTGGGGACGGGGTTCAGCCGGGCGATTCCCCCGGAGGATGCCAAGAATTTCTTTAGTGTCAGAAGTGACGTGCACTCGATCGGCGACTTTATCAGGCTCTACACCAGCACCTGCGATCGGTGGCCCTCCCGGAAGTACCTGGCCGGAGAAAGCTACGGCGGCATGCGCGCCGCCGGGCTTCTGAGCTATCTCTACCGGAGCTTCGGGATGGAGATCGACGGCCTTGTGCTGATTTCGCCGGCTCTGGACCTGCAACTGATTCAGGTGGATTCCGCAAATGACCTGCCCTACGTGCTTTTTCTTCCATCGTATGCGGCCGCGGCGTGGTATCATAAAAAAATTGCCCCCGAGTACCGCGGCCGTACCCTGGCGCAGGTCCTGGAGGAAGCTGAAAAATGGGCCGTGCAGGAATACATGCCGGCCCTTGCAAAGGGTGACCTTCTCCCTGATCCGGAAAAAAACCGGATCGCGGAAAAGTTAGCCGCGCTCACGGGACTGCCGCAAACGCTGGTGCGAAACAGCAACCTGCGGGTGGCAAGGCAGGATTTTACTTCCGAGCTGCTGCGTCCAGAAGGGCTTTCGCTGGGTTTCATGGACGGGCGGACCGTGTTGCCCGGCAATGCCGGCAATTTTCTAAACGACCCCGGAATGTCGCAGACCTTCGGGCCTTACTCCGCGGCGCTTAACGAGTATCTGAACGTCGACCTGAAGTTCGCGCCCGGCATTCCATATATTGTCTTTTCGGAGGAAGTAAACTCCCAGTGGAAATGGGGGGCGTCATTTTCGGGAAACGATGCCCTGGATTCGATCCGGAAGGCACTTAACAGGAACAGGCGGCTCAGGATTCTTGCCGCCGGCGGGCACTTCGACCTCGATGTCCCCTATTTCGGGACATCCTACACGATGAGCCATATAGGGGCCGATCCCGGGCTCAGGGAAAACATAACGGTGCGGTTCTTTCCCGGCGGGCACATGTTTTATACCAGCAGTGAGGCCATTGAAGCATTCACCCGGGAAGCCGCCCGTTTTTTCGGCTCCGGGGTGTCGGGAACCGGCAGCAAGTACCAGGTGTCGGCTGTCGAGGACAGGGTCGGCTTGAGAGCTGAACCTGATGGTGAGATTAAGGGAAACTAACTTGAAATGGAGGCATGAACGACTGATGGATGATGAACTTTTCAGAAAGGGGCTTCAAATCCGCCGCGAAGTGTTGGGCGCCAAACACGTGGACAAATCGATCGCCGAGGCCGACGCATTTACCAAGCCCCTGCAGGAGCTGATAACCGGATGCTGCTGGGGAGCGGTCTGGTCCAGGCCCGGCCTTAACCGAAAGACACGAAGCCTCATAGTCCTGGCCATGACCACGGCCCTCAACCGCCCCCACGAATTCAAGCTGCACCTGAAAGGGGCCATCAACAACGGCTGCACCAAGGAGGAAGTCCAGGAAGTTTTGCTCCAGAGCGCCATCTACTGCGGAATGCCGGCCGCCATCGACGGCTTCCGGCTGGCCAAAGAAGTCTTTAGCGAGATCGAATCGGATAAATAGGGCAACTGGCCATATTTACGCCGATAATCAGAAACTGGGCGGCCATCGGATAAATTTTCTTGCATTTTCTGCGGCATTCTAAGAAAATCCTGCCACCTGCTTTCAAGACAGGAATCCAAGGGGCTTATTACAATCCAACCGGAGGGACTCCGGAAACACCGCTTTTTTTCAGAAAGACAGGGGTGCTTTTTCGGCGCGAAGTCGTTTGGAGCCTCGTTTTCATCCGCCCAGTTTCGTATCTCATAAGACCGGCGCCAGGAGTAAACATGGAAGTCAAATTGCTCAACATCGGTTTCGGCAACACGGTTATAGCCAATCGGGTGGTTGCCATCGTATCCCCGGCCTCCGCTCCGATGAAAAGACTCAAGGAGGATGCCAGACAGGGAAACAAGCTGATCGACGCCACGATGGGGCGCCGTACCCGCTCCATTATAGTGACCGACAGCGACCATGTAATTCTTTCCGGAGTTCAGGCCGAAACCATCGCCCAAAGGCTCGTAATCGACGGAAACACCAGGGAAGCAAATCTTCTGAAGTCGGTTAAAGAATAATTCATGCACTTTGCGTCAACTTCTTCCGGGCAGCTTTTCGTCATATCCGCTCCATCGGGCGTTGGAAAATCGACTCTAATCCGCAACGTCCTGGCGACATGCGCAAACCTGAAATTTTCAGTATCGTGTACCACCCGTCCTCCGCGTCCCGAGGAAATCAACGGAAAAGATTACATTTTTATCGAGCAGGAGGAATTCCTGAGGGGGATCGGCTCGGGGAGGTTCCTGGAGTGGGCGGAGGTACACGGCAACTACTACGGAACCGACCGTCAGCCCATAGAAAAATGGCTGAGCGCCGGGCAGGACGTGATACTCGACATAGATGTTCAGGGGGCGCGGATGGTGCGGTGCGCCATACCGGGGACCGTTACCATTTTCGTGCTGCCCCCTTCTTTGGAGGAACTCCGGGAGCGTCTTCGCAACCGCGCAACCGAATCGGCCGAACAACTTGCGGTCCGCTTCGAGGCCGCCCGCCGCGAACTGTTCGATGCGCCCTGGTACGACTATGTTATCGTCAACGACGACCTGGAGGAAGCGGCAGCCGATCTGGCGGCGGTGCTGCGCGCCGGCCGGTGCAGCCGAGTCTCTCAGGCGCCGCGGCTCGGAGAGTTTCTGACGAACATGGTGAGTACAAAAGCCTAGCCTTACCGCATGAAAAAGCCCACGCAAAAAGAAAAAGGGATCTGGATTTCGGGAGTAAACCCGGTAAGGGAGGCCCTGCTCTCAGAGGGCCGGCTTCCGGGCGAGCTGGTTCTCGGCCGAAGCGACCAGCGGGGGCGGGAACTGGAGGAACTGGCGCTTGAAAGAGGCGTCCAGGTGCGCAAAGGCGCGCGCGAGGACCTCAACTCGCTGGCCGGACATGCCCACCACCAGGGTGCGGTCCTGAGGATAGCCGAATACCCGTATGCGGACCTCGATTTGCTGCTCGAAAAACCGCTTCCCGAAAGAGATCCTTTACTCGCCCTGGACAGCATCCAGGACCCGCAAAACCTGGGAGCGGTCCTGAGGTCCGCCTGTTTTCTGGGGGCAAAAGGGGTGATCATCCCCCGTGACAGGTCCGCACCGGTCAGCGCCGCTGTCATCAAGATCGCCGCCGGCGCCACTTCATACGTGCCGGTGGCCCGGGTAACGAACCTGGTGCGCACGCTCAAGCAGCTTAAAAAGGCGGGGTACTGGGTGGCCGGGCTTGAAGTGGAGTGCGAAAAGACGATCTACGAAGTCGATCTTACCGCCCCGCTGTGCATGGTTGCAGGCAACGAGCAGAAGGGATTGAGGCCACTGGTAAAAAGCGAATGCGATCTGCTGGTGCGAATCCCGGCAAGCGGCCCGCTGCAATCGCTAAATGCGGCCACGGCAGCGGCCATTGGGCTCTCGGAAGTGCTGAGGCAGCGCCTCGCCGTGCATTAAGAAGCGCGGAGAAATGATTCCCCCGCATCTCGTGGGAGTGTGGGGGACACGGCTCCCCGCGCTTTTATACGAAGTCGCGTTCAAGCTGATACCGACAGTGTGAATCGCAGGGTGGGCAGAAACGAAGCGCTGCCCACCAATTTCGGTGGGCATCAAGGTGCCCACCCTACACGATAATTCCATGTTGGTTCCATCTTGAACGCAAAGTGGTATTAAAGCATCCCTTTAACCTCTCCCGCCGAAAATGGCCGTCCCGATCCTTACCAGCGTGGCCCCCTCCTCGATGGCTACCTCGAAATCACCGCTCATTCCCATCGAAAGTTCGGATAGCTTTTCCGGATCGGAGGACTGCTGCCTGATCCGGTCGAGAAGTTCTCGAAGCTGCCTGAAGTAAGGCCGTGCCCGCTCCGGCTGGTCGAAAAAGGGCGGGAGCGCCATGAGGCCCCGAATGTCGAGCCACTCGAAGCCGGAAGCCTTTTTGTAAAAGGAAGCCAGGGATTCGGGGTAAACGCCGCTCTTGGTTTCTTCGCCGCCCGTGTTTACCTGGATCAGTACCGGAAGTCTTCTCCCTTTTTTTGCAGCCTTCCGGTCAAGCTCGACGGCGAGGCTTTCACGGTCGAGTGTTTCGATCCAGTCACAGCAATCGACGGCAAATTTCGCCTTGTTGGTTTGCAGGTGCCCTATACAGTGCCAGGAAACGGGCAGATCGGCAAGGAGGTCCCTTTTTTTGAGCAGCTCCTGGATGTAGTTTTCGCCAAGGATCGAAATCCCCGCCTTCACCCCTTCCAAAATCCTGTCCGCCGGGACCGTTTTGGTGACCCCCACCAGTTTCACTTCACCCGGGTCCCGCCCTGACCTGGCGCACGCCGCCGCAATCCGCTCCCGGATTGCGGCCAGATTTCGGGCAACGGAAGTGGAGTTCATCTCAGCCTCCGCCCACCAGCCGGATTATTTCGAAAGCATCGCCCGGCGCGACCGGTTCGGCTTCGATATCGTCTCGGGCAAGGACCCTCAGGTTCCGCTCGACAGCAACGGATTTGGGGTTTATGCCAAGCGAGCGCAGGAGTTCACCAAGGCTTGGCTGCCCAAGGTATTCCCGGTTTTGGCCGTTTATCTGGATTTGCATTCCGTATAAACCCCACCTCAATTTTTCCCGCAAAGACGCGAAGGGGCTAAGGCGCAAAGCATGGGGCGGGCACGAAAAAGCCTTGCCCACACTACATTTCGGCCTCAAGGAAGGCCTCGTCCCAGTCTTTCCAGACCGGCTCGTAGCCTTTTTGCCGGATGACTTCCGCCACCGTTTCCGGGCTGCGGCAGTCGGCGATTTCAAACTGGGCCTCGGCGGCGCGGCTTCCGTTCCCCATCGTGTAGCCCCCCGGATCGGTGCGCGAACCGGCGCTCATCGACGTTATTCCCAGCGCGATCAGGTTGTCTCTAAAAGATGCGGATTCGCGGGTGGAGAGTGTAAACCCCACATCCGGCAAAAAGAGCCGAAGAGCGGTCAGCAACTGCACGAACTCGAGGTCCGAAACCGGGTGTTCGGGCTGGAACCCGCCGGCGGCCGGCCTGAGCCGCGGAAACGAGATCGATACCTGGGACTGCCAGTACTTTCGCATCAGGTACCTGCTGTGAAGTCCCAGGCAGAAGGCTTCCACCCGCCAGTTCCCAAGGCCGAGAAGCGCTCCCAGCCCGATGCGCCGAAGTCCCGCTTCACCGCCCCTGTCGGGGGTATCGAGCCTCCAGCGGAAATTTCGCTTTCTTCCTCCCCGGTGAACCTGTGCGTAAAGCACTTCGTTGTAGGTTTCCTGGAACACGGTGAGCCCGTCGACGCCGTGGGCGATAAGGGTGCGGTACTCATCGGTGCTCATCGGGTAGATTTCGACCGATATCGAGGAAAAAAGCGGCCGGAGCCTGTCCGTGATTTCAGCAAAATATTCGGGCGAACTCACCTTGGGCGCTTCACCGGAGACCAGCAACAGGTGCCTGAACCCCAGATTTCTGATGAATTCGCCCTCGGCCACGGCCTGCTCGGGGGTTAAGGTCAGCCGGGCGACGGGGTTATTCACGTTGAAGCCGCAGTAAGCGCAGGAATTGGTGCAAACATTGGAAACGTAGAGCGGCGCAAAGAGCGAAACGGTCTTGCCGAAACGCTGCCGGGTCATAAGATTGGCCCGCCGGGCCGTTTCCTCGATGTACGGTTCGGCGGCCGGGGAAAGCAGGCTGATCAGGTGGTTGAAATTGAGCGAGCGCGCAGCCAGGGCTGTTTCCACTTCGGCAGAGGTGCGGTCCAGGATTTCTCTCTCGATTTCCTGCCAGTTCATCAGTTTCAGTTCGTCGTAGAAGCTCATCGGGTTACCTCGGGAACTGTTCACCACAGAGGACACGGAGAAATGGATAATTTTTACTTATTTTTTCAACTCTGTGTTCTCTGTGCACTCTGCGGTTAATTTTTGCGTATTTTGGGGTTAATTTGATCACTTATCTCAAATTATCTCAAAAATCCGGTAAGCGGGCTCGATGCCTCTGCTGTCTTAAGCGTACGTCCCAGGCCGGCGAGGAAAGCCTCCCTGCCCGCTTCGACCCCTTTTCTGAACGCCGCGGCCATGGATTCAGGGTCGCCGGCAACCGCTATGGCCGTATTCACCAGCACCGCGTCGGCCCCCATTTCCAGCGCTTCGGCGGCGTGAGAAGGAGCGCCCAGCCCGGCGTCCACCACTACCGGGATGCCCGACCTCTCGATGATCATCTCGATTGCGTCCCGTGTTCTTATGCCGCGGTTCGACCCGATAGGGGAACCCAGCGGCATCACCGTTGCCACTCCAATGTCTTCCAGACGCTTTGCCAGGATCGGGTCGGCGTGGATGTAGGGCATGACCACAAACCCATCCTTAATCAGTATTTCCGCCGCCTTAAGCGTTTCGACCGGGTCGGGTAGCAGGTACTGCGGATCGGGGGTGACTTCCAGCTTGATCCAGGGCTCGCAGCCGGCGGCACGGGCAAGCCTTGCCAGCCGCACGGCCTCGGCCGCGTCCCTTGCTCCCGAGGTGTTGGGCAGGAGCAGATAGCGGCTGGTGTCGATTGCGCTCAGAATACTGTCCTGCGGGTTTTGCAGTTCAACCCGCCTCAGGGCCACCGTCACTATCTCGGCACCGGAAGCCTCGATTGCTTTTTTCATCACCTCCGGGGAGGAAAACTTACCCGTTCCCATGAGCAGTCGCGAGCTAAAAGCGCGTCCCGCTATGATCAGTTCGTCCATCTCTATTGCCGCCTTTCAGTTCAGAGTGAAGCGCCGGCGGACTTGCACACTTCGCACCGCCGGCCGGTCCGCAGACTCACTTCCCGGAAGGCCATCTCCATTGCGTCCCAGGTGAGAAGCCTTCCCACCAGAAGTGTGCCCGTTGCGAGAAGATACTTTATGGCTTCGGTAGCCTGGATGGTCCCCATGGCCCCGGCAACGGTCCCCAGCACCCCGATCCGATCCGAGGTCTCGTATGTTCCAGGCGGGGGGACATCCTCGAAAACGCACCGGAAGCACGGCCCCCTGCCGGGTACCACGGTCATCGTCTGTGCAAACGTCCCCAGGACCCCGGCGTGCGAGAATGGTTTGCCCAGCCGGACGCAGACATCGTTTATCAGGAACTTGGATTCGAAATTATCGGTGGCCTCGATCACGAAATCGTACGGTTCGATTATCGCCGCTGCATTTTCGGCATCCAGTGCGCCTCTGTGGGCATTGAGGCGCACATCGGGGTTCAGGCGGGCAATCGAATCGATTGCCGAATCCACCTTGTGGCGTCCGACGTCTTCCCGCCCGTGCAGAATCTGGCGCTGGAGGTTCGAGAAATCTACGGTGTCGCAGTCGGCCAGGCCGATTTCACCCACCCCGGCGGCGGCAAGGTAGAACAGCGCGGGGCTTCCGAGTCCGCCGAGCCCCACCACCAGGACCCGGCTTTCCAGGAGCTTTGACTGGCCGGCCTCCCCTACTTCGGGCAGCAGGATATTGCGGCTGTATACTTTTTTCTCGATTTCGGTCAGGTTCCGCATTGCACCGGCCATAAAAAAACCGCTTCCCTGTAGGGAAACGGCGGAAAAAGCAAACCATTCTTTTATCCTAAGCCATTTCCCTACGCTGGCATTGTCCAGATCAGGTACTAAGGGTTCTTTCTCAGCCCGGTTTTCGGGCACCCCTAACGGCTGACGTAAAAAATCTTAACGCCGGCTCCTGCAATTGTCAAACTACATCTTGAAGGGTCAGCCGAAAAAGCCGCCGCTAACAAGCAAGTTGACTACTACGGCCGAAAAGGATATTTAGCAAGCACTTGCGCCCGATATCCATACGTGGGTGGGCACGGCTTTTCCCCGCCCGCCAAACAAGCATTATATCCGAACCAGGGGTCGTGGCTTAATGGATAGAAAATACATTGAAATCAGATGGCATGGCCGCGGTGGACAGGGTGCGGTCACGGCAGCCGAGATACTGGCGGAGGCCGCCTATTACGAGGGGTTCAAGGGTGTTACCGCCGCCCCGTTTTTCGGAGCGGAGCGAAGAGGCGCGCCCGTAATAGCCACCAACCGTTTCGCCAGGGAGCAGGTGCGCACCATGTCGCTGGTGAAAAACCCGGACGTGGTTGTCGTGCTGGACGAGACCATCCTGAGGGTGGTAAACGTCCTTGCCGGTATCCAGCCGGACGGGCTGGTGCTTATCAACAGCCCCAAGCCACCCGAGGAAATTCATCTGGCGGCCCCGGTCAGAGTGGCAACCACCGATGCCAGCCGGTGGGCACAGGAAGCCGGTCTTATCATTTCGGGGGCGGTGCTCTTCAATACGTCCATCCTGGGCGGTTTCGCCAGGGCAACCGGTCTGGTCGGCATGGAGAGCATTGAAAAGTCCCTGAGGAATCACTTCAAGGGCGAGGCCGCCGAAAAAAACGTGCTCGGGGCCAAATCGGCCTACGAGCAGACGCTCCTTTCAGGCGGACTTGCGAAAGCCTGCGGTTGTGGCATAAAACAGCACTAAAGATAGAGGAAAACGGGATGGGTTCCACTGCACCTAGAGAAGACCCTTTTACATGCGCACGCTCGACCGTGTGCAAGGCGGAGGCCGGAAAAACGGGCGACTGGAGGTCATCCAGGCCCGAGATCGACCACACCAAATGCATACCTTCGAAAACCGGAAAATCTTCCTGCCACCTGTGCTGGATGTACTGCCCCGAAGGGGTCGTCACGAGATCGGTCCCGGTGGAAATCGACATGGATTACTGCAAGGGATGCGGAATCTGCGCCGAAGAGTGCCCCGCCAAAGCCATCAGCATGGTTGACGAGCATACGGGCTGTTAGGTCCGGGAGTTTTGCTCTCGTTCCCACGCTCCTGCGCGAGAACGAGAGCAGACGCACGAGTTTTACGACCGGGTTGAGCGAAGCCCGGCCTCAACCGCTTTGCGTTTGCTTTGCCGCTCTGGCGTTACTCATACCTTCCGGTAAACAAATACCGTCCTGTCAAAGAGCTCGTCCATCCGCTCCGAAACCAATTCGACCCTCTTAAATCCGGCGGACCGGAAAAGCGACTCCAGTTCGGCCTCCGACAGCGCCCCGCTCATGCACCAGGCCCACGCATCCGCCTCTTCCCGAAAATAGTCCGGAAGCGTCCCCTTTCGGCAAAGGTCCGCTCCCGCGACGGTCCCGCCCGCTCCCAGAACGCGCCCCAGGCCGGTTGCGAGTTTTTCCTTGTCGGTGCACAGGTTTAGCACCCCGTTCATGACAACCCACTGAAACGCCCCCGATAGGAAGGGCAGGCCCTCGCCGTCGGCGCAGATCCAGTCGAATTGCAGGTCCGGGAATCTCAGCCGCGCCGTGCGCGCCGCCTTTTCCAGCACCGAAAATACGATATCCATGTTAACGATCCCGAACCCGGCTCCGCCGGAAAGCCTCAGTGCCAGGGAGTCTATCCCGGCGCCGCTTCCCAGGTTCAAAACACTGTCTCCGTTTTCCGGCAGCACGTATGGAAGCAGGTGTCCGCACGGCAGAAAGTCTTCCCACAACTCTTCGGGAATGGATTGGATGATCGCACGGGAGTAGCCCAGATCCGCGGCCAACGCTTTTCCGGTAATTGCCGGCCGCCTTGCGCCCTGCCCTTCGCGGTACAGCCGTTCAAAATATTTTTTCGTATGGTCCTTCACCCGATCGGGCTCCTTGAGGCGGTATCCGCCGAATCTGCGCAGAGCCGGAAGCCGTTTTCGACCCGCAGGTGCAATATAGCCTAAAACCTCGAGATTGATTATTTTTTGAGTAGTAGTTTATCCGGTGCATGGATGGAAATATGAGCGCAAGAGAAAACGGCGGGTGCGGTCTTGGGGGCGAGGAGTTTGGTCCGGAACGGATGATATGCTTTCCCACCAAATGCATGAGGTGCATGGGCGGCAAGTGGGAGGAGACGACCAGGTTCTGGATTCTCTAGACCCCGATTCCCAACCCGGGAGGTTTTTGCATCAAAAGGCTTTCTTGCTGTCCAGCAGCAGCGTTACCGGTCCGTCGTTTACAAGGAAGACCTGCATCATCTCCTGAAATCTTCCGGTGGCCACCCTGGAAGTGAAGCGTGAGAGTTCGCTCACATACGCTTCGTAGAGTGCTTTAGCCGAATCCGGTGTTGCGGCGGCAACGTAGGATGGCCTTCTTCCCTTTCGGCAGTCCCCGTAGAGCGTAAATTGTGAAACGACCAGGACCTCACCATCCACGTCCTGTACCGAAAGATTCATCTTATCGGCACTATCGGGAAAAATGCGAAGGCGAACCGTTTTTTCCGCCAGGTAGCAGGCGTCTTCGGCGCTATCTTGCGTACCCACCCCGAGAAGGACAAGCATTCCCCTGCCGATCTGCGCGACCGGCTTTCCCTCGATCGTAACGCTTGCTTCAAGAACCCTCTGAATTACGGCTCTCATCTTTTCTGCCTCCCATCCGGAAATGGCGGCGCAGACGCCCGTGGGTCGACCGATTCCACAACCCGCCGCGCAGCTCCGGCACTATTTCTTGAATTATTTTGCAGGGCCGGTTTGACCGGCACCGGACAGGCAGGGTATATAGGACTATTATAAATTTCAATTATAAATAGATGCACGAAGCGTGAGGAGGAAACGGTCCTGAAAAAAAATGCGACGAGCATCCTCGGGCAGAGCGTGGCAATTCTGGCACTGGCCGCGGCCTTGGCTTTTTCGGTGAACTCTTTGCGAAAAGACGGGTTGCCGCTGGTGGGCGACTGGTCCCCGAGCGGGCGCCTCGGCACACTCGATACCGCCGCGGAACCGTCAGTCTCACTTGAAGAAGCCAGGGCGCTTTTTCTAACGCACGGCGCGGTCTTCATCGATGCCCGCCCCCCGGAATTATTCGACGAGGGGCATATCAAGGGGGCGCTAAACATTTTCTCCGAAAATTTCGATCAATCGTTTGAACAGGCAATGGCGGGGGTGTCCCCCGAATCCCTTATAATCACGTACTGCGACGGCGAAACCTGCAACCTGAGCGAAGACCTTGCCCTGCAACTTAGCGCAAGGGGCTACAGCCACGTCCGTGTCCTGGTAAACGGCTGGTCGAAATGGCGGGACGCCGGTTTGCCGGTCGAAACCGGGGAACGGTAAACAAAATCACCGCAGAGACGCAGAGGGCGCAGAGAAAAAAAGAAGAAGAAATAAATTTCCGCTGGTTCCCAAGCTCCAGCCTGGGAACCGGCAAATAGCCGCCGTCGGCCAAAATTTCATACCTGCCGTGCCAAATGCCGCCTGAATGTATTCCAGCAACACGATGCCATCCTCCGCAATATTGTGGTCCGTACTCTTCCATGCCCGAGCGCCTCGTATAAATAAAAACGGCCGGGACCGGGTCTTTCAACCCGGTCCCGGCCGTTTTTTGCCGATATTTGCCGTCCGACGCTAATCTTTTACATTGTTGTGTACCTTACAGGCACGAACGGTGTTTTTCATGAGCATCGTGATGGTCATGGGGCCGACCCCGCCCGGAACGGGCGTGATGGCGCTGGCCCTTTGGGCCGCCGTTTCGAATTCCACGTCGCCTTTGAGTATTCGCTTGCCGTCGGCGGTTTTTCCGACTTCATTTACGCCCACATCGATTACCACGGCGCCCGGCTTCACCCAGTCACCCTTGACGTATTCGGTAACACCGGCCGCAACCACCAGTATGTCGGCCCGCTGCGCGTGCCATTTGACGTCCTTGGTGCGGGTATGGCAAATGGTGACCGTCGCGTTGGCCCCCGGCCCCTTTTGTGCGAGCATCATCGAGATGGGCTTGCCCACGATGTTGGACCTTCCGATCACCACCACTTCAGCCCCCGAAATTTCCGCCCCGGAGCGCACCAAAAGCTCCTGTATGCCCGCCGGCGTGCAGGGCAGGTAGTCGGGCTCGCCGATCATGAGCTTTCCGACATTGACCGGATGGAACGCGTCGACATCCTTGCCCGGATCGATTGCCAGCAGGATCTTGTTCTCGTTGACACCCTTGGGCAGGGGAAGCTGCACCAGAATGCCGTCGACCTTGGGGTCCTTGTTGTACTTGTCGATCAGCTTTAACAGGGCCTCTTCGCCCAGGTCGGCCGGCTGGCTGTCCTGGACCGAATAGAACCCCAGTTCGTGAGCGGCGTTCTGCTTTGCCCGGACATAGCTCTGGGAGGCCGGGTTCTCGCCCACCAGAATTGTCACCAGACCGGGGACCACCCCGTATTTTTCCTGTAATCTCTGGACTTCCACCTTCAGTTCGGCCCGGATTTCCTTGGCCACTTCGGCGCCTTTCAGTAGTTTGGCAGCCATTTTTTACCTCCTTGCTTCTCAGGGCTGCATGGACCCGGCCCTGCATGGGGACACAAAACCGAAAAGTCCCCGCCCCGCGACTCCGGGTTGGGAACTCGTTCTCGAATCGGCAAAGAATTTCATTAAGAATTTTGCCAGAAGCTCTAAATCGACGCTTAACGGAATTCAATTGCCGCGGCACCGGGGAAAAGCCCTCTTTCTCCCCGGGCAGTCATTGCGCCCGGGGAAAGAGAGGGAAAAACCGGTCTTAGAACAGGCCCATCACCTTGCCGGTCTTGACGTCCACGTCGACCTTGCGGAACGCCGGGTCGGAAGAGGTCCCCGGCATGAGGCTGATGGCCCCCGCGCAGGGGCAGAGAAACTTTGCGCCGGAGTAGATGAGAACGTCGCGGATCGGAAGGGTCCAGCCCTTGGGCACACCCTTTACCGCCGGTTCATGGGTGAGGCTCAGGTGAGTCTTGACCATCATGGTGGCGTAGTCGTCATACTTCGAGTCGCCTTCGAGCATCTTCGCCTTGGCTTCCGCTTCCGGGTTCCAGGCAACTCCGTCCGCGCCGTAGACTTCCTTGGCGATCAGTGCCACCCGGTCTCTGAGCTTCATTTCGATCGGATAGAGGAATTTGAAATCGTTGGGTTCGTTGCAGGCATCGACCACCGCTTCGGCAAACTCGACGGCGCCGTCACCGCCCTTGAGCCAATGCTCGGAAAGAGCGCAACGCGCACCCGCAGCCTCGGCCGCCTTGCGCACCATCGCGATTTCGGCCTTGGTGTCGGTGTAAAATGCGTTGATGCACACCACCGGATTGATTCCGGACTTGCGGATGGTGTTGATGTGGTGGACCATGTTGGGAAGCCCGCGTTCGAGGAAACCCAGGTTTTCCTTGGTGTACTCTTCCGGCAGCGGGAGCCCGGCGACCACCTTGGGCCCGCCTCCGTGCATCTTGAGTGCGCGGATGGTGGTGGTGAGGACCGAAACGTTCGGCTTGAGACCACTGTAGCGGCTCTTTACGTTCCAGAATTTCTCGAACCCGATATCGGCCGCGAAACCGCTCTCGGTCACGTGGTAATCGAAGAGTTTCAGGCCCACGCGGTCGGCAATGATCGAGGACTGGCCGACTGCGATATTGGCGAAAGGACCGGCGTGAACCATGCAGGGCTGGTATTCGACGGTACACATGAGGGTCGGGTTGATCGTGTTGCGCATCCACGCCGTCATGGCGTTTCCGACTTCCAGGTCGCCGGTGGTTACGGGCTTTCCCTTCTTGTCGAACGCCACGGTGATTTCGTTCAGTCTCTTCTTGAGGTCGGGCAGATCGTTGATGATCGCGAGAATGGCCATGAGTTCGGAACCAACCGCAATCCCGAACCTGGACTGCATCATGAAGCCGTCCTGCCGGCCCCCCATGCCGATGGCGATGTTTCGAAGCGACTGGGCACAAAAATCCATAATCCAGCCCATCTCCACGCGGGTCGGGTCGATGTCCAGGCGCCGCATCCTGGTGAGGCGGGCAAGCTGTTCGTCGTTGTAGTTTCTTTCGTGCTGCATCCTGGCGGTCAGGGCGACCATTGCCAGGTTGTGGCCGTTCATGATGTCGTTGATGTCGCCCGTAAGACCCATCGAGAACTCGGTCATCGGGATCAGAAGCGAGTTGCCGCCGCCGGCCGCCGTTCCCTTGATGTTCATGGTCGGGCCGCCCGAGGGCTGCCTCAGGGCTCCGCCCACATTCTTGCCTATCTTGCCCAGACCTTCCATCAGACCGCAGGAGGTTGTGCTTTTGCCCTCTCCGAGGGGCGTGGGGGTAATGGCGGTGACTTCGATGTATTTGCCGTCGGGGCGATTTTTGAGCCGGTCGCTTATTTTCATGAAATCGAGCCTGCACAGGCGGCCCATGGGGATAACTTCGTCTTTCTGGAGCCCCAGTTTTTCCCGCCATTGCTCGGGAACGGGCATATTCTTTTCCGCGTCTTCTGCAATCTGCCAGTCTTTCATTTTTGTCGCATCGTAGGCCATTTGGGATTTGCCTCCATTTCTCGTGTAATTGTCTCTGGTTGTAATTGCCGAACCGAAGGTACAGGGCGGAGCGTTAAGAGTTTTCGTTCACCTCCTTGGTTGGGAATACCTAATCTGTGCCACGGTATTTTTGCGGAATGCTGGAAAGACAAGATCGAACAGCGGGAGGAGGGAGCGGGAGGAAGCGGCGCAGGAGGAACTTACGATCTGGATAAGGCGGCACCGGATCAGAGATTGAGCAGCGGAAAATTGGCAAAAACAGTGCAAAATTAAATGAGAAGGGTGCGGTTTGTCAAGAAGAAAGTCAACTCGAGGGGTTGTGCAAAACGGTTGCGCTGCTGCTTTTTGCCGCTCGAAAGCCGCTGCGCGGGTGCGTGGGGCGCCGGGGCGCGCGTATTGTCCGGGCATTGAGTCAATAGTATTCAAATAAGCCATCGGTTCTGCTAATATTAATTATTTTATGCGCGGGGCGGCCTAACAATCCATAGGCACCTGATATACAATATCAATGGTAGGGAAGCCAATTCAATGATTTTAACGAAAAAATGACGCCGGTCCGAATTGCAGAGCGCGCTTGCACTGAATAGATTGGGGACCGGAGAGTAAATTTTAAGTTACGGGGAAGCGGAGGAGCCGAATATGTGGGAATACACGGATAAGGTCAGGGAATACTTTCTCAATCCTAAAAACGTCGGGGAAATCGAAGATGCGGACGGGGTAGCCGAGGTCGGCTCCATCGCCTGCGGCGATGCCCTGAAGCTGACTTTCAAGCTTGGCAGCGACGGCAAGATCACTGAAGCCAAGTTCAAGACCTTTGGCTGCGCCAGCGCAATTGCGTCGGCATCGGCCCTGACCGAGATGATAAAGGGCATGACAATCGAGGAAGCATCCAAGGTTACGAACCAGGACATCGCCAACTTCCTTGGAGGTCTTCCCCAGGAAAAGATGCACTGCTCGGTCCTGGGGCGCGAGGCCCTCGAGCAGGCAATAGCCCATTTCAAGGGTGCTCCCAGCCCCGCGGCTGAAGAAAGAATCGTCTGCGAGTGCTTTGGGGTGACCGAAAAGGAAATCGAACGGGCAATACGAGAAAACAGGCTCGCCACGGTCGAGGAAGTCACCAACTACACCAAGGCGGGCGGAGGCTGCGGCAATTGCCACCCCGACATCCAGCAGATAATAGACAGGGTGTTGAGCGAAACCGGGTATCTTGCCGGCGACAGGCCGAAGCTGTCCAACCTCAAAAAGATAAAGATGATAGAAGAAACCCTGGAGCGCGAAATAAGGCCGGCGCTCAAACACGACGGCGGCGATATCGAACTGGTGGACATAATAGGCAATCGCGTGCTGGTGGCCACGCGCGGGGCTTGCGCCTCCTGCCAGGCATCCAACCAGACGCTGAAAAATTTCGTCGAAGTAAAGCTCCGTGAGCTGGTGTGGCCAGAGCTGGTGGTGGAGGAGGTATCCGCGTGAGAACTGTATACTTGGACAACAATGCTACGACCAGGGTGGCCCCGGAAGTCCTGGAGGCAATGATTCCCTTCTTCAGCGAGCGCTACGGCAACCCTTCCAGCATGCACTCGTTTGGCGGCAATGTGATGAAGGAGGTCCGGCTGGCCAGGGACAGGGTGGCGGATTTCCTGGGCGCATCACCCGAAGAGATCATGTTCACCAGCTGTGGCACCGAGAGCGACAATGCGGCGATACGTTCCGCCCTGAGCAGCTATCCGGACAAAAAACACATCGTCACCAGCAGGGTCGAGCACCCGGCGATCCGCGCTCTTTGCGCCCACCTGACAACTCAGGGCTACCGGGTAACCGAACTGCCGGTGGACAGCGAGGGTCGCATGGACATCGAGCAGTACCGGAAGGCACTGACCCCCGACACTGCCGTCGTGAGCCTTATGTGGGCCAATAATGAAACGGGCGTGATATTTCCCATAGAAAAAGCCGCAGAGCTGGCAAAGGAGCGCGGCATCCTGTTTCATACCGACGCGGTGCAGGCGGTGGGAAAGATCCCTATCAAGCTGAACAAGACGGCCATCGACATGCTCTCGCTTTCGGGACACAAGCTGCATGCGCCAAAGGGTATCGGCATCCTCTACGTACGCAAGGGCACCAAGTTCTCGCCTCTTCTCATCGGAGGCCACCAGGAAAGGGGCCGGCGGGGCGGGACGGAAGCCACCCCCAGCATAATTGCGATGGGTGTTGCCGCGGAGCTTGCGGGCGCGAAAATGGAATACGAAAACACCGAAGTAAGGCGCATCAGGGATAAGCTCGAAAATACCCTGCTGCAAACCATTCCAAACACGAAGGTAAATGGGGAAAGAATTAACCGGCTGCCCAATACGACCAACATCAGCTTTGAATTCGTGGAGGGCGAAGGGATCCTGCTCATGATGGACGAGTACGGAATCTGCGCATCATCGGGTTCGGCCTGCACCTCCGGGTCCCTTCAGCCCTCGCACGTCTTGAGGGCTATGGGCGTTCCTTTCACCATGGCCCACGGTTCCATCAGATTCAGTCTGAGCGTGTACAATACCGAGGAGGAAATCGATTTCGTTTTGGAAAAGCTGCCGCCGATAATAGAGACCCTGAGGAGCCTGTCGCCCTACTGGAAGGCAAGCGCTCAGGCAGCCGAAAAGGCATAGAGGGGCGGCGTCACCGACCGGAAAACGGCCAGGGCAAGAAACTGTCCGGTCGTTTTTTTCATATTAAAGAAGTATAAATACCGATAGCGGGTTGCACTTGATCCGCAGCCCGCGGGGCGAACCGGTGTAGTGTCAGCAAGGCTTCCGGATCGTACGAGCAATCGTCGCCGCGATGACGGGAATGTTTCCCTGCACCTGTAAGGACCCGGTTGACGCTGCACCGGCGGGGCGGCCCCTCTTATGAGGGCTAATTGCATGCTCCGGCAGCTTGAAAAGCCCCTATGTGACCGGAATGGGGCGAACGGGATCTGGCCAGGATATCGGGTGCCGTGTCCGAAGGAGACGCATATTATGGTTGACCAGCCAATGACCCTTGATTTATGCAAGGCGGCCGTGCAGACCGACCGCCATTTCCGGGAGGCAATTCCGGGGATAGTGGACAGCCTGGTGTTGACGTGCGCAAACGGCGAGTGTTTCGACCACGTGGGGCCGGAACCGATCCCCTCCCGCGAGGCGGTTACCGACCTTGTAAGCAGGTTTAACAGGCTGCTCTACCCCGGTTATTTCGTAAGAAACCGCCTGGAGCAGTTCAACCTGGGCTACTATTTCGGGCAGGAAGCAACCGTGCTTTTCGAGCTGCTGTCCGAGCAGATAACGATTGCCCTGCGCCACGACTGCATCCGCCACGACCTGCCCTGCATCCAGTGTGAGGAACGCGGGCAGGAGGCGTCAATAGGTTTGATGCGCGAGTTGCCCGAAGTGAGGAGAATGCTTGCATCCGACGTGAGGGCGGCCTACCAGGGCGACCCGGCAGCCAAGAGCTACGACGAGATCATCTTCAGCTATCCGGGCCTGCTGACGATATCCATCTACAGGGTGGCCCACTATCTCTGGGAACAGGGCATTCCATTCATCCCGCGCATCATGACCGAGTACGCCCACAGCGTGACGGGAATCGACATTCACCCCGGCGCCCACATCGGCGAGAGCTTCTTCATCGATCACGGAACGGGAGTGGTGATCGGGGAGACGACCGAGATCGGAAACCGGGTGCGGCTCTACCAGGGGGTGACCCTGGGCGCCCTCTCCCTTCCGCGCAATGCGGGCGAGCAGTTGAGGAACCGAAAACGCCACCCGACCATCGAAGACGACGTGATCATCTACTCGGGAGCAACCATCCTGGGCGGATCGACCGTTATCGGCGCCCGCTCGGTCATCGGCGGAAACGTTTGGCTCACGGAATCCGTTCCTCCGGACACGCGGGTGATCATCAAGAAGCCCGAACTTATCTATTCCGGAAAACAGATCGAGCGTCAGGAAGATCCCACGGTGGTGTGAGCCGATTACGGGTTGCGGGTTGGAAACGCCGGCGCCGGTGTCCCGACCCGGAACCCGCAATGCTTGATCTATTTTCGCGTATGCGTTAAGAGAGTTGTTTCGATACCATATTCCATGATTTACCGGTGGACCGATGTTCGACAATCTTTCAGACAAGCTCCAGAAGATTTTCAAGAACCTGAAAGGCCAGGGGAAGCTTACCGAGGCCAACATAAGGGATGCGCTGCGCGAAGTCCGCATGGCTCTTCTCGAAGCCGACGTTCACTACAAAGTGGCCAGGGACTTCGTGGCGGGCATCGCATCGAGGGCGGTGGGCCAGGAGGTGATGCACAGCCTCACCCCGGGTCAGCAGGTCATAAAGATTGTCAACGATGAGTTGACCAAGCTCATGGGCGGCCAGGCGGAGCCGCTCAGGCTTACCGGCCGCACGCCGGTGGCCGTGATGCTTGTCGGCCTTCAGGGGTCGGGCAAAACGACAACGGCCGGCAAGCTGGCCCGAAAACTCGCCCAGGACGGGAGAAGGCCCTGTCTGGTCCCCGCCGACGTTTACCGGCCGGCGGCAATCGACCAGTTGATCACGCTGGCAAACCAGTTAAAGCTTCCCGCCTTCCCGTCTTCCTTCCGGCAAAAACCCGAGGAAATCGCCAG
The DNA here is from genome assembly GCA_963712895.1 of uncultured delta proteobacterium. Lineage (GTDB taxonomy): Bacteria > Desulfobacterota > Syntrophobacteria > Syntrophobacterales > Syntrophobacteraceae > SbD1. The sequence continues at coordinate 241,768 of CAVQJR010000018.1, read as the reverse complement.
GGAATCCATTAACTACTCCCGGCAGCAAAACTGCGACACCATCCTGGTGGACACCGCCGGGCGGCTTCACGTCGATTCGGAGCTGATGGAGGAGCTGTCCAGGCTCAAAGAGATCCTTCAGCCCTCCGAGATCCTCCTGGTGGCCGACGCCATGACCGGCCAGGACGCAGTACAGGTTGCCGGGGCGTTCAATGAAAAACTGGGCCTTACCGGAATTATTCTTACAAAGCTCGACGGCGATGCGCGGGGCGGGGCGGCCCTGTCGATACGCTCCGTCACCCACTGCCCGATAAAGCTGATCGGTGTGGGCGAAAAGCTCGACGCCCTGGAGGTTTTCCACCCCGACAGGATGAGTTCGCGAATCCTGGGAATGGGGGATATGCTCTCCATGATAGAGAAGGCCCAGGAAGCCTTCGATGCCGACCAGGCAATGGAGATCGCGAAAAAGTTTCGCCAGGACACCTTCACGCTCGAGGATTTTCGAAGCCAGCTCCGGCAGGTTAAAAAAATGGGCTCATTCGAGCAGATACTGAGTATGCTGCCCGGAATGGGACAGCTCAAGGAATTGAAGAAAATGCAGGTCGACGAGAAGGAATTCGTGCGCATGGAGGCCATCATCAATTCGATGACCATGAAAGAGCGGCTGAATTCCGAAATCCTGAACGCGGGCCGCAGACGCCGGATAGCCGATGGAAGCGGGACCAGGGTCCAGGATGTGAACCGCCTGCTCAAAAGCTACGAGGAATCCCGCAGGATGATGCGCCAGATGATGGGGGTGGGCGGAGGCGCAACGAAGAAAAAGAAGGGCAAGATTCGGCGCAAGGGTTCCTTTTTCCCTTTCTAATTTAGCAATGATGCGCTATATAAAGCAATTTGCTGTATTTTCCGGAAAGGTTAGCTTATTCATTGCTTTCGATGGTCCGGGCGTATTGGCGCAATTGGGGTCGCTCGGAGCCGCCGGACGGGAATTTGCGCCTCCGAGCGGGGCTCGGTTATATAGCTGTTGATGGTATCGTTTGTGCAAATATCAGGGCTTTGCCCATGGATCGGGAGGTTTAGAAAAGGATGGCGGTTAAAATTCGTTTGGCCAGGGGCGGAAGGAAAAAGAGGCCCTTTTACAGGATTGTTGTGGCTTCCTCGGAAGCACCGCGCGACGGCCGCTTCATTGAAAGAATAGGAATCTACAATCCGCTGCCGCAGGCAACGGAAGTTCAGATCGACAAGGAAAGGCTTCAGTACTGGCTCGGACAGGGTGCTAAACCGACCGATACGGTTGCAAATCTAATCAAAAAGCACGGCGGTTGAACGGCCAACTAGTCCTCTAATCACACCACTTTGGATTATTATTGCAGCGCATACCTGTGGAGGCCATCATGTTGAAGGAACTGATCGAGTTTATGGCGCGGGCGTTGGTTGACAATCCTGAAAAGGTGCGGGTTTCCGAAATCGAGGGGGAGCAGACCTCGGTGATAGAACTCAGGGTGGCGAAAGAAGACCTCGGAAAAGTCATAGGGAAACAGGGCCGCACTGCCCGGGCGATGAGGACGATCCTGAGCGCTGCTTCCACCAAGATTCGCAAACGTGCCGTTCTTGAAATCATCGAATAGTACCGATGGAAGAGCCGCGTCTCATACCCGTAGGCAGGGTGGTCAAGACCCATGGGGTGCGGGGCGCGCTAAAGGTTTACCCTTATGGGGAAACTCTCGGAGTATTGGAGGCGGGTGAAAAACTTTGGCTCCTTGATGCCGGGGGGAAGGCGCAGCGGCAGATAACGCTGGCAAACATCCGCGAAGGCGGCAAGGCAATGATCGCCCTGTTCGAGGAAATCAGCGAGATGGACCAGGCACGGGATCTGGCCGGAAAAGAACTGTTCGTAACCGAAGACCGCCTGGCGCCGCTTTCGGAAGGCGAGTATTACCATTACCAGTTGATCGGGCTTAGCGTCCAGACCCGGGACGGCAGAGACCTGGGAACGGTCCGGGCAATTCTTGAAACCGGAAGCAACGACGTCTACGTCGTGCAAGGCGGGGAGAAAGAGATCCTGGTGCCGGCCTTAGAGGACGTTATCTGCGAAATTGACATCGAGGCGCGCAAGATCACGGTGGATTTGCCGGAAGGCCTGGAGTGACATCGAAATAAATGATCTTTGACATCCTGACGATTTTCCCCGCAATGTTTTCTTCGCCCCTGGAGGAGAGCATAGTGGGAAAGGCCCGCGAGCGGGGCCTCATCCGGGTGCGGATGCACAATATTCGCGACTGGGCAACGGACAAGCACCAGATGACCGACGACCGGCCCTTCGGGGGCGGTGAAGGGATGGTCATGAAACCGGACCCCATAGTGGCGGCACTCCGGTCGATAAAAGAAGACGGCCCGCCCGCCACGGTCATCCTGCTGAGCCCCCAGGGCCGGCTTTTCAGCCAGCAAATCGCGCGCGAATTGAGCCTTCTTCCGCGAATCATGCTGGTGTGCGGCCGGTATGAGGGCGTTGACGAACGGGTGGCCGAACATTTTACGGACGATCAGATATCGATTGGCGACTATATTTTGACCGGCGGCGAAATTGCGGCGATGGTGATTCTGGACGCTGTGACCAGGCTCCTGCCCGGGGCGTTGGGAAACGTGGATTCCGCTTCCGCGGATTCGTTCAGTGAACCGGTCCTGGAATATCCGCAGTACACCCGGCCCCAAGACTTCGAGGGGTGGAGCGTCCCCGAAATTCTGCTGTCCGGAAATCACGACAAGATACGGCGCTGGCGCAGGGCGCAGGCGCTCCTCAGAACCAGGGCGCGCCGCCCGGACCTCTTTTCCCGCCTGGAGCTCAGTGCCGAAGATATCGCCCTGCTCGAAGCGGCGGGGCAGGAATCGGGCAACGAAAAGAACGGGCGCAAGCTGAGCACGGAATCCTGATGGCGCCCCTTTTTGTTTGCTTGGTGCATTATCCCGTTCTAAACAGGATGGGTGAAACGATAGCTTCGGCTATAACCAATCTCGATCTCCACGATCTGGCGCGGTCCTGCCGGACCTATGGCGTGCCGGCATGCTACATCGTGACCCCCCTGGAAGACCAGCAGGCGCTCGCCCATCGGCTGACGGCCCACTGGATTGAGGGCAAGGGGGGCGAAATTTTGCCGGAAAGGCGAGAAGCCCTCAAACTTTTAAAGGTGGTGGAAAGCATATCCGCTGCCTGCCGGGACGTTTTCGAGCGTAGCGGCAAGGCACCGGTATTGTGGGCCAGTACGGCAAGAAAAGAGAACGGATCGCTTGCCCACCGCGATGCCAGGGCGGCACTGGAGCGCGATGCGCGTCCGTTTATGCTGATGTTCGGGACGGGATGGGGGCTCGCGCCGTCGGTGATCGCAGAAGCAGACGCGGTGCTCGATCCGCTGGCCGGGGCCGGCAGCTACAATCATCTCTCGGTCCGATCAGCTTCGGCCATTTTGATGGATCGGCTGCTGGGACATGACAGAATTTAGGAGTTGAGGGATTCATCGTTTAGATCGAGGATTCCTGAATTCCTAAATTCTTAAATTGGTTAATAATATGGAGGAATAAGATGGCAAGTATGCTCGATATAATCGAAAGAGATCACATGCGGGTCGATATCCCCCCTCTCAGGATTGGCGACACCGTCAAGGTCCACGTCAAGATCCGTGAAGGGGAGAAGGAGCGTATCCAGATTTTCGAGGGCCTGGTGCTCCGCGCCCACAGGGCGAAAATGGGAGCGACCTTCACCGTTCGCAAAGTCTCCTACGGTGTGGGAGTGGAGCGAATTTTTCCCTTGCACTCGCCCCAGATCGAGAGGATAGAGATTTTGCGGCACGGCCGCATTCGCCGCTCCAGGCTCTACTACCTGCGCCAGCGGGTCGGAAAAGCGGCAAGGATTCGCGAGAAGCGCGAGGCGCCCAAAAGTTAGGCAGCCATGGACCGGGGCCTCGGTTCGAGGCCGATTCGCACCGGACCGGCCGCCTTTCCCCCGACACTTGCGTTTTTGCGCCGTAAATCGCGGTTGGTAAATGCTCCCCGGTCGCCGCGGGAGCGCCATCCCGCCGGGGTTGCGGCAGGGCCGATACAGGTTAATTTCGTTCCGGGAAAAGTACCGTGCGGCAAAGAACAGCTAAACCCCCGGCAGTGGACATGCATCTTTTCGAGAGGCAGGCCCACAAGCGGGGTTTTAGCTCGATCGCCGGGATAGACGAGGCCGGCCGGGGGCCTCTTGCCGGCCCGGTGGTGGCTGCCGCCGTGATCCTGCCCAAATGGGTGCGTCTGCCCGGCCTCACCGATTCAAAATGCCTCACGCCGGCACAGCGGGAACACTTCGACAAAAAGATCCGGGCGACCGCCTCCGCTTTCGGCATCGGGGTGGTGGACAACTTCGAAATAGACCGAATCAATATTCTTCAGGCCTCTTTCCAGGCCATGATGCTCGCCATCGGACAACTGGAAACCAGGCCCGACTTCCTGCTGATCGACGGCCCGTACAGGCTGCCCCTTGAGATCGAGCAGTCCGGAATCGTGCAGGGAGACGGCCTTTCGCTTTCCATCGCGGCGGCATCGGTCATCGCCAAGGTGCACCGCGACCGGCTCATGTGCGAATACCACGAGATGTTCCCACAGTACGGCTTTGATTCCAACAAGGGCTATGCCACTCGGCTGCACTATGAGGCTATCCGGAAGCATGGTCCCTGCCGGGTCCACCGCATGAGCTTCAACGGGGTGGTGCCCGGACCGGAATGCAGGTGCGATGGAGATGAACCGGTTCAATAAGGGCAGGATCGGCGAGAATGTGGCCGCCGAATTCCTGGTCCGAAGCGGAATGAAGATACTGGAGCGAAATTTCCGGTGCCCTTCCGGGGAAATCGACATCATTGCCCGTGACGGAAAAACGATCGTGTTCGTCGAAGTCAGGTCCACGGGGACCGGCAAATTCGGCTTCGCGGAAGAATCGATCATCGCCCGCAAGCGCCGCAGAATCGTCAGGGCGGCCCAGTGGTATGTCAAAAAATGTGCCCTGGAAAACTCCAGCGCGCGAATCGATGTTGTTGCAATCAGGTGGAACGACGAACAACCCGAGATCAACTGGATAGTCAATGCCTTCGAAGCCCGATCCTGAAAAGACCCCGGCGGGAACCGAAGGAAGACTCTATATTGTCGCCACCCCCATAGGAAACCTTGCCGACATAACGCTAAGAGCGCTCGACACTTTGCGCTCGGTGGACATCATAGCCGCCGAAGATACCCGCCACACCCGAAAACTCCTGTCCCGCTACGATATCCACAAAGTTCTCGTAAGCTACCACGAACACAATGCCCGCGAGCGCGGAGAGCAACTCCTGGAAAAGATCGCCGCCGGAAAGAGCGTTGCGGTGGTAACGGATGCCGGGACCCCCGGAATATCCGATCCGGGGTCTCTTCTGGTCGAAGAGGCCCTGCGGCGGGGGGTTTCCCCTGTCGCCGTTCCGGGCCCGACGGCCATTATCACGGCGGTCGTGCTGTCCGGCCTTCCGGTCCAACCCTTCGCGTTCCTGGGTTTTGCTCCGGCAAGAGGCGCGGAAAGGCGTCGATTCTTAAGTGAAAACAGCTCACTGACGATGACGCTGGTCCTCTATGAGTCGCCGAAAAGGCTTTTGAAAACCCTTCGAGATATCCTGGACTCATGGGGCGAGCGCAGGGTTGCGGTTGCCAGGGAGCTTACGAAAATCCACGAAGAAGTGTTCAGAGGCACTGTTTCCGAGGCGCTGGCCCACTTCGGAGCCGGGGAAACAAGGGGCGAAATCACGCTGGTGGTGGAAGGCCGCCCCGCAAAAGACGCTTCCGGCCGGGAAGGACCCGGCTGGCAGGAGGAACTCGACTCCATGCTGGCCGGGGGCACCTCGCTGAAGGAAGCCGCGTCGATTATCGCCGCCCGCTTTTCCCTTCCCCGCCGCACGGTCTACCAGGCCGCACTGGACAAAAAGCGCTGAGTCCGCTCCCGCGCGGGAATGTAGATCTGTAGTCGTCCGGCTAAAGTCAAGTTTTTGACCTCAACTGCCCGTGGTTTTTTCAATTCCGCAAGCCTTCAGCGCCCGCAAGACCGAGTAAACAAGTACAATTCAACTTTGGCCGATATCTTGCAAGTGTTGCCGCTGCGACAGGATTGCCCTGTTCTTCTGCTGTTTTTCTCACGAAATACAGACACAGGCACTTGATTGTCTCATGGCTGATCCCCCCACGCGCCGCGGCGGGGAAAAGGCGCAACAAGGGAGAATGTAATGGAAATGACAGGTTTGGGGGCCGGGTCCTGCTGTGCTCGGTCGGATTCGCATCCGGGCTGGCTGCAAAAAGGTGAGGATGCGCTTGTGGCGAAAAAGCCGGTTGAGGCGACCGAATGTTTCGACATGGCCCTAAGGGACGACCCTTTTGATGCCAAGGCTCACTGCGCACTCAGCCGGGCCTACTGGGAACAGGGCAAAACCGAGGACGCGCTGAACAGCCTCACCCGCGCGCTGGAACTCGATCCCAACGACCGGCAGACGGTCCTCCAGTGCAGCCGGATTTTCAGTGCTCTCGGAAAGCGCGATTTTGCCGAAGACGTGATCAAGTCTTACATCGATCGAAATCCTCAGGACGATAAACTGCGCTTCGAAGCAGAGTCCGTCGCCGGGGCCGCCGGCAGCTTGCAGACTTCGTCTGAATCCGGTGAAACCGCCGAATTTTTCAGGAAACAGGGCATCATCCAATTCGAGCGCGGCAACCAGGACTACGCAAAAGCGTGCTTTGAAATGGCCATCCAGGAAAATCCCGACATGGCTGAAGCTCATAACGACCTGGGGGTGATCCATCTCCAGAGCGGCAGCCTCGAAGCGGCTCTCCAGAACTTTCTAAGAGCGCTGGAACTGGACCCGGAAGACCCGGAAATTCTGGGCAACAGTGCGCGGGCGCTTTCCATGGCCGGGCAAATCGATACCGCCGTGGACCTTTTCAGGGAATACCTGAAGCGCTGTCCGCAAGACGATGAGGCGTGGGAGGAGTACGAGACCCTGGTTCGCCGGAGCGCCCTGCCGCAGTGGGACAAGGATTCGGTTCCACCCGAAACGGCGGAAATTTATCTCGAAGCAGCGAGGAAGCTGATGGAGGCGGGAGATTTTTCCGGGGCGGCGGAGGCGGTGGAAAGAGCGGTAAAGATCAGGCCGGGGACCACCGAGGCCATATTCGTCCTGGCTTCGCTGCACAACGCAATCGGGCAGAAAGCCGAGGCCGAGGCCATCCTGGAAGAGGCGCTGGTAATAGATCCCTCGTGCCTGAAGTGCGCCGCGCTGCTCAAGTCGATCAGTAATGGAGACGCAAACAACGGGCAAGCCGCCCTGAGCCGGCCCACGGCCGGTTAATAACCCCTCCTTTCTTTTTCGCGGCCGGAGCAAAACCCGGCTGATCGGGTTCGCCCTGCTGGAGGTATTGTTCGGATGTCGAAGCCCTGCGGCCTCTCGGTATGCATGATCGTTAAAAACGAGTCCGCTAACATGGTCGATGCTCTTTCCTGCATCAAACCCTTTGCCGACGAGATCGTGGTTGTCGATACCGGTTCGACCGACAACACGAAGGAAATCGCCGCGCGATTCACCCCCCGCATCTTTGATTTCAAATGGATTGACGATTTTGCGGCAGCGCGCAACTTCGCCATGTCAAAGGCGACGGGGAGCTATCATCTCTGGCTGGATGCCGACGACCGGGTGAGCCCCGATCATGGAGGATATATAAATGCGCTGAAATCGCATTTTGACGGCAGGAAAGCCTTCTACTTCATCCTGCAAAACCATCAGAGCGATTCCCGGCAGTCTTCGTGCCTGCAGTTGAGGTGCACGCCCCTGATTCCCGAAGTCCGGTTCGAAAGCCGCATACACGAGCAGTTATTCCCGAGCGCGGTGAGTGCCGGCCTGGAGCTGGCCAATACCGACATAGTAGTTCGCCACCTGGGATACATGAACGAGGAGGCAAAGATTGCGAAGGCCAGACGCAACCTGGCCATACTCGAAAAAGAGCGGGCGGAGGGAGGCGACCACGGGGGGCTGTATTTTTTCCTCGCCCTGACACATGCCCCGCTCGGGAACGAAGAGGAGGCGGTCCGCTGCATGGTGGCCGCCCTGGAGCGCTTCGAGAAAGAAAACCTCAATCACCACCTGATCCCGGAGGGCTACCTCTTCCTGGCGAAGCTGAACTTCCAGGCGCAAAATGCCGGCGGGTGCCTCGAAAACTTGCTCAAAGCCCAAAACATCGCAAACAGCAACCCCAATCATAATTTCCAGATCGCACTGCTTTACCAGAAACTGGGAAAACACGTCGAGGCTGTCGAGACCTTCCGCAAGATCGTCGGCAAAAAACACGCACCCGATTATTTCCCGCGGCAAGCCCTGCCCGATGAATCGAAAATTCTGCTCCACATGGCATACAGCTTCTATTGCATGAACCGCCGCCAGGAAGTGCTCAAGCTGGTCAACGCATCGGTTGCCGGGGGGGGCAGTCCGGGCACAAGCTGGGAATGGCTGGGCGTAAAAGCGTTTGAATTAAAAAATATCGGCATGGCCCAGTTCGCTTACGAAACCGCGGGGCGTTTTATCGACCTTGAGCCCAAAAGCCTGGCCAACCTGGCCTCGATCTACAAGCTGCGCGGATTGCCGGAAAAATCGGAGGAATGCCTGAAACGGGCACTGGTTGCTTCCAAAGCCCGTTAGGCGGGCACAGCCCTGCCGTGCTCACGATTCCCGCTGAATCAAAAGCGGGTGGACGCGAAAAAACCGTGCCCCCCTGAAGTCCCCAACGCGCCGCCCGGGCGCGCAAACGAGTTTTATCCCCGCCGTCAAAAAAATCTCAAGTTCTTCTTTGCCCATGTCGATACTTATTTCAACGCGGAAAATCACGAACTGTGGGATGGTCCAAAAGACCTGATCAAATTTGACAAGGATGTCAAAAAAAACTTCAAGGAGGAAATATCATGGGTCTTAGAGTCAACACCAACATGGAAGCCATCAATGCGCACAACAACCTGATCAACACCAACGCCAAGGTTGCCCAGTCCCTTCAACGCCTTTCATCCGGCCTGAGAATCAACTCGGCAAAAGACGACGCCGCCGGGTTCGCGATTGCCAACAACTTCTCGGCAAAAATCGCGTCGATGAGGGTCGCCTCACAGAATGCCAGTGAAGCCCAGTCCATGCTCCAGGTGGCTGACGGCGCGTACTCCAAGATTAACGACATTCTGACGCGTATGAAGTCCCTGGCAACCCAGGCGGCCTCAGGCCAGACCGACGACAGCATGATGACGACCGAATTCAGCGCGCTCCAGGAAGAAATCGACCGTATCGCCAACTCCACCTTCTATGGCGACAAGAAGCTGGTAGCCGGAGATCTTTCAGGCAGCGGGGTCACCTTCCAGGTCGGCGCCACCGCCAACAGCGACAACCAGATCAACATCAGCTTTGACCTGGCCTTGACAACCGCCCTTGGAGTAGACGCCAGCAGCATTTCCGTCACCGATACCGAGAAAGCCCAGGCTGCAATGAACGCCATCGACACCGCCCTGACCTCGATCAACTCCTATATGGGCTCGGTCGGCGCTTACCAGAACAGGCTCCAGTACACGATCGAAAATCTGGCGACGGGCATTGAGAACTACTCGGCTTCCCAGTCTGCCATCCGCGACGTTGACATGGCGGATGAAATTTCCACCTTCACCAAGAACCAGATCCTTCAGCAGTCAGGTATGGCAATGCTGGCCCAGGCCAACCAGGCTCCCCAGCAAATACTCACGCTCCTCAGGTAGTGCAGGAAGTCCCCATTCCGCGGTTCTGAATTTAAGGCGGCTCGCAAGGGCCGCCTTTTTCTATGGCGGTCAACAGAGTCGATCCCCCCCTCACCCCTCCCCTGGATAAAGGGAGGGGTTGAGGCCTTCGCGGATCTTCGCTCCCCCTATTGTAAAGGGGGGGCCGGGAAGGATCTCACCCGGTTCGTCCGACTGCTCCCGCTTGCGAACGAGCGGGAACTTCGCAGCCTTCTCGTGTATCCGGGATGGGTAGACAGCCGGTTCAACGGGCCTTTTGAGCCGGAACCAGGCCGTGTCCGTTTATAAAGTAGCGGTTGAAAGCGTTAAGATATGCGCGGGCGCTTGCCTCTATCACGTCAGGACTCGTACCTATGCCCGAATAGACAATGGTGCCGATCTGCACTCTTACCATCGCCTCGCCGAGCGCATCGCGCCCCATTGTGACCGCCTTCAGGTCATAGTCGCGAAGCTCTCCCTGCACCCCGATGATGCGTTCGATGCCGTTGAACACCGCATCCACCGGGCCGTTTCCGGTTGCCGCATCGGTAAGGTGCTCGCCATCCTTGATGAGCGTGACGGATGCCAGCGGCACCATGGTGTTGCCGCTCATTATCTGGAGGCTTTCCAGCGTATACGTTTCCGGGACCTTTGAGACTTCGATTTCCACTATGGACTGCAAATCGCGGCTCCCGATCTCTTTTTTCCGGTCGGCCACACTGATAAAGCGGTTATAAACGCGCTCGAAAACCTGCTGCTCCAGGTTGAAGCCGAGTTCGCTGAGCCGGTGCTTCAGGGCGGCCCGGCCCGAACGGGCGGTCAGGACTATCGCGTGCTGTTTGATTCCGAGGTCTTCGGGCTTCATGATCTCGTAGGTGGTCCTGTCCTTGAGGATCCCGTCCTGGTGGACCCCGGAGGAATGCGCGAAGGCGTTGGCCCCCACTATGGCTTTGTTGGGCTGGACCAGGATATTCATCACCCTGCTTACCATGCGACTGGTGCGGTAGATCTCCTGGGTGTTGATCCCGGTTTGGACCCGGTCGGCGTAGCGCGTCTTGAGAACCATCACCATCTCTTCCAAGGAGGCGTTGCCGGCGCGCTCGCCGATCCCGTTGATGGTGCATTCCACCTGGTCCGCCCCGTTGCGCACGGCCGCAAGGCTGTTGGCCACGGCAAGCCCCAGGTCGTTGTGGCAGTGGACGCTCAGGATGACCCGGTCCAGGGCCGGGACGCTCTCCCTCAGCCTTCGGATCAGGTCTCCGTACTCGTCCGGAACCGCGTACCCGACGGTGTCCGGAACATTGATAACCGTGGCCCCGGCGCTTATCGCGGCATCGATGATGCGGCACAGATACTCGAATTCCGTGCGGGACCCGTCCTCGGTCGAGTACTCCACGTCGTTACAAAAGCCCTTGGCGTACTTTACGGCCTCCACCGCCATCTCAAGAGCGGTATTGCGGTCCCGGCGCAGCTTCTTGTTGAGGTGAATGTCCGATGAGCCGAGAAAAACGTGTATCCTTGGCCTTTCGGCTTCTCGAACCGCCTCCCACGCGGCGTCTATGTCGCTTTTGACCGCGCGCGCAAGTCCGGCGATTATCGGCCCCTTTACCATCTGGGCTATCAACTTCACGGCCGCCAGGTCATCGGGCGAGGAGCAGGGAAAGCCGGCTTCGATCACATCGACTCCCAGCTTTGCAAGCTGCTCCGCTATCTCGATCTTCTGCCTCTTGTTCAGTTTGGCCCCGGGTATCTGTTCCCCGTCCCTGAGAGTGGTGTCGAAAATATGAATCCTTCGGCTCATTTTGAACTCCTTCCTGTGTATTTCCGTCGTCCGGTCCGGAAATACCGGACAGTTTTTGAAAAACGGCTGAAAAAAAGCAGATAAAAAGCAAAAAAGGCCGCGGGGAGAACCCCGCGGCCTTTGATTGTCCAATCCTAATCGAGCTTCATAGGTAGAAAAAGGCCAGAGTTCTCCGTGCCTGATCGAACAGGCTAATTATGCCTAGTAGTAGTAGCGCGAGGGAACGTAACATATACCTGTTCCAAAGGGATAAGGGCCGAAACATTCTGGGACTATCGCCGCTCATGGCACACCTAAATGGAATAAAGAAGAAAGAAACAAAGCGCGATTTCAACCAAAAACATAGCTACGTAGAAAGCGTACTTCGACGGCGTAAAATCCTCTATAATGCGGTTCGCCTCTGCCATTGTTGCGTATGCTTTCTCCGTGCTCATGAAAAATCCGCCTCACTTTCGCTGCAAACTTCTCCATGCCGCCTTCCGGCTTGCATCACCACTCCGCGATCCATTATATTTGCGATTCCGAAAAGATCAAGTCTTTCCGTAACTATTTGGAGACCCGACAAAAAAATTCACCGCACAGACGCAGAGGACGCGGACAAAAAAACAATAACTTACAAAAAGATAACGGTACATTATATCTGCTTCTTTAAATAAAAATCACCTTTTCGCCGGTTCCCGGTCTGGAGCACGGGAACCGGCGAAAAGCTTTAAAATTCACCACGCAGAGCGCAGAGCACACAGAGAACTTAGGAATTGAGGAATTTGCCCTCGTTGCCAAGATACCAAAGATTCTACGTTTTACCCCTTTGATCTCTGTGGTGAATCCATTTTCCCAGGAGGTTCGATGACGATTCCATCCGAGCCCATAGGCCTTTCGTTCGTTCCCCGCGATGTAGCCAGGGTCATGGAAAAAATCCATGGCCAGGGTTTTGATGTGTGGATTGTGGGCGGAGCGCTCCGCGACCACCTTCTGCACCTTGTGCCCAAGGACTGGGACCTGGCGACCGCCGCCCGGCCTGAACGGATCATGGAAATCTTTCCCAGGGTAATTCCAGTGGGCCTCAGGCACGGGACGGTCCAGGTCCACACCAGGACCCGCGATATCGAGGTGACCGGCTATGCCCCGCCGAGCGAGGCCGGAATCCTCAAAGATCTGGGCAGGCGCGATTTTACGATAAACGCCCTGGCGCTTTCCTATCCCGAGGGGCTCCTTATAGATCCCCACGGAGGCAGGCAGGATTTGGAAAATGGACTGATTCGCGCCGTGGGCGACCCGGCTGCCAGGTTTTCCGAAGACCCTCTGAGAATTCTCCGGGCGGGGCGCCTCTCCGCGGCTTACGGCTTTGCCGTCGACCTCGATACCTTCCATGCCATGCAGGACCTGTCGGAAGCCCTCGAAAAGGTCTCGGCGGAAAGAATTCGCGATGAGGTATGCAAAATCCTGCTCTCCCCCTACCCGATCGAAGCATTCGATCTACTGAGGAAAAGCGGGGCGCTCGGGAAAATCCTTCCCGAACTGGTGCTGCGAAACTCAATCGATGCCGTTCCGGGGTCCGGGATGAGCATCTACCGCCACTCCCTGCTCTGTGTCGTCCACTGCCCGCAGCGGCTGCGCGTGCGCCTGGCCGCGCTCTTCCAAAACTCCGCCGCCCGGGCCCCGGGGGCAAGGGGCGGGAAACTCCCGTTCGAATACCGGAAGGAAAGCGCGCTGGCTGCCTCGATCAGGATGAAAAAGTGGAACATGTCCAACAGGCAGATAGAAGAGGTATCAAACCTCGTTGAAAACCGGCTGCCCCCCGACGCCGTTTACTGGAGCGATTCGCGGATCAGGCAATTCATCGCCCGCGTGGGCACCGAACTGCTCGACGATTTCATAGCGCTTGACGGATCGCGGCGCATGGCGGAGGCGGCGGCCGACGTGCAGGGGTTGGAAAGATTGCGCGCCAGGATCCGGGAGCAACTCGGAATTATTTCCGCCCTGAAAATCGAGGATTTGGCGATCGGGGGCCGGGACATAATGGAGGTCCTGGGGGTGGCGCCGGGACCCGAGGTGGGAAGAGCGCTCAAAAAGCTCTTCGAGCAGGTGCTGGAGGACCCGGCCCTCAATACACGAGAACACCTCCTGGAAATCGTGCGGCGGGATTTCGGCTCCGGCTGACCCGCCCCGGTTCCAACCGGTCGATAACCTCAGTGCAGGGAGTGGGGCTGCCCTTCCGAGCGCACCGCAAAAAGATCCGGCGCTGCATGTATGCGGGCAGCGCCGGTCTTTTCCTTATTTCATCAACTGCCGGAACCGGGCCTTTGCCCGACCGGCTTTTACGGCTTCCTACGCAGGCTTGCTGACCAGAGGCTTGCCGCACGGCAGGACATCCCTGCCGAAAACCTGGAGGAAGATCACGTGGGCCATCATGTACAATGCCAGGAGGGCACATACGATCAGGTCGAGAGCGGTGATGGTCAGGATGCTCTTCATGCCGGCCAGGAAGACCAGGTCAAGGCCGATGAAACCGATCAAAAGCGTAAGAAAAGTGAGCATCATCGCCATGTGTATCGCAAAGGACCCTATGAACATGATTGCCGTGTAAATGGTGAAAGCCAGGAGAAAATAACCCACGTCGGTTCCGGTGATCTTGAGGGGACCAGTGATAATGCTGTTCGGCATCGCTTGCAGATCCATAATCAGGAAGATAAAACCCAGGGCGAGCCAGAAAGCGCCGTACGCGGAAAAAGCGCTGTACCCGAAGTTGTTTCCGGTTTTAAGCTCCTGCAGGCCGGCAACCAACTGCGCACCGCCGCCGAACATCATAGCGCAGCAGAAGACAACTCCGGATCCGCACCAGCCGAGATTGTGGAACTGAAGCAACAATGTGGTGACTCCAAAGCCCGCCAGCCCGACAACCGCCGGATTACCGCTCGTTTGTCCCGCCATGATTAATTCTCCTTTGGATAAGTATGAAGGGTTGTACAAAAATTAATATGAATTAAATCCGGTAACCAAAATCCCTCAATGCTCCCGTACCACCCCCTTTCCAATTCAGTTCCGATTTTCAATTGCCGCGAGCAGCATCTGGGACACAGCCTGCTGTTCGTCGGCCAACCGACCTTGCAGCATCACTCATCCGAACAGAATAAAACCTGACATGAAAAGCGAAAATCGCGAACAAAGGTTGGCTGAAAACTCCGGTCCATCCCTTGCTTCGAATCGGAGATTTTTAACCACTTTGAAAGCGAACGGTATATAGGTGCTTCTTTCCCAAGGAATTGGAAGCAGAATGCTGCCTCCGTCGCCCGCCCATGGCCCCATAGCGCCCGGTTCCCACACCACCCCGGTGTCGAAAGAAATAGTGGGAAAGACCTATGGAGCGACTTCCAACCTCAGCCGGTGGAAGTCAACAGTTCAATTGTCGATGATAAAACCATAGCAGTGAGAGACTTGCGGCTGGAACCGCATCCGTTCGGCTCCATCTTCTTTTCAGTCGGTGAGACTTTAGCCAAAAATCACCCTAAGGAGTCATTCAAGGCTAACCGGAACGAACTGAAACTTCAGTGGTACAAGAAGGCGGAACAGGAACTCGAAGACGAGCAAGTCCAGAGAAATGCGCGGGGAATCTCCAGGTCGAAAAGGTAGAAGAGAAGCTGATAGCACTTTTCTTCACAACTTTTCCGAGTGATTTATCAATTGCATACATGGTCGAGCCTTGTCAAGCAAATTGTGCAAACTGACACAGGCCGGCTTTGATTGTTCTTATTGACGTTAAGGCAAGGCACTGAGATTCCAAACCAAAGCATGATGCCCAATCGCCAAACACAGGCACGCCATATTGTTACCTTTATCACACTGTCGCAAGTGCGAAAATAATTCCTTTCGGGGCCTGAAGGAGGAGCAATGGACCTCCGGCGGTTTTGCTCCGGGTGAATTCGGGTCCGTTCCAGGCCGGACTCATTGCGTGGGAGATATTTTGGTATAAACTACCTTGAAGGCAAATGGCCACATTGGCTAAAATCCTTCTTTTCCGGTAATCGATCGATGTGGCTGGAAGCCTGCGTGAACTCAAGAAGCTCGATGAAAGACAAGCCGCAATGGTTGGAAGGCGGACAACTGCTCATCCGTGATATAAATAAACCCTGCAAAAAGCCGCCGCGTGGTTTTTAAACGCTCAACCGAAAGGAAGTCATGAACCAGCACCATTTGGACTCCATCTGCTGCGAGATGAATCTTCAGCCCCACCAGGTCCAGGCAACGGCCAGGCTCCTGGAAGACGGCGCCACCGTGCCCTTTATCGCCAGGTACCGCAAGGAAGCAACCGGTTCCCTTGACGAGACGCTCGTTACGGCGATCCGCGACCGGCTCGCGCAACTGGATGTGGTCGATAAGCGCAGAAGCGCCGTCCTAAAGTCGCTCGGGGAGCAGGAAAAACTTACCGACGAGTTGGAAAGCCGTATTCTTTCGGCGACAACACTTGCGGAAATCGAGGATATCTATCTCCCCTTCCGGCCCAAACGCCGCACCAGGGCGGCCATAGCCAGGGAAAAAGGATTGGAGCCGCTGGCGCTCGCGTTGTTCGAACAGAGTCCGGCAACAGATCCCGTTGCCCTGGCCCGGAAATTTATAAATCCGGAGCAGGAAATCGCATCGGCCGAGCAAGCCCTGTGCGGAGCGCGGGACATCATCGCCGAATGGGTAAACGAGAGCGCGGATTCCCGCTTAAGGCTCCGGACGCTGTTTTCCGAAAAAGCGACGCTGCGCTCAAAGGTCGCTACGGGGAAAGAAGCGGAGGGGATTCAATACCGCGACTACTATGACAAGGAAGAACCGCTTCGGGGAGCGCCGTCGCACAGGATACTGGCGGTCCGGCGGGGCGAGAAGGAAAATTTCCTTACAGTGCGCATCGAGCCCCCCGAAAAGGAGGCCCTGGATATCCTTGAATCCATTTTCATCAAAAATGACTCGGCGGCCTCCCGTCAGGTCGAGGCCGCCATTCACGACGGCTATAAAAGGCTGCTGGCGCCCTCGCTTGAAACGGAAATGAAAAACGAATCCAAACTCCGCGCGGACAGGGAAGCCATCCAGGTTTTCGCCGACAATCTGCGCCATCTGCTGATGGCCCCTCCACTGGGTTTCAAAAAAGTAATGGCAATAGACCCGGGCTTTCGCACAGGGTGTAAACTGGTATGCCTGGACCCGCAGGGGAAGCTCATCCATAATGAAACCATTTACCCGCACTCCGGGTCGCAGGCGTCAGAAAAGGCCGCCGAGCGCATCCGCCTTCTTGTGGAAAAGTACGCACCGGAAGCCGTCGCCATCGGCAACGGCACCGCCGGCAGAGAAACGGAGTCATTCATCCGGGGCCTCAGCCTGCCGCTGGAGATCCAGGTAGTCATGGTGGATGAGAGCGGGGCCTCAATCTACTCGGCATCCGGCGTTGCGCGCGAGGAGTTTCCCGACCACGACCTCACCGTGCGTGGGGCAGTCTCGATAGGAAGGCGCCTCATAGACCCCCTGGCGGAGCTTGTCAAAATCGATCCGAAATCAATCGGCGTCGGCCAGTACCAGCACGACGTGGACCAGGCCGAATTGAGAAAGGGCCTGGACGATATAGTGGTAAGCTGTGTGAGCGCGGTCGGAGTCGAAGTCAATTCGGCAAGCCCCCAGCTCCTGGCTTATATTTCGGGGCTCGGGCCTCAACTTGCCGGAAACATAGTCTCCTGCCGGGAGGAAAACGGACCGTTTCGCAAAAGGGAGGAATTGAAGAAAGTTCCTCGCCTGGGTCCGCGGGCATTCCAGCAATCGGCTGGTTTTTTGCGCATATCGGGTGGAGAAAACCCGCTGGATGCGAGCGCCGTCCACCCGGAATCCTACCCAATCGTGGAGAAAATGGCCCGGGAAGTGGGCTGTTCGGTTGCCGATCTGATGCGGGAGCCGTCTTTGCGGGAAAAAATCGACCTCACGCTGTACGTGACGGACCAGGCAGGGCTTCCTACCCTGTCGGATATCCTGTCGGAACTCGCGAAACCGGGCAGAGATCCCCGGAAATCATTCGAAGCATTTTCATTTGCACCGGGCATCGACAAGCTGACCGACCTGGAACCCGGCATGAAACTGCCCGGAATAGTTACTAATGTAACCGCTTTCGGCGCTTTTGTGGACATCGGCGTCCACAGGGACGGCCTGGTTCATATAAGCGAACTCTCCGACAGGTTCGTAAAAGACCCCCGCCAAGTGGTTTGCGTGCATCAAAAGGTAGCCGTAACCGTCCTCGATGTGGACCTGGAAAGAGGGCGAGTGTCGCTTTCCATGAAATCGGGCGGTCCCACAACCACTCCCGCCGGGGCGGATGCAACACCCCGGGCCGGAAAACACGGAAAGGGAAAATCCTCCACAACCGCGGGGCAGCGTCCCCAAAATCCCGCTTCTGAAAAAAAGGGCGCCTTCAACAATCCTTTCGAAAAGGCCTTTAAGAAGCCCTGATCCCCGGCTTCAAAGCGCGGGGAAACGGACTGCTGCCCGAATGGGATTGCTTCAAAATAGATGAACTTCGCGCAAATGGGGGCGAGTTCCCAAATCGTCATTCCACAACACTTTTGGGCGGGAATCCGGTGTCTTCGCGGTTTAATGATTGCTTTTCCCGCTCCCGGGATGAATGTGGAAACGGGAAAAAGACACTGGTCCCGGTGGAACTGCACGTGGGCAACGGCCAGGGGGCGTTTCCCCGCTATTTGAACCCGACTTTCCATTGCATGCCGGCGCCTATTCTGTCGCCTCCGATAATTGCCTGAACTCTGCGCATTGGCCTGTATCCTCGGCACCGCCGTACTCGGCGCTCCATTCATCCATCCTGTCGTATATCGAATTTCCGGGGTAAAAATCGACAACTCCCATGCGCTTTATTTTCTCGATTTCCTCACTGGGGAAGATGCCTCCCGCGGTAACCCTCACGTTGGGAATGCCCTTCTTTTCCATGATCTCGAAGAGCCTGGCGAAGTCCTCGACCGCGGCCCCGGGCAGGGTGGTTATCCCAACGTGGTCGACGCTTTCCTGCAGAGCGCACACCGCAATTGCCTCCGGGTCGCTCAACTGTGTGTAAACCACTTCGAACCCCGCCTCGCAGCAGGAATAGGCAAGCTTGAGCATCGCATCTTCATAGCCCGCGCCAAACTTTGCGATCAGAACCCGCAGCTTTTTCATGATCCGCATCCTTTTTACCGTGGGTATTTGCCTGTTCCGGCCCCAGGGGGGCATAAATAATGAGCATCACGTGGGAGGACGCCTTAAAACGGCCCTGTGCCGGAAATCCAGGAGAAATAGGCAATCGCACCCGTTCTCACTTGCCCTCTTCTTCCACCAGGACCAGCAACTGCTGATCTCCGATTGAAAATGCTTCCCTGACGGTACCGCGCACCTTGATTTCATTACCCTTTTGAGGCAGCGGCCTGTCCGTTATCACGGCAATCCGGCCTGTTTTATCCTCCAGGACGAAATACTTGATTACCACAAGACTGAACACCTCGCTCACCCTTCCGTAGACAGCGACGGTATGGCCGGCGTAGGCGCGGGGATCGGCGGTTATTTTTCCAATGTCAACAGTGCCGATTCTTTCACAGGCAGTGGCCCAAAATACCGGCAACAGCAGCATAACCCACATGAGATTCTTCTTACGCTTCAAGGTCTCTCCTCTTCGATACGCATGGATTAGTCAGTCCAGTCGGCAGCCGGCGTCACGGAAATCATGCCGTAGTTTTCGTTCGGGCCGACTCGTGATCCGACCGCTTACCCATTCCGTTTCCCGGCGCATTGTCAGCGAACGGAGGTTTTTCGATTAATTTATGAAATGCAACACCGCAAAGCAATCGGGTCGCCGATAAGGGGGCAAACCCCTTGAGACTGGCGCCGGACGGCGGTTCCAAACTGAGATTATCTGTTGACAGGTCTTTTTCCGAATGCTAGCGTCTGCTCGCGTTTAGAAATAGTGCCCTCAGGTCGTAATCGTTCTCATCTGGATCTTCCCAATGTATCGTTTACTCGGTAAAGCCTTCTCTGAGGGCATGGAACCGGACGCCCGGTTGGTTCTGCCGTATCCAACCGGCCCCGATTTATCTCAATGCACGGGGTTTTTTTCAGCCCTCTTGCGGTTTTTGATTCCAATTTTCTATTCGAAATCATGTGATATATCTACGCCTTTTCCTTTGATACACAAAACGGAAAATCGAGTGGTTGAAGGAGGGAAATGTGACCTGTCGCAAAGTCTGATCCCGAAAATCGGCCATCACGCGAGACGCTCCGTGTATTTTTTCATCCAGCGCGGGAGAGTGCACCGGGGGAAGGGCTGTGTGTTGGCCGGGATAAGGAATTCAGGAACCCGCCTGCATTTTTAATACTTCTATAATTATACTGCGCCTGTGTTGCATGCCGGGAAATCAAACAGGGGACAGGGATCGGCTATGCTTTCGGGCATGGATTGATCGACAGTACCTCAAACCGTTACGGATTGACCCGGGGAATGGGAGAAAAGATGGAACCGGATTTCAAGCCTCTCGTCGAACAACTCGAAACGAAAAACAGGCAGGCACTGGAAGGGGGCGGAGCTGAGCGCATCCAACGCCAGCACGAAAGCGGCAAACTCACCGCCCGTGAACGCATAGAGAAGCTGCTGGACTCGGGAACCTTTATTGAGTTCGACCGGTTCAAGCTGCATCGCTGCACCGATTTCAACATGGCGGAACACCGAATCCCGGGTGACGGGGTGGTCACCGGTCACGGTCTGATCCATGGCCGCCGGGTCTTTGTTTTCGCTCAGGATTTTACTGTCTTCGGGGGCTCTCTTTCCCTCGCCCACGCCGAAAAAATCTGCAAAATCATGAAAACCGCGATGAAGGTGGGGGCTCCCGTCATCGGCCTTTGCGATTCCGGCGGGGCGCGAATCCAGGAAGGCGTCATGAGCCTTGCCGGCTACGGGGACATCTTTCTTCTGAACGTGATGGCTTCGGGCGTGATTCCACAGATCACGGCCATCATGGGTCCTTCGGCGGGAGGCGCCGTCTATTCTCCGGCGCTTACCGACTGGATTTTCATGGTCGATAAAACAAGCTACATGTTCATTACCGGGCCTGACGTCATCAAGGCGACGACACGGGAGACGGTGACCAAGGAAGAATTGGGCGGAGCGATGGCCCACAACGCCAAAAGCGGCGTGGCCCATTTTGCGGCCCCGGACGACCAGGCATGCGTGGAGCAGATTCGCGAGCTGATGAGTTTTCTTCCCCAAAACAACATGGAGGACCCGCCCCGGCTCGAACCCACGGACGATCCGTCGCGCAAAGACGAGGCGTTGCGCGAGGTCGTCCCTTTAAACCCGAACATGCCCTACGACATCCGCGAAGTGATCCACTCCAGTATGGATCACGGCTATTTTTTTGAAATCCACGAGCACTGGGCCAAAAACATCGTCATCGGCTTCGGCCGCCTGGACGGCATGCCCGTCGGGGTGATCGCAAATCAACCCTCGGTAATGGCGGGATGCCTGGATATCGATGCTTCCGCCAAGGGGGCGCGATTCGTGCGCTTTTGTGACGCCTTCAATATTCCGCTGATCGTCTACGAAGACGTACCGGGATTCCTGCCGGGCGTCCACCAGGAGCATGGAGGCATAATAAAGCACGGCGCCAAGCTGATCTATGCTTTCTGCGAAGCGACTGTTCCCCGCATCACGATAATTACCCGGAAGGCCTACGGAGGAGCGTACATCGTCATGAATTCCAGGCACATCCGCGGTGATGTGATCCTGGCCTATCCCACTTCGGAAATAGCGGTCATGGGGGCCGAAGGTGCGGTCAACATCATCAGCCGCGACGAGATTGCGCTCTCGAAGGACCCGCAGACTACCAGGCAACGGCTGATCGAAGAGTACCGGGAGAAATTTTCCAATCCGTACAAGGCAGCCGAGATGGGCTACATAGATGAGGTGATCGATCCGGCGGAGACCCGCCCCAAGATCATCCAGGCTCTGAAGATGCTGAGAACCAAGCGGGAGACCAATCCTCCCAAAAAACACGGTAATATCCCACTCTAAAGGAGCCCTTCCGATGACTTGGGACTATGTCCTGGAGCTGCTGAAAAACATCCTGTTCACCCAGACAGGGGTACCGTACCTTAGTGTCAAGGTATTGATAATGTTCTGCATCGCCCTTTTCTTTCTCTACCTCGCGGTGGCGAAAGAATTCGAGCCCCTGCTGCTGCTGCCCATCGGCTTCGGGATCTTCCTGGTGAATTTTCCGCTGGCTCCCCTGATGGGCTTCACCGAACAGGGGGCCCCGGAACTCATACGGGCGTTCTACAAGTACGGCGTCGAGTGGGAGATCATACCTTGCGTCATTTTTCTCGGCCTGGGCGCGATGACCGACTTCGGGCCGCTGATCGCCAACCCCAAGACGCTCATCGTGGGGGCCGGGGCCCAGCTCGGGGTCTTCGTGACCTATGTGGGCACGCTCCTGCTCGGCTTCAGCCTCAAGGAAGCAGCCTCCGTGGGGATTATCGGCGGCGCCGACGGCCCCACCACGATCTACCTCACCGCCAAACTGGCCCCGCACCTGCTCGGCGCCAACGCTCTTGCCGCTTACTCCTACATGGCGATGGTGCCGCTCATACAGCCGCCCATCATGCGCCTGTTCACCACCCCGGCCCAGCGCCGCATCAAGATGCGGCAGCTCAGGCCGGTTTCGAAGCGGGAAAAGCTGTTTTTCCCCCTGATCGGCACCGTGTTGATCGTGCTCCTGGTCCCGGCGATCGCTCCGCTGATGGGCATGTTCATGTTCGGCAACTTCATGCGGGAATCGGGCGTTGTAAAGCGCCTTTCCGATACGTCGCAAAACGCCCTGATGAATATCGTCACGATCTTTCTGGGAGTCTCGGTCGGCGCCACCATGCAGGCCGACAAGTTCCTGTCCTGGAAACCCCTTCTCATCTTCGGCCTGGGACTGGTGGATTTTGCGGTCTGCACGTTCGGGGGCATTATGACCGTTCACTTGATGAATCTTTTCCTCAAGGAAAAGATCAACCCGCTGATCGGTTCCGCGGGCGTTTCTGCGGTACCCATGTCCGCGCGGGTATCCCACACGGTGGGGCTCAAATCCGATCCCGACAACTGGCTGCTCATGCACGCCATGGGACCCAACCTGGCCGGAGTGATCGGCTCGGCGGCCGCGGCCGGCATGCTGATTGCCATGTTCGAGTAGGGGGGTGGCCTATGAAAAGCTATCCAATGGCTCATAAACCGCTTTACCGGGTCGTGTCATGCCTGTTCTGCCTCGCAATATTGCTCACCCTTCCGTCGGCGCTCTGGGCGGCATGGGGAGAGGACCTGGATAAGCCGAAGCCCGAATTCAGCCGACAGGGACAAACTCTCACGGCCAAGCTCGTCCCTCGTGGAAAGAGCACGAGTATCCAGATCGATTTCGCCGTATCGGGCGGCGAACTGAAAACCGTGGAGGCGCTGGACTTCTCCGAGGCAGCGCGTCCCGAAGTGGACGTGAAGGATTTTCGTTCCGGTCTTTTCGTGGTCAAGGCAGGCGGCATGCAGCCGGGAGGAGATATCCGGGTTTCCATGGCTTCCGGCTACTTCACCCAATCGACCCAGCTCTGGGTTTTCAATCCGAAAGCCCCCAAGCAGTGGACAATGGTCGAGGCGGAACATACCGAGCCCCAGGAGGGGGTCGAGGAGCTTGGTGCCACGGTCAAAGACGGGGGGCCGCTTGACAGCGACGGCAAGGCAAACGGTGAGGTCGTGATCGTTGTTGGCCCAAGGGACTCGTTTTGGGGTTATGCCATCGGTACCCTGTTCATTCGGTTCTTCGGGGTTTTCATGGTGCTGGCCCTGCTCGAAATCGGCATGTTTGTGGCCGGCAGGGTCTTTCGAACCATTGAAAACCGTGCCGCACAGGCCAAGGCCGAGGCGGAAGCAGTTCTGCTGGAGCCAGCAGCGGCGGAACAGACCGCCCCGCCCCCGATGGACCGGGGCAAGGCGGCGGCCATCGCAATGGCGCTCCATCTGCACCTGATGCACGAAAAGCCGGCGCAGCTTTTGCGGTTCGCCCCTCCCGAAGCACCCGCATGGAGCCAGGAGGGCCGTGCCCGCATCATGAGTGAACGATTGTCGGTGTTTAACCGGGAAAGTAAAAAATAAGCTATCGACGAGGTCAAACGATGAAATACCAGATTTCCGTCGGGGAAAATAAGTACGACATCGAGATCGGCCCCATTCGAGACGGCGTGGCGATGGTGACGGTCAACATGACTCCTTACGAGGTGAAGATCGAAAACTTCGGAGAGGTGGTCTCAGGGGGCGCGTGCACGGCCACGCCCCCAACGGCCTCATCCGTCCCGCAGCCGCCGCTCACGCAGATCTTCACGCACCTGCCGGAGGCGCCGCCTGCCGCTGTGCCCGCCGGCGGCATGTGCCTGGTGGTTGCGCCCATTCCGGGCCTGGTGGTGGAGATCAAGGTAAGCCCCGGAAACCGGGTCCTTGCCGGGCAGGCGGTGGCGGTGATAGAGGCCATGAAGATGCTGAACAACATTACGACGCAGATGTCCGGAACGGTTCGCGAGGTGCGGGTGCGGCAGGGAGACGAAGTGTCCACGGATGACGTTCTCCTGGTAATCGAATAAAAATGATCGGGACATGGTCTCTCACGGTCCCGGATTTTGAATCGATTCCTGCCTTCCCCCGGTTTTGAAAAAATGGGCACCGGTGAGGTCGAGCACGAGGTTCGCAATGCCTCCCACTTTGGTCTTTATCTCGCAGCCGTGCCCGGCTAAAAACCGGATTTCCTGCCCGTCAACGGCGGCATGAACCAGGCTTTCCCTTCCCAACGGCTCGATTTGAAGTATCTTCGCCGGCAGAAAACCGCTCGATTTCGCCTGTTCCATCGATTCGGCCAGCCGCACGTATTCGGGCCGTATGCCGAGCAGGCACTCCCTGTGCCCCGATGCTTTCAGCAGCCGAACTTTTTCGGCGGGGGCGTCCAGTTTCGAGGTCCCGATCTCCAGCCGCACCACACCTTCTTCCTCGGCCAGGGAGGCCTTAAGCAGGTTAATGGGAGGAGAGCCGATAAATCTTGCAACGAATGCATTGGCCGGCCTCTCGTAGAGGTCTTCGGGCTTTCCGAGCTGCTCGATGATCCCCTCCCTCAGAAGAGCGATCCTGTCCCCAAGGCTCATCGCCTCCACCTGATCGTGAGTCACATATACCGTGGTGATTCCCAGGCTCCGCTGCAAATTTTTCAGCTCGGCCCTCGTGGATGCCCGCAACAGGGCGTCCAAGTTCGACAGGGGCTCATCCAGGAGAAATATCGAAGGCTGCCTCACAATCGCCCGCGCAATGGCCACCCGCTGGCGCTGGCCTCCGCTAAGCTCGGCGGGGCGCGCATCGAGAAGATTTTCGATCCCCAGCATCGCGGCGGCACTCGCTACCGACTTGCTGACCGACTGATCCGCCTGCCCCGCGATGCGTAGCGGAAAAGCGATGTTTTCGAAGGCGCTGAGGTGCGGGTAGAGGGCGTAGCTCTGGAAAACCATGGCCACGTTTCGCTCCCGTGGCGAGAGATGCAGCCTTTTTTCCGGAGACGACACCAGCTTTTCGCCAAACCGGATTTCCCCCCCGGTCGCCTTTTCCAACCCGGCGATCAGGTTTAAGGTGGTCGATTTCCCGCACCCGCTCGGCCCGAGCAACACGAAAAATTCTCCGTCCTTTATTTCGAGCCGGATATCATTTACGGCGACGACCCTGCCGCGCGCCGAATGAAACTCCTTTGTGAGGCCGGCAATATCTACTTTCATCCTTTTACGGCTCCCATGGTCAGGCCCTGGATGATGTGGCGCTGAAAGACGAGTATCATAACCACCAGAGGTATGGTGCTGAGGCTTGCCGCCGCCGTTATTTCGCCCCAGAGCACCTGGCCGTGCAATCCTTCAAAAAAGGCGATGCCGACCGGAATGGTTCGGGCGTGGTGGTCGGTTGTGAGCATCAGGGCCAGGAGGAATTCGTTGTATGCAAATATGAAGGCGAGCAGGAAGGCCGCGAAAATCCCGGGCCGGGCGAGCGGGAAAATCACCCGGCGAAGCACCTGGAAGCGGGAGCAGCCGTCAACTATTGCGGCCCGGTCGAGGTCTTTGGGTATCCGGGCGAAATAGCTGACCAGGACCCAGAGCGAGAGCGGCAGGGTCCAGGCGATATAAGGAAAGACCAGGGCGGGATAGGTGTTGATCAATCCCAGCGCCCCCATGAACTTGAAAAGATAGCTTATGAGACTGATCTGCGGAAACATCGAAACGGCAACCACAAAGAGCATGACGGCGGCTTTGCCGGGCCATTCCAGGCGTGTTACCGCATAGGCCGCAAGGCTTGCGATCAGGATGGCGACGAGCGCGCTCGAAGCCGAAACCACCAGGCTGTTTACCAGGTAGTCGAGAAAGTGAAGGGATTTTACCGCCAATATGGAATGGTAGTTTTGCCAGGTGAACTCAAAGTGGGCGCGGGCGGCGAGAAAGTGGGGATTGGCGCTGAGGCTCGTCACGATCATGTACGCGAAGGGGGCCAGGGAAAAACCCGCCAGGAGCAGCGAGCCCGCAAATGTGAGGAGCGATTTGAGCTTTTCTTCTCTCATTGGATAATCCGTCCGAAACGCCCGATTCTTATGTAGGCGAGGCTCAGGCAAAGCGCCACCAGGAAAAGCACCACCGAAACCGCCGACCCGTACCCGAAGTCGCCGAGAAGGAAATACTGGTATCCGTGCAGGGAAATCGAGGTGGTGGAGCCGCCCGGTCCGCCGTTGGTAAGCACGTAGATCAGATCGAAAACCCTTAGCGAGTCGATTG
The DNA here is from genome assembly GCA_963712895.1 of uncultured delta proteobacterium. GTDB lineage: Bacteria > Desulfobacterota > Syntrophobacteria > Syntrophobacterales > Syntrophobacteraceae > SbD1. The sequence goes on along the minus strand of CAVQJR010000018.1, from coordinate 215,306 downwards.
TTCTAAAAATCAGGGCGACGACCAGGACCGGTTTGAGCAGGGGGACAGTGATTTTTGCAAATCGTTTGAAAAGATTCGCTCCATCCACCTGGGCCTGCAGGTAAAGGTCTTCCGGTACGGCCGAAAGCCCCGTCAGAAGGATAACGGCAACAAAGGGAGTGGTTTTCCAGGCGTCGGCCAGCACCAGGGCGATGAAGGCGCCCACATCGGTCCCCAGCCAGTTTACCGGCTCCCTGGGTATCCCCGTCGCCATCCACAAAAAATTGGCCAGACCGAAGCTGTAGTTATAGATCAGCTCCCAGATGCGGGCCGAAACCGCCGCCGGCACCACCCACGGGATGAGCACGCAGGCCCGCAAAAGGCCCCGCAACGGGACCCGCTCGTTTAATACCAGCGCAAAGACAAGTCCCAGGAGCATCTCGATGGGAACGGAGACCAGGACGAAGAGCAGAGTGAATTTCGCGGACTGCCAGAATGCCGGATTGCGCAAAAGCCACGCATAGTTGCCAAAACCGGCGAACCCGGTCTCAAGAAATGTGACGTCCTTAAACGTACTGTCGACCAGGGCCCCGAGAAGCGGCACCAGCACGAATGCCGCGATAAACCCCAGGAGAGGCAGCAGGAAAGGGGATACTTCCCTAAGCTCTTCGGGGACCAATCGCCTCATGGGCGCCCGCTCCCCTGCCCGTAGCGCTCGACGATTGCCCCGGCGTCCCGTTCCGCACGGGCGAGGGCCTCTTCGGGCGAAACGGACCCCGTAAGGGCGGCGTTCATATTACGCTGAAGCGCCTCGGAAAGCTGTGAATAATAAGCGACGGCGGGCCGGGGCAAAGCATGTTGGAAGGCCTCCTTAAGCCTTGAAAAATGGGGAAGCACCGACAAAACGGCCGGATCGTCGTAGAGGTCCTTTAAACCCGGGCTGAGGCCAAGCTCCAGGGCGATATCTTTTTGGATCTCATAGGAAACGAGGTATTTTACCAGCTCCCAGGCCATCGGCTTTGCATCCGAAAATTCGGATATCCCGGCATGCCACCCCCCAAGGGCCGATACGCTCCTGCCGGAAGGAAACCTGGGCAGGATCGTGATTCCCGTCTTGCCCCTGACCGGGGAACCCGGGGCCTCGTGGAGCAGCCAGGCATAGGGCCAGTTGCGCTCAAACAAAGCGTTGCCCTGCTGGAATGCCAGTCTTGCCTCCTCTTCCTTCATTTCGGTATAGACGCTGGGGGGCGAAACCCGGCAGCGATGCGCCAGATCGTGCATGAAAGTCAGCGCCGCCAGGTTTTCGGGGGTATTCAGGACAATTTTGCCGTCCCTGAAATTTATTCCGCCGTTGTTTGAGCCCGCTACCTCCAGGAAGTTGCAGATAAGCCCCTCGTACTGCGCCCCCTGCCAGACGAAACCGTAAAAACCGGGATTGCTTTTCCTCTCTTCTTTTTGAATATCCACGGCAAGCCGCAGGAGCCCGCCCCATGTTTTGGGCGGAGCGAGGCCCTTTTTTTCCAGCAGGTCTTTTCTGTAATAGAGCACTCCACCGTCCACGAAAACCGGAAGCGCGACGAGCCGGTCCCGATAGATGTCGACCCGCTCAATTATTCCGGGAAAGAAGGCGTCCAGGTCCACCCCATCCCTGCGTACCCTCTCACCCAGCGGATCGAGCCAGCCGGACGCCGCAAACTGGGCGATCCAGATGACGTCCATTAAAAAAACGTCCGGGTCGCTCTTCCGCGAGGCAAGCGAAATGACCAGCCCCTGGCGTCTCTGGTCCGTTCCGGACGGCTGACGAATCAGGTCAACCCTGATGCCCGTCCTGGCCTGAAAACGGTCCATCAGCTTTTCCCATAAAGCAAGCTCGGTGGGCGTCCCGCCGACCGCGAACGTGAGCGCCCTCCCCCGCTCCCCGGTGCATGCCGCGGTAAGCAGCAGGAAAACAAAAACAACCGGAATGAGTAACTTGCCGAGCATGCTTTGCCGGATTCTTCCCACGAGACTTCCTTGGGGATGGTAAAAATGTTTCGGTTTCTGTTTGTTGACCGGCAGGACCGCGGCGTGCTTTTGAGAAGTTCGGACCGGACCGGGATCAAGCTTTCCCTTTTTCTATATGCTATGCTCGGAGGCGGGTCAAGTGGGGCGGGGATGCGGCCGCCCGTGGAAACCGGAATCTTGTGCACCTCCGGGTTTTCATCCCGCACGGCAGCTTGCGAACCGGCTCGCAGTGCGAATTACGTTCTTGACTATCAATCGTTCTGCCGCCAATATCCCCGCGTTGGGCCGGCGGATGAGGCGGCATAATTATTTCCCGGCTTGTATACTTTACGGCCCCGCGTGTACAATTGCGAATAAGATGATTCGGAGGCGCTGAAGATAAAATGATCAAGTGGTTCAAAAGAAAGAAAAAGCAGGAACCCGAACCGGAACGGGACGAGCAGCTGCGGGAGGAGGAAGGCCGGGAGGAACGGGAAGCGGAAGGTACCGTCGCTCCTCCCGAAGAACCGGAAGCACCCGCCGCAGATGCGCAAGGCCCGGCCGAACAACTGGAAGAGGAGGCATTTCCCGAACCTGAGGACGAAGTTGAAACGCTCGCCGGGTTCGAGCCTCCCGTCGAACCGGAGACGGAAGAATTCGAAGAAGAGGAAACGGAGGAATTCCCGGACAGGCAAGCCCGGAAAGCGGGCTTTTTCGGCCGCCTGCGGGAGCGGCTCAACAAAACGCGCGAAAAGTTCGTGGACCGGATCGACCGGCTGGTGTTGGGGAAAAAAGAAATCGACGATGAGCTGCTCGATGATTTGGAAGAAATCCTCATAACCTCGGACCTGGGGGTGAAAACCACGGAGACGCTCCTGCGGCAGGTGGCCGACAAGGTAAAGCGCAAGGAGCTGAGCGACCCCGGAAAGCTCAGGGAGCAGATTCGCGATGAGATCAAGGCCATTCTTTCCGTGGACGCACCCCCTCTGGACTACCGATCGGACCGTCCGTTCGTGGTCATGATCATTGGCGTAAACGGGGTGGGAAAGACGACCACGATCGGAAAGCTGGCCCACCAACTGAACCGGCAGGGTCTTCGCACCATGCTGGCGGCCGGGGACACCTTCCGCGCGGCGGCGGTCGAGCAGCTTTCCATCTGGGGCGAGCGCGTGGGGGCGCCCGTCATAAAGCAGAAAAGCGGCTCCGACCCATCGGCGGTTGTCTTTGACGCAATGGATGCCGCCGCTGCCCGCGACGTGGACGTGATGCTCCTGGACACCGCCGGGCGAATGCACACCAAGGTCAACCTGATGGAGGAACTAAAAAAGATACAGCGGATAGCAAAAAGGAAAATGGATGCCGCTCCGCACGAGGTTTTCCTGGTCCTGGACGCGTCCACCGGTCAGAACGCCCTTTCACAGGCCCGGATTTTCAAGGAGGGAATCGGGGTCACCGGCCTGATACTGACCAAACTGGACGGGACCGCCAAGGGCGGAATAATCGTCGCCATCTGTGATGAACTCAAGGTCCCGGTGCGCTATATCGGAATAGGAGAAGGCATCGACGATTTGCGGCCGTTCGACCCGGACGAGTTTACAGGCGCTTTATTTTAGCGGGATGAATCGCTGATCTTTGTGCTGCATATTCCCTCGTTCCCGCGCCGCAAGCGTGGGAACGAGAAAAAAGACCGCTCCCCCGGCCCAGGCCGCCAGGGGAGCGGATCAATAACAGGTCAAATGACAATTTCTTAATACGACGACCGGGGCGCTTTCCTGTAGGAGACGCCGCGGACGCAGTTTTTGTGGGTCATCGCCGTTTTGAGCAGCTTGTAGATCTCTCCCTGGTCGAGCGCCGAAGCGTAGACTATCGGCTTCAGGTTGTGGATGTCTTTGACGTTCGGGTTCGCACCGCGGGCCAGAAGGACCGCGACCGCCTCTACCTTGCCGTGAACGGTGGCTACGGTAAGAGCGGTCCTTCCGAACTTGTCTTTGATTTCGGTCTTTGCGCCCTTGGACACCAGCAGTTCGATAACTCTCGCGTTCCCGTTTTGGGCTGCGTGTATCAGAGCGGTCTGTCCTTCGGAATCCTGATGGTTGACTTTAACGTTGTTGGCCAGGAGGAGCTCAACCACGTCGACGTTTCCGTTCATGCATGCCCCCATCAGGGCATTGACCCCCTTTTTCCTGAGGGTTGGGACCTCGACCGTGCTCTGAAGGTCGGGATCGGCCCCCCTGGCAATAAGCATGCTGACCACTTCCGCACTGCCCGCCCAGGCGGCCTGCATAAGGGCTGTCGCTCCGTATACATCCGACACATTTATTTCAGCCCCTTTGGCCAGCAGCAGATTTACAACCTCGGCGTTTCCGCGAACCGCCGCATGCATCAGCGGGGTCATACCGTCGCGGTCCCCGCTGTTTATCTCCGCCCCGGATTTGAGGGCTTTTTCGATTCCGGGGATGTCTCCGCTGTCCACCGCTGTTAAGAGCTGACGGTTGAGCTGTTCGACACGCAACAGTTCTATGGTTGTCCGGTCTGTGGCTACGGGTGCCTTCCCGGATTTTGCGGCCGGCCTGGGGGACGGCGCCAGTTTTTTCTGAGCGGCGGCCGGAGCCGGAAGGCTCAGGAAAAGGCAGATCAGGAATATCCAGACAGTATGTTTGCCTCTCATTTCTTTCCTCCCCACTTTTGATTGTAGTGACAGCCCGGACAAGCTATTTAATAAATAAGGCATATCTGCCGAATTTTATGCAAATACCAGGCCGTGCGGCTGATCGAAACCGTCACGGAAAAGGATCGATGATTTTAAGTCGGGCAACTCGGGACTCAAGCAATTAATCCCATTTTAGACAGATATTTACAAGAAAATTTAGAAAGTTTCCGCAAAGGAGCTTCCAACTCATCCATCCCACCGCACCTTGCCGCCCGGGAAGAACGGCAATTCCCAATATACGGAACTCCATTTCGTAATTCGAACCGTTCACCGCTGCCGATACCGGCGTCAATTTTTTGCTATCTTATGCGCGATCCGGTTTACTTCGGCGATAATTTCCCTCTCATCGAGCCCCGTCGCCACGCCGTCCGCAACCAGTTGCCTGCCGTCAACCCACACGAAGCGCACGTCGCTTCTGTTCGCACAATAGACCAGGTGCGAAACCGGGTCGTAGAGGGGTATAAGGTGCGGCCGGTCGAGCCTCAATGCAATTACGTCCGCCTTTTTGCCCGCCTCCAGGCTGCCCGTCTCTTCTCCCAGCCCAAGGACCGTCGCGCCGCCCATGGTTGCCATTTTCAGTACCTGTTGGGCGGGACAGGCCAGCGGATCGTTTCCGAACACCTTGTGCAGCTTGGCGGCGGTATCCATTTCGGAAAAGAGGTCCTGGTCGTTATTGCTCGCACACCCGTCGGTTCCCAGGCCCAGTTTTACTCCCTGTGCGGCGAGCAGCGGGACCGGTGCGACTCCCGACCCCAGCTTCATGTTGCTTTCCGGGCAGTGGGCAACGCAAGCCCCGGTTCGAGCGAGCGCGGCCGTCTCGCCCTCGGAGAGCCATACTCCGTGTGCGCAAAGGGAAAATTCGTCCAGCACCCCCAGCGATTCCAGGTACAGCGCCGGCCGCCGTCCATACTTTGCCGTCAAATTTTCGACCTCGCCGGCCGTTTCCGAAAGGTGCGTCTGGAAGAGTATGCGGTGTTCCCGGCACATTGCCTTCACCCACTTCAGGGTCTCGGGGCCGCAGGTGTACGGGGCATGGCAGAAAAGCGAGGGGCGCACCCGGCCCGAAAAGTTCGTGAAAGAATCCAGGAAAGCTTCGGCCCTTTGGCGGGAGCGTTTCGGATCGGGTTGATCGGGGGCCGGAAAATCGATTATCCCCTGCCCCATCACCGCCCGCATCCCCGCTTCCCGGGCGGCCCGCGCGGCCGACTCCTCGAAAAAATAGCCGTCGCAGAAAGTGGTCACCCCCCCTTTTAGCATTTCGAGAGCGGAAAGGAGCGTGCCGGCATATACCGTATCGGGGTTTATGAAGGCCGATTCCGCCGGGAAAACAGCCTCTTCCAGCCACTCGCGAAGCGGGAGGTCGTCGGCGAGACCGCGAAAAAGACTCATTGCCGCGTGCGTGTGAGTATTTATCAGCCCCGGCATCACAAGATAGCCGGTGAGGTCGATTTCACTTCGGCCCCGAAATTTTGCCCTCAGATCGGCCGAATCTCCGAGCGCCGCAATGCGCTCGCCCTCGATGGCGACCCCGCCCCGCCGGCGGAGGCTCATTTCGGCGTCGCAGGCAAGCAGCCAGTCGGCGTTTAGGAGGAGCCAGTCGACCAGGCGCGAAGGCTCAGTGCTTTTGGTTCTCGGCAAATTCACGGACATGGGCGAAAATCTCTTCGAGGTCCAGCGTCAGCAGTTTCCGGTCCTCCATAACCACCCGCCCGCCTATGATGCTGGTTCGCACGTCCGCCGCCCCGGCGGCGTAGACCAGGTGGCTGACGGGGTTGTAGACGGGCGTGAGGTGCGGTTTTGCAAAATCTACCACGATGATATCGGCAAGCATCCCGGGGGCGATCCCGCCCAGCACGCCTCCCCAGCCCAGCGCCTCCGCTCCGTTGACGGTAGCCATCCTGATGGCAGTATCGGCGGAAAGCAGGGTCGGATCGAGGTTTGCCGCCTTGTGGAGCTTCGCGCAGGTATCCATTTCCCCGAACATGTCCAGGTTGTTGTTGCTGGCGCACCCGTCCGTTCCCAGCGCAACCGTCACCCCCCTGTCCAGAAGGCGCGGCACGGGGGCTATGCCCGAAGCCAGCTTCATGTTGCTTTCCGGGTTGTGGACGACCTTCACGCCGTTTTGGGCGATCAGGTCGATGTCGGCTTCATCGAGCGCCACGCAGTGGTCGGCAACAAGGCCCGGCCCCAGCAGGCCAAGGTCGGCAAGGTGGCGGACCGGTCGCTTGCCGTATTTTTCCATTATCTGCTCGACTTCCGCCTGGTTTTCGGAAAGATGGACCACCAGCGGAACGTTTTGGCGTTGCGAGACCTCGTGGCACCGCCTGAGCAGGTCCGGGGAACAGGTGTAGAGAGCGTGCGGTTCGACCGCCACCCGGACGAGCGGGTCGCCCCGCCACCTCTCGATAAGGTCCTCGGTGTGCCGGAGGCCGTTTTCGATCGGCCCGTAGGCGGGGGACGGGAAATCGTAGAGGACTTCCCCTACGAGCGCGCGCATTCCGGCGGCCCGCGCCGCTTCGGCCGTCTTGTGCTCGAACAGGTACATATCGCAGAAGGTGGTCGTTCCGGACATGATCATTTCGGCGCAGGCAAGCATCGCGCCCCAGTAGACCCACTTTTCGGTGAGCCTGGATTCGGCCGGGAAAATATGCCCCTGGAGCCAGTCCATGAGAGGCAAATCGTCGGCAAGGCCCCTGAAAAGGGTCATGGCCGCATGGGTGTGGGAGTTGACCAGCCCGGGCAGGATGACACAGCCCGAGGCATCGATTACCTTCGCGGATTCGAACCGCGGGGCGATTTCAGCACCGCTTCCGACCGCCTCTATCCTTTCGCCGCAAACGGCTACGGCGCCCCGGTCGATTCGCGATGACGCCCCATCCAGGGTCAGTACGGTCCCGTTCAGAAGGAGGATGTCACATTTCTTTTTACCGGCCTGCTTGGTTCCTTGCACTTTTTTGAATCCTTTGCACCCGAATTTGTGGCACTTTCAAATTTGATCCGTCATATTATTGAAATTCGGACCAGTGGCAATAACAAAAATGCCTATATAACCTGAAAGGAAATTGGTGATGAAATTATTCGAGGGGCTGCATGCGTTTCTCTGGACCTCCATGACCGCCAACAACTGCAACACCTACCTGATAGACGGCCCGGCAAAAGTGCTGATCGACCCGGGCCACCTGCAACTGTTCGACCGCGTCGCCGCGAGCCTTAAAAGCATCGGGGTCGAACTCTCCGACATCGACCTGGTGCTGGTCACCCACGCCCACCCCGACCATTTCGAAGCGGCCCGCCTCTTCAAGGACCTGCCGGCCCCTTTTGCGCTAAGCGCCGAGGACTGGCGCATGGTCGAGGAATTGGGAAAATACTCGCCGGGTTTTGACATAAAGGCCTACACGCCCGATTTTTTCCTCGATTCCGGCGACCTGGACGTAAAAGGGACCCGGCTCCAGGTAATCCCCACGCCGGGCCACTCCCGGGGATCGGTGAGCCTTTACTGGCCGGACACGAAGGCACTGTTTACCGGCGATGTGGTTTTCCGCGGCGGCCTGGGCAGAACGGACCTTCCGGGCGGACACGGCGAGAGTCTCAAGCAGAGCATAAGAGGCCTCAAGTCGCTGGATACCGAGTGGCTCCTTCCGGGCCACGGCGACATAATATCCGGCAAGGCACAGGTGGCCGCCAACTTCCGGGAAATCGAGGACTACTGGTTCGGCTACATTTAGCAACTTGTCCGTAGCCGGGGCAGTGGGGTTCGGGCCAACCATGGCACCTGTTTTACTTGTTCTTTGCGGTTTAATGATCGCTTCCCGCGCTCCGGCGGGAGTATGGAAACGAGGAAAGACACCGGACCCCGGCTCGGAAGCACTGCCGGGGTTGACGCCAAGGGGCGGGTCCGCCGGGCAATGGCGACATTTTCGATGGAACTGCGTTTGAGCAAAAGCCCGTTTCCCCGCGCCCCCCAAGATTTCGGCCTCACGCCGGGGGAGGAGAATCGCCGCTACCCACCCTTGTTTCCTCGCCACTCAACCGCGCAAGCGCCACGGCCGCGAGGTCGGATGTGCGGCGGGTTTTGAGTTCTCCATTTTCGTAGATGGGGATTTCGAACCGGTCGTCAAGCAGGGGGGCAATCAAGCGGCGGGCCTCTTCGGGGTCCACTTTAAAAAAGCCGGCGGCCCACAGCGCAAGTGCCCTTTTTGCCGGATCGTCCGAGCTTAGCTGGTCAAGGACCGGTGCGGCCGCCTCGCGCACCAGGTCCGGCCTTGCCTGGGCGAGCCTTCCGATCCCCCACAGGACGCCGCGCTCCAGGAGGTCGTGTTCCAGGAGATTTCCGCCTTTGTCTATGTACGAAAAAAGGATGCGGCGGTATTCGTCGGCCAGCCTTTCGTCGCCCGCCATAATTTCGCCCATGGCCTCCGGAGCGCCCCAGCCGATGCCCCCCGATTCGTCGTTCAGGCTCCAGATAAGACGCCTCATGATCGTTCGCGCCGATTCGAGCGAACTCCGGGCCATGCGCGAAACGGTAAGCCCGATTGCCCGCACGGCCCTCCACCTCAACACCTCGTCGGTTTCGCAGAGAAAGGATATCAGGGGGTTTACCAGTTTTTCCGGCGGGATATCGAGTTTTTCCAGCTCATGTTCGAAGCCGGTCGAGCCCAGAATCGACCGGATGTGCTTTCTCACGGCGACGCCGCTCGGCGTCTTTGCGGTTGAATCGAACTTCAGGTGGATGGAACAGCCCTGGGCTTCCATGGGAATTTCCTGCCTTCCAATGAAAAAACCCTCTCGGGAGTGGGACTCGCCTTTCGGCTGCGCCGGACGAGCGACCGGAAACCGGTCCCATTCCCGAGAGGGCCGACCCGGAAATCAAAACTTTTCGGGCAGACTGCTTTCATAAAAGCTCAAGGCGCTGTCCAGTTCCGCTTTATTGAACCCGACCAGCACCTTGTCGCCAATCGAAATAATCGGGGCACTGCGCGCGCCCCTGGAAAGAGTTCTCATTTCCTGGAGACCTTCGCTGTCCGTTGTTACGTCTATGTAGTCGAAATCGACCCCCTTCTCCGTGAGATACCTTTTGGCCTGATTGCAACTGTTACAACCCGGGGTCGAAAACACCTTGATTTTCTTCGTCATCCAGCACCCCTCACGCCGGGAGGGGACAATCCCCGGTCCGGCAAGGAATTATCGGAGGGACTTTCCTGCCGTCCCCTGAAACCCGCTCTTATTTGGCAAGCCTCATTAATTCCAAAGTAAGCCGTTTCAGGTGTTCCTGCTCTTCTTTGACCAGGGTTTTTATGAGTTCCTGGTCCTGCTTGCCGGCCGCGGCATCTTCGAGGCTCAGAAAAAACAGCACCGAATCCTTCTCGAACTCGATTGCAAGCTTCAGGGCGCTCCTGGCATCCCCCACTCCCGCAAGCCGCTCGTCCAAATCGGTGCTGCTCACAAACACGTGATCGTCAGCCATTACCTTGATGTACTTGTCCAGCTCGTTTTCAGGGTCCCAGACCGTGGATGTCGAAGACTGCGGAGGAAGCTGGGCCTTGAGGGCCTCGAACTTTTTTTTGTGCTCGATTTCCTGGCTTGCAAGTTCGGCAAAGAGCTTCTTCACTTCGGGATTTTCAATCCGGTCCTGGCTCTGCTCGTAAAACCGCTTTCCGTTTTCCTCGATCTGGATGGCGACCTTGAACACTTCCGCTGCATTGAAACCGTAGCTCATCTGGAACGCTCCCTCTTGCTCATGTTTCTCCTCAAATCTCGACTTTGTTCACGGAATTATTTTTCCTTCTCGAAATCTTCCTTCGATGCGCCGCAAACCGGGCAAACCCAGTCATCGGGCAGGTTTTCGAAGCTGGTCCCGGCGGGTACCCCATTGTCCACATCACCCTTGGCCGGATCGTAAATGTACCCGCAGACCGTGCATACGTACCTGTCCATCGTATCCCTCCTCGATTGGTTGTGAGTTGAAAACTACCCCTTACGGCAGGGGCATAATATAGAAATGGTGTTCGGGCAATGTAAATAGGTGCCGGTGGTGAATTTCACGAAACCGCGCCCGCCGAGCGCTTTTTCCACAGGCGCCGCAGGCGCAGGGCGTTGGTTACCACCGAAACGGAGCTGCAGGCCATGGCGGCTGCGGCGAACATCGGGTTTAGCAGTATGCCGAAGAAGGGATAGAGCGCGCCCGCCGCCACCGGTATGCCGATAATGTTATAGAAGAAGGCCCAGAAAAGGTTTTGGCGGATAACCCGCATGGTTAATGAAGAGAGTTCCATAGCGGAAGCAACCAGCTTCAGGTCGTCGCTCATAAGCGTTATATCGCTTGCCTCGATGGCGATGTCGCTGCCCGCGCCCACGGCGACGCCGATATCGGCCGCGGCGAGTGCCGGGGCATCGTTTATGCCGTCTCCCACCATGGCAACCATCCGGCCCTCCGCCTGGAGGCGCCGCACTTCCCCGGCCTTGTCTCCGGGCAGGACTTCGGCGAGCACCCGTTCGATGCCGGCCTGCCGGGCTATCGCTTCGGCCGTCTCGCGCCGGTCGCCGGTAATGATCGCCACCTGGAGCCCCATCTTTTTGAGCATGGAAACGGCGGGGGCGGCAGAGGGCCTGATGGTGTCGGCAAGCGCTATCACCCCGGCGGGCTTTCCGTCAATCGCGACGTGGACGCTGGTTTTCCCGGCTTTTTCGAAGGCGGCGGCGAGGTTCCCGTTTTCCGAGAAATCGGTTTTACGCTCTTCGAGAAACTTGCGGCTTCCAACCAGCACTTCCTTTCCGTCAACCCTGGCGCGCGACCCCAGGCCGGCGAATTCCTCGAATTCCAGGGCGGCCTCGGTCCGTATTCCCCTTTTTTCGGCCTCTTTGATAATCGAGCGCGCAAGAGGATGTTCGGAAAGGACCTCGACGGATGCCGCCAGGCGCAGCAGGTCGGCTTCGCCGAGGCTGTCGGCTGCCGCCACGTCGGTTACCTGCGGCTCCCCGGTGGTGATGGTCCCCGTTTTATCGAAGACGACCGTGTCCAGGTGGTGGGCACGCTCCAGGCTTTCCCCACCCTTGATGAGAATTCCATTTTCCGCCCCCAGGCCCGTTCCGACCATGACGGCGGTGGGAGTTGCAAGCCCCATGGCGCACGGGCAGGAGATGATGAGAACCGATACGAAATTAAGGAGCGCGCGGCTCAACACATGCCCCGGCACGGCGAAATACCAGATGATAAACGTGACGAGAGCAATGGCGACCACCGTGGGCGAGAAGATGGACGCCACCCGGTCGGCGATTTTTTGTATGGGGGCCTTTGACCCCTGCGCCTCTTCGACGAGGCGTATTATCTGGGCCAGTGTGGTTTCGGAACCCACCTTGGTCGCCTTGAACTGAAAGCTTCCGCCCTGGTTGATGGTGCCCGCAAAGACATCGTCGCCAGCCCCCTTGGGCACCGGCATGCTTTCGCCGGTAAGCATGGACTCGTTTACCGTCGAGCTTCCCGAAACAATAACGCCGTCGGTGGGGATTCGGCCGCCGGAGCGCACGAGCACCACGTCGTCCTTTACCAGCTCCTCGATCGGGATTTCCATTTCGCTGCCGCCGCGGACCACGCTGGCGGTCTTCGGAGCGAGCTTCATCAGCTTCTTTATGGCATCGGATGTCTTCCCGCGCGCTTTAAATTCGAGAAGCCTTCCCAGCAGCACCAGTGTGACAATCATCGCCGCCCCGTCGAAATAGACGTGCAGCTCGATCCCGGCCCCCGTAAAAAAATCGGGGAAAAAGGTTGCCAGAGTGGAATAGATGTAGGCGGAAAGCGCACCTATCGCCACCAGAGTATTCATGTCGGCGGTTTTTTGGCGGGTTGCCTTGAACGCGCCCACCAGGAACCGGCTGCCGACCCAGAAAACCACGGGCGTCGTCAGGACCAGCAACAGGTAGAGCATCACTTGGCGCGGTACCGGATGAAGGAAGGAAAACAGGTGCTGCATCGTCCCGGCCATGATGATTACGCTAAGGACCGCGCCAGTTGTCACTTTTCGCTTGAGATCGGAGATTTCCCGCGCCCTGATCGCCTGCGTGGGGTCTTCCGCCTCTTCCCCGTGGATGCCCAGATATTCGTAACCCGCATCCTCGATCGAGGCCCTGATGGCCGACCAGTCCGCCAGCTTGGGCGTGTAGACGACCCTGGCGCGCGATGTCGCCAGGTTAACCGATGCGTCTTCGACCCCCGGGACCGCTTTCAGGGCATTTTCCACGCGCCGCACGCAGGCCGCGCACGTCATGCCGCCCACGATAACGTCGGTTGTTTTAATCGAGGACTCGGGCGGGGCCGAAAGCCGGGCTCCGTAGCCGATTTGCTCGATCCGCTCCCTGATGGCCCCTTCATCCAGAACCGCGGGGTCGTATTCCACCGTCGCCCGGGACAAGGCGAAATTCACCACCGCCCCGGTGACTCCATCGAGGGATTGCAGCCCCTGCTCTATCCGCCGCACGCACGCCGCGCAGCTGATCCCCTCTATTTCAATGGTGCTTTTAGCCAAGCTCGTAACCCGCTTTTTTGATCTTGTCACTCAGCGTTTGCCGGTCCACGGGGGTTTTTTCATTGAAGGCGGCCTCCCCCTTTTCGAGATCGACCGTCACGCCGCTCACGCCTTCGATTTCTTCGAGTGCCTTCTTGACCGCCTTCACACAGTGCTGGCACGACATCCCCTTGATTTTTACCGTTTTCATCTTTTTCATCCTCTACTTATGGGCATCAATAAAAAATCCCGGCCGCGGCCGGGGATGGTAAAGCAATCGGCAATCATATACCTCTACCTCAGGCTACCTGCAGCTCCAGGTAGACATCCCCCCTGTGCACGGGGTCCGCGTTGATGACGTGGCCCATTTCCCTCAGCCGCAGCATGGTCCCGTTCCGCACGCCTGCCGGTATGCGGATGGAAAACTTCTTGCTGCTGTCGATATGAGGGAACGCGATTTCCACTATGGCACCCTCCCTGGCCTGCCCCTTCGATATCCGAAGATGATAGGTGAGATCGGAAGCCCCCAGCCTTCCGGTATGTTTACCATTAACCGGAAGCTCGTCAACACCGAGCACCTTCTTCAACAGGTATTGGCCGGCCTTTTTACCCGCACTGGCCAGAAGTGACAGCAGGCTGCCGGGTCCGGGAAAATCCGGGGCGGCGTCGCCCATCCTGTTCATTCCGGGCCGGCGGCGCGCCTGAGGGGGAGAGCCGTAGCGAACCACCCGTATCCTGGTCGGAGAGCCGAAAATAGCACCCTGGAAAAAGATGTTCCTGCCCCCGAAAAACGTATTATTTATAAAACCGGAGTCGAACCGCACGCCCATTCGTTCGAATTCCCTCTGCATTTCTGCGAAAACGTCCTGGGCTTGCCTGCTGGTGAAAAAATCACGTAAAATTTCGTCCTGTGAATATCCGAAGCCGGGTCCCTGCGGACGCTGCTGGCCGCCCAGGCGGCGATACTGGTCGTACTGGGCGCGCTTGCCCGCATCGGACAGCACGCCGTAGGCCTCGTTTATCTTCTTGAACCGCTCTTCGGCGCGCGGGTCCCCGGGGTTTCTGTCCGGATGGGTTTCCAGCGCAAGCTTGCGGTAGGCCTTCTTGATATCCTCGGGCGAAGCGTCCTGCGGGATGGAAAGGGCTGCGTAATAGTCTGGGTTGGGCATATATTTCTTCTTCCCTGCGGATTTTATTTTCTAAAATTATATCACATTAAAAGATAAGATTTAGGTCGGCACAATAGCAACAAATCTCCACAAATGAAAATCTCTTTGTACACTTTGTGCGATTTCGTGTACAGAACCGGGTCGCGTGGAGAGTTTTTTGCAGCGCCCTACGCGCGCGACCGGGCGCGCCGGTCTGTTTTCTTTTCCTTTACGTGTCGAATTAGGCTATTGGATTCTGATTGTCAATAACACCCCACAACCGGCAGTGCGTTGTCCGGAAGGATGGTTATGAAAAAATTCCTGGTCGTTTTCGTGCTCCTTTGCCTGGTGCTCGCCGGGGCATACTGCGGAGCCAGCTATTTTGTCGGAGGGCAGGCCCTCAAACAATACGAAATGCTGCTAGCCAAAAAGACCACCCCTTACCTGGACGTGAGCACACAAAAGTACGAACGGGGGGTTTTCAGTTCCACCGCCGTAACTTCGATCGAGTTCAAAAAACCGGCTGAAGGACAGGACAAAGCAAAAGTGCTGCGCCTGGAGCTGGTAAACTCGATCATGCACGGACCGCTGGTGTTCTTCAGGTCCTCTCATTTTAACCGCAACGTTCTTCCCGTCCAGGGTGTCATTTTGACGCGGCTTGCGCCGGGTAGCGAGAAGAACCCCTTTCTGGCCGACGTCCTGGAAAAGTTTCCTGAACTTGAATCTTCCGAGGTGCTGACCGTTTTAAATTACGACGGCAGCGGCGAGTCTTACTTCGACGTGCCGGCGGTTAAGAAAAATCTGCCCGACGCCGCGGCGGGAGGGCTGTTTATCGATTGGGGCGGCCTCAAATCCAGTTCCCGCTTCGATGTGGGCCTGAACGAGGTCATGGGATCGTTTACCGCTCCCAATCTGATCGTAAAAGATGCAAAGACGAACTTCGCGGTAAGAAACGTGAAAGCCGACCTTAACGCACACGCCGGTCTGAAAGGATTTACCGTCGGCGACATGAACCTGTCCTGCGAATATATAGACATGGACAACGTGGACGGGAAGCCGTTTCGCCTCGAAGCGGCAACCGTTCAGTTGGTGAGCGGGACGGTAGCCGATACGGTATCGATATCGTTTTCGGCCCGTTTTGAGAAACTGAATGCGGCCGGGCAAAGTTGCGGCCCGTTTGCGCTGGAGCTTGAATTCCGGAACCTGGACGCCGACGCGCTGGCCAGGTGCCAGGAGGACATCAAGCAGATCCAGAAACAGATGCCGGGCAAATCGGACGAAGAAGTCAAAGAAATGTTTACGGCCGCCTACACACGGCTACTGAAGGGCCTTATGACCAAGTCCCCCGAAGTCGAACTGAAGCAGTTGAAGCTGGCCACGCCCAGGGGAGACCTGGATGGAAAATTAAAAATCGCCCTGGCGGGCTCCGGAGCATCGATGATCGCGAACCCGCTGCTGGCCTTGAGCAACCTGAGCGCAGGCGCCCAGGCTTCAATCGCCGAGCCGCTCCTGACGGACATCCTGGTAAACAGTTTCAAGGGTGATTTCCAGAAGGAGGCAAAAAACGACCCGCAGCAGGCCGAACTGTTGGCGGCCGGCAAGACGGCGGACACCATCAACGCGCTCGTGTCTCAAAACCTGCTGGTCCGGGACGCGGGGACGATTAAGGCAAGCGCAATGTACGGCGCGGGCAGGCTGGTGCTGAACGGGCGCAAGATCAACCTGATGGATTTGCTCAGGTAGCGGGCGAGGAGAGACTCGATAAGAACCCCACAGAAGCAGGCTGATAAGGGAAGTAAAAAATGGATTCAGATTGCCGGTAATCACAAGAAAGAAATATTCAATTCCAAAATATCCGAAAAACTCACTCATGTTCGAGCAGAAAACATCGATTGGTTGTCACCGAAAGCTGGAGATGGATATTCCGAATACAGGGATGCGGATTTCCTTCATCTTCTCGGGCTCGACGATCACGTTGCCAATCTAAAGAAGTTTTGGCCCTCCCAAGCCCACAATGGGATGCACTCGGGAAAACAGGAAATGGGCAAGTCCTGCTTGTTGAAGCAAAGGCAAACATCCCCGAGTTACTCTCAGAGTGCAGGGCTAAACACCCGTGCTCAAAGCAAACCATCGGAGCCAGTTTAGCGGAAGTTAAGACCTACCTGAAAATCTCTGGAGAACCTAATTGGCTTTCAACCTTCTACCAGTATGCCAACAGACTGGCGCATTTATACTTTTTGCGCCAGACATGTGGAGTTGACACCTATCTAATACTCATCTACTTTACGGGTGATCATGAGCATATTGATACGAGCGCACCCGAATGGAATGGCGCCCTGAAACTGAGAGATCGCATGATGGGATTGAAGAAACGTACAAATTTGTCCAAATTTATTGCTGACATCTACATCGATGTCAGCGAACTTAAGGACAAGCCGGAGAGCATCCTCCAATAGGCAGATGAATTACGACCTTGCACAGGCGCGCAAGCGTGCCGACAGTATTGCCGTCCAACGGTTGACGCCAAAAGTAGCTTGAAATCGGCTTAAGGAACAGCCGGTTCCGCGCAGGGCCGAAAGTTCACCTTTTCACTGCGCCGGCAAAAAGCCCTTCTCGATGAAGTAGTACATATCCCCGGGTTGTTTCATCGGCCCGGCAACGGCCTCCGCCGCATCGCCGGTGCCGCAGAAAAGATCGATTCTGCCCGGTCCCTTGATCGCCCCGCCGGTGTCCTGGTTCAGCACCCACCTGCCGAGCCTCTCCCACTCCACGATGTGCCCCGATGAGTCGAAGCGCGGTTTTTCGCTGACAAGGAAGGCAAGTGCCCCGCGCGGATGGAATTTGGGGTCCGAGGCAACCGACCTGCCCCCGGTGATGACCCGGCCCAGACTTCCGATCGGCCCCTCGCTTACAAAACGGAAGAATACATAACTCTCGTTTTCCCACATCAGGCGGTCGCAATCCTGGGGATGGGACCGAAGATAGTCGCGGATGGCCTGAAGCGACATCTCCTCGCGCGGGACCGCCCCCATTTCGATAAGCTTTTTCCCGATACTGCTGTATCGCCTGCCGTTGGCGCCGGCGTAGCCCACCCGGACGCGTTTGCCGTCGGGCAGCTTTATCACCCCGGAGCCCTGGATGTGCAGGAAAAAGCACTCAACCGGGTCTTTTAGCCACAGGAGCTTTTCGGCGGATTTTTCGATCTTTTTCAGGCCGTCGATTTCGGAGCGGGTATAGTAAGGCACCACGCGGTTTTTCTCGACGCGCCCGATAAGCCGCTCTCCTCGGAACCGCGCGGGGTCGAAGCGTTCGAGATCGATGGTTAGAAGGTCGCCCGGAAGCCCGTAGAGTGGATACTTGAACTCGGCGTCCTCCGTGAGGCTTCCTTCGAGCACCGGTTCGTAGTAGCCCGTGACCAGCATCCTGCCTTGCGGGCCGGTCGAGCGGACCCGGAAAACGTCAAAATCCGCCGCCAGCGATTCCCGGTCCAGGCGGCCGGAGTCGAGCAGGCTGAGAAAATGGGTAAGCGATTCCCTGAGGACCGCGCAACTCACCTCGCGGGAGCCGAACGCAAAAGTCTTATCCGGGGGGATGCGGCTGTACCAGTCCAGGCTGGCCATCACTGCCGAGCGGAGGGAATCCGCCGATTCGTCATCGCTGAGGTCGGGCAGGTCCTGCAAAGTGATATGTTCGAAAACGGGGCGTTCGACTTTTGGCTTTTGGGGAGGCCCGGAAGGTTTGGAGGGGCACCCGGCAAGGAAAAAAAGGCACAGGAACCAGAAAACCGGTCTAAATTTTCGAATTCTCATGTGCCTTCGTTTTCCCGCCGTATGACGTTATTGGCTCTATCAGGTTCCCATTTCCCAGGAGTGCAGGTACTTGTCCTGCTCCGCGGTGAGCACATCGATGGTAACGCCCATGCTGGCAAGCTTCAGGCGCGCTATTTCCCGGTCGATTTCGATGGGCACGGGGTAGACGAGTTTATCCAGGGAAGCGTGGTTTTTCGCCATGTATTCGCTGCAAAGCGACTGGTTGGCAAAGCTCATGTCCATCACGCTCGAAGGGTGTCCTTCGGCGGCGGCAAGGTTTATGAGCCTTCCCTCTCCCAGCACGTAAATTCTCCTTCCGCCCGGCAGTTCGAACTCCTCGACGAAATCGCGGATCTGGCGAGAGGAAAGGGCCATCTCGCTCAGGGCTTCCAGGTCGATTTCGACGTTGAAGTGGCCAGAATTGCACACAATCGCGCCATCTTTCATCATCTTGAAATGCTCGGCGCGAAGGACATGGATGTCACCGGTCAGGGTGCAGAAAAAATCGCCGATGGGGGCGGCCTGCTCGATGGTCATCACCTGGTAGCCATCCATCACCGCTTCGAGCGCCCTCAGGGGGTTTATTTCGGTGATTATGACCTTGGCGCCCATTCCGGATGCGCGCATGGCAACGCCGCGGCCGCACCAGCCGTATCCGGCCACCACGAAATTGGACCCGGCAAGCAGCCTGTTGGTTGCGCGGATTATTCCGTCGAGGGTGCTCTGGCCCGTGCCGTAACGGTTATCGAACAGGTGCTTGGTGTCGGCGTCGTTTACGGCAATGATGGGGTACTGAAGGACCCCCTTTTCGGCCATGCTCCGAAGGCGGATCACCCCGGTGGTCGTCTCCTCCGTGCCGCCTATCACGTTCGCAAGAAGCTCCCGGCGGTCCGAGTGCAGCACGCCCACCAGGTCCGCCCCGTCATCCATCGTCACCTGGGGCAAATGTTCCAGCGCCTTGTGGATGTGTTTGTAGTAAGTATCCTTGTCTTCCCCTTTTATGGCGAAAACAGGGATCTTTTCACCAATCGCCAGGAACGCGGCAACGTCGTCCTGGGTGCTCAGCGGATTGGAGGCGCAAACCCGCAGGTCGGCTCCCCCCGCCTTGAGCGTCTGGGCAAGGGCCGCCGTTTCGGTTGTCACGTGAAGGCAGGCCGCCATTCGCAGCCCGGCCAGGGGCTTTTCCTGTGCAAATCTTTTCCGGATCGACCGGAGCACCGGCATGGACTTCACGGCCCACTCCACCCGCAGCCGTCCCTTTTCGGCAAGCCCCGGGTCCTTAACGTCAAAATCCATGGAATCTCCTTCCAATCAATGTCACAAGCAGACTGATTCAACGGGCGTCAATTATCAGGCGGTCGAGCGTTTCACCTGTAAGAACCTGTTTGACGCCTGCACCACTTTCGAGTATCGAGCATCGAGAAAAACGGCATTAAAAAGCCGCGGGCGGGCCGGAAAGCGCCCCCAGCGGCAAGTTTTGAGTAAATGGGCTAGAGGCCCGCCATCTCTCTCAATGTGTCGGCCATGTCCGTTTTTTCCCAGGTAAAATCGGGATCGTTTCTTCCAAAATGCCCGCAGCAGGCGGTCTTCCTGAAAATCGGCCTCAGAAGCTTCAAATGCTTGATCATGTTGGCGGGCTTGAAGCTGAAGACTTCGCGCACGATTTGCTGGATTCGGTCGGCCGATATTTTCCCGGTTCCGAAAGTGTCTATCATAAGAGAAACCGGTTCCGCAACACCGATGCTGTAGGCGATCTGGATTTCCACCCGGTCGGAAAGCCCGGCGGCAACGATATTTTTGGCCACATATCGCGCCATGTACGAGGCCGTCCGGTCGACCTTGGAGGGGTCTTTCCCGGAAAAACCGCCCCCGCCATGGCTCCCCTGGCCCCCGTAGGTGTCGGCTATAATCTTCCTTCCGGTAAGTCCGCAGTCGCCCATCGGGCCGCCGACAACGAACCGCCCGGTGGTGTTGATATAAAACTTGGTTTTGTCGTCAAGAAGCTCCGGCGGTATGGTCTTCCTGATGACCTCTTCTATTATGCCTTCGCGAATGGTCGAGTACGACACGCTGGGAGTGTGCTGAGCGGCAACGACCACGGTATCCACCCGCTTCGGTTTGTGATCGTTGTATTCGACCGTGACCTGGCTTTTTCCGTCCGGGCGCAGAAAATCAAGGACCTTGTTTTTCCGCACTTCGGCAAGCTTTCGGCTGATGCGGTTCGCATAATAGATCGGCATGGGCATCAAGACGGGCGTTTCGTGGCAGGCGAAGCCGAACATGAGACCCTGGTCCCCCGCCCCCTGTTCTTCGAACAGACCTTCGCCGGCGTTTACTCCCATGGCGATATCGGGCGACTGCTTGTCGATGCTGGTGAGCACCGCGCACGTTTCCCAGTCAAAGCCCATCGAGGAGTCGTTATACCCGATGCCTTTTATGGTTTCCCTGACAATATCCGGAATATTGACGTAAGTGGACGTGGTGATCTCTCCGGCCACAAAAGCCATACCGGTGGTAACCAAGGTCTCGCAGGCAACGCGAGCCGTCTTGTCATCCGCTATGATCGCATCCAGAACGGAATCCGATATCTGGTCGGCTACCTTGTCGGGGTGTCCCTCAGTGACGGACTCGGACGTAAATAGATAACTGCTCATCGACATTAGGGTATTTTCCTCCTTAGAAATGGTAAATTCCGCTGATCGCGGAGCCCGGCGTCGAAATCAAGTCTGAACGGCAACCATTACTTGATTACCGTCAGATCCGCGGGCGACTTTTCGGTTACTATCCTGTTATCGGAATCCACCAGCACGACCTTCGGTTGGTGGCCGGCTGCTTCGGCCTCATCGTAGCTGGCGTAAGTGGCGATTATGACCAGGTCGCCCACGGCCCCCAGGCGGGCGGCCGCGCCGTTCAGGCAGATACCTCCCCTGCCGGCGGGTCCCGCTATGGCATAGGTGTCAAACCGGGCGCCATTGTTGACATTATAGACCTTTATCTGCTCGAAAGGCACAATATCGGCGGCCTTCATCAGATCGGCGTCGATGGTCAGGCTCCCCTCGTAGTGAAGGTTCGAATCGGTTACGCCGGCACGATGTATTTTAGACTTGAGCAAAAGCCGTTTCATATTTTTTCTCCCGGATGAGTGTGTATGATCTTGAGATCGAGGTCTGATTCGCTATGAGGACTTGAAGGTCAGGAGCCTGTTGTCGATCAGCCGTGTCGCACCGATGCGCACGGCAAGAGCAAGCAGCGTCGGGTCCTCGATTCGATCCACATCCTCCAGGGTGTCCGGGCGGCAGAGCTGTGCGTAATCGATCTGCACGCCATCGCCCGGCTGTAAAACCTCTTTTACTCTCGCCAGAATTGAATCGCTTCGCCTCTCTCCCCTTTCAACCAGGCCCTGGGCCTCTTTCAAGGCAAGATTCAGGCGCAGCGCCTTCCCGCGTTCCTCCGCGTTCAGGTAGGTGTTGCGGCTGCTCAGGGCCAGATCGTCTTTTTCACGCACGATCGGGTGGCCGAGGATTTCGATATCCATATTAAGATCGGCGACCATTCGCCGAATCGTTACCAATTGTTGAAAATCTTTTTCGCCAAAGATCGCCATGTGGGGCTTGACGATGTTAAAAAGCTTGGCGACCACGGTGGTCACTCCCCGAAAGTGTATCGGGCGGCTGCGACCGCAAAGCGGCCGGGTGACCTCCGTTACCTCCACGTAAGTCTGGAAACCGGGGGTATACATTTCTGCGGCTGCGGGCGCGAAGATCACGTCCACACCGGTTTGTTCCGCCAGCGTGCGGTCACGGTCGAAGTCACGAGGGTAGCAGGCCAGGTCTTCGTTGGGGCCGAACTGGGTGGGATTGACAAAAATGCTTGTTACAACGATATCGGCCTTGCCCCGGACTGCCCGCATCAATGTCAGGTGTCCGTCGTGAAGGTAGCCCATGGTCGGGACGAGCGCTATTCGCGTGCCTCCCACCCGCCACCTGTCCGCCTGCTGCTGCATCTCGTAGATGTTTCTGATGATGCGCATAAGTTCTCCTTCTATGTTTCCAAAAATACCAAAGAGCCTCCAGGTTCCATCTGGAAGGCCCCTTCCGCATAAATCCTTCCGAGCGGCCGGTTCGGCTCGAATGTCCCGGTCCCGAGAGATCCGGGCGGCCTTAGTCCTCAAAATACGTCAGTTCCTATCAGGGAAGCCCCGGCACTGTCAAGGCAATACCCCGATTGTACAACACATCGCGTACAACAGGCAAAAAATAACCGCTAAGACGCGGAAAACACCGGGAAAATAAACCCTGAAAGTACTGCCGGGGGGCGAGTCCGCAGGCAATGGCAACGTTCCCGATGGAACTGCATTTGGGCAACGGCCCCTTTTTGCTTTTTCAGGAGAGGCCGGGCTTGGCTATTTTCTTATTTTTTCAATTCTATTATCTTTGTCTTTCTCTGTGTTCTCCGTGTCCCCCTGCGGTGAGATTTTTAACAACGGGATAGATAATGCGCAAGCAGTGCTGGCTGATATATTCCTACTTTGCAAACATCGACGCCAAGGCCGCATCACAGCATATCGACGACCGGCTTCCCCGCCTGAAGGAACTGGGTGTCGATCCGGTCCTGATATCAAGCATTTGCGGAGAGCGCCGAAAAGACTTTACCAACTTCAGAGTCCCATCGGCGGCGCCCTCGGGGATTCGCTTCGAACTGCGCTACGTGAGAAGAAGAAGCCGGCTCTTGAGGGTGACCCTTTTCCCGGTGCTCCTGGCGATTCTTCCCTTTTATCTCCTGGAAAAGATACTGATCGACCTGGACAGCCAGTGGTCGTGGTTCCCGCTGGCTGTTCTGCGCGGGCTCGCGTTTTGCGCCAAAAAGCGCCCTGACCTGGTTTATTCCACGGGAGGGCCGGTCAGCGCCCACATCGCCGCCGCCATGCTGTCCCGGCTGGCAGGGCTTCCCTGGATTGCGGAATTGCAGGACCCGCTGGTTTACGGCGACTTCAGCCGCGGCGGGCTGGCCCGGAAAGTAAATAGGTGGGTCGAGAACCTGATTTTCCGAAAAGCGTCGGCTGTGATCTTCCTGACCGAGGCGGCAAAAGACGCCGCGTATTCGAGACACCGCGCCGACCCGGCGCTTGCCCACGCAATCCATCCGGGGGCGGCCCCGCCCGAAGTCCCTCCCGTTTCCTGGTCCAGGGGTGAGCATTGCCGGTTTGCGCACTTCGGGTCTCTTGGCGGCACGCGAAACCTGAAAGTTTTTCTGTATGCACTGGATATGGTTCTGTCCGAAGACCCCGGCCTGGCCGAAATGGTGCGCCTGGACCTCTACGGCACCATCGACCGTGCCTCGCGCAAAATGATAGCCGATTTCAAATATCCCGGCGTAATTTCCGATTTCGGAAAGGTTTCGAGGCTCGATGCCCTCCGGGCGATGCAGCGAAGCGACGTGCTGGTCATGATACACAACCGCGACGATTCCGCCCCCCTTACCATTCCCGCCAAGTTTTACGACTACGTCCAGGCGGACAGGCCGATCCTGGGCCTTGTGTACAAAAACCCGGAACTGCGCTCGATTCTGGCGCAGTGCGCAAGTCCTTCCGCGGAGGCGGATTCGCTCGAAGAAACCGCATCCAGGATAGCCGAACTGATCGAAAGATGGAAAAGGCAGGACCTGGCGGGGCCCGGATGCGCCGCCCCGTTTACGGTAGAGGCCGCCGCCAGAAAACTGGTGGGGGTGGCTGAAAAAATCCGGCCGGCCGGGCTCAGTTGATTTTTTCTATGCCGTTTTTGCACCGGCGAATCCCTGAGCGGACCGTTTCCGCAAGGCGCCTGTCGTTTTCGGGAAGGGACGTCCGGGGATTTTCCTCGTGCCATAGATGATAGACGATTGCCGAAAAGGGCGGGTCCTTTCTCCTCAGACCCAGGGCAAAGAGCCGGGCGGCCATTTCCGAATCCTCCCGTCCCCACCCCACGAAATCTTCGTTGAATCCATTGATAGCGAGCAGGTCGGATCGGAAAACGCCCAGGTTGCAGGTCTTGATACCGTTCAGCCCTTTCCTTTCGCGGGCAAATCCGGGGACCCGCAGCAGGTGGTGAAAACCGGAAAGCCTGCCGGTAAGGCAAAGGGCCAGCAGACCGGCAGCCCCGCCAGGGGTGAAGCGCCCCGAAGCCGCCCTGGCCACCAGCATTCTCTTCCCCTGGACGAACCGGCCCGGCTCCATCAGGTGCCGATGGTCCTCGATGAATCGGGGATGGGGAATGCAGTCCCCGTCGGTAAAGATAAGGTAGTCGGCCGTCGAGGCCATTACGGCCCGGTTTCTGATTCGAGCGGCGCGAAATCCGAGGTCCTCCTGCCATACGTGCCTTACCGGAAAGGATGCTTTTTGCGCAAAGGCCCCGACCACCCGTGCCGTATCCCGCCCGGAGCCGTCATCGGCAACCAGCAGCTCATCAGGGCGCGTGGTCTGGCCCAGGTAGCCTTCGAGCACCCGTTCGAGGTAATGCGGGCAGTTGTAAGTGGTGATGATAACTGAAACTGAATGGTTCATCGGGGCTGTCGATGGAATTCGTGGAGAGAAACAGCGCAAGACCCTGCCATCCGCGCCGGGGCCACCGCCGGGGCTGGTGGGCACGATAAGACAGTGCCCATCCCAAAGACCCGGCATGGATATCTAGTCGAATTTCACGGTTTCATCCGGCGGCTCGATTACGGGCGGGAAGTCGGAAAAAGGAAAGGGCCGCGCGTTATCGTTCAGGGTGATATAGCGCACCAGCCTGTATACGTAGGTTGAAGCCTGGTTGGAAAACTTTCGCAGAGGCTCGCTGTAGCTGCGTGTAATCAGCAGGATTACAAACTGGATAAGGGACAGGGCCTGCACCACAAACTGAATGATATAAAAAATGATCAGGCAGATCAGGGTGAAAATCAATCTTACGCCAATCTTTCCCCTGGGTATTTTTTCTCCCTGCAACTCTTCCATGTTTTCCCCCTTTGAAGTTAATCCGCAAAAAACAGGTCCAAGTTCAACGCGTTCCCTGCAATTTATTGCCGCCTTCGCCGTGCGCAAGCGGCTAATCCAAAAAAGTTGTGCCGGATTAACCACACCGATACGTCCGGAAAGCAGAAAACAGGGAAGAGGCATTGAACAACAATTTTGATGTGAAGTCCAGCGGGTTGGGGCCTCGGCCCGGGAACACCGTCTGGTCGAGGCTACGGGTTGCGGCCCGGGAACTCAACCGGGGCAAGGCTGCGAACCCGGACGGGGCCACGCGAAGGCGCGAAATCTAACGGGATGTTGCCCAAAGATGGGGTTGCTTCAAAATATATATTAACTTCCCGTAAATGGAGGGGATCTCCCAAATCGTCATTCCCGCAACGCTTCTGGGCGGGAATCCGGTGTCTTTGCAGTTTAATGATATCTTTTCTCGTCCTCGGCAGGAATGCAGAAACGAAGAAAAGACACCGGACACCGGCCCAGAATCACCGCCGGGGCGACGCTGGGGGCAGGTCCGTTTTTACCATTCCTCCTCGAATACAATCACCGGAAACCCGGCACCGCAAGCCTTGATTATTTCCTCCCTGTCCCTTCCGCCCGGCACGAACGCAAATCCGCTTTCGGCCCCGATCTGCCCCAGGTCGAGGTCCCCTCGCAGGCGCCATTCCCGCTCGTCTCTCCACGACGGCCCGCCGCGTGGACTCAACTGGAACCTGTATTTTTCCGGTCCGGGAAGCAGCCCGTATATTTCGTCCGCACCGTAGATCGCCGGCTTCGCTCCCATGGTGCAAAGGCCTTTCCTGGAGATCGCTATCCCGTAAGGCTCGACCGTCCACCTGCCAAGCGAACGGTTCCACTTTCGAAGCGAGCGAAAGGAAGGCGGCGGATGCGAACTCAAGGAAATCACGCGCTCCCGGCCTCGAACCAGCCCGGAACCGGCCCTGATAAGCTTTTCGCTCAAAATTCTAATCAGCGTCTCCAGCGCCGAATGGCCGGACAGGGGCTGATCGTCGAGCAGACCCAGCAGGTACTCCGTGTAAGTCTGCCCCGGCCAGGGACCCGGACAGGACCGGGTATAGTGGAAAAGATAGTCCTGCCACCGAATGCGCGCGGACCCCGATGAGCGGGAACGCACCGCATTTTTTGCCGTGTCCGGAAGGCGTTTAGCGGACGGAGGCGGTGAAAACTTTCGAGTGCTACCGGAAAAGGCCTCCAGCAACTGGTAATTGCCCGCATTGGACGCCTTCCTCCTTTCCGGATCGAATATAAATTGGACAACCGGGGTTTTTCCCCGACGCTTAGACAGGACGGATTGCAGGTTTCCACCCGAGCGCAGTTCCAGGACGAGATGAATATCGGACAGGCCGGCGAGAATCCGGTCGCGGCAAAACAGCCGGCGCGACTTCGCACAGGCCCCTGTCGCCGGAAGGCAGGAAAGGATCGAACACCCCGGCCTGTTCAAGCCCATGGCAAGTTCGGGATCTTTTTCAAAAATCGAAAAAGGCAAAACCAGCGCCAGTGGAAGATTGGAGCGAAGGGCATGTGCCGCCATCATGTCGTAGGTGAGCGTGCCTTCGCTGGCGGCGGCGATGAAATTGTTCGGCCCGATGTTTTTCAGGAAATAGCGCAGGGCTTCCAGCCATTCGGACCGGGGAGATACGGCACGCGGCTTTCGGGAGTTGAATACAGAGAGCCAGGGAACATCGCGGCAGAGGTCACCTTTAAAAAACAAAACGGAAGGGCAGCAGATTTCACCTCCCGTATCGGGCAGGGCGGCTTTTGCAACCCTTATTCCTCGATGGCGCCACTGGTCCGCCTGCCTGCGGCAAAGGTCGAGCTGTCTTTGCGTAAGCGATTTACCCGAAAAGCTTTGCATCCAGGCCGGCAGGCCGGTTTTATCGGGGGGTTCCGGGGAAAGAAAGCGGCGGATAAGAGTGTGAAGGGCCGGGCCGCCGTCTTTGCGGGCGTGCAGGAAGCAGGCGCAAAGGGTAAGGACGCCGTTTTCCCGCTCGGGGTCGAGAGCGGCAACCGGCACGGAAAGCGGGGATCGAGGGAAATCCCAAATTTCCTCCACTCAGGCCCCCCTATAAGCGCTTAAGGGCTTGTCCGTACTCCTGCCGGGAGCGAGACAAGTAATCGTTAAACCGCAAAGACACCGGATGCCCGCCCAGAAGCGTTGCGGGAATGACGATTTGGGAAATCCCCCCAATTTTCGTAAAGTTCACGGATTTCGGAGCAACTTCATCGGGGCAACAGCCCGGGAAATCCGGGACATCAGCGACGGCCGGATCGCCGAACTGAAAAG
Source organism: uncultured delta proteobacterium (assembly GCA_963712895.1). Taxonomy (GTDB): domain Bacteria; phylum Desulfobacterota; class Syntrophobacteria; order Syntrophobacterales; family Syntrophobacteraceae; genus SbD1. The sequence continues at coordinate 187,889 of CAVQJR010000018.1, read as the reverse complement.
GACGGGCAATTCCCCGGTTTTTTTCTTCTTTTCCTCTGCGCCCTCTGCGTCTTTGCGGTGAACCCCTGCCCTAAATCGCCTTGCTTATCTTCACCGCGCAGAGTTTTCCGCACATGCTGCAGGACTCGCGGTCCTCGCCCACCTGGAGCCTCTGTTTCACAAGCGCCGGGTCGAGCGATCCCTCTATCATCGCGTCCCAGTCCAGTTTCTGGCGCGCAACGGAGATCCGCCTGTCCGCATCGATGGCGCCCGGCAGCCCCTTTGCTATATCGGCCACGTGGGCTGCGATCCGCCCCGCCATGACCCCCTGGTAGACATCGTCCGCATTGGGCAGCCCCAGATGTTCGGCAGGCGTCACATAGCACAGGTAGTCCGCCCCGGCGGCCCCCGCCACCGCTCCGCCTATGGCGGCGGTAATGTGGTCGTAGCCGGCCGCGATATCGGTGGGAAGCGGTCCCAGGATATAGAACGGGGCGCCGTCGCAAAGCTTTTTCTGGAGCAGCACGTTTGCCGTGATCTCATTGAGGGGCACGTGCCCCGGCCCTTCGATCATCACCTGGACGTTCCTGTTCCTGGCCCTTCCGGCCAGTTCCCCCAGGACCATGAGTTCTTCGATCTGCGCTCCGTCGGTGGCATCCACGATCGTGCCCGGGCGGAACCCGTCGCCAAGGCTCAGGGTTACATCGTATTTCCAGGCAATGCTCAGCAGGTCGTCGAAGTATTCGTAGAGCGGATTTTCCTTCCTGTTCTTTCTCATCCAGTGCATGTGGATGGAACCGCCCCGGCTGACGCAGGGCATGACGCGCTCAAAGGATTCGAGTTTTTTGACCGAGGCGAGCGTCACGCCGCAGTGCACGGTGATATAGTCGAGCCCCTCGGCGCACTGTTTCTCGATGCTTCTGAGCAGTTCCTCGGAGTCCATCTTGTCGAGCGGCCGGTGGTTGTAGATCATCTCGGCGGCGATTCCATAAATGGGGACCGCCCCTACGATAACCGGCGAATTTTCCATGAAAAACCGCCTTATATCGGAAAGCTCTCCCCCCGTCGAAAGATCCATTATGGAATCCGTCCCGGCCCTGACCGCCGCTTCCAGCTTGGATTGTTCCAAATCGCTGGAACAGCATGCGCCGCTTGTTCCCAGGTTGGCGTTTACCTTCGTCTTGAGGTTTTTACCGATTGCCCTGAGCACCGGGAACGAGTGGTTCAAATTCTTCGGAAGGACGGCATGGCCCGCGGCAATCAGGTCCCGCAACTGCTCCGCGCTGATCGGCTCGTCCGCCACCGCCTTCTTCATTTCGTCCGTTACAATGCCCGCTTTCGCAAGTTCAAGTTGAGTCGCCATGATGTTTTACTCCGGATGGGCGGTTGGGGATGAAGTCCTTCAAGGACCGCAACAGGCGGTGGATTTCGCTTGGAAAAAGGCGAAGGCCGTTTTCCGGGGAAAACGGCCTTCGACAGGTATGCCCTCAAAGCCGATTCCTCCGCCAGCATTAACTGGATCAGGTTCGAAGGGTATTATCTCAGCTCTCGCAGGAGAGCACCCCCCCGGCTGTATTTAACCAATTGGCGCTATACTATACGAAAAACCCCGGAAAAGCAACAAATCTTGCGACACCCCAACTTGAGCGATCACATCCGGCTAAAGGGCGCATCAAACCGCACCGAACCTCAACCATTCCCCCATGGAGCATTTCTTGTGCTCCTGGGCGTCGATGACCGCGAGCGCCGTGGTGTGGACGATATCTTCGACGTCGCAGTTGCGCTGGAGGACGTGAATGGCTTCGCTGGTGCCCATCAGGATGGGACCGATGGCTTTCGCGCCGCCGAGCCGGGACATGAGCTTGAAGGCGATATTGCCCGCTTCCAGGGACGGAAAAATCAGCACGTTTGCCTTCCTGCGCAAAGTGTTGAAATCATAGACACCGTTCAGGATTTCCGGGACCACCGCCGTGTCGGCCTGCATTTCGCCGTCGATCACGATATCCGGGCGGCGATGTTTCACTATCTGGGTGGCCTGGGACACTTTGTCGGTCCGCGGGTGGCGCGTGCTCCCGAAGTTGCTGAAGGAGAGCATGGCGACCCGTGGCTCGATATCCAACTGCTTTACGGTGTCCGCCGCGCAGATGGCGATCTCGGCAAGCTGTTCGGCATTGGGGTCGATGTTTACGGTGGTGTCGGCAAAGAAAAATACGTCCTTCTGGAACACCATCATGTACAGACCGGCTATGACGGTCGTACCCTTGATAAGGGGCAGGGTCTGGAGCGCCGGCCGGATGGTTTCCGGGTAGTACTGGTTGACTCCCCCGACCAGCCCGTCCGCATCACACAACCTGACCATCATGGCCCCGAAATAGTTCGGGTTGGTCTTGAGAAGGTTTCTCGCCTCCTGCCGGGTGATTCCCTTTCGGCAGCGCAGCTTGTAGAACTCGAAAGCATAATCCTCGATCCGGTCGTACTTCGGCGGATCGACCACGGTGGCTCCCTTGAGGTCAAGGTTTAGTTCCGAGGCCTTCCTCTTGATCATGATCTTGTTTCCGAGCAGTATCGGTTTCGCGATCCCCTCGTCGAGGATGATCTGGCACGCCCGCAAAATCTTGGTCTCGCTGCCTTCCAGAAACACTATGCGCTTGGGGTCCCGCTTGGCCTTCTGGATTATGCGCCTCATGACCTCCTGGGAGCGTCCAAGGCGCTTTTCCAGGCTGTTGCGGTATTCGTCCCAGTCGGTTATCGGTTTTCGCGCCACGCCGGTCTGCACGGCCGCTTTTGCAACCGCCTGGGCCTCCCAGATGAGCACGCGCGGGTCGAAAGGCTTGGGGATGATGTAGTTTCGCCCAAACGTGATCTTCTCCAGCCCGTATGCCTTCAACACCGAATCGGGAACGTCTTCCCTGGCAAGGCTGGCCAGGGCCTGCACGGCCGCAATTTTCATTTCGTCATTGATTGCGGTGGCGCTCACATCCAGTGCCCCCCGGAAAATAAACGGAAACCCCAGGACATTGTTCACCTGGTTCGGGTAGTCCGATCTCCCGGTTGCCACAATTGCGTCGCTGCGAACGCTCATCGCATCGGAATAGCTTATTTCCGGATCGGGATTTGCCAGGGCGAAAATAATGGGCCGATCGGCCATGCTTTTCACCATATCCTTTTTGAGGATCCCGGCCACCGATACGCCCGCGAAGACATCGGCCCCCTTCATTACCTCGGCCAGGGACATCGCCTTTTCACCGTTTGCGAAACGCTCCTTGTACGGGTTCATGCCTTTTTTGCGGCCGTTGAAAATGAGGCCGTTCGAATCCACCAGGAACAGGTTTTCCTTTTTGACCCCCAGCTTGACGTACAGACCGGCGCATGCGATTCCCGCCGCTCCCGCGCCGGAAAAGACCACCTTCACCTGGTCCATCTTCTTGCCCTGAAGCTCGACCGCGTTGAGCAGGGCCGCCCCGGAAATTATCGCCGTCCCGTGCTGGTCGTCATGGAACACGGGTATTTTCATGACTTCCTTGAGGTGCTCCTCGATATAGAAGCACTCCGGAGCACGGATGTCTTCCAGGTTGATCCCGCCGAATGTGGGCTCCAGAAGCTTCACCGCCCTCACGAACTCTTCCTGGTCCAAGGTGTCCAGTTCAAGATCGAAAACGTCTATGTCGGCGAATCTCTTGAACAGAACGGCCTTGCCCTCCATAACCGGCTTGGAAGCGAGCGGCCCGATGTTTCCGAGCCCCAGCACCGCCGTGCCGTTGGTTATGACCGCCACCAGGTTGCCCTTGGTGGTATAGTCGAATACGGTTTCGGGCATTCTTTCGATTTCCCTGCACGGCTCGGCCACTCCCGGCGTGTACGCCATGGAGAGGTCTCGCTGAGAAAGGCAGGGCTTGGTGGACCTGATTTCGATCTTGCCTGCGCGCTCCTGGCTGTGGTAGTTCAGCGCGTCCGTCTTACGAATCATCTGTTGCTCCTGAGGTGTTGACGGACCGGATGGACCGGGCTCGTCCCGGTGATATCCATTAGCCGCCCTCTGCTGATAAGGTGATTTCCCTCCCGCTGGCCCGGCGTCCAGACCTAAGCCGTCAGTTTTTAACATAATTACACCCGAAAAGTGGAGTAAATAAGCCGCTTCCCGCGCATCTCCACAGCGGCAGGTAAATTATAACAATAATTTCAAGGTGTTTGGACCCATCAAGCCATTGAAAGAATTTCTCAGGCGCGCCACAGTGCCCGGAAACGAAGAGGCGATGAGGGATGGGCCCACCGGTCCCGGCGCTGCGCGCCTTGCCGCAAATCAACGTTGCGTGCGCGCAAAATAGTACTATTTTATATTATTCGGGACTTTTCCGTGGGAGGGTGAGGTGAATCCCGTTGCAGGAAGGGAAAAATTTTAACTCAAAAATGGGAGGAACGGCATGCTCGAACTGCTGAGAAAGAGCTTTCTGGCCGGAATCGGTGCGGTTGTCGTCACCGGGGACAAAATACGCGAGGCCACGCGGGCGCTGGTGGAAGAAGGCAAACTTTCCACCGAGGAAGCGGAAAAGCTTACCGATGATCTGGTGAAAAGCGGGGAGCGCCAATGGGAAGATTTCAACACCAAGTTCCAGTCGTCCATGAAGAAGTGGTCGGAGAATGTGGACCTGGCCAGGAAAAAGGAACTCACGGATCTCCAGTCCAGGGTAGAGCTGCTGGAAGAGCGCCTCAAGCATCTTGAGGAAGCCCGTGCGCGGGAAACCGAAGCGGTCGAGAAAAGTTCTTAGCCGCCCGATCTCCTCCCCCCCGCGCGGAACCATTTCATTGCCCGCGGGCGAAACACTTCAGGGTTTATCTGCCGCTGGAAGAAGGATGCCGTCCGGGTTGCATGACCGGGCAAAAAATCCATCCGGTAAAAGGGCTCAATTTCGTTCACTAATCGTCATCTTAGTACAATTTTGTCCACTTTTTCCACTTTTTTCCGCAGGCATTTTATTAATCACGGCATTTTTACCTGTTATTCCAGCAAGATTGACATTTGGCAAGCCCTTTGCTTCCAGGACCATTATGGATACCCGTTGAGGCCCCCCGATTCCATTAACGCACTGAAAGATGAACCTATGCAGCCCCAAGACCGGAGTATTCCCTTGAGTCCCAGAAATTCAAGGATCAACGATATGCGGGTGCATCAGCTCGAGGCGGAGGTTTCCCGGCTGCGTGCCAGGGTTATCGAGATGGAGTCGATGATTCGGGACCGCCGCAAGATCGAGCGGGCAGCACTCGATCAGCTTCAATTCCTGCAAATTCTGATAGACACGATCCCCAATCCAATCTTCTATAAAGACACCCGTGGGATTTACCTGGGCTGCAACAAAGCATTCGAGAAGCGCCTGGGACTGCGCAGGGAGGAAATAATCGGCAAAACCGCATCCGACATTTTCCCGGAAGAGGTGGCCGTTAAATACGACCAGCACGACGCGGAGCTGTTCGCCCAACCCGGGGAAAAGATCTACGAAACACGGCTGACCTACCCGGACGGGGAAGAACACGACGTGATCCTTACCAAGGGCATCTTTACCGATTCCGAGGGCGACATTGCCGGCCTGGTCGGGGTCTCTCTGGACATTTCGGAGCGCAAACGGGCCGAGGAGGCCCTGCAAAAGGCACATGACGAACTTGAACGGCGGGTCGAGGCAAGAACCGCCGGTCTGGCAATAGCCAACCGGGACCTGGAAAAAGAAATCGCGGAGCGGCGCAGGATTGCCGAAGAACTGCGGGTAAGCGCCGAGAAGTTAAAGCTTTTTGCCTACTCGGTTGCCCACGATTTGAAAAGCCCTTCCATCGGGATTTACGGTATTGCCAGGCTGCTGCAGAAAAATTTTGCCGTCCTGCTCGGAGAGAAAGGCGGGACCTGGTGCGATCAGATAATGAAAGCATCCGAACATGTGGCGTCCCTGGTTGACTCGATCAATACCTTTATCGCCACCAAGGAAACTCCCCTAAAAATAGAGCTTATCAGCACCGGGGACATCTTTCGCATGCTTCAGGACGAGTTTTCGGCGCGGCTGACGGTGCGGCAGGTAAGCCTCATCAAGCCGGAAATAACCCCCGCCATCAGGGCGGACAAGATATCGCTGCTAAGGGTCTTCAGGAACCTTATCGACAATGCGATCAAGTACGGAGGAGACAAGCTCAGCTTTGTAAAAATCGACTACGAGGATTCCGATGATTTCCATGTTTTTACCGTCACCGACGACGGGGTCGGAATCCGGACGGAACATTCCGGAAATGTTTTCAACTGGTTTCAGCGGCAAACCGGGTCGGAAGGCATTGAAGGAACCGGCCTGGGGCTGGCGATCATCAAGGAAATCATCGAGGCCCATAAGGGCCGGGTGCGGGTGAAAATGCGCGAACAGGGCGGCAGCGTTTTTCAGGTCAGCATTGCCAGGGACCTCAACTGAGCCCCGCCCTGTTGGATCGGATTGGATCAGATGATCAGAAAAGAGCTTAAGTCTTATTTATAAGCTCAAATGGTTTCACGCGAAGCCGCGAAACTCCGATCACACTTCTGCCCCTTGCACAACAGTCTCCTATCTTCTCTTGTACACATTTGAGTTTGGAAAGAATTTCCCAATCAGTCGGAGCAAGTTCTTACATCATTGATTGCAGCCAATCCCTTAGAGGCTTCAGCAATCTATTCTCAGCTTCCTTTCCCATGCGATGAGCATAATGCAAAGTTGGTTGGACCTCACAATCTGGCAATATACCACGCACCCGATCACCGAACCTGCGTGTTTTGGCCCCTGACAGAATGGCAACCTGTGGCGCAAGCGCTTCTAGTAATCGGGATGTGTGCCTGTCAAAACAATTTGAAAGCATCCTTGTCGGGGACTTATTCCCTGAATCGGCGCACCAAGCCAGGTTAACAACAGCAATTTTGTCCAAAGATAGTCCCAGAAAATCGATGAACTTCAGAAATCTTCCACGGGGTTTACCCCAATCATCCATCAGAGAACGTTCAAATTTCAGGTACTCTCCAAATTGCATCCTACTCGTCATGTAATCTTCTAAAACTGCCTTATGCCTATCATTTGTTAGCCGGTGTTCAGGATTGTCGCCTCTGCCAGGGTTCAGGAGCACCATAGCGACCTTTGGATGCGAGGAAAAGTACTCACGCCCGATTCCTCTGGGCTGGGGTAAATTTAGGTAAGCTGGATCGGCGAGACCCTTTACAAAACAATCGCGGCAACCCATGGCAGACTTAAAGATTGAATCGACAAGCTCCCAATGCAATTCCCGGTTCATTGTCACTCCTTCACGAAAGTGGTGGATTTAAAAAGCAAGAAAACGTTCGGTTTCGTCAATGTAGATTTGCGTGTCCATCTAAACCTCGATTCAATCTTTCGCCTAGTCGAACCGATTAAAGGTAGATCACCCCCATTCTGTTCCCTCGTATAAGGAATAAGTCCATGACGAGTTTCGCCAAGAAAAAGAAAGAGAAACGCTCACCCCTTAAGAATCCGCCCTTGAGACTACCTGGACAGTCAATCCAAGAGGAAATTGACAGGATAGCCGATAGATTTCTGGATTTCGCTGTCTTGGCGGCCCTTGCTCTTGTCGTCGCCGCAATGGAATGGATGAGGGCTCTTTTCAAACTTCCACCCCACCCGGTTGTAATTACCATTTTGGCAGGAATCGTCTGGATTTTCGTCCTCGTCAAGGCCGTGAAAACAAGACGGCAGCTCCAGTGGTTGAAGCAGGGCAGAGATGGCGAGAAAGTCGTAGGCCAGAGCTTGGAAAGGCTTCGTGAGAGGGGCTATCGCGTCCTGCATGATATCGTCGGCGACGGGTTCAATATCGACCATGTGCTGATTGGGCCAACCGGAATTTACACCATCGAAACGAAAACCATCAGCAAGCCTGCCAAAGGATGCTGTGAGATCGTTTACGATGGGGAGAACATAACCGTCAATGGCTTTACTCCTGATCGAGACCCGATTGTCCAGGCAAAAGCTCAGGCAAACTGGATGCGAGGTTTTCTCAAAGAAGCGCTCACAAGAGAATTGTCCGTACAGCCGGTGGTTCTCTACCCCGGATGGTTTGTGAAAGTACCATCCAATGGCTGCAAGGTCTGGGTGCTCAATCACGAAATGCTGTCCGGTTACCTGAAGAGGGAGAGAGCGTTATTCGATACAAGGGACATTCAGGCAATTGAGGGGTGCCTGTCCGTGTATATCCGGAAGTCCAACGTCCCACAGCCCTGATCCGGAGGCAAGACCCTGCCATTCCCGGGATTAAATCCGGATACGGTGACACGCACAGGCGTAAAACCCGCTTATCAACAAACCTGAGGATCTGAAAACGTAATTTGATGGCGAAAAGGAGATCAAGACTCAGCTTACAGCAAGCGATCCACCTGAAGGGGCAGCTGCGCAATCTGCACGATAGGCCCCCCGAATGGCCGGATCTGGAGATTTGAATGGTGCATTCCCGTACTTACCAGACTTCCGGGAATGCCATTGTGGTGTAAAGTTCCTCCAGCTTCACTTTGTGTCCCTGCTCCATTTTGGCCAGAGCAAGAAATGTTTTCTTCTGCTCCGGGGCAGTGCTGGAATCAGCCAGGGCCTGATACATCGTCATTGCGTCCTCTTCTTCTTTCATGGCGAGGGCAATGGCGTCAACGGGCCTCATGTCGATTGAAGGCTTGGGCTTATCGACGGTTCCAGCCACTTTGTAATCTATTACATCGGCGAAACGGAGGGATTTAGAGCCGGCCATAAAACCTTCCAGAATAGCCTTGTGTTTGCGTTCCTCGTCAGCCAGCTCCGCAAATATGCTTTTCAGATTGTTGTCTTTTGTCTTTTCGCAAATGCTCCTGTAAAAATCATGCGCCGCGATCTCGTTCTCAATAGCCATTGAAAGGATCTTCCCATACTCTTCGGTCATCATAAACTCTCCCGAAACTCTCCCGAACCGATTAAAGTGTGACCCCTGCCCAAAATTATACGACTCCTTGAACGACACCATATCTTATCTCATGAACCGGTAAGTCGAGCAACCGCCAAATCGAGCAAAAACCGTCCTGTTCCTGTTGTCAAATGATGGTAGACAGCGCATGACAAAACGAGGGGGTTCTCCACTGCCGCATTCGCTCTCCCTAATCGCAAATTCCATTCGCCAAATCGGGGCGATCTGTCCCACGATCTTCGACTAAACCGGATTGTCCTTCAAAACCAGGGCTGGGCGGCTTCCCGTGGCAGGAATGCTACACTTGGCGCCGGGCTTCGTCCACCCGTGAGTGGGGACAGTGATCGGCCGGTCAGGACCCGTATAAGGCCCGGTTGACTTTTCCCCGCACCAGGTTATATTTTCTTTGTTGACTTATTGACTAAATAATCTTATTTAGTCAACAATTTGACCATAAGGAGAAAAGACCAATTGTCTGACGGGAAAAAGAAAGTCAGCTCGCGTCCTCAGAGCGTATCGCACCGAAAAGAGCGGGCGCATCGCATTCTGGATTGCGCCGCGGAATCGATCCTGCGCTGGGGATACAACAAGACCACCGTTGATGATATCGCACGAGCCGCCGGTGTGGCCAAAGGCACCATTTATCTGCACTGGAAAACACGGGAAGAGCTGTTTGGGGCGCTCATGAAACGAGAAAGAGTGCAGCTTACCGAGAGTCTCAAGCAGAGCGTCACGACAGACCCTGCAGGCTCGACGTTGCACGGTTTTTTTAAACACATGGCCCTTGCCATGATGAAAAGGCCTTTGATGAAGGCGGTCCTGCTGCGCGACATGGAGATATTGGGAAAGTTCGCCAAAAGCGAACAAGGCAGCGCCGCCTACGCGGAACGCCTTGCTGCCGGAAAGACATACATCCACTCCCTGCGCGAGCACCGTTTGGTGCGTACCGATATCAGCCTTGACTCGCAGATTTTTATGATTGCCGCGATTTTTATGGGGTTTTTCCTTGCCGGACCGCTGATGCCGTTCAAGTACGCGCTTTCCGACGAAGAATGCGCGGATCTAATGGCTGAAACCATCAATCGTACTCTGGAGACCGATCGCTCTGTTTCTTCCGACGAGATGGAGGCCGTATCCCAATCTTTTTTGCAGTACCTGGACCGAACCGAGGCGATTGCACGGGAACAATTCAATGAAGCCATAGGCCGTAGCGCGGAGGTTCCCGAATGAATGGTGAACCGGCTTTGTGGGAGCATGTTCAGCGGGATTCGCGCAGTTTTGGGATAACCGTCCGGGCCATGGTCCTGTCGCTTATTAGGGAAGCATATTTGAAGTGAAACGTAAGATAGCTGCCATTGTCATCATTATAGTTCTTGTCGCGGCCGGCGTAACCTACTGGCTCTCTCTGCGACCACGGTCTATCGTGCTCACGGGCATTGTGAACACCGATGAGGTGAGGGTAAACTCTCAAATCCAGGGGCGCCTGGACAAGCTTCTGGTTCAACAGGGCGACACGGTCAAGGAGGGCCAGCTCGTGGCGTTGATCCAGCCGCAGGAACTGGCGGCCGACAGGGCCTTCTACGAAAATTCCGCAAAAGCGTCCGCAGCGCAGGTAGAACAGGCGAAGGCCGATCTGAGCTTTCTGGAAGCCCAGACTCGCGACCAGATCAGTCAGGCCGAGTCAAACCTGGCCATGTACAAGGCCCAGGTGGTTCAGGCCCAGGCCGACCTGGAGTTCGCGGGGCTCCGATTTAAGCGGGCCAAGGTCCTGAGGAAGATCAATGCCGAGCAGGACTATGAGCAGGCCAGTACGAGCTACGATGCTGCCAGGGCGCGTGTCGAATCCCTGCAAAAGCAGGTGGAGTCCGCGGCTGCCGCGGTTCAGTTGGCAAAGGCCAATGCCGACCAGGTTGCCGTCCGCAGGGCTGCACTGGAGGCCAGTACACAGCAGCTGGCCGCCGCACGCGCACAGACCGAAAAGGCCGACGTGCTGCTCGGCTACACCCGGCTCACCAGCCCAATCAACGGCATCGTCGATGTGCGGGCCGCCCTGCAGGGAGAGGTGGTGACTCCCGGCCAAACGGTGGTCACCCTGGTGAACCCCGATGACCTGTGGGTGCGGGCCGACGTGGAGGAGAGCTACATCGACCGCATTCACATCGGTGACAAGATGACGGTACGCCTTCCCTCGGGCGTGACCCGCGAGGGGATCGTATTCTTCCGCGGAGTCGATGCCGACTACGCCACTCAGCGGGATGTCAGCCGCACCAAGCGTGACATTAAGACATTCGAAATCCGCCTGCGCTGCGACAACCATGACCGCAGCCTCGCCCTCGGGATGACGGCGTATGTCATCCTTCCATTGAGGTGACTGAGATGACGCCAGCAGAACCAGCCACCGTTTCCCATCCCGCGCTTGATATCGAGGTCGAAAACCTGACAAAGCTTTTCGGCGATTTCTGCGCCGTCGATCATATCAGCTTTTCGGTGAATCACGGCGAAGTCTTCGGTCTTCTCGGTCCAAACGGTGCGGGCAAGTCAACGCTCATCCGGATGCTCACGACACTCGTGCCGCCGACTTCGGGCCATGCTCGCGTCATCGGCCACGACATCGCCGCCTCGGCCAACGAGGTCCGCAAAGCCATTGGAGTAATCCCCCAGGCCATGACTTCCGATCTCGACCTCAGCGCGGCTGAAAACATGATCATATTCGCCAAGCTCTACGGCATCCCGCGCAGCAGGCGCCGCAAAATCATCGGCACTCTTCTGGAGGCGGTTGACCTTACCCAATGGGCCGACAAACCGGTCAAGATGTTTTCAGGCGGCATGCGGCGAAGACTGGAGATTGCGCGCGGACTGGTGCATGAACCGAAGATCTTTTTCCTTGACGAACCGACCACCGGACTGGACCCGGTCTCCCGTGTTGCAGTGTGGGACATGCTCAGAACTCTGAAGGAGGAACGCGACCTCACCATCCTTGTCACGACCCATTACATGGATGAGGCCGACAAGTTATGCGACCGTATCGCCATCGTGGATCACGGAAAGCTCATGGCGCTCGATTCGCCGTTGAAGCTAAAGGCGTCGATTCCGGGCAAGAACGTGATCGAGGTGAGCTTCGCCGGGATACCGGCCGGATGGGCTCAGATCCTCGAAGCTTTGCCTGAGGTGGCTGAAGTCAAAGCGGAGGATCAAGTCTTTCGAATCGCTTCCCACAACGGCCCAAGCACGACGGTAGCCCTGATGGACGCCGCCCGCCGGTTCGGCGTGACTGTGGCCTCGTTTTCCGTACAAAGCACAACGCTTGACGATGTTTTCGTCCACTACACCGGCCGTCAGCTGCGAGATGCGCTGCAGGCGCCCCCGGCCAGCGAAAGCCGGTTCATGATACAACGAGGGTGAAAATACAATGAAAGGTGCTTTGAATCGAATCTGGGCCTTAATCGAGCGCGATCTGAGACGCTTCCGCCGCAGTCCCACACTTATCGTAGTCTCGATGATTTTGCCCCTGGTCCAACTCGTGGTTCTCGGGTACGCTTTCGGAGGCAAGGTCAAGCACCTCGAGATCGGTGTGGTCGACCAGGATCACAGTGTCTCCGCAGTGCGGCTCAAGGGAATGCTCAATGCCGTTGCGGCGAATGCTCAAACATTTGATACCATTTCATACACAGACGAAGGCCAAGCCCTGCGCGACTTGCGCAATGGCCGCATCAACGGGGTGTTGACCATTCCGCCGGAATTTTCGCGCAAGGTGCTCTCCGGAGAAAACCCGCGCGTTGCGCTCATAGAGGACAATACCGACCAGTTCAGCTCATCGGCTCTGGCATCGAGCCTCAGCGAACTCCTCAGTGCATACAATGCACAGCCGGTAGAACCGAGGCAAAGCGGAGCCGTCACCCTGTCCGCGGTTGAAGTATACCCCTACGTGCCCTACATCCAGTATCTCCTGCCCGGCACTATCGTGCTGGCCATCTTCGTGTCCGCGATGATAGGCGGCGGCATCATTTTCATCGACGACAAGGCGCGAGGACTGCATGAAGGCTATCTGGTAACCCCCCTCACCAAGTTGGACCTCATCCTGGGCTTCAATCTGGCCGGGGCCATCAAGGCCGTCCTGGCGGGACTGGTGCTGGTAACAGTGGGATCTCTGATCGCGGGCATTCCAAACCCGCTCGACCCATTGCGGTTCGTGCGGATGATGGTGTTGGTCGGGCTGACCTCGCTGGCGCTCATCAGCATGATGTTCCTGATCATGGTGCGGGTGAGCGATCCCCTTGTGCCCCGCGCCATCTTCGGCGTGCTCAATACCGTCCTGTTTTTCCCCAGTGGAGCAGTCTACCCGATCAATGCTTTCCCATCCTGGATGAAGGTCATTGCGGTGATTGACCCCTTCACTTACGCGGTAGACGGATTCAAGTCACTGGTGCTCAAAAACACGAGCCTCACAGCCATAACCGGCGACCTGCTCTTCCTCGGGATCTTCACGGTATTGGCCATGGCCGCCGCTACTATGCTTTTCCGCCGCACGCTCTAGCCAACATATCTTGCCACATACTTAAATTTCATTCTGCTGGAGACTAAAGAAAGGAGGAAGTGGGTCCTGAAATCGCATCAACCAGCCTCCTTGGCGTTTCGCTTGCAAGCTTGATCGGGAAATCGTATGATTTTAGTCTCTGCCGTGTTGTCCAATGAGCTTTTCCGGCCGGAATTTGCCTCGAAATGAGGTTCGGCGTTCGCAGAGAGTCAAGTCAATGCATTATTCAGGGCAGGATCTGGAAAGGAGCGAGTGATGAAAATTGTGGCTTATTCCGAAGTTAAACCCAGTTTCTATGACAGTCCCGAAGCCAAAGGGATAGCAGGCCGCGTTGTTATAGGCAAGAATGACAATGCTAATAATTTTTGCATGCGGGTTTTTGAGATCGGTGGCGGCGGGAACAGCGCCATGCATTCACACGATCATGAACACGAGGTATTCATCCATTCGGGTCAGGGTGAAGTCTATGGCAACGGTCAATGGAACCCCATCAAGGCAGGTGACGTGGTGTTCATACCGGGCAATGAAGACCATCAGCTCCGAAATGTTGGCAAAGACCCGCTAATTTTCGTTTGCCTTGTTCCTTCGAGCGCCCCCGAATTGTAAGACACCAGCAATGCGGTTGGTTCAGTGTCGAGGGAAAGGGAGGCGATTCTCAATTTCTATGCAGAGCATTCACAGGATGGCTATCGTAGAGTGCCTTTATGATGCTCGATGCCGATGTCGTGGCCGTAAGCCCCAGTTCGGTCTACCGGGTGCTCGGAATCATCGGGACTAAGGATGACTCCAAGAATGTAATGCAAAGAGTAAGTCGGTTCGTAGAAGAGCAACTGCACCTTCAAGTCTCAGAGGCTCGTACCCTCCAAACGGCGAAGGCCGGGGGCAGAAGCCTCCGGCCTTCTATAAATACCTGTTGTTTCAGGTGGTTGACTGGCGGGGTGGAAGGGACTTGAACCCTCGGCCTCCGCGTGACAGGGCGCTCTCAAGCGTATTCACCCATACTTTAGGCCCTTTTGCAGCCGCTAAAAACCACCTAAAGCCGTTGAAAGCCGTCTGCCAACTCCCAATTCCGCGCCGTATTATCCTTGGCAAACCTGTCGTAACAACGAAATGGTCTGCAGCAGTGATCTTAGGTTGGACGAACTCAATCAGCGGCTCAAACTCACATGGAACTGGACCAAGGGCCACGATGGCCATCCGGACAATCAAAAATGCGATGAGCTTGCCAGGCTGGCAATTGCGGGTCCGTAGAATAAGATCAACATCGGCCTCGTTGAGGCGGGGGCACTGCAGGGAGGTGGTTGCCCTTGGCGGGTCGTTGGAGGACGCGGGATTTGAACCCGCGACCTGCTGATGACGAATGCGTGATCTGTCAAAAAGTACAGGTAGGATCAAGTAAAGAAAAGTAGGCTATCTTGCTGAAAGTTAACAACTAAATGGCTTTGGCCCTTTCGCTGATTTTCACCATTATTACTGCCTATTCCCGATGCTTTTGGCCATTTTGGGCAAATTTTGGGCAAGACTGTGATTTGCGCTCGTATTGGAACTCTGTCTCGCCGCTTCGAAGAACCCGCTTTACCGTGTTCCTCGACATGCGAAGCTCTTTTGCGATTTGCCTGATTGACTTCTCATCTCTGTGATGAGCGAGGCGCACCTTGCGGATCGTTTCCACCGTCAGCATCTCCTTTGATCACCCCCTACTTCCTGGTATTTGGCAGGATTGTAGCGGGCGGCTACGGTGGGTCAATTTTGGACGCCGATTTTGCTCAAAGGTGGGTCATTATTGCATGCCGGTTAACACAGAAGGCTTCATTCCTGTCTTCACTGGACCACTTCCCGAAACAAACCCTCCCGAGCAGTGGAAGAACCCACTGAAATCCAGTCACAGATCCTTAGCACGTTTGGTTATAAAATAGAGGATGGGGTACTACGACAATTGGCTGGATAACCTATTGGTTTTGCGATTGTTTTGGTGTTTTATCTGATCGTGCTCCGAAACTCCTGCCCAAAGGGCCGAAATCGACGGCAGAAATGAAATGAACCGGCAGTCAGAATTTTCAAACAGCATCTTCGGAGGCACAAAACTGGAACATGCTCTCAGAGTTCAAGGATTCAGGATTGGTGCATGAAGGCCGCAAAGACCTCTTTGAGAATCGTTAAGGCGAGGGCATACGTGGATTCCTCTGCAGTATACATATCTATTTCCATCAAATCGAGCCCGATTAAAGCACCTTTTGTCAGCGCAAACTGTACTATGTCACGAGTGATTTTTCGGATTTCGTCTAATCTCAAACCTTTATACCCATCGCAAAATCTTACTCCTTTCGTAATGCTGTTGCCGCCAATATCCAAATCAATCGAAATATAAGTGTACTTATTATTATGTCTTCTCAATATCTTCTCTAGAAACAATGCGTCACTTCTTATTTCATCTTTTTTAACCAAAGTTATACCCTTATTCTCCAATTCAGTAAATTCATTTACATAAGTTCTCACTCTCGAATCACTCAGACTAAATGCCTTTGATGGAGGATAGTCAGATATCCCGACGCAGATTGTATTTTCAGGCATGATTATTTGATCATTAATAAGGAATTTAATAAATGATTCAGTATTATAACAGTCTTTTCTGTCATAAATGAATGGATCGTTCTTAGAGTGAATAGTTCTGGCATTATTTTCAATATCATAATGGATTAGATCCAATCTTGCAGGCAACGAAATCCCGTCAAAATGTGAATCAATAAATATAACTAAAATGTTTTCCTGTCCATACTCTTCGGATAGGGATCTTAGAACTCCTCCTGTGAGGGAGTGGTCTACTCCAACAAGAAAAGGGATATCCGGCAAGATTGTCTCTTTTACAAAGGCACATATTCTGTTAACGTACTCATAGCAGCCTCCCGAATCTATAAATCTTACAAAGTTCTCAACTTTCATAAAAGACAAATCAGAATGAAGCGGAAAGGGTCTCAACCAGGTTTCCACATCTACTTTTCCTATTTTTCTAAGAAATGGCCTTATTTCTCCCACAATGTCAGTGAGCTTTGAAATCACATCATAAGGATCTAAATATTCATTTCTTTTAGAGCCGGAAATAATATATCTAAGTTTCCTATGAATACTTTGCTCTCTTTCATCCGGATCCAGTGAACAGCCAAATAATGCAATAGATTTAATACTGCTGTTAGTTGATTGTGTCATTAAGATAAACTACCTTTATTATTTGCTAACTGCAGTTCGAATCCTCAACGTATTTAAAGACGTGGAGATATGCCCAAAATAAACAATCACTTTTAAGGGATTAGCCAATATATCAATAGTCCATTCGTGGTCAAACCACAGATTTCAGCGTTACCAAATCGTTAAATTTGGATCAAAGCTTTCCTTTCTTTATTCAAGTCCAAGTAATCACTAATAGCTTTCCTACGAACCTTACTAACATTGTGCACCGATGCTTTTTTCTCTTTTCCCACTCAAGCAGTCGGTTGTAGCATCCTTGCGTACGCTACGACCTGGTCAACCAATACGCCGTTCTTGCCTATTTGAAACCGTCTTCATTACCTCTGTCCTGCATTCTCCGTTTTGCCGATGACGAAAGTTATCGACCATCGCCCAGCCTTTTTCTGACCCGAGGAAGGCGGTCAAAACTGATTCAACCGCCAGCGACCTGAAGTCCTTAAGAAGGTTCTCGACCTAATCAGACGACCAGATTGCTGAAGTCATACGCTACAACCGATTACCCCAGGTACTTGCAAAATCCCCTCGTGCTTGAATACTGGGCCGTTCAGGAACGTACTCGAAATCTAGGAGGATGGTCAGTTCTTCAATTTCTCCTCCATGGCCGTCGCAACATCGAAAAGATCGCCCACCACGCCGTAGTGGGCGACCCTGAATATGGGCGCTTTCCTGTCCTTGTTAACTGCGATAACCGTTCCGGCGCCGGTGATCCCCGCCAAGTGTTGAAACGCGCCGCTGATTCCAAAAGCGAGGTAAATCTTAGGCTTGACGGACTTGCCGGAGGTGCCGACTTGTCGGTATTTGGGGAGCCACTTCTTGTCCACCACGGGGCGGGAGCAGGACAGGACCCCGCCCATTAGCTGAGCCAGTTTTTGGAACTGCGACACGTTTTCCTCCTCGGCGATCCCTTTTCCTATGGAGACCAAGAGCTGGGCTTGGGCGATGTCTTCCTCCCCGGCTGCCGTGTCGACGTATTCCACGAACTGTTTCAGCGACTCCGGCAACCCGGCGGGGACTTCGCGCCGGGTCAACCGACCTGGGCGTTCGCCGGCTTTATCCGATGGAAAGGCGCTCGGCCTCACGGTGATGAGATAGCCCGGGGATTTCTGAAAAGAGACTTTGGAGAAGATCTTGCCGCTGTAAATCTGACGAACTGCTACTGGGCGATTCTGATCCACAAGGATGTCCACGGCATCGGTGGCCAGCGGGTAGCCTGTCTTGACCGCCAATGCGGGGGCGAGATCCATACCCCAAGAGGAATGAGGTATCAGGGTGAGAAACGGACGCCTCTCCTCGATAAGTCCGGCGAGGAGGAATTTATAGAGATCGGCGCTGAAGTGCTGCAGCCTCTGGTCTTCGAAGACCACCGCCTCGTCGGCCCACTGGGATATGTCTTCCAGAAACGGCAGATCCTTCCCGCCGATCACCACCGCCGTGAGGGTGTTGGAAAGCGCTTTGCACAATGCGTCCGCTTTGTGAAGCATTTCGTAGGAGACGTCCTTGACCTCCCGTTCTCTGTGTTCGATCAGAACCATTATCTCTCCCATTTATGCCATCCCCCCTTTTTCTTTTATGATTTGGAGAATCTTTTCGGCGACTACGGACGCATCCCCCTCTATGATTTCGGCCCCCCCCGTCTCCGGTGGGAGGAAGAGTTCCTCGACCGTTGTCTGCGGCGTCAGGTCCTCTTCCGGGAGGTTCAGTTCATCCAGGCCCATCACCTTTAATTCTTTTTTCTTGGCCCGCTTGATGCCCATGATGGAGACGTATCTAGGCTCGTTGATGCCCGTCTGGATGCTCAGGAGGGCAGGCAGCTTAATTATCGAAATTTCATCTATCCCCCCCTCGAGCTCCACGTTGATCCTGGCCTCTCCCTCCTTAGGCTCTATGCCGGTTACCACCGCCGCATGGCCAAGGCCCAGATGCTCGGCCAGCATGACCGGCGTCATCCCATAATTGTCGTCATCCGCCTGAACCCCGGTGAGGACAAGGTCGTGGGGGATTTCGCCAATCGCCTGGGCAAGGATCTTCGCGACGACAAACCCGTCGAGCTTCCGATCTCCAGGATCGATCCTCAAAGCGCTGTCCGCCCCCATGGCCAGCGCCCTCCACAGGACCTCTTCATCAACCTCGCCTCCGACGGTTACCACGGTGACACTTCCCCCGAACTTCTCCTGCAGGAGAACCGCCTCTTCCACAGCGTAATTGTCACAATCGTTCATCACGTAGGCGAGGGAATCCTTATTGATTTCCTTCCCGCTCGCATCGATTTCGAGGTCCACTTCCTGAGTCAGCGGAACCCGCTTGACGCACACCACAATGTTCATTTCTTCACCTCTAAAGCGTTGATAAGGTCAACTCCATGAGATCGACCACTCTCATCTCATTTTCCAATCCCGCCGTTTTTATGGCGTCTTCGAAATGTATGAGACAAAACGGGCAGGCCGTCACGATCACGTCAGCCCCGGCGTCTTTGGCCATCCGGATTCTTTTTTCCGCCATGCGCATCGTTTCCTGTTCGATTTCGTGCCATAGGATGACGTCGCCCCCGCCGCAGCAAAAGCTCCGATCCCTGCACCGCGCCATCTCCACCATCGTGAGGCGGGGCAGCGAGCGCAAGATCCGTCTGGGCGGGTCGTAGATCCCGTTGTGTCGGCCGAGATAGCAGGGATCGTGATAGGTGTAGACCTCTCCCTTATCCAACGGCTTCGAAGGTCTCAAACGGCCGTTTTCGATCAGGGAGTGCACAAAAGGGGCGTAGTGATAGACCTCGAGATCGGCGGGATAATCATTCTTGAGCGTGTTGAAGGCGTGAGGGTCCGTCGTGACGATCTTATTGAAACGAACGCCCTTCAGGGTCTCCATGTTTTCTTCCACAAGCACCTGGAAAAGCCCCTCTTCTCCTATTCGGCGAACCTGGTGACCGGAGTCCCGCTCTCGGGGACCGAGGATGCCGAAGTCCACGCCCGCCAGCTGCAGCCCCTTGACCAATGCGGCGGCGATTTCCTGAACCCTGGGGTCGTAAGAGCCGTAGCCGTCCACGAAGTAAAGGACGTCCACTTCGTCGCCTTCCCTCAGCACCTTCACACCGTCCAACCCCCTCTCCTTCAGCCAATCCGCCCTTTTTGCGGCCGGTTTTCCAAAGGGGTTTCCGGTCTTCTCCACGTGCATCAGGACCTGATTGAACGTCTTTGGGCCTTCACCGCTTTCGATGAGGTGCCGTCTCATGTCAACGATTTTGTCAATGTACTCGATGAAGACCGGACATTCCTCCTCGCAGGCCCCGCAAGTGGTGCAGGACCATAGTTCCTCCTTGCCGACGACCTCCTCGGAGATGGAGTAATTTGTCTCTTTTGATGGGGTTGGATTGCCCGACCCGAAAACAGGAAACCTTTCGTAAGCGTGCTTTCTCAGTTTGAGGGTCAGCAGCTTGGGCGACAGGGGCCGGCCCACCGCATGGGCGGGGCAGTTGTCCGAGCAGCGCCCGCATTCGGTGCAGGTATAAAGATCGAGGATGTGCTTCCAGGTGAAGTCCTCGAGTCTTCCCACGCCCAAGGACTCCAACTCTTCGATTTTTTCCACTCCCCATCGGGCAGGCTTCAAGGACCCTCGAGAGAGCTTCTTGAAAAAGATGTTCGGCAGGGCGGTAATGATGTGGAAGTGTTTGGAAAGGGGGAGAAGATTCAAAAAGGAAAAGAATATCAAAATATGGAACCAATACGCCAATCGGTGAACCATCTCGAGGGTCGCCGCATCGAATGAGGGAAGGACGAATGCGGCGAGACGGGCAGCCGGCATCCACCCCGTTTCGGAGGTTGAATGGAGAAGCGCGCTTCCCTCGTAGAACATGTCCGTAATCATGAGGGAGGCGATCAACCCCAGGACGAGATACGCCTCGAATTCATGACTCCCCTCATACCTGCTCGGTTTCAGCAAAGCCCTCCGGAGTATGGCCAAGATACACGCCGCCAGGACCAATAATTCGAACAGATCTTTCAGCGTGGCGTAGAACGCGCCGAACGGTCCCCGCATGAGAGGGTCCAGGAAGGGCAGATTGAGGCCTTGGACCACCAGCTCGATGGATCGCAGCCCCAGGACGACAAAACCCCAGAAGATCACGATGTGAATGATTCCCGCCGTGGGATAACGGGGTTGACGTTTCTGGAGGATGCCGAACGTCAACACTTCCCCCAGCCTTTCACGAAGGTGGGAAAAACGCGGATCGAACCGCCCGAGCCGGAGCAACTGCAGCCTTTTATAGATCACGAAAGAAAAGAGGGAGATCGCGGAAAGGAAGATCAGCCAGGTGAAAAGATAACCAGGGATTCCCAGATAGCTGTCGAGGGCGGGGTGTGTAAAAGTCATCTTCAAATCCGATTTTCATTTCGTGAATGTGAAATTAATTTTTCATTTTTATTTTACGTCTATAGTCTATTTCACAGTTTTTTGACAACAGTTGGCAACCGGAAGGCGTCGGCAAAACAGCTTCCCTCCCAATTTCCAAGGCCTTGAGATTGAGATCGGCAACGGAACTCGGTAAAACCGACCTGATTTCTTTTTCAACTTCGTCACTGCATAAACGCGTCCTGCCAATCCCAAGTAGACTCCCCAGCAAAATAATGTTTGCAACAATTGGAGAGCCGAGATTGACAGCCATTTGGGTCACATCCACCATCCAGGCGGCGTGATACGGGCTCTCGATAGTCCTCTTGAGTATCGTCAGGTCTGGATAGTCCTTCCTGTGAGGCAGAACTGCCACAGGGTACACTGGATGGATTTATTCTCGTTTCGCATAATAACTTCCTCCTTCGCAGAGAATTTGTTCAGCCCACATTGCTCGGCTTAAGATTTGCGTACCACACTGCCCAGGCAGCCCCCTTCTTAAATTGTCTCCAGATAGCGAAAAACAAACTCTACGTAGCAACGAGTGATACCAGGTTGCGTTCAAGATTAATGAGATGGGTTACGCTCCGCTTCACCCATCCTACGTTTAACTCAGGCCTGGAAAGGGATGTAAGATGGGTGAAGCGGAGCGTAACCCATCGGCATTGGCCTATCTTGAACGAAAATTAGTATAAGCCCTTGGTCATAACGCCTTCTTCACGATTTCAGGTATACCCATCACCAACAACTTCCCTTCAAGCCCCTCATCCTTAATGGCATCCTCAAGCATTAGGCTACAGGTGGGGCATGAAACTGCAAGGATTTCGGCTCCGGTAGCGTAAGCCTCTCTTACCCGAGCTCTGCCGTTGGATAACCCTAGGGAGAAATTTCCACTCCCACCACCGCAACAAAATGCACTTTCCCTGTTCCTCTTCATCTCAATCAACTCGACGCCAGGAATGGATTTCAATATTTCCCTCGGCTCATCATAAACATCGTTGTATCTTCCAAGGAAACACGAATCATGATAAGTAACCTTTGCGCTATGAGTAGAAAGCACCAGCTTCTTGTCCTTGATCAGTTCGGCAAGTAAATGTGTGTAATGCTGCACTTCTACAAATTCAGGATATTCATTTTTGAAGGCATTGTACGAATGAGGTGATAGACTCAACACCTTGTGCACCCCTAATTTTTTGAATTTAGTGAGATTCTGTTCACTAAGTAGCTCAAACAATCCTTTCTCACCCATGAGCCTTACTTCATTGCCGTCACAATCCTCTTCAGTCCCTAATATTCCGAATGAAACTCCAGCCTTGACCAATAGTTCCGCCAAACTCTGGGCCATTTTGTTTCCTGCTGGGTTATATGAACCAACACACCCAACATAATACAAAAAATCATGTTCAGGTTTATATGTCTCAACTCCTTCGACCTCACTTGCCCATTGGGCTCTTTTTTTCCTAGATAGCCCCCAAGGATTCCCATGGTTTTGCACATTTTGAAAAAAATCTCTCACGGTACGAGGGACATTCCCTTCTTCCACCTGTTTTGTTCTTGCAGCGACAAAAATGTCTACTATTTTTCCTCCGTGGTCACCGTAACATTGAAAATCGCACGATTTGCAGGCCGAACAGGAATAGAGTTGTTCCAGCCCCTTCGAATCGAATTGATAGACATTCTCCAACGTTCCCTTTATCAGCCACAGGAGTCCTCCTGGGGCAGCGGATTCAAAATCTATCCTGTCCATCATGGGACATGTTGGTTCCCAGGTATCTTTGGGCCATTGTGTCCTATGAAGTGCTTGGCAACCAGTGCATCCGGTACACTTGTATATCCAATCCCCCAAGTCCTCATATTCAATGGTTTCTCTTACGACTTCAATGCTATCGTCTGCAGCTCTCATGATCACTCACCTCCTGAAATGCCCCACCTATTCGGAGCCATGATTCCGTTTGGATCGAGGGTGTCTTTCACTTTCTTCATCAGGTCACGAAACCCTTCGTCGGCATATTCTTTCATTGCTATATCTGTTGCTTTTTGGGGTGGCTTATATAAAACATAGCCCATACCATAAAATAACCTTATCATTTCCTCGTGGGCCTTCCTGACGTTGGCAACTTGCTCTGGATCTCCCATATCAAAAGAGACGATTTCCCGAAAGCACCCTGCATGGCCCCACTTTATGGGATGCATAAAAAGCTGAGGAACAAGTGGTGGATATTTCTTGAAAATCTTTTCCGTGCCAAGATATAGATCTTTGAAAAACCTATCCTCACCGATTCCGCCGACCCATGACAGTCCGGAACCCTCTCCTGCCCCCGCAAATATCATTCCTCCACCATCAGGGGAACCTAGGATTGTTGGCAGCTCAAGTTGTCTGGTCACTTCCGGTCCCGCAAAGTCATGAGGTACTACTTGCGCTTTAAGCTTGTCTGTTACTGATTGGAGAGTCTTTCTCTTTCCATTGAGTTCTTCTTCAGTTTCGTATGAGGAGAAGATTACTTCGGTTATTCCAGTAGGAAAGTCAGCGGGTACTTCAGAGGGCACATTCTTTGATTTTTGCGTTAGTACGATGGCGAAACGCCAGTCGACGGTGGCCACCGCATCCATGCTGTGGGTCCTTGCCAGTCTTCTTGGAATTTCACATGTGCTGTCGACGTCAAAAGTCAAAACGGCTGCCTTCTCCTCGTATTTCGGTACTGGAAGTATGCGGACTGACGCTTTTGTCACTATGCCGGTTGTGCCATGCCATCCCCCAGAAAAAAGCCCTAATAGGTCAGGTGTGCAGTTTCTGCAATGCCAGGATTTTGTAAGTCCTCTCGAACCCACATGTGCGATATCTCCGGTGGGCAAGACAACCTCTGCGGAAAGCAAATGATCATACGGCGATCCATATTTGGTCCCCCAACGCATGTGACCATCAAGTACCAGATTACCGATAATGCTGCTGCGGCCAGGAGCGTATATCGTGTCCGGTCGGAACATTGGGTGGTTTTCTTTGAGATAATTGTTCAAAGCGCTAAATGAGACTCCCGGCTCAATGACGGCATACCCTGATTCATCATTTACTTCCAAAATCTTATCCATCCTGCGGAGGTCGATTAGAATACCCCCGCTCAACAGCATCTGAATGCCAGCCATGCTGAGACCTCTACCTTGGCACTGAACGGGTACCTTGAATTTGTTCGCTACTTTCAGAATCTCACTCACATCATTAACGGTTGCAGGCTGTACAACCATGTTAGGCAAGTATTGATCCAACTCGGTCATTGTTTTTGAATAGACATAAAGGACTCCCGAACTATCTTCAACATGTTCATTACCCACAATAGCCGTCAATTCATTTAAGATTTTATCAGTATTTGTTAACCTTTCAGGGATGTATACTTTCTTGCCCGTTTTAATAACTTCTACAGTTTTCATTGCTTCACACTCCTTTCAAGAATAAAAACTCACCCTCGAATTGATTCGAAAACCCTCCTATGCAGGAAGAGGAGTTATGCATGATGCATTGCACACTTGCTATACATATGTACTCTATTTCTAGTGTACTGAATCTTTAATCATTTTAATAATTCATGACATCGAGAATGAATGTCCCTGGCTGGATGGCTGTCTCATCCAAATTAAGCATTTATGTCGCGAATTACTGATCCAATACACTAGTGCACCATTATATAAGTTGATAGATATTATCTGGCCAACTGTTTTCCTGTGTAGATTCCGTTGAAAGGTGGCGCATTGGTCTCATTATAACGTTCTACGTAGCGCATAGTCTGGTCAACGAGTTCCTGCTTGCTTTGCCTTACTCCTCCCCGGGTGACGTCACGGGTGTAGATGCTGAACCAAATCTCAACTTGGTTCAGCCATGAAGCATAGGTCGGTGTGAAGTACAAGGAAAGCCGTTTCCGCTTCTCCACCCACTCCACCACTTTCTGATGCTTGTGAGCTTGGTTTCTTTAATCACAAAAAGCACCTCCTTGGTTAAAAGTGAAAGTCAGCTCGAACCGCCGGAGCAAAAGATACTTGCTCAGAACCTTTTGACTTCAGTACCCTTCAACATAATCTCATCACCTTGGCAAATTCCGAGCCTGGAAGAAGAGCGCGAGTTCTCCTAATAGGGTAAAAGGGGGCATCCACTTGATGCAAGTACCCCCAACATAATAGTACGAACCGGCATGAATACACGTCCGGATCGGCTTACATACCAGGAGCCTTTGGAATGGTTTCCCGGTGAGTGTCTTGACGCCGCTATCTCACGCGTTGTCGATGGCCGGATGGATTTGAATTTGCCCAGTGCGGCAAGAAAGTCGAACCCTGGGCGGCAGCGCGAGGCCTTCAGTGTCGGCAGTGCGGGAGCGAGGTTTCGGTAAACTCCGGTACCATCTTTGAGCGCCCAAGGATGCTCTTGGGATCTCAATTCGCCGCAATATGGTCTGGGACCAACCAGAAAGACGGCGCGAGCGCCTTGGGCCTGAAAGGTATTCTTGGGCTGGAGAGTTATGAAGCCGCATGGACATGGCAACGTAAGCTTAGGCATGCTATGGTGCGCCTTGGTCGGGATAAACTCTACGGCCGCATGGAAGTGGATAAGGTTTACGTTGGCGGCAGCGATTTGGGCGGTAAACAAGGTCGTGGCAGCGAAAGTAAAAAGATTGCGGCTATCGCGGCAGCAGTTCGTTCGCCGAAGGGTTTCGAACCGGTGAGTTTGCACCGAATTCCTGACGTGTCCGGTACTGGCCTTGTGACTTTCGTTCGTGAGATCCTGGAAAAGGGCTCCGAGATTCTGACCGATGGATGGAGCGGATACAACGAGATGTCGAGGAGCGGTTTCCGACAAAAGAGGGCTTATCTTTCGAAGAGAGAGAATCCGGTCCACGAAAGCATGCCCGGGGTTCATCGTATATCCTACCTGTACCTGCTTAAACGTTGGCGGTTGAGCACGCATCAAGGATCCATTAGCGGAAAGCATTTCGACTATTACCTCGACGAATACACATTCCGATTTACTCGTGGTCACTCAGCATTGACGTCTAGGCTGCCTCTAGGCTTATCAGCCAAAAATTCTCGTCTTCAGGCACCTCCTTGACTCTTCTGCCTACCTTTCAATACCACTCAATACTACCTCAGAATTTCCAGAAGGCCGGGCTTGATCTCATTGCACAAAGAGCGATCCTGTAACCGTTGTACATGCTGTGATTGGCTCAGTAAGTGTGGTTGCCGACCTACGCTTTCCCCCTTTGACGATTGTCCGCCACATCCCTAGCGACGCGGTTCCCAACTACCAAGGGGGTCCTATCCTCAAGTGGATCAGAGGAAAAAAGGAACTGTCGTTCGATAATGTCGCATACCATTTGCTAATCCCGAACAGTGGCGATCCTACTCTTAGTGTTTAGTCTTGTCAAGAACAAATTTTGCCGCAAAGTGATTCGAAGATTCACATCCAGTCCTTGTTCTGACTTGGTTCCATCAAGGACCACAGGGCCGAGCTTAACCAGCCCGGCCTCCTGGCGGAGCCGAAGAATCTGCACGAACAAGCCGGCGAGGGCCTTGAGGTGGCGTTTGCTGAAATCACAGATGGAATCATGATCGGGGCGGCTGTTGGCTGCGATTATCCGGAACGCGATGTCCTCGTGGGTGTGCTTCTCGATCTGGCGGGAACTGGGAACCCCGTGCAATAAGCATAAAAAAGAAGGGCCGTCATCTTCCCGGGATCGTACGGAGGCTGCCCCCGTCCGTCTCCCTGGTAGGAGGCATAAATTTTTGAGAGGTCGAGCTGCTCGACCACATCCAGGATGAAATAGGCAAGGTGCCCGTCAGGCAACCAGTCCATCAAGGAAGGGAGGAACAGCAGCGTTTGTTTTCTGTCTCAGGGCTTGAAAGTCTTTTCCATAGTGATGCCATAATAGCAGAAAATGGCTCTGAGTGCCATTTCTCCGACAAACTCCTAGCCAGGCGGGCTCTCCTGCCCGAGCCAAGTTGCTGGCTATCAGTTGCCTAATTGCGTGAATCCCGAATTTCTTGACACCCGCCCTGGCACAAAGGCCTGCAATTTGCGCTTAAATTTAGTTTTGGTCATGGCATCTCCCATAACTCCCGACATGGGTCTGGGTATTTTTGTCGAACCACCCGCATGCCATGACGATTCATAAGCGATTCTGTTCAAAGAGTGGTCGTTTATCCCTCAAAAACAAAGTCCGCCCAAGTTCCGCAACGGTTCTTGTAGTCGAAATTCTTCCCGTAATCGCTGTATTTCCAAAAAGCGGTGTGGCAGTGCTTCAGGTTTTTCAGCACAGGGAATGGAACGTTCTCAATGCGAATAGGCTGGCCGCCAAACCCTTTCGCCAGGGATTGTTCCATTACTCCAAAAGGCATTTTAATGCGAAAGGTCCCCTCTTTTTCTTCCAGCTCGATGGGGACATATTTGACCCCAAAGACTTTTTTCATGAAAAGCGCCCCGATATTTGTCGTAACCAGTGTATCCAAGACCTTGCGTTGCTTCTCTGTGGCATTATCGGATATATAAATGCCCCCTTCCGAACCTTTCTCCATGAAATCAGCAAATTTGGGATAAAGAATATCTCCATTGTAGATGACTGTAATGCCGGAAAGGTCAACATCATTTACCTTTCCTTCAAGTATCCGGAAAACCATGAAATACCTGCAGCCGCCCTCAACGTCCCTGCTAAAATAGTAAGGGCAATGTCCTTCGGCAGCGCACGCCTCGTTGTAAACTCCCTTTACCTGCCAGCCTGATTTTAACTCTTCCATGTGATACCTCCTTCTTGGATGCCAAGAATACCTCTTGGGGGTCAGAAAGTTTGAGATTTAAGCCCTTGCAAGGTCACGCGGGAAATTCGTAAGGATTTCATTTTCGTTTTCCCCAACGTAAATAGTATCCGTAATCCTGGGTCCTCCTATCCCTTGGCGGTAGATTGTGGGAAGGAGCAAATCCACAACCATCCCGGCCTCGATGACTTCGGTGCGACCCCGTCCGATGATGGGATAGAATTCCGACTGGCGAAGCCCGACCCCATAACCGACCGATTCGAGATACGAGTCCCCGAATCCGGCCTCTTCGACCACTTTTCGGGCAGCGGCATCGACTTCATTGGAAGTCGCTCCGGGGCACAGTTTTGCTTCGGCGAGATCCAGGGCTCTTTTCAGAAGGGCATGCACGGCGGCTCGTCCCGATGGGATGTCACCCACCGCAGCGGTGCGGGTCATCTTTGCGCAATACCCTTCGCACGTGGCGCCTAAATTCACCACGACCGCCTCACCGGACTGGATGAGCTTGGAACTTGCAGTGGGATGGGCAAGGAGGGCGCGCTCGCCCGAAACTATCTGCGGACGGAAAGACGAACCCCAGGAGCCTGCCCGAAGCATTGCGTATTCCGCTTCCGCCAGTACGTCGAGCTCGGACACCCCGGGTCGAATCGCCTTCAGGGCGGCAGTCATACCTTCGCAGGCAGCTTTGGATGCCCGCCGTATCAATTCTATTTCCCCGGGTTCCTTTACCGACCTGATTTTATAGAAAAGCTCACCGGCCCCCGTAAAAGATTCTCTTGGAAAGGCCGCACTCAACGCATCATAAATTGAGAAATCGACAAAATAGCGCTCAAACCCCAGGCGGGGTTGCTGGAACCCAAATTCGCGTATTCGCTTGACCAGCGCCGGACCGAGACTCTGACGCGGAAAATGATAGGCGTGTGTCCTCATCCCCGATCTCTCACGCACATAATCGGCGTCCAACCAGAGCGCTATTGCACAGGCTTCTCCTTCTCCCGGGATCAGTACGGAAAGGCATTCGATTTGGGTCACGCCGGTAAAGTAAATCAGATTTTCCCTGTTAGTGACCACCAGGACATCCAGTCCCGCCTGTCGCATGGCCTCTTGCGCTTTCTGTACCCGGTTTTCATATAGAGGAGCCATCGTAAGTCTCCAATCAACTGTGGTCCGAGACGCGCAAACCGCACCCCATTTAGTCCCGCTTTGCACCGATGGGGGGGGGCTGGAGAAAAAGGTATTTCACGATGAACAGCTGCACGTGATCCTGTCTTGTAGGACTCACGATTTCGCACATACAGGCAACAGAAATGACACCGTTGAATTTTTCGTCACAGGGAAAATTGAATGGGCGCTCTCACTCCCATCGTGTCAAGCGCCCTCGTTTTTGTGAATCACCGATGGCAGAGCAGTCAACCAAATCAATAAACAGATGGCGAACCCATCGGATCGGGTGTGGTCGGGCCGGAAGCATAGGCACCCTGGCAAGGCGCATTGGGTGCATCCTTATCTCTCACCGTTGCCCTTTCCGGAGTTCCCGTACAAGAGGAGCATGAAAATAACCCTATGCGGGACAAGAAACCATCGTACCCTGCCTGTGCACTAAAAAAGAAACCACTGACGAGCATCATCGCCAGAGCAAATCCCAAGATCAGTATTTTGCTCATTTTTACCTCCTGAAAATCCAACCGCTCAATCCTTGAAATTCCTTGATCACGAGTTAGGAACTGTGAATTTTGTTAGTTTGAACTTAAAATCGACCCCAACCCTTGTCAATCGGTCCCCCAAAAGTGCATGGGCGATTCACTGCTCGCCGTAAATGTTCAATTCCATCCCACCGGACCGTGAAGACTTCCAGAGGGTTCTTCACGGCAGCGCCCCGCTTCCCATTGACCCGCATTTCCTCGGGATCATGGTTTGGCGGGACGTGCCGCGAGCATCTTCACTTTCACGTGTGTTCGCGCCTTTGCATGCTGCTAGAACGGCCATTGCCGATACTGATTCTGAACCGAAATCCACTTTACAGTGGTAAAATCTTCAAGGGCCCACTGCACTCCGCAATATCTGCCCAACCCGGATGATTTTTCCCCTCCGAACGGAGTGCAGGGATCGACGTTTACCGTCTGGTCATTGACGTGAATCATACCTGTTTCAATTTGTTGGGCCACTTTGATTCCCCGATCAAGCGATCCGGAAAATACAGCGCCGCTCAACCCGAACTCACTGTCATTTGCGACCTTGATCGCTTCTTCTTCACCGTCCACGGGCATAATCGTCGCGACAGGGCCAAAGAGTTCCGTCTGCGCAATGGTCATATCATTGGTCACATCAATGACAATGGACGGCCACATCAGATTCCCTTCGACTTTGCCGCGGAGTATGATCTTTGCCCCTTCTTTCTCGCAATTATCCAGTATGTTCTCCAACTTTTTGATCTGTTTTGAGGTAATCATCGGACCTATGATCGTATCCGGGGCGGCCGGATCGCCCACCTTAACCTTTGCGGTCACTTCCTTGAACTTCTCGACAAATTTCGGATAGAGTTTACGGTCTACGATGATCCGATTCGTGGCGATACAGATTTGTCCCTGATGGAAATATCTTCCAAACGCCGCGGCGGGAACAGCCTGGTCGAGATCGGCATCGTCAAGGACGATGAATACATTGTTGCCGCCGAGTTCCAGGGCCGCTTTTTTCAAGTTTTTCCCGGCTATCTCACCGACTTTTTTCCCGACCGTCGTGGAACCTGTAAAGGAGATGATACTCGGGACCGGATGTTCTATCATGTAATCGCCTATTTCATCCGGGTCCGCGGCAACCACGCTGAGTACCCCCTTTGGAAGGCCCGCATCCTCGAAAATCTTTGCTATTACAAGTCCACCGCTGATGGGAGTCAGGGACGCAGCTTTCAAAACGACGCTGTTCCCGGCTGCGATAGCCGGAGCCACACCACGGATACTCAAATAAAGGGGCCAATTCCACGGTGCAATCATTCCGATAACACCGGCAGGAATACGATAGACTCTATTTTCCTTCCCGGGGACGTTCGATGGAAACATGGAAACATTGATAAGTGAAGGATACTTTACTGCTTCCTTGATGTCTGAAATGCTGCAATCCACCTCGATCCCCGACTTTATTCGTGAACTCCCGCTTTCCTGTATCAGGTAATTCACGAGTTCGTCTTTACGTTCGGCGAAAAGTGCCGCAACCTTTTCCATGATGCTCATTTTCTCGAAAGGGGACACGGCCGCCCAGGCAGGTTGAGATTTTTTTGCAATTTTATATGCCTCATCGATATCCTGCTTACTCGCAAGTTTGATTTCGGCAAGCGCTTCCGCGTTAAACGGGTTCCTAACGGTGACAAAGCGATCGCTGGATCCCTCTTTCCATTCACCGCCTATAAATAGCTTATTCCACAAGGGGTATGTAACTGCTGCTTTTGACATAGTCTTACCTCCCGGATGAAAAAGGTGATAGCTGGAAAAAGAGCGGAGAAATGATTTCCCCGCACCCCCAAAAAACTGAGCCGCGAAGCGGCGACGAGGGGTGGGGGGCGCTGCTCCCCACGCTTTTCAAATATTCCTTTGATACCATTTTGAACGCAACTTGGTATCAGAGGCATTTTATCTGGCAGTGCTTTTCAACTTGCGTACTTCTTCCGTAAAAGCAGGAACAAAGTTAAAAAGATCTTCAACAATTCCATAAGTCGGCCTTGGCGAAAATAGGCGCCTCGGAATCCTTGTTTATGGCTACGATATACTTGGATGATCCCATGCCTGCCAGATGCTGTATGGCTCCCGAAATGCCAACGGCGACGTAGAGATTTGGATTCACTACCTTGCCTGTCTGACCCACCTGATCCGAATGAGGACACCATCCGGTATCCACCGTAGCGTGGGAGGCTCCAACAGCGGCTCCGAGCATCTTTGCCAAGTCTTCCAATATGACGTAATTTTCTGTCCCCTGCATTCCACGGCCGCCCGAAACGACGATTTCAGCCTCGGTAAGCTCCACCTTGTCCGACGTATCCAGGTCGATCGCCTTCACAAAGGAGCGGGCTGGGGGAATCGAGACTTAAACCTTCTCCACTTCAGCCCTTCTACCATCCATGGGATCAAGGCATTCCATCACATTCGGCCGGCAGGAAATGATGGGCAGCGATCCTGCCGGCCATTGGCACCAGGCGTAACACTTGCCGGTAAAGATGGGCCTCTGCGCTTTTATAGCGCCGTTTTCCAACTTCGAGACATAAAGAGGGAGGCGGCAAAAGCCTTCTCTATGCAGCAGCCCCACCGATCATTGATGCTAGAGGCCCCATAGCTTCACCAGACCTCCCTCCCACAACCATGTCATTTCCTGAAAATAGTGCCGCGTTTTGATCTCTCATGGCATCGTTTCCCCGGACGGAGCAAAATTCCACCCGAAAACAGTATGTTAGAAAGGTAACAAGATGGCGCCTCCGAGGAGCGCAAACGTCATTGCCGATGTTCCAACTACTTCCCAAGCGGGATTACGAGACGGACGTTGAACCATTCGCCGCCGACGTCGTTGTTGGTGTAAATCGGCCAGTTATAGGTGAACATCAGACTGCAGGGGCCGAAATTGTAACCAACGATCGGTCCCATGGTATAGGCTTCGGCCACAGTGCCGGGCTGGCTGTGGTAGCCCCTTCCGTCGCCGGCGTCGAACTTATCGCGCTGAATCTGATTTTCCTGAGCAGCCCCGAGCCCGAATGTCCACTTTCGCCAATTGTAGGCAACGGTATAGTCTGCCGCAAACTGATCACCGGATTTGTAGTTGGTGCCGGTATTCTTAGTCTGATACGAATAAAAAAACTCGGCACTGAGGTTCCAACCCCCATGCAGCCAGCTTATTCCGATTGAAGGCGTAAGCATGTAGGTCCCATTGGCAGATTCTGCATAAACGCTGCCGTCGGTTTTGTTCATTCTATCGCCAATGCCGGCAAATGCGTTCCCGGCGGAGCCGGCAGAACCATTCCTTTTCGTAATGCTCGCCACTCTATCCTGGGGTGAGGACCCTCCGTCGTCAAAGCCGACCGAAAAAGCGGTTTTTATGTGGAAATCATGCGGCACCGACCATGACAAAATATACGGAACCAGAATTGTATTGAACGTACCCCACTGAGTGCCTCCTATGGATTGGCTGGGGGTGCCGGTGGCCGGGTTGCCCTTGACCGTTTGGATTTTCAAGTTGGTGTAGTCGAATGGTTGAGCTATGCCTGCACCATAGTCGGCACCCAGGAACTTGCATCCGGGGACCCACAGCAAGGTGGGAACATCGAGATAGGCAAAAAGCTTGATTTCTTCGATTGAGTTGCCGCTCTTTTGGCCGGTGCCGAAAATAGGCCCATAAGCGTGATAATTCATAAAATAAGAGTCGTGGATGAAATAAAAGCCTGGAGGCGGAAGGGCTCCGGCGGCCAATCCCTGGTCCAGACCTCGCACATGGGGATCCCACAGCTCCGACGCATAGCCAGGGGCAACCAGTGCCACCACTGCCATGGATATACATATAACCAAAAGCAATTTTTTCATCTCTTTCCCCCATCGGATTTCAATGTTAATCTTTTTCAAAACAGGGCCAGTAAAATCGCCCCCCTCACAACTGGTTCTGCTTTGTCCCGAAGTTCGGGCGGTATATAGCCGACACCACCTCCTTTCGTCCTGGTATACGAATGCTATATTGTCGTCATGCTCCCTTCATTTTCCTTACCGGTTCGTAATGTCCCAGCATCCCCGGATTGTCAGGCAATTAAACGGTGCAATAGTCCATAAACATTTTGTACAAGGTATTATCTTTGGTCTCTCCTTCGAGGATGATGCCGCATAACCTGATCTCGCCAATGCCCGGGCCCTTTGCGTTTGCCCTCTTGATGTCTCCCGTCGATGGGCTTTTGCAAAATGCCCAGGCATTGCAGCCACGCTTCCCCCGCGCAAATCGACTGCGAATAACGGTGTATTGCCTAAACCGAGCGGATGGCACACAGGCGGAACCTCTTTGGCAACAAAGCCCGCTTCGGCGCCCTGCCCCCCATACCTGCCCGGAGGGATGTCGGACGCTTTTGGGGCCGCTTTTCCGCTCCCATGTTGATCCTCAAGATTTATTCCTTCACCAACTCTCTTGCGGCCTGGAGGCTCCGCGCTGATAATCCGCTCTTCCAAGTTGCATCAATCGCCGAACACTTCTTCCCCCACTATGATTAAGAAACCATCCTGGACTTTGGACGCCCATTCCTGGATGAAATCCTGATAAGGAGCGGTCTGGATATCCTTTTGCAAGTCTTCAAAACCGCTGGCATTGTAGATGCCAACATATTTGTAAGGAATCCCTCCCGTCAGAGATTCAGTCATCTTAAGCAGCCTGAATCCCTTGGATGATGGAAGACTGTTCAGAAAGAGGCCTTTCTTCTTGTGGGTGTATGCCTTCTATTCTTCGTCAGAAACTGAGTCCTTCAAGTTGTACAGAACAATCTCCTTCATGGGCTTCTCCTTTCAGTATTTCCTGGTTTGTCCGCAGTTCCTTGAGGTAAGGATGCCGAACTCGATGTATTCAAGTGAAGCCTGCCACCAGCCTGACCCCGCCTTTCCTGTCTAGATAATAGCGGGGTCATTGTTCACTGCCTTGTTGCATTCATCACTCGCCGTCCTGCACCTCTTTCTTTCGTTTGAAAGGAAGCGAAAAAGTTGGTCCCTCAAGGGTTTGCAAATCGTACCAGCAGCGCGCAAACTCCAGCCCCTTCAAAACCCTGCCTCCCTGCCACAGACTATTGACTTTTTGATCTCGATAATATTTTTCGATGGTTCCTTGAGCAGTTTGCCTGCCACGATCCTTCCCGTGGTCCACTTCTTGATGATTTCGTAGACACCTTTCATTATCCCGGCGTACATGGCGGTGCAGGCAATATTCCCCAGAGAAATGGTCCTGTAGAAGTGCTGCAAGTCTTCGCGGGGCCATGCATTCTGTATTTTTTCGGTACTCGTACGTGATCGAACCAAATGTCGCTGTTGTGAGCCGCTGCCATCCCGCATTTGAGATATGGCCTTCCGGTCGAAACGCCCTCGGCATCGGCCGGCACCAGGCTCTCGGCGAAGTCGTTAGGATCGGTCGATCCCTTTCTGGTAGTACAGGTAACGACGGACAGGTCGCCACTGGAACCGGAGTTGGTGGGCCATATCTTGTGGCCGTTTATTATCCATTCGTCGCCATCGAGCGTAGCCGCGGTCTCTTGCCCCATGTGCCTCTTCAGGACCATATCAGCAACGGCTGATCGCGGCGCATCGCCTGACACCTAACTTTTTGCTCACGTCCTCTCTCTGTACATAGAACCATATCTAGAATTAGACCCGAACTAAGGCATAGTCAGCACTTGCATTGCAATACATTCGGAGAGGACGCTTATAGCTCTATCAGGGATTTATATTTCTCGCTAAGCAACGCATAAATCACTTCAACAATACAAATGCAGTGCCGTTAACAGAATCGGTGCGAAACAACCGCAGGCCGCATAATATCGATGCACTCAATAAAAACACCAGGTTAGAGATTCGGAGCCAACGCCATGACGGCTTCGGTCCCCATTTTCAGCGCCTCAAGATTGAGATCCACAGCAGAACCGGGGAAGGTAGACCTGATTTCTTCTTCAACCTCCGCGCTGTGCAGAGGCACCTCGCCGATCCCCAGCAGGCTGCCCAGCAAAATAATGTTGGCAACGATCGGGGCTCCCAGCCCCAGGGCCATTTGAGTCACATTCACCAGCCAGGCACTTTGAGATAGGTTCTCGATGGTCTTCTTAATCTTAATCGGGTCCGGATAGTTCTTTCGGCGTGACAGGACCGCGACCGGATACACCGGTTGGGTATTCGTGACCGTCATCACGTCTTCATTTCCGTAAGCGGTAAGCATCCTCAGAGTTTCCAGGGGTTCCAGACCTACAATGATGTGTGCTTTGCCTTTGGGAATTAGCGGGCCGTAGTAGCGCTTCTCGGAGATTCGCATACTGCTGTGTACGGCGCCTCCGCGCTGGGCCGCACCAAAGGTTTCGCCGATGGTGATGTAGTAACCTTTGCGCGAGAGTATTCTTCCGATCATTCTGGATATCAGGATATTTCCCTGGCCACCCACCCCACATACAATCAGATTCAGCGGATCAACGTTTAAGCTCATGATGCCAGCACCTCCCCAGTGATGGCTTTCGACGGACAAACACTTACGCAGACTCCGCAGCCCGCACAAGCATCCTCTTTTATAGAGGCCTTCCCCGTATCCGCATCCTGCACCAATGCAGGACAGCGAAACGAGCTGTAGCAGATGGCGCACTTTTCGCCTTTGCACTTCCGGGCCTCAATTTTCATAACAAACGGCTTCTTTTTTTCCCTTTTCATACGCAGAAGTTCACAGACCCTGCGGAGGAGGATTACCTGGACACCTTCATCCAATTCCAAAAATTTGCGGATTTTCGAGGTAGTACCTTTGATATCGAATGCATCCGATACCGTTACCCTGGCCCCCAGCGCCCGGCATAGGGTTTCGATGTCTATCCGGTTGGTCGGTTCACCGACAGCGTTGTATCCGACACCGGGATGGGCCTGAAATCCGGTCATGGCCGTGGCCTGATTGTCCAGGACGACAAGAATCATATTGGATTTGTTGTAGATTGCGTTGACCAGTCCCGGAAGGGCTGCATGAAAAAATGTTGAATCCCCACAAATAGAAATAACCGGTTGATCGTATCCGAACCTGCCCAGTTGCCCCAATCCCGATGCCAATCCAACTCCGGAGCCCATGGCGTGCAGCAGATTCATCTGGCACTTGCCTTCCGGGAAAACATCCAACGTGTAGCACCCGATATCACCCGTCACGTACACCTCGCGCTTGTTTCCTTTAAGCGCCTTTCCAAGCGCCCAGAAACTCCCGCGGTGGGGGCAGCCCGGACACCAGCTCAGACCCCGGTTGATCAGCAATTCATCCGAAGCAATCTGGACCGCCTGGGCGTATTCCGAGCTCCTGGCCTGGTAATTCATTTTCAATATGGTGCACAGCGCTTGGACAATCCTGTCCGGATCAATTTCTCCGTAGCTGGGGATATGGCCTGAAAGCCTGCCGTATACTTCCTGGTTTAATGACTTTACTTCGTAAAGGACTTCCTTAACGTGAAACTCGACGAACGGGTCGACTTCTTCTACAACCAGAATTTGTTTAATATCTCTTAGGTAGTGTTGAACAAATGACTTTGGAAACGGCCATAAGACGCCGAGTTTCAGAATGCCTATTGATTTTTCCAACCCCAGGATTTCAATCGCCTCGGTTGCGGAAGTCACTCCACTCCCGCTGCAAACAATAACCAATTGCGGCTTTTCAGGACCTGAGTATTCGGAAAACGGTGCAGCATCGAATCCCTTTTCAATCTGCTCAAGCTTTCCCAGCACCGCTTCATGTTTGGGTTTTGCCAGGTAGGGCGTCAGGCACGACGCAGGATCGGTGTAAGCCTTGCGATTACCCGGCTGGATTTCTCCCAGATCCACTACGCTGCTGGCATGAGACAGCCTGGTGTAGCTCCGCAACATGACGTAGCACTGATATTTTTCTGAGAGCTCATAAGCTGCCTGAATCATTTTATGAGCTTCCTGTACGGTGCTCGGTTCCATAAGGGGCGCTGATGCAAACTTGGCCAGCCATCGTGAATCGGTCTCATCACCGCTGGAGTGTGCGTCCGGATCATCGCAAACCACCACAACCATGGCGCCGTTTCGATCCCCCAGGCCGGTAAGACTCAAGTGTGTCAGAAAGTCCAGGGCCACGCTCATGCCGGCGTTTTTCATGGCGACCAGAGTTTTCAAACCGGCAATGGCCGCAGCCGCGGCCCCTTCGGTTGCAACTTTCTCATTAGTGGACCATTCGACGTACAGGTTCAACTCTTTGGCCGACTTGGCGAGAGTCTCGATTATCTCTGAAGACGGCGTTCCCGGATAGCCAGCAGCGAAACTGATACCCGCCTCAAGCGCTCCTCTCGCCAAGGCTTCATTGCCCAATAAGAATTTTTGCTCTTTGTCATGCTGATTCAATTGCACCGCAGTGGTCATCCTAACCTCCGAGTATTTTCCCATTACCCTGCTGTTACTTATCGATTTTGACTTTGCATCTGGCACTCGAACCCATTTCCCCGGCCTGCATCCAACAAAGCGAGCATTTATCGGACTCCATGGGGTCGCGAGGCCGAGCAACACCCCTCCTGTCCTCCTATATGCCTGGAGGTTGAGGAAAGAAATAAAGCCTGAGTCCCGGGACGATGCCGCAGCTATCAGGCGACGGCCTGCAATGCAACCCCCCTCTGCCGCAGCCATTTCGGCATGAGTTCCTGCTCCACCCGACGGTTCACCTCCGGAGCCTTCGCCAGGAGGAAATCCGCCAATGGTTTGCTCAGGTTTATCCCGCCTGCGGCTCCATCGAAAATTAGGATTTTGTCGGTCCCCGAGACTTTCCGGGCAAAATCCATCGCTGCCTCTGTGGAGCCGGACACCAGGGCATGCTTCATGTAGGTCAGATTCTGAGGATCACGGTTGAAAAGGTCCGCCTGGGCCTGCCCTACGACCACCGTTGGAATGTGTTCGCTGAAAAACGCACTGGGGTAGCCCGTCCACGCATAATTGTGCACGCACATTGTCACCGCAGGGTTCAACGGTGGAATGTCCGCAAGGAGTGGGCGACCTTTCCTGCCGTAAAATGCCTCGGTGTACCAGGTATAAGGGGGTAGAGGCATTTCCAGATCAAAAAGGTCCGAGTTTGCGCCCGCGAAGTTGGCGTATATGACCCCGGCCGAGAACACGTAGACAACGGGACAGGGGAAATCCAGGGCGACTATGCACTCGTCAATATCGCCGAAAAGGGTCATCATCTTGCCGTAGTAGCGGCAGCCCGTTTCAGTCACCCTGTTATTGAGGCGGTACAAGTCGGTGTCCGCGTCCACACCGAGAATTCCGTGCGGGGCCACGGTCAAAAAGCAAGAAAACGCGAATTTGTCCTGAACAGTGGGTGAATCGAAAATGGCTCGGGCAATGAAATTCGCAGCTCTGGGTCCGAGATTCTGGTGGTAGGTGGACCGCGTTTCAATACGGGCATACGACATTCCGAAGGGTTTCACCGCCCGGTCCACCATCCTGTGGAAGTGCACTTCGCGAACATCGCTGTTGTGAGCGTGGACGATCCAGTCCGCGTCGTAGACGCTCTTGAGGCCGTAAAGAGTTCCGATTTCGGTCTCGATGGGAATTCCTTCATCAACGGGAGCCACCCCCTTGGCCTTTCCCTTGAAGTGCTCGTCAAGCTTGTACCGGCGGATGTATTCCTCGGTCTCACGGAAACGCAACCCCACGCCCGCTCTGAGGCGAATATTGCTGCAACCCGTTTTTTCTTCGATGACGTCACGGATGGTTCGGAGCATCTCCGCGTAGGGTTCTCCGCCGAGAAGTGTAAAGCCGTGGTGCGAGGAAAGGATGTTCACCTTATGACCGGGCTTGATTTTACTCATGTCCACGTTACTCAGGGCTTGCTCGGTATGGCGGTGCACTGCCGAGATTCCCTCATCCGATGGAAAAATTACAGAGGGCAAGTCCGGAAACAACTCACGAAGAGTCACGGAAGTAATCCCGGGAAGCTCGGCCACCCTGGTTTTTACGAGTGAAGGATCTATCCCATACTGTGACTGCCGAGGTGCTATTGGGGTAATGGGAGGACGCATGGGTTATCACTCCTTTCCCTGAAGGGGGGCATTAACTGCGCGGTTCAAAAGATCAATATCTTCGTCAAAGTAGAAACCGCGACTTGAGTACTTCTTCTTGACTTCTTCCGGAATCTCCCAGGCGGTTATGGTACGGCCGTACCATTGCCAGCCGCCGGGAGTTGGTTTGGGCTCTATACCGGCGGCTTCGAGGAGGCGCAAAATGGGCTGAATGCATTCGACCTTGCAGCCGGTCCTGATACCGGTCATGTAAGAAATATCGTCCGGGCTCTTCGCACCCAGCATGATTGCGGCTGCCACCTCGTCGGCTCTGGTTGCCGTACAGTAGCAGATCACCTGTTCGGGATGAAATTTCGCCTTACGGCAAAGATCGGCGATCTCCTGGTAGTCAAGCCCTTCCATGTTAACTTGGGCTATCACCGGCTCTTCCCGGAGAACCATGGTGATTGCATATTCCGGGCATCGCTGTTCGCAGTCACCGCAACTACGACACCGTTCAACGTCGACGACCGCCAACTTGTCCTTCACTTCCATGGCCAGGACCGGACAGACACGCACACAGGTTTTGCACCCTATACATTTTTCCGGGTCCACTACGGGCATCAAGGTAACTAGTTTCATTTCCGTCACCTCCGTTTTTTGTGCCAATTCATGGTCGACGTCGGGACCTTTTAAACCGCCCTAGACGAACCGGGTACCGACTGCCCCCAGCCCTTGAAAGGAAACCAAAAAGCAGTCCCCTGCTTTTGCCTGGACAGCAGCCGTTAAAGCTCCGGAAAGAATTATTTCTCCCTCGTTCAGAGAAACGCCGAACTCTCCCAGCTTATTCGCAAGCCAAGCGACTGAAGCAGCCGGATGTCCCAATACCTCAGCGCCGGCACCGGTGCTCACTACCTCCCCGTTCTTTTCGAGGACCATCCCTATCAGGCGGAGATCAAATTTTCCCACGGGTACCAGGCGCGAGCCGACTACGAACCTGGCGCTCGACGCATTGTCCGCGATTGTGTCGGGAAGCTTGATCTTCCAGTCCTTGATTCGCGTATCGATG
This sequence comes from uncultured delta proteobacterium, assembly GCA_963712895.1. GTDB lineage: Bacteria > Desulfobacterota > Syntrophobacteria > Syntrophobacterales > Syntrophobacteraceae > SbD1. Next base: position 147,218 of record CAVQJR010000018.1, on the reverse strand, counting down.
ATCTCGATTGACGCCATCACCCCTTCGGTCGCCCGCAGTACGTCGGGGACGGTCACGCCCGGTCCCCGCAACGTCCTTTTGAGCACGAAGGCCACTTCGGCCTCCACCTTCGGGAGAAGCAGTCCGCTGCAGGCTACCGGCTCACCTTCGCGCACGAACATATGGTCGAGAAGGTGACCATAATCCGGCTCGTTTACACCCAATAGTTTCTGCATGGCCAGCGAGGTGAGGCCGATCTTTTTCCCCACAACCTTTCGCCCATCTCTGGTACAGCGGATGGCAACGCCATCGAGCTGAATAGCGTATGCATCCTCGATGGTCAGTCCGGGATAGGTATCCGTAAGCGCGGTAATCGAGGTACCGGTTATCTCGGCCTTGTAGAGATCCTCGGCAATCGCCTTGCTATTCTCCATGAATGCTCCTTCCTGCTCCCATATGTTTCAGCCAACGTTCCCGAATAGCCGAGGCGACAGCCTCGGACAGTTCGGCATCGTTTAAGCCCTTCTCCATTCCAGCTATGAGAGCGGCACACCCGACCCTGACCTCGGCATGAGGTCCCGGGAGCGCCAGAATCCTGCTTATCCCCACACGCCCCAGGGCTATGCGCACCCCTTCCTTGTGGTGACGCTTCATGTCCGGAGTGAACCTTAGAATCCAGGGTGTACTGGCTCCCGGATCGAGCTTTTTGACGGCCTCAATACTGTGGTCCTTGCTCTCCGCTCCTACCCCGCCCGTTGTGACGATCAGCCCGAATCCTCGCATCAAAGCGGACTCAAGGGCGGATGCGGCAGCCGAGGTGCTGTCGTCAATTATCCCGCCGAATTTTACCTGGAACCCTGCCTGTGTCAGCTCCCGAACCAGATACGGCGAGTTTGTATCTTCGATTTTTCCGGAAATTACTTCTGAACCGGTCGCGAAAATGCAGGCACGCTTTCGAACCGCATCCTCAACCGTCCTGCCAATTTCGGCGGAGCGCGAAACAACCTGGCGAGCTGAATCAGGGTCCAGCGCAATAAGTCCGAGTACCCCTTCCGAATGAACGGAAGCCTTTGGGGAAAGCGTGACACCCGCAACGCCGGCCATGTTCTCAAGGACCTGCTTCGATTTTCCCGCTACAGTCTCTGCCGAGATGTTGCGCCTCAGAACGTCGAATGCCACCACTCCGGGCTGAACGTCCACTACCATTACTTCTCGACCGTCCAGGCTGAGCGCATGCGCCGCCGCTTTGGCTACATCATCCAGGTTTGCGCCCTCAAGTTCAGCGCCTTCGACCCAGAAAGTGGTTTTCTCAAGAAGGTCCCATTCCATCCATGCGTCTCACTTAACGGGTTTCCAAAGCTGTCTCTGCCAAAGCGCACAATGCCCGACAAAGGAGTGCTATCCCTTTTCGACCGCACTTTCTAAATCAAACCGAAAATCCAGCAGCGGAGCGTCGATGATTGCACGGCCGATATCGATTATGTCCGGCTCGGCGGCTATCACCTCATGGAACCGCTCCGAATTGATCCCTCCACCGAAGGCTATTCTCACGCGGTGTCTAAAACCGTAAAGCTCAGCAGCGCGGATAACTTCGCTCAGGTCTTCAATCCTTCCGGTATCCACCATGAGCACCCCCGCACCGGCATCGAAAGCGGCCGATGCTTCTTCGGTGATGGGACGGGTATCTCCGCGAAGCTGCACCACAACGACACGACCATTCATGGAGCTTGCCCTGCCCACCGCCTCCGGGACCCCTGAGAACATCCGGACATAGTTCTTATCTAGGTACACAAACGGTTCGTCCAGCAACCGAATGCCGGCTCCGCCTGTCGCGATGGCGTCGCGAAGGCTCTTCCGCACCTCGGGGACCACTTTTTTCCAGGCACCGCACACTATCCTGACACGTCCGTTGGCAAGAGCGTTAAAAGAGGCGGCGGCGGTTGCAACACCGGAAGCCTTGCCGACACAAGCCAGGAGCTCTTCTTCCCCTCGGGCCATCTGTTCGGGCGTCCCGGTTACGCGGAGGGCACAGGAGCCCGGGATTAGTTTGGAACCCTCCGGCAGTGAGTCAAGGAGGGTAAGACCGAGATCCAAGGCCCGGCTTACCATGGAGGCTGCGCCGGCAAGAATGCCGGACTCGGCAGCCGTAAGCCGGGCGCGGAATGTTTTTCCGCTCAAGGGTTCGAATAAATGGTCACGAAGCTCCATGGCACTGTTCCGTAATGTCGAACGATATTCTATAATACCGAATAACCAGAATCTAGCACTGACCGCTGCGGGTTGTCAAATGAAATCTGATGCTTTAATGGAATTTTGGCTGGTCAATTCCCCAAAGGGACGGAACGGTACTGAATGCGAGTTTATAGCGAGGTCTTGTATCGTGTATGAATATGAAGTCTCAGATAAATCCAGGTATGCCATGAGCGGGCGGTGGCATCTAAACTTGATTTGGAACAAGCCCGGCACTCTCGGGCCGGTTCCCATTATCTTTAGCTGATTCGCGAAACCCCAAATTGACGGAAATTTCCGAGGCCGTTTCGGTAACGCGCCGAATCGCCTTTGCAAACTTTTCACCACTCAGTCTTGAAATCGGACCGGAGAGGCTGATTGCTGAAATCACATCGCCTGGCTGACTCCTTATCGGCGCGGCAATACACCGCAGACTGTCCATTATCTCTTCGTTATCCACGGCATACCCTTGCTCTCTGATCCTGGCAAGTTCGGTTTCGAGTTCCGCAGGGTCTGTCAATGTGTTTCGAGTAAATCGGGGAAGGCCCTTCCTGCGGATGAGTTCCCGGCGTTCTTCCAGGGAAAGATGAGCCATAAGCACTTTGCCCACCCCGGTGCAATGGGCTGGCAGCCGCATCCCCACCTCCGAGACAATCCGCAGGGCCCCGGCTTTTTCCCGCTTATCGATGTAGAGGACTTCAAATTTGTCGAGAATTACCAAGTGGACCGCTTCGCCCATCTCCTCCAGGAGTTGCTCGATATACGGAGCTGCAACAGAACGCACCTCCCAGCCCTGGGCAACGATGCTTCCAATTTCGAAAATCCGGATGCCGAGCCTGTACTTCCCGGTAAAAGAACTCTGCTGAATGTACCCGAAGTCCTTCAGCGTAGAGATGAGACCATGGACGGTGCTTTTGGGAAGATTCGAGCGGGTCGCCACTTCGTGTAAGGCAAGCTCACCGCCGACACTGGCCAGGATGTCAACAATGGAAAGGGCACGGGCAACAGACTGAATACGAGGTTCACGTTCCATGAGCAGATTCTCCTTGTGTTTAGTCGTAGATTATACATCTGGTGTACAGACAGGGCAATTCTATAATGTCGAACACGTTTGGCCGTCGCCTCCGGTTCGAACCTCAACCCTTGGTGTTCCTGCCGTATTCTTTGCCTGTCATTTCAACTGATGGCTCTTATGCCTGGCCCGGTAAATGGCGTTAGCAGAAAAGGCAATAACGCAGGCGGCTCCAGGACGAATCCGCGTATGCCTGCATATGAATTTGAAGCTCACCCGCGATGCCACACCTCAAGGCATAATCTCAGCTTTCTTTGGAAAAGCATTTAACTCGGCTTAATGTCCGAGAATGGCCGTCTAAACCACTTCATCGTATGCTGAGTTTTGGGGTGGTTTGGGTAAACTTTAGTTCACTTCCGTAAAATTTTGTATTGCCGGCTTGAGGTGGTGCCCGATATGATCGTGATCTACCGTCCCGATGATATTATCCAGCACGTTTGCGCAGACAATGGATACGCTGGCGAGCCGGCAGGTCTCACTGCAGGACTCTACGCCGCAAGGGGATGAGTGGATGCAATGCTCAGTCGAGGCTCAAACCCGCTCTGCCAGGCGACAACAACAGAAGCAATCGAAAACTATCCCGGATTTCCCGAGGGGGGTCGGTGGTCCGGAACTGGTGAAGAGGATGGAAGATCAAGCGCATCGCTTCGGGCTTCAGATAATCGAAGCGGGCGAAACTTTGGTAACTGAAAACAACAGCGGGTTCACTGTCGTTACCGACAGAAAACCCTACGATGCCAAGTCGTTGATCGTCGCAACAGGCGCGGCACCTCGTTCTCTGGGGATAAAGGGCGAAAAGGAGCTTCGTGGGCGAGGAGTTTCCTATTGCGCAACCCGCTACGCCGCATTTTTCACAGATGAGGTAATCACGGTAGTGGGTGGAGGGGATGCGGCACTTAAAGAAGCGGTATACCTTACCCGGTTCGCTTCGAAAGTATTCCTGATTAATCGGCGAGACCAGTTCCGGGCGGAACCTGTGCTGGTTGATGATGCCGCCGAAAATGCTAACATCGAGTTCGTCTTTGACCACGTCTTGACGGAAGTAAACGGAACGGAAATAGTGGAATCCATAACCGTCCAAAACGTCAAGAAAGGTATTTAGCTGAAAGCCGCCGGATTACCACCCTTGGCCGCCTCCAGGAGTCTTTCCCCAGGAATAGTACCGGGAGGCGGTTTCTGGTAGTATGGCCCACTATGGCAAAGACTTTCGAACCACGCAACCGAAAGCAATTGCTTCTGCTCTCGTTATTACGATTGTATCCACCGCCTTTTATCCGTTCCGTTTACGGGATAATATAGTGAGTGACCTCAAAACAGGAATCCGCCATGCATTTTGTCATAATCGGCACAGGTGGTATCGGTGGCTACTACGGCGCCCGATTGCAGGAGAGCGGCCAGCGGGTGACCTTCATTGCCAGAGGGTCTCACCTAGATGTGCTGCAAATCCGGGGGCTGCGCATCAATCATCCCGAATTCAGGTTCGAAGCCCCCGTCAGAGCCTGTTCGCTGGAGCAGTTCTTCGATAGCTCACCACCACCTGAACCCGATTTGATCGTCCTTTGTGTAAAAGCAAACTACACCGAGTTAATTGCCCGCCGGCTTGCCGGGTGTATCGGCAGGTCGTCCGCTCCTGTGCTCTCTTTGCAAAACGGGGTGGATAACGAGTCCGTGCTTTCCGGATACCTCGGGATGGAGCGGGTATTTGGAGGTCTGGCGGTGCGGATTGGCTCGCACCTGACGGCACCAGGAATAATCGACGCCGTCGGCCTCGGGCAGGTGGTGATCGGGAAATGGCCGAAGGCATCCGGGGATTCCAGGTCCGAAGGGTTCTTGAATCGGTTGGACGCCGTTTTTAACCAGGCTGGAATTCCATGCCGAATAACCGATAATATCCGAGTCGAACTGTGGCGGAAACTCATCGTCAACAACGGCGTAAATCCTCTATCGGCTCTCACCCGCCTGGATACCGGGACACTGATGGACAATCCGGGCCTGTCGCAAATTGTTTACGAGCTGATGGCCGAAGCAACAGCAGCCGCGGCAGCTGATGATGTGCTGCTAACAGAGGCGGATTGCAGTGAAATGTTCGAGTTGATTCGTCAGTTTGACCCGATACGGACTTCCATGCTGGTTGATTTTGAGAAGGGCCGCCCTCTTGAGTTGGAAGAAATTTGTGGAGCGGTGCTTTCCCGTTCTCAACAGCTCCGGCTTGCGGCGCCTTTTACCTTTACCATCTACCAGTTACTTAGGCTTGCCTCCACCAATCACGCAAAGGAGAGGTAATGTGCGGAGAGTTCTGCAAAAGAGAATGATTTAAAAAAATGGTCATGGCATACGGGTTGTTCGACCAAAACACCCAATCCCCTATGAAGGGAGAAATGCCATGACCAAGACGGAGTTTAAGCGCAATTTGCCGGAGGTAAAAGCCCTTTTCAGCGAAGAAAAGGACCTGTACGTGTTCTTTGAAAAGGAGCTAATAAATGCCGTACAAGAAAGGCGACAAGTGGGTTGCCCAGGTGAGGAAGACCGGCAGGAAGAGAGAAAAGATTTTTCAGACGAAGAGGGAGGCGATCGCATGGGAGGTCGAGCAAAAAAACCTTCCCGACAAGGAATGGGAGGAGAAGATCCCCACGGCCTGCTTAATTGATTGGGCAACAAAGTACCTGGATTATGCCAAGGTTAAATTTAGCCGCAAGACATTTGACGAGAAACGGTCGATGTTCAAGCGCTTTTTCAAAGCAGTTGATCCTGCGCTTCCGGTGGACAAGCTCGATGCGGGCCAGGTGTTGTCTTATCTGCAGTCACAGGTAGGGAGCCGCTCGGGCTATGCCGCCAATAAGGACAGGAAAAATTTGGTCGCAGCATGGAACTGGGGTATCAGGTACTTCATGCTCCCCTTTTTCAACCCGTGTAAAGTCGACAGGTTTCCAGAAGAGCGCCAGCCGCGCTATGTCCCTCCCGAGGAGGATTTCTGGAAAGTGTATGAACAAGCAGATGATGACCAAGATAGGTTGATGCTCCTGGCCTTTCTTCATACTGCTGCTCGAAAATCTGAGTTGCTTCACCATCTGAAGTGGGAGAATGTCGATTTCGCGGCTGGTACGATTGCCTTGGCTACGAGAAAAAGAGCGGATGGAACCCTTGAGTATGACACTTTGCCCCTGACAGATGAGCTTTATGCTGGACTGCTCAAGCACAAGCAGCAAAGTCAAAGCGAGTGGGTTTTTCTGAATCCTGTGAGGAACGCTCCGTTTGTCGAGCGAAAGCTGTGGATGCCCGGCCTTTGCGCCAGAGCGGGAATCAAAAAGTTTGGGGTACACGCGATCAGGCACCTGACAGCCAGCATCCTGGCACAGGCAGGGGAGCCCACAATCAACATTCAGGCCATCTTAAGGCACAAGAAAATCTCCACTACGGAAAAGTATCTGCATCGAACGACCAACTTGAAATCATCGATTCAGATACCTCCCGAAAATAAAAAAGCCGTCGGTGAGAGCCGGGAACTCCCATTCGACGGCTATCGGCTTGAAAGCGCTGTCTCGTAAGTTACTGAGACAGTATTGAATTTTCTGGCGGGGTGGAAGGGACTTGAACCCTCGGCCTCCGGCGTGACAGGCCGGCGTTATAACCAACTTAACTACCACCCCTTTGTGGTAGGCGGAACAGGGCTCGAACCTGTGACCCCCGGCTTGTAAGGCCGATGCTCTCCCAGCTGAGCTATCCGCCCTCGAACTGACCCGGGGCACGCCCGTTGCCCCATGCGGCCCGAAGAAACCGCATTATTGCGATTCAGGCCCCATAAGTCAAGCGCGAATACTTTCATGCTCAACAATTATGAGCGGCGACCCGATGAGCCGGTGTCTCCATCCCCGGGCCGCTGGAAATACGCTGGTTCCGGCTTGCGTCCGGCGACGGATGGTATCGAGCACCAGGAATCAACCTGCACGCGTAAAGAGAGCATCCCCGGCATCGATGACCGGGCCGCGGCCGTCAGTGCGTACGGATTTCCTCTACCCCGCGCTTGCCGGGTTGGAAAACCGTTGCCGCAGGCGGTTCGACGGCTTCAGGCTCCCTGAAGAGCTTGTCTCCCTCTTTGAGGTCCAGGGCCAGGCGGAGCACGTCGTCCATGTGGTCGACCAGCTCCACATTGATCTCTTCCAGGATCTTGGCCGGAATTTCCTTGAGGTCCTTGGCGTTTTCCCGCGGCACGAGCACCGTCTTGATCAGGGCGCGGTGGGCGGCGAGCGTCTTTTCCTTGAGACCGCCGATGGGGAGCACGCGCCCCCTCAGGGTTATTTCGCCGGTCATCGCCAAATCGCTTCTAACGGGCACCTTGCTAAGAGCCGACACAATCGACGTTGCCATGGTGATGCCCGCCGATGGGCCGTCCTTCGGAATCCCGCCCTCGGGGACGTGGACATGGATATCGACTTTCTGGTAGAAATCGGGCTCGATCCCGAGCTGGTTGGCGCGGGAGCGCACGTAGCTCAAAGCGGCCTGCGCCGACTCCTGCATGACCTCGCCGAGCTTTCCGGTGATGATCACCTTGCCCTTGCCGGGCATGACAACCGTTTCTATCCCCAGGATATCTCCGCCGAACTCGGTCCAGGCAAGACCCATCGCAAGACCCACTTCATCTTTTTCCTCGGCCCGCCCGTAGTGAAATCTCGGGATTCCGAGGTATTCCTGGATAATGTCCTCGGTAAGGTCCACGTGAGCTTCCTTGCCGTGGCGAACCACTTCTTTGGCCACCTTGCGGCACACGGTCGCGATCTCGCGCTCGAGGTTCCTTACGCCCGCCTCCTTGGTGTAGTGGCGGATAATGTAGAACAGGACCGCGTCGGAGAACTCGACATTGCCATCCCCGATCCCGTTGGCCTTGCACTGCTTCTTTATCAGGTAGTTGCGGGCGATATTGAGCTTGTCGAACTCGGTGTATCCGGCAAGCTGGATGATTTCCATCCGGTCGCGAAGCGGAGGCGGAATGGAATGCAGGGTGTTGGCCGTCGTGATGAAAAAGACCTCCGACAGGTCGTAGTCCAGGTCAAGGTAGTGGTCGTTGAACGCGAAGTTCTGTTCCGGGTCGAGCACTTCGAGAAGCGCCGCCGACGGGTCTCCGCGAAAATCCATGCTCATCTTGTCGATTTCATCCAGGCAGAAGACGGGGTTGTTGCTCTTCACCTTCTTGAGGCTATGGATGATCTTTCCGGGAAGAGCGCCGATATAGGTCCGCCTGTGGCCGCGGATTTCAGCTTCGTCGCGCACGCCGCCAAGGGAGAGCCGTATGAAGTTGCGGTTCATCGACCGTGCAATGGAGCGGGCAAGTGAAGTCTTCCCCACCCCCGGAGGTCCCACGAAGCACAGGATGGGGCCCTTTATCTTCTTTACCAGGGCCTGGACCGCTAGGTATTCGATGATCCTTTCCTTGGGCTTTTCCAGGCCGTAGTGGTCTTCTTCCAGGATGCGGGTGGATTCGTCGATGTCGAGCTTGTCCCTGGTCTTCTCGAACCACGGCAGAGAAAGTATCCAGTCGATGTAGTTGCGCACCACCGTGGCCTCGGCGCTCATCGGCGACATCAGCTTGAGTTTCTTGAACTCGGCGCGGACCTTGGCCCCCGCCTCGTGGCTCAGTTTCTTTTTCTTTATCCGCCTCTCAAGCTCTTCGAGTTCGGACTTGAAGTCGTCCTTTTCGCCCATTTCCTTCTGGATGGCGCGCATCTGCTCGTTCAGGTAGTACTCGCGCTGGGTCTTTTCCATCTGCTTTTTGACCCGGCCCTTGATGCGCTCCTCGGTCTGAATAATCTCGATCTCCGAGCGGATATGTCCGAAAAGCTTCTCCAGGCGCTGCATGATGCTCAGCGTTTCGAGCAGCTTCTGCTTGTTCTCCAGCTTGAAGGGCATGTACGAGGAAACGGTGTCGGCCAGCCGGGAAGGATTTTCGACCGCCGCCACGGCGTCAAGGATTTCCTGGGTGATTTTCTTGTTATGCTTCGAGTAGGTCTCGAAGGAAGACCTCACGCCTCGACACAGGGCTTCGACTTCGATCGAATCCTCCGCCGTTTCTTCAAGCCCCTCGAGCTGCACCAGGAAATGGTCCGGGTGCGGAATGAAATTGAGGATCCTCGCCCGGTGGTCGCCTTCCACCAGGACCTTAACGGTACCGTCCGGAAGCCGCAGTATCTGAAGTATGTTGGCGACGGTGCCCACCCGGTAGATGTCGGATTCTCCCGGAGTGTCCGTTTTAGCCTTGGTCTGGGCGGACAGGAAAATCTTTTTGTCGGCCCCCATTGCCTTTTCGAGGGCGTTGACCGACTTGTCCCGCCCGACGAAAAGAGGCACTACCATTGAAGGAAATACCACTATATCCCGCAACGGAAGGAGAGGCAGCGTGAAGGTGTTGCTCGGGTTACCGTCTCTGGTGCGAGTTAATTTGAACATATTACCGGTTATTCTCCTGGGTGTAAAAAGTCTCCGAAACCTGCCCGGCTGCGCCAGCGAAATCCAATGGCGACCCGGGATTTCGGCCCGGACGGCCCGCCCGGGAAGTAATGGGTCCCCTGCCCGGCTCTGCTCCCCGCGGAAGAGATATTTCCCCCGTATATACAAAGCCTACGCGGATTCCTGGTCCTGCCCGCGATAGAGAAGCAAAGGCTGACCGCTCTTGGTAACCACATCCTCATTGATTATGCACTCTTGAATCTCAGGATGTGAGGGCAGGTCGTACATTATATCCAACATGATGTTTTCCATGATCGACCGCAACCCGCGCGCTCCCGACTTTCGCCTTATGGCCTCCTTGGCTATTGCCTTGAGTACGCCGTCCGTAAAACGCAACCTGACGTTTTCCAGCTCGAAGAGCTTTTTGTACTGTTTTACCAGGGCGTTTTTTGGCTCGCCGAGTATGGCCACCAGTTCGTCCTCGGTGAGTTCGTTCAGGGTGGCGATAACCGGAAGCCGGCCCACGAACTCGGGGATCATGCCGAATTTGAGCAGGTCTTCGGGCTGAACGTGCCGCAGGATCTCACCGATGCTCTTTTCTTCCTTGCTGCGGATTTCCGCGCCAAAACCCATTCCCTTGACGCCTATCCGGCCCTGGATGATGCTTTCGAGGTAGTTGAAAGCACCGCCGCAGATAAAAAGTATATTGGTGGTGTCGATCTTGATGAATTCCTGCTGGGGGTGCTTCCGGCCGCCCTTGGGAGGAACGTTGGCAACGGTTCCTTCCAGAATTTTGAGAAGGGCCTGCTGGACGCCCTCGCCCGAAACGTCACGGGTGATCGATGGGCTGTCCGATTTCTTGGCGATCTTGTCTATCTCGTCGATATAGACGATCCCGCGCGATGCCTTTTCGATATCGTAGTCGGCAGCCTGGATGAGGCTTACCAGAATGTTTTCGACATCTTCGCCGACATAGCCCGCTTCGGTAAGAGTCGTGGCGTCGGCTATGGTGAAGGGGACGTTCAGGATGCGGGCAAGAGTCTGGGCAAGCAGGGTCTTTCCCGATCCGGTAGGTCCGATCATCAGGATGTTGCTCTTCTGGAGCTCGACTTCGTTCTTGTCGATCTTGAGCTCGATTCTCTTATAATGGTTGTGCACGGCCACCGAAAGAATCTTCTTTGCCCTCTCCTGACCGATAACGTACTGGTCGAGCACGTCCTTGATCTCGACGGGCTTGGGTATTTGCGTGGCCTTTGCGGCACCCTCCCTTTCATATTCCTCGGCAATGATGTCATTGCAGAGTTCGACGCATTCGTCGCAAATGTATACCGTAGGACCGGCAATAAGTTTCTTCACTTCATCCTGGCTCTTGCCGCAGAATGAGCATCTAAGTTCGCCGCCTCGGTCGTCACGCTTTCTAGCCATTAATGCCTCCTTGGCCCACACCTGCTTTAAACATAATAATGTCTAACAAACAATATCGGTGAATCTGTACATATCTTAAAGAAGAGATTTCGCCCCCCCCTTGGGTTAGCACGCGGTATTATAACCACCAACCCAAAATTAAGCTACTTCTAATTGCTCCCGCCAAGGCCCGGAGCGGCTCGCGAGGGTTAAACGGCCCGCTCCGGGCGACAAATCCCCCATTGGGTCTCAAACAAAAAAAGTGCCAAAAATCAAATCCCCGCCGTAAAAGAGGTAACTCCGAGAGGGCCGAAGGTCAAGCGTCCCCGAAGCCCGCAGCCAAGGCCTGACAAGCCGGTTAACCACGTCCGACGCGGCACTCCTCTATATCATCGGTATCGAAAAAAAAGGGGCAAGTCGTGAGCGGTGATCGAAAATCCAGCCGATCGAGATCTACAGGTTACAGTGAAATCCCCAGTGGACAACCGATTATATGACGCCGGGACAGCAAAACACCGGATTCCCGCCTAGAAAGCGCTACGGGAATGACGGATTGAAAGCTCCCTGCCATTATGACAATTCATTCATTGTATATCAAGACTCATTTGGGCAACAGCCCGCCGGGCCCGGGGATCAGCCGACGCCCGGGCATCGGGTATCCGGTATAGAACAACGCCCCTTCGCCATCACTCCCGGAACGGCAGGACGAAATAGATGGTGTTTCCGCACACCTGGGGCTCGCAGTCTACGCTCCCGCCGTGGATTTCCACCACGTTTTTCACGAAGTTCAGGCCGTGGCCGGTGCCGCTCTCCACCCGCGGGCCGGCCCGGAAACCTTCTTCGAAGATCCTGTCCGCCTGCTCCGATGTGAGAGGCGTGCCGGTGGTGAAGAAATTGAAACGCACGCCGGGTTTGTCCTCTCCGAAAAAGTCCTTCAAAATCTGGCGGTTTATCGAGAATAGCTTCACCCTGTTTCCGAGCTGGTCTTCTATAGCATCCGTGTACTTTACCGCATTGGAGAAGAAGTTGTCGAAAACCTGTGATATCAGGCCCTTGTCCACAAAAAGTGTCACCTGCTCGTCGGGCACGTTTTCCAGCCGGTAGTCGACCGTTATCCCCTTTTTGGCAAACTGCTTCGAATAGCGCTCAAGCAGCGGCTCGATGATCTCCGTTCGGAAGTTGCACGCCTGCTTTCTGAGCACATACCTTCCCTTCTGGAAGTGGTCTTTGCGAAACAGCGTTTCCAGAAACAAACTGGTATGTTCGTAGTGCTTGGAAAGCGCCTGAAATTCGGACTGGAGATCCTTGTTGGTGCTCCTCAGGGTGGTGGCCGCGGATTCCAGCGAATCGGCCACCGACCGGCACGCAATGCCCGACTGCCGGGAAATTTCCTCGATGCGACCCGCCATCTCGCCGTAGTTTCGGATCATCTTCTTGAGTCGCAGCAGGAAGAGCTTGTAATAAAGATTTGGCGAGATCACGTTGTGTTCTATATCCGAGACCAGTTGATTTATGAATTTGATGTGGTCGATGTTTTGCTGGACCAGCATCTTCTGGTGCAGATTATAGCCTATGCGGTTCGCAAATTTTTCCAGGAAGAAGTGCTTGTGCTCGGAAAGGGGTTCCTTCGAAAATACCTGGCAAACGCCGAGAATGAATTCCTGGCCCAGGAAGGGCAAGACATCCGCCAGGGCCTGGTTTCCCCGAATCGGGAAAAGCCACGAGGAGTCCGCGCAGGTCGGATTTTCCACCAGGCTTATGCCCGCCTTGTCGCGCCGGCTTTGCGGAACGAGGCCGCTTTCGCTGGTGCAAACGAGCTCCAGGCGGGACCTTTTGGGATTTACGACGTAGAGCCTGCTCTCCAGGTCGAAAAACTCCCTGAGCACGGCAACGCAGATCTGGTAAATGCTGTCGATAGTGGTGAATTCCTGGGCGAGGTCAAAGAAGGTGGCAAAGGCCTCTTCCTGCGAGCGCTCGAAATTATAGCGTTTGTAGCTATCCTTTTTTTCCCCCACCCTTTTGTAGATGCTTTCCGCCAGTTCCATGGAGGCGGCATCGGGCTCGAACCGGGGGACCTGGCAGTTGCTGGCGTCGTTTTCGGCCATCATTGGCTCCGGGTAGATTAGTGCGATTCTTTTCCGTAAGTATAAGATAGGAATAAGTTAAAATTAATTACTTTATACGGGTGTATTAAACTAATGCAAATAAAGTGCAAGTACAGCAGGGGTGCTACACTTTTCGAGCATAAATCATAGCTGTTGCACTCATATTTTTTCAGCCGGCCAAAGCCGCGCGTGCGCATCACCGGCCTTGTGCCGCATCGTTTACGATTTTACGGATGGCAGCTTCCTGGCGCTCGATGCTTTCGGTAAGCTTGAACTGCACGAGTGCGCGGGCAAGGTTTTGCTCCTCGCGCCTTACCCTGAAGTACACGTTTCCTTCCAGGTAGTCGGTGAAAAATCTGAGGCCCAGCTCGAATGCTATCAGGCGCACCGAATCAAAGACATACTCAATGTCATTTGCGCTAAGAATTTCTCCCGCACTTGAAAAATACCCGCGCAGGACCGCCCCGCAAAAGTCGGGTTCGAAGCGGACCTCATCCGGGTCTCCGGGGTCTTCTCCCAGGGGATTGCAGCAGGAGCGCAGGCAGTCCCCGATATCGTATTGGATAAGCCCCGGCTTCACGGTGTCAAGGTCTATCAGGGCCACCGCCCTGCCCGTTGCGGCATCCAGCAGGACGTTGTCGGCCTTGGGGTCGCCGTGGATGGTGCGAAGGCAAAGCAGGCCGCGCGCTTTCGCCTCTTCGAGCATCCCCGCCCAGGACCTTCTTCTTTCCACGAAATCCATGCACCAGCGGACATCGGGAGGTCCGCCGAGCGCCTTTTGGGAGAGCACGGCGCCGTAGCGCTCGACATAGAGCGGAGTTACGTGAAACCCCTCCAGCGTGTCGCCGAGATTTCCGGCGGGCAGGTCGCTTACCAGGTTGTGAAACATCCCCAGCGCCCAGCCCACTTCCCGGGCATGGCCGATCTCCCTGACGGTACGCACCGACCGGGCGCCGCCGATAAAGTTCATGGCGCGCCAGAAGGAACCCCCGGGGCCGACCCAGTGGTCCAGACCGTCCCGGGCGAGCATTACGCCGGGGATGTCCCAGCGGCGTCCGGGATTCACGGCGTCAAGCCGCCCGCGGATGTGTCCGGTGACGGTGCGGATGTTTTGCATTACCAGCTCAGGACGGCGGAAAACGAACGTATTCATCCGCTGGAGTATAAAATCTTCCGCTTCACCAGGCTGCACCACAACCAGGAAAGTATCGTGTACGTTTCCATCCCCGTAAGCGCTAACCCTGCCGATTTTACCGCCGGTCGGCTTGAACATCCCGGCCGCGGCCTCCGCCTCGGCGAGAAGATTATCACAGCCGGGACCTCTTGTGCCGCTCTCTTTTGTCATTAAATTTTTCAAACCGCGCCCCCGGCGCTCCGGTGGTCTACATCGGCCCTCGATCCGAGACCCCTTCGGCGAACCTGCCGGTAACTGCCGATTTGCGCTCAGACGTGTATATGGAGTATGTAGGGGGGCCGCAGGAATGTCAATCTTATCCGCGCAGCCTGTATTGGAATGCGGGTCGGAGCAGGACGGTCCGGCGCCGACCCCTGGGACCTGGTGTACGGCTTAGGCCGCATACGGCAAAATTTCGAAAGGAGAAGTGGATATGTTCACCATGGACAAAGCTCTCTTGCTGCTGGCTTCCCTGGCCCTCTTGCTTCAGCACACGGCCTGGGCCGCTGAATCGCAGGCGGGGGAGAAGACCAAAAATCCCGTCGTTGTCATGAAAACCTCGGAGGGGACGATTAAAATCGAGCTGTGGGCAGACAAGGCGCCCGAAACAGTAAAGAATTTTCTCCAGTACGCGAATGAGGGCTTCTACGACGGCACCATCTTTCACCGGGTAATTCCCGATTTCATGATCCAGGGCGGCGGGTTTGCCGCCGACATGAAACAGAAGCCGACGCGGGCGCCGATAAAGAACGAAGCGGCGGCGGAACTGAAAAACGACCGCGGCACCATCGCCATGGCACGCACAATGGTGGTCGACAGCGCCACCGCGCAGTTTTTCATCAACACCAAGGACAACGATTTCCTCAACCACAAGAGCAACTCGCCTGACGGGTTCGGATATGCCGCTTTCGGCAAGGTCATCGACGGCATGGACGTGGTGGACAAGATCGGTAAGGTCCAGACCACAAGGGTCGGCCCGCACCAGGACGTGCCGGCAAAACCGGTGGTTATCGAGAGCGTGAAGCAGGAAAAATAGAGCAGGCCGGCTTTGCGGCGGGCGCATCGCCCTGCCGCAAAGCCAAAGAACTGAGCTGCAAAGCGGCGTGGGGGGCTGGTTCCCCACGCTTTTTTTGGTTCCGTTTGCAGGGCCGGCTCAATGAAGTTGTGCCCGCCCCGCGGTCCGCCTTGTATTTTTTACCGCGCATTAAGCGGGCCGGCCGCGGCCGGTTCCGGGCCGCCGTCAACCGCCTTGCCTTCGGACGGCTCGTTTTTGGCAAAAAACCTGTAGACCCAGATCTGGTATCCGATCACCACCGGGACGAAGACCAGCGCGACACCGAGCATAATCTTCAGGGTGAGGGGGCTCGACGACGAGTTGAAGGCGGTGAGGCTGAACCTCTGGTCGATGCTGGAGACCAGGAGGTTCGGATACAGGCCCGTAACCCCAAAAAGCGTAACGGTGGCGATGAAGACGGCCGAAGAAAACCAGGCCTTCAGCCACTGTCCTTTTGCAATAAATACCCGGATGGTGAAAAGCGCCACCACGGCTGCCAGGGGCACAACGGCGAGCGGAGGCACTAAAATATAGTTGTCATAAAGGTGGGTGCTGAACTTTGTTGCAATCAGGAAAACCACGGCCATCGCGGCCAGAATGGTCCACAGGAGGCCGGCGAACCGGGCGGCGCGTTCTTTTAGGGCGCCTTTGGTTTTTACCGCAAGCCATAGCGAGCCGTGGACCAGGAAAATCAGCACGAACAGGACCCCTCCCATCAGCCCGTAGCCGTTCAACAGCGAAAACAGGCTCCCATGGTAGATCCCCTGCCCGTCTATCAGGATTCCCCGGAAAAGGTTGGCGAAGGCAACGCCGAACAGAAGCGCCGGGGCGAAGCTTCCTATCCACAGGCACCAGTCCCAGAACCGCTTCCATCCGTTTGAGGCGAACTTGGACCTGAACTCCAGCGCCACGCCGCGCAAAATCAGCCCGAACAGGATCAGCAGAAGCGCCGAATAGAGGCTGCTGAACATCACCGCGTAAGTTTTGGGAAAAGCGGCGAAGGTAACGCCCCCGGCGGTTATGAGCCAGACCTCGTTACCGCTCCAGTAGGGCCCCAGGCTGTTATAGAGCGCGCGTCGGTCGGAGTCGTCCTTCGCGATGAAGGGCATCAGGGTGCCGATTCCAAGATCGAAGCCGTCCAGGACGAAGTAGACGGCCCACAGAATACCCCAGAGTGCAAACCAGATCGTCTCAAGCATATCCCACCTCCCCATCGGCCGCTCCACCCTGCGTCAATTCGGCCACCGGCCCCTTTCGCGCATGGCTGGCGATCAGGTAAAAGGCTGCAAAACCAAGAAATGTGTAGACGCCGATGAATGCGGCAAGCGATATCCCGACCTGAGAGGCGGCAATGGGGGACACCGCCTGCGAGGTCCTCATGACGCCGTATACCACCCAGGGCTGCCTGCCCACCTCCGCCAGCATCCATCCCGCCTCCGCTGCGAGGTAGGGAAGCGGTATCGAGAACACGAAGACCTTGAGCAGCAGGGGAAATTCCATGAGGCGCTTTCGCAACACCCAGGCCGCTACGGTCAGACCCAGGAAGTAAAAGCCAAGCATCATCATCAGCCGGAAAGAGATAAAGCTGAGCATGACCGGCGGCCTGTCCGCCGGCGGGAAGGCTTTGAGACCCTTGACCTCGGCGTTGAAATCGTGATGCGCAAGAAAGCTCAGGCCGCCCGGTATCTTGCCGAACTCCACCAGGTTCCGCTCGTTTTTGGGGTCCGGTATCACGAACAGATACTGCGGCGCGCTCTGCTCAGTTTCCCAGAAAGATTCCATGGCGGCGAGCTTCGTCGGCTGATCTTCGGCGACCTTTCCCCCGTACATGTGCCCCTGCACCGCCTCGACCACGGTGAAGACGAGCCCCAGGGCCAGCGCAAGCCGGAACGACTTGCTGAAAAACGAGACGAACTGTTTCCTCAGAAGGTGCCAGGCGCTTACACCCATAATGAAAAAGGCGGACAGTATGTATGCCGCCGAAAGAGTGTGAATGAGGGTGTACCAGGCAAAGGGCTGGGTGATAACGGCCACCAGATCGCTTAGTTCGGCGCGGCCGTTTCGGATGACATACCCCACCGGGTGCTGCATCCAGGAGTTGGCGATAAGAATCCAGAGCGCCGAGACGTTGGCCGCCAGGGCCACCAGCCATATGGTTACGGCGTGCGCCTTGGGCGAGAGCCTCTTCCACCCGAAAGCCCAGACGGCGATGAAGGTGGATTCCAGGAAAAACGCCACCGTGGCCTCGATCGCCAGCAACGAGCCGAAAATATCGCCCACGTACTCGGAGTAGCGCGACCAGTTCGTGCCGAACTGGAATTCGAGGGTAATCCCGGTAACCACCCCGATGGCGAAATTGATTAGAAAAATCTTGCCCCAGAACCGGGCCATGTTCCTGTACTCCTCGTCCCCCGTCCTGACGTAGATCGTTTCCATTATGGCGATCAGGATGGATAGTCCGAGGGTCAGCGGCACGAACAGGAAATGGAAGAAGGTCGCCGCCGCAAACTGGAGTCTTGACAGCATCAGGGTGTCCATGAAGCTATCTCCTTTCCTACTTGGATTTTATTTCGCAGCTTTATCTGATGTATATATGCGGTCCATTAATGCATGCACCTGAAGAGGCGATTGGTGAATTGCCTGAATTCAATTAATCATCCGTCACGAATTTTCCAGTAGACTTGATGAGTTATTTGCTTTCCACTCCCCGGTTTGCCCTTCCCCGGCCCTCCCGCGAATGGGAGGGCCGGGGAAGAAGGGACCGGAGGGGCGGCACCACCGCGGGAGGAGCCCCCGCCAGGCCTTATCCGGCTAATACACTTTAAAGAATGCCTTGGAACCCGAACCGCACACCGGGCAGGTGCCGGGAGCTTCATTCGCGCACGTGTGGCCGCATACCGAGCAGACATAGTAGTCGGCGTCCTCCATGCCTTCCATCTTCTGAAGGGCGTTGCGGTAAAGAGACGCGTGCACGGCCTCGACAGCGTTGGCGTATGAAAAGCTGCGGTAGGCGGCCTGGTGTGCCTCTTCCTTGGCCGCTTTGATCATCTCCGGGTACATTTCGGTGAATTCGTAGGTCTCGCCCTCTATTGCCACCTTGAGGTTATCGACTGTGGTGCCGATCTTTCCCAGGGCCTTCAGGTGTGCGTGAGCATGGACCGTCTCTGCCGCGGCCGCCGCCCGAAAAAGCTTCGCCACCTGCCTGTAGCCTTCCTGTTCAGCCTGTTTGGCAAAAGCGAGATATTTCCGATTAGCCTGGGATTCACCTGCAAAAGCCTCAAGAAGATTGCGCTCGGTTCTGTTCTCCATCCTCGTCCTTTCACTCAAGATTTGTTCAAATCACCAGCATTCGCGCGGCGCCCGGACCCCTTTGCCGGGCCGGCCGCCTCCTTTTTTCCCTTTTCTTTCTTCCGTCCCGTCTTCCTTATGTGGGACTCCACTTCTTCTTCGGCCATTTTCCTGATCTTGAAGGCCGAGTCCCTCAAAAAGCCGTAAAGGACCCCGCACCCGACGTCCTCCCGCAAAGCGTCCCCCTGATCGGCGGTTTCCGCCATCAGGTCAGCAAGATGGAGCGTCTTTTCCAGCATCTCGTCGCACGTTTTCATCCGGCAACTCCCCATAACGATCTTTCAGGGACATAGGGCAATGTCCGTACCAGGAGGCCGTCAATCGATGAAATACCTTATATTACAATGACTTGAAAGAAGTTGCACACCGCTGGCAAACCCGGCCGACCGGTGAATGCGAGACAGTTGTGAGACAGTCCGGAAGCAAATTGCGGCAGGCGGGAGCGGGCGGGGTAAAGCTGTGCCCGCGCTGCATCTGGTGCGAAATATGTATCGGGATGGAATTCGAGACAGAAGTGTCTCAGGAGACAATTCTGTGAGACATTTTGCTAACGCGCGTTGATTTTTTCAGGAAAATTCGGGGGCTTTTGATTCCGGTCCATTTCCCGAAATGTCCGGGTTCCTGTCGAGGAACCGGTACAGGGTGGCGCGGCCGATTCCGAGCAGCTTGGCCGCCTTGGACCTGTTTCCTCCCGTCCGGGCAAGGGCGGCGATCACCGCTTCGGTGGTAAGCCTGCATTCGGGGCCGGGCCGGGAGCGGGTGCAGACCGCCTCGCGAAGCTCGGGCGGCAGGTGTTCGGGCCTGATCGTCGCGGACCGGGACTTGACCAGGGCAAAATGAATTGCGTTTTGCAGTTCGCGCACGTTTCCCGGCCAGGTGTAATCCATCATGAGCGAAAGCGCATCGGGGGAAAGTCCCGCCGGTTTGCGGCCGCTTTGGACGGCCTGCTTCAGGAAGTGGGATGCCAGGAGCGGAATGTCGTTTTTGCGCTCGCGAAGGGCGGGAATGCGGACCGGAACGACGCTCAGGCGGTAGTAGAGGTCTTCTCGGAAATTTTGTTTTTCCATCTCGCGTCTCAGGTCCATGTTGGTGGCGCTGATCACCCGTACGTCCACCGCTATGGTATTTTCGCCGCCAACCCTTTCGAAGCTGCCCTCCTGGAGAACGCGAAGAAGCTTTACCTGCATGTGGCGCGGCAGTTCGGAAACTTCATCAAGGAAGATCGTTCCGCCGTTGGCCAGTTCGAACCGCCCTTTCTTGTCCCTGATCGCCCCGGAAAACGCTCCCTTGACGTGGCCGAACAGTTCGCTTTCCAGAAGCCCTTCGGGCAGGGCGCCGCAGTTGACCGGAACGAAAGGCCCTCCCCCGCGCGGGCTCTCGTTGTGGATGGCCGCGGCCACCAGTTCCTTCCCGGTCCCGGTGTCTCCCGTGATATGAACGGCGTAATCGGTTTGAGCAAGGTTTCTGATCTGCTCGAATACGTCGAGCATTTTGCGGTCCCTGCCCACAATGCCCGAAAAGCAGGTCAGTTCGCCCAGACGAAGCCGAAGGCTTATCATATCGGTCACGTCGCGAAAGGCGGCAAGCACCCCCACCACCGAGCCCGTTTCATCGCGCATGCCGGTTACCGACATTTCGAGATGGCGTGTTTCGCCCGCCTTGGTGATGACGTTTATCGAATAGGCATGGTGGTCGAGTTCCGATGGAGGCCGGCCGCAAAAGGAACACCGCGTGCCGCAGAAGGGATTTCCGAACACCTGGTGGCAGTCGCGCCCGATCACCTCGCGCCGCTCAAACCCGGTTATCCTCTCGGCCGCCCGGTTGAAAAACAGTACCCGGCGCTGCATGTCGTGGGCGATAATGCCCTCCATGAGGTTGTCCAGTATGTTTTCCAGGTTTTTTTGCCGGGCGATGAGGCTGTCGAGATTGATTCCCATGGTTCTCCCGTGGGCAGTCCCGCTACAGATGAAAATTTTCGGGGCGGATTTTCACGCCCCGCCCGCGCTTTCTTCCCTCCCCCTGTTCTTTCCGGGGACTTAAGCCGGGAGAGGCGAAGTTAGGCCCCCTCCCCTTTGCGGGATGTATTCCCGGGGGAGGGGGAGGGTCGGCAAGGATACACCTTACCTGCTGATTATAGCTTTTTTAGCCGTTCCAAGATAGGGAATGCAGTTATTTTATATAGGGTTTTTTACCTCTGGTGCATTGTCAACCAAATCCGTTCGGGCGGGAGGCAATGTATAAAACAAAGTTGACAAGGTACCGGGTGCCCGTATTCTCATGCAGTATTTACGGACAAGCCCGTAATCGGGCAGGGGTTGGAACGGAACAGCCTTGCAAGAAACAACAGGAGTCGGGGCAATGGCACTTGGAACCAGTGCGGCGGTTGTTCGCCGGCGCGGCGGTCCCTTTGAATTTGAAGATGTCGAAATCGACGACCCGCGGCCCGATGAAGTCGTGGTGCGGATCGTTGGCTGTGGCGTTTGCCATACCGACATAGCGGCGCGCGACGGTCTTCTCGGGATGCGGTTTCCGGCCGTACTGGGGCACGAAGGGGCCGGATTTGTGGAAAAGGTCGGCCGTGACGTGAGCCGGGTTCGTCCCGGCGACGGGGTTGTCCTGTCGTTTGGTTCCTGCGGAAAGTGCGCGAGCTGTCACGCGGGACGTCCGGCCCGCTGCACCCTGTTCGAGGACCTGAACTTCGGCGGCACAAGGACCGATGGGACCTCCCCCATCGTGGATGCAAAGGGGACCCCGCTGTCCTGGTTTTTCGGCCAGTCCTGTTTTGCGTTCCATGCTCTTGCACGCGAGCGAAACGTGGTGCCCGTCGATGCCGCGGGCGAATCCGAACTGGCAATCTTCGCTCCGCTGGGATGCGGAGTGCAGGCGGGGGCGGGGACCGTCCTGAACGAACTCAAGCCGGGGCCGGGCGAGTCTTTCGCGGTCTTTGGCGCGGGCACGGTGGGCCTGTCGGCCCTGATGGCCGCACGGCTTGCCGGCGCCGCCCCCCTGATCGCGGTCGATATAGTTTCCTCGCGCCTGGAAATGGCCCTGGAACTGGGGGCAACCCACGCGATAGACGCCAGGGAAGAAAACGTGGGCACTCGGCTCGCCGCAATTGCCGGAAAGCTCGATCATGCAGTCGACACCACGGGGCGCTCCCGCGTAATCGACCAGGCGGTAAGGAGCCTTGGACCGCGGGGCAACCTGTCCATGCTCGGCATTTCGGCCGACAGTGAGGAAGAGGAAGTCTTGCCGAAGGCACCCGGACATCACCGGAGGGTTTTCTACAGCATTGCCGGCGACAGCAATCCGCAGGAGTTTATTCCATTTTTGATCCGGTGCTACAGGGAAGGGAAGTTCCCCTTTAACAGGCTGATACGGAAATATCCGGCACTGGAAATAAATGAGGCGGCAGCAGATTCTTCAAGCGGAATTACCATCAAGCCGCTGCTCCGCTTTCGGACCTGAGCCGGCGGAGCGGGGTAACGCTTGCCTACCCTTCCATAACCGTGTTTCTTCCGTTCCGCTTGGCCTGGTACATCGCTTTGTCGGCCCTGTTGAAAATTGCTTCCAGGCCCTGGTCGCCGGGCTTCACTTCCGTTACGCCGACGCTTACCGTCACCGCTATTTCCTGTTTATGATAAACGAAGCGGGTGTTCTCGATTGCCTTTCGCAGCCTTTCGGCAACTCCCATGGAGCTTTCCAGCTCTGTTCCGGGGAAGATGATGACGAACTCCTCGCCACCCCAGCGGGCCAGGAAGTCCGTTTCCCGAAGCATCGGCCTGATGCGCCTGATCAGCTCCTTCAGGCATTTATCGCCCGCCCAGTGGCCGAACTGGTCGTTTACCCCCTTGAAGTGGTCTATATCGAACAGGATCACCGAGAAAAACTGCTGGTATCTGTGGTATCGCTGAAGCTCCTCTTTGAGGCGCCGCTTCAGTGCCCTCCGGTTTGCAATCCCGGTAAGCTGGTCTATGAGGACTTCCTTCTCCAGGGCTTTTCGCTTCTCCTGGACCTGGTCTATTTCCTTTTTCATCCTTTTGAGGGTTTGCTGGAGGCTTTCCATTTCGTCGTGAATGATCTCTTCACGCAGTTCTTCCGCCCTGCGCTTCTGTTCCAGGGCTTCCCTTATGGCCGTCAACTTCGACATGACCAGGCTTTTGAAATCGGCAAGGGTGCTGCTGAGCTGCGCGGACCTTCTCATCTCCTCGACCTGGTTTTCGATCAGGCTGTTGAACGACCAGTTATCGTCGCCCTGGCTCTTTTCGCTTTGCGTGAGCGAGTTCAGGAATTGCCGTTCGATTTCGGCAAGGCTGTTGCCCAGTTCCGCGACAAAGTCGGTTACCTGGTTTCGCTCCTCGTTCATGGTTCGGTTGTAAGACCGGATTATCCCGAGCAGGTCTTCATTAAGGCCTGTTATGTCATCGGGCGTGGAGCCCGCCATGATCATTTTGCGCATCCTTAAAATGCGTTTCGCATAGTCCTCGCCAAGGTCCTGGTCGAATTCAGAAACGATGTTGCTAAATACCCATTTGAGCTTGTTGAGATGCGATGCGTCAACTTTCCGTCCCGGGACCGGCTCTCGTTGAAACTCCGTGACGGGCGCAGGGCGCAGCGAGCTGGGCGCACAACAAGACGCTTCATCCGCGGACAGCCTTACCGCTCTTTTTACGCTTTCGAGGCCCTTTTCCAGGTCATCGATTTGCCGGCATTCACTTACGGCCTTTCTAAAAGCCGTCAGTTTTTCGGACACTTCCCTCCCGACGCCGTTCCGGTCCACCAGCGAGGCCAATGTCGCTACGGAGCGATGAAAAAAATCCCTCATGCGGAGCTTTTCCTCCTGCTCCTCCACGACGACCCTGAGCGCCGATCCCAGCTCGGCAGATTTTGCCGGGACATCCCAGGTTCTGCCGGACCCGTTTTGCCCCCGAGTTTTTCCCGGCGGCTCCGCGGGCCTTCCCGGAAGACCTCCCGGCCGCATATTGGCCAGCAGGTTCTTTACCTCGTTTTTTTCACCCAGCGCTTCCGAGAGAAAAGCGGCCGTAAGGGGCCTGTGCTCCGTGGAAAGCGATTGGAGGGTCTCGATGATCGCCACTGAAAGGCCCTCCAGTATTTGGCTCGATTGTTCGGAAACAATTACCATCTTTTCCCTCCTACCCCCTTTGGCATTTCCGAATTACCCGCACCTGCGGGCCGTCGTTTTTCCGACACCGGTTTTCCGGCCCGAAAGAGCTGGCACTCAACGCCGGACGCAGCATATACCGCAAGATGGGGCAACTGGCGCGACCGGATCCCCCAGGCCGAACACCCGTGAGGCGTTGCCGGGACCCAGGTGATCCAATAATGGACACATCTGCCGCACCTGATCTCCTGTTTTTGTGCCAATTTTGATCTCCTCCCCCATGTCCCGATGAAGATTTTTTTCGGTGTTAAAATTCAATCAGACTGGTGTATAACAAGTTCCATGCCACAAAGGTGTTGACCGCAAGGCCGAAGAGAAGCACGAAAAGATCAACGTGTTCAGACTCCGTCGATTTATCCAAAGGGCTCCCAAACCGGTTTGAGAGCTGTTATTTGAATCCTGAACTCACTTTTCGCTCAAGTTCGCCAGTCCGTTTTCCGATGTATTCAGTGAATGGGAGTGGACCAATGGTTATTACGGATTACCGTGTTCGAAGTATACTGCGCACCTATACCAGGCAGTTGCAGCGGGCAAAGACTTCCGGCAGGACGACAGGCACCGATTCGGAAGACCGGAAGCCCAGCGCGGAAAAGGTGTCCATATCCGATGAAGGCAGGCGCCGGATGATGATGGAGCGTATGACCAACCACGCACTGGAAAAGATGTACCCCAAAGAGGACAATGGGCCCGGAACGGATGATATAGGCTAAGCTTCAGGCCACCGCCGGCCGGGAGAGAGGAAACTGATGGATATCAAAAGAGTTTTGCCTTATGTAGCCGGAAACGTACAAAATCCGGGAGGACCGGCCTCCAAGGTGGGAAGCGACGACAAGGGTGCTTCCGCCGGCGGCCCGACCTCGGACCGCGTAGAGCTGTCCAAGGATTACAAAGATCTTATTCAGGCGAAGAAAATGATGGTTGCAAACGACGAGGTCCGCACTGAAAAAATCGACCAGATTCGAAACCAACTGGAGAGCGGTACTTACGAAATTAATCCCGACTCGATCGCTTCCAGGATGCTGGACGAGATCATTTAGGCAACCTGAGGCATTTAATTGACGCCGATTTGTCGGCGTTACGGGAATTTGACGCACTCACAACCGACAGTTTAAAAACATAAACCGCAAAGACGCAAAGGGCGCAGAGAAAATCTGTATTTTTCTCTGCGCCCTTTGCGTCTTTACACTAAATCTTCGCGGTGGCCCCTCTCACGCATCGAATGGATTGCGCAGGATGATGGTTTCACTGCGGCCCGCCCCCACCGAAACCATGTAAATCGGCACACCCGCATATTCTTCGATCGCTTTGAGGTAGTTGCGCGTATTTTGAGGAAGCTGGTCCCAGGACCGCATCTTTCCTATATCTTCCTCCCAGCCCGGAAGTTCCACCAGGACGGGCTCGCACGCCTCCAGGGCGTCCAGTTCCGCGGGCACGCTGTCGATGCGTTTTCCCCGGCAATTGTAGGAAATCGAAACCTTTAGTTTGGGGATGCCGCTCAAAACGTCGAGCTTGGTTATCGCCAGTCCGGCGAGACCGTTGAGCCTTACCGAGGATTTGACCACCGCCATGTCCAGCCAGCCGCACCGGCGCGGGCGGCCGGTGGTGGACCCGAATTCTCCTCCCACCTTTCGGATGAGTTCCCCTGTCTCGTCAAGGAGTTCCGACGGAAACGGGCCGCCTCCGACGCGGGTCGTGTACGCCTTGACGATCCCAACCACCTTGCCGATCCTGGTGGGGCCGATCCCCGCTCCGCAGCACGCATTGCCGGCAACGGTGTTGGAAGATGTCACGTAGGGATAGGTGCCGTGGTCGATATCGAGATGAGTGCCCTGGGCGCCTTCGAACAGTAGGTTGCGTCCGGCGGCATCGGCGGCCTGGAGGACTTCCGAGACGTTTCCCGTGTAAGGCCGAAGCCGCTCGCCGTATGCGAGGTACTCTTCCGTTATTGCCGCGAGGTCAAGCGGCTTTTCGCCGTATAAACGCTCCAGGAGGAAATTCTTCTCCTCGATGCTTCCGGCAAGCTTGCGGGTGAATGCGTCCCTGTCCAGCAGGTCGTGCACCCGGATCCCGCCCCGGCCGACCTTGTCCTCGTAGCAGGGGCCTATCCCACGGCCGGTGGTGCCTATGGCGGTCTTGCCCTTTCTTTTCTCTCGGGCAAGGTCCAGCGCACGGTGATAGGGCATGATAATGTGGGTATACAGGCTGATCATCAGCTTATCGGGCGTAATTTCGATGCCGGCCGCCGCGAGCCGGTCCATCTCTTCGATAAGCACGGCCGGGTCCAGCACCACGCCGTTTCCAATCATGCACTTTTTGCCGGGATGCAGGATCCCGGACGGGATGAGGTGAAAGATAAAGCGCTTGCCGTCGACGACCAGGGTATGCCCGGCATTGTTGCCGCCCTGGAACCGGACCACGTAGTCGGCTCTGTCCGTCAGCAGATCGACTATTTTACCCTTACCCTCATCACCCCACTGGGTCCCGATTATGATCACGTTAGCCATAATCCGCCTCTTTCTCTCAAACTAAACCTGTTTGCCCATGAGAGCGATCCAGGCGCAAGATTATCCTGACTCTCTCTTTCTGGGAATAATTGGCCGGAAAAAAACTCTGGAAGGACTTTCCAAAGAGGATTTTTCATACTACCTGTAGCGGAAAACCGCGCCGGTGTCAAACGGAAGACGGAAAACGGAAGACGGAGGACGGAAAGAGAAAATGCCACCGTCGTCCGTGTCATCTCTTTTCCGTTACCCGCCTTCCGTCTTCCGTCCTCCGTCCCCCGTTACCTCATCGAGCGAAGGCGCCTGATACGCTCCTCGATAGGGGGGTGCGTGCTGAACAGGTTGGCGAGGCTCCTTCCGGACAGGGGATTTACGATGAACATGTGGGCCGTGGAAGGATTGGCGTTCATCGGTATGCGCTCGGATGCCACGGCCAGCTTTTCGAGCGCGCGCGCCAGCGCCTCGGGGTTGTGAGCGAGGTGCGCCCCGGTCTCGTCCGCGAGATATTCACGGCTCCTGGATATGGCAAGCTGGATGAGCGTTGCGGCAACGGGCGCCAGAACGGCCATTACGATCAACCCGATAAACCCGCCCCGGTCGTCGTCATTACCCCGGCCCCCGCCGAAAATGGCCGCCCACTGGGCCATGTTGGCAAGGATCATCACCGCCCCGGCAAGGGTTGCGGCAATCGAGCTTACCAGGATGTCGCGGTTTCTGACGTGCCCGAGTTCATGGGCCAGGACCCCCTTGAGTTCCTCCAGTGTCAGAATGCGCATTATGCCGGCGGTTACGGCCACGGCGGCGTGTTCCGGGTTTCTGCCGGTGGCGAAGGCGTTGGGCGTTTCCTGGGGAATCATGTATACCTTGGGCATCGGCAGACGGGCCTCGGTGGTAAGCTCCCGCACTATTCTGTACAGCTCGGGGTTCTCATGCTCTTCTATGGGCTGAGCCCGGTACATGGCAAGGACGATCTTGTCGGAAAACCAGTAGCTTCCGATGTTCATCACGAATGCCAGTATGAAAGCGATATACATCCCCTGCCGCCCGCCGAACATATCGCCGATCCAGATGATAAGACCGGTCAGCGCGGCGAGAAGGACGGTCGTTCGAATTGTGCTACTCATGTTGAAAACCTCCGGGACAGAGCCCTTGAATTAATTATCGCCCCCAGCGGACGAATACCCTTGAGTTCGTCGAGGAAGTTTCCGGCGCTCTAGGCCGCGAAACCTCCCCGCCCACGTAAAATAGTTGGAGAACTCAAACATAATTTTCTAATCATTCTAAGAGCCGGATACAAGGGTGGGCACGGTTTCGATCAGGGGTTGTGCCAGCATTGGCCTCCCGGATACGTTACCCCAGACAAATCACATGCCGGCGGACCGCAAAATTAACGCAGCGGCAAGGCTCGGCAACTTTGTGCACAGCAAGAGACAATCCATGTTTGCCGTTTTATGTTGTTAGACAGCCGACCCGGTTGAGGACGGCGGCGTGTCGATAACAACGAAGAACGAGGTGCAACATGAGGTTCTTGCTCAAAGTCAATATTCCCGCTGAAGCAGGGAACGCAGCAGCGAAGGCCGGCAAACTGGGCGAAACGATTCAGTCCATCCTTGCGGACCTGAAACCTGAAGCGGCGTATTTCACTGATGATAACGGGCAGAGGACGGCGTTCATCTTCCTGGATATGAAAGACGCCTCCCAAATCCCGTCGATTGCCGAGCCGTGGTTCCTGGCATTCAACGCCCGTATTGAATTACACCCGGTCATGGTACCCGACGACCTGATGAAGGCCGGCCCGGCTATCGAACAGGCCGTCAGAAAGTACAGGTGATTTGGCGGACGCCGTTTAAGGAGCGCGGGTGGCGATTCCGTCCAACACCTGAAAACTTTGCCGATAAATGAACTGCTGAGACTGAAGGGAGCGGCCAGGGCAGGCCAAAAGCCGGATGCGGGCGCAAAGGCTTTATTTACGCACAAGCGCTTAAAATAGTTAAGGTTTTAAGGCCTGAAAATTCGTAGAGAACTTTTCATCGAAGATTTGGAGCAGACCATCCTGGGTGGAAAGCACGGTCAAAAACGCCTCCACTACCTCCGGATCAAAATGGCTCCCGGCTCCCTCTTTGATATATCTCAGCACATCCGGAAGCTCCAGACCCGACCTGTAGGGGCGATTGGCCATCATTGCATCGAACACGTCCGCCACAGTGAGAATGCGAGCGCCGATGTGGATATTCTCACCGCTCAGCCGATTCGGATACCCCGTGCCGTCGAACTTCTCGTGGTGTTGAAGCACCATGGGAATAATTTCTTTGTATGCGATAATAGGTTCCAGAATCCGGGCCCCCTTAACAGGATGGGCTTTGATCGTATCGAATTCGTCGGATGTGAGTCTCGCGGGTTTGTCCAATATCTTGTTCGGAATTCCCACCTTGCCGATATCGTGCAGCAAAGCCGCACGATGCAGAACCGACAGTTCGCCCTGGGATAAGTCGAGGACGCGGCCGATCCTCATCGCCACTTCGCATACCCTTTCGGAATGGCCCGCTGTCCAGCTCGACTTGGCGTCGACGGTTCTCGCCAATGCCTGGAGGGTCCCCCAGTTCAACTGGTCCAATTCTTCTATCAGGGTAGAATTTGAAAGTGCGACCGCCATTTGATCGGCAAATTGCCGCGCGTGGAGAATGTCCTCATCGGGCGGGGTTTGGCTGTTCATGTATCCCATATTGATTATCGCACTCAGCCGGTTTTTCACGAACACCGGCAGGACAATGAAAGACAACGTTCCAGGTTCGTTGATCGATGCAAGATATTCAGGAACACCTTCTTCCGTTCGTATGATCAGGTACTCCCTGCGGCTGAGAAAATTCATGAGTTCCGCAGGGCCGAACCGGACGGCGGACGTTTCCTCCCGATGGTCGGATGCACTTCCCGCGGAATAGCTTATACCCGCTTGATGGTCCTGGGAATCGACCAGAATGATGCTTATCCTGTCACACGCCAGAAAACCCTGTATGCCTGCCAGAACTGTTGTAATGATCCGCTCGGTGCCCAGGGAAGAAAGAATCGCTCTGTCAATTTCTGACTTCGTGTCCAGCGCCCTGAACTGCCGGCCCAATTGGGTAGCCATGTTATTGAAGGTGTGAGCAAGCTCCTGGAATTCGTCGTTACATTGAACGGCGATGCGGGTGTCGAAATTGTGGCTGGAAACCCGTTGAATTCCTTCCTTGATCTTATCGAGCGGCACGAGGGTCTGCCGGATGTAGTACATGCTGAGAAATGCGACCACCAGCAGCGAAAGCGTGACGACGCCGGGGAAAATGGCCATAAAATCATCCAGTGGAGCAAAAAGGTCCTTTTTTGCCTGGCTCAAGACGACGGTCCAGCGGTGGGCGACAAACCGGGTCTCAAGGGGAAGTGTGAAGTAGTTCGCGATGTACTTTTCTCCCTGGCTCCCCCATTCAAATTGCCTGGTTGTGGTGTTTTGACGGGCGATTTTGAGGGCATCCAGCAACGGGACCGGGTTCGACCGCGAGTTCATGATGATCTTATCCGCCTGATCGACAACACACAGGTAGGTCATGGGGGGAAGTGCGTATTCCGCCCCGACGCTCCACAGGTATTCCGGGCTGACCTCCCCCAACAGGATGCCGGCCGTGGGCAGCGCTATCGATCTTCGAAGAAATATCCTGGTTTCCGAAGCAACAAGACCCTGGGAAATTATGGCGGTCTTCGGTATCCCCGTCGGGTCCATTTTCAGGGTCGAATCAAGCTTCGGCGGAGATTCGATCTCCTTTCCAAACAGGGTTATCGGCGGATTCCCCTCCCGATAAAGGCAGACCGCTTTGAAGGGCGTGAAGTCCACCCGGTTGAGGCTAATCTTAAGCGGGGCAATCTTCTCGTCCGAAGTCTCGACATATTCGGTGCCGATCCGCTGGAGTTCGTTATCGAGCAGAAACAGCCGTTCGAGTATCGACACAGCCAGGGCTTTTGTCGACTGATGCAGCCTTCGGTGTCCCTGCTGCTCGAGATTTTTCATGACCTGCGTAAACGCAAGTATGGATAGAACGGTGACGGGAATAATCGAGCAGCAGATGAACAGGCAGAAAATCCTGCGCCCTATCTTACTCTGAAGAAATGAACCCCGCAGCATAGCTTTAAACCCTTTAAAAATCGGATGCCAGGCCGATGAATTCACCGTTTAGAGCTCTTACGATGTCATCCTTGCCCTTGGTGGAATTCAACTGTGTGGCGGTTTGTCCATCCTTTCCCATGCTGTAAAGATCGAAATCCGAATTAATGGGATTCAAGTTGCGATCTCTCCGCTGTTTTCCTTTTCCGTTTCCCGAGCCCTTCACGTCGTCGGAATCTGCGATTCGCAGATACTGGTAGGGATTACCGTAGCGATCTACATGGTTTCCTTCCTGTAAGTCGCTGAGACTTGCCGGGTACTCGCCGTTATCTATCCGGTAGGCATTGATGGAAGTTTCCAGAGTTCGCATATCGTATATTGTCTTTTGAACGAGCATCTTTTCTCTGTAATTGCCATAAGCAACTGTAGCTATACTCGCCAATATACCAATAATGGCCATCATAACTACTGCTTCTACCAAGGTGTATCCGGCAGATTGTCGTTTTTTCATACGGCTTGCCCGGTGGTAACAGAGTTTGATCGTAGCAGGTTCACAATCCTGTCAATCTTTATGTCGGCAGAAGACCGGGAGAAGTTGACTGCAATTTTCGACTACACCGCACCATGGCGGCAACAGGCCCCGGTCCAAGGACGGGGATGAGGAAAGAATACCCGCCGACCGGAAGATTCGCCCCTTCGGGCAGGGGATATCAAAGGAGGGATGTTATAAGCCGCGATCGGAAATCGGCATTGGACTTACGGGATCAGGTTAGAACCGCTGGAGTGCCATAAAAGCCGAGAAAAGACGGTACCTGCTGAAACGGCCGGTTGGAGTAGAAACTGTCGCTTTCTTCCGAGCCTCTTGCGCTTCGCGCCCGGATAACGAGTATCCGGGCCACCCGACATCCGTACTTCCGCCTTCCGTCCTCCGTCTCCGTCCTCCGCCCCTACTCTTCCCGGCGGACGAGCACCTTTTGCTTGCGGCTGTTCGAACAAAGTTCCTTGGGGACCACGATGCGGAGCACGCCTTTTTTGAACTCGGCCTGTATGTCTTCCTTCCGCACCGCGCACGGAAGCTCGAATATACGCGAAAAAGCACCCTGGGGCCGCTCGATTCGAACCGAATGCCCCGACGGGCATATCCTCGGCCCTTTTGCCGGATACCCAGAGGCGGTCGGCCTTGCACTCGACCTGCAGTTCATCGTCCGGAACCCCCGGCAGGTCGAGTATGTAGACGATCTCCTTTTCGGTATCGAATATATCGGCCGAGGGCATCCAGGCCGCTTCCGGCTGCGCCCGGTCTTCCTCCTCGCCCGCGACGGCTCCGAAGTTGCACTTGAAAAGCTCCTCCATGCGCTCCTTCATCGCCTTGAGTTCTTCGATAAAGTCTTTCCTGGTACTGTCCGCCACTGGGAACTCCTTTGGATCGAATAATAATGACGCCCGGCCGGTTGTGCCGGCGAGCGCCTATTTTTAACCATCTCCGATTGGGAGACAAGAGATAGCACGTCGGACGGCCTCGATTTTTTCGGGATGCCGCTTCGAGTGGGAAATACGGCCTAAAGAGATCATCTTTCGGTCGGGATCAGGCGGAATTTCCGAAACGATCGAGCAGCATCCCGATCAATCTACGGTTGGCGGCGGGAAAAGGATAGAGCGCCAGATCGGCGGGAAGGACCCACCGGCACTCGACCGCGGCGCGCGGGACCGGCTCCTTTTGGGGTGGTATTTCGCAGACTTCGCACAGGTATGCGTGCAGTGCCACCCGGAACCTCGTATAGCAATGGCGGATCAGGGTCAGTTTTTCAAGCGGACGGACACCGATTGCGAGTTCCTCCTCGATTTCCCGCACCACCGCCTTTTCCGGGCTCTCCCCTTCATTGATTTTTCCTCCGGGAAACTCCCACAGGTACGGCATGAGACCGCTGTCAGGCCGTTTCTGGATAAAGATGCGGCCGTCCCGGACAATCACCCCGATTGAGACTTCGATGGGAGTGACGGACCGGTTGCGCCTGGGGTCGGATTCGAGTTCCGGGAGGCCAAGCTTTTTGCCTTCGCAAAATTCCGCCAGCGGGCAGCGGTCGCAACGGGGCGATTCAGGCAGACAAATCGTTGCGCCAATGTCCATCAGGGCCTGGTTAAACTGCCGCGCTCTTCCTTTCGGAAGGATTTGGGCGGCTAATTTCCGCAGAGCCGTCTCGGACAAGGCCGGGCCGGAAGAATTCGACCGGTAGAAAAGACGTCGCAGAATGCGCGCGGCGTTTGCATCCACGGCGGGAAAATCAAGGTTAAACGCAATGCTCTGGATCGCTCCGGCCGTGTAGCGGCCGATTCCGGGCAGGGCGAGCAACGCGTTGAAATCGGCCGGGATGCGCCCGCCGAAATTGCTTACGAGCACCTGCGCGGTCCTGTGAATGTTTTTGGCCCTCGTGTAATATCCCAGCCCTTCCCAGGCCAGCATGATATCCCGTTCGCCGGCGGCGGCAACGGCTGCGGGGTCGGGGAATCGCTCCATCCAGCGTAGAAAATAAGGAACTACCGTTTTGACCTGCGTCTGCTGGAGCATGATTTCAGATATCCAGACCTGGTAGGGCGAATAGCTTTTACGCCATGGAAGGTCCCGCC
The DNA here is from genome assembly GCA_963712895.1 of uncultured delta proteobacterium. GTDB lineage: Bacteria > Desulfobacterota > Syntrophobacteria > Syntrophobacterales > Syntrophobacteraceae > SbD1. The sequence continues at coordinate 113,978 of CAVQJR010000018.1, read as the reverse complement.
CGTTTCGCTCGAACCATGAAAGGACCTGGCGGCGGATTTCGTCGATTTGTCGAAGAAGCATGGAAAACGATCCGGTTTAATGCCGGTTTGGGCCGGAGCGGCCATCGGCTGTAATGTTCTTTGTCATAATCTTCTTAAGAAAAGCTTCGATACTTCAACCCTTTGCTTTACTCTCGCTGTTTGTGCAGCCGTCGAAAGTTTTGAAACAAAAAAGTTTCGTACCGACAAGAATTCAAGGGGCTCGACAGCCGAGCGCGGCAGGTTTGTCACCGCGGACAGCCGTTATTCGCACCCGGGCATCCCCTGCTCCCCGGCTCGGCATTCCGCGCAAACGCCGTAATATTCCAGCCGGCTGTCAAGCACTTCGAATCCGACCTTTTCTTTTATCTCCTTCGGAAGAACGGGGATTCCATGCTGCAGGTCTTCTATCTTGCCGCACACGGTACAGATCAGGTGGACATGTGGGGCAACGTTGGGATCGTAGCGATTGTTCGTGCCGTCGAATTCCATCACCTTGACAAGGCTCATCCGGGTGAGAACTCCGAGAGTGTTATAGACGGTTGCCAGGCTGAGCCCCCGGTGTTTCTCTTTCACTTCCTTAAACACCTGCCCTGCACTGGGGTGCGAGACGCAGCCGGCGAGGTATTCGAGAATTGCCCTTCGCTGCGAGGATAGCCGGAACCCCGCCGAACGAAGGGCTTTTTCCATGCTCCTGATCTTTTCCTCGTGCATTTCCATGGGAAACCTTCTTTGTTACTTGACTCTAATTTAGAATGATTCTAAACTGAAAGTCAATGTTTATCTATTATACACTTCGGAGTGTTGCCGGAAACTGTCTTTAGACCGGTCCGGCTCGGTGGCGGGAGAGTGGCCGAAGCACCTGGCGTCCCCCCGGCGGGCTCTCAATCGGTAGTCAAAAGGCTTGCGTAAGGCTTGGTTGCACTCTGCCGGTTCATAACTAAAATCCATTCCGGCAGTGAATCCGATCCAAAGGAGGGGGTAAATGAGCGGTAAAAGTGATCCGGACTATATCAATGTGCTGAAGTCGCATGGTTTGCAGGTGACTTACCAACGCCTCGCGATCTACCGGGAGCTCGATGAATCCGTCGAACATCCGAGCGCGGAGCATATCTTTCGGCAAGTAAGAAAACGCTTTCCGATGATATCGCTCGGAACGGTCTACAAGACTCTTGAGAAATTCCATGAAACGGGTTTGGTCCGGCGATTCGGACCGGAGACCGACGTGGCGCGTTACGAGACCATCACCGGTCCCCATCACCATCTGGTGTGCGTAAAATGCAAAACAATCAAAGATTTTTACGACACCAACTCTCAAATCAGCTTATCTGTGCCGAAGGAGCACGGATTCAGCGTTCTGGATCATCAACTCATAGTACGAGGGTATTGCCCTGATTGCGCCAAGGACTGATTATCCTGGAAGTGTCCCGACCCGGGCAACGAACTTACCGGTCCTGTCCTGCAACGATGATTATGTCAATAAGCGGACCTGTCAGGAAAGCTATAAAGAGAAAAAATAGGGCTTTTAACCCCCATACAGGAGACTGGCATGGCCAAAGGACTTGTGGTTTTCGCTACGAGAACGAATCAAACCAGGAGGATCGCCGAATTCATTGCGGAAGGCATGCGGTTTGAGGGACTTGCAGTCGATGTGGTAAATGCCGGCGAATTCGAACGAAGCGGGCTTGATCTCACCGGCTATGATGCGTTCGCATTCGGGTCGGCTACTTACCATGGCGAAATGCTTCAATCGATGAAGACCTTCCTGTTCTTTTGCGAAAAAGCCGACCTTGCGGGAAAGGTGGGCGGCTCATTTGGCGCATTCGGCTGGAGCGGAGAGGCCCCGGGGCGTGTTTTCGACACCATGACTCATGTAATGAAGATGAACATGGTGCGGGAGCCGTTGAGGCTCAAATCCGCGGATCTCGGCGGCGGAATCACAATGGCTCAGGATTACGGACGTGAAATAGCGAAGAAAGCGCTCACTTTATGACAGCATATCCTTCAATTCGTTGATTTTCCCTGCAATCCATCACCAGTTCGTGAACTCATGAATTAAGAACAACCGTGAAAGGTGGCATGTAGAGATGGATAAATATGTGTGCGGAGTTTGTGGCTATGTCTACGACCCGGCCAAGGGCGACCCTGATAATGGCGTAGCCCCGGGAACCAATTTCAAGGATTTGCCCGACGACTGGGAATGTCCCGTTTGCGGAGCCCCAAGAGCGATTTTGAAAAACAATGATCATTGCACTACTTTGGGTCAGCGGCCCTTCCATCGCGCCCTTCACCTGTTGACCCGAAGCTATGCAGGGCCGTCTTCCTCTTCGGCAAGAAGCATTTTCGCGTGAAGCAGGCCGGTGTTCCCGAAAGTTTTGCGGCATTTTCGGGATGCTTTTTCGCACCACCGGGTCCTGCGCTTTGAAAACATCAGGGGTGAGACACTTTCATACCAGTTTGCGTCCGAGATCGTTCGTCCTGAGGTATCGAAGGGCGGACGATCCACCCATTCATGCTTCGATACCTCAGCACGAACGGGACCAAGTTCAGTTCAATCTTGAACGCAAATTGGTATCAGACGATCCTGGTTACACGTTCGTTTCGGGACCACCTGCCGGATCGTGGACTTGCTTCCCTGCACGCGCCTAAAAACCATGGTGAGCTGATCCGCCATCTTTAGTGGATCAGCTCACTTCGGATTACAACGGAACACTTATCCAAGATGACGGTCACCGTTGTCACCGCCTTCCGGTTCTTTTCGATCAATCGGGCCGGCCCTTTCCCTATTCTTTCCATTCACCCTGTAATATTCCAAAGATTTCTCGCCGGAACCGAAAATTCCCGGTCCTTTGGGGCTGGTAGCACAATGATTCGGGAATGGTGAGGATTTCGGGGCTTTATTTGTTAAGTACGAGGAGAGGTGTACGGAGTTTCCCTTTATCAGCGCCAATCGTGATGGCTGGCGGCGGGTCTAGAGACTATCAGCAAGGCCCCATGCGCTGCCGCTGTCCGGTTGATTGCGGTGTTAGACTGTTTTATTGCCAATGCCGGCTCGCTGACATAGTTTTTTGAATGGGACTATGTAATTCTGGCCTTTTCCACCATATGTGTTGAATGAAGTCGGCGAAGTGTGAGGGACCCGCATTACCCAATAGCTGTTGTCAATGAGCTGTTTTTTATCGATTGACCAAAGAGGTGTGATTTGGCCCAATACATATTTCTGCGCATTTTTGCCGAAGAAAACGAGTGCCTGAGCCTTTACTGCCAATAGCTCATGTACCAAAAACCGTTCTCGGCATGCTTCAGCTTGTTGATACTCGACTTGTACTCGACCTGTTTTCCCCGTCGCGCAACACATGTCACATTTGACGGCATTGGTTATATAGACATTGGGCGACTCAAGACAATTGCTATTCGTCGGTATCAAATCAAGCAGATGGCAAAGTGAGATTAGATTTGAGTGGCTCGGTGCACGGGAGAGACGGGGGTCTGTCCCAGCGCGGTCATCGTATATCGTGATGGGAACAAGTAGTGAATTTCTGAAAACCCTGTTGTCGTTGGGTTTGTCAAAGATGAAGGCCACTGGACGAGGTATGCCAAGATTTATAGCACGGAAGACATTCGGCGGATTTTGCCAAATCTTGAACTGTGTACCAGCGAAACATATACGACAGAAGTGTTCAGTGTCTTGGCAAAGTTCGGTTCTAAGTTCCGAGAGAGACATGAGAGCTACCTATGATTTTGGTGGGTGGCCCAGGCAGTTGCTGGCTGGGGCCAAAAGACAAGAGGACTGGCGGGACTATTTCTTACATCCCTCTTGCTTCCGCACGGGCAACAAGAAGTCGTTGCCCGTGTCACCTGTGATCCATGCAGCGGGAAGCTTGTATATTGCCACGCAATGCCTTAACTACACTTGCCGATGTTCCAAGTATAAGTTCGAGCGCCATCCTGCTTCGATTGGATGTCATTTATTATTTATTATCGAACAACTTAGTGTAGTATCGCACTTCTGATAAAGTTCGGAATAATAACTTCTTTCTTTCATTATCAGACTCAATACTTGTTGCAAGCTTTGTTAGCTCAGACCTCAATGTATTAAGATTCTTCATCAGTTTATCGGCCAAAGCCGAAGGATCAATATCTAAGTCAAACTCTATGTGGTCATGTGATAAATCATTAATAAAGCGACAATGTTTAGTAACTAGATAACAAGCTGCTATTAAATATATATCCAGGAGAGGGTTTCCTTCTGATGACAGCCCTATCCTTTTCCTAAAGTATTCGCGTATCCTATCAGATATAAAATCGAGAAACTGATATATATATTTCTTAAGGTGCGATCATCTGGGCGAGGCTCCCCAAGAAAATACACAGCTTGCCCTAAAAAATTAAGGTAAACATTTAAAGCTTTTTCTCCCTCTGAACCTAAAAAGATGGATTCCTCAATAATGACTTCTTTTAGAGAGTCATAATCATTTTGGTCTAGTGGCCGCCACTCCTCGTCGTACTCTTGCTGAAGAGATAGTATTGATGTTCGCAATGCTTTTATTAATCGCTGGAAGCTGGATCTTTGATTTTCATGAATAATGGATAGCTGATTAAGTTCTATTTGAAACTGATGGCGTATTTTGTCAAGTTCCTGTGCGTACTTAGCCTTATCTGATTCTAGAATTCTGTTCGCCCATACCTTCCCTAGCCATGCGGATAAGGCTGCGATTATTAGCCCAGCCCCGCCCACTGAGGTAAGCATGATAAAGGCTACTTGGTAAATGTTTTCCAAAATCATTATTCTGTCTCCGATCCTTTGGACAGGAACAGGGCATGAGGATCAATTTACACCTCTGGAATTGTCGGTAGCTGCCAGCCAGAAGCCAGTAGGGTGGGCACAGCTTCATCGTGCCCACCGTTTTTTATTCTCCAAATTGATGTTCATTCTCCTAAAGGATTGTGGCGCCCCAATGTTAGGGATAAATACCACATTTAACATATCGATGAAAAGTGGAATAAGGCCGGTCAAGAGCCATCTTGATATACTCATGTTTTGCGGGATTGTAATGGATGTAATCCATATACGCCCGGTATTCATCCTCACTGCAGATCTGATGTTTCCGGAATCGCCTCTGTCAGACAGTAGACTCTCTGTGGTTGAGCTTCAGATTATTCACCCATTCTTTAACCTGGAATAAGGCCCTTGTCCGCTTCGAAAAGAAGGTGTTCCGCCAACAGGACCCATGCATCGATGGAAAACGGGTGCCGTTGTCGAACGTCGTATATGACTTCCCGCAGTGCCCGCCTGCTTGCGGGCTGATCCAATATCGGCCTTCGCCGGTAGGTTCCCGCCGTGATGAAAAATTTTCCGCCTGCCGTTCCGGCGCGGCGGTAATTCGCCGTATTCGCCTCTTTCTTAACGCAGGCCATGAAATTCTTGAGTGCAATTTTTGTCTGAAAAGCAAGGCCGGTGGGCACGATAAAGCTGTGTCCACCCTACATCGGTTCCCACTTTTATTCGGCTAACCATACGGTTAGGATAATCGGATGTCAATCACCACCCACTCCTGACGCAAAGATCGATCCAAAATGTAATTCCCGGTTAAAGGATTGGGTTAAGTTGCAGTCCAGAGATAATATGCTGATTTTGTGAGATATTTTTGGTAATGAAAATAGTAGCGGTTATCCAAATCAAAAAATGGTAGTATCTGCGCTCACTTGGGGAATAAGGTCCGGGGGTTGGCATCCGAGCCCATCCGCGCAACAACCGATCGCCGGAAGTGATACGCGGCCGTTTCGCTAATAAAATCCAGGCAAAAGAGGTACCCGTATGCGTTATTCGCAGGCATTCATTCATACTCTTTTCGAGGCGCCAAGGGAGGCCGAAACGCCTTCACACATATTACTGCTCCGCGGCTCTTATATATGCCCCACCGCCGCCGGCCTCTACTCCCTTCTGCCGCTCGGCCAGCGGGTGACTCAAAAGATCAGGGGGATTATCCGCGAAGAACTCGATGCAATCGGAGGGCTGGAAGTCAAGATGCCCGTCTTGAACCCCGCCGAACTCTGGAAAAAGACGCGGCGCTACTTCGATATCGGAGAAGAACTCATCCGGTTCAGGGACCGCAGGGACCGCGAATTCGTGCTGGCGATGACCCACGAGGAAGTGGTAACCGACATGGCGAAGCAGTTCCTGCGCTCGTACCGGGACCTTCCCGTGATGCTCTACCAGATCCAGACCAAGATCCGGGACGAGGCGCGGCCTCGCGCCGGGTTGCTGCGGGTTCGCGAATTTTTCATGAAAGATGCCTACAGCTTTCACCCCGACTTCAAGGACCTCGACGCCTACTATCCGAAGATTTTTAACGCCTACTTGAGGATTTTCGCGCGATGCGGGCTGGAATCCGTCCCCATAGAAGCCGACAGCGGAATAATGGGCGGAAGCGGTTCGCACGAGTTCATGCTCGACTCACCGTATGGTGAGGACCGGTTCGTGGTGTGCCCCGGATGCGGCTACCAGGCCAACACGGAAAAGGCAGCGGGGCTCAAACCGCAGCGAAGCCAAATCCCGGCCGAATCCGCTCCCCCGATGCAAAAGGTGCACACCCCGGCGGTCAAGAGCATTCCCGATCTCATGCGGTTTTTCGATGCGGCCGGGGACGGTTTTCTTAAGACCGTGGCATACCAGGCCGACGGAGAGCTGATATTGGCGGCGATAAAGGGAGATTTCAGCATTTCGGAGCCCAAGCTCGCCAATCATGTAAAGGCGGTCCATCTCGACCTGGCCCCCGAGGAGGTCCTGTCCGGGCGCGGCCTTCACGCCGGGTTTCTTTCACCGGTGGGAGTCAAGGACATCCGCATAGTGTTCGATACCTCGATTGCGGAAAATACGCTTTTTATCGCCGGCGCAAACGAACCCGACATGCACTACCGGGACGTGCTGGCTGGGCGGGATTTCAAGGTGGGCGAGACGGCCGATATCGCCGAAGTGCGCGAAGGCGACCTGTGCGCGGCCTGCGGCGCCGCTCCCCTGGAGATCCGGCGCGGCATCGAACTCGGCCACACGTTCAAGCTGGGCACCAAGTACACGGCCGCGGACAGCATGGACCTGACTTACCTGGACAGTTCGGGGGAGCAGGCGCGCGTGGTGATGGGATGCTACGGCATCGGGGTGGAACGGCTCATGGCCTCCGTGGTTGAAAAATGGCACGACGAGTCGGGCATACGGTTTCCGCTCTCGGTTGCGCCTTACCGGGTGGTGGTCTGCCCCCTGGGCAGGAAGCCGGAAGTCCTGGACATGGCCGAAAGGATATACCAAAAGCTTGGCGGCACCGGCGATGTCCTTCTGGACGACCGCGACGAGTCGGCGGGAGTAAAGCTGAAGGACGCCGACCTGATCGGTATTCCCCTCCGGGTGGTCGTGAGCCAGAAACTGGTCAAAACCGGCGACGTGGAGATAAAAATACGCCAGACGGCAGAGGTGCGGATCTTGGCGGAAAAAGACCTCTATCCGGCCCTCGAAGAAATCGCCGCGTCCCTTGAACCTTCGCTCCAGGGATTGCCCTACATGCCGGAGTAGCCGGTTTTGCGCGGCGGCGCATCGGCTCAATACGGCCCTTTGCGGCGGCGCCCCCGCAGGGGCAGCCGCCGCTTTCAATGATCAGGCGCAAGCCTTATTCGGTTCACCGGTGTATCTGGCCACGACGCAGCTAAACCTCCTGGCGGCCGCGGGAACACGGACCGCAGCCATCGCGAGCGGGTCGCTAACGCCGTAGAAGGCATAGTTGGCCCCCGTGTCCACCTGGACCACCGTCCCGTCCAGGGCGACCCCGGCAAAGAGCCCGCGGGTCTTGGAATAGGAGTATATCTCCGCCTTCAACTTCACGTCGGTGCTGGCCTGGGCCGACCTGCCCACCGGACCGGCCGCCACCGCAACCGTCGCTCCCAGGGTTAAATCGCCGTTTCCAAGCGCCTTGACGCTGTTCTCAGTCATGAAAACCAGGATCAGGTCGGTCGATTCGGCCCCCGCCTGGAAACCGAAGTTACCTCCCACGAGGTTTAAAAAAGACGGATTGCTCCAGCTCCTGTCGGCATTTCGGGCGACAAATATCCCCTGCCCGTAGCGAGCGCCGACGATGAAGGCCGCCTTGAGCACCCCGGGGAAAATGGCTATGCCGTAGGCGTTTTTAAGCATTTCTTCCGGGATGGAATTATCCCTGATGGACATTATGTCCTGCAGGACGGCCGTGGCCGACTCGATTCGCGCCCGGTCGCTCTGGACGGTGGCTCCTGAGGCCGAAGAAGGCATCAGGGGCAACAAAAACGCAAATATCAGAAGAGGAACCAGCAGATACTTCATTCGATGCTCCTTTTCCCTTTCCATTTCGTATGAAAATGCAAAGAAATCAAAGGATAAGAAATCGTGGCAGGCGGCGGGTGGCGCTCCGCGCATGGCCGCCTGCCGTCCTTTGCCCTTCAATAAAACTATGGCGACGTAACTACCGGACAGCTCGAATGGTGCATGATCCGGTTTAGCGGACAGTAGCCTGCGATGGCGGTGATCAATGGGATCAGCCCGACGGCTCCCCACCAACTTTGAAAATACAGGCCGGCGAGTATGATGATCACCCCGAGTGCCCCGCGTATATATCTCTCAGTGCCGCACACGTTGTATTCCATGACCATTTTCCTTTCCTGAACCGAATACAAAAAGGTGGAAATTACTGAAAGTCCCGTTTTAACCGGTGTATTTACATAAAAATATAATCACTCGCGCAAACGTCGAGCGCCCGGCCTCACGCGGCGGCGCCTGCGGCCGAGACTCCGGGGTGTGCCGGGAAACGGGCTGCTGCCCAAAAGCCTTGCGGGAACGACGATTGGGGACGTCTCTCATTACCGTGATATTCATCTGTTTCGAAACGGCCACATTTGTACATCAGGCTGGTATTGTTACCCTCCATCCGGCCAAGAATCGCTTCTTTGCCGTAAAGACGCATTTGACCTGCCGCAAAAATGCTTTAATTTGTTTCCAGTTAATTTTATTAAAAAAATGCCTTATTACTCACATACGAAGGGATCGCGATTGAAACGCTTCGCCCTGCGCCTCTTGTCCAGTAACTATTTCCGGGTCCCGGCGGCCGCATTGCTGCTCTACGCCATAATCGGTTTCGCCGTGCTGCCGTTCGCCATACGGTGGTACCTGCCCCGGTGGAGCACTGAGCATCTCAAATCCAAGGCCGAGGTCGCCAAGGTGCGCATCAATCCTTTCGTGCTGACAATGGATGCGCATAATTTCAGCCTGACCAGCCCGGACGGCGTTTCGCTGGCCGGATTCGACAAGCTCCACGTAAATCTCGACATTGGAAATCCATTCAAGCGGGCCCTGGTCATCCACGAGTTCAACATCGAAAACCCCACTGCAAATATTGTGATCGAGCCTGACGGTTCGATCAACGCGGCCGGACTGACCGGCGGAAATTCGAAGCCCGAGCCCGAGGGCACGGAGGACAAGACTTCCCCACGCGCTCCGCTAAGGCTTATCCTGGGAAGTTTCTCCCTCACCGGAGGCAAGCTCACGTTAACGGACAAGCGCATAGCCACGCCGGCAACGGTCGTATTCCAGGACCTCGCGCTCGAGCTTAAGGGGATATCCACTTTCCAGGACCGCAACGGCTCATGCTCGTTTTCCGCAAAGACCGGCAACGGCGAGACCTTCGATTGGCGGGGCGGAGTATCTTTTTCCCCATTCCGTTCGAGCGGGCATTTCGACATCGGCGGTCTTTACGCGAAAACTTTGTGGGGCTTTGCAAAAGACAGCCTCAATCTCGATGCCCCGGCCGGTAAAATGGACCTCGCCACCGACTACCACTTCAACCTGGGCGGGCCGGCGCCGCAGTTTGCGCTGGAAAACCTTCGGTTCAACCTCGCGGACCTCTCGCTCAAGCTCACCGGAGCGAAGGACTCTTTTCTCGATCTGGGCAAGTTCGATATCGATTCCACGCGGTTCGATCTCGCATCGAGGCAGGTTAAGGTGGGGAAAGTCCTGATCGACGGCGGCGCTTTTCGGGCCATGATCAACAAGGGTGGAGGAATCAACCTCCTGCAGGTGGTCAAAAGCACCCCGGCGCAAAGCGAAAAGGCCGGCCCGCCGGCACCGGCGCAAGCCGCCCCGCAAGCCGCCGCCGGCCCTCCATGGACGGCTGACATCGAGGCCGTCGATCTCAAAAACATTGCGCTCGCCTTCGAAGACCTTTCGCTCGGCTCGCCCATGTCGGCGGCGGTTTCCTCCCTGTCGGCATCCTCCAAGGTAAGGATCGAGGCGGGAGCGACGCAAAAGGTCCTTGTCCAGCAAATCGGGACACAACTGGGCGGCGTGCGGCTTGGCATCAAGGATTTGCCCGAACCGCTGTTCGAAGCCGCAAAAATCGACCTCGATGGCGGCGAACTGGACCTCTCCGGGCGAAGCATCGTCATATCGCACGTCCGGGTAAGCGACGGCCGGTTCGATGCGACGCGGGACAAGGATGGCAGGACCGGGTTCGAGCGCCTGGCGGCCCCCGGAAATGAGACTTCCGCCAAACCGGCGCCGAGTGCGGCATCGGCCCATGAACCTCCCTGGAAGTACCTGGTTAAAGATTTTGAAATTTCGAAATTTCACACGGATCTTCGCGACCTTGCCGTATCGCAGACCCCACTGTACCGGATAACGGACCTTAACGTGCGGGTGAGCGGCATCGACGGCAAATCGCCCATGGACTTCGACGCCGGTTTCAGCTTGGATCAGGGTGGAAAAGCGGCCTTCAAGGGTAAGGTGGACCCCTCGGGCAAGTCGGTGGAGGCCGCGATAAACGTCGCCTCTTTTCCGCTCACGCCTCTCCAGCCTTATCTCGGCTCCTACGTGACGTTGATCCTGCAATCCGGGGCCGTCTCGACGAAAGGGACCCTTCGCTACGGCATTCCCGGCTCCGGCGCCAAGCTGGTCTATCAAGGAAGTCTCGGCCTGGATAAGTTAAGGCTCGATCAGCCGGGGGCAAAGGAACCGGAAATCGGCTGGCAAGCTCTTCAAATTCCGCAACTGGCGTTGAATGTCGACCCCAACGGGCTGAAGGTCCAGGAGATAAAGCTGTCCAAACCGGTTGGACACATGATCATCGCCGAGGACAAGACGTTAAACCTGGCAAAGATGATAAAGGAGCAGCCGAGCCCGTCCAAGCCCCGGGCCGCTCCGGAAAAAGGTTCGACGAGCCCCGGCCACGGTGCTTCCAAGGGGCAGAGCAGCGGCGCCTTTCCTTTCACTATCGGCAGGGTACTTATAGACGGGGGCGACATCACTTTTGCCGATCTAAGCCTCAAGCCGAAATTCGGGGCCAGAATTCACGATCTCAAGGGGCAAATCAGCAAGCTTTCTTCCGAAGGCACGCAGCCGTCGACGATCAAGCTCCAGGGGGGCGTGGACAAATACGGAAGCGTCAAGGTGGACGGGTCGATAGTGCTTGACGACTACAAGCGCTCGACCGAGCTTACCATGGCCTTTCGCAACGTGGAAATGGCCACCATGACCCCCTATTCCGGAAAGTTTGCAGGCAGGACGATAAAGTCGGGCAAGCTTTCCATGGACCTCCATTACAAGATCCGGCAAAGCAAAATGGAGGGCGACAACAAGATAATCGTCCAAAACCTCGTGCTGGGCGAGCACGTGAACAGCCCCGATGCGGTAAACCTGCCCCTGGATATTGCCGTGGCCCTGCTGACGGACTCCAAAGGGCGAATAGAGTTGGGCCTGCCGGTGAGCGGCGATCTGAACAATCCGCAGTTCAGCATCGCTCCGCTTATCTGGAAAGCGTTTTCAGCGATGTTGACCAAGCTGGTGACGGCCCCGTTCCGGGCGTTGGGAGGGCTTTTAGGGGGAGGCGCCGGCAAGGAGGATATCCAGCTCATCACCTTTGACGCCGGGAGCGCCGAGGTCGCGCCGCCCGAAAAGGAGAAGCTGGTGAAAGTGGCGGAGGCCCTGGCTAAGCGTCCCCGGCTCGGCCTGGCCGTACAGGGCCGCTACAGTTCCGGCTCGGATGCGGCGGAGCTGAAACGGGCAAGCATTGTGAAAGCGGTCTACTCGGAGCTTGGCACCGGAGGGAAAGCCGCTTCCGAACCGCTCGACTTCAGCGACTCCAAAACAGGCGAGGCCCTTGAAAAACTCTACGTTAAAAAGTTCGGGAAGCCCTCACTGGACGAACTCGAACAGGCGGTCAGGGATGGAAAGATAAAGCCGCGGGCGGAATCTACGGCGAATGCGAACCCGAAGGGCCGAAAGGCGAGCATGCTTTCCAAGATAGCGTCGGCGGTAAACCTTGACAGGGTACTGCCGGGGCTTAGGAGCCCGCAGGAATGGTCGGCACTTTCTTCCGAAATGTTTTGGCGGCTGGTTGAAAGCCAGCCCTTTCCCGAAAAAGACCTGATCCAGCTCGCCGAAAGCCGCGGGCGGGCCGTGGTCTCCGAACTTCAAACCGCCGGCATCAAAGACAGCACCAGGGTCCAGACCAGGAAACCCGAGGCCGTGAAAGAAAACGAAGAACCTTCGGCAAAGCTGTTTCTTGAGGCCCGATAATGATTCAAAGCCAAAAAGCCGAGCCGCGAAGCGGCGAGGGGGTGTGGGGGGCGCAGCTCCCCACGCTTTTCAAAAGCATTTTTTATACATTCATAGACTTCGTATGAGAACCCCGCGTTTGTTCAACAAGGTGGCCGGCTTCGCGCCTCTTCTCTTCCCGTTCGACACCAAAGTGGTTTAAGCTAACGATTGAACTTATATATACCGATTCATCCTATGTGGCATGAAGCGCAATTTCGAGCCGTGTCCCGGTATTTGCCGTTAGAAATCCGCGCAACAGGCGTGCGGGATAGACTTTCAACCATCGGCAGGCACATGAAGAACTCTGCGGATTCTGCATCGGGAATAGAAGACACAGAAAAAGAAGTCCTCCGCCAGCTCAAATCGGGCTATGCGCTGCCGCCCCTGTCGGCCATCGCCGTCAAGCTCCTGGAGCTTGCATCCGATGAGGACTCCTCCCTCGAACAGATAGTTTCGCTGATCGAAAAAGACCCGGCGCTTGCCGTTCGCCTCTTAAATCTTGCAAACAGCTCATTCTTCGGGACCGGCCGCCCGGCGGCCACATTGTCACATGCCGTTATGAGGCTGGGATGCAACCAGATAAAGCTGATGGCCCTGTCCGTTTCGCTGCGGGGGGCTTTCCCCATGGGCAAGGTCGAGCGGTTCGATTATGAACTGTTCTGGCGCCTGTCCCTGTATCGTGGACTGGTCGCCAGGGCGCTCGCCCGGCGCTCAGGGGTCGCCGACCCGGATGAGGCTTTCCTGAGTGCGATCACCCTGGAAATAGGGTTGCCCATTTTTTTCGACCTGTTCATCAAGGGCAGGTCCAGCCCGCTGGAACTGGACATCGAGCCGCTCGGAAAACTGCTGGCAGACGAAAGGGCGGCCTGTGGCCTCGACCACCGGCAAATCGGTGCCGAGGCATTGAGTTACTGGAAGTTTCCGGACCACATCGTCGCGTGCCAGCGGCTTTACGGCGAGGAGGCGCGCCTGCCGGGCGGTTCGGTCCTGTGCGCCCTGTGCGATCTGGCGAGACTTTTTTCGAAAATCCTTCTCAATTCGCCGGGGGCGTTTCGCGCCTTTTACTCCGAGGCGGCGAGGATGCTTCGGATCAGCCATGAAGACATTCACGAAATCGTCGTCGAAACATTTGCCGGTGTCGAGGCCGTCGCGCACGGCCTGAAGCTCGAGATAAATAAAGAGAAGGACCTGATGGAGGTCATGGAAAAGGCCAACTGCGCACTGGTGCGCATTTCCCGCAAGATTTCACAATTTTCCACGGGGAATTTTCAGGAAAAACTGCCCTCCCTGGCATCCATAGACTATACGTCAAAAGCCGTGACCGACACCCTCCGGGCGGTTGCGCACGAGATACGAAATCCCCTCACCGCCGTGGGCGGCTTCGCCAGGAGACTGGCCGTTTCCCTGGACCCCGGTTCCCAGCCGGGCAAGTATGCCAGGGTAATTCTGGAAGAGGCGCAAAGACTGGAAGAAATCCTGTCCAGGATGCCGGCGGACTTGATGCCGCGGGGACACAACTGATCCCTGTTCCCGTTTTCACCCCTTCCCCGCCCCATCTCGTCAAGGGGGGAAATTCAATAAGTTTGCCCTGCTGGACATCGGTTCCGGTACACGGTACAAAGAAAAGTTCATCCCGGGCGTCTGGTGGGGGATTTTTCAATGCTTACTTTACCGGGGCTCCCGGTTACGGATACAATTGTTTTGATATCCGGATATGGTACATTAGCTCACCTTGCGGCAAAATATTTTAAGGGAATAAAATACGCATCCGGGGTCCTCGTCCTGGAAAGCGGCACTTCAGCCCGGATCAATCCCGGTTTTCCAGCTTCGGGGTGTGGATGGAACCGGCCTTGGACGAGGCCGAAGATATCTGGTATATGTCTTATATGTTTCCGAACAACGCGGAACAGGCGAAACGCGATTATCTGCGGTGGGAAGTCGCGCTTGTAGAACAGATGGAGCGCGAGGCCGCCGCCAAATATAAGAGGTTCGTATGACAGGGGGATTTTCCAGGTATCGATTTTAATTCAGGACTTTTAAATATGGAACCTACTCTTGTTAGTCATTCACGCCTAAGTGAGAAAGCTTATGAAGCAATAAAAGAATATATACTTACCTCGGAATTCGGCGACATGCTGCCGGGGAGTAGAGTGGACGAGAAGCTTCTGCTCACGAAGCTTAATATGAGTCGAACGCCCGTGCGGGAGGCCGTTAACCGTCTTGTTGCCGAGGGCTTTCTCCAGGTTGTGCCGTACAAGGGGGTTTTCGTTGCCAAAAAGACAAAGGAGGAGATCCTTTGCATCCTGATGGTGCGCGCAACCCTCGAAGGAATGGCCGCTCGCCTGGCTACCCGTAACTTCACGCCCGAAGATTTCGATGAGATGCGAAAAATGTTTGTCCCCTTTTCCGATGTCTCTCTCACCGAACAGCGCTATGAATTCTCCGCGGCAAATATGCAGTTCCATGAATTTATTCTGGAACGCAGCGCGTGCAGCACTTTGATAAGTATCTCCAGGGGCCTTTTCGACCATATAAAGCTGATCCGTTTTCGTGCTTCAGCTTTCTATCCCCGCTTGCACAGCGCTCTGGTACAACATCTGGAGCTTGTGGATGTCTTCGAACAACGTGATGCCGATTTGGCCGAAAAGCTTATGCGGGCACACATCGAAGAGTCGGCTCAATATATGGATGAATGGGAAAAAGTGCATGAGGATTCCGTAGCGATGGACATCCGCTGACAACCGCCGACCTCCCACTCGGAGGGCAACAGGCTAACAGAGAAAAAGGCGGGGCCGTTTCGACCCTGCCTTTTTCTCTGTAATCAACGACCGGCCCGTAGCTTCCGGGCCGGGTTCAGTCGAGGGAAGGCCAAGATTTTTCTCAGTACGGGCCAGGTCCATAATAGGGGCCAGGTCCGTAATAGGGCCTCGGAGGCGGAGGCGGGTAGTACCCGTCGTAGTACCCATTGTTCCTTTCCCACGAATCCTTGAGCGCTCCGCCAACTATCCCGGCAGCACCTCCAATCGCGGCGCCCATCGCGGGGTTTCCGCCCGCGGCGGCGCCAATGGCCGCGCCAAGACCGGCCCCGACCGCTCCGCCGCCCAGAACGTTTTGTTCCGACCTGGTCATACCGGCACAGCCGGCCAGCATGAATACAAATGCCAGAGCTATAATAATTTTTCGAGATATCATGATCTCCTCCTGCTGGAAGTTCTTGCCCTTCCCTCAACTGTCCGGAGGGCCGGTTCAAGGTTAATTCAACTCACATGCCGCTCGAAATAAACAGCATAACCTGTGCCATTCCGTGAAAACCTGCTCTCTTTGGTTCTAGACGTTTCAAAACCGATTATCGGTTACATGAATCGCACTTTCATCGACAATTTTTTGCACTTGACCCGCCCACCGCCGTGGGAAACCGGTTTGCGAAAAGGAACGGATCGCATCAAAAGGAAGGTAAATCGGGTAGGATAATCCGATTACGTGGGCAATCTGCGGTGGAACAGGTTTTGGCCTTGCGAGATAATTCCCTCGTTCCCACGCCCTGCCGGACGCATATAAAAAAAGCCCCTTCCATTCGGAAGAGGCTTAATTTTTGGGGATATTTTGGACTTAACTGGTCGGGACGAGAGGATTTGAACCTCCGTCCTCTTGCACCCCAAGCAAGCGCGCTAACCAGGCTGCGCCACGTCCCGACAAGCGATCAATCTAACATCGCCGAAGCAGCGGTGTCAAGGCTAACCGTGATGAGAATCCAGGGCCTTTCTTCCACCCGACCTGTAATCGGCCCGTGAGGATACCCCGGCGCTAAAACCTGCCCTGTCCCACGGACGCCATTGCTAGTCATCGGCGCCTTCCGGCTTTTTTCCAGTGAATTCTTCCAGGCGCGCATAGTAGTCTGCACGCCAGTCCGCGAATGCTCCCGCTTCGATTGCCGAGCGCATACGGGCCATGAGGTCGAGGTAAAAGTATAGATTGTGGATCGTATTGAGCCGGTACGACAGAAGTTCGCGCGAGATGTAGAGATGGCGCAGGTAGGCGCGGGAAAACCGCCGGCAGGTGTAGCAGCCGCAGTCCGGGTCGATGGGGCCCCGGTCTTCGGTGTAAACGGAGTTTTTGATGTTTACCGGCCCGCGCGAGGTGAAGAGCATCCCGTTTCTGGCGTTTCGGGTGGGCATCACACAGTCGAACATGTCCACTCCGCAGCGCACCCCTTCCACCAGGTCCTCCGGCGTGCCGACCCCCATCACGTAGCGGGGCGACGATTCGGGAAGCGCCGGCGCAAGCCGCCTCATGACCGCGAGCATCTCCGGCTTGGATTCTCCGACGGAAAGGCTCCCGATGGCGTAGCCGTCGAACCCGATCTCCAGGAGCTTTTCCAGGCATTTTTCACGAAGATCGTTGAAAACGCTCCCCTGAACGATTCCGAAAAGGGCCTGGGGCGTAAAGCTTTCCACCTCGACGTGGGCTTTTCGGGACCGCTCCGCCCAGCGCACCGTTCGCGCAACGGATTGCGCGACATATTCGTAAGTTACCGGGTACGGCGTGCATTCGTCAAAGCACATGCAGATGTCCGAGCCCAGGTTTTTCTGGATGCGCACAGACGCCTCCGGCGTAAGATAATGGCGCGAGCCGTCGATATGCGACTGGAACTGCACGCCTTCCTCTTCGATCCTGTTTATCCTGGCCAGGCTGAAGACCTGGAAGCCGCCGCTGTCGGTAAGTATCGAGCGGTCCCAGCTCATGAACTCGTGCAGCCCGCCGAGCCGGGCGATCCTCTCGTCTCCGGGGCGAAGGTAAAGGTGATAAGTGTTTCCGAGAATAATCCGCGCCCCGATGGATTCAAGCTCATCCGGGGAGAGGCTTTTAACCGACCCGGCCGTGCCCACGGGCATGAAAACGGGGGTGTCCACCGTGCCGTGCGCGGTATGTATCCGGCCGGAGCGGGCATTCGAGGACGGGTCACGGGAAAGGATTTCGAATTTCATCAGTCCGCTGTCTGTTGGGGGTTGAACCGCCACGGGGAAGGCGAAGCGCCCGCCGCAAAGCCGGGCTTCGCGGCAATGCGGCCAATGGCGCGGAGAGACCGTGCCGTTGCCCGAATGCGAATCGATCGATTTTTTCTCCCTATCCCTCCGTGCCCTGGTGCAGGATGCCGTCCAGCACCTCTTTTAACTGCTCCATGGCGTAGGGCTTGCCCAGGGTGGCCTTGAAACCGTAACCGACACAGTCCGACATCGCCGGATCGCTCGAATATCCGCTGGACACAATCGCTTTCACGTTCGGGTTAAGGTAAAGGAGCTTTCTCAGGGCGTCCTTGCCGCCCATCCCACCCTTGACGGTAAGGTCCAGTATGACCGCGTGATACTCACGGCCCTGCTCCATGGCCTCCGCGTACATCTCGATTGCCTGCTCTCCGTTGAGCGCGACGTCCGCTTCGTATCCGAGGTGCTCGATCATTGTCTTGGCAAGGTCCGCCAGCATTTCCTCATCATCCATGACCAGTATTCTTTTTCTTCCCGCCGGAACCGGACGGACCGGCACCACACGGGCGACATCCTTTGCCGTGGACGCCGGGATCAGTATGGAAACAGTAGTCCCTTCCCCGCTGCCGGACTCCACCTTGATGTGGCCGTTGTGCCTCTTTACCACGGAATGTGCAATGGCGAGTCCGAACCCCATCCCCTTCTGGCTTCCCCTGTACTTGGTCGAAAAATAAGGGTCGAAGATTTTGTCCAGGTTTTCCTGCGGAATGCCGACACCGCTGTCCTCGATACGGATTCTCACGTACCGCCCTTCCATGAGGCCGTTGGGCGGCTTGTCGCCGTCGGCGCCGATCTCGACGTTTTCCGCCCTCACCCGGATCTCGCCTCCACGGGGCATGGCCTCCTTGGAATTGACGATGATTCCGGTGAGCGCCTGGCGCATCTCCTGCTCGTCGATTTCAGCAAGCCACAGGTCTTCCGGGAATCGAAGGTTGCTCCCGAAATTAGAGCCGCTAAGAGCCAGGCTCACGACGTCTTCGACGAGTTCCCGAACGTTTACCCTGTCCCTGGCGGGACCTCCTCCGGACGAGAAGGTTATAAACTTCTGGGTGAGATCCTTTGCCCTCAGGCAGGCGGTCGAAGCTCCATCGAGGTGCTTCGTGGCGGCATCTTCCGGCGCGAGCTTCATCCGGGCCATGCTGATGTTGCCAAGTATAACGAACAGCAAATTATTGAAATCGTGGGCGATTCCGCCGGCGAGGATGCCGATTGCTTCGAGCTTCTTGGCGTTGATAAGCTCCTGTTCGAGGCTACGGGCCTCCGAGAGGCGCATCCTCAGTTCCCGGATTTCGCCTACCAGCTGTTCCTTTGATTTTTCTTCATCTCTCATCGTTATCCCTGGGGTGCTTTTCATTTCAAGCCGCCATATATATCAACACCTGCCTAAAAAGACCAGCGGGCGCAGACTTCCGTTCCCCGCCCCACGGCCGTTTTCACCTGGAAGGACCCGCCTGAGAGTTCCGCGCGCTCCTTCATACTGGAAATCCCGATCATCCCTTCCTGGTTCTTTTTCGCCAGCACCGACCTCATATTGAACCCGCAGCCGTCGTCGCTGATGCGCAGTTCGATCTGGCGGTTTTTCACCAGCGAGATCGTGATGTTTTCCGCACCGCTGTGCCTGGCCGCATTGTTGAGCGCTTCCTGGACTATTCGAAACACGACGATCCGCAGTGACTGCGGGATCTCTTTTTCGTCCAGTTCGATCATCTTTTCTATCCGTATCCCCGGATTTATGATCTGGAACCGGTCGCAGAACCAGCCTATGGCGGCCACTATCCCGTAGTCGTCGAGCACGGGCGGGCGCAGGTCGGTCATTATCCTGCGGCATTCGCGCATGGCGTGCTGGGCCAGATCGGCAAGGGCGCGGAAAGATTCCGGATCGGGCTTTCCTTTTTCGCTCTTCATAAGGGAGTTTTCCAGGCCGATCTTGATGGCGGCCAGGGGCGACCCGATGCTGTCGTGCACTTCCTTGGAAATTTTCCTCCGCTCCTCCTCCAGGCTCGTCAAAAGCCGCGAGTAAAGATTTCTCAAGTGTAGCTCAGATCTCCTGAGATTTTCTTCGACCCGGTTTTTTTCCATGACTTCCAGCTTCAGCAGTTCGTAGGCGCGGGTAAGTTCGGCCGTGCGCTCTTCGACCCTTCCTTCGAGCAGCGCCTGCGCCCTTTGCAGGGCATCTTCGGCGATTTCGCGCTCCGATACGCGGGCCTTGAGATTTTCCGACATCCGGTTAAAAGCCTCGGTAAGGTCGGTAAGCTCTTTCCCCGACGGGGTCTCTATCCTTTCTCCCAGGTGTTCGTCGCTTGCCGCAATCTGGAGCGCCTTCTCCTGGATTTTTCCCAGGGGGTTGAAAAAAAGCCGCCTTTGCAGGATATACTGGACGAGGAACAGGCAGCCGAGAACCGTCAGGAAAAGCCACGAGAGCCTCAGAGAAAACGACTTGGCCTCGCCGTAGAAGCCCTGGAGCGGGATTCGCACGGAAAACGCCGAGACTACTTTACCCAGCTTCCTGTCAAAGCCCCGCCGGGGCCCGTACATGTCGACGAGGCCCGATGGGGCCTTATCCGGGCTGCCGTGGCATTGCAGGCACGATTGCCCCATCACCAGTCCGCGCCGCAGAAAGAACAAACAGGGCTGGCCATTGAAAATACCTATCCTGGACGAAGTGATAAGATTGGGGTCGCTCTCGGTCCGGAGTATGAACTCCCGCTCATAATCGTTTGCTTCGTTTTCGGGATTGCGCGCGCCGATTGCGCAGTGCTTCTGGTAGTAGCTGCTGTGGTCTATGAACCGGTAGGACTGGTCGATCCTGCGCAGAGCGTAACTGGCGGACATCCAGGAAGGCTCGAAATAGTCTTCCGGGCGGAAAGAAGCGCTCCACTCGATCATCCGCGGCTTTAGCTCGTCGGTAATATAGCGGTGGATGGCAAAGTCGTTGTCAAGAAGGATCCTGGCCTTGTCCTGAGCGTCTCCAAGCGCCTGGCGGGTCAGTTCATCCCTTACAAAAATGACGGTTACCGCCGCCGCCAGGGCGAAGACAAGTCCAAGGCTAATGAAAAGACGCGTCGATATCTTTGGGGGAGGAGATGTCGAACTCATGGCCGCTCCGTCCTGTATGGGGTTTAACCGTCACTATACCAAATTGGCGCGCGCGGGCAAATAGAGCTAAGCCGCTGCTGAAGGGGTGCGGGGGAACCGGTTCCCCCGCACTGTCAGGAAATATCAACTTGAACGCAACTTGGAATCAGATCAGGTGAAATATGTGCTAAACTATACGGCAGGTGCGGCCTTCACCCGGTGCTCAGAGCAAAGTCTCCAAGATCAGCTCTTTTCGCCGAGCTTTTGCGCTTCCGCATCGGCGATGACAAAGCTGTGTTCGGGTCCGGGAAAGATCCCCTGTTCCACTTCTTCCTTATACCTGGTCAGGGCCTCGATTATGGTATCGCCGAGT
Source organism: uncultured delta proteobacterium (assembly GCA_963712895.1). Taxonomy (GTDB): domain Bacteria; phylum Desulfobacterota; class Syntrophobacteria; order Syntrophobacterales; family Syntrophobacteraceae; genus SbD1. The sequence goes on along the minus strand of CAVQJR010000018.1, from coordinate 92,860 downwards.
TTGGCGTATTGTTTCACGAATCTGGGGGTGAAGCGGTCGTAGAGCCCGAGCACGTCGTGTACGACCAGTACCTGGCCGTCGCATGCCGGCCCCGCCCCGATGCCGATGGTGGGCACCGGGCACGCCTCGGTTATCAATTCGGCCACCGCGGAAGGAATTGCTTCCAGGACGATGCTGAAACATCCCGCATCGGCCAGCGCCAAGGCGTCGTCGATCAGGACCTTCGCCGCTTCGGCCGTTTTGCCCTGCACCTTGAACCCGCCGAACTGCGCGGCGCTCTGGGGAGTCAATCCCAGGTGGCCCTGCACGGGGATTCCGGCATCAACCATCGCCCTGACCTGCGGCACGACCCTCACCCCGCCCTCCAGCTTCACGGCGTTGGCCCTTGCCTCTTTCATGAAGCGCCCGGCGTTTACCAGCGCCTGCTCCACGCTCGCCTGGTAGGACATGAAGGGCATGTCACCGATAACCATGGCCCGCTTGGCCCCCCGGCTCACCGCCAGCGTGTGGTGGAGCATTTCCGCCATCCCCACCGTGAGCGTATCCTCATGGCCCAGGACGACCATGGCCAGCGAATCCCCGACCAGCAGCATATCGACTCCGCTCTTGTCCGCCCAAAGCGCGGTGGGGTAGTCGTACGCGGTCAGCTCGGTCACTCTACGCTTGCCCTTCGCCGCCATAATGTCGGGAACCGAAACCCTTTTGTTCATCACGCATCTCCTTTGTACTCGGGCGGTCCGCTCGTGGGCCTGCCCGGTCTGATGGGTGCATTCGGAAGGGTCCGGCGCCGTATCCGGACCAAGATCGGCAAAATCGTACGCCGTCAAATCCGGAAACCAAAAACCCGAACCCTTCCGCAATATTAGCGCGATTATACCCGATAGTGGATTCAATACAAGAGAGATCGGGCCTTAAGAAACTCCCCCGTAGTTGGATTCCAGGATCTTTACGAGCCAGGTGAGCGTCTGGTTGACAGGGGTCGGAATGCCCGTTTCCCGGGCGAACCGCACGATGGCGCCGTTTATGGCATCGATTTCCGTCCTTTTTTTCTTATCCACGTCCTGGCCCATCGAAGACCGGTTCCTGGCGGTGGCCCTGGCCACCCCGATGACACGTTCGATCATCTCCAGCCCCACCGGAAAACCCTTGGCCCTGGCAACCAGGATTGCCTCCTCGACCGCCGAACCACACAGTTGCGAGGCTTCTCCCATCCGGGCGATGACCCCGTTTTTGATCCCGGTAAGGCCCGTTATGGCGTTGATCCCCACATTCACGATCAGTTTGTCCCATATCAGCCGTTCGACGTTGTCGCTCGGCTCGCAGGCCAGCCCCGCTTCCCGGAAAAGCTCGATCACGCGGCCCACCCGCTCGGATGCCGGTCCCGAAGGCTCGCCGATGTAAGTGGGCCCGTTTCCCCCGTGGCGAATCCTGCCGGGCCCCAGAGAGGTGGCCCCCTGGGAGGTGCTGCCGGCAAGGACGGTCTCTTTCCCGGCGACCTCGGCTATCGACTCCCAGTTTCCTATTCCGTTTTGAAGGGTGAGAAAGATCGTGGACGGGGAGCACAGGCCGAGAATACTCCCGACCGCTTCCCGAGTGGCATAGGTCTTTACCACCACCAGCACCAGGTCGGGGTTGCGGGGGACCGAGCCCAGATCTGAGGAACTGGTCAGTTTAAGGTTTGTAACCGTACCGTCCAGTTCCTCGATCGACAGGCCGCGGTCGGCCACGGCCCCCATGTGCGCACGGTTGGTGCTGTAGAGAAAAACCGAGGCATCAGTCCCGGCAAGCCTCGCTCCGAGAAGACTGCCGATGGCACCGGCCCCAAGAATTAAAATATTCATCTGTCGCCCTCCCGGATGGTCGAGTGTTGTAGTCTGGATACGGGGAGGACCCCGGCGGCCCGAAAAACCTTCCACGGCGCCGAAGTTACCAATCCCCTCCCTTACCCGCTAAAATTAACAGTATTTGACTCACCGGGCATTAGAAAAAAGGCGAAGAACACGAATGTCTTGCAGACGGCCTCACCCACGAACGCGTGAGGCCGAAATCTCGGGGGGGGCGGGGGCGATTTTCCAGGAAGCCTTTCCCCGCACCTCGTATTAAGCGGCCCTCTCACAGATTCTGCCGGCGTTATAATATCCCTTGTGGATCTTTACGGGCGACCAGTCCGGACTGGCGGCCGGCTCGGGCGGCGCAAGAGCCGTGAACTCGCAGGAGCCGTACACCACCTTGCCGCCCACGATGGTGAGAACCGACTCGATGTGCTTTATGAACTCTTCGGGAACCGTGAAGTAATCCTGCGACAGGGCGGAAAGGTCGGCGAACTTTCCGGGCTCGATCGAACCCTTTTTATCTTCTTCACCCGAAAACCAGGCGCTGCCCAGGGTATAGAGCCGAAGTGCCGCAATGCGGCTCAAACGGTTTTCCGCCTGGTAGAGCCGCGTATCGCCGAGCGTTTTTCCCGTCACCAGCCAGTAGAGGCTGACCCAGGGATTGTAGCTCGAGACCCTCGTTGCATCCGTACCGGCCCCCACGGGCACCCCCATTGCCAGCATGCGAACGACGGGAGGCGTGCTTCGGGCCGCCTCAGCCCCGTAGCGGCTTATGAAATGCTCCCCCTGGAAGGCTATGCGGTCCTGAACGGCGATCCCGCCCCCCAGCGCCATCACCCGCTCGATATTACGGCCGCTTATGGTTTCCGCGTGGTCGAAGAACCATCTCAGCCCCCGGAAGGGGACTTCACGGTCGATTTCCTCGAATACGTCGAGAAACCGCGTGATAGACTCGTCATAGGTGGCGTGGAGCCTGAAAGGCCACTTGTTTTCCACAAGGAGCCTCACCACCGGCTTGAGTTCCTTTTCCATGCCGGGTGGAAGCTCCGGCCTGGGGGCGAGGAAATCCTCGAAATCCGCGCCCGAAAAGACCAGCATCTCGCCGGCCCCGTTCATCCTGAAAAAGTCGTCTCCCCTGCCGGGACCGGTCATGGAGAGCCAGCGAGTGAAATCGTCGAGTTCTTCTCCCGGACGTTGCGTAAACAGGTTGTAGGCAAAGCGAAGCGTGAGTTCTCCCCGCCGGGCCAGGTCCTCGACAACCCTGTAGTCGTCCGGGTAATTCTGAAAGCCTCCCCCGGCGTCGATTACGCTGGTGATGCCGAGCCGGTTGAGTTCCCGCATGAAAAGCCGCGACGAATTGAGCTGGTCCTCGAAAGAAAGCTTCGGGCCTTTGGCCAGGCTTGCGTAGAGTATCGTCGCGTTGGGACGCGCGATGAGAAGCCCGGTGGGGTTGCCCTTTCGGTCCCGCTGGATTTCGCCCCCCGCAAACTCCGGGGTCTCTTTCGTGTATCCCAGGGCCCGCAACGCGGCACGGTTCAGGAAGGCGCGGTCATAGAGGTGAAGTATGAAAACCGGGGTTTCGGGCGCCGCCTCGTTGATTTCATCCAGGGTAGGCATGCGCCTCTCGGCAAACTGGAACTCGGACCATCCCCCGATTACCCGCACCCACTGGGGTGCAGGGGTGCGTCGCGCCTGCTTGCGAAGCATCCCCAGGGCGTCCGCAAGGGAGGGCACCCCGTCCCAGCGAAGCTCCATGTTATAGTTGAGCCCTTCGCGGATGACGTGGATATGGGAGTCGTTCAGGCCCGGAATGACCCTGCGGCCGTTCAGGTCGATTACCCGGGTGCCCTCCGCCTTGAACTTCATGACTTCCGCTTCCGGCCCGACGGCCAGGAAGCGTCCATCCTTGATCGCAACAGCGGAAATTTCCGGGTGGTCCCGGCCGAGTGTTGTGATGCGGCCGTTTTTGAGAACGATTTCTGCATCCATTATCGTATCCTTTCCGCGCCGAATCGTACTCCAGTCCGGCAGCGCCTTCCCGCTGGCAAGCCGTTTCAGGCGGCTTTTTTTGCTTCTCCTTCATGTGCTCCGAACATCGACTTCGCATAGCCGACCCCGAGACCGTAGGCACCGCCGTGTTCCCTGACGATGCGCAGCACGGCATCGTAGGTCTGCGTGCGAGCCCAGTCCCGTTGCCATTCGAGAAGCACCTGCAGCCATGTCATGGGAGCGACCCCCGCCTGGACCATGCGCTGGATGGCACTCTCGTGGGCTTCAAGGCTGACTCCGCCCGAAGCATCCGTGACTATGTAAACCTCGTAGCCCTCATCGAAAGCCGAAAGCGCGGCGGTCGCCAGGCAGACCTCCGTCCACAGGGCCGCCATCACCAGCTTCCTGCGTCCGATCTTCTTTACGGCATCGATGACGTGCCTGTCTTCCCAGGCGTTCATGGTGGTCCTGTCAATGGGCCTCAGGTTCGGAAAAACCGCCTGGACCTGCGGGAAAATGGGACCGCTGAAGCTTTCCGCCGCCACAGTGGTCAAAACGGTGGGAACACCGAAGACCGTTGCGGATTTCGCCAGCCCGGTCACGTTGTTGATAAGCGTTTGACCCTCTATGGAATGCGTTGCAAAAGCCATCTGGGGCTGATGGTCGATCAAAAGAAGTATGCTATTATCGGGGGTCAAAAGGCGGGGACTCGCCCCTCCGTCAGCGATTGAATCCATTTTTGGCTCTCCAATTAAAAAGGCCCGCCGGGGCCTGTTTGCGTGCATATATTCTATTCTGCTCCAGCCTGTTCCGGAAAAGTGGAACTTGATTTAAAACTAATCATTATCATTCATAAACGGATATTATCTCTTTTGCTCTTTCCGCTCTGCGAGAGGCGGTCGATGGGAGCTGTGTCGATGAACGAACCCGTAAAAAGATGCCCGTGGGTGGACCTGAGCAAGCCCGAGTACGTGGAGTACCACGACAGAGAATGGGGTGTTCCGGTCCATGATGACCGGCACATATTTGAATTCCTCGTCCTGGAAGCCTTTCAGGCGGGGCTGAGCTGGTATACGGTACTGAAGAGAAGGGAGGGCTTCCGCGCCGCTTTCGACCGGTTCGACCCGGAAAAGGTGGCCCGCTACGATGAGGCCAAAATGGGGCAAATCCTTGCGAACCCGGCAATTATCCGCAACCGCGCAAAAGTTCTGGCCGCGGTAAATAACGCCGGGCGGTTCCTGGAAGTGCGGGAAGAGTTCGGAAGCTTTGATGCCTACATCTGGAGTTTTATAGATAACAGGCCAATTTTAAACGAACTCCGGAAACTGGAAGATTATCCCGCGAAAAGCCCGGAGTCCGAGGCCATAAGCAAAGACCTTCGCGGGAGGGGTTTCTCATTCGTCGGACCCACGATAGTTTACGCTCACATGCAGGCCACCGGAATGGTAAACGATCATACGATCGAGTGTTTCCGCAGGCGGGAAATAATGGCGGTTGCGGGTTAAGTTTTATCTCGCGCGAAGCCGCGAAGACCGCGAAGTTTGAATCCCGAATTTGACGGCCCTGCGATGGCGAGTACCCCCACCCGGCCTCCTCCGTCAAGAGGAAAGAGTACGCGTCCGTTGTACTTTTCTTTCCTTCGCGCTCTTCGCGGCTTCGCGTGAGACCAAAATGAGACCAACCCGCACCCGTACCCCGCCTACCTCAGCTTCAGCGTAGCAAGAGAGATGAGGGCCAGGATACCCGCAACTATCCACAGGCGGATCACCACCTTGGTTTCCGCTATCCCTTTGTGCTGGAGATTGTGGTGGAGAGGTGCCCGGTAGAAAATGCGGCGCCCGATCCATTTGACTCCGATTTTTTCCTGGACCTGGCTGGTGATGGCTTCGGCGATGAAAAGTCCGCCCAGCAGGGGAAACAGCATCTCCTGTTTGAGCAGAACGGAGATCACGGCCATGGTGCCGCCTATGGCAAGGGAGCCGGTGTCTCCCATGAAAATCTGCGCCGGGTAGGCGTTATACCACAGAAAACCCAGTCCCGCCCCCACGAATGCGGCCGCGAAAACGGTCAAATCGCCCGCCCCGCGCAGGAAAGGATAATAGAGATAGCCGGAATAGATTCGATTCCCCTCGACGTAGGCGAAGATGCCCAGGACCGCCACCACGAAGATCGACGGGGTAATCGCCAGGCCGTCCAGGCCGTCGGTTATGTTGACGGCGTTGGAAACGAAGATGATGAACAAAAATATGAAAGCCCCGTAGAAAAAGGGTCCCAAATCCAGGAGGGGATGCTTGTAGAACGGGATATAGAGCTTCGTGGCGAGCGCGCTTCCGAGCGGCGCCCAGGGACCGACGCAAACCCAGGCGAACACCAGGCTGAACAGCCCCTGAAGGGCCAATTTTTTGCGCTCGGAAAGACCCCGGTCCCCGCTCTTCATCCTCACCTTGGAAACGTCGTCCAACAGGCCCAGGAGGCCGAACCACAGCATACCGGCGATCGAACATAAAATGAACGGGCTGTGCCAGTTGCCCCACAGGGCCATGGAGACCAGCACGGCCCCGATGATCAGCACGCCGCCCATCGTCGGGGTGCCTCTTTTGTCGAAAGCGGAGTGGACGCCCGTTTCCCTCACCTGGTCCAGGAAACAATGACGGTGCACGAACAGGATGAACCGGCGGCTGAAAATCAGGATGAAAATCACGGCCGTGAGCGCCGCCACGATGGCCCGGAAACTGATGTAGTTTACCAGCCGGCAGAATGAGAAAACGTCCGAAACGGGGATCAGCAGATTACATATTTCGTATATCATTGCGACTTCCTGGCGGGCTGCTCGGGAAGCGCGCGCAGGCCGGCGTTATTGCCCTTGGCGCAACGATCCTGGAGCACGGTGAAGGTTTCCTTTATCCCGAAATGCGGCTTGAAATCGGTGGAGGTCAGGATAAAAGAAGACATCGCCGCCAGCAACTCCGGCGAGCCCTCCACAACCCCGCGGTCGACCAGCCGCATCAGCCCGTGCAGTGCGGCGTCCCGCACCTGCCAGTAATGGGACTCTTTCATTGCCAGGAGGACCTCGGCGGCCTCCTGGCCGTTTCCGATCTCGCCCACCGCCTTTGCGGCCTCGATCACCACCTCGAAGCACGGATCGGCAAAGAGCTTCATAAGAGCATCCAGCCAGGCCCGGTTCCCTTCGAGAAAAGGGCCGAAGTGGGCGGCGGTGACGCACGCCTGGGAGCGCACCTCGTAATAGGGATCGGCAAGAGCGCCGAACAGGTGCTTTTCCACTTCTGCGTCGAAATGATCCAGAATTCTAAGCGCCTGCACGATGTTTCTGCGGATAAAGCCCACCTGCTCGAAATCACCACCGAAAAACTTCCTGAACCGGCTTACCGGCATCCTGTCGGAAAGCATCTTGAGCAGCGTGGGGATCTTTTCCCGGTAGAGGGTAAGGCCGATGAGCTTCACCCCCAGGTTTCGGTCCTCCCAGGATTTGTGGCTGAGAAGGCCCGCCGCCCTGTGCCTGTAATACTGGAGATCGTCCAGGTCGCCCACCGCGTCCTGGGGGTCGAACCGGCAGCCCGCCCGGCCACGGGCGGCGCTCAGTATCTGCAACAGTCTGGAGTTGCCGATAAGGCTTCTGAAAGGGGTGGGCTGATACGAATCGGCGTCCGCGAGGCGAGGTTCGCGGTACAGCTCGTTTAAAATGCGCTCGGTGGCGTTGCGTCTCAAAAAACTCCTGCTGTTTTCCGTCATCGTCCGCAGCCGCACCGGACTGTCAAGCAGCTCGATTATCTTTTCCGCCAGCAGCCGTCCTTCGAGTTTCTCCAGGAGCCGGCCGTCTTCCATGATGGTGTCTTCGTATAAAATTTCCGCCGCACCCGCCGTTTTCATGGCGCGGGCATTCATTACCTGGTGGTCGCCGGGAAGGTTTGCCTTCGGGATCAAAAGGGCGGGTTTTCCGATCCGGGAAATTTCGTTCAAGCTCCCGGCACCGCTCCTGCAAACGATCAGGGAGCTTATAGAGTAGATTTCCGCGATATTGTGGAAATAGTCCTGCCTGTAGTAAAACTCGCCGAGAAGGGCCTTTTCCTGTTCGGAAAACGATTCTTCGATCCGCGACTGCGTATCCCGGGCCGATTCGTAGTCACCGGTTGCCGAAAGCCCCATTCCGTGGATTATGAACAGCCGGTTGCGGTAGGGCAGAAGCCAGGGCAAGGCGTCCACGACCGCGCGGTTGATGGTCCTTGCACCCTGGGACCCGCCGAAGGCGAAAACCACCTCGCGTCCGGGGGGTATCGGAAACGAAAGCCTTGCACGCGCTTGCTCGGGCGGGATGGAAACTATCGAATGGCGTATCGGATAACCGACGATTACACCGTTTTTCGGGAAAAACGAGAGCGTCTGCGGGAAGGTGAGAAGGACCCTGTCGACCCAGTTTCCCATCCGGGCGTTGAGTTGGCCGGGGATGCTGTTTTGTTCGTGCAAAAAGATGGATACACGGGCGATGCGCAACTTTTTTAAAATGAGCGCAGCGGCGATTACCGGGGCGCTGACGTAGCCGCCCGTCGCTATCACCCATTTCGGGGCGAATGCGATGAGCATCACCAGCGACTGGATCACGCCCACGCCAAGCTTCAGAAGAAAACGGAAAAGACGCAGCGATACCTTGAAACCGGGAAATCCCTCGGACCATGCGAACCGGAGCCGGTGGCCGGCCTTTCTGACGATCACGCTTTCCGCCCTGTTCTTGACTCCGATATAGAGAAACCGGGCCTGCGGCTCGCGTCCCCTGATGCCCTCGGCTATCGCAAGGGCCGGGTTGACGTGGCCCCCCGTCCCTCCGCCGGAAAGGACGACCCGCGTCTGCTTTCCGCTAAGCTGCCTCCAGCGGATCGCCGCCCCCGCCACGCAAAGGCCTGCCAAAATCAGGACTGCCGCAACTATCAGCACAATAAGCATTCTTTGCCATTCTCGGGTTCAAGTAAAATGGGAACTACGCCCCGCAGCCACATTGCGGCCCCGACCGTTCGAACCGCGGCATCGGTCCAATCGCAACCCGGCGGCCGGGTTCTACTCAGAAGCCCAGTTTAATAATTTTGGCCCGAAATATCCAGACCAACCGCCGGACGCTCCTATTACCTGTTTTTCTCAGATTGCGGCAAGAACATTTTCGACCTCTTCCCAGGAGATTTTTCCCTTCCTGACCAGTCTCGGCGCAAAGACGGAAACATCCACGATAGTCGAAGGCAAACCGCCGGGGAGGGTTCCGGCATCGATCAGTCCGTCCGATACGCAAAGCAGTTCGGGGGATATCTCTTCGGGGGTCCGGGGCGGGGGGTCTCCGGACCGGTTGGCGCTGGTGGACACCAGCAGCCCTCCCGAGCGCTTCGCCAGCAGGGTGGCCGCCGGGTGCGAGGATATGCGCACCGCGATCTTTCCCGTCCCGGCATGCAGGACGGCAGGCAGCGAAGAAGAAGCGGGAAGGACCAGCGTAAGCGGCCCCGGCCAGAAAGCTTCGGCCAGGGAGCGCGCGGCATCCGTCCACGCGGAAACCGCCTTGAGCACATCCGCGAGACCCGAGGCGATCAGTGGAAGCGGTTTTCCCGCATCTCTTCCCTTGGCCGTAAAAACTTTTTCAAGCGCCGTGGCCAGCGCCGGCACCGCCCCCAGGGCGTAGAAGGTCTCGGTGGGATAGATTACGAGACCCCCGCGCACGAGGAGCGAAGCCGCCTGCGATATGTCCCCGGGACTTGGCGCTCCGGGACCTGCCTTCCAGATGACGGGTTTGGAAACCGGCGATGCCATGGACCCGGTATTAGCCTAAAACGTATGAAATTACCATGATTTGAATGCGGATTTCACGCGAAGCCGCGAAGAACGCGAAGGAAAGGAAAAGACAATGGGGGTTGCTTTCACGGCGCCCGTTCGGAGTAAACTCCGGTATAGCCGCCCGGTTCATTATTTATTCTTCGCGGGCTTCGCGGCTTCGCGTGAGATATAAGAAATTCTCACTTTTCCTCTGCGCTCTCTGTGGTGAATCGCTTCACGGCTTCGCGCGAGATATAACAAACTGCGCCGCCCTACCCTTCGGCATCCGATTTTATCTTGGCGAACCGCTTGCTTTTCCTGAGCGTGCTGGCCTCGGCTTCCTCTGTTTCTTCAATCGTCAGGTGTATCTTTCCGCACTCGGGGCAGGCCACGTTTACATGTTCACCCAAGGTGCGCGACTTTATTTCATCAACCGTCATGTGGCCGATGTAGCCGCACTTGGTGTCCACCCGCTCCGCGCGAACTTTCGGTCTCCTGTCCTTCTTGCCTGCAGTGGTGGTCATCGTGAACCGCTCCCGAAAATTGAGTTTGAGATTGGTATTCAACGAGCGTGAATTTTAAGGATCGCATTATCTGCGGGCAACAACATTACCTTGCGAATCCCGTACGGTGACCGCCACCGCTTCGCCGCCGTCCAGGCAGTGCGCGGCGCAGGATATGCACGGATCGTAGGCGCGCATCGCCATCTCGATGCGGTTGAGCACCTCCCCGTCCACTTTGCCTCCCCTGATGAGGTCGCGGGCCGCCCGGTTGACGCTCATGTTGATGGCGGCAAGGCTGTGGGTGGTTCCGACGATCAGGTTTGCCCTGATGATAAAACCGTTGTCGTCGGTGGAGTAATCATGAATCAGGGTCCCGCGGGGGGCTTCGACACACCCCACGCCGCGGCCGGCCTTCGGGAGCACATCGTTTCTGACATGCTGGTCGGTTATTTCCCGGTGCTCCAGAAGCTCGACGGCGCGCTCGCACGCATATACCAGTTCGATAAGGCGCGCCCAGTGGTAGAGCATCGTGGACTGCGCCGGCCTTCCGAAAAGAGAGCGAAATTCCCGCAGCTCCGCCTGGGCGAGCGGCGTTCGGATGGATTCCGCCACGTTGAGCCTGGCCAGACTGTTGGTCCTGTATATTCCTCGCGGATCGTCGAGATCCATTGAAAACCCGTCGCCCCAGCCCCGGGCGTAAGGAAACTTCCCGTACGACCACGGCTCGACGTGCTCTCCGATAAAGTCCGTGTACTCGCGGGCCGAAAACTCGTGAAAGGAGCCGTCCGGCTTCATGAGCCTCAGGACCCCGTCGTGGAAGTTGAGGCTTCCGTCCAGCGGGTTTACCATTCCCAGGAAACCGGTGGAAATGTCCCCGAGGGAGGTTTGCTCGGGACTCAGCCGCGAAAATATCCCGTCCCTGGCAAAATCCAGGGCAAACCGCGCAAATTCGAGCAGTTCGAGCGCCCCCTCGTGCATCTCGTCGCGTTCGCGCTCGCTCATCGGCCTGGAAAAGCCCCCGGGCACCATGGCGTCGGGGTGGATCGACCGGCCCGCGAATTTTTCCAGCATCATTTGAGCGCGGTGGCGGATGCGGATCACCCTTCCGGCAAGCTCGGGCGACCGCTTGGCGATTCCCATGATATTTCTTAGCGAAGGTCCGTCGGAATCGGCAAGAAAATCAGGCCCGGCCAGGAAGAAGAAATGGAGCACCTTGTCGCCCACGTGGGAGAGCACCTGGGCCAGTTCCCGCAAATACCTGCCGGCAAGCGGCACTTCGGCCCCGAAGCAGTCCTCGACCGCCTTGTTGGACGCCAGGTGGTGCTGCCAGGGGCAGACTCCGCAAATCCGGGTGACAATCGAGGGCACTTCCTCCGCCGGCCGGCCTTCGAGAAATTTTTCGAACCCTCGCATGGCCATTATGTGTACGCGCGCTTCGGCGGCATCGCCGTTTTCGTCCAGTCGTATCCCAATTCGTGCATGGCCTTCGATCCGGGTGACCGGCTGGATCACTATTTCCCTGGCGCGCGATTTCGGATGCGGGACATTTTCAATTGCTTCACTCATGATTTCCTCTCGGGACGACGGGCATAAGCATTTCCATTGCCTGCGGAAGACACAAAGGCTTCTTATTTCTTTTTGCGCGCAAGCGGCCGCAGCCTGGAATGCGCTCCGGAAAATCGCAGCACCGACAGCCGGTCGGGCAGGTTTCGGATTTCGATCCCGTTGCTTGCAAGGGCATTCAGCATGTCCAGGAGCTGGTTGCCGCCGCGCCTCACCGGCCCGTAACAGCCGCGGCAGGGCACGCGCGCCTCGATGCACCGGGGTGCTCCTCCCGCCGTCCCGGAGCATCCGGCCAGGGTAACGGGGCCAAGACACAGGAACCCCTGTTCGAGCAGGCATTGCATATCGCCAAGGGGCTGGTCGGCATTATACCGGGCATTGCGGAGGAAGCGCCGGATTCTTTGCACCGAACCCTTGCCCTCGCGCCTGGCCGGGCAGGAGTCGCACACGCTCTGGACGGGAAGCACGGGGATTTTGCCTTCGATCAGCAAGTCCAGCGCCGCGCCTATGTTGTCCGGATGCGGCGGGCACCCAGGAATCCAGGCGTCCACAGCGATTTTTTCGTCCAGGGCATAGGTGCGGTCGAGAAGCGGAGGGACCACCAGATCCGGATAGGAAGCAGCGTCCGTGCCCTCCGCGGTCCGGTAGTAGCGGCCGAAAAGGTCGCGGTTTTCGAAAAGATTTATCATGGCCGGGATGCCGCCATGGCCGGCGCAGGTGCCCAGGGCGACGACGATGCGGCACCGCTCGCGCATCAGTTCGGCTATCCGAAGCTGTTCCCGGTTCCGGATACCGCCGCTTATGAGGCCGATGTCGGAGTCCGGAATGTCGATCCCATCGCCGTCCCCATCCCGGCCGAAATACTTATGATCCATAAGGACCGGCATGTGGACGATTTCGACCCTGCCCAGCAGCTCCAGGAGGCCCGCTCCCATATCGAGAAGCGACATTTCACATCCCGAACACCCGCTCAGCCACTCGGCGGCGATTTTCACAGTCATTGGACCAGCTCTTTTCTAGTATATTTCGAAGCGTCTTCACGGTACGGGGAAGGACCTATTTCCCGCAGCGTCCCGGTCATTTCGGCGACCATTGCGGCGAACCGTTCGGCTTCCGCCGAAGAACACCACACCAGTTGAAACCGCTCCTTCTCCAGATCCATCAGCGAGAGCATCTCCTCGACTACCACCAGTCTCGCCTTTGCCTTCTGATTACCGTCCTGGTAATGGCATTCGCCGGGGTGGCACCCCATCACCATGACGCCGTCGGCGCCCAGCTCGAAGGCTTCGGTCACCAGGTTGGGGTGCACCATGCCGGTGCACATCACGCGGATGACCAGGAGATTGGTAGGGTACTGGATGCGGGCGGTCCCGGCAAGGTCGGCTGCCGCATAGGAGCACCAGTTGCACGTAAAAGCGATTATTTTCGGTTCAAAACGCGGGTACCAGTCTGACAAAACGCCATTCCTTCCGTTGGAGCGGATGCTTGATTCTCGATGCTGGATGCTTGATTCTCGATGCTCGATCCTGGCGTAATCCGGCTGGCAGGGTGGGCACGGTAAAGCTGTGCCCACCCTACACCGCATCCGGCATCCGGCATCGAGTATCTAGTTCTTCCCCAGCGCGGCCCGGACCTGGGACCGGAGCTGGGCGTAGGAGAAGCCGGCGACGTTTATGCCTTCCTTGGGGCAGGTTGCCTGGCATGAGCCGCATCCCTTGCACTTTGCCGGCCGCACCACCAGCCTCTGTTTCAAGGCGCCCTGCCCGTTGCCTTCATCTTCCCCTTCCGCGGGTTCCTGCTCCATGGCCAGCGCCTGGTAAGGGCATACGTCCAGGCACAGCGCGCAGTTGTCGCATTTTTCCTCATCTATCCTGGCCTTCACCAGGTCCAGGTCCACCCACCTGCTGGAAAGCACCGTCACCGCGCGCGCCACCGCCGCCTGTGCCTGCTCGATCGATTCTTCGATTGGCTTGGGATAGTGGGCCAGTCCGGCAAGGAAGATCCCGTCGGTTGCGAAATCCACCGGGCGCAGCTTTACGTGTGCTTCGAGCAGGAACCCGTCAAGGTCGGTGGGCAGCTTGTAGAGCCTGGCAAGCTCCCTGGTTTCCGGGTTGGGCACGATGGCCGTGGCCAGCGTCACCACGTCGGCGGGTATGCTGAAGGGCTCGTGCAGTATGTGATCCCACACGATCACCTCGATCATATCCTCGTTTACCACTACATTGGGCTTCTGGTGGACGCCGTAGTTGATAAAAATCACCCCGAGTTCGCGCGCCCGCCTGTAGAACTCCTCCCTCAGGCCGTAGGTGCGCACGTCCCGGTGCAGGATAAAGACCCTTCGCGCCGGATTTTCCTCTTTTAGCGCAATCGCCGACTGGATCGAATGCGTGCAGCAAACCTTGGAGCAGTAATTTCTCTCGGGTTCCCTGGACCCGACGCACTGGATGAAGACAAAATTGCGCCCGTTTATAATGCGCTCGTCTCCCACCGCGTGCAGCTTGTCGAATTCGAGCGACGTAAAGATGTTCTGTGACAGCCCGTAGTCATATTCGGAGGGCTTGAATGCCTGTCCGCCGGTGGCCAGGATCGTCACCCCGTGATTTACGGCGACATTTCCGGTAGGTTTCTGGATTACCGAATGGAAGTTCCCGACGTAGCCTTCGGCTTCAACCACGGTTGACTTGAGGTGAACCGAAATAAGGCTGTGCTCCCTTACCTTGCCGGCCAGCATTTCGACATAAGGGGGGACGGGTTCGTTTTTCCAGGTTTTAAACAGGTGGCGGGCATTTCCACCGAGCTGGGCCGCCTTCTCGACCAGGTGGACGGGAAAACCCTGTTCCGCCAGGGCCAGGGCGGCGGTCATTCCGGCAAGCCCGCCTCCGATCACCAGCGCCAGAGGGGTGATTCGAACGGAAAAAGAAGGCACCGGCTCCAGGTGTACGGCTTTTGCCACAGCCATCCGCACCAGGTCTTTGGCTTTCGCCGTGGCCGCCATGGGCTCCTCGGCATGGACCCAGGCGAGCTGGTTGCGGATGTTGGCCATCTCGACCAGGCATTCGTTAAGGCCCGAGGCCCTGAGGGTTTCCCTGAAAAGCTGCTCGTGGGTGCGCGGAGTGCACGAGGCGACCACGATACGGTTGAGGCCTTCCTCGTGTATCCTCTTTTTTATCAGCTCCTGTGAATCCTGCGAACAGGCAAAGAGGCTGGTTTCGACATAGGCCACATTGGGGAGCGACTGCGCATACCTCGCCACCTCCCTCACGTTGACCACTTCCGCGATATTGGACCCGCAGTGGCACACGAAGACCCCTATGCGGGGCTCCTCGCCGTACACCTTCCGCTCCGGAGGAAACTGCTTCTGATGCGACAGGCTGTAGCGAACGTCCGACAAACCCACCGCGGACGCGTTGGCGGCAGCCGAAGCCTGGACCACGGAAGAGGGGATGTCCTTGGGGCCGGTAAACGCGCCGCAGACGAAAATCCCGGGCCTCGATGCGGCAACCGGCGTAAAACACGAAGTGGCGGCAAACCCGTCGGGGGTAAGCTCTATGCCGGTGCGCTGCGCAAGCTCGACTATCTCCGGCCCGATTTCCATTCCGATGGACAGTACCACCAGTTCGAACTGCTCGGAAATCTGCTTGCCGTTCTCGGTGATGTAGCGCAGGCTGAGGTCGCTCGGGTTCTCCCCCGGCTCTACCGCGTGCACCCGGCACCGGTGGAATTTTATCCCCTTCTGCTTTGCCCGCTCGTAAAAACGGTCGAAATCCTTGCCGTGCGTCCTGATGTCCTGGTGAAAGATGGACACCTGCAGCTCCGGATCGTGATCGGTTGCTATCATCGCCTCCTTTAAGGCATAAAGGCAGCAAACCGAAGAACAGTAACCCCTGTTGGCATGGCTGCAATCCCGGCTCCCGACGCACTGGATCATCGCCATTTTCCTGACCGGCCTGCGGTCCGAAGGCCGGAGCATGTGCCCCATGGTCGGGCCGGCCACGGCCAGGTAGCGCTCAAGTTCCATGGCCGTAACGACGTTTTTGAACCGGTCATATCCCCATACGCTCAACCCGGACGGGTTAAACGGCTTGAAGCCTGGGGCGAGGATTATCGACCCCACGTTTACCGAGATCTCTTCTTCGTGCTCGTCGAACCGGATGGCCCCGCACGGGCACGCTCGCTCACAGTCGTTGCACCTTCCGCCCCTCATCCTGATACAGTGAATGGGGTCGATCTGGTACTTGAGGGGGACGGCCTGTGGATATTTGACGTAAATCGCCTTGCGGTTATTTATCTTCTGGTTGAACTCATCGGGGACCTCACGGGGGCACTTGTCCGCGCACTTGCCGCAGGCGATGCATTTTCCGATATCCACGTACCTGGGGTGCCGGCGCAGGTGGACCGTGAAATTGCCCACTTCCCCCTCCACCCCCGTAAGCTCCGTCATGGTCATCAGTTCGATGTTCAAGTGCCGACCGCACTCGACCAGCTTGGGCGAGAGAATGCACATCGAGCAGTCGTTGGTCGGAAACGTCTTGTCCACCTGCGCCATCGCGCCGCCTATGGCCCCCGTGCGCTCGACCAGGTAGACGTAATAGCCGCTGTTTGCGAGATCCAGTGCGGCCTGGATGCCCGCGATCCCGCCCCCGGCGACCATTACCGCGCCGACCTTTTCCTCGAACTCATTCATTTTCTTTTCTCATTCCTTAGACTCTTCGCGCTTTCGCGGCTTCGCGTGGGAATATCCTCTTTTTGCACGCGAAGCCGCGAAAGCGCGAAGAGGGTTTTTCAAGGCAAAAGGGGAAAACCTGGTTTGTGCCTTTCGTTTCCTCGAAAAGTTCCGGTGGGCTGCGCCACGCTTGGCCCACCCTGCAATCCTTCGTTTCCTTCGTGCTCTTCGATATCCCGATAATCCCGCTACGGCCTGCCTGTATGGCCCCCGGGTGTAACCAGGGCATCGGCCACCAGTTCCCAGATGTATTTCACATCCACCTTGAGGTCATATTCCTTCCTGAGACTTTTCATGATCTGGTCCCGGCAGTTGTGACAGGCCGCCACCACCAGGCTTGCGCCGCTGTTTTCGATCTGGCGGGCCTTGAAACGCCCGTAGAAGACACGCTCCTCCTTGAACGGCATCGCCCAGGCTCCGCCACCCGCTCCGCAGCAGTAATTGTCGGCGCCGGTCGGGTACAGGTCCACGAAATTGGGAGCGCATTTCCTGACTATCGCACGCGCCTCCTCGAAGTAGCCGTGGCCGAAAACCTTGAGGGACTTGCGCCCGTAGTTGCAGGGATCGGTGTAGGTGGTCAGCTTCCGGTGGCGCGACGGATCGATCTTGATGCGCCCCGTTTCGATGTAGTCAATCAGAAGATCGAAGATGCTGATCACCTTGAAATTTTTCATGTCTTCCGCGAACCAGCGATTCAACCCGTACCGGGTTGCGAAGTATGAATGGCCCCCGTCGGGCAGGAGAAGCGTTTTGCACTCCAGCCGGTACATGTTCTCGACGATGCGCCCCACAATCGTGCGAAGCGAATTCTCGTCGCCGGTGAAATATCCCCAGTTGACTCCTTCCCAGTTTACCGAAGGAACGGTCCAGGACTCTCCGGCGGCATGAAAGATCCTCCACCAGTACTTCATGTCGTCGGGTTCGGCGAAAGGCTCCTTGGAATTTACCGCCATGAGGATGTTGGCACCCTTTACGTCGATCGGGGAGTGGAAACCCTCGAAGCCCTCCTCGACCATTTCCAGGGACATCTCCTCGACCAGCGAAACGAAATCTCCCCCGGGAATTCCGAGATTGTTGCCTTTTTCCAGGCACATGAGCACGCCCTTGTGCAGGGGGCCGGGCACCTTGGCCCTGTCGCGAAGTCCACGCACCCGGTGAATCAGGGCCACCAGTTCGATGCCCTGCGGACATGCCCGTTCGCACTTGCCGCAAAGGGTGCACTTCCAGGGCCACTGGGAGGCCAGCAGGTCCTCCTCGAGGCCGAGCACGGCCATGCGCACCAGTTTGCGCGGGTCCAGGCCGTCCACCCCCGAAATGGGGCAGGCGCTGGCGCAGCCGCCGCAGGTCATGCACGCATCCCCCCAGTTCGGGCCGGCGAGCAGGCGCCCGGAAGGCGGATTAAGCCGGCGCACGTTTTCTTCGAGCAGCCCCATCTCGCGGCTCATCAGCGGGGCACCCGGGACGTGTTTGAGCTTGAGCGCCGAACGGTCGATTCCGAATTCCTGGCATATCCTGGCAAAGTCGGCTTCGGTAAGCAGGTAGCGCTTCCCGGACATGCTCCTGGCAGGCAGCCTGCCGCTTCGAATCCAGTTGCGGATCGTGTTTCTGTGCACCCCGAGCTGGTCTGCCAGCTGGCCGATGCGGATAACAATCATTGCATTTCCTTGATTTTTTCGAGCAGCCATTCACAGGCCCTGGGAACGGCGGCCCTGACCGGCTCGGAAAGTCCGGGCTCGACCCGGTCGGGGACCTTCCCAACCTGTACGGCAAGTACCCTCACATTGACCCCCGCCCCTTCCTGGAGTTCCTTTAGCAGGTTCACGGAAGGGAACAGGTGGAGCGAGAAGTCGTTGACCTTTATCGAGGGTATCCCGGAAACGTCCATTTCGAATATTTCGCCGGGCTGGAGCGGGGAATCCAAAACGGAATCAACTATGATGATATGCTTCGGCCTCTCGGACATGAGCGCCAGGTCGAAGAGCAGTTCGCGAACGCTCGTTCCGGCGTCCACCGCGGCCACTTGCTCGGGAAGCTCGAAATTTTCGAGCAGGTGTTCGACAACCGCAGGTCCGAAACCGTCGTCGCCGATCAGGATGTTGCCGCACCCGAATATGAGGATGGGCTTGGTGAAAAGTTCGCGAATGGTGCTCATCGGGCGCTCTCTCAGTTCTGGCATCGGGCCGGCGCGCGGAAGCCGCCACGGGGACCGGCAGTTTTTCTTCTCGAAGGGCTAATTGTGCACGAGATGATTTTCTCCGTGCACACCTCCCGCCCTCCCGCGGCCTTGAGCAAGACTGTGAGCCTTGGTTCAAGAGAGATTGTGCACAATGTGCATTTAGATGTTGATATTCCGCAATACCTAAAGAGTCAACATTTTTCTGCGCACCCGCTCTTATTTGAGAAACATAACACATTCCTGCCGGCACACCCACGGCGGGCGCCATTCGATACCTCACCCTTCGATCCCTCAGAGCGAACGCCTGTGGCCCTGCTGCGGGCGGCCGCGCGCGCCCGGCCCGTTCGTACCGAGTTATCCGGGGTATCTCTTCCGGTTCCGCCGAGGTCTCTTTCGCTGAGGGCCGGGAGGTATTATTCTCTAGATATGGAATATCAGCAGGAGAGAAGTATATGCTTCGAAAACTTCTGATTTTACTGGTTGCGCTCGCGGGCATGTCGGGTTGTGCGACAAGCTACGATCTGTTTAATCCCAGCCGTCCCGGAACGATGCCGTGGGCGGGTGGCGAAGTGCAGTTGATGTTTTCAAACCCGGATTACGGCCCGAACGGTTTCACCTCGCAAGATCAGCTCACGGTGGAAGATACCAGGCAAAGCCAGGCATTCGGCGCGAATGCGGGGTATCCGGTCGTAACGGGCGGCATCGGCTTGATGGGGACCTGGCCCTTTTAGGGACCGGCCCCTATTTCCGCACCCGGCCAGGGGGCAGGTGATCGCGTTCCCATGCGCAAGCGTGGGAACGCGGATCTTTAGTGCGGAGGCAACGCCCGTGAAAATCCCGATAAAAAAGGGCGGGGTGTGCTGTTCCCGCCCTTTTCCAACTGCTTCCGCGCGACCCGGCTTCGACGCTCCGGCACGAATGGATCGCGCTGATACCCGTCAGGCTGCCTTGCTCTTGCCAAGGTAATCGAATACGTCCTTTACGGTCCTGATTTTTTCGGCGTCCTCGTCCGGTATTTCCATGTCGAAGGCCTCTTCCAGGGCCATTACCAGTTCCACCACATCGAGCGAATCCGCACCGAGGTCGTCCACAATATTGGCCTGAGAGGTGACCATGTCCTTGTCCACCCCTAGCTGGTTGGCGATGATGTCGATGATCCTGCTTTCCTCAGGGGTTGTGCTCATCCTTTGCTCCTCCATTTAAATTTAGTTCTCGAATTCGACTCTTGCCGCCTTTTTTACGAACCCGTAAAAAAGCACTTCCAAAACACCCGGAATTTCCTCCACAAGTGGATAGGAACAGTCGCGGGCAAGCCATTTCTGAATAACTCCATGGACAAAGCCCATGGTCCCGTAGAAAACGGTCTGAAAATCCACGTCCTTCAATTTTCCCTGCTGGGCGCTCTCGTAGACCTTGCGCTTGAGATTGGGCACGGCGCGCATCACCTTCTTGAAATAGTTGTCCGGCGAGTGTTCGCCGAGATCGAGGTGCTCCTGAACGATCAAGCGGTACAGGTGCTTGTTGCGGTCGAAAAATTCAAAGTACATCCCGATGTACTTTGAAATCATGGTCAGCACGTCGTCGCGCCCGTCCATGATCGAGGCGGCCTTCGACTCGAGTTCGTCCAACCGGACCCGCACCAGTTCCCCGAACAACTTTTCCTTCGTTTCGAAGTGTCGGTAGAGTGTGCCCTTTCCAACACCGGCCCGTTCCGCTATTTCATCGGTGGTGGCCGTGTGGAACCCCTTTACGGAAAAAATCTCCAGCGCCGCTTCGAAAATCCGATCCCTGGTCGAAAGTTTGGCGCAAAGCCGCCCCGTTTCTTCGTGTTGCGGCTCGGCCAGCATTTTTTCGAGCAATGCCGGATAGAACCGGGCGGGCGGGATGCCGTGCTTTCGCGCGATCTCGCCAAGGGCTTCGATCACCTCCGGGATAGGGACCGCATGCCGGGTTCCGGGCTCCCTAAGAGCCGCCCTCAAGCGCAAAAACCAGCGAAAAAGCTCCTCCATGACGCTTTCCCTGGAAACCGGCTCTTTAAGCTTCAGTCCCACCAGCGTTTCGACAACGCCCGGCTGTTTGGACACGTTGGCCAGTTTCTTCAGTACGGCCTGTGTAATGTGCCTTTCTCTGGTTTTTGGCAACGCCTGACTCCCCTTCTCTGGAACGGACTGGTCAGTCATAAATCATACCGCTTGCGTGAAGTCAAGCGCGATTTGGAAAGTAAAGCAAAACTCCACCCGGGCCTTGCATTTTCCGCCGCCTGCAGCTAAACCTTGACAGAAGTTTTTTGCGCATGATATCGGTTCCATCTTCGGGGGAATTCGTAACCCCCTACATTTTCAGCGCCCGCACGCTCGAATGAGAGGTGGCCACAATGAAGTCGAAAAAACCCATGGGATTTGACCAAAATGCCGAAAGCCCGGGGGATATGAACATCGACCTGCAAACCGGCGACGAGGATGACGACATAATCGACCTGGAAGACATCATCGAAATGCCGGGCCGGGCCATCGACGAGGAAGAAGACATCGACATGGATGTCGAAATCCTGGATGCCGAGCCGGGGCTGGTTTTCGACAGCCCCGAAAAGCCGGGCAAAGCGGCCCCTCAGCCTTCATCGCAAAAAGATTCCATGGACCTCGGCATGACGGAGTCGGAACAGGATGCGTACCTGCTCGAAGATTTCGACCCCGACGACGAAGAGGACCTTTTCGAAAAAATGACCATGCCGGAACCTGAAAAAGAACAGGCGGAAGGCGAGCCGATATTTGATGAAGAAGACGATCTGCTGCTCGATGATATTCTAAACGAGGTCGAAAAGCCTCAGTCCGAGCCTCCCGACGAGAACCAGCATGCGCTGAGGGAACGGGCGGCGGCGGCGCTGAAAATAGAGGACGCAACCGACAAGGCTCCCATTCCCGAGCCTCCGGCGGCCGAACCCGAACATCTGCAGCCCGCGCCCGAGATTCCGGTTCCAGAGGCCGAACATCCGGAACCTGCTCCCGAGATCCCGGCGACCGAACTCGAACATCCGGAAGCTGCACTCGAAATTCCCGCGGCTGCCGCCGTCGCCGTTTTGCCCGAACAGGCCGCTTCGCAGCCCGCCCCCTCTCCCGGCGGCGTCGATGAGTTTATGATAGCCGAACTGGTCGAGGAACTCGTCGGCCGGATAGAATCGCGGCTCATGGATACCGTTCGCCAGGCGGTTGAAGCCAGGTTGCCCGAGATTGCCCGGGATGTTATCAGGGAAGAGATCGAACGGGTCAAAAAAGAAATCGAACCGTAGGCCGGACGGCCTGGAAAAATCCGGCCACCATGTCTGACGGGCTCTGCCATATTTAAGCGAGCAGAGATTCATAGATTTCAGGTTGCGCAGGTTACCCGGATCTTCGTCACCCCGGCAGCGTTTCCGAGGCCGGATATGGAAAGGGAGGCTACGGTCGAGACCGATAAACCTCCCCTTGGAGAATCGATTTGGGCAACAGCCCCTGAAGCCCGGCAGCCAGGCTTAAGAGTCGGCCTGGGGCCGGGTTTCGCCGTGAGAGATGGCGCGCCTTTCGCCCGATCTGCTCCGACGCTTTTGCCCCAGACAGCCTCACAGTTTATATATATATCTGAATTCATTAAAAAAATATATAAAAAGGGTATTCCTTTATGAGCGAAAACGCTCCGGCAAAAGCATACGATTTTACAGAAGTTGAATCTCACTGGTACAAGCACTGGGAGGAAAACGGCTTTTTTCGAGCTGATGAAAAAAGCGACAAGCCCCCCTACTCTATCGTGATACCTCCTCCCAACGTGACCGGTCAGCTCCACATGGGCCACGCGCTCAACAACACCCTCCAGGACATACTCTGCCGCTACAAGAGGCTCCGGGGCTTCGAGGTCCTGTGGGTGCCGGGGACGGACCACGCCGGGATCGCCACCCAGAACGTGGTCGAGCGCCAGCTTGCGCAGCAGGGTCTAAGCCGCCACGAACTCGGCCGGGAAGCATTCCTGAAGCGTATCTGGGAATGGAAGGCCACGTATGGCGGCATCATAATCAATCAACTCAAGCGCCTGGGCTGTTCGTGCGACTGGTCCCGCGAGCGGTTCACGATGGATGAGGGGCTGTCGAAGGCGGTGCGGCAGGTCTTCGTGTCGCTCTACAACGAAGGGCTGATCTACCGGGGCAAGCGGATGATCAACTGGTGCCCCCGGTGCGTCACGGCGCTTGCCAACATAGAAGTGGAAACCGAGGACCGCGACAGCTTTCTGTACTACATCAGGTATCCGCTGGCAAACGGAAACGGGGCGCTGGTGGTCGCCACCACCCGGCCCGAAACCATGCTGGGAGATACGGCGGTCGCGGTGAACCCGGAAGACCCCAGGTATGCGGCATACGTCGGGCAAAAGGTCATTTTGCCCCTGATCGAGCGCCGCATCCCGGTGATCGCCGACTCATACGTCGAGCGCGAATTCGGAACAGGGGCGCTCAAGGTGACCCCGGCGCACGATTTCAACGACTTCGACCTGTCCCGCAGGCACGGGCTCGAACTGGTGCAGGTTATCGACGAAAAGGGAATGATGAACGCCGAGGCCGGCCCCTATGCCGGGATGGACCGCCAGACCTGCCGAAAACAAATCCTCCAGGACCTGGAAAAAGACGGATATCTGGTTAAGGTCGAACCTTACAAACATCGGGTCGGGCACTGCTACCGGTGTTCGAGCGTGGTGGAGCCGATGCTTTCGCTCCAGTGGTTCGTGGCGACCAAAAAACTGGCCGAAGCGGCCATGGACGCGGTCCGGGACGGCAAGACACGGATTGTTCCCGCCAAGTGGGAAAAAGACTATTTCGCCTGGATGGAAAACGTCGAAGACTGGTGCATAAGCCGGCAGATCTGGTGGGGGCACCGCATCCCCGCCTGGTACTGCGCCGAGTGTGGCGAGGTGATAGTTTCCACGCAAACGCCCGTCGAGTGCTCCCGATGCCCGGGCTCCACAATCGAGCAGGACTCCGACGTACTCGACACCTGGTTCAGCTCCGGCCTCTGGCCGTTTTCAACCCTGGGCTGGCCCGACAAGACGGCCGAACTCGAAAAGTTTTATCCCACCTCGGTCCTGGTCACCGCGTTCGATATTCTGTTTTTTTGGGTTGCCCGGATGATGATGACGGGGGTCCATTTCATGCACGAAGTCCCGTTCCACGAGGTCTACGTGCACGCGCTGGTCCGGGACGCCGAGGGCCAGAAGATGAGCAAGTCCAAGGGAAACGTCATCGACCCTCTGCTCATGATGGACAAATACGGGACGGACGCCTTGCGGTTCGCCCTGACTGCCTTCGCCGCCCAGGGCCGGGACATAAAGCTCTCGGAGGAGCGGATCGAGGGCTACAGGCACTTTGTCAACAAGATATGGAATGCGGCCCGCCTGCTCCTGATGAACCTGGAAGGTTTCCGGGAAGTGGGCGAAATACCGGAAAAGCCGCAGGGACTCGCCCACCGATGGATCCTCAGCCGCCTGCAGCGGGTAGCGGCCGAAACCGAACAATCTCTGGACGGCTATTATTTCAACAGCTATGCGCAGTCCCTCTACCAGTTTCTGTGGCATGAATACTGCGACTGGTACCTGGAGATCGTAAAGCCCGACTTCTACGGCGACGACCCGCAGGCGGGCACCCTGGCGCGCTCGGTTGCCGCCTTCGTGCTGGAAAAGATACTGGTGCTGCTGCACCCCGTCATGCCGTTCATAACGGAGGAACTGTACCGCAAGCTTCCGCAAACCTCCGGCAGCATCATGAAGGCGCGGTTTCCCGAGCCTGTCCAGAGCCGGATCGACCCCGAAGCGGAAGAGGACATGGAAAAACTCATGGGGGTCATCACCGCCATACGAAACATACGGGGCGAGATGAACGTGCCCCCCGCAACACGGGTTGAAGCGGCTATCATCTGCGAGCGAGATTCGGACGCCGCCCTGCTGACCCGGCACGCAGGAACAGTCGCAGGTCTTGCGCGCCTGTCCAAACTCGGCGCCGAACCGGCGGGCTTGAACCCGAAGCCGAAATTCGCCGCGGGCGCGGTGGTGGGCAACATGGAGGTTTTCGTCGTTCTCAAGGACATCCTTGACTTTGAGAGCGAGTCCAAACGGCTCCAAAAGGAACTCTCCAAACTGGAAAAGGAAATGGGCACCACCCAGCGCAAGCTCAGAAACGAGGACTTTCTCCGCAAGGCCCCATCCGAGGTCATAGAAAAGGAAAAGGAAAAGAGCGCGCGCCTGGCCGAAAAGATAGGAAAACTGGCCCACCGGGTCGAAATCATGGAGGGGCTGCGGGAAGCGCGGTAGCGTCGCGCTGAAAATGCGGTAGTGTCCTGAGCCGGAAAGAGCGGGGAACCGGTTCTCCCGGGCTGTTACCCAAATGAGGCTGCTTCAAAACACGTGAATTTTACGTAAATATGGGGGGAGTTCCCACATCGTCATTCCCGCAACGTTTTTGGGCGTGAATCCGGTGTCTTTGCGGTTTAATGATTTCTTTTCCCGCTCTCAAACGCAAAAAAGCCCCCGGCTCAGAAGCACTGCCGGGGTGACGTTAAGGGTCGAGTCCGCCGACAACGGCAACATTTCCGATGGAACTGCTTTTCGGGCAACGGCCCTTTCCCACGCACCCATAAAAAGCTGAGCCGCGAAGCGGCGTGGGGGTCCACTGAATTCACTGAAGGATGATTCATGACGGGAATGGACGATCTAATCCGACTGGCGCTTCAGGAAGACATCGGGAGCGGGGACGCTACGACCGATGCGGTGGTGTCTTACGGCATGCGTGCACGCGCCGCCGTCTTCGGGCGGGAGCGGTTCGTACTGTCGGGCTCGGAGGTCTTTACCAGGACTTTCCAGATTCTCGATTCCGAAATCGAGGTCGAGCGGCTTTTCAAGGACGGGGACCAGGTGGATGCGGGCGCCCACGTCTTCAGGATCGAAGGCCGCGCCGCCACGCTTCTTACCGGCGAGCGCACGGCGCTTAACTTCCTTCAGCGCTTATCCGGGGTCGCCACCCTCACCCGGCGGATGGCCGACGCGATTGCCGGCACCGGCTGCCGCCTGCTGGACACGCGAAAGACGACCCCGCTGTGGCGAAAATTCGAAAAAGCGGCGGTGTCGCACGGGGGCGGCACGAACCACCGGTTCGGCCTCTGCGATGGAATCCTTATAAAAGACAACCACATAGCGGCTGCCGGAGGCGTCGGCGAAGCAGTGCGCAGGACAAAGGCAAACGCTTCCCACATGCTGAAGGTCGAAGTCGAAGTGGAAAATCTCGAACAGCTCGATGAGGCAATCGAGGCCGGGGCCGAAATCGTTTTGCTGGATAATTTCGATATGGATATGCTGCGGGCCGCGGTTAAGGCCGCCGGGGGCCGCGCGGTGCTGGAGGCTTCCGGAGGGATCACGCTGGATACGATCCGCCAAGTTGCCCAAACCGGGGTGGACTTCATCAGTAGCGGCGCCCTCACCCACTCGGCCCGTGCCATAGATTTGACGATGGAGTTTTATTTCGAGTAAGGCCGCGAACCGCCTGCGCATCGCCGCATGCCGCGGGGGTGCAACCGGTTCCCCCGCTCTTTGCTGCACCGATTAATGACTCGCCGCACTACTGGAAAACCAGCGATACTCCCGTCGTTGTACTCCATTCGGGCACGGAATCGTTTACGCCGAACCTCACCGCGGCGTCCAGGATGATTTTTTCGGACAGCCTGTACGTTGCCCCGACCAGCCCGGTCGCTTGATCGTCCGATACCCTCCTGTTGGGGTTCCGGTTCCCGACTATCTCGGCCACCAGGTGGAAGGGATCGCTCAGGGCGTAGTCTAGCGCGAATCCGTACAGATAGACGTTTCGAATGTTCGGGTCTCCGTTATCACCGACGAAGGTATATCCGAGATTGGCGTGCAGCATGAACGGCCCCAGACTTTTGGATGCCACCGCGACAAGGCTGTAGTCGATATCGCCCGATCCCAGGCTTTTTCGGCTGCTGCCGCTGTCGGTCTTGACGACCCCCTTGAACGTAAAGGCCGGCCACATGCCGGTTTCTTTGAACACCGCGTATTTCGCAACCAGGTTTGTGTCTCCGATCCCGTCGACGCCCTGTTCGTCGCGAGGCCTGTCCACAAGATACGGGATCTCCGCGGACAGCTCCAGGTTTTCGGTAACCCCGTAAATGGGAACCGCAAGGAAGAAGTACTGGTGGTCACCGTGTTTCCAGCTCAGGTAATCCCAACTGAGTTCGAGTTGCGGGACCCCTTTTCCGGCTACTCCCGCATCTTCGGTGGTGAAGGGCCGGTAGGCCGCGCAATTATCCGAGCATGCCAGGGCCGCGAGCGCCGCGGCAAACTGGAACAAGGCGAACCTGCGCATGGATCTGTCCTCGGTAACTCGAAAGGGAACAAAATCTTTGGGGGCACTGACAGGATTATTCCGCGCCGCCGGCTTTTCCCAGCATCTGCCCCAGGGCGGTCAGATGGCTTTTCTCTTCGTCCCCCAGGCCAAAGAAGACCTCTTTTGCGCCGGGGTGGGTGCAGGCATCGGCCACCCGCAAATAGAGGTCAAGGGCCTGGACCTCGATCATCATGGCCAGCTCCAGGCACCCCCGAACGCTTTGCAGGTAGTGTTCGTTAACGCCAAGGAATTCATTTACATCCAGCCCACCCTCCATGCGGGATTTCGCACCGTCCGCACCCCCGGCCGGCGGAGCGGGCATATCTTCGGCGCCCAGTGTCTCCAGCAACTTCAGGAGCCTTGCCTTGTGGCTTTCCTCGGCTTTCATCAGCTTTAGCAGGAGCGATTTCACCTCCCGGTTTTCCGTTTTTTCGCGAGCGCTCCGGTGGAACTGCTCCAGTCCGTTTTCCATCAGGTAGGCCATTTTCGCCGCTTCCACCGGGGTTTCGTCGCCTCGAATGAACTGCAGCTGGAATCCGGCGGGACCGGTGGCCGTCCGGTCCTCCCAGGCCTCGATTCCGCCCTGGAGCTGATAGACCGACTTGAATCCGCGCACCGCAAGGAACTCGGCCGCAATTAAACTCCGTCCGCCCATCGTGCAGTAAACCACTGTATCCCTTTCCCGGTCCAACTCGGCCATCGAACTCGCCAGGAGCGGCAGCGGCACCAGCTTTGAGCCTGGCAGGTGGGACTCCCCGTATTCCTCCGGCTGGCGCACGTCCAGGAGCAGGTAAGTCCCTTCCCGGTGCTCTTTTATGTATGCTTCGAGATCGTCGGGAAAAAGTATTTGAAGTTTTCGGCCGCTGCCCGCCATTTGTCTCCGCCTCCTGTTGTGAAATCCGAGCGACTTCTTGTAATCCAAAGTCCCTTACAGGCCCTGAAGCCCTCTCAAAAACTCCAGCACGTTCCTTCCGAGCACGGCGTGGTTGTATCCGCCTTCCAGCAGGGCGAAACACCCGGCGCCCAGCCGCCCGCATGCGGTGTGGACCATGCGGCCCATTTCCCGGTAGTCCGAGGTAAGAAGCGTCTGGCCCCAATCCTCGACATGGTTGTCAAAGCCCGCCGATACCCCGATCACGTCGACCTTGACCGATTCGAGGGTGGCGACCACCTCCGCCAGGTACTGCCTGCGGTCGCCGGAATCGGGGTTGTGGATCGAAACATAGCCCTTCTCACCCAGGATATTCACCGTCCCGTCTCCGAAATGAAGGTCGAAATCAAGGATATGAGCGGTCGTAATCATCCCGGCCGCCCGCAGGTGTTCCAGGGCGATAGCCATGTTGTTGAAATAGCAAAATCCCCAGGAGTGATCGGCCGATGCGTGGTGGCCGGGCGGGCGGATGAGGCCGAAACAGGGTTGCTCCATGCCGGCGAGCGCGGTCTGGATCGCCGCTCCCGCTGCAAGTGCCGCAATCTTGTACAGGCCCATGGACGTTACGCTTTGTACGTGAGATTTCGTGTGGACGGCCAGGATGTCGTCTCCACCGGCCGTAAGGGCCTCATCGAAGGAGACCTCCGCCCGGATCGCCTCCATGATCGATTCAATCCTGCCTTTGGCGGCGGCCGGCTCCCTGGTATAGACATCGAGGAAATCATCGTGGGTATAAACTTTCATGGCCTGCTCCAGTTCGGTCTACATTCGAAACCTCTCGGGACCCCAGTGCCAGGACATGCCGTGGAACAGGGCGGTCAGGATAGTGAAAAGCGCCACCAGGATGATCACGGCGGGAATCGAGGCGAAGGCCCATTTGACCATGAAAAAGACCATCGACCAGAACCGCATCTTGATATCGACCACTATAACTTCATTGTGCTGCTCCGCCATCGTAAGCTCCTCCTTTTTCTAAAAGGTATGAGCACACAATTTAGCAGATTAGGCCGGTAAATGAGTCAATTTTTCGCTCGGGGGAAAGCGTCACCGCAGAGGTACAGAGAAACAGACTCACCGCAGAGACGCAGAGGGCGCGGAGAAAAACAAAAACCAGGGTAAGAGCGATGCGGGAACGGCGATTTGCAGGCTCTCTGCAATCATGGCAATTCATATATTTTGCAGCAAAACTGTTTTGGGCAACAGCCCGTTCCGCGTGGGAATGCGGACTTGCAGTTGCCTGGCTTATGGGCGTGCGTTCCCCGCCGGGGCGGGGAACGAGGATGCTTTTGCGCAAGCGAATTAGAGATATACTTAAGCTTCTTCTTTTCTTTGCGTTCTCTGCGCCTCTGCGGTGAGTCTTTTTTCAGCTATCTATGGAGATGGTCACCACGTTCCCCGGTTCGGCCGCGGCATCATTGTCATCGGGTTTGACCCACAGGATGTGGCTTTTGTTTATGAAGTAAACGTCTTTAGCAGTACCCTCCCCTATTGAGGCTTCGAAAAGGACGATAAACAGGCTCTCGCCCTTCTTGAAAAAATCCGAAACCCGCCGGGAACTGCCGATATTGGTCTGGCCCCGGAACACGGTCCCGTCCGCCATGGCTACAATGACTTGTTTTGCGTTTAGATCCTTCATCGGCAACCCTCGTCCTGCTGCTGTAATCAAATTAAAAAACTTGCAGGGAACCCGTGTTCCCTTTTACCATGTTCACGGATATAAATCGGACGTTTCAGTAAATTTCTGAAGGCCCAAACGGAAAAGAAGCCTTCATGGCGGAATGATTATCGCATTCACGGATGAAAAAGCTGCCGGCCGAAAAATGAAAATAGGCGAAAAGATAGAAATCGCGCGCGATTTTTGCGCCAGGTGGGGACAGGCGCTTCGAGGCGATCCAGCGGTGGCTCGCGGCCTGGAAGAGCTTCGCGGCCTCTCGCAATCTTCCCGCGCGGTTTCCCTCCGGTGCGGGATCGTCGAACTGTGCCGGCGCTGCGACGAAGAAGAGGGCGGAAGCTGCTGCGGGGCCGGAATCGAAAACCGCTACACGCCGGAAATGCTCCTTATAAACATGCTCATGGGGGTCGGGCGACAGTTGTGGGACTCCCCCGCCGCCAACGGAATGTCCGGGACTTCGAAAACGGGCAGGAGCTGCCGCTTTCTGGGCAAGCGCGGATGCCTTCTGGCCGCGCGCGACATCATCTGCATAAACTATCTTTGCGCCAGGGTCCGGGAAGAAATCCCCGGCGGGGACCTCATGGCGCTCCAGCAGACGACCGGCAGGGAAATGGAGGCGATTTTCGTCCTTCACGGCCTGGTAAAAGACAGGCTGAGGCGGCTTGCCGGATGACGGAACCGGTCCTGGACAAGACGATGCGGCTGATAGCCGGCCACTTTGACGCATGCAAGGTGGGGTGCACCGGAAATCTCGGATTTCGAAAGACAACGGACCTCGCCAAGTTTTGCGCCTGCATCCGGCACCTGTCGGCGCTGGGAATCCTTGATCCTCAAAAAACCATTTTCGCCGACCTCGGATGCGGCGACGGCCGGGTGAACCTGCTGCTGAGCTATTTCGTGCGGCTCTCCATCGGAATAGAGATCGATTCCGAAATTCTTGGCGAATACCGGCCTAGAAGGACCGAGGTACTTTCGACGCTTGAGCGCGAGGGCGGGCTTTTGCCCCCCGATAACATCTTCCTGTTTCGCGGAAGCTCGCTCGACGGGCAAACCTTCGACCGCGTGCGCGAGGCGACGGGAAAAGACTTCCAGCAGGTCGACCTCTTCTACACCTACATCACCCTGCATGACCTTTTTGCCGAACTGATAGCCGAAAAGGGCCGCCCGGGCGCCCTCTACCTGGTCTACGGCTTCAACAGGGTCCTTCCCCGCTACGACGGCCTCGAACTGGCCATACCCGACGTCGGTTCCCAGGGCATAGCGGCGCTGTTCAGGAAGCCGGCCGGTCCCGGCTTTGCCGGGTTGGGGGGCTAAAAATGGGATGGCATGTGCATTTCGACTGCTTTTATAAAACCCCTTCAGGGTTTAACAACACTTTGGGTGCTCTTACCCAGGGTGGTGGCGCCCTGACCCTGGGCTGAATTATTTAGCCCTTTCAGGGCTGAGAGTCCTTATTAGAAAACAAACCAGAGGTTTGACAGCTCCCCTTCTAAATCCTTGTTTGAGCGCTTATGCACGCTAAACATAAGCCGGAGATCATTATGCTGGGTCAAAACTGCCCCAACGGGGCTCAATCAGCCAGCCCAGGGTCAGCGAAAGCGCCACCCTGGGGTCCAGGCAGCCACAAATCGGTGCCCTGAAGGGGCTAAATAAAGAACACCCTCTAAATATTCCAATTGCCTTGAAAATACCGTTTTCATGCTTCCCCGGTGAGGCGAGCATAAAGTAAAATTGCGTGGAGGTTGATATGCAGGAAACACGGATTGTCAAAGTGTTTAAGCTCGGCAACAGTCAGGCCGTTCGACTCCCCACCGAATTTCGCTTCGAGGGAAATGAAGTCTATGCCACCCGCGACGAAATTACCGGCGATGTTGTGTTGTCCAAGCATCCCGGAGCCAAAGCCTGGAGGGACTTCTTTGAGCTGATGCGTTCAATTGACGTTCCACCCGATTTTATGGCCGAGCGCCCGATGAATGTGCCGCCATCGGCCTGACATTGGCCACCTGGAATGAGATCCATATAAAATTAGCAGCGAAAAATGCCAAGCAGCATCCTTGGATAACGGTATTTTATTTTATTCAGCTCCTGGTAAGCTTCTCTATAATCTCCCGGTGCTCCGGGTACAGATCGACCAGGCGGTCGCGTTCGGCGAGTTCGAAATCCTCGTAGTCAAATCCGGGGACGACCGTGCAGCTTACCAGCGAGAAGTCGCCCCCGCCGCTTATCTCGGCCGCAAACCAGCAGCCGGGCTCGACTGCGGCCTGGAACAGGGCCCCTTCTTCGGGATCTTTCCCCAGCTTTTTTGGGGATAAATTCCCGTCCGAATCCAGGATATAGAGCACCAGGGGGCTCCCGGCGCAAAAATTCCAGATTTCAACAGATTTTATCCTGTGAAACGCCGAGAATCGGCCCTTTTCGAGAAGATAGAAAATAGAGGACACAACCGGGCGGTCTCCGGGAAACCGGTCGGGCAGGGATTGCTTTTTCACGATCTCGGGCGAGCGGTATGCCGGGGCAAAGCGGCCGCCCTCGGGATGTCCCGCCAGCCCCAGCTTTTCTATCCAGTAGAGCGCGCTTTTTTCCATCCAATTTCCCCGCCGCCGCAATTACCCGCATTGGCCTTCCGGCGGCTCCCGTGAAATCACATGGAAAGCTTTTTGGCTATGTTTCGCATCTGGACACCATGAACGAGGGATGCCCCGCCGCGGATTGCCGCCGCCACGTGCACCGCTTCGGTCATTTCGCCGAGGTTCGACCCCTTCTCCAAACAAGCGCGCGTATAGGCGTCGATGCAGTACGGGCACTGGACGGCATGGGCCACGGCCAGGGCGATCAGGGCCTTCTCCCTTTCAGTAAGCTCGCCTTCGCCAAATACCGCGGCGTAGTATTCGAAAAATTTCTCCCCCAGTTCGGATGCTTCGTCTGCCATTTCGCCGAACTTGGCAAGATCACCAATATGGTAATAAGAGTCCACGGACCACCTCTCGAAGGTTTGTGTAAGGTCTGCTTTAATGTGTGTTTGCCTCACGGGCCTGGATGGCCCCGCCTCAAGTGAACCCCGAACCGGCCGTGCAGGCGTAGCAATGATCGCCTACCGCAATCGGGGCGCCCGGTGCCGGAGGCGCATCCAGGCTGGAGATATGAATTTTTTTCCCGCCCATGGGCAGGTTGGCCGCCTGGTTGAAATCGCAGTCGTAGAGGTACCCGTCCCAGGAAACGGACAGAAGCGTTCTGCACATCAGCCCCGCGAGAGTACAGGAATTAAAGCTGGAGGCGAGCTTTTTCATGTAGGCGCCCAGGTTGCCGGTTCTGACCAGCCACTGCAGAAACCTCCCCAGGGGAACGTTGCCGAATGTGTACAGGTGCGAAAAGACTATGCCCCATTTTCTCTCCAGGTCGAGCCGAAACTTCTTCTCCGTCTGGTCCTGGGGAGAGGGCAGAAACGCCCCGGCGGGGTTGCTCACCAGGTTCAGCTCAAGACCCGTGCCCGGCCGGCCGTAGCCCTTCGAATTGAGTTTGCGCAGGGCCTCGATGTTTTTGCCGAAGACTTCCTCTCCGCGCTGAGACTCGGTCTGTGCCCTGTTAAGCGAAGGCATCGACCCTACTATTGCGACCCCGTGGTCCCTGCACAGGTCCAGCAGGTAATCGTAGCCGGGGCCGGCGATCAGGGTAAGGTTGGAGCGGAGTATGGCCTGGGGGGCGAGAGGGGCCAGACCCTCGATGATCGCGGGCAGATGGGGATTTAATTCCGGGGCCCCCCCGGTAATATCGACAACGCTGAAACGGCTTCGCCCGGCAAAATCCATCACCTGCCGGGCTGTCTCGAGGTCCATCACCTCGGGTCTTCCCGGCCCTGCTTCCAGGTGGCAATGACGGCACGCCTGGTTGCAGAGCAGGCCGACGTTTACCTGCAGCACCAGGGTTTCCGACCGGGTAAGCTCAAAACCCTCACGGTCCAGCAGCACCGGAAAAGCTTCGATCCCGCTCCCCGCCTCGACTGGCATCTCATCCGGCAGCACGGCAACGCCGCTCGCGGAGTCTTCCGTTTTTTCCATTTCCTTGAATTTCTTCAGTCCGGGTTGCAGCCCACAGATTTTAAACCAGGATAAGCATTCTCAGCCTTATTTATAAGTGCAGAAAACACCAGGGTCAAACTTATATCGGCCGAACAGGGTCCTGAATCGTCCGGCGGGTGGCATGAAGTCCCAAGTCGAGGTGCGGGAATGACGATTTGAAGGCCCTGTGCAATCACGGCAATTGCCGCTCCCGGCGGGCCAGGCCCTTATTGTTCTTTCAGATCGGCGTAGCGGGCGAGGGTAAACAGAAAATCGGCCAGCCGGTTCAGGTACGCGTGCACGTCGGGGCAGTCGAACTCTCCGGCCTCTTTTAGCGCCATCGTTCGGCGTTCGGCCCGGCGCACGATTGTCCTGGCCATGTCGATGGCGGCGCTCGTCCGGTTTACTCCGGGAAGGATAAACCGGCGAGGCATGGGGACGTCTTTTTGAAGCTGCTCGATCCATGCCTCGATCTTTGCGGTGCGCTGTGTTCCTATCTCGTATTTACACCGGGCATCGGGTTCCACGTCTTCGGAGAGCTGTGCCCCGAGGACCAGCAGGTCTTCCTGGACTGCCTGGATCATCTCCCGCACCGTATCGCTTTGCGAAAAGGCCTTGGCAAGCCCCAGGGCCGAACTTGCCTCATCGAGCGTTCCGTAAGCCTCGGGCCGAAGGCTCGCCTTGGATACCCGCCTGCCTGTAAGAAGGCTGGTGGTCCCCTGGTCTCCCTTTTTCGAAAAAACGAAAGCATCGTCCATCAGATTTCCCCATTCAGGTCGGTCGAGGAGTTGAGAAAGTATTTGAATCTTTGCTGCTTTCCAATGGAGCAATAGACTTCGTAGCTGATGGTGCCGCACAGGCCGGCGATTTCCTCCGCGCTGATCCGTTCCTCCCCCTGTGCGCCGAGCAGGACCACTTCGTCGTCCTCGCGTGCTTCGGGGATGTGGGTCGCGTCCACGGTGATCAGATTCATCGACACCCGCCCGACGACCGGGGCCCGCTTTCCGCGCACCAGGACCCGGCCTCGGTTGGAAAGCAGCCTGAAATATCCGTCGTCGTAGCCGACCGGGATGGTGGCGATTCGGCTTTCGTGCTGCGTCACAAAAGTGCGCCCGTAGCCTATCGGCCGGCCGGCCGGGACATCTTTTAGCTGAATGATCCTGGACTTGAACGCCATCACCGGCTTGAGATCGACGGCATCGGAGGGCTCGCCCGAAGGCGGGGAACCGTAGAGCATTATTCCGGGCCGCACCAGGTGAAAGTGCGCCTGCGGGAGGTCTATGGTGCCGGCCGAGTTCGAAATATGGCAGTATGGAAAGGAAATACCCCGCCGGGAAGCCGCGTCAAGCGCCCGGGTAAACCGCCCCGTCTGGAAATCGCTGTATGACTTGTCGCGCTCGTCGGCCTCGGCAAAATGGGACAAAAGCCCTTCCAGCACGATCCCGGGAAGCTCCCTTACCTGTTCGGCAAACGAGCAGAGGTCTTCGGAAGGGATGCCCAACCGGCCCATTCCGGTATCCACCTTTATGTGCACCCTGGCGGGCATATCCAGCCTGCGGGCGGCGTCGCTCAAACTCAGCGCCTGGTCAAACCGGAAGATGGCCGGGCGGACCCCGAGGCGTATCGCCTCGTCCATGTCGGGGGGGTCGATTCCAAGCAGGACCAGCACCGGCAGGTTTATATCGTTTCGGCGAAGCTCGGCCGCCTCCCAGAACTTGCTCACCGCCAGGAATACGGCGCCGCATTTTTGGAGTTCGCGGGCGACCGGAATCATCCCGTGCCCGTAGGCATCGGATTTTACGACCCCGAGCACCTGGCATCCCGGCGAGACGCGGCTGCGGGCCTGAAAAAAATTGTGGCGCAGTGCCGAAAGGTCGATTTCAATCCAGTTCAGCGGCATTGGCGGCCTCCGCTTCCATCGAGTAAAAAGCCGGGTTTGCCCCGTCCGGCAGGAATTTTCGAATAACCGGCAATTCCTGGTGAACTTGCCGTTCCAACACGTTATACTTAATCTGATTCGCGCCCAAGAGTCCCACCCGGGCGGCCCACGATAATGTTAGGCGATTCGGATTCCAATGGAAAGTTAAAACCTCGTAAGGATCGTTATGCAGGGATATTTCATCACCGTGCTCGGACTGATCTGCTTCTTTGAAGGCCTGCCCTATCTCGCCACCCCCGAGCACGTCAAAAAATGGCTGGAGTGGCTGCTTTCCGCCAAAATACACCACATGCGCCTCCTCGGCGGAGCGCTCATGCTGGCCGGCCTCCTGCTCGTCTACCTGGGCCGCAGGCATGGCGGGTAAACAGGACCTCTCCTTCAGGCTCGGGGACTACGATTTCGAGCTTCCACCCGAACTGATCGCCCAGCGTCCAGCGCCGAGAAGAGAGGATTCGCGCCTTCTTGTCCTGGACCGCGCCCGCAACTCAATCGAGCATTCCCGGTTTCGATCGATCGGAAATTTTCTTGACCGCGGGGACCTGCTGGTCATAAACGACACGCGGGTCGTGCGTGCGCGCCTTGCCTGCCGCAAGCAGAGCGGGGGCAGGGCCGAACTGCTCGTTCTCGATCCCTACAAGACCCCGGCAGACGGCGCCGGGCAGGGATACACATGCCTTGTAAAGGCGTCCAAAGGGGTGAGGACCGGCCAGGTGCTTCACCTGGAAGACGGGACGCGCGCCGAAATAGCCGCACCGCTGGGCAACGGGAAAGCGCTGGTCCGATTTCCGGGAGGAGAGGCCATCTTCGATATCCTGGGCCGCCTGGGAGAAGTTCCGCTTCCGCCATACATCGTTCGCCGCCCCGGATGCGCACCGGTTGACGATTCGTCGTGCTACCAGACCGAATACGCGCAAAAGCCGGGCGCGGTTGCCGCCCCCACCGCCGGGCTTCACTTTTCCCGTTCGCTTCTAGAAGAGCTTTCCGCCGCCGGAATCGAGACCGCCGCCGTGACCCTGCACGTGGGCTACGGGACTTTTGCTCCCCTGCGGTGCGAAGACATACGCGAACACAGGATGCACTCGGAGTTTTTCGAAGTGGGCGCGGAGGCCGCTGATGCGGTCTGCAGGGCAAAGCGCGAGGGCAGGCGCGTGGTCGCCGTGGGAACGACGGTGGTGCGCACGCTCGAATATATTTATTCCCGAAGGGGCCGGATCGAAGCCTGCTCGGGATCGTGCGACCACTACATCTATCCCGGATACCGGTTCCGGGTGATCGACCGGATGGTCACCAACTTTCATCTTCCCGGATCGAGCCTGATCCTGCTGGTGTCCGCCTTCGCCGGGCGGGCCGCGATACTTGACGCCTACGCCGAGGCGCTGCGCGAGCGATACCGGTTCTACAGTTACGGCGACGCCATGCTTATCGTGTAGTAGCCATAGGATGGGTGGAGCGAAGCGAAACCCATCGCTTCCCGAATGAACATCCATACATCTCGAATGAAACACCGTAATAAACTATCGTCGAATATGCGGCGCGGAGTTTACGCGCCGGATCGGGGGCGGCTGCGGCGAGCTTTTATATCAGTCTGGATAACGAGGTGATGGGTTGCGCTTCGCTCCACCTATCCTACGGCTCGGCCTGGGCGAAAAACGCGGGGAGCTGCGCTCCTCACACCTCCTCGCCACTTCGCGGCCCAGCTTTTGCGGGAGCGCGGGGAAAACGGTTCCCCCGCTCCCTTTTCCCGTATGGCCCCACCTGGAATGCTCCCGCCGGGCCTTTCGCATTTTTGAATTCGTGATTAATTAGATTTTTTCCGGGGACGGTTCTTAACGCATATGAATGGGAAAATACTGGAAATGCTGGCCTGCCCCGCCTGCCTGCCCCTGGAGGTTGCGCTGGAGCTGGAGCGGGCCGGGATGTCGGGCGATGAGGTGCTCGAAGGTGTGCTTTACTGCCGGCGTTGCGGGAACGGCTATCCGATCCGAAACGGGGTGGCGGTGATCGTTCCCGGCGGCGGGGACCCACGCGAGCGGCCGGCCGCACGCTACGAGGACCCTTCCGTCTTGTCGGCCTATCTGTGGAGCCACTACGCGGAGCTGTTCGAAGACCCGGAGGCGACCCCCGCCTACGCTCAGTGGAGCGCTCAGCTCCCGCGCGCGGGCGGATTCGGACTTGACGTGGGCTGCGCCGTGGGGAGGTTCACCTTCGAGATGGCCCTGGGGTGCGACTTCGCAATCGGACTCGACCGCTCGGAGAGCTTCATCTCGATTGCGCGCGAAATCGCCCGCGCCCGGAAGCTTACCTTCGAGTTGAAAGAAGAGGGCCGGATCTGCTCGAAGAAAACCTTCGCGCTGCCGCCGGCCTGGAAGCCCGAAAAAGTCGAATTCATAGTGGGCGATGCCCAGGCGCTCCCGTTTCGATCTCACTTTTTTACCAGCGTCGCCTCTTTGAACCTGCTGGACAAGGTCCCCCGGCCGCTGGCACACGTCATGGAAGCCAACCGGGTCGCCCGTGCAACCGGGGCCCAGATCCTGATATCCGACCCGTTTTCGTGGTCCGAAGAGGTATGCGCGGCCGATAACTGGCTTGGCGGAACATTTGAGGGGAAATTTTCCGGGCCGGCCCTGGAAAACATCTCACGGCTGCTCTCGGGAAACGGCGGAGAAATTTCGCCCCCCTGGAAGGTTTCGCCCCCCGGCGCGGTCTGGTGGAAGATCAGAAATCATCGGAATCACTACGAAGTGATTCGCAGCCTATATCTTAGAGCGCAGCGCTGAAGAGCCGCATGCGGGGATGAAAGAATTTTAATGATTGATTTTGATTTGCTGGAAGAGATCGCCAGGCTGGCTGGAAAGGCGATCATGGAAGTCTACGCCACCGATTTCGAGGTCCAGCGCAAAGAGGACTATTCGCCCCTCACGCTTGCCGATACCCGTTCCAACGGGATAATCACCGACCGGCTGCGGTCCGCGTACCCGGAGATCCCGGTCGTTTCAGAGGAGGGTAAAGAGGTCCCCTACGAGGTCAGGAGCAAATGGGACCGGTTCTGGCTGGTCGATCCGCTGGACGGGACCAAGGAATTCGTGAAACGAAACGGCGAATTTACGGTAAACATAGCCCTTGTCGAAAAAAACACTCCCATCCTGGGTGTAATATATATTCCCGTTCAGGACAGGCTGGTTATCGGAGACGTGCGGGAAGGCTGCTGGGAAACGGCAAACGGCGGGCGCAGGCCCCTGCGGGTGGCAAAGAGCCCTCCGGAGGGCACCGTTCGCATAGTCAGGAGCCGCTCGCACCCCTCGCCCGGGCTTGAGCGGATTCTTTCGCTCATGCCGGCCCATGAAATCGTAAACCACGGCAGCTCCATCAAGTTCTGCACGGTTGCCGCCGGGGAGGCCGATTTCTATCCCCGGTTCGGCCCCACCTGGGAGTGGGACACGGCGGCGGGCCATGCGATAGTCGCGGCGGCGGGGGGGGTGATGGTGGATATTTTGGGGAAACCATTCACGTACAACAAGAAAAAACTCTTAAACGGGCCGTTCCTGGTCTCATCGAGCATGCAGTTCCTGATTAAATCGGGTATCCTGGAAACAGCGGCAAGGGTATGGGGAAAGTAGGGGGAAAAGGGTATCGGGCGACAGGCACCCGAACACCCGCCTTTAGGAGGGCGAGATGTCCAAATTGAAACGATGGCTCACGGTCCTGCTCGCGACGGTGTTGGTGGTAGGTGCCATTTTGCTCGCGGCCAGCTTTATCGCGTCCAGGTACCTCGTGGAGTACTGGTGGTTCGACTCCGTCGGCTACATGGCTTATTTCTGGCAAAGACTGCTCTACCGGTATGCTGTCCTGGTTTCGGTTTCGCTCGGTTTTTTCCTGATTTTTTTCCTCAATTTCTGGGTCGCTTCCCGCTACCTGGGGGCCACGCAGCCGGCCTCGGCCCTTTCCACGGCATCCCTGAAATCTTTCCGGGAACTGTTGAAAATGTTCCGCGCAGGCTCGATGCTTATCTATACGCCCATATCGCTCGTTTTGGCGATAGCGGTGGCCCTGCCTCTCTATAAGCGATGGGAAGCCTTCCTGCTCTACGTAGTCGCCCCCTCGTCGGGCGCATACGACCCCTACTACGGCAAGGACATAAGCTTCTATCTTTTTTCATACCCGATATATACGCTGATCCAGGAATACCTGCTGATAGCCTTCAGCGTCCTGCTGGTAAGCGTGCTGCTCCTCTACCTGCTGGAAAGGCGGCTCCTTGCGCGCCGGGAACTGCGCCTGCCCCGCGGCGCCAGGCTGCACCTGAGCGTCCTGGTGCTTGTTATCTTCCTTATAGAAATCTGGGACTTCATTCTCCAGCGCTACGGACTGCTCTACTTCACCGGACACCAGCCGCTTTTCTTCGGTCCCGGATATATCGAGATGAACATAATTTTGCCGCTCATCTGGGTCTGTCTCGCGGCTCTGGCCGGAACGGCGCTCTCATTTATCTACCTCATCAACACCCGCAAGGGGCTGAGGATCTTCGGCGCCTTTGCGACAGCGTTCATACTGGCGGCCGTTATCCGGTATTCCGGTTTCCTGCCGCGCACCGTTCAGAAATACTGGATCAAGCCCAACGAGATTTCCTACGAGCGGTCCTATATAAAGGGCAACATCAATTCCACGCTGGCTGCCTACAATCTCGACAACGTGGAGGTGCGCAACTTCCAGCCCGAACGCGTCCCGGCCGACGTTGACGTACCTCACGTCCAGGCGATACTCAGAAACATCCCGGTATGGGACGGCGACCTGCTCGACGACGTTTTCAAGCAACTCCAGGAACTGCGCACCTATTACGACTTTCCGTCGGTGGACGTGGGCCGCTACACGGTTAACGGGCTCTACCAGCAAGTGTTCCTGTCGGGACGCGAGATAAACTACGCCAGGCTCCCCGAAGGGGCGCGCAACTGGATAAACGAGCACCTGTCCTACACGCACGGGTACGGGGCCGTGATGACGCCCGCGGGCCAGGGCGGCGACGAGCCGATCGTGTGGTTTTTGCGCGGCATTCCGCCCGAATCCGATTACGGGTTCAAGATCGAGCAGCCCGGGATATATTTCGGCGAGATCTCGAACAGCTACGTGATAGCTCCGAAC
This sequence comes from uncultured delta proteobacterium, assembly GCA_963712895.1. Lineage (GTDB taxonomy): Bacteria > Desulfobacterota > Syntrophobacteria > Syntrophobacterales > Syntrophobacteraceae > SbD1. Next base: position 52,135 of record CAVQJR010000018.1, on the reverse strand, counting down.
GACTCCGGGGAGATCGATTACCCCAAGGGGGAATCCAACGTCATGACGAGCTACAAGGGCAAGGGAGGCATCCCCGTACACTCGCTTTTCAAGAAGCTGATCTTTTCGGCCTACTTCAAGGACAAAAACCTGTTTTTCACCACCAAGACCAACGAGCAGAGTCGCATCATGATCCGGCAAAACATCCGAGATCGAGTCCGGGCGCTCGTCCCTTACCTGGGCTTTGACCGCGATCCCTACCTGGTGGTCACGCCCAAGAGGCTGTACTGGATCCAGGACGCCTTTACCTACTCGGACTTCTACCCTGCCTCCGCCGCCCACAAAACCGAGTTCGGGGAAATCAACTATATACGAAATTCGGTGAAGATAGTGATCGACGCCTATGACGGGACGGTGGACTTATATATTTTCGATGAAAAGGACCCCATAATACGCGCCTACAGCCGGATCTATCCGGGCCTGTTCAAGGATTTCGCCCAGATGCCCGCCGACCTGAAGGCCCATGTGCGATACCCGCAAGACCTTTTTGACATTCAGATGCAATTATATGCCAAGTACCACATGATCGACCCCGAGGTCTATTACCAGCAGGAGGACGTATGGGATTTCGCGAAGACATACAAGGGGCAGGAGGCAATCCCCATATTGCCCTATTATCTAACCCTCGACCTCGTCGATCCGACCAGGTTCGACTTCCTGCTGCTGCTGCCCATGAGCCCCAGCGGGCGCGACAACCTGCGTGCCCTGGCCCTGGTGGGTTGCGATGCGCCCTATTACGGCAAGATCATAGTGTATAATTTCCCGAAAGGGGAACTGGTCTACGGCCCGTCCCAGATCTATTCGCTGATAAATCAGGACACGAGGGTGGCCGAGCAGTTCACCCTCTGGGACCAGGTGGGCTCAGAGGTGGCCAGAGGCCAGATGAGAATCCTGCCTATAGGCAGAGTTATCCTCTACATACAGCCCATCTATCTCAAATCGGCAACCACGCTGAAGATTCCGGAACTCAAGCGCCTTATCGTAAGCCAAGGGCAGATCGTCTTGATGGAGCCTTCCCTGGAAGAGGCTTACCAGAAGCTCGAAGAAAGAATCAAAGCCGAAGTGAAAAAGGTGGACAAACGCTTCGCCCCTCTCCTGCCGTCACAGTAAAGGGCGGAGGGCACCGCACAGACGCGGAGGGCGCAGAGAAACACAGGGCAAAAGCAAGGGTTTGTGAATGATGGCCGTAATCCCCTGCTGTCTTTATCCTGTTTTTCCCTGCGCCCTCCGCGTCTGTGCGGCACCCTCCCCATCCGTCCTCCGTCTTCCATCCTCCGTTTCGGGATGGTTTTCACGGCATTTTATGCTAGAATCAGGTTCTTAGGGGAATTTTACAATTGTTACCCGCATATGCTCACGCAAAAGTAATAATCCCGCTTGTCTCGTAAGCCTTAATATATCAGGGTCTCAAGGCTCCCGCCCACTTCGACGGTGGTTTAGCCCTTTGCATTTTCCTTTCTTAGTGGTAAAATTACTACGCTTCGCATTCTTGACTTGTAATACCCGAGCGTGGAGGACGTAATGTTCAAAATTGGCGATCTGGCTGTCTATCCCGCCCATGGCGTAGGGAAGATAGAGTCCATCGAATCGAAGAGTATTGCGGGTAAGCGGCTGGACTTCTATATCATGCGCATCCTAGATAACGACATGAAAATAATGATCCCAGTCCCCAACGCCGAAACGGTCGGTTTGCGCGGCCTGATCACCCAGACAGAAATTCCCAGGGTTTTCGATATCCTGCTCAGAAGAGAAGTATCCGTAAATGGGGGGACTTGGAACCGCCGGTATCGTGAGTACATGGAAAAGATAAAGACGGGTTCCATTTTCGAACTGGCCGAAGTGCTGCGTGATTTAACGGTCCTGAAGGGGGACAAGGAGCTTTCTTTCGGCGAAAGGAAGATGCTGGATACTGCAAGGACCCTGCTACTTAAGGAACTCTCGATTGTGCAGAAAGTCACCGAGGACGAGATAGAAAGATCGATCGGTGACCTGTTGAGACAGCCGGCCGGGCCAGTATTTTAGCCTTTCTCGACTAATCTCCACCCTATTATTTCGACCTTTCGTGAGAAACCCTCCCCGGAAGAACCGGTTTTTTGCATTTCTACCCACATCTTATTTGAAAGGGGGTGAGAAGATTGAAGTGGGGTTGGTTTGTTCTAAAAGTGGCTTTGGTCGTGATCTGCGCCCTTGGCGGGTACCTGATAGCCGATCAGCTTACACAAACGAGCCTGACAGGGTATACATGGGCGCCCTGGGCGGGTTTGCTGGCCGGCATCATTTTCGCTTTTGCCGGCCTTTCTGTTGAAAAGCTGATAAAACACATCCCGCTCAAGGTCCTGGCAGGCGGCACCATCGGCTTGGTTTTGGGTCTTTTCATCGCCAAGCTCATCGGTTTTGCATTCGCCTCTGTGCAGAATTCAACAATCAGTGTCGTTGTTTACGTCATCTTATCCAGCATTTTCGGGTATATAGGAATGGTACTGGGCACTATTAAAATAGAGGAATTCCGCATGCCGAACTGGCCGTGGTTTGCCCGAGGCGGGCAGCGCGGCAACCCTCTTAGCAAGATCCTCGATACCAGCGTCATTATCGACGGGCGAATCGCGGACATAGTGGAAACGGGTTTTTTGGGAGGAGTGCTGGTCATTCCCGAGTTCGTGCTCCAGGAACTCCAGCACATCGCCGACAGCCCCGATCCGACGCGGCGCGTGCGTGGAAGGCGCGGCCTGGATATCATAAAACGCCTTCAGCAGGAAAAGATGATCGAAGTGCGAATCGACCGGCAGGACTTCGACAACATCAACGAAGTCGACGCCAAACTGGTTGCCCTCGCCTTGAGGCTCAACGCGAAGATAGTGACAAACGACTACAACCTGTCCAAGGTGGCCGAGGTCCAGGGGATCAGGATACTGAACATCAACCAGCTTGCGAATGCCCTGAAACCGGTGGTGCTGCCCGGCGAGGTGCTGCGCCTCCAGATCCTGAAAGAGGGCAAGGAACAGGGACAGGGGATCGCATACCTGGAAGACGGCACCATGGTGGTGGTGGAAAACGCCAGCAGGTACCTGGGCAAGGAGGTGGAAGTCTCGGTGACGAGCATTCTCCAGACTACCGCCGGCCGCCTGATTTTTACCACTCTGAAGGACTCTGATCTCTCGTCGCGCCACCAGCACTGACCTGAATCGATCTCGCCTAGAGGCGGCAGGAGTCGCAACAGCACTCCTCCCGCCTTTTTCCATTTTGATACCCTGAAGGCCTTGCCACATCTCCACCACGCTCCTCGGTGCACCCGTCCCGGCCGGAGCTGGATACGCCTTGGCACCCGCTCGGAAGATATACTGATTGAAAATCGTTACGCGATCAGGTAAATAGATTCGTTTCCCACTCATCCGAGCCATCTCAGCAGGGTCTAACGTGAAGCATCCGGTTCCCAGTTAGAGTTGTTGTCACACCGCGGGACGCAAATAATCGTATTTTCACCTTAGATACTACCTGTTATTGGAAAATTGGGTTTCCAACACCCCCGATCCGAATTAAAATTGCAGATTAACCGGCGGGGCGGGCCACCGCTCCCTTCGAAATCCATCTGTTCGGAAAGAAAATGGGACAAATCAGAGCTTCTCTGTCTGCGTCATTCACGAAACATCAAATTCTGCGTTGGGGTGCCTACGGAGCGATAATCGGCAGCTTAAGCGGCATAGCGGCGTGCGTTATGTTGTATGCCCTGGAGTGGGGGTCCTTTTTCCTGCTCGAGCACCTGGGGGGCTACCACATGACCAAGCCGGCCGGGGAGCACCTCGTTTCGCTTGTCTCGCATACGCCCCTGAGGCTGTTGGTGCTTTGCCTGCTGCCGGCCATCGGAGGAATCATCTCCGGCCTGATCGTATATACCTGGGCACCTGAAGCCGAGGGCGACGGCACCGAGGCATTCATTGACGCGTTCCACAACAAGAAAGGGCTTGTCAGGCCACGGGTCCCGTTTCTCAAGGGGGTGGCATCGATAATCACGATCATAACCGGCGGGAGCGCCGGCCGGGAGGGACCGATCGCGCAGGTGGGCGCCGGACTCGGCTCCTGGATGGGACAGCTCTTCAAACTCAGCGTTCGAGACCGCAGGCTGTTGCTCCTGGCGGGATGCGCGGGCGGGCTCGGCGCAATCTTCCGGGCACCCCTGGGGGGCGCTTTGACGGCGATCGAGGTCCTCTACCGGGAAGATTTTGAAACCGAAGGCATCATACTGTGCATTATTTCCTCCGTTGTCGCCAATTCCGTGGTTTCGACCATCTTCGGCACTCATGCAATCTTCGATATCCCGCCGATCAAATTTTCCCACCCGTTTGAACTGGCCGCGTACGGCATTCTGGGGCTGGCGTGCGTCCCGTTCGGTGCCTTATTCATAACCACTTATTTTGGCTTGAGAGACCACGTCTTCCGCAAGATCCGGTTGAACAAGGCCCTGATACCCGGAATCGGAGGCCTCATGGTGGGGATTGTCGGATTGTGGATGCCGCAGGCTATGGGCGGCGGATACGGCGTCATTCAGCAGGCGCTTCTCGGGCAGCTTCCGATGGGCCTGTTGATCAGCCTCGCGGTACTCAAGATAGTCACCACTTCTTTTACCATTTCCTCGGGGGGCAGCGGTGGTGTTTTCGGGCCCGCCCTTTTTATCGGGGCGGCGCTGGGCGGCGCGGTGGGGCAATTCGGCCACCATTTTTTCCCGCACATTGTGACCAATCCGGGCGCATTCGCATTAGTGGGAATGGGGGCTTTCTTCGCGGGGGTTGCTAAGGCACCGGTCGGCGCCCTATTGATGGTTTGCGAGATGACCGGAGGCTACAGCGTGGTCGTGCCGCTGATGTTCACTTCTGTCGTGGTCATTCTTCTAACGCAACGCTGGAACCTCTACCAAACGCAACTCCTCAACAAGTTTCAATCCCCCGCTCACCAGGGCGACAGGGTGATAAACGTCCTGCAAAGCCTTACGGTAAACGATGTTTATCGCAGGGAAATACCGGTTGCCCTGTTGCCGGAGGATATGACCTTTTCCCAGTTGAAGCTTTTCATGGCTCGAACCCGTGAGTCTTTTTTCCCGGTGGTGGACGAGTCTTTTCGCCTTAAGGGCATTTTGTCCTTTCCGTATGTGCGCGAGGTGCTCTTCGACAAGTCCATAGAGGACCTGCTGGTCGTCGGTGAACTGAGTCTGCCGCCGGTAAGCATCAGCCTGGACGAGACCCTCTATGACGCTTTTGTAAAGTTCCTGCAGTCCGGCTACGGGCAACTTCCAATCGAGAATGACAGTTCGGGGGTAGTGGGAATTTTGCGGCTGCAGGATTTGATGGAGGCATATCACGACCGGATGAAAGTGATGCAGGCGATGGACTAAGGGCTTGTCCGTAAATAAAACCTTTGCGCTCGCATCCGGCTTTTGGCCTGCTTTGGCCGCTCCTCAATCGCAAAATCCTCGACTGTAGCATCAAACTATGCCTGAGGAAAAGACAGGTACAGTACCGACTTCCTTGCCCCATGGGCGGGAAAGTGTCCCGTTAAGCGCGCCGGCAGGCATAAAAATCCAGCCTTCGCGGCTTCGCGTGACACATGGGTTTCTGCGGCCCCTTCAGGACAGATCTTGCGCCGCCGATATGCGGCGGCGGCCTTTTCAATTCCGGCATCGACGATGCCTCCTCCGATCCCCGGTCAAGCCATATTACATTAACCATTCCAGGCTAAACTCTTTTCTCCCCATGGCACCTGCCGGCCCCGATCCGGCGGCGGTCAACATCCGGGCGGCCGGAAAATCGATTGACAATGCCCGGATGCATCTCTAAGTTCGAATTTTTGTTAACTGTTATCGAAAAGGTGGCAACCATGCAGTACGAGGAAGGAAAGATCGGGCGCATCTTTGCGCTTAAGCTCGAAACCGGGGAGCGCATCCCGGATGTGATCGAAGAATTCGCGCGCGAGCACGGCGTGCGCAGCGCCATGGTAATGTACGTGGGAGGGGCGGGAGAGGAGAGCCGCCTGGTGGTGGGGCCGGACGCCAGCAGGGAGGATAAAATCGTACCCCTCGTCAAAACCCTTGGCGGCCGTCACGAAGCCCTTGCGGTGGGCACGCTCTACCCTGACGAGGAAGGCAACCCCGTACTCCACATGCACGCCGCAACGGGCAGGGAAGGCACGGCCATGGCGGGCTGCACCCGCGCGGGAGTCGATGTCTGGCTGGTTGGCGAAGTGTTGATGATAGAGATCGCCGGGACCGTGGGTTTTCGAAAGACGGACGCGGAAACCGGTTTCAAAATACTTCAGTTCGCCGGCCCGGGGCCGGAGTGAGTTGAGGAAGGCGCCGTTTTCTTTTCATTTCTCATGCGGCGGTTTAGCATTGCAGGATGGGCGCGGCTTTGCCGTGCCCACCGGATCACGGCGCAAATCTGAAGTCGTGGGCAGTGAGGCCGTGTTCGCCCTGCGTGGCGGGACCCCCTCCCGAGTCACCTCCCCCCGGACCGGGTCGCGGGCACGGCTTTTTTTCGCTGGTTTCCGGGATCCCGGCGGCACGCTGCTCCCCCACGAATTGAATTCTTTGAGAAAAATCATTCCGAAATATTCAAATGATTTGCGAACAGGACCTTGTTCATGCTAATTGTTCAGGCAATTCTAGCTATTTATCATTTATCATCCCCAATAACCGGAAAGTCCCATGGTAGTTAAACCCAGAATCCTGATCGCCGACGATGAGCCCATGACGCTGGAACTCATTATCGAGCATCTCCAGGCCGAGGGATACGAAGTGGAGGTCGTGGCTTCCGGAGAAGAAGCCGTTTCGGCCGCACGCAATAACAGCTTCAATGTACTCCTGACCGACCTCTCGATGCCGGGGATGAGCGGCATTGAACTCCTGGCGCATTTTACCGGCAAATACCCCGAGACCCTGGTTATCGTTCTTACCGGCTACGGTACCATCGAAACAGCGGTCGAGGCCATGAAGCGCGGGGCCTACGATTACCTTTCCAAGCCTGCAAATATTGATGAAATACTTTTGACCCTCAAAAGGGCGATCGAACTCAAGGACCTCAAGGAGGAAAACGTACTGTTGCGGGAGCAGCTCCAGGACCAGCACCGCCTGGACAGGCTGATAGGCCAGTCATCGGCTATGCATGCCTTATATCGCATAATCCGCAGGGTATCCAAGACCGACTCCACTGTGCTTGTCACCGGCGAAAGCGGTACGGGCAAAGAACTCATAGCAAATGCAATCCATTATAACGGCAGCCGCAGGGACATGCCCTTTGTACCAATCAATTGCGGCGCCATCCCCGAGGAACTCCTGGAAAGCGAACTGTTCGGACACGAAAAAGGCGCGTTCACGGGAGCGATCAAGGAGAGGCGGGGACGGTTCGAGCTTGCGCACAAGGGTACGGTTTTCCTCGATGAAATCGGTGAAATGAGCCCCAAGCTCCAGGTGAAGCTCCTCCGGTTTCTCCAGGAAACGAAATTCCAGAGGATAGGCGGATCGAAGACCATAGAGGTGGATGTTCGCATCCTTGCCGCCACCAACAAGGACCTGGAAAAGGCGGTGGCGGAAAACTCGTTTCGCGAGGACCTTTTCTACCGTTTGAATGTCATTCCCATCCACGTGCCGCCGCTAAGGGAGCGGGAAGGCGATATCCCCATCTTGATCCAGCATTTCCTCAGGCAACACTGCCGGAAGAAGGATATTGCCTTAAAGAGGATGTCCAGGGACTCGGTGGAAAGCCTCCAGCTCTATGAGTGGCCGGGAAACGTGCGGGAGCTTGAAAACGTGATCGAAAGACTGGTGATTCTTACCGACGGCGACGAAATACAGGTCTGCGATCTTCCGAAGCGCATGCAGATTCCACGGCAGGCGGAGGTGCGAAAAATCGAGTTCGGCGAGGAGGGAATAAACCTCAAGGACACCCTGGATGAACTCGAAAACCGCTTGATCCTGGATGCCCTCCAGAAGGCCAGCGGGGTCAAGAACAAGGCCGCCAAGCTGCTCGGCCTCAACCGTACCACCCTCATCGAAAAAATGAAAAAAAAACAGATAGAATTCCCGGCAGGGTAGTTGCAACATCCCCTGCCCGTGTCGGGGCGCATTCCTCGTTCCCATGCTCCCATGGCCGTTCCCCAAATGAGGTCGCTTCAATGGGTGACGTATACCAATTTGCGTTCAAGATTGAACTGGGCTTGGTCCCGTTCGTGCTGAGGTATCGAAGTACGAACGGGTGGACCGTCCACCCTTCGATACCTCAGGGCGAACGATCTTGAACGCAAATTGGTATAAATCGTCATTTCCGCAACGTTTTTGGACGGGAATCCGGCGTCTTTGCGGTTTAATGACTTCTCCTCCCGTTCCCGGCGGGAGTTTGGAACCGACAAAAATGCAAATTGGAGTGGCGCATTCGGACCGAATGCTATACTATGTTATCCTGCGCTTCCTTCCGTTGTTTTGAAGTTGTTTCGACCTCGTTTCGAATTCTTTGTCTTGTTGCGGCCTCCGGGTGAGGCTTTTGCGCGATTGCGGTTCGGCCGGATCGGCCCTTAGGTGGCTTTTTTTGCATCCCCGCTGTTCTTTGCATTTTGCAACTGTTATGCTTGCAAATGAATCGATCGAGGAAGGATTCGAACGCAAAATGTGGTCCGAGCGTCAAAGCCGCGAAACAGACAATCCCGTCGCAAAAATCAAAAACCACGTCATTCTTAAATTCACTTTGGTCGTCCTTGTAATCGCACTCCTTACGATCATCTGCTACGAAACGGGCCTGGTACGCTTTTTCCTGAGCAAAAAGCACCTCGCGAGCTTTCTCGAATCACTCGGCCCGTGGTCGTTTGCCGGGTTCATATTCCTGCAGGCGTTCCAGGTGGTCGCTGCGCCGGTCCCGGGGGACCTGACCGGACTGCTCGGGGGATATCTCTACGGCCCCTGGCTGGGTGTCCTCTACTCGACCGTTGGGCTCACAATCGGTTCCTATGCCGCATTCGCACTGGCGAGAGCTTTTGGAAAGCCCCTGGTAAAAAAATTCGTCCCGCAGCAGGCGCTTAAAAGATTCAATTTCCTACTGCACCACAAGGGCGCTTTTATCGTGTTTCTGTTGTTCCTGATGCCCGGCTTTCCGAAGGACTACCTGTGTTTCATCCTCGGCCTGGGGGAACTGTCTTCGCTGGAGTTCGTCGCAATAGGCGGGGGTGGAAGGCTTTTCGGAACGATCATGCTCACCATGGGCGGAAATTATATAAGGCTCCACCAGTACTGGCGTCTCGGGATTCTGTGCGGAGTCGGGCTCACGCTGCTTTTTATCGGCCTCGCCTACAGGGATAAACTGGAGAGTGCTTTCCGGCTGATCCACGAGAAGAGCAAGAAGAAAGAAACCCGGGTAATCTCCAATTAAAATTATCGACAAGTCCTCAACCGGGCTTACCCTGCCCAGGCTACTCTCCCATCGGTCCCCTGCAGAAAAACGGCGCGTGGTTGGACGTGAAAAAAGGCGGGTCCTTGGCCATGATGGGGGCGATTGCGGGGTGTCTTTTGAATTCCCTGTCCAGAAAGCGCCTCACCTGCGACCGGTCCCAGCCTTTGGGGTGTGAAAAATCGGTATAGAGCGAAAGATCTCCGGCATAGTGGGGGGATGTCCCAAACCTGGCCGCATCCGGGCTGTTCACCGGCATGTTGAAGATGGCAAGATTCAAAAAATCTATCAGGCCGCTGTGGCGGCCGGTGAATTCGAGAGTGTGTCGAGCCTCCCGCGCGGATTCCGACGGGGTCCCGAAAAGCAGGTAGATGTAAGTGCCGATTCCCACCTTCTTCAGGGCGGCAAGCGCCTTCGAGGCGATACCAAGGTCGATTCCCTTCCCTTCCGAATCGATCACCCCCTGGTCTCCCGATTCCAACCCGAGCTTTAGCATGACACAGCCCGATTTTTTGAGCGCGCGGCAAAAATCCTCGTCGGCAAGGCTTCGCGTGACGCGCACGAACCCGTACCAGGGTGCTCCCGGAGGGTCTTTCGCAATCCGGCGAAGCAGGGCCGGGCTGACGGCGCTGTCCAGAAAATGGAGAAGCGCCGGGTGATCCCGCCTCACCAGCTCCTTCGCATCGCACAGGGCCGCCGAGGGGTGCGCCGGCTCATAGCGGGTGCCTTCGGCCGTTTCCGGGCAGAAAGCGCACCTGTTCCAGTAGCACCCCGAAGAGGAGCTGTAGGGCACTATCCGGCCGGGCGCCAGGTAGTCGTCCAGGGGAAAGGGCGAATAGTCGGGGACCGGCGGGAAGCGCCCTTCCGGGCTCTTTCCGGCGATCTTGAGCAAAGCCCGCTCGCCGGGCCCGTCGATCAGGTAGTCGACAAGTCCCGAAAAGGGATTTTCCCACCGCGGATTTCGGACCCACGAAGTGACCAGGCCGCCGCCAAGTGCTGTCTTCACCCCCGGGAAAACGGCCCTGACCCAGCCGATCATCGAAAATGCGCTAAGCGCCTGGCTCAAATAGTTTAGCGAAAAGCCGATGATTTCGGGTGCGTCCCGCTCCACCGCCCCCGCCAGACGCTTTGAAAAATAGTCGTGGAAAGGATTTTTTCCGTACTCTTCGGCCGCGCGCAGAAGGTCTTCGCTCCTCACCGGAGAAAGGTCCGGGCTTGAGTAATTGGCAAGGCTGAGGCGCACCGAGTCGCAGCCGGCGGATTTTTCCAGCAGGCGGTTCAGGTCGGAAACGGTCCGCTTGTAGCGCTGGAGCTCCGCGTAGCCGCCCCGGTTTCGGATCGAGGCCAGGTTTTTTTCACGGCCCCGGACGGCGCGAAGGGTCCACCTGTCGGACCCCGCAGCCGGCTGTGCGAGCAGATACAGGACCGCCTCGATATTTGCGTCGATAACCGAGCACCTGGCACCGGATGCCGTCAACGCCCCGTAAAGCCGGGCGATACCGGGAGGCGGCTCGCAGGGTTTGACCAGTGGGGGATTAATGAGGAGAATCATCACCTGATTACGATAGATCGAGTGAGTTTCCTGGTACCCTCGGAATACCAGATATCGATGAATTCTTTCAGCGAGTCCTGTTCGTGGGCCTCTATCTGCCGGACGGCCTGCCTTCGCAGAAGTCCCTTGATGCTCCTGAACGCGGCCGGCTCTTTTGCCCCGTATTCCCGCGCCCTTTCATAAACAGCGGCGCTGAACCGCTCCTGCGGGGCAATCTCGTCGATAAAACCGATTCGCAGTGCTTCTTCGGGCAGGTACATCCTGCCGGAGAACAGGATGTCCTGGGCATTTTTCGAACCGACCAGGTAGGTCAGCATGGCGACGCTTCCCGCAAAAACAGTGGAGCCGAAGGTGATCTCGTTCAGGGATATCCTGGACCCGCCTTCCACCATTATCCGGTGGTCGCAGCAGATGGCCAGCATGCCGCCTCCGGCGACCGTGTGGCCGTTAAGGGCGGCTACTATCGGTTTGGGGAACTGAAAAAGGTAGGAGCAAAGCCGCTCGAATTTATCCACGTAAGCCAGGAAATCGCTCCTGGAGTAATCGTAGAACTCGGGAACATCGAACCCGAAGGAGAAAAACTTTCCTTTCCCGGTAAGGACCACCGACCGAACGCCGTCGTCGGCCTCCAGGCTGCGGAAGCTCTCATGCAACTGCCCGACGAGTTCACCGTTTAAGGCATTTACCTTTCCTCTCTCCAGGCATACCGTTGCAGTCTCTCCATCCATGGACACAGTCACGCCGCGCATAAGGACTCCTCGATCACCGGGTTTGAGGTTGTCCGACCGGTGGGACATCGGGCATTCGCATCGAATTTTTCACGTCAAGGATTATACTCGATACCCGGAAAAAACCAAAAGCCCTGTTCAGCCGGAGGGGGGAAGCCGAACAGGGCTTGAGGGGTTAGGAGAAGGCGACGTATCGTCAACCTCGCTATGAAAATAAGCACCCGGCTTAAAAAATCAACGGCCGCGCGAAGGACCGGCCGGCATGAATCCGACAGCGGCCGCTGCCTCCTGAGACTGTTTCATGCCTGAAATGCCGGTACCGGACCAACTGGGTGCTAGACTAGACGTTTAGCTTCTTTATCCACCCGAATTCGTCTTTTTTCTCCCCGTATTGTATTCCGAGAATTTCATCATAGAGCTTGCGCGACCACTCGCCGACGCCGCCGTCCTGCACCGTGAACATTTCGTCCCTGAAGGAAATTTCCCCAACCGGGGATATGACGGCCGCTGTCCCGGTGGCGAAAATTTCTTTCATCTGCCCCGATTTAACCGTGTCGATCACCTCGTCGATGGTAATCGGGCGTTCGGTGCAGGTAATTCCCCAATGGCTCGCCAGATGGAGCACCGAGTCGCGGGTGACTCCCGGCAGAATGGAGCCCGAAAGCGAAGGCGTTATCAGCTCGTCGCCGAGCCGGAAGAAAATATTGCTGGTGCCGACTTCCTCGACATAGCGCCGCTCCACGGCATCGAGCCACAGCACCTGCGTAAAACCCTTCTTTTTGGCAACTTCGGCCGCATAGAGACTGGATGCGTAATTGGCCATCGTCTTGGCTTCGCCCACCCCGCCGCGCACCGAGCGCACGAATTCGTCGCTCACGTAGATCTTCGTCGGGCCGAACCCCTCGGCATAGTAGGCGGCCACCGGCCCGGTGATGATGAAGAAAATGTATGTGTCCGCCGGGCGCACCCCCAGGTGCGGCTCGCTGGCGATCATCGTGGGGCGGATATAGAGCGAAGACCCGACGCTTCTGGGCACCCAGTCCCTGTCCACCCTGATCAGTTCCTCGAGCGCCCGGGACATGATCGCCGGGTCGATCTCCGGCATGCACATCCGCCGCGCGGAGCTGTTCCAGCGGTCCCAGTTCTTGTTCGATCGGAACAGGGCGATGCTGTCGTCGGCCCACCGGTAACCCTTGAGCCCTTCGAAAATCCCCTGGCCGTAATGGAGCACCATGGCCGCCGGGTCCAGCTCCAGGTTGTGGTAGGGGACTATCCGGGCATCATGCCAGCCCTTTGAGGTCTCGAAATCCATGATGAACATGTGGTCGCTGAAAACCCGGCCGAAAACCAGGTTTTTGTCGTCTTTTGGCCTGGGGCGCCTCAGCGCGGACTCCACAGGATGAACTGCGATCTGCATCGAAAAGCCTCCACGATAAGATTGGAATATCAGGTACGAATATCACGTGTCGGATATCAGCCAATAGATATCACCCGATTCGAAAAGTACCGGTGGGCACCGTAATGCGGCGCGCACCCCAAACAGCTCTCTTTGATTTTTCCATGCGCCCTTCGGTGAGGGATTTTCACCCGGCGCCCATATTACTGAAGCGCAAAATGCGGCGACCGCAGAAACCGGCTGATCTGCCTGCTGTAGAACTGAATATGGGCGCGGCCTTCCGTGCCCGGACACAGCTCATCTTCTTTTCCCTTGTCTCCGTTTGCCCGCTTCAGGACAACGCCCTTTTCTATATATAGCTTCAGCGCATTGTCAAAAGTTATCTTGGATATACACTCGGGCCTTTCCACCAGTTCGAGTTTCAGGGCCTTTTGGCCCACACTGAGTATTTTCTTGATGAAATCCTTTTCCGTATAGCAGCTCTTGTGCAGGTAGCGCAAACCCCGCAGCACCAGCCAGTAGCCCTCGAAGTAATTGCGAAGCAGCGCATGGAACGCATGCGCTCCCCGCAGCCCCTTGTGAGCCAGAATGTAGGGCTGGTCGGCCTCGTCCATCTGGTGCAGGAACCCCAGGTCCAGGAAAGTATCCAGCACGTCCCGAACGAGCTTTTCGTCGCTCAGTTCGTTATCGTAGACGAACTCGAACTTAAAGAAGTTTTTAATGAACGAAACATCTTCCAGGATCTTGCTGACGCTGAACCGGAAGGTCTGCTGAGCCAGAATCGAGGTGGATACGTAGGCGGCGGGGAGCAGGAAATGTATGATGTTGTTCTTGTAGTACTCCAGGGTCAGCCGCTTGCCGTCGTCTATGGTGAAGACCTCCTCTTCGAGGTCGTCGTCCTCGTCTTTGAGCTTGCCGATGATCTTGTTTCTTTCGAGGTCTTTCAGCGAATCCTGAAGGCTTGTTTCAAGGTGCTTGAGGGTCTTGGACATCCGGACCCCGGAACCGGACAGATATTCATGGAAAGTCTTCGAAGCCTCGTAGAACTCTGCCTTCGATATGCCGTGGCGAGACGAGGTCAGCAGGGCCGATGCGGCCAGCGCATGAGGGGTCACCAGCGATGCCTGGTTGATGCAGTTGATGATGCGGTATGCGAAATCCCGGTACATCGCGTGCCGCTCTTTGGACGGCATTTCCCCCAGGTTGTAGTCGTGGCGCTCGAGGTAGCGGCGCAGGGAGAGCGGCTCCGCAAACTGCACGTAGACGCGCCCGTAGCGCTTTCTCAAAACCCGCCGCACCCGCACGAGCTGCCCCAGATTTTCCTCTTCCTTGGCGCCGCCCGCGATTTCCTTGAGATAAGATTCCTCCTCGGGGATCCGGTCGTAGCAGATTGCCGTGGGAACAAACACCAGGTCTTCGCAAAACCCTTCTTCCACCGCCTGGATAAGAATTGCCAGAAGCCCCATCTTGGGCAGCACGAGCTTTCCGGTCCGGCTCCGCCCGCCTTCTATGAAAAACTCTATATTGTGGCCGAGTTGGACCATCGTTTTAACGTAGAGCGAAAAAACTTCCGCGTAAAACTTGAGTCCCTTGAAAGTTCGGCGAATAAAAAACGCCCCGCCCCTTCTGAACAGCGCCCCCAGGGGCCAGAACGCGAGGTTTTTGCCGGCGGCGATGTAGGGGGTGTTAAGATTATTGGTATAAAGAAGGTGCGAGAGCAGCAGGTAGTCCATGTGGCTCTTATGGCAGGGCACATAAACCAGGGCGCTGTGCCGCGCCGCCTTCTTCACCTTCTGGAGGCTTTCGTAGTCGAGGTCCAGACCCTCGAACAAAGTGGTCCACGCCCAGTGAAAAAGCCTGGATGCGATCTGGATGAACCGTATGCTGTAGTTGGCGGAGATTTCTTCAAGATATCCGTCCGCCTCGATTCGCACTTTCCAGACCTCCTGGGAGGTCGACCGCGCCCGGCGCTGCATGAGCGTCTCCAGCCGGGGGTGGCGGAGGACGATCTCCTTCATCTCGATCTTGCTCTTGAGAATCGGGCCCACGATAGCCCGCTTCAGTTCGTCGAGCGAATCGATCATGTTGCGGCGAAGCTCGAAGATCTGCTTGCGTTTCTGGTAAAGCTCGGCGGAAAGCTCGGGAACGATTTCCTGCAGGTTTATCGGCTCCCCGGTTTCCATGACTGTGTTCGGATTGCCGCTCACAAAGGATAGCAGCTTCCGGATGGTGCCGGGCTGCTTTCGGTGGCCGAGAAAAAGATCGAATGCGCGGGGCCGGTTCTCCTCCTCCGGGCGCCTGTTGTAGAGAAGCACCAGCGGGACGATGAAAATAGGAGTGTCGGTTTGCCGCTGTATCTCGACTAGGTGTTCGAGCGGGTCGTTTTGCACCAGAACGGTGCTTTGATAATAACCCCGTTTGCCTACCAGGAAAAAAACACCCGACCCGTTCTCCTGGACCTTCCTGGCATAGTGCCCGGCCCCGTAGGGGTCGGGGGAGGCCCCGTGGCGCACCAGGTGTGCGAAGTGGCAGGATATCGTCTTCAGGGCATACCATCGAGGCTGCCAGAAGTAGGGATGCATGTCGAAGATGAAAGTGGGGGCCTGGAGGCCGAGCTGGTGCAGCCGCATGCTGACATAGATGAAGTCGAGTTGCGACGGGTACTTCATGGTATAGATGATCTTGCCCCGCCCGGACAGCTCCTCCAGGGCCAACTGCTGATCCTCGGGCAGGCTGACCCGAGACACCATCCGCTCGAACCACTTCTGGAGAGGAAACCTGGGCTTGGTATCTATCGAGTAGCCAAAGGGATCATTGCCGACGGGAGATTCGTTCCCCGCAGCCGATTTTCGTAGCCGGTCAAACACGGTAACCTTGTTTTCCTCCCCGATAGGGATGATGAAAATAAAACAGGCAAACGCATTTAATTAACAGAAATATAAAAGAAAAACCAAACCTTTTTAAGGTGGGGAAAGTACCGGGGCACGAGTGCGCAAAGCCCTGCCGGCAGCTCGCCACTTGCGCTCAAACCCGCTCCAGGTAAAGGAAAAAGGGACACCTCGAAACTTTTTCAGAGCAATATTGACACCAATTGTTAGCAGTCTTAGGTTATGAGTGCTAAAAGCTCAGGCGATCAAAATTAATTTATCAATCTTCAGGAGGTTAATGGCAATGGCTGTGATCAGATACCCAAATTGGCTCTGGCCCGATTTTTCCAGCGCACTCGATGAATTCGAGAGGGCCCGCAGGCAGATGGACCGCCTCGTTTCGGCATTCACCGGCTCCGGTCCGTCGCCCGTGGTCTCCGGCGTTTTCCCTCCCCTGACCGTAAAAGAGGATGGAGACAAGATCTACATCGAATCCGAGGTGCCCGGCATCAACCCCGGAGACATCGACATTTCGGTGCATGGAAAGACACTGACCCTCAGCGGCGAGCGCAAGGCCGAGCAGGTCGAAAACGTGAACTATCACCGCAGGGAACGCAAATGGGGCAGCTTCCGCAAGGCGATCACCCTGCCCGATGAGGTGGACCCGAGCGGCGTCCAGGCAGAGTGCAAAGACGGCGTGCTCAAGATCGTACTGCCCAGGGCCGAACAGGCTAAGCCGCAAAAGATTCAAATCAAGAGCGAATGATCGAGTGAAGAATCCAGGAGATACTATCATGGTAGAAAATGATTTGCAGGTCCCGGAGAAAAAAGAGGTCAAGGCGAACGCCGAGGGTACGCGCAACGTCCCCGTCTTCATCCCGGCGGTTGACATATACGAATCCGAACATGAACTGACCCTGCTGGCCGACATGCCCGGTGTTGCATCGGACAAAGTGGAAATCGACCTCAACGGCGAACAACTCACCATCAGGGGCACGGTCCCCACCAACCACGAGAGCGGAAAGATGATCTTCAGGGAATACTCGGTGGGCGATTATTACAGGCAGTTCACACTGTCCAGCGATGTCGACCGGGAAAAGATCCGGGCTTCGATAAAGGACGGCGTCCTCAAGCTGGTCCTGCCCAAGGCCGAAGCCGCAAAACCCAGGAAGATCGAAGTCAAATCTTCCTGACGAACGATTTCGGTTGTATAATTATAAAGAAAGAAATGGCCGCACCGCTTTCGTACTGCCGTCCCCCCTCTGCCTTCGCGGCAGGGGGGGAAGCACCGGGCCGTGAAAAGGAAAAAGGACTATTACATCATTCTCGGCGTGTCCAGGTCGGAAAGTGCCGAAGGCATCAAGGCCGCTTTCCGAAAGCTGGCCAAAAAACATCACCCGGACATGACGGGACCGGAGGGGACCCGCCGTTTCCAGGAATTGGCCGAGGCTTACGAGGTGCTCTCCGACCCTGGCGCTCGGGAAGAGTATACCGAACAACTGCGTAATGCCGAAGAGCACCGCAAAACGCGCAGGGCGGCGCGTGAACATCCCGGCCGCCCCGTCGATCCGTTCTCCGAACTGCGAAAGAGCAAACAGTTTTCTTCCCTGAGCGACGTGCTGATCGACGCCCTGCGTATGGGCGGCCCTTTTTCAGCGCATTCAAACCCCCGCGCCGTATTCGACCTGGAATTGATACTCTCCCCCGAAGAGGCCCGCAAGGGAGGGATAATTTCGACGCAAATTCCGGTAAGGTATGCCTGCCCGGCCTGCGAGGGCACGGGCGGCTTCTTCTTCGTCTGCCCCGACTGCGGGGGCGGCGGCATCGTCGATAAAACGGCGTCCTTCCGCATCAGCATACCCCCAGAGGTAAAACATGAGACACTCCTTCACGCCCATGTCGGCACGCCGTCGAGGCCTGTCCACCTGAGAATTCGCGTGCTGGTCCGGTAGCGGTCCCGTCTGCGCCGGCGGCACTCGTCACCGCGCGGCCGAAATCCCGGGACGCGCGGGGGAATCATTTCCCCGCTCTTTTGTAATTATCACCTTGAATGCAACCCGCACCGGATCTCGTGCCCTCTCACACCGAATGATTCCCGAAGCCCGGCGCGCGGTTGCCATCACTCGCATCTGATGGTATGCTCAAAATTACAAATTCAGCCGGTCCCCGGCGCGTCCCTGGTCATTCGCAAACGGAAGGCGAACATGCACGAACTTTCAATGGCCGAGAGCCTTATCGGGATATTGCTCGACGAAGCGCGAAACCACGGCATCGAACGCATCAGTAAGATAAAGCTCCAGGTGGGGGAACTTTCCGCCGTGGTTCCGGACTCGCTCACCTTCTGCTTCGAATTGGTGAGCCGCGATACCATTGCCGAAGGGGCGGTGCTGGAAATAGAAAATATCCCGGTTGTCGCCCGCTGCGATAAGTGCGATCTATCCTTCCAGGTCCAAAACTCGGTATTCCTGTGTCCACGTTGCGATGAGCCCGTGTTCGAGTTGCTCAGTGGCAGAGAACTGTCTGTAACCAGCATAGAAGGTGAAACGGGAGAATGACATGGCAGATATAAAAGTTCCTGTTGTACGCAACATACTCCAGGCCAACGACAGGCTGGCCGCCGAAAACCGCAGAAGATTCGACGAGGCCGGCATATACGTGATAAACCTCATGAGTTCGCCGGGCGCGGGGAAGACATCCCTTCTGGAAAGGACCATCGACGGTCTTTCCGGGCGCGTCGGGATCGCCGTGATCGAGGGCGACCTGCAGTCGTCTTACGACGCCGAGCGCATCCAGTCCAAGGGGGTCCAGGCCGTCCAGATAAACA
This sequence comes from uncultured delta proteobacterium, assembly GCA_963712895.1. Taxonomy (GTDB): domain Bacteria; phylum Desulfobacterota; class Syntrophobacteria; order Syntrophobacterales; family Syntrophobacteraceae; genus SbD1. Next base: position 33,310 of record CAVQJR010000018.1, on the reverse strand, counting down.
CGGACGGCGGATGCCACCTGGACGGCAACATGATCCAGATAGCGCTCGAATCGCTCGATCTTACGGCGGTGAATCTTCTGATAATCGAAAATGTCGGAAACCTGGTCTGCCCGGCGGAGTTCAACCTGGGCGAGCATGACAAGGTCATGATCCTAAGCGTTACCGAGGGCGACGACAAGCCGCTCAAATACCCCCTCATGTTCCAGCTCTCCTCGGCGCTGCTGGTAAACAAGATCGACCTGCTTCCCTACACGGACTGCGATTTGTCAAAGATCCGGGAGAGGGCCCGACAACTGAACGGCAACCAGCAGGTTTTCGAAATCTCGTGCAGGACCGGGGAAGGTTTTGCCCCCTGGATCGCCTGGATCGAGCAAAAACTGGGCGAACACGGCAAGCTCGGGGCCGGCAAAAGCCTGCGGTGAAAAAGCCCGTCGAACAAAAAACGAGCCCGGAACATGACGCCGCACGGGGCGGGTCTTCCGCTCCCCGCCCCGATGAAGGCCGGGAAGCCGGATTTAGCAATCGCCGCGTTCTGGTAAAGGTCAGGGGGATCGTGCAGGGCGTGGGGTTTCGGCCCTTCATCTACCAGATGGCCCGCAGCCACGGCCTCAACGGCTGGGTCCAAAACCGCTCCGACGGAGTGGAGATAGAGGTTTCAGGACCCGCCCGCGCGGTTGAGTCCTTCCTCGGCGACATCACCGCCAAGGCGCCTCCCCTTGCCAAAATAGTCGGCGTGGAAGCATCCGATCTCCCGCCCGCCCTCGTGGAGGGCTTCCGGATAATTGCAAGCAGCGCCGGCCAGGCGCGCTCGACCCTCATCTCTCCCGATGTCTGCACCTGCCCGGATTGCCGGCGCGAACTTTTCGACCCGGGCAACCGGCGGTTTCGATATCCTTTCACCAACTGCACCAACTGCGGACCCCGCTACACCATAATTCGGGACATCCCGTACGACCGCGACAAGACCACCATGGCCCCGTTTGCGATGTGCCCGGAATGCGGCGCCGAATACGAGGACCCGCTGGACCGCCGGTTCCACGCCCAGCCCAATGCGTGCTGGAACTGCGGCCCGCAGGTGTGGCTCGAAGACGCCGGCGGAAACAGAATCTGCGAGCGAGACGATGCGGTCATCAAGGCCATTGAGCTGCTCGACGGTGGTTTTATCCTTGCCGTAAAGGGCCTTGGCGGTTTCCACCTGGCGGTCAAGGCGGCCGACGAAAGGGCGGTGAGCCGGCTTCGCAGCCGCAAGGTCCGCGAAGAAAAGCCCTTTGCGCTCATGTTCGCCTCGATGGAGGCAATAAAGGCCTGCTGCACGGTAACCGGCGCCGAGGAAGACCTTCTGCTCTCCCCCGCCCGTCCGATAGTGCTCCTGAAGAAAAGGCCCGGCTTCCCGGGCATAGCCCAAAGCGTCGCCCCCAAAAATCACTTCCTCGGCGCATTCCTTCCCTACACGCCGCTTCACTTCCTGCTCTTCGAAGCGGCCCCCTACGGGGCGCTGGTAATGACCAGCGGCAACCAGAGCGATGAACCCATCGTTACGGACAACTCCGAGGCCCGCTTGCATCTTAAGGGGATCGCCGATTTTTTCCTGCTAAACGACCGCGACATCTACCTGCGCTGTGACGACTCGGTAACCAGGGTCCTTGGCGGAAGCACCCGGCCCATTCGCAGGGCAAGGGGCTACGTCCCGGTCCCCGTTTTCCTCAAAGAGGCCGTTCCGGCTGTTCTGGGAACGGGGGCGGAGCTTAAGAACACGGTGTGCCTCACCCGCAGAAGGGAGGCGTTTTTGAGCCAGCACATCGGGGACCTGGAAAACCTGGAGACCCTGAACTCTTTCGAGCACACGATAAGCCACCTGGAGCGCATCCTGGAGATCAGGCCGGAACTGGTAGTCCACGACCTGCATCCCGATTACCTGAGCACCCAGTGGGCGCTTCGCCGGGAGGTGCCCCTGCTGGCCGTCCAGCACCACCATGCGCACATAGCGGCGGTAATGGCCGAGCGGGGGCTCGACGGCCCGGTGATCGGCCTGGCGATGGACGGCACCGGTTACGGAACCGACGGGACCATCTGGGGCGGAGAAGTATTAAAGGTGGACGGCCATAGGTTCGAGCGGCTCGGCCATTTCCGCCACGTGCTTCTTCCCGGGGGCGCCAGGGCCATAAAAGAGCCGTGGCGAACGGCGCTAAGCTATCTTTGGAGCATCGATCCGCAGGGGGTGGAGACACGGTTTGGCGACATTCTTTCGAAGTGGCCGGAGCGGGATCGAAAAATCGTTTTGCAGATGCTTTCCCGCCGGTTAAATTCACCCGTAACATCTTCTTGCGGGCGGCTGTTCGACGCCGTTGCCGCCATTTGCGGAATCCGTTGTTCGGTAAATTATGAGGGGCAGGCCGCAATAGAGCTGGAACAGGCAATCGAGGAGGACGCCGCCTCCTACCGGGGAAATATCGAACCCGGAAACGACGGAAAATTTATCATCGACCCTTTTCCGATGGTTGTGGCGGCCGCGGGTGATGTTCGAGGCAAGCTCCCGGCGGGCCGCATTTCCGCCCGGTTCCACAACGGGATGGTGCGGCTGCTGGCCGAAGCCGCGACCTTTGCGGCGAAGGGCTGCGGCTTGAAAAAAATTGCCCTGAGCGGCGGCGTATTTCAGAACGCCTACCTCTCCGAGCGGTTGGAAAGGGAATTATCCGGCCTCGGATTTGCGGTTTACACCCACGTCGAGGTCCCGGCAAACGATGCCTGCATCGCTCTGGGGCAGGCGTTCATAGGGGCGAAAAGCCTGATGGGCTGACACTCCGGGACGAGGACTTACCGATGAAATACCTTGACGAATACAGGGACCCCAAACTCGCGCAGGGCCTCATCGACGCCCTGAGGCGAAGGACTTTTTCCAGGGGCGAAATCAGGCTGATGGAAATCTGCGGCACGCATACCGTTTCCATCTTCCGCTCCGGTCTCCGCCAGCTCCTTCCTCCCACCATCCGGCTGATAAGCGGCCCGGGCTGTCCGGTGTGCGTTACCGCAAACGAGGACATCGACCGGGCAATCTGGCTGGCCCGGCAACCGGGGGTAATCCTGACCACCTTCGGCGACCTGGTGCGGGTCCCCGGCTCGGACTCATCGCTAAACATCGAACGCAGCCGGGGAGCGGCGGACGTACGGATCGTCTACTCCAGCCTGGACGCGCTCCAGATCGCGCGCGAAAATCCCGGCCGCCGGGTTGTTTTCATCGGGATAGGGTTCGAGACCACCGCCCCCACCATCGCGGCGGCCGTCAAGCAGGCCGCGAAAACGGGAGTCGAAAACTTCTCCGTCTTTTCCGCCCACAAGCTGCTGCCGCCCGTCATGCGCGCACTGCTCGAATCCCGCGAGGTCAAGCTGGACGGCTTTCTGTGCCCGGGGCACGTGAGCATCGTGATAGGAGCGGGGGCGTACGAGGAAGTGGTCAAGAACTACGGCGTGCCGTGCGTGGTCACCGGGTTCGAACCTCTCGACATTCTCCAGGGCATTTCGGGCGCCGTGGAGCAGATAGAGAGCGGCCGGGCCGAAGTGCTGAACCTGTACCGCAGGGCGGTTACCCGGGAAGGAAACATTGCCGCGAGAAATATCATCGACGAGATTTTCGAACCGGCGGATTGCACCTGGCGCGGGATAGGGATGATTCCCAAAAGCGGGCTCGATTTTCGTCCCGACTGGAAGAAATTCGACGCCGCCCAGCGCTTTTCCATGCCCGAAATACGGGTTAAAGAGCATCCCGGCTGCAAGTGCGGCGAAGTCCTGCGGGGGGTGATGACGCCCCCGGAATGCGGGCTTTTCCGCAAGGTCTGCACCCCGCAGGACCCGAAGGGGCCGTGCATGGTTTCCGGCGAAGGGACCTGCGGCGCGTATTACCGGTACCACCAGGAGTGAAATCCGTTGCAGGCCGGAGGATGAAAATCCACCGCGGAGGCGCAGAGGGCGCAGAGAAAAAACCAACAAATTCCTAAATTGAGCGGTTCTGCATAGCGGTCGTGAAAAAGAATGATCGTTTCAGAAAATATCAGAGGGGAAAAAGTCAAAATCTTTCAGGGCTGGTCGATGCGGACGAATTCAGGGGCGAGAAAAGCACTACTCCATCTTTGCAACTCTTTTCTTTCTCTGCGTTCTCTGCGTCTGTGCGGTTAATTCGCATGACTAACGGAAGAACCGGATGAACCCAGAAATCATACAGCTCGACCAGGGAAGCGGCGGGCGGGCGATGCACGAGCTGATCGAAGGCCTTTTCATGAAAGCCTTCAGCAACCCCTTCCTTCTTGAAAAAAACGACTGCGCGGTTTTCGAAACACGCGACGGGCGGATGGCGCTTACCACGGATTCCTACGTGGTGGACCCCATATTCTTCCCCGGCGGAAACATCGGCAGCCTGGCCGTGCACGGGACCGTAAACGACCTCGCCATGCGCGGCGCAAAGGCCCTGTATCTGACCGCCGGGTTCATCCTGGAAGAGGGACTTCCCCTGGACGACCTCAGCCGGGTCGTGTTCTCGATGGCCGAAGCGGCACGGGACGCGGGCGTGCTGGTCGTGGCGGGCGACACCAAGGTGGTGCCGCGTGGAAAAGCGGACAAGCTGTTCATCAATACGTCGGGCGTGGGGATAGTGCCTCCGGGAATCGACATCGACGGCCGGAACGCAAAGTCCGGGGATGCCGTTTTCATCAACGGCACGATCGGCGACCACGGGATGGCCGTTTTGTGCAGGCGGGAAGGTCTCGCCATGGAAAATGAAATCAAAAGCGACGCGGCGGCGCTAAACGGCCTGGTTGCAGCCGTCCTGGATGCCTTTCCCGGAGTTCACGTGCTCCGGGACCCGACCCGCGGCGGGGTGGCGACTACTCTTAACGAGATTGCCGAACAGTCCGGGACCGGAATTCGCCTCTTCGAGCAGGAGCTTCCCATCCGTGAGGACGTTGCCGGAGCATGTGAAATTCTCGGCCTCGATCCGCTCTACGTGGCAAACGAGGGCAAAGTGCTGGTGATTGTGCCGCCGGAGGCGGCGGATCCGGTGCTTGCGGCCATGAAGGCGCATCCGCTGGGTATCGGCTCTCGGCGAATAGGCGAGGTGGTATCCGAAAATCCGGGCCGCGTTTTCCTGCGGACCCTGATCGGAGGCCACCGGCTGGTGGACATGCTGCGCGGAGAACAGCTCCCGCGCATTTGTTAGGTGATTCGATTCCTGCAAATTTGGGACCCCGATGCTTATCCGAAAGCCCGCTAAGTTCAAAGACGGAGAGGCCAACTGCCAGGTGTGCGGCAAAGCCCTGGAAAAAATCGCCACTTGCCCGGGTGTCTGCCCGGATTGCGCGAAGAACCGCCCGGAGGAGAGCAGAGGCCGCATCGAGTACGTCCATGCAGAGTCGCGCGGCATGTTCGGGCTTCCGTCGAGGGCCCCGGACAATCCGGAAGGCACCCTGTGCAACCTGTGCTTTATCAGGTGCAGGCTGGGAAAAGACCAGAGGGGCTATTGCGGCGTTCGATACGGAAACAGCGCCAGTCTTCGCAAAGACGGGCGGTCACGGGCGCAGGTCTCATTCTACTACGATCCGCTCCCCACGAACTGCGTTGCCGACTGGGTCTGCCCCGGCGGCACGGGCGCGGGGTTTCCGATGTTTGCCAACGACTCGGGCCCGGAAGCCGGCTATTACAACCTGGCAGTGTTTTTCGAGGTCTGCAACTTCAATTGCCTGTACTGCCAGAACTGGACCTTCCGCAAAAAGCAGCTCTCCCCGAAGTGGGTGAAGGTCGAAACACTCGAAAAAGCCCTTCGCCCGGATGCGAGCTGCATCTGCTTTTTCGGAGGCGACCCCGGCCCCCAGCTTCCATTCGCGCTCCGCTTCTCGGAGTCGGTGCGCAGGAAAAATCCTGAAAGGATTCTGCGTATCTGCTGGGAAACCAACGGGGCGATGGAAAAACCCTGGCTCAATAAGATGATCAAGGTCTCGAAGCAATCGGGAGGGTGCATCAAGATCGACCTGAAAGCCTGGAATCCGGGGACCCATGTTGCCCTGTGCGGGTGGGGAAACGCCAAGGTGCTGGATAATTTCGCACGGGTGGCCGAGCATGTTTCGGAGCGCCCGAACCCGCCCCTGCTGGTTGCGAGCACTCCCCTGGTACCCGGCTATGTCGACGAGGACGAGGTGTGGAAACTGGCAAGCTTTATCGCGCGGATAAATCCCGAAATACCTTATGCCCTTCTGGCCTACGCTCCGCAGTTTCTAATGGACGATTCGCCAACCACATCGGCGGCCCAGGCGCAGGCATGCCTCAAGGCGGCAAAAGAAGCCGGCCTGACCCGCGTGAGGATTGGGAACAGGCACCTCATCAGTTGAGCGGCCCGGCCCCCTTTCCCCTCGTTTCATCCATCTTCAGTGAAGAACTTTTGTCGGGGGATATATCTATTTGCGACTCTTAGGGTATGCCGTGCCAGTTCCTGTAGAGTGTCTTTAGCTGCTGGAAACGATCAGGGCCGAGAAGCTTTCGCACTTCCAGTGAATAGCTGAAACGAGTGGCGGCAAGCACGGTCCTGGTGTTTTCCAGTTTCTTCATTTGCGCGAGAGCTATATTGTCATTCAAGTCCTTTTGTTCGAGCGTGGCGGTCAGGTCGTGTTTGTCCAGTTCGAGCTGCTTTTTAAGCTCCATGAGCCGGTTGCGGCTGAAATCGAAAAGTTTGTCGAGTTCGTTTTTCTCATCGTCGGTTATTTGCAACTGTTCGGAAAAGAAAGGCAGCCGCCACCATCTCCCCGGAGGAATGTCCTTAGCCTCGGACAGGGACGGAATCAGAACGAATGCAGCCAAAAGCAGCAGTTTCAAGGATTTCATGAGCATGTTGCGATCCGCCGTCTTCTAGGTCAGTTTGTCATCCTGTCCGCAGGTCGATTGTTTCCCCCCGGCTCTCCGGTCGCCTCGTGGTCGGAAAAGTCCGCTATGTCCGAGTAGAACCGGGGAAGAGGGTCGTCAGTGGTTAGTTTGTCTATTTCGGCCATGAATTTTGCGTCCTGGATCATCTCCGTGTAAATTTTTTCCAGCCCGGCGTCCTTTTTGGGCTTGAAAAAATAAGGATTGAGGAGAACCACCAGCAGCGAAGCAACCAGCACGCCCATCCCCAATGCGGGGCGCAGCATCCTGTCCGGCCTGTACCTTTTGGATTTATCGAGTATCAGCCTGGGCCTTACCACGGGCGACACCGCGCTTTCGCGCGAAAGTTCGCCGAACAGGGCGAGCCTGCTCTCCAGGGCCGTTTTTTCGGCGCGGCATTCGGGACACTCCACCAGGTGCCGGCGCCCCTCCGGACCGAAGCCGCCTTCGTCAACGATGGCCTCGATTATCCGGTCCCGGTCAAGATGGCCTTTTATCCGGTTCGCCATGCCGTCCTCCTTCCAGAAAATCATTCAGGTCCGAATCTTCCCTGAATTTTTTTATGGCTCTGTAAAGGTGCGTTTTTACGGCACTTTCACTTTTTTTCAAAATCTTCGCTATTTCCCTTATATTGAAATTGTCCACAAATCTGAGGAAGAAAACTTCCTTCTCCATGCGGGAAAACCGGTTCGACAATCTCCGCACGTGAACCCAGAATTCGTCACGTATCATCTTATCCAGGGCCCCCGGATTGCGGTAAGGGGCGACGTCCGCCGGGTCGGCTTCGCCCTGTTCCTCCGTGATTCCGAAAAAGGACAGGAATTTCTTTTTCCGGTGAAAGTCCCGGACCCGGTTGACCGCTATCCTGTAAAGCCAGGGCCTGAACCGGTCGGAATCTTTCAACTGGGGAAGATGGTTGAAAGCTGCCAGAAAAATGTCCTGCATCAAATCCTCGGAATCCATCCGTGACCGGGTCCGAAAGAACACCAGCCGGAAAATCTCGTTCTGGTGAAGAACGATCAATTCCTCGAACGCACCCCTGTCTCCGGCCCTGGCCCGGTCCACCAACAGCGAGACCTGCCCCTGCGCGGAGGAGGAACTCGATTCTGCATCTTCCGGATAAGTCATCGAGAGTAAGGCGTATCCCGTAGCGTATTGGATTTTCTTCCCCCTGAAGCGTCTTTATTATGAATCCGCTTTACTCTCTCAGCAATAGCCAAATTCCGGAAAAGCTTTCACTTGAGATAACGAACGAGTCGGCGAATTAGTTTACACAGAGGGAATTTTTTATTCATAACAGGCAGATGGAGCGCTTTCGGCCCCCAAAAGCCCCGGCATCGGCCACGAATGGTTATAATTACTTGAGTAGGATTTAGGTTTTAAACATGTAATTTGGAGAAACGATTATGGAAATCGATAAAATTCTGTTCCCGGTGGACCTGATGGGGTCTTCGGCGAAAATAACTCCGTACGTTATTTCCATGGCGAAAAAGTTCAAGGCGGAGGTGCACGTTCTTTTCGTGGTCGACACCATGGCACCGTATCACAATTTCTTCGTGCCGCACCCCTCCCTGGACCAGATCGAAATGGAGAACGTAAGGCGCGCCGAACGGCTGCTCAAAGAGTTTGCCACGGAACATCTGAGCGGCTACGGACGACTGAAAATGGTTGTCCTCCACGGAAATCGGGTGGATCAAATAAGAAAGTACGTGGACGAAGCAGGCATAGGGATGATCATCATGGCCACCCACGCCCCTCACGGCATCGAACGGACGCTGTTCGGAAGCGTGGTTGATGAGATAATCAGGGCCGCGCCCGTTCCCGTTATGTGCATCAATAATATCGCCGCCGAGAAGGAGTCGTCGGACCAGGCCGATGAGTACGCCCGTCCGATGGGTGAAGTACTCCCGCAGGCCGGTGTAAAGGTTTAGGACCGAACGTGGAGGTTTGTTAAAATCCTGTTGATCTAATCAGGCGGTCAATCGGAATCGCTTCTGAAGGGGGGTGTCGATGAAGTCTTCCATCGATTCAGCCTTCTTCAGCAACGATTTCGTATGTGCTCACCGGCTCCTCGATTCCCTTCACCTTGATTTCTCCGAAAAACCGCGCCGTGACGACGGAATCGATCAGCTCGAAGGTCCTTCGGGATATGAGTATGCCGGATACGGGCGCGTTGGATTCCAGTCTTTTGGCGAGATTTACCGGGGCGCCGAGCACGGTGTAGGAAAGTCTTCTGGAAGAGCCCATATTCCCCACCACCACCTCTCCCGTGTTGATCCCGATCCGGATTTGAACCGGGAAACCGGATTCGATCCATTTTCTGTTGAGTTCACGGGCGTTTTTCTGCATGGCAACGGCCGCCTTGACGGCGCGCAGAGCGTGATCGGGCATCGGTTCCGGGTCTCCGAAAAAAACCATCAGCCCGTCGCCCATGTATTTATCGACCGTCCCCTTATGGGTGAAGACGATCTCCACCATGGACTCGAAGTAGTCGTTCAGAAAACCGCGGATACGGTCCGGTGGGGCGCATGAGGAGTAGTGGGTAAAATCTTTTATGTCGCTGAAAAGGACGGTCAGTTCCTTTCGCTGGCCGCCTGCGATAATGGCCGGATTGGCGAGTATTCGCTTAACTACCGCAGGCGGGAAATAGGACTCGAAAGACCTCCTCAGGATCTCTTTTTCCTTCACATCCTGAAAGTGGCTCCAGGCCATGGCGGTCGATGCGGCGGCCCCCGCCGAGACGGCGGGGCCCACCACCTGGAGCAGCAAACCTTTGGAGAGAAACAGGATAAGGGCCGCCGCCCCGTATAGCGAAACCAGCAGTACGGACCCCGCAAAAAACGGGATGGGCGCCAGCCGAAGGGCCATCACGAAAATCAGCAGGACAAGGCCGGCTTCCACCAGGAAAGAAACGGCCGGAACCGCTTCGGTAAGAAAATTCCCGGTAAGGATGGTGTGGATCACGTTGGCGTGAAGACCGCTAAGCGGATAATTCGTGTCCACCGGGACCGTGCCGATGTCCGTTGCGCCTGTCGAAACTTCGGAGATAACGGCAATCTTGCCCGAAAGCTCATCGGCCCACAGTTCGAGTTCATCCCGGTCGTCGGAAGCCGCGTGGACGGCGGCGAAATTGTAGTGGCGCATCGCACCCCAGGGCCCGACGAAATTTATGATCATATTGCCCCGGCGGTCTATCGGAATAAGAATGTCGTGAGGCGCACCGCCGGGCCGGCGGGCGCCCGCAAGCCGGATAAAACGCCCCGGGGCCAGCGTGATCCGCCCCGGCGGCACTCCAAGGTAATCGCAAACCACCCGCAGCGAAATGCTGGGATAAAATGCGCCCCCGTAGCGAACGAGAAGCGGCATGCGCCTGGTGACCCCGTCACGGTCGTTTTGCAGGCTTAAAAAGCCGATGCCGTGTGAAGCCGAGGCCAGCCGGGGGAAAGTCACCAGCGGATTTTCGCCCGAATAAATGCCCGAGGCGTCGCCCTCGACTCGAATTTTCCACAGGGTGCGGCCAAGATAATCCAGGACATCCGGCGCGGTGCGCGCATCTTTATCGGTGACGGCGGCGCTGCGCCCCTTCTCCCGGGAGGCGAGAGCAAAGGCCATGCCGAAATAGACGTTTCCAGCCTCACCGGCGGCGCCGATCATGGCCAGGTCGTCTTCGGGTTTGGTTTCGGCGGAAAAGATTATGTCGTAGACCTGGGCGGCCGTTCCCATGGCGGCAAGGTTTCGCATTACCCGCGCGTAGTGGGAGCGGTTGGGATAGAAGGTTCCGAGCCGGCGTAGCGAGGTGTTGTTGAGATCGACGTGGACGACGGTGGGGTCGTATACGGGCTTGAAGGCGGGGATCAGTGAGCGGACCAGGAAAAACCGGTCCACGATCTGCGAATTCCATGTCTCGAATATTCCGGGGAAGGCCCAGAAAAGAAGCTGGACCACCCCGAAGCTCGCTGCCACCAGGGCCAGCAGCCCCCGAAACCTTTTACTCCTATTTATGCTCAATGGTGTAGGTCCTGGCCACAAATCCACTGGACGACACTTCATCGGCGAGAGCGGCAATGTCTATCCTGCCGGGGTCTTCCACGGGACCCACCCCCCGGACCGCCCCCCCGATGCGGACGGGCTTTTCAGCAGGGGCGGCGAATTCCCGGTGCTCTTTTCGAAGCGCCCGAATCCGGTCCAGTACCGCCCTGGCCGCCTCCGCCTTATCATGGAGGGGCGCCGATTCGTACCGCAGGTAATCGGCTTCCAGCCCACTCAGGCGCTTGGCCGACGCAAGCAGGTAAAACGTTTCCCGACCCTGCTTTCGATCCAGTTTGAACCATGCCTCACCGCGCGGGACATAGTATCTGTGATGAACGCGGTAGTCGGCGCCAAACTGCTGGAGAGTATATGGGAACAGGAGCTTCACGCCGTCCTGCGTACTGTGATGAAAAACATAGACGAAGCATCTGGTCTCCAGTTCGACCATCATCTTCAATTGGTCGCCGGATTTGAGGGCAATGTCCTTCGTGACGGGCTGGACCGCCATCTTACCGTCCGACGGCACGAGAGCGACCATCGCCCAGCGAAAATCCACGTCCGGGTCGTAGCGCACAGCGCCGGCCCCTTCGGCGCCAAAAGCAGCCGGTATCCAACAAAGCAGGGACAGGACGACGAGCGTGCAGTTCCAGATCTTTAGCGATTTCATATTGGGATGCCTCATCGAGCATTTTTATCCGTGAATTTTTTTCAGCAACCAGGCCATGTTGCGGCCCAGCACCTTCATGGTCCCGATCCCTTCCGCGTCTTTTTCCACGTCGCCTTTTTCCAGGCCGAACCCCATGTTCCAGTAATCGGACCCGGGGACAATCATCTCGCTGATGAGAAAGAAGTGGTTGATGGAATCGAAAACGTGGATTGACCCGGCCCGGCGCACCGCGACCACCGCCGCCCCCACCTTTTGCCGGAACATGTTGCCGTTGGCCTTTGCAACCAGGCCGGCGCGGTCGATCAGGGCCTTCATTTCCGCCGAAACGTCGGTAAAATAGGTGGGAGAGCCCAGGATGATTCCATCCGCTGCCACCATCTTCTGCACGCAGGTGTTCAGATAATCGTCGTCCTGGACGCACAGGCCGTTCTTGTTCGTAAAACAGTTGAAACAGGCCTTGCAGCCGCTGATATCCTTTCCGGCAAGCTGCACCAGCTCCGTTTCGATACCCTCGTCATGCAGTTCCTTAAAGACATGATTAATGAGAATAGCCGTATTGCCGTCTTTTCTGGCGCTTCCGTTAAATCCGACAACCTTCACGATTCACCCTCCCGGTATCAAATCCGACACAAACGATCGGGGCCGCGCAGGGACATGAGCTGCGTAGAAACCAGGCCCCCCACGTTTTTCTTTCTTTTCTCTGCGCCCTCTGCGTCTCTGCGGTGTACTCTAACCTCACCTCACGGCTTCCTGACAAGCCTGAACCCGAGATCGTCGCTGTTTTTTTCCGGCATTCCGCTTCCACGCATCGCGCTCCTGGTCGATTGGGGGCCGCCGTGCCAGAATCCGCCCCTGATAACCCGGCTCTGTCCAACGCTCTCGTTGCAAAAATAGGGATTTCTCCGGTCATGTTTCACATACGCGTCGACGCTGTAGACGTCCGAACACCATTCCCCGACATTTCCCAGCATGTCGTATAGTCCCATGCCGTTGGCCCGAAACGTTCCCACGGGGGCGGTCGCGGCGTAGCCGTCGTCACATTCGTAGGCACCCTTCACCCCGAACTGCTTTTGTGCGCTCATGTCGGCCACGTTCTCGTACTTGCACGCCCTGGATTGATCTTCACCCCAGTACCGGGAGGCGTCGGATCCGGCCCTGGCGGCATATTCCCATTCGGCCTCGGTGGGCAGCCTGAAGGTGTATTGACCGCCGTTCTGGCCGGTGAGCCACTGGGCGAAGTTGTTGGCATCCCACCAGGTTACGAATACCGCCGGCTGGCTGTCGCCGTTCAGCGAATGCCCGGAATAGCTCTTGCTGTCATGTTCCTTGTCAAATTTCCTGAACTGCCCGTTGGTGACCTCAGTTCGGCTCATCCAGAAACCGTCCAGGCAGACCTCGTGAACGGGGCCCTCGTCCTCGTACCGGTTCTTCTCGGTCTGGGGGCTTCCCATAAGAAAGCACCCGCCCGGTATCCAGACAAATTCAAGGCCGGTGACGGGTTCTTTCCAGGTCTTGAGGGTCTTGACCGGCTTCTCGCTCCTGGAAACCGGCTCGGGCTGGGCGGGGGTCTGGCTTTGCTGAGCACCCGGGGCCACCGCGGCCTGGGGCGGGGACGGGGCCGGCGTAGCGGCAGCGGCCGCCTGGGGCGGAGGGTAGCGGAAATAGAAATCGCCTTCGAGTGAGGAAGATTCCCACGGGACCTGCTTGCCCCGGGTGGTCTCGCGCACCGCCGAGCGCACCTGCTTGAAAACGTCTTCGATCTTGACCCCCGGCTGCATCATGGCCTTTACCAACTCGCCCGTATAAATGCCGTTTTCTCCCGTGCCGTCGTTGGCAACGGAGCCGGGGGCGGTCGCAAAGGCTATCAGCGTTCCACTGGGAGCACTGACCGAGGCCAGTCCCTGGGAGACCGACCGGAAGCTTCGGGCAAAAGGATTGTCACGGCAGGCATCCAGGATGACGATATTGAGGCGGTTTCGCGCGTAATCCATCTCCCCCAGGACCGCGCCGAGATCCACCGCTTCGTACTCCACCTGCTTTTCGTGCTCTATCGACGCCCTCACCGGTATGAGGTAGTTGTGCCCGTTCACCTGGACGCCGTGTCCCGCAAAATAGAACAAGCCCACGCCGCCTTTCTGGAGCTTTTCACCGAAAGCCTGGATTTCTTTCTTCATTTCCTTCTGGTCCAGGTTTTCTCTGATCGTCACGTCAAAGGAGAGGTCTCTGAGGGCGCTTGCCATGGAACGGGCGTCGTTTACGGGATTTCGAAGAGGGGCCGAGGCGTAATCGCCGATTCCTATGACAAGTGCCGTACGCCTTTCGGGCTGGTCCGCGGCACCCGGACCGGACGCGGCACGGGCGGATCGCCCGGCGAGGCCCAGTCCGCAGAACAGAACAGAAAGAATACAGATCGAAATGGTATTTTTCATAGTCATTGCGCGCATTTTAAATCACCATCCCCTGCTGAAGCAAAAAAGGGAGTCCACCTTATAGGCAACACTCCCTGAAATCAGCATCAGGTCAAGATTATACAGCTCGGACAAAGCCCGCAGAAACCATCACCCTTAAGCTTCCCCCACCCCGCCTCTAAGAACGGCGCAGGCTTTTTTTGGTCCAGCGCAATTCTAAGCAAGTTTCAATGGCTGTTCAATCAAAAATTATTCCCACCGGTCTTCACCCCCAGGCGCCTTCGCGTCCGCGCGCCCCCACCCTCTATTTATGTCATCATTGACCTTATGGTTGTTATCACTCAAAATGGCCCTTCGCAAAATCCGCGTATTTTTAAATCATTAAATGAGGATATTTTCTATGAAGATCGTCATTCTTACCAACGAGTACCCTCCCAACATTTACGGCGGGGCCGGCGTCCACGTCGAAAACCTTGTCCGGGAACTCGCGCGCGCCGAAAACGGAGCGCATTCGGTTCAGGTGCTTTGTTTTGGAAACCAGTTCCAGGAGCAGGCAAATCTTCTCGTAAAGGGTATCGAACCGGGAGGGCTTTATAATTTCAAGGACCCGAGGCTGGAAAAAATAGCGAAGGTACTCTCCCGCGACATCCTTATGGCGGGTGAGATCGGCGGGGCCGACATAATCCACTGCCACACATGGTATACCCATTTTGCGGGGTGCCTGCTCAAGCAGTTGCTGCAGGTCCCCCTGGTGCTCACCACCCATTCGCTCGAACCGCAAAGGCCCTGGAAGGAGGAACAGCTCGGACCGGGCTACCGGGTGAGCTGCTGGCTCGAACAGACCGCCTATCGCAACGCGGACGGCGTGGTCGCCGTATCCGGGGCCATGAAAGAAGACGTACAAAAACTCTATGGAGTGGCGCCCGAGAAGGTCCGCGTGATCTACAACGGCATAGACCCCTCCTTGTACACGCCCTCGACGGACACATCCACTCTCGAAAAATACGGCATCGATCCCGAAAAGCCCTTTTTGCTCTTCGTCGGCAGGATCACCCGGCAGAAGGGGATAATTCACCTGGTTCGCGCCATCCCGTTCATCAGCCCGGGCGTGCAGATCGTCCTGTGCGCCGGCGCCCCGGACACGCCGGAGATCGGGCGCGAGATGGAGCGAAGTGTCGAACAGGCGCGCAAAGAGAGCGGAAACCCGATTTTTTGGATCCCCGAGTTTCTCCCCAAAAAGGAGATAATAAGCCTCTATTCACTGGCGTCGGTTTTCGTATGTCCTTCGATTTACGAACCTTTCGGACTCATCAACATCGAAGCCATGGCGTGCGCCACTCCGGTGGTGGGCTCCGCGGTGGGGGGGATTCCGGAAATCGTTGCGAACGGTGAAACCGGCCTGCTCGTTTCCTTCGATCCCGTCGGACCGGAAAACCCGGAACCGAAAGATCCGGACGGATTTGCCAGGGCCCTGGCCGACGCCGCCAACAGGGTGCTTGCTTCCACGGATTTTGCCCGCGGGCTTGGGAGGCAGGGCCGCGTGCGGGTCGAGGAACTGTTCAGTTGGAAGAGTATCGCCGGGCAGACCCTGGGATTCTACCGCGACCTGACCAACCCAAAATCCGCATTTTAGCCGGTTTCCAAGCCCGGTGGGGCAGCCGCACTAGGCGACATTTCCCGGCGCGCCAACGGGACCCGTCAGAGTTGACAAGGGGGGCGGCCGCGTTTAGTTTAGTTCAAGGCAAAAATTAGATTTATTGAGAGCCTGTAGGGCTTTAAAGAACAATTATTTGGGTTAGCAAGGAGCATGAAATGAGCAAGAAAATGTTCACCTCTTTGATATTAGTGTTGGCCTTCGCCATGGTTTTCCCCTTCGGAGTCTATACGGCCAGCGCCATGGGGCCGGGCTATCAGAGGAACATAGACCGTGACTCGGCCAGCTTTCACAACACTCCCAGGGGTGTGGACCGCGATCTGGGGATTTTGCAGGACTTCCAGTCTACAGGAAGCATGTTCGGACTTGACAGGGCCTATAGTTCAGCCGGGCGTGCAGAGTATGATGCCGACCACGCGGCCTACAACTTCGAGCCCGAGACTTATGGGCTGATGGGTAATTTCTGGATCAACCAGAGCAACGATTAAGAGATTAAAAACGGCTACGCGGCCCGCGAAAGTCGTTGCCTGATCCGGGCCATGGCTGACCAGCCCCGGCGAGCAATCGCCGGGGCTTTTTCTACGAAACCGCTTTGGCGCTGACTACAAATGCAGACATCGCGTCTGAGCAGTGTCGAGGCAGGCGTTGTTCATCTGAACAGCACAAACGAGCCGGCGATATCTCCGTTGACCATATAAGAGCCGATTACTGTATTGCCGCTCAATGTTCCCTGTATATATATTTGACAGGAATTACATTCGGCGCAAGTGAATATGCCTGCCAGAGACACGACATTTCCAGCCACGTATCCGCCAATAGGCGCACCGTTGATAATGCAACTGTCAGTACCGGAGAAAGAAAGAGTCCCCGTCAGCGTGGTTCCGGATTGGTTAATGGTAAGCCAAAGGTTCCCGGAATTATGCGCAGAATCAGAATCTACATAGTTGCCGCTCCAGGAGCCTGCAACATTTTCAGGTGCGGTAACGGTGATGGCAACCGACCCCGAACCCCAGGCAATTCCATCAAAGGCCCATATCGTAATATATTCAACGCCGGCCACCGACGAAGCGGTATAGGTCAACTTCACCATATCGGCGGCCGTAACCAGGTAGGAATCCGCTGAAGATGCCAGGTTGGTTGCGCCGTTCAAATTTATCGAACCTCCGCCGCTTGGAGCGGAGAACTGGTACAGGGTAATAGTGTCATGGTCGGGGTCGCTTACCGTGAACAGGCTTGAAACCGCAATTGTCTGGCCGGCCGGCATGGACTTGGGAACTCCGGTGACCACCGGCGCCTCGTTTTCGCCCAACAACATCATCGTAAAGACGGGTATGAGTCTGTCAAACTGCGGCCGCAGCGTTACCTGATTGCCGGATAAAAGCTCATCCTGAACCGCATAACGCGACTGCAAATTACCGTCGTACTTGAAAGCCACGGCAACCGTCGGCATGGTGGCCACAACCGCCAGCAAAACCACTATGGCTACAGGCAACAAAGACATCAATAAACCGCTTGATGAGCGCTTCATATTGTACCTTCCTGAGCTGAAAATTAGACAAATATGACAACGTTCGATTAGTTGATACTTATATAGAATGTTACAAAAGTTCAATCAAAAACAGGCAGGAACGCAAAGAGGGAGGGGAAAAATGATCCTTATCCTTACAAATAACTACTCTTGATCGAGTACATAACTGGCATGAGAGTTACCACGAGATACTAATATAGCTTATAGAATAAACATTCACCCACAAATCCACGAATCCATATGATGATGCTATCAATATGAAAAAGGATGCACGCTCACTTCTGTTCCCTTGTCGTATCCCTCCACGTGTTCAGGCACTATCACATAGCCTTGCGCCCTTGCAAGAAGGCTTATGGCGCCCGATTTCCCGAATATCGGCACCGCTTCCGGCAACCCGGGGGTGTCCCGGTTGATCGCAACCGGGACGAAATCGGTGCGCCCGTGAACGGAAGGCATGCGGCGATTCAGCACCGCTCGAAAAGCCGATTGGCCGCCCCATGCCGCCCTGCGTCCCTGGAGCCTTTCGAGCGAGGGGACCACAAACGCCAGGCAGGTTATCAGTGCCGATGCCGGCTGGCCGGGAAGCCCCCAAAAAAGCTTCTTCCCGCTGAGACCCAGGATGATGGGCTTGCCGGGCCGGATGGCGACCCCGTGCACCAGAAGCCTGGACTCGGGAAGACGCTCCAATACCCGCACGGTATAGTCTCTGGCTCCAACGGAGCTGCCCCCGGAAAGTACGATCATGTCGTGGTCGCTAAGCGCCCGGATGCAGGCCGAGACGAGGTCTTCGAGTGTATCCGGGACCTTTTCCCGAAGGCTGGCCAACGCCCCAGCCGACCCAAGTTGCGCGGCAAGCGCAAAGGTATTGATATCTCGCACCTTTCCGGGTGGGACCTGATTGGTGTCGATCGGCACAATCTCGTCGCCGGTCGAAATCACCGCTACCCGCGGGCGCCTGAAAGCGCTTACTCCGGTAATTCCCAGCGCGGCGAGAACACCGATATCCTGGGGCCTGAGCCGCCATCCTCTCTCAAATATCGTCTCACCTTCCTGGATGTCGTCGCCGATGTTCAACACGTTCTCACCCGGGGCCACCGGACGTGTAACCTCGATCACGTTGTCGTCGAGCACATGGGTGTATTCCACCATGACAACGGCATCGGCCCCGCCGGGAAGCATTCCTCCGGTCGGAATGGCAAAAACCTTTCCGGATGCCAAGGCGGCGCCGGCGGCCACACCCATGGCCACCTCGCCCGATATTTCCAGCAGCGCCGGCAGACTCTCCGATGCGCCGAACGTATCGCGGGCGTGGACCGCAAAACCGTCCATGGTGGCGCGGGCAAAATGCGGTACTGATTCGGGAGCCGTGATATCGGAGGCAACCGACCTGCCGCACGCTTGTTCGAGCGAAACGGTTTCAGCGGGCAGGGCGAGGATTTCATCCAGTATGGACAGGACCTCCAATGCTGTTTTTACCTTGAGAAACTCGGTCATGAAACTTCCTCAAAAAAAGAATCCACCGCAGAGGCGCAAAGAACGAAGAGAAATAAACTGATAAATTTAATATAATCTAACGCAGCAAAGCCGGGGCGGCGCGCACAACTCATTGTCCGTGCGCGAAGCGCACGAGGTTTAACGATCTATGCCCGCTGCCTCTTGTCCTTCGTACCCGGATACCGGTATCCGGGCTACTCATGGCACCCCCCAATCCATAAATCCCCCAATTCTTGAATTCTTTTCTCTACCCAAAGAAAAACCCGGATGGAGATGATCCATCCGGGCTCCGGTCAGCAGCTTTCGCTAAACCGATTTACGACTTAGAAAGTCCACTGCAGCCTGAAACCAAGCGTATAAGCATCGGATGCCAGAGTCTTGGTCGTGGTAGTACCGGGCTTGAGCGGCAGGTCGGCGTAACCGGTGGTCGGGACGGGCGCGAAAGCGTCATCCGCGATCAGGTAGGCGCCAACCAGGGTCAGCGTCAGGCCTTCAACAATACCCTGGTCCAGGTAGAAGTCAAGTTCGTGGCCGATGCTGCTGGACATATCGAACTTGTCGGTCGCCAGGTTATAGGCTACCGGTACACTTTCGGAAGTTCCGAAGTACCAGTAGGAGGCGCTGATTTTGGTCTTCTCCGCCACCTGCCATGAACCGCCAAGAGTTACGGTCCACAGGTTGGTCGGGTTGTAATAGCCTCTCCAAAATACGGTGTTCATGCCGCTGGGGCTACCCATAGCGGAGCCTTTAACCGAACCGGGGAAGCCGCGGACGATGTGGAGATCTTCACCCAGGATACCGCCACCGATGATTTCGGAGAATGCCTTGGAGGTACCCACGGGGGTTACGAACCAATCCACGTCCCTGCTCTCGAGGTTCCGGAAGGCCTTGTTCTGGCCGAATCTCGGATCCAGAGGATTGGTGTAGAACTCAGAAGAAAACTCGGTCGCATCGCTGCTGATCTTGGGACCGGTGGTGTAGAAACCGCCAATATTGGCCGTAAACGGAGCACAGTAGTAGGTCACGCCGGCGTCTATCATCCAGCCTTCGTAATCCGCAGTCATGTTCGGGTTGAAAATAGTGGGAAGCCCACTTTTCAGATCCACCGAACCGAAGTTCCGGACAAAATTGACGTAAGCAAGCAGCCAGTCAACTTTGTAGGTGACGTTCAAGCCGAGGTCGAACAGGAGGTTGTTTTGGGACACCCTGTTGTCGTTCAGGAAACCCATACTGGCTCCCGTAAAGTTCCTGACAGGCGTGGCCAGCGTCGTGGGATCAACACTTACCATGCTGTCGTGGCCGTCCTGAGCGAAGAACGCCACGGTTGCCTTAAGAGGCCCGCTTGCGTAATCCAATGCCAGGAAAGCATCATCGACGTTAAACGTCTGGTCGGTGGTCGCCAGCTTATTGGAATCAAAACGGCTTTCCCAACCATTCTGGCCGCCGACATAACCAACCGTCACGGTGAACGGGTCAAGCTTCGTTACCAGGACAGCCGCCGGAAGGTCGTCGTTTACGATCCAGCCGCTCAGCAGCGTCAAAGGCATGAGACCGAAAAGACCGGTCGTCGGCGTGTTGGGAATCTTGAATTGCGCATACACGTTTTTCACTTCGACGGATACGGCATCGCCGCCGACATTCGCGCCATGGTTGGCGCCAATGTTACTCGTGACGGCGGTTCCACCAGCCGAACCGCCCTGTCCGAAAATGGCATCGCCAACTTCAAAAGCGGTGACCACCTTCAGGTTCTTGCTGCCCTCGAAGGTGAAATACATTCTGATGCGGTAATCGACAAAGGTCCTGTTGTCGTCGCCGTTGTAGGTCGTGAACGCACGACCACCCGCGCCCGGATCGAAACCGTCGAAGACGTTGTTCTGCGCCACATAACGGCCGCGCCAATTGCCACCGTACTTGAATTCCACGGCAAATGCCGGCATGGCGATCGCAACCGCCAGCAGCACAACCGCGAAGATCATGAGACTTTTCTTCATTTCTCTTTCCTCCTCAAAAGCTGACGTTATTCACTCTTTCCTTACTTAGCCCCATCCTATCGATATTAATGGCTTATCCACCTCCTTCCACGCTTCGCAAAAGGTTAACGGTTTGCCCCTTTACCACAATTGGCCGCACTCTAATGCCAAATTCCAGGAATTGTCAAGAAAAAATCTCCAACAAAAAAATCGGTTTCATATCCATCGTTTATAAATCTTTTTGTTGCCCTGACGCAAACACGAATAAAAAACTTGCTATAGGAAGTGGACCTGATTTATTGTACGGACGCTGTAAAAACCGGCCGGTTGTGCTGGATTTTTCCGAAAATGGAGGGATTTTGTTAAGTTTTGTTAAATTTTGGCGGAAAATTTCCGGATTTTCCATTTGGAAACTCCGGAATCCGCAAATTAGAGGTTCTTTATACAAAGCAAGCACATAATGCACCAGAAGGAGACCGGCAATGCCTATCAGGAATACCATCGCGTTGTTTGCGCTGCTCACCTTTATTTTTTTGGGGCTGGCCCGGCCGTTGGAAGCGGCGGCCCCGGCGGGAGATTCGCCCGTTAAAATAGCTGTTCTCCCCTTTACAATGCACACCCCGGCTGAGCTTGGCTATCTTCAGAGCGGTGTGCGGGACATGCTGACCTCCCGGCTCGCCTGGCAGGGCAAGGTGCAGGTCATAGACAAGGTGGAGACAGAGCGTGCTGCCAAGGGGCTGAAAGAAGTATCCCTGAACGAAGCCCTGCATATCGGGAGCAGTCTCAGGGCCGATTACGTGCTTTTCGGCAGCATAACCGGAATGGGCAAGTCGGTTAGTATCGATGCCAAAATGGCCCCGGTTTCCGGCAAGGGCGAGCCTGTTTCCTTTTACGTCCAGACGAAAAACCTCGATGAGGTGATACCCCAGGTAAACAATTTCGCCCAGGAAATAAATCAGAAGGTCTTCAGCAAACCGGGCGAAAAACCACGCAACGAGGCCGAGGCCGAGATGCTTGCCACCAGGAACCCCGAGATGCTCCTGCCCGGCGCTCTGGTCGCGGGCGACAGGCTATCCTACCTGAACCCCAATTTCATCGAGGTCACTCCCGACGGACAGGTAAGGCAGCCGGGCCTGTGGAGGAGCCAGACTTTTGATTTTGGCATATTCGCGATGGACACCGGCGACCTCGATGGGGACGGCAAGGACGAAATCGTTGCGATGACGCCCCGCAAGCTGACCGTCTTCAAAAAGGAAATGCAGGGACTCAAGACGGTCGCGACATTCGAGGCCGGCCCTCTCAACCATTTCCTCTGGGTTTGCATAGCCGAGAACCCGGATGGGCAGAAACATATATACCTGAGCAACCTGTTCAGAAGAAACAGTTCTCTGGGCTTGAACGCCAATGTGCAGTTCGAGGAAAACGCCGGCGAGGACGTGTCCTCTTATGTCCTTTCCTTTTCTGGGGGCAAGCTGCACGTTGTGGCGGAGAAGGTCCCCTATTTTCTTAATACCGTCTACCTTGGGAATCGGGGAAAGGTCCTGCTGGGACAGCTAAAAGGCAACCCCAGGGAAGCAGCCTTCAAAGGCGAGATTTTCGAGATGCAGCTTAGAGGCAACTCCATGCACCCGACCATTCCCGTTAGCGTGCCCATCGGCAAATGCAACGTCTTCAATTTCGCCAAGGCCGACGTCAACAACGACCACATGGACGAAACTCTGTTGATCAACGAGGAAAACCGCCTGGTAGTCCTCAATGCCGCCGGGGACCAGATCTGGAAAAGCAAGCATACCTTTGCCGCCACCACCAACACATTCCAGGGCGTGATCGAGGACCTGCGATACAACAGGGTCGATCTCTACTTCATTCCCTCTCCGATCCAGATAATCGACCTCAACAAGGACGGCGTCATGGAGCTGGTTCTTAACCGGATCACCTCCTCATTTGACCAATGGCTGCCCGATTCGATGAAAACCTACGACCAGGGTGAGGTAGTCTCACTTTCCTGGGACCAGATGGGAATGATCGAGAACTGGAAAACGCGCGAGCTGAACGGAATGATCACCGGAGTTCGGATCGCAAACCTCAACGGCGACGGCAAAAAGCAACTCGTAATAAGCATGTTGCTCGCCAAGGACATTATGAAGGTCGGGAAAACCAAGAGTACTATCATCACATACGACCTCAACGTATCCACCGCACCGCACAAGGGCGCGACAACCACCACGGCGTCGGCCGACCAGGAAACCGCGGACAGGCAAAAGACGGCGGTGCCGGGCAGGTCAACCCTGAAAAAGTAGCTCCTCTATTCACTTGCAAACAGCCGGGGCCCCCATCCCTCACCGGGGAGGGGGCCCCTGTTTTTACGGCGGTGCCACTTTTGGCACAGCCTCCCGATTCTCTATTCTAACCGTTTGTAATACCTAATAAAGTCATTGACCTCGCCTGCAGCTTTGCTTATCTTATAAATGAATATGGAAGGAAGTTTCTTCGAAAGAAGGGAGGTACAGCGATGGCGACTTTGGTTCCACGTCGATACAGGGAAAGAGGCGTGGCCGGTGTGCCGGCCGCTCTCGACTGGATGGACCGGTTTTTCGAGCAAATTGCGCCGTCCAGGCTGTTCGGCGGAAGGCCGTCCCCCTGGGATGAGCAATCGGAGCTGATGCCTGCATTCGATGTTTCGGAGACCGGGGACCATATTCTGGTGAAAGCCGATATTCCGGGGATCGACGCCAAAGGTCTCGACATCACCGTTTCGGGGAACCTCCTCACGATCAGAGGCGAGCGCAAGGAAGAACAGAAGGGAGAAAACGAGTCTTTTCACTGGATGGAAAGGCGGTTCGGTTCTTTCAGCCGCTCTTTCACACTCCCTGCCGACGTGAAGCAGGACGGAATCCAGGCAGCGTATAAAGACGGTGTCCTGACAATTTCCATACCGAAGGTGGAGTCCACATTTAAAAAGATCGAGGTTAAATCCGTGGAGGCCGGTTTACACTAAAATCCTGACTGTGTACTTTCCGAGCGGGGGTTTCATGCCCCCGCTTTTTTTATTTTCACTTTTCCATGCGCCCTCTGCGTCTCTGCCGTGAGATTGTTTCGGGTTCCTTCGGGTTCTTCCGGTCCGATTTTTTTTATCACTACCTGAAAAGCTCGCCTGTTAAACCGGGGACGAAAACGCGAAACGAAAACCAGATCCCATCCATCAACATTGACCCGGAGTCTTCGACAATGTTTCTTACCGCTATTCCCGTTATCGGACAAATCATCGGCCAGGCATTGGAAGTAATCGACAAAATGGTCGCGGACAAGGACCTTGCCACCAAGCTGAAACACGATTTCGAGGTCCAGGTCCTCAACCAGGACTTCTCGTCTCTGCAAAAGGAAATCGAATCCCAGGCCAAAATCATCACCGCCGAAGCCGAGGGCAAGAGCTGGCTCCAGCGAAACTGGCGCCCCATCCTGATGCTCACTTTCACCTATGTCGTCGCCCACAACTACATCATTGCCCCCCTGTTTTCCCTTCCTCACCTGGAACTGCCTCCCGATATGTGGGAACTGCTCAAGCTGGGCATCGGCGGCTATATCATAGGCCGGTCGGTGGAAAAGAGCGTAAAATCCTGGAAAAACTAGGGGAAAATAAATGGACCAGATTGCCTTCGAGCTGGCATTGAAGCTCGCCTCCTCGTTTGGAATACCGGGAATAATCTTCGTGGTCTGGTACTTCAGCGAACGGAGCCATGAGAAAACGCTCCTGGCCTATCGCGAGGACACGCTGAGGCAGCATAACGCCTTCCAGGAGGGGCTGGTCGAGGTGAGGCGCATGTACGAGGACAACGTTGAGCTGGTTAAGGCTTACGCCGACCTGGCTTCGGACCAGAAGGACATGCTCATCATGAACGCACAGGGATTTGCGAAGCTGAGCGACCAGATCGGGTTGAATCAGTTCTGCCCGATGGTGCGGCTCAAAAAACAGGCAAGCGGGAGGGAAGAATAATGAGCGAGCGGCTTATCCTCAAGGGGGCGCTCCAGGACAAAAAAATGGAGCGGATGCGCCTGGCCGCGCACGCCCAGGGGCTGATCACGGCCATAAAACAGATCGTGCAGCCCGCTTCGGTCATTCCGTTGAAAGACCTGAGAACCGATGAGGCACTGGAACTCGCCTCCGAGCTTCACAGGCTCCGGGAGGTCTACCTGCCGCTGTGCGCACAGATCGAGGAAATCGAACGGGAGCTTAAATGATGTCCCCGCGTCCCCGGAAAAAAAGGGCCGCGACCGATGTGCTTCCACAGGAGGTGCTGGAGCAGGTCGACCGGCTCCTGGTCGAGGGTTCGAGTTCCGAGGAGATAGGCGAGTTTCTAAGCGACCGGGGCTTCGACATCGCCAAGACGGCCCTCGGCCGCTACGGGAAGGATTTCCTCCAGTCATACCGAAGGCTCAAGATAATCGAGGAAAAGTCGCGAGCCCTGGCCTCCGATGAGCAGAGCGGCCTGGTGCTCGAAGAGGCCGCATCGAGGCTCTTTGCCCTGATGATAATCGAGGCGCAGCTTTCGGGAGATATAGACCTCAAGGTCCTGCCAAAGCTTTTGTCCGATTTCGCGAGGCTCCAGTCGTCAAACGTCCAACGCGAGAGGCTGAGGCGCGAATTCAGGCGCCGGATCGAAAAGGCGGCCGAAGAAGTCGAACAAAGCGTCAAGGGCGGCGGACTCTCCGACAGGGCCGCCGAAGAAATCCGGCGGAAAATTTTAGGAATATCGGAGTGAACGATAACTTGGATCGCCGCGGCCCGTCCCGTTCGACCTCTGAAGAGGCGGGGCGGGCAATTTTGGGGATACCGCAATGAGCGCGCCCCCTGCCCTTCTCCCGTACCAGCAAAAATGGATTTCGGACCACGCCCCGGTTAAAGTCTGCGAAAAGTCGCGCCGAGTGGGCATTTCCTGGTGCGAGGCCGCCGACGGGGCGCTCACCGCGGCCTCCGGTTCGGGAATGAACGTCTGGTACCTGGGCTACAACCGTGAAATGGCGATGGAATTCATAAACGACACCGCCTTCTGGGTGAGAAACCTGGAGATAGCCGCCGGCCGGATGGAAGAGGCGCTTATCAGGGACGAAGAAAAGGACATCCTGGGCTATCGCATCCGGTTCGCCTCAGGCTTCCGGGTGACCGCCCTGTCCAGCCGCCCGAGCAATCTTCGCGGAAAACAGGGCAAAGTGGTGATCGACGAGGCCGCCTTCCACAACGAACTGCCCCAGCTTCTCAAGGCGGCCGTGGCCCTTCTGATGTGGGGAGGACGGCTTGCGGTCATAAGCACCCACAACGGCGACGACAACCCGTTCAACGAACTGGTAACCGATATACGCTCGGGCAAAAAACCCTATTCGCTCCACCGGATCACTCTGGACGACGCGCTCGACGAAGGCCTCTACCGCAGGATCTGCCTGAGGACCGGAAAGCCCTGGTCGGCCCCGGCGCAGGAGGAGTGGCGGCGGGAGCTGGTGGATTTCTACGGGGAATTTGCCGACGAAGAGCTTTTCTGCGTCCCGAGCCGGGGTTCGGGGGCCTGGCTGCCGCGGGCGCTCATAGAAAGCTGCATGGACGAGCGCACTCCGGTCTTTCGCTGGGCGTGCAGCCCGGAATTTGCCGAACTGCCCGAGAGCCGCAGGTGGAGCGAGGCCCACGAGTGGTGCAGGGCAAACCTCAACCCGGTCCTGGATGAGCTTGCGCCCGACAGGCCCTCGTTTTTCGGCGAGGACTTCGGCAGAAGCGGCGATCTTACGGTGATCGTTCCGCTCCAGGAAAGCGGAAGCCTCAAGTACCGCGCCCCGTTTGCGGTCGAGCTTCGAAACGTCCCTTTCCGCCAGCAGGAGCAGGTCCTGTTCCACATCGCCGACAAGCTTCCGCGTTTTTCGGGCGGCGCGCTGGACGCGCGCGGAAACGGCCACTACCTGGCCGAGGTGTCAATGCAAAGATACGGCTCATGGCGGATAAAACAGGTGATGCTCTCCGACAGGTGGTACCTGGAAAACATGCCAACCTTTCGCGCCGCATTCGAGGACAGGAGCATAACGATCCCGAAAGACCCGGACATTTTAGACGATCTGCGCTCGGTGCGAATGGAGAAGGGAATCGCCAGGGTGCCGGAAAACTGCCGGGCAAAAGGGCGCGACGGGGGCAGGCGTCACGGGGATGCGGCCATAGCCTGCGCCCTGGCCTGGCATGCCGCCCGCCACACGGAGGCCGGACCGGTGGAATACGAACCGGCGGGCGCAAGAAGGCTTTCGGGGTTTCGGGGGTACTAAAGGCAAGGGCATTCCACCACAGAGAACACAGAGGGCACAGAGAGAAAATTCAGGAATTTAGGGATTATGGATCAGGGATTTGCGGGGGGTGGCCCGGATACTCGTTATCCGGGCCGAAGGAGAAGAGGCAACAAACACGGATCGTTAAACCTTCTGCGCTTCGCGCATGGGCAATGAGTGTTCGTACCACCCCGGAAACATTTCCTCGTTCCCGCACAGGAGCGTGGGAACGAGGAAATTATGGGGTTCAGGAGGTCCGGGTTACTACGGCCGGGGAAGGAGGCCCGCCCTCTCGGTGATTTCGCTTATCTTCTCTTCCCACTCGATTGCCATTATGTGCACGCCGGCAATACCGGGAATCTCCCGCACTTCCTGGATCTGGTCGAGGAGAATGCTGATCCCCTCATCGGCCTGCTTGCCCTTCGGCGCCCCCCTCATGCGTTGGATTATCGCCTCGGGAATGGTGATGCCGGCCACGTTCTTATTCATATAGTTGGCCATACCGGCGGATTTAAGCGGCGTCAGTCCGGCCAGGATGAAGCACTTCTTGTCCAGCCCCATATCGCAGGCCATCCGCATGAATTCCCGGAACCGGTCCATATCGTAAATACATTGTGTCTGGACGAAATCCGCCCCGGCGTTGATTTTTTTTGCCAGCCTGATCACGCGGAATTCGAAGGGATCGGCGAAAGGATTGGCCGCCGCTCCAAAAAACATCTTGATTCCGCCTTCGACCGGTTCGCCGCTGTACATCTTGCCCTCGTCCCTGATGGTCCGCACCATGTCCAGCAACTGGATGGAGTCCTGGTCGAAGACGTTTTTCGCCATCGGATGATTGCCGAAGCTCTGGTGATCGCCGGTAAGGCACAGCATATTGCGAATCCCGAGCGCGTATGCTCCGAAAACATCACTCTGGGCGGCAATCCGGTTGCGGTCCCTGGTAACCATCTGCATGACCGGTTCAACGCCGTTTCGCACCAGAATGGCGCTGGCCCCGATGCTCGACATGCGCACGACCGCCGTCTGGTTGTCCGTTACGTTTGCCGCATCCACGAAACCTTTGACGAGGTTTATTTTCTTCTCCAGATGCTCCACGTCCGATCCCTTGGGAGGGCCGCACTCACAGGTCACGGCAAACTGGCCGGCACGAAGCACCCTTTCAAGATTGCTTCCCGATTTCATCTCATCCATATTTTCATTCCATCCTTAGCGCTCGATCCAATGATACCGGTACGGATTCGGTTCGATTCTCCCGGTTGAATTACCCGCTATAACGAACTCCTGGAGGCTTTTCGACCCGCGGGCGGTTTTACTTGAGCCCATAGAGATGTTCGCGAACGGTGCGGCGGACCCCTCCGTCCGAAGCCGTCCTCCAGTCCTTGGAGGGCAGGAGGTTTGCGAGATCATCCAGCCTTCCCAGCCTTTTCATGCGGTCATATATGAGCTGCCACACGCATGCGGTTGTCGCGGGTTTGACTTCGCACCTGCCGTTCGAAGACCCTCCGCACGGCCCGTTCAGCAGGTGCTTCGAGCAGCGGGCGATCGGGCAAATGCCCCCGGTATGGGCCACGATGCAGTTGCCGCAACCGGCGCACATCTCCGACCAGACCCCGTTCTCGGTGCCGGCTCCGTAATGGGTGGTATCGACCCCCGGGAAAACCGGTATGTTTTCCAGGCGGTCGGCCAGAAAATTCGCTCCCACACCGCAGGCAAGCGTTACAACCGCCTCGATCCCCTCATCCCGTACCCGGTCCAGGACAGGCAGGACAAACTCCTCGTCGCACTGCCTCTGCACGGTGTCTTCCAGGATGGTTTTGCTTATGCCGTCCTTTCCGAAAGCGATCCTCATGCCGGATGCGAGCATCTGCGCCTCGGCTTCGCCTCCGGCCAGGCAGACGGTTACACATGTACCGCACCCGACGATCAGGATCTTTTCAAAATTTTCAATGTAGCCTCTTACTTGCCCGAATGGTTTGGGGTCCGCAACAATCATCGCGAATCTCCTCCAGAAACCCGCTCTCCAGGGGTAGCGGCATTTTGCATTGTAGATTTCATTTTTTCCCAAATTCCGGGCCAGGATTCCTCGGCGCTGCCAACCGTATTGAAAGATTGCAGGCACTCCCCGCCCGTCCCAATTTCGTCCAAAAACTTTTTGACCCTTACAATACGCCTTCTAAGCAATTCCTCGGCCCCCGTGTAGAAGCAGCCGTCCTCCCTGCAGGCAATCACGGCGACCCCGTCCGCCCCCAGTTCGAAGGGGCTGAGCAGGTCTGTAGCGCTAAGGCGCGCAACGCACGGGACCATGACGCGCAGGACACCCGACCGGTTGATTTCCTCTTCGGTCTGTTTCCGCAAAAACACCCTGCTGGTGGTCTCGTTGAGGCAGCAGTAAGAGACCAGGAACGGTCTTGCGATCTTCGCCGCATCAGCACTCGACAAGGTCGCCTTTAATAAATCTTTCATTTTGTTGGTGGCAAAACGGGCCAGTGATATCCCGGCCGCGGGACATTCGGCGGCGCACAGCCCGCAAGTCTGGCATTTCTCGGCCGGCATGGCCGCCGTCCGGTCCACCTGCGCCACCCCGAACGGGCAGATCCGCACGCAGGTAAGGCAGCCCGCGCAGTTGGACTCCGACACGAGTTGGGCCCCGGTGGCGCACGCAAGGCAACGCCTCGATTCCGCAAGTGCCTCGGCTTCGCTGAATCCCGGTTCGATAGGAGAAAAATCCCTGATCCGCTCGGCCGGGTCCGTAAGACTCACCTCCACCCGTTCAAACCGCTTGGCGAGCGCGGCGGTTTCCGCGGGCAGTTCACCGATCGTGCCCACGGTTCGCGGAGCGAGTTTCAACGTTTGGCCCGTTTCCAGGAAGTGGGCTATCACCCTGGCAACGTCATGGCCCGTGCCCACGGCTTGAATGGCCGATCCGGGGCCGGTCATGACTTCGCCGCACGCGAATACGCCGCGCTCGGATGTGGCCATGGAGGCGCGGTCGCATATAAGCCTTCCGCGCTCGACCGATACCGGCGTTT
This sequence comes from uncultured delta proteobacterium, assembly GCA_963712895.1. GTDB lineage: Bacteria > Desulfobacterota > Syntrophobacteria > Syntrophobacterales > Syntrophobacteraceae > SbD1. The sequence continues at coordinate 3,337 of CAVQJR010000018.1, read as the reverse complement.
GCGCAACACATTCCAGGCCGGCTTTCTGGCCGATGGCCAGGATCACGCTGTCCAATTCGACCGTGGTGGTCGATGATTCATCGTACTGGGGGCTGAACCGCTTCTGCTCGTCAAAAACCCGCGTGCAGCGTTTGAACTCGATCCCCGTAACACTGCCGTCTTTTTCGAGAATTGCTTTGGGTCCCCAGGAATTGAGGATCTCTATGCCCTCTTCTTCGGCTTCCTCTATTTCCCATTGCCAGGCAGGCATTTCTTCACGTTTTTCGAGGCAGGCCATGTAAACTTTGGATGTCCCGAGCCGTTTGGCCGCCCTGGCGATATCGATGGCCACATTCCCGCCGCCCACCACCAGTGTGGCCTTCCCCAGCTCGGGCCTGAGACCGTTTGATACGTCCCAGAGAAAGGGGATGCCCAGGAGCACTCCGCGAGCATCGGTGCCCGGAATGGGGATGGAATGGCTTTCGGAGAGTCCGACGGCGATAAGGACCGCATCGTGTTTCTTTTGAAGCTCGTCGAGGCTGATATCTTTTCCCACCTCGAAATTGGTCCGCACCTCTATGCCCGTGGCCAGGATGTCTTCTATATCCTCCATGAGGGCATCGACGGGAAGCCGGTAGCGGGGGATGGCGTGCGCGAGCATGCCGCCGAGCTTGGAGTCCTTTTCATAGACCGTTACGGCGTACCCCAGCATTGCAAGGTCCCGAGCGGCGGTCAATCCGGAAGGACCCGAGCCGACCACGCCCACGGACCCATTTCTTGTTTCCGATGGCTTCTTTCGCCTAGATATGCGGTACTCCCGTGTGTTTTCAACCACAAAGCGTTTCAGCATTCTCAGGCTTACGGCGGAATCGATTGCCTTTCTTCGGCATTCGGATTCGCAGGGATGGTGGCAGATGCGACCGCACACGGAAGGAAAAGGGTTTACCGCGAGCAGGATATCGAGGGCGCCCTCATAATCGCCCCTGCTGATACATTGTACGTATTCCCGCGTGTCGGTATGCACCGGACAGGCGGCGGAACATGTGGCCATCGGCTCGTCTGCCGGAACCTGCGCAGATTCTTTGTCCATAATGCTCTCCACTTTTTCGAAGCTAAACGGAAGCTTCCCCGTGCACCCGAAATTTTCACGGCTGAGTCCCGAAGCGCTCGATCCAAATCCGGGAATCGCGGTGAACCGGGATTGCCGAGATGCTGACGGCACGGGCAATTCAATATCGAATTTCAGGATTAAGGATACGACAACGACGTACGGCCGGTTCCGATGCCCCATCCCGCTGTCCGAGAGGGACCGCGCTCAGGAGGGGGTCGGGCCAGGCCAGGGTGCTCGGCCTTGCACGACAATATCCCGGGGAATCCGGCTTAATCCAGCTTAAACTCCCATTTTGAGTGGGGAAATTTGGAAGTCGAACGCCGCGAATGGGAGGAATGCGTAATACTATAATCAAATCTTATCAAAACAACAACTGCGCAGTTTAACAGAGTTTTAGAATGGCGGCCCGCCTTTGAAGTTTTTCCCTGTTGCAACGATCTGCACTGTCGAACCTGCATGACCCCGCAAGAACCGACCATCAGAAATCGAAGCCCAATTCCTGTATGAGCGCGCCGACCTTGGCTCTCAGGTCCGGCAAATCCCTCTCGACCACCTCCCAGACGCGCCTGAGGCTGACGCCGAGATAGTCGTGCACAAGTATATTTCGAAAACCGGAGATGCCCTGCCAGTCCACTTCAGGATTAGAGGTCTTCAACGCATGGGATAAATGCTGGGTGGATTCCGACAATGTGTGGAGATTTCTGAGCACGGCATCCTGAGTTTTTGTGTCGGAGAAAAAGACTTCCTCGCCGCCTTCAGTGTACTTCTCGATACGTTCGATACATTCTAAGATGTGAATCAAGTAAACCCTGTCGTCTTTCAAAGTGGCACGGCCTCCTCGATGATTTGTTCCCGAATCGCCCAGTGCAAGGCCTCCGGTTCGACAATATGCACTCGGCAACCAAGCAGTTCTTCCATATCCTGAAGAAGATGAGAGAGGTCCAAAAGACTCCGCCCTTCTTCCATATCCACCAGCAGATCCACATCACTATCCGCGCTCTCCTCCCCGCGGGCCAAAGATCCGAAAAGGCGAACATTCCTTGCCCCACGCCGGGCGGCGATCTTGAGAATTGCTTCTCGCTTTTCTCGAACGGCCTGAGCGATAGCCATTTGTCACCCCTTTACACTGGTGCTCATTCAAAAATAATAGTCGAAACCACACAAGCAGCCGTATCTCAGAAGTCTCACGCCGGAGTGCAAGCGACTAGAAGGGCATAAATACAATAACTCGGGAGACCAACAACTGCAAATGGATACGTCCTCCAATACCACTGCTGTCGTTGCGAGCCTGTAAACCCGGCCGCCGGAACCCGACCCTTCTCTTAACGCTCTTAACCATTTCTCTGAACACCCTCCATCCCGGCTTCCAAAAAAAATACACCCTGCCGGAAAAATTTATTCTTGATTTTATCACTACCTGAAAAAACCGCCTGTTACATACCCTCCCTAAGCCGACGCGATCCCTTTTGAAAAGCGGGCACGGCGGGTCGGCTTTCCGAAGATTTCGAGAGAGGAAGACCGGTTCGAGGCAAAAACAGGGACTTAATCAAGAGCCAGAAAATTTCAGGATTCAGGAAATGACCAGCCTATATGACCAGTTCAATCGGCCCATCACGCCCTCCCGGCCTGTAAAACCGGACATGCGCGAAATAGCTGTGGCATCAATTCGCGACAGGTGGAGCGGCTATCCGTCGAGCGGCCTCACGCCCGAGCGGCTGGCGCGGATTTTCAGGCAGGCCGACGGCGGCGACGTACTGCGCCAGGCCGAGCTTTTCGAAGAGATGGAAGAAAAGGACGCGCACCTGTCCAGCCAGTTCCAGACAAGAAAACTGGCCGTCCAGGGACTCGACTGGGAAGTGGCCCCCGCCGGACAAAACGCGCGGGCAATGGAAACGGCCCGGTTTTGCCGTTCGTTTCTGGAAAGCCTCTCCGATCTTGACGAGAACCTCCTGGACCTGCTCGACGCCCTTCCCAAAGGCTATTCCATGATGGAAATTCTGTGGGAAACTTCCGGCAAAGAGGTGGGCATAAGGGGCCTGCGCTGGATTCACCCCAAAAAGATTACCTTCTGGGACTCCCTTACTCCAAAAATCCTGACCGAAGAAGAACCGGTGCGGGGCATCGACCCCCCACCCTTCAAATTCGTCTACCACCGCTGCCGGGCGCGCTCGGGCTACGATACCCGCGCCGGGATAATGCGGGTGTGCGCCTGGATGTATCTTTTTAAAAACTACGCGGTAAAGGACT
>CAVQJR010000017.1:0-291979 GCA_963712895.1 uncultured delta proteobacterium | reverse complement strand
GCGGAAATGTTGAAAGAGAAAAAAGACACCGGACCCGGTTCGGAAGCACCGCCGGATTTTCCCTTTTCCGGAGTCCCGAAATCGGCGATAAGAGATAATTACGGCTTGGCGAAACAGATCTTCACGAACCGGGGAAAATCCAATGCCGGATACCACATCGGTCCATGGAAAGTTTTGGCAGCGGATACAGGGCCGTCTCGTCCTTCTTATTCTGGTGCTGCTCATTCCCACCCTTATCATTCAGGGCTACATCTACTATTACACACTTAAAACCCGCCGCGCCGTGGAACTCCAAACCAATCTTGAAATTGCCCGCGTTGTCTCAAAAACTTTGAGGGGTTTATAAACGACGTCCTTCACCAGGAACTGGCGGTGGGTTGCCCTGGTTCTCCCAGGCTTTCCAATGTAGAACAAAACCACTTCCTTGAAGTCAACAAGGGTGAGTACCCCGTACTCCGGAACCTCGCCTGGGCGGACCCCGAGGGAAAGGTCCTCGCTTCCACCAATCCGGGGATGATCGGCGCCTCTTTAGCAAAAAGGAAATATTTCCAGCAGATCCTGGCCGGGAAAAACTGGACCGTAAGCGACCTGCTGCGCTCGATGAGCGCACAAGTTCCCATCTTTACGATCAACAGGGCAATCCGCGACGAGCACGAAAGTCTGCAGGGCGTTGTCATAGCTACCGTACATGCCGACGATCTGGACTCCATTCTGGCCGTGGACCGCGGAAAGGGCGGAGGCGTCAGCCTGGTGGACAGCAAAGGGATACTGGTCTACCGGTATCCTCATCTAAATCCGACATGGGAGCAAAGAAACTGGCTGGCCCGCCTGCCGCAGATCGGGAAAGCTCTTGCCGGAAAAGAGGTGGCCTGGATCGGCAAAACCGCCTATAGCGACCAGACGCGCATAATGGCAAATGTTCCCGTGCGCCCGGTGGGCTGGTCCGCCGGAGCAGGACGCACCGCGAAGACGCAATGGCGCCCGTCAGATCGACACTGATACTGCAGGCTTTCCTGTTTACCCTTATCGCGCTGGCGGGTTTTGGCGCCGCGCTCCTGCTCTCCCGCCCGGTTTCACGTTCGATCAGGAAACTCCGGACCATGCCATTGCGCTGGGGCGGGGAGAACCCAGTACCGTCGCTTTGGGTTCCGGCACCGCCGAACTGAAGGAACTTGCGACTCCTTCAACGTGATGGCGGAAAAGCTTCGGACCCGTGAATCGGCGCTGAGGGAGACGCAACGGCACCTCTCGTCCATCGTGGACAGCATCGCCGACGGGTTTTTCGCACTGGACCGGCAGTGGAGATTCACACACGTCAATGACGCGGCCCTCGGCTTTTTCGGTAAAGAGCAGGGAGAACTCATCGGCCGCTCCATCTTTTATGCCTTCCCCCGGTTCGGTGGAAGCGTTTTCGAGACCTCGTACCGCCGCGCAATGGACAGCGGACAGCCGGCGTATGTCGAGGCCGCCTCGGTGGTCAGGGACCGCATTATCGAGGTCTACGCCTATCCCGGCCGCGCAAACCTCACGTGCTTTTCCGTGATGTTACCGACCGCAGGCGGATGCAGGAAGAACTTACCGGCAGCCAGGAGCGTTTCAAGCTGCTCTCCGAGACCGCCGGCCGGCTGCTGGCGTCGGATAACCCGCAGGCGACAGTAGACGAGCTTTGCCGCAAGGTCCTGGGCCACCTGGATTGCCACGTATTTTTCAACTTCCTTGCAGACCCTGATGCCGGGAGGCTCCACCTCAATGCCTGCGCTGGAATCCCCGACGAAGATGTGCGGAAAATGGAATGGCTGGACTATGGAGTTGCGGTGTGCGGCTGCGCGGCCCGGGACGCCGTACCCATTATCGCCGAAGACATACTCAATACTCCGGACGTGCGCACGGAGTTTATGAAGTCCCACGGGGTCCAGGCCTACGCCTGTAACCCCCTCATGGTCCACAATGAAGTCATCGGGACCCTCTCCTTCGGCACCAGGACCCGGACGAAATTCTCCACCCAGGACCTTGACCTGATGCGGATGGTGACCACCCAGGTTGCCAGCGCCATGGAACGAATGTCTCTCATTGGAAAGCTTCGACGGTCTCGCGACGAGTTGGAACTCCGGGTACAGGAGCGCACCGCCGAACTGAAAACGGCGAACGCCGAACTGGCGCGAAGCAACCAGGCGCTGCAGGATTTCGCCTCGATCGCCTCCCATGACCTCAGGGAACCTCTGCGCAAGGTTGCCTCCTTTGGCAGCATCCTGGGGCAGAAATACAAGGAATCGCTCGGGAGCACGGGCGGAGACTATCTGCAGCGGATGCTGGATGCGACCCGGCGCATGGAGTCGTTTCTAACCGGCCTTTTCGAATATTCCAAGGTAACGATGAATCCCGAGCCTTTCAGGGAAGTCGATCTTTATGATATTGTGCACGAAGTGTTATCCGATCTGGAAGTCAAACTGGCAAAATCGGGCGGGCAGGTGAAAATCGACGCACTTCCCTGCATGGAAGCCGACCCGACCCAGATGCGGCAGCTCTTCCAAAACCTGATCGGTAACGCTCTCAAATTCCACAAGGAGGGTGAAAAACCCTTTGTCCACGTCTGGAGCAACACGGACGGGGGCAAAAACCTCCGGATAGTGGTCGAAGACAAGGGTATCGGATTTGAAGAGGAATACGTCGATAGAATTTTCGCCCCCTTCCAGAGGCTCCACGGCAGGAGCAGCCCATACGAGGGCACCGGGATGGGCCTGGCCATCTGCCGTAAAATAGTCGAGCGCCACGGGGGGCATATCGGGGCCAGCAGCATTCCCGGCGAAGGCGCATCGTTTGTCGTCAGGATGCCGCTGAAACAGAAGTGGCGGGAAGCCCTTTCGACGGATTTTTGATTTCAGGCGCGGCCCCGCACCGGGAGGCCGCTTATAAATACCTTCGCAATCAGGGAGGGACACCGGATGGGATATGCAGCGCACAAGAGGCCGTCGGGGATTTCCATCGTGGGCAATCTGCCGTGGGGCAGCCATTTCTGCCAGTTCTACAAGACCAAGAAAGACCTGCTCGATATTCTCGTCCCTTACTTCAAGGCGGGGCTTGAAAATAACGAGTTCTGCGTCTGGGTAACCTCGGACTTTCTTACCGGTGAGGAGGCCTTGAAGGCCCTCAAGAAGGGCGTGCCCGGCTTTTCGCAGTACATGGCCGACGGGCGTATGGAGATATTCCCTTACACGGACTGGTACCTCCTGGGGGGCAGCTTCGATCTCCGGAGAACGCTCGACATGTGGATGGAAAAACACGAGCGGGCTTTGTCCATGGGCTTTGCGGGCATGAGGGTCAGCGGCAATCCCTACTGGATCGACAACAAGAAGGACTGGGACGATTTCGCGGCCTACGAGGCGGCGATAAACGACGTGATAGGCGGGACGAAGCTGCTGGTGCTCTGCACCTATTCGCTGAAAAAATGCGGCGTCATGGAAATCCTGGACGTGGTAAAGAATCATGAATTCGCGCTTGCGATAAACCAGGGTAAATGGCAGGTAGTCAGCATGCCCGGCTTCGGTCATGCTCACGGTGCATGATAGAAATCCGGCGGACTCCCGACCCCGAAATCTTTAAGGCCTGGAATAGAGCCATGGGCACGCCTTAGAATATGCGCACCATTTATTTCGAAAACCGAAAATCCGGGATCGCCTTGATTGGCGACCTGTCGTGGGGCAGCCATTTTTGCCATTTTTACCAGACGGCGGACGACCTGGTGGAAATTCTCGTACCCTACTTCAGGGCCGGACTGGAAAACAATGAATTGTGCGTTTGGGTAACCTCCAGGCCGCTTGGCGTAAAGGGCGCCGCAAAGGCGTTGAGCGAGTCCGTTCCGCGGTTCGAAGAGTACGCAAAAGGGGGCCGGATCGAGATAGTTCCTTCCAGGCGCTGGCCCGCCGTGGGAGAAGAAACGGGCATCGCCATCCTCGCGATGCTGGATAAGGCCATTTCCGGAGGCTTCGACGGCCTCAGGCTTGCCTGCAACGCCGTGCCTGAGAGGAGGGGCTCAAAGGCCTTCGCCTGCTCCGGGGCGGATGTCGCCGGCAGGCATAATGTGATCTCAGCCTTCGCCTATCCCCGGGACAAATTTGATGCGGCGGGGCTCATGGAGGCCGTAAAGAGCCACCGGTTTGCGCTTGTGCGCAATGCCGACCGGTGGGAACTGCTGAAGAGTTCGGAAGCCGAAATAGTAATCGATGCCCTTAAGAGAAGCGAGGAAAAGCTCAATTCTCTTTTCAGCAACATGTCCGAAGGATTTGCCTATCACAGGATAGTGCTGGATTCGGAGGGCAAACCCTGCGATTACGTCTTCCTCGAAGTAAACGAAGCATTCGAAAGACTTACCGGGCTCACGGCCGCGGCTGTCATCGGCATGAGGGCGACCGAGGCCCTTCCGGGCATCGACAAGGACCCCACGGACTGGATAGGCAGGTACGGCGAGGTCGCGCTTACCGGCCGTCCCACTCAATTCGAAAGCCATTCGGAATTGCTCGGGAAGTGGTATGAGGTCTCCGCCTTCTGTCCCCATAAGGGCTATTTCGCGGTCACTTTCAGCGATATCTCCGAGCGAAAGCTCATGGACGAAGAACTGCGAAGGGCCAATGACGATCTCGAGGCACGGGTGCGGGAAAGGACCGCCGAGCTGAGCACGACGGTGGCAAGGCTCGAGCTGATGAACCAGGAACTTCGGGAGTTTGCTTTCGTTGCATCGCACGATCTCCAGGAACCGCTTCGCAAGATACAGACCTACTGCGACCTGACGAAAAAAAGATGCGCGAGCGCACTGGACCGCACCGCGCAGGATTACCTGGCGCGGGTCGAAAATTCGGCAAGCCGCATGCGGCAGCTTTTGCTGGATTTGCTCCAGTTTTCGAGGGTGGCCACGAGACCCGGACCGTTTAAACAAATAGAACTGGGGGAACTCGCGCGGGAAGCGGCGGACGTTTTCGAAGAAACGGTAAGAAAAACGGGCGGTCTGGTCGAAATCGAAAATCTGCCACGCATCGAGGCCGATGAAAGCCAGATGATACGCCTTTTTCAAAACCTCGTGGGCAATGCCCTGAAATTTCGCGGCGGCGAAAGCCCCCACATCAGGATTTCGGCCGGGCCTGAAGGCGACGGGGTTTGCGAGATATTTGTAAGGGACAACGGCATCGGGTTTGAACAACAGTTTGCCGAACGTATTTTTAAGCCCTTCCAGAGGCTCCACAATCGAAACGAGTATGAAGGCACCGGTATCGGGCTTGCGATATGCCGCAAAATCGCCGAGCGGCATGGCGGGAGCATAAGGGCCGAGAGCGAGCCCGGGAAAGGTTCGACGTTCATCGTCAGACTTCCGGTAAAGCAGGAAAGATGGGACCTGACGTAGTGGCGCCACGGGACCGGCGCATAGTCCTGATGGCCGACGACGACGAGGAGGACTGCATGCTGGCGACCGAAGCATTTGGCGCCAGCGGCTCGCGGGCCGCCTTTTCCTGTGTCACGGATGGGATCGAGCTGATGGACTACCTTTCGCACCGCTCCCGCGGCAGGCAAAAAGAACTGCCCGCCCTCATCCTGCTGGACCTCAACATGCCGAGAAAAGACGGACGCGAGGCCCTTATGGAAATCAAATCCGCGCCAAAATTAAAACGCATTCCAATCGTTATCCTGACCACCTCGACGGAGGAAAAGGACAAGGTATTCAGCATCGAAGCAGGGGCGGAGTCATTCGTAACCAAACCGGCGACATTCGATGAATGGATCAAAATCATGAAATCCCTGGCGAAGAACTGGCTGCAAGAGGTGGAGTAGCGCGAGGTGGCACGGGCGATCCAGGCAATTTACCTGTCCCGGTCCGAAGGGATAAGAGGATAAGCCATACACAACATTATAAATAATTGACCAAAGATCACGGTGTAGGGTGGGCACGACTTTCTGTGCCCACCGCTTTTCCACCTGATGGTGGGCACGATAAAACTGTGCCCACCCTACACTAAAACACTTTCTACCATAGCTAGGCCATTAATCTCTGTGCTTTTTTGCGCACTTATTCTATAACCTGGACAGCCTTGCTGTTTGTGTAGGACAATTTAAAAAATTCCTTGCATTTACTTCAAGTTCGCTGTAGTTCTAAATAATTACAATCCTCTTTCGAAACCAAGAACCAATGAATGCCAGAGATTGTTGGAGGCTGATGATGGACTTCATTGAACAGCTACACGCATTATCCGCTAAAGTCCAGAAACAGAAAGATACGATACAGACAGAAGAAGCCACCAAGAATGCATTTATCCTGCCCTTCATCAGTGCCCTTGGCTATGATGTTTTCGATCCGTGTGAGGTGGTGCCTGAATTCACCGCTGATGTAGGCATAAAGAAAGGCGAGAAAGCCGACTATGCTATCTTTCATGATGGCAAAGTCATTGTCTTATTGGAGTGCAAGAAGTGCGGGACAGATCTTAGCAGCTGCCATGCATCTCAACTTTACCGCTACTTCTCCGTTACCGAAGCCCGAATTGCTATTCTTTGTGACGGTATTCATTTGTACCATTTTTACACCGATATTGAACAGCGTAATAAGATGGACTCCAAGCCATTTATGGAATTTAACCTGCTCGATATTCAGGAGCCTTTGGTAGCTGAGTTAAAGAAACTGTCCAAGCCGGTGTTTAACCTCGATGAAATTATATCTGTAGCAGCAGACTTAAAATACACCAAAGAGATCAAGAGAATTCTCAATGATCAATTGAACTCACCATCAGAAGAATTCGTTCGCCTTTTTGCATGTCCACTTTACCCTGGAAAACTAACGCAATCAGTTCGTGAGCAGTTCACACTTATTACCAAGAGAGCCTTCGCTCAATTCATTAATGAACGGATAAACGAGAGACTGCGCTCTGCAATGACCGACCAACCATCTTCTCTGTTAGTCGGTACAGAATTACCGCTTGAGCCAGAATTGAGCAGCAGCAAAGATCCGGAAGCTGGCATTATCACAACTGGAGAAGAGCTTGAAGGCTATTACATTGTAAAGGCTATCCTTCGTGATATAATAGATCCATCCAGAGTAATCTACCGTGACAAACTTAGCTATTTTACCATCTTACTCGATAATAACAACCGGAAACCTATTTGCCGATTATATTTCGACCGAAAGCAGAAGTATGTCGGGTTCTGTGATGTCCCCAAAAAGGAAGAAAAGATTCGCATAGATAATCTTGACGACATTTACAAGTTCGCCGAACGCCTTAAAAACGCAGTAGCTATCCACGAAAATGAACCACGTAATAATGGATAACAGAGAGGGCAACAGGAGACTGGAACTTCCTTTGGATTTTTAAGAGAGGCACATCACAAGGCGGCCCGTACAACCTACTGCCCTGCTCCGAAGTCCAAAAGGCTAAGCACAAAAAGTTGAAGCTGATCGAAAATTCGGTCCGTCCTTCCTGCGCCGCACGCACGGGCGGAGACTTGTTGCCGGTGCCGCCCGCGGCCCTCTTTTGCGCCGTCAAAGCTCGTTTAGGCCCTTGACTAACGCCCCGACTCCGATTATTCTGACGGTTCAATTGGGGGATCGTCCAGCGGCAGGACTGCAGACTCTGGATCTGCCTACCTAGGTTCGAATCCTAGTCCCCCAGCCATATTTTTATAGGGTCCCATCGTCTAGCGGCCTAGGATATCGGCCTCTCACGCCGAAGACACGGGTTCGAACCCCGTTGGGACTATTCAATTCACGGGCTCCTTGTTGGAGCCCGTTGTACTTTGTGTGATACTTTCTCATTCCTGGGTCTCGGCCCTGCTTTGGCCTTTGTTCTTTTCTACACGGCGTTGCGCCAGCCGTTTAATAGCATCCTTCATACCAGGTGGCGTTCAAGATTAACGTGATGGGTGAAGCGGAGCGTAACCCATCGGTACGGACCTATCTTGAACGAAAATTAGCATCAGTTCCTTCCCCTCTTTCAATGCTTCGCCAAGCTCAGGCGATCTTCATCGGAAAGTGTGTGGCAAGATTATCGGAAAGGAAGGCCGCAGCGCCCACGCAATACACACGATTGTCAATGATTTGCCCGCAACAGGATATCGCCTGATATCGATTATCCGGGACCTGGATCAATCCGTTTACTCTAAACCCATTATGCCAACTTGACTTTACGCCGATTACTTGGAAAAATTAGCCCGTTCATCAGGTGCTGCCCGACTCAAAATAGGGCCCTTCGTTCCTGACGAGCAGCTTCCATTGGAACGTAAACGGAAATCGATCTGCTGCGGAACCACGTACCGGGGAACCCGGGTTCATCGATCCAGCGGAATAATCGCCGAGTGCATGGAATGGAGGAAGTCCAGGCGCTATGACCATAAATGAGATGCTGCGGCGCAGTGCTGCCCGATACCCGGACAAAATTGCGATCAGGCAGGAATCCAGGACGGTAACCTATGAGGAATTTCTTCATCGGTCCGAGGGCCTCGCGGCCGCTCTGGTCAAATGCGGGCTGAAAAAAGGAGACCGGGTAGGGGTCCTGCTCCCCAAGGCGCCCGAGATCATCATATCCTTCCTCGGTATCGCGATGGCGGGGTGCGTATTTGTTCCCCTCGACCCCACTCCGCCCAGGACCAATCTGCGATACGTGCTGGACCTTACTTCCCCACGTGCCCTGATCGTGAACGCCGAACTCTATCCGGCGCTTTCCGGCTGCGATCTTCCATGTGAGGACATAATCGTCGAGGGGGAAAAGCCATCCCTGCAATGCCTGGGATGGGATGAGATCACGTCCCGGGACCCGGCGGTCCTGTCCGGACCTGTCGATCTCCCGGCGGCGGCCGACTCCGACGTCGTTTACCTCAATTTTACCTCCGGAACGACCGGCACCCCGAAAGGGGCGGTCACAACCCATGCCAATATTTACTGGAATACCCTGTCGGCCGTCGAAACACTGCATCTCGTCCCCGATGATGTGCACCTTTGCATGTTCCCCGTCTTCGTTCATCCTCACGAACTTTTTGCCCGAAGCCTCTTTCTTGGAGGCACTGCCGTGCTCGTGGACAGCATTTATCCCAAGACCGTGGCCAAAACCGTCGCGGAACACAAGGTAACGGCCATGATGGCCGTGGCCGCCATATATGACGCATTTACCAGGCAGCATGAGACTTCTCCGCTTGATTTCAGTTGCCTCAGAGTCCCGGAAAGCGGAGGCAGTTTTGCCGGTTCCGCCCTGGTAGGGAAATTCCAGGAGCTGTTCGGCACCCCTGTCTACCCCGTTTGGGGGAGCACGGAGTCAACGGGCATAGCGTTGGCCACCCCTCCGGAAAAAGGGATGTACAGGCCGGATGCCATGGGCAAGCCGTGCCGGTACTACGAAGTAAAGATTGTCGAGGAAGACGGCTCGCCCGCGCCCCCGGGTGTTATCGGCGAGATGCTGGTCAAGGGGCCGGGGGTTTGCACCGCCTATTACCGGAACAGTTCGGAATCGGATTTGCACATACGGGACGGCTGGTTTGCCACCGGTGATCTTGCCAGGTGTGACGACGAGGGTTTCTTCTATTTCGTCGATCGCAAGACCAGGATGATGAAGGTCGCCGGGATGAAAGTCTTTCCTTTGGAAATCGAGAAAGTTATTCAGGGGCACCCGAAGGTTTGCGAGGTCGCGGTTTCCAAGGTTTACGACAGAGTTCACGGCGAGATGCCGAAGGCTTATATCGTGCTGAAAGACGGCGAATCCATCGATAAGAACGAGATACGCAAGTATTGCGAGGCAACGATCGCCGGCTTCAAGATTCCCCGGTCCATCAAAGTGGTGGAAGCGCTGCCCAAAACACCGGGCGGCAAGATAATCTACGGCGAACTCGATCTTTTAGATTAGTGCGGACGATGCGGATTGACCGCCGGGTTGCCTTAAGTCGGTAACATTGCCGGTCAACCCTGGAACCCGGTTTTTGTCGGCCTTCATGCTCGTGACCGGATCATGCTCCGCTTGACCATGAAGATCACGAAGAGCCGCCAGGGACACGAAGATGTTTATCCCGGTGGAAGAGCGTGCGGTGGGCCTCAAAAATTGTTCGAACAGGCATCCCATGTTCACTTTCCGTCATCCGCCGGCCCGGAACCGGCACGGCGCCAGGCCTCCTTTTTGCGTCTCCTCACGAAACGGTTCAACAAAGGGATAAGGGTATGAAGTCGAAAGCAGTGGTGGTTTATGCCGATAAAAAACCGATGATCGGCGTCGCGAATCCCGGTCCTCACCAACTGTACCGCAATCCGCGGGTGGTGGTCGAAACACGGGAACTGGGCGAACTGAAAGACGACGAGATCCGGGTCGAAACCATTTACTCCGGTCTTTGCGGCACCGACCTTCACCTTGTCGAGACGAACCCGGAAACCGGCTACATTCTCTGTTCGGCCCCCGCCTCCATAACCGAGCGGGGCAGGATTATCGGGCACGAGGCGGTTGCGCGGGTTGCTGCTATCGGCTCGCGGGTAATGCACCTCAAGCCGGGCGACATTGTGACCTTTGAATCCATTATCACCTGCCAGCACTGCGAGGTCTGCCGGCGAGGGCAGTTCAACCAGTGCCTTTCCGCCAAGCTTCTCGGCCTGGAAACGGACGGGCTGTTTGGAACAACGGTTGACGTCCCCGCCATGCTGGCCCACGACGTCACGGCGCTTTGCAGTGATGAGGCCGGGCTCAAGGCCGCCGCCTGCATTGAACCGGCCGGTGTGGCCTACGTAGCCTGTGAAACGACGCATGTGGGGCCGGGAGACGTGGTCGCGGTTTTCGGCGCGGGGCCCATCGGCGCCTTTGCGGCCCTTTTCAGCAGGCTCATATTCGGCGCCTCCCAGGTGTGCGTGATCGAGCCGGTCGAATTCAGGAGGTCCCTCGCGAAAAAGTGGGGCGACCTGACATTCGACGTCGAGGAATTCTTCGTAGACGGTCCCAAGCGGGTTGACGTCCTCATCGAGGCTTCCGGCCACATGGACAACGTGCGCAGGACCTTCAGGCACCTCAACCCCAACGGCCGCATCGCACTCCTGGGCAGAAGCGGAACGCCGCTTATGCTCGATGCGGTCGATCACATGATCACCAACGCCATTTCGATCAACGGCTCCCGCGGCCATCTCTGCGGCGCATTCAGCAATATCCTCAAGCTGTGTCTCAAAAAACGCATCGGTCTGGACCAGATCGTAACCGAAGTTGTGGACGGTCCGGAGGGAATCCGTGACATTCTTCGATCTCCGCAGCGGATTGCACAAAATTGCAAGATTCTGGCACGTTTCGATTCAAAACAGGTCTGAAGGCGTAAAATCCTCTTAGGATACAGATTGATTAAAATATGGATTCGCACAAGGAACAACTCGACGAATTGAGACGGCAGATGAGCCGGATCAATGAGAAGATCATGGTCGCGCTCAACGAGTTTTTCTCCATTTCCAACCAGATCGGTGAAGTAAAGGACGAGATGAAGATGGCCTACTACGATCCGGTCCGGGAATCGGAAATGATCAAGGAGTTGGAGCCCAAAAACAAGGGGCCTTTATCCCAGGACAAGATGAAGCGCATATTCCGCCAAATCTTTGCGGCATCCATTGAAGAAATGATTGTGGGTGAGCAGAAGCGTCTCAAGATAAACCGGCTGCCGACGAGCGAAAATTCCGTCATCGAGGTAAGAGGCGTCAGCATCGGATCGGGAACACCCGTTATCATTGCCGGCCCCTGTTCGGTGGAAAGCTACGACCAGCTCAAGGAAACCGCCCAGCGGTTGCAAGAACTCGGCATAAAGCTCCTTCGAGGCGGCGCGTTCAAACCCCGCACTTCTCCCTACAGCTTCCAGGGTCTCGAGGAAGAGGGCCTGAAACTGTTGCGAACCGTGGCCGACGAATTCGGCATGGGGGTGGTAACCGAAGTGCTGAGCGACCGCGACGTGGAACTCGTCATGAATTACGCCGACGTTATCCAGGTGGGGACGAGGAACATGCTCAACTACTCCCTGCTTAAAGAGCTCGGAAAGGTCAGGAAGCCAATTTTGCTCAAGAGGGGCTTCATGGCAACCATCGACGAGTTCATTCTCGCCGCCGAATATATTTACCTCGGGGGCAACACCGAAATAATGCTTTGCGAAAGGGGCATCAGGACCTTTGAGACCCAGACGCGAAACACGCTGGATATTTCCTGCGTGCCCATACTGAAGAAGGAAACCACCCTTCCGGTTATCGTGGACGTCAGCCATTCCCTCGGAAGAAAGGATATCATCAAGCCGATTGCCCGCGCGGCCCTCGCCGCCGGCGCCGACGGGTTGATGTTCGAGACCCACTGCGATCCGGCCTCGGCCCTTTCGGACGCCGATCAGCAACTCGACCTTGATGAAGCACGAGACCTCATCGAGTACCTGTGCCGGCATTCCGCGATACAGTGCCCGCAAACCGGGCAGCAGCGGATGTGAGCCGGTTCCGGCAGGTGCTCCCATAGCCCGGGGAAGGTGGACGGAAGTGAGAAGGCTTCCACGTTAGCCGGGTCTGTGTGCGAAAACCGGTCCCAAGCCAGTCCCCCTCCCTTGACGGGAGGGTGCTTGCCACCGCCGTTAGCTCGATGTTTTCGTAATTCGATCGAGGTTTCCGTCTTCAGACTTCCGGGTTATTGCCGGCGCCTGCTGGAATGTGATCCCCGCCGGGGCGCCGGAGCGGGAACCCTTTATACTAATTTTCGTTCAAGATAGGCCCATACCGATGGGTTACGCTCCGCTTCACCCATCCTGCATCCCTTTCCAGACCTGAGTTAAGCGTAGGATGAGTGAAACGGAGCGTAACCCATCACGTTAATCTTGAACGCAACCTGGTATTACACCTCTATGGAAAGGTCCTTGTGGCAAAGGGTCAACAAGTATTTAAGAGCGTGTGCCGGAGTTGCCATGGAGGCTGCACCGCCCTGCTTTATGTCGAAGAGGGCAGGCTGGTCAGGGTGCGGCCGGCCCCCGGTTCGCCTTTCAACCTGGGGCAGATGTGCGTAAAGGGCCTGCATGCGCCCGAGATCATGTACCATCCCTCCCGGCTCTTAAAGCCCCTCAGGCGCACGGGTGAAAGGGGCGGCGGCAAGTGGAGCGAGGTCACCTGGGATGAGGCCCTGGGCGACATAGCATCGAGGCTTGATCGAATCCGGAAGGAATCGGGACCTGAAACGATCGCGCTCGGCCAGGGCACCGGTCGTCATCACTTCATGCACGTGGTTCGATTCGCCAATTCTCTGGGCACCCCCAACTGGTACGAGCCGGGGATGGCAAACTGCCTCCTGCCCAGGATCACGGTGAGCCGCCTCACATACGGCGGCTATCCCGTTGCCGACTATTACGGGGATGTATCCCCCAAAACCATCCTTTTCTGGGGTCACAACCCGGTTGTCACGGGCCCGGACGGGGAGCTTTCATTCCCGGTAAAAAAGGCGCTCAGATCCGGCAGCTACGGAATTGCGGTCGATCCGAGAAGGTCGGAAACCGCCGCGCGCTGTGGGATGTGGCTGCCGATAAGGCCGGGAACGGACGCAGCCCTCGCCCTGGCGATGATCCACGTCATCATTTATGAGCAACTCCACGACAGGGAGTTCGTCGACGGCTGGACCGTCGGTTTTGACCGGCTCAAGGTTCACGTTGCCGGCATGACTCCGCAATGGGCCGCAAATATTACATCGATCCCGGCTGAAGACATTGCCGCGGCCGCCAGGCGATACGCGCTCGATAAGCCTTCGGTCCTGGAGTGGGGAGTTGCGGTCGAACAGAGTTCGAATTCGCTCCAGACCGTCCGAGCGCTCGCAATCCTGAGGGGGCTTACGGGCAACATCGATATTCCCGGCGCGGACATCTTGGGAATGAACATCATTCGCCCCTACCCCACTTTGCATAACCACTTGCCGCCTGAATCGAACAAGAAAAGAATGGGGTTCGACAGGTTCAAGCTTCTGGCCGGGTTTCGCTCGTCGATGCCAACCGCCCACATACCGACCCTGTTCTCGGCCATGCTGACCGGTGAGCCGTACCCCATCCGGGCGCTTCTCATCTTCGGCGGCAACCCCATGGTGACGGTCGCCGATACGCACATGGTCGATCGTGCCCTCAAAAAACTCGATTTCCTGGTGGTAACCGATCTTTTCATGACCCCCACCGCGGCCCGCGCCGACTATGTCCTTCCCGCCGCGTTCTGGCCCGAGGTAAACCAGATCGTCGAACTGCCCTACGTGGCTGAAAATGCCGTCCTGGTGCAGAAAAGGATCGCAAAGGTGGGAGAATGCCGCCAGGATGAAGAAATTATGATCGATCTTGCCCAAAGGCTGGATCTGCCGGGAAGCGAGGAGAGCCTTGAAGACATTCTCGACCACCGGATGGAATCCCTGGGCACTACCTTCCGGGAACTCGAGGGAGGATCGATGATTTTCCCTCCGCACCAGTACCGCAAATTCGAAAAAAACGGCTTCCGAACCCCTTCGGGCAAGGTGGAATTGTACTGCAAGGCACTGGAAAGGCTGGGATACGATCCGCTGCCGAGCTACATGGAACCGGCCGAAAGCCCGGTCGCCAGTCCTGAGCTGGCCAAAGATTTTCCTTACGTCCTTACAACCGGCAGCAGGCGCAGGGAGTTTTTCCACAGCGAACACCGCCAGATTAAGAGCCTCAGAAGCAGAAGGCCCGACCCGGTGGCCGAGATTGCTCCCGACATTGCCCAAAAGCACGCCATTTCCGATGGCCAATGGATTCGTGTGAGCACTCCCCGGGGCAAGATCGCCATGAAAGCCAGGGTAAACCACGAAATACGCGCGGGGGTCGTGAACATCGAACACGGCTGGTGGTTTCCGGAAAAGGAAGGACCCGAGTACGGCGTCTGGCGCTCGAACGCCAACGTGCTGACATCCAGCGACCCGCCCTTCGACCCGGCATTTGGAAGCTATCAGCTAAGGGGACTTCTCTGCGCCGTTGAAAAGCTGGAAGACTCGGACGAACCTTAAGCTCGATACGCTCGACTTCAGCCGCATCCGGCAACCCGGCGTTGTGTGCGTGGCTCTCTTGGTGTTTGTCTGATCTTGAACGCACCCTTCATGATGTCCGCCTCACCCGCGAAGCGTCAAAATGGGTATTCCGGGACTCTATTTTGTAGGTAATTCGGCATAAGAGTACGCCCTCAGTGGATGCATTCTTCATTTCCCTTTGACAAGAAAAAGCCGAAATACCATTATTAGCAGCCAAGGCAGGGTTTGGAATCCGGCAATACTCCAACCAAAGAGGGCCGCAATGGTAAACAGAATTCTTTGCATCATGCTGATAGTTGCGGGGACGTGGCTGCTTTCATCAACCCGGGCTTACGCACAACCCCATCCTCCCGATATTACGGCCCAGGTACAGGAAAGGCTGATCGAAAGCGGCTATAATCCCGGTCCGGTGGACGGGGTTTGGGGCCGCCGAACAACGTTGGAGCTAAGACGCTACCAGTTGGACAACAGGCTGCCCGCCACGGGTGACCTGAACCCGCTCACGATGCGGAGTCTGGGCATTTCACCCGGGCGCAGACCGGTGCTGCCGCCTCCGTCCTACCGTGATTACCGCGAGCCTCCTCCCGGACCTTACCCATCCCCATGGGATTCGCCGCCACCGGGACCGCGTCCTCCATATCCACCTCAATATTAATGTGGCGATCAGCGCTTTCGCATGTGGGGAAGGCTTTCCAGCCTGCCCTGCATGCGCCTGGTAATGGGGCCACCACACACCGCCGGTTAGAGAGGCTATTCGGCTTCTTCTTTTTCCAGGCGGGCGAGAATCGATTCCACCGCCTCCAGCGCGGTCTTGACGGGTAGTTGCGCCATGGCGGTACAGGCGGATTCGGGGCAGCCGGGAAAACGGCCGAAGGTGTAGCAGGGGCTGCATTCGGCGGGGCTTTGCAGGGCGGCTCTGTTGGGGCCGGGCGGGAAGAGCGCCCAGTTGGCGGTTGGACCGAAGAGGGCTACGACCGGTTTTTTAAGTGCCACAGCCAGATGGAGGGGCGACGAGTCGTTGGTGACCAGAATATCCAGGTGGCAGATCAGCGCGGCAAGCTCGCGAAAGGTCGTTTCACCCTTCAAGTTTGTGAATTTTACTCGCCCGCCGATCTTTTGCCCGATTTCGTCCACCTGGGCGTCGTTTTCGTCGCCCAGCAGGAAAAACTCGACATCGTGCAGCGTTGACAGTTCAATCATGAGGTCTGCGTAGCGGCCGGCGGGCCAGTGCTTTACGGATATCTTCTCGAACGCGTTCTGTCCGCCTCCGGGGGCGATGCCTATAAGGAAGCGCCGGCGGGGCGTCCCCGATCGCGCCTTGCGGGATGGCACCGCGGCGGCCGGCTCATCCCCGACTTTTGGGTGCACGGGCAGGAAGCGTCGAACGGCGCGTAATTCATCTTCATGCGGGAAAAAATCCAGTTCCGTATCTTGGGCCGAAATCCCGAGCGCCCTGGCCAGGTCGAGGTTCACGTCGCCAAGATAGCGGTCATAGTCTTCTTTTTTTCGAACAACCCTGTGCGTGAGGGCAAATCCGGAGCCGTTTTCATCGAAACCAACCCGGATGGGCGCCCCGATCATAAATCCCCAGAGGTGAATCAGCGGGGATGCATGGAGTATCACCAGGGTGTCTTTGGGCCGGCGGCGCAGACGCCAGGTCAATTTTAGTATCTTGCCGAATTTTTTGCCGAACCACCATTCTTCGGGAAAGCTTTCAATCGAATCTATGTATGGATTGCCTTCCAGGGCCGCACGGCTTTTACGGCCGACCAGCATGGTCACATGCGTGCGGGGCCAGGCCAGTTTTATGGCCCTTATGGCGGGAGTGGTGAGCAGCACGTCTCCAATGGCATGGGTCCTGAGAAGATAGATCCTTGCGGGGGGAAACGGGGCCTTTTTGCGCGACAGGGCATCCAGGACCCGGATTGCAAATCCCGGGAGCCTATACAATAACTTCACCTTTGCCGCTTCCCTTCTTTTTCTGGTCCCATTCGTCCCAGAAATGCCACTGGCCGGGGGACCGGGACAGGTAGCCCTCGAACCAGGCCGCGAATTGTTTTTGCATCAGTTCGAATTTACCCTCATCGAGTGGGGGGGCGATCCGTATCCGGTAAAATCCGCACCTCTCGCGCAGGGCAATGACCGGCACCACGGGGGAACCTCCGGAGGATGCCAGGCGGTACGGGCCCAGCGGCATATCCAAAAGCCGGCCGAGAAGTTCCGACTCGTGGAACTTACCGATTTTCAGCCCGCCTCCCGTGCCGTCGCCCGCCGTCATGAGGACCTTGCCTTCTTCGAGCCAGCGAAGGACCTCCCTGAGATACTTGTCGGCGAAGAAATGCCTTACGGGCATCCGGTATTCGAGCTGGAGGCGTATCGTGTCGGTTGCGCGGGCAACCGTCCTGGAACTGATCTTCCTGAGCCCCATCTGGGCCATGGGGTATCCCTTGCAGCCAAGGTAGATCAGCGGCAACTGGCTCGGCCCGAAGTGTGGGTGGACCAGCACCACCCCCCGGCCCCTGCCGATGGCCTCTTTGAGATGCTCTTCTCCTTCCAGGCACGCTATTTCATCGATGCGCACGCCGTCCAGGCCGGGTACGAGATTGATTATGAACCTGTCGGCGTAGTAGTTGCGAAAACAGGCCCTCGTTTCCTCCAGCACCCGCTCGGGTCCCCATCCCGGGAACAGGTTCGAGATGCGGGAGCGAAGCTGGTCACGCTTTCCCGGATACAGATGGAAAGCCAGATCGCCGATTTTTTCAAAAAGAATGAAATCGATCCGAAGCGGCAATATCCCGGTAAGCCAGCGAAAAGGATACCAGATAACAATCCTGGCAATGTCCTGGAGAAGGTTTTCCTTGGCGAGAATCATTTCTTACTCTGGTTGCGATCTTTTTGTAAAGGCGGGCGCACAGCGGCGTCCGCGAGCAAAGATTCCTCGGCTTCAAATCATATCAACGGGCGTTTATCCAATCTTGAACGCAACCCTCCCCGCCGTTGGTAATCATTCCCCCGCTCTTTCGGCTTCATCCGGGGTTATTCCGCCGTCCCGGTTCAAGTCCATGCGATTGAAGACGGCTGGGTCCCCGGTAAATTCGTCCCGTGTAACGACACCGTCGCCGTTCCTGTCCCAGTCCTTTATGAAATTGCGTTTTTGCGGAACCTGTCCCGGCGCCCCGCCGGGATAGGAAGCGGATGAGCCGGGGTGGCCGTATGGAGGCGTAGGCGGCGCTCCGTCCGGGTAGTACCGGGGCGAAGAATCGCCATACTGGGACGGAGGGGCCGGTCCACCGGGATAGGGCGCCTGCTGCTCCGGGCCGCCGGGACCCTGCGGAGGCATGTTCTGAGCGCCGGGATAGGGCGCCTGCATCGCAGGCTGGACGGGACGGTCCAGGGAACTGGAGACTTGGCCGGTCATATCCCTCAGCGTCGGCCGTCCGTTCGTGGAAACGAAGATAAGGCGGCCTTTCCTGGGCAGCGCAACACTTTCCGGAATGGCCCCGACCAAAGCCGTGAAATTTTCCGAGGGGTTTTTCGAGATATCGACCTCAGCGTACCGGGACCGGCCTTTTGAAACCACGAAAAAAGGGATTTTGATCCGGCTGTCCAGCCCCCATTCATAAAGCCCGATCAACTGGGCGTCCGTCAGGGAGGGGACCAGTTTGCGAAGGGCGGAACCGTCCTTGCGTCCTTCGCTGCCGAAGACGCCGTTCGAACCGAGCAGGAGGAGCACGCCTCCCTGGTCGACATAAGACTTCAGGTTTGCCGCAATAGCGGGAGGAAGCACACGTTGATCCGTCAAAACGAGCAGCCTGGTCTTCTTTGGATCGGGCGGGGCGAGCATGACATCCGCGGAACCGACGAATCCGACCGGTTTATGATCGCTGTCAAAAAGAGCCTTCGAGAGGGCGAAAGCCAGGCCGCTGGTCTTGAGACCGGGCAGCGAGTCATAGTAATGGGACATCACGTTGTCCTGGTCGAAGTAGAACTTGACGTAAGGTTCCTCGACCGACACGCCCTTGAGTTCCTCGGAGCTGCTTTGTTTGACCAGGGCGGCGATTTCATCCCACGACCAGTCCGGTTTCGGGAATTTGTCGCTGTCCAGAAGCACTGGAAACCACAGGTAGCAACCCTCTTTTTTCAGGACCTCCTTTGCGGGAAGGGCTATCGAAATGTTCATCCTGTTACCGGTCTTCTTGGCCGAATTATCGAGGTTAAAAACCCGAATGGTACCGTATTTCTTGCTGAATCTGCTAAAGTGAACGTAATCCAGCTTCGAGTACGACGAAGTGTGCTCGAACTCGGGCATGTAATCCCGCGTGTGCAGGCAGGCATCCATCTTGTCGATATCGATCAATCTTTGAGAATTGACCTGCACCGCGGAGATTTGCATGAACTCGGTGCCCGTCTGTGCGGCCATCGGGCTCCAGTTCGTCTTGCCCATTATGACCTTGCTCGGATCAAGCCGGCGAACCAGCGTCGAGAGGAACCTCCACTCATCGACAATCGCATCGCGGCGGAACAACTGCCAATCCAGCATGGATACGCGCTCATCTCCGTTTGACATGAAAGTGTCGCGCTCCGAAGTCTGTTTGGGATACGGAGGAGTTACTTCATCGAAAGAAGTGTAGTTCGTGTTCCACTTCCGGTTAAGGTCCCCTATGGCCGGATACTTCTTCTTTAAAAAAGAGATGAAGTTCTTCCTGGCCAGGAGAGAGTAATCCCCCATAACAGTGCGCAGGTCCAACCTGGGCATGGATTTGTTGAGCGCAATGTCGATGTAGTTGGGGATATAGCCGTTCTCCCCCGTAGGTCCCATATTAATGCCGTAACCGAAAACCGCCGGATGGTTCCGGTACCTCAGGACGAGTTTGGTGATTAAGCTTGTCAGCAGCTCGCGGTGGTCCGGGTTCTGGAAGGATGCGACGGGCGATTGCCGCCGATTGTAGGTTTCGACCGCCGGTGTGGGCGGTCCAAGCATCTGATATCCCGATGCGTTCGATTTATAGGACTTCCACCACTTCGGCAGCGCCCAGTACTGGTGTTTCAACAGTTCGAGCATGACATAAACGTGCCGCTCGGCCGCATAGTCCAGAACGGCGTCGAGATTCTTCGTGTCAAACCTGCTTGCGGCTTCCTCCGCATTCCGAGGTACGGTGGTGGAGTGGTCGTAGTCGTGCCAGAGTATCTCGAAGCTGATTACGGGAATGCCCAGGGCGGCGGTTCTATCTATGGCCTTCTTCATATCGGCGAGAAACCGGGGACTCTCCGCATCGACGTCGGAACTGAAGACCTCCACACCGAACATGTTGTTGATGACCTTGCCGTTGATCGCGAGTTTCGGGACGCCCTTTTCGACGACTATCGAGGATGTGTTTGCTCTGCATTCCGATGCGTTCCCGCACCCGATGACGATGAGTGCGATGAGCAAGAAGACATGGAGCGCCGGACCCGGGACTCGCCTCCTGATAAAGCGGCGCGAAATATCGCTCATGATTCCCCTTCCCTGGCTTTTCCAAAAGCGTGAGGAGCCGTGCCCCACCAATGCTGTTGACTTAAGGATGTGGGGCAGCCGTCGTGTTGCCTTGGTCAACAACATGGGGGGGAATCATTCTTCCGCTCTTTATGGTCCTGAGATTATGGAACCTGTCCTGGATATACGCAGCGACTCTTGCCGCTATTTCCTTGTGGACGGTGGCGGAAGGATGATTATCGAGCTTGTTGCATCTGAACTTTTCAAGACTGTATTCCTTCCACATGTTTGAAAGGTCCAGGTACTGGAAATGATCTGCATCCAGTCTTCCCGTTATTTTCGAAAAATCGTCCGAGCCGAAGGACGGCAGCAGGATAAAACAATATTCCACACCGTTTTGCGACGCAATAGCTCTGAATTCGTGCAGACAGGAGTACAATTCGAGTACGCGGGCATCGCCTGAGATATGAGCGTTTTTATTCCGCCTGGCCGCCAAAAGGGCGTCCCTGACAAGATAGGTGATATGTAAACGCCTCAACAGATTCTTGAAAAATGGAAACCTGTTGTGGCCGCCGCCCAGCTTGCGGTCGTTCGTATATCCGTATTCGTCTACGTCCACCATCCGGTTCGGGTCGAAATCATCGAATATAAACGCACATATTACGATATCCGGCTCCACGTCGAGCATCCTGCATTTCAGGGCGTCGACCATTTCATTCAGGCTGTAGGCCGATACCCCAAAATTGAACACCCGGAACCGATTTTTTCCGCCGCTCCCGGAATTCAGGATATTTTCGAGCACGGCGGGATACACGTCCGCGCTGTTCCGAACGCCATGTCCGAACGTTACCGAATCCCCCACTATCGCTATTCTGATTTCATCGGCCGATTTCCTGCTTATGGTCCTGCCGGCGTCCACCGTTCTCAACCCCAGAGAGTCCGTATCGATAATGGTCATTGCCCTTGCCAGGGCATGGCGCAGATTCGGTTTATGTACAACCAGGGGAGGGTCGCACTTGTCGCACAACGTGTAGATGGGATCGTAAATGTATCGGTCGGAGTACCCCCAAAGCCTGACTATACCTTCAAGGAGCACCAACGTGAAAATGATTGATATCAGCGCAAATATGAAGGTTTTATAAGACATTACAATAACTTACCGATCCGCTCTTCGATAAGGTCCGGTACTAGAAAAGAGCGTAGATGAAGGGCGCCAGGCTGCTGCCTTCCGTGAGAACGATAAGCAGCCCAAGGACTATCAGGATGAATGCAATGGGCAGAATCCACCATTTCTTCCTGGTTTTCAGAAATTGGATATATTCAGCGATAATTCGCATTTTTGACATGGATCGGCTCCAGCTAATACATTTTTTCGTAGTCTATCTTTGTTTCGGATCGCCTGACCCAACAGGAGTCTCGCCCGGACGAGCGCCGGATGTCAAGGAAATCCTCACCCGCAAGGCGCGCGATGAAACCAATCGGCGTAAGGACCAGAAAGAATACAACGGTCAGAAGGACCCTGGACACGATCCAGCCGATGGCAAAGGCGAGGCCCATCCACACCCGGTAAATCCTGCCGAGCCGGAGCGGCGCGAAACCGCCTCCGACTGCCAGCAGAAGGCCCGCGGCCCCGATGACAAAGGCCGGCGTTTGTGCGTGTTTGCGGAAGAAAAACCACAGGGCGAGGGCGAAAAATACGCCGCCGACCACCAGGCCGAACCGGCGCAGCTTCTTTGAGGATACCTCGAGGCGCTCCAGCTCGTATCGAACGTCGCTAATCCAACTCATAGGTCTTCCTCCAGTCCGTATCCTCGCGCAACTCCGGCTGATCTTGCTTGTAAAGGATGTGGTTGCCCAGGACCAGGACGTCCATTTCCGTTCGCATGAAGCATTTATAGGCATCCACCGGGGATTCGACTATGGGTTCGCCGCGCACGTTGAAAGACGTGTTGACTATTACGGGACAACCCGTTTTTGCCTCGCATCTTTTGAGCAGGCTGTGATAGCGGGGATTATCCACCCGGTTTACCGTCTGGATTCTTGCCGAGTAGTCGACGTGGGTAACCGCCGGAATTTCCGAGCGGGGGACGTTGAGCTTTTCGATTCCCCAGAGCTGATTCTGTTGCGCGGTCATGGCCAGCTGCCTGTCTTTGCTAACGTTTGCCACCAGGAGCATATAGGGGCTTTCACGGTCGATTTCAAACCATTGCGAAACATCCTCCGCCGGAACCGAGGGCGCGAAGGGTCGGAAACTCTCCCTGAACTTGATTTTCAGATTCATTTTCTTCTGCATTTCGGGTGAGCGCGCATCACCTATGATGCTGCGGTTCCCCAGGGCTCGGGGTCCGAACTCCATCCTGCCCTGAAACCAGCCGATCACCATTCCCCCGGCCAGCAGGTCGGCAACCGTGTCCAACAGCTCCTCCTCGGCAAGAAGCCGGGCGGGAAACCCCGATTGGCGGACAAATTCATCGACTGCCGCATCGCCATAGGCCGGCCCAAGGTAGGAGCCTTGCTGAAGATCTCGGCCGTTCTTTGCCGGCAAGGGCAGATCCCGGTAATGACAATGAGCTATGTAGGCCGCGCCGAGCGCCCCCCCGGCATCACCCGCCGCGGGCTGAATCCATATGTCGTCGAAGATGCCTTCACGCAGAATTTTGCCGTTTGCGACACAATTGAGCGCGACGCCTCCCGCCAGGCAGAGATATCTTTCGCCCGTTTCTTTCTTCACCGTCCGGGCCATTCGCAGAACGATTTCCTCGGTCACGTCCTGGACCGACCGCGCAAGGTCCGTTTCCCTTTGTGTGAGCTGGGATTCGGGCTGCCGGGGAGGTCCTTCGAAGAGGCGTTCGAAAGCCCTGTTTGTCATGGTCAGCCCGGTGGTGTAGTCAAAGTAGGCCATGTTCATCCTGAAAGAGCCGTCTTCTTTGAGATCGACCAGGTGCTCCAGGATTGCCTCGACGTATTTGGGCTCGCCGTAGGGGGCCAGCCCCATGAGCTTGTATTCCCCCGAATTGACCTTGAAGCCCGTGAAGTAGGTGAAGGCCGAATAGAGCAGGCCCAGCGAATGCGGAAACTTCAACTCCGCCATTATTTCCACTCTGCCGTCCCTGCCGACGCCGTACGACGAGGTCGCCCATTCGCCGACCCCGTCGATTGTGAGGAAGGCGGCGCGGTCGAAGGGCGACGGAAAGAACGCCGATGCGGCGTGGGACTGGTGATGCTCGGGAAAAAGGATTTTACCTTCGAAGCCCAGCTTTTTGGAAATCAGATCCGGAATCCAGAGCTTTTGGTTGAGCCAGGCGGGAATTGCCATCAAAAACGAGTTCAGCCCCCTGCCGGGAAAAGACAGGTACGTCTCGAGGATTCGGGTAAATTTTATCAGGGGTTTATCGTAGAAGGCAACGCAGTCGAGCCGGTCGGCATCGATTCCGGCCTCCCTCAGGCAATAGCGGACCGCATGCTCGGGAAAACCGGGGTCGTGCTTCTTGCGCGTAAAACGCTCCTCCTGAGCGGCGGCGACTATGTTGCCGTCTTCCAGGAGGGCTGCCGCCGAATCGTGATAGAAAGCTGAAATACCGAGCACGTACATGGCAAATTCCGGTCAAAATTGGAGATGCGAAAGATTATAGCCGATTCCTGCCCTCATGCCGCTCAGTCAACGAAAAACAAATGAAGGTGACTCCCCTTGTCCCCCGGGAAACTGCAAACAGGTTCTCCTCCCTTCGAGGGGCAGGGGGAGGGTGAGTATCATGCGGCATGCGGTTCTGCCGCATTGGGTTTAATCAACTCACCCCCGGGTCCATTATCGTCGATCCTCAACGAAGCCAGGAAAAGAGCGCCGATAAACCACACGTGGGGATACCAGATATAACAGTCAAAGGAGTATTCGAATACTGACATCAACAGCGACGCCAGGATGGCAAACCGCAGCAGCCATATGGGGTTTCCGGTTTGGGGCCTGGCCACAATTCTTTTGTACGCGAGTTTTCCCAGAAGGACCAGTATGCCCACCGCGAACAGGACGCCGGGTACGCCGTAGTCGGCGGCAAATGAAAGGAAAAGACTATGGCCGTGAACACCCCCGATCTTCAGAAACAACAGGCTGTCCGGACCTCCCCCCAGCCCGTTCGACGACAGGAAAAGATCAACGGCTTCTCCCATTAACTTCAAACGGTTGCCTATGGTTCCGGGCTTGAAGGCACTCTGTCCGGCCAGATTCGTCACCGAGGTGCCCAGGCCTATTGCTTTCATCCACAGCGGCTTGAAAAGATTCGAGGTGTAGCTCCCCACCGCAAACAATCCGGCCATTCCCAGGATCACCGGCAGCAGAAATTTTCTCAATTCGGGAATAATCAGGCACAAAAACAAAATTGAACCCACAAATCCCAGCAGGGACCCCTTGGGGATGGTTAGCAACTCGGTGGTGGCGTAGAGCAGGATCATAAACAACAGGATTGCCCTGACCCATAACGACCTGCGCTGATGCATCAAAAACAGGGAGAAGACCGTCGCGCTGGAAAGAAAAATACCCAATTCATGCCTGGCGCTCAAACCCGACGAAAATGCCATTCCGACCATTTTAGGGTCGTAATTCCCACTAACGTTAAGGAAATTCGCAACGAATCTCAGTGCAACGGGGCCCGGGCCGATGAGTCTGTAAGACAGGTCCATGCCGTAGTGGTTCGAGTAGATCGCGATAATTGAAAAAACGGCGGCAATGCCGCAGAAGAAAACTATCAGCTTGATAAATTTTTCATACCTGTCGAGACAGATCAGCAGAAAGGCGGCCATGACAAAGTCGCCAATCAGCCTCCACCAGCTGATAATCGCCTCGTTCGGAAACTTCGACAAGAGCAGGCAGAGAGCGGACCATGCGATAAAAGCGGCTGAGAAAAAAAATATCCAGGAGAATTCGGGGTCCGCCGGACGAGCGGCCCTGGGCGCCGGGACGCCGTTGTCGGCCAGCACCTTTACCACTAATAATGGGAGTATTATCAACGCCAGCACTTCGACGGAATAAATCCTGTGAACGCGCCACCCGACCGCCAATGCGATATATACGCTCTGGATCGGGAACAGCAGGAGCCATGCGTATATGCCGGCGATCGGGACCAAATAAAAAACCGTGAGCAAAACCAAAGGGATTGCGACGGCGAGCGGCAGAAGAGGATGCATCTCCCCCATAAAGAGCAACGACGCAGAAGCAAGCACGGCAAACATGACGATTGCCGGGGTTCCGGCGGGGAGCAATCGGGAGAAATCGCTGTGCGGTCTTGCCGGCATGGAATTACCTTCGAAATCTCGATTTCAACTGCCCAGGAAGTTCTGAAATGCTCCTGTAAACATCTCGAGGGGAGAAGAGATCAACAACACGGGGGGTTTTATTTATGACGAGCCACTTCAACCTGGCATCATCGCTGTTGAATCTGCGCATCGCCGTTGCCTCATCGAGCGCCAGAACGGAATGCCTTCCCGATTCGGCAACCATGATGACGTCATGAACCGGCAAGGTATCCGTGGATACGTCATAGCCGTCCATAAAAGGCGGTTCCAGGTAAATAACGCGCGAATACAGGGAGTTCAATCGAGATATTATTTCGTTCAGGCTGGAGCGGTCGCCGGCCCCTTCGCCGGTCGGGACTTCACGGCCCGCCGGAACCATGACCGTTCCGGAGGCCGTTTCCAGGATTGCGTCCTCGATTTTGAGCCGGCCCGCCCGGACATCCGCCAGTCCCGGCCGGTCGCCGGCGCCGAAAACCTTCGAGACGGACCGCCCGGAGGTATCCCCATCGACCAGTATGAAGGGAGTGCCGGTTTTCTTGAAATACCAGGCAAGCGCCAGGGCGATTGTGGCCTTTCCCTCACCGGCATATTTGCTGCTGATCCGCAAAAGAGGCGCATCCTTTTCGGAAGCGCACAGGTCCTGAATCCTGCTGCAAACCATCGAGTCCCGGCCGCTCACGGGAGTGGCCCCAGGCTCCATGAACGGGACTTCGGCACACCCGATGTCTTTATTCCCGGGATCAAGCTGCCAGCAAAAATAGGCAAAGTTTGCCTTCAGTTCCCTGCCGACTATGAAAAAGAAGATCAAGAAGGCACTTATCAGTGCGCTTAAGAGAACGGTCCGCTTGCGCTTGGGAAAATATCTATACTCGCCGAGGTTGTCATTGTTGATATGGGCTGCTGAAACTATTCTGAAAAAGGGGACCCTTTTTTGCAATACGCTTTCAAACCTGTACTGATCTTTCATGCTCTGCTGCAGAGTGGCTGCAAGGGCATCCCTTTGAAAGTTAAGGTTTTGCAGCAGGGTGCTGCACATGGAAAGATCATTCAACCTCTTCTCGTATCCGTCGATTAGATCGTTGAAAAACTGCACCTGGATTTCATTGGTAACGTTCTCAAGAGTAAGGTCGAGGATGGATTGTGTAACAGTATCCAGCAACGGATGTTCTCTTATCGTTTCTTGTGAAAATCGTTTCAGGGATTCCTTCTTCAGCATTTCCTTTGCAAGAGCGAGCCGCCTCTGGGCTTGTTTATATTCCGGGTGATTCGGTGTGTATTCCACCGAGGCGGCAGATATGGATCCAGCCAACTGCCTGATCTCACTCTTGATGCTGTCGATGGTAGGATTGACGGAGATAGACTTTTCCACCCTTTTCAGTTTAGCAAATGTTTCCGCTTTCTGTTTGAGATTTTCAATTTCGGTTTTATATCTTGCACCTTTAAGCTGCGCCGCTTCAAGCAAAGTTCTGATAGCAATTATTCTCTGCGAAACAAGTTTTATGTCCTCCGTAGGTTCGACGGATTTGAATTTGGTCTTTACTTCTTTGAATTGGAGATCGAGATCGACAATATTGCGCATAGCATCCTGATGCTCAATTTTTGCCCTTTCGAGAAGTTTTGAAATAGCATCGAGGTATTGATTTGAATTCTCTTCAAGGAAAGCTTCAGCATAATCCCGAGATAACTGAACCGCCTTGTCAGGGTCTTTAGATGTGCCTATGATTGCGAAAGTCTGGGTATCCGTTATCCAATTAACATTAACCCCAAGACCATTGTTGTTGAAAATAAGGCGTACGATGTCGGGGTGAACGAGATATTCCGGCTGCAGCGGATCACCGGACCTGTCAAGTAATTTATCCTTATTGATGACAATTCTGGCAATCTGGGGTAATTGCATCAGATGAACACTGTGTGATGCAAAAAACTCGTATCGTATGTAGTCGTTGTTCGTAATAGCCGGAACGGGTATTCCTGTTGTACCCACTATTTTGATAAGGTCGGAATCTATTGCCAGAACAGTGGTAGCCGAAAGTATCGGCCGGAACAAAAGCGTCAGAAATGCAACAATCAACGCTACTGCAAATGTCAGTGAGAGTATTACCGGCATTTTCAGTCGGAGTATGGTTAAAAGCCAACTCCTGTCTCTGGCTGGATTCACTCTTTCAATCCTTATCAAAAGCGTACCGGAAGCTGCCGGAAGCAGAGCGCCGCGTCGGATGAGTCACCGTGCTTCAGCAAAAAAATGCTCGATTTACAGGCTGGGAAAGTGTTGGATCGAGGCGCGACAGTATCATCCGGAATTAAAAAAGGCAATCAGCCTTTAGCCGGTGCCGGGCCGCGAAACCCTCTCATCCCCCCTGAGCCTGCGCCTCCAAAAAGTATTTCAGCACCTGCCCCTTGTGGTTTCTGAGGGCCGGCACCCAATCGTATTCATCCACCAGGGCCTCATGGAACAGCATTCCCGCGGGGTTGCCGTTCATACGGGTCCACTTTGCCCGTCCTTTTGCGGCCAGGTTGACAAGTTCGATCGCATGTCCTTTGAAATTTCCCTGCATGTGGTCGCGCAGCGCCTGGTATCTGAAGTATCCGCAGGGTATTCGTCCTATTGTCAAGGCGGGCTCGCGCTCCTCCCAAAATGAAACGTCCGAAGAGGGCATTTTCTTCAGATGTTCGTGCGTATCATTCTGTGTGATATTGAATCGGTTGGACGGCCCCTCCCAGTCAAAAAGACACTTCACGCAGGGGAGCGTGTACGAGGCCAGAGCGCCGGCTGCTATGCATATTCCGATCGAAAAGGAAAACAGGGCGAGGTTTGCGCCTTCCACCTCGGGCATCGCCGAGACGTATTCCACGACCGCCGCCAGTTCCCGCTGATGAACCGGGCCCCAGTAATCCTCGCGGCCCCCGGTCTTTCCGCGCCCCGAAGGATCGTAGTGGAGCGCCGCAAAGCCCAGTGAGGCCACATCCGATGCCGTGACTCCCCTTCCGCCGTCGAAATCCGTCCCGCTGTTCAACGCGCCCGGCACGAGCACCACACCGGGCCATACACCCGAGGCCACGGGGCGGTGGACGTGGGCGTACAGGGCCGGGCCGACGGGGTTGGGAATTCGGATTTCGGCGTGCAGGGTTTCAACCCTTTTTCTTCCCGTGAATCTTTCCAGGCACAAATCTCCGAATAACGGGAGAAGCCTGTTCATAATTCCCATGGGCGGCTTAAATCCTGGTCTATTTTCGTTTCAGCGCGAGAAGTACGTCGAAAATGGCGCCTAAAAACCACGTCTTCCTGTTTATATAGTATTTCGGAAAGAGCAGGCTCTTTCCCTCCGAGACGACGCCTTCCTTCAGGGCAATATCGTAGAGCCGGGTGTGCGGTTCGATCCTTAGCGAATTGAATTCGAAATGTACCCTGCGCCCCATCTGCCATTTCGCTTTCAGGCAAAACAGGATAATCGAGAAAAAATTGCCCGGGGTTTGACCAGGCGGATTCTTGAAGAAATTGTAGCTGACGTCGAAACGGTTGGATTTTCTCAGCAGCCTCCAGCCGTTCAGGACCTCTTTGCGGCTGAAGTTCTTACCCAGGGTCTTGAGCACCGTGTCGGAAAGTGCGTCCGGGGAGAGCATGACGCTCTCGCACCCGGCACGGCCGACCAGTTCCAGAAATTCCTCGTCAAGATTTGCCTCGCTGAACCAGGCCGACCATTTGACCTTGACCCCGCGCTTCAGGATTTCGCGGCAGACGGCCTCGGAGTGAGCTTTGGGAAAATTGAATACCGAGTCCAGAAACATGAACCGCCCCGCCCCGCATTTTTGCACCAGGTGCTCTATTTCATCAACGACGAACGCCGGATCTTTGAGCCTGTATCGCTTACCGTTCAGGAACCCGTAAATGCAATAAATGCAACCGAGCGCGCAGCCCCTCTTCGTCTCGATTCCAAGCGCGTCCCTGTCCGTGTAGCCCGAAAGAGGCAGGATATTCCAGTCGGCCGGTCTTTGCCCGTTGAAATCGCAGGGCGCGGCGGCCCCGGTAAAGAACACCTTGCCGTTCTTCCTGTAGTAAACGGAATCGACCTTTTCGGGTGAATCAAGGTTTTGGATCAGCGCGGGCAAGATGGTCTCGCCCTCGAGATAGACCCCGAAGTCGATCCGCGGCTCCTGTTCCATGATCTCGGCGGCAAACATGGAAAAACCCGAACCGCCGATGATCACCTTTGCCCCGGAGCACGACTTTACGTTATCCAGCAGCTCCTTGAGGAATGCGTAATAGAAAACCACGGTGCGCTTGTTGGTCGAATCGATATTGCGAAGGGAAATGCCGACCGCGTGCGGCTCGAAATCCGCGAGTACCGACCTCAAATCGCCAAAAGGGTCCTCGGAGGTATTGGTATCGAATACCCTTACCTCGTGGCCGTCCAGCCAGGACGTTACGCAGGCAAGGCCGACCGGAAAGACCGCGGGCTCCCTGCCTCCCATGTATGCTTGGACAAGCAGAATTTTCATGGTCTTTTCAAAAACTGGTGCAAAGCCCTTGTTGCCAGGTACAGGGCCCTGAACAGGGGCTTTACCGGTTTGCTGTTGAATACCGCCAGCACGGGAGCGCTTATCAGGAGCTTCAGCAGCGCGGACGGGAATTTTCCATCTCTGGAGAGCACAAGCAGCAGGTTCAGGTAGTTCGGCTCCCGCATGACATACGTCTTGTTGTAAATCTCCTTCATCTCGTCGCCGATCATCCCGCTCTTTTTGGCGATTTCGTAGAGACGCGTGCCCGGATAGAGAATCAGCGTGAAGGGTTGAATTCGAAACGGCTTCGGAATTTCCGATATGAACCTGAGGCTGTCAACCTTGTCCCGGGTGGTCTCCCAGGGGACGTCGACAAGAAAATCGTAGCTCGGAGCACGCATTTTGTCCTTGAATTTATTGATGATCCCGATGGCCTTCTTCATCCTGGAATTATTCATGTTCTTTCGTCCGAATAATTCCTGCATCCTGATGCTGCCGCTTTCGACGCCCATCTGCACGTAAACGAGTCCGGCATCGACGAGCATCCGCATTTTTTCTTCCGTAACCGAAAGCGGACTGACAAGGCACGAGAAAGGAAGACCTATCCGGGCTTTGTATTCCCGGCAGAACATTTCCAGGTCCTCCATTTTTCTGGCCATGAATTCGTCGTCGGAAATCCAGATGTAATCGACATAGGGCATGTTTTCGCGCACCAGGGCCAATTCGTTCATCACGTGCGCCACGGACCTCCAGCGCAGTTTCCCCTTGCTGCCGTACATCTTGTTTATCGTGTCGTTTATGCAGTAGGCGCAGCCGTAAGGACAGCCCCGGCTGGTCATGGTCTGGTATCCCGTCTTGCCAAGATAGTCCGCCACGGTGCCTCTGCGCAGAAAGTCCGCCATCAGCGGGTGATCGAGTGGAACGATCTTTTCGCCCACCATCACGTGGTGGTCTTCCATGCTGTAATCCGGAAAACTGTAGCTGTTCAGATCGGCCGGCAGCGGACTCAGATCGTTGCGGATAATTTCCCCTGCTTTTTTGATCCAGATATTCTTTATCCCGGAGTGGTCTTCTCCGCGAGACATCGTGTCGGCGAGTTCCAGGAGAGCGTCCTCGCCCTCCCCGATACATACCATGTCCGCATACCGGATGGATTCCTCGGGCCTTATGGTGGGGTGAACACCGCCCCAGATCACGGGGACATTGAGCCTGCTCTTGAGCTTTTCGGTAATCTGGACGGCACCCTCGAAGAAATTCGTCATGAGGGTTACGCCGATCAGATCGGATTCCCGGCACAGCGACACGACCTCATCGAGCACCGGCTCCCGGTACCTGGGCACCCCCTCGCAGAGATGATCGCCGAAAGGGTCGGGAAGGAATATGAGCTGCGTCCGGTGGCCGTGGCTTCTCAGATGGGCCGACAGTGTCCGTATGCCAAAGCAGGTGACATCCGGATATGGAGAAATCAGGGTAATTTTCATACCTGTTATCGAATCCTGAATTAACGACCGGGATTACGGAAGCCGGGCGGGCACGATAAGACCCCATGCCGTTGCCCTCCGGCGTGCCGTCACTGCAGACGCCGTGGGTGGCGGGCACGGCCCTGCCGTGCCCGCCACCACCCCGCGTGCATCAGCTCATACGCGAAAAAGCCCGGCTCATATAGCGGCCTATTCTTGCGAAATCGCCTGTGAGCAGGGACCTTACTCCCTTGTAGCCCACAATGCAGATATCACCCAGCCGGTTCATATTCGAGTAAAACCCGGACAAAGACTCTTTGTCCAGCCGTTCGACCATTCTTTTGCTTGCGAGCAGCTTCACGATCCATCTCGGGAAGTTGCAGAACCCGGCAAGATAGAGGAGAAAATTGACGTAGCTCCCTTCAGGCTGGTGAAGGTGCTTATTGTAGACGTGGCGTTTGATATCTTCCTCGCTCTTTATTATCCCGTCCTCTCTCGCCTTGGTAAACAGGGGCGTCCCCGGGAAACAGACCAGCGAAGACCTTTTCAGCCAGAAAGGCCGCGGCAGTTTCAGCACGAGATCGAGGGTTTCCAGGACGTCCGCGCTGGTTTCCCACGGATTATCGAGGATCACGTGGTAGCAGGCCGGATAGATTTTTCCGTTGTATCTGGACAGGATAGAGGCGGCATTCAGGAGCCGCTCGTTGGAAATACTGCGGTGATAGAGCTGCTTGCCCGTCTTGCTGGTCGACTGAATGCCCATTTCCACAAAGCTCAGGCCCGCATCGATCAGGGCTTCCATCCTTTCCTCGGAAAGAGTCGTGGGACTGGCCTGGATGTGGAAGGGAAGTCCTATTTTCTCCTTGTACGCCCTCGAGAACTCGACGATTTCCTCGGTAGTGCGAATCAGGAACGTGTCGTCGAAAAGGAATATGCTCTCGACAAAGGGAAATTCCCTCTTCACCCACTCCAGCTCTTCGATAACATGGGGCACGCTTCGCTTCCTGAGGTATTTCTGCCCCTTGTACATGTTCGCCAGGATGGCCTCGGCGCAAAAGGCACAGGAGTGCGGGCAGCCCCTGGTGGTGAGGGTCTTGTAACTTCGGGTCCTTCGGTACGAGTCCTTGAAGGTGCCTTCGAGGTTGGGTTCGATCAGGAAAGAGAGCTTCAGCAGCTCCTTTGTCATGGGAACCACTCTGTCGGTGCGCAAATCGTGGACGTAGTGATCTTCCAGGCCGAAGTCGAAGTGGGGAAAACGGTCGAGGTCCTTTTCGAGCGGGCGCAGGGGATTGCTTGAGATCCGGCCGTCCCTGGACGTCCAGATGTTCCCGATGTCGGTGGTGCTTCCCCCGTTTCCCATCCTGGTAAGAAGTTCGAGCAGCGCGTCCTCGCCCTCCCCGACGCAAACCATGTCCGCATACCGCAGAGATTCTTCGGGCATGACCGTGGGGTGTATTCCCCCCCAGATGACCGGGGTGCTCAGATTCGATTTAATTGCCCTGGTGAGTTGAATAGCCCTCTCGTAATAGTTCGACATGAAGGAGATGCCGACCAGGTCCGAACCGGCACACAATTCGATAACCTCGTCCAGGACCTTCCGGTCGTATATGTACGAGAAGTTGTCCCTGAATTTGTATTTTTGGACACCACTCGGCAGGAACACGGTTCTTACTTCGACACCTTCCCGTTTGAGAAAGGCGGAGAGCGCCCTGACGCCGAAGGCGGACAAATCCAGGGGGGTAGGCGTTACAATGGTCATCTTCATCTGAAATATACTCCTTCCGGCACTCGGGCGCGAATAGAGGGCGCCCCGTGCGGCTACTCGCCCGATTTCCTGAGCTGCACCGCGTTGAGGCGCCGCCTGGCGTACGTCCTGATCTTTTCAAGGAGGTAGACGGGATCGTTTTTTGCCAGCGACAATATCAGCTTCCTGTTTCGCTTGAACTTGAACCTGAAGCTGTTATTTCTCGTGTGCAGCCATTTGGCCATCGTATTGGCGTGGTACTTGAACACGTCCTCGGGCACGAATTTCATATAATGCGCGTCCGGCCAGAAGGGGAACCGGCTCCAGTCGGGGTTTTCGGGGACGAGGCCGAGTTCGATGCACCTGTCATAATCGGTGCTCCCCGGCATGGGGTCCAGGATGTTGAAGGCTATCTCGGTTACCGGAAGCTCCTTCATGAGAGCAAAAGTCTGCTCCAGGTCCTCGACCGTCTCATCCGGAAAGCCGGCCATGAAAAATGCGCCCGATCCGATGCCGTATTTATCTATCAGTTGGAACGCCCGGCGGATCTGATCGTTGGTGACGTCCTTGCGAATGATCTTTTTCATTCTTTCACTGCCGCTCTCGACGCCGATTTCGAGCTTCACGCACCCGGACTTCTGCATGAGCGAAAGTATTTCATCGTCAACCAGGTCGGCCCGGGTGGCCGTTTTCCAGTCGATTTTCACCTGCGATTCGATGAGCGCGTCGCAGTATTTCCGGATTATATTCCTGTTGATCGTCAGTGAATCGTCCCAGAACATGATGTAGTTCGATCCGTAGTCGCGCTTGAGCAGTTCTATTTCGCGGATAATGTTATCCGGCGACCTGAAGCGCTCCCTTCTTTCCCAGAAGTTGCGAGACGAGCAGAAGCTGCACCGGAAAGGGCATCCACGGGAGATTATCATGCTGCCAAGGGACCTGAAGTCGAAGGATTCCGGGTAGAGCACGGCATCCCTTGCCGGAAACGGAAGACTGTCGAGGTTGTCGATCAAATCTCTTTTCGGATTGTGGACGATCCGGCCGCCGGTTTTATAAGATAGCCCTTTTACGGACGCCGGCTCCGCTCCGTTTTGCAGGGAGGCGCACAATTCGAGCATCGTGTATTCGCCCTCACCCCTGACGACGTAGTCCACGGCTTCATATCCAAGGCTCTCCTCGGGCAGAAAAGTCGGATGGACCCCGCCCCAGACAACCTTGCAGTCCTTGTTGTAGCTCTTGCAAAGCCGGCTCACTTTCAGCGCTGAACCCACCATGGCCGAAAGAAGAGAAATCCCGACGACGTCCGGCTTGTAGGCTTCGAGCGAATCCATGACTTCCCGCCATACGAAGTGGCCCTCATCGTCTATGGAGTCATTGTACTTGCGCTGGCTCAAAGACCTGAACTGGTAGGAAGTGTCGGCCTCTGTATTTAGAAATTCGCCTTTCATCCTGGGATTTTCGGCCTGGTAAATCTTCACATCGAAGCCGTTTTCCCGCAGGACGGAGGCAATATATCCAAGGCCCAGGGGAAAATAGGGGGCGTGCCCCATGCCTTTGAGCCTTGTGTAGGGCGGATTTATCAGAAGAATTCTCATTTTTCTCGGCTTCCTCGCTGAAGTCGGAGTGGACCACCAGGGCCAACCCCGTGTGGACTGATTTAAAGCCCGCTCATTCTGGGCATTATCATCCTCTTGAGCTTCTTCATGGCGATGTAGAAATCCAGGATCGCGCGTCCGACAATGGGCCGGCCCAGGTAAGCGAACAGCACGGGGTGGATAAGCAGCTTCAGGGCCTTTCTCGGAATCGGCATCTGGGAGATATCAATCAGGAAGTTCAAATAATTGGGTTTATGGCGCGCCCCGAAGACCCTGCTGTATATTTCCTCATGATCGGCTTTGATCAACCCGTCGCGTTTTACTTTGTTGTAAAGCTCGGTGGCGGGATAGGGTACGAGGGAGTAGGCCCGGATTCGCGCCTTTTTGGGCAGAGACGCGATAAGATCGACGGTTTGGAGAAGGTCTTCGTCCGTTTCGTAAGGATCCTCGTGGATAAAATCATAATATGGGGTCAGGCGGTCGGAGAACATGTCGAGGATGCGGATCGCCTCTTTTACATGTTTTATGCTTCCGAATTTTCCACGGTTGTATTCCCGCAGGAGGCGGTCCGACCCGGATTGAATTCCCATCCCGATTATCGTGAGTCCCGCGTCCACAAGTATCCTGATTTTTTCCACCGAGACGTTGGCGGGGGAAACCAGGCAGTAGAACTGCAATCCGATCTCCCTTTTGTATCGCTCGGCGAAGTCTCTTATTTCCTCGATTGGTCTGGCCAGGAAGCTGTCGTCGCAAAAGCAGATCTGTCCGAACGGCCCTATGTAGTCGAGCGCCCATTTGATTTCCCCGAGCAGGTTGTCGACGCTGCGCCTGCGCACGTACTTCTTCTTGCCGTAGAGCTCGTCAAGTGGACTTTCGCCGCAGAATGAGCACGAATAAGGGCATCCGCGGGTAGTGATGAGCTGGTATGAAACGTCGCGGCAGTCGGTAAGGGCCGGAAAGTACAGGTGCAGGTGCCGGTACAGGGCTTCGCGCGTAAACGGTATGAGCTTGCCTTCCCAGAGGAGCATGTCGCTGTCGAAGGTATAATAAGGGAACGGGATCGAATCGAGATCTTCCACCAAAGGCGCCGGGCCGTTGTCTACGATCTCATCGCCCTTGCGCGCCCACACGCCGGGGACATTGTCGCAGCTTTCCCCGGCGGCCATGCGCCCGACCAGTTCGGGTAAAGCGATCTCCCCCTCTCCGACACAGACCATATCGGCGTGAGAAAGGCATTCCTCCGGCCTCACTGTCGGGTGAATGCCCCCCCATATCACGGGGATTCCAAGCCTCTTTTTGATCACGCCGGTAAGCTGGGCGGCGGCGTCGAAATACTGGGTCATCAAGGTAATGCCGACCAGGTCGCTGCCTTTGCAGTTCTCAACCACCTGGTCCAGCACGTCGGGTTCGTAGACGAATACATCCACCATGTGCTGGCGGCGCATCTGATCGCTTCGGTCAGGCATGAAAAGAATTTTTGTCTGATGCCCCTGCTGCCTGAGCATCGCGGCGATAATGCGGATTCCCATGCAATCAGTGCTGAGGTATGGAGAAATAAATGTCACTTTCATGAAAAGCACTCCCAAGAGGATTATCCATCAGAAAGCCCGTTACCGGGCCTCAAAATTTTACATACCCCGGCGCGAACACAATTCGTCCGACCCACTCAGCCGGATTTGCCGATTTTTTGCCTGAGCATCAGAAAAAGCTCGCGGTCATCGGGCGCCAGCCCCCTGACAAGCGTACCCGTGACCACGGCCGCCACGGCACAGGCCGCAAGCACGGCCCTGCCGACCGGGTGGACTTCGAACAGCGAGCGCAGGATCAGGTCGCCTAAAAAAATTGCCGCTGCAATTGCCACGGGAGTAGCAAACTTCGTGCTGAAAGGATGTATTCGGTAGCGGCCGGCCACAATTAGAATGCGAACCATGTCGGTTGCAATGCTGCTCGCCGTCGTAGCAATCGCCGCGCCGGCCACGCCGTATGCGGGGATCAGCAGCAGGTTCAAGCTGATATTGAGCGTCAGGCCCCCGATAAGGCATGCCAGTTCCAGGTACTGGTTGCCGCTCATAATCAGCATATCGGCGGCAACTCCCACGAAAGAGGCGAAAAGACTCCCGATCAGCAAGATCCCCAGAACACTTGGCCCCGACGTGGTGAACCCTTTCCCGAAAATCATCATCAGCGGCTCACGGGCTACCAGCAGGAACGTAAATACCGGGAGGGTCAGAAAAAGCATCCACCGACACGAAGTCTTGTAAAGGACCTCTATTTTTCCCATCTCATTTATGCCGTACTGGCCGGCGATCATCGGCGCGAAGATCAGTTTCATGGGCAGCGTGATGAGTGCGAAAAGCATAACCCATCTGGCCGCCGCCGCATACTCCCCGACGTCCGAGGCCTTGGTGAGCATGTTGAGCATCACTATGGCTATGGAACCGTTCAGGGTGAAGAGCAGGCCCATGGGCAGCAGGGGAAGGGAAAAGTTCAAAAGCTGCCGCCATATCCCCGCTTCGATTGCCCCCGTCCGCGCGGGCGCATCCGCGGAAGGCCGTCCGGCATAATTTCGCACCATCCTCCATCCCAGCACCGCTATCAGAAAAGAACAGATCGCGTTCGAGATTATGAAGGAGTAGATGACCGAGGAGAACCCGTATCCGAGCGCGTGCAGGGAAACAAAGATGCCTATGTGCAGCGAGGGAAAAAGGAGGTCTTCCGCCAACACGGCATATTTGGCCGTCTTGAACGCCCTGGTCATGTCGGAGGCCGTGCGCAAAAGGGCAAAAAAAGGTATGCTGAAGGAAAACAGCCTGATAATGTCTTCAAGATCGGGATTTCTGAAACAGGTTGCCGCGATGAAAGGGGCCAGGAAATAGCATGAAACGCCCACCACGATGCCGCCGACGATGGGGACCATGACCGAAAACCTGAATATCGACCCCATTGCGGAAATATCGTTATTTTCATGGGCAACGGCAAGAAATCTCATGCCGCCTTTCTGGACCCCCAGGCTGGATAATGTCTGCATTATGTGAGCGGTCAGCAGTCCTGTAACGAAAAGGCCGTAGTAGCCCGGGCCGTAGTAGCGGGATACGAGTACCTGGAGCAGGAAGACGAGGGTCTTGCCCGCGACGGAGCCCGCAAGCCCGGTCAAAAGCCCCGTCGCGGCCGTGGCAACAAGCGAGGAACGGGATAACCCGGGACCCGCGCCAACTCCCGCTGGTTCGCTCCCTGTTTGATTTGATCGAATTCCGCCAGGAATCACATCATCTGCTTTCCGTTATTATTCACGATGTCCCCGCCGCCCCCACGGGTCGCATGGATCAAGCCCGGGCGCGGGGGAACCGGCCCCCCACTCTTTTGTCCGGCTCGAATTTCCGGCCCTCCGACCGGGCTCCCCCATCCCGGAATCAAGCCGAAGATCTGCAAGTCCCGGTTTTCCCGGAACCGAAGACGGCCGCGGCCGCCAAAACTATCATGAAAGGCATCGCCGGAAACCTGTAGCGCGGCATGCTGGCTATCGACGAAGTCACTATCCAGTAAGCGATCATGAGGATGAAAAAACAGAAAAGAAAATAACTCCTGCCGCGCAACAGCTTGACCGCCCCCAGAAAGGCCAGGATGTAGACGGCCATGTCATAAAGTATTATCGGAGCAAGCCCCGCCACCCACATGGGCCACCGTGGGCCGAAGTATCTCGCCAGGGCCGCTCTCGGGCCGGACCGGAACAGGACGCCGTATCCGCCCCTGGCTTCGGAGGTGAAGCCCAGCAGTTGGTACATGCCGGTGATATCCGACACGAACAGGGTGGCAGTGCTCTTGAGCATGTAAAGGGCGAAGCGCCCGGGGTGGGCCTTGAACACGTTGATGGACCAGTCCCGGAAGTAGGCGGCTCTCTCGGGAGGCGAGGCCGCATTCAGACCCTCGAGTTCCATCTGTTTTGTCAAGTCCCGTTCCAGAACGTCCCTGAACTGCTGTGTTGTTAAAGCCCCTTTGGTGTCCTTCATTTCGGAGAGTATCTGGGACCCCGCGGTGATTAGCAGAACGTGGTCGGAGGCCGTCGAAATGAAGGCGTGGCCGAAGACAAAGTAATTCCTGGCCATCCAGGCCGACGTAGTCAGCATTCCCGCCACCAGAAAGATACCGAGCCGCTTTGCGAGGGATTTCCACGCCGGGGGCGGGGCGTTGCCGCAGCCGTACGATTCGGTTCCGAGTAACACCCGATCACCCAGGTAAAGGTAAAGAGCGGCGAACCCGGCAAAGAGGACCGGCAGATAGGTCGCAACCGGGCGGATCAAAATGGCCGTTCCCAGAAACAGACCGCCGAAAAGAGGCCGCTTAACGGACGAGTTTGACTCGTTTTCCAACACAATGAACATGAAAGCCATCGTCGCGGCAAGCACCATCAGGACGAAGGGGGTGTCCGCCATTATCTCATTGCTGTAGATAAGGGACAGCGGTTCGAGGGCCGCAAGCACCCCCGCCGCAATGGCGGCCCGCATCCCGAACAGCCTGAAAGCCAGCACAACGGTCAGCCAGATGAGAAGCAGGCTCAGTATAAGGCTCTGTATCGCAACGGCCGTGAAAGGAGTGCCGCCGACAGCGTAGATGAGGGCCAGAAAACCAGGGTAGCCCGGCGTGCGGA
The DNA here is from genome assembly GCA_963712895.1 of uncultured delta proteobacterium. Lineage (GTDB taxonomy): Bacteria > Desulfobacterota > Syntrophobacteria > Syntrophobacterales > Syntrophobacteraceae > SbD1. The sequence continues at coordinate 252,274 of CAVQJR010000017.1, read as the reverse complement.
ATTCGTCCGGAGCAAGCGGCGCGGCATATATGACGCTCTCGACGGGTTTGACATAGTCCGGTAGGGCGTGCGGTATCGGCGGCTCGGTCGAGAAAGTTCCGTAATGAATAATACTGAGTGCCAGCTTGTGGTAGCCGTGGCTGTCCCCGTCCGCAAACATCCCCGAGGGATAGAAGAAGAGCCAGGCGAGAAAGGCCACCCGGATCATAGCGGCAACCGCGAAGACCATCCACAGACGCCTGTCTTGCAACAGTTGGGTTTGTTTGCCTGTCATTAAGGGAGCGCCCTAACCATCTTTGAGTCCGGAGATCGGGTTGCCTGCCAGGTCGTACCGGCCGTTTGGCTGCATTTGCCGGTGATCCTCAGCCTCGCTCCACGGTCTTATCGGCTTGCGAAAAGTGGGCAGCATGAGGTCTTCCACCGCGTCGGTGCGGGTACAGACCAGAAGCAACTGATAGCCGAACAGCCCGGGCCACAGTCTCGCTGCTTTGGCCGAAATGTAATCCAGTATGGAAAGAACGAGAAAGCGCGAGCGTGAGCCGGAGCTTTTACCCAGGTCGCTAAGAGGGGGCCCGAAACCCATCACCTTATCGATCCTGAAACCGGCATTGCGAAAAAGCCTTCTGAAAGAGCCAAGGGTGAACAAACGGCAATGTGTGGAATCGAGAATTCCGCGGCGCCCATAATTGAAAAAGCCGAGAAGAAACATCAGCCGCAACGGCAAATAGGCCACATTGCCGGTGCAGGCGTATAGTGTGCCCCCGCTCTTCAGGGCATCGAACAACTGCCCGGCGGTGGCTTCCGGGGAGCGCAAGTGCCCGATTGCATCGAGTGCGAATACCGTATCGTACTTGTCCATCGGAAACTGATCGCACCATTGTCCATCGAGATCCACCGGATATTGAGAAACTCCGTTTCCGGACGGGTCCGGGCTCTTGTTGTCTATGCAAGTGACCGTCACCCCTCTTCGAGCATGGTATTTGGATAGGGCACTGCCGCCTTCTCCCCCGATATCGAGCAGTTTGCTCCCGGGCTCAAGCGGAAGGCTCTTTATGAAATGATGCACCGAGGTCCCGGCGGTTTTCACCGGGCTGAGCATGGAAGATGCTTTCCCGACGTCGTACTTGGGATCGTAGAAAATTTCGTACTGCATCAGTCTATACTTAACGACCGCTTTCACGCATTTGAAGGCATACAGCATGCCGTTTACATGGCAGACTTCGTCTCCGTAAAAGGTAGGGACCGGGACTTCCTTTACTTTAAAGCCGGCCGCGTGCAACTGAATGATTATGTCGGCATCGAAATCGAACCATGGACTGTTGCACTGAAAGGGAATTTCTTTCAGGGCCGAGGTGCGGTAGGACCTATAGCCGCTGTGAAACTCGGAGAGCTTCGATTTCAGGACGAAATTCTGAATTCCGGTCAAAACGCGGTTCCCAAGCCACTTGTAAAAGGGCATACCGCCGCGCAGGGGAGCAAATCCTTTCATGAACCGGCTGCCAAATACGGCATCCGCGCCGTCCGCGTAAGGGGCGAGTATGTCCGGAAGAAATTCGGGCGCATATTGGCCGTCGCCATGCAGCAGCACCACTATATCTATTCCTCTTTCCACTGCATACATGTAGCCAATGCGCTGGTTTCCCCCGTAACCCTGGTTGTATGGAGTTCTATAGATGTGAAAAGGGGCGTGATGCTCAGGCCAATCGATCAGTTCGGCAACTTCGAATGTGTTATCCGAAGAATAGTCATCGATGACGTATACTTCCGCCAGCTTCTCGGCTACCCACCCGGGAATGCGCCTCAATACCCTTTCTATGTGTTTTTCGGCATTGTAGGCAACAATGAATACGGCAACCCTGTTTTCTTCGAGCACCCTGCGCGCCCGGATTTCCGTATTCAGATCGGCACCCATGTTCTTAAACTCGAATTTTCACGGACAGAATGTAACGCTGACCTCATTGATTGATGGAAAAAAAGGCACCTCCACCGGGTGAGTCCCCGCGGAGCGCGCCACCTGATGCATGCCGGTTGTTCACAACTAATGGCCGACTATGATTCCTCCGGTAGTGTTGACATTGACGCCCCTAAGCACGTCCCAAACCTGAGGAATAAGCAGTATTCCTGACTCCATGCCGAAAATAGGCGCCAGGATGGCGGCGATGTGGGTCATCACCTTGTCGACGTCCGCGATAAAGGTCGGGGCAACATAGATGATGTCGCCGCTTTGCACATAGTAGTTGCCCGGAGGCGCACCCGCCTTGAGCTTGGCCGGATCGACATTCACGGAGAACACCTTGACGTTGGCCGGATCGCTGCCTGGTATGGCATTCCTGATCACGACAACATTCGACTTATCCGAAATCTTGGTGGTCCCCGCTTTGGCAACGACTTCCCAGACGGTGGTCTTATGATCGATCGTGTAGGGTCCCGGAGTTGAGACCTCCCCAAAGATGTTCACCGTCTGAGCCTTGGACCCGGAAACAAAAAGATCCACTTGAGGGTCGACGAAATATTTGTCCAGGCGCTTGCAGACCTCTTTAGTCGCCTGCTCCACGGTCAACCCGGCCACTCTGATCGTTCCGGCCAGGGGGACGTTGATATTGCCCTGAAGGTCCACCTTCAGGGACCTTTTCAATCCCTCCTGCCTCCACACCTGCATGTCGATCGTATCCCCCTCTCCCAGGACGTAGAGCTCGGTGGGTTCGCCGGGAGGCGACACCCTGGGAGCCTGGACGCTCACTTCTTTTTCCAGCGGGACGCGGACCTGGCTGGAACAGGAACTCAGAAAAGTTGCAATGGTAAAACAGACTATGAAATACCGACCGATCACGGCAACACCTTCACTATGGGTTTATTCGGAGACCAGTGCCATTTCTGAGTGGGACGAACGTCGTAAACTAAAAATGAGTCACACTTGCACAACCGCAAACAGCATTGCATAAGGCTGTGATATTGCTTCGAATCCTTGAAATGTTGAGGACCAAGTGAGCCCGGAGAGCAGTCGTACCAGTTATAACGGCGGTTTACGGTCATGACAAGGATCATTTCCTAAACCGTTTATATTGCTGACCATTTGCGGGGCCGATAACATCAATATCGCCCCTTTTCATGATGCGAAAATGCCCTCACCGGGTATTCTCCCCGTTTTTAGTGTGAACTTTGTTTGTAGTTTGGTATAGAAAACCTCCACAAAATTGTTTCCATGCGACTTGTGCTCTGTAAGTCCGACTTCGATGGGGTCCCGGTCCCTTCGATGGCGAATCGACACCGCGCTGAGAATGTTTTCCGAAAATTTTTTGCACCACCGTGAAAGCCGGATCATGTCTCTTGTAAAAGATTCCATTCTCTATATCTACTGGAAACCGTTCAAAAAACTCGTCCAGGCCATGCCGCCGTCGCTCGTTTACCCGGTCGCCATGCTGCTCGGTTGCATCGCTTCCCTGTGCTTCCGGGGCAAAAGAAAGGCCCTTGAAGAGGAATTAAGATTCATCTTCGGTCCGGCCGTTAACGAGCACAAATTGCAAAGCTTCACTCAAAAAGCATTCCGGATCGAGGCATGCAGGGAGTTGGAAGTTCTGCTTTTTCCGGTCCTCAACCCTGAAAACATTTCATTCTTTTCAGACTGCGAAGGATTGAACCATCTGGATGCCGCGCTCGCCGGAGGCAAAGGGGCCATGCTGCTTTTCGCACACTTTGGCGCCAACCAGATGGTCATGCCCGCCATCGGATACAGGGGCTACAAGATGTGCCAGCTAAGCGCTCCCGCCACGGCGTGGAAGGAGGTTTTGCCGGACAAGAAGCTTTCGGCGATGGAGGAATATGTCCTTCAGGCCCGCACCGATCACGAGGAATCGCTTCCCGTAAAGCACATAAACATCTTCCGGTCCATCAAGGAGGCTTTCCGCTGTCTGCACAGAAACGAAGTCCTTGGTGTGGCCGTTGACGGCGGCGGAGGAAAAGAAAGAATCCACGTTGATTTCCTTGGACGCGAGGCCCTGCTCTCTCCCGGACCCTCCGATATTGCCAGAAGGACGGGATGCGCCGTCCTGCCCACGTTTGTATTGCGGGACGGGAGCGGGAGGAACAGGGTTATTATCGAGCCGCCCCTGGAAGTAATTCAGGGTGAGGATGCCGGCAAAATTATGTCCGGGATCACACAGGCATTCGCGTCCAGACTCCAAGATTACGTCAGGGCTTATCCGGAGTACTACATCAGCTTCATGGCACTGCGAACTTCCATGTCCCGAAAAGGTGATGTCCCGCTGTTCAAAAGCAATCGGCCAAATTGCTCTTAACGATCTTGAGTCCGCCCGCATCGCACGCGCGGCCCTGAAGGGGTTGCCGCCCGAACCGGGCGGCCGATTCAGGCCCGGCGGGAACCAATGCCCGCGGGCAGCGGTTGGCCCGGTTTCCCCGCATGATTGGAGAGCCCGTCCCACGCTGACTATGGGATCATTTGTCTTGACTCTCATGGCACCGGGGATAAAATTCACCACCAAAAATTCAAAGAGCTGATTGGCTTTTCGCATTCCAATCGCAATGGGAGGAGGATTGCCGGCTTGCCGATATTTTCGTCAGGGTGTTTTGTATTCCCGCTTCCAATTCAGCGGCCCGCAAAAGACACCTCCACCCGCCTTCCGCCGGAACTGCCGCAACGATGAGGCTGGCCTTTCTTAATCCGCCTTTTCTGTCGCGCCACGGCAGGTATTCCAGGGAGCAACGAAGCCCCGCCATCACCAAGAGCGGGACGTTCTACTACCCGATGTGGCTGTCCTATGCCGCCGGGTTCATGGAATCGCGGGGCTGCGAAGTCCGGATATGGGACGCCCCGGCCAAAAGGCTCGCGCCCGAGCGCGTAATTGCCGAGATAGTACGGTTCAAGCCTGACATGCTCGCCGTCGCAACGAGCACCCCCAGCATTTACAGCGATCTGGCCTGTGCGGCCGCGATAAAAGCCCTTCTGCCCGAAGCGTTTACCGTTCTGGCCGGAGTCCATGTGACCGCCCTTCCGGCCGAAACCCTGAATCTGAATGAATCAATCGACGCGGTGATAGTCGGCGAATACGAACTGACACTCTCCGAGCTGGCCGAAACGCTGGCACGGGGGGGCGACCCCAGCGATGTGGCCGGCCTGGCTTACAGGAGGCGAGGCGATAATGCGGTGGTGGTCAACGATCCCAGAAGCCCCGCCCACGATCTTGACGCCATTCCGTGGGTTACGAGGACATACCGAAAGCACCTGGATTACCGCGACTATTTCTACTCCGGAAACCGCTTTCCGATAGTGGTTATGGTTTCATCCCGGGGCTGTCCGCACAGGTGCATTTTCTGCTCCTATCCCCAGACGGTTACGGGGTGCGCCTGGCGCACCCGGTCGATCGGAGACGTGATCGACGAGATGGAATACGCCGTTAGAGAGTTCTCGCCCCTGGGTGAAATCATGTTCGAAGACGACACGTTTACCGCCAGCCGGTCAAGAACCATCCAATTCTCGGAAGAGATTCTTCGCAGGGGGCTCAAGATAAGGTGGTCGTGCAACGCCCGCGCCGATCTGGACGCTCAGACCATGAAACTCATGCGCAGGGCCGGGTGCCGCTCCCTTCTCGTCGGGTTCGAGTCCGGCTCCCAGGAGCTTCTGGACACGATGAAAAAGGGCACCAGGCTCGATAATTTCAACCTGTTCATAACGGAGAGCAAAAAAGCCGGCCTTCTCGTAAACGGCGCCTTCCTCGTCGGCATCCCGGGTGAGACGAGGCAGACGATGGAAAAGACCCTCGCGATGGCAAAATCCCTTAATCCCGACGTCGCGCAGTTCTTTCCGGTAATGGTATATCCGGGCACCAGGCTCTACGACCTGTACCTCAAAGAGGGCCATATCTCATCGAAAAACTACCGCGACTATCTCACCGAAGACGGCCTGCACAAGTGTATCGTTAATCTGCCGAACATATCGGCCGTGGAAATGGTGGAATTTTGCGACCGCTGCCGCCGTGAATTTTACCTGCGCCCCCGGTATATCGGATATAAATTCCTTCAACTGCTCCGCGACCCGAGCGAGGGGATCAAGACGCTCAAGGCGTTCAGGATTTTTGCCAAACACCTGCTGTTCGGGACCAGGATGCGATGACGGCCAGGCTTCCCTCGGTTACGGTCATAATTCCGGCCTTCAACGCGAAGGCGTCGCTGCCCCGGTGCCTCGATGCATTGAGGAGGCAGACCTATCCAAAGGAACTCGTAAGGGTCGTGGTGGTGGACGACGGGTCCACTGACAATACGAAAGAGGCGGCGGCGGCCTTTGACGTGGATGTTCTCGCCCAATCCAACAAGGGGGCCGCTTCCGCCCGAAACCTGGGGGCGCGGGAAGCCCGCTCCGATGTCATCCTTTTTACCGATTCCGATTGCGAGCCCTTTGAAGACTGGATTGCCGAAATGACGGCCCCGTTTTCAGACCCGCAAGTTGCCGGGACCAAAGGCTTTTACCGCTCCAGCCAGTCCAGCCTTACCGCCCGGTTCGTCCAGGCGGAGTATGAAATAAAGTGCAGGGGGCTCAGACTCAGAGATACCATCGATTTTATCGATACCTACTCCGCGGCCTACAGGCGCGACGTCTTTGTTGAAAACCAAGGGTTCGATACCTCGTATAAAGGCGCTACCGCCGAAGACGTCGAGTTTTCCTACCGACTCTCCGCCAAGGGGTGCAGGCTCGTGCCGGCCAGAAGCGCTTACGTTCTTCACCGGCATCCGGAAAGGATTCGCGACTATTTCCTGAAAAAATGCCGGTACGCCTACTGGCGGGCGGTTACATGGCAAAAGCACCCGGACAAGGCGGTAGGCGATTCCTATACCCCCAACGCCCAGAAGTTCGAAGTCCTGCTCTCACCCCTGCTGGTTTTCCTCATGGCGGGGGCACTTTTGGGACCCGCATTCTTTTCGAAACTGCTCCTGCCGGCCCTCCTGCTTTTCGCCGTTAACGAACTGCCCTATTTTCGCCGGGCGCGTGGTGATTTCCCACTTCTTACGGCTGTTCCCATGTTTACATTTTTACGAGGCGTCGCGGGGGCGCTGGGCGTGGGGGCGCGGGTGATCGAGATTGTGCTGGCCAGGCCCCTCGGCTCTTTTAGATTTTGCAACTGATTTTTTGTTGCAAATAACTCATTAATGATTGTATTTCTTATACGATTACTCATGATGAATGCGCAAAAGGATTCAATCTGTTTCACCCCGCCGGGCTTCATCCCGCCCGTGGGAAAGTTGTACTTTCCAGACTTCGTTCGCGGGACACGTGTTTATCAAGGCAACAGATATTTGGCACCGGAAATGCGCCAGGTAAGAGCACCGCGATAAATATTCGCGGTGTCGTTCGACCGGGAGCTGCGCCGACGAACCACTGGAGCGTGAATATTGGTGGAGAATAGTTCGAGGGTATTCACATGTTAGTGAACACAAAAAACACCTCGTATTTAAGGTTTCTCTTATATGCCGTCGACAGCATCGCGGTCGTGGCATTTCTTTGGACGCTCCTCTTCACATACGGGGTGGATGTCTGGGAGTTCTTCGACGCCTACCTCGCTCTCACGATTTTCACCCCCGTTTACTGTTTCGCTGTCTTCTGCACGTTCAGCCTTTACAGATCCTGGTACGGATTGAGGCTTTACAGGGAATTCATACTCATAACGAAAGTGTGGAGCACAACCGTAGCCGTATTGCTGTTCCTGTTTTTCGTCCTGAAATTATCGTCCGACTTCTCCAGGGTTGTCATACTGATCTGGTTTGCGTTCACCCCGATAGTGATATTCCTGCTGCACCTCATTGCCAGATACGGTATGAGGTTCATAAAGCGAGGCGTCGATCCCGCCACGGCGGTAATAGTGGGTGCAAACGATACGGGAAGATCGATTGTTTCAACCATCGAGACCTCGCCCTGGTCAATGATGAAGGTCCTTGGTTTCTTCGACGATAAAGAGGAAGGAAGCGCCTTCTCGATCCCGATTCTCGGGAGGATCGACACGCTGGCCGACTATCTCGGGTCAAATCAGGTGGATTATGTCTACATTGCCCTTCCAATGAAGGAAGAGCATAAAATACATCAAATTCTTTCAGGCTGCCGTTCTCTTGGAGCGGAACTGTTCCTGGTGCCCAGTCTCCAGTTTCTTCAGATATATACCTCTGAAATTCAGTTGTACGGCGACATAATCTTCCTCAGCTTTACTCCGCGTTTTCATACGAAAAGGCTTTTCGACCTTGTATTTTCGTTGTTCACATTGATCTGTTTTCTACCGTTCGGACTGCTCATTGCCCTTTTGATAAAATTAGAAGACGGAGGACCCGTCTTCTACGGCCACCGGCGCATTACCCTGGCGGGTAAACCGTTTAGATGCTGGAAATTCAGGACGATGGTCCTGGATGCCGACAAGAGGCTTGCAGAGCTTTTGAGCAATGACGAAGATGCCCGCGCCGAGTGGGAGAGAACCTATAAGCTGCGCAACGACCCCAGGGTCACACGGATCGGGAAGTTTCTCAGAAAAGCCAGTCTGGACGAGTTTCCGCAATTCTTTAACGTCCTCAAGGGAGACATGAGCACTGTGGGCGCCAGGCCCATCGTTGAAGATGAGCTGTCCAACTACTACAAGGACGACGCGGGGTCCTACTGCTCGATGAGGCCGGGCATCACCGGGTTGTGGCAAACCGGCAGCCGAAGCGACACACAAAACTATGAAGAAAGAGTAAAACTGGACGTGTGGTATTTTCTCAACCACTCGGTCTGGGTAGATCTGAAAATTATCCTCAAAACGGTTATCACCTTTCTGACCGGCAAGGGCGCCTGCTGATGCCCCGCCGACGGTGCTGTAAGCGGGTTCCAATACCGATGCGAGTACTTCCGGATTCTAGGCTTCCGATGAATCCAGCCCGAGTTTTCCCCGCAGCGGCAGGGTCAGCGGCAGGGCGGCCAGGATAACGGCGCCGACAAGGGCCAGCGTGGGGATGATTCCGATCGAGTCTCCGATCAGTCCGTACAGGAGCGGGGATACAGCCCCGGAACCGATGGTCGCCGTGTAAAAGACCGCGAATGACCGGTTGCGTTTCTCTTCCGGGACCAACTCCGGCACGCTGCCGTACAGGACGGAGGAAGTCCCGTTCAGCGCCAGTCCCATGACGGGACACAGGGCCATTACCGCGCCGAACGGCAAAACGATGGCCGCCCATATACAAACGGCGGTAAGGGCTTCGGTTATCAGCACCGAACGCAGCACCCCCACCCTTGTCGCAAGGACCCCGCATATGAATTTTCCGGCGACGCCGCCGGCGAATATGAGGCTGAGCGCCGAGCCGGTGATGGCTATTCCGGCGCCTTTGTCCCGTATCAGGAAAGGGAAATAGGTCAAAAAACCCATTCGCGTGGCGCTGTCCAGCATGCCTATTGAGAGAAGGGCGATAAAGGCGGATTTCCCGCCCTCGGTGCGAGTGCTGCCCGCACGGCCGGCACTGCTGCTTCTTCCCGGCTTCCGCGGCGAAGGTTTCAGAAATTGTCGGCGCGGTAAGAATTATGAGTACCAGCAGCACCAACACGCCGAAGATTCCCATGGAACGGCTTGCGGCGGGCCAGCCGAACCCGCTTATGAGAAGTGCGGCAGCCGCCGGAAACACCAGCTTCCCGACATCCCCCGAGACGTTGAAAACACTGAGCGCCGTTCTCCTGAGTTCCTTGTCCGCATAGCTGTTCGCAATCAGCGTGGCGGAAATGGGGTGCTGCACACTGGCGCCGAGCCCGCCAAAGACCAGGAGGGCCCCGAGCGCAAGAGGCGTGGTCGCCCACCCGTAAGTCAGAACCGCCACGCTGGTGAGAAGCGTTCCCGCCAGAAGAAGCCTGACGGCCCCGACCCGGGCGGCCAGGTAGCTGCTTGGCACCTGGAAGGCGGCAAGGGTCCCGGAAAACAGCGTCTTGAAAAAACCGACCTGGGCGAAATCCAATCCGAACTGAACCTGCCACACCGGAAAGAAAACATAGAGCATATCGGTGAAGCCGTCATGGGTAAAATGGGCCAGCCAACTTCCCGACATTATTCTTTTATTTTTCAAAAGGAGCCGAAATTGGCGGCCCGGAAGCGAGATGCCGCACTCGGCCGAAACACTTCCTTCCCCCGGGCCGCCCTTTTTAATCGACGGCTGTTTAGCCGATATCCTGTTCATCCGTGTTCCTTCGGACCAGCGCCGCAGCGCCGCCGTTTCGACCGGCCCTGTTCCAAATATCCGTAGACCGGATTTTCATCCGTAAAGGTAGCGGCAAGCCACGACGGCCGCAATTACCGCCACCAGTTCGGCCGTAAGCCCGGCGGCGAGCGCATGGCGTATCCGTTTCACCCGTACCGCCCCGAAATAGACCGCCAGCACGTAAAAAGTGGTTTCGCTGGAACCCTGCATCGTGGAAACGAGATAACCGGTGTAGCTGTCCGGACCGATGGCGGGATTTTTGATAATGGAAGCGACAACCCCGTATGCGCCCGAACCCGACAACGGGCGCATCATGGCCATGAGAAACCCCTCGGGAGGAAGCCCCACTTTCGCGGTGAGCCCTCCCAGGGTCGAGGCGACGGCATCGAGCACGCCGCCTGCCCTGAGCATTCCCACTGCCACCAGAATGGCCACCAGGTAAGGGATTATCTTTACCGCAACCTGAAAACCTTCCTTTGCTCCTTCGACGAAGACTTCATAGACGTTCACCTTCCTGACCACGCCGAAAGCCAGGAACCCCACGGTAATGCCCGGGATGGCCCACGGGGCGACCGCCTTGCCGTAGACGACCATCAAAGGGATGGCCGCAACCATTGAAGCGGCGGCCAGGCAGCTTACCCACAGGGGATAAGCCCCGGAAGATTCGACGGCAAGGTCCGGTTCGAAATCCCGCGCCTCGTTGCCATTGCCGTTTCCGGGGCCTGCATTGCGCTCCGGGTCGCCGGGAAAGGGGAAGAACCTCTGGTAGACTTTGGTGGCGAACACGGCAAAAACCGTGGCGCAAAAGCTTGCAAAAAGGGTCGTGGGAAGGATCGCCGCCGGGCTCGATGATCCCGCCGCCGCCCGGAGCGCGATTACCGAAGCCGGCAGCAATGTTATACCGGCGGTGTTTATGGCGACGAAAAGCACCATGGAGTTGGTGGCCGTGCCGGGGCGGGGATTTAGTTTTTCCAGTTCCTGCATGGCGCGGATACCGAACGGGGTGGCCGCATTGCCCAGCCCCAGGAGATTGGCCGAAAAATTGAGGATCATGGCGCCGGTTGCCGGGTGGTCCGGGGGAATTTCGGGAAAAAGCCATTTTATGAACGGGCGGATGATGCGGGAGATCACGGCGAGCATCCCGCCTTCTTCGGCCACCTTCGTCAACCCCAGGAAAAGGGCCATGATCCCGATCAGGCCGAGAGCGAGTTCAACGGAGCTTCCCGCCGACTGGATAATGGCCGCGGACAGCCTCTCCATCGGAGCGGGGACTCCACCCACGGGAACCCACACGACCTGCTGCCATGAAACGCTCAAAAACCCTGTAAGCACCAGAGCGAAAAAGATGAAATTCATGGTTGGAGCCACCCTGCCCACACCTTGCCAAAATCCTCAGCCGCCTATTGCAAGTCAATCGACGGTCAAACTATTATGCTTTGAGCTTTGGCGCAATTCAATTCCATCCGTCCGGACCCAAAGGACGGCGCCGGTCTTTTCTCCGACCTCCCGCCGCCTTCGTTACTCCGGCCCGCGCATTCCGGTGCAATCCATGTTTCCCTCATCGGCGCACGGCAGGAATCCCCGAGAGACGAAATTCCTAATGTACTGAGAAAAAGTATCCGGTAGTCAACAGTATTAAAAAAATCCTTGACTAATAAAATCATATCATTCACATTAAAACTACTTGAGTAACGTTAGAGAGAGGCACGTTATATCATTTTTGATATAACGGTCTTGCGTTACTGCCATTTGTTTGTATTTTCAAGTTCAGGAGTATGATAAGAACATACAAAGTTGTAAAGGTATTGGAGTGCCGATGCGCACGGATCGGCAGTATATATAATGGTTTATCCAAAGAAAAGGGGACAGGAAGACAATCAATTGACATAAGCTTATAGACAGGCTTCTCTCGTATCCCCCATGGACTTTCCGTCCGTACGAGTCGGGCTTTGTGTCTGCACATTACCTCAAGTTCTGTTGTCGAGTAGCGATATACCTGTTGATACTGAGTGCGGAGGCACGGGTTTGGCAATACCACACATAGGAGGAATGCCATGAGCGAGCGGAAGCCGGACGACTTGGAACGTCCCGCGGCAATCAACGCCGGCCGGCGTTGTTTTCTCAAAAAATCTGCACAATTGGCTGGAGGTATCGTTCTCGCCTCCATGCCGTCCATCTCGGTCCCATCGGAAACCGTGGCCGCCGAGGCCAAGGCGCCGCTAAAGCCCGAAGACAGAATGAAGTACCTTTTCGTCCAGCGGGAGAGCTGCACCGGGTGTCGTTCCTGCGAGTACGCCTGCTCGCAGTACCACGAAAAAGGGGCCGTGCGCCCCTCGGCAGCCAGAATACACGTTAAGCGCTTCCACGGGATCGTCGACGTTCCGGTGATCTGCTGGCATTGCGACGACTCGCCCTGCGTAAAGGCCTGCCCCACCAACCCGAAGGCAATTTCCAAGGACAAGGCGACAAACGTAATCCAATATATAGACGACAAGACATGCCTGGGCGCAAAGTGCAACAAGTGCATCGAGGCATGCCCCGCCCAGTTCCTCCGGCGCCACCCCGATACCGGACGGCCCATGTTCTGCGACCTTTGCGACGGCGACCCGCAGTGCGCCAAGGCATGCAGCGCGCAGGCATCCGAAACCGGCGCCGCCCTCAGAACCAACAAGCTCGGATTCGGAGTAAACATGGCATACCGCGAGGTCACTCCCAAGGAGGCCGCCAAGGCCCTCAACACCAGTCTATTCTATCCTAACAAGGATGGGGAAAGGAGGTAAGCACCATGGCAAATCCCAAGGGCGGATATTTCGGCAAGATGCTGGAGATAGATTTGACTTCGGGCAAAACCTCCGTGCGCCAGCTCGATGATGCTGTTTTGAGGGACTACATCGGCGGCGAAGGCCTGGGCGCATATCTCCTCTACAAAGAACTGCCCCCTAAGACGGACCCCCTCTCACCGGGCAATATTTTCCTGTTCCTTACCGGTCCGTTTAACGGTACGGCCTGCCCGTCGACCCGGTTGAACGTCTCCTTCAAGAGCCCTCACACCGGCATCTACGGCCACTCCCAGGTCGGCGGCGCCATGGGAAACGAGATAAAATGGGCTGGATGGGACGTGGTGATGCTCAAGGGCAAGTCTCCCAAGCCTGTCTATATCGCCCTCACCGACGACAAGGTGGAGCTGAGGGACGCGCAGCCCGTCTGGGGCAAGGACACGTACGAGACCGAGGAATTCATCAAAAAAGACTTGAAAAGCGATGAGTACAGGACGATGGTCATCGGCCCGGCCGGTGAGCGCGGGGTTTACTTTTCCTGTATCATAGTGGATCGTTTCCGGGCGGCGGGCCGCAGCGGCGGCGGCGCCGTGCTTGGCAGCAAAAACGTCAAGGGCTTCGCGGTCAAGGGGACCAGGTCCGTTCCCCTGGTCAACGTGGAAGCCTTCGACAAGGCCGCCGCGGAAGCCAAGCAACTGGCCGCCAATGTGGAAAGCTGGCAGGGCATCAGGCGCTGGGGCACCGGCGGCCTTATGGAGATGGCCAACTACGTTACCGGCAGCCTGGTCGCCAAGAACTACACCACGAGCTGGTTCCCGGACATCAACATGATCGGGGCCGAGGAGGCTTCCCGTACTTTCTGGAAGCGGCACGTGGCCTGCCCCAACTGCCCGGTCCACTGCATGAAGCTGGGGGTCATCAGAACCGGAGGAGAACACGACGGCCTGGTGGCCGAAGGTCCGGAGTACGAAACCGGCGTCATGATGGGCTCCAATCTGGGCCTGACCGAATTCGACAGCTACATGAAAGGCATCGAGACGTGTGATGCCATGGGCCTGGACACCATCTCGACGGGCAACGTCATAGGCTTCACCACCGAACTCGTCGAGCGCGGCCTGCTCACCCCGGCGGACCTGGACGGGCTCAAGCCCACCTGGGGCGACGGTGACACCATACTCAAACTTGTCCACAAGATTGCGTTCAAGGAAGGAAAGGCAGGCGAACTCCTTTCCCTGGGCGTCAAACGCATGTCGGATAAGATCGGGAAAGACTCTTACAAGTACGCCATCCACGTAAAGGGCCAGGAACTCGCGGCCCACGATCCGCGCGGTTACAAGCCCCGCGGATACAGCTACGCCATGGGCCAGTTGGGCGGCTGCCACCACGAGGGGAACTCGCCCGAAGGCCAGGCCGTCTGGGCATACCTGAGTTCGATGGTAATGTGCTCTTTTGTGGCCGGGTACTCCTGGTCGAAACGAAATCCGGCCCTGGTGTGCGAGATGCTGAACCCCGCAACCGGGTGGGATACCACCCCGGAGGAGTACTGGACGACGGCCAAGCGGATAATCACCATGATGCGCGCCTTCAATATACGCGAGGGCAACGTTTCTCGAAAGGATGATATCCTGCCCGTCAGGCTGCGCACGGAGCCTCTGCCGGAAGGGCCGAAAAAGGGCGAGGTGTTTACGGACGAGGACACCAAGAAAATGCAGGACTCCTACTACGCCTACTACGGCTGGGACGCGAACGGCATCCCCACCGAGGAGACGCTGAAAAAACTTAAGCTCGACTTCACCGTTGCGGACGTAATCAAGAAAGCGTAAACCGGCAACGCACGCACAGCGGGCACGGCTCTGTCGTGTCCGCTGTTTCGTCACCTGTTGAAGTGGGCGCGGCATGGCGGGCATAAAGAACCGTCCCCGCCATGCGTTGGATTCCGGGGTCTTGAAGGAAATCGCGGGGAGAGCGGATGATCCTTTCCCGAAGGGCTTTGCTACAACTATCGGCAAGCGCCGCCGTATCCGGGGCGGTGCTTGGCCTGAGCGCCGTCGGCCGTGCGCACAACCTGGTCCGGCCCCCCGGCGCGCTTGAGGAACCCCAGTTTCTGGCCTCCTGCTCGCGCTGCCTGCGCTGCCTGGACGCCTGCGCTCCCGCGGCGATCAGAACGGCTTCGATTTTCAGCGGCATTGCCAATCTGGGCACTCCCGTCCTGGAAACGAACAAGTGCATCCTGTGCATGGAGTGCATCCGCACCTGCCCCACCGGCGCCCTGAGTAAAATTCCCAAGAGCGAAGTTTTAATCGGCACCGCCGTCATCGTAAAAGACCTCTGCCTGGCCTGGCGCAAAACCCGCCACTGCCGGGAATGCGAAAAGGCATGCAAGCCGGAGGCGGTGGTGATGGAAAAGAACCGCTATCCGGTGATCGTAGCCGAGAAGTGCAACGGCTGCGGCATCTGCATGCGCCGATGTCCGGCCGAGCCCAAGGCCGTTTACATCTCGCCGGAGGGGGCGCGGCGCACCAGGCGCCAGGGAAGAAGAATCCTGACTGCGCTGGAAGACCGCGTCGGCCCGTACGAAGTCCCCCCCGACCCGTTTTCCAAGTGGTTTGTGAACAGGTTGGAAAAACTGGCCGAGCATTACAGTATCCTTAAGAAGTGAGGCGAGAGCAATGGACGATCTCCAAAAATCCGCCTCCCTTCCGGTGCTCGTGGTCGGCGCCGGTGTGGCCGGCCTGACCGCGGCCCTGGATCTCGCCAGGTTGGGGATCCCGGTGCACCTGGTGGAACGCGACGGCCACCTCGGGGGGCAGGTCATGCGCATCGACAAGCTCTACCCTTCCGACCACTGCGCCTTCTGCCCCGTCTGGACGGACGCCGCCGCCTGCCTGGCCCACCCGCTGGTGACGGTGCATAACAACGCCTGCCTGCAAAGCCTGGAGTCCGAAAAAGACCTTATTTCCGCGGTGATCTCCGTTCAGCCGCCGGCCGTGGACCCGGATGCCTGCATCTTTTGCGGCGTATGCCGCGAGGTGTGCGAGACCAGGGGAGTTCCCGGGACCATCGGGGAGCGCCCGAAAGGGCTGCCCTGGGACCCGGCCGCCGCGCCCGTCCCCGTGCCGGACCCGGCGCTTTGTTCGAGGTGCGGCGAGTGCGCGGCCGCCTGCCCGACCGGCGCAATTGATCCCGGCAGGCTGGACAGCCCGGCCCGGGGAATGCGCATCACCGTGGCGGATGTGATATTTGCCACCGGATTTTCGGAGCAAAGCCCGGCGCATCTGGCCGAGTACTATCCCGGCGACCACCCCGACCTCTTCACGGGCATGGATTTCGAGGCATGGACGGCGGAGGCCGGCCCCAATGCCGGCGCGGTAAAACGCCGATCGAACGGCGCTCCGCCCCGCAGCGTTGCCTTCATCCAGTGCGCCGGAGCGCGCGATCAGCGGTTTCTGGCGTACTGCTCCGCGGTGTGCTGCATGCACGCCCTGAAACAGGCCCGGTGGACCAAGCGCCGCATCCCGGCGGCCTCGGTGGCTATATTTTTTACGGACCTCAGGGCAGTGGGCAAGGGTTACGAGGCTTACGCCAGGGCCGCGGCACAGGAGGGAGTTTTACTGCTGCGGTCCCGGCCCGGACTCATTTTTTCAATGGCGGAGCAAGCCGGCGGCTCGACCCTTGCCGTGCGCTACGAGGACACCAGGTCCGCCGAGGTGGTCACGGCCGAGTTCGACATGGTCGTGCTGGGGGGCGGGCTTGCCACGTGCCCGCTCCCAGGAGAGACCGCCCTCGGACCCGGCTCGGACCCGGCGGCGCAGGAGCGGGGATGCGGCTTTTGCCGGGAACCGGCGGACGTGTCCCAGGCCGTGGTCCAGGGGTCGGCGGCGGCGGCCCTGGCGGCCGCCCGCCTCGCCCAAAGATTCGGGAAACTGCCATGAACGCGCCACTGGTAATCATCTGCACCTGCCACTCCATTCTGGACCGGGCCATTTCGCGCAAATCCCTGGAGGAAGGTGTCCGGGCGCGCCGGCCCGCAACGAACCTGGAGTTCGTCCCTTCGCTGTGCGCCGGGGCCGACCTGGATGCTCTTGCCGCACGCCTGGAACAGGACCGCCCCGAAAGCCTGGTAATTGCGGCCTGCTCGCCCTTTGCAAGGGGCCGGGCCGTTCTCGCAGGGCTCGCCGCGCGCGGCTGCACGGTGCCGGCGGTCCTTGCCGACCTGAGGGAAGGGTGCGCCTGGATACACTCGGGTAACCCCGAAGCGGCAACGGCCAAAGCCGTGGACCTGGTGAGCATGGCGCTGGCCGGGCCGGGAGGAAGGGAAACGAGCCCTAGGCCCGCATTCCGGGCTGAGCGGCGCGTGCTGGTGGTGGGGGCCGGCCCGGCGGGTCTTGCCGCTGCCGGAACACTCGCCCGGCTCGGAGTTCCGGTGAGCCTTGCCGATCGGCTGGACCGCCCCGGCGGCCTGCTCAACCGGCTTGGAAAACTCTTTCCCCGAAATATTTCCGGCGAGGATTTTCTGGCCCCCCTCATAAGGGACGCCGACCACGACGCGGTGGAGTTTTTGCCGAAAACGGCGGTAAAAAGTATCCGGGGCGACCCCGGCGCCTTCGAAGCCCTCCTGAGCGGCAGCGGCCGGGATACCTCGCTTGCCGCCGGCGCCGTGATCCTTGCCTGCGGCGCCCTGCCGGTGCTTCCGGAAGGCCGGTTCGGGTCAGGGGAGCTTTCGGGGGTCATCAGCCAGCTCGAACTCGAAACAAAGCTGCAAAAGCTGGAGGCGCAAGGGGCCGCTGCGCCCGAGGCCGCGAGCGCGGTTTTCATCCAGTGCGTTGCCGCCCGGGACGACACCCGCCCCTACTGCAGCACCATCTGCTGCCCCACGGCCCTCAAAAACGCCATCAGGCTGAAGGCCCTCAAGCCCGAAATGGCGGTAACCGTCCTTCACCGTGGCATCATGGCCCCGGGCCGCTCGCTTGAGGAACTGTACCGCCGGGCCATGGCCGCCGGGGTGCGCTTTGCCGCATACGACCAGGACAGCCCGCCGCAGTTACAGGGCAACGGGCGGGTTTCGGGCATTCTCGTCGCGGATGTTCTTTCGGGCCGCCGTGCGGTGATTCCGGCCGACCTCGCGGTCCTCAGCACCCCGCTCAAACCCCGCCCCGAAACCGCCGCGCTCGCCGAAGGCCTTGGCGTGCGCACGGACCGTATGGGCTTTGTCTGCGGCAGGGAACCGGTTCAGCCGCTCGCCGCGCCGGTGCCCGGGGTGTATCTTTGCGGGGCCGCCCGCTGGCCGGTATCGGCCGGGGAGGCGGTAGAGCAGGGCCGGGCAGCCGCCGTCAAGGCCGCCGCCTTTCTCTCCCGTGGCGAAATAGACGGGGAGATTCTTGCACTCTCCGGTCCCATACAGGGTGCGGCTTCCATCAGGACAGCGGCTTGCGGACGCTGCGGGCAGTGCGTAGCGGTCTGCCCGTATCAGGCCTGCCGCCGTACGGACGACGGGTCGGTGGAAGTGTCGATCCTACGATGCCGGGGATGCGGTCTCTGTGCGGCCGTGTGTCCGAGCGGCGCGGCCCGAATCCCCGAGCATGACAACACCGCACTGCGGGCAATGATCCGCGAGATTGCGCCAAGGACAGCACCATGACAGCGCCGGTTTCAAACGCTCTTTCACAAAACGGACATCGACCGGTCCGGGCGGCTGTTTTTGCCTGCCGCTGGTGCGCTCTTCTGGGGGCGGACCGGGCAGGCAGGGAAAGGCTCGATTTGCCGGCGTCCTTCAGGCTCATCCCCGTGGAATGCGCCGCCAGTGTCGAACCCGACCTGGTGCTCAGGGCATTTGCCGACGGCCTCGACGGGGTGGCGGTCCTGGGCTGCCACCTGGGCGGCTGCAGGCACAACGAAGCCAACAGGCCCGCCCGGCTGCGCCTGTCCCTTCTCCGGGACCTGCTGGACATAGTGGGGCTGGACGCCCGGCGGTTGCTGCTCTCCTGGGGCACCGCCCACGAGGGGTTCCAGTTCGCCGGGCTGGTGCGAAATTTTTTGGATGTGCTTTCCGCACTGCCGCCCGTGCACCCGGACCTCGTTCCCCCTCCATGGGAGGACAGCCATGCCCGGTGATTTGCCGAAAAGCGGAGCAGCGCTCGATGAGCTTCGGACAAAAATAGCGCAACTGCTCTCGGAACCGGCTGCCTCCCCTCCCCCGGTGGGAGAGGGCCGATTGGTCGGCGTTCTCGGTCTGCGCGAAGAAGAGGGAGCGGTCGTGCCGCACCTGTTCACCACCACCGGGGAGGCGGACCTCCTGGTCATCGAGCCCAAGTGGCCCCTGGCCAAGACCGCCTGGCTGATTGCCCGGTCCCTCACGGCCGGGGAGGGTATCGGCCTGGTTTGCCGCGGCTGCGACATGCGCGCCGTAATCGAACTTGAAAAGGCCGGACAGCTCCGGCCGGGGGCCGTGCGCCCCATGGGGCTGCACTGCTCCGATGAGCAGGCCGCGGCCTGCCGGTGTGAAACCCCTTTTCCTCCGGGCGATCCACGGGAGGCCGAACGGCCCCCGGCGGCCACACCCGCCCCGGCCCTTGATCCGGAAAGGCTCGATGCGTGGCGCGCCCATTTCAGCCGCTGCATCAAATGCTACGGCTGCCGGAACGCCTGCCCCATGTGCGTCTGCCCGGCCTGCAAGCTGGAAGACGACGGATACGTTACCCTGGGAAGGCTTCCCCCCGACCCGCTGACGTTTCATCTGATACGGGCGATGCACCTGGCCGACCGATGCGTGGGCTGCGGTGCGTGCCAGGAGAGCTGCCCGGCGGGGCTGCCCCTGCTCGACCTGCACCTGGCGATGCGAAGCGTCCTGCGGGAGCGCACCGGATACGTAAGCGGCACCTCCGAGCCGTCCCCGCTGCTCAAACCCGGAAGCGACGATGGACCGCTCTGGGAAGATACCCTGGGTTCGGGGTATGGAGGCGGCCATGGCCGATGAGTTCGAACTGGCTCTTGCCGAGTGCGCGGCGGCCATGTGCGTGGAATGCGGCAAATGCACGGCCGTGTGCCCCATGGCCGAAATGTATCCCGGCCTGTCCCGGGACATTTCGCCGCGCGGCCTGGTCAGGGAAGCTCTTCGCGGCAGGGACTTCCTGGACGCACGGGCGCTCTGGTGCTGTACCCTCTGCCGGGCCTGCACCCGTACCTGCCCGGCGGGAGTGGATTGCTGCGCCCTGGTGGAGCGTCTCAGGCCCCTTGCAGCGCGCGGCGTCGGGCTGAGTGCCGGCGCATCGGAGCCGAACGCCTGCGCCGGCTGCGGGAATGAGCTGCCGCCCGCGCCCGTGCTCGATTACCTGAGATCGGTCCTTCCCGGCGAGGGAACGCGATATCTGGACCTTTGCCCGGCCTGCCGCAGGCAGGCCTACATTCGCAATAACAGTTGAACCCGAGGGATTCAAGGTTTGGAAACTTCCGCGCAACGCATTTCAGAATCGGGACCGGCCCCCGGCCATCGCCGTCACATGAGGATGCCTTCTCCCGCCCCGGTGCGGAAGCGGTCGTGGAAAGAGCGGCTGTGGCCCACACGTGAGCCGAGGATGGTTTTCGATCCCGGCCGCTGCAACGGCTGCGGACTGTGCGTTACCGCCTGTTCCGGCCGCGACCCGTCCCGTCCCGATTCCGCCAGGATACAATTATTGCGGGATGAGTCCGCCGGGGTGAATTTTGCCGTTTTCTGCCAGCACTGTCTCGACCCCCTGTGCCAAAAGGCGTGCCCTCAGCGCGCGATCCACAGGGATGAGGCAGGCATCGTGTGGGTGGACGAGCGGCTGTGCGCTCACTGCGGACTGTGCATTCTGGCCTGCCCGGAGGCGGCCCCGCTGCGCGTGCCCGACGGACGGGTGCTCAAATGCGACCTGTGCGGCGGAAATCCCCGGTGCGTTGAGGCCTGCACCGAAAAGGCCCTGTCCTACTCGCCGGGAAAGGCACTGGGCTGGGTCCGGCTCCTGCGCTGGCCGACCCAGGCAATGGCTTTCCTGCTTCTGGTAATCGTTCTTGTCGGCACGGTCTGTTCTCTCAGCGTGGGCAAGCTCTCCCTTGCCTGCCCGCTCGGACTTCTGCAAAATATCGCGGCCAGCAGGATCATCCTCCTCACCACGGTGGTGGCGGCCCTGTTCCTGATTGTCCTGACGCTTGCCGCCGGCAGGTTCGCGTGCGGGTGGTTTTGCCCCTTCGGGTTCCTGCTCGACCTGGTAGGCAAAGTGGTTCCCGCAAAGTTGCGCCTTCCGCAAGCCCTGCGCACCCGCCTTGCCAAGTACGGCGTGGCCGGCGCGGCACTCGGCGTAAGCGGAGCGGTCGGCTACCAGGCATTCTGCACCGTATGCCCGATCGGCAGCCTGTGCCGTTCCTACGGGTTGCAGTCGGTTGTGGGCGGGGCCGAACTGGCCGTGGTGCCCGCCGTGGCCGCCCTGGAAATAAGCGGCAAGCGGACCTGGTGCCGATACTTCTGCCCCGTGGGCGCCCTGCTTGCGCTGTGCGCCAGGGTAGGTCTTATCAGGATCGTTATCGGCGCTTCCCGGTGCAAGAAGTTCTCCTGCATGCGCTGCGCCGAGACGTGTCCCATGGGAATTGTCCCGGAATCGGCCCTGCGCGAAGGCGTTAGCCCGAAAATCGACATGGGCGAGTGTATCATGTGCATGCGCTGCATAGATACCTGCCCTCACGGTGCGGTAAAGATCCGCTTCCGCTGGCAGAAGACCACGCCCTCCGAGAGGCGGGCGGCCCGCGGCGCCTGCGGGTCGGAGAATGGAGACGGCCCATGCCTTCGGTAGATGACGGGGAACCCCGCATGGATAACCGGCTGGTACCCTCGATATGTTCATACTGCGGCACCGGGTGCGGGGTGATATACCAGGTCGCGGAAGGCCGCCTGTCATCCACGCTGCCCGACAGGTCCCATCCGGTAAACGAGGGATGCCTGTGCATCAAGGGCTGGAACCTGCACGAACACGTGCTGAGCCCTAACCGGCTGAAGCACCCCCTGGTGCGCCGGGATGGCCGGCTTGCCCCGGCCTCCTGGGACGAGGCCGTCGGGCTTGCCGCGGGCGGGCTGATCGAGATCATCGCCGGTCACGGCCCCGGTTCCGTGGCCATGCTCTCTTCCGCCAAGGCCACCAACGAGGAGAACTATCTTGCCCAGAAGTTCATGAGGGCGGTTATCGGCGGCAACAACATCGATCATTGCGCCAGGCTCTGACACAGCTCAACCGTGGCAGGTCTTGCCGCGGCCCTTGGCAGCGGGGCCATGACCAATTCCCTGGCCGACCTCGAGCAGGCTGCCTGCATCCTGGTTATCGGCTCCAACACGACCGAGTGCCACCCGCTTGTGGCCCGGCGCATCATGCGGGCAAAAGCAAAGGGGGCGGTCCTCCTGGTTGTCGATCCCCGGCGCATCCAGCTCTCCGGAATGGCCGACCTCGCCGTGCAGCCCCGTCCGGGAACCGACGTGGCGCTGCTCAACGGGATGATGCACGCCATAGTGGCGGGCGGCATGCTCGACAGGCCCTACGTCGACACGCGCACGGAGGGTTTCGAAGAGCTGGAGGCGGTGCTCAGGGAGTACCCACCGGACCGGGCATCCGAGATTACCGGCATTGCGGCGGAAACGATTGTCGAGCTGGCCCGGCTGTACGCCTCGCATAAGCCGGCGGCCCTGCTCTACGCCATGGGCATCACGCAGTATGCGAGCGGAGTCGAAAGGGTAAAGGCCTGCTGTAACCTGGCCCTTCTTACCGGCAACATCGGGGTGCCCGGCGGCGGCATCAATCCGCTGCGAGGCCAGAATAACGTCCAGGGGGCCTGCGACATGGGGGCGCTGCCGGACGTGCTGCCCGGCTACCAGAAGGTGTCGGATGAAGCCGTTCGGGAAAAATTCTCCTCCGCCTGGGGCCTTCCCGCCAGCGCCGAACCGGGGCTCACGGTCTCCGAGATGGTGCCGGCCATGCTCGACGGCCGGATCAGGGCCCTTTACGTTATCGGCGAAAACCCGGTCCTGAGCGACCCTGACTCCACCCACGTGCGCCAGGCACTCTCAAAGCTCGATCTGCTGGTTGTCCAGGACATATTCCCGAGCCAGACCGCCGGGCTTGCCCACGTGGTTTTGCCGGCCGCGGCCGCGGCGGAAAAAGACGGCACGTTCACCAACACCGAACGGCGCTGCTCGCGCGTGCGCAAGGCCGTCGAGCCTCCGGGGGAGGCGCTTGCCGACTGGCGGATACTGGTGCGGATGGCACGGGCGATGGGCCGTGACTGGCAATACGCCGGGCCGGAGGAGATTTTCGAGGAAATGGCCGGGCTGAATCCCATCTACGCAGGGATGAGCTACGACCGGTTGAAGAATGCCGGCCTGCAGTGGCCCTGCCCTTCGCCCGGCCACCCCGGAACGCCGGTGCTGCACCGGGAGAGCTTTCCGAGGGGACGGGCATTGTTTGCGCCGGTACGGCACCGAGAACCGGGCGAAAAACCCGATACGGATTTCCCGCTGGTCCTTAGCACCGGGCGAATGTATGCCCATTTTCACACTTCCACCATGACCGGAAATTCTCCCCACCTGGCGGCGGAGGCCGAAACGGGCATGGTCGAGATAAACCCCGCCGACGCCGCCCGGCTGGGAATCGGCCCAGGAGACACGGTGCGCATCATAAGCCGCAGGGGGGCTGCGGAGGCCAGGGCCAGGCTCAAATCTTCCATACCGGTGGGAATGGTTTTCATGACCTTCCATTTTCCCGAAAGCCCCGCCAATGTTCTTACCAACACCGCGTTCGACCCAACGGCAAAAATACCCGAGCTCAAATACTGCGCGGTGCGGGTGGAGAAGGCCTGATGGACGGCGGCGGGCAGAACCGCTACACTCTGAGAACGGCACGGGGCACCGATGAGCTGGAGGCCGTTTGCCGGTTCCGATACGAGCATTTTTTCAAGTCTTTTTCCGATGGGTATCCCGGGCTGGACCGCGCCGGCGCCCGTCTTTTCGAACGCCACGACCGGAATTCGATGCACTACTGCGCCTTTGACTCCGACGGGAAGCTATGCGCGGTAAGCACCGCCACTCCGGCCGCAACGACGGACACCCCCGCGGCCTGGCGGGAATGGTTCCAACTCGGCAGGCTGGCTCCCCTGGACCCGGACAAGGTGGTGGTGTCCACACGGATGGTGATCCACCCCGACCACCGCCGCACCAGCCTGTTCGGCCGGTTCCATCGCTTCATAATGGAGCGGTACCTGGAGGCCGGTTTCAGCTGCGCGTTGCATTACTGCTCGCCCGGCCTCATCTGCCGATACGAGGGGCTGGGGCACCAACTCTACGGTGAAGCGTTCGTCGTGCCGACCCCTCACGGCTCCGGGCTCCTGCGGGTGCCCATGCTGATCGCCCTCAACGACTATTGCCGCCTTCGCCGCATGAACCCGGTTCTGGCCGAGCTTTGCTCCATCTATGCCCCGCGTACTCCCTCCGTTTCCATTTCCGCCGTGCTGCCCGAGTTGGACCGGCTGCCCAACTTTCGCCTCATGGATGGCGAAAAACGGCTGGCCTACGTGCGCAGCCGGCTGGGACAGCGCCCTTTTCCGGACCTTCCCTCAATCCTGCCGCCGCTCGAGTACGCAAGCCCTCTGCGCCTCGGAGCGGGACTTTCCCATGCCGGGCCCGCGGGTGACGGATTTCTGTGCTTCGTCCTGAGCGGGGCCATAAGGGAGCAGGGGTCGGACAGGACCGACGGTCCGGGCTCTTTTGTCGGCACCACCGCACCTGAAGACCCATCCGCGCCGTTCATCGTCCTGGCCGAAACCGAGGTTCTGGTCTTCGACCGGGGATTTGCCGGGAATGCCGGCCACTGCCCGCCCGGCGGGCAAAACGTACCGGGAGAGGCAGTGCGATGTGGAGCGCCATTGTAGACCGGCAAGCCGGATTTTTGAACTTCACGCCCGAGCTGGCGGCGGCCATGCAGGAAACGGTCGTAGCCGTTGCGGGCGCCGGGGGCAACGGAGTGGTCCTCGACCACCTGGTGCGTATCGGCTTCGAACGGTTCATCATCATCGACCCGGACATTCTGGAAGACACCAATCTCAACCGGATGCCGTTTACGACCGCCGAGACAGGCATGCCGAAAGTGGCGGCATGGAAGCGCTATCTCGGGGCCGTCAACCCGGGCTGCCGCGTCGAAACGCACCAGCGCGCCATCTGCCGGCACGACGGTCCATGGCTGACGGAGCTTCTGTCCGGGGCCGACCTTGTCTTTCTGGGCACAACCGACCTGGAGGCCAACCTGGTCATAAGCCGCGTATGCGCCGGGCTGGGCCGCCGTATGATCGTGGGGCCGGCATCCTCGGGGGCGTACGTGGTCTCCACTTTCGTTCACGACAACGATGTTACTTTCGAGAAGATCGCCCGCTACGATACCGAACATCTGGAATTATGGGAAATAGACTATCCGTCGCTTGTTTCCAGGTACCAGGCCCTGTCGTTTTACCCGGGCCGCGGGCGAAAGCTTTACCCGCAGGTGCGGCGCGATCTGCTGGCGGGGCGCCTTCCGGCCCGGTCCTGCAAGATATTCGTGTCCCTGACCAACGCCGCCATGGCCTTCGAAGCGGTAAAAAACGTCGCGGAAATGAGGAAGCTTCCCCTCGATGGAACCAGGGTGGTGGCCATGCCGGTCCTGCATATTTTCGATCCCTACTCCGGCTGCGCCTACTATTATCACATCATGAACCGGGAGATCGGAATCCCGGACTGGCTGACCGGCGAAATTAACTGGCAATCCTATGGCGGGGATTAGACTGGAAAATATCGGCCGCGGCATGGAGAGGATGGCGGCACGCGAAGCCGCGAAACCGCAAAGAAAAAATTCGCCCATCACATCTTGGCGGCGTATCGCGGGTAAACCGGATTGCTGCCCAAATCAGGTCGCGTCAAAATTCATGAACTTCACGTAAACGGAGGGGAGCCCCCAAACCGTCGTTCCCACAACGCTTTTAGGCGGGAATCCGGAGCATTTGGGCAACAACCCCCCGACGTTTATCGCACCTGGTTCCACGGCATGTTCGCCAGGGGGTGGTAGCCCTTTTCGCAGGCCCAGGCATCCAGGTGAACCATGCCGACGGCCGCGATATCCATCGGCGGCCTCAGGGTGCTTTCGCGAAAATCCAGGCAGGGCAAATACCCGCCGCACTGGGTGCAGACGTCGACCCGTTCGGCGGGGTCGTCCGCAGTTTGAAAATAAAAACGCCGATCCTTGTCTTCGTTTTCGCAAGCCGGGCACATATTGCGCCTGGTGCGCCACTCGCACCCGCACATGGAACAGTGCAGATATCTCTGGCCGCCTCCGCCCGTCAGAAACTCCGCGGTTTGCTCCGACCCGTGGCCAAGAAAGCTTATAGAGGGCATGGAGCCGCACACCGGGCAATACCCTTTGAGCCATCCGGACTGCCGGACCTGCTCGGCGAAAGAAAGCGCCACGACCTCGAAAACGGGGGCGAGTACGCACCCGACGACCATTCCCAGGACCCCTTCCGAGACCATGAGAAACCCGGCCGCCTCGTCAAGCGTCCGGCGGTCCGCTTCCAGGCAGGCGCTCGACAGGCGGACAAGATCCAGCCCCTGGCCCCGATGTATGCCATCCAGGCGCAGGAACTCTTCATCCAAATCCGCAAACGCTTTCCTGAGCACGGCCAGCATGGCGTCAAAAGATGCGTTCAACTGCTCCCGCAGGGGTTCGAGCGAGACCCCGGCAAGCAGCGGCACCCCATTGAGGGGCCGTGACAAATCCACATCGAGGCTGCAGGGCTTGCCCGCGGCAAGCCGGTCCACTATGCGGGATTTTTCCATCAGGATATTTCCGAACACCCGCAAAATCGGCTCCAAAACGGGCCGCTTTCCGGCAAAATTTTCCAACGCCTCGGCCATGCGCTGCTCGCGCTCGCCGAGACCGGTCAGCAACGACATACCGTCTCCTCACAAATACCGATATCGCCCCCCTGCGGCCTCAAACGCTTGCGCGCGCGGCCGAAACTGGGGGGGCGCAGGTGCGGGGGAATCATTCCGGGAATCATTCCCCCGCTCTTTTGAGTCCAAGGTTTTCTTTTACAGCGACTACGACTTTGATTGCCCCATGCTTTCCACCGGCCTTCTGAACGGGGCAAAGATTTGCGCCAGGAACTCTTTTCTGCTCAGGCCGTCCGAGCGTTTGGCGACAACGAACTTGTGATATTTACCGGGTTCGTCCTGCAGCAGGTAGATCACGTTGACAGAGTCCGGATCCGCCAGCATGGCCTTGGGATTTGTCTTCTTTGCTTCCGCCAGGCGTTTTTTGGCCAGATCGAGCATCTTGTCCCGGTCACCGAAATTCATGGTCCCGGTCGGACACACCTTGACGCATGCCGGCAACAGGCCCCTTGTCACCCGTTCGTTGCACATCGTGCATTTGACCAACGCACCGCTCGCCGCCTTCCGGGGAATGTTATAAGGGCAGGCCGCTCTCACTTCCTCAAAGGGCACGTCCTTGGTCTTCTCGTTATAGAGCACCGCCCCCGTCGCCGGGTCCTGGACCACCGCCCCGTCCACGTATCCCGCGATCACGTCCTTGCACGGGGGATCGAGGCAGTGCCGGCACTGGTCGGTGAAGAAGTACCACTTCACCGTATCTTTTTCGAGATGCTCACTGAAACGGACCACTTTATAGTTGTTGGGATTGAGGTCCGGCGGGTTCTGATGGCTGCCGGTCTGCTTGGTCTTGTTGGCGGGCAGCTCATTCCACTCCTTGCACGCGATCTGGCACCCGCGACAGGCGGTGCACCGCGACGTATCGATAAAGAACGACTTCGGCATCGAGTCCTCCTTGCTGGCCTGCGGGCGGCATCCGCCGCCCGATGCGCTCTTATGAGATTTCGGTCAACTTGCCGGCTTTACGGACATCGACCAGACATGCCTTAAACTCGGGGATGCTGGTGTTCGGATCGCCCACCGAAGGGGTGAGCCGATTGGTGGAATCACCGCATCCCGGAGTCGTCCAGCCGAAGCAGAAGGGCATGCCGATCTCGTGAATCATTTTCCCCTGGACCTTCAGGGGCCGCATGCGCACGGTGACCATGGCAATGGCTTCCACTTTTCCTCGAGCGCTTTCGACGATCACGCCGTCGCCGTTCTTGATGCCTTTTTCCTTTGCCAGTTGCGGGCTCATTTCCACGTAGAGCTGAGGCTCCGCTTCCAGCAGGTTGGGCACATTGCGTGTTTCCCCCCACCGCACCAGTGCTCGGTCACACTGTAGGTGGTGAGCACGATGGGATACTTGGGATCTCCCGGTTTTGCCAGGATATCCATGTCGCTGCTGACGAACTTGTAGCAGGGATTATGCAACTGCTCGGAGAACGGATGCTTGGACACCGGGGTCTCCACCGGTTCGTAGTGCTCCGGGAACGGGCCGTCCATGCGGCCCGGACCGAATATCTGCCCGTAGCCGTGAACCGTCATGATGAAAGGATGCTTGCCCTTGCCGGTGGCAAGAGGAGGCCACCCGCCGTCGGGCACGTCGCCGACCCACTTGCTGCCGTCCCACTCGATGACCGCTTTTGCCGGGCTGTACGGTTTACCCTGGAGGTCCACCGAGGCCCGGTTGTAAAGAATGCGGCGGTTTACGGGCCAGCACCAGGCCCAGTTGGGATAAAGGCCGATGGCAGCCTGCATGGGCGTCTGCGCGGGGTCGCGCTTTTTGGCCTTGATGCCGTCCTTTTCGGAAACGCTTCCCGTATAGAGCCAGTTGAGGCTGTTGGTCGAACCGTCGTCCTGGAGGACGGCGAAGCTCGGAACCAGTTGTCCTTTTTTGTACTCCTTGTCGCCGATCTTGGTGTCCCGGGTGAAATAGCCGTTGATCTTTTTGGTGACTTCCTCCGCGTCGTACTTGACCGGCCAGTCGAGCTTGAGGATCGGGTCCGGGTAGGCCCCCGGCTTGTCTTTGTAGCGCTGTCGCAGGCGGTTCATCAATTCCACGATCATAAAGCCGAAGGTGCGCGCCTCCCCCGGAGGAGGAGCCGCCTCATAGTGCCATAACACCCAGCGGCCGCTGTTGGTTACCGAACCGTCTTTTTCCAGCCGGTGCGCCGATGGGAGCAGGAACACCTCCGTTTTCACCGTCTTGGGATCGACTCCCGGCCGGTGCCAGTTGTCCGACGTTTCGGTGTTGTGCACGTCGATTGAAACCAGCCAGTCGAGCTTGTCGAGGGCCTTGCGGAGCTTGTTGCTGTTCGGAACGCTGTTCATCGGGTTGAGCCCCAGGATGAACCCGCCCTTGATGTTCCCATTGTACATGCGGTCGAACAAAAAGAGGTACGAATAGTCCTCCCCCTTTTCCACCTTGGGCAGCATTTCGTAGCCGAAACCGTTTTCTTTGGAGGCGTTGTCGCCATACCACGCCTTGAGCAGGCTGTTGAAATATTTAGGTTTGTTCTGCCACCAGTTGGCGCTTTGCGGGTCCTTGCTGACCGGCGTGTTGGCCTTGTGGTAATCCTCCAGGGTCTGCCAGTCCGCCACCGGCATTGCCATGTAGCCCGGAACGAGGTGGTAGAGCAGTGTGTGGTCCGTTGAGCCCTGCACGTTCGGCTCGCCGCGCAGAGCGTTGATGCCGCCGCCGGCGACGCCGATATTTCCGAGCAGAAACTGGATGATCGCGGCGGAACGGATATTCTGGACGCCCACCGTGTGCTGGGTCCAGCCCAGGGCATAGAGAACGGTCCCCGCTTTGTCCGGGGCGGCGGTGGCCGCATAGCCGTCGTAGACCTTCTTGAGGTTTTCCGCCGATACGCCCGTGATATCGGAGACTTTCTTGAGCGTGTACCGGGAATAGTGTTTCTTCATGAGCTGGAACACGCAGCGCGGGTTCTTGAGGCTCGGGTCTCTTTTGGGCACCTTGTCGGCGTCCATCTCGTAGGCCCATTTGCTGCGATCGTAGCTGCGGGTCTTGGGATCGTAGCCGGTGAAAAGCCCGTCCTTGAAGTCAAACTTCTTGTCCACGAGGAAGGAAGCGTTGGTGTAATTTACCACGTAGTCTTTAAAATATTTGTTCTTCTCGATGATGTGGTTGATCATTCCGCCCAGGAAGGCAATGTCGGTGCCGGAACGAAGAGGCACGTGGAAATCCGAGCGCGCCGATGTCCTGGAAAACTTCGGGTCCACATGCATGACCACCGCGCCCCTGGACTTGGCGTCCAGCACCCATTTGAACGAAATGGGATGGTGCTCGGCGGCGTTGCTCCCCATGATGAGGATGACGTCCGCGTTCTTGATGTCTATCCAATGGTTGGTCATTGCGCCGCGTCCGAACGACTCTCCCAGAGCCGCAACAGTGGCGCTGTGTCAGATACGGGCCTGGTGGTCCATGTGGACGACCCCGATCGCCCGCATTGCCTGATGCACCAGGGAGCACTCCTCGTTATCCATGTGCGAAGTGCCGAGTGCAAACACGTGTTCCAGCCGGTTGACGCGCTGGCCCTTGCTGTTTTTCTCGATGAAGTCCTTGTCCCTGCTCTCCTTGACGCGGTCGGCGATCCGGTTGAGCATCCAGTCCCAGCTCTTTTCCTCCCACTTGTCGCTGTAGGGAGCGCGGTACATGGGCTTCATGGCGCGGTGCGGGTTGCGGGTAAGCGAGAGCATGGCCGCGCCCTTGGCGCACAGAGCGCCCTGGTTGATGGGATAATCGGGATCGCCCTCCGTGTTCACCAGTTTGCCGTCCTTGACATGGGCGATAATGTGGCAGCTCACCGAACAAAACGGACAAACACTGATGACTTCTTTGGCCCCGTCCATCTTGAGGCCGGCGGCATACGCCTTGACCGGCCTCATATCGAAGCCCATCTGCGACAGGGAGAGATAGGCAAATCCCGCCCCCGTCGCCTTTAAGAAGTCCCTTCGGTTAAGAAGCATCGGACCCTCCTTCTGCAAAAGGCTGCTAAGAAACAATTCCGCTTTTTTACCGGAACCAAAGTTCCGGACAACGCCATGGGGGACCACAATGCTCCGAGTCTAGCTGAAAACTTAGTGATTGCAATATGTTATATTTAACATATTAAGATTCCATACGACGTTGCATTCAGGAGAGCATTAAAGGAGACTTTGTAAAGCGCAGAGAGCTGCGGCCGCACGCGCTTGCGCGTGAGGCCGAAATCTTGGGGGGCGCGGGGGACCATTCCCCCGCTCTTTTCGGAATTATCAACTTGGGCGCAGCCCGGCATCAATTCAGCTGCAGGTTTTGGGGTTGGGGAGCCCGGCCAGTCTCCGGGCCCCCTGCTTGATCCCTTCCGGGAAAAGGCGCTGCAGTTCCAGGGCGCTCAGGCCCGTTCCCGCTTTGAGCTGGTGATTGAGCGGGCTGCGGCCGTTGTAGGCGTAAAACTCACGCAAAAAGAGGACCACCTTTCGGTGTTGCTCCGTAACATCGGCAATGCCGCTTTCCTTTGCCAGAAACTCAAACGCATCTTCGGACCAGTCGTAAAAATCGTTAAAAAAGCCTTCTCCGTCGAAAGCGATCTCACGACCGGCAATATGGCGCATTTGCAGGCCCAGGCCGGTTTCTTCGGGTTTGGAACTCGCGCTCATTTTCCTCGCTGTGCCGCGGCTGCAAGTGCCTTGATCTTATCCGGGGTAGCCGGAAGATCGCAAACCCAGATGCCGGTGGCGTTTTTAATGGCGTTGATAACCGCCGGCGCCGTTGGAACCATGCACATCTCGCCAACGCCGGTGGCACCCATGGGTCCCTTGGGACGGGGCGTTTCCCGGATAATCGTCTCCATGTCGAAACTGTGCCGCATGGTGGGGAATTTGAAAGTGAGCCAATCTCTGGTCTGACCGGGGATGTACTGCTCCCGCAGAGCGAAGCCGACCCCCATGTCGAGGCCGCCTTCCAATTGCGCGGTCAGATTCTGGGGGTTGATCACCGTCCCCGCATCCACCGCGGTGGTCATTTTCAGGATCCTGACCTCACCGCTTACGGTATCCACTTCCAGTTCAGCCATTTGCACGGCATGCACCTGGGATTCGAAGGAAGGCCCCTGGCCGGTCTTCGGATCGAGGGGTCCGGCGTCCTCATTCTTTTTGCGACCGAGATAGCGGACGGGCCTGCCGGCCGCCGCAAGGGCTTCCGAGGTTTGCGCCCCGGTCTCCTTCATGGCGCTACGCAACTGTCCGAGGGCGTCGAGCAAAGCGCTGCCGATCATGTAGGTGATACGGCTGCCTGCCGCCGGACCGCTGGCGGCCGTGTAGTCGGTGTCGCGGGTATGGAGGCGCACCTTTTCGAACGGCATACCCATGAACTCGGCGCTCAACTGAAGCAGCATGGAATCGTTGCCCTCGCCGGGGTCGGCCGCCGCGGCATAGACGCTGACACCTCCGTCCGGGTCGAGTTCCACGGCCACCACCGAGACGTCTCCGGGTCCTCCGATGCCGAAAGACCCGGTGGCCAGGCCCACTCCGCGCCTGATATTGCCGTCACTGAAATTTTTCGCCTCTTCGACCGCGCGCTTGTAGTGAGGGCGGATCGCTTCCAGGAGCCCCGGCAGGGGCCATTCGGTCACCACCCGGCCGGTGGATTTGCTCTGGCCCGGCTGGAGTGAATTCATCAGCCGGAATTCCAGGGGGTCCATGCCGAGCTTGTCGGCCAGCATTTCCACGGCGCATTCCAGCGCAAAGTTGGCCTGGGGAGGACCGGCGCCGCGGGCGGCGCTGCCCCATGGATTGTTGGTGTAGACCAGCCTGGCCCTGGCGTCCACGTTGGGTATATTGTAGGAGCCGGAGAGCATCAGCAGGGCGCGCTGGACGAGCACGTGGCCGATGGAGTAGTAGGCGCCCTTGTCCACCAGCATATCGTTGCAGTAAGCGGTGAGATTACCCTTGGCGTCCGCTCCAAGCTTTACATTCATCTTGAAAGAGTGGCGTTTGGAGGTCATCAGCATGCTTTCGGCCAGGCTGGGGATGTAGCGAATCGCGCGCTTGAAATGGATGGCCCCGGCCCCGGCGATCCCCTCGGAAATGACATCGATCTTGATGCCGAATTGCCCGCCGGTATAGGCTTCACGGTAGCTCATGTTCTCCCACCCGAGCGCCTCCTGCAGCATGCCCAGATGATAATGGATGTTGATGCTGCGCCCGATTATCACCAGCTTGGCATCCTCACCGCCCGGCTCGCCTTCCCAGTAGGCCACCGTCGCTTCGGGCTCCAGAGGCGCCTGGTGGTTTATCTGAGTATGGAATTGGGCTTCGATGACCGCGGCCGAGGACTGCAGGGCCGCCCGGGCATCGCCTTTTATTTGCGGCTGATCGACGCACAGGTTGGGGAAATTGTCATGGATCTGGGCGGCGTCGTCGGCCAATGAAGCTTCGGGGCTGTCGAGCACCGGCAGAGGAATGAGTTCCACATTGATCGCCTGCAGGGCCGCCTCGGCCTGTGCCCTGGTTTCGGCTGCAACAGCCAAAATGGGGTCGCCGATGTAGCGGACCTTGTCGCCGCACAGTACGGGGCGATCTGGCCTCATGTATTTCAAAATGTTGGTGCCCTTAATGTCCGAAGCCGTCATCACGCCGGCCACACCGGGCATTGTCAGCGCCTTGGAGGTGTCTATCGAGCCGATGCGGGCGTGGGGCACCGTGCTGCGAAGCACGGCCAACTCCAGCGCCCCCTGCAGTTTGATATCAGCGGTGAAGTGGGCGGTCCCGCAAGCCTTGGCAAGAGCCGAGGGCCGTGGATGGGAAACACCCATTATACCGTCGCCCAGGCTGAGCCGCACCACCTCGGGGGTCGTCTCGCCGCGCAGGAACCGGCCCGCCAGTTGAACGGCCTCGATTATCTTCTTATAGCCCGTGCATCGGCAGAGGTTACGGCGCAGGGCGTGTTTGATCTGTTCCTTGTCGGGATCGGGATTAGTGTCGAGAAGCGATTTGGCCGCCAGGATCATGCCGGGCGTGCAGAACCCGCATTGAACCGCCCCGGACAGCACAAAAGCCTCCTGAATGAGATGGGGATTGTCCGGTGTGCCCAGCCCCTCTATGGAGATGACCTGTGCGCCGTCAAGCGAGGCGACTTTGGTCAGGCAGGAAAGCACGGCCTTGCCGTTCACTATCACCATGCAGGCGCCGCACTGGCCCTTGCGGTCACAGGACTGCTTGGCTCCGATGAGGCTCAGATCGTCCCGGAGCAGATCCAGCAGTACCCTGTCTTCGTCTACAATGAAATGCCTTTGCACGCCGTTAACATGCAGCTTGATGCTCTTCATCTTCTCTCCTGTCGGGTTATGAACCAAGCGTGAAACAGTAGTAGTGCCTTTTGTTTTTGAAACGGAAAGAGATTCATTTTCTTTTTTGCGCTTCGGCAATCTCGGTCATGGCCTCGATGGCCGCGTCGATGTCCGCCCGGGCAGTGAACGGTCCCAGGCTGAAACGCACGCCACCGTGGGGGTGGGTGCCGAGATCGGCATGCACCAGCGGCGCACAGTGCAAGCCGGCGCGGACGGCAATGCCAAAATCGGCGTCCAGGATGGTGCCCACATCTTGAGGGCTGATGCCGTCCACAGTGACCGTCAGCAGCCCTACATGCATGGAAAGATCGTCCGCGCGGTAAAGTTTGACGCCGTCCAGTTCGCTCAGGCCGTCCCGCAGTCTTGTCAGCAGTCCCATTTCCCGCGAATGGATCGCCCCCTGTCCCTCAGACAGGACATAGTCCACACCCTCGGACAGGCCGATGATGCCGAGAAGATTCAAGGTGCCGGCTTCCAGCCGATAGGGGAAGGCTTGGGTGTGAACCAGGCTCTCCGAATCGACGCCTGTGCCGCCGAAGCGTGTGGTCCGAACGTCCAGACCCGGTTTCAGAACCAGTCCGCCGATGCCGGCGGGACCCATGAGACACTTGTGGCCGGTAAAGGCAACCGCTGAAACCTGCCATTCCGTCATGTCGAAGGGGATCACTCCGGCACTCTGGGCCGCATCGACAATCAGTGGAACGGCGCGTTCCGCACACACGCGGCCGATCTCCTTAACCGGCTGCACCGTGCCCAGGACATTGGAGGCATGGCAGACGACCACGGCCCTGGTATTGGGCCGAATCGCCCGCGCGATTTCATCCGGGTCCACGAAGCCTCCGGAATCAAAGGAAACCAGATCGTAGTCTATTATGCCCTGCTCGCGCATGTGGTACAGCGGCCGCAACACGGAATTGTGCTCCAATCGGGTGGACACGATGTGGTCGCCCGGCTTGACGCAGCCCTGCAGAACCAGATTGAGCGCATCCGTGGCATTTCCGGCAAAGATCACCCGGTCGGGATCGTGTGAACCGAAAAAACGGGCCAGCTTGCGGCGGACTTCGTTAACCAGCGAATCGGCTTCCACTGCCATATCATAGCCCCCACGGCCAGGCGAAACCCCCCGTTGCCTATAGGTTGCTACCATTCTCTCCAGTACGGAAGGCGGCTTGGGGTAGGTGGTGGCGGCGTTGTCCAGGTAAATGACCCGGTTTTGCATCTCTTCGAATCTGTCTGTCATGGGCTTCTATCTATATAAATACGCGCGCGCCGGGCATTCCTCGATCCCCGCCCGGCCGGAAACGTATTTTATTGTATCAAGTGTGACATAACACTGTCCAGCAGGCAATGATTGCGGCAATTATGACAAGCCATTAGATGCACTCTCTCGAATACGGGAGGAGATGGACGAACTTGCCCGGGGTTGTCGGGCGCTGCCAATCGGATTGGGGGCAGTGCCGTCGAGTTGAAGGTACTTGGCGAACTCCTTATTTTTAATAGGTGGAAGCGGTTTGACGAAACGGATCGAAGCCGCGATGTTGCTGATACTGTCTTCCGGATGGGGGTTACACGCTTTCATGACCATTTCCCGGCGTAACCCCCGCGAAGAGTGAAGACAGATTGTACATCCATTGGAGGGCGCCCATGCCGACATTTGAGTACGAGAGTAGGAAGATCCAAGTGGATGAGGAAGGGTATCTGGAAAACATGGAGGATTGGGACGAGACGGTGGCCTGCGCCATGGCCGAGAGAGAGGGCGCGAGCAAGGAATGTCCCTTGAGAAAAGAGCAAATTGAAATACTGAAATTTATTCGGGAGTACTATAAAAAGTTCAGCTCCGTCCCTGTCGTTCGAGCCGTCTGCACCAATGTGCATCAACCCAAAGCCTGCGAATACATTCAGTTCCCCGACCCCATAACCACCTGTAAAATCGCCGGGATTCCCAAGCTCAATACGGGCTACGAACTGATGTAATCCGATTTTTCTCCGCCTCTTGGCGCAGAACCGGGCGTGGTGTGCAGGCACTGCTCAATTCCGGTTAAATGACCGTGACCGGCCCGGATAACGGGACGAGTTATCCGGGCCGGGAGTTTGTTTTCGCCCTGCAGGGGCAACACGATCGCCTTTTTGGTCTCGGCTTTTCCCGGTCAGGCTTTTTTGCAATATCGAAATCCGTGGCGGAGGGCGGCATGCGTCCCGTACTAACGGGGACCGTGTGCCGCTCCCGACGCCTCTATGCTGCACCGGGTAAAATCGATCTCCCTGCCGCACCCTTTGCACACATGCTTTCTGTCGAATTCATCCGAGAAGATTTCCTTCTCTTTGCCGCATTCCGGACACCTGCATGAAAAAGACTCCAGGTTTCTGAATTGCTCAAATCCGGGACAGTGCAACGGTGTCGTCATTTTCCGCCTCCTCTTTGCTTTTAAGTCGTGCTGCTGTTTCAAAGAAACGACCTTGAAACTCTCCCGTTTCTTATAGTCTGTGCCGGATTCCGTTCTCTCAGGACAGACCGAAGCGCATGGAGCCAAACTCTTTCAGCGTAGCCTTGGCTTCATCGATTGTCGTTCCCAGCTTCCAGGGTTCCATGAACCCGCAGAGCATGAGTTTCCAGCCCTGCTCGTCGTGGAAAATGTCGGCGTCGTCTTCGCACGTGGTGCCGCACCCTTCCTCGCCCATTATTTCAAAAAGCTTACCCATAAGCTCCTGGTGACCATCCATATCGAAATCTCCTCGGTTACAGCCACAGTAAATTATTATTAAATGTTATGCTTCATTTAATTATCATTTCCCTTTCCGGCAATCGTCTCATCTCCGACGCATCTTCAAGTAACGCCTTGACAGGAGCGGGAAATATTTTATACTGGCAACGCTGTATCAAAAAAGATATAACGCTGTCTCCCCCAGCAGCTCAGGATAATTCATCCCCCCGTAATTCTCATAACGGACAGCTAGTCGTGCCACTTTCAGGAGCATCGCATGCCCACGATCGGCCCCTACTCATTTGAGAAATACCTCACAATAGTTGAATCCTTTCACGGCAGCCAGGCCCCGGGGCTTGCGCTTGGCGGGTTCATGGTGGATTACGCCGTCAGCGAAATGCCCACCGGCCTGCTGCTCGACATCATTTGCGAAACCCAGGCATGCCTGCCCGATGCGGTGCAACTGCTCACCCCGTGCACTACGGGCAACGGCTGGCTGAAAGTCCTGAACCTTGGCCGGTTCGCTCTGAGCGCCTTCGAAAAGAGCGGAGGCGAGGGAGTACGGGTGTTCGTGGACCCGAAAAAACTCGACGCATGGCCTTACATCAAGGAATGGCTGTTCAAACTGAAGCCGAAAAAGGAGCAGGATAAAGACCTTCTGCTGGCGCAAATCGGGGAAGCCGGGCGCAGCGTGTTCGGAATTCAGCCCGTAAGGGTCCAGCCACAGTTTCTGGGCAAGAAAAAAAGAGGCGCCATTTCCACCTGCATTCTGTGTGGAGAACCCTATCCGCAAAGAGACGGGGCCGTTTGCCGGGCATGCCAGGGCGAATCGCCCTACGTTTGCGACCGGCCCGCGGAAAGCGAGGCGCATCCGGCGGGACCAGCCCTGGAGGCCGTTCCGCTGGAACAGGCAGTGGGACGCAGCGCCCTGCACGATATGACCCGGGTGCTGCCGGGCGAATCGAAGGAAGCTTTTGTGAAGCAGGGCTGGAAGCTCCAGGCGGGAGACCTGTGCTCGCTTCAGCTCATGGGGCGCGAGAGGGTCTACGTTGTCGAAAATAACCAATGCACCGCGGAATGGGTCCATGAAAACGAGGCAGCGGTAGCGTTTGCGAAGGCCATGGCCGGAGAGGGAACCACTTTCCGGGAGCCGCCTGCCGAAGGCAAGATCAATGTCCTTGCCGACCGGGACGGCCTTTTCGTGGTGGACGTGGAGCGCTTGGAGCAGTTCAACACGATTCCCGGCGTCATGTGCGCAAGCAGGAGGAACTGCTCGGTTGTGCAGAAAGGAAGGCCGGTTGCGGCGACAAGGGCGATCCCGCTGTTTCTGCACCGCCCGGAGCTTCTGCGAGCCCTGGGCAGACTGAACGGCAAACCCCTGTTTGAAGTGTTTCCCCTGCGCCGGGCGCGGGTGGGAATTCTGGTCACCGGCAACGAGGTTTTCCGGGGCCTTATCGAGGATAAATTCGCCCCCATCATCACGGCCAAAGTGAAAAAGTACGAATGCAGCGTCGTCGGTTCGATCATCGCCCCGGACGACCGGGAAGCCATCCGCGACGGGATGAATCGGCTCCTCGAATCGGGCGCGGACATGCTGGTTACCACCGCCGGCCTTTCCGTCGACCCGGACGACGTGACGAGGCAGGCAATCATCGACGCCGGTGCAACCGATATGCTCTATGGCACGCCGGTGATCCCCGGGGCGATGCTCCTTGTGGCGCGCATCGGGAACGCGGACGTAATCGGTGTGCCCGCCTGCGCTCTTTTCTTCAAGACGACGGGCTTCGATCTGCTGCTTCCGCGGATTCTCGCCGGCCGCAGGATCGAGCGCGGCGACCTGGCCAAAATGGCGCACGGCGGTCTTTGCCTCGGTTGCAAAACATGCACCTTCCCCAAGTGCCCGTTCGGCGGATGAACGAAGCCGCGTGACGGCAGCCGCCCGCTTCCCGGCGCATTGGCGCACCTTCGCCGTTGCAGGCCCTTTGCGGGAGCGGAAAACTAAGGGTGTAAATCGTGCAATTGATCGACAGGCTCTACGACCATTTCAGTGAAAGTGCCCACCGGGTAAAGGTTGCCCGCCTGGTCCTGGGCTTGAGCTACACCGCCGTTACCACCGACGACGGGGGCATGGGGCTCGCGTTCACCTACCTGACGGGCGGGCACTGCTGCTCGCTAAACCACCGGTATCGTGACTACGAGGGCGAGCGGGCAATCGAGCTGCTGGCCGAAATCAAGAGCCCGGACCCGGTGCGCCGCAGCATGGGGCTCGCGCTCGTAAATGCCCTGAACTACCACGACGCCTCGCGCTGCCCGGAGGACCCGAAAAACCGCATCCTGATGGATGCTTTTGCAATAGGTCGTGGTACCAGGGTGGCCATGGTGGGGTTCTTCCAGCCCATGATGAAGGATTTCGAGGATCGCGGCGCGTCCGTTGAGGTACTCGACGACGCGCGGGGCATTGGAGAACCGGACGACTTCCGTGAGAAACTAAAGGGGTGGGCCGACGTGTTGCTGCTCACCTCGACCTCCATTTTGAACCACAGCGCCGAAGATTTGCTGGCGCACGTCGGGGCCGGCGTGAAAACCGTCATGCTGGGACCGAGTACCCCCATGGTCGCCGAAGCTTTCCGCCACCTGCCGGTCCACATGCTGGCGGGGACACTGCCGGTCGATGTGGAAGGCGCGGCGAAGGCGGTGCGGCACGGTGCGGGCACCACCGTCATCCACCGGTTCAGCCGGAAGATTTATTTGCGGCTGGCTTAGGGTGGAATTGCCGTTTCCGGGGGGACACCAATGAATGAACCGGATTTGCTGCCCGGGACGATACAGGAGAGTACGACTCCTCCGGATGGAGAATATTCCACGATGATGCGAATGGAACCCCGGAAACGTCCAACGGTAAGGCTGCACCTTTGGCTCGAGACCGACGAGGGGGTAGTCTTCGGAATCGGCAGGGCGATACTCCTGATGAAGGTCGGGCAGTACGGCTCGCTAAAAGAGGCCGCCGCAGACCTTGGCATGTCCTACCGGGCCGCGTGGGGAAAGATCAGGAAGACGGAAGAAATCCTGGGCGCTCCCCTGATCGTTCGCAACGCCAACAAGCGCAAAGGCTACGACTTGACGGAATACGGCCGTCTGCTCACCGAAACATTCATGAACTGGTTCCACGAGATCGAAGAAGCGGCCTTGGAAAAAGCCGGCGAGGCTTTTGAATGGAGGGTGAAACCCTTCGATGGAGGTGTGAGCGATTGAGTTGTGTGTCTCCAAAAGAGATGGAATCCACGGGCAGGGCGGCTTGCGAACTTGCCGTGCCCAATCGGCATTGCACAGCCTTTCGGGACAACTGCCTGCGTGCTGTGGAATACCCGCTGGCATTGGAGGGGCGGCTGGAGATCTTTGTGGACGGGCATTTGCGCGTGGCGACCATGCGCTCTCCCGGCGACGACATCCATCTTGCCGCAGGCTTTTGTTTCACGGAGGCAATCATCGACGACTTCGATGAGATCGGGTCGGTAAGCGATTACCGAACCACCACGGGTGCGGCGCAAACGCGCATCGAACTGCGCACTCGGACCTGAAGTCTCATAAGGGGTGCGGCCAGGACCAGGGCCGCCATCGCCACGCCGTGCAGAATCGGTGATATCTTCGCCTCCAGGCGGGCATTGGAAGCCGGGCAGCAACTGTTCGCGCTCACCGGAAGCACCCATGCCTGCGCCATTTTCAACAAAGCCGGAAGGATGCTCTGCCTTGCCGAGGACGTGGGACGCCTCAACGCCCTGGACAAAGCCGCGGGGGCCCTTTTGCGGCAGGGAAAACGGAAGGAAGGCTACCTTCTTCTGATCTCCTCGCGGCTCAATGCCGACATCGTGCGCAAGGCGAGCCGGCTCGATATCGAAATACTGGCCGGAATGTCCGCCGCAACGGAACGCGGAGTCGAAATGGCACTCGATTCGAACCTGACGCTGATCGGATTTCTACGCGAAAGCAGCCTCACGATCTACACCCATCCCCACAGGGTGAGCGTTTCCTGAACCGGACGGCCGCGTTAGCGGGAGGGGGGGCACGACTCCATAAGTAGCCGTAGGATAGGTGGAGCGAAGCGCAACCCATCGCTTTCCGGGTGAACATCCATACATCCCGGATGAAAACACCATGACCAACTACCGTTGAATACGCGGCGCGGGGTTTACCCGCCCGATTGAGACGGCTGCGACGACCTTTTTATATCAGGACCTTGGTGAATGACCTGTGGATGACGAGGTGATGGGTTTCGCTTCGCTCCACCCATCCTACAGCTACTTTGAGCGCTACGCTTTTAAACGGCATTCCTTCATACATTCCCGCCCTTCACGGCCGATGGAGTCCCTGCAAGCACTTCAGGTCGGAGGCGGAGCCGTTCAACAGCTTCACTTCGAGTCCCCAGTGCCGGTGGACGATGATATTCACGCAGCCATATTCCTGTTCTATTTTGAAAATGTCTTCCAGGGACCGGTCAAGGACCCGGGACAGGATGATGCGGTTAACACCCGCGTGCCCCACTAAAACGAGATCTCCCGGGGTGGAGTTCAAAATATTATAAAAGGCCGAAATGACGCGAGAAGCGCAATCGAGGAAGCTCTCTCCCCCGGGGGGGCGATAGTGGACGAAATCGAGACCCCTTGCATTAAACTCTTCAGGCTGCTGCCTGCGGACATCATCAATGGCCATGCCCTCCCATCGGCCCAGTGAAATCTCCCGCAGTTCGCACATCCGGGTGCATGAAAGCCGATGCGGCCCGGCGATGGTTTGGGCCGTATCGACGCAGCGTTTCAAATCGCTGCAAAAGACGGCTGAGATGGGCAGGTCCCGGAAGGTTTCCGCCAATTGTTCGACCTGTCGGAGCCCCTCGGCCGTCAGCGGGAGATCCAGTTGCCCGATGAAGCGTTTGGGCTCGCCCGGGGGTTGTATGGCGCCGTGCCTCACCAGATAAATCATCCTTTCGGCACCGCTGGACGCGGCCCGTACGCTCTCGTACCGGCGGACGATATCATCGACGGGACGCTGAAGGAGCGCTTCAATGCGCTTTGCGATGCTTTTCGCATCCTCAAGGCGCTTCAGGATATTCTTCAGGATCTCCGGCCGGTCCGCATAGCGGCTCATGGATTTTTCGAAACGTCGCTCAAGGGAGACCGGGCGGTCTTCCTCAAAGCACTTGTCCGCAAAGTAAATGAGGTCGGCTTCATCCACGGACGGGCCGCGCGGCCCGATATCCATGTGCTTTGCCACAACGGCCCCGACGCGCGGGTAGCCTGCCTGCACAAGAAGCTTCGCTCCCGCCCCGGCGTGGTCCGGTCGGCCACGTGCAATATCGTGGAGCCGGCCGGATGCGAGAATAAGGGGAAGGTCCAGGGCGAGTCCGACGCCGTTCAAGAGCACC
Source organism: uncultured delta proteobacterium (assembly GCA_963712895.1). Lineage (GTDB taxonomy): Bacteria > Desulfobacterota > Syntrophobacteria > Syntrophobacterales > Syntrophobacteraceae > SbD1. The sequence continues at coordinate 209,873 of CAVQJR010000017.1, read as the reverse complement.
CCGAGCGTGTGTGCAAGCTCGGCCACCGCCCTGGAGTGGGCGATAACCTCCCCGGAAACCTCGAACCGAGACCAGAGGGCCTCGCACTCTCCCTGCGATGGAATCCCCTCCCTCGACCGGCGCTCCACGAGCATCCGGTAATCCGACGGCGTATCGCAGTCCAGGAGGATGTTTTCGTCCGCGACATCCACATCCACGGCGTTTTGTTCATAGCGGGCCAGGAAAGCGCGCAGCCCTCCGGGGTAGTCGGGCGGCGGATCTTCTCCAAGGTAAGCTCTCGGAACGAGCGGAGGGTGCCCCCGACGGCCGCCGAAGCGCGGGTAGACGATCCCGGGGTCGTCGCGATTGTAAGAATCGAGGAGCGCCCGGATCGTTTCGGGGCTCACCAGCGGGATATCGCAGGGGAGGAGGAAAAAGCCGTCCACGTCGGCTTCAAGGCTTTTCACCCCCGCCAGGACGGAGGAAAACATCCCCCGGTCGTAGTCCGGGTTCAAGATCCACCTGACGCCCAAACGGTCCAGGACCGGCGTCAGTTTATCGGACCCGTGCCCCACGACCACCCTCACGTCCGCAATCCCCGTTTCCAAGAATCGCGTGACGGCCTCCTCGACCATGGTGGACGTTCCAAGGGGCGCCAGGGGCTTGCAGGTCCCCATCCTGGAGGAATAGCCGGCGGCGAGCACCAGCGCGACGACTTTTGGGGGCTTTCCCATCAGCTTTTGCCGGCCCTGCACTGGATCAGTTCCGCCACGATGCACACGGCGATTTCCTCGGGCGTCTCGGCCCCGATGTCGAGCCCGATCGGGGAATGCACCCGTTCCAGGTCGGCACGGGTAACCCCTTCCGTGAGGAGCGCCCCATAAATGGCGTCCCGCTTTCTTCGGCTGCCGATCATGCCGATGTATCCGGCTTTCGTTGCCAGGGCCTGGCGCAGCACGCTCTTATCGTAGGCGTGTCCCCGCGTCACGAGGATCAGGTAGCTTTCTTCGTCTATGTCCAGTCCGTTCAATGCCTTTTCGAAGGAATCGAGGATAAGGAGCGCATCGGCGCAGGGAAACCGCTCGCGGTTGGCAAACTCCTGCCGGTCGTCGAGAACGATGGTTCTAAATCCCACCAGCTTTGCCAGGGGAGCCAGTTCCCGTGAGATATGCCCCGCCCCGAAGATGAAAACGGACCCTTCTTTGCACAGGGGTTCGACAAGGAAGTCCTCCTCGCCGTAACGGATCACATCGGGCTGCCCGCCCTGGAACCGGGCGACGATTTCCCGGACCGGGACGCCGCCCTGCGTCCCCGTGAGCGACCCGTCCTTTCCAAGGAGTCCGTATTCGGGACCATCGAGAATCCCTTCTTCCCCGGGAACGCGCGTTACCAGCCAGGCCTGCCGGCAGGCGTCAAGCGCAGCCGCGACATCCCGATAAAATTGATTCCGGGAGGCTTCGGAAGCATCCACGAAGTGGATCAGGACACGGACACTGCCCCCGCAGATCATTCCCATCAGGGAGGCCTCTTCGACGGTGAGCGTAAAGTTTTTCACCACGGTTTTTCGGGTCTTGAAGACCTCCGCGGCCAGTTCCTGCACACGGGCTTCGAGGATGCCGCCGCCGATTGTGCCCAGAATGGACCCGCTTTCGCGTATGACCATCCTGGAGCCCGCAGACCGGGGCGCAGACCCGGAGCGATCGAGGATTGCGGCCACCACAACGCTCTCACCCTCCGAAAGAAGTTTTGCGATACCTTTAAATACATTCATGCAATCAACCTCGTGCCGTTATCATCAAGGGGATTTCAGCCCCGCAAGTCCAGAAGGGTTCGTTTGCCGCCGCCTGTTATAACCTGCCCTTCGGGCAGAAGGTTCACGTCCAGCGCGAGCGCTCCCGCCCGGACGGCGGATCGTATCACCGCAACAGTGTCCAGGGCCTCTTCAATGGCCGCAAGGATTTTTCGATTGCCGGACCCCGTCACCCGGGCGTCGATGCGCAACAGGTCAAGACCTCGCTTCCGGGTAAGGCGTGCGCTGAAATCAAGCACCGCTTCAACGGCAAAGACGGCCTCGTCGAGGTCCGCCATGCTCAAAGCCGCGTCCCCGGCGATGGTGCGGATGGAGCGCAAGCGGTCTTTTACCCTTTCCAGGGTCCTGAGCACGGTTGCGCAGGGGCAGGAGGCCGGCAAAAACCGGCTGAGGTCGCCGGTGCGGTAGCGGATGAGCGGCATTGCCCGCCGCGTGAGGGTGGTGAACACCACTTCGCCCATTTCGCCCTCCGGGACAGGGCTTCCCGTCCCCGGGTCCACGATTTCGACGTAAAGGTCCGCCTCCCGCAGATGATAGCCCCTCCTCGCCTCGCACTCAACGCCCCCGCCGAAGCCCATCTCCGTCATGCCGTAGTGCGTGTAGACCTTGCAGCCCCAGATGCGCCCGAGTTCACCGCGGACGGCGTCCGGAACGTGGTCCGTGCTCAGAAGAACACCTCGGGGAGCAGCCCTGCCGCCGCTCAGTCTTGCCAGGCCGAGCACCTGCGTCGGAATGCCCACCAGGACATCGATTCGTTCCCTCTCCATGACGTCGAGTGTCCGGGAAGCCTCCCGCACGAGTCCATGAGCAACGCCAAGCGCGCCCAACCGTTCGAGGCCCTTCGCCAGGAGGTCCCCGACGCTGCCCGGAAGAGCGCCGGGCAGCAGGATCAGGACGCGGTCCCCGGGTCCGGCAAGTGTGGACATCCCGTGATGGAAAAAGTCGATGGTCCTTTCCTGATCGCCGGCCGTGAAGAAAACCCGCTTGGGCTCCCCTGTCGTCCCGGATGTTTGGAGCGTCACGACCCGGCTCACCTCACTTTGCGAAACGCAAAGAAACCGGAGGGGCTGGAGCCGGATGTCATCGGCCGTCGTGAAGGGAAATCCTGCGAGATCCTCCAGGCTGTTAAGTTCCCGTCCCGAAACTCCCGCCAGGCGCTCCCGATAAAACGGGCTGCGTGTCCCGGCCCAGTCGACGGTCTCCCGAAGCGCCTCGAACTGGCAGGCCTCGATTCGTTCCCGGCTGAGCCCCGCGCCGTTTGCACCGATACGTCCGGAGATCCATCCCTCCAGGGGTGTGATCTTCATCCCGCCCCTCCGTTCGGTGCCTTTCTGTAATAGGAACGCCCCTCGCCGTTCGTGATGTTATAGGCGCAAAACGGGATCAGGCGGCCATCCGGGTGCACAACGTGGATGCAGCAATCCTTCAGCCGCTCCAGGTCCAGGGTCCAGGCATCCTGGAAAGCCATCCCCGAAACGCTGAGTGAATGCGTCACGGCGCGGGCCACAAAGTCGTCCCAGGCCCCGAGGCCGGGAGCGTCGAGCGACGTTGCGGGTAAATATCGTCCTTCTTTTGGATGCGACCAGAATTGAGTCACGAACCGGCGTGCTTTGGCCGCGCCCTCGGCCGCCTGAATCGTTTTGCAGCCGCAGTCCGCGGACCGGCACTGCGTCCAGGCTCTGAGTTCTCCATCGGCCATGAGCACGAAGTTGCCGTGAAACGAGCAAAGAGCGTTTTCGCAGCCCGGAGGTTTGAAGTGCCCGGACCTGATTTTGCCTCCCGTCTGGGTTTCTATCGCCGTGATGATTTCAGGGATGGTGATACGGTCGTCATCTCCGGGCGGACCCGGGTATCTCCCGAAATAGCTTATCGGCTGAAAGTGAACACCGCGGACGGCGGGAAGCCTCTGAAGCGCGAATTCGATGATGGAGCCGATTTGATCCGTATTGACACCGGGAACCAGGGTCGGCACAAGGACCACGCCGATGCCCTGCTCGGCGCAATGTTTGACGGCCAGCACCTTCTCCGCAAGCAGCTCCCGTCCACGAAGCTTTCGGCAGGCGGACTCATCCGTCCCGTCAAACTGAAGAAAGACGGAGGCCAGGCCGGCCCTTTTCAAAGCCTCCACATAAGAAGGCTCCCTTGCCAAACGCAAACCGTTGGTGTTGACCTGAATGAACGGAAACCCTCTCGACCGGCCCAAAGCGACAATTTCGGGCAAGTCGGCGCGCAGAGTCGGCTCTCCCCCTGAAAGCTGCACATTGCACGGACCGGCGGAGGCAAGCAGACGGTCGAATTGTCCGCCGAGATCATCCAGTGTCGGATCGGCCCCTGGACCGTTTCCGGCATCGGCAAAACAAACGGGGCAGCGCAAATTGCAGCGCTGGGTGACCTCGATAAGGGCGGTACACGTATGCTGGCGGTGTTCCGGGCACAGGCCGCAGTCCCAGGGGCACCCCTTCTCCGCCCGGGTGCGCGGAAACGTCGGGTACGAGGGAGTTTTGGGCATCACCCACGAGGTGTACGCAGGCTGCGACCTCCACACCACGGACTCAAAGGGGCCGTGTTCCGGGCATGTTTTCTTGAGATAAACGCATTCTCCCCGTGCAACCCGAAACGCCGGGACCGTGATGAAACATTGCGGGCAAATGCTTCCGGTTTCAGAGAGAACGACTTCTTCATTCATGAGCGCGCCCGTGTAAAATCGAATCCGTTTTCAACGAGCAGGCTCTTCACCTTCTCATAAACACCCACCACCAAAGCCGGACATCGCGCCGTCCGGTTTTCGGGAGCATCGTCCAAAATGGTCCTGCACTCGATGCCGCCATACATTTCACCGAACTCCCGGGAGAACCATTCGACCAGTTCCGTGATCATCAGATTGAGCTTCGGGTCCTCTTCCTCCTGGGGGGTCCCTCTTCCGGCGTACAGCCCGAGGAGGCAGGCCCCACCCGTGAGGGCGCCGCAGGTTCCACCCGAAAACCCCAACCCGCCCGCCAGGCCGCCCATTGCCCGGATGAGGTCGGGATCGCTTTTGCCCTGGCTCTCAAGGCCCAGAAAGAGCAGGATCTGACTGCAGTAAAAACCTTGCCGGGCGAGATCCATCATGCGGACGGTATCGTTTGTCACGAGCGCAACCTCTCATTTTGATTTAAAATTCATACGTACCCGGCGCTTACGGATGCTTGCGCGACAACCAGAAAATATCCGAACCCGGCATGGGACACCGCCTGCTCGATTCTCGATGCATCCACGGGATCGGCCCCGGTGAACGAACACCAGAAGGACTGCCCGCCCGTTCGGGATAGTATTAATTGTGCGGCGAAATATTTCAGCGCCGGAGAATGGTCCTCCCACACAAGGATGCTGAACCCACCGTTTTCGAGCTTTTCCATGAGTTCGCCGCGTGAGAGCGCCCCGGTGAGACAGCAGGAAAGGGACAAAGCCCGAAGCTCCGGGATGGCTGCAACGTTTCGCACATACACGTCGCTAAGTATCAGCCGCCCTCCGCGTTTCAGGACACGCCGGCATTCCCCGAGCGCGCCGTCGGGGTCGCCGGTAAGCGATAAGCTGCATTCTGCAAGAATACCGTCCCAGTGGCCGTCGCGGAGCGGCAAACTCTCCGCGGTTGCGCGAATCAGGGGTAGAGGCGGTCTTCTTGCGCGCCCCTGCGCCAGCATCGGAAGCGAGGGATCGACCCCCACCGCACGAAACCCGTGCCGCCCGACCAGGTATTCCACCGTGGCCCCGCTCCCGCACCCCACGTCGACTATCCGGGAGCCGGGAGGAAAGGCGCAAAGCGAAAGCGCCCGCGCCGTCAGTTCCAGGCCGCCGGGACGGATGAAGCCGCCCGCAATCCCGTCCGCGGCTATTCGTTCGTAAACCTTGCACTCCCCGGCACCGGGCATAGGGACCTCAAACGCACTCACTTGTCTTCAAGAAGTTTTTCCACTTCCGCCATCCTGCCCAGCGCAAGGTCTTCGGAAACATACACCTGGCCGCATCCGGGGCATTTCGGCAGGTCAACGGGAAACGTATTTCCCAGGTAGGAGATGCCGATCTTACCCATTTCCAGGGGCAGGTTGCATTTCAGGCACAGCCTGATCTTTTCCTTGTTACTATCTTCCTGCGGGGTCACGGTTTCACATCCTCGACGATTTCCATGCGGTGGCTGTAGGCGTTATAAATGACGAACTCATTCCCGGAAGGGGAATATTCCACCCAATACGTAACGCTTGCCGGTTTATAGTGGGCGATGAAACGGCCGGTACCCGGATCGAGCATCTTGTAGCCGGTTCTTTCGGCGGCCTCGATCACCTGCTGCAAATCCTCGACGAGGATCAGCCGTTGCTCCATGCGCTGCTGCACCTCATCGGAGAGCTTCAGCCGGATGGTTTCACAGCCTTGCGCATCGGCCGTGGTTTCCGCCCACAAATCCCTCAGCATCGAGTTTTTCAGCCGCACCCGGTTTTCATGCCGCTGCGAATAAACGGGACCTTTCCGCAACGCGGCCTCCTCCCTGGGGGTCTTGAAAATGAGGTCCAGGAGGTGGAGGGTTCGCTTGCCGCTAAAGGCGAGATAATCCCGGCACATGGCGCAGTAGGCCAGGTAGTCCCGCGGGCTTTCTTCGATGCGCCGTCGAATGGCGCTTTTTGCAAGATCCGGATTGGCGAAAAACATCAGCCCGCCGTAGCCGCAGCACTCGGTTTTCTCGCGGCTGAAAGGCAATTCCTCGATCTCGAAGCCGAGGCGGTGCAGGATGTTTCGCACGCACTCCTGGATGGCGCTCTCGTGGCGGGTGGTGCATGCGTCGTGTACGGCGATCACCTCGCGCTTTTCCACATCGACGCTTTCCGGCAGGCCAAGACCGTCCAGGGTTTCCCAAAGCGAAGTGATGGCAACATCCGGAAAATGAGCCTTGAAGATTTCATAGCAGGTCGAACAGGCGAGAATCAGGCGCGGGCTGCCCAATTGCCGCCATTGGGCCAGAAAATCATCCCTGCCGGATTCAAACAGCTCGGTCCTGCCCGACCAGTCCGCCGGGGCCCCGCAACACCGGGCCATGAAGCCGACCCCGCCGGAAAGTTTGCCGGTGAGCAGCGCATAAGCGCTCTTCACATGCTCCGGGGCCGACGCGATAAGCTGGCACCCCGGGAAAAAAAGGAAACGGCTTTGGTCCGTTCCCGGCTGCGGGCGGGCGAAAGCGCATTTTTCGCCGTTGCTGAACTGCATGTCCCGCAGGGGAAAGTCATGGGCCGACGGCGGCATCTTGCCCTGTTTTACCAGGGTTTCGCGAGCTTTTTTGCAGACCAGCCCCATATGCAGGTCCTCGGGGCAGACCTCCCGGCACAGCCCGCAGAGGCTGCACGAGTTGATGAGCTTGTTCGCGTGCCGGTGCCCCATGACGATGGACAGGTTGTTGTAGATTTGGCGCACATACTTTCTGGGGTAGGCGCGAAAGCTGTTTAGATATTCACAGACCTTGACGCATTCCATACACTCGCATTGCAGGCATCTTGAAGCCTCGCGGGCCGCTTCTTCTTTGGAATAGCCTTCCAGCGGCCCGCTCATCGGGATGGCCGCAAGCGGTTCGACGCCCTCCATGCTAGTGAAGAGACGGGTCGGGTGAGGTCCTTCGCCTTTGCGGGAAGCCGTCAGAGAAACCTTTTGCAAAAACCTGTCGATGGAGATGGCCGCAATCCGGCCGTCCGCAATGGAGTGAATCGGCGATCTTTCCGCCTCGGGCCGGCGCAGGCTCCCCCCCGCAAACACTCTTTCACGGCCGGCGGCAAGGGTCACCGCATCAACCGCAATCCGGCCGGCGCCGTCGGCGGCAAGGCCGAAGACCTCCGGGGCTTCGCCGGTAGCCACGTAGACGGCCTCAAAATCCGCGCAGAGGGCATCGAAAGAAACAGCTTCGCCCACGGCGGCGTTCAGCCGTACCTCGACCCCGACCCGCTCCAGCACCTGCAGGTCCTTTTCCATTATTTCCCTGGGGAGTTTTCCTTCGGGGAAGCGCCACAGGCTGCCCCCCAGGTGCGCTTCCTTCTCGAAGACCACAACCGCGTAGCCCTTCCTCGCCAAGTCGAAGGCGGCGGTAAGGCCGCTCATCCCGCCCCCCGCCACCGCGACGCGCTTGTCTTTACCGGGAAGCACCGCGATTTTTTCCGGCAGTCCGACGGCGTAATCGAGACACGCCTTTTCGATGGCGACGACGGCCAGCGGATCTCCCGCTTCCCGCCGTTTACAAACCGATCGGCAGGGCTGATCGCAGACCCGGCTGATAATCCCCGGGAAAGGGACCGTCTTCCTGAGAATTTTTGCCGCCTCCGTGAAGTTTCCCCGAGCCGCTTCGGCCATCATGGCCCGCACGTCCACGTGCACGGGGCAGGCGGCGGCGCAGTTCGGGGGCTGCTCCTGGATGCATCGGTCCTCCAGCTTGCGCAGTTCGTCCTGTTCCATGGTTGCGAAGAGCATCCTTCCAATTAACGCCGGGCGGCGGAGACAATAAGGGCGCGCGGGCAATCGTCAAAAGCCCGCAACGGGTGTAAAGCTCCCTTCCGCCCCCGGCGGGGGCGGAAGGGGGGAGGATTAAACGGCTTCGGGACCGAAGATCGACCCCACGGCCTTTTCAGTGCGAGGTCCCGGCCTGGAGAGCGGCTTTCACCTTCTCCGGCAGGGCCGGAAGCCGGGTGATGCGCACGCCGCAGGCGTTGTGGATGGCGTTGATGATGGCCGCGTGCGGCGAAGTCAGGGGCAGTTCGCCGACTCCCGCCGCTCCAAACGGACCATGCTCCCGCGGAGTTTCCACGTAGATAAGGTCGATCTTGTCGGGAGCGTCCTTCGCGTAGGGCAGGCCGCAGGCGACGAGGCTGGTGTGCTTTTGCAGGTCCTCGAAATCCTCGGTGAGAGCAAGGCCGATGCCCTGGACGATGCCGCCATACATTTGGCCGTCCACCACAAGCCGGTTGGCGATTTTGCCGACGTCCCCGGCGCAGGTCATCCCCACCACCCTGGTCTTTCCCGTTTTCGTATCGACTTCCACTTCCGCCAGAAAAACGCCATACATATAGACCGGGAAGGGATTGCCCTGGCCGTTTTCGTCGCAGGCCACGCAGGTGGAGGCCACCCACTTGCCGGAATAGCGCACGGGGATGTTTTCGGCAACCATCTGTTCATAGGTCCTGAAGGTCCCATCCGGTTTCTTCATGGCGTTTACGAGCATTTCGCAGCCGATTCGGACCGCCTGGCCAGTCATCACCTGGGACCGGCTTCCCCCGGCCGGCCCGCTGTTCGGGGTCAGCGCGGTGTCGTTCATGACGAGCTTGATCCTGTCCGGCGCAATCCCCAGGGGCATCAGGCCTTCATGGGCCGTTGCCAGGCAGCCCATATCGGCGCCCTGGCCGTGGTCTTCCCAGGAACTGTAGACGGTGACTCCCTCGGGAGTGAGTTCGATCACCACTTCGGACGAATCGGGGCCGTCCAGGCCGCAGCCGTAGACGCCGATCGAAACCCCGACCCCCAGTTTCTTTTCCGGCGTGGATGCCTCTTTGGCCTTCTTGAGGGCCGCCTTGTAGAGCGGGCGGATCTTGTCGATCAGCTCGGGCAGGCTGTACGCATCGGGCGGGCACCCGCTCGGGGTCGTATCGCCCTTGCGGTAGACGTTTTTGTAGCGCAGTTCCAGGGGATCGATGCCCGTCTTCTCCGCCAGTTCGTCCATCAGCACTTCGGAGGAGAATTCGCTCTGCGGCGATCCATAGGCGCGGAAGGCCGAACCCCAGGCGTGATTGGTGCACACGGTCCGCCCTATCCCCCGGATGTTGGGGATGCCGTAGCCGGCCCCTATGAACTGAGCGCCGCGCACTGTCACAAGGTCGCCGAATTCCGAGTACGGACCGTGATCGACGCTCCAGTCCGACTCCATGGCGACGATCTTGCCTTCCGCGTCGGCCCCGAATTTCATTTTTACGAAGAAGGGCGAGCGCTTCCCGGTGTAGGTGATCTGCTGATAGTAGTCGAAATTGAGGAAAACAGGCCGGCCCGTGGCAATGCAGGCCACACCCAGAAGGGCTTCGATGGTGGGGCTGAACTTGTATCCGAAGGTCCCGCCGGCCGGGTTCTGGACGAGGCGCAGCTTCTCGGGTTCCACTCCGAGTCCGGGGCAGATCATGGCGTGGTGGAGGTGGATGCCGATGCTCTTGGAATGAATCGTGAGCCGTCCTTCGTCATCATAATAGGCGAACCCGACATCCGGCTCCATGGGAAGGTGCGGCTGGCGCCCCACGTAGAAATCATCTTCCACCACGTAGGCCGCTTTCTCCATGAGAGGCTTCGTGTCCTGCCCCTTGGCGATCTTTTGCTCGAAGTAAATGTTCGGGGTCCCCGGATGGATCTCGATCGCGTCCTCGGCCATCGCCGCCGGGGCACTCATGTAGGCGGGCAGTTCCTCGAGCTTGACGCTGACTTTTTCGGCCGCCGCCCTGGCATTTTCCACCGTGTCGGCGCAGACGATGGCGATGGCGTCGCCGAACTGGAACACCTTCGAGTCGCACAGGATGGGCCGGTCCCAGCCGTCGCCCTTATTGGTCGGGAAGGTGATGAGGCCCGTGATGCGGTTTTTGCCCTTGACGTCTTTATGCGTCACCACCTTGTAGACCCCGGGCATCTTTTCGGCTTCGGAGGCGTCGATGGAGAGGATATTGGCGTGGGACACTTTGGCCTGGACGAGCGCCAACTGCAGGGTATCGGGCGGGAGCTTGAGCCCCAGGTCCGCTCCGTAGTCGCACGTTCCGGTCACCTTGGCGACGGCGCTCGGGCGCGGATACCGGCTGCCCCAGATTCTTCCATCCGCGGGCAGCTTGAAGGCCAGTTGCTCCCTTGTGATTTCACCGCGCAGAAGCCGTGCGGCATCCATTACGGCATCGACCAGGGGCTTGTATCCCGTGCACCGGCAGGCGTTCCGGTGCTTCTGAAACCATTCACGCACATCCTCGCGGGTGGGCCTGGGGTTTTCATCCAGGAGCGCCGTGGCGGAAACGATGAAACCGGAGGTGCAGAAGCCGCACTGGGCCCCGCCGTGAACAATCCAGGCAAATTGTATTGGATGCAGGTTTTCCGGCGTGCCGATACCCTCGATGGTAGTAATCGCGGCACCGCTTTCCACCCGTTTCATCTTGGTCACACATGAACGGATCACCTTCCCGTCCACGATGACCGAGCAGGCGCCGCACTGGGCCGAGCCGCAGCCGATCTTGGTGCCGGTCAGGCCGAGCTGCCCGCGCAGCACCTCCGCCAGCGAAGCCTCGGGGTTTGCGATAATCGTCCGGTTTATCCCGTTGATATTGAGGACCTTTTTCTCCATTCCTCTCTCCTGATTTGAGGTAAACGACAAGCAATCGCTCAAGCACCCTTGGCAAAGCCGCAGTCCGGGTAACGGCACTCCCCGCACTGGACGCACAGTCCTCCATGAGCCAATCCGACAATATCTTTGCGCGTGATCAGCTCACCGGCAAGCAGCCTGGGAAAAATCACGTCGAAGATGCTTGTCCTGTGGTACATGACACACCCCGGAAGGCCGAGCAGGGGGACATCGCCAAGATAGGCCAGCATGAACATGGCGCCGGGAAAAACCGGAGCGCCGTAGGTCACCACCCGCGCACCGCAATCCCGGATGGCCGCCGGAGTCACGTCATCGGGGTCCACCGACATGCCGCCCGTGAGTAGTATCATCTCGGAACCCCGGTCTAAAAACGACCGGACCTCTTCCACGATCCGTCTCCGATCGTCGGCCACAAAGACCTGCCCCAGGGCGCGGCACCCAAATTCATCGAGTTTTGCACGAACGACGGGACCGAACCGGTCCTTGATACGACCATAATACACTTCGCTCCCGGTCGTAATGATTCCGACGTTGCGGCTCCTGAACTCCAGCACTTCGATCAGCGGATGGCGCCGGGAGCAGATACGCTCGACCCGTTCGATCTTGCGCTCTTCGACAACCAGCGGAATCACGCGGGTCCCGGCCAGCACCTTACCCCTGGAAACCCTCTGGTTCGTGTGAATCGTCGCCAAAACGATCTCTTCTTCCGCATTGACCTCCAAAAGGGTCTCGGTGTCGATCTTGAGGAGCCCGTCTACCGCTGCCGTCAGATCCACCCTGCCCTCTTTTGGAATCGAACGCGCGATGTGCCTTCCGGCCGCGGCGCGGGCAATCCGGTCGGCGGCCTCGTTTTCGTGGAGAAGACCGCTCCCGGTTTGGATATCCCATACATAGACGTGCTCTTTACCCATGCTGAGCAGTTCCGCCACGTCCTCCTCGCGGATGATATGGCCTTTTCTGAAAGCAGGGCCCTTGCACTGCCCGGGGATAATCCGGGTCACATCATGGCACAGCACCATCCCCAGGGCGTTCTGCACCGGAACCGTCTTCATGAGCTTCTCCTTACGGACTTACCCGACGTACTGACATGTAAGGTTTGTACCACGTGGAACATTGTGAAACGTGAAAAACCTCTTTTACGGCACGGGGTCAAGTTGATTTCGCCTTTCGTAATTACCCGGCGGATAATGATCAAGAGCTTCCGGCGGATATTATAAGTTCCGGGCGAGTACGATGTCTATTCCGACATGGCGCCGGGCAAAAAATATTGCACCCCGGTTGCGGTCAATCGGCCGGGGCCGCAGGTTTTCCGCGTAGAACGCGGAAACGATGGAGGCGTCCGCACGGCCATGGTGCCTTCATTATCGACAAATCCTCCACTTCCCGACATATTTCTATCATGTTGAAATAACTGTTAATTAATGAGGTGGGTATGGCCTTGTGGTGCCCGCCGGAGTGCATCCGGCCGGTTAAAAAAAATGGTGGGCGCGGAAAAGCCGTGCCCACCCTGCCCGTCTAGTTCCATTCAGTTGTGGGTTTTTCGTCATAGCCGGCCAGCAAAAGACGCAGGTCATCGCCGCTGAGTTTACGCACCTGCTCAGGCTGCCACCCGTATTTATCGATAAGATACCTGTGAACGGCCTGCATTCCCGTCAGGCCCACATAACCTTCTTTTTTTGCCATATGGTCGCCTATTTTTTCAAATAGCGCTTCTTCCATGCCTTTATTCCTTTCACCTGTTATCACGGGTTCTCGTTCATACCGAACATCGTCCTTTTACCGTAAGTTAATCACCCGGACGGTCCCCGAAAACCGGAAAACGCCGAGGCCGATGGACGTGGCTCGCAGGTTAAGCCGAGGAAAACGGCGGGTGGTTGTGGTGCCTTCAGTATTGACAATCTCCCATTTCCCGATGTATCGTCTATCCTGGTGAAATAATTGTGAATTATGTAGGGTGCGCATAGCTTTGAATGCCCACCGGCGCCATCCGGCCGGTGAAAAATGGCGGGCGCGCAAAGACCGTGCTACCCGGCCGATCAACGATAGTCGTCAGGAGAGGATCAACACAACAATGGCTGGTCTCCTGGGCATTGCCGGCATGCTCGTCGGTGCCGTCGGTATATTTTTCGGATTCTATTATCTTTCGAACAGGCCGCAAACCGCTCTTGACCTGGTGACGCTGACGACCGTGGGTATCGCGGGCATCCTCGCTTTCATTCGCCATGTCATCTTCCACCGGTCGGATGCGGCACGCCTCGGGTGGGAAACAGATCGGCCCGACTGGATGTTCGAAGTTGGCTTCGCCAACCTTGCATTCGGTTTCATGGGATTTCTGTCCGTTTTTGCGCACATGGGAATGCAAGCCGAGTGTGTCGTACTCCTCGGCTATGCCCTCTACCTCTTTCAGGCGGCCCTTCTGCACGGATACCGGTACTTCACCAATGCGAAGAGGTCGCCTGCCAGGCTCTGGCGAAGCGTGCTCGCAACTCTTGCCTACGTCGGAATGATGACTTTCTTTGCCATTCACGGGCTCCGCTTTTGACGGTTTTCCGGAAAAACCGGTGGGCACGATGAAGCTGTGCCTGCCCTGCCCGGCCGGGGCGATGGTTTGCACCCTTTGGCCAGGGAGAAGGGAAACCGGCCTTTTCGGACGCAAGATGGAATCAACCACCTCGACTTGAGGGTGCAGAAAGGCAGAATCGGTGGATATTGCAGACAGAATAACAACGACGGTCAGGGACATAGAGCAGAAAACAATCGAGTGGCGGCGCGATTTTCATAAGCACGCGGAAGTCGCCTGGACCGAGTTTCGCACGGCAGCCATTGTGGCCGGCAGATTGCTGGAACTTGGATATGCCGTGAAAGTCGGGCCGCACGCGGTCTGCAAGTCCGATATGATGGGGGTCCCACCGGAGGCGGAAATCGAAAAGCATATGGAAAGGGCCGTTTCACAGGGAGCGGATGCGTCGCTGGTGAAACAAATGGCGGGAGGACTCACCGGCATTGTGGCTGACATGCACTGCGGCGAGGGGCCTACGGTGGCGATACGTTTTGACATGGATGCCAATGAAATCCAGGAAGCACAGGACGCCCGGCATCGCCCTTACCGGGAAGGATTTGCCTCCGTGAATCCCGGGGCCATGCACGCTTGCGCCCACGACGGCCATGTTGCCGTCGGACTTGCTGTGGCCGAGATTCTGTCCCGGTTCAAGCCGGAATTGACCGGCACGATCAGGTTGGTCTTCCAGCCGGCGGAAGAGGGAACAAAAGGGGCCAGGGCCATGGTGAGCGCCGGAGCAATGGATGGGGTGCGCTACATTCTCGGGGGGCATATCGGCGTTAAGGCCAGGAAAACGGGTCAACTGATCTGTTCCACAAACAGGTTCTTCGCGACTACCAAGTATGACGTAACTTATACCGGTACGCCGGCCCACGCCGGAATAGCCCCCGAAGAAGGGCGGAACGCTTTGCTTGCCGCGGCCACGGCGGTCCTTAATTTACATGCCATATCACGCCACGGCCGGGGACCGACGCGGATTTGTGTTGGTACGCTTGCAGCCGGACAAGGCCGAAACATTATCCCATCGACTGCTTTCTATAAAATGGAAACACGCGGGGAAACCAGTGAACTGGACGAGTATGTTGCTGCGCAAGCCCGTCGTATTATAGTCGCCGCGGCTCAAATGTATGAGGTGGATTACAACATTGTCCAGGTGGGTGGGACGGGCAGCGGCGAAAGTAGCCCCGATATGCGCGATCTGGTAAGACGAGCAGCCGAACGAATGACTTTTTTCCAGGATATAGTTGACAGTTCAGACTTCGGGGCCGCTGAAGACTATGCTCATTTCATGTCGGTTGTTCAGCGAAATGGCGGGACAGGCACCTATTTCATGCTTGGGTCCGATCTAACGGCCGGCCATCACAATAACTATTTTGATTTTGACGAAGGGGTATTATTGCCGGGCGTCGAATTGACGGTCCGTACCGTAGTGGAGCTTTTGCATAAGTAAATACTATTTCGCGGGTGGCCCGGATACCCGCTATCCGGGCGCGGAGCACAAGACACGGGTGACGACTTCTTGTTGCCCGTGCGGAAGCAAGAGGGATTCAAGAAATGATCCGCCGGCCCTCTTGTCCTTCGGACCCGGGCAGCCGGGAACAGCTACTTGGCCACCCGTCGGATGCTCCAAGCCGACTCATGATAGCCGTTTAATACCTTAATCTTCCGTGAGGTCAACAAGTTGGCAAGGTTTGTTGAATTATTGAATTATGAATCATAAGGTTGTAGTGTAGAAAAGCAGTTAAAGTTCTTCGGGTAATCACTTTTTCGTTAGCCCGTAGCCCGTAGGATGGGTGGAGCGGAGCGTAACCCATCGCTTTTCACATGCTCGACCATTGATCTGAATGTGACCATGACCAACTACCGCCGCAGCCGCCTACCAGGAGCTACATATTTCTTCACGGTAACCATTGCCCAAAGACACCTCGATTTGTTGGTCAGACACGTTGAACACCTGAAAGCCGCATTTCGCGATGAACATCAACGCGCGTGTTTTGTAAACGTTGCGCTCGTTATTCTTCCGGATCACCTGCACGCAATATGGCGGCTGCCCAAAGGCGATTCGGACTATTCGCAACGATGGCGGCGAATCAAGGCCGGCTTTTCACGAGCGCTGCCTTCGGGAGAACGCGTTACATCGAGCCGGAAGATGAAGGGCGAACGGGGAGTCTGGCAGCGCAGATTTTGGGAACATACCATCCGGGATGAAGAGGATTTGCGCAACCATCTCGATTATATCCATTACAACCCGGTCAAGCATGGATTGGTTCTGAGGGTGTCGGATTGGCCGCATTCCACGTTTCACGAATACGTGCAACGCGGGGTTTATACGGTGGATTGGGGCGGTCTCAAGGGAGAATTGGATGGCGATTTCGGCGAGAGATTTTGATCTGACAAATAAAAAGCGATGGGTTGCGTCCCCAAAAGCGCGGGACTTCACCCATCCTACGGGCTACGGGCTTTTGGCTCCAATTCGATTGATTTCATTGATCAAATAGAGCTAGGTTTTGCATAACAATCACATCAACCGGACGCCGATAAAGCCTGGCGCCGGTTATGTCGTCGTTGAGCGATGAGAAGTGAGAAATGGCCAAATACCCAGAAATTACGTTTGCTGTCGACAACGAGTTCAAGAAACTTGATAGGGAGAAGGTTACACCATGGGTCTTCATGAATGGCGGGGAAATGGGACCCATTGAGGATTTCTACGGTCGCACAATCCATTATAGAGGTGTGGCGTTTGAAGGAAGTCCACGTCAAGTTTTCTGGGGCAACTTCATCCCCCCTTTCTTGGAGGCTGTTTTCATATGGGCTTTCGAATTTGCTCTGGAGTACGCGGACAGACGAAAATCTGAGCACTAGTCAATAATAATACACACCCACCAATGCCTTACGAACGGAGTCTATTCGATCTACACCAGAATGCAGGATATCGACCGCCGACTCAGAGGCAAGGGTTTTCCGAATCAGGTTCCGTTAAGAGACGTATCTCGTGAGATCAAGAACATGGAAATGAGGCTTCAAGAGTACAAGGACTCGGCACTAGCAGCCTCAACGCCCAAGGCTAAACCTGCTGAGAATGTAGGACTTTCTGATGCCATTGAACTCAAACCAAGGGTGTTTGGAGTTGCATTGGATCTCAAGAAGGCATGGAAATGGTTCAAGACAAGGTTCGGCCAATCATAGTGTGCTTTATGCTTTTCTTGTCGTGTCCTTGTGGCCTCACAGCCCTTGCCTGTGCCCGAAGTAGGCCTAACTAGCCATTGCACCAGATGCCGAAAAGCACGGCGCTGGTGATTTTTTTGTTCGGGTAAGGATCAGTCTCGGATAAGCATCCATTTCTCTCCTGGTCCTTGAAATCTCGATCTCCCGAAAAATTGCCATGTTCTGATCATTGCATTCATGCAATGGCGGCAACCTGCAGGTTCCACCTTCCGGCAAGACGGGCTGATGCGGCGGTGTCCGATTGTGGCTTTTCCAGCTCCGGCGCGCATGGGGGGCTCGCCATTTCCTTCGCGGGTGCGATTATTCCTCTTCACCGCGCAAATCCTTGATGCGCCGGATGTCCGCCTGGTTGCCCAGGACCACCAGAACATCGCTGTCTTTAATGACAAAATCGGCAGATGGCACAAGAACGGTGTTGTCGGGAATGATCTCTTTAATGGCAAGCACGTTGATGTTATACAAGGCCCGGAGATTGAGGTCCCTTAGGGATTTCCCGATAAAGGCGCGCGGGGGGGCAATTTGAAGAAGGTGATAATCGTCAGCCAGGGGGAAAAAATCCAGAACATTCGGCCTGGACAGCGATTGGGCAAGCTTAATCGCCATCGCCCTTTCGGGAAAAATGACTTCTGTTGCGCCCACCTTTTTCAGGACTTTGCCGTGGTCATGGTTGACCGCCTTGGCTAGAACCTTTTTAACCCCGATCTCATTAAGATAGAGTGTAACCAAAACACTCACGCTGACGTCCGATCCGATACTGACGATGACGGCATCCATTCCTTCGAGCCCGAGGGCCTTCAGCTTCTCTTTATCCGATGCATCTATGACGATGGCCTCTGAGCAAAATGGGTCGATCTCCTGAACGTGCTCCGTGTTCTTATCGATGGCGATAACCTCGTGTCCTTCTTCGAAAAGCGCCTTCGCAACATGGAACCCGAACTTGCCCAAACCTATGACTGCAAATCGTTTCACTTTATATTTTCCCTCAGCCGATCATCAGATTCTGTTCCGAGTATTGAATCCCCTTCTGGGTTTCTTTACCGGCGATGACATAGGCAAAAGTCAGGATCCCGACTCTTCCCACCAGCATCATTATAACGATGAGAAACTTACCATAAGTGTTCAGTTGTTCCGTGACACCCATCGAGAGTCCCACCGTGCCGAAGGCGGAGACGGTCTCAAACAGGTAGGCCACGAACTCACATCTCGATGCGCCGCCGTCAGAAGAAGGGACATGGGTGAGAAGCATGAAAAAGAAGATCATCAGAATGAGGGTGATCGACAGGATAAGGAGCGATACGGCCCGAGATACAGTCTCCTGCGGGATGCTCTTTTTGAACATGTTTACCCGCGATCTCCTGTGCAGCCGGCTCCAGGTGAACGCGCCCATGAGGGCAACCGTCGTCGTCTTCACCCCGCCGGCACAGGAACCCGGCGAACCTCCGCAAAACATGAGAAACATCAGAAAAGCCAGAGTCGAGTCGCTTAGTATTCCAATGTCTACCGTGTTAAACCCCGCTGTCCGGCATGTCACCGATTGAAAAAACGCGGGCCAGAGGTTTTCGCCCAAAGAGGCCCCCCCGCCATGGCCTCCCCAAAGGAAAAAAACCATTCCGGCGACAATTAAAACGGGTGTTGTCAGCAGCACCGATTTTGTATGAACCGAGATTTTCGGCGGCCTGCTTTTGCGAATTCGCAGTCTCTCGTATATCTCATAGACAACCGGAAAGCCAATTCCACCCAGTATTATGAGGCTGCACACGGTCAGGTTCAGCCAGGGAGAGGCGCTGTATGCAATGAAGTTGGTGCGAAAGAGACTGAACCCCGCGTTACAGAAGGCCGAGATAGAATGGAATGTGGCCAGGTACAGAGCTTTGGTGAAGGGAAATTCTTTCATCCAGAACAGAGTAAGCGCCAGGATGCCAATTGCTTCGACGCCTGCGGTAAAGATAAAGATTGCAAAAACCACCTTGTGGATGTCTTTGCGTGGCGTGTAGGCAAATACCTCCTGCATGACCAGGCGGTGTTTAAAAGAAACCTTCCTGCCGATCGAAAGAAAGATTGCAACTGAGACAGTCATAACCCCGAGCCCCCCCAATTGAATGAGAAGGAGGATTACCATCTGACCCGCGGGCGAGAAGAAGGAACCGGTATCCACCACGGTAAGTCCTGTGACGCAAACCGCCGAGGTGGCGGTAAACAGAGCATCTATGACGGCAATTCCGCCCGATACGGTGGCAAACGGCATGGATAACAGAACTGTTCCGGAAAGGATGGCAGCCATGAAGCTGAGCAGGACAAGACCGGAAAGGCTGAGTTTGGCCTTTTGCAGCCGGGCCAAACCCGATCCTAATTTAGTGAGTAGCCGAAAGTTCAATTCCAAACAGAGTCCATTCTGTATGTAATCGGATCCGGTCGAGACCTCTGCTGCCGGGTCAGAATGCCGAAAGCGATGATGTCCGGGATCGGCACGTGAATCGGCCCTACTCTCCAATCCCGGAACGACGGCCCGAGCCGAGCGTTTTTTTCTTTCCACCGGCTTCGCAGTTCCTGCGAAGCTTTGCTCCAGAAGGGATTACCCCCTGAAAACCCTCCATGCCGGAAAACATGCCGAGTTTAGCACGGAACGAATGAATAGCAATAGCCGTTAATAAACCACGGGCAAACCCTTTCTTGGGGCACTTCCCCTTCATTGCCGAGGGGAACTGATTATGAAATCCTCAACAAGTCGTAATCATAGGATAAAGACTAGTTACAGATAACTATTCTCCGTATGCGGGCAGGAAGGGTTCAATTGGCACGCGGGGATTTCCATATCCGGCATATTTGAACTGATACCAATTTGCGTTCAAGATCGTTCGCCCTGAGGTATCGAAGGGTGGACGGTCCACCCGTTTGTACTTCGATACCTCAGCACGAACGGGACCAAGCCCAGTTCAATCTTGAACGCAAATTGGTATGACACGGTATTCCTGGATACCGGAGAGCGGCTTTTGCCAATGGTCTCGGACCGGTTCGGGGAGCACAAGCGGTAAGTCGACAACATTTTGAACGCTTCCCCGATCCGGTAGTTTTCCGCATAAATGATCTATTTAATTTATTCTACTTCGCTTGCAATCTTCGCTTGCCGCCAAGACGAATTGGGCCGTCACGGCCCGCGGGATATTTTCCAATTCGAGGCCGGATCAACAAGTGCGCAGCGGTCTATAGCAATCGAGCGGCATGGTAGGATTTTCCTTGCACAAAGGCGTTGGAAGATGTTGCCAGCAACAAGGCGGCTATCTACTCAATAGCGTAAAATCCCTACGCATATAGATCGACTATATCGGCATCTTGGCTGGAGGATGAAATTAGTGTAGGCATTTGACCACACCTCTTATCAGGGGAGCGGGACTTGCTTCCTGCAGGTCGACACGATCCTCTCCCTCCAAAAAGCGATAATCGATGCGTAGGCATTTGACTACACTGTGGGCAAGACAGGTGGTTTCGGATTCTTGCTATTTTGGGTGACGGAGTTCACCCTTACGGCCTGGAGCTGTGCCGGCAAAGCTTTTCAGAGCCCCGGAAGGAGATAGTTTTTACTTCTGTTCAGTAACCCCTCTTCTTTCCTAATTGGTATTCCTTTTGCACTGACACCTTCCCGAGTCACCGAGCCGGTCCATTTTGAGGTCTATTCGGTGCAACGATGAAAGAGTCAATCCAACTGAAAGCATGAGGTGCAAAGCCACCGGCGAAGATTTCGAGTTAAAAACGGGACGCGGCGGCAGGGCAGATCGGATTTTTGAATTCATCGCGTCTTGACGACTTCAAGATTAATGTGTGACGGCAGTCAAACATTAAGAAAGGTGATTCTAATGCGATAGCTGACTTCACAAAAGCAAATACCGTCTGAAAAAGGCAAACCAATCCGAAAGGATGGGGCGCAAAGCCACTGGCCTAATCATCGGTTTCTTCACGAGATTTGGTCGCAGGGTTGCCAGGCGGGTCAGCATTCTCGTGGACTACCATAAGATCGGATCTTTGCAAGTCAACCGAGAGCTGCTCTTAGCCTTGGCATAAACATCGAGCTAGGAGGTGCTCTCTTGAGACTATCCATATTTTCCACCCACAAAAAAATCACCCGTCTTTGGTTAATTTGCTTCAGTTTCAGTTTCATGCTCGCTCTGGCGATCGTCTTGCCGCCATCGGCTCATTCGGCTCAAGTGACCGTTGGATGGAACGCAAGTCCAAGCAGCGTCACCGGTTATAAGGTATATTACGGGCCATCGAGCGGGAACTACACATTTCCCGTAAGAGATGCCGGTAACGCCCTGAGCTACACCATACCGGACAACCTCACGGCATCGAGCTACTACATCGCCGCCACCGCCTATAACGGCACTGCCGAGAGCATCAAGACGCCCGAACTGGTCGTCTATTCGGTGGCGGCCTCCGCGGGCACAGGCGGGTCGATCTCACCCGGCGGGACCTTCTACGCCGCCAAGGGCTCCAACCAGACATTTACCATTACCCCCAACTCCGGCTACAAAGTGGCCGGCGTCACGGTGGACGGTTCCTCAGCGGGTGCCGTAACCAGTTACACATTGAGCAACATCGCCGCCACACACTCTGTCTCCGCCACCTTCACCGCCATCACCAACACCTACACCATCACATCCTCCGCGGGCGCGAACGGCTCCATTTCGCCTTCGCCCTCCGCCACGGTGAACTCCGGCGCCAGCCAGACCTTTACCATCACCCCCAAGACCGGCTACAAAGTGGCCGGCGTCACGGTGGACGGCTCCTCGGTGGGCGCCGTGACCAGTTATACGTTCACCAACGTCACGGCCAACCATTCCATTTCCGCCACCTTCGCCGCCGTCACCAGCAGCACCTTCACTATCACGGCCTCCGCGGGCGCGAACGGCTCCATCTCGCCTTCCCCCTCCGCCACGGTAAACTCCGGCGCCAGCCAGACCTTCACCATCACCCCAAAGACCGGCTACAAAGTGGCCGGCGTCACGGTGGACGGCTCCTCGGTGGGCGCCGTGACCAGTTATACGTTCACCAACGTCACGGCCAACCATTCCATTTCCGCAAGCTTCACCGCCGTCACCAGCACCTACACCATCACGGCCTCCGCGGGCGCGAACGGCTCCATCTCGCCCTCGCCCTCCGCCACGGTGAACTCCGGCGCCAGCCAGACCTTCACCATCACCCCAAAGACCGGCTACAAAGTGGCCGGCGTCACGGTGGACGGCTCCTCAGCGGGCGCCGTGACCAGCTATACATTCACCAACGTCACGGCCAACCATTCCATTTCCGCCACCTTCGCACAAGGCGATCAATCGCCCGTGGCGGATGCGGGTCCGGCTCAAACAGTATCCGAGGGTTCGCTTGTAACACTTAACGGGTCGAACTCGACGGACCCGGCCAACAGTCCCCTGTCGTACCTGTGGACCCAAACGGGCGGGACTCACGTATCGCTATCGAGGCGAAGGGCAGCCAAACCGACCTTCACGGCCCCCACTGTTGGAGACGCCGGCGACGCGCTCACCTTCCAGTTGACCGTTACCAACCAGGCCGGATTGACGTCGAGTGATACCTGCGTTGTGAACGTTACCGTGTCCAATGCTCCCCCTACCGCCAATGCAGGTCCTAATCAGACGGTATCCGAAGGTACCGCCGTAACCCTTGACGGGAGCAACTCAACGGACCCCGATGACGGCATTGCATCTTACCTGTGGGAGCAAATTTCGGGACCGGCGGTAACGCTGACACCCACCACACTTTCGCAGGCGACATTCATTGCCTCCGATGTCGGGCAGGCCGGTACGTCCCTGAGCTTCCGGCTCACCGTAAAAGACAATGGAGGGTTGACATCCACCTCAACGTGTGTCGTGGCCGTCACCTGGGTCAATTCCCCGCCCCAGGCCAACGCGGGCCAGGATCAATCGGTTTATGAAGGCGACGGAGTGGTCCTCGACGGGTCCGCCTCCAGTGACCCGGATGACGGGATCAAGTCCTATCTCTGGAAGCAGACAAGCGGTACTCCGGTCACTCTGAGCGATCCAACCGCGGTGCAACCCGCTTTTACCGCGCCCAATGCGGACACGGGCAGCGCAACCCTTACCTTCCAGTTGACCGCCACCGATAATGGAGGATTGCAGTCCACGTGTGCCTGCAACGTGTACGTTAAACAGGATTCGGGCATCGATCTCACGGGCAGTTGGAGGACCCTGTCCTACAGCAGGAATACGTTGTCCGGATCGTTCACGGTTAAAAATGCCGGAAACCAAAGGGCTGGCTCATCCGTCATAAAATTCTATCTCTCGGATGACGGAACCACCCCGGGCGCGTTCATCTCCCAGAGCTATGTAAGCCGGCTGAATGCCGCCCAGAGCAGTACCGTGTCATTCAGTTACTACTCGAAATGGATCTCCAGCAAATATATCATTGCCGTTGTCGACGCAAACGATAGTGTTGCGGAGTCTGATGAACAGAACAACAGTATATCGGCGGTGATCCAAACGGTGTCTCAGAGTCCAACGTACAGGACGACAAGACGTTGGTGGTGATTCAACAGGGTGACTCTTCCAGACGGCGCTCCCGGACCCGCCCGCTACGGCGGCGGGTCCGGGAGTAACGACAACATTAATAAGAAGTTGCCTTCAAGAACGTATCCAAGGATGCTTTTCAAAGGCGTGGGGAGCTGAGCTCCCCACGGCCCCCGCCCCTTCGCCGCTGCGGCGGCCCGCTTCGAGCCTGCTTCCTCACTTTGGCGGGTACCCCCGGAATCCCTGCCCCACAGCAAAAACGCCATCCATCGATCACACCTGGACATCCCCGGATTGACGCCGTTTCGATATATCCTTATCCTGCCTGCATTGCGGAGCGGATTTATCCAATAACGGTTATGTGCTCAAAGCAACCCGGATAAACAGAAATGGCTGAATTTATATGAGCGGACCCGGAAATGGAAACCTCGGATACTGGGAGGTAACGGCCATAGGGATCGGGGGCATGGTGGGAGGCGGCATCTTCGCCGTTCTCGGCCTGTCGGTGGCTTTGACCCGCGGAGGAGCA
Organism: uncultured delta proteobacterium; assembly: GCA_963712895.1. GTDB lineage: Bacteria > Desulfobacterota > Syntrophobacteria > Syntrophobacterales > Syntrophobacteraceae > SbD1. The sequence continues at coordinate 185,858 of CAVQJR010000017.1, read as the reverse complement.
CCCCTGGCGTTCCTGATTGCGGGTATCGTTGCCCTCGTTACCTCCTATTCGTACGCACGGCTCTCCGTCGCTTACCCGAGCCAGGGAGGAACGGTGGCGTTTCTGGACCGCGCGTTCGGCCCGGGCCTGCTGACGGGGAGCGCGAACATTTTGCTCTGGATAAGCTACATCGTCATGCTTTCGCTGTATGCCTATGCTTTCGGAAGCTATGGGGCGTCATTGTTTCCGCCCGCCTCGCAACTTCTCTGGAAACACATTCTGATCACGGGCAGCGTCGTCGCCATCACGGGGCTGAACCTGTTGAGCGCCAGGCTGATCGGCGAAGCGGAAGACTGGATTGTGCTCATCAAGCTGGCGATCCTGGTCCTTTTCATTGCCGTCGGTATCCGGGGCATCGACGGGACCAGGCTGGCGCCGTCGGCGTGGTCATCCCCCCTGGACCTGGTTTCAGGCGGGATGATCATTTTCCTGGCCTATGAGGGGTTCGAACTGATCGCCAACACGGCGCAGGATGTGCGGGACGCGCCCAGGACGTTGCCCCGCGCTTTTTATTCGAGCGTCGGTTTCGTGATAGTTCTCTACGTCCTTGTGGCCGTAGTTACGGTTGGGACCCTGCCCTTCGCCAAGATTATCAGCGCCAAGGACTACGCGTTGGCCGAGGCGGCCCGGCCGTTCATGGGGCAAACCGGATTCATTTTGATCGCCGTCGCCGCCATGCTTTCAACGGCTTCGGCCATCAACGCCACCGTTTACGGCGCGGCGCGGCTGAGTTACGTCATAGCAAAAGACGGGGAGCTTCCGGACTCATTGGAACGCAAGGCCTGGGGGGAGCCGATAGAGGGGCTGTTGATCACGTCGGGGCTCACTGTGCTCATCGCCAATCTGGCCGACCTCTCCAGCATGTCGACGATGGGCAGCGCCGGTTTCCTGCTGATCTTTGCGGCCGTTAACGGCGCCAACGCGTTGATGGCAGACGACACGCGGAGCAGGCGGTGGCTTTCGTTGATCGGAGTCGGACTTTGCCTGGGCGCGCTGGCAAGTCTTCTCTGGCAGACCGCAAAGAGTTCACCCGCCCAGCTCGGGGTCCTGTTCGTCATGGCGGGGGCGGCCTTCCTGATCGAAATTACCTTTCGGTTGACTACGGGGCGAACGATGAATCTTTCCAAGGGCCGAAATAAGGGAACACCCAAACCTTAAGCGCCGCCTGATCCCCGTGCCATTGCACAAGTTTACGACGCAAAAGGGGCGCCATCGCCCCCGTTTTGCCGGCTGCAATCCCGCGCGACAGCTTCAAATACGGATTTCAGAAAGCTCAGTGCACAACGAGGTATTTATTATCAGCTTTTTACTGCTCATTCCACATGGCACTGGACCACAAGGAGAAAGGGCGGGATCGATATTACGAGGACTGACGCCCGATAGCCTGCGAACCCATTCAGGCAACTTCGCATTTCCGTGCATCGTCTAAAATCACGCGCTCGGGGCAGTACGCAAATCCGAAGGTTTCTCTCCCGGTCCCTGAGAATGTGACCCCTGCAATCCTCAACGTTTTCAGATTATTCACTTACCGATACTTACCGAAGCCAGGAAAGCAGTTTTCTTTCGATCCAGGCAAGAAGGTTAATGTGATGCTTTCATTTCATCTCCGTGAGATGATGCCTAATCATGCATAAAATCATATTTCTTATGTTTCTCAATTTTATTTCGGATTTCCTCAATATTCCGTTCCAGATACTGTTTATGCTTGAGATAACTTACTGAGTTCAGGAGTGGGAGAATAGATTCAAGATATTCCATCTCCGCCTGGAACATAGGCACTGCGCTTCCAGACCAAGTCTTGCTGCTTGGTTCGAGCCGCAACTTTCGAAAATCCTCAAAGTATTGTTGTGTGAGGAAAGAGCGATAAACGAACGACCACGCTCGAAATCAAATCAGCAATGGTGCTGAAGATGAATTCCATAAAATAAGCGTCATGGTATCGAGTCTCGATGAGAGTACTTAGGAGGAAATTCTGCTTCTCTCTAATATCCGGATGAGTTTCTTGTGGCCTATCTTCAGAGAAAAAAGCTTCAAGATAGGAATGTAAATATATTCTCCGTTTCTTTTCATGTTCATAAATTCGCTGAATAATATGTTCCATTAATTCATTGGCATCTTCACGTTTCCAGATGAATGCGTAGTTGCGTCTATCACTATACCTACTCGGAGATCTCGCTGTTTTGTAAATCTGGTCGACATACTCGGAGATGAAACCAGGATCTAGGTCTAGAATTCTGTTAAATGTAAGCCCGTCCCAGTCTTCGTTTCGATCATTCTCGATTGATGCAAAATAAGCATCCTTGAGTATGTCCAAATCCTGTGAAAATAGATCACTGATTACTATAATAACAACTCTAAAAGGATTGAAGAGAGGCCTAACGCATATTCGGAGTGACCTTGCCTTTTGTCAAGGATTAATCTCGTTACTTTCGCAACTACACGTTCATCAAGAGATCGATATTTAAGAAGGAAGTCCAGATCATTTGAAATCTTCCGGGAAACCCGATATAGTTCATAAAGTTCGAAGAGGCGTTGTTTTTAACATGCTGTGCGGGCAGAGATTGATAATTTCCAAATAGCCAACTCTGCTTTGTGGAGTAATTTCGACTGTTAAGCATCTCAAAGGCACGATCAGGCCCGCAGATTTCGATAAGTTTTTCTGTTAGTGGAATAATTCCGTCGAGGTTGAGAGGATCGGTCAGACTTAAGTAATAATCTATTACCCTTACATACAGGATCGGGTCTCGTTCGGACAGTGCAATCGGCCACTTTCCCCGATTCCGAGACTCATTTCTTGGATCCGTATAGGATCATTTAAATCTAAGTGCAAAGCTGTAGAAACGCTCGTAATGACAAAAGTATAGCCGGAGAAATGGTCTCTAATCTTGTTCTGCTTGTACTGTTGATAGCCCCTAAAGCCCAGATGAATCTCTTGGAGTTCGTCACGATCAAGCAAAAACAGCTCAGTTCAGACATTGGCCTCATTCCAGAACCGCGCGCGGAACGTCTGAATAAAAACGACACATGGTGTTTTAGGAAATCTAGGTAACTCTGGACGATGGTGCAGTGCTGGGTATTCCCTGGGTCGAGCTGGTGCTCAATAAAATTGAGGATTGACACTGTATCGTCTTTTATGATTTCGGAAACTGAAATCAAGTACCCCCCATCGCTACAGTACCAATGTAGTACATCAATCACTTCTTTTTGGAAGATTTCAACCTGGTATAGTTGAAAGAGTCCATTCCAGATTGACAGTCGTAAATGCGACAGCCAGAGGCAGCTTGAAGCCCAAATGTTATAATCTCTATAGCTCGTGTCCCTTTTGAACGTGAAGTGTCAAAAGTAGTACAGAGATACTTTTAGCTATGAGTATTGGAAAGTTTTGAAAATAGATAGTAATATTTACATCCCATCCTTTCGAGTAGTGCATCTATTACTGTTCGTTGTACTGAATAATTATAAAGGTAAGACATATTCGTGAAACTGAATCGATCTGTCAAGATATAGATCACATATTGGAGATCTATTGGAACCTTTGCAAGATATTTATATAAGAGGTCAAGCGCCATTCGAAAACCAGTATTATCCGAATACTGGAACACACTGATTATACTAAGGAGTGAGAGGGATGGAATGTTTGAGTTCGCCTCGAACTTCATTTCAGAAGGATCTACCGGTTTGGGCTCAAGCTCTTTAACCCGTCCTTGAATGTAGAAGAGTGTATCAGTACTTTTAACAAACCAAAACACTTCCATAAGGTTCAGCAGACCATCATGATCACCAGCATCCTCCATGGATCTCCATATCTTGTCAACATGCGGGCGCATGGCAACGATAATCGCTTGACTGTCGAAGGCGTCCAAAACGGGGGCTAGGGCGTCCACGAATCGGCTGCGGAAACGAGGGAAAAAATGTCGCAGAAGGTCTGCAAAGTCGAGAACTCGTCTCCTTAAAAAAGGTGAGGTAGAAAAGGTATGTCGCGAGAACTTGGTCGGAAGTCTTTACGACCTCGTTCTCGTACATGTCGAATACTTCCAAATCATGCAGTCGACGAGCGCCCTTCCAAAACACTTCAGGCGAAATCCCGAATGCGTGCTCGATGGCATTAGTCATCTCAGTGGCGGACCTGTCGACTATTCTAAGAAACGTAACCACGCCGGCAATTTTAAGGAGATTTTCATCCCCGAGTTCCTCGAGATCTTTACGTATAGAGGCGAAATTCACATCGTAGAGGCCAGAAATATCAGCGATGCTCTGTAGCATATTTTCCCGCACAGCTATTTCAGAAGCCATAATGCGAGCCGCGGTTACCTTTGGCGATATGGACAATTCGGTCAAGGAAGTAGTGGTTACGGATGCTGTATTCGTTTCTAACGAACAGCTCTATTTGTTTGTCTTCAAAGGGTAGAATTTCTACCTCGGTTCCATCGCCAAATGGCTGCGCAGCCTCTCGGACTTTATCAAGTGCGTAGTGACGAACAGTGGTCACGATCTTGATGCGGCGCGTATCCTGTTGGTCTTGGAGGAGCTGAATGAAGTAGTCAAATCGCTCGATCCGATTGGCGTCGTCCACCCGAATCAGGTGATTCCCTTGATCAAGGAAATAAACTCTTAAATCCTGGAAGAGATCGGAACCTCGGTTGAATATGCATCGAAACTTGTATTCGGGGTGCTCAGTGGTGAATCTGTCGCAGCACTCAAGGGCCAACCTAGTCTTCCCTACCCCGGCTCGGCCCGAAATAATGGTAAGGTCTCCTTTTTCAAGGCTTTCCAAGATTATTTTGACTTCATTTTCACGAAAATAAAAGGTCGTATCAAGCCGTGTAGCAAGCTTGTTTTTATTGTATGCGGTGATGAAATCATCTGGATCAACAATTTGGCCGGTATCCACCTCCACACCCAAAAAATCCATCGCCAACATGGGATACTTCTGATAAAGATCGTAAGATAGGGGGCCGATTCCGAAGATGTTAAGATTGACTCCGTGATTTCCGCACTCTTCGGCAAGAGTGTCTTCTTCCTCGGGAGAAAGCCTGGATGTGTGGCAAAATACCACCTCTTCAATTTTGCGAACAGGTATCCCTGTTTTGCTTTCATCAAAGCACTTCTCAAGATCCCCTTTGAGCTTGTTGCAGAGACCTTCTTGTTGGGTCGTATGCTCTGCAAATACGAATCTACCGTTAGGCAGCGGTACAAAAGTATCAGGGGTGCCCTTCCTGACCTTATTGGCTCCGATAACCGACCCGAGAGGGGTGATACGTTCGTATCCCTTTTTGTGAAGGTATGCATCGGCGAGCTTCTGGAACTCTCCACCGTCCAACTCCCGTATCTTGTACTGGATCTGATTAATCTTCGACATATAGCCCTCAGTTTCCGAAGGGACTTTCGGCCCGGCTTATTCAAACAGACAACTTCGCTTGGATGCTTCCGTTAGGATATACTCTACTGGCAGGCCAGGATCAACCAAACTCCCCTCATTTTGAAAAATGGAAGAGGCGGAAATATTCAACGTTTCCGGATTATTTGCTTATTGAATCCCGGTTAGCAAGTTTCTTTCGAACCTGGCGGGCTGTGAACTTTTTGAGGATAGGCCGACTTATATGGGAATTCTTACAGTGCCTCAATTCACAGTGACAAACAAATCGCTCTGGCGAGTCAAAAGCCCTGCGTGGATATCCTTTCTTTTTTCAGCCCGAATAACCGGTTCCGGAGGCGTCCCCGGCTCAACTTGTGCGAGACCGCGAGGGTCTTGCCGCTCCCTTCCATTTACTTCCACCTCTTGACCTTTTTTACCAGATTCTTTCTTCGCAACTCTCGCGCGCCGGGTTCGGTTTTCCGCTTTGGATGTCCTTCATCGACACCCTTACCGCTGCCTTTGTTGTTTCGATCTTTATTGCTCAGCATTATTTGCAATTCCCTCTTTTGATACAAATTTGCGTTCAGGGTTGAACTGAACTTGGTTCCGTTCGTGCTGAGGTATCGAAGCATGAACGGGTGGATCGTCCGCCCTTCGATACCTCAGGCCGAACGATCTTGGACGCAACCTGGTATAAAATGGTTACAACCAGACTATTACCTCGAAGCCGCCCATCTCCGTATTATCCCCGCGACCTTCTCGAAGGAATGCTCCTGCGCCAGGTACCAAAAATCAGGATAGGTGCGCCTGTACTCCAATGAGTCCCTCATTCCGACAGTAAAAGAAACGGTCTTGCCGTCGGCATCGAGATAGAGGTCGCCATTCACACAACCACGGGCCTGTGCGATGGCTTTCCGAATCGAAGATTTCGAAATCATGGCTTTTCCCTTTGGGATTACCGGCATTGCCGGTTTGCAAAGCACCGATCGCGAAGGCTGCGGCTGAACCGGCAATCAGGCAGGCAGTGGGGAAGTGGGTTAGACCAGGTGCGTTCGAGATTGTAATTCTAATAGGGCCAAAAGAGCGAGGAGCTGATTCCCCGCGCGCCCTCCCGAGATTTCGGCCTCACGCGCAAGCGCGTGGGACCGGCTCGCGGTTCCACTTATGCCGGTCTCATCCAGCCCTTGCCCAAATGAAAAAAGCCGGGGCTTTTTACGGCCCCGGCTCATGCTCATTTCAATCTTTTTTGCAAAGCTTTGACTAGAGCTTGGTTACGTTTGCGGCGCTCGGCCCTTTGGCGCCTTTTTCTTCCGAAAAATTGACTCGATCACCCTCGCTCAAAGACTTGAAGCCTTCGCCCTGTATGGCCGAGTGATGAACGAATACATCGTGTCCGCTGTCCGCTTCGATAAACCCAAAGCCCTTACTGTCATTAAACCATTTTACACGACCTTCTGCCATTTTCTAAATCCTTCTACAAAATCTTATGTTTTTTTCACTGCACTTTGGCGCGGTACTCGGAGTTACCCCGAAACCGCGCCATAATTATGGCAAAAGATCGATTTCCTGCATAACTCAAAATAACCTACTCCAGTGGCACCCTGCTATCATAACCCGTAAGTACGAATATGCAAGACTTTTCGTACGAATAATCCGCACCCGCACTTCCGGGGCAAAGAAAGACCTCAGGAAATGGGACCGGTATTATTGAGTGTCCGGATTTCTTCCAGCAACTGCCTGAGTATCTTCGTTTGCTCCTCTTGCCTCGCGAGCAACTCACTCCACTGGTCCTGCCTCAGCGCGTCCAGCTTTTGATGCAGCGACATGATCTCCAGCTCGGCCTTCAGGTTCACCTCGTAGTCATGTGCGGCATCGATGCGGTCTTTTTCCGCATGGCGGTTCTGGGACATCATGATGACCGGCGCCTGTATGGCCGCAAGCATCGACAGCACCAGATTCAGGAGGATGTAGGGATAGGGGTCGAATGCCCGGTTCCACCCGGCTAAAATGAATGTATTCAATATAATCCAGGAGGTCAAAACAACTGCGAACAGGAGGATAAACGGCCATGACCCTCCAAAAGACGCCACGCGGTCCGCCAGCCTCTGTCCCCGAGTCAGTTGCGCCTGGTGTTCTTTCAGAACGTTTCGGCTTATGTGCAAACCACCGGCGATGCGGCTGATTACGTTCTGTTCACGCGGGCTGAGACTGTCGAAGTCTTCGTGGAGGAGTTGTTGCGCCAGTTTTTGAACATTGGGCTTCATGCTCTTTTGGTATCCCCCTTAAAGTGAAATAAATTATGCCTGTCCATCGTCTCCGGCGCACTTCAACCCGGAGACGGTTCGAACGGGCAGAGCTGCCGGGCGGCCTTTCAGGCATACCAAAGCACCGCAAAATAGTGACAGGTGGTGCCTGCGATAACAAACAAGTGCCATACGAAATGGGTGTAGCGCACCCGCTCGGCCGCAAAAAACGCCACACCGCTCGTGTAGGCGATACCTCCCGCCAGGAGCCAGAGGATTCCGGACGAGGGCATCTGGAACCAAAGCGGCCTGATGGCCACGACGATCAGCCACCCCATGGCCAGGTACAGCCCGGTTGACAAACGGGGGTGCCGGATGCCTCCCACCGCTTTCACCGTCACGCCGAGTATCGCAAGGCTCCAGACAACGAGCAATAGCGTCCAGCCCCATGGACCGCGAAGCACGCCGAGCGTAAACGGTGTGTATGTGCCGGCGATGAGGATGAAAATCGCTCCGTGGTCCAGCACCCGAAACACGCGCTTCGCCCTGCTCTTCGGGATAGCGTGATAAAGCGTAGACGCCAGGTAGAGCAGGACTATAGCCCCGGCAAAAATGCAGGAACCGGTGATGGTCCATGGGTCGCCGTGACGAATGGTCGAGACGATTAGAAACGGTGCCGCAACAAGAATTGCAATCAACCCGACGGCGTGGCTGACGGCGTTTGAGATTTCCTCTCCCAGTGACTGCGGACGTTCATGTTCCGCGAGCATTTCACTCATTATCCGGTGTCCTTTGGTATCTATGGAGAAAGGGTTTTTCCGCGGCGCCGGGCCGATTCCCGTAAGCCGATTTCACCGCAGCCGATCACACCCCGTGAAGAGGATAGCCCGGGAAGGCCCCGCCACGAAGAAAATAAGAGCCGCCGCAGGCAAAATCATACCGAAACTTCAGCCGCTTCCCATCGGGCTTACAATTGTAATCTCCATGCCCGGCTACACTGTAACATTTAATTGTTGCAACCATAAATTGCAATTCGGATTGCAGAGAAAAAAGAGATTCTTCAAAAGACCAGTGTGATCTTCAGTGCATTATCTTAACGATTTAAATGAATCCAAGCTTAGCATATAGTATAATTCCGTAAAATTTCTCGACATGTATTAATTGTACTCGCAAGTGTAATGATTGTCACGATTCCAAACTTAACAGCATGTTTATACTCAAATAATCGAATATCAGGCATAAAATGAGAGCATCAGTGCTGGAATTGACCCATGCCCTGTATACTTTCGTATCCCAACCTGATATAATAGTTTCAGTTGTTGTTTTGTAGCCCGTAATACCCGTTGTGGGCCTTCTTTTTCACGCAGGCCGAACAATTTACACTTTGACACGGAGAGATACCATGCATGCTATCAACTCCAAGCGAGGGCCTTTCGCTAATAATAGAGTCAATCCTCACGAACGAAACGAGCTTAAATATTGGTGTCAGAAGTTCACATGCACAGAATTTCAGCTAAAAAACGCGGTAACGGCAATTGGGACTTCTCCCGACGCGGTAAGACGTTTTTTGAAGGATAAGGCGAAATCATAAGCTGATATCTAAAATCGAACCGAATACGAAACGATAGTTGGCTCAGTCCTAAATGTGGGTACCGGGCACTATTGGCGAATCATACACTTCCGGACCGTGGCAATACGTCGGACCGGCATAATACAAATGATAGACGTACGACAGGAAAATCAAAGCACTCTATCGGTCCAGGAGGTGTACACCAGTGGGATTCATTTATAAAGATTATTTGCTCAGGTCAAAATCCGTTCAGCTCTCCGAAAGAGACCGTTGGACTCTGGAAGTCACTGTCGTCCGGAATAGCGTTTCCGAAGACGAGGCGAGAGAGCAGACTTTCTCTTCCGAAAAGACTTTCCACAGTAAAGAGGTAGCAGACATGGAGAGCGTTATATTTGCGAGAAAAATCATTGATGGAGAGATAAAAGGATTGTCGATCGACGACCACAAGGCATAATGTTAGAAATGTAAAACAAAACAATTGCTCATGAATGCTGTGATCCGAACAAATAGCCGGCAAAGCCAGAGAGCAAAAAAGATGATCAAGAACTCCTTTAACAGTTTCAATTCTTTTCGCACATCCACGCGGAAGATAAGTGCGTTCCCTAATTATCATGGGACATCCGGCGAGATATGGAAGCCCAAACTGCACGATAGAGTACAGATACCCAACGGTATCGGAGTCGTGGTGGAGATCGCGGACGACATGTATCTAGTCGATCTGGAAAACCAGATTGCCAACGTGTGGGAGCGGCTCACCTCCATCCGGCGTCCCAAATAGACTCGATATAACTACAGTAACCGGACGCGGCAAAATGTTTGTGGAATGCCTTTTTATGCCTTGCTATCCGATCGACTGAAGCTTTTTGTTGTTGTGGCCGGGGATTTCTGTTATCTATTCCTCCCGGCGGATGAGAGCGCAACTATCTTCGTGTACTTGCTTCCCTGCTATCCCAAAGCGACATCCCCTTCTTATAATCAACGCCAACGGGCAAGCCCTGATACCAAGTTGCGCCCAGCATGATGCTTTTTAAGCTGGGAAAGAGCCTGGGACCTACGGCGAACGCTCGCGCCTGCGCGCTGAAATCCCGGGGGGCGCGGGGAAATCACTCCCCCGCTCTTTCGGACTTATTAAAATTACAATCTTGAAGCAACTCCGTATAACTGGCGAAGCATTTCAGGCCGGTGAGACTTGTATCTGTTACAAGATGTATTAATAAGGCAGAATCTGGACAGTTTTGCCTTGCGCAATTGATGGAAACAGGCGAATCCGCATAAATCGGTTGTGCAGTGTGCTGCCAAATGGAGGGATAAACTTGAAAGCGGTGAGATGTCGTTCGTGGATAATTTACCTATGGGTACTCCTGGCTTTAGGATGCGCAGGTCCAGGGAAGGACCGGCCCGCGGTTACTCTGTCCACGGTCGAAACCGAGTCCCAGCTTCTCTCCGGTCGGGAGCATGGTCAAGCGGCCCTTCCCGCGATTAGTTCCGAGTCAACGCTTTCCGACTATCTTGTCTATGCCGCGTTGAATAATCCCGGCCTGGAATCCGCTTTCAACCGGTGGAAAGCGGCGTTGGAAAGAATACCCCAGGTAAAGGCGATGCCCGACCCCCGGTTTACCTATGCCTATTTTATCCAGGCGGTCGAGACACGCGTGGGGCCCCAGCGGCAGCGGTTTGGAATATCCCAGGTGTTTCCCTGGTTCGGCAAGCTGAGCCTTCGCGGCGACCGTGCCTTTCAGGCCGCCAACGCCGAGCAGGAGCGTTATCAAGCCGCAAAATGGAACCTTTTTTATCGAGTGAAGAATTCTTTTTACGAATATTATTATCTCTCCCGCGCCATTGCCATTACCGGCAATAATCTGCAACTGCTTCGCCATTTTGAAAATGTCGCCCGTGCCAGGTACTCCTCCGGAAGCCTGTCGTATGCCGACGTGACCAAGGCCCAGGTGGAACTCGGAAAGGTCGAGGACAGCCTGCGCACCCTGCAGGACCTTCGCCGGCCCCTGTCCGCCAAGCTGAGCGCCGCTCTTAACAGGAGCGAGACGGAAGTCCTTCCGTGGCCCGGCAAGGTAGCCGAAATGCCTGCAAATTTTTCCGACGAACAACTCCTGGCCAGGCTGAGGGGGGCAAACCCTTCGCTGAGGGCCCTTGATTTTGCCGCGGCAAGCGAGCGGGTGGGGATCGAACTGGCAAAGAAGGACTTCTTCCCCGATTTTACTTTGGGCATAGAAACGATCTATACCGAGCCGGCATTGGCGCGGAATGTGCCCGACAGCGGCAAGGACCCCGTCATTGCGTCCGTTTCCATCAACCTTCCCATCTGGCTCGAAAAATACCGCGCGGGGGAAAGAGAGGCCAGGGCGCGCTACACCGCGGCCCGAAAAGAGCGCAAAGAACGGGAAAACACCCTGGTCGCCGATCTCAAAATGGCCCTGTACAACTTCAGGGACGCGGAAAGAAAAATAGACCTCTACGGAAACGCTTTGATTCCGAAAGCCCAGCAGGCCATCCTGGTTACGACGCAGGCCTTTGAAGCCGGCACCGTGAGCTTTCTGAACCTGCTCGATTCCGAAAGGTCCCTTTTGGAATTCCAGCTTACCTACGAACGCTCTCTTGCCAATCGAGCCCAGAGACTCGCCGAACTGGAGATGCTGGTGGCATGGGAAATACCGCAATCCACATCGGGGCCTCCAGGCGAGGGAGGCACCGAAGGCAAAACCGAATCTCACAAGGAAATCAATCCATGAAAAAAGGGGGCTTTGCCGCATTTCTTGCCACATTCATCCTGGTGGCGGGCGCCGCCTTTTTTGCGGGCCGAGCCACTGTAAAAACTACAGCCATGAAAATACCGTCCGCCCAGGCGCAAACCGGCGACACCGCCGCTCAGGGCTTGGCGCAACCACGGGAACAACACGCGGCAAACGGCTCCAACTCACAGGCGGCCCCGCATGAATCGCACGGCAAGCGCAAGGTCCTCTACTGGCGCGCTCCCATGGACCCCAACTACATATCCGACAAGCCCGGCAAGTCTCCCATGGGCATGGACCTGGTCCCGGTTTACGAGGATGAGGTTTCTCCGGGAGAAAAAGGCAAGCAGGAACCGAAGGCCGAGAAGCCTCGGTCCCAGGGGGCCGAGAGCGGAAAAAAGCCGGAGGGCAAGCGCAAGGTCCTTTACTGGCGCGCTCCCATGGACCCCAACTACATATCCGACAAGCCCGGTAAGTCCCCCATGGGTATGGACCTGGTCCCGGTTTACGAGGATGAGGTTTCTCCGGGAGAAAAAGGCAAGTCCGAATCCAAGGGGGCCGAGAGCGGAAAAAAGCCGGAGGGCAAGCGCAAGGTCCTTTACTGGCGCGCTCCCATGGACCCCAACTACATATCCGACAAACCCGGCAAGTCCCCCATGGGTATGGACCTGGTCCCGGTTTACGAGGATGAGGTTTCCTCGGGCCAGGTAAATATCAGCCCGACCGTCGTTCAGCAAATCGGCGTTACCACCACGGAGGTGAAAAAGGGGCCTTTCGCCAGGACGATAACAACCTACGGGACCACCGCCTGGAACGAAGCCAGCCTGGCGGCGCTGACCACAAAGATCGACGGGTGGATAGAAAAGCTTAACGTAAATGAAACGGGTCAACTGGTGAAAAAGGGGCAACCGCTGATCGAAATCTACTCGCCGCAGTTGCTCAACGCGCAGCAGGAATATCTTTCCGCCCTGGACGAAGCCAGGTCCATCGGAAAGAGTTCTTACGGCTACATTGCCGAAGCCAGCCGCAAACTGCCCGAAGCGGCCCGCATGCGTCTCAAGCTCTGGGACATCAGCGACGCCCAGATCGCCGAGCTGAGAAGGACGGGCAAGGTCCGAAAGACCCTGGTGCTGTATGCCCCGATAGACGGCATTGTAACGGACAGGGAGGTGATCGCGGGCGAATACGTTAAAGCGGGCCGGAGTCTGGTGAAAATTGCGGGCCTGCAGCCGATCTGGGTCATGGGTTCGCTGTATGAGGACGAGATTCCGCTGGTAAAGAAAGGGATGAAGGTCGCGGTCATGTTCGACACCCTTCCGGGCGAGACTTTCGAAGGGACGGTGGATTACCTCTATCCTTATCTGAAGGGCAAATCGCGTACGTCCCAGGTTCGGGTGGTCCTGCCAAATGCGAAGAAGGAAATTTTGCCTCAAATGTACGGTACGGTCAAAATCCGCGTCCCGGTGGCCGCCGAGGCGCTGCAGATCCCGGACAACGCGGTGATTCGAGCCTCGTCCACCGATAACGTCGTCTTCATTGCCCTGGGCGAAGGCCGGTTCAGCGGGCGCAAGGTTGTCCTGGGACCCAGGGGCGACAACGGCATGCTCATGGTCAGGGCGGGTCTCGAACCGGGAGAGCGCGTGGTGACAACGGCCCAGTTTATGCTGGATTCCGAGAGCCAGCTCAGGGAAGCCATCCAGGCGATGCTCTCACACGGGAGGCATGGAAAGTGATCTCCTCGGCTATAGACTGGTCCGTGCGGAACCGATACCTGGTCCTGGTGCTGACCGTGCTGTTCAGCCTGGGCGGTGCCTGGATCATCCTGCATACCCCCGTGGATGCCATACCGGATCTCTCGGACACCCAGGTCATCGTCTACACCCAGTATCAGGGCCAGAGTCCCCAAGTGGTGGAGGACCAGGTAACTTATCCTCTCACCACTGCGATGCTGTCCGTGCCCAAGGCAAAGATTGTCCGCGGATATTCTTTTTTTAATTTCTCCCTGGTCTACATCATCTTCGAGGATGGAACGGACCTTTACTGGGCACGGAGCCGGGTTCTGGAATATCTGAACTACGTCATGGCGCAGCTTCCCGGCGGGGTCTCACCCCAGCTTGGCCCGGATGCCACGGGCGTTGGCTGGGTGTATGAATATGCGCTGGTGGACAGGACCGGCAAGTATTCGCTGCACGAGCTGAGAACGTACCAGGACTGGTTTTTGCGATACCAGCTCCAGACCGTTCCCGGCGTATCGGAAGTGGCCAGCATCGGCGGATACGTCAAGCAGTACCAGGTGGAGGTCGACCCCAACAAGCTCGCGGACTACAAAATCAGCATAAGCCAAATCCGCCGCGCTCTCCAGCGCTCGAATAACGACGTGGGGGGCCGGCTGGTGGAGCGCGCCGAAACGGAGTACATGGTGCGCGGCCTGGGATATCTCAAGGGCCTGGAGGACCTTCGCAAGGTGCCCATCGGGCTCGACCCGGGAGGCCGGCCGGTGCTTCTCCAGCAGGTGGCGAGCATCCATCTCGGTCCTGAACTGAGGCGTGGACTGGCGGACCTCGACGGCGAAGGAGACGTTGCCGCCGGGGTCGTGGTCATGCGGTTTGGAGAAAACGCGCTCCAGGTCATCGAGGCGGTAAAAGAGAAGCTCAAAGACCTGCAAAGCGGCCTCCCGGAGGGAGTGGAGATCGTTCCGGTCTACGACCGCTCGGCCCTTATAGACGCCAGCATCTCCTTTCTCCGGGAAAAACTGATCGAAGAACTCATAACCGTTTCGCTGGTCTGCATCCTTTTCCTCTATCATTTCCGCAGTGCCCTGGTGGCGATCTTCATGCTGCCCCTGGGGGTGACGGCCGCTCTCATCTGCATGTATTTTCAGGGGCTTAACAGCAACATCATGAGCCTCGGAGGCATAGCCATCGCCATGGGGGCCATGGTGGATTCGACCATAATCATGATCGAAAACACCCATAAGAAGATGGAAAGAGGATACGATAAGAGCCGCCACTGGCAAATCATCGCGGATGCCTCCAAGGAAGTCGGACCTTCCCTTTTCTGGTCGCTTCTGGTCCTGACCGCATCCCTTCTGCCCATTTTCTCGCTAACCGGCCAGTCCGGCCGGCTCTTCAAACCGCTGGCTTTCACCACCACCTACACCATCGGTTCGGCCGCTTTTCTTGCCGTGCTGCTTGCGCCCGTCCTGATGGGCTATTTTATCCGCGGCCGTATTCGCCCGGACGTAAAAAACCCCATCACCCGCTTTCTCATATGGGTTTACCATCCGGTGGCGGAGTTCGTACTCCGCTTCCGAAAGACCGTCCTGCTGATGGCCCTGCTCGTAATGGCAAGCGCCGTTTTTCCGCTGCTGCACCTGGGCTCGGAATTCATGCCCCCCTTAAATGAGGGCGATCTGCTTTACATGCCCACCACTCTTCCGGGAATCTCCATTACCAAGGCCAAGCAGCTTCTGGAGCAAACCGACCGGATTATCAAGACTTTTCCGGAAGTAAAATCGGTTTTCGGAAAGATCGGCCGAGCCGAGACCGCAACCGACCCCGCCCCGCTGAGCATGATCGAAACGGTGATCCAGCTTCACCGGGACGAGAGCAAGTGGCGCACGGTCCATAAGGACCGATGGTACTCCGACTCCGGTTGGATGCCGGAATGGTTGAAAAAGGGCTTGCACTATTTATGGCCGGAGGAGCGGCACCTGACCCACGATGAATTGATTGAACAGCTTAACAATGCGATCCATTTCCCGGGCCTGGTGAACGCATGGACCATGCCCATAAAGACCAGGATCGATATGTTGAGCACGGGTATAAAGACCCCTGTCGGCATAAAGCTGATGGGACCCGACCTGGCAACCCTGGCAAAGCTGGCAAAAGACGTTGAAGCCGTGGTCGCGGATATTCCGGGAACCCGGTCGGCCATAGCCGAACGCGTGATGGGCGGCTACTACATGGATTTTACGATAGACCGTGATGCCGCCGCCCGCTACGGATTGAGCGTACAGGATATCGAAGACGTGATCCAGTCCGCCCTTGGAGGGATGAAAGTAACCTCCACGGTGGAGGGCCTCGAACGATATCCCGTCAACCTGCGCTACATGCGTGACTACCGAAGCAACATCGATGCCCTTCAAAGAGTACTCGTCCCGATTTCGACCGGAGCGCAAATACCTCTTTCAGAAGTGGCACACTTCAGCATTCACCAGGGCCCGCCGTCCATAAAGACCGAAGCCGCACGAAAGACGGCCTGGATCTACGTGGACCTCGACACTTCCGATATCGGCGGCTACGTGGCGCACGCCCAAAAGGTGGTCGCCGAAAAAATCAAGCTGCCCCCCAAGTACAACATAGTCTGGAGCGGCCAGTTCGAATACATGATGCAGGCAAGAGCAAGGCTTATGCTCGCCATCCCGGTAACACTGGTGATAATCGTGCTGCTGCTCTATTTTAACACCGGGTCTTTTGCCAAGGTGATCCTGGTTATGCTGGCGGTGCCTTTCTCCCTGGTGGGGTCTTTCTGGCTGCTCTACCTGCTTGGCTACAACCTTTCGGTTGCCGTGTGGGTGGGGCTTATTGCACTTGCCGGACTGGATGCGGAAACGGGCGTGGTGATGCTCTTATACCTGGAACTGGCCTTCGGGCTCTGGAAGAGTCTCGACCGCATGAACTCCTACGGGGACCTCAAACAGGCAATCTACCACGGGGCGGTCAAGCGGATTCGGCCGAAAGCGATGACAGTGGCGGCGATTCTCGCCGGCCTACTGCCGATTATGCACGGCACCGGCACCGGCTCCGAGATTATGAAGCGTATCGCCACACCCATGGTCGGGGGTGTGATTACATCGCTCCTTCTGGAACTGACAATTTATCCGGTGCTCTATTTCTATCTCAAGCGGGGACCGCTGCAGCCGACCCTTGAGCCGACTTCGACCGAGGAAATCCACGAAAGTTCATAAAGACGGCCAGGGAAGCTGGTTTTAGATCTCCGAGGGCAGAGCTTCGGTTTTGGTCCTGATGCGGAAAAGCTTTTCCACTGGCAATACCGCGATCAGGCCGTCCCCCTTCATGCCGGTCGAGGAGGATTCGAGAATGGCCTCGACAATGGAGTCAACTTTGTCCTTCGATGTGAAGATTTCAATTCTCGAGTTCGGTGAGAGCCAATCACCGGTGAGATATTCCTTGTGCTCACCGTAGCCTTTCATGCGGCTCACCGTTATTCCCTTGACGCCTACTTCCCGAAGGCGCTGTTCCACATCCCCCAACCGATAGTTTCGAATTATGGCGGTAACTTTTCTAAACTCCATGGCTTTTTCCCTCCGCCGCTGCGCGGCTTAGTCCTGGGGGCGCAGGGGAATCATTCCCCCGCTCTTCTGGCCTTATTAAAATTACAATCCTGAACGCAACTCGGTATTAGCCGGGCACTTGCCATTTATAATCTGTCCTGAACGAAACTTGATGAATTCGTAAAACCCCCTTGCTTGGGCCATCAATTTGAAATTATAGCTAAAAACAGTTTCCAATGCTTGACATCCGGACCGCCTTTACATAGGATAAGCTGACGATATCGTTACAATATACCTTAGAAAGGGGGCGTTCCTTGTTCAGATGCAAGAGGAAACAAAAAACCATCTTTGACCACGATGTGTATCTCACCGCCGAACGGGTTGCGGTCAGCAGACTATACCATATTTAATTAGTAACTACGCCAACTTATACCAAGTTGCGTTCAAGATTAACGTGATGGGTTACGCTCCGCTTCACCCACCCTTACGCTTAACTCAGGTCTGGAAAGGGATGTAGGATGGGTGAAGCGGAGCGTAACCCATAGGCATTGGCCCATCTTGAACGAAAATTAGTATTAACAACTTTAAACTCTAGATGTCATTTTATAACACTATAGATGATACTTTGCTTTCCCAATAAAAAAATCCCCAGTGATACTGGGGATTTTTTGGAGGGCGACGCGGGGATCGAACCCGCGACCTTTGGTTCCGGAGACCAACGCTCTATCCACTGAGCTAGTCGCCCTCTGGGTGGGAACTCCCTGTGCAAAAGAGATCGCGCCGGGGAGAGCCGGCCACGGCCAAAGCGGTTCTGATTAACACGTTCGCGGCCGCCTTGTCAATGGAGCCTTCATCAAGTCACTCCGGAAATTCCGGAAGGTTGCTGGGGCAGCGGGGTTTCAGTTCGCTTCCGGTTGCCGGGCGCACTTCTTTTACTTCGATGTCGAATTCCGCCCAAGTTCCGGCCCTGGCATCGTTAAAATCGGCTACTATCACGCTTTCCCGCACTTCTTTTACCAGAAACTGCACGAGGCATTTGCGTTTCATCTCGCGGTACATTTTTCCGGGTGCCAGGCGCTCCTGTTTGTAGTCTTCACGCGGCAGTTCGCGGACAAGTTCCTCGTCGTAGACTCCGAATATCTCTTCAGGCGGGACATACACCTGCACGCGGTCACCGGCCCCCTTGTTCATAAGGGCGGTTTCAACCGACGGGTACTGCACGTCCACCCCGTAGACAAAGCTGCAGATGCTGGGCGGAGTCTCCTGTCTGGCCCCGTCAGGCGTTTGCAACCGCATGGTGAACTCGATGGTGACTTTGGAGCATTCTTTTATTTTTTCCATTCGCATCCTCGCGCGAGCGTTGTATTTGTCACTGAGTCGTCATTTTAATCATTATTGAACAAAAAAGGGACTTTTTCACCACAGTCAAGGGATGAATTCCCCAAAAGCCCCGGTCGTGCGGGGTCCTCGTCACTATTTGACTTGAGCATACAGCCGATCTTCCTTAGAATGCCCGCTCGATGTAAAACTATTGCCGTAATGCGGGCTGGACGGCCTGCCGTCGGGAACGGACCGGGGCGATAATTGGAGCGTATGGTGAAATGAACCAGGCCGGGCCTTTTCTCACTTCAAGAATACTGTCCGGGGTGCCGGGGCTTGTCCACGGGTTTTTTACCAGGCGGGGCGGTGTGAGCGGCGGCCCTTACGAAAGCCTGAACGTTTCCTGGACCAACGGGGACGCTCCCCAATCGGTGCGGGAAAATCTTTTCAGAATCAAGGACATGCTCGGACTGGACCGGCTCGTCTCCGGGCGCCAGGTCCATGGGGACCGCCTGAATTTCATAGACGAGGAAACCCTGCCGGGACTTGAAAGCCTCCCTCCCCTTCTGATCGCTCCGCCGGGGGACGCTTTGGCAACGCGCATCGCTGGAATCGGGCTCCTGATCAAAATCGCGGACTGCCAGTCCGTCTTTTTGGTGGACCCCGGCGCGAGAGTTGCGGCAAACGTTCACTGCGGGTGGCGCGGCAGTGTTAAAAATATCCTTGGCAAGGTCGTCCGCACCCTTGCGACGAGGTGCGGGTGCGCGCCCGAGCGGATGCTGGCCGCCGTCGGTCCTTCGCTTGGTCCCTGCTGTGCCGAGTTCAGGAATTTCCGCGACGAGCTTCCATCGAGTTTTCTTCCCTACCAGGTGAGGCCGACGTATTTCGATTTCTGGGCCATCACGCGGGACCAGCTCATATCGGCCGGAATGAAAACCGAAAACATCGATATACTCGGCAGGTGCACGGTATGCGGGACCTCCGATTTTTTCTCCTACAGGGGCGAGGGGGTCACGGGCCGAATGGCGGCCGTGATGGGATGGCGATAATTTTAGGGTCAAGGCAGGTATAAGGTAAAAAACTGGAGGGCGCGCACGGACAACCCGTTGTCCGTGCGCGAAGCGCAGGAGGGTTAACGATCCGTGTTTGTTGCCTCCTGTCCTTTGGACCCGGATAGCAAGTATCCGGAAAACCCAATCCCCGCCGACTCGAACCTGACGGTCCAGGCGATGCCTTCGGGAGGCGTTATTTGGAAAAAATCTGTGAAAAGGCCAGGGTGGTCTTCCATGAACAGCTCGGCGCCCAGATTTTCCGGCTCCGCCTGGAATGCGGGAAGATAAGCGCATCCGCCCGTGCCGGACAGTTCGTGATGCTAAGGGTTCGCGAAGGAAGCGATCCCCTGCTTCGCCGCCCCTTTTCCTTCCACCGCATTTACTCCGGGCAAGGTGAGATCGACATCCTCTACAGGGTCTCGGGCCATGGAACGTTCATTCTTTCCCAGCTTGGCCCCGGGGCGCGGGTGAGTCTCGTCGGACCGCTGGGAAACGGTTTTCAGCTTCCCCTGGACGGGTCCATGCCGCTGGCGCTCATCGCGGGCGGGATCGGGATCGCCCCCCTGGGAGAACTGATCGCCCAAATCGTCTCCGGGCGCACTCCGGCGCAAAAAGTCCACTTGTTCTACGGTGCGCGCACGGCTTTCGAGCTTCTGCCCGAATCGGCTTTCGATGAGTTCGGGATTTCCGTACACATCTCAACCGATGACGGAAGCCTCGGGTTTCACGGGCTGGTTACCAGGCATTTCATGGATTTTACCGGCTCGAATTCGGAAAATTTCCGACCGGCGGAAGTCTTTTCCTGCGGCCCGCTGGCCATGCAGTACCATGTTGCGAAGTGGGCCCTGGCAAATGACGTTCTCGCCCAGCTTTCACTGGAATCTCTCATGGCGTGCGGCATAGGGGCCTGCCTGGGATGTGCCCTGCCCGCCGCCGACCCGGAGCATCGAAGCCCCGATGAACCCATCGGCTATGTTCACGTCTGCGAAGACGGCCCAATTTTTCCGGCAGGATCGATAAGATGGAACCAAATCCTCGTCCAGCAAACACCGCGCCCGACTTATCTGTTCAGCTAGGGCCGCTTCGTCTGCAAAACCCGGTGATGACCGCCTCGGGAACTTTCGGCTACGGTGAGGAATACGCGGGGCTGGCGGACCTCGGCCGGCTCGGCGCCATAGTGGTAAAGGGGGTTTCGCTCGAACCCCGCGCCGGAAATCCTCCGCCCCGCTTGGTTGAAACCGCCGCCGGGATGCTCAACGCAATCGGGCTTGAAAACGTGGGGTCACGGAATTTCCTTTCCATAAAGCTGCCCTTTCTGCGCGGCCTGGGGGTCCCGGTTATCGTGAACATATTCGGGAACACGGTCGAAGAATACGCGGAACTGGCCGCCCGCCTCGATGGCGCGCCCGCGATAGCCGCCCTGGAAATAAACGTGAGCTGTCCGAACGTAAAAAAAGGCGGAATGGTTTTCGGGACCGACCCGGCGATGACGGCCAGGGTGGTGGAAGCCGTGCGGCGGCGGACCTCGCTTCCGGTGATCACCAAGCTGACGCCCAACGTGACCGCAATCGCCGAAATCGCCAGGGCCGCCGAAGGGGCGGGAAGCGATATCCTGTCGTGCATAAACACGGTTGCGGCGATGGCCGTTGACGTTTTTTCGAGGCGGCCGCGGCTGGCAAATATTTTCGGAGGACTTTCGGGGCCTGCCGTAAAGCCCATCGCCCTGCGGTGCGTCTACGAGGTCACAAGGGCCGTCAAGTGCCCGGTGATAGGAATCGGCGGGATCGCCACCCCGACGGACGCTCTGGAATTTTTGCTCGTGGGCGCCCGCGCCGTCCAGGTGGGAACCGCAAATTTCGTAAGTCCCGGTGTAACCGGTGAAATAATCGATGGAATAGAGCGGTTCCTGGAAGTGGAGGGACTTCCCGCGATTTCAAGCTTTATCGGCACGCTTGACACAAGCTGCCTTTTCCCGTTCGCCGAAGATGCGTGCGGGACAATCGACATTTAGCAGGTTGCGGCCACGAACCCTCTTCCGGCCCTGCGGCATTCATCCAGGGCGGTGGGATGACGATTGATGTCTCCCTTTTCGTCTATTTCCCGGAAGCAGAGTTCTCCCGCGTAGGCGATTTCCATGGCGTCAAAAAAATACCGGGTGGTCAGTATGGCGCACTCGAAAACGCGCTTCCCGCGAGTGGCCCCGGCACTCAGCAGAAAGCCTTTCCTGTCGCGGGCGGAGTTTTGCGCTTCCAGGCCCTCTTTTACTCTTAGCTGCTTTCTCATGAAAGGCGCCTGGGAGCGGTCTATCAGCAGCTTCAACTGGCCGGGCACACCGTAGAAATAAATCGGGCTTGCCAGTACGACCCTGTCCGCGGCGTCCAGTACGGAAATCACCTGTTCCATATCGTCTTTTTGGATGCAGACGCCTTCGCTGTCGCAGTAGCCGCAACCCAGGCAGCCGGAGATGTTGAGGTCCCTGGGGTAGATTCGCTCCACCCGCAGGCCGGGTGCGGCCTCACTTGCCCCTTCCAGGAAGGCCTCGGCCATCTGGTCCGTGTTTCCGCCCTTGCGCGGAGATCCGAAAATGGCGGCCAAAAGCATTGTGTCCCCTGCTGGTGTTTTGTTGGATGCTGGATGCTCGATGCGCTTTACAGCAAAATTCTTCTCTGCTAGGTTCCCCGGCGCAATGCTACGCCCTGGAACCCCAAAATCGAGTTCATAAGGAGAAATCGATGCCCGAGTGTATTTTCTGCCGAATCGTGGAAGGCCGGCTCCCGTGCGCCAGGATATACGAAAACGAACGCGTGCTCAGCTTCCTGGATATAAATCCCATAAACCACGGGCACACCCTCGTAATGCCCAAGGCCCATTACGGGACCCTGCTCGACATACCGGCGGAAGAGCTGCAGGCGTGCACTCTGGCGGCCCAAGAGATTGCCGGTGCCCTTCTAAGGGCCACCAACGCACCGGGGCTTAATTTTATCCAGAATAACTTCCGGCCCGCCGGCCAACACGTGGATCACATTCATTTTCACCTGATCCCGCGCTATCCGCATGATAACTTCCTGACCTCATGGCCGGGAAAACCATATAAGCAGGGCGAAATCGAGCAAGTGCTGCAAAAAATCACGGCGCAGTTATGACCTGCGCCCGGGTTCTTCATACGGCTTCGAAACTATTTCGCTCCCTTGGAGCTTTCCACGAACACAGCCTCGTCGACATTGCCGGAATCGGGGCCGCCGCAATCGGGCGTGTAGCAGGACACGTCGATGAACTCGCATTTCTTTTTGCACGATGGGCAGGTTTCGGGCGGGGCCTGGGTGTTGATCGTGTTGCCGCAACTGTTGCATTTCCAGACAGCCATTTCGGTTCTCCTCTTTTTCTGAGATTATTCTGTCTTATGTTAACTTCCGATTTTTTGCATGGGCCATTAACATAATGCCACCGGCGATTGGTTGCCAGCGGATAGGTGCTCTTTTATCGAATTTGTGACTCAATGACCTTTTTAATACCCCGTCATGTCGGCGAACCGGGAGGACGTTCTTATAAAATGGTTGAATTAAATCTGTTTCTTCTTGCCTTTTTCATTATCTACATCGGGCAGAGCATTCTCAAAATATGGATTGATTCCATAAATATACGGCATTCGGAAAAAAGTTCCGCAAATGTCCCGCCGGGCTTCGAAGACTTCGTAGACCGGGAAAAACTTTCCAGGATGAATGCCTACCAGAGGGAAAGCGGCAGGCTGGGGATCTTTGAGCAGGCGGCCTCCGACGTGGTGCTCCTGGTGATTTTGGTCTCCGGGTTTCTTCCACTGCTGGCGGCAATGCTTGGCCGCGCCGGGTTGTCGATCATCCCGGCGGGACTGCTGTTTTTTTTCATTCCGGGGGCCATCCAGTTTGTGGTCGAGCTTCCCTTCGGCTATCACCAGACGTTTGCAATAGAGGAAAAATTCGGCTTCAACCGGTCCACCCTCAGGCTTTGGGTCCTGGACCATATCAAATCCGGCCTGATCGGCCTGGTGATTTTTTCAGCGCTCTTTTCCATCCTGCTGCTTCTCATCCTGGATTCGCCCCGGTACTGGTGGTTCTGGGGATTTTTGCTGGTGATGGCCGTGCAGGTGCTTCTGGCAATACTTTTTCCGGTCCTGATCGCACCGCTTTTCAACAAGTTCGAACCGGTACGCGACGAGGAACTGGCCCGCCGGATAATGCAGGTCATGACCGAAAACGGCATCCGTGTAAAAAAGATACTCCAGATGAACGAGGGCATGAGGAGCCGCCACACCAACGCTTATTTCACCGGGATCGGCAAGACCAAGCAGATCGTCCTCTACGATACGCTTCTCGAATCGCACACGCACGAGGAGATCCTCTCCGTGCTGGCCCACGAGGCGGGACATTTTCGAAAAAAACACGTGCTAAAGCAGCTTGCGGCATTCAGCGCATTTACCCTTGCCGCCTTTTACCTGACCTATCTTTTCATCCAGTGGCCCCTTCTGTATTCGACTTTCGGGTTCAGCCGGCCCGTGCCCTACGCGGGGCTTTTCCTGGCCGGGATTTTTTGGCAAAAGGCCGGATTTTTCCTCCAGCCGCTCTACATGCGCCTGTCCAGGCGGTTCGAAATGGAAGCGGACTCTTTTGCGGTAAATATGCTGTGCACGGCCGCTCCGATGGTCTCCGCCCTCAAGAGGCTTGCGGCCGACAATCTATCCAACCTGAACCCGCACCCCGTCTACGTGTGGTTTCACTATTCACATCCCCCGATACTTCAAAGAGTCTCCCGGCTCGATGAGGCACAGGAGCGCATCCGCGACGGCGTCGTCCCTTGCCCTGAAAGCCCGGTGAAGCCATGACGGGCACCTTCATTAACATGGGGGCCATTGCCGCGGGAACGGCCGTCGGTGCGTTCGCGGGCTCCAGGCTTCCCGGCAGGATGCGCCAGACGGTACTCTACGGAATCGGACTGGTGACGATTCTGATCGGAATCCAGATGTCTTTGCGCACCCAAAATCTGCTCGTGGTGATGGGGGCGCTGCTGATCGGCGGCATCGTCGGGGAGGCGCTCAGGATCGAAGACCGGGTCGAATGGCTTGGAGAATTTCTCCAGTCCAGGCTTTCGAGCGACTCCGGACACTCGTTTGCCGAAGGTTTCGTCACGGCGAGCCTGGTTTTTTGCGTCGGCCCGATGGCGATCCTGGGTTCGATTGCCGACGGACTGAGCGGTGATTACCGGTTGCTGTCGATGAAAGCGGTCCTGGACGGGTTCGCATCCATCGCGTTTGCGGCAAGCCTCGGGTGGGGCGTTTTGCTCTCAGCCGTATCGATTCTCGTATACCAGGGAGGGATCACCCTTTTTGCAAACGCTTTGTCCGGCCTTCTGACCGAACCGATGATCGCCGAAATGACCGCGACCGGCGGCCTGATAATTATCGGCATAGGACTGAAGCTGCTGGAAATAAAACAGCTCCGGCTGGCTAATTTCGTCCCCGCAATCGTTATCGCGCCTATAATAGTGGCATTAAAGGATGTTTTTTAAAAATTGGGGGAAATCATTCCCCCCACTCTTTTGGGCCTTATTAAAGTTACAATTTTAAACGCAACTCCGTATTAATATGTCTTGAACGCGGCGGGAAGTTGACATGAATCTGTAGAAATGTTTTATATTGAGATTTCCCAATGTTCCGGTGGGCGAGAGTGGCGAAACTGGAAGACGCACTGGACTTAGGATCCAGCCCTGGCAACAGGATGGGGGTTCAAATCCCCCCTCTCGCACCAATAGGGGGATCTGTTTCCGGCTATAAATACATTATCAGAAAGGTGAATAAGAGTGGAAATGAACGTTTCCGTTAGCGACATCGGCCCGGCTCAGAAGAAGCTTCAAGTGGAGATCCCCGCATCCAGGGTCCGGGAAGAAATGGAACGCAAGTATCGCGACCTGGCAAGAAAGGCGAAGATAAAAGGGTTCCGGCCAGGCAAGGTCCCGAGGAGCATCATCAAGTCCTATTACGGGAAAGCGGTTGAGCAGGAACTTTCTTCGCACTTCATCCAGGAAACCTTCCCCGGCGCGCTCAAGGAAACCGACCTGAAGCCCCTGACACAGGCCGACGTCAGCGAATCGCGATTCGATGAAGACGGTTCGTTTTCCTACTCCGCGCTGGTGGATATATGCCCCCCTTTCGAGCTGCCCGACTACAAGGGGCTAAAGCTCTACAAGCCACCGGTCGAGGTCGGCGAGGAGCAGGTCCAGGCTGAGCTGGAAAGGCTGCGCCAGGGCTATGCCCAGTTGCGTTCGATTGAAGACGAACACCCGGTCGTCGAGGGGGACGTCGCCGTTGTGGACTTCACGCCTTCGGTCGACGGGAAGGTTTTCGAAAAGGGCAAGACCAAGGATTTCATGGTGGAAGTGGGCAAGGGGAGCATGCATCCCGACTTTGACAAGCAACTCGTGGGACGGCGGGCCGGCGAGAGCTTCTCCTTCGAACTCGACTATGCCGATGATGCCCCCACCCCTGAAATCGCCGGCAAAAGGGTCCATTTCGACTTGGTCATAAAAGAGGTCAAGGAAAAGGAAGTTCCGGAACTAAACGATGAATTCGCGCAGTCGCTCGGCTCCGCGCAGTTCGAAACGCTTGACGACCTGATGAAGGAAATCCGCGAGCGGCTGACGAAGCGCGAAGAGGAAAAACAGTCGGGCATGCTGGGAGAGCAGATTACGGAAAAGCTGCTCCGGGAGGTAAGGTTCGAACTCTCCCAGAGAGTGATCGACAACGAAGCCGACAAGATGGTCGAAAACCTGAAATACCAGTTCGAAAACCAGGGCCTTTCGTTCGATTCCGCCCGGTTCAACGCGCCCGAGTTTCGATCCGGCTACCTGCTGCAGGCGGAGAGGAATGTCCGTTCGCGCGTCGTGCTGGACAGGATCGCCGATGCCGAGCAAATCAGCCTGAGCGATGAGGAAAACGAGGAAGTCTACCGCGAGGTCGCAAGGATCTACGGCATGGAGCCCGAAAAGGTCCGAGGCGAATTCGCGGACTCCGCCATTGTGGAGCAGGCTCGCGACAGGAGGCGTGAGGACAAGGTACTGGCCCTTGTGAAGGATGAAGCCGTCTACGTCGATACGCCCGAGGAAGCCGGGGATGAGACGAAGGCTGAAACGGAAAGCGATGCGGCGGCCGGGGAAGACAAGGGTTTAGAAGAATAACCGTTGCCGAAAGACGGGCGCCGGGAAGAACCCGCCAAGGGCCTGGCGCAGGCGGGACTTAACCAAAATACCCGACCGCGAAGGGCGCGAGGAAAACGAAGGATGAAAAACTTCGTGTCCTTCCCGGAAAAGGGCTGTTTTGATGGATTATATCTTCCAGAGGAGCATTGAACTATGGGACTTATTCCAATTGTCATAGAGCAGAGCAGCCGGGGCGAGCGCGCCTTCGACATCTATTCCAGGCTTCTGAGGGACAGGATCGTTTTCCTGGGAACGGCCATTTCCGATGAGGTTGCCAATGTTATCATCGCCCAGATGCTGTTTCTCGAATCGGAAGACCCGGACAAGGATATTCATTTTTACGTCAATTCTCCGGGAGGCCTGGTAACCGCGGGCCTCGCCATCTACGATACCATGCAATACATCAAGCCCAAGGTCTCCACCCTGTGCATGGGGCAGGCCGCCAGCATGGCCGCGATCCTGCTCGCGGCGGGCGAAAAGGGCAAGCGGTTCGCGCTCCCGCATGCCCGCATCATGCTCCATCAGCCAATGGGCGGGTTCCAGGGGCAGGCGGCCGACGTGGATATCCAGGCCAGGGAGATATTGCGGCTACGCGAGGACCTGAACCGAATCCTGGTTCTGCACACCGGGGCGGAGGTCGAAAAAATCCAGCGGGATACCGACCGTGATTTCTTTATGTCCGGCGAACAGGCCAAGGATTACGGCCTGATCGACGAAGTCATCATGGACAGAATCGACCGGCCGCTCAAGCCCGTCTGATCCGGACATATCCAACTCAACCCGTAACCCCCGCGGACCTATCGTTCGCGGGGGTTATTTTTTTGGACGGGATTTGAGAGAATTTTTTGTTATCAAGGTCATCGGCCATAATTCCGATCTGGTTTCCTATGGGCCTGCCCGTGGAAATCCGTTGCATTTATCTGCTCCAGCGGATAAATCGATACGGAGAATTCATGTGATGTCGGAATAGATATTGCGGAGACCCGGGAACCGATGCGCCATATTTACCTGATTCCATTGATCGCCGTGTGCCTTTGTATCGGCCTGCCCGCACCCCGATGCCCGGCGGAAACGCCGCCCGTACCGGTGTGCATAGGGGCGACGGTATCCCTGTCAGGCAAGTACAGGGAACCGTCCGCAATGGTCCGCGACGGCTACGAGCTTTGGCAAAAGCAGGTAAATGCGGGAGGCGGTCTTCTGGGACGACCGGTCCGGCTGCTTTTCTACGACGACAGGAGCAGCCCGGAACTGACGGCTCAACTCTACGAGAAAATGATAACCGAAGACAAGGTGGACCTCGTGCTCTCGCCGTACAGTACACCGCTTACCGCGGCGGCGGCCGAGGTCACGACCCGGCACGGTTTCACGTTGCTGGCGGCCGGCGCCGGAGGCGATGCAATCTGGAACGGGAAATGCCATAACGTTTTCACCATTTACAGTCCGGGGAGGCGATATTTCATCGGCTTTCTGGACATTATGGCAAGCAACGGCCTCAACTCGCTGGCAATCGTTTATGAAAACAGCTCTTTCAACAGGGACGTGGCCGCCGGTGCGGCCGAATGGGCCGAGCGCTTCGGGCTGCAGGTGAGCCTTTCAATTCCATACGATTCAGGCAAAAACGAATTCCCGGGCATTCTCAAACTGTTACAGCGGGAAAACCCCGATGGCCTTATCCTTTCATCATACCCGGACGACTCCTACCTGCTGCTGGATTTAATGAAAAAGGCGCAATACAGGCCAAGGGCATTGGGACTTACGATCGCTTCGACCTACCCGGATTTCTATAGGAAGGCCGGCCCCATCGCCGAAGGCATTTTCGGTGCTTCCCAATGGGAACCCGATGAGCGCATCCCCTTTCCAGGCACCAGGAAATTCATTACCGACTTCACTTCCCTTACAAAAACGGCCCCCTCGTATCACGCGGGTTCCGCATATGCCGTCTGCCAGATACTGGAAAAGGCCATCAACTCTTGCCAGTGCCTGGATCAGGCCAGGATAGCGGATTTTATCAAGTCACTGGATACCGTGACCATCATCGGCCGCTTCAAGGTCGACCGGGACGGAAAGCAGACCGGGCATAACACCATCACGATCCAATGGCAAAACGGCAGGAAGGAGATAGTATTTCCTGCGAATATGCAGACTGCACCGCCAAAGCTTTGATTCAAAGGAATTTTGCATGCGCAGATTTTGGGTTGCTGCAAAAAACCGTATCGTGTTCTCGATGATTCTGCCGGTTTTCCTCGTCGGGCTGGCGATTTCGGCGCTGTCCGTCTACCTGGGAACCAAGCCGGTAATATCCTTTATCGTGGGGCGCGCCGATGCGGAACTCAGGCTGGCGACAGATCTGGGTATGGAGGTATGCAACGAGAGGCTGGACTACCTTCTGAGCCTCAGGCTGGAAAACGACCCGGAAATGGTGGCATCCCTTAAAAAGGAAGCCCTGAACGGCGTGCTCGAAATCAGCCGGAGGCTCGATCATGTTCAGATGATCGTCGTTGAAAACGACGGGACCGTGGTGGGGTCGTCGGAAAATCCTGTGGATTGGGTGCCGCACATCCTGGAGAAGAGGAAAAGCCGTATTTTGGCACATAACGTCAAAGGAGAACAGGTACGGTTGCATTACCAGTATTTCCCCTTCTGGCGATGGCACATAATAAGCCTCATTCACGAACACGACTACATGGGGCCGGTCCGGCTGGCGAAGAGTGCCATCCGCGTCGTCACTTTGAGCGTTTTTCTCCTTGTTACGGCAATGGTCGTGATCCTTTTCAACAAAATGGTCAACCAGCCCCTCAAGAGAATAATCAAGGCCGCCGAAGGAGTGGCCCAGGGCCGTTACACCAGGCTCGACTTGAAAAGAGACGATGAAGTCGGCCAAGTTGCGCAGGCCTTTGATTCCATGGTGGCCAGCCTGGAAGAGGACAAGAACTGGATCAATTCCATCCTGTCCAAGCTGAAGGAATCGGAGGAGCGCTACCGGCTGCTTACCGAAAGCTCCCTGGCAAATATCATCATGGTGCAGGACGGGCTCTTTATCTATGCCAACCGGGCCACCCTGGCCACACTGGGATATTCGGCCGAGGAGCTGTACCGAACCGATATCCTGGACCTGGTCCACCCGGATGACCGCGAACTGGTCAGGCGGAAGATGGTTGGCCGGACTGAAGAGGACCAGCGGCCGGACTATTACGAATTCCGGTACGTGACCAAGCAGGGCCGCACCAGATGGCTCGAAATGCTTACCGCGCCCAGCCTGTACAAGGGCAAGACCGTCACTCTCGGCCACGCGATCGACATCACCGATAAAAAAATTGCCAAGCAGGAGCAGAAACTGCTCCAGGAAAAGCTCCAGCATGCCCAGAAACTGGAAGCCCTGGGCACCATCGTCGGCACGGTGGCGCACGATCTGAACAACATCCTGGCCGGGGTGGTCGGATATCCGGACCTCCTGCTGCTGCAGGTCCCCGAAGGGAGCCCGCTTCGCAAATACATAACGGCCATCCAGCAGTCGGGCCGGAAAGCGGCGGCCGTCGTGCAGGACCTTCTGACCATGGTAAGACGGGGCGTGGTGGTAAAGGAAATAGTCAGTCTGAACGGTATCGTTTCGGATTACCTGAAATCCCCCGAATTCGAAAAACTCAAAAGCCTGCACTCCGATGTTTCATTCCAGACCGATCTGAGTCCCGAGCTGCTAAACACCTCGGGGTCGCGGATTCACCTTCTGAAAACATTAATGAACCTGGTTTCAAACTCCGCCGAGGCATCTCCGCAAGGGGGACTCACCCGCATCCGGACCGAAAACCGCTACATCGACAGCTCAACCTCGGGCTATGACGGAAACATAGAGGAAGGGGAATACGTCGTCCTCAGCGTCTCGGATACCGGGGTGGGAATCGCGCAGCAGGACCTGGCCAGGATCTTCGAACCATTCTATACCAGGAAGGTCATGGGCGGAAACGGCACCGGCCTCGGCATGGCGGTGGTGTGGTCGACGGTCAAGGACCACCAGGGCCATATCCGCGTCGACACCGAAGAGGGAAGGGGCACAAAATTCGATCTGTACTTTCCGGCAACCAGGGACAACCCGCCCCTCGGCATCGACCGCGTGCCCCTGGAAACCCTCAGGGGGGCGGAAACAATACTGGTCGTGGATGACGTGAGGGAGCAAAGAGAGCTTGCCGGCGAAATGCTGAGCGGACTCGGGTACAAAGTGAACCTTGCTGCAAGCGGTGAAGAAGCCGTCGAGTGCGTCAAAACGTCCCCGCCGGACCTGCTGGTGCTGGATATGATAATGGACCCCGGCATCGACGGCCTGGACACCTACAGGAAAATAATCGACCTGCGCCCCGGCCAGAAGGCGATCATCGCCAGCGGTTTCTCCGAAACGGAGCGCGTCAGGGAAACCCAAAGACTGGGCGCCAGCACCTGTATCATCAAGCCCTACACCCTGGATAAACTGGCAGCGGCGGTCAGAAACGAACTGGACAGGGCGCGACTCTCGTAGCGGGTTCTTCCCGCTCCCGCGCGGGAGCACGGGAACGAGGGAAAAACCGCCGGCCGCGATCATTCCCGTTTGTTGAAATCGTTCATGGCGGAGGAGAGGCAGGTGGCGAGGATGGCGCGGGCGGCTTCTTCGGCCTGGGCCGTCATTTTTTCGAATTCCTGCCTGTCTTCGGGGTATGGGGGCTGGAGGACGAAGGTTTCGACCGGCTCGCCGTGTTTGGGGCGGCCGATTCCAAGCTTGAGGCGGGCAAAGTCCTGCGTCCCGAGATGATCGCTGATGGACTGAATGCCCTTGTGGCCGCCCGCACCGCCTTTCCTGGCGATGCGTATGCGCGTGAAAGGCAGGTCCAGGTCGTCGTGCACGACCAGCGCCTGTTGAGGGGGAATCCCGAAATACTTTAGAATCTCGCCGACCGCCTCCCCGCTCCTGTTCATGAAGGTCAGAGGCTTTATAAAGAGCACCTTGCGCCCCTCGGCAATGCCGGCCCCCCAGCTTGCCCGGAACTTGCGCTCCCCCATCCCGATCCCGTAAATTCGAACCAGGCGGTCAACGACCCGGAATCCCGCGTTGTGGCGCGTATCCTCGTAGTCTTTCCCCGGATTTCCAAGGCCGATCACGGCGGCTATTTGTTCTTCTTCGCAATGCCGGCAGGGGTCGCTCATCTCGCTGGTCAGCCCGGGGTTACTCTCGGCCGTGCAGGGTGGGGCACGGCGTTACCATGCCGATCAAATATCGGCTAAAATCAAAAAAACGGTGGGCACGATACACCTGTGCCCACCCTGGATGGCTCGGTTCGTTTAACCCACATTGCCTGGGAACCAAGGCACGAAAGGCTACTGCTCCGCCGCTTCCTCGCCGGGCTGGGCCACGGTTTCCGGGGCCATTACGCTCACCACGCCCATTGTCGGGTCGTCCACGAACTCATAGGAAACCCGCGCCTCCAGGTCTCCCACGTGCATTATCTGCCCGAGGTCCAGAGAGGTTATGTCTATAAGGATGCTTTCCGGTATCTGGTTGGGCAGGCAGCGCACCGAGAGCGTACGCTGGATCAGGTTGACTTCTCCGCCCTTCTGCGTTCCGATCGAGTCTCCCACCAGTTCGACGACCACTTCGATAACGATCGGCTGATCGAGCGGGACCTCGTAGAAGTCAACGTGGAGAAATCTCCTGCGGACGGGATGCACCTGGATTTCGCGGATCAACACCTGTTTCGCCGCGCCTTCTCCGTCCCCTATGTTGAGGTTTAGCAGCCTGCTTTCCCCGCCTGTTGCCTTGAGCATCTTTTCAAGCTGAAGGGCTGAAACGGTAAGGGGCGTGGGCTCGGTCTTGGGTCCATAGAGCACTGCCGGTACCAAGAGGTCCCGGCGGATTCTTCGAGCAGCGCCTTTTCCGCTCTGGTCCCTTTTTTGCGCCGTAAGTTCCAGATTCATTTACCTGTTCCTCCTGTTATGAACAAATTTGCGCTCAGATTTGCGCAAACATCGAACTTATCGATTCTTCAAAATGCACCCGCTTGATAACCTCGGCCAGCGTGGGCGCTATGCACACGGTAACAATCTTTCCACAGCCGGCCGCCTTTTCGGAAAGGGGTATCGAGTCGGTTACCATGAGCATTCTAACGGGTGAGGAGACTATCTCGTCAACCGAATCGCCCGAGAGCAACGGGTGAACACAGCACACGTCGACAATTGCCGCCCCGGCCGTCTGGGCCGCATCGGCCGTTCGCAGCAGCGTCCCGGCGGTGTCCACCATATCATCGAAAATGATGACCCGCCGCCCTTTCACGTTTCCGACGATTCGAGGATAATGCCCGTTTTCCTCACGGTAATCCATAAGGGCAAGATCAAGTTTGAGCATGGACGCAAACAACCGCGCCCGCTCCACACCTCCCGCGTCCGGCGCCAGTACGATTTCGTCTCCGTGAAGCTTGGGCTTTAACTCGGAAGCAAATATCGACGTACCCTGGAGGTTGTCGACCGGTATCTTGAAAAAACCCTGGATCTGGTCCGCGTGGAGTTCCATCGTGATCACGCGGTCGGCGCCGGCCACCGCCAGCAGGTCGGCAACCATTTTGGCGCCTATGGCCACCCGCGGCTTGTCCTTCTGATCCTGGCGCCCGTAGCCGTAGTAGGGAACGACGGCGTTGACGCGCCTGGCCGACGCCCTTTTCAGCGCATCGATCAGGACCAGCAACTCCATTAAATTCTCATTTACCGGAGGGCAGGTGGACTGGAGGATGTAAGTATCTTTTCCCCTTACATTCTCATGGATTTCGACCCTGACCTCACCGTCGCTGAAGCGCCCCACCAGCGCCTTGCCGGGATTTATACCCAGCTCGCGGCAAACCTTTGCGGTAAGCAGATGATTCGAATTTCCGGAAAACAGACTGAGACGGCTCCACATTGTTCGGATTCGCCGATCAAGGCCCCTGGGCGCACGTTGTCAGACCGCCCGGCCGGCTGAAAAATGGCTGGGGCGGGAGGATTCGAACCTCCGAGTGCGGGTGCCAAAGACCCGTGCCTTGCCGCTTGGCGACGCCCCAAATGCAGTTCGCACCCCACGGCGCTTCCTCCGCCAACCCGGGAAGCCGCGGGCTTTTCTCCACTCAACCCGGCCTACGTTCTCCGGTCCTGCCGACGGAAAAAGTTGCGGGTTCCCATCTAATCCCGTGCGGCCGGTATGCCGCCGGTACCCGGTGCGCCGATTACGCCGGCAGCACTTACCCAGAACCCTTTCCAGGCCGTCCGCGCTTCGGATTGCACCGCGCGCGCCGCCTCGCCGGATTCAAATATACCGAACACCGTGGGCCCGCTTCCGCTCATGGCCGCCGCCAAAGCACCGCGCCCGAGCAGCCATTTTTTCAGGTCTAAGACAACCGGGTGCCTGGATACGGTAATCGGTTCGAGATCGTTTTGGACAAGCTCTGCGAGCCGCCATGGATCGGCACTGAAATTATCTAGTTTAATTTGAGAGCTTCCCCTTGTCAA
Source organism: uncultured delta proteobacterium (assembly GCA_963712895.1). Taxonomy (GTDB): domain Bacteria; phylum Desulfobacterota; class Syntrophobacteria; order Syntrophobacterales; family Syntrophobacteraceae; genus SbD1. The sequence continues at coordinate 151,517 of CAVQJR010000017.1, read as the reverse complement.
TTTTAAACTTTGGTACACCCAGGCGGTCGGCACACTCAGGGGAGGTTTTATCAGGACCACGGGGTAGTCGGGCACTTCGCCCACAAATTCGAGCTTTTCCCCTATCCCGGTAGCCAGCGCGGGCCTTTGGTACAAAAAGAAGGCAACGTCGGCCCCGAGCCGCAGCGCCAGCTTTTCCAGTTCGGTGTCGGCAAGCGGCCTTCCGGAATGCTCATTTAGCGAGAGGAGCACTCCGGCGGCATCGGCGCTGCCTCCTCCGAGCCCCGCTCCCGAGGGGATGGCCTTGTCCAGCCCGATATGCACCCAGGCCCGGTTCCCGCTCGCTTCCCGAAACAGCTCCGCGGCCCGCCAGGCCAGGTTCTGCGAATCATGAGGGATCTCGGGCTCGTTGCAGCTAAGGCTCACGGGGCCTTCGGCCGCCGCCACTTCGATCCTTATGCGATCGAAGACCGTAACCGGAAGCATCAGGCTGGATATGTCATGATAGCCGTCCTGGCGCTTGCCAGTCACTTCCAGCCACAGGTTTATTTTCGCGGGGACCGCGGTCTCGATGATCAATGCCGCCCGGCCTCTTTTCCTGCGCTATTTTCCGGTCGATTTCTGGACGTAGCGCATCCTGAGATCGTAGAGCACCGATCTCAGGAGCCGGTCCTCGTCGGCGTCCAAATTTCCCTTGGTTTTGTCCTGGAGCATTCCCAGCGTATCTATGATCTGCTTTGCCAGCGGCAGATCGACCCGGGTCTGGTTTGTCTCGGGCTCGGGAATCTCTCCCAGGTGCACGAGAGCGGAAGAACTGAGCGAAAAAACAAAGGTGGCAAGCGTTACTTCCGGAAACGGGCGGCGTTCGGCCTCCGGTTCCCGCTCGGCCCCCCCGGGCCGGGCCTGCTCGCCCTCCTCCGCCCTGCTCTCGGACGGGGCCTCCTGTGCCGGTTCCTTTTCTTCCTCTTCGTTGAACCTTCGCCGGTCCTTTACAACGAATCCCTTATCTTCGTCCTTTTCCGCCATGGCACTCCTTTCCTTACGGAAGACGGATGCCGGGCGCCGGAAGTGGAAACCCCGGTATCCACCCTCCGTCCCCTGTCATCGTCTTCCGGCTTCCGTCTTAAAGCTCTATCGAGTGAACCAGATCCACATTGTCCAGGGCTAGCAGCTTTTCCTTAACCTCCGGAGTGATCTGCGTGTCGGTCTTGAGGAATATAATGTTTTGCCCGCGTTCGAGCACTTGTCCCACGTTCATCAGCGAAATATTTATATTGTTTTGCCCCAGGCAGGAGCCTATGGCACCGATGGTGCCCGGGGTGTCGATATTGTAGATCAGCACCAGGTGCCCCTCCAGGGCGGCTTCGAGACGGAAGTCGTTTATGCGCACCATCCGCGCCTCTTTCTTGCCGAAAATGGTGCCGGCCACCAGGTTTTCTTCCTCGGACGTCTTCACGTGTATGCTGATCAGGTTGGTGAAATCTTCCGCTTCGGTGCGTATCGACTCGGTGACCTTGATGTTTCTTTCCTTCACGTGAATGGGAACGTTTACGAAATTGACCATGTCACCCAAAATGGGCGTGAGCATTCCCTTCAGGATGGAGACCGTAAGCGGCTGGGTCTCCAGGGCGGCGGCCTCGCCCACGTATTCTATGGAAACCTTTTGGATCGCCCCCTTGGTGATCTGCGTGAGCACGCACCCGAGTTTTTCGGCAAGTCCCAGGTATGGGCGCAGGGTGGCCAGCAGCGACCCGTCCAGGTTGGGGGCGTTTACGGCGTTGCGGATGGTGCCCTTGAGCAGGAAATCGGCAACCTGGTCGGCCACGGCCACGGCCACGTTTTCCTGGGCCTCTTCGGTTGAGGCCCCGAGGTGCGGGGTCACGATGACCTGCTCCAGCTCGAGCAGCGGATTGCCGTGGGGCGGTTCGACTGTAAAGACATCGAGCGCGGCCCCGGCAACGATCCCTCCTTTTATGGCCTCGCAGAGATCGACCTCGTTGACGATCCCGCCCCTGGCGCAGTTGAGCACGAACACGCCCCGTTTCATTTTCCGGAAAGCGTCCGCGTTTATAATGTTTCGAGTCTCGGCCGTCATGGGCGTGTGGACGGTGATATAGTCCGCGCGGGCATAAAGCTCATCGAGGCTCACGCCCTCGATCCCCAGGCTGTCGATCACCTCGGAATTGATATACGGGTCGAAGCCGATCACCTGCATCTTGAGCCCCATCGCACGGTCGGCCACAACACGGCCGATCCTGCCCACGCCGATTATCCCGAGGACCTTGTTGAAGACCTCCTTGCCCTTGAAGCGCTTTTTCTCCCACTTTCCGGCCTTGAGAGAACTCGACGCCTGCGGGATATTGCGGGTCAGGGCCAGCATCATGGCGATTGCGTGCTCGGCGGTGGTTATCACGTTTCCCTCGGGAGTGTTCATGACAACTATTCCGTGCTTGCTCGCCGCCTCCACGTCGACATTATCCAGTCCGATCCCGGCACGACCGATAACCTTCAGCCTTCCGGCATTTTCCAGGACGTCCGCCGTCACCTTGGTCCCGCTGCGTATCACAAGAGCGTCGAATTCCTTTATCACCTGCCGGAACTCTTCATAGGTGAGCGTGGTGTTGACCTCGACCTGAAATCCCTGAACTTTCGTGAGCTTCTCCAGCCCTGCCTCGGAAAGATTATCGCTGACCAGAATTTTCATCAATGCCTCCAGCCCCCCTGAGCGTTTTGCCTCCAAAATACCCCTCCCGGAAAAACTGCCCAAAATAGATAATTCCCGCCAAAAGCGGGAAGAAGAAATCCTTAATTCCAAAGATTATTTATAGGAGAATGCGCAAAACGCAAACCCAAAAAAGCAAAATCAGGCTTCTTGCCTGAAAATTTAAAGCCGGCATTGCACCAAGCCGAGCGTCAAGGATCGAATCGGCCGGGCGATGGAGGCAGGAAAACAGCGCGCCTTTGTCGCCGGAGCGAATTTCGCGGACGCCCATTGTGTCCCGTTATGCCCCGGAATTACCACCCCGTGAAGTGGAATTGGCTCCCGCCGGGCATTATCTTTTTCTCAGGTGGCGCATGTCCCTGCTTTGCCGGGGTTCGCCGAACGCAATCCATTTCCCGCTTTGCTCCTTCGCATCCTTCGCGCCCTCCCGGCAAAAACACGTGCGCCGGACCGAGCGGCACGGGCGCGACGGCGTGAATTATTTTTAAATCGGGAGGCAAACACTGATGGCCCGCCCTATCTGGAAAGGAAACATATCGTTCGGCCTGGTAAATATTCCCATTACCCTCTATTCGGCCGAAAAGAAAAGTGAGCTGCATTTCAAGCTGCTCGACAAGCGTACCCGGTCCGCGATCCGCTACGAAAGAGTAAACGAGGAAACCCACCAGGAAGTCCCTCCGGACCAGATCGTCAAGGGCTACGAATACGACCCCGGACAATACGTACTGCTTTCCGACGAGGATTTCAGGAATGCCGCGGTCGAGGCCACTCAAACCATCGAAATAACCGATTTCGTAGACCTTGCCTCAATCGGATACGCCTATTTCGAAAAGCCCTATTACGTCATCCCCGGGAAAAGGGCCGAAAAAGGCTACGTGCTTTTGCGGGAAGTGCTTAAGCGCACGCGGAAGGTGGCCATCGCCCAGGTGGTGATCCGTTCGCGCCAGTATCTCTCGGCGCTGATTCCACAGGAAAACGCCCTGGTGCTCAATATCCTTCGCTACTATCACGAACTGGGCGATACATCGGAATTCGATCTGCCGGCCGGCGGCCTGGAAGACTACAAGATATCGGAAAAGGAACTGGAAATAGCCACTATGCTGGTTGAGGGCATGTCAGCCGAATGGGACCCCGCCCGGTATCGGGATGAGTATCGGGAAGCCCTGATGGAATGGATAGAGAAAAAGGCGGCGGCGGACGGTGCGGTGCCCGCGGAAGAGGAGCTGGCGGCGAAACGGCAGTCGGCAAAGGTCGTCGACATGATGGCATTGCTGAAACAGAGCGTGGATCAGGTGTCCGGGGCGCGCCGGAAAGGGGCGGGGGCACGGGAAGGGGCCGGGAGGCCGCGAAAATCCGGGCCGGAGCACAAAAAAGCCGCGGGCGGCGAAGGCTGATGAAAACGCCGCTTCTACGCGTACCATGACCGGCCCCTGTTGCGGAGCTTGCGTTGGCGCTGGAAAAATACCACCGGAAACGGGATTTCAAGCGGACTGCGGAACCTGAAGGCAAAGTCGGGGAAACCCCGACGGGAAGGCTTTTCGTCGTCCAAAAACATGCCGCAAGCCGCCTTCACTACGATCTGCGCCTGGAACTGGACGGCGTTCTCAAAAGCTGGGCCGTTCCCAAGGGTCCGAGCTTAAACCCTTCCGAGAAGCGCCTGGCCATCCACGTCGAAGACCATCCCATCGAGTACGGTTCGTTTGAGGGGCTGATTCCCAGGGGGGAGTACGGGGGCGGCACGGTAATGCTCTGGGACAGCGGCGTATGGGAACCCTTGGGTGACCCGCGCGAAGGCTACGCCAGGGGAGATCTCAAGTTCAGCCTCATGGGCCATAAGCTGAGGGGCAGCTTTGTTCTTGCCCGCATGAAGGACAAAGCGGGCGAAGAGGGAAAAAACTGGCTTCTTATCAAAAAAAGGGATGAGGCGGCTGTTTCAGGCCCCGAACCCCAGCCGGTGGACCACTTGGACCGAAGCGTTCTGACCGGCAGGACGATGGACGAAATCGCCGCGGGGCGTGAAAAGGTCTGGTACGAAGGCAAGGCGGTCGCCGGAAGCGATATGCCGGTTGAAGCCCCCCGGCCCTCCAACAGGAGTTTAACGGCGCATGCACGCACGGAAATAGACCCGTCCGCGCTGCCGGGCGCACGACCGGCCCCCCGGCCCGAAACCTTCCGTCCCCAGCTTGCCACGCTGGCAGGCGCTCCTCCCGAAGGGGAAAACTGGGTCCATGAAATAAAATATGACGGCTACCGCATCGTCTGCATGCTCTCGGACGGCAGAGCGCGCCTCATCTCCAGGAACGGACTGGACTGGACCTCCAAATTTTCGGCCATTGCCGATCTCGCATCCACGCTCCCCGTTGAGAGCGCCATCCTGGACGGAGAGGTGGTGGTCCTGACCCCGGAAGGCCGCGCCGATTTCCAGGCGCTCCAGAATACTCTCAAGGGGACCGGCTCCGGCCGGCTGGTCTACTACGTATTCGATATCCCCTACTGCCGGGGATACAACCTTACCCGGACCCCGCTTACGGACCGCAAGGAGCTTCTTCGCCGGCTTTTCGATATTTTCCGGCGGGTCGAAGGGCCGGACAACGGGGCCGCCATCGGATATGCCGAACACATCCGGGGGAAAGGCCCGGTGGTGTTTTCACAGGCGTGCGGACTGTCCCTGGAAGGCATAGTTTCCAAGCAGGCACAAAGCCCCTACGAGCAGAAACGCTCGCGCAGGTGGGTCAAGGTGAAATGCTCGCATCGCCAGGAGTTCGTAATCGGCGGCTACACCGATCCGGCGGGCTCGCGAACGGGCTTCGGGGCACTTCTCCTCGGATTTTACGACCCGGAGGGCAAGCTGGTCTATGCCGGAAAGGTGGGCACCGGGTTCAACGACAAAATCCTGGCCGATCTTTCCCGCCGGCTAAAAGAGCTGGACTCCGAGACGGCGCACTTCGCCAATCCCCCGATGGGCCACGAGGCAAAGGGGGCCCACTGGGTTCGCCCCGAACTGGTAGGGGAGGTGGAGTTTTCGCAATGGACCGAAGAGGGCGTACTGCGCCATCCTTCGTTCAAGGGACTTCGGGAGGACAAATCCCCACTGGAAGTCGTGCGGGAGACCCCCCGGCAGCAGGAACAACCGCCTCTTTCGCAAAATATCGAGGCTCTCCCGGGTGCCGGTACGGGCGCTCCGGCGCTGCACGTGCCCCTGTCAAACCCCGCACGGGTGCTCTACCCCGATATAGGGATCACCAAGCAGGACCTGGCCGAATACTATGCCGATGTCGCAAAATGGATGCTCCCGCATCTTTTGAGACGCCCGCTGACCCTGGTGCGGTGCCCCGAAGGGTGGAACAGGCAGTGCTTCTTTCACAAGCACCTTGGCGAAACCGCCCCCGATGTGCTTCGCGCAATCCAGGTAATGGAAAAAGGCGGCCGGGTGGAGTACAGCGTGGTCGATAACCCGGAAGGGATCGTCGCCCTGGCACAGACGGGGGCGCTCGAAATTCACGTATGGGGAAGCCGGGAGCCCAAGATCGAGCAGCCCGACATGATGATATTCGACCTGGACCCTGCCCCCGGCGTCGCCTGGGAAAAAATGATAACCGCCGCTTTCCTGCTGCGAAGCCGCCTGGCCGACCTGGGGCTCGCCTCCTTTGTGAAAACCACCGGTGGAAAAGGGCTCCACGTTGCGACGCCCCTCACTCCGCGCCTGGACTGGGACGCGGTCAAGGAGTTTTCGCGCGCGGTGGCCGAGAGCATCGTGCGCGAGTTTCCGCACGACTACATAGCCACCATGTCGAAAGCAAAGCGGGAGGGGAAGATATTCATAGATTACCTCAGAAACGGGAGGGGGGCCACCAGCATAGCCGCGTTTTCCACGCGGGCGAAAAAGGGCGCGCCGGTATCTGCACCCGTTTCCTGGGAGGAACTCACCCCGGAGCTAAGACCGGACGCCTTCAATATTGGAAACATCCGCCAAAGGCTTGCGTCCCTGAAAAAGGACCCGTGGGAGGGCTACTTTGCAGTGCGCCAGTCCATAACGGTGAAGATGAGGACGAAGGTGGGGCTTGGCGATCCGAAGGGCAAGAAATAATCTCCCGGTCCCATGCCGCCGCTCGGCAATGCAGTGAAAAAAGCGGGGGAACGATGCCCGGGCACCTCCATGACACGCGGCTATGCGCCTGCGGGGTATGGCCTACACCGGAACCGATCCGCCGGTCCCCGCCCATAGGACCTGCCGATTACTTCCCCCCCAAAACAGCCGATACGGCTTAAATCTTATTAAAACCCGACCTCTTCCATTGAAGAGAACAAAACGATAATTACATTGCATGGGACTATAAACCACAACCGAGGCTCCTTTGACTTCCAAGAATAAATCCGGAAAATACTCCGCCGTCATGTTCGATGCCGACGGCACCCTGCTGGATACCATCCAGGACCTTGCGGACAGCATGAACGAAACGCTCGGGCACTTCGGATTTCCGGCCCACGCTACCGAACAGTACAAGTATTTCGTCGGTGATGGAATGGAAAACCTGGTCAGGCGCTCCGTTCCGGACCCTGTCAGGTCCGACCCCGAAGTGGTCTCCCAGTGCCTGCGGATGATGCACGCCACCTACGACCTGAACTGGAAAAACAAAAGCAGGCCCTATCCCGGCATCCCGGACCTCCTGGATGCCCTTTCCGGGCGCGGGATCGCGATGGTGGTGCTTTCCAACAAGCCGGATGAATTCATGCACAAAATCATCAAGGAACTGCTCCCGGCCTGGCGGTTCGCAATAGTGATGGGCGAACGGCCGCAGGTCCCCAGGAAACCCGACCCCGCATCGGCCCTGGAAATCTGCACGATGCTTTCGTTGCGGCCCGAGGATTTCCTTTACCTGGGGGACACCGCTACCGACATGCTGACGGCTAATGCGGCCGGGATGTATCCCGTGGGCGCACTGTGGGGATTTCGCACCGAAGAGGAGCTGCTGGCGAACGGGGCCAGGAAAGTCATCGGCAAGCCCATCGAACTCCTCGACCTGCTTTGACGCGGTGAACATCGCCCCTGCTTCGGACTATATTCCGCCGGTTCCCAAGCTCCGGCCCGGAAACCGGCAATTACCGGCAGTTGCCTATAACATCCGGCGTTCCGTACGTGTTTATCCGTTACCTGTTTTCCGTTATCCGTTATCCGTCAGGCATCGAGGAAGGCGAATATGTATTCCAGTCTCAACGACCGCAGCCCGGTAATCGTTGCCGGCTGCCGGACCCCTTTCCTTCGCTCCGGAACCGATTTCAGGAATTTTTTGACATACGACCTGGCCCGGATAGCGCTGAAGGGGGTAATCGACAAATCCGGCCTGCCGCCCGGCGAAATCGAGCACGTGCTGTTCGGGTGTGTGCTAAACGAGCCGCGCACCAGCAACGTTGCCCGCGAGGCGGTCATCGGGGCCAACCTGCCCCTTAAAATTTCCGCCAACACCATCTCGATGGCCTGCATTTCCAGCGCACAGGCCGTCTCCCAGGGTGCGGGGCTGATCGCCTGCGGCCAGGCGGATACCATCATAGCGGGGGGAACGGAATGCCTGAGCGATATTCCGATCCTACTGCGCCGCCCACTGAGGCAAAAACTGATGGAGATGCGCCGCATCAAGAAACCGCTGGACTGGGTTAAGTGGGCCGCCGGGCTTCGACCGCGGCATTTTCTTCCCGAGATACCGGAGGTGGCGGAGTTTTCCAACGGTCTAACCATGGGCCAGAGTTCGGACAGGCTCTCGGCCAGGTGGGGCGTGAGCCGGGAAGAGCAGGACCGGTTCGCCCTGAGGTCCCACCAGCTTGCGGCCAGGGCCACCGAGGAGGGGTTTTTTTCCGGGGAAATGCTCAGCGTCCCGGTCCCGCCACGGTTCAAAACCGTGGAGAGGGATAACGGAATACGCGGCGACACGACGCTGGAAAAGCTGGCAAAACTCCCCCCCGCGTTTTACTTCCCGTTCGGGAGCGCTACCGCCGGAAACTCCTCGTTTCTAAGCGACGGAGGGGCGGCGGCCCTCCTGATGTCCCACCGCAGGGCAAAAGAGCTTGGATACAGACCGATGGCGCGCATTCTCGGCTTCACTTTCACCGGGTGCGACCCTTATGAGGAACTGCTGCTGGGCCCGGCCTACGCCGTCCCCAAACTGCTCGATGAAACCGGCACCGCACTGTCTTCGATAGACGTATTCGAGTTCCATGAAGCCTTTGCCGGCCAGCTTCTGGCGAATTTGAACGCCCTGGACAGCGACCGCTTTGCCAACGAGAAGCTGGGCCGCGGCTCCGCGGTCGGAAGAATCGACATGGACCGGCTGAATACCCGCGGCGGTTCGCTTTCTCTCGGACACCCTTTCGGGGCGACCGGCGTGCGGCTACTTATAAACTGCTGCGCCAGGCTGCGCGATGAAAACGCAAACCTGGCGCTCATAGCGAGCTGTGCCGCCGGCGGCCTGGGCCACGCCATGCTCTTGGAGCGAATGAGCTGACAGAGGGATTTTCCATGGATTTTTTCAGACTGGAAAGACACGAGGACGGCGACCTGTTCGCTTTTATCGGAAATCCCGCGGGCCGGGTCAATACGCTGAGCGCACGGATGCTTTCCGAATTGGAAGAAGTGCTCGACAGGGTGCAATCCGAAACCGCTCCGCGCTCCCTGGTCTTCCTTAGCGCAAATGACAACAACTTCATAGCGGGCGCCGACATCCATGAATTCGAACAAATAACCGAACCCGCCCAAAGCTCCGCCATGCTTGGCAGGGCGCATTCGATTTTCGACCGCATCTCCGGCCTTCCCTTCCCGGTCATCGCCGCCATAAACGGTCCGTGCCTCGGAGGCGGGTTCGAATTCGCCCTGGCGTGCCATTTCCGGATAGCAACCGATTGGCCTAAAACCATTATCGGGCTTCCCGAAGTGACGCTGGGGCTATTTCCCGGGGCGGGCGGCACTCAGAGGCTGCCCCGCCTTATCGGGGTGCATCGGGCTCTACCGCTGATGCTTGCCGGCAGGACCGTCGACGCCCGCCGGGCGAAGCGGTTGCGAATGATCGACCTGGTTGTGTTTCCCGGAAATCTCGCCGACACCGCAAAAAGGTGCGTTCCTTACTTTATGAAAAGGTTTCCCAGGCAGGTTCCCCGGCCGGGCATTCTCTCGCTCGACGGGCTCCTGCGTGCCGTGCCCGCGGCAAGGAAGCTCTATTTCGGGATGGTGCGCCGGCGGGTGGAAAAAGAGACCGCGGGCAATTACCCGGCCCCGATGCGCCTGATCGACTGCGTGGAGGCCGGATTTTCCGGAAGCATTTCAGACGGGTTCCGTGCCGAAGCCAAAGCTTTCGCCCCCCTGGTCATGTCGGCGCAGTCGAAGGCCATGCGCAGCCTGTTTTTCATGCAGACGGCGCTCAAAAAGAAGGATTTCGGCGCGCCCGTCGCCTTGGATCTTATCGGGGTCCTGGGAAGCGGTTTCATGGGCGAGGGGATAGCGGCCGTTTGCGCCGGAGGCGGATACCGGGTGGCCATAAAAGACATCTCGAAGGAAAACCTGACCAAAGCCCTCGCCGGCATCTGGAAATATTTCGACCGTAAAATCCGCACCCGCAGGCAAAACCCCGTCGAGCGCGACAAGCTCTGCAGCCTCGTCTCCTCCGCCCTGGACTACGGTGCTCTTGCGCGGGCCGGGTTGCTGATCGAAGCCGTTTTCGAAGACATCGGGTTGAAGCAGCGGGTACTCATGGAAGCCGAGGAAGTCGTTTCCTCCGATTGCATCTTCGCCTCCAATACCTCCGCAATCCCCATAGGCCGGATTGCAGCCGCATCGAAGCGACCCGAAAACGTCATCGGAATGCACTATTTCTCGCCCGTCACAAAAATGCCGCTCCTGGAAGTGGTGGTGCCCGAAGGCTGCTCCGACCGCGCGGTGGCCACGGCGGTGGCGGTCGGCCGCAGGCAGGGCAAAACGGTGATCGCCGTAAAGGACGGTCCGGGGTTCTACACGACCCGCATTCTCATGCCGTTTATGTTCGAGGCTATCAAGGTTATCGAAGAAGGCGCGGCGGTGCGCGACGTTGACGAAGCCATGCGGCGATTCGGCTTTCCGGTGGGACCTCTCAGGCTGATGGACGAGGTGGGGCTGGAAGTTGCCGCCCATGTCGCGGGCGAGTTGCAGGAGTTTTTCTCGGACAGGGGTCTGCACGTTCCGCCGGTGCTCGATGGGATGTTGAAATCGGGATACTCCGGCAGGAAAAAGGGACTGGGGTTCTACGACTATCAGCCGCGGATATGGGACAAGCTGCAATTTCCCGGATTCGAGCCGCAAAGGCCGGTAAACGTTAAAATCTACAAATTCTTCGGCGCCAGGAAGCAACGCCGGATCGAATCGGAGGAAATCCGGGAAAGGCTCGCATACCTGATGGTAAACGAAGCCGCCCTCTGCCTGCAGGAAGGGATCATCACCGGCCCGGAAGACGGCGATATCGGGGCGGTTTTCGGGCTGGGATTTCCGCCCTTCCTGGGCGGCCCCTTCCGCTACATGGATTCTATCGGGACGGCAAAAATAGTCGAGAAAATGGAAGAATTCGAGCAGAGGCTCGGACCCCGCTTCGAACCCGCACCCATCCTGGCGCACATGGCCCGGGGGGATGAACGATTCTACCAGTAGGCGGGGGTATTGACCTCACGCCGGAAAAGAGGAGAAAATCCCGGAAAGCACGCGCTGGGAGCCGCGCCCCCCGCGGCATGAAGCAGTCGAGTCGCCTCTTACTTAAAACCGCGAATCGATTCCGCCGGGTCTCATTCCTCGACGTCGCTCAGGATAATTTCCTGCTCGACCTTTTTGCCCTGCTTTTTCAGGTAGGAAGAGTAGCGTTTAAACATCCAGAGTTCAGGGATGATTTCCGAGACTATCTTTCCCTCGTCGACCACCCGCACCACCGAACTTTCGGAAACCACCACCGCCACCGCCCTGGTCTGTTTGGTTATGGAAGCGGCCGCCATGTGCCTGCTCCCCAGCCCCAGCGGCAACTCTATGCCCTTCGAGAATGCATCGAGGTACCGGCAGGCGGAGATCACCACGCCTTCGTCCGAAATGACGAAAGCGCCGTCAAGTTGAGCCAACTCTTTGACGGTTTCACGCATGTTGGGGTCCGTGATATGCTTTACCTCGTCCGCGTGGCCGTACAGGGGGTCGAGGATCAGGTTTCGCGACCGTTTCAGCACTTTCTGTGTGTCCGAGACCACGAATATGGTCCCGATCCTCCTGCCCTCACGCCCCTCTCGCGCTATTTCTATGGCAAGAATGATGATCTCTTTGAGCGTATCGGGGTTGATACCCCTTTTTTCGGAGCAGATCTCGCAAAAGAGGTCGTCAGGCATTTTCATGTGATATTTTCCGTATGCGGCCCTTTTACCGGCCCGGTTCAAGTCTCGTTAAATACATTTCGGAATTGTCGGCCGAAAAGCGTGCCCGGATACCCTCGAAGCATGGTCGGCCCGCGGAGTGGCTTTGGAAATTAAAAGCCAATTTAATTCAATACCTATTATTAATCTAATCACTATGGAAAGCTTTTGGCCGCTTCTTCGCAATTCAGATCGAACCCGGACCCATTTTCCCCTGCCGGATGGCGAGCACGAGTTTTGCATAAATCCCTCCCGGAAAACCATCCGGAGGCAACCTAATGTCGGTAAAAGTCCATGATCCGAAAGCGCCGGCCCCCCTTACATCAGGCGGAAAGCCGGTTTCCAGTAAATCGACTCACCAGCCGTCGAAGAGCGCTATCGTTTTCGAAAAGATCCTCCACGGCATAAGTGTCAGAAACGGCGACTCCGAAAGTCTGAAAACCGCCGCCCTCGTTCAGCACAGAAGGCCCCCAACCTCCATGATAAACAATCGCGGCGGCCGCCAGGCCGAGGCAACTATCCTGCTGCCGGCCCAGGCGCAGAATACCAACCTCATGGCCGCATCGGCATTGATTTCGCTTGCCGCGCTCACTTCGGGACCAAACCGGCTCAGCAGTTTTTATTCGATGGGCTCGGGTATCGCGGGCCACGCCGGGGCCGCCGCGCTCCTAAACGCATCGAGCGCCGATCGTGCCGCCGCCGGAGGCGCGCGGGGAGTGGGCAGTCTTTCGGCGCGGTTCGAATCGGGCGAAAACGGACCGGAGACAATCGGCTTCGATCCCAAGGGAGGGACCTCCTACGGGACCTTCCAGATTTCTTCCGGGGCGGGGACCATGCACAGGTTTATCGATTATCTCGAGGAAAAAGCCCCCGGCCTGGCGAACAGGCTCAAGGCCGCCGGGGCGGCGAACACCGGCAGCCGGCACGGCAAAATGCCCGAGGTCTGGAAAAAGATAGCCGCCGAAGACCCGGAACGGTTTTCGAAATTACAGTACGATTTCATCGAGCAGACCCATTACCTGCCGGCGCTGCGCGAGATAGAAGAGCAAACGGGCGTGGACCTCGGCCAATCCCCGAAAGCCGTGCAGGAGGTACTCTGGAGCACCGCCGTTCAGCACGGCCCGAACGGGGCCGCAAAAATTTTCAGCAAGGCCGTCGGGCGGGCGCGGCAAAAGTCGGGCAGCGTTGCCGCTGCACGGCTCATCGGGTCCGTTTATGCAATGAGGGCCGGCCAGTTCGGGTCATCGCCGGCCGACATCAGGGAGGCCGTCAGAAACCGGTTCAAAAGCGAGGGAAAGCTCGCCCTGGCAATGCTTGCCGAACCGTCTTCTCCGGACAGCGCCACGGCATGATCGAGCCGGGCGGCACCGATATGTCTTAGGAAATTATTGCGCATCCGGCCTGAAAAAAATTCCCACTTCGAGGGCAACGCCCGGCAAAAAACCGATGCTTAAATCATAACATGCTGATTTAACTACTCTAATTTAACAACCCCGCCGCTGGCACCATCATTGCTCATCAAAGTCTTCCGAGAAGTCTTCAGAGACCACGAATTTCAACTTTGCGGATGAAAATATGCAGCCAGGGTCGTTGAACGCATCGATGCTGCTCGCCCAGGTACTGGAAAGCGAGCACGGCAAGCTGGGCAACCGAATCGCCAAGTCCGATTTTGCGGGCGAACTCAAGAAGCTGTTGTCCCAAAAAGACCAGAAGGCCGATTCCGCCGAAACATCCGAATCGGGAACCGCGAAACTCGATCCGAGTGCAATCCCCGAGGCGCTCAAAGCCACCGTCGCCGCACAACAGCAGACCTCCGACCAGGCGTCGGAGGCCGTCAGGCAGTGCCGGTCCTCCAGTTCTTCCTCCGATCCCGGGGAAAAGATAAAGACCCTGAATAACCGGACCAAAAACAGCAAAAGCCTGTACATAACCAACCCGGTGCTGATCGAATCGACTTTGGCAAAACTCCACTACCCGGCCGACACCATAAAGGCCGCCGAAAGCCTGCGAAACAGGGACGGGTGGATTTCGTTAAAGGATTTCAAGGACCTGCTCCAAAAACGGCATTCGGCGCAGACGGAGGCCGCGACGCAAGGGGAACGGATTCCGGCGGCGGAGGCGCGCGCCATAGTCGCCGCCATCGCGATAAAGCATTCCGGCTCGGGCCAGGGCTCGTCCAGGTCCCTTAAAAGCAGCCTTGCCGGCCAGGTCGTCGGGTCCGGGAAAGAATCTTACACCACGGACGAGTTTGGGGGGCTTTTGGAGACCATCCTGGAGAAGGCGGACGGGACCGAAGCGGGACAGCAACAGGGCAACAGCGCATCCGGTGGATTGCACGACCGCGTGTCCGAAAAGGAGGAAACCCGGATCTCGGCCCAGGTTGACGTTGCTCCCAGGCAGGGCCAGGCGGAAAGTCTTACCGCAACGATGCTTCCTTCGTTCATCTCCGATAAACCTCAGGGCAAAGGGCAAGGGAAAACGCAAACCGCAACGGCCGGCAAACCGTCGGCAAGGTCCGAAAAAGTTTCTCCGGACACCCCGGAAAACGTCCAGGTCCCGGCGGCATCCAATCGGAGCGCATCGACAAAAGAGGTTTCAACCGGCGGCGATGGCGGGGCGACTACCGCGGGAGCCAGCCCGGCGCAGACGGAAATTGCCGAAAATCTTCCGGAAAATTTCGGCCGTGCGGGAGATCGCGACCGGTTTCATCCCGACACCGCGAACCTGCGGGACGCCGCCCAACAGGCGCAAAACCCCGGGGCCGGGGAAGCTAAAAACCTTGTGCCGCCGGTATCGGATACTCTCGCTTCCGCCGAGGGGACTTCCCGTATCACGGACAATACGACCGGATCGGCGGCCTCCGAGCAGCTCGCCCGGGAAGCCGCCAGTTCCTTCCAGCAGCTCCGGGTCACCCAGACCTCCGTTTCACGGCCCGCTGCGCAGGAAAAGCCCGCCCTCCACGGGCAGGACGTGGCCGCCGTTGCCAAAGAGATGGAAAAAAACCTGAAGGCCACGGAACCGGTGGCGGATGCCGCCGTTTTACATGCCGGATCGACGCATTTTCAGGGAAGCCGCATAGAGATGAGCCAGATGCAGCAAACCCCCGGAGACGGCCTCAGCTACTACGACCCGGCAAGATCGGCGGAAATGGTCCAGTACTATCGGGAACACTCTGCCGGCACCGGCGGGCAGCAACTCGTTCTGGAAATGGAGCCCTCGGAATTCGGCAAGATGAGCATCAAAATCGACGCCAAGAAAGACGAAGTTTCCGCCGTCGTCCTGACTGCAAGTGAGCCCGCACGACACGCTCTCCTCAGGCACTCGCCGGAACTTCGGCAAAACTTTCAGGACCAGGGGATGACTCTCGGCAAGTTCGAGGTCAACGTGAACCGGGAAAACCCGGGCGGGGGCAACTCCCCCGAGTCGCAAAAACAGCAAGCCCCGGGCATTCCATCCATCCGGAAAGCCTCCGGCACGACGGGTACCGCAGGAACTGCGCCCGTTTATACAAGAACCGACGGAATCCTTTCGCAGGTAAGCATTTTCGCCTGAAGATCCTCTGATACCGAGTTACCTGGAAAATAGTTTTAAACCGCTTGTTCCAAAGAGCTGATGTTTATACTCCGCTGGTCCCCAAGCTCCTTGGGCTGTTGCCTGGCGGAACCGCCCCTTAGCGTTACCCCGGCAGTGCTTCCGGGCCGGGGGCCGGTGTCTTTTCCCGTTTCCACACTCCTGCCGGAGGCGAGAGTAGAAATCTTTA
Source organism: uncultured delta proteobacterium (assembly GCA_963712895.1). GTDB lineage: Bacteria > Desulfobacterota > Syntrophobacteria > Syntrophobacterales > Syntrophobacteraceae > SbD1. The sequence continues at coordinate 135,657 of CAVQJR010000017.1, read as the reverse complement.
GACCGCAAAGACACCGGATTCCCGCTCAAAAGCGTTGCGGGAATGACGATTTGAGAACTCCCCCCATTATTTGAAAACTCCCCCCCCATTTATGTGAAGTTCACGTATTGTGAAGCAACCCCTTTTGGCCGACAGCCCGGATACTCGCTATCCGGGCGCGAAGCGCAACAGGATTAATGCCGGGTTTGTTTGACCGTCCATACGTGTTGCCTCTTGTCCTTCGGACCCGGATGGCGAGTATCCGGGCCACCCTCTGTAAAGCCTTAAAAACGGCGCCTCCCCCCCCGACCCCGCCGGAGGGAAGGCAATCCACGCCCTATTTTTGCATCTGGGCAACAGCCCAGGTCCGGATCGCCGCTCTGAAGGGGCGGCATGCTTGTGCGGGTCCACAAAAAAAGGCGGCCGAAGCCGCCTTTTTGACTGGATTTCAATTTCAATCCATCCGCATTGTCACACTACCTGATCAGGTTCACCACCGTGTCCAGCATGTTGCTTGCCGTGCGGATCGATTTCGAATTGGCGGTGTAGTCCGACTGGTAGATGATCATATTCACCATTTCCTTGGCAATGTCCACGTTGGAGCCTTCGATTGCGCCGGAAACTATGTCCCCCGCCGCATCGGTTCCAGCGGTGCTGTCTGCCGCGGTTCCGGCGGTCGCACCCGGGATATAGAGGTTGCTGCCATTCCTGATGAGGCCTTCCGGGTTGGGGAAGGTGCTGACCCTGAGTGTACCCAGTTCTACCTTGTCCCCTCCATCCGTTGGTGAACCCCAAATTTTACCTGTCTGGTCTATTTCATAACTCATGTAATTGGGGTAGCCCTCGGCGTCGGGGTCGTCGATCTGGATCGATTTGCCATCGCTGCCGAGCACCTTGTCTCCTTGAAGGTTTGAGAGATAACCGTTCTTATCGACCTTAAAAGATCCGTCACGCGTATAAAGGGTTGTTCCGTTGGAACTTTGCACATTGAAGAAGCCTTCTCCCTGGATCATGACGTTCGACCACGTGCCGGTATGGACCGTCGGGCCGACGGTCTTGTCGTTAGTAATCCCCAGGAGTGAAGAGCCGACGCCCTGTGTCACCAAATCGGCGCCCTGAGTGGCATAATACCCGCTGACCAGGTCTCCGAACTCCACGCTGTTGGATTTCCAGGCGGTGGTATTGGCGTTGGCGACGTTGTCGCTCACCACGGACAGCGCGGTCCCGAATGTATCCAGCCCCGTTACTCCCGTTGACATCGCATTGCTGAGTCCCATAACATCTTCTCCTTTTTTTCTATAGAGTTCAAAACCCTTGCCGTCAAACTAGCCAAAGAGGTCCAAAATACTTGAAAGCGTAGACGTCGAGTCGTTCTGGCTCGTGGAAACCGCGGGCGTTGCGACCCGGAAGACATTGTAGACCGGCACTTTGGTTCCGGCCGTGCCCTCGAGAACGTAATAGGGATTTGTGTCGTCAAGATTCAACGAAGCGACCGTTCCGTGAACGAGAGTGGTGGCGGAAACAGCAGTACCGCTCGTATCGGTGCCGCTGACTGAAACGGTGTAGCTGCCCTCGGAGACCTTGCTTCCGGACGAATCCTTACCGTCCCAGGCCACTTCGTATTCTCCGGCGCTCTGCGTCCCCTTGTTTTCAGTGTAGACGGTGTTGCCCGATGCGTCCGTGATCGTGACGGTCACGCCGGTAGCGGGCACGTCCAACCGGTAATTCATCGAGGTCACGCTGTCGGATTTTACTTCCACCGTGCTGGTCTGCCCCGATACGTCTTTTCCGACCAGAGAGGCCATCTGCGCGTTGTTTATGGCCTCAGAGTAGCTCTGGAGGTTCTGAAGCAGCGTGGTCGCCTCGGTCAGTTTTTGCACGCTCGAAAACTGGGCGAGCTGTGAGGCCAGCTCGTAGGATTCCATGGGGTTCGTCGGGTCCTGGTACTTTAACTGCGTCATGAACATGGTCAAAAAGGCATTGCTGTCGAAGGCGCTCGACACTTCACTCTGCCCCGTCGAGCTGGTGTCTGTTTGCGTGACAGCCCCTCCCCCGAGCATCGAGCCTATCGCCTGGGTACCGGCCATTTTTTATCTCCACCTGATGCGTGTTGGTTTTACGTACGTTACGAGAAATGCCGCATTCCAGCATGAGCAAGACCGATACCAGCCCTGCTTTTTTAAAAATATGCTATGAATTCAATATCTTATAAAAACGCCCCCGTCGATGCCCAGGCAATTTGCGGAAAAATTTGCTGCTTAGCCGTGCAGTTTTTTCCGCTCTCAGGACCGCTTCCCGGTGTGAGGAAATCGGCACTCCGTCAAAAGGTTGACCTAAAAACGGGACTTTCAGGCAATTATCGGCGCACGGTTTCATGACGCACTCGACAACTCGATAACCCGCAACCCGGCCCGGCGGAGTCCCCGGGCCGCAGCCGCAGCCCGAAGCCCGCGGTCCGCCCTCCCTGGCATGTTCATTGCTCAAAGGCATTGATCGACGGACGCCGGCGCCGGCTTTCCAGCGACGTACGGTGTGATCCCGATACCCAAGAAGGATTATGGAATGCCTCCCCAAGTTACAGAGCCACAAAACGAGCAAGAGCAGTCAAAACCAAAATCTTCAGGCAAAAAGAAGCTCCTGATTCCACTCATCGCCCTGGTGCTGCTGGGCGGCGGAGGCGCTGGGGCCTACTTCAAGTTTTTCCCTCACAGCTCCGGGAACGGTGAAGCCAAAGTCGAGCATGAGCAATCCGTAATCAAGGAAATGGACACTTTGATAGTGAACCTGATGGACTCGAACGAGAAGCGCTACCTCAAAGTCACCATGAAAGCAAAGCTCGACTCGAAATCGGTGGAGGACGAGTTCACGGCGCGCAACTTCGAAATGCGCGACATTATCCTCATGATCCTTTCGGGCAAGGCGGTCGAAGACGTGGCGGCACCCGAAGACAAGATCCAACTCAAGCAGGAACTGGTTGCGGCGCTGAACCGCGCCCTTAAAAAAGGCCGGGTGCAGGACATCTATTTTACGGAATTCCTAATCCAGTAAAGGCGGGCTGTCCCAGAGATGGAAAAGATCCTTTCACAGGATGAAGTCGATGCCCTGCTAAAGGGACTCTCGGATGGAGACATCGAGCAGCCCAGCGAGGCCGTCGATGAAGTGGAGGCCGAGGTCCGAAGTTTCGACCTTGCCAACCAGGACAGGGCCATACGCGGGCGGATGCCCACGCTGGACGTCATCAACGACCGGTTTTCAAAGCTCCATCGGGTCTCGCTGTCCGGCGCGCTGCGGAGAATACTCGATATCAATGTCTGCCCGGCGGAAATGATCAAATTCGGCGAATTTATCCGGACCCTGCCGGTCCCTACCAGCCTCCAGATATTGAAACTCGATCCTTTGCGCGGCCACGCGCTGTTCATGATAGAAAGCCGGCTCATCTTCAACCTGGTGGACTGTTTTTTCGGCGGCTCGGGCAAGGGCAGCTACAAGATCGAGGGCCGCGATTTCACCACGATCGAGTACCGGGTGATCAACAAGGTGGTGGGCATGGTCCTCCAGGACATGGACCAGGCGTGGGAACCGGTTGCCCCGCTGAAGTTCGGTTTCGTGCGCGCCGAGGTCAACCCTCAGTTTGCGACGATAATTCCACCCACCGACCTTGTCATAGTTGTACGCTTCGAACTGGAAATGGACAGGATGTTGGGCAGAATGGCCCTCGTGCTGCCCTACTCCACCATAGAGCCGATACGATCGAAGCTCTACGCCAGCTACCAGAGCGACCAGCCCGAAGTGGATGCGGAATGGGCCGCCCGCATGCGCAAGCGCCTGGTGGAAGTCCCCGTCGAATTGAGCGTCGAGATGGGCAAAGCGTATCTTAAAGGCTCCGAACTGCTGTCCATGGAAATCGGCGACATCATAATGCTGGAAACGGACCCCAAGAAGCCGCTCGTTGTGAAGGTGCACGGGATACCCAAGTTCAGGGCCTCACCGGGGATCTGCCGGTCCAATCAGGCTTTTCAGGTGTGCGAGGAAATATCGCCGGGAGAATGAAGCCCCCCCGCAGGCATTGAATCGCCAATTTACTTCAAGAGGATACAAAATGGAAACGGACGCTAATTTTCCAACACTCGATAATGCGCAGGGACAGGGGCAAAAAAGCATGCGTGACCTTGATTTTCTTCTGGATATTCCTCTGGAGATATCGGTCGAAATCGGCCGGACCACCATGCTGATAAACGATCTGCTCCAACTCGGCCAGGGATCGGTCGTCGAACTGAACAAACTGGCCGGCGAGCCCCTGGAGATCCTGGTCAACCGCAAGCTGATAGCCAGGGGGGAAGCGGTTGTCGTGAACGAAAAATTCGGCATCCGGATAACGGACATAATCAGCCCCACGGAACGCGTGAAGCAGTTGGCTTAGGAGCTGGATGCCGGTGGCCCCTGCATCGCCGGGGGAACGGAAAAGACGCCGCCCGGCCCGCGCGTGTTCGTGGAACGCGTATCGGGCATCGAATATCCGGCACCGCGCACCCGGTCGATAGGGAACAACCATGGACTATGCAGCGCAGTTAATGAGGGTTGCCGGAAGCCTTGCCCTGGTGCTGGCCGTCTTTTTCGCCCTGATCTACGGGCTGAAGCGCTCGGGGCGGTTCGTGAGAAAGACCCCGACGCAGCCGCTAATGGAAGTGCTGTCCAAGCATTCCTTCGGTCCGCGCCACCACCTGGTGCTGGTAAGGGTTGCGGGCGGACAGAACGTGCTGGTAGGCATTTCGCCCCAAAACATGAGCATTTTGACAACCGTCGAGGACATCTCCAAAACTCAGGAGCCCCCGGTCAAGGTCGAAAACCAATGACAAACACGGCCACTAGATCGAGGAAAGCAGGCACCCGGATGCAAAGGGGCACGTTCGTGATAGCGGCCCTGCTGGTCGTCGCGGTCGTATTCTGCCTCCTCGCTCCGACGGCGCTGGCCGCCGGCGGCATCGACATTCCGGCGATAAGCCTCAACCTCGACAACGGAAAGGGGCCGCAGCAGGTTACCGGCATTTTGCAGATAGTCTTCCTGCTGACCATAATATCCATTGCGCCCGCGCTCCTTATCCTCACCACCAGCTTTACCAGGTTTGCAATCGTACTGTCGTTTCTGCGCCACGCGCTCGGGACCCAGCAGGCGCCGCCAAACCAGGTCATAGTCGGCCTGGCGCTCTTTCTCACCTTTTTCATTATGCAGCCTGTCTGGCAGAGGGTATACAAGGAAGCCATCGTGCCCTACCAGCAGGAAAAAATTTCCAGCCAGGAACTGATCAACCGCGGGACGGTGCCCCTCAAAGAGTTCATGCTGAAACACACCCACAAGAGCGACCTGGCCCTTTTCGCATCACTGGCGCAGAAGGAAAAACCGCAGAATGCCGAATCGCTCGCCATCTCTACCGTGATCCCGGCTTTCGTTATAAGCGAACTCAAAACCGCGTTCCAGATCGGGTTCATGCTCTATATCCCATTTATTATCCTGGACATGGTGGTTTCCAGTATCTTGCTTTCAATGGGGATGATGATGCTGCCCCCTGTCATGATATCGCTGCCGTTCAAGCTCATGCTGTTCATCCTGGTTGACGGCTGGAACCTCCTGATAGGCTCCCTGGTAAAAAGCTTTCAATAGGAATAATCAATTATGAACTATGAGTTCATCATCGGATTCAGCAGGCAGGCCCTCGAAACCATGCTCCTGGTGAGCCTTCCGGTGCTTGGGTTGAGTATGCTCGTGGGACTTATCATCAGCATTTTTCAGTCCGTCACCCAGATCCAGGAAATGACCATCACCTTCGTGCCCAAGGTAATCGTAACGTTTCTGGCGCTCCTGCTTTTCGGCCCATGGATGCTCTCAAAGCTTGCCGGCCTGCTAAGACAGGTGATCCTGAGCATTCCGGGCCTTGTGGGATGATCCGGTGATCAGCCTGAATATCAACCTGAACGAAATCGCGATTTTCTTTTCGATCCTGCTGCGGGTGGGCATTATACTGTTCATGCTGCCTATTTTCAGCGCGGGAGGAATCCCCAACAACATCAAAGCATTGGCCGTGATCTCCCTCAGCCTGATGCTCCTTCCCTTCATCAGGCAAACCGTCCAGCCTCTCCCGTTCGCCCCCTGTCCCCTGCTGGTGGTAGTTGTCGGCGAGGTCATCTTCGGTATCATTTTTTCTCTTTCGATGCTCATCGTTATCGGCGCTTTCCAGTTCGCCGGGGAACTGGTGAGCTTTCAGATGGGCTTCGGGTTCGCCCAGGTGGCCGACCCGCAGACCGGGGCCGAGGACACCATTCTCAGCGTCTGGGCGCAGCTTCTCGCTTTGATGGTTTTTTTCGCCCTCAACGGGCACCATATCGCGCTGAGGCTCATAATCGAGAGCTTCAGGACCGTTCCCATCGGCGGCTTTGTCCTGGATTCGGCCCTTTTCGGCAAGATCATCATCTTTTCGGGCCTGTTGTTCGTGCTGGCGGTCAAACTGGCCGCCCCGATCATCGTGGTCTTGATCCTCACGCAGCTCGGCCTCGGGTTGATCTCCAAATTCGCCCCGCAAATAAACATCCTCGCCACGAGCTTTCCCCTGACCATCGCTCTCGGGGTCCTGTTTCTGGGCATTACCGTAATCACCTGGGGCGACATGGCGTCAAGGAGCTTCGCCGACCTGTTCCATTTCCTGGGAAACCTCTCGAAGTAACCCCGGTATGGACCCGCACCGAAACCGTATTCCGCCGATTCATCGATTTCACGAAGAAAGAATCCGAATTCCGGCTCTGCGGGGACGGCGAACTAAAAAATCCTTAATACTCGCGGGCCTAAGCTCCGAATAAAACTCAGGGGCAAAATTCCCCTGTGAGCCCGAAGCACCAAATCCGCCCGGCAGGGAGGCCACGCATGGCCTGACCCGTGATTTGGCGGCCGTCGGTCTCACCGGGAAGGGTTCGTTACTCGCGGTTGCTGGAGAGATAGGTAAATCGCAGCCTTGCCGCTAAGAATGTAGAAAGGATAAGGAAAATGGCGGAAGCGGTGGCCACACCCCACCTCGTTTCCCAAACGAAACGGGATTTTGTCAAAGCGCTCCCCAAAATTCTGATCGTGGACGACAGTCCGGCAATTCGTTTTGCCTTGAGGAAAGAACTCGAGAAAATGGGAGCCATCGTGACCGAAGCCACAGATGGTTACGAAGGGCTCAATGTTATCAATTCTCAGAGTTTCGACCTGATCATAACCGACGTGGAAATGCCGCGAGTAGATGGATTCACGCTTTGCGAAAGAGTTAAAAAACATCAGAGTCTGCATTCCACTCCGGTCATCATCCTGAGTTCCAAAGAACAGGAAGAGGACATCGAACGCGGATTCAAAGTCGGCGCCGCCGGGTATGTACCCAAATCGAATGCCAAAAACGAACTGCGGGACAGAATCCGGGAAGTTCTCGACAGGAGTTCGCTGCTGAAGGGGCGGACGATCCTCGTGGTCGACGATTCGCCTTCCACCCGTATTCTGATCGAGAGGGCCCTTGCCAAGGCGGGATTTCACACGATCAGCGCCGATAACGGCAAAAGCGCCCTCGAATTACTCAAGCGATATACTCCGGATATGATCCTCAGCGATCTGCACATGCCGGAACTCGACGGTTCCGATCTTTGCAGAATCGTCCATACGGATAAAGACCTGCGCGAAATACCGTTCATCGTCATGAGTTCGGTCGGAGACCGGGCCACCATGCGCCGCCTGCTCCAGTACGGGGCCTCCGCCTACCTGGTAAAGCCGTTCAATATAAATCAACTGGTAGTCACCGCGGAAAGGTTCCTCTCCGATCACTTCCGCCGCCTGATTGCGGAAAAAGAGCGCCTGGACTCGGAGCGCAAAATCATGATAGGCAGCATAATGAGCCTGGTGCTTGCCCTGGAAGCGCGGGACCGCTACACCCGAGGCCATTCGGATTCGGTTGCCAGCATATTGATCGATATGGCGCAACAGATGGGCCACGGCGAAGAATTCATTGAAAAAGCGGGCATAGCGGGCAAGCTGCACGACCTTGGCAAGATCGGAATTCGCGATGAAATTCTACTGAAACAGGGTCCGCTCAATGATGAGGAATTCAGAATAATAAGGCTTCATCCCCGCATCGGGGCCGAAATCCTGTCGCCTATCCCAAGCCTTGCGGACATCATTCCCGCAATCACCAGCCACCACGAAAGAATCGACGGCAAGGGCTATCCTGAAGGACTGCAGGGAGACAAGATCCCTTTCCTGGCCCGCATGATCGCGGTAGCCGATACCTATGACGCCCTTACTTCCGACAGGCCCTACAGGAACGGTTTTGCCCACGACGAAGCTCTCGGCATCATAGAAAAGGCAAAAGGGACCCAGCTTTGCCCGGAGTGCGTGACGATTTTTTTCAGCTCGATCGATTCAAAAATGAATATTTGAAAATGTGAATTTATCTATTGATGAACATAAATGTCCGATGGAGTGAATCATGCTGGAAACACTGAATTATAGCGATTCAGTGACACTTCACAATATGTGCGAAATTATCGTCGAGGAGCTTAAGAGTTTTTCAGCTAATCGGCAGGTAGTTACCCCTGTTACTCTTTATAACTCAATTGTGTCGCGATGCGATATACCCGAATTTTTAGGACTTACCGAAAAAACAAAGATGTTAAAACATATATACAAATCAATTTTAAAAGAAGTCGATTTGGACCTTGAAGGAGAATATAAAAATAACATCTTAGATTTAACTACTAGAATGGATAATACTATTGATTTGGATGGCCTTTTTACATTAAGGGAATTTGTCCTAAATTTTATAACACTTTATAAAACTGCCACCCAGGAAGAAAAAGTATTGCTTGTCGGTTTAATAGATGAGATTAAAAGCCAACTCTGTGAGGTTGAAAGTGAATGTCTCGGCCTGATCGAAAACACGGCACGAAAAGAAGATGCCAGCAGCGCATTTGAAAGCGAAGTCGAATTTCAAATGGTTGACCTCGCAAAATCCACGGAATCGATCCATGACATCAGTGAGATCAGAAACATCGTCAGGGTCAAACTGGATGCAATCAAACTCGCCCTGGAGACAAAAAGGACCGAAGACCAGCTCCAACAGCAAAGCTTTGCCTGTACCCTATCGGGCCTCCAGTCCAATTTGAAGAAAATGAAGGAACGCATTGACCGGAACCAGAAAAAGCGAAAAAGCCTCGAAAAAGAGATCTTGATCGATCCTCTCACCGGCATCGCGAATCGCAGGGCACTCGAACGGCAACTCAGAAACGAACTGAAAAAATACAGAAGGCACAAGCACCTGTTTTCAGTCGTTTTCATCGATATCGACGACTTCAAGAAAATAAACGACACCTTCGGCCACTGGGTCGGCGACAGGTGCATAAAGAAAATAGTGCGCAAAATCAAGACCATGATCCGTGAAACCGATTTTGTCGCCCGCTACGGTGGGGACGAGTTCATAATACTGCTGACCGGAACTGATTCAAAAGGCGCTCAAATGGTGGCCGATAAAATTTCGAATTCGATTTCGAGGACCCGTTTTATGTATCAAAGTTCGGAAATTCGACTTTCGGTCAGCATCGGTGTCGCCCAGGTCCAGGAAACGGACGAGCTTGCCGAGGACATGGTCGCCAGGGCCGACTCCGCCCTCTACGAAATAAAAAAATCGAGGAAAGGACTGGCCCTCGATTGCGTAAACAATTGCGAAAAAGCCGGGTAGTCAGATGAAAAATTGATATCCCTCCGGTTTACGGCCCTTCCGATTTTTAAAACCCCGCAGAACCGGCCCGGAGGTCGGTTCCCCCACAAGGTTCAAAACACTTCGAGATTACGGACAAGCCCTAAGCCTGATTTGGAACACTTTGCGCAACAGGCCCAACAGGTGGAGCGCACAGAGGCCTGAAACCGACGGCGGGCCGCACCCGGAACCGCGTGGCCCCGGGCCTTTGCGCGGTGCTTCATCTCGTTGCGGGACGTCCTTTGCCACGGGAGGCTTCATGGTGGGCGCGGGCGTGCCGTATCCATCCGAATTTTCGGTGAAGTGAGCTTGAAACTCGGCCAAAAAATTGACCGGGGAAGCATTTTTGACATTCAGAAGGATGAAAAAACGGATTGGCCACCACATCCCAGGAGAAAACCGAGCAGCCTACCGGAAAACGGCTGAACGAGGCCCGTGAGCGCGGCCAGATTGCCAGAAGCCGCGATCTCACCGCCGTATCGATCCTTCTTTGCGGAGGTCTGGCCGTCTATTACAGCGCAGACCTCTTCTACAGCCGCTTCAGCGAACTGCTCAAAATGCTCTGGACCAGGGAATCCTTCACCGACCCCGGCTACCTCACCGGGTCCGATCTTTCCATGAAACTGCTCACTTCGATTCTCGGGATGATGGGGCCGGCTCTGGGAGCCATGATTGCCGCGGCCGTCCTTTTGAACCTCGCCCAGATGAAGGGCTTCATCTTCTCCGCCAAAGCCATGAACTTCAGCCTGTCAAACCTCAGTCCCATAAACGGTTTCAAGCGCATGCTCTCGCTTCGCTCGCTTGTCGAACTGGTGAAGTCCATTTTCAAGCTGATCATAATCACCTACGTGGTCTACGCGGTGCTGTGGCCGGAGCGGTCCGCCCTGGCCGAGCTTTCCGAAAGCGGGGTTTTGGACATACTTCGAATGACCGGCGTACTGGGGGTCAGGATACTGGTGCATGTGTGCGCAATGATGCTGGGTCTCAGCCTCCTCGATTTTCTCTACCAGAAGTGGCAGAACCGCAAAGATCTCATGATGACCCGCCAGGAACTCAAGGAAGAGCATAAGCAAAGTGAAGGAAACCCCCAGATAAAATCGAAGATCAGGCTCCTCCAGCGAGCCATGGCAAGGAAACGCATGCTCTCCAGGGTCCCCAAGGCCAGCGTCATCATCACCAACCCCACCCATTACGCCGTGGCCCTTGAGTATAAACCGGGGATGGAGGCACCGACGGTTGCAGCCAAGGGCGTGGATTTTCTCGCACGCAGGATCATTTCGCTCGGCAGGAAACACGGTGTGCCGATAATCCAGAACCCGCCTTTGGCACGTGCTTTGTATAAACAGGTCAAACTGGAAGAAACGATTCCGGTCAATCTTTACCGGGCCGTTGCGAAAATCCTGGCTTACATCTACCAGCAAAAACAATCAATGCGGCGGAATCAGGATGGCTAAGAATACCAACATGTTAATGGAGCGGTTGAAGGCGGCCTCGGATGGCGACGCCATAATGGGCATCGGCGTGGTCACGGTGCTCTCCGTCATGCTTTTGCCGCTGCCCGGAAGCTTTCTTGACGTATTGCTCATAATCAACATCTCGGCCGGGCTGGTCATCCTCCTTACGGCAATCTACAGTTACAAGCCGCTGGATTTCGTGGTTTTTCCATCCCTGCTGCTCATCACCACCCTTTTCAGGATAGCACTAAACGTTGCCAGCACCCGCCTGGTCCTTCTGCACGGCAGCGAGGGGTCCACCGCCGCCGGCCACATCATTCACGCATTCGGCAGCTTCGTGGTTGGCGGAAATTACGTCGTCGGTTTCGTTATCTTCATAATCCTGGTGATAGTCAATTTCATGGTGATAACGAAGGGCACCGAGCGCATCTCTGAGGTGGCCGCCCGCTTCACCCTGGATGCCATGCCGGGCAAGCAGATGAGCATCGACGCCGACCTCAATACGGGAATGATCGACGACAGGGAAGCCCGCAGGCGGCGCGAGGCGATCCGGCAGGAAGCGGACTTCTACGGCACCATGGACGGCGCAAGCAAGTTCGTGCGCGGCGACGCCATAGCCGGTATCCTTATAACCATCATAAACATCCTTGGCGGGCTGGCCATCGGGGTCCTCCAGGGCGGAATGCCCCTGACGGAGGCCTTGAAAAATTATTCGCTCCTGACGGTCGGCGACGGCCTGGTGTCCCAGATCCCGGCCATCGTGATCTCCACTTCGGCGGGCATCCTGGTGAGCAGGGCGGCATCCGATTCAGGCATGGGCACCGCTTTCGGAAAACAGTTCAGTTTGCACCCCAAGCCGCTCTCGATCACGGGCACCGTGCTCTACTTCCTCTGCCTGGTCCCCGGGTTTCCGGCGTTTCCGCTCTTCCTGGTGGGGTCGGCCCTCATGGGCCTCTCAGTGATGGTTTCCAGGCAGGTGGCAGCCACCTCGCAGGGGCTCGATTCGGCGGAGACCGCCCTGGAGCCCTCGCAGGAAGGCTCGGACCTTCCGCCTCCGCTCGATGTTCTCGAACTCGAACTCGGCTACGGGCTGATTCCCCTGGTGGACGATTCGCAAAACGGCGACCTCCTGCCGCGCATAAAAGCCATCCGGCAGCAGCTCGCGATGGAATACGGGGTCCTTGTTCCGGCCCTGCACGTGCGCGACAACCTGCAGCTCAAACCCTCCGAATACAGGCTGTTGCTCAAGGGAAACCCGGTGGGCAGGAGCGAGATCATGGTCGGACACTTCCTGGCCCTGAGCGCCGGGGACACCACCGTGGAAATAAACGGCGTCCCGACCCGGGACCCGGCCTTCGACCTGCCGGCCGTCTGGATTCCGGAAAACAGGAAAGAAGAGGCCGTGAGATCCGGCTACACGGTGATCGATCCCTCCACCGTCGTCGCCACTCATCTGACGGAAATGTTCAAAAAATTCGCCGACCAGATGCTCACCCGCCAGTCGGTCCAGCAGCTTTTGGACAACCTGGCCATCCAGCAGCCCAAACTGGTCGATGAGCTGGTGCCCAACCTGCTCACCCCCGGCGTAATCCAGAAGGTGCTTCAGAACCTGATCCGCGAATCGGTCTCCATTCGCGACCTGCAGACCATTTGCGAAACCCTTGCCGATTACGCGCAGCTCACCAAGGACTCCGAGCTTCTGACCGAATACGTTCGCCAGGCGCTGGCACGCACCATCACGCGCCCCTACGAAACCGAGGACAACAAGTTCCCGGTCCTCTCGCTGCAACAGGGGCTTGAAGAAAAACTGGCCCGCGGCATACAGAAATCCGACCACGGGTCGTTTCTCAGCCTGGAGCCCGGATTTTTGCAGCAGTTCATTCAATCGACGAGCGACGAAGTAAAACGCGTGGTGGGCATGGGATACCACCCGGTACTGCTCTGCTCCCCCCTGGTGAGGAGGCATCTTAGAAAGCTTTTGGAGCGCTTTTTGCCGGACCTTGCCGTAATCAGCCACAACGAACTGAGCAACTCGATCGAGATTCGCTCGGTGGGGATTATCAGGATGGATTATGCAAGTTAAGACTTTCAGGGCCTCCACCATGGACAGGGCGCTGGCACGGGTAAAGAAGGAACTCGGCCCGGACGCCATCATCCTGAGCAGCAGGCAGGCGCCGTCCGGTTCCGCGGATGCGGGCTTCGAGGTGGTAGCGGCGATGGACACCCGGACCGATACGGCCCCCGCCGATGCGTCGGCCCCCGCGCCGCGGGAATGCGCTTCCGCCGAGATGCAAAACGATATCCAGGAAATCAAGAGCTTTCTGTCGCTTCTCATCTCATCCAAAAACCACTTCGTCGACCTCCAGACCAACCAGCCCCTGGCGGACCTCTACCATTCACTGCTCGTGCGCGGCTTCGACGAAAAGCAGCTCTATATACTGCTCAACAGGGCCGCCTCCGACCTGAATGGAGGGGCGGGCGATCCCCGACGGGTATTGGAAGCTTTCTGCAAACAGTTTATCGGCAAGGTGCGGTTCTCGAAACCGTTTCGAAATATTGCCGCCAGCAGCGCCTCGGGGGCCGTATTCACCTTCGTGGGCCCCACGGGCGTGGGAAAGACGACCACGCTGGCAAAGCTTGCCGCTTACCTCAAGATAAAGCGCCGGCTCGATGTCGGCATAATCTCGCTTGACACCTACCGGATCGGCGCCGTCGACCAGCTCCAGACCTACGCCAATATCCTGGAGATCCCCTTCAGCGTGGCGCAGAGCAAGGAGGAGTTCACCAGGGCGAGCCGGGAGTTCAGCCATTTTGACGCCATACTGGTGGACACCACGGGCAGGAATTTTCTCAACCGCGAGCACGTGCGCCACTTCGGCTCCATTTTCGAAGACGGCAACAACACCAGCCATTTCCTGGTCCTGAGCGCCACCGCAAAGGACGAGGACCTGAGGCAAACCATTTCACATTTCCGCGACATGAATATCCACAGCCTAATTTTCACCAAACTCGACGAAACCATCCACCACGGATGCATGCTCAACCAACTCCTCCGGTTCGACCACCCGCTGGCATACATGGGAACCGGACAGCGCGTTCCGGAAGACATCGAGCCGGCGACCCAGAAGCGGATTCTCTCATTTTTACTTCCGGTCAGAAATTCAGACTCCAAAGGAGGGGGAAAATAAATGGATCAGGCGGTAGGACTTAGAAAAAGAGGAAACGGCGAACTCAAACCGGACTGCTGCTTTCCCGGCCCGGCGCTGCAAAAACCGGTGCGTGTCCTGGCGGTGAGCAGCGGCAAGGGAGGCGTGGGGAAAAGCAACGTGGTCATCAACCTGGCCATGGCCTTCGACAGGATGGGCCAAAAAGTCCTGATCATGGACGCCGACCTCGGGCTGGCCAATATCGATGTCCTGCTCGGCCTCACCCCTCAATACAACCTGAGCCACGTTCTGAACGGGCAGAAGCGAATCGAAGAGGTCCTGGTAAAGGGGCCGGGGGGGATAAGGATCATGCCGGCAAGCTCCGGCGTTCAGGAACTGACCAAGCTCACCGACGAGCAGAAACTGCTCCTGCTCGAACTGCTCGACGGGATCGAAACGGACATAGACATCCTGCTCATAGACACCAGCGCCGGGATCTCCGATACCGTTCTCTATTTCAACCTCGCCGCCCATGAAAAGATAGTGGTCGTGACCCCGGAGCCGACCTCACTCACCGACGCCTACGCGCTCATCAAGGTGCTCTATTCGAAATTCGGCGAACGCCATTTCCGCCTGCTCGTGAACTCCGTCACCGGCGAAGCGGCGGGAAAGGCCATCTTCGCCAAGATCAGCAAGGTTGCCGACCATTTTCTGGACGGACTGTCTCTCGACTACCTGGGGGCCATTCCTTACGACGCGGCCGTGCCAAAGGCCGTAATACAGCAAAAGGCGCTGCTCGAAGTATTTCCCAATGCGCCGGCGTCAAAGGCATTCATGACAATTGCGGAAAACATCTGCAGAACGCAGCCCTCGGTCAACCAGGGCACAATTCAGTTTTTCTGGAAACGGCTGCTAAACGTCTAGCCGGGCCGGCGCTGGATTTGCGACCTGAAAGTGCCGAACACGGTGACAACAGATGGAAAGAGTCATTCATGGAACAGTTCAATCCGGTACGAAAAAAAGCATACGAAAACCAGGGACTCGATGGCTGCGCCCAGAGCGATAAGGAACGGGCCGTGCTCGAACACAGCGATCTCGTAAAATACATCGCGCTGAGGCTCATATCGAGGCTGCCGGACCACATTTCGGTAGACGACCTGATAAGCGCCGGAGTGCTGGGGCTTATCGACGCCATCGAAAAATACGACTCCAGCCAGGGTATTCCATTCGCATATTACGCGAAAATACGGATCAAGGGAGCCATGCTGGACGAAATCAGGGCGATGGACTGGGTGCCCAGGTCGCTCCGGCAGAAGAGCGGCGCGCTGGAAAAAGCCTCGGCCGCCATCGAACAGAGACTGGGGCGCGACCCGACCGAAGAAGAGATTGCCCAGGAACTCCAGGTGAGCGTGGATGATTTCCACAAGATGCTCGACGAGACCAAGGGCATATCGTTTCTGCCGGAAAATATTCATGACGTCATCCGTGAGAACCGTGAATCCCACCTGCTGTCCTCGGGCTCCGAGGAGCTATTCGACAACGCCTACAGAAAAGAGATCCAGAAACACCTCGCCGAGGCGATCGGGAGCCTTGCGGAAAAAGAACAGCTCGTCCTTTCGCTCTACTACTACGAAGAGCTTACCATGAAGGAAATAGGGCTGACCCTGGGATACACGGAATCCAGGATTTCCCAGATCCATACCAAAGCCATCATAAAGCTCAAGAGCAGGCTGGCCAAGAAACTCAAACCGGAAGACCTGCCGGGTTTCATCCTCCAGAACGACCTGCGGTCGCTCCAGACCGGCAGAGTGCAGGCCCACCAGGCCGTTGCCGCAAAGTAGAGCGGTTCGCAAAGGGGCGTAAAAGATGGCCGGCGATCCGGAAAAAACAGCGCTGAACCCCGAAGCGGAAGCAAACGAGCTTCCCGAGCCCCCGGACTTCCCGCCGGACATGCGGACAGGACGGGACGGGGCGGAAGAAGACGGCAGTGAAGATTTTCTGCCGGGTTTGGACGATAACGGGCCGGCGGGTGAGCGGGACACGGAGGAGACCGGTCCTGAGGAAGTGAAATCGGGCGGCGGAAGCCGCGCTCGAAAGATCCTTTTCTACACCCTTCCCGCCTTGTGCCTGGTGGCGGTTGCCGCGGTGCTTCTAATCAAGTCCGAAGCCGTCGGGAAGTTTTTGGCAAACCAATGGCACACCAAGGAAAAGCCCGTGCCCGTAACCAGCATAACGCGGCCCGTTCCGGTCCCCGAGTACCGCGAGATGCTCGATTTTTTTGTTTTGGATGAAACCGAAGGCCAGAAGACGATCACCGCGTTCAGAGTGGAGGTCGCATTCAGCAACCTTTCGCGCTACCAGAACTTCAAGGAGCACAACGTTACGTTTCGAGACACGGCGTATTCTTTCCTGCTGGCCCAGAACTCGTCGCGAAACACCCGCCATTCGTGGCAGGCGGTCGTGGAAAAGGACCTGTTTGAATTTATCAGGGCGAAACTTCCGGAAAGCAAACCGGACACCATGCGGCTCACACAGGTCGAAAATCTTTGAGAAACGCTCCCGCCTCCCCTTCCCTCTTTGCGTGAAGGCCGAGGGAAAGGGATTAAAGAAGGCTCCGGATGGAATTTTTCAGCAATCTGTTTGCTACTCAGTCCAATCTTGGCACCTTTCCCCAGATAGTCCTGGACGTCGTCATCCTGGCCCTGCTGGCGTTGATAATCCTGGCCGTCAGAAAACGGAAGGGTTCCGGAAAAGATGCCGCGCTGGTGGAGTCTTTCGAAAAAATAATCGAGGCAACCGCTGCAATTTCAAAGGAATTCGAGGCTAATCTCGCAAAGCGCCAGGAACTTATCCAGCAGATAACGGCAAGGCTCGACCGGCAAATCCGGGAATCCCAGGACCTTTGCCTTCGGCTGGAGCAAGCCGGCAGGGACGCAAGCAGCGCACACTCGGCCGCCGCCTTTCCGGCCAAAACGACACATCCCGAAAAAATAGACAGGCAGAAGGTGCTGGCGCTTGCCAACAAGGGGCTCAGCGCACAGGAAATAGCAAAGAACATGAAAAAACCGGTAGGAGAAATAGAGCTTATCCTCAACCTGCTGAGGATAGCCACTTAGGGGATTTTTGATACCTGGAAGCAACCGGGAGTTCCCGGCTCCCATGCGCCCGGCCCGCGGACACTCGCTTATCGGCCGCACACTTGCGAGTCTCCCGTTCCCACGCGGGAGCGTGGGAACGGGAGTAAATCTTATGCTCTTTCCCGGGCACCGGTCCGGGAAAGAGCAATTGCTTCGCGTAAACGACTGTCCCGGGACCGAGGTCCGGGAGATCTTGCAGGATGCAGGGACCTGCCTCTAGTAGGGGCGCCTGCCTCCTCCGCCACCGCCACCGCCTCTTCCGCCTCCGCCGCCGCCGAATCCACCGCCACGGCCTCCGCCGCCGCCGAATCCACCACCACGGCCTCCGCCGCCACCGCCCGGACGACCACCACCGCGGCCGCCTCCACCGCCACCACGGCTCTCTCGCGGCCTTGCCTCGTTTACCGTAAGAGCGGACCCGTCGAGTTCGCTACCGTTCAGTGCGGCTATCGCAGCCTGAGCCTGGGCCTGGTTCGGCATTTCGATAAAGCCGAAACCGCGTGACTTCCCGGTAAAATTGTCCTTGATTATTTTTGCCGAATCAACGTCCCCATGTGCTTCAAACGCTTCTCTGAGCTCCTGCTCGGAAGTCTTCGGCGACAAATTACCGACATAGATGTTCATTAGTTTCTCTCCTCGATAAGTACTGGATGCAAAGCCGGCAGGCGGTGCTCCATGCGGAGGGACTTCCAGGCAAAAAGCTGACAGCTCACTGCATGAGCCTCTACACAAACCGCAACCGCACACGATCAATAACACACTTTTAACATAATCAATTAGCCCATACTTCGCCATTGCAGAAATTACAGTTAATTTATTCTCGCTCCCCCGACCGGAAAGCGGCAAGCATTTTCCCTGTGCTTCGGAAGAAATTTCCGGGCCCCCGGGGGGCGCCTCAGGATAAGCGGCTTCCCGATTGGGTTCGAGGCGGATTCGTCTTAGGCATGTTCGTTGCTAGCTTAATTGGCGAAAGGAGGTCGCTATGAGATTAGGACAGTATGCGGCAGCGGTCGGCTCCATCCAGCAGCAGAGGCGAATGGACGTGATCGCAAACAACATCGCCAACGCCAACACCCCGGGATTCAAGAAGGACAGCGTCAACTTTAACGACTTCCTGCAACAGGTTACCTATACCAGCTTCGATCAGGGGCCGGTTCGGGAAACAGGCAACAAACTCGACGTGGCGCTGGTCGGCACCGGGTTCCTGAAGGTGCAGACGGACCAGGGCGTCCTTTATACCAGGGCCGGAAACCTGGCGGTGAACAGTGCCAAAGAGATCGTGACCCAGGACGGGTGGCAGGTCCTTGGCAACAACGGCCCCATCAGGGTCGAGGACGCGCAGAATATGCGCATCGAGCAGAATGGTCAAGTATTTGACGGAGACACTCAGGTGGACACCATCGATGTGGTGCGGTTCCCGCCGGAAGCCGGTCTCATAAAGGTGCGGGGCGGGTATTTCGAACCGACGGCAAAGGACGTGCAGCCGGTTGCGTCAAAAGATTGCGTCTTTCGCCAGGGGGCGTTGGAAGGCGCTAACTTCAATCCGGTCGAAGAAATGGTTCAGATGGTGGAAACTTCCAGAAACTTCGAAGCGTATCAGAAAACGCTGCAGATATTCGACAGGGACCTTGACGCGCAGCTCATAACGAAACTTTCCGGATAGTCCGCGCACTATCCGCACAATTCGAGGAGAAAATCGATGCGAAGCCTTTGGACGGCGGCAACCGGCATGGCGGCCCAGCAAATGAATATGGACGTGATAGCCAACAACCTGGCCAATGCGAACACGACCGGATACAAGCGCAGCCGGGGCAATTTCGCCGACCTGATGTATCAGAACCTGGTACCGGCCGGGGCCGAAACCGCCGACAACACGAAAATCCCCACCGGCGTGCAGATCGGAATGGGCACGCAAACCACGTCCGTGGACAAGGTATTCACCCAGGGCAACTTTTCCGAAACCGGGAACAACCTGGATCTGGCAATCGAGGGCAAGGGCTTTTTCAAGGTGCTTCGCGGCACCCAGGAACTCTATACCCGCTCGGGCAGCTTCAAGGCCGACCAGGACGGATATCTTACCGATGCCACCGGAAACCATGTCCAGCCCGAGGTGCTGATCCCCAAGGGCACCGTTACGATAAATATCGAGCCCGGCGGGACCCTGTCGGCCCTCGACGCCAATGGGAAAGTGCTGGCAACGGTCAACATAAAGCTCTACAGCTTCCCCAATCCGGCGGGGCTAATGGCCGCCGGACAAAACAATTTCATACCCACCCCGGCGTCCGGAGACGTTACCGAGCTCGCTCCGGGGACCGAAGGGGTCGGCACGCTGCTGCAGGGGTTTCTGGAAAGCTCCAACATCAACGTGGTCGAGGAAATGGTGAACATGATACTGAGCCAGCGCGCCTACGAGGCAAATTCCAAGGTCATCAAGGCCGCCGACGATATGCTCCACATGGCCAACAACGTAAGGGGCTGATGCCCGGGAAAGGAACCTGATGCGCTCGCCGATGATTTTAAGCCCCGCCGCCTTCGTGGCCTTTGTGTTGCTCGTTTGCGCGGCGTGCCCGGTCTCCGGCGCCGAAACCGCCCCGAACACCCCCGCTCTTTCCGAGGTCCGCATCCTCAGGGACGTGGTGGTCCGTCAAAAAGAGGTCTACCTGGCCGATATCCTGGCAAAGGATACGCTGCCCGCACAATGGCGCTCCATTGCGGAAGGCATCAACATCGGGGAAGCCCCGTCGGCGGGGTCCGAAAAATTCATCGACCCGGGCCAGCTCAAGACCTACCTGGCAAAGCTTTTCGATTCCCGGGGAGTCGATGCGGCCGAAGTCAAGCTGGACATGCCGGGCCGGATCGTCGTCAGGCGGGAAGCGGTGCAGATCACGCAGGAACAGGTGGAAGGGATCTTCAGGAAGTTCGTCACCGACAACTCGCCCTGGAAGCAGCAGGAGGTGAGCGTCCAGAGGGTCCACTTCTCGGGGCTCCCGCTGGTCCCGGTCGGACAGCTTACCTGGGCGGTGGAGCCCTCCTCGCCGAAAGAGCGCTACATCGGCAACGTTACGGCACAGATCGTCTTTTACGTAAACGGCGAAAAGGTGCGCACGCTCGGCGTGGTGGGCAGGGTCGAGGTGTTCGGCAACATCTATCTCGCCTCCCGGCCGCTCAAGCAAAACGATATCATAGGACCGTCCGACCTGGAGGTCCACAGGATCGACATCACCGAAGCGCCCGACCGCTTTGCAACCCGCCCCGACCAGGTGGAAAACCGCCGTGTGCTGCGAAATATCGGCGTGCATCAGCCAATAGAGCTGAAGAACCTGGATAAGCCGCTGGTGCTCAAACGAGGCGACCCGGTGACGATTGTCTATTTCACGCCGGGGATCCAGGTAACGGCGAAAGGCCAGGCAAAAGAAAACGGATGCGTGGGCGACTCCCTTTCGGTGGTGAACGTGTCGTCCAAAAAATCCATTGTCTGCCGGGTGGTGGACTCGCAGACGGTGCGTGCGATCCCGTAGAGCGAAAAAATAATCCACCGCAGAGGGCTCAACGATCACAGAGGATCCAGGAATGCAAAGATCGAGGGACAAAGCACGAAAGGGAGTGTGTTTTTCAATTCCTAAATTCTCTGCGCTCTCCGTGTTCTCCGTGGTGAAGCAATACCTTGGGAGAATGTAAATGCATTCGATAAGCAGCCGAATTCTTCGCCTGGCAACCCGGACCCTGCCCGTGGCAGTCCTTGGCGCCGCCCTTGCGGGCTGCGCTGCAACGACACATACCGCCACCGCCAAGCTCCCGGCGCCCGCGCCGGTACCTCAAAGGCAGGTTGCGAGCGCCCCGCCCGTCCCTTACCCCCAACCCGGTCCCCCACCGGCGTCCCTTGCTCCCACCGGGTCTCTTTGGGCGCCTGCCAGCGGGTCCCTGTTCGCGGACCTGAAGGCGGTAAAGGTGGGCGACGTGGTAACGATCACCATCGCCGAGGAGTCGCAGGGCTCCAAGGCGGCAACCACCAGTGCCTCCAGGGACAAGACTTTTTCGGGGCAGCTTAATTTTGCGGGTGTCGGAGTCGGCGCCAAGGGGGTGGCAAGCCCCAAGGGGGCCCTGTCTTTCGGCCCCTATAACGGACAGTTCACCAGCGCCTTTAAAGGAGACGGCTCCACCACCAAGACCGACTCGATGTCTGCCAGCATGACCGCAACGGTGGTGGACGTCCTGCCCAACGGGAACCTCCTGGTTCGCGGCTCCCGCTGGACAAAGGTAAACGACGAGATGCAGCAGATGGTGCTCGAAGGGGTGGTGCGCCCGGTGGACATCAACCGCAACAACACGGTCTCTTCCCAGAACGTGGCCGAAGCAAAAATATTCCTGCTCGGAAAAGGCCCGGTGAGCCAGCACCAGAAACCGGGCTGGCTGGGGCAGATAGTGGATTTTCTTTCTCCTTTCTGAGAAATCGTTCACCGCAGTGGGCACGGAGAACAGGGGATTCCCACTCCCCCTGGACCCCTGAAGTCTCCGCGCTCTCTGTGGTGAATGTGCTCTTTAAACGATGCGAGGGTTGCATGAGTAAGAAAAGACTTTCCATTGCGGCGGGGATATCGATTCTGGCATTCCTGCTCTTGTGGCCGGGCACCGCGGGCGCGGCAAGGATCAAAGACATCGCCTATTTCATGGGATCGCGCGCCAACGATCTCATCGGCTACGGGCTGGTGGTGGGCCTCAACGGCACCGGGGACAACACCAACACCCAGTTCACCGTGAACACCCTCGCCAACCTTCTGGACAACATGGGAATCCACGTGGACCCCACCCAAACCAAGATAAAGAACGTGGCGGCGGTGATGGTAACCGCCAAGCTGCCCCCTTTTTCCAGGATCGGGACCAGGATCGATCTCGAAGCCTCTTCCATCGGGGACGCCAAAAGCCTCGAAGGGGGCACCCTTCTCATGACGCCCCTTAAGGGACCCGACGGAAAAGTTTACGCGGTGGCCCAGGGACCGGTCTCAACCGGAGGTTTTGCGGTGTCGGGAGCGAGCGGAAGCTCGGTGCAGAAAAATCATCCGACGGTTGGTTTCATCTCCGGCGGAGGGCTGGTTGAAAAGGAAGTGACGGTACACTACGCCGGGCTGCCGAGCCTTGACCTGGTACTCAAGACCCCCGATTTTACCACCGCGACCAAGACGGCGGCGGCCATCGGCAGCGCCATACCGGGAGTGAGCGCACGGGCGGTGGACGCGGGAACCGTCAGGCTCGAAGTGCCGCCTTCCCAGCGCGACGAGACGGTCGCCATGATAACCCGTATCGAAAACCTGCAGGTGCAGCCGGATGTGGTTGCCAAGGTGGTGGTAAACGAGAGGACCGGGACCATTGTCATGGGCGAAAACGTGCGGATATCGCCGGTTGCCGTCGCCCACGGCAGTTTGACCGTTCAGATCACCGAACAGAAATCGGTTTCACAGCCCCTTCCCTTCAGCCAGGGCCAGACCAAGGTCGTTCCGCAGACGAGCATCCAGGTGCAGGAAGGAAAAGGCTCCCTGGCGGTGCTCGGCGGGGGGATTACCATCGGCCAGGTCATTCAGGGCCTCAATGCCATCGGGGCAACTCCGCGCGACCTGATAAACATCCTGCAGTCGATCAAGGCCGCGGGGGCCATGCAGGCGGAACTCGAACTCATATAACCCCCGGCGGGCAAGGAGATCTCAGTTGGAAGCCAGAATATCCCGCACACCTGCTGCCGATTCCGAGCACGATCTCGAAACGCGCAAAAAACGGCTTCTCGAAAATTGCCATGAATTCGAATCGGTAATGATCTCATACCTCCTGAAGACCATGGAGAACTCGGTGATGAAGGCCGAAGAACCCGGACAGGCCGAAGGAATGTATCAGGACATGTTCGTGGCGCAGATGTCCCGGCAGCTTGGGAAAAACTCGGCCCTGGGATTTGGGAACATGCTCTACTCAAAGCTCGAACCCCTGCTGGAAGCAAAGTCCAAACCGGCGCGTCCCGACACCGCCCCGCCCGAAAAATCCTGCGCCGCGAAGCCGCCGCACGGCACGGCGAGCGCGGCTGTAAATGGATTAAAGAATTCATCCGTTTCTTCCGATTGCATAAAGAAGGAAGTATCCGACGATCTTAGCCGGGCCACCCACCGGACCAGGAGAGAGCATGCACCGACCAGCACCAGAGGAAGAACTTAAGCCGTCCTTAAACCCGCCCCTGCCCGGCCTCAAATGCAGCGAAGCGGAACTACAATGCCTGGACTGCGCCCGTCGGCTCCATCAAACCCTGGAACAGGAAGCCCGTGTTCTGAAAAAATTCGCCGGGTCCGAACTGCTCCCGGTCATCACCGCGAAGGAATTCCAGGTGGACGAACTCGGCCGGGAACTGGAGCGCCTCAAGGACGGCCGGGAAAAGGTCCCCTTATCCGGCCCGCTGCGGGACGTTCTGGCATCCATCGAGGGCCTTAACCGTTCCAACGAGCTGTTTGTCCAAAGCGCGCTCGCGTACTGGCGGGACTTTTTGTCGCTTCTTTGCCCGGCGTGCTACGGGCCGGGAGCAGAGGCGCACAAGGGCGGCATGCCGGCGCCCAAGGGTCTTTCCTTCAGCCGGGAGATATAAGAGAGATGGCCGGACTCACCCTTACCATGCTTACCGCCAAAGACGCCCTGCTAAACACCCAGATCCAGATACAGGCGGCGTCGAACAACATCTCCAATGCCGACAACAAGGGGTATTCGCGCCAAAAGGCTGTCCTGGTCACAAACCCCGCCTACAAAACCTACGGGGGCTGGGTGGGCACGGGAGCAACCGTTTCCACCATCGTTCAGATGCGCGACCAGTTTCTCGATCAAAAACTCACGGGCAGCATCTCGGATGAGTCCAAGTTTTCCAGCCTGGCCTCGGAACTGAGCACGGTGAGCGCGGTATTCCAGGATAACGGCGAGTCCGGAATCTCCGACGCCCTCGGCGCCTTCTGGGACTCCTGGGACCTGCTCTCCCAAAATCCGGCGGGCACGGTCGAACAAACCGGAGTTTACGACAGCGCTAAAAACCTGGCCGACACCATCAATTCCGCCAGTTCGGCCCTTTCTTCCGAAGCGGATTCAATCCCCGGCCAGATACAGGACGCGGTCGACCAGGCAAACACGCTGATAAGCAAGATAGCGGACATCAACAAAGCGATCACGAAAACCGAAACTTCCGCGTTTCCGGCAAATGAACTGCGGGACCAACGCTACCAGGCGCTGAAGGACCTGTCCGCAATAATTCCGGTAAGCTGGTCCGAGGACGCAAACGGGGGCGTCACGGTCACCACCACCGACGAGAGCGGCCCGGTGACGCTGGTTACGGGAGGCACCGTAAACACGGTCCTGGACTCTTCCAACACGATTTCCGGGGGGAGCCTGGGAGGACTGAAAGAGGCCCTGGCCGATACGAATTCCTATATCGACATGCTGAATGATTTCGCGCAGACCCTTATCTCCAATGTAAACTCCGTCCACAGCCAAAATGGCGGCACGGACGTCTTTTCCGGCACAGGCGCCGGAGATATCACCGCGTCAACCGATTTTATGTCCGGCCAGGCCTCCACCGATGAAGCCGACCGCGCCATTGCCATGACCCAGCTCCAGGGCCAGGCGGTGACCTTTACCGACGGCAGCAAGGCCACGCTGGGCCAGTACCTGTCGCTCATTCAAAAGCAGATCGGAACGGACGTCCAGCAGGCCCAAAGCTCGCAGAGCGTCAGCCAGGCCATGGTGACGCAGCTCGACGCGCAGCAGCAGTCGGTGTCCGGAGTTTCAATAGACGAAGAAATGGTGGATCTCATCCAGTTCCAGAATATCTACCAGGCCGCCGCCAAGGTGATAAGCCAGACCTCGCAGCTGCTCAATGCCGTCATAGACATGATTCAATAGCCGAGGACCTTTACCATGCGCATATCTTTTGCCATAGAACAAGACAACAACCTGCTCTGGCTCAACCGGAGAAAAGAAAGCACGAACCAGCTGTCGAACTCGATATCGTCGGGCACAAAGCTGGCCTCACCTTCGGACGATCCCGTTGCCTGGGCGCGTTCGGCGGACCTCAAGCAGGGCCTTCGCGAATACGATTCGATCCTCGGAAACCTCGACTTTGCAACCGGCTGGAACCAGGCGGCCGATGCGGCGCTCACCAACGTATCCGACCTGATCTCCCAGGCGCGCCAAGTGGGGATCAGTGCAAACGGCCCCAGCGGGGAGGACCAGAAAGACGCTCTGGCCGCGCAACTGGACGGGATCATAAGCCAGATGCTCCAGGCGGCAAACTCCCAGTACTCCGACCAGTACATTTTTGCCGGAACCGCCACGGCATCGGCCCCCTTCTCCCTCGACGACTCGACGGGTGAGGTAACCTACAGCGGCGACTCGGGCCAGGTGCAGGTAAGAACGGATCGCGGAGCAAACGGCGTTTCCACCGTGAACCAGACCGGGACGGATGTTTTTTCTTTTGCGAGCGGAGGGTCGGACCTCAATGTCATCCATGAAATCTGGGAACTGAAGCAGGCGGTAAGCGCCGGAGACTCCGATGCGGTTTCCGCAAAGCTAAACACCCTTGACGATGCCTTCCAATCGGTATCCAGCAAGAGCACCACAACCGGAGCAAGGCTCGCGGCCCTGGAAAACCAGAAATCGACTCTCAACACTCTCAAGACCGTAATGACAAGCCGGCTCTCGGACCTGCAGGACATCGACCTTGCCGACGCGGTAATCCAGCTCCAGCAGCAACAGACGGCCTACGAAGCCTCCCTGAAAGTGATTTCGCTGACAAATAGCCTTAACCTGGCAAGCCTTTTAACCACTTAGCGTTGAGCGTCTTCCTGATCTCCTTTTTAACCTCTTCGAATTCCTTCAAAAATTGCGGACTTTGCATGGCAAACGCCGCGATCACCGTACCCGCGATGCGCCCCGCCTCGATATCGCTTCGATAGTGGACGCCGCACACCATGCGGCTCCTGCCGTACCGGGCGGCTCTTTCGAAAATCTCCGCCCTCTTTTCGGGGACCGCCCCGGCCAAAACTACGGCGCACAGGTAGGCAAAAGTGGTGTGGCCGCTCGGGTAGGCGCCGCTTGTGAACGTGCCGAAGCAGGATTTGACTTCCGAACTCAGGAGGAAGGGCCGGGGCCGGTTCCAGTAGTTTTTCGCAGCCCCCACGATGGGAGAGGCATCCTCCGCAAGATGTTCGAAAAATTTTGCGGTAAGAGGAAGGTTTGCGGGCGTGAACCCCGGACCCAGAATTTCCGATGCAAACTGAAAAATCGATACCCTGTTATCGGCAACGGCCCGTGCTTTTTCTTCCGGTGTGCACTCTTTTTGGATCCGGACCAGTTCGGCAATCTCACCGCGCGTTTGAGGGGAGGCGTCGGCCGGGGGCGGCGCGAGCAGCTCTGAGAGGTCCACCTGTTCGCGTGTGACAAAACGGCCCTCTCCCCACACGGCATTCGGAACTGCCTGTGTGGAAAGGAAAAGGAGTAAGACCCAAACGAATAGAACCCGTCCTTTGCGCCCTGGCATCACTTTCATAAGCCTCCTCCGCCCCCACGCCGGGGTTTCACGCGAAGGCGCGAAGATAAGAAAGAAGAAGAGAAATCCCCTTCCCTGCGACCCCGGCGCGGGAAAGGCTGCATCGGACCCCGGGCAGCCCGGATACGAACCACCCCTTCAAGGTAAAAGTGGTGATCTTGTAAAAGGAATAACCTGTCCGGCCGGTCAGGGACCATCGTTTCCCTCGCCGGGCTTGGTATCCCTTGACCACCGGCGGATTATCAGCGCCTCATCTTCCGGAATTCCAAGCGAGAGCAGGAAACCGTGATGAGCCTCCGGCGCCCGCTTCTCAAACTCGGCATGCCACCTGCCCATGCCCCGCTCGTCCATCCCGGCCGCTCGAAGCATCTCGACCCACATCTGTTTGTTTACCGCCGGCCGGTCTTCCCCCAGGGCCATGCCCTTAAGCATTGCGGAAAGAAGTCCCTGTCTGGCTTTAAGGGCAAGCATCTCCTCTCCCGTTTCTTTCAGCCGCTTCTCGAAAAGTTCCGCACAGGGCATACCTTCCGAGCGAAGGATGGTCCTGATGTCTTCAATCGAAAGGCCCGTCTGGCGTAGAGTAAAGACACGGTCCAGGCGCTTCACATCCTCTTCCGTGTATACGCGGTATCCCGAGGCCGTCCGGCGGGAAGGCGACAGGAGCCCCACCCGGTCGTAGTACAGGAGCGTACTCCGCGAAAGACCGAACAAACGCGCTATTTTCGATATCGTATAAGATTTCATAATCGTTGGAGGAAGCAGTGGTGGCCGGCCACTGCCCTTCTTTTATTACCTGCTCTTTTGACGAATCTGCTCGATCTTTTCGGGAAGAAGCCCGAGCCATTCGAGGAAACTTCGATGCGCTTCGGGATGGCGCGACTCGAACACCCGGTGCCATTGCATCATGGCCTCTTCATCGAGCCCGATCTCTTTGAACATGTTTACCCACTCATTAACCGTTACCCGGTTTTGCATCGTCCGACTCCCTTTTCTGTTGTGTTTTCGGATATGCCACGGCCATGACGATGCAGCTTATAAACTGTGAACCGATAGACGGGTAAAGAAAAAAAATGAAGGGGACCGGAAAGCCGGTCCATGGAAACCTGGCCGTCGATCCTGGTTTAATTGGAAATGCGGACGGGAAGATTGAAAAGAAGACCGGCATTGAATCCAGCTTGCAAGGCTCCCTAATCCCGGACAATTCTTTGCGGTCCGGAAGAATCCTTCGCGCGACGAGCCGGTGAACCGCAAAGCATCCCCTCCACACTGATGTCTTCATCCACATCAGGCCAGTGAACGCCTTGCCCATCACCTATTATCTCGAAATTATTGCGCTGGTCGGGAGTAGCCTCAGACAGGCGCCACGACCATGCAAGAGGCACACTGATGGTTCGGCCGTCAACGAGATGCGCGACGATCTCATCTTCGGTTATGCGGATGTCCGATAATCTTGCCTCATTTACATTAACCGCAATGTTCATCCCAAGCCTCCAAAAATTCATCCCGATTGGAGCTTATTATATTACGAATCGCATTCAGTTCTCTCGGAGAAAAACCATAATTTTCGCTCAAGGTTATAGGCATGATTTCTCCGCCCTGCCAGGATTAGACGCTCATTGATCAGGATAATCTCGATCTTCGGACGCCGGACAGCCGGCACCGGCCAGGTAATCTTCGATCCCGTCCCAATCTTCGGCATGAAACCACGAAAACCCGGGGTCTCCTCTGAACCACGTGTGCTGGCGCTTGGCGTATCTTCTGGTGTCCCGCTTTATCAGGGTTACGGCCTCGTCCATGGAAAGCCTGCCCTGGATATGGAGCACCATCTGCCGGTAGCCAAGAGACTGCATGGGTTTGAGTTCCGGCCCGTATCCCATGGACAAAAGCCTTCTTACCTCATCTTCCAGGCCCTGCCCGATCATCTGCTCCACCCTTTGGTCTATCCGGGCATAGAGATCTTCCCGGTCGCGAAAGATAAAGATTTTGGCCGCCGGGAAAACAGTATGCTCAAACCGGTGGCCCATCTGGAACTCGGAGAGGGGAACGCCGCAAATTCGAAACACTTCCAGCGCCCGAAGGACCCTCTGGCGGTCGTGCGGGTGTATGCGGGACGCGGATTGCGGATCTATCCTCGCCAGTTCACGAAAAAGGCCGTCGAGGCCGACCTTTTCCTCCTCGCGCAAGAGGTCCTCTTTTATCGCCGGATCGGACGGAGGTCCCGAACAGATGCCGCGGGTAAGCACCTTCATGTAGAGGCCGGTGCCGCCCACTACCAGCGGCACTTTCCCGCGAGACTGGATGTCTTCCACCGCCGGGCGGGCCAGATCGAGGTATTTCGCCGCATCGAAGGGTTCATCGGGGTCCGCCGCGTCGAGCAGATGGTGCGGGACTTCTTTTTGCTCGGATGCGGAAGGCTTTGCGGTGCCGATGTCCATGTGCCGGTAGACCTGCATGGAATCGGCGTTTACGATCTCGGCGCAAAGCTTTTTGGCAAGCCTTATGGAGAGAGAAGTCTTCCCGGACGCGGTGGGTCCGGCCAGGAGCACCAGCGCCGGCGGGCTCTCAGGTGCGTTTAAACGATCGCAGGATCTGGTCATAGCTCAGTTTAAACCAAAGAGGCCGGCCGTGAGGGCACGTGAAGGGAAGATCGGTGTCGTCGAGCATTTCCAGGAGGTGGCGGATTTCCTCCGGCTTTAGCTTCATTCCGGCTTTTACCGCGCCCCGGCACGATGCGACCTTGGCAAGAGACGCTATCAGGTCAGACCGGCCGGCCGGAGCGTCTTCTTCGGCAAATTTTAAGAGGTCCCGGAGAAGTTCCGCCGGCGGGACCTGGGAAAGAGGCGCGGGGACGGCGTGGACGGCAAAATCGGTGCCCCCGAAATGCTCTATTTCAAAACCGATCTCCTTTAGCTCGACAATCCATCTTTTCATCAGCACCGCCTCGCCGGGCATGAGGTGGATGAGTTCGGGCCTGGTAAGGAGCTGGGAGCCGGAAGGCCCGGACCTGGAACTCAACCTGTTGAACAGCACCCTTTCGTGGGCGGCGTGCTGGTCGATTATCACCAGGCCGTCCGGAGCCTCCAGCAGGAGAAACGAATTTGCGAGCTGCCCGATCACGGGAAGGCCGGCAAAGGAGATTTCGAGCAGGTTTTCCGGCCTTGGGAAACTGATGGTCTCCGGGCTTTCTTCCGGTTGCATGGGAGGAGCGGCCGGGCCGCTTTCGCCGCCAAAGACCGGGACGACCGGGGTGGGCCGGGCCCCGGGGAAATTAAAGGATGCCTGGTTTTCCCGAAGGCAGCCTGCCTGAGGGTAAGGGGTTTTCTCCCCGGAAAAGCGCGCGGAAGCGGCAGGCCAGGACTGCGCCGTGGGCCTTGCGCCGGCCAGGGTCCTCATCAGGGCCTCGCGAAGGACCCCCAGGACCTCCCCCGGGGCTTTGAACCGGATCTCACGCTTTGCCGGGTGTACGTTTACATCCACTGCGGCCGGAGGCATCCGGATGAAAACGGCCGCCACCGGATATTTTCCCCGTGGAATCAGGGCCTCGTAGGCCGTGAGCACGGCCCTTTGAAGGAGCCTGTCCCAGACGGGACGCCCGTTCACGTACAGGAAAAGAGACTGGCTGTTTGTCCTTTGCACCTGGGGCAGGCAAAGATAGCCCGTCACCTCTATTTCGTTTTTTTCGAATTCGATTTGGGCAAAAGAGCTGAGAAGATCGCGTCCGAACACCTGGGCGGCTCTTTGCGCCGTATCCTGCACTCTCGTAAAATCATGGAGGAGCCTTTCCTGGCTGCTCAGCTGGAAGTGGATTTCGGGATGGGCAAGAGATATCCTGAAAAACTGGTCGGTTATGTAGGCAAGTTCCGTTTCCGGGGACCTCATGAATTTTTGCCGGGCGGGAGTGTTGTAGAAAAGGTCTCGAACCAGCACCTGGGTGCCGGGAGGGCACCCCTTCTCGCAAACGTCTCGAAGCACCCCGCCTTCGATTCTTATACTCACTCCGGAGATGGCCGAAGGCTCCCGCGTCACCAGGTCGAAGCGCGATACCGATGCAATGCTCGGAAGGGCTTCTCCCCGAAATCCGAGCGTCATTACCGATGCCAGGTCCTGCGGCGAAGCTATTTTGCTGGTGGCGTGGCGTTCGGTGGCAAGAAGAGCGTCATCGGGGTGCATGCCGCATCCGTTGTCGACCACCCTTATTTCTTTTCGCCCGCCCTGGATGAGGCCCGCCGAAATTTTCGAGCTTCCCGCGTCTATGCTGTTTTCCAGGAGTTCCTTGACCACGGCGGCGGGGCGTTCGACGACTTCGCCGGCCGCGATCTGGTTACACAAGATATCGGGCAAAATCAATATCTTACCCATAGAGGCAACTCCCGTCCGAACATCTTCTAATCTATTTGACAGAAAACTTTCATTCCAGTATGCAGGTACGAAATCTTCTTCGCTCTTCCCCGGATCTTGACGTAAATTTTATCGGCAGCCGCCCGGGGAAGTCCACCCCTCCCGGCAGGGCTCGGGCGGGGGTGTTTTCCGGGGTAAAGACCGGCGGCGAAAAGACGGCGCTGAAGAATATCATGGCTCAAGATTGCGGCGGGCACCGAAGAAACCGGGAGTTTTCCCAGCCTTGCCGCAAAAGACGGGTGATCTGTTTTATGGAACAAAATCCTTACCAGCCGATGATAAACCTTCTTAGCAACATTCTTGATGCTTATACCACAGCTTTTTTCGTGTTCGACCCAAAAAACAGGCAGCTCGACCTGGCGGCCGTGCAAAGCCTGAGCAAATTTATCCTGGGCGGACTGTCTCTTCCCCTGGAGCAAAGCGGCATTCTTTCCCAGGTTCAGAAGGTGGGGCAAACCATTCACCTCGACA
Source organism: uncultured delta proteobacterium (assembly GCA_963712895.1). Taxonomy (GTDB): domain Bacteria; phylum Desulfobacterota; class Syntrophobacteria; order Syntrophobacterales; family Syntrophobacteraceae; genus SbD1. Next base: position 103,746 of record CAVQJR010000017.1, on the reverse strand, counting down.
AGCTCCAGGAGGCGACGTCGAGCCTTTCCCTCACCCTTCCGTTTTACCGCGAGGGAGAATCCCACATCAAGGGCCTGTTTGCCGTGCCGGTTGCCGACGGAGCGGGTGTTTTGTACGTGGACACAAAGCACGGGTGGGGGTTTAACGATAAGCAGCAAAAGCTCATCCGGGAAGTTGCCGACCTTCTGGCAAGGGAGGTTTCCGACCGGGACCGGGGAGTCAAACGGGTCGATTTCGCCAGGAATTTTGAAATCCTTAACCGCCTGGACGAGGTTGCGTTCAAGGGCTACGCGCTGGAGAGCTACTGCGAACTTTTCGTAACGGAACTCTCGCAGCTTGTGGGCGCGGACTACGGGTTTCTGGCGTTAAAAGCGCCCGGGAGGAAGACTTTCCGGCTTCTGGGGTGCACCGCCAACACCCCCAGAGGACTTGCCGGCCAGAGCTTCCAGGCAAAGCAGGGGCTTATCGGCTGGATTTTTCAAAATCAAAAGAACCTGCTCATCATTCGCTTAAATCCCGACACCCCGGACCACTTCCTGTTTTCATCGGGCGAAAACCTTCCACACGCGGGCACCCTGTGGGGCATTCCGGCCCAGACCTCGCTCGGCTATGACCTGGTGCTCTCTTTCCTCTCCCGCCGGACGATCGACTGGAACACCGATTCGGAAAAAGCGGTGACTCATGCCTTCCATTTCTTCCAGCTCCTGCTCGAACAGATCTACTACAAGGAAGAAAACGAGGCCCTGAACACCTACGACATCTGCACCGGGTTGTTTAACGGACCCGCTTTCGAAACGCGCATGGAAGGACTCCTCGCGGCTTCGATGCAGACCAGTTCCTCTTTTTCCCTGGGGCTCATCCAGTTCGAGCCCTGGCAGGTACTCTCAACCAAGGCCCTGCCCAAGAAAATCCGCCAGCTCCAGCGAGAGATTGCATCGAGGCTGTGCGAAGCCCTTCCCAAAGGGGTACTGGTCGGGCAGCTTGCTGAAAACCGGTTCGGAGTGCTTTTTCCGGAAACAAACGTCCAGGAGGCCCAGAGCATCCTGGACGAGCTTGCCGACTATGGAAAGATCGCCCTGAAAGGAATAAAGGGAATAAGGCTCTACCCGTACAGCGCATCGGCCGGCTACCCGCAGGACGGAGCAAAGACCGAAGATTTGTGGCCCATGGTAAACCAGCGCCTTTTTGCGGCGTTTCGGCTAAAACCGGAGAGGCCGCTATCATAAACTGTTGACCGCCTTGCCCGTTGCCTATAGACTTTGCCCCCTTAAAACCTCCATTATGAAAAGGGCTTACCAATGTTGAGATGGCTTTCCGCACTTTTTTCACAAGACCTGGCCATGGACCTGGGCACGGCCAACACACTCATTTACCTGCGGGGCAAGGGAGTAGTGCTGAACGAGCCCTCGGTTGTCGCGATCAACCAGGACACCCACCAGGTGATAGCGGTCGGCCAGGAGGCGCGAAATATAATAGGAAGGCACGGGCAGAGGGTCGTAACCATCCGGCCGCTCAAGGACGGAGTGATCGCCGATTTTGAAGTGACGGCGGTGATGATCAAGTATTTCCTGTCCAAGATTTTGAAAAAACGCCAGATTTTTCGCCCGAGGCTCGTGGTGGCCGTCCCCACGGGCATCACTTCGGTTGAAAAGCGCGCGGTGATAGAGGCCGCCGAGCAGGCCGGGGCAAGATACATACACCTGGTCGAAGAGCCCATGGCAGCCGCCATCGGCGCCGGCCTTCCCATCGACCAGCCTTTTGGCAACATGGTTGTGGATATCGGGGGCGGGACCACCGAGGTGGCGGTTATATCCATGTTTGCCGTGGCCTACAGCGAATCGGTAAGGGTGGCGGGAGATGAGGCCAACGAGGCCATTCTGCGCTACATGCAGCGGGAGCGCCAGATGATCATATCGGAGGTGCTGGCCGAAACCATCAAGATGAGGATCGGGTCCGCCGTGGCTCCGCAAACCCCTGAAAAAATAGAAATTACCGGAAAGGAGATCCTTACCGGAATCCCCAGGACCTTTTCGGTTTGCGACGAAGAAATCCGGGAAGCGATCAAGGAACCGGTGGCGGCCATCGTGGAGGCCGTAAAGCGCGCGCTGGAAAAAACCCCCCCGGACCTTGCGGCCGACATTCACGACAAGGGGTTCTGGCTTGCCGGAGGCGGCGCGCTTTTGAAGGGCCTGGACACGCTTTTGGAGAAGAGCACCAGCCTCAAGGTAAATATCGCCGAAGACCCCCTCACCGCCGTGGCCCGCGGGGCGGGGACGGTGATCGATAACGTGGAATTCTACAGGCAGGTTTTCATAAACTGAAAAGAGACCGGACTCACCGCGGGAAACAGGGGGAACGCGGGAAGCGGGAACCGCGTATGGACTAACGGCGCAAGGGGACGGTCCGCCCGGGAATTTTCGAGAGGGATCGATTTCCCCCCGGTTTTACCCCTCGCTCCCGCGTGAATTCACCCATCTTCTCCGCACGAGAAAAACTTCAGCCCGCTTTCCCGGAAATGACCGCGTTTGCCGGCGGTCTTGCGCCCGGCTGCCCCCTCCCATTTTCACATTGAACTCTCATCGATAATTCCCTATTGTTATTCTCGGTTACTTCAGGAAAACGAAGCAAAGGAGGAGCGGTATGTACGTCGGCTGGTACATGAAGACCGATCTTATAACCATAAGCCCGGAGACAACCCTTTTCCGCGCACGCGAGATTCTCATGTCCCATAACATTTCCCACCTTCCGGTAACCGACGGCAGGGCGCACCTGGTGGGGCTTGTGACCGACCGGGACCTGAAAGAAGCCTGGGCCTCTCCGGCAACCACTCTGAGCGTCCACGAACTCACCTACGTCCTGCACAAGATGACGGTGGACAAGGTCATGAGAAAGGACCTCATCACCGCCGCCCCCGACATGCACATCGAGCGCGCCGCCAGCATTCTCCACGACAACAAGATCGGAGCGCTCCCCGTGGTTGAGGAAGGCAGGCTGGTGGGGATCATCACCACCAACGACCTCATGGAGGTCCTGCTGATGGCGATGGGGCTGGGGGAGAAGACGCGGCGGTTTTCCGTATTGGTCAAGGACAGGATAGGAGTTTTGGCCGAGGTTGGAAAAATAATGCAGCAGGCGGAGGTGAGTATCGGCTCCATCCTGTCCATTCCGGTGCCCGGCTATGAAAACGTATGGCAGATCATGATGCGGGTAAGCATCGATTCGTTTTCGAAGGCCGTTAAGGCGCTCGAAGGGGCGGGCTACAGGGTGCTTACCGAGTATCCGGAAAAAATCGAAGAGTATCTGCAGTAAGAAAACGGGTTCACCAGAGCGCGATGGCGGAAATAATCGACTTTTCCAGCAGGCTTAAGCCTGGAACGAATCTTTTGTCCTCCCACCCGCTTGAGTTTCGCAAGGGCGAATGGCTGGCGGGGAACGCGGTACAGTGCACCAAGGAGGAGTCCGAAAGGTTCGAAGCCCACCGCCAGAAAGTCATCCAGGCCCAGGACCGGCCGTTTATTTCGCTTGTGCCCAACCATTTCACCCTGGACGGCGGCTGCCATGTGACGGTGCTCCATCTTTTCCGCTTCCGCCACGACCAGGTCCTGATGCACAGGCTCTACAGGCTGACCGGCCTGATGGAATGCGTCACCAAGGTGCCCTCGCCCATTCTTCGCACCGACCTCATAAGACGGTTTTTCAAGATCATCACCGAAGAGCGCGAGCAGCTGAAGGTCTCGTGGAAGGGCAACGTCCACAACTTCCTTCTTCCGATCCACCCGCAGTACTACAGCCCGAACCTTTTCCAGAACGCGGTGCAGAGCGCTGCGACGCTAAAAGACCTCCTGGCCTTGATCGGCGAGCAGACCGAAAACCAGTTCGCCATACTTTCCCGGCACTATACCTTCTACGTTCCCGAATCCTTCCATGCCAAGTGATTGCACCCGTGTACCCCGATCCCCGGCAAGCGTAAACGAAAGGGCCGGCAATCGCGTCTATATAGGTGTGGACATCGGGGGGACCAATCTGAGGTCCGCCCTGGTGGATGATTCCGGGAAAATCCTGGAGCTTAAAAAAAACCAAATCCGAATCGACCTCGGCACGCGGGCGGCCTTCGAAAGACTGGCCGCCCAGTGCCTGGAACTCTCCCTGTCGGCCCGGCGGGCGGGACTGGAGGTGGGAGCGATCGGACTGGGCGTTGCCGGCAAAATCGACAAAGCGGCGGGAAAAGTTCTCTTTTCCCCTAACCTTCCGGCCATGGATAACTTTCCTCTCGGAAAAGAACTCTCCGAACGGACCGCACTGCCGGTTTTTATGGAAAACGACGCAAAGGCGTTTTGCCTGGGGGAAAGTTTCGCGGGAGCGGCAAAAGGGTTGGTCAACTGGGCGGGGATAACCCTGGGGACCGGCACGGGAGGATGCCTTTTCCTGGACGGAAAGCTCTGGGAAGGAGAAGGCCTCGGATTTTGCGCGGAAATCGGCCACATGATAATAGATCCGGACGGGCCTGCCTGTGCCTGCGGGTCGAGGGGCTGCCTGGAAACGTTCGCATCGGCAAGGGCGATAACCGACGGGGCGAAAAAGCTTATCGAAGACGGCAAAGTGAGCGAAGGCCCGCTCGCCGACCTGTTCGCGACCGGAAAAATCAGTTCGGAGTCGATCTACCGATGCGCAAAGGCGGGAGACGCCCGTGCCCTTTTGCTTTTTCACAGGCTGGGTTGGGCGCTCGGGATTGCATTTGCCAATCTTTTCTCGATTCTCGGGATCAGCCGGGGGGTGGTCGGCGGAGGGGTTAGCGCCGCGTGGGACCTTTTCACAGGGCCGCTCAGGCAAAGCTTTTCAAAAAACATCTCGATGCTTGAGCCCGAGCGGGGAGTTATAATCCGTAGCGCCCTCGGCGACCGTTCCGCGCTTATCGGCGCGGCGAAGGTGGCACAGGCCGGGTGGCTGACGGCGGATGGACGGTGACGGAAAACGGAAGGCGGCCGGCCGGGGCCGGTTGCCCGCTGCCGGTATTGTCCCTCTCTTTTGGCCCGTGGTGAAACATTTTGCCCAGACCGTGCGACTTTATAAATGAAGTCGCGGGCATACGCGGGACCGGTTTTGACAGGAACCGGCGAGGGGTCCCGGAAAGCTTTTTCCACTCGGAAAATTATTTTAGCGGATACTTTATAGGACCGGTTTCAATATTTTTCCGATCCCAGGGTGGTTGGAAATTAAAGTTGATACGGCGGCCCGGGCGCCCGTTCCGGGGGACGGGTCCGCGGCCGAACGCGGGGAACGGATATGAAACGTAAGTTTAAGGGCCTGCTGGTTATCTTTGCTCTGGTAGTGGCTGTTGCGCTGGGTACCGCATTTTTCAGGTCCGGAAGTTCGAATCTGCCTCTTTTCAGAACGGCCGCCGTGGAACGGGGCGACCTCGAGGCCACGATCGGCGCCACCGGCACGGTGGAACCCGAAGAAGTGGTGGATGTCGGGGCCCAGGTTGCCGGAAAGATCGTTTCTTTCGGAAAGGACAGCACCGGGGCGCAGGTCGATTACGGTTCCCAGGTCAAGCAGGGAATGATCCTGGCCCAGATAGACGACTCGCTCTATGCATCCGATGTCGCCCAGGCAAAAGCCCAGCTCGAACAGGCAAGGGCCGGGGTCAAGCGGGCCGAAGCCGATCTTTTGCAGCTCCAGGCCAAGCAGGTCCAGGCCGAGCGCGACTGGAACCGGGCCAAGAAACTCGGACCCTCCGATGCTCTTTCCCAGAGCGACTACGATGCGGCGCTCTCGGCCTTCGATGTTGCCAGGGCGAACGTCGAAGTGGGCAAAGCTTCGATCGTGCAGGCCAAGGACGCCATAGTCCAGGCCCAGGCAAGCCTTGATCGCTCCCAGCAAAATCTCGACTACTGTACGATAAAGTCGCCCGTGGACGGCTTAATCATCGACCGCCGGGTCAATATCGGCCAGACGGTGGTATCCAGTCTCAACGCGCCGAGCCTTTTTCTGATAGCCAAGGACCTCAGGCGCATGGAGGTCTGGGTGGCGGTAAACGAAGCGGATATCGGAAACGTTTACCAGGGCCAGCCGGTCGCCTTCACGGTTGACGCCTTCCCGGGCAAGGTATTCAAGGGGGAAGTGGGCAAGGTCAGGTTGAACGCCACCATGACGCAAAACGTCGTCAACTATACCGTCGAGGTGATTACCGATAATTCCGACGGCAAACTGCTGCCGTACCTGACGGCCAACGTACAGTTCATGCTGGCCAATCGCCAGAATGTTTTGCTGGTGCCCAACGCCGCCCTGCGGTGGATTCCGCGGCCCGACCAGATCGCACCACAGAGCCGCGAGCAATCGAAAGCGCGCAATGCGTCCTCCGGGGGGGCGGCTCCATCCAAACCGGCCGCCGAGGAAGGCGGGTTTTCCCGCGGCCGGGTGTGGGTGATCGATGGCGGCTTTGTGAAACCGGTGCCGGTGCGCGTGGGGATGAGCGACGGGACGTTCACCGAAATACAGGGTGAGAAGATGAAGGAAGGAATGCAGATCGTGGTCGGCGAGGAGCGCAAGGAAGCCGCAAATGACTCTTCGAATTCCAGCCCCTTCACCCCCAAGCTTTTCGGACGGGGCGGCGCTCGCCATTAAGCGATACTTTATCGTTGTGAAAGGAAGGCCCGCAGCCGGGCCATGATGATATCATGCACCTCATCGAACTTGAAAACGTACAGAAGACATACCAACTGGGCGAGATCAGCGTGCCCGTTCTTCGCGGCATCTCGCTGCGGGTTGCGCGCGGGGAGTTCGTGGCCCTCATGGGGGCTTCGGGTTCCGGCAAGACCACCCTCATGAATATTCTGGGCTGTCTCGACCGGCCGACTTCGGGCAGCTATCGCCTGGAGGGGATCGAGACCAGCGACCTTTCAAACGATCAAAGGGCGCTCATCCGAAACCGGAAAATAGGCTTCGTGTTCCAGAACTTCAATCTTCTGCCCCGCACGAGCGCGGTGGACAACATAATGATGCCACTGGCATATACGCCGGAAGCCGGCATCGACGATGGAAGGCAAAGGGCGGATGAACTGCTCCGCAAGCTCGGCCTGACGGAACAGGGGCAAAACGAACCCTCCCAGCTCTCCGGCGGCCAGCAGCAGCGGGTGGCGATTGCGCGGGCGCTCATGAACCGGCCCTCGCTCCTGTTTGCGGACGAGCCTACCGGAAATCTCGACTCCCACACCAGCGAAGAGGTCCTGCGGATCTTCCAGCAATTAAACGAGGAGGAAGGGGTCACCATTATCCTGGTTACCCACGATCCCAATGTTGCAAAGGCCGCCAAGCGGGTCATAAGAATCAGCGACGGTGTGATCGAATCGGAATCATGGACGGAAAATAACAACAATGGAAGCGAAAGCCCCCGGGTCGACCTCACGGCTCAAAAAGACCTGCTCGGCAAGACCGCGCTGCGCCCCGGCCGGATGTTCAGGACGGCCGTAAGAGGACTTCGCCGCAACGTGATGCGGGCGGCCCTTACCACCCTTGGCATCGTAATCGGCGTGGCCGCCGTCATCGCCATGATGGAAATCGGGCGGGGATCGTCGAACGCGATCCAGAAAACGATTGCCAGCATGGGTGCCAACAACCTGATGGTGTTTCCGGGCACGGCCTCCAGCGGAGGGGTGAGCTTCGGGGCGGGGAGCACCAAGACCCTCACACCGGCCGACAGCGTCGCGGTGGCAAAAGAGTGCCCGTCCGTCAAGGCGGCCGCGCCTATCGTAAGGGCGCGGGCGCAGGTGGTTTACGGAAATCGCAACTGGGTGCCGACCTTCATCTACGGGACCACTCCCAATTACCTTGAGGTGCGCGATTGGGGCCTTGACCAGGGAGAGATGTTTTCGAACAGGGATGTGCGAAACATCAGCAAGGTGGTCGTCCTGGGCAAGAGGATAGTAACCGAGCTTTTTCAGGGCGAATCCCCCATCGGCAAGGAGATTCGCATGCGAAACGTGGCCTTCAAAGTGATCGGGGTCCTCGCCAGCAAAGGCGCCAACATGATGGGGCTTGACCAGGACGATGTCATCCTGGCCCCCTGGACGGCCATAAAGTACCGCGTTTCCAATTCGTCGCTCGCAAGCGCCAACCAGAGCGAGGCTGCCACATCGAGTTCGGTCAACACACTCAACCAGATATACCCGACCACCCAGACCGACCTCTACCCGAAGCAGTCGGATGCCCAGCAGATCGACAACCCCCTGCCGGTAAAGTTTGCAAATATAGACATGATCCTCACCGCCTATTATCCATCGGATGAATCCTCGGTGGTCTCCAAGCAGATCACCAGCCTCCTGCGGGAGCGGCACAGGATTCGCCCCGGGGAAGCCGAGGACTTCAATATTCGGGACATGACGGAGATCACCAAGGCGCTCACTTCCACCGCGACGCTCATGACCAAGCTGCTCCTGGCCGTGGCGCTCATTTCGCTGGTGGTGGGCGGCGTGGGGATTATGAACATCATGCTGGTGTCGGTTACCGAGCGCACCAGGGAAATCGGACTGAGAATGGCCGTCGGCGCGCGGAGCAGCAACGTGCTTCAGCAGTTCCTGGTCGAATCGGTGGTCTTGTGTTTCTTCGGCGGGATGGTCGGTATTCTTATCGGGCAGGGTATCTCGTTCATTGTTTCGGCCGTGCTCCGCTGGCCGGTGGAATTGTCCGTGGATGCAATTGCGGCGGCCTTTCTGGTTTCCGCCGCCGTGGGGATAACCTTCGGCTACTATCCTGCCTGGAAGGCCTCACGGCTCGACCCCATCATCGCTCTGCGATACGAGTGATCGCAGCCCCGGGTGTGATCTCATACAATACGAAGTTGCGCTCAGGAATGTATCGGGAAATGGTTTTTAAGAGCGTGGGGGTGGGGGAAACATTGCCACGCCCTTTGGAACCACGACTTGAACGCAACTTGCCAGTCCAGGATTTGAACAAGGGAGGGGCGATTCCGATTGAAGCTCAAGTGTATCGATATTAGTTGCGTGCTGGGAGTTTGCCTGATTGCGCTGGCCGGCTGCGCCGTCGGCCCCGATTTCCGAAAACCCGAAACCAAACTCCCGGCGCTATGGCACGGCGCCGGGGAATCCCCCTCTTTTGAGGAAGCGGCACGGAAGGCCCCTCAGCCCCTGAAGATCGCCGAATGGTGGAAAAGCTTCAACGATCCCACCCTCGACTCCCTGGTTGAAAGAGCCATACGGTCCAACCTGGACCTGCTCCGGGCCGAGTCCCGGATTCGCCAGGCCAGGGCGGCAAAGGGGGTCGTGACGGCGGCATTCTGGCCCGCGGCGGACACCAGCGCCAGCTACCGCAAGAGCCTGGATTCGTCTTCGGGGGCCGGCGGCATTGAGCGAAACCTGTTCCAGGCGGGTCTTGACGCGTCGTGGGAACTCGACTTTTTCGGCGGCACCCGCCGAAATATCGAAGCGGCGGGCGCCGACCTGCAGGCGGCCGTTGAAGACAGGCGCGATGTGCTCATAACCCTGGTATCCGACGTCGGCACCGGCTACGCCAACCTGCGCCAGTTCCAGCAGCAGATCGAAATAGCAAAAAAGAACCTTGCCGCTCAGCGGCACACCGTTGAGATCACGAGAAAGCGGCACGAAGCGGGATTTGTCGGCGGCCTCGACGTTGCCAACGCCCAGGCACAGGCAGCCACCACCGAATCGCAGATACCGGTCCTGGAATCCTTCGCCAGGGCCGCCATCTATAATCTCAGCATACTGCTGGGCCTGGAGCCGGCAGCCCTGGACCGCGAGCTTGAGGAAGAAAAACCGATCCTGCCCACTCCTCCGGACATTCCCCTGGGCATTCCCTCGGACGTGCTGCGCCGAAGGCCCGATATACGCCGAAGCGAAGTCCAACTTCATGCGGCAACCGCGAGGATAGGAGTAGCCACCGCCGATCTTTTCCCCAAGTTCTCGCTTACCGGCAGCTTCGGGTTCACCGGCCAGGATTTGACGGACTTCGTCAAGTGGGGCAACCGGTTCTGGTCCTGGGGACCCTCCATTACGTGGCCGATATTTGACGCCGGCCGCATCCGGTGGAACATCGAAATCCAGAACGCCCTCCAGGAACAGGCGCTGCTGACCTACGAAAAAACCGTCCTGACGGCGCTAAACGATGTCGAGACCGCCCTGGTCGCTTACGGAAAGGAACAGCATCATCATCGGCTGCTGGCCGAAGCGGTGGACAACAACCACAGGGCCGTGGACCTTTCCATGCAGCTCTACGTCAACGGCAAAACAGATTTTTTGAACGTGCTGAACGCCCAGCGGGCGCTCTACGCCACGGAGGATGCGCTGGTGCAGAGCACGAATGCGCTCATAACCGACCTGATCGCGCTCTATAAGGCGCTGGGCGGCGGATGGGAAAATATGGGTTGAGGGATTTTGGGATTGAGGGATTAGGATTTCAGGATTTCAGGATCAGTCTCTTGATTCACTAACCCGGCAAAAACCGCAACCAAAAAATAATACATCAAATCCGGGGTGGCGGGGACAAATCGTTGTACGTGCGCGAAGCGCAAAAGGTTTAACCGGCGACCCTGCTTATGGCCTCTTGTCCTTTGGACCCGGATAACGAGTATCCGGGCCGCCCATGAGAAATCCGTCATTCCGGCGAAAGCTGGAATCCAACGTCGTATCCGATAATTGTAAGAAATCGCCACCCCGCTTCCGCGGTGGTGACGATTCCTTGTACTCAATTCATCAATTCCTCAATCCCAAAATTCCTAAATCACTCCTACCGGCCATGGGATGGACCTCCCTGGCGGCCGCCGGGCGATCCCTGGAAAGAAGGGCCGCCTCCCTGGCCGCCACCGCTGCCCTGGAACCCCTGCCCCTCGCCGCCGCGCGGCGCTCGCTGCACCCCCTGGGCGCGACCCGACTGCGGCGCGCGCTGGAAGCCGGGAGCACGCTGCATTCCCTGTGAGCGCCGGCTTGCCTGCGGTATCCCGGACTGGCCTCTGCCGATACGGCCCTGTCGAGTTCCTCCGGCCCCCGCCTGGCTCCTCTGGTACTGTTGCCGCGAAACACCCTGACGGCCCCCAAGCTGCTGCCGGCTTCCCTGGGTCCCCCGCGTGCGGGCCTGCCCGATCCCGGACCTTGCACCGGCGACTGCCCCGCTCCTGCTTACCGCGCTACCGCCGCTTCCAGCCGCCCTGCTTCCCTGCGTACCGAACCGGGCCTGTGAAGACGCTCCCCCCTGTGCTCCGCGCCGTCCGGCCTGCACGGCGGTCCGACCCCCGGTGCGAGTCGCGGGCGTTGCGGCAAACCCGCGCGACCCGGCCCGCACACCTCTCGGATTCTGGTTTAGCGCGCGCGACTGTGTGGCGGTCCTTACTCCCGACCCTGCGCTCGAAAGCCTGCTGGTTGCTCTCGGCGCCGTCACGGTGCCGGCGGCGGGCCTTGCGATTCTTGTAGACGCCGCCCCCTGCCTGATCGAAGTGCCGGTTACGGTTGTCCGCGCCTGCGCGAACCTGGCGCTGTTACCGGTGATCCTCGCACTCACGGCCTGGCCGGGCAAGGCGCTCGGGTTGGCGTTCGTGAACCTGAACCGCTGTCCCGGATCGCCGGTATTGGCCAGAGCGGCACCTCCCAGCGCGGGGATCGTCCTGAAATTCGTCCCGAAGGCCCCTCCGCGGTTTACCCCGGCAAGGCGCACCCCGGCCAGGTTTCTCGTGGTGAAAAGGTCCCTCTGAGGGACTATGACAGCCCGGTTGGCGTACCGATAACGGTCGAAGGAATTGTGAATATGATTAAAGTTGTGGATAACGAAGCTGCGCGGTCCCCACCAGTTGTACGCATAGAACGGTTCCCAGGGCAGCAGCGGAAACCAGCCGACATCAACGCCCGACGAGCACCAGCCGACCCTTCCCGGATACCACGAGAACCCGAGCCCCCACCAGGGCACGCCGATTCCGACCGACACGACCGGCGGCGCCCAGTACCAGTAATCGTTCGCCCAGAACCAATTCCCGTAGTGGTGGGTCACGTATCCGAACGGCTCGTCGGGAACCCAGGCGTAATCACCATAGTAGTCCGTCCATCTCCCCACCGTGTAAGGTTCCCAGTCCGGAGCGACCTCGGTCGGGCGCCAGGCTTCCCTGTATTCCCCTTCGTAGTAGACGCGGTCCCAGCGGCCGTTTTCGTCGAGGGCCCCGGCTTCCTCACTGATCCCTTCCGGCAGGTACTTTACGGACTCTCCCCTGGTATCGACTTTCTTGGACCACATCGTATCGCGCGTCGCGTTCCAGTCGTCCCATTCGGCATCGACCTTGCCTTCCCCCGCCGTTGCCTGATGCGCGTCGGCCAGTATGGACATCGAACCGGGGATGACCTCGTATCTCGAACCGTCCACATCGTGAACGAATTCGACTTTGCCCCGGATGCCTATCACTTCGACCGATTCATCCCCCACGTAAAGGTCGAAGGCCGAACCGGGTTCGGCCACGGCATACCCGAAGGGGGTCGTGGCCTTGATCACCGTCTTCGAACTCTTGTCGATAAACCGGGCAGTCCCCACGGCCACATCTATTTCGGTGGCGTCGGGCTTAAGCGCTATCATCTGCACCTGCGTGCTGGGGCCGATCCTGAGCCACGTGCTGTTGGGAAGCAGGAACTCGGCCTTGCCGTTTTCTCCCGAATAGATTGCGTCCTCGAACCCGAACGGAGAATCCTTTACGGCAACCACCCAGGTTTTTTCCTCCGGAACGTAGCGCAGCAGTTCCCCGTCGACCAGGGAAATGCGACCGACCAAAACGTTTTCCCTGCCCTGGGCCTGCTGCCTGGCCCTGGTTTGCGGAGCTTTTCCGGGCTTGGCCTGGGGCCACGCCGACGGTACGGCAAAGAAAAAAAGTGCGAGAGATGTGAAGAATATCTTTCCCGATCTGTTCATGATCATCCTCCGGTCCAACTATATGCCAAGTTCAAAAACCGCCGTCCATTCTCGAATTCATGCTCCACGGGCCGCTTTTTCGGGAACAATACATTCAGTTAACAGCTATGACGATGTATATTACGAAATAGTTGACAAGTTACACGTGGCCGGTACTGGCTATTGGATTTACCGGTAATTAGAAGAGATTTCGGGACTCGGTGCGTCTCGCAGCCGGTTTCAAAACACGATGATTCCGGTTATTGCAAAAAGGAGGGTTTCGATGCTGAAAGCAAAGGACATCATGACCACGGACATTATTTCGGTCAAACCTCAGACGCCGATAACCGAGGTTGCCAGACTGCTGATCGAAAGACACATCAACGGCGTTCCCGTAGTGGACGACCGGGAAAGGCTGGTGGGGATCGTCTGCCAGAGCGACCTCATAGCCCAGCAGAAAAAACTCCCCCTGCCTTCGGTTTTCAATCTGCTGGACACATTTATTCCCATCAAGTCGCCCGGCAAGCTGGAAAAGGAAATCCAGAAGATTTCGGCCGTAAACGCTTCCCAGGCCATGTCGCCCAACCCGCTGAGCATCGGCCCCGATACCGCAATGGATGAGATCGCGGACCTGATGGTAAACAGGAATTTTCATACGATCCCGGTGGTGGAAGCAGGAAAGCTGGTGGGAATCATCGGAAAAGAGGACATTCTGCGCACCCTGACGCCTTCCAAATAAGGGGGAAACGGCACCGGGCGCAAGGGGCGGCCGTCAAGGCCGACCGGACCTGATGGAACCCTCCCGCCGCCTCAAGCAGGAGGATCAGGGGAAGGGTTTCGAACCCCTCCCCGGTGGATACGTGGCATTATTTTCCGAGCCCTGCTTTGAGGTTTTCCCGCCTTGCCTTCAGCTCGTACTTGTTGGGTCCCCACTTCCCGTCGGAGCACTGTATGCATTGATCGCCCACGCACACCGAGCCGCCGTCCGGATAGTTCTTGTCCTGAAAGTCACAACTTTTCTTTTTCGCCATCTCCAATTCCTTTCCGGGTAAGGGCTGCGCTCGCCCTGTAAACAAATCCGCTTCCTGGAGCGGCACAACTGCCTGCTCTAAATATTTTGCCGCCTTCTTTTACTTTAAGGTAAGGCATTTTATTACGCTGCGCACTCGGCACCCGCCCAGGTGAGGGGTTGCACGTTATTGTTAGGCTTACGTCCCGGCCTTAGATTTGAGTAATAGGTTGGAGCAAATTCCGGGCGGTCCTGGAGCACAAAATAAAAACCAGGTGAGTGGTGACGGGGCGTAGTGAGGGCCCCGGATCGGAGGAACGCAAATGTACAAGGATGCTATGAATTCGGCCGATCAGGCCGATAGAGGCGACCAGTCCTGGAACGAGTTCACCGGCTCGATGCACGAGTCGCTTGTCAGGCTGGAAGAAATAGTAAACGACATCGCGGAGATGAGAGGCGTTTGCAGGGACGAGTGGTGCAGCACGAACGAGTGCACGCTGGGTGAGGCGACCGTTGCGGCCTTTGCCATAAGTGAGCCTCACTGGACTTCGAGCGAGGATTCGAAAAAACTAAAAGAGCTGAAAAAAAGGATTCACGACCTGCACAGCAGTTTGAAACCGGTCCACTGACGCCTTTTATAACGGCACGACACACGCCTTGGGAGCGGCACCGCGCGGAGTGCCCCGGATTGTGGGTTCGCGCGGGGGGGCCGCTCCCATGGCACACCACGCCGGCTGGAGGCAAAAGACGCGGCACAGCGGCGCCCCACCTGTCAATTCCACCGTATCGGCAAGGCAGCATTTTGCAGAAATTAGGGTCTTTGGGCTGTTTTATTTCTTTGACATAGCCATTGCAGGGCTTAATATGAAATTACCGCAGGTAACCAGGTTCCATTCCATTTTGAGCTACCCGCAGAATCGGAAAGGGAACCCCTTTCCGGGCAGCGGAGTCTCGTCCGTTCTCGCATCCAGGCTCGATTTGCGGATTGGAATATTTGCAAGGCTAAATTCGATTCAGGTTTTTTTCACGACCTTTCAAGGAGGCATGATATGAGCGAAGAGAGAATGGTCCCGCAAAAGCTGGGTATCAACGGCCTTGGGAGGATTGCAAAACTTTCGATATGGCATCATGTGGAGAGGAAATACTTCTCGGAACTCGTGGTGAACATCGGGCGCGAAGTGGGGACAAACCTCGCGGATATCGCGCATTTTATCGAGAAGGACTCCACCTACGGTTCGCTGCACAATTATTTGTATGGCGCGCGGGCGGCGAGATGCATCGAACGGCTTGATGAAAAATCGGGCTCTTTTTTCATCGACGGCGTGAAAACCACTTTTTTGAGAAAGGCCAGGAACCCGTCCCAGATCGGCTGGCGGGACCAGGGAGTCGAACTGGTGGTTGACGCAACCGGAGCGTTCGTAGACCCAACGGCAGCACCGGACGACCCGAAAGGTTCCGCGCGCGGCCACCTGGCCGCCGGAGCCAAGAAAGTGATAGTTTCCGCCCCCTTCAAGATCAAGGAGAAGGGGCGCGCGATGCCCGGCGACGCGGTGACCACCATAATGGGTATAAACGATACCGACTACGACCCCAAGCGCCACGTCATGGTATCCAACGCCTCGTGCACCACCACGTGCCTGGCCTACATGGTGAAGCCTCTGCTGGACTATTTCGGCTCCGAACGCATCCTTTCCGCGGCGATGACAACGGTCCACGCGGCCACCAGTTCCCAGTCGGTCCTGGACCACGCCCCCAAGTCAAAGGCAACGGATTTGCGAAAGTCCCGTTCGGCCTTCAACAACATCATCCTGACCACCACCGGGGCGGCCAAGGCTCTCGGCCTGGTGATCCCGGAGATGAAAAGCATCGGCTTTATCGCGGAGTCGGTGCGAATACCCGTCAACACCGGATCTCTGATCATCCTGGCGATGATGATCCAGGACGAGAGCATGGCAAATCCCATCGGCCGCGACCTGATAAACGGCGTCTACAAGAATGCGGCGGGCCACTTTCCGCAAGGCTACCTCGTGTTTTCGGAAGAGCAGAACGTATCCTCCGATATCATCGGGTTGCCCCGTGCGGCGGCGGTGATAGAGGGTTCCGAGAACCACACGCGCACCTCCGCCGTTCGCATCGATGCGCAAAGGCTGCAAAAGGCCTTTGCCTATCTTTACGAGGCGTCGCCGAAAAACGCTTCGGCTTCCATAGACATCGGGGTGCTGGGGAAAAACGAGGCCGAAAGGGACCGGTCCGAAATCAAAAAGTTCATAGAGGTGCCGGTCACCCAGGCGGTAATTTACGGCTGGTACGATAACGAACTCGGCAGCTACACCAACATGCTCGGCGACCGTACGGTAAGCATGGCAAAGCTCATGCGGATGGCCAGCCCGGCCTGCGTGTCAACAGAGGTCTGATGACGGAAGACGGAAAGAAGAGGACGGACATAACTGTTCTCTGTCCTCTCTCTTCCGTCTCCTATCTTCCGTCTCCTATCTTCCGTCTTCCGTCTTCCGTTTTCAGGCTTGCTTTTTTGCCGGAATTGTCCTAGCCTTCTTTCCTTACAGCTAAGATGTCTTTATTACTGACCAAATTGGGAACTTTCATTTTAGCCGCATGAAAGGAAAACCAGCGTGATAGTTCGCCACTGGATGTCAACCGATCTGGTAACCATCAAGAAAGAGGCTTCCATACAGGAAGCCCTTGCTCTGATGAAACAGGAATCCATCCGCCACCTGCCTGTTGTCGGCACGGAAAAAGAACTGGTGGGGTGGGTTACCGACGCGGACCTGCGCGGGGTGCTCATAGCATCCATGCTCGAAGAACTTACACTCGAAGACGTGATGATACGAAAGCCTTATACCAGCTACCCGACGATGCAGCTCGAAGAGGCCGCCCGCGTCCTTCTGGAAAAGCGCGTGGGAGGCCTTCCGGTGGTGGAAAAAGGGGTGCTGGTGGGCATTATAACCATAGTTGACATACTGTCCGCCTTCATCACCTTTCTCGGGCTTTTCACCGAATCGTCCCGTGTGGACGTGAAGGTGTCCGGCGCCGGCAATCCGCTTCCCGATCTTGCGCGAATCGTAAAGCAGCGCGGGGCGGAAATAATAAGCGTTTGCCACCTGCCGGCGGAGGGCGAGAAGGAATATACCTATTCAATCCGGCTCCGAAAAACCGACCTGGAACCTATCGTTGCCGACCTCGAAAAACACGGTATCGAGGTAGTGGGGTCTTACAAGGACATGTAACGTCCTGAAGCATGCAGTTGCGGCGGGGTTTCCAGGGAGGACGAGAGAGTTTTCGGATGGATCGAAAAAGACATGAAATATGGGCGTTGGTCGTTTTGACGATAGCCCTCCTTGCTTTTTTCAGCATTCTTTCCTACCACGCAAGCGACCGCACCCTTTTTAACTCCTCCCAACCCACGGCGTCTCCCCGAAACCTGGTGGGAACATTCGGAGCGAGCCTCGCCTGGCCTCTTCTTTTCCTTTTCGGGATAGGCGCTTACGGGCTGGTCTTTGCCGGCCTGTGGACGAGCTGGCGGCTTTTCAGGGGCACGGGCCTCGAACGGCCGTGGATGCGATTTTCCGGAATAGTTCTTCTCATTTTGACCACCATAACGCTTGCCGCCCATCATCATGAGAAAATTATGCTGTTCGGACGGCAGGCCATGAAGACCGGCGGCTATATCGGGATCGGCCTGGCTGACGTTATATGGAAACGCTTCAATAATGTGGGCTCGCACATACTGCTGCTGGGGCTTTTCCTGATCGCCCTGATACTCTCCACGCCGCTTACATTAAGAGCGATCCTGGAAAAGCTCCTGGATCAAGGTTTGCTGATCCGCACGAAGCTTCGCGGCACCTCTTCCGACCTCGGGCCGGAGGACGCGGGCGGCGGGGAGCCCCTAAAAGCGGCGGAACCCGTGCAGCCCAAGCCCGCAAATACGCAAAAACCGGCCCCCGCTCCCACCACGATCGAACCTGAAATCAGGAAACAGGCGCGAAAGGAACCGATAGTCCAGCCACTCGTGCAGCTTAAACTATCGGGCGGCGGCCAGTACGTTCTTCCCCCTCTTACCCTGGTTGACACCTACGAGACCGAAACAGTCAAACCGGACTGGAAACGCCTCGAACAGAGCGCCACGGTGCTGGAGGAAAAGCTTGCCGACTTCGGCATCCAGGGAAAGGTGACCGGCATACATCCGGGCCCGGTGATCACGATGTTCGAATATGCTCCCGCGCCCGGGATCAAGATAAGCAGGATAGTCAATTTGGCGGACGATCTTTCCATGGCGCTGAAGGCGGCGAGCATCCGCATAGCCGGCCCCATTCCTGGGAAAGCGGCCATCGGCATCGAGATACCGAACCTCAAGCGGGAGTTGGTCTCGATCAAGGCCGTGCTCGAATCCGAGGTTTTCACGGGCTCGACCGCGCCGCTCACAATGGCGCTTGGAAAGGACATTACCGGCGGTCCGGTGGTCACAAATCTCGGGAAAATGCCCCACCTGCTGATCGCCGGGGCAACCGGTACCGGCAAGAGCGTGTGCATAAACGCCATCCTGGGCAGTCTGCTTTACCGGAATACGCCCGAAGAGATTCGCCTTCTCCTGATCGACCCCAAGCGGATCGAGCTTAACAGCTACGAGGGGATCCCGCAACTGATCCACCCGGTGGTCACCGATGCGAAGATGGCCACCCGTGCCCTGAGATGGGCGGTTGAAGAAATGGAGCTTCGCTACAAGCTCCTGGCCGATAAGAACGTTCGAAACATCGAGAGCTACAACCGGGCGCTGGCTCGTGAAAAGCCCCAGAAAACAAAGGCCGAAAAACCGGAACCGGAAGAGTTGTTGGAACACCACAGGCTTCCCTATATAGTTATCATAATAGACGAGCTGGCAGACCTCATGATGGTGGCATCCCGCGAGGTGGAGGAATCGATTACCCGAATTGCCCAGATGGCGCGCGCGGCGGGCATCCACCTGATTCTCGCCACGCAGAGGCCGTCGGTGGACGTCCTGACGGGTATAATCAAGGCCAACATTCCCACCAGGATTTCTTTCCAGGTCTCATCGCGCATCGATTCGAGGACCATCATAGACGGCTCGGGTGCGGAATCGCTGCTGGGCTCCGGCGACATGCTGTTTTTGCCGCCGGGCACAGCCAAGCTGCAGCGCATTCACGGCGCTTTCATCTCCGATTCCGAAGTGCAGAGGCTCACCGAGCACTGGAGGGCACAGAAGCTGATCGAAGACCCTCTCAGGGAAAGGGTCGATTTCCATGACGAGTCCAACGGCTCCGAAATTCCCGATGAAGAGCTGGACGAAAAGTACGAGGAAGCGGTGCAGATCGTGCTGGAAACCCGGCAGGCTTCGATATCCATGCTTCAGAGACGCCTCCGGGTGGGCTACAACCGCGCCGCCAGGATGATAGAGGTGATGGAGCAGCAGGGGATCGTGTCCGCCTCCGACGGAGTCAGGCCACGCGAGGTGCTGGGAAGGCGCATATCCTGAGGAGTATTATGAGCTACGTTAAAAAGTCCGCCAGATACGTTCTGTTCGCAGCCGTTTCGATCTCCATGCTCGTGCTGTGCGCCCGGCTTGCGGCCGCCGGTCCGCCGCTTGGCAAAATACTTGACCAGACCGAAGCGAAATATAAGCACATACAGGCTTTTACGGCCTCCTTCCGCCAGTCCACCACTTCCGCGGCGGCCGGGACAATCACGCCGGGGGAGGCAACGGGCAGGCTCTATTACGCCAAGCCCAAACAGATGCGCTGGGAATACGATAAGCCGGAAGCGCAGGTCTTCGTTGCAAATAATGCCTACGCCTGGCTGTATGTGCCGTCCGAGAACCAGGTGTCGCTTTTCGACGCCAACAAACTGTTCGCCTCGCCCCTGGCGCAGACCTTTTTCAGTGGCGCGGTGGGGCTCAAGAAAAATTTCGAGATAACCCTCGACTCCGCCCTGTCCAATTCGAACGCCGCCGTCCTCAAACTGGTGCCCCGCCAGGAAGACCCGAATATAAAACTTCTCTTCCTGTGGATCGACCTCAAGACCTACGGCATCACTCGCATAGAAAGCCAGGACATACTGGGAAACACCAACAGAATTCTTATCGAATCCCTGACGCCGGTTAGCAATCTCGACCACAAGCTCTTTCAGATGGATATCCCGAAGGGCACTCACGTCCTGGACGCTGACGGCCGTGAACTCTCCCCCGCGGAAATCGAAGCGCTGAAGAGCAAAATTGCATCCGGCAAGGCGGCCTGATGCTTTATCCCCTTCGGGAACAATCCAATATGCGGCCCTCAACATGGCGGACAAGAAACCACATAATCTTCCCCTGATCGCCATAACCATGGGCGACCCCTGCGGCATCGGCCCGGAGGTTATCGTCAAGGCTTTCAAATCGCCGGGATTTTCGAGCGGGTGCATCCCCTTCGTTGTCGGCGACGCGGCCGCGATCTCGCGTGAAATCGACCTTCTCAAGTGCGCACTGAAGGTCCGGCCCATCAAGCCGGCGGACGGCCTCTTCGAAATACCCGGAGGCGAGTCCTCCATACCCGTTTTTTCCCCGGGCAGCCTTTCCCCCGGGGACCTGGTCTACGGCCGCCCCACCCCCGCCGCCTGCAGCATGACCGTCGCCTGCGTCGAAGAGGCGGTAAAACTGGTCCTTGCCCGGAAGGCCGACGCCGTGTGTACCTGCCCGGTAAACAAGGCGCGGCTCCATGCCAACGGGTTTTCGTTTCCTGGGCACACGGAATTCATCCGGGACCTCACCGGCGCGGGAGAAGTGGTGATGATGCTCGCCGGCCCCCGGCTGAGGGTGGCCCTTGCCACCATTCACGAACCGCTTGCAAGCGTTCCCGGCCTGATCACCGCCGAGAGGCTCCGGACCACGATCCGGATCACCTCGGAAGCGATGGTTTGCGATTTCGCAATTCGGTCGCCCCGCATAGCGGTTGCCGGCCTCAATCCGCATGCCGGCGAGGCGGGAAAGTTCGGGACCGAGGAACTGGAGATCATCGCTCCGGCGGTAAAATCGTTCGCCGCGGATCCCCGCTGCCGGATCACCGGGCCGCTTCCGCCCGACACCGTGTTTTACCGGGCGCTCGCCGGTGAGTTTGATGCGGTGGTGGCGATGTACCACGACCAGGGGCTCATCCCGGTAAAGCTGGTACACTTCAACGAGGCGGTAAACGTGAGCCTGGGGCTGCCGATAGTTCGCACCTCGGTTGACCACGGCACCGCCTACGAGATAGCGGGCAAGGGCGTAGCGGACCCGGGAAGCCTCATCGCCGCGGTGAAGCTCGCTTCGCAAATTGCCGTAAACAGGGCGGGGAAATGATCCCCTGCACGCCGCCCGGCCGCGCAGCGGCGAAGGGGGAGTGGAGGGGCACAGCTCCCCACGTTTTTAAAAGGCATTTTTCGATACATTTCAGCAACTCCTTCCCCCAGGACCCGTAATGGCCCACGACCGGATCGTCATACGCGGAGCACGCCAGCATAATCTCAAGAACATCGACCTGGAAATCCCCAGAAACCGGTTCGTCGTAATCACCGGGGTAAGCGGCTCGGGCAAGTCGTCCCTGGCATTCGACACCCTTTTTGCCGAAGGCCAGAGAAGATACCTGGAAGCCCTGTCCACGTACGCCCGGCAGTTGATCGGGCGCCTCAACGCTCCGCTGGTGGACGAAATCGAAGGGCTGAGCCCCTCCATTGCCATCGAGCAAAAAGGCCTTCCCCACAATCCCCGGTCGACGGTTGCCACCCTCACCGAAGTCCACGATTATCTTCGGCTCCTGTTTGCCCGGCTGGGGACCCTTTACTGCCCGGATTGCGGCCTGCCCGTGCGCGCGTGGACCGTTGCCGAAATCGCCGGCGACCTCCTCCGCAGCCTGCCGCCGAAAAGCCGCATCCTGGTGCTGGCCCCCCTGGGGGAGGTTGGCGAAAGGGAGCTTCCAAACCTTCTCAAGCGGCTTCGAAGAGACGGTTTTGCCAGGATCAGGACCGGCGGAAAGGTGTTTGAACTCGACCCCCCTCCACTTCTCCCCCGCCGGCCCTCGCACAAAATAGAGATAGTCGTTGACCGGCTCGTCCTGGACGAGGAGAAAAAAAGGAGGCTGATAGACTCCATCGAGCTTGCCTCAAAGCTTGGCAAGGGAACGGCGGGGGCCGCAACCCCCGAAGGAGAGGAAAAGTTTTACAGCGAATCTCCCCGGTGCGCTTCGTGCGGGTTCAGCGCCCCTGAAATCACCCCCAGCCTGTTCTCGTTTCATCATCCACTGGGGGCGTGCCCGGTTTGCAAGGGGATCGGCGTCACCCTGGCGCCGGAAAAAGAAGCAACTTCCACGGGCAAATCCCATAAGCATGCCGCGCAATCCGAAGAAGAGCGGGTCTTGATGCCGGAGCCCGATTTTCCCGTCTGCCCGGCGTGCGAGGGAACGAGGCTCAACCGCACGGCCCGCTCGGTGCTGCTCGGGTCGCTGAATATCGCCCAGGTTTTGCGGATGAGCGCGCCCGAGGCCGCCCGGTGGCTCGGGGGGCTTAGTTTCGACGAAGGGCAGCGGCAAATTTCGGAGCGGCCGGTAAAAGAAATCCTGAACCGGCTCAAAGGCCTGGAGGAACTGGGACTTCCCTACCTCACCCTGGACCGCGCCGCAAACACGCTTTCCGGGGGCGAGGCACAGCGGGTCCGCCTTGCCCACCAGATCGGCTCGACGCTTTCCGGGGTCCTCTACGTGCTCGACGAGCCCAGCATAGGCCTCCACCCGCGAGACCACCGCAGGCTGCTCGATGTTTTGTTGAGGCTCCGCGATGCCGGCAACAGCCTTATCGTGGTGGAACACGACCGGGAAACGATCATGGAGGCCGATTTCGTGGTCGATATGGGTCCGGGGGCCGGGACCCAGGGAGGCGAGGTCATCTTCTCCGGGCCTCCCGGCGAGATTGTAGATTGCAAGGCTTCGCTAACCGGGTCGTATCTTTCCGGGAAGAAGCAAATCGCCGCGCCGAAGCACCGCAGGCGGGCCTCCGAAGGCTTCCTGCGACTCCTTGGGGCAACAGGGCGCAATCTCAAGGACATTTCGGTCGATTTCCCCTACGGCTGCATGACGTGCGTGACCGGGGTCTCGGGCTCGGGCAAAAGCTCCCTGGTGCTGGATACGCTTTACCGGGCGCTCGCCCGCATGCTCTACGGCGTCGAGAGCCATCCCCTCCCGTTCGGCGGCCTGGAAAACGCCGAGCGGCTCCGAAAAGTGGTCCTGGTCGACCAGTCGCCCCTTGGCAGAACGCCCCGGTCCACTCCCGCCACCTACACCGGCGTATTCGGCCTCGTGCGGCAGCTCTTCGCCCGGGTACCCGAAGCGCGTGCCCGCGGCTACACCGCCGCCCGGTTCTCCTTCAACGCAAGGGGCGGCCGCTGCGAACACTGCCGGGGCGAAGGTCTCCAGCGAATCGAGATGCTTTTTCTGCCCGACATCTACGTGACCTGCCCGGTATGCGAGGGCCGCCGCTATAACCGCGAGACCCTGGATATCGTCTACAGGGGCCACTCGATCGCATCGGTGCTGGATATGACCGTGCACGAGGCCGGGGCCTTTTTCACAAATTTCAGGGCGATCCGCTACAAGCTCGATACCCTGATCGAGGTGGGCATGGGCTACATCCGTCTCGGCCAGCCGGCAACGACCCTTTCGGGAGGCGAGGCGCAACGGGTAAAACTTGCCGCCGAACTGAGCCGGCGCGGCCAGGGAAGAGCGCTCTACATTCTGGATGAGCCCACCACGGGGCTCCATTTCGATGATATACAGAAGCTCCTGCACGTTCTGCAAAAGCTGGTGGACCAGGGAAACACGGTGATAATAATCGAGCACCATCCGGACGTGATAAAGACGGCCGATCACGTAATCGATTTGGGCCCGGAGGGCGGCGAGGCCGGAGGCTACATGGTGGCGGGCGGCACCCCGGAAGAAGTCGCCGGATCGCGGGAATCCCACACCGCGCTTTATTTGCGCAGGGCGCTGGGGATGGAGTAGCTGGAAATCGATATGGCGGCTACTTCTCTCCGGTTTTCCCCGGTTTTTCCGGCCCGAAGGTCAACTGGTAGGCAATGTAGGACGAGAAATTATTGGGACCGTCAATGTCCCGGCCCGCGGACACCAGGATGTGATGGTTCTCCGTTAAGTTGATTATCGCGCCTATATTGAACCCGGTATGATCGTCCCCTCCGGGTGCGTCTGCCGTCTGGTGGAAAATCTCAGCGCCGAGGGAAAGTTCTTTTGTGATTTCGCGCTGAATTTCCCAGCCGATAAACCAGAAATCCTTGTGGTCATTGCCGGGATTGATCGTATAGCCGCCTCCACCGTAAGTGGTCCACGGCCCCCACCCTTTTTGGAGCCAAAGTGGAAGAAACCACTGGGCCTGGCCGTTTCCCAGCCCTTTCGAACTGCTGCCCGTGGGAACTTCCACGAGCGGGAAAACGCCTGCCTGAAAGTCGATATCCTGCTTTTCGAAAAACCTGTACTTAATGCCCAATTCCGTATCACCGTAGCCATAGTGAGAATGCTCACCCGCCGCCTTGACATATTCCATGGGGGCAATGACATGGACCTGCACGTCGGGGAGGATGCCGTAGTTTATTTCGACGTGGGGGGCGGTAAGCGCAATCCCGTCGCGGTCGTCCTGGTACTGGGAAGCGACATAGAACTCCCAGTTCCTGTAATCGACCGGCTCCGGGTCGTCCGTTCTAAACGGCGGCCCGCCATAAGCCGAAATGGAACTGAACGCAAGGACGAAACAAAGGGCCGGAAGAATTACGGCCAAGCGCCGCATAGGGCTTCCTTTCGACTCCAGATGAAAAGCATTGTCGGATCACGGCGAAAATAAAAGAGGATAACGATATCTGCCGTACAGGAGTAGCCATTCATCCGGCCTCTGTAAAGCGGTCCTCAGCCTACAAAAAGATAGAATCCCGCAATAATGGCCCCGCTGATCACGACAGCGGCGACGATGAGCCGGATTAATCCCTCGGAGGACATCTTCACGTTCGTGAGCAAGAATCCAAGCGCGACGAAAACAACTATGTCTACAAGGCCGTGAGTTATCCAGTGGTGGCCCGTGGCTGCTTTCATCCAGGCCAGCACGGAATGCTCGCTCAGTTCCTTGACAACCACCAGCAGGGCGCTCAGCACACTGGTAACGGCCAGTGCGAGGCCGAAAGAAACCGTGTATTTCCCTATGGTATTATCCATTTTAAAATTCTCCTTACCTGGGAATAACAGCCAAAGCGTGAGCAGCGCCGCATTTGGCGACAGCAGCCAATTTGGCTCCCATTCCAATTATTGCTCCGCTTCCGTCCATGGCCATACCGATCAGGACAATCAGCCCTGCCACCCACAAAACCACCTTCCGCGCGGATTTATTCGAGACCACATTTTGAGATGCGGCAATCGGAAGATAAGTGGCCAGCATCAGGAGCATCAAGACCAGGTGCTCTTTGCTTTCCATGAAGAAGTTATGGGAAAAGGGCCAGGGGCCTTTTAAAATGAGCGCTTTGTCCCCGCCGTAGAAAACCACGTACCAGTACCCGCCGATAAGGTAGGCCAGCCACATGGAAACGGCTGTCGCCAGGCTTACTCCTCTTATCCTCCCCAGACTCGTTTCCCTGGCATTGAGCGTATCGACGAAAACCCACAGGCCGGTCAGGATGCACAGCATCCCAAAAGCTACATGCGTCATGAGCACTACATCGGAGAAGTGGGACATACCAACCTCCTTTCCCTGTCGGGAAATATATTGGATCGACCATTGCGTTGTTTGAAAGCAGCCCTTGAGCCATAGAGCCGGGCGCACTCTGAAAGAGCGCCCGGTGAAGCTCTTGCCGGACTTGACAATGGGAGATGGAATGTAAGGAACGCGAACAGGGCAATTTGCGGACAATCCCGCAAAGGGGATTGTCCTTATTGCTGTGTAAATTGCGGCCGAGGTTGCGCCACTTTTACAGAAAGATTCACGAGGTACGTGATTAATGGTATCAATACCCGCCGGCAAGTCAATCAAAATATGTATAGCTTTTTAGTATAGAATATTTCGCCGCCGACTGCGGCGGAGCACATAAATTCTTTCGAATAAATTATTCAAAATAATTCGCCAACTTGACGTATTCCGCGGCACAACTATTTTTCTCTTACGCATTGACTTTTTACCGTGAATGTCGTTTATAGTGCCTTTTTGATCCACCGAATCTGAAGCGCCGGTAAGCCCGAGGTGTGGAAACCGGATCTCAAAAATACAATCCCTGGGAGGAAGAGATGGATTTTGTCAGTGTTGCTCATGCAGCCGAGGCATTCGCGCAAAGCAGCGCCCCCGGCGGGGCGTCTGGACTGTTGAGCCTTGGAAACCCTATTTTTTTGATGGTGGCGATGCTCGGGATTTTTTATTTTCTCCTGATTCGCCCGCAGCAGAAAAAGCAAAAAGATTTGAAGAATATGCTGAGTAGTCTCCAGAAAGGGGACGTTGTCTTCACCATAGGCGGCATTCACGGCAAGATTACCGGTTTATCCGAGACCACGGTCACACTGGAAGTTGCCGACAGGGTCAGGGTTAAGGTCAACCGCAACGCGGTCGGCGGTTTGCTTGCCAGAGGCGAAGTGTTGGAAAAAGAGAAAGAATCCGAAAAGGAATAACCGGTCTCGCGCACCCGCGCCGCCGGTGTTGCCGCGATCATCATTACGGAAGCTTTTTGGAGGAATAATTGAAAAGTCTAGGAATCCGTGCGCTCCTGGTTGTGCTGATTCTCGTTGCGGGAATCGTTCTTCTCGTTCCGAGCTTCACCTCTACGCTTCCGCCGGGGTGGACAAAGGTGCTGCCGAAAGACAAGATACATCTCGGCCTCGACCTTCAGGGCGGAATTCATCTCGTGCTCGAGGTGGAAGCGGCACAAGCCGTTGAAAACACGGCTCAAAGGTTTACCGAGGAGATAACGGACACCCTGCGCTCACAGAAGATCGGGTTCACCAAGATCTCGAAGGTGAATAAGTGGGATGTGGAAATAGACCTGCCCGGCCCCGAGCAGCAAAATGATCTGCGCCAGACGATGGAAAAGGACTTCCCGCTGCTCAAATGGGTAAGCGGCGAGACCACCAAGGAAGGGGTCAAGGCCCTCTATACGATCGATGCGAAAGAAGTAAACAACATAAAGAAGATGGCCGTCGCCCAGGGATTGGAGACCATCCGCAACCGGATCGACCAGTTCGGAGTGCTGGAACCCGACATCCGGCCGGAAGGTGAAGACCGCATCCTGATCCAGCTCCCCGGCATCAAGAATCCCGAGGAGGCTATCAAGCTCATCGGCAAAACCGCGGTGCTCGAATTCAAACTGGTCGCGGAGAACGTGACCGATCAGGACATCCGGGAAGGGAAAATCCCCCCCGGCGATAAGGTCTATCCGATGAGGGCCACCGAGCGCACTTCCCACGCCGGTGAGACCAAAATAGCCCTGGTGGACAAGACGGTTCTTACAGGGCAGTACATTACCGATGCCAGGGTCGAAATAGATTCCCGTTTCGGCGGCTCACATATTTCCATGGAATTCGATCCCCAGGGCGCCCGCCTTTTCGAGCGCATTACCGGGGAAAACGTCGGCCGCCGGCTCGCCATAGTCCTTGACGGGGTGGTTTACTCCGCACCGCAGATAAAAGAGAAGATCTCGGGCGGAAGAGCGCAGATTACGGGCTCTTTCACGGACGAAGAGGCGAAGGTGCTGGCCATCGCGCTGCGCACCGGAAGACTTCCCGCTCCCGTCAAGATCCTTGAACAGCGAACGGTCGGCCCCTCCCTTGGCCAGGATTCCATCCATAAAGGCGTGCTGGCCTCGCTCATAGGCGGCATCGGCATCATTCTCTTCATGGTGTTCTATTACAAGGTCTCGGGGGTTATTGCGGATGTGGCCCTGTTTATGAACATCATCCTGGTTCTTGCCGCCCTGGCCCTTTTCGGCGCAACCCTCACCCTGCCCGGCATCGCCGGTATCGCACTCACCGTTGGAATTGCCGTTGACGCGAACGTGCTCATATACGAACGAATACGCGAGGAACTCCGGCTGGGCAAAACACCGCGGGCGGCCGTGGACACCGGCTATGAAAGGGCGACCACCACCATCATGGACGCCAACCTTACCAGCCTCATAGCGGCCCTCGTGCTCTATCAATTCGGTACCGGCCCCGTGAAGGGATTTGCGGTAACTCTCAGCATAGGCCTTGTGGCAAACCTTTTTACCGCAATTTTCGTAACGCGGATTATTTTCGACTACCTGCTGACAGAGCGGCGGGTTAAGCAGCTTAGCATTTAGCGGGACCTAAGGTGGACAGATGGAATTTATAAAACCCGATATCAATATCAATTTCGTGGGGGTACGCCACAAGGCAATCCTGCTCTCCTCCATCATCATTCTCATCGGCCTGGCGGCCATGTTCTTCCGCGGCGGGCTCAATATGGGGGTAGATTTTGCCGGAGGCACCCTGATCCAGGTCAAGTTCAACAAGCCGGTCACACCGGATCAGATAAGAGCAGCGCTGCAGGGAACCATCGGGACCAGCGTCATCCAGCAAATAGGAGCTTCAGCCGATAATGAATACCTAATACGCACGGACGCCACCGAGGAACAGCTCCAAAGCCTTTCGAGCACGGTCGAAGGAGAGCTGACCAAGGTTTTCGGCCAGGGCCAGACGGTGGAGCGGGTCGAAATGGTGGGTCCCAAGGTGGGGCGCGATCTTCGGCAAAAAGCCTTATACGCGATTTACTACTCCTTGCTCCTTATAGCCATATATATATCGGGCCGGTTCGAATTCAAATGGACCAGCAGCCTGATAATGGGCGGGGGCCTGATTTTGGGTATTTACCTGCTGGAAGCGCTCGGGCTCCCTCCGCTTTACCTGATCGGAGGAGCACTGGTGCTCACCCTTGTGCTGTGCTGGGTGCTGAAGTTGCCTTACGCGCTTGGCGCCCTGCTCTCGCTTATCCATGACATCGTGATAACCGTCGGCATTTTTGCGCTTGTAAACAAGGAATTTACGCTGGAAATCCTGGCGGCGCTGCTGACCCTTGCCGGTTATTCGTTAAACGATACGATCATCGTCTATGACCGCATCCGGGAAAACCGGTCAAAAGACCGGAAGATGAAATTCGAAGACATTATAAACAACTCGATAAACCAGACCCTGAGCCGAACGATTCTTACCTCTTCAACCGTCTTTTTTGTCCTCCTGTGCCTTTTCCTGCTGGGCGGTACCGTAATTCACGATTTCAGTTTCGCAATGCTTATCGGAATCATCACCGGGACTTATTCCTCAATCTATATTGCCAGCCCGATCCTCATCTTCTACGAACACTTCACCAGGAAAAAGCACCCCAGACCCAGGGCAAAAAACGCGAGCGCCGCCCGCGCTTCCAAATGAGAAAGTCACGGGCGTAGCGGTTCCGGATACAAGAGCGGCGGGCAAGGAAAAAATCTTGCCCGCCGCTCTGCAATTCCGCACCGGACCGCGTGCCTGCCCGTCCGGCATCCAGTATCCAGCCTACTGCGCCACCCACACCGCCATATTCTTGAAATCATCGAGTATCTTCTTGGTTACCGACACCTTCAGAAAACTCCAGGTACCCTGCGGCTCCGAATGCCCCAGCCCCAGGATGCCCATCTCGTTTTCTTGCGCCCAGTCCAGTATGCCCTGGGCACGGTTGCCCCTGTTCGCGATGATTTCGACCCAGATCCGGTTCTCGTCCATCCCGTTGTCCCTGATCAGTTGGGCGGATTTGAGCAGGAAGGGCATTATTTTCCGCCCGGCGGGCGTGTGCGACCAACCGCCGAGCACCGAAGGCACCTCGGAGAACATGCAGCTTATGGTGCTCGACACCGACGCCGTTGCATGCAGCAGCGTTATGGAGGAATTTGTGCCCGCGAGCATGTAGCTCGCATGGTCGGCGATCCTCAGCGCGGCTTCCTCGGCGTCGATGCACACGGCCGCGTTTCCGGCCTCGATGTCCCCCTCGGTAAACCAGACGGGGCTTGCCAGGCAGTGCCGAAGAAGTGCCGAGGTGGGGTCTCCCTTGAGAAAACCCTCCAGGGCGCTGCTCACCCTCTTTTGCACCAAAACGGCGTCCACTCTTTTCAGGTCGGCGAGAAGACAGGCATGCCTGGCGACCGCCATCTCCTTTTCCTGCACGTGCTCCTGAATCAGTTCCTCGGAAAAACCGGCCGCCAGGAGCATTTTTCGCGCGTCATCGAAAATGCGCCGGGTATCTTTTTCCCGCCACTGCTCCACCTGCTGCCGTTTTCTGGCCAGATCGGGGGATTTTAATGCCGTGTCGGAATAGAGCGGAGGCAGGGGCGGCATGAAATAGCTGATGATAAGGTTTATGTCGCGGACGTCGGGATAAAGACGGACCACTAACTCGACCGGCCGAAGCGATTCGGCCGTCCCATCGATGGGAAGCAAAAAGCATTTGGGCGGGTTGGTGGGCATTGGAGTAAACAAATCCGGTTGATTCGGAGCAAAAACCGGGGGACCTACAGGACCCCTTCTTCAACCAGGACGGAAATCAGTTCTTGGCAGTCGCGGGCCACCCAGTCCGCTCCGGCCCCTATAAGAGCCTCACGGGAAGCGTTGCCGCTAAAGACCCCGGCGGTACGTATCCGGGCCGCTTTGCCGGTTTGGATGTCCATGGGGTGGTCTCCGACCATCAGGGCGGTCGAAAGGCCGGCGCCCAGGGCTTCCAGCGCGCTCAGCAGGTGTGCCGCGTCCGGCTTGGGGCGGGCAACGTGGTCACGGGCCAGGAATGCGCAGCAGTAGTGGTCTATTTCGGGAAATACCATGCGCACGGCCTCGTCGCAGTTCCTGGTTATAACCGCCGTCTTGATGCCCTTGAGCATCAGGTCTTTCAGCAGCGGGCGTGTGAACGGGAACAGGGCGCCGCAGCGCGCGGCTTCAAGCTCCATGGAACAGATGAGGGCGAACGCCTGTTTCCTGAAAGCGGCGGCTTCAGCGCCGTTTGTGCGCCTGAGATGTTTTTCCAGCCACGAAAGCCACTCCAGAACGGGAAGAGAATCGGAAGGAGGCTCGGAAACAGAGTATCTGCCGGCAAGGGCGCCCAGCCTGGCCTTCATTTCGGAAAAATCCAGGCGCAGCTCCGCAAGCGTTCCGTCGAAGTCGAACACAATCGATTTTATTTTGAGGCGCTCGCTCGTTTCCATTGCTATATACAAGATTGGATGCTTCATGTTAGGGTCCGGTTAAATCCCGGACCATCAGTTCATAGTAACCGCTAAAACCATGGTGCACAAGCCCAAAGGGGCGCCTTGCCCTTTGAGCCTCGCAGGGATGAAAAGTCATGCCCGCCCAAATTCTGACTTTCGACCAAGTGGCAGACCGCCTGATATCTTTGGACCAACCCTGGTTCGCCAACTATCTTGCCATGTATTCGAGCTGGTATGGCGGGATCATCGTAGACCCCGCCCTCATGATGGTGCCGATAGACGACCATCTTGTCCACAGGGGAGACGGGGTTTTCGAGGCGTTCAAATGCAGGGACTGGAACCTATACCTGCTGGACCGCCACCTGGCAAGGCTCGACCTCTCGGCGGCGGCCCTCGGACTGAGTATCCCGGCGGATCGCACGCACCTCCTGGAGATCATACGGGAAACCATCCGTGCCGGAAATTCCGGCACCTGTCTGGTGAGGCTGTTCGCATCCAGGGGACCCGGAGGATTTTCGGCCAACCCGTACGAATCCGCTAAAACCCAGTTGTATGTCATCGCAACCGCTTTCAAGCCTCCCCCGCCCGAAAAGTACGAAAGAGGCGTAACCCTGGCCACCAGCGCCATTCCAGCCAAAACCGATTTCGCAACCATTAAGAGCTGCAACTACCTGCTCAACGCGCTGATGAAAAAAGAGGCCAGGGACTCCGGGGCGGACTATCCGGTATCCCTCGATGAAGACGGATTTTTAGCCGAGGGCTCAACGGAAAACGTCGGAATCATCACCAGGGAGGGCCGGTTTCTCATTCCGCGCTTCAGGCGCATTCTCCGGGGCATAACGGTTACCAGGGCGACCGAGCTTGCCCGGAACCTTCTGGGGCGGGAGATCACGGCCATTGCCGAAGCGGACATCACCCGCGAGCAGGCGCACGAAGCGGCCGAAATGCTGGTGATGGGAACCAGTATCAATGTTTTGCCGGTTGTGGAATACGACGGGCAAAAAATCGGCGCCGGCAGCCCCGGGCCTGTTTACCGAAAACTCCTCGAACTTTTCACCCTGGATGAGACGAAAAACGCCGAAGTGCTCACACCGGTGTGACGGAGGACGGAAGACAGAGGACGGATGGTGGATGATGGAAGTCTGAAGACGAAGGGCGGTAATAGGAGTCCGGAGGAATTGGATTCCCGTGCTTCAGGAATGCAACCGGTCTCCCGTTCCCCGAATTCCGACATCCCCGATCCGGCATCCGATACCCGGCCTCCGTCCTCCTCCTCCATCCTCCGACACCAACCGTCTGCCCTCTTCTTCCGTCCTCCGTCCTCTGTCCTCCGTCCGCTATCCCGGCCGGCCCCTTTTCTGGCTGACCGTCTGTTTCATGACGGGGATTTTTGCGACAGGCTTTATCGGGCAGGGTCCAATAAAATCCTGGTACCTGGCCGTTGTCGCGCTGGCTCTTATTGCCGCATCCATTTTCATGCTCAAGTTTTCGGCCCGATTCGGGTCTCCGCCATCCGTCCTCGAGTTTTTCATCCCGGCGTTTCTTTTCTTTCTCTTCGGGATGTGGGGAGGCTGGGCAGCGGTCCCGCAACTGCCGTTTCCCCAAAAGCTCGCGCCCTTTTTCGACCGGCAAAACACGGCCTACATTGCGGAAGTTTCGGGACCGCCCGATTACTATCCGGACAGGGTCCGCATTCCTCTTCTGCTCCTGGCCGCGGTCGAGGACGGCAAAGAGATTGCGCTGCATACCGGGGCGCTTCTGACGGTTTCATTACGGGACGGCTCCGCCCCGGCGTCTTTCTGGCTGCCGGGAGACCGCCTGCTGGCGCGGCTTACCCTCAAGCCTTTCCGCAATTTCAAAAACCCCGGCGGATTTGATTACGCCCGCTACCAGGCCGAAAAAGGCCTTTACGCCTCGGCTTACCTGGAAAACGAAACATTTATGGCCAGACTGGCCCCCCAGGCCGGATTTTCGCCCGGCACGGCGGCAAGGGCCCGGATCGACCGGTTCAGGCAAAAGGCCCTGTTCTGGCTGAAAGGAAACCTGGATGCGGATTCCTCCGCATTCTACGCGGCGCTGCTTCTCGGGTACCGGCAACTCCTGGACACTGCCTGGAAGGACCGCATACAAAGAACGGGCCTCAATCACCTGCTCACCATTTCGGGACTGCACCTGGCATTGGTCAGTCTTTTGGTCTTCTGGTTCGTGCGCGTCCTTGTGCGGTTTTTTTTCCCCTCCGTTCTCAAGAGCGTATGCGACAGCAGCATCGCCGTCTGGCCGGCGCTTGCGTGCGCGATGGTTTATGCTGTGCTGGCGGGCTTCGGGGCGCCTCCCGTATGGAGGTCCGCACTGATGCTGACGGTGTGCCTGGGGGCCGCTTTCCGGCGCCGTTCAACCGACTCTCTTACCGTGCTCGCCCTGGCCGCCCTTGTTATTTTGGTGTTCGCTCCGGAATGCCTGTGGCAGATTTCCTTCCAACTGACCTTCGCGTGTGTTCTGGGAATAATTCTCATCTATCCCAGGCTCCTCAGGTTCAAACTGGCTCGAAAACTCCCCGACCGGGGACCATGGAGGATCGCCGGCCGGATTTTTTCCAGGCTCGAAGACGCCTTTTGGGTGTCCATGGCCGTAAACATACTGGTGCTTCCCCTGAGTGTTTTCTACTTCAACGGCTTCTCGCTGGCGGGGCTTGCCGCAAACGTGCTCCTGGTCCCCTGGGTGGGGTTTGTCGTTCTACCCTCGGGGCTTCTGAGCCTGGCGGTTTACGCGGTAAGCGAGACGCTCGCATTG
This sequence comes from uncultured delta proteobacterium, assembly GCA_963712895.1. GTDB lineage: Bacteria > Desulfobacterota > Syntrophobacteria > Syntrophobacterales > Syntrophobacteraceae > SbD1. The sequence continues at coordinate 69,808 of CAVQJR010000017.1, read as the reverse complement.
CCTTTCATCACGCTCAGCCGGTGGTTGCTTTCGGCGGGCCTGTACCTCATCCGCTGGTTCGACGGGCTTTCCTGGAGCTATTTCTGGACGGGGAGCGTGCCGGTTCCACTGCTTTTTTCCGCCTACGCGGCCCTCGCGCTTCTTTTTCTGCCGCTTTCGCGCAAAGCCAGATTTGCGGGCCTGGGGGCCATCGCCCTTTTTCTGGGCGCGCACGGCGTCCTGGGGCAGGTCCAGGCCGGTGCAAACGGGCACCTGCTAAGAGCGGACGTGATCGATGTCGGCCAGGGGTCATCGGCACTGATCAGGTTTCCCTCCGGTGAAACCATGCTGGTGGACGGCGGCGGCTTTCGGGACGACCACTATGACATCGGCCGCGGGGTTGTCGCCCCTTTTCTGTGGCACGAGGGCGTGCGAAGAGTCGACACCATTGTCTTGTCGCACGACCATCCGGACCACCGCAACGGGCTCCGGTTCATTTTATCCCATTTCGAGGTGGGCTCGTTTTGGACCAGCCGCCTCACTGAAAAAAAGACGGTGGATTTCGGGGAAGGCAGGCTCGAGGCTATCGCCCTCAAGCGAAACATAAGGGTTCGCTCCTTCCCGGAACTATCCCGGGAAGTACGGGTAGGCGAGGCGAGGGTCAGGGTCGTCCACCCGGATGCCGCTTTTCTCGATCGGCGGCGCAAATATTCGCTGAACGACCTTTCGTTCGTCGTTGAAATCGGCTTCGGAAATACGACGATTATTTTGCCTGGGGACATAGGAAGCGGCATCGAGACCGCAATTGCCACAAAACTGGAAAAGGGCCGGGTGCTTCTCGTTTCGCCTCACCACGGAAGCGGCCATGCCAACTCGGAACCGTTTCTGGACGCGCTCGCACCGGAGGCGATAATCTTTTCCTGCGGCTATGGCAATACTTTCGGTTTCCCGGCCCGCTCCGCCGTCGAGCGGTGCCTGGCCCGCAATATGAGGATGTACCGCACGGACCTTGACGGGGCGGTTCACGCCGCCTCCGACGGCCGACAATGGACAATCACCACTGAATCGGCCATGAACATCAATGTCCGGAACCGAGAAAGATAGAAAGTATCACAACTGGATCGACAACAACTTCCGGCGGCCTGGAATGCCCACCCGTGAACTCAAAGCCGGTGAGTGAACCTGCCGCACCGGAGATTCCTCCGCCATCTTGGTGGCGCGGCAACAGAAATTCTAAGGCGGGATTCTATATGCAGATCATATCTTGAAAAATTGAGAACTTACGACGTTGGCAAGGTTTGTTGAGTCGATAGAAGTAAACTGGGAATCGCGGCCATATAGGTCATCGCCGTAGATGGGTGAAGCGGAGCGCAACCCATCGATTCTCCATGCTCGACCTTTGATCCGGATTTGACCATCGCAATCTCCTACCAGGAGGGGGGCCGATTGGCCGCATTCCACGTTTTATCATTACGTGCAACGCGGTGTGTGTGCGGTGGATTTGGGCGGTTCAAGGACCGGATTGGATGGCAATTTCGAGAAGTGATCTGCACCGTTAGTCAAAAGCGATGGGTTTCGTCCCATAAAACGCGGGACTTCACCCATCCTACGTGCTAAGGTCGAGCAAGTTCAACAGTCATAGGGCCGAAAAGTAGATTAATTTGAACTACGCATTTTCGCGTGACCACCGGGATGGATAGTGAGACTGTTGAACAAATCCTGGCAAAACGCTTGATAGTGTAGGAGCTATGAGCACCTGACACTTGACGTCGAGCGACAATCCAAAACGGCCTAGAGCCCTCCCGGTCATCTGGAACGAGAAACCAAAATCTGCCACCTCTCATCCATTTTCAGCCCCCTGTCCCTATCCAAACACGTCTTTTTAGAATTGCCATTTAGAGCAAAAACCGTGGCTCCGGACGGGTACTCTTTCGGTTTCTGACCTCCTGGCACCAAGTCTGCCAGAATTCCGCCTTTTTGTGTGCTTTCCGCGCGATAAACCGGCTGGACAAAAAGATGCATCTCATTTACTCTTTTGAGGATATTAAACCTGACATGATATAGAATTACGCAATACCCGTTGCATTGACTGAACAAAATGAATTGTTAGCCCCCCGGAGACGCTATGCCGCTGAATCACGCATCGCAATATGCACAATTGACTGAAGAACAGTTCGCGCTTATTGGGCGAATGGTAGTTGAGTGGTCGAACATTGAGTTTCTTTTGGGAGTTTTGCTCAGTCGGCTCCTTTTCACGCCGGAGTTTCTCGGGCGTGTATTCAGCGACGGAATGGGTGCCAGCAGAATTCAGACTGCTCTGACGAAAGCCGTTGATATTCACAGGCGGCGCTTTGGCTCCAAAGTCGTTCCCTCCGATGTACTTGACGAGATAGTCAGGCTGAACTCCGATATTGAGAAGTTCCGAGTCCTTAGAAATCGATTTTCTCACTTCTGCTGGTGTCGCTCTAACGATGAAGAAATTTTTGGAACTGCTCTATCCGGGTTTGTGCCTACAATCAAACAGCCGAACAAAGATTCGATGACGATTAGTGTTGCTGAGTTGAAAGAAACTCACCAAGAAGTCTACCAATTCGTTGAATGTCTATCTAAAGTAATTCAAAAAGTTCCAGAAACGGACGAAGGTGAAAGCCTAACCAGAGCTTCAATGCCCCGCGGTTTTCCCGCTGGCGCGATAAAATCAGCTAAATAGGCTGGGCGTTCGCTTAGCTTTAAGGAGCAGAACGCAGTCATGGAGAGGAAAACGCCATGTTTTGGAGAATAATAGTTAATTCATGGGATGATGCCATTTCGCTTTTCAATCAGCTTAGCCGTAAGGTTCCAATCTGGGCATTCAGGGGGCAGCTAGACGAGAAGTGGACACTAACGACAAAATTCGAGCGTGAAGCCGATAAGTATAGATGCGATCCACTTTTCTTAAAAAGTCGCGAAATGGCCATCCTTAATGATTTTAAACGCAAAGCGCACCAATATGTTCGACACTTGCCGGCCCCTAGCAAATTGATAGATTGGTTAGCATTTATACAGCATTATGGAGGACCAACACGACTTCTCGATTTTACCTACTCATATTACATAGCAATGTTTTTTTCGATGGAATCCACCTATGACCATTGTGATTCTGCAGTATGGGCAATAAATGTAAATAAACTCATGCATCACCTTGAACAAATTAAAGGTATCAGTCATACTAATTATGCTAAATCATTAAGAGCCTATCTTGATATTGCTACAAACAACATTAGAAGGCGCGTTGGCGAGGATTGCATTTATATATTAGAACCGTTTTACCAACATGAAAGGATGGGCGTTCAACAAGGGCTTTTCATTTTCCCGGCCAATCTTGAGAAATCATTCGCATACAACCTTTGCAAAGCGTTTCAAATGGAATTTAACGATTTGTCTGACTCAAACGCAAATACACTTGATATAGCAGATACTAGTAAAATAGATTTTATGAACATTAGCCTGCTTAAGATAGTTCTACCATACGATATTCATGTTGAAGCCATCGAACATTTTCACCAAATGAATATAAGTTCAGCAACACTTTTTCCTGGTCTTGATGGGTTTGCGAGAAGTTTAAATTATAATTTTCGGTATCTCGAATACCGAATGAATAACTTAGGCACTTCATAAGTAAATTGTGAGTCCCCGTAATCTATAGCCCATACCTCCGTCCAACCTCAAGGAGACTCACAACTATTACTTGCAACTGTTTCCGATCGTTCGACGGTCTCCATAATAAACTCTTACGCAGATGCCTACATCGCCGCCTACTTGAGCTTTATACCATTGCCCCATCATATCTGCCAATTCCTGACCACGTGCCTGCATATCAGGGGTTCCGGCTACTTGAACCCATAGAGTTAACATCTCGCGTTGTACTGAGATGACTCCAGGAGCATTCCTGAGTTCCACCATAAATTTTTCATAGTTATTACCTGATGATATAGTTGGACAACAAACAAAACAAATTGTAAGAATTGCAAATAGTAATCGTCTCATGCAAACAATCCTTTCTACCATCAGCTATTCTTTAAAATCTCTATGATCCTCGATTTGCGTTTCGAAATCAAGTTTGCATCTGTTTTGCTAAGGCCCTTTGGGTCTACCATATTTCCATAAGTGGTTATTTCATCAAGGCATTGGGAATAGTCGCAATTTTTTTCCAATAATGCAGTTATTCGTTCAACTGGAAAGGATATTGTCCTCAATGTACCTAGACTACCAAATAGTATCTTGAAAGCGTGTGTTTTTCTAACAAGATTGTCAACTTCAACTAGTTTTTCGATGCATTTTTTATACATTTCTATGGCTTTGATTGGGTTCGTTTTTTCGTAGCTTTTTGCACTATCTCGTAATGCACGCGCTTCCATTTCTCTTACGCGGTACGGAGTACTACCTATCGCAATTTCAATTATTGCGTCGTCAATATCAACAATCGTGGCCTTTATTTCCGTATCTGTATCCATGAGTGAGGCCAGCTGATATTCGGCTAAATCTCTCGCTATAAATCCAAGTTGTTCTCCTGTTTTTCGCAAAACGGCAATAGCATTCTTATCGTATTGGTTATAATAATCTCTTTGTAGCAATAGGTTTTCACAGGGTTCACATTTATTGATGATGATGCGTCTGTCACTACCATCACGATTCTTGAAGTTAACGCCAACCACTTCTGTTTTGAATGATCTACTCATGATGACCCTCTTTTGGGCTCAGCTGGATGGCTGGCCGAACTGTGCCTTCAGAAAACCCGTTTAGCTATCTCGTTTAACAGCAGTGAAAGACTCATGATACATATTTGACCAATTTACAAGATTATGTCCATTCGCAAAAGAATAAAAACGTGCAAAAATAGTATACTCCTTTCATTGCAAGCTTACCCTGATAGATGAAGTGAAAGTTTGGTGAAAGTAGGCGTAACGGGACAAACCCCATTCAAAGTATGTCATAATACTTAGCGAAGTCTCAACCATAGAGGAGCCCTTGGGCAAATGCAAAAAGGTCAACATTTCTCTCCCATCCCTGAAAAAACGAGGTACTGAAAAACGCAAGTTTTGCAAATCATATCTTTATGGGTCCTGTTTCGGAAGTCGTGTGTATCGGGCTGGGCAGGAATCCGCGATAGGGTCAAGCTTGCGGTGCCGTGAGTCAATGATGCCTTACCGTAGTCTGGTGACTCTGCATAAAATTATCGGATGGACAGTTGGCGGTTAAGTTAAAGTGGGCATGCATCCGGGGCGGATCGTGTAATATAACCTGTTATAACCCGTTCGGTTTCCCGGCCCGCTCCGCCGTCGAGCGGTGCCTGGCCCGCAATATAAGGATGTACCGCACGGACCTTGACGGGGCGGTTCACGCCGCCTCCGACGGCCGGCACTGGACAATCACCACTGAAGAAAGGCGAAACGCGGATGCGGACCTACTTTTTCGGGGACGTTCACGGCAACCTTCAGGCCCTTGAAGCGTGCCTCAGGCACATGGAATCATTGAAGGTGGACGCTGTTTTCTGCCTGGGAGACATCGCCGGCTGGCTTCCCTTCGGCGACAGGACCTTCGCGAAGCTGCGCGCGGCCGGCTTTCCAACGGTTGCCGGAAATCACGACCTGCTGATAGCGGGCTCCTTTACCGACCACCCGGACCAGCGCGACCGGATGCAGGCAACGGCCTACAACGCCGGGCTGCTTTTCCCGGTCCCCGGCGCAATCGATTACCTGCTTGCCCTGCCGCTCTCGATTGAGACCGGCGATTTCACGGTCGTGCACCACTGCCCGTTCAACCTGCCTCCGGCGGGCGGCGCCCCGACCATAGAAAGTTTCGGGTACCTCGACGATGCGGCCCTTGCCCGGTTTATTCCCGCATGGCGCAAATCCGCTGGCAGGCTCATTTTCAGCGGCCACGACCACGTACCGGCCATTTTCGAACTGCCGGAAGGAGGCGATGTGCTGGTCCACCGCCCCGGCCGCAACGAGGCTTCGACGAGCGTCGGCCTCAAACAAAATTCGCGCTACTGGATCAAGGCGGGAAGCGTGGGCGGGCCGTACCGCGACGGGGTCCCGATGGCAAATTCGGTGCTCTACGACTCCGATGCGCAGGCGGTAACGCTTTTCAGAATAGCCTACGACACGGGGCCGCTGCACGAGGAGCTTTCCGCACACCGTTTCTGCCGAAACCTTCCGACAATCAAAAAGTATATTGAGCTTTTGAGGGCCGGGGCCAAACAGGAGTAATACCAAGTTGCGTTCAAGATGACCCGTTCGCCCTGAGGTATCGAAGGGTGCCCGGTCCCGTTCATACTTCGATACCTCAGCACGAACGGGACCTGGTTTGTCGCCTTTTGAACGCAACTTGGTATAAGTTCATAACTCTATTCTTAAGCCGGTAAATTTGTAGTATTTTGTCAGCCGGAATGCAATGACTCGATTTCTTGGGACTTTAATGATTTTTCAACCAAAGCTTGCCATTCTGCCGCCGCTGCAACTTCGGTTTTTTCCGGAACTCGATGCAGTACCCGAGCACTTTACGCTCTACGAGGGGACTGCGCTGGCTTTGCGGCTTGGACATCGGTCTTCGGTCAATTTCGACTTTTTTTCCAACCCACGCTCGCACCCTGCGCCAAACGCACAGACGAGAGCGGGGAACGGACATGAAGCCTCTACCCCGTACGCCCGAACTGCTGAAGGTGGCCCGCAGGGTCGTCTGGTTCAAGGAACCGGAGGAAGCGCTTGCCGATCCGCTGCATTTTCTTGCCCACGTCATGACCTATGGAACGGTGGAGGATTTGAAGGCTGTTCGGGGCATAATCGGGGAGGACGATTTCTGCGAGGTCCTGGACAATCCCCCGCCCGGCATCTTCGATAAGCGCTCCTGGGCCTACTGGAACCTTAAATGCGGCCGGCAGCCCACACCTCTTCTGCCGGTAAGGCGTGGGCTGCAGCCGGAAGAACCGGGCGCTTAAGGCTTGTCCTTTTCCGCCGGCGGCAGGTTCAGCGGGCGTTTTTGCGCACCGCCGCGATTTCGCGCACCGCCTGGTTCACCGTCTTGAATTCGTGCCGGAACCAGGTCCCAAGGAAGGTGTCGTCCGCCACGAGCCGCGGCGGGTCGCCCGCCCGGATCGGTTTTTCCTCGACGTTTACCCGGACCCCCAGTTCCTTTTCCACTATGCCCAGCAGTTCGCGAACCGAGACCCCGGAGCCGGTCCCCACGTTGGACACCAGCCGCTCCCGCGAGGCGAGCATGTCGATTGCCCCGATGTGGGCCTGGGCAAGGTCCATTACGTGCACATAGTCCCGGATGGCGGTTCCGTCCGGAGTGTCGTGGTCGGTGCCGAAAAGGGAAAAGGACCCTCCCGTGAAGGCGGCGCCTATCAGGTTGGGCAGAACGTGGGTTTCAGGCACGTGTTTTTCGAATATCTCCCCTTCCGGGTCGTTTCCTATAACGTTGAAATAGCGCAGCATGGCGGAACGGATACCCGCAACCGGCGCAACCGTGGATATCACCTTCTCGCACATCAGCTTCGAGAGGCCGTAAGGGTTGGTGGGCACCTGGGGATGGTCTTCGCGAAGGGTGGGGGTCGTCGCGTTTCCGTAGGTGGCGCACGAGCTTGAAAAGACCAATATTTTGGTTCCAGCCCGCTTCATGGCCTTCAGGAGCGCGATTGTGCCGCCTACGTTGTTATCGAAATACTCTTCGGGAAGCCGCGTCGATTCCTCGACGTATGCCTTGGCCGCAAAGTGGATCACGGCGTCTATGCGAAAACCGGCCAGCGCCCTGAAAAGGGCCTCTTCATTTCGTATGTCTCCGAATGCGAACGGGCCGAACTTCACCCACTCGGCCCAGCCGTTTGACAGGTTATCGAAGACCACCGGCGTGTGCCCCGCCTGCTTCAGAAGCTTTGACGTGTGGGAGCCGATATACCCTGCCCCTCCGGTTACCAGGATATTCAAAAGGGACCTCCTGCATTGAAACGGTAATTACATTTGTACTGGAAATTGAGGCCGCGATTCCGCCCTTGCGGAGCGTGCGCGTATTTATATAATATTTTGAGCTGTTTTGGCAGGAATAAAAGGCTTCGGGTTTTTTGCGCAAAAGGGTAATATGGTCCGGATTTTCCGGCTGGAAGTCCCGGAAGGCCGGGACGTGTCCGGCAATAAGTCAAGAAAGCGAATCGATCCCACTATGACCGACACGGACTCTGATTTTGTATCGGTACACACGCTGTCCAACCGGTTCGAAGCGGACCTGCTCATGGACGCTCTCGCACAGGAAGGCATCCCTACGCTCCTTCGCAGGTTCGAGGAGACCCCTTACAGCGGTCTTTTCGTCACCCAGAAGGGCTGGGGGCGCGTCATGGTTCCCAAGCAAATGGAACCGCAGGCGCTGGAAATAATAGAAGCACTTGTGGAAGACCTTCAAAAGGCCCGGCCCATCTTCACCGACGCCTCCGAAATAGATCCCGTCCTGTGGGAAAAACTGGGCCGGGCCGACCCGGAAGAGATCGCACGCAACGCCATGGTCCAATACGACCCACATGCCGGCGCCTACATCGTTCCCTTTTTTAACGCCGCCATCCTGGTCTATCCGGAACTCCGGAAGCTGGAGCTGACCGGGTCGGAACCGGCCTTTTCGCAGGACTTCCAGCTCTGCCTGGTAATCCTGCACTATTTGCTGGGCTCACGGGATAAACCCCTTTCAGGGAAATGGGTCAGCGAAAAGGACCTTCCGGGAGGGACCCTGTTTTTTAACAAACATCACGCGCTTCCGGCCGAAACTCTCATCGAGACCTTCAATCCCCGGCCCGATCTTCTCCACGCCGGCGCGCAGGCGGTCGGCGGCGAAAAGACCAACCTGGGAGACATATCGTACCAGTTCAGGATACTGCCCAGAATCCCGCTGCTGATCATCTTCTGGCTGGGTGATGAAGAATTTCAGCCGGCCTTCCACATCCTTTTCGACGAGACCATAACCCTGCACCTTGCCTCGCTCGACCTGATATTTGCAATGGCGCAACTTTTCGGCCGAATCCTGGTCCGCGCGGCGGCGGCGGTTCAGGAAGGCGAGGATGATGATTAGGGTAGCCTTGCGCGCATGCGTGGAGGGCGTGCCTGGGAAAAAATCCGGGGAGAAGAAAAGATGAACATGGACCGTGCTATTTTCGAAATGCAGCTCAGCGTGGAAGCGACTTCCCTCTACATACTGCTGTGCGCTCTGATCGACCAGGGCGTTCCCCCCACCCTGGAAGAAGCCGTCCACAAATGGACCGGCACCGCGGACAGCCTGCTTCGCGCCGCCGAAGAACTGGTCAAAAGGTGCATCCTGAGATCATCCCTGCCCATCCGAAAAGACATACATCTGCACCCGACCACCCGCGACAGGTGGTGCTAACGGATTGCACGGGATTCCCGTTCCCATGCTCCTCGGGTGGTTGCTTCGAAACACGTGAATTTCACGTAATTGGAGGACGTTTCCAAATCGTCATTCCCGAAACGCTTTCGGCGCGGGAATCCGGCGTCTTCGCGGTCAAATGACCGCTCCTCCCGTTCTCGCGGTGTGTGGAAACAGGGAAAAGACACCGGACCCCGGATCAAAAGCACTGCCGGGGTGACGTTAAGGGGCGGGTCCGCCGGGCACCGGCAACATTTCGGATGGAGCCGTATCCGGACAACAGTCCGGTTGCCCCGGCCCGGGAACTCGGCCGGGGCAAGGTTTGCGGGTTGCGTGTCTCGCCGGCGTCGGACATCCAGAATCCGGCATCCAGCCGGAACTTACCTCAAAAACCCTCTTATCGTCCCGGTCTTCAGCTTTTCTTCAGCCATGTACTCGGCGGCCAGTTCGGTGTAGTGGGTCCAGGCGTTGCGGACCAATTCCCGGTCCTCTTCCGCCGCCTTTCTCTTGATCTTTCCCGGCGAACCCATCACCACCGATTCGGGCGGCACTTCGAAACCGGGGGGAAGAAGAGAACCGGCCGCAATAACCGATCCCCTGCCTATCTTGCACCCGTCGAGAATAACGGCGCCCATTCCGATCATGCACTCGTCTTCCACGGTGCAACCGTGGACCAATGCCTTGTGACCGATAACCACCCGGTTTCCGATGTGCATCGGAAAGTCGCGGCCCGTTACATGCAACGAGCAGTTGTCCTGGATGCAGGTCTCGGAACCGATTCGAATGAAATGAACATCTCCTCGAACAACGGTATTGAACCAAATGCTGCTGCGGTTTCCAATCACCACATCGCCTATGATCCATGCGCCGGGGGCGACGAAAATGCCTTCGGCAAGGTCAGGCCAGATGCCGCGGTATGCCAGTAGTCCCATCATTTACCTCTCGGTTTTATATTGAGTATGTCGGCCACCGCCCCCGAAGCGTATCTTACGAATTCCCGGAACTGCTCCGGGTCGAGGCTTCCGGTCTTCGGGTTGGGGACCGTGTCGGGAAGGGTCAGCGCAACGGGTGCATTTTTCAGTTCGCTTCTGGGAACCACCTCGAATTCGGGTTCGAAGGAGTCGGAGAAGTACTTTTCCTGGAAGACGGCAAATTTCAGGGCATGCGCGGTGGCGTCCAGGATGGCCAGGCGTTCGGGATCAAGTTTTTTTTCGGCGACCGCCCTGCGCACGCCGGCAAGGCATTCCCCTCCCTGAGTGCAGGCGATATGTCCGTGCCTGTTGGCCACCAGCATCGAATCCATTATCTCCTGTTCGTTTACCTCGACGACCCTGACCGAATCTTCGCCGGCAATGCCCCGGTATTTGTCAACCAACTCTATCACCCGGGGCATGGACACCGGGTTTCCTATCATGGCGGCCTGGGCGACACTGGGGCGAACCGAAACCGGGCGGAATTTTCGCCTGGCCGCCTCCGGTTCCATGTAATAGAGGTAAACCGGGTTCGCGTGTTCGGACTGGACCCCGACTATGACCGGAAGCGAATCTATGATCCCCAGATCGAAAAGCTTCAAAAAACCGGCCGTTATCGCGGTAATGTTTCCGGCGTTTCCGATGGGCACGACAACCGCCAGGCCGCCCACATCGTAGTCAAATGCCTGGGCTATTTCGTAGCTGTAGGATTCCTGGCCCAGGATTCGCCAGGCGTTCTTGGAATTCATCAGCGCAACCGGGTAATTTTCGGAAAGGTGCTCGACCACTTTCATGCAGTCGTCGAAAACTCCGGGTATTTCGATCACTTTTGCACCGCTTCCAAGAGGCTGCCCCAGTTGCTGCGGGGTCACCTTGCCCTGGGGAAGAAGCACGGCGGATTTTACGTTGCCGGCAAGGTAGGACGCATAAAGCGCCGCGGAAGCCGAAGTATCGCCCGTCGATGCGCAGATCGCCAGCACATCCCGCACTCCGCGCCTCTTTATCAGGTAATTGAGGTAGCTGAAGGCGCTGGCCATGCCCCGGTCCTTAAATGAGGCGCTCGGGTTCTGGCCGTCGTTTTTGAAACAAAAATGTATCCCCGCCCATTCGCAAAGCATATCGTTGGCGGCCACCACCGGAGTGTGTGCTTCCCCGAGGCAGATTATGTCCTCAACGGGGATAATCGATCCGATAAGTTCATGGAACCGGTAGATTCCGCTGAGGCCCGGGGTGTTGAGCATGCGCCGGTAGTCGAATATTTCGCGCCATTTCCCGCCGGGGGTCTCTTTAAGCCGGTCCCACTCCCCGTCTTCTATGAGAAGTACCGAGTCGCACTCCGGGCATGTGTAAAGCAGTTCCTCGATCCCGAACCGGCTCCCGCACCCCAGGCACCGGTAAAAATAGTCTCCCCGGACCTTCGGGACGACGTAGGGCCGGATATCCGGGGGAAACTGGTCTGTTTTCATTTCGAAAGCTCCTGAATTTTCCTCAAAAGGGAACAAGCACGCGCACCGGCAAGTATCAAATATTCGGTATCAATAATCAAGCGGGTTCTGCGGCCAACAGGGCCGCGGAGCACTGGCCCGGCCCGCCGGTTTCGGGCTGTTGTCCGTTCCCGAAAGGCAATATCCGGGCATGGTGGTATTCACTTACATCGGCACATGTATTAAATTGCCTTCAACTAATGTAGGCTTCAAGTCGATGGCTTACGGCCGGGAATCACTTTTGTTGCATAAATAATACACCTTGAGTATGGTTGTATCATTAATGTAACACTTTGGCGCCAAACCTTAAAAATTCATTAGAACTTGATATTTGCTGCAGATGTGTGTAAAAGTGCGTTTCAGCTCGTTTTCCTGGGGAGGAAGTCACCGGGGCCGTCAGGATTTGGAAGTATGGCATGAATGATGCTGGGTGAGACGGGCTGAGGAGGGGTTGGGGCGTGAAATATTCATTTTTTAAACAGCACACGATTGCGCAGGAGGTGTGTTGCAGCGGTATCGGGCTGCATTCCGGCCGCCGGGTTTCTTTGAGACTGAAACCGGCGGCGGCGGGCCACGGTATCCGTCTGCGTCGGATGGACCTGTTTGATTTCCCGACTATTCCAGCCGACTATCATCTCGTCGTAAATACTTTCCAGGCAACTACCATCGGGTTCGGTGGAGTCGAAATTTCCACGATCGAACATCTCATGGCGGCTCTTTATGGAAGCGGGGTCGACAATGTGCTCGTGGAAGTAAGCGGTCCCGAGGTGCCGATCTTCGACGGCAGTTCCGATTATTACCTGAAACTGATCGAGAGGACCGGGCTCCGCGAGCTGGACGCCGCACGCAACTTTCTGGCGATTCAAAAGCCCATCGTGATCCAGGACGGCGATGCCTTCATTAAGGCCAGGCCCTGCGACCGGTTCAAGGTGCGCTACCAGATCGATTATCCTCACCCGATGGTCGGAAAACAGGAACTTTCGTGGACGCATGAGAACGGAAATTTCGGGACCGACATCGCCAGGGCAAGGACTTTCGGTTTTTTAAAGGACGTTAGAAAGCTCCAGGACATGGGTTTGATTCGCGGCGGATCGCTTTCCAATGCCGTCGTGTTCGGCGACAACGATCTGCTCAACGTGGACGGGTTCAGGTATGCGGACGAGTGCGTCCGGCACAAGATCCTGGACTTCTTCGGCGACTTGGCGCTGACCGGCATGTACGTTCTGGGAGATTTCGAAGTCCGCAAGGGCGGACACGCTCTTCACAGCAGGTTTTTGCACCGGATAATGAGCGGGCCGGGATATGCCGCTTCCAGGTCGGCCCCCGTACCGGCGGCCTATGTGGCCGCTTCCGCTGTTTCAGCTCTTGCCGGCCTCGTGCATCCGATTAAGCCTATTTAGCTGGATTGAGGGATTTGGAATTTAGGAATTATTTGATCCCGCCGTTTTAAAACGGCGGGATTTTTATTTCTTTGTGCATCCAAATTTCGCGTCTTCACGTGAAACGATATCTCTAAAAGTTCACGTCACCGGCATACCCCGTCAACTCCATGTAACCCTGCCCGGAAACGGCCCCGCCCTTGGCCGCGCTCCCTTTGACCGAAACGCCCCCTTCCCAGTAGGTAACGCGGGTGCTTTGGGGACTTTGCACTTCCTGGTCGCGCATCCCCGGTTCGATCTCAAGCCGAAGTCCCGCCGGAAAGACCTCGATCAGCCGCCTGGAAGGATACACCGCCCCGGTATGCGGACTTTTCCAGGTATCGAGCGTTGTTACCCGGAAATCTTTAAACGAAAGGCTCAAAGTGTCGGCCTTCCCGTCCACCAGGGTCCCGCTGGAAACCGGACTGATCGAGCCGTCTTTTTGCCGAATGAGATACAGCATGAGGTCGCTTCCGTCCGATAGCCGGAGGCCGAACCAGTCCCAGCCGGCGAACTCGGAACCCAGAGGAGCGCTTGAAAATTCGTGGTCCATCCATGCCGTTCCGCAAACGTCCCTCTGCTTCCCGCCCACCGACAGTTTTCCGGAAGCCTTCAGCCGGGTGATCGAATAGTAGCAGCTCGCCTCATCCGCGGATTTTCCCTTCCTGGTATAGCCGGAGTTGCCATGAGCCACGGGTGGTTTTTCGGGCGCAAGTTCAAGATCGAATGAAAAGTCCGGGGCCGACGCGGCGAGCCTGTGCACAGCGGGGGTAATTTCCGCCCGCCAGTCGCCCGTAAATACCTCGAATCCGTCTCCGTTGGCTGACATGCCGGCAAGGCCGAGGGCTGCCCGGAACATCCTTTCCGCGGTAAGGAACCTACCCGCCGAAAAGTCGGACACCGCCGCATGGGCCGCGAATACCTGGTCCGTTCGCCACGCCGACCTCGGCTGGGGCCACTGCGCTTCGGCGGTAGTTGTCCTTATCCTGAAGAAAGTGAGCTGGAAACCGAAGTTTTCACCCGTTTGCGACTTCAGGTTGCCCGTGTAATACCACCATTCGATACGGTAGTCGGGATGAGTTGCGTGGTCGCGCGGAAACTCCAACCGGCAGGGACCGCTGACCGAAGGAAAATCACCGCTGAAAGCGGGCCGGGACACGAAGGAAAGGCAGAGCGCGGCAAGGAGCAGTCCAAGCAGCTTCCCGAAGATTTTTACAGGCATCATCGCCATTGAATCCTGCACGCTCCGGCATGGGAATCAGCGAATAGAGGGGGGCACAGCCGTATCGTGCCCACCATTCCGGACGCATAGTGTACCGCATGGCCGGAGACTTGTGTGTATTTTCCTGGTCGGTCCCGGGTAAAACAGTTGCCGGAAGCGGCCGCCCGAGATAGCATGGCTTGGCGGGATGACTTTAAAACCTCGCCGAAAACGTTCTCATGAAAGTCTTCGGCCGATGAAAAAAATCGGGAAATACATAATTTGCGGGCTTCTGGGCAAGGGCGGCATGAGTGTCGTCTACAAAGCCCGCCTTCCATTTATCGACAAAACGGTCGCATTGAAGCTGCTCTCCCCTCATCCCCACCTGGTAAGCCTTCTGGGCCGGGAAGCCGTAAGGGAGCGTTTCATCTCCGAGGCCCTGACCATAGCCTCGCTTCGAAGCCCCCATATCGTTAAAATCCACGATTTCGATTTTCATGAAGAACAGCCCTTTTTCACGATGGAATACTATTACCGCGACCTGGGACGCCTCATCGGCGAAGCCTACCGCCCCGATCTTCCGTCCCGAATACTCAGCCTCGACAAGACGATCCACTACGCGCGCCAGCTTCTTGCCGGCCTTGCCCGCCTGGCGCGGGCCGGCATCATCCACCGCGACATAAAGCCGGGAAATCTCATGATCTCGGACGAAGACAGGATCAAGATATGCGATTTCGGCTTCTCGCGGGTTCGCGGAGAAAAGCTCGACCGGCCGCCTCACCTGCTGATAGGCTCGCCCTTCTATGCCGCTCCCGAGCAGGAACGAAATCCGGACCTGGTGGACGCACGGGCCGATCTCTATTCTGCCGGGGTGATCGTACACAGGATGCTTACCGGACTTCTGCCCGACGGCGGGACGCAAAAGCCAAGCCGCTATCATCCGGACGCCGGCCCCGCCTGGGACCGGTTCGTTGAAAAGGCAATCGCGCCGGAGCCCGGCGGGCGTTTTGCCTCGGCGGATGAAATGCTCGCCCGCCTGGAGGAGCTTGCAGCTGCCTGGAGAAGCAAAAAAGAGAAATTTTGCCGTGCTTTGGGCGAAACTCCCGGCAGCCCGAAGGGCACCGCGCGCCGAACAATCCGGAGCACACCGGTCAAAGTGCGCGCCGGGGACGCCCCGCAACTATTCGGGTGCGACAACCTCATGCGCCCCCTGCGCTACCCGGAAGGCGACCTGGCCACGGCGGCGGATGGCTCGATTGTCCTTGACCGCTCAACCGGCCTTGCCTGGCAGGCGTCCGGGACCGCCGATCCCCTGGATTGGGAAAGCGCCCGCAGGCACATCCAACACCTTAACGCCGTCGAATTCGGAGGCTGCGCCCGGTGGCGGCTCCCGACCATCGAGGAGTTGCTCTCGATCACCAGGCCGCCCGGCCTTAGCGTCCAGGACTGTATCAGCCCCGCTTTCGACGGGCGGCAGAAGGTGCTGTGGAGCTGTGACCGCTGCACGTTTACCAGCGCCTGGTACCTGGACGTGGAACTGGGATTTGCCGGCTGCGCCGACCTGACCTGCCATTTCCACGCACGGGCGGTAACGGAGGCGGCAACCATCGGACGGGACGCCCCTGATCCGCGCCCATTTTCTGCGCCCTGAGAGAACGGGAGAGAGGTCTTCTTCAATACATTCCCCTTTTCTTTATGTCACGCGAAGCCGCGAAGAAAAGGAGGGGGATCTTCGTCCATAGATTCTTCTTTTCTTTAGCTCGATGAAATGTTGTACTTCATAATCGTTTTTGAAATTACCGAGAAAGTAAGAACGGGCACTGCATGGACCGTAAAACCGCAAATCTGCAAAAGCGCCTCTATATCGTTACCGCCATCGTACTGCTGGTCGGCCTGGGCAGCGCAATGTCGGTTTACCTGACTGCCGGCAATGCCGCCGACAGCCAGATGGTTAATGATTTTGCAAACTCAAAGCGGTACGTGCACGATCTGGAACTCTACGGCGGAAAGATGAACGTGCTTGCGGACCAGCTATGCCGCTGGTTTGACGGGCTGTGGCATGGGAGGTCCCTGGCACTCACAATAGCGTGCATCACCCTTTTTGTATCGCTTGTGGTTTTCTTGGTTGCCTTGAATTTATCGCCCAACTCAAGGTCCGGCCCGCGGAGCGAAAATGATCAACGGGACTGACGCGACCGTTACCACATGGCAGGGTGTTGAAGGTTGTTGAGTCGCAAAAAAGCAAGGGACCTGCCGGTTGCGTCACCCCGGCAGTGCCTCTGAGCCGGAGTCCGGTGTCTTTTCCTTGTTTTCCGCTGGTTCTCAAGCTCCTGCTTGGGAACCCCTAACCCGGAAGCTCCAGCTTCCACTCCGGCGCGACACGAAGCAGGAGCTTGGGAACCAGCATTTTCATACTTCGCGGGTGAGGCAGACGGGAAAAGCAATCATTTAACCCCAAAGACACCGGATTTCCGCCCGGAAACATTGCGGGAATGACGATTGGAAAACTCCCCCCCTCACTTGAAGTTCACGTATTTTGGATCAGCCTCATTCGAGTAACAGCCCGCGAATCATTCCCCCGCCCTGATCCGGGCCGCCCAACACCTGAACAGGGCACTCGAACTGCTTATATTCATAGAGAACGGGATCGTCGAAAAGCCGGCCACCGTCCGGCTCGATATTTACAAATTCAGGCTCTACACCGGGGAGGACCTGTATTTCGAGGAGTTGCCAATACCGGCAGCGGGGAAGGTCTTTCCGGAATATTGAGGAGTACGCGATGGAAGAGCAGTACATCGACTGCAAGTATTGCAGTTCAATGACGCCGGAAGTCAGGCAGTATGCCGCAAGAACCTGCGCGCTTTGCGGCACCCTTCATTGCGATGAATGTTTGAACGAGGCGGGGTACTGCACCCCGTGCAGCGAAAAGTCGGACTTCAGCAAAGAGGAAGCGATTGCCGTCTAGCCCGGATCGGTTCGATCACACCTTCTTTGCCGAAACCAGCCGCGCAAAATGTTCGAAGGAGCGATCGTAGGTCCGCTCGGCATCGGGCGGGAAACAACACCCCGGCAACTGCCTGGCCTTGAGATGGTACTGAATGCACTCGCAGCATATGCCGTTTCGGGCGCAGCCGCTATAGGTGCAGGCGCATTTGCGGGCGTTTTGTTCCTGCTTGCATTCCATCAGTGGGCCTCGATGGTTCCGTGATCCTGACCCTTACCGCCCTTTATCAGGGCCGCTATCAGTAGAACCAACAGGATTGCTTCCCATACGATCACGGCGGTCCAGCTTTGAGTAAACCCCCAGGTAATGCCTCCGCCGATTATTGCCGGAACACCCGAAAGAACGATCATCCCGAAACGCCATGCCCAGTTCATCCCGTCTCTCCCTGAATTTGAATTTCCACTGTAGAGAACAGCTCGCCACGCACCGATGATTTCCTAGCACATGCTCCTCGTGGTTTCAACTCCTTTGTACCCGCATGACGGCATGCGGCCGGACCGCTCCGCATCCCCCCAAAAAACCGGATGCAATCCGAAGCCTAGTCCGCCTCTTCCGCCGGGCTTGAGCGTCTGCCGGCAAATTCGATCCCGTATTTCTTGATCTTGTAATGAATGGCCCTGCGGCTTATTCCGAGAAGCTGGGCGGCATCTTTTTGCACGTAGCCCGCCTGCTGGAGCGCCCTCAAAATGGCGTTCCGCTCGCTTTCCTCCAGGGAAAGAGAATCACCCGTGGAGTTGGCGCCTTTTTGAGCCGGATGATGCATTTCCGAAAGCTGGAGATCGACTGGGTTGAGAACGCCGTCCCGGCACAGGACCACCCCCGCTTCGAGCGCGTTTTTGAGTTCCCTGACGTTGCCCGGCCATGAATATTCGCAAAGCCATTTGAGGGTTTCAGAAGGTATCGTTACAGTGGGGATATTTTGTCCCCTGCAGAAAGTCTCCACAAACCGCTGCACCATGACCGGGATGTCTTCCCTTCTTTCCCGAAGCGGCGGGATCTTGAGAGTGACCACCCGCAGCCTGTAATAGAGGTCTTCGCGGAAACCTCCCGTCTCCACCTCCTCGCGCAGGTCGATATTGGTTGCCGAAATGATGCGGCAGTTTACGGGAATTTCCCTGAGGTCCCCGATTCTCCTGATTTTGCGGTCTTCGAGAAACCTGAGCAGCCGCACCTGCATGTCCTGGGAAATGTTGCCTATCTCGTCGAGAAATAGCGTCCCCTTGTCGGCCGCCTCGATCAGGCCCTTCTTGTCCCTGATGGCATGGGTGAAGGCGCCCTTCACGTGGCCGAACAGCTCGCTTTCCAGCAGTCCGCTGGGGGTTGATCCACAGTCCACGACAATAAAGGGCTGTTCGCGCCGGGGACCGCGCTGGTGCAGAAGGCGGGCCACTCGCTCTTTGCCCACACCGCTTTCGCCCAGGATCAGCACGTTCACATCACTTCGGGCGATACGGTCGATAAGGTCGAAGAGTTCGCGCATTGCCGGGCTTTTCCCTCCCCACAACGATTCGCTGATGGGGGGAAGGGATTCGAGGGCCGGACGCGCCACGGTTTGTTTGAGTACTTCCTGCACCTTCGAGAGCAGCTCGCGTCCGCTGAACGGTTTGGTGAGATATTCAGCGGCCCCGGCCTTAAGCGCCTTCACCGCGCCGGGGATCGTCCCGTAGGCGGTCAGAAACATCACGGCAAGACCCGGGCGCACGGACTGGGAAGCGGTGAAGAGGTCCATTCCCCCCATTCCGGGCATTTTTACATCGGTTATCATCAGGTCAACGGGCTTGGATTTCAGGATTGCGAGGGCCTGTTCGCCGCCCGATGCCGTGAGCACCTGGTAGTCGGTGGAGGAAAGCCGCGCCTCCAGTACCGCCAGGATATTCTGGTCGTCATCGACAACCAGGATGGTTGGTTTTGTAGTCAACTGAAACTCCGTTAACCGGTATCGGATGCCGGAGAATCCGGCCTCCGTACATCAGGGAGAGGAAGCCTCCTGTTTTTTCTCCTGGTACTGACGATGTATTTCTTCAAGTGATTCAAGCTGGTGGTGCAGCCTCTGGACTTCGCGGTTGCGCGCATCGAGTTTCGAGCGCAGGCTTTCGACCTCTTTTTCCTTCGACTGCAGCATGTTCCGGTAATTGATCGGGTTATTGGCCGAATCCTTCGGCGGCGCTTTATTGGGGGGCGGTTCAACCGCCGGCCCGGCTCCGGCAGGGAAAGCGGTCGATGCGAGCCGGAGGACAAAAGGTGTGATCAGCCGCGGGTCCTCACCCTCCAGGCCCGAGCGCGCCTGGCTGTTCCACACATCCCACGCGGCCGCCGCCTCTTTGTATTCCTCGGGGGTCTTTGCCAGGGTGAGCTTGGCCACGGCAGCGCCGAACAGTGCCCTGCGCCGGATTTCAGGCGTCTGGGCGGTCCGGCTCAAGGTTTCGAAAATATTGCCGGCCCTGGAATAATCGCCTTCCTCAAATGCCCGCAGCCCTTCGTCCCATGCCTTATATTCTCCTTCGAAGCGCACCACCGGCTGAAAAGGCGCCGGCACCTTCGCCTTTGAAGCGCACGCCGCCAAACCGGCCGATAAGAGCACCAGGGCGCAGCACCACCTGATAAATTTATGCCCTTTCATTTTGTTCGCACCCATCGCTTAGTTCTTTCTGAGATACGGGCAGCACGAAACTGAAAGTACTCCCGACTCCCGGTTTGCTCTTGACCGTTATGCGCCCCCCATGCGCCTCGACGATGTTCTTGGATATGCTGAGTCCAAGGCCCACACCGTCGACATGGTCGCGCACCCCCGAAGCCCTGTAATATTTATGAAAAACCAGTGACAGTTCCTCCTCCGGAATTCCGGCCCCGGCGTCGGATACCGAGAATACGAGTTCCGGGCTGTCGGCGGACTCGCCACGCGCGACAGAGACCAGGATTTCGCTCCCCGATGGCGAGAATTTGATCGCATTGCCGAGAAGATTCAAAAGCACCTGCTGAAGGTTGTCGGGGTCCGCGTAAAACTCCGGGACTTCAGCCGCGATATCGGCCTTGATGGCTATTTCTTTTGCTTCCGCGGCCGGAATTACGCGCGAAATCGTCCCGTGAACGAATTGCGCCGGTTCGATTCTGCAGTGGTTAATTTCAATGGCCCCTGCCTCCAGGCGGGATATCTGCATGAGATGGTCCAGGAGCCTGGTGATGCGTTCGATCTCCCCGCTGGCGATTTCAAGAAAACGCCTCTGTTTTTCGTTGATGCCGCCCATCACCTCTTCGATAATGAGGCTCACGGATTCGCGGATGGAGGTCAGAGGCGTTCGGATCTCATGGCTCAGCATGGAGATGAAATCCGACCTCATCCGCTCCTCCTCCGAAAGCCGTGCCGCCATATCGTTGAAAGCGCCCGCCAGCTCGCCGAACTCGTCATTCGAATAGATACGGATCGGCTCGGAAAGTCCCGCACGGGAAAGGGATTTGATCCCGCGCCTTAATTCCCTGAGGGGCCGGCTCATTGAAAAACTTATGCCCACCACCGCCAGCAAGCCCACCACAAGGGATGTGGCAAGCCCCACGAAACCCCATTTTACCGCCGTCCGGCCACGCTCGTTGAGGCTCCTCATCCGGTTTACGATCTGTTGTTCGTTTGCCGCCCTGGCCTTGGATATCCTGTCCACCCAATCGTTGATTATTTCTTCCTTGACCCAGGGCACATCGGAATCGGATTTTTCCCCCTGCTTCGGCACAAACTGGTCCTGGTAGTCGCGGTAGAGGTCCTCCCAGGTCTTGGCCCCTTCCTCATCGCCTCCAAACCACAGGATTTCCACCAGATTATACTCGTATTCTTTCTGTGCTGCTGAGAAGTATGCCTTATAGTCCTCTTTTTTCAGAAGGTCATACTTTTTCTGGTTCTCGGCCATCGAGAGCAGGGAGTCGATCATTTTCCTCGATGCCGTGGCGATGCGGTAGTTTCGGTTGGCTATATATTCGGAAACCTTCACCAGGCCCCGGATATGGACGAAAAGTATCACTATCGTGGCGTAGAAGATCAGTGAAGTGACCAGGTACCAGAAAAAAAGCTTGAGTATTATCCCGAATTTTATTTTCATCGGACCCCAACAAGCAGCCGGGCTGTGCCGGATGGCCGGGCGCGGCGCCGAGCGACAGCGATAAACCTTTTCAGAAGCGGAAAAAACATAAAATTAATCGAAAAATCGAGCAAGAAAAAGGATTATTTTTAAAACCTCGACCCGGCGGCCCCGCATCGGTTGCCTGCTCTTGCCGCAGCGCCGGGTTACACGTGTGTAGCACGAAAATACTCCATGGACCCCATTTAATTTTATCCTTAAAATTGACATATTTAATTAAACTGCCCGCCTAAATTCGCGGCCCCGGAAGCCGGGTTGTTCCATCCCGGTTTCCGGACGTGTCCGAATGGACCGGCAGGGACCCTCCGGCCTGCAACCAACCGATTTCACTTGACTCGCAGATCTCGATTCGATTAGAATTCTCGTTGTTTCAGGGCTCGCTCGCGGGTGTAGCTCAGTTGGTAGAGCACAAGCTTCCCAAGCTTGGGGTCGCGGGTTCGAATCCCGTCGCCCGCTCCAGGTCGAGATGTTACCCTCTTTATGTGTTAAAATAGAGAGGGCTTCCCTTTTTGAGGTGGCGTGCAGTAAAAATGTGCAATGCCTACTTCGATTAGTGGATGACAACAATTCTGGATTCTGAGTTAAAGAGCAGTATCCTAACTAGATTTAGATTATTGTCTATCCTCTAAGAGAAGTGGGTTTTCCAAACCCGCTTTTTTTTTGTTCATCGGCCGGCGAAAGAGGGCTGTTGATTTGGCTCAGTTGGTGGAAAAAGAGGACAACCGGTTCGTAAGGGAAATATGGGACCTGCTGGGGCCGGTAATCACATCGCAGGGTATGGAGATTTTGGAAATCGAATACCGCCGCGAATCAAGCGGATGGGTGCTTCGCATCTTTATAGACAGCGAAAGCGGCATCTCGGTTGACAACTGTGCCACGGTGAGCAGGGTGGCGGGCGATGTTCTCGATGTGGCGGACCTCATCCCGAACTCGTACCACCTGGAGGTTTCTTCGCCGGGTCTGAACCGGCCGCTTCGAAAGTGGGAGCATTTTCAGCAGCATGTCGGGGACATCGTGGAAATCCGCACGGTGGTTCCCCTACAGGCCAGGCGAAATTTCAGGGGACCGCTCAGGGAGGTCTCGCCCGAGCAGATTGTCGTGGAGTGCGACGGGAAAGGATATACCATCGCGCTGCCGTTGATCGAACGCGCGAGGCTTTTATATTTCGAGTCCATTGAGAGCAAAAAGCAATAACGGGAATCAAATTAAAGATATACCGGGAGGAGATTTCGACTTATGGCCAGTGAGCTCAAGCGGTTGATCGATCAGGTCAGCAGAGAAAAGGGAATCGACCGCCAGACCTTGATTAACACTCTTGAAGAGGCCATCAAATCGGCTATCAAGAAAAAGTACGGCTCCAGGCTGGACCTGGACGTAACCTACAACGAAGAGTACGGGGAGATCGAAGCCTTCCAGTTCAAGGAGGTCGTCGAGGAGGTAACCGACCCTGACAAAGAGGTGCTCCTGGCCGATGCTCTTAAACTGGACAGCGAGTCCGAGGTCGGGGACGAACTGGGCATCCGCATGGATACCGAAACCCTTGGCCGGATTGCCGCACAGTCCGCCAAGCAGGTCATCATCCAGAAGATGAAGGATGCCGAGCGCGAGGTTGTCTACGACGAGTTCAAGAGCCGCAAGGGTGAGATCGTAAGCGGCATCGTCCAGAGGGTGGACAAGAGCGGCATCGTGGTCAATATCGGGCAGGCCGAAGCTATTTTGCCTCCGAAGGAACAGATTCCGCGGGAGATTTTTCGCCAGGGGGACCGGATCAGGGCATACGTGATCGATGTGAAAAAAATCAGCAAGGGCCCTCAGATAGTCCTCAGCCGAACCCATCCGTTCTTTCTCATCCAGCTCTTCCATTCGGAGGTGCCGGAAATCAGCGAAGGCATCGTGAGCATCATCAGCGCGGCCCGCGAACCGGGGTCCAGGGCAAAAATCGCCGTTATTTCGAAAGACTCGGACGTAGACCCCGTGGGCGCCTGTGTCGGCATGAAGGGCACCAGGGTCCAGAACGTGGTGCAGGAGCTGCGCGGCGAGAAAATAGATATCATTTCGTGGAACATGGACCCGGCCAAGTTCGTCGTGAATGGACTCGCTCCGGCAATCATCTCCAAGGTGATCATCGACCAGGCCAACCGGAGCATGGAGGTCATAGTCCCCGACGACCAGCTCTCCCTTGCAATAGGCAAGAGGGGCCAGAACGTGAGGCTCGCATCCAAGCTCACCAACTGGCGCATAGACGTCAAGAGCGAGAGCCGGTACGAGCGGCAGAAGCAGGCGGGCTACCAGTCCCTGTTAAGGATTCCCGGAATCGCCACCGACATGGCGGACAAGCTCTACGAGGCCGGGGTGGGCTCGATAGAGGAATTTCTCGAATCCTCCACCGTAGACCTGGAGGACCTTACGCACCTTCCCGCTTCCGACATCGAGACGATGCGGGGCGAAGCCGGGAAACTGCTCGATTCGGGCCGGGATGAAAAACCCGTCGTAATCGAACCGGTGTCAGAACCGGCGTCTGAGCCAGTGTCAGAACCGGCGGCTGAACCGGCGGCTGAACCGGCGCCCGACGACCAGGAAAATATCGAAGCCGACCCCGGCCAGGCCCAGTAGCGGCGGGGAGGCCCGGTAATGGTTGAGCGCGTCGCCCCGGTGCGCACCTGTCTGGTGTGCATGGGCAAGAAGTCAAAACGGGACTTGGTTCGGCTCGTGATCGATCAGGAGACGGGATGCGTCATAGTGGACCATGCGCAGCGGATGAAAGGACGCGGAGGATATTGCTGCCCGCAATGCCTGCCGAAACTGCGCCTCGACAAGCGCACCGCCAGGGCTTTCCGCGGCGCTGCCCGGTGTTTATCAGTGAAATTAAGGGATTGAGTCCCTGCACTTCACAAAAACAAAAATGTCCCCTCCGGCCTTTCGGGGATGAGATGCCGGGGGTGGAGTTCGATATTATGAGAGATTTAAGGATTTTATAAGGGTTCCAAAGGGGGAGCTTCATGACGAAAATCAGGGTGCATGAACTTGCAAAAGAATTTAACATGGAAAACAAAGATTTTATCGACCGGATCGCAAGGCTGGGAATTTTAGTAAAGAATCACATGAGCACGCTTACCGACCCGCAGGTGCTGAAAATAAGGCAGCAGTTCAGCGAAACGAGATCGGAGAAGGTCGAGGAAAAGCGCATAGGCCGTGAGGTGATTCGAAGACGAAAGCGGGTCGAAGTTCAGCTTGAGCCTGAAGCGGTGCAACCTGTTGCGGAGGAAGCCGTGCCAAGTCCTGTTCCTGAAACGGCAGAACAACCAGCCGAGATGGCCGTCGAAGTAGAATCCGTTCCGGAAATCCCCGCCGGAATGGAAGCCGGGTCTTTGCCCGAGGAGATTGAGACACCCCCTGAACCCGCCCCCCCTGCGGGAGAACCGGAAACCATAGCACCTCCCGAACCGATCCGGGAAGCCGCCGAGGCAAGGTCCGCCGTATCGAAAAAACAGCCGGCTCACGAAGCGGCAAGAATAATCAGGCCCGCGCCCCAGCCCCCCGCCCCCGAGCAGCGAGCGGAAACTTCCGAAGCCCCCCCTGCCCGGCAGCTCAGGCCGGCGGCGCCGCCGTCCGCCAAGGCGGCTCCCGCCCCTCCGGCCGAACCGAAGCCCGTGGCGCCGGTTAAACCTGCCGGCGTGCCCAGGAGCGTCGATCTTGCCGAAGAGGAAGACGAGGAAGGCAAGGCAAGGAAAAAGTCGAAGAAAAGGCGGCGTAAAAAAGTCAAGAAGGAAGAGCCCGCCAGGATTATCAAGCTCCCGGAACTCATGGGCGAAGAGGGCGAGGAAGAGCCGGACCTCACGGACCTCGCGGCTCGATTCGGCTCCGGTGAAGCGGTCGACCTGAAGGACCACAGGCGCGCCCGCAAACCCGAGGATGCGGAAAAGGGACCCGTGCGGGGCCTTCGCCGCAAGGAGGTGTTTCAAAAAGAAGACCTCTATACGAAAAAAGAGCTTGCGGCCCAGGATGACCGGGGGCGGGCGAGAGGGACGGCCAGGACGCTGCGCAGGGAGCCTCCCAAGCCCGAACCGGCGGCTGCGAAGATCGGAAAAAAGCGCATAAAAATCGATGAGGCCATCACGGTCGCAAACCTTGCCAAGCAGATGGGAATGAAGGCCGGCGAAGTCATAAAGAGGCTGCTCGACCTTGGATTACCCGCCAACATCAACCAGGCGCTCGATTTCGATTCGGCCGCCATCGTCGCTTCCGACTTCGATTTCGAAATCGAAAAAACAGCCTTCGAAGAGGAAGAGGTATTGCAGGTGCAAAAGGACCGCGTCGAAGACATGATGCCGAGGCCGCCGGTCGTCACGGTCATGGGCCACGTTGACCATGGAAAGACATCCCTTCTCGACGCCATCCGTCATACCAACGTGATCGGGGGCGAAGCGGGGGGCATAACCCAGCACATCGGCGCCTATCACGTGAGGCTCGACCGGGGGGACATCGTGTTTCTCGACACCCCGGGCCACGAGGCCTTTACCTCGATGCGCGCCCGCGGCGCCAAAGTGACCGATATCGTCATCCTGGTGGTCGCCGCCGACGACGGCGTGATGCAGCAGACAATCGAAGCCATCAACCACGCCAAGGCGGCGGAAGTCCCGATCATCGTGGCCATCAACAAGATCGACAAGCCCAACGCCAACGTGGACAGGGTCAAGCGCGAACTTTCCGAGCACGGCCTGATCCCCGAGGAATGGGGCGGCAGCACCACCATGGTGGAAATTTCGGCCAAGAAGCGCGTGGGCATAGACGATCTGCTGGAAATGGTCATCCTCCAGGCAGAGCTTCTCGAACTCAAGGCCAATCCCGAGAAGCCGTCGAGGGGCAGGGTTATCGAGGCCAAACTGGATAAGGGCCGCGGCCCGGTTGCCACCGTACTGGTCCAGGAAGGTTCTCTCAAGGCCGGTGACGCCTATGTGTGCGGGATCTATTCGGGTCGCGTCCGAACGATGTTCGACGACCGCGGCCAGAAGATAGAGTCCGCGGGGCCGTCCCTTCCGGTGGAAGTGCTCGGGTTTTCCGGCGTACCCAACGCGGGCGACGACTTCATCGTGCTCGCCGACGAGAAGCAGGCCAAAAACGTTGCCGAGCACAGGCTCCTCAAGTTCAGGGAAAGAGAGCTTTCCCGCACCAGCAAGATCACCCTCGAAAACCTTTTCGACCAGATCCAGGACGGGGAAGTAAAGGAGCTGAAGCTGATCCTGAAAACCGACGTGCACGGTTCTCTGGAAGCCATTGCCGACTCGCTCATCAAGCTTTCCACCTCCGAGGTGAAGGTAAACCTCATACACCAGGGGACGGGCGCGGTCACCGAAACCGACGTCATGCTGGCCTCGGCCTCCAATGCCATCATTATCGGGTTCAACATGCGGCCCGATCCCAAGGTGCAGGAACTGGCCGAGCAGGAGAAAGTGGACCTGCGCTTCTATGATGTCATCTACCAGTTGCTCGATGATATCAAGGCCGCCGTGGTGGGCATGCTCAAGCCGATTTACAAGGAGAACGTGATCGGCAGGGCCGAAGTGCGCCAGACGTTCCAGGTCCCGAAGATGGGAATGATTGCGGGCTGCTCGGTGCTCGACGGCCGGGTGGAAAGAAACGCCAAGGCCAGGGTGCTTCGCGACCAGGTGATCGTCTATGAAGGAAAACTCAACTCGCTCAAGCGTTTCAAAGACGATGTGAAGGAGGTCAAGGCCGGTTTCGAATGCGGTATCGGCGTCGAGAACTTCAACGACATCAAGGTGGGCGACATCCTGGAAGTGTTTGAAATCCTGGAGATAAAGCAGGTCCTCGAACCGGAGCCCGAACGCAGGGCGGGGTCCTGAGGCCGTCATGACAGTAGGTGTTGCCCGCCTGGCGTTCAGGCTCTACGAGATCCATTCGCTCAAAGAGAAGCGAAGCATCGTCAAGAGCCTGATAGAAAAAAGCCGCAACCGGTTCAATGTCTCGGTTGCCGAAGTGGCCGACCAGGATGTGCACCAGCGGGCAGCCATCGGAATTGCGGTTATCGGAAACGACAGCCGCGTGCTCAATTCGTTGCTCGACCGGATCATCGACTTCATGGAAACGCTCGGTCCGGCCGAACTGGTGAGCAGGGAAATCGAGCTTATCCCGATGGGCTAGCGCGGATGGGAAAAGAGATTTAACCACAGAGTACACAGAAAACACAGAGGAAAGAATGCGGGAGAAGCCGCCGCCCGAATGAGGTTGCTTCAAGATATGGGAACTTCACGTAAACGGGGGACGGCCCAAATAGTCATTTCAGGTTTAATTCTCCGTGCTCTCTGTGCCCTCTGTGGTGAATGGATTTTTTATGAGCAAAATGGATTACAAGAGGTCCGACAGGGTTTCGGACGTGTTGCTTAGGGAAATAGCGGACCTGGTTTTCCGCCGTGTAAAGGACCCGCGCCTGGCAAACATCACCGTTACGGCGGTGGACGTCACGCCCGACCTCCAGCATGCACGGGTTTCCTACTGTGTGATGGCCGGGAGCGCGGACGATAACACCAGGCGGGAAGCAGCGGCCGGACTGGACAAGGCGAAAGGGTTCATACGCCAGGAACTCGGAAAACGGCTGCGTCTGAGATATATTCCGCAACTCGATTTCGCATACGACACTTCGTTCGAGTACGGAGACAAAATCGAGCGGCTGCTGAAAGATTTGCAAACGGATGGATGACCACCGAACGGCTAAAATTCGGAAAATTATATCGGCAATACGGGAAAACAGCACTTTTCTGGTTGCCACTCACGTGAGGCCCGACGGAGACGCGATCGGCGCTCTGCTTGGGATGAGGAACATTCTTACGCGGCTCGGGAAAAAGGCGGAAGCGTTCAGCCATGACAGCTTCCCGCCGGAATTCGAATTTCTGCCCGGAACCGGAAACCTCGCCAGGCTCCCTGCCGCGCAGGCGGCCTACGATGCCGCCGTCCTGGTTGACTGCGGCGATTTCGAAAGGGCTGGAAGCGGGCTGCTGGAATTCATCAGGGACCGGGTCCCGGTCGTGATAAATATCGATCACCACCAGAGCAGTTCTCCCTTCGGGACCGTGTACTGGGTGGATACCGGCGCCAGCAGCACGTGTGAGATGCTCTTCGACCTGTGCATGCACCTGTCGCTTGTCCCGGACCCCGATCTGGCCGCCCTGCTCTACACGGGCATCCTGACCGATACCGGCTGTTTCAGGTTTTCCAACACGAACAGGCGGGTGCTGGAAATAGCTTCGATCCTAGTTGAATCAGGCGCGGACCCCGCCTACCTCGCCGAGCAGATCTACGATTCGGCGTCGCCCGAAAAACTGAGTCTCCTGACGCTGGTGCTCGAAACGATGGAGTTTCATGCCGGCTCCAGGGTCGCGACCGCCGTGCTCACGCAAAACATGCTCGCCAGGACCTCCACCGCCTATTCCGACAGCGAGGGTTTCATAAACCACCTGCGCTCGGTCAAGACCGTCGATGTGGCAATCCTTTTCCGCGAAGGCTCCGAGGGACAGGTACACGTGAGCCTGCGGTCCAAAAACGGGATAGACGTGGCCGGCTTCGCCCGGCGCTACGGCGGCGGAGGACACCTGCAGGCAGCCGCCTGCCGGATAGCGGGAGAGCTTAGCGCGGTTCGGTCCCGCATCACCAGGGAGGCAATAAGCTACATTGGCTGACGGCATGAGAATGATGGCGGAAAAATCGAGCGAAACGAACGTGAATCGCAAATCCCCGCGCGCCCAATTTGCCGGGGAGCCCGGCGTGCTGGTCGTGGACAAGCCCGGCGGGGTTTCTTCCGCCGTAATTGCGGCCAGGATAAAATCGGTCCTGGCGCTTCGCAAAATCGGCCACACCGGGACCCTCGACCCGTTTGCAACGGGCGTTCTCGTGCTGTGCTTAAACGAGGCCACACGCGTTGCCGACCAGTTCATAAATCTCAATAAGACCTACCTGGCGGCCCTGCGCTTCGGCGAGGAAACGGACACCCTGGACAAAACCGGCAAAGTCGTTCGCACAAGCGACCTTGTATTTTCGAAAGAAGACCTGGCAAGCGCCATTGGTTCGTTTGAGGGGCCCAGCCTTCAGAAAGTGCCCAGGTTTTCCGCCGTCAAGGTGGGGGGTCAGCGGCTCTATAAGCTCAGCCGCAAGGGTATCGAGGTGGAACAGCCCGAGCGTGAAGTTTGCATACACTCGATAGAGCTTCGGTCCTTCGACTGGCCGGAGGCCGTGATCGAGGTGTCGTGTTCCAAGGGCACCTACATCAGGCAACTGGCATCCGACATCGGGCGGCAACTGGGCAGCGCCGCACATCTTTTTGCACTGAAGCGGGTGAAGGTCGGCTCTTTTGATGTCGAAGGCGCCTTGAGCATGGATGAGCTTTGGACGGAGTCGCCGGGGGATGCCGTTCCCACGGACATGGCTCGTGAGCGGGTTTTCCAGGCGATAATCCCGCTAAACGAGGCCCTTTCACACCTGCCTTCCGCCGTGGCCGAAGAGGAGCAGGTGCTGGCCCTGCTGAGGCACGGGCACCTCGACCTGGAGTGGGAGAGGTCAAGGGCCGGCTGTTTTTCAAAATATTCGGGAGCCGTCCGGATCGTTACGGGAACCGGCAGGCTGGCCGCCATGTGGTGGCCCAATTGCGCGGGAAGCGGCTCGCGCCGCCTTCGCGTTTTCCCGTTCTGATTTGCGGGACGGCTACCGGCGTTATTCGTGAATCGATTACAGGCGAGTCGGGCGTTTTCCAGCTCGCCGAATGTACCGACCAAAAGAGGACCAGAGCAGCTTTTTTTAAGCAAATAACTTAAGGAGGTAATCAGCCGTGGTAATGACCCCAGAGAAGAAGAAGGAAATAATCGATGATTTCAGGATGCATCCGATGGATACCGGATCTCCCGAGGTTCAGATTGCTCTTCTCAGTGAAAGAATCAGCTATCTCACCGATCACTTCAAGACCCACAAGAAAGACCACCATTCACGAAGAGGGCTGCTCAAACTGGTCGGCCAGAGAAGGCAATTGCTCAACTATCTGAAGCGCAAGAATGTCGAACGCTACAATACGGTAATAGAGCGGCTTGGACTGCGCCGCTAACCGCGTCATGCGGACCGCGGCCGCTTGCCGCGGGCATCTAAAAAAGAGGAAACTACATAGATGATAAATAAAATTCAGGTTGAAGTGGGCGGACGGCCGCTCATATTCGAGACCGGTCAGGTTGCCAAGCAGGCGAGCGGGTCCGTGCTGATGAGGTATGGAGACACGGTTGTAATAGTGGCGGCGACCAAGGAGGACCGGGTCAGGGAAGGCATAGACTTTCTACCTCTCATGGTGGACTACCAGGAGATGAGCTACTCGGCGGGCAGGATCCCCGGAGGGTTTTTCCGCCGCGAAATAGGCCGGCCGAGCGAAAAAGAGACCCTCACCTCGCGTCTCATCGATCGCCCCATTCGGCCTCTTTTTCCGAAAAAATGGAATTTTGAGACCCAGGTAGTCGCAACCGTAATGTCGGTTGACGAAAACGAGCCGGACGTGGTTGCGCTTACCGGCGCCTCGGCGGCGCTGCACATTTCGTCCATCCCCTTTCAGGGGCCGGTGGCGGCGGTGCGCGTGGGCCGCATCGGGGGCGAGTTCGTCATCAATCCCACCGGTGCCCAATTGGTTGAAAGCGCCATGAACCTGGTGGTCGCGGGCAGCCGGGAAGCGGTGGTGATGGTCGAAGGGGCCGCGGAATTCGTTCCGGAAGAAGAAATCGCCGACGCCATCATGTTCGCGCACCAGGCCATACTGCCCATTCTAGACGCCCAGGACGAGCTTCGCAGGCTGGTGGGAAACACCAAGGAAGCTCCTCCCGAAGTGGTGGTCGACGATACCCTCGTCGAGCGGGTAAGAAGCCTGGCCCTGGCGCAGATGCAGCAGGTTATGACCGTCGCCGAAAAACATGCGAGGCGCGACGCCAGAAAAGCCCTCAAGCAGCGTGTAAAAGAAGAGCTTGCCTCCGACTACGAAGGCCGGGACAAGGAAATAGAAGGAATGCTCGAAGACCTGGAAAAGCAGGTCGTTCGGCGCATGATGGTCGAGCAGCGCAAAAGGATCGACGGCCGCGGCTTCGACCAGATTCGGCCCATTTCCATCGAAGTGGGCACGCTGCCCCGCACTCACGGGTCGGCGCTCTTTACAAGGGGCGAAACCCAGGTGCTGGCGATAGTGACCCTCGGGTCCTCCTCGGATGAGCAAAAAATCGAGACCCTTGCCGGTGAGACATTCAAGTCTTTTATGCTGCACTACAATTTCCCTGCGTTTAGCGTGGGCGAAGTGCGGCCGCTTCGAGGTCCCGGAAGGCGCGAAATCGGGCACGGGGCACTGGCCGAGCGCGCCATAAAACCCTCACTGCCCAAAAACGGCGAATTTCCCTACACCATCCGCGTCGTTTCCGAAGTGCTCGAATCCAACGGGTCGAGTTCCATGGCAACGGTGTGCGGCGCCTCGCTCGCCCTCATGGACGCCGGGGTCCCGGTTGCGGAATCCATAGCCGGAATAGCCATGGGATTGGTCAAGGAAGGAGACGAGTTCATCATCCTCTCCGACATCCTGGGCGATGAAGACCACCTGGGCGACATGGATTTCAAGGTGACCGGCACCGAACAGGGAATCACCGCCATCCAGATGGACGTAAAAATTTCAGGGATAAGCCGGGAAATCCTGCGCAAGGCACTCGACCAGGCGCGCTCCGGCCGGATTCACATCCTTGGTAAAATGAAAGAAATCCTGGATAGTCCGCGGCCCGAACTTTCGCCGTATTCGCCGCGGGTGGTTACAATTCATATCAATCCCGATAAGATCCGCGATGTTATCGGCCCGGGAGGGAAGGTTATCCGCGCGATAGTCGCCGAGACCGGAGCGAAAATCGACATTGACGACAGTGGCAGAGTCGTTGTAATGAGCCCTGACGGGGCTGCATGCGACAAAGCAATCGATAAGATCAGGTCGATTACGGCGGAACCCGAGATAGGCCAGCTCTACAAGGCTAAAGTTGTCAGGGTGACCGATTTCGGGGCATTTGCCGAAATACTGCCGAACACCGAAGGGCTGATCCACATCTCGCAGCTCGAACACCGGCGCGTGCGCAAAGTGACCGATGTCGTGAACGAGGGCGACGAGGTGCTGGTCAAGGTAATCGACATCGATAAAGACGGCAGGATTCGGCTCAGCCGCAAAGCGGCGCTCCCGCCCCAGGAAGAAGAGACCAAACAATAACCGACCGGTCCTTTCCGGCAAGCTTGTTCGCGAGCCCCGGAACAGGGATCGGCCGATCGGTTTGATTCCCGCCCGAGTACGCGGTGAGAAGGAGCGCATCCGGAAAGCTCCTGTCTCATCCGCTTACCGGCCGTGGCTGCCAATACCGTGGGGCAGGCCTGCCGGCGGGCCGTGAAGTCCGCCCCACCCTTCTCTCACTACAAAGGAGGGAAATTGTACCGTAAAACCGTTCTCCAAAACGGGATTCGAGTGGTTACCGAAAGAATCCCATCCGCTCATTCGGTTTCCACCGGCATATGGGTCAATACCGGCTCCCGTGACGAATCTCCCGGGGAACGGGGGATCACCCATTTTATCGAACACATGCTTTTCAAGGGCACCAAACGGCGGACCGCACTGGATATCGCAAAGGAATTCGACGCGGTGGGCGGGTTCGCCAATGCCTTCACCTCGAAGGAACATGTCTGCTTTCACGCCAAGGTGCTTGCCGCCCACCTGCCGCTCCTGATCGATCTGCTGGCGGACATTTTCCTGGAATCCGTTTTCGATCCCGTCGAAATAGATCGCGAACAGAACGTGATTCTCCAGGAAATCCGCATGGTCGAGGACACTCCCGACGAGTTCATCCACGTGCTCTTCCAGGAAGACTTCTGGCAGAACAATCCGCTGGGGCTGCCCATATACGGGTCCGCCGCCACCGTGGAGAAAATCCGCCGTGAACTCATGCTGAAGTATGTCGCCAGAAATTTCGATCCCGAAAATATAATCATATCCGCCGCCGGGAACCTGGACCACCGGCAGTTCCTGGACCTGATCGCACCCTCGATGGAGGCCCTCAACCGGAGAATCCAAAGGCCGGGGCGAAAGACCCCCGAGCACCATTTCTTCAGGCGCGTGGTGCCCAAGGACCTCGAACAGGTGCATCTGGCAATCGGCTTGCAAGGGTCCGCGCAAACCGACGAGAGCCGCTTCGCCTCACACCTGCTGAACGTTATCCTGGGAAGCAGCATGAGCAGCCGGCTTTTTCAGGAGATCCGCGAGAAGCGCGGCCTGGCCTATTCGGTTTATTCCTTCTCTCACAGCCACGAAGATACCGGCATGCTGGGCATCTACGCGGGCATCGCGCCCGATAACGTCGAAGAGGTGCTCCAGCTCATAAACGAGCAGCTCTGGATCCTTTCCGAAAAGCTCATCCCCGAACAGGAACTCAGCGCCGCGAAAGAGTATATCAAAGGCAACATGTACATAAACGCCGAGAGCAATGATTCCCGCATGAACCGGCTCGCCAAGAACGAATTCCTGTTCGGCCGCTACGTTCCGTTCGAAGAAATAGAGGAAAAAATCAACCGGGTAACACCCGAAGATATACAGGCCTGGTTCAAAAGCATCTACGGCCCGGACCGGATAGCGCTGATGCTCTATGGACCGGTGGAAGTCGAATCGGCAAAAATGGAACGGGTTCTGGCGGAAGGATAACCCGATGCCTCTGTTGTGCCAGGTCCTGGCTAGCGGGTCGAAGGGCAACTCCATTCTGGTGTGCAGCCCCAGGACGCGTATACTCGTTGACGCCGGAACCACCTGCCG
Organism: uncultured delta proteobacterium; assembly: GCA_963712895.1. Classification (GTDB taxonomy): domain Bacteria; phylum Desulfobacterota; class Syntrophobacteria; order Syntrophobacterales; family Syntrophobacteraceae; genus SbD1. Next base: position 35,372 of record CAVQJR010000017.1, on the reverse strand, counting down.
GGAACTGGTGCGCCGCCTCGATGGGACCTGCGCCGCGCCGAGCAAGATCGACGCGCTGGTGATAAGCCATGAACACAGCGATCATGTCAGCGCCGCCGGCGTTTTGAGCAGGAAATTCGACCTCCCGGTGTTCATGACCCGCGGGACTCTCGACAACCTGCCGCCGGCAACCGGCCGGCTCTCCTCCGTATCCGTCTTCAGCACCGGGAACTGCTTCGAAGTCGGCGATTTGCGCATACACCCCTTCGCGACCCCTCACGATGCCCGTGAGTCCGCGGGTTTTATCATAGAACACGAAGGATCGAGGCTCGGCATCTGCACCGACCTGGGCGTGGCGACGAACCTGGTGAAGGCCAGGTTGCAAGGCTGCCACGGGTTGGTACTCGAAGCGAACCACGACACGGAAAGACTCCTCGAAGGCCCCTACCCCTGGTTTTTGAAACAGCGCATAAGGGGCTCGCACGGCCACCTCTCAAACGACGACTCGTGCCGGCTCCTTGAAGAGATCCACCACCGGGAAATGCGCTTCGTCGTCTTCGCCCACATGAGCGAAACCAACAACCACCCCGACCTTGTCCTGGCAAGCTCCCACAAGCTGCGCCACTCCCCGCAATGGGAAAACGTCCGATTCGAACTCGCCCGCCAGAAAGAAATAACGCCCCCGCTGGAACTGAACGGCCACCGGTAGAGCCGGTACTCGATGCTGGATACTGGATGCTCGGTACTCGATGCCTTCGCTGGTTCCCAAACTCCTGCGTGGGAACCCCTAACCCGGAAGCTCCAGCTTCCACTCCGGCGCCACACAAAGCAGGAGCTTCCAAAGACTCGGTCCCCAAGGGTCTGCATAAAAGGGCGCACTCCGGCAACCGCCTGTTTATTTTGCCCGCCCATTACGCAATGGCGGTCGGATAAAAGGTTGCCGCCTCGAACTCTGCGGTCTCTGTGCCTTGTGTGGTGGATGCAGCCCGCAACGGTCTACCGGGGCCTGGACTTGCCCTGACAAAGGAAAGAAAACGGCCGGGATAAAAAAGCCAGGAAGTTCTCCTGGCCCTTCATGTCTTAATCTGGGTTACAAAAGAGTTTGGCTACTGAAGCTTTTTTACGTTTACTGCCTGCGGTCCTTTCGGTCCCCGCTCAACGTCAAAGCTTACCCGATCCCCTTCGGCCAAAGAGCGAAAACCTTCGGCCGCGATAGCGCTGTAGTGGACGAAGACGTCTCCCTGGTCCTTCGTTTCAATGAAACCGTAGCCCTTCTTGTCGTTGAACCATTTCACGCGGCCTTCCGACATTTCTGAAAATCCTTTCTCTCTTTGGTGCCGTGTCAACTTCTTGCAGTTTCGCTACTATGAGCAATCTTGCAATACCCCCGCAGCCTGCCGCCCGATCAGAAAACCCGCCCTTTTCAAAACCGGACCAGACAGCTTTCCATTAGATCAAGCCACTACAACAATATTCAAAGCATGTCAAGAGATGGTTATTATAAAAAAGGAGATCAATCAAATAAGCAGTCGAATGGATAGCTGGGGGGATTATTTTTATATTGGTTAAGTCATGAATCCACGTTCGTATATCATTTCTATCCGCTATTCATTATTATTTGCAAGGCCCTGCCAATGGCCTGGTGCGCCAACCATTTCCTTAACTCGAACGGCTTTCCAGCAGGTCTTCGAGCGCTTGCCTGACGGTGGGGTAGCGGAAAGAAAAACCGCTGTCGAGAAGCTTTTTGGGAACCACCTTCTGGCCTTTTATCAGTACATTTCCGAACTCGCCCAGGATTGTGTGCAGCAAAAAAGCGGGAACGGGTGGAAGGATAAGCGGCCTGCGAAGCACCGACGCCAGCACCTGCGCAAATTCGCCGTTCCTTGCCGGATTGGGCGAAACGCAGTTGACCGGCCCCCGGAGTTCGGGGTCTTCCAGGGCCAGGGAAAGGATCCTGAACAGGTCCTCCTGGTGGATCCAGGAAAACCACTGCCTGCCGCTTCCAATCGATGTCCCCATAAAGCGGCTGAAGGCCGGCAGCATCTTTGCGAGCGCCCCTCCGTCCCTGCCCAGAACGATCCCGAACCGGCAGATAACGACCCTGGTCCCGGTCCGGTCGGCCCTTGCGGCCTCATCTTCCCATTTGACGCATACCTCGGATACGAACTCATTTCCGGGAGGGCCGCTTTCATCGCATATCAGATCGTCGAGCCTGCCGCCGTAATAGCCGACCGCGGAGGCGCTGATGAGAGTTTTCGCTTTTTCGGAACCGGAGAGGGCTTCGACAACGTTTCGGGTGGTGAGAATGCGGCTGTCGAGAATCGATTTGCGCGCTGCATCCGTCCATACGGTAAAAATAGAGGTGCCGGCGAGGTTCAGTACGACATCGCTTCCGGCAAGCTCCTGCTGCCAGACTCCCGGCCTTTTCGGGTCACCTTCGACCACAGAGGCCCACGGAAGGTCGCGTTCGGTTCGCTCGGGGGACCTGGTAAGCACCAGGGTCTCATGTCCCGACTCGGAAAACCTCCTGGTGAGGTATTTGCCGACAAACCCCGATCCGCCTGTGACGAAGATTTTCATGTCAGGCCGCCTTCCGATGCTCGATGTTAGATGCCCGGCAATTCGATGGATAAAGTTCGAGCCGAAAACGGTTTGATCCTATCCGCAAGGGATCATTCGAGTCGGAAAAGGAGGATGGATTAAACCGTGACCACCCTGCGCTTCTTTTTAAAGGCACGGGCAAGAGCATTCATTGTACGCACCCACGGCTACTGGGTGGATTTGGGCTTTTCGATGCTTCCGAAAACGAACCTGGAGATGAGATCTTCGATGTCCAGCGGGGCCTGCGTTTCGTGAATGGTGCCGCCGGGTTTGATATAAGTATCCGAAGCCCCGGGCGCAATGGAGACGTATTTGTCCCCGATTATTCCGGCGGTCTTGATGCTGGCGGTAACGTCGTCTTCCAGTTTGACGCCGTTATCGATGTCCATCTTGACCTGCGCCCGGCCGTCTTTGAGGCTGATGCTGCTTACCTCTCCGATGTTTACGCCGGCCATGGTTACCGGTGCTTTCGCCTTCAGTCCGGCTACCGTTGGAAAGACGGCTTTGACTTCATACTGCGAGCTGCCGAGCCCCACTCGACCCAGGCTGAAGGAGAGGTACCCCAGACAGGCCAGACCCACTAAGATAAAGACCCCTACGCTGAATTCGAGCCACCTTTTTTCCATTACTCTTCCTTTATCAAAGCAGGATAGATGTAATTACGTAATCGCTTACGAGAACGGCTATTGAGGAGATTACGACGGCGTTGGTCGTGGCTCTGCTGACCTGCTCCGGCCCGAAACTGCCTTCGTCCACTCCGGCATAAAACCCCTTGTAAGTGCATATCCATATTATCAAAACAGAAAAGCACACTGATTTGATGATTCCCATGTAAACGTCTTTCCACAACACGCTGGTATGGATGCCGTCCCAGAACGCGCCGCGGCTCACCCCCAGCAGGTCCACCCCTACCAGGTAGCCCCCGATGATGCCTACCACATCGGCAAATGCAACCAACAGGGGAAGCGCGATGATACACGCAATAATTTTCGGTGCGATCAGGTACGAGTACGGGTCGATGGCCATGCACTCCAGGGCGTCTATCTGCTCCTCGATTCTCATTATGCCGATCTCGGCCGTTATCGCCGACCCGGCACGGCCGGTAACCATGAGTGCGGTGAGCACCGGCCCCAGTTCGCGGATTATGCTGAGCGCCACGGCCGAGCCGAGCATACCCTCGGAGGCGAACATGGAAAGAGTGTAATAGCCCTGCAGCCCCAACACCATTCCAGTGAAGGCCGCCGTAAAACCGATGACGAAAAAAGACTTCGAACCGACAAATTCGATCTGTTTGATAACCGGCCAGAATTTCCCGGGCGCAAGGAAAATTCCACGCACCGTGTACAGGAAAAAAACCCCCAACCGGCCGACGCTGATGAGCTGGCGAACCCCAAAAGCGCCAAGCGACAGGATCAGATTTGTCATCCGGCTTCCCTTCCGAAACAGTTAAATTGGTATGAGCGCTCCCCGCAAGGACACGGGCCGGGCGGTTCGCTCCGCTGAATCACTTTCCAGCCTCGAACAGGCTGTCGTGGTAAAATTCCTGGTTTACCTGGAGCGGGTCCGCCTCTCGGCTCAGAAACTGGCGAACTCTGGGGTTGGTGCTGTTGCGGACTTGCTCCGGCACGCCCGCCGCCATCACCCTGCCCTGGTCCATCACGACTATCCGGTCGGCGATCAAAAAGGCGCTCTCGAGTTCGTGGGTCACCACCACGAGGGTCATGCCCAGAGTCTCGCGCAACTCCAGAAGCAGCCGGTCGAGGCCGGCGGCCGTAATGGGATCGAGGCCCGAGGAAGGTTCGTCCACAAACAGTATTTCGGGGTCCATTGCAAGGGCGCGGGCCAGGCCCGCCCGCTTGCGCATTCCGCCGCTTAACTGCGACGGCATGTAGTCGATGAAACCGGACAGTCCCACCATGTTGAGCTTCATCAGGGTCATTATCCGGATGGTTTCTTCGGCGAGCTTTGTGTGCACTCTCAGGGGAACGGCTATGTTTTCCTGAAGGCTCATCGAGTTGAAAAGCGCGCCCCCCTGGAAAAGCACGCCGATCCTGCGCCGGTAAGCCTTGAGGTTGCCCTCGGAAAATCCGCCCAGGTCCTCGCCGTCAATGGATACCTGGCCGGAACCGGTCGACTTCAACCCTATGAGGTGGCGCAGCAGTGTTGTCTTCCCGCAGCCGCTCACCCCCATTATGACCGTTACCTGATGCCTGGGGATCCCGAACTTGAGGTCGAAAAGTACCTGCCGGCCCTTGTAGAAACTATTGAGCCCGCTGATTTCTATCAGATCGCTCGAACCCATAAAGGTCTTTGTCAGTCCCCTCGATGATCACGCCTTCGAACATCTCGTCCAGTTGTGAGATCGCAATCATCCTGGCGGTGTTTTCGGTGACCCCGGAAATTTTGAGTTTTACTCCCCGGTCGCGCACTGCCTTCAGTATCTCAATCATTACAGCGATGCACGACGTGTCGGCACAAAGGACGTCGGACATGTTGATCTCAAGCTGGTGTAAACCCCGTTCACGGGCCAGCCTCAAAAAATCTTCCCGAAGCTTGGGGGCGGTGCTTTTGTCGAAACGGCCGTCCAACTTCAGTACGGTTTTCTCAGGGGTGACGTTATCCACGCTTGATTTCACCATTTCTGAACTTTCTCCTGGTTCCCCCGAGCTATTCCAAAACCTAACCCGCTCTTTTTTTACCGTTCGAAAGCAGATCAGTTTATAGAACAACCCGGCATAAAGTTGAAACTATAAAATGCAATTCACGTTTCAACTGTTCTCTATGGTTATAATTTAAGCAGTCTTTTCAATAGGTTCTCCCATTCCGGCGACGGGCTTTCGACTTCGCCGGGAAGTCCTCCCAAGATCAGGCTAAGCAAAAATTAAGCCAGTTAATGTACATTTGGGCGTCACGGATGGATCGGGACCGTCCGTGTGTGGCCGCTTCCGGTCTAAATTGTCGCCCATTGCTTGAAATCAGGCTGAAACTGTGCAAAATGCGACTGGAAATGTGTATTTTAGACCATGGCGGCCAAGCCCCCGGTGTCGCATCCCGGACCAAGATTTGACGGGAGGCCCCCAGGTCCCCGGGCCGAAAGAGGAACTTTGAAATGTCACATCTGAACCCTATTTCACAAGTATTTTCAGATACTTCCAAGGAGTACGCATGAGCGAGCAAGCAGCCCTGTCTCCCATTTTGCAAGCAATCCATGAGCGGCGCAGCATACGCCGGTTTACTGACGCTGCCGTCAGCCGCGACCTCATCATGACGGCCCTCAAGGCGGCCTCCTGGGCTCCTTCGGGACTCAACAACCAGCCATGGCGGTTTGCGGTGGTCCACGACCAGGCCCTGAAGGAAAAACTGGCGGGGCTAACCCGGTACTCCACTATCCTTAAATCAGCGCCCGTTCTGGTTCCCGTTTTCCTCGACAGGGAAAATTCCTTCGATTACGTCAAGGACTGCCAGGCGGTGGGGGCCTGTTTGCAAAACTTCCTGCTGGCCGCTCATTCGTTGGGCCTGGGAGCGGTATGGATCGGCGAGATACTCAAGAACAAGGAAAAAGTGATCGAGATCCTGGACCTGCCGGACAGGCTCGAACTGATGGCGGTGGTAGCCGTGGGCTACCCGGAACACCACAGCCAGAGTTCCCACAGGCGGCCCATAGAGGAGCTGATTTTATTCGACAAATAGGAAGTCGGAATGATTTTCGAGCGTCTGAAAGTGGGGATGCTCCAGACCAACTGCTACCTGCTGGGGGATGAAGAAAGCGGCCGGGCGGCGGTGATCGATCCGGGCGCCGAGGGCGAGCGGATCTGCGACCGCATCGAAGAGCTGGGGCTGAGCGTTGCCGCAATTCTTCCGACCCACGCGCACATCGACCACATCATGGCGGCCTGGACCGTGAAATCCAGGCTTGGAGGACAAATATACCTCCATCCGGGCGACCGTGACGTTTTGCTCACGGTCATCTTCGGGATGGCGCCGCGCTTTGACGGTGAAGTCCGCCCCGTATCGCCCGCCGAAATCGACTGCCCTCTCGCACGGGGAGATGAACTGCTGATTGGAAAAATCCGGATATCGGTCCTGGAAACCCCCGGGCACACCCCCGGCCACGTCTCTTTTTACCTCGAAGATTCCGATATGATTTTTTCCGGCGACACCATCTTCTGGGGCGGGGCCGGAAGGACCGACTATCCCGGCGGCTCGCACGAACAGCTCGTTCATTCCGTCAGGAGCACGATTTTTACACTTCCCGACAAGACCTCCATTTATCCTGGCCATGGTTTTCGAACATCGGTGGGTAATGAGAAGAGGCGCAATCCGTTTTTCTTGCGAAAAGGCTAACGAGCATATAAAAGAAGTGGTGGCCAAGGGCATTTTGAAAACCGGAAAACCGAAAAGGGGGCTGAGATTATGAAGACCCGGAAAAAATTCTGGCTTTTTGTGGTTATCGTCTGTTTCGCGGCAGCATACGGTTGCTCCCACTCCAACGCGCCTCCCCCCAACCCCGTGATGCAGGCTCCCTCCGGGCCGTCGGCTCCCGCCACCGCGACCGGCCCCAGGCCGCAGTTCCTGGATTTTCCCGATATTCCCATTCCTTCCGAACTGGACCTGAAGGCCAAAGACTCGTATGTGTTCCAGTCGGGAACGATGAAATCGGGCGTTCTTACCCTGACCGGCAGAGTGGATATCAACTCGCTCATAAACTTTTTCTCCATGGCCATGCCGCGGGAAGGCTGGAAGCCCAAGGGCCAGTTCCGCTACAGGAGATCCGCCCTGATATTCGAAAAACCGGACAAGACCTGCGTGATCCTTCTGAGTGAAGGAACTATCTGGAGCACGGTCGAAATCTACGTGGCACCGTCAACGGGCAGTTAAGAAATATCTCACCACGGAGAACGCGGAGAAAAACAAAATGAGCGGGCGCGTGGTTGCATAAGTGCCACCCGGGTCGTTCTCTCATCATTTTCTCTGTGTTCTCCGTGGTGAATTGTGTTTTTCATTCGGAAAATCGCAATGTTTAAGAACAAATCGATCCTTCTTGGCGTAAGCGGCGGGATAGCCGCGTATAAGGCCGCCGAACTCGTTCGCCTTCTGGTAAAGGAAAACGCCACGGTGCGCGTGGTGATGACCGCCAATGCCGGGCAGTTCGTAACACCGCTTACCTTCCAGGCCCTTTCCGCAAACCCGGTGGGGCTCGACCTGTTCAGCCTCGAATCCGAGTCGAGGATCGGCCACATCCACCAGGCAAGACTTGCCGATCTCGTCATTCTCGCCCCGGCAACGGCCAACCTGATGGCGAAAATGGCGGCGGGAATCGCCGACGACTATCTTACCACTATCTTGCTCGCCACCACCGCACCGGTGCTGGTCTGCCCCGCTATGAACGTCAAAATGTGGGAGCATCCGGCAACGCGGAGAAACCTCAAAACCCTTGCCGGCCTGGGATATGCGATCTGCGAGCCCGCCTGCGGCTATCTCGCCTGCCGTGAGGAGGGAACGGGGCGGCTGGCCGATCTTTCCGACATAATGGAAGCCGCGGCCCGGATGGTCACGCCTCCCGGCCTTTCCGGAAAACGTGTCCTGGTAAGCGCCGGGCCGACCTGGGAACCATTCGATCCGGTGAGGTTTCTCAGCAATCCGTCCAGCGGCAAGATGGGCTATGCGCTGGCAAGGATCGCGGCGCGCCGGTCGGCACGGGTGCACCTGGTCTCCGGCCCCTGCTCTCTCCAGGTCCCACCCGGAGTCGAGACAACATACGTGACGACGGCCCTTGAGATGCAGGCGGCCATCGAAGCGCTCGCTCCGGAAATGGACGCCATCGTCATGGCAGCCGCGGTATCCGACTACAGGCCTTCGGAAAAGGCCCCGCACAAGCTCAAGAAAAGGCCCTCGGAAGAGGTGCTGCACCTCGAAGCGAACCCCGATATCCTGACCGGACTCGGGAGGTCGAAGCCCCCGGGGCAGGTGCTGGCCGGTTTTGCGGCGGAGACCCAAAACCTCGTCGAAAACGCCAGGGAAAAGCTCGATTCCAAGAACCTCGATTTCATAGTGGCCAACAATCTCATGGAAAAAGGCTCGGGCTTCGGGACCGACACCAACCGGGTCAAGATCCTGGAGCGAGGCGGAAAGATAACCGATCTTCCCCCGCTCACCAAAGACGAAGTGGCGGCCGAAGTGTGGGACAGGGTCGAGCGGATTCTTTTCGGACGGGAGCAGGTGATGGCGGACGAAAAAGACTTGCGCGAACTCTGCGAATGCATCGAGGACCTGCGGTGGACCGTTGCGGGCTTCAGGACAGGCGGGGTGTTGGACTGGCCTTCGTCCCCCGCCCCCCGCCCCTCCCGCCGGGGGAGGGGAGCTGCTGAGCCGCCCGACACCCCCCCTCCGTCTTCCGTCCCCCGTCCTCCGTCTTCCGATACCCCACCTCCGTCAGAGGCGCTTGCCGCCATCAGGGCTTCACTCGGGGATTGCAGCCGGTGCAGGCTCCATTCGGGACGCACCAACCTGGTTTTCGGGGAAGGTTCGGCAGGCTCCGGTCTCGTGTTTGTGGGAGAAGGCCCCGGATTCGACGAAGACAGGCAGGGGCGCCCGTTCGTCGGCCGGGCGGGAAAGCTTCTCGACAGGATGATCCATGCAATCGGGTTCGAGCGCATGGATACCTATATCTGCAACGTGGTAAAATGCCGCCCGCCCAACAACCGCACACCCCAGGACGAAGAGATGGCGGCCTGCCTGCCTTTTTTGTTCAAACAGCTGGAAGCGCTCGGGCCGAAAGTGATCTGCGCCCTCGGGGCATGCGCTTCGCAGGCACTTCTGGGAAGTTCGAAACCGATGTGGCAGGTGCGCGGAAAAATTCACCTGTGGCGGGGCATCCCGCTGATCTGCACTTATCATCCCGCATATCTTCTTAGAAACCCCGCACAGAAAGCGGCGGCCTGGCAGGATTTGAAGGAAGTGCTAAAGATCCTGGGCTAATTGCTTCATTTTGAGGTATTATAGATCAAGTACCGATATGTCTCGCCGATTTGCAGGCCGGCAAATGGGAGCCGGCGAACCGGCAAGGATGTCGCGTCATCATCAAACAAAAAAGACGCCGGACCCCGGCGCATAAGCGCTGCCGGGGCGGGCCGCAGGGCGGCCCGTCCGGAGACGGCAAGCCTTCCGATGCCATTCGGTTCGAGCAACAGCCCCAAACCAGGGCACATGTTTTGGAAACCGGCAAAATGAAAACCAGCAAAAACTTCCTCTGTGTTGTGCTTCTCGCGGTTTCGGTGTTTCTTTTCGCCGTCGCTCCGTGCGGTCCCCAGGAATCCCCGCGCCCTCATGTCAACATTATCGAAGTGAAGGATACGATCAACCCGGCGGTCGAAGATTTCATAAAGTACGCGATCGACAAATCAATCAAGGACCAGGCACAGTTCCTGGTAATCGTCCTGGACACACCGGGCGGACTCATGACCTCCATGCGGGGCATCGTCCAGGATATCCTTAACTCCGAAGTCCCGGTGGTGGTCTACGTCGGCCCCAGCGGGGCGCAGGCGGCATCGGCCGGGGTGCTGATAACGGTTTCGGCCGACATTGCCGCGATGGCCCCCGGGACCAATATCGGGGCCGCCCACCCGGTAACGGGGGGCGGAGGCGACCTGCCCTCCACGATGAACGAGAAAGTATTAAACGACATGCTCGCCTTTGCCAGGAGCATCGCCGCCCAGAGAGGCCGCAACGCCGAGTGGCTCGAAGATGCGATCAAATCCAGCGTGTCCGCCACCGCCGAGGAGGCCTTCAAGCTAAACGTCATAGACCTGGTGGCGGATAACCTTCCCGCACTGATGACCAGGCTGGACGGTTGGCAGCTCCAGCGCAAGGGCGGCACCATCACCCTGCATACCGGCGGAATCGAGCAGCGAAAGATAGAGCCCGGCTGGCAGCACAACATTTTGCGCACCATCAGCAATCCGAACCTCGCCTACATCCTGCTGATGATAGGGCTTGCCGGCCTGTACTTCGAACTCTCCAACCCGGGGGCGATCCTTCCGGGCGTTGTCGGCGGCGTCTCGCTCATTCTGGCCCTGTACGCCATGCAGACGCTGCCTGTAAATTACGCCGGTTTTCTGATAATACTTCTCGCGGTCATATTTTTCATCGCCGAACTCAAGGTCACGTCCCACGGGATACTCAGTACGGCGGGAGTGGTGTGCCTGGTGCTCGGCTCGCTCATGATGTTTCGCTTTCCGGACAGGGGGATCGAACTTGCGATGTCCGTTTTCGTGCCCACGGTAGCGGTCATATCGGGCTTTTTCGTGACCGTTGCCACCCTTGCTTTCAGGGCGCAGACAGGAAAACCGGTCACGGGTGCCGAGGCCCTGGTCGGCGAGGTCGGCGAGGTCAAACGGGACATCAATCCGGAGGGCAAGGTTTTCGTGAGCGGGGAGTTGTGGAATGCGCAATCGGATGACACAATCCTGGCCGGAGAAAAGGCAGAAGTGGTCGAAGTGCATAATTTAAAGTTGAAAGTGAAAAAAATCAGTGGTAGATAGTGAAAATTAGCTCTTGCTCACTTCGCGTGTTCCGGTGGGCAATGTGGGGGGAAAAATGCCTTACGGTTTTGTGATCGTTATTGTTCTGGTTGTACTGTTTCTGGCAAACGCCATCCGCGTGCTTAACGAATACGACCGGGGGGTCATCTTCCGCCTGGGGCGGGTGATCCGCGCCAAGGGGCCGGGACTGATAATCCTTATACCCGGAATCGACAAGCTGCAGAGAGTGAGCCTCAGGCTGGTCGCCGCCGATGTCACGCCCCAGGACGTGATCACCCGGGATAACGTTTCGGTGAAGGTGAGCGCGGTTATTTATTTCCGGGTGGTCGACCCGGTAAAGGCCATCATATCGGTCGAAAACTATCTTTACGCAACCAGCCAACTTGCACAAACCACGCTGCGAAGCGTGTGCGGGCAGGCTGAACTCGATGATTTGCTGGCCGAAAGAGACAAGATCAACGCGCATATCCAGGAGATCCTCGACAGGCACACCGATCCCTGGGGAATCAAGGTTGCGGTTGTCGAACTCAAGCAAATAGACCTGCCCATCGAGATGCAACGGGCAATGGCAAGACAGGCCGAAGCGGAACGTGAACGGCGCGCAAAAGTGATCGGCGCCGAGGCCGAATACCAGGCGGCCGGCAAACTTTCCGAAGCCGCCAGGATCATCCAGGAAAACCCGATGGCGCTCCAGTTGCGCTACCTGCAGACCCTTCGTGAAATCGCCGCCGAGAACAATTCGACCACCCTGTTTCCCATTCCGATCGACTTGTTCAAGCCCTTTATCAAGATATCGGAGATGTTCAACAAGGCAGGCGGTAAGGAGTAGATGATGGCAAAGAAGGAAAAAGAGAAAAAGGAAAAACCCCTCGACAAAATGACCGCCAAGGAACTCCGCGAACTGGCCCTGGCCACCGGCGGGGTCGTTGGGGTCCACGCGATGAACAAGGCGGAACTGATCGCGGCGGTAAAAGAGGTGAGGGGCATCGTTGACGAAAAGGGCAAAAAGGAAGTCGATGTGCGCGCCCTGAAACTGAAAATAAAAGAGCTGAAAGAAAAGCGCGATCAGGCCAGGGAGACAGGCAACGCCAAGCTGATTGATTCGTTCCGGCGCAGGATCAGCAACCTGAAGAAAAGGACCCGGCGGGCAGCGTGATGAAAGTCGGAGAGCGGGGATTGGAGGTCGGATACATTATGCCGGCGGGTGGGACAGGCAATCGGAAGGCAGGTGGTTACGCTCCCGGTTCCGTTTCCCGATTCCGGACATCCGGTTTCCGATATCCGCCATCTGGAGCCCGGTTTCCGTCAACCGACATCGGATATGCGATTTCCGTCTCTTGCACTCTCGATCATGGAGGATACTGATGAACGTGGAACCGAAGGTGATTGCCGCTATCTCGTCTGCCATAGGATATTACATGCAGGCTGAACAGGAAGCCATGCTCGCTCTTCAGGCCCAGGCAAGGCCGGCGCTGCCGTTTGTGATCAGCAGCCCTTTTGCGATCGCAGGCAGGCAGGCGGCAATGGACATGCGATGGACCTGGCAAATGCGCCTCCCGCGCTAAGCCGAATCAATTGATCTTTGGGCCTTGGCGGCTCGGGATGAGGAGCGCCTCCGGTGGTTTCTTCCAGTTCCAGGCTCCAAGCTCAAACTTTGATGCCAGCAAGTTCCTGAAAGGGATGTTTCCTTGCCGACTTCTGGTGTTCAATTCCGGTGCTGAGGTAAGCTGAGCTGAAATTACTTTCTCTCGAATGGTAAAAGGAGACACAAGGATGGAGAATTCACATCGTCATGGCACCTCAATGGTTGCAAAGCTGATCGACGAGCCGAAGGTTAAGGCCGATAATCCCCTCAAAATAGGGGACCTGACATTCCGTGACGGTCACCAGTCTCTCTTCGCTACCCGCGGGAGGACCGAGGACCTCCTTCCGATCGCCGACGAGATGAACAAGATCGGGTATTGGTCGATGGAAGTCTGGGGTGGGGCGACTTTCGATACGATGCATCGTTTTCTCAATGAAGACCCGTGGGAGAGAATCCGCCAGCTCAAAAAGTATCTCACCAAGACCCCGATGATGATGCTTCTTCGCGGCCAGAACCTGGTGGGCTACCGCAACTACGCCGACGACATGGCGGAAGCTTTCGTGGACCGCGCATGTATCAACGGGATCGACGTTTTCCGCACGTTCGACGCGCTCAATGACTATCGCAACTTCGAAACCGTAATCAAGCCCATCAAGAAGAACAAAAAGCATTTTCAGGGCACCATCTGCTACTCGCTGACCGAAGCGCGCATGGGCGGCGAGGTGTACAACCTCGATTATTATGTGAAAAAAGCCAAGCAGCTCGAGGACATGGGCGCCGACACGGTCTGCATCAAGGACATGGCCGGCCTCATCGCCCCCTACGACGCCTACTACCTGGTAAAGGCGCTCAAGGAAAACATAAAGGTCCCCGTACACCTGCACAGCCATTTCACCTCCGGGATGGCCGACCTGGCGATGCTGAAGGCGGCCGAAGCGGGCGTTGACATCATCGACACCTGTCTGGCGCCCTGGGCCTACCGAAGCTCCCACCCGGCGATCGAGCCCCTGGTCATGACCCTGCGGGCCACCAACAGGGACACCGGGTTCGACCTGCACCAGCTCGCCAAGTGCAGCGCGCACTTCGAGAAGATTTCGCCCAAATATCGCCACCTGCTCGACGACCGCATGGCCACCATCGACATCGGCGTGCTGCTCCACCAGACGCCGGGCGGCATGCTCTCCAACCTCATCAACCAGCTCCGCGACATGGGCGCGTCCGACAAGCTCGACGACGTGTTCCACGCCCTGCCGCGTGTGCGTAAAGAAATGGGCCAGGTGCCCCTGGTCACCCCGACCAGCCAGATCGTCGGCATCCAGGCCGTCAACAACGTTTTGTTCGATACGCCCGAAGAACGCTACAAAATGATCTCCGCCCAGAGCAAGGACCTCTTCTACGGCCTCTACGGCGAGACCCCTGTCCCGGTGGACCCCGAAATCCAGAAAAAGGCGCTCAAAGGCTACCCCAGGGGCGAAACCCCGTACGCGGGCCGTCCGGCGGAGATCCTCGCGCCCGAAATGCCCAAAAACTGGGAAGACACCAAGGGGCTTGCCAAGGATATCGATGATGTGCTCATCTACGGCATGTACCCGATGACCGGAAAGCGCTTCCTCAACTGGAAATACGGAAACGAGCCCATTCCGGCCGAAGTTTTGCCCAAGACCCTGGAAGCCTGCGCAAAAGAGGCGGAACTCGTAAAGAAGGCCAAAGCCGGCTTGCTGGTCGAAAAACCGCAAAAGGAAGTCCCGCCGAAGGGTGATAACCTCCGCCAGTTCAATGTATTTGTGGACGGCGACTACTTCTCGGTGGAAGTGGATGCGATAGGCGGAGCCCCCATGATTACCGGCATTACCCCGGTTCCCCAGGCCGTCGCTCCGCCGAGGCCCGTACCGGTAGCGGCTCCCCAGGCCGCCGCGCCCGCGGCAGCGCCCAAGGCCGCCGCCCCTGTTGCCGGCGGATCGAGGCTTGACGCGCCCATGCCCGGCATGGTTATCCGCTACGTCGTGAAGGAAGGCGACCAGGTAAAGGAAGGCGACGTGGTGATGATCCTGGAGGCCATGAAGATGGAAAACTCCATCCTGGCACCGGTTTCCGGCACGGTAAAACAGATTGCCTGCAAAGAAGGCCAGAGTGTGCAGAAAGGTGATGTGCTCGCGGTATTTGGATAAAATCGGAAAACCGACCTGAGCGAACTCATGCGAGAGAGGAGTACTTAAAGATGGCCAAATCACCAGTTCGTGTTACAGTCACCGGGGCCGCAGGCCAGATAGGATATGCACTGCTGTTCCGTGTTGCCAGCGGCCAGATGCTCGGCAAGGACCAGCCCATAATACTGCAGATGCTGGAGTTGCCGATTGACAAGGTACAGCAGGCCTTGACGGGCGTCATGATGGAACTCGAGGACTGCGCGTTCCCGCTGCTGGTGGACATGGTGGGAACGGGCGACCCGAAGGTTGCCTTCAAGGATTCCGATTACGCCCTGCTGGTTGGCGCCAAGCCGCGCGGCCCCGGCATGGAACGAAAAGACCTGCTGATGGACAATGCGAAGATATTCATCGAGCAGGGCCGGGCCATGAACGAAGTCGCCTCGCGCGACATCAGGGTGATCGTGGTCGGAAATCCCGCAAACACCAATTCCTGGATTGCGATGAATTCGGCCCCCGATCTGCCCAAGGCCAATTTCACGTCGATGATGCGCCTCGACCACAACCGCGCCATGTCGCAGCTTGCCGCAAAAGCGGGCAAGCCCGTGGAAGCGGTTGAGAAGCTGGTGGTGTGGGGCAATCACTCGCCCACCATGTATCCGGATATCCGCTTTGCCACGGTTGACGGCAAACCGGCGCCCAAGCTCGTGGACGAGGGCTGGTACCGCAACGAGTTCATCCCCAAGGTGGGCAAGCGCGGCGCGGCGATCATCCAGGCCCGCGGCCTGTCCTCGGCGGCTTCGGCGGCCAACGCCGCAGTCGGCCACATGCATGACTGGGCACTGGGCACCAACGGCAAGTGGGTGACCATGGGCATCCCGTCCGACGGTTCCTACGGCATTCCGGAAAACACGCTGTACGGTGTTCCCGTCATTTGTACCCCGGGCAAGTACGAGAGAGTGAAGGGACTGGAAATCGACGCATTTTCGCGCGAGAAGATGGACTTCACGCTCAAGGAACTGATGGAAGAGCAGGCCGGGGTAAAGGAAATGCTCGGCTCGGCCAAAGCCATGAAGTAAACAAGCCCGTATAGGCTACTTCAGGATAACACGGAAGGGGCGGCAAGAAATTGCCGCCCCTTTTTTGGGCTGCTTCGCTTGTGCATAACGCAACGGAGGCACGGGGAGGGAGTCGTGTATGCTTACGGAACCTCCCACGTTTCAGCGTTCGCGATCTGTTGCCCGAATCGCCGAGCGGGACAGTGTCGGCGGAATTTCAGGCAAGACGCCCTCCCCCCTCCCATCGACATGGGGAAGGCTGAAAAGGCGCATAGAGGGGGAGACCGACGAGACTTTGAATGCGGCTGCCATGAGCTTAACGATCCAGGCAGAAAAGGGATACATTTGGCCCTCATTATCTTGTCCCATGTATTGTTCTCGCGGCAAATGATGCTGTAATTTACAAAGTGCCTGGTATTTAAAGCAATCTTCATGTATTAGATAAAGAAATGATGTCAACTGACTATTTACTATTGGCTATTAGATAGGAATGATCCGTTGTTGTGCAGATCAAAGGATAAAAACCTCACCTGAGCGATCCAGCCAAAAGCACTAAACGGCAATGTTTGGAATAATGCACTCAATGTTATGACTTTTTAAGGGAGGATTAACAATGAAGCGTTTTTCATACTTGCTTTTTGTTGTGATTATCTTCATGGGGCTGGACTTGGGAGCCAAGGCCGATGCAGACACTTATTTGCTTTCTCCGATCGAGGATAGCTGGGTGTACTCATTTTCTGCAGATACCAACTATGGAAGCGATCCAGGCATAGCTATTGCCATACACAATATGTCTCAAGCCGGATATACATTTCTCAAATTCAGCATTCCGGACCTTCCGGGTCAAGTCATCCAGAACGCAGTACTGAACCTTTACCAATGGGATGGCGCTGGATATGGCGAAGGCCCAACGGCTATGGGCATATTTACCAACAACAGCTGGAACGAGAATACTATAACCTGGAATAATATTGCCCATACTGGCACATTTGAAACGCGTCTGACGACCAATGCTAACGGACACAGTTATGTGGGTTGGTCTTCCTGGGCGTTTGCCTGGAAATCCAGGTATGGAAATTTAATTACACTCTACGTTGCTGAGAATTCGAGTGGAGACCAAAGCCACTGGTGGCACAGCAAAGAGTATACAGAAGACCCAACGTTGAGACCATACCTTCAGTTAACCACTACGCGGACCGGCCTGACGCCTATAGTGTATCTTCTCCTTCTGGACTGAACCCCATAGCGCAAGAGTGCTGGAGCGGGTAAGGTTTCAAGTCCGCATAAGGTGGACGGCGGCCCCATCTCCTTTCTGCACTTGCGCAGGGAACGAGAAAAGCCCTCATTAAAACGAAAAGACGCCGGATTCCCGCCCAAAAGCACTGCGGGAATGACGATTTGGAGGATCGCCCGTTAATTGGGAGGTCCCACGTTTACGCTAATACCAATTTGCGTTCAAGATTGAGCTGGGCTTGGTCCCGTTCGTGCTGAGGTATCGAAGTACGAACGGGTGGACCGTCTACCCTTCGATACCTCAGGGCGAACGATCTTGAACGCAAATTGGTATAAGTTTATGAATTTCCGCTGGTTCCCAAGCTCCGGCTTGGGAACCCCCCACTCGGAAGCTCCAGCTTCCACTACAGGCGCGACACGAAGCAGGAGCTTCAAAGACCCGGTTCCCAAGCTGAAGCCTGGGAACCAGCAACCTATGCCATGACCATCTTTTTAAATCATTCTCTTTTGCAGAACTTCCTGCACATTACCCGAGAAAAAAGCACTCCCCCGCCCTGCTGTTTGGAGGGGACCCGGGGGGCGCACGAGTTTATCCACGCTTTTCGTTGAGATTATCCGCCCTGATTTAGAGCCGTCGCGACGCTCTCAGGCTACCACCCTCTGGGCAGCCTTGCCGCTAACGGCGGGGAAGTAATAGCGGACCTGGAAATTTTTTATGTTGATCTCATCGTTTCGCAGGATGGCTTGCTGGAACGCCTCCAGTTTGGCGCAGCCTTCCGCGCATTCCTCCTTGTTGCGGTCGATGTTTTCGCAGGTTCGGCAGGGGCTTTCGATGGTTTTGACGAAGGGGATCATGGTAAGGTTCCTCCAGTGGAGTATAGAATGAGCGTGAGCGGGGCAATTGATCCGGGAGCATGTTAGATTATATTTTCACAATCTGTCAAGCGAAATTGTGAAAATAGGCATAAAATAATGCATACACTCTTCGCCGACAGGAATTTACGACCGGGAGCAAGTGTCGCGTCCGCGATCAATCTCCGGCCTGAATCATTCTTTCCGGATGTTTTTGTTGAAAAATATGGATCACCATTTACTATTTTTCACGATCTCCATGTCAATTGCTGTTGATTCTTAGAGGGCTTGCTGGTATAGACGAAGGACGTGATCGGTTCCCAATTCCTGCCCCTCCGTTGCGGCCGGGCGGGCAAGATGATGCATGTTCAGCTCCAGGCGATTCTCCTTTTCCCCCTCGCATTCATTCTTCTCAATCTTTGCCGAAGAAGAATGAACAAGGGCTTCGAACTGTATGGCGGTTCGTGCTTTTTTTAACAGATTCCGCTGAAGCACCCGGCGGGATATCTAGTGGATTCTCGCGTTGAGGAGGGTACCTATGTTTGACGAGAAGGTTCTACAAAAAATTCAATCCGGCAGAGAAAAATGGGAGCAGGGACCTGTTGCCAAGACACTCGCGAAGGCACCCGAAGCCAAGCCTGTTTTCACCACCATCTCCGGAACCCCGGTCGAAAGGCTCTATACTCCCCTGGAGGTAAAAGACCTGGACTACGACCGGGACCTGGGATATCCGGGCATGTTTCCGTTCACCCGCGGAGTGCAACCGACGATGTATCGCGGCCGCTACTGGACGATGCGCCAGTATGCGGGTTTTGGAAGCGCAAAGGAAACCAACGCCCGGTACCGCTATCTGCTCGACCAGGGCCAGACGGGCCTGAGCGTGGCCTTCCAGCTTCCTACCCAGGCCGGCTACGACAGCGATCATCCCCTGTCAATGGGTGAAGTCGGCAAGGTCGGCGTCGCAATCGACCACATCGACGATATGAAGACCCTTTTTAACGGCATTCCCCTGGGCAAAGTCACCACCTCGATGACGATGAACGCCCCGGCCGGCGTTCTGGTCGGCATGTACCTGGCAATCGCCCAGGAGCAGGGCGTTCCCTGGGACAAGGTGGGCGGGACCGTCCAAAACGACGTGCTCAAGGAAATAATCTGCCGCGGCCAGTATATCTATCCACCCAAGCACACCATGCGCCTGACGGTGGACCTGATCGAGTTCTGCCAGAAAAACGTACCGCGCTGGAATTCGATCAGCATCAGCGGCTATCACATCCGGGAATCGGGGTCGACGGCCGCCCAGGAAATGGCGTTCACCCTCGCCGACGGCATCGCCTACGCACAGGCGTGCGTCGAACGGGGCATGGACGTCGATTCCTTTGCGCCGCGGCTCAGCTTCTTTTTCAATGCGTTCACCAACGTGCTGGAAGAGGTCGCCAAGTTCCGCGCCGGCCGCAGGTATTGGGCAAAGGTCATGAGGGACCGCTTCAAGGCCAAAGATGCGCGTTCGATGATGCTGCGCTACCACGTGCAGACGGGCGGCGTTACCCTCACCGCACAGCAGCCGCTCAACAATATCGTGCGCGTTGCCCTCCAGACCTACGCCACGGCCCTTGGCGGAGGACAGTCGCTGCACACCAACTCGTATGACGAAGCGCTTTGCCTGCCCACCCAGCAGGCGGTCACCGTGGCCCTGCGCACCCAGCAGATCGTTGCCGAGGAAAGCGGCGCGACGGATACCATCGATCCCCTTGCCGGCTGCTATTATGTCGAGGAAATGACGAACAGGATCGAAGCCGAGATCGACGACTACATCAAAAAGATCGACGCCATGGGCGGGACGCTTACCGCGATCGAGCAGGGCTACATCCAGAAGGAAATCCAGAACAGCTCGTACCGGTTCCAGAAAGAGATCGAAGCGGGCGACCGCATCTATGTCGGCATAAACAAGTACACCATGGAAGAGCCGCCTCCAACCGGCCTTCTCAGGGTTGACATGTCCGTTGGCGTGGAAAAGACCAAAGAGCTTCAGAAGTTCCGCGCCGCAAGAGACCAGGCGAAGTGGAAAGCGGCCCTCGACAAGCTGCGCGAAGTGTCCAAGACCAGCGAGAACGTCATGCCCTATGTCATCGAAGCAGTGAAGGCAAAGGCGACGGTTGGCGAGGTCTGCGACGTGTGGCGCGATGTCTACGGCCAATACCGCCCGAAGGAATTCGTATAACCCGGCTTGGGCCTCAACTGGTTGAGCATCTGATATTATCGGAGGTATATTTCATGGCCAGAAAAATTAAGATGATTATGGCAAAGCCCGGTCTGGACGGACATGATCGCGGTGCCAAACTGCTGGCGAGAATATTTGCCGAAGAGGGGATGGAAGTGGTCTACACCGGACTTCGCCAGACCCCGGAAATGATAGTTGCCGCGGCGGAACAGGAAGATGCGGACGTTGTCGGCCTGAGCAGCCTCTCGGGCGTGCACAACTACTTCTTCCCGCGCGTCGTCGAACTGATGAAGCAAAAAGGCCTTGCCGACGTCCTGGTTGTCGGCGGCGGCATAATCCCTGAGGAAGACTATGACGGGTTGAAGAAGTCCGGGGTTTCGGCCATTTTCGGACCCGGAACGCCGACCGGCGACATTGTTTCCTTCATAAAGACAAACGTTCGCCAGCGCTAGCGCGGTGAACCGTTAATCCACGGCAAAAGCGGGGGGACCGGTTCCCCCGCACCCTGCGCAACATACGGCCATGCGCCTGCGGCGCATGGCCGTAAAGCCAAAAAGCCGAGCCGCAAAGCGGGGCGGCGCGTGGGGATGCAAGGGTCGTGGACCCCGGACGCCGGGAATCAATACATCCAGGGGGCGGACCCCCGCCTCGAAATGTTCACTATACGAAGGAACCCACCCGCGCCAGTCGCTTGTGGGTTCCAATGTCTTGCGAAAGAATCGGGAATCAACAAATGTGCGGCGATTACGCAACTCAGATCCTGGACGGTTCCAGGCGCGCCACGGCACGGCTCATGTCCTGGCTCGAAGATGAAGACGAAAGGGCGTACGAGGTAATGGCCACGCTCTACCCGCACACCGGGAGAGCATACGTCATTGGAATCACCGGCAGCCCGGGGGCGGGGAAGAGCACCCTTACCGACAAGCTTGCCCAAGTGATACGCAAGGCCGGGCTCACAATCGGCATAATCGCCGTTGACCCTTCCAGCCCTTTTACCGGGGGGGCACTGCTGGGCGACCGGGTCCGGATGAGCGAACTCACCAGCGACCCGGACATCTACATCCGCAG
Organism: uncultured delta proteobacterium; assembly: GCA_963712895.1. Lineage (GTDB taxonomy): Bacteria > Desulfobacterota > Syntrophobacteria > Syntrophobacterales > Syntrophobacteraceae > SbD1. The sequence continues at coordinate 14,094 of CAVQJR010000017.1, read as the reverse complement.
TATGGCCACCCGCGGGTTTCTGGGGGGAATGGCAAGGGCCACCGGAGACGTGGTAAAGGTCCTGGATGCGTTCGGCAAGGACATCATCCTGATAGAAACGGTCGGGGTGGGCCAGGACGAAATCGACATCATAGGCATCGCGGATACGACCTGCCTGGTCCTGGTGCCCGGACTCGGCGACTCCATCCAGAGCATGAAGGCCGGGATCATGGAAATTGCCGACCTGTTCACGATAAACAAGGCCGATGCTCCCGGGGCCGACCGGTTGTGTACCGAGGTCCGCTCGCGCCTGGAAATCGATGCACACATCAAGGTGACCGACTGGTCCCCACCCGTTCTGAAGACCATAGCGGTGGAGGACGTCGGCATCGAGAATCTCTGGCAGGCAATAGAATCTCACCGCAAGTTCCTGACCGATTCCGGCAAATTGTATACGAAAAGGCGAGACCGCACCTACCAGGAAACGCTGCGAATGATCCACAACGAGCTTTTCCGGGTGATCCGCGAATCGCTCCAGGACAGCGGCCGGCTTGACCGCGCGGTCGAGGAGATTCTGAGCAGGGAACGAGACCCCTATACTCTCATGCGTAAGATAGTGAGCGAGTGGCTTTCCATTCCCCATTTGCACAAGGAGGCATTATGAAGGTACTCAAAGTCGACCATATCGGCATTGCCGTCTCCAGCATCGCGGAGGTCAAAAAACTCTACACCGATATCCTGGGGCTGGAGCACACTGGAAGCGAAACCGTTGCGGAGCAAAAAGTCACGACCGCCTTCTTCCCCGTGGGAGAAGCGGAAATCGAGCTTCTCGAATCGACGGCCCCCGACGGTCCTATCGCGAAATTTCTCGAAGCCAAGGGCCAGGGCGTGCAGCACATAGCCTTCCGGGTGGAAAATATCGAAGCGGCCCTGGAGGAACTCAAGGCAAAGGGAGTGCGGCTGATAGATGAAAAGCCCAGAAAAGGGGCCGGGGGAGCCAAGATAGCCTTCCTGCATCCCAAGTCAACGTTCGGGGTGCTGGTGGAGCTTTCCCAGAGAGACTAATCACTGCAGTTCAGTCGCCTGATTTTGGATTTGAAGGGGCGCGGCCGTCGCGCCCTTTTTTTATTTGTCACACTGAAGATCAGCCGCCTTTTGCTTGTAGCGCGACCTGATGAAGTAGGCCACCCCCAGAAGCAAGGCCGAACAAACCACTATATCCACATGGTGGGAGTAGGTCTGGATTACCCGCCAGTGCTCGCGAAGGTACATGCCGCAAACCAGGAGGAAGGTGTTCCACAGGGTTGCCCCCACCACGGTGGCCAGGAGGAACGGCGGCAGGCGCATCTTCCCCATGCCGGCGGGAACCGAGATCAAATGCCGAATCACGGGGACGAAGCGGCTTATAAAAAGGGTGAGGGTCCCTCCCCGCCTGCCGAAAAATTCCTCCGCGCGCGTAAGATCGTGGCGGTTCAGCAACAGGTACTTTCCCACATTGAGAATAAACGATTTTCCGCCGAAGTACCCCATGGCATAGGAGATGAGCGATCCAATCATAGACCCCAGGCTGGTTACAATGATTGCCAGCTCCAGGCTCCATTTCCCGTCCGCAACCATAAAACCGACAAAAGGCATCACCGCCTCGCTCGGAATAGGCAATATCATGCTCTCCAGCGCCATCAAAAACCCGGCGCCGAGGTACCCGCTCATTTCAAGGCAGTAAACCGCAAAACCCGTAACGGCGTTTGTAAGCACCCTTCCCTCTCTTGTTTGAATCAGCTACGTTTTTTTCGCATGAAGGGATTTCAACAGCCCCTCTATTTTCGCGCGAAACAAATAGGCCACGACCATGACCACGACTGCAACAACTACCAGGACGATAAGCTTTGTGTATTCCGCACAACCGAAATATCCGCCCGCCAGGGTAAGCAGAACCGTTCCGAACAGCCGTCCGACGGTGCTGACCGCCAGGAACTCCAGCGTGGTAAGATGCCCCAACCCCAGGACAAAACAAAGATAGTCCTTGGGAAATCCGGGCAGCAGAAAGAGCATGAAAACCAGGAAAATGCCCTTCCGTTGGAGGAGATAATCAAAACGCTCCAGGGTCCTCGTATCTACTATTTTCTCCACGAGCGGCCTGCCGAAAACCCTGGACAGCATGAAGGCGATAAAGGAACCGAGCGTGAGTCCTATGGTGGAAAGCACCACACCCCAGACAACGCCGAAAAAGTAGCCGCCCAGGAAGCCGGTCACCTCTCCTGGTACGGGGGCCAGCACCACCTGGGCCACCTGGAGAACAATGAAGCCGAGAAACTTGGCGGGACCGAGTGATTCGAGAAACTCTTTCGCCTGCTGCTTCTTAAAAAAGATATTGATCCAGCCCGTTGCGTAAAGAATCCAGGCAAACAGGCAGGCCCCCAGAAAGAATATCAGAAACCGCAGCCATACCCCGTTTTTTTTCCCGTTTGGAGCAGGTATTTTCTCGGATTTTTCAGGGCCTTGTTCCGGGACATCATTCATGCTGTTCGGTTTTCTTCTGAAACGCCCACTCGGGGCTTGGCTGAAAATAATCCGAAATCGATTGGCGGAAAAGGTTGATTGTAGCCTTACTTCACCTGCAGGTCCACAACCAATCAACTCAACCGGGACACGCTCACTCCGCCCGATTCCAAGCCGTATTCCCCGCCGTCCCCGAACCGTCCAGTCGTTTATATTACACGGCAACCACGAGGAGAATCATAAACAGGTAAATGATATCAAGGGACGGCGCGACCATCTCGCCCCCGCCAAAGACAACCGTAAAAAAGGTTGAATTTTACGCTATTGTCGATCTCGTTTCCACGCTCCTGCGTTGGAACGGGAGGCGACGGCGGATTATCCTGCATCGCCGATGCTCCCCGCCGAACCGGATATTATGCCGGACGAAGGGGTGGATTTTCTCGGTTGTTTTATTAAAATAATCAATATGGTCTGGCAGGGAATCGAAAATTGCCTTAGAATCGGAGATGGTGAACCTTATCAGCCGTTCTTTCTCGAATTGTCCTGCCGCCAATTGCGACGATACGACTTTTACGGTGTTTAAGGCGCCGGTGCGTTAAATTTCCTGGGTTTATGATTGGGTCATGACCATCGATACCGTGCTCGGAGAAAAGACGGGGGCTGTTGTTCCGGAATCGGCCGGAGAGGCGCATTTTTTCGACCTCGACGCCTATCGGGCCAGAATGGCCGGACTCCTTCACCGGGCCGACAAAAACTATGCTGTTTTTTTCGATGCGCTTGATTTTGCCGTCGAACTGCACACGGGGCAGCGCAGAAAATCCGGGGCGCCCTATGTTAGCCACCCTTGCGCGGTCGCCGAAATCCTGGCCCGGGAAATGCACTTCCGGGACCCGATCCTCCTGGCCTCCGCCCTCCTGCACGACGTTGTCGAGGACGTGCCGTGGCTTGCCCTCGAAGACGTGGAAAGCCGGTTCGGCCCCAAGATCTCGGAACTGGTGGATGGGTGCACCAAACTGGCCAGGTTTCATCTGGACCGTTCGGCCATAAAGGACCTTACCCACAGCAAGATTTTCATCAGCGCAAGCCGCAGGCTCGGAGTGCTCATCATCAAGCTTGCCGACCGCCTCCACAACCTGCGAACCCTCCATTATCTTCCGCTGACCAAACGCCAGCGAATAGCACAGGAGACAATCGAGGTTTACGCGCCGATCGCCGCGCGCCTGAACCTCTACGGGGTTAAGCGGGAACTCTATCACCTCGCGCTTTCCTATCTTTTCCCCAAGAAGAGCAAGAAAATTCTCCACATCGTGCGGGATATCCGCAACTCGGCGGATGTCGCCGGTATAGAGTCGGCCATCCAGAAACTGCTCGCCGAAAACGGGCTTTCGGCCATGGTGCGCACCCGCCCCAAAGGGCTGGGAAGCTATTACGATCCGCTCAAGCGCACCCTCGATGCGCAATATCCGGAAAATTACGTGGATTTCGCCGTAATTTTGAAAAGTTCGGAAATCTTATCCTGCTACAAGATGCTGGGGCTGGTCGCCAATAACTTTTCGTCCATTCCGCGAAGCCAGCGGGACTTCATCGCCAACCCCAAGACAAACGGCTACCGCAGCCTGCACATCAGGATCCACCTTGGCGGGAACAATTACCTGATAAAGATCAGAACGGCGGAGATGGAGGAATGGGCAAACGGGGCGCTGCTGCGCACCTGGGATGCGCAAAGGGAGCTAAGCGACGAGCACTGGCAGGAGATCAGCGAACTGTTGCGCGATATCGGCGAATACGGCGGGGCCGCCACCCAGAGAAAAGCGCTCATCCGGCTCTCGGAATCCGAAGAGATTTACACTTACAGCCCCCGAGGAGACATCTATAATCTCCCCAAGGACAGCATAGTCCTCGATTTTGCATACCGCATCCACTCCGAGTTGGGTGACCATTGCGAAGGGGCCTTCATAAACACCGTCTGGTCCCCCATCACTCGCCGGCTCAAAGACGGCGATACCGTAGAGGTCGTTACATCGGCGGAACCGCTGGATGTGGACCCGGACCTGGAGGCACTCTGCAAGACCCCTAAAGCCCGCACCGCCATCAACAGGCATCTTCATCAAAAGCGCCTCCAGTTCGCGCAGGAAACAGGCAGGGACATTCTTCTCCAGGAAATCGTTCGGCATAAACTGCCCTCTTCGGTGCTCGAAGACGAGAGCCTGCGACTGATGCTCGAAATCCTCAACATGAAGGACCTCCAGGAACTCTATACCAGGCTTGGCCAGGACCTTACGTCTCCCGAACTCGTCCTCTATTACCTGAGTACCGGGCAGGCGAGCGAAGAGGCAAGGCGGCGCGAAGCCGGACAGCACCACAGCTACGAGCACAACGTGATTGTCGTCGCCAGCCTGGACAAGGCGATCTTCAAGTTTGCGCGCTGCTGTAACCCGCTTCCGGGCCAGGACGAAGTGGTCGCCATCCTGAGCGAGAGAGGCACCACCTTTCACAATCGTAACTGCCAGGACCTGCACCAGAGACACTCCCTCCAGCCCCAGCAACTGCTCGACGTAAAATGGAACACCCATGCAGTCTGGCTCCACCCACTGGCCTTCAGCATCAACATCGTCGATCAAAACCTCCGGGACCTTCTGCCAAACCTGTCGGACCTTCCTCCCCACATCCAGATCCAGTACATAAGTAGCGGGGTCAACAGGCACAATCAGGAGATAGTGTCGCTAAGCGTGGTGCTGAGAAGCTTCGAGGAGGCCGGGCAGTTTTTCAGCCACCTTCCGGCGGAGCGCACCGCAATCGATGAATTCGCCCGCGAAGGCGGCCCCAGGAAACTCCAGCCCGAAATCTGCAGGATCGTGGTTTAAAGAAGTAGTGCCGGATCAGGCCGAAATGTGGGGTGGGCGGGGCTTTTTCTTCCGCCCACAACTTGTTTGATGGGCAAAGTAAACGGGCTGCACCCTTTTGGCGGACCGGGGCAGCGTGTTTCCATACTTTCTGCGCTCAATTCGAAGATATTGAGGAACGGCCCTGAGTCAGGGATTTCTTGTAAGCCTTCCATCCGGGACAAACGTAAGTGTGGAGGCGCCACAATACGCCGATAAATGAGTGCGGCTTCGCCTCGGCTTTTTTTCTGAAGGAGCAATCTTCACAACGCGACTTCCCGGTGTCGTTCATCTGTGCGGCCTTACCTGTCATACCAGGTTGCGTTCAAGATTAACGTGATGGGTGAAGCGGAGCGTAACCCATCCCATCCTTAACTCAGGTCTGGAAAGGGATGTAGGATGGGTGAAGCGGAGCGTAACCCATCGGCATTGGCCTATCTTGAACGAAAATTAGTATCAGAGGGTTCAAAGTTCCGGCCCAGTGAGATCGGACCGACTTACATCAAGGATTGCCCTGGCACGGGACCAGGCATCAAGCATCCGGCACACGTTCTCAATGCACCGAATTATCGCCCAATGCGGTGGGAAAGGCCCTCTGGGCAAGGGTTTTCAATTTTTCCTTCTTAACCCCGGCAACCTCCACCAGCAAAAACTGTATCCAGACCCCGCACAGGAAACTTATAATGCTTTCATTGCTCACAAGCACTTCATTGCTGAGCTGCTCGTCCTGGATGGCTTCGGCCGCCAGACTCATTATGTCGCAGCGCAGCCGGCCTTCGCCCAGGCACTGGAGCGCCCTGCGATAAAGTTTTTCTATTTCACGGGTTTGTAGGATAATGTCCGTTGCCTTGTCGCATGCTTCCAAAAGAGTGATTTTGCGCATAATTGGACCAATTTTTTTGAAATTTGGGGAAGGTATTGAATATCAACCAAAATGATCATAACATTCTAAGGTTGACTTTGGGAAGATCAGAAGCCAACTTTACGGGGTTCCATTTTTCGATTGACAGCGGCCCCCTATAGCGCAAGTATAACCGTTTCCAGTGTTTAGCCATGTTTCCATAAAGGAGCTTCAATGCGAATCCATCCTGAGAATACCTTTGGCAAGATCAAGTATTTCTGCCTGATCGCCTTTCTGATCTCATTTTCCGCCTTTACGGCCGAAAATGCCTGCGCCGCCCTGCCCCTTGGATCGCAGGGTCCGGGGAGCTTCGCGGATCTTGCCGAATCGGTTAAAGAAGTCGTCGTGAATATTTCGACCACCCAGACTTTGAAGGAAAATCCCATGGCGCCTTTCATGGGCCCGAATTCGCCCTTCAAGGAGTTTTTCGGAGACGAGTTCAAGCACTTTTTCGGAGACAATCAGTCGCAGATGAAAACCCACGCGCTTGGCTCCGGATTTATTATTGACGAGGACGGACTCATTCTCACCAATAACCATGTCGTCGAAAAGGCCGATGAAATCAAGATCAAAACGGCCGCGGGCCAGGATTACGACGCAAAGGTGGTGGGCCGCGACCCCAAAACCGATATAGCGCTCATCAAAATAACGGTTGCAGGCAAAAAGTTCAAAGCCGCCAAGCTCGGCGACTCCGAAGCAATCAGGGTCGGCGACTGGGTTATGGCCGTGGGCAACCCCTTCGGGCTCGGCAATACGGTGACCGCCGGAATCATCAGTGCCAAGGGACGCATCATTGGCGCCGGCCCCTATGACGATTTCCTCCAGACAGACGCCGCAATAAACCCCGGCAACAGCGGCGGACCTCTTTTCAACATGAACGGCGAGGTGGTTGGAATAAACACCGCGATCGTCGCTCAGGGCCAGGGCATCGGCTTTGCCACTCCCATAAATATAGCCAAGGAAATTCTGGCGCAGTTAAAGACCGGGAAAGTGATCCGCGGATGGCTGGGCATCATGATACAGGACATCACCCCCGATCTTGCGGAGTCTTTCGGCATCAAGGAAACCACCGGTGTTATCGTGGCCGACGTTGTGCCTGACGGCCCTGCCGAAAAAGCGGGAATTAAGCGAGGCGACATTATAAAGACGCTTAACGGCAAAACCGTCGAAAACGCTCATATGCTCTCACGCACGGTGGCCGCCATGGCCCCCAAAAGCTCGGCGGTCATAGACTTGATCCGCGAAGGGAAAAAGCAGGAAATCAAGGTGACCATCGGAACAATGCCTGAAGAATTGGGCAGCCGGAAAAAGTCCGTGACGGGAAGCGAGAGCGCCTGGGGCATTACGGTCCAGAATATTACGCCAGAGCTTGCCCAGAGGCACGGCGTCGATGAAAATGAATCCGGTGTTATAATAACGGAAGTCAAGCCCGGAAGCGCCGCCGGCGAAGCCAGATTGCGCACCGGCGACGTGATCAAGGAAGTCAACCGGCAGAAGGTCCAAAATATCCGGGACTACAAGCAGATCATCGGAAAGATGAAGAAAGATGAGACCCTGCTTCTGCTGGTCAAGAGATCCGGGAACACGTTCTACATCGCGATAAAAGCGCCTGGCGAGAAGGGGTAGCGTGAGCCTGTGGAAGGGAACGGTCCGGTTGATCCCATGGAAACCGGCGGACGGGAAGTTTGCTTCATTGTAGCCGTATCGCCTGAGCAACTCCGAAAAGAAAAGGAGAAGGCGCAGGTGCTTCGCAGGTCACAATGGTGGAAGCGCCAGTTGGCCAGGGGTGCCTGTTATTACTGCGGCCGGCCGGTCCCGCCGTCAGAGCTCACAATGGATCACATTGTACCGCTGGTGCGCGGCGGCAAGTCGACCAGAGGAAATGCGGTAACTGCCTGCAAGGAGTGCAACAGCAAGAAAAAATACCTGCTGCCCCTGGAATGGGAAGGCTATCTCAGGTGCGCTTCGAAAAACCGGTACCCGCAAACCGGGGCACCGAGGCAGGAATCCAAAGGGGAATGACCATGGAGCAATGTAAAGAATGTGAATTGGCCATATACTGCTTTTCTGACACTAGTTCCTGGATTTTCAGGACTAAGCAGGAAATGGAGGAAAAAACCGCGGCAATCCTGAATTGCGCCGTGCACGAAGAAATCGAGCAGATGCGCGCGAAGGCCGCCGGCTAATACCAGGTTGCGTTCAAGATTAACGTGATGGGTTACGCTCCGCTTCACCCAGCCTACGCTTAAATCAGGTCTGGAAAGGGATGTCGGATGGGTGAAGCGGAGCGTAACCCATCGGCATTGGCCTATCTTGAACGAAACTTAGTATAAGGGTTGCCCGCGCCTTCCGGTCTATTTCATCTGATATGAGCCACAAGCAAAAAAGGCGATCCCCCGTGTTTACGGAGGAGTCGCCTTTTTTGCTGTAAACCTTGCACGCCGCGAGCGGCTTCGAGGCAGAGACGGCCTGCATTGCAGGCTCCGGCCACCCCGCCGGTGCGTCGTCAACAAGCTTGGCGCTGTATCAGGTAAACATATTGATTTTGCAGTTGCGCGCGTGTTTCAGGTAATCCTCCGCGGTGTTTATTTCGACGCCGTCGATGAAATCGCTTTCGGAAAGCCCCATCATGTCGATGGTCATCTTGCAGGCAATGAATCTTACCCCTTCAAGCTGCGCCACTTCCATCAATTCCTCGATGGTCGGGATCCCCGCCCCGTCTATTTTCTTTTTCATCATGCGGGTTGCAACGCTCGACATGCCGGGTATGGCCCCCATCGTGCCGCCCGGGACGAATTTTAGTTTGGCCGCCCCTCCCTTGCGGATGACGTTGATGCCCATGAAGGTGAAGAAAACGGCCGAATCCATTCCGAGCCTTTTCGCGTTTATGCTCAGAATGAGCGCCGGGTAGGCCCCGTCAAGGGTGTCGCGGCTACAGACAAAAGTGCAGGATTCCTGCTCGGGAGCAGGGGCGGCGGCCGGCTTTTCTTCAAACTTCAATGCTTCTGCTTTTGCCATCATACTTACCTCCGGAAAATTTAGATTTATATATACGAACTGCTTATCACCGGGTCTTGAGGGGCCGGGAGAGAAGATTTTCAACTTCCGACCGTCCCTCCAACGTCAGCCCTGCCCGCACCCCGGGGAGTGGAGCGGGACCTCGCATCCGCTTTCCGCTTGCATGGGAGACCCTCCATGCCGGCGGACACAATGGATAACCTGTACGACGTTTTGATTCGCTATGGAGTAGTAGACCTGCGTCCCGTTTCGCCTCGAAGCCAGGACCCCCTTGGCCTTCATAATGTTTAGCTGCTGCGAGACATAGGGCTGAGGCGCATCGAGGCGCCTGCAGATCTCGGATACCGAGTTCTCTCCCTGTTCGAGAAAATCGATTATCCTGAGCCTTGCCGGGTGGGCAACCGTTCTGAGAATGTCGGCAGCACGCTGGAGTTGCTCGGTCTCCGGTAGAGCATCTGGTTTGTCCGGCATATTTGCCTTTCATTGGTAGTGTTGGATGAAGAATAAGAAAAACCCGAGCCACATGTCAACATCAGAATATGCGAATATCTGCATATTGTCAAGTGAAATCTAATATTTCAAATGATAACAGCTATATTTCGGCGATAGGAGAATAAATGTCTAACAAATGGGTTGGCGCCTGCATCAAGCCCGCACGGAGCGCGGGCGGCCCATGCCGCCCGGCGAACCAATGGACCCAGGACTCAATTATAGATCAATGATTGCCGCCCGCGAGCACATTGGATTTTAGCAAAATCCGTAACTCATGGACCACCTCACGCACCACTCCAATCCAATCGCCGCGGGATTTCTGGCGAAAAATTCGCATTGTGGGATACCAGGGCGAGTCGGAACGTTCGACAAGCCAGCGCCACTCACCCGAATGTCTCAACAGGAGCCACACCGGCTTGCCCAATGCACCGGCCAGGTGAGCGACCGCCGTGTCCACGCTGATGACCAGAGACAAAGTCTCGATAAGGGCGGCCGTATCGGCAAAATCCATCAACGCGTCGCCCGGCGTGCTGATCCGCGGCATGAGTTCGAGTGCTTCCCCGTCCTCTTCGGGTATTTCTTTTTGCAGGCTGACTAAATTGATATCCAGGCCGGCCAGCGGGCGTAAGAATTCCAGTTTCATATCCCGTGACCTGTTTCGCGGTTCCAGCCGGCGACCGGCCCATACGATGCCGACCCCGGGTTTGCTGCATGGACCGAATGCATTCCGCCATTTTTTAACTTCGCCTTCCAGGGCGTTCAGGTAGGGGATATCGGCAGGAATTGTTTCCGATGTGGTACCGAGAGCAAGAGGCAGGCTCATCAATGGACAATGAAAATCATGATCGGGCAACGCTTCTTCAAGGGTCACAACCGAGATTGGACTCTTCAGCGTCGCACTCAATCTTCTCAGGGCAGACGGCACACGCAGGATCACCGCCCCTGCAATCTTTGCCGCCAACGGCACATAGCGCAAAAACTGTATACTGTCGCCAAGCCCCTGCTCAGCCCAGAGTAAAATCCTCTTTCCTCTGATATGTTCGCTGCCGCCAAGCCACAGGGGTTGAGGCGAGGCGGGCCTGTTTCCTTCCAGCTGATTCGTTCTCCACCGAGACTCATATAACGGCCACCCTCTCTTGAAATCGCCCATGGCCAACCAGCAGTGGCTTTGCTCGACAGCGGCTTCCGCCAAATCAGGCTGGCATGCCAGGGCACCGGCGAAGGCCTCCAGGGCGTCCTCAAAGCGGCCAAGCAGTTGGAAGACGCGGCCCCGGTTGAATAACAGGCATGCACTATGCGGTGCTGTTTCCAATGCACGTTCATAGCTCTCCAATGCATCTTCGTGCCTGTTGAGTTCCAGCAAAGCATTGCCACGTCTGTTAAGGGCACCTGTATTGACCGGATCGATTTTCAAGACCAGGTCGTAGCTGCGCACGGCATCCTCGTACCGGTGCGAGCCCTGGAGAACATCGCCCCTTTTGATGAGCACTTCGACATTTCCGGGCTCAGCCGTCAGGGTGCGGTCATAGCCTGCCAAAGCCTCGTGTATGACATCGCTGCGAAGCCGGCGTACCCCCGCATTATTCGGGAAATCACGCAAGACCCGATCGAAAATCTCGATCGATTCTTCGTATCGGCCGGCCCCGCCGAGAACAATCGCCTTTTCTATAAGCAGAGGGGAAAAGCAGCCATCCGTCTTTAACGCCTGATCGAGGCATTCCAAAGCCTCTTCATGACGACCCTGACTGCGGAGGGTGACACTCCTTGTCATGACGTCGATAAACTGTTTCCGATTGTCCGAGTTTTTATCGTTTTTCATGGCACCGTTCATGGGAAGGCGGCAAGGCTGCAGCGGACCGCTGCGTACAAATGGCTACTGGAGCCGGTACCAATTTGCTCGGGAGGTAGTGTATCAATTCTTTGTGGAGAAAGTATGGAGGCAGATCCGGCTTTTTTCGCTTTGCCGTAAGGCCCACCAAAGGGACGGTGTCCCTTTGGCGTCACGGGCATGGGGGGGGGACGCCACGCAGCTTTCATTTCCGGATCGCGAGTTTGACAGCCCGGTCGTGAATTGCTAGTATGGTAAAGGACTTAGGCTGGAAGTCCCGGGTGTTAAACCTGGTCGCAAACTGGTCGGATTTTGTTTCCTATGATCGGATTTGGCACTCCATCATGGTCGCATGGGATAAATTGCGAGAAGGGGTTGCATTCCACAAAGCCGCATGATAGATAGCTTCACGAGCATTGGGCCGGCGTAGCTCAGTGGCAGAGCAGCTGATTCGTAATCAGCAGGTCGCGGGTTCAAATCCCATCGCCGGCTCCAATAAAATCAAGGGGTTAGCCGAATTGAGGCTGACCTTTTTGCTTTCCGGAGGGGATTTTTGCCATAATTTTTGGTTACCCTGCCCTAATAAATCTTACCCATACTTTCCTGAAAGATCCCGCTGAGCAGGGTCCCCCCAGACTCGTCGGGGGCGGCAGCAATCTCTCCTGCAATTCCGAAAGTCACAAGAGCACCCACCGCCGCCACGAAGATATCCGTTTCAACCGCGCAGAAAGCTCCCGTGATTACGCTCGCTGCGCAACCCGTCCCCGTGACCCGCCCCATCAGCGGATGGCCGTTGGAAACGATAGCTGCCCGTGAGCCGTCAGTACGGATATCTTTGTCTCCCGGATCAAACGCCGGGCCGTTTCCGTGCGGAACCTCGTCGCGCCGGCGCCCACCGGATCGAGCACCACGGGAATCGACCTCCGCTGCGCCGCCGGTGCGGCCTGGAACATGGAGTCGATCCAGTGCGACAACAAGGTCCCGATGTTAATGACCAGGGCGACGGCCAGTCCAACCATCTCCCCGACTTCCTCGGCGGCATGCGCCATGACCGGCAACGCACCGATAGCCAGGAGCACGTTGGCCATAAAGTTCATCACCGCGTAGTTTGTGATGCTGTGAATCAGAGGATGGCGCTCTGCTGTTCTTGGCCTGATCGGTTCGAGGTTGCGCCTCAACTTTGCATGCTCGCCCCTGCTGCCCGTATTCGAGCATTTTCTACGTCAAGATCCTGATCTGGCCGTACGTTTTTCAATATCATTCGGGGAGACACTTACCGGGACCCCTTCGAATGGCGTTCTCCTCTTGCTCTTGATGGTCTTCGGGTCTCTGAGTTGCTTCAATACCTCAATGCTGTCCTTAAACCCTTTGTAAAGCCTGCCCATCTCGATTGCCATGCCAGCCATTGACGCCATGGCCTGAACAAAATTCACATCGTCCAGGGTGAACTCCCACGGCTCGGCGGTGTAAACTCGCAAGGCCCCAATAGACTGCCTGCCTGCCATCACTGGAACGGAAAGAATCGAAGCAATCCCTTCCTTTTGTGCCTCTTCAGGATATTGAATTCCAGGGTCGTCGGTAACATCGTGGATCGCCACAGGCCCGTCGAGAGACCGAGCTAAGATAAGCTACCGATATCGTTACAATATACTCCATAAAGCGGGCGTTCCTTGTTCAGGTGCAAGAGGAAACAAAAAACCATCTTGGGCTGAAACCGAGATTGTATGCCAAGCTTACAGGCGATAACCGAAATTTGGCCGACTGATCATCCCGATCAATATGGACGTGTGGCGGCTCGCCTGTTGCAGGCGATTTATAGGGCCGGTTAATCAATCCGGTGTCGTCGAACCAGTCGATCTATGAACAATTCAAAGTCGTTCGGATCGCCTTCTCTGTAGTCTTCCGGATACAGAAGAGCGGACATGTAAAAGATGCTTGAAAGCTCCCATGCCTGCGTCGCTCTCATCGCAAAAGAGTGCAGTCCCGTCTCGATCTCTCCCCTGATATCGTCGGCCATTCCCTCGTAAAACGAAGAAATCATCTCGGGAAGTTCCATCAAAATCATCGTTTTTTCTTGAAGCTTTTGTCCGTATGCCTCAGAATCATCTCTTAGAAACAGAGCTTCTCGTGCTTCATGCTCAAGATGTCTGATCTTTTCTGCCGCACTTTTAAGGATCGAAACAGCACTGCGTATGTTTTCCCTTTGGGTCATGGCTCCTCCAGAGATCAAACCATTAAGAGTTAGATATACCGGTCCGCAAGTTCCGTTATGAGTTTTTCCACATCTCCGGCCGTCTCCGATGACATCTCCTGCATTGCGAGTCGCAGCCGCTGGCGCATGGCGGGGTCGTTTAGCTCATCCAGAGACCTCAAACCTCCTCCGCGCCTTCCCAGGCGAAACAGGAGCTTCTCTTCCGCAGGCAACGCCAAGTAGCGGTCAATCACCGCCAGCATCGCCTCTTTGTCTTCCGGCAGCTTTCCGGCGACTTCTTCGA
>CAVQJR010000016.1:0-186924 GCA_963712895.1 uncultured delta proteobacterium | reverse complement strand
ATCCAACCAGAATACTTCAAATCAGCAGAATGTCAACTACCTTTTTTCAAAACCTGAAAAAATCAGAAGGCCGGGGCAAAACGCCGCCAAAAGCCTGCCCGGCGGCGGCGCATTGGCGCTCTTCGCACGCCGTAGCCGCACAGTCGGCTCCATCAGTCTTCTTTCCAGGATTTAAAAGATCAAAGCGGGAGTCCAAAACGAAGTAGTGGGCTTTCCGAACCTATTAATATAGACCTTTCCCGCCTAAAATCAAGGGCGATGAAGCCTCTTTTCGCGGCCCTGCCCCGGCTGCCCCGGATTGCCTGCTCCCGTCTCTTTTGGAGTTCATTCCACCGGTTCGAGGCGAGCCTGGAAAAACCGCAGATACTTGGGTTCATAGACCAGGCGAAGCCCCCTGGCCTCATCGGCCCTCCACCATACTTCCTCTATCGCTTCCGCGGTAACGTCCATGTGTGCCTGCGTGTAGACCCGGCGCGGGATGGTCACCCGGACGAGTTCGAGCTTCGGGTGGCGGTGATCCCCAGTGGCGGGGTCGCGGCCCGCTGAGAGTATTCCCCGTTCCATCGTCCGCACCCCCGCTTCGAGGTAAATTTCCGCGGCCAGCCTCTGCGCGGGGAAACGGTCCTGCGGGATATGGGGATAGAACCGCCTGGCATCGAGGAAAACCGCGTGGCCCCCGATGGGCACCACCAAGGGGACCCCCCAGCCCAGCAGCTTGTTTCCAAGATATTCCACCTGGCCGACCCTTGCCCGGATATGATCGTCGTCGACCGATTCCTCGATCCCGCGGGCCATTGCCTCCATGTCGCGGCCGGCAAGCCCGCCGTAGGTATGCAGGCCTTCATAGACCACCACCAGGTTTCGCGCATCGTCGAATTTCGAGTAGTCGTCAAGAGCAAGCCATCCGCCGATATTTACCAGGGTGTCCTTCTTGGCGCTCATCCAGCACCCGTGGGTATGGGAGCAAAATTCGAGCAGAATTTCGGCAACTTTTTTGTCACCGTAGCCCTCCTCTCTTTGCTGGATGAAGTACGCATTTTCGATTGCACGCGTGGCATCGAGCAGGACCGGAATTCCGTAGCCGTCGCACAGTTCCCGGACCGCACGCGCATTGGCCATCGATACCGGCTGGCCGCCGGCCATGTTGACGGTGGCGGCAAGGCTCACGTACGGGACCCTTTCGCCGCCCACTTCCTGGATCAGTTTTTCGAGCTTGCCAAGGTCCACGTTTCCCTTAAACGGGTGAGTGCTTTGCGGGTCGTGGGCCTCATCTATTATCACATCCACAAAAGTGCCGCCCGCAAGTTCCTGGTGCACCCTGGTGGTAGTAAAATACATGTTCCCGGGGACATAATCCCCCTGCTTGATGTAAATCTGGGAAACGAGATGCTCGGCCCCCCGTCCCTGGTGAGCGGGGACCACGTATTTGTACCCGTAATATTTGCGGACGTTTTCTTCCAGGTGGTAGAAATTGCGGCTCCCCGCGTAGGCCTCATCGCCCAGCATGAGGCCGGCCCACTGGTAGTCGCTCATCGCCGAAGTCCCGGAATCGGTGAGCAGGTCGATATAGACGTCCTCGGAACGAAGAAGAAAGGTATTGTAGCCGGCCTCCCTTATGCACTTCTCGCGGTATTCGCGGGTGGTCCAGCGCACGGGTTCGACCATTTTCACCTTCCACGGTTCGGCCCAGGACTTCTTCGATGCATCGCGTATCCGCGTGCGGTTTCCAGCCATCGGTTTTCCTTTCAAGCTCACGAAACGGAACAATGACTCATCGGCACTTAACCGGCATTCAAGACGTACCGAATTTTATTCCCTGGGCAAGCGGCATTTCGCCCGACCAGTTTATGGTGTTGGTCTGACGGCGCATGTAGGTCTTCCAGGCATCGGAGCCCGACTCGCGCCCGCCGCCGCTTTCCTTTTCGCCCCCGAAAGCGCCCCCGATCTCGGCCCCCGAAGTGCTGATATTTACGTTGGCAATGCCGCAGTCGCTTCCGGCATGGCTTAAAAACAGTTCGGACTCGCGAAGCTCGTTTGTAAAAACAGCCGAGGTCAGCCCCTGGGGCACTCCGTTGTGGAATTCCAGGGCCTGCTCGAAGGTATCGTAGCGGATCATGTAAAGGACTGGCGCAAACGTCTCACGCTGCACTATCGGATAGTGGTTTTCCACCTCGCAGATGCAGGGCGAAACATAGGTGCCGGTATCATAGATCCCGCCCGAGAGCACCTCGCCCCCGTATATGACCTTACCGCCCTGCGCCCGGATTTCGCCGAGGGCTTTTTGCATGCCCTCGACCGCATCCCGGTCGACCAGCGGCCCCATGAGGGTGGTCTCATCGAGCGGGTTTCCGATCTGCACCTGCTTGTATGCGGAAACGAGCAAATCTTTCAGCCGGTCGAAAATGGAGTGGTGGGCGATCAGGCGCCGGATGGTCGTGCAGCGCTGGCCGGAGGTCCCGACGGCCCCGAAGACAACGGCACGCAGTGCAAGATCGAGGTCGGCGCTCGGCGTTACGATCACGGCGTTGTTTCCGCCAAGCTCAAGCAAAGGTTTTCCGAGCCGGGCGGCCACCAGTTGTGCGACCCGCCTGCCCATGGGAACGCTTCCGGTGGCCGATACGAGCGGGACCCTGCCGTCGGAGGCCATTTTCTCGCCCACGTCCTTCCCGCCGCCGATAACGACGTTCAAGATCCCGTCCGGATAGCCGCACTCCCTGACCACGCGCCCGGCAATGTTCATTGCAGCAATCGCGCACAGGGCCACCTTGCTCGACGGCTTCCAGACAACCGTGTCGCCGCAGACCAGCGCGATCATCGCATTCCAGGCCCAGACCGCCACCGGAAAGTTGAAAGCGGTTATCACCCCGACCGGTCCCAGCGGGTGGTACTGCTCATACATCCGGTGCCGTGGGCGTTCGCTGTGCATCGTGAGCCCGTAGAGCATGCGCGACTGTCCCACAGCGAAATCGCAAACGTCTATCAATTCCTGGACCTCGCCCTCCCCTTCCGCCCGGATTTTTCCCATTTCGAGCGACACCAGGGCTCCGAGGTCTTTTTTGCGCTCCCGAAAAGCGTTCCCGATCCGCCGGACCATCTCTCCTCTTTTGGGCGCCGGCACCATCCGCCACTGCCGGAACGCTTCCCAGGCCTTCCCGATCACCCGGTCGCAATCTTCGGACGAGGCCTGCACGACCCTTCCCAGGACCTTTCCATCAACCGGGGATAGAGACTCCAGCACCTTGCCACGGCATTCGAGCCACCGGGAGCCGGTCCCCGCGCCAGGGATTTTTTCGCCGATGCCCAGCCCGTCAAGAATTTCGCGCATAACGACTTCCTTTCCCGATCTTATCCGGCAACCTCGCGCACCGCTTCCTCGAAGATGGTGAGCCCCGTGTCGACCTCACCGGCACTGATGGTAAGGGCCGGGCAGAAGCGTACGGAATTTTCTCCGCAACCGAGCAACAGGAGCCCTTTTTGGAAGGCTTTTGCGAGGATCGCATTTCGCCACTGCGAAGCCCGCTCCTTGGTGTGGCGGTCTTTTACAAGCTCCACTCCAACCATCAGGCCCTTTCCACGAACGTCTCCCATGCATTCATAAACGGTTTGAAGCCGCCTCAGGCCGGCCGTCAACCGGTCCCCGCGAACGCGGGCGTTTTCGATCAGGCCCTTTTCGAGAAGCTGGATGGTGGCAAGGGCCGCCCTGCACGATACGGGGTTTCCCCCGAAAGTGGAGGCATGCGCGCCCGCCTCCCAGTCCATCAGTGCGGACCTGGCAACCATCGCCCCCAGAGGCATGCCGGATGCGATTCCCTTGGCCAGCGCCATGATGTCCGGTTCGACCCCGAAATGTTGCATCGCAAACATTTTTCCGGTCCGTCCCATTCCGGATTGGACCTCGTCTGCAACCAGAAGTATCCCGTATTTTGCGGCAAGCTTTTTCAACTCGACGTGGAATTCAACGGGCGGGACGATGTAGCCTCCCTCGCCCTGGATGGGCTCGACGAAGATCGCGGCCACCTCCTCGGGCGGGATGCTGGTTCGGAACAGCGGGTCTTCTATCCACGCCACGCATGCCGAACCGCACCCCGGATAGCAGGCCCCGTAAGGGCACCGGTAGCAGTTGGGATACGGAACGTGGGTTATGCCGGGTACCAGCGGCTGGTAGAGCTTTCTCTGGTAGGACTTGCTTGCCGTAAGCGAAAGGGCGCCCATGGTCCTGCCGTGGAAGGCCCCGAAAAAAGCAAGGTTCTGCTCGCGCCTGGTGTGATAGCGTGCGAGTTTGAATGCGGCCTCTACCGCTTCCGCGCCTGAATTACCGAAAAAGGACCTGCATCCTCCGGTCACGGCCGAAATTTCGGACAGCTTTTTGGCCAGGGTTATCTGCGAAGTGTAGTAAAAATCGGTGCCGGACATGTGAATGAGTTTTCCGGCCTGGTCGCGTATCGCTTCCACGACATCCGGGTGGCAGTGGCCGGTGGCGGTTACCGCTATGCCCGCGGTAAAATCGAGGAATTCGTTCCCGTCCACATCATGGACCCACAGGCCCTCGGCCCTCTCGACCACCAGTGGATAGCTCCTGGTATAGGAGGGCGAGACGAACTCGGAATCCATCCGGATAAATTCGGAAGCCTTCGGCCCGGGAAGAGGCATGTTGATTTTAGGGTGTCTCATTCGTGTCTCTGTCTGAGCATCGAGTGGTTCGCTGCAGGTTTCAGGTTAAGGGAGATTGCGGCGGACTTTTATCCTGAGTCCACAAAATAGTTATTCGCATTCCGAATTCCAGACCAAAAACGGCTTTTATGCAACATATCCGCTTACGCTTGCGGGCTTACATCTGGCGAGCCAAAATGTATGGTCTTATATTGAGACACCACGGGGGGATCAGCTACACCGTCCAGCTTCGTTGATGCAACGTCACGTACTTAAGCCGGTTTTAATGTTTCTACGAAAAGGGAAATGCAATGCCGAAGAAAGAAATCGATCTTCCGCACAAGGTCGAATACCTGTCCATTCTCGATGAAAACGCACAGGTGGATACCTCGCTCGAACCGCAACTTCCCGAAGACTTTCTCCTCAAGCTGTACCGGGCCATGGTGCTCGCGCGCAGGTTCGACGAACGAATGCTCATCCTTCAGCGTCAGGGCAAAATAGGCACCTTCGCCCCTATAAAGGGCCAGGAAGCGCAGGTGGGGGCGGTGGCGGCAACAGGTCCCGATGACTGGCTCGCTCCGTCTTTTCGCGAATCCCCGGCCGAAATATGGCGCGGCAAGTCGATGGAAAGCATTCTTCTGTCATATAGCGGGTACAACGAGGGCGGCAACGTTGCCGAAGGCGCGAAAAACCTTCCAGTTTCAGTCCCCGTGGGCACCCAGATGCTGCACGCGGCCGGGATCGCTTACGGGATCAAATACCGCCGGCAAAAGGCGGTTGCCATGACCTTTTTCGGCGACGGCGGGACCTCCGAGGGAGATTTCCACGAGGCGATGAATTTTGCCTCCGTGTTCCAGGTACCGGTGATATTCATTTGCCAGAACAATCACTGGGCCATTTCCGTGCCGAGATCGAAGCAAACCCACTCGAAAACAATCGCCCAAAAGGGCCTTGCCTACGACATGCCGTGCGTCCAGGTGGACGGCAACGACGTTCTGGCGGTCTACCAGGCGGCAAAGGATGCGGTCGAGCTGGCCGAAAGCGGAGGCGGACCGAGCTTTATCGAGATGGTCACCTACCGCATGTCCCTGCACACCACGGCGGACGACCCCAAGAAGTACCGCACGGAAGAAGAGGTCAAGGTGTGGGAAAAGCGTGACCCGATAACTCGTTTCGAAAAATACCTGGAAGGGAAGGGTATTCTCTCGGACCGGAAAATCAAAGAGATCGGCGCCGAAATAAAGGCCCAAATAAGTGAGGCGGAAAAGAACTGGTCGGAGCAGGTGGAAAAAGGAATCGACCCGCTGGAGATGTTCGATTGGGCCTATGCGGAAATGCCGCCGCACCTCGCCGCCCAGAAGGAAGAGCTAAGAGGGGAAATCGAGGCAAAACGCGCTCAGGCCGAGCGCTAGCGGGATGAGACGAAGTTGAGTTCAAGAGAACCCAAAACGTTGCGGGAATGACGGTTTGGGAACTTCCCACCATTTACGTGAAGTTCATGTGTTTTGAAGAAACTTAATTTTGGCAACAGTCCGGGAATCATTTCTCCGCTCTTTTCCGGATTTTATTTATGAATCGAACTTCTGACTCGGGACACTCGGGGGATTTCATTCATGCCGAAGATAAACATGGTGCAAGCCATCAATATGGCCCTGCTCCAGGAAATGGAAAAAGACGACCGGGTGATGGTGCTCGGTGAGGACGTCGGGGTGGACGGTGGCGTTTTCCGCGCGACCGACGGGTTGGTGTCCAAATTCGGCCCGGAACGGGTAATCGATACCCCACTGGCAGAATCGGCAATCGCCGGTTTTTCGATCGGAATGGCGCTCTACGGGCTTCGGCCCGTTTGTGAAATGCAGTTTTCCGGTTTCAGCTATCTCGCATTTCACCAGATGGAGGGCCACGCAGCCAGGATGCGTCCCCGGTCGATGGGCGTGCTGGGCGTGCCGATGGTTATCCGGATGCCTTACGGAGGCGGGGTACGAGCCCTGGAGCACCACTCGGAGAGCCGTGAAGTCTACTGGGCGCACACACCGGGGTTGAAGATGGTGATTCCGTCCACCCCGCGCAACGCCCGCGCGCTCCTGGTAAGCGCCATCCGCGACCCCGACCCGGTGGTTTTCTATGAACCCAAGGCCCTCTATCGCGCCTTCCGGGAAGATGTACCCGAGGAGGAAGAAACGTTTCCGATAGGCAAATCCCGTGTCGCCCGCGAAGGAAAGGATATAACTCTCATATCCTACGGCGCCATGTTGCATCAGACCCTGGAGGCGGCCGAAGAACTAAAAGAAAAGGACGGTATCGAATGCGAGGTTATCGACATCCTCACGATATCCCCCCTGGATGACGAGCTTTTCACGGAATCAGTCAGGAAGACCGGGCGCGCGGTCGTGGTGCACGAAGCGCCGCGCAGTTTCGGTGCCGGGGCCGAAATTATCTCCCGGGTGATCGAAAAATCTTTTCTGTATCTCGAAGCGCCTGTGCGCAGGGTTACCGGTTTTGACCTGGTGATTCCATACTACCAGCGGGAACATGATTACCTGCCGGGGGTTTTCAGGATCACACGGGCGGTGCGCGAAACGCTGGAATTCTAGGCCCGCTTTCTCTTACTCCCGAAACCGTTTTGGAGGAAAATCATGCCGGTCGAATTCAAACTTCCCGATCTCGGGGAAGGGATTCACGAGGGAGAAATAGTCGAGGTTTTGGTTAGCGTGGGTGACCAGGTGGAAGACGGACAGCCGGTGCTCATAGTCGAAACGGACAAAGCCACCGCCGAGGTCCCGGCGCCCGTAACCGGCACGGTACACGAGATCAGGGTAAAGCCGGGGCAGACGGTCCACGTCGGGGACGTGTTGATGGTGTTTTTAAAAGAGGGTGAATCCGGAAAGGCCCCGAAAGCGCCTCCTCCCGCCGCGAAGCCGGAAGAAAAACGGGAACCCCGACCTGCCGCGCAAAAGGAGGAAAAGGCCGGGCGCGTTGCAGAGGTGAGCGAAAATGCGGTCGGAAAAACCGAAGCCGAAAAGCCCCCGGCCCCTGAAGCACCTGCAGCGCCGGCGGAAGGGCCGGTGCCGGCCGCGCCGTCCACACGCCATCTTGCCCGCGAGTTGGGGGTCGATTTGCGGCAGGTCCGGCCGAGCGGCCCCGGAGGCCGTGTTACGTCCGAGGACGTGCGCGCCTATGCCGAGGGGGCAAAAAAACCCGCGGCCGCGCCGGAAGCTCCACCTGAGGAGGAGGTTAAGCCCGCGGCCCCTCCCGAAGCCCCTCCTCTTCCGAAGTTCGACCAGGCCGGCCAGATCGAACGCGTGCCGCTGCGCTCCGTTCGCCGGGCGACGGCAAAACACCTGGCGCTTTCGTGGTCGCAGATCCCGCACGTCAGTCACATGGATGTGGCCGACGTTACGGAGCTGGAAGAATTCAGGCTAAAATACAAAAAGCAGGTCGAAGATCGCGGAGGCGCCCTGACTTTTACCATATTCATGCTCAAGGCGGCCGCGGCGGCGCTCAAGAGGTTCCCCCGATTCAACTCCAGTCTGGATATGGAAGCCGAGGAAATCATCCTCAAACATTATTACAACATCTCGGTAGCGGTGGACACCGACCGCGGCCTGGTGGTCCCCGTGATACGCGACGTGGACCGCAAAAGCATCATTGATCTTGCAATCGAGCTGAAACAAATCGCCGGGAAGGCCAGGCAGAGCAAGACGAGCCTGGACGATCTGGCGGGCGGGACCTTTACCATCACCAACATCGGCCCCCTGGGGGGAACGTCCTTCAATCCGATCATCAATTATCCCCAGGTGGCGATCCTTGGAATGGCCCAGGCAAGGCTCCAGCCGGTAGTCAAGGGCGACGAGCACAGCAACCGGATCGTTGCGCGCCTCATGCTGCCGCTTATCATTACTTTCGATCACCGGGTGCTGGACGGCGCGGATGCCGCCCGTTTTCTGACGGCCATAATCGAGTCGCTGGAAAACCCCGGAAATCTCATGATGGTGATGTGAACAAGTAAATCTTAATCGGGTGGGCAGGTAAACGGGTGAACGGGAAAAGCGCTCCCGCCTTCTCGCCCCGTTCAACCTCTTGCCTGTTCGCCGATATACCGGAGATGACGCGCTATGGTCATGGGTGAATTCAGCCAGGAAACCGAAGTTCTGGTTATCGGAGGGGGTCCCGGCGGCTACGCCGCCGCTTTCCGGGCGGCCGATCTCGGAGCGGACGTAACGATAGTGGAATCCGACCCCAGACCGGGCGGAGTGTGCCTGTTCAGGGGCTGTATTCCCTCGAAGACCCTCCTCTATGTTACGGAAATCATGCACGACGCCGAACGCGCGCAGGAGATGGGCATCACTTTCGGGCAGCCCAGGATCGAAATAAACCGGGTGCGCGAGTGGAAAAACCAGGTGATAGACAAGCTCGCAAACGGGCTGGTGGAACTGGTTAAAAGGCGCGGCATACTTTTCACGCAGGGCCGGGCCGTGTTCGAGGACTCCCACCACGTCAGGGTCCAGGCCGCGGGGACCGGGCACATCAGATTCAAGCACTGCATCATAGCCACCGGGTCCCTTGCCCGGCATACCGCGGGAGTGGAGTTCAAGCCCGGCGGGCGCGTAATGGATTCGACAGGAGCGCTGGAATTCGCGGACATTCCCCCGCGTCTTCTGGTGGTGGGAGGCGGCTACGTGGGGTTGGAGATTGGTTCCGTTTATGCGTCCCTGGGGAGCAAAGTGACCCTTGTGGAATGGAATGGGCGGCTCATGAGGGGAGTGGACTCCGATCTTGCCCGGCCGCTTCTCACCAGGCTGGACGGTCTTTTCGAATCGATCAACTACCATACGAAAGTGACGGGTTTAAAAGAGAACGGTGAAGGCGTGCACGTTACCTTCGAGGGCGAGATCGAAAACAAGAACCAGCGGTTTGACCGCGTGCTGGTGGCCATAGGCAGGTCCCCCAATTCCACCGGCATCGGGCTTGAAAACACGAAAGTGGAAGTGGACGAGCGAGGCTTCATAAAGGTCGACGAACAAATGCGCACTGCGGACCCGAACATTTTTGCCGTCGGCGACGTTGTAGGCGGGGCGATGCTCGCCCACAAGGCAATGCACGAAGGAAAGGTGGCCGCCGAGGTAACCGCGGGGCTGCCCTCGGCTTTCGATTTCAGGGTCGTACCCGCGGTAGTCTACACCGACCCGCAGATTGCGGTGTGCGGTTTGGGAGAGGACCAGGCACGGGAGCGCAACATAAAAGTCAAAATCAGCCGTTTTCCCTGGACCGCTTCCGGGCGCGCCGTGTCGATGGGCGTGGGAAAGGGGTTGACCAAGCTGGTTCTCGATCCGGAAAACGACCGCGTGCTCGGCATGGGGATTGTCGGGCGCGACGCGGGGGAGATGATCTCCGAGGGTGTCCTGGCTATCGAAATGGGCGCCCTGGCCGAGGACGTGGCGCTTTCGATCCACCCGCACCCCACCCTTTCGGAAGCGGAAGAAGAGGCCGCAGAAGCGTTTTTAGGAAGTTCCACCCATATTCTCCCACAGAAAAAGTAGCGGCGCCCATGGAGTCTCGAATTACCTTGCGGAGCAAATGGGCTGAGTCCCGTCCCACCTGCCTGGAATGCTGTTTTGGCTAGGCAAATCTGCAACTACTGCTGGCTCGGCCGCATGGACTACCTGCGGGCACGAGAGCTTCAACAACGGCTGGCGGCGGCGGTAGCGGCCGGAGGGCCGGATATTCTCCTTTTCCTGGAGCACCCTCCCACCTTTACGCTCGGCCGGCGGGGCGGCGAGTCGAATATACTTGTTTCGCGGCAGACGCTGCTGGACCGGGGGGCGGCCCTTATCCAAACTGACAGGGGCGGTGACATAACGTTTCACGGCCCCGGCCAGCTTGTAGGCTACCCGATTGTCGACCTGGCAAGGCATGGGACCGGCATCTCCGGCTACCTGCGCATGCTCGAAGAGATGCTTATCCGCGCTCTTGGCTGTTGTGAAATCGAGGCCGGCCGCATCGACGGCTACACCGGGGTATGGGTGGAGCAGGAAAAGATCGCGGCAATCGGGGTGAAGATCACCGCCCGCAGGATCACGCAGCACGGGTTCGCACTCAATGTGAACACCGATCTCAGCTACTTCGGCCTGATCACGCCCTGCGGCATAAAAGACAAGGGCGTCACCGTCCTGTCCCGCATACTGGGGCGGGAGGTGTCCCTGCCCGACTTTTCCCGGCGGGTCGCAGCCGATTTTGGAGAGGTATTCGGAAGGGAAATGATAGAGATCGAACCGGAAAGCCTTTTAGCAATTACCGGCCCCGAGGAGCCTTCAAAATGAGTCTCGAACCGATGGATAAGACGACGCCGGAAAGCTCGAGCGTTGGCGCCTCTCCCGCGCGGAGGCTGCCGAAACCGCCCTGGATTCGTGTTCGCATCCCGTCCGGCCACAATTACGAGAGGGTGCGCAACCTGGTCCGGGAGAAAAAACTGCACACGGTCTGCGCCGAGGCGCTTTGCCCAAACCTTGGCGAATGCTGGGGCAGAGGCACCGCCACCTTCATGATCCTTGGCGGCATCTGCACCCGCGATTGCGGGTTTTGCGGGGTGCGCACGGGCAAGCCGGATGCGCCGCGGCCGGATGAACCCACGGAAGTGGCGGATGCCGTTTTCCACATGAACCTCAAGCATGCGGTTATCACTTCCGTTACCCGCGACGACCTGCCCGATGGAGGCGCCTCCATTTTCGCCTGGACCGTCCATGCCATCCATTCCAAAATCCCCGAATGCAAAGTGGAGGTGCTGGTTCCCGATTTCCAGGGAGACCACCTCTCTATCGCAACGGTCGTGCGGGCCGTTCCGAATGTTTTCGGCCATAACGTCGAAACGGTCCCGCGCCTTTATTCACAGGTGAGGTCCAGGGCGGATTATCTTCGCTCGTTGCGGGTGCTCGCGGCGGTACGGGCGGAAGACCCGCGAATTCGCACCAAGTCCGGCATGATGGTCGGGATGGGTGAATCCGCGGACGAAATAGCCCAGGTTATGGCCGATCTTCGAAGCACCGGATGTGATATCCTGACCATAGGGCAATACTTATGCCCCACCCGCGGCCACTTCCCGGTCCACCGCTATTACACGCCGGATGAGTTTGAAACTCTGAGGCTGGAGGGCCTGAAGCTGGGGTTCCGGCACGTTGAATCCGGGCCGCTGGTGAGAAGTTCCTACCACGCGGAAACCCATTCGAACTGGCTGTAGGACCGGTCGGGAGCCCCGACAATGCAAAACGACGAAGAACCGGTTGAGTTCCCCATAGAAGACGTGATCGACCTTCATACGTTCAGGCCGGAAGAGGTGAAGGACCTGCTCCACGATTATATCGAGGCCGCATATGAGAAGGGTTTCGAGGAAGTGAGGATAATTCACGGAAAAGGAACGGGGGTGCTTCGCGAAAAGGTCCGCTCGGTCCTGAAAAGGCACCCGCTGGTGGTCTCCTTCAGGCAGGCGGACGAGGGCAGCGGAGGCTGGGGCGCAACCGTGGCGGTGCTTGAGAAAAAAGAAACCGGTTATCTATAATCACAATTCCAATGGTAACTGTGCCACGGTAAATGCGGGAGCACCCCGAATCGTCATTCCCGCAACGTTTCCGGGCGGGAACCCGGTGTGTCTTTATATCGTTCTCACGCTCCTGTATCGTAATACGGACCCGGGGCCGTACGGCGGATCGGCGCGACTTCCCGCGTGGGAAGGGAAAACATAATATCAGCCCGTCGGACGGCTACCTCGCCGCCGATGCTATTTCGTATCTTTTTATTGCCGGATTGGGCTTAATGCTCGCTCGAATCAGGTACACCCGGCCCTTCACTCCGAGCTTTTTCTGGTCATCCTGCTTAAGTGTCAGCGGATAGACCTCGCAGGGTTTTTTCGAAATCACCCTTCCTTCGGAATCGTACAGTATAAGGTTGAAATCACGGGCATTGAATTCGCTGCTGCTGCTTGCCAGTTCCTGAATCATCACCACGGGGCCGCCCGACTCGTCACAGATGCTGGCAATGGTTTTTTCGACGTGGTATTTCTGGCCGCGAATGGTCGGTTTTTCGGATTCGGTCTCCGACTGGCCTGTTTTGAGGCGTTTGAGGCCCTCTTCCGGATTGGCGATATCGCATCTTGCCGTAGCCTTTGTCCCCACGAGGTCCTGGATCAACTGGCGCTGGTCGGGAGTCGTGGTCTCGGCCGAATTTTTGACCAGCACCTCCGGATCGAATTCCCTCGCCACGAGCACCTCCTGGATGGCGGCCACCTGCGCTCTCGGGACCCCGGCAATTCCACCCGGAATATCGAATTTGAATTCCCCATCCGTAACCCAGTAATACGGCACCTCGATAGTGTTGCCGTCGCTGAGGATTAGTCTAATGGGGCCGCCCATTGCTACGGCGGCGCAGGAAAGAAAAACCAGCGATACGGTACTTAAAATTGCCGAAATTCTTTTGAAATTAGCAAAAGTCATGGCTGTTCTTCCTTGTTTTAGGCTTTACCCCTGTTTGCGTTATCTAGTATAGAGGATACGATTTAGCGTGTCCAGCAATCCTCAAGAGGAGAAACTCAATGAACATTTTTATTTCCGGTTCCCTGGCCTATGATCGTATTATGGACTTCCCGGGTCATTTTGCCGATCACATACTGCCGGACAAAATTCACGTGTTAAACGTGTGTTTCAACATCAACAGTCTGATCGAAAAATTCGGAGGCACGGCCGGCAACATCGCTTACAGCCTTTCCCGGCTGGGTGAAAAACCGTTTATCGTCGCCACCTGCGGCACGGATTTTCCGGCCTACGAAAAGTGGCTCGACAAACTGGAACTGCCCAAACGCTGGATCAAGTCGATCCCCAGCGCGTTTACCGCCGGCGCTTACATTACGACCGATCTCGACGACAACCAGATAACCGCATTCAATATGGGTGCCATGGCGTTCGAAGCCGACCTGCCCTCCCTGGACGACGGGGCCGGCCCCAGCGTCGTATTCATCGGACCCGGCAACAAAAACGACATGATGGGGTTTGCCGAAAAGGCCAAAAGGGCGAAAACGCCGTTTTTCTTCGATCCGGGGCAGAGCTTGAATATCTGGAACGGAGCGGAACTGCGAGAAACCGTACAGGGAGCGCTGTGCTTTATTTCAAACGACTATGAACTCTCCCAGTTCATGCAGATGACGGGGTGGGACATCTCCGACCTGCACAAGGCCGTCGAGGTGGTGATCACCACCGTCGGCCCCCAGGGAGCGGTGCTCGACAAGGGGGGCGATAAGATCCCCATCCCGGCGGTAAAAGCCGAAAAAGTGCTGGACCCCACCGGGGCGGGCGACGCCTTCCGCGCCGGGGTATTAAAAGCATTCAAGCTGAACCTGCCCTGGGATGTGGCATGCATGATGGGAGTAACGGTGGCATCGTTTTCAGTCGAGCACTACGGGACCCAGGAACACGATTTTACGTGGGAATCGTTTTGCGGCAGGTATGAGCGCGCATTCGGCGCTCTGTGCGCCAAAAAGTAGGGTTGTCGGGATCTTTTCCGTCAACCTTTTGACCGGTTAATACCAGGTTGCGTTCAAAATTGTGATGGGTGAAGCGGAGCGTAACCCATCGGTATTGGCCTATTTTGAACGAAAATTAGTATAATACCAATTTGTGTTCAAGATTGAACTGAACTTGGTCCCGTTCGTGCTGAGGTATCGAAGCATGAACGGGTGGATCGTCCGCCCTTCGATACCTCAGGACGAACGATCTTGGACGCAAACTGGTATAAAAACGTGGAAAGCGCGGCCATGCGCATGGCAGCTTTTTTGCTGGTTCCCAAGTTCCGGCTTGGGGACCGGACCTTGGAAGCGCCTGCTTCATGTGCGCATCTGGAGTGGAAGCTGGAGCTTCGGAGAAGGGGTTCCCAAGCCGGAGCTTGGGAACCAGCGGTGCGTGGGAACCAGCGGTGCGTGGCTACCGCCTCCGGGACGATACGATAAACACCGGGTTAAGCGCATCCAGCCTCAAATCCTTCCCCGTAGGCACGGACCGGCTGACCTGTAGCTGCGTAACCGAGACTTCCCAGCCCGGCTTGCTCCAAAACTTCCTCACCCGGTCGAGTGTTTCCAGGAGCACCACCGTCTGAACCACTGCCCCGCCGGGAAGGACCCGCGCGCAAACCTCCTCCAGGATTTCATCCAGCGTATCTCCGCTTCCGCCGATGAATACCCGGTCGGGATCGGGCAGATTTTTCAGCGCTTCCGGAGCGCCCCCGCACACGGCCTCGACCTCGGATGCGCCAAATTTTTCAAGGTTTTGAAGCATCATTGCGTGTCGCTGCTCATTTTTTTCAATGGCAAATGCCCGCCCGAACGGGGCGATTCTCGATGCCTCGATGGAAACCGATCCCGTGCCCGCCCCGATGTCCCACAGCACTTGCCCCGGCCCCGGACGAAGGAGCGCCAGCACCACCGCCCGCACCTCCATCTTGGTGATAAGCCCGGCCTCATGGGCGAATTCGCTTTCTTTGAACCCGAATATTTCCGCCCGCTCGGAATGCCGGTCCGCCGTGCTTTGCCGCGCGGGAAAGATCATCACCAGGTTGAGGTCTGAAAAATTTTCCCCTGCGGCCTCCGCGAGCGTAAAAAAGCGCACTTTCTCGTGCGGACTCCCCAGGTCTTCCGCTACCACGAATTCGCACTCGGGGGCGCCCGAATCGGCAAGCATTCCGGCGAGCCACGCCGGAGTGCGGGACGGATCGGTGAATACCGCCACATTCCCGCCCCGGTTAAGCCTGTCGATGATATCGCCCACCCGCGCCGCGCCGGGCCTCCCGTGCACGCTGATCGCCTCGACGTCTTCCCACGGCCGGCAGATCCTGGCGCAAAGCACCTGGATGCTGGTCACATTGGGGATAAAGAACAGGCGATCTTTCCCGAACGCCTGGGAAAGTCTTTTCCCTATCCCGAAAAAAAGAGGGTCCCCGGAAGCAAGGACCGCCGTCCGCCTCGTTTCGCAAATGCGTCCTATGAGTTCGATTATCGCAGCAACAGGCACTTCCAATGGAATCTTCTCACCTGGATAATCGGGGAAAAACTCCAGGTGGCGCTTGGCCCCGACGAGCACCTCCGCCCGGTCGATCCACTCCACGGCCGTTTGGCCGAGATCGCCGCGGCTGGTCCCCATGCCGATAACGGCGACAACCGGGGCCTCCCACTCATGTGGTTTCAGTACCTTCATCTTTTCTTTCGCGCCTTCGCGGCTTCGTGTGAAACTCCCATTCGAACTCAGTTGCTCACATCCGCCAGCAGGCCGCCTCCATAGTCAAACAGCAGAAGCCTCACGCCCGCCCCCTCCCCCGCGATCCGCACCGACCGCTCGATTGCCTTCGAGGCAACTGACTGGACGATACCCGCCGCGCCGCGCTCATTTATAATCTCCAGGGCGTGCCTGGCGGTGTTGGCCGACGCCAGTTCCCTGCAAATTGAGTCTTCTTTGCCCGATTCCCTCGCGATTTGCGCCAGGAGTTCGACATCGAGCGGGCCGGAACGGGCATGAGTGTATTCCATTCCCTGCGCCATCTTGACCGCCTTGCCGAAAAAGACGCTGTGCACGATCCGCCGGAACCCGAAACGGCGCGCCTCCCGGACCGCAAATCCAAAAAAATCGGCGATCTGAACGAACGCTTCTACCGGCTCGCCCGGAAGCACACCCATTGCAAACCGCTCGCTCTTGCCGCCCGTGCTGAGCACCGCCGTCGTACACCCGTTGGATGTCGCAACCGAAAGGGCGGCGCGGATGGTTTCCTCGTATGCTTCGTTGGAGAAGGGTTTGACTATTCCGGTGGTCCCCAGGATGGAAATGCCGCCCACAATCCCGAGGCGCGGGTTCAGAGTGTGCACGGCCAGCTCTTCTCCCCGTGGGACATCGATTGTCACTTCAAGCAAAACCCCGGCAAGGCCTTCCGCAAACGGTGGATCGAACGCAACGAAAGCCGACGGCCGCTCACCATTTTCACAGCTCCCGGAAGCTTTTTCGAAAACGACCTTGGGACCGCTCGACATAAGCTCGCGATACAGGTTATCGGCAAACATCAGCCTGGGAACCGGATTGATTGCCGGCTCACCCGGCGGGACCGGCAGGCCCTTCCTGGTGACCACCCCCACCCCGGCCCCGGCCACCAGCCTGACGCCGCACGCGGCTTCGGCGCCGGCCTCGATAATTCTCACCCGCGCCTGTATCACCGCCCGGTTGGTTACGTCCGGATCGTCTCCCCCATCCTTGATGACCGACGCGCGGCCGACACCTTCTTCTATGGTACTGCCGGCAATGGCGATGGGCAGGTATATGCCGGAGGGAAGCCGCACGGCGACGGATTTAGGATCCCTCCCCGATATTACCCTCCGCAGGGCCGCCATTGCCGCCGCCACGGCGGCCGTGCCCGTGCTAAACCCGCATCTCAGCCGCTTTTTTTTCCTGCCTGCATGATCTTCGGACATGCCGCGCCTATCGCCGGAACAACTCGGGGTACAGCGCGGGCGCCAGGCGCTCGACGGCCTCCACGCAGCGCGGCCCCGGCCTGGAGAAGATGAACTCGTCGGCGAACATGAACCTGCCGTCCCGAATGCATTGCAGGCGGTCGAAGTGCACCCTCTTTGTCGGGTCCGGGGGATTCTTGTTCATCGGGCCTTCCTGGACGATATAGAAATCCGGATTCTGCAAAAGGAGTTCTTCCAGGCTGTAGCTGACAATCGGTTTGCGGCTCTCGACTATATTTTCGCCGCCCGAGGTTTCGATTATGTCCTCGACTATCGAGCCCCGTCCGGCCCCGGTAAGAGGTTGAGCCCGTATTTCGAAGAAAACCGTCCGCTTTTTGGTGATACCGCTGAGCTTCGCACTGACCGCATCGAGTCTTTGCCGGAGTTCTCCGACAAATTTCCTGGCCCGGTCCGCTTTACCGCACAAAATACCGAGCCTTTCCACCGTCGAGAAAATATCCCCGAAGGTTTTCGGGGAAAACACGGCAACCGGGATACCGGAATCGAGTACCCGCGATATCTCCGGGGTCTCCGACTTGCGGCTGGCGCTCATTACCACCAGGTCCGGCCTGAGGCCGATTATCATCTCCACGTCCGGCCGCATGTGCGTCCCCACGGACGGCAGTTGCGCGGTCCCCGGGACCGTATTGTCGGCCTGGGTACGGGCGATGATAAGGTTTCCGGCCCCAATCGAATAGAGCATCTCGCCGAATGCGCCGTAGAGCGGGATGATTCTGCTCGCGGGCTGAGCAAGGGAGATTTTCTGGCCGAGATCGTCGGTTATCTGGACTTGAGCCCGGGACCAGGAGGGTCCCCATACAAGCGTCGCCATGATAATGAACGCCGCGATCCCGGGGACGCGAAAAAACTTCGGAGTGCGAAAAGTCTTGGAAGTCATGGCAAAAAAATCACCTGCTTTCTACCCGCACCGTTTATTTCCTGGACAATGACGCGGGTCTCGTAAATTTTTTCAAGGACTTCCTCCGTCAGCACCTCGTCTGTCGGCCCGTCCGCCTCGACTGCCCCGTCTTTTAGAAAAATAAGCCTGCGGCAGAAAAGCGCCGCCAGATTGACATCATGCAGGACCGCCAGCACGGTCAACTCCTCCTGTCGGTTCAGTTCATCGAGCACCTTGAACATCCGGAGCCTTCGGTGAACGTCCATGGCCGAAGATGCCTCATCCAGGAGCAAAATCCGCGCCTGCTGGGCAATGGTTTTGGCCATGAAGACCCGTTGCCGCTCTCCCCCGCTCACGGCCGAGATGGGCCGGTTCGCAAGAAAAGCGGTATCGGTCAGGGAAAGCGCTTTTTCGACCGCTTCAAAGTCCGTCATGCTGTCCATCTGCCAGCGTTTCTTGTGAGGGTAGCGGCCCATTTCGACAATTTCGCGGCAGGAGAAAGGAAACCGGATATCGCCGTCCTGCACGATTACGGCCATCCGGCGGGCGCGCTCCTTGAGGCTGAGCCGGTCGAGCCCGGTCCCGAATATTTCGATCCCGCCCCTGGTCACCGGGATTATACCGCTAAGCGCCAGCACGAGGGTTGATTTTCCAGCCCCGTTCGGCCCCAGGATGCCGACGAATTCGCCCTTCGCCACCGAAAACGAGATGCCCTTCAGCACCTCGACACCCGGATAGCCGCAACAAAGGGCCGAGACGCCTACTGCAGCCGGAGCTGTTTTTTGTGCCGCAGGAGAAGGTAGCAAAAGAAAGGGCCTCCTATTATGGCGGTAACCACGCCCACCGGGATTTCCTCACCACCCGGAAGGATGCTTCTGGCTATCGAGTCGGAAACGAGCACCAGCAGCCCTCCGGAAAGCAGGGCGGCGGGAATCAGCAGCCGGTGCCGCGGCCCGAGGGCCAGCCGCACCAGGTGAGGAATTACCAGTCCGACGAACCCGATTATGCCGCTCACCGCCACGGCGGCGGCGGTCACCAGGGACGCCGCGAAAAGCAGCCAGAACCGGACCTTCTGCACGTTTACGCCCAACTGTTGCGCCTGGATGTCACCCAGGCTCAGCAGGTCGAGTTCCCTGGTAAAACAGCAGATTGCGGCCGTCCCCGCCACGATATAGGGCAGCACCAGCAGGACGTGCGCCCAGCTTTTCCCGGAAAGGCTCCCCATGATCCAGAAAACGATCGTGGAGACGGAGTCCTCGTTAAGGCTCTTGAGCAGACTGATCATGGCCGAAAGGAAAGTGGAGACGATAACACCGGCCAGCACTATCGTTACCACATGGATGCGCCCGTGTATGCTTCCGAGCATATAAACGAGATAGAGCGCCAGGAGAGCGCCGGCAAAGGCCGACGCGGGCAGAATGCTTATGTGGAAAAAGTGAACCGATCCAAGACCCAGCAGGATGGACAGCGACGCCCCGAATGCGGCCCCGGTGGATATCCCGAGCGTGAAGGGGTCGGCCAGGGGATTTAATAAAACCCCCTGGTAAACGGTGCCGGCAAGGGCGAGGGCGCTTCCCACCAGGAAAGCAAGGCAGATCCTGGCCAGCCTGACGTTGAGCACAATGTAGCGGACGGTGTCGTCCATTCCGGCCGCAGCGCCGGGAAACAGGGGGGTGAGCCAGAGCCTGAGAATGGAATCGTAGGAAGTCTTAAACGAGCCGATACCGGAACTGATGAACATGGCGAAGATTATCGCCAGGATAGACCCTGCCCAGAAAAAGAACCGGGCCGGTAAAAACAGGGTCCGGGGACGGTGTCCGCCTGAGGTGGCATTGGTTGCCGGATCGGTCATAATGGTTTTTCCGAATTTAGGAATTTAGGGATTGAAGAATTTAGGTCCCTGAATTCCTCAATCCCTAAATTCCTGAATTCTTTAATCCTCCAGCCCGTTCTTTTTGATTATCATCAAGGACAGGTAATGCGGCTGTTCCATGCCGGCCAGTTTTTCGAAATCTCGCTCGACGATTTCACCTTCAAGCCCGCATCGGCTGACAAAGCAGCAGCGCCCCTCCATGCCTTTTTCCTTAATCTGGGCAAGGATCTCGGGGAAACGCTTGTAGGTCTTCATCATCACCACGTTTTCGGAGACTTCCATGGCCTCCTTGAGCCGGTCGCGCCCCTTGGCCCCGGAAAGGATCGTTATCGCCTCCTCGCCTTCCGCCAGGGGCTCGTTTGCGCAGGCCGCCGCCGCCTGGTAAGAGGTTATGCCCGGCACCACCGTTATGACCACCTCCGGCAGCCTCTTTTTGATTTTCCTCATTAGGTAGATAAAGGTGCTGAAGGTGAGAGGATCGCCGATGGTGAGAAACGCCACGTTTTTCCCCTGCCCCAGCATCTCGACCACCTTTTCGCAGTTGGCGCGCCAGGCGTCTTCCAGTCGCTCCGGATTGAACGTCATCGGAAACGCCAGTTGGTCCACGGGCGTTCCCGGCGGCAGGTGCCCGCTCACGATACTATGGGCAAGGCTGTAGTCGTTTTTGCTCGATGAGGCGGCAAATACGTGTGAGACTTCCTTGAGAATCCTGACCGCCTTCAGCGTGAGCAGCTCCGGGTCCCCAGGCCCGACTCCGATTCCGAAAAGTTTGCCCAGCATAGTCATCCCCAACCGCACAACCCGCCTGAGATATCGAAGGAGCGGGAAAGAAACCGATTCAGAAGAGCGCCAATGTACTACTTACCGGTTTTGGCAAGTTCCAAAAGGGCATGAACAATGGCAACGGCAACCGTGCTGCCGCCTTTTCTGCCGAGCACCGTTATCACAGGCTGGTCCGGAAGCCGCCACAGCGACGCCTTGGATTCTTCCGCCTGGACGAACCCCACCGGGACACCGATCACCAGTGCCGGACGGACGCCTTCGTCCTCGATCAGCCTCACAACCTCCTGTAGCGCCGTGGGGGCGTTTCCCACGGCCACTACCGACCCGTTAAGGCCGCCGGCGCAGCTCCGGAATGCGGCAAGGGTGCGCGTTACGCCCATTTCGACCGCGACTTCCTGTGTTTCGCTCTTTTCCGCAGGCGTAACCACTTCGTTTCCGAACCAGTCGAGCCTCCACGGGGCAATGCCCGCCCGGATCATCCGGGTATCCGCGAAAATACAGGCGCCGGACTTAAGGGCCTCGATCCCGGCGGATACGGCGTTTTCGCTGAACCGGATTCTCTGGGCGTAGTCGAAATCGCCCGTGCTGTGAATCACACGCCGCAAGACCTGCCACTGGTCGTCGGGAAAACGGTGGTCACCGATCTCCTCGTCTATTATCCGGAAACTTTCATCTTCGATCCGCTTCCCGGCCTTGACCAGCCCGGGACGGACATCCGCGCATTTCGTTGGAAACTTCAGTATCAAATGACACCTGCCTAAGTTTGAGCCCAAAACAAAAAAGTCCTTGGCCTTCCAATAAAATACCTTTGGAAAACTCAAGGACTGCACCCAGCTTGGCTTGATCCTCTACTTTCAGGGAAAGACCCTCGTCCCCCAAAACAAAGCTTTGTTCGAGAACCCCTGTGGATTTCAGGCAGGTTTTCTGGCTCACGGATCACCCTACTCGCCATCCCTTCCCGGCCCGATCTGGCGGACCAGTGGTTCCTCATGGCTTTCGTCCCCGTTTACAGCGGCGGGACCGCGACGGTTTCGAACCGTCTTCCCTTTTAAATTACGATAATACCTGAATCCCTGTAATTTCAAAGAACGGAAAAATCTGTTATCTTTGGGGCGCGGAACCATTCCCCGAGCGGGAAACCGCCCCCGCGGCCGGATATTTCCCTTTTGAGGCATCTTCCGGCCATTCAGCCAATATCTTTATCTTATTTGCGCCCGGAGGTCAATCTTTATACTCCGGGGTGCCGGACTTCATTTCTACAGACAGAACCGTGA
The DNA here is from genome assembly GCA_963712895.1 of uncultured delta proteobacterium. Taxonomy (GTDB): domain Bacteria; phylum Desulfobacterota; class Syntrophobacteria; order Syntrophobacterales; family Syntrophobacteraceae; genus SbD1. Next base: position 164,920 of record CAVQJR010000016.1, on the reverse strand, counting down.
TAAGCATAATCATCCCCACATACAACCGCAAAGAACTCGTCCGGGAAGCGGTTGAGTCGGTCCTCGCCCAGAAGGATGTCGGAGAGGAATGTGAAACAATCGTGGTCGATGACGGCTCGACCGACGGCACCGGCGAAGCGCTCTCCCGCTTCGGCGATAGAATCACCTGCCTGCGCCGGGAGAGGTCGGGGGTGAGCGCCGCCCGAAACCTCGGGATCTCGCGCTCGAAGGGCGAGTGGATAGCCTTTCTCGATTCCGACGATTTGTGGCGCCCCGGAAAACTGGCCGCCCAGGTGCGGTTTTTTTCCGATAACCCCGGGGTGCCGCTCTGCCAGACCGAAGAGGTCTGGGTAAGAAACGGCAACCGGGTAAACCCGCGCAGCTATCATAAAAAACCGGAAGGACACTGCTTTTCACAGCTCCTGGAAAGATGCCTGGTAAGTCCCTCGGCCGTCATGATCCACCGCGGCGTATTCGAGGAGGTGGGGCTGTTCGATCAATCGTTTCCGGCATGCGAGGACTTCGACCTGTGGCTTCGGATCGGATGCCGCTTTCCCCTGGGACTCGTCCCAAAACCGCTTGTGGTGAAACGCGGAGGCCATCCGGACCAGCTTTCCGCAACCGTTGCCTCACTGGACAGGTACCGCATCCAGGCCATTGCAAACCTCCTGCGGACAACACCGCTTACGAAGGACCAAAGAATTTCGGCGCGGCTGGCTCTTGTGAAGAAATGCCGGATCTATACCGACGGGTGCAGAAAGCGGGGAAAGACCGAGGAGGCCGAAAGAATCGACAGGCTGGCCGGCGAGGCGTTGGAGGCGAACCGGTAAGAGGTGGCGGTTGAGCTCTCCCACCTCCCTCTCCAACTATCAGGCTGCATTTTTCGCCGAGTCCTCTGGTACGCCGGCTCCCTCAGTACGCTGGTACCCAAGCTCCAGCTTGGGAACCCCCACTCAGAAGCTCCAGCTTCTACTCCAGGCGCGGCACGAAGCCGGAGCTTGGGAACCGGCAAAAAAGCCAGGCGGGGGACTGGTTCCCCCGCTCTTTTCTAAAGCCTCGCGATCACCCGCTCCACCTGGGAGCGCTTCATCTCGCAGGCCCTGGACAAAAGCTTTGCGAACGCCTGGTCGGGGCCGTCTTTCTCGGTATCGACGACGGCGTGGAATTGCGGTCCGACCTCATCTATTTTTTCGAATTCTTCCAGAAGCCCCGCAATGTGGTACGGCCTCGCATCGGAGAGGTTGTCCTCGCCCGTTTTCCGCCGCCCTGCCCTTTCCGCCATGGTGGGTTCCGAACTTACGCACTCGAAAAAGACTATATTCACATCAAGGTCGCGGGCGAGCCTCACCGCCTCATCGCGCCAGTGACGCCTTGAAAAGGTGGCATCCAGGATCACCGACCAGCCTTTTTTGAGCTCCTCCTGCGCCAGGGCGAGGAGCCTCGCGTAGACCCGGCCGCGAAGATCGGGCCTGTATATCCCCTGCCCCAGCGGGACCGGGCCGGTGTGGTGAAGGCGGTACTCCGGAAGCTCCCTTCTTGCCTCATCGGAGCGGAAGAGCGGGACCTGGAAAGTATCCCGCACCTTTTCAGCCAGGGTGGATTTTCCGGTCCCCGGCAGTCCGCACAGGACCCATATCGCAGGTCTGCTGAACCGGATCGCGTAGCGCCGGGCCAAATCGAGATACTGCGCGGCGCGGGCTTCCATCTCCTTCTTTCTCGCCCCCTCATCCAGTTCGGTCCAGGTGAGGCACGACACCTTCATCTTCACCACCGCGCGATAACAGGCGTAAAAATCAAGCACCGTGTAAATACCGAAATCCCCGGTCTTTTCGATGTAGCCGGCGAGGGCCGCAAGGCCCAGGTCGAACCTGCCGAGCCTTTCCACATCCATGTGGAGGAAGGCAAGGTCCGCTGCCGCATCGCCGTACCGGAACCGCTCGTTGAACTCGATACAGTCTATTATCTGGATTGCTTCCGTGAAATAGACATGCTCGGCCCTCAAGTCGCCGTGCCCGTCGCAGATGCGCCCCTGTTCGATTCGCCTTGCGAAAAGCTGCCTGCAATAACTGAAAAATCCCCGGCTGGCCTCTCTTATGAAGTCGAACGGGGCCTTCCTTACCAGGGTGCCCACGTAGGGGGCAAGCTGCCTGAAGTTTTCCTCGATGTTAAAATGTATGGTATCGGCCTCACCGTAGCGGTCGATTTCCGGATTGCGCGCGCCTTGCGAATAGAAAGCGCCGAGCCGCCGCCCGAGGCGCGCCATTTGTTCGCGCCCCACGGCACTGTGGGCAAGCAGGTGCGAGAGTACCGCATCATCGGGCAGTTGTTTCATTTTCACCGCGTATTCGACGACTTCTCCGCCGCCGCCCAGGTGAAATTCCCCGCTCTCTTCGCGAATTTCGACCACCCCGTCGTAGATACCGGTCGAGAGCCGCTGGTTCAGGGCGACTTCACGTTCGCACATGCGCCGCCTGGTCTCCAGCTCCGTATAGTCGAGGAAACCGAAATCAAAGGGCTTTTTCAGCTTGTAGACCCACTGCCCCGTGAGAAAAACAGCGGAAATGTGCGAATCCCGCCTTTCGGGCCCGGAAGCCGGATGCGGGTAAAAGGAGGGGTCCGCCATGGCGAGGCAGATTTTTTCGAAGGTGGTCATATCCGAATTCGGCTGAAGAGATGAATGAGTGAACCGGTGAGCGGGTTTTCCCATTTACCGACCGGCCCGCACCTTTATTTGGTCCTTTCAATGCACGCGTAGGCACTGTGGTTGTGGATCGATTCGAAATTTTCCACATCCACCATGAACCACAGGATATTGGGGTCCAGTTTCAGGTCGGAGGCAATGTCGCGGACCACGTCCTCGACGAATTTGGGGTTCTCGTACGCACTCTCCGTCACATACTTTTCATCCGGGCGCTTGAGCACGGAGTATACATCGCAGGAAGCGGCTTTTTCCACCAGGTGGACGAGGTCTTCGATCCAGACGAATTTTTTGAACCGCACCGCCAGCCTCACAAGCCCTCGCTGGTTGTGGGCGCCGTATTCGCTTATCTCCTTGGAGCAGGGGCAGACGGTGGAAATGGGCACATTGATCTCCACCACCAGGTCGTAGCCCTTTTGGCTGTCGAGAGACCCGGCGATGCGGCACCGGTATTCCATCAGGCCCGCACTCTGGGTGATCGGCGAGAGCTTTCGGATGAAATAGGGAAAGCTCATCTCCATGTGGGCCGATTCCGCCTGGAGATGCTTTTGGAGCGCTTTGAGCACGGTGGCGAACTCGCGGATATCGAGATCTCCGTGGAACTCGTTTAGAATTTCGATAAACCGGCTCATGTGCGTGCCCTTGAATTCCCGCGGCAGGTTCACGTACATGTTGATCGAGGCCACCGTGTGCTGAACGCCGCTGTCCCTGTCCATAACGGTCACGGGGTAGCGGATGTCCTTCACCCCCACCTTGTCGATGTTGATGTTCCTGTGATCGTACTGGCTCTGCACGTCAATCATGGATGGCATTCGCCCCCGCGCCCAGGTTAAAGGCCCGCCGCTTCCGATGCCTCCACCAGGTTCTTCGTGATCTTTTCCAGAGCGGCCCTGGTGGCGGCGCTGACAGTTTCCGCATACTTGGACTCGAGGTCGGCCTCTATGATCTGGTCGTCGTATGGAATAAACCCCAGAATCAACTGCCCGCTAAGGACCTTCCTCAGGAAATCGCGGTCCTGTTCGTTTCGCACCTTGTTGCCCACCAGTCCTATCCGCGTAACGCCGATATCCCTGCCGAGATCCCTTATGCGGGAGGCGGTTTCAACGCTTCTCTGGCCGGGTTCGACCACCGTTATGAGCCAGTCCACGTATTTCGAGGTCCCGCGCCCCAGGTGCTCTATGCCGGCCTCCATGTCCAGGATAACCACTTCGTCGCGCCTCAGGATCAAGTGCTGGACCAGGTTTTTCAGCAGCACGCTTTCGGGGCAGACGCAGCCGGTTCCGCCCTTCTTCACACCCCCCATCACCATGAGCCGGATATTCTCACCCTGCCGCACGGACAACTTTTCCGGAAGATCGTCCACTTTGGGGTTCAGTTTGAAAAAACCACCGTAAGCCCCGGGTACCGACTCGGTCCTCTCGGCGACCAGTTCACGCATCTGGGAGATGGGAACCAGCCCGGAAGCCTCCTTGATTCCCAGCGCATGCCCCAGGTTGGCGTCCGGATCGGCATCGATTGCCAGAACGCTTCTGCCCTGGTCGGCGAACCACCTCACCAGGAAGGCCGACAGGGTCGTTTTCCCAACACCGCCTTTTCCACTGATTGCTATTTTCAATACAGGACCTCCCCCTTGTATACTAAACGATTGGTCACGTTCCCGCCTGCATTTTCCTGGCAAGACCGATGAGTCGATAGACGACCGTTCCGCTCATGAAAGCTACGTCCTCGACCGGCAATTGTCTCTGGATGCTCTCGTCGAAAAGAATGGTGGCCTCCGGCGGGAATTCGTCGTCCCCCTCCCACAGGACGAGCCGCAGGAAAATGTTCGGGAACACGTCGAACTGCATTGCACAATCGCCGCCTTCCACCGGTTTTGCCCCCATCAGTTCGGCGCATTTTCGGAAAAGACGGCCGCTGCTTCCGAAAAAGGAAACAAACGGGTCCCGCGCGCGTCTCTGGAATGCATCGAAATAGAATTTACCGTCCGGAATCTGGCGAAAAGTGATGAGTTCGCCGGTGGTTTTCCTGTCGGCCGCCCCGAGCAGGTAATGGGCTATCAAAATCTTGTCCGGAAGAGGCACCTCACCCCCGTCCTCCCTGCGCACATCGATGCCGGGGCCGGTTTCGACCACGTAATTGCCGCCCAGAAAGGGCACCTGGAGCCGGTAAGAAGGATCGGAGCCTGACACCTCGACTCCGGCCGCTTTCGCCATGGCGGCCGGGTCCCTTTTGTTCAGCTCGATGGATGCCAGCCGGAAAGATTCTTTATAATCGTCGATTCGGGCCATGAGTTACCTCGTTTCATTTCAGTCGAGCTTCGAAAAAAAGAACCGCAGCAACCGGAACAACTCTTAGAGGAGGCGGGCGCAGGAACAGTCGATGGTGACTGTAGAAGGCCGCGATTGCTTGCGCGGCCTCGTGTTCATGATTATCCGATGGCAAGGCTGCCGCATCCGGTCTTGCATTTTAAATTAAACGAGGTCTTTAGATCAATGGTTGAGGACAATTTGATCGTTCGATGCCCCAATTGTGGCGCAAAAAACCGTATTCCTCGTTCCCGTATGGGGCAAAGAGCAGTCTGCGGCAAGTGCCGAACCCCACTATCCCAGCCGGCCGCGTTCCCCGAGCGGGCGGTCCCGGCCTTCGACTACAGCTTCCGGGGCGAAGTGCTCGACTTCCCGGGACCGGCGGCCGTCATGTTCTGGGCGCCCTGGTGTGGCCATTGCCAGAGGCTCCTGCCCTTATTCGACGAACTGGCCCGCGAATTTTCGGGCTCGATCAAATTCGTCAAAGTCGAACTGGATAAAAATCCGGCAACGGTTTCTCAATACCAGGTCCAAAGCGTGCCGACCATTATACTTTTCAAAAACGGCAGGCCGGCGGACACAGTCCACGGCGCCATCCCCAAACACCAGCTCGAACAACACCTGCGGTCGATTCTGTAACCAAATGAGATGACGGATTCCACATCGCCAATTCCCGAAACGCTTGTGGGCGGGAATCCGGCGTCTTAGCGATTTTATTTCTTCTCCAGTTAATGCGATCAGCGTAGCAACGGGGAAAAGACACCGGACCCCGGCCCGAAAGCTCTGCCGGGGCGACGTTATGAGGTGGTCAAGGGTGGGCACGGTTTTTTGTGCCCACCGATATTGATTGCGAGCCTCTGATGGTGGGCACGATAAGGCTGCGACCCACCCGCGGCTCAGGCGGCTTTCAGCGTGAAATCCACATGGACGGCGTCAAAGGGAAAATCGATAAAACCCTTGTCGGTTTTTTGCAATATGCCGGTTTTCAAAAGCACATGCACGTCACCATGGATCGCTTTTACGTCACGTCCCAGTCTGCGCGCTGCCTCACGAATGGTTATCGGCCCCGCTCCGGTCATCATTTTGAGCAACTCCCACCGCTTGCCCGTGAGCACCTTGAAAAGAAGCGCGGGAGAGTCAAAGCTTATAAAGGTCCCTTGCCCTTCCCCCTCAAAAGCTCGAAGGAAGCGCTGACCTACTGACTCACGAGGAGATATTACCAGTGTAACGGTACGCATTCTAAGCCCTCCAACCGTCAACATCACTCCAGAAATCTACAAGCAGGGCTTGAGGCGTGGTAAAAGCATACGGGATGGCCGTCTCACCCACATGCTTGTGGTCACCTTTGCCATGCTCGTTGTCGTAACGCAAAACACAACGACCATCCACAACCAAGGCGAGCCGGTACTTAAAACCGTGTTGGCTGCCTTTAACAGGCGATGGCAGGCGCCACACCACTAATTCCACAAAAGTATTTTCGGAGACAATGTGGCGTTCGTTTAGCATGAGTTCTGCGTTCATCCCGATTATAATAGCGAAGCCTCTTTGTGTTGTCAAATACTCCAACACATTCCAGATAGAGTTCACCATTAGCCGCAACCGGCCCCGCTCACTAATAAAAAAGGGGCAACCGGTGCGACCCGGGTACCCCTGAGAGGCTAAAAAGCCCTGTTACCTTCTTTTTTGCTGCTTCGCCTTATTCGCTTTCCTGCCGTGCTTCCGCGAGCCGCCTTGCGGAAACTTCATCGGTCGAGTAATCGGGCAGCAGGATGGGAGCGACTATGGGGTCGGTTACGCCTGCCTGCTCCAGTTCCTTCTCGAATTTTTCCACGTGATCCAGGGTGAGTTTTTTGAGTTCCACTCCCGCGTTCACGTATTTCGCCGCGCTTACGCCGGCCCTTCTTCCGAAGGTGATAACGTCCTGGAGGCTGTTGCCCATGAGGCGGTTTTCACCGTGGAGGCCCCCGGTGCATTCGCCGGCCGAAAAGAGGCCCGGAACGACCGTTGCGCAGTCGGCGTCGATGGCGATGCCGCCGTTTTGGTAGTGCAGGGTCGGGTAGACGAGCATCGGGTCCTTGCTGATATCGATACCGTGGCGTTCGAACTGGATGAACTTGGCCGGAAGCTCCTTGCGCACCGTCCCTTCGCCGTGCAACAACTCGATCATCGGAGAATCGAGCCACAGACCGTAGCGCCCGGTGGGAGTGACCACCGCTTTACTGTTTTCGAGCGCCTCTTTGATCAGTTCGGCGGATTCCACGTCGCGGGGTTCGAGCGGGAAGCAGAACTGCTCGCCGTCGGCGTTGAGGACATGGGCGCCAAGGCCCCGCACCTTTTCGGTGATCAGAAGCCCCACGTTTTGCTCGGGATAGGCAACACCAGTGGGATGGTACTGCGTCGAAGGCAGGCAGGTGGTGCCCACCCCGGCGCGGTAGGCCATGACCACGCCGTCCATGGTGGCGCCGTAATGGTTGGTGGTTGCAAAGCCCTTGATATGGAGCCGCCCGTTGCCGCCAGTGGCGATGATTACCGACTTGGCGCGGGTGATGAAAAATTCGCGGGTCTCCATGTTGTAGAGGATCGCGCCCGCACATTTGCCGGTCTCGTCAAGAAGGATTTCCACCGCCGGGCAGAATTCGAGCACCTGGATGCGGTCCCTGCGGTTGCGGGCCTCGTCTCTTAGGACGCGCATGATTTCGGCGCCGGTCATGTCGCCCGAGGACTGCATGCGCTTGCGGCAGGAGCCGCCGAAATGGCGGGAATCGAGTCTGCCGTCCTCCAGCTTGTTAAACATCATCCCAAGGGATTCGAGCCACGAGATCGAAAGCGGGGCATCGTGGGCAAGGGCCGCCACCAGGTCCGGCTGGTTGGTGAAGTGGCCGCCGCCGATGGTGTCCATGTAGTGATAATACGGAGAGTCGCATTCCTGGGTTGCCGCCTGGATGCCGCCTTCGGCCATCATGGTGTTGGCGTCGCCGTGGCGGAGCTTGGTGGCCATGATCACCTTGAGCCCGGCTTCGGTGGCCATGAGCGCCGCCGATGTGCCGCCGCCGCCCGCGCCCAGGATCAATACGTCCGTATCGAAGTCCGGGGTGGAAAGATCGACTTTCCCGGGGCGCAGCAATGAACGCGATTCCATTACCCTGGCGATCTCCTCGGGTACGACCAGCCCCTTGTCGGGGCCGACCAGGAGGGCCCTTCGCCCTTCCTTCTGGTAGTCGGGATGGAATTTACCCAGGACTTCCGCCCTTTCTTCCAGCGTCAACGCCGGGTAATTTTCACCGCGTTTGGCCCTTGCGACCCGCTCCGGCCTGGTCGCCTCGACTTTCTTTATAAGTTCCTTCATCTGAGGTGTGTAACTCATCTGTGTCTCCTTAAGACTTGCCTATATGGATTCTTATCGCACGTCACTTGTGCGTCAGGCTCAAAAGCCCCGCCCAACATGAATGGGGAATTTACAGTTTGCTGGTATCCTTGGGCATCCAGGTACCCAGAGGCACCATGTCGGGCTCGCGCTCGCGTCCCTTGTAGATCTTTTCGAGTTCCGCCTTGTCCATCTTCTGAAGATCGTCGAGCATCGAATCGTACTTGCCGGACTCGATTTCCACCACGCGCTTCTGCAGGTGTTCGGCCTTGGGCTGGATGTATTTGCCGTACATCCGGCGAACAAGCTGCGCTATGTGGTACTGGGGCAGCTCGCCCATGCAGCGGCTGGCGCACATTCCGCACTGAATGCAGTCGAAGGAAAGCCGGGCGGCCTTGGCAATGTCGCCCTGCTTTATGGCGGAGATGTAGTCCAGGACTTCCACGTTCATCGGGCATGCCTTGGTGCAGTTATTACATGCCACGCAGCGGAAGATTTCGGGATAAAGCGCGTGGATGGCCTCGGCCACCGGCTCGATTTTTTCTATGTCGTAGACGGCGCGGTTTGCGGGGTAAAAGGGAATCTGCGCCAGGTACATGTTCGGCTCTACAACCGTCTGGCAGGCGAGCCCGAAGTGGAGCTTGTAGTCGCCTTCCTTGCGGTACACGGTCGGGCATGCGCCGCAGATGCCGCCGCGGCATCCGGCGCCCCTCAGGAACTTGAAGCCCGCGTACTCCATGGCCTTCATGATAGTGAGCGTTTCGGGGACTTCGTATCGCTTGCCCATAACAAAGATGGGTATTGTTTGCGCCCCCTCGGGAAGAATGGCCCTGTCTCCGGTTGCAACCTGTCTTGCTGGTGCTGGCATCTTATTTCTCCTGTCGTGGGGCAGGCTTTTCCTGCCTGCCGAAAGAGCATGGAATGGATAAAAAATCGCGGGGAACCGAGTTTATGCCTGGGCGGCCGTCGGTTCGACCGGAAAATTTTTCGCTTTCAGAAAGTCAAACGATGAGGCATCGTTCAAGTCGAGCCTGTAGGACTCAGGACCAAGCCCCAGTGCGAGAGCCAGAAGCTGGGTAAAATAAAACACCGGCAGCTTGCGGGAAATCCGCTGGTTTTGGATCAGCTCGTCCTGTTTTGAGGCAAGATTATATTCGCAGAGCGGGCAGCTAAGTATCAGCGCGTCGGCGCCCGCAGCGTAGGCGCTGTCGACGATGCGTCCCACCACGTCGGTAACCGCATCCGGGTGGGCCAGTACCTGGTAGGACCCGCAACAGACCGTATTGGCGGCAAAATCTATCGGATCGGCGCCAAGGGCTTCAACGAACTCTTCCATTACCCTGCCCCCGACCGGTTCGATTGCCACGTCCCTGGGCCGCACCAGGGTACAGCCGTAATAGGAGGCAATCTTCATCCCGTTAAGAGGGGCTTTGATTTTCGCCCGCAGGGCGTCCCAGCCCACCGCGTCCCGGAGAAAGGTCAGGAAATGGGCTACCTTGACCTCGCCGTGGTAGTCCGGCTCCTCGGTCATGAAGTCATTTATGGTTTTTCTCTTCACCTGATCGTTTTGCATCAGCAGGTTGGCTCGGGCGAGCGTGTTGTAGCACATCGAGCAAAGGGTAACCAAGGTGTCGCTTCCCTGCTCCATCGCCCTGATGAGGTCGCGCACGGGGGCAACGTGGTGGATGAGGTCATCGTCGGCCAGGGAATGAACCGCGCCGCAGCAGTTCCACCTTTGCAGTTCCTGGAAATCCACTCCCAGGGCCGCCATGGACGCCACCGCCGCCTCTTCCAGATTCTTCGCCTTGGTCTTCAGGGTACATCCGGGGTAGTAGCTGACTTTCATGATTCTCCTCTAACTAGTCATTTTTCTGAAGCAACTGACCAGAGCAACCTGCGGCAGCGCTCGCACCGTTTCCGGGGGCAGCCTGGAAGGCTCGATCATGTTGATGTTTTTCCTCAGAGTCAAAAGCCGCACTGCTTCCATGACTCTGGCCAGGTCGATTCCCCTCGGACAGTTTACAGTGCAGGTGTGGCAGGACGCGCATGTCCAACCAGCCTGGGAACCGGTAACGCCCTCTTCCATTCCCAGTTGCGCCATGCGCATGATTCTCCTGGGCAGGATCTCCATTTGTTCCGACATGGGACAACTCCCGCCGCAGGTTCCGCACTGAAAGCACATGAAAATGTCCTGTCCGCTCAGTTGACTCACTTTCTCGATGAATTCGTGCTTGATGGTTTTTTCGGAAATCTCGATCGGCATTTTTCCCTCGTTTCCTTTGCATTGCAGGAAATAACCCGGTCCGATCCGCTCCCCGGCAACACGCTAGACCTGGCCGAGCGCCTGATCCGGGCACTCCGGGACGTCCGCAGAAACAGCGGTATCCCGAAAAATTGAAATATCAAATAAAAGCTGGATTAGTGAACAGGTTTGCAGCAGTCTCTGATGCAAGCATCCCCGCGCAGGCGGCGCGGAAAAACTCGAAGCTTTTTAACCGTTGGTCCCTAAGTCACTAAACCATTTGAGTTTCAACAATCAAACTATGAATAGAAATTCCCAATACTTATCATGACAACGTATTCGGCCAGGACCATTGGCGGATACAAAATTGATTTGGTTTTGTAAACCAAACGCCGGCCTTTGTGAAGAGAAAATGCACAAAAAGCTTCACTTTTTTCAGACCGTTTGAAATTCATCTCTCAAAGGGGTATCAATCAGGCCGGTCACGCTTTCGGGCGTAGACTATTCCATTGTAAAATAGTGAGAAATATCATAAATCCCTGTCTGGGCCGCAGCATTGCGGTCCGAGGCTCTTAACCGATGCATTTTAATCTTTGCCTGTAAGAACTTCAGGGGAAAACCACAGATGAATGTTCTCGTCCTGGGCTCGGCCGGGTCGGAAGGCCCCGGCAACAATGCCCCCGCTTTCCTGGTGGATGATTTTCTCCTGCTCGATGCCGGAACAATCGCTCCCTCCCTCGATATGAGCGCACAGTGCCGGATTACCCATATTTTCATTACACACGCCCACCTCGACCACATCAAGGGAATTCCCTTCCTGGTAGACAACCTGGTGTCGATCGACCGGCATTGTCGAATCCTGCTCCTGAGCGGGAAAAAAGTGCTCGCGGACCTCAGAAAGAATATATTCAACAACCGCATCTGGCCGGATTTTACTGCCATTCCCAGTGCGCAGGAGCCTGTCATGGCCTACAGGGACATATCGGAGGGCAAGGCGCTGGAGGTGGGCGGCTACCGCATTCAGGCGGTCAAGGTTCATCATGCGGTGCCGGCATACGGCTACCTGATAGAGGAGCCTTCCAGGGGGACCCTCGTCTACACCGGCGACACCGGCCCGACGGAAGCGATCTGGCACCGGATGAAAAAACATCGTGTGAAAGTGCTTATAATCGAGGTTTCGTTTCCGAACGAAATGAGCGACCTGGCAATTGCCACGGGACACCTTACGCCGGCCCTTCTCGACCGCGAGATCCGTAAGATGTCCGCGGTTCCCGAAAAAATATACATCTCACACCTTAAGGCGTTTTATAAGGAGAAGATACAGGAAGAACTCGCCCGAATTCCCGGGGTCGACCTGGAACTGCTGGATGAAGGCAAACGATTCCGGATTTGAAACGGGCGGCGAATACCAGATGTCAGGTGGCGGTAACAGGAATCCACGATACCTTGGAAGCGAAGTACACGCAATAAAATGATCAATAATCCGTTTTCCGCCATCCGTCCTCCGCCGTCCGGCACCCGACAACCGTTTCCCTTCCTTATACTGCTTGCCGTAGAGGCTCTGCTCCTTCTCTATTTTCCCCCCTCACTTATCTTTAAAGCAACGATCACCGCGGGCGGAGACACCCCATCCCACTTCATCTCCACGATGGCGATGGGGCAGAACCTCTCGTCTTTTTTTATCATGGCGGCCGTGATTTTGGCGCTCACTCTTACCGGAAGCCACCGCGACCCGTTGCTCCTCCATGATATAATCGGCCATAAGTTCCAGGAATCGGAAGAAATGCGCGGGACGCGGAGGCGTATTTCGAGCGTGCAGCCCTTTGCCGGCCGGAAAGCGATGCCACCAACCAGGCGGGGGTTCGCCTCTCCGAACTGCGGGGGGCCGGTGCCGTTTTAGAGCAGGCCCGGCAGTTCTTTGAAGCGGGGAAATATATAAACGCGCACTCTCTATTCAGTGCTCTTTCCCTTTTACCCGACCGGGAAATCAGCGGCCGCGCAAAACTTGAACTCGCCTACTGCTGCTCCCGTATGAGCCGTTGGGAAGAGGCCTCAAACCTTTTCCTGAACCGGCTTAGCGTCCATTATGATTCGCCAGGGTCCCCGGAAGCCCAGGCCGCCTTCATGCAGTGCAGCACAATGGCCCGGAACCGGGCATGGCTGTCCGAGGGCGGCGAATCTTTCGAGACTCCGATAGGGCGAATGCTAAGGTTTTTCAATCTGACTCAATGAGAGGTCCTTTTCAGACCCAACCATGAAAACCGACATAACGCACGGCCCCGATTTTTCGATCCTGGTCCCGCTGTTCAATGAAGAGGAAACTCTTATTGGCGGTATCCGTAAACTGCTGGTGTTCCTGGAAGACAACGGCCTCGATGCGGAAATCCTGCTGGGCAGCAACGGTTCGACCGACGCCACGCCGCTGATAGGCAAACTGCTCGAAGACGCCCAGCCCGGCAGAATAAGGTTTTTCCATATCGATCAAAGAGGGCATGTGGGGCGGGTTTTCAGGATTGCCGCCGAGATGGCGGCAACACCCCTGCTGATCTCGATGGACGTCGATATGTCCATCGACCCGATCTTTATAGCCACTGCCCTGGGGCTGCTCGAAAAAAATCATATCGTGATAGGATCGAAGCTGGCCGGCTTTCAGGTCCGCTCGCTGGCTCGCTCCGCGGGCAGCGAGTTCTACATACTCTGCGCGCAGGCCCTGCTGGGACTGCCCTACGAGGATTATTCCATCGGCGCCAAGGCCTACAGGCTGGATGCGGTAAAACCGCTGCTCGAAGGCATAAGCGACGATACGAACTACGTACTCGATATCCTGTGCGCGGCGGGGAGGGGCGGCCTCAAGGTGGCGACGGCGCCGGTCGACTGCCGCGATCTTCGCAGCAGTCGCTTCAGGCTTTTGAGAGAGGTACTGGTTCGATTCCTGCACCTGTTGCGGGTTTTTTTTCGAGAGCACGGAAACGGGTGTCCCACGCCGAAGGCCGGCAACGGGTGCCGGCACGGGTTCCGGGCGACCCTGCTTTCGAAAAAGGCATCGCTGTAATGCGAGAACTTTACGCCGTGAGAAAAAAGCAGGGGAAACCACCGCCATAAGCGCTTAACTCAGGATGGTAACGGCCGGGACGGTGGTGCGGCTCCCGTGGTTACTTGAGCAATTCACGGGCTATGATGAGTCTTTGGATTTCACTTGTCCCTTCGTAGATAGTGGTTATGCGAACGTCCCTGTAGAAACGCTCAACCGGGAAATCGTTCGTATAGCCGTACCCGCCAAGCATCTGGAGAGCATCGTAGCATGCCTTGTTTGCGGCTTCGGTAGCATAGACCTTAGCCATCGAAGCTTCCTTGTTGAAATATTTGCCCCGCTCCTTGAGGTCCGCCGCGCGAAGAAGCAGAAGCCTCGATGCTTCGAGGCGGGTGTAGTTGTCCGCGATCATCCACTGTATCGCCTGCTGGGAAGCTATGGGCTTGTCGAACTGGATTCTTTCCCGTGCGTATTTGGTCGCAAAATCCATCGCCGCAAGGCCGATTCCAAGGGCCATCGAACCGATCCCGATCCTTCCCCCGGCCAACTCGGAAACAGCCAGGCGGTATCCGCCGTTGAGCTTTCCGAGAAGATTTTGCCCGGGGACCAGGCAGTTTTCCAATATCAGCTCGTTGGTTGAGGAGGCGTTCTGGCCCATTTTACGCTCGTCTTTTCCCACGATGAAACCGGGAAAAGAAGGCTCGACCAGAAAGGCGCTGATCCCTTTCCCCTTGCCGGCGCTCTTGTCCGTAACCGCCCATACCACGAAGACCCCGGCGTACTCCGCGCTCGATATGAAGATTTTGTTTCCGTTGAGGACCCAATTGTCCCCGTCGAGAACGGCCGAGGCGCGCATGGAGGCGGGGTCCGAACCGGCGCTGGTTTCGGTGAGGCCGAAGCTGGCGGCGAAATACTCGCCGCCGCAGATTGCCGGTATGTATTTTCTCTTTTGCTCTTCCGTGCCCACGGCCTGAATCACTTCCGCCACCATGTTGCTGACCGAGGCGGTAACGGTCGTTGAAGCGCATGCGCGCCCGAGTTCGGTCATCACCAGGGAGAAGGCGACCGATCCGGCACCGCTGCCCCCGTATTCGGGATCGACGCTCAGGCCCATGAAACCGAGGTCGGCCAGCTTTTTCAGGTTTTTTTTCAGGACCCGGCGGTCCTTTGTCCTGTCTATTTCGGCCGCAACGGGCTCCAGTTCGTGTTTCGCGAACTTCGCGGCCATATCCCGAATCATTTTTTGCTCTTCGCTCAGTTCGAAGTCCATCTTGAATACCTCTGAAGCTCTTCGACCGGCAGGCCCGACCAAAAAAAGCGTTTAGAAAAGAGAAATATCTACCGCAAATAAGTGAAAACCGCCAAAACCGCCGGGTTTACGCACGCATCAATCATATTCGTAGAATCCACGGCCGGTTTTGCGGCCCAGCCATCCCGCCTCGACATACCTGCGCAACAGCGGGCAGGGCCGGTACTTCGAATCGCAGAACCCCCCGTAGAGGGTTTCCATAATGGCAAGACAGGTATCCAGCCCTATCAGGTCCGCCAGTGCCAGCGGGCCCATCGGATGGTTCATTCCAAGCCGCATTACGGTATCGATGTCCTCCCGGGTCCCCACCCCGTGATAGAGGCAATAGACCGCTTCGTTTATCATGGGCATCAGGATGCGGTTGGCGATAAATCCTGGATAGTCGTTTGCAAGCGCGGGGGTCTTGCCGAATTTTACGGCAAGGTCCCAGGTGGTTTGAAACGTCTCGTCGGATGTGGCGATTCCCCGGATTACCTCCACCAGCTTCATCACCGGCACTGGGTTCATGAAGTGCATCCCGATTACCTTGCCGGGCCTTTTGGTGTGCGAGGCGATCCGCCCTATGGGGATAGAAGAGGTATTGCTGGCTAAAACCGTTTCCGGCCCGCATATCGAATCCAGCCGGCGAAACACCTCGAACTTGATCTGCTCGTTTTCGCTCGCGGCTTCCACGACATAGTCGGCGGACGCCATATCGTCCAGGCTGGTGCTGCGCTTTATCCGGCCCAGGGCTGCTTCCTTTTCCCCGGCACCCAACTTCCCTTTCTCGACGTTTTTGGAAAGGATACCGGCTATGCTTTTCATGCCCCTCTCGACAAATTCATCCTTGATATCGTTCATGACCACCTGGAGGCCGCTGAGCGCCGCCGTGAGTGCAATGCCGCTTCCCATCTGGCCCGCGCCGATAACTCCGAATGTGCCGATCTCCATAAGAAAACCCCTCCTTTTCGCCTTATGGGCGTTCTTTTTTTAGCGCCTGACCACCATTGCCACGGCCTCACCGCCCCCGAGACACAGCGACACGAGTCCGACCTTTTTACCGCTGCGCATCATTTCATAAAGAATCGTCACCAGCAGCCGGCAGCCGCTGGCCCCTATGGGGTGCCCAAGCGCAACGCTTCCCCCGTTCACGTTCACCTTTGAGTGGTCCAGCTTCAGTTCCTTCATAACCGCAACCGTGGACCCGCTGAATGCCTCGTTTACTTCGAAAATTTCAACGTCCCCGATGCCGATCCCTTCTTTTTTCAGGCACTTGGGGATAGCCTGGATCGGGGCAACCAGCACGTATTTCATATCGATTCCGCTGGAGGCCTGGGCGCCGATGGAGGCCACCACAGTGCATCCCAGTTCATCCGCCTTCTGCCTGGACATAACGACGACCGCCGCCGCTCCGTCGCTGATAACCGAAGCGTTGCCGGCGGTGGTGACCCCGCCCTCCTTGAACGCCGGGCGCATCTTGGCCAGGGCTTCAAGCGAGGTTTCCCGCGGGCATTCATCGACGCTGAACACGGCCTTTTCGCCCTTGCGACCGGGCAACTCCACCGGGACGATCTCCTGTTCGAACTTGCCCCCGGCTATGGCGGCAAGCGCCCTCCTGTACGATTCCAGCGCATACCTGTCCTGGTCCTCGCGGGTAACGCCGTATTTTTCACTGCACAGCTCATTGGATATGCCCATGTGGAAATCGTTTACCACATCCCACAAACCGTCATGCACCATGTGGTCGTACATGACTGCGTTGCCCATCCGGTAGCCTTCGCGCGCCTTGTCCAGGTAGTAGGGGGCCATGCTCATGCTTTCCATGCCGCCCGCCACCACCACCTCGGCATCCCCCACCTGCACCGCCTGGGCGGCAAGCATTACCGCCTTGAGGCCCGAACCGCACACTTTGTTTACCGTTATGCACTCCACGCCCCAGGGCATTCCGGCCAGAATCGACGCCTGTTTGGCGGGGTTTTGCCCGTAGCCGCAGGGAAGCACCATCCCCATGATGGCCTCGTTTACCTGTTCGTTAGCTATTCCCGCGCGCCTTACGGCTTCCTGCATGACGATCGCGCCCAGCATGGTGGCACCGGTCCTGCCAAGAGAACCATTGAAGCTTCCAAGAGGGGTGCGGACAGCGCTCACGATAACGGCTTCTCGCATAAAGGTCTCCTGTATGAATATGGATTAAAGCCGGCAGGACCACTCTGTTCACAATTGCCTGCCGGCCCGGCAAGAACCGGTCACTGGAGTGTATCGCAGGTCTGGACCTGATAGCGGAACAAAAAGAATAATAGGTGCACCGGCCGATTGCCGCAAGACGGCGCCATGTCGGCAACGCCCTTTGAAGATCAGGAAAATCCGGGGGAGCTAAGGTCGTCTAACCTTTTATTTTTATCAGACCGGCCTTAAATTTACAAAAAAGAAATATTTTACCGCCTCCTGCCTGAAGCAGCTTCACAGGCCGGCATCCTTTAATTTTTTCGAAACCGGCTCCACGCTCATCGAAACAAGGAAAGTCTTCCGGCGCGACGAAGCCCCCTTGACCAGCGCAATTTCGGACCTGGCCAGGCCGAGCACGGCGGCAAGAAATTTTATGCACTCCCTGTTGGCTTCACCTTCAACCGGAGGAGCGCAGACGCGCAGTTTGAGGCGCTCCTGAAACAGGCCGGCAAACTCGTTTTTTGCCGCCTTCGGCTGGACGTAAACCGAAATAAGCGTTCGATCGTCTTTTTTTACCAGGAAGGGGAACTCTTCACGGCTCATTTAGCTGTCTTTCCGCTCTCAACGAGGATGCCTGCTGCGCTTGCGTCCTGCACTTGCGCACAGTATTGACACTCATCGGCGAGTACAATATAAACCCCTGAATCGTCGGCCAGGCGGAACCCGGACCTCCCACTGCTCCAACCATTCCGCAACCGACGCAAATGCTTCTCCCATTCAACAGCACCCAGCGAGGTACGATAAATGAGATACAAACGCTTTGCAGTCACAGTACTGTTCCAGCTCGCATTTGCACTTCTTGCCCTCGGCGCGTGCGGCTCAGCCGGCGCCGCTGATTTCTCCGCCGACATGGTAATCCAACCCAAGGGGGAGGAGGCCACGACCGGCAAGATGTTCGTCAAGGGCGACAAAATCAGGCAGGAGACCAAGGAAGATGGGGAAACACAGATAATGATCATTCGCCCGGATAAGAAAGTGACGTGGATGATCGCCCCGGAAGAAAAAACATACATGGAGATGCCCTACCAGTCCGAAGACAAAACCTTTGAAGAATGGACCGCCGAAAAGGAAAAGCAGGCCAAGTACCTGGGCGACGAAACCGTTTCAGGCCTTGCCTGCAAGAAATACGAGAGTATTGAAGACGGCGACAAGACCTTTATCTGGATATCCAAACAATTTCCATTCCCGATAAAAGTCGAGGATTCCGAAGTTACCATGGAATACCGCAATGTCAAGGCAGGTCCCGTGGAGGATTCGCTTTTTGAGATTCCAGCCGGCTACCGGAAAATCTCCATGCCGACGGTCCCGGAAAAGTAGCAGTAAAATGGCGGGATTATCCGCCGCTGTCATATCATTTTCACCGAGGAGAACAATGGTAGCTTTACCCGTTTCGAACAGCCGCCACCCATACGAGCTTAACCCCGGCAAAATAATCGCCCTGGGCCTCAACTACCGCAGCCACATATCGGACAGCTATTCGGTCAGGATGGGGGGCTTTACACAAGATATCCCGGAAGAACCGGTCCTTTTCGCAAAAACCCCCAATGTGCTCATCGGGCACGGGGAACCCATAGTCGTTCCCTCATTCGTGTTCGACTACGGATTCGAAGACCTGCGCACCGACTACGAAGCCGAACTGGCAGTGATAATCAGCAGGAAGTGCAGAAAAGTCAGCCCCGAAGATGCCCTGGATTACGTACTCGGATACACCTGCATGAACGACGTAAGCCAGCGCAACATCCAGATCGGCGACCGCACCGGATGGTTCCGTGGAAAATCCCTGGACACCTTCGGGCCTATCGGCCCCCGGATCGTTGCACCCGAAGACCTGGGAGATCCCCAAAACCTTCGGATTCAGTGCCGTTTGAACGGCAAAACCGTTCAGGACTCCAATACCTCCATGATGATCTTTACCGTGGCCCGGACAATCGCCTTCATATCGAAAAATCTGACGTTGATGCCGGGCGACATAATCGCAACGGGCACCCCAAGCGGCGTTGGCCGGATACAACACGGCGACGTGGTCGAAGTGGAAATAGAAAAAATAGGGATGCTGAGCAATCCGGTGATCGAGGAATGGAAGGTTTAGGACTTGTCCGTAAATAAGCCTCTTAGGGATCGCACCGGATTTTGAGATTGATTTGGTCGCGACGATCGAGCAAAACGGCAGGCATAGATTGGCGCTACGTCGAGGATTTTGCGATTGAGGAGCGGCCAAAGCAGGCCAGAAGCCGGATGCGAGCGCAAAGGATTTATTTGCGGACAAGCCCCTGGCCTGAAACCGGGCCGGATCGGTCCGCACGGTAGGGCCGGTACACGGAACGATCAATGGTAACAGGATAGTGAAAAGGCCTTCCGGGGGGCGGAAGGCCTTTTCTGGTTCATCTTCTTTTTCCAACTGCAAGCCCACCGGGGACGATTGATTCTCCCTTGGGAGAACACCGTCCGGGACCGGTTGCCGGAAAGCCCCCCAGCGCTATTAGTTTTTCGCGCCTTCGAGCATGCTTTTGAGCCGGGCCTCTTCGGCCCTGGCTTCCCTCAGCTTTCTTTCCAGCTCCTGTCTTTCCGGCGAATCGGGTCGCAAACCCTCCATTTTTTTCTCGAGTTTTTCAACTTCCCTCATGACCCGATACAGCTCGGCAGCAAGCATCCTAATACTCATACGGGTTCTTTGTATTTCACTTTCGAAGAGAACTGAACCATGAGGCGCCGTCGCTCTTTGTAAGGTCTACCTTCGGGTGTGCACATCATAGGCAAACTGAAACTTTTCTCTTGATCCCGAAGGCAAACGCAGTGCAAATCTGGAATCGGGAGGCACCGCGTCCCGGCGTAAAGAGGGGTTGAGTTCCTGGAGCTGCCTAACCGGAACATCGATCCATCCGGCAATCTCTTTTAGCTTTAACGGAGATTTGACCATTACCGGATCGAAGCCTTTAGGCTTAATGTATTTGGGGTTCTCAAACCCATACTTTTCAGGCTCGCGCAACACTGCGACCGCAGCCAGAACTTTTGAAACATACGCACGGAAACGCGCGGGCAACCTTTGCCCGTAAAGCTCCCCATCCTTCACGCGGCGGCTTCCCGCCACGCATGATACCGGCACGGTTCCCGCATTATATGCGGCAAGGGCCAGCGACCACGAATCATACCTTTCATAAAGTAGTCTCAAGTACTTGGCGGCAGCCTTGGTGGATTTTATGGGATCCTTCCTCTCGTCGACCCAACGGTCGACTCTCAGCCCCATATCCCTGGCTGTTGCCGCCATCAACTGCCAATAGCCGACCGCTCCTCTGTACGATGCGTGCTTTTCGAACCGGCTTTCGACCAGAACGACCCACACCAGTTCTGCGGGCACGCCATAGCTTTCCAGTATTTCAGTCATCTGGGGGAGGCATGTTCTGGCATTATCGAGGGCATCCAGAACTGTATTTCGGCCCACCCCCTGATAGAAGCGGATGTACCTTTTAATCAGCGGTTCATTGATGGGTATCTGGATTCTGTTTCTCCAAAGCACCGTGGGGGTTCCCGCAAGAGCATCAGGTGGCGGAGGCAAGGTGACCGGCGGAACGGCTACTTCCCTTGTCAGATTTTCCAGGCCATAGGGTAGAGAAGCCAAAGATCCCGGAAAATCCATGTGGTCGGTCCTTGCCTGCGCTTGGAACGTGGAAATGAACACGGAAAGAAAACATAATGCCGCAACTGTCAATAAACTTCGCCGAACAGCAGCGGCAGGTCCCCCCAGATGGTGCCTAAGGAGGCTTGAATCAGGCGCCATACTGGTTCTCCTCATTTTTCAAAGAACCAACAGCCCTCACGGATACCCGCAGGAGTGTTTTAGGATGGGCACTTCTAACAGCCCGGCCCGGAAAACGCAAACCGTATAATCCGGGATTATCCGGAGTTAGCCGGGATTATCCGGGAAATGGCAGGAAATATCAGTGCTGAGAGACATATCCGGAAAGATGTGCCGGGATTCGGATAGAAAGGGATGAAGCTGGCCTGCATAGGTCCGAACTGGATTGTTTTAAAAGGTGTTTGTCACGCAATCTCGCTCTTATGATGTAAATCGCGGCCAGACTCCATTTTTCTCATTCAGAGCCCAAGTAGTTGCGATATCAGCTAAAGTTGGCAGGGCGCAGTGGAGGTCGATGCTTTGAGCTGCGGCGGCTTTCTTGACAATACCCGTTGAATTCCCTAGACTTACACACTTTAATTAAAATCTGTACGGACGCCCGGGTTTTCCCGGCGAGGAAAGAGAATTCATGGCCGACGCCAAGCGTTTGAAATTATTTAGAAATATAGGCATAATCGCCCACATCGACGCCGGCAAGACTACGATGACCGAGCGGATCTTGTTCTACACCGGCCGCTCCCACAGGATGGGGGAAGTCCACGACGGAACGGCCGTCATGGACTGGATGGAGCAGGAGCAGGAGCGCGGCATAACGATAACTTCGGCCGTTACCACGTGTATGTGGCGCGACCACGAGATCCATCTGATAGACACCCCCGGCCACGTGGACTTCACGATCGAGGTCGAGAGGTCGCTGCGCGTGCTCGACGGGGCTATCGCCGTCTTTTCAGGGGTTGACGGAGTTGAGCCGCAGTCGGAAACGGTGTGGCACCAGGCCGACCGGTATCATGTCCCGAAAATCGCCTTTGTAAACAAGATGGACCGCATAGGGGCCGACTTCGAAGCCACTGTGAATCAGATCCGGGAAAAGTTCAAAACCGTGCCTCTGCCGATCCAGATGCCGCTCGGGGCCGAATCGGATTTCAGGGGCGTAATAGATCTTTTGTCGATGCGGCAGATCACCTGGCTGGACGAAACCCTGGGGGCCGAGTTCCAGGTGACGGAGATCGATCCCGGCCTGTTGCCGCTTGCCGGGGAGGCACGGGAGAACCTGGTCGCAAAGCTTGGCGAATACGACGACGCCCTCATGGAGCACTACCTGGAAGGCGGCGAGATCACGGCCTCCGAGCTTATTCCCGTCATAAGAAAGCTGACCCTCGAACTTCGAGCCGTTCCGGTGCTGTGCGGAAGCGCACTTAAAAACAAGGGCATCCAGCCGCTTTTGGACGCCATCGCCGATTTTCTGCCGTCACCGCTTGAAGTTCCTCCAATCGAGGGAGTAAACCCGCAGACAAAAGCGGCCGAGCAGAGAAAAAGCTCGGACAGGGAACCCCTGGCCGCACTTGCCTTCAAGATTGTCATGGACCAGGGGCGAAAGCTCACCTACGCGCGAATCTATTCCGGGACCCTCCGGGTCGGCTCCGACCTGCTCAATGTCTCCAAGGCGGCGCGCGAGAAGGTATCGCGTATTTTCCAGATGCACGCCAACAAGCGGGAACGAATGGAAAAAGCCGGTGCGGGAGAAATCGTCGCCATCCTGGGGCTCAAGACCGCTTCCACCGGGGATTCCCTCTGCGATCCCGACCGTCCCGTGCTGCTGGAGACCGTCGAAATCTATGAGCCGGTGATCTCGATAGCCGTCGAGGCCCAGACCAGGGCCGACCAGGAAAAGCTCATGGAAAGCCTTTCCAGGCTCTCGGAAGAGGACCCCACGTTTCGCTTCAATGAAAACCCGGACACCGGGCAAATTATTATCAGCGGCATGGGCGAACTTCACCTCGAAATCGTCATGACCCGCCTGGAGCGCGACTATCATGTCTCGGTGAACGCGGGAAAGCCCCAGGTGGTCTACCGGGAAACGATCACCAGGGAAGCCGAGTCAAGCGGTGTGTTCGACCGCGAGCTCGGCGGCACCAGGCACTACGCCGTCGTGGAGATCAAAGTTTCGCCACGCCCAAGAGGCCTTGGCAACACAGTGCTCAACAAGGTCCGCGACGAATCCATTCCCGGGAGTTTTTTCCCGGCAATCGAGCAGGGTGTCCAGGACGCGTTCAGCAGCGGCGCCATTTCCGGATATCCCGTGGTAGACGTGTGCGTGGAGGTGTTCGGCGGGACTTTCCAGGAAGGGATTTCCAGCGAACTCTCTTTCCGGGTGGCGGCATCCATGGCTTTCAGGAACGCATCCGAACAGGCCGCCCCCATTCTGCTCGAACCTTACATGTCGGTGGAAATCCTGGTGCCCGAGGAATTCCTGGGAGAGGTGCTGGGGGACATAAACATGAGAAAGGGCAGGGTCGAAAACATTACGGTCCGCAAAGCCATCCAGGTGATAACGGCGGTCGTTCCCCTGTCAAGGATGTTCGGGTACTCGACCTCGCTTCGCTCCTCGACCCAGGGGCGGGCGACCTTCACCATGCACTTTTCCCACTATGACCTGGCTTCCCAGGCGTAAGCAGGCGTTAAATCCCGAAACCGCTTCGTTTCATTGGTACCCTGAGCGGTCGGGAAGAAATTATCCCACCGCGAAGGACACGATCCATTCCAGCTCGACAGGAACAAAGCACTCTGCGGTTGGCCGATTGTGCTTGATTTGGCGGGCCTGTCGTTGTAAACTTGATAGATTCTGGTGTTTACCGGCACATCAGTCATATTTCGACCTCCAAGCGAGGCCGCTTCTGAAAGGCAGGTGAATTGTTTGAGTATGGAGTCGGAACCAAAGGAAAGCATAGAGAAAAAGATACGCAAACTCCGCAAGGATTTCCAGAAAAACGTACAGCCTGTTCTGCGACGCCATAACTATTACCTGTCCAAGGGAGAGCGCAGGCGCATCAAGAAAAAGAAAGCGATAAAACGCATTCAGCGCCGCGAGCGCCGCATGATGCGTTCCGCGTAGGCCGCCGGTCAAAACGGTCTCAGTACAAAACCCTGCCGTGATTACTTGAAAACGCAAATCCCGGGCCAAAAGCCCGGGATTTTTTTATGCAAGCACAAACACGCCCAGCCGGGTCCCGGCCGGGCATCATTTCCGGCAGGAGAGAGTCTGGCTGAGGGTATACCTGATGCTGTCCAGAGGGAACCTGGCGCCCGGACATTCCGTAGCGGACCCTGGGACCTCCCGATGACCGAGGATGCACGGGCTCGGGATATTGTAATAATTGCACAGGATCTTAAGAAGATACATCAGAGACTGGAGCTGGTTGGGAGTGGGAGTCTCGTTATTGAAATTGCCCACCAGCGCAATCCCTATCGACTTATCGTTCATCCCGTCGGCTTTGCAGTGCGCTCCCTCCTGCTGACGTATCCAGCGCGGCGACATCTCTATTTGGCCGTCCCCTTTTCCGAGAGTTCCGTTGTCGATCAGGAAATGGTACCCCAGCCCGTTCCAGAAGCCGCGGGCGCCGTGAGCGAGATTGATCACCTTTGCATTGCCCATATCGGTTGCGGTGTGGTGGAGGATGATATAGTGCCACTGCGAGTTGCGGTAAAGATTGATCACGTAGCGCAGCTTACGGGCATTGGGTATAACCAGCTTCTGGCCGATCCTGAGTACGTCGTTGGCCCCGATGCCGTTGGCCGTATAGATTGCCTGCGGCCTTACGTCATACATTCGTGAAATGCGCCAGATGGTCTCAAGCGGTCCCACCTCATGGATAATCGTCCTGGGGGCGCCGAGATAGGCAAGGCTCTTTTCAACGACTTCAGGGGGGCCGGGGGCCGGACGCGGGACGCCGCTGTCGGTGGACCGAAAAGGATGCGCGGGCGGCTGGTAGGGAGTGTGAGTGTATACGGGTTGGCTCCCACAACCGATACCGGCGGCAATGACAGTCAGCACGAAGAGCACGGCTATTTTCGGCAAGTGTGTATCCTGGAGAAAAGATCTCATAAAAACCGCTAAACATTTGATAAAAGAGGTCAATAAGGTGGGGGGGGCGAACGCCGCACATATTAGCGCTATCTCGTCCCGCTTTGCAAGCTATTTAAGAGACCGTGCTCACCAGGGACGAGGAGAGAACCGGACTGTAATGGTAATTTATTCCCGAAATTCGTGCGTTTTCGGGCAGAAACCTTACGGGAAGAGGTCATTCCCCCTGGGAATGTAACGGGGTTTTCCTCTGCGCTCTCTGCAAATCTGCGCTGAATCTGCCTAGTGGCCCGAGAGTGCCTCGGAGATTTTGGCGGCCTTCTTGATTTCCATGAGAGCCAGTATTGACGCCGCTTCGTCCGAGGTCATGGTGGATATGATTTCCATAACCAGCTTATCATCCAGGTTTTCCAGGAGTTTAGCGGCCTCCTTCGGTTTCATTGTCCCATAGATCCTGGCAAGGCTTTTCACTTTGGCGGTCTGGACCTCCTGTTTTTCTTCCTTGTGCGACTGTATTTCCTTTTGAATAACCAAAAGGTCCTTTGTTTTCTGCTCGATCTCCTGTTCCAGCCTGGTCAGCCGCGCTTCCTTCTCGTTTAATTGTTCCTCTTTTTTGCGCAGCTCGTTTTCTCTTTGCTGAATGAAAGAAAATGTGCCGGACGGCGGCTTCACATCCTCTTTGACCGCTGCCGGCTGCTTTTCGGCCGCGGGCTGGGCGGCATAGGATTCGGAAACCATGCTCGCTCCGCTTGCCAGACTCTTTTCCGGCCCGGACTCCGGCCGTTGTTCGTTCGTCACGGCAGGGGCCGGCAACGGGGCCTCGCGACGGGAAAGCACCCCACCGGTTATGAGGGCAAGCTTTAGCAGCAGGATCGCTATAAGGGCGCACAAAGCCATTGGGAGCAGGCCGGATTTCAGTTTTTTCATTTTACGTTTCTCCTTCCGCCCAAACCTCGTTCACGGTAGTCTTTCAAAACGGCTGCCTCGTCGGCTTTTTTCTGCTCCCTTCGAGCCATCTCGCAGTGATACGCTTCTTTTTCCCTGGACTGAATGTTTTCGAGCAGCTTAAGCGATTTGTCGGCTTCGATGACCACCTGCTGGCGGTGCAAAACCTCTTTGTCGGCCTTTTCGAGTTCTTTTTGGAATTGAAACACTTCCCGCTCAAGAGATCTGAGATAATCTTTCGTAAAAAGGTAGCGGGCAGCGTCGATCCCCGTTACCTGTTCCCGTTCGAGCCGTTCACCCGTTATCAGTGCTTTTTCGCGCAACCTGTCGATATGCGCCCGGATTTCCAACCTGAAGGACTCCGCGGCCGCAAGGGCGGTGCGGGCCTGGTTCAGTTGGAACTGCCTGTGGCGCAGCAGCGGTTGCAGGCGAAACCTGTACGGCATCCGATTCTCCAGCTTCTTTCAGTCCATCTTCCAGCGCGGCGAAACGCCGCTTCCAAAACAGGCCCCGGGGTGGAGGGCGCTGACCTCGCCGGCCGGCCGCGGCAAGCCATGCGATTTTGGGCACGGCCCACGGGCAACTTATTGCAAAATCTCTTCCAGCTCCGTCAAAGAGGCATCTATCGAATAGCTCTGCTCGACCGGCTGGCGCAGGTATTCATTGACCCTGTCTATCATATCGATTGCATAGTCCGTTTCGCCGTGGCTCCCCTTCACG
Organism: uncultured delta proteobacterium; assembly: GCA_963712895.1. Classification (GTDB taxonomy): domain Bacteria; phylum Desulfobacterota; class Syntrophobacteria; order Syntrophobacterales; family Syntrophobacteraceae; genus SbD1. The sequence continues at coordinate 138,385 of CAVQJR010000016.1, read as the reverse complement.
TAGGCCCCTATCCGGATCATGTCCTCGCTGTTCTTGTAATCGGCAAGAATCCGAATAAAACGGGAAACGAGTTCCTTGTGCCTGGCGGAGAGCAGTCGATCCGTCAACCTGCTGACGCTTCTCAGGATGTCTATTGCCGGAAAATGCCTTTTCTGGGCCAGGTTTCTGTCCAGAATAAAGTGGCCGTCAAGAATAGACCTGAGGGTATCGGCGACCGGGTCCTCCATGTCGTCTCCCTCGACCAGGACCGTGTACAACCCGGTGATAGACGCCGAATCGAAATTGCCGGAACGCTCGAAAAGTCTGGGCAGCAGGCTGAACACACTCGGGGTGTAGCCCTTGGCTGTGGGCGGCTCTCCGGCGGCGAGCCCGATTTCGCGCGCGGCCATGGCAAGGCGGGTCGCCGAATCCATCATGAACAGCACGTCCTTTCCCCGGTCCCTGAAGTATTCAGAAATCGCACAGGCGAGAAAAGCTCCCCGGATACGAACCGTGGGCGGCTGGTCGGAGGTGGCGACGATCACCACCGAGCGCTTCAGGCCTTCGGGGCCCAGGTCGTTTTCGATGAATTCGTTTACTTCCCTGCCCCGCTCGCCGATAAGGGCGATAACGCTCACGTCGGCGCTCGTGTACCTTGCCATCATGCCGAGAAGCGTGCTCTTGCCGACGCCCGATCCCGCGAAAATACCGATTCTCTGCCCTTTGCCGATTGGCAGAAGCGCGTTTATGCACCGCACCCCGATATCGAGCTGTTCCCCGATCATCGGGCGATCGAGAGGATTCGACACTTTGCCTGAAAGAGGGTAGAGGACCTTCGAGACTATGGGCCCGCCGGAGTCGAGGGGCTGCCCGAGGCCGTCCAGCACCCGGCCCAGCATCGCATCCGAGACCATCGCACAGTTCGCGGCCTCCAGCACCTGCACCAGGCTTCCCGGGCGGACCCCGTTGAGGTGGCTGAGAGGGCTGAGCTTGATTCTGCTCGATTCGAACCCCACCACTTCCGCCAGGACCGGCTCTGTGGAATCCGAATGTATTATTCGGCAGATGTCTCCGGTGCCGGCGCACAGGCCCTCGGCCTCCAGCAGGTTTCCGGTAAGCTGTGCCACCTTGCCGTATTTTCTCCTCAACCTGCACGCGCCCGGATCGGGAAGATTTTCCCCTGTCAAATGTAGATAGTCTCCACTTTCCATGGCTATTTCCCCTAGCTCTCTTCCTCGAGCCCCAGTCCGCCCAGGAGGTGTTTTTCCAGTTCCTCGAACTGGGTATCGATGGACGCATCGAGCAACTGCACATCGCTTTCCACCCTGCAACCGCCCCGTTCAAGGGAGGCATCGGGCCTGATGTCCAGGCGCTTTCCGCGGGAAGCAAGGACAAGGTCCGCCCGTTTTTCCATGAACTCCACGTCGAGCGGGTGAAGATAGACGGTAAGCGTGCTGTGCTCTTCCGCCTCATCGAGCAGCGCGTTGATCGTGCCGGCAATTATCTCCGGCGAAATCGCCAGTTCCTTTCGCACCACCCGTTTAGCCACCCTGATGCAGGTTGCGATGAACCACTCGCGATAATCCCCGAATATTTTTTCCGGAAGAGATTCCAGGTCTGCGGCAATGCCCTCGAGCTGCGATTTGATTACCTGAACGGTCTTGCGGCCGTACTCCAGGCCGTCCCTTTCCCCCTGTGCAAATCCCCTGGCATAGGCGTCCTTTTCGATTTCCTGGGTGCGCCGTTCGAGTTCCAGGAGCTTTTTCCGCAAGGTTTCCTCGCAGTCCGCTTCAGGTTCGGAAAAGAGCGTTTCCAGCTCCGGGTCGCCTTCGCCGCCCCCGGCGCCGCGTCCTGATTCGATCACCGGGAACCCGAAGACGGCCACTCCCATTTCGGGCCTTTGCTTGAGCAGGTTAGACAAGAGTCTCTCCGCCGTCTTTTCCGGTCAGCACCATTTTGCCTTCTTTTTCCAATCGGCGCGCCACGTTCAGTATGTTCTGCTGCGCCATTTCCACTTCGCTCAACCGCACCGGCCCCATCATGGCTATATCTTCCTGAAGCATCTGGGCGGCGCGCTGGGACAGGTTCTTGAAGATCTTCTCCTTGGCCTCTTCCGATCCGGTCTTGAGCGCAAGGGTGAGTTCCTCGTTCCTGATCTCCTTTAGCAGCTCCCGGATGCCCTGGTCATTTACGTGCACCAGGTCGTCGAAAACGAACATCAGTTTTCTGACTTTATCGGCCAACTCGCTGTCCGATTCTTCCAGGGACTGCAGTATGTTGTCCCCCGTGCGCCGTTCGCAGTGGTTGAGTATTTCCGCCACAACGCCCACGCCCCCGATCTGCTCGCCCCTTTTTCCAAGGGCCATGAGTTCTTTTTCCAGCACCTCATCGACTTCATGGATCAGGTCCGGAGGAACTGTCTCGAGTCTGGCTATGCGGCCGACCACTTCATATTGAAGTTGTTCCGGGAGATGGCCGATCACCTGGCTCGCCTTCTGATGCCCGAGATGGGAAATGATGATTGCTATCGTCTGAGGGTGTTCGCCTTTGATAAATCCCGCAATAAGCTTGGGATCGATATCCCTGAGGTGCTTGAAGGGCAGTTTTTGTCTTTCCTCTTCCATCTGGCTGATGACTTCTTTGGCCTGATCGCCTTTCATGACACTTGGCAGAAGATTGCGTATGAACTCGTCGCCCGCGATGTGTATCCCCCCCTCGAGGCGGAAAAGGGACGTAAATTCCTGGAGCAGCTCATCGGATATCTCTTTTCTGACGCCCTGGATGTTCGACATGTGCATGCTCAGCTCCCTGATCTCCTCCGTCGACAGGTTCCTGAGGATCAGGGCGGACGCCTCCTCGCCCATCGAGAGCAGGGCAATCGCGGCTTTCATCGGGCCGCTCAGTTTCTGGGGAACTGCCGGTTTGGCCATGTTGCTACACCTCGTCCTTTAACCACGATTTGATTATCTCGGTGGCCTTGTCGGGATTGTGCTTGACAAGGGCGGAGGACTGCTTCCGTATGGTCAGCTTGTTGTTGGGCTGATCGAGAAGCAGCGCCGTTAACTGCTCGTCCATTCCCGGACCGGCCGAGGGAGGCGGCAGGCTCTTCAAACCTTCGGCAACGTGTTTTAACCTGCCCATCAGCGGCCTTATCACGAAGATCATGACCACCAGGATCAAAACTGCGTTAAACAGCACCTTCTGGTAAGTTTTGAACATCTGTACCCATTTATTATCGCCCTTTATGGCAGCGGGGCCGGCGACATCGGTGGCAAACGGGATATTGGAAACCGTGATCTGGTCCCCGCGGTTTTCCGAGTAGCCGACCGCCTTTTTTACCAGTTCCTCTATAGACTTCATTTCCGGGGCCGGCCTGGGGACATAGGTCTGTTTGGGCTTGCCGTCCGGGCCGGGCTTGGATTCGTAGCTGCCGTCAACGATAACCGCCACCGAAACCTTTTTTATGCTCCCCGGCATTTGAACTATCTGCTTGCTGGTCTTGTTGATCTCGTAATTGACGACCTCCCTCTGGCGGTTGAACTGCTGCTTGGCCTTTGGACTGTCTTTTTGCGGAGAATTCTGGAGCAGCTTCGACTCCAGGTCGATCGGTACGTCGGGGTTTCCCTTGGCCCCGGGCTCCTTACCTTCCGAAGCCTCGGTGCTGCGCTGCTGGCTTCTTATGACCGAACTGTCCGGGTTGTAGGTCTCTTCGGCTATCTGCACCCGGTTGAGGTCGAGATCGAGATTGACGCGAGCCAGCACCTTGTTTGGACCGACCACCTGTTCGAGCATGCTCTGGATCTTTTCGCGCATGTCGTCTTCCATGCGCTGCTTGCGCTCGATCTGGGCGTTGTTCATCTGGAAGGACTGCTCGGTTGGACCCTTTTTGAAAAGCACCTGTCCGTCGGTGCTCATGATGGAGATCCGGCTGTCATCGAGTCCCCGCACGGTTGCGGCCACCAGGTTGACGATCCCCTGAAGCTTCTTCTGGTCGATTCTGGTCCCCTGCCGCAGCTTGATCACCACGGCGGCGCTCGGCGGCTTCTGGTCTTCCTTGAAAAGGCTGTCTTCGGGCAACACCAGGTGCACCCTGCTCTCGGCCACTTCGTCCAAACAGTCGATGGTTCTGGCCAACTCACCCTGGAGGGCGCGCTGATAGTTGATTTTCTGAACGAATTCGGTGCTCCCGAGCTTCTGCTGGTCGAATATCTCGAATCCTGTAACCCCGCCCTTGGGAATCCCTTCCGAGGCCAGGGAAATCCTGGTCTCATAGAGCTGCCCTCTTGGCACCTCGATGGTTCCGCTGTTGATGCGGTACTCGACTTTTTTGGCCTTGAGCGCCTGGGCGACCTCACCCATGTCGCTTTGCGAAAGCCCGGAGTACAGGGTCGTGTAATCGGTCCTGTTGGCCACATAGACCAGGAAGACGAATGCGCCGATGAAGATGGCGGTGCCTCCCAGAAAAGAAATCCTTTGCGCAACCGTAAGAGACTGGAAGTAACGGAAAAATCCCCGTACATACTGCAGAATTTGGTCCATGGCAGCGGCTCTTTAGCGTTCACCACAAAGAACGCGGAGAACGATGAGAAAGATTATAAAAAAAGCGATTCCGTTCCCCTGGCGGATTACCCGCGGCAATGCGCCGGGTCCTTAGCGGGAACGGGAAAATCAGGTAATTTCACGAATTTTTTAGTCCCTCTGCGCACTCTGGCGTCCCCGGTGGCGAGACGGTACGGTTAGAACTGCATGCGCATCATTTCGCGATATGCATCCATGGCCTTGTCGCGAAACTTCGTGAGCATGCGCAGCCCCAGGTCGGCCTCTTCCAGGCGGATCATGGTTTCGTGGATATTGGATGCGCCCTTTATCGCACCCTCCGCCATGGACTCGTCCGCCTGTTTCTGGAGTTCGTTTACTTCGCTGACCTTGGACGCAAGCTGGTCGGCAAATGAAGTCCGCCCGGAGGTGCCGGCCCCGCCGGATTTCAGCCCCTGCTGCACACTGTCGTTGAGATTACGGATGATTGGATCGATACGCATTGGCCTCTCCCACACTGTTTATTTGCCGATATCGAGCGATTTGACGGCAAGCTGTTTTGCCACCTGCAGGGCGGCAAGGTTTGCCTCGTATGATCTGCTGGCATTTATCAGGTTGGCCATCTCCTCGACCGGGTTGATATTGGGCATGAGCACGACACCCTTTGCATCGGCATCGGGATTGCCCGGATCGTAGACTTCCCTGAAATCGCGCTTGTCGGGGACCACATCGGTGACCTCGACCTCTTCGGGACCCGCGCTGAGCGCCGTGTTCAACTCCTCGTCGAACCCGCCGGGCGCCTTGCTTTCGTAGACTACCGTCCTGCGCCTGTAAGGGGTGCCTTCCGCGGTCTTGATAGTGTTGACGTTAGCCAGGTTGGAGGAGAGCACGTTTATCCAGGTGCGGTTGGCTTTCAACCCGGATGCACTGATTTTCATTGCGGAATCAAAGTCCATCATGAACCTCCATCGCTTAGCGCCATCTTGAGCATGGCGAATTTCTTGTTCAGCATGGCGACCATATATTGGTATTCGATGCTGTTTTTGGTGAGTTTTACCATTTCGGTGTCGAGGTCCACGGGGCCGGCCTCCACCACCTCCTGCGTGGACAGCGCCTGCACCGGGTTGTCGGGAGCGAGGTGCGAGCCGTTGGACCGAACCATCTGGAGGACGTGCTCCTGAAGCGACTCCCGCAGGGTCTGGTCGAACGAGAGTTCGCGGGCCTTGTATCCCGGCGTATTCAGGTTGGCGAGATTGCCTGAAATAAGTTTCTGGTTCAGCGAGTTGAGGCTGAGCCGGTCCTCCATCATCTTCACGGTGCGGTCGAATACAATGCTGCTCATTCGCAAAGCTCCTTTGTGGTGTTTAGCCCACAGGTTGAGCAAATCCCATACCAGCGGGGAAACGACCGGGAAAGGGGCCGAAATCATTGAGGTATGACGCCCGGCGGAAGCAAAACGACGCTTGTGGAAGACTTACGGGGAGAAAATCCGGTCAAAGAATTGACGTAAGATGTGCGATGCTACATTCCAAGGCTTTGACGGTACTCGCTCAGCTTGTTTCGCAGGGTCCGCACGCTGATGCCCAGAATGTCGGCGGCCCGGGTGCGGTTGCCGTCGCACGAATCGAGCGCCTTGTGGATCATCATCTTTTCCAGCTCGCTCAAGGGCATGAGTGAGAGCTGGGAGGCCGCGGCCGGTTCGCTCTCTTCGGGATCGAGAATAATGCTGCCGGGATCTATCACAGGCGAATCGGATATAAGGACGGCACGCTGCACGACGTTTTGCAGTTCGCGCACATTCCCCGGCCAGGAATACTCTTTCAGCTTCCCCGGGACCGCGGGCGAAAAGGATCGTACCCCCGTTCCGTTTTCACTCACGTACTTGCGCAAGAAAAACTCCGAGAGCGGCATTATATCACCCGGCCGTTCGCGCAGCGGCGGAATGCGAAGCGGAATGACGTTGAGCCGGTAGTAGAGGTCTTTTCTGAACCTGCCCTCTCTTACCTGGTCTTCGATTTTCAGGTTGGTGGTCGCCACCACCCTTACGTCCACCGGGACCGGGTATTTGCCGCCCAGGCGGTCCACCTCGTTTTCCTGGAGCACGCGCAAAAGCTTTGCCTGGAGGTGCAGCGGGATTTCGGTCACCTCGTCGAGCAGAAGGGTGCCGGTGTTGGCCAGCTCGAATTTGCCCTCCCTGTTCCTGATGGCCCCCGTGAAGGCGCCCTTTTCGTAGCCGAACAGCTCGCTTTCGAGGAGCGTTTCCGGCAGGGCCGCGCAGTTCAGGGCCACGAACGGCCTGCCCCCGCGCCCGCTTTGCTGGTGGATGTAGCGGGCAAACAGCTCCTTGCCGGTCCCGCTTTCGCCCTGTATGAATACGGTTGCATTGCTGGGGGCCACCTTTCTGGCAAGCGCCTTGAGTCCGCACAGGACGTGGTCGGCCGTGATTATCGGGTCGGCGCCCGGGTCTGCTCCGGCCGGCCGGCAGACTTCAGCCGATTTCACGCCTTCGATCAGCTCGATTGTCTTTGCCAGGCGCTCCAGCGGAAAGGGTTTCGTCCAGAAATCGTACGCCCCCTTTTTGACGGCCTGCACCGCGTCGTCAAGCCTGGGTTTGCGGGTCAATACTATGACGGGAACGGGAGGCTCCATATTCTGCGCCGATTCCAGGAAGTCGATCGCCTGGTCCGGACGACCGTTCAGATGCAGCAGCACCAAGCCGGGACATTCCTTTTTCACCAGGCCCTTTGCCGACCTGGCGGAATCGGTAATGAAACACAGATGCCCCTGCTCCCTCAGGTACGAGGAAAGCGTCCGGGCATCGGATGAATCTGTTTCGACGAGCAGTACGTTCATTTATCAACCTGTGGTTTCACCCCGGAGAACACAGAGCACACGAAGAAATAATATTAATGGTTTTTGCCGGTTCAGTGCTTACTCCGCATTCCGCGTCCCAATTTGAAATCCTCCGCCGCCACTCCGCGCGTCCTTCCGCGTTCGTGCGGTGCAATAAACTCACTGGGTCGCCTGGGCCATTTGTATGGAATTGAGCTGCTGCTGCGCCACGACCACCCAGAACGGGTTTTGTGCCCCTATTATCCGGTTGAGGTTTTGCACGGCTTTGTCAGGCTTGTCGGCGGCAAGGTAGAGCTTTGAAATCTCGTATAAAAGCTCGTTTTCCCGGTCCTCCCCCGCAAAGCGCAGCGCCGTTTCCATCACCCCCACCGCCTTGAGATACTGCTTTTGCCCGGTGTAGCATTTGGCAAGCTTCAGCAGTACGGCCAGTCTTTTGTCGGCATCCTCGGTTTTCATGTTCTCCAGGCATTTTTGCAGCATCGCAGCGGCATCGTCGTACTTTTTCAGCTCGAAAAGCGTGTATCCGTAGGCCAGGTAGGAATCGGGGTCCGACAGGTCGAACTCCTTCCGTTTCTGCAGTGCCGTGCTGAAGAATTTTTGCGCATCGACATACTTGTGGTTCCGGTATGCGATGTGCCCGAGCAACTCGAATTTTCCGGCTTCAAGGGCCTCCGATTGGACCTGCTTGGCGTACTGCGAAGCCCTGCCGTCGTCTCCCGCCCGGAATGCATAGAGGGCACACCTGAGGAGCTGTTGCTCGCTTTTTTTCTGACTCCCGGCCATGAGCCGCTCGTAGACATCGAGCGCATTCGGGTAAAACTTCAGTTCAGCGTAGCTTTCGGCGATGCTCTCCAACACCTCCGGCCGGTTCTGCATGCCGTCGAAAACCCGGCGGTACCGGTCGTGCAACTTTATAATCGCCAGGTAGTTCTTTTCATCCGAAAATTTCTTTACCAGCGCGACCAGAACTTTTCCCCTCAGGGCGGACATTTCACTGTTGCCCGAAATTTCCGTTTTGCCATGGAAGACATTGTCCATAAGTTCGAGGCTGCGGTCGAGATCGCCTTTTCTCAAGTCCAGGCCGGCCAGCTTGCAATAGACTATCCTTCGCAGGTTGGGCGACAGGTCCTTCGAGCAGAGATCGTCATAGATCTTGCACGACTGCTCCTGGTCCGTTTTCTCCAGAAGCTCCGCCAACCGTATTTTGCCGATTAGGTCGCCTTCCGAGTCGGTGTAGTATTTTCCGATAAAGCCGTAGATCTTTTGCGCCAGTGCGATATCGCCCTGGATAAGCACAATTTCGGCCACCTTGGCGTACACGAGGTCCTGCTCGGGGGCGCTCTGCTGAATGTTGAGGTATCGCAGCAAATCCTGCTTCGCCTTCTCGTAGGTGCCCAGCGCGAACTCCGATTCGCCCACGAGGCGGACCAGTTCAGGCCTTTTCGTATAATAGTCGGCATCCTGTGCGGCGCACTGGGTGAAACTGTCCAGGGCCTCCTTCGGCGCCCCCAGTATCAGGAACTCTCTGCCGAGTTCGAAATGGGCGGCCGCCTTGTCGGTCTTTTCGGAGGCGAACCGCAGGGCCGCGCGGAAAGCCTCCATGGCCTCGAAGTACGCCCGTCTTTTATTCTGAATATCGCCGATGCCGATCCAGCACCTGGAGGCGACCGGCTGGTCCGGCCATTCGGAGATCACCCGGAGAAAAAGCCTTTCCGCCTTGGTGTAATTTCCCATGCTCCAATTAGCGAGCCCCGTCCTGTAGATCGCCAGCGGCGCATCCGAGCACCGCGGCCCGGCCGCGACCGCCTTCGCGTAGGCTTCTATCACACCGGGTCCACACAGGACCAGGTCCCGCTTGCAGCTCTCGAATTGTTCGTCCGCCGCCCGGTACAGCGACAAAGTCCGCTCATCGGCCTGGACGAACGACTGCGATTTTGCCGGCACCTGTTGGTCCTGTTTCTTTTTGCCTTCCGTTTGAAGGATGTTTTTGAGATTCGCCAGCTCCTTGGAACCGAACAGCTCGCTTGTCTCGATCTTTTTTCCCGGTTCATCCCGGCGCGGCTTGTCCCCGGGCTTTGCCCCGGTATTATCCCCCGACTTATCCCCGGATTTTTCCTTTGGCTTTTCCTTAGCATGGTCGGCCCCAGTCTCGGGCGGTGCGCTCAGGTCAAAAACCAGGGCGTACTTGTTACCCTTCCTTGATATTATCCTGTGGCCGGCTTTCGTGTTCTTATCGCGAAAAAGGACTTCGAGAAACCCGCCCTCCCTTATGAACTTTACGCTCTTGGCCGCTGAAGCGGGGTTCTGGATCGTCTTGTCCGGCATCGTGGTCGTTATCAGGTTGAAAAAAACCGATATGCCGTCGGCCGTTGCGGGACCGATCTGTTTGGGGCGGGCGCCGGCAGCGTCAAAAATCAGACGGGTATGGTTTCCCTTCACCTTGACTTGCAGGCGGTACAGATTGGTCCGCACCGTGCCCGCGGGCTTGGCGCACACCGGCCGTACAAGGCAGACAATGAGGCCGGCAATGATGAGACATGTATATTTTCTGTATGACTTGAACATATCCGGGCCGCCGTTAAGTGAATTCAAACAGATATATCGGTTCGGGCTCGGATAGGTTTGAGCAAGGGGTGTGCCAATCGAGGGAAGCGGCGCCGCTTCGCGGCTCACCCGGAGGGGCGCGGGGGAAACATTTCTGGAAACATTCCCCCGCTCTGTTCGGGATTATTGAGAATCACCATCTTGAACCGCGCATAAGGCCCCCTTGTCCTCACGCGCCGGTGTGTGGACGTTTACGGCCCCAGAAAAGCGTCACCACAAAAGCGATCAGGAATAGAAAGAACAGGACCTGAGCAATCCACGTGGCTGTCCCGGCAACCCCGGAAAAGCCGAATATCCCCGCGATGATTCCTATGATCAGAAAGGCTATCGCCCAAGCCAGCATTGATATCACCCCCTTTTATTATACCGTGTATAACGCATGATGCTTATCGGGAAAGGCTCAGGCGGCATCGAGCAATTCCGGAATTTCCCGCCGGACCTCCTCCGTTTTTTCGAAATCGAGATGGAAACGCACGGGACCTCGTGACGTGTTCCTGCGATTTACGTTCGCGTTTGATCCATGGGCGCATTCCCACGTGTTTTTTGTCTCGAGACTGCACTGCGAAGCCGGCGAAGACCATGATGTGGCAATAGACGCATGGCCTTTGGGAAAGACCGCAACCTCGGCCTCCACGAAATCCAGGGGAGCCAGGGCGGCGCTTTCATCGACAAGACTGTCGCACTCGGCCACACAGATCAGCCATTTGATCCCCTTGTCGCGGATGCGCTTCAAATTGAGAGAACGGCCGAAGAGCCTCATGGGCAGGGTCACGTCTTTTGCGACCGGCCTGGTGTAGGAATCAAAACTGAGGCGTGTGATTCCAATCGGCAGATCGGTTACGTCATAGGTCAGCCAGTAGCTGATTGCGGCTGCGACCTTGCTGACCTTCGCCACCCTTCCGGAGCCGCCGTCAAACATCATCAAGTCCGGCTTCACCTCGGTCTGAAACAATCCGGGCCGCAGCGTTTACCTGTGTATGCGGGTGGAGCTGCGCTCGAATGCAATAGTCAATACAAGTGCCATCAATGCCGCGAGTCCCGCGATTCCATAGAACCCGGTGGCCCACGCTACAACGGCCACAGACAGAGATATCAGTGCCAATGTCCGGACCCACATTTTCACCCCTTTCCATCCTTCTGCGCATGCGATAACAGCGGCTGGACCGGAGTGGCTGTTAACTGCACATGACTCTCCACTAATTTAGGCACGAGGTGATGGAAAAGAAATAGTCCGGTGGAGGATGGCCGCAAAGCCTGCGCTATTGAAGTTGCCGGCCCGGACAGTGCCGGAACGGTCGCAAGCGGCGACCGCGCAAGGCAGCGAAGCGCGTTCGATTTTATGAAATTAAACGGCGGGAAACAGGCTTATTGCGGTCCCCGGTCTCAAGCATTAGTGTCGATGATCGAGGGTCAAGGGATATGATTCTGGATATGGACCCAGGAATCAGGTAATAATAGCCCGCCGCCGACTCATTTCCGATAAAGGTGCGGCTGGCATGCGCGCTTCGATGCCACGGGCGCGAGCGAATGGGCCGTTCGCCCCGAGGTACGGTTGGGCGGACGCTGATGAAGCCTTTAGGCGAGACACCGGCACCGGATTGAAAGACACCCTGGCTTGGAGAGCAAAATGAACGGACTCCTGTTAAGATGGCTGCTTGTGACGATTGCTATCATGATTACCTCCTATCTGGTCAACGGGATAGTGGTCGATGGTTTTTTCTCCGCCTTCTTTGCCGCGGCGGTCCTTGGAATACTCAACGCCCTGTTTCGCCCGATACTGATCATCATCACTCTTCCAATCAATATCATTACTCTTGGCCTCTTCACTTTTGTAATAAACGCCCTGCTTTTGAAGATGGTTTCCGGAGTAGTGCCGGGCTTTCATGTCTACGGGTTCTGGGCGGCGGTCTTCGGTTCGCTCATAATAAGCCTGGTGAGCTGGGTTCTTAGTTCATTCGTAAACGAGAGGGGGAAAATCAGTTACATCGATCTGAAAAAGAAAGATGGAGATACATGGGAATAGTCCAAAGGCTTTCTTTAGAGCATTTTTTATTACCCTTAATGTTCGATTCTAATGTATACTGGTTTTAATCCTGAAGAGCCAAACCCGAGCGTGAGCCGGGGACGGAAAGCAAACGGGTCTCATGGGAGACGGCCGAGCTGCCTGGAGAGAAGGGTTTACGCTGCTTTTGCTTTGCGTTTGGGTAAAATTCTACTTCAGGAGATAGAATGATCGAGCCCGTAAAGGCAGCCAGGGTTCTGGAGACTTACTGCACGATCGGCCGTTGCAAATTCGGGGATGCCGCAAGGAAAAACACCGGAGCCAGGGATTCGGTACAGTTTTCGAAAGAGGCCCTGGACCGGCTGCGAGAGCTGAAATCGGCATACAAAACGTCGGAACTGCAAACGGCAGGTACCTCTTCGGACCTCGAATCCGAAAAGAACCTTGAACTTCTAAGGCTCGGCCCCAATGCAACCGCCAATGAGATCAGGAAAGCCTACCTGACGGCAATTAACCGGTACCATCCCGACAAGTACACCAACCTGCCCCGGGAATTTCGCAAGCTGGCAGAAGAAAAGACAAAGGAAATCAACGCGGTTTATCGCCGTTTGATGCCATTCTGACCCACAAAAGCTTCCGAACACGTCCATCTCTATCCGCTTAAGGGAATACGGCGTCCAATCCGTTCCCTCCCCCTGAAAATGCTTATTTTTTAATAGACTACCCATTTCGAACCGTCGAGAGGCTTCGATCTCGACCCGGGCTCCGGGGAGAGTCTTCGAATACTTCTGCCGGAAGGGAGGACCTTATGGATTATAATTTCAGGGATGAAATAAAGGAACTCATGCAGAGACATGACGATCACTGCATCTCCATATACATTCCCACTCACAGGGCGGGAAGAGAGACCGAGCAGGACCCGATCAGGCTGGACAACCTGCTGCGCAGGGCCGAAAAAGAACTGAGCGGCCGGGGAATGCGCCCGGCCGATGCGAGGGAACTGCTCGAACCCGCCCGCAACCTGGCGAGGGACGGCTTTTTCGTGCGCCGCCTTGCCGACGGGCTTGGCATTTTCCTGTCGCCGGGATTCTTTAAACATTACCGGACGCCCATTCATTTCGACGAACTTCTCGCCGTCGGCAAGCGGTTTATGCTCAAACCGCTCGTACCGATGCTCAATTCGGACAATCCGTTCTACGTGCTTGCGGTGAGCCGCAAATCGGTGCGCCTGCTTCACTGCACCGAGTTCGGGGCCAGCGAAGTCGAACTCGAAAATGTCCCGAAGAGCATGAGCGAAGCGCTGGGCTACGAAGAAACGGAGGACAACCACTCATTTCGCGCAACCCCTCAACTCTCGGCCCAAAGGGGCGTGGCGATGATCTACGGCCGCGGGGGCGGCGTCGAAATGAACAAGGAGTATATCCGCAATTATTTCCTGGCATTAAAAGACAGCCTGCGTCCTTACCTGGGTGACGAACGGACGCCGCTTGTCTTCGCGGGCGTAGAGTATCTTTTCCCGATCTTCAAGAGCGTGAACGCATATCCAAACGTTTTGCCGCAGGCCGTGGAGGGAAATCCCGACGATTTAGATTCTCCGCAACTGCACCGGCAGGGGCTCAGGATAGCCCTCCCCTATCTGCGCAAGGCGGAGCAGGAGGCCGTAAGGCGTTTATCCGATATGTCGTGTAACGGCAACTGTTCGGACAAGCTGGAGAAAATCCTGCGCGGTGCATTCGAGGGAAGAGTCGATACGCTGCTCGTTGACATCGCCGCAACGGAATGGGGAAGCTTCGACCCTCTTTCCGGTTCGGTGGAGGTCCACCGGCAACAGGCGCCGGGAGACGACGACCTGATAGACCTGGCAGCCGTTGAGACCTTCCTGAACGGCGGGGCCGTCTACCCGCTGGCCCCCGGCAGGATGCCCGGCCGCAGTGAAATTTCAGCGATATTCAGATACTGAGGGCTTGTCAGTAAATAAGCCCTGAGCCGAGGCAAGTCTCTCACGGATTTTGTTCCGGTTCGTAGGTTCGCTGGTCCCCAATCCGCAACGCGGGAACCAGCGAAATTTTTTCCCGGACCGAGCCTTCCCGGACCGCCTTCCGCCGGATCACAGGTCCCAGTCCTTCATCCTCATGAGCATATCGTATTCGGTCAGGTCGTAGTGGATCGGCGTTACCGTAATGAAGCCGGCGGCCAGGAAGTTCGAATCGACATCCGGGTCCCGGTCCTGCTCGACATAGGAGTTGCACAGCCAGTAGTATGAGTGGTTTCGCGGGTCGGTCCTGCGGTCGTATCTGTCGATGCACTTCAATTTACCCTGCCGGGTGAGGCGCACGCCGCGCACCTTATCGGCCGGGATGTTGGGCACGTTCACATTCAGGGAAACGTCCCTGGGCAGGCCTTCCACTCCGACTTTAGCCACCAGGCGGGGGATGAATTCGGTTGCCGCGCTGAAATCGACCGGATTGGAGGAATCGATTGAAACGGCTATCGAAGGTATCCCGAGAACGGCCGCCTCCGTGGCGGCGGAAACCGTTCCCGAATAGATCAGGTTTACCCCCACGTTCGCCCCCAGGTTGATACCGGAGACCACTATCTGCGGAGGCGGGGTCAAAAGTTCGGTTACGGCGATCTTTACGCAGTCCGCAGGCGTTCCCGTCAGGGCAAATCCGAAAAAATGCCCGTTGCGGTTCACCCTGTTCACCCGCAGGGGATCGAGGAGCGTTATGGCGTGCCCCACAGCGCTCTGTTCGGTTTCGGGGGCCACCACCGTTACATCGTGTTCCCTGGACAGTGCCAAGTATAGGCTCTCTATTCCCTTCGAAAATATTCCATCGTCATTGGTCAAAAGAATCCGCATAATCCTCTGTTTCAGCTTTCGTATTCATAGCGGTTTTACCGGCTTCGATGCCGATTTCCAGGGCCTTCCTGTTAAACTCTTCGGTCCCGGGCGGAATCCTGTTCATAACGGCCGCCTCGATGCTCTTTATGGACACCACTCCCGAAATGGCGGCAATCGCTCCCAGCGCGATTATGTTGGCCCCTATTTCCTTGCCGAGTATTTCCCTGGCCAGCCGTGTGAATGGGATCGCTATGGCCCTGGTCGTAGGGAGTTGCGTGACGAACGTGGAATCGATTATTAAAATCCCCTTGGGCTTCAGGTCGAAAAAGTAAGCGTCGCAGGAACTCTGGTTCATGGCCAGAAGCAAATCCGGCTTGATCGCCTTGGGGTAGTCGATTTCAGTGTCGCTTATCACGACCTCGGCCTTGCTCGAACCGCCGCGGGCTTCCGGCCCGTAGCTCTGCGTCTGGCATACGAACTTGCCGTCGTAAATGCCGACGGCCTCTGCCAGCACGACTCCGGCAAAGATCAGTCCCTGGCCGCCCGAGCCGCTGAGGCGGATTTCATAACGTTCCATTGCGGGCATCTCCCCTTGTTACATTCCAAGCAGTCCGGCCGGGTGAGGTCCCGGGCAGCGTGTATGGCCCGCACCCCTCGCCCGGGTCCCGAATCTTTACCTCGACCTGGCCTGCATCGCCTTGGCCGCCTCGCGCACCTTGATGTATTCCTGGGTGTAGACCGGCAGGTCCCGGTCGACCAGGACCCCTATTGAAACTTTCCCCTTGAGTTCCTCCTCGGACATGGATCGGGCCTTCTCGATGCGCACGGCGGAGTCTTTTTGCTGCCTGAGCATGTCCACCGCGCTTCCCATCCGGTTTCGCCTGCCGTATTGAGTATGACAGTGGCTTATTACCTCCACCACGGCAAAACCGCGCTTGAGGATCGCCTTCTCTATCAGGTCATCCAAAAGCGTGGCGTGATAGACAGTCCCCCTGGAAACCATGGACGCTCCGGCCATTACGGCCAGTTCGGCTATCGAGAACGCATGCTCGACATTTCCGTAAAGCGACGTGGTGGCCAGAGCTCCATGCGGAGTGGTGGGCGAGTACTGGCCGCCGGTCATCCCGTAGATGTTGTTGTTCACCACGATGGCCGTCATGTTGATGTTTCGCCGGGCGGCGTGGATGAAATGGTTGCCGCCGATTGCGGTGGCGTCGCCGTCCCCCATTATGACAATGACGTTTAGCGCCGGGTTTCCCAGCTTGACCCCGGTGGCGAACGTCAGCGCGCGCCCGTGCGTGGTGTGCAGGGTGTTGAAATCGACGTAGACCGAAATCCGGCCCGAGCACCCGATGCCCGACACTATCACGATCTCGTCTTTTGAAAGCCCCGTGCGGTCGATCGCCCGGATAAGAGATCCCAGCAGGATTCCGTTTCCGCAGCCCGGACACCAGACGTGGGGGAATTTTTTATCGTGTCGAAGGTATTTGTGAATAAGCTTGGTGGCCTCAGCCATTTTTCCCCTCGATTGGCCGTGCTAAAGTCTTAGCAGGCGCGTCAGGACTTCGTTGGGTGTAATGAGTTTTCCGTCGATGCGGTTAAGCGTTTCGATCCGGGTGAGTCCCTGGTTGATTCTCTTTATCTCCCGGGACATCTGCCCGATGTTCAGTTCGGGCACCAGCGCGGCCCTGGCGCGCCTTAGCAGCGGCTCGACGGCCTGGCGCGGAAAGGGCCAAAGCGTTATCAACTGCACCAGCCCGGCCTTCACCCCCCGTGCCCTGGCTTCCCTGACGGCCCGGCGCGCCGAGCGCGAAACCGACCCGTAAGCTATCACCAGCACTTCGGCATCCTCGGTCATTTCCTCGTTAATTTGCTGGATGTCGAAAAAGTGCTGACTGATTTTTCTGAACACGCGGTTCATATACGCCGTTATTTCGTCCGACCTCTGTGTCGGGAAGCCGCGAACGTCGTGAATGAGCCCCGTTACGTGATAGCGGTATCCGTCCCCGAACGCGCTCATGGGTGGAACGCCGCGGGTGTTGTCCTCGTACGGGATATACCAGTTGGGCGGCATGTTGGGGCGAATCCTGTCGATAACTTCGACCTCTTCGGGATGGGGCAGATAGATTTTTTCACGGGTGTGGGCAACCACCTCATCGGCAAGCAGAATAACCGGCGTGCGATATTTTTCCGCAAGATTGAAGGCCCTGACCGTCAGGCCGAAGCAGTCCTGGGTGGTCGAAACGGCAAGCACGATTATCGGATGGTCGCCGTGAGTCCCCCACCTCGCCTGCATTACGTCGCCCTGGCTCACGTTGGTGGGCAGCCCCGTACTCGGCCCGCCCCGCATTACATTTACGATTACGCAGGGCACTTCCGCCACACAGGCGAATCCGAGGTTTTCCTGCATGAGCGAAAACCCGGGGCCGCTCGTTGCAGTCATGGCCTTGACCCCGGCAAGGGAGGCCCCGATCACCGCCCCCAGGCTGGCGATCTCGTCCTCCATCTGGATGAATGTGCCGTCCACCGCCGGGAGGCGGTATGACATCACCTCGCTGATCTCGGTTGCCGGCGTTATGGGGTAGCCGGCAAAGACACGGCAACCGGCGGCAAGAGCACCCTCCACCATGGCCTCGTTTCCCTGGAGAAGGACCTGACGACCCAGAGGTTTTTTCGCTGTCAAAACGTTTCCCCTTGTTAAAAATCAGGCCATAGCCATCAAGACATTACTATCTCTTGCTCCCACGCTCTCCATCATGTGCATGCGGCCCCGGACCCGCCCGGCCAATGAAGTACGCGTTCCCGCGCCGAAGCATGGAGATGAGAAAGTCAGCGAACGGTCATCGGTCATTTTGCGCACACCCGGTCCCGAACTTCATCCCTCTTCATGCCGGGCCTTTTCGGAATTCTTCTCATGGATGCTTATGGCAAAATCCGGGCAGTGCAGTTCGCACCAACCGCAACCGGTGCACCGGTCCTCGTCGGAAACCAGGGGAGAGCCGTCCGCGTCGAGCCGTATGCACTCCCTGGGGCAGAAAGCGGCGCATATGCCGCAGCATTTACACCAGCCGCGGAAGATATCTATCTCGAACTTTTTTTTCCCGGAACGCCCTTCATCATTGTGGGCGGCGGCGGCCGCTTCTTTTTTCTCTCCGCTCTTATCAGGTTCTTTCACATTTTCCTCAATGGTGCCCATGACCACCTCGTTCGAGAATTTATCGAAAGGCCTTATTTATAACAGAAAATAACCCTTTTTTACACCATACGGAGTTCAATCCGGCTCAGTTTAGAAAATTTGTCACAGGCGGAATTTTTTCATCTCCGCAGGTGAAGTAAAATCGCGAAAGGTGCGATTGACGAAACAGGCGGCGATGATTTTTTTGGGAGATATTCGAGTCTTTCCCGGAATCTTTTGATTGCCGATAACCTCGGGTCGGCACAGACTGGATTTGCCTCCGTCAATGCTCGACCCGCCTTCCCGGACAGTGCACGCGAAAGGAACTCTTATGAGAACTGCCAAGGTGCTCTTTGCAATCCTGACTGCCGGTTTTGTCCTCTCCTCCTGCGCTTCCACCGATTTCCGTCCGCTCTCAAGCGGAGAAACCAGGCTGACTCGCATGGAAATGCCCGACACGGTAAAGGAAGACCTGCCCTACGAGGTGATCTTGTCCGTGGAATCCGAAACGAAACCGCAGGTCAGCCAGGTATGCTTCCGGTGGGTGAACGAGGAAATATCGACCGGCTCCCCGTCGCTGTACAGCTATTCGAACTGGACCGGGGCGGAATTTTCCAAGGGGCCTTCCGCCGAAAGATGGGTGGAGGATGGAGTATCGACGGGTTCCAACACGTTTTGTTCCGGCCCGGAAAGCATCAAGACCGATGTTCCGGGAAAGCTGTTCGTGAAGATACGGCCCGTGAATCTCGATGCCAGGTACAATAAGCTCGAAGGCCAGGCGGAATACATCAGCGACGGGCGCACTCGCTTCAGCAACAAGATAAGCACCCGTGTGCTGGTCGAAAGGTAGGAAGCGGCAACCGCGGGCCGGCGGCCTTATTGAGTGCGGCCCTACCCGGCCGTCGGCACCCTTTGGCCGGAAGAGTCATCGCCTTTGAGTTTCTCCAGGCAGAACGCCTTGATTTTTGCGATAAGAACGGGGAGGAAGTCCCGGCAGTCTTCGACAATGCCGATGTCCACCTGGTTGAAGACAGGGGATTTCGGATCGCAGTTGATCGCCGCCATGAGCCTGGCCCCCGTGATCCCCACCATGTGCTGTTGCTCCCCGGAAAGGCCTACGCCTATATAAACCTGCGGACAGATCATTTTGCCGCTCTGGCCGATCATCGTATCCTGTGGCGCCAATCCCTCATCGACAACCGGCCGCGTGCATCCAATCGCCGCATTGAGCGCTTTGGCCAGCTCGTGCATCATCTCCCACCCCTCGGGGCCTCCGGCGCCGGCGCCTCCCGATACGACCACGCACGAATCTTCCAGCGCAATTCCCGCCGGCGGTTTTTTCACGATCTCCAGGGTCCTGACCGGCGGGTCGGCGTCGTCGGAGACCCTGACGGCAACAATCTCCCCCCCGCGCGCACCGTCGGGTTCCGGCGCCTTGAAAACCCCCCTTGCCACGGTCGCCATCTGGGGGCGTTTTTCCGGACACAGAATCGACATTAAACCTCCGTAAGCCGGGACCTGCTGTTTCAAACACCCTTCATCATCGAGTTCAAGGCCGGTGCAGTGAGCGGCAAGCCCCGTCTTTAGCCGGGCGGCGACAAGCGGCGCCAGCTCCCGGCCCATGAACGTCGAGCCGATGAGCATAATATCCGGTTGGTGTTCGAGCGCCAGCGAGCAGACGATATCCGTGTAAAGGGCGGGCTGGTAGATATCCAGGGCGGGACTTTGCGCAACAAACACCCTGTCGGCCCCCGCGGCCAGGAGTGCCCGCGCACCCGGTTCCGTCCCGTCTCCCATAATGACGGCCTCGCAGGCCGTGTTCAGTTCGTCCGCCAATTGCCGGGCTTTGCCGAGGAGCTGAAGCGACACCACTTCGATGACCCCTTCATTTTGCTCGGCAATTACCCACACCGGACCGAATTTTTTGTCCATGATAAAGACCTTCCGTTTTTTTCATCCGCGGGCATGGGGCTAGATCACGCCGGCTTCGGCAAGTCTTGAAATGAGCTGATCGGCTTTCTCTTCGGCAGTCCCGTGAAGTATTTCGACATCCCTTCGCTTCTGAACGGTCGTCATCTCGGAAACCAGTGTCGGGGACCCTTTGGCCCCTACGCGCTCTTCCGGGATTTCCAGCGATTCCAGGCCCCACTGTTCGATCACTTTTTTGCGGGCTTTGAGGATTCCCGAAAAGCTCAAGGCCTTTGGACGGTTCAACTCCCTTGTCACGGTCAGCAGTGCGGGCAGCCTGATTTCCACTCTGCGATACCCGTTTTGCCAATCCGCCCGGACCCGCCAGGTCCCGCTTTGCCGGTCTTCGATCCCGTTGACCATCGTAACCACCGGGATGTTCAAAAAAGCGGCGATTTGCGGACCGACCCATTCGGTTGCGCCGTCGCTGCTCGCCGCTCCGCACAGCACCAGGTCGAAATCGCCCGCTTTCACTATTGCCGCGCAGAGGGTGAAAGCCGTTGCGAAAGCGTCCGCTCCGCCAAAAGCCCGGTCGCACAGAAGGATCCCACGGTCGGCGCCGAGCGCCATGCACTCCTTGACGATGTTTTCGGCCGGAGGCGGCCCCATGCTGATAACCGTTACGAAGGCACCGGAAGATTCCCTGACCTGGAGAGCAGCCTCCAGGGCGTGCCTGTCCAGAGGATTTATGACGAGAGGCACCTCGCATCGCATCAAGGTTTTCGTGGCCGGGTCGATTCTTATTTTGCAGATTTCCTTGGGGTCCGGAACTGCTTTAACGCACACGACTATGTTCATTGAGGCCTCCGGTTCCTCCCGGTTGGGGCTCTTTGCGCAAAAGGCTCTTCGACGTCCGGGCTGTGGCGTGTATTTGCCCGGCCTTCCTCAGTGGTGTTCTATGACTATGGTTTTCGAGTACAAATTGTCGAAGGAAATGTCGACCGCCAGGTGGGATACGTCGGTCGGATCGGCGCCGGTGGCCCTCTCGAAGCCTCTTTTCGCCCCTTCGTCCCTGGCCAGCATTTCGGGCTCTTCAGACGAGGCACGCTGTTGTTCCTGCAGGCTTTGTATTTCCGAGATCACCAGTGAGGCAAGCTGGAGCCTCTTCGAGGGTTCCGCGGCCACGTACCTGCTGTACGCAAATTCGACATCCTGGAGCCGCTGGTCGGAGGCTATCACGTAAAACGTCTCTTTGCCGGGATTGTTGTCGAGCTGAAACCAGGCGTCACCCTGCGGAATATAGTACCTGTGGCCGACCTCGTAGTCCTGGGCGAACAGTTTCAGGTCGTAGGGAAAAATCATGGAGACTTCGTTCTGGCTGTTGAGATGGATCACGTAGACGAAACACTTTTTGCGCAGTTCGATCATCATCTTCAGCTTGTCACCGGATCTGAGGACCATGCCGTCTTTTACCGGTTCGACCCTGGGGGTCTTTGCGTTTCCGTGAAGCGCACCGAACGCCCAGCGAAACCTGGCGTCACGCGTTCCTTTCCCGCTTGTCTTCGCCTCCGAAGGCAAGGTCCAGGAAAGCACCGCCAATAGGAGGGAAACTGTCGCCAAAATACGAAAGATCCTGCCTGCCGGCATCATTTTATCGGTCCTCCAACCAGGCAATTAAATCCGGGTTCAGCCATTGCGCCCTTTTGCATCCAGGTGGTCATTGCGGCGCAAAGCTCGAATCCGAATAATTTCGCCTTTTATGTCCGAAGGTTTTTCTCCCCTGGAAACCCGTCGAATTCTACTCCTTCGAAAGCCCAAATCAAAGTCTAATAAGTATTGTTGACCACGCCCCGGATTCACGGTAAAACACCTGTTGATTTTGGGGAAAGGGTTTTCAAGGGGCCTATAATGATCATCGACAATGATGTCCTTGAGCGCGCCTGCAAGGATATGATTGAAACCATCCTTTTGTGCCTTCGCCATGCGACCAAGGGAACCATCTACCGGATTGGTCCGATACCGGGGCTGCAGGCAATCCGGGTCACTTCCGGAATCCGTTCCGAAGCCAACGGGCAAATTCAGTGGGGTCTGCCGGAAAAGTCCGACTACAACCATCCGGGCAAAAGCTGGGAAGAATACAGGGACAGGCCGGGACGTCCACGGGAAGCATTGGCCTGGTGCGTGGAGAAGGGCAAGAGCTGGACCGCCGACAACCCGATGAAGGATTTGCGAAGCGTCCGCATACAGCTCGGCAGCGAACCGGAAGATTACCACCACATGGAACCGGTTCTGATCAAAAAGTCATTCCTGTACGGTGAGCAGGCAAACGACTTCGAACACCCTCTCGACTATTACGGAGATCCGATCTGGAAAAGCTGCGAGCACGTCGTTGTCGCGGTCGTAAAAATTCATTTCAAGCCGGGGACCGTAAGGAGAGGAGACGATTCCACCAAGATCATAAAAAAGCTCTCCCGCATCCTGGGCACCGAACTGCTCTCGGTACACATTCGCGAAACCCTTTCCGAAGCGCAAAAGGAACTTGCCCGCCAGCGCCTTCAAAGCTGCAATGTGCTCGCACACGATCTCCGAAATACGCTGATCAAGCTCGGCTTTATATTTTCGGCGATAAACGCCGAAATAAGCTTTCTTCGCGAGCAGTGGGAATCCCAGATCGCCATTGCCCTTCCAGGTATCGAGAACAAGCAGGTCATCCTGGAACGCCTCAACCAACTCCTTACGGCACACCTTTCGGCGGACAAACAGCCCGCAGTCGCAAAACTTTGCCAGGCGCTGCTCGTCGAACAGCACGAACTGGCAGCCCTGGCCCTTATGCCCGGAATCAGCGAAAAATGGGTGAACGGCAAAATCCAGCCAAAATGGCGGAGGCTGCTCGCTGAGAGCAATAAATGGGAATCAGGCCGCGAGGAGATAAATTCTTTGCTTGCGCGCCTTCAAAAGGCCGTGTGGCTGGGAACCGACGAGAAGCTTGCCGGAAAGGTCGAACACCTGCCGGAAGACCTGAGAAACATCTGGCCGAAGATCGCCTACACCGATTTTACTGCCGACAAAGCGGCACTGCTCGAAGAGATATTAAGGTTCCTGGATCATCCCGCCCTCAACATCCCCCATAAGCAGCAGACGAAGAAAGTGCTCACTTCGCTAAAGGCACTGGTCGAAATGATCCCTGAGGTAGAGGAGAGGGCCAACCGCATAATACTTTCGCTAAGAAACGGCGGGGCATTCGATCAGGCAGGGTTCCAGAGGTGCCCGGCCGCGGAAACCGCCAATCCGTCCTCCGGCGCCCCATGGCCCCCGGATTGACAGCCCACGCCCGGTTCCACCCGGCTATTTTCTCTCCGCCACGCCGCGCTCCGTCAACGTGTAGTGGATCGTTACCTTATCGGGCGATGAGGTCGAGATTTTAAGGGATGGCGGCGAGAGCACGACCGGGCTGGTGATCGTCCCCGATTTGGCAAGGTTGTCCAGCCTCAGTGGGGCGGTATAGACGGTGTTGACCTTTTCCAATGTTTTGCTGCCGCCGATCACCTTGATGGTATCGGGGATAACGCTCACTTCGGAGAGTGTAAGATTTTCGGGAAGCCGCCCCACCCAGTCCACCTGGACCGGAATATCCTTGGTGGTAGGCACGTCCAGCGTAACGTCAATCACCGAAGGCTGGATTTTGTTCAGTGAGACACCGGGCGGCAGGATTATGTCATCCTGGGTTATGGTGAGGGTGTTTCGCCCTTCGGCCGCCTTGCTCAAATCAATGCGAACACCCACCTGGCCCGGCCTCAGCGACTTGATCAGGGCGCTGGAGCCGAAGAGCTGAAGCCTTGCTTCGTCCACCGAGGTTTCCAGTATTTCATAGTTTGCCGGCCGGTTGATATATTCGATCGGCACGTTCAACGCCACAATGGTGTCCTGGCTCCGGGTGAAACCGAACCAGATGCCGGTCATTATCAGAAGCGACAGCCCAGCGGCCACCAATTGCCTTACCCGCTCTCTTTCGCGCCTGATCGACGGGCTGACCTCGGAGATTCCAAGGTGTTTCCTGAGCGCCTGCAAAAGCTCTTCGTGGTCGATCGCGGGCTTCAGGGTGTAGTCCCTGGCAATGCTAACCCGCCCCCGCTCCTCCGAAACAACCACGACCAGCGCGTCGGTCCTTTCCGCAATCCCCGCTGCGGCGCGGTGCCTCGTCCCATAGTATGAGGGCAGGTCCTGGCGCTGGGAGAGCGGAAGAAGCACACCGACCTCGGTCACCTGTGAGCCTCTTACGATGATGGCACCGTCGTGCACGGGATTTTGCGGCCAGAAAATGCTCATCAGCATTTCCTTGGAAATCGTCCCGTTCCAGACAATTCCTCCGTGGACCACTTCGCCCAGGTCCTCTTTTCCGGGGATGACAATCAGGGCGCCGATCCGCCTCTTGGCCATCTGAAAAACCGAATCCGTTATGATATCGACGGGAGTGGTCTGTTCCCGGTTGGGGAATCCCCACAGAAAGGTCTTGAGGTTGCGGACCTGGAGCGCCGAGCGGATTTCATTCCTAAACACAACGATAATGATGATCGCCGCGGCCGCGGTTATGCCGCGGATGGCCCAACTGGTGAGGATAAGGCCAATGCTTGCGGCAACCTCCTGCAGAATCCACAGCGAAGTGATGCCGACCAGGACGCGGAAAGCGTTTGTACCCTGGAAAAGCACGTAGACCCGCAGCAGGATGTAACTGTTTATCAGGATGTCGACTATATCCTGCCAGCGGATCGAAGCTAAAAAGGCCAGAATACGGTTCATCTAGACGATCTTCCGTGGGCAATGGCATCCATTCCGGGCATGGTATCCACTTCTATGGGGCACTGTACGGCAGTCCCGGAGGTCCACCGCAGATTTGGACTGATCAAATCGGTTCGGACTAATCGGTTATGCTGAAACGAAGCACGTCGAAAACGCGCCCGTTCTGGTCTATGACTTCGACCCGCCAGGGGCCTTTGTCGGTCTCCCTGAGTTGGATCACACTGTAGGTGGACCATTTGGGAGTGTAGAGGCGAAGCCTGGTCTGAGTGCTGAGTTCGTCACGGTGATACCACCTGTGGTATATCACGGTTGGCTGTGGCACAGGCTCAAAAGAGGTAAAACAGCAGACCTGGCCCGTCGAGACGGAAAACGCAAGCCCCGGGCGAATCGGGTTGAGGTTTTCCACCCTTTCGCACATAACGGCACTTTTCAGCGCAAGCTTCTGATCGGAAGGTGCGGCGGGGGTTGGCGCCTCCGGCTTCTGTTCCTGAGCACAAAGTCCAGGCTGGAACAACACCGGCAGCAAACAAAACAAAAGCGCAGCCACTACGGTAATGGGCCTCATCGATATTCTCCGGAAATTCGACAGGGACAGGATTGCTTTTACAGGAATTTAGCAGGTTGGACGGATGTGACCCTTATTATAAAACGACACCCCGTGCGGGCTGCCCTGCCCGTATCTTCGTTTTGGCTCAAAGATCGACCTTCTTCGATCACCTCGCAGCCTGATCTTGTAGAAGATACCATTCCTCCCCTTTTCGTCAAGCAATATGTGCGGTTGTGGGTTGTTGGTTGCATCCAGCATCCAGTATCCAGCATCCATCCCCTAGCCTTCCGCCTCCGGTGGAAACGCCACAACCGAATCCAAATCCTCGGCCCCGGCAAGAAGCATCACGAACCGGTCGACTCCGAACGCGATCCCGGCGCATGGTCCAAGATACGCGAGGGCTTCCAGGAAGGCTTCGGGCATCTTGAGTCGAATGCCTTCGGCGGCCAGTTTGCGTTCGATGGCCGCTTCGAACCGGGCCCGCTGCTCGACGGGATCGGTCAGTTCGCTGAACCCGTTTGCCAGCTCGATCCCCGCCCAGTAGAGTTCGAAGCGTTCCGCAAGGTGCGGATGGCCGGGTTTTAGCCTGGCAAGCGCGGCCTGGCCGGCCGGATAGTCTTCCAGGATGCAGGGGTGCGGAAACCCCAGTTGCGGTTCCACCTTTTCCACCAGGTCGGTATCGAAGCGGTACTGATCGGGACAAGGGCCGGGGTCCCAGCCGGCAAACATGACGAAGGCCCTCGAAACACTCAGCCTCTGCCAGGAGCCACCGGGGTCCAGCAGTCGGCCGCCGCGGGAAGGAGCACACTCCCGGCCGAGCCCTTCGCACACGCCGCGCACCATTTTTTGGCAGTCTTGCTGCAAGTGCCTGTAATCCGCCCCTGACCGGTACCACTCAAGCATGGTGAACTGGGGGTGATGCAGCCGGCCTCGTTCCCCGGCCCGAAAGGCGGGACTCATCTGGAAGATTTTCTCGTATCCCGCCGCCAGCAGGCGTTTCATGTGCAGTTCGGGGCTGGTGGAAAGAAAACTCCCGTTTCCGGCGCCAATGGCCCTGATGTGGATTTCGGGCGCCGGCGCGCGGGTGAGCACCGGGGTTTGCACCTCCAGGAAGCCCTCTTGTTCGAAAAACCGCCGGATCAGGCTCGCCACGCGGGATCGGATTTCGAGAAAGCGTCGTTTGCCGGCCAGGATCTCCTGTTCGCGCACGGCCATTACTACTTCACACGCTCCACGTACTGGCCGGTCCTGGTGTCGATGCGCACCATTTCGCCTTCTTCCACGAAAAGAGGCACCTGGACGACATAGCCGGTTTCGAGGGTGGCAGGCTTGGTCGACCCGGAGGCGGTATCACCCTTTATGCCCGGATCGGACTTGGCGATGTGGAGTTCCACAAAATTGGGCAGGGTCAGTCCAATCGGCCCCCCCTGGAAGAGGAGCACGTTTACGTTGAGATTTTCGGTAATAAAATTAATGGCATCGCCGACCTGTTCCGGCGACATCTCGATCTGCTCGTAGTTTGACGTGTTCATGAAATGGTATTTTTCGCCATCATTATATAAATACTGCATCTCCTGCTCTTCCAGGTCGGCTGCAGTGAATTTGTCACCCGAGCGGTAGGTTCGGTCGAATTGCGCACCCGTTATCATGTTGCGCAGCCGGCAGCGGTACAGTGCCTGCCCCTTTCCCGGCTTGGAAAACTCGAAATCGACTATCAGGTAAGGATCCCCGTCTATTTCAAGTTTGGCGCCCTTGCGCAATTCTCCTGCTGTCAAAACGGCTCCCATTTGTCAATCCTTTCTTTCATTTGTTCTAATTTAAATTTAAATTGTAATAGCAGATTTTTCCGCCGGTCAACATAGTTTTCAGTTATCCTGGTCTGAATGGGAGCGATGCGCATGGGCGCGCCAAGGCCCCGTGGGGAAATAAGGCGGGGAATAAAATAAAATCGAAGCAGCGGGAGCAAAGCGGCCTTCATCCGAACGCGGCGTGTGCTGCCTGTTGCTGCCCACCGTGAGGAGGAGGACCAATGAGCGAAATACTATCCGTTAAGGGCAGAGAAATTCTGGACTCGCGAGGCAATCCGACCATCGAGGCCGAAGTGCTCCTGGACAGCGGCTACACCGGCACCGCGGCCGTTCCTTCGGGCGCCTCGACCGGGTCGCGGGAGGCGCTGGAGTTGAGGGACGGCGACCCCGACAGGTACCAGGGAAAAGGCGTGCTTAAGGCCGTAAACAACGTCAACGAGGAAATCGGGCCGAAAATAATAGGCTTCGACGGCTTGGACCAGGCTGGAATCGATATGTACATGATCGAGCTGGACGGGACCGACAACAAAGGGCGCCTCGGGGCGAACGCCATACTCTCCGTCAGCATGGCCGTGGCCAAGGCGGCGGCGGCGGAAAGCGGCATGCCGCTCTACCGCTACCTGGGCGGCGTTTCGGCCTTTATCCTGCCCGTTCCTTTGATGAACGTGCTCAATGGAGGGGAGCATGCGGACAATAACCTCGACATTCAGGAGTTTATGATCGTGCCCGCGGGTGCGCAAAGCTTTCGCGAGGCCCTGCGAATGGGGGCCGAGACTTTTCACTCGCTGAAAAAGGTCCTGAAATCAAAGGGGCTGAGCACCTCCGTGGGAGACGAGGGCGGATTCGCGCCCAACCTGCGTTCCAATGAAGAAGCCATGGAGATGCTCATCCTGGCAATCGAGAGTGCGGGATACAGGCCGGGTGAAGACATTTTCATCGCCCTCGACCCGGCGGCAAGCGAATTCTTCAAAGAGGACACGTATGTCCTGGCCGCCGAAGCCAAGCCCAGGAAAACGCCCTCCGAACTTGTCGATTTCTACAGCGCATGGGCCGACAAATACCCGCTGATCTCCATCGAGGACGGCATGGCCGAAGGCGACTGGGATGGCTGGAAAACTCTGACCGAGAAACTGGGCAACGCCATTCAACTGGTGGGAGACGATGTTTTCGTAACCAACACCAAGCTCATTTCCAGGGGAATCTCGGAAGGGATAGCCAACTCGGTGCTGATAAAGCTCAACCAGATCGGGACCATAACCGAGACCATGCAGGCCGTCAACATGGCCCACAAGGCCGGCTACACCACCGTAATTTCCCACAGGTCCGGGGAGACCGAGGACACCACGATCGCCGACCTGGCCGTGGCCGTCGGAAGCGGCCAGATCAAGACCGGATCGCTTTCCAGGTCCGACCGGCTCTCCAAATACAACCAACTCCTCAGGATCGAAGAGGAACTGGACAGCTCGGGGTGCTACGCCGGCCTGAGCGCTTTTCAGCTCGTCCAGTAATAAGGATTCACCCCAGAGGCAGAGGCGGAGACGCAGAGGGCGCAGAGGGCGCAGAGAAAAGCATAAAATAAAAACAATCGCCGGGTGGTACGGACAACTCTGTGTGTGCCGCCCGGCGATTCGTGCTCCTCTTCTCGGGAAGCTTCTTACGGGGAAAGCACTAATTTCGGAAAATAAGTTACCGACCTGAAATTTAAGCAATTATTAAATTTTATTTCTTTTCTCCGCACCCTCTGCGGTTCAGCTCTTTTTCTCCGCGGTTCAATTTTACTTCGAGGCGTTGTTGTTCCCCTGCTTTTCTTCCTTGTACATCTTGTAGTTGATGCTGTCCACGAGGGCCTGCCAGCTTGCTTCTATTATGTCGTGCGAAACGCCCACCGTTCCCCACGAATCGTTTTCATCGTGTGATTCGATCAGCACGCGCACCTTTGACGCTGTTCCCGGAAGGCCCGGCAGAACGCGAACCTTGTAGTCGCTAAGGCCCATTGTCTTGAGTTCGGGATAAAATTTTTCGAGCGCCTTGCGCAGGGCGTTATCGAGCGCGTTTACGGGGCCCTTGCCAAGCGCTGCGGTGTGTTCGAGCTGTCCGCCTACCCGCACCAGGATGGTCGCCTCGGCAACCGGTTCGTTTCCCTCGTTCATCTTCTGGTCCATCACCCTGAACCCGACCAGCTCGAAATACTTCTTGGCCTTGCCCATGGCCTTGTTTATGAGCAGCTCGAAACTGGCCTCGGCCGCCTCGAACTGGAACCCCTGGTGTTCAAGCTCCTTAAGCTCTTCGAGCACCTGCATGGCGACCGGGTCGGTCTTGGAGAGCTTCAGCCCGAAGTCCGCGGCCTTGCGCTTTATGGCGGCGCGCCCGGACAGGTCTGAAACCAGGATGCGCCGCCGGTTGCCGACCATGCCCGGATCAACGTGTTCGTAAGTGATCGGATTTCTTTCCACAGCGCTGATGTGGACCCCGCCCTTGTGGGCGAATGCGCTTCGACCCACAAACGGCTGGTACCGGTTGGAAGGCACGTTGGCCAGCTCCAGGATGAACCGGCTGACCTGGCGCAACTTCTTCAGGTTTTCCGTTGATATGCACCCGGCACCCATTTTGAGGCACAGGTTGGCAATAATGGAACAAAGGTTTGCGTTTCCGCACCGCTCGCCGATGCCGTTCATGGTTCCCTGCACGTGCAGGACACCCATTTCCACGGCGATAAGCGAGTTTGCAACGGCGAGGTCGGAATCGTTATGAGCGTGAATGCCAAGGTTTATGCCGGGATAGCGGTCCTTTACGGCCTGGATGGTCTCCCGGAGCCTTGTGGGCAGCGTGCCGCCGTTCGTGTCGCACAGGACGATACATTCGGCGCCCGCTTCAAGGGCTTTTGCGACGGTGACCAAGGCATAATCCGGGGCGGCGTTGAACCCGTCGAAGAAGTGCTCCGCGTCGTAGATCACGTCTCTGCCGTTTTGGCGAAGGTAGGCAACGCTGTCGAATATCAGTTCGAGATTGCGGTCCAGAGTGGTGTGAAGGGCCTCGCGAACGTGCACCGTCCAGCTCTTCCCGAAGATGGTGACTGTCTGCGTCCCGGCATCGAGGATCGATTTCAGGTTGGGGTCGGAAGCGGTGGTCCGGGCCGGGTGGTGGGTGGAACCGAAAGCGGTGATCCGGGCGTTTTTGATGTGATATTTTTGAATTTCCCGGAAAAACCCCACGTCCTTGGGGTTCGACCCCGGCCAGCCCCCTTCGATATAGTGCATCCCCAGGTCGTCTAGCTTGAGGGCTACGCGGATCTTGTCCTCTACCGAAAAGCAGAAATCCTCGGCCTGCGTCCCATCCCGAAGCGTGGTGTCATAGATTTTAACTTCCATCTCGGACTATCTCCCCCAAAGGGTTCATCTCCCTGAAATCGCATGAAAAAACAATCCCGGCAGGCAAAAGAGGCAGGCGCCCGACGCCCGAACGCTGTGAGCGGCAAGTGGGAAAAGAGAGCGAAAACGCGATTTTTGTCTTTAAAACACCTGGCTGAGGCTAACCTCTTATTCCTTCTCTTCCTGTATCTTTATGGACCCTGAGGGCCGGAAATCCTTGTCCAGCTCAAAAGCGTCGTGCAGGACCCTTACGGCCAGTTCGGCGTACTTTTCGTCAATTATACAGGAGATTTTTATCTCGGAGGTGGCGATCATCTTTATGTTGATATTTTCCTGCGCCAGTGCGTTGAACATCGTGGTGGCCACACCGCCGTGGCTCCTCATGCCCAGGCCGATTATGGAAATCTTGGCGATTCCCCGGTTTCCGGTCACTCCGCTGTCGGGGCCGAACTCGCGCGCCACATCTTCGAGTATCCGGATTGTATTCTCGTAGGAGTTTTTGGGAACCGTAAAGGAAATATTGGCCCTGCCCGGAACCCCGCTTCCACCCTGGACGATCAGGTCCACGTTTATATTGGCGGCGGAAATCGGTCGGAACACCTTGGCCGCGATTCCGGGCTGGTCCGGAACATTTGTGACCGTGACCCTGCCTTCGTTCTTGTTATAGGTTATTCCCGAAACCGCCACCTTTTCCATTTCAGGTTCCTCCTGGGTTACCAGAGTGCCGGGAGCATCGGTGAAAGAAGAAAGCACCATGATAGGGACATGATATTTCATTGCGAACTCGACCGAGCGAATGTGCAGCACCTTGGCGCCCATGCTGGCCATCTCCAGCATTTCCTCGTAGCTTATTTTTTCGAGCTTGCGGGCCTTGGAGCAAATATTGGGGTCGGTTGTGAAAACACCCTCCACATCCGTGTATATCTCGCAAACATCGGCACCGAGCGCGGCGGCGAGCGCAACCGCCGTTGTATCGGAGCCTCCGCGTCCCAGGGTGGTGATGTTTCCTTCGTCGTCGTAGCCCTGGAAGCCGGCTACAACCACGATCTTACCCTCGTGCAGCTTTTCCATGACGGGCCGGGTCTCTATCCAGTTGATGCGCGCCTGGCCGAAAATACCGTCCGTCATGATCCCCGCCTGGTAGCCGGTCATTGAAACGGCATCGCCCCCCATATTCTTGACCGCCATACAGAAAAGGGCGGCGCTCGCCTGCTCGCCGGTTGCCAGGAGAACGTCCATTTCCCGGGGATCGGGACAGGGGCATATCTCGCACCCAAGATTGATCAACCGATCGGTATCACCCGCACGGGCGGAAAGGACCACGACGAGCCGGTCACCCTGCTTGCGGCGCTCCAGGACTTTGCGGGCGACCGCCGTGATCCGCTTGGCGTTGGCAACCGAAGTTCCCCCATACTTCTGTACGACGAGAGCCATTTAATCCAGATACCTCCAAAGTCCCGAATACCCAACGGCCGCTGAAATTATTAGGAATTAACCAAAACGGGCCGGCTTGTCCATAAAAAAAGTGTGGCGAGTCGCTGGTTGCAACCCGCGACTCGAAATTCGCAACACTTTCTTGACCACCGCGCTGACTGCATATAAAGTAAACTCTTATTACATTTCCGGCAGCGCCCCTTTTTCGAACCAGGATATTCTCATGAATGTTCTTTTGGTCTATCCCAGGGTTGCCGAAACATTCTGGAGCTTCAGGCATTCACTGCGGGTGGTGGGCCGTAAGGCCGCTTTCCCTCCCCTGGGCGCTCTTACCGTCGCCGCAATGCTTCCTCGATCGTGGCAAAAAAAGCTGGTGGATTTGAATGCAACCCGGCTCGATGATGAAGACCTGCTCTGGGCGGACTACGTTCTTATAAGCGCCATGGTGGCCCAGAAAGACTCGACGAGGCAGGTCGTCGAGCGCTGCACCCGGCTCGGCGTGAAGATGATCGGAGGCGGTCCACTCTTTAAGACATACCCGGAGGATTTTCCCGCCGTCCACCACATGGTCCTCGGTGAAGCCGAACTGGTGATGGACCGACTGGTAAGGGATATCGAGCACCATCGCCCGGAGCGCACCTACAAGGCTTCCGGGTACCCGTCTCTGGACACCGTTCCCGTCCCGGCCTGGGACCTCATCAATCTTAACGACTATGCTTCGATGTCCATCCAGTTTTCGAGAGGATGCCCGTTCAACTGCGAATTCTGTGACATTATAGTCATGAACGGCAGGGTCCCGAGGCTCAAAAGGAGCGAACAGGTGCTGGCCGAACTCGATTCGCTCTACATTCGCGGATGGCGCGGCTCCGTTTTTATCGTGGACGACAACTTCATCGGAAACAGGGAAAAAGTAAAAGAACTGCTGAGGGCCCTGGTGGCCTGGCAGAAAGGGCGCAAACGCAGGCTTAACTTTTTCACCGAAGCCTCGGTAAACCTTGCCGAGGACCCGGAACTGATGAACCTGATGGTCATGGCCGGATTTAACAAGGTTTTCCTGGGTCTCGAAACCCCCTCCGAAGCAAGCCTGAGGGAATGCGGAAAGGCCCAGAACCTGCGGCGGGACCTCTCGGAATCCGTTTCCATAATCCACCACAACGGCTTGGCCGTAATGGGGGGCTTCATAATAGGATTCGACAACGACCCGCCGGACATCTTCCAGAGGCAGGTGAATTTCATTCAGAAAAACGGAATAGTGACCGCCATGATCGGCCTGCTGACCGCCATTCCGGGGACGCGGCTCTATTCGCGCCTCCAGGAAGAAGGCAGGATGCTTTTCAAGACATCCGGCGACAACACCGATGTCGGCGGGACCCTCAACTTCGTCACCAAAATGGACCGCGCCACCATTATCAACGGCTACCAGTGGGTGATGAACAATATTTACTCGCCCGAAATGTTCCACCACCGGATCCTCGCTTTTCTGCACCAGTACCGGCCGCTTGCCCAGATGAGCCTCGAAAAAAACGACATCCTCACTTTCGCCCGTTCGCTCTGGTACTTGGGCCTGACGGAAACAAAATCAAGAAACTACTACTGGAAACTGCTCCAGGAGACCTTCTACCGATACCGGGGGGCTTTCGGCGACGTGGTAACCATGGCTATCTACGGCTACCATTTCCGAAAGCTTTTCTGGTCCGGCAACGATAGCCGATAGATGCTCGATGGTGGATGGTGGGTCGTTGTGATTCGAAGGCCCAATTATCCGATATCTCTTATCTTTTAATTTCAATTATGAATTCTATTCTAACGCCATGCAATCACTAATAGCTTCTGGATAATCCCCGATTGACAAGCCACCACCCCTCCTTAATTTTTGCTTAAAACATTTCCGGAATTCGGAGGGTACTATGAACGAGAATAGCTACCCGCAAACCAGACTGAATCAGGGTTCCGCCCTGCTCCGCAGCGTTTTCCTCTTGGTCCTTGGCCTGGGGTTCATCCCGCTGGGCCTGAACTTTCTGCCGGGAATCGGCATTTTCATCGGGGCCGCTTTGATTGGGATTGCCCTCTTTCCCTGGCTGAAATTTCCGCACCGAAGAGAGGTAAATGTGCTCATCGGGTCGGTGAGCGACAATAACCTCCAATCGCGGGTGCTGCCCGTGGCGATACTGAGCGCTTCCAGGGAGCGCGACGGCTTCGATTTCGACCCGCGCCAGGTTAACCCCGCATCGGCTGTTTTCGGACCGCTGAGGGCACACCCGGTCGAGGACATGACGGATTCGCAGGTCTACCGCCGCAACCTCGTGGACCTCAATGGCGACGGGGTACCGGACCTGCTGCTCTACTTTTCGGGCGACACGGCGGGGATTTCCGACGACGACGGGAAAGTGTGCCTGCGGGCCAGGGCCTGGGACGGACAAAGGGTCCAGGGGTGCAATAAGGTGGACCGCGGCTATGAGAGCGGCTTGAATGAACTGGTAGAGTACAGGTGAGCGCTAATCGTAAATTCCTTCTTGACAAGCTACCGGCATTTCGTTTTATAATCACTGGCTGATTGGAAGGGAAATTTATGCATACCTGCGGTTTTTATTATTATTACTTTTATTTTTGCCCCAAGGAGGGAAACGCTTCAGGTATGCTTGGACTCTAAGACTGTATAGTTACCGGATTTTAAGCCGTGGGCGCCTGAAGCGCTCACGGCTTTTTTGTTTTTACGGGGCAGGAGAAGGGCCGATTTTCGGCGGCATTGAATCAACCAAATTTGGAGGAACCCGATCATGATTATCGTACTGCGGCCCGACCACGAAGAAGAAGACCTGCACAGGGTCGTCCGGCGTCTGGAAGATCTCGGGCTTCGCGCCCATATCTCGAAGGGCGAACAGAGGACCATCATAGGTGCGATCGGCGATGAGCGCATTCTGAGCGAACTGCCGATGCAATCGTTTCCCGGCGTGGAATCGGTGCTGCCGATCCTTAAGCCCTACAAGCTGGTCAGCAGGGAATTCCAACCCGAAAATACCGTCATCGAGGTAAACGGCTCCCAGATCGGCGGGCGGCAAGTCCAGGTCATTGCCGGCCCCTGCGCGGTGGAAAGCAGGGAAGTGCTCGAAGAGATCGCCGAGGAACTGGTGCCGGCGGGCGTGCATTTCCTGAGAGGCGGCGCATTCAAGCCCCGCACCTCTCCCTACGCATTCCAGGGCTGGGGGGAAAAGGGGTTGAAGTTTCTGGCAGCGGTGCGCGAACGGCTGGGGATGATGGTGGTAACCGAGCTCATGGACCCCAGGGACATGGTTCTGGTATGCAAGTACGCGGACATAGTCCAGATAGGCACCCGGAACATGTCCAATTTCCGGCTGCTCACCGAAGTCGGCAACATCGATAAGCCGGTTATACTCAAACGGGGTCTGTGCGCGACGATAAAGGAGTTTCTGATGTCCGCCGAGTACATAATGGCCCAGGGGAACGAAAAAGTTATCCTGTGCGAGCGGGGAATCCGCACGTTCGAAACGGAAACCCGCAACACCCTGGACATAAGCGCCGTGCCTCTTTTGAAACAGCTTACCCACCTTCCGGTAATAGTGGACCCCAGCCACGCGGTGGGCAGGGCGGACCTGGTGGCGGCGGTATCCAGGGCGGCGGTCGCCGCCGGGGCGGACGGGTTGCTGGTCGAAGTACACGTGCGCCCGGAAGAAGCCATGAGCGACGGTCCCCAGTCGCTTCGGCCGAAAGATTTCAGGGTGATGCTGGATGAATGCCGCCGGGTGGCCGAAGCCGTGGGGCGGTTCATTTAAGGAAAGGACAATCATGGACGACCCTCACTTTGCCGCCGGCCCCCGACGCTGGAGCACGAGCTCGAGCGTTGCGGTGATCGGCGGGCTGGGAGAAATGGGCCGGCTGTTTGCGGATTTTTTCAGAAGCTTCGGATTTCCTGTCCGGGTGGCGGACCTCGAAACGGACCTCACACCCGCGGAAGCGATCAAAGAATCCGATATAGTGGTTTTTTCGGTCCCGCTGCACAAGACGGTCGAGATCATCCGCGAACTGGTCCCGCACGTGCGGCCGGGCCAGCTCATCATGGACCTTACCAGCCTCAAGGAGGCGACGATTCGCGAAATGCTGCAATCGCCCGCCTGGGTGGTGGGCCTTCACCCGATGTTCGGGGGGCGCACGGCGAAATTCACCGGCCAGACCCTTGCGGCCTGCCCGGTGCGGATCGAACCCACCGACTGGCAATGGCTCCGGGAACTTTTCACCGCGCGTGAAATCCGCGTAAAAGAGTGCACCCCGGAAGAGCACGACAGGATGATGAGCATCATCCAGGTGCTGTTTCACCTTACCACGATGCTCATCGGCAGGACTTTGAGGAAGATGGACATCGACATCGGGGAAACCATGGAATACACCAGCCCCAGTTACCGGATAGAAATGAACCTGGTGGGCAGGATATTCGCGCAGAGCCCCGAACTCTACGCCGCGATCACGCAGATGAACCCTCACTCCGCCGAGATATTTTCGGCCCTGAAAGAGGGGCTTGCCGCTTACGAAGAGTTTTACAGGGCCGGCAACCTGGAAAGCTTTATCAAAGACTTCGAGCGAAGCGCCCGCCACCTGGACGGCTTTTCCAGGAGCGCCTACCGGGAAAGCTCCGAGCTGCTCGATTTTTCGGTGGGACTGGCCAACAGGAAAAACAGTCCTCCGAAAAAGCTCTGAGAAGCACGGGCGTTTCCACGGTCGGTTCTCACCCGCCCAGCACCTGGATTATGGGCGGGATGAGGCCGCGGGCGATATCCGAGCGGGAGCCTCCGCCGAGGACCACTTCCAGGCGGCCGGAGCAGAGTTGTTCCGAGAGGCGGCGCATCATTTTCGCTATCAGCAGGTAGGCCCCCAGGCTCAAGCCGATATCTCCGTAATCGCCCCGGTGGGTATCGAACCCGAAATACCAGAAGATGAGATCGGGATGGAAGTCCCGCACCCGTGGCTCGAAGGCGCGCGCGGCGGCCTCGGCGTAGGCCCGGTTCACTTCTTCGTCGGAGAGCCCGGAGCTTTCCCGGGCGTATCTTCCCATGGCGGCGACGTCCACCTTGGTTCCGTCCGGGGATTGGTAGTCGCCTTGGCAAAGGCAAACGTGCAGCACGTTCGGGTCGGTCCTGGTAAGGTCGCGCGTGCCGTTTCCGTGGTGAGCGTCCGTGTCCAGGATGGCAAAGCGCTTCCAGCCGAACTCTTCCCGCAGGACGTGCATGGCGATTGCCACGTCGTTAAAGCAGCAGTAGCCCCCGAAATAGTCCCGCCCGGAATGGTGGCCCCCCGCCCCGATGAAGGCGAACGCGTTTTTAATCTCTCCGCGCGCGATCATTTCCGCCGCCAGCACCACACCGCCCACGGAATGCCAGCCGGTCGAACACAGGGCGTCCCGCCGCACCCCCGCCAGGAGTTCCGGTGTGTGGACCTTGAGTACCAGTTCATCGGTTATCCGGGGCGATTCGTACATCCGGTAGGAAGGGTCCCGCAGTATTTCCCGGATGGCTTCGGGAAAATCCTCCAGGCGCGCGCCCTGCGTGAGATAGCTCCGTCGGCTGAAGCTCGGATGATAAAAGATGCCGGTGTGCACGGCGGGGTCGTTTCGCTCATCGATCACTTCACACCTCCTTAATGGGAACGAGAAAAAGAGCGAGGGGGATGATTTCCTGGCTGTTCCCCAAATGCGATTGCTTCAAAACACGTAAATGAAGGGGAGCCCCCAAATCGTCATTCCCGCAACGCTTGCCGGGGGGCAATCCGGCGTATTTTACAACATATATGGTAACACATTGAATTCTTAGACTATTTTTTTGGCGCACGGGTTGTGTACAGATAAAGTATGAACACAATCGATGAAGCGCATTATCTTGGGAGAAAAAGCGGCGCCAAGAAAGGGAAGAGCATAATTCCGATAGTAGGACCCCTGTTTCCAGCGCTCGAAGCCATCGGGACCTCGAAAGAGGGAGGACACGCCGCAGCCGATTTTTTCAAACCGGTTTCAAATGCCGGGCAAGACCACAAGAGTGGCAAAACATCGTTAAACCCTCTATCGATAAGGAGACCATAATGAAAAAAATCAATCTCTACGAGGCCAACGGGTTCGACGAAAAGGCGTTCAAGAACCTCCTGGTCCACGATTCCCCCTATTTCAAAATTCTCAACTTCAATTTCAGGGCCGGGCAGGAATTACCCGTGCACTCCCATGACATCGAGGGCGAGGTAAGCCTTGCCGTGCTGGAAGGAGAAGGCGAGTTCCTGGGAAAGGACGGGACAAGCCTGCCGGCCAGGGCCGGTGACGTGCTCGTCTGCCCGATAGCCCAACCCCACGGCCTGAGGGCGAAGACGGACCTTCGCCTCCTGGTGACCATAGCTCCGCCCATCTGATAGGGCACGGCCAGCAATCACCTGGGAAAAAACATAAAGAAGCTTTTACGATGGGACGCTTTTAAAAGCGTGGGCGCTGCGCCCCTCCCCACGACCGCTACGCGGCTGAATGTGGTGCGGAGAAACGGGCTGCTGCCCGCATGAGGCTGCTTCAGAATAGATGAACTTCACGTAAATGGGAGAAACTCCCAAAGCGTCATTCCCGCGACTCTTCTGAGCGGGAATCCGGCGTCTTTGCGGTTTGAATGATTTCTTCGCTCGCTCCCGGCAGGCGTATGGAAACCGGGAAAAGACACCGGACCCAGGCTCGGAAAGCACTGCCGGGGTGACGCCAAGGGGCGCGCCCGCCGGGCAGCGGCAACATTTTCGATGGAACTGCATTCGGGCAACAGCCCGGGAAACATTGCCATGCTTTTTGGGTAATTATCAACTTGAACGAAACTTCGTATTAGAAATCCACTCCCGGCTGCGGTTCGATGCCTTTTCGGTACGCGTGCGCAACTTCCCTTACTTCGCTCACCGTGTCGGCCAGTTCGATCAATTCCGGAGCGGCGTCCCTGCCGGTCAGGACAAGGTGAAGGAGAGGCGGCTTATTTCGAACGATATCCAGCACCTGCTCGAGGTCCACCAGCTTCAAGTGGACGGCGTTGTTTATTTCATCGAGCACTATCAGGTCGTATCGTCCCGAATTTATGCGCTCCTTTGCCAGCGCCAGGGCGCGCTGGGCGGCCTCCCTGTGCACCGGCTGGGGATAGGGGTTGCCCTGGATTCCGCAAAAGCCCATGCCGGTTGTGATGATCTCCACGTCGCAGTCGATTTTTTTTACCGCTTCCCATTCCCCGGTAAAAATATCGCCCTTCATAAACTGGATCATGCACACCTTCATGCCGTGCCCGCAGGCACGCACAACCATCCCCAGGGCCGACGAAGTCTTCCCCTTGCCGTAGCCGGTGAGCACCACCACCAGCCCCACGCGCTTTTCGGGCGTAAGTGTGGTGATCTCCAGTTGCGGGTTCAACCTGGTCAGTTTTTGTTTACCTTCGGCCATCGGAAATCACTGTCCTTCATGTTGCGCCGGAACGAAATAAACGTCCGTCGGCTTGAGCTGGGATAGCCTTAAGTACCTTGCCTCCACTTTCATCCCGATCCAGTCAAGGCTGGCCTCGTTTGGGTCCACACCCATGAGGCGCGCCAGAAACAGCGTGTTGGCCCCTTCGAACTCGACCATGGCCAGGACGAACGGCGTTTCCGGCAAAAACTCCTCGCTTCCGAAATGGCAGACGGTAAAGGCGTGGACCTTGCCGGTATCCGGCAGCCGCACCCACTGGGTCTGCTCGCCCGAATACATGTCGTGGCCCCGCGGGGTTGCGTAAGTGTAGCCGGT
Organism: uncultured delta proteobacterium; assembly: GCA_963712895.1. Taxonomy (GTDB): domain Bacteria; phylum Desulfobacterota; class Syntrophobacteria; order Syntrophobacterales; family Syntrophobacteraceae; genus SbD1. The sequence continues at coordinate 98,746 of CAVQJR010000016.1, read as the reverse complement.
TTCGGGATCGCGGCATGCAAGCATCACCTTGTTGGCAAGTCCCGCGAAAAACGGACTGTCCTGGCCGTAGCTGTGAATATAGTTGATCGAGTATTGCTGCTCGAACTGGACCGGCTGCGTCTCCTTGAGCCCCTCCAGGGCCTCGGGGGTCAGGTTTTTCGGAAAGGGCAGATTGTGGACAACGTAGCCGCCCAGTTTTTCTTCACGCCTTCCTGGTAGTTTGGCCATTTTTTTCTCCAGAGTTAAAAACAAAACCTTACAGGAAGCTTTTCACGCCGCGGAGGTTCAATCCCCGGCTTCCAGGATGGTAACCGTTATATACGTGCCTGTTCCGGCGTGGCTGTGGATCGCCCCCTTGCCCGGACCGGCGATCTGCAGGGTGCCGTCGCCGAAATGGCGTCCAATCTCTTTTTGAATCTGCCAGGTGGCAAACACGGCCTGCATGAGGCCCGTTGCTCCCACCGGGTGCCCGCAGGCGATAAGCCCTCCGGAGGGGTTTACCGGGCACACCGGCCGGTGCTCGAAATCGAGTCCGTACCGGACCCCCGGCATGGCGGTCTTGCCGCTTGCGGCCAGGGGGCCTCCTTCACCGTACCGGCACAGGCCCATGTCCTCGTAGGTCTGGATTTCCGAGGAAGTATATGCGTCGTGCAGTTCGACAAAATCCAATTCATTCATCGGGTCGGCCACTCCGGCGTGCTTGTAGGCCATGTTTGCCGCGCACCTGCCGGCGCGGAAACTGTGAACGCCCGGATACCGGAAGCCGCGCCCCCAAAGGTCTTTGTAGTAGGCGCGGGTCTCATCCGAGTTTTTCTCCTGCCCGGTAGCATAATGCTGCATAAAATAATCGTAATCATAATGAGGCCGGTCGGCCATTCGCATGGCATCGGTGCCCCTGCCTATGCCGGTGATCCGTACCAGGGGTCTCGGGACTTTGGCCCCCGCCGCTTCGAGCCGCCTGAGCCCCTCTTCCGATGCCAGGATGCAGGCCGCGGCGCCGTCGCTCATGACGCAAATGTCGAGCCTGGTAAGAGGCCAGGCAACCATGGGCGCCTTCCGGACGTCCTCCACGGTGAGCCGCCGGCGCTTTTGGGCGTAGGGGTTGTGGAAGGCGTTCATGTGGTTTTTGACGGAAACATGCGCCATTTGCTCGGCCGTTGTCCCGAAATCTTTCATGTGCCGGGTGACCATCATGGCGTAATAGCCGCTGTAAAATCCGCCCACCGGGTAGTCGAAGCTCACGTCCGAGGCCAGCGCGATGAATTCGTTGCCCTTCCAGGTCTCGACGTGGCTCATCGTCTCGAAGCCGTAGGCCACGCACACGTCCATGTGGCCGCTGGCAACCGATTTCCAGGCCTCCTGGAAACACAGGCCACCCGTCGCGCCGCCTCCCTCCACCCTGTGGCTGGGCTTCGGGCACAGCCCCAGGTAGTCCTGGGCCATGATCCCGGCCATGAGTTGCCGGGCGAAATGGTCGCTGAAGTAGCTGGCCACCGATCCGTCCACTATCTCGGTAAAGCGCCGGAAATCCAATCCGATGCTTTCTATGGCGTAATCGTAGGCCTCTTTCACGACCGCCTGGAACGTCCTGTCCGGGCGCGCCTTCGCAAATTTACTCACCCCGCCTGAAATGGCATAGACACTTCTCATTTGATATCTCCGGAACGTTAAAACTTTGAGAAAACCAGAGGAGGAAAACGCCGATTCAGCAGAAAGTAAACATCCGCCCCAAACCCGGCAACGATGCGCTCCGAAAATCCGGAAGCGGCCGACACGCCGTCAGGCGCGGATCGACCCACCAGTGTTTCTTTTTGCTAACTAATGTTTATTTTTAGTTAAGAACAACACGCCCAGGAGAATAATAAATGAATCGAAAGGACCTCGTAATAGGCCTTTTTGTAAGTAGTATCCTCATGGTCGCTTCAATTCGTGACCTGTTTACAAAAGCAAATCCGAAAAGTCGAAAACCATATTAAAGACTTGGAGATAATATGAACTGGGATCAGATCGAAGGAAACTGGAAGCAGATGAAGGGAAAATTCCGCGAAAAATGGGGAGACCTCACCGACGACGATTGGGATAAGATCGCGGGCAAGCGCCAGAATCTGGTAGGAAAGATCCAGGAAAAATACGGCAAGATCCGGGAGCAGGCCGAAAAAGAGGTCGATGACTGGGAAAGGACTTATCACTGATATCAGGTTGCGGATTGCAACCCCGGCCCGGCGACTTGACTGAAGGCCAGGTTGCGGGTATCGATGGGGGCGGCGGACGCGACCCGGCTCAGGGACCCTGCGGGGCAATTCCCCGTAGATGACCGCTGCCCTCATCGGGCAACGACGAAATTCTTCTCCCTTAAACCATCGTCATATTTCCACCGAAATGATTTTGTACCGGCGTGATCCGGATGGGGTAAAAACGAGGACCTCTTCCCCTTCACCGCGGCCGAGCACCGAGCGGCCGACCGGGGATTCGACCGAGAGTTTGCCGTCATTTACGTCGGATTCCAGGGGACCGACCATCTGGTAGCTCCCCACTTCACCGGACTCCAGGTTTTCAATCCTTACGACGGTGCCGAATCCCACCTGCTTTGCAAAGAATTTCCGGCCGACGACTATTTCGCAGCGCGCAAGATTTTCCTCGATGTCGTTGATTTTTTTCTCAAGGCCCAATTGCCGCTCGCGGGCGGCCAGGTACTGCTGGTTTTCTATCTTTACCCCGTAACCCCTGGCCTCGCGCAGATCGTCCAGCACCTCGGGGCGAACCACCTTTCGCAGATGGCTGAGTTCCCGGATCAACCTGCGGTATCCGCTTCGAGTTATCGGAATTTTGCCTATGGATTTCATTTGAAAAAATCATCCGTAATTTCTCCCTTCTCCATCTTTGCCCGGAAAAGGGAAATGCCGATCACTGTCTTGCCGTCCCTGATGGCCCCCCTGGTAATCATATCATGCACCTGGTCGAATTTGACCACTTCCACTTTCGAAATTTCATCCTCGTCGATGTGCTCGGAAGCCGACTTCAGGCCGGAAGCGGCAAATATTTTAATTACTTCGTCGGAGTAGCCGATCGCCGGATAGTAGCTGAAAATCTCAAGCATTTTGCGGGCGCTGTAGCCCGTTTCCTCCATGAGTTCGCGTTCGGCGCAAACGGAGGTCTCTTCGCCCGGATCGACTTTTCCGGCCGGAATTTCCAATGTTTCCGCCCCGATGGCATACCGCCACTGCCGCACCATGAGTATTCGCCCCGGGTCGAGAAAAGGAACTATGGCCGCCGCCTCGGGATGGTCTATTTTTATCCTTTCGGTAATCTTGCCGGTTTTTAGCCTTACGGAATCCAGGCGCGCGCTGAAGTGCCTGGCGCGCAAGATCCCCAGTGTCCTCAAAGTCTCTTCCATCGTATTTTCCATTCATGGTTGCAGATGTATGGGGATTATACTCCGGATAGGAAACGCAGGATACTCGATACTGGATGCTGTACTCAATGCTGGATACTGGATGGGGACCGCATTATCCATAACCGGCATCGTCAACCCTCAGGAAACGGCTTCCCAGACTTCCACGGTCTGCTGGAACGTATGGTCGAGCCCGGCGCTGTTGTCGATTATGTAATCGGATTTCGCTTTTTTGGATTCGATTGGAAACTGCATGGACAGCGTCTTTTGCGCCCGCTCCCGGCTGAGGCCGTCCCTTCGCATGAGCCTTTCCACCTGGACTTCGGGAGGCGCATAGACGAGAACGATTATGTCGAAAGCTTTATCGAAGCCGCCTTCGAAAAGAAGGGGAATATCGAAGATAATCGTGGTACGGGGATGCAGGTTTTTATTCAGTTCCCATTCCTCCTCCATCGCCCGGAGGATGAATGGGTGAAGCATTTTGTCCAGCTTTTTGCGGGCGCGCGGGTCGCCTACGATTTTGTCTCTAAGCTCGCGCCGCCTGAGCGTCCCGTCGGGATCGAAATACTCCGGCCCGAGCCATTCGCGCAGGGCACGCCAGCACGCAGTCCCCGTCTGGACGGCCCGGCGGGCGAACTCGTCGGCATCGAGGATGATGGCGCCAAGCTCTTTCAGCCTGTTCGCCACGGTGGTTTTCCCCGTGGCGATTCCGCCCGTCAGTGCAATCCTTTTTCCCGGCATCTGGATGGAAGAAACCCGGCCTCAGTTAAAAATCTATATCTCCCACCGGCCTGCAAAAAGTCCAGTCCAGGGGCTTTTCCACCAGTTCCTGAGTAACCAGGTCGGTGCTGCAGGAAAGAGCGGCCATCGGATAGGCCCCGATCGAACCCACCAGCCCCAGAATGCTTGCCAGGAACCCTACCGGCCTCAGGATGTAGACATCGACGAGGATCTTTTCGCCCATGTACTCATTGCTTAATAATTCACCGGAGCGGCTGGGGTCGGGCGGGAGCATCTCCTGTGCCCGAACCGGGACTGCAACGGCAGCCAGCATCGCCACTGCGGCCAGAACGATGAGAAATCTTTTCATGGTTTCCTCCTCCGTGCAAAACAAATTTTATTTTCCGATTTCGAGCAACCTTATTTCGATAAGCAAACCGCGTGCCGGGATCAGGGCGACCGCCGCGCCATTGTAAGATAAGGCCGCCGCGCCCCTCCCGCATCGGTGCTTCATGAGTACGCGGCGGTAAGGATCAGGCGCCATAATATTTTCATTGATCGGATAAATCAAGAAAGTCCGTTAATGAATCCCATTGGCTGCATTTAAGGGCTTGTCCGTAAATGAGCCTCTTGGGGATCGCGCCCGATTTTGAGATTGAGGAGCGGCCAAAGCAGGCCAAAAGCCGGATGCGAGCGCAAAGGATTTATTTGCGGACAGGCACTAAGGCCTGATCTGCGAAATTTCCACCCTGGGCAAAAGCCTTTTCACCTCATCCGGGAGACACAATTCCGTACCGGGCGTCATTGCCGTGGCGGTCCCCGCCGCGCAGGCAAGGCGAAGGCACTCTTCCATCTCTTCTCCGCGCGAATGGGACAGGATGAAGCCGGCAACCGACGAATCGCCCGCCCCCACCGCACTCGCAACATTGACGGGAGGCACTTTCCCCCTCCACTTCCGCTCGGCGGTCGACAATATCAGTCCTTCCTTGCCCCTCGAAACCAGCAGAAACGGAATTCCCTTGTCATGGAGCCAGTCGCAGGCCTCCAGGATCTCGCATTCAGATGCCAGGTCGCGCCCCACCAAGCGCGAAAGCTCGAACCGGTTGGGCTTGATGCAGGTCGGAAGATATTCCACGGATTCCCGCAGAGTCTGCCCGTCCGCATCGAGCATGGTGAAAGCGCCGTTTTTCTTGCCGGCAAGAATTATCTGCCCGTAGACGTTGGACGTAACCCCCCTGGGAAGACTTCCGCTTACCACCAGGTAATCCATATCCTTGAGTTCCAGCAGGTGATGGTAGAGCGCACCCAGTTCGACCGCGCTTATTACGTATTGCCGCCCCTCCGCCTCCTCCTTGAGCACTATATTGGTGCGGGTCTCGCCTTTAATGCGTGTAAAATCGGTGATCACGCCGGCATTGATGAGCAGGCCCTCGAGCTTCAGGCCATCGTAGCCGCCGATAAACCCCATCGCAATGCTCGTTCCCCCCAATTGCCGGACGACGCGCGATACGTCTATCCCTTTCCCGCCCGCATAGGCTGTTTCGGTTACAATTCTTATAGTATCCTCTTCCACCAGACGTTCGACCACTATCGTTCGGTCGAGGGCGGGATTGAGGGTGACCGTGTAAATCATCGCGACGCTCTCCCATTGCGGCATTTTTGATATAAATGTAGATTTAAAGTAAACTCGGCTGATGGCGCCGAGTTGAAAATCGAATATAGTGGGTTTTCAAAGAAAAATCACCCTAAACTCGGAACAGACAGACGAGCGCGGTCCCGCCGCAGTGGAAGGAATAGGGAAAATTTCATGCCGGCCGATATCCTGGACTTTAACGACAAGACGCTTGCAAAACTCCCTCCCGACAGGCTCGCCGGCGAACTGATGCGTCTTCCGGCCAGAAGGAGGCTCGATTTAATCCTGGACAGGACCGATTCCGAAGCGGTGGTGGCCGCCCTGGACGCAAACGATTTTTTCTTCACCGTCCAGGAAATAGGGGCGGACGACTCGCTGCCCCTGCTGGCCCTTGGAAGGCAGGACCAGTTAAACCACCTCTTCGACATAGAATGGTGGCGAAAGGACGCCCTGGAACCCGCACGGGCGCTCACATGGCTTGACCGGCTGGCCCGGGCCGGAGCGCACAAGCTACTGGAATGGCTGTACCAGGCCGATTTCGAACTCCTGGTCACCCTGTTCGACCACTGGATCACCGTTGCCATCGCCCCCGATGACGTGGACATGATCGAAGCACGCGAGTCCCTTCCGCCAAGTACCGTTGATGACCTGTATTTCTGGGAATCGAAGTACCCGCAGTTCGAAGATCTCGTCACTCAGATCCTGACCATGCTCTTTGAAGTCAATTACAGTTTTTTCAAAGAACTGCTGAACTACGTGCTCTATGGGCCGGGTCCGCAACTGGAGGAGGAGGCGTACCGGTTCCACAGGGCGCGCCTGGAAGACAACGCCGTGCCCGCATATTACGATGCGCTGGAAATCTACAGGGCCATCCGCCCGGGCGAGATCCGGGCAAAGGAATACTTCGGGACCGGGGAGAGCGGGCATTGCGCGCCTTCCTTCGCACTGGCGCTGGTCCCGGAAGGCGACCTCCTGGGCCGCGTTCTTCAGGAAATCGACGACCCGGAACTTGCCCAAACCCTCCAGGTCGAACTGGCCTCTCTTTCCAACAAGGTGGTGGTTGCCGACCAGCTTCCGGCGGACAACGCACGGGCGTTGCGCCAGGCGGTCGGAAAAGCCCTGGCCTACGTCAACCTGGGGCTTGAAATCAGGTCCGGCGGCAGCCTGGACGCGGCACGGGCCGCGGTGAGAGATCTCTTTCTGGAAGATATTTTCAGGCTCGCGCAGGCAGAAGTCGCCGGGGTCGGCGGGGGCCTTCGCAGGATGGTTAAATTCGGCTGGCTCGCAAAGTGTTCCGGCAGGATAAAATGCCTGGACGCGAAATGGTTCGACGCCGCCGAAAAACTGCTGGAAGGAACCCCTAAACTGTTGCGGCCGCAGGCCCCTCCCGGCTTTGCCCCGGACGGAGATTTTTTCAGGACCCCTCAGGACCTTGCGCTCGGCAACCACATTGTAGAGGTAATCGAAGCGGCGGGAGAGCTTTACGGGGCGCTCGGCGCAGATCCGGCCGCCCTTGCGCCGGGGCTCTGGCCGGAAGCCCAGGTGCGAACGGTCGAGGATATCACCGTCGGGGTGATGATGTTTACCGCCGCGGCCCGGATGCTGCGGGAGGGGGAATGGGTCTGCGAGCCCCTGCCGGTGCGCGGCTGGCCGGAGTTGTTCCCGCTTCTCAAGCACTCCGAAATCAGGAGGGTGGTCGCGCACTGGACGGAAACCGCTGTTTCCGATCCGGAAAAGCGGCGGCTTGCGGTGGAATATATGGAGCCCATCTTTGTTGATTACGAAACGGAAATGCGGCCTTTCTCCGGAATAAATCCACCCGAGGCGCAACTGGTGCGGTTTTTTATGTTTGCGGACCGGTAGCCGGCTCCCCTTCCAGATCGTCGCCCCTGAAACCGGTTATCGTTACGGGCAGCATCATTCCCGGAGACAGTTCGTCTTCGGCGCGGATAATCACGTTTATGTAATTGGTGGAAAGACCTCCCCACGACCCGGAAGCCAGCCGGGTTTCGATCAGGACCTCCAGACGCTTTCCCACAAATTTTTGCCGAAATTCCCGTTTTTTCCGCCTGCCAAGTTCATGGAGGATTCGGGCGCGTTCTTTTAGTTCCCTGCCCTGGACCCTGTCCGGAAAGGTTGCGGCGGGAGTTCCGGGGCGCGGTGAAAAGGGGAAGACATGAAGATAGGAAAGCGGCAGCCTCTCGATCAAATCGAACGTATTGCGAAACTGCGCATCGCTTTCACCGGGAAACCCGGTCAGGACATCGGCCCCTATCGCCGCTCGCGGCAGCGCCTCGCTTATCTGCATCACCAGGTCGGCATAGTAGCGGGGAGTGTAGGGGCGTCCCATGCGCTCCAGGATTTCCGCGTCCCCGCTTTGAAGCGGCACGTGGAGATGGGGGCAGATCCAGGGATATGAGGACACGGCGCCAAGGAGGGCCGAGTCGAGTTCCATCGGCTCCAGGGAGCTGAGGCGCACGCGCGGGGGGTGGACGGCGCGGTTTACGGCCTTAAGCAGGCCGCGCAGGTCTTCGGCGGGCGAGAGGTCTTTGCCCCACTGTCCGAGGTGAATGCCGGTCAGCACAATTTCCCCGTAGCCGGCGGAAACGAGCCGGTCCATCTGGTCCAGCACACCCGGGCGCGGAAGGCTCCTGCACCTTCCCCTCACATGGGGGACGACGCAATAGGAGCAGAAGGAATCGCACCCGTCCTGGATTTTCAGCATGGCGCGGGTCCGGCCGGTGTGCATGCGCGAGACGGGAAGAATTTCAAACTCCGGACGGGACCGGTGGGCGTTTTCCGTTGCGCGGCAGGGCGATTCGAACGTGCCGGGAAGTTTCAGCCAGGAGGCCAGGTCGAATTTTGCCGGATTTCCCAGGATATGCGTGGCAAGCCGCTCGCGCGCGATGCGGTCCGCATCCAGTTGCGCATAGCAGCCGGCGGCGACCACCAGAGCGCGGGGATTGGCGCGCCCGGCCCTTCTCAGAAGCTGTCTTGTCTGGAACCCCGCTTTGGAAGTGACCGCACAACTGTGTACTATATAGACATCCGCACGGTCGCGGAACGGCACGCACGTATAGCCCGCCCGCTTCAGCATTTCCATGAGATAGGAGGTTTCGTACTGGTTGACCTTGCATCCAAGCGTTTCCACGGCCGCGGTGGGGCCGGACGAGATGTTGTCCATTCGATGTTGCTCTTCACATTCTTCGGATTTGAAAATGGGCAGGCCATGCGACCTTTTGCCCCGAAAAATCTTTCCGTGACCTCGCGGCTTCCGCGCAAAAGACCCGTCCGCCGCTCTATTCCCTGCCCCCTTTATCATAGAAGGCCATGCTGGCGAAGGTAACGAACGAATCGTTTTCGTCCACCACGGCATGGCTGTGATTGAGGGTGGTCCCTTCGGCCCTGCCCTCCAGCACTTTCGCCAGAACGTAGAGGGGCGCCATGCCGCAAATTTTCCTGCCGTTCGAATCCCGGTTCAGGCTGTCTATAAAATCGCTCGCCCGGCACCCTTCGAGCATCTCCAAAATCGAGGCATCCTGAGCCAGGTGGTACGGGAGCAGCGACCCCACGGGCCTTTGCGGGTCCCCATAACGCGGCCCGACGTGGGCCAGGTCGACGCTTGCAAGCACTCCTATCGAACGCCCGCTCTCGAACACGAGATTCTTCAGTTTTTGTGCGAACGAATCCACGAAATCCCTGCACGCGCCCCATTCCTCGCTTCCAAAGGAGCAAAGGATGGGAACGATCCGCGCCCGCGGCTGCATGTGGGCCAGGAATACCGCCTGGAACTCTATTGTGTGCTCGACCCGGTGATTATATTCGCTCGCATGAATGTTGCGTTCGACCGCCCCGGAAAGCTCGGCGCACACCTCCGCATCGCAGCGCACCAGGCCCAGAGGCGTTTGGAAATCCTTGCAGGTCAGGGCAAAGCAGTTGATGACAAGGTCGTGCCCGGTCCCCAGCACAATCCAGGTTTGCGGGCACTCCGCTTCGGCCGCCGCCTTGTATGCGTGGGCAAAACAGCTCCCGCCGGCTTTCATGTCGATGTGGGGGGCCACCAGGCCCACTATTTTCTTTGTCGGCGCACCGGAGGGGGAGGGGAATCCGGGACCTCCGTTTTCCGGCCTGAAAAAAGAGTCCAGCTCCGCTTGAAGTTCAGCCGGGACTTCAGAGTAACTTCGCCCGGCATGAAACATTTTCCTTACCGGGTCTTCGAGAAACGCGGAGATCTTTGCGGCCTCAAAGTCCCTGTACCTGGCGTTATCCAGGAACAGGTGTTCGTCGAGCAGACCGAGCAGGTCCGACAACTGTTCGCTGTGGATAAGCTGGCCGCTCTGCCGCATGTAATTGGCCTGGATGTCAAGCAGGGAATTGGAGCCGTCCATCCATACCAGTATGGACAAGACCGGGGGGGAAAAAACGAGTTGGTGCCCGCCGTAGCTGTTGCGTTCTCTCAGGAGGACCATTCTTTCCCCGGAATAGTCTACGGGCAGGGCTTCCAATCCGTTTCGCAGCCTGGGGTGTTCGTTATCGGACATTAAGATCCTTTTCTTTTTTCAGTGCCGGTTCCCGGTTCTTTCGAGCGACGACCGGCTACCCGATGATTATTGACTGAAAAAGCGAATTTGTGTTAATCCTGATATGTTATACTCGGACCCATCGGAGTACAATCCGGGACCGGTCCATTTCGTTGCGCTGCTCAGAAAAGGATGCAGTTTCCACATGAATTACAGGCATTTCCTTCTTTTAACGGTCATTATAATCTACGGCTGTGCTCAATCCTATACTCGGCCCATGGTCAACCGGGCGGAATCGCATAAGCTCCCCACGCCCGACATTCGCGCAGAGGCTTATTACGACTATCTCGCCGCGCAGCAGTATTTGGCTGACAAACAGTATCACAAAGCCATGGAAGCCTATGAGTCCGCTCTGAAAATCGACCCCCGCTCGCCGAAGCTGCTGACCGAACTTGCCGCTTTATACCTGAGGGACGGGAAAATTGAAACAGCGGCAAAACTTGCCGAGAAAATCATCCAGTACGACAGCAATTACGCTCCCGGATACATGCTGCTCGGCCAGTTATACGCCGGAATGGGCCAGGTCTCCAAGGCAATAGACGCCTACAGGCGGGTGATCGCCCTGCAACCCGAAGAAGAAGACGCCTATCTGCTCCTGGGTGCCCTGTACGCCCAGGAAAAGCGCTTCGACGAGGCCGTGCGGGTGTTCGACCAGCTTAAGAAGGTGGTCCCGGACAGCCCGCTTTCGCTTTACTACAAGGCCCGCATATTTCTCGACATGAAGTATTACGACCAGGCCGAACGGTTGTACCGCGAGCTGCTCGCCAGTGAGCCCGGCTTTGAAAACGGAATGCTCGACCTGGCGTATATCTACGAGGTGACCGACAGGCAGGGAGAAGCCGAAAAGACTTACCTGAAGATCCTGGCCTCCAATCCGGACAACGTGACCGCCCGAACCAGGCTCGGGAACCTGTACATGCGCGAAAACAGGCACAGCGAGGCCATCAATCAATTCGACCAGCTCCTCAAGACCAACCACAAGGATGCCGAGAGCAGGCTCAAAATCGGTATTATTCACTTCCAGCAGAAAAACTACGACGATGCCATACAGGATTTCACTTTTCTGCTCAAGGAAGAGCCTCACTACGACCAAGCGCTCTACTACCTTGCTTCCAGCTACGAGGAAAAACAGGACCAGGACCAGGCGATAAGGAATTTTCGCCTTATCTCCCGGAACAGCCCTCTTTGGGTGCCGGCCCAGTCGCGCCTCGCCCTGATTTTTGCCAAGCAAAAAGATTATGAAAACGGCATAAAAGTGCTGAACGAAGCCCTTTCCGTACAACCCGCTTCGGGCGACCTCTACCTTTACCTGGCGGTTATCTATGAAGAGGCAAAGCGGTATGACGAGGCGCTGACGACCCTTAACCACGGGCTGGCAAAGCTGCCGAACGATCAGGACCTCCTGTTTCGAAAAGGCGTTATTCTTGACAAGCTGGGCAGGAAAGACGAAGCCATCGATGCCATGCGCAAGATCCTGGAATCCGACCCGGGCAATGCCAACGCCCTCAACTACATCGGGTACAGCTATGCCGAAAAGGGCGCCAACCTGCCCCGCGCCAAGGAAATGATCATCCGGGCGCTCCAATCCTCCCCGGACGACGGCTACATCATGGACAGCCTGGGCTGGGTCTATTTCAAAATGGGCCAGCACAAAAAAGCGCTGGATACCATCATGGAAGCGATCAAGCGGGTCCCGGACGATCCGGTTATTCTGGAGCACCTTGGAGACATCTACCTGCAACTGGGCAGGAAGGCCAAGGCGGCCGAAGCCTACCGCAAGGCCATCGAGGCAAACCACAGCGAACCGGAAAAGATAAAATCAAAGCTTAAGCTCGTGAAGTGAACTCGATGCTGGATGCTCGATTCTTGTTTGCAGTGTCCGTACGGTCTTTTTACCCACTGTTTCCCGCTATAGTTCAGCGGGTTCTACGGGTAACCGCGAGCGTCTATCCGGCATAAACCATCGAGCATCGATATCCAGGATCGAGTTTCGAGCACCCGGCATCCAGGATCGAGTATCAAGCACCGAGCACCCAACCCAGAGCAGAACCCATGAAACCCATCCGCCTTGCCGCCTGTGTTTTTTTCGCTCTTGTTTTGCTGCTGGCGGGTTGCGCCCGCCCGCCCGCACCCGTCGAACGGCCGTCCCCGGCTGCTTTCGATAAGCAGATGCTGCGGGAAAGGTCGGGCTTCTGGCGGGACTACAGGGCAAAATTGCGCTTCAGAGTCGAAAGCAAGAAGGCCAAATTCAGCACGCGGGCGATTGTGCTGGTGGAAGGCGACCATCTTGCCAGGTTCGAAACTTTCAGCCCGATCGGGCAGACCACTGCCCTGTTTGTGTTAAACGATAAGGGGCCTTCCCTTTTTATCCCCTCCGAGAAGGCAGTCTTTACAGCACGGCAGCCCGAAACTCTTATCAGCTATTTTCTGGGAGTGTCCCTGCCTTTCGAAACCTTTCGGTACACCCTTGCCGCCTCTGTCCCTCCGCAGTTGGTGGACGGCATCCAAACCAGCTCGGACGCAATGGCGCTGCATGCGATTTCCAATGCCGGCAACCGTTATTTCGACTGGCAGTTCGTATCCGGGGGCACGCAACTCAAGGGCGTCTACGTTAGGGACCGCGAATTTGAGGGCAGGATAGACTACGATCCGCCGGTGCCGCTTTCAGCCGGGGCCGTCCCCAAGAAAATCCTCATCTCATCTTCCGAATGGAGCATGGAAGTTACAGTGGAGGCACTCGAACCCGCACGTGATTTCCAGCCCTCGGTTTTTAACATGCCCGTCCTGCACGATGTCAAACCGGTGGACCTGGATAAAGTCAAATGAGCGGCGGCCCCAGCGAGCCGGAAAAGCGTTTCGTCCTGGACATTATGCTTGGCAGGCTGGCAAAATGGCTGAGGATGCTGGGCTTTGACGCGGCCGTAAGGGCTTTCACGGACCCCGGCATGGTCGAGTCTTTTCTCTCCGGGGGACTCATTGCGGTAACGCGAAGGGAAAAGTTCAGGCATATCGAAGGTGTCCTGTTCGTAGAAAGCGACCGCCACTTCGAGCAGTTGCGCGAAATTGTATCAAAACTCGGCCTGGACAGAGACAGCTTTCAGCCCTTTACCCGCTGCACTTTGTGCAACTCGCAACTGCATTCCGTGTCGAGGGAGGAGGCTTTCGGCGCCGTGCCGGATTACGTCTTTGAAACGGCGTCCGATTTTCGAAAGTGCCCCAAATGCAGCAGGATCTATTGGCCGGGAAGCCACAAGGAACGGATGTTGAACAAGCTGGAGTGGATGATGGAGAACAAACAGGAGGAGCGAAAAAATGGCTGAAAACAGCCCGTTTAGGCGGATTTTGGGCGGCACATGGAAATTTTTCCGCGCCGTTTGGGCCTGGAAGCTGAAATTTATTAAATCCAAGTTCCAGGAATGCAAGCGCTGCAAGGCCCAACGCTACCTCGACAACAAGATGAAGCGGCTGGGATTGGAGATCTACTCGCTCTACAGGCAGGAGGAGACCGACTTTTTCAAATCCCCGACGGTAAAGCAGCAACTAAAGCTGGTCGAAGAAGCCGAATCGCGCCTGGTCGCCATATATGACCGGCTGGATGAAATTGACAGCCAATACCGCATGAAAAGGCAGGAAATAGCAGGGGGCGGAAAGCAGGACCAGGAGTAGGGACTCCGCGCCGGTGCGGTGAGTCCTCACTCCATGAGAAAAGAGCGGGGAACCGGTTCCCGGGCTTTTGCCCAAATGAGGTTGTTTCAAAATACGTGAACTTCACGTAAATGGAGGAGTTCTCAAATCGTCATTCCCGCAATGCTTTTGGGCGGGAATCCGGTGTCTTTGCGGTCTAAAGATTTCTTCTCTCGCCCCCGGCAGGAGTGCGAAAACGGGAAAAAGACACCGGACCCCGGCCCAGAAGCACTGCCGGGGCGACGCTAAGGGGCGGGTCCACCGGGCAATGGCAACATTTCCGATGAACTACATTTGGGCAACAGCCCGTTCCCCCGCACCCCATCACGGTACCGCGCATTCCGACTGGTCTCCCTGGATCTTGTCCAGGGCGTGAGGAAGGGCGGGCAGAATTGCTTCCAGGTTTTCCAGCGCCCCCCGGGGGCTGCCCGGAAGATTTACAATGAGGCTCGCCTTCCTTATCCCCACCACCGCCCGCGAAATCATGGCATGTGCCGTCTTGCTGAGACTGGCGGCGCGCATGGCCTCCGCCATTCCGGGAACGTTTCTGTCGATCACCGCAAGGGTTGCATCCGGCGTCAGATCGCACGGCGCGACGCCCGTCCCCCCGGTGGTCAGAATCAGCGGAATTTTTTGTTCATCGGCCAATTCCATCAAAACCACCCGGATTTGTTCGTAATCGTCCGCGACAACCGTTCGGAAACACACATCGAAGCCTTCGGCGGCGAGCCGTTCGAAAAGGGCTTCTCCCGACCTGTCCTCCCGCTCGCCCCGCGATCCCCGGTCGCTCACGGTAACTATTGCCGTTTTCCTCGAAAACCTCGTCTGCTCCATACTCACCCGTCCCGTCCAGACCTTATCTGGCGATCAGCCGCTTTGCCATCTGGGAAACCGCCGATGGGACCGACCTGCTGGCGGCTATTATCTTCCAGTCCAAAGGCCCCAGGGCCTGGACCAGTTTGGTCGAAATCGCAAGAGGGCACTTGGGGTTCTTCACAAGGGCCACCTTTACCTGGTTAAGCCTCATCCATTCGCGATTGCCGGCAATCCTGCGCAGTGTCTCTTCATTCGCCTGCTTGTTGGCAGCCATGAGCACCACTTCGGACTCGCTCAGCCGGTTGTTGCCGAGCACGGCCAACTGGATCATCCGGTTGTTTTCGCGCATCAGAAGCGACCGGGTTTCCCTGTTGCCGGTAAGCGCCAGCTTTATCTTTTCAGACACTTTCATGCGCTGCATCTTTTGAACGAACGTAAGTTCCTGATCCGACAGGCCTTCAGCTCCTTCCGCCTGCGCCCGGCAGCGCATCGCGGAGGCCAGAAGCTCCTCGATGGACTCGCCGATCGTAGCCGGTTGGCCGGGGTCGGGAGCAAGTGTCTCGAAGGTCCCGCTCCCGGCAAGCATCAGTTGCCGGAACGCGCTCTCTCCGTCAAGATCGCCGAACCGGGCATGAGTTACCCGCCCTTCACGAAAACAAAGGGTACCGCTGCCGCCCTCGAAATCGATCCGGATATCCCTTGGCGTATCCGTCAAACAGGCAAGCTGAACCAGGTCCGAGAGATCGATTTCAGCCAGGTTGGCCGAAAGACCGGCTGCCGGGACCGAAACAGCCTGAGGCCTCGTTTCGGAGCTGTGCTGGAGCGTTTCTATCAGCAGTTGTTCCCACGATTTCCGGATATCCTGCGGGACTTGCGCCCCATCCGAGCCTGACCGGATGGACCCCTCCTGCCAAAGGACAAGCTCTCCCAGCGCCGCTTCCCCGGAAACCTCGCCCGCCACGGCGCTCACCACCTGGCCCGACCGGATGGCGATCATCCCACTGCCGGCGGCCGCTTCCAGGAGGATGTTCCGGTTCATACCGGACGCACAGGCCCACCGCACCAAGTCGATCAACGACAAGTTGTCGATGTTACCCGATAAGTTCTGTGAGATCGGCTGATGTCCGGCCATAAAACAAACCCATCCATTCAATTTGCCTGAAGAAATGCCGCCAGGCTGGCTCCGTCCTCCACGCTCAACATTCTGACGTTTCGGTCGATTCTTCTCATCAGCCCGCGCAGGACCTTCTTCGGGCCGACCTCCACGAAATTGGTGTACCCGGACCGGATCAGCCGCTCCATGGAATGCCCCCACAGGACGGGGCTGCAAACCTGGCTGATCAGCTTGTCGGCCACCTCGGCGGCGCTGCGCAGGGGCTGGGCATCGACGTTGTTGATTACCGGGATCTGCGGGTCGCGGAACGCGCACTCTTGTACGAAGGACGCGAATTTGTCCCGGGCATATTCCATGCACCGACTGTGCCATGGGCCGCTCACGTTTAGCTTTATGCACTTTTTGGCGCCGGCTTTTTCACACATTTCCGCGGCCGTGTTTACCTCGACTTCGGGTCCGGTGATTATGATCTGGTCCGCACAATTTATGTTGGCCACCTGCGCCCCGGAAAGCTCGCAAATCTCGCGGATTCTTTCCTCCTGGAGGTCCATTATGGCGGCCATTGCGCCGGGTTCGCGGATTGCCGCCTCCTGCATGAAAGCCCCCCTCAGGCGCACAAGCTTCAGGACGTCTTCGAGCGACATCACTCCCGCTGCATAAAGGGCGCTGTACTCACCCAGGCTGTGCCCCGCGGCGGCGGAAGGATATATTTCATGCATCCTCAGCACCGTCAGGCATGCCAGGTTAATAACCGTAATGGCGGGCTGGACGTTTTCGGTCTGGACGAGCACTCCTTCGGGGCCCTCAAAACAAAGCCCGGTAATGTCCATGCCCAGGATCTCGCACGATCTGTCGAAAAGGTCCCGGACTTCGCTGTAGCTTTCATAGAACTCCCGTCCCATACCTACGTACTGAGACCCTTGGCCTGGAAACAGGAAAACCCAGTTGTTCATCTCAATTCAGCTCCTTTCAGGGTTGAGGGCCGGAGATACAGCCTGACCGGAAATCGGATTTCGATTGTCGGCTTCGGAAGCTTTCGCTTCCCCGGGTCCGTTTCCGGGACCGTGTTCAATCAACCGGCACTCAGACATCCGGTATCCGACTCGTGTTGACGTGTTGATGCGGGAATTCGAGTGCAGTTCTATTAATGTCCAGGCAGGAAGTCAAGCCCCATTACCAAGCTTCCGAAATGTCTCATCGGGAAGCAAGTCTCCATCATCAACCTTCTGAAATGTCCAGGCAGGAAGTCAAGCCCCATTACCAAGCTTCCGAAATGTCTCATCGGGAAGCAAGTCTCCATTACCAAGCTTCTGAAATGTCCAGGCAGGAAGTCAAGTCTCCATTACCAAGCTTCTGAAATGTCCAGGCGGGAAGCAAGTCTCCATTACCAAGCTTCTGAAATGTCCAGGCAGGAAGTCAAGCCCCATTACCAAGCTTCCGAAATGTCTCGTCGGGAAGCAAGCCTCCATCATCAAGCTTCTGAAAGGGGGGGTGAAAACCGGACCCCAACGCATAAGCGTCGTCAGGAGGGGATATCGAACCGTCTGTCCCCCCGCGAAACCGGATCACAACGGGGTCCCCGGGCCGGAGCCCGGGAACCCCGCGATTATCGAACCGGCAACAGAGCCGGCGAAGGGTCCTCATCCTCATCTGCTCACGAACAGCAGCACCCCTGCCCGCACTCGGCGGGAGATTCATTCGGAACGGCGCCGATTTCCGCCACTTCCACTTCGAACGTTAGCGACTTACCCGCAAGAGGGTGGTTGAAATCGACAAGCAGGATTTCTTCGTCCACAAATTTGACCATCGCCGGAAGCTCGTGCCCGCCTTCGGTGGAAAAGAGGATGACCTGACCGGGCTGAGGCTGGAAATTCAGGGGCAGCGAGGAGCGCACGAAGGCGCGCTCGAGCTTTCCATCCCTTTCCCCGTAGCCCTCGTCGGGTTCGACAACGAAGGATTTCCTTTCATTTTCAGCCATACCGATTATGGCGCTTTCCAAACCCTGAACCAAGTCTCCAGCGCCGACCCGGACTTCAAGGGGTTTGCACTTTTCCGTTTTATCGAACACGGTGCCGTTATCCAGCCTTCCGGTATAGCAGAGCTTTACGAAATCACCTCTTTCAACCTTTTTCATCTAGTGCTCCTTGGGCGCTTAAAAGTCCGCTTCACGGATCAAGAATCTTCATCCCTGATACGCGGCAATCGGTCGAACAAAGCACGAGAGCAGGTTTTGCCCGGCAGCGAGCCTGTATCTGCTGTTCTGGGTTTAACTTAGTGGCAAAACGCGAATGAGTCAAGGCAAGTAAGGATTATCAGAATCGCCGGACCGATGCCCGACGCGAACCGGTCGGATTTTTTTGAAAAGGGCGCCATAAAGGGGGTCCCGCAAAACCACAAACGCCCCCGCCATCACGCTTCGGCCAGTCGCACCGAGACGACCTCCAGGGTGTCCGGACCGGTTTTCACCCTCTCATCCAGCCTGAGCCCCGCAATCCAGCAAATTTTGTCCCGATCGCAAAGGATCGGGATTTTGCTCCGCTGCTCGCGGGGTACCCCGGAATCGGTGAAAAAATCCTGTAGCTTCTTCGACCCTTTCATCCCCAGGGGCCGGAACCGGTCGCCGGGTTTCCAGAAACGAATGCAAAGCGGCCATCGCACCTTTCCCGCGTCCATGAACGCCCGGTAAGGGTCCCGCGCCGCGGACCCGGCGTGGACCGGGCGCTCCATCAGCTCTATTTCAAATAGAAAGCCGCCCAACCGGTAAACGCCGGGCACCGGCATTTCCAGCGCATCCCGCGGCGCGACCGTGGCTTCGTTTGCTTCCCGCGGCCTCACCAGGAGATTTCCACCGCGCTGCAGCGCCTCGACTCCACCGGGCAGATGTATGCGCCTTCCGGGCATGACCCGAAGTGCCATGGCGAAGAGCGGCTCGATATGCGCCAGGTGTATCCCGCCCAGGCCGCCTCGAACCCTTTCGACCACGCAACGCAGAACGCGCCGCAGCAGGGCCGGGTGGAGCCCGCGAAGCTCTCCCAGGTCCAGGGCTTCACCGCTTTCGGCCGGACGCACGCACCGGTCCAGCGCCGCTTTTACCTGCAGACCCCACCAGTCTTCCTCATCCGCGGCAAGATCGGCGTACCTGGCTATCGTTCTCGCCACTTCCGGGTGGAAAGCCTCCTCCAGGACCGGAAATACCCGCAGGCGCAGCGCGTTTCTCTGGCAAAACGGCTCGAAGTTCGACGAATCTTCCCGGTATGCCAGGCGGCGCTCGACCAGGTAGCCGGTTATTTCCGCCCTGGTGGCGAACAAAAGGGGACGGATGATGCCCTCAGCCGCCGCGGGAAGCATTCCCCTGAGACCGGCCGGCCCGCTGCCTCTAAGGAGCCTCATCAGCACCTCTTCGGCCTGGTCGTTCAGGTTATGCCCGAGGGCGATTTTCCCTGCACGCGATTCCAGAGCGGCATTGCGCAAAAATGAATGCCGGCAGGCACGGGCCGCCATTTCAATTGAAATCCCGTGTTCCGCGGCAAAGGACCTCACGTCGGCCGTCCCGCAAAGAAAAGGGACTTCAAAACTTCGGGCGAGTTCTTCCACAAATTCCCGGTCCGCGTCCGATTCGCTTCCCCGGAGCCGGTGATCGAAATGAGCGACGGTAAGTTGGAGCAGTTCGAGGTCGTCTTTAAGGCGGATAAGAATATCCAGGAGTGCAACCGAATCGGGGCCGCCGGAAACGGCGACGAGAACGTGGTCGCCCTTGTCCGTCAGGACGTGTTGCCTGATGTATTCGGCCGACCGGTCGGCAAGTGGCCGGGAAGGCTTGGTCATGTTTCCAGATCTGCGGGACGGCGGATCGTACCCGTGCCCGAAGTCTCCGCGGGCTTGGGTTCCGTGGACTCGGGCAGAAGCGGCACGGCGTCTTTCCATTTCTTGCCGTTTACCAGCAGCCTGCCCTCGCTGTTGAGCACCGTGTTGTCCTCCAGGATGATCAGGCCGAATCTTTCGGCCACCTGGCTTTTATACTGGTACTCCATCGCCCTCTTGCGAAGCTTGTAATTAAGGAGCACCAGGATGAAGGCGAAAACCGACGCCAGCACCAGGATAACACCGGCCGAGACCAAAAAGAGCTTTGCGGACTTTTCGCCGATGTTTCCAATGAGCGAAACAATGGCGTCCAGCTTGTAAAAAAAGCCGATGCTCAGCCCCAGGAGCAGGAGCAAGGCCAGAAACGGAAGCCGCTGTACCAGGACGACCATCCGGTTCAACTGCTGGATGCGCCCGGGGTCCCCGTCGTCGCGCCCGGGGATTTCCTTTTCCGCCGCGGGCCCCAAGGCGGGTTCTTCTCCCAGATACTTGTTGAACCCGACTATGATGACGCCGACCAGGAAAGTTATGGCCAGGGGGGCCAGGAAGGCGACCAGAAAATAAAGCCGCCATGGGAAAGTGCTCTCGGCGGCCATTGCGGGGTCTCGCCCGCTGTCGCCGATCTGGTAGAGCCAGCAGGTAAGAAGGATCAGGATTTCCACCCAGCCGAGGAAATAGAGGTACTTTCGAAACAATTCCTTGCGCTCCGCCTCATCGAACAGGGCGGCGACCCCACGCAACGACCCGGAAGGCTTTTCACCCGGACTCTTCATGACGTGCTCTCGAAATATCCGGCATTTCCGCCGTAGTTAGGTCATCTCGTCTCCGAAAGATTCGGGTCTTAAAATGACCGAATTGGCACTTTATTGGCAAAACTAATCACCAGAAGTTATTGATATCCAATTCGAAACAGGATAACAAATGGCGGGTGAGCGGTCAACCGCCTTCTGGCACAAGGTCAACGCCGGTTGCCGCACTTTGCACACCCCCCACCGACCGGAGGAAAGATGACCACAGAACCGATAACGCAGACCAACTTTCCCGGGCTGAAACTCCTCTCGCGAGGCAAGGTCAGGGACATATACGATCTGGGCGATTCGCTGCTCATAGTGGCAACCGACCGCATCTCGGCATTTGACGTAATCATGCCCGATCCGATCCCGGACAAGGGTAAGATACTCACGAAACTTTCGCAATTCTGGCTCGAGTACCTGGGAAATATCATCGAAAACCACCTGCTGGGAACCGACCCCGAGCAGTTTCCGCAAGCGTGCCGCCCGTATGCCTCACAGCTTGCCGGACGGACGATGTGGGTGAAAAAGGCGCGGGTCCTGCCCGTGGAATGCATCGTGAGAGGCTATCTGGCGGGGTCGGGCTGGGAAGACTACACGAAAACCGGCAGGCTGTGCGGCATTACACTTCCCGAGGGCCTGATCGAGGCGCAAAAGCTTCCCGAGCCGGTCTTCACGCCGTCTACCAAGGCCGCACAGGGACAGCACGATGAAAATATCTCCTTCGAAACAATGGAGGGCCTGGTCGGGCACGACCTTGCCCAAAGGGTTCGAGACGCGGCGATCGCTCTCTATTCGAAGGCTTCCGAATATGCCGCCGGCCGGGGAATAATACTTGCCGACACGAAATTTGAGTTCGGCATGGCGGAAGGCAGGCTGATGCTGGTAGACGAGGTGCTCACACCCGATTCCAGCCGCTTCTGGCCCGCCGACCTGTACCGGCCGGGAAGCAGTCCCGAGAGCTTCGACAAGCAGTTTTTGAGAGATTACCTCAAGTCCAGCGGGTGGAAAAAGGACGACCCGGCCCCCAGGCTGCCGCGGGATGTGGTGGCAAACACCCGCGCCCGCTACCTGGAAGCCCTCAAAAGGCTTTCGGGGAAGGAAATATAGGCGCGGGGCGGCATTCCCCCACTCTTTTTGAAAGGCTCACAATGCACCTGGTACAAATCAGTCCGGACGCAATCGACTGGGGTGACAAAACGTTCGAGATCCAAAGCTTTCGGGAACCGGCCCGGCTTTGGGGGTCTCTTGGCCGATTCGCAATTCTCGACCCTCCATGGATACGGGAGAGCGAACCCGCCGGGAAACCGGTCCTGGTCGACGGTTTCAAAAGGCTTTCGTGGGCAAGGCAAAACGGGGTACGGGAAGTGAGTTGCCTGGCGGTGGCGGAAAACCTCTCGCTGACCGAAGTCTGGGAGCGAAGGATTGAAAAAAAGCTCATCGAGGGCAAAATAAACCTGGCCGAAAAAGCCCGGATGGCGGACGTTTTGCTGGGACTTTTCCCGGGAGGGAAGCCGCCGGGATTTTTCCTCCCGGCACTCGATATTCCATCCCGGGAGGGAAACCTGCAGAAGTGGGCGGTCCTTGCCCAGGACGGTCCGGCGACCCTGGAAATGCTCGCTTCCGGTGAAATCGCCGACCGGGCGGCCCTGGCGACCACGGGATGGGACATCCAAAGCAGGACGTCCGCCCTGTCCATTTTGAAGGACCTGCGGTGCAGCGCCAGCATCCAGGCGGAAATTATCGAACGGGTGGGTGAAATCGCGGTTCTTGAAGAAAAATCCGCCGACGCCGTCCTTAACGACCCGCGAGTTCAGGGGATACTGTCCGCAAGCGACGCGAACCACCGGCAAAAAACACAGTCTCTGCGGGACCTTCTGTCGCGTATCCGTTTCCCGAGGCTTGCACGGCGCCAGGAGCGGTTCCGGCAAGACCTGAGCGTGCTGAGGCTTCCGCCCTGGGCGCGGATCATTCCGCCTCCCGCCTTCGAGGGCGAGCGCTGGAGGCTGGAGCTGTCCGTATCGGGACCGGGTGAGCTTAGAGACGCCATTGCCAGGGCCGGCGAGATTGCCGCATCGGATCGGCTGGACAAGGTTTTCGAACCGGGGGGGGAAGACTTCTGATGCTCGTTCGCCCACCCCGCACCGTATTGGTCGAATCCGACGTAGCGGACAGTCCCCTGGTTTCATCGCTTCGGAAAAACCTGCCGCACGCCCGTTTCGATATCGTGGAAAGTGTTTCGGAAACCGCCTCCCGCGATCCGCAGACCCTGGAAGTGGTCCGGTTTCGAGGTCGATTTCTGAAATCGTGTCCCGGAACGCGCCATTACTTCTGCTGCGGGTACAGGATTCTCCACTTCGGGACCCAGTGCACCCTGGAGTGCACCTACTGCATTCTCCAGGCATACCTGAACCAGCCTAACCTGCGGCTTTTCGGCAACACCGGCGAGATGCTGGCCGAACTCTCATCCGAACTCGAACAGAACCCGGACCGGCTCCACAGGATCGGCACCGGAGAGTTCACGGACTCCCTTTTGCTGGACCCTTTTACCGGGTTTTCACGGGTGCTCGTTCCTTTTTTCGCCCACAGGCAAAACGCCATCCTGGAACTTAAGACAAAGACGGATTTCATTGAAAATCTGGTCGACCTGGACCACAATGGGCATACGATAGTCGCTTGGTCCCTCAATTCGGAGGAAGTCAGAAAACGGGAGGAGCCGCTAAGCTCCACCCTGGAGCAGCGACTCGCGGCGGCGCGCCGCCTTGCCGACCTGGGCTATTTCCTGGCCTTCCATTTCGACCCGCTTATCGATTACCCCGATTGGCGTCGGGGCTACGGGGAAATACTCGACCGGCTCTTCAACGCGGTGGACCCTTCCCGAATCGTATGGATAAGCCTGGGGGCGTTCCGGTTCATGCCCGAACTCAAGGAAATCATTATCGAGCGGCATCCGCAAAGCCGTATCCCCTACGGCGAATTCATCAGGGGCCTCGACGGCAAGATGCGTTACTTTCGGGACATAAGGGTCGATCTCTACCGGTTCATGGCCGAAAAGATCCGCAAGGCCGATCCCTCGCTTTGCGTTTACCTGTGCATGGAAGGCAGGGACATCTGGGCCGAGTCGCTCGGGTTCGCACCCGGTGAGCACGGAGGTCTTCCGTTCATGCTCGACGACGCGGTGCGGGCGAGAATGAACGTGGGACAAAATTGCGGAGGGTTTCCGATAAAAAGGACGCAAGACTTCGAAATGTGATCTCCCTTACAAGAGGAAATCTCAATGGAATACGGACTGAGGCGCTACGAAGCGCTCCACCGGTTGCTGTGGTTCTCTTTTTTCATTTTGTGCCTGGCCGCGGCCTATTTTACACAAAGCCCCGGACAGTACCCGGCCACACACCCTCAGCTAAAAGACGTCCGGACCCTCGGGTTCTGGACCGAATTGCGGGGGATTCTAATGGCTGCACCTCCCTCGGAGGCCCCACGGGAAAAGATTTCACCGGATGAATCGCACTCCGGACCGGGCGCTGTGAATCACGGAGCTTCCGAAAGAAAAACCCAGCCGGCCGCACCCGCACCGTCCCAGGCCCAAACCGACCCGCAGTACCTCGGCCGCATCATGCTTTTCCTGGTGCGGGCCGGCCTCATTTTCCTGGCCGGAAGGCTCCTGTGGCTGCTCGTGCAAAGTCTCGGCAAATTTTTTCTCAAGACCATCCTTGCCGAAAAGGTCAAGGGGCCTGCCCCGGTAAAAGTCCAGCCCGGCGCGGGCTTCATCAACCCGGAAGCCATTTTCCCGAGAAGGCTTCTGCTCGACCAGATGGACCAGATTAAACTGGGATGGCTGTTCCACCCCTTTTTGCGGCTGCGGCTGATGCTCTCCGGCGTCCAGAAAAGCGTTGCTTCCGAGGACCTGATCGAAAAGGAGCGCCGCATAGTCGATACCGACTGGCAAATCCTCTACAGCTCGTGGGGGCCGTTCCGGTGGCTGCTGTGGCTCCTCCCGCTCCTGGCGCTGGCCCAGTCCGCGTGGTTCGTTCTCTTAAACGTTCAGAACGCCTCGGCAACTCAGAAGGAACTGCTGGACGCGGTGCACACCCTGCCCAACTCCCTGCTTCCGCTGGCGCAGGCCGCCGGCATAGTGGCCTTTTTCAAGCTGGCTTCGGTCTTTCTGAGACGAATGGAAGAACTCTACCTCTCGAACCTGGATTCCCTGCTATACGATCGCCTGCTGTCGAGGCTTCCCCTCCAGAGCAACGATACCATCATCATCCTGGAAACCCTTCAGCGCCAGTTCCAGGAACTCCACGGAGCGATCCGGCGCCTCGAACGAACGATTCAACCGGACAGGAAACCGGAGGAACAGGGTTGAAACCTCCCAAGTCCGGGCCGGCCGCGCGGCTCGGCCCTCTTCTAAAGGACTGCCTGGCGGGCCAGCCGGCTTTTTCCGCAAACCCGATAGGCGACTGGGGCGACCTGGTGGGAGAACAGGTGGCGCGCTATACGTTTCCGAAATCGCTCAAAAAGAAAGTACTGGTGATCGCCGCTTTCGATTCGGTCTGGAAACACCATCTCGAACAGCTAAAGGAGGTGCTGATCCAGCGCATAAACGCCGGACGCCGCGACCCGATTGTGGAGCAGATCGTGATCCGGGTTGCCGAAATACCGGAGTCGGCCCCGGTGCTTAACCCCGCCCACAAGGCACTGGAAAAGATCCGGGCCGGGCGGTCCGCTGTCAGGAAAAAACCGAGAGTCCCCGTAAGGAAGCTCACCCCCGAGGAGCAAAAACTGATCAAAAGCCTTCCCGACCCCGACCTGCGCGAGCTTGGGACGCGGCTTCTAAAAAGAATCCCCATCGACGAATAGGCGGGTATCTCAGACTGCTCGTTCTGCTCGTCTGCTCGTTCCCAAGCTCCGGCTTGGGAACGGAACCGGCGAAGCTCCCGCTTCGCGTCACGCCCGGATTAGAAGCTGGAGCTTCCGAGAAGGGGTTCCCAAGCAGGAGCTTGGGAACCAGCGTTAGGAAGCTCACCCCCAAGGAGCAAAAACTGATCAAGAGCCTCCCCGACCCCGACCTGCGCGAGCTTGGGAACCAGCGCAACGAGGAAAAAATATGAATTGCCACCATTGCAAAGAACCCGCAAATCGTCATTCCCGCAGCGCTTTTGGGCGGGAATCCGGTGTCTTTACCGTCCAGGGGCCTTGTTTGGTTTTTACAACAGCAGATTTTGACAATGGCACGAAAGCCGCCGGATTCCCGCCCAAAAGCGCTGCGGGAACGACGTGCCGGGAGTGCCTTCGATTTTTTATAGCCTCGATGATTCTGGAAGAAAGCAGTTTCAATCCACTTTGGGCAACAGCCCCAGGGGCATGGAACGAGGGAAAATCTTCGTGCTCTTCGTGTTATACACAGCGTCATAAATAATTGCGCATAGTATTCATCTCGTGAGAAGCTGCACTCGCTCTGCCGGCCATTTTGCCAGCCGAACGATGTGCATCCATTTACGGCATCGTGTATAAAAAAACGTCCATCACTCCGCAGGCGGTTCCTCATCCTCGGCGGACTCATCCCCTTCGATTTCCACTCCTTCCGCCCCCGCCAGCACCTCGATCACTTTTTCGGCGACCGGGCGCGGCAGGCCGGCTTTTTCAAGCTCCTCCGCCGTTGACTCCTGCAGCGCCTCGATGCTTCCGAAGTGCTGGAGCAGCGCCTGCCTTCTTTTCGGCCCTATACCCGGAACGGCGTCCAGCGCCGAGCTGATGAGCGCGCTCCGGTGCACGTTCTGGTAGTGCGATATCGCAAACCGGTGCGCCTCGTCGCGTATGCGCTGGAGCAGGTGCAGGATATCGGGGTAGCGGTGCAGGAAAAGCGGGTTCTTGCGGCCGGGAAGATAGATTTTTTCGTACAGGCCCCTTCCCTTCTCGCCCACGTCGGCGTCCCGTTCCTTGGCGATCGAGGCCAGCGGGAGCCGCGCGGTATATTCGAGTTCTTCGAACAGGCGCGAAATCCTGTTGAGCTGGCCCTTGCCCCCGTCAAGCAGGAGCAAATCGAGCCCCGCGGCAAGCTCCGGGTCGTTTTTGAGCAGCCGTTCAATGACTTCGGCCATCATCGCCGGGTCGTCCGGCTCGCTCTTTGCCCTTATCCTGTAGCCCCGGTAGGAACTTTTGTCCGGACGCGCATCGTCGAATACGACCACCGCTCCCACGGCATGCCGCCCCTGGATGTTGGAAATATCCACGCAGGCGATCCTTTCCGGCTTGCGCGGCAGCTTCAGCAGGCGCTGAAGGCTTTCCACAAGGGCCGTATCGCGGCGCTGCCACCTCCTGCGGCTGGTAAACCGCTCGCGGGCGTTGCTCCCGGCCATTTCCAAAAGATGCTTCCTTTCGCCCCTTTTGACCGCCCAGATGCGCACGCGCCTGCCCTTGAGTTCGGAGAGCCAGTCGGAGAGCACCGTCTCGGATTCCAGCGAAACCGGCACCAGCACCTCGTCCGGGACCAGGCTCCCCCGGAGATAGTATTGCTGGATGAAAGCGGCGATCAGTTCCCCGGCATCCCCGTGCGCCTCCCTCAAATCGTAGGACCTCTGGCCGGAATGCACGCCCTGGCGTACGAAAAGTATGACCAGCTCCGACCTTCCCTCTTCCTGGTGGATCCCGATAACGTCCTGGTCGAGAAAGCGGTCGGATACGATGTGCTGCTTTTCCAGGGTGGCAGCCACGTTGCGCAGCCGGTCGCGGTAGAAGGCCGCCCTTTCGAATTCCAGCGCCTCGGCCGCCTCGTTCATCCTGGCCCGAAGCTGCTGCTGGAGCACGTCGGTCTTGCCCTGGAGAAACAGGATGACCTCTTCGACCATTTTCCGGTAGTCTTCCATGGAAATCTTGCCCGCACACGCCCCGAGGCACTGGCCCATGGGATAGTTGAGGCAGGGGCGCTCCCTGGGCTGGAGCTTCCTTCCCCGGCAAAGCCTCAGCGGAAAGAGCTGGTGCAGGTATTTCAGGGTTTCCCGCACGGCGTGCGCCGACGGGTACGGGCCGAAGTAGAGCGCCCCGTCCTTTTGAAACCGCCGCACGATATCCAGGCGCGGATAGGGCTCGCGCGGGTCGATGCGGATGGCGGGATAGCTCTTGTCGTCTCGAAGCACGACGTTGTAGCGCGGCCGGTACTTCTTGATAAGGCTTGATTCGAGAAGCAGCGCCTCTTTTTCGGTGGGGGTGACGACGTATTCGAGATCGGCCGACCGGGTGACTAAAATCCTGGTCTTTGCGCCTACCCCCTCGCCTGCCCGGAAATAGTTGGCGATACGTTTGCGAAGGTCCCTGGCCTTGCCGACGTAGAGCACCTTTCTGCCCGCGTCCCTGAACAGGTAAACTCCGGGAAGGTGCGGAAATACCTTGATTTTTTCCGCAAGCGGGGGAGCATCGGTACCTTCGGCCCCAGCCTCCGCGGCACCCGCTTCAGCGAGGTTTTCCGGACCGTGGCCGTCGACCGGCGGTTGCTGCTTTTCTTCGCTATCCAACATTATGCGGCTCGAAATAGAGTGGACTCGGCTCCTTAACGCCATTTTTGTCATTGTGTATCATTTTTGCGCCCCGATCAACAGGGACGGCTCCGCCGAGACTCAAAAGAGGTGGACAGGACAGGGGAATTTTGTTAGATAGATCGATCACACAGATCGGGACGTGGCTCAGCCTGGTAGAGCGCTGCGTTCGGGACGCAGAGGTCGCTGGTTCGAATCCAGTCGTCCCGATCAACTTCAAACTCTGACCTGCCCTTTTTCCCGTTGTTTCCCGTCTAACAGACCCTCACTGTGGATTTTTATAAGTCTTGGCTGTAATATGGATATGAGTGGGGCAAAACTGTCCGGCGGTGAGAAAAATTATGGCAAGGAAACGACCCCAAAAAGTCGAGCAGGCGCTGGCTGAAGCAAAGGCGATCCTTATCGCGCAGTTTTCCCGCCGCCTTAAGGGAATCGTACTTTTCGGCTCCTATGCCCGTGGGGATTTTACGACGGGATCGGATATCGATCTGCTGGTTTTGCTGAATCCTCTTGGCGACCCGGCCGCCGAACGCGAGCGGATCTTTCCCGCCGTTTGCGACCTCTCCCTGAAATACGACACGGTTTTGTCAATCGTTCTCATGGATTTCGAAACGTTCCGTTCGAAAAAAACCCCTCTTATTCTGAATGCCGGAAAAGAAGGCGTCTGGTTATTACGGAGGCCGTGCGCGAATTGCTGGACAAATCCGCCCAGAGCATCAGTGCGGCCGAACTGCTCCTGAAGGAGGGCTACTTTAGTTTTGCGGCAAGCCGGGCCTATTATTCCATGTTCTATGCCGTCGAAGCTCTGCTACTGAACAACGAGATTTCCTACTCCAAGCATTCCGGAGTTATTGCCGCCTTTGGAAAGCAGTTTGTTAAAACCGGTGCTTTCGACAGTCGCTTTCACCGCTGCCTGCTCAACGCATTCGAACTCAGAAATGTCGGCGACTATGGCGAGGTCCGCGCCGTCAGTCAAGAAAATGCAAGGCAAGTCATCGAAGAAGCCGGTGAACTGCTTGCGGCCATCGAGCAGTATTTGGTCGTCTGAGGAAACAAAGCGTTACTGTCCGCAAACTTAATGGGATGGATGAAAACAATAGGTAAATTAGAGTTGCGCGCCTCTTGTGCTTCGCACACCGGTAACGAGTTGCCGGTGCCACCCGCCAGAGTGCATCTGACTTGCGAAAGTGGTGGGCACCGAAAAACTGTGCCCACCCTACCTGGCTCAATGTATGCCACATTTGTCAAAAAGGCAGAATTTGCTCTTGAGGATTTAAAAGCTGCACAACAAAAAGAAAGTCAAGAACAAGAAAAGCAACCTAAAAAAACTAAAAAATAAAGATATGTTTCATTTTATCCATAATAACGCTAATATTAATCCGAGTTTATAACTTGCCACTATATGGCGATTGTGGAAGGATGTTTTATCCAAATTAAAGGAGAATAATACTTGACTAAGCAACAGCTACTGGATGCATCTACAAGTATAAAAACCAATCTAACCCTTGCATGGACTCTGTTACCTTTACTTGACAGTAAAGAATACTATGAGTTAATAGAAGATCTGGCAAGCAAAAATCATAATATTCCTCCATTGCTTAATAATTTGAGAACCCATAAGGATCAAATGAAATATTATTATTTCACTACTGAGTTACTAAATGCAATCAGGGAGTATTGCGAAATAATAAAAGAATACTGTTGTCAAAATACTGGAAGTTACAATTACAATAGATTTTACGAAGACGATACGATGACATTTGCCCGTTACATAAGAAATTGCATTACTCATGAATTCAAATTTTCGTTTAAATCGTCAAAAGATAGACAAAGAGTAACAAATAATCCTCCTAAATGGAGAGGTAAAACTATTGATATTGCCCTAGATGGTAAGCAATTCGACAAAACCTTCATGACGCACCAAGACGTTGTTGACTTACTCAATGATTTGGATTCGACAATCAAAACTTTTCGCTGAGGGCTGATCTTTCGTGCTGTGAAAGCAAGAAGCAGAGCCGCTCCATCTACACGACTGGACAATTGACCGTAAAGTCCAGTTGTCAGAAACCATCCCGCTGCTCTTGACTTTGCAACATAACCGAAACCGCTAAAATTAAACAAAAAAGTAACGTGCTTCTGGTTGGGATAGCGGTTTCAAAACTTGGACACATGCCCCACGCATTCAGGGGGTCATGTCGGGGTCAGAGGTCATTCACGTATAATGAAATCAACAAGTTACGTAAGGGGCGACTGGTTCGAATCCAGTCGTCCTGATCAACTTCAAACCCTGACCTGCCCTTTTTGACGCTTCTGTTCCAATAACTATCACTACGGATTTTTGTAAGCCTACGGAATTGCGCGGTAATCAGCACGGCAAAAGTATTGCGGCAAACTTCCTAATGTTAAAAAATTCCGGGAATAAGCCGTGAGTGGACCTTCTCGCAATACTCCGTATATCCGGGCAGATTTTTCGACAGGAGTTTTTCTTCGTCGAACAGCCGCCAGATGAGCAGGGGGAGCGTGGGTATGAACACCAGGAGCCCCCACCAGGAGCCTAGGGCGGGAGATGTGGCCAGAAACATCAGGAGCGCTCCGCTGTACATCGGATGGCGCACGATGGCGTACGGCCCGGTGGTGATGACTTTTTGATCTTTTTCAACCTGAATGGTTGCCGCGGTAAACGGGTTTTCTTTGTAGACGCGAAAAATTATACAAAACCCCGCCACGATAAGCACATCCGCCGTCAGCACCGCCGGAACGGGCACGCTTGACCACCGGAAGCGGTGATCGAGCGCCGGCACGACATGGAGGGCGATAAACGCAATCGAGGTGAAGACCATGATGATTTTCTGGGATGTCTCTTTTTCGGCCCACGGTCCGCCCCGCACGCGCCGCGCCAGAAGCGCCGGATTTTTTTTCATGAGATAGAGCATGGTGAGAAGTGACGAACCAAAATAGATCGCGAGGTAAATCCACGCCTGCCAGTATCGAAGGGTACCGGCTGCAACAAACAAAAGGAGTCCCATCGCCAGAGCGACAAAGACAAGCCCGAACCACGCTTTTTCATTTACGACATTCATTATATTAGCGAAATAATGTTCCGTTCCGCTCGAAATCGATACGGTGATTGACTTCGGGGATTATCGCAAAGCCCCCGGACAAAAGACCTGCCCGTTCCGCGCCTCGCTCCCCTTCCTTCGGCCCCCGCCACGGGCAAACCGCCGCCGCCGTCCGCTGATTGAGCCCCTGGGCTTGATTTTTTTCCGCTTGTTCCAAAGGGCTGATGTCTATACTCCGCTGGTTCCCAAGCTCCGGCTTGGGAACCCCTAACCCGGAAGCTCCAGCTTCCACTCCGGTGCGACACGAAGCAGGAGCTTCCAAAGACTCGGTTCCCAAGCAGGAGCTTGGGAACCAGCACCCCCCGGACAATGGACCTGCCCGTTCCGTGCCTCGCCTCCCGCCCTTCGGCCCCCGCCACGGGCAAACCGCCGCCGCCGTCCGTGGATTGAGCCCTGGGCTTCATTTTTTTAATTTATTAAGCAAACAGCTCGGATAACAAGGGGCTCGGCGGTAACTTTTTTGTAACCCCCCTGTGTATAAGCTGGGTTTGTTTCGAACACCAACACAGGAGGCCTGTTATGATTGAGTGTGCCGAAAAGAGAAGAGAAATTATCATGCTCTACGATCAGATAGAGAAGGGCTTGAATGAGTTCGCGCGGTCGCGCGACTCCCTTTCCCATGAAGGAGAGGAGATATACTGCAAGAAAATGACCGAACTGCACAAAAAATTATCCACTCTGATCCAGGATTGTTTTGCCCCACATCCGACCCACGATTCAAGATAGCCGGCGTGGCGCCGCTTTGCCGCAAGGACCGGGACCGTGGATCAAGGGGCCGGGTTTGGTCCCGACCGCTTTGCCGCCGTCTGAAAGACGCCATCAGGTGTCGCAGGCGCATTTCCTCTCCCTGGCATGCCGGCCGATGTTCCTGGAATCGGGAGATTTTTCCGGCTCTTCTCGTTCACGCCGCCCGGCATGTGGTTCCATGGCCACCTGCCTGTCCCATTCCATGGCTATGTCATAGCCCACCGCACCTTTCGCTATATGGAGCAGCACTTCCCGGGAGACTTCCACCATGATTCTTACGGCCCCCTCGCCGCTGGGACCGGCAACCCGGTTCGCGACCGGGTTGAAGTAGTGGTCTTCCCCGATATGGATCCAGCCCTCCTCAAATACCACCGCCGAGTCGATCTCAAAATAGCGGAAAGACGAACCGGCCCGATCTGCGTTGCCGATAACTTCTTTTGCCTCGTTCAAGCCCATCGCGGAAAACCTCCCTTACTATTGCGCACGGCTGGGACCAGCCTGCAAGGATACTCTCTAATAATAAGATAACAACTCTCCCTTTTTCCCGCGACCTTCGCATACTCGAATCTTCATAAAATGAACCGGGACGTTTACTGCTCGGTGGAGTGTTCTTAGATTACGTGGCAATTCCGGCTAGAAACCTCACAGGGCCGGCCGAGGAGGGACCATGCAGCCCATTCCCGGTGGAGCAACGATGTCTCCCTGGGAGCCGGGGGCCTTTACGTTGATCGTCTACGGCATCCTGGTTCTTGTCTTTATAGCTTCTCAGCTTTTTCTCGCTTCCTGGGTGGGTGAAAAAAAACCCGGCGGCGAAAAATCAAGGCCCTACGAGTGCGGCATCATCCCGAGCGGTTCCGCCAGGTTCCGCTACCCGGTGCCGTTCTACCTGGTGGCCATTTTTTTCCTTATCTTCGACCTGGAAGGCGCCTTCATATTCACCTGGGCCGTCGTCTACGAAGAGGTCGGCTGGCCGGGCATGATTGAGATGTGTTTTTTTATCGTCCTGTTGCTGGCCGGGCTTTTTTATATCTGGAAACACGGAGGATTGGATTGGCGGGCAGCCCTGCAACAAAAATGAGCGACCGCTTTTTGAATTTAGCGGACACCGTGATCAACTGGTCGAGAAAATACAGTCTCTGGCCGATGTTTTTCGGGCTGTCGTGCTGTTTCGTGGAAGAGGCGGCTGCGTTTACTTCGCGCTACGACCTGGCCCGGTTCGGCGCCGAGGTGATTCGCCCCTCCCCCCGGCAGTCCGACCTTCTCATCGTTTCGGGCACGGTATTCAAAAAAATCGCCCCGGTGGTGCTGCGCCTCTACGAGCAGATGCCCGAGCCGAAATGGGTCATATCCATGGGGTCGTGCTCGAATTCGGGCGGCATGTACGACGTGTACAGCGTGGTCCAGGGGGTGGACCAGATCATTCCCGTGGACGTTTACGTCCCCGGCTGCCCGCCCCGGCCGGAAGCGCTGCTCCAGGGCCTGGTGATCCTGCAGGAAAAAATCGAGTCCACCGAAAAGCCCAGCCGCAGGATTTTTCACCTGGGCGGAGGAAGCCAGGGGACCGAAACACCCCTTTTGGTCGATGGAATAAACAAGTCGAGAGATTCGCGCGGGCCGGGCTACGAGGCGGTGCGGCTCAAGGGCAGGTCGGTTTCCCCGGATCAAAACTTTTGGGGCAACCGCTCCGACGACATGTGGACGCCGCCCGCGAGAAGGATCGAGCTTTCCGAACGCGACCGGTCCCTTGCGGCGGCATTGCAGGAGCGGTTCGCGGATGCCGTGCGCCCGGCGCCTCACACATCGGACATGCTGACCCTGCAGGTCGACGAAAGCAGGTTCAAAGAGGTCCTGCGCTTTCTCAAGTTCGAATCCGAGCCGCGCTACCAGCGCCTCGACGACCTTACCGCAATCGACCAGTCGGCGAGAAGGGAGAAGAACTGGGACCGGACTTACGCCCAGTCGCTTACCGACACCGGTGCGGCGACCGGTCTTTCCAACCGGCCCCGCCGACCGTACCCCGATTTTACACTCGTCTGCCACCTGCTTTCCTTCGACGCCGCAAGCCGCGTGCGGATCAAGGTGGGGCTGAACGGCGAGTTTCCCACAACACGGACCATAACCGACATCTGGCCTTCGGCAAACTGGTACGAGCGCGAAGTCTACGACATGTTCGGCATCCGTTTCGAAGGACACCCCAACCTTCGAAGAATAATCATGCCGCACGACTGGGAAGGGCATCCGCTAAGAAAGAACCACCCGTACCGGGCCACCGGCATGGCCCCATACACCGTGGAAGATGCCCGCAGGCACCAGCCCGAGGATGCCCGGCTCATCCTGTCGAAGAACCTGGAGGGGAAAGACGGCGAACACGAGTTTTTGCTGAATATCGGCCCGCACCATGTGAGCACTCACGGGCTGCTGCGCCTCGTAGCCTCCCTTGTCGGCGAGGAGATAACCGGCCTGGAAGCGCAAATCGGCTACCACCACCGGGCGGCGGAAAAGCTGGGCGAGCGGCAATCCTGGCACCAGTACATTCCGTACACCGACCGCAACGACTACTTGTCCGGAGCGGCCAACGAACTGGCCTACCTTTCGGCCGTGGAAACGCTTGCCGACATAAAGGTGCCCGAACGGGCGCAGGTGGTGCGGATAATGCTCAGCGAGCTTTTCAGGCTGAGCAGCCATCTGGTCTGGTTTTCCACTTTCGCTCACGACTTGGGGGCAATGAGTCCCAATTTCTACACCTTCGTCGAGCGGGAGAAGATCCTCGACATCGTGGAGTTGATCACCGGCGGAAGGCTCCACCCGGAATGGCTGCGCATCGGAGGCCTTCCGGCCGACCTGCCGGAAGGCTGGGAAAAACAGGTCGACAGTCTTTTGAGGATTTTCCCCCGGCGCCTCAACGAATACGAGGCCCTGATTCGGAAAAATCCCATCTTTAAGGCCAGGACGGAAGGGGTGGGGCGAATTTCCCTCAAAGACGCGATGGACTGGGGCATTACAGGGCCGAACCTGCGGGCCTGCGGCCTGGAGTGGGACCTGCGCAAGAAAATGCCCTACTCCGGCTACCAGAACTTCGAATTCGAAGTCCCCACGGCCACCGGCGGCGACTGCTACGCGCGCTACCTGGTAAGGGTCGAGGAAATGCGCCAGAGCCTGCGGATAATCGAGCAGGCGGCGGCCAACATGCCTTCCGGGCCCTACATCGCCCAGGATTACCGCTACGTGGTCCCGAAACGAAGCGAAATGCTAAAAGATATCGAGACCCTGATCCACCATTTCATCAATGTGACGCGCGGCCCCAAGATGCCGCCCGGGGAAGCCTACGTTTCGTGCGAAAACCCGAGGGGCGAGCACGGCTACTACGTGGTGAGCGACGGCCTGGGGTTTGCGTACCGGCTGAGGGTGCGCGGGCCGGGCTTTGCCAACGTGCAGGCACTGCCGCTCATGGCGGTCGGGGAAAGCATAGCCGACCTGATCTCCATAATCGGCTCGATTGACATCATCCTGCCTGACATAGACAGGTGATCTCACAGACAAGGGACTCACCACAGAGAACACAGAGGTCACAGAGAGAAGAGATGCCAACAGACTTCAACAGGGTGACGGAAGCCGTAATCGGCGCAGCCATAGCGGTTCACCGGGAACTCGGCCCTGGTCTGCTCGAATCGACATATGAGGCCTGCCTTGCACATGAATTAATGGAGTGTGGTCTGAGGACCGAGCGGCAGAAGGCACTGCCCGTAATCTACCGTGGAGTTCAGATAGATTGCGGCTATCGAATAGATCTTCTGGTGGAAAACGAAGTGGTGGTGGAATTAAAGGCTGTCGATAAACTGGAACCGATCCATCAGGCTCAGCTTTTGACTTATTTGAAGCTTTCGGGCTACCCGGTCGGCCTCCCGCTTAATTTCAATGTAAATGAACCAAGACGCGGAATAAAACGCCTGATGAACAAGCAACCTGAATAATTTCAGCCTCTGCGTGCTCTGTGGTGGATAAAAGCGGAATCATTAACCTCTGTGTTCTCTGCGTACTCTGTGGTGAATGAAAAATGCTGAGCTGGATTGCGGGATTTTTTATATTGATCGTCAAGCTGGCAATCGTGCTGCTCTTCCTGGTCATTGTGGCCGCCTACCTGGTGTGGGTCGAGCGCAAGTTTCTTGCCAGGCTCCAGGTCCGCTACGGGCCGAACCGCGCCGGGCCGTTCGGGCTGCTTCAACCACTGGCGGACGTGGTGAAGATGATCACCAAGGAAGACACGGTACCGGACGGGGCCGACCGGGTCCTGTTCCTCCTGGCCCCGGCGGTAGTGGCCACCACCGCTTTTTTGATGTTTGCCGTGGTCCCTTTCGGACGGGACATAACCCTTTGGGGAAGACCCGTTCCCCTGGTAGTGACCGACCTCAACATCGGGTTGCTTTTCGTTTTCGCCATGTCGTCGTTGGGAGTCTACGGCGTCGCTCTCGGGGGGTGGGCCTCCAATTCGAAGTACGGCCTGCTGGGCGGCATACGCGGCGCAGCGCAGATGATCAGCTACGAGCTTTCCCTGGGCCTTTCGCTGGTCCCCATCGTGATGCTGGCCCACTCGTTCAGCATCCTGGACATCGTGCAGGCACAGGCAAGGTATCCCTTTATACTGGTCGAACCGGTTGCGTTCCTGATCTTCATCGTCAGCGCCATGGCCGAGAGCAAACGGATTCCCTTCGATCTTCCCGAGGCGGAAAACGAACTGGTTGCCGGGTTTCATACCGAGTACAGCGGGATGCGCTTCGGCCTGTTCTTTCTCGGCGAATACGTTCACATCATAGTTTTCGGGGGCATCGTTTCCGTGCTCTTCCTGGGGGGATGGCGCGGCCCATGGCTGCCCCCGATCGTTTGGATTCTGATAAAGATTTTCCTGGTGGCGCTGTTCATGATCTGGGTGCGCGGCACCCTGCCCCGCCTGAGATACGACCAGTTGATGGCCCTGGGGTGGAAAGTGCTCATCCCGCTCGCCCTGCTGAACATCCTGGCCACGGCGGTAGTGGGGCTGATCTAGGGAAAGGAAAATTCGAGCTTATGCAATCGGCCTGGGAATCGGTCAAAGCGCTGGCGGCAGGGTTTGCGATCACATTTTTGCACCTGTTTCGAAAGCCGATAACCGAGCAGTACCCGGAATACAAGCGTCCTCTGCCCGCCCGCAGCCGCGCCAGGATCATCCTGACGCGCGACCCCGACGGTGAGGAGCGCTGCGTGTCCTGCTACCTGTGCTCGGCGGTGTGCCCCGTCACCTGCATATCGATGGAAGGGGCGGAAAAGCCGGACGGGCGCCGTTATGCGACCTGGTTTCGAATCAATTTCGCCCGTTGCATCTACTGCGGCCTGTGCGAGGAGGCGTGTCCGACCTCCGCCATTCAGCTTACGCCCGACTTTGAGTTCTGCAAAAAAGGCATCATGAACTTCGTGTACGAAAAAGAAGACCTCCTGGTGGACCACCAGGGAAAAGACAAGGACTACAACTATTACAGGTACGCGGGAATCACCACCCGGGAGGGGGGCAAAGGCGAGCACATCGGCGAGGAAAAACCGGTGGACGTGAGAAGGAATATTCCCTGAACAAGCATGCGCGCATGCGGTCTTATCCCTTGATTGCGAGTCAGTATGACACTTTTCGGTCTGCTCTTTTATCTCATATCGGCGGTGATAATAGCATCGACCGCCATGGCCGTCACCCGGCGCAACATGGTCCACGCCGTGGTCTATCTCATCTTTTCCTTTTTCGGGACGGCCCTGCTATTCTACCTGTTCGGGGCGCCCCTCCTGGCGGCCCTTGAAGTGATTGTCTACGCCGGGGCGATAATGGTCCTGTTCCTGTTCGTGGTGATGATGATCAGGGTGGACGTGGCGGAGGAGGTCCTTTTCCCGGTGGGCCAGTGGGTCCCGGCGGCGGCGTTCGGGCTGATCTACATCGTGGCCGTAGTCCTGATGATATTTACGGCCCCCGGCGCCGATGTCGGACTGCCGATGCTGTGGGCCACGCCGCGGGAATTCGCCCTCTATATTTTCCAAAACTACTGGTTCTTTATCGAAGTCATATCGCTTCTGCTTCTCGTGGCTCTCATCGGGGCGTTTCGCCTCGGGGGGCCGAAAGAGGCGAGGCAGGCGGAGGATTAGGCGTGATCGTACCGTTTGGACACGTCCTGGCGCTTTCGGCGATTCTGTTCGTGCTCGGCGCATTCTGCGCCCTCGCGCGCCGCAACCTGATCATGATCGTGCTCGGCATCGAGATCATGCTGAACGCGGCATCCATTGCCTTTATCGGCGCCGCCCTGCGCTCGCAAAACCTCGAAGGCCAGACGTTCGTGCTCTTCATCCTGGCGGTGGCGGCCACCGAAGTATCGGTCGGACTGGCAATAATCGTTTACGCCTTCCGCAGGACGGGTTCCTTCGACCCGGGCAACTACAACCTGCTCAAGTAGGAAATTCAGGGATTTCGGGATGCAGGGATGCAGAATTGAGAAATTCAGGAATTGAGGGATTGATGAATATCCTGACCATACGCCCGCTCACCGTTTATCCTCGGCGAGAAGTGAAATGACCGACATGTCGATTACATATGCCACCGTTTGGGCGCTTTCCGTTGCCACGCTGCTGCCCTTCGCCGTTTTTCTGGCCATACTGATCTTTACGAGGAAGCGGCCCCGGCTTTCGGCCCGCCTGTCCATCGGGGCGGTCGCGGTCTCCCTTGCCTGTTCCGTGTTCCTCCTGGTGCTTCACCGGCACCTGGAACAGCCCCTCCAGTTCGCCGCCGGGTGGATGGCGGCAAGCGGTATCCAGGTCCCCTTCGGCTTCCTGGTCGACCCCCTGAGCCTCCTCATGCTGGCAATCGTTGCGGCAATCAGTTTTTTAGTCCAGGTTTACTCGCTGGGATACATGGCGGGAGATCCCGGTTATTCCAGGTACTACGCCTTCATGTCGCTTTTTGCCTGGGCCATGATGAGCCTTACCGTATCGCTCACCATGTTCCAGCTATACATCTTCTGGGAACTGGTCGGATTGGCGTCTTACCTGCTCATCGGTTTCTGGTACGAAAAATTCAGCGCCACCCAGGCCGGCAAGAAAGCGTTCGTCATGACCCGAACGGGTGACGTGGCCTTTTTTATCGGGCTGCTGGTCATCCTGGTAAACCTTGGAAACGTCAGCATAGTCGAAATGGACGGCCCGGCGGCGGCAAGCCTTCCACCGGCCGTTATCACGCTGTCCGCCATTCTCATATTCGGCGGGATCGTCGGCAAGAGCGCTCAGTTTCCGCTGCTCACCTGGCTTCCGGACGCCATGGAGGGCCCCACCCCGGTCAGCGCCCTGCTGCATTCGGCCACAATGGTTGCGGCGGGCGTATATCTTTTCGCCCGGCTTTTTCCGTTTTTCAGCCTCTCGCCCACCGCAATGGGCATTTTCCTGGCCATCGGCACCATCAGCATGCTGCTCTCCGCCACCATGGCCATGGTAAGCCGCGACATAAAAAAGGTGTGGGCTTATTCGACCATCAGCCAGCTCGGGTTCATGATAATGGCCCTGGGGGCCGGGCATTTTTTTGCCGGAGTTTTTCACCTTACCACCCATGCCGGGTTCAAGGCGCTGCTTTTCCTTTGTTCCGGGGTTTTCATCCACCATTATCACACCAACGACATTTTCGAGCTGAACGACCAGGGGTGCCGCAGCCTGAAAGTCCCCACGGTCTCCATAATAATTGCGGCGGCGGCGCTTTCGGGCTTTCCTCCCTTTTCCGGCTATTTCAGCAAGGAAGCCATCATAAGCGGCCTCGCCGGCCTCGGAAATCCCATCTGGCTGGCGGCGGGCCTTGCGGGCGTTTTCCTTACCGCGTACTACTCGTTCCGGCTGATCTTTATTCTTATTCCCCGTAAGCCGGGTGGAGGCGCCCATGCCGGGCCCGAGTCAAACGGAAAAAGCTTCGAATACGGCGCCATGGCCTGGCCCCTCGTCATCCTGGCGGTGATCACGCTCCTCCTGGGGTTTTTGGAAGAACCTCTTCGAAATTTCCTGCTCGGCCCTCATGCCGTCCAGACCGGCCATGCGGCCGCGGCGCAGGTTTCCGCCCACTGGTGGGACCGCCTGGGGATGGGGGTCAACAATCTCCTGGCGCTAGGCCTGGCCGCCGCCGGAGCACTGCTGGCATGGATTGAATTCGGAAGGCACGCAGCCAGCCGGATCGGCTTCGTGGAACGAATTCCACTGCTCCACCGCCTGTTTTCCGAAAGGTGGTACCTCGACCATTTCTACCGTTTCCTGGTCGGCATCTTCCTTGACAAGGGCATATCAAAGCTCTGCTACGAGAATGACAAGAGGGTAATAGACGGCACAATCGATGAACTGTGCAGCGGCACAGTCGAGGGGGGCCGGATCGTCGCATTCCTGAATTCGGGCATGGTCCAGTTCAGGCTGATTGCGGCCTTCGCGGTGGTAGCACTCCTGGCGCTCTACTTTCTGATTTGAAAAACGAGTAATTTGCCGATGCATTACGCCAATTTTCCATATCTTTCCTCAATTCTTCTGTGCTGCGTCGCCGGGCTTCTGGCCATCGTCTTCATCCCGGAAGGCAAAAAGAAGCTGATAAAGCAGGTGAGCGTCGTTTTCTCGGGCGCCACCCTGGTACTGTCGCTCTGCCTTTTCTTTGCCTACGACAGGGGCGCGGGGGGAATGCAGTTCGTCGAAAGGCTCGACTGGATACCGGCGCTTGGCATCCAGTACCTCAACGGGGTGGACGGCTTCAGCCTGCCCAACATCCTCCTTACCGGAATCGTGTTTTTCACCGGCGTGCTCACCATGTGGGAGCTGGAAAACCGGGTAAAGGAGTTCTTCGCGCTCTATTTTCTCCTGGTGACGGGTGTGTTCGGCCTTTTCATGAGCCTGGATCTTTTTTTTATTTTCGTCTGGTATGACGTTTCGCTCTTTCCGATGTACCTGCTGATCGCCGTCTGGGGCACTACCCGCAAAGAATACGGGGCGATGAAACTGACGTTGTACCTGCTTGCGGGAAGCGCCCTCATACTTCCCGCGATAATTCTTCTCTATGCCACGTCGGGCCTGTACACCTTCGACCTGACGGCACTTCTTCAACACGGGATTTTTTCACCGGCCGAACAGAAGCTGGCCTTCATAATGCTCTACCTGGGCTTCGGCATCCTGGCCGGCGTGTGGCCGTTCCATACCTGGTCGCCGGTCGGCCACGTGGCCGCTCCGCACGGGGTGAGCATGGTGCATGCCGGGGTGCTGATGAAAATAGGCGCTTTCGGCGTGCTGCGCCTGGCAATCATGTTGTGTCCGGAAGGCTGGAAATACTGGGCCGAACTGATGGCGCTGCTGGCCGCGGTGGGGATTATCTACGGCGCCCTGGCGGGCCTCAGGCAAACAGACCTGAAATACGTAATCGGCTATTCCAGCGTATCGCACATGGGCGTCGTGGGGCTGGGGCTTTCCACGGTGTCGGCGCAGGGGCTGGACGGGGCTGTGTTCCAGATGTTTGCCCACGGCATCATGACCGCCCTGCTGTTTTCTTCGGTGGGATTTATCTACGACCGGACGCATACCAAGCTGATCCCCGAGCTGGGCGGGCTGAGCCGGGTTATGCCCGTTGCTTCGACTTATTTCATAGTGGCCGCCATGGCCAGCATGGGGGTCCCCGGGTTTGCCAATTTCTGGGGCGAACTGGTGGTCTTCATTTCGGCCTTCAAGGTCTATCCGATCCGGGGGGTTGTTGCCGTGCTCGCACTGGCGGTCACCGCCCTTTTCATGCTCAGGGTTGTGCAGAAGACTTTCTACGGCCCCGTAAATGAACGGTACGCAGACCTGCCCGACATCTCCTTCCTCCAGGGTATTCCAAGGATGATCCTGGCGGCCGTCCTGTTGTTCGTGGGGCTTTATCCTTCGATCATTTTCGACGTTGTAAAAACCGCATCGATTCCCTTTATGAATGGACTGCCAAGATGAACTGGTCTGTTGCAGCTCCTGAAATCTTCTACGTTTCGGCAGCCCTGGCGTTTTTCTTTCTCTCTTTCGTGATGCGGCCCGACTCGAAACGGGAATACCGGCTGGCCCTCATCCTGGCCGCCCTGGGCGTGGCGGTGACACTGGCCTCGGTTCGGGCGGACGGTTTCCTGTTCATCCGGGCGTACCGCGCCGACCTTTTTTCACAGGTTTTCAAGGTGCTGCTGGCCCTGGGACTCTTCCTGGTGGTCTACATCTGCGATGAATTGCAGGAACTGAGGCAGCGCCACCTCCACGACTTTTACCTGCTGCTCTTTACCTGCACCCTGGCCATGATGCTTCTGGTGAGCGCCGAGCACCTTCTGGCGATCTATATCTCACTGGAGCTTTCCAGCTACTCTCTTTACGTCCTGGTGGCGCTCAGGAAAAATGAAGATTTCGGGCTGGAATCGGGCATAAAGTATTTCGTTATCGGCACATTTGCGTCCGCCGTGATGCTCTTCGGGATGGCGCTGCTCTACGCGCTCACCAATGCCACCTACCTTCAGCAGATCGCGCTGGTCCTGCCGGAAATGATCGGCCGGCCGGCGGTCCTGACCGCTCTCCTGCTGATCCTGGGCGGGCTGTTTTTCAAACTCGCCGTCTTCCCGTTCCATTTCTGGGCGCCGGACACCTACCAGGGGGCCATGAACCAGGTTGCGGCCTATATCGCCACGGCGTCCAAGGTAGCGGCAATCGCCGTGGTCCTGCGCGTCGTCGCCCTTGCCGGACAGGGGAACGCCTACTTTTCCAACGCGCTGGTGGTGCTGGCGATCATTTCCATGACCCTGGGAAACCTGGCGGCAATCGTTCAGAAAGACATCAAGAGGCTGCTGGCCTTCTCCACCGTGGCCCATGCGGGCTATATCCTCATAGGAATCCTGGCGATGA
Source organism: uncultured delta proteobacterium (assembly GCA_963712895.1). GTDB lineage: Bacteria > Desulfobacterota > Syntrophobacteria > Syntrophobacterales > Syntrophobacteraceae > SbD1. The sequence continues at coordinate 55,841 of CAVQJR010000016.1, read as the reverse complement.
GCCGTGCGGGCTACGCCAGTGTGGTATTTTACGCCCTCGCCCTGCTGGTGATGAAGTTTACGGCTTTTTTCGTGGTGATAAAGGTGGCCGGTGACGGCCGAAATCTCCAGATCGAGCAGTTGGCGGGACTGCACCGGCAATCGCCCATCCTTGCCCTGGCGCTCATGGTCTCTCTTTTCAGCCTGGCCGGGATACCGCCTACAATCGGGTTTACGAGCAAGTTCCTTATCTTCATCGCCGCCATAGAAAAAGGCTATTTCGCACTGGTAATAATTGCGATGATCAACGTGGTCATCTCACTCTATTACTACCTGCTCGTAATAAAGGCGGCCTACCTTCTGGAACCGGCGGAGGAACTGCAGCTTGTCGTATCTCCTTCGACGAAAATACTGGCGGGAACTCTTATCGTGGGAATCGTGGCCCTGGGTCTTTTCCCCACCATGCTGATCCAGGTCGCCGGTGCCGCCGCGCAGGTGCTGCTGCATTGAAAAAGTGATGCGCCGGAAAAGGAATGGCGTGAAAGGGAATTGAGAAAAAGCCAGGGGATCATAAAAGACGAGCCGGACTGCAGGAGGACAGCCCGGCCCATCACTGGGGAATGAACTTCAAGCTGGTTATCAGAAAACAACAATTCTGCATTTTTTGCAATCAGGAGAATTCCCTAGTTTGCAAAAAAAATTCCCCTAAAAACGTCAAATGGCAAACTTTTTAAGCATGGGGAGCTGCGGCGGCTCCACGCACCCGCGTGGGTGGACGATATTTCCGGGAAATGGTCTCTCAGGATTTGTCTGGCCTCACGCACTTGCGTGCGTGGACGATCTCCCGGGGGAGCGGGCCTTGCCCAAATGCAGTTCCATCGAAAATATTGCCATTGCCCGGCGGACCCGTCCCCTAAACGTCGCCCCGGCAGTGCTTCTGAGCCGGGGTCCGGTGTCTTTTTCCCGTTTCCATAATCCTACCTGCGAGCGGAAGAAGAAATCATTAAACCGCAAAGACGCCGGATTCCCGCCCAGAAGCGTTGCGGGAATGACGATTTGAGATATACCCCCATTCACGTGATCATGTACGTTGAAACAACTCGATTCGGGCAACACCACGGGAAGCCTTCCCCGCTCCGTGTTGTCAATCGGTTGGAAAAGCTGCCCGTCAGCCCCGTTCACCCGCTACCGGCTGCCGCCTTATTCTTTGCGGCCCTCCAGGGCTTGCGGCCGGTGCTTCTTGGGATCGAAGGCTTCCTTTTCCTGGCGCTCCATGCTCTGGGCGCTCATCTCGAGGTCGAGTACGTTCTCGTCCTCGCCGCCTGAAAAATTAAGAAGGACATCCTCGGCCTCACGACCGTTTCCAGGTTTTAGCCTGAGACCGTGGATAATCATTGCCAGCCCGCCCAGGGCCAGAATCGTGAAAACCGCACTGATCCAGAAATGGTTCACTGGAAGCTCCTTGGTTTGATATTCCACCGGTTGCCCGGATAGATCTTCATCTGGATATCGTAGTAACCCTGGTCGTAAGAGTTCCGGGCAGGTTTGGCACCCAGTCTCAAGACGGCCCCCTCCCTCGAATCCAGCCTGCTTGAAAGCGCCTGGCCGAACCGGCTCTCCGCCTTGAGGACCAGTTGGTCGCTGTCCCTTACGGGCGTTATCACGGCGCGGCTCCGCCTTGCCATACGCTCGCCATTGGAATAGGAGCGATCAGCCGCCTGGCCCGGCAAATCGAAACCCAGGTAAATCTGGCGCTCCGCCCTGCCCACGCGCCTGACCTTTATCACGATCCTGTCGCCAAGGTGCACGCGCGCAACTCTGATGTCCCTCTGCCTGCCCGGCTTGAAAGAAAACCTGAGGCTTATCGGCTGCCGGCTGCTTTCATTTGTCGGTTTTGCGCGGGCGTAGTTTCCGGGACGGGCCGGGGCGGTTCCGGACCCCGGGCGAGGTTTGGCGACCGGTCCTTGTTCAGGCTGCACCTGAGGAGGCCGCGCCTGCTCAGGATACCTGCGAGGACCTTTCAAAACCGGCGGGATAGTGCTTTGTTCGCTCCCGGAAGGAGGCTGAGGCGAGACCTGCTCCACCGGGGGTTTCGATGTGAGATTCGAAGGGGCGGGAGCCGATGCGCCCGGCGGCGATTGCAAACTCTCCGCCTGCCCTGCCGTTTCGGCCTGCGACTGCCCGCCGGGCGGCACTTTGCCCTCCGTGCCGGCCTGTTCGGGGATACCCGCAGTTCCGGTTGGAGGAACAGGTTCGATGCGCCCGGTCACATTCCGATCGGGCGTGCGATAGAACAGGTCGGTCTGCACCAGGACCAGCCCGGATACCCCGGCGACCAGGAAAAAGGCCCCAAACAGGATGAAAAGTACACGTTTCTTCACGTCGGCCCCCGTTGATCGAAAGTCTTGCGTGGAATATTCCAATCCATGAATTGATCAACTATCTGACGATACCCTGCGGGTTTTAGTCGACAGGAAAACGCTTAAGGCACAGGCGTGGGAGAGAGAAAAGCGCGGTGAGTCATTAATCCGTTAAAAAAGAGCTGGGGAACCGGTTACCGGACTGTTGCACACACGCAGTTCCGTCGGAAATGTTGCCATTACCCGGCCGACTCGTCCTTTAGCGTCACCCCGGCAGAGGTTTTAAACCGGGGTCCAGTGTCTTTTTCCCCGCTTCCGCATTCTTGCCGGAAGCGAGAGAAAAAATCATTTAACCGCAAAGACACCGGATTCCCGCCCAAAGGCGTTGCGGGAATGACGATTTGGGAAGTCCCCCATCCACGTGTAGTTCATGTATTGTGAAGCAACCCCTTTTCGGGCAACAGCCCCTCTTGGGGGCGTTGCCCGCTCCGCAGGCTACAGGATATACCTGCTCAGGTCCTCGTCCTTTATTATTTCCTGGAGGATGTTTTGCACGTACTTGCGGTCGATGTGTATCGTCCGGCCCTTGAGGTCCGGGGCATCGAAAGAAACGTCCGAGAGGAGCTTTTCCATTATGGTGTGCAGGCGTCGTGCGCCGATGTTTTCGGTACGCGAATTGACCTGGTAGGCGACTTCGGCGATCTCCTCTATGGCGTCGTCCTCGAAGATGAGTGTTACCTCCTCGGTTTCCAAAAGGGACTTATATTGAACGATCAGCGCGTTTTCGGGCTCTTTGAGTATCCGTATGAAGTCTTCCTTGGAAAGCGAAGTCAGTTCGACTCTTATCGGAAACCGGCCCTGCAGCTCGGGTATCAGGTCCGAGGGCTTCGAGATGTGGAAAGCGCCCGAGGCGATGAACAGGATATGGTCGGTACGCACCATGCCGTACTTGGTGGTGACGGTCGAGCCCTCAACGATCGGAAGCAGGTCCCGCTGGACGCCTTCGCGCGAGACGTCCGGGCCTCTTCCGCCGCTTTCACGCCCGGCTATTTTGTCGATTTCGTCCAGGAAGATGATCCCGGAATGCTCCGCCCGCTCGATGGCGGCCTTGATCACCCGGTCCATGTCGATCAGCCGCTGGGATTCTTCCTGAATAAGAATCTCGCGCGCCTCGGGGATCTTCACCTTTCGCCGCTTGGTGCGCTTGGGAAGCATCGAACCGAGCATGTCCCGGAGGTTGTAGTCCATATCCTCCATTCCGGCGCCCGCAAAAATTTCGATCATCGGGAAATTGCGGTCCGGCACATCCAGTTCCACATAGCGGTCGTCAAGAGATCCCATTCGAAGCAGTTTTCGAAGCTTCTCGCGGGTAGTGTCCGCCTGCTCGGCCTCCTCCTTGGCCGCAATCAAAGCCTGGGGCTCATCCGGAAACGGGTGTTCCCGGACCTCGGGGGTGGCCCTTTTCGGCGGGAGCAAAATATCGAGCAGTTTTTCTTCCGCAATCTCTTCGGCCCTGATCTTGACGTTTTCCATCTCTTCGTTGCGGACCATGCTGACGGCCAGTTCGGTCAGATCGCGGATCATCGATTCCACGTCGCGGCCGACGTATCCCACCTCGGTGAACTTGCTGGCTTCGATCTTCAGAAACGGCGACTGGGCCAGCCTGGCCAGGCGACGGGCTATTTCGGTTTTGCCCACGCCGGTAGGGCCGATCATGATAATGTTTTTAGGCGCTATTTCGTCACGGAGGTGCTCGGGCACCTGCTGGCGGCGCCACCTGTTTCTCAGGGCGATTGCCACCATCCGTTTGGCGTCTTTCTGGCCGATGATATACTTGTCGAGTTCGCGAACGATCTCAGAGGGCGTAAGGGGTTGTTGCATCTTGATCAGAGCTCCTCGATAACGAATTCTTTGTTCGTGAAGATGCAGATTGACGAAGCAATCTCCATCGATTCCTCCGCAATCCGGCGCGCGGACAGGTCGGTGTGGCGCCCGAGGGCGCGGGCCGCCGCAAGCACGTAAGGGGCGCCGGAACCGATGGCCGCAAAACCGTCATCGGGTTCGATTACGTCGCCCGTCCCGCTCAGGATGAATGAATTGCTCGAATCGGCGGCGAGCAGCAGGGCTTCGAGCCTTCGCAGAGCGCGGTCCATGCGCCAGTCCTTGGCCAGTTCGACCGCCGCCCGTTTGAGGTTTCCGTTGTACTGTTCGAGCTTTGACTCCAGCCGTTCGAACAGGGTGAAGGCATCGGCGGTGGACCCGGCAAAGCCGGTCAGGATCTTATCGTGGTAGAGCCTGCGAATCTTTTTGGCATGATGCTTGACCACCGTATCTCCCATGGTGACCTGCCCGTCACCCGCCATTACCACCTTGTCGTCCTTGCGAATCACGACGACGGTTGTGCTGCGAATCTTTTCCGCCATAAGCGAGTTGTTCTCCTGTGAGTTTTGTCTTCTCACCCGTTCGAATGTCCTAAAATAAAATAAATAAACGCTTGCGGCCGTGCCATCTATTTCTTGCGGCTCCGCGGGTGGGAGGCATCATAGACTTTCATCAGCCGGTCCATATCCACGTGAGTGTATCTCTGGGTGGTGGAAAGACTCTGGTGTCCCAGCATCTCCTGGATCGACCTGAGGTCCGCCCCGGCGTTCAGGAGGTGAGTCGCAAAGCTGTGCCGCAGTCCGTGCGGGCTGAGGTGCTGCCAGAGCCCGCAGGAAATCATCTCGGCCTTTAATATCCTGTCAACCGAACGGGCCGTGAGCCTGCCGCCGCGTGCATTCAGGAAAAGCGCCTGCGAAGAATCGCAGGCCCCCGGAAACTGAAAGTCCAAACACGTAAGATAATGCTTGAGCGCCTTGAGCGCTTTGGTTCCGATTGGAACAACCCGCTCTTTTCGGCCCTTTCCAAGCACCCGCACCGTTTCCTCCCGGTAGGAAACGCCGTCCCGGTTCAGGTTCACCAGTTCGCTGACCCGGATTCCGGTCGAGTAGAGAGTTTCGAAAAGCGACCAGTTGCGGGACTTTCTCCAGGAACTCCCCTCCCGCAGAGCCGAACGGGACAGCGAATCGAGAAAATGAAAAACCGCATCCACCAGCAGGAAATTAGGGGTTTTCTGTTTTACCTTGGGATGGGCAACCAGTTCGGCCGGGTTTTCGCCGTAAATGCCGCTGCTGTTCAGGTAATGGAAAAACGAGCGCAGGGTGGAAAGCTTTCGGGCGCGGCTGGTTTTTTCGAGCTGTTTGTAAACCGATGCCAAAAACGAGCGGATAACGTCCGGCGTTACCCTGCAAAGCTCGGTGTCGTCCCGGCCGTTTTGCTCGGCAAGGAACCGGGCAAATTGATTGAGGTCGGAGGAATAGGCCCGCAGAGTCTCCCTGCTGACGTTGCGCTCAAGGCTCAGGTACTTTAGAAAGCGCGCGCCGGCGGCGCTCCAGGTGATCGTTTGGCTTTGTTCACCGGTCATGGGGATTGTTTTCACCCCTGGGATACACTCCGATCCGGACACCCTGAATCATGAAAATCCTGCAGAATATGCACAGCCCTGTCGCGCCCACCGGAATCCGTCGAAGCGGCTGTTGCGGCCGGGACCGGCCCTGCCGCTCCCCGCGGCCGCAATGGATGAATACACGCCTTATTATGAGTAAAGCTATTTTCTCTTCACTCCCCGCCAAAAAGGCATCAATTAACATAGGTAGGCAGAAAATCATAGGAAATTCCCATCGGCCGCCGACTCGAATATTCTTTTCAATCTATTGACTTTTCAGGATTTTTGGCATAGTGATCTATGTTTTGGAATCCGATCGGGCTTCTCGGTCGCCCTTTCAGAAGAAATTCCTGATTTGACGTTCAATTTGGCATTTTGCGGAAAAACCTGGCCCGAGCGGCCGCCGCGCAAGATGAATTTTTCGATCCTCCCGAATAATTTGCCCGGGCAAGCCGTCCCCGTCCCGGCGCGCCAATTTTTACAGAAAGGATGAAACATGAAAGAGGACGTCGCAAATGTTCGAACTTTTGCAATAATCTCGCACGGCGGCGCGGGGAAAACATCTCTTGCTGAAGCAATGCTCTTCGATGCCGGTGCCACCACCCGGCTGGGAAAGGTCGACGAGAACAGCTCTGTACTGGATTTCGAGCCCGAAGAGGTCAAGCGCAAGACCACCATAGGAAGTTCTTTTTTCACGTTTAACTGGAAAAAACAGCAGTTTACATTGATAGACACTCCCGGGGACTTCAACTTCATCGCGGAGACCAAGTCGTCGATGCAGGGCGGAGACGGCGTGCTGGTGCTGGCGGATGCGGTTGACGGCGTGCGCGTCCAGACCGAAAAGGTATGGGAGTTCGCAGCCGAATTCGACCAGCCGCGGTTGATATTTGTCAGCAAAATGGACCGCGAAAGGGCGGATTTCGCCAAGACGGTAAGAGATATTCAAAATATGTTCGGCAAAGCCTGCGTCCCGCTCCAGATCCCGATCGGCGCGGCCGAAAGCTTCAAGGGAGTGGTGGATATCCTGTCCGGCAAGGCCTTCGTTTACGGTTCCGGGGACAGCGGCAAGTTCGAGGTAGCGGACATGCCCGCCGACCTCAAGGACCAGGCGGAACAGTACCGCGAGGCCATAGTCGAACATGTTGCCGAATCCAGCGACGAACTGATCGAAAAATACCTCGAAACCGGCGAACTGTCTCCCGATGAGATAAAGAACGCACTGCGGACATCGATTATAGGAGGGAAGCTGATACCGATCGCGTGCGGGTCCGGCACGGGCAACATCGGCATTCAGCCCCTGATGGACCTGATCGCCGAGTGCATGCCCTCGCCCGCCGACCGCGACGGAATCAAGGGCACGAACCTGAAGGGCGATTCCGAGGTGACCAGACAGCCCGATCCGGCCGCCCCATTCAGTTCGCTGGTGATCAAGACGGTGAGCGACCCCTATGCAGGCAGGCTTTCCATACTCAGGATATTCTCGGGGACCCTGGGGCCCGATTCCACGGTCTTAAACCCGCAGAAGGAGGCAAAGGAGCGTTTCGGACAGCTCCTGAGGCTAAAGGGCAAGAACCAGGAGCCGATCCAGTCCGCCGGCCCGGGCGACATCGTGGCCGTGGCCAAGCTCAAGGAAACGGTGACGCAGGATACGCTTTGCTCCGAGCGCGACCCGATTGTTTTTCCCGCCCTCGAACTCCCCCCGGCCATCTACTCGCTGGCCGTGGAGCCCAAGAGCAAGGGGGACGAGGAGAAGATATTCTCGTCTCTGTCCAAGCTCATGGAGGAGGACCTTACCCTGACGCTCGACAGAAACGACGAAACACGGGAAATGATACTTTCGGGCATGGGGGAAGTACATATCGAAACCGTGGTGGACAAATTGAGGCGCAAATTCGGCGTGGAAGTCAACCTCAAGCTCCCCAAGGTGGCCTACAAGGAGACGATAAAAGCCCGGGTCCGGGTCCAGCACCGGTATAAGAAGCAGTCCGGCGGGCGCGGCCAGTACGGCGACTGCACGATAGAGATGGAGCCGCTGCCCAAGGGCGAAGGGTTCCAGTTCTATGACAAGATAGTCGGCGGCGCCATTCCCAGGCAGTACATTCCGGCGGTGGAAAAGGGAATCGCCGATGCCCTGAACGAGGGCACCCTGGCCGGCTACCCGGTGGTGGATTTCAAGGTGGACCTGGTGGACGGCTCGTACCACACGGTGGACTCCTCGGAAATGGCGTTCAAGATAGCGGGGTCGATGGCCTTCAAAAAAGCCATGGCGGACGCCAAGCCCACCCTGCTCGAACCCATAATGGAAATGGAAATAACGGTCCCCGACGAATACATGGGGGACATCATCGGCGACCTCAATTCCAGGCGCGGCAGGGTCCTGGGAATGGAAACCAAGGGCAACAAGCAGATCGTAAAGGCCCAGGTGCCCCAATCCGAGGTGCTCAAGTACGCCCCCGACCTGCGTTCGATGACCGCCGGCCGCGGTATGTTCACTATGAGGTTTTCCCACTACGAGGAAGTCCCCGGCCCGCTCCAGGACAAAATAATCGAGGCGGCAAACAAGGAAAAAGAAAAATAGAAGCTCGCGACCTCTTCCGGGAGGCGGCCCCGGCTCCGGCCGTCGCCGCCTCCAATCCACCCTCCCCCTGTTTTGACTCAAAAGTTCGATTCATAAATAAAATCCGGAAAAGCGCGGGGAACTGCGCCCCGTAAGCGCTCAAATATGCGGCACATGAAAATCGGGCTGTCTATTACGAACAAGCCCTAAGCTTTTTGATCTCTTGATTCCCGCCCTCAAAGATTCTGGACAGAACAGTCCGTTTAAAGTAATACCGGCTATGACTTTTCAGGGGACGGCCCCATGATGGTTCCGAATCGGTCCGGCGTCGGCCGGGCCGGCTTGAGGGCTTACGGACGGAGCTGATTCATGAACCCGGCGCGCTCGCATCTTTATCAGGAGCACGAACTGACCAGGGCACTTCTGGGCCGCCTGATCCTTCCCGCCACGATCGTGGTGTCCATGTTCCTGTTCGGAACGGTCGGTTTTTTCATACTGGGCAACGGAAGATGGACCCTCTTCGACTGCGCCTACATGACGAGCATGACCCTTACAACCGTCGGATACGGCGAAGTGCTCGAAGGGATGGGCAGGGGAGGCCGGCTGTTCGCCATGGTCCTGATGTGGGCCGGGATGGGCGTCATCCTGTACTCCATCTCGATGATGATCGGATTTGTGGTCGAGCAGAACCTGCCGCGCATACTGAGGGAGCGAAAAATGAACAAGCGAATGGCCGCGCTCAAAAATCATTATATAGTGTGCGGCGCCGGCAAGACCGGCCTTACCGCCGCCAGGGAAATGGAGGCATCCGGGCGCCAGTGCGTGGTAATAGAGGTGAAGCCGGACCGCATTGAGTGGCTGCGCAAGCAGACGGATGCAATATACTTCGTCAAAGGCGATGCGACCGAGGAGGAAGTGCTCAGGTTTGCCGGGATCGAGCGGGCCGCCGGGCTCCTGGCGGTCCTGGGCGAGGACAGCCACAATCTTCTCATAACGGTCCAGGCGCGTTTCGTAAATCCGGATATAAAGATCGCCACGCGCTGCAATGAAAACACTCTCACTGACAAATTCTTCCGGGCAGGCGCCAATTACGTGGTCAATCCGGCATTTATCGGCGGTATGCGCATGGTCAGCGAGATGATCCGTCCGGATGTGGTTTCTTTCCTGGACCGTATGCTAAGGGACAAAGACAAGTCCGTGCGCGTCGAGGAAGTCCCGATCTGCGAAGGGTCACCGTGGGTGGGGAGCACGCTCAGCGTGGTGAAATTCGCGGAAAAAACAGGGCTTATCGCAATCTCCATCAAACATCCGGGAGAGGAGGAATTCAGGTACAACCCCTCCCCGCACGAGGTCCTGCAGGCGGGCACGGTGCTTATCGTTATAGGAAACGCCGACCAGGTTTCGAAGCTGAAGGAGTTTTGCTCGGTGGAGTCTGCGGGCACCTGTCCCCGGGGAGTAGCAAGTTGCGGTCCGGCCCAAAAGCGTTGCGGGAATGACGATTTGAGAACTCCCCCCATTCACGGGATCATGTATTTTGAAGCAACCCCGTTTGGGCAACGGCCCGTCCCGCGTGGGAACAGGCGCAGCGATCTGCTCTCCTCCTTTTTTAATCGATTTCAGTCCGGTCCCCGGCTTTTCATCCGATTGCCCCACCTGAGACCCCGCTTCGAGATCGGGTTCAAAATAAAATACCGATTCGACTGATTTGAACTGATTTCTATTTAGAATACTTCCGCGTACCTCTATGCGTAAGGATACATTCCCGGTTTAACAGCGCGGCCCGGCTGCGGAGAGGGGAACGGATGAAAGATTTGCTGCTGCACAGGATACTGATAGTCGACGATGAGCCCAAGTACTGCGTCATGATCCAGCAGTTCCTGGACAAGCTCGGCTATTCATCCGAATTCGTTCAAAATGCTCTCGACGCCCTGAGCAAATTGCATGAAAAACGGTTCGACCTTGTTATAGCCGACATACACATGTCGGGAATGAACGGGCTGGAACTGGCCAGGGCAGCGAAACGGCAATTCCCCGATATCGATTTTATCATCATGTCCGGCCACACCTCGGAGTACAGCTACAGCGATATTATCCAGGCCGGGTCGAGCGATTTCATCGGCAAGCCCTTCGCCACCGCGGACCTGAAAGCAAGGCTGGAAAGAATAGAGCGCGAGCGCAGGGTCTTGCAGAGTTTGCGCGAAACCAACAACGCCCTGCTCTGGGAGTCAAAGGTAAACTCCTCTCTGGCCGAGCTTTCCAAATTGGTGATCACCTCGCAGTCCCTCGATGAGCTGTCGCAACAGGTGCTCAGGCACGCAAAGGAACTCACCGGCAGCAAATTCGGAATCGTAGGCCACCTCAACCGCAAGGGGGAAATGGTCCTTTGCCCGCCCGCCGATGCGCAAGAGGCGCAATGGAGGCAGGAAAAAACCTTCCCCGGAAGGTTCGGACACCTGTGGGAAAAGGGACTCAAGACAAAGCAGCCCTCGCTGGTCAATGCTCTCCCGACGGACCGGGGGACCGGCGGGACAAAGGCCGGATACGGCTTTCTCTCCGTCCCGGCACTAAAGGACGACAGCCTGCTCGGACAGCTTGCCGCCATCAGGACCGAACCGGATTTCGCAGAAAAGGACCTCACCGTTGCACGACGCCTCGCGGTCATTTACGCCCTGGGTATCCAGCGCGCCCATGCGGACGAAGAATTAAGGGACACCCAGACCAAACTCCGGGCGATGCTGGAAAAAACGGTGACCGCGCTGACATCGGCACTGGAAATACGGGACCCGTACACGGCCGGGCACCAGACCAGGGTAGCCTGCCTCGCCGGGGCAATCGCCTCCGAAATGGGCATAAGCGGGCCTGCGCTCGATGTCATCAGAATGGCGGGACTTATCCACGATATCGGCAAGATCTTCATCCCGGCGGAATTGCTGAGCAAACCCACCAGGCTGCTCAATGTTGAAATGAATCTTATCAAGTACCATCCAAATGCCGGGTATGAAATTTTAAAAAACGTGGACCTGCCCTCGCCCATCTCCGAGGTCGTGATGCAACACCACGAAAGGATGAACGGGTCGGGGTATCCTCTCGGATTGGCGGGTTCCGAAATATTGATGGAATCACGAATAGTCGCGGTTGCCGATGTCTACGAGGCGATGATATCCGACCGGCCCTACAGGCCGTCGCTCGGAAAGGAAACCGCCCTGAGGGAGCTTTCCACAAACAGCGGCACCCTCTACGATCCGGAAGTGGTGACTGTCTGCCTGGATCTTCTCCTGCACAAGGGGTTTGATTTCGGACACGATAACGGGAACGGACGCTGCGGGCGGACGACGCCGGGCATGAGCGCCGCCTAGGCTAGTGCGATGCGTCAATATATAATCTCGAAAAGCGTGGGGAGCTGCGCCCCCACACCCCCTTAGCCGCCGGTTGGCTCCCCCCACAAAATCCGGATGAGAAATCCTTACACCTCCCGTAGAAAAACCTATGCAGAGGGAACCGCGTTCCTATGGCGGAATCGAAAATAATGGTTATCTTGGTTTAGCTTATGTTTTTTTAATTATTCCATGCCCTTGCATGGAATTCATTATTTGGAGCCAAAGCTGCCTTAAGCAGTAGCTATAAGAGAAAAGGAGGGACAGCCTATGGCAAAAGCAGTAGGTATCGACCTTGGTACGACCAATTCCGTTGTTTCCGTCTGGGAGGAAGGCAAGGCGACGGTTATCCCCAACGCGGAAGGGTCGCGAATCACCCCTTCCGTTGTCGCCTACACCGAGGACGGCCAGCGCCTGGTGGGCCAGGTGGCCCGCCGCCAGGCAATACTCAATCCATCCGCGACGATTTATTCGGCAAAGCGCTTTATCGGCCGCAAGTGGGGGGAAGTGGACGAAGAGGCTAAAATAGTCTCCTACAAGGTGGTAAAGGGTCCGAGTGATGCCGTGCGCTTCGATGTGCGCGGAAAGCCGGTTTCCCCGGAAGAAGTATCGGCGCAGGTTTTGCGCAAGCTGGTCGATGACGCGTCCAAATACCTGGGTGAAAAAGTGACCGAAGCAGTGATCACCTGCCCTGCCTATTTCAATGACGCCCAGCGGCAGGCCACGAAAAACGCGGGCGAGATCGCGGGCCTCAAGGTGCTTCGAATAATAAACGAGCCTACGGCGGCCGCGCTGGCCTACGGGCTCGAGAAGAAGAAAAACGAAACCATACTGGTCTTCGACCTTGGCGGCGGCACTTTTGACGTCTCCATACTGGATATCGGGGAAGGGGTCGCCGAAGTGCGGTCCACGTCGGGCGACACCCACCTGGGCGGAGACGATTTCGATAAGCGCATCGTGGACCATGTAGCCGAAGAGTTTCGCAAGGACACGGGCGTGGATATCAGGAAAGACCGCCAGGCGCTCCAGCGGCTCTACGAGGCGGCGGAAAAAGCCAAGATCGAGCTTTCGGGCATGACCGAGACGCAGATCAACCTGCCCTTTATCACGGCGGACGCAAACGGGCCCAAACACTTGGTCATGAAGCTGGCCAGGGGCAAATTAGAGGACCTGACCAACGATCTTGTCGAGCGTTGCAGGGGGCCGGTCGAGCAGGCTTTGGCGGATGCGCGCCTCTCGGCGCAGGAGATCGATGAGATCATACTGGTCGGCGGGACCACCCGGATGCCGGCGGTCCAGGAGCTTGTCAGAAAGCTCACCGGCGGTAAGCAACCCAATATGAGCGTCAACCCGGACGAAGTGGTCGCGGTCGGCGCTTCGATCCAGGCGGCCGTGCTCAAGGGCGAGATGGAAGATGTCGTTTTGCTCGATGTGACTCCGCTCTCATTTGGCGTGGAGACCCTGGGCGGCGTGATGACGAAGCTCATCGACCGCAATACCACCATTCCGGCAAGACGCGAGGAAATCTTTTCAACCGCCGAAGACAATCAGTCCGCCGTGGACATAGTGGTCCTGCAGGGCGAGCGTGAGATGGCGGAAGACAACCGCGTCCTGGGAAGGTTCCGGCTGGAGGGAATCCGGCCCGCTCCCAGAGGGATGCCGCAGGTAAGGGTCACTTTCGATATAGACTCCAACGGCATCCTGAGCGTGACGGCGCGCGACATGGAAACCGGCAAGGAACAGGCCATCACTATTTCGGAGTCTACCAACCTTGCCAAGGACGAAATCGATCGCATGGTGAGGGACTCTCAGTCCCACGCGGCCGAAGACAAGCGGCGCCGCGAGACGATCGAGGTGCGCAACCGGGTGGACAGCCTGGCTTACCAGCTCGAAAGAACCATTCGCGACGTTGGGCAAGGCGTTCCGGTAAACGAAAAGGCGCGGTCTGAGCAGTTGATCGAGCAGGCCCGGAAGGCGGTCGCCGACGAGCAGGCGAGCATCGAACAGTACCGGCAGCTTGAAAGCGATCTCCAGCAGGCCGTACAGATGATTTCCTCGACCGCTTACAGGCAGGCGGGCGCCGACGCCGGAGCGGGCGCATCGCGCGAGGCCGGGGGGCAAGGGTCCGCACGCGAGGGCGGATACCGTCCGACAGGCCCTCCTCCGGGCGGGGAAGACGTGATCGACGCGGAATTTACTGAACATTAAGCATCTGCTAAACATAATGTATAAATAGACGAGCAGGTGAACGGGCGCTTACCGGTAACGGCCCGTTCCCCTGCCATCCCGCTCCCGCGCTCCCGCGTGGGAGCGGGATTAAAATAGCGTGAGAACGAGAAATATTTTTTGAGATGGGCGTGGGCCTGTATACTGTCCGCCACTTCCCTTACGCCGCACCGGCGGTTGAGGGAATCGGGGCGGCCTCTTCGCTGCACGGAAGGGCGAGCCGGATTATAATATTGACTACGGGAGAAGAGATTTGCAGGGCTTGAGGACATCCCGTTTCCGCATTTTTAATTCAGTTCCCGCTTTGGCGGGACAGGTTTCAGTGCGCCGAGGAGTTTATGGCCGTTAAATTCAAGGATTACTACGAAACTCTGGGAGTCGCGAGGGGCGCGAGCCAGGACGAGGTACAGCGGGCATACCGTAAGCTCGCCCGCAAGTACCATCCGGACGTGAACAAGGCCAAGGATGCCGAGGAAAAATTCAAGGAACTAAGCGAGGCATACGAAGTCCTGAAGGACCCCAAAAAACGCAAAATGTACGACCAGCTTGGCCCCGACTGGCGCTCCGGCCAGGAGTTCAGGCCGCCTCCGGGCTGGGATTTCCATACCTACCAGGGAGCGGGAGCGGGTGCCGGCGGCCAGGGCGAGGCCCAATGGGGCGGCATGGGCGGCTTCAGTGATTTCTTCGAGACCCTTTTCGGCGGCCGCGGATTTCGGCAGGCTCCCGGAAGAGGGGGGCGCGGGGGTGCGGGGTTCGAGCAGTTCGGCGGCACGTGGCGCCAGGCGGGGGCCGACCAGGAAACCACCATCCGGATCACCCTGGATGAGGCGTTTCACGGAGGCGTGAAACCGATAGCGCTCCAGAGCCAGCTCATTAATGCGAACGGCCAGATCGAGGTCCAGGAGAAGCGCTACGACATAAAAATACCTCCCGGGATTCTTCCCGGGAAAAAGGTCCGGCTTTCCGGACAGGGAGCGCCGGGAATCGGCGGCGGTCCCAGCGGGGATCTTTATCTCAAGGTAGAGATCGAACCGAGTCCGGTTTTCAAGCTCAAAGGCCGGGACCTTTACATGGAGGTGCCGGTTACCCCCTGGGAAGCCGTACTGGGCACGGAGGTGCCGGTTCCCGCCCTTTCCGGCAACCTGACCCTGAAGATTCCACCGGGAACCCAGAGCGGTCAGAAACTGCGGTTGCGGGGCAAAGGAATGCCGAACTCGAAAGGCACGCCCGGCGATCTGTATGTTACCGTCAACATCAAGGTCCCCACCGATCCATCACCGAGGGAAAGGGAGCTGTTCGAGGAACTGAAGAAAGCGTCGAGCTTTAATCCGAGATAACAGGGGTTTGGCTGGTATGGACGAGATGAGATACCTTCTGCTGCGGGTAAGAACGGGAGGTGAGTATTCCTCCTATTGCACGCTCGGCGAGGTCGCGTACCGCGTCGGCGTGCACCCGGAACTCGTCGAAAAGTTCATTCACCTGGGTTTGATCGAAATCGCCGAGCAGACCGGTGAGGGTGAGATTCTCTTCGACGCCGGCGCGATACCTCTGGTCAGGCGCATACTGAGGCTGCGCAACCAGTTGGGGGTAAACTACGCCGGGATAGGCGTCATCCTGGAGCTGATGGCGCAGATCGAAGCCCTGGAGTCCCATGTGGCGGAACTGGAAAGCATGCTCACAAAACGATGAAACGAATGGTCGGCCATCCGTTGCCGGTTGTCGAACCGACGATCCACGACCGGCAACCGATGGCCGATACGGTATATTGTACAGGAGTTGGCACTATGGATATGAACAAATTGACTCTTAAATCCCAGGAAGCGCTCCAGGAGGCCGAGACAAAGGCGTTGCGCTACGGCCACCAGGCTGCCGACGGGGAACACCTGCTTCTGGCCATGCTGGAACAGGCGGACGGCCTTGCTCCCAAGCTGTTCCAGAGGATGGAAATCCCGGTTGACGAGGTGCGCCGGCAACTGGAAAACGAGCTGACAAGGAGGCCGCGGGTGAGCGGGCCGGGGGTGGAGCGCGGCAAGATCTATCTTACCCCGAGGCTGATGGGGCTCCTTACCCAGGCGCAGGAACAGGCACAGCGGCTCAAAGACGAATACGTTTCGGTCGAGCACATTCTGCTCGCTTTCATCCAGGAGGGGCCGGGAACTCCCGTCGGAAAAATCCTGCAGGAATTCGGGGTGACCAGGGATGCCCTCCTCCAGACGCTCACCTCGATTCGCGGCTCTCAGCGCGTGACCAGCGCCACTCCGGAGGGCGCCTACGAGGCCCTTGCAAAATACGGCCGCGACCTGGTCGAGGAGGCTCGTAACGGAAAGCTCGATCCCGTCATCGGCCGCGATTCCGAAATACGGCGTGTAGTTCGGATTTTGCTCCGCAAGACAAAAAACAATCCCGTCCTCATCGGCGAACCCGGTGTTGGAAAAACGGCAATAGTGGAGGGTCTCGCGCACCGGATAGTAAGGGGAGACATCCCGGAGAGTCTGAGGGATAAAACCCTCTTCGCCCTGGACATGGGGTCGCTGATTGCGGGAGCGAAGTTTCGGGGCGAGTTCGAAGAAAGGCTGAAGGCGGTCTTAAACGAGATCAAGCAGGCTGAGGGGCGCATTCTCCTGTTCATCGACGAGCTTCACACGATTGTCGGCGCGGGCCGCGCCGAAGGCTCGATCGACGCCGGCAATATGCTAAAACCCATGCTGGCCAGGGGGGAACTCCACTGCATCGGGGCGACGACCCTTGACGAATACAGGAAGAACATCGAAAAGGACGCCGCGCTGGAACGCCGCTTCCAGCCGGTTCTCGTCGACCAGCCCACTGTCGAGGATACCATATCTATCCTGCGAGGTCTCAAGGAGCGCTTCGAGGTCCATCACGGCGTAAAGATCCAGGACAGCGCCCTGGTTGCCTCCGCCGTGCTTTCCAACCGCTACATAAGCGACCGGTTCCTGCCGGACAAGGCCATAGACCTGGTGGACGAGGCCTGCGCGATGATCAGGACCGAAATCGACTCCATGCCGGCCGAACTCGATGAGGTCACCCGGCGTGTGAGGCAGCTCGAAATCGAAGAGGTGGCCTTGCAAAAGGAGCACGACCGGGCAAGCAGGGAGCGGCTTGAAGCCCTCAAAAAGGAATTGGCGGAGCTTCGCGCCAGGGCCGACAGCATGAAAGCGCAGTGGGAAAACGAGAAAGAAGCGATAAAGAAAGTCCAGGCCATCAGGGGGGAGATCGAAAAGGTGCGCAGGGACATCGAGACGTCCGAACGCGAATTTAATCTCCAGAAGACCGCCGAGCTCAAGTATGGCGCGTTGCCCGAGTTGGAACGCAAGCTGCGGGACGAGGAGGACAAGCTCGCAAAGCAGCAGCAAGGTGTAAGGCTCCTCCGGGAAATGGTCACCGAGGAAGAGATATCCGAAATCGTTTCCCGGTGGACGGGCATCCCGGTGACGAGGCTTATGGAGGGCGAGCGGGAAAAGCTGCTGCGCCTCGATACGGTGTTGCACCAGCGCGTGATCGGCCAGGACGAGGCGGTCCAACTGGTGGCGGATGCGGTGCTGCGCGCTCGTGCCGGGATAAAAGACCCCCGCAGGCCCATCGGCTCTTTCATATTTTTGGGGCCGACCGGAGTTGGAAAGACCGAACTGGCGAAAGCCCTGGCCGAAGCCCTTTTTGACACCGAGGAAAACATAGTGCGAATCGACATGAGCGAGTACCAGGAACGCCACACGGTATCGCGCCTCATCGGTGCGCCTCCAGGCTACGTGGGCTACGAGGAGGGCGGCCAGCTCACCGAGGCCGTCCGGAGAAAGCCCTACTCGGTAATCTTGTTCGATGAAATCGAAAAGGCCCATGCGGACGTTTTCAACGTGCTCCTCCAACTGCTCGACGACGGGCGGCTGACGGACGCGCAGGGCCGCACCGTGGATTTCAAGAACACGGTCGTGATAATGACCAGCAACCTCGGTTCGAACTACCTGATCGAAGGGGTGAACAAAAAAGGCGATCTCACCGAGAGCGCCCGCACCGCCGTCATGAGCGCCCTGCGGCGGCAGTTCAGGCCGGAGTTTCTGAACAGGGTGGACGAGATAATTCTGTTCAAGGCGCTCACCTTCGAAGAGATAAAGAGCATAATAGACCTGCTCACCAAGGACCTGGCCCGGCGCCTTGAAGACAGGCGCATAACCTTCCACCTCACCGATGCCGCCCGCGAGTTCACGGCCAAGGCGGGATACGATCCGGTTTATGGGGCGAGGCCGCTCAAAAGGTTTATCCAGCGCGAACTGGAGACCAAGATCGCCCGCGCGCTTATCGGCGGACTCATTCCCGACGGATCGACCATCACGGTGGACGTGCAGGAAAACGAACTGGTGGTCACTCATACCGGGGAGGCCGAAACGGTGGAAACGATGGAGGCCGTGTAGCGCAGCGGCAACCTGATTTCGGACGGCCACGGCGAAAGCATCGGCGCGGGGTGCTGTCCAAATGAGGCTGTTTCAAAATACATGGTCGTGTAAGTGGGGGGGAGCCCCCAAATCGTCGTTCCCGCAACGCTTCTGGGCGGGAATCCGGCGTCTTTGGGTTTAACGATCGCTTCTCCCGGCAGGAGTGTGGAAACAGGAAAAAGCGGGTAGCCCGGATGGCGAGTATCCGGGCTACCCATTGTCCACAACCCCCGAAACATCCCGGGAAACGTTCCCCGCCCTGTTTCGGGTTATCGGTTATCACTTTGAACGGGGACTTCTTCCAACAATCCTGTTTGCTTGACTAAGCTGCCCGCTTTTGTTACATAGGGTGTTCCAAACCGGACCGGGGCGGTAGCCCGGAACCGTCAAGGCCACATACCACGGCGGTGTAGCTCAGTCGGTAGAGCACGCGGCTCATATCCGCGGCGTCCGGGGTTCGAAGCCCTGCACCGCCAATTTTCTCTATAAAAAAGAGGGGTTCCGCGGGGAATCCCTTCTTTTTTTGTTGAAAAACGGAGAATTATCCTTTAATACTGCCTGAAAAGGCAATAACATTGAAATAATTAACAAACCCAAGCCCTTACTGATTCGGTGGCCCGAGGAAAGGAAGGATTTATGACTTTAACCAAGGCTCACATTGTAGAGAACCTGTTTGCGAAGAACATATTTACCAAAACCGAATCAGCACAGATTATCGAGACCCTGTTCGAAATCATAAAGCAGACCCTTGAAAAGAGCGAAGACGTGCTCATCAGCGGTTTCGGCAAGTTCAGCGTAAAAGAAAAAAACCAGCGCCGCGGCCGCAATCCCCAGACCGGCGACCCCATCATTCTTTCACCCCGGAAGGTGGTCACCTTCAAGTGTTCCGGCGTCCTCAGGGAGCGAATCAACGAGGGGTAGGCGACAGGGAAAAGAAAGGAAATCTTCTTGGGCGAAGAACTCCCCTTTGAAATGATGCCCACCTCGGAAGGGGAGGTTGTCCTCGCTTTCAGGACTGCACTCACCTACGAGCATGCCGCGGAAATCTGGGAGAAGCTGAGCGGCCTTTTCAGAGACAAGAAGATTCTCATCCCTGCTCCTTGACCTCTCCGAGACCCCCAGGGTCGACAGCGCCGGGATCGCGCTGCTGCGGTCCGCTCAGCGCGTAAGCGAGCGGCTTGGAGTCAAGCTTCAGCTCAAATCGGTCCCCCCCTCGGCACAGCACTTTCTCGCCTATATCGAAAAACCCGAACCACCCAAGCCGGAAAAGCATGCTCGAACACCCGCGTATATGATCTCACAGCTGGGGGTCACGGTGCTGGGGGCCTGGGACGAACTGACCGAATTCATCGTGTTTTTCGGCGAGTTCATAAAAGTAGCGCTGCGGTGCTGCTACAATTTCAGGCGCTTCCGCTGGATGGAGACCTTCTATTATCTCCAGCTTGCGGGCGCAAACGCCATGAGCATCGTATTTTTGCTGCACTTCCTGCTGGGCCTGGTCATGGCTTTTCAGGCGGCGGTGCAGCTTCGCCAGTTCGGGGCCAATATCTACGTCGCCGACCTGCTCAGCCTCGCCCTGGCCCGCGAGCTTGCTCCGGTGTTCACGGCAATTATCCTGGCCGGGCGTTCCGGTTCCGCATTCGCCTCGGAGATCGGGACAATGAAGGTCGGCGAGGAACTCGATGCCCTGGAGGTAATGGGGTTCAATCTCGCCGAGTTCATTACCTTTCCCAAGGTATTGGCTTTGATGATAGCCGGCCCCCTTCTCACGATGTGGTCGAATTTTGCCGGGATTGTCGGCGGCATTACGGTGGGCATCATTGCGCTCGACCTTACGCCCTACGGGTTCATGGCCGAGATATACGCCATCCTGACCGTCAGGGACATAATGACCGGTCTTATCAAGGCCGAGGTCTTCGTTATTCTGATCGGACTGATCGGTTGTTTCCGGGGGTTCCAGACCGGCATGGGCGCCGACAGCGTGGGTCGCCAGACAACCTCTGCCGTTGTGAGCGGGATTTTCTTGATTATATTAGCGGATGCGGTATTTACCGTCATTTTTCATACTCTCGGCTGGTGAAAAATCGATGCCGGATCAAGTGGACAACCCCACGGGCGAACATGTGCTTTGCGTGAAAGACCTGGCGCTCGGCTACGGGGAAAGAATAATCCTGGAAAACGTCAATTTTTGCGTCAGTCCGGGAGACATAGTAACCATCCTGGGAGGCAGCGGGTGCGGGAAGAGCACCCTGCTCAAGGCAATGATCGGGCTTCTTGCGCCCATGGAGGGCAGCGTTTTCCTTCGCGGCGAAAAGATCTCGGGGGAAGGCACCCATGAATCGCTCGTCAGGGCCAGGAAGAAAATCGGGGTCTTGTTTCAATCGGGCGCGATGATCGGCTCGCTCACCGTCGCCGAAAACATTGCACTGCCGATCCGGGAATTTTCGAGCGCTCCGGGACAGATCATCAACGACATCATTCGACTCAAACTGGAGATGGTCAGGCTCGGAGGATACGGCGACTACCTTCCGGCGGAACTGAGCGGAGGGATGCGCAAACGGGTGGGCCTTGCGCGGGCGATGGCCCTCGATCCCGAAATCCTGTTCTGCGATGAGCCGTCTTCGGGGCTGGACCCGGTGATGTCGGCCGAGATGGACCAGCTCCTTATGGAGTTGAACGAATCGCTCGGAATCACCATGGTGGTCATTACCCACGACCTGCCGAGCATCCGGACGATTTCCGACTGGTCGATAATGCTGGACCGCGAAACCAGGGGAATAATAGCCGTCGGCCCGCCCGAAGACCTTGAGAAAAGCCGGGACCCCCGTGTTTCGGGGTTCTTCCTTAGACAAGCGCCGAAGCATTAGAGCGAACCTGGAGGGAAATCACATTGCCCCGCACCGTTGCTGCATACAAAGTAGGTATTTTCGCCCTGGTGTGCGGAATAATAGTCGTCGCTACCCTGGTCTGGCTTGGATTATATTCCCATTTCCAGGATAGAAGGACTTATGCCGCGTACTTTGCCGAATCGGTAAAGGGGCTTCAGAGGGACGCCGTCGTCAATTACAAGGGGGTCGCGGTCGGCTACGTGGAAAAAATCGAGCTGGCCCCTGATGGACGCATGGTGGAAGTACTGGTGAAACTGGATGCCAATTTCAAGGTGGATAAGACGGTGGCCCTCCAGCTTCGAGAGCAGGGTCTTACCGGACTGCGCTACCTGGAAATAACCACCGCGCCCGAAAATATAGCGGAACTGACCCCGCAGATCAGTTTTCCATCAAAATACCCGATCCTCCAGACTTTCCCTTCTGAAATCGAGCAGCTCAAAGTCGCACTTCAGAACCTCTATCAAAAGGTGTCGGCCCTGGATATACAATCGCTTACCGACTCCTGGACCAAAACGTCGGAACTGGTCAACAACCTTCTCGTCCAGTTCGGCGCCACCGCCGGAACCTGCGACATCAAAGACATCATCGGCTCGTTGAAGAAAACGGCGGCATCCTCCGCATCCCTGATGGAGCGCCTCGATAAAGCGGCCACCAAGGGCGGGGTGGACCGGAGCTTCAAGGACCTTTCCTCTACTCTTGCCGCAACCCGTCAGGCATCCGAAAATCTTGCCCGCCAGCTCGGCGGCCTGCCTCCCGATGCGCTCAAACAGCTTTCTTCGCAAATGGGCCAGACGGTCAAATCGAGCGAGACGGCCATAGCCAGCCTGCAAAGGCTTCTCGACGATTCTTCATCGCTTTTCGAACGAAATCTGCAGCAGCTCCAATTGCTGCTGGTGCAGTTGAATTCACTGGTTCATGCCGTAAAGGAGCAGCCCAACACGCTGGTCTTCCCGACCAAGCAAGGCCCGGACCCGTTTGGAAAAAAATAGCGGGAATTCGGCTATTCCGGCATGATTGCGGTACGTGTTGGAGGCCAAGGCAGTGAACAAAGGTATTCCGAGGTTCACCATAACGAGAGGTTTACTTTGAATCGAAGAATAGCAACCGTTGCAGCAATCGTGTTCGTGCTCGCCATTTCCGGCTGCGCTTCATTGCTCAGGACAAAGGCGCCGGATTACTTCCAGCTCGACTACGCTTTTGAGCCTTCGACCTGCTCGAAACCGTTTCCCGGGGCGGTGCGCGTCTGGTCCTTCTCCGCATCCGCCCCTTACGATAACGAACAAATGGTGGCAGTTACCCCCTCGGGCAACGTCCGATCCTCGTCAAACCACAAATGGATCAGCCCTCCCGGAGACATGCTGGCGGACAAACTCATGCGTGATCTCTCCATGTCGCATGTGTTCGAAGACGCCGTTCCGGTAGGGAGCCCAATTGCTGCGGTATACGGGATAAGCGGGCATGTTTATCGGTTCGCTATCGAAGAAAACGGCTCCCCCCCTTGCGCCGTGCTGGACGTGGAAATAACCATGTGGCGGGAATCCCCTCCTCGTACCGTACTGTTTAGAAAGCATTTCCATTACCGGAGCGCTCCCCTCTCTAAAACAGAACCCTTGGAATTTGCCGGTGCAATGGCAGGGCTGGCTTCTCGGCTCTCCGTGGACTTGAGAAACGGCCTCTGCGCGATTACAGCAGACAGCTCGCGTCGAGGCGACGGCTGATATAGTCCACCTGCCGCTTCAGCTTGCCGTCCGGATTGTCCAGTGCTTTCGTAAGCTCGTTAATGGCGTACAACACGGAGCTGTGGCTTCGCCCGAACAGCTTCCCGATCGAGTCGAGCGACTCGGTCGTATAGCGCCTGCAAAGATACATCCCGATTTTGCGGGCCGCACCCAGTTCCTTGCGCCTCCTCGATGACCTCAGATCCTCGACCGAAATCTGGCATGCGGAACAGACGACCTGCTGGATATGATCGATGGTCATTTTCGGAAGCCGGTCGAGCATGACCTCCGTAACCTCACGCGCCAGGTCCAGTGAGACGGGCGCCTTCAGTATGTTTGTCTTGGCAATCAATCCGATGAGGCAGCTCTCCAGTTGACGGATGTCCCCCGTAACCCGTTCCGCCATGTATTCGACCACCTCTGTTGGCAGGTGAACCTTTTCTGCATTCGCCTTTTGGGTGAGGATTTTCATCCTGGTCTCGTAGTCGGGCGCCTCGATAGGGGCGACCAGAATGCCGTTCAACCTGGACTGCAGTTCGTTGGTGAGTTTGGGAATGTATTTGGGATAAGTGTTACCGGTGTAGAGGATTCTTTTCCCACGGCCCATGAGCTCGTCGAGCGTATAGACCAGCTCGTTTTGCACTTTCTCCTTCCCGCTCAAAAATTCCACCTTCTCCAGTAGCAACACGTCACATTCGTTTCGGAATTTTGCCTTAAAATCCTCAATCCTTCCGCTCTTGAGAGAATAGATCATTTCATTTGCGAACTGTTCGGCAGTCAGGTAATGCACACGCAACCCGGGCGTGCAGCGGCAGATGTAGTTGCCCACCGCGTGTGAAAGGTGGCTCTTGCCCAGGCCCGTTTCCGAGAGCAGATAGGCGGAGCCGTTGTAGAGCTGCTGCCCGTTTGCCAGTCCCAGCGCGGTTGCGTAGGCAAGATGATTGCAGTTTCCGACCACGAACTGGTCGAAAGTGAAGCGGGGATGGAAAACCGGTCCCGCGCGCTTGATCAGGTCGCTGATTGCGATCTGCTGCGGAAGCCCCCCCTCTTCTTCCGCAGCATTCGAAGTCTCTTCCATCTCCGGGACGCTCAGGAGCTGGTATTCCACCCTTCGCACCAATGGAAAATACTCCCGGATCGCACTCAGCACCTTGATCTCGAGCTTCTCCCTCAACCACTCGATATGGAACCGGTTTCGGCACCCCAGTACAACTGTTTCATTTTCCAGACCAAGAAATTCGATTGATGAGACCCAAAGATCATACTGCCCTTTCGACAAACTGTTGTGAAGCTGTGTCCTGATTTCCTGCCACTTCTGGTCCATAAGCCCCCGCCCTTGGGCCATCCACCCCGAAAGCCCTCCCTTAAAAAAGAGCACCCCCCGAGAGAGAAGAAAACTCACCCCCATGAGCTTCCGCTCTCCACATCAAAACAGCTAGAATTGGAGTCGATGGAAATGAGAATGGTTCTGGAAAGAATTTAACAAGCCCCGCTCACGTGGGAACAAGTTTTAGACGAGAGGCTCCGAGAACGCAAAGCTGATCTCCCGACTTCTGGGGAAGAAAAGGGAAAAGCACCGAATGTTAAAAATATGTTACGATGCACGGGTGTTAGCCTGAACGAACATCTAAGTTGTTGATAGCAAAGCAACTTTGGCGAAGGCGGATTTCTTCAGCCACATCGGGTATTTGGGACCTTTCGGGTAAGGAATGCCCGGATTGTCGAATAAGGCGAACTCTCATTTTCAACATTTTCCGTAAAAAAGCTTTAAAATACACCCGCGCATAAATCAATGGGAAAACCCCGCACGGAAGAATGCAGGTTTGCGGACACATATCCAAGTATGAAATCCTAAACCCTCCAGAATTTCCCAGCGATAAAAATTTTTTGGTAATTGACGCATCCATCAAGACTTTCCTATAATTCAGGCCGAATCCGAACAGGGTCGAAAAGACCGATTTGTGATGCCTTCTCCGAAATCCAAGGGCAACAAGTCAGCAGCAGGAGAAAAGCCATGAATGCTAATTTTAGCAGATTTCGACCGTTTCTAGCAATTTTTGCCGCTGTATTTGCATTTTGCCTTTTCCGCCCGGATATGGCCGGCAGCCGGGAAGCCGGTCCCACCCGCATACAGGAGCCGGTGGTTGCCGGAACATGGTACCCCGGAAATCCATCGGAACTCAAGGCCCAGGTCGTGGCCTACCTGGACAAGGCGGCCGGGGGCTCGGTTGACGGCAAAATCGCCGCCATTGTCTGCCCCCATGCCGGGTTTATTTACTCCGGCCAGGTGGCCGCCTACTCCTACGGCCTTCTTCGCGGCCGTAAATTCGACACGGTAATAGTCATTGGAGTAAGCCACCGGTATCCGTTTCGCGGAGTGGCCGTTTCCGACTGCGCGGGGTTTCGCACCCCGCTTGGAGTGATGCCGGTGGACGGCGGCCTGCTCTCCGAGCTTACCAGGCGCGAGCCCCGGATAAAGAATCTGCCGGAAGCCTTCCAAAGCGAACACTCCCTCGAAATACAGCTCCCGTTTATCCAGACCGTGATGCCGGGCGCCAGGCTGGTTCCTCTGATCATTGGAGACCACGACCTGTCAACCTGCAAATGGCTGGCGGATGATCTCGCCGACTGTATTCGGGGCAAGTCGGTGCTGATGGTGGCCAGTTCCGACCTGTCGCACTATCACTCTTACGACACCGCAAGGGAGATGGACCGGCGGCTCCTTGAAAAGCTGAGCGCAATGGACCCGGCCTCCCTTGACGAGTGCTTCAGTTCGGGAAAATGCGAAGCATGCGGAAGGGGGCCTATAATTACCGCAATGCTCACAGCAAAACGGCTCGGGGCAAACAGTTGTAAAATTCTCCACTACGAAAATTCAGGCGATGTCACCGGAGACAAGAATTCGCCGAGAGGTGTGGTGGGGTATGCGGCGGCTGCATTTTTCAAGGCTTCCTCCGACAGGGACGCGGCCGAAGCTCCCCCAAAAAAGGTCGGGACCGATCTCGGCCTCAGCGACCAGGATCGCGCGCAACTGCACTCGATAGCCCGCAGGACGGTCGAGGCAACGTGCCGCGGGGAGCAAACACCCCCCATCCGGACCAGCTCCCCGAAGCTGAAAGAGCCCCGCGCGGCTTTTGTGACCCTTTATAAGAAAGGAGAACTGCGGGGCTGCATCGGGTACGTAACCGCCCGCAAGCCGCTTGCCGATGCGGTTGCCGAAATGGCCGAAGCCGCCGCGCTTCACGATCCCCGGTTCAAGCCGGTTCGCCCGGATGAGCTTGGGGATATCAAGATCGAAATTTCTGTCCTCACACCGATTAAGAAGGTAAACTCCCCGGAAGAGATCGAGGTCGGCAGGCACGGCCTGGTGATCAGCAAAGACGGCACCATGGGCCTTCTTCTCCCCCAGGTGGCAACCGAGCAGGGCTGGGACAGGAACACTTTCCTGGAACATACCTGCCTCAAAGCCGGACTTCCTCGAAATGCCTGGAAAGAAAAGGGTACCGAGATCTACATTTTTTCCGCCGAGGTCTTCTGATCGCCCCGACCGTGGGACCGTGGATACACGGCGAAACAACATCTCCGGGGACGGTGCCGTGCCTGAGGACCCGCCAATGAGGACAAATATGAACAGGCGCTCATTTCTTGGCACCTGCGGCCGCTGCGCTCTCATGGCCGCCGGATCGCAGGTGATTGCTCCAAACGTTTTTCGCTCCGCAGCGAACGCTTTGGAAATCAAGAAAGGCCTGATCGGCGCCAGGCTCTCCCCCTACTTCACCGCGCTTCCCGAAGGACGCGTGCGCTGCGAGCTTTGCCCGCGCCGCTGCGAAACCTCGAAAGGCGAACGCGGATATTGCCGGGTGCGGGAGAACCGCGACGGGAAATACTATTCCCTCGTCTACGGGAACCCGTGCGCCGTGCACGTCGATCCGGTGGAGAAAAAACCCCTTTTCCACGTGCTTCCTTCCACCACCTCGTTTTCGATTGCAACCGCCGGCTGCAATTTCAACTGCAAGTTCTGCCAGAATTGGGAAATCTCACAGGCATCGCCCGAGGATACCTTAAACTATGAGTTTTCCCCCGAACAGGTCGTGGAAAGAGCACTCCAATACCGTTGCGCATCCATCGCATCCACTTACGTCGAGCCGACCATCTTCATCGAGTACATGATAGAAATCGGAAAGCAGGCAAAGCAGAAACGCATCCTGAACGTGATGCACTCAAACGGCTATATAAACCAGGCCCCGCTCGACGACTTGTGCGAACACCTGGATGCGGCCTGCATAGACCTGAAGGGGATCACGGAAGAGTACTACAGGGACATGACGGAAGGAACGCTGGGACCGGTGCTCGCCACCCTCAAACACCTCAGGCGGCGCTCCATCCACACCGAAATAGTGAACCTGGTGGTGCCCGGCAAAAACGACGGCATGGACAAAATAAAGGCCTTGTCCCGGTGGGTCCTTGAGGAACTGGGGCCGGAGGTCCCCCTGCACTTCAGCCGCTTCTATCCGCTCTACAAGCTCAAAAGCCTGGAGCCGACCCCGGTGTCCACGCTTGAACAGGCATGGAACACGGCGTGCAAAGAGGGCCTTAAGTTCGTCTATATCGGGAATCTTCCGGGACACCCGGCCGAAAACACCCTGTGCCCCTCCTGCGGGCAGGTCGTGATCGAACGTGTCGGATACAGTATAAAGAAGATTTCCCTGAAAGACGGCAAATGCACCGGGTGCGGGCGGAAAATCCCCGGTATCTGGAAGACCGCCTGAATCGAAGTTGCGTTCAAAACAGCAATTCGCAAAAAACCCCAAACGGCGCGGGGAAATGTTTCCTCCTCCCCGCCACAAGGAGCGGCGCAGCTCCATAAGCGCTCAAATAAGCCGTGGGATGGGTGGAGCGAAGCGCAACCCATCATCCCGTTACCCACAAGGTCATTCACCGAAGTCCTGATATCAGGCGGGCCTGTGCGGTAAAACCAGCGCCAGCGATGCCGCGAAACCGGCCAGCGCCAGCATCAGCAGCGTGCGCGAAATTCCGAAAACCGGGACCAGGAAAAGCGAGCCGAAAACCGCGCCCGCCGCCGCCCCGGCAAGGTCTGCCGCATAAAGGGCGGCCCCTTCCGTTTTGCTTCCCGTTATAGACGCCTTTGCCCGAACGGCGAGCGAGAACTGGCCGCCACCCAGGGTTCCGGCAATAAACGCCGCCAGCGCGAAGAGCGCGCCCGAAACAACCGGAAGGATATTTTCCGAGTGGAATCCGCCCGTCAGGATCAAGGCAAGCGCGCCCGCGTAAGCGGCAAGGAAAAGTTGGGAAACAAACAGTGCGGCGAGCGGATTTTTCGCGCTCCGCGCAACTTTTCGCCCAAACCCCGCCCCAACGGCCATCCCGGCCATGAAAAGCGAGATGATCAGCGCCATCTCCCTGTACATCGAACCGTTTACTATCTGGTAGACGAGTATGAGAACGATTTCGAAAACTATCAGCATGCCGCCGCAAACGGCCGTATTGAACATGACTGCCCCGGCCCGGCCCGATCCCGCCCTGAAAACGAGCGCCGCCGCAAGGACCAGCGCTGCCAGGGCGGCCGGAAACCACCCGCGCTCCCCGGACGGCAGGGCGCTCAGCACGGCGCCGATTGCCGGATGGAGCTGTGCCCCCCATATTCCGAGCGCGTACAGGTAGCAAACGGGTTCGAAATCCCTGTTGACGGGGGCGGGGGCGCTTCCCCGGAGCACCGAGTCCATGTATTCCAGCCGGATCGGGCTGAACCAGTCGAAGAGGTGAAAATCGCGAAGGTATTGGAGATCGAGATTGAGCGCCCGCATCCGCCCGGCCAGAATCAAGGGGTCCCTGGAAACCGCTCCCGCTGCGCCCGCAAAGAAGCGAGCGCCCTCGCCGGGAACCACGACGACGGATTCGAATACCTGGCCCAGGGTGTTCTTAATGGCCCTGAGGAGCCGGGCTTCTCTCGGTCCGATTATATCCGGCGCGCTCGGCAGGGCGAAGGAGAAGACGCCGCCGGAACTGAGCGCCCCTTTTATTTTCGAGAAAAATTCCACCGTGTAGAACCTGTTCATTTCGGCGTTTACAGGCTCTCCGGCCCCCATGACAATGACGCTGTAGCCGCCGGCACCGCCCGCCAGAAAGCGCTTCGGGTCGGTGAAGTACGTGCGGAGCCGCGGGTCTGCTCCCGGTTCCGGGCGGCTGGCTGTTTCGGCGGCAAACCGTGCCTGTTCGCGGTCCTGCTGCACGCAGTCGACTCGCTTCACGCCCGGATATTTCAGTATATTTTTCAAAAATCCAGGTGAGAAACTGCCCAAAAGGAGCACCCTTTCGGGTTTCGGATGCTGAAGCAGGGGCAGGATAGCGGCCGGTTCCTCCGTCTGGGGGTCCGGGGTCGAATAGAGCCACAACCCGTTGCTGAAAAGTGAGTACTGCCCGGAATTGCGAAGCAAGGCAAGGTTATGGTACGGGGTGTCGCGCGAATCGAAAAAACCGGGCCCCCACTGGGCGCGGCGGGCTGCGTGGTCGATTCTCGCCGAATATGCGAAAAGCCCCGCCGAAAGACCCACCACCGCCAGCGAGAAGCAAAGCGCCGGGACCTTGCTTCTAAAACCGATCCCCGCCGCCACGGCACAGGCCGAGCCGGCGAGCACGGCGCACAATACGAGACTTCCAGCGAGATTCGAAAAATGGGGAAGCAGCAGAAAATAATATACAAGACCGCCAACGGCAGAGCCCGCTGCCTCGGCCAGGTAGACGCCGATGCCGCCGCTTTCGCCCCTTCTGTCCGGTGAGCCTGCCGAAAGAGACCACGCCAGGGCGAACATGGCCCCCGAGATAAAGCAGAACGGGGCGGTCGAACTGAGTGCCGTCAGAAGCATCCGCCCCGGTGAGATAAGTTCTCCGACCGGAACGGACCAGACGGCCCTCGCATCCCGCGCCCACAGAAGCGTTGCCGGAAGCATGAGGCACAGCAGCGAAATTCCGATAACAAGGACAGCGGGGCCGACGCGGTCTTTCCAGCGGGTACGGCCGCCCAGGGCGCTTCCCAGCGCGGTCCACAGGAGCCAGCAGGCAAGCACCAGTCCCGTGGACAGCTCGTTTCCGTGGAAAAGGACGAGCAGTTCGCGCAAAATCAGGACTTGTCCAACTGCCGCCGCGAATCCGGTTATGAAAATCAGGCAATTATAGCGGACTTGCATAACATCTGTTCTCGCCTGCCGGGTTTGGCGTTACTGCCTTTTAAGGCACCATTTCTACACCAGTCGGCGACTGAATGCTCGGATTGATTAAACAACCGGTGTTTAACACGAGGACTGAGACGGTAAGGCGGATTCACAAACACGGAGTTTTAGTATTGACCACGCCGAAGCGGAGCCGGCGCGGCATTGATCGGGACCGTGGCGCAATGCACCGGATAAAGGAAGCAGTTCTGGATCGAAGCTGCTATTCTGATTGGATTTCGGACTCGGCAGGTTTTCTGGAGAGGCTTCTTTCAAAGCCGGTTATGACCAGAAAACCGGAGAGGAGCAGCGCGCCGCAACCCTTATACGGGTCGACGGCAAGGTAGTAAAATCCGGCCACTCCCAAAAGCATCCCCAGAGCGATTTCGATAAGCGCGGTCATCTCCTCCTCCTTTAAACTCACAATCGGAGCAAGTTCCATTCCAGTTTAACGATATCTTCACTGACCGGCTTGATCGACACCGCTGAATGCGCGGATATATTGTGAATTTAACACATTTTGAAATACCTGAAACAACCGGATGTGTTGTGGGCGGCGCAGACACAGCGCCAAAGGGTTACCCAAAATGTGACATTTTTGGTCGGCAGGTGGCAAATTTCGTAACCGGGGGAAAAATCTAAATTTTTTCCAGCAAAGCGGAGGCAATCCTACTTGCCGTACCCGGCGCGAAACCGGCCACCATGCCGGAAGCCCAGGGGCCGGGCAATGTGGCGCCGGATTTTGCGCCCTCGAGGTTGGATTGCACGAAATCCGAAAGCTCTTTTTCCGAAGCTACCCGTGTGCAGCGCCCGCTTGCCAGCAAGGCAGCCTCGATTTCGCTGAAATTAAAAAAGTGCGGCCCCCAGCATGCGGGCTTCCCCTGCGCGGCGGCTTCGAGCGGGTTGTGCCCTCCCAGGGGCACGAGGCTCCCGCCGATGAACGCGACATCGCAGAGCGAATAAATTTTTGCCAGCTCTCCCAGGGTATCCAGCAGGTAGACCGGCTTTCCGGAAGCCGCCTCCGCCCGGGACCTGACGGCGCAGCCAAGGCCGAAACCGGCGCAAAGTGACTCGATTTCTCCCCGCCGCCCGATGTTTCTGGGGGCGATTATCAGCAGCAGGTCCGGATTTTTTGCCAGCAGGCCGGCATGGACTCTCAGCAAAAACTCCTCTTCGCCCGCATGGGTGCTGCCGGCCACCCACACCGGCCTGCCTGGTTCAAGCCCTATGCCGTCTCGCACCGACGCCGCCTCCGATTCGGAAATCACCGGGACCGAGGATTCGAACTTGAGATTTCCGGCCGCCGTCACCTTCCCGGAGGGTGCGCCAAGCGATTCGAACCGCAGCCTGTCCTGCCCGGTCTGGGTGAATACCAGGTCAAACCCGCCGAAAACCATCTCCGCAAGGCCGGCAAGCCTCAGATACCGCCTGTATGAGCGGGGCGAGATCCTGCCGTTGACCAGGGCGGTGAGGGCACCCTCCCGCTTCAATGCCCGGATAAGATTGGGCCAGAAATCAGTCTCTATAAGGACGAAAAATCCGGGTCGAATCCGCCTGACCAGTCTTCGAACCGCCCAGGGGAAATCGTGGGGCAGGAAAAAAAATCTGTCCACCTCGCCGGAAAGCCGTTCTCTGGCTAGGGACATGCCTGTTTCAGTGGCGGTTGAAAAAAGGATTTCCAAATCCGGACGGCGCTTTTTAACTTCCTTTACCAGGGGCAGCGCCGACAGGGTCTCGCCCACCGAGAGCGCATGAAACCAGGCCCTCTCGGCCCCTTCGCGCAAAGGTCCCGGCAGGTCCAACCCCATGCGCGCGCGATAGTTCCCGCTGTATTTTCCGTCGGTGCCGGACCGGCACAAATAGTAAAGGTAGAGGAAAGGCCAGCTTGCGCACAAACCGGCATCATAGGCGATCCGGGCGGCGGTTTTGGCTAATGTCACGGGCCACCTTTCGCGGTATCCATAACCAGGCGCGCAACGCGCTCCGATATGCCGGGCTCCCCCAGGCACTCGCGGATCTTTTCCAACTCCAGTCGCTGCGCCCGAAGCCTTTCCGGGTCCTTCAAGAGGGAAACCGCTTCTGCCGCGATCAGATCGGACCGGGCCTTTTCCTGGACGAATTCGGGCACCACTTCCCTTCCGGCAATAAGGTTGGGCAACCCGATGAACTCGACTTTGATGAGCCGTTTTGCTATCTCGCCGCTAAGCCGCAGTATCCTGTTGGTTATTATCATCGGCGTCCCCAGGATGGCGGCCTCCAGGGTAACGGTGCCCGAAGCGGTGATTATCAGGTCGCAGGCGCGAATTACCCCGTAAGTGTCGCCGGCGACTACGCGAACGGGCAGGCCCCATTTTGCGGCCCGCTCCGAGATGGCCCGGGGATCGAGCGACGGGGCGACGGGAAGAATAAACCCGGCCCGCGGAAACTCCCCCGATACGATGCGGGCCGAATCCATGAGAAGATCGAAGAGGAGCTTTATCTCGCTTCTGCGGCTTCCGGGCAAAATACCGACGAGCGGCCCCGCGATACCGGTTTTATATCTTTTTGCGGATTCCTCCGCGCCGGGCGCAGAACGAAGAATATCCACCAGGGGGTGGCCCACGTAGAAGACCTTGAATCCGCGTGATTCGTAAAAGGTCTTTTCGAACGGAAGTATTACCGCCATTGCGTCGAGAAGCCGCTTCATGGTCTTCACGCGGTACTCGCGCCAGGCCCACACCTGCGGGCTGATGTAATAGAAAAGACGGGCGCCCTTTTTACGGGCAAACTTTGCCAGCAGGAAATTAAAGTCGGGGAAATCGATCAGAACGACCAGGTCGGGAGGATCTGCCAGAAGATGCGCCCTTACCTTCCGCCAGCACCGGTAGATGGCCCGGATGTGGCTTAGGACCTCGAACCCGCCCACCACGGAAATATCGCGGTGATCGACGACGACCCGCGCTCCCGCGCCCCGGAGCAGCGGCCCGCCAAGGCAGGACAGGCGGGTTTGCGGGGCAATCGAGCGGATCGCGCGGGCGAGGTGGGAGCCGTGAAGGTCCCCGGACGCCTCCCCGGCGCTTATGAAGATATGCAAACCTTTTTCTCCAGGATAAGGCATTTTGCGCGCATCTGCTCTTCGATCCGGTGCGATATCGCCAAGGCGACGGAAAGCGCGTGGCGCCCCTCCCTGCCGCTGACTTCAGGCCTGTTTCCGGTGCGCACGGATTTCAGGAATGAGCTTATTTCCTCTTCCAGGGAATCTTTCTCGACAATCTCGAACTCTTCCATGGAAAGCTCGGGGAACCCGTCCTCGCCCGACTCCGCCTCCCGGTACACGGCGTAAGCACGCTTGATGGAGTAATCGGCTGAAAAATAACAGTTTTCCTGGAAAATTCGCAGCTTGCGCATATTCTTGATAGAAATCCGGCTGGCAGTAAGATTTGCAACGGCGCCGTTTTCAAATTCGATTCTCGCACTGGCAATATCGGGAAGGGGGCTGAGCACCGTAATTCCCGAGACTCGAATGTCCTTGACCGGCGAATCGATAATATGAAGCGCTATGTCGATATCGTGGATCATGAGATCGAGGATCACGTCCACCTCCAGACCACGCTCGTTAAAGAGGGCAAGGCGGTGGGCCTCGACGAACATGGGATTTCGCAGGCGCGGCCGAATAGCGGCAAAGGCGGAGTTAAAACGCTCGAGGTGTCCCACCTGAAGAATCGCACCGGTCCGGTCCGCAAGCTCTATGAGCTCGTCGGCCTCCTCGACCCCGGTGGTCATCGGCTTTTCCAGCAGCACGTGCACTCCCGCCGCAAGGAACTCCCTGGCAAGTGCGAAATGCTGCGGAGTCGGCGTGGCGATGCTTACCGCCTCGACTTTTCCAATAAGCTCCCTGTAGTCGGTGAGCGCCTCGGTCTTTACCTCTTCGGCCACGGCACGGCAGCGTTGCGGGTCTACATCGACAATCGCAGCCAGATCGGCTTCCGGAAGCCTTGCATACTTCTGGGCATGAAAGCGCCCCAGGTAACCCACGCCGACAACCGCCACGCGAACCGCATCCGGACGCGGCCGGCGAATCAAAACGGGAGGACCGGACACCTCGACGTGAGGCCGGGGGGAGGAAACCAGCCCCGCCCAGCCGTTGCGCTCGGAAAAGCCGGGCTTCGGGGCGGAAAGAGCATCCCCACCCTGGAGCATTGCGGGCAAAAAGCCGTCTTTTTGAACGAGTATGGAGATGCCGGCGGCATCGGCGGCATCGATCATCTTCTCGCGGTCGAACATGAGGGTCTTGCCCGCTTCCACCACCAGCACACGGGCTTTCACCCTCTTCATGGACTCGATGGTGTCGGACCCAACCGCGGGCACGTCGAACCGAAGGTCCTGGATGGGCTTGCTCACCTTCACCACGACCGCCCCTTCCCTGCACAGGCGACCGCCGCGCAGGATGGTGGCATCCGTTCCGTCGATCCCCTCAACCGCAAGCACCGCCTGGTTTTTCACCACCAGGCACTGCCCGATGTCCAGCTTGCCGATTGCCTTTGCCAGCGCCCATCCGAAGGCGATGTCCGCCTGTTCGCGGTGATTGGGTTTCCTGCGGGTAAGCGTTCCTTCGGGGGCGAGCAGTTCGGGTAGAAACATGGTGGAGGGCCGGATAATTATTCCTTCCGCCTCCAGTTCGTCGGCAAGAGCCCTCAGCAGTGAGTCGTCTTTTTTGTTCCTCAGCCGGTTCAGGAACCGGACCGCCCGCCAGTCGGGACGCATGCGCGTGTAAAGGCGCGTCTTGTTTATGGCCCCGGCCATTGCCGCATGGTACACCCCGGCATTGCGGAAGACCTTTATCAGCCTGTTCAACTGCCCAAGCTTCAGCATGTGGAATTCCTCCACGTACTTGGACAGGGCCGGGTCGGTCTCGCCCTCGAACCCCACGGCCAGGATGCGCACGGAGGCCTGGCGCGCCGCGTGGGCAAACAAGAGCGGAAACTGTCCGCCGCCGGCGATGAGGCCGAAGCGGCTCAATCTGTTCCCGTCGTCGTTTCCCGTTTCCGTAACCGGCATTATCGCATTATTCCTCTTCTCGAACTCTCGACGACAAAGTCGATCAGCTTCCGGATTTCAGGTAGGGGCTCGACTTCCAGGCGCGCTTTTTCCACTGCCTCCTTTACGGTCAGGCCCGAACGGAACAGTATCCGGTAGCATTTCTTTATGGTGTTGATCGTTTCATTCGAAAAGCCGTTGCGTCTGAGGCCTATCAGGTTCGGGCCGTGCAGGGTTGCGGGGTCGGCCCCCTGGGCCAGCATATAGGGAGGGATGTCCATGCGCACCCCGGATTTACCCCCGATGCAGCTGTACTCCCCGATCCGCACGAACTGGTGCACCGCGACAACCCCGCCCACCACGGCGTGGTCGCCGACTTCGACATGCCCGCCCAGTGTGGCGGCATTCGCCATGATGACATCGGAACCTATTTGGCAGTCATGGGCTATGTGCACATAGGCCATCAGGAAATTGCCGCTGCCGATCCGGGTTACGCCCTCCCCCCGGTGGGAGCCGCGGTGAATGGTGATGTTTTCGCGGATGATGTTGTCGTTTCCGATTTCCACACGGGTGTCTTCGCCCCCGTAGGTGGTATCCTGGGGTGGAAAACCAATAGCCACGAAAGGAAAAATCCGATTTCTCTGCCCGATCGTGGTCCTGCCGTCGATCACCACGTGGGGCCCGATCACCGAGCCCGATCCGATTTTAACCCTCGGACCGATGATGCTGAAAGCCTCTATAATCACATCCTCCGCCAGTTCGGCCTCTTCAGGTACTATGGCGGTTGGGTGAATTCGCATGAGCATGTGTCTCCGTTAATAATAGGGAAGCCGCCGGATCCGGAAGTTCGGGAAAGCGTCCCGGCTCTATTGACACGCGGCCTGGCCCGCGCTTTGCCCTACGTCCACCGTTGCCAGCAACTCGGCTTCCGAGACCAGCTGTTCATCAACATAAGCCTCACCCTTCATCTTGAAAACGGCCCCTCTTTGTTTGATCATCTTGAGCTTCAGGACCAGCTGGTCCCCCGGGCGCACCGGTCTGCGAAATCTAACCTTGTCGATACCCATGAAATAGAAGGGTTTCCCCCTGCATTCCGGCATGTACATTATAGCAAGAATCCCACCCGTCTGGGCCAGCGCTTCAACGATAAGCACGCCCGGCATTATGGGATCACCGGGGAAATGGCCTTCAAAGAAGGGTTCGTTGCCCGTAACGTTTTTGATCCCCACTATTTCGTCCTGCCCGCATTCCAGTATCCGATCGACAAGGAGGAAAGGATAGCGGTGCGGCAAAATTTTCTTAATCTCGATGATATCCATCACCATCTTTAAGGGCCTCCTCGATTTCCTGCACCTTCTCGCTGAGCCGCTTTATTTTCTCTTTAAGGCGGGGCAGCCGCCTGATATTCGCTATAATTCTGAAAAATTCATCGCGCGGCAGCGCCGGAGAACCGACCACCACATCCCCCGCCTTGACCGAACTCATTACACCGGCCTGCGCCCCGATCTTAGCCCCGTCACCTATTTCGAGATGCCCCACCAAGCCGGCCTGGCCCGCGATCATCACGTGATCGCCGATATGGGTGCTGCCGGATACGCCGACCTGGGCCACAATCACGGCATCCTCGCCCACCACGACGTTATGGGCCAGCATCACAAGATTGTCGATCTTGGCGCCCCGCTTTACCCAAGTGGTGCCGAAAGTCGCCCTGTCGATAGTGACGTTCGCCCCGATTTCCACGTCATCGTCGATTTGAACTATCCCGGTCTGGGGTATCTTGAAGTGCTTTCCCCGTTCATCCTGTGCGTAACCGAAACCATCGCAGCCGATTACGGTGCCGCTGTGGATTATTACCCGGTCCCCCAGCACGCATCCGTTCATGACAGTGACCCTGGGGTCGATGAGGCAGCCGCTGCCGACCCGAACACCGGAGCCGATAAAGCACCCGCCGCCTATCCTGGTCCCGCCGCCTATCCTGGAACCGGCCCCGATGCACGCAAAAGGTCCCACCGCGACCTCTCCTTCCAGAAGTGCGTCTTTTTCGATGATTGCACTCGGATGGATTTCGAACGGTTCGGTGGAGGAACTGTAGAAAAGCGTTGCAACCCTGGCCAGGGCAAGAGATGGGTTTGCGGTGATAAGCAAACAGAAATCAAGATCGCGGAATTCGGATGAAACTATCAGGGCCGCCGCCCGGCATTCGGCCAAAAGATGCCTGTACCGGGAATCGGTTAAAAAGCTGATCTGGTCGTGAGAAGCGCTCTGGACAGGGGCTATGCCCCGTACCCGCAGTTCCGGGTCCCCCTTGATCTCCGCGCCCAGGAATTCAGCCAGTTCGCGAAGCGAAAAGGAGTCTTTCCCGTTCATATCGCTCAAATCGGTTTCCATGAGAAAAACAGCACCTGTAGGAAGAAAGACCGCGGCGGCCCATGTCTCATCGAGACACCCGCACCATCAAAAACCGCAGGCGCGGCCTCCCCCCGCTTCACTCAAATCTATGGCTTTGCGGCAATGCGCCGCAGGCGCATGCCACATGTTGCGGGGGTGCGGGGGAACTGGTTCCCCCGCTCTTTTTTCTCTGCTCGATGGTATCGCGAGTGCCTGGGAACTTACCGGGACCCGTTGCCGGATCGATTTTCCAGATATGCCCGGAGTGCGGGGCCGTACCGGCCGCCGTGCCCGTAAAGATGGCGGGATTGTCCTTGCCGCCATTCTCGCAAGCCGTTACGAAAATTTCAGCAATCGCTCATTTGGGGGCGCCCTTGTCCAGTTCCGCGGTCACACGTTTCGTCAGGTCGTCTTTACTGTTGCCATGGACGAGAGCGCCTTTCTCGATGATAAAATCGTACTTGTCCTCAGCGGCTATCTTCCTGATGATCTCGCCGATCTTCTCATGAATCGGACGAAGCGCCTGAGTCCTGTCGTCATTCAGTTTCTGGTTGGAATCCGAAAGGGTTTTTTGAAGCTCCGCCGCCATGTCCTGCAGTTCTTTCTGCTTCCGGAGCCTGGCCTTTTCGTCCATAATGGAACTTTTCTTGCTGAATTCCTCCTGGGCGACTTTGAAGGCTTTTCCCTTCACGTCGAGTTGTGCACTCAGCCTGTCCTTGTCCTTCTTGAGATCGTCGGCCACCCGCTTTCCCCAGTGAGACTGCAACACCGCTCCCTGAATATCGACGTAGCCGATCTTCGGACCGGATGCAGCAATTGCATTCATCGAAAGTCCAAAAATTATAACCGTTGCCAGAGCAACAAATCCGAAAAGCCTCTTCATCATCCAAACTCCTTAAAAGAAAGCACCAGCAGAAAATTGCCACTGATAGGGAGAATCACCCGGTTCGCGATCCAGATTATACCCTATCTCAATTCGAAGCGGCCCGAATGGAGAGTTCCACCGGACGCCCGTGCCAACATCCGTCCTGAACTTCGAAATATCTATGGCCTCGCCCTTTGCGAAAGCGTTACCGGCATCGAAAAACAAGACGCCGCGTATGCCAAACTTTTCCATGACCGGAAAGAGCAACTCGAAGTTGGCCACGGCATACTTGTCACCGCCGACCACAACGTCGGTCCCGGTGGCCGTATCTCTAATCTTCGGGCCAACCTGCCCGAACTGGAAGCCGCGCAGGCTGTTGATGCCGCCGAGGAAGTATTTTTCGTAAGTCGGCACATTATCCTGACCGCGCAGTTC
Source organism: uncultured delta proteobacterium (assembly GCA_963712895.1). Classification (GTDB taxonomy): domain Bacteria; phylum Desulfobacterota; class Syntrophobacteria; order Syntrophobacterales; family Syntrophobacteraceae; genus SbD1. The sequence goes on along the minus strand of CAVQJR010000016.1, from coordinate 16,878 downwards.
ATGCAAAAATCCGACTTCACCGCGGATGTGGCCGATAAACTTCCAGAACAGCGGATGATAGTAGCCGGCATGATACTCATGCTTCATAAAATCGAAGTCGCTTCCGATGAGGCGTGAGGTCAGTTCCGCCTCGGCACCGGTATACAGTCCCTTGGTGGGCAGAAACGGGTGATCGGTGGTATCGCGCTCGAACCCGATGCCGATCGAACTCTTGTACCCGTCGTCGAGTTTGATGTCACCGGTGTCCACCAGGTCCTGCAGCGCCGTGCTCAAGTCGGTTATGCGAGCTTTTTCAAACATGTAGTAAGCAGAGACCCGGCTGTACTGGCCGAAAGGAAACCCGGTTCGAAGCCTGAAACCGTAGGCGTCCTTGGTGAAGTCCTCATAGTCCCTGATCCAGTTATATAAATCGATTCCCCCCGAAATGGGCCTGCCGAACATCCATGGCTCGGTAAAACTCAGCATATAGCGCTGAGCCGCCTGGCCGAGATAGCCTCTCAACGCTACCTGCTGCCCTTTGCCGAACAGGTTTCGCTGCATTACCTGTCCGCTCACAAAAAGGCCGTCGTCGGATGAATACCCGCCGCCAAGGCTGATCGTGCCGGTCATCTTTTCCTTGACCTTGACCTGCAGATTCATCACCTTTTTGTCGTCGGTATCGATCGGAGTGATCTGGACATCTTCGAAGAAATCGAGCTTCTTAAGCCTGGTGAGGCTCTTCTCGATTTTTTCGGAATCGAAACGATCTCCTTCGGCTATCGTCAGTTCACGCCGGATTACAAAATCGCGGGTCTTGGTGTTGCCGGTGACGAATATTTTCCCTATGTGAACAACATCCTTCTCGTTGACCAGAAACTCTATGCTCGTCGTGTGCTCCTCGGGATTGCGCATTATCCGGGGATCGACTTCCACGCGTGCATAGCCCACGGTCATGTACGCCTTGGTTACCGTGTCTATGTCCTTGCGGATCTTTTCCCGGCTGAAATAAGCTTTCGGCTTGAGCAGGAGCTTTTTCATCACCTTGTTTTCATAGTTATCCAGCAGGTCCCCCGACATTTTAACTGAAGAGACCTTGTATCTGGCACCCTCGTCAATATTTATCCTGATGTGAAAGCCGTCGCTCTTGAGATCCGTTTCCGGCGAACCGACCTTGGCATCCATGTAGCCTTCATCATGGTAGTAAGCGGTTAAACGGTCGATATCGGTTTCCAGGATATCCTTCTGGAGGATTCCGCGGTCGGAAAACCAGGACAACACTATGGTCTTGACTTTGGTCTGCATCACTCCGCGAAGCTTGCGGGACGAAATATGCTTGTTGCCGGTAAAATCAATCGATCTGATCCAGACCTTTTGCTTCTCATCAATTTTGAACGTGACGACAGCCTTGCGCGGGTCTTTCGGAAACTCGATGCTCGAACTTATACGCGCGTTGAAGTATCCCTTATGCTCGTAGAGCTTGATTATCTTCTGGACGTCTTCACTGACCAGGTTTCGCTGAAGCACCGTGTAAGGCTTGGTCGCAATGGCGGCGAGAACGTCTTTTTCCTTTATCTTCTTCTCGCCGGTGACCTTCACTTCCTGCACGGTCGGATTTTCCTGGACGACAAAGGTGAGCACCTTCCCGGCGGGACTGTCCGTGACCTCGGCAGCCACTTTCTCAAAATATCCCATCTTATAAATGGATCTTATATCTTCGCTGACCTGCTCCGGTTTGAGCAGCTCGCCCTTCTTACTCTTTATGTTTCCCTTTATCGCGTCGGCCTCGATCCTGTCGTTGCCCCTGACCTTGATGTCGGCGATGACGGCCTTCGACAGCACATGGATGCTCATCTGCTGGACTATTTTCCCCGCGGCCGACGGAAGGTTTTCCATCCCCTTTTCCTCCGCGAAAAGGACCACGGGCTTTTTCTTCCCGGAAACATCCACCAGCCTCGTATCCAGACTAATCGAGTTTCCGATCTGGTTGAAGCTGCCGAACAAAACGTAATCCGCTCCGAGCCTGCCGCCTATCGACCGGGCCTGGTCTTCCGTGCGCACGGGTCCGCCGGCAACCCTCATCACTTCCTGCGCACCGATGAGCTTGATTCCTTCACCGGTGATCAGCTTCGTAAAAACCTCGTCCAGCGATTTTTGAGCCTTGAGCGCATCCAGTTGACCGTGAATAACGAGAGGCAGCACCGCCAATTTTACCGGCTGTTCCTGGGCCCACGCCGCAGAAAGGGTCAAAACAGAAAAAACTATGAACCAAACGAGCCCCCCTACTTTTCTGCACACCACCATATTGTCCGTCCCCCCGCTAAGACAGCCTTCTTCCGGATAACCCGGTCAGCCGCGACACGAGCGGCCGCTGAGATTACGCCAAAGCCCCGCCTCTCCTGCAGTCACAAAACCGCCTTCTCCGATGGAATTCCCAAAGAGAACTCCTCGTTCCGGCGCTACGAACACCTCTAATACCACCTTATTCCCGGAGCTCCCAACACAATTTTTCAAGCCCCGCAAATCCGCTCCAGGCATAGGATCAGACGGGCGGGGACGCTTCCTGCGAAGAGCGCTCCCCTTTCAGATGACCATCCTTCAGGAGCAAAACCCGATGCATCATCGACGCAAGTTCGCGGTTGTGTGTAACAATTACCATCGTCAGCCCAAGTTCTTCATTCAGGGATACCAGAAGTTCATGAAGAGTGCGCCCGGTCCGGCTGTCCAGGTTGCCACTGGGCTCGTCCGCCAAAAACAGCCTGGGGCGCAGAAGAAGTGCCCTCGCCACGGAAACCCGCTGCTGCTCGCCTCCCGAAAGCTCTCCGATCCTGTGCTTGAGCCGTGCGGAAAGGCCGAGTCTGCCAAGCAGATCTTCCGCCTGCGAAGCCGCTTCGCCCCTGGGCAGACCGGCGATCAGTCCGGGCATCATGACGTTTTCGAGCGCGTTGAATTCCGGGAGCAGGTAATGGAATTGGAATACGAACCCTATCGTCCGGTTGCGGAAATTGGCCAGGTCCTTTTCACCCCACAGGAAAACATCCTGCCCGCCGTAGAGGACCCTCCCGCTGGTGGGGCGCTCCAGGGTCCCGAGGATATTCAGCAGGGTCGACTTTCCGGCGCCCGACGCCCCCACTATGGCAATCCGCTCGCCGCTTCGGATCACCAACTCCAGGTTATCGAAAAGCTCGATGGAGTTCGGGCCGCTCCCAAATACCTTGGTAAGCCCTATGGTCTGGACTTCCACGGAGGAATGCCTCGCCTCATTCATAGCGCAGCGCTTCCGCCGGATCGAGTCCGGCCGCCTTGCGAGACGGGTACAGTGTGGCTACCAGGCTTATCAGAATTGCCGAAAAGGCTATTACAGCCAGGTCCGAGGCCTGCATCTGAACGGGCAGCGTCGAGATCTGGTATACCCCCGGCGGCAGCTTGATGAATTTATATCGTTTCAGGAGCCCGCACAGCACAAATCCGCCGAGCATTCCCAGGGTCGTGCCGGATATGCCTATGAGGAAACCTTCCAGGACGAAAATCTTCCTTATGCTTGCCGTTGTTGCTCCCATTGCCTTGAGGATGGCGATGTCGCGCCCCTTTTCCATTACCAGCATTATGAGCGAGCTTACGATGTTGAATGCCGCAACCAGGACGATGAGGGTCAGTATGACGAACATGACCACCTTTTCAAGCTTGAGGGCCGAAAAGAAGCTGCTGTTCATCTGCATCCAGTCCCGCACGTAATATGGGGAGCCGAGTCGCGCCCTGAGCCGTTCGGACACCTTCCCCGCGTCATAGATGTCGGTGACCCTGGCCTCTATTCCGGTCACGCTGTCCCCCATTCCCAGAAACTGCTGTGCCACCGCAAGGTCCACGTAGGCCAGGGTGTTGTCGTATTCAAACATCCCCGAACTGATGAGGCCCACCACCTGGAAGGTCTTGCTTTTCGGGATCTGCCCGATCGGGGTCAGCCGGCCGGCCGGCGAAATGACGGTCACCCAGTCCCCGGTGCGCACACCGAGATTATTGGCCAGCTCCTTGCCCAGTATCATTCCCGGATATCCCGGCTCCGGCCCTTCCTGCTTGGACGGAACCAGGTCGGCCAGGTTCCCGCTGATCAGGTTGTCCTGGATCTTTATCACCTTGGATGCGGAAAGGGGCTCGATTCCGCGCAAAATGGCCCCGGAAACGTTTCGCCCCGATGTCAGCATGACCTGTGCGTAAATGAACGGGGCCGAGGCCACTACCTCGGGGTCCTGGTCCACCTCCCGCATGAGCCCCTTATAGTTATGAATCACGCCCGCAAAGCTGCCGATATTGACGTGCGAGGTGATGCCCAGGATGCGGTTTCGCAGGTCCTCGTGAAACCCGTTCATGACCGCCAGTACGACAATGAGCGCCGTTACCCCCACGGCAACCCCGGCTACCGAAATGAAAGTAATGAGCGACATGAACGTCTGGCGCCGCTTGGCCAGAAGGTAGCGAATGCTGATGAAAAATTCGAAGCCGGTCTTCATTGCTGGGTCTTTTTTTCCGCTCTCATGTGCGGAAAAAGGATAACGTCTCGAATGGAAGGCGAATCGGTGAACAGCATCACCAGGCGGTCAATCCCTATGCCCTCGCCCGCCGCGGGGGGCATCCCGTATTCGAGAGCCCGCAGATAGTCCTCATCCATGAAATGGGCCTCCTCGTCTCCTGCCTGCCGGGCAGCGAGCTGTTTGGCAAATCTTTCTCTCTGGTCGCGGGGATCGTTTAGCTCGGAGAAGGCGTTTGCCATCTCACGGGCGGCGATGAAAAGCTCGAAACGGTCGACGAAATCAGGTTCGGCCTCGTTTTTGCGGGAAAGGGGCGACACCTCCAGGGGGTACTGGTATATAAAGGTGGGCTGAATGAGCCTGGGCTCGACCACCACGTCGAAAATCTTGGTGAGCAGTTTCCCGTGACCTTCGAACTTTTCGACACCTATGCCCAGCGATTTTGCAAAGGTCACGGCTTCACCGAAGTTTTCGACCGCCTCCACCGGCACTTCGCCGATCCTGGTAAGCGATTCGCGAAAACTGTACCTGGCCCAGGGAGGCGAGAGGTCGATAACGTCGCCCTGGTACTCCACTACCGTTTTCCCTTCGTTGACCTCGGACGCAATCCTTGCGAAAAGCTCCTCGGTCAGGCTCATCAGGTCCTCGTAGGTAGCATAGGCCTGGTAGAACTCGAGCATCGTGAATTCGGGATTATGCTGAGTGGAAATCCCCTCGTTTCGGAAATTCCTGTTAAGCTCGAATACACGCTCGAACCCGCCCACCAGCAACCGCTTGAGGTAGAGCTCCGGCGCAATCCGAAGGTAGAGGTCCATGGCCAGTGCGTTATGGAAGGTCTTGAAGGGCTTTGCGGCCGCGCCTCCCGGAATGGCCTGCATCATCGGGGTTTCCACTTCGAGAAAAGAGCGCTCGGTCATGAAGCTGCGGATCGACTGGATGATGGCGGCCCTTTTGCGAAAGGTTTCCCTGACCTCCTCGTTTACTATCAGGTCGACGTAGCGCTGCCGGTACCGGATTTCGATGTCCTTGAGGCCGTGATACTTTTCGGGAAGCGGCCGCAGATTCTTGGTAAGTAAAACGAATTCCTTGACCTGTACGGTCAGTTCGTCGGTTTTCGTCCTGAAAAGAGGGCCGGTGACGCGGATTATGTCGCCTATGTCGAGCTTTTTGGCGAGCTGGTAGGCCTCCGCGCCCACCTGGTTTTGCTGAAAGTATACCTGCATCTTCGTATCGGCGTCCGCGATGTGCATGAAAGTGGATTTGCCGAAAGAGCGCACCGAAAGGACCCTTCCCGCCACTGTAAAATCCGCGGGATCAGACTGAAGCTGCTCGGCCGTCTTGTTGCCGGCGGATTTGATCAGGTCCCTTACCCGGTGTGGTACGGGGTAGCCGTTGGGATATAGCGGCACGTTCTGCTGTTCGAGTTCGGCGGCCTTTTCGAGGCGCTCCCGCGTAACGATGTTGAGGTCTTCCATTGTGAGCCGACTTCCCTGCCTGTAGTGTGAGATGATTTGCCTGCCTGAAAATTGTCAAAAAGGCCCATGCCAGGGCGACGACGTTAAATTATTTGCCCTTCCGCGTCAAGAGTGTTGTCTTTTTGGCGGTCTTCGCAGATTCTCGGCGGCTTTTGGCTATTTTGCGTCGAGATCGCAAGGCGCGGGCACTCGGCGGGATTCCACACTCAACCCTTGTCCGCAGAATACGCCGGGCACGTGCGGCAACACCCGGCCCTTTCCCGGCAAGGCGCATGGCATCGGGATATCATAACTTATCTTTTCCCTGCGGCAACTTCCTGTCCTCTTCCCTGCTCTTCACCATCTTCGAGGCGCTGAACGCAACGATCAACAACCCCAGGACAAACGGAATCCAATCCATCTTCTTGAACAGCATTATAATTCCGTAAATAAGAATCATAATTCCGGCAATAAGACTAAGCCATTGCGTCGAACGGCTCATCGTAAAGACCTCCCGTGGACGGCAAAAGTTTACACTGCCTGTTCTTTTTTCCTCTATCGCCTTTCGAACCCGTAGAGCACCACCCCCGCGGTCGGCCGCGAAATAAAAACTTTGCCATGCTCTCCGGACAAAATAAAGGATTATCGTCTCTTTTTTGCACAAGAGGACAACAAGGGCGGAGCCGCCGGTCCCGGATCAGGAAGGGAACCTGCCGGGGTGTTTCAAAACCTGTCCGGCCACCTTAACGGGACAGTCCGAAAGCTGCCCCCGTTTTCCCTCCACCGCTCTTAGCAAATGGTTGCCAAACCAGCGCAAAGAATGTAATTTGCCCCTGCGCGCCTGTAGCTCAGTTGGATAGAGCAACGGACTTCTAATCCGTAGGTCAGGGGTTCGAATCCCTTCAGGCGCGCCAGATAAGCCCCTGAAATCCCCTATCTTTTCCAAAAAGAGGCCCAAGCCCGGATCACCGGGACCTGCGCCCTCAGTGAAAAACCGCCTCGACATTCAGGGATAGTCGCACGCCATGTCAACGACCGCGTTCGAAGAGCTTCGCCACCACGGCCGGCTTGTTCTCCTTCTTTCAAGTGTCTACCATACATAACATAATGGTAGGATTTTCCGTGAAAACAGGAGGCTAAAAAGAACCCAAAATGGCGACCATAAACCAATCACAGCACTTGCCCGAATTTAAGGTGTGCCTCGATCTGAGGTGCTGGGTAGAATCCATTGTAATCGGAGGCATTGTTGCGGGCATTGCATTCGGCCTGTTCCAGATGATAATGGCCCTGGTGTTTACGGGCAATTTTTTCGCGCCGATGAGGATGATCAGCGCAATGGTGCTCGGAAAGCAGGCTCTTGACCCGGCCTATCCGCTGCACATTGCGGCGCCGCTCGGCATGGGCATCAACATGATGTTTTCACTGGCTTTTGCGTCCGTTTTTGCGCTGTTTATGGCGAACGCGGTTTCGCTGGTCGGCACCCCGGTACGGCGAATCCTCTGCGGAGCGGTGTATGGATTCGTGCTGTGGATACTAAATTTTTACGTTATTGCCACATTCTTGCACTGGACCTGGTTTGCGCAACAAACAAATCCCTTCTGGCAGGGATTTTTCGCCCATGTTTTCGTATACGGCGCCGTCATGGGATTGTTCATGAAGCAGAAGGACTGAGGGCTTGTGCGTAAATCGTGCCCGTTCCCCCGAACCCACGCGCCATTGAGCCGCGAAGCGGCAAGGGGGGCGGCTCAGGGCTAAGTTCTCCACGCTTTTTAAGATTTTATTAATGTCGCTGTTTACGTTTAAATTCTTGGCCCCCCTGCTGTAGAATCAGCCCGTTTGAGGATGGCTTTGACTCCGGATTCAACATGGAAGGCTTGAAATGAAAGTATTCGTAACGGCAAGACTGCCGGAGGAAGTCCTGGCCGGTATCAGCCGGGAACATCTCGTGGAAGTTCATGGTGAAGACGCTCCGCTGGAAAGGGAGAAGTTCCTGGCAGGCGTCGCTGACGCGGACGGGCTCCTTTGCACTATCACCGACCGTGTGGACGGGGAACTGCTTTCGCGCGCCCCGCGGCTTAAAGTGATCGCCATCAACGCCGTCGGATTCGATCATGTCGACATGCAAGCGGCAACGCGCAGGGGGATACCGGTTACAAACACTCCCGGGGTCCTCACCGATGCGACCGCCGACCTCGCGTTTGCGCTTATCCTGGCCACGGCGCGCAGAGTCATCGAAGGCGACAGGATGGTCAGGACCGGCAATTTCAAGTTCTGGGCCCCTTTTTATTTTCTCGGCTGGCAGGTAACCGGCAAGACGCTGGGTATTGTCGGCTTCGGAAGGATAGGCAAGGCCGTTGCCAGAAGGGCCGCCGGGTTTGACATGAAGGTGATCTACCACGGCAGGAACCGGCTCGACCCCGGTGAGGAACAAAGGCTGGGGGTGCGCTTCGCTCCCCTGGACGAACTGCTCAAAGAATCCGATTTCGTCTCTTTGCACGTACCGTTGAGGCAGGCCACGCGGCACCTGATAGGCCCCGGGGAGCTGGCAATGATGAAGAGGTCCGCCTGCCTGATCAATACGGCCAGGGGCCAGGTCGTAGACGAGGGGGCGCTGGTCGAAGCGCTGCGGGAGGGACGGATTCGCGCAGCGGGCCTCGATGTCTATGAAAGTGAGCCGGAGCTGAGCCCGGGGCTTGCCGAACTGGACAACGTGGTGCTCCTTCCGCACGTCGGAAGCGCCACGATAGAGACCCGGACCCGAATGGCGCTCATGGCGGCCGAAAACCTCATGGCCGGGCTTAGGGGCGAGCGCCCTCAGAACTGCATCAACTGGGACACACTTGAGAAGGCAAAACAGGCGGGGAACTGACGCGGTTTTAACTTTCCGGCCCGCGGTTGTTATCGGTCGATAATCATGCAGATCACGTCCATTACGTTGGTGCGGGTGGGGCCGGTTACCAGCAGACCCCCCGTTTCTTTGAAGAAGGAATACGAATCGTTTCTGAAGAGGTGATCGAAGGGATTAAGTCCTTTGCGCCTGGCGTTTTCGCAGGTTTGGCCGTCGGCAAACGCTCCGGCGGCATCGGTCGGCCCATCCGATCCGTCCGTCCCGGCGCTGAGCAGGGCTATCTTCGGCCACCCTTCCAGGGCGATTGCCGCAGCCAGGGCAAGTTCCTGGTTTCGGCCGCCCTTGCCCGCACCCCGCACCGTGACCGTTGTTTCGCCCCCTGCCAGTATACAGGCCGGCGCTGAAATCGGGTGGCCCGATTCCACGATTTCCTTTCCCACCGCGGCAAAAACCTGCGCGACCTCCCCGGCTTCGCCCTGGATGAACGAAGATAGAATCAGGGGCCTGTACCCGAGCTGTTCGGCCTTACGCGCCGATGCGGCCAGCGCCGCCCGGTTGCTTCCCACGATAACGTTTTGGACCTTTTCGAATACGGCGTCTCCCGGCTTCGGAGTTTCTTCCACCAGCCCCTGCGCCCCATCCCGAAGGAGCTTCATCACGGAAGCGGGCAGCTTTTGACCGAGTTCGTACTTCTCGATGATCCGGATGCAGTCGGAAAATGTAGTTGGGTCGGGAACGGTGGGGCCCGAGGAGATCACATCCAGGCAGTCTCCCACCACATCGGAGAGGATGAGAGAAACAACGGTGGCCGGCCAGGCTCGCTTTGCAAACTGCCCCCCCTTGACCACCGACAGGTGCTTTCGCAGGGCGTTGAGTTCGTGTATGGTCGCCCCGCATTCGAGCAGAAGCCGGGTGGTCTGCTGCTTTTCGGCGAATTCGACCGGTGGGCGGGGAGCGGGAGAAAGCGCACTGCCTCCACCCGAAAACGCGCAAAGGACCAGGTCCTTTTCCGTGCAGCCCTGCAGGCGATCCAGTATGAACCGGGTGGCTTCGATGCCGGCCCGGTCGGGCACCGGGTGTGCGGCTTCCATCACCCGGACCTTTTCCAGGGGGAGTCCGTGTCCGTACTTTACGGTGATCCAGCCTTCGGCCAGGCGGTCCCCCAATAGCTGCTCCAGGGCCCTTGCCATCGGCGCCGTGCCCTTCCCGAACCCGGTTACGACAACTTTTGCGAACCGGTCAAGACTGTAGGACCGGCCGCCGACCCGCAGTTCGCCGTCCCTGAGATCGAGGTGGCGCCTCACGGCTTCCTCGGGGTCTACGGCGTTGAGCCCGGCCGTGAAAATCTGTTCCAGCGTATTTTTGGCTCTCTCGTCCATGAACCCTTCAAACGTATTATCGGCGTGAGTCCAAACCCGATGAGGCCCGGTACGGATCGAGCCATCCGAGCCCTTCCCCGGTACTTCCGGCGGGCCGGTACTCGCACCCTATCCACCCGGCGTATCCGGCGGCTTCGATTGCCCCCAACAGGTACGGGTAGTTTATTTCACCGGTTCCCGGTTCGTTGCGGCCGGGGTTGTCGGCAACCTGTATGTGGGAGATCCGGTCCAGATTGGAAACAATGGTCCTGGTGAGGTTTCCCTCCATGATCTGCATGTGGTAGACGTCATACTGGAGCCAGAGGTTCGGATGGCCGGCCTCCCGCATCAGCCGCAGAGCATCGGCGGTGTGCACCAGGCTGAACCCCGGCATGTCCTGACTGTTTAGGGGCTCGATCAGAAAGCGTATGCCTTCCCCGTCCAGGGCCTTCGCCGCAAAGCGAAGGTTTTCCACGAGGGTCTCGATCATTTTTTCGCGTGACACGTTCGCCTGGGCAAGGCCGACAAGGCAGTTCACCTGTTTGCATCCCAGCGCCCCGGCGTAGTCTATCGCCAGTCCGACTCCATCCCGGAACTCCTGCTCCCTGCCCGGAATGCACGCGATGCCACGCTCCCCCGCCACCCAGTCCCCCGCGGGGAGGTTATGAAGTACCTGCTCGAGGCCGTGCGTCCCGAGCAACTCGACCAGTTGCTCCTTTTCCCACGCATAAGGGAAAAGGTATTCGACCCCGGTAAACCCGGCCCCGGCCGCCAGTTTGAAGCGGGACGGGAAATCCACCTCGTTGAAAAGCATCGTCAGATTTGCGCAGAATTTGAGCACCGCAGGACCTCGCTAAGGTATCCGGCCGAAGGTTTCAAAGCATTATGACAGTACGCAATGCCTTCCACACGGTGGAGGCGTTTTAACGCTTTTAAAATCGTAGGCCGGAGGTTGTCAAACAGGTCAGTTCCTTGACTGAAAAATACAAGAAGAAGTATAGTCTGGTCTTGCGATAAATACATCAGCTAATTGAGGAGCGATAACATGAAAACTGGATTTATCGGTTTGGGGATCATGGGCAAACCAATGGCCGCAAACCTTTTAAAGGCCGGATATCAACTGGTGGTCTACAACCGAAGCCCAGGGGCGATAAAGGAACTGGTCGCCAAAGGCGCCGAGGCCGCCTCATCGTCGAGGGAAGTGGCCGAAAAATGCAGCGTGGTCGTTACCATGCTCCCCAATTCGCCGGATGTGAAGCAGGTGGTGCTGGGTACGAACGGCATCCTCGAAGGCGCCGCGCCGGGGAGTGTGATCGTCGATATGAGTTCGATCTCGCCCCTTGCCGCCAGGGAGATCGCCGCCAGGGCTGCTGAGAAGGGGGTCGAGATGCTGGACGCCCCGGTAAGCGGCGGCGAGCCCAAAGCCGTCGAGGGCACGCTTTCCATAATGGTTGGCGGCAAAAGGGAAGTTTTTGACCGTTGCTGCGAAATGCTTGGCAAAATGGGCACCTCCGTGGTCCTGTGCGGGGAGATAGGGGCCGGAAACACCACCAAGCTCGCCAACCAGATCATAGTGGCGCTGAATATCGCCGCAATGTCCGAAGCCCTGGTACTGGGGGCCAAGGCGGGGGTTAATCCCGAAACGATCTACAAGGCGATCCGGGGCGGACTTGCCGGCAGCATGGTGTTGGATGCCAAGACCCCCATGGTGCTGAATGGCGACTTCAGACCGGGGTTTCGGATAGAGCTGCACATCAAGGACCTTGCAAACGCCATCGAGACCGCCCATGAGATCGGGGTGCCTCTTCCACTGACCGGGCAGATAATGGAGATCATGCAGGCCCTCAAGGTGGACGGCAAGGCGGGAGACGACCACAGCGGAATAGTCCAATTCTACGAAAAGCTCGCCCAGTTCGAAGTAAGGGCGAAACGATAGCCCCGGCTCCTCCGGACCGCCGGGACATTCAGGGCTTGTCCGTAAATAAGCCTCTTCGGGACCGCGCCGGATTTTGAGATTGATTTGGTGGCGACGATTGAGCAAAACCCGGGCATAGCTTGGTGCCGCGTCGAGGATTTTGCGGTTGAGCAGCGGCCGAATCAGGCCAAAAGCCGGATGCGAGCGCAAAGGCTTTATTTACGGACAAGCCCTTAGGGTGAAAGGCGGAAACACTGGCCCGAAATAACGGATTCGAATACCGGGGACAAATAGACGGCCTATGCAGCGGCCTTGCCGTTTTGGCCTATCTTGCCGGCAAATACCGCCACTCTTCCCGGGCCGAGTGGCAGGAGCGGCTGGAAGCCGGCGAGGTGCTCGTGGACGGAAAACCCACCCACGCCCATGCCGTTCTCAAAGGCGGGCAATGGCTTGTGTGGCGCCGTCCGCCCTGGGATGAGCCGGACGTTCCGCTTGCCTTTTCCATCCTCTACGAAGACGAAGAGATCCTTGCCGTGGCAAAGCCCCGCGGGCTCCCGACACTTCCCGGTGGCGGCTTTCTCGAACACACGCTCCTTGCGCTCGTTCGAAAAAACCACCCCGAAGCCGTTCCCGTCCACCGCCTGGGGCGGGGGACCTCGGGACTTGTACTTTTCGCGCGCACCGCAACCGCCAGATCCGCTCTTTGCGCGGCCCTGCGCCGACACGAGTTGACCAAGACATACCGGGCGCTGGCCGAAGGTCTTCCTGAATGTTCAGATTTCGTGGTCGAAGCGCGGATCGGGCCGGTTTTCCATCCAAAGCTTCAAACCGTAAATGCCGCCTGTCCCGGCGGAAAACGCGCCATAAGCCGGGTAAGGGTCCTTGAGCACCGTGCGGGCGCATCGCTTCTTGAGGTTCGAATCGAAACCGGGAGGCCGCACCAGATCCGCATTCACCTTGCATTCGCGGGATACCCGCTGTTGGGAGACCCCCTGTATGCGGCCGGAGGAGGCATCAGGGACTTCGAGAGACTTCCCGGCGATACCGGTTATCTGCTGCACGCCCAGCGCCTTGGCTTTCGCCACCCGGCAACGGGATCGAATTTCGAGGTGGAATGTCCACCGCCTCCCGAGCTTGAGATCCAAAAGAAAGATTGAGCGGCTCTAACATGGACGAGAGCTTTATTCTACTTGCAGGATGGATGATCGACGGAACGGGGGCGCCCGCCCGCGGGCGCGTTCTGGTTCGGGTCGATCATGGACTGATTTCCTCCGTCGAAGATGCCGGAGCTGGCAAGCCCGATGGATTTGCCGGCTGTCCGGTCCATGATTTTTCGACCTGCACCCTCATCCCGGGGCTGGTTGACTCTCACGTGCATCTTACACTTTCGGGAACGGTTGACCCGAAGGCCCGCAGCGAACAGCTCGCCCACTCATTCGAGCAGAACCGGGGCTCGATGGACCGGCGGATGGCAAAATACCGCGCGCGCGGAATCGTGGCGCTGCGTGACGGCGGGGACAGGGCCGGACATGGGCTGCGCTACCGGGTGGAGTGCCTTTCAGAAGACACCCGGCCCCGGTTCAGGGCCGCCGGGGCCGGATGGAGGGCAAAGGAGCGCTACGGAAACCTGATAGCAAGACCGGTCGAGGGCCGCTCCCTTGCGGAATGCATTATGCGCGGCGACCCATCGGCCGATCACATAAAAATCGTAAATTCCGGCCTGAACAGCCTGACCGAATTCGGTCGGCAAACCCCTCCCCAGTTCGCCCGGGACGAACTGGGGGCGGCCGTGGCCGCTGCCACGGGTCGCGGCATGAAGACGATGATACACTCCAACGGCCTTCTTCCGGTGGCCGACGCAATAGAAGCCGGGTGCAGTTCGATAGAACACGGGTTTTTCATGGGGCCGGAGAACCTGGAGAAAATGGCGGAGCGGAGGATTTTCTGGGTGCCGACCGCATACAGCATGAAAGCTTTCCTCCTGCACACCCCCGCCGACCGTATCGAGGCTCAAATTGCGGCAAAAAACCTCGACCATCAACTGGAACAGATTTCAATGGCGTGTGAAATGGGGGTGCCGATTGCCGCGGGAAGCGATTCCGGAGGATACGGGCTCTTCCACGGGGAAACCTTCATCGAGGAGCTGAAACTTTTAATGCAGGCAGGGTTTGGCATCGAGCAGGCGGTGCGCAGCGCATCCCTTGAAGGCGGCTGCCTGCTCGGCCTGGAAGGCGAAATCGGACCGATAAAACCGGGATCTCCCGCGACTTTCGCGGTTGTTCACGGCCGTCCTTCACAGTTTCCCGATTCGCTTCGAAGCATTCGGTCGGTGTATATTCGCGGCGCCAAGGTTATAGGTGAGCTGTTTTAAGGGACATATTACCGGCTCACCAAAGCCGGGGAACCCCTATTCTTTTACCCACCCCCTGGATCGCATGCAATTATCATAGGCCCTGACGTCGTTCATATCCCAGCCGCCGCCTCCCATTCCGCTCTGGCCCACAAACTGAGGGTTCATTAAACTGACCTCCCGCTTGCAGTCGCGCTGGTCTTCCATGAGCTGTTCCCCGGACTTGCCGTCTTTCGATACCCAGTTGGAACCAAATTCCATCCTGGGACCGAATTCAAACACGCCGCATCCGGCAAGCATGAAAGAACAAAGGGCCAAAAAAACCAGTTTCAGCACGCAATCTTTTACCATTGAGATCATGAAATGAATCCCTCGCTTGTCCGGGTCCCGATCAGATGTATCGAAGCATCGCGCTCGGGTATCGCGTCATGCTTGCACGAGCCGATTTGGGGATTATACTCCCTGTTGCCGGCTAGGATAGCGGAAAACGGTTGGCTTTTCCATACCCAAGCCGTGCGCCCCGCTGCCGGCTAAAGAGTGAATTCAGCGCAGAGGCGCAGAGAACGCGGAGAAAGATCCGAAAATTAAGCGACGGGAACTTTTCTCGCTTCAACGCTACGCGGGGGTGTTGCCCAAATGAGGTTGCCTCAAAATCGTCATTCCCGCAACGCTTCCGGGCGGGAATCCGGCGTCTCTGCGGTTATGTTTTTCAGGGTTTTCCGGGTCTTTGCGGTTGTTTTTTGCCTTATATTTAAGGAGTAAAATGTGTCCAGGCTGCGGTTTCTCCCCTTCTTTCTGGTACTTGTCTTTATCCCCCTGCTGGCCGGCGCCGTGACCACCTTCGAAATCTTCGAGGCCAGCACGCTCAACCAGGTGGTAAAACGAAACAGGCTCGTCGTCGGAATGGAAGTAAAATTCTTTCCGTTCGAGTACTCGGATACCCAGGGCAGGCCCATCGGGTTCGATGTAGACCTGGCCCGGCTCGCGGCAAAAGAACTGGGGGTGGAAATCGAAATCAAGGACATGGAGTTCAGTGGGCTCATCCCGGCGCTTCAGGGCGGAAAGATCGACATGATTATATCCGGCATGACCCGCACCCTGGCCCGCGCAAAAACGGTGACTTTCACGCAGCCTTATTTTGAAACCGGTTTGTGCGCGCTTCTCAGCAACAAAAAGGCACCGGATGTCACCCAAATTTCACAGCTCAACGCTCCAGACCGGGTCATTGCCGTAAAGCTGGGCACCACCGGCGATATCGTGGCCTCAAAATTATTTCCCAAAGCACGTCTGAACCGCTACAAGGAGGAGACCGCGTGCGTTCTGGACGTAGTCGCCGGCCGGGCAGACGCTTTCCTCTACGATCAGCTCTCGATCAGCAAGCACCACCGTCAAAATCCCGGCACGACCCATGCGATCCTCAAGCCCTTCACTTACGAGCCTTACGCGATTGCGATCAGGAGCGGGGATTTTGTTTTCCTGAACTGGCTAAATCTATTTCTGGAGACCATAAAAGCCGATGGCCGCTACGAGCAACTCCACCACAAATACTTCAGCGACCTTCCACAACGGGAAAAGCAGCGGGATTCTGATTAGCACCGCCCTTGCCGCCGCCTTGTGTCTCGGCCTCTACGTGCTTTTCAGCCGCATGGAATACCCGTGGAACTGGCGCGTTCCCTGGGAGTACCGCAGGCTCTACATCCAGGGGTTCTATTACACGGTATCCATATCGGCGTGTGCTATCGTGTTGGGGCTTTGCCTGGGACTGGCCGGGGGGCTTGCGAGAATTTCGCAAAACCTGCTCGCCCGCCAGGCCGCAAAGCTCTACGTCGAGCTTTTCAGGGGCACGCCGCTCCTCGTGCAGCTCTACATTTTCTATTTCTGTATCGCCGCGGCAATCAACTACGACAACCCGGTGGTGATCGGAACAGTGGCCTTGGCGGCGTTTTCCGGGGCCTATATCACGGAGATGGTTCGCGCCGGGGTGGAGTCCATCGGTCGGGGCCAGATGGAGGCGGCGCTCTCAACCGGACTTACCAGGTGGCAGGCCCTGCGTCACGTCATCTTCCCGCAGGCTTTCCGTCGAATCCTCCCGCCCGTAACCGGCCAGTTCGTATCTCTTATCAAGGATTCCTCGCTTCTTTCCGTAATTTCGGTGCGTGAGCTGACCAAAGCTTCCGAGGTGGTGAACGCAACCCTTACAGGACGTTCGAAGCGTATTTGCCGCTGGCGCTGATTTACCTGCTCCTCACATTTCCGCTTTCCCAGTTGACTCAGAAGCTGGAAAGAAAAATCAAGGCGGATTAGCTTGCGGATGTGGCCGAAATCGCGGGGGAAGCGGGAGAACCGGGCCGTTGCCCAAATGGGGTTGCTTCAAAATACGTGAACTGCACGTGAATAGGGGACACCCGAAATCGTCGTTCCCGCAACTTGGGCGGGAATCCGGTGTCTTTG
>CAVQJR010000015.1:0-108812 GCA_963712895.1 uncultured delta proteobacterium | reverse complement strand
AGGCATCTTCCCCGCCGATCAGGGCGATACGCAAAACATGTCCGAAACAATTGCCCAAAGCCTTGGTAATCTCAAGTCCGTCGATTCCGACAAAGCCATCGTCCATCTGGTTACAGACAAGGGATACCACAAGGCGGCGTTGATTGAGGAACTCTACTGGGAGCAGGGCATCACCACATACATCCCGGAACGCAAGAGTCCCAAAAGACGCAAATGGAATGGGAACGACAAGGGCTGCCGGGCTTTTCATGCCAACCGTAGACGGTGCAAATCTGAGTACGGGAAATGGCTCATCAGGCAAAGGGCTGCCATTGTGGAAAGGGTTTTTGCGCATCTGATGGTTACCGGAGGTCTGCGAAGAATCCACCTGCATGACCGGGAGAACGTCCAGAAACGCTACCTTGCCCATGTGTTCGCCTATAATCTCTCGGTTCTCATGCGTGCGGTATCAGGCATGGGAAGCCCCAGGTCTCCCAGGGGCCGGAAAACCCTGCTTCGGCTGCTGATTTTGGGTGCTGTGATGCTCCTGACCCTCAAATATCTGCTCCGGGATGCATCTTTGCCCATCCGGCAGCCAATTCCGCATCAATCTTCATAAACGAAAGAGCATTTTCAAAAAGCGGCATTATTCAACGGACTGCTAAACGGGTAATAGCCCAGGTACGGACATCTTCTTCAAGGACCTTCCAGATACCCTGATTCATATATTTGCCAACTTGTGGTACCATGTTTGAGAGATAGAAACATTGAATCATCGCATCTTGGTTCCATTTCATATCCGCTGCTGGAGCCATATGCCCTCTGTCATAGCCGCTGTTCTTATAATCACTCAGTTCTGCACGTTTTCCCTGTGCCAGGTCAGGGTCAGGTTGGAATTTGCCGTACCTTCCAACCTTCTTGGCGCTCGCCCGCTCTGCAGTGAGGTGCTCAATTACCCAAATGGGCGTCTTTTTATCAGCGCTGTGGGCCAGAAGATATCCCTTCCTGCAAAGCATCTCCCCTTGTTGACCCGGCACGCCTAATTGGGAATACTCCGCACAGTCCTCGATTCGTCCGGCGAGGGCGAAGCTGAATGAGCTGAAAATTAAAACCAACGCTAGGAATAGTTGTTTGGATCTCCCAGACATGTGCCCTCCTCGTACGTGTATATTGCCCTTGCCGTATTGACGGATCTGGTGACAGATAATTCTGAAATGGGTGATATAAATCTACCTGATCCTGACATTCCCCACAGATTTGTCAGGAGCATATGAGAGAACCGACACACCACACATTAAGGGATTATACTTGAGTGTGGTTACAATAAAGTTACACGACCCACTAAATCTGCGATTAATAAAAACAGAGGGAAACTACTGATAAATAAATAAATGCTGGCCAGTACGCGACATGGATTGGTGGAATATTTCCAAATTTTTGGGAAGGATAAATTTCGCATCAGCCGTTGAGCCCCTGATTTCAAAAACTTGGCAGAGTGCACATGGAGAAAAAATCTCTGGACAAAATGAGATTATCTTGCCAATTCCGAACTTTCCAGAAATTCCAGATATGAAAGAACATCCTTGAACTTCGACGTTGCTCTCTGAAATCGTTCCTCAACCCTGGCAATTTGGCCAAAATGCCCACGCCCTGACTCCGCTTTATACATAGCGTCATAAGTAATTGCGAAATAATGTAGTTGGTGCTAGTGTTGCATTCCCGAAGTTCATAGATATTATGCGACCAGCGGCTTTCCGGTGTAGGTCCAGTTGAATGGAGCCGCGTTTGTCTCGTTATAGCGCTTTATGTACTGCATGGTCTGATTCACAAGCTCCTGTTTACTCCTCCAAATTCCTCCGCGAATGATGTCGCGGGTGAAGATACTGAACCAAATTTCGATCTGGTTGAGCCAGGAGGCATAGGTCGGAGTGAAGTGCAAGGTTAGCCGTTTCCGCTTTGCCGCCCACCCCACAACCTTTTGATGCTTGTGGGCACTGTAATTGTCCACGATTACATGAAGCTCCTTGTGCGGGTATTTGCGATATAAGTGCTTCAAGAAGCTTAGAAATTCAACGTGAGTATGGGAATCGACACATCGCCCCTCGATGGTGCCTTGATGCACCAGCAAAGCAGCCAGCAGGCAGGTTGTGCCATGCCGGGTGTAGGTGTGAGTCTGCCGCTTGGCTTGATTGGGTCGCAGGGGCAACATTGGCTGTGTACGATCAAGGGCCTGTATTTGTGACTTCTCATCCACGGAGACCACGAGGGCGTTTTCCGGCGGACTGAGATAAAGACCGAGAATATCAGCTTGTTTCGGTTCGAATTCTGGGTCCGGGCTTTTCCCGCACCACTGGTCAATTTTATGTGGTTTGAGGGATGCTTCATTGAGAATGCGATGTACTGTCGTCCTGGAAAATCCCGTGGCGTCCGCGAGCTTTGTAGTAGTCCACTGGTTACCGGCGTCGTCAGGTTTAGTACAGGCCAGCGACATAACATGGACCCGTTCCTGGGGGGTTATCACTGCGGGTCTTCCTTTTCGGGGGATATCCCTCAAGCCTTTAAGACCGTGCTCCACAAAGCGTTTGCGCCATTTCAAACAGCTCTGGAAGCCCAAACCAACCTTGGCTGCAATGTCTTTCAGGCTAATGCCGTCGGCTGCGCACAGGATGACCTGAGCCCTTTTTGCCAACCGCTGTTCGGTTTTTCCGGCACTAAGCCAGATCGTTAAGGTTGCAGCCTGTTCGTCGGTCAGTTCAATCTTTGAAGGTTTTCTCATATGCCCCCCCTTTTTAGAGGCACATTATATACATCTATTTAAGGAATGCAACACTAGTTTGGCGCCACTATGAAAAGAATCCATATTTCCGAACCCGAGTATGTCATTTTGGCCCTGCAGGATGAGATTCGTCGGTCTGATGAATCCCGTTACGATCATCGGTTGCATGGCGTACTGCTGGTTGCGCAGGGGTTGAGTTGCACAAAAGTTGCCTTGCTCTTGGGGGATGCCCCCAGGACCGTTGCTTACTGGGTTCACCGATTTGAAGTAGAAGACCTTGCCGGGTTGGCAGATGGGGACAGGCCTGGTAGACCACGAAGACTCAGTAATGAGCAATTGGAGCAGGTTAGTGGCGCTTTGCGAAAAACCCCAAGCGATTTCGGGCTCAGTGGCAATCTTTGGGACGGCAAGACGCTGTCTGAGTTTGTCGCCAAACGGTGGGGAGTTACCCTGGGTGTCCGACAAAGTCAGCGTCTCTTCAGACAGTTCGGGTTTCGCCTGCGCAAGCCAAGACCCAAAATCGCTCATGCTGATCCTGAATCCCAGGGGGAATATAAAAAAACTGCACGAAAGCGCCCGGACCAAAGAAGTCGATCTCTGGGCAATTGATGAGGTCCGGTTTCAGTTGCATGGTTCACGCTGCCGAATGTGGATTCCCCCTGAATCGAAAGACCCTGTTTTTTATCACCATCCAACGCGCAAGAGCATTGGTTACGTCGGAGCCGTGCGCTTGAGGGATGGCAAATTCATGTTTCATCGGGCCGATAAGTTTAATGCTGAAAGCTTCTTTGTCTTCATGCGTGACCTGCGTTCCGTGAGTTGCCATACCGGAAGAAAAGTCGAGTTGATTCTCGACAATGCCAAATACCATCACGCAAAACTCCATGAGAAGTGGCGCAGAAAGAGTCCTTTTGGCGTAGGCGCATAATGCATCTGCTCCCATGGCTGTCAATCGGCGTTGAAAACAGACCCACTTTAGGCATTCAAAATTGACCCACCCCTGTTAAATCAGTTCCCAAGACACACACATCCTTGAGCCAGAGGTTAAAAGAGGCCATCCTCTCGCCGTCGGCCTGATTACAGAACGGCATGGCTGAAGAAGTGTGTATGGAAATGGAAAAGGGGACCACCGTGTCCGCCCTTTTGGTTAAAAATATCGGAAGATATTTGGTGCCGAAAGGGTCAAGGAGATGATCACGGTGGAGTTAAAGGAGATAATCCGAAAAGAGTACTTTCTGAATGTAAGCTGAAATTTAAAATGAGAAATGTGAAATGTAAAATGAGAAAAAACGGGCCGTTTTTTAGATGTCCCGGCGAAAGGACAAGAATAGAGTGAGCTGTTTGCGCAGCGGAATTGAGGGCTTATTTGGTGGGTTTTTTATGTGTGGTAATTGGCTGGCCGGGAGATAGGCTCCCTAAGTCCCTTTTGCCCTTGAGGTTGGTGGGCACGCGGCGATCCCCAGCCAATTTGATGGTTCTATCCCCCTTTCATTTCCAATTCCTCCCAAGTAGTTGTTTAGATTGCTTCCCCTCTTTGGATCGCGGTTTAAGCTTCCTCCCGCAGCTCGGGGACCATGTTCTCCAGCCAGTAGAGGACCTGGGCCTCCATAGTTCTTCTTTGGTTCCTGGCCAGTTCCTCGATACGCTTGAACAGGCGTTCATCCTGGCCGGGAAAATCGATTGATATGTGAGACGCGGCTTCGCATCCCGCTTGCCGGGCTGCCCGATCAGAGGGCGCAGCGTCCGCCTTCTTTGTCGCGGAATGCCGGCTGTAGAAGCATCGTGGGCAGAGTTTCTTGACCACTAACGCGCCGTGCTTGTAGGGGGCGAACTCGGCCCCGCAGCCACATTTCAAGGTCGCGCCTACAGGTTGCGAATCCATAGAAATCTCACTTATTGGGGTTGTGGGTTGATCTTCAGGGCCAGAGAAATCTCCGGCCGCCTGGTCAATTTCGCCGGCGCTAAAGGAGCCCGGCCGGCAGTTTTGGCAGAACCGTTCCCAATCCCGGCAATTGGTGCAGGCTGCGGGTTTGTAGGTTTCGGAAGGCCCGTTCAAAGGATTTACCCGCTCGTGCTGATCGAACAGGCCCGGCCTGTTTCTATTCCGCTCGCATTGCGCCGGGCTAACCCTGCCCAGGGCGCACGAGAAGGTTTTTTCCCGCAGCCATCTCTCCACGTCCAGTTGTGCGCTCATGGATTCGCCGCCCGCGCCTGGGAAGTCAGGAGATAATTTGATTTCCTTCCCTGACCCAATCGATTACCTGGTCGACGTGGACCTCCGATACCTCCGTTTCCTGGAGACGAACCCCCTCGATCACCAGGGCCTGAAACATCTCATGGGCCGACGAAAAGCGGTCGCTAAGGCCCTTTTCCTTAAGAACACGGTCGATCTCGGATTGGTAAAAGTCCCAATCGTCCTTGTTTGAGCTGAGGTAGCCCGCAAGCTCGGGACCGCTGGACCTGGCACCGTTGAAATTCCCGAGATAGAGCCCCTGGGCGACGGCGGCGGCGGCCATCGCGGTGAGAAAGCCCCTTTGGGCCTCACCGAGTCTGGTCGATGCGGCCTCCTTCAGTTCCGGAATTTTTTGGAGCCTCACGTCGCGATCAGCGCGCATGGCCTCAAAAATCTGCTGGCGCTTCTCGCTTTTCAGTTCCTCCAGGGCCTCGATTTTGCTTTCGTGGTCGATTACCTTCTCCCTGGCTGCGGAAAGCCGTGTCGCCCTGTCCGCCTTGGCCACCTTTACGGGTGCGCCAAGCAGCCCTTCTTTCTGAAGGCCGATAAGGGCCTTCCTGGCTTCGGAACGCTCGATTTCAAGCCGTTTGCCAAGGTCCTCCAGATCCAGGAACTCGCGCACGAGCTTTACCGTCTCGCCGGTAAAAGGAAAGTCGTGAAAGCCGGTAATCATCGAATTTTTCATCAATTCCTCCCTTTAGATGTTTTGACCGCCTGGCTTTTCTTTTTTGAGGCCCATTCGCGGATGACCCGGTTGAAGGTTGCTATGGAAACCGACTCCATTTCCTTAGGGACCAGGCCGGCCGCAATTGCAAGCTTAACGGCCTGGCCGGTGGTGATCTTTCCGGCGCCGGCCTTGGGCATGCTAATCTTGATTTGGAAAACAACCTTGGCGGCCGCTCCGATGCCGGCGATTTTATGCCGTCCGGCATCGGAGCGCTTCCGCTTCCTGCCGGTTCGAAGCCGGCGATAGATTGATTGATAAGAGTAGTGGAGGGCTTCCGCCCACCCTGCGATAACGGCGCTTTTGAGGCCGTGCGGGGCGGATCTCCACTCGGCCCGAACTTGAGCGAGCATTGATTCATTCAGTTTCATCGTAAGGCCGCTCCACCCCAGGTACAGTTTGGCGAATTGACAATTCCCACGTTGAGCGCTACAGTAAATACTGGCAGGCGCCGGCTGGGCCGCACACCGATAGCCGGTTACCGGGCGCCGCGCTCCGTGCGGGGGGTGAGGGCTTCCCAATCGCTCCCTCTGCGTTCCCGCTTTCCTGAAATGGAGATGAAACGCAAACCCCAGCCGGCCGGCGACACCGCACAACCATCCTGAGCGCACATCTTCACGAAACCATTTTGTGGCCCGTGCGGGGGACCATAGTCTCCATCTTCCTCCATGCTTGGAATTTGGCCCCTTCTCGCCTGCTTCTCAAACCTCCCCTTGGTTCTTCTTCCCCCTCTGTCGATTAATCGATCAGAAGCCCGAATTTACCTTGTCGCCGCAGAAAAGAAGGACAACGGCTGCCCTCCCCCGGAGAGACTCCAGCAATGACGTTGGAGCTGCGGCGACAAGACAAATTCGGTTTATGATCGATTGCATCTTCATGAAATTCTTGCTACATTTTCCATTAGATGGCTCCGGCTGGGCCGGACGCCGCGTTTTGTGCGGGAAGCGTAGGCTCAATCTCCAAAAAAATTTCCTCGAGTCATGTTTACCTCGGAGGGCGCCGATCCCGAATTCGCCCACGCGCGACGATCCTCATCCACACGAATATTGATCACATTTTTGATCTGGTGGATCGACTCCACCAACTGGGCGTTTGCTCTGGCCATTGCAGCCTCAAGGGCCTGGGGCGATGAATGGGCCTCCTCCGCCCGCCGGGCCAGTTCGGCATCGATTGCCTGCACCTGGAAGGAATTTTGGCCGCCGCCCATCACCATCTGCCGCGCCCGCATGTCCTCGAGCTTCTTGTCCGAATAGAACTTCGCGTGTTCCTCGGCCAGCCACTTACCAAACGTTTCCGAACCAAGGGCAGTGATGGAAACCAACGCCGCCGTCACCAAAACCGTTCCAACAAACATCCCCGCTCCGCTGGCAACGACGGATGCTCCCGCTTCGGTTGCGGCGCCTCCCGCTGCTCCTCCGGCGCCCGTGGCAATCGGGTTTCCCCACCGGTCCAAAATCGTCCCGCCTCCCTTGCCGCCGATGGGGACCGACGATCCTCCGAAGCCCGATTCCGACCAATTGGTCACAAACACTGGCACCACGCCGGTGGCCGCGTGGACCGCCAATCCTTCGGCGACCCCTATCGCCGTGGATGCCGGCCCCCGCAGGAGGCCCCTAAAGAACCGCCCGCCGGCCTTCAACCCCCCAAGTAACTTCGTAACGGCAAACACCGTACCGATGAAGCCAAGCCCGGCCACTCCTCCGGAGACTATCTTCGGAATGACCGGCTTCTTCTCAGACATTTCCCGGAAGCCGCTCACCATCTGATTAACGTAATTTGCCGCCTGGGACAGTGGATCGAGCATGGGTTTGAAGAGCGTTCCAACAGTTGTCTCGACAGTAGTCTTCAGATTTTTCACGGCAGCCTTAAGCGCATCCTTGCGGATGACAAGCTTGGCCTCGATGTCGAGTCCTTGGTCGTATGATTTCGTGTAATCTCCGAAGCGTTTCCCCTCCTTGATGTAATTAGTCGTGAAAATTTCAGCGGCTCTCGATCCTTCCTCCTCAAAGATTCTTATGAGCGAAAAGCTTCCTTTTCCGCTCGTCCTTGATGCCCGCCAACTTCTTCACGGTCTGGTCTACGGCGGCTTCGAGGCCTATGAACTTCCCGTCCTTGAAAAAGTCCAGGCCCAACTTCTTCATGTACTTCCTGGACTCCTTAGTCGTTCCGGCCATTCGCGTCACGAAGCGGCCAAGAGAGGTCCCGGCCATATCTCCAAGTGGAGAAAGCGCCCCGAGAGCGGTTATTGTGTCCTTGACACTCACCCTGAACGATTGCATCCCGGTGCCGGCCATCTTCAACCCATAGAAGAGCTCGGGGATCTTGGTGGCGGTCGCATCGTCCACCTTTGACATCCAGTCGGCGAATTCCTTGAACTGGCCGCCGCCTTTGATGTTGAACGCCTCGGATACCTTACCCATCTGCATGGCCACATCGGCCGGGTCCATTTTGGACAGGGCGGACAGCCCCCCAGCCGACCAGGCCGCCCCACGGGAACCGATCACGTCCTGAAATTTTATGCCGGCCTTCAAAAGCTCATTTGAGGTTTCGGCGATCTGGGTCGCGGTAAACGGTTGGTTGGCCGCGACGCTCATGGCGGTCTTTTCGACCGACTTCAGCCAGCCGTTGAGCTCTTCCGCGTTCTTGGCGCTGGAGGCGATATTCATCTTAACATTGGTCATCGCCTCCTGGAGGTCGGCCGCCGCCTCCACGCCCGGCTTTACCGTGTCGAACAGGTACTTGGTCGCCGCAATGGCCTTGATCCCGGCCCGGAAGCTGGAAACCATCTTTTCGAAGTCTTTTTTGACCTGGGTTCCGGCATGGCCGAGTCGAAGAATCTTCTTTTCCAGCCCCATCAAGACGGAACTGGCCGCGTCAACGGCGGTAAAAGTCATCGCCAACTTCATTGCACCGGCCATATCAAGTTCCTCCACCCACGAATCATGCGGCAAACATCAGACAGTCAAGGCGGTTTGCCTTCCGGAGAGGCTTTGCCGGCAGGCAAACCTAAAACGTGCTATCTCGGCCCTATCGGCTTTTCTGGGCGGCGAACCACATACCGCTTGATCTTCTTCCTCTTTCCGTCCGGAGACTGCATCTCATGCCAGGCGTCCAGATACCCCAATGCCTCGTGCTTCGGCATAGCCAGGGCGACCTCATACGGAATCCCCGCCTCCAGAAGCGCCAGGACTACTCTCCGCTCCCGTCTCACCTTCATTTCGAAACGATTTGAGCCGTTCCGTCAACCTCGCTTGAGCGGCGCGCAGCTCGCGGCCGTCTTCTTCGAACATTTCGAGCACGTCTTCCACCGGAACAGGGCTTATGTCGCCGATCCGGACGAGTTGCTTGGCGATCAGGCAGGCCCCGAAAAAAGCGTTGTTATCAGTCTTCACCTCGCCCTGTTCAGCCAGCACATCCACCGCGTCGTGGATCAACTGCGGCCTGATTTCAAACTCCCTGTGGACCTTGCCGTCTTTTTCAAGCCCAATGGGCAGTGTTCCCTTCTCCGTAAGCATCTCTATCTCGCTCCTGGGTTAGAAGTTATCGGCCAATAATTTTAGTACGCACCCGCTATCTCCGGCCCTGCAGTTCCTGCCGATACTCCTCCACAAGGCCTGGGAATTCGATTTGCGCCGCGCTGAAAGCTTCCGAATAGGAAAGACGGCCCGTTCTCTGACCGTAGCGGTCCACATGGTCGGGATTGGTCATGAGAAATTCAATTTCCGCCCCCAGCCTGTCGCCGGCGCTTCGCCTCGATGCTTCGGCAAAATCGAAGGTGCCCTGCAGCTCCTGCCGATACTCCTCCGCAAGGTCTGGGAATTCGATAAGCGCCGCTCGCATGGCCTCCGAATAGGAAAGATGGCCCGTTCGCCTACCAGAGCGGTCCACATGGTCGGGATTGGTCATGAGAAATTCAATCTCCGCCTCCAGCCTGTCGCCGGCGCTTCGCCTCGATGCTTCGGCAAAATCGAAGGTGGAAAAGGAAATCCGATCACTGAACCTGGCATCGGCCAGGCCCTTGACTGCTGGGGGCGTTGCGCCCAAAAACCCGACGTGGCGCAGATAAAAACCTCGACCGTCCAGGTCCTTGTAAAAGCTTGCCGAGCGCTTTTTGAAAAGGCCTTGCCGGAGCATATCCAAGAAATCGGCCGACAGGTCCTTGAGCTTTGCCATGAGAACCTGCCCCTCCGTTTTAAGCGTCTCGACCCAGCCGTAAGCCGGCGCGTCGGTTTGGGGATGGCCGATCACCACGGGCGCCTCATGGTACCTGGAATTATATTTGGCCGCGATGCTATCCAGGTCGCGCTTGGAAAACTCCATTTGCGAACCATCCGATGACGTATGTTTGCCGGTTTTGAAAATCTCAACCCACATTCCCTAATCCCTCCTTTCCCGCATCAAAACGCACTCAAGCTCGTGGCGCGGTCGCGGGTTTTGGCTATAAGCTGCCGGCAAGCCTCGATTTTAGATTGCAGATCCACAATCCGCGCCGCCGCTTCCCTGAGTTCCACTTTCATTTCACCGGCCGCATCGGGCGCTGAAATCGCCGCCAGCTCCTTTTTCTGCAGCTCGATCTGCGCCTTGATGGCGGCCTGGTGGTCGGCTTCCAAGGTCTTCATCGTCTGCTCGTAGAAAAGAACTTTATCGATGACTTGTCTTGCCCGCTCGGTAAGCTCGAAATCCCTCACGACTCTACTTCTCCATGCTTTGGTTTTTCCAACTGGATAAGATTCTCCCTGATTGCGGAGGTAGTGAAATTCAAAATCCAAGTCAGTCCGGCACTTTCGCTCACTGAAAGGCTCAACAGGTCATCCGGGCCGGGCGGAATCAAGACCCCGCCCAGGAAGTCCAGCACGTCCGCGCACCGTGAAATATTTTCGGCGGGAGACAAACTGGCGTCCTGAAGTGCATTCCCTTCCAGAACCCTTAACTCCCTGTACTGTTTTCTTTCGGATTCGGCCATAACTCTTCCCCTATTGATTCAGGCTGGGCTTGTATCAAACACCCCCCACATGAATGGAATCATTGATTTCGCCAAGGCCGCTGATCACGAAGGACAGAAGCCAATGCATGCCCTCCACTGACTGCTCGCCCAGCACGAGTTCTCCGGGACCTGGAACCCCACCTTTGACCCCCAACACCAACAGTTCGCGCAACATTTCCAATATATCGATGATCCGCGCCAGAGCATCTTGTGGGTGCTCGCCGGCCCTCTCGAAAACGTGAGTCTGCCGGGCCTCGCCCTTCAAACGCCCACAATCCGCCGTTTCAGGGGCCGCAGAAGGGGCCGGCGTCTCTGACTTTCCGGCATCCTCCCGGTCCTTTTCTGCGGGCGTCTCATTGGTCGCCACATTCGGCTCTGTCAAGGGGAAGGGGTAGATCCCTTTTTCAAAATCATCCACAACACCCACGGTCCTGGCTGCAAAGAGACAGAGATGCGAAGCAGCGGTTTCGAAGCCGCCAGCCATAAGAGCGCTCGAAATCTTTGGATGGCTGGCCTCCATCGCAATCCGCAAAGCATTTGTCGAGGTGCCTTTCTGAAGCGAAATCATCAGAGCCTTTGCTCGCGCCCCCACCTCGTGAAGGTTATGAGCAATCGAAACGGCAAGCTCTTCTTCCTGGCCCGGAATCCTTGATTCTTGGTCGGTCCCCATAATAAACCCCTTTCCTGCCCAGACCGGCGCTCCCGGCCTTGAGCTGTTAATGCCTCACAAAATAGAGGGGCTGATGATCCATTAAGGGAAGCGGTCACTTCCCCGGCCTGTCAGCCCATCGCCGCCTGACAGGCCCGAATGTGTTTGCACCGGTTTTGGTGAATTATGAGAGCCTGTAAAACTTTGTGGGTCTGGTCGGTATTACAAAAGCGGACCCGCCCAATCCCAAACATCTGTTTTGAAATCCCGTCAGCATATCCCCATGAAAGCTTCAATTCGGCCAAAATCGCTTCTATTTTGGAGAGCATCGGCTTCTTCTCGGCGGAAGGCTCCCGGTGCATCCCCGATCTTTTGGCCGACCCGTGCAGGTGCTTAAACCCGGCAGCCCGTAAGCGATCCATGATTTGCATGAATTTTGAGAAATCGAGTTCGATGGAAGACCTGCACCCCACGCTCGCAAGCATATCCCGGTAAGCCGCCTCAGACATTCCGAGCTGTTTTTTGGCAACGTGCAGCACCGCCTTTTCCCTATTGCCGATCAGGTTACGACTCATCGCCTTCCCCTTCCGGCGCCGCCCAGTCCTCCAGGGCCATCCCGCCAACAGCCGTAACCGCCTCGTCGATAGCCGCCTTTGCAGCCTGAAGGCTTCGGATGGCCGAGGCCTTGCTCTCTCGAAGTGCGCGAAGGCGGGCCGATTTGCGGTAATTGAAGGGCATCTCCACCAAATCGACAATAAGCTGGAAATTTCCATTCAAGTGATCGCGAATAATGCCACGCTCGACCAGGTGCCGGAGCCACTCCTTTGCGTACTCGCCGCTGGCCCCTGAAATTTCCTGCAAGTCCTCAACGGTGACGGTCCTTTGGAGGCGGAGCAAACGCCACATGACTTGCTGTTTCTGAGGAGGGTCCTGGCCCGGATCGCCGGGAGGAAGATGGAAGACACCTCTTGAAAATCGAAGCAGCCGGCCCCGCTTCACGAGGTAACGGACGCATTCGCGAAGCCGCGCCCGATCCTCATAAGTCTGCAGCTCCAGCCTGTCCGATAAATCTATGAGTGTAAACTTTGCCCCAGCAAGGCCAACCTTGCGTCCAGCCTGCATGACCGACCGAGCCGATGTCGCCTTTTCGCATCTTCTCATGCCGTCCCCCTCTTTATCATCCTGCTCACACCCTTCAGGCCCATCTCGATGGCCTGCTTCGCCATCTCGTCGGTGACCGCCCTGGATCGTCTCATGTTGGCAATCTCCACAAGATTGATAACGGCCCTCTTGACCACCCGCCAATCCTGCCCGCCCGGCGACCTGTTGATAATCGATCCGGCCTCCAAACCGATCTCGAGCCCGGCAGTTTGAGAGCCATAAATGATGATGTCGGAAGCAGAAACCGGATCGAACTCGACTGTCTGCAGGGTCCTGGACCAGACTCGTTCGGCCGACATCAACTGGTCCCGGAGAGTTTCCTCGCCAATAAGTACGAAAAGAGCCCCCGCAACCTCCGCCAACTGCCGGATCATATTGATCCGCCGCGGCAACAGATCTATCTCGTCCAGAAAAACAGGCCGGGGATTCGCTATGAGCCGGTCAGCCACGGCCATGAAACATTCAGCGGCTCGCTTTGGCGGCTGCGCCATCCCGAACTCACGGCAAAGGGCCTGTAGCATCGGCAGTTCGCTGCGCCGCCAAACATCCAGACAAAGCAAGTAGATAGCCCCAGTGTTACAAACAAAGGCCTTCGCCTCGGTGGTTTTGCCACGCCCCGACTTAGAGGTGACCTCGATGATGGCAGGATCTCCAGCCGCCTTCCGCGCCACCTCCAGCGCCACATTCAGATTCCGGCCATTCCGGGTCGCGATGAGCCGATGCTCGAACTTGACAGGGGTGAATCCCTCCTCCTCAACTCGAACGGGATCGCCCTTGACCCGCCGATCCCGTTCATATGCCTTCACCATTGGATTTTCCCCCAATTCGTTCCAGGTTCTGGTTCTGGTTTTTGTGAGCATAGGCCGGAATTCGCCTCCGGTCTATGCGCCAACCGCTTTCGTTGACTCTCTGTAAGCATTTGCAAATTGTGCCCTCCTGTTTTCGAAGTAATCCCTAAGCCTTCGAAATTCCTCAGTTGCCTCAAAATACCTCTGGAATGATTGGAAATCCGTCGGAATAAGCACGCCCCGCACCTCCATTTCGAGCAGTTGATCGTACCGATCCAGTTCGGAGAGGTCTTGAAGCTTCTCCCAAACGCTGCGTTCTTGGGGAATATAAAAATCATCCAGCTCTTCTGAGCCGGGGTCCAGTGTCTCGTCGGCCCGGCTGGCGTTCAACACCAAGAGCTCGTCAAGGTCAGCCTGTATTACGGCCTTAGCGTCGTCATCGAGCGGAGGAAGAGCGGCAGGAGGACTATTTTGGGGCTGAGACGGCCGGGATTCAAACTCGCTCCCAACTATCCCGATACCCGCAAGATGCCGCTGCACTTCCGGCAAAATCTCTTGACTAAGTAAGGCCCTGGCCACGCCGAAAGTCGCCTTTTCCTGGTGCCGCTTGAGTTCAATCTGGCGTCGAAGCTCCAACTTTTCTTCATTACTCCCAAGCTGATCGGCGGCCGGATGGACCAGGGGCATGCGGGTTGCCTCACACAAAAATGAACCGTCCAGCTCGAAGAGGTAGATAGACGAATCGGGATGCCAGTCGTATCGGGCGAACACAGAATCCGTCCGCCCGAAAAGAGCGGGATGATAATAAAAATCCGGATGCCCAGGGATTTTGACGCCCCGGCGGGTGATCCGCACCGGCCTGGTCTGAAGAAGAAGCAAATGAAGCTCGAAAATTTGCTCGGGAGTCAGCCCGGGGCCTTTTCCGGCTTGAAAAACGTCTATCCGCCGCTTACCCCTGAGATGGCCCGAGGTGACAACGCGCGAACACAACTCGTCGAAAAAATCGGCGATTATTTCATGGGCCTGGAAAATGGTGGGGACGCAATCTTTGAAATATTTTTCGTGCAGAGCCCTGTGGATCTTTTCCCCGCGCCGCAGACGAGCCGGTTTATTCTCGATGGACGTCCCGACATAGGAGGGCATCCGGCGCTCAAGTTCGGAGTATATGTTGAAAAAACCTTCGACTGTTTTTGCCTTCGCGTTAAACGGCCAAGCAAAAATCGGGTCCATGCCAAGTTTTTTAAACAATCCCAGGACCTGGCCCTCTTTGAAATCGGTCGTACCGGTCATGTAGTTCGAATGAGCAGCCCTGGAATTATCCAAGTAAGGAATTACGCCGTCCAAGGGAAACTTTCCGAGAGCGATCACGGCACGCCGAAACGCCACCGTTAAATTTTGCGTACTCTCGGAGACGCCAATCTCCCATCCCAAAGGCATTTCACTGGCGAAGTCATACCAGACGATCAAGTTCATCCGCCGGGGCCTGCCTGTTTCAGGGCACAAAATTGTGAAGTTGTTAACGTGCCCATCGGCAACTAAAAGTTCGCCCACTTTAACCCTCGACCCATCCCGCTGGATGGGGTAAACGCATTTCTGGTCGTGGGCTCTCTCTCCCTCGCGGACCCCCACCCAGATGTTGGCCCGCCGCTCACGAAACCGGTTCAAAAGATTTCGGAGCTGGCGATCACCCAACACGCACGGAATCTCAGCCTCGTCCATCCGGACCCGCGCCACCCGGATCGCCTCAGACAGCCGAGGCTGATTCGGATTGAGGGCGCAATTTAAAATAATTTTCTCCTGAGCCGCAGAGAGCTTGCAAGACCCCTTGCGGTGTAAGCCCCTCGAATCGGCCAGACAAAGAGGATCCCCATTGTTAAGAACAAGCAAGTCGTCCCATCGGTCCAGGGTTTGGTAGCTGATCCTCCCGACAAGATCGAACAAGCCGGGATAAGTTCCAGCCCCTCCCTGGTTATAAAGCTCGGCGAACCGTTTTTTGGAGGCAACACGCTGTCGCGGCCTTTCATTTCCTCTCAAAAACGCGCGAAAACGCTCGACCAAATCGAATTTCGCTAGGCAAGACCTCTGTTCCCGCTCGCTAAGGCCGGAGCGCTTCTTTAACTTGGCGACCTGCGTTGGCGAATCGCACAGGGTCGGAAGAGAATGCATTTCGGAGCTTGGCCGGAGATTTTTAACCATTGGATCTGATCCGATATCCATTTTCCAGCCTCCGGCTAAACCACAGCCGACCGACCTGCCTGCTCATTGACTTCCAAGCCGCAGTCTTCAGGGGCGAGCAGCTCGACAGGGACTCCGGCCTCAATGAGAGTCCTTATGACCCTTGGGCTCTTCCGTTCACCGGCCATAACGTAGCTCACATGCTGCCGAGTGACACCAAGCTTCCTCGCAATCTGGGAAATTGTCACCCCCCTGGCAATCATGGCTGAACGAACTAACCGATATTTTACCTGATTCGCTTGATCCATTTTAAGCTCTCCTTTGCCCCCCCTCTGAAGACATTCCTTCTCTCAGGCGACTAACCGGGTTTAGCGCGGGTCCAAATAGCGGAAGTTGCCCCCTGATTTCAGACATTCAACTCCTCCATCCAACCACAACTTGCCCGAAAACTTTTTTTGACATAGGGCGACTTTTGTCGTACCGTGTTTACTGCACGGTGACCTCATTTTGACCAATTTATTATGTTTGTCAACATAATTTTTTAATCGTTCTTGCCTCGGATTACATGAACCTAGTGGTTATGGAAAGGCTCAATGGAAACAATCGGCCAGAGACTTAAGGCGGCACGCGAATCCACCGGCCTTGACCAAACTCAATTCGCCACTGAAATCGGAAGTAGCCGGAATACCATTTCGCTTTGGGAGAGGGGTAAAAACTTCCCGCCCGCTGATGTCCTGGGAGTCATTCACAATAAATTTGGCATAAGTGTGGAATGGATCGTTACCGGCAAAGGCTCCGTGAAGGCGCATAGCGAAGATGGAATATTCTTTATTGAGCTATCAGAAAGAGCCACTCACCATGAAATTATGAGAGTTATGGCATTCATTGCGACTGTGTCTGCCGAAAATGCAGACTGGACAGTGGTTTCAAAGGAACATAGAATGGAGTTATATAGACTTCTTTTCATGCTATTCGTTAACTACTCTATACCCGAACTTAAGGCCGTTAATTTGCTAATTGGAGAATGGCTCACATTCCAGCCATTTAATGATGATGATTCCGCTGCTACATAGAAAAATTCCGACTAATAAATGAGGTTTGCTACAGCGGTCAAAGTTAGCAGGGGTGAAACCTTATAACTGTTCGAAAGGAATACCGATGGACCTTTCGCTTATATTAATCATCCTTCTGATATCCGGAGCTATTTCAGGGCTGGTTGCTAAAGACAAGGGTTTGCCATTTGGGAAATGGTTTTTTTTTGGTTTCGTGCTCGGGCCATTCATTATGCTGGCAGGCCTGATTGGCTCCATTGCAACCAAGAAACGAGTAATATATGCGGATACTATTAAATGCGGTCAGTGTGGCGCAGAAATTAAGGAAGGAATGAAAACCTGTCCGAAATGCGATGCACAGGTAAGAAGCCCGATGGTTCCAGCTTTGATATTTGCGCTGGTTTTTATTGTGTTAGGTTCCCTTATTCTATTGTCCATGTCTAAGGGTAAGCAGGCTTCACTTCAAATGAATCAGCCCTTATTTAAGAGTATTCAGGCAAGATAAGACTCTTCAATACAGACTCCCGCGCCCAGGGCAAGAGTGATAAAAACATAGTGGCCCGGCGATACCATTTCAATAATGAGTTTCCGATGATAATTTTACTATTTCAGAAAACTCAATGCGATTTTAGTAAACTTTTTGACTAGTTAGAACATACACGCGAATTGAGGCACTTTTATCACTATAATCATCCACTTACCATCGGTCACCGCCGTAGCCCTGCAAACCGTGTCCCCAAGCCGAATTGCAGTCTTCCTCCGCTCAAATCAACTTTTTTACTAAACCGGCCTTAAACTCAAGTGTATAGCCATTCTATAACATTTATTTTTCTCGTTCTTTATTTCAAAAAATCCCCCCAGGGCCGACCAGCTTTTTGAAATTTAAAATGAGAATTATAACCACACATGATCCCTGCTTTGGGTTCACACTAGACCCATCGCCACATGGGTCTAACTTGCCGTTCTCACGGGCAAAAATTTTTTTGACGAGCCCCCCTTGTTAATCACTTGTGAGGTTTTTCGAGGCCCATATCGAGTCATTTCAATTTCTTATTTTAAATTGCACCCCCCACAGGGTCCCCCCAGACTCGTCGGGGGCGGCAGCAATCTCTCCTGCAATTCCGAAAGTCACAAGAGCACCCACCGCCGCCACGAAGATATCCGTTTCAACCGCGCAGAAAGCTCCCGTGATTACGCTCGCTGCGCAACCCGTCCCCGTGACCCGCCCCATCAGCGGATGGCCGTTGGAAACGATAGCTGCCCGTGAGCCGTCAGTACGGATATCTTTGTCTCCCGGATCAAACGCCGGGCCGTTTCCGTGCGGAACCTCGTCGCGCCGGCGCCCACCGGATCGAGCACCACGGGAATCGACCTCCGCTGTGCCGCCGGTGCGGCCTGGAACATGGAGTCGATCCAGTGCGACGACAAGGTCCCGATGTTAATGACCAGGGCGACGGCCAGTCCAACCATCTCCCCGACTTCCTCGGCGGCATGCGCCATGACCGGCAACGCGCCGATAGCCAGGAGCACGTTGGCCGTAAAGTTCATCACCGCGTGGTTTGTGATGCTGTGAATCAGAGGATGGCGCTCTGCTGTTCTTGGCCTGATCGGTTCGAGGTTGCGCCTCAACTTTGCATGCTCGCCCCTGCTGCCCGTATTCGAGCATTTTCTACGTCAAGATCCTGATCTGGCCGTACGTTTTTCAATATCATTCGGGGAGACACTTACCGGGACCCCTTCGAATGGCGTTCTCCTCTTGCTCTTGATGGTCTTCGGGTCTCTGAGTTGCTTCAATACCTCAATGCTGTCCTTAAACCCTTTGTAAAGCCTGCCCATCTCGATTGCCATGCCAGCCATTGACGCCATGGCCTGAACAAAATTCACATCGTCCAGGGTGAACTCCCACGGCTCGGCGGTGTAAACTCGCAAGGCCCCAATAGACTGCCCACCTGCCATCACCGGAACTGAAAGAATCGAAGCAATCCCTTCCTTTTGTGCCTCTTCAGGATATTGAACTCTAGGATCGTCGGTAACATCGTGGATTGCCACAGGCCCATCGAGAGACCGAGCTATTGAAAGCACTGCGCTCACCGGGCCTTTACCGATGTAGTTTTCGCTCAAGCCAAACGACGCGGCCGCCTCAAGTTCTTCAGATCGGCGATTGATCAGGAACAACGCACATCCTTTGACGTCCAAGGCTGTTTTCATACTCTCCACTGTCATCAAGACTACTTCTTCGGGATCTTTGGAATGCGAAATGGCACCGGCAACTTTTAGTAAAGTGTCATAGTTTAGAAGCTGTCTTTTCATCGCCTTTTCTCCTTTGCAAGATTTGATCACCAACAAAAGGGACGCATGTCGCTCCCGTTTCCGCCGAAAACGTTCCAGCTAACGTTGGAGACTTCCACCTAACCTGCCAACTTGGAGATATTCCGTGTGCGACGATACATCAGCTCAGAGGGATCAAAACACATCTGATGAATCCCTCCGTTCCCTGCAGAATACGCATGAAGAACTCCTAAAACCTCTGTCCAGTCAGCCGGCTTGTAGAATTGCCAGCAGGTTTTTGCGCCTTTGTGCATTCTCTTCATTGAGCAAAGGTTTGCATTCCTCAAGCTTTCGCAGGCCCTTCAATAGTTTTGCGGCAAAAGCCATGCATGTCAGCTCTCCACACTCCTTGCAATTCGTTCTAGGTAACTCTCTTAAGACTCCCATACTATCAAGCTTCATGACTGTTCCTCCTTTGTGAAGTTCGACCCTTATAATAATCTTGCATCGAAATCCCATGGGGCTTCACAACGTCAGATAACCGTTTCCGTCATCGTAGTGCGCCTGCTTTTGGAAAGCCAGCCGCCTATTGATGTAGAACGAACATCCGAAGATTTGAAAGGGGGATCAGTGCTTGAACTGTAAGTTGATAGTAAATTACCGGAGCTTTGATTGGAGAATTAGGAATCAGGGAAAAGGGAACACTGCACGCTCGGGAGTCTCTCTTCCGGGTGCAAAACAAACCCTTGTTTAGACGAAATTTGCGATCAGCTTGACTTTCAAGATTCCGCCAAGCCCTTTTGGGAATAACTATAATAACCGCATGGTATTTAAGCAATACGCATGCCACTCCAGTCCGGAAGGAAGAATTCGTCCGGCAAAGGCAAGCGGGAGAATTAAGAAGCCGACATCAGCGAAATGCTCTTTGCTCTTTCCCACAATGCCGGATAGAAACATTTCGCACCCCCGATAAGGTCATTTAGGGGCACTTTGTTCCCATCTTTTTCCCACCCGCAGGAAAGCCCGGCTGCTTTGCCGCATGCGGTCGGACTATTGGCGATTGGCATGTTACTTGCCCAAACAATGTTCAGGCCTCCATGATCCTTCCCTTCACTCAATCTAACGAGGAGTCTGAGATGGGGCACTGCGAAATCAAGAACAGCCAACAAAAGAAGAAGACTGACCAGGCTTTATTGCTGCAAAACCAACTGCGGCGCATAAAACACAAGCTGCTCATAATGAGCGGGAAGGGAGGAGTGGGGAAAAGCAGCATGGCCGCCGCACTTTCGGTTGGTCTTTCAAAGCTGGGCAAAAGGGTGGGGCTGATGGATATCGATCTCCACGGTCCCAGCATTCCGCACATGTTCCGGATAGCAGGTCCTTTCGAAGTCGATCAAAAAAGAAGAATTTACCCTTACATGTACAACCCTAACCTTCATGTGGTCTCGATTGAATGTCTTCTCGATGACAGGGACTCGCCGATCATTTGGCGAGGGCCGATAAAACACGGTGTAATCAAACAGTTTATCTCCGATGTGGAGTGGGGAGACCTCGATTATCTGGTCATCGATTCTCCGCCGGGGACGGGAGACGAACCTCTCAGCATTGCTCAAACCATTCCGGACGCGCAGGCAATCATCATAACCACTCCACAAGAACTGGCCCTGGCCGACGTCCGCAAATCGATAAACTTCTGCCGGAACGTTCACCTGAAAATCCTGGGACTGGTGGAAAACATGGCCGGCTATGTCTGCCCTTATTGCCACAACGATCTGCCTCTATTCGGGAGAGGCGGAGGCGCTCATACAGCCGCCCGCATGAATATAGCGATGTTGGGTAGCCTTCCTTTCGATCCGCTGGTGGTGCATGCGGGGGATAAAGGCTGGCGCGTGCTTGAAAAAGCAGACGAAGGCGCATTCTCCGGCGCTCTGACTGATATAGTTTCCAATGTGGTCGCCTCCTGCGAGGGATCCGGCCCCGTTTCCACAAGGGCGGCTGAGCTATCTGGAACTGTCGGCACTTCGTCGGGAAACCGTTTCAAAGCGGCCATTCCACTCGTTCAAGGAGTTTTAGCGGATCGGTTCGGGCGCTGCGAACAATTCGCCCTGCTGGAGGTTTGCGATAAAAGCATCGAGCGAAAAGAGCTGATTACTCCTCCACCTCATGATCCCGGGGTCCTTCCACGGTGGATCGGCGACAAACAGGTGAATCTCGTTATAGCAAGCGAAATCGGGGAAAAGGCCCTGGAGCTGTTCGAGAAAATGAATATCCAGGTCATCACCGGTGCGCCGAGTCTTTCACCCGAGGAACTATTGGAACGCTACATTGCCGGGAAGCTGGAAACCGGCGTGAACGCCCGCAGGCATTAAGGAGGACAGGGGACATGCTCGGGTCGACAAACATCGATAGCCGCCAATCCAATAGCAGCGGCAGCAGGCGGATCGGGAAGGAGTATCACTTCCGCCGGTTGGAAATCATAAAGAAAATAGAAGGGGTTTGCCACACGGGTATGAAAGACCTTCACGGAGAGGTGATGGAGATATATCTCGGCACCAGGGAGGGGCTCATCATCGATGCGAGCTTTCTGACCAGCGAATGTAGTTTCGGCATTTTGTCCGGTTATATGGTTTCGAAGCTGGCCATCGGCACAACAGCCGATGAAGCTCTCAAGATCGATGCAAATGCCATTTTAGAGTCTTTAGGCCAAATCCCGGAAAAAGAGGTTTATTTCACCCGGCTTGCAGCCGAAGCACTGCATGCTGCAATTCACAGCTGGATCTACTCGGAAAAGGAACCATCCGCACCCCAGGAGGTTAAAAATGAGAGGTAACAAGCGAAAGGACAGAGAGAAAAATGGCGGAAAAGAATTCGCTTTTCGCGGAATGGCAGCGAGTGCAGGCCCCTGTATTTGTCTCCAGTGCGGCCATCACGAGCCTCGCGTCCGGGGGATGCCTTGCGCTGCCATGACTTGTCCCAAATGCGGATGCGGCCTGAGGCGGTTTGCTGTTTTGTGAATCAAACTCAAGGGTCCGAAATCGTCTACACTATGCGGGCGGAAGAAAGATCCGCAGGCTCGGGGCGGCCCATGGGCGGCCTGGGGTAGCGGACCGGGCCTCCTCCACTCCCGGCCTGGAGGAAACACTCAAAAGACGGCGTCGGTGGACCCGCGCGAACATTTCTTTTCAGCACGTATGAGCTCATCGGTCGTGCGGATGCCCGCATGCCAGAGTCTGTCCAGTTGCATCTGGAAGATTTGGGCGGCGAAAAAGGCGTCGGAAAGGGCATTGTGCCTGAAATATTCTTTAAGGCCGTATTCATTCATGGATACCTGAGGGGCACCCCGGCTCTTTTAATTTTAGTCTGAATTCCGAATGATCCTTCGCAACTTCCAAAAAAGGAGATGGCCATGTTCTGGTCCGGCTTAATTCTTGGCCTCGTTTTCGGAATTCCCGTCGGAATCTTCATCGCCTACCAATTGATGTCTGCCAAGCGAACCCAGGAGGAGCTTGATAAAGCACTCTCCGACTTCGATCCCCAGAGCAGGATAGCGCAAACGTAAAAGGGAACCACCCTGTTCGACTCCGGACTGCGGTTTTGGGAACTGGGACTCAAGGCGCCTGGGAGTCTTGCTTATTTAAAATCGGTTCATTGGATGAAGCAGCACATCCAAAATTGCGCCCCGATGGGGAGTGCAAAAAGGTAAAACGGCTTTTTTCTGTGTGAGAGTCTGTGTGAGAAAATTTTTCCAAAATTGACAAAAACTTGGAGAATCTGCCAAAATGTGGAAAATCGAAATCGAGTCATTCCCGCAACTTGCGACAAATTGAGGAGTTTGTGAAGCTCGGGGGAATTGACTCTTAATCAGGAGGTTCGCGGTTCGATTCCGCGACGGCCCATCAATAAAATCAAAGGGAATCGGGTTTTATGCCGATTCCCAATTTTAACAAATCTCCTTAAATCTCCTCAAATCTACCCTGTTTTGCAGTCAAAATGCATACGCGATTACAGATCCGCGAAGGCCAGGGCGTGAAGGAATGCCGACACGCACTGCGCCTCAGATGGCGTCCAGGCGGCTCAGGCAGCCGACTTCATCGCTAATCCCAGTTTTTTGTGCTCCTTGAGCAGATCCATATTCAAGTACCGGCTTGCTTCCAACCAGCTCTCGTGAGTCTCCACCGCAAGAGCCCGAACCAGCCTCAGACAGCTCGCCTCATTCGGAAAAATCCGCACCACGTGAGTCCTTCGTTTGATCTCTTCGTTAAAGCGCTCCAGCATGTTGGTTGATTTCATGTGCTTGTGGTGCTGTAGAGGCAGCCGGTAGTAGTTAAACGTCTCTCCTATGCTTTCCTCAACCCAGGCGCAAAGTTTGGGGTATTTTTTCTGCCAGCGCTCAAGCCATTGGGCCAAGTCCTTTTGTGCCTCGATTAGATCGCGGCGATCATAAATCCAACGAAGCTCCTGGAGGCAGTCGTCGTTTGCCTTCCGCGGCAGGTGATCCAGAGCGTCTCAGGAAGTGAACATAGCAGCGCTGCCAGACCGCTTCGGGCAAAACTTCCCAGATCGCGCGCTTAAGCCCCGGGTGATCGTCTGAGACCGCGAACTCAACTCCGCAAAGCCCACGCTCTTTTAAGCCCACCAGAAAGTCCCGCCAGCTGCTTTCACTTTCCCTGTTTGCCAGCTCTACTGCAAGCACTTGCCGTCGGCCTTCCTCATTGATCCCGATTGCGATCCGCACTGCCTGGCTCCGTATGACTCCATCCTCTCTTATCTTCTCATAGCGGGCATCCAGAACCAGGTAGGGGTAGGACTCCTCCAAGCGCCTTTTTGCAAACTTTCCCAGGCCTTCATCCAGGGTCTTGTTCACCGCGCTGATAGCCGAGGCCGAAAACGAATGCCCGCACAACTCTTCGGTTATCGCCTTTACCTTGCGGGTGGAAACACCCTGAACGTACATCTCGGCCAGGGCTGAAACTAATGCTTTTTCGGATCTTTGGTAACGCTCGAAGAGCTGAGTTGAGAAATGCCCCTGCCGGTCTTGCGGGACCCTGAGTTCCAGCTTTCCAACACGGGTGATAAGTGAGCGTTCGTAATAGCCGGACCGGTAGCCCTGTCGGCCGGGTGAGCGCTCTCCCTTTGCAGCACCAACCGCATCTGTCATCTCCTGCTCCAAAACCTCCTGCATCACCTCCCGCAGAATATTTTTGAGCACGTCCTTTTCTTCGCTGAAAAGGGCTTTTACCTCCGGCAAATTGCGCTTAAACTCCGTCTTGGTCATGGCATTTCTCCCTTCATAGGGGATTTGGGTGTTTTGGTCGAACAACCCGTATGCCATGACCATTTTTTTAAATCGTTCTCTTTTGCAGAACTTCCTGCACATTACCAGTTTAAGATTCCTTGTGATGCAATTCTCGCCTTTTTTCCACGACCGCACCCTCCAGCTTGACTTGCCTCCAAAATCTCTTAAAATGCTGCTATCGTGCTTCACCTCGAATCCCTACGCGGTCCCCTGGATTGGGGTTTTCCGTTTGCCAGGGTAAGCGCCGGGCACCCGATACGGTGGGTGTTTCGGCGAACATTCGATGGAGCAGGAGTGACCTAAACAT
This sequence comes from uncultured delta proteobacterium, assembly GCA_963712895.1. GTDB lineage: Bacteria > Desulfobacterota > Syntrophobacteria > Syntrophobacterales > Syntrophobacteraceae > SbD1. Next base: position 84,420 of record CAVQJR010000015.1, on the reverse strand, counting down.
CGCAGCGACAGGAGGCGGAATGGAGTGTGCTATCCAGGCCCCTCAGATAACGTCGATATGGCGTATCTGAGGGGCCTTTGATTTAGGGGGTGTTGCTCGGAATAGCATACGGTTTCCCGTATCCGCATCATGCCCCTCTCTGCGTTCGCCCCCGGTGACGTTCCTGCCGGGAATTCTCGTGTACCCAATTCCACCAAACGGGGTCCCCAACCATTCGCCGGTGACTATTTCGACTATCCGAATATGCTTCCCGGTTCTGATCGTGACCAGAAAATGCGGGAGCCTGCTATGGAGCACCATTGAGCACTGCGCCTTTGTCCAGTCTTATATTACTCTTGATAGGTTCCATTCCGGTTGAGGCGAGAAAATCGGGTCCCGCGCTGTGATTTTTTGTCCCAAAGCTGAATTAAAGGAAAGCTGTTATGGACCGCACAGAACAATTATTGAAGGAACTTACGGAAGCGCACGGTATTCCAGGTCATGAAACCGATATCCGGAATCTGGTACGACGCTACCTGGAGCCATTAGGAAATGTTGAGCAGGACGGCATCGGGAGTCTCGTATTTCGGAATGGAGGTGCCGGGCCTCGTGTCATGCTTGCCGCTCACCTGGATGAGATCGGATTCATGGTAACGCACATCTCGCAGGAGGGGTTCATCAGGTTTCTTCCCTTGGGTGGCTGGTTCGATCAGGTGCTCCTGGGGCAGCGGGTTGTCGTCAAGACTCATAAGGGTGATCTGCCCGGTGTAATCGGAGCCAAGCCTCCCCATCTGATTTCCCAGGATGAGCGCAACAAAGTCGTTGAAAAAAAAGACATGTACATCGATGTCGGCGGGACAGGTAAAGCCGATCTGGAGGAAGCAGGCGTTCGCCTGGGTGATCCCGTTGTCCCTGACAGTTCGTTTAAGCCATTAATGAACGGGAAGGTCTACATGGCGAAAGCCTTTGACGACCGGGTCGGTGTCGCACTCATGATTGAAACGATGCTCCACTTCTTCCAGAATTTCCATCCCAATATCCTCTTTGGAGTGGGTACGAGCATGGAAGAGGTCGGGCTTCGCGGGGCTAAAACGAGTTCTGGTCTGGTCGATCCCGATGCAGCAATCATTTTAGAGACGGATATTTGCGGGGATGTCCCAGGAATCAAACCTGAAGAATCCAGCGTTAAGCTCGGCGGGGGACCAGTGCTCGTCCTGCTTGAAGCAAGACTCATCCCAAGTCTTAAGTTTCGGGATTTTGTCATTGATACCGCTGCCGAATTGGGTATTCCCCTGCAGTACTCGGCGGGCCTGGGGGGCTCGACGGACGGCGGCCAGGTTCACCTCCACGGGACCGGTGTTCCCACTGTCGTATTGGGAGTTCCTGCCAGGCACATCCATAGTCATGCGGGCATGATTCACAGGGACGATTTCGACAGGACGCTTCAGCTTATCCTGGCTCTAGTGCAAAAGCTGGATGAAAAGACGGTCAAAGGTCTCATCCCTTGACTCAAAAGGCGTCCGGGAACCCGGATGGTTAATGAATACGATTTTCATCATCAGGGCAGCCGTTTTAAGGGACGCTGGTGCGCTGCTTTACTTTTTAAGGGGGAACAATGCCGAGAGCTATAATAATACATGAAACCGGAGGGCCTGAAGTCTTGCGTTTCGAGGAACATGATCCGGGAATGCCCGGCCCTGGTGAGGCGCTTGTCCGTCACGAAGCAATAGGCATGAACTTCATAGATATTTATCACCGGACCGGCCTCTACCCTCTTCACATGCCGGCCATAATCGGAATCGAGGGAGCGGGAATAGTCGAAGCTGTCGGCGATGGGGTAAGCGTGGTCTCGGTTGGAGATCGTGTAGCCTATGCGGGGCTTCCTCCGGGGGCTTATGCGCAGATGCGGATCATTCCGGCTCATCGTTTGGTTGTGCTTCCTGAAAGCATCTCCACACATCAGGCAGCTGGCATGATGTTAAGGGGAATGACCGCCCGATACCTGCTCCATGGGTGTTACAAGGTCAAACCTGGCGATACGATCCTTATTCATGCGGCTGCGGGAGGTGTGGGGTTGCTTGTTTGCCAGTGGGGGAAGCACCTTGGTGCAACCGTAATCGGAACAGTTGGGTCGAAGGAAAAGGCAGAAATCGCAAAAAGTAACGGATGCGATCATCCGATCCTGTACAGGGAAGAGGATTTTGCTTCCCGCGTAAAGGAGATAACAGGTGGAAGAGGTGTTGACGTAGTCTATGATTCCGTGGGCATGGATACCTTCATGAAGTCCCTGGACTGTCTGAGACCTCTCGGCACAATGGTCAGCTTCGGACAGTCAAGTGGAACGGTTTCTCCCTTTGACATTGGGATACTCTCCGCCAAAGGGTCCCTTTTCCTCACCCGGCCATCCGTTATGACCTATACCGCCAAGCGGGAGGACCTTCTCGCGCATGCCAAGGATTTGTTCGAAGTGGTCGAAAGCGGGACTGTAAAGGTGCAGATCGGAAAGACCTATCCACTGGCAGAGGCAGCCGTGGCCCATCGTGATATCGAATCCCGACGAACTACCGGCTCTTCGATTCTTATTCCATGATTGGTTTTTGTGAACTTGTCACCAAAAGCCACTTTTGCCAGGGCAGCGAAAAGTGACAAATCGTGGCAAAAGGGTTATAGTAAATGGGCTGATTTTTTAGAGGCATTGAACCGCAGGTGAAAATCTGTTTAATTTCCATATCAATACTTCAATATTCTTAAAACGAGGACCTGCCACTCTCTTACTCCCTTGGTCTTACTCTCCAATGAGACCTGTGCTGCATAGAAACATGGTTCGAAATCCAGCTGTGCTTTCGAACCAGCCGGCCATGCGCGGGAGATTCGCCAAGCGAGTCAGCAAGTTTACTCTTGAGCAGGTACGTTGGTCCTTCGGAGTCGATTTTCAGGTGCCTTTTGCCAGCCGTTACGGTGTAACAGATTATACACCGATGCCAGCGCAACATGGCGCCCCAGTTGCGACTCCAATGCACTCCTGATTTCGCTAACGACTAAACTTTGGCCGGTTGCGGCTTTTTTGAGAAATGGCTCAAGAAATGAGCTTTCCTCTTCGCGGCTTAGATTTTCTCGATGCCTCCCGCCACGGGTCTGCTCGCCTGTTTTTTCCAACAGATCCCCGCGAATAAAAGCTCTCCGCAGCCGACAAGTCCAACCGACCGATAGACCAATGGCCCGGGAGGCTTGTGCAACGCTTAGCCCAAACTCCAATGGAAGAAGCACTGCCTGGGCTTGTCGCAACTGTTCCACCGTTTTCGCCTTGGCCAAACAGGCCTTTGCCTTTTCGAGAACATCAGCACCACTCGCTCTTCTGGCCACAATCGCATTCCCTTTTGAATGTGCCATAAATATTACATAATTGATTTAGAAACTCAATAATTGATTTTTTTCTCCATGGCAGGCTCAGATTGGCATTTTTTCAATACTCTAGAACACCAACATGATGGAACTACACGATAAAGCAGCTAGCTATACGGACTTGGCTCAACCGTGGCGAGGCTTACGTTTTTGTGGCGGGGCGTGCGATTCATCCCTATGGCCGCCCAACCTCCTCAGGAAGATAATGTACTAATATATTGGTACTTCTTCTTATTTTAGATGTTTAGGCAATTTGATCGACCGTAACGCTTCCTGCATCGATTTGATTCCCGTTGTCATCCAATGTAACCGGACGTTTCCAACACGCCTGATCTTAAACTACTACGTTAAGTAATTGACAAAATCTGCGTTGCTGTCCCATTTAGGAGACAGGAGGAACAAGTTTGGACAGCAACCAATTGGACTCATTTCGGGACAGAATCGAGGACTTCCTGGGGGAGTTTCTCTATCTTTGGGGACGCTCGGAAAGGCGAAGATGGGGAAGCGCTTATGTGCATAGGCTTCTTCTCAATGGAGAACGCAAATCCATCGAGCCCATGGCTGCCAGATTGCCCGGCGGCAATGTCCAGGCTATGCAGCAGATCATCGGGCAAAGTCCATGGGATGTCGTTCCTGTCAGAAAAAAATTGGCTGAATTTATGTCGAGAAAACTCGCTCCCGCTTCTGGCTGGATTATTGATGACTTCTGTTTTCCAAAACGCGGAAAACACTCTGTTGGGGTCTCACGGCAGTACTCGGAGACTCTTGGCAAAGTGCTAAACTGCCAGGTTGCCACCTCCCTTAGCCTGGCAACAGATCAAGCCTGCATGCCGCGACTTTGATCTCTATATGCCGGAAAGTTGGACGGATGATTTGCCGCGGATGCAAAAAACCGGTGTGCCGGTTGACCGAGCCTTTAGGACTAAATGGCAGATTGCTCTGGACCTGATCGATCGCGTTCTCGGATGGGACATCCCCAAGTGCGTTATAGTAAGTAACGCCCTATGCGGTGTGGTACACCCTTTTCGGCAAGGGCTGATCGACCGCGAGCTTTTTTATGTTGTCGGAATCGAGTCCAGCTCCATTGTATTTGATGAGCCAGCCAAGACCAGAGGTCGTGTGGGGGACTCGCCTCATCACCAGGCCAAAAAAGCTTTTCCGGCCAGGGAGTTTGCACAAAAACTTCCGGCACGGATGTGGAAAACAATTAACTGGCGCGAAGGAACCCAAAGGACGCTGGTGTCCCGTTTTGCTGCGGTTCGGGTGCAGCCGGCCTACAAACCGGCCGAGGGAGAAAGCCACCCTCCAAGACAATGGCTTCTGATCGAATGGCCCAGGGGTGAGCCGGGACCTACCAGATACTGGTTTTCCAATCTCCCCCCTCAAACCGGCCTCAGTCGGCTTGTCCAACTCGCAAAAATAAGATGGACTATCGAGCAGGCCCGCCGGCAATTCAAAGAAGAACTGGGCCTTGATCATTATGAGGGCAGAGGCTTTCTGGGGTGGCATCATCACATCACTATGTCGATGCTGGCGTTTGGTTTTCTCTTGTTGGAAAACTTGCCCGGTGCAAAAACCTGACCCCCTTGGAAGCGACGGAGGTCGTTCAGAGGCTAATCGCTTTCTTGACTAGCGTTCGACTTGCCATCGGCAAGTTCACTGTATCCATTGTATCCAAAACTATCCAGTGAGCTTCTTCTCCTTACCCCTGTCGCATCCTCTGAAGCTTTTCATTAACCCTTGTCAACGAAGGTCCTGATATTTTCTCATCACCAGGTCCATCCTATGGAGGTGGGACACGTGGCTTAAATCAGAGTCATCGATAGCTTTCAATTTTGGTGCCGAAAATCGACCTGCTATTCTTCTTGGGATAGGTATTTCCTAAGGCTTTGAGCATCGCGCTGACCGCTCCGCAAAAGAGAGGGATCCGATATTATGGTTCTCAGTATTTGTGAGTCTTCGGCCAATGCCAAAAGGATCAACTGGATGCCGGCTAATTTCTGGATCGCCCATCCCTCAAAAATCAAATGGATGTCAGTCATTTGTGGATACGCGGCCTGACACTTATCAAGGTGTTCTTTGAATTCTTTGGTTAATTCCTCTGCTTTTTCGTCAACTTTTTTGGTATTCAGGTAGGATTTAGTCTCTTTGAATAAAGAAAAGTCCATGATAACTTATCCTTATAAAATAGTGTTTCTACTCAATTGTTGCAACGTGTTGATACCAATAGTGCCGGATGACCATCATTGTTTGTGACAATAATTGCCATCATGACGTATTAACAAATATCATGCCTTTGAGTATTTATTGGATCTATCAACGCCACAACTCATTACGAGATCTAATTATCAATTCGTTATCGTTTATTCTTAGTCTAAGTCAAAATTAATAGTATGTCAACCATCAAAATTGGACATCACATTTTAAAAATACATGTAGTAAATAATTATTTATCAATAGAAGTAGTAAATATTTATTAACACCTCACAAACGCGTATCTGCAATATCCCGATTTAATACGACTACGATTCCAAGTGATTCCGACCACCGGTTCGACCAAGGCAGCCAAAACCTTTTAATTCTTTAATAGGCAGTGCTGAATCCGAACAAACATCCCTATAATCCTCCGCACGGGATTTAGTTGATCTTACTGTGTCATAAACATGCATCGTGGCCCATTCATTTTTTGGCAGCAGGGACACCGCAATAAGCTCTTTGTCAGCATCAGCGTGAGCCGTTTCCTTAATGTGGCAATTGAAAACGGGCTATGTCGCTCCGGTCTGATCGAGAGATCCCCTTGGCCTCCAACCTTCGGGTATTTGAGGTAGATTAAAGGCCGCCCCGATATCATGGCCCGAGGGGGGGGGAAGAACTTCGCTCGGCAACCAGAAACCCTTGCGCCGCGATGCAAAGGGTTGCATGATGGTGGAACCCCCGCCATCCTCTGCCCTCAAAATGACCAAGCCCAATCTCTTGCTTGAGTTCCTGGTAATCGCGTTCAATGCGCCACCGAAGCTTTGCGGTGCTTACCAATTCTTCCATGGAAACGGCGGCATCCAGGTTTGAGAGCCAGTATTTTGTGGGCTCGGGTTCCCCAACCGGCCATTCGATCAGCAACCATTGTTCTGAAGGGCTGTCACTGCGCCAGTAATACCGATGCCCTTCCCGTACGCGCGCGGCGGCAAATCGAGAGGAGAGCACCTTGTTTGTGCCTTCCCTCCAGACGATGATCTGATAAGCGCTGTCCGGCAAAGCCTGAGCCGGTTTCAGGGCACTCAAAGGACTATGGTCCAGACTGCGGCTTGGCAGTTTTGGCGGTCGTCCAGTACCCGAGTATTCAGGCGGAGGTAAAGGGTACATATCCGGCGACCACAAGAGGGTAGTCTTTTGAACGCCAAGCACATAAGAAAACTTTAACCCGCATTATTCATGAAGCATGGTGAGAACGCCTTCGATTTCTACCATCGTGAGCGATGAGTTCGGGATTTTCAGCGGTCCGGCCAGTTGAGAGACACTGGAGTTGGTCAAAAATCCTTTTTCCCCGTTATCGCTTTATGTTTTTTGCCCGGCGCCTCGATTCTGGACGCACCTGTAGTATCGGCTGCGGTTTACATGGGTGATCAGATGCCGATTTGGAGATGTTACGTCAGCACCTGAGGGGCATTTGCTGAATATTTTTCAGCGCAATGGCAAACAGGCTCTGATAGGGATAGGCACGGGGCATGGTAAAGAGAATACGCCTGACGCTCTGGACTACTCTGGCAGCGACTTTGAGGAGTTTGAGCCTGAGAGTGTCGACTGTGGCGACAGCCAGTTCTGTCCCTGCAAGGCTTCGGCGCAAGTGCCATAAGAGAACGAAGGCAAAGGTGTGCAGAAGCAGTCGAAACTGGTTGGCCTTAAAACGGGTGCAGCTCAGCCGGTCCGCTTTGAGATGAAGCTTGAGTTCCTTTATCCGGTTTTCGGCATCGCCGCGGCCGGTGTAAATGCCGTCATAGATTCCAGCGGCAGATTCAAAAAGGATGTTGGTTACTACAAAGCGGGTGTTGAGTCCTCGGGGGAGCCTCTCAACTTTGGCAATAACCCGACGCGGTCTTTGCCAGGAACCGGCTCGATGGTAAAAACTGCCAAAGAGTCTCTGTTTTTCAGCTGTTTTGGCGAACTCTTTTTCGCCTTTAAGCGCCAGGTTGGCGGCACGTTTGCGTAGACGCTCATTGGTAATCAAACCAATCGTATATTTGACCTTCTCGCATTCCAGGAGCCTGTAGATGGCCGGTACGGCAAAGCCGGCATCGGCGCGCACCAGAATCGTGGCCTCCGGATAGGCATGTTTGAGGCGGCGGATAATGCGCTTCAAGATGGCCGCCGCTCCTTTTGATGCGTGTGCGTTGCCCGCACGCAACACCGAGGCCACCGGAAAGCCGGTGAGCCCGTCGAAGATCAGTAGTGGATGCAGCATGTATTGATCGTAGTAGCCGTGAAAGAAGGAGAGCTGCTGCATGCCATGAGTGGGATCGTCTGTTGAGTCGATATCAAGCACGATTACCTTGCGCGGAGCCGGATGTGCGGCCACATAGGCATCCATGAGAGCATCAGCCAAGCGGCGAAGTTCTCGGTTCCCCACACCGTTTTCGAATCGCGAGAGTGTCGGTTGGGAAGCCAGAGCGGGACCGGTTTCGGGCAGACGGCCCACGGCGGTTTTGAGTCCCGAATCAAAGCGCAGGGTTTGGTGGTCATTGCCGTCCTCGTAGCCCATTGCAATGGCGAAAAGGCGTTGGCGCAAAAGTTCCTCCTGCCCATGCTGCACCTTGGCCTTGTCGCGACGGTCGGAAATTGACCTGCACATTATTGAAGAAAGATTTGTTGCTTGATCGATTTCACGTAACAGCAAAGAGCCACCATCCGAAGTCATGGGGCCAGCCGAAAATTCGGCCACAACAGAGCGAGAATCAAGGTTTGCAAAAGAGAGCTGATTATGACAGACTGTTTTCAACGGACATCCTTTTTGTTTCGTGTTTTCTCTCAGCAAGTCAACACGTTACATGATGTCCGTTGCTTTTTTCAAGCACTATTATGAATTTTCCGGGCTTATAGCCTTCCCGCTCTTCGATAGCGACATATGCACAAATGATGTGCGGGCACTTCCCGGTCAATTCCCCGAAATCGTGGTTTACCTTCTTGATCGTGTCAGGGAACGCTCCCACCTGTTTGACCTCAAGCGCAACAAGCACGTCATTCGGCGCATACAACAGTCCCCAACTCGGTTGCGCGTTTGGCTTGGTAATAAAAAGATCAAATTGGATTGGAATACCGTCAATGAAGCAGTCCCGCTGCGACACAGGAAACCCCTCTTTCAGGAGCACTTGTCGAAGTATCTCCACGGCCACAGACCCGGTGAACTTCGTACATTTGGCTTTCTCCCCAAACTGGCTCTTGCATTTGGCTGTAAACTCGCTCTTTGCTTTTCGAACCTCTGTGACAAGTTCCTCAGAGTTCACGGGCGTCTCCTTTCTGTGAGCAGAAATGCAATAGGGACCCACTAACGGACAAGCAAAAGGGACCCACCTCGGTTAAAAAAATAGTTGCTCGGTTCTGATGGGGTTTTCATCCTCATTCCTGAACCTGAGGTTAAAAGAGGCCATTCCCTCGCCGTCGGCACATTTCTGGTGAGCTGGCTGAAGAAGCCGGGTCAAGGCCGCGCAACAGAGATCAGTTGACTGTCCGAAGGCGGACTTGAATTGACACATGGAGACGCATGGTTTGATCGTTTTTCCCGCCCAAATTACTCAAAAGGTTTTCCCATCATCACGATCAAAGATCGTCGATCTGAAGGACCCAAACCCCCTCTCACGAGCTGTTTATGAGCATCTTTTGGGGCTGCCTATGGGACACGTTTGAGCTGGAAAAGATGGCCCCGCTCCAACCCGTTGGAGAATCTGACAGAATGCACCTACCTCGCGCCCCTCGCCGCCTGGATACGCACGGCGAGATGTTGAAGCCGCTAAAAAACCATCAAGTGAGGCTTAGATTGATGCCGCTTCTGGCTATTTCTCTTTTCAAATTGTAAGCGATGCTATGGTGGGTCAATTTTGGATGCCGATTTTCCACAAAGTGGGTCATTATTTCATGCCGGTTTACAGTTCTCACCATACAGGCTTACTCCCCCTGTCCCTAACGCTTCACGTGCATAACGCCTGCCGCTCAACCAGCCGATTATCAATGAGATAGCCGGCATGGAAGGTGGTCAACCCACGTTGGCACCGCCAACATAGTTGTCTCTTAATGCCACTCCCAACCCGGGAAAGATATCTGAGGCCGGATAGCGACAACTATGTTGACAATTATTTTTGGACTTCCGGTTTTGACCAAGGCGGCCACGAATGGGCCGTCCATCAATAAATCCTCGTATTCCAATGAGTTATCCTGAAAGACCACTCCCCGAATTTACTTGCGGCTCCCCTGGCACAGTGGTTGCCATTACCAACTGGCAAGGCACCAACAGGCCAATAACAGTCAGCAGGCAAACACATTCCAAGCTTCAGAAGCCGGGCAATCTCCGCTGCGGCAATAGCAGGGGAACTGGTGAAAAGATTCAAAGACGCTTTTATCACTCAAAAAGGAGATGGTATCATGTCAGAAAAACGCTTCAGCAGGATAACCGTTCTTTTGGTGGCATGCCTTTTCTGTTTGTTTCTGGCTCCGCGGGTGCATGCCGACACAGATCAGGTCCTGGATACCCTCAGGCTCTATCCGGGCTCGGCATGTCCCGGCTATGCATTCGGCGTTTTTGCCGATGTCGACGGGAAAGACAACGGAGGAGTGTACGGGAAGTACGATACCTATGTCGTCTTCCTGACCATCAACGGGTACGCCTATTCAGACGTTACCGGTTACTTCTTCACCTGGGATTCATCGGCGTGTGCTTCCAAGCACTGCTGGGATGACCATAGCTGTGGAAAGGCAAAGGTAGCCATCCGCTTTGTGGATATGACGCAGCCGGGATTTGATCCCAACAACGCTTCCACCTGGACCTACAAGACCGTCCCTTCGATCGAGTTCTCCCTTATTCACGACGAGCACGTTGATTGGACTCAGGCGCAGTGGGATACCTTCGCGGCAGGCACCGGAATGGGTCCCTACATCAAGGCCACCGCGTATAAGGCGCCCAACAACCCCGTTGCGGCAAACCTCATAGACGGGAATTCCAGTTACTCCCGCATGCTCACACTCGACGATTTTCAGCCCGGCGTGCTCAATGGCACGTTCAGCGACGCAGTCCATGGCATAGGTGAGATATACACCACTTCAGACTTTGTAGAGAACTCACTCGTTGGGTTCGTCATTCGCGACAAAGCCCCGGTTCCCCAGCCCAACACCCCGGCAGGCAATGACGTGCAGGTGTCCATCGGAGACGTCAAGGTTACCTTCAACGAGGTTGTGGAACCCGGCCAGACCTCGGTAAAGATTTCGCCGGCGGCCTCCGCTTCCTTGCCGGGGAGCTATACTGCCGGTGCGAATTTTTATGATATCCAGACCACGGCTCAGTATGCCGGTGCTGTAATGGTAACTATCGGCGGTGAGCAGGTAGAACTCAAACAGGGTACCGTCCATGCGATGCTTCAGGCTCAGGGGACCGGCTGGAATGACATTACGGAGAAGGCTGACTTGAGCAATGGGACCGTCACCGGCAGCACTGATTCCCTGGGGCGTTTCGTTCTCGCAACAAAAGTGATCTTCAGGCCGCTTCCGATTATTCGCTTCCTGCCCACTATACAGTCCCCGAAGATGCTGTTGATCAAATGATCGTCCATGTCCCGAAATCAGAGGGAAATCATCGGGTCGGGAGTCAAAACCTCCCGGCTCTTGTCTTTTTGGCAGGCAACCACCCTGCATCTTCTTTGCCGGGCGGGCTGATGGTCTTCTATTTGCTTGACAGAAATTTCCATTTCATGCCAAAATGAAACGAGAGTGATTTTCTCGCTCTCCAATGCCCCCGACACCGCCAATTTGCGCTCAACCGCAGCGTTCGGTCTGGTTCCCTATACAAGATCCGCTTCAGTGTGCAAAAGCAAGGCTGTATTAAATCAAATCGTTTTAAGCCACACGTTCAAGACTGTCCGAAACAACGTATCGTTTTGTTTTGAAAGCCAAGAGCGCATTCCCGCAAGATTGCCGGGGCGTATTGGCTACCGTCGCATTTCCTGCAACTGGACTAATCAGCCGGAATGGAGACAGCCATGCCCGTCATGGGAACCGGTCCGGGAAGAATGGTGCTGTTGGTTTGTCTGGTCCTTCTGTTGCCACCCGTTTTCTCTCATGCGGCCATAACCATTGATGGAACCATCGGGCCCGGTCCCGCCGGGAAATCGATTCCGGGGCCCAATTACGCCATCACCTCCGATCTGGGCCAGATCAGGGGCAACAACTTATTCCACAGCTTCGGCACCTTTAATGTGCAAACGAATGAGAACGCCATTTTCTCCGGCCCCACCGGCATCCAAAATATTATCGGGCGCGTGACCGGGGGGGAACTCTCGAGTATTGACGGTGGCATTGTATCCGAGATCAGCGGCGCGAACCTGTTTCTGCTCAATCCGAGCGGAATCCTGTTCGGCCCCCATTCCCACCTGGACGTAAAAGGGTCCTTTCACGCAAGCACGGCCGACTCCCTGCGATTTTCAAACGGAGAGGTCTTTAACGTCGACCCGGCGCGCAACAGCACTCTTTCGGTTGCGTCTCCGGAATCTTTCGGGTTTCTCAAGAGCAATCCGGCCGGCATTTCCATCGCCGACGGCTCCGATCTCAGTGTTCCGAAAGGGGCCGCTCTTTCATTGATAGCGGGCAATATCGAAGTTGGCAAGGCCACCTTGAAGGCTGAAAGCGGCCGCATCAACCTGGCCGCTGTCGGTTCGCCGGGCGAAGTCACCCCGGTTTACGGGCAGAATCCGGACCTCAGGTTGGATAATTTCACCCGCCTGGGCGATATTTCACTCTCGCTTACGACCGTCAGCACAAAGGGAGATCCCGGCGGATCGATCTATATCCGAGGAGGCAGCCTTACCATTTCCAGCCGGTCAGACTGGTGGGCAACCATAAATTCCGGGACAACCGGCGCTCTCGACGGAGCCGCCGTCGGGGTCGATATCGGACTTACCGGCAAGTTTTCAATGCCCGGAGGAGAAATCGCTTCCTCCAGTTCAGGGTCGGGGCGGTCGGGGGACATAAGAATTTTTTCCGACACTTTGGAGCTGGGAGGGGTCATTGCCTACACGGACATAGCTTGCAGGGCTCTTGCAAGCGGTCAGGGCGGGGATATTGAACTCGATGCACAGCATATACTGCTAAAGAATACCGCATACGTTGAATCATGGGTGCGGGATAATGGCAAGGGCGGCAGTATAAATATCACCAGCAATGATCTTCAGATCGACAAAGCCAACATTTGGGCAGGTACGTCAGGCAGCGGCCCGGGAGGAAGCATTACGATCAACTCGAATGACATTCTTATTTCGGGTATCCCAACCAACGGCACTCACTCCTGTATCGGATTGTATACGGAGGCGGGGGGGCAAGCCGGAGACCTTAGATTGACCGCCGATAATCTTACACTCCGCGACGGCGGCTTCATTTACAATGGGACTTGGGCTACCGGAAATGCCGGTAATATAGATATCAAAGCAAATGTAAGTATTCAAAATGGCGCTCAGATATACGACATCAGCAGAAGTAAAGGTAATGCAGGTAAGATAGATATATCATCGGACACATTGTCTATATTAGGAAGTCCTGATAATGACACCGGCATTTACGCCAACGCCTTTTCTTCGGGAAAAGGGGGAGACCTGCTGCTGACCTCGAAGAACATCGATCTCACCAACTATGGGTCAATCGCCGCAAATACATTTGGTACCGGTTCGGCTGGAAATATAAAGATCCAAACAGATACTCTGCAGATAAGGAACGGTTCGTACGTGACCGCCACCGGCAATTACGGGGCCGGAACAGGAGACAGCGGATCCGTTGAGATCGCGGCGAAAAGCATCCTCATCTCGGGCTTCGAACACCCGGGGGACAGCAATACAAGCATTTTCGTGGGACCAGGCGACGGGAAGGGAGGGGATTTGCTGATCACGGCAGACACCCTGACGCTGGATAACAGAGCGCAAATCAATTCCAGTTCGTTCGGGATCGGCAATGCCGGCGATATCGTTTTAAATATCGGGAAAATAGAGCTTTTAAACGGCGGCGAAATCTTTGCCTCCGCCTTCGGAAGCGGACGGGGCGGAACAATCCGGGTGAACGCCGATGACATATTGATATCGGGCGTTCATCCGGACCCGTATACCTTCAACGGCATAACCACATTATGTGTGTCGGCAATTGGTTCACAAGGCGGTTATAACGGCGGAGACGCCGGTGACGTTATTATCAACACCCGGAATTTGAGCTTACTGGACGGAGGGCAAATCAGCGCCGGCACATTTGGCACCGGTAAAGGAGGCAGCATCAACATTTCGTCCGATGCTCTTCTGATCTCAGGGACGAATGCGGTCCATAGGGACTACCTCATCAATAGCGGCCTGGACCGAAACAGGGCCACTATAGCAGCAAGTTCAGGCATTCTTGCAAGTTCCAGCAATCAATATGTAACCGATAACAAGACCGGAGATGCCGGCAATATTCGAATCTCCTCGCCCTCAATAATGCTTGAGCAAAACGGCCGCATTTCTTCCACGACTTCGGGAACCGGCAACGGGGGCCATATTCAGATCGAAGCCAAAGGGCTGGATCTTAACTCCGGCGCCGCCGTCTCAAGCTCCAGTAACGGCCAGGGCAAAGGGGGACGGATCGAGATTGCAGCCGACCGCTTCAATAGCAGCGGCGGTACGGTGTCTTCAACAGCGAAGACATCCGAGGGGGGCAGCATCGATATCCGGTCCAATAAGATCGGTTTAGCCGGCGGATCGCTGGTTTCCACCTCAAGCTCCGGGGCTGGAAACGCCGGAAACATATCGATTGGCGCCGCCGACTCCCTGGCCCTTTCCGGAGGGAGTACCATAAGCTCCGAGGCAAGACTTGCAGATGGTGGGACCGTGGTAATCAATGCCGGTTCGGCGAGCATATCGGACGGGAGCAAGATCAGCACTTCGGTTACCGGAGGCTCCGGAAACGGGGGCAGCATAAGCCTGACAACATCAAGTCTGGACATTGCTGACGGAAGCATCGAGAGTTCTACCGCCGGTTCCGGCACGGGGGGCAGCATCGATATCGCCTCCTCCGGTATGCGGCTTTCGCCCGGCGGTTTGATAAGCGCCCAGAGTTCGGGGAAGGGCAATGCAGGCAACATATCGATTTCCGTGGCCGACACTTTCCTCATCAGGGGCGGTAAAGTGACTACCGCGGCTGCACAGGCCGACGGCGGCAATATTTTTATCAATGCCGGATACATGCTGCGCATGGTAGACGGCGAGATCAGCGCCAGCGTGGGGGGCGGACCTCAAACCACGGGAGGAAACATCACCATAGATCCTCAATATGTCATCCTGGACGGAAGCCGAATTATCGCCAATGCCTTCGAGGGCAAGGGTGGAAATATCCAGATCACCGCGGGTCTTTTTCTGGCCGACCCGGCCAGCGTCGTGGATGCCTCTTCGGCCCTGGGGATCGACGGCAGCGTTGATATTCGTGCTGCGATAAGCGATGTGAGCGGCATTCTCACCCCTCTTCCGAAAGAGTTCCTGGACGCGACGACCTTTTTGCGGGAAGCGTGCGAGACGCGCGTCAGGGCCGGGAAACAGAGCAGTCTGGTGGTAAGAGGCCGGGACGGAATTCCTTTCGAGCCGGGCGGGTTCATGTCCTCTTACCAGCACTGAATCCAATGGGGCCGGTTTCAGCCCGCAACGGGCCAGGCGAGCGTTGTGCTGTACGGGCAATGAATTGGAAATCTCTGGCATCAGGAGGGGGGAGTGGGAGGCGGCCGATTCTTCTGGCTCTATTTTTCCGTTAAAACTGGTTTCTTACTGTGTGCCGGACTTCTTTTAACCTTGCTTTTCTGCACGGCCCCCGCTGCCCAGGAGGGGCTTGGTATTTTCCCCGGCATCCGGCCCCCCGAAATCCTGCCGCAATTCCCCGAAAAAAAACCGCCCGCCATGGAAGCGCCTGTATTGCCGGCGCCTCTATCACCGGTGCCGCCTGCCGGTCCCGGGCAACTGAGTGTCCTGGTTCGCGAGATCAGGGTGGAGGGCAATACCGTATTGCCGCAGGCAGACATTTTGAAGGTCACTTCCGGCTATATCAACCGGGAATTGACCAGTGCCGATATGGAACAACTTCGCCGGGCGCTGACCCTTTTGTATATCGATAAAGGCTACATCAATTCGGGGGCCGTCCTCCCGGACCAGAAAATAACGGGCGGAATCGTCACTTACAGGATCATCGAGGGGCGCCTCAGCGACGTCGAAATTGAAGGGAACAAATGGCTGCGAACCAGCTATTACAAGGCCCGTATTCCTTCAGGCGAGCAAGAACCCCTCAATGTCAACTCGCTTCTTCAATCGCTGCAGCTACTGCAGCAAGACGAACGCATTTCAAAACTGCAGGGCGAGCTTCGGCCGGGTATCAGGCCCGGTGAGAGCGAACTCAAGCTCAAGGTCGAGGAGGCCGCCCCTTACAAAATACAGCTCGGATTCAACAACTACCAATCCCCCACGGTGGGCGCGGAGCGTGGTTTTGTAACGGCGACACTGCTGAGTCTGACCGGGGTGGGGGATATGTTGAGCGCCACCTACGGCGGCTCGGAAGGCCAGAACCCACTCCTTGACTTTTCCTACTCTCTTCCGCTTTCTTCCAATGACACGACGCTTTTTCTCAGGTACAGAAAAAATGATTTCAACGTAGTAGAAGAGCCCTTTGCGGCGCTCGATATCAAGAGCAAGTCGGATATCAGCGAAATAACGCTCAGGCACCCCGTCTACCGGACTCCGACCCAGGAGTTCGCGCTGGCACTTACGGGCGAACACCTGCGCGATGAGACCTTCCTGCTGGGCGAGCCGTTTTCGTTTTCCCCCGGCGCGCACGACGGCAAATCGGTTGTTACCGCCCTGCGCCTCGCGCAGGAGTGGACATACAGGACACAGCACGACGTCATGGCCGCGCGGTCCCGTTTCTCTCTGGGAATTGACGCGCTGGGTGCGACTATGAATGAAAAGGGGCTCCCCGACGGACATTTTTTCGCTTGGCTGGGGCAATTTCAGTGGGCGAGGATCTGGGACGCCGTGGACATTCAGACCATTTTCAGAACGGACCTGCAACTGGCCGGAGACCCGCTGCTGGTCCTGGAACAAATTCCGGTTGGAGGCAGATACAGCGTGCGGGGGTATCGTGAAAATGAGCTGGTACGGGACAATGCCCTTATTTCATCCATCGAATTGCGGGTCCCGCTCGTCCGCGAAAAGAGCTGGGCGGACTACGTGCAACTGGCCCCTTTTATCGATTATGGGAAAGCCTGGAACACCAATTTCCCGACCCCCGATCCGGATTACCTGTTAAGCGTCGGCCTCGGGCTCAGATGGGGATTGGCCTTTTTGAAGAAGCCCGTTCCCGTGAAATCGGAATTTGAGATCTACTGGGGTTTCCGGCTAAAAGATGTCTCCACGACAGGCGACAACCTCCAGGATCAGGGCATCCACATGCAGTTTACCCTGAGCGGGTTCTAATCGAAAATCAGCGAAATAGGGCCTCAGCCCCTTCGGGCGGGTTCTCAAGCGGGGACGCCCTCCCGCCTTTCATTTACCGGACGAGATGCGCTTGAGTTCAAAATCGGCCGCTTCGCGCAGTCCGACCTGGTTGAGCAAAGCCGCGCGCTGCCTCAGGCAAGAAGTCTGTCCGGCATCCTTTTCGATCATATCCGAAAGAGCGCTCAGAGCATCATACCACAACCCTTCTTCCGCATAGATAAACGGGGCCCTTGTAGGGGCCGCTCGGTTGAGTTTTTCATTAAGAGAAGCCGGAAACTCGATCTTCTCGATGTCTCCCGACGCAATGATGTCTTTGGATCTTCTCTCGGGGTCGGAAACGATGGCTATGTAGCATTGATAATCGACGCCCTGCTTTAGCCGGACCCCGTAATCCGAGAGTCGAATCGACTGGATCCCCGGCCCGGCCGGATGAGCAAGCCTGGTTTCGACAACCGGATTTACCGCGTTGGACTCGATGAGGGTGAATTCCGGGGGCTGTTTGACCGGCCCGGACAAGAACCAGAAAATTTTAGGCTGCTCGAAGACGGTGAGTCCGACGTGATCGGGGGACAGGAGCAGGATTTTTGTAGAAGAATTTCCGGGAGCCCGTGAACCGCCCGCAAGCCTTCCCTTGGGAGCGCTTCGCAAAGGAGGCTTGTAGACCGGCATATCCACCGGTGAGACTTGAACGGGCTTCTCTTTGTCTTTCAAAGTTTTGTCGCCCGCCATGGTCTGCTGAGCTGCAACCTCTCTGTAGGGGGTCCGGCCCGGATTCACGGGGAATTCCGTCTGCGCGGGGGCGATGGCAGGAACTAACCACATCGCCATAAATGCGAGGAAAAAGCTCTTCGGGTTTTTCATCTCTTTCCCTCCATCAGGTTGGATCGGCGGGAGCTTCGATGCAGCCCAGGATAGAGTAAATGGTGGTCTTCTGATTTTGTCCGGCCAGCTCTGCCTCCCCGATTTTCTGCACGCGAAAGCATCCGTCTATGTACTGAAAAGTCGACTGGCTGATAAGAATGCGGCACGGGGTCCCGGTCGGACACGGAGGCATGTTTTTTTTGTCGTAGCTCTCCAATCGGGACGCAGTATTGACCACATTGCCCACGGACGTGAACTTTACCCTCCTGTCGCTTCCGATTGTCGCGGCTACAACCGGGCCGCTGCAGATCCCCACCCGCAGCCCCACGGTGGGAAGACCCCGGCTGCGCCATGAATCATTCAATTCGTCCATCTTCCGCACCATCGCCAGGGCGCACCGCACCGAGTTGATGGCATCCGTCCTGATTTCCTCCTCGTTCAAACGTGGCAGGGGGAGTCCGAAGTCCGCCTTGACACCGTCGCCCGCATAATCGTCCACCATGCCTCCATGCTCCATTACGAGCCGGGTAAGCGTTTCCATTACCGAATTGAGCCAGTCCACCAGCACCATGGGGTCCAGTTTTTCCGCGATTGAGGAAAAGCCGCGAAGGTCCGCAAAAAGGACCGTAGCATAAACGTTGCGGGATTTTAACCTGGCCCCGTCCATAAGCTGCTGGCGCTGATTCCAAAGCAGTTCCGCCACCTGGGGCGACACATGGCTGGAAAATATCTTCATCAATAAATTGCGCTGCTTGCGCTCCTGCTTGGACGTGTAGGCAACAACAAGCGCGGCCGAACCAAGGAAGCCCGCCGACGGGGGCACGAGGGGGACCCACCATCCCTCCAGGAAGGCTGCATAGGCAAGCAGGACCATCATCGACGGCCCTCCGCAGGCCAGCGCCGCCAGGCGAACCGGCGACCTCGACCTCAACCCGAAAAAACCTCCGGCGAGACAGCATGCACAAATAAGCAACACTTCATAAGCCCTGCCCGCCGTGCGAATGGGCGACGTTTGCCCCAGCGCCAACCTCAAAAGCTGATTGGTTGCATGGGCGTGCAGAACGACCCCCGGGACCTGGGCATCAGGATCGAGGCCGCGGCTGTAGGGGGCAAAAAAGACGTCCTTTACCGACTGCGCGCTGATTCCGATAATGACTATCTTCCCCGCCAAAACCGGTGGGGCTGTTTCGGCCGACAGCAGCTCGGTAGCTGAAATAATCGGAAAAGACGTGGGAGCTTCCTTGAAATCGAGCAGGAACTGGTAGCCTCTCGTATCGGCATTCACGTAGCCGCACCCGGATTCGAACGGCCTGATCGTGCACCGGCCGAGTCTCAGGTAGTCGGGAAACTCCGGATCGGGTTTTGGTGCAATACCTTGCGCCCCCAGATACAGAAGGGCAAGCCTGAGAGCGAACGAGGAAAAAACCTGCCGGCCGTCGTCAAGAAACAGCAGTCCTCTGCGCACGGTCCCGCCAGGGTCGACCAGAATGTCGTTGAAGGCAACCTGATCGGTGCCTTTAAGGGAACTGGGAGCATCTATGCCGCCTACGCCAAACTTCTGAACGACGATGATATTTCTATTCCCCCGGAATGTGGCCTCCAGATCGGCTGTTCCAGGAGGCACCGGAATATCCCGGAAAAGATCGATGCCGATTGCGCGGGCCCCCGATCGAACCAGGATGTGTAAAATCCTGGAAAGATTTTCATCCGTGATCGGCCAGGTCCCCAGATTTTGTATGTCCATGTCGCCGATCTCGACCAGGACGATGTCGGGGGTATCCGTAATCCTTGGTTGGATACTTACTAAAAAGTCATAGGCCCCTAGTTCGAGCCATTCCAGGGCGCCCGCGCAGCGCAAAGCGACAACGGCCGAGAAAGCGGCCATGCACAGCACGAATGCCGCGAAATGAACTGATCGAAAAAAGGCAGCCGGTTGAGCCATAGCTTAAACGCTTCACAGCCAATTATTTATCAGCAAAAAAGGCGACCAAAAGCATGGGTGCCTGTATTTTGAACCTTCGAGCAGCCGCAGTTGCGCTCTTCTCAAGGCTTCGGCACGAGAGGACCCCGGTTTTTCCAATTGCCGGTAGAACTCGGCAACCAGAAGCGATGCGGCTTCATCGTTTACCTGCCACAAGGTGGCAAGGGCGCTGCGCGCTCCTGCCTTGACGGCCACGCCGGCAAGCCCCAGTCCGGCCCTGTCGTCACCCGCCGCGGTTTCGCATGCACTAAGGGTTAAGAGGTCCAGGGGGTCTTCCCGGAACCTGAACAGTCCAATGTATTTATTCAAGCTGTCCATCGTCAGCTTGCCGTCAAAGGCCAGGATGAAGGTCTTGTCCACATCCGCCTCGAATTGTCCATGTGAAGCGATGTGAACCATGGTGAAGCGTTCTCTGCCCAGTTCTTTCTCCAAAACCGGCAATCGGAATTCTTGGTTCAAAAGGACCTTTGTCCGGTATAGAGATTGTATCTTTTCGATTTCGGAATCAACGTAGGGAAGCGCCGGAAACCCCTGGATCGCATCCGAGATGCCCACCGCCAGGACCCTCGCGCCACGCCGCTCGACGGGTTTCGGGTCCGTCAGGTTGAGCCCGGGAGTAACCGCAATGGAATAGTTTTCTATGAGAAAGTTTCGGCCGTCGTGAAGTGCCGCCATGGGCACCATTCGCAGCGGCCCGTCGGGGACAAATACAAGGGTCCGGGTCCCGGCGGTCTTGAGTTCCCGCTCGTAGGGCCGCACCAGCCAGCCGTAGAGCTTTTGCGCGTGCGGCAGGTATTCGCGGGTGGTGATCTTTTCCAGTTTTTTTCGAAATTCCCTCACCTCTTTTGTCATCGTATCCCGGTCTACGTTTACCGAGTAGCGCCGCATTCCGCCTGGAAGGCTGACCAAAAGTTCCGTCCTGTCTTTGAGGATGATGGGATAGACAACGGCGGCTTCCCTGGATATCGATTCCAGCTTGGCCGGACTCCTCCTTGCCGCATCCAGGCAATCGTCGTGGAAGTAGTCTCTAAGTTCGAAAACCTTCAAACTTTCCAGGGCCTCGCGGGCCTCCATCAGATAAGGCTGGGATTGCTCTATCCCGTCCAATCCCGAACACATCCGGAGCAGGAGATCCACATATTCGAGCAGCATCGGACCTGCCACTTCCTTGTAGGTTTGGCGGGGCCTTCCGTAGCAGTTGGACATTTCCTGCTGGATGGAATGAAATGTCGAGGCGGCATTCCTGTACTCGCCCACTGCCTGTTCGATTTTGCCTTGCGCGCCAAAAAGTCGCGCCGCCTGCCATTGCCACCTGTAAAGGGATTCGGGGGAGTTGGCCCGCTGAGCCGAAGATATTGCGCTCCGGGTGAGTTCCATTGCATCATCCCAGCGCTTCCGGCCCTCGTAGATTTTCCCGAGGTAGCCAAGGGCGTAGGAAAGCGCCAGAGGATCGTCGATATCCTGGGCCATGGCACCCGCCTGCCTGAACAACTGAACGGAGCGTGAAATCAGCGACGGCTTTTCCGTATCAAGATGGCCGGCCAGCTCCAGGTATGCCAGCCCGAGATTTATAAGAAGATAGGAGTGCTGGTGCGAGGGTTTAAGGTTAGCGGTGTTTTGAACCGCCTTTTCGACGACCTGCTTTGACGATTCAACCTGCCCGGATCGGACCATGGCCATTGCAGCATTGGTAAGGCATACAGCGGCAGTGGTGAGATCGCCGCTCTTCTCAGCAAGATCGGCGCATTCGGTGTAAAGTGTGGCGGAGACATCGAACTGGTTCTTGAGGCTGTGAAGATTTCCCAAATTGTTCAAAATGGTGGCCGAAAGGGACGGATCGCCAATCTCGCGCGCCATCGCCAGCGCTTGATTGAGATATGAGAGAGCTTTTTCTTCGGGGCCCAGGACATTGTACAAATCGCCCATGGTTCCCGTGACTGCCGCTACCGTTTGCCTGTCATTGCGCTTCCTGGCATTGGCAAGAGCGGAGTCGAGCGCATGCAGGGCTTTTTCATAAAGGCCGACCGCCTGGTATCCGCTCGCAAGCTTTAGCTGGGCTGCACAAAGCCCTTTCCCGTTCCCCGAGCTTTCATACAGCTTCGATGCCTCCATCCAGCTTCCGATCGCTTCCGTAAACGCTCCGCGGTCGAATGCGAGTGTCCCTTCTTCCAGGTATTTCTCGGGCAATCCGTTATCGGAAATCCCGGCAGTGCCTGGTGAGTTCTGCTTTGGCGATAGCGATGCGGGTGAGCAGCACCACTGCGAAAACATCACTCCGGCAAAGCAGAACAGGGTGAGTACTGTCCGGAGCGGCAGAAGTTTTCCGGCATGGAGGGTTCCAAGCGACCTTTCCATCCAAAGCCTCCTGTACCTGCCGGGATGCCCGGCGATTCGGCCCGGTTGCCAAGTGGCGGCTTCTATGCATTGATAGTCCGCCCGAGGGGGACGGCTACAGGTGCACCTGGTTTTTTTTACTTACTGTAAGTCTTTGATATTTGAACTAAAAGAGCGCTAGGAGATCAATGGGGCAGTGCAAGGTTCACCGCGATGAATGAGCCAGGGTCCACAAGCGTTTCGATGCAGCCGGAACGAAGTTCCATTTTGGAGAAAACATTTCACAAATCTACAATAAAATTCCGTCAAGAACAAGAGATAAGAGCAAGCATGCGAGACCGCCCACACAAAAGCTTTATTTGCGGACAAACCCTTAGGGTAAAAGAGGCGTTCGGGGCCTTGGAATGGTGCCTGCCAACGGGTTTTTCCTCGTGTGCTCCCAACCTTTCGTGGTAAACTTCCCGGCAGAATACGGCTAAACCTTGCATTGAACGCAATGCCTTTGCGACTGGATATGGTTTCTAAAGTACCCTTCATCTTTTCAGGAGGGCGGCATGATTGCGGGAACGAAGCAGACCGCAACAGAACTACTCGGCACGGAGGAGTTGAAGATACTCTTCGAGATAAGCCAGTCCCTGCACAAATACATCCATATTGAAGAGCTGCTTCCTTATATCATTTCCACCGCAAAAGAGCTGTTGAACGCGGATACTGTTGCCATACTTCTCTACGATCCCTCAAAAGACGAGCTTTTTTTTCGCCTCACCGAAGGCAATCCCCGGGAGAGCTCTTCCATGCTCGATGAAATCCGTTTTTCGTCGCACCTCGGAATTGCGGGCAGTGTTTTCCAGAGCGGAGAGCCGGAGTTGATCGCCGATGTGGAGAAAGACCCGCGCCACTACACGGTTGTTGACGGCAAGACGGGGTTTACCACGAAATCGATGATGGTCGTGCCGCTTAAAACCAGGGGGAAAAACATCGGAGTGCTCGAAGCATGCAATAAACGACACGGAGAGTTCGATTTAAGGGACCTGAACCTGCTGGTCTCAATAGCCGGGACCATCGCCCTGGCACTGGATAATGCCAGGCTCCATGACGATTTGCAGAAAGCATACGATGAGCTTCAAATGATCGACAGGGCCAAGGACAGCCTTATCGAGACCGCCCGGGAGGAAAACACCCGGCTTCGGCTGGAAATAGAGGGCCGCTTCCGCTTCGACAATATCAAGGGAAGCAGCCCCCAGATGGTGAACCTGTTTCGGCTCTGCGAGAAGGCGGTAAACTCCGATGTCACCGTACTGGTCGAGGGAGAGACCGGCACCGGAAAGGAGTTGATAGCCCGTTGCCTCCACTACGGCGGCCCGCGCAAGTCGAAGAAGTTCGTCGTCCAAAACTGCGGCGGCATTCCCGAACCACTTTTGGCAAGCGAGCTGTTCGGGTACAGGCGAGGTGCTTTCACCGGAGCGGTGACCGACAAAAAGGGCCTTTTCGATGAAGCCCATGGCGGCACCATTTTTCTCGACGAAGTGGCGGAGATGTCGCAGGCCATGCAGGTAAGTATTCTCAGGGTACTCCAGGAGGGAGAGGTCAGGCCGCTTGGGTCCAATGAGGTCAGGAAAGTGGACGTGAGGGTGATTTCGGCGACCCACCGCAACCTCGAAGAGGACGTGCGCAACGGGGTGTTCAGAGAGGACCTCTACTATCGGCTCAGCGTCTTCACGGTCAGGGTGCCGGCTCTTCGCGAGAGGGAGGGCGACGTTCCCATATTAGCCGGCTATTTCGTAAGGAAAGCCAGCCAGAAACTCAAAAAACCCGTTAAGGGCCTTAGCCGGAAAGCCATGGACTGCCTTTGCGCCTATCCCTTTCCAGGAAACGTGAGGGAGTTGGAAAACGAAATCGAAAGGGCCGTACTCATGGCGGAAAGCAATACTTATATAGAAGGATTCCACCTCTCGGACAAAATCATCAGGAAATCGCTTGCGCAGCCGTGCGTCCCCAGGGTGGAAGGAAATCTGAAAGAGATGGTGGGAGACATGGAAAGGGGAATTTTGATCCAGCTCCTCGATGAGCACAAAGGGAACAAGACCAGGGTTGCCCGGCAACTGGGGCTCAGCCGCTTCGGACTGGCAAAAAAAATGAAACGCTATGGGCTCTGAGGCGATTTGAGCCCCTTCAATACGCTCTACCCCTGTTTAAGTGTAAGGGCTTGTCCCGGCTGCTGCCGGGCGCCACATTCGACAAAAAGCACAGGTCCTTTGCCTGCAGAGGACCTGTGCTTTTTGTCGATGACTTTCCTGCATGCTCGAACTTTCGCGGCATTGTCACCTCCCGTAGCGATAGAGAAGGTGAGTATAGACTACGTTTCTTTCCCAGTTGCGTGCCAAAGCCAGGGCGTAGGGTTTGCCGATCAATCCCGAAAGGTGGCAGTAAACGTGCATTGCATTGAGTTCATGCTGGAGGCGGGAACGCAGCAGCCTCGCCCTTTCCTCCCACACCGACCTGATCTCCTGGATCATGCTTGCGTTTCTCATGGCAGTCTCCTTTTCCAACTTTGTTGATCCCTTCTCATTCCCGTATGGCTTCATCATCTACGGGTCGCCCTATCCAAGGGGCAACAGGTGTGCCAGACCGCAAACAAAGGCCGGAGAAGAATCATCGCTCCCGTAAGTAGCTGATCTAAAATGATTATTATGCTTAGAAAAAGCAGTTGGAAGAAGGCCGGCGGTGCTCCGGGGCGCCGACGCACGTAAACCGGATAGGCATCGATGCCGGAGACATCATTGTATTTTGGGCTGAAGTAACTGATTTTAGGAGGAAAAGAATTAATAGTAAACTTTATTGCCTGCCTGCAACCCCGTTGATGGCAGGCTGCCCGATAAGATAAAGATGCCCGCGGTTTTAATGTAGCCCTCCATGAATTCTCGTGCGCATCGGGGTTCGCTCGCCCCGCGGTATCAAAAAACCAGCCGTCCCGGCCTTTCGCGCTTCCTTATGAGATCGCCAATTAAGTTGGCTGCAGACAACTGTTTTGGCCATCGCGCTCGCACCTTAACCCGGAAAGGACTTTTGCCCCCCATGCGCCATTCCGGCCGCCTCCATTATGCCAACGTAGTTGGCATAAGTCAGTTTTTCGAGGTCCCACGCTTTGTCTTTCCTGAATGGCATCCAGATAGAATGTCCCGCTAAATCAGATACTTGAAGTCTCACCGATAGGCATATGCCTGCCGGCCCCCGGCTGGCACACCGTTTGCCGATGGAAAGGGTCGGATCGTCGGCCGGATTTGAAGAGATGTAAAGACAAGCAAAGGGAAGGAGAAAGAAATGAGAATGACAACCTGTTCGGGCAAAGTGAGGATGATCGGGCTGGTGGCTCTTTTTGCTTTGGCGTTGACAGCCATGGGAACCACGGGGGTCGCCCTTGCCGATTCGCAAATTTCCAAGAGTCTTTTCTGGCAGTGGGATGGGGAGCCAAGGGCCGCGTACAACTCCCAAAATGGCGAGTTCCTGGTCGTCTGGAGCGTTTACAACATCCTGTACCCCACAAACAACGTAAACTTTTATGGTCCCGTGATGGGCCAGCGGATCAAAGAGAGTGGGGAGCAGATAGGAGAGCCCTTCCAGATCATCAGCGCCGGAGTTCTGCCCAGCGTTGCGTACAATCCCGTGAACAATGAGTACCTGGTTGTGGCCGAACAGTGGTTCAATACCGTGGGCCAGAGGCTTGAAGGTTCGGGGAAGGCCATCGGAAAACAGGTCACACTGATGTCTTATGCCAGATATCCCAGGGTCGTCTACAATACCATAATGAATGATTACCTGGTTACCGGGACCTGGGCGACCACAACGCTCAAATATGGGTACTGGCCGGTCACAACGGTAAGGCTTTACACGATCCAGGTTGACATCCAGGGCAACCCGGTAGGTACTGCAACCATGGCAACCGATTCTGCCAACGATGAAGGCAATTACTCCATTGCCTACGCCCCGCTCGAAGCTGCGGACGTTTCCGGGTATAATCCAACTCCCGGGGGGCGTTATCTGCTTGTTTTCGGCGGGGGGCCGGGCTATTGCATGCTCCTGGATTCAGCCGGCAAGCCGATAAATACCATGTATGATCCTCAGCACGGAACCTGGTATGGTCCCTTGGTTCCTTTTCAGCGATCCGTCATGGGAGATGCATACAATGTGGATGTAGCCTTTGGGTACATCTCCGGGGAACCCGTCTTTTTCTTCGTCTGGTCGGATATAAAGAAATCTCAGTACTTCAACTACGAATGGACCGGGATCAGGGCAGGGGTCCTCAGTGCGGCCCGCACGTTCTACGAGACAACCGGCGTGGTAAAAAACGACGTGTTCCCGATATCATGGATATACACCCACTGGGCTTACAGCACCAATGCGAAGGAATGGAAGGCAAAGGTCGCCTACAACCCGGCGTCGGAGGAGTTCCTGATTGCATGGAGAGAAACGCCGGGCGCCGATCCTCAGAACGACACCACGGTCAACCATATCAGGATCAATACGTCAAAAGGGTTCAAGATACCGCCTGATCCGAATTTCGTTGCCTCTTCGACAACCGGGACCGAAAATCCGGTGTTCCCCTGCATTGCATCGAGCACTGTGTCAACAACCGCTCTCGTCGCCTGGGTGGATTCCCGCTACTTCTTTGGGCGAACCTTCGGAACGCTGATGGATGCCACAACCCGTACCACGTCCGATATGAACTAAATGTCCTGATTAGCCGCCCAGCCAGGTACATGATCTCCTGCATGACTGTGCGTATTCGGCAGCGCTTGGCCGAATACGCACAGGAGAATCGGGGCCGAGCAGACCAAACTGACCGATGATCCGGAGCATATTATAGACAAAGCCCGCAAGGCTCAGCACCAGCGAGTTGGTGGTAAATTTCCCCGACGGCAACCGCTCCACATCCAGGTCGCACTTGATCTCGCCATGAAACTGCTCACTTGCTCCCCGGCCCGCATATAACTCGATTACGGTTGCCTCATCGGACTTTAACGATGTCCACCAGCTCTCCAATTCAATTTCCGGGGCAATCAGCATCCTGCCTCTTTTCCCTGGATTGAGTGGCCCGAATCATCGGAATACGCAGTCGGTAACATTTCCTATGAGTCGGTAACTTCTTTAGTGAGTTAATCATTTTGTTCGGGTAAGATTCTCACATGAGGCAATACGGGCGGGAATTATAATTGTCGCTGATCAGAAAGCCTTATTGACGACTGTCTTAGCCGCTCCTACATGCTGGTCAATGTAGGAGTCGGATTCGCCTGCTGCCTTCTGTTTTGCTTGGTAATTCTCAATTTGAGAGGGCTTGATCTGGTTAATGATGAAGCTGCCGAAAATCTTGTTGAAGCTGGCGAGATTATACGTAGCAACTGTGTTTTAAAGATCTCTTCGGGGGCCGGCGCGGATTTTTTTAGACGCCGACCTCCCATGGCTTTTGCTGCTTCACCATCGCATTGAGAATGGTAATAAGCTTGCGCATGCATGCTGTTATTGCCGATTTCGGCTTTTTCCCAGCCGAAATTAGGCGCATGTAAAAGGTCTTGATCTTGTAATTGCATTTTATGGCCGAAATCGTGGCCATATAGAGTTGTACGCGAACTGTCTTGCGGTCGTCCCAAATTCGGCGGGCACCACTTTTGGTCCGGCTGTCCCGGTTAAACGGGGCCGTCCCGATCAGGGCCGCTATTTGACGACGATTAAAGCTGCCTAACT
The DNA here is from genome assembly GCA_963712895.1 of uncultured delta proteobacterium. Classification (GTDB taxonomy): domain Bacteria; phylum Desulfobacterota; class Syntrophobacteria; order Syntrophobacterales; family Syntrophobacteraceae; genus SbD1. Next base: position 56,391 of record CAVQJR010000015.1, on the reverse strand, counting down.
CGGGGCAGTAAGCAACCAGACTTGCCGAAGTTACGGGACCGATCCCGGGCACGGTGCTCAACAGCTCAACGGTTTCCTGATAAATGGGAGTAGACTTGATGATTTGCTCGATTTCTTTATTTGATTTATCGAGCCGGCTTTGGAGATAGTCGATGTGATGTTTAATATCGCCCTGCACCGGTCCAGCTGCCCGTGAGAGGCGATTTTTTTCCTGAGCAAGCATGTGTACGAGCTGACGCCGTCTGGCAACCTGGTCCGTGAGTTGCTGCCGCTGGGCATCCTTGATAGGGCGTTGCGGAGGTTTGATTGCCCCTGCGAAACGTGCCATGGTACGGGCATCAATTCTATCGGTTTTGGCAAGTTGCCCTGTTGCCCTTGCGAAAATCCCGGATATGGCGAGGGTTATTCACCACAACGGGCAATCCGGCCTCGACGAGGCAAACAACAAGGCTGCGTTCAAGACCACCGCTGGCTTCGATGACAATTAGCTGAGTGTTTTTAAATTTTTCGATCGGATCTGCAATCTGGTCTTCGGCGTGAGGGATTGAGAAAAATTCCAAAATCTCATCACCTTGACCGATGGCAACATCCAACCGGGCCTTGGAAACGTCAATACCTGCAAACAAAGGTTGTGCCATACTCATCTTTAACAGTACCTAAAAACTTATTTTGTGATTTCAGCAACATAGACTAGCACTTGACTTTCTTGGCACTACATTTTCGCTCTTTGAAAACGGGAATCAGATTTCGCGGATGGTGGGTGGGATCGCCACGCCAACGGATTGGAAGACCTTGCCGCAGGTGCCCTTGCACTGGCTGCGAACAGCCAGGCGTTTTCCGTCTTCTTCGATCACCGTTTCGGTGAGGGCTTTGAGGTCTTGCTTCACTTCCGCCCACTCGAAGCTGTGCCCGGAGTCCTGCAGGCGCCGGTAGAGCTCCTTTTTGAGCATCAGGGCGAGGAAGCTGCAAAAGACGTGGCCCCTTATGGTTTCATCCAGGCGGTGGTAGACGGGCCGAGTCTCGATGACCGATTTCATGTCCCTGAATGTGTGTTCCACCTGCCATAATTCCTTGTATTTGAGTGCCACATTCCTGGCCGACAAGCGGGTGTTGGTCCTCAGGACCCATTTGCCGTCAAACTTTGCTTCCTGTTCCACTTTCTCGCAGTCAATGCTCGCGCTGTTCTTCTCGAACTTGAGATAGCGCCGGTAGCCCCTGTTTCCCACAAGTGCTTTGGGGCCATTTTTCAGTTGGGCCTCAAGGGAGGCCAGGATGGCTTGCCTGTCAGCGGCGTCCTTTCTTGCCTGTTTGGAGTTGACGCAGACGATGTAGCGACGGTTTTCCACCCAAGCTTCCTGAACCTTCAAGGGGGAAGGGCCTTTGGATCGAGTCCCTTCCGGAACGACTTCCTGATAGTTTTCGGCGCGGCAGAGCACATCGCGTTTTACTTCCAAGACGTTTCGCATGCGGGTGCCGAGGATGTAGGGGACCTTGTTTTCCGGTTTTTCGAACTCCAGCAGGGTTTCCTTGCTTATCATTCCCCTGTCGGCGACAACACAAAACTTCGAAACATTGAACCGGTCCCGGACTCTTTTTACTACGGGATCAGGGTCTTTACATCGGTGGTGTTGCCGGGCCACAATTCACAACACAGGGGACGCCCGTTGTCATCGAGGACAACCCCGACCACCATTTGATTTAGATCGGGGCGGTGATCTTTGCTGAAACCCCGCTCGCCAATCGTTTCTCCTCCCGCTCCCTCGAAATAGATGGAGGTCGTATCAAGGAAAACGAGGTCCAACCCGGAATAGAGGTGGCGATTGAGATGGAAGAGCCGTTCCTCGATAACATCCTTGGTACATCGGGGAGAAAAGGGAGTTGCATTCCTCTGGTCGTCAAGTTCCTCGCCGAGGAAGGCCATGGCCCGGTAGAGGTGATGAAGCTCGATCTCACCCGTCCCCTTAACGCTATAGTCCCTGCGCCACTTGTCGCAGGAGCGGTCCGAGCCGCTCGCCATCAGCCTGTTGATGACGGTCAGGAAAAGCGCCCGCTCCACGTCGAAGGTGAAAAACCTCTCGGAAAGAAGCCCTTGGAGGACCTTTGCAATTCCGATCTCTTTCCACAGCCGCTCGAAAATGAGAGCGGGGCCTATCTTTGTGGACTCGGCACTAATGTCGCTTCTGCCGGAAAGGATAAGGAGGGTCTGTTCGGAAAAACGCGCCAGAGAGCGAACCAGGGTTTCGACTTCCCCCTTGGCGTGCATTTGATCGAGCCTGCCAAGCGTTGCGATAACCCGCTGGTTGACCTTGGGACCGACCCTTCGGTTTTCGACGACCTGGAGGTATTCGTACTTACCGGATTTTTTGATTCGAGCAAACATGTTGAAGCCCTCCTCAGGACACTTCAACATTACTAGATGGTAGAGCATAAAATCAATAGAAAACAGCATATACTGTGGCACTACATTTTTGATGATTTAAAAAAGCGATCAAGTATTCATGCGGGTTTGCGGGCTATGACCGGGTGGTCACTGTAGAAGAAAAGTGTAACGGGGGAAGCTCACTCCCTCCACTGTTCCCATATGCAGATCATTCCCATTTGTGCACCGCCCTGATCTGAGAACTTAGCACGTGGCAAGATATCGTGACCCCTTTTAGGCGATGGAAGACTTGTGGTGTATTTTACTCCAGACAAATTACTCGATTAGCTCAGCCAACCTTCTACCAACGACTTCATCATATCGATCCATTCATCGAAAGTCGCTGGTTTGGTGATAAACGACTCAGCCCCGGCTTCCATTGCGAAGGCGATGTCTCCGGCCTCTTCAGATGTAGTTAAAATGACGATAGGGATATGCTTCAGTGCGGGTTCAGCCTTTATTTCAATGAGAGCTTTGCGGCCATCCTTTTTCGGCATATTCAGGTCAAGTAGGATAAGACTTGGCAACCCTCCTGCTTCAAAACGGGGACGTATCAAAAGATATTCCATCAGCTGGAGGCCGTCCCCGACGCATGAGAACACGACGTTTGCTTCACTTTTTTTGAACGCCTCTTTTGCCAACATGCAATCTTCAGCATCATCGTCGGCCATCAAAACGATTTTATGATCGGGATATGGCAATGGCGGTCTCCAAACAGGTTTGTTTTACGGGGAGGCGAATTACAAATGTTGATCCTTTCCCCGGCTCGCTCTCTGCTGTGATGCTTCCCCCATGTCGCTCTACGATCTTGCGGCATATGGCAAGTCCCATCCCGGTTCCATCATATTCACCACGGCCGTGCAACCTCTGAAAGGGCTTGAAAACAAGTTCGGCATACCGCTGATCAAACCCGATGCCATTGTCTTTTACTAATATCTCACACCCCTGCCTATCAGACTTGCTGTAAACCCTGATGTGGGGAGTTTCATCACTTCTGTATTTCAAAGCATTACCGATTAGATTCTGGAAGAGCTGTAACATTTGACTTTCATCAGCCTCGATTGCCGGTAAATCTTCGATTTCGATCCTGCAATCTGTTTCCTTGAATGATGCTTCGAAAATTTCGGCCGCCTCCCGCGCTACTTTGTGGAGCTTCAGTTTTTGAAATGGTTCAAGTCTTTTGGCTACTCTTGAGAATGCGAGCAGATCTCGTAACAACTGCCGCATCCGACTCGCTGAAGCAAGGACTCGATCAAGATATTCCTTACCGGCACTGTCCAGAGCCGGGGAGCATCTTTTCATAGCCATGTCGCAGAAAGTCTGTATCTTTCGCAGCGGTTCCTGGAGATCGTGGGAGGCGACAAAAGCAAAATCCTGCAATTCCTTATTAATTACTTCAAGTCGCGACGCATAGACTCTGAGCTCTTCTCCGGATCGCTTGCGCTGTTCACCTACCCGTATCGATGCGATCCCATACGCAAGGTTTTCGGCCAAGTTGCTCAGCAGACCTGCTTCCCCCTCGTCGAAAGCATCAGGTTCCGAAGCATAGATTGTAAGCGTGCCAATGACATTTCTCTCTACAATCAGAGGTAATGCGATGGAGGCAGCGTAGCCTCTCCTGGTTCCTTCCGAACTCCAGGGGCTGTACGCCGGATTTAAGAGAGCGTTTTGTGAAGTAATGATTTTCCCGGTACGGATTGCTGTTCCGGTCGGTCCACGGCCTCTCTCGGTATCGGCCCATGTAATTCTGGCCTGATCCAGATAACCTTGGTCGTATCCTGCAGACGCAATCGGAAGGACAGTTTTGTTTTCATCATTTTCAGCAAAGCCCACCCAGGCCATTCGGTACCCGCCGACGTCCACCACAATTCGACAGATTTGCTGGAGTAGTTCCATTTCTTCTGTTTGACGCACCAAAACCTGGTTGCATTCACTTAGGGTCCGGAATGCCCGGTCGGCCTTTCGGAATTCCTCTTCAATGATTTTCCTGGGTGTAATATCCCGGTTAACTTCGAGAAACACTGGGGCCTCGTCGCCCTCACCGGCCTGAACGGCCCACCTGCTATCAACGATTATCCGCTCGCCGTTTGCCTTCGTGTGCTTAAGCTCACCCTTCCACTCTCCTTTTTCGAGAACTGTTTTTGCGATGTTCTCAATGGGAACGGGAGATACAGTCCTTAGAAGTTCATTACTTACCCGCCCAAGGGCTTCTTGGCGTGTGAACCCATATGTTTCCCGGGCACCCCTGCTCCAGAAGGTTATCCTGCTCTCAGCGTCGCGGACGATTATGGCATCATGGGCCAAATCAATAATTTCGGCCTTCTCACTCAGTGCCCGGTTTGCCTCGACCAGTTCTTCCGTGCGCTCCCGGACGCGCAACTCCAAATCATCGCGTGATTTGCGAAGCGCTTCCTCCATAAGCTTTCGTTCGGTGATATCGGAAAAGACCACGGCAAAGCGTCCGGACTCGGTTCGATAGGCGCTGACCCTAAAATACTGTCCAAGGGGGCCGAAGAAAGCTTCAAAATGCGCAGGTTTCCCCGTGAGGGCCACTTTCCCGTACCGCTCAAACCACACTGGTTCGGTCTCGGGAAACAACTCCAGGGTAGTGCGTCCTTCAATATCCGCCGCCTTGAGACCGGTGTGGAGTTCAAAGGCCGGGTTGACCTTCAGGTAACGGAGATCACATGGTTTTCCTGCTTCATCGCAGATAATTTCGTCCAGCGAGAACCCTTCACTCATTGTGTCGAAAAGGATGCGGAAGCGTGCTTCGCTCTCACGCAACGCTTCCTCCGCCTGCTTGCGCTCGGTGATGTCCTCAAAAACAGTGACAAATTGGCCTCCCTTGGGTGAAGAGACCGAGATGTGAAAATGACGTTCCATCGGAGGGAAGTACGTTTCGAATGAACATGGTTCACCGGAATTCTCGACACCGGCATACACGTCCAGATATGGCGCACAACCAGTGCCATACAGTGCACTGGCAAGCTGTCCGTAACACCTTTCCAATGCTAGGCCGGTTTGTTTTTCAAAGGCGGGATTGGCGGTCAGAATACGATAATCCATAGCAGTTCCCATTGAATCATAAACCAGCTCGTGAAGAGCTACTCCCTCAGTCATGTTCTCAAACAAAGAACGAAACCTGGCCTCACTCTCGCGCAAAGCCCCTTCCGCCAGCTTGCGCTCGGTGATATCACGAATAATAATGGTGGTAGCCGAGCCTCCTGGCAGCTTTCTTTTGAACCCGGAGGTTTCAATCGGGATAAGAAAGCCACTTTTGTGCTTGGCGGAAATCTCGATGGTCCTTTGGGAACTGAGACCCCGAGAGCTTTCGACCAGTGCTGTCAGAGTGTTCTCATGCTCTTCGGGCATAAACATACTGAAAATTGGCGAGCCAATGGTTTCCGCTTTTGAATAACCGAAGATTCGCTCGGCGCTGGGATTCCAGAGAATAATCCTGTTTTCCTGATCAAAGGAGATAATTGCGTCAGAAGCTGTTTCGACAAGGGACCTGTAGTTGGCTTCGGCATCCATGAAAAAGCCCGAGATAATCTCTTCCAGGGGCAATCCCTTGATCTTTCCACTCCGAGCCGCCGCCAGAATAGCGACCAGCGAAAAGACTGTTCCCACATAATTCGAGGTGCGTCCAACCCAACCAATAGGACTTCCGACAATTCTCTGGATATAAAACGCAAATAGTCCCAGAGCCAGCATCGCAAGGCAGAGAGAATACCAGTAGAGGAAATCTGATTTCACCTTTATGAAGTTGTTCATGAAAAAAAGAGAAGAAAGGGCATAGAGCAAAATCGCAAGTCCCAGCACGATCTGCCGAAGAGGTGTCGGACCGGACTCCTGAATAAAGAATGGCGGAACAACCTGCTGCACGGTTGCAAATGAAAGCAGAACGGCGAACAAAATGATTACTGAATAGGCGGGTATTACAGCAAGCTTCTGTTTTCGGAGTTCCCAATGGTAGTATGATTTCCTGGAATAATTGAAAACAGCCCCGGCGAAATGGCAGACCGAACCAAGCAACGCCCCGGTATTATAGATGGTCACGTTAAAGTTTGCTCCGCCCCCCATTTGCCTCAGCCAGCCAGCCGAGGCCGCGCACAGGCCGAATCCAAGCATACCGCACCCCATCAACAATACACTGAAAGAGCCTGTTTTCAGATAGGTCCTAGCGGCAAAAAATGCAACGATGACAGGAATGATTGCGGTGAAGAGCGTGTTGGTGACACCGAGCAGGTACTTCGGTTCATACAGGAAGGAGATGTCGAGAACGTAAAGCACCACTATGGCGATCATGGAAACCGCAACCAGCAGCAGACCAACAATTTTAGGGTACTGCGGTCTCGTTACTTCTGACTCGGTCTTCATATTCGTGCAGCTCCATTATTCGGTTGCTTTCTTCCGGAGTCGCAAAGTGCCGACTTAGATTCCCAAGTTCTGAGTCATCGGCAACCGGACAATGAAGCTTGCGCCTTTGCCTGGAGTGCTCTTGGTGCTGATACTGCCTCCATGGCGCTCCACGATTTTCTTGCAGATGGCAAGGCCCATGCCCGTTCCCTCGTATTTGCCGCTTTTGCCATGAAGTCTCTGGAATGGGGCGAAAATCTTTTCGATGTACTGCTCCTCGAAGCCAATACCGTTGTCCTGCACGATAATGTGGCAGTTCGAGTTGTCCGACTCCGTGCAACTTATCTTGACGATGGGTTTTTCACCTTCCCTGTGGAACTTCAACGCATTGCCGATCAGGTTCTGGAAAAGCTGGCTCATCTGATTCGGGTCGGCCTGAATTGTGGGCAGTTCGCCAATTTGAATCTCTCCCCCGGTATTCCAAATCCTGACTTCCAGAGTTGAAAGAACTTCATGGACCAGATCATACAAATCAACTTCGCCAAAAGGCTCCGGGTTAGTTGCCAGCCTTGAGTATTCAAGAAGTGCGGCTATCAGCTTCTGCATGCGCTGAGTGGCGTCAAGCATCCGGTTCAGATAGTCACTTTCGGTTTGCCCCAGCGTATCGTGGGTCTTCTGCCGGAGCATGTTGCCGAAAGTGGCTACTTTACGGAGCGGCTCCTGGAGATCATGAGAGGCAATCGAGGCAAAATCCTGGAGCGCCTGGTTGCTGCGCTCCAGTTCCACGGTGCGTTCCTGAACCCGAAGTTCCAGTTCGTCCTTTGATTTGCGGAGTTCTTCCTCCATACGCCTGCGTTCAGTGATGTCCTGGAGGTAGCCCTCCATTTTGAGAGGATTTCCGTCTTTGTCGAAGGTGGTCTCACCGTTACTGTAAATGTATAGCTCCCGGCCTCTTTTATTAATGATGCGAAACTCTGGGGCGTAGCGACCATGCACAAGCCCGTTTTGAACGGCCCTCTCCACCCGATCACGATCTTCAGGATGCACGAAGTCAAGAAAATCCTCGTGACGAGGCATGACTTCCCCCGGCTGCAATCCGAATAGCCGGTAAGTTTCGTCCGTCCAATACAGACGGTCCTCCACTATATCCCAGGACCAGCTACCCAGGTGGGCGAGCTGCTGCGACCGCGCCAGATGAAATTCGCTTTTCTTTAATGCCTCACGCGCGCGCTGCTTTTCCGTGACATCGTGGAAAACCAGCACCACGCCCGAAACATTGCCCTCCCCATCCCTGATCGGCGCCGCGCTGTCTTCAATCGGGATTTCGCGCCCATCGCGAGTGACAAGAGCGGTGTGATTGGCAAGATCGACTATTCGCCCCTCGTGCAAAACCTGGTTGACGACATCCTTGGCGGGTCCCCCGGTTTCTTCGTTCAAAGTCCGAAAAACTTCATGAACCGGCTGCCTCAGGGCCTCTTCCCGCGGCCAACCGGTGAGGGTCTCGGCCACCGGATTGATAAAAACGATCCTTCCCGCCGTGTCGGTTGCTATTACCGCGTCGCCGACACTGGTGAGCGTTACGTGGAGCCATTCACGCTGTTCTCGCAATTGATCCCTGGTCCTGAACTCCGCGATGGCGACGGACAGATAACCGGCAAGTCTCTCCCACAGGGCGATGATCTCCGGCGAAAACATGTTCTGTCGCCGGTCGTTTAACTGGATGAGGCCCAAACGCTCCGCGCCCAGGCGAAGAGGTATAAGGGCCACCGATTCATAGCCTTCCCCGTTGCAGCGGTTGCGAGTTCGGGTTTGCCGGTCCGAGTCACTCGTCGTCGCGAGAAGCCTTGTCGTGCTGTTGGCCCAGAAACTCCCGCTCGGCGAAAAGAATGGCTTCGACGGATCGACCCGCTCCATGATGACGTTTCCGCACATGCATTCTATGTATGGGTCGCCCGAACTATCACGCAGTATATTGCCGGCGGCGTCCCTGGCGCAAAGACTGTTCTCCGACCGGATGAACTCTTCCGGAAACCCTCGCGCCTCGAAGTAAGGGAAATCATCTCCCTGTTTTATACGGATTCCTACAGCCTCGCAGCCTGACTCGTGTTGGAAAAACGTGGCGGCGGCCTTGACCAGGGCGACTGTCTCGGTGCTATGATTAATGACTTTCAGGAGTTCGAGAGTGATCTCGCGTTCCTGTTCCATTCGCTTGCGCTCGGTGACATCATAAGCATAAATATTTACATATCCGGAGTCGGAGATTGGCACCAGGGAAAGGGAATAAACCACGTCGGCGCACTTTGCTACCACTTCCAGTTTCTCACCGGAACGCATAAGTTCCCGGACGCGCTCCAGCCAATCCGGTGTGACCTTTCCCTCAGACTCCCATCCGAGAGATTTCATAAGATGCGAGCTGTTTCGGTTGGCGTAAAGAATTTCACCAGTTTCTGAGATTCGAAGCACGGGGTTCAGATTTTCGTCGGGAAACCGCGCAAGGCCCTCTATTCTCTCCTCGCGGGCCTTTAGCGCTTGGGCCATACTATTGAATGTATCGGCAAGTTCTCTTAGTTCGGCAGGGCCTGAGGCAACCGGCGGATCGTGTGTCTCCCCACGGCCAATTGCAAGCGCATGATCTCGAAGCCGCTTGACCGGGGAGGAAATAAAGCGGGAAAGGATTAATGCAGAGCCGAAGGCGGCCAATGTGATGAGCAGGAATATCATAACCTGAGGCATGAGCGTCGAAGTGATCGCCGCCATTGCGACCTCTTCGGTGCGCCCTGCACCGGCAAGCCAGCCGCATGATGCAGTGGGAGCAAGTGCAAATATCCTGTTCTTCCCTTCGAAAGGAGCAAACACGGCGCCGGTGCTCTCTTTGCCTTTTGAGGCGTCCTCAACGATTCCAGGAAATAGTTTTGTCCAGTCGCGCTCTTCCCATGTTGGGTTGAGTTGAGGATGCCGGAAGACCAGCATGCCTCTACTATCCACGAGGCTTATTGCACCTCCTTTAGCCCTTTCTACTGCAAGTACAGCGTCCAATCGGTCCGGGTCTATTGCAGCGACAACCACTCCGAGGAGCTCGCCATCTTGATTGCGAATACCACGGCATATGGCAAAGGAAGGTCCTCCGGTCAGCTTTGAATGCAAGAGGTCGCTTATCACCCAGTCCCGTCCCGCCGTTATCTCCTTGAACCAGGACCTGTCCGAGCCGTCCATGCCGACAGCACCAGGGGTGCTGCTTGCAAGAACACGTCCTTGTGGGCTAAACCAGTAACAATCTCGCATCGGGTGGATATCCCTGACACTTTGTTCAAGAAGTCGGGTGAGATCAGTGGGGGAAAGCGGCGATGAGGCTGTTGCAGCAATGGCGATGGCAGACTCATAGCAGAGAGCATCCTGCACAAAGTTCTCGAACGCCTTTCCTACTGTCCTGGCAATTTCAAGGTTTGCTTGAAGTTCCTCGGCTTTCCTTACTTGGAGCGTTTGGAAATACAAGAATGCCTGGATGGAGAGGGTGGGGACAAGCAGCACAAGAAGAAGGAGGACGAGCTTGCCCTGAATGCGCTGCCAAAATCCTGAGTGCTTTGAATCCGGTGCATTGGCCATGTCGCGTTGATCCTAGGGGATTAATGTTCCAACGATTGCGGGATTACAGGAGACACTTCTGAATGATTGCTTTATCGCAGATTTTAGCGAATCGGCAAAGGTAAAAAGAATGTGCGAAGATGCTGGGAGGGGCGGGAGATCGGGATTTCGCGGGCCAGCCCGAGAGCTTACGAGCGCATTCAACCATATCCCGATTTCTGTACATAGTGTAAAATCCCATGCTCCGGTGGGATTCAAAATTTCAACGTTTCTCTCCTCTGTGCGTATTCCATGGCTCTCCCTCCACTGTTCCCATATGCAGATCATTCCCATTGTGCACCGCCCTGATCTGAGCTTACCACGTCGGCAAGGATGGTGAACTTTCGCTGAGCCTGAGGGGGCGGCTATTCCACAGTTTTGTCACGTACAGCGACAAACTCGCATGACTACCCCACGGGTCCCTCCATCCAATGATTATTAGGAAGACGCTGAATCGTGCTAACCTGGAAAATTAATAATAGTGCTTGAAAAAAAGAACGGACACCCTGTAACGTGCTGACTTGACAAGAGAAAACACGCAACAAAAGGGATGTCCGTTGAAAACAGTCTGTCATAATCAACTTTGTTTTGCAAACCTTGATTCACGCTCTGTTGTGGCTGAATTTTCGGCCGGCCCCATGACCTCGGACGGGGGCTCTTTGCTGCTGCGTGAGATCGATCGCGCAACAGATCTTTCTTCCTCCATGAGCCGGGCTCTTTGCAACCGTCGCGACTAGGCCAAGGTGCACCATGGTCAAAAGGAACTCTTGCGCCAACGCGTCTTTGCCATTGCGATGGGGTACGAAGACGGCAATGAGTGCGACACGATGTCACATGGTTGAGTATACTCAGGCACTTACCTTGAGTACCTGGCATGTTCCTGCCGGTTCCCTACGCGGGCGTGCTGCCCACGCGCTGTGTGGTTGGTGCGAAGCCCTGATTTCGGTGAGCAAGACCATGGACTGGAGGTGTTTTCCGCAAACCAGGGTCGAGCTTCTGATTGCCCCGCCAGTCTTGTTTTTGGCTCTTTTTCCCTGCTGGCCGTTTGGCTCGATCCGTTGGAATCTGTCCGGTATGCCGAGCTGGCATATGGTCTAATGATGGGATATGTGATCTACTCGGCGGCAGTGGCCCTGGTTGCCTGGAAAATCGGTTATCCCCTGAAAAAAACTGGCGCTGATCACACATGGAATTGATCTGACAATATTTACACTCGGCGGAACGCTGGTGATTGATTCCAGTAATTCAGGGACATCCTTGAGGGTCGCGCTCCCGCTTCAAATTTAGGAGGCTTTCGATGGCGATTCGCCTGGTGCCGGTCGGCGATCATCCTCTAATCCTTAATGCACTAAAGGGTCTTCTCACCAAGGGAGCAGGGCTTTGAAGTTCTGGCTTCATGTACGAACGGAAATGAAGCGCTTGAGGCCGTTCGGGAACACATGCCCGACATTCTCGTCCTCGACATCCGCATGCCGGGAAAAGACGGGAGATAACCATGGGTTGTTGCCTTTAGTGCAGTCATGAAATAAGAATCACCACTTTGATCTCTTTGAAACCATCATCTACCACCAAACTCCTGTACAAATCAGCCCAAGACCTTTACGACTCCCAGCATCGCAAGACCCGTGAGCAAAATCGCCCCCGCCAGCCGTATGGTGTGAGAGTAGCATGCAAGCATCCTCGAGGAAAAATAATCGTTTGTCACCAGCAGGCAAACGTGCACCGGCGAAAGCATCTGCCCCATATGGCCAAAGACGAAAGCCAGCGAGCCGTAAAACAGATAATTCAGGCCGTGCTGTTGTGCGAGGAGGGGTACGACGAGAGGAAAAGATGCGCCCACAAAACCCACGGCTACACCGGTGATAAGGCCCGAGAGAAAAGGCATCATGAGAATAATGACCAGCGGTGGAATCCGCAGTCGGGTCATATCGGCAGTCACACCGTCCACGGCGTGACTGCCGATCAAGATACCCTGGAACGCCATGATGGCGACGACAACCAGCAGAAGAAGGATTGAGGATCGGTCCAGCAGCGCCAGTGCTATCTCTTGCGCCGGGACCGAATTTTGACGGACGACGTCCATCGTTCCCACCGCCAGTCCGATGAAAACGGGAGTCAGAGCCGGCAAATCCCATCCGCTGACGGCTTCCAGGATATTAACGACGGGAATAGCAAGGACAACGAGCACGATAGGGCGAGCTTCACGAAAGAATGCCCACCAGGCTCCCTTCCGATTGAGATCGGACCGGCAGGCTTGCGAAAACCGGGAAGGGAGGCCCCTGATGAGGAAGAAGATCCCCACCAGGACGGATACAACCGTGTAAGGCAGCTGAATGAGCATAAACTTCCAGGTTTCGACCCCCAACAGAGTGACCGCCAGGATCATGCCCGGATAAAGCGGCCACCAGTACTCCCACACGTGACGGAACCAATAGTTTATGGCCGTCTTCATTTCCGGGTCCACGTCATCTCCGCCGCAGGCCATGTCGACCATTGGGGCGGAAAATAAAGCTCCTCCGGGCATTGGAAGCAGTCCGATGAGGGCGGGCATGACGACGAGGGCTGCTCGACGGTTGCCCGCTGCACGGTTGAAGGCGGAAACAATCCGGTCCAGCTGGCCCGATGCTTCCTTGAGTCGGCTGAGAACCATGATAATGGCGACGATGGTGAGGAACGAGACTGATTGAAGGGCAAAGGCGTTTCCGGCGGCGGCGCGGAGGATGCCCCAGGGCATCATACCCATGATTAACCCCAGCACCACTCCTCCCAGAAAAATGCAGGCACTCAGAGGCAACCTCAACCGCTGCAAAACGAGAATGAGACTAAAAGACAGTGCGATTTTGGCTAGTGTCGACCCTGCCAAGAGGCTCAACATGGATCTATATTGTCCTTCAATGCCTTGAGAACTTCCTTTCCTCGTTCCAGCATGAGGTTAGTCTCATAGGAATAAACGATCATTCGCATGCCGCGCTTCATCCAATCCACAAGCGGACCGATTGCCTGCAGATGGTTTCCTGAAACGACACCGTGTTTGCAGCAAGCGTCCGATACTCTCTGAGCCGCCTCCACCATCTGGGGATGGTTGGCCTGGCCGGCCAGGCCCATGTCGAGTGAAAGGTCCTGGGCGCCGATCATGGCGACATCGACTCCCGGAACCGTGATGATTTCCTCGACGTTCTCCACGGCCTGGAGGTTCTCAATCTGGAGGATGAAAAGCGTTTCTTCGTTTAAAGTCCTGAAGTAGACGCTAGGGCTCTCCGCCTGCTGGTATTCCAATTGTCTGAACAAGGGGTACGGCCGCGCCGCGCCCTTCGGGAGGATACTTGCCGAAAGCGACCAACTGCCGTGCCTCCTGGGCGATGTCCACATGGGGCACCCAGATTCCGTCGGCCCCCATGTCCAGTGCCCTGGCCACGTAAGAGTAGCCCAGCTGCGGCACTCTGACGATCCCGGTGATATCGCATTTCCTGGCATAGAGCAAGATTTCGCTCACCATGGGCATGGAGTGCGTCGCGTGCTCCATGTCGATGACAAAAAAGTCGAATCCGGCCAACTTCAGGGTCTCGGCGATGTTGATATTCACAGCCTCTTTGATCATGGTGCCGATAGCGTGGCCACCGTCTTTCAGTTTTTGCTTCGTTCTATTTATCTTCATATCTTATACTTTCTCATCCTCGCCGGGGGGATGAGCAAAGTCAGCCGGACCCCGTTCCTCGGCATTGGTCCATACACATTCGGTGAACAAGGTCGGGCGCGGATTTCATCATGGGGGCGCCGAGCTCCACTCGCCTGGACAACAAAGCCGGGGGCAACTCGACGATACTGGGCATCTGCTCGCATTCCTCGTAAGGCTTGACTCAGAATCTCCTCCGTCTCTCTTTTGAGCAGCTCCGTCGCGCGGTACTGGTTGAAGATTCCGCAGGGACACAGGACCGCCATCTTCATGGCCGCCTTTTCGGGGCTGGTTTTGCCCTTCCTGACTCTAGCGCGCAGCCTTCGGACGTATCCGTCGGGGACCATGTGGTGGCCGCACATGCAGGTGAGGTCCCTGGTGGCCTCGTCGGCCAGGAGTTCTTTTTTCCCGAAAACGCCCAGGGAGTAGTTGATGGTGTGCGGTTTAATATCGTTCCGACCGCAGGCGTCGAGAACTTCGTCCAGCAATCCTGAAACGATAACGCACAGTCCCATGTCCGCTTGTTTCATCCGGCGAAGAAACTCCTCCACCTGCTCTTTGGAGGTAAAAGCCCCCCGAATTCTTGATTTCTCACCGATCCTGCTTTTGATCTCCTTGTTGGAGAGGCGGACCGCGGGCCCGGATTTCACGTCGCCCCAGTTGACCGTGCCGACGTCGATGGCGATGTCAGCGGCCGCGCTGATTCGTGCCTTCAGGTCCTGGTCGTTGATCCCTTTCACATGGTACAGGAGCCAGACGTAGTCCAGCTCCTGCGCTTTTCCGCATCTGTGCAAACTATGTGTCATGCCCGTTGCTCCCGTATCTTCGAATAGGCACCTGTTGCGCTTTCAGCCCGTATACAACGGACGGCCCAATCCCACGTTGACCTTGCCCCTGGAGGGCAGGGGAAGACCGCAGCGGTCGATGGCTTCCGTCAGCGGCCGGTCACCGTCGCCGACGAGCATCGAAACCACCCCCAGGCTGAAGACGGTCTCGATTTCCTTTTCCACTTTCAACAGGACCTCCAGGACCCGGTCGATCTGGCCCCGGAGGCAGGTGCCTTCGATGATCACCGATTGGACATGGACGTCGAGCATATCGTCCCGGAGCTTTCCGGTTCGAGGGTCAGTCATGATGGAGGCCAGCGGCGTTTCGCTGGGACCGGCAAAGCGCACGCCCGCCGCGGCCACCGCCATGGCTACCTTTTCCACGTCCCGGAGATAGGTCCCCACCGCCGGCCGCCCCATATCGATGGCGATGCCGTAGGTTTCCCGGCCGAAGCGGCCCGTGACGTCATTGGTTTTGGATTCTTCCGTGCCGCGGCCCGGAATGCCCGTCCCGGCGCTCGTCTCGGTGGGATCGCTCAACACGTGTTTGAACAGTTCGCCTTCCGTGACAAGGGGCGTGGGTTCGAAGCAGTCCCTGGGGCAGATCCGGTTGCGATAGCAGACCCAGCATTCAACGCAGACGTCATGATTGATCTCCGCTACCCCGTCAACGGTAATGGCCCCCGCATTGCAAAAATCGACACAGATTTTACAGCCTTCGCATTGTTCTGTTTTTATCCGCACGGGTTCACCTCAAAATCCTTACTTCTTACGACAAATGATGCAAAATAGACCGGTCCCGACGTCGGTTCAACGGCCGTCCAGAACCGCACAGATGGCGTCACCCATTTGGTCCGTGGAGGCGGTCCCGCCCAGATCGGGAGTCACGGTTTTCCGTGCGGAAACGACTTCACTCGCCGCTGCGGCCATTTCTTTTGCCGCGCGCACGGCGGAAGCGTCGCCTTTCTTTTCTCCCAGCCAGGCAAGCATCATCTGGGCGGAGATGACCATGGCGTAGGGATTGGCAATTTTTCTGCCGGCGATGTCCGGGGCCGAGCCGTGGGTCGCCTGGGCCATCACGTATTTGGGACCCACGCAAAGTCCGGGGGCCATACCCAGCCCGCCCACGATTCCCGCCGCCTCATCGCTCAGGATGTCCCCGAACATGTTGGTGGTGACCACCACGTCGAAGTTCTGGGGATTTCGCGCCAGGTGCATGGCGAAAGTGTCCACCACCATGGTGTCGAAGGAAATGTCGCCGAATTCCTGGGCCACCCCGCGGCACGTATCCACAAACAGTCCGCACCCCAATTTGAAGACGGTGTTTTTGTGAATGGCCGTGACCCGCCTGGCCCCGTCGCGCTGCCGGGCGAGTTCGAAGGCGGTCCGGGCCACGAATTCGGAGTTGCGCCGGGTGACCACCCGCAGACTGATGGCCATATCCGGGGTGGGCATCACTTCCGCGTGGCCCACATACATGTTCCGGTCGGGCTGAAACCCTTCGTTGTTTTCCCGGATGATCACCAGGTCCACGCCCTGGTGGACCGAAGGCACCGACGGCAGGCTTTTGGCCGGCCGGATGTTGCTCATGAGGTCAAATCTGCGGCGGAGAATGGGATGGGGGTTGACGGCCTTGGGGTCGTGTTTGGGGTAGGCCATATGGCCGATAGGCCCAAGGAGCCAGCCGTCCAGGCCGTTGAGTGCCTCCAGGGTCCCCTCGGGCAGCGTCTCGCCGCTTTCGAGATACGACGGATAGCCGATGGGGAGGTCGACCCATTCGATATCGATGTCAGGGTATTTCGCTACGGCCCCTTTCAGGACCCTGACGGCCACGGGCACTATCTCCAGGCCGATATCGTCTCCCCTAAGTACGCCAATACGGTATTTCGACATTGAATCCACTCCTGTTGCATTTTAGCCAATTCGGTTCGTGCGGGTCCGGATCTTTTGCTCCGGATAGTTAATCCACGTCCACCGGTTTTTTGATGTTCTGATACAAAGTGAGTACGACAGAAACGATCGCTATTGCCAATATTATGGAGCTGAGCGGGGACTTGAACAGGGCGGTGAAGTAACTCCCGTGGTTGATGAGGATCCCCCGGCGCAGGTTGGTTTCCATGATGGAGCCCAAAACAAAGCCCAGGACGGTGGCCATGTGCGGGAGCCCGTGTTTGCCCACCAAAAGGGTCATCGCTTCGGCGGCGGCCTGGATGGGGGACCCCACGGGGAATTTTTTGATGTTTGCAACCATGATCTCGAAGTGGCTGCCAAGATTGTCCAGCCATTTCGGCAGTTGATCTTTCGCCGGGCAAAACATATCCAGAAAATTGTTCGAACCGGAAAAAATATCCTCCTCGCCCGTAAACCCGTGCTGGACGAACAAAACCGAGGTAACACCTTTTCTGGCGCCCATGCCCGCGAAGACGAAGGCTTTTTCCACGTGTTCCTCGTCGCGCGGCCAGGAAGTGAAGCCCGATGCCTGCTGGCCCTTATAGGCAAACGCATGGCGGACCTGCTGCCCATCGAGTTTGGCAAGGGCGGCCGCTGCGGCCGTCGCCCCGAAAAGCGGCCCTATGGAATGGGTGGCAAAACCCTGGATCTGGCAGGGGATCAGGCTCATGACGCGGGCGATGCGCGAAGAAATGTCATATCCCAGCACAACCGCCCTCAAAAAATCTTTGCCCGAACAATTTCCCCGTTCCGCCATCGCAAGGGCCGCCGGAACAACGGCGTACCCGGGGGTGGGTAAAAGACGGCGCATGCGAGTCGTCCGTTTCGTCCGCGTGTGCCGAAAAACCGTTCACCATGGCGGCATTGACGGCCGTGGTCAGAAAGTTCGATCCGACCACCTGGCATTCAGCCGTGCCGCCCTGGCTTTGAATGAACCCGATCGCCAGTTTCCCCGCTTTAAACCTGGAGCCTGAAACCATGGCCCCCAGCGTGTCCAGGATATGATGTTTCGCCTTTTCCGAAACCTGTGCCGGCAGTGCCTGACCTCTCGCGGCAACGAGATAGGATCTCAGGCGGTTAATGATGCTTTGTTTATCCATAAATCCTCCCGACGGGAACAAAAACGACAGCTTCAAATCCCCAGTGAAATAACAAGTAGTTCCGGGCTATTGCGCAAACATGTGATTCGGCAGCCACAGTACAATTCCCGGAAACATGTACAGAATTATCAGGCTCAACACGATGATCGTCAGGAAAGGCAGCGCCCCGCGTGTTATCGTACCCAAGGGCACGCACGATATGTCGCCGGTGACAAACAGGCACAGGCCCACCGGCGGGGTTACCACCGCCATCATCATGTTGACGACCACCATTATGCAGAACCACACGGAGTTCCATCCCATTGCCTTGAGCAAAGGGAAAAAGATGGGGGTGGTAATCAGGATGATGGGGGTTACGTCCATGAGCATTCCAAGTAGAACCAATACCAGCATAATGACGATCATGACCAGAGGAGGCGCAACGTGCAGGGATGCCAGCCAGCTGGCGAGGTGTTGAGGAAGGCCGACACAACTTACCAGGTAGCCGAAAACTTTGGCCCCGACAACAATCATCATGATGGCGCAGCTTGAACGCGCGGCATCGATGAAAGCCACCTTCAGGTTTTCCCACGTGAGCGTGCGCTGGAGCAGGGCGATGAGCATGGCGCCGGCGCACCCTACCGCCGCGGCTTCGGTGGGGGTCATGAGACCGGTGTAGATGCCGCCCAGGACCACGGTGATGAGCAAAATGCTGGGCCAAACGTCCTTGAACGCCTTAACTTTTTCCACGGCCGGCACCTTGCCCGCGGCCGGCGCCTGTTCGAATCCCATCCAGGCGGCAAAGGTGCAATAGGTGCAGAAAAGAACCATGATCATAATGCCCGGCACCACGCCCGCCATGAAAAGACGGCCGATGGAGTCCCCCGTGATCAGCCCGTAGAGGATCATCGGGAGGCTCGGAGGAATGAGAATCCCCAAACCGCTGGAGCTTGCCAGCATGCCGGTGCTCAGCCTGTCGCTGTACCCGCGTTTTTTCATCTCCGGGTAAGCCATCGTGCCCACGATGGCGATCACGGCCAAAGCCACGCCCGTGATGGCGCCCATAAACGCGGAAGCGATAACGCTGGCAATCGCCAATCCCGCGGGAACGCTTCCGAACAGTTTGTGCAGGAAAGCGAAGAGCCCCTCTCCGATCTTCATGCGGAACATTATTTCCCCCATGAGGAGGAACAGGGGCAGACAGATCAGCACAAAATTTGTCGAAACATCCCAGGCAATGCTGCCCACCGCCGATACGGCGGCAGGCTTTATAAAAAAGTAGATGCCAATGACGCCGGTCAGACCCAGCGCAAAAGCAACCGGCACACGCAACAGCATCAGCGCCATCAGCGTGGAAAGAATTATGACGGCAATGAAGTACCATTCCATATCAGTGAGAAACCTCCTCTTCCAGCGAAGCTGCTTCCCCGCTTCCGACGATCAGTGCTTTCAGGTTGATCCAGATCGTCAGCAGAACCTGCAGGAAAAGCAAAGAGGCCCCGATTACGATAAATATCTGGATATATCCCACGGGAACGCCCAATTCGGTCCCGGAGCCCCATCCCAGCTTGAGCGACCGGAAGGCCAACCTGCCGCTCTCCCAGGCCAGGACGCCGATCCAGATAGAGGAAAGGCACGGTTCGATCACATCGAGCACACGGCGTTTTTTCCGGGAAAGAGCGGCATAGAGAAAGCCGATCCTCACAAAACGGTTTATTTGCAAAACGTAGGGTGCTCCCAAAAAAATGATGAACAGCATCAGGTAACAGGAAACGTCGAAACTCCATATCGTGGGGTGCCCGAATACTCCCCGCGCCACCACCTCGAAAGAGACGGCAACAACCAGGGCAAAAAGACATACGCAACTGAACCAGAAAAGATACTGATTCAAGGTGCTCAAGACCTTTCTGGCCAATCCCTCGGGTTTGGAGGCGGATTCACATTCTTCAATCATATCGATCTATCCCTCAAACGGACTGAATGTACCGTGTAATCGCCAGGGCCACCCGTCTGAAATCACTTTGCCGGCTTACTCGGCTTCTTGGTCAGCATATCGAGAAGCTTCGGCCCATCGCTGCCCATTCTCTTGGCCCAGTTGTCCCATACGGGGTGCGCGATCTGGGACCACTTGGCCTCTTCATCCTTCCCCAGCAGGAAGTACTCCTTGGCTTTGGCCTTGGCGTCTTTCATGGCTTCAACCGCCGCTTCGTAGGAATGCTTTCCGCCCCAGACTTCCGCTTCCATGGAACAATCCGTTATTATCTTTTGTAGTTCGGGGCCCAGTTTGTTCCAACTGTCGGGGTTCATCAGCAAAAAGTACATTGCGGAATACCACCGGCACTTGGTGACATAGGGCGCCACCTCATAGAGGCTGTTGGATACGTAGGTTTCATCAAGCGTAACCGCGGCATCGACGGTGCCGTTCTGCAGCGCGGGATAGATCTCGGCGGCGGAAATGCTTGCCGAGGCGGCGCCGAATGCCTGCACCGAAGCCGGGAGCACTTTGCCTCCGGCGACCCTTATTTTCTTGCCTTTCAAGTCGGCGGCAGTATGGATCGGCGTGCGGCTTATCAGCTCGTCGAAAGTCCCCGTGGGGAACGCCATCAAAGCCACACAGCCTTGTTTTGCTACCTTGGCTTTAAAGAAATCCCGGTTGTTTTTCCATGCGTTCCAGTAATCATCCATGGAAACTTCCGGAGGCGGCAATGGCAGCTCGAACAACTCGACCGTCGGGACCTCGCCGGTAAAATAGGAACTACTCAACAGACAGAGGTCTGCCGTTCCGCTGGCCGTGGCCCCGAAGGCTTCCTTCCCGCCGACCAGTTCTCCGGAATAGTGAAGTTCGACCTTGACCCGGCCGTTTGTCTTCTTCTCCACCAACTGGGCCCAATAGGTCGCCACTTCTCCACGCATGTCGTCTTTGTTGTACACCGTAGTCAAAATCAACTTGGTTGCCTTGTCGGCGGCATACGCGGAAAGAGCCAGACTCATGCTGACGATCAGAACGAAAACTGCAAAACCAAACTTCTTACCCATTGTCAGTCGCACCGCTTTTTTCATGTTTGCACTACCTCCTGGTTGGGGTTTTAGTTACGGACCCTTTCGGAATCAGTCGCTCGCGCAAATGGGGAATCAACCCTCTAGCATGCACGTATTCGATCAGGAATTGCGGGGGCTTTATAAAATGATACAGACAGTTGATGGTCTCGTTTAAGATGGTGCCTTTGCCAAGATCGATGCGGACCTGGTCCCCCGTGGATACTTCTCCAACGAATTCCTGACAGGTGATGGCCGGAAGACCGACGTTGTAGCAGTTTCGGTAAAAGATGCGGGCGAACGTCCTGGCCGTCACGGCGCTGAAACCGCAAAATTTGAGAGCCTGCGGGGCCTGCTCCCGGCTGGAGCCATACCCGAGGTTTTCCCCCGCGACGAGGATACTCGAAGGTTTGATCCGGGCGGCGAGATCGGGATCAACCCCGGCCAGGCAGTGAGCGGCCAGTTCCCCGGGCTCGATCTGGGTCATGTAGCGGGACGGTAGAATATGATCGGTGCTGATGTTGTCTCCGATCTTTACAACCGGTCCTGAAATGATCAGTGTCTTCCTGGCCATCGGTTTATTCCTTCATGAACTCCCGAGGATCGGCGATTACTCCGGCCGCGGCGGACGCAGCCACCGTTCGGGCGCCGGCCAGGTAGATTTGCCCGCCCGGACCCATGCGGCCCTCCATGTTGCGGGTGGTGGTCGAAATACAGGCTTCACCCGGGGCCAGACAACCCACTTCATACCCCGCGCACGTGCCGCAGGCTGGCGAGCTGATAATGGCTCCAGCCTCGATCAACCCGGCAAGCACGCCGGATCGCGCGGCCTGCTCCACCACTCGTGACGTATTGGGCACGATGATAAACCGCACTCCAGGATGGACCCTGCGTCCTTCGAGGATTTCAGCCGCCTGGAGAAGGTCGTGGTAGTAGGCCCCCGAGCAGGACCCCAGCGTGGCCTGATGGATCACCGTCCCTTTCACCGCTTCCACCGGCACCCCGTTGGTGGGCAGCCCCGGCCTCGCCACCATGGGCACCAAAT
Source organism: uncultured delta proteobacterium (assembly GCA_963712895.1). GTDB lineage: Bacteria > Desulfobacterota > Syntrophobacteria > Syntrophobacterales > Syntrophobacteraceae > SbD1. The sequence goes on along the minus strand of CAVQJR010000015.1, from coordinate 34,382 downwards.
CCCCCAGGTCGAAATTGACCACGGAAATGTAAGAAGCGTCCGGGTCGGCCGTGATCACCCTTTCTTTGGATATCGATGAGCCGAGGTAGGCGCATGTGCGCTCGTCCACGGGCATGAGCGCATTTTTCACTCCCATCTCCAGGGTCATGATGTTGATCGCTATCCGTTCTTCCACGGAAAGCGCATGCACGATGGGGCCATAAAACTCGATGGCCGTGTAGTTGAGGAAGGAGGGTCCGAAATGTTTCAACAGATGGAGGGCCACGTCCCTCGCTGAAATCGCTGAAGAGAGCTCGCCGTTCAAGTTCACTTTGATGGTGCCGGGCACCTGCAGCCAGGTTTGTCCCGTGGCCATCACCGCCGCCGCCTCCGTGGAGCCGATGCCGGTCGCCAGGCAGCCGAACGTCCCCAGCCCCACGCTGTGGGAATCGGTGCCCAGGATGACCATACCGGGCCGCGCCCGGCCCTCTTCCGCCATGACAGGATGAGAAACCCCGCGGCCCACCTCGAAAACGGTTATGCCCCGACTGCGGGCAAAATCCCGGATGGTGCGGTGCTGCTCTGCCGCTCGCAGGGTGGTGGACGGGGAATGATGGTCCAACACGAAATGGATACGTGCCGAGTCCCACACCGAAGATACTCCCAACCGACCAAACTGCTGAAGGGCGATGGGTCCGTTGTTGTCGTGGATGAAAAGCAGGTCCGCCGTGACTTCGTAAATCTCCCCCGGCTCCACCACATCCCGGCGCACCTTGTCCGCGATGATTTTTTCGGTGACGGTCATGCCCATGGAATCATCCGTAGCATTCGGGTTAAAAAACCCACTGTTTCCAGATATCAGGTCAATCTGCTGTGAACACTGGATTGTGAAAGAGGTGAACGGATTACTGGAAGAGGCAAAAGGCGGGCCAAAGTGGATGGGAAACGCTCTTGCCATTTAACCGGTGGATTTTAAACGATAAGTAGTTCGAGCGAGAATCCGGCGGGGGGGTGAAAGAGGCGGAAGCGGCGAAGCCCAATATTGACCTAACGCCCAATATAAGCCTAAAGTTCACCTAATAATCCTGATGTGTCGGGGCAGGGTGATCCCGAAGATACTTAAGAAAGGTCCGCCCCGTGGGGGTGATGTGTGATCCCTGGCGGGTGACGCCCGATTCCAGAAAGCCCAACGACTCAAGGGTGTTCATACATCTGCGAACGGAGTATTCGGTAAGACTCGGAGTTGTTTTTCCCAGCCGTTTGAAGAGCGTCTGACGTCCGAGGTTTTTGTTTAGACGGACGCCCGTTCCGACTTCGGACAGGATGCCTAAGACGAGGGGCAAAGGGAACGTGTGACTGAGTTCGTCCAGGAGCGTTTCAAAATCGTTTGACTCGGGTGTTAGGGCCGTCGGTTCCGAGGGCCTGGCTTTGTGATCGATCCGGGTCAGGTAGCCGGGTAGGTGCTTGATGGTCGCCGGCTCACCCTGTTCCAGGATGTGGCAGAGGTAGCCGACGGTGTTTTGGAGTTCCCGGATGTTGCCCGGCCAGCGGTAGCCGGTGAGAAAGTCGACGAGGGGCGGTTCCAGTTCGATGTGGCGGGAGTAGATTTTTTTCGCGAACCAATGGAAGAGAAGCAGAATGTCGCGGTGCCGGCTGCGCAGGGGCGGGAGTGAAAGGGGCAAGGCATAGAGCCGGAAAAACAGGTCTCGGCGGAACTTTTTCTGCTCCATCATAGTTTTGAGGTCCACGTTGGTGGCGGCGACCACCCGCACGCTGACCTGGGTGATTTTGTTATCGCCTATGCGGCGGACCTCACCTTCTTCGAGGACCCTGAGGATTTTCTTCTGCACATCCATGGAGGCATCTCCGATCTCGTCGAGAAAGATGGTTCCCTTGTGGGCCTCCTCGAAAAGACCCTTTTTGCCTCCGGCTCGTGCTCCTGAGAAAGCACCTTCGATATAGCCGAACAACTCGCTTTCGGCCAGGTTGTCCGTCAGGGCCGCGAAGTTGATCGCCACGAACGGTCCGGCACTTCGGCCGGAGGAGTTGTGGATGGCCTGGGCGAGGACTTCCTTGCCCGTACCGCTTTCGCCTTCCAGAAGAATGGTAAGATCGGTATTTGCAAATTTTCGGGCCAAACTGACCAGCCTTTTCAGTTCCTCCGAATGCCCCACCATGTCCTCGAAGGTGTATTTGGCCACGTGCCCCTTGCGTTTGATCTCCTGCCGTATCTTGGTGTCCAGTTCCTGCACTTCTGTCACGGGCCGGAAAGTGGCCACCACGCCCCGGACCTGTTCGCTCTCGCCGGAAAAGGGATTGGCCGCCACCACAAAATATTTGCCTGATATCTTAACAATTTCGGATCCGATGCGGCGCCCCGTCTTCAAAGTGTTCATGAAATCCACATTGGGGATCACCGCGCCGGCATCCTTTCCCAACACATCAACGGCTGGGAGCTTCAATATCTTTTCCGCGGTGGGATTATAGAGCAGGATTTTGTTTTCCTCGTTGACCGCCACGATGGCTTCGGTGATGGTGTTAAGAATCACCTCCATCTCGTGTTTGAGTGTCTCGTTCAGGGAAGCGGCCCTTTGATAGCGTTGGCAGAGGTTCATCAGTGCATCGACGTAGTAATAGGTGAGGTCGTCGAGGACATGAGGCGGAATGTGGCAAAGATCCATCAACTTTTTGAACGTGGAGAGGGCGACCCCCCTCACCCCCAGGTCCACGATCCTGGAGATTTCTTTGGGGACCAGGTGGATGAGACCCATGGTTATGGCCATGTCCCCTTCCCGCGGATCGTATCGGTCGATGGCGGGAAAATACGGTATCATGTTCAGGTGGCCGAAACCGAGGCTCTTGATGATGTTCATGGCGGCCACCGCCGTCTCTTCCGTCGATCCCACCACAAGAACACGATTCTCCGGCCGGATGAAGAGCAGCCTGCCCAGGTTCTGAATATTGACCGTGCGTTCGGCGACAATGATTTCCCTCGACCCGTCCAGGAGCTGCCGTGCCTTGTTTTGAGCGGCGTAGCTGGAAGCGAGGAATACATCGATACTTTCCGGGGGAGGAGGTTCTTTGTCCGTCTGGAGGCACCAGACGACTACCTGGATGTAGTCGCCGAGGAACCGGGCAAGCTGCCAGGAGATGAATTCACAGGTGGTTGTGTTCTGCCCGATGAAGCAAATGGTCATTTTGCGTATTTCCGAGTCTGTAACCGTACCCATCTGTCAAGCCGTCATTACTGGGTTGGTGAAAAAACCGGCCGCCGTTTCCGGTTTCAGGTCCTTCACGGTCCAACCGTGAGCAGGGTTTTTCCGACGCTTCTTCCACTTTCGATCCATGCCTGTGCTTCCCCGGCTGATTCGAGTGGCAGCTGTCTCTCCACAAACATCCTCACCTGTTTTGATCGTATGAGGTCAATGATGCCGTGCATGAAGGTCCTCGCCAGTTCGGGCCGGGATCGCCTGATGGTCCCGAAGCTGAAGCCGATGATGGATTTGTTGGGCCCGTAAAACGCACCGGCATCAAAGGCTGCCTCGGTGCCCGGCGTTCCGCCGTAGATAATGAGCCGGCCGAAAGGGGCCAAAAGTGCCAGATCGCGCTCCAGGGCCTGCGCGCCAAGGGCGCTGAGGATCACGTCCGGCCCCGCCCCGCCGAACCATGCTTTCACCTGCAGTTCAAAATCCTTTGAGGAACGGAGGAAAACCCGGTCCGCCCCAAATCGGTGCGCCTGTTCGACTTTTTCCTCCCGTCCAACCGTACCGGCCACCATGGCGGCGCCCATGGCTTTGGCCAGTTGTGTTGCCGCTCCTCCCACGCCCCCGGTGGATGAATGGACCAGAACACGCTCGCCGGGACGCAGCCGGGCCCCCCAGGAAAACATTCCGTAGGCCGCTCCGCCAACAATGGGAAAGGCTCCGGCGGTCAGATCATCGATGTCTTCCGGGATGGGAAAGGTGAGGCTCGCATCCGCCACAGCCAGCTCGGCGTAGGAGCCAGCCAAAGGAAAAGCGACCACCCTCTGCCCGACCCTCAGGGGTTCCGTCCCCGGTGCCAGGGCCACGATGGTCCCGCAAAGGTCCAAACCCGGAATGTACGGCGGCCTTCGATTCAGATGGTATTGTCCTTGTCTGGCCTTTGCGTCAGCGAAATTAATCGAGGCACAATGCACCCGGATGAGGACCTGGCCCCGCTGAGGGACAGGGTCTTCCACCGTTTGGAGGGCTAACACTTCGGGTCCGCCGGTACGGGTCACCACGATCGCTCTCATAGCTGTTGCTCCGCTTCAGGTTCGGGCCGTGCGGCCGCTTCGGCCCGGAGGCATTTCATGGTGTATGAAATGATGCCCCCTTCTTCAAGCATCTCCATGATGAAGTCTTCAAAGGGTGGAAAGCCGTATTCCCGCCCCGTAGATTTATTGCGCAGCAGGCCCCGGTAAACGTCGATCTGAAAAATGTCGCCTGCGGTGGTGTCGCGACTGATCCCCGGTATGGGGATAGCCAGCAAACCGATGTTGAGGGCGTTGCGATAAAAGATGCGGGCGAAGGAATCGGCCACGACGGCCGAGATACCGGCGAACTTCAAAGCCTTGGGCGCATGCTCGCGGGCAAACCTCTTCCCACTCTGATGCAGTCCTGTTCCTCAGAAAGAAGGCGGTGATTTCGTACGGGGGGATAATGGCGTTTTTCGCCCCCATTTCCAGGCACATGTTGCTAGAGTCATGCACTCGTCCATGTTCAATGCATCAGACCTTCGCCGTGAAATTCGATGGCCTTGTAGGTTGCGCCTTCCGTGGACAAAATGCTGAGCAGTTCAAGGGCGATGTCTTTTCCGTCAACCATTTCGGGGGGACATCCCTCAATCGTGACTTTGATTGTTTCCGGCACCCGGAGTCATAGCTTCCCGCGAGCCCACACGGCGGCCATTTCACTCGAACCGATCCCCGTGGCAAAGGCGCCCACGGCTCCATGCGTGACGGTGTGCGAATCAGTACCCACGACGATACGCCCGGGCATCACAAAACCCTGTTCCGCCAGAATATCGTGGCAGATTCCTTGGCCTGTGTCGAAAAAGTGAACCCCTTCGTTTTCCCGGGCGAACTTCCGCAGCAGTTGATGGTTTTCAGCGGCCACCACGGATTGCGTTGGTGCGCGATGGTCCAGGACAATGACCAGCTTTTCCGGTCCCCGTATCCTGCCGAGTCCAAATTTCTCGAATTCCCTGATGGCCATGGAGCCCTGGTGATCGTGGGTCAGGAACACGTCCGGTTCAACGCTCACGATCTCTCCGGGGCTGATCGATGCCTTGCCGGCTTTGTGCGCAAGGATCTTTTCCGTCAACGTCATACATTTTCCTCACATCCTGAAAAGAAGCTGTACGGAGATCCCTGAGACGACCCCAAAAAGTACCGGCGATCTCGTCCAACCCCTTCAAATTACAGCTTTCTCCATAAAAGGACCACTCTGATTCCCAAAAGTCAAGCTCGGCCAAAAAGTTTATTCCAAAAGAAGTCAACTGCTTAGTCAATCTTTGGGCAAATAGAACAGGTCCGGGGTTTGAGGCAGTTTCTTCTAAGAGGCTGGGAGATTGTCTCCGCCGAGTGGCAAATCAGGTGTCTCACTCACAACCTTCTCAAAATGTACCGGTATGGAGGCCCCTTCTTACCAGAAAGGGTCTCCTTATCAAGTTAAGCAGCCAAAAGGCCGGAGCTTAGCAGGTCGGTGAAAAACGGGTTCTCATAAAGGTTCCCCTTTCTCCACAGAACCCTGAAAAATTGCTCTTTGAAATCAGAATCAGCTGGCTTTTTATGGTTTTCGTGTCCCCCGGAGGGTTTCAATCAGGCGGAATTGCCCTGAAACGCCCACTGCTTTCCCTCGCCCAGGATGACGCCCAGAAAACCGACGTGTGAGACCACGCCAGCTGTCAGACGCACGGCATCGGCGGCGCGGCCTACTGCGTACTCGGCGTACATGGTGAAGAGGGCGGCGCTCACGATCATGGGTAGGAAGAGGCGCAGAATTTCCTCGTTCAGCGGGATATCTGCCATCGTTCCTACGTCTGCGGCCGTAGTTCGGCCATCATCTCAGTCACGGTTATAATTTTCACCCAGGGCTGCTGCAGCGGGCGCCGGCTGTCTGGCTCCATCAATTCGCCGAGGTTAGCCAGGTTCGTGAACCCGATCTTGCCCGCCTGGCGGCCAACCGCTTCGGTGGCCGCAACGCCGTTGCTTGCTAGATCGATGAGGCGACCCAAGGCGCGCGCCGTAAGACGGGTGGCCTGGATGCGGTCGAAGGGCGTGGGGCGGCCTCCCTGCTGGATATGGCCTAGGATCGTGCGCCGCACGTCGAAGACGTCACCGCCTTCTTTCTCGAAGAGCGTGGTCAAGAACTCAGTTGTGTACAGCGGGTCTGCGTGCTCGCTGCGAATGATGAGGCCCAACCGTTTCCCGTGGCTGAAATCCTCTGTCAAGCGGGCAACGTCATCGCGCAGGGCATCCAAGGCGATGCCTTCTTCGGGCAGATAGATGCGTTCTGCGCCCGTAGCCAGACCACCCATGAGCGCAAGGTAGCCGCAGTCGTAGCCCATCACTTCCACTACGTAGCAGCGTTGTGAGGCGACGGCCGATTCCTTGAGCTTGTCCACGTTTTGCACGACGGTATTGAGCGCCGTATCGGCCCCGATGCTCAACCCTGCGCCGGGCAGGTCGTTGTTGATGGAGGCCGGGACGCAGATGACAGGAATGCGCAGGGCGCGATCTTCTGCCCGGTGGGCAAACAGGTCGTGGGCAAATTGATAGCCAGACCAGCCGCTGATGACCAGCAGGCCGTCGATGCTAAATTCGGCCAGCCGATGGGCGATAGTAGCATATTCGTCGCCTTTAAGTAATGTGCGGCTGGTGCCCAGCTCCGCCCCACCCTTGGCAACCCAGCCATGGACGCTCATCCAGCCCATCTCGTAGATGTCGCCGTTGAGCAGTCCGGCCACGCCGTTTCGAATGCCCACGATCACGTGCCCTTGATCGATTGCCAAGCGCACTGCTGCACGCACCGCCGTGTTCATCCCGGGCGCAGGGGCTCCGGCGTGCAGGATGCCCAGGCGCAACTGGCGCTGGGCGGCCTTCGGCGGGTGAGGCTGGGCCTGGAGGATCGTGAGCAGGATCGAGTTGGCTTCGACGAAACTGCCGCCGCGCAGTTCCATAGCCTCTGCATACTTGCCGGCTTTGATAAATTCCGCAACCCGATTTTTCTGATGCACATTTTCCATGAGCGGTGAACGGGCCACCTCGTTGTCGCGGATGCCGATCATTTGTGGCTCACTATCGGGTGTGGCAGTAAGCAATTCCTGGACAGCGGCGTGGCCGACGATGGTACTCATGTTCCGATCGTAGGCGCTGGGTGCACCGCCGCGCTGGAAATGGCCAAGGATCGTCACACGCGTGTCTTCTTTGAGCCGTTCGGTGAGCACTTGTTTCACATAATCAGCCGTGATAGGATTCCCGGAGCGGTCGATGGCACCCTCGGCAACCAGTACCACGTTGTGACGGCGCCCACTCTTGCGCCCCCCAAGTACAGCCTCGCACATCTCTGCCTCCCACCCTTCATGGGGCGGGTTCTCCGGGATCAAAATCCAGTTGGCGCCGGTCGCCAAGCCAGCCATGAGCGCCAAGTAGCCGCAATGCCTGCCCATGACTTCCACGACAAAGGATCGATGGTGGCTGGCAGCTGTGGCAGCGATGGCGTCCACTGCTTCCACGATGCGGTGGAGGGCTGTATCTGCGCCAATGGTCATGTCCGTGCCGAACATATCGTTGTCGATGGACCCGACCAGCCCGACCAGGGAAAGGAACGGATGAGCATCGGCCGTGGCCTGATCGATGGCCCCCTCGGCAAGCAGCTCTTTGAGCAGATCGGGCCATTCCTGGCGAAAGCTATTGGCGCCGGTAAGACTCCCGTCGCCACCAATGACGACGAGACCATGGATACCGTTCGTGATCAGGTTGAGGGCAGCCTTGCGCCGTCCTTCGCGCTCCCGAAATGCCGCCGAGCGCGCCGAACCAATGATCGTGCCGCCTTCTTGGAGGATGCCCCCCACATCGCTCCAGCCCATCTGCCTGATATAGGCGCCACCTTCGATCATGCCGAGGTAGCCCTCATAGATGGCGAAAACTTCTGCACCCAGATTGAGTGCGGTGCGCACGACGGAGCGCACTGCGGCATTCATGCCCTGTGAATCACCACCGCTGGTTAAGACGCCGAGACGGTGGCGCGGATGGACTGAGGCCATAGATTTCCCTCGCTTTTCTGTATTCACCTGATATTTGAGTACGACGTTCATGTAGTGTACTGGATTTTCATCATTTTGTCTTTTCTTGTGCAGACGATCTTTGCACCGTGCCTGGTAGCGCGTTCCCAGTTTGAGCCCAGGTCAAGGACAATTTTGCGCCGATTTCTTCGTAAGTAATGACAAGAGCCACCAAGGTGTGACACCGTGGTGGTCGGAATGATGGGCAGTTCGGTGCAACTTGGTCTTCACTCAGGTTGTCTTGCTTGCAGAGGGCTTGGTCTTCGTAGGCTTGTCTATTGCAGTTCTGCTTGTCGGCCTCGGGGTGCATGCCCAGCAAAATCAGGGTGAAATCCCCGAATCCAGAGACGATTCCTTCGTTCTGCGACTGTGGCCACAACGATTGCCGACCGGCTCGTCTATCGTTCAGAAGTCCTCATTCTGGAGGGGAAAAGCTATCGGAGAAAAGAAGAGTAGAAAGCGTGTCCATCCATAGAAGGTGGAGACCTCTGTCATCCTCGGCATTGGCCTCTACGCACATTCTCGCTCATCACCGGGCAGCGAGGACGCATTGGTTTGTTTCCGAACGCCACTGGTAAGGTTCTAAGCCGCCATTTTTGGTAAACTTCCTGCCCGCCGTCAATAAAAGGGTGAGCCCGATTAATTATATCAAAAAACTCAAATCGATCGTGTCAATCTATTAAGGTAACTTCTGTAGGAGGCCTAAGTTTGACAACGGGGAAAGAATGGAAAGTCCATACGGATTCGCGGAATCCAACTGTTTGACACAGAGAACTTGCACAGCAGGCTCTCCCCTGGAACTTTCAAGAACACTGGACAGAGCCAAGCATTATGTCTTACTTTATATTTTTCTGCTGATTTGCAGTATCTACAAAACGCACGATGGAGGATTTCCCATGATCGAGCAGTTGATGAACTTTCCCGATAACGTTCTCGCGTTTGTCTGCCACGGACGCGTAACGAAAGGGGATTATGATGCGGTTCTGGTTCCGGCCGTTATGAATGTGCTCAAAAAGCAGGACAAGGTCCGGCTTTACTATGAAACCGCTGCGGATTTCGCCGGCATCGACCCAGGTGCTATCTGGGAAGACTTCAAGGTTGGGATAGAACACATCACGCGTTGGGAGAGGGTCGCGCTTGTCACTGATGTCGAATGGATCAAACAAACGATGCGGTTTTTCAGCTTCCTTATGCCCGGCGCGATGAAATCATTCCCGATGGCGGAGGCTGCGCAGGCGCGTGAGTGGATCATCGCTGCCAGTTGAGTGTCAAAAAGGTCGCAAGCAGCGAAGAGGCACAGGTTACTACCTGGGGCAAGTCGGTAGTTGCTGTGTTTGCCCCGCCGCTTCGCATTTTATGTCTTTTAACTGCCTGCATATGCCAAGGTTCAGAACACGCACCTGCCTGTCCGTACAGGATTGAACATTTACTTCCCTGATCCCATCTCTTTTTTCATCGCTTCCTTATGCAGCCATGTTCCCTGCACCACCGCATCCGTGATCTCCGCTTCTGCCAGCATTGCCCGGAAAAGTGGCAGAACGCCTTACCAGGCCTTTATCGACGCATTGCAAAAGAAAGACAAGCCAGGCTAACCCGGAAAATTCATAAGAATGCTTGAAAAAAGGAACGGACATCATGTAACGTGTTGACTTGTCGAGAGAAAACACGAAACAAAAAGGATGTCCGTTGAAAACAGTCTGTCATAATCAGCTCTCTTTTGCAAACCTTGATTCTCGCTCTGTTGTGGCCGAATTTTCGGCTGGCCCCATGACCTCGGATGGTGGCTCTTTGCTGTTACGTGAAATCGATCAAGCAACAAATCTTTCTTCGATAATGTGCAGGTCAATTTCCGACCGTCGCGACCAAGCCAAGGTGCAGCATGGGCAGGAGGAACTTTTGCGCCAACGCCTTTTCGCCATTGCAATGGGCTACGAGGACGGCAATGACCACCAAACCCTGCGCTTTGATTCGGGACTCAAAACCGCCGTGGGCCGTCTGCCCGAAACCGGTCCCGCTCTGGCTTCCCAACCTACAATCTCACGATTCGAAAACCGTGTTGGAAACGGTGAACTTCACCGCCTGAGCGACGCCCTTATTGACGCCTATGTGGCTGCACATCCGGCTCCACGCAAAGTAATCGTGCTGGATATGGACGCCACAGACGATCACACTCATGGTCAGCAGCAACTATCAATGTTTCACGGCTACTACGATCAGTACATGCTTCATCCCCTGCTGGTCTTTGATGGGTTGACCGGTTTTCCCCTGGCTGCGGTATTGCGGGCGGGCAACGCACACGCATCAAAAGGAGCGGCGGCCATCTTGAAGCGCATCATCGGGCGCCTCAAAAGGGCCTATCCGAAGGCCACGATTCTGGTGCGCGCCGATGCCGGCTTTGCCGTACCGGCCATCTACAGGCTCCTGGAATGCGAGAAGGTCAAATACACGATTGGTTTGATTACCAATGAGCGTCTACGCAAACGTGCCGCCAACCTGGTGCTCAAAGCCGAAAAAGAGTTCGCCAAAACAAGTGAAAAGCAGAGACTCTTTGGCAGCTTCTACCATCGAGCCGGCTCCTGGCAAAGATCTCGTCGGGTTATTGCAAAAGTCGAGAGGCTCCCCCGAGGACTCAATACTCGCTTTGTAGTAACCAACATCCTTTTTGAATCTGCGGCGGGGATTTATGACGGCATCTACACCGGGCGCGGCGAGACAGAGAACCGGATCAAGGATCTCAAACTTCATCTCAAAGCCGATCGGCTGAGTTGCACCCGGTTTAAGGCCAACCAGTTTCGACTGCTTCTGCACACCTTCGCCTTCGTTCTTTTGTGGCACCTGCGTCGGAGCCTTGCCGGAACCGAGCTGGCTGCCGCCACGGTCGACACTCTCAAGCTCAAACTGCTCAAAGTAGCTGCCCGAGTAGTCCAGAGCGTCCGGCGCATTCTCTTTACCATGCCCCGGGCCTATCCTTATCAGCGCCTGTTTGCCACCGCACTGCAAAGCATTCGGCAAATGCCGCTCCGATACTGAAGGCGGAGCATCCCCACCCGACTCTGCTCACCACTGAAAACGACAATCAATGCTACCGGTGCGCCCAAAATCGGGGTTTCGGAGGCAAAAACACGAGGCGAGAACGGAAAAAGGGTTTTCAAACCAATTCCAACTCCTCACACACCGGCCGGACTACGAAAAATCGGTGGTTCATGACTCACGATGGCCACATCCGAGAGCCTTTTGGCCATGCTCATGAATAATGCGGGCTAGCCTTGCCAGGTCTGCATCGGTGATGTCTTCGAAGGTGACAGCAATACGAATTGGCTGGGTCTCATCGAAGAAGTGGGTGGGAGGCAGTTTGGACCCCGAAAAGAACAGAGAAAGTGCCTGCAAGAACGATGACTTGCCAGAGTTGTTCTCGCCAATAAGACATCCCAAGTGGGACAGCGGAATAGTAACGTCTCTCAGGCCACGATAGTTGGTGACGAACAGTTTCGTGAGCTTCATATAGTGAAACCTCCTCTCAGCGCTTATTACCAAGCCTAAGCAGCGTATAACACAACACCAAGGAACTTCCACTTCCAGTCAACGTCAACCGAAAAGAGGCTGATTATTTTGGAAGCCATAAAATATTCCAGGCAGGATACGACGACATTTTGAAGGAGTCAATCGGATAGGTTCCCGAAGCCATGAGTTTCTCTTAGATGGTGGATTCGACTGGTGCAACATCAGCAAACCCGAAGTTGACGGAGCACTTTTTCGCTCAGGTATTAGCCTAGATTATAGAACGCTGAGGTGATAGATAAAAGAACAGATAGGATTGATTTTTCCATTTATGCGTTCTCTTGCGCTGTCCGGCCCAGCAATATCTTGTTCCGCTTAAGTGCTTCTTCGATCTGATCCAGGAGGGCCTTCAGTTCATCGATTTCTTTTCGGTTGGCGGTCGAGGTTTCCTCAATTTTTTTCAACCGCTCCTTCATTTCGACAATTTCATCTTCTATTTTGGAAAGAAACACCATAACTGATTTGAAGCTAGACCTCATTATTAGATTGTAAATTGACTTGGTCCTATTTCATTATGCGCCTTGACATATAAATTGCAAATAGCATAATATTATGTCGATCTGGACAATCTATTTTCAAAGTTCAACGCATGATCTGCACAGGTTGAGTTTTCAAGTGTTTTATTTGTTGCGTACAGAGAAGGCAATATTGACTTTTCTCGATTGACATTTGACATCCGTCAAACTGTAGAGTATCAAAGAAATTGTCTCCCATACGGCACTGTATTAGTCTGAATCCCTGTTCAAGCAGTTTGTGACTTCGTGGTCAAACAGACCGAGAATAAAATGGGCATTGACAGGAGTGATTCACAGAATCCATGACAAAAATACAACTCGGGGGAATCAAAATCCTGGAAGGGCGCTCTCACGTGGGATGGTCGTGCGATAAGGCCAAGAACGCGTTGGCAGGTATCTGCAGCCAAGTGGCCGCAGAGCGGATCAACCTTAGCCAAGTGACACACATAGCCGACGACGGAAGGGGACTTTCCTCAACCACCCTGTGTACCGAAAGCACCAACAGCTTCACCAGTTATTTCCTCATCAAGGTTGGTACCGGCATAGCACCCCAACTCAGGCGCGATACCACTATTCTGTCCGTCTTTCCTCACGACCGCAGGCCCCTCGTAATGGGAGCGCTTCTTGAGCTCATGGCGCACGAGGATTTGCATGCCCTTGGGATCGCAAGCTCCCCCTCCGCTATGTCGGTCGTGGTTCCATCGGAGGATATGAAAGCAACCATCGATGGCATCTTCAGCGCCTTTGAGTTTCCTACTTATGGTTCCCCTCTCAAGTGGGAGGCTGCCTATGTAGGTAAAGAGCAGATCTTCAAGAATGTCGTGGGCTCCTACGAGAAACAGGATCTCAAAGTCTTTGCCGTTTTGGACCAGCCCGGCCTCGACCTTTGGACTTTGATCCTGAATCGGAGGGAGCTAAGGCAGATGGGGGCGGCACTCAAAGAGATCGATGGCCTGGAAACCAAAATGCCTTTCCTTGTCGCCCATTGTAACTATCCTAAGGAAGTGGTCCTGAGTCTCTGCCTTCCAGGCTCACAGCGCCAAGGCGTAAGCAAAGCACTCGATGCGCATGTACCACATGCCGCACGCTCCTTGCAGGATGCAGCGGGCGTCTTTTTTCACGGTCCTCATTTTGGGGACCGCTACCGAATTGCAGATGCGCTGACAGACAGTATACAAACTGCGGGGATACACCCCTTGGCCTTGAGCTGTGCCGTTCATTCCGTTTCAGTAGTCTTCAAGGCTCAAGACCTTCCCCGTGGACTACAGGCCATTAAGACCAAATTCCATGTACCGGCGGATAACTATTGATGAATGGTACGTGTTATGCGCTAAAGTTTCAACCGCTTGCTCGAACAATGCAGATTTCTTGCAGAACAGATCGAAAAGCACAACGCCTTGATCCATGAACTCTCGAAAAACGTATTGTGACGGAGTTGAAATTCTGAAAAGTGTCCCCGGCATTGGGACTATTGCGGCGATGGAATTGATCCTTGAGCTTCAGGATGTTGCCCGCTTTCGACAGGTAGGGCTACTGGCCACCTACGTGGGGCTGACCCCTTCTCAATACTCCAGTGCCGATAAGACCAGAGTGGCGCGAATCACAAAAGCCGGGAAGCACTCCGTTCGGGCGACACTTGAACAAGTGGCATGGCAGTTGATAAGAAAAGACATACGGAAAGGGGCCATTAGACGAAAGAATCGGTAATTGATAATGATCTTTGTTAGCCACCGGAGCATTTTCTTTATGAAAAACAGGAGGTCAGGCATGATGAACAATCTGACCATAGCATATCCCTCCTGACCACCCCAATATGCTTGGGTAGCATAGGCCATTAATCAGGCCGTTGTTTGCGGTGCCCCCACATCTGAAAGATAATAAGTTCATGTCTTACCAGCAACGATCCGTTTCCTGGTCCATTCGCAGAAGGCAGCTTTTGTTGCTTCTGACCATCCTCCTGCCCGCCTTGGGGATAGTCGTCTTTTCAGGATTGAAGACACGTCATGATCAGATCGACAAGGCTCGGGGAAATGCCCTGCTTCTGGCCCAGAGCCTTGCCGCTTACCAGGAACAGCTAATCATGGCTACCCGACAAATGCTAAGCACCCTGGCAGAGTTGCCCCAGGTACAACGGTTGGATCTGCAGGCATGTAACGAGCTTTTTGGTGAACTGCTTAAAAAGAACCCGCAATACTCCACGATCGCAATGGCAACACCCGACGGCATTATGGTCGCCGCCTCACAACAGTTCAAGCCCGGCAGCGTCAAACTGGGGGACCGCAGGCACATCGTAGAGGTCATAAGGACCCTCGATTTTTCTGCTGGAGAATATATTGTCGGGAGGCTCAGCAAGAGCCAATCGCTGAATTTCACCTATCCGGTTTTGGACGAGAATAGGAACTTGATTGCCATCGTTATTGCCGGGGTAAAGCTTGACAAAATTGCCGGTTTCCTCTCTCAGGTTAAGCTACCCGAAGGCTTTGCAGTTACCCTCACTGATCACGCCGGGGTGCGTCTATTGCGATTGCCGGAAAACGACCGGGCATCTCCCGGCAAACCGGTCCCTGCTGATTCTCTCAAGCGGGCTTCGGGGACTACCGGACAGGGAGTTTTTGAACGGACCGGCGAAGACGGGATCGAGCGCGTCTATGCTTTCAAGCAACTTCGCCTAAGAGAAGAGGCTCCCCCTTATCTCTATGTTTTTGTAGGTATGCCCAAGGAGCAAGTTCTTCAACGTGCCAATGCCACGATGCTGAACAATCTGCTGATTCTTGGCCTGTCGGCGCTCCTGGCTGCAGCCTTGGCCTTGATTTTTGGCTCCTTGCTGGTCACCAGGCCAATTTCTCGCCTGGTCGCGTCTGCCCAACGTTTAGGCAGGGGGGAAGTCGGCGCAAGGACGGGCCTGCCCCATGCGGACGACGAACTCGGACAACTCGCCCTGGCTTTCGATGAAATGGCGACGTTGCTGGAGGAAAGAGAAAAGGAAAGGCAGCGAGCAGAAAATGCTCTTCTTAGTGCATTTGCAGAACTCGAAATCCGCGTCCAGGAGAGAACGGCAGAATTGAAAACCGCCAATGAGACCCTGAAAGTTCAAATCGATGAGCGGGAGTGGGCGGAAAATGAGTTGGCAGAGAAAAATAGTCAGTTGCACGAGACGGTCCAGCAGCTTGAAGAAACCACGAACACGTTGCAGCTGATTATTGAGTCGATACCTGTCAGAGTATTTTGGAAAGATAGAGAACTCAGATTCTCGGGATGCAACACACTCTTTGCCCGCGATGCCGGCTTGAGTCGTCCCGAGCAGCTTCTGGGTCTGGACGACTTTGCCATGGGCTGGAAGGAACAAGCGGAACTCTACAGGCAGGACGATCTCCAGGTAATGGAGTCCGGCCTTCCCAAGATTAACATTATCGAGCCGCAGACCACCCCAACTGGCGCCAAGATTTGGCTCAACACCAGTAAAGTCCCTCTGCGATTACATGATGGTGAAGTGATTGGGGTCCTGGGTGTATACGAAGATATCACCGAGCACAGACTGACGGCAGAAGCGTTGAGGCAGCGAGAGTCTTATCTAACGGCGATAATAGAAAATCAACCCGGCCTGCTCTGGCTTAAGGATACCGAAAGCCGCTTCCTTTCCGTAAATCGTGCTTTCGCCCGTTCCTGTGACAGTCAAAGACCCGAGGAGATCGTCGGGAAAACGGACCTTGATATCTGGCCGCCTGAACTTGCAGAGAAATACCGAAACGACGATAAAGAAGTCATGGCCAAGCAAACTTCCATTATCGTTGAAGAGCGCATTTTCGACCAAGGGGTCTTAAAATGGTTCCAGACTTTCAAGACTCCTGTTCTAAGCGCAGACGGCCAGATCCTTGGTACATGCGGCTTTGCTCTGGATGTGACAGAACGCAAGCAGGCAGATGAAGTACGCAGTAGGCTGGAAGAGCGCCTGCAGCGCGCTGAAAAAATGGAGGCCCTTGGCACTTTAGCAGGAGGGGTGGCCCACGATCTCAATAATGTTTTGGGTATTGTCGTGGGCTATTCTGAACTGCTTCTATACGATTTGAGCACCTCCAGCTCGGCTAGATCAAAAGCTTTGGAGATTATGAAGGGTGGACAGAGGGCAGCTGCGATTGTACAAGATCTTTTGACACTGGCAAGGAGGGGGGTTTCCAACAGGGAAGTGTTGAATTTGAATAACATAGTCTCGGAATGCCAGAACTCGCCCGAGTTCAGCAAAATCTGTTCGTATCATCCCAACGTTAGGATCAAAACCGATTTGGAGGCACATCTGCTCAACGTGTCGGGTTCCGCCGTTCATCTCGGCAAATCGTTGCTAAACCTTGTGTCCAATGCCGCCGAAGCGATGTCTGAGGGTGGCGAAATCACCATTAAAACTGGGTGTCAGTATCTGGATAAACCTGTTTCCGGATACGATGAGATACGGGAGGGGGATTATGTCGTGCTGTCCGTATCGGACACGGGTGAGGGCATACCATCCAGCGATCTGAAGCACGTATTCGAGCCTTTCTACACGAAAAAGGTGATGGGCCGCAGCGGGACGGGGCTCGGATTGTCCGTGGTTTGGGGTACGGTCAAAGATCATGACGGCTATATCAACGTGGAAAGCGAAGAGGGTAAGGGAACGACCTTTATCCTCTATTTCCCTGTGACAAGAGAGGAAATATCTCAAGAGAAGGTTTTGGTATCTGCTGCCGAGCTCATGGGGAACGGGGAATCCGTCCTCGTCGTGGATGACGTCAGAGAACAAAGAGAGCTTGCCTGCACAATGTTAAGAAAGCTTAATTACACCGTCGTCAGTGTCTCCAGTGGTGAAGAAGCGGTGGAGTATCTCAAGAAAAACTCGGCCGATCTGATTGTTTTGGATATGATCATGGACCCTGGCATGGATGGTCTCGACACTTATGCTAAAATACTAGAAATACATCCTAATCAGAAGGCGATCATCGTCAGCGGTTTTTCTGAAACGGAACGGGTGAGCAAAGCCAGGGACTTGGGAGCTGGCTCATACATAAAGAAACCCTATATGTTGGA
The DNA here is from genome assembly GCA_963712895.1 of uncultured delta proteobacterium. GTDB lineage: Bacteria > Desulfobacterota > Syntrophobacteria > Syntrophobacterales > Syntrophobacteraceae > SbD1. The sequence continues at coordinate 16,968 of CAVQJR010000015.1, read as the reverse complement.
GAAACTTGGATTGGCCGTAAGGAAGGAGCTTGACTGACAAATTAGCTGGTGAAATGAGGCTACAGGCCGCCGGCGCCTGAGGTGTGACAAAAAAAATGTCCCAAAGGAACCTGCGTTCGCGCGCATGCAGGGATGAACCGACGACCACAGAGGTATTGGAAAGCACGGAAGTCATGTTCCCCGCCCATGGAGGAGAGGTAGAGCGAATAGATCAGTAAATATAGGGGCTACTGACCTCTTGGGCTGATCAAAAGACTACTCCTTTCTGGGAAGTAACTGATCTGTAGGCGTTGAGCACTTCAGGCAAATCAGCAGGGGAAAAGAAGAATCGAACCTTACCGGCTGGAAAAAAAGACCGGAACCCGCCTGATACTCACCACGTTGAGGTTTTGGACCCCGAATTCGCTTTGGACCTCTCCCAGGATCAGGTAGGCGTGGCTCATATCGAGGTCCTGGCAGAAGCGTTGGAAAGCTTTTGGGAAAAAAACCGTTTCGAAGATGCCGGTCTTGTCCTCGAAAGTGAAAAATTCCATTTCATCGCCCTCCCGCGTCAAGACTTCCTTCCGGGTGACCGGCCACCCTTTAACCCATATTTTTTTGCCGACATGCTTTGCTAAATCCGAAGCGGAAACTGTATGCCGGGAGCGGAAATATGAGTCGGCCAAATCCAGGGGATGGACTGAAAGGCAAAATCCTAAGGTTTCACATTCATGTGCCCATTTTTGCCTGTCCGAAAAATCGGGAAGAACCGGAACAAAAATCGTAGGACGTTTGTTAAAAGCCCCAACCTGGCCGTTTCCGTTTTTCGAAGGAATGGTCCTGTTCTGCCATGCTTCCATAAACCAGAGGATTTGAGGACGGTTAAGATTTGTGGAAATAGAATCCAATGCCCCGCTTTTGGCAAGCACTCCGGCATCGGATGGATGAACGGGGATGCGATTTAGAAAATCTCCAAGCGTAAGGAAAGAACCCCTGTTATCTCTTTCCGCCAGGATGGCTTCGATGGTGCTCTTTTTAATATTTTGGAGCTGCTGGAAACCGATCCGGATGGTCTTGTCCTTGCCGAAGCAGTGAAGACGGCTCTCGTTAATATCCGGTCCTTTTACCGTAAGCCCCATGCGCCGGGCTTCCGAAATGTAGGCGAACGCGCTGTAGTAGCCGCCTCCGTTTGAGATGACCGCCGCCATGAATTCGGCCGGGTGATGTACCTTGAGGTAGGCGGATTTAAAACTTACCAGGGCGTAGGATGCCGAATGGGGCTTGCAGAAAGAATACCCGGCAAAAGAGATGAACATCTCCCAAACGCTTTCCACCACATCGCTTGAGACCCTGTTTTGCCGGCAGCCTTCATGGAAGCGGGCCTTGAAAGCCGAAAGCTTTTCGCAACTCTTTTTGCTGATCACTTTTCTTAAGGCGTCCGCCTCGCCCCAGCTAAACCCCGCCAGCACCATTGCCGCCTGCACTACATCTTCCTGGTACACCAGGATGCCGTAGCTTTCCGAAAGAAGGCTTTTAAGGCTCGGGTGCAGGGGCTTGAACGGTTCTCCATGGAGGCGTTTTAGGTATTCGTTTATGAAACGGTTTGCCGCCGGGCGAATTATGGAGGAATGAATTACCAGGTGCTCGAAATCGCCCTGCCCGGATTTTGCCTGGAGAAGGCGCATAGAGGGCGATTCAACGTAAAAAACCCCCATGGTTTCCCCGCGCCGGATAAGGTCTTGTGTTGCCGGGTCGTCTACCGGGTTAAACTTTGGGTAATCGATGGTTTTGCCCGTATTTTCCCGGACCGCTGAGAGGCTGTCCCGGATAACGGCAAGCGAGCGGTTGCCTAAAAGATCGATCTTTACCAGCCCCGCTTTTTCCGCCTGATCTTTTTCCCATTGGATGATCCGGACTCCCTTGGCGCTGATCTGTACCGGGACGTAGCGCGATACGCGGTCCGGTACGATTACCATCCCGCCGCAGTGAGTCCCGATATTTCGCGGAAGAGTTTCAAGCTTTGAGGCAAGGTCGATTATTTCCGGCCAGGGCGGGTCGAATGGAAAATTTCGGAATTTGGGATAGGTTTTGATATGTTCCTTCAGCCTTTCAGGGTGTGACCAAAAATTTATCCGACACGTCACCTCTTTTATCTCGGAAGCCGGGATGCCGTAAACTTTCGCCACTTCCCGCACTGCTGCCCGAGCGCCGAACCCCACGTGGTTGCTTACCAGCGCCAGCCGCTCGCTTCCGTAGTGGTCGCGGATTTCATCAAAGAGCGCATCCCGCTCGTCCCACGGGAAATCGACATCTATATCCGGAAGGTCCTTGCGTTCCGGGTTTAAAAAGCGGCTAAAAAGCAAATTATGCCGGATGGGGTCAACGTGGGTTATGCCCAACAAAAAGCTTACCAGGCTTGCGGCCCCGCTTCCCCGTCCGCAGTGGATGGACCGCCGGTGCACTATGTCCGCTACCACCAGGAAATAATCAACGAACCCCTTGGACCGGATGAGGTCGAGTTCTTTGGAAAGCCGGGCCTCGATGGTTTCATCTGTTTTGCCGTATCGCCAGGAAATCCCCTCGCGGCACTGGGCAAGCAGAAGAGCGAAATGGTCTTCGTTTCTGTCCCGGTAATTTGGAAAAACCGTCCGGAAATGATTCCAGGTGGTATGGCAGCTTCTGGCAATTTTTACCGTGTTGGAAAGCGCCTCCGGGCAATTTGGAAAATGTGCGGTCATCTCCCGTGCGGATTTTAGCCACTGACCTGAAGACGCCAGTTCAGCATCCGGAAGGGTGCTGAAGGTCTTGTTAAGCGCTATGGCCCGAGCCAGCCGGTGCAGGGGAAAGTCTTCCTCTCGTGCAAAATGGACCGCGTTGGTGGCAACGGGAGGGACACCGAGGCTTTTTGCCGTGGCGATAAGCCTGCGGTCAGATGCGCCGGGCACCACTTCCATAAAACACTCAAAACGGTCTTTTAAATTTTTTATAACTTCAGGATCGGCGCTCAGGACCAAGATGTCGCCGCTTTTTTCCGGAAGACCGGCAATCAGTGAAAAGCCCGAATCCAGGTGGCAGAGGGTGATAAGATCACTGATTATTTCATATCCTCGGGCCGTCTTGGCAAGGATAATCGCCGATTCGTCCTGTGTTTTGATCTCGGCCCCCACGATGGGTTCGATGCCGTTTTCGCGCGCTGCTTCCAAAAAATTAATCAGTCCGTAAAAACCGTTGGTATCGGTTAATGCCAAGTGAGTGAAGCCGGCTTTTTTGGCCTCCCTGCAAAGCGCATCCGGTGAGCTTACGCCCCGCATCATGGAATAATGGGAATGGACGTGGAGATGGAAAAAATCCGGTTCCATTGTGGATGGCCTTTAGTTTTGAAGCTGCGCAGTTTTTCCCCAGGAAATGATTTCCTTCCCGTATTTCATGCGAACCGCGTCCAGGGCTTTCTGGAGATCGTGGTCCTTTTGCGGAAAAGTCTTTTCCCATGGGAAAAGGGAGAGCTGGCGAACGGGCATCACGAGGTCTAAAAATTCAAGAACGATCCGGCGGACGGCTATTCTCCGAAAGAATTGTTCGCGAAAGACGGGAAGAACCAGCCGAAAGAGCCCCTGGTCCGTATCGATTGCGCCGGGTGGAAGCCGTTTTTTGGATACGGCCGATATGCCGTCGGCATAACGTATTTCTAGCCGGAACTGGCCTGGAGAGCGGTTATGGGACCGAAGGCTCCACCCCGCATCTTCTATTTGCCGGAAAAGAACTGCTTCCAGGCGCTTCAAATCGATCTCATCGCGATCCAGGATTTTTACAACGGAAAGCTTCTGGACATGCCTTAAAGGAAGGACAGCGGCAAAATCGATACCCCTTGCTGTTCTAAGAAGCCTTTCCGCCGTCTTTCCGAAAACTTCGGCCAGAATAATCAAGGGAAAAGAGGCAAGCTGTCCGATGGTCTGGATATTAAACCCCGAAAGCCTTGAGGCGGTAGCCTCTCCCACTCCGGGAAGAAGTTTGATCGCAAGAGGCGCCAAAAAAGATGTTTCGTTTCCCGGAAAAATAAAGCTCAGGTCTCCGGGTCTTATGCAGCCTGCGGCGACCTGGCTTACCAGCCTGTTTGAAGCAAGGCCGATCCGGGCATGGAGGCCGGTTTTTCCGGCAAGTTCTTTTTCTACCCGGCAGGCGATGTCGGGTTCCGGCCCAAAGAGGCGCCTGGTGCCCGTAATGTCCAGAAAATATGACCCCGGCCAGGTCCCTTCGACCAGAGGGGAAAACCGGGAGATTTCCTCTATGATATTTTGGTGTCTTTCCCGGTAATAATAAAGGTCGGATGAAATGGCGACCATGCGGCGACACATCCTGCGGGCGTGGGAAACGGGCATGCCCTCCGATAGCCCATCTTTTCTGGCGATTCGGTTTACCCCCTGGATTACCGACCTCTCGCCAGGTTCTGCCAAAACGAGCGGACGTCTTTTAAGCTCCGGGTGCCGTATTTCCTCCAGGGCCGCGTAAAAATCGGGAATATTTAGGTGCACGATATTGTGGAGCCGCATCAAGAAAATCCGTTACTTCCGCCGACTCGGTGCTTTGTAGTTTCGGATAAGCCCCATTACTACGCCCACGATCTCCACTTTTTCGGCTGAGACGTAAATGGGCTTCATTTGGGAATTGGCCGGTCGTAGCTCTGTTTCACTTCCTTTCTGGTAGAACTTTTTTACCGTTGCCTCCCCATCTACCAGGGCCACCACCGTCTGGCCGTTTTCGGCATGAGGCTGCCGGGTAATAATCAGAATATCGCCATTTCGGATTCCGTCTTCGATCATGGAATCTCCCCGGACCTTGAGGGCGAAGTTATTGCCGTTTCCCAAAAAGCTTTCCGGCACCTCGATTGATTCCGGGACTTCGACAGCCTCTATCGGATTTCCAGCGGCCACCACGCCCAGAAAAGGGATGGTCATGGCCGGGGCTTGCCGAAGCGGCACCAGGTCGAGTGCCCGCTTCTGGTTTTTTGCGGGAATCGTGATATAGCCGCGCCTCTCAAGCTGTTTTAAGTGCTTCGCAACCGAATTCAGGGATTTAAATCCCAAATGCGTCCGAACCTCTTCAAAGGAGGGTGCATAGCCGTTTTGCCCGATATAGTCCCGAACGAACTCGAAAACCCTTTTTTGTGCCGGAGTGAGCCCCGTCATCCTGTTCCCCTTTTATTCGATTTGTTTCGTCCGAATTTCAATTTAAGGTATATAAAAGGTGAAAGTCAAGCGGGAAAGATAAAAACGGTCGAAAACGGAAAGGTGACTTCCGTCCTCTGAATATGCCATTCCAATCCGGTGGTTCGCTCCCCGCGGTTTAAGCATGGATAACAGTAGGTAAAGGCAGGGGAGGCTGCTCCGTCGCTCAGTTTTTAGTGCATCAGCAGGGGATGCTGCTGCTGGTTCAATAGTAGTTAACCTCCCTGGACCTATTTGAATGAGCTTTGACTTCCACTTTACAGAAACGGGAAAGCAAAAACCGGCTTTTTCCGCAGGGGGTATCACAATGGTTTACACAAGAAAGATCTTTTGCCGGAGATAGCAAGGATCAATTTTGAGAAGGTTTCGGGGGCTTCTATCTCCGGCAAATTTTATGAATCATGCGGGTGAGGGGGACGGCGTCAACCCAGTGGCGAAGTTAAATATCGCCGTACTTATACCCCCACGGACAGTGGTTGTTGTACTTTCTGTCTTCAGCGAATTTTCGTGACATGATGCCGTTGTTGATGTACCTCGTGATCCCCTTGGCCACCGTCATGCGGCTCGAATCCGCCTTGATACGAATTTCAGCCAAGAGATTTGTGAAGAATCGGATTTGCATTTCGGAGGGCTCATCGGTTTCGTCAAACTTTTCCGGCAAAAACCACGGACAACGTCTTTCAATGTCGCGTCTGGTAATCCTCTGCATTACATCGAGGCAATCCTTGAAATAGGCCCAGTAGACATCCCTGGCCCTGGGGCCAGCCAAAAGCCGCGCAAAAGGTATATCCACGACGCTGTATTCGTTTTCAGTATTTTTAAACTTTAACGGCCTTTCCTTATAGTGCCAGAAAATCCCACTGCACCAGTCATCATAGCGCGCCGTATGGTAGTCGGCCCAGATGCGCGCCCGCTGAAAACAGGCCCATCTTTTCTTGTTTTTTCTGGCCCCGGAAACATACCCGGTCTCCAGAAGGACCCCGGCAACCGAAGAAACACCGGCGTTATCTTTTAGGAGCTGTCTGTAGGCCACGGCAAACATCACGTCCCTGGCTCGCTGAGGCAGGCCCACGTAGAATGGGAACAGCGATTTGTCGCAATATTCCAACATCATGCTCCACACACCCTTTTCTATATCACTGGGAGGCTTTACTTTATATGGCCCGGCAGGACCACTAAATTTAGCGGCAAACTCCCTGTTATCAGGCAGCTCCCTGGAATCAGGGATCGCCGGCTCGGCTCCCAACCTCTCTGGGTGGCTTGGAAGTTCTTCCCGAAAAGGGAAGAAGAGTTTCCCGTCGGCTGGAGGGAAGCTGAACATCGACAGGAAAATAGATTTTACTGTAGGAGAAAGAGATAGTTTAAAAAGAGAAGTTAAATTAAATATGTTTTTCTTTTTATTATGTCGCGGGTTTTTTGAATCCGAAAAACCGGCCTCTTCTTCTCCGAAATCACTGCAATGCCAGGCTGGGTCCAAGTTTGTAATGTGAACTTTGTGTGAATTCTGCGTGAAGTCAGTGTGAAGTCTGCTGCCGGCTGCCAATGCAACTTCCTGGATTTCCGGGCGAAGAACCGGGATCTTTTCCCGGCGGTGTCCATTGAAGATGATGATCGCACCCCCTTCTTCAAGCTCCCGAAAGGCCTGGCCGGTGAACTCCCGGCTCCTGCCGATCTCTTTGGCCCGCTCTGAGATGCTCATCCTGGATGGATTGCGAAGAAGTGACTCTAAGGCAAGCTCCAAGGTGCTTTTGGTTCTGTTCATTGCTGTCCCTTTCTTTTCGATTTTATGAGCTGAAATGCGATGAGCTGTATCGGCTCGGGAAAGTCTCTATCGTCATGCAGCCGTCGAGTTCCGCCTAGCCGAAGCTTTGACCGGCTGAGAGTGAACTTTGCAACAACGCCGGCCAAGGCTTGGCAATGGCAGGGTATCAAACGGGCTGATGGCTATTCGGTTAGAATTTGATGTCGGAACGATATGAGGTCAGGTCAACCTACCGGCGCAGGTGGGGACTTGGAGTTTTTTAACTTCCCGCCGAAGGATATTTTATAGGGATGGATATGGAGATCCCCCCCAATGCTGTAGAGTCTTATTAGATAGAGCTGCCTTTTTTGAACAAAAGCACGTAAAAGGCAGTCCTATCCAACTTAGAAATAATCCCTTACGTTAAAATGAAATTGGATTCTCTGGTTCTATCCAGTATCAGTAAGAATTGTTCCTTCGAAGCATCAAAAGGTCTCTGCGGTTTCATCCGATAAACCCGATTCCACGGCGGCACTTTCGCTTTTATGAAAGTCCAGGTATGGCATCATGTCAGGATACTTTTCTTGCAATACCACGCGCAAGAATTCATGCCTTGGAACTGATAACACATCTGAAAACCTTTGCCACTGACCCAAAGGAAATGGAGATTTCCCTCGTTCGAGCATTCCGATATAGGTTTGCGAAATAAATCCTAAACTTTTTGTAAGCTGCTGGCGGGATATCCCAAGTTGCTCCCGCCGTTTTTGAATAAAGCGACCAACTGATCCTGCTTTGCCTTCCTTAATTCTTGATAGCATGTCTTCCTCCAAGTCTGATGTGAAGTAAATGGTGATGGTTTCAGTTAGGGAGTAATGACATTTGGATCATTCGAAAACTTATCTAAATATTGACTGGTCATCTGTAACCAGATACCATCGGAGTATTCCGTATCCCAGAGACCGTCATGGAAAGCAGACGCATTTTCTGAAAGGCCATCTATGCTTGTTTGGAAGGGGCCGACATTGAGAGGCGTATTGTGAATGCCGGTCACCTAATAAGTCTTTGAAATAGTGAGTTCTTGATCCATCTGAAATCTCTTCAGATTTCCACTGCGTTTAAAAACTTTAGATTCTTCTCTCAAACATCACCAAAAATTCCCTCGAACTGCTCTGTGTATTCTGCCTCGACAATGCGCCGTGTTCCTGTGAAAAGGCTATGTATTTGAGGTGAGACCCAACCGGCTGGGCGTAGCCAAGGTAATGGAATTGAGCGATGAGGCCGTTGTAGAGTTGTTCAAATTGAATGCGCCTTACCTGGCGGAGCATGATTGGGTAGAGACCTTTGAGGTTCGTTTCGATAGGGGTTTGGTCAACTTCGATCAATTGGGGAGCATTGCGGGCGATGTGCCAGCCTCCCGTGCGCCGACGTTTTGGAGGCAGCTTTATGAGGCCATGTTGCTCAAGATGTAAAAGAAGTCCCCTGCAAACCATGTCCTTGGGTTGGCCGTTGGGTTGGACCCAGTTCCATGCCAGGCAGATCCTTCGGGAAAGAGAGGTCCTATGTTCATCGTGGTATCTTTCGATCAGGTCCCGGATGAATGCAATATCCCTGTGCCAACGGCACGGCCTCTGTGAACAAGGATCGTTTCCATGTGTCCACGGATACATGACTTGGCGAATGAACGTAAGCAAAAAAATCATGACCTCGTGTAGTGAGCTGAACGATAACCGTTCTTCCTTTCTTCGAAAACCATGACGCTCAAATCGCAACGATCTTCAGTGACAACGGCAGGAAGTTTTGCGGAAGGTCCGACCAGCACCTCTGTGAGCTTTTTTTACAACTCGAAGGCATCGAGCACGCCACAACAAGGCTCAGACGGCCGCTGAGTAATTGATTTTCCACGCTTGACCGATTGTTCCTACCGCTCTATACAATTATCAAAATCAAAAAGGAGAGAGGTTTGCACCGTTTTTGAACTCAGGGAGGAAGGAAAATGACAAAGGCTGAATTGGTCGCAAAGATTGCGGGCGGGGCTGGAGTTACCAAAGCACAAGCTGGAAAAGCAGTGGACGGATTCTTTTCGGCAGTTTCGGGCGCCTTGGGCACTGGTGATAAGATCACTCTGGTCGGTTTCGGGACCTTCAGTGTCGGAGAGAGAACCCAACGCGAAGGCCGCAATCCCAGGACCGGTGAAAGGATCGTCATCCCTGCATCGAAAACCGTGAAGTTCAAGGCAGGCAGGACTCTTAGCGAGAAAATCAAATAGCGGAAATCGCACGATTCTATTGGTGACAGGGGCCGAAGGATTGCTCGCTGGCATATAGCGGACAGTCCTTTTCAATCCTGACATGGTTGCATCTTGGCTCCATTCGGATCGAATCAGCTCTTTTGTTTGGACAGACAACGTGACCGATTATCCGACATGCCGTTTCTGCATCAAGCATCTCCATGCCCTGGGCGGATTCGGATGATTTGACCCGAAATGAGTTGAAACAAGTGAGAGGACCTCGAAATACGGTTCTACTGCCAAAACTATATCCCTTCCAGTCCATTGGGGTGGACCAGGGCCTTTGCGGTCCTCATCGGCGTTGCCAACGAGTGTGAGCCAAAGGCCAGCCTCTTCCAGATGTGCAGCTACATTTTGGGCAAAACTTTTTCGGTCATCTCCAGAACTGAATGAATGAAAACAGCCCCTGTCAAATGCGAAGCCAAAAGGGGCGCCTTCGATTTTGTCGTTGAGAAAATCAGCGAGAATGAATTCGCATTCAACCTTGGCATCGGAGGCTTTTTCCTTCGCTTGCTCCAGGGCAATTCCCGAAGTCTCAGTACCAGTAACTTGAAACCCGTTCTGCGCAAGCCATATTGAGTTGTCTCCCGTTCCACAGCCAATATCGATGGCTTTGCAACGAAGAATAGGCTTTTGGGCCACTACTTCGACGAGATTGAAATCTGGCCTGCCTATGTCCCAGGGAGTGTACCCCGATTTGTACATTTCTTTGAAACGATCTTCGGTTCTCATCTGATTGCCTCTTGTCCCTTTTTTCTGCCATCGTATCCTTGAATGCCTGAAGTTGCATTCCCGAGTGCGTATTCCGATGATTGCGACCATCTAATCCGGGGGAAAGCGGCCACTATTCCGTTTGATTCCGACCACCGATTTCACTGAAGGCGGCCACCTGTTCCGGCATCCCGGCCGGGAGGAAGCAGTGCTGTGGACACGCCAGCCCCAAACAGCCCGACATACCGCGAGAGAGAGCCGCAGCCTTGCGTTCATCCCTTGCCTAATTGTCCGAAAACCATATCGGCGGCTCCTGTGGCTTGAGGATGTCTCTCCTTTCCGATTTTCGAAAGACGATCCGACCCGTATTGTCCATCTGCCCAATGACGTTGTTTTCTAGTGTTGCATTCCCGGAGTTCATAGATATTATGCGACCAGCGGCTTTCCGGTGTAGGTCCAGTTGAATGGAGCCGCGTTTGTCTCGTTATAGCGCTTTATGTACTGCATGGTCTGATTCACAAGCTCCTGTTTACTCCTCCAAATTCCTCCGCGAATGATGTCGCGGGTGAAGATACTGAACCAAATTTCGATCTGGTTGAGCCAGGAGGCATAGGTCGGAGTGAAGTGCAAGGTTAGCCGTTTCCGCTTTGCCGCCCACCCCACAACCTTTTGATGCTTGTGGGCACTGTAATTGTCCACGATTACATGAAGCTCCTTGTGCGGGTATTTGCGATATAAGTGCTTCAAGAAGCTTAGAAATTCAACGTGAGTATGGGAATCGACACATCGCCCCTCGATGGTGCCTTGATGCACCAGCAAAGCAGCCAGCAGGCAGGTTGTGCCATGCCGGGTGTAGGTGTGAGTCTGCCGCTTGGCTTGATTGGGTCGCAGGGGCAACATTGGCTGTGTACGATCAAGGGCCTGTATTTGTGACTTCTCATCCACGGAGACCACGAGGGCGTTTTCCGGCGGACTGAGATAAAGACCGAGAATATCAGCTTGTTTCGGTTCGAATTCTGGGTCCGGGCTTTTCCCGCACCACTGGTCAATTTTATGTGGTTTGAGGGATGCTTCATTGAGAATGCGATGTACTGTCGTCCTTGAAAATCCCGTGGCGTCCGCGAGCTTTGTAGTAGTCCACTGGTTACCGGCGTCGTCAGGTTTAGTACAAGCCAGCGACATAACATGGACCCGTTCCTGGGGGGTTATCACTGCGGGTCTTCCTTTTCGGGGGATATCCCTCAAGCCTTTAAGACCGTGCTCCACAAAGCGTTTGCGCCATTTCAAACAGCTCTGGAAGCCCAAACCAACCTTGGCTGCAATGTCTTTCAGGCTAATGCCGTCGGCTGCGCACAGGATGACCTGAGCCCTTTTTGCCAACCGCTGTTCGGTTTTTCCGGCACTAAGCCAGATCGTTAAGGTTGCAGCCTGTTCGTCGGTCAGTTCAATCTTTGAAGGTTTTCTCATATGCCCCCCTTTTTAGAGGCACATTATATACATCTATTTAAGGAATGCAACACTAGCTTGCCCGAATGGAACTCAGCGATCTGCAACCTTTTTGATTCGGCCTCATATGCCCTCTCTTGGTAAACATTCCGGTCAAGTTTGCGGCAGTCCCGCCATGATCCATTCTGTGATTCCGAAGCCGACCAAAATTGGTGGTTTGAATCAGCTTGCACGTACCTGCAGGTAGAGCCGCCTATAATTGCCTCCTTTTTGAGCGTCCACTCAAGCTTGGACAACTTATTCTTTAATTCTGCACCACTAGCCGCAGTAGCATTTCTGATCCATTTCCCCGATCCATTCAGTGAGCGCCATTCCGTGCCAACTTTATCGGTTATTCCTCGAAACTTTTGTAATTTTGGACTGCTTGAAACGGTTTGTATTTTGAAATTGCGCGGTTCGAGATTTATGCCGCCGCTTATTTCGATGATGATAGGGCACGCGATTTCGAGCGCATTGTATCTGATCACTGCCTGATTGTACCTGTTCCTGATCGATTCGTATTGGCTGACAAGCGCGTTATGCTGATCCACCAAGGCATTGTGAGCACTGATATTCTCCGCAGAACTGATCATCCGTTCTATTTGGTCAATTTTGGATTTGAGCTTTCCCATTGCATCCTTATCGGAGTTCATGTTGCCCTCAAAAGCCTTTGCTGCTGGAGGTTTCGGGACTTCCAGAGCATGAGCAGAATATGATGCCAATGCCTCTAATTCCTTTTCGGCAGCCAATCCGCAGCCGGGGAACGATTTACTGAACGCTCCCTTACCGTCACCAGGACCTGCAGGCTTCAGGGACGAAACCCCTTTCATTTCCTTGCGCAGATCATGACGGCCGCCTTCGCGGGCTCTCCACATCCGACCCTCGTCTAAACTTGTGTGCTTTGGCCCTGAACGATTACCAAAGGGAAACCGGCCATCAAGGCTATCAAAGAGCGAAACTACGTCCCACACATAAAGCAGCGTGGGGAGGAGACACGAGAAAAGAAAGATAACCCTGAATTCAAAGCGAGTACCAGTCTTTTATGGCGTAATTTTTAAGCAGTACCTCCCCCTCATTGTGGCCGCCCAAGTGTCGTAGCCCGACCGTCTGCGGCAAGGTGATAGTCGAATTTTGAATGCCCGATTATTTCTTACCTGTCGTCTTTTTTTTCTCGCCCCGCCGCCTGTAGACGCAGGCAAGATGCCTCCTGCAATTTTCGTTGGGAAAGCTGCACTCCTCCAGAGAGGACGGCAGGCCGCTCACTCCGGTGCTCTTTATGCTCTCGGCGATTTCGAAGATGGCGTTGACTTCGCGCGTCTCGCCTTCCACCAGTAAGGTGGTGGCCCCCTCAGCTCCGAACAGGCCGCCTCTGCCTATCACCGTGCAATTCACTTTGGCCAAAAGCGGGATAGCCACGTTTTCCGAAATGATCCTGCCGCTCACCGGCAGCAGGCCGACAGCCATGCCCATGGACAGGTCCACGCTGCTGCGGCCCACCCGGCCCACTATGTCACTTAGAGATCCCGGGACCAATTTTTCCAGGCCGGCGGTGACTAAAACGTTGGACATCTCTCCCATCAGGCCTGCCAGCACCGTGCCCGGGGCGCCTCCCAGGGGCGCGCCGAACATAAGGGCCGCATTGCCGTAAACGTCTATGGCGTTAGCGCCTACGATGAACACATCCGAACCGCTTAGCCTGGCGGCACTTTCGCTTAGGCACTCGTCGGCATTGATGACCTTACCGTCCTCAACCAGGATGCAGTGGAAGCCACCGCTGTGGTCCCGAGCGGTCTTGGTCCCGTTGGGGGTGATCCGGCCTGATATTCTGGTAGTGGCTCCCACCAACTCCTCGGCCACGCAAGAAACGGTGCTCCCACCTTTCAAAAATATGCGGCCATGGCGCAAGGACTCCTGGATCTCGGGCAGCCGGGCCACGCCCTTGGCAATGATACGCTTGGCATCGTTCACGGTGAGGGTTATCTGTGCCCTCATGCTTTCCTCCCTTGTCTGATAAAGACCTGATACTTGATTGCTGAGGCTCTTTCCCATGCCTCTTATCGTCGCGCATGTGGCATCGGGTACTGCAAAAGAACATAGTATGTATATGAGCATATTACCTTTTCAAGTTTTTTTTCATGTTTCCGCTGGCAAAAGAATGCCATTGAAGTTCTTATGGAGCTTGAAATTAAGGCAGGCCAAGGCTTCCGTACTATTTATAACAAGACAATTAAAATTGCGGCAATTTACAGGAAACAGACACAACAATGGTCTAAGCCGAAGGCGAAAACCAAAGCGCATTCCCGATTATTGCCGCCCGTGCCGGAGGCAAGCAAGGCTGCAAAAAGGTGAAAAGAACCCCTTGTCTTCGGACCCGGCGGGCAAAGCTGCCCGGGCCACCCGCGATCATCTCGGCATTGAATGGACCAGCAAGGAGAGTCTTCGATGAGAAATGAGATTGTTACCATCCCGAGCGCTGAGGGAGAAAAGGCTTCCGGGATTCTCTCCATACCGGATTCGGGCCAGATGGAGACCGGGATCATCATTGCCACGGTGCCGGAAACGACGTGAATCAGGCCATGTTCAAATACCTGGCCGAAGGTCTTGCAGATGCCGGATACCCGTGCCTCCGTCTCAACTTCCTGTACCGGGAGCAAGGGAAGAAAAGCCCCGACACTCCCGCCCTGCTTCATCTTGCTTGGGAAGGTGCGTATCGATTTTTGGCAGCTCACCCTGAATATCGGTTGAAGCAAATCCTGGCGGCGGGAAAGTCTATGGGGGGGCAGATTTGCATCACAGATGGTTGCGGAAGGAAAATAACCGGTTGAGCGGCTGATCTTCCCGGGGTATCCGCTTTTAAAAACTTTAGATTCTTCTCTCAAACATCACCAAAAATTCCCTCGAACTGCTCTGTGTATTCTGCCTCGACAATGCGCCGAGTATCCGGGGTGGCCTTCTGAACGAGATTCTGAGTTGGTTTGTCCGTAGCCCTTCAATCTTTCGAGATCACCTTTTCGATCCCTCGCTGATCGTTGTCCGAATTTCTTCCGATTCATGTGTGGCCATCAACATCCTCTTATGTGCTACAATGCAGCCAAATTCAATGGTTTCGAAATTCGCTGGCATGGAGGAGTAGCGCTGATTCAGTGATTCTACCCCCGACAATCTTGGGACTTCTGCCCAAGCGAATCAAGAAAAGACCCTATCAATAATATTGATCCAATTTGACATGAGGAGAACCATGGAGGCAGCAAGGGAGAAGAAAATCGAAATGCTCCGGTCAATGCTCCTCACCCGCAGATTTGAGGAGTCACTCACGGAGTTGTGCAAAGAGCAGGGGAAAATCCCAGGAATGATGATCTTGTGTACTGGGCAGGAGGCGGTTGGCTCCGGCGTCTGCGCCGCTCTCGACCCCGAGGACGTCATCATTTCCAACCACCGCAGTCATAACCATCTCCTGGCCAAAGGAGCCGATCCCAAAGCGCTGATGGCGGAGATCTATGGTAAGAGGACCGGCTGCAATAAGGGAAAGAGCGGCACCCTTCATCTTGCCGTGCCCGAGATCAATGTCGTATGCACAACGACCGTGGTAGGAGGTGGGTTGCCGATAGCAGTTGGAGTGGCTTTCGCCCAGCAGTACAGGAATGAGAATCACGTTACTGTCTGCCTGTTCGGCGACGGAGCAGCCGATGAGGGCTCTTTCCACGAATCTTTGAACCTCGCAAGCCTCTGGAACCTTCCTATCCTCTTTATATGCGAGAACAACCTTTATGCGGGCGCCCAGCGCTATGAGGAGCACACCAGGGTAAAAAACATCGCAGACAGGGCCCTCGCCTACTCCATGCGGGGAGAGGTCGTTGATCAGGAAACAAACCATTCCAAAATGGCTGGATGAAGGAGTTTACCAATGGATTAGCGGGACCCTTGGAGAGGTTCTGGTTGGAGGAGGCGCGACAATTAGCCGAATTGACATGGCTCAGCATCTTATTCCCTTGAGGCGCCTCACTGCCACCTTCCCAAAGGACAGGGATTCGCTCCTCCTGGCCTATAATGAGAGCCACGATTTTGTTGGATATGTGACGGATCACTACGGCACTGGGAGCCTTCGCGATATTTTGAACTATTTGAAAAAAGGTGCCGGCGTTGATCTGGCGGTCTCCAAAGCACTGTCCAGGCCATTTCAAGACGTTCAGGAGGGATGGATTGAGGACATGAGAAGTAGAAGCGAGTGGCTGATTTGGTCGAGTCAGCATCTATATGAAATTCTATTCTTTGCCGCTGCGGTCTTGACTATCTTGGCTGCCGTTCGCCTGAGAATAAAGAAAACCAGGGATATGGAGCAAGAAGACGATTGAGTTTAAACCAATGAAGAATGGGAGCGATTACTATTGAGGGCAAAGACATCTCCCAGTTCAAAATCTGAGGTGCATTGTAATTTTCAATCAAGATTCCAACCAACCCTGGCTGGACTCGCTTTCATCACCCTTGGTAGACTGAATCGATCACATCACCTATCGAGCAATTGATTCCGACTCGAAAAAATAATTCGACTATGCTGGAAACTCCTGCAAGATCATTGATGTCCACCTCAGCACCGAACACTTCTCTGGTAATATAGAGACCATTATCGCTCGCCACCTCCATGGCCTTTTCGAGGTCGTCCACAATTAGCCCCAGCACGGAATACTCAGACATATAGGAGGCCGGTAGAGGGCGGCAATCGGAATAGCTTAAAAGCTCACTTGATTTTGGTTGGCCAGTTTTCGTTTGGACCATGGGTATTTTCGTCATTTCTGTGCTCCAAACAGGGGGCCTCTAAAATAAAGCTCTGGAATCATTTCTTTTCCCATTGCGTTATTTCGGCTCCTACCTATAATAACTCGAACTCGTTGACAATCCAGCTTTTCTACAATGATTAGACCCCTTTCTGCTATAAAGGAAACCCTATGTCCAAAAAACTCACCGAGATCGCATCAGAGATAGTTCAGACCCAAGTCTCATTGAACCCGATGTCGGCGACAGACATTGCTTCCTCGCTTCGGCAAGTATTCAGTACTCTTCAGGAACTGCAAAAGGCTGAGGTCGGTGCAACTGATCTACCGGCGACACAGGGGGCTCAAGAACATGCGCTCACGCCGGAGAATTCCATCCAAAATGATAAAGTGATCTGCCTCGAATGCGGGGCCGAGATGAAGCAGCTAACGCAAAAGCACCTCTCCGTCCATGGAATTAGCACCAAAGAGTACAGGAAAAAATACGGATTCTCAATGAAGACGCCTCTTTCGGCAAAGTCATTGACAAAAGCAAGAAGCAAAGCGGCCAAGAAGCGGGGGTTGCCAGAGAAACTGAAGCAGTTTATTGAAGCGAGACGGCAGAGCAAAGCTGCGGCATCAACCGGAGCGGAAATTGAGGCTAATACAACCAGCAAACCGAAGCGGAGAAAAACTCGAAAGAAGACTGCATAACATTTTGCAGCCCTACTGAAAGTGAAAATCCTCGGAAGTAGGAATGGTTTTTGTGCGTTCGGCATTTTTCGAGAACGCGCA
>CAVQJR010000014.1:0-37402 GCA_963712895.1 uncultured delta proteobacterium | reverse complement strand
CAATCGGGGCCGGAATGCCCGTTATAACAGGAATTTGGCAATTGCCGACGCGGCAAACCTGAGGGTGAGACGCAAAGAGGTCATATATCCAGTATCACCAGGGTCTCCCAGCCGCGCCCGGTTTGTTCCACTTTGAACTTGTGCATGGTAACCGCTTTTACGTCCACCTGCAGGTCGTGTTTTTCGGGGTCGATTTGCTCTCCGTATGCCCTGGATTCGAGAAAATAGAGCCCTCCCTCATGCCTTATCCTAACAGCTTCCACCCGGAGCAGAAGCCGCTCGGCATCCTTGTAGTAGATGATTTCCTGGAGCAGGCCGAAAAGGAGCATATCCAGCGCTTCGGCATCGAGGCCTATTTGGCGGGTCTGCCTGCGGCCGATTGTGTCGAGGTCTTCCACCATTACGTTCATGGTGGCATCCGCCGCCGATATGAACATTTTTTCGGGCGTTTCCCCCCAGGCCTCGAAAGCGGCATCGGCCGTGGCTATCTCTTCCAGGAACCGGTAAGGCATGCCTCCCTGACCTCGCATCGCCCGGCAATGTGGTTGAAAAGGCGTCCGCCATCTTCGAAGCGCACTCCCCCCCCGGCTCGAAACGCCCCGTCCGGGTTACGGGAGCATGGGGACGAGACAAGGCGCAAAATTTTTATATCCGAATCTTTTGTTTGTGGCTTCGCGGCTTCGCGTGCCGGCACCCGCCACCCTTTTTCACCCCTTCACGTTTCCGACCGGGACGAAACGGGCGACCCTTTTGCTTAGGCCGGCCCGTTCGGTTGCTTCCACCACTTCGTCGATATCCTTATACGCCGGCCCCGCTTCTTCCGCCAGGCCCGACCAGGAAGCGGTGCGCACGTAGATCCCCCGCTGTTCCATGTCATGCTGGAGGGTCTTGCCGTGGAACTGCCTTTTTGCCTGCCTGCGGCTCATTGCTCTGCCGCTGCCGTGGGCTGTGCTGAAGAAGGTCTGACCGCCCGTTTTCACCCCGGCCAGGAGATAGGAGCCGGTTTCCATGCTACCGCCGATGATGACCGGCTGGCCCAGGCCGCGATAGTCGGCCGGGAGGTCTTCGGCTTCGGGGCCCAAGGCCCTGGTGGCGCCCTTCCGGTGTACCAGGAGCCGGCGCGCCTGCCCGTCGACGATATGGGTTTCGAGCTTGGCCGTGTTGTGGGCCACGTCGTATACCTGATGAAGCCCAAGGTCCTTCGGGTCTTTGTGGAAGACCTCGGAGAAGACCTCCCGAACCCTGTGCAGGATCAGCTGCCGGTTGGCAAACGACATATTTATGGCACATTTCATCGCCGCGAAATAGTCCTGCCCTTCGGGGGAGTTGAAAGGGGCGCTCGCAAGTTCGCGGTCGAGGATTTTTATTCCGTACTTTTTCTCCATCACCTTGAGGAAGAGCTGGAGGTAATCGGTTGCCACCTGGTGGCCGAAGCCGCGGCTTCCGCAGTGAAACATCACCACCACCTGGTTGGGGATCGTGAGGCCGAATGCTTTTGCCAGGACGGGATCGAAGATGTTTTCCGGCCTGGCCACCTGGATTTCGAGATAGTGGTTGCCGGAACCCAGGGTCCCTATCTGCCTGTATCCGCGGTCCACGGCCTTCCGGCTGACCTTGGATGCGTCGGCCCCCTTGATGCAGCCGAACTCCTCGGTGCGCGCAAGGTCTTCCTCCCAGCCGTAGCCGTTCTTTATGCACCAGCGCGCCCCCTGCTGGACGGCTTCCCGGAATTCATCCTGAGAGATCTTGAGTAATCCGCTGCTCCCCACGCCGGCGGGCACCCGCGCAAAGAGCCTGTCGACGAGGGGTTTCAGGTGTTCCCTGATATCGTCAAACGTCAGGCTGGTAAGCACCAGCCGCATCCCGCAATTTACGTCGAAGCCGATCCCGCCGGGAGAGATGACACCGGAGCGGGCGTCCATCGCCGCCACGCCGCCTATCGGAAAGCCGTAGCCCCAGTGCCCGTCGGGCATGCAGCAGGCGTACCTGACGATTCCCGGCAGGGTGGCCACGTTCGTGATCTGGTCCACCACCCCCTCGTCCATTTCACCGACGATCTTTTCGGTGCCGTAAAGCCGGGCGGGAACGCGCATCCCTTCCTTAAACGACTGAGGGATCTCCCAGACGGTTTCCGAAACCCTTTTAAACTGGCTTAACGCGGCCATTTTGCGTCACCCCGCACTTGGATGGATTTCACAAACCGGGTATTGTAAAGGAAATGAGGGTATTTGCTGAAAGATATTATCAGAAAAGAGGATTGTCCAGAAATGAAGGCAGCTTAACGCGCCGGGACCGGCAAAAGACATGAACGGAAAAAAAGAGCGGGGAAACCGCTTCCCCCGCGGCATGAGGCGATGTGCCTGCGGTGCATGGCCGCGCCGGGCCGTCTCCTTCGCGCTCTCGAGTTTTACCGATTTTCGATAAAACGCTATGATTTCCGTCACAAAGGTCCCCGTTTCGGGTATAAGTTCGATATGGAAAAGCCCGTTGACCGAGCGCCCGAGGAAAGGGACCCCACCCGCAAAGCGGCGGCAAAAGATGCCGGATGCGGCTTGGTATCGCTTGGAAAACGGCTCAGGAAATCCATTGACTGTTTCGGAATAAACCCGAACTGGAGCGATTATCCCGAAGACATCCGGCGTAAGATCCTGGGGTCGGAAAAGATCTGCTACCCCGGTCCCGTATACGCCGAAATCTTTGCCGCCGCCGGCAAGGAAATCTTCCCGCGAAACTACTATCACTTTCTCGGAAACAAGATAGCCCAGACAAATCTGTTTCAGTTCCTGGACATCGCTCATCCCAAAACCCGCATCTACTACGGGCGAAACCGATCGCGCGCGATCGAGGCCGATTTCCGGTACCCGTTTCTGGCAAAGGCCCCCGTCGGGTCGTCCCAGGGCAGGGGCGTATTTCTGATCCGCTCGGCGGAAGAGCTTTTCGAATACCTCGAAGCCCACAATCCGGCCTACATTCAGGAATTTTTCCCCATCGAGCGCGATATCAGGGCGGTGGTCATCGGGGGGGCGGTGGTCATCGCCTACTGGCGCATCGCCCGGGAGGGCGATTTCCGCAACAACGTTTCGCAGGGAGGACGCATCTGCTTCGAAAACGTCCCGGAGGCGGCCCTGGACTTTGCACGCCGTGTTGCGGCCCGGTGCGGGTTCGACGAGGCGGGGCTGGACATATGCGAGCACGCGGACCGGTACTGGGTGCTGGAAGCGAACATGGTTTACGGGCTGGAAGGTTTCAGGGGAAAAGGGCTGGACATCTATGAAGAACTGGCGAAGGCGTTTGATTGCGGGGCGATCTAGAAAACCGTTTCTTTCGCCGGTCCCCGGGGATCGCCAATGGAGGCGAAAGCACGCTAACCGCGGTCTCGGCCTTTGGTGCGAAGGTTGCCTCACCGTTGAATGCAGGGAGCCGGCGGCTGCAGCCTGAAAACCCGGTTGAAAAAAACCTCAGGGCTGTCGAATACCGGCAGCCCTGATTCTCGTTTTTGGGTCTTCGCCTTTTCGGCGGAGGGGAACCGCTCAATTCAGGTTCGAATCCCCTTTTTTCATGGCTAAAAATCCGATTGCTTCTCCTCAAAGGGAATGACCTGCGCGGGGTCGGGCTTTTTCAGGTTTTGCACGAAAGCCCCGTTTCCGCCGTCGCCGCCCGTTTTAGCAGGTGCATGGAACCCCGCCGGCCGGCTCAGGGCCGCGGGTCTTTTGCGCACCGCTTCCAGGGCGGCCCAGGCCCCGGACCTGTTCGTGTTTTCCTTGCGCTTCATTTTCCCGCGCGGTGACTTCCCGCCGCGACCGACCATGTGCTCCAGACTGGCGACGAATATTTTCATCTGTTCGGCCTGGGCGCTCATCTCTTCCGAGGCCGAAGCCGATTCCTCGGCATTTGCCGCGTTGTCCTGGACCACCCTGTCCAGGGAGTTTACCGCTTTGCTGATCTGCTCGATGCCCTGTGCCTGCTCGCCGGATGCCGCGCTTATTTCGCCGACCAGTTCGGCCACCTTGACGGCGCCGGAGGAAACCATGGAAAATTCCCGGTTCGTTTTATCCACCACGGCGGAACCCTCGCTTGTCTTGACCACGGTTGCCTGGATCAGGTCGGCCGTATTTCCGGCCGCCTCCGCGGCCCTTACCGCCAGGTTTCGCACCTCGTCCGCCACCACCGCGAACCCCGCGCCCGCATCTCCGGCCCGAGCGGCCTCAACGGCCGCGTTAAGCGCCAAAAGGTTCGTCTGAAAAGCGATTTCGTCAATGGTCTTGATGATCTTGGATGTTTCCTCGCTTGCCTTGGAGATCTCGGACATCGAAACCATGAGCTGATCCATCGAATTGCCGGCATCGGTCACCGTCCGCTTCGTCTCGGCCATCAAAACATTGGCCTGGCCGGCGTTGGTCGCGTTCTGCTTGGTCATCGCGGACATCTCTTCAAGAGACGACGAAGTCTCCTGTATTGCCGAGGCCTGGTGCGACGACCCTTCCGCCAAGCCCTGGCTGGTGGCCGAAATCTGGGCGGCGGCCGTGACCATCTGTTCGGAGCCGCTAAGAAGCCCTTCGATAACCGCCCTGATCGGCCCGACTATGCCGCGCGTGAGCACGAAAGCCATCACCGTCCCCAAAAGGAGGCCGATACCCGCAAAAGCCAGTATAAAGCGCTTGGCCAGCCTGGCGCTATCCTCCATCTCCTTTTGATATTCGAGCCTCGCCTTGTCGCAAACCGCCTGGACACCCCTTGCCGCATTCACCATATCCTGGTCGGCCGCCGTGGACAGCGCGGCATCCTGCCGGAGCTTCACATCGACG
Organism: uncultured delta proteobacterium; assembly: GCA_963712895.1. Classification (GTDB taxonomy): domain Bacteria; phylum Desulfobacterota; class Syntrophobacteria; order Syntrophobacterales; family Syntrophobacteraceae; genus SbD1. Next base: position 32,597 of record CAVQJR010000014.1, on the reverse strand, counting down.
TACCTGTGGAATGCAGAGGCATATTTTTCCAATCCCCGAAGTGCCTGGGTCATCTCTTCTTTATAAGACTGCGAGCTTGCCTGTGCGGCTTCCTGCTCCGCCCGGTTTTTGAAATCCGCTATCAGAACATCGACCTTCTGGATGTAGCTGGCGTCGTTGCGCAGCTGAAAATTCTTCTCATGGCGCCTCATCTCCAGGATCGCCTTGACCAGATGATCGGCGCTTTCCGCCTTGTCCCAACGGGAGATCACAAGTGACAGGCTCCCGAATCCGATGCAGGAAACAATGGCAAGCAGGGTCAGGATCATCGCGAACCCGCCGGCGATTTTCGTTCCGAGTTTAACGTCCAACAACCTTCCCATACCGTTCTCCCTTCCAGCAACAGGGCAAGCGCGGCTTCAATCGCTTGCAGACCGACAACGGGATCAATACGAAGCCTCATCCGGCGCAGCAGCCGGGTTAAACCAGATAACGGTAGAATTTCACAAGACCTTTACTGATTTCTTTGCTCGAATGGAGATATGTAAATAGAGGGCATTCGAAGGCGGAATTCGGGGGAACTCAAATATGGACCCTTCTCGTTGCCATGCGCTACTGGAATGACGTACCAGGAGTACCTTCGATTTTTATAGCCTTGACGGTTCCGGGAGAAAGCAGCTTGCAATCCACTTTGGGCAACAGCCCATCCGGCCTGGTAACGGGATAAGGAGATGTTTGCGGGATTAACTCAGAGGTGAGATTTCGCGCGGTCCTTGATCTTATCCGCCGCCAGTGGCGCCCGCCGCTTTTTCCAGCAGTTCTCTGGCGTGCTCGCGGACCTTTTCCGATATGGATACCCCGCCCAGCATGCGGGCCAGTTCGTCGCATCTTTCCGGTTCGGTAAGCATTCGTATGCTGGTTGTGGTCTGGCCGCCGGCGCTCTGTTTTTGGACCACATAGTGCCACCGGCCGTGGCAGGCTATCTGCGGAAGGTGGGTTATGCAGATCACCTGGTGGCGCTCGGCCAGCCGCTTCAGTTGAAGTCCCACCAGTTCGGCGGTACGGCCGCCGATTCCGGCATCCACTTCGTCGAAAATGAGGGTTTCGGCCTCACCCCTGTGGCTCAAAAGCCCTTTGAGGGCGAGCAGGATTCTGGAAAGCTCGCCGCCCGAGGCTATCCTGGCAAGGGGTTTTAAATCCTCGCCCGGATTGGCCGAAAGAAGAAATTCGACCCGGTCAAGCCCGGTCGGCGAAAAGAGCGGTTCGCCCCCGGCGCCGCCTTCGTTTGCAAATCGGGCCGCAAAGCGCGCCTGCGGCATGTCAAGCTCGGCCAGGTTGCGTTCGACTTCCGCGGAAAGCCTTCCCGAGGCCTCGATCCTTTGGGCCGAAAGCTCCCCGGCCAGCTCCAGGTACCGGCTGCGAAGAGATTCCAGCTCCCGTTCGATCTGCTCTTCCCGAAAACCCGATTCCGCCTCATCCCCTACCAGCTTGCGCAGCTCTTCCATCCGGGCGATCATTTCGTCCGCGCCCGCCCCGTACTTCTTGGCAAGTCTTCCAAGAAGCGCCAACCGGTCCTCCACCCAGGCAAGCCTTGCGGGGTCGGACTGGATGCGGCTCGAATACTGCCCCACTTGGTGGGAAAGCTCCTTGAGATGAATCCGGGCCTGTTCGAGGTATTCGAGAAGGCCCTGCTGGGAAGTGTCTATCCGGGCCAGGTACGAAATCTCCTTCTCAATGTCCGAGAGGCGCTCCAGTACCGCCCCTTTTTCGGAATAGAGCGTGCCGAGGGCGTTTTGCGCGGCCTGTGACAGGACGGCGGCATTTTTTAATATTTCGCGCTCGCGGCCAAGCTCGACGTCCTCACTGGGCTGGATTTTGACGGCTTCCAGTTCCTGAAGCTGGAATTTCATAAAATCCATCTCGGCTGCTTTTTGCCGCCTTGCGCGCCTGGTTGCGGCAAGCTCTTCCCTTTTTTCGGCCCAGGCCGAATGGATTTGCCTCACCCCGGCGCAAAGCGGGTCCAGACCTCCGAAGGCATCGAGCAGGCCGAGGTGGACGTCGGGGTCCAGGAGGAGCTGGTGCTCGTGCTGGCCGGATATGGAGATCAGGAGGGGCGAGAGCTGCTGGAGCTGCTGCACCGACGCCGCCTGGTCGTTGATAAACACCCGGTTTCGGCCGCTTCGGCTGATGCTTCTCCGGATCACGAGTTCCGGCCCGCACTCGATTCCAAAGCCGCTCAAAAGCTCCCGGCAGGCCTCGCCGCCGGGGTTGGTCAAAACGGCCTCCACCCATGCTTCGGCCGCCCCGGTGCGGATCATCTCCTGGGACGCGCGGCTGCCCAGGATGAGGTTTACCGCGCCGACCAGGATGGATTTTCCGGCCCCGGTCTCCCCTGAGAGCACGTTGAGGCTCGGATTGAACCCGATCTCCAGGTCGCGGATAATGGCAAAATGATGGATGGCCAGTTCTTTTAGCAAGGTTAAGAACGACTCCCTTTTTGGCTGCGCTGCGAACCGGATATTAACAATAAATCCAGGGAAAGGAAAAACACAAAGGCGTGTCGAACCGGAGGATTTGGGGATTACTGCCGGGATGCGTTCAAAGCCGATACTCCCGAACCGGAGCGGGGCGAAGTTTTCGGCTTATTTCAAATGCTTGCCGCAAATCGCAAAAAAGTATTATTATACCTGATCTTTTTCGTCCGGCTCGTGGGCGCGGAGCAAAGTCGGGCTGAATTAAGTCCTTTGCGCCGGGAGAAGCCCGGCAGGGCTTCGGAACCGACTTTACATCCGCCCCGATTCATGCGATACGGATTTTTTTCCCGGACCCCAAGTTTGCAGGTCCCGGGCCGGAGCATGGCAACCTGCGATTGAAATACGCAACGCGAAACGCGACTCGCAACCCCGCCTCCGTGAAGGCGGGGATCGCACTATGAATGAGAAAGGCAACAGGCGGTAATGGATTCCAAACAATTGAAAGTGGCGGTGGTCGGGGCGACCGGAGCGGTCGGAAACCTGATGGTCAAGGTACTCGAAGAAAGGTCCTTTCCGGTGGGGGAGCTGCGGCTGCTGGCCTCGGCCAGGTCCATAGGAAAGACCCTGCCGTTTCGGGGCAGGGACATATCCGTGCAGGAACTTACCGAGGATTCGTTTGAAGGAATCCAGGTGGCCCTTTTTTCGGCCGGGGCGGGCGTCAGCCGGAAATTCGCACCCGTTGCGGCACGGGCGGGCGCGGTGGTGATCGACAATTCGAGCGCCTTTCGCATGGACCCCAATGTTCCCCTGGTGGTGCCCGAGGTAAACCCGCGGGCCGCTTTCTCACATTCCGGGATCATCGCCAACCCGAACTGTTCGACCATCCAGATGGTGGTTGCCCTGAAGCCCATACAGGACGCCGTGGGCATCGGCAGGATCGTTGTCACCACCTTCCAGGCGGTTTCCGGGACCGGCAAACGGGCGATCGAAGAACTGCGCCTGCAGGTATCGGACATCATCAACGGCCGCGAGCCCAAAATGGAGGTCTATCCGTACCAGATAGCCTTCAACTGCCTTCCTCACATCGGGCCGTTTCTCGACAGCGGCTTTACCGAGGAAGAGATGAAGATGGTAAACGAGACGCGCAAAATCTTCGAAGACCCCGAAATCCGGGTTTGCGCCACCACGGTGCGCGTCCCGGTTTTCTACGGACATTCCGAATCGATAAACATCGAGACCAGGAAGCCCCTCTCGCCGGATGAGGCGCGCAGGCTGCTCGAAAGCGCTCCGGGGGTCAAGGTTGTCGATGAGCCCTCGGTTTCCGGCTACCCGATGCCGATACAGGCCGCCGGGAGCGACGATACCTTTGTGGGCAGGATTCGCAGGGACCCCTCTGTTGAAAACGGGCTGGCGATGTGGGTGGTTGCCGACAACATCCGCAAGGGCGCTGCCAGCAACGCGGTGCAGATCGCGGAAACCCTGCTCGACGGCGGCAGGCTCTAGCCGGTATGCGTATAATCGCAGGCGCTTTCCGCGGACGGCGGCTGCACGCCCCGAAGGGGGCAAAGATCCGCCCCACCATCGACCGGGTGAGGGAGGCCGTATTCAATATAATCGCATCCGAGGTGCGGGACGCGCAGGTGCTCGACCTTTTTGCGGGGACGGGGGCGATGGGCATCGAGGCCCTGAGCCGGGGCGCCGCGCGTTGCGTCTTCGTGGACCAGAGTGTCGAAGCGGTGCGCCTGGTGCGGGAAAATCTCGAGCTGTGCGGAGCACGGGACAGGGCGCTGGTTATCCGGGACGCTGTCCCGTCCGCAATAAGGGGGCTTGCCGCCAGGGGTAACCTGTTCAGCCTGATTTTTATCGACCCCCCTTACGGCAGAGGCCATATTGAAAAGACAATCGACATTCTGGATATGGTGGCCGCCCCCGGTGCGATAGCCGTGGCCGAACATTCCGTAAAGGATGAGTCGCCCGCGGGGCTTAAGATCTGGACCAGACAAACCGAACGCCGCTACGGAGACACCCTTATCTCGATCTATTCCAGCTAAGGTGCAAGTCGGTTTCTTACAGGAGAGACAATGGACAACACAGCGGTATATCCCGGCTCATTCGACCCTATTACCAACGGACATCTCGACCTTCTGGAACGCGGCCTCAAGATTTTTGACCACATAATCGTCGCGATTGCCGCAAATCCCGGCAAGACGCCGCTTTTCACCATCGATGAACGCCTTGAAATGATAAAGACGACCCTGGAAAACCATCCGCTGGGCGACCGGGTGAAAATCGACGTTTTCCAGGGCCTTCTCGTCGATTACGTGAGGAAGATTCCGGCGCGGGCAATTCTGAGGGGCCTTCGCGCGATCAGCGACTTCGAATACGAATTCCAGATGGCCCTCATGAACCGCAAGTTGTGCCCCGAAGTCGAAACGCTCTTTATCATGACCGGGATGCGCTGGATTTATATAAGCTCGCGAATTATCAAGGAAGTAGTCATGTCAGGCGGGTGTGTGTCCGGGCTGGTGCCCGAAATAGTCGAAGCCAGGCTGGCTGAAAAACTGGACGGAGGGCAGAAGACGTTTACCGATCCGCCGGGCGGTTCGTGAGCAAAAAAAGTTCGCCGCAGAGGGCACAGAGCAAAAAGGGATAGCTATCGGCCAACCGATTGCCATCCCTTTTTATCTCTGCGTCTCTGCGGTTAGTCCCGCTTACCCGGCAATATATTTTGCCACCAGGTCGCCCACTTCCGTTGTGGAGTGGCCCATCTTGCCCGCCGACATGTTTTTAACGTCCTTCGACACCACCGTTTTGATGGCGTTCTCAACGCGCTGCGCGGCATCGGTTTCGCCGAGATGGTCCAACATCATCTGCACCGCCGCAATGGCAGCCAGGGGATTGATGACGTTGAGGCCGGTGTACTTGGGCGCGGAGCCGCCAATGGGCTCGAACATGGAAACGCCCTTCGGGTTGACGTTTCCCCCGGCGGCAATACCCATGCCGCCCTGGATCATCGCGCCAAGGTCGGTGATGATGTCGCCGAACATGTTGTCGGTGACAATCACATCGAACCATTCCGGATTTTTGACCATCCACATGCAGATGGCATCAACGTGGGCGTAGTCCGTAGTGACGTCGGGGTATTCCGCCGCAACCTCCTTGAAGGCGCGTTCCCACATGTCGAATGCGTAGGTGAGCACGTTTGTCTTTCCGCACAGCGTCAGCTTGTTGCGGTACCCGCGGCGGCGGCAGAAATCGAAAGCGAACCGGATGCAGCGTTCGGCCCCGAATCGGGTGTTTATCGAATCCTGGATCGCGATCTCCTGGGGAGTTCCTCTTCGCAGGAAACCTCCCGCCCCGGCATAGATGCCTTCGGTGTTTTCCCGAACCACCACGAAGTTGATGTCCTCGGGCTTTTTGTCCTTGAGCGGGGTGTCCACGCCCGGGTACAGAATTACGGGCCTGAGGTTGATGTACTGTTCGAGATTGAACCGAAGCTCGAGGAGCAGGCCCTTTTCCAGTATGCCGGGCTGTACGTCCGGGTGGCCTATGGCGCCCAGAAGCATTGCGTCGAAGCCCTTGAGTTCGTCCAGCACACTCCGGGGCAGTATCTCGCCCGTTTTCAGGTATCTGTCACCGCCCAGGTCGTAATGCACACGCTCCGTTTTAAAGCCCGTAACGGCGGATACGGCATCAAGTGCCTTGAGGGCTTCCCGCACCACCTCCGGGCCCGTTCCATCCCCGGGGAGAACAGCGATTCGGTATGTTTTGCCTTTTTCCATGAATAAACTTCCCTCTATGAATTGATGTTACAAATACGATTTCTTCCTGCTTCCGTCCTCTGTCTTCCGTCCTCAGCCTTCCGTCCCCCGTTCCATCTGCCCGCGCACGTATTCCATCAGGCCCCCGGCCTCGATCAGTTTCTGCATGAAGGGGGGGATGGCGCGGATGTGATAGGTTTCGTTCCTGGTGAGGTTTACGATTACGCCTTCATCGAGGTCGATCTCCAACCGGTCGCCGGACTGGATCCGCTCGGATGCCTCCGGGGACTCCAGGATCGGAAGCCCCATGTTGAAAGCGTTGCGGTAAAAAATGCGCGCGAAGCTGTGCGCCACGACGCAGCTTACTCCCGCCGCCTTTATGGCGATGGGGGCATGTTCGCGGGAAGAGCCGCAGCCGAAGTTTTTCCCGGCCGCTATGATGTCGCCGGGCTTCACGCTCGCGGCAAACTGCGGGTCGGCGTCTTCCATGCAGTGGGAGGCCAGGGTCTGCGGGTCCGTGGTATTCAGGTACCGCGCCGGGATGATGACGTCGGTATCCACATCGTTTCCGAATTTCCATGCTTTTCCGTTGATTTTCATTTGCCGACCACCTCATCAGGATGAGCTATGCGCCCGAGAACGGCCGAGGCGGCTGCAACGGCCGGGTTGCTCAAATAGACCTTGCTTTGCACGTGGCCCATGCGGCCCACGAAGTTGCGGTTCGTGGTGGCTACGGCGGATTCTCCCGGGGCAAGTATTCCCATGTACCCGCCAAGGCACGGACCGCAGGTGGGAGTACTGACCGCCGCCTCCGCATCGATAAAGGTGGCGATGAGTCCCTCCTCCATCGCTTCCATGTATATCTTCTGGGTTGCGGGAACGATGATGCAGCGCACGCTTCGAGCCACCTTCCTGCCCCTGAGCACCTCCGCCGCGATTCGCAGGTCTTCGAGGCGCCCGTTCGTACACGAACCGATTACCACCTGGTCGATGGGGGTCTCGGGGATCTCCGTCACCTGTTTCACGTTTTCCGGCGAGTGCGGAAGGGCCACGACCGGTTCCAGGTTCGAGATGTCCCACTCGTGCACCGCCTCGTATTTGGCATCGGGATCACTGTGGTAGAATTTGTATTTCCGTTTTGCGCGGACCTTGACGTACTCCTCGGTAATGGCGTCCGGCGGGATTATTCCGACCTTCGCACCGGCTTCGATTGCCATGTTGCACATCGAGAGCCGGTCGGAGACGGGCAGGGAATCGATTACTTCTCCGGAAAACTCCATCGCCCGGTAGCGGGCGCCGGCCACGCCGATCCTGCCTATCGTGTACAAAATGAGATCTTTTCCCCCAACCCACGGCCGGCGCTTGCCCCTGAAGACGAATTTCATGCTGTGGGGGACCTTGAACCAGACGCGGCCGGTGATCATGGCGGCGGCGAGATCGGTGCTGCCGACCCCGGTGGCGAACGCGCCGAGCGCCCCGTAGGTGCAGGTATGGCTGTCCGCTCCGATCACCACGTCGCCGGGCAGAACCAGGCCCTGTTCGGGAAGCAGGGCGTGCTCGATCCCCATCCTTCCCACTTCGAAGTAGTGGGGGAGCTTATGCTCCTTTGCGAAATCCCGGAGCATCGCGGCCTGGATGGCGGAGGCTATATCCTTGTTGGGAACGAAGTGGTCGGGAATGAGGCCGATGCGCTCGGGATCGAACACCTTTGACGCCCCCGCCCGCCGGAAAGCCTCGATGGCAAGCGGCGCGGTGATATCGTTTCCGAACGCGAAGTCCACGTTGACTTCCACGAGATCATCCGGAAAAACTTCGGATTTTCCGGCATGATCGGCCAAAATCTTTTCACTGATGGTCTTTGGCATTTGGGTGTACCTTCTGTTACAAGTCTGAGTGCCCTGGCTGTCCAGGCTCTGAAAGAGGCTCATTTTCCGGCCGGCCGTCTCCATGACTCGAAAGCTGGGGCGCGGCGGTAAGCGGCGTTTCCTGGAAACCGCGCTTCCCGGCGGTTCGCCATATGGTCCATCGCACCGGACCCGAAGCCACGTAGACGGTCAACATTAAGAAAAGCACAGATGCGGGCGCGACCGCAATTATGCATACGACAACGATTACCCCGAACACTACGAAGGATGGCTTGGCCTTTATGAACTCAATGTCCTTGAAGCTGTTGTAGGGCATCGTGCTCACCATGCAAAAACCGAGAAGGTAGGTAAGCACGAGCAGCACATGGCCGATGAACCACCCGGAATGCGAAACATCCCAGCTAAGCATAAAAAGGACGGTGGCGGCGATCATGCTCGCACCGCCGGGTATCGGCAACCCGACGAAATACTTCTTGCTCGACGTTTCGACCTGCACGTTGAACCGGGCGAGCCGGAGCGCCCCGCAAGCCATGAATACGAAGGCGGCAAGCCAGCCCAGGCGCCCGTAAGGCCGCAGCGCCATGAGAAAGATCAGCAGTCCCGGGGCCACCCCGAAAGCCACCAGGTCGGCCAGCGAGTCGTATTCAACGCCGAAACGGCTGGTCGCGTGCGTCAACCGGGCCACCTGCCCGTCCAGGATATCGAATACGCATGAAAAGAAGATGGCCATGGCGGCCATTTCGAAATTGCCGTTAATGGAATTGACGATTCCGAAAAATCCGCTGAACAGGTTCGCCGTTGTAAAGAGGTTCGGGACGATGTAGGTACCGCGGGGCACTTCGCCATCACCCCGCAGGCGGCGCCATTTTTTGCGGCGCGAACGCCGCTTTTTCACTTCAGCCGACATAGGACGGTTTCTCCCGCGTAAACATGCTGGCCCTTGGATACAAGGACCTCGGAACCATCGGGAACATAAATGTCCACCCGCGACCCAAACCGAATCATTCCGAACCGCTCCCCCCGCAGCACCCGGTCGCCCGTACCGGGCCAGCAGACAATGCGGCGCGCAATGAGGCCCGCCACCTGGGTGATTACGACATCACTTCCGGACTCGGTTTGGATATGGAGCCAGTTCTGCTCGTTTTTCTCGCTCGCCTCGGCATGGTTGGCGGCGAGAAACCGGCCTTTCCTGTAAAAGAGGCCCAGGACCGTTCCGGCAACGGGGACCCTGTTCACGTGTACGTCCAAAACGGACATGAATATGCTGATCTCGAGCCCGGGCCGGCCGGTAAAGCGAACCTGCTCAACCTTCCGAACCGCGATCACCTTGCCGTCGGCAGGCGAAACCACGTCCTGCTCACCGACCACGAGCACCCTTTCGGGGTCCCGGAAAAAATGGCCTATAAGCAGCGTCGCCGCAAGCAGCACGACCGTAAGGACCTCCCAGCCCAGAATCGCCGCAACAAGCGTCGTGAACATCGCTGCGGCGATATAGGGAATTCCTTCCCTGGCAACCGGGACGTGCGCCCTTTTTATGCGGAAATCTTCGCTTGTCACATCCGTTATTCCATCATGATTTCAAAATATTTGTGGGCAAAGATTTCACCTTGCCCACTCAACAGCATGTCGCGAGGGCCGGGGGAAACATGGCCCCGCTCTTTTTGCGCACCGGCCGACTCTTCGCACTAGGGCTTTTTTTTGCTGCGCGCCAAAGCCGCCTTGCCGGTCCGGGCTATTTCCACTATCCCGATCTGGCCCAGCAGGTCCATTATGGCCGTAATCTTTCCTTCGTTTCCGGTGACTTCGAGCGTGTAAAAATTGGGGCTGACGTCCACCACCTTGGCCCGGAATATGTCAACGATGCGAAGCACTTCCGCCCGCGTGGGCTGTTCGGCCCGGACCTTTATCAGTGCCATTTCACGGTCGACGAATTCGGTCTCGGCGAAATCGAATACCTTGATGACGTTAACCAGCTTGTTCAACTGCTTGATAATCTGCGAGAGCACGCGCTCGTCCCCGGTGGTGACCAGTGTTATCCTGGTGAGGCCCGGTTCGTGGGTTTCCGCCGCGGTGACCGTCTCGATATTGTATCCGCGGCCGCTGAAAAGCCCGACGATTCTGGCGAGAACACCAGGGACGTTCTGGACCAGAATGCCTATGGTATGCCGCTGGGTGTCTGTGATTATCACTTTTCAATTCTCCCAAGTTACGTCAAAAGCATTTCGGTGATGCTCTTTCCGGGCGGGACTATCGGGTACACGCCTTCTTCCCTGGCAACGAGAAAATCGATGAAAACAGGTTCTTTCACGGCAAAAGCTTCCCGGATGACCGGTTCGACCTCCTCGGGCCGGGTGGCCCTCAACCCGACGGCGCCATAGGCTTCGGCAAGCTTGACGAAATCGGGGGACCCTTCCAGGCACGATCCCATGTAGTCCTTTTCATAAAAAAGCTCCTGCCATTGCCGCGGCAATCCCAGATAACAGTTGTTGAGAATGGCCACTTTCACGGGCAGCTTATTGCACACGGCGGTGCAAAGCTCCTGGATGTTCATCTGGATACTGCCGTCACCCGCAATGTCGATCACCAGCTTGTCGGGAAAAGCGGCCTGCGCTCCGATGGCCGCCGGGAAACCGTAGCCCATGGTGCCCAAACCGCCCGAGGTCAGGAGGCTGCGCGGCCGGGTGAACTTGAAGAACTGAGCCGTCCACATCTGGTGCTGGCCCACCTCGGTCGTGATTATGGCGTCGCCCCGGGATATTTCATAAAGTTTTTCAACAACGAACTGCGGCTTTATAATTTCGCTTCCCTGACAGTAGGAAAGGGGATAATCGCTCTGCCACTTGCCGATCTGGTCAAGCCAGGGGGCACGCACCCCGGGAAGGCCTTCCACCGGGTCGGATTCGGCAAGCCGTATCACCTGTTGGAGCGCATTCTTGCAGTCGCCCACGATCGGCACGTCCACCTCTACGTTCTTGCTGATGCTGGTGGGGTCCACATCGACGTGGATGATTTTGGCTTTCGGCGCGAAGGTGCTGATTTTTCCGGTCACCCGATCGTCAAAGCGCGCGCCGACGGCGAAAATGACGTCCGCCTGGGTGATGGCCATGTTGGCCTGATAGGTGCCGTGCATTCCGAGCATTCCGAGCCACAGGGGGTTGGGCTGTTCGATGCCCGCCTCGTCCGGGAGCGTTGCCGGGAATGCGCCAAGGCCCATGAGCGAACTGGTAACGGGGACTTGGAGCATGGTGGCCAGCTTGATCAGTTCGGAAGAAGAACCGGAGATTATGATGCCGCCGCCGGCCAGAATGACCGGGGTTTTCGCTTTCTTGATAAGCTGGTAGGCACGGCTTACCTGGCCGGAATGAGCTTCCAGCGTGGGCCGATACCCGGGAAGGTCAACTTTTCTCGGGTATTTGAACTCGGTCTGGGCCTGCAGGACATCCTTGGGCAAATCCACCACTATCGGGCCGGGCCGTCCGGTGCGCGCAAGATAGAAGGCCTCCTTGATAACCGTGGCCATGTTGTTTACGTCCCTGACCAGGTAGCTGTGCTTGGTGCAGGGCCGGGTTATCCCTATTATGTCCACTTCCTGGAACGCATCGTCACCGATGAGCGGGGTCGGCACCTGGCCGGTAAAAACGACCATCGGAACCGAGTCCATATTGGCCGTGGCGATTCCCGTCACGGTGTTCGTGGCGCCGGGACCGGAAGTAACCAGGCAGACCCCCACGCGGCCGGAGGCCCTGGCGTAGCCGTCGGCCATGTGAGCGGCACCCTGTTCGTGGCGCACCAGGATATGCCTGATGTCGTGATTGCTCATCTCATGGTACAAATCCAGCACGGAACCGCCGGGGAAACCGAAAATTACTTCGACTCCCTCCTTCTTCAGACACTCGAAAAAGATCTGTGCTCCTCGCATTTTCATAACAAACCCTTGGTGTGCCCTCCGGAACTTGTACGCCGGAGGCGCTAAGCCATCCAAATATTTGGAAATAGCACGGCCTCTTAACTCCAGCGGAGAGTGGAGAGAAATATTAACAGCAATAAATCTAAGCTGTCAATCAGATTACGGAATTCAGCTTCACGGCGATTCCCGCCCACAGCAGTTTTATAACCCGGTGCACACCGGCTGTCCACTTTCCCGAAATGCACGACGCCGCGGTGCCCGTCCGGTTCGGCAGGGACTTTTTTAAACTGTTTTCTCGATGCCGGTCAAACCTTTTACTGGAGCCGATTCGAAGATAATTCCATCATCCTGGAGCGATCCAGAAAGAGAATTTCCCCATTTCAGCGATCATTTTAACGATAATGCCCAGTCAAGCCCAAATCCGACCGTTTTCCCAGAAATCCGCCCATTTTCATATCTACTGAATCGTTGACTCAGGACGTATTTTACCGGTAAGAACTGCATTGAGAGGGGTAAGTTTTTTCCTTCCTTTCCACTACATCGAATCACTAAAAAAGGATATAATACATGGAAACCTTGGAGGTTTTTCCGGTGTCCTCCTATGCCGAAGGGGACTATGGCGCGGGTTCGAACGAAGCGCCTGCAACGCCGCCAATTGGAGGATCGACCCTGAAACTTACTCCCAACTCTTTGATTGTACTTAAGAAGCGCTACCTTATCAAAGGCGACGACAACGAGCCGCTGGAAACTCCCGAGGAGTTGTTCCGGCGGGTTGCGAGGGCCATCGCCGAGGCGGACGCCAAATATGAAGGTCCCGAAAAAGTCCAGGAGACCGAGCGCAAGTTCTATAACCTGATGACCTTCCTGGACTTCATGCCCAACTCGCCCACGCTCATGAACGCGGGCCGCCAGCTCGGGCAGCTTTCCGCCTGCTTCGTGCTCCCGGTTGAAGATTCCATCGACAGCATTTTCGAAGCCATAAAGCATGCCGCCATTATCCACAAAAGCGGCGGCGGCACGGGGTTTTCCTTTTCCAGGATACGGCCCGAAAACGACAAGGTCCTCTCCACCCAGGGAGTGGCGAGCGGCCCGGTTTCCTTTATGTCCGTGTTTGACGTGGCCACCGAGACCATCAAGCAGGGCGGGACCCGGCGCGGCGCAAACATGGGAATTCTGCGGGTCGACCACCCGGACATCCAAAAATTCATTACCTGCAAGACCGACAGCAACCGCATGACCAATTTCAATATCTCGGTGGCGGTGACGGATGATTTCATGCGGGCGGTGGAAGCCGACACCGATTACCCGCTGCTAAACCCCCGCACCCGCGAGGAGATCGAAAGGCTTCCCGCACGCAAGGTTTTCGAAACCATCGTCAACTCCGCCTGGAACAACGGAGAGCCCGGCATCATCTTCATCGACGCCATGAACCGCGACAACCCCACGCCGCAGATCGGGGAGATCGAAAGCACCAACCCGTGCGGCGAGCAACCTCTTCTCCCGTACGAATCGTGCAACCTGGGCTCCATAAACCTGGCGAACATGTGTCATGAGGGCAAAATCGACTACGCCCACCTCAAGGAGGTGGTCTGGGACGTGGTGCACTTCCTGGACAACGTGATCGAGGCCAACCGGTATCCGCTCGAAAAAATCGACGAACTGACCAAGGGAAACCGCAAGATCGGCCTGGGCGTCATGGGATTTGCCGACATGCTGATAGAACTCGGGGTTGCCTACAACTCCGATGAGGCGGTAAGGACCGCCGAAGAGGTCATGGGCTTCATTCAGAAAGAATCCAAGGAGGCGTCGGCCTTCCTGGGCAGGACCAGGGGCAATTTCCCGAACTATTCCGGAATCGATATACGACAGGCGCGAAACGCCGCACATGCGAAACGCCACCACGACGACCATCGCACCCACCGGCACGATCAGCATCATCGCCGGGTGTTCCAGCGGCATCGAGCCGATTTTTGCGATCAGCTTCCTTCGCAAGGTGCTGGACGGGGCGGAACTGGTGGAGACCCACCCGCTTTTCGAGAAGGTGGCGAAGGAGCGCGGGTTTCATTCCGAAGATCTCATGAAGAAAATCGCACAGAAGGGAAGCATCCGGAATTTCAAGGAGATTCCCGAGGACGTGCGCGAGGTTTTTGTGGTGTCCCACGACGTGGACCCGGAATGGCACATCAAAATCCAGGCCGCTTTCCAGAAATATACCGACAACGCGGTGAGCAAGACGATCAACTTTCCATTCAGCGCCACAGAGGAAGATGTTTACGGCGCATACATCTCGGCCTACAGGATGGGATGCAAGGGGCTTACCATCTACCGGGACGGAAGCCGCGACGTCCAGGTGCTCAACATCCAGCGCAAGCCCCAGTACCCGCAGGTCGAGCCCCGGCCGCGCCCCGACATGACCACCGGCATCACCGAGCGCGTCAACACCGGCTGCGGAAATCTCTACGTTACCATCAATTCGGACGAGTACGGATATTGCGAAGTATTTGCCCAGATGGGCAAGGCGGGCGGCTGCGCCTATTCGCAGATCGAGGCGACAAGCAGGCTGATATCGCTTGCCCTGCGCGCGGGGGTCAAGGTCGAATCCATTATCAAGCAACTGGTGGGCATCCGGTGCCCGTCTCCGACCTGGGGAAACGGCGAACAGGTGGTTTCCTGCGCGGACGGCATTGCCAAGGTCTTGAATCACCGCGCCAAGACCAACATCGCCCAGGTGTGCGACGAAATGGGCGCATGTCCGGACTGCGGCGGCTCGGTCGAACACGAAGGCGGCTGCATCGTGTGCCGTTCGTGCGGTTTTTCGAGGTGCAGCTAGCCGGGTTGCGGATTTTTTCGTTGCCTCGTTCCCACGCTCCCGGGGCTGTTGCCCAAATGCGAGATTCTGGTCAAGTGCGGCAAAACAAAGCAGAGTGCTCCCCTTCCCGTCGAAGGGAGGGGGGCTTTCGCCACTTCCGTTGCCGGGTAGTCTGAATCTCTTTGGTCAACAGCCCGTCCGGCCCGGAAACCCCTCCTGCAAAGTTCCCGTTTCATAGCGCGTACACTTTAGTTCGAGGAACCGTTTGGACTGCAACGATTGGAACCTATCCCCCAGGGAAGCGATAGCGCTCCAGAAAGAACTCGCCGGCAGCATCATAATCCGGCCCCTGCCTTCGCGCTTCAAGATCATAGGCGCCGCGGATATCGCCTACTCCAAGGCAACCGACAGGCTGGTGGCGGTGATGCTCACGTTCACCTGGCCCGGCCTGGAGCCCATCGAGGCCGCGCACCTGGTCTCCGGTGTGCCCTTTCCTTATATTCCGGGGCTCCTGTCATTCAGAGAAGTGCCCCCTCTGCTTGAAACCCACGCAAAACTCGTTAAAAAACCGGATGTCCTCCTGTGCGACGGGCAGGGGATCGCTCATCCGCGCCGGCTCGGATTTGCGGCGCACCTGGGGCTTTGCCTTGGAATCCCTACCGTTGGCTGCGCCAAGAGCAGGCTTTGCGGCGAGCACGGGCCTCTGGTACTTAGAAAGGGCCGGAGCGCACCCCTTTTTCTCGGCCCCGAGCAGGTGGGGCTGGTCTATTGCTCGCGGGACGGCGTAAAGCCGCTCTACCTATCCCCCGGCCACCTGGCGGACATTGCATCGTCGATGAAACTGGTGTCGCGGTGCGTGCGCCGCTACCGCATACCCGAACCCCTTAGACTTGCCCACATCCTGGCCACCCGCCTCCGGCGCGAACTTGCCGCCAAACAGGCTTGATCTTTGCGTTACGCATATTTATCAAGAATACAGGAGCTGTTACACAACTGTGCGTGTGGCCGGGACCCGGAGGGTGCAGGGGCATCGTTCCCTCCCTCCGTTTGGTGGGGGCTGCCGCCGAAAGGAGCGATACATGAGTGGAAAAACGTTGATATCAACCATCCTGGTTTTCATTTTCGCATTTTCCGGTGTTTGCCTCGGAGCCACGACGCCTCCGGCGGAACCCGGGAACACAACTCACCGGGATGTTGTCAAGGAAACGAAAGAGGCTGCAAAGACGACGGGCGATTTCGCCTGGCAGAAAAAAGACGAGTACGTGCGAAGCGTGGAGCGGGAATACGACCGGCTCTCCCGCGAAATAAGCGATTTAAGGGCGAATACGAGCGCCTGGGCGAGCGCGCAATACAAGACACAGGTCGCCAGGCTGGAAGCCAGCAAAAAGACCGCCGGGCGGAAACTCGATGAACTGAAAAGGGCCTCCTCCAAAACATGGGAGAGCATGAAAAAGGGCATGGACAGTGCCATGGACGACCTCAGGGCGTCCTATAACGATGCTGTTTCCCGCATCAAAAAGGGATAAAAAAAGCGGCCTCGGCCCTCAGGGCTTGTCCGTAAATAAATCCCTTGGGCTCGCATCCGGCTTCAGGCCTGCTTTGGCCGCTCCTCAATCTCAAAATCCGGCACGATCTCGAACAGGCTTATTTACGGACAAGCCCTTAATAACCCGGGAGCGGCATTCCTGAGCGATTTCCCGGCCCGCTTTGCACGGGAGGCGCTTCTTGAAGCCGCTCCCGTGCCGGATAAGCTCCGGGGCTTTCGCGCCCCGTGATGAGCAGGATCGCCCCCATTTGAGCATAAACGCAAATATTGGACTTGCCATGGAGCCGGTTCACATACATAATCCGCGCTGAACTTTTTCACGCCCGCCGACCGAATGGAGACATCAAAATGGCTGATTCATCCGAAAAAGTCCACACCTACAGGCAAATGCTCGAACTCGATCCCGCCTCGCGCGTTTTCGAATTCCTGGCGGAGGAGCTGTGCGCGGCGGGCAGGTGGGAAGAGGTGGCCAGTGTCTGCAGGCAGGGTCTCAAGTATCATCCAGATCACCTGAGGCCGCGCGTACTGCTCTCGCTCGCCCTTGTCGAGCTGGGCGAAATGGCGGAGGCCGAGGCGGCCCTGGCCGAGATTCACAGCGATATACGGAATAACAGCATCATTTTCAAACTCCTCGCCGAAATTGCGGCAACTTCGGGCGATGATCTCCGGGCAGCCGGGTATTTGGGCATCTACGAAGCTTTCCACCGAAGCGACCCGCCGGAAGAGGAAGTGGCAGGAATTGAAATTCCAGCGCCCGAAGCCATAATGGAAGCGGAGCCGGAGCTTTCCGAGCCGGGGGAACCGCTGCGCAGGGAAGCCGATCCGACCGAACGCCTGGAGAAAATCCTGGCCGCCCTGGCTCAGGGGATCGGATCGCGCGACCCGGCATCCCCCATCCAGCCCGCCATTTTCTCGGAGGCGGACAGGGACCTTCTGCGAAACGCCATCATGACCGAAGTCGGCCTTTAGGCGGAAGCCGGATGCTCGATAGCAAACGTAATGCATGGTAAGGGGAATAGTAACGTCCGCCAGCCTGAATATCTCATACTCCGGCATCGAGTTTCCAGCATCGAGCATCCAGCCTCATTTTTCTTGTATTCGGCGCTACCCTTGGCTAGAATCGGTTGAGCGAGAAATGATCCTCATACGGAAAAGCGCGCATGAAATTCCCCCTTTTCAGGAAGCTGGCCTGCCTTTTTCTCGTGATTATCGTCGGATTAGCGTCGTTTGCGGTTTATGCCGGCACGAACGGCGCTGAGATCGTCGGTCTCGTCCTGGATAAAGGAGGCAGGGACCTGGAAGTCAGCTTCAAGGTGGCCAGGTGTTTTACCGCGAAAACGGAAGAGGCCATCCGAAACGGTGTTCCCACCACATTCCGAATCCTGGTAGCCATCGATAAGCCCTCACAGTGGCCCTTCAGCAGGTCCAACGTGGTAGACTTCACGCTCGAGCATACGATCAGGTACAACCGCCTCAATGACGAATACCAGGTCGTGCTGCCCGAACATCCCGAAAAGGTGCTCGTGACGCGGGATTTCGACGAGGCAAAAACATGGATGAGCACGGTGCGCCGGCTCCCCGTCATTCCCACCTGCTGGCTTCGAAAGGACCAGGAGTATACGTTCAGGGCCAAGGCGGAGCTTGCGAAAGTGGAGCTGCCGCTTTTCCTGCGCCACGTCCTGTTCTGGGTTTCGCTCTGGGATTTTGAAACGGACTGGCAGAAAGTGAACTTTTCGATGTAGCCATGAGCATTCAGAGAAAAACACCCGCCGGAAAGCGTCGTTTCTGGGAGCGAATAATAGTCGCAGCCGTTTTTACCCTGGTCCTGAGCCTGGGATTTCTGCAGGGATGGTTTTTCCGGCTTCGCTCCGACCTGCCCCTGTTCGGCAACATCCTCCTGTTTATCTTCATAAATTTTAACGTCTTGCTTTTGCTGCTGCTGGCGTACCTGGTCCTGAGAAACGTCGTCAAGCTGATCTTCGAACGCAGGCGTGACATCCCGGGCTCAAGGCTCAAGGCGCGGCTGGTCATAGCCTCGGTCGGGCTCACGCTTATTCCGGCAGTTCCTCTTTTCTGGCTGGCAAGCCAGTTCATCTTTTCGAGCCTCGACCACTGGTTCAGCGCCCAGATGGAAAACGCGCTCGAAAGCTCGTTTTTCCTGGCCGAACATTACGTGGATGAAGAAGGCGAGAAGCTGGTCCAGGACTGCGGAGTGCTCGTTTCCAGGATTGCCGTGCCCGCGCCCGGCACCGGGAGCGCCGGCCCAAACGTGCCCAATACCAGGGAACTTCTTTCCCACAGCCGGATCGATGCCTTTTTTGTCTTCGATTCCGCCGGCCGCCTGGAATGGGGTTCCCAGCAGCAACCGGTTGCGGGAATCGATGCTGCGGTCCTTCGAAGCAGCTTTCAGAAACAAGGCAAGACCACGGCAAGGATAGTCCGGCAGCTCCCCGGAGGCCGGGCCGCCATAGCCGTCCAGCTTCCGATCCCCGCAAACACGCCCGGCAGCTCCCCCGGATCGGTACTGGTGGGGATTCGGTTCGTCCCGGCGCAACTGGCCGCCAGGCTGGAATCGATTACGAACGGATATGAACACTACCTTCAACTGAAAATGCTTCACAATCCGCTCAAAAGAAGCCACTTCATCACCTTTTCCATCGTCACCATTCTTGCCGTTTTTGCGGCGGTGTGGTTCGGTTTCTACCTGGCCAAAAACCTCACCGGCCCCATCCAGAACATGGTTGACGCAACACGGCGAATAGCGGACGGAGACCTCGACGTGCGCCTCGATACCGACAGGTCGGACGAGATCGGAATGCTCATGGAATCCTTCAACTCCATGACATCCGACCTGAGGGAGAGCCGCGAAAAGCTCGACCGCGCCTACAATGCGCTCCAGAGCACCAATATCGAACTCGAAGACCGCCGCCGCTACATGGAAGTGGTGCTGAGCAATATCGCGGCCGGCGTGGTAAGCGTGGATGCGCACGGAAATATCACGACCATAAACAAATCGGCCGAGGCCCTTTTCGGCCTCAGGGCGGAGGAGGTGACGGGCAGGCACTACGAAGAATTTCTCGACCCCTCGCATCTGGAAATCGTCCGTTCGTTTTTACATGCCTACAGGGCCGGGCGCCAGCCCAACCTGGAGAGGCCGGTACAGGTGAAGGTGGCCGGCTCTCCGATGTCGGTGTTCATAAAGGTTTCGGTCCTGCGCGACGACCGGGACCAGTATATGGGGGTCGTGGTGGTGATGGACGATCTTTCGGAACTGGAAAAGGCGCAGCGCATGGCCGCCTGGCGCGAGGTGGCCCGCCGTATCGCCCACGAGATCAAAAACCCGCTCACCCCCATCCAGTTGAGCGCCCAGAGGCTTCGGCGAAAATACGCCGGATTGGTGGAACAGGACGGGTCGATTTTCGACGAATGCACCCGGACGATAATCAATCAGGTGGACCACATGAAGCACCTGGTAAACGAGTTCTGGAGATTCGCCCGACTGCCCAGCGCCCGCCTCGCCCCGTGCAGCCTCTCCGAAATCGTCGAGGAGGGCCTTAGCCTCTACAGGCATAATTTCAGCCGCATAACCTTCCGCCTGGAAAAAGACGACTCGCTGCCCCGGCTTCAGCTCGACCGGGACCAGTTCAGGCAGGTGATAATAAACCTGCTGGACAATGCCGTTTATGCCATGGGACAAAGCGAGGGCGAGGTTTCGATCCGGCTCACCCACGACCCGGTGCTCAAAATTGCGCGGCTGGAGTGCGCGGACACCGGCCACGGCATATTGCCCGAAAACAGGCTGAAGGTCTTTGAGCCTTACTATTCGACCAAGGAGAAAGGAACCGGCCTGGGGCTGGCCATTGTGTCGAGCATCATCGCCGATCACAACGGGTTCATCCGCGTGCGCGCAAACGTGCCCCATGGGACGGTGTTTACCATCGAGCTGCCGGGCTAGCAGGAACGGACAATCGATAATGAAACAAAAAGTGCTCATAGTCGATGACGAGGTAAGCATCCAGCACTCGCTGAGCGGCATTTTGCTCGACGAGGGCTACGGGATCAGCCTGGCGGCCTCCGGGGAGGAAGCCCTGGAAAAGGCCAGGAAAGACCCGCCAGACCTCATCCTGCTCGACGTCTGGATGCCCGGGGCCGACGGGATCAAGATCCTCAGCGAAATAAAGAGGCTCTACCCGCAGCTTCCGGTGATCATCATCTCCGGACACGGCTCCATCGAAACCGCGGTCAAGGCTACCCGCATGGGGGCCTTCGATTTTATCGAAAAGCCGCTTTCAATCGACCGCATACTGGTATCGATCCAGAATGCCATCGAGTTCTCCCGCCTGGAGGAGGAAAACCGGATCCTTCGCAAGAAGGCCAACCGGCACTGCACGATGACCGGGCAAAGCGCCGCCGTGGAGAGCCTGAGAGAGCAGATAAGCCGTGCCGCGCCCACCAACGCCACCGTGTTGATCACCGGTGAGAACGGCACCGGGAAGGAACTGGCGGCGCGGATGATTCACCTGTCCAGCCGGCGCAGCACGCGTACGATGGTTGAGGTGAACTGCGCGGCCATCCCGGAGGAATTGATCGAAAGCGAGATGTTCGGCCACGAAAAGGGCGCATTCACGGGCGCTCATGAAAAGCGCAAGGGCAAGTTCGACTCCGCAAACGGCGGCACGCTGTTTCTGGACGAAATCGGGGACATGAGCCTGCGCACGCAGGCGAAAATCCTTCGGATCATCCAGGAGCAGGTTTTCGAACGGGTGGGCGGCTCACACCCGGTCGAGGTCGACGTGCGCATTGTCGCCGCCACCAACAAGGACCTGCAAAAGGAAATAGAACTGGGCCGTTTCCGGCAGGACCTCTATTACCGGCTGAATGTGATCCCCATATACGTGCCGCCCCTGAGGGAGCGCCTGGAAGACATTGCGCTGCTGGTCGAGGAGTTTGCGGCGGAAATAGCCAGCGAGAGCGCACTCGGAAAGAAGAGGATAGATCCGGCTATTTTCCCGACCCTCCAGCGTTATTCGTGGCCGGGAAATATCCGGGAGCTGAAAAATTTTATCGAACGGCTCATCATCATGACCCCGGGGCAGGTCATCGGTCCCGAAGACCTGCCCCTCGATTTCATCCAGGCGCAGCACCAGTGCGACATCGAAACCTCCTATTTCGACTGCGCGACTATCAAGGAAGCAAGGGCCTGCTTCGAGCGTAGCTACCTGATGAGAAAGCTCGAAGAAAACGGCTGGAACGTATCGGTGACGGCCTCCAGGATAGGCCTCGAAAGAACGCATCTTCACCGCAAAATGAAAGCGCTTGGAATAAAAGAGGCCGGCACCGACGGCGCGTGAGGCGAAGTTGCGTTGCAAGTTGATAAATCATAAACAGCGCGGGGAAAGGGCTGTTGCCCAAATGAGGTCACTTCAAAATACGTAACTTCACGCAACACGTAAATGGGGGGAGTTTCCAAATCGTCATTCCCGTAGCGCTTTTGAACGGGAATCCGGTGTCTTTGCGGTTAAACGATTGCTTCTCCCGCTTCCGGCAGGAGTGTGGAAACTGAAAAAAGACGCGGACCCCGGCCCAGAAACACTGCCGGGGTGACGCTAAGGGGCGGGCAGTTGCAAAGCAGGCAACCCGCTACCTGATGATGGGAGACTGTGCCGGCTCCACGTCTTCGGTGTCCAGTTCGACGCTCACGGATTTTTTAATGATATCCACGCTCACCACCAGCCTTCCCCTCTTGGGGTCGAGCCGGTTGAGGATGCCCATACAGCCGGCAAGAGGGCCGCGAACCACATGGACCCAGTCGCCTTCCCTGAGGTATTGATGCGGGCTGAGGGGCTGGGTGGAGCAGATCATCATGCGCAGGTTTTCTATCTGGTAGGAGGGGATGGGCAGCGGCCCTTCCGAGTTGCGGATCAGGCTGAGCGCGCCCGGTGTCTTGAGGATGTTGAGGTTGGTGTAGTTATCCAGGACCACGTTGACAAAAACATATCCGGGGAAAAGAGGAAGCTGGATTTTCTTCCTTCGGTCCCGCCTCTTGCTCCAGCATTCCATGAGAGGCAGAAACGAACAGATTTCCTTGCCTTCGAGCCGCTTTGCGACTTCCCTTTCATGGTTTACCTGAACATAGACCGCAAACCAGGATAGATCCTCCCCCGTAAGCTTCGCGAACGAAACCGGACCCGAAGGTTCGCCCGTGCATGTGTCCTTGGAATCAGGCATGGTTTAGACCCGTCAGTAGATTACATGAGGTGCGGCATCATCCCCCGCTGCCGGAAGAGACAGTCAAGTCCGGTCCGCGTCCGGGATCATTTCGTCCATTTTCCCGGTTCCGGCGGAGGGGCGGAGGTCGCCGCCGCTTAGTAAAAGTAGGTCGATTTTTTTCGCTTCTGGCGCCTTCCGCTCACCCAGCCGAGAAACAGTCCCAACAACAGCACGAGAGCACCGGCCATGAACCACCGGATGAGCTGAGACATCTTTAAATTTTCATTTTCCTGCACGAGGGTCTGGATATTTTCCTGAGCGCTTGCCAGGGTGGTTTTTGCGGTGTCGTATTCCGTTTTGAGCTTTAGATAATCTGCAGAGCCCTTTTTCAGTTCCTCGTAAGCGCCGTTGAGCTTGACCAGTTTATCGGTCAGCTCCTTTTCCTTCTCCAGGAGCGCGGACCTCTCCTTTTCGCTCACCCCCAGTTGCTGTTTGAGGGCCTCGTTTTCCCCGCCAATCTCCTTTGCAATGGAGGAATCCGGCGGCCAGGCCCCCAGGAACCTGCTGGGAACCCATCCGTCCCGCGATTTGCCGCCGGGATCGGTGTAGCGCACAAGGGTCCATCCGTGCTCTTTGACCAGTTCGAGGGCGGAAGCCGGGGGAAGATTGGTGATGGCTTTTCCGCGGTTGCCGGGAACCGCGCGAAGTGTCAGTTCCTGGGTGTCGGTGGTGTACACCTTCGTCCCAAGGACCGGACCGGCCACCAGCAGGATGGCCATCAGCGCAGCGGGTAAGGAAAAGGTTTTTGATCCGCTCATATCCTTTCGCCCCTTAACCTGATAATTTATATTGAAAACATCCGGACATGCCGGGCATTATAGTTTCCCGATCCTTGATGGGCAAGGAAAAACCCGGAACACCCCTTTTGGCCGGGTCTGTGGAGGACCGTAAAGTGAGAAATTCAGAAGAGCCGCCCGAACTGATCGACACGCACGCGCACCTCGACTTCCCGGAGTTCGTGGATGATATCCCGGGCACGCTTGCCCGCGCGCAAGCGGCCGGCGTGGGTACGATCATCACCATCGGCATCAGCATAGAGACCAGCCGCAAGGCCGCGCAAATCGCCGAAGCACACGGCCGGATTTTCGCCGCCGCCGGCATCCATCCCCACGACTCCTTCATGCTCGATGAGCCCTCGCTTGGCGAACTCGAACAGATCCTGCGCGGGGAGCGCGTTGTGGCGGTTGGGGAAATCGGGCTGGACTACTACAGGGACTACCAGCCGCGTCCGGTCCAGAAAGAATGCATGAGGCGCCAGATCGAGCTCGCATGCAGGATCGGAAAACCGGTCGTTTTTCACGTTCGGGAGGCCTGGGCGGATTTTTTCGACATTATTTACGAATATGCGCCTTCGCTTTCAGGTTCGGTTATGCACTGCTTTTCGGGAGACCGGGAAATCGCGAAAAAGTGCCTCGACCTGGGCCTTTACCTGTCCATTCCCGGCGTGGTAACGTACCACAAAGCCGATGAGTTGCAAAAGGTGGTCGAACTGGCGCCCCTGGACCGGCTCCTGGTCGAAACCGATGCGCCGTTCCTGGCGCCCGTCCCGCACAGGGGAAAACCCAACGAACCCGCTTTCGTCCTGCACACGGCCGAAAAGATCGCGCAAATCAGAAATGAGCCGCTGGCCGAAATCGCCGGGCAAACCACCAGGAATGCGCGGGCGGTTTTCGGGATTTGATGCTCGATGCTCGATGCTGGATGCTGGTCCCCCCGGATGTGAGATATTTTGGCGGGCAGGCATTACAATTCACCTTTCCGTGCATTAGCGTTTGCTATCGAGTATAAAGTACCGAGCTTCCATGATCGAGCACAGAGCATCAGGGATCAAGAATCGAGTATCCAGTACCGAGCATCCAGCATCGAACATCCGGTTCCGGTATCGCGAACCGCGCACGCCCTCCGGGAAGGGACCGTATAATGAAGCGAATCTCCAGGGGAATCCGGGGAATAAAGGGAATAAGAAGGTTCGGCATAATTGCGGGAGTTCTCCTTAAGCATGGGTTCGGGGACCTTGCGGAAAGGCTTTTCAACGGCAAGGCAAAACGCGCCGGAGAGCCCGAGCGCGACATGCTGCTCCGCGTGGGATTTCCTTCGGCCAGGCGCATCCGGATGGTGCTGGAAGAACTGGGGCCGAGCTTCGTAAAGCTGGGCCAGCTCATGAGCACCCGCGCCGACATCTTCCCGCCTGAATATATTGAAGAATTCAAGAAACTCCAGGACAAGGTCCCGCCGGTTCCCTTTGCGGATGTAAAGCGGGTCATCGAAGGGGAGATCAAGCGGCCTCTTGCCGAAGTTTTCGCACACTTTGACCAGAATTCGATGGCCGCGGCCTCGGTGGGACAGGTCCATACCGCGGTGCTGCATTCCGGCGAAAAGGCGGCCGTGAAAATCATCCGGCCCGGCATCGACCGGCAGGTAAAAGAGGACCTTCGCCTCATGTACTACCTTGCCGACAAGGCCGAAAAGGCCCTGGAGATCGCAAGGGTGATCGGGGCGGTCAACCTGGTCAGGGAATTCGAACGAAACATCGCCCGTGAACTCGACATGCTGATCGAGGCGGGGAGCATCGAAAAGTTCGGCAAAAACTTCGAAGAGGTTGACGAGATCTACATCCCGAAAGTCTATTGGGAGTATACCACCAGGTCCGTGCTCGTAATGGAGCACATCGAAGGGATAAAGATGGACCAGGTGGATGAAATCCGCGCCCACGGCATCGACCCGGGCGAGGTGGCGATGATAGGGTTGCGTTCCTTTTCGCGCCAGCTCATGAAATACGGCTTCTTCCACGCCGACCCCCACCCCGGAAACACCATAGTCATGTACGACGGCCGCGTCGGCCTGGTTGACTTCGGCATCACCGGCTACCTCGACGAAGAAATGATGCGCCAGATCGCAAACCTTTTCCTGGGCTACGCCGAACACGACTACGACATGGTAATGGATGCCCTGGGCGAGGCCGGGCTGATCAACGAAGAGATGGACCTGGTATCGTTTCGAAGCGATCTCAAGGACGTGAGTGAAACCTTCTACGGCCGCGCTCTTCGCAACATATCGGTAAGAGATGTCTACGACCAGGTGATGACGCTCATCCTGAAATACCACATAAGGCTTCCGCGAAACCTGCTCCTGCTGCTCAAGACTTTCATCCAGACCGAGGCCCTTGGGAAGATCCTGGGAAGCGATGCAAGCATCCTGGAGGTGACCAAACCGTTTGCAAAAGACCTCCTGCAGCGCGGCTACGACACCAGGAGCATACTCAAAAACCTGGACCGCGAAACACGGACGATGAGCGGCTATGCGAGAAGCATCCCCAAGCACATAAACGACATACTGAGGCAGACCGCGGCGGGAAAACAGCGGCTGGAGATCCGCCACAGCGGGTTGGACAAGGTGCAGTCACAACTGGAAAAGGGAGTGAACCGGTTGACGGTGGGGCTCATTATCTCCGCTTCGATCATCGCCGCGGCGATGATTCTTAACTCGGGACAAAAAGTGCTGGAATTTACCACCACCCTGTTCGGCCTTCAGACGGTATCGCTTACCGCGGTCCTGGGCATCGTCGGCTACGTGGTGGCCACATTGCTGGGGGTGTGGCTTATCATCTCCATTCTGAGGTCCGGAAGACTGTGACTTTGCGGGATGAGCACTTCGAGGAGAAAAACCGATGAGCACGGCGCTGATCCTTATCGATATCCAAAACGACTATTTCCCCGGCGGAAACATGGAGCTTGACGGAAGCATCGAGGCAAGCCTCAAGGCCGGAGAAATACTTTCCTTTTTCCGCAGGAAGCAACTGCCCGTCGTCCACATCCGGCACATCTCGAATCGCCCCGGCGCGGCATTTTTCCTCCCGGGGACAAGGGGAGCGCAGATCCACGAAAACGTCGAACCGCTTGTGGTGGAAACGGTAATAGAAAAGAACTTCCCCAACGGCTTCAGGAACACCCGCCTGCTGGACTTCCTCGGGGAAGCCGGGATAAGCAGCCTGGCCGTGGCGGGCATGATGACCCACATGTGCGTGGACGCCACCGTCCGGGCCGCTTTCGATTTCGGTTTCCAGTGCACAGTGGTCCACGACGCCTGCGCCACCAGGACCCTCTCGTTCGCGAACACTACGGTCCAGGCGCGGCAGGTGCACGCGGCCTTCCTGTCGGCCCTTGCGGGGACCTATGCGCGGGTTGTAAGCTGCGAGCAATTCCTTGCCGATTTTAACTGATCGCTGCGGTCACCGCCCAAACCGGACTGCAGCGATTTCCGTCTTGTCGGAACACCGGATAACTGGTATAAATAAAAGTTCATTGCGCCCATAGCTCAGTTGGATAGAGTGCCGGACTACGAATCCGTAGGTCGCAGGTTCGAATCCTGCTGGGCGCGTTAGTAAAATCAAGGGGTTAGATGGTCATCATCTGACCCCTTCGGCTTTTTGGCGGCATTTTTTGCCATAATTTTGCCAAAAATCGTTATTCCTCAATCTTGCTTTTCCTTACTTTCAGCTTCATGCAACACAGAGTTGAATAACCCTCCGTCTGGCATCCCACGGGCTTGCTCAATAAATTTCCCATAAACCCTGATTATCATCTCCGTGTTCCTGTGACCCATTACCCGCGCTACCCAAAGCGGATTTTCCCCACAGCTCAAGGCAACCGTCGCAAAAGTGTGTCTGGTTTGCTTCATTTCGCGGTAGGGAAGATTTGCTTTCTCCAATGCAGTCCGCCACACTCGATCTCTCAAGTTGTTTGTGTCGATCCCAGCCCCGGTCGTAGTACAAAAGAAATACTCTCCTTTAAACCGTTCATAGATTTCAGCCTGGGTCTTGAGCGCTCCTAACATGGCAGGAATCAGCCTGATGGTTCTTCTGCTGTATCGATTCTTGGTGCTGCCTAGCACCTTCTTACCATTTTCGTCCAGGGTCATCGCCCGTCGAACGTGGAGGATGCCTGCATTCCAGTCAATGTCCTCCGGCCTAATCGCAATCTGCTCGCCAACCCGAAGACCCGCTGCAAATGCAAATCGGAAATAGGGTTTCCAATGGGCTGGCAAGTGATCGATCAGATTTTTCTGCTCATCGACCGAGAACGGATGAATAGCCTCATAAGGATCATCTTCCTGCAGCTTCCTGAACCCAAAGAACGGATTGTAGCTGTTGCCCCATCCGAATTCTATGGCTGCTGCCTTGGTGATCATCTTGAGAATGGTAAAGCATTTGTTTACGGTGCTTGCCGCAATCGCTTTTTTCCGGTACCGCCTTCCTTTAGCCCACGATATGAATCTCTCAAAGGTCGCTGCATTCAGGTCTGAAAACAACATTTTGCCAAAAAATGGTTCCAGATAGAGATCCATGTACATACGATACCCCAAGAGTGTTCTTCCGGTAACGCGACCTGAGTTCTTGAGAAGATCATGCCAAGTATCGAAGAAGCCCTTGCAAGCCACATCACAAGGGTTCTCTTTGAGCTGGAAGGCTCTTTTTTCTTTCTCGCTAAAGTATTCGGCCCTACCACTCTTCGGAAACACCTCGGCAAACCGGAAACTGCCGTCCTTTATTTCGACCGCGATCCTGTCGAGTTGCTCACGAACACTCTTTGCATTCTGCTCATTCCAGGCCAACCCGGAACTTTCCCGCACTCGCTCATCCAAATAGATGAAATCAACATACACTTTGCCGTTCACATTTCGGACCGAACCTTCCTTATTGTGGTTGAGTCCTGATTTTCTGGCCTTCTCGGCTCGCTTCCTCTTTTTTGGGAAAGCTATAACCGTGGCCTGTTCTGTCCTGGCCATACTACTTATCCTCCATATCTCACCTCCTTCCGCTGATTTTCACCAGTTGGCATTATACCAGAAATCAGGTGGCCACAGCGGCAGGAAGATGGTTTTCCTCTAGATATTGATCAAGCTCTTGGGCTGGCTTGATTTTTTGGACTTTTGGATAACGGTGGGTCTTCCGGGGATGGCTTCGCTTCTCGGCTCTGAATCAGTCTGTGGTTTGACCGGCAGATTCCCCGTCTTCACCCATCCACTTTCTGACCTCTGACCATTTGAAAAGGATTTTCTTGGGCGTGGGTTTCAGGTAGTGCTCACCCAGAATGAATTTTTCTTCGTAAATGAAATTGTAAATCGTCTGGACGGCCAGTTTTATGCGCTGGCTAAGCTCTTTAACGGTCAAGTACTCTTCCATCTTTTTTCCTCTCTAACCTTTTTGAACTTTGTTAGAGAGAAGTCGGGAAACGATTGCAGAGAAAACTCATGAAGGATAAAATTCAGAACCCAGGCCATTTTACCGTGCGGAAGGATCGATCAATTAGTTTTGAACGTTCTCTTTTTGAGGCCGCGGGGAGCGAGCATGGATTGGATTGAAACGAAGCCGCCGATAGCGTATGCCGACGTGGACCACCTTATTGAGGCAATCGAGGGTAGCAGCGTAAGTTTCATCGATGGGATCGTTCTCGCCACTGCTATGAAATTCGCATATTGGCTGGGGCTGAAGAAGGCCGAGATTCTTCCGCTCAGGGTGGAGAATATCTGCGATCAGAACGGCTCCATCTTGAACGTTCTTAGAATCGCCCATCCTTCGGATCAGATCGCTACTCCCATACCCAATGACTTCAAGCGGGTGATAGTCGATTACCTGTCTCACCTGCGGGAGATTTACGGCAGCAGTGGAATAAGCCCCACAGACTGGCTTTTCCCCGACCAGAATCGAAAGCCGTATGATGATTCGAGCTTTTCTCGCCATCTAAACTTTTTTGCGACGTCCCTTAATGTCAGGGCCAGTCTGGAAAAGATCCGACAAACCGGAATTTGTCAGTTCTATGATGGTTTGAAGGAAAACCAAGAGACTACCGGTATGAGTGCTTACGGGGCACTTTCTCGAACAGCGGATTTTGCAAGAAGGAAACTCCGGCACACTGAAGCACTTCTTCGAGGACAAATCCAACCGTGGGGCGGTGATCCGAGGAGCGAGGCACCGAAAAGAACAACGATAGATGATCTCATACTGATTCTCCAGACCAAAACACCAATTTCGGAAGCCGAGATAATGGACATGGTCGAAAAAGAATTCCCGAGTGCGTATTTTTCAAGCCTTGGCAACCTGGAGCGGTTCGGAGAAGAACTCGTGCAAGCCACTAAGCGTAACGAAATCACCCATGAAAAAGAGATCATTGAAGCATTCCAGACCCAGCTCAAGATTCGGGGAATAGGCGTTGATTCCAGCGGAGCCCTTTATCCCCTGATCGATTTCGTCTGGGAGAAGTAATCGCCGCGAGCTGAGATCGACCACAACATTCGAGTTGCCATTTTGGCGACTTGATCCTCTGTTTTATTACTCCCAGGCTCTTTAAATCCATAATCCTCACCCGAGCGCGAACAAAGCTACCCAAAACCAAGTAAACCCCTCTCAGAAGCGGTGTACAACCGCAGCCCTCATTATGAGTTTTCTCTGCAGCCCTTTTTGAAAATGCCTCGAACAAACACACAAAATCAATACACCCATGGATTCCAAGGAGGCATTTTTATGGAAGAGAAAATGATAAGTTTCAGGCTCAGTTCCGCCGAATACGAGGCTCTAAAGAAGCTTGCAAAAATGGAAGTCCGCAGCGTGTCAGGCTGGCTCAAGTTCAGAGTGGTTGATGCCATTCGCGCCGCAATGATGTCCACAGAGGAAACCAGCCAGGAAAATACAGCCCTCTCGATGGAAGGCAATAAAGATCGGGAGGTATCATCACATGTCGAAAGAAAATAATCAAAACCCCATACTGGAGGCCGCACTGTCATATGCGGGAAAAGGCCTCCCCGTTTTTCCAGTCTACACGGTAGCAGAAGGCTCATGCACATGCACTAAAGGATCACAATGCTCAAATCCAGGGAAGCATCCGCTTCTATCCAATGGCGTGAAAGGAGCGACCACCGATCAAGACAAGATCACCCAATGGTGGACTCAGTGGCCGGAGGCGAATGTGGCGATTGCCACCGGGGAAAAATCTTTCGATGTCCTGGATGTCGATATCAAAGACAATGGCAAGTCAACCCTGGAAAGACTCGTCGTCCAAAATAGTGATCTACCGGGTACCCCATGTCAAAAAACGGGAAGCGGTGGTGCGCAGTACTTTTTCAAATACTCCGGAAAAATCAAAAACAGGGTGGGATTTCTGCCCGGACTGGATACCAGAAGCGGTGGAGGCTATGTGGTGGTCCCCCCATCCAAGCATTATAGCGGCGGCACCTATCAATGGGAGCCGGGCAAAAGTCTATCGGATTTGCCCCTGGCCGATATGCCGGAATGGCTCGTTATCCTGATCAATGGCCCGGCGGACGGGTCAGAAAATTCAATCGAAGAAGAAATTCCGGAAGGGAAGCGAAACGATGTCCTGTTCTCGCTGGGTTGTTCATTGAGGGCCAAGGGGTTGGACATCGAAGAGATCAGCCCGGCTCTTAAAAAGGTAAATGAGAGAAAATGCAAACCACCGCTTCCGGATGAAGAAATTGAGACCATCCTCAAAAGCGTTGAAAAGTATCCCAGGGGGACGGCCTCCACGCCCGGTCCCGCATCAAACGGGAAACCAGAAATCGATGCCCGATGCCAAGACGTGCAGCTAATCTCCAAGGAAGCATGGAACGCCTTGGAATTGGAAAACGATCCTCCATGGTTGTTCAAGCAGCAAGGCAGAATAGTGCATATCACAGCAGATATTTCCGGACAGCATTTCTTGCGTGAATTGAATGAACCAAGACTTCGGTTTTTCCTTGCCCGCAACGCTAACTGGTACACCATGGCTGGAGAGAATAAGATCCCCGCACGCCCTCCTTACCATGTGGTTGAGGACATGTTGGCAGACCCCGATCCTACGTTGCCTTTTTTAAGAAGCCTTGTTTACCATCCGTTTGTGTCATCGAAGCTGGACCTGGTCACAAAACCCGGATATTCCCCGGATACGAGCTGTTACCTGTGTCCCGGCCACAGTCTTGAAATCCCGAAGATTCCCCAAAATCCAAGCTCAGCCGATGTGAAACAGGCCCTTGGTCTTATATATGAAATGCTCCACGATTTCCCTTTCACAAATCCTTCTGAGAGGGCAAATGCCATTGCACTCTTCCTGACCCCTTTCGTTCGAGAAGTAATTCAAGGGCCAACGCCTCTTCATCTAATTGAGGCGCCAAGTCCTGGAACTGGGAAGACTCTTCTTGCCAGAGTTTTGAGCACTCCTCCTCTTGGTCGAGCTGTTCCATCCATGACAGAGAGCCGGAATGAGGAGGAATACAGGAAAAAGATAACATCGATTCTTAGAAATTATCCCCCAATGGTCTTGATAGATAATGTGAAGAAAATAGTGTCGAGCCAACTCTCAGCCGCTTTAACCAATGACTGGTGGGAAGACCGACTGCTTGGAAAATCCGAGACCGTCAGACTCCCTGTTCGATGCGTTTGGGTAGCTACTGGAAACAACCCGGAGTTGTCATCGGAAATTGCGCGGCGAACTGTTCGGATTCGTCTGGATGCAAAGATAGACCGGCCATGGATGAGGCAAGCCGGCTCTTTTACTCACTCTGATATTTTCGGCTGGGTAAGAGCTCGAAGAGGTGAATTGGTAGGCGCAGCACTCACTATAGCTCAGGCATGGATTGTGGCAGGATGCCCTGCTGATTCTATTCCTAAGCCGATTGGAGGGTTCGAGGATTATGCCAAAGTCATTGGAGGAATCCTTCGAGTTGCTGGAGTGGACGGTTTCCTCGGAAATATGCACGAGTTCTATGAATCATCAGATAGGGAGACTGAGATTCTTCGCTCCTTTGTCGCTGCATGGTGGAAGGATTTTCAAGACCATGAGGTAGGAGTCGCACAGCTCTATCCGCTGATTGAAAAGTATGACATTCCTCTTGATCTAGGCAACTCCGGGAGCGAACGTAGCTTGAAAACGCGGTTTGGAAGATTCATTGGATCTCTTCGGGATCGACAGATCGGCAGCTTTCGAATTTCTGCAGGA
>CAVQJR010000013.1:0-155380 GCA_963712895.1 uncultured delta proteobacterium | reverse complement strand
GACAGTACTATTTTTCCGCTCCCTGGTTTTTGCGTATCCTTCCCGCAAATCATCCATATCCACTTGAAAGTATCTCTCGAAAGCCTTGTTTGTTTCATGTCCGGCCAGCTCTTTTACGCCTTCCCGGGTAAGGATTTTCCGCAATCCAGTGGCCGAGCTATGTCGAGTCCCGCCGTAGAGGTCAACCCCTTCTATCCCGAGATTCTCACACGCTTGCTTCCAGTAGCGGTAAAGAAGGTGACGCCCGAATGGTGCGTTTTGGTGCCTCCCTCCCCCACCTTTGTCACGCCGGAAAAACAGCATCTTGGGAAACCCCCTTGGCAGCGTCTTGATGAGTTCCAGGTCCTCGGGGATCAGCGGAATAAATTTCGGCTTCTTGATCGCCTTGGACGTTTTGTGTTTTCGGATAATCACCAGTCCCACTTTCTGGTCCACGTCTTCATCAGTGATTCCCAAAAGCTCTACCGGGCGCACGTTGATGTAAGTGGCGAGCCATTTGATTGCGATGTAGATCCGGGGATTATCCACCGAAAGTCTGCGTACTTCTTCAATTATGGCGTCTTGCGTCGACATATCAATAGTCTTCCGCCAACCGAGTTCGAAAGGCACTTCCGGGAATTCTGGCATCTGATCCGTACGGAGCACACGACGCTTGACCAGCCATTTAAAAAACGCGTGCAAGTTCGATTTGATGTTGTACCGCGTCTTGCTTGAGATGTTCTCGATTCCGAGCAGGAAATCCTCAATCTGTCCGTATCCTATTTCTTTGATGTTGGTCAGCCCGAAGACTTCCGAGGCGAGGCTTAAATGTTGTCTGATGTGATTCAGTGTGTCCGGTTTGAGTTCTGATCTGCTCTTTACTTCCACATATTGCTCTGCCAAGGTCCGAAAGCCGAGCGGATTATCTCGCCGGTAATCCCGCTCATCGAAGCTTCCCTCATCGACTTTGAACCGCAAACCGGTGAGGGTTCGGCTTGCGTCATCGTAATTGGTGAACCGCAGATAGACTTTTCGGCCGAAACGCACAATCAACTTGCTTGCCCTCTGGTCTGGATGGATTGGACAAGCAACTCCATTCCGGCCGTTGTCCCTCATGCTTGCGCCACAGAGTGCGCATTTCTGTTGCGTGTAGATGCCTCCAAGCATACACATACCTCCTTCTGTTGTCCGGACAGGAGGCATCTTACGGTATGTGTATGTTGGAAGGCAATCGTCCACTGCTACACTACTCAGAATTACGGTTGATAGGTTTCCACTCCAGGCGGATCGCCATTCGGCATTTCCAAAGCTCATGTCCGTTGAGACCGCGCTCTGAACAAATACCCCTCATTTTTTCATCACAGACCGAGCATGAAAGCGTTCGGAGCATATAATTGAACTGATCTTCTGATTTCGCTAATTTCAACCAAGGGAAATGTTCCTGTAAGATCAACATGACAGCCGCTCCTTCTGAGTTTCACTGGCTGCTTCCTCTATGGCCCACTGGACGAGCCGTATCGCATTCTCATTACTTATAAAGCCCTTTATGCCGGCGCTCTGGTCCAACCTGTTCCAGCCCTTGCGGATACGTCCACCATGCCGCTGGCGAATTTTCTCCAGGACCCTCCTGATCTTGTAAAAGACAGCCTTTGGGATCGTGCCTTCGTGCATGTTTATCTTCCATCGATGCCTTCCGAAAACTCCCCAAAAGCGGCCTGTATAGTTCACGGGACAGTATTCCCCGTCAGGCAGTTTTGCTAAGTACTTGGATATGTATGAAGCCACCATTCGAGGACTCTCAATCGGCTTGATTTGAGTTCCAGCCCGAAGATGTCTCTCATCACCTGACCCTACGATCCGATACCAGGTCTCAGACAGCCATTTGAAAATTTCTTCGTTCTTCTGACTCAGCCTTTTCGGCATCCACAGCACCGCCCTGGACTTGAGATCGTAACGCCTCATCCCTTCCACTCCAGGTCCATCCCACGCCAAATAGTGGAAATGCACAGCGTGGTCAGCTCGATTAGGCTGAAACTCCATTCTCCAAATTCCCCAGGCTTCAGGCCATTTACGCACCAAAGCCTTTATGAATGCATCCTCGTCGCGCTTCCAGTCTCGCCAATCCCGCGACCACTGCGCTGGATAGGTGGTTGTGATAAAATCGGGCAGACCGGCCTCTTCATAGTTGATGCACGCCATAAGGCATATGAGCCGCCGATCGGGAAGCCGCAGAAAAGCTCTTGATTGCGCCTCTTTTCCGCCTCGAACTCTTTGCCCCGGTTTGTACTCGTTCGATGCCAACTCTACGAATCGACCCCCTTCCGCAATCAGTATTGAAGCAGGCAGAGCAAGAGCAGGAACAGGCGTAATTGGGAAATGGTCGAAATAATGAAATAAGTTATTAGAAGAGAGGAAATCTGAGACAGGACATCCCGGTGAGATATGTGGAGATAATAAACCCTCGCTCGCGCCCGCGCTCGCGGGAGCCGGGGGGGTGCCCGCTCGCGCGCTCGTTTCATCCTCATAGAACATTGAAAAAGCCCCTCCAGATCGAAAGGCCCGATCCAGAGGGGCAAAGACTCATTACGGCTCAGTGGGAAAAGGCAATTCCCAGCCAACCGCATAAACCTTGACCATCGAGTGCAACACCACTTAAAATAAGGCGTTGCACCTATCCTCCGGGATCGGGCGCATCTCCGAGCCGCGAGTTAGTCTCCCTGTCGCCAACAGTTGCTAACTCGCGGCTTCTTCGAAGCACCTAAGACCAAAACCTTTTCAGACCATCATTTTTCAACTCTTCCACCCACCGGTTCAGCGCATCCCTCATGTCTCGCATGAGTAATGAGAACTGAAGTAGCCCAACCTTCTCAGATTGTTCAAGACTATCAATTCCCACTTCGATGATATTCCTAAGAAGCTTGCCCCTATCAAGGTCGCCTCTCTGCGCGAGCCGATCAGCACGAGCAATTAAGTCCTCACTCAACCAAACAGTGATCCTTCTGCTCTCGGGTGTCACTTTCTCCGCCGGTGCCATGTTAACCCCCTATTGACGTACGCCGCATCGTGACTCTTTGTGCGGCACATACAATTCCAGTGAATCACTGTGAATGTCAAGTATTTTTTCACTACCGAGGACTGCCGCCTCTCAATTTCGCTCGTGTGCTCCGCATTCAGTAATCGGGCAACTATAAGGCCCAAGGGCGCAAAAAGATGTGCCTCCGGACCTAAGAGCCACAACCGATTTGCCCGCGAGACGCGGCGTTCTCGCCCCGGCTGGAAATTGGTCCGCCGGCGCGGCGCTCCACTTGGGCACTCCTCATTTGTGCGCTACTTCGCTTCATTTCGAGGTATACGAATTCTGAACGCAGACACTCCGGGACCCGCGCAACGACTCGGCGCTATGCACCTAGCCGCTCCGCTTCATCCTTGTCGGGCGGCTCTTAGCCTGACAGCCACTCGTTCCGGTTTCTATCTTCTCCAAGACAAGCCCTCCAGGGTTACGCTTTTTTGGTAGGATTCCGTGAGAAAAACCGGCTGGACAAACAGAATCGTTTCATCTATTCGTAGAAAGTGTGGGATCGATACGGGATGAAATTACTCAAATTCTCAGCGAGCATAATAAGCGAGTAAAAACAACGGGCAAAACTGGACACTTTGTTGTAAATTGTCCATTTTAGAATCAATAGGGCGTCTAAGGGTTATGCTGCATGCTTCATACAATAGGAGCAAACACTATGGACCCGTCCACGAATGGCGTAGGTGCTGCCGCTTGGGTTTTAATAATACTCTTTTGCCTAAGAAAAAGAGGTCCTTTGTGGACAACTGCATTCAGGGTTTTCGCTTGGATGTTTGGTTTTGGGATATCCTACAGATTGTTCGTTGGATCAGGAGGAGTCCCTATCGGTATTTACACTCTTGCGGTCATGGCCTTAGCCGTGATTTGCTTCGTGTATAAAAAGGAAGTGGAAACATGCAAAATTGGATTTATCATGTCGCTAATATATTTAGGTGCATTTATTATAGGGATAGTGCGTTATCATATATATCGATAAAAACTATAAAGTGGATGGTTTAATTAGTAATTGTGTCACCAAATGTCCCAAGTAAGTAATGTCACCAAATTGTGTCAAATATTTCCAATTTCTGACTTGCCATATCCATAATAATTATGGTTTTATGTACCGTAATACAAGTACTGATTGATAGTACACTTATTAAGAGGAGGCTAATCATGAGCAGCACGTATTTTTTTAGGTTGGAGTTTCCGAAAATAGACCTCGGTCATCCGATTAGTCCAGAGTGCAAGATTCTCGCCCGACATGATGGCGTGTTTCGAAGCCTGACAGCAAAACTGGTAGAAGCGGAGTTTGGCAGTTGCATTGACCAGCTTATAAAGGAGCTAGAGGATATCCGGCAAGAAGGGAAACGCAGGTTTATTGCCGCAGAAAAAAGTTCTAAGGAGCACTATGAGCGGTCCAAAAGAGAACTGGACAAATGAGCGTAAATTGTCCAGTTGCTAAAAACACCCTTTAGGACTGGAGCGGGTTTGTGGGCCTGTGAAGCCCCCGGAAACTGGACAAAATGGCTGGCAATCAATCCGCGTCCTACCCTTTTGGTGCAACTTCGTTGCAGGTTCAAAACGACCCTTACTCCGTCAATCTTTGCGGGTGGTGTCGGAGGTTCAAATCCTCGAACCCCCATATGCGGTGTTGCTCCGGTGTTTCATTGGCCTGTAAAATGGCTCTGGACCTATGTGCTACGGGGTTCGACTCCCCGTAGCTCCATAGGGAAATCAAGGGGTTAGCAAATGTGTGCTGGCCCTTTTTTCTTTGGTGTGCATATAGTGTGCACAGATTCAGGGGGATGGCAGTGTAAATCCCTCCTGGCCTGCCAATGAAATCAACGGGTTACGGTTGAAGCGCCGTAGCCTTTTTTTATTTGCGTGCATATTGCGTGCAGATCAACAACTTGGACTACATCGGGCAGATAGCCTATGGTTAGGTCCATACTGAACGATTTACCTTCCGCCCTGCCTGTGCAAGAGAAGATTTGCGCTACTCAAGAGTTACACCCGATTTGCCCGGCAGCCGCGGCGTTCCTGCCCCAGCTAGGAAAGGACCGGCTGGGGCTTCGCTCCACGCGGGCACCCCTCATTTGTGCGATAATACACTTAGTTCCGAGACCCTGAAGTAACCCCATGAGCTGAATGAATACGCCGCAGACCTCAGGAATTTCCCAAGAGATTAGGTTGACACCCTGGAATAGAGCCGTATACTGCGAAAAACCTCGCCTTATGATCAACAATGAGAGAAGAAACCAAATGCGACGATTCAGACTGAGACAAAACGTGGCTGTCGCACTATTTTTTGTGATCTTATTAAGTTCCTCCACAAACTCGTTTGGAGCTGATATCTGGCCAAACGTCGACGGCAACTACCGAAATATTGTGATCGAGGGCGAAATACAGCCTGGAGATTTTGACTTATTCATTCGCATAGTTCGGGAAAATCAAGGGAAAGTTTCCGGCATCACTATTTTTTCGCCTGGCGGTGACTTCTATGAGGCGATGAAAATAGGTCGTGCGATGAGGGCGTTGGAGTTGAGTTCAACTGTTCCGGCGCGCGATCAATCAGGCAGACCTACTTGCTGGAATTCCTTTGATATTCAACCGCATGACCCAAAGAACTGTACCTGCGGAAGCGCTGCCTTTTTCATTCATATCGGAAGTGTTTATCGGGCTGGAACATTCTTAGCTGTCCATCGACCGTACTTCGACAAAAAACAATTTGGAAAGCTCTCTGAAGCTGATGCAAAAAAAGCCTTTGATAAGCTTCAGGACAGCGCTCGCAATTATATGCAAGAAATGGGAGTTCCGCAGCACATTCAAGAGGAAGTGCTTGCGACTCCTTCCGACCGAGCGCTAATACTGGATGAGAAGACAGTTCAAGCATATTTTTCAAAGGCATTACCTTACAGCCAAGAGTGGGTAAGGAGCAAATGTGCAGTGCTTTGCGATTCAGATAGAAGAACATTCGAAATATATTTAGATCAGATAGTCATGGGGAGAAATCTTTCAAAAGATGACTCGGCTAAATACGATACACTTAAGTCAAAATACGATCAGGAACTCAATTGTCAAATTAAGCTTGCTGATGAGAGCAGGCTGTATGCTTATGCAAAATACTTCGGCGTTAAACCAACGGATTATGCTAATCGAGAGCGTTCGATTTCGAAAATGAGTGCGCTGTTGGCGGGGATGCGGCCATAGTGCCGCTGGCCGTAAGCCAGCTTTGCCGGCACGAAGATCCGCCATTTCGAGCCGACTTTCATCAACTGGAGCGCCTCCCTCCAGCCTTCGATTACGCCGATGAGGCGAAGCTTTGACGGCTCGTCACGGCCGTGGGAGCTGTCGAATTCGGTCCCGTTTACCAGGGTCCCGCGGTAGTTGATCGTTACCGCGTCGCTCCCCTTGGGGCTGGGGCCGTTGCCCTCATGCAGCACTTTGTACTGCAGACCGCTCGGCAGGACAATCACCCCTTCCTTCTTTGCGTTTTCGGCCAGGAAGCCACGGATCGAGAGACCAGCCGCAAGGCTCCGGGTCTGCGTTTTCGCGCAGGCGCGCGGGGACGGGAGAAGTCTCCCCGGGCAACGGCCCGTCCCGCTTTTTGCCGGTCCCCAAGCCGGCAGACGGAGGGCCGGAAGGCAACTCATTTTTTCTTGCGCGCCTCCTGCCACAGGTAGAGGACCAGGAAGAGGCAGACGGCCGTAACGGCTGCGATCAGCGCCCATCGATGGATCGAGGCCGAAACTTTCTGCCATTCCCTTCCCAGAAAAAAGCCGGTCGTAACGAATGAGGTGGACCAGACCAGGGCGCCCGTGTAAGCGAAAGCGGCAAACACCGCATATCTCAGCCGTGATGTTCCAGCCACGAGGGCGGTGAGGTGTCTCACGCCCGGAATGAAATAGCCGAAGAAAATCCCCCATCTTCCGGCATGTTCGAGCCAGTCGTGAACCCGGTCTACTTTCGTCTGCGTTACGTGGACCCAGCGGCCATACCTGCGGATGAGATAATGGCCGCCCGTACGGCCGAGAACATAGGAAAGGGTGATACCGCAAATGCTTCCCAAAAATCCGGAAGCGATGGTGGGTGCGATGCTCAATTCCCCCTTGAAGACAAGATAGCCCGAGAAGGCAAGCAGCACTTCATCCGGTATCGGAACTCCAAGAATTCCGAACATCAGCAGGAAGACGATGGCCACGTATCCGTACTGGGAAATCCATTGTAGAACAGCTTCATCCAATTTGGCGGCACTCTTCCGGTCAAGGATTCAAATCTCGCTGCGGGCCCGGTTAATTGACGCAACCGGGGCCGGCACGGCAATCCGCTTTCAGCCGGTAAGATAATACAGCATGGGCGGAGTCCCACCCCTTAACAGCGGGAAATTGACCATAAGGGCTTGTCCGTAAATAAGTCTCTTAGGGATCGCGCCGGAACGTGGGAACGCGAAAGATTCCCGCACGGGGTCGCGCCTGAAGGCCGAATTCCTATTTAAGCCCCCAGTACTCTTTCCAGTACCCGTGCTCGTAGGGCCACTCCTCCTTGCGGTACTCCATCAGTTGGCGCATCCGCTCTTTGAAGGCGGCCATCTCCTGTTGGACCTCCGGGAATGATTCCTTCTTTTTCCAGGCTTCGACCAGGCGCCTGCCCAGGTCGAACGCCCGTGAGGCGATCTCTTCCGGGAAGTCGTCTCCGAAAATCAGCCCCATGGTGGCCCACACCGAACCAACCGGCTGAATCCCGGTGATCGTCATGAAGTGGTTCATGTATTTGAGGATCGGTTCCTCGTCTCCGCCGCCGGACGTTACAACCGACGCCCCGTACTTGCCGTGAAATCCCAGGCAGTGCACGGCGCAGCCGCAGCGGTCCATGAAGGCTTTCATCTGAGCGCTGACGTTGAAAATATAGTTGGGGCTCGCGAGGACCAGTCCGTCGGCTTCTTTGACCTGCCGCCGGATCTGTTCGAAGGAGTCCTTCTGGTGGCAGCGTCCCTTTTTGTGGCAGTAATCGCATCCCAGGCACGGCAGCACGGTGTCTCCGGCCAGAAAGACCGTTTCCGTCCCCGCCCCTTCCCGTTGCGCCCCTTCCAGGACCATTCGGGTAAGCTTTGCGGTACTTCCCTTGTCTTTGTGAGGACTTCCGACGATTGCGACTATTTTCAAGGTCTTCCTCCATACCGGGTGCCGGCGCCGAATTTTTTAGCGGATACCGCCGTTACTTTAGCGCATCGGATCGGCCGGATCAATGGCTCGAACCGGGCCTTGAAATGACGACGCTCCCACGCTCATCTCCCGGCACCGCGCTCGAAGAGCAGGGCTCGCAGCCGCTCCGCTTCGGCCGGGGCCGGATTCGAAAGAGGGCGGCCGCCGATTTTTGCCGCCGGCATGATGCCGATAAGCGAATTGAGCACCCACACCGTTTGGGCGGCGAGCAGGTCCTCAAGGCGGGCAGCGCGCCGTTCCACTTCTATGCCCGATTCCGGGAGGATTTCACAAATTGCCCGGATAGTTGTTCCCGGAAGCCGGTATTCGCTGCCGGGGGTCCACCACTTCCCGTCGGTGGAGGCAAGAAGGGAGCCGGC
This sequence comes from uncultured delta proteobacterium, assembly GCA_963712895.1. GTDB lineage: Bacteria > Desulfobacterota > Syntrophobacteria > Syntrophobacterales > Syntrophobacteraceae > SbD1. Next base: position 146,762 of record CAVQJR010000013.1, on the reverse strand, counting down.
GGAAGTTTCCGCGACCATGCCGTCGCGGTCCAGGATTACGGCCTCGTTGCGGCCCGCATCCACGGCCGCCTGGCGGGCGGAAAGGCAGTACAGGTAGTTGAGCGACTTGTGGGCGGCAAGCGGGGGGGAAAAACCTTCCTCGAAAACGTGCAGGTCCCATCCCGAAGCGTAGGCCTCCCGGTGCGGGGGCGTGTATTCGCCGGCAAAAATGCAAACGGTCGGCCGTTCCGGCGCCGGAAGCCCGGGGGAAGGCGAGACTCCGCGCGTTACCAGGACCTTTACCGAAGCGGCCCCCCGGTCGAGCCCGTTTTCGAGAAGAAGACCGCTCACCGCCGCCCGCCAGTCCGGCACGGGATCGAGGTCGATTCGAAAGGTGCGAAGGGAGGCCCGCAGCCTTTCGAGATGCATTTGCAGGTAGAGGGGGCTTCCTTCTTCGGCCCGAATGGTTTCGAAAAACCCGTCACCGTAGAGAAATCCGCGGTCCAGTGGTGAGACCCGTGCCGAATCGAGAGGCAAAATGCGGCCGTTGAGCCAGATTTTCAGGCCGGATTTTTTGGCGCAACCGCTTTCGCGAACGCTTTGACGGGTATGGTTGTAATTGCCTGATTTATTCATTTTACGTCTTCCGGTTTTCGTATCAAATCGAAAAGGGTCCGCCCCTTGTGCAGGGTCTCCTGGTATTCGTCCTCTTCGACGGAATCGTAGACGACGCCTCCTCCGACCGAAAAATAGCAGGTCCTGCCTTTAACTATCGCCGTACGGATTGCAACGCTTAAGTCCAGGTTGTCGTGCCAGCCCAGGTATCCGACGGCTCCCGTGTATACGTGGCGCACGTTGGGTTCGAGCTCGTCGATGATTTCCATGGATCTTATCTTGGGACAGCCGGTAATCGACCCGCCCGGGAAAGTGGCCCGAATTATCCCGCCGTGGGTGGTCCCCGGCAGGAGTTCGCCGGTTACGATCGATACGAGATGGTGCACGTTCTGGTAAGTCTCGACCCTTTTATGTTCGGCAACCCGGATGGTTTTGGGCAGGCAGACCCGTCCCAGGTCGTTTCGCAAAAGGTCGACGATCATCGACAGTTCGGCGTCGTCCTTGGGGCTTTGCAAAAGGTCCGAAACCAGGGCGGCGTCTTCCTCCCTCGTTTGCCCGCGCTTGCGGGTCCCCTTTATGGGACGGGTTTCGATGATCGGCCCCCGGCGCAGCAAAAACCGCTCCATCGAGGTTGAAAGCACCTGGTGGTCCCCGGCGTTTACAAAGGCGTAAAACGGGGCGGGGTTCAGGTCGAACAGAGACTGCCAGAGCCGGTAAGGGTCGCCGTCCAGTTCGAATTCGAAGCGCTGGGAAAGGTTGACCTGGTAGACGTCGCCGCGCCGGATATAGGAGCGGATTTTGCCGACCGCGGCCAGGTAGTCCTCATGGGTAAAGTTGCTTCGAAGCCCCCCGGTGCGAAGCGGCCGCAAAACCCGTTGCTCTTCAGCAACAGCCGGTGGTTCGTGCCCTGCGAGGACCGTTTCGCCGTGATTTGAAAATGGGGGGCCGTTATTTCCCCGAAATTTCAACTCGAGCATGGAGAGTTCTTTTTGCTCCCGGTCGTGGACCAGGATTTGCCCCGGCCAGAAAAGAAAGATATCGGGCAGTTCCAGGTCGTCGCGGGCAAGGGCGGGCAGTCGCTCGATCATATTTTTGAGATCGTAGGCCAGGTACCCGACGGCTCCGCCCGAAAAAGGCGGTGCCTCCATGCCGAAAGAGGGTTTCAGCGCTTCAAAGAGCCGGTCCAAAACACTCAGCGGATCGGCTCGAAATTCCGTTCCCCCCGGTGCGCAGCCCCCGCCGCCCGCCGCCCGGAATTCGACACGGCACAGATCGCCCCTGGTTCTCATTACCACGAGCGGCTTCCACGCCGCTATCGAGTAGCGGTTTTCACCGGAGGCTCTCAGGTCGCCGCCGCTTAGCAGCACCGCCGAAGGGGTTTGGCGAGCGAGCAAACGCGCCCGGTCCAGGAACTCGGCTTCTTCGATACCGGAGATGCGCTGCAGGCGCTCGATCTCGATGGAAGGTAGAGTGGGCAGGGACAGCATAGGTCAGCTCGCCTGCTTGAGAAAATTTTTGCAAAGAACCGCTCTGGGAAATTTTACCCCGCATTCGCCCTCCGGGCGCGGAGCTTTCCACTCTTTTCGAACGCTAAGGAAATTGTAGGCAAGCTCCGGACCGTACTGGCTCATAAAAGACTCCGGGTGGAACTGCACGCCGAAAATGGGCCGGGACCGGTGCCCGATGCCCATGGAAACCCCTTCGGGGGACGCGGCGAGCGGGACCAGTTCATCGGAGGCGATTTCTATGCACAGCGAGTGGTATCTTGCGACCCGGAAAGGCGAAGGGATGCCCCTGAAAATACTCTCCCCCCGGTGATCGATCATGCAGGTCTTGCCGTGCACGGGGACCGGCGCTTCGCGGGTGCGGCCGCCGAAGACCTCGTTTATGGCCTGCATTCCCAGGCACACCCCAAGGATAGGAACGGATCTCCCGAAATGCTCTATAACCGCCTTGCTGATTCCGGCATGCTCCGGGTCCCTGGGACCGGGGGAAATGCAGATCCAGTCGGGGGTGAGCCCCGTTATGCCATTGATGCCGATTGCGTCGTTTCTGAAGACCCGGACTTCGAGGTCGAATTCCTGGAAAAGCTGAACGAGATTATATGTAAAGGAATCGTAGTTGTCGATTATCACCAGCCGCATTTTACGCCTCCCAAAAAAGAAGCCACCCCGTTTTCGTGAGCCGGGATGGCCTGCGCCTGGCATAACCCACGTGCCGATAATCTCAATTACACCCAGTTTAGCAGATCGGGCCTGGATTGACAGCAAAATTTCCGGTGTGTTTTTGGCGCACGCGAAGGCGCGAAGACGCGAAGGGCTAAGAAGGGTAAAAAGCCTGTTCGGGGTGGTGACGGCCCCAAAAGCCGGATGCGAGCGCAAAGGATTTATTTGCGGACAAGCCCTTAACCGGCTGCCCGCCCTGCGGCCCCGTTTTTGTGCATATAAATGGGTTGTTGCATTTTCAAGCGCGGGGCTTCCACCGTGGTTGCGGCACCTTCTCGCATCCGGGCTTCGCACCTTCGTGTCTTCGGGTGGACAAAATCACTTCCGGAGCGCTATTTTGTGACTTTGCGCCGATTTTGGGTTATAAATACTTCACCGACGAAGCGATTCCGCCCGGTCAGTTCCCGCTGATTTTGCTTTCGGAATTGGTTCCACTGTAGATTCGCTGCAAATGCAAAATAAACAAAAAAGCCTTGACTTTTTTTTCACAAGGCAGGATAAGAATGAGCTTAGATGGAGCTTTATAATAAGTTCGCCGAGCTTGCTGAGACGGCTTTGGTAGGACGGCTGCCCGAGGTGAGCGCTATTTGACCTGCAACGCTAGTGTGGAGAAAAATTATGGTTGAAATTCGTTTTCATGGACGCGGGGGCCAGGGGGCCGTGACCTCTGCCGAACTGACGGCCCTGGCAGCAATCGAAGAGGGGAAATACGCGCAGGCATTTCCGAGCTTCGGCCCGGAACGCCGCGGCGCGCCCGTCATGGCGTTCGTTCGGGTCAGCGAGGCCCCGATCGTCACGCGGGAAAAAGTGTACGAGCCGGATATCGTGATTGTCCTTGACCCGACGCTTCTCAAGATCGTCAATGTGGAGGCGGGGTTGAAGGATGGGGGTGTCGTAATTTTGAATACATCGCAAAGCGCGGCGCAGGTCCGCAAGGACTTCGGCCTCAAGGCCAAGCTGGCGATAGTCGACGCCTCGAAGATAGCGATGGATACCATGCGTGTTCCGATCACCAACACTACCATGCTGGGCGCTCTTGTCAAAGCCTCAGGAATTGTCGAGTTGAATGGCCTGACCGGTCCGATCAAGCACCGCTTTGGGCCGATCGCCGAGAAGAACATCAATGCATGCACACGAGCTTTCGAAGAAACTAAGGTAGTGGAGGGATAACAGTGGCTAAAGAAACCGGAATCCAAAGCTGGAAGACACTTAATCTCGGGATCGCCATTCTCACTCCGGGCAATGCGGCCGAGCTCAAGACCGGAGATTGGCGGTCCATGCGGCCTGAAACAGACCGCGAGAAATGCACGAAATGCGGCCAGTGCTATATTTTCTGCCCCGACATGGTTTACAGCAAGGACGCAGAAGGGTACTTCGTGCAGAATTATTATTACTGCAAGGGCTGCGGAATTTGTGCGAAGGAGTGCCCTGTTGATGCGATTACCATGATTCAGGAGGTCGACTAATCATGTCCAAACGAATTGGTATCGAAGTCTCTATCGCTGTTGCCGATGCGGTGGGGCTGTGTGACGTCGACGTTGTTGCGGCTTACCCGATCACTCCCCAGACGCACATTGTCGAGCACCTGTCCGAACTGGTTGCCGACGGCCACCTGGATGCGGAATTCGTTCCCGTGGAATCCGAACACAGCGCCATGAGTGCCTGTATCGGCTCATCCGCTGCGGGTGCGCGTACCTTTACGTCAACCTGTTCGCAGGGTTATGCCCTGATGTCGGAGCTTTGCTACATCGCTTCCTCCCTGCGGCTCCCCATAGTTATGGCCGTGGCCAACCGGGCAATCAGCGCTCCGATCAGCATCTGGAACGACCATTGCGACCTGATGTATGCGCGTGACACGGGCTGGATTCAGCTTCTGTCCGAAAGCGGCCAGGAAGCGGTGGATATGTCCGTGCTGGCCTTCCGGATCGCCGAGGACCATAGGGTGCTCCTGCCGGTTCAGGTCAACCTGGACGGCTTCACCATGAGCCACGTCATCGAGCCGCTGATGATGCCCGACCAGGCCGAGGTATCGAAATTCCTGCCGCCCTTCAAGCCGGCGCTGCGCCTTGACCCGGACAAGCCGATCTCCATAGGCCCGGTCGGCATGCCGGATGTCTACACCGAGGCCCGCAAGGCCCAGGACGAGGCCCTCAAGGCATCCAAACCGGTGATCCAGGACCTCTTCAATGAATTCGCCAAGCAGTTCGGACGCCAGTACAAGCTGGTCGAAACATACAAGACCGAAGATGCCGAAACCATCATAGTAGCCATGGGCAGCATCGCCCAGACGGCCCAGACCGCCATCGACGCCATGCGCGCGGAGGGCAAGAAGGTCGGGATAGTGCGCCTGCGGGTATTCAGGCCCTTCCCCGCCAAGGAACTGGTCGATGCAATCAAGGGCGCCAAGAACCTGGTTCTTCTCGACAGGGTGAGCGCCTTCGCCGGTGGCGAGATTTCCGGCCCCGTGGCCCTCGAAGTCAAGTCCGCTCTCTATGACAGGAAGCTCACTCCCAAGATCGGAAACTTCCTGGTGGGCCTTGGCGGCCGCGATGTGACGGGCCAGAACTTCGTCGAAATGGTCGAAAGAGTTGCCTCCGCTAAAGACGGTGAGCTTCCAGCCTACGAATTCATCAATGTGAGGGAATAATGGGAATCGCATCTGACGCTCTGAAGAATTTCAAGGGGTTTAACCTCAAGAATCTCCCCGAGGTGGAACCCGTTTCACCCGGTCATCGCGCGTGCCAGGGCTGCGGAGAGGTCCTGGCTCTACGGCAGGCAATGAAAGCAATCGGAACAAACACGGTTGTATGCAGCGCCACCGGGTGTATGGAAATTATTACCTCTCCCTATCCGCAGACAGCATGGCGGGTGCCCTGGATTCACGTGGCCTTCGAAAATGCGGCCGCGGTGGTAAGCGGCGTGGAATCGGCCTACAAGGCGATGAACCGCAAAAAGATAATAAATCAGCCCGGCGTGACCTTTATCGGTTACGGCGGTGACGGCGCAACGGCCGACATCGGCATGCAGGCGCTTTCCGGCGCCCTGGAGCGCGGTCACAACTTCATCTACTTCTGCTTCGACAACGAAGCCTACATGAACACGGGTATCCAGCGCTCTTCGTCCACTCCTTTCGGCGCGTCCACAACCACTTCGCCCGCCGGCAAGAAAAGCTCCGGCCAGTCGACCTGGAAAAAGAACATGGCCGAAATCGCGGTGGCTCACGGAACGCCCTACGTCGCCACGGCGACCCCGGCCTACCCGATCGACCTCATGAACAAGGTGAAGAAGGCTTCGCTGGTTCCCGGCCCTGCCTACATTCACATCTACTCTCCCTGTCCCACCGGATGGCGGTGCGGCATCGACGAGAGCATCGAGGTCGCCAAGCTGGCCGTTCAGTCCAAGGTGTTCCCGCTCTACGAAGTGATCGACGGGGAATACCACCTGTCACGGAAGGTCGCCAAGCCGAAGCCGGTAACGGAATACTTCAAGCCCCAGCGCCGTTTCCGCCACCTGACGGAAGGCGAAGTCCAGTACATTCAGGACAAGGTGGACGATCAGTACGAGAAGCTGATTAAGAAGTGCGTTGTGGAAGAGAAGAAGAAAGAAAAAGAATAAAGGAAATCAGCCGGTGAGTCGGCCGCGGTTACGAGTTATGAACGCGGACGACCGGAACACGGCTTGACCTGGATTTTAAAGCGGCGCGTGGGTTTGCAAAAACCTTCGCGCCGTTTTTTTCGGGGGGAGGGGTGGCATGGCTGTCGACTATTGTGCCGAATCCGAGAAGTATAGACCGGATGGTTGTTGATTTTGCCGGTTCCCAAGCCCGAGCCTGGAATCGGGGCGGCTTACCATTCTCGATCCTCCACCGCGTCAACCCGGCGGCGTCTCCGGGCCTGGGGCCGGTGTCTTTTACTCGTAGTGCGTCCACATTCGGATGATTTTTACTATCTTTTCTTCTTCGAGCACCTGGTAAATCAGGCGGTGCTGAATGTTTATCCGGCGTGAGCAGACCCCGTTCAGGTCGCCGACAAGTTTTTCGAATGGAGGAGGACTTTGACAGGGGTTCTCGGACAGTATCCGGAGCAGGGCTTCCACCTTCGGCCGCAGCCCTGCGGATGCGATCTTTGCGGCGTCTTTTTTGGCCTGCCTGGTGAAAACCGGCTTCCACTTCACCAGCCGGCATCCTCATCGCACTCTTCGACGGGAGTCGATAGCCCCTCCCGTATCGATTCACGCATTCCGGGAATCGATAAGAGGTACATCGTCTCCTGTATCGCCTTCCAGTCTTCTTCGGAAAGAAGCACGGCATTGCCGCGCCTGCCGGTTATAAGAACCGGTTCATGAGATGCCGCGGCCTCATCAATAAGGCGATACAGCCTGGAACGTGCCTCACTTGCGGATAGTGTTGTCATAACCTTGTCTCCCGGGAGAATAGTACGTCATAACGTACGCCTTGTCAATCCACAGCCATGAAACAGCGTGGTGATTGCCCACAGTCAAGGGCCTGGAAGTGGTGCCGGCCTGCCGGCCGGGGTCCGTGCCGCTAAAACTGATTGACACCCAAATCGGCAGGGTTTACAGTTCCTTCCGCCAAACCGCCTTATCCTGCTTTGCAGGAGCGGGGGACCCGTAAATTGTGGGGCGAATCGCCGGACATCCGGCGTAGGGCAACCTCTTCGGCCCGAGCCCGTCAGCTAACCTCGCAGGCGTCGGGGAGGGTATGCCTGGGTACAGGCCCGGGGGAGAATTCTCCCGCGGCTGCCGCTTTTCCGGTGTTTGTTCTCTTTCTTCAAGGAACCTGCCCCGGGAATCCCACCTCGAAGGCTTCGGTCGATATTTCTTCGGAAATTCCGGCCGGACGCGCCACGCACCGCCGGCTTTTAATGCGACAGGTTAAAACTAAGACTGTTTAGCAGGGGTCCTCGGGAGCCTTGTTGACGATACTTTGGAAGGCGGACCCGCAATTCTTTCCACGGAAGAGTTGCCGGGGCGCGTGCGCCCTCCGATTCTTGCCGGCCTTTTTTTCGGGGAAACGTCCTTAAACTATATATGTCGATCTTGCTCCTGCAATTTTGTATGGGATGTGCTTACAAAGCAATGAAACTCAGCAGGAAAGGCTTAACCACAATATATGGAGAACAATGACAGGCCGGATTCCGCAGCCTTCCGGATGGGACTGGCGCTGGGCGCCCTGGGGGTAGTTTACGGGGACATCGGAACCAGTCCGCTCTATGCCATAAAGGAATGCTTCCACGGCGAACACGCCATACAGGCCACCCACGCAAATGTAATGGGCGTGCTCTCCCTGGTCGTCTGGTCGCTTACCATAGTGGTGTCCATTAAGTATATCACCTTCATCATGAAGGCCGACAACAGGGGGGAGGGGGGAATTTTTGCCCTGCTGGCGCTGGTGCCGGGAGCGGACAAGCTCTCGAAGCGAATCCGCGGTTTCATGGTGCTGGCCGCCCTGGCCGGCGCCGCGCTGCTCTACGGGGACGGGTTCATCACGCCCGCCATTTCGGTCCTCTCCGCGATCGAGGGACTCGAAGTGGCGACGAACGCCGCCAAACACCTTGTCGTTCCCCTGACCTGCGTGGTCCTTTTCGCCCTTTTCCTGCTGCAGCGCCACGGCACCGCCGGAATCGGCAAAATATTCGGACCCATAATGCTGGTGTGGTTCATCGCCCTGGCCGCATTGGGGGTCCAGCACATTGTGCTCAACCCGGGAGTTCTTCTGGCGCTGAATCCCATGTATGCCTACCGGTTTTTTGCCGCCAACCACATCCATGGACTTGTGGTTCTGGGCTCGGTGGTCCTGGTCATAACCGGGGGCGAGGCCCTCTACGCCGACATGGGGCATTTCGGCAAAAGGCCGATAAGACTGTCGTGGTTCGCACTGGTCTTCCCGGCCCTCCTGCTCAACTATTTCGGCCAGGGGGCGCTTCTGCTCTCAACTCCGGGAGCTGCCCCCAACCCCTTTTATGCCCTGGTCCCGCGCCAGTTCCTGTACCCGATGGTCGGGCTGGCCACCATGGCCACCGTAATCGCATCCCAGGCAATGATTTCCGGGGCTTTTTCACTTACGCGCCAGGCCGTGCAACTCGGATTTTTCCCGCGCATCACCATCGTCCACACCTCCGAGACGACAATGGGGCAGATATACATCCCGGAGATAAACTGGATCATGATGGTAGTGTGCATCGCCCTGGTTCTGGTTTTCAGAAGCTCCAGCGGCCTGGCCGGGGCATACGGCGTGGCCGTGACCGCCAATATGGGCTTGACCTCGGTGGTTTATTTCTTCGTGGCCACTGAAAACTGGAAATGGTCGGTTGGTAAGACACTTCCGCTTGTGGGCGTTTTCCTGTTCTTCGACCTGACCTATTTCGGCTCCAACCTTTTCAAGTTCTTCGAGGGCGGATGGTTTCCCATCGTGATGGCGGGGGTAATAGTGATCATAATGACCGCCTGGAAGGACGGCCGTGCCGCTCTTTCCAGCAAATTCCTGAGACAGTCCCTTCCTTTTGACGACTTTTTAAAAGACGTCGGCGAGCACCATATCCACCGGGTATCGGGTACGGCGGTGTTTCTGGCCTCATCGTCGAGGTTCACGCCGCCCTCGCTCCTGCACCACTACAGGCATAACCAGGTGCTGCATAAAAAGGTGGTCCTTCTTACGATCCTGTCCGTCGAGATGCCGGCGGTGCGCAAAGACCGTATCATGGTCGAGGAACTCGGCAATGGATTCTACCGGCTAATCGCCCGCTACGGTTTCATGGAAACCCCGAACGTTCCGCGCGTGCTGAACCTCGCCTTCAGGTCGGAGCGTATTCCCCGCACCGAGCCGATTACCTATTACCTGGGCCGTGAAACCCTGCTGCCTACCGGCGACGCAAAAATGATGAGATGGCGAAAAAGCCTGTTCGCCTTGCTTTCCCGCAACTCCCAGTCGGCGACCAATTATTTCGGACTGCCTCCGGGCCAGGTGGTTGAACTGGGAGTCCAGGTGGAGCTGTAGGGGGGCAAAAAGCTCACCGCAGAGAGCGCAGAGAAAAGCAGAGGAAAAGGGAATGGATAAGCTGGGGGTGATTCCAGGGCTGTTGGGCCGAATGGGGTTGCTTCAAAAATCCATGAACTGATCCATGAACTTTACGCAAATGGGAGATTTCCCAAATCGCCATTCCCGCAACGCTTCCGGGCGGGAATCCGCAATCCGCACGGCTAACTCTTCCTCTCTTCCCGCTGCCTTCCGCGAAAGACCAGGCGGATGGGGGTCTTATCCAGGCCGAAGCTTTCCCGGAACTGGTTTACAAGGAACCGTTCGTATGAAAAGTGGATACTGTCCGGGTAGTTGCAGAAAATGACAAACATCGGCGGCCGGACTCCAGCCTGGGTGGCATAAAAGAACTTGAGCCTGCGTCCTTTGACCACCGGCGGTTCATGAGCGCCGATGGCATCGCGCAGGGCGCGGTTGAGCACTCCGGTGGTGATCCGCCTGTTGAATTGCTCGAAGACTGCGGTGACGGAAGGCATCAATTTGCCGACTCCTTTGCCGCCGAGGGCCGAAAACGGCAGAATCGGCGCGTAGGGCATGAACCGGAACCGGTACTTTGCATCTTCGAGAAAATTCTTCATTGCCTTGGGGTCGGATTCCAGGACGTCCCATTTGTTTACGCCGACAATGCATGCCCGGAATCGTTCCCGGATGTATCCGGCAATGTGCATGTCCTGGTCGGCAACGCTCTCGGAAGCATCCAGCAAAATGATGCAGACATGGCTTTTTTCGATCGTTTGCAGCGCCTTGATTATGCTGATCTTTTCCAGTTTTTCGTGGGTTTTTCCCTTCCTTCTGATTCCCGCCGTATCTATAAGGAGGAATTTTTTCCCCCCGCGTTCGAATGCGGTGTCCACCGCGTCCCGGGTGGTTCCCGGAACGGGGCTGACTATTACGCGCGGTTCGCCCAGGACGCGGTTTACCAGGGTGGACTTGCCCACGTTGGGCCGTCCCAGGATGGAGATCCGTATTTCCGAGACCTCTTCCTGTTCGACCTCCTCGGGTTCAGCGGATTCGGGTACCAGTTCGGCGATATCCGAAAGCAGGTCCCCAATCCCAAACCCGTGCGCGGAACTTATCGGATAGAGCTTCTCGACGCCCAGGGCGTAGAATTCGTCGAGGTATCTTTTTTGTTCCACTCCGTCGATCTTGTTCACCGCGAAAAAAAAGGGCTTCGAGGTGCGGCGCAGCATGTCGAACAGGACGGGGTCTTCGGGGTGCAGCCCAAGCTTGCCGTCGGCTACGAACAGGAGGATGTCGGCCTCCTGGAGCGCGTGCTCTATCTGCTCCCGGGTATGCTGGTCGAAAACGGATTCGTCTTTGCTGATGAATCCGCCGGTGTCCACGAGGGTGAAGCTCTTGTCGTCCCAGGTCGCAGGGGCATAGTTGCGGTCCCTGGTAACACCCGGAAGATCGTCCACAAGCGCTCGGGTGCTCCGGCTTATCCGGTTGAAAAGCGTCGATTTCCCGACGTTTGGCCTTCCCACTATCGCGATTATTGCCATTTGTCTTTCCGCCTTCTATTGTCAATCTAAGAATAGCAGGTTGTTCAAAAACATCAAAGATAGTAGAAAAGCTTCGAAAGTAAAACAGAAAGGGTGCACCAATAACGGATGCAGATCAACCACAAAAGCCGGCCGGGGATTTCGCCATGCCTGAATTCCTGACTCCCGGCCAATATTTTCGCCGGACCGGGATTCGGGCCAGAAAGGGCTTCGGACAGCATTTCCTGGCCCAGCCGGCAACCGCCGCCCGGATCGTGCAGAGCGCTGAGTTGGCCGAATCGGACGTGGTGGTCGAAATCGGCCCGGGGCTTGGCGCCCTTACCCGGTTTATCGTGGGTTCGGTAAGAAGGCTCCACCTGGTGGAGCTTGACCGCGATATGGCCGCCTATCTTCGGGAAAGGCTTCCTGCCGGCGGCGGTGCCGTGGTGCACGAACAGAACGCGGTAACGTTTGATTTTGCGGGACTTGGCGCCGCTGAAGGAAGGCGCCTGGTCCTGCTTGGGAATTTGCCGTACGGCATAAGCTCTACCCTTCTTTTTCACCTCCTGGAAGCCTTCCCGGCGGTCGAGCGCGCGGTATTCATGGTGCAAAAAGAGGTGGGCGAGCGTTTTGCGGCATCTCCCGGGACCGGGGAGTACGGGGTATTGAGCGTCCTCCTGGGCCTTTACGCCACCGTGCGGCCGCTTTTTACGGTCGGCCCCGGCCAGTTTTTTCCGCCTCCCAGGGTTGATTCCATGGTCCTCCGGATCGATTTCAACGAGACGGGGCCGCCGGGGCCGCCTTTCGGCTTTATGCGCAAACTGGTAAGCGTCGCTTTCCAGAAACGGCGTAAGACACTGAAAAACTGCCTCGAAGGCGTCTTTGGAATCTCTCCGTCAGAACTCGCCCAGGCCTTCACGGGGGCGGGCATCGATCCGGTAAGGCGTCCCGAGACGCTTTCACCCCCGGAGTTCCTATCCTTGGCCGAATCGGTGCGGGAGCTGACATCCGCGGGCAAGCGGTTGTAAAATCCAGCCACTGTGTTAGAATGCCGCCCCTGAGGTGGAGTCTTATACATGAATTTAACGGAAAACTCCTGAATTCGCCTGTTTTGGGCCAATATTAATCTGGAAAGTTGATTTTTCTAAGATGGACAGCTCTTTTTTCAATCATAAAACTGCATTGGTAACCGGCAGCTCGCGCGGAATCGGCCGCGCCATAGCGCTGGCTTTTGCCCGTGCCGGGGCTGATGTGGTGGTAAACCATGCACGGGCGGGGGCCTCCTCTTCGGCAAAAGCGGAAGCGGTATGCCACGAAATCGAAGACCTGGGCCGAAAAGCATTAACGGTAAAGGCCGACATCGCTTCCCGGTCTTCGGTAAAGGGACTTTTCGAAACGGTTCACGCTGGTTTCGGGCGCCTGGACTTCCTGGTTCTCAACGCCGCCAGGGCGCCATTTAAGCCTATTGAAAAGCTGCTCGAAAGGGAAATTCGCCAGCTCGTGGAAACCAACTACATGGGAAATATCTTCTGCATCCAGGAAGCGTTGCCCATGCTGGAGGCTTCCGGCGGAAAGATCGTTTTCATATCGAGCCTTGGGAGCAGGTTCTACAATCCCTCATATCCGCTCGGGAGCATGAAGGCGGCAATGGAAGCCGTGGTCCGGGACTGCGCCGAAAGCCTTTCATTGAAGGGGATTGCGGTTAACGGTGTTTGCGGCGGAGTGGTCAAGACGGATTCATTCAAGGTTTTGCGGCAGGTGATGGAAGAGATCGAAAACCTGCCCGATGAGCTGTGCGTCAGCCCGGAGGCCATTGCGGATGTCGTTCTTTTCCTGTGCAGCCCGGCGGCGGGTGCGATCCGGGGCCAGACCATCGTGGTTGACAACGGTTTGAGCAATAGACTATACCGCCCGGCATGGGTGAAAAGCGCCACCCCTGCGGGGTCTTAGGCGTTGGCGCATAACACAATGAGCGAGGTAGCGGTGAAAATGAAGCAGACTCTTATTCCAGAGCAAAGAGTTCTCGAAGAGGTGATAAGGGCAATTTCTGAGGGACTGGGTATCGACAGGACGAGGGTGAAGCGGGAAAGTTCGCTGATAAAGGACCTGGAGGCCGAGTCTCTCGATTTTCTCGATATAAACTACCGGTTGGAGCAGGCATTCGGGGTCAAGACGGCCCGCCACTCGGTGCTGGAACACATGGAGGAAATGTTCGGGGAGGAATCGGCGGTAGACCCCGACGGCAAGCTTACCCCCAACGCGGTCAAGGTCCTGGGATTGCGGTTCAACAATTCCGGGGGCGAGCTGCGGCCGGGAATGGACATGGACGAGATGCCCGCCCTGGTCACCGTGCAGTCGATTGTCGAAGGCGTCATGAGCCTTCTGGACACCTTGCCCGGTACCTGTTCGAACTGCGGCAGGCAGGACTGGAAACTCGAAGACGAAACCCGGATTCAGTGCGGCGCGTGTTCCGAACATGCCGCCTTCACCAACGGGGACGAACTGGTCGACCAGTGGCTGACCCAGGTGCAGGAAAAAGAGAAGATTTTTTAGGGCTGCGGCCCCGGAACTCCACCGGGGCAAGGCTGCGGGTTAATAGTGGCGAATTGCGGGTTGTATGTTTCCGATTCAGCCATGAAGGGCGCGAAGCGTCGCGAAGGGCCACGAAGGTAAAGAGCAGGGCGGGCGCGAAAGCCTTGCCCGTTCTCACAAAGTCTCTTTAAAAGATAAAATCCTTGAGTACTTAATGAAAAATCCTTCGTGCTTCTTCGTGCCTTCTTTGTGTTCTTCGTGTTAAAAAATGCTCTTATTATAAGAAAGCCCTGACTCTTACGAAGATCAATATACAAGGGATCTTGATATCTTGCCGAAAACACCCCTTGAGAGAAACCGGGTGGTCGTCACCGGCTACGGGATGATGACCCCCATCGGGAAAAACAGCCGGGAAACTTTCGATAACGCTCGAAACGGGGTATGCGGGATAGATTTGCTGACCGCCTTCGATGCGAGCGGTCTGCCGTGCCGCGTGGGGGGGCAGGTGGACGATGCCTGGCTGGACGGGCCTTTAGGTTCGGGCCGGCTCCAGGGGATCGAGAAATGCAGCTCGCGGGGCCTGCGGATGATGATCGCGGCGGTTTCCGAGGCAGCGGGCGCGGCCCGGTTGGATTCAATCGAGGAGCGGGGAAGGATCGGAGTAAGCCTTGGATTTCACGGTGAAAACCCAAAGGTGGAGGACCTGCTTCTCTTCTACAGGTACGGCGGCGGGGGGAACTGGGACATAGACGGGCTTTCCAAAAACGGCGTCTATTCGTACTTTAATTTTTTCAGGCGCAAGCCCGATGTGGCGACCTCGATACTTTCGATTCTTTTTAACTGCAAAGGAAGCAACTTCACGACGGTTTCGGCCTGCGCGGCCGGATCGCAGGCCATAGGCGAATCGTTTCGGCTCATCGGGGAAGGGAAGGCCGACGCCATGATCGCCGGGGGCTGCGAATCGAACCTTAACTTCGTGGGGTTTATCGGGTTCGTCCTGATTCGCGCCCTGGCTGAAAGATACTCCTCCCCCGCGAAGGCATCCCGGCCGTTTGACCGCAAGAGAAACGGGTTTGTGATGTCGGAAGGGGCCGGGGCGCTGGTTTTGGAAAACCTCGACCACGCCCTTGCGCGCGGCGCTCCCATTTATGGTGAAATTTTGGGTTACGGTTCATCGGGCGACGCATTCCGGATAACGGACATCCATCCCCAGGGCGACGGGGCCTTCTATGCGATGCGTTCGGCCATCAGGGATGCGGGCATCACTTCCGAGAAGGTCGAATACATCAACGCCCACGGGACTTCCACCATACAGAACGACTACATCGAAACGCTTGCCATAAAGCGGGTATTCGGGGACAGGGCGGCGAGCATACCGGTCAGTTCGAACAAGTCCATGACGGGCCACACCATAGCCGGGGCGGGGGCCATCGAGGCCGCCCTGACCATAATGGGCATGAACGAGTCGGTGATCCTGCCCACGATAAACTACGAATTCCCCGACCCCAAGTGCGACCTCGACTACGTGCCGAACCAGGCTCGCCGGGTCGAACATTCCATCGCCATTTCCAATTCCTTCGGGTTCGGGGGGCAGAATGCCACGCTGTGCCTGGGCAAGTTCCGGAAATGAACCACAGCCCCGATCAGCAGTCCCGGGGCGATCTCCCGGGAAACGAGACGATAGTCATCACCGGGATGGGCGCGGTCTGCCCGCTCGGGAATTGCGCCGGCCGGATCCGGGATCACCTGGATTGCGCGGGCCCGGCCGAGTTCGCCTCCCTGGCGGGCGGCTCCGCTGACGCTCCCGCCCCGGGGGCCGATATCAATCCCCAGCTCGCAAAATCCATGGGAAAACACCTCACCCTTCTGCTCTCTTCCGCAGAGGAGGCATACCGGCATGCGGGGCTCGATTCGGGTGAAGTCGCACCGGAAGATATCGGGTTTTTTGCCGGCATGGGCATGGTGGACTACCGTATCGAAGACCTCCTTGCGTCCGTGCTGAAGTCTGTTTCACCGACCGGAGCGCTGGACTACGAGAAGTTTTTTGCCGCCGGCTACCAGGAAATCCATCCGCTCTGGCCGCTCGCCATGCTAAACAACGTCGCGTTCTGCCAGGTGGCGATACACCTCGGAATACGGGGTGAAAACTGCGTCTTCGCTCCTCACGCCGATGCCGGCATCCTGGCCGTTGCCGAAGCGGTGAAGGTTCTGCGCGAGGGGAAGGCAGGGGCGGCACTGGCGGGTGGAGCAAGCGAGGAGATTTCGCCTCTTAGCCTTGCAAGGGCCGGGTTGCACGGGTCGGTTGCCTCGGCTGTTTTGGGGGAATGCGGCGCGGCGCTTGTCCTCGAACCGCTGAATAAGGCCGAACAAAGGGGGGCGAAGCCGATTGCCGCCATAGCCGGATTTGGGTTTTCCTGCGGCAGGGAGCCGGGGGGGAATCGTCCCGCGCGCTCCGCGGTCGAGTCGGCCATCGACAGTGCGCTTTCCAGTGCCGGGCTCGGGGCGGGCGATATCGACGCGGTAATTGGCGGCGCTGGTGGAAGCCCCGACGCGGCGCCGTGGGAGGCAGTGGCGGTGCGCGGCTTTTTCGGAAGAACGGGCTGCGTGCCGGAGGTCATATCAACCGGGTGCCTCCTTGGCGAAACATTTGCCGCCGGTCCGATACTCAACGCGATGATCGCAACCTGGGTCATGGAATCGCCGGCAATCGCGCAGGCGCTGTTGACGAAGGCAACGCTCCTGCCTGCGGTCCGCAACCTTTCCGGGGCCTGCCGGGAACGGATTTCCCGGGTGCTTATCGTTGGAACGAGTTACGAAGGCCCGTGCGCCGCGCTTATTATCGAAAAAATAGATAAACGAAGACGATGAGACTTCTTCTCTACGACCGCATAACCAGCCTCGATCCCGGAAAATCGATCACCGGGGTCAAGACCTTCTCGCTTGCCGACGAGTTTTTGAGGAGACACTTCAAAAAAGAAGCGCTCATTCCCGGTGTCATGTACATCGAGGCAATGGCCCAGCTCCTGGGCTGGCTGGTCATCCACACGCACGATTTCCGGGTCTCGGCCGTGATGTCGCTCATAGAAAACGTAAACCTTTCTCCGGCCATGAGGCCCGGATTTTGCGCCGAAGTATCGGGGCGGCTGGTGTCGACTTCCTCCAGGGACTCGCTGGGGTCCGCGAAAATGACCGTGGACGGGTGCGAGGTGGCCTCCATCGGCCGGATCATCTACGTCCACTCCCCGAAGGCCGACCCGGAGCAGCTTCGCTCGATGTTCCACTACTACGGCGGGTGGGACGCGGCCGAAGGGGGCTGACATCATGGGCAGAAAAGTAGTAATAACGGGCCTTGGCCTCGCCACCCCGCTCGGTCTCGAGGTCGAGGAAAACTGGCGAAGGGCGCTCGACGGCGAATCCGGGATAAGCGGGCTCGATCCGGTCCTCTACGGAAAATCCCCGGTGCAGGCGGCCGGGCAGGTATCGGCGCAAAACTGGGACGCAATATGCCGCAAATTCCCTTCCCAGGCGGAATCCGAAGGGGAAAGAAGGACCCTTTTCGCGCTCTGGGCGGCCGCGAAGGCCCTTTCCGACGCCGGACTGGAAACGGGAACGGGTAAGCCCGCCCCCGGCGGCGACCGGTCCCGGTTTGGCGTGGCCTTTGCCTCGGGGCTTGGAATCAATCGCCTCGAAGACATCCATCACTGGGTCGGCGAGAGTGGAACATTCGACCGCCACCGGTTTTCGCTGGAACGAGGCAGAGTCCACCGGGAGTCGATCATCCGAAACAACGCGAGCCGACCCGCCGCTCTCATTTCTGAAATGTTCGATCTGCGCGGGATAAACACGACGGTGACCACCGCCTGCGCCTCGGCCACCCAGGCGCTGGGGACGGCTTTTCGAACCATCCGGCGCGGGGAGGCGGACCTGGTGCTGGCCGGTGGGGCCGATTCCATGATAAATCCCGTGGGACTGATCTTTTTCGTGCTCCTGGGATCGGCTGCCGTTGCCCGGATGGAGCCCCGGCTGCTGTGCCGTCCTTTCGACCGGAAAAGATCGGGCCTGGTTATGGGCGAAGGGGCGGGCGCCGCGGTGCTCGAAGAGCAGTCGCACGCCCTCCGGCGGGGCGCTCGAATATATGCCGAAGTGGCCGGGTATGCCTCGACTATGGACGCGTACCGGCTCACCGCACCGCACCCCCAGGGCAGGGGGGCCGGGGAATCGATGCGGCGCGCCCTTGCCGACGCCGGACTCGACCCCGGCCGGATCGACTATATCAACGCCCATGGGACTTCCACCAGGCTAAACGACCAGGCGGAGACCATCGCGATAAAGGAGGTGTTCGGTGAAAGAGCGCACCGGATACCGGTCAGTTCGACCAAATCGCTGCTCGGGCACCTTCTGGCGGCATCCGGGGGGCCGGAGTTTGTCTTCACGGTACTCTCCACTGCTCGTGATATGATCCACCCGACGATAAACCTGGCCAACCCCGACCCTAAATGCGACCTGGACTACGTGCCCGACGTTGCCCGTCCGGCGCTGGTGCGGGCCGCCCTGTCGAATTCTTTCGGCTTCGGCGGCCAGAATGCGACAATTGTCGTAAAAAAGTACCCTTAGTGCTCTTGATGTCCTGTGGGTTGTGGGGACCCGTTTAACCGACGAAGGGCGCTAAGATGGTCATCTATGGAGGTCTTGGCATCAAATGATGCGGATTTACCAGGGAATCGACCTGGTCCCCGTCTCCCGGATCAGGGAAATCATGCTCAGGCGGCCGCAGTTCGCGGAAGAGATATTTACCGGCCGCGAACGGGAATGCTGCCTTTCCAGGGCCGATCCTTATATTCATTTTGCCGGCCGGTTCGCCGCCAAGGAGGCGGTGCTCAAGGCGCTGGGGACGGGGCTGTCGGGGACCGGCATAGACGGGGCGCTCGCCGAAATTGAAGTTATACCGGAAAGATCCGGAAAACCGCGGCTCGTTCTTAGCGGCTGGATCGCCAAACTCGGGCGCCGAAAAAAAATTCACCAGCTTACCGTGTCCATTTCACACTCCGCGGACTTTGCCGTGGCATCGGTCATCCTGGCCGGGCAGGGGCCGCGGGACCAGTAGCTCCCTTTTCCAAAAAAAGGGAGGCAGGGAGATTTTGAGCCATGAGATACCTCCTGGTTGACCGCATAACCGAACTCGAACCCGATGTCAGGATAGCGGGCGTGAAGAACGTGGCCATGAGTGAGGATTTCCTCGAATTCCACTTTCCCGGAAACCCGATAATGCCCGGCATAATGCTCCTGGAGTCCCTTGTTCAACTCGCGGGTTGGTTGGAGGCGGCTTCTTCCCGGTTTGAGAAATGGTTTCTGGTCTCGAAAGTGCTAAAATGCAGTTTCTACGGGTTTGTTCTCCCCGGCGACCAGGTCGATCTCAAGCTTTCGGTTTCCCAGGCCCCGGGCCAGGATATGAAGATTTACAGCGGGGTAGGCGAGGTGGGGGGCAAGCGGAAAATCAGGGCCGAGTTTCAGGGAAACCTGCTCGGACTGGAAACCATCGAGGAAGTCGAGGAACAAAAGCATTATTACCGGATTCTAACCAGGGGGCTTAATTTTTAGATGTTTTCTCCTGCAGAGGTGGTTGTTACCGGCTTGGGGCTGGTGACACCGTTGGGCATAGGTGTTGAGCAAAACTGGAAGAACGTGCTTGCGGGCCGCACCGGGATATCGGTCCACCGGAGGGACGGCCAGCCCGAGTTTCTCAAATATTTCGGGGAAGTGGAAGGCCTGGAGCGGCTGGAAAACATTCCGCGCAGCCTTGCGGGCCAGACCCGGTTCCTGAACCGGGGGTCGGTTTTGGGCTTCGAAGCCGCCAGGGAGGCGGTGGAGGGCTCCGGGATCGACCTGTCCGGCATCCCCAGGGAGCGCAGGGCGCTGTTTCTAGCCTCGGGGGACCTCACCAAGGTAAGCTGCGAATTCATGTACCCCGCCTTGAGCCGGATCGCCGGGCAAGATGGCGGCCGGGTCGATTTTCCCGCCCTGAACAAAGCAGCACTGGACAAGGTGAATCCTTTCTTCCTGCTCGAATCGATTACCAATAATCTGTTCAGTTTCCTGTCCGCCGTCTTTGAATTCATGGGACCGAATACCAGCCTGGCAACTCTTTCGCCCTGCGGCGCGAATGCGGTCGAGCTGGCCTGCCGCAGAATCCGGACCGGCGAGGCGGACGTGGCGCTGGCCGTCGGGTGCGGAAACTGGATCACCGAAATCCCGATGTACGAGATGGACGGGCTTGGGATTATTTCGAAATGCAGGCGGGGCACCGGTTCGTTCAGGCCGCTCGACCGGGGCCGGGACGGCTTTATCCCCGGCGAAGGAGGTGCCGCCATACTGGTCGAAGAAGCCGAACGTGCCCGCGGGCGGGGAGCG
Organism: uncultured delta proteobacterium; assembly: GCA_963712895.1. Lineage (GTDB taxonomy): Bacteria > Desulfobacterota > Syntrophobacteria > Syntrophobacterales > Syntrophobacteraceae > SbD1. The sequence goes on along the minus strand of CAVQJR010000013.1, from coordinate 126,468 downwards.
CGGATACTGGGCCGCATAACCGGGCTTGGAAATACCATCGAGTTTCCGTCCGGCAGGGGATTGAGCGTTCCGCCGAAGATAACCAAAAGGTCGATGGAATCCGCCCTTGAAGAAGGATCGACGGATGCGGGCGACCTCGCGTTCATTTGTCCTCACGGAAGCGGAACGCGCAAGGGCGACCGCTCTGAGTTGCAATCCATTGCCGAGTTGCTCGGCGGGAAGAGAAGCGATGTCCCGGTATGCGCTCTCAAGCCCTATACCGGCCACATGGGGGCCGCAAGCGATGTCTGCGAAGTGATACTGGGGATAATGGCAATGTCCGAGGGAGTCGTTCCCGGCACGCCTAATTTTTCGGGGGCGGAACGTGGCTTTGAAGACCTGAAAATTTCCGCATCGGTGCAAAAGGCATCAGGTGGAAGTTTTCTTTCGGCAAGCTACGGGATCATCGGCCAGTCGTCCTGCGTACTGGTTGAAAGCTGCGCAAAAAGAGTATGACTAAAAGAAAGAAACTGATTCACATCATCGAATATATTGGCTTCTGCGCGGCGGTGGCTGCGGCAAGGATTTTGCCCGTCAAAATCCTTCATGCCGTCTGCCGCGCAATCGGAAAGCTGTACTACAAGACCTCGTACAGGCGCGAGATAGCCCTTCAAAACATCAGGCATGCTTTCGGCGACCGGTTGAGCGAAGCTGAAATAGAGCGGCTTGCGCTGGCGAGCTTTCATTCACTGATGCTCACCGCCGCCGAAATGATGAGTTCGCCCTTTCGCTTCAAGGGAGGCCGGGTGCGCGACACCCGGTACAGGACGGACCACGTCGAGGAGCTTTTCCGTAAGGCCAAGAAAGTCCACGATGAATCGGGCGGGTGTATTTTCGTTACGCCACATCTCGGCAACTGGGAACTCCTCCCCTATGTGAGCGCCCTGATAGGAATCCCCCTGGCAATCGTGATGCGACCTTTGAATAACCCCTATCTTGACCGCACCATTTTTTCAGGTCGGATTGCGAGCGGGCAGACCCTGGTGCCCAAAAGAAAGGCCATGTTCACGCTGGAGCGGATGCTGCGGAAGGGCAAGTCGATAGGAATGCTTCCCGACCAAAGTACCGGCAGGGGACTTCGCATGAAATTTTTCGGCCGCACGGCTACAGTGACCCCCATCCCCGCCATCATGGCGGTCACTTACCAGCGCCCGGTCGTGGTGGTTGCCGCGTGCCGGACCCCCGACCCCTACTATTTCGAAGGCTTCGTATCCGATCCCATCTACCCGCAGCCCGATTGTTCGGCGCCGGGCGCCGAACAGGCCGACATCGTGCGCATAACCCGCCAGATAAATGCAAGTATGGAGGAAATCATCCGCAAGTACCCCGAACAGTACCTGTGGATGCACAACAGGTGGAAAGCATCGAACCTGAAGCAGGTTTTCGAAGGGATTACCGGCTGAGGACGCCTGCGGGATGTCCGCACAAGGAAATGCGGCCCACTTCCCTGCGCGGGACAGGAATTTCGCCGGTCCGTGACGTTACTGCTTCATCACCATCACGCTGGTAGCCTTGATGAGGACGCTTACCTCGTCGCCGACCTTTATGGAGAGATCCTTCACCGCGTCTACGGTGATCATGGAAGTTATTGCGTTTCCACCGCCGATATCCACCTTCACCTTGGCGGCCACAGTCCCTTCCTTGACCTCCAGGACCTTGCCCTTGATGACGTTTCGCGTGCTCAGCTTCATGGAAAGAACTCCTTATTCCGGGTCGGCTCGAAATAACAATTGATCCGGATCGCTTTGAGGAACAACTTAAAGGATGCGCCGCCTCGCTTAATTTGCCGGAAGCGGGTCGGCACGCCGAATGAACCGAATATCTCTTCTCCGGCTGGCAACAGGCCCGTACGAATCGCCCATTATTTATGGCGAGTCCCGGATTTGCGGTGTCCGGGCCGCTCACACTCTTGTCTACAATAAGAAATTCTGTGAAAAACGTCAACAGGTAGGGTATAAACTACATAGATGTGCCATCGTCCGCACCGCACCGAATGAAACGAAAAGGTACCTCCATGAAAGCGTCAAACGATCTTTTGATCTGCAACCTCAAGTCCATCCGCAAGTCCAGGGGGATCGCCCAAGGCGAGCTTGCCTCGCTGGTGGGAGTGAAGAGGCAGGCCATCTACGACATGGAGTCCGGCAAGTATGTTCCCAATACGGCCCTGGCCCTCCGGTTGGCAAAGGAACTGGGGTGCAATGTGGAGGACCTTTTCACGATACACGAACCCACCCGCACGGTCGCGCTGGTCGAGCGGTCCGCGGCACGCGGGCCGAGAGTTTCGGTGGTGAAGGTGCGTGAGCGCTACATCGCCTACCCCCTCGATGGAAGAGGAATGCTCAGGGAGAGCATCCAGGCTGCCGACGGCCTCGTTCAGGCCGACGGCTCGGTGCGCCTGTTTCAAAAGGATAGCGAACTGGAGAGAAAGATACTGCTGCTCGGTTGCGACCCGGCTTTCGAGATACTGAGCGCACATGTCTCGCGCCATACCAGCGAGGTGGGGGTCCAGTGCCGGTTTGCCTCCAGCCGCAAGGCCCTGGAGGAACTGAAGGTGGGACACGCCCATATTGCGGCAACACACCTCACCGATTCCGACAATCCCGAATCCAATGCGAAATTGGCAAGGGAGGTGCTCGGAGATTCAAGGAACCTGATGGTGGCTTTTTCTTTTTTTGAAGAAGGGCTCATGGTCGCATCGGGAAATCCATTCGGTATCCGGGCGGCAACGGACCTGGTCGGAGAGCGAATCCGATTCGTAAATCGCGAGGAAGGGGCCGCGCTCCGCACGCTGCTCGACGAATGCCTGCGTAATGAGGGAATACCGGGGGATATGGTCGAGGGCTACCATCGACTGGTTTTCGACCATTGCGAAGGGGCGCGGACGATCCTTTTCAACCTGGCCGACGCGGCCCTCGGGCTGCGGGCCGTCGCCGCGGCCTACGGGCTGGATTTCGTTCCCCTGCAAATAGTTCGCTGCGATCTGGTCATTCCTTGCGATCTCCTGGGCCACCCGACGATGAAGATCATCCTGGATGTGCTTCAAACGGGCAACCTGCGGGATGAACTGGCCCTCCTTCCCGGATATGAGTCCTCCTGCACCGGTACTGTCCTCTCGGAGATCTGAATACCTTGCGTTCAAGTTGCTGATTCCAGCAGCGTGGGGGAATGATTCCCGGGCTGTTGCCCGGCGGACTCTCCTTTTAGTGCCGCCCCTGCCCCGTTAATCCTCTCCGGCCTTTTTCTGGATTCTCATTTTCTGCATCAGGGTGTCAAATGACTGAGTCCTTATGACACGGCTGAAGGTGTTGCGGTAGTTTTCCAGAACGCTCACCTCGTCTATGATCACGTCGCGAATGAGCCACTTGTGGCCCTTTTGTTCGAGGATATAGTCAACCGGGATGTGTTCGTTGGTGCGCATGATTACGGTTCGCACCTTGACGCCTTTGCCCTCGGGGGTTTCATCGGGGTAGTCGACGGTTTCCTTCTTGAGAAAATTAATGACCATCCTGGTATAGGAGTCCTGGAAGAGTCCGGTGAAAAGATCCTGGTACTGCGAGCGCTGGGAGGCCGACAGCTTTTCCCAATGGCCGCCCAGAGACTCCCTTGCCATTGTGGTGGAATCAAAATTGTCGGCAATCAGCTTTCGGATCAAACTCGCACGCTCTCTGCGATGCTCGCTGCCCTGGAGGTTCTGCCTGGTCTGGATATCCATCGCTTTTTCCAGTACGGCCCTGACCTGGGCCGTGGCGCCGGATTCGGCCCGCACCGGAGCGGTTAGACACAGAGTAAGAAAAAACGATACGGCAAGAATATATGCCCTCTTACGAAGCATTGTTCACTTCTCCTTCTTTTACTGCCGGTTGTATGGGTTTTTGACCGGAAAGTATCGCCGGCAGTATCAAAATAGCCGAGGCCAGGACGCAGATGCTTCCGACGCATGCGACGAACCCCAGGCTGAATATTCCCCTGTGATGCGAAATCATCAGGGCGCCGAACCCGATGGTGGTGGTCAGCGCGGCCAGGATGACGCCTTTGGCCGTACTGAATGGAAGGCCCCCGTAGGCGACCCCTCCCTCCCGCCAGCGGTGGAGTATTATAACCCCGTATTCCACCCCCACTCCAACCACCAGGGGCATGAATATGCTGTTTGCCAGGTTGAAGTCCATGCCGGTCGCGCCCATGATTCCGATGGTCCACAGAGTACCCACCACCAGAGGAACGAGTGCAATCAGCGTAAGGCGCAGGCTTCGGAATATAAGGGTGAGGAGCAGCGAAATGGCTATCAGCGCGTAAATCGATGCCGAAGTGGAAGCCTTCCTGTAAGCGGAAGAAAAAACAAAGAGCGAAACGGGATCTCCCACCACGTTTGGATCAACCGTTTGGATGCTCGTTATAAAGCGGGTGAGGGAGCCCTCGTCCCAAATGGATTCCTTCGGATATATGCGCAAAAGATAGAGCCCGTTTTGGAGAAACTGGTCCCGAAGATCGCCCGGGAGATCCTCGACCCGCATCGGCGGCGCGGCGGAGCTTTCTCTTAGCAGGTTCCATTTATCTATTATATCGTTTCTGAACTTCAAACGGAATTCGGAAAGCCGGCCGGCTGACTCCGGGCCGCCCCGGAGCGCCTGAATGATCTTTTCGCTCAGATCTTTCACTTCATGCATCTGTTCGGTAAGAGGCTTTGAGGCCCCCCACTGTTTCGCCTGGTCCTCCTGCATTTTGAAGCTGATGCGCTCAAGTGTATCGGTCAACTGTTTCCGATATCCGGCGGGAACAACAGAAGCGATTTTTGTGTCGATGCTCGCGTATTTGGCGCCCTCGGTCAATTTGGGCAGCATTTGGTCAAGGTTTGGGACCGAGGCCAGAAGCGAGCGCAGAAGGGGCACTTTTTCTTCCTGGTTCTCGGGAAGAAGCGAGAAAACGGTGGACACGTCGGCTACGACCGGCAAAGCCTCCATCCTTTGCGCCTTCGCGCGGACCTCCTGCGCCGAATTTGCAATCGAGGACGCGGACAGTACCGAGTGTTCCGAACTCTCGACCAGAAGCTTTTCCCACTTGACCGATTCAACGTTTGGCGACTGGAGCCTCAGCGGGTTTAGATCGAACCCGACGCGGGACGCCCCAAAAGCGCTGAGCACACATAAAATGAGGCTTACGGCCAAAACGGCCCTTACCCCGGTCCTGTTCATGCGAAACAGGTATTGCCTGGACGGCTTGGCCGGTTTCTTCGATTTTGAGGGGGATGCCGAAAAATATGGGGTGAGCGACGGAAGGATGGTGAAGTCGGCCAAAAGGGTCAGAAGGATTCCCATCCCGGTGATCATGCCAAGTTCCATCAAACCGCGAAAGCCCGTGAGAAGGAAGGGCAGGAAGGCAAACCCGGTGCTCATGGCGGCCAGCATGATGCCGGGGCCGGACTTGTCCATGACCCGCTTTATCACGGCCCGGAGGTCGGAGCCGTTCAGCCTGCGCTCCTCCTCGAAGCGCGCAAACCAGTGGATGCCGTAGTCCACCCCGATCCCGGAAAGCATCGGTGCAAAGACGATCGACAAAATATTCAGGTGCCCGATGAACAGGGCCGTCCATCCAAACGTCCAGCAAAGTCCCACCCCAAGGGACACCATCTCGATCATCGGGTTCCGGAAGCCGCGGAAAAAGAGGGCCATGATCAGCAGAACCCCGCCGAGCGAAAGCCATGTGGCAACGGTCATGTCCCGCAGGGCGGTACTCATTTCATCGTCGTTCAACGCCTCCTGGCCCGTAACTCCCGCCTGGACGTCCGGGAAGGATTTGCTTTGAAGCTGACGGATATCGCGGCGCAAAACATCCAGGGACTTGAGCGTCTTGCTCACTCCCCCCTTGATCTTGGTCGGCACCACGGCGGCAACCAGGAACTTTTTCTTTCCTTCCCAGATATAGCCTTCCTTTTCCAGGTCCCAGGAGCCGCTTTTGAAAAACGCCGCCCAGGGAGAAACAAATTTCGAGTCGCCGGAAAGGTACCGGGAAAATCCGTCCAGGGCCTTTATGAGAAATCCCAGGTCCATGGGCTCATCATTACCGGCCTGTGTATTTTTGGGTTTATCCTCATCAAGAAAGCCGGTGAAGAACTCCCCCACCATTTTGGAGGCCATTTCCTGGTTGACCAGCTTCAGAAAATCGAGCACGTCGGGGTCTTGGGCCATTTTATCCACCAGGTCCGAATGCTCTTCTATTCTCTGTCTGATTTTGATCAGATCGTCCTGGTCGAGGTAATACAGCATCCATTTTTTGAACTTCTCGGGGTCGATTCTGTAGAAAACCTCCTGGAAGTGCTTTGGATCACTGTGGATTTTCTCAACCAGCGCTTTCATGAACTCTATGGAACGTTCCTGGTCCGGTCCCTGAACCACGACGGCAAAGGTGGTCTTGCCGTGAAAGCCGAAGGCGTCCAGCTTGTTGGACAGGGAGATGAGCGGGTGGCGGGTGGAAATCAGCTCAAGCTGGTCGGTATGAATTTCAAGCCTGGTGGCAAGCCATATCGATGCGACGGTCAGCACCAGCGCCACCGCCAAAACAAAACGTGGCCTGGGAAGAACCCAGGCCATCCATTTTTGTAGAAATCTGTTAATGAGATACATGAGATACCGTGGCCAAGTAAGTTATTTTCCCTCTAGCGATCACTACCCAATCATTATATAAAATTTTTTCTAACGTTACTCCATTTTCTGAGCCGTGGAGTATTCCAGCCTCGCCAGCGCCACGTGGTAGTTGTAGAGGGAGTGGAGATACTCGCCCTGGTTCTTCCCGTAGCGGTCTATGGCGTCGAATATGTCCCTGGCCGTCCCCACTCCCACGTCAAAGTTCGAGAAAGCGACAACGATCCACCTCCGCGACCCTATCGAAGCCTGGCGAAATGCCTGGAATTCTTTCTGGGCTTCAAGCGCGTCCTGGTAATTTTTCATGACTTCGAGCGGTATATTGCGTTCGGCAAAGTCGATGGCATGGTGGGTTTTTGTATACTCGGCCCTGGCTTTATTGAGTTTGCCCTTGGTTATGCCGAGGTCGAAGTGCCATTCCGCTCCGGCGATTACCCCGGCATAAGCATTATTGAAGTCATCCGAAAAATAGGAAATATCCATTTCCTCGCGCCCGGGGGCAACTGCCACCGATCCCACCGCCGCCGCAAAAAAGGAAGGATAGAGGTCGGCCTTTGCGGCTTCCACAAGTTTTTTCCGGGCTTCCGCGCCTTTTTTGACCTGCGTGAGTTCGGGCCGGTTCGCCAGGGCCGTCATTATGTATTCGCCCTCGGGACCAAGGGTCTGAGGTTTGGTGGGAAGTTCGGTGCGGTCCAGCCGGAATTTTGCATTCCGGGGCAGTCCGACGGCGGTTCTAAGGGCCTCGTGGGCCAGGTGCGCCCCTGATTCAGCCTTTGTGGCGAAAGCCTTGACTTCGGCCGAGAACGCATCCAGGCGATACAGATCGCTCTCATTCGCATTTTGAGCTTTGAGTTCGATCAGCCGCCGGATGCGCTTTCCGGCATCCTGGATGAAATCATCGGCTTCGGCGGCGGCCTTTTGCCCCTGGCCGGCGATCAGGTATGCATAGTAGAGTTCTTTTATGTTGAGAATTACCTCGTTTTGTTTCTTTAGCCTGGCCGCTTTCTGCACTTCAATTCCAAGGGCGGCGGCGTCCCTGCGGTTGGATATCTTGCCGAACGTATAAAGGGGTTGCGCGATGGTGAATGCCAACCTGCCGAAAAACCCCACGGTGCTGGTATCCCGGTCCTGCAGCTTCCCGACAACGGTTGGAATGCCTCCAAGGTTCACGGTGGCGGGAACCACTATCGGCTCCTTGGCATCCTCCACCGGGCCTATTATCGCTTTCACGTCGAGCTGCGGCAGCATGCCTGCTTTGGCCTGGGCCAAATCGCTCCTGGCGGCCACGATGTCCTGGTCCGCCATTTTCAGCTCGGGACTGGTTTCCAGCGCCATCTGGATCAACTGGTCCAGAGTAAACACCTGTTCCTGGGCCGCGGATGGGTCCGCAAAGCAAAGGCCAACGAGAAGAAGAGGCAACAAAAACGCCCCCAGGCACTTTCCGAACGCAGAATTCTTTGCCATCGAGCAACCCTTTCCCTGTCGTTTGTCAATCAGCCAGTGAGTTTTCGAGGTTATACATTACACGGCAGTTGATTAAAAGGGGATAAGCTTGGAGGTGCCCCTTCAGTGCCGCTAAAATAACACCCGCTTTCATAAATTTGTAGGCTGAGTGCCTGGATTTGTCCATAAATTTTCAAGTGCGGATTCCCAGGTTGACATCGCCGCGTATCTCTGGTAGCCAAGCCCTCGTCTTGCCGTTGCCGGGTAGTAGTAATTTATTCGGAAAGAGCGCGGAATTCATAAAGCGAAGAGTGTGCGGATGGAGAAGGAACTCATCGTAAACGGGGACGATTTCGGGTTGACCCCGGGGATCAATTTGGCCATATTGGAGTGCGCCCGTGCCGGGGTACTGCGCAGCGCCACCATTATGGCCAACGGTGCGGCATTCGACGATGCGCTCGAAAAGGCAAAAGATAACGACAGGCTAGGCGTTGGGATCCATTTTACCCTTACCGGGCTGAAACCCTTGAGCGAACCGGGCAGCCTGCCCGTGCTCGCGGGCGGCAACGGCCGGCTTCCTTCCCTGTCGGCCCTGATCGATATCGCGCTGGTCCGAAGGGGGGGGCGCGAAGAAATGAGAAGGGAGCTTTTTGCGCAGGCACAAAAAGTTTTCGATTCGGGCATAGTACCGACCCATTTCGACTCCCATAAGCACATCCATATAATCCCGGCAGTGTTTGACATAATGGTGGAAATCGCCAGGCGCTACTCGGTAAAATGGATACGCAAACCCTTTGAAGATCCCCGCTCACTGAGGTTTCTTCTCGATGTCGAAGAAGGCAGAAGGGGGGATTTCCTGAAACAATATTCGCATGCCCTGTGCAGCAGGCCGGCGCATTGTTTTTTCAGGTCGCACGTTCGAAAATCCGGCATCCGCAGCCCCGACTATTTTCACGGGCTTTCGTCCACGGGCGTGATGTGCGAAAAACTGATGGCGCGGCTGGTAGAATCGGTCAGGCCCGGGATCAATGAACTCATGGTCCACCCCGGCTACCTCGATGCCGATCTCAAAGCGATGAAGTCGCGCCTTTCTCTTTCCAGGGAAAGGGAAAGAGAGATCCTGGTTTCGGAAGACTTAAAGGCGATCTTGGAAAAAAATAAAATAAAACTCATAAATTACGGAGAGGTGAAGCCGTGAGCGCCCAGGCGACAGCCAAACATGCCACATTGCCGGCCGAAGAGAAAACCGGTGCTCCTGAGATCTCCATCGTTATACCGCTTCATAATGAAGCATATACCCTGAACGAACTCTATCGCCGTGTCCGGGCGACCATGGAAAAGAGGGGGCAATCCTGGGAACTGGTGCTGGTAAACGATGGAAGCACCGACGATACGCCCCGCATCCTGGACACGATTTACCGCGAGGACGGGCGGGTAGTCGTCGTGCACCTTCGGAAAAACTACGGGCAGACGCCTGCGCTCATGGCCGGTTTTCACCAAGCGCAGGGCGAGTATATCGTTGCGCTGGACGGAGACCTCCAGCAAGCACCGGAGGAAATCCCCAGCTTCCTGGAAAAAATCAAGGAAGGCTACGACATGGTATCCGGGTGGAGAACCGACCGCGCGGACGCGTTCCTCACGCGCATCATTCCGTCCCGGATAGCGAACTGGCTGATTGCAAAGGTGTCCGGGGTCAACGTGCACGATTCCGGTACGACCTTCAAATGCTACAGGCGTGAGATCCTGGCGGACCTTAACCTCTACGGGGACCTGCACCGCTTCGTTCCGGCCCTCATAGCCCTGAACGGGGCCAGGATCGCCGAGATTCCCATCAAGGACCTGGGAAGAGGACAGGGGAAGTCGCATTACGGACTTTCGAGGACTTTCAGGGTTGCCTTCGACCTGCTGACCGTCGGATTCATGCGCCGCTACATGACCCGGCCGCTCCATTTCTTTGGAAAGCTTTTCCTTGCTTTTTTCACAATGTCGATGGCCACGGGGATGTTTCTTTTCTACCGCAAGTTTGTGATGGGTGTTGACATTTTCGTCCACCACGGCCCGCTTGCGCTGTTCAGTTCCGTGCTCATGCTTGCCGCTTTCCAGTTCCTGGCCATAGGACTGATCAGCGAGATCCTGATGAGGATATACTTCGAGTCCCAGGGCAAAAGAATATACTCTGTGAGGAAGGTGTGCAGGCTGGAGCAGCGAAACGATCCGGCGGGCAGGCCGTAATGCCGGTCCGCAAGCCTTCCGGGACCTGCCCGGCCCGGTTGTGATTTATTCCGGATGAGTGGCTACCATCGAGTAGTCGAAACAGTGTCCTTTCTCACCCTCGCTCACGAAGTTGAGATTGCTGAGCTTGCCGGAGGGGCAGAAATATTCGTTGCCGGTGGCATCGGTTACGCGCACCATCTCCACGGGGGCCGCGCGCCCGGTTTTCGCCAAGCGGGCGGAAGGCTTCTTTGCCTCTTCGATAACGTTGCTGATGAAGCCGATACCCTTCCCTACGAGCCTGTTGAATTTATCCCTGGCGTCCATCCCGAACCTCCATTTTTCGATAATCACTCTTGAAAAAAACTTAAGCACTCCGGGAGGAATCGCTAACCGGGGTGAATGAACATCGGCTCATCGCCCCGAGCACCTCTTTGATTTCGATTCTTTGACCGCAAAAGATTTCTGTTTTAAGCTGCCAGTCTCGCCAACATATTCAAGAATTCAATTGTGCCTTGTCACCAATTCTCGAATCCGAGTGTGCGAAATCAGGTTATCCAGGGTAGCTGTGGTAAATACTTTTCCATTTAGGCGAAGTAATAGCTGTCTCATATCCTCGCGCCTTTGGCGAAATCCACGGCCATCAATACAAGCGATTACCTCATAACTCGAGCGGCCAGCCGCAACGTATTCGTTGCGCTGAGTCTCCAACTCCTTGATGCGAGCCACTTTGTCTCTGGCTGTACCATCATCGCTTGTGATCTTGGCCTCAATCACCACAATCGGGCTTATTTCATCCGGAATACAGAAATCAGGAGCTTGTCCAAAACCCGGAATCCGCGCCGCTCGCCCCGTCTTTCGGTAAGATACCCCGGCACGGCGGAGACGCTCTTCAACGGCGTTTTCCATAACCTCACCGACCAACTCGGAGACGGCATCGCGGTGCCCTGCGAAAGGGCGACCCAGGTAGCGCTCGTATAGGAGGACTGCATAAGGCACGTCTTCCCTGGCCGCGTACTTGAGGGATTCCAGTCCACCCTGAGTATCAAATTTAGCCAGGCGGTGAACGAATCCCTCCTGGTTCTCGGGAGATCCTTTAACAATGTAGTTGATAGCGCAAGTTATGAGATTATCGAGTCTTTCCAGGGTCTTTGGGCGAACTGGCAGAGTGCGGCCTGATTTCCGGGCATTCGTGACTCTATTTTGATACCGCGATAGGACTTTACGAATGTACTCTGGGTCTTCTCGACACAGTCTGTCGAGAGTCCTGGCAGCACCTTGGGTTATGTCGCTATTCAACTCAGAGCGGGCCAGTTCCGCCCATTCCGGCGCGGTCATTCCTAGAATTGATCTGATGACACCCAAAGCCCGGCTGTTTTCCTCTAACGCGCTGTTCACCGTGGCTTCCGAAAAGTCAGTAAAAGCATTGCTCGTTCGTTTAAGAATTTCATAGGCGTCCCGGAAATCCGTATATCTGGGAAATCCCCTTCCCATAGGCATGAGGAGAAATTCGGATACCAAATCGGAGAAAACAGCATCCACCATCTCTTCAAGGTGCTGCTGGAGGTCTTCCGGAGAAAGCTCAAATGGCCGTTTTACTGCCAATGGGTCTCCCTTTCCCTGATGCGGATTCTACGAACGTCATGATGATGCGATCATGACGGAGTTCGTCTCTCATCCTGGCAAGCGTAAATTGAACGACTTCCATCCGCTCTTGCAGTGTAGCCGCCAAGTCCCATTTGTCTCTGAGCCGGTTAATGGCTAGTCGCGCCATGTGTCCGGCTATGAGACAACGGATATCCCCTTCGGTAATCCGTAGGCCGGCTTTTTGGAGAGCTGAGAGATCGCTTTCCAATCGATCTTGGACAGTCGCTGATTCGACGCCGACCTTCACACCCCGGCATACGAAGACAGAATCAAGAACAGATGATTTAGTTTTGGCTATATGGAGCGAAGCTCCCATTTCCGCCGGAGCCGGCAGGGTAGCAGTGCAGTCAAGTTCGGCATCCAAAATAGCCACAACTATCGGGATATAGGCGTCAGGGTCGTTATGGTGGAAAGTAAAGACAAAAGGCGCTCCCGGCTTCAATGCCTTGGCATAATGACAGAATATCTCCGACAAACCCCGGGTGAAATGATCAAGCCCCCGTCCCATTACTTCATTTCCAGTAAGTTCTTGAAGGCTCTTGGTCGATGTCGCTTTGAAAGCAGCGAATTCACTCTTGAGCACTATGCGCAGCCAGACATAGCAAAAATCCATAAGTTCCGCGTACTGGACATTATCAAAATATGGCGGATCGGTGAACACCCCGTCAAGTGAATTAGGTTCAAGTGGCACTCGTTCCGCAGATCGTGCGGTTATCCAAGCTTCCCGGGCACTGGATTTGGGAAGCCTTTTAACCTGCTGGGCATGGATGCTCTCTCCCACGATGGGGATCAGTTCTTTCCGGTGTCCTTGTTGCCTTGTCTCAAAAGGTTGCTGGCAATACTCCTTTGCCCTGCGGTATTTTTCAATAAAGTGACGGAAAGCTCCAGCGCCAACTTTGGAAATTCCGAGTAAGTTATTTTCACACTGGACTAGTCCCACTGGAAACCCGTGGACGCTGAAAATGTCCTGGCACTTCAGCGCGTAGGTATCGTAGCGTGCGAGCATGTTCTGATAGCGAAGAAAGTCGGAAAATACAGTGAGCAAGGCGTGCCTAACAGGCGTATCTTCAATTTCGGAAATCCTCTTAAGCAATAATCCAAGTCCCAGGAGCTGGCGCTCACTGAACATTTCCCGGAAGAATTTATATCCCCAGCGGTGCAGGCGTTTCGTTTCGTCCCCAAGTGGTACCGGCTCAGATGGAATCGAGAACTCCGAGCGCCTGTCGTCTAAAGATTTTTTCGCTTTTAAGAATCTATCAATATCCTCTTCGTCGGGTTTTTTAAAAAAGCGTCCCTGGTGATTCCGTTTACAGGCCTGACAATGGTATTCAATGGCCCACATGCGGTGCTTGGGCGGGCCGGAGGGTTTCTTTTCAGGATAGGGAAACACATGTGAGCAGGAGGAGCAACTTACCTTATTCCTTGTTGCCGGGCCGTTGATAAAAACGGCCTGGCCGCAAGCACAGCAAGGCTCTGGGTTATCCTTTGTCGGTTGCTGTTCGAATTCGTTTAGCTCGCCGCAGTTATGGCAGACCACGACGTGCCTGGGATGGCGTTCGGCTTCCGACAGTAAGTAGCCGGGGAAAAGATCGTTTTCAGTTCCGCATTCGGGACAGGTTTGAGTTTTAACCCAAAGGAAATATTTAACATCGGCGATTTGCCCACAAAGGTTGCAGTTAGTCTTATATAGGGAGCCGATTTCCCGTTCCAGATCTCGAATCACTTCCTCAGCATGTTTACCAAAAGCGGCCAGGTCAAGAGGCGCTAACGACTGTCGCACGATCCAGAATGCCATTGGATTGATATCGGCACCAATGACACTAAAACCCAGACGGTTGGCTTCAAGGATCGGGGTACCCCCTCCCATGAACGGATCTGCCAATACCCCCTTGAACTGATGGGCACGCCAGTAGTCTTCTTGTAAAGAATTCTCACCATCAAATTCCGCTAACAGGAGATTGCGGAATACTGTACCAGGACGGCGGGCGAACCATTTATGGATGCCGATTATAGGCCGATAGTTCTGCTGGATCTGTTTTTCTTTTTGAGCGAGGGATGCGGTAAATCCAATATCGAAGCGAAATTCAAGCGAGCTATGAGCTTGGTCTTGTCCTGGTCGGGAGTCGTTTTGCGGCCTTGGGTAAACGATTATAGCTTGTCGCATCTTGCCCCTGGATGTTGTCCAAAAATGTTTTGCCTTATGTGCCTTGCCAGAGAATTGCTCGGTAGAGCGGCAATTAAAATACCACAGATCCAGGGAAAAAGAGAGTCAAAGGGATTTTGGAGTTGTAGAGTTGGAATGACTTTGCAGATTTTGCGGAGACGCAAGGCGCACAAAAGACGGCTAATGAGGAGCAAAGCGGTCGTTGCCAATACCAATTCGCGTTCAAGATTGAGATGAACGTGATACCGTTCGCGCTGAGGTATCGAAGCGTAAGAGACGGTATGATCGCCCTTCGCTACCTCAGGGCGAACGATCTTGAACGCTAATTGGGTGCGCCAGGCCAAGCCTGGGAGATTGGGAGGAGGTGCATATCTCCGCAATTTCTCATTAGAACCCAGCGGGTAACCAGTCCCGCCCGGCCAAAACCACGGGTTGTTCACTCGGCATACGTAGCGAAACCATGATACGAGGAGCCGGATGCGTCAATCGCGCACGTTCGGATCTGTGGGGGCTGAGGGTGGATCAACTGCCCTCGGCTACCCGACTATAAAACGCTGCTAGCAGTGGTCGTGATTCAGCTGGTATGGAGTTCGCGGGGCATCGCCAACCGAAGGCCCGGCACGCCGGGGGGTGGCCTTCGGCTGTTTTCGATCTTCAGCCGGCTATTTGTCGAATGGCTTGAGGTGGACGTGCTTTATTTCATCGTTCAGGAAAAACCTGCTTTCCTGCACTTTTTTTTCCAGGGGCCCCGTTGTGAAAATCAGCTTGTTTCGGGCGGCAAAACTGTTCAGGCTCTTGACTGCGGCCAGGGTTACGAGGGTATCGATACATACGGCGTGGAGGATTTCGTTTTCATCGGTTACGGCTATGATGTCTACCGGCCGATCAATGATCCTGGGAGGCATGTAGTCGGCCACCACTTTCAAACCCTGTTTCTCGAAAATCCGGTAGAGATGGCACTGGAGGGTCCGGTGCACCGCCCTGTCGCTTCGAAACGCCTTGGGGATGCGGCGCCAGGCGCCTTCGAGTTCGCTTTTCCACTGGGCTGAATTGCGCTCCTGCTCTTCACTCATCTTGGACCTCCGGGTTGGGTTCGGCTCGCCTGGCAATCCGAAGCGAAACAGTACTTTCCCAGAATTTAGCGCAAATTGTCAACAAGGGAGTTGGACCCGGCGGCGAACGGGGGGGTTGAACCGCCCGCAAGCCCGTTAGCATCCACGTCCGTGTGGCGGTTATGTCACGTTAAAGGGGGTGGGATTGCAAAAGATTCGGGCATGAAGTATATAGTAAAAGTTTGGCGAGTTTAGACGCAGCAAGGCGTTTTATCCGCGGTATGCAAAGGACGAGAGGCCCGAGGCAGGGTTATAATTACGGCATCCAGGTACGTCCTGCGTGCCTTTCTTATTGTGAAGTCAAAAACCATTCCGTTTCGGAAGGAATTTTTGATCTATGATATCCGATGTGCTCAGGAAAATATTTGGGAGCCAGAACGAACGCAATTTGAAGCGGATTGCACCGCTGGTTGATGAGATCAACCAGTTCGAACCGCAGATACGGCCGCTTAGCGACGAAGAGTTGCAAGCCAAGACCCCCGAGTTCAGACAGCGGCTGGAAAACGGCGAGGAACTCGACGACCTTCTGCCCGAAGCATTCGCGGTGGCGCGCGAAGCTTCCTTGCGAGTGCTGGGAATGCGTCCCTTCGACGTGCAGATGATTGGCGGCATAGTCCTTCACCAGGGAAGAATCGCCGAAATGAAAACCGGCGAAGGAAAAACCCTGGTAGCCACCATGCCGGTCTATCTCAACGCGCTTAGCGGCAAGGGCGTGCACCTGGTTACGGTAAACGACTACCTGGCCCGGCGCGACAGCGAGTGGATGGGCAAAATCTACAGGTTTTTGGGGCTGAGCGTCGGGTGCATCGTGCACGGGTTGGACGACCGCCAGAGGCTCGACGCCTATAATGCGGACGTGACCTACGGGACCAACAATGAATTCGGTTTCGACTACCTGCGCGATAACATGAAGTTTCGACCCGAAGAACTGGTTCAGCGCGACCTCAATTTCGCCATAGTGGACGAAGTGGACAGCATCCTGATCGACGAGGCCCGAACCCCGCTCATTATTTCAGGCCCGGCGGAAAAATCCACTGAACTTTATTACCGGGTCAACCGGATCATTCCGCAGCTCCAAATCGAGAAGCATTTCACTAAAGAAGAGAAAACACGCACTGTTTCTCTGAGCGAGGATGGTGTCGCGCGCGTGGAGAAGCTCCTTGCAATCGATAACCTGTACGATCCGAGAAACATGACCATAAATCATCACGTGCAGCAGGCCCTGAAGGCGCACACGCTGTTCAAACGGGATGTGGACTACATCGTAAAGGACGGCCAGGTAGTCATCGTCGATGAATTCACGGGCCGGCTCATGCCCGGGAGGCGGTACAGCGAAGGGTTGCACCAGGCGCTCGAAGCCAAGGAAGGGGTCAAGGTGGAAAACGAGAACCAGACCCTGGCTTCCATTACGTTCCAGAACTACTTCCGCATGTATAACAAGCTGGCCGGGATGACCGGTACGGCCGATACGGAAGCGCCCGAATTCGCCAAGATTTACAAGCTCGACGTGGTGGTCATACCGACCCACAAGAAAATGATCCGTGAGGACCATGCGGACAGCATCTACAGGACCGAGCAGGAAAAATTCAGGGCGGTCGCCAACGAAATAAAGGAACTTTACAACATAAAGAGGCCGGTTTTGGTCGGCACCATAAGCATTGCCAAATCGGAGAAGTTGAGCGACATGCTGAAGCGCTCCGGCGTTCCCCACCAGGTCCTTAACGCCAAACAGCACGAAAAGGAAGCCGAGATCGTGTCCATGGCCGGGCAGGCCGGAGCGGTCACCATTTCCACCAACATGGCGGGCCGCGGTACGGATATCGTGCTCGGCGCCGGCGTTGTGGGCGTGGGGGGCCTTCACATCATAGGCACGGAACGCCACGAGGCGCGTCGAATCGATAACCAGTTGCGCGGCCGTTCGGGCCGCCAGGGCGACCCCGGATCATCACGGTTTTACCTCTCGCTCGAAGATGACCTGATGCGGATTTTCGCAGCGGACCGGCTTTCCGGCCTTATGCAGAGGATCGGCATGGCGGAGGACGAGCCCATAGAGCACCGGCTGATCAGCAAGGCCATCGAGAATGCGCAGAGCAGGGTGGAAGACCACAACTTCAGCATCCGCAAGCAGCTTCTCGAATACGACGACGTGATGAACCAGCAGCGCGAAATAATCTACCGCCAGCGCCGTGAAGCTCTCGCTGGCGGGGATCTCAGGCCGGCTATTTTCGACATGATCGAGGACCTGCTCGATGCGATCGTCGCTGAAAATACTGCCGAAAAGACCTACGCCGAAGACTGGAACCTCGATCAGATCAACAACGAGATGGGGCGGCTGTTCGGGATTCAGAGCAATTTCAGCGCCGAATCCCTCGAAGACATGGACCGCGATCAGTTCCGGGAGGAACTCTCAAGACTGACGCGGGAGCGCTACGATGCCAGGGAGAATGAGTTCGGCGAGCCGATCATGCGCGACCTTGAAAACTACATCCTTCTCCAGACCGTGGATACCCTCTGGAAGGACCACCTCCTCAATATGGACTATCTCAAGGAGGGCATCGGACTTCGCGGCTACGGGCAGCAGGACCCGCTCGTCGCCTACAAGCGCGAAGGCCACGAAATGTTCCAGGAGATGATCGACCGCATTAAGGACGAGTGCGTGCGCATGCTCTACCATATCCAGATCCAGCGCGAGGACCAGGTCCAGGAAATGCGCAAGGAACAGGAAGAGCAGCCCATGTTTTTCGGTCCGGCCGATGCGGCGCCGAAGGCCAAAACCGCGGTAAGGAAAGATGGAAAGGTTGGCAGAAATGATCCCTGTCCCTGTGGGAGCGGGAAAAAATACAAAAAATGTCACGGTAAGTAGAGGCCCTTTCACGGTTCCGGGGTTTGTGGCGGGCGCGGCGGCCTCGGGTATGCGCTACCGGGGAAGGCCCGACCTTGCCTTGATCGCTGCCGAGGATGAAAAGGGGTGTTCGGCCTCGGGGGTGTTTACCAGAAACGCCTTCTGCGCCGCTCCGGTCGAGTTGTGCCGCGAACGCCTGGCGGGCCGGAGAGCAAAAGCGGTGGTGGTAAACGCCGGAATAGCCAACGCCTGTACGGGTGCCGAAGGCTTGCGCCGGGCGCGTGAAATGGCCCGGATCGCCGCCGAGGCGCTGGGGTGCCGCGCCGAATCGGTCCTTCCCGCATCGACCGGCGTAATCGGGATGGACCTGTGGCTGGAGCCGGTTTCCGAGGTTATGCCGGCTCTGGTGAAAACCTTGAGGCCCGAAGGATGGGAAAGTGCGGCCCGGGCCATTATGACTACCGATACCGTCCCCAAGATGGCCGTAGCCGCCGTGGAAGTGGCAGGCAGGACGATAACGGTCGGGGGCATTGCCAAGGGCTCCGGGATGATTGCGCCCGATATGGCAACTCTTCTGGCCTTTGCCTGCACGGACGCCGACGTGGCCCCCGAGGTCCTGGATTACTGGACAAGGGCGGGTGCCGACGGCTCCTTTAACTGCATCACCATTGACGGCGACACCTCAACCAACGACACGCTGATCGTGCTGTCGAGCGGGGTCGCGGGGAATCCCCGGATTACCGACGTCGAGAGCAAGGAGAGCCTGGCGTTCGGACAAGCCCTTGCCGCCGTGCTGCGCGACCTGGCGGTGCAAGTGGTGATGGACGGCGAGGGAGCGACGAAATTAATCGAAATTACCGTGGCAGGGGCGGGAAACGCGGACGACGCGCGCAAAGCGGCTTTTACCGTCGCCAACTCGCCGCTGGTCAAGACCGCTTTTTTCGGCGAGGACGCGAACTGGGGCAGGATCGTCGCCGCGGCCGGAAGATCGGGCGTTCGACTGGACCCCGACAGGGCCGCCCTTTACTTTGAAGACCTTTGCGTGTTCAGGGGTGGGATGCCGGTGCGCGAAGATGACATCGAAGAACACGCCACCCGGATTTTCAAGCAAAAAGAAATTCGCGTCCGCCTGGACCTGGGGATGGGAGAGGCGTCGTTTACCGCCTTTACGTGTGATTTCTCATTTGACTACGTGAAGATAAACGCCTCCTACAGAAGCTGACCGGCCAACCGGCCGTGGCTATCTTCCGCGGCCTTTTTCGCCCGTGCACCGTCAAACGAATACCGAAGCGTGGGGAGCCTCGCCCCCGCAACGCGGGTGGCAGCCGGCGTCAGGTTACAAATCGTTTTGCCCCAATGTTTAGGGCTTGTTCGTACGGACAAGCCCTTAATTATGCTCGGATCGAACCAGTTTATAGCGGGTGGCCGGGCCGCGCCCTCTCATTTCGAGAACGCCTTTGCGGACCAGGTCCTGCAAGTCATAAACGGCGGTTCTTCTCGGGAGTTCAGGGCCGATTATCTTCTGGTACTCCGACCGGCTGATCTCTTCGCAATTCAAAATGATCGAGACGGCCCTTTTTTGCCGCTCGTTAAGAACGATACCATCCGGAATGCGATATCCTTCGTCTATCGTGTCGAGCCAAACCGCCGCAGTGGGCCTTTCCGTGCGAGCACCCGTCGAGAAGATACATCCATCGAGCTTGATATCACGGGCGTGTATCAGGGAGCTTTCGGCCATGGCAATGGCGCCGGTGATGCAGTTTTGAAGCTCTCGTATATTGCCGGGCCACTCGTATGTCCTCAACTTGTGGAGTGCCCCGCGGGTCAGCCCGATGTCTTTCTTGCCCATCCGGACGGCCGCCGTTTTGAGAAAGTGATTTGCCAGGACCGGTATATCTTCGCAATGATCTACCAGCGGAGGAGTGACGATGGTGATCACCTTCAGGCGATAGTAAAGGTCTTCGCGGAATCGACCCGTCTCCACCATATCCAGTAAATTCTCATTGGTTGCGGCAATTACCCGGACGTCGACATCGTATTCGCGGTCGCTTCCAAGAGGGGTGATCTTTCTCATGGAAAGCGCCCGCAGCAGGCTCTGCTGCACCCTGGGCGACGCCGTGCCTATCTCATCGAGAAACAGTATTCCGCCGTCGGCGGCCAGAAAGGCCCCCCTGCGCTCGTTTCTGGCCTCTGTAAACGCCCCTTTTTTGTGCCCGAAAAGTTCATCCATGAGCAGGTTTTCATCCAGCGCCCCGCAATTTATGGAGATGAAAGGCTTGGTGGACCTGTTGCTCAGCCTGTGGATGGCTTCGGCCGCAAGTTGCTTTCCGGTGCCCGTATTGCCGAGAATGAGGACATCGGCGTCAACGGAGGCCGCTTTCAGAATGTCCATCTTGAGGGATTCGATAACCGGCGATACCCCCAGGATTTCCTGAATGTCCTGAATCAGGAAGTTCTTCTTAAGAGCACGGATCTCCTCCTCCAGCCTGACGCTCTCGCTTTGGGCAGCCTCGATCAGTTGATCGTCCTTGAGCCTGAGCTCTTCGACCTGCTGCGTTATCGTGGCAAAAAGCCCATTGATCGAACCTATCAGGTGGCTGGTTTCATAGTCACGGTTCGGCAGCTCTATCTCTTGAAGGTTACCCGTTTTCTGTGCGCGGTCCACCGCGGCCGCCAAGTCGAAAATCGGACGGGTGATGACACGGCTCAGCACGAAAACCAGCAATGAAAGAAAAATCGTACTTGCCAGGGCGATGACGAAGATCACGTCAACCTGCCTGTAGCCCGCCCACATCCCCAGCCGGCTGCGGTCCACGAATGCGACTCCCGCAAAAGCGGCCGGGTCCTTGCCGGAACTCATGTGAAACTTCACCGGCGCGTAGCCCAGGTAGTAGCTGTCCGTATCCGATGAAGGGTCCTGGTTTGGTATCGTGATCAGCCCGGCTGTTCCCTGTTTGATGTCGGCAACCATGCGCCAGTAATCGGAATGCTCCTCCGAGGGTTTGAAAGCGGAGGGCAGGCCGGGTTTTCCGAAAGTGCCCGAGAGTCCGGCGCGGGCGAGCTGGGCGGAAAGCTTGTGAGCCCTTCCCGTGGTTTCCTCCGATTGAAACCAGATCCATCCATCAGGGCCGAACAGGAAGGAGTATCTGAGTTCCTGGCTCCTGATAAAAGCATAGACCGGAGACTGGGGGGAGTTGAACTGCGTGAGGATGTCTCGAAGCTGGTAGACGCTGACCGCCAGGACCAGCAAACCGTCGGGCTTTCCATTCTTTCCCCGCACAAGGGTCGTAAACCGAATTACCCGATTGACGGTCGTGGTAGTCATGTGCTCCTGGGAAGCAATGGGGTAAGTGGCTTCCACAACGGGCGAGATCGAGATGCCGTCCTGTTCTGTTTGCGCCTTATCGAGCCCGCTTCTGGGGTCGGGGCGAACCTGCGGGATATCCGATGCCGGAATGACCGTGAGCTTTTCCCCCTGCCAAACCAGATACACGCACTTGTCGGCGTCGCTGGTCAGGTAGGCGACACACGCATAGCTCCGTCCGCGCATATTGTGATGAGTTTTCCAGAATTGGCTCAGGGCCTCCTGGTCGACAGGACCCTGGCGCAACTCCGTGAGGTCTTCCCTGCACTGGTTGAGAAAAATTTCCACCTCGTGCGCCAGGGCCAGGGTGCGAAGGCGCACGTTTCTTTGAATGGCTTCATTGAGGAACTGGCTGGAAAACCAGTTGGTGGCGATCCCGGTTGCAACCAGGATGATGATGGTTGAGGGGAGCAGGGTAAGGAGCAGCTTTGTGCGGATGCGCAGTGAATGTATAGCCGGTATGCGGTTGAGCTTCACTGCAATCTTGGGAGGGAACAGGGCCATCGATTTCCCCCATTCGAGCAAGATTTGATGATAAGCGTGAAAAATTGACAAGGATGAATCTACCCGAATTATCGGAACCTTAACAGTTATGGTTTTTTTTTCAAGTTAATTGCGCATTCGGTCCGATGAATCGAGCAAAATATATTGCGCGATCGCTTTTAATTGGTTCGAACCGATCTGCCTGCCGTCCTGGTCCTAAGAATCGCGCAATTTTCCGCTTCCGATCAGACAAACGACCACCGCCATTTTTGGCTTTCCAAAGCTCAAATCCTTCACTGACAAGGGCTGGCAGCACTTTGAGATCGTGCAAGAAATGCCGGGCACGAATATTGCCTCTAAGTGTGGGCGTGGAAATTAACGCGTTGCGGGAACGCGGCACTGAAACAGGGGTCTAAATCTAATCGAGGAGGTGACGGAATAATCCAGGGGGTATTCGAAATCGAACGTATTTTCATTTGTCAACCGGACCAAAAGTTCAGCAGAACAGGAGTTCATCGATGAAAATCTTCAAGGGGACCTTAACCTCAATCGTGACGTTCCTTCTCCTATTTCCGTTTTCTGCGTGGGCTGCTGACACACCGATCGTGGTAGTGGCGGACACCCGCAGGGCTGCCGGAGGCATCGAGCAGTATTTCAGCAACCTCTACAACACGAACATCTTGCTTTTCGCCGTCTGGGCCGTTGTGCTTACTGCCGCCTGGGGATGTATCCTGGGTGTGCTCATGGATGTCATTATGTCCAGGACCGGCCTGGATCTTAAATCCCGCAAGATCGTAGAACATTAATTCGTTAAATAAAGGAGAGGCAAGATGGAAGCATCGTGGCTGTACATATATATGCCTATCGCCGGATTGAATATTTTCTGGCCGGGGCTGGTTCTCTTAGGGTACGCGGTAGGCGTGATCGGCGGCTTTTTCGGTATGGCAGGGGCCTGGATGGTAACTCCGGGGCTCAATATTCTCGGCTTTCCGATGGCTTTTGCAATCGGTACGGATATGGCCCACATCGCGGGCAAGTCCATGATCTCAACCATGCGCCATTCAAAGTTCGGGAATGTCGACTATAAGCTCGGTATCGTAATGCTGGTCGGCACGATGGCCGGCATCGAATGCGGCGCCCGGGTGGTCATGTATCTCGAACGGATCGGGATAGTCGGCCCGGTAGTGCGCTGGATATATGTCGCCCTCCTGTTTCTGATCGCCTGGATGGTCTTTTATGATTATGCCAAAGCCGTCAGCAAGAAGAAGCAGGGGATCACCGATGGAGAGAAGGGCACCGAAGGTGTAACCTGGTACAAGACAGTACATAAGATTCGCATCCCGCCGATGATGCATTTCAAGACCGGCGGATTTACCTGCTCGATGTGGATCCCCATCGCGGTTAGTTATATTACCGGTGTGCTGGCGGGCTTGCTCGGCATCGGCGGCGGGCTTTTCCGCATGCCCGCGCTGGTCTATCTCATCGGTTGCCCCACCCATATCTCGGTCGGCACCGACCTGTTCGAGGTCATGATCTCCGGCCTGTACGGCGCTTTCACGTATACCATGAAGGGCCGCATCGAACTCGTAGCCGTGTTCGTCATGCTTGCCGGCGCCGCCATAGGCGCTCAGATCGGCACCGTCGCCACAAAATACGCCAAGGGCTACGGAATCAGGGTGGTCTTCGGGTGTGCGGTGCTTGCATGCATGGTCTCAATCATTTTGAAACAATTCAAGTTCAATGATTCCGCGACGGTGGTTATTCTCGGAGCTATCGGCATTATCTGCATCTTTATCATGTCGGTAATGTTCAGGGGAGCGGCCGCAGAGCTTCGCGCCAAGAAGGCCAAAGAACAGCTGAAAGTATCCCAGGCATAGCAAGGAGAGGAAACACGCTATGAAGTATTCGAAAATAAAGACATTGGTCTGCGCCGTAGCCATGGTTGCCGTTCTGTGCTGGGTCTTTCCGGCAGCAGCGGCCGAAGTGAGCCAGGGAAAGTGCAAAGAATATAACAAGCAAACCAAACTCATCACCATCGAGGAGTACAATCTCAATTTCTCGAAGGAAAATCCTTATGGTGAGCCGACCGGTGAAATGAACTCCTACGATGTCAGCCATGCCATGATCGGGATCCCACCCCAGCCCGGCGACATACTGCGCATCGCCTACGATGTCAAAGGCACCAAGCGGGACGCTCACAAAGTGATGAATGTCTCGAAGCAGGATTTGCGGAAGAAGTAACACACTGTTTATTGCGGGAATGCCCGTCCCGCCTTGGGCGGGCATTCCCGATCCGACATAACACAGAGGTTATGCAGAATGGCTAAAGAACTCGAT
The DNA here is from genome assembly GCA_963712895.1 of uncultured delta proteobacterium. Taxonomy (GTDB): domain Bacteria; phylum Desulfobacterota; class Syntrophobacteria; order Syntrophobacterales; family Syntrophobacteraceae; genus SbD1. Next base: position 102,191 of record CAVQJR010000013.1, on the reverse strand, counting down.
TTCAGGCAGAAGATGGTGGTTGCTTTGATGGATGTTCTGCTCCTTGGCGAGCTTACCTTCAGCATCTACTTCGGCCATCTGGACCCGGAAAATATGACCTTTATTTTCTTGAGGACCTTTTTGCCCCTGGCCGCGGGGACCGTGCTGCTTTCAATGGTTCTCGTCCGGATACTGCGCAGGGGTAATGGGAAAGTGGTAAGCGAAGAAGAAGTGCACGGGCAGAGTGAGTTCCTGCATTGAGCGGTTGCGCGCCCGTTCGCTTCAAAGCGTCATTACGGCGAAAGCCTGAATCCGGAATAGAAGCGTCCCGCCATTAGGATTGCGGGCTTTCGCCGAAATGACGTGGTTGTCCGGATGGCATTGCTCAAATGAGATCAATGATCCATTCCGAAGTTTGCTCCGCAATGCGCAAAACGTTTTATGCCACCCCCGGAAACGGCTCGCATCCATCCAAGTCGGGACAGGCAGGGGCTATTTCATGAGACCGGCGATGGCCTCGACGATTTCTGAAACCGATTTTGCCTCCCCATAAATCTCCAGATCGGCAACCTCGGCGTAAAGCGGTTCCCGCTCCGCCATAAGCGCCCGGATTTCCTCTCTTGGCGTCATGTCGGAGAGCGCGGGTCGGTTGGCGCAAGATAACGGGTCGGCCGTGATCCTGGAGTAAATGGTTTCCGGACCGGCTTTGAGCCACACCGTGAAGAAATGCTCTTTGAGGACCCGGCGATTTTCGGGATTCAGGACCACCCCTCCGCCTGTTGCCACCACAAGGTCTGCGCTGGAACCTAGAATTTTCAGAAGCTCGGATTCAGCCGTGCGAAAAGAGGCCCACCCTTCCTGTTTTACCCAGCAGGCTATGTCGCGCCCGGAGCAGGCGGTAAGGTGCAGGTCCATGTCGATGAACGTGCGGCCGAGCTTTTCGGCCAGAGGTTTGCCCACGGCGCTTTTGCCGGTTGCACGAAATCCTATTAATGCTATATTGCGCTCTTTCATAAAATTAGCGTGACGCCTCATGGGTTGATCGGCATTTGCGCCGGACTCGCCTGTTGGCTTGCGGGGGCCGGCACCGGTCGGCCGCCGGTTTCAACTATACACAAAAAGCCGGAAAATGCCATGAGAACGGCCGAAGATGCACGTCCCGCGGCGGGTTGCACAAAAAGTTGAATTTGTTACAATAGTATGAAAGGATTCTGATCTTCCCTCCGGACGGATAAACGATCCGGAGCAGGGCAGATGATCGCCGGCCGGGCGCGCCTGGGCGCTACCCGGCTGGAGGAAAGTCCGGGCTCCACAGGGCAGGGTGCTGGATAACTCCCAGTCTCGGTGACGAGGAGGAAAGCGCAACAGAAAGCAGACCGCCTCGCCCGCTTGCGCGCGAGGTAAGGGTGAAACGGTGAGGTAAGGGCTCACCAGTCCCGGTGGTGACATCGGGAGCTAGGCAAACCCCACCCGGAGCAAGACCAAATAGGAGAGCGTTCGAGGGCTGCCCGCCCGAGCTCTCGGGTTGGTCGCTAGATCCGGCCGGTAACGGTCGGACCAGAGGAATGATCATGCCCCGTGCGCCTTCGGACGCCCGGGGAACAGAACCCGGCTTATGACCTGCTCCGGATACCTTTTATTTCAGATTGTCGGCAATGATACCCACAACATGCGCCATCGTACCCGCCGCGGGGCGGGGCATAAGAATGGGAGGCGATAAGCCCAAACAGTTCCTGGATCTGTCCGGAAAACCCATAATCGCCCACACGCTTGGCGCCCTTTCTCTCATGCCGTTTTTGTCGAGCATTTTTCTGGTCGTCCCGCAGGAGTTTATTCCCGCGGCCCGGGAGATTGTTTCGGAACCGGGCAGGCAGGGATGCCCCGTCCATGTGGTCGCGGGCGGCAGCGAGCGGCAGGAAAGCGTCTATAACGGCCTGAGGCAACTGCCTGCCGATTGCGGGTGGGTGTTGATTCACGACGGGGTACGGCCCTTTGCCTCACCTGAGCTCATCGCCGCCGCGTGGGAAGGCGCACGGGAAACCGGGGCCTGCATCGCCGCACTCCCGGCAACGGATACCATAAAGAGCGCCAGGCACGGCAAGGTGGAGGGGACCCTTTCCAGGGATGAGATCTGGCTGGTTCAGACCCCCCAGGTGTTCCGGAGGGAAATCATTGAGGCCGCCTACGAGCAGGCAGTCCGGTCGGGGTGGTCGGGAACCGACGATGCTTCGTTTGTCGAGCGGATTGGCGTTACGGTGACCATTGTCCGTGGCGAGCGGTCCAACATCAAGGTTACCACTCCGGAGGATCTCGAATGGGCGCAATGGTTTTTATCGGCCGGTTGCGCAAAGAAGGGTGCTTATGCGGGTCGGGTTCGGCTATGACGTGCACATGCTGGTTCAGGGCAGGGCCCTGATCCTGGGGGGCGTGGAAGTGCCTTACGAAATGGGGCTGCTCGGCCACTCCGACGCCGACGTGCTCCTTCACGCCATCTGCGACGCAATGCTGGGTGCCGCCGGCCTGGGCGATATCGGCCGGCATTTCCCGGACACCAGTGCCGAGTTCAAGGGCGTGTCGAGTATGGTGCTGCTGGAGCGAACAGCGGTGCTCGTCAAAGCGGGCGGTTTTCGCGTGCAAAACATCGACACCACCATAGTGGCGCAAAAACCCAAGCTCGCTCCCTTCATCCCGAAGATGGCCGTACGGATTTCCGAACAACTCGGAATCGCACCCGATTGCGTCGGCATAAAAGCGAAGACCACCGAAACCCTGGGATTTTGCGGCCGGGGAGAGGGAATCGCCGCCTATGCGGTGGTGCTACTCGAAGAGGCTGCGCAATAGGAACTATGTGGAAAAAAGCAATCGGCCGGTTCGGGAGAAGTCCCTGCCTGCGGCTGGCTAAAGTTTATAAGGAGATCGCCTGGAAATGGCGTTGATGGTCTACAACACTCTTACCAGAAGGAAAGAGGAATTCGTTTCTCTGGAACCGGGCAGGGTCGGGCTATACGTATGCGGGATAACCGTGTATGACTTCTGCCACATCGGCCACGCCCGCTCGGTGATCGTCTTCGACGTCATTTACCGCTATCTTCTCCACTTGGGCTACGAGGTGGTTTTCGTTCGAAACTTCACCGATATCGACGACAAGATCATCCGGCGCGCAAACGAGGAGGGCAGCGATTACCGCACCATCGCCGACCGGTTCGTCAAAGCCTTCCATGAGGATATGGGGACCCTGGGCGTGCTGCGCCCGACCTTCGAGCCGCTGGCAACGGACCATATCCCGGAGATGGTCGAAATCATAGGCAAACTGGTCGAAAAAGGCGCTGCCTACCAGTCCGGCACGGATGTATATTTCCGGGTCGAACGGTTCGGCGGATACGGCAAACTGTCCGGTCGGGACACCGAAGACCTGCTGGCGGGCGCCAGGGTGGAAGTGGACGAGAACAAGGCCAACCCGCTGGATTTCGTTCTGTGGAAAGGAAGCAAGCCGGGAGAGCCGGCCTGGGAAAGCCCGTGGGGACCGGGGAGGCCGGGCTGGCATATCGAATGTTCGGCAATGGGCACCCGCTACCTGGGAACCACCATAGATATTCACGGCGGAGGCAAGGACCTGGTTTTTCCTCACCACGAAAACGAGATTGCCCAAAGCGAGATGGCTTTCGATGCCCCGTTTGTCCGCTACTGGATCCACAACGGGTTCGTCAATATCAATAACGAGAAGATGTCCAAGTCCCTTGGAAACTTCTTTACGATCCGGGACGTGTTAAGAGAGGTCCACCCCCAGGCCCTGAGGCTGTTTGTTATCAGCAAGCACTACAGGAGTCCGGTGGATTTTTCGGACGAGACCATCGCGGAGGCCGAACGCGGGTTGGAGCGGCTCTACGGCACCCTTGAAGCCGTAAGCCAAAGGGCGCCGGGGCAGGGGGAGCAGAACGGCGGGTTTTCCGAAGATGTTCTGAAAAAGCAGGACCCCGAACTCTATGAAAGATCGGCATCGCTTCACGGAGTTTTCGATGAGGCGATGTCCAACGATTTTAATACCGCCCAGGCCATAGGCTACATTTTCGCCCTCCAGAGGACCCTCCAGCGTTTCCTGGACTCGTTCGGCCGCAAAAACCTCAAAGGTCCCGCCGCCGTGCTTTCCAGAAGGGCCGCCGACGTTTTGCAGAAACACTGCGCGATCCTTGGCCTCCTGGAAAGCGAGCCCGGCATATTTTTCGACGAGCAAAGAAAGCTCAAGCTCAAGACCACCGGTGTTACCGAGGATGAGCTGAACTTGCTGATATCGCTGCGCCACAAAGCGCGGCAGGAAAAAGACTTCGCCGAAGCAGACCGTATCCGCAAGGAACTGGAGTCGAAACGAATCCAACTCGAAGACTTTCCGGAAGGGACCAGATGGCGGGTCAGCATCTGAGCGGATGTCGGAGGGTGGAAGGCGAATGACGGAGATCGCGCTCCAGGTTTTATCGCTTTAAGGCAATTGCCGCCAACTTATACCTGATATTTGCCGGTTCACAGGCCGCACGCCCGGTTGCCCAATCGATTTCTATCGGAGAGCTAGCACTTCCCTGGGGGATCGCCCTCTTCGTCGCCACGGCGGCGCTTTTGAGCCGAGGTCCGGCGTCTTTTCCGTGCCGGTTATTTTCGACCACGACGGCTTCCGGCGAGGATCGGTTCGGGGCTGGTTGACTTCGGATGACATGGTTGTTTCCTTTATAGCAGGCACTTTGCATTGAATTGACGATAACCTCGGCCTGCGCCGGGCACACATTGCAGGCCGGCTTCTGGGGCTGCGCTTCTTCGGCGTTCAGGCTCTTGTAATTTGAGGATGGCGGCAAAAATGGCTTTCATAACCGAGCAGTGCGATTGCGTGGTCTGCGGCAACGAGGCCGATCTGGTAGTTGACTGCAAGCTGTTGGAAATCAAGGACACCAACCACATCAACGTTTTACCCAAAGACCCGGACATTCAGGTCATGCCGGGCATGCCTTAGAAAATGCCGGTGTCTGGCAGAACCTTTCCGCCCGGCACCGGGCGGCCCTCGCCATAGCGCTCGCATTTTCAAAATCCGAGCACGTGGCACATACTCGTGGGAAAGAAGGGATTTTTACGAGGGTAATTCGCGTTCTTCGAGGAAGGTGGTACGGGAAGAAGACCGAGACATTGCCGGCTTCGGCCCTCTTCACATAGGAAAGGTGCCGGTCAGGATTCGAGAATCGAGTTCGACATTTCTTCCGAATTGCAAAAGACGGCATTTATCACATATTTTATCGGAATCAACGCCAGGACGTAGAAGGTTGTGACGAACATCAGGGAAAATTCTATATAGGAGCCGATCGGATCGGACAGGGCCTTCTGAAACAGCCAGAGCTTCCACAGGGAGATGGCGCCCATCGCCCAAAGAACCAACGTGATACTCCAGATTAACATACACTTGATTGTCTGCATTTTTAACGGCCTCCATTCCTGAAAGGTAGGAAAAGGTTCAGGATTCGATAGCATGGACCTAAGTTAATGTCGCTGTAAGCCGTTTTTCAATCAATAGAGAACAGTATTTGGCTAAGAGTCGTTATGTAATAAGCAGAAGAAACCCTACCGAACGGGATACATGTTTTTCAGTAGCCGATAAGGAGAAAGCAGGGACGCACGGTAATGAGGAATCCCGATCTTGGTGTTCAGGTTAGCACGATTTCTCCGGAGTGAAATAGGGCCTTTCCCGTAGATGGGGATGAAAACCACCCTATTTTGGGAATGCGGTTTCGGGGAGGTGCGGGAGCAGTCTGGCAAATGGGGATGCAGGTTTTATATTGGGTTGGACCCGGTCTTCCGTAGCCGTGAGTTCACCGGGGGGGGCGAGACTCCAAATACTGAAAAGGTGTTCACATTTGATCGAGCGGGCTGTGGGGCTTTGCCGGTCTCGCCCTGCAGGCCCATTTCAAAAAGGAGGATCTGCGGTAGAAAGAAAATCCGCCAATGCAAAGCCGGTGGCCCTGGCGCCCGGCGCGATCTTTTGCTCCACATGCCTTGTATTATTTTCGCCGCAGGGCTGATTCGCTCGGATGAGAACCATGAAAAAATTCAGATCCATACTCCTGGTTTCCACTCTGGTTTTGGCCGTACTTGCGGGAGAGGCCTTCGGCTACCTGCTGCCCCGGACCTGCGAACCGAGACCCGGAGCACAAATATCCACTTCTCCCCAAAGCGTCCTGATTCACTTTGATGGGAAGTTGGACCCCGCATTCAGCACCATCCGGGTCTTTAACGGCAAAGGAGAGCAGATCGATAACAGGGACGCACAGGTGAACGGATCCGAAGACACGTCGCTACAGGTGACACTTCTCCCTCTGCCGGCCGGCACCTACCGCGTCCAGTGGACCGCTAAAAGCCTCGACGGGCAAATAACCAGGGGCGATTACGCCTTTACGTTGAAATGAAGCATCCAGCGAAGATCGGCTGAAGGAAGGCGAATTTTTGCCGGTCCGCGCGGGCCATGAACATGACTGGGACGAGTTGGAGAGCGGAATGAAAAGGCCCGCTGCGCCCAAAGAGCGGTATGGGCCTGTTGCGTAAAGCTTCCAGCCGGTGATGAGCGGGGCCGGAGGCCGGCTATCCCTGCACCTGCAGTTGTTCCGAGCTTTGATTGTTGTCTGTCCTGGAGCCGAAAATCAACAGTTCTTTCCCGTTACCGTCGTGTCCCATGAGGTAGAAGCCGAGAGTTCGATCGATGCGGCCGCCAAGGTTTTGAAACTCCACTCCCACCTTGTCATCGATGACACTGCGTACGATTGCCTCGCACTGAACCGAATCGCGTTCCGGATTATCGAGCTGGAAATCGATGGATATCACCTGCCCGTTGCCGAGCCTCGTATTGTCGGTCCTCTTGAAGCACAAGCCTTTTCGCGACAGGTTCACAACACTTACTATGTGGTCCCTGATGCTGCCTTTTACCGAATAAAGACCTATAAAATTTATCCTTTGCCGCTTATGTTTCCTTCTGTCCAAAACAAGAGCGGCGGTATTTCCACACTGGCATCTTATCCTGTAGATTTTTCCGAGCTGGGGAAGATTTGAGACAGTAATCTGACGCGAGTTGCCGCATTCGGCACAAACCAGATCGGCTGATTTTTCCCCGGTCAGCCTCAACATCACTGCTTCCATTATCTATCCTTTCTGAGCAGACTGGTGAATCGATTCCGCCGATCAAAGGACTCCCGTTTCCCGGCGAAGGGGGTGGTCGTTTTTATGGATTCCTCCCGGATAGCAGGGGTCGATGCGGCAAAGCCTTTAAACAGCCCGAAAAGCAGTGTAGTGCAAAATTCTCCCTCAAACTGGAAGATCGGGAAAATTTACCGAAAACGTGAGAGAAAAATTAAAGCGGCTTTCCTGAAAATTTCCAGCCCACCCATGCCGCCTGTAATCAATTGTGCCTGTTTTGAAAAGTTATTTCGGGAAAGGTTCGCCCCCTCCACATCAATGCGGGTTTGCCTCCGCGACAGGATTCCAAAAGAGAAGGCATGGAGTCGGCTTGTGCCGGTTCCATGCCCTATGGCCATGCGTTGAAAGGTCCTGGCGATCTCTCGCTTCCTCTTACAACCGGAGTCCGAACCGCGCCGGGGCTTATACTCGATTTCCACACTTTATCCGGCGCGGCGCAAAACCGGGAATGGTTACTGCTGCGATTTCAGATTCAACCCGTAGGAGTCCGTAGTAAACTCGGAACCCTTGGGCGCGGCATTCCTGTCCATGTCCCTGTGAACCGCCCCCACGGGGTTGTCGGCGTTATCGAGCCCGAAAAAATTTGTGCCGGGAGGAGGGTTATAGGCATCACCGCCGCCGCCCGGTGCAGCCTTCACCGTGTTCAGTGTTCCAAACCCGAAAACCAGGGCGAAAGCAAAAGCCGTTATCGTCAGTATGGAGTAAAATTTTCTGCTCATCTTTCTACTCCTCGTAGTTTGAGATTTTTCACCGATGAGTTACACGCACCGGCATCATCTAAGAAGTTAATTCCGATTTACTCCATTGAGTCGGCAAACCCGGCCGGGATTGAATAAATTTGCTATGTTAATGAAATAATTTGATAAATTCAATCGATGGGTTGGGAGATCATCATTTTGCGGTGGACGTACATCAACATTTACTCTTTCTCTCGCCGTCGGCCTGCTTTTCCAAAGCATGCCTGAAGAAGCGGGATCAAGCTGCGCAGCGTCCGTCGGGGCTTGGCCTTGATGCTGGTTTCGGCATGCTGAGACCCGAAGGCCGAGGCGCCACAAGCTATTCAGTGTTCAGATGGTTCCATGGCGCCTCGTCCGGGGTCATGGTTTCCACTTCCGCCCTGATAAGCGAACTGGGCAAAAGGGGATTCAAGAACCTTGTTTGTTGGACCCCCGGAGTTGATGCCACGCTCTTTTCCCCTTCCAAGAAGGGTCTTTTGACCGACAAGAGACCGATCCTGATGTATGTGGGCAGAGTAGCGGTGGAGAAAAGCATCGAGGAATTCCTGGGTCTAAATCTTGAGGGGTCTAAATATGTCGTCGGTGACGGACCGGATTTGGCCAGGCTAAAGGCTAAGTACCCGCAAGCGCGATTTGTGGGATATAAGAGCGGCGAGGAATTGGCCGGCTATTTCGCGTCTGCCGACGTGTTCGTATTCCCAAGCAGGACGGACACCTTTGGCCTGGTTCTGCTCGAAGCTCTGGCCAGTGGAGTCCCGGTTGCGGCTTATCCCGTGAGAGGGCCGCTGGACATAATAAAGCAAGGCGAGACAGGGTTCCTGGATGAGGACCTCGGCAAGGCCGTCCTTGAAGCGCTGGCAATGGGCGGCGGCAAATGCCGGGAGTTTGCGCTGTCCCACAGTTGGACCAAGAGCGCCGGGCAGTTTATCGATAACCTCGCTCCCATCCGGCGCGGTTAAACGGACTCACGGGAACAATTCGTGTCCGTTAGAGGGGGCATCTGTTCAAGTCTACGCCAGGGCCTTTTTGTGAGACTCCTCCGGATGTCGTTGGGAGCGAAGCGGGATGAGAATAGCTGCGGTCGTGAACCCGTTTGCGGGGAACCGGAAGGCCGGAAAACAATGGCCCATTCTCCTTCGGTCGATCGGGAAGCGAGCAGGGAAGGTCGATACGTTCTGGAGTGAATATCCCGGGCACAGTGAATCGATTGCCGCATCAGCGCGCCGTTCCGGATACGACAGGGTGATCGCCGTAGGTGGAGACGGTACTCTTTTCGAAGTCCTGAACGGACTATGGTGGGAAGAGCAGGGGCGAATGCCCTCGTTGGGAATGGTACCCTTCGGCACCGGGTGCGACTACATTCGAAATTTTGAAATCGGGTCGGGAACGGCCGCCAGATTGAAGACAGCCATAGCGGAATCAGCCATCAAGGTAAGTCTTGGAAGATGCCGTTATCAGGTTCATAACGGAGTGAGGCAAAGGGTTTTCGCGATGGTCCTGGGGCTGGGGTTTGACGCGGAAGTGGTTCGCCGTTTTAAAAGCTCGAGCCTCCGGCGATCAAGTTGGCTTTCATATGCCATTAGCGCTCTTGGAGGGATAAGGAAACTTCGACCGTTCACTTTGAACGGCATCCTCGATGGTTCCCCTTTCCGGGCTGATGCGGTCTTTTTCGCCTCAGCCATCGGGTGCTGTTTCGGGAAAGGAATGAAGATCGCTCCCGGCGCATCTCCGTTACACGATCGATTTGAGTTTATCCTGGCCGCGCCGGTCTCACCGCTGGGTTTGTTCCCTCAGATTTTCCGAGCGTACCTGGGGCTGCGTTATGACACTTCCGGAATAACGCGGTTGAGTGGAAAAACGGCAATGCTGCGCTTCCCGGTGCCGATAATGTTCGAAGCCGACGGTGAACTGCTGGGACAAACGATCATGATCGAGGTCGAGTTGATACCGGACGCTTTCTTTTTTGCTGCCGGAATGGCCAAGACTGAAGCAGAGGCAAGAGGTCGGTCCGGGATATGCCGCTGACATCCATCAGGTAATTGTTCAGGTATCGGTTGTTGCCCAAAGTAAGGTTGCTGAATAATACATGGATGGGGGATGCCCCAAATCGTCGTTCCCGCAACGCTTTTGGGCGGGAATCCGGTGTCTTTGCGGTTTAATGCTTTCTTTCCCTGCTCTTTCCGCTCCGGCCTTGCCGCTTCGGGCCGGAGCGGAACAGGGGATTAGTATAGCCTCCGGATCGGGTGGGTGCGGAGCCGGGTTGCTTCGAAAACATCGAGCACCGTAATCATCCCGTCGCCATTCAGGTCAGCCGCCGGGTAGACTCCTGCCGGCTGGTTGATGTGGAATATTATGAGGTCGATATCGCTATCGTCCACCTTTCCGTCGCCGTCAAGGTCGCCGGTGGTCGGGGTCTGTACAAAATCGACAAGATCAAGCAGCCCATAGGTGTCGGCGGGCGGCAAATCCGTCCACAGAGACCCGATCATCTGACCCAGATATATGGCAGTCGGATCTCCGCTCCCAAGCAGCGCGGAAATAAAGGCCGCCGCTTCGGGTGTGATTTTCTCATCCCCAGCATAGTGAGCCATGAAAGCGTTCGCAACGTAGGGTGCATAGACCTCGGCAACAACCTGGGGCAGCCCGTAACTGTTCATCAGGGTGTCCATGGCTATCCCGAACAGTCCTTCATAGAGGTAGCTCTTGGCATACTCGGGAAATGGCACGCCGCCGGTATCGTATTTAATCCTGGTGACATTTTCGGTATGAATTGCCGCCTGGCCGTTCTGAAGCGACACCATTCTGATGGGCGAAGGGTAGGTGATCAGGGAGCCGGTTTCGACGTCAAAAAGCGTGGGGCCGCCGTCGTCCCGGACCGTGCGGGTTATGTCGTTGGCATGGTAATGGCCGGTGAAAACGAGCCTTAGACCGCTATCGGCCAAGGTTTGGGAAGCCGTCTTCCAGTCATCGATGACATAGTCGGGAAAAGCTATGCTCTGGCCCGTGTAATGCTCCGTCACACCATGATGCGTAAAGGCAATGACTGACTTGCCCTTCCTTTGAGCATCCGCAAGCTTATTCTGCACCCATGCCATCGTTTCAGGTCGAATTGCACCACCGGTTTCAGGGTAGCCGTTGGTCATGTTGTTCTCATACTTGCAGGAATCGATGGAGAGCACCCAAAGGCCTTTCACCGGCTCGGCCAGATAGCTCAGAGAAGCCGGGTCGCGGTCAAGGGCCTCCTTGTAGCCGAAGTTGCGATAAATAGTTGTGAATTGATCAGGTGATACATTAAACACCGGCGTTTCAGTATCGCCGCTGTATGCAAAGGCATGAGGATTGTTCACATCGTGGTTGCCGGGACAGACGTAGACCTTGATACCTGCCGCTTCCAGCAGAGCCATGCGCCGGGCAAACTTCTCATGGCTTGAGATCTCGCCGTCCTTGGTCAGGTCTCCCGAAACGATGACGAAGTCGGGCTTTTTGACAAGGATCTTTATGAGGGCCGAATCGAGAATGGCCTCGCTTTCACGGAGCATTTTACGATCCTGTGCCAGGTAGGCTTCAAAGGCGGAACCGGTAGTGCCCAGCTTGGTGTCATAAAAATGCGGGTCGGAGATAACTGCGAATTTTGCAGTCCGTGGTCCGGGAGCATTTCCATGGAATGTCTGAGCCGTACCCGCGACCGCGACGGCTGACATCGATACGAAAATTGCCGTCAAAAACGAAAAGATGCTTCTTTTCCGCATGGATAATTCTCCTCCATCTCGGGTAAATAAAAAAGTGCAACCCAGGTGCGGCGGATAATGGGCGGCCGTCACCTCTCTTTGGGAAAAAACCTGAGACGGGCTAGTCCGGATGCGGTGGCTTCGCCGTTCCGTTGCCCGACGGAAAAGCCGGGCCACCTTTCCCGGACAACCCGGCTGCTCCAACAATACCGCTCTAAAGGTCCGTGCCCTTTCGTCCCCGCCTCACAACGAGTTCGGCTTTTGACTGCATTATTTCAGGTTGGGTAGAGCTTCGGAGCTGGAGTTCCCGCACGTCGGCCCTGAACAAAAAAATCCAGCCATGGGTGTAAGCAACATGTCCTGGTTTTTCTGGTTCCCTCGATGAAGGGGGGCAAAATCTCTATCAATTTGGGATCTTAATTACAGGGGAGATATTACGGAATTATGACCGGAGCGTGACAATTTAGAGTGGTGCAGCTCCCCGCGCTTTTAAACCATGCCTTCGATACCATCTTGAAAGCAAATGGGTAAAGACGACGGCTATCTTGTGGCCTTGAATGTAATGCTCTGCCGGACGGCGTCCTGAAGGGCGGAAAGTGAATCGAGGCATTCCGCCATCACTTTTCTCTTCCTGCCCAGGGATATGGCGAAGGAGCGGATATTGCTGTTTTCGCGGGAAAGTATGACTATCTGTTCATTAATCTTGTGGAATTCAGCATAAGAAGCCCGCGCCGCATCGACAAAGGGCAGGCCGTCCTTGCCGGCCAGTGCGTGGAGGTTTTTCAGGGCTTCGTTTACCTGCCGGTCGAGGCCTTTCATTTCCGCTTCCATGTTATCCATTGCGGCATCGGAGGTAGCGGCGATGTGCGGGGCCTGGAGCGCGTAGATCTTATAAGTGTCTATCATGGCCTCGGATGCAAGCATTGAGATTTGAGGGGCCTCGGAAGACGCACCGCCGCTGCTGGTAAGCCCGTCCAGTGCCGTTTCCATGTGTCCTATGGCCTTACGTGCCGGACCGAAGGAAAGCCTGAAAGCCTTGAGGTTGGTATTTTGCACCGCCAGAGGAAGAATTTCGCGATCTATTTTCCGGAGTCTGCCCCAGCAACTGCTGAACTGGTCGAAAGCTTCCATTTTCCCGGGAGATTTTTCTTCAGCCAGAAGATGAGCCAAACTTTGCCGTGATTTTTCAACCGTCTCCGAAGCCCGTGCCGACTGCTGCGCAAACTTGTTCGACGCCTCATCCGCGTCGGCCATGACCGCGCTCTTTTCCGCTTCAGCGGATTCAAGCAGGTCGGTCCTCATGGAACTAACGAGCTGGGTCTCTTGCAGCGCTTTCTCGAAGCGTGTTTCCAGCCCGTAGTGGTCATGGAGTCCGGAAAGGATCTCCCACGCGGCAAACATCGCCAGCAAAGCAAGGACGGTTCCTCCGGCCAGGATATATTTCGCTTTGTTTGAATATGATCCCATGGCTTAAGCAAATCCCTTCAGTGAATTCAAAATGTCATAAAAGGCATCCCTTTCGTACCGGTCAACGGGCATGGGATGCCGACGCATCCTGCGTGTTCTCCCAATCGCGGATGTCCTCCAGGGCCTCTTCGGGGGTTCGGGCCGACCTCAGGTTCCAGAGAAGATAGCGGCTCTGGGCGGCGCGGCTGGCGGCGGAGAGGGCCTGGAGCTGGATCTCGGGCGACTCGGCGGGCGACAGGATAAGAAAAACGCACTCGATGGGATTATCCGTCGATACGTCCGCTATCCCTTCGCGAGTCAAGCCGAGGGCAAGCCGGGAGGTGGAAAGGCCCTTTACCCGGACGTGAGGGAAAGCCGCTCCCTCGTTAAAGAATGTCGATCCTTTGCTCTCGGCTTCGACCACCTGCGCAAGCAGAGCGCCAACATCTGCGGTTCCTCCGTCCCCCGCGGCCGCTTGCACCAGGGACCGGAGAACTTCCGCCTTTGTGGCCGGCTCATCCCATATGATAATGCCCCTGGATGAAAGCATGCGGCTCAATGAGAGCCGGGAAGCCGGGCGCGCCGGAATCGGGGAACCTGAAGCGTATCTATCCGGCTCTTCGACCGCCATACTGCCGGGTGGAGTTTCAGATTCACGGGTATCCAGAACGACGACGGTGATCCCCTTTGCGCGCTCGATCAGCCGTTCGACGGTGTTTTTCCGTCCGAGGAGCCTTTTCCATAGGGGCATCGGTCCGGGGGTCCCTATAACTATGTGCCCCACCCGGTATTCTCTTGCGAAGCGCAGGATGGTGTCGGGAATATCCTCTCCCTTGTAGGTGAAAACCATTGCGCCGAGCTGCTTTGCAAGGGTCAGGGTGCCGGAGAGGATGCGCTGGGTGTAGGAGTCGATAACGGTGGGTTCTTCGGATGGGGTCTGGACGTAGACGGCATACCAGTTCCGGTTGAGCCTGCCGGCCAGGCGGGAGGCGTAGCGAAGGAGCATTTCGCTGTTTGGACCGCGTGAACTGAGGCACACCATGACCTGGTCCGGAGTCGCGGGAATTTCGGGCTCGATGGCCTCCCGGCTTCTGAGATCGATTTGTGAAGCCAACTCCCGCAGGGTGAGTTCGCGGAGCTGCTCGAGGTTTCTTTTTTTGAAAAAATTGTCAATGGCAGTTCCGATCCGCTCCCTGGGATAGATTTTCCCTTCTTCAAGGCGCCTTTGCAAATCGGTTGTCGTAAGATCGACGTTTACGATCTCGTCCGCGTCCGCGATTACGGTATCCGGAATGCGCTCCCGCACCTTGATCCCCGCGATCTTTTCCACCGTGTCGTAGAGGCTTTCCATGTGCTGAAGATTCAGAGTGCTGATGACGTGTATGCCGGCGGAAAGGACGTCCTGGACATCCTGGTACCGTTTGGCGTTTCGGCTGCCGGGAACATTGGTATGAGCGAGTTCGTCAACGAGCACCACCTGGGGATTTCTTGCCAGAATGGCGTCCACATCCATTTCTTCAACCGTGATGCCGCGATACTCCTGGCTGCGGCGTGGAATAACCTCAAGTCCTTCGATCAGCGCGGCCGTATCCCGGCGGTCGTGCGGTTCGACATAGCCCGCCACCACGTCGATGCCCTCGCTTTTGAGCCGGTGTGCCTCTTCGAGCATCTGCCAGGTTTTTCCCACGCCGGCGCAGTAGCCGAGATAAACCTTCAGCCGTCCGCGTTGCGAGCGGCGAATCATGCGCAGGAAACTGTCGGCCCTGTTCTCAGCCATGGCGTGCGGCCTCATATATGGAGGTCCGATATCGGAGAACGGAGTGGACGCACCCGGTGACGGCCCCGAACCCCGTTGCTTTCCTCCGGTCTCCGGTCTCCGTTAAAACTTTCCGTCCAGATCGAGGTTCAACTTCAAAACATTTACCCGCGGCTCTCCCAAAATTCCGAGATCGCGGCCTTCAACGTGAGCCTCGATTTTCCCGCGTACCGCCTCCCGGCTCATGGACCGGGCTTGTGCCACCCGGCGTGTCTGAAGAAAAGCATTCTTCAAGCTGATGTCAGGGTCGAGGCCGCTTCCCGAAGCGGTGACGGCATCGGCCGGGACGGGCACGTTTTCCGGGAGGCCGTTTTCGAGCCGGTACTGCTTGATTCGATCCGCTACCGTATCGACCAGCTTGCGCGATGTCGGTCCAAGGTTGCTTCCTCCGGAAGCCGCCGCGTCGTAGCCCTCACCGGCTGCCGATGGCCGGGGATGAAAGTATGCGGGGCCTTTGAAATTCTGGGCGATGAGGGTTGACCCCAAAACCTTGCCGTCCCGGATAACCAGGGAGCCGTTGGCTTTTTGCGGAAAAATTGCCTGGGCCAGGCCCCAGACCGCCAGGGGGTAGACTCCGCACAAAACAACGGCCAGCGACAGGGCGGCGATGACGGCGATGCGCAACTCCACCGCAATGCTTTTCAGTCCGAAGCGGCCATTATCATTTACACTTTTCAAGTGACTAAATCCCTTCCTCAGACAAAGTGCAGCGCATTGACCAGCAGGTCGATCAGCTTTATGCCGACAAAGGGCGCCGCCAGACCGCCCAAGCCCGTAGATCAAAAGATTTCGCCTCAGAAGTACCGCCGCTCCCAGCGGGCGGAAGCGCACCCCTCGAAGCGCCAGCGGAATAAGGGCTACGATGATCAGGGCATTGAAAATTACGGCACTGAGAATTGCGCTGGCGGGGGAAGCCAGCCGCATCAGGTTCATCGGTGCAATCACCGGGAAGGCGCCCACCAGCATGGCCGGAATGATGGCAAAATACTTGGCGACATCATTTGAAATACTAAAGGTGGTAAGTGCCCCCCGCGTCATGAGCATCTGTTTTCCGATTTCCACCACTTCGATCAGCTTGGTCGGGTTCGAGTCGAGATCGACCATGTTGCCCGCTTCCTTTGCCGCCTGGGTACCGGTGTTCATGGCAACGCCCACGTCGGCCTGGGCCAGGGCGGGAGCATCGTTCGTGCCGTCTCCGGTCATGGCCACCAGGTGTCCCAGAGCCTGCTCCTTTCGGATGAGGGCCAGTTTGTCCTCGGGACGCGCTTCGGCGAGAAAATCGTCCACCCCGGCTTCCCTGGCGATGGCCGCCGCGGTGAGCCGGTTATCTCCCGTAATCATAACCGTTTTTATGCCCATGGCCCGGAAGCGCTCGAAGCGGTCCTTGAGGCCGCCTTTTACGATGTCCTTGAGGTGAATCACCCCAAGGACCCGCCGGTTTTCGGAAACCACCAGGGGGGTCCCTCCGTCCCGGGAAACCGATCCGATAGCCGATTCGACCTCCGGCGGGAATTCGCGGGCGGCGAAATCTCTAACCGCATCCGGAGCCCCTTTTCGAATTTGCCTGCCCTCCACATCCACACCGCTCATGCGAGTTTGCGCGGTAAACGGGATGAACTGCGCGTGGGGCATCTCGGTGATGGAACGGCCCCTCAAGCCGTACTGCTTGGCAAGAACGACGATGCTTCTGCCCTCCGGGGTCTCGTCTGCGAGGGAGGCGAGTTGCGCGGCATCGGCCAACTCCCCCGCCGGCACTCCCGCGGCCGGGAGGAACTCGGTTGCCTGGCGGTTGCCAAGGGTGATGGTCCCCGTTTTATCGAGCAAAAGCACGTCCACGTCGCCTGCCGCTTCCACGGCGCGCCCGCTCATGGCGAGCACGTTCTTTTGGACCAGCCGGTCGATTCCCGCAATCCCAATGGCGCTGAGCAAACCTCCGATAGTTGTGGGGATAAGGCAAACCAGCAGGGCCACGAGCACGGTTACCGAGAACGAAACGTTTGAATACTCCCCGAAGAGCTTGAACGTCATGATGACAACCAGGAAGATGAGCGTGAGGGCCGAAAGAAGAATGGTAAGAGCGATTTCGTTCGGGGTCTTCTGGCGCCTTGCTCCTTCCACGAGGCTTATCATATGATCGAGAAAGCTTTCTCCGGGGTTGGCCGTAACGAGCACCTTGATCCGGTCCGAGAGCACCCGCGTACCTCCGGTGACGGCGCTTCGGTCTCCTCCGCTTTCGCGAATGACCGGGGCGGACTCCCCCGTTATGGCCGATTCATCCACGGTGGCCACCCCTTCGATGACCTCTCCGTCGGAAGGAATGATTTCGCCCGCCGCAACGAGAACGGTGTCGCCTTTGCGCAACTCCTCCGCCGGAGCGCTCTCCACGGAACCGTCCCGGCGCAGGCGGTTGGCAACAGTGCGGGTGCGCGTTTTGCGAAGCTCATTGGCCTGTGCCTTTCCCCGCCCTTCGGCCAGCGCCTCCGCAAAGTTGGCGAACAGCACGGTGAACCAGAGCCACAGGGCCACCTGGAGGCCGAAGCCAAGGGGGTCGTTTTTTCCCCTTAAAATGAGCCCCAATGAGGTTATGACCGCCCCCACCTCGGTCACGAACATGACCGGGTTTTTCACCATCGAGCGCGGATCGAGCTTCTTTATGGACTCAAAGACGGCCTGCGCCAGGATGTCACGATCGAATAGAGCATGTTTCCTTTTTGCCACGTCTTTTATCGCTCCTAGAACAGCTTGCCCGATCCCATAAGGAAGTGCTCGACAATGGGGCCAAGGGACAGTGCGGGGAAAAAGGTCAGGGCGCCCACAATCATGACCGTTCCCACCAACAGGAAGACAAAAATTGCGCCGGATACCGGAAAACTTCCTCCACTTTCCGGGACCCGCTTTTTCGAGGCGAGATTTCCGGCCAGGGCCAGAACCGGCACAATGATCAAAAACCGCCCGGCGAGCATGGCCAGACCCAGCGTGGTGTTATACCAGGCCGTGTTGCCCGAAAGGCCGGCAAAGGCGCTGCCGTTATTTCCGGAGGCGGATGAGTACGCATAGAGCATTTCACTCAGGCCGTGCGGCCCGCTGTTGTGCAACCCGGCGACACCCCAGGCGCTTACCGCCGCCCAGGCCGTGAAGCCCAGAATGGACAGAATGGGAACGAGCACCGCGATGGTGCTCGCCTTGACATCATAGGCTTCGATCTTTTTGCCCAGGTACTCCGGGGTGCGCCCGATCATCAGTCCCGCCAGGAATACCGTCAGCACGACAAAGACGACCATCCCGTAGAGACCGGCCCCGGCCCCGCCGAAGATGACCTCGCCAAGCTGGATATTTACGAGAGGAACGAGACCCCCAAGGGGAGTGAAGGAGTCGTGCATCGAGTTTACGGCGCCGCAGGAGGCGTCGGTTGTGATCGTGGCAAAAAGAGCGGAGTCAAACACCCCGAAGCGGACTTCCTTTCCTTCCATGTTGCCGTCCGTTGCGTCCACACCGAGGGCGTTCAGGTTGGGGTTGCCTCTGGCTTCCGCGGACCACGCCACCAGTACTCCGGCAAGGAACAGCACCAGCATGGCCGTCCAGATCGCCCAGCCGTGCCGCTGGTTTTTCACCATTCGTCCGAAGGTGTAGGTGAGGCCGCTCGGGATGAGAAAGATCGACAGCATCTGCAAAAAATTGGAAAGAGGCGTCGGGTTCTCGTAAGGATGCGCCGCGTTTGCGTTCATGAACCCCCCGCCGTTTGTCCCCAGCATCTTGATTGCCGTCTGTGAAGCCACGGGACCCTGGGCGATGGTCTGGATGGAAGGTTTTCCCGCCGCCTGTTCCACCACCTCCGCCCTGACGTAAGGCTTAAAGTTCTGGACCGTCCCCTGGGAGACCAGGAAAACCGCGTAAACAAGACAGAGCGGCACCAGCAGGTACAAATTTATCCGCACGAGGTCCACCCAGAAATTGCCGATAGTTTTGGCGGAATGCCGGGCGATTGCCCGGATCAAAGCCGCTGCGACCGCTATTCCCGCTGCGGCGGAGACAAAGTTGTGGAAAACCAGCCCAACCATCTGGGAAAAGTAGGAAAGGGTGGACTCCCCTCCGTAGTTTTGCCAGTTGGTGTTGGTGGTAAAGCTTGCCGCCGTATTGAAGGCAAGATCGGGGCTCAGCGGGCCGAACCCCTGAGGGTTCAGCGGCAGGAGGTTCTGGAGGCGCAAAACGGCGTATGTGAAAAGACATCCGACCAGGCTGAATACCAAAAGTGAGATCGCATACTGCCGCCAGCCTTGCTCCCTTTTCGGGTCAACTCCCAGGAGGCGGTAGAAAAGGCGCTCCAAAGGCCCGATGACCGGGTCGAGAAAGGTCTTGCCCCCGGCATCGAGCACGCGGGCCAGGTAGACCCCCATGGGCTTGGTCATCGCAAGCAGAACGGCGATATAGAGCGCCAGTTGAATCCATCCGAAAACGTCCATCAACTAAACAGCCTTTTTAGAATCTCTCCGGGCGTATAATCGCTGCGAAGAGGTAGACGATCAAAATCAGACCGGTCAGGCCGACGATCATGTTCATCATGGCTAAAGCCTCTCGAAAGCCTTTGCGAGCAGAGTGCAGAGGATGAAGAAAACAACTGTTGCCGAGATAAAGACCAGGTCCGCCATACGGATCTATCCTTCCTGCGAGGGCCGGTCGGCCCGCTTGAGGCAAAAGGTAAAGACGCTGCCTTTCCCCTCCGTGCTTTTCGCATTGATAACTCCTCCGTGGGCTTCCACGATTTCCTTTGCAATCGCAAGCCCCAGCCCTTCTCCGCTCTCGCCCTCCTGGCCCGGAACGCGGAAAAACTGCTCGAAAACACGGTCGATATACTGGGCGGGAATGCCCCTTCCCGTATCGGAAACCTCGATGCAGACCTCCTCATCGCGGGTTTGCGCCGATACGCTCACCGAACCGCCGGCGGATGTGCACTTGATGGCGTTCGAAAGCAAGTTGGCGAGTACATGCCCTATCCGGTCCGCATCCGCCATCACTTCCGGAAGGTCGTCAGGCATTTTCACATCCAGGGCGATACCGCGATCCTTCGCGGCGCTGCGGATAAAATCAACCTGCTCGGTTACTATTCCGGCAGGCTCCACCAGCCTGAAATCCATGCGCATCCTTCCGGATTCTATGCGGCTAATGTCGAGAAGATTTGCGAGGATCGAGTGCAGCCGGTCGCTCTCATCCCTTGCCGCAAGCAGAAGTTCCATCTGCTTTGGGGTAAGAGGCCCCACTTTTTCCTCCAAAAGCAGGTAGACCACCATCCGAAACGAAGTGAGAGGCGTTTTCAACTGGTGGGAGACGGTCGAGATGACCCCTCTTTTGAGCTCGTCCTGGTGCAACTGCCTGGTTACATCTTTCAAAATCAGGATGACCCCCGTGGGATGCCTTGCGGAATCGAGGATGGAAACCGCCGCCGAGCTGAAGAAATGCTCTTCGCCTTTGACGAACCTCTGGAAAACGCCCTGATTCCCCTGGGATTCGACAATGCGGCCGCTTCTCAGGGCTTCGTCGAAAAGGTCCCCAATCCAGTCGAAGGGAAGGGAGCGGATGCGAACCTCGGGTTTCATGCCGAAAATTTCCGCCGCGGATTGTGTCGACACTTCGATACGGCCGTCCAGGTCCACGACGGCCACCGCATCGGGCAGGCTGTTAAACACGAGCTGGGTCGATTGCTGGATACGAGCCATCCTGGTGCGGTTGGTCCGCCGGAATTGGCGAAGGCTCGAGGCCATCTCGTTGAATGCCTCGGAGAGGCGGCCGATTTCGTCCTTGGATTCGCTCCGGACCACGAGGTCGAGATTCCCCCGCCTGATTTCATCCGTCGAGCGGATGAGGCGGTTGATCGGCCTGAGGACCCACCTTCCTGTAAAAAGAATAAACAGGGTCGCAACCACCGCCCCGAAAAACAAGAGGATGTACATGCGCCGTTCCGCCGCCCCGGCGGTTACGCGGGCCCTGGCGTCGGCAGCGGTCATACTGCGCTGATTCATTTGAAGCACTTCTTCGGCGGTGGCCTTGATGCGGTAAAAGAGGGGAAGGAGTTTCGAAAAATAGATTTCCCGGCGGTTTTCAACGGGGAGCTGCAAGTCCTGGACATTTTTAAGGATGTCCCTGTACCCGGCAAAATCATCCCTGATGCGCTCGGCCCTCTGCGCTTCTCCTGGAAGGGTGACATTGTCTAACTCAGTCCCAACGGCCTTGGCAAAAATGGGTTCGTTTTTTGATACGAGATCTTTTCCCTGCTCGTTTTCTCCAAGGAGGGTGAAAAGCGCTCCGCTGTCCATGCGCTCGATTGCCTCCTTCATCTGCTGACAGGCAACGACGCTTCGGTAGTTTTCGCGAAGGATCACATCTATGGAATTTCCAAGGGAATGGAGCTGCCTTATGCTCTGAACACCAATGACCATGATGATCAGGAGCAGCCCGCCGAACCCCAGTGAGAGCTTTCCACGAATTCCCAGCATGCCACGGTCCTCCCTTCGCGGTCCTGATAAAGCAATCGGCATGCCAGGGATGGTTCTGGGACATTCCTTAGACAATCCAGGTACTTATTGTTTCATGGAGATCGCATGGGATTGCAGAAAGCAAGGAATGGCACAATATGGCCCTGCATTTTGCAAGGTATGGCGGCCGGTCGAGGTGCTATAAGACGTGCGGCAGTTTCTCGGGGAATTGGAGTTGGTGGTCAGATTCCATATTTTTTCCGGCGCCGCCACAGTGTGGCCTGATCCATACCCAGGATATCGGCGGCTTCCTGGAGTGATTTCGTGTTGGCGAGCACGCGCCGGATGTGCAACTCTTCGATTTTTTCCAGGCTAATGGAATCGCCGATACCGGGAGTGATTTTATGGGGTGCGAGGTTGTCGGGGAAGCACTCGGTTCCCACCCTGTCGGTCTGACACAGGATGGCCGCCCGCTCAATCACGTTTCGAAGCTCCCGAATGTTTCCAGGCCAGGAATAGCCCTTTAAACTGGTCAGTGCATCATCCGTAAAGCCCTGAAACAGGCGGTGCCTCTGCCGTCCGAAGAAGGCAAGGAGCCGCTCCGCTATTAAATCTATATCACCGATTCGGTCCCGAAGCGGCGGGATGACTATCTGGATGACCTTGAGCCTGTACAGGAGGTCTTCCCTGAAACGCCTCGCTTTGATGGCTTCTTCGAGGTCGGCATTGGTGGCCGCGATGATTCGGACATCGGCTTTGCGGGTCGTGTAATCTCCCACCCGCTCATATTCTTTGTCCTGAAGGAAGCGCAGCAGTTTTGGCTGGAGTGATAGAGGCAGGTCCCCGATCTCATCCAATAGAATGGTCCCGCCTTCGCAGGCGGCGATTCGACCCGGGTTGTCGCGAACAGCCCCCGTAAAAGCTCCTTTGACATGTCCGAAAAGCTCGCTTTCCAGGAGTTCTGCGGAAAGCGAAGGGCAGGAAATAACCATGAAATGCCTTCCAGCCCGCCCGCTCCAGGAGTGAACGGCACGGGCAAGAAGCGTTTTTCCCGTTCCGCTCTCGCCGGACAGGAGCACCGTTGCGTCCGTGAGAGCCACCTGCCGGGCGAGATTCATGGCTCGCTGCGTGACGGGGCTCGTGCTGGTAAAATCCACCTCCGGATTCGAGCGTCCAAGGTCTTCCTGAAGACTCGAAACCTTCTGTTCAAGAGAACGGACTTCGGCCGCCTTGCGAATTGCAAGCTCAACCTGGGCGGGTGTGAAAGGCTTCGGGAGATAGTCCGCGGCCCCCCTCTTTATGGCCTCGACGGCGGACTCTATAGATGCGTAGGCCGTTATGACGATTATTTTCAGCCAGGGGATGGCGGCAAGAAGGGCGGGAATAAGATCGAGTCCGTCTGCGGTGCCAAGCCTCAGGTCCACGAACGCAAGTTCGAAAGACCTGCGGGAGGACTCCGTCACGGCATCATCGAAATTGCTGACGCCAATAACCTTGTGCCCCAGGCCCTCCAGGCAGAGAGACAGCGTCTTTCGGATGTTGATTTCGTCATCCACAACTAAAATATTGAGCGCGATACCTGCCATTTTTGCCTTTCAGGCCATGACAAATCTGTTCCCATGCTGTGTGGTTCGAAGGATGGAGACAAAAACCGGCCGATAGGTCCCAAAGCCTTATGATGTGAGCCGTCCGGCTCTCCATCTCCTGCCGAAAAAACCGTGCAATATTGGCACAGTATAACACGAAAAGGATTACAGTGATCTTTCCCCGAAAGGGTGGACAGGATGACTTGCCCCGAATTCTTGTACCATTATCAAAGTTACACCTCACCTCCTTTCTCATGTTTTTCCCGGCCGGCCGTGGTTTCCGGGGTTGGGGGCAAGAAGGGAATGAAGGCTTTTTCAGGCTGGAGGCTTTAAACGATGCTCCTTGCGGAGCATGGTTTTGCCTCTGAGGGATATGCTCGAATGTCAGCTTTCTGCAGCAGACTCGCGGGCCGGCGAATTCGCCCCGGCACACCTGCTTGATTAACTTGCAATCCAGGATAATTGCCATTAAACACAAAGCTGTCCTATCTTATTCATAAAAGCTGCTCTAAACTGGGCTGCATCGGAAACTCTCTAAATGGCAGGGGCTAGGCTCCGCACCCATCCTCATCATCGAGGTTTGCTATGACCGCACGTGTTCCGACCAGAAACGAAGCTTGGGAGCTTCTAAACGAGTTCAATAAGAACGAATCTTTAATCAAGCATGCACTGGCCGTTGAAGGGGTTATGCGCCACATGGCGGAAAAAGCTGGTGAGAATCCGGATGAGTGGGGAGTCATCGGGCTGGTTCATGATCTCGACTATGAGCAGTTCCCGGAGCAGCACTGCCTCAAGACACGCGCATTGCTCGATGAACGCGGCTGGCCGGCGGAATACGTTCGAGCGATCATGTCGCATGGCTGGGGTCTATGCACGGATGTTGAACCGAAAACAACTCTTGAAAAAACTCTCTATGCGGTTGATGAGCTGGTCGGTTTTGTAACTGCCTGCGCCTTGGTTCGGCCTTCAAAGAGCGTGATGGACATGGACGCCAAATCAGTACAGAAAAAATGGAAGCAAAAAAGCTTCGCGGCTGGGGTCAACCGGGAAGTCATTGAGAAAGGGGCCGCTTTGCTGGGAGTTGAACTGAGACCACTCATTGAGGAAGTGATCGCAGGGATGCGGAAAATCGCCCCCCTGATTGGGATGTGAGCCGACGCTCGATGCCGTCCCTTGTCCGTTTCCGGCATTTCTTTGAGTTCTTCGTAAACACCTTGAATCTACTGCCTTCCACGCATCACCAGGAAGGAATTCAGGCTGATCGAGCATGAATTTAGGGTCAAGTGAATTTAGTGAATTTAGGATCGGGTCTTGTATTATGACATCGCAGAACCTGGTAGGACCGCACCCGATAAGTGTAGTAAGCGTGTGGATTTCCCCCCTGACCCCTCCAAGGTGGTTTCCATCATCGAAGGTCCTTTGGATAAGGCGTCGAGCAGATCAAGGATGAGTTCGTCAATATCGGCCACATACGAGGGAACGGGTCCCGCAACACGTAGCGCCTACCGTGGACATGCCCCACATGGCGTACACGATGTCGAAATACAAAACCTGACCCCAAGACCAGGTGAGAATGTCGGCCATGCCAGTCCTCTTGTGCTTCGCACCCGGATAGCAGAGCTATCCTGGCCACCCGCGAAAAGAGGGAACAGCACATGGGGTCATGAAGTATTTGGCATTTTCTTGAGATAGAGAAGGCCGCTGTTTTCCATCAATTTCATCTTATTCCAACATTGCAGACATTTCTGAACTGTGCCGAGAAATTCTGGGACGCATCGTTTTTCGACGTCATGAGGTACAAGTCCATGCCGGAGCCAGACTTAATCCTCAACTCGCCGTACAGGCAGATTGGTATCTGATAGTTGCTCTTGAATCTGCGGTCCGGCCCGCCATTTTTATTCGGATGCTTCCACGTCTTGTCGACCACCTTGGCATCATGCGGGGGCCGTTCTTCGATAAATCTGGTCGTCCTGGCATCCATTCGGATATCGTGATACTCGACGAATCCGACACCCTTGCTGTCGTAAACAAGGATGCCGTCAGGCATCATGTATAGGCTTTGCCCACGGGTCTTGATTACCGGAACGTCGATATTCGTTTCGACCCAAGGGGGTTTGCCTTCTCCGACCTGGGCTTCGGTGCGGCTTATCAAGTTCGAGGCACCGGCATTGCGTTTCCATTCAGTCGTGTCATAGATGCCACGTGAGTTTATCAACGACCATACTTTGCTGTTCGAAGCCAAGGAGTTGAATGAAGAGATGATATTCTGAAAATGCTCCCCTTGGTCCTCGAGGTCGTAATCCAAGACAATGGTCCTGCGCTTTGATTCCCATAATGCTGTCAAAATAAAGGCAACTACCGCCAGCGCGACGACAATCCCGCCAGCCAGAGAACTGCTCTGGAATGCTATAATCGAAGGCAAGAGGCCGACTCCTCCGCAGACGTAATCGAGTCGTACAGTGCTGTAAGATTGATTGAGTTTGGTCAGCAAGTCTTTTCTTGATTGTGGAACCAATTCCTGGGAAGACACCGTCGTATATTCGATGGTGCCGGGTTTTGGAGGTTCAACGTCGGTCTGTGAGGGCGTCTGAGGAGGGTACTGGGGATTGATTCTTCCACCTTCTGCTCCACCGCCAAGTTCCTGCCGGTAGTAGAACCCGTATCGCCCGGCGTGGATATAACTCTTGCCGTTAGGGCGGACGCCAACCCGGAAACCCTTAACGCCGACGGAGGTACCGATGCCACTCTTGGACAGGTTGAACCGGACGGGGCCGATTTTTACCGATTTCCTTAGATACCATCCCATCCGCTATCATCCTTCAAAATGAATTTAGTGAATTTAGGGTCGGGTCTTGTATTATGACATCACAGAACCTGGCGGGATCGCACCCGATAAGTGTAGTAAGAGTGTGGATTTCCCCCCTGACCCTTCCGCGGTGGTCTCCATCATCGAAGATCCCTTGGACAAGGCATCGAGCAGATCAAGGATGGGTTCGTCAATATCGGTCCCGCAACACGTAGCGCCTACCGTGGACATGCCCCACATGGCGTACACGATGTCGAAATACAAGACCTGACCCCAAGACCATGTAGTAGTATATCTCAGATCAGTCCAGCCTCGTCATTTGGCGTATACCGCACCACATTTTGGACATAAACCTTTTGGCGTGTGCGCATCATCTTTCGGCTGCCGTTCATATTTGCATTTCGGGCAGGTATTACGCCGAGCTGAACTCATTTTTTCGCTTTCCCATGAGGCGATCATTTCCCCACAGTACCTGCATTTCTTGGCTCCCTCTTTGATTAACTCAGCGCAAGCCGGACACTTCTTTG
Source organism: uncultured delta proteobacterium (assembly GCA_963712895.1). Lineage (GTDB taxonomy): Bacteria > Desulfobacterota > Syntrophobacteria > Syntrophobacterales > Syntrophobacteraceae > SbD1. Next base: position 75,881 of record CAVQJR010000013.1, on the reverse strand, counting down.
TACCCTCCGTGACAGAAACTGATCGGCTTGCGTAACCCTCTTGAAGGGAAAGTATAGGTTTAGCAGGCTTTTCATCTTCATTGTCTTTGGTCAAGGTAACATTGATTGCGCCTGGCGTTGAACCCGCTAGAAAAGCGCAAGGAGGGAAGATCATAAAGAAACAGCAAGCCTTCTCCTTTTTGAATTCCCCCCCAGAGATAGTCTCTGATACAACACGCCACCCTTCAGCATACAACTCGGAAAGCTTTTGGTTCTTCTGAAGTTGTCCTTCAGGCGTGTTTGGGAACTGAATCGTCATGAGTTCAGCCATCAAAAGCCTCCAAGTGTCAGAAGCGCAGAAAGGAAGGTCATGCCTGTACCGAACCCGGTCACGAAACGTAGGTGGTTGTTTGAACTCCGCCAGCCAAGCATCTGCGTTACCCCGTCAAGCGCAAGGCACAATGTGAATAATGGAAAGATTGCGTGGGGCAAGTGGCGACATATAATAAACAACAGTGGAGAAAAAAGAAGACCGGAAATTAGCCCCGTGCAGCGCGCGCAGACGTGCAACTGGCGTCCTTGTAACCGAAAAGACCTTTCCGACATTCTGTGGCAGCCCCACCATCGGTGAACCCACACGCTATCAATAAAAAGATACGTAAGAGCATAGACTGCTATCTTCCTCGCCGAAATATACGCAGCGTCGTAGATGATTGCGCAACGAACTCTCATAGACTGGCGCTCAATGCCAATTTGTCGGATACTGATTAGCATTTATTAATGGCTTCGCGTATAAAACCGTTTGCATAACGCGGCATATCCATAGAATCCTCTGCCCCACTTGAGAGTCAAACTGTATTTGCTCTAGAAGAGAAGATCTTGGTTGAACCCACCTTACCAAAACACGATTTGAAGCACAATCATTGTTGACACAATTTTGCCTGACATATGAATTTGGGATCGGGTCTTGTATTATGACATCGCAGAACCTGGCAGGACCGCACCCGATAAGTGTAGTAAGCGTGTGGATTTCCCCCCTGACCCCTCCAAGGTGGTTTCCATCATCGAAGGTCCTTTGGATAAGGCGTCGAGCAGATCAAGGATGAGTTCGTCAATATCGGCCACATACGAGGGAACGGGTCCCGCAACACGTAGCGCCTACCGAGGACATGCCCCACATGGCGTACACGATGTCGAAATACAAGACCTGACCCCACACACTGGGGTTCCTTGATTGCGTTTAATCATCGATTGTTTCACTTTCCTTCAAGTCCTTCCACTTGTGATCCGATAATAAAACTGCACTAAGAATCTGATCGCAAAGACTCTGATTACTGTCCGGTACGGTGTGGGCCGACCATGCCGGCATGTCCCATGGCTGTTTCGATCCATTCCCGGTTCCCGGTAAGTTGGAGCCGAGGAGGAGACAGACCATGGCAGAAGAGTTGAAGGTAGGGCCAAGGGAGTCAGGAAGATCGCGGATTGTGAGGGTAAACGATAAGGAGTTATGAATGTCGGCTCTTGAGGTAGTCTCGAGGAAAAACGTTTTTCTTTGCGCCATTGCAGTGGTGCTTTGTTTATCCTTCGCACCCGCATCGGCCCAGCAGGCGATTACGACGCCAATCCTGACAACCGCCCCGAATTTCAGAGACCTAGCGGGAATCTCGGCGAGTTATGGGGGAACAGGATTCGTCAACACGACCAGCAACGATGGAGTGATGCGAACCGGGGTTTTTTATCGTTCCAATGCTCTAAATGATCTTAACAACGCGGATTTGGCAACCATTTCAGCGTTGCATATCGGCCGGGATATCGATTTGCGAACACCCGGCGAGATCTATGGGGCCCCCGCGACCCCCCAGCTCTCCGCGATATCCCCGGCCCCGGATATTGTGCCGAATGGAGCCACTTATACCAACATCAATATCTATGGTCTTTCGAGACCGGTGCCTGAGCCGGCGTGGACCGCCCCTCCCTCGGAAGCGATCAACTTCATGAAAACCTCATACCAGCAGTTTGTTACCGATCCGACCCAGCGGGAAGGGTTTCACTCGGTCTTAATTACCCTGGCCCATGACTCCGGTGCCGATTTGTGGCACTGTTCAGGCGGCAAGGACCGCACCGGGTGGACGTCGGCCTTATTGGAGAGCATAGCCGGTGTATCGCCGACGACCATCATGAACGACTATCTGGCCACCAATAGCTATACGGCTTCGCTCGTAATTGCTACCCGGCAGGAAATCCTGGCGATGGCGCCGGGAGCGAATGTAGATACCATTAATGCGCTTCTGGGGGTTGACTCCAGTTATCTCCAGGCCGGGCTCGATCAGGTGATCGCCACCTATGGGTCGATGAATGCCTACCTGACTCAGGGGTTGGGGCTCAGTCAGGCGGACATCTACGTTCTGCGCGCCAAGATGGTTTACTATCTTTCATTGCCCGGGCAAAGCGGGTTTGTCGGCAATGCCGCCGCCGGTGCCGCGTTTCTGAGCGCATTACAGAACTCTCCGGTGTCGGGCAGCTATACCGCCTACAATTACTATCTGCAGTCGGCCATAGACGCGGGCACGCTCGGGGGCGTCGAGACGCAGGTCGGCGGTCAGGTTCATGCGGATGCCGCTTCGTTTCTGTTACGCCGGCCTGAATGGATCGATGAGGCGACCGCGCCCTATACGGACGGCCGTGACCTCCGCGAAGGCCAGACCCGTATCTGGCAGGCGAGCCTTGGGGGCAGTTTTTGGTCCGACGGTCGCGCCGGCGTTGCCGGCAGCACGGAGTACAACGCCGGCACGCTCATAGGAGCCACTCACCGTTTTAACAGTCAGACCAGCGCCGATCTGGGCATCGGATATGACTGGGGTTCGGTCGGAACCGCCGGCGCCAGCGCCACTCTCAACACCTTCCTGGCTACGATCGGCGGACGTTACGGGTTTTCGAATCTTGAAGCCGGTCCTTTTGTTACGGCGCGCGCGGATGTCGGTTGGGTCGACTACCAAAGCCAGCGAACCCTGGGTGGAGGCCTGGGGACCGCATCCGGCAACACCAACGGTGCCTTTTACAGCGGCCTGGCCGGTCTTGGCGACGTTATTCGCCTGGCTCCATTCACTATCACGATGCAAACAGGGGTTCGCATTGCCGATGTAACCCTCGACAGTTTCAACGAAAGCGGCAGTGACCTCGCCCTGAACGTCAATGGCATCAACAAAACGTCTTCCAGCGTATTGGTCGACCTGGATGTCAGCCTTGATCGTCAACAACTGGCTGCCTGGACCATAACGCCTGCCGTCACTCTCGGCTATGAGAGGGTACTCAGTGATCCCCGGGTCGAAAGCACCGGGACGCTTTATGGTTTCTCTGTGAGCCAACATTCATCCTATGACAGCCGCGACCTCGTGAAAGCCGGTTTGGGCGCCACGGCCCGGCGCGACGCTTTTATCGTTAAGGCCGAGGTCAATGGTGTAGTCGGTGACGGATCGGGAAGTGCCGGCATCGGCGGACAACTGTCCATTGGCTACAGTTTCTAGCGCGGCCTGGGTGCTGACCATCGGGATGAACCCCGACAAACCGGTCCCTCTGATGGGGCATGGCTCGAAGGAAATGGTGTACGAGGTCTAATCAGAACCTTGGGTTTGGTCGGTCCTGTCGGTCTGCAGCGACTATGGGCCTATGCCGCGGAATTTCACCCGGATGGTTCTCCAGCCGGAATGGATGCGGCCGATATAGCCTGACCTTGCGGGGTGGACCGGGGACGCGGAAGAGTTCCTGGTCCTCGAAAATTCCGGCTTCGTCAAAAATATATTTTTGCAGAACCTTCAGATTGAGTCTCCACAGAGCGGAGATGCAATCTCCAATTTTCTTGTATCCGAGAGAAGGATCAGTGAGCCGCTGCGGTCTTTATCGTAGATAGTCCAAAGTATTGTCTTTATTTTTTATGCATTTTAATATAATATCCTCAAAGGGAGTGTTGTATGCAGAATGGCTTCCGCGTGGGCACAATCCATTTCTAATCGGACCTGGGGAACGACGAGCGCTCGTGTATTTCGGGCGAGCGAAGGCGAGTTCGTTTCATGCGGGTCCCGGTATGTGGGCGCCAATGGCATTAAATTTGCTGGTTCTATGTGCCGAGGCCTCACGATCTTCAAGTTAATTCCCTCATATTCTGCACAAATCCTCTTCAATTTCGTTTCAAATTCCTTAGCCGAACAGCAGGCCTGACATCAGTCTTCATTGTGAGTTCCGGAATCATCGCGGCGTTTAGAAGCCCATGCGCTTTTTCCCCTTTTCCGGAGAGTTCCGATGAGAGAAGACTGCGGCATACTCGTGATCGACCGCGAGGGCAGGCTGCTCGCGTCCAATCCGCTCGCCGGACTTATCCTCGGCCAGTCTTTGCCCGCCAACATGCTTGCAGAACCGGAAAATCCGCTCCCCGCAACGTTCAGCCAAGCCGGTTATCCTCTCGAAAAGATTCTGGTCGACGAGCAGGAAAGGCACGGCCTTTTGAGAGGAGAAAGACTGCCGGAGCCGGGATTGTGGTTTACTTCCTTCCCGATTCTCGACGTCTCCAAGCGGGTTATGGGCTCGGTCATTACGTTCATGAAGTCCGGGGGCGGCGAGATGGACCAGGCCCTCAAGTTCCTGGGGCTGTCCCATAAAGATGTTCTGGACTGCCTGGCCGAAGGGATTTTCCTGATCAATACCCGCTGGCAGATCAGCTATTTCAACGACACCGCCCAGAGGATCACCGGCTATACAAGCCGTGAGGCGCTGGGGAAATTCTGCTGGGAAATATTTCGCAGCGATTTGTGCCACAGTCAGTGTCCCATGCGCCGCTCGATGACCACCGGCAAGGAGATGCTGGACCGCGAAGTGGAAATCTTGTGCAAATCGGGCGAAAGAAAGCTGATCGTCGTCCATACATGCCAGGTAATGAAAGCCGACAACAAAGTGATAGGCGGCATGGAGGCCTTTCACGAGTGCCGCCATGAGCTGCTGGCAAATTACGGCAAGCCCGGCGACGGGGTTTTCGTGGACATCGCAGGCGTCAGTTCCTCGATGTTGGACCTTATCAAGCGTCTGCCCCTGATTGCGGCCTCTGAATCCAACGTGCTGATAGAGGGCGAGTCGGGGACCGGCAAGGAGCTGATAGCCAAGGCCATTCACAACCTGAGTTTCAGGCGAAAGAACCCGTTTGTCGCGGTGAATTGTTCTGCCATCCCGGAGACCCTCATCGAATCCGAGCTTTTCGGACACGAGAGGGGGGCCTTCACCGGGGCCGTCGCCAGCAGAGCTGGCCGATTCGAACTTGCCAGGGGCGGTACGCTTTTCCTGGACGAGATAGGAGACCTTCAGTTTCATCTGCAGGTCAAGCTCTTGCGCGTTCTTGAAGAAAAAACCTTCGAGAGGGTGGGCGGCGCCCGCAAAATCCCCCTGGAAGCGCGGATAATCGCGGCGACGAACGTGGGCCTCAAAGACGCCGTTCGGCATGGAAGGTTCCGCGACGACCTGTATTATCGTCTGTTCACCGTGCCCATCTATCTGCCGCCCCTGCGGGACAGGCGCGAGGATATCCCCGTTCTGGTCAAGTACTTTCTGGAGCGGCTGAACGTCAAACTCAAAAAACAGGTAAGAGGCGTGGACCCGAAAGTGATGAAAGGCTTGCTCCGTCATCCCTGGCCCGGCAACGTCAGGGAGTTGCAGCACGTGCTCGAATATTGCTTCGTTTTCGTAAGGGGCTCGGTCATTACAGAACGCCATCTGCCGCCCATGGACCCCTCCGGGATTGAAATCGACATACGGTGGGACGAAAAATCCTCGCCCCTGGAAACGCTGGAAAGAAAAGCGATCGTGAAGGCGCTCGAAAAAGCCGGCGGCAACAAGCAGGAGGCCGCTCGGCTGCTGCGAATCAGCCGGAGCAAGCTGTGGCGGAAAATGAAATTGTACAATATCACCGAGGCCGATTTCAAATCCGAGCACTGACACCACATTTGAAACAAATTTAACTCACCGGATATACAAAGTTTTTGTCAAATACCCTCCCGATGTTTCACTTTTGCAACATTTTCTTGAAAAATCGCGCACCGGGACGGCCGCACCGCCTCGTTTTAAACAGAATCATTTGTTATCATTGGATATTCCAGAAATAGAACACTTTTTCATTTCTGAAACTTTCCCTCTGCTATCATTAAGTGATTGATAATTAAGCACTTTCAGTTCCATCCCCTGCGGCGGGTTTCATTGCCGACCGTTTTTTCGTGATCCAGTCCCGCGTTTTGGTCCGTCATCCCGGTTGTTATTCAATAAAAGCCGTAACTTGTGGCCGGTGGCTCCCTCCTTGCTCTCTGCGTCAAGCGTCCATTAACACAAGGAGGTGAGTATCCATGAGCGTATCGTTTGAAAGTCTGGAAGCCATTCTGGATAAGATTCCGCCTCATCCCGAGCACCTGATCGGCACTCTCCAGGAGGTGCAGGCGGAATTTAACTACATCCCGCCCGAAGCGCTTCAGGCAGTGTGCAATCACGTCGGAGTTCCCCTGTCTCGCGGCTGGGCGGTGGTCACCTTTTATAAGGCGTTCAGGCTCGAGCCCAAGGGGGAGCATGACATCAACGTTTGCATGGGCACGGCCTGCCACGTAAGAGGGGCGTCCAATCTCTACAGCAAGTTCCGGCGCAACCTGGCGTTAGAGAGTGAAGAGGGAACAACTCGGGACCTGAAGTTTTCCTTGAGCAAGGTCCGTTGTCTCGGATGTTGTTCCATGGCCCCGGTAGCCAAAGTGGATGAACTAATCCACGGGAGTCTGGACCAGAGAAAAGCAGGGAAACTCATCAAGCATTTTCAGCGGGAGGAGGGGCCATGAAGATCAACGGCTTGGAAGATCTCAATCGAATCAAAGAAGCCGGCCTGGCCAAACTCTACCCGCCGGAACAAACGAAGATTCTGGTGGGAATGGCCACATGCGGGCTTGCCGCCGGGGCCGTGAAGGTCTTCGACCTTTTCCGGGGCAGAGCCCGCGAAGCATCCTGGAACGGCGTGGTGGAAAAGACCGGCTGCATCGGTTTGTGTCACGAAGAACCGCTGGTGGACCTGATTATGCCCGGCAGGCCGCGCCTGACCTACAGGAAGGTGGACACGGAGTCGGCCGACAAAATCTGGGAGGAACTGGCCGCCGGGAAGACGCCCCAGACGAACCTGATGGCCTGGCTGGACACGGACGAGATGTTGCTGAACGGCGGTGCGCGCAAACTCGGCGCGGGCGGTCCGGAGGTAATCCCGAGGGGGGTCCCGAACTATGCGGAATTGGATTTTTTCAGGCTCCAGCGACATATCGCCATGCGCAACTGCGGTTTTATAGATCCCGGCAGCCTGGAACACTACATCGCCCGTGGCGGCTATTTCTCGCTCCATAAGGCCTTGACCGCCATGCGGCCGGAGGAGGTCGTCGAGGAAATCGTTCGTTCCGGGCTGCGCGGCCGCGGCGGGGGTGGGTTCCCGACCGGCGCCAAATGGCGGACCTGCCGCTACGCCCGCGGAACGCCCAAGTACGTAGTGTGCAACGCCGACGAGGGCGACCCCGGCGCATACATGGACCGGAGCCTCATCGAGGGTGACCCCCACTCCATTCTGGAGGGCATGCTCATCGGCGCTTACGCAATCGGGTCGAGCGAGGGCTACATATACGTCAGGGCCGAGTATCCCCTGGCGGTCAGGACTTTGAGGGGGGCCGTTTCCGCCGCACGTGAAGCCGGACTGCTGGGCAACAACATTTTGGGCGCGGGTTTTGATTTCGACCTGAAGATCACTCTGGGGGGCGGGGCCTTCGTGTGCGGTGAATCCACGGCCCTCATGGCCTCTATCGAGGGCAAGCCGGGCGAGCCCCGGGCCAAGTACGTCCATACAGTCGAAAAAGGGCTCTGGAATCGGCCCTCCGTTTTAAACAACGTGGAAACCTGGGCCAACGCGCCCGTGATAATCGGCAAGGGGGCGGAGTGGTTCAAGAGCATCGGGACCCCGACAAGCACGGGCACGAAGATATTTTCCCTCGTCGGGCGGGTGAACCGGGTCGGGCTGGTGGAAGTGCCCATGGGCGTCACCATAAGGGAGATGGTGACCTCTGTGGGCGGTGGCGTCTCCGGAGGCGGGAAGTTTAAGGCCGTCCAGACCGGCGGGCCTTCAGGAGGTTGCATCCCCAGGGACAAGTGGGACCTTCCCATCGATTACGATTCGCTTCGGGACGCTGGTTCCATGATGGGTTCGGGGGGCATGATCGTGATGGACCAGTCCACCTGCATGGTGGACGTAGCAAAATACTTCCTCGACTTTCTCATGGATGAGTCCTGCGGCAAATGCGCGCCCTGCCGGTTGGGACTCAAACGCATGCACGCGATGCTGGACCGGTTCTCCAGGGGCGAGGGGACCGTCGATGAACTCGACGAGCTGGTTTCCCTGGCCGAAGCCGTCCGCGACGGTTCCCTGTGCGCGCTGGGAGGCTCGGCCCCCAACCCCGTTCTTTCGACCCTTCAATATTTCCGGGATGAATATGAGGCGCACATATTCGATAAACGCTGCCCCGCAAAGGTCTGCAAGGACCTTATAACCTATTCGATAAATCCGAACCTCTGCAACGGCTGTGCGCTTTGCGTCACGCAGTGTCCGGCCGGAGCGGTGTCCGGGAAAAAGAAGAAACCCCACGAAATCGACACGCTCCTGTGCGTCAAGTGCGGCGCCTGCGCCGAAGCGTGTAAGTTCGGCGCCGTGGAGGTGCTTTAGGAGGAGAAGAGATGATCGCCTTCCAGATGAACGGTAAGGAGGTACAAGGGGAGGAGGGCTGGACTATCCTGGAGACGGCCAGAAACTCCGGGATCGACATCCCGACCTTGTGTTTTCACGGCGCGGTCGAGCCTTCGGGCGCCTGCCGCCTGTGCATGGTGGAGGTGGACGACGGACGCAGACGCCGGATTGTCGCATCCTGTCTTTACCCGATCCGTCCGGGCATAAAGGTTGATACCGAAAGCGGCCGCGTTCGCAACGTCCGCCGCTGGATACTGCAAATGCTGGTGGATGAGCACCCGGGGTCCGAAAAGATCAAATCCCTTGCCCGCGCGCATGGAATCAGGGAGTCGCGCTTCAGGAGCGATGATTTCGAAAACACCTGCATCCTTTGCGGCTTGTGTGTCCAGGGGTGCGAGCACCTGGGGGGGGCGGCCGCGATCGCTTTCCGAAATCGGGGAGTTAAAAAGCAAGTCACCACGGCCTTCGATCTGCCGAGCCCGGAATGCGTCGGATGCGGGATCTGCCTTTACCTCTGTCCGACCGAATCCATGGATCGGCTCTTTGGAAAGATACGGGGGACGCCCGGGACCGCCGTGGGGGCGTCGGTTTGCGCGGAAAGGAGGCTGCCATGAAAGCCGGAGTGAGGACGGGAGTTTTTCTTTGCCGGTGCGGGGAAGTGATCGGCGGCCGGTTGGATATGTCCGCACTGGAAGATCGGATGAAAGGAGCCGCGGGGGCCGTCTGCGTTCGGAGCCATTCCCGGTATTGCCTCCGCCCCGGTCTGAAGCAACTGGCCGAAACGGTCAGGGAGCATGAACTCAACAGGGTCCTGATCGGCGCCTGTTCCGACCGGATCATGAAAAAGAAATTTTCGCGGACCCTCGGGGAATTCGGCTTTCTGGACTGCCAGATCGAAGTTGTCAACCTAAAGGACCATATCGCGCTGGTCCACGACGAGCCCAGTGCCGAGCTGACCCGCAAAGCGGCGGCGCTCCTTGGCGGGGCTGCGGCGAGTCTTGGTCTTGTAGATCCGGTGGCGCCGCTGCGCGCGCCCTTCGAAGGCCCCGCCATTATCCTGGGAGGGGGCGTATCGGGTTTCGCGGCCGCCAAAGAACTGGCGCGACATGGCATGGAAACCTCGCTGGTCACGGATTACACGAACGCCGATGAAGTGCTGGACGGTCTTCCCGGGAAGTTTCCGGGAGCGCGCATACGGTTCGGGCATCTGAAATCGATGCTGGAAGGGGTTTTTTCCAACCCCCTGGTAAGTCTGGTTCCTGACCTTTCACTGGAACATCTCGACGGCCATGTGGGAGACTACAGGCTGGGATTCAGACGGCCCGACGGCGGCGTTAATGAAATTAAAGGCTCGGTCATAATTCTGGCGCTCGACCGGGAATATGTTTCCGGAAAGCTTCCAAGTGCGGGCAAAACCGGGCAAGTGATGGATCAGGTCAAGTTCGAGGACCTCCTTGGCAGGGCTGAGAGCTTGACCGGCAGCGTGGTTTTCTGGATTGACGGCGCCGATGAGCAAGAGAACCGGGATCTCGCCTTTTTGTCGGCCTGGAACAATAGCCGGTATCTGGTGGATAACTATCCCCAGGCGACCCCGGTCGTCCTGTACCCCGATGATATCCGGTTGCCGCTCACGGGAGCGGACCTGGTGTGGGCGCGGAAGAGGAAGATCAATTTTAGCGCTTACGATCCCGGCTTCCACCCCACGGTCTGGAGCGATCATTTGACTTTCGTGAGCACGCAGGACCGCATGAAGCATGAGATTGGGTGGGATACGCTGGTTGTTTCCGCCGCGTCCGGTCCGCCTGCTCCGAAGACCCTCGAACTGATCAGGTTCCTGCCGATTTTTTCCGCCGAATCGGAGCTGAAAAGACCGTCCCTGATGCTGAAACCCGACCAGGAGCCTGCTCAGAGGGCCATATTGACAGGTTCCGCCGAGCGACCCTGCAGCTTGGATGAGGCGCTCCTCCAGGGCAAGGCGGCAGCCCGAAAAGTCTTAGATCTCAAAAAAAAGGCCATGGAAGGGGGCCTGGCCGAACACTTGGTGGTGGTGGCCGTGGATCAGAACCTTTGCGAGGGATGCGGACTGTGTGACGAGGTGTGCAACTGCGGCGCGGTGGAAAACGTCATCCCCGGAAAAGGACCCCTGCCCAGGAGAGTGGATATCCATGCCTGTGACGGGGGCGGGAGTTGCGCGGCCGCCTGTCCTTACCAGGCGATGACGGTGCTCAACAACAGCACCCAGCAGCTCGAGGCGCGAATTAAAGCCGTGCTTTCGCAAATGAACGAAAACGATGCGCTCGGCTTCGCCTGCAACTGGGGCGGACAGGGCGCGGCGGAAATGGCCGCGATCAAGGGGCTGAAGTATCCCAGTCGTCTTTTCATGGTCACGGTTCGATGCCTCGGAGGAATTGATCCCACCATTTTGTCGATGGCCTTCCTCAACGGGGCGAACCACATTATGCTTGCAGGATGCCCGCCGGCCGCTTCCTGCCATTACGGTTACGGGATCGACCACACCTGGTTCCGGGTGCTGTTCATCGAAAAGCTCCTGAGTTTGGCGGGGCTGGAACGGCGGCGACTTTCCCTCGGCTACGTGGATGTCAACGAGCCGGAGGTTTTCGTGCGGATGGCGAGATCGTTTCTGGATGAGGCGGACCGCCTGGGTCCGATCGAAAGGACCCCGCAGTGTCGGCAAAGCCTGCTGGCGGTCCATGCGACCCTCCTGCGCCCTCGGGTGAGATGGGTCCTGGGGGTAGGCCTCAGAAGGCCGTCGGAGCTGGAATTTCCAAACATCGAGGGTCCAGCGGCGCCATTGGAAGAGCTTTTCTCAGACGTTTTGGAGGAGGAATATCTGTCTGCAAGGATTATTGGAGTCATTCGCGAGGTCTCGATGAACCCGCCCTCAATAGCCGGCGTTTTGGGCGTACCCGTGCAGAAAATAAGCCCACTTCTGACCGAGTTGAGCGACGAAAAAAGGATCGTCCTCACAGGCTGGAAGGACAGATATCCACAGTTTATTTCCGCCTCGCCGTTGCGGAATTGATCGATCCGTGGTCGAAGTCTCCATTCCCCCCCCCGGACCCTCTGCCGGGGGAGGGAAATCGGACCCAGGCTCCTCTCTTGAAACGCGAAGAGGCCCTCGCCCTGACCTTGTTCTGCTCGATCTAAACATGCCTCAGTTGGACGGACGTAAAGCACTCCAGGAAATTAAATCCGATCTTGAATTTAAAAGTTTTTTAAAAGTTGTGTGCGTCAAGTTCTGCAAATTCGATCAGGCTCTTGGGTTGTCGTTTTTCGTTTTTTAAGACCTTTCACCAACCAACCAACCGAGCGGAGGGCCGCCGGAATGGGGTCCCCCCACGACCCCTGGAGGCGGTCTGGAGCGGCTCAGGCTGCCGACTGAACCCTATTGTGCCGGCCCGGTCAGCAAGCGCTTGAGCACATCCATCGCCTTGCCAAATTTCTCCCAGTCCCCCTGTTGCATTGCCTTCTGGGCCTCATCGAACTGCGCTCTCGCCTGGTCCAATTCCGGTTGCCGACGCAGCAGCAGCGCCTGCGCGGGATTCCTGGGTTGCTGCGTCCCGAAGACGGATTGGATTGCCTCATCGAGTGTAGGCTCCATCGCCAGTTTGTCACCCGAAATAACGATTACACGTTTGAGTTGGGGAAAGTCTGTGCCTGCCGCCGTGAGGTACACAGGAACCACATACAGAAAGGAGTTCTCAATCGGTACCGCGATCAGGTTTCCGCGAATGACCTTGGACCCTTTTTGGTTCCACAGGGTCAGTTGCTGGGAGATTGTGGTGTTCTGATCGATCATAGCCTCAATTTGTATCGGGCCGTAGATAAGCTTGTCCTTGGGAAGTTGGTAAACGAGCATCTTCCCGTATTCGGGGAAATCGCACCTGGCGGCCATCCAGGAGATCATGTTGTCTCGCTTCTGAGGCGTGAAGGGAGTCATGAGCAGGTACTCAAGTTGGTCGCTTCCGGGGAGCTTCATCAGGATGTAATAAGGCTGAATCGCCAGTGTGTTGCCCGCGTAATTCTCTTGGGCGAGCACCCAGAGGTCTTCCCGGTTATAGAAGACCTGCGGATCCGTCATGTGGAATGTTCTGTACAGGTCGGCCTGGACGGAAAAGAGATCCTCCGGATACCGCAGATGCGTTTTCAGATCCGCCGAGAGCTGATTCAAGTCCAACAAGAGTCCGGGAAACGCACGCCGGTAGACAGCCAGAATGGGGTCGTTCGGATCCATGACATAGAACCGGACGGTTCCGTCGTACATGTCCACAACGACCTTTACGGAGTTTCGAATGTAGTTCAGCCCTTCCTGGGAGGTTGCCGCGCGGATGTTGGAGTAGGGAAAGTGATCCGAGATGGTGTAGGCATCCTGTATCCAGTAGAGTTTGCCTTCGCTCAGCACGGCGTAGGGATCCTTGTCGAGGCGCAAGAACGGAGCGATCTGATTCACTCGCTCCTGAACGCGCCTCCAGATCTGAATCCTGCTTTCCGGCCGGAGATATGAGGTTAACAGTATGTTGGTGTCGGATTGAGTCCAGGCGAATAACAGCCGCTTCCACAAGCTGTCCAGCGGGATGCCTCCCGTTCCGCTGTAACTCGTATAGACATTCTGATTCCCCTTGGGATAGTCGAACTCTTTTATGCCGGTCCCGACGATCCGATATCCCGGCATCGACCTGCCGTAGTAGATGGAAGGCTGGTTTATGGTTAGGCCGTAGGTGGATTCGGGGGGGATGTTCTCGAGAAGGTATTGCGGAAAGCCTTCTCCGATAGTCTTGGAAACGAAGCTCATGACCAGGCCATAACCATGCGTGAACTGCAACTTCTGGTTTACCCAGGTTTTGGCTTCAGCGGGGAGTTCCGCTGAGAGTTCGCGGGCCGAAAGCATCACCTGATGATAACCATCCCGCAGGTGGTAGCGGTCCACATCAACTTGGTAAAACTGATAGTAGAGTCTTATCTCCTGGGCTTGTTTGTACATCTGAAGCAACGGGCGCCAGTCCCAGAGACGGATATTCTGAATCGTGTCTTGATGTTTCGCAATCACCTCGGATGTCAGATCTGACAGTGCAGGATAAAGTGTTTCCTGGATCGCGTCGAGCCCGTAGGCCTTTCGGGTGAATTCTATGTTGTTCTTGAGATACGGAGTTTCGAGGGCCAGCTCGTTCGGCTGTACCATGAACCTCTGAAAGATAGCCGGTGTCAGCAAAACCGCGATGATGTACAAGACCGCGTAAATTCCGGCTCCGACAACTATCGCTCTGAATCGCGGCCGGAAGATATTGAGCACGAGCAGCGCGCATAGCGCCGCTGAGGCGCCGGCCATGATCCAGAAGGCGATCCGGGTCACATGATCCGCCGTATAGCCGGCTCCGTAAACTACTCCTTGAGTGGAGTAGAGGAGTTCGTAGTGATCCAGGTAAAACCCCCATCCCCAACTGGCAACCAGGACGGAGAACAGGATGGAAAGGTGTGAAATGGCTTTTGAGCCCTGGCCCTCCATCTGTCCGTTGCGGCCGAACCGCAGTAACCCGAAGTACTCGTAGAGGGCCAGGAAGGCCAGAAGCGTAATTAGCGTCAATGTGGTCAGGCTGCTTTGCAAAAGCTCATAGAAGGGGAGACGGAACAGATAAAACCCGACATCGACTCCGAAGAGGGGGTCTGACAACCCGAAGGATCCGCCATAACGAAAGCGGAGATACGTATCCCATTGTGCATAGAAGGTGACCGCAAAGATTAGGGCTGCAACGACGACGAGCGCATCCATGACCAGTTTCAAATCTGCGGGAGAGGTCTGGGTGCCGATTTTCGCAGCACCGGTAGACTCGTTTGTTAAACTACCCGAGTGGAAAGTGGCGCCGTTTCTCGCTGCAAAGCGAAGGCTGATCCAGAGGTACAGGAACGTGACAACGAAAGCCACACAAAACAGTTCGCACCGCAGGGACAGGAGTGTCCAGAAGACGCTGGTGTAGCCGAGTTGCCGCATCCAAAGTTCCTTCTGTATCCAGCCGGAACTGACCACCAGAAGAGCGATGAGTATGACCGCTGCAGCAATGATGAGTTTCAGCGAACGCCATTGCCGGAAGGTGCGGTAATTTCCGGCAGATCTATTCTTTTCTCCTGAAAGCGACCCTGGCCGCTCGCTATGTGTTGGTTTCTCAGTCATAGCGCTACCACCTTTCCCTTGGTCAAATTGAGGCATTCCTATGCTCAAGCTTCGCACATTATTGGGGATAATATATCAGTGGTTCCAGTTCCTCGAAAGAAAAGTTGTAGAAAACATGCTGGCCATCAATGCCCATTACCCGCAGGTCGTCCGTTTGGGACAGGTCGCCGAGGATTATCGAAAAACGCGTCCCGTACAGCTTCTTTACCAAAGCAAAACGATAACGCGGCGGCAGCTTTCCCAGTTGCCTTTGTGGCATGAGATCAGTCCTTCCGGAGCGAGTTCAATTCTGGTGGCTTGAAAATATCGCTTTCCCGTTTAAGGTGTCCAATGAAATTGCGTCGGGTTTATTCTTCAGTGCTCCAAAATACAGCGGCTAGAATTCCTGTTGTCCATCCTTTTCGAGTTATTTGAAGATCATGTTCCGTGGTGTGAGCAGTGACAAAACCGCAAGCTCGGAAAAGGTAGCCGAGCTTTTGAAAAATATTGTTGAGGGGCCCTTGCCAGGATTATTCCGGGCAAGATTGAGGAGCAGTTTTTCCCGGGAGCCAGGCGCGACTTTTTAGGATTGGCGATGAGGTCGGGCGTCAGGAGCGAGGACATTCCGGCCATGAAAGCTTTTCATTGTGAAGAAATATCCCAGTAGTAAAGAGAAGATGCGAGGACCAGGATGTCGGTCTCGCGGACCGTTTCCAAAACTTCGTTAAGGTCGTCTTTGAGAGCGCGCCTGTCCTGTTTTGTTTTGCAGGCATGGCAACCCTAGCAAGCACGAAAATTCAAATTGTGTTTGAAAGTCCTCACTTTTGCCCCGAACTTCTGTGCTGTGGTGCGGAAACGTCGAAAAACCAAGGCCTTTTGATAAAGATGCGAGTGCAAAATGCCATTCAAAATATGTCATAATTCTTGGCGTGGACTCAACCATGGAAGATCCCTCGGACTGGCGGATTAAGATATTTCGGTCGAACTCGGCTGGAGCTTGAAGAATCCCAATAATTCATAGCGTGACGCGTGAACTGTATATCCCATTGACATATCCTGGATAAATAAGACGTTGATGAGATGCGGGAAAGCCGCTCAAAAGCCCGGGTCCAGGCAACCGGGGTGCGAATAGTCAAGGAAATCCTCAATCCCGAAAGTTATTTAATTCTGCCCGGGCTTTCGGCCGCCTTTTGAGGATTTAGTAATGCTCCAGCCTCCCGTTTACACGCGCGTGCAAACCTCAAAGCGTCTTTTTTTCCGGATACAATCAACGCTGTCCGCGCGGAAAAAGGTCTACCCGGCAAGACTTGGAGAAGAAGTTCCATACCCCTGATTTTGGTAAACTTCCTGCCCGCTGTCAATAATAGGGCACGGAATAGTCTCCCTCAGCGTCTTCATGGAAGCAGTCGATGCCTTGGGGGCCTCATGTTCTTGCAGCGGCACGAGACCCCCTGATGTTCAAGGTCATGACTCTAAATTGCGGGCCGATTCCCTGCCGTAATCCTGAGCGTTCTTATCCCGCATTCTTCCATTTTTCATAACAACGTCACGGCTGCTTTTTTCTCTATGGTGTTTCCGTCGACCGCATCAAGGGCGTCCAGAAGGAGCGCCTGAAAACTGCCTGGGCCGGGACCGGACGCGGCAGCAATCTCTCCTGCAATTCCGAAAGTCACAAGAGCACCCACCGCCGCCACGAAGATATCCGTTTCAACCGCGCAGAAAGCTCCCGTGATTACGCTCGCTGCGCAACCCGTCCCCGTGACCCGCCCCATCAGCGGATGGCCGTTGGAAACGGTAGCTGCCCGCGAGCCGTCAGTCACGAAATCTTCCACGCCCGTAACCGCTACAACGGCGCCGGAATTCCCGGCCAGCTCGGCGGCCGCGAGTTTGGCATCACTCGTGCCGTGGGTGGAATCCACGCCCCTGGTAATCGTCTCTTTCCCGGCAACCGCCAGGATTTCCGATGCGTTTCCACGTATGACGGATATCTTTGTCTCCCGGATCAAACGCCGGGCCGTTTCTGTGCGGAACCTCGTCGCACCGGCGCCCACCGGATCCAGCACCACGGGAATCGACCTCCGCTGCGCCGCCAGTGCGGCCTGGAACATGGAGCCGATCCAGTGCGACGACAAGGTGCCGATGTTAATGACCAGGGCGCCGGCCAGTCCAACCATCTCCTCGACTTCCTCGGTGGCATGCGCCATGATCGGCGACGCGCCGATAGCCAGGAGCACGTTGGCCGTAAAGTTCATCACCACATAGTTTGTGATGCTGTGAATCAGAGGATGGCTCACCCTGATTTGTTCAAGACCTTCACGCGCACTTTGAACCGGCGATCTGCTCTGATTCCCTTCCAAATATCACCTCCGGCATTGCTGTTTATCTTCTCACAACAGTCAGTTATCTTGAATTAGCGTGCCATAACGAAATGAAAATCGCCAGGGAAAACAAAATATATCAAAAGAGAGGTGTACGAAGTCTACGGGCAGTACGTGAAAGGTCTGGAAAAGGACACAGGCCAGATCTTGGACTACTTTGGCAAGGATTTCCTGGAGTTATGACTTAGAACGGGCGCTCTTTATCAGGCGTGAACTGGATTCGGGCCTGATGATCGGATGCATTTGCTAACGTTTCGGTAGCTTATAATGGGGAAGACCTCCTGCTTTCGCCACCAAGACTGGCGAAAGTGGAGGTCTCCGAAATTGTAACTAGCTGAATTGGCAGACAAAATGTTGGAGCGGGAGACGGGCTTCGAACCCGCGACCCTCAGCTTGGAAGGCTGATGCTCTAGCCAACTGAGCTACTCCCGCTCGAACAGCAAATGTCTAACAGGTCCGGATTTATTTTTCAAATGAAAACTGAACGAATTTTAAGAGCGGCTCGGCTCGGCGGGTTTTGCCGCCCGTAAAGAATCATTGGTGGAATCCGGCCCGCCTGAAAGTCAGCTCCTCTTGCCGGGACGTACCGACCCTTGTGCGTACCTGCTGCTACCGGACGTCCCGTTATCGAAATACATATCGATTAAAGTATATAACTCTCAATTTTACCCATTTCCCGTATCAATTATCGCCATTATGTTTTGTTTGCACCATGACCGGTATTGCTTATTATCCGGCATAGTTGAGAGCAGAACGTGGTCGCCCCTTTCTTCGTGTCGGAAATGTGGCAATGTCCCTGACGGAATCTTCCAAAGGAGATTCAATGAAAAGTTGCGAGGTTAAACTATATGCTCTCAGTACATGCATCCATTGCCGGAATACCAGGGAATTGCTGGAACAATGCGGTGTTGAATATGAATGTGTGGAAGTGGACAAGATCAACGAGGAAGAGAGACGGGAAATAATCGAGGAGATCAAAAAAGCCAACCCCGACTGCAGGTTTCCGATGCTCGTTGTAGGAGGCAAAGTGATAATCGGCTTCAGGGCGGAAGAGATTCGGGATGCCCTGGACATAGAATAACGTGAAACCGCGCCTTGAACGAAAATTCCGCGACCTCCCTCCTTCCTTACTGATTTGCCGCCAAAGCTATATTCCCGGCGTACCACCGCCATTTTTAACCGGGTTCCGAAGGGTATATGATCGATGCTTCGGTGCCTCGGCACGAACGGATCGGGACAGTAGCCTTTTGTCCTGAGGTCATGTCGAAGGGCGGTTTAAATGCGGGAAGACTAAAGTCGGCGGGTGTACTGCTTTCCCATGATTTATTGTCCCCTAAAGCCGCGCTATCACGGGGCGGGCGCTTGCCGGTTCCGGTGGCGCTCCTTTATTTACTCTCTACAGCTTATGTCTACATTAGGTATAAATACATGATTTGACACTTCCAATTACCATGAAGTGCATATTTACCACGCCTGTTGCTCTCCCTAGATTTTGGAAAGGATGAAGAAAATAAAATCTGGTTTCTGCCGGTGCAAACCGCGCATGCCTGGAGATAAAAATGTGCTACACCCTGATTGTCGAAGATAACCCAATATTTCGCAACTCTCTAAGAGATATGCTGAAGGCACAGTTCCCATGCATGGGAATCGAAGAGGCATCAGATGGTGAGCAGGCCCTTCTCAAACTCAAGCAACTGGAACCCGATCTCATTTTCATGGATATTAAGCTCCCCGGTATAAACGGGCTGGAACTTACCCGGACGATCAAGAAAACCAATTCCGAAATAGACGTGATCATCCTTACGGGCTATGACATTCCCGAGTATCGTGAAGCCGCTCTCCTCAGCGGGGCCAGTCATTTCTTTACGAAAGGAAATGCCGGAAGCGGCGATATCGCCGCCGCGGTGGCGTACACTTTGGCGTCAAGGGGAAAGGACTGCGATCTCCCGTCAACCGAGCCGAAACCACCGGCAGGGCATGGATATCAAACAAAGGAGGTCTGAGAGGTCATGGAAAACAGGGCCACCTTCGTACTGCTGATGGTCGACGACGATCAGGATGACTGCCTGCTGGTCAGGGACGCCGTAGAAGAAAGCCGTTCCTGCGGAGAACCCAGGATAGATTTGCGGTTCCTGCATGACGGCGTCGAGCTTCTGGAATATCTGAAAGACTCGGAAACGGGCCCTCCGGCGCGTTCACCGCGCCCCGACCTGATCCTGCTCGACTTGAATATGCCCAGGATGGACGGTGGTGAGGCCCTTGCCGAAATAAAATCGAGCATTGGTTTTCGCAGCATTCCGGTGGTCGTGTTCACGACTTCGGGCGGAACGGCCACGGTACAGCAATGCTATAACTACGGGGCGAATTCATTCATTCAAAAACCGGCAGGCTTCCGCAGCCTGGCCGGTATCATCAGGTCACTACTGGATTACTGGGTGTGCACCACCCAGGCTGCCAACGGGTGTTGACGCCTTGTAAATCGTGCTCGCATCCGAAGGCCCCGGTATGCGAACCGGTGTCGTTGAGCAGCCGTCTTTCCCGGTTTAGCCGCTGAAGTACTTTTCCAGATTGCCGTATCCCTCTTCGACAGCGTTTTTGAAATATTCGCAGGCTTTTTTGTTTCCTTCGATCCATTGCCGGAGCGCGCTTTTGCCCTGTTCGGGCATCCAGACGGCCTGGTTCAGGAAAGAATCGAGCGTTTGCTCCGTTTGCTTCCAAAACATGAACATGCCGCTCATCATGGACTCGAAGGTGAGTTTTTGCATCTCCACCATCTGCTTCACCAATTTCATCTGCTGTTCCATAATTAACTCCTCTCCGGTTGCATGTGCAGGGAATCAAAAGAGACTAACGGCAGGTCGGGGACCAGGCCGACGAAGGCATTGTTCCATGTGGCTGTACTTGGCAAAAGATAGAGCGTAAGGTTTAGAAGACAAGTGGCGGTTGCGTATTTCTCGTGAGAAAAACCGGAGGTCCCCAAAATCGGCATGCAGGCCCGCCCTCAGGCATGCGCCTCCGCCCAGTTCGCCCCCCAGCCTATTTCCACCTTGAGCGGCACCTCCAGCTCCCGGACCTCCTCCATTGCCCGCTGGATCAGGTCCTGCGCCTTCTTCATTTCATCGCCGGGGACTTCGAAAAGAAGTTCGTCATGGACCTGCAGGAGCATCTGCGTTTTTAGTCCCTCGCGCTCGATCGCCCGGTGGATATCAATCATCGCCTTCTTGATAAGATCGGCGGAGGTCCCCTGGATGGGCGTATTTATGGCAAGGCGCTCTCCGAGCTGGCGGATGTTGAAGTTTCGGCTCTGAAGCTCCGGGATCGTGCGCCTTCTTCCAAGCAAGGTCTCCGCATAGCCCGTCTCTCGCGCCATCCCGACCGCCTTGTCGATGAAGCGCCTGACACCGTGGTAGCGCTCGAAATAGCGCTCTATAGCCGCCTTGGCGATCCTGGTGCTGATCCGCAGCCTTTGCGAGAGTCCGAAAGAACTCATGCCGTAGATGATCCCGAAGTTGATCATCTTGGCCTGCCTGCGCATCTCCGGGGTAACGGCCGCGGGTTCCACCCCGAACACTTCGGCGGCGGTGTGGCGGTGGACGTCTTCGTCTTTGCGAAACGCTTCCTCCAGGCTCGTATCGTGGCTGTAGTGGGCGAGCACGCGAAGTTCTATCTGCGAATAGTCGGCCGACATGAGCATGTGGCCGGGCGGGGCTATGAACGCCTCGCGGATTTTCCTGCCCTCTTCGGAGCGTATGGGGATGTTTTGCAGGTTGGGGTTGGAGCTGCTGAGACGGCCCGTGGACGTAACCGTCTGGTTAAAGGAGGTGTGGATTCGGCCCGTTTCGGGCCGGATCAGCCTGGGAAGAGCATCCGCATAGGTCCCCTTGAGCTTTGAGAGGGTGCGGTGGACAAGTACCTGTTCGGCTATCGGGTGCTCCGCCGCCAGGTCCTCCAGGACGGCCACGTCGGTCGATGCGCCGCTCTTGGTTTTCTTTATGACCGGAAGCCCCAGCTTGTCGAAGAGGATGGAGCCGAGCTGCTTTGGCGAGGCGATGTTGAACTCTTCACCGGCCATCTCGTATATGAGGGCCGCCTTCCGGTCCAGGGCTTTTTCGAACTCGAGCGAGAGCCGTTCCAGCTTCTCGCGGTCCACCAGGACACCGCGATATTCCATGCGCGCAAGGACTTCGGTAAGCGGGAGTTCCACCTTTTCGTAGAGTTCGGTCAGCTTATGGTCTTCCATTTCCCGCCTGAGGGATGGAAGGAGCCTCCAGGCAGTCTCCACATCGCAGCAGCCGTAGTCCGCCGCCGCCTCCAGCTCCAGTTCGGCAAAGCCGATCCGGGCCTTGCCCTTTCCGGTAAGGTCCTGGTGCGACGAGATGGACTCGCCCAGATACTCCGAGGCCATCCGGTCAAGCGAGTGGGTCTGCTTTCCGGGATCGAGCAGGTAGCTTGCCACCATGGTATCGAAAACCATCCCGTTAAGCTCTATCCCGTGGTTTTTCAGCACGACCCACTGGAACTTGAGGTCCTGCCCGGCTTTGGCGGGAGCGGGGGCGTTCAGGACCGGTCGCAGCGCCTGTAGGGTTTGGGCGGCCGTAAGCTGGCCTTCGGACCCGGGCCCCACGTGGCCCACCGGAATGTACCACGCGGCGCCGTCCGTGAAGCTGAGCGCGACAGCCACCATTTCGGCCTCCATTGCCTCCTGCGAGGTGGTCTCGACCTCGATCGAGATGAGGGGTTCGTGCTCGATGATGCGAAGAAGCCCGGACAGCTCCTCGGGCGTCCGGACTATTATGTCTTTCCTGGCGCTGGGGGGCCTTTTCGGGGCGGCGGGCTTTTCTTCGATCTGCCATTCGCGCTTCAAAACGTCTATCAGGGACTTGAAATCGAGTTCTTCGCACAGCCCGATCATTTCGTTTGTCATGGGCGGTGCCGGGGCGAACTCTTCGAGCTTCCGGTCAACGATTACGTCCAGCCGAAGAATAACCAGCTCGAGGGAAAGGAATGCGCTCTGGCGGCCTTCCACCAGTTTTTTCCTGAGCGAGTCCGGGGTAATCCTGTCGACGGCCGCATAGATGTTTTCAAGAGACCCCCAGGTCTGGAGAAGCTGGCGCGCGGTCTTGTCGCCCACGCCCTTCACCCCTGGGATGTTGTCCGAAGAGTCGCCGACCAGGGCGAGGTAGTCGGTCATCTGCCGCGGGGTCACACCGAAGCGCTCCTTTACCACTTCTTCGGTGAAAAGCCGGTCGGATTGCGGGTCCCACTGGCGGATTGCGGGGTCTTCGATCAACTGGAGCAGGTCCTTGTCGGACGAAACGATCACGATATCCAGGTCCCGTGCCGCGCCCCAGTGGACAAGGGTTGCGATCAGGTCGTCGGCCTCGTAGCCCTCCAGTTCCATCTGGGAGAGGCCCGAATAGCGCACCACCTGCTTGATGTAGGGGACCTGGGGCGAGAGTTCCTCGGGCATGACCTGCCGGGTGGCCTTGTAGGCTTCGAAAAGCTCATGGCGGAAGTTCCGACCGGGGGCGTCGAAGACCACGCATATAAAGTCCGGCCTGCGCTCGCGCATGACTTTTAGCAGCATGGTAAAAAAGCCGTAAACGGCCTGGGTCGCCATGCCCTTCGAATTGGTAAGGCGCCGAATCGCATAGAAGGCCCTGTAGATGTAGGAACTTCCGTCGATTATGAAAAAGGTCTTCCTGTCGCTTGCGCTGAGCTGATTCATTGCGGCCTCTGATAAATGGCGCCGGGATCGAAATCCTCCGGGGAAACCCCGCCTTTGTCCCTGCCCCTTTTCCCTCTTGCCGGAAGCCCCGGGGGCAGGTATTCGAGATTGACGTTGCTCATGGCGTGATAAATATTTCCGCGCACTTTGGGGTTTTTTTTGTAGATGCCCTCCAGAATGCCGCGGATTTCGCTCCTCTTGTTCCTGTCCGCCGAGGGACATTGCGAGGGCAGAACCGGGATCTCCAGGCGCTTGCACATTCTGGCGATGCTTGCGGCTGAAATTAGAGCAAGCGGCCGAATCACCGTAATCTCGCCCCCGAAAAACTCCTGCCTGGGCACTATGCCGGCCACCTGGGCGCCGTAGCAGATGTTTATGAAAAAGGTCTCGATGAGGTCGTCCTGGTTGTGGCCCAAAGCGATCTTGGTGCAGCCAAGCTCGCGCGCCTTCTTAAAGAGGGTTGCCCGGCGCAGCCGCGAGCACAGGAAGCACGGGTTTTCGCGGTTTTGCGGCCCGTGCGCCCGCAGCCCGAAATCCGTGCGGATGATTTCATACCGGAAGCCCTCGCGGACAAAATATGATTCAAGCCGGTCCGCCGTTTCCGAGTCGAATCCCGGGTCCACGTGCACTGCCGTGAGTCCGTACTTTATGGGGATGCGCCGCAGCCTCTCTCGGAGCAGCCACAGGAGGAGCATGCTGTCCTTTCCTCCCGAAACCGCAACCGCGATCTCTTCTTCCGCCTGGATGAGGCCGTAATGGTTTATCGCCTTTCCAAGCAGCCTGCGAACCTCCTGGTCGATATAGGCCATTTTGCTCCCGCATTTCGAAAATCAACAAAGTTAATATTCTAACTCATTTGTCGGATTTTTCGCACGACAATCGAACCCCGAAGACCTCAGCATAGCCTGCGATCCCACGGGGCGACGGGGCAGCAACTTGGCCCTTGACTTGGCGGCCCGGTCTGGTATAAGAGCAATTTCTGTCCTGGAGCGCCCGTAGCTCAGTTGGATAGAGCGCTGGACTTCGAATCCATAGGTCGCAGGTTCGATTCCTGCCGGGCGTACCAAATGCCACTTGCGGGCCGTTAGCTCAATTGGTAGAGCAGCTGACTCTTAATCAGGAGGTTCGCGGTTCGATTCCGCGACGGCCCATCAATAAAATCAAGCACTTACGGATTAATCTGCAAGTGCTTTTTATTTTGACCCTAGCCTGTGTGAGAATCCGTGTGAGAATTTTTTCTGGCAGCCTCATAACAGGTAATAGCATGCCTTGCAGCTCCACTCACGCTATGAAGGTAAATTTCCGTAGTTGTCCGGTTTTCGTGTCCCAGAATCTCCTGGATAGCCACAATTGGAACATTGTTGTTATCCATGATTGATGCACCCGAATGCCGTAGCGCGTGAAACCTGAAATATTTCACTCCAGCCTTTCGGCACAATGACATCATTATCTTCTTGCGATCCTGGTATGGCCCTTCTTTCCACGTTTTTGCCTGCCTGCACCAGTAACGCTGCCAGAACACCCACGGCTTGGTTTGATTGCGTTCCTGATAACGGCGCATCAGGATTTCCGACAGCTTTTCAGTCATCGGAATATTCCTTGGGGTCAAATGCCCTCCCTGTTTCTTCCGAGTGTACAGTGTCACTGACCGGTTCTTCAGATCGACATCGTCCCAGGCCAACCGATTAATTTCACCCATCCGCCCCATTGTCTCCCGTATAGTCCACAGGTAGTCCTGAGTATCGGGATCGGCAAGCGCTATGATCTTGTCGATGTCCTGAACGGGAGGAACGTACTTTACTCTTTTTTCCACCGGCAAAAAGGGGACATTTTGGACCGGGTTTTCGGAAACGACCTTATGCCGGATTCCGTGGTTGAAAAGAGCCTTTAAAAGCCGCAGATCATAATTTGCAGCGTAGTGGCCAAGCCGGGACCTCTCCAGGATAAATTTTTGAACATCCATGCTGGTGATCTCGTCCACGCTCATCTGCCCCCACCTTCGGACCAGCCGCTTAAACAGGTACCTGTTATCGTTGTAATAGGATGGGGTCTTGTAGACGCTGATGAAATCAAGACGCATATTAACCAGCTCCAAAAAGGTTATGCCTGTTTTGGTCTCCTCTGTCGCCGGTGCCACTGGTTCTTTCGGTGGCTGCTCCTCCACCTCCATTTCCGCTATCGGGTTTTCTATTTCCTCCCTTCTTTTTGCCTCGGCTGCCTGAGCTGCCTTTTTCGTTTTGAACCATGCTTCCGTGTATCTCTCCCCCTTCAGGGTGAAGTCGTATCGGAAGCCCTTCCCTTTTACCGAATAAATGCTCATAGAGGTCCTCCATGGACGGAAAAACTAGAGAACCCCCGAGCTTCACGCCGCCCAGCTCCTTCCAGTGCTTGTAAACCCAGCTCGGGCTTTTCCGGAGAAAGCAGGCGACCTCCTCGGGGGTCATTATGCTGGGCTGAGCAGTTTTGTCAATGGTGCTCTCGGTCATTCGATTCTGTGATGCCTCTCATCGATCTTGATTCTCAAGGGTTCATTCTTTGGTCACAGTTGTTGATTTCAAGCTTTGTACCAGAAAGAACCGACCGAGCCTGAACCCATAAGTGTTTGCTTTTACAAATATTTATGGTGGCATCGACTTCAAAGGTGAGTTTTTAAGAGAGAAAAAGAATGACTATAGGATGTTATTTAATCCTAAACGTTGCATTTCATCATTCACTGTGATAGTAGTGACTTATGTTTGTTTGAGCACTCTCCGAACTTTTACGAACCAGTGCATTACTGCTTTTGAGTTTTTCCGGTGTGCATACGGCGAAAAGGAAATGTAGATGGCAGGTGAATCTCCTCGATATTTTAAATCCTTGCCTCCGCGACGATATATTATTCCCCCGAGAATGGTGGAAAGCATTCTGCGGTTCGAAGCTCACTATAGAGCAGCAGGAAATGACCCCATCATAGTTCTTGGTCCATCAGGCGTTGGTAAGACAATGTTTTGCGATCTTTTCAAAGTTTTGTTCAGAATGGAATTTGGTGATGAAGTTCCGATCTTGACGATAAACTGTTCTCATTACGGCGGAGACTTGGCCAGAAGCGAGCTTTTCGGATATGAAAAGGGTGCCTTTACAGGAGCAATAGTCAACAAGAGAGGCTTAATTGATGAAGCAGATGGTGGAGTCCTTGTGCTTGAGGAGATAGGGAATTTACCAGAACCAACTCAGGCCGCGCTTCTTACCTTTATCGAGACAGGGGAATATTTCCAAGTTGGGGGCAGAACCCCCAAAAGGGCTAACGTGCGTGTAATGGCGGCAACTAATAATGATACTGAATTAAGGTTCGACTTCCTACAGCGTTTTTTCCCATTCTACATACCTCCAATTCACACAAGGAGGGGCGACATACTTTATTACCTAAATTCCAAATTCCCACAACTTGTATGGAATCTGTTTCCATGTGAAATACTAGCTCTTATTGCTTACCATTGGCCAGGAAATATAAGAGAGATTGAAAGAGTTGGAAGATTGATATATCGTGAGAAGCACATGGCCTCGGCTGCTGGATATCAATCGTCATATGATGTCCCAGTTACTTATATACCAGAGTTTAGTAATGATGATGTGGATGATTGCTTCGTGCTTATTCCTTTCTCTCTACATGGAAACGAAATGCCGGCCAATGTTTCAGCTATTTATTCACTGAACCATAAACTGGAAAAGCACAAGAGATTGCGAGATGCTTTGTTTAGAATTTTTGATACTGGCCCTATAAGCGTGAATCTCTTAAATACCAATAGATTGGATATCATTGAACAAAGCCAAACTGGCAAAAAAGCAATGCTCAGACGATGGGGAATGGCCTTCAAACAGTTTTCAACACGTGGTAGTATCATCTTTAATAAGTGCAGTAGGAGTAGAGTACATGATCCATTTACTATACAGCACAAAGCGACATTTATGGTTAAAGAAGGAGCTAAGTCTCAACTTATTAACAGAGAACTTACCTTTGTAAAAGTTTATATAGGAGCATTTGAGAAAGTTGATGATAACATTGACACATATTGTGCGATATTTTTTCAGAATAACAAAGATAATAAAAATCTGCTTAGTTTAGATACTGGAAGTGCGTACGCCCCATTATTTGGCGAAGGGATCGAGACTAATGAAGACGATGACTCTGATGATAGTATGATAGATGTGGATTACGTAAACCATCCCATTGCTAATCTTGAAAAAGAAATGCTAGAGTTTATTTCTGGTATTAGAATAAACGGCTTTACATTTCCAACACCAGTCAATCAACATGAGCGCGACTATTTTTTTCTCCGTTTGGCGAATCGGTATCCTGTAAACAAGTTTTTGAAATCGCTATCCTCAGGCGATGAGTCCGCTATTCTAACTGAAGAATTGGAAGACCTCGAAGTTCCAGACATTGCATCTATGACTTTTGAACAACTGCTCAGATCATATTATGATTCTGTCCTCAAAAAAACCAACGGTAATAAAGCAGCTGCAGCTAGAATTATGCAGGTGAATCATCGGACCTTCTATAGCCGTTTAAGAAAACTGGGAAGTGGAGGCCAAAAGCATGCGGACTAAATATCATCCCTAAACCTTCCTCTTTACGCCCAAATCTGTGCCGCTTAATCCTATATTTTTAACCATCTGTTCTGAAATCAATGAAATATCAATATCTTAAGCCGTAGTGTGTCCAGATCCACTCATTGGCACGCTTCATGCCTTTCAGATCCGGCCAGCAAAGCAACGCAACATCGGGTGATTAAGGATACCGAAAGCCCGTAACTCCAATCAGGAGGGGAAGTATGCCCAAAATAATTAGAGATTTTATTAAGAGTGGGCGGACTGAGTGTGGTGTCGGGTATTTTGCCGGCGACATACTCGCGGTCGAGAAAGCACGCAAAATGACGAAAAACCAAATCAGGCAGTTCAAGCGCCATGGTTTGGTCCCCGGTTCTTTCATAAGTTACCTAAAGGACTGCGGGATAATCCCGATTACCGCTAAAACCTCAAAGGGTTCGATGGGTCGAACCATACACGAATTTTTAGAGTTTTTATGGACGTGTCCCTGTAAGGACGAGGCGATGCGGGATGCGATGGAATTTGTGAGAAAACTCATCCTAACCTCGGTCCACCCCGAACTCAAATCGTCATTTTGTGGTCAGGACCGGGTTTGGAGGCATCTCGAAAGAGCATGGAAGGAGGTGAAGCCCCGGGAAAAAGCTGTGAATAATTAATCGAATATGCGTGGTGCAACGGTTTGCGAAAGGCAAGGAGATCCTCCATGGCCTTTAATGCAAGCGTGGTGATGAACGGCGGCTTGTCAGTGATTGATCCTGGAGCCGCCGTTTACGTTGCAGGACCAGGGATTCGAGGTTTCAGAGCGATGCCGAATGGCGAATTCTAGCTCGCTACTAAGAATCATTAGAAAATGCCAGTCCATAAGGGACGGCAAACTTAACAAAAGGAGTAACTTATGGAAGAAAAGGAAAAAATTGTACTGGATGGAGAAAGACCGGAAGGCGAAGGTGGCCGGGTCGAAGAGGAACCCTTAAACACCGAAGCAACACCAACATGCGCTGCAGGTGCTCGGGATCAGATCGATGTCGCTGTTGAATTGATCAACGACACGATGAAAGGGTCGCGGGACAAAGGCTATGACGAAATCGGGATTTTCCTGATCGAGCATTTTTTCGGTGGGGACATAACGCAAGCCTTTTCGAAAAATCCGAAAAAAGAAAACAGTTATCGACGGCTCTGTGAACGCGAAGACCTTGCTGTCGATGTTTCTACACTGAGCCGGATACTGAGAGTCGCAGCACAGGAAAAGTTCCTGAAAGAAAGCGGCATTGATACTACGGGGCTGAGCTTTACGCACAAGACCGAGCTCATCAAGCTGAAAAACGATGTAGTCAAAATCGATTACGTGCGCAGCATCGTCGAAAATCCACCGCCTAGCCGCGAGCTGGCACAGAAGATAAAGGAAATGAAGCCCGGAACGCAGGCGGTCAGCCACGACTTTTCGCTCGAGATACGCCGACTGAAAAGCTTTAAAAAGGCTCTCGACAGGCCAGAAATTGTCGAACTGCTGACGAGGCGGGAGCAAGCCATCCTGGTAGACGAGGCGACGAGAAAGATTGTCGAGGAATTAAAGAAAAGCTCGTCATCTTTAACCGCATGCTGCGATGGTTTTCTTGCAGCCGGCGATGAACCCCTTGCCGGCTAAATTGTAGATACTTTTGCGGCGCCACAACAGTAATGCAAGAGTTGTGGCGCTTCTTGAGGCGCTTGGGCATGGCGCCCGGACAGATTTGAACAGAAGGTCAAGGGCCGGTCCTTAAATGGATCGGCCCTTTCATTTTAAAAACCTCCGATTTGGAGGGCTATTTCTTTCTATCGAGGTAAAGATTATGGAAATTGAATCAACTCCGCCCAGCACTCCTATCAGCGAAACCTTCTCAGACACAGAGTTGCTGAACAAAGATTTTACAGACCAAAACTGGATAGTTCCGTATTTTATCCCGCCGGGGTTAACACTTTTGGCAGGGCCACCGAAGGTCGGGAAAACGGTTACTTTAATGGGCATTGCATCGGCCGTGGCGTGTGGGGGTCTGGTTTTCGGCAAAATTGATGTCGAAAAAAAAGAAGTCCTATATTTCGCACTGGAAGACACCGAGAGGCGGCTTAAAGCCAATTTTTCCAAAATTCATGGAAACGTCGGGACCGGCATGATTCACTTCGCGACGTCTGGTCCCAAACAAGGCGAATCGACTGTTTCATGCCTGGAAAGGCATCTTGGCTATCATCCTGGGGTAAAGCTCATAATAATCGATACGCTGGCCCGCTTTTGCGGATACAAGAGGATCGGTTCCTATGAGGGCGCCTACAGCCAACTTGCGGATTTAAAGAGCGTTGCCGATAAGTACTCTATCGCAATCATAGCTGTCCATCACGTGCGCAAGCTCAAGGCCGGTGATGTTTTTGAAACCGTAATGGGGTCAACCGGGATCACGGGGGCCGCAGATACGATTGCAGTTATGAGAAGGGACGGAAACGCGCATAACGAGGTGGACCTCGCCGTAGTGGGAAGAGATGTCGAGGAGAACGCATTTGCATTGCGCTTCGAGCCCCAAACCCTCACCTGGAAACTGCTTGGGCCGGCGAATGAGGTCCGTATGAGCGAAGAGCGGAGGGAGCTGCTTTCCTTGCTTCGCAACCAGAGTCGAGAAATGAAGCTACAGGATATTGTGGACGCGACCGGAAAGAAAAAGCCGGTTCTTTCCAAGCTGTTGAGGGGTTTAATTGATGATGGGCTCGTTCAACAGCCGGGATACGGAGTTTATAAGGCAGTTTCGACCAATGGAGGTGAATCCGCGAATCCAGGTGAATCCGGTGAAAGTTCGGAATCCGGTGAAAGTAGACTCGAAGGTGAAGCCGAGGGAATCGGTGAAGATAAGGATTTCGAGAAAACTGATGATGAATCCACCGAAGAGGCTTTCCCAGGTGAACTGCCTTTGGGGAAGCTCCTGGACCAGGACGAGGCTTCCGATCCCAATAGCTTCGACTGGGACTTGGTGAATTTAACCAACTTCAGCTCGGCAGAAGGCCTGCTGGAAGAGATGAACTAGTGTGGCATTCCTTAAATAAATATATGCTTCAACTCAGCCAAAAGGCTTTACCAAAGCCGATATGGTCATTCATGTAATGTACATTAACTTACGGAATGTAACACTAGCCAGATAAGACCAGACATAAAAACGTAATTTACGTGATGTGGGCCATGCAGAAGCGTGTGGCCCTTTTTTATTGCAAATTCCCGAATGCCAACGGGAAAACCCCCGACCAAATAAAAGGAGAAAAAATGAAAGCTTATCGACATCTTTCCCCAGCACGGCTTACGACCCCTGTGCTTTGCTTCGCATCTTCTAAGGCTGATGAGCAAGTCGTCTCCCAGGGAGACATAGTCGAGATGAAATTTTCGACTTCGGCGGAAGTGAACGAAGAAATCCCACCTGTCCAGATACAGCCATACCAAGGCATCCCGGATTATAAAAATCCCGGGCAAAAGCCTCCTTACGTGATCAAAACAAGGACAACTTGTCACTGCATTGAAAACTGGCCCGAAGTCGAGAAGGCGCGGGCAAGCAATCAGCCCACAATAATGTGCAGGACCAAATACATTGAGCAAGTATCCGAAATGGATCTTGCAATTATGAAGGTTGCTACCCGATTTGGAAATCACGGTCCGGAACCGACCTACGCTGAAATAGTATCTAATGTGAGGCGGCTCCACGATTTTATCACGGGAACACAAGCCGGAGACGTCGTAGAAGAACTCGTAGCCCGCCTTGGCAAAAATAGATCCACCATAACGGATTATATCAATCGATCAAAGTACCTCTCAAATGACTTGCTCGATGGGCTGGTTTCTCGAAACGCCGATAAACGGTTTTTCGAAAGACTTGCCCGGTATAGCAAAGAATACATTTTAGCGCTCAAAAGTCAGAGAGGATTGGAGTCGGAAAACATTGACCAACTGGTCTCACAGGCCACGACGGAAATGGTCAAGGCTTTTATTGGTGATGGTCTGTCGGCTTTTAAAGAGAAAGCTGAGGACTTAATTGAAGCTGCTGCGAATACGGCTCAGGCAACCAGTGTGGCTCGCGGTCGAAGTGAAAACTACGGTGAAGACGGTGAAAAGGTAGCAGCAGGCGAAACCACGGAGTCCCAAATAGCCTGCATTGCCCAAACAGAAATTGAATCAGTCACCAAGATCAGCGCAGGTAAGGACGATATCAAAGCCAAGGATACCGGCCTTGGACCACAATCGATAGAATCGGGTTCCCAGCAAGTTGCGGCCCTGCCTTTATCTGTGATGCAGATGAAAGACCTCTTCTATGAACTTTGCAAAACAACCTCCGAAATAATCATAGCGCTCGAAGATCCTCAGCTAATCGCGGCCGCCCTACAGGAACACCAGAAAGAGATCGTAAAGTTTTGTTCCGAACTCATGAAAATCCACCGCCAGCAGGCTGGTAAATAAGGCAAGGAGGTGGACATGACATGGGCAGAATTACCATTTTTTGTGCGGGCATGGAGGATCGCTCTCTTCTGGTGCCCCCGGTCGAAGCAATTCTTTTTAGTGCCCCGAATCTTAAGAAAGGCAAGTCGAAGATGGGGAAAATAAAGGAATTGACTCAAAGAATAAATGCGCAGGAGGTAATGTTGGATTCAGGAGGGTTTCAACTCCATGAAGCCGAAATCAAACATTTGAATATTTCCTGCGATCCTTACCGGCCAATGGTTTCTTCAGCAAAAAAAGGGGTAAATTTAGCCCCTGAACATGTCCTCGAAGTAGCTGCAGAACTAGATCCAGAATGGTTAATGGGCCTGGATTTCCCAATTCGGAAAATATCAGGCCAAATTGAGCGGGAGAGGGAATTCGAGAAAAAGCTTGAATTTAATGTAAAATGGGCTGTAACAACATCCGAGCTATTGCCGCATTATGGGCTGGATTCCGTGCGGCTTCTATTGCCGATTCAGTGCTACGACCTCGATCAGTTCGAGATTTTTTGGAGCATGGTGAGCGAACTGTGGTTCGGCGGAATGAGCATGCCGGTCAGGAACATGGACAGCGTCAGTCTGATCAAATTTCTTAAAAGCATGTACGATAAGCAAATAAGGCGGGTTCATTTTTTAGGGACCACCCGCCCAGATGCAATTGCGCTGAGCGCATACGCGGCACGGCAGTACTTTAGTTATATTTCATTGGATGCAACTACTTGGCGACAGGGCGCACAATACGGGTGGTATTTGGACCCTTTTAATCTTAAAAATATCAGCGTCCGCCCGGATGCAATTTTCCGTGGAGATGAAGCCAGGATCAGATGCGGCTGTTCTTGGTGTTCGTACGAATCTTCCTTGAGCCAGATTAAAGATATGGAATATGGCGAGAAAATGAGTTTCCTTTGCCAGCATAATTTCTGGGCCATTCGAAACTTTGCCGAGGAGGCATACGACTCTTCGGCGGATGTTGGGCATTTTGAATCGTTTTTAAGGGAGCGCTTCGAACAGAACGCTGCCGATGCGATCATAAAAGAATTTGAAGGTTTTACTCCAGGTGAACAAACGCTGGCAATGGCCTCCTGATTAACGTCCACTCAGCACTGGGTGGGTAGCTTTTGATAACTTGCGGGAAGTGGAAGGCTTCCTACGAGCCCAAAAGATGATGAGCATTTAGCCGAACAGCAAGGGTGGCGGACTTTTCATTTTCGACGTGTATTGCGTTCTCCGATGACTCGATGTCATATAATAGGAGCGGAAGCAGCATATCCGCATATTGGTCCCTGGCGCATTGTGCTATTCGGCCCCCCCCCCATTGATCGAGCGAAGAAAATCGATTGTAGAGCATTTTAGAGGGGTTTCAGCTGATAAATTAGGCGTGATCTCACCCTTTTAAAATGGAGCCACCATTTTCCGGAAATCGGCCAACCGTTATTTTCTTCGCGGGATATCCACCGACCCCATATCATCTTTTTCAATGTATGTAGAATTGCAGCCATGAGCGCGATTGCCTTAGAATCGGCGCTTTGAGCGTCGAGTGGAAACAACAAAGAAATGGGAAAATTGCCTGTCGAAAGCGTTCTTGTTGCGTATGCTTGTTGATGTCCTACCCGCGACCTAAAAATCGCAAGAAACCTGTGGGAACGCTAGCGTCTACGGCATGGAATCGATATCAGGGGCAAAGCAGGAACAGGAAGAAGTCAAAATATTAATGCCGATAAGTCCTCCCAGAATTCCCTCATTTCTCCTCCTAAAAATCCAGAACAAATAAATGAACATCAAATCAGATGTTTCATAAATTTATCATAAAAATGAAAAGGAGTATTAATCAATGCGCTACGCAAAGTTCACGAAACCGCTCACCATCTCTCTTTCCCAGGCAACCTACGACGTTCTCAGGGAGATAAGCACTGCCGAGCGGAAGAGTATGGCGGAGTTGGTCCGCGAAATTTTAGACGAAATGACGCTGCCATTAATAGGCGGCGAACAAACGGAGGAGCAAGATGATGAAAAAGACAAATAACCATAGCAGACAATCACCATGGGAAAGTTTTGACGTTGAGGTGACCGGCTTTCATCGATGTCAAAAAAACGGACTTCAAGGATATGCCACAGCACACATAAAAGAGCTCGGAATGGAGATAAGAAACATTGCCGTATTCAAAAAGAATGGGAAAGCATCTATTGCCCTTCCTTCAATTCCGCCAAGCGCGGAAAACGGAAACAGGTGGTTTAAGATTATCGATTTCTACGACAAGCGCGATGTCATGATTTTTGAAAAAAAAATATTGGAGGCGTTGGATGCCTTTTTTAAAGAAAATAGCAGGGATAGCATGAGTTCAGACGCCAGTGTCGTCTTGATCTAAGAGATTAAATTTGTGCATCAAATTGCAAGAATATACCTGCATTTTTCATTAAAAAATTTCAGAACAAATACAAAAAGCAAGACAAAGGCAATTCTAAAAAAGGAGTAAAAAGTCAATGGAAAAACAAGTCGAAAAATCAATTACCATCAGAATCACGGCTGAGGAGTTACAGCTGCTGAAGCATCTTGCAAAGAAAGAGTTTCGTACCAAAACCAGCTGGCTAAGATCAAGAATCATGATCGAAGCCGAAAAGAAGGGTGTTATCAAAACGATTGAGTCTACGGTTCCGGTCGCTGAACCAAAAAGTCAAAGGGACAAATCAACGGAGGAGCGGAAGTGCGTTTCCCAGGAAGATTGGGTTTATGACGAACCAGCTGCTTAAGCTTTCACGGCGGATACGAAAAGGCCCACTTCGGTGGGCCATATTTATTTGATAAAAGGAGTAAAAGATGAATGGAGCAAGTAAAATGCCAGCCGAAGGAATTATTGCCCATATTTAAATCACTATTTAGCGGCAGGACGGATGTTGTCCCCAAATACTGGGAAAAAGACAGCCGAAAAGCCTACCAGCCAATTTGCAAAAACTTTTGGATCAAAGGGGTTTGCCCAAAAGTAAATGATAAAAGGGCAAGCTGCAAAAATTGTAAGCAACTCCGACATGCCGTTCTGACTGACGAAATGCTGATAAAGCATTTTGAGGGACTTCACATCTTGGGAGTTTACCCACTGCTGAAGGATAACTCCTGCAATTTTATTGCCGCCGATTTCGATGATCACAAAGGAAATCAAACTGTTGCCTTATTGGGTAATATTTCTGCCTACCATGAATCTTGTCGGAATCATCAAATTCCGTGCTACGTGCTAAGATCCAAATCGGGGAAGGGCTTTCACGCATATATCTTCTTTGAAAAAGCGGTTCCGGCATGGAAGGCGCGTCTGGTTGTGGGAGAGTTGTTAAACAGAGCATTAAATGTCGAGACTCTCGGAAATCAAACCTTTGACCGTTTCTTTCCAAACCAGGAGGAGCTGAACGGAGGGAAAGAACTCGGAAACCTTATTGCACTACCTTTTCAGGGGAATGCCAGCAAACAGGGACATACTGTGATCATTGATGTCGAGAATAATTTCCTCCTGTTTCCGGATCAAATTGAAACTCTGAAACAGATTCAAAGGGTTCCTGAAGCCGCTCTGGACCGGCTAATCGCTGAATGGGACCTGAAAAGAGAAAAAAAAGAGCCTTCTTCCTTCAATGGTTCACAAGGTGCGGGCGAAGTCGGATCGGACCGTATCCTGAAATGTGATTTCATCAGGTGGTGCAAAGAAAATCCGGAAAAGGTCACCGAGCCTCAGTGGATGGCAATGATTTCTATACTTTGCCGTATCACTCCTGGTGGTTGGGATCTTTGCCATGTGTTCTCAGAAGGCTATCCAAAATACTCCTACAACGAAACAGAAGCAAAAATTCGGCATGCTGCAAACGATTTAAAACCCGTCACATGTGAGCGAATTAAAGAGTATGGCTTCAGGTGCGACAAAAAGTGTGGCGTGAAGTCGCCCATAGTGCTCATCAACCAAGAAGGTCGTAATCAAAGTGGATCCGAAGCTGTAAAAACCGCCAAGGAGAAAGTCTCTGCCTTTTTGACCAGTGCGATCCCTGGAAAAGAAGGAGTTGAGAACATCCTGGGTGATTCCGAATATGTGAGTTCTCTTGCCGTGGTGGCTCAATCTGATCCTACATTTTTTGAAGCGAGCATTCGAGAGCTATCCGATTCGGGTATGGACGGAGCTGAAATTGAAAAACTTAGAGAAGCCGTTCGCTTAAAAAAAGAGTCTCTACCCCACTTACGTTTGGTCGGCCCGGATGAACAAAAAGAGCCGGTCACACTGAAAGAAGTTCTTGGCAATTTCCCTTTCGATCAGAATTTAGTGATTCCTTGCGGTTGGGAGGTTTCGGAAAACGCTGGTATCGCGAAAGTAACATGGGAGAAGGACAAACAAGGAAACTATCGAGCACAAAAAACGCAAACGTGTCGTACACCGATTATTATTTCCGAAAGACTCACCAGCATTGAAGATGGCCAGGAGGAAGTGAAAATATCCTGGTTCGAGGAAGGCAAATGGAAACACAGAATAGTTGAGCGCAAGGTAATCGCCGTAAAACATGAAATCACGTCAATTGCGAACTATGGACTTCCGGTCACCTCTCTGAATGCTTCCGGTATTATTTCTTACCTTGCGGACTTCGAAGGCGCAAATATCGATTGGATTCCAAGGACCAGAGTCAGCAGGCACTTGGGATGGCAATCCGGGCAAGAGAGTTTCCTCATCGGAGATAACTTTATGGCAGTGCAAGACGTGGAGGCCCCCGTTGTGCCGGTCACGTTCAAAGGCTCAGAAGCAGGCAATGATCAGATAGCAAGAGGATTTACCAAACAGGGTTCCTACGCTGCTTGGGTTGAGGGTGTTAATCAGCTCTTCCAGTACCCGCTCGTAATTTCGAGCATGTATTTTTCTCTGGCAGCACCTTTTCTCCAAATCCTTGGCGCCCCAAACTTCACTGTCGATTGGTCTAATCCGACATCGACCGGGAAAACGACCACTCTAAGAATTGCCGGATCATGCTGGGGGAACCCAGACGAGCGTTCTGGTTCTTCCACGATCTTTTCGTGGGATAATACGATAGTCGCAATTGAAAGAACTGCCATGATGCTCAACGGACTTCCTCTTATTCTTGATGATACCAAGCTGGCAGGCACAGGCAGGCAAAAGGAAAGAGCAGCCGATCTCATCAGTCATGTCGTCTATATGGTGGCAAATGGCAGAGGCAGAGGCCGAGGCACCAGAAATGAGGGTCTGCGAAGTACCGGTTCATGGAAAACAATTCTTCTTTCATCGGGAGAGCAGCCAATTGTTGATTTCACGAATGACGGAGGAACCAGGGGAAGGGTATTGAGTTTATGGGGATCTCCATTCAGTGCCGCTGACGAGAAGACTGCCGCGGTCGTGTGGAAAATAGATTTAACCATGAAGACCAATTATGGTCACGCCGGCCCAAGAGTAATCGAGTTCATATTAAAAAAGAAGAATGACTGGTCCTTGTGGGAAAGTGAGTATCACCGATTACGGGAATACTTCGGAAACAAGGGCGGAGCCAACGAGGTGGCGATCAGAATAGGCGATTATTTTGCGACACTTGCCACAGTTATTCCTATCATTCATGCAGCAATCCCAGAATTAATGCGAGATCATCCAGTGGAGACGGTTCTTGATCCGCTCTGGGACGCGGCTGTTGGACAGCGAAGTGTGGATGATTTAGATCAGGCAAAAGCGGCGCTGCAATACGTTTATAACTGGGCAGTTTCCAATGAAGCAAGTTTTTGGGGAAGGGGCGATGCAACACGACCACCGCACAATGGATGGACTGGAGAATGGATTCAGAATGATTGGTCTTTTATTGCATTCTATCCTCAGAAACTCGAAAAAATTCTTGCCGAAAATGGCTGGGAGGCAAAAGCAATAATTGGCGCATGGTATGATCGTGGATGGCTCGATCACGACAAAGGCAGGAGGAAGAAATTAATACGCGCCAAATCCAGTGATGAAAGGGTCAATTTTTATTGTTTGGAAAAGTCGGCTATTGACTCGATCTTCCAGATATAATGGATGAGCATTAGGATTGTGTCATCAGTAATTCATAGAGTGATGACAAGAGTGATGACAAAAAGTACCAATACTATCAATAGCTTATGCTGTTTGTCATCATTGTCATCACTGTCATCACTTAAAAAACATGTACTTATATTTGTTTAGGAGGTGGTTGTAATCAATTCTATAAGCTCAATGTAAGAAGGGATAATTTCATATAATAGGCATTGTTGTTTTTTTAGTGATGACAGTGATGACAGTGATGACAGTGATGACAGCCTTTCTAAGATATTGATCTAACTTAATATATCCTGTCATCAGTAATTTTAAACTGATTTTTAGAGTGATGACAGTGATGACAAAAGGAGAGAAGAATATGTATTCCAAAAAGTTCTTACAATCCCTGGGGCTAGATCCTGTAGAATTTGACCCAGATTACAGGACCGAGAGTTTAGAAAAGGAAACATCCTGCAAAGATCCACATGATGAAGAATCCGACCCGTTGCTCATTTGCGTTTTCTGAAGATCGCAGATAACCCTTTCAAAAGACCGGGCATTAATTCCATCAGCCATTTTGCTGGTTTACTTCATCGGTCGCAGTTACGGGTGGAAAAATAGGAAAAAGAAGCAGGTCACTCCATAATGGTGAGGTCTTGAGGTTTACAGCAGAGTAATTTTCAGCAGTTCATCAACTTGATAGCGACCCTAAAAAACCGCGCAACGCTTTTCTACGAGCGACGGTAGTTTCTTAAAAGTCCCATTACCACCCCAACAACCTCCACCTCATCAGCGGCTACCCGGATAGGATTCATGCTTTCATTTGCAGGGCGAAGTTCTATTTCCTCCCCTTGGCGGTAGAATTTTTTAACCGTGGATTCTCCGTTCACGAGGGCAACTATAGTTTGCCCGCTTTCCGCCTGAGGCTGCTTGGTAACAATCAGGATGTCTCCATCACGGATTCCATCATCGATCATGGAATCCCCTTTGACC
Source organism: uncultured delta proteobacterium (assembly GCA_963712895.1). GTDB lineage: Bacteria > Desulfobacterota > Syntrophobacteria > Syntrophobacterales > Syntrophobacteraceae > SbD1. The sequence continues at coordinate 36,775 of CAVQJR010000013.1, read as the reverse complement.
CGAAGAGCAAAATTGCTTCCGTTACCAAGGAAATTATCCGGCACATCAATTGATTCAGGAACTTCAACGGCCTCAATGGGAGTCCCCGCCGCCACAACCCCGAGAAATGGAATCGATGCACTTCCGGTTTGAAGCGGAACCAGTTCAAGGGCGCGCTTTTTGTTTTTCCAGGGAATCCTGAGATAGCCTCTTTCCTCTATCTGCTTTAGATGCTTGAAGACCGCATTCAAGGATTTAAACCCGAGACTGCTACGGATCTCCTCATAGGATGGTGCGTAGCCATGCAGATCGATATAACCTCGCACAAATTGATATACCCGATCCTGTGCCGGGGTGAGTCCCATGAAAATGTCCTCCTAACCTGTGAGTCAGCACGAATATCCGAGTTGCGCTGCTTTCTCCCTTAAGGACCCCAGGAAATGAAGATCCGCCGGTGAGGCACTTTGTCCCTTTTTCCTGATCAACCTTATAAGCCCGAGAATCTTTGAAACTCTTGGAGAAACGGCATCAAAGCCATTTGCCTTGGATTTTCTATTCTCATTTTCAGATCGGATAAATTGCCCCTGGAATCTGAGAAACTCTTCGCCGGACCCAAAGATTTCACCATTCCAGAAATCCTTATAGACTTTTGTTGAGCCTTCATCAATGCGTCGTGCCGTCTCAATAATATTGAGGGAAGCTTGTTCCTGGACCGTTCGGAAAAGATACCCCCATACTTCCCTCTCACCGAGATAGCCGAAAGGAACTGCGAGTTCGTGATCAAAGCAGTACGACCGTTTGAAAAATGGCCACTTGAAAATCGGAGTTCCCGGCCGGGGAAGCCCATTACTCCCAACCTGGACGACAAATTCCGGAAGCTCGCCATTTCCCTCCCATTCCTTTTGGGCGTATTTGACAGCAGAGTCCACCATCCTTTGCGAATCCTGCGAGAGGGCGTGCTCAACTGCAAGCTGGAGAAAGTAGACGGTTTTCCGTATCCCATTTTGTCCAAGTACCGTTACGGCCTTTTTTTTAAGTACATAAAGGTCAACGCTCATATTTCCCCCAAAATTTCTCTGATTGTCCTTAAAATCTAAGTTTCCAGCCAGTCTGCCTTGCCAGCCTTTTGAAAGAGGATGCGAGTTGTGCCTCTCCGGTAGTGAGGTGAATATTAGGTGAATGTCATTCATCTGTCAAATACTTTTTTTGCTCTTCGGAGAGGTGTTGTCTGATGCTTTTCAGAACGACCGGGGAAGGGAGAGGAAAGGGCCAAGATGGCGCCGCCTTCTTCCAGCGGCTAAGTGCTCAGGGATATTGCCTAATTGCTTACATTCAGGGGAGCGCAAGGAGATTGTAAGAAGCTGCTCATAATGTTTTAGGATAACTTTTTGCAGTTTCCCATAGTCACAAATCTTTGGGCATTGAGAGGCCGCTGAATGATGTGGTAGTCTGAACAGCGGAGAAGCGACTCTATTCAAGCCTATTGTCCGGCTTTACTGATCACTAACTGAAATTGATTGGGGAAGAACATGTCCTTCAGCCTTTTTCCCAAATCTCCAAAGTTTTTCGAACTGTTTCGCGAACAAAACCGCATAATCATAAATGCGGCAACGGTACTCAACAAAATGGTCCAGGATTTCGCCGGTTGTGAGGAGCAGTGCCAGGTGATCAACATACTCGAAGCTGAGGGGGACGCCATCAACCGGACCATTCGTCGTGAGTTATCAACCACCTTTATAACTCCAATAGACCGCGAGGACATCCACGAGATCAATTCGTCCCAGGAGACAATTCTTAATCACATCCAGGCTGTCTCAAACCGAATCGGGGTATACGGGGTCTCCCGCATGAGATTCCCGGCCAAGCGAATGATTGCAGATGTGATGGAAATGGTAACCGGTATTGGGGCCATGCTTGCGAAACTGGGAAGCGGTAAGGAAGTCTCCGATACCGTCGCTCAGATCAAATCTTTCAAGAAGGAATGTGAGATGCTGCTTTTGAGCGGCCTCGGAGAGCTCTATGATGATCCGTCGCCGGAACCGGCTGACGTTTTGGATGTAATCAAATGGACACAAATCTACGACCGCATCGACAAGCTTTTTAACAGGACTTGGCAACTGACCAAAGCTATTGAAGGAATCGTGCTCAAGAATGCTTGAAATTTCCTTGCTTCTGGTGGTGGTCATTGTCGTTGCGCTGGTTTTTGATTTTACCAACGGCGCTCACGATTCGGCTAATGCTATTGCCACTGTTGTTTCCACCAAAGTCCTTTCACCGGCACTTGCGGTGATAATGGCGGCATTGCTGAACCTGACAGGGGCGTTCATCGGGACCCATGTGGCACAAACCGTCGGCAGCGGCATCGTACACCCTGACATGATCAGGGGATGTCAGATGCTGACGTTGGCTGCCCTTTGCGGCGCCATCACCTGGAATCTTCTGACGTGGTATCTCGGATTGCCATCTTCCTCCTCTCATGCCCTCATCGGTGGTTTGATCGGCGCGACTCTCGCTTATCGAGGCGCAGAAGCACTCAACTTTTATTCCATTTTTAGTAGAATCCTCATGCCGCTGGCTTTTTCGCCACTTGCAGGCTTTATGGGCGGCTACATTATGATGCTGGCTCTTTCATGGATTTTTTGCAATGCACATCCGCGAAAGGTCAACAAGGCATTTCGAAGGCTTCAGATCCTGTCGTCAGCTCTTATGGCTACCAGTCACGGCACCAATGACGCTCAAAAAACGATGGGTATCATTACCCTTGCGCTTTTTATCGGACACAAGATTCCCGACATAACCGTGCCTTTTTGGGTCCAACTGGCATGTGCTCTTGCCATGGCTATAGGAACGGCTACCGGTGGATGGAAAATAATCAAGACGATGGGGCACAAGATCTTCCACTTAGAAGCAGTGCACGGTTTTTCAGCAGAGACATCGGCAGCGTGTGTAATCTCGATGGCGTCATTATACGGAGCCCCTGTCAGCACCACACATGTCATCTCCTCTGCAATCTTGGGGGTGGGTTCATCCAAACGCCTTTCAGCAGTACGATGGGGGATTGCCGGGAGAATGGCTGTTGCTTGGCTCCTGACCATACCTGCGTCGGGCTTGGTGGCGGGAATCTGCTTCAAAATACTATGGCTGATGGGCTTAGTAGCGGAATAATGAGAGAAAAAGTTAGGCAAGGTCCAATGGGAGGATAAGGCCAGGGCAAAAGACATTTGAGATAAGGGAATTTATTCACTTCCACACAGATCACCAAGAAATTCTTGATTGGACTCTTTCATGGTTGCGCGACTGGAAAAAATAACTCCGGCAGCGCTGCAGGAGTTATGCAAACCAGACGATAGGTTCACGATGCGCAAAGACAAGGCATTACGAGCTCTTATCTTGGCTCACATACACCAAGGGCACAGTTTTATAAGTTCCAATTTCAGGGCAAGAATATCTCCAATGCTCGTAACGCCAGTCAAAATCATCATGGCCAACCCGAGGAAGCTTATCAGGCCGGCAATGTAGAAAATCTTTGTCGTTGTACAGATTTGTCTCCATCCGGACATATCCGACCCCTCCTCATTTTCGAAACACCTCAAACTTATGCCCACAATCTGCACACCGCTTCTCATATATCCGGACTGTATTGGCTCCAACTATCATGCCCGTCCATGTCATGATGTTCCTGACGGAGAGCGTGGACCGGACCCGTTCGCTTCCGCATTCTGGGCATTTGATCTTCATTCCTCTCGGATTTCTGATAACCATGAGGGGACCTCCTTTGCCTGAAACTTGCGTTTAATGGGAGATAGTGTTTCTGGAATTTATATGGAATCAAATCTCTTTTGGATTCATATATTTAGGCAGAACGCATTACTTTTGGCGACCGGAAGAGGTCGGGTTTGACAATTCAAGGCCGTTTTGGATCGTAAGGGAGCGGGGCTTGCGACCGGTTTTGAATCTTTTTTCTTCAATGCGCTTGAAATCATGTTTTGAAACAAGTTGCAGCAGTTGAGAAAAGATTGTACTACTATGAGCCATGGCCTGCTTCTCCTTTCGTTTCAGTGTGTTATAGGCAAACACACTGTACCACAAAAGACAGTACTCAGGCCTATTTATTGATTGTTAACCGGACAGTAGTGAAATTGAATAGGCTACCAAGCCGATCAGTTTCTTCACTCATGCCTCCTTACTGTTTGCGAAAAGGGACTTTGCCCCGGTTAGTGGTTCAGCGGGTTTATTCGCGGCATCTCGCTGGCGTGGTCCAGAGATCCCCGACGTCAACGCGCAAAACGGTCTTTTTGTTGAGGCCCGTAACTGGCCTCGAATACCGGCACTCAATGGGGCTGTAGGCACCTTTTGACCTGCTTGGCCAGGTGTTCCTTAACGAATGCGAGCGCCCTCTCCGGGTCTTCGTCCAGGTCGATGGCCAGGACCTCCTGAACTTCGGAGATGTCCAATTCGATATTAACCTTTTTGAGATTCATAGCTTCCGCCTTTCATGTTGAAGAAACCGAGGCCTGGTCAACGCGGCCCCTCACCGCATTGTCCATTGTCAATCAAGAAGTGACTTGAGCCCCTGGTTCTTCTGCTGCTCAAGCCGCCTGACCAGGTCCTTGAGTATGCGCAAGGCATCAGCCTCGTCTCGATCCATGACAGACATCTTCATCCGAACAAATTCCTCATCAGTGATTGTCAGTACCATCTCTTGACTTTCATCCTTTCTTCATGTTTCGCTCAGTGCGCTTCACCGTTTTGAGCAGAAGGTATCCTCCCATGAGCAGAAACAGCCCGTCGCGCACGAGATACCATGTGGTTGCCGGCGCTCCCTGGGTGCTGGTGCTGAAGCACCCGCAATGAACGTCCAATCCGCGGGCCGTGTTGAAAATAAGAGCACCAAAGAAAAATACCAGCAGCACATTCGTCAAAGTCACCGTTCCGGGGAGCCACAATCCGAATAAGAGGAAAAGACCGACAATGAGTTCAAGCCATGGAAGAATGATCGTGGTGATGTTGATGAGAGCGCCGGGAAGAATTTGATAATTGTAAATCGCTTGAGCGAAAGCCACCTGGTGATAGATTTTGTCTGCGCTGGCAATGAGGAAGATCCCCCCAAGAACCAGTCTGACCCAGAAATGAAGCGGTTTTCTTAACAAAGATCTTTTCGAGCTCGCCAGCGGGCCGCTGGTTGACCCATGCGCCCCATTGCCCGCGTTCCCGATGGATATTTCGCACAGCATGCCGCCTTCCCCGCAAGGGTTCGTTTCGAACTGGAGGATGGAATGGTCGATCCCGAACCGTCCGAGCAGCTCGTGGCGGATCTTTTCGAAGATTGCATCGAGCTCGCTCAGGCGCTGATCGGGAACCACCACGTGACAGGAAAAGGCCACACTCGATGAGCAGACATTCCAGGCATGGATATAGTGGACGCTGCTGATACCCGGAATTTGCTCCAGGAAGCTTTTTATCTTCGAGATATCCAGGCCGTTCGGTGTGGCGTTCATCAGGATGCAGGTAGCTTCCTTGAGAATGGTCAAGCAGTTCTTAAGGATGAACAGGACGATCACAAGTGACAGCAACGGGTCCAGCCAATACCACGGCTTGAAAATCAAGATCAGGCCGTTTACAAGCACAACAACCGATGTCAAGAGGTCCCCGAGCATATGCAGGAAAGCCCCGCGGACGTTCAGACTGTGATTTGCATCGCGGTGCAGCAGAAGAGCGGAAACCCCGTTGCCCAGCACCCCGATCCCCGCGATCAACATCACTAACTTGCCGGAGACCGCCTCGGGATGATGGAATCGGTTCAGTGCTTCGTAAATGATAAAGGCAGCCGCTCCGATGAGATGACGATGTTGAGACAGGCGGCCAGCACTTCCGCGCGCTGATAGCCGAACGTGTTTCGGGGTGATGCCCCTTTGCGCCCCACGAGGTAGGCGAAGTAGGCCACCAATATGGCCGTAAAATCGCTGAAATTGTGAGTTGCATCAGAGATAAGCGCCACACTTCCGGCATATATGCCGCCAACTACCTGGGCCGAAGAGATGATGAAATTGAGCGCCAGGGTGATCAACAGGCGAGACCCGCTGGTATTTTCCACCTCCACGTGATGATGGATGCGGCGAGTTCCGGGAGGATGGTCGTGGTCCTGACCATGATCCAATGTTGCCTGGTGTTCCTGGCCCGCACATTCTTTACACCAGGAAAACGAAGTTTCAGAAAGATGCGTCATGGTTTTCCCCTTGCCGTCTGACGGACCGGTATTCCAGTGCAGGACGAGATCTTTTGCGTTGTCATTCTATCGAACCACCACCCCGTAAACGAGCCATGCCGAGATGATTACGAGCAATAGTGCGAAATACTTTTTGAGACTGACCTGATTGGTTCTCACGGCAAAGCGAGGACCTATTTGCGAGCCGATCAGCACACCTCCAGCCAGAACCGCGGTGAGTATTAAGTCAAAGTGGCCCCGGAGCAAATGGCCTGCAAAACCCGCTAATGCAGTCACTCCGATCATGAGCGACGAACTCCCGACGGCGATGCTCATCGGCACACCACCCAATACCACTACGGCCGGCACCTTCATAAGACCTCCTCCGACTCCCAGCAAACCGGCGACGAATCCAGCCACCAACATGATGGGTGCCAGGACAAGAACATTGATGGCATAGGGCTCGGCGACACCGGTCCTATGCCACAGCCACCAGTGTGCCGGGCTGCTATGGCGCTCCCCGGCCAATCGGGGTGGTTTATACATATAATAAGCGCCTATCAAGAGCACTCCCGCAAAACACACCTTGGCGACGGCGGCGGGGACTAAAGGCGACAGATACCCCCCCAGGAACGCTCCAACGTTTGTCGGCGGCTCGATCAACAAAACAAGCTTCCAATCGACCGTCCTGGCCTTGGCAAATACCAGCATGGATGAAACCGACACCACCATGATCAAAACCTGGCTGGTGGTAGCGGCTACATAGATCGGCACGGAAAGCGCGAGCAGCATTGGAACGTAGAAGGCCCCGCCCCCTTGACCGAACATCGAAAAGACAGCCGAAACAATCAGGAACAACGCAAACAGCAAGCCCAGCATATAAACAGGCATTTCACTTCTCCATGGTAGCCCGAAGGTTCCCATCTTTATCTGGTCGGAAACCGACAAAGCGACATTCGCTTCTCGTTGGGAGAAGACCAGGGGGAGGAACAGGTGCTCCGCACTTTCACGATTCCGCACCGCCTCCCCCATCGCGTCAAATCTCTCTAATCGCCGTAACCGGAACAAGGAATGCAGACCAGTTTGCCATCTTCCGTTACGCGCAGCTTGTTCACAAATGTAAGCTCGCCGCAGGCGGCGCAGCGCTTTGCTTCAAAGCTCCCCTTTCCCTTATTGACCGTCACCTGATGCACCGGACCGATGTCGAGAAAAAAGCTCTCATCCAGGGCAAGGATTCGTTCCACAAGGGGGTCGGCGATTTCGGGTTCGATGTCCTGTGGAGGTACTCCAGCCTTACGATTCTGAACGAACGGAGAAACCAGGGCTTTTTCGAAGAAATCCGGCTTCAAGGAGACTCGCACGGCCCGTCCGGTCTTTTGATCGATCAAAGTGAAGGCCATCTTGTTGAAATAGCGTTTTTCGATATTCGATTTGCCATAAGTGCAGCCCGTAGCAGTCATGATGCCGTCCAAAAAGCAGCCCGCCGCATGCCCCTTTCCAGTCTCCGCTATTACGAAAAGCTCTTTGTCCCGCGCGCGTTCTACCCCAAGGACTTTCATGGCAGCCATACCTGCTCTCAGCCCCATGGGCATGGCGGGGCACTTGTGGCCGTGGAATTTCATACCGACTTCGAACAATTCATTGAGATCTTTCATCACAATATCTCCTGGTAGTTTGTGGAAAACAATTGGATGAACTGACATGTCATTAAATACCATCCGTTAACGGTGAACAATTTCATAGCTCCAGATTTTTCTCTTGCCGCCATAATTGGCGCTATTATCAGCGGGTAGACTCCAAATTGCTCTGAGAACCGGCCGAGATTGCCTCAGTAGGCAGCCCGTTTTCCAACCAGAGCGTCCAACCGTTGGCCAGTACCCGCACGTTGTTGTACCCTTGCCCGAGAAGCGCAGTCGCCAGTTCTTTACTCAGCCCGCAACCTTCTCCGTCGCAATAGGTGATGATGGGCCTATCCGGAGAAACCCCTGCCATGACCTTTGGCAAATACCGACCGAATTCTTCCCACGGTAGATTATGTGCCCCTTCGATATGGCCCTCCCCGAAGAGATCCGGAGAGCGGGCATCCAGGAAAAGCGCCGCCCGCGCAAAGAAAAGCGTTTCCGCTTCTTCCAGAGAGATCTCCAGGCTCCCGCCGTTATCCAACATCAACTGCGCCGCCGGAGACCAGTCCGCTGCCAGTGGAAGTCCACCGGGGCGGAGTTGATTGACGGCAAGGCCGACGGCTACCGCCAAAAGGAGAATAGCTCCCCCCTGCCAAATGATGTTGAACCATGTTCGCGCACACCTGTTCGTCATGCTTCTGACGTTCTTTCCGACCTTTTGTTCAACACCGTTTTCCTTGAGCGCCTTCCACACCTCATCGGGCGGATGGATCTCTGCCTTTTCCTGTTCCACTGCAGTAACTGTCCTCCTTCTTGTCTCTACGATGCGATCTTGTGTAGGGTCTGTTTGAAAACCTGACGGCCTGCTTGTGCCGACCTCGGTCCAAGTTGAACCTGGATCAAGGATTCGTTGGTGGTATCAGAAGCACAGGGCATGGAGCAAGCCGGGCGATGTTATACGATACGCTTCCGAGCAGAATGTCGGAAAGCAGGCTTGTTCCGCGCTCCCCATGACAACGAGTGAAAAGGTCCCGGTTTTGAGGTGCTCGAGAATCATGGGAATGGGATGTCCTATGGACACCTCACCGTGGACCCGCCGAATTCCCGCGGCCCTCAGGCGATCTACCAACGCATCGGAGTGAGCGCGCGCGGCGGCTCTAGCAGGCTCCAAAACGGCGGGAGCGTAAGATTCCATGACTTCTAGAGCATGCAGGACCGTAACCTCGGACAGTCCCTTTGGCACCAGGTATTGAAGATACATGCCGGCCCCGGCGGCCACAGGGGAGAAGTCGGTAGGGAAGAGCACGTGGCGCAAAAGCTCTCTGACCTTCAGCTGACAGCTCTCCCCTCGTTCTTCCCTGAGCCGTTTTACGTTCAGGAGCAGAGTGGGAAACCGTGCACGATGGAGGACCGCGTTGGAAACCGAGCCGAGGATAGCCTCGCGCCAGGCGGATTTCCCGTGAGACCCCACGACGATCAGGGAAGCGCAATGGCGAGCTGCCACCTCATTGAGTGAAAAGGCCGGAAGTCCGACGGGAGTCTCCGTTATTACTTCAAAACCATGTGACTCAAACTGTTTCCTTTGCGACTCCAGTTTCGGCTCCGCCTCGGATAGCGCCGCGGCATCAGCACCCACAAGCCCCTTGCTGATAATTACATGGGTGAGGATGGCCCGAGTGCAGCCGAGTGCCTTGAATTCCTCGCCGCAGCCGATGATCTGATCCCAATCGGAAGAGAGGTCTGTGGCCAGCACAATTTTCTCAAACATGGCTTCATCTCCTCACTTGTTGTGACTGAACGGTCGATTCACCATGTCTTCAGCGATTCATCCGGCCTCCCCTTGCGTGTGCAACGATTCATGAGTGCAGGTGGGGCAAAGCAGCATCTCCTCGTCTCCCCTGCGGCATCGGAACAAGATGAAATCGCTAGATTCGGTTCCGCATATGGCGCAAACGGAAGGAGCGAAGTACTTCTGCTTGAACCTCAGAGCAACGTTAACGAGGCTTATGAGAACGGGTACTTCAACGAGTGGACCGATGACGGCCGCAAAAGCTTCACCGGAGTTCACCCCAAAGACGGCGATGGCCACCGCGATGGCGAGCTCGAAGTTATTGGATGCGGCAGTGAAGCTCAAAGTAGTCGCCTGTCCGTATGTGGCCCCGACATTCTTCGACATGTAGAAGGACACCAGGAACATCACAACAAAATAGATGCAAAGAGGGATGGCTATCCGAATCACATCCAAAGGAAGCCGGACAATGTATTGGCCCTTTAGGGAGAACATAACCAGAATGGTGAAAAGAAGAGCTATGAGGGTTATGGGACTTATCCTCGGGATGAACCTCTTTTCGTACCATTCACGGCCTTTGGTCTTCAGACCCACAAACCTTGATATCATCCCGGCAATAAACGGAATGCCAAGGTAGATGAAAACACTCTCCGCGATCTGCTTCATGGAGATGTCCACCACGGCCCCGGTCATGCCGATCCACTTGGGCAGAACGGTAATGAAGATGTAGGCGTAGACCGAAAAGAAGAGTACCTGGAAGATGGAGTTAAAGGCCACAAGGCCCGCACAGTATTCGGCGTCGCCCCCGGCCAGATCGTTCCAAACAATCACCATGGCGATGCACCGGGCAAGACCGATCATAATAAGCCCCACCATATACTCGTGATGGCCGGAGAGGAACGCGACCGCGAGCAGGAACATGAGTATGGGGCCGACTATCCAGTTTTGAACAAGGGACAGAATCAGCACCTTATAATTTCGAAAAACCCGGCCCAGCTCTTCATATTTCACCTTGGCAAGGGGTGGGTACATCATCAGAATCAGGCCTACCGCGATGGGAATATTGGTGGTGCCTACCTGGAAATAGTCGATTACGTTCTTGATCCCGGGGTATAGCCAACCTCCCCCGACGCCGATAAACATAGCCAGAAAGATCCAGAGCGTCAGATACCGGTCCAGAAAGGAAAGTCGTTTGGAAACCGATTCAACCATAGCCGTACTCCTATTGGTTCATCGCCCCTCACTTTTCCATTGTTCACTGTTCGCCGCTCATTACTCACTGGTCGAACTGGAACTGCTCAATGTATGCATTCAGCTTTTCTCTGCCCTCTCCACTCAAGGGCGGGCAGTCCTCGGACCCTCTTCCCCCTTCGGCCACCTGGGTGGCAAAGACCGTGCAGGTGGGCTGACCGCACTCCCTGCAGTTGGTCCTTGGAAGAAGCTTGAGGATCTCGAAAACCTTGGGCTTCGGTGCACCCTCAAAGCGCGGCTCGATTTCTCCTCGCCGCTCCCAGGTGTCGTTGATTTCCTGCTTGAGCCATTCCACTATCTTGTCACCTTCGGCCTCGTCCCTGAGTGCATTGACGCAGATCTTCCTTGAATGGACCGCGATGAGCTTTCCATGCACCTTAAAAGAAACGGAAGGAGGGTCCTTGATGTATTGAAAGCCTCCCAGCACTGCGTTGAGATATGGGATCACCTCGGTAATGTCCTCGTCGAGATGAGCGATGCAGTGGACCGATTGGGCTTCGGGCCTGCACTCAGGACGAATTACCTCTTTGCGGTAGCCTTTGAGCAACATTGGACCCTCCTTGCCGAGTGTTATATTTTGATCAGGAATGGCTCACCTTCGGGTGAGAGCCTCCCTTATTGCATCCTTGAAAAATCAAGCACTTGTCACATCGTCGGTCATAATCCCCAACCACTACTGGAAACACAAAACCGTTGGAAGCGTTCCTATCGCACGACTCCCACAGCACCCAGGATGGCCCCAATGGCGAGAACCCATACGGGATGCCACTGCAGACGGGCGAGCAGGAACAGGGAAAACACCATAAGGCCCCAACCTGCGAGGTCCCGGAGGGCGCCGGGAGCCAGGAGCACGGCCGCACTTATGACCAGCCCCACCACCGCCGGTGTGACACCAGCAAGGAAATCCTGGAAGCGCCGTCCTCCCTTGAACCGGGCATATTCATGGGAAAGTACCGTCATAAGCACGAAGGCCGGAGCAAAGAGGCACAGAGTCGCTACAAGAGCGCCCGAGACACCGTAGAGATGAAACCCCGTGAATGTAGCCAGAACGGCAATAGGGCCAGGGGTCAGGTTGCTGATGGCGACGCCGTCCATGAACTGCGTGGGAGTGAGCCAGCCCAGGGAACTCACGAGCTTTTGCTGAAGGATCGGGACCAGCACAAAGCCCCCACCGAAAAATACGCAGCCAACCTTGAGAAAGGTTGATGCGATGGTGGTCAGGGACAACCCTGCCGCCGTGCTCCCCATGGCCGGCAGCAGGGCCAGACCGTGGATGGAAGAGGACTTGGGACCATTCGCTCCGGCCACGGCATTGGCCGCTTTCTCCGGTGAACCGCCCGCACCTCCTTTCCCGGTCAGCCGCTGCTTTCCGACCAGCAAACCTACCAGTCCCGCCGCCACCAGCACATAGACGGCATTGACCTTGAGAAGTGAAACTCCCAAAGCGAGAAGCCCCAACAAGGCGGTCGGCCAGGAGCGAACGGCTTTGTGGCCCATGGACCAGGCCGCGCTGAGAATCAAGGCTATGACCACTGGACTCAGACCTCCGATGGCGCTCTGCAAGGCAGGAATGGCATGAAACGTGAAATAGAGCCAGGAGAGCAGGATCACCAGGGAAACGGATGGGATCAGGAAGGCCAACGCGCACGCCAGCCCTCCCAGGGGGCCGTATAACCGGTTACCCACAAAGAGTGCCGTGTTGGGTGCGAAGGGACCCAGGACCTGAGCCATGCCTACTCCATGAAGGAATTCCTCCGAGCTAATAACATGCTTCTTGTCTACCAGGTCCTGTTCCATAAGAGCGATCACGGCCATGCCGCCGCCGAAGCCGAGGGCGCCGATTTTCAGAAAGGTCAGCAGGAGGGAAGGTAGAGAAAGAGGATGCGTGGCTTTTTCCTGCTCCAAATGTTGAGTTCCCGAAGAGTCATTCATGGTAATTCCTTGATCGTTGGATCAACTCTCTTTAGGCCTTGTAGCCGGAACAAGGTATACAGACTAATTTGCCCTCTTCCGTGACGCGCAGCTTGTTTACAAAAGTCAGCTCACCACAACCGTCACAACGCTTTGCCGTGAAACTTCCTTTTCCCTTGTTGATCTCCACCTGGTGCACAGGCCCAATGTCCAGGAAAGCGTTTTCATCCAGGGCAAGAATTCGCTCGACAAGGGGATCGGTAATTTCGGGCTCGATGTTTTGTGGCGGCACCCCCGCCTTACGTTTCTGAACAAAGGGAGAAGCCAGGGCCTTTTCGAAGAAATCAGGTTTCAGGGAAACTCGCACAGCCCGACCGGTTTGCTGATCGATCAAAGTAAAGGCCATCTTATTAAAGTAACGTTTCTCGATGTTTGCTTTGCCATAGGTGCAGCCCGTAGCAGTCATGATGCCGTCCAAAAAACAGCCCGCCGCGTGGCCCTTGCCGGTTTCCGAGAACACTAAGAGTTCTTTATCCCGGGCGCGTTCCACCTCGAGGGTTTTCATGGCGGCCACTCCAGCTCTCAGCCCCATAGGCATGGCCGGGCATTTATGGCCGTGAAATTTTAAACCGACTTCGAATAACTCTTGGAAGTCCTTCATTATGTAATCTCCTTAACAAGTCTGAACCCTAGCCGACTCAACGCCGGGTTGTTATCAGGACTCTCAATCTCAGGGAATAATATGGTCAGGAATGGCTCACGTTCGGCTGAGAGCCTCCTTTACGGCCTCTTTGACCTTCCGAACTTCCATGGGTTTGAGGTCAAAGTCCTTGTTTTTCTCGATACCCAGATCCGTCAGGACGACATAGGTTTTCAAGGGTACCTTGGCTTTTTCGAGGATCGCCTTGCCGCACCCTACCGAACAGCCGTCAATAACCACCATTTCGGGTACATCCCGGGCGGACTGAACGAAGCCGCTCAGTTGCCCGCCGATCCCAGCCAGGCAAAACATCTTGCCGACCCCTTCCCGAGTAAGCTCTACCGCTGCCTGGTTCGAGAGCTGCCCCACGTTTGAGCCTCCAGAGCAGGCCAGAATCATTACGTTGCTTCCAGTTGCACAACAGTCGTTCGCCATTTGTTCCCCCTACATCCAAAAACTGAAATTACTTTCCCAGCCAACTTTTGACCTCAGCCTTCGAGGGAATTTTCCCTGCCGATTTGACCTCACCGTCAATGACGACACCAGGGGTGCTGAAAATACCGTAACCCGCGATCTTTTGGATATCGCTTACGTGTTCCACTACGGCCTCTACGCCTGCTTCCGCGAGAGCTTCCCTGACTACTCTCTCCGTTTCATGACACTTCTTGCATCCAGGACCTAATACCTTGATTTCCATTTCTTCCCTCCTTGCTCCAGTCGGCTCTTCGATAGAGGCCGAGGATTAGATAAGCAAATTGAACAGATATCCCACTATGATGATACCCACGGCTACTACGGCCGTAAAAACCAGTATGAGTCTCGGTTTGAGAACCTTACGCAAAATGACCGTCTCAGGAAACGAGATGGCCACTACAGACATCATGAATGCTAGCACCGTTCCCATTGCAGCGCCCTTCTCTATGAGGGCGGATACTACCGGTATGACTCCCGCCGCATTCGAGTAAATGGGAATGCCGATCAGCACGGCTACGGGAACCGACCACCATGCCCCCTTACCCATGATCGAGGCGAGATATCCCTCCGGCACATAGCCATGTATACCTGCCCCCACAGCAATACCCAGGATGACGTATATCCACACCCTGCCTACGATATCGCGGATAGCTTCCAGGCCAAACGCTATGCGATCTCCGAAATTTTTCTGCTCCTCGTTGTAAACGCCACTCTCACCTACCTGGATTTTATAAACCCAGTCTTCAAGATGATGTTCCATCTTAAGCCGACCGATAGTCCAACCGGCAAGCATCGCAATGATGAGTCCCGTGCTCATATAAATGACGGCGATTTTCCAGCCGAAGAGCCCGTAGAGCAACACCAGCGCGATCTCATTGACCATCGGGGCTGAAATGAGAAACGAAAAGGTCACCCCGAGGGGCACGCCGGTTGTGACGAATCCGATGAAGAGTGGCACAGGATCGGCGATAATGTTTTGCAATGAAGGCAAAGCACGCCGGTTGTGACGAATCCGATGAAGAGTGGCACAGCGGAGCAGGAACAGAAGGGAGTAACGATGCCCAACAATGCCGCAAGCACATTTCCAGCAGATTCACATTTTCCCGCCAATATCCTGCGCGTGCGCTCCGGAGTGAAAAAGGATCGTACGATGCCCACCCCAAACACGACCAGGGTGAGCAGCATGAGCACCTTGGGCGCTTCGAAGACGAAAAACTCGACGGCGCCGCTGAGATGCCTGTTCAAGGGAAGATGCAGGAGCCTGTAAGTGAAAAACTTTGACAAGGGTAAAAGACTCAGGTAAATGAGCCACCAACCGGCAAGCAACGGAACACTGTACATGAGATACTTCAGGGTCAGCGATCTGCGGTCGATTGATTTCACATCATCCGAGTCCACACAGCTCTTAGCGCCACAGCAACAGCTTTTTTCATCATTCGCTTTCATTGCCTAACATTCCTTTTCAAATGACGACATGCCGAGAGGGCATGGAATCCAGAGATCAGCGCCTTCGTCTCATTCGCCGAGAGCACTATTGCTTCTCACTGGCGGAAGTAGCGGCTTCGGCCAGCCATGTCTTTATCTTTTCCTTCGGGGGCACGGAACCCTTTGAAACAACCTTCCCGTTGATTACAAGTGCGGGAGTTCCCATCACGTTATATTTTGCAATCTCCTTGAAATCCTGGACATGATCAAGGCTCGCAGGCAACTTGAGCTCCGCCAGCAATTGCATAAGGACCTGTTCCAGACGATGACATTCCGGGCAGCCGGGCCCAAGCACCTTAATGTCAAGCGCCGATGAGGAATCCTCTTCATAGGGTTGTCCAAGGAGTTTTCGAAATTCCCGCACAAAGGCTTTCCCGTAATCATCCATTGCCCTGCCCGGTATGTAGTTATCCTTGGACAGGCGCTCAAGCATGACTTTTCGAACCTCTTCATCCGGCTTGCCGGCATACTCTCCCGCCATTTCATCCATCAGAAGCCGAAGGCCTATAATGCTCACCGAAAAATCCCCCACGTTGATCCGAGTAATGTCTTTTCCCGCCATTGTTTTCACTCCATCGAACCATGATCTTCAATGTCCAGGATCTCCAGATCACTTCTTGCAAATATCCTCACGTCGAATGGAGGGCAGTTGCTCGACGATCCGGACGATCTCGGGGTCGGTTTGCAGCCAGTGCCTGAGATTTCCCAGAAGACTCGATGCGTAAGGGCTTGTATTCCCATCGGCCAGGTAGTAGTTCATCCAGAGGCCACTTTTGCGGCAGCCGACCAAGCCGGCATCCTCCAGGATCTTCAGATGCTTGGAGATCGTCGGCTGGGCCAGCCCAAGCGCCTTCTGTATCTCGCACACACACATGGACTTCTGCTGAAGCATCTTGAGCATCTTGACCCGGCTCGGATCGGAAAGCGCTTTCATGACCTTGACGAATTCTCGCATGCGGAACTCCTTGGTGAAATATACAGATTGCTGTATAGCAAAGTAGCAATATAGTGTCAAGGGATTTTTTGCTGGCTGGCATCGGAAATTGCTATGTGCTTCGGACAACGGCTGTACAAATGCCTTCATTGGGGTTGAAACGATGAGAGGCCTAAATCTCGATATGGGAATATACTGGGATAGTTCGCCCCCTTTTGAAAGGCTCAAAGAGAGCCGAGCCTCTCGGGGAACGAAAGCTTTAGAAGACTCTTACGCAAAGCTGACTCCCTGGAGGCGGGGTTAGGGACTGCCGGCCGAATTGAACACTTGTACCTGCACTTCCAACTTTTCGCCGGAGGCAGGGTCCGTTTCAATGCCGATAAGAGACTGTTGTCTACTGCCTGGTGGGACATTCTCCAACCGCGGAGTTATTTCAAGGCTGAACCCAGCCCGGTCTGGAAGCGGTTCCTGGACAACTTTCACCACGTTTGCATCGCGTGGGTGATCTTTGTGATCTTAAACGGTCTATTGTTGTTGCTGACAACCATGACCTTGCCTGAGCGAACAGGCTGTCGATCTGCCAGCTTCCCCAAGATTAGGGTTTTGGGATTGACTGAAATCGGTCCCTCGATGATGCCGTTCACCCGGATTTTTATTTCGCTTTTCTGCGGGAGATCCGAATGAAGGGTTATGTATCCGGCATAACTACCCTCTTTTACAAGATTGGTCAGCTTGAGACGGTAGTGTTTCCCATCTTCAATCGTCTCCAGTTTATGCGAGACTTTGCCCTCTGCACTGTTTTCAATGCCGGTAATATGGAAAGGCCGGGATTCTCCAACCAGCTCAATGATGCTTTCGCGAAGCCGCTCGGCCATGCCCCTGAATGAGACCATGTCCGTCGGACGAACGTCGATGAGGGCTATGACTCTGCCGGACAGAGCCAATGAAGCGCGTGAAGCGCGCGGGTCATTACATTGGACTGTTGAAGTCTTGGAGACCTTTCCGTGATAACCCCTAAGGTCCAGTTTCAGGGTGATCTTTCCCTCTCCTCCGGGAGGGATTGCCCGGTCGAAATGGGCGACGGTACATCCTCAGTCGGGACTGACCTTGATTATCTGCAGGTCGGCTCCGCCGTTATTCTTAACGATGAAATCATGTGAGACCACGCTTCCTTCGTCAACTTCCCCAAAATCGAACTTGGACTCGGAGATTACCATCGAGGGCGCATCCCCGGTCCTGCCAGAGGATAGACTGCCAACCTGAGCAAGACACTCAGAAGCCCCAATGAGACGCCCGCAAACCACAAAGAGGCATAACAGCAACTGAAGGATGTGCCGGCTGTAGAATCTTTGATTCATATAATTATCCTCTCTGGAATTGGCTATCGCTGATGATTACCCGTTGTCTCCGTGGAAATCCACACGTCAACGTATGCCGCCACCCTCTTACGAAACCCCGATGAAAGGTCGTATCACAAAATACAACCCGAGCATTCCTATTGCCGCGCCGGCGCATTTTCGAAACCATTGACTTCCTTCGTGGAAGGAACTGCTGTCGAGCAACTTCCTCACCTTTGCGGTCGAGCTCCCCGCTACGGCAATGGGAATGCAATGGCCAATGCCGAAGAGAATTATGTATATGATCCCGGTCAGGACTTTTTGCTGAATAGTGATGATGGCAAGGATCGGTGCGATAAATCCGAACGTGCATGAGCCTGACAAGACCCCATAGGCCAGTCCCAGGATAAAGGCGCCCAACAAACCTTTGATCTTTATCCGGCCCATAAGGCTGCCCGAAATCGAGCATTTCATCACTCCCGTCATGTCGAGGGCGACCCAAATGAGGATTGCCCCTACAAGAATCGTCCAGTAAGGTCCAACCTCACCCAGCATGCGGCCAAGAAGCGAGCATGCAATGCCGACCATGGCAATGCTGATGAAAAGCCCGGTGCTGAAGGCCACGGCGTAGAAAGCGGCGTCTTTTGCCTTGAGCGCTTTGTCCTGGCCCGCCACATAGCTCACGATGAGCGGAATAGAAGCCACGTGGCAGGGACTAAGGGCCACGCTCACCATGCCCCAGAGAAGACAGCCTGTTGCCGCGATCAGCAAACCTCCACTCATCCAGGCGTTTATGGTAAGAAAGATCTGGTCGAGCATATTATCTCCATCTTCTTTTGTCTGCAGGAACTTGTGATCGATTCCGAAAACTGGGGATCATATATATATGGGTGGAGGAAGGGCGGCGGTTGATGTCTCCTGGGCCCCTTTCCCGGAGAGAAACCACCCTCTTCGAAAGGAGAGTACCAACCGCCCCTCTCTATCCGTTGGTCGTTACTTCACTCCCAGTTTTTGCAGCTTGTCGACTATGATCTTCTTGTCAAGAAATCCCTCGTGTCGGTAAACTTCCTTGCCATCCTTATCGTAGAAGATTTGGGTCGGTATGGCCCGAAGGCCGAATCTCGGTCCCTGCTCTCTATTTTTCCATACATCGATGAAAAGTATCGCAGCCTTGCCTTTGTATTCCTTTTCAAGCTCTGCCATGATAGGGGCCATCATCTTGCAGGGGATGCATTCTGTGGCGCCGATGTCGACCATAGTGACCATGCCTTTCACCGGCACCTCGGGCACCTGTGATGAAGCATCGGCGCTGCGGGAGACACCAGTAAAGCAGAGTACGAACAGGAAGGACACCGCACATAACAAGAGCGCAAAAGAAGCATTTCTTTTCACATTTACCTCCATTTGATTTATTTAATGTTTTCCCGAAAAAGCGATCTATTTTCCCATGGCAGTTCATTAAAAAGTGACACTTCTGGTGACGGAATGGATTGGATATACATCACCAGGACGAGGTTGATAACTAAGCTGGATGGTTATTTTGACTCCTCTCACTTCCCTGGGCACCGGAATCTCAAAGGATTCTTCCCTGGGAGCGAACGGCTGTATCGATGTATCCCGAATAAGCCCGAGTTTCTTGTCGGGGCCAAGCACCATGACCGAATCCAGGCTGTCCGTGGATTGGGGCATATAGATTCTCGTGCTCTCGAAGATTTTCTCATTGGATTGATTTTCGGCGGTAACATACAGCACCACCCGGTTCTTGGACGGTCACCCGTCGGGGAATCTATGGCCGGCCTTATTCGTAATCCTTGTCTTCAAGACGATCATGGGGTGGTAGGAGTCCTCAACCGGCTGAAAGGTATATTTCAGGACCTGTACGTCCATGGGCAGGGCTAACGCCAACCTGGTGGAAGTCTCCTCCCTGTTGTTGTAGTTCGGCCGTACCGTGTGGTCCTTGTCCGGCATATGACAGTCCTGGCAGGTTTGTGTCCCGCCCGAAGGAATATACGCGTGCAGATAGCTGCCGTAGAGCGTTGCACACTGCACCGGATGCTCCGTTTCCAGCACCGGTCCCATGCCGTGGCATTGGCCACAGAAAAGAGGGGTGTTCATAACGCGACTCTGCTTTACGGTCTTGAATTTGCCTTCATGCTCGGGAACGTCCGTTGAACCGTAAAGCATGTCCGATTGAGGACGGTAATGAATGACAGCCTTTTCCTGGTGACAGACCAGGCAACTGATATTGAGCTTCCCGACGGTCTCCTTGTCGTTTTTGATGATGGCGGCTGCTAATTCCGCAGCTACGTTGTCTGTGGCCTCATTCAACTGGGGAAGATGGCATTTGGCGCAGGGGAAGTTCGCTTTTGTCGCTTCCTGGGGTGACTTCACGGCAAGCACGCCCTTTTTTAGGTACCTCGACATGAAAATCCAGTCATTCAATCCCATAAGCGGCCTCGAGTGGTGCGATTTTTCCCACTGGCTATAGATCTTTTCATGACACTCTCTGCAACTGGATGAATCGTAGCGCTCTATCAAGTCCGCCAAGGAGGTGCTCGCCGTGCCGGTCGCCCCCGCTTCACAGGTAGTGGGCACCCATGCGGTCAACAGCAACCAAACAATCAGGACGGCCCCTGCAGGGGTAAAACATTTGTGAACCATACTGCTCCTTAACTCCCGTGAAATTATCGATAAAAGATTTCACTGCGAATATTTATGCCGGTCAGCCAGAACATGGGGTGAAGCACATTATCGTCTCCTTCCATAAATTTTGCCTATGAGTCTCACACCTGAAATATCCGAGGCCAGATTCACAATCAAGGCACTCTCGCGATGTTGTCCGGTGGCATCCATCCGCCCCCCAGTGCTTTAATAAGGGCCACGATCGCCAGCAGTTGCTGGCCGCGCAGTCTTACGCTGGTCCTTTCGATCCCCAGGGCGGCATTCTGCGCCGTCGCCACTTCGAGATAGGTCACGAGGCCGGAGCTGTAGCGGTTGTTGGCAATTTCGAGCTGCCTGCGCGCGGACTGCATTGCGGTCAATTCCTGCTCGTATTCACTGGCAAGGAGATGTTCGGCTGAAAGATTGTTTTCCACATCCGCGAATGCAGCCAGGACCGTTGCGCGGTATTTTGCCACAGTTTCTTCGTATGCAGCCTTGGATTGGCGCAGGGTGGCCCTGAGTTGCCCGCCCTGGAACAACGGCATGGTCAAGGATGGACCGACGGCCCATAACCGGCTCGGCCAGTCGAAAAGCATGCCGACATCTCCACTTTGAAAACCAGCCAATCCGGCAAACTTGATGGTTGGGAAAAAAGCCGCCTTGGCCACGCCTATGTTGGCGTTGGCGGCGGCCATGCGGCGTTCGGTAGCAGCGACATCAGGCCGACGCTCCAACAGTTCCGAGGGCAAGCCGGGTGGAATAACAATAGGCGCCGTATCGAGCGGTCGCTCCTCCAAATGAAAGAGTGAAGCGTTTTTCCCGGTAAGCACCGCGAGAGCGTTCTGAAATTTTACGCGCTGGAGCGCGTTGTCCGGCAACAGGGCCTCGGTGGCTTTGAGAACCGTCTCTGCTTGAGCCAGGTCGAGGTCGGAGACCATGCCGCCTGCTCGTCGGTTCCGGACCAGTGCAAGAGACCTGCGGTAAGCTTCGATGCTGGAGAGAAGCAATGCCTTATCGGCATCGAGGGCGCGCAGCGAAAAATAGTCGGCCGCCACCTCAGCCTGCATGGCGAGTCTTGCCGTCTCGATATCGTCGGCGCTCGCTTGCCTTTGAGCCTTCGCGGACTCGAAAATACTGCGCACGCGGCCCCAGAGATCTACCTCGTAGCTCAAATCGAAGGGCACGGTAAAGCTGTCGTATGTCTTGCCGGGTTTGCCGCCGACGGGACGATTTTCGGAGTCGAGCTGCTCTGTCGGCAAAAAGGAGGCCCCCAGCCGGGGAAAGAGCCCCGACTTGGCCACATCGGCCTGGGCGCGTGCCTGCTCGAAGCGGGCGGCAGCGGCCTTGAGGTCCTGGTTTGCCGCCGCGGCATTTTCTTCCAGTTGATTGAGCTCCGGATCGTTAAATATTTCCCACCAGTTGCCTTTGGGGAGGTGGGCCTGCGGGGTGGCCGTCTTCCATTCGACGGCCGGACCGGTGTAAGAATCCGGAATTGAGGTAGCTTCAGGGCGCTGGTACTTCGGCCCGACAGCGCAACCGGAAAGCACCACGAACATCACTATGGCGGCGGTCCGTTTTGCAAAAGCCGGAAAACCGGAGCGGTCGCGTGTCACCATCATTGTTTCTTCTCCGCTCCGGCTGCTTCGTTGACCCTCACCGCGGTCCCGCTCGCAAGCGACTCATTGGGGTTTACGATGATTCGGTTCGCGGCGCTCACGCCCGTCAGCACCTCGATGGTCTGCCCAAAATCGCGCCCGAGCTTCACTCCGTGCAACTCAACCAAGCCGTCAGGCCCTACCATAGCCACCTGTGGGCCTTCTTTACCGAAAAGAATAGTGTTGGACGGGACCGTCAGCGCGGCATTCATTTTCGCACCGACGAAGCGCACCTGTGCATAGCTTCCGGCAATGATTCCTCCCTTTGAGTTGTCCATCTCCAGTTCGACCAGAAGGGTCCGCGAATCTGAAGATATCACCCCCGCCGTGCGGATCACTTTCGCCTGGAATGAACGGCCGGGAAGTTCGGGAAGGGTTATCTCAGCGGACTGCCCTATGCCGATACTGCGGGCCATCGCCTGGGGGACCTGCACGAATACCCGCAGCTTGTGTGTTTGTGCCAGGTGAAATATCTCCTTGTTGCCGGCGGCAACGATCAGATCGCCCGAATCCACATTGCGGACCGTGACGGTGCCTGCGAAGGGAGCTGTCACGCGTGAAAAGGACTGAAGTCTTTCCAGGCGGCGCACCTCGGCCCGGGCCGCATCGGCCAGGGCGGTTTTGAGCTTGAAGTCGGCCGCTTTCTCAGCCGCTTCCTGCTCGCTCACGCTTGCGGTCTTTAGCAGGTTCGCCCAGCGTGCGGCGGTGATTTTGGCAAGCCCCAGCGAGGCTTCAGCCTGGGCGAGTTGGGCGCGGGCGCGCTCCAGTTCCTGGTTTAGCTCAGGGGTGTCGAATTCGGCCAGAAGCTGCGCAGCCTCGACATGAGAACCTATGTCAACGAGCCTTCGCTTGAGATAGCCGCTGCCGCGCGCGTAGATGGGAGCTTCCACCCACGGCTTGATTTCAGCGGCCAGCGCCAATCCGGCGGGGGCCTGACCCGGCTTCGGGGTTACAACGGATACCGTGGAAATAGATGCTTGCTCCGTTGCAGCCCCTAATTCGGCATGCTGTCTCCAGCGTGGGATCAGACCGCTCACAACGCTGATTGTAAGCAGAGCCAGCACGACAACAACCGCGAGTGACAACTTGACCGGTGAGGCTGGATTTGCTTGTGTGTCTTCAGGAGTACCCGATAACTTCATTTGGCTATTTTCCTTTGAATTCATAGTAGCACCTTAGAGATCATTGGTTTGGGCCAAGCTGAGCTCCCCTGCTGAGGGAACAACAGGCGAGCGTCGGTGCAGCAGGCTGAAGACCACGGGCACGAAAAACAGCGTGACCACTGTGGCAATAACCAGGCCTCCGATTACAGCAATGCCGAGCGGGGCGTTCTGCTCTCCGCCTTCCCCAAGGGCGAGCGACATGGGGAGCATACCGATTATCATTGCCAGAGCTGTCATGAGTACCGGGCGCAGGCGGCCGACACCGGCTTCCTTGGCTGAAGCCATGGGATCGTCGCCACGAAGCAGATTGTTCCGCGCGAAGCTCACGACCAGCACCGAGTTGGCGGTCGCAACCCCCAGGCTCATGATCGCACCCATCAGCGCGGGGACGCTCAAGGTGGTCAGTGTGAGATAGAGCCCCCACACGACACCGGCAAGCGCCCCTGGAAGCGCGGTGATGATTATGAAGGGGTCGAGCCAGCTCTGGAAATTAACAACCAAAAGAAGGTAGATGAGCACAACCGCGCCCACCAACCCGATTCCAAGCCCTGTGAAGCTGGTATGCATGGTGTCCGCCTGGCCGCGCAGTGTGATAAAGGTCCCACGGGGCAGGCCCTTTTTTGCTCCCTCGACGATTGGAGTGATATCGCTTAAAACTCCGCCCAGATCGCGCCCGCTCACACCTCCGAATACGTCGATCACAGGGATCACGTTATAGTGAGAGAAGACGGGGGACCCGTTCGCTCGCTCAAAGGTAGTGAGATTTGCAAGGATTTGGGCGTCATTTTTTCCAGGCTTGCTGGCGCTCACCGGGATCGAGTTGATCGCCGCGAACGAATCCATCGGATACTCAGGCACTCTGGCGCTTACGAGGTATTGAATGCCGTTGCGGGGATTGAGCCAGTAGTTCGGCTGCACCTGGCTGCTGCCGGTAAGGCTTAGTAACATCGAGTTCGCCACGTCGCGCTCGGTAAGTCCTATCTGGGACGCCTTGGTGCGGTCGACTGCGAAGTGAAGCTCCGGCTGGTCGGAGGGCTGCTGCACACGCACGTCCACGGCGCCGGGGACCCGGCGGATTTTCTCGGCAAGACCGGCTGCTATGGCCCTGCTTTTCTCGCGGTCCCGACCGACGATCTGGATGTCGAACGGGGCAGGCAGCCCGAAGTTGATCGTCTGGTTAACGATATCGGCGGGCAGAAAATAGAAGGTGGTTCCCGGAAAATCGCGATTCAGCCGGGTGCGCAGGCGCCGGACATAACCATCCGTGGGCTGGTGGCCGTGATTCAGGGAAACGAGAATGTCGGCATCGCCGGTCCCCGTGAGGCCATTGTCGATATAAGTGAGCGGGATGCCGCCAAAAGGTATTCCAATATTGTCGAGTACGCCCCCGATTTCCTGGGCCGGGATTTCCTCGCGAATCGTGGTTTCGATCCTGTCCACGAGCCGGGTGGTCTCTTCTATGCGCGTCCCACTGGGGGCTCGCACATGAAGACGGAACTGGCCCGCGTCAACCGATGGGAAAAAGTCCTGGCCGAGCTGCGGAATGAGAAGCGAGGTGCCGACACAAAACGCCAGGAAAAGGACTGCGAAAAGGCCACGATGCGACAATACTGCACCCAGAAGCCTGCGGTAACCTTCCCGGAACCCGGCAAAGCCCCGCTCGAAGCCGGCCTGCAGTCTGGCAAAGGGGCGCAGCCAGGGCGTATATGTGTCTGCATCCGTGAGATGGCCGCGGTATTCAAATTTACGATAAAACCACATTACCAGGGTTGGGATCAGGGTTCGTGACAGGGCATAGCTGGCCAGCATCGCGAAAACAACCGCCTCGGCCAGGGGCACGAACAGATAGCGCGCAACTCCGGTGAGAAAGAACATCGGGACAAAGACGATACAGATACAAAGCGTGGAGACGAACGCCGGCAGAGCGATTTCCTTCGCTCCATCGAGAATTGCCTGTACATTGGGCTTGCCCAGCGCCATCTGCCGGTGAACGTTTTCGATCTCCACCGTCGCGTCATCCACTAGGATACCCACCGCCAATGCGAGACCGCCGAGGGTCATCAGGTTAATGGTCTCGCCCAGCGCGCTGAGGATGGCAAGAGAACTGAGAATCGAAAGGGGAATGGATAGGGCGATGATGAAGGTGCTCCGCCAGGAACCAAGAAAGAGCAGGATCATAACGGCTGTGAGAATTGCGGCTATGACACCTTCTTTCACCACGCTGTTTACGGCCGAGCGGACGAAAAGGGACTGGTCCGCAAATTCCTTCGCTTCAAGCTCGGGCGGAAGATCGCTAAGGATGCGCGGCATGGCCTTTTTAACGCCGTCCACAACGCTGAGAGTGGAGGCCGAACCGGACTTGAGAACGGTAAGCAGCACGCCGCGAACGCCATTTAACCGGATGACGTTTTGCTGCGGCTGATATCCGTCATGGACGTGCGCCACGTCGCCGATCCTGATCACGGCGCCGTTA
This sequence comes from uncultured delta proteobacterium, assembly GCA_963712895.1. Lineage (GTDB taxonomy): Bacteria > Desulfobacterota > Syntrophobacteria > Syntrophobacterales > Syntrophobacteraceae > SbD1. The sequence continues at coordinate 11,136 of CAVQJR010000013.1, read as the reverse complement.
ACGGTTTTTACTGGAAAATCGTTCAGCGCCGTCAGCATTGCCGGGTTGCTGTTCAAGGAGATGTTATATTCCGTGGGACCGATCTTGGCGGTGCCGCTGGGGAGAATGAAATTCTGAGCATTGAAGGCATTGACCACATCCTGCGGCGCAAGGTTTTTCGCCTGGAGCGCCGCCAAATCGATATCGACTGCGACTACTCTTGCCTTGCCGCCGGCCGGATAGGGCACCGATGCGCCCCTTACCGTCGAAAGGCCTATTTTAACGCGGTTCATCGCCAGATCCTGCAGTTCCTGCTCCGAAAATTTTTTGCTCGCCAAGCTGTACTGGAGGATCGGCACGCTGGAGGCGTTATAGCGAATGATAAACGGCGGATTGATGCCGGGCGGGAGGAAACGTAAAACTGTCTGTCCGCTGGCCGTTATCTGGGCCACAGCATCGGAGACGGAGGAGCCGGGCTGCATGAATACTTTTATCACCCCTGCACCGTTGTAAGCGGTGGATTCCAGGTGCTCGATGTCGTTTACCAGGGTGTTGATCATGCGCTCATGGTTGTAGAGGATTCGCTCCTCTATCTCCCGCGCATTGAGACCGTTATAGACCCAAACCACGCTGACGACCGGAATGTCGATGTCCGGAAAGATGTCCGTCGGCGTTCGAAGCAGCACCAGGGGTGTCAGCAGCAAAAGTACCAGCGCCGCCACTAAAAAAGTATAGGGTCGGCGCAATGCAAGTCGAACAATCCACATACTTTAGTTCCTTATGCAGCCCTCATGAGCAAATCTGCCCAATCAGGCCTGGGGGCAAATGTCCTTCGATTTCCTGCTGATGAAGTACTCCAAATAAGAATCCATACCGACAAGATGCACAATACACGAATGCCGAAACACCGGGCTCCAAGAAGAACGCAAACATTTTCCAGTCTGAAAATCGGCTGGATAAGGGCGAGAGCGGTTTTAGCGACTAGGCACGTCGATATTGTCGCAATCAAAATCCAGTGCGCTTTCAGTGCCAAGAAGATCTCCGAATCTTTGATGGAGCGGGCCATGAGGTCGTATCGCGCTTGGATTATGTCCACAATAAGAAAAGCGAAGTAAAGCATGTGAGCCGGCGGCATACTCGTTCCCTCGTATGTTTCGTTCACTCCTGCGATTTTCACATTACCACCTGTCTTCGCCTGTCAACCCGATCTACCGGCCATAATCGACCCATGGGCGGCCTTTTCTCGAACCACCATATCGATTTGTGAGGGTGGACAGAATCTTACACTGCTCGGGGCTCAATATCTGGCGGCACTTCAACTGATATCGCGTGCTTATTTCCTGAATCCGGCCCTGGATCTCGAGGATTTCAAACTGCTTGGCTGCAATCTTTGACTGGCTCGGATCGGCCTCTGCCCACAGCTGGGCCAGTTCGCCTCTCTTACCCAGGAGTTGGTTCTGCAGCGGGCGGAATTCCTCTTCGAAGGCCTCATGCATGGACTCGATGACGGCCCTTTGATCCTCGGTAAGGTGGAGAGCTGAAACAACGGAGGGGGACGGACCTGCGCCACGCCCCACGGCGCATGGCCCGCCGAAGGCATAGGCGCCGGTTCCCATCAATAGGAGCACTATAACCGCCAGCACTGGTTTCAGCATATAATTCCCCTCCGCTGTGTCATCGTACAGCATCCCTTTCAGCCTACCATCCGCCCATTCCCCGGCCGTGTCCCCTTCCCCAGCCGCGCTGGGCGGTGAGAGTGCCAAGCTTCTCGCGCTGTTCAGGAGTCAGGACTTCCCGGCAGCTCAATCGTTGTTGGGTTGCCCTTTCCTGAATCCGGCCCTGAAGCTCCCGGATTTCCTGCTGCTTTGCGGAAATCAGGGCTTGACCTGGATCGGATTTTGCCCAGAGCTCCCTCAGCCCCTCTCTTTTCGCGAACAGTTCATTTCGGAGCGGTTCGATTTCCGTCATGAAGGCTTCCTGCCGCGCCTGGAGCTGTGCATTTTGGTCGGCTGTAAGATTCAGGTCCGAGGCGAAGCGAGAGTTTATTCCCATGCCCATGCCACACCCGCTGCCACCTCCGAAAGCCCATGCGCTTGAAGCCGCAAGAACCAGCGCAATGGCGAGCATTCCCAACTTTTTCATCTTTTGCCTCCTATCGTGATTGTGGAGTTGCAGATACCTGTTGGGCGGAGTATTAAGGCAATAGCCGTGCCAGGGGTGTCACTATCGGGAATGCGAGAGGTAAGTGGTTGAAATGATGTGTATTAGCCCTGCGAAACAACCCCTGGTGGATCTGGGGACTGATTGGCAGCGACAAAAATGTCGAATGGCCGTACCGGCCTTTTGGTGGAGTTTTATTGTTATTACATAGAGATATTAACTCGACAGATTTCCCTGGCCTCTTGGAACCCTCGACATTTTTGTCGAGAAAATGATGGTATGACCTGACCCTATCCGAGCTAAGCTCCTGAATTAGCTGGATGCATTCTTCTTCGGTCTATATAATCGGTTTGGCATGACCATTGCTTTGGAACGATTGGTTGGGATGGAACTAAACGGATGGTTACATAATGAGAAATTTCTACCCTCTTTTGTGTCTTTTGCTTTTGGTGCTCGCGCCCTCAGCCGTTTCGGCACAAGGGCAGCATCAGATGCCGGAAGGTGTTGCCCGTTCTCCGCGTGGGTGTTCAACGATGCGGGGCCTGGAGCTTACAACAGAGCAGCGTACCACCGTTCAAAGAATCGAGAGCAAGTACGGCGACCGAATCGACCACCTCCAAAATAGACTGATGGCAAAGCGGCTGGAGATTCAGCAGGCTTTCAGGGACCCCCAGGCGGACGAGGAGATGATACGCGCAAAGGCCATGGAAGTCGCGGATCTGCAGAACCAGTGCCGGCAAGTTATGCTGGACTATCAACTCGCGGTTAGAGCACTGCTCTCCCCTGAACAATTGCAGACCTGGTGCGCTTCGATGGAACCCTGCCTCACGAGGTTGGGTGGGAAACCATAGTGAGCACAATGAAGAGTTTTCTGCAAAACTTCAAAATGGGAACGCGCGGCCATTTCATACAGCCCCTGGCGATGGCTGTGGTATTTTTGCTTTTTGCGCTTCTCTTTTTTGGTATGGCAATAATGGATCTCAGGCGGCTTGAAAGCCTTCTCATGGACGCCTTGGGGAAGAAGGCCCTATATGTTATAGATGTTGTCGAGAAAGCCGCTCAGGATAAATACAGCCATCTGATGCGAGACGAAGAGGACTTCCGTGGCTTTTCAACAGGCACGGGCATTGACGACCAATCCTTTTCCCTGCAGGAAACCCTTGCCAAGGCACTGATCGACTTAGCCCGTCATGTTGGTTCGAGCGAAGAACGCTCGGGAGCTTTCGAACGAAAAATTCAGGAATTGGCCGCATCGGAGCACCTCCGATCCATCGGCCTGTTCGACAAGCAAGGTCTTCTCACATTCCAGAGTGCTCCGCTTCCTTCTGCTGTCACGACGCAGATGAAAGCTATGGCAGAAAGCAAAGAGGATATCGCGGTCCATCTCTTTCATGGGGCAAAGGCGCAGGAACCGCCAAGCTTTGTGGCAATTCGGGATCGGAGTGGGAAGGACACCGTCGTATTGGTCCTGGACCGGAAGGGTATGGAGTACTGGGGATGGAAGGTCGCCTTACAGGCAGCCATAGAAGAGCTGCAGTGGGGCACGGGGATCGCATACCTGTCCGTGGAGGATAAAGATGGCCGGGTGCTTGCACGATTTGGAAACATCCCACACGAGAAGGTCGAGGAGTGTCTTCTTGTCGCGGGAGCAGCCAGGGGCACGGGAAGCGCTGACGTGCAGTGCGTTAAGGTGGGCAATACAAAATTTCTGGAACTCTCTTTTCCCTTCGCATGGGAGGGAAAGAGCATGGGTGTTGCCCATGTGGGGTTGGAAACCCACGACACGGACCGGCTTCTCATGGAAAACCAGAGGCGCATTTTTCTCTGGACGGGCCTGATGGTGCTTATCGGTCTTTTTGCGATGGGGACCCTCTACCGCACCCAGAACCGGCATGTCGCCAAAATCCAGACGATGCGGGAACGATTATACCAGGCTGAGCGGCTCTCCTCGCTTGGCAAGCTCGGGGCAGGGGTGGCGCACGAGATCCGAAACCCTCTCAATGCCATCGGCATGGCCGCCCAGAGGCTTCAGTCCGGCTGCACGAAAGACAAATTGGAGCGTATTTCCCATATAATTCAAGATGAGACGAAGCGTCTCAATAAGATCGTAGAGGACTTCCTTGGCCTTTCCAGAAGCAACCGCATGGAGTTCAAGGCGCAATCCATAACCGGTCTGCTGGATCGGGTTTTTTTCCTTCTGCGCGAAGAAGCCGGACCGAGAGGCATACATGTCGAGAAGCAGTGGACGAACCAGTCGCTTCGGGTCTTCATGGATGCGGGAAAAATGGAGCAGGCCCTTCTCAATATTATACGCAACGCCATGGAATCGATTGCCGGTGAGGGTTACATCACAATGTCCTGCGCCGTTCAAGGAAAGGACCGTGTCTGTATCAGGGTCAAAGATACCGGCAACGGCATTCCCGCAGGGGAAGAGGATCGGATTTTCGACCCCTTCTATACGAACAAGGAAAATGGCGTGGGCCTTGGTCTTGCCATCGCTCATGAGGTCGTTCTGGCCCACGGCGGCGAAATCCGAGTCAAGAGTGCAGTTGGGGAAGGATCAACCTTCGAGGTTTTGCTTCCCCTCCAGTTATGAGCCGGCTTATAGGTCCTCTTAAAAAACGGGAAACCGCAGGGTCATGCAGAATCTGGATATTCTGGTTGTCGAAGATGAACCTTTTCAGAGGGAAATGCTTCGCGATTTCCTCATTGAAGAGGGACACCGGGTGGCGGAAGCCGGGAATGGAGAAGATGCCCTGGTGCTTCTCCGAACCGGCTATTTTGACCTGTTGCTGCTTGATTTCAAAATGCAGGGACTTACCGGCCTCGATGTGCTGAAAGAGGCAAAACGGATCAATCCGGCAATCGATGCCGTAATGGTAACAGCTTTCGGGACCATTGAAACCGCCGTCGAAGCTATGAAGGCGGGAGCAAGCGACTATATCACCAAACCCATCGCTCTTAATGAGCTCTCAATCCTGATCAACCGCATTGCGGAACATCGGACCCTACTTCGAGAAAACGAGATCCTCAAGCGGGACCTCATGACCAGAGGCCTGTCCTCTACGACCATCCGTCACAAGAGCCCCAGGATGGCTGAGCTGATCAACCTTGCGGGAAGGATAGCGCCAAGCCATGTGACGGTCTTGATTCAGGGAGAAACCGGCACCGGCAAGGAACTCTTTGCCAGACTTGTCCATCATTTAAGCCTCCGTGCCGAACGGCCGCTCATCACGGTCAACTGCTCAGCTATTCCCGAAACACTCCTTGAAAGCGAACTCTTCGGGCACGAAAAGGGGGCCTTCACGGGCGCCTCACAGCGAAGAATCGGCCGATTCGAGCAGGCTGACGGCGGAACGCTCTTCCTTGATGAGATCGGAGAGATCCCTCTCCCCATACAGGTCAAGCTCCTCCGAATTCTTCAGGAGCGAGAATTTCAAAGACTTGGAGGAGAGAGGACAATCAAAGCCGACGTGCGGATCATCAGCGCCACCCATCAGGATCTTGAAGCCAGGGTGAAGGAAGCTACGTTCCGTGAGGACCTCTTTTACCGCATAAATGTGGTTACTATGAAAATCCCCCCACTTAGAGAACGCCGCGAAGATTTACCGGGGCTGATAGATTACTTCGTCAAACGCTTCGCCCGAGAGAACCGCAAGACAATCGAGGGAGTGAGCCGGGAAGCCCGTGACCTGCTCATCAAGTATGATTATCCAGGAAATGTGCGGGAACTGGAAAATATTATCGAACGGGCAATAGTGATCGCTCGCGGGACTGTCCTTTCTGTCGATAATTTGCCCTTTCGGGAAGCCTTGTGCCCAAGGGGCACGGCCCCCAATCATGCTCAGGCTCTAGAAGGGACCCTCCAGCAGACTCTCGAATCGATTGAACTCCAGATGATAAGGGATGCGATGGAAAAAACCACTTTCAATCAGAGCCAGGCTGCTAAACTGCTGGGATTGAACGAAAGAATGCTTCGATACAAACTAAGGAAGTACGGTCTGAAATGAATTCGAAAACCAAGATGCTTCGAGGCGCCATCGTGGTGCCCTAAGGCAAGGATGTTTTTCTAATTCCTGAAGCACGTGACCATCATTGTTGTTTAGTGACGACGAGTATCCGGGTGTCCCTCTCCGGGACGAAAGAGCCGGGCCTGGTCCTTGCTCCCGGATCGCGTAATGCACACGTCAATGTATTCATGTCTATTTTGTAAATAATGAGAGATGTCTGGCCTATGTATGCCGGATTGGCGGATTGCTTTATATAAAAATTGAGCTGTTTGGGGTCCCGGTTGCTGTCGCACGCATATTTGCCGTTATACCACTCGTTACCGGGTCCTTTGATTTCGAAAGTGCCGGAGCCGGTGAAAGTTACCGACCACTGCCCGGCACGATTCGCCTCTTGCCCGATCCAGGTTCCTTGCAGTTCCGCCTGACCCTTCACGATCCCCGTGGAACCCTCCCACACGCTGCCGTCACAGCCGTATATTATTACTTTGTCCGACCCGTCAGTACTGCCGGAAACGTACCTGACCTCCGGGGTGGACGCGCTGCAAACCGGACCGGGAGTGAAGCTTGAAAAGGTCAGATATACTGTAAGGATCAAAAAACAAAACACTGAAAGTTTCATCGTTCGGTCTCCCGCTGCTCATGCAGTGCTGATGCGTTTGGAAGGTAGATTGTATGAGTATCCAAATCTCAACATCATGTCAACGGGGTTTCAGCCGTAAACAATCAGGACAGCTTGACGAGCTGTCCCAGATAAATCCATCCAAGCCTCATGATAATACCGGCTGCAAGCACTAGGTACGCGCTCAGCTTCATCCTCAGAAGAGACGTCCCGGGGCTTTTCCCCAGACCCGATTCATCTACCCGCAAGAACTTCGAAACGAGTGCCAGGGGAAGGAAAATACCGATAACCGCAAAAGACACCTCGAACAGAAAATAGTCTCGGTCAAAAGAGAAAAACGGCAGTACCGCGTGCCGTTTTGCGGACGAAGATGTGAATTGTCCGAGGAAAAACAGGAAAATAGTAAGGATTTCGGTACATATGAGCCATACGAGCGCTTTGGTGAAAAAAAGTTGCACCAGCTTTTTGCCGGATAAGATTACGATGAGAGACGCACCTGTCGTCAGTGCCGAAACAAGGAAGAGAAGCGGGGCCACGGGGGAATTCCAAAGCGGTCGGGCCACGAAGATGCTCAACGACAACCCCGTATACAGACCGAGGAAAATCCCCAGACCGCAGCAGATACCGGCAAGGGCGCGGGTATGAGAAGTGAGCCTGAGGGAGAGTGCTTTTAAAGAATCGAACTGTAGCAGTTTGCTGCGGTCATCGGTCACTAGCGACAGGGCATAAAGGATGCTGGCAGGCAAAGCCAGGATTAGCCCCCACCCACCCCAGAACATCGGTGAGGAGAAAGAAAAAGAAATGAAGAGCCACTGGGCGTTTTGCTTACCTTCCAAGCTCAGCCATATGATGAGTATGCCCAGGACGAGCAGCATCGGGACGACCATCGCCGCCCCGAGCGTATCTTTCCTATGTTCGGGATCCAGGTCCTGTTGCCAGAAAATGGCCACGGTGGACATGACGAGCAACCCCGCTGCCGCTGCGACCAGGAAAAGGTACATGGAAACCGTCCAGTTCCAGATATGCAAGGCAGGGTAGGTCAGGGCATTTGCGCCGATTACGGTAAGCTCCACCAGAACCACTTCCTAGTCGGACCTGCTCGATTTTCGAATGTAGAAGACCTTGGGGCGGGTGCCGGCGTGATCCAGCAGCACTGTGGCGCTCGCCCTTTGCAGGAGCCTGTTCACGGAACTGTTCGGATCGTCGATGTCACCGAAAATCCGGGATTTGCCGATGCAGGTGGCAACGCACGCAGGTTCCTTTCCCTGCCTGACAAGGTGTTCGCAGAACGAGCACTTGTCCGCATAACCGCCGATCGGATCGATATAGCGAGCATCGTATGGACAGGCGGCGATGCAGGCCTTGCATCCGACACACCTGTTGCGTCTGATCTGGACTGTTCCATCTTTCGCCTTGAAGGAAGCCCCGGTGGGGCAGGCGCTTACGCAGGGAGGATTGTCACAGTGGTTGCAAAGTTCCGGCCTTAGTTCCATCCTGAGATCCGGGAACTCTCCTGAGACAACTTCGACTACCCGCGTTCTAAATAGTCCCGTAGGCACCATATTCTCAATTTTGCACGTCATGATACAGGCCATGCACCCTACGCACCTCCGTTGATCGACTACCATCGCATATCTGGGCATTCTAGACTTCCCCTGCGATTTTCACGAAATTGACTCTCATTCCGGTAGATCCGCAGATCGGGTCAATTGCGTAACGTGTTATGAGACCCTGGTCATCAGCGCCCTTGCGATAGGCATTTCGGAGGTCTTTCGACGATGAGCAGAAACCATGCACCATGTAGACGCAGTCTTCCCTGATTCTCTGGGTAATTTTGGCTTTTACCCTGTTGCTCCTGACTCCGTCCTGGTTGACAAGCACCACGTGCTGGCCGTTTTCTATGCCCATGGCTTCGGCTTTTCTCGCGTTGATCCAGACTTCATTTTCCCCGTAAAGTTGCGTTAGCAGAGGATTGTTGGTGGACCTTGAAAAGGAATGGACCGGACTCCTGCCGTACAAAAGCCGAAAATAGCCCTCGGGTTGTTGCACGGGGGTGTGTTTGGGGATGGGGTCGAACCCGTGTTTTTCAAGCTCTTTGCTGTACAACTCAATCTTGCCCGAAGGAGTCCTGAACTCGGGCTGGTTTTGGGACGTTATGTAGGCGTTGTACGTTTCCTCGAAGTGGACATAACCTTTCCTGGCGAGTTCCTCGTAATCTATCTTCCATAACCTGCACTGCGCCTTGATTTTGTCTTCGAGCGTTTCCCAGGGAAAGTACTCGGCCAGATCGAGTTTCCTGGCAAGTTCCCTTGCAATGGTATAGCCGTCCCTGCTTTCGTAGAGGGGTTTTACGGCGGCTTTGCCCATGCAGACCCCGAGATGTCGCCCTCTTTCCACCATCAGGTCGGTGAACTGCTCCAGGTAGGACGCCGAGGGAAGAATGACGTCCGACAGCATAGCCGTTTCCAGGGGCAGGATTTCCGCCGTCACCAGGAGGTCGAGATTTTTTATGGCCTCCAGCGTCTCTTTCTCGTTTGGCAGCGCCTTCACGATATTGGTTCCCATCACTATCCAGCCCTTGATGGGGTATGGCTTCCCCGTAATGGTCGCCGTCCTGGCGAGATTGGTGATTCCGTTGGTGAGACCGGCCATGGAGGCAAGAGGGTATGGACTCAGGTCAATGAGTGCTTCCCTGCCCGGGAGAGGATAACCTTTTGGGCTCCGCGCCTTTTTGAGCCAGGCCTTTGTCGGCAGATAGAAGCCGCCCTCCCTTCCCCACGAACCCAGGATGGCCGTGAGGATCGCAAGTGCCCTGGATCTTTGCACGTCATTGCCGTACCAGGAGGCGTGCCTGCCGGGGTGGATACATACCGCAGGTTTATATCGTCCTATCTCGAGTGCCGTTTCGACGATCCGGCCCGCGGTAACATCGGTTTCTTTTTCGGCCCATTCCGGAGTGCATTCGGCCACTGAAGCGGCAAGTTCCTCAAATCCGGTCGCATACCGCTCCACGTAACTTTTGTCGTAGAGCCCCTCTCTGATAAGGATATTCGTCCAGGCAAGCATAAGCGCGAGATCGGTGCCCGGCTTTATCGGAAGCCAAAACTCGGCCTTTCCGGCGGCGGTGGAAAACCTGGGGTCTACGACGATAATCTTTGCCTTCCGGCCGGCCGCGTCCGCAAAATCCTGCACCTGCGAGTTGTGCATGTTCTCGCCAAGATGAGACCCAAAGAGGACGATCACTTTGCTGTTGGCAAGGTCCAGCCTTTCCGGGGCACCGGGGTATTCACCGAAGGTCAGTTGAAAACCTATGTCACGCGGACCTCTGCACTGGGCAAATGCGGGATTTCCAAAGTTGGGGCTGCCAAAGGCGGCCATAAGCGGGATGAGGTGAGATGAGCATCCCGCACCGGTGAAAAGGCACACGGACTCAGGGCCGTAACTTTTCTTTATGGCCTCCATCTTTTCGGCAATGTAGTTCAGCGCTTCGTCCCATGAAGCCTTCCTGTATTTCCCGTCTCCTCTGGCCCCCGTTCGAATGAGCGGGGTTTTGACCCTGTCCGGATCGTACAAAAGTCCGATTCCGGCATTTCCCCTTGCGCAAAGTTTCCCTTTGCTGTTGGGATGGTCGGGATTTCCATCAAGCTTGACGACCTTTCCATCCACTACCTTCGCTATGGTGCCGCAGTACCAATGGCACATTTCACAAACAGTAGCCGTGCCGCCTTCCAGGGGGGCGGGCCCGGTTTCTGAAGCAAAAACCGACGGCAGCAGCCGGCCAGCCCCCATCCCGCTGCCCGCCACCGCACCTGCGATCTTGATGAAGTCCCTTCGGGTCACTCCCATAAATCCCCTCGTCGTTGAAAGAAGATTATACAGGACTTGCACTCACGTGGATAGCCAATCTCGTATATTGAAGCGATGGTTTGAAATAATAGAGAAGTGTGTTGATATAGCAATAATTGTCGATTCAGAATTGCTTTCTAGCCTCAGGAAGCTCTTCAATTCCGGGTCCATACCGCTTTCGAGACGGAATTTCAGCCATGGCATGTTAGAGGGATAAGATCGATGCCCATAAATCCGGGTCGGTACCCATCGGACCGGCGCTCCTAAAAAAGATAAAGCTGTGGCCGAGGCTACCTCGGGCCAGGCAGACAGACAATTGGCTCCCTTCGGCACGCTGCGCTCTGCACCGGCGGGAAATTGATCCGTCGGTGCGACGCTCCACTTGGCTCCCCCTCCTGCCCTGATCCTCTACTTGATTCAATGAATTTACTGGCTTGGATCATACACGAGAGACAATACATGCAAAAATATCCGGAGTTTTTCACTAACCTGTTAAACCCGCCTTCTAAATATATAAATACC
>CAVQJR010000012.1:0-102008 GCA_963712895.1 uncultured delta proteobacterium | reverse complement strand
GGCCATTGTATTTGCTCTGGGCCGAGAAACTCTAATTCGGGTTTGCACCTGCGGGCATGCCGCCAGGGCCTGTCTTCTGTAATTCGGGTAAGTTATCTTTTTATGGTTCAAAGTGTATACTGGGGTTTCTTGCGATGAATACCGCCCTGCGGGGGACTCGGATGAATCAGAACATTGAAGATAAAGCTGTTGAATTCATTAAGGATTACAACATGTATCCGTTAAAATCGTTTAGAAAGTACGTTAAATTTAATTTGAAGTTAGCGCATAGGACTGTTTTCGAGCGCGTGGTTGGGGTCGCCAGTGTCTCTGGGCTGGCGATACCGCCGCCGCGGCTGCGCTATCGCGTGCATGGGGCTATAGGTCAACAGGGTTTTCTTGATGTAGGGCGCGCCTGTGCCACGGATATCACGAAGCTGGTGAACAGACACGGACGAGAATTCAATTCACTTGAGCGAGTGCTTGATTTTGGCTGCGGATGCGGAAGAACCCTGCGCTTTTTCAAAGACCACCTGTCAACTCAGCGACTTTACGGAACTGACATCGACGCCAGCGCGATTACCTGGTGCAAGCGGTACCTACCCAATCTGGCGGAATGGAGCGTCAATGAGATGCAACCGCCGACCCGCTATGTGGACGACACCTTCGACTTGATTTACGCTATTTCGGTTTTCACCCACATCGACGAAACAGCGCAGTTTGCTTGGCTCGGTGAGTTGCGCCGCATTGCCAAGCCGGGCGGTATACTGATCCTGACCGTTCACGGTGATTTTTACCAACGCCGTCTGACGGAAGCCGAAAAAGCGGTTCTTGCAGAGAAAGGACTGCTCTTCTGCGTGGGACAAACCGGACGATGGAAGTTCGACGGACTGCCCGACTCATATCAGACGACCTATCACACCAAGAAATACGTCGAACGCGAATGGTCACGCTATTTCAAAGTGTTGGAGCATGTAGAGCAAGGCATGGCCGGCGGTCAAGACGCCATTATGCTTGTCAAGACGAGCCACTAACCGGTGCATGTTCCCATACTGCAGAAGAGCCGTCCCCATCATGCCGTCAGATTCAGCACCGTGATCTCAGGCGGGACATTCAGTCGCACGGGGGTGAACGTGGTGCCGATCCCACGACTCACGTAAAGATGGGAAGCATCGATGCGGTATAACCCTTCCGGATAGGGCGTCATGAGTTGCGCCACGCTGATGTCTCCCGTCGGCAATACGAGTTTAATTTGACCTCCATGATAGTGTCCCGCCAGGGTTAGCGGAATGCCGTGCTCGGCGGCCAGCGGGAAGATCTCCGGTCGATGTGATAAGAGAAGCGCCGGCGTGGCGGAATCCAATCCATGCAACGCGGCGTCCAGGTCGGGGTTTCCGGCTCGCAGATCATCGATCCCGACGACCGCGAAAGCACCCTGCTCGGACTGAACCAACCGATGCGCATTGACCAGGAGTGGAATCTGGTGCCGCACGAAGGCAGCCTTGATCCGGCTTATGTCGCCGTACCAGTGTTCGTGATTTCCCAGGGTCGCAAACGTGCCGTAACGGGCGTGGACCCGTGCCATTTCCTCGACGCACTCCGGGAAAAACTCCATCGAGTTCGAAATGTAATCTCCGGTAAGGACGAATAAATCCGGTCGAAGAGCGATGACCCGGTCGGCAAGGCGCCTCATCTCCTCTCTTCTCATGTAAATACCGGCATGGATATCCGTGAGTTGGACAACCCGCAGGGATCGCCCGAAGTGCAATGTCAGCTCCCGGGCTTCGAAGTTCCTGCCGGCATAGACCGCACCGTATCCGGTAAGGATGAAGGGAACCGCGGCCAGCCCGCCGACACCGGCCTGGAGGAGACGGCGGCGTCCCATGTTTACGGGAACGGAAGCCTTCTGTGCGACGGGGCGGGACATTCGAACAATAATCCGGCCCAGCACCGCCAGGCATTGAGCAAGGCACAGGACCAGTGCCGATAAAACCGACCCGAACCCCCACACGGCTGGAAGGTAAAAGAGGACCATCTGTGCCGTTAAAGGCGGGTCCACCCATTGGATGGGATTGAGCATGATGTATCGGTTGGCGGCAAAGAGCAGGGTGATGGCCACACCCGCCAAAACGACTGCGCCCGACTTAAGCCGGTCGGGTCGGTGTGAAGACCTGATGGCCCGTCGGATGCGGACGAAGAGGTAAATCTGGGAGGCCACCGCAAGGGTGGTGACAATCATGCGAATAGTTGCGAAATGCATTCCATGCGCCATCGAGCAACTCCGGCATTGGCAAGAAAGTAGCAATTATACAGGGGGGGACAATATCACGCGGCCGCTCTCAATGAAATACCGCTGCGCGACTTTGCTCCACTCTGCTTTTCCCTTGCCGTAGAGCCATTTGGGGCTGGGCCTTTCGCCGGGTTTATCCCTGACCGGTGTATTGGTTTAGCCGGACTATGGGAGGTAACATTGGCCCGAAAAAGCCATTTTGAGAAAACGCGCAAAATCGAAGCCCGGAAGGGCCGGGTGCTTTCCATTAACGCCCGGGCGGCGCTTTGCCGAATTGTATTAAGATGCGTATGATTTCTCCGCTTTGCCCTGCCGGTGCGGGGATCGCCCATAGAATAAGGAGATGTCGATGGGAAAAGATAACGCCGTTTTTCTCGAAGTGATCGAGTGGTTCGACGAGTCGGGGCGCGAGATGGTTCACAGGGTCCCCGAGTCAGGTTCGGGGGAGATAAAGCTCGGCGCCCAGCTGATCGTTCGCGAGAGCCAGGCGGCGGTCCTGTTCTACGGGGGCAAGGCCCACGACGTTTTCGGCCCGGGCCGGCACACGCTGGTTACCGCCAATGTGCCGATACTGACCAGGGTGTTGAGCGCTCCGTGGGGGTTTACCAGCCCGCTCCGGGCGGAAGTCTACATCGTGAACATGAAAGAGTTCCCCAACCTCAAGTGGGGAACGCGCGACCCGGTTGCGTTCAAGGACTCGCAGCTCGGCCTGATACGGCTCCGGGCCTTCGGAATGTTGAATCTTCGCGTCGTTCAGCCCGTGCTCATGATAAACACCCTGGTCGGGACGCAGGGGATTTATACCACCGAGCAGATCGATGAATACCTGAGCCGCGTTGTCGCATCGCGCTTCAACGACTACATGGGCGAGAGCCTGGATTCGATCCTCACCCTCCCCGGCAAGTACGACGAAATGTCGGAAAATCTAAAGAAGCGGCTCCAGGAAGATTTTGCCCATTTCGGGATAGGGCTCTCCGGCTTTTTCATTAATTCGATCACGCCTCCCCCCGAAGTCCAGCATGCAATAGACGACCGCAGCCGGCTTTCAGTGTTTGGCGATCTGGACCGGCTGGTAAAGATGAAAGCGGCCATGGCCATCGAGAAGGCGTCCGAGACCCCGTCCGAGGCGGGGGCCGGGCTGGGGATGGGGCTTGCCATGATGATGCCCGGGATATTTTCCGAAGCGTTGGGTAAGGGCGGCGGGACCGGTCCCGCGCAGGCGCCGTGCCCGGCCTGCAAAAAGCCGGTGCCCCGTGACGCGAGCTTTTGCCCGTATTGCGGGACTCACATGGTCATTTTCGAGCAGTGTCCTCAATGCAGTGCCGATGTTCCTCCGAACTCGAAATTTTGCCCAAAGTGCGGTAGTTCCATCGGAGCAAAAAAGCAGCCCGTGAAATGCCCGCATTGCGGGACGGATAACCTCCCAGACTCGATATATTGCAATAAGTGCGGTGAAAAATTATAGCGCCCAAAACTGGAAGATAGAGCACCACTGCCCCCAGTGCGGGGCCCCCGTCCTGCTGGAGGAAACGGACCGCCTTTTCTCGTGTCCGTATTGCCGGGTTCGCCTTTTTATCTCGACCTCCGGGCACTTCAGGTACTTTCTCGCCCCGGGGGCGCCCGCTTCCGGGCAGTTCGTCTTTATTCCGTACTGGAGGCTAAAGGGGATCGTATTCTCGATAGAAGGTCTTGAGATCGCCAGCCGGATAGTCGATTCGAGCCTTCTTTCCCTTGAGTCGGCGGCACTGCCGCCTTCATTGGGGGTAAGGCCCCAGGTGCTCAAGCTTCGGTACGTGGCGCCGGAAACGCCCGGCATGTTCCTGAAGCCGGCCCTCGATTTCAAACATCTTGCCCTGACGGACATGGTTTCGCCTCTTCCTGAGCCCCGTTCGGCCAATCGCTTCGGGGATATGTTCATCGGCGAAGTGGTGAGCCTGATCTACACGCCCCTCGTTGTACGGGGAAGCTCACTCGTGGACGCAATTCTTGACAGGCCCGTGGGCACCGTCCGGGATTTTTTGGGCCGACACCGGTGTGAATCGGAGCCGGGTGCGGCCGGACCCGAAGGGGGGGCACGGGACCCGGGCGTCGATGCGGGCGGAATCCGCTTTATTCCAACCCTTTGTCCCAATTGCGGCTGGGACCTCGATGGCGAGCGCGACAGCCTGGTCCTTTTCTGCAGGCAATGCAACCGCGCATGGCAGGCCGGGCGTGGCGGCCTGGAGGAGCTGAGCTTTTCCTTTGCGCGAACGGGTGGCGAAACGGCCCTTTGCCTTCCTTTCTGGCGCATTCGGGCAAAAGTGTCCGGCCTTTCGCTTAGAACATATTCGGACCTGGTCCGCCTGGCCAACCTGCCGGTGGTGCCGGCATCCCGAAACGATTCGGAGCTTCACTTCTGGACTCCGGCCTTCAAGACCCACCCGCACCTTTTCCTGCGCCTTGCCAGGACCCTCACCGTTTTGCAACGCGAACCGGAGGCCGGGTCCGAGCCGCCCAAATCGCCTCTTTTCCCGGCCACACTGCCGGTCAGCGAAGCGATACAGAGCCTCAAGGTTCTGGTCGCCTCACTGGCCGTTCCGCGAAAGTCTGTCTTTCCCCGCCTTCCCGAAATCGAATTTTCGCTCGAAGACCGCACGCTGGTTTTTTTCCCGTTTGCCCAACGCGGCGAAGAACTTATCCAGCCGGAAATGGGGACCTGCATACAGAAAAACGCGCTCAAGTGGGGACGGCTGATTTAAAAAATCCACCGCAAAGACGCAAATAACTCACCACAGAGAACACAGAGGGCGCAGAGAAAACAGAAGAAGTGAACCGGATTTCTTACCCGGTTCCCATGTTTCGGCTCGTGGACCGGCATGAAGTTTGTCCTTTTCTCTTTATTTGGTTTTTCTCTGCGTCTTTGCGGTTAATCTTTCCCCCGCCGGTCGACACCCGTTTTCCCGATAAATATAATATTACGGATATTTGTAATCGTATGCGTATAACCAGCCTGGTCGAACGGGAGGTCGATTTATGCATGATGTCATAGTTCTCGGCGCGGGCATTACCGGTGTTACCACCGCTTACCTGCTGGCAAAAGAGGGGCGGAAGGTGTGCGTAATAGACCGCCAGCCCGACGCCGCCATGGAAACCACCTACGCCAACGGCGGCCAGATATCGGTTTCCCATGCCGAACCGTGGGCACATCCCGGCGCGCCCGCGCAGGTACTGAAGTGGCTCGCCCGAAAAGAAAGCCCTCTTTATTTCAGCCCCCGGCCCGACTGGAGGCAATGGGTCTGGCTCGCGTCCTGGCTCTGGCAGTGCCGCAGATCGGCGGCCGACCGGAACACGATTGCCATACTGGATATCGCCCTTCGCTCGCGCGAGCTTTACCGGGAGGTGCGGGAAGCCGAAGGCATCCAGTACCGGCTCAAATCACTCGGAATTCTTCATTTCTACAGGGTCCAAAAAGAATTCGAAGACGCCTGCCGGGTTGCCGGACTGATGACGGTCCACGGGTGCGGGCGCCGCCGGGTCACAAAGGAAGAGATTGACATGATCGAGCCCGCGCTCGCTCAAAATCGGGAGATTGTCGGCGGGACCTTCACCGGCGAGGACGAATCGGGCGATGCCCGCCGGTTCACACAGGCCCTGGCCGGGATTTGCGAATCGAAATACGGCGTAAGCTTCCTCTACAGGACCCGAATAGACGACCTGGCGGCGAGCGGCGGCGAAATAAAAGAGGTGCGGATTACCGGCAGCGACGGCCGGAAAGAGGCCCTCGATGCACGGGATTTCATATTGTGCATGGGTCCCTACTCGCCGCTTCTGGCCGGAAAACTCGGCATTTTTTTGAACATCTATCCGGCCAAGGGCTACAGCATAAGTGTTCCGCTGAACGAATCCAACGCAAGGTACGCGCCCCGGGTATCTCTTACCGACGATGAAAACAAGCTGGTTTTCAGCAACCTGGAAACTCATCTTCGCATTGCCGGTACGGCTGAACTGGCCGGCTGGGACGCTACGCTTGCCTACCACCGCATCCGGCCGATGGTGGAAAGATCGGCGGAGCTTTTCCCCAAAGTTTTTGAAGGCATGGATTATCGCAACCCCGACTGGGTGATGGGCCGCTTTGCTCCCTGGGCCTGCCTTCGCCCGTCAACTCCGTCCAATGTCCCTTATGTGGGCCGAAGCGGAAAATTTCGCAACCTGTGGCTGGATACCGGCCATGGCACACTGGGTTGGACCATGGGGATGGGCACGGCGGAGATGATAGCGAAGATGATGAACGGGTAAGAAAGATACTCGATGGATGCGAGTTGTCCCGGTTCGGAGGATTGCCTCAATAATGAGAGGGACGCCACCGCTCCGGTACTTCCACCCCGTGCGTCCATACCCCGCATCCAGGCTGCGTTGAAGAACACGTCCACCGGGATTAGATTGATTTTAGCCGAAAATATACCGGCAGCTTTCAACCAATGGCCGGAACAAGAGAGGAGAATGCCATGGCGGGCGTGGTTCACCAGTCGCGGATTACCATAACCAGGGAATCGGGTCCCACGAGAAAGGCTGTCATCGAAGGGTTCGATCAGCCGGTCTATTACGGGGTCCACGGGGGCATCAAACATTTCTACAAGGTCGAGCCGGAAAAAGAGCACGCCGCCACCCTGGATCACATAGTCGGCGCGGTAGGTGGCTGAATGATGGGGACACTGGCAGCGGTGCTGGCCGGAAAAGGCATTCGGACCAATAAGGAATTGTACCGGGCGGACGTGAGAGGCGATATCGAAGATGTCGGTGGAATCCTTAAAATTACAAGGATTTCAGTAAATTATAATCTCAAAGTGCCCGAAGACAAAAAAACGGAGGCCAGGGAGGCTTTCGAAAACTATATTTCCCAGTGCCCGGCGGCGCAGAGCGTTATCGGCTGCATCAAGCTGGAGCATTCCCTGGTGCTGGGCTGAAAGAGCGGGACGGGCACAGCCCGGGGTGGTGCCTGGAGCGTCCCCGTGCTGTGCCTGTCCAAAGTTTACTTTACATTTTATATTTTCTTAAACCCCTACCTGCTTGCCCCGTAGTCGTGCCTGACGAAGTCCGGATATGCGTTCACCGCGACTTCGGACTGATCGAGGCCTTCAATTTCAAGCTCTTCGGCTACTCTCATCGGAATGATCTTGTCGAGTATCTTGAAGAAGGTGAACATCAACACGAATACGAAAACAGCGTTGACACACACCCCGACCACCTGTGCCAGGAACTGTGACGCATCGCCGTAGAGCAGGCCCTTGACCGTGCCGGTCACCGCATTCAGGCCGTCCCCATAGGTGCCGTCAGCGAAAAGCCCCAGTGCCAGCAGACCCCAGGCCCCGTTTACCCCGTGAACCGATATGGCGCCCACCGGGTCGTCGATCTTGAGGGTGCGTTCGACGAAAAAGACGCTGATGCACAGGATCACGCCCGCAATGAAGCCGATTATGACCGCCGCCACCGAGTTTACGAAAGCGCAGGGAGCGGTGATGGCCACCAGGCCGGCGAGAAGTCCGTTTGCGGCCATTGAAATATCCGGCTTTCCGTATTTAACCCACATGTAGAGCATTGCCGAAAAGGCGCCGGCGGCGGAAGCCAGCATGGTGTTGGTGGCTATTACGCCGATTCTCATGTCGGTGCCCGCCAGGGTGGAGCCGGCGTTGAACCCGAACCAGCCAAAAGCGAGAATAAAGCAGCCAACAATGGCCATCGGTATATGATGCCCCGGAATGGCGTTGGGCGTGCCGTCGGACCTGAACTTTCCAAGCCGCGGGCCGAGAATGATGGCGCCCGCCAGGGCGGCGACACCGCCGGTCATGTGCACTACCGAGGAACCCGCAAAATCGAGGGTGCCGTGTCCGAGCCCGAAGCTCTTGCCCAGGGTGGACAGGAAGCCGCCGCCCCAGACCCAGTTTGCATAAATAGGATAAACTATCATGGAGATAAAAAAGCCGTATACTACAAAGGATTTAAAGGTCCAGCGTTCCGCCATGGCTCCCGTGGGGATGGTTGCGGTCGTATCCATGAACACCATCTGAAACAGGAAAAGGGTGAAGATACTGGCGTCGTAGGTAACGCCCGAAAGAAAGAAACCTTTGGTGCCGAACAGGCCGAATTCTTTTCCGAAAAGCTTGAGAGAGACCTCACCGTCGAGCAGGCCCGTGCCGCCGGCGAGACTGGCCACCCCGCCGACACCTCCCATCTGGAGGGCGTAGCCGCAGATCCAGTAGCCGAGCATGCCTATTGCGTAAATCATCATGTTCATGGCCATCGTGTGGCCCGCGTTTTTGGCCCTGGTGAAGCCGGTCTCGGCGAGAGCAAAACCCGCCTGCATGAACATTACCAAAAAGCCGCAGACCAGCGTCCAAACCATATTGATGGCTATCCTGTTATGGCCTATGACGTCCGCGAGCTTTGCCGCCAGGGGTTCGTTGGTGGCAAGGTTTGCCAGCTCTTCCTTGGTGGGAGCTGCCGATGTGGCCCCGATCACATCGGCAGCTCCCCCAATGGACGCACCCGATGGGTCGGGTTCTAAGGCATGGCATGCAAACGGCAGAAGTACGCCGAGCAGTAAAAAAAACAATAAAACCACAGATACTTTTTTCATGTCGAAATCTCCTGGATTCCTGACTTTTAAGATGAATTTATTTGCCGATCACAGTGCCGCGGACCCGGTTTCGCCAGTTCTGATGCGCATGGTCTCCGTAATCGGACTGACGAATACTTTCCCGTCCCCTATCTTCCCGGTCGAAGCGCTCTTCTTGATGGCGGCCATGGCGGCGGGAACCTGATCATCCGGAAGCACCAGC
Source organism: uncultured delta proteobacterium (assembly GCA_963712895.1). Classification (GTDB taxonomy): domain Bacteria; phylum Desulfobacterota; class Syntrophobacteria; order Syntrophobacterales; family Syntrophobacteraceae; genus SbD1. Next base: position 92,924 of record CAVQJR010000012.1, on the reverse strand, counting down.
GCTATCATCACCTTGGGTATGAAATTTACGCTGTACTCCGCCCCCCTGTACATTTCCTGGTGTCCTTTCTGGCGGCCAAAGCCCTGGACTTCGATCACGGTCATCCCCGAAACTCCGATGGCCACAAGAGCCTCCTGCACTTCAGCCAGTTTGGACGGCTTAATAATTGCCTCGATCTTCATCATCTTCCCGCTCTCCTCTTCGTGGATTTTAAAAAACCGCATTGAGCCGCAGGGCAAAAGCAAAGACTTTGCCAAGTTAGTCAAACTGGCTTCAGATAGGGATTGGTGCCTGAAAGGTTCCAAAAATAGGCTAAATTATGGAACAGATTTGTAGTAAGTTATAATCTCAGGGTTCCGGACGGTAAAAAGACCGAAGCAGGGGAGGCTTTGGAAAGCCATATTTCCCGGTGCCCGGCGGCGCAGAGCGTGATCGGCTCCATTGCGCTTAAGATGTCCCGTCCATAAAGGGCAAATCCAATACCCATGCACACCTGATCGCGCAAGCCCGTGACCCCGCCTTTGCACAAAACTCCGTTACGACAACTTAGAACGAAAATGAGTCATCAATTTCAAATAGAACAAAAATGAATCAAATGATGCGGTTCGATTGATTATCATATTCAGTTGCTATTCAATTAATTATGATAATTCAACGTGTTAGCTGGAATGGCATGACTATTGCCGACTGAAAATTTGCCGAGCGGGTAACACCCCTGTTCAAAAACGTTAACGGCGGGTCCAAATTTCAAACGACAGTGGAGGAGGGAGCAGAATGGTAAAGATTGAGGCCATCATAAAGCCTTACAAACTGGATGACGTCCAAAAAGCCCTGCTGGACATCGGGGTTCAGGGCATGACAGTCTCCGAGGTGAAGGGGTTCGGACGGCAAAAGGGCCACACCGAGATGTATCGGGGGGCCGAATACACGGTTGATTTCGTGCCCAAACTGCAAGTGAGCCTGGTCGTCGCCGAGACCATCATGGAAGAAGCCCTCAGCAGTATACAAAAGGCCGCTTACACCGGCAAAATCGGAGATGGAAAAATCTTTGTCTATCGGATTGACAATGTTGTCCGTATCCGAACGGGTGAAACGGGGCGTGATGCGCTCTAAGCCGGTAGTCGAAGTTGTGGTGATTGTCCGGCATGGCGGCTGGATGCTGTAAGGTGCATCGAAAGATCTTCGTCGCTCCTTTCGGAAAGGAGCACCCGGAGCACTCATTACTCGATTTGCATTCTTAACCGAAAAAAAGATGTATCCGGCGCCATTCGGACCAGAACCGGAAAACAGGGCGGTGAAGCTCTTCGGAATCTTTTATGTCAACCATTTGGATGATGCAGTAACGATCAAGTCAGGAGAATAAGAAAATGAGGATGAAAAGGACATGGATCTTGCCTGTGGCATTCGGCCTTATCACCCTGGGGTTGCCGCTCGTGGGTTGGGCGGCGGACGAGCCGGCACCGACGGTGGCGGACGTACAAAAACATCTGGACTACGTGTGGACCCTGGTGGCGGCAGCCCTGGTTTTCTTCATGCAGGCGGGTTTTGCCTGTGTCGAGGCGGGATTCACGCGGGCCAAGAATACCGTCAACATCATGATGAAGAACCTGATGGACTTTGCCGTAGGCAGCATTGCGTTTTGGGCGATTGGTTTCGGCCTGATGTTCGGTGCGTCCGCGAGCGGGTGGATCGGCACTTCGGGCTTCTTCCTTTCTGATTTCAAGGTGGGCGGGGACCCGTGGGTGCTCGCTTTTTGGATGTTCCAGGTAGTGTTTGCCGCCACCGCCGCGACCATCGTTTCCGGCGCCATGGCCGAGCGGACCAAGTTCATCAGCTATCTCATTTATAGCTTCTTCATCAGCGCCTACATTTACCCCATAATGGGCGGATGGGCCTGGGGCGGGCTTTTCCACGGCGGTGGGTGGCTCGAGAAAATGGGATTTATTGACTTTGCAGGTTCCACGGTAGTCCATTCCGTAGGCGGTTGGGCAGCCCTGGCAGGCGCCATTGTGCTCGGACCACGCATCGGCAAGTATGACTCCAAAGGAAAGCCCAGGGCAATCCCGGGCCACAATCTTCCCCTGGCTACAATTGGCGTATTCATCTTGTGGCTGGGCTGGTTCGGATTCAACCCCGGCTCCACCACGGCGGGCAACACGTCCATTGCGATGATTTTTGTCAATACAAACCTGGCTGCCGCGGCCGGTTGTATATCCGCCCTCATCACCATCTGGATCATCGGCAAGAAACCCGACCTTGCCATGGCCCTGAACGGCGCCCTGGCCGGTCTGGTGGCCATTACCGCTCCCTGCAACAACGTGACCCCCACAAGCGCCGTCATTATCGGCCTCATTGGCGGTGTGCTGGTGGTTTTGGCGGTTCTTTTCATCGACCGCATCGGTGTGGATGATCCCGTCGGCGCGGTATCCGTTCATGCGGTAAACGGAGTTTGGGGTACTCTGGCTGCGGCCATTTTCGACATCAAGGGGTTCAGCATCGGGCAGTTGGGAGTCCAGGCCCTGGGGGCCGCCACCGCGTTCGTATGGACCTTCTCCAACTGCTATGTTCTTTTCAGGATCGTGAAGGCAACGATAGGTCTTCGGGTCAGTCCCGAAGAGGAAATCGAGGGGCTGGATGTCCACGAGCATGGTGAAAGCGCATATCCCGACTTTGCGACGGTGTCCGGAACCGGTGGTGGAATGGGCTCATTTCCTCCGGGCAATCCCAAACCCAGAATGTCCCCGGGTGGTGCGCCCCAGCCTCAGCCGGTACGGTAGATCTGCTGTTCCGGGACTGTATAGCGATGAATGCTATCGCAGATAGAGAGTTAACCCGATTTTGAGACCGACACATCCGCCCCCCGAACAATCGGGGAGCGGATTCCCATCCGGACAATCAAATTTGAAGGCAGTGCCCGGCTTGCTCAACGCCTCCGGACCCGGGGCAGTCGGAACACAACTCCCGAGCGTGACCGGTAATCAATCCTATCAAATATTTCGTGTTTTTTGTGCTGTGGGCTTCCCGGTGTCTTTGCCGATGTCCGAAGCCACGGGTCCCGACAACGTTTATCCCCGAAACTCCGACCCACGGATTGTGGAAACGGCATTTATTGACGCGGCAGGAGCGACCGAGTCGGGCCAAAGCGGCTGCCGGCTGGATTTGCAGCAGATTGGTTCCCAAAATAGTCGAAATTATGGAACAGGTTTGTATCGCACTTGCATGGCTGATACCAAATTGTACCGGCAGGCAGGTCCCGGAAATCCCGGCATCGGGCAACACAGCCATTTTGGTCGTTTGGCACGAAATTGGAATCCGCAAAATGGGGAGGAACCCCGGCCGGGAAATTTCAGGCGAGGCTAACCGCGAAACGCGGCGCAGCGGCGGCGGGCAAAACCGGTGAACTCAAGTATGATTACCTCGATGAACATCGCAGTTTTAAAGACCTTAAAGAGGTGAGACCATGCAAAACGGCACGCGCGAGCTCAAATTGAGCATTCTTTCTCAGATAAACCAGGTGGTCGGCAGCCTGCTCCACCTGGAGCATGCGTTAGAGGAACTCACGCTGGCAATTATCAACGGGGTGAGCGCAGTGGACTGCTCGTGCAAGCCCGAACCGGCGGCGGCCGGCAAAAAAGAAGGCGCGGGGGCCAGGGCTCATTTGGCGTTGTCGCGCCTGGACCAGGTTGAACTCAATGAGGTCTCGGCGGCCCTGGAGCGCAACCGGTGGATAAAGCGGCAGGCGGCGGACGACCTCGGTCTCACCTTCAGGCAAATGAATTATCGCGTCAAAAAATTCGGCCTCGAAAGGATTGTCCGTGAAAACCGGGCCAGGGAAAAGGCAAGGGCATGAGCGCTTTTCCTTCGGAATGGAACCCTTATTGCGCGGGGTGGGCACAGTTCTACCGCGCCACCAATTCTTGTCCAAAATCGGCGGGCACGAGAAGGCTGTGTCTACGGGCTGCATGGCTCATGGGGGAAAATGAAGCACCCCGTTCAGGTCACATCCGCGGCGCCCTTTTTTGCCGTTTCAATAAGCTCGATCAGGGAAGCGATCTTTTCCCCCGGCTCTCGATTAAAGCACCTGTCCCACTGCTCACGGGTGAGGTGCTGCCTCAGATAAGCCTCGACCGGCATATAGGGCCCCCAGCATCTAACGGTACGCGGGCAGGGGAGATCGCCCCCTTCCTTCAGGCAGTAGTCGAAGGTAACCTCTCCGCCCAGCCGCGGGCACCTCATCTGCAATTGTTCCACGTCCTTATACCTCCCGGATGGTTTTCGCGGAGCGTGACCGGCTTACGGTTTGGGTAGTCCCTCGATCGACTTGAGTGCCCGCTGGATCTCCTCATCGCTTAACTGGTGCTGGACGAGTTTTCCGGACAGAAAAGCGTCGTAGGCCGGAAGGTCGATGATGCCGTGGCCGCTCCAGTTGAAAAGTATCACCTTTTCCTTACCCTCTTCTTTGGCCCGTTCCGCTTCCTGGATGACCGCCGCTATGACATGGTTGGTTTCCGGCGCTGGTATGAAGCCTTCGGAGCGCGCCCATTTCACCCCGGCGCTGAATGTTTCGAGCTGGTCGTACGAGCGGGCCTCGATCAGCCCCTCATTGGCAAGGTGGCTCACTATCGGCGCCATGCCGTGGTAGCGCAGCCCGCCCGCGTGGATCGGTTCGGGTAAAAAGTCGTGGCCCAGCGTGTGCATCGCCAGCAGGGGAGTTGTCATGGCCGTATCTCCGAAATCGTATGCGAAAGGCCCCCGCGTGAGGGTGGGACACGAAGCGGGCTCGGCGGCCACCACCGAGAGTTGCCGTCCGTGGATCTTGTCCCGGACAAAGGGCAGGGACAGGCCGGCGAAGTTGCTGCCCCCTCCCGCGCAGCCCATCACCACGTCGGGATATTCTCCTATTTTTTCGAGCTGCTTGTGGGCTTCCAGCCCGATAATGGTCTGGTGCAGCAATACGTGGTTCAAAACGCTGCCCAGGGAATACCGGGCCTTTGGGTCCCCGACCGCGTCCTCGATGGCTTCGCTGATGGCAATACCAAGGCTTCCGGAACAATCCGGGTCCGCGGCCAGGATGTTCCTCCCCGCCCTGGTCAGAGTGCTGGGGCTCGGTATGCATTGCGCCCCCCAGGTTGACATCATGAGGCGCCGGTATGGTTTCTGTTCGTAGCTGACCTTTACCATGAACACCCTGCACTCGAGTCCGAACATCCGGCAGGCCATGCCCAGAGCGCTTCCCCACTGCCCGGCCCCGGTTTCCGTGGAGAGGCGCTCGATTCCGAATACCTTGTTATAATACGCCTGGGGGACAGCGGTATTGGGCTTGTGGGAACCGGGAGGACTCACTCCCTCGTTCTTGTAGTAGATCCGGACGGGGGCGTTGAGCAGTTTTTCGAAATTGCGCGCCCTGCAAAGAGGAGTCGGACGCCAGATGAGGTATTTTTCGAGAACCTCCTCGGGGATGTCGATCCACCGCTGCGTGGATACCTCCTGCTCTATCAGGTTCATGGGGAAAACCGGGGCAAGGTCCTGCGGCCCCACCGGTTTGCCGGTCCCCGGATGCAGCGGAGGGTGCATGGGGCTCGGCAGATCGGCCTGTATGTTATACCACTGCCTGGGGATTTCATCGTCCGCAAGGACCACCTTCGCCTGTAACATTTTCTGTTTCTCCTTACACAATTTTTAGTCAGTCCAATTTTGTGGTGTCAACGGGAGGGGGTCCCCCGGGCGGGTCAATGGACCTCCATGTCCGTGTCGTGGCTCATGCAGTCCCAAACACCCCCGGGGTCGCAATCCCGGCAATGGTAGTGCTCGCCGTAGAGCAGCCTGTGTTCGTAGCTGACGGCATCCTCCAGGCGGACCCGTGCGCCGCAGTGCGCGCAGGTCACATAGCGAACGTTTTCTTTTTCCATTGATGCTCAGCTTGTTTCCTGAGTTTGCCTAGGCTTGTGCATGGGCAGACCGTACACGGTATCGAGGTAGTATTCGAAGTTTTCAGGGCCGCCTTCTTCCACTTCCCGGCGAAATCTCCGGCAGATCTCCAGCCCTTTTTCCTTGGCGCCCTCGGGAAAACCTTTCTCGTCTGAGAGATACCGCTGCTCGATCCGGTCGAGCCTTTTCACGTACTCTTCATAGCTGATTTTCTCGAGCGCCATTTGTGATCCCTTGTGTGAAGCAACCGCACAGACGCAGAAAGAGCGGAGAATAACACGGCCCGCAAGCTATCGACCGTCCCTGATAAATCTTTCGGTTTATTTTTTCTTTCTCTGCGCCTCTGCGGTTATCTATTTTTTCATCTTGCTTTCGAAGTCGCTGACGGCCTTCCTGGCACTTGCGATCAGGTCGTAGAAAGCTTCCGACTGGAAGGTGTCGTAGCCGCCGCATCCCATATCGGCGGACTTGTCGAAGACCTGCTCGGCGTCAATGTAGGTCACGAGAGCTTTTGCCGCCTCGTAGAGCTTTAATGACTCATCGCTCATCCGTATCGCTCCCCGGTAGATAGGATATAGTTCAAATCAAAGCCGGAACCTGAAACGGACCCATGTGCCCGGCGGGCAACTCATCCGTTGTCAGCCCCTTTCAATTTTTCAATCTCATTTTTGAACCTTGCCGCAAACTCGGCTTTAAAGGCTTGTATTTGCATGGCTTCCTCGTATTTTCCCAAAAAGTACAAGGCCATGCCTTTGAACACCTGGGCCTCCTCGATATCCGGGTTTTTTGCCAAGGCCTGGTCGAAGTACGGGATGCTGTCGGCAAATCTGGAAAGTCCGAGCAATGCTTGACCCTTGGCCGTAAGCGTGTAGGGGCTTCCGGGTTGCCTTGCCAGGATGGTGTCCAGGACTTCGATCGCCTCTTCACAGCGGCCCATATCGTTGAGCACGAGGGCCTTAAACTGCATGGCATGCAAATCATCGGGCCTTAGGGCCAGTTCCCTGTCGCAGCAAAACACGACCTCTTCCAGGAGCCCTTTTTGGGCCAGGAGCTTTGCTCCCTCCATCCAGGTGATCTTGTCTTCGGCCCCCACCTCTATGATTTTCATCATCGCCGCTTCATAAGTGTCCTCAACGGTGCGCATGCCGGTCACCGCCACCGGAACGCCGTGTCCGGGAAGAATGTGTACGATTTTCTGTTTCATCAACTGTTTCAGTCCGTACAGATAATGGTCCAGTCTCCCGCCGGCGCTCTTGTCGGATTCCGCCATGGATTCGGGCAGGACGGTGTCGCCGGATATGACTATGCCGGTCGGCTCGTGATACAACGATATACCGTCGATGGTGTGGCCCGGTGTGTGGATGACCTGCCATTGGAGGCCGCTCAGCTCCAGGGTTTCCCCGCCCGTTACCTCGGTGGGAGGAAACCCGGCCTCGGTGACCAGGTCTTTGAACTCCTGCGGGCCCCCCGCGTGCATGATGATTTCAACACCCTTGTTTTCCATTACGCGGGGAAATCTCAACATTTCGAAAACACCCATGCAATGGTCGCGGTGTCCGTGGGTGAGTACGATCTTTTTTATATTCAGAATGTCGAATCCCAGCTTTTCCAGGTCGCCAAAGATGGTGTAATCGTTTCCGGGGTCCACCAGGGTCAGGTAGTCTCCCACCAGGAGATAGACATTACTGGAGTGATGGTATCCGATAAGGAATCTGCTTTTTTCAAAGGCAGGGTGGGATATTTTCAAAACTTCGCCGATGGAGAGCCAGCCGGGATGGGGCGGTTCTTCTTCCGGCAGCACTTCATCTTCTATCAACGGGTCGAGTTCCCGGTTTATTTCCTGCTTATCATCATCTCCGGCCTTATTTGTCATTTCGTTTCCTCTATAAGTGCCTGGGCTTTGTAAATTACCTGTTGCAGTATGTCATGAATATGGGTTTACGAGGTTGGAGCGCGGTTATGCGGATTATAGTGTGCCGGGGCAAAAATAACAAGGCTGCCCATGTGCCGGGCGAACACAGTCCGCAATAAGAAAACCCCCTCTCCGGGGAGGCCCGGAAAGGGGGATTCCAGATTTGGATCCCGCCTCCGCCCTGGCAGCCAGGGGAGAGGGTGAAGGTCCCGGTTGAGCGCTACTCGATATAGTCCAGCGCATACCCTAATTTCAGCTTGTCTTCCGGCCACCACTTCTTGCTCACTTTCTCCTGGCCGGGATATACGTCCTTGCCGTCGATTTTTTCAATCAGCAGTTCGGCGAAATGGTACTCGGTGAGCTTGTACTTCCTGATGACTTCGGACGGCATAACCACCACAAGACCGGTTTCCTTGGAGCATTCCCATTCGAACGGTTCGTTGGGGGTCGCGGTCTCCTTGCCCGTCTTTCCGGCGAAAACCTTGAGCAGCTTGCCGCTGATTTTCGTCTTCGGCTTCATTTTGAATTGATCGTATAGGTCATCGGATACGTGCCACCAAATTGCCCTGGCGTTGGCGGCCGCATACGCTTTGACAAGCATGGGGTCAAAGCCGCAGAGCACCACACGGCATTTTTCCGGCATATTGATCCTCCTTCTAGCCTGCGTTGTCCACTTTGCTCAATTGCTTGCGAAGATCTTCAACCTGGCTGTAGCAATATTGCATGAACTCTTTGACCTCGGATTCGTCCAGATAGTTCGCCTGAGACAACCTTCTGACAAAGGGATATATGTGCATCTGGATCTCGTCGCTGAATTCCATGAGCACATGTTCGTTATCCCCATCGTCGGATACCCAACTTGCAAAACCGGCTTTCCAGTTGTGCAGCATCGCCTTGAGGACATCGAGTTCTTTTTGAACGTTTTCTTCCATGCTACGCCTTCTTCTTCGCGTCGAATGCGTAGCACTTCTTCACGACGTTGAAGTCGGCCACGCACCAGTAATGAGGCCAGTGGATCTTTTTGCACCAGCCGATAATGTCTGCGGGCGGAAACTTGGAGTCTTTGAGAACCGGCTTCAAGTATCTACACTGCCAGCATATATGGTCACTCTTCTTTTCCGGGACCAGTACAGTGTCCAGAAAATCTTCAGGGGTTAAATCCGCCATGCAACACTCCTTTCTCGGTTTACCAGTCCTTGACCTGTCCCGCGGCAAGTTTCTTCTGATATTCTTCCCAAACCTCGGGCGACAGTTTCTGAATGTCCCAGCTGAAACCTTGACTTCCTGCCAAACCTGAGGAGGGTGGCTGCGGACGCCATCCGCGAACGGGCCGGCCACGGATGCTGAACTTCACCATGTCGGCGACTCCCAGCAATTGTTTTCTGGGTATGCACTGGAAAGGCCTGGTCCGGCCCTCGACCCCCGGCTTGTAATTTGAATAGCCGTCATAGGGCTGGTCCGCGTAAAGCGGGCTGGTATCCGGCTTTTCGCCGGGTCTTTCTTCAGGCCCCTTATACATGAATCCCTGGATCATATGGATGTAGTAAACAGTGCCGCAGGTGGCACAGTTGATCTTGCCCTCCCAGTTCCAGAAACAGTAGGGGTCGAGGTAATTGATCGTGTCGCACGGTTTCCCGTCTTTTTCTTTCTTACACCAAATGATATCACACACGGGCGCCTCCTATTAGATGTAGGCCTTTTTATACCATTCTTCGATCTTGGTCAGCGGAACACCGAGCAGATCACGGTAGACCTTTTTGTTGTCCGCACCCAGCGGGCGCCAGTGCCAGTTGATCCTCCTGGGGGTCTTTTCAATCAAACCGGTGCTGTAACCGCCATGGACCACCATGTCGCCGAACAGGGGGTCCTCCATCCAGCGGACGGTGCCCCTTTCCCGGTAGTGCGGGCTCTCGTAGACTTCGCGGTCGTTTCGGACCGGTTCAGCCAGGATACCGGCATCGGAAAGAATCTTCGCGACCTGGGACCTGCTCTTGTCCGCGGCCCATCTTTCCAGTGCAGTGTAAATCTCCACCTGGGCTTCGCCTTCCGCCCGGTCCTTGTGTGTCTTGTATTGATCGTAGAGGTTTTTCAGGCCGGTAATGGCGCACAGTTCCTTAAAGTCCGCATCCTGGAAGGCACTGACCATTACGTACCTGGCATCGAACTTGTCCTGCGGATTTTCGGCATCCGGGAAATCGGACTTGCCGCACAAAATGATGCCGTGCACGGCGAGCTGGGTATCCCAGTTGCCCCAGCGCTGGCGCACGATGCCGAACTTGCCGTACATCGTCGTAGTGTGGCCCAGCATCCGGGTGGGGACCTGCACCTGGGAAAACTCGATCATGGTGCCCAGTCCGGTCTTCCTGCGGTGATGGATGGCCGACATGATGGCGCAGGATATAAGATTGCCCGATTGCCAGTCGATGACCCAGTTGGTGCACTTGGTGCAATGCCCGCCCATGAATTCGTGCATGCCGGTTATCGATGCCAGCCCCGCGTGCGCCTGCCCCAGGATGTCGTAGGAGCCGCCGAAAATCTTGGGACCGTAGCCGAAACCGCCGCCCCAGACATAGATGAACCTGGGGTTGATTTCACTGAGGTACCGGTAGCTCATTTTCCACTTGTCCAGGGTCCCCGGCCGGTAGAGTTCGGTGAGCCCGTCGGATTTTTTCACCAGGCTGTAGAACACCTCCCTCATCTCGGGGATGTGATAATCCATTGTCGCAAAATATTTGTTGGGATTGGCGTTTGTGTAACCAAGGCCTGTGCCGGTCATGGGGCGCATATCGTGGAACGGATAGAGATAGACCTCATTGAAAGGGGATGTGTGCCGCATGGGTTCACCCATCCTGGGTATCTCGAGCTTTATGACCTCGGCCCCCAGCTCGGCCAGGTTGGCAACGGCGTGGGGGGTGAAAATATACATGGTGCAGCTGAGCCAGCGGATGCCCTTGAGAGGGGCGGGCTTGGTATGTTCGTTGCCCACGTCGAAGAGCTTTTTGCAATACTCCTCATAGGGCATTTTGAACTCTTCCATTTCACCTTTGCTCTTGGGGCCTGGCAGGTCTTCCACACGTGTTACTCTTGGGTCTTTTGCCATTACATCACCCCCTTTTGTTTCATTGCATTCACTGTTGTCTGGCCCATTCCGGTCCATTTCAAATAGATTTCATAGTTGTCAAACCCGAGGTCCCTTCCCATCCACTTGCACCTGAAAGGCGCCCGCACCTGGTAGGAGGCCGGGCTGGAGGCGATCAGCAGGGGGCCGTAATCGGTTTCGTGCACGTAAATCCAGGGACGATATTTGAAATGGGGGAATTCACAGACTTCGTCGATAAACAGGACCGGTCCGGCCGCGAGCTGGTATTCGAGCAGCTTGGTTTCAGCTTCCACCCGGTTGGTATCTCTCAGCCATCGTGCGGTCAGGGTGTAGGTCTTGATAAGGGCGTGCAAAGCGTTTCTGGCAGCCATTTCCTTGAGAAGGGGATCTTCGTGGATCAGCCGGCCGAACTGGGGTTCATCGCGCTCAAGGCAGAAGCCGATGTTATACCAGAGTTTGTCGGTCTGGCCTCCGATCATCATGTAGCCGTCTTTGCAGGGGTTCCAGGCATACTGGTTGAGGCACGCGTCCCAGCCGCCGGTACGGGCTTTGATACTGCCATTGAAACCGTACCAGGTAATGTCGAAGTCGAGAATATCCATCAAGGCTTCGGCGCCGGTTTCCTCGATCATCTGGCCGGTTCCGCCCAGCTCGTCTCTCCAGTACAGGGCTGCCAGGGCATTGAGGAAACCCTGGGCGCCGGCGACGTAGTCGGCAAGCCAAATGCCGGCGCGGGTGGGGTCGCCGCCTTTACCGCGCGGGAGCAGGTCCTGGGCCAGGCCGGTATTGTGGATCCAGGAACAGGCGGCACTGGCAAAAGGTTCCATCATCCACTGGCCGAACTTGGACTGCTTGTCCTTCCACGGTCCCCATTGGCCGAGCATTCCGATCCAGACATAGACCATTCTGGGATTGAGTTCCTTTAGCTGCCGGTACCCTATCCCCAGACCGTCCATGTAGCCGGGAGGCATGCCGTCGATAAGGACGTCCACGTTCATGGCCATCTTCTTGAAAATTTCCCGGCCTTCTTCCTTCTCGACATCCAGGGTTACGCAGTGGGTGTTTACCGTTTCGTTGACAAACTCCATGCCGCACTTTTCGCCGCTCTCCTGGTTCTGGAGCAGGTACTCTTCGCGGCCGAAAGGAGTTATTTTTCTCAGAGGATCGCCGGCGGGGGGTTCGATTGAAACGACCTCGGCGCCGGCCTCGCCGAACAGAGATGAGCAAAATTTATGGCCCAGCCGCCACAGTCCGATGTCCAGAACCCTAAATCCCGTAAGGGCCTCGTCTTTATCGTATCTTTTCTCGAACCTCAGGTTATCCTCGGCCCAGTCGCAGAACTCCAGCGCCTTCCTTCGTTCGTAAACCGGTTTTACCTGTTCGTAGGAAGGCGGGGGCGTGACCGGGTACGGCCTGACGTTCAAATCCATCAGACCTATGGTGTCGGCCCGGCTTTTTATTTCGATATCTCGTTTTTCTGGCATCTTTTACCTCCGATAGTTAGACCCAAACACAAGTGTTGATCCAGAGCTATTCTCGGTTAAGAGGAACGGCAATGGTCCTCTCCGACTGGGGCCTTTCACCTCCTTTCTGAGCGAAAGCCGATTCGAACCGGCGTGGAGCCCTAAACGACCTGTCCGCGCCTCGTATCCAGGCTCCTCCTGGTCGGATAAAGGCGCGAAGAGAACTATATTTGTGCGGGAGCTGTACTGCTAGTGAGGCTTGGAAGCATTGTCAAGCTGGCAGCGATTCGCTTGTTCTTGCAGTCGAGAAACGAGATGGATCCGCTAAATGGAGATCGCAAAAGAGGTTGAAGCGTCACGGTCAATGCTAAAAAGAATATCACGCCCACTTCAGGCTCTTTCCAAGATACTAGGCGCAGCCTCTATGTCAAGGGAAAATGGGTATTGTGATTATTATTACTAATGAGACTCTACTAATAACCTTGCGAAATTTTGGCAGTACTCCTAAAAAAGACCCCGTCTGGAAGCGCCCGTCCCCGAACGCCGCTCGAATTGCTTTGCCCGACATAATTGTAGCGACCGGCCTTAAGATAATATTTCATTGAGCAGCCGCAAGCACTTGCGGGCATCTTTGTATTCCGGTTCAAGGGCGATCGCCGTGTTGTAGTCCCGTCTCGCATCATCGTAGCGTCCAAGCCTTTGTCCCGCCATTGCCCGGTTGCAGTAGGCCTCGCAGAACCCGGGGGCGAGCCGGATTGCTTCCGTGTAATCGCCTATGGCTCCCTCGACGTCCCCGCCCCTAAACTTCATGTTTGCCCTGTTGTTAAAGGCACTGGCATACTGCGGGTTTATCAAGACGGCTTTCCGGTAATCGGCCCCGGCGGCCGCATGGTCGCCGATAAGCTCACTTCTCAAACCACGGCTGTTGAGTACGTTGGCTGTTAGCGTGAGCATGGGGAATTCACGAAATTCTTCCAGTTTGGGGCAGTCAAAACCCTGCGGATCGGTGTGATCGATATCAATGGTGCGCCGTCCCACCCTGAGGCCCGTGCGCAGATGGTCCAGACCCGAGAGGACGAAGAGATCCAGCCCCGCCCGCAGCGCCAGCACCGAATACAGCGACGTCAGGCCCACGCACGTCCCGACCGGGCGGTGCACATCGGGGTCGAGCTGGGCGTCCACCACATCGGTTAACAAAAAACTTTCGCCAAACCGTTTCGGCTTGCTTGTCCACAGATATTCGAAAAGGGCTTTCGCGATTGACGGATGCAAATAAGCAGGGGGGGTCGACCGGCCGGAAAGGCTCATGTCGCCGCACTTTCCAAGGAACCGGCCGTAAATGAGGTCAATTTTGGTTTGGCAGGAGCGTATTTCCTTGTCCGTTTTCAGGCCGGAGACAACCAGCAATGCTTTTTCAAGAGAAACGGGCGCCCCATCTTTTATGGAGCGGACAATTTCCTCTTCATAATCAAGCGCCTGCAGGTCCATTCGAGCTGCACTCTTTATACTAATTTTCGTTCAAGATAGGCCAATGCCGATGGGTTACGCTCCACTTCACCCATCGCGTTAATCTTGAACGCAACCTGGTATTAGGCGGGCGGCAATGCGGCGGCACCGGTGCCGGCGGCGCCTAACGGCCGTACAGGCCGGCCCTTAACGGCAGGTAGGTGGAGAGCACCGGAAAAATAGAAATAATTATAAGTACTATCGTCGATATGATCACATAGGGGATGGCTTCTTTTGCAACCGAATCGAGATTGCCGCGCACCAGGTTTGCCGCGGTAAACAGGTTCACACCAACGGGGGGGGTTGCCTGCCCGATTGCCATGGCGCAGACGAATATAACTCCGTACCAGAGAAGATCGATTTTAAAGGCGGCAAGAACGGGGACCAATATGGGCATCAGGATGTAGGAGATAGAAATTGCATCCAGCACCATCCCGAGCATCAGGAGCAGCACGTCTACAAGAATAATCATAACCACCGCGTTGGGGGAAACCTGTACGATGAATTTTGCGGCAATATCTATTACCCCTATAACGGATGCCACCCAGGTAAAAAGCCCCGCAAAGACCACTATATACATGATTACGGAGCTGGTGACGGCCGCATCGACCAGGATCTGGACGAAATCGGCAACGGTAATGGACCGGTAGACGAACGCGGCAACGAAGAAGCTGTAGAAAACGGCGACCACCGCCGCCTCGGTAGGCGTGAAAATACCGGTGTAAATTCCACCAAGAATGACCACGGGCGCCAGCAGTGCCCAAATGGAACTTCGCAGTGCCGAGACGATGTCTCGAACAGAGCCCCTTTCCGTGGTTCCCCTGTAGCCGCGTCTTCTCGAAACCAGGTACGCCATGAGGACCATGCCGGCCCCGGTGATGATCCCCGGGATTATCCCGGCGACGAAAAGGGCGCTGACCGAAATACCGGTGATGTTGCCGTAGATAATGAAGGCGATGCTTGGCGGAATAATTATCGACAGATCGGAGGCCCCGGCGATGGTTGCCCCGGCAAAATGCTTGTCGTAGCCGTGACGGACCATCGGCGAGATCAAAATGAGACCGACCGCGGCGGTGGTTGCGGGACCCGACCCGGAAATCGCCCCCCAGAACATGCTGGTGAGAACGGCAACCATGGCCAGACCGCCCACCATTCTACCGACGATCAGTTCGAAAAGGCGTGCGATGGATGCGGCGAGTCCGGCCTTTTCGAGGATCACGCCCGCCAGGACAAAGAATGGGATCGCCAGGAGGGGAAAAGAGGCTATGCCGGCATGAAAGTTCATTCCCAGCATCCCCGCCCCGAGATGGAAGGCAAAAAGGGTGACCACCGACGCCACGCCGAGACAGGTGCCTATCGGGACCCCGATCGAGATAAGAAAGAGAAAAATCAAACTGATAAGTAGAGTTGCCACTACTTGCCGCTCTCCCGTCCGACTCCTTCGAGCTTTTGGGCCGCATCCTCGTAAATGCCCTTGAACACGAACACCGACAGCACCGGAACTCCGGCGTAATAGATCCACACCGGTATCCCCAGTGCCCCGGAGGTGGCATGGAATAAAACGATCTCATCGTAAATGGTTCGAACCATAAACAGGTTGACGACCAAAAAAAGCATGGCGCTCAGAAAGGCGCTGAACAGTACGGCCGCTCTTTTCAGACCCGCCGGAAAGAGGTCGAAAAGGGTGACCATTCCGAGATGGGTGCCGCGGCGAAATGCTATCCCCGCTCCGGCAACCGTCATCCAGACAAAGATGTTGATCGTGACCTCTTCGGTCGAGGCAAAAGAGAAATGGAAAAAATAGCGGCTTAGAACATTTGCAAAGGTTATGCAGCTCATGACCAGAAGGAGGACCGCGACTACCCAATGCTCCATTTTGAAGGAGCGCAAAGTTCGTTTTTGGGTGCTCATGCCTGTTTGTCCGTCAATAGAATGCAAGAGTACGAAATCACTGGATGTCCCTTTCGGGACACCCAAAATTCATGAAAAGTCGCAGGGTGGGCACGGCTTTCCGTGCCATCGATGAATGGAGCGCTCCGGTGCCATCGAGTGTCGAACATCCTCGCCCCCGTTCCCGCGCGGGAGCGTGGGAACGAGGACCAAGGATTGCGAGGTGGGCCGGGCGGAGCGCAGCCCACCGGAATTTTTCGAAACAGAAGGGCGGGCCGAAAGAGCTATTTGCCCATATCGGCAACCGCCATATCGTATACCTGCTTTCCGACCTGGGGGATCCATTTTTCGCTCACCGGTTTTACCGCTTCCTTAAAAGCCTTGAGGTTTTGGGGCGAGAGGTTGGAGATAACCATCCCCTTTTCCTGGAAAAACTTGAGCGGTTCCGGGACTTCCATGGTGTATTTGAACTCGTTCTTGAGGATATCCAGGGACTTGTTCCCATCCAGGCCGGCGCGGGCAAGGGCCTTCTCAAACCTTCCCGCCTCATTGGCCGCTTCCTGGATCGCCTTCTTGATGTCGTCGGGGAATGCTTTCCACTCGTCCATATTCCAATAAATTATCAGGGGATCAGCCAGGTAATTCCAGAGGGTCAGGTACTTGTGATACTGGTAGATCTGGACGGGAATCAGAACGCCGACGGGGTTTTCCTGGCCGTCAACGACTCCCTGCTGGAAGGCGGTGACGGCATCGCCCCAGTTCATGTTCACGGGATCGGCCCCAAGTTGCCTGAAAGTGTCGATAAATATCGGGCTTCCCACCACGCGGATGCGCAATCCCTTAAGGTCTTCGGGTTTTTCGACCGCCAGCTTGGAGTTGGTGAGCTGCCTGAATCCGTTTTCACCCCAGGCGAGTGGTTTGAGGCCGATTTTTTCCATGTCGGCAAAAATGGCTTTCCCGGTCCGCCCGTGTTCTATTTTGTCCAGATTTTCAAAATTGTTGATGAAAAACGGGAAGGAAAAGATGTTCATCGCCGGAATGACCGTGGAGGAGTTGATCGTGGATTCCATTGCGCAGTCGATGATCCCCCTGGCCACCATCTGGGGCGACTGCAGTTGAGCGCCTTTGAGAAGAGCGCTGTTATAGTAGGGCTTTACGTTGATTCGCCCTTTTGTTTTTTCTTTTACCAGCTCGGCAAACTTTGCGGCGCCGATCCCCCAGTAAAACGTCGGTCCGACGTTTAGCGTAAGCTTGTATTCTTCCTTGAACTTGGCCTGCGCCTGCAGGGGTGCGGGCAAACACAGTGAGAAAACCAATGCGGCTGTGCATAGAAAGACAAAAACCCTGGTATAAGCTGTTTTCATGAGTAGCATCCTCCAATCTCGGCGGCATTGCGGTTTAGTGCCCGAATTGCTCCCTTTGCCTGATCCTCCTATCCAATACCACTTCGGACGGCCATGTGACAAGGGCGGGAATGGGGCCGCACCGCGCCCGGCTGCCTTTCACCCGCCCTGATGTGGACAACGGCATGGTTCTCGGTCTTGAACACAAGAGGGGAGAGGAAGAGGACGGACTTGGGGAATGCGGGTTTGCGAAGGGGCATGTCCTTTCCGAATGGCTGTTCGACCATGTCCGATTATCTTCCGGTGGGAGTCGGGAGCAACGGTTTCCCCAGGTGTGACATCCCCGGTCGGCTCACCGGGGAAGGAGGCGGTCCGGTCAGCGCGCCCGCCCCATGGCCGATGCGGGTGAGTCGGACTGTGTAAGAAGCCGCACGTCCGCGGGGAGTTGTCCCCTCGAAACCAGGTAGTCTATTATCTGTTCCACAATAGCTTGCGGGTCATGGTCGGCGGTTTCGATCACCATCTCCGGGCTGAGGGGAGGTTCGTACGGATCGTCGATGCCGGTAAATCCCTTGAGTTCTCCTCGCCTGGCCCTGGCGTAGTGTCCTTTCGGGTCTCGGGTCTCGCATACTTCAAGAGGAGTATCGACAAAAATCTCGGCGAACGCCAGCCCCGCATCCTTATGGATTTGGCGGGCAAAATGCCTCTCTTTTCTGAAAGGGGAGATGAAGCTGGTGATCACGATCAGGCCGGCGTCCGCGAAGAGTTTGGCGACTTCGGCCACGCGCCTGATGTTTTCTTCCCTCTCCCCGGCGGAAAAGGCAAGGTCCTTGTTCAGCCCGTGGCGAACGTTGTCGCCGTCAAGAACGTAGGCAAGAAATCCGAGTTTTATCAACCGGTGTTCCAGCGCGAATGCAGTGGTGCTTTTGCCGGATGCGGGCAGCCCGGTCAGCCAGATTGTGCCTCCACGCTGCTGGAGCAATGCACCGCGCTCCTCCCTTGTGACCGGAGAGTAATGCCAGACGGTATTCGTGGCCCTGGACTTGGCATCCATTATCCGACTCCGCTTTGAGGGACTTAAGACCCTTGATATCCCAACGCCGAAGCAGCATCGTGCGGCGCGGGGCCGCCGCGCCACTCCGGCCCGGTTTCAGCAACGAGAATGCTTCTCAATACGCCCAGCGAGTCTACCCGGTACCCCTGAAATGGTCAATAAACGAGTTCAGGATGGATGCAAGATCTTGGAGGATGGACGGAGAACGCCGGCACCATCGACAAATTGCGGGTCCGGCAGGTTAAAGGGGAAATGTCGGGCGGGCGTATTCCGTAAAAGGGTGGACACACCGGCAGGGTTGGGCTAATTGTTTTCCACGGAAAAACCGGCCGTGGCAGTCGATTCGAATTCGCAACTGAAACGGTCCGTGTAATGCCTTGTCCACGAGCATGCCGACGGCAAAGCATTTCCTTATCCTGTGCAACTTCTGTCGCTCGAGTTTGTCTAATTAAATAAAGGCACCGCGTTTTGGCGGGATGGGGCATGGTGCAAAAAGAGGACGAAAAGGACATAGCTGATTTTCTTGCCGGGGATCGAAGTGCTTTCGACAACCTGGTGCTGCGCCACAAGGACCGCATATTCAACCTGTGCTCAAGGCTTGTGGGGGATTTCAGCGATGCCGAGGAATGTGCCCAGGAAACATTCGTCAAGGCGTTCCGGGCCATTAAAAAGTTCAAGCTCGAATCGAGCTTTTCGACCTGGCTGTATACCATTGCCGTAAACACCTGCAGGAACCGGCGCAACTCCGCCGAGTTCCGCTTCTGGAGCCGGGTCTTCCGGTTCACTCATTCACAGGATGAGCAGGGGGCGCCCGATTTCGACATTGAAGACCTGGCTCCGTCGCCTCTTTCGCAAATGGCCGAAAGAGAAAGGGAAATCATGGTCCAATCCGCCATTGCATCGCTTCCTCAGGATTATCGTACCGTCATAGTTTTGCGCCACGTCGAGGAACTCTCCTATGAGGAGATATCCAAGATTACGGGATATAATATGGGGACCCTGAAATCGAAGCTCGCGCGTGCGAGACTCCAGCTCCAGAAGAAACTTCAGGGGGCTTGAGAAGGACGTTACAATGGAGTGCTCAGAGGTTCGAGCCGTTATTTTGGAAGATCCCGAATTGCGCTCTCCGCTCAAGGAAAGTGTAGAGGCCCATCTCGATCATTGCCCGTCCTGCGCGAAGTTGTTCGAAAACCTGCGGGAACAGGCGCAGGCCCTCCGGGACCTGCCCAGGGTGGAGGCCCCCGCCGGTTTTGTTGGCCAGGTCCGAAGCCGCGTGGACAAGCCTTCCGGTTTTGAGCTGCTTTTCGGGAAGCTGTCCGGGGTCTTTTCGGGCAGGCGATTTTTCCGTTTTGCCGGAGTTGCCGCGACGGCCGTTCTGGTAGTGGTGACAGCGCAAATCATGCTGCGGGAAGAAGGAAACAAAGGGAAGGCCCCGGTCCCGCCGCCCCCGGCCGTGGATATGAAAACAAGGCCGGCCAATCCGGCCATGCCTGCCGGCCCGCCGCCTCGGGCGATGGAAAACAGGCCGGAACCCCAGGCCATGCAGGCCGCCCCCGCGCCCCTCTTAAAAGCAATGCCCCGTGCCGCGAAGCGAGACAGCTTCAAGGCCGGGGAAATGGTGTCCGGGCAGCCGGCACAACCCGGGCCAAAGACCGACCGGGAGCTGTCCACGGTCTTCATAACGGTCAAATTGCCCCCTGTTTTGATGGAAAAACGCTCGCTTCCGCTCAAAAGCGCCGCCCCCGCCCGGCCGGCCCCGGCGGAGCCTTCCCGCGGGAGAGCGCAAATGGGGGGGCATGCCCTGGATTTTGCGCCCGCCCCGGCAGACAGTGACATGCGGGACGCGCTCGCCGCGGTGAGGCGCATGGTTTCGGAGTCGAAGGGAAAGATTTTGCCGGGTGAGGGCACGCAGGATGAGAGCCGGCAAACATCGGTAATCGCGGAGATTCCCGCCGCCGGCTACCGGTCTTTCCTGGACCGGCTCCGCCGGGTGGGCGAGATCGGCGTGAACGGGGATGAACATCCCAAGGTGCGCCCGGACCAAACAATCAGGGTAGTTGTCGATTTATCTCGATAATCTTTTACGGCCGTTCGGGGAAATCGTCGCCATCGCCGTGGACCTCGCCTGTATCGTAACTATAATAAAAGATTGCGAGAGCTTAACGATACGGTGCACCGTAATTTATCGGTTTGCGCTTCCATGCGAGGTAAATCAAGGTGATGTTTCACTTTGGAAAGAAAAAAACCCTCACCGGTCTTGCCCGGACCTGTGGGTGAGCGGCCAAGATCGGTCCGACGGTCCTGTCGGACGCTCTGAATGGACTTCCCGCTCCCTCCGATCCCGATCTTCTCGTGGGCTACGAGACGAGCGACGATGCCGCCGTGTATCGCCTCTCCGACGATATAGCGGTCATATCGACCGTGGACTTCATCACGCCTCCGGTCGACGACCCGCTCTGGTTCGGCCGGATTGCGGCCGCCAACTCCCTTTCCGATGTCTATGCGATGGGGGGGCGCCCCGTTTCCGCCCTCAATCTTGTCATGTTTCCCCCGAAAAAACTGGGAATGGAAATCCTCAGGGGCATACTCAAGGGCGGGCATGAGAAAGTTGTCGAGGCGGGGGCCAGCCTGTCCGGCGGCCACTCGGTCGACGATGAAGAACCCAAGTACGGGCTTGCCGTAACGGGGGTCGTATCGCCCAAAAGGATTCTAACCAATTCCGGGGCCAAATCCGGCGATGTGCTGATCCTGACAAAACCCCTGGGTACGGGCGTACTGTTCAACGCCCATCGCTCGGGCAAGCTCCCCTGGAGCGACCTGGAACCGATTCTGCACCAGGTTGCCGCCCTGAACCGCACGGCACTGGATGTGGCTCTGGGCTTTGAGATCCATTCCTGCACGGACATAACCGGGTTCGGGATTCTGGGACATGTCCTGGAAATGTCCAGGGGAAGCGCCGTCGGGGTCGACCTGGATTTCGCGGCTTTGCCTCTCTACCCGGGCGCCGTCGAAATGTATCGCAGAGGGGAGACGACCGGCAGCAACAAAGCCAACCGGAAGCTCGTCGAGGGATTTCTTCAGGCTTCAATCGATCTTGCAGGGCCCGAAAAACAAATCCTCTTCGACCCGCAGACCTCGGGCGGCCTGCTTCTTGCCGTGCCCGAAACCCAGGGTGAATTGCTGGTTGGTCAACTGCGCTCGGCCGGGGTAGCCGCTGCATCGGTTATCGGCAGGGTCAAGGCCGGCCCGGAGCAGGGAATCCGGCTGCTCTGACCTGCCTGTGACAGGTCCCGGCAGTTTGGGCCTCCCCCGGAAGCCCGGCCGGTTTTTCATGGACGCGGCCGCCCCGCTCCGTAACCCCCAATCCGCAACCCTGCCCCGGCAGTCCCCTTGGGTCGGGGCCGCCGCCCGCACCCCGAAACACGCCGCCTGCCCGCAACTTTATGTGAAAATTTTCCATCTTTTATGATATGGAAAGGACTCGCTTGCAAATGTATACTCCCCGGTAAGCCTCGAATCCGATAATTTGTTGTTATTCCGCCTGTTTTTCAGGATTTCCGGAGCGAGTCCAAGTTCGTTGTTTCGAGAGGAGAACGGTAATTATGAGCACTTCCTTCATGCCGGTCCGGGCATCCGTTGAAGAATTGCCGGCCCTCCAGCTTCAGGGCCTCAAATGGACCGTATCGCACGCCTACAACAACTCCCCCTTTTACCACAAAAAGCTGGATTCGGCCCACGTGGCCCCCGCCAATATACGTTCGCTCGACGATTTGCGAAGGCTTCCGTTCACGAGTGCCAAGGACCTTCGTGAAGACTATCCTTTTCCGTTGCGGGCCGTGCCGTTCGAAAAAATAGTGCGTATCCACGCGTCCTCGGGGACCACCGGAAAGCGCAAGGTCCTTTGCTATACGCAAAAAGACATAGACGACTGGGCCAACATGTTTGCCCGGTGCTTCGAAATGGCCCAGCTCACGACCGGTGACAGGGTCCAGATCGCGGTGGGATACGGGCTGTGGACGGCCGGGGTGGGGTTTCAGCTCGGGTGCGAAAGGTTCGGGGCGATGGCGGTCCCGGTGGGGCCCGCAAACACCGAAATGCACTGCCAGTTGCTCGAAGACTTGCACTCTACGGTGTTCTGCTCGACTGCGTCCATGGCGATCCTGATCGCGGAAGAAATCGAGCGGCGCGGCATCCGGGACCGGTTGTGCCTTAAAAAATTCATTTTTGGGGCCGAGCGTCACAGCCTCAAGATGCGGGAAAGAATCCGAAATATTACCGGAGTCGAGCACCTGTTCGACATTCCGGGGCTTACCGAACTCTACGGCCCGGGCACGGGCCTGGAGTGCATGGCACACCAGGGGGTGCACTACTGGGCGGACTACTACATCCTGGAGGTCATAAACCCCGATACGCTGGAGCCGGCCCTGCCGGGCGAGATCGGCGAAATGGTGGTGACCACGCTCCGGAAAGAAGGTTCTCCTCTTATCCGCTACCGGACGCGGGACCTCACGCGGTTGCTGCCCGATCCCTGCCCGTGCGGCAACCCCCTGCCGCGCCACGACCACATCCTGGGGCGTTCGGACGACATGTTCATCTTCCGGGCGGTAAACATCTATCCGGGCCAGATCGAACACGTCCTGGGGCAGATTCCGGGGGCGGGCAGCGAATACCAGGTGCACCTTGCGCGGCGCGAGGACGGCAGGGACATCATGATAATAAAGGTGGAGGGGATTGGAACGGGACCGGCCGAGGCTCAAATGCAGCTCGCGCAGGATATAGCCTCCGAGATCCGCCGGCAGATCATGGTGAGGGTGCAGGTGGAGATAGTGGAACACGGTTCCCTGCCCAGAACCGAACGAAAGAGCAAACGGGTTTTCGACTACCGCAACGGTGACTGAAAAAGCCGGATGGTCCGGCGTTGCGGCTAACGATCAACCTGGAGGCGGAACCGTTTCCCGCCCGGTCAGACAAAGGAGGAGCAAAGACGATGAAATCCGTTATTTCCGTAAGGATCGCGGTGCTGTTTTTTGCGGCACTCACGCTGGCCCTGGCCCCCTGTTCAGCCGGGGCGCAGGAGCCGATAAAGCTGGGCGCCTTTTTCGCCCTGTCGGGACCGGCCGCTTCCATCGGCGAGCCGACCAGGCTGGTCGCCCAGATGGTTGTGGACAAGATCAACAAGGAGGGCGGGATTGCCGGGAAAAAGCTGCAGCTCGAAACCGGAAACACCCAGAGTGATCCCACCAAGGCGCTGATCGAGGCCAAGCGGCTGGTGGAGGAGGGAAAGGTCGTTGCGCTGATCGGACCGACGCGAACCGATGAAGGAATGGCGGTAAAACCTTATATCGAAGATTCAGCCCACATTCCGATCATGATGACCATAGGCGGGGACCCGGTGATCGCCGGCGGAAAGTTCGGCCCTTTCAAGTGGACTTTCAAGACCCCGCAGAGGACTTCCGTGGCCGTAAAGAAGCTCTACGGTTACATACAGTCCACCAAGCAGAAAAAAGTGGCCCTCCTTACGGCAAGCGACGGGTTCGGCAGGGACGGCCTGGCATGGCTCGATAAGCTCGCCCCGGAATTCGGCCTGCAAATCGTTGCCAGGGAATCGTTTTCCGCAACGGATACCGACATGACGCCGCAGCTTCTCAAGATCAGGGAAAGCGGCGCACAGGGTATAATCTGCTGGACAATCGGGCCGGCGGGAGCGAGAGTGGCCAAGAACGTAAAACAGCTCGCGATTCCGGCTGTTCTCTACCAGTGCCACGGGCAGCCGGGTCCGAAGTACGTGGAACTGGCGGGCGCCGCCGCAAACGGCTCCATCATGCCGGCCACCAAGGTCATGGTCGTCGACCAGCTCCCCGACTCCGATCCGCAGAAAGCGGTGATAAAAGAGTTTATCAGGCTGTACAAGGATGTATACGGATACGACAAACAGTATCCGATCAACACCCATTCCGGGTACGCCTGGGACGCCATAAACATTGTGGCGAGCGCCATAAAGAAGGCCGGGACCCAGCCCGACAAGCTGCGGGATGCAATCGAGCAGACCAAGGGCTACATCGGAGTCAGCGGGATTTTCAATATTACCCCGGAAGACCACAACGGCCTCCAGACCGATTCGATGGTGATGGTGAAGGTGGAAAACGGGAAGTGGGTGCTTTTGAAATAAGGGCGTTGCGGGTTGTGTAGGGTGGGCACGGTTTTACCGTGCCCACCGTCTTTGATCTTTTCTCTCGTTTCCACGCAGGACCGGTGGGCACGGCAGGCTGTGCCCACCCGGCGGCCGATCCAGGCGAAAAGCTTACGGATGCGCGTTCTCGATACCCGAAATATCCGAAAGATACTGGTGCGCGCCACCAACTGGATCGGCGATGCGGTGATGACCACTCCCGCCCTGGGGTCGATCCGGTCGGCTCTCCCCGATGCAGAGATAGTGCTGGCGGCAAACCCCGTGGTGGCCGAACTCATGTCGCCCCATCCGTGGTGCAACCGGGTGATTGTCTATGACAAAAAGGGGCGCCATGCCGGGTGGCGGGGCCTTTATCGGTTTTCCAGGGGCCTTGCCGCGGAGCGCTTCGACCTGGCGATACTTTTCCAGAACGCAATCGGGGCGGCCATAATGGCTCGGCTGGCCGGCATAGGCACAAGGGCCGGATATGCCACCGACGGGCGGGGGCCGCTGCTGACCCATTCCGTCAGGGTCCCGAAAGACCTGCACCGGCTCCACCAGGTCTATTATTATCTGAATATGGTAAACGGGCTGGGGCTGCGAACCGGTGCGGAAAAGCTTTGCCTTGAGTTAAGAGACGATGAAAAAGACTGGGGCCGCCGGGTCCTGGGGCCCGGGAAGTGGGCGGCGATAAATCCGGGCGCGGCTTACGGGTCGGCCAAAAAATGGTATCCGCAAAGGTTTGCCGGTGTTGCGGACCGCCTCGTTTCCGATTACGGCTACCGGATCGTAGTGCTGGGAGGACCCGGCGAAACCGCGATCTGTTCGGAAATCGAATCCGCTATGCGCGCCCCGGTTTTGAAGATGGCCGGCAAGACTTCGGTGCGCCAGATGATGGCCATCCTCGGTACGGTGGACCTGGTAGTTTCCAACGATTCCGGGCCGATGCACGTGGCGGCCGCGTTCGACCGCCCCATTGTGGCCCTGTTCGGCCCTTCGCTTCACATGGCCGCCTATCCGTTCTGTTCCCGCTACAGGGTGGTGCGCAGGGAAATCGAGTGCGCGCCCTGCCTCAAGAGAAAATGCCCGAAAGACCACCATCGCTGCATGGATGAAATTTCCGTGGAAGATGTAATAGCGGCGGTAAATGATCTTGTCGGCGAAATCGGGTAGACCTGGATTCGAGATGAAAAAGTTGACCCTGCCCTTCCAGCCCCGAAAGATTCTCGTCATAAAACCGAGTTCGCTGGGCGACATTATTCATGCTCTGCCGGCCCTCGATATGCTTTACGCCGGTTTTGACCGGCCCGAGATCCACTGGGTCGTCGCCAGGCAGTTCTACGGGATACTGGAAGACCATCCCCTTATCGACGTCCTGTGGATCATCGACAAGGATTCGTGGAAAAAGCCCTCGCACATCTTCGCCACCCTGGGCGAACTGGGCAGGCTTGCCGCGGGTCTGAGACGCGAGAAGTTCGACCTGGTGGTGGACCTTCAGGGGCTTTTGCGCAGCGCGGTGATCGGACTTTTCACCGGGACAGGTGAAAGGGTCGGTTTCGATGCGGCAAGAGAGGGAGCGAAGTTCCTGTACAAGTACAGGGTGAAGACCGACCCGGAACTGCACGCCGTGGACAAAAATATCCTGCTTGCGCTGACGCTCACCTGCAGGGACCACGATATATCTTTTCCTCTGCCGCCGCTCGACCCCCGGCCGGAGATCTCGAGCCTGTTCGCCCCGGAGTATGCCGTGATCGCTCCGTCCGCCGGGACGCTGGTCAAAAGGTGGCCGGCTGAAAATTTCGCCAGACTGGCATCCCTCCTGCCCCTTCAGTCCGTGATCGTCGGCGGCCCTTCCGACCGGGCACTTGCGGACGAAATCGTATCCAGATCGCACGGCCGTGCATTGTCGATTGCCGGCAGAACCAGCCTGAGGGAGCTTGCATCCGTTATCAAGGGGGCCAGGTTTCTTGTCTCGCCCGATTCGGGCCCGATGCACCTGGCGGCGGCCCTTAATGTTCCCGTATTTGCCATCTTCGGACCGACCAGCCCCGCGCGTACCGGCCCCTACGGCAGGATACACACCATCATCCGCAAGGAAATGCCCTGCTCGCCGTGCTACAGGAGAAAGCCCTGCCCGGACTGGAGGTGCATGACGGAGATCACCCCCAACATGGTGCTCGATATAATTTTGAAGGCGATGGCCGCCCGGGGGCTTCCTGAAAATGAGCAAAAAGAAACGGGGGGCGATTAGGCGATCCACCACCCGTGCGGATGGTTGTCATTGATCTTTTATTTGCCCGCCCGTGGTGTTAAAAGCAGAATTCTTAAATTGTGGACCTGCTTTATTTCCCGAACTTCATTGAAGGATGGATCTTGAAGGCATCGACAGTTGACATTCCCGGGGTCGCCGTACTGGAGCCAAGGGTTTTTTCCGACGAAAGAGGTTTTTTCTTCGAAAGCTACAACTGGAACGTCCTGGCCGGCCTGGGAATCGAAGACCATTTCGTGCAGGACAATCACTCGCTTTCCCGGCGCGGGGTGCTGAGAGGCCTGCATTACCAGGTAAGGAATTGCCAGGCAAAACTGGTCCGAGCGATCAGGGGCGAGATATTCGACGTGGCGGTCGACCTGCGAAAGTCTTCCCCCGCCTTCGGACGGTGGTCCGGGATAAGGCTTTCCGCCTCGAACATGCTCCAGTTCTATATCCCCGCCGGGCTGGCGCACGGCTTCCTGGTGCTCTCGGATGAAGCGGAAGTACTGTACAAGGCAAGCGATTTTTACGCCCCGGAGCACGAGCGGTGCATCCTGTGGAACGATCCCGACCTTGCGATAAAATGGCCGCTGGAGTGCGAACCCGTCCTTTCGCCAAAAGATGCCCGGGGGACGGCCTTCAAGCTCGCCGATCTGCCGGAGGATCGGTGCTGAACGGGCAGGCGCCGGCCGGAAAATTTCGGATGGATTAGTTATGGAAAAAGATACCTCTTCCTCATCCTGCCGGGGGGATTTCCGTGTCGTGGTGTTTGGAGGCGGCGGGATGCTCGGCCGGGAAGTCGTGGAGGAACTGGAGAAGGCCGGCTTCGAAGTCGAGGCCCCGCCCAGGTCCGTCGTCGATATTACCAGCGGCGAAGCAGTGCGTGTTTTTTTTGAAGCCGGGAAAAAAGCGGGCCTGGTGGTCAACTGTGCCGCCTACACCGCCGTTGACAAGGCGGAATCCGAAATACAGGCCGCCCTGGCGGTGAACCGTGACGGGCCCGCCAACCTGGCCGGGCAGTGTGCGGGGCTCGATCTGCCTCTCATTCATATTTCCACCGACTATGTATTCAACGGCCGGTCCGAAGTGCCCTACAGGGAGGATGACCCGGCCTCTCCCCTTAACGCCTACGGCAGGAGCAAATGGGAAGGCGAGGAGGCGATCCGTTCGCGGCTGGCCAGGCACGTCATCGTGCGTACCTCCTGGCTGTACGGCGCACGGGGGGCGAATTTCGTAAAGACCATGATACGGCTCGGCAGGGAGCGGGGGGCGTTGAACGTGGTTTGCGACCAGCGCGGAAGCCCTACCTGGACCAGGGACCTTGCCCGATGTATCGCACGAATCGCCTGCCGGATTTCCGCCGCCCCCGACAAGGTGTGCTGGGGCGCTTACCACTTTTGCGGCCGGGGCGTTACCACCTGGTACGACTTCGCATGCGCTGTTTTGGAAAATTCCAGGGGATGGGCTTCATTAAAAGTTGCGAAGGTAAACCCGGTACCCACCAGTTCCTATCCGACTCCGGCGGTGAGACCTTCGTGGTCCGTTCTGGACTGCCGCAAGATCGGGGACAACTTCGGAATCCACCCCCCGGACTGGCAAACCAGCCTGGAGCGCATGCTCGAAGAGCTTCGCCTGATGTCCCTCCCTCCCGCCGCCGGTAAACCCTGATGGTTCGCGCCAGCATCATAGTGGTAAGCTACAATTGCCTGCACGACACCACCGCTCCATGCCTGGACAGTATTTTCGCGGGTCCCGCCGAGCGGGACTTCGAAGTCGTCGTCGTGGATAACAATTCTTCCGATGAGACCGTCTCCTGGCTGAAAGAAAAGATGGCCGGGGAGCCGCGCCTCAGGTGCGTTTTCAACGGGCAAAACCGGGGCTTTGCCGGCGGGAACAACGACGGAATTCGGGCCGCCGGGGGTGAGTACCTCGTGCTTCTAAACAGCGACTGCGTGGTTTCGGGCGACTGGATCGAGGGGCTTACCGCTCCTCTCGCACGTGAGCGCTCCATTGGAATGACCGGTCCGGTGACGAATTCGACCGGAAACGAGCAGAAGATTTTCACGTCCGGCGGTTCGCCCGAAGAAATAATGCGTGAGGGGCTTGCCTGGGCTTCCATGAGCCGGGGATGGACCTTCGATACCGGCAGGCTCGCCTTTTTCTGCGTGGCAATGCGGGCGGATGTGGCAAAACAGGTGGGATTTCTGGACGAGAATTTCGGACCTGGCTTCTACGAGGACGACGACTACTGCATAAGGGTGCAAAAAGCCGGCTACAGGCTGGTTTGCGTGGAGGACGTGTTCGTCTATCACCGGGGCGGAGGCTCCTTCGAAAGCTCCGGATTTGCCACGCACGCCCTGATGAAGCAAAACCGTAAAAAACTGGAGCAAAAACAAGGACTTCCATACAAGCCGGTCCATCCCCGCAACCGCCAGTTGCAGGTAATCGCAGGCTATCTCGACCGGGCGCCCGACGGAAAAATCGGCCCCGACCTGGGCCGCAGGATAGCGAACAGGATGCGGGTGATCGAATCCCTGATGCCACGGGGGCCGGTGAAAAGGTTCTTCTTCCGGCGGCGGCTGAGGGAAGTGGCCGTAAGGCTGAGGGCGATGGGGTATGAGGGGTGAGGACAAGGGATTTAAGCGATAAAATAAAGCAAAAAAGCGGGGAGCTGAGCCCCCCGCTTTTTTGATGTTTTTTGAACGCAGTGCGTATCACCCTGCCCGGCAAGGCTTCTCCGTTCCTGCCTTCCCCAGTTCTTCCGCCCATCGGGCCGCTCTTTCCCGTGTTTTTCGGCCCCTGATCGAGATGCGGATGCTCCGGTCCTCATCTCCCGTAATCAGGATATCTATGTCTATGCGCTCGGATGGGAGCAGGCTGCCCAGCCTCTCGGGCCATTCGATTGCCGCCACCCCGGCACCGAAGAGGCTTTCCTGCCAGGGCAGGGTGTCGATTTCACCGGGTTCGGAAATCCTGTACAAATCCAGATGGTAAAGGTGCAGCCTCGCCGAATACTCGTTTATGATGGTAAACGTGGGGCTGGTCACCGGCTCGGAGGCCGGAAGCCCCAGGCCCCGGGCAATGCCGCGGACCAGAAGGGTTTTGCCGGCCCCCAGTTCTCCCCGGAGCGCGATTACATCGCCCGGCTGAACGAGCGCGCCGATTTTTTCCCCGAGCAAAAACGTGCAGTCTTCGCCGTGTGATTCAAAACGCATCCCCTTCATGATCTTTTCTGAAACCCTTCCAACCGGCCGATCACTCGGGGGATTTCCTGGAGCATATCGGTTGCCAGAAGGCCGCGGCTGGCAACGTCTCCAATCGCGGCGTCGGCGGCAGCGCCGTGCACGAAGACCCCCAGGCAGGCCGCCCTGAAAGGATCGAATCCCTGTGCGACGAAGGCCGCGATAATTCCGGTCAGGCTGTCTCCCATCCCTCCGGAAGCCATCGCCGGGTTCCCGGTGCTGTTTACGGCCAGTTTTCCATCGGGTGCGGCGATAATTGTCCGGTGGCCTTTGAGGACCATCACCACGCCGTGTTCGCGGCTGAAAGCCGACGCCTTCTCGATGCGGTTTTGCTGTACCTCCGCCGTCGAGCAATGGCAGATGCGGGACATTTCCCCGGGGTGGGGCGTCAGGACCAGCGGGGCCACGGCTTTTTTCAAAATACCCGGATCGTCTGCCAGGGCGGTAACGGCATCGGCGTCGAGCACCATCGGGCAGGCGACTTGTGTGACCAGTTCTTTTACCAGTGCAACCGTTTCGGCTCCGGTCGTTATTCCGGGCCCCATTGCCAGGGCATCTTTTCCGTGGACGAACTCGAGTATCCGGGGCAGGGCGGAAAGAGCGGGGGCCTGCTCGGGCGTTTCCGCAATCGGCAGAGTCATCGGTTCGGTAAGTTTGACTTCGAGGATCGGGTTCAGGCTTTCGGGGACGAACAGGGTGACAAGGCCCGCGCCGGCGCGCGCCGCCCCCAGACAGATCAGAGCGGCGGCACCGGTCTTGCCCCGCGACCCGGACAGCACGCACACGTGCCCGGCGTTTCCCTTGTGTACGTCGGGATGGCGCGGAGCTATCCACGACGATGCCGTCTCCTCGGTCAGGAACCAGCGCTCGATGCCGGCCGAGTGGGCCAGTTCCGGCGGAATCCCGATGTCAATCACCCGCACCAGCCCCGAAAGCTCGCTTCCGGGTTCGACCACGTGGCCTATTTTGAGAAATCCGAAGGTCGCGGTTGCCGATGCCCGAACGGACGTGCCGAGCACCCGTCCGGTGCCGGCGTCAAGGCCCGAAGGGACGTCCACGGAAAGCACCGGCACCCGGAGGGTGTTTATTTTTTCGATGATCTTGCGGTAAAGTCCGCGCACCTCGCTTTTGAGGCCGGTGCCGAGAATGGCGTCGATTACGGCTCCGCACCGCAGTGCCGCTTCCCATTGTGAGTCGAAATCCGCGGTTTCGTTCCATGTGGCTACCGGGACCCCGATTTTGCCCAGTATGTTAAAGTTGGTGAGGGCGTCGCCGGAAAGCTTTTCGGCGGGCCGCAGGCACACCACCAGCACGTCCGCGCCCAGGTCGTGAAAAATTCGGGCCAGCGCGAACCCGTCGCCGGCGTTGTTTCCGCTTCCGGCAATCACGGCGATCCGGCGGTCGACGAGGTCGGGAACCACTTCGAGGAAAAAGGCGGCCGCTCCGCGCGCGGCGTTTTCCATCAGAACGATCCCCGGAATTCCGATCCCGGTTATGGTCTGCTGATCGAGTCCTGCCATCTCTGCAGCGGTAAGGACCAGCATCAGGTTCCTCCTGGGGTTGCGGGTTGAGGCAAATTGAGAGGATAGCATAGAACAGTTTTCAATGCACAATCATCGATTGCCGGGAAATTTTAGCGTGCAAAATATCTCAAAATCTGCTAGATAAACGCGCGTTAGACAACCTTGCCGAGAGCACCTCGAAGACCCCGGTTTTCGTGTCCGTCTCCAGGAGTGTTCGCGGACAGAAAGCTTTTTTCGATACGCCGCTCATTGTGCGGACGTGTGGATTGAAACTGTCTCTCGAATCAGTTAAGAATTGCCCTGTTTATGGCTTAAACCAACGGAACATCAAGCTAAAACTACTTGTTGAGGAGCTGGCTTTTTTTGGCTGGAATCGTGTGCGACTCAGTGTTATACTCCGCCGACTCTTGTGCATAATACTTCCGACTGCTTCTGTCTACTCTGCTGAATGATCCTGGATCTGCTGAGCCTAAACCACAGTATTTACCTGTAACAAAATCGGACCAGACCAGCCCCGAGTTGTACCCCACCGGAGGAGAAGGGCGTGATCTCCAATACGCTAATGACTGACTTTTTGGCAGTGGCCCTGTATTTGGTTGCGGGACTTATGTTCGCCGTCATTCCGATCATTGTTTCGCACCTGGTAGCCAGGCGAAGCGCGGGCCGGTTTCGCACGGCCACCTATGAAAGCGGTATGGAGACCATCGGCAGCGCATGGATTCAGTTCACGGTGGCCTACTACATTTACGCTTTGATTTTTCTGGCTTTCGACGTTGACGTGCTCTACCTGTTCCCGGTGGCGCTGGTTTACGGTAAGTTCGCAATTCGCGACCTTTTCGAGGTCGTCCTGTTTATCGGTATTTTATCGCTGGCGATCGTGTTTGCCTGGCGTAAAGGAGTTTTTGAATGGAACCGCAGGTGAGAAAGTGTGAACCGGGCCAGCCGGTCATCAAGTTTGCTCTCCTTGACAATATCCTGAACCTGGCGCGGGCCAATTCGCTGTGGCCCATGACCTTCGGCCTTGCCTGCTGCGCTATCGAAATGATGGCGGCGGGAGCGTCGAGGTTCGATCTCGACCGTTTTGGAGCGGGCGTTTTCAGGCCGTCTCCGCGCCAGTCCGACGTGATGATCGTGGCCGGAACCATTTCGAAGAAAATGGCCCCGGCAATCCAGATGCTCTGGGACCAGATGCCCAGTCCCAAATGGTGCATCGCCATGGGCAACTGCGCCATTTCGGGCGGCCCGTTCGACTACGACGGCCAGTACGCGATAGTACCGGGGGCGCACCTGATCGTTCCGGTGGATATCGTCATACCCGGTTGCCCGCCCCGGCCGGAAGGTTTGATCCAGGCTATGCTGGCGCTGGAAGACAAGATTACGCGCGGCGAGAACCGCAACCTGTTGCGCCGTTTCAGCCGCAGCGGAGGCAAAAATTAGATGAAAGCGGTTGACGAAATTCGAGACGTCTTGAGAGAAAAATTCCCCCAGGCGCCCTTTCAAACCGATGAGACCGGCAGAGCGGGGACGATGTGGTCGGTCAGCGTCCCGATATCCGGTATTCGCGACGCCGCAAAGGCGTTCGACGGCGCCGGGTTTTTCCTGGAAACGATAACCGGCCTGGACTTCACGGACACCTTGGAACTGGTCTATCACTTCAACCGCTACGAACCGGGTTCGCGCGTATCGGTCCGGGTCCTGTGCGGACACGACCAGAAGGCCGACTCCATAAGCGACATTTTTCGCGGCGCCGGGTGGCTGGAGCGCGAGGTCCACGACTTTTTCGGGATCATTTTTTCGGGAAACTCCGACCTGAGGGCGCTTTTGCTTCCCGAGGACGCGGACTACCACCCGCTCCTGAAGACGTTCGGGAAGACGAGCGCATATCATAAACGGGAAGAAATTTATGGCTGAACAGCTTAACGCACCGGCATCCGAGAAGACGTACACGCTGAACCTGGGGCCGCAGCACCCGAGCACCCACGGCGTTCTCCGAGTGTTGCTGGACCTGGACGGCGAATTCATCATGAAGGCCGACCCCATAATAGGCTACGGCCACCGCGGCCACGAAAAAATGGGTGAAAACAGGCTCTACAAACAGTTCCTGCCCAATACCAGCCGTATGGACTACCTTTCCGGAATGCTCTTCAACCACGGGTACGCCCTGGCCGTTGAAAAGCTGGCGGGAATCGAGGTCCCGGAGCGCGCCAAATACATCCGCGTGATCGCATCGGAACTCAACCGCATATCGAGCCACCTGCTCTGGTTCGGGACTTACGTCATGGACCTTGGCGGGTTTACCCCGTTCCTGTACGCATTCGACGACCGGGAACAGATACTGGACCTTTTGGATTCGGTGAGCGGATCGAGGCTTACCTATTCCTACTGCAGGTTCGGGGGTGTGGTGAGGGACATAGACTCCGCGTTCGTGGACAAGACCCGCGCGTTTCTCGCCCGGATGGCAACCCGGTGGGCCGACTACCACAGCCTGGTGACCAAGAACATCATTTTTATCAACAGGACCAGGGACGTGGGCATAATCGACAGGGAACTGGCGCGCCAGTACGGTGTCACCGGCCCCAACGCGCGCGCCTGCGGCATTGACTTCGACGTGCGCAGGGCGGAACCCTACGAGGTCTACGACCGGTTCGATTTCGAAGTCCCCCTGGGCACCAAGGGCGACGCGCTGGACCGCTACGACGTCAGGTTCAAGGAAATGCAGCAAAGCTGCCGCATAATCGAGCAGGCACTGGACCGTCTCCCCGCCGGACCTTACCGGGCCGAAGACGTTTTCCTGAAAATAGAGCCGCCCAAAGGCGAAGTCTATTTTCCGTTCGAAAGTGCGCGGGGCCTTACCGCATATTACATTGTGAGCGACGGCAGTCCCAACCCGTACCGGATCCACATCCGGGTGCCGAGCTTCGGCAACCTCAATGTGCTGGTGGAAGTCCTGCCGGAGACGCTGGTTGCCGACGCCATTTCCATACTCGGCAGCATCGACGTGGTTATTCCCGAGATTGACAGATAGCAGACGCGAAAGGGATCTACATTGGGAAGCATCATCAGTTCGGATGGGTTCCGGTTGGTCATCGGTCTTTTGATCGTCCTGGGCTTTTCGCAGTTGAACGCCCTGTTCCTGGTGTGGCTGGAGCGCAAGGTCGCCGGCCATATTCAGCTTCGCCCCGGACCGATGGAAGTCGGACCTCACGGGCTGTTGCAGACGATAGCGGACGGGCTCAAACTGGTCGGAAAGGAACTGATCCTTCCCGCCAAGGCCGATCGCAAGCTCTTCTTCCTTGCTCCGGTGATGGTTTTTATGCCCGTCCTGGTGGGTTTTCTGGTCCTGCCCTTCGGGCCCACCCTGGTAATCCGGAACATGAACGTCGGATTGCTGCTTATTTTTGCCTTCTCCACCATTACCGTCCTTGCGATTCTCGCCGGGGGGTGGGCGTCCAACAATAAATATGCCCTTCTCGGGGCGGTGCGGTCGGTGGCCCAGAACGTCGCCTACGAGATCCCGCTGCTGCTGGCCACGATGAGCATCGTGTTGATGGTGAACTCCCTTAACCTTTCCACTATCGTGGAGGCCCAGAGCAGGTACTGGTTCATTATATTCCAGCCCCTGGCCGGCCTGATCTACCTTATCAGCGCCACGGCGGAGACCAACCGCGCCCCGTTCGACATTCCGGAAGCCGAATCGGAACTGGTGGCTGGTTTTCACACCGAGTACAGCGGAATGGGGTTCGGCCTGTTTTTCCTGGCGGAATACACGAACATGTTCATCGTGAGCGCCGTTGCGACGACCCTGTTTTTCGGCGGCTGGCAAGGACCGTTCGGGATAAGCCTCGGGCTCCCCGGGGTGGTATGGTTCCTCTTAAAGACATACATACTGATTTTCGTAATAATGTGGGTGCGCTGGACCTTCCCGCGAGTCCGGTTCGACCAGTTGATGAATTTTTCCTGGAAGGTCATGATTCCGATCAGCCTGGCCAACCTGGTGGCTACGGCCATCATCGTCAAACTTCTCTGATATTGGAGTGAGAGCAGGAAAATGAAATATCTGAAAGATATAGTATTCGGTGGCTTAAGCCTGGTGGAGGGGATGGCCGTCACCTTTCGGCGCCTTTTCCAGCCGCTTGTAACGGTTCAATATCCGCGCGAGACGAACAAGCTCTCGGATGCCTACCGGGGCCATATCGAACTCACCAGGTCCAATGACTCCAACGTGCTGCACAAGTGCATCGCCTGCGGCACCTGCGAACGGATGTGCCCGAGCGGGGTGATCCGCGTGCAGGGCTTGAAGGATAATGCCAAAAGCCTCAAGGTGGGGACCCATTTCATCATCGATTACAGTAAATGCAGCCTTTGCGGCCTTTGCATCGAAAGCTGCCCCACGGGGGCAATCCAGTACTCCAGGGAATACTCCCTGGTGGGCCAGACGCATTGGGACTGCGTATACGACCTGATGGAAAGGCTCGAAAAGGCTGAAGCGACAAGAAAGGAAGCGGCGAAGGCCGAGGAAAAACCGGCCGCAAAGCTTGCCGCATGAGTTCCGACCGGGTTCCACGTGGGATCCGGCCGTTCATATTTGCGTACCAACCCGGTAATCGCTTCCTCCAAGGGGGGATGGGAGCGAATTCCAGTCCGTTTTCTCCCTGTAACAGGCATTTTACGAAACGGGACAGCATTGCGTGGCCTGATTTCAGATGGGTTTAACCTTTTTCGGCGGTGAAGGATCAGAATGGAACCATCGGCGAGCTTGACCGCTTTGGCGCAAGCGGCATTCTGGATTACGGTCGGTTTTACCATGACGGGGGCGGCAATCGCCGTCTTTCCGAGAAACATTCTCTACAACGTGCTCGGACTCGCCCTGGCCCTGGCCGGAGTTGCCGGATTCTACCTGTTTCTCGGCAGCTTTTTTATCGCGATGATGCAACTGCTCATTTACGTGGGGGCGATCTGCATCGCTATTGTTTTTGCGATCATGCTCTCAAGGCCTCTGCACCTGGAGACGCCCGCGCGGGCGGTGCCTAAGGTGGCGATGGCGGTCAGCGCCGCCGCCATATTCTTTGTGGCGGTGACCAGCGTGGCGCTCAGGACCGAATGGGTTCCGACAATCGGGCGCAGCACCGACTACTCGATCGAAACCATCGGGCAGATGCTGCTTACGAGGTACGAGCTGGTTTTTGAACTCATCTCGCTCGTGCTGCTGGTGGCCATCATCGGCGCGGTGGTAACCGCTGGTTTCAGCCGGAGGTTGACTTCGTGAACAGCCTTAACACTTACCTCATTATTTCGGCCTTTCTTTTCTCGCTTGGCCTCCTGGGCGTTCTCCAGCGCCGCAACCTGATCGGCGTGCTGATCTCGGTCGAATTGATGCTGAACGCCGCCAATCTCAATTTCATGGCCTTCAATCGGTTTCTGGCTCCGGAGCCTTACGTGGGGCAGATCATCGCCCTGTTCATCATGGGTCTGGCAGCCGCCGAGGCCGCCATAGGCCTGAGCATCATCATGGCCCTCTTCCGAAAGATGCACTCGATTAATATCGAGCGCGCACAGAAGCTGAAAGGATAAGACGGTTATGGACGTATTTTTCAGGGACCCCGTCCTGTTCGCGACCGTTGTCGGCACCTGCCTCCCGTTCCTGTCCATGGTAGTGATTTTGTTGTTTACCCGCCCCAACCAGAGGCTCTCGGCCCAAATCTCGGTCGGATCGATCAGCATCTCGGTAATTTGCGCCATATTCCTGATGGTAAAGTTCTTCGGCCATGGTGCTCTTCGATACGAGACACTCTGGTTCACTTCGGGGAACCTGCATGTGACCTTCGGCTACTATCTCGATCCGCTGAGCCTTCTGATGCTCACCATAGTGGCGGTGGTCGCCTGCCTGGTGCAGTATTATTCCCTGGGCTACATGGCGGGAGACCCCGGCTACAGCCGCTACTACGCATTCCAGTCGCTTTTTGCCTGGGCGATGATGAACATGGTCATCGCCTCGAGCATGCTTCAGCTTTTCATATATTGGGAGCTGGTGGGCCTTGCGTCCTATCTTCTGATCGGGTTCTACTACGAGAAGTGGAGCGCATCGCAGGCGGGCAAGAAGGCCTTCGTCATGACCAGGGTGGGTGATGTGGGCTTCTTTCTGGGCCTGATCATACTAACGCTGGGGTACGGAAACCTCGGAATTCCCGATCTTAACCAGGCGGCCACTACCCATGCGCTTTCGCCGGCGCTGATAACCCTTTCGGCCCTGCTCATTTTCTGCGGGGTTGTCGGAAAGAGCGCCCAGTTTCCACTCCTTACATGGTTGCCCGACGCCATGGAAGGTCCCACCCCGGTCAGCGCGCTCCTCCACTCGGCCACGATGGTTGCGGCCGGTGTCTATGTATTCAGCCGCCTGTTTCCTTTCTTTTCCATGTCGCCCGATGCCATGCTCGTTGCGCTGGCAATAGGCACCGTGACGATGATGCTGGCCTCGACGATGGCCATGGTCACTTACGATTTGAAACAGGTCTGGGCATATTCGACCATCAGCCAGCTCGGCTATATGGTGATGGGCCTTGCCGCCGGCGGGTATTTTTCCGGTGTTTTCCATCTTACCACCCATGCCGGGTTCAAGGCCCTGCTCTTCCTTTGCTCCGGTATATTCATCCATGAGTTCCACACTAACGACATGCGGGTGATCGGCAAGCAGGGCGGCCGCAGGCTGATCATTCCGATGGTGTGCATAATCGTGGGCGCCCTTGCCCTTTCCGGGGTCTTCCCCTTCTCCGGGTTTTTCAGCAAGGAGGCGATCCTGGGGGTGCTCGCGGAGCAGCCCAGCCAAATCTGGGTGTGGGCCGGTCTTCTCGGCGCGCTCATGACCGCCTATTACAGCTTCCGGCTCATTTTCTTTCTCCTGTTCCCCAAAGGCGGAATAGAGGAAAAACATCCCGTTGACGAAATGGAAGCGCACGTCAAGCACGACCACGCCGAAGAGCATCACGGGTGGCTTTTCTGGGCGATGGCCATACCGGTGATGATCCTGGCCACTGTTACTCTTTTCCTGGGCTTTTTCGAACACTCCCTGCAGGCGATCCTCACCGGGGCGAGCGCCACGGGCCACGGCCTGGTCCACGCCGCCCATAACGCGGGCGGGGAGGCGCATGGCGGCCACCATCAATGGCTTCTCATCGCCGGGGTTTCATCCGGGATTCTGGGCATAGCGCTTGCCTGGTTCGAATACGGCAGGAAAGGGGCCAGCCGCAAAGGATTTCTCAGCTATTTCCCCTCCGTGTGGACCCTTTTTGACCGTCGCTGGTTTATGGACGCCTTTTTGAGGAAGTTCCTGGACACCGCTATCTACAGTGGTCTCACAAACCTTTTTACCAGAAACGACAGAAGGGTGATCGACGGCGGCGTCGACGGAATCTGCTTTTTCACGGAGGCCGGTGGACGCCTGTTCAGCTTCGCGCAGTCCGGAATGTTGCAGTACAACCTGCTGATAATGGTTGTGGCGGTAGGGGTGGCGGTGCTCTGTTTCCTGTTCTAGGACCATCCGCCCCCGCCGCGCGGGTGCCCTGGGGTTTTCCCGGCAAGTCCGTGCGCGGGGCGCAAAAACTTTTAACGGCACTATTCTGTAAAGGTATCCAATGACTTCGATGGAAATGGCCGGTTTTCCGATCCTCACCGCAATCCTGATGACCACGATTTTGGGATTGCTGACGATTTTGTTCATCCCGCCAGATCGGACAAAGCTAATCAAACAAGTCAGCCTCACCTACGCTTCCCTGGGACTGGCGCTTTGCCTCTGGCTTTTCATTTCTTTCGACAAGCACAAGGGCGGACTTCAGTTCGTCGAGCGGAGCCTGTGGGTTAAGAGCCTGGGGATTCACTGGTTCATGGCCGTGGACGGCATAAATCTGCCCATGCTGCTCCTGACGGCGATTGTTCTGTTTACGGGCATCTGGACGATGTGGGAGCTGGAGTACCGGGTGAAGGAATTCTTCGCCCTGATGTTCCTCCTGGTGGCGGGGGTCTACGGCGTTTTCATGTCGATGGACCTGTTCTGGATTTTCGTCTGGTACGATGTGTCCCTGTTCCCGATGTATCCCCTGATATCGATATGGGGCGGCACGCGCAAGGAATACGGCGCGATGAAGCTGACCCTGTACCTTCTTGCGGGCAGCGCGCTCATCCTGCCCGGAATTCTTTATGCCTGGGTGCAGGCCGGAGGCGGCACCTTCGATCTGTTCGAGCTTCAGCACATCGGGTTCTCGGTATTCGACCAGAAGCTGCTGTTCATAATGCTCTATATCGGTTTCGGAATCCTTGCCGCGGTCTGGCCGTTCCACACATGGTCGCCGGTCGGCCATGTCGCCGCCCCCACCGCGGTCAGCATGATACACGCCGGCGTCCTGATGAAGCTCGGGGCCTACGGTATCCTGCGAATCGCCATGACCCTGTGCCCGGCCGGACTCGAGTACTGGTCCAACCTGATGGCCCTGCTGGCCACCATCGGCATAGTTTACGGGGCGCTGGTGGGCCTGTCGCAAACCAACCTGAAATATGTAATCGGTTATTCGAGCGTTTCCCACATGGGGATCGTCGGCATGGGGCTGGCCACCATGACTGTGGGGGGCATCAACGGAGCGGTCTTCCAGATGTTTGCCCATGGGGTGATGACGGCCCTTTTCTTCTCGTCGGTGGGCTATATCTACGACCGCACGCACACCATATCGGTGCCGGAGCTTGGCGGGCTGTCGAAGACGATGCCCGTTGCGTCCGGCTTCTTTATTGTGGCCGCCCTGGCCGGTATCGGCGTGCCGTTTATGGCGAGCTTCTGGGCTGAGCTGCTGGTCTTCATTTCCGCCGTGGGGCGGTTCCCGGCAAGGGGCGTCCTGGCCCTGACCGGCCTTATCGTCAGCGCCCTGTTCATGCTGCGGGTCGTGCAGAGGACTTTTTACGGCGAGAGGAACGAAAGGTGGGCGCACATACCGGATGTTAACGGCTTTCTGGCCACTCCGCGAATTATCCTGATCGCGGTCATCATCTTCTTCGGGTTCTTCCCGAAGGTGATGCTCGATGTGATTCAGACCGCGGTGATTCCTTTCGTCGGATCATTCTAGCCTGCCCGGGCTTTGCAGGGAGGACCGGGGGCGATTTTCAGCACTTACACGGTTATGCGCCGGGCCGGGTGCGGCCCTGCGAATCTCCGCTGGAGGCGAGGTAAACGAAACAACATGATTCAAGATTTCTTTCTTTTCCTCCCCGAGTTGTTCGTCATTCTGGCCGCGCTGGCTTTCTTCGTATTATCGCTGAAGAAAACGGCCGCTCCGCAGGCCCTTTACAAGTGGGCGCTGGCGCTGGCCGGAGTAGCGCTCATCATTACCGTTGCCTGCGCGCGCCAGCAGGGAATGCTTTTCTTCGACTGCTACCGGGTGGATTTGTTCAGCCAGGTGTTCAAGGTTTTGATCGTGCTGGGCACCTTCTGGATCGTCTTTTCGTCCAGCGAGTTGAAGGGAATCGACGCAAGGCAGCACGCGGAGTTTTATTTCTTCATTTTCGTGTGCACGCTCGCAATGATGATGCTGGTCAGCGCCGTTGAACTGCTGACCATCTACGTGGCCATCGAGCTTTCCTCGTATTCGCTCTACCTGCTGGTTCCCATGCGCCGCAATGCGGACCAGTACGCCGAGACCGGCATAAAGTACTTCATGATAGGCGTTACCGCCTCCGCGCTCATGATTTTCGGCATAAGCCTGATTTTCGGCGTGACTCAAACCACCTTCGTTTCACAGATCGTGGTCAGGCTTCCGGCGGTGATTACTCAGCCAGCCGCCATAATCGGGCTCATCCTGGCTCTTTCCGGCTTTTTCTTCAAACTGGCCCTGTTTCCGTTCCATATCTGGGCGCCCGACGTTTACCAGGGTGCCGCCAACCAGGTGACAGCCTATATCGCAACGGCTTCGAAGATGGCGGCCGCGGCGGTGATAATCCGTTTTTGCGGATTTTCCGGCGGCGCCAGCCAGGGTTTCGTCAACTTTCTGATCGTTTTGTCCATCCTCTCGATGACCTTCGGAAACCTGGTGGCAATCATCCAAAAGGACCTCAAGAGGCTTCTGGCGTATTCCAGCATAGCCCATGCCGGCTATATACTCATCGGCATCCTTTCGCTCACCGGCAGGGGTTTTGCCAGCGCGATCTATTACGCGATCGCCTACCTCGTGATGAACTACTCGGTTTTCATGGTGATCATGAAGATTGCCGATGACGGCCACAACCTCCAGATAAAGGAATTGGCGGGCCTGCACAAAAGGTCCCCGCTTCTGGCGATGACCTTGATGATCGGCCTTTTCGGGCTGGCCGGAATTCCCCCCACAGCCGGTTTTACCGGAAAGTTTCTGGTGTTCGCCGCGGCGCTTGAGAAGGGATACCTGCTCCTGATAATAATCGGCATGATCAACGCCACCATATCCCTTTATTACTATTTGATAGTGATAAAGGCCGCGTACCTGCTAAAACCGCTCAATCCCTACCCGGACGTCAAGGTGGATTCCTGGACCCGCATGCTGAGCATTGCCCTGATGATAGCGATGGTCTACCTGGGGGTGTTCCCGGAGCAGGTTGTAAACCTGACCGAAGCGGCGGCGAGGAGCCTGTTCTGATAAACAGCGTGCGGTTTGTTGATCTTCATATAGTACCGGGGTGGTGATCGATCCGGGCGGAAATCGGCAAAACCGTGTGGCGGCCAGGGTGCGCTCGGCAAAAACCGGGTCGCCTCCGGATAGAGCTGCGCAAATCGCTGCGACGCTGTTCTTGCTCTTTACTCGAATATTTTTGAGCGGGTGTTCAGCCGGGAGCAGGACCTCCTTGTTGTATTCGCGGTCCTTTCCCCGCGCGGAGAAGGTGAGCCTGCCCCTCGTTCGGGTCGGCCTGTTCTCCTTGTTGTCTGCGCGCTCAGTCTTTCTGCCTCATTTGCGCATCTTTTGCCGATTTGAGGACATCCCCTGTCTTAAATCCCTCGAACCACAGCCAGATCATCCCGAAAGCCAGTATGGGGGCGACCTCTATTACGTGAAGGGCCAGGGCGCAGCTAAGGCCGACCGCTATTTCGACTGAGAAAAGCTTGAGCGCCCCCACGATTGCAAGCTCAAAGCCTCCCAGGTTTGCGGGAGTGCTGACCACGGCCACTCCGAAGTTGAGCAGAATAAGCGTTACGGGGGTTGCCTCCAGCGGCAGGTGCAGGCTGAAAGCCTTGAATATGCACCATATCATCGCCGCCCGCATGATCCAGGAAACGACGGAAAGAAACAGTATCGGAAACAAAAGGCCTGCGCTTCGCATGACCGATAGTCCGGCCATGAAGTTATTGACTTCCAGGGAGATCCGCCTGCGGATTTTTCCGGCGGAATCACTGCAAATCCAGTGGCCGATGCCGGCCAATGCGAAAATTGCGGCAACGGAGGCGGCAAACAGCGCGCCACCGATCAGACCCAATTTTGTGATCGAGGGCGGGAAGGGGTAGAGCAGGGCGGTCAATGCCATAAGTAAGAAAAAGACAAGGAAATCAGCTATCCTGTCCAGCATGAGGGCCGAAAGCGAGCTGGACAGGCTGATTTTTTCCGTTTTGGCGACGTAGTAGGCCTTGGCTCCGTCCCCGAACCGCAGCGGGAGCATGATGTTGCCGATTATACCGGTCAGGGTCGCGTTGAAAGAGTTGCGCACCTGCAGCTTCCGGGTCACGGGGAAAAGGATGACCGAGAGTCTCAGGCCCTCGATCAGCGTGTTGGCAAGGTTAAGGATTGGGACCCATACGGCCCAGTGCCATTTGATCCCGGTAAAGGCCTGCGCCACCTTCTTGAGGTCGGCGTACGCCAGCATGAGGGCGAAGAGCACCACGATGATGGCGAGTGAAAAGAAGCGGGCGGCTTTGGTCCAGTTCATCGACGGCCGGCCTCCATCATCTCGGAAACGGTCACGAACTTGAATCCGCGCCGCTTAAGCTCGTCTATTATCGTCGGAAGCGCCCGGACAAGCTGGCTGGAATCGGCGCCCTCCTCGATGCCCCGGCCGTCGTGAACGAGAAGGACGCAGCCGTCCCGCACGCCCTTGAGGGTGCGCCTGACAATGGCCTCGACTCCGGGCCGGTCCGTGTCCCACACTCCAAGGGTCCAGGCAACGGGAATGCACCCGGCTTTCCTGGCGGTTCGGTCCACCCATGGGTTTCTCCATCCGTGGGGGGCGCGGAAAAGCCCGGGCCGTTTGCCCGCCAGTCTTTCGATCAGGTCCGAGGTCCTTGCGATTTCTTCACCGATTTTAGCGGGTGGCTTCAGGGGGAGCACCCGGTGCGTCCAGGTGTGGTTCCCAAGCTCATGTCCTTCTTCGGCGATCCTTTTCACCGCGCCGGGATATCTCTCGCAATTTTGCCCGAGCATGAAAAATGTCGCCCTTACACCCTTTTCTTTCAAAACATCGAGTACGCGGGAAGTAAACGGTTCGTTGGGGCCGTCGTCGAAGGTGATTGCCACCCGGTTCAGCCCCGGCGCGCCTTTCCAGAAGATCGTGCCGAAAACGGGCGAGCGCCTTTCCAGGACGGCAAATGTCAAAAGACCCGTCAATATGATCAGGACCGGGAAAAACCAGGCGGAAAAGCTTTGAAATGGGGAGATTCGTGCAAGGATTCCCGCAGCCGCAAATGCAATCAGGGCGGAAACCAGCGTTATGGCTGCCAGGATTTTCAGTACCATCGATTGTTTAATATTTCCTCATAATATCCATCGATCTCACTTGTGATCGCGTCCCATGAAAACTCCAGGGCCTTTGCCCTGCCGCTTTCGCCCATCTGCTTCCGCAGTTCGGGGTCTTTTAACAGCGCCAGAATGGCGTTTGCGAACGCCTCCGGGTTGTGGGGCTCCACCAGGGACCCTTCCCCGGGGCCGAGCAGTTCCCGGTAGCCGCTGTTTTCGGTCGCTACTATAGGCTTTCCGGAGGCCATCGCTTCGAGAAGAGTTATGCCGAAGGATGCTTTTTCAACCGGAGAGCAGAACACATCGCAGCTCGAATAATAGCGGTTGCGCTCACCGAGCACCGGACCGGCCAGGTGGATGTCGGACGAGATATCGTCGGAAA
Organism: uncultured delta proteobacterium; assembly: GCA_963712895.1. Classification (GTDB taxonomy): domain Bacteria; phylum Desulfobacterota; class Syntrophobacteria; order Syntrophobacterales; family Syntrophobacteraceae; genus SbD1. The sequence goes on along the minus strand of CAVQJR010000012.1, from coordinate 48,436 downwards.
CCATATGTTTATAATACTTCTTAAGCGGCCCGTCGCCAACGATTATAAGCCGCACGGCCGGAAATCTCGCCTTAACGAGGCGGAAGACCTCGATCATGAGCGCCAGCCCGTTCCTGGGGTCCAGCCTGCCCAAAAACAGCAGGTTCATCTTCCCGTCGTCGAACCGGGGCAGCCGGGGAATGGCCGGGTCGAACTGGCGCACATCCACCCCGTTTGGAATTATCCGGGCATTTATTTCAAAAAACCGGCTCAGCGAATCGATGCAGCTCCGCGAGACCGCAATCTGGCCGCTCATCTTTTGAATCAGGTTTTTCTGTACGGTCCCTTTCAGGAGACTATACCAGAAGCTTCTTTCGAAATAGGTGTGGAATGTGCCCACGGTGGGGCATTGAGCGGCATAAAGGGCCATCATCGGCAGAGTGGGCACCAGCGGTGAGTGCAGGTGGAGCAGGTCGAATTTTTCGCGCTCCAGCACAGCCCGGATTTCGCTTTTGAGCCTGAGCCCAAGCGTCAGCCTGGCAAGCGATCCGTTGCTGTATATGGAAGCGCTCCGGCCGATACGGATGACCTCCACCGGCGGCCTCGACCCGTTTTGGGAGCCGTTGATTTTCGAAGTTATGATTTTGACTTCATGGCCCTTGTCGCGCAGGCGCAGGGCGGTATTATGAACATTCTCGGAGATTCCCCCGAGCAGCGGATAATAGTATTCGGTCACTATGCCCAACTTCAGGCTCATCTAGAAATCTCCGCGACCAGGTGCAGCAACCGAATCCAATATAAAACTTGCTCCTGAGAATACCAGCGCCCGAAATCGTGATTCTATTTATCAGCGAATTCCGTAAAATCAAAGAAGTATTTCCCCGCCCGGAGGGAGCGGCCAAAGCAGACCAAACCGGATGCGGGCGCAAAGGATTTATTTGCGGACAAGCCCCAAGTTGCGCGAAACTGCCGTTGCAAAATCTCTTGCCGGCGTAACTCGAATGGTTGAGGATGGGTTTTGGAAGATTTTACGGGAATAGATCCAACGGGGAAATCGCCTGCCGAAATAGAGCTGGAATGGTTTGAAAACGTCTATCGGGGCGACATTCCCCAGCTCACGGTCCGGGCCGTTTCGATCGGCTGCCTGCTGGGGGCCGTCATGAGCCTGTCCAACCTTTTCATCGGCCTCAAAACCGGCTGGGGGCTCGGGATCGCAATCACCGCCTGTATCCTTTCGTTTACCATCGGGGCCGGCCTGAAGCGCATCGGGTTGCTCGGCTCCAACCTCTCGATCCTCGAAAACAACTGCATGCAGTCCACCGCAAGCTCCGCCGGCTATTCCACCGGCAGCACGATGGTGAGCGCCATTTCCGCCCTGCTGCTCATCCAGGGACACCACCTGCCGTTTTGGACCCTGATGCTGTGGACGGTCCTGCTGGCCATGCTCGGCGTCTTCCTGGCAATTCCCATGAAAAGGCAGATGGTAAATATCGAACAACTGCCCTTTCCGAGCGGCCTGGCGGCGGCGGAGACGCTCCGCTCGCTCTACGCCAGGGGGGAGGGGGCCGCCGGGAAGGCGAAGAGCCTGGGGCTTGCCGGCATCCTGGGAGGGCTTGTCGCTTTTATGAGGGAAAACCGGTTCGGCTGGTGGCCGGGATTTCTGAAGCTGCCCGAGATGCTCTACTTTCCGGGAACGCTCGCCGGCAGAAATCTTGCCTCCTGGACCATATCGTTCGAGATGAGCGCCATCATGGTGGCGGCCGGTGCGATAATCGGCATGAGAGTGGCCTGGAGCATGCTCGCCGGCGGGGTTCTCAACTACTTCCTGATTGTCCCCTACATTTACGAAAAGGGCATAATTCAGGAACTGGGGTATAAAAATATCGTTTCATGGAGCCTCTGGGGAGGGAGCGCCCTGATGGTAAGCTCCGGCCTGCTCACCTTTGCCTTCCAGTGGAAAACGGTCCTGCGCGCCCTTGCCGGGACCGGGCGGATGTTCAGAAGGGCCGCGGCCGCCCCGGTGGACCCGCGGCTTGGGCGGATGGACGAAATCGAGGTCCCGGGAAGCTGGTTCACGTTCGGAGTGCTCTTTTCGGGGGTGGGAATAGTGGCGGTGCAGGTGGCAAGCTTTTCCATTGCCTGGTGGATGGGGGTCCTTTCGGTCCTGATGACGTTTTTTCTGGCGGTGGTGGCATGCCGGGCCACCGGTGAAACGGACATAACCCCCATAGGGGCCATGGGAAAAATCACGCAGCTCGCATACGGAGTCATTGCGCCGACCGATATAACGGCAAACCTCATGACGGCCGGGGTGACCGCCGGCGCGGCCGCTTCTTCAGCCGACCTGCTGACCGATCTCAAATCGGGCTATCTCCTGGGGGCAAACCCGCGAAAGCAGTTTATCGCCCAGTTTCTCGGCGTTTTTGCCGGCGCGGCGGTGATCGTTCCCGCTTTTTACCTGCTCGTCCCCACGCCCGACGTTCTGGGAGGAGACCGGTTTCCGGCCCCCAGCGCCCAGGTGTGGAGGGGAGTTGCCGAACTGCTCGCCAACGGGCTGTCCAGCCTGCATCCATCGGCCAGGATCGCGCTTGCCGTCGGATTGGTCGCGGGCGCGGTTTTGTCGGTGCTGGACCGTTTCGCGCCCGCCCGCCTGCGCCCCTTCGTGCCGTCGGCAATGGGCCTTGGGCTCGCTTTCGTGATCCCTTTCTGGAACACGCTCTCCATCTTCATCGGCGCTGCGGCCGCATTTCTGGCAAGAAAGACCCCGGCCGCCGCCTACACTATTCCCGTCGCCTCGGGCGTAATAGCCGGAGAAAGCCTTGTAGGGGTCCTGGTGGCATTGTTCTCGGCGCTCGGGGTATAAGGGTGAGGGCCGGGGACCTCCGCAGGCTGCATCCCTTTTCAAACAGACGGGCGGCCGGACGCAAAAACGAAAACGGGCGGGATTGCCCGCCCGTTGAAGATCGCCAGTTGTCAAGGTCTGTGGGGTGAGAGGACGCCTCGGTTCAGATACAGCTTAGGTCTTGAATGTGCTTTCGGTATTAAATCGTCCGCCTTAGCCACATGCTGGAACGTTAGGATTCGCCGGTGTTGCTTTTACGATAATCCGGAGGTGGGGACGTGTCAATCGAAGCCCAGGAAAATGGTTCACCACAGAGGCCACAGAGAACGCAGAGAAAAAGAACTTCAGGGATTCAGAAATTCAGGGATTTAGGGATTGAAAAATCCGCCTCAATTCTTTTAATCCCTTAATCTGTTCTCTGTGTTCTCTGTGATCTCTGTGGTGAAGATTTCCACCACGGCCGCTTTGCGCGCCATTTCGATGCGGAATGTGACCAGTCCTGTGATCAGCGCCGCGCCGGCCGCCAAAAACAGTGCCTGCAACCCGACAAATTCTCCGATGTAGCCCAGAATTATCGACCCGATGAACGCGCCGCCGTCGATGCTTCCGGTGTAGGCGCCCGTTATTTTGCCCCTCACGGACGGGGGCTCTCCCCTTATCGCGCGTGCATTGAGTGATGGATAGAGGACCCCGTGACCGCACCCGGTCAGAAATCCGCACGCGAAGAGCATAAAGCTGCCCTTGACGAAAACCATCGACAGCAGCCCGGCACCCATCAATAAAAATCCGTACGGGATGATCCTGTCCTCGCCCAGCCGGTCGGTGGCGCGTCCGCCGATAACGCGGATGAGGATCGCCGCCGCCGAATAGGAAATGTAGTAGAGCGAAATCAAAGTTATACGCCGTTCGCTGGCATAGGGTGAGACGAACCCGTTTACCGCCGCCAGTCCGATTCCGAAAAGCAGCGCCACCACCGCCACCATCAGCACCCTCCTTTTCTGGATAACCAGGAAGAAGGAGGACTCGGTGGGCCGCAGGACGTGGACGTATGTCTCTTTCAGGGGAAACTGGACTATGAAGCCGATCAGGGCCATTACGGAGGCCGCGACGAAAAGATAGCCGAAACCGGCCCGGTCGATGATAATTTCGGCGATGACCGGGCCCAGGGCCACGCCGACCAGCCCGGAGACGCCGAACATCCCCAGCCCCTCGCTAAGACGCTCCCTTGGGATCAGGTCGGCAATGTAGGTAAAGGCGGCCGTAATGCAGATGGCGAACCCTACCCCGTGCACCACGCGCACCAGCATCAGCGGAAGGTAGAAATCGTAGAGTCTACCGCTGAAAGGCAGGTAAGCCAGCGGGAGCAGGGTCATGATCACCAGGCCGAAAGCGTAGCTTTTTTTACGGCCGATTTTGTCGATCATATTGGAGATCCAGGGGCGGCACAGAACGGATGCGAGGGAAAAGGCGCCCATTATTATGCCTATGTCCGCCTGGTCGCCGCCATGGCCCGTTACGAACAGCGGGAACAGGTAAAAGACCGAAAAGCTCGACTGGAAGGCGAGGTTGGCAACAGACATTGCAAAAAAAGTGGGAGTATAAAGCATGTAAAAGCATGCTCCCCTCGTGAAACGGGATTTGCCGGCGGCGCTTTTCCCCAGGCGGGAAACGGCCGGGCTGAATAGTATATAAGAGAAGGGCTCAGGGGAAGTTTTTTCAAAAATAAAAATCGATAAAGTTCACGAATTATTGCCGGACTGATTAACATGAAGGACTTGCGGTCCGGCACGTTGGACGGCCCTTCCTGAAAAACCCGACCCGCGGGGGTGGGGTCTCCGGAGCGAGGTAATGATGAGCGCCTGTTTATCGAAGGAAAACTCTTCCGGCCGATGGGATTTCTACCGGCGGGTCGCGCCCTTCTATGACCTTTTTGTGGGCACCTTCCTGAAGCCGGTAAGAAACGACGTGCGGCGGATCGCGGCGGTCCTGGAACCCGCCCGCATCCTGGACATAGCATGCGGCACGGGGGAGCAGGCCCGAATGCTTGCCGGGGACGGCTTCACCGTTACCGGGATCGACCTCTCGCCGGCAATGCTCGCCCAGGCGCGCAAAAAAGGCGCCGGATCGGGCACGTATCTATTGGGCAACGCCGAAGACCTCCCGTTTCCCTCCGGCTCTTTCGACCTCGTCACCATTATGCTCGCCATGCACGAAATGGACTACCAGTCGGCAATCCGGGTGATGAACGAATCCCTGAGGGTCCTGGACGGGGGTGGAAACATCATCCTCTTCGATTACGTCCGGGGGCGCGACCTCGTATCGAGAACGAGCCTGGGGCTGTTTCACGCGGTGGAAAGGATGGCCGGAAGGAGACATTTTCGCAATTTCAGGTTCTTCCTGGAACGGGGAGGGCTGGAGGGGTTTATCGCTAAATTTCACTGGAAGTCCTTTTCAGCGCCCGGTATTTCCACGGCGCAATAGGACTGGCCGTTTTGAAGAAAAGGGGCTGAATGGCCGGGATGGTTTCACGCGCGGTGCAAGGTTCCGGGTGGTTTCACGCGGTAATTTCACGCGAAGGCGCGAAAAGGGATTCCCAGGGCCGGGGCTTGGGGGCCGGCAAGGTTTAATCGCCGTAGCCGAGTCTTGATCCGACACTCGCTCTAATCAAATTTCGACCACGCTGACAAGTTCTCCAATCGGCCGGGTTGAAGAAAGCGCACTGGTGTAAGTGTTACTAAGATCTTCATTGATTAGCGAACATGCGAGCGTGCGTGATCACCAGAGAGACCCATACAGCCAGCATGGCCGATCCTGCTCAATGTCCGGCGATTAATGAAGGTATTAGTAAATATGATCCTATGATCCGCAAAAGAGAATAACGCAGGCAATATCCCAAGGTAGAAATAGGAGAGATATGTGTAAATTGCGCCGTGACCACAAATCATTCCTCTTGCGTTTCGCGCCCGGATAACGAATATCCGGGCCACCCGCCATGTCACGTATCTCCGCGTGGCTAACGCCGAGCTAACCGGCCGCGCCGAAGCACCGCGGGACTTGATTATAAGCGATTTCTGTTCACAGCCCTGCGGATGCGCGGTCCGGTTGATCTCTAGGTTGGGCTGTTCATCACATCTATGGTATAGATACCATCTCTCCTTCTCGAAACTCCTTTGTGACCTCGACGCCAGCGAATCTGTATTCAATGGTCAGTCTCTTCTTAGTACCCTTGTCAGGGTCCCCCTTGATTGCGTTGGACGCTGTGATTTCGAGTCTGTTATTGACAATCGCTTGTCTTAGCTCCGGAGCCACATCAAATCTCGCCTTGTCTGTCCAATATTCGGCTTTGATGATCTCAAGGCCGGAATCGGTGGGTGTAACTTGGTCTTCGTTTGTAAGCACATCGGCAAGTTTCTTTTGGTCGGGTCCGCTAATGCTTGTGACCACACCCGACGTCAATATTCTCTTGATCGTCATGAATGACTGGCGATGGAAGTACACAGAGAAACCAACGAAAACCACCGTGAGCAAAACAAAGAAATACAATAGCGTGTCAAGGATATTGGCCGTCTGTTGAGCCAACTGAATCCCTGTGGCTCGCGTAAGAAGCGTCGAAATCACACCACCAGCCACAAGAGCCGCGAACCCAGAGCATGCGTCCCCGAGCAAGCTATTGCTCTTGACATTGCGTAAGTCGTCCTCGGTCGCAAGATAGTAGACAACCTTGCGGCCTCTGATCTCATAGTGCACTAATGTTTCCGAATCTTCATTCAAGGTGGCTTTCCTCCATTGGGTGTACTACCGTAGCCAGGTAGGGTGGGCACAGCTTTTCCGTGCCCACCTTTTTCATACACCGAATGTGCTTTGGTGGGCACTTAAAACTGTGCCCACCCTACACGACTCACAGCCAAGCATCTGCCCATGGCACACTCCAATTACGGAATACTCCTAAGTCCTAAAAAACCCCTTATTTTATTTCCTCAACACTGCCTGAACCCAATACCCGATATGGGCCAATATATTTTAATTTTAGTTCTTGATCTTTGTTTATAGCGATATCCTTGTTGTTTGGCTTGCCGAAAGTAACCTTATCACTTTCTGCCGGATTAGACGTGGTGGCATAAAATTTCAAAGAGTGGTTGCCTGCATTCAGCTTTATTGTGACATCACTTTGCTTGGATACAACCAGCGGAGCATTGGAGTCGATTTTGATGGCATATTTATCGACCGACAGTTGGTAAGAGGGCTGTCTGGTTTGGACTATCAACGTTCCAACATGATCTCCTGGAGTTGAAATATCAAAACTGAATTTTTCCACCGTTGGTGGGGCCGCTTGATTGGCGGCTTGCTCAGTAAGCATTGTGGCAACGCACCCGCATAAGGACATCAGCATTAATCCACAAACCAGCAGAAAAATGTTTCTTTTCATTTACATTTCTCCTCTTTCATGGGTTGCTTTAAAGGTGCATCATGTTCACATAAAGGCGGGAGGCCCGGATGACAAGTATCCGGGCTTCCCGGCAAAGCGCGGAGTCGTCTTGATCTTTGTTTGTCAGCCTTCATCGTTGCCGTTCGGCAACTCGGCTTGAGACAGGCGCTCTTTCGCCCTTCCATATCCCAGTTCAATCATCTCGGATGCCCGGTCGAACTCCAATGTCTGACATGCGTTTCTGGGAATCTCTATGACAATGTCCGGTGGGTAAGCGGCAAGCTTTTGCCGTGCTATGGCGCTCTGCATAGCCTCGAACGCCTGAATGGCGATGTCGTACGCCCCCCAATCCCGACCGCTCTTTGTCATGGATTGTTGGAGGCGGTTGATAAAGCGATTGATCTTTTCATGAAATGGGGATGAAGAGGGCGTTGGAGCAGCTCCGACGGCTCTAAGCTTTTCCGGACTCTCTGCCGGGCCGCCCAGATTTACGGCAATAGTCATATGAGTTTCATCGCCAAACGTCGGCGCAATAGGCACAGGATTTAAAACCCCTCCATCAATAAGATCGACTCCTTTGTACTTGAATGGAGTAAAAAGAAAGGGTATCGAGAAAGACGCCCTCATGGCGTCAAAAAGACTGCCCGACTTTATCCAGACCTCCTTCTGGCCTTTTAGATCGGTCGCAATAGCCGTATATGAAATCGGGAGATTTTCGATTAACTGATCTCCAACCAGATCGACCAGGGTATTGACGAGCTTGTCGCCTCTCACCAGCCCGCTCTTTTCCCATGAAAGATCCAGCAAGGCGACCATGTTGACTTTTGTTATGGAACGCACCCATTGTTCGTATTCATCAAGTTTTCCAGCCGCATATATTCCACCTACCAACGCACCAATTGACGAACCGGCTATCGAGTGTATTTTGTAATGATTTTCTTCAAGCCAATGAATAACACCGATGTGCGCCAATCCGCGAGCGCCGCCGCTTCCAAGAACCAGAGACACGGTTTTCATATTGTTTTAACCATAATCTCTCTGAGTGCCTTTCATCGAGACGCTGACAGATAATTGTATAGTTCTGTTTATCCCCACAATTCCAGATGACAGCAGGATACGATTGGATCTGAACGGTGTCAATCGGGAGATTTCGGAATCGATGGCCTCTTTTCTTATAGTTGTAAAGTTTCCGGAAGCGGTCAGGGTCGGCAGATGTCAGATGGGGTCGGAAGGTGTACCGGAGGTGTGTAAAATTAAATTGTACCTGTCGCGGTTAATATTCCCTGAGGAATCGCCAGGGCTTTTCCCGCTTCTTTATCTTTCCGTCTTTCTTTTTCTTGCCTTTCTTCGCGCCTTCGCGTCTTCGCGTGAAACCGCCTTCAAGCTCCTTCGCGCGAAACCGCTCAGATCTCCACCACTATGGGATAAATCACCGGCCTGCGGTCGAGGGTGCGGTTGAAGAAGCGCTTGAGTTCGCGGCGAATGTCTTCCTGGAGCGCCGCCAGGTCGAGTTCCCACTCCGCTTCCAGCATTTTGTCGAGGGCCTCGTAGATGACGCATTTCGCCTCGTAGATGATTTCCGGCTTGGTTTCCTCGTGGATGAAGCCGCGGCTGAAAACATCCGGGCCGCTCAACACCTCGTGGGTCTCCTTGTTTATCACCAGCGAGGCTATCACGAGACCGTCTTCGGAAAGGTGCCTGCGGTCGCGCAGCACAAGGCCGCCAACGTCGCCCACCCCCTTGCCGTCAACCAGGACCCGGCCCGTTTCCACCCTTTCCTTCGCGCTCACCGAGTCGGAGCCGAAGCAGACCACGGCGCCGTCTTCGACCACCAGGCAGTTGGCGGCCGGAATGCCCATCGACATGGCAATCTGGCGGTGCTTGACCAGGTGCCGGTACTCGCCGTGAATGGGCACGAAGTAGCGCGGCTGCACCATGTTTATCAGGGTTTTCAGCTCCTCCTGGTAGGCGTGCCCGGAGACGTGTATATCCTTTACCTGTTCGTGGATGACGTCCGCTCCGTGCCTGCACAGGTTGTTTATGATGTTCTGGATGGTGCGTTCGTTTCCCGGAATGAACTTCGAGGAAAGTATGATGGTGTCGCCCTGCTTGATTTTCAGCTTTTTGTGGTCGTTGAAGGCCATCCGGCTAAGAGCGCTCATCGGCTCCCCCTGAGAGCCGGTGGTGAGCATCATGACCTGCTGGTCGGGCATGTAGTGGAGGTCCTGAAGCGTGATCTCGTCATCGGTGGTGAAATCGAGATATCCCAGTTCGCGGGCGATGCGCACGTTGGTCACCATGGATTTGCCGCTTAAGAGCACCTTGCGGCCGAACTCGCGGGAAATATGGATCAACTGCTGAATCCGGTGCAGGTTGCTGGCGAAAACCGCAACGATGATGCGGCCCTGCTTTTCCTGGAATATCTCGCGAATCGTCTTGCCCACTTCTTTTTCGGACAGGGTGTAGCCGGCGCGCTCCGCGTTGGTCGAATCGGAAAGAAGCGCCAGCACGCCGTCCTCGCCGTAAGAGCCCAGCCGGGCAATGTCGAACTTCCTGCCGTCAACGGGGGTGTTGTCGATCTTGAAATCGCCCGAATGGATTATCACCCCCGCCGGGGTGCGTATGGCCAGTCCGACTCCGTCGGGGATGCTGTGGCACACGCGGATGAATTCGATTTGGAACGGTCCCAGCTCCAGTACCTGGCGGGGGGCGATCTGCACCAGTTGGGCGCGGTCCAGGAGGTTGTGTTCGCGCAGCTTTTCGCGGATCAGCGCCAGTGTGAGGGCGGTGCCGTAAATAGGCACCTGGATTTCGCGCAAAAGGAAAGGAATGGCCCCGATATGGTCCTCATGGCCGTGGGTAATGATAAGCGCCTTTACGCGGTCCCTGTTTTTCAGCACATGGGAGAAATCGGGGATCACGATGTCGATACCCAGCATGTCGTCTTCCGGGAACATCAACCCGGCGTCGATGACGATCATCGATTCCCCGTACTCGATGACCATCATGTTGAGGCCGATTTCGCCGAGGCCTCCCAGGGCGACCAATTTCAGAGTGGGTTCGGTCGTTTTGTCAGGCATTGCTGCGGAACTCGCCCTCGCTTGCGCCTGGGGCTTCGGCCGGCTGCGGACCCGGTCCGGCCTCTTCGGCGCTAAGGTTGCTTCGGATCGCCTCGCGCACTTTGCGCATCAGCAGATCGCGGCTTTTCGAGTCCGCACCGTCGGGCAGGATCGGCCGGCTTATGATTATCCTGATTTCGCCGGGGTGCACCATCCGGCTCTCCTTGGGCAGGATCCGGTGGGAGCCGCTTATGCTGATGGGCACGATCGGCTGTTCGGATTTTGCGGCAAGGACAAACCCGCCTTTTTTGAATTCCCTCAGCACCCCGTCGGGACTCCTGGTGCCTTCCGGAAAAATGAATACGGAAGTGCCCTGGCGGATTTTTTGGGCCGCCCTGTTCATGCTCACAAGGGCCTTCCTGTGGTCGGAGCGGTCGATTGGAATGTAGCCCGCGGAGAGCATGGCGCGGCCCAGGATCGGTATTTTGAAAAGCTCTTCCTTTGCCAGCCAGCTGAAAGGGACCGGAACATATCCCAGGGTCGCGAATATATCGAACCAGCCCTGGTGGTTGCTGGCAAGGATGTAAGGTTTTCCGGGGTCCAGGTATTCTCCGCCCTCCAGCTTCACCTTGACGCCGGCCGTCCACAGGTTGGTCCTGCCCCACAGCCAGGCCATGAAGCGAGGCCACCTCTTTCCGGCGAGCGAACCGACGATGGTGGAAGTGCCCAACACTATGGTAGAAAAGACCAGAATGGTGTAAAAGAAGATCGAACGCAGAAGTGTCATTTTCCTCTCGGGGCCGGGAAGTTTGTCGAGCCTGAAATGTCGGTTAAAATAAAATCATTAAAAACAAGTATTTGGTCAGATTTGTGTTTTCATACTCTAAACTGTTTCCAAAAGCGAGTCAATTCCGCAGTTCGCCTGCTTTCGTGGAGAATTATTCCTCCATACGTCCGCTTGGATCGACAACTAATAAAAGCAGTGCTCCATACTGTGCGCAACCAATTTGCAATCATTTTTTGAAAAAAGGGGAAACCAATGGCGAGAGGCACCGTAAATAAGGTTATTCTGGTGGGCAGGCTCGGACAGGACCCGGACATTCGCTACAGCCCCGGCGGGGTCGCGGTGGCAAAATTCAGCCTGGCCACGAATGATTCGGTTTCGGCGGGCGAAGGCAAGTGGGAGGACCGCACCGAATGGCACCGGATCGTCACCTTCGGCAAAACCGCTGAATTTTGCGGCAATTACCTCAGCAAGGGCAGGCAGGTCTACATCGAGGGCAGCATTCGCACCAATCAGTGGGAGGACGCCCAGGGGCAGAAGCGCTACATGACTGAAATAATAGCCCGTGAAATCCAACTGCTGGGAAGCGCGGAAGGCCAGTCGCAGTCGCAGTCGCAAGGCACACAGGGCCAGGGGCAGAGCCAAGGCCAGGGCCAGGGCCAGCAATGGCAGGGGCAAACCCAGGGCCAGAGACAGCCCGCACCGTCCGCAAGACCGGCGGCGGAAGAACTCCCGCCGCACCCCGGTCCGCCCGATGACGATATACCTTTTTAAAAGAACTCACCGCAGAGGCGCAGAGAGCGCAGAGAAAAAAGAGAAAAACTGAACTGATTTAGCAACTGTCCGTAAATAAGCCTCTTTCTCGGCGTTCTCTGCATCCCCGCGGTTAAATGCCCCAGCCTCCGCGGACGCAGGGATCAATAGCGAGGGATGATGAATTCAAATGACGATACCGCGATAGGCATCGATCTGGGTGGGACGAAAATCGAGATCGCCCTGGTCGATTCCGGGGGCAATATAAAAATAAGGAGACACAGGCCAACCGATGCCAAGGAAGGATATGCCGCCGTCAGGGAGCAGATCGTGATTGCGGCAAGGCAAATCCTGGATGTAGTCAACCGCCCGCCCCGCGCAATCGGTATTGGGATGGCCGGACAGGTCCGGCCGGAAACCGGCGTCGTGGCATTCGCGCCGAACCTTCACTGGAAGGATGTGCCGCTTCGCTCGGACCTTTCCGATTCCCTCGGGCTGCCGGTGGCGATCACAAATGATGTCAGGGCCGCCTGCTGGGGCGAGTGGCTCTACGGGGCCGGCAGGGACTGTGACGACCTGGTGGCGGTTTTCGTGGGCACCGGAATCGGGGGCGGCGTAATTTCGGCGGGACGCCTGTTGCACGGGTGCAGCAACACGTTCGGCGAAATCGGACACATGACGGTGGATCTTAACGGCCCTGCCTGCCATTGCGGAAACAGGGGCTGCCTTGAAGCTATCGCCGGCGGATGGGCGATTGGAAAAAAGGCACGGGATGCCGTGAAATCCGCTCCGAGTGGAGGGATGACGCTGCTGATGCTCTCGGGCGGGCGCATCGAGGACATTTCGGCCAAAACGGTCGTACAGGCGCTTCGCCAGGGGGACCCGCTTTCCCGGAAAATAATGGAAAAGGCCGTGGAGGCCCTCACGGCCGGGTCGGTCGGCATAGTGAACGTGTTCAACCCCTGCCGGCTCATCCTGGGCGGCGGAGTGGTCGAAGGCTATCCCGAACTGGTCGGGCAAATCGAAAAAGAGGTCCGCCGGCGGGCACTGGAGGCGGCCACCGCAAAGCTCGAGGTAATAAGGGCACAGTTGGGAAAAGATGCCGGCGTAATCGGTGCGGCCGCCTTTGCGCTTCATTCATTCGATGCCGGTGCGCAGGCCCGATGATTTCATGTCGATGCCGTCAAGGATTTACCTTCCCCTGCTCAGGCCGCCTAAAACCCACCTCAGAATGCCTGCCGCGGCGCTCAGTAAAAACAGCGCGGCACCGACTACTATGGCAACGTCGGCCAGGTTGAATATGTCGGTGCGAAGCCAGCCCCAGTGAAAGCTCAGGAAATCGACCACATTGCCCCTGGACATCGCTCGGTCGTATAGATTGCTGAGGCTTCCGGCACAAAACAGGGCAAGCCCCGCGGTCGTGCCGGGCCGGAGCCCGGAGCCGAAAAGCAGGGCCACGGCGACCAATCCCAGGAACAGTGCGGATGCAATGGTGACGGGTCTTCCGCGCCACCTCTCGGGCAGCATTCACTCGAAGGAAAAAGAACCTCCCCTGTTTACGCTGTAGTGGAGTTTCAGGGGGCTGCCGGCAAGGGCGATTACCCTGGTGTGGGGAAGATACGACCTGGCAAGGTATTTTGTCGCCTGGTCCAATCCGATGCACAGAACCAGGAGGAGCAAGACCGTCATTACCCGTTTTCGGTTAGACATCAATCCGCCTCTTTTACGTCAAATCGGCCATCTTTCGTCCCGGAGCAGGAACGAGATATCCAGTATCGAGTATCAAATCTGCCCCTTCACCCCGGAGGCCAGCAACTCGAGGGCTTTGCGGTCAAGGAGCCTGATTTTGCGGCCCTCGACGGCTATTATGTCCTGCTGGGCCATTTTTGCCAGTATCCTGGACAGGGTTTCCGGTATGGTGCCAAGAAGGCTTGCAAGCTGCCCCTTGGTGATGTCGAGTTCAAGCGCCTGCGGGTTTGCACTCCGCTCGCCCAGGTAGATCAGGTACGCGGCGAGCCTGCCCGGGACCTCCTTTAGGGAAAGGTCTTCCACCATGTGAGTGAACCGGCGAAGCCTGCGGGACAAAATGCCGAGCATGTTCAGAGCAATCGAGGGCTCTTTTTCGATCAGGTCCACAAACTGCGCCCTGGGGAAGAAAATCACACGGCCCGGCTCGATTGCTTCCGCGTTGGCCGGATAGTTTCCGCCCGCGAATACCGGGACTTCTCCGAAGATTTCACCCGTGCCGAATATGTGCAGGATTTGTTCCTTGCCTTCCCGTGAGAGTTTGAAAATCTTGATCTTTCCCGAAACCAACAGGTAAAAGCCCCTGGCCCTGCTTCCCTCGGAAAACAGGCTTTGCCCTTTTTCGACTTTCTGGTCCAGGCAGATTTGCGCCAGGGTCTCGAGCTGCTCTGCCGGGAGTCCGCCAAAAAGCGATGCTTTGGACAATTGCGCCGAAATTTTCATGCCCACCGACCATTCCGTTTTCGAAGTGTTTATCCCGGGGGAGCGGCCTTGCGCGTCCCTGGCGGAGATATTCGCACTTCATCGAAAAAAAATAAAGCGGCTTGACCCAGGTCAAGGACTTACTCTCGGACACATATTAAATTGCGAATGAAACCTGATGCAAGGGGTTAAAATTATTTCAACAATGATGAACCGGAATAAGGAGGATTAAATGTTCTGTTACCAATGCGAACAGACGGCAAAAGGCGAGGGATGCACCAAGATCGGCGTGTGCGGAAAACCGGCCGAGGTTTCCGACCTCCAGGACCTTCTGGTGTTTGCACTTCAGGGGCTTGCCCAGGTTGCGGTCGAAGGGCGCAAATTGGGAGTGATCGATACCGATGCCAATGTATTTACCTGCGAGGCCCTGTTTGCGACGCTCACCAACGTAAACTTTGACGAAAAGTATTTCCTGGAGGCAATCCCCAAGGCGGTCGCGCTCCGGGAAAAGCTCAAAACCAAAGTGGCGGCGGCGGGCGGGAAGGCCGCATTCACCGATCTGGCCGCAAACTTCGAATTCGCCCGCGGCCGCGAGGGCCTGATGGCCCAGGCCGCGCCCGTTGGACTCAAGGGCTTTGTAGTGGAAAACCCCGATATCCAGTCCCTGAGGCACATCCTGCTTTTCGGACTGAAGGGCATTGCGGCTTACGCGGACCACGCCCATATCCTGGGCCGGCAGGACGAAACCATTTACGCGTTCCTTCATGATGCGCTGGCGGCCCTCACCAGGAAAGACATCGGACTCGAGGAAGCCCTGGGGCTGGTCCTCAAGTGCGGAGAAATTAACCTGAAGACGATGGAGCTGCTCGATGCCGCCAATACCGGGGCCTACGGCAACCCGGTTCCCACCCCCGTTTCGCTTGGACACAAGAAGGGCAAGGCGGTCCTCATCTCCGGACACGACCTGAAGGACCTCGATGCGCTGCTCAGGCAAACCGAGGGGAAGGGCGTCTATGTGTACACGCACGGCGAAATGCTTCCCGCCCACGGCTACCCGGAACTGAAAAAACACCCGCACTTCTACGGCCATTACGGGACAGCCTGGCAGAACCAGCAGAAAGAATTCCCGAACTTCCCCGGCCCGATCCTCATGACCACCAACTGCATTCAGAGGCCGGCGCAGGTCTACCACGAAAACATTTTCACGACCGGTCTGGTAGGCTGGCCCGGAGTTCGGCACGTAAAGAACGGCGATTTCGGCCCCGTGGTGCAGAAGGCGCTGGAAATGCCGGGATTTGCCGAGGACTCAAACGGCAAGAAAGTGATGGTCGGCTTTGCCCACCATGCCGTGATGGGTGTTGCCGGCAAGGTGATTGAAGCGGTAAAGAGCGGCAAGATCCGCCACTTTTTCCTGGTCGCCGGCTGCGACGGCGCCAAACCCGGGCGCAACTACTACACCGAGTTCGTGGAAAAAGTGCCCAAAGACTGCGTAGTTTTGACGCTTGCCTGCGGGAAGTACCGCTTCTTCGATAAGGACCTGGGCGATATCGACGGGCTTCCACGCCTGCTCGACGTCGGCCAGTGCAACGACGCCTACTCGGCGATCCAGATCGCGGTGGCCCTGGCCAAGGCTTTCAACGTCGGCGTAAACGAACTCCCTCTCTCGATGATTATTTCCTGGTACGAACAGAAAGCGGTCGCCATTCTTCTCACCCTGCTGCATCTCGGGATAAAAAATATCCGGCTCGGTCCTTCCCTGCCCGCGTTTGTCAGCCCGGGCGTCCTGGACGTGCTCGTAAAGAACTATGACATAAAACCGATCACGACGCCCGATGAAGACCTGAAGGCGATCCTGGGGTAAATGCGGGCCGGTGTGGCGAGTCATTGATACGTGAAAAAAGAGCGGGGGGACCGGTTCCCCCGCACCCCCGCGACATGCGGCGCAAGGCCGCGGTTGCCGGGGGGCCGGACGGTGGGAGGCAAACATGAAGTGCCCGGGCCAGGACAGTCGTAATTGGGGGTCGGAAGCCATTTTCGAGGCCAGGTGCCCCGAATGTGGCGGGGTGGTCGAGTTTTTCAAAGACGAAAGTTCCCGAAAATGCAGGAGTTGCGGCCACAAGCTCGTTAACCCCAAAATGGATTTCGGGTGTGCGGCCTACTGCCGGTTTGCCGAACAGTGCCTGGGAGGCGATCTCACCCCGGAGCTTCTGGCAAAGAGGAGCGATCTGCTCAAGGACCGGGTCGCAGCCGAGGTGAAAAAAGGCCTGGGCCGCGATTTCAGGCGGATTGCGCACACTCTGAAAGTCGTCGATTATGCCGGGAAAATCCTCAGGGCGGAAAACGTGGAACCGGCCGCCGCAACCCTTGCGGCATACCTGCTGGCGCTCGGCGCACCGGGACCCGGCGGCGCGAACGAGGATTGCGCGGACCCCGTTCGGCTTGCCTCGGAAATCCTGGACCGGGTCGGCGCTCCTGCGGAGGTGGCCCGGGAAAGCCTGGCGATCCTGGAAAGTATCCGGTGCGGCGGGGGCCTCGACTCGGCCGCTTTCAAGTGCGTATCCGATGCCGAGCGAATTGCCAGGCTGGAGGAGAGCCAGGCCGGGGAACCCGACCATCCCGAGGAGATGCTCCGGACCTGCGGGGGAATGCTTCTTACCGGGTCGGGCAGGGAATTGGCCAAACAAATTTTTGCCCGGTCCTGAGCGCGGGCAAGTCTCGCTCTTGGGTGGGCTGAAAATATAAATGATTTTTCGAAGTTGGAGAACACCAATGGGAAAGCTTAGAAAAATAGTCGAAATAGACGAGGAACTTTGCGACGGCTGCGGAATGTGCGCGCTGGCGTGCGCCGAAGGGGCGCTCGAAATAAAAGACGGCAAGGCCCGGATTATCAAGGAGTCGTACTGTGACGGCCTGGGGGCCTGCCTCAGCGGGTGTCCGACCGGTGCCGTGCGGATAGTGGAAAGAGAGGCTGAAGGGTTCGACCCGGAGGAAGTGGAAGAGCATCTTGCCGTACTGGGCAGGGAGCATGTACTCGGAGGACGGGGCAACGGCGCCGAAAAGCCGCGGGAGGCGCCCGCACAATTCCAGACGCCATGCGCCTGTCCTTCCAGCCGCATCGAAACCTTCGCGCCCATCCGCGATAAAAAGACCGATCCGCGGCAAACCGACGAAAGCCAATCCGAACTTTCCCACTGGCCCGTCCAGATAAAGCTGGTCCCGCCGACCGCGCCCTTCCTCAAGCAGGCGCATCTGCTGGTGGTTTCCGATTGCGCACCGGTCGCACTGCCTGATTTTCATCATAGGTTTGTAAGGGGCAAAGCGGTACTTTTGGGCTGCCCCAAGTTTGACGACCCGCAGGAGTATGTGGCCAAATTCGCGGAGATATTCCGCACGGCCGATATCCGAAGCGTTACGGTGATCGACATGGAAGTGCCCTGCTGCTCGGCGATGCCGATGATCGTTCGAAAAGGGATGGAGGAAGCCGGAAAGCAGGTACCGTTCGAAGAGATCGTTGTCGGGATCAGGGGAAAAATTCTGAAAAGAAATCAAAGCGCGGCCTGAAAAGCAAACGCGGGCGGAGCCGGCGTCCCAACCAGTCTATTGACCGGGTTTCGGGTTGGGCGTTGGTTTTCAATGCATGAATAGACCTGGTTTCGAAGGTTTTGCGGGAGGCAAGGGGTCCCCTTAATTGGCGTAAGGCGGCGGACGCCTCCTCGAAATGCCGTATCGCTTGACAGGCGGTTCAGAAGGACGCCGGTTTTGCGGCTTCCGGGCGCAAGCCGGACCGTGCTGGTGTTCTGAGCGGATAAGCGTAGGCGGCGGAAACATCTGAGGCTCACCTGAGCGGGAGCTGGAAGGGCCTTCTATCTCGAAGTGCGACCGGGGATTTCCTGGAATCGGCATTCACTGTGCAGCCAATGAGAGAACCCCTTATCAAAATCCCTTAGCACAGAAGGCGGTTGGTTGTCAATGGGAAAGGGTTTTTGATGCCATCGTCCGGCGGTAATGGTATTGTTTGATGAGGGAGCGAAGTTTAGCTGCCGGATGGGCTTGCGGTTTTCCCGGACGAAGACAACGATCAGGCATCCATTCTTGAGTTGCTGCTCGACAACACGTGCACAGGTGCGGAAGGGCCGACAGATGAACCAACAACAGGACGACAAACTCGATAAGCTTATTGCCGAGACCAAACGGGCCCGGGAGCAGCGGGAAAAGGGCTACCGGGAGCGGGCACTCAAGATTTATCCCCCGATTTGCGCCAGGTGCGGACGGGAATTTTCCGGCAAAAGACTTCGCGAGTTGACGGTCCACCACAAGGACCACAACCACGACAATAATCCCGCCGACGGCAGCAATTGGGAACTGCTATGCCTGTTCTGCCACGATAACGAGCATTCCCGCTACGTAAATGAGGATTACTATGAGGAGGATAAGCCCGGCGAAAAAAGGGAAGCGACAACGACCTTCAAGCCTTTTGCCGGTCTGGATTCCTTATTGAAGAAGAAATGACGCCGGCTGTCTTTCGCTTCGATAAAAGAAATGATTTAGACCTACATGGGGGAAGAACGATGGCGGAAGCGCCGGCAAAGTTTCCGGGCCGCAAACCCGCCTATGGCCTTATGTGTACGGGGGTGCCGGTGTAGGCTATCCTGAAAAGCTCATCCATGTCGCTGTTGTACAGGGCTATGGAGCCGTCGGTCCAGTCTTGCTGGGCGCCGCCGGCACGGATATATATACTGCCTCCCAGCTTTGTGTGCCCGGGCGGGGTGGATTTGCGGTCAAGCGCTATGAGGATTTCCTTGAACTGCGCAGGCGACAGGATGCCGGCAAAAAGCGCTTTTTCCGCATGCTTTTTTTCCGGGTAGTTGAGCCTGAGGGCTTTGCTGTAGAGGTCTGCGGGGTCTTTCCGGCATACCCGGAAATCACCCACGGGAGTCCTGCCGTCTCCGTCGATCTCCTTGTCGCCGGTGGGATGGGACCCGAGCCCCACCGGGTAGTCGCGGACCAGCACGTTGGCCTGGACCACATAGAGCCGCCTCTTTTCCTTATAAATATAGATTTCGGGACTGACTATGGCGGCAACGGGGGTCAGGTAGTCGATTCTGACGGGATCTTTCGGCTGAACCTGCTGTCCGGGGGCCGCATCCTTGGCGAGCGCCTGCTCGTCAGCCGTTCGGCTTTCAAGGTTTGCGGCCGTTTTTTGCATGGAACAGGCCGAAATCAAAAGCAAGACCAGGCAGATGGAGAACCCGCATACGGCTCTTCCACTCCGGATAAAACTGGTCATCGTTTTGTCCCCCTCAGGGATGTCCCCCCAAAATCTACGCCCCTAATTTCTCCAAACTTATCCCTATGATACGATCCTACACTTCCGCTTCTCTTTCAGCAACTCGAAAAACTCAGGTCTTATCAAAAGGTTTGGAAGTTTCCACGATGCGAGGGCTTATGAAAATGAGCAGTTCCGTCTTGTCAATGTCGGATTCCTCGGTCTTGAACAGCCGCCCAAGAAGAGGGATGTCGCTAAGCCCCGGTGTGGCCTTCTTCTGGATGGAATCCCGGTTCCGCACCACCCCGCCTATTACTATCACATTGCCGTCGTCCACCAGCAGTTCGGTGGAAATCTTGCGCGTGTCGATGCCCGGCTGCCCCTGCTGGCCGATGACATCCTGGGAAGGCTCGTCCTGTTTGGCCTCGATGGTCATCCTGATCTTGCGGTCGGGGGTGATGTGAGGGGTGACCTGGAGTTCCAGGACCGCGTCCTTGAACTCCGTTGCGAGGATTCCACTGGTGGTGTTGGAGACTGAAAGATAAGGTATCTGGGTGCCCTGGGAGATTACCGCTTTCACGTTATCCAGCGTCAGCACCCGGGGCGATGCCATGATGCGCAGTTGGTTGACGGTCTCGAGCGCCTGTAATTCGAGATCCACGTTCAAGAGGGTCTTGTTTATCAGTTGGGACAGTCCGAAAGAGAACAGGTTGGTCGCCTGCGGGCCGTTGACGGCAAAATCCTGGACCAGCGAACTCGGGCTGGGATGAAACGATGCACTGACCGAAAAATTTACCCCCAGTTGTTTGGTCACCTGGTTTCGAAGGCTGACTATGCGCGCTTCGATGAGCACCTGGGGAGTCGGTCGGTCGAGTCTTGCCAGCAGTTGCCTGGCATTGGCTATTCTTGCCGGATAATCGGTGTAGATGATGAGGCTGGTACGCTCATCCACGGCCACTTTGCCGCGCTCGCTCTTTGCCTCCGCAAGCTTTGCGGCGATTTCCGCGGGCTTGGCAAAACTCACGGAAAGATAGACCGTGGAAAGCTCCCCGAGGTCTTTCACCGTTTCCGCAAGCTCCTGCCTGGCGCGAATCGATTCGGCCTGCTGTGCATATTCCTGGCGAAGCTTGCTCTGCTTCGCGATCCGGATCACGTTGCCCATCTGTTCCTTGCCCAGGTCGTTCATGGAAAGGATCATGTCCAGTACCTGGTCCCACGGGACCTGTTCGACCTTCAGGGTAACTTTTCCGGCGACGTCAGGTTCTATCACGATGTTGGTCCCGGTCAGGTCGGCCAGCAGACGAAGCACATTTCGCAGGTCCGCATCGAGCAGGTCGAGGCTGATCGGTTTTCCGGTGTATTCCTTTCTCGCCGAGGCCGGGGTTGCGAGACCCTCGGGGGCATTAGCCGTGGGGGCCTTATTAACCGATCTCATCCGGGTGGTTCTGGTGTTAGGAGCGCCGGTGTCGGATAAGCGCGCCGCTCCCGGCGCGGGCCGGAGGACCGAGTTTCCAGTGTCTCCAGCCCCGGCTGCGATGCAGCATCCGGAGCCGATTACGCCAAAGCTCCAGAAGAAAACCGCTGCCAGGATTGAGCAAATGATCCCTTCCCAAAGAATTCCGTCTTTTCGCATGTTGCCCCCATTCGAAACCATTCCAGGTCTCTATCCTCCCCAACAATATCAGCCCGGTTCACCACCCCCCACTTATATCATTTCTTTTTCCGCTGTCCCGGGCCCTTCTTTGGCTCAAGTGGCTTCTCCAGGAACCGGTACGTGACCACTGTGCACTCCACCTTCAACAGCCCCGATTTGTCCTTGGGCCTTATGAGCGAGGTGCTCTGCACTTTGAGTATCCGGTTCAACTTGCTTATATTATCCAGAAATACCCCCACGTCGTTATACGTGCCGAGCAGATCGAGCCGAATGGGTATCGTGGCGTAGAATTCCTGCGGGACCTCCGGCTGGGGCTGGAACAGAATATTTTCGAGACCGACCTTTGCTCCAAGGCGCGAAACGTTTTCCAGAAGGCCCGGGATTTCTTTCTGGTCCGGGAGAAGTGTCATCAGGACCCTCAGTTCCTCCTCGGATTGCGCCAGCTCCTTTTCGAGGACTTTCACCTTCGCTGCGGCGTTCTTAAGCGAGACCAGCTTCTGTTCCTGCTGTTTGACGTCGGCCCTCAAGCGCTTAATTTGCGCCAACTGGTCCTGATATTTCAGAAAATAGAAAGCGCCACAGATCACCGCGAAAGTTCCCAGGAAGAGCAAAACCTTCTGAGCGGTAGGAAGACCCGTGAGTTTTTCCTGCAATCCCGTTAGGGCGGTGGGCTTTTTCATAGCGCTACATCTTCTTCATTTTTTGCTGGACAACGGAAAATGGATAGAAACGATACGAGAGTTGAAATTCCCTCAGTTTCATGTTCCTCATGGTGGTTTGGCGCGACTGGACCAGGTTTACGCTGCCCTTCTCGATATAAGGCGAAGCTTCGAGATTTCGCATGAACTCCACAATCGCCTCGTTGCTGAGGGCAACTCCTTCCACGGTCATTGAATTACCGGTTTGCACCAGCTTGTCGAACCAAACCTTTTCAGGAGGCACCTGGATGGAGAGCAGTGCAAGCACGCGCACCACCGCGTCGCGGTCCTTCTGGAGGTCGTTGATAATATGGCGCTTTTTGTCAACGAGTTCCTTCCGCTTGGTGATCTCCTGGAGCGTGACCTCGAATCGGGCCAGTTTTGCCACTTCGGCCTTGACGGCCTGGAGTTTGTGGTCGAGGCTATTGATCTCACTTGCGCTGGACAGCCAGAGATACCCCACAACGGCCAGAACCAAGCCGATGCTCAGGAAATAAATCGAGGTAAACTGTCTCGCGTATTCCTGCTTCTTCTTCGAACGGACGGGAAGTAGGTTAATCTGGATCATTTTTCTTTCGTCTTTCTCAGAGCCAGTCCAAGTGATATAGCCATCTGCGGGCCGATATAGTCAATGTAGGCCGGATCGAACTGCTTGGGATCGTAGAGGGTCTGCGAAATAGGATTGTATATTTCCACAGGCATTTCCAGGTTTTCATGGAACACTTTGTCCAGGCCCGGAATGCGGCAGGAACCCCCACTAAGGTACATCATGCTGATTTTTTTATCCGGATAGTTGTTGTAATAGAAATTGACCGCCCGGCCGCATTCGCTCACCCATCCGCGCACCGCCGAAACGAATATCTCCTCCACTTCGCGGGCCGGATAGTTTTCGCCGGACTCGCCCAGCTTTACGCTCTCCGCTTCTTCAAACGATATTTTGAAGTAGTCCCTGATTGCTTCCGTTATCTGATTGCCGCCTATGGAAATGCCTCGCGTAAATACCGGCGCCCCTTTGCAGGCGATATTCATGACGGATTTGTTGGCGCCGATATCGAGCAGGGCGATCGAATCCTCTTCAAACCCGTAGGTTGCTTCGAAAGAATTGCTCAGGGCGAAAAAATCCACGTCAACCACGTAGGGGTCGAACCCGGAAAGCTTCAGCAGATTGGTGTAGTCACCGACCGATTCCTTCTTGGCGGCCACCAGCAGCACTTCCATGAAATTGGGCCGGTCCTTCGCAACGTCGAGCACCTGGTAGTCGACATCGACTTCCTCGACATTGTAGGGGATATACTGGCCGAGTTCGGCGTGCATCCGGGTGTCGAGTTCCTCTTCGGACATCGTGGGAAGCTCGATCCTTTTTATCATCACATCGTAGCCCGAAATGGAGACCGCCACCGATTTCTGCTTTATTTTCAGATGATTTACCAATTGCCGGACGGTTGCCGAAACAATCTCCGGCTTGGCCACCCTTCCCTCGACGAAGGAATCTCTGGGCAGCGGCGCCAAACCCAGGTTTACCAGCTTCGGCTTGTCCTCCGTCGCCCGCACCTGAATAATCTTCACGCTATGCGAGCCGATGTCCAGGCCGACCAGGTTCTCCACCTTTGAAAACAGTGCAGCCATAAGGATACTTTGCTCCAACTTATTGCATGGTCCAGGTTTGACTTTCGGGAATAGTTTAATTTACCATCATTGCTTGAAACCTGGCAAGAAACTTATTACACTACCTCCCGTTGTGAAAAGAAACCCTATTCGAGAGGAGCCTCCGACTTGAAATACGCCACCGAAACCCAGACTCAGAAAACCAGGAACAAAAGCCTGGTGCGCGAATATGGCGAAGCGATAATCATTGCCGTCCTCCTGGCCCTCTTTATCCGTGCTTTTGTTGTGCAGGCCTTCAAAATCCCTTCCGGCTCAATGAAACCCACCCTGCTCGTGGGAGATCATATCCTGGTCAACAAGTTCATTTATGGAATCCGGGTCCCGGTAATCAACAGAGAAATCATTCATATAAAAGACCCCAAAAGATTTGACATCATCGTATTCCAGTATCCTGTCGATCCGTCGAAAGACTTCATTAAAAGAGTTATCGGCTTGCCGGGCGATACGGTCCAGGTAAAAGATAAAAAAGTCTATGTTAACGCTCAGCCGCTCAATGAACCCTGGGCGGTTCATTCCGACCCCAGGGTGCTTCCCGCGGACGTAAGTCCCAGGGACAACATGGGACCGGTGGTCGTGCCTCCCAACAGCCTGTTCGTCATGGGCGACAACCGCGATGAGAGCTACGACAGCCGCTTCTGGAAATTCGTCGACTTCAGCGACCTGAGGGGCGAAGCCTTCATCATATACTGGTCGTGGAACCAGAACGGCGAACTGAGTACGTCCAGTTCCGACAGCTATGTGCGCTGGAACAGGATCGGCAAGTTGCTTCACTAATCCCGGCGCCGGCCCCCGATGCTTTGCTCCCATGCCTGAACCCCGACCCCTTGAAGCTTACTCCGGGTAGAGCATGCAGGGTTCGCGCCTTTGGCGATAGTCTTCCAGCTCCTTTGCCCATTCAGTTTCCAGCACGTCCGGATCGTCGCCCTGCTCTATGCGTTGCCGTATGTCGGCGCTGCCGATCAGGATATCTATCGGCAGCTTTTCCCATTCATATTCGTATGGCGGATCGAGCCACCGGAACCGGTCCGGGTGAGTCAGACAAAGCGCCCGGAGCAGTGCGAGGCCGGTCCTGTAGGGCCTGAACCGCTTCCTGTCGGTGATATGAATCTGGAAGCCGAAACAGGGCTCCCCGCCGAACTTGTCGAAAACCGGCTCGAATACCACGGGCCGGAAAACGGCGCCTTCCAGGCGCGATCTTTCAAGGCGGTCGACAATGCGCGCCCGGTCCAGCCACGGGGCTCCGAAGAGCTGGAACGGCAGGGTGGTTCCCCGCCCCTCGCTGATATTGGTCCCCTCCAGGAGCACCATTCCGGGATAGAGCAGGGCGCTCTGCCAGGAAGGCATGTTGGGGGACGGAAAGACCCATTGGAGTCCGAGGGTGTCGAAAAAGCTCCCCCGCCTCCATCCCCGCATCGAAATGACCTCCAGGTCGCACCCAATTTTTGCCTCCGAACAGATAAAGCGGGCAAATTCTCCCATGGTCAGCCCGTGCCTCATGGGCACCGGGTACCTTCCAACAAAGGACCGGAAGTTCCGGTCGAGGACATTCCCTTCAATTTCCGTACCATTGATGGGATTGGGCCTGTCCAGAATGACGGTCCGGGTCGCGGTGCGCGCCGCCGCCTCCAGGCACAGGCCCATGGTGGTGGTGTAGGTATAGACCCTTGTTCCCACATCCTGGAGATCGATCAGGAGCACGTCTATTTTTTCCAGCGCCTCGCCGGAGGGCTCCCTGCTGTCCGAATACAGGCTGAAAACCGGTATGCGAAGCCCGTGGTCGCACCCGTCGGCCGACTCGATCATGTTGGCCTGCTTTTCCGAATAGAA
The DNA here is from genome assembly GCA_963712895.1 of uncultured delta proteobacterium. Lineage (GTDB taxonomy): Bacteria > Desulfobacterota > Syntrophobacteria > Syntrophobacterales > Syntrophobacteraceae > SbD1. Next base: position 23,035 of record CAVQJR010000012.1, on the reverse strand, counting down.
TCCGTGCTGCGGTGAAAAGAGACAGGTCAGGTGCCCTCCCGCTTCCAGTACCATGTCCCGTACGTGCCGAAGCCCGCCGGACACCGAGGCCTGGTTGGAAAGAAGACCGATCCTGGCCGAACGCAGCCAGGACGGGGCGGAGTGGATGAGGACCTCGCATCCGAGGAGAAAATCTTTTTTTTGCATTACAGAATCCGGAAACTATTTTTCGTTTCTGAGATTTGTGCCGATCAAATCCAAGCTCTCGATTACAATAGTGTATCCCGCAGCTACAAATACGCAATGGAGGGGGAGGGCTCTCGTGATGGGGGGAACCGGGCGCCCGCTGCCTTTGATGCCCCTTCGATCCCGGAGACGGCAAAAAATTGACGAGGCACTCTCCGATGTTATGATATCCTTGACATCCGGGCCGCATTGAGCACAATCCGTTTCTGGACCCCGCTCACGAGGTTTGGATAATACACTTCCTCCCGCCGCAAACGAAAGGATTTTCCCGATCCATGCCGCTGCCTCTTTCAAAAATCAGGGCCATTGTGGGAGCAAACCACCTGCTGACCGATCCCGAAGAGCTTCACTGCTACAGCTTCGATGCCAGCAAGATGAGTTTTGCGCCGGAAGCGGTGGCATTCCCCGCCGATGCCTTCCAAATATCCGAGCTTGTCAGGCTGGCCAACACGGACCGGTTTGCCATCTACCCGCGAGGGGCGGGATCGGGGATGGTGGGGGCGTGCCTGCCGCGGGGCGGCCTGGTGGTCGCCATGAACCGGCTGAACAGGATAATCGAAATCGATGCCGACAACATGACCGCCACAGTCGAACCGGGGGTGGTAACGGGAGAGTTCCAGAAAGAGGCGTCAAAGCTTGGCCTGTTCTATCCGCCCGACCCGGCGAGCCTTCCCTTCTCGACCATGGGGGGAAACATCGCCATGTGCGCGGGCGGTCCGCGGGCCGTAAAATACGGCGTTACCCGCGATTATATCCTGGGACTCGAAGTGGTGCTTCCCACATCCGAGATCATACGAACCGGGGTCAAAACCATGAAGGGCGTGGTCGGCTACGATCTCACGCGGCTGATGACCGGCTCGGAGGGGACCCTGGGAATCTTTACCAGTATAACCGTGCGGCTGATACCCGCCCCCGAATCGGTACGCACGCTTACCGCCGTCTTTCCCCGGATCGACGACGCCGCGGCGGCGGTGAGCGAAATCCTCAGAAACAGGATCATTCCGTCCACGATGGAACTCATGGACCAGGCGGCCATAGGCGTTGTCGAAAGCTACCTGAACATAGGTCTTCCGGTCGATGCCGAAGCGATTGTGCTGATCGAGGTTGACGGACCGGAAATTTTGCTGGACGCCCAGGTGGAAGAGATCGAGCGGATTTGCCGGGAAACGGGCGCCGCCCGAACCGAGGCCGCACGCTCGCAGGCTGAGCGCGAACGGCTTTGGCAGGCGAGAAGGTCCATCTCTCCCGCCCTTGCCCGCATCGGGTCCGGCAAGATGAATGAAGACGTAACCGTCCCGCGCAGCCGGATTCCGGCACTGATCCGGGCCATCCGGGGCCTTTCCGAAAAGTACGGGCTGGTGGTTGTGTGCTTCGGGCATGCCGGAGACGGAAACATCCACACCAACATAATGCTCGACAGGAAGATCGAGGACGAACGTAAGCGGGCCGCCATGGCGGTCGAGGAACTGTTCTCGACGGTCCTTGCCCTTGGAGGCACCATATCCGGCGAACACGGGATCGGAATTGCCAAGTCCCCGTTCATAGAACAGGAAGTGGGAGCGGCCGGCCTCGACGCCATGAGGCGCATCAAAAAAGCCCTAGACCCGCTCAACATAATGAACCCCGGAAAGATGTTCGTTTCGGACAGGAGCTTTCTGGAAGGCTCGTTCACATAGGCCGCCATGGGCTGCGGTTTCACGCTAAGGTGCGAAGGCGCAAGGGCAGGGGCGTTCCAGCCTGTATCCTCGGCACAAGCTGGTTTCATCCTGTCGCAATATCTTCTTTGTGTCTTCGCGTGAAACCAAAAAAGTCATGACATTCCCTAAGTTTCCACCCCGAGCGCATGGGAGCGGGAAAGCGGGAAAGACTGCCGGGCTCCATCCGGGCAGTTCCATTCTTACAATTTGGAGAAAAGAAAGAGCGCGTACTTGCGGGGAGATGATACCCTCTTAGTTTTTGAGAACTCTTTGACAACTCTAATCCAGGAGACCAAGTGAACAACCTGCCTGAATCACCGGCTGAAAAAATCGTCTGGAACCTTGCCGACCTCTACGCCGGACCCGATGACCCGTCCATTGAAGCCGACATGAAGTGGTGCCGGCAGCGAGCCGGGGAGCTTTCGCGCTACCGGGGGAAAGTCGGTACGCTTTACGCAACGGAGCTGCTCGAAGCCGTCCGGAAACTGGAGGACCTCTACGAGCGGGCGCAGAAGCTTATGGCCTTTTCATACCTCTATTTTTCCATCAGGACGCAGGACTCCGCCGCAAGTGCCCTCTTCCAATCCCAGAAGGAACTCTACAGCGAGCTTCACCGGGACACCCTGTTTTTCGAACTGGAATGGACCAAGCTGGAGGAGGACCGCGCCCGTGCTCTGACCTCCGACCCCGCCCTCTCGAAATACCGGCATTACCTCCAGTCTGTGAGGCGCTACGCCCCCTATCTGCTGAGCGAGCCCGAAGAGAGGATACTGGCCGAAAAGGAGCCTGCCGGCGCATCGGCGTGGAGCGCCCTTTTCGACAAGATGATAAGCCAGGTCAAGTTCGGCGAAAAGAAGCGCACCGAGTCCGAAGTCCTGGCCGACCTTCACCACCCGGAGCGGGAGGTGCGAAAAAACGCCGCCCTGGAGCTGACCGGGGGCCTGGAAGTGACCCTTCCGGCCCTCACCCATATTTTTAACACCATCCTGCTCGACAAATCCATCGACGACCGGCTCCGCAAGTATCCGAACTGGCTGAGTTCTCGAAACCTGAGCAACGAGGCCGACGACGGGATGGTGGAAGCGCTGGTCTCGGCGGTTTCCTCCCGCTACGACGTGGTCGAACGCTACTACCTTCTCAAACGTCGGCTGCTCGGACATGGCGAGCTGTTCGACTACGATCGCTATGCGCCCGTACCGGGGCTGCCTCATGCAAAATTTACCTGGGAAGAGGCCAAGGATATCGTTGTTACCGCTTATGCAGCCTTTTCGCCCAGGATGGCGGAAATCGCCATCGAGTTTTTCGAACGCGGCTGGATTCACGCCCCGGTGCTTGCGGGGAAGAGAAGCGGGGCCTTTGCCCACCCCGTCGTTCCCTCCGCCCACCCCTACGTGCTGCTCAATTTCACCGGCACGCACCGCGATGTCATGACGCTGGCGCACGAACTGGGGCACGGCGTCCACCAGTATCTTGCCAGAAGGCAGGGCCTGTTCAACAGCGATACGCCCCTTACCACGGCGGAGAGCGCATCGGTTTTCGGCGAGATGCTCGTATTTCGGCATATACTGCACGTGACGGCGACACCGCAAGAGAGGCTGGCGCTGCTTTGCTCGAAGATCGAAGATACCATCGCCACCGTTTTTCGCCAGGTGTCGATGAACCGGTTCGAAGACGCCGTTCACAACTCCAGGAGGACCCGGGGCGAACTGGATCCCGATTTCATATCCTCCGCCTGGATGGAGACCCAGAGCGCCATGTTCGGCACCTCGGTGCGCCTGCTCGATCATTACCGCATCTGGTGGTCCTACATCCCGCATTTCGTGCACTCCCCCGGCTACGTTTACGCCTACGCCTTCGGAGAGCTCCTGGTGCTGGCACTCTTTGATCTGTACAAGCGCGAGGGGACCAATTTTGTCCCGAAATACCTCGAACTTCTCGAATCGGGCGGGCGGGACAAACCGAACGAGCTTTTTCGCCCCTTCGGAATCGACCTTGCGGACAACCGGTTCTGGGACCGGGGTATCGCAATGGTCGAAGACCTTGTTCGAGAAGCCGAAACGGAGGCATTCTGAGATGAAGATTAAAGGAAACCAGCCGCCTTTATCCGCCCGTGAAAGCATGGAAAAAGGCCGGTTCAGGAGGACCAGGATCGTTTGCACGATCGGCCCGGCGACCAATTCGTCGGACAGCATAGCCCGGTTGATGGAAGCCGGAATGGACGTTGCCCGGCTCAATTTCTCCCACGGGGACCGCGAAACGCACCGGGAAACGATACGGCTTATCCGGAAGCTGTCCGTTGGCGCCGGGAAAGAAATCGGCATTCTCCAGGACCTTGGCGGTCCGAAAATCCGCCTGGGTAAAATCAGCGAAGACAAAAGGATGCTGCGCCACGGCGAGCAGGTAATCCTTTTTGCCGGCCAAAGCTCCGATGACCATAGATTACCGGTAAACTATCCCGAACTGGCGCGGGATGTGAAGCCGGGAGATGTCATTTTGATGGCGGACGGGACCGTTCAGCTCATGGCGGTTGAAAAAAAGGGCGAGGAGATCGTGTGCAACGTGGTGGTCGGGGGGGGCTTGGTATCGTTTAAGGGTGTGAACCTCCCGTTCAGCCATCTGAGCGTCAAGTCGCTTACGGAAAAGGACCGGCTGGACCTGGCGCTGGGCCTGGCCGAAAAGGTTGATTTCGTCGCGCTCTCATTCGTGCGCAGCCAGAGGGACATCGAGGATGTCCGAAAGATATTGAAAAAAGGCGAATACTCGCCGATGCTCATTGCCAAGATAGAAAAACCGGAAGCCGTGGAGCACTTCGAAAAGATTCTGGCCGTGGTGGACGGGGTAATGGTTGCCCGGGGAGATCTGGGGGTGGAAATGCCCCTGGAAGAAATTCCGATCATTCAGAAACGATTAATCCGGATGACCCGGCAGGCGGGAAAGCCGGTAATTACGGCGACCCAGATGCTGACGTCGATGATGGAAAACCCCAGGCCCACCAGGGCGGAGGCCACGGATGTGGCCAACGCCGTGCTCGACGGCACCGATGCCCTCATGCTCTCCGATGAAACCGCTATCGGAAACTATCCGGTGGATGCCGTTGCCGTCCTGGACCGCATAGCCCGGAGCACCGAACCCTACCTGGACGAGCGGGCCTATCTGGGTGAGCAGGTCTCGGCCTTCCTGCACACCCCGCCGGCCGCGATCAGCCGCGCCGCCTGCTGGCTGGCCCAGGACCTCGCATCCTCGGCCATCGTGGCCTCCACCTCTTCGGGCTATACGGCGCGCCTGGTGGCCCGCTTCCGGCCCTCGGCCCCCATAATGGCACTGACCGACCGAATAGAGACCCAACGGATGCTCTCGCTTACCTGGGGCGTTATCCCGCATTTCATGAGTTCCTTTGTCGATACCGACCAGATGTTCGCCTCGGCCCGTGCATGGGCGGTCGAGCAGGGAATTGCCGGGCCGGGAGATTGCCTGGTGATAACGGCGGGCGTTCCGGTGGGGACCTCGGGAACCACCAATCTGCTGAAGGTAGTGGAAATCACGTGATTTAAGAATTTAGGGAGTGAGGGAATTTTTCCCTCGTTCCCACGCTCCCTCGTTCCCACGTGGTAACTTTACCGGAACGGCGTCATTGACATATCCTTCGTTTCTCTGTGCCATCACGACCTTTTCCACACACTGTCAGGGATAGGCAGGTGCCTAATACCCGGTTGCGTTCAAGATTAACGTGATGGGTTACGCTCCGCTTCACTCATCGCTACGCTTAACTCAGGTCTGGAAAGGGATGTAGGATGGGTGACGCGGAGCGTAACCCATCGGCATTGGCCTATCTTGAACGAAAATTAGGATAAATCCCCCAATCCCTAAATTCCTCAATCCCCCCATTGAGTGACAAAACTGCGTGAATTGGTCGACGTGTGAATTGGACGAGATCGGGCTTAAATACCGGTATCCTCCTTTTCCCCCCTTCCTGTTGATACACTGTCCCCTGGTTAAATGCGCCCCGGCGCGTCGGCCGGTTTTGATCCCGGAACCATCTCCAATTCCTCATTAGTTGTGTTTGAAGGAAATCCTGTGATGAAACAGAACCCCGTCCGAGTGCTTCTCGTTGAAAACGATCATGAAGAGTCCCTGCCGGTGCTGGAAATGCTCAAAGAAAAGGGTGTCTCCGTGTACACGGTTACCCGGGTTGATGACCGCGATTCGGCCATCGGGGTGCTCCGAAAAGACGCCCATGATATTGCCATTATCGATTGCGGGCCGGGGGGCAAAAACGTACCGGAGCTTCTGAAATCGATTTGCAGGAAACCGGATAAAATGCCCGCAATCCTTCTCACCGGCCGCGGAGACCTCGCTGTCGACCTGGAAGCGATGAAGGCCGGCGCAGCCGATTACCTGGACAAAAATGAACTCAGCCCCACTTTCCTGGAGCGCTCCATCCGCCATGCGATCCAAAAACACAAGGTGGAAAGGGCCCTGGTGCGGGTAAACCGCACGTTGATCATGCTCAAGGAATGCTGCCGCGCGATTGCACATTCGAGCGACGAAAAGGGCCTTTTGAACGAGATCTGCCGAATCATAGTCGAAGTGGGTGGATACAGGTTTTGCTGGGCAGGCCAGGTGAACAGGGCTGATTTATCAATCTTTCCATCGGCCCATGCCGGATACGAGAGGGGTTATCTGCAGGCGATCCGGGTCAGCTCGGATGAAACCGCATGGGGCTGCGGCCCCGCGGGCACTGCCGCCCGGATCGTGAAGCCTTCGGTTATCAGGAGCATCGAACATGATCCCAGGTTTGCGCCCTGGCGTTGCGAGGCGCTGAAGCGCGGATACGCGTCGTGCGCCTCACTGCCCCTGTGCGAAAGAAACCAGGTGCTGGGAATCCTGACCGTTTATTCGGGTGAGCCCGACGCCTTCGGTAAGGAGGAGGTGGACCTTCTGACGGACCTTGCGAACGAAATCTCGTTCGGGGTTGCTTCATTGAGAAACCGGTGGGATCGAATACGGGCGGAACGCGCCTTTGGCGATCAGATTCATTTTTTGCAGCACCTCATGGATACCATTCCGAGCCCCGTTTACTACAAGAATGCGGCGGGGCTCTACGAAGGCTGCAACAAGGCTTTCGAGGATTTCACGGGTAGAAAAAGGCCCGATATCATCGGAAAAACCGACCTGGAGATTACCTCTCCTGAAATGGCGCAAACCTACCTTGCCATGGACGATCTTCTTTTCGCAAGGGGAGGCGTGCAGAATTTCGAGGGGCTTTGCAAATGCGCGGATGAGAGTATTCGCCAGGTCGAATTCAACAAGGCGGTTTACTGCAACCCGGACGGCAAGCCCGCGGGGCTGGTGGGCATCCTCGTGGACGTAACGGAAAAGAAACGAAAGGAAACCGAGCTGCGCACGGCCCTCTCTTTCAACATGAACCTCATAGAATCCTCGCCGGCCTACTTTGTCGCCCTGTACCCGGACGGCAGGGTGAAAATGGTAAACCAGGCCCTGGTAAATGCCACCGGATATTCCAGGGATGAAATCCTGGGGAAAGATATGTCCGTTTTTGCCCTGGAGGAAGAAATCCAACTGAGCGGGCCGGTTTTTGAATCGGTAAGGGATGAAAAGAAGCCGTTTCGGCAAGAGCTTCACATGAGAACCAAAAAGGGGGGCAAACGCCTGGTTCAATGGCATTGGCAGCCGGTGCTGGACGATACCTGCCGCACCGAGTTCGTTTTCTGCATGGGAATCGACATCACCGAGCAAAGAAAGGCCGAAGAACAGATAAAGGCACTCGCCCGGTTCCCGCATGAAAATCCGCACTGCGTTTTGCGCATAAGCGCGGACGGGACCATTCTTTTCGCCAACGAACCGGCATCGGCCTTTCTTGATTCATGGGGATCGGAAAACGGCGGAACCATCCCTTCCGAATGCACGGCAATCGTATCCGAGGTCCTGGCCGGCGGTACCAGGAAGGTCATAGAGCGCGAAGCCGGCGGCAAAATCCTCTCGCTTACCGTTGTGCCTGTTGCAGACGGCGGCTATGCTAATTTTTACGGAGTGGACATTACCGAACAAAAACAGGCGGAGTGGGCGCTGCGTGAAAACGACCGCTATTTCAGATCGCTTCTTTCCAATATGCATGAAGATATTTACGTAATTGACGGTGAGTACCGGATTTGCGACGCTAACCGCGATTTTCTCTTTACCATGAGAAAAAAGCGCGAGGAAATAGCGGGCCGGTTCTGCTACGAAGTGCTGGCCGCCAATGCAAAACCGTGCTGGATAACCGGGGGCAGTTGCGTGGTGCAGAAAGTTTGGCAAACCGGCAATCCGGCCGCGGGCAGTAAAGAAGTCGTCAGGCCGGACGGCTCCAGGTTCTGGGCGGAAATGCTCTGCTCGCCTCTCAGGGATGGACTGGGCCGGATTACTCACGTCATAGAAGCCGTGAGGGACATTTCCCATGAGGTGCGACTGGAGTCCGAGCTTCGGCAGGCGCAGAAAATGGAGGCAATCGGGACCCTGGCCGGAGGAATATCCCATGATTTCAATAATATACTTGGTATCATCCTGGGCTACTCGGAGCTCACCCTGCTCGATACCCTCCCCGGCACTCAGCAGCACGCAAATCTCGAGGAAATCCGAAAAGCATCCTATCGCGGCAAGGAACTCGTAAAACAGATCCTTGCTTTCAGCCGCAAAAACAAAAAGGAAAAGGTGCCGCTCCAGATATGCCTCATCCTCAGGGAAGCGCTCAAATTGCTCCGGCCCGCTCTTCCCTCCACCATTGAAATCAGGTTGGATATCGAGACCGGACCCGATGAGGACCTCATACTCGCCGACCCCACCCAGATGCACCAGGTAGTGATGAATATTTGCGCCAATGCGGCGCACGCAATGAAAGAGCAGGACGGCCTGCTCGAAGTGGGCCTTTCACGGATGTTGATGACCGAATCCGACATCGAGCATTTCCCCGACCTGCCTCCCGGACCTTACGTCCGGCTCAGCTTCAAAGACAGCGGCCATGGAATAGCGCCCGCGGACATAGACCGCATTTTCGACCCCTATTTCACCACGAAGGGGCCGGGTGAAGGCACTGGGCTCGGGCTCTCGGTCGTTCACGGCATAGTTAAAGAACATGGCGGTGTGGTCACGGTTTACAGCGAATATGGTGAGGGATCGGTCTTCCGTGTATTCCTTCCGGCGATTGAAAGAATCGAGTCTGCGGTGCCCTGCCGCATCGAAGATATCCCGACCGGCAGCGAATCGATCCTCCTGGTTGACGACGAGAATGCGATAGTGGACTCCTACGGTCGGATGCTCGAAAAGCTCGGATACAGGGTCGATGGGAGAACGGACGCCACGAAGGCCCTCATGGCGTTTCAACAATCTCCCGCCAGCTTCGACCTGGTAATAACCGACCATACGATGCCCCATATGACCGGAATTGAACTGTCGCGGCAGGTACTGAAAATCCGCCCCGACATTCCGGTGATCCTGTGCTCGGGAAACGCCGAGACCGTCAACGCGACAGCGGCCCGGAAAGCCGGAATACGCGAATTCCTGATAAAGCCCTTCCAGCTTCACGAAACGGCGGCGGCGGTCCGGCGGATACTCGATGCAGGTGCAAGGGTAGCGTAGTTGCGGGTGGCGGCACCGGCCCACAAACGCCGCCGGGGCAAGGTTGGAGGTTGGGGCGAGAATAGGGTTGTGCAAAGGGTGCGATAAAAATTATACTAAGCCCGCCTTTGTTTCCACGCTCCGGCGTGGGAGCGCAAGAAAACCAGCGATCCATCATCGGAACCCAAACATGCCGGATGTTGATCGATAGTTCGCCGGTCGAAGCCGGGCGGCATCTCAACCCAACGCCAAGCAGCTGTGAGGTCCGGTCATGTGGACCAAAATTTATATTTATGGAAAACTGATCAAGTTCAGCCATACCGTTTTCGCCCTTCCTTTCGCCCTGGCGGCGGTCCTTCTTGCAAACCGGGAATACCCGGTGGACCTGAAAACCGTCCTGATAATCCTGGTTGCGATGGCTTCGGCGAGATCGGCCGCCATGGGGTTCAACCGGTTCGCCGACTACCGCTACGACCGTCTCAACCCGCGCACCGCCGGCCGGCCTCATGTGATCGGGCAGGTGGAAAAGTCCTCGGTTCTGGCCTTCATCCTCCTTTCGGCCGCGGTTTTTGTGCTGTGCGCCGCCCTGCTGAGCCGCACCTGCCTCCTGTTTTCCGTTCCCGTGCTGGGGGTGCTGTTCTTTTATTCCCTGACCAAGCGGTTCACCGCCTACTCGCACCTTTTCCTCGGGTTTGCCATCGGGTTGGCCCCGGCCGGGGCATGGGTGGCGATTGCCGGGAGCCTGGACGCGAGGGTGGTGCTCCTATCGCTTGCCCTCATGAGCTATATCGCGGGGTTTGACATCCTGTATGCGTGCCAGGATATCGAATTCGACCGCGGCCAGCGGTTGTTTTCCATGCCGGCCTGCAGGGGAGTGCGCAACGCCCTGGGCTTGTCGACCGGACTCCATGCGCTGACGTTTGTCTTCCTTCTGCTGGTCTATTTCGCCTTCGGTCTCGCAAAGGTATACCTGCTCTTTCTCGCCATAATCAGCGTCCTTCTGCTCTGCGAGCATATCATGGTGCGCCCGGATTGCCTGGAGAAGGTCAACGTCGCCTTTTTCCACGTAAACAGCGCCATTTCCATCCTGCTCTTTTTCGGCATCCTGGCCGGGACGCTGCCCCTGTGAGCGGTGGGTGCGAATTTGTCTCCGGGCAGGCATGGAACTTGTCCCCCAAAGCTGCATCGACCCTGGTGTGATAAAATGAAAAACGCCTACAAAAACCTCGGTGAATTCATTTCGGAACTGGACAGGGCGGGGGAACTGCTCCGCATCAAGGCACCCGTGTCCAGGGACCTCGAAATAACGCACATTACCGACCTTGCCTCGAAAGCGCCCGGGGGCGGGAAGGCCCTGATGTTTGAAAACGTCCGCGGGTCACGCTTTCCGGTCCTTACCAACGCTTTCGGAAGCGGGCGCCGCATCTGCATGGCGCTTGGGACCGATTCCCTGGACGGCCTTGCGCAAAGGCTCGAAGCATTCATCAAAATCGAACCGCCTAAATCCTTGAAGCAGCTTGCGGGACTTCTCCCGATGGGTCTGGACCTGGCCAGGTTTTTTCCGCGAAGGGCCAAAAGAGCCCCATGCCAGGAGGTGGTCTATCGGGGGGACGCGGTGGACCTGTCCATCCTCCCGGTGCTCAAGTGCTGGCCTCAGGACGGCGGCCCGTTCGTTACCCTGCCGGTGGTTATCACCAGGAGCTTGAAAACGGGAAGGCGAAACGCCGGGATGTATCGCCTCCAGGTCTTCGACCGAAACACCACCGGGATGCACTGGCACATCCACAAGGACGGCTCGAACTACTACCAGGAATACCGGAGGGCCGGAAAGCGCATGCCCGTCGCCGTGGCCATCGGAACGGACCCGGCTTCGACCTACGCCGCCACCGCCCCTTTGCCCCGTGGAATAGACGAAATGATCCTGGCCGGTTTCATCCGGCGCAGGCCGGTCGCAATGGTCCGCTGCGTCTCGGTTGACCTGGAAGTGCCGGCCGAAGCCGAATTTGTCCTGGAAGGCTACGTGGACCCCGATGAGCTGCGGCTGGAAGGCCCTTTCGGAGACCATACCGGGTATTATTCGCTGGTGGGAGACTACCCGGTTTTTCACGTGACGGCGGTCACGCACCGGCAAAACCCGGTTTACTCCGCAACCGTCGTGGGGCGGCCTCCCATGGAAGACTGCTGGCTTGCCAAGACGACGGAGCGCATTTTCCTGCCCCTTCTGGGAGCGATCCTTCCCGAGGTGCGGGACTTCTGGATGCCCTGGGAAGGGGTCTTCCACAACATCGTGGTGGCCGCAATCGACAAGGAGTACCCCGGGCATGCGCGAAGGATAATGAGCGCGATGTGGGGACAGGGGCAGATGAGCTTTTCCAAGGCGGTGGTGCTGGTGGACCACGGGGTTGACCTGCGGTCCCCGCGAAAGGTGCTGGAGACCATTCTGAACGAGCTGGACCCGGAAAGCGACCTCTATATTACGGAGGGCGTACTGGACGTCCTGGACCACAGCGCGCCGGACCCGCTTTTCGGGGCCAAGATAGGGCTGGATGCAACCAGGAGGAGGGCCGATGAAAAGGAGCGCCCCCGCCGCCCGGAGGCAGGCGGGCAGGTGCCGTCCGGCAAGGTGATCGGAAAATCGGTGAAGTCGGCATCCGGCCTTCTGGTTTCTTCCCACGTACCCGCGATCGAGGTCCGCAACCGCGTGCTCCTGTTAAACTTTGCAAAGGACGGCAAGACACCAGGGCGGGGAGTGTGCGAGAAACTCCTCTCCAAATCCGGCCTCGAAGCCTTCTCCATCATGGTGCTGCTGGATGCGGCAATCGACCTCGAAGACTACTCCCTGGTGCTCTGGAAGCTGTTCAACAACGTGGACCCCAGGCGAGACATAGTGAGGCGGGGGGCAAGGGTAGCCGTGGACGCCACCAGGAAAGGCCCCGAAGACGGCCACACCCGTCCCTGGCCCGACGACATCCAGATGGACCCCGATGTTGTGCGCGGAATAGAAAGCAGGGCCAAAGAACTCGGGATAGAGCGGTTTTTGTAGAAATCGGGGCTCAGGGCTTGTCCGTAGGACCCCGCCCCCCAAGGTGCCGTTCAATAGCTTGCAATTCCTCCCCCGTGATTTTAAAACCATACTTTTACTTGCGCCGACCTATAGTTAAAAACCGATTGCGGAAAACGGCCCGGATTTTGCTCTATACTGCGGCAGAGTCTTGAAAAGGGGAAATTTTTACCGCAGATGAGGGAAAACGTCAAAAGTCGTCATTCCGGCTGAAGCCGGTACCCAGGCCCCTTCCGGACCCTGGATGGAGGGTGGCGGGAATATGGCGCGCAGTTTTTGACTGCGAACATTTTTTTGACCTGCTCTGAAGAGAACCGGATTATGAGAAACTATCGTTGCCTGTTGTTGGGAACCGCCCTGCTGCTTTGCTGCATGGCAGCGAAAGCCGAGTCGGCGGTCGTTTATTCGGGCAAACTCAATCAGCCCGGTCCGGATTTTAACATTGACATCGATCGCGATGGGACCCCGGATTTTATTACCGCCTGGAGTACGTGGGCCGAAGGCGAAAACAATTCCTTATGGCGGGGTTTTGACACCGACATCGTCCTCGGAATGCAGTTTATGTATTATGAACAGGATGATGTGCCTGTTTCCAAAGCCCCTCTTCCGCTCGGCTATTCGATCGGGCCGCAAGTTCCGGCAGGGATGATGTGGGACCCGGGCCTGAGTGACCCGATGTTGCTGGACGAGAGCCCAACCGGATATGAGAATGACGTTACACACCACAGCTTCTTGAACGGGATCGGCAACAAATACCTGGGGTTCGCACTGAGCGTCGGTTCCAGTTACTATTATGGATGGATTCAACTGCACGTCGATGAGGTGAATAATGTGAGGCTTATCGATTACGCCTACGAGAATGTTCCCGGCATGCCGATCAAGATCCCGAATACGGTCCAGGTCCCTACCATCATGCTGCTTAACCTCGATTGAAAACCGGTTTCTCACAATAGCGTGGTGGGCCGCGCCCCCTGGCGTCACCCCGGCGGTGCTTCCGAGCCGGGGGCCGGTGTCTTTTCCTCGTTTCCACACTCCTGCCGGAGCGCGGGAAGCAATCATTAACCGCAAAGACACCGGATTCCCGCCCAACATTCATGAACAATTTGTTCACCCCCGGTGATGAAAATGTGTCGGATCTTCTGTAACTTATCGGTGTCATGGTAATAAAGTGATTTTTGCATTTTTACGGTAAAAGCGTTGCGGGAATGACGATTTGGGATCTCTCCCCTATTTACGTGAAGTTCACGTATTTTGAAGCAAACCCCTTTGTGCGACAGCCCAGAAAACATTCCCACCTCTGTCCGGAGTTGTTCATATCACTTTGAGCGCAATTTTTCATAATGCTCGCGTCACCTGCGAAGCATGAAAAAGGTATTTTCAAGGTAACTTCATACAAACTGCAAAACCCCGCCTGGAAAGGCCGGGGTTTTGTTTTGCGGGCGGCCCCTCTCACAGGGGCCGTCCCGTTAGAGTTTATGAGTGAGAGCTATGGAACCTGGACTACCACCCTGTTGTTCGACTCGCTCAATTCGCTCACCTGGGATGTGGCATCCAGAACGGCGATTATGTACTTCCCGCTCGCATTGCGCAGTGAGAACTTCGGGTACAGCCTCACCGAGTTCCCGCCGCCGACGGACGGGACCCACATCGAGCTGATTCCGCTGGTAATGGATACGCCGTCATTCGAGAGATAGAAAGCCAGTCTGGTATTGTTGGCACTCCGGTTTCCCGTATTCTGCACCACGAAGGTGCCGGTCAGCTGGGAGCGGCTGTATGAAAGCGAGGTCCAGCTTCCGACCAGATCCGCACCATTGCCCCTCTGGAGATTGACGGTGCATCTGTGCGATGCGCCCAGGCCGGATTCGTTCGTAACTGTCAGCATGAAAACCAGGGACTCGGTTTGCTGTACCGAATAGGGAGCCGTGAAAGACGTGCTTTGCGCTTCCGGGTCGGCGATGGTAACCGGAGGACCGCTGATCTGCGTCCACCTGTAGGCGAGAAGCCCTCCATCCGGATCGGAAGACCCGGAGCCGTCAAGGACAACGGATTGCAGGGCAGCGGCGGTCTTGTCCTGGCCGGCGTTGGCCACCGGCGGGCGGGCCGAGTCGGTAACGTTGACCAGGTAGCGGTCGGTTGTTTTGAGTCCGAAATTGTCGGTTACGGTGAGTTCGAATGTCAAGGCTGCGCCCGTATCCGTGAGGTCAGGTGCGGCAAAGGAAGCGTGATCGGTGTCGTCATTCGTGATCGTTGCTGCCGGACCCGAGGTCTGCACCCATTTGAACGCTGCTATGCCGTCGTCCGGATCGGTTGAAGCGGTGGCGTCAAGCGTGACTATGGCGTAGGAATTGACGGTCTGCTCCTGCCCGGCACGAGCCGAAGGGGGCTGGTCGGTCCCGGTGACGTTCACAATGCAGGTGTCGCTTGCAGTCTTGCCGGCCTGGTTCCTTACGCCAAGCCGGAAGGTCAGCGCCGCTCCAGCGGAAACACTCGGGGCCTGGAAAGTGCAGATCGCGGACTGGGAGCCGATTAGCTGTACCGCCGGCCCGCCAGTCTGGGTCCAGGTATACGAGGTTATGCTGGTTGAGCTGGTGGAGTTTGAGCCGTTGAGCATTACCGTGTTACCGCTGGTGACGGCCTGGTCGGGTCCCGCATCGACAACCGGGTAAGGATTGGCGGATACGAAGCTCGCCTGGATCGAATGGTCGGCCGTTATGTTCGAAAAGGTGTAGCTGGACACCGTTCCGGCCGATACGCCGTCAACGAGCACCTTTGAAATGGTGTAGCCGGGGGCGGCCTTGATGGAAAACGTTTTGTCGCTGCCTGCGTCCGCGGAAACGCTGCCCTGGGGTGTAATGCTTCCACCGCCAAGGGCGCTTGCCGTGATGGTGTAACTGTTGATGGTAAAGCTGGCGGAGATGGTATGGTTCGCCCTGACACGGCTGAAGGTATAGTGGGTGACCGCGCCAACGGATGAGCCGTCGACCTTCACGTCGGAGATCGTGTAGTTGGCCGAGGCGGTTATCGTATAAGACTGGCTGGAGTTGCGGCTAACCGTTGTGGAACCGGAGGGCGAGATGGAGCCGCCGCTTTGTGCGGTTGCCGTGATGGTATATCCGGTGCTTGAAGTGAAGGCGGCCTGGATGGTGTGGTTCGCGGTGATATTGCTGAAGGTGTAGCTTGAGACCGCACCCACCGATGCGCCGTCGACCGTTACATCCGAAATCCTGTAGTTGGTGGCGGGCGTTATCGCGTAAGTCTTGCTGGAGCCGCGGTTCACCGTTGCGGAACCGGAGGGCGAAATGGAGCCGCCGCTCTGGGCGCTTGCCGTAATGGTGTATGTGCTGATACTAGAGGCGAAGGTGGCCTGGATGGTGTGGCTGGTGGCGATATTGGTGAAGGTGTAGCTCGCGAGCGCGCCAACCGATGAGCCGTCGACCTTCACGTCTGAGATCGTGTAGTTGGCGGCGGGAGTTATCGTGTAAGCCTGGCTGGAGCCGCCGGTAACCGTTGTGGAACCGGAGGGCGAAATGGAGCCGCCGCTCTGGGCGCTTGCCGTAATGGTGTATGTGCTGATACTGGAGGCGAAGGTGGCCTGGATGGTGTGGCTGGCGGCCACATTGGTGAAAGAATAGGTGGACGGCGTACCGACCGATGTTCCGTCAACCGTCACATTCGCGATCCTGCAGCCTGCCGCCGGGGTAATCGAAAACGCCTGGTTTCCTCCGGGGGCAACTTCCACCGTCCCGGAAGGCGAAATCGTTCCGCTGCCTTGAACGCCGGTGGTGATTGTGTAATTCGATATCTGGGAAAATGTCGCCGAAATCGTGTGGCACGCGCTCACGTTGGAAAAAGTGTACTGGGAGACCTGTCCAACGGAGGCCCCGTCGACCATCACATTGGAAATCGCGTATCCGGAAGCGGGGACTATCGAGTATGTCTGCGCCCCCCCCTGTTGCAAAACGGTGCTTCCGGCCGGCTGGATATCACCGTTGGAGGGAGCGGAGACCTGGATGGCATAGCAGGTCAATTCCGCTGAGTAGGCACTTTCCCCGGTCGCCGAATACGCGGTAACCGCGACGTAGTGGGGCTGTGTGTCGGATACCTGGTTGATGGTGTAGGATAAATTCGCCTGGGCATCCTCAACGTTAGGGTAGGTCCTGCTCTGGGTGCCGTAATAGACCTTATAACCGACAACATTGGCATCGTTTACCGCGTTCCAGGCTAATTTGATCTGGGCTGCCTCGACGCTCGAAGCCGCGGATACGAACAGGAAGGACAGAATCGCCAAAACAGCAAAGAATCGGCATTTGGGAAGGGTGGAGAGCTTGCACATAATAATACTCCTGTAGGCCGGCAAATCCAGCGCCTACAGGAGGAGCTGCACCTGCTCAGCGGTCCTGCGACCATATCCCGGGCACTTCCGGGACTTAGGCCAGTAACTTTGCGTCCTGCGCTTTCACGCAGTTTGCCTTTTATGAGTGGATTGCACCTTGTACGGATCTCACTAAGCAAAATGGATACCAACTCGTCGGAAGCGTCGGGCTTGACTCTAAAATGCTTCAATAGAGCCCGGCAGCGCATACTGCCATGGACCTGGCGGGAAGTCCCCGATGCCGGCTGGATTGGGATATATTACGGATTCGTAATTTCAGATCCGGTAAGCCAATCCCTGCGCCGGCGGTAATTCGAAATTCCCGCCGGCGCAGGGGTATCGATCGGGCATCCGGAATCCTTTTGGATGAGCCATGGAAAGGGTTTGTGCGTCGGACCGCGAGGGGCGGATGCAGGTTCGGGCGGGTTAGTGCGGAATATGCGGGGTGCCGTCGCCGGAGCGGGACAGCTCTTACGTTTGCCGAAAAAAGTCCTGGTTTCTTTCCTGAACGCATGCTAGTATCATCTGATAATATCTTTTTGCTTACGCTTAAAACCATTCCTAAAGAAGTAAAGTGTCCGCCTCCGGGCCATAGAACGGCATTGAACGAGGGAATCCCCAATGCTTGACATCCTGTTGTGCCCCCAAGGCCCTCATCGGAATCCCGGCGGTGAAACCCCGGGCTTTCCAGCCCGCAAAACTGCCGCCAGGCCCGCCAAAAGATCGATGCTGGTGATGGTCGATGACGATGAGGACGATTGCTTCCTGGTCCAGTCCGCCCTGAAGGAAGCGTGCATGAACTGCAGCTTTAAGTGCGTCCCGGACGGCCTGGAAATGATGGATTATTTGAACCGCAGGGGCCGTTACCAGGACAGCCGGTCCGCTCCGGTTCCCGATCTTATTTTGCTCGATCTCAATTTGCCGCGGATGGACGGACGACAGCTTCTGGATTGTTTGAAAAAAAATCCCCGGTTCCGGGGCATTCCCGTTATTATTTTGACCACATCCAGGGACAGGGAAGACATAAGGAACTGCTACGATCTCGGCGCCAATTCCTACATCACCAAACAGTCCTCCTTCGAAGAGCTTGTGACGGTTATGAAGACCATTACCGAATACTGGTTCGAAGTCGCGGCCCTTCCGCCACCCGGAATTCCGGCCCGCTATTCGGGCGTCGGCGGGGAAAACTAGGTTATCTGTCGATTATAATTTTAAACCGGCAATCGCCGGGCGTGCTTCCCCTCTTCCCGTATGAGGCCTGCGGTGCTTTGAGCATTCCGCCGTCGTGTGTTTCCCCGAAACGATATTCCTGGACCGGTTCGAATTTGGTCCCCCGGGACCCTCGAAATTATGCTTGATTCCCTCCGGGTCCTGCCTTATAAAAGCTATGATTTGGGAGGGATCAGCCATGAAAAGAATAGACCTTAGAAAACTCCACGAAGAGATGTATGAGCAGAGTCTTCTGTTTCTTGCCCTCAGAAGTTACCCGGACTGCGGGGCGAGGCTGGCTGCGACCCGCGAGCAGATAATCGACCTGTACAGCCAAATTCAAAACCTCGCCTGACGATTCCGCAATTCGGGCAGTGGCCGTTTGCGGCCCTTCCTCTGTCATTTTGCTTCCCCACGCATAGTGTGGCAACAACCCGACGCCGCCCCCGCACCCACGAGGGGTCTCGCTGTCCAGCCTCCATTTTCGATGCTCTTGAACTCCGGGCCGACTTGGCGGAGAATAACCTTTCCCTTCACCCGGAGCGGTGCTGCCCGCAGGCACTGAGATGAGGATGGTTCAATGCTCACCTGGGCGCAATACATAAAAATCCTGATTGCCGTGTTGGTTATCGTAAATCCATTCGGAGCGATTCCCGCCTTTGTAAGCCTGACCGGCGGCCAACCCGTCAAGGAACGCCGGCGAACGGTCAAGGTAACTGCGTTTTCAGTGGGTGTGGTGCTCGTGATGGCATGCCTTTTCGGGGAGTCGCTGTTGCGGTTTTTCGGAATAAGTATGGCGTCTTTCCGCGTGGGGGGCGGGATTTTAATAATGCTGCTTGCGGTAACGATGTTCAACGCTCAGCTAAGCGGAAGCAAACACACACCGGAAGAGGCCAAAGAGGCGGAACGCAAGTCGGACATCGCGGTTGTGCCCCTGGCCGTGCCGCTGCTCTCCGGACCGGGTGCGATCAGCACCGTAATAATCTATGTGTATCAGACGCCTGGCTGGATTCACCAGGGTATCCTTGTGGGGATCTGCGTGATGGTTGCAGTGGTGGTATGGATTGTCCTCCGCCTGGCCGTTCCCATAGGTGCGGCCCTGGGGAAAACGGGCATTAACATCGTCACCCGGATCATGGGTTTGATCCTTGCGGCCATCGCCGTTGAAATAACCGCAAGCGGCCTGGGTATGCTCTTCCCCGGGTTGATGTGAAAACAGGAGGGAAGCGGTACCACCCTGTACTGGCCTTCGTGTCTTTCGCGATAAAAAAAGAGCCTTCGCTTTGCGAAAAGCTCCGTCATTTCGAAAAGGATCTCCAATGCCCCCGCCGTTTCAGGGCCGCCGGAAACACCGGCCCCGATCCGTTCGCGCGGGCTATTTCCTGAGCAGTTCTTCGACTTCTTCGAGCAGTTGCAAAAATTCCTTGGATTGCCGGTAGTCGTCCAGGAGTTTCTGGTGCGCAAGCCAGCTCTCCCACACCTTCATCCAGCTTGAATTATGCCAGTAGCAGGACGGGCCGATCCTGCCGGAAACCCTTTCGCGATATTCCTGATACTCCTCCAGGCAGGACCTGCAGAAGGCGTAAGGGGTGGCGAACCTGGCGCTGTCATCGGACTTGCCTTCCAGTTGCGCGCCGCACTTGGAACACTTCATAACGCAACGCGTGCACTGGAAAATCTTTCTCAGGGCCTCGATTTTGCGCTGCCGAAGGGATGTTTCCCGCTCCGACTTCAAATCTGTGGCCTTCTTGCCAAATTGGATTATGTCGGCCATGATTGGACCCTTTGTCGATTATTTTTTTAGCGCTTCCATGAAACCGTCTTTATCCTCTTTAACATCGGGCGCTTCGGGGGTCAAGTCCAGCCCAAGTCCATCGGAGAGTTTGAACAGTTGCTGGGCGAAATCCACGTGGGCGTCCTGAGTGCCCCTTTGAGCCTTGTTTTTGAGGAATACGATCGGGTCGTGGAGAAGCTTCTTTATGATGGATGCCGTCAGGACCTCGACCGCCTCTTTTTCCCGGTCGCCCAGGTTGGAAAGCTGGGCGAAAGTCCTTCGGAGTTCGTTTTGGCGGATGATTTCGGCCTTTTCGCAAAGGGAGACGATGGTTGGAACCGCGCTCAGGCTGTTCATCCATGTTTTGAACTTGATGGTCTCCTCGTCTACGATGTGTTGGGCTATGCTCGCCTGGTTGCGCCGCTCCTCGCGATTCAGTTCGATTACTCCCTGCAGGTCGTCGATATCATAGAGATAAATATTGTCGAGCTGGTTTACCTTCGGATCGATGTCCCTCGGCACGGCGATGTCTATAAAAAAGAGGGGCTTGTTTCGCCTCTCGCGCATTCGCGACTTGACGTCCTTGTGCCAGATGATCGGTTCCTGCGCGCCGGTTGAAGATACCACGATATCCACGTTTTTCAGGGCGTCCAGAAGGCGCTCGAATGCTATGGTTTCCGCCTTGAACCGGTTTGCAAGCTCCATCGCGCGCTCGAGCGTGCGATTGGCGACTATCATCTGGTGAACGCCCTGCGCCAGGAAATGCTGGGCGGCAAGCTCCGCCATTTCTCCGGCGCCGATGAGCAGGACCCTCTTGTCCCTGAGTTCGCCGAATATCTTGCGGGCAAGTTCCACTGCCGCATAGCTTACCGATACGGCGCACGACCCGATGCAGGTTTCCGTGCGCACCCGCTTTGCCACCGAGAATGCCTTGTGGAGAAGCCGGTTGAGTATGGTCTTGACCGTGCGGTATTCGACCGATTCGCGGTAGGCGGTCTTTAGCTGGCCGAGGATCTGGGCCTCCCCCAGCACCATTGAATCCAGGCTGGAGGCCACCATGAACAGGTGCCTCACCGCATCCATGTCCTTATAGACGTAGAGGAATGAATCGAGCGGCGCCGAAGCGTGGAGGCCCACGTGCGAGCGCAGAAGGGCCTTTATCTCCCTGATTGCCGGCTCCGGATCGTTGCAGGTAAAAAGCAACTCGACCCGGTTGCACGTTGACAGGAACAACAGTTCATCGACCTGCTCCATGTGGGGGAGCATCTGAAGCGGGTTGACCTCTGCGCGGCAGGTTACTGCCAGATGCTCCCGCACACCCACGGGGGCCGACTTGTGATTGACGCCCAGAAGGACTACATGAGGCATTACATCTTACCTGCTGATTGCCAATAAAGAATGATGCCCCTTAAGCAGGAGATTGGCTCCAAAAAAAGTAATAAGGACCGCGGAAAAACCAATGATGGCAAGCCATGCCGCCCTGCGGCCGCGCCACCCCACTGTAAGACGCTCGTGTACCAGGACCGCATAGATCACCCAGGTAACGAGCGAAAATATCTCCTTCGGGTCCCAATTCCAGGGCGAATGCCACACGATTGCGGCATATGCAAACCCTGTAATCAGCCCCACCGTCATCAGCGGAAAACCGGCCACCAGGCAATAGTATGAAACGGAATCCAGGGTTTCAAGCGACGGAAGCCGCAGGTAAAGGTATCCGAAATGTTTCCTCTTTATTTGCCTTTCCTGGAGCAGGTACATGATGCCGACGCTGAAAGCCAGAGCGAAAAGCGCGTTTGCCAAAAAGAGGCACGACACATGCAAAATGACCCATCCGCTCTTGAAAAGCTCGCTCTGGGGGGTGATCTGCGCCGGCAGGAGTGAGGAAGCCAACATGAATATCACCGCCAGCGGGGAAACGAACGATCCCAGTATCCGCAGTCGCAACCTCACCTGAAAAACGAGATAAGTTACCACAAACACCCAGGCAAACAGCGAGAGCCCTTCCTGGCCGGTTGTGATCGCCAGTTGCCCGATCTGGACCGAGCGCATGACAATGGCCGCCAGGTGGAAAATCGCTCCAATCAGCAGGACAGCCCACGCCGCACGGTGGATAAACTCCCGGTCTCTTATGAGATAGACCAGGTAACCTACCGTGCCGCAAAGGTAACAAAGTGTTGCGATTGTTAAAAAAAGCGCCTCCATAAGCCGTCCCAGATAAGCTGCAGCTCTCCTTTGCCGATCAGAGTGCCGCATATTTCCGATATCGCCTGAAAAATCTTATTCCCGCCGCCTTCCCTGAGCCATTCGGGGACCGGCAGGGCTGCAAGTGCGCTGAAAACGCGCCGGGTTTCCTTTTCTTCGATATTCGAGGACCTGAAATGCCCGCGCAATTGTCCGAGGAGCAAAATAAAAAACTCCCATTCCGGGCCAAACTCGTTTTCCAGCCGCAACCTCAGCGACCTGGCAATTGCCGGGCTAAGGCCGGAGGTGCTTATTGCTATGCTCAGAGGCCCCCTCCGGACCACCGACGGGACTATAAACGACCCGGTCTCCGGATCGGTTGCCATGTTGCACCAGATTCCAAGCTCCCGTGCGTCTTTCGAAACCCGGCGGTTGAGAGCCGCATCGTTGGTAGCCGCAAACGCCAGCTCCGCGCCCTCCAGTTGGCTTTTATCGTAGTCCCTTGCGGTCAGGATAACTTTACTTTGCGAGCACTTCTCATCCAGCCAGGGGGTGAGTTCTCCAGCCACCAGGCGAATGAGCGCCCCGTATTGCAGAAGGGACATGATCTTTCGCTCGCCAACGGTCCCCCCGCCGACGACAAGGCAGGTGCGGCCCCCGAGGTCCAAAAACAGGGGATAGTAGCGCGCCGGTTTATTTTCGAGTTCTCTCATTAAGCATTTTCAAATGTATTGTTCGACGCTTCCGGCGGCTGTCCGGTATCGGGAAGACCACCGTTTCGCGCACTTTAACACCGATCCGGTATTTGGACAAGTTAATGAAGGAAAATCGGGGACTTCACGGCCAGTGGGCCGCTGCGGCGAAGACTTTGCCGGGTTGCCGGCCGGTTTTCGCTCCGCGAAGTT
>CAVQJR010000011.1:0-79935 GCA_963712895.1 uncultured delta proteobacterium | reverse complement strand
CGTAGGAGGGGTCGGGAGGGATTTCCACACTACATTCAGGGAGACGGTCACGCCGGGGTGCTCACCGACGAAGTGCCATTTCTCCTCCTGCGAGTTTGTTTATAACCACTGCCGCGTCGGGTACGGTTATGACCTAGGGCCTGGATGGTGCGCCTTTGCGCCTGGAAGTCCTTCTTTTACAGGCCAAGGTGATGCCTGATTGCTTGCTCAATTTCCACCATTATCCGAGGAGCGAGGTCCCCGATATGCTTGACAAGGCGGCTCTTATCGATAGTTCGAATTTGATCTGCTTTGGCCTTCGAGTCTGCGCCAAGGTTCCCTTCACCTTTCGATAACTTCACTTCAAACGGGTATATCCTATCCAGATTTCCCGTCGTCACCGGTATCACCGTGACCGTGGGAGCATATTCATTTCCGACGTCATTCGATACCACCACAACCGGGCGGGTTTTGGAAATCTCACGACCTACCGTTGGGTCAAGTGAAGCAAGATAGATGACGCCTCTCCTAATCCGCACCCAGCCCCTCCATGTCCAACGGTTCGAATTCCTTCGCAAGCTCGGTGGCCTCATCCGACCTTGCCAGGTAGCCCTCCTTCATCAGCATTGCCAATTGTTCCCGCTTAATGGCCGCGATGCGATCGCGAATCGCTTCGACGATAAACTTGCTTCGTTGTCGTGGCCCGCTCAATTTCTCAATTTCTTCCACTATATCCAGCGGGACCTTAAGATTCAGCCGGGCAGAAACGGATGACTTCATGGGCTCCTCCTTGAGTGTCCAATATGTACATATAATAGTATGCCTTTCTTGAGGGCAAAGCAAGGGAAGATTATCGACATGCCATCGCCATCGATGAGGCTATCCCTTCACGACGCCTCGTCCAAGGGGTCCATAAGGGTGGAGACCACGTAGGAGGGGGCAGGGTGTTGTTCAATCGGGAAGATCGGCTGCCTTTCATGGGGGATATTCAATGGTTGAGACTACTGGGGACGGGTCAGGTTGGGGTGACATCAAATGCTGACTACACTTACCGGGTGCGGTCCCGCCGGGATCCATAATGCCATAAGGCAAGACCTGACTCCAAATCCATGCGGGACCATGTGGGAGGGGTCAGGCGGGATGAAATTCAAACCAGGAACTCGCCGATAGCACTCTGGACGGACAACTGCGAGAGGCAGGTCATGCATGTATTTATGCCGCGAACCTTCGCAAACTGCTGTGAAGACGACGGCTAAGAGCGCAAAAAATTGGCTAAGAATTCAAATTACGACCCAGTAATTTTAGATAATTTTAGCATCGGCCACGCGGATAGCCCCGCAATATTCAGTTGTTAGGTCCTACTCGGTTAGTCAGACCACGGCTCGCGTAGCCGGGTTCACAGCAATTGATGATACCGGCTCGCGGTTCTAGGGTACAGGAATCGGTCCACAATGCTCTTTTTGCGAAAGGAACCTAGGAGATTTGACAACCCGGCTTTAAGCTTCAGCTCTGAGTGTTATCTCAAATGCGAGGATTGACATCGTTTCCTTTGTCGACCAAAGATCTTAAGTAAACGAGCTGAAACTGACTCAACGAGAAAGCTGTAATTTTTTGCTTGATTCTTCTTGATATCCACGTAATATAAATTTAGTCTACCGTAAAAAGATGATTTCCCTACAGCGAGGAGACCATTTATGTCAGGCATCGAGACAAAGGCTTCAAGGCCTGTTCTAGAGGCCCAAAGGATTCTTAAGGAGCTCTACAATGAGCAGTCCAAATCGGGGAGACCTGACTTTGAGCGATTTTACCCGGTTAATCTGGATTTAATCGTTTCGATCCTTGGATGGCAGATTGAGAGAGTTAGTATGGTGGGACTTGCTGATTCCGGTGACCCTGTTGACGCTCTGGCGGATTTTCAAAATAAGAGAATTCAAGTGGGTATAGACGAATCGGCCGGGGGAAGGATAAATTTTTCACTGGCCCATGAGATCGGGCACATTGTGCTCCATGGAGCTAAAGGCGTTAGGGAGTTATTGCGAACACGCTCAGTTAGGCCCAGGGAGCCGTCCGTGCGTCAGCATCCGTATGAGATTGAGGCAAATCGTTTTGCTGCTGAATTGCTAATGCCCCCCAAAGCGGTTAGGCACCGCTTCCAGAAGCTCTTCAATTGCTCCGAAATTTCAGTGAGTTCACAGCAGGCGGAACAAATCCATCGAAGTCAGAATCATAGAAAAGGATCGGAGCCCCTTACGAAAAGTGCATTGTCTTTCGCTATTTCAACCTACAGGCCAGACCAAGAAAGGGTGCCACTTGTAAGATTTTTCAATGTCACCCCTTCGGCGATGGCGCGAAGACTTGTTGAATTGATGCTTGTTCTGGACTGATCTTTATCACCGCCTGCGCTTTTACTCTTCTGAAAGGGGATTTGAATTGCCTGACATTAATATGGCGGAGCTGGCGGAACATAACGGCTCCTTATCGGAAGAGTTAGGCTCCTCGGCGACCTTGCTGCGCGGCGTAGAAGACCTATACACACACCACAAGAAGCAGTCCGAGTACAAATCTGAGATCTCCGTCTTTCAGCAACTGGTGCCACTTTTGGTTGAGCGGCTGAAACCGGCCTTCACGGTTATTAGAGCCTTTGGACTTGGAAGCACCGCAACGGTTTGGGAGGTCCACGATGAAAGGCTGAACCAGCGCCGAGCTCTAAAATTGCCCCGTCCACGTTTTGGGAAAATAGATAATATTATACGCCATATCAGAGCTGAAAAAGATACCCTGGCTAGTCTCACTCACCATAATATTACAAAGATTTACCTTGCTGACGAGCTAAAAATAACAATTGACGCGGAAGAATATTCATTTCCGTACTTTCTTATGGACTACTTGGATGGTGTTAAAGATATAGATGAATATATAGTTGATAATTTGCACCATATTACTGCTGAACAGATCATCACATATTTCCATAATATAGCTAATGGTATATCTTTTCTGCACGACAAAGGAGTAATTCACTGCGATATTAAACCGGGGAATCTTATTATTGCCCATAATCACCCTGCGCTTGTTGCTGATTTAGGTTACGCTAAACACTTTGAAATTTTGGAGCCTTCTGATCTGGAACGATTTACAACCGCGCATTACACACCATTGTATGCGCATCCGGATCTAATTAAATATACTGTGCGCTCGACAGATCCAAATGCTAACGTCGCTGAAATCCCTCGCTCTGAGATGCGTTTTGCTTTTGACCTCTACTCTTTTGGTAAAACGCTCCAGCATATCCTGCGCACAATACAGCAAAAGGAACTTGAAAGTCAGTATTCAACGTCAATATTCAGTCAATATCAGTGGAAGTATTTAGCTTTGATATCGCTTCGTCTTCTGGATGGACGCGTCATAAATGAAAGGAACGACAGCCTTAACTCTGACCTGATACCAGGACTGCCGGCACCAGTAATGGAGGAGTTGAAATATTCCACGGCCGATCAGGCTCTTGAGGATATTGAGAAGCTGCTGAATTTGTACGATTTAGAGGGAGAGATTCCTGAGCTTAATCCGAACTTAAGCAAATATATCCAGATACCGGGTGGAAGGGTACCTCTTACCGATCGAATAAAGCGAATAATTAATCATCCTTCTTTCTCTCGACTCACTCAGGTCAGTCAATTAGGTTTTGTTTCACTTATCTATCCAGGTGCACACCACACTCGTTTCGAACATTCATTGGGTACGTTTGACAAGTGTTGCTCAATAGTTCGCGCTTTGTGGTATGACCAGCATCAATGTATATTTCGCTCTATTATGTCGAAAAGGCATATTGAAGCTGTGCTCCTGGCTGCGCTAGTGCATGATATAGGCCATTACCCGATGGCACACGATCTATCAGAAGCCTACTCGCTATTTGCTCATGATCGGTATGTCAAGATAATGCTTGAGGGTCTTGATCTAGTTACCGGTGAAAGCCTGGCAGATGTAATAGAAGGCCATTGTGACGTCAAAGTTGAGGATATCGTTGACATATTGGAAGCTGGGACAGGGTCATCTTTTAGGCACAGAATATTGAAGTCCATCGTAAGCGGTCCGTTAGATGCCGATAAGCTCGATTATCTCCAGCGAGATTCGTTGCACACGGGCGTCACCTTTGGAGGAGACATCGACAGGGGAAGATTGCTGCGGAACCTTACCATTTGCTATGCCTCGCGCGAGGGCAAGCTGCACGTCGCAGAAGTCGGTATCACTGAGAAAGCACTAGCGGTTGCTGAAAGCATCTGGCGCGCCAGGGTAGAAATGTTTAGGCAAATTTACTGGCACCACGCAGTCCGTTCTTTGAAGGCTATGCTCACATTTGTTGTTAGGCAGACAATATTGAGACTAAACAAGGAAGATCTTCTTACAGTATTTTCATGTCGAGTCAACAAGTTTTGCCGTTCTCCATTGGCATATACTTGGTCGTTGATGAACCAGAGGTATCCACTGGCCAATGCCATGCCTGCGGAAAGTTTGTCCGTCGAAGACAGTATAGGGTTTGACGACGAGGCGTGTATCCCATTTTCCAGCCTGGATTTGAGAGATGACGCCGTCGTATACTTCTTATGGGACGTAGCCGATGATATCAGTAGGAATATTTTGGAGATGATAAGACGGCGTAAATTGTACAAGCGAATTGCTGTGCTGTCTCACTCCCGCCAGCCACGCCATTATGATGAAATATATCATAAATTTCGTGAATTAAGGCTTGATGAGGCGTTTCTGAAAAATCAAGAGGATTGGAGGAAGGATATCGAGAAGAAGATTCTCGACAAATGTGGCATTGATCGAAATGGATTCAGAGAACCCATAATATTGTTTGATGTTCCTCTTAAATCTCTGCGTCATTCGCCAAACGCGGAGGTATTATGGTACGTCCCTGAGGAAAAGCTTAGTTCCGACACAAGATCAATTTTCAAAAGTCCTGAGGTTGAAAAATCGACCGTAGAAGTCGAGAGTACTGTATTTGATAAAAAAGTTGGGAAGATACGAATTTTTGGCCATCCTGAATTCAGCTCTGAAATTTTGTCAATCACTAGTGGTGACGAAATAATCGCTGAACTTTTCAAATAGCATAGCGAACCGTGGTCTGACTAACCGAGTAGGACCTAACAATTGAATATTGCGGGGCTATCCGCGTGGCCGATGCTATAACTATCTGAAATTACTGGGTCGTAAGTGGAAACACCTGCCTAGGGCATCCCCGGTGGTTTCCACCATAGAGGAGCCCTTGGGCAAATGCAAAGAGGTCAACGTTCCTTGCCAACGTCGTAATTTTCCGATTTTTCAAGATATGATTTGCTTTTATACATGACGACTTAAATAATTGCGCATAGCCTCCGGAGTGTATCGTTACCGAAATGCCATTGAGAAAGAGTATGCTCGACGGCGCCGCGCATCTCCTCCAGGCAAGAGAAATAGCGATTATGAGTGGCCAGACGTCGCACCAGTTTCCAGACCCGCTCAATTGGATTCAGATCAGGGCTATACGGTGGCAGAAAGTTCAATGCAAACCGGGCAGGACTCTTTCTGCGCCACTTCTCATGGAGTTTTGCGTGATGGTATTTGGCATTGTCGAGAATCAACTCGACTTTTCTTCCGGCATGGCAACTCACGGAACGCAGGTCACGCATGAAGACAAAGAAGCTTTCAGCATTAAACTTATCGGCCCGATGAAACATGAATTTGCCATCCCTCAAGCGCACGGCTCCGACGTAACCAATGCTCTTGCGCGTTGGATGGTGATAAAAAACAGGGTCTTTCGATTCAGGGGGAATCCACATTCGGCAGCGTGAACCATGCAACTGAAACCGGACCTCATCAATTGCCCAGAGATCAACGTCTTTGGTCCGGGCGCTTTCGTGCAGTTTTTTTATATTCCCCCTGGGATTCAGGATCAGCATGAGCGATTTTGGGTCTTGGCTTGCGCAGGCGAAACCCGAACTGTCTGAAGAGACGCTGACTTTGTCGGACACCCAGGGTAACTCCCCACCGTTTGGCGACAAACTCAGACAGCGTCTTGCCGTCCCAAAGATTGCCACTAAGCCCGAAATCGCTTGGGGTTTTTCGCAAAGCGCCACTAACCTGCTCCAATTGCTCATTACTGAGTCTTCGTGGTCTACCAGGCCTGTCCCCATCTGCCAACCCGGCAAGGCCTTCTACTTCAAATCGGTGAACCCAGTAAGCAACGGTCCTGGGGGCATCCCCCAAGAGCAAGGCAACTTTTGTGCAACTCAACCCCTGCGCAACCAGCAGTACGCCATGCAACCGATGATCGTAACGGGATTCATCAGACCGACGAATCTCATCCTGCAGGGCCAAAATGACATACTCGGGTTCGGAAATATGGATTCTTTTCATAGTGGCGCCAAACTAGCACCAACTACATTATTTCGCAATTACTTATGACGCTATGTATAGAAGCCT
Source organism: uncultured delta proteobacterium (assembly GCA_963712895.1). Lineage (GTDB taxonomy): Bacteria > Desulfobacterota > Syntrophobacteria > Syntrophobacterales > Syntrophobacteraceae > SbD1. The sequence goes on along the minus strand of CAVQJR010000011.1, from coordinate 73,497 downwards.
ACCTGAAAATTTTAGTTCGGGAAATCCGGTTTTCCGTGCACCAAAATGGCGGAGGCATTTCCGGTACGGCGGGTGGCCCGGATACTTGCTATCCGGGCGCGGAGCGCAAGAGGTTTACGAGAGAGCTACAATCTCAAGTTCAACTGATCGGCGCTGGAAATACTATCTTGTCGAGCTGTACCTCCACTTCTGCGCATTCGCTACGAGCCCTTTTCTTACCGGGTTATTGCGAATTGGGTGGGGTCATGGGTGGGGTCAGGTCTTGTATTATTATAGTTTCTCCGCGCAGTCACATGATGCATCGGTCCCAGGATAACTGGAACTGGAAGCGTTAACCGACGTCATAATACAAGACCTGACCCCACTCACTGTGACCCCACCCACACGTGTGCCGGAATGGCGGGTCGAATTAATGATGACGGGCTAAACCAATGACGCTACGTTGCTGAAATCGTTTTGTATATTCATAATGTCCAGGTAAACGGACACCATCCCCCTGTGATGAGTCTGGTGGTTGAAGACGTGGAGAATAAGCCCTCCAAAATTCTTCGTGAAACCTTTTCCCTTGGAATCCAAATACGCTAATGGCTTGTCCAGATCGTCCTGACGGAGTTCATTCGTGAATTGGATGAGCTTATCGTCCAATTTCTTTCTTTTTTGCAGATAGTCGGGTACTTCAGTTATCGGATTCGTTCCGAAAACCAGGTCTCGATCGAACAGGGAATCTTTGATAAAGTCGAAGCCGCGCAATCGGCTGAATCTTTTTAACCAATTGAAATCGGCAAGATAGATGTGGTTGCAAAGCTCTTTGATGCTTGTGAAATATCCTCCGAATTCCCTGCTCCACTGGGAGCCGTCTAATTTTCCGATAAGAAGATTCATTTGGCTATTAGCGGCCTGATTATATATTGCCAGTAACTTGCATGTCTGAATATCCATAGGATGCCCCTCTCCGTTTTGGGCGAAAGCCCGGTTAATTTAAGCCGATATGTCCCGCTCCCCTCACCGCGCTTTAACCGAGGGGAGGCTTTTCTCTGCAGTTTACAGCGGGGTTCCCCCCGAAGGGATTTCGCGGTATTTTTACCACCGGACGAACAGAATAGGCAATGGGGTTGTGGGGGGCGCAGTTCCCCGCGCTTTCGCCGGTTCCCAAGCTCCTGCTTCGAGTCGCGCCTGAAAAGGAAGCTGGAGCTTCCGGGTGGGGGGTTCCCAAGCTGGAGCTTGGGAACCAGCGGAAATCGGCGGAGTTCCAGCTTGCGGACCAGCGGAAATTCTCACTCCAGCGCTTTTTTGCCCCCCCTTTACTCTGAAAAAAATACGTTCATAGGGCAGGATTCGCAGAGCGGTTTTTTTCGGCAGAAAAGGTGGCCCGTGCGGACCAGGAGAGCGTGGAATTCCTGGAAAAAATCCACCTCCGGGTCGAGGGCGCCGGTGAAGTATTCGCGCAGTTCCTCGTAGGTGATCGACTCGTCCACCCAGCCGTGCCTGGAAAAGATGCGGTACGTGTACGAATCGACAACGAAAGAGGGCTTTAGGGCGGCGTAGAGCACGATGCTGTCGGCGGTCTCGGGACCTATGCCGCGAATGGAGAGCAGTTCCGAGCGAAGACGGTCGCCGTCCTGGTCCAGGAAGCGCTCGAAATCGCCGTCCCACCGCTCAAGGACGTGCGCGCAGAAGTTTTTTATCTTCCTGGTCTTTTGGTTGTAGAAGCCCGAGGGCCGTATGAGAAGCGCCAGGGCGGGGGCCGGAGCGGCGCAGATTTCGGAAAAGCTCAGCAGGTGGTTTTCCCGGAGATTGGCTATCGCCTTGACGACGTTTTTCCACGCGGTATTCTGGGTAAGAATCGCCCCCAGGGTGACCTCGAAGGGGGTCTTTGCCGGCCACCACCCCTGGGGCCCGAAAGCGTCGTAGAGCGTGGAATAGATGTTTTTCAGCAGTGCGGTCCTGTTTGAACTCACCCGATGCCGACCCCCGCGATTTCGGCCCCGCAGCCGGTGCAGGCCCCGTCCTTTAAATTCCGCTGCTTTATGGAGTAGCCGACCCGCCTTATCACCACCGTCCCGCACGAAGGGCAGTAGGTGTTCTCGCCCGAATCTCCCGGCAGGTTTCCGGTGTAGACGTAGCGAAGCCCCGCATCCAGCCCGATTTCACGCGCCCTGCGAACCGTTTCCACGGGGGTGGGGCCTCGGTCGGTGAGCATGTAAGTCGGATGAAACCGGCTGACGTGCCACGGTATTTCGGGATCGACACCCGCCAGAAAACCGGCTATGTCCCGCAATTCCCGCTCGCTGTCGTTTAACTCCGTCACGACCAGGGTGGTCACCTCGACCCATATTCCCAGTTCTTTCATCGCCTCGATGGTGGCCAGCACCGGTTTCAGGCGCGCTCCGCACTGCTCCCGGTAGAAATCGTCCCTGAACGACTTGAGGTCCACGTTTGCCGCACCCAGTAAGGGGGCCGCCGCGTCGAGCGCCTCGCGGCTCATGTAGCCGTTGGTCACGAAAACGTTTCCCAGCCCGCGCTCCTTTGCCCCGGCGGCAACGTCCAGCGCGTATTCCATGAATATGGTCGGTTCGGTGTAAGTGTAGGCAATGGTGGCGCATCCCTGTTCGACGGCGCTGTCGACCACCGCGCCCGCCTGGATGTCGCGGCCGAAAATCCGTCCCTGTTCGCGCGGCGACTGGGAGATGTCGGAGTTTTGGCAGAAAAGGCACCTGAAGTTGCACCCGGCCGTTGCGATGGAGTAGCTGGTGGTGCCGGGATGGTAGTGGAACAGGGGCTTTTTTTCGATGGGATCGATGCTCTGGGCGATCAGCTTCCCGTAAACCAGGCTCCACAGCTTGCCGTCCCGGTTTTCCCTGACCCCGCACTTCCCGGCTTCGCCCGGTTCGATACGGCAGTGCTGGGAACAGAGGAAGCAGTGCACGCGGTTTTCCCCGAGCGGCTTGTAAAACATTGCCTCCTTCATGGATCGCGCTCCTTTCGGGAACGGCTGGTTTGCCGCTAAACCGGCGATTTTGGCAGCGCCGAGGGCGTTTCCGAACTCATGCGGCTTTTTTTCGCCGCCGGGGGAAACCGCAGGCACAGCCCCCTGAAAGAAGGTTCGGCACCGGCCGGGATTTCACTGAAAACGGGGGTCTGGATGGTGCGCAAGCGGCTCGGCACGTCGATTCTCATTGCGATGAAATGGCCGAAGGGCAAACAGTGGCAAACGGGGCAGCGTTCCATGTAGTGCATGTATTTCATCAGCGGCGGCGGCAAAGTGAAACCGGTGCGCCACTTGATGGGCACCTGGCCGTGAAGTATCCGGGCGCTCATCTTTTTTAACTGGAAGATACTGAAAGAATGGGCATGCGAGTAGAGCGATTCTTTCCAGAACCGCTCTATGAAGTCATGGACCCGGCCGATCGAGTACCTGTTCAAAACGCCCAGCAGGACCGTGCGGCGCGCGACACGGAAGGCTTCCTGAAGGGCCTTCGAAGGGTCCTCCACGAATTCGAGGGACGTGATCAGGCTTACCGTGTCGAATTCATTGTCGCTGTATGGAAGGTCCTCGGCAAAGCCCCTGTTCAGCCCGGCCCGTCCGCCCATGCGCCTTCGGGCAAGCTCCAGGCTCGTCGTCGAAGGGTCTATCCCGGTTACCATGTGCCCCAGCGAGTTGAACCATTCCAGGAAGACGCCGCTTCCGCAGCCCACTTCCAAAACGCGCTGGGGGGACACGGGACCCCACACCTTGAGAAGAAGGTCTTTCTGGAGCGCGAAAGCCGAGCGCCCCACATCGGAGCGGAACCAGCTTTCGTAGCGTTCGATATCATCTAATCTGAATACATGGCTCACAGAAAACCTCAAAACACAGGAGCCGGGACGCCGCTCCCAACCCGTGTTTCCGATTATCGAACTCGCGCGGGCCACAGAGTCACGCCGACTCTTCTCCCGCAACCCCCCGCCCCGGTGGAGTCCCCGGGCCGGGGCCGCAACCTTACAACCTTACTCGTCGCGCAACACCGCGCCCCGCGACCCGGAGGTCACCATCCGGGCGTAGCGCGCCAGGTATCCGCTCTTTATCCGCGGCTCGCGCGGCTTCCAGGACTGTCTGCGCTTTGCCAGGACCGTTTCATCCACCAGGAGTTCGATCTTTTTATTGGGGATGTCGATCAGTATCCGGTCACCTTCTTCCACGAGGGCGATCGGGCCGCCGACCGCCGCCTCGGGCGATATGTGCCCGATGGCCGCGCCCTGGGTCCCTCCGCTGAACCGGCCGTCGGTGATCAGGGCAACGTCGCGCCCCAGCCCCCGCCCTATTATGGCGGCCGTGGGGGTCAGCATCTCCTGCATGCCCGGACCGCCCTTGGGACCCTCGAAGCGGATCACCACCACGTCGCCCGCCTTGATGGCCCCGTCAAATATCGCGGCCGCCGCATCGGCCTCGCTTTCGAAAACCCGCGCGTTGCCGGTTCGCGAAAGCATCTCGGGGGCTACCGCCGATTGTTTCACCACGGCCCCCTCGGGAGCTATGTTGCCGTAGAGAATCGCGATCCCGCCCTGCTGATGGTACGGATTTTCCAGAGGGCGGATGACTTCCGGGTCCCGAACGCGGGCGGCCCCGATATTTTCGCCGACGGATTTTCCGCTGACGGTGATCGGTGTGAGGTGTATCAGGTCCCGGCGGGAAAGTTCTTTCATTATTGCCTGGACCCCGCCGGCGGCGTTGAGGTCTTCCAGAAAATGGGGGCCGCCGGGCCGCAGGCTGCACAGGTGGGGCGTGCGGGCGCTGATCGAATTGAAAAGGCCCAGGTCGAGATCGATGCCGGCTTCGTGTGCAATGGCCGGTACGTGCAGGACGGTGTTGGTCGAACATCCGAGCGCCATGTCGACCGTGAGGGCATTTTCGAAAGATTGCAGGCCGGCGATGTCGCGCGGCTTGATGTCTTTTGCTATCAAGTCCAGGATGCGCCCGCCCGCCTGCTTGGCAAGGCGGATCCGGGCGGCGGTGACGGCGGGGATCGTCCCGTTTCCGGGCAGCGCAAGCCCGATGGCCTCCGCCAGGCAATTCATCGAATTGGCCGTAAACATTCCCGCGCAGGAACCGCACCCCGGACAGGCGCTGTCTTCGAGCTGGTCCAACTCGTCGGCTGAAATCTGGCCCGCCTTAAAAGAACCGACCCCTTCGAACACCGAAATGAGGTCAACCTGCTTGCCGTCCACCCGCCCGGCCATCATGGGGCCGCCGCTGATCATGATCGCCGGGATGTTGAGCCTGAGCGCGGCCATGAGCATTCCGGGTATGATCTTGTCGCAGTTGGGGATCAGCACCAGGCCGTCGAAGGGGTGGGCCATGGCCATGATCTCAACGGAGTCGGCGATAAGCTCGCGGCTGGCCAGCGAGTAGCGCATACCGGGGTGGTTCATCGCTATCCCGTCGCAAACACCGATGGTGCTGAATTCGATCGGAGTGCCTCCGGCCTGCCGGATACCGGCCTTTACGCCTTCGGCTATCTTGTCCAGGTGGATGTGGCCGGGGATGATTTCGTTGGCCGAATTGACCACGCCGATGAGGGGCCGGTCCAGTTCCGACTGTGTATATCCCATGGCCTTGAAAAGGGAGCGGTGCGGTGCCTTTTCAACGCCCTTTTTCATTAGATCGCTTCGCATCTGGCATTCTCCTTCGGGGTTGCGGCCCCGGCCCCGGGACTCTGCCGGGGCGAGGTTACGTGTTTCGTGTTGCGGATAAAATACCCGTAAGGGCCGATTTTTCCAAGGGCTGCGACCGCCGGCCGGGCCGCGCTCCCGCAACCTGAAACCCACAGCCCGCAACCCTTAATAATTACAGTATTTTCAGCATTTTTGGAAGAGCAAATGCCGGTCCGGGCAAAGTTGACTATGCCTGATGCAGCTTATATAATCCTTCACCGTTCATATCATCTTGTACCGAAAGGTTTAAGGAGGTTTCAGGGACGATGGACCCACCCGGCAGCAAGGCTTTATACTCCATCGGCATAGCCGCCGAATTGATCGGGATTCATCCCAAGACCCTCAGGGTCTACGAGCAGGAGGGGCTGATAAAACCGGCCAGGCGAGGCGGCAAACGGTTTTATTCGAACAATGACCTGCAATGGCTCAAATGCCTGCGCAAACTGCTGAGCGAGGAGGGCTTGAACATTGCGGGAGTAAAAAAGTTGCTCACCCTGGCGCCCTGCTGGTCGATCCGCAACTGCTCCGAACAAGAACGCAAAAGCTGCCCGGCCCTGCTCGATATCCCTCAGCCGTGCTGGGAGATCAGGGACCGCTGCAACGTCAAGCAAATTTCGTGTTCCGATTGCGAAGTCTACACCGGCAAGGCGGACCAGGTGATGAAAATGACCTCTTCCGAAGATGCCTGATGCCGGATGAAATGGTGGAAAATCAATGGGTTTGATATTCGGTCCCGTGCCTTCGCGCCGGTTAGGGCGTTCGCTGGGAATAGACGTAATTCCCCCGAAGACATGTTCCTTCGACTGCATATACTGCGAATCGGGGCCGACGACCCACTTGAGCCTGAAGAGGCAAAATTTCGCCGACCCGGCCGAAGTCCTCAAGGAGCTTGACCAATTCTTCCGCCGGTTCCCGAAGGGGGCCGACGCCCTCACTTTTTCCAGCGCGGGCGAGCCCACGCTTTATGCCATGCTGGGGGAACTGATCGGCGAGATCAAGGGCAGGTACCCCGCAATCCCCCTGGTGGTGCTCACCAACGGCTCGCTTCTGCACGACGCGGGTGTCAGAAAAGATCTTCTCAAAGCCGACAGGGTGGTGCCCTCCCTGGATGCGGCCACCCCTGAAGTATTCGCCCGAATCAACAGGCCTCATCCAATGCTCGGTCTTCCGGAAATATTGGAGGGGCTTCGCGCGTTCGGGCGTGAGTACCGGGGCCTGTTTCATATCGAAATCATGCTCGTTGCCGGGGTAAACGACAGCCCCGAGCAATTGTCCGCGCTGGCGCTGGCGGCGGAAAAAACGGGGGCCGACAGGATAGAACTCAACACGGTGGTGAGGCCGCCCGCGTGTGCCGGCACCAGGGGCCTTTCGGAAGAGGAGATGAAGCGCGCCGCCTCTTATTTCAAGACGCAACGAACCGAAATCATCGGCGTTTTCGGCGGGCGCGGCGCGGAAGCCGGGAAGTCCGATATCGCGGCCCGCATTCTTGAAACCATAGAAAGGCGGCCGTGCACGATCCCCGAGTTGGCCGCATCGCTTGGAATTGCCGAGGGGGAGCTGGAAATCGAATCAAGAAGGCTGCGCGATGAGGCCCGGCTGGCATTTGTGGCCTTCGGCGGAAAGGAATTCCTCTGCCTTCCCGGCCGAACGGAGCCTTAAACGGCCACGTCGGGCATTTATTTCCCCATCTTAATGCGTATCCAAATAAGTAGGGATCGCCCATCCTTATGCTATCTTCTCGGATGGTTTCCATAAGTAAGATATCTTAAAAAAGCCAAAGTTGCCTTTGGCAACGATATTTTTAAGGCTTATTCTATGACTTGCCATCATGCGGGAGGAGTTCTGGGGACATAGAACTGTAGTGGCCATTATTTGACGAATTCCTCTTGTGCTTCGCACCCGGATTGACGAGCTATCAGTGCAACCCGCGGGAATCAATGTCTAAAGCACAGCTTCAAAAATTCCCTTGCTTTCTGCTTTATAATACTGTTTATAATACCAGTGTTAATTTATACAGTATATCTTAGAAAGACACCCAGTGAAGGACCTGACCGAGAAACAAGCTAGCATTTACCGCTATATTGTCGCGTGGCAGAAAAAGCATGGCTCTCCACCGACTCAGGCGGAAATCCGCGATGGCTTGGGCTATCGGAGTCTCAACACTGTGCGTGGCCACCTCGGACTTATCGAAAAAAAAGGTTTCATTCGCCTGAATTTCGGAAAAGCGCGCGGAATCCAGTTCGTGATTTCAGATACAATGGTTGCTCCCCAGCAGGAGAGGACTATCCCTCTGCTTGGAGTTATTGCAGGAGGAGTTCCAATGTGGGCGGAGCAGAACATTGAAGAAAATCTTCCAATTCCGCCTTCCCTCTTTGGTGGAGGTGAGCTTTTTGCTCTCCGTATTGCAGGCGACAACATGACAGGGGCAGGAATCAGAAATGGCGACCTCGCCGTAATCCGGAGACAGGATAGAGTTGAAAATGGAGAGATCGCTGCCGTTCTTATAGAGCAGGAGGCCACATTGAAAAAGGTATACTTGTCACCAGATCTGCTTATACTAAAAGCCGAAAACCCAGCATTTCGCGATCGTCAATACGCCAAGGACGAGATTGAACTCATTCAGATCTTCGGACGCTATCAGGGGATAATTCGAATCAGAAATTATCGGGGCATTACATGAATGTCATTGATGAAGCCAAAGCCTATGGATGTCATGACGTCGTTCGGCTCGATAGCGAGCCAACCCCCAGGCATTTGGAATACCTCGATCTGCTGAAGCTCTCGGGAAACGCGAGTTTTAAAGTTGATGCGGTCGCTGAATTCCAGGCCAGGCCTCTCCTTTACATCGTGTCGGGAGGCCAGATACAGAATTCCGATCCCGAGAAGAGGTTGGACTTACAGTGTCTTCTTGCTAACCGGGGAGAGATTGCCTACCTCGGTGTTTTGAATCCCGGCGAACTGGTTGTATATCCGATAAACTTGGACCGCTCTGCTCTCGCCGGCAGCGCCGGGAAGACGATAAAACGTGAGACTCCTGAAGCTCCCCTGTTCTTTCAGAGTATCATAAACGGTGTTTTCAGCCTGGAAGGCCAGCCTAAAGAAGCTGATTTTGTATTCAAAAGAATTAATGATCTCATGACCCACTCCTCCGAGGATCTCATCGGGACCTACGGTCTTAATCCTCTTGATGTGCTTTCATTCCTTGGACGGGCACTGTTCTTTCGCTTCCTCTGGGACCGCAAAATAGTGCGGCAGAATGAACTTAATACTGTATGCCCAAACGCAAATTCCTCCGGTGATTGCTTTAGAGATGTCGAAAACTCTGTCGCAACATGCCGATGGCTGGATGAGACCTTTAACGGTGACTTGCTTGCTCTTACAGGCGATTATAAAGAACTCTTTAATCAAGCGAATTTGAAGACGGACGGTCGAGTGTTCCTTGATCTCAGAGCTATTTTGGAAGGATGGAAACATGTTGGGGCCTCATTCCAAACCACTATTGATTGGGGCAATCTCGACTTCGCACACATTCCTATAGGTGTACTCAGTCAGGTGTATGAAAATTTCAGCAAAATCTGGGATCCTCAACACAGGAAACAGACAAGCGCGTACTATACACCAAGGAACATTGCTCAATACCTTGTGGACGATGCTTTTGACGGTCTATCCAATAAGAAGGACGCTCGAATCCTGGACCCGAGTTGCGGTGCCGGAGTTTTTCTCGTCCTTGCATTTAGAAAGCTTGTAGCGGCCCGGTGGGAACATGACGGTAAAAGACCTGATACCAAGACGATTCAGTCTATCCTCTACACTCAATTATGTGGTTTCGATGTTAATGAATCTGCGTTACGCCTGGCGGCATTGTCACTTTATATCACCGCTGTTGAACTCAATGGGACTCAGCGGCCTCCCAAAAGCCTGAGATTCCCTAAACCGCTTCAGGGTGCGGCGCTGCATAACTTTAGGAGGCCTGAAGAGCAGGAGGCAAAGGGATTTGTGCTGGGTAGCCTGAGTTCGGATCTCCCCGAAGATTTCGACGGTTGCTTCGATCTGGTCATCGGCAATCCACCATGGGGGCGGCTTAAAGGCGACGATGAAGAGTCCAAGAAACAAGTTAGAGAACATAACGCCGCATTCACGGGTCTAACACGCCAGGCACTAAAAAATCGCGGCCTCGGAGGACTTGCAGAGTCTTACCGCAATCCCGATAACAACCCCGACCTCCCTTTTTTATGGAAAGCGACACAGTGGGTCAAGCCGGGGGGCATCATCGCCATGGTACTGCCTGGGCCGATCTTTCTTAAACAGACAGTATCAGGTGTCCAAGCTTTTGAAGCAATCCTCAATGGAATGGAAATTACGGGGATATTGAACGGATCTAATCTGTCGGATACTGCGGTCTGGCCAGGCATGAGCCAGCCTATCATGCTCTTGTTTGCACGTAACCGGGTGCCCGCTGCCAGCCATCATTTTCATTTCCTTACACCTCATCTTGAAAGAAGCCTAAACGATGTGGGACGTCTCCGTCTTGCTTATCAATCTGCTCAGCCGGTAGCCGCTATAGGAGTAATTGATGATCCCTGGCTATTTAAAACTTTAGCTGTAGGTACTTCTCTAGATGTGCAAGTGGTCCGCAAGATTGATGAACCGAAGTGGCCGACCGTTGAGTCATATTGGAAGGACATGAGACTTTATTCAGGGAGGGGATACGATCGTTCACCAAAACTGCGCCAATATGATGCAGCATTCATGCTCAGATTGCCAGATTTTGCTCCACCACCAAATGGCCTGTTTTCGGTCGACGTGTTTTTGCTCCGTAAATTCATGCAACCTACGGCCCATATGCCCAGATGTATTGCATTGTATACACCTCCGCTGCTCATTGTACCGGAATCGCCGGGAGGGCGTAAATACTCGCCTAAATCATGGATTGTGCATGAATCGGCTGTTTTCAGCAAAAGCTATTACGGCTTCTCTGCGGCTGGCAGCAACAAAGCGAACACTATCATCGCGCTCCTTCACCTGATCACCCACTGTGATTTGTTCCGCTACCATGTGTTGATGACTAGCTCCAGGATGGCTGCCGAACGAAGAACTTTTCTTAAAGAGAACATTGAGAAGTTTCCTTTTCCAACACCAGAGCTGTTATCCCCAGATCAACGCCTAAACGCAGAAGCTCTGTCTATTCAGCTTGAAACAGAAGCCGTCAAACCCTGGAAAGCGATTAACGATTTCATTTTCGATTTATACGATATCGATGAATATGAGCGTCAAGTCGTGAAAGATACACTAGAGATTGCATCTCCCTTCAGGGAAGCCCGAGACCGTGCCAACAGCCCCCCAAAGAAAGACGAGCGCAGTGCTTTCTATGCGGAACTTCACCAATTACTGATACCATCTTTCGATCTGACAAATGAGACCCTGGCAGTCCGTGAAGTTCAGGTTGAGAAACAAGGATTCCTGTCTCCTTGGCATTTCTTTTCTGTTTCCTCGTCCGCAGGTTCGCCAGTCCCGACGCAAGCGGCGCAAAATCACCTGATTTCTCTGATCACCGAAGAAGCCAATAGAACAGGCTGCAGCCGTGTCATTGTCCATGGAGAGAGATATCTGCTTGTAGGGATCATCGGCCAATACCGTTATTGGACGCTAAGCCGTGCCCGGTTATGTGCATTAGACATTCTACGCCATCACCTCGATGCTTTTCCGATAAGGAGAAGCTGATGCCCATCGGCTTTTTCACTCGTGGTGTGGAATTCACCTTGCCGCACCCGCCAATTCCAGAGCGTACTATCCTGCTCCTCACCAAGGTTATCAGGAGGGCTTGGCAGTTGCTCGAAGAAACCCCTCCCACCGGCTTTAATATGCAATTGGCTGACGAAGATACCGTTACACAAATTCTGGTCGAAATAATCGAAAACCGTTTGCGAAAGAGCGGCGAAATCAATGGATTTAACAATGAGTTGTTCGGCAGAGTGAGCAGGGATCAAAAGATCACAAATTTTGACAAAAAGCACCCCGATAAGATGCCGGACTTCTTCTTCAAATTAAGACGAGGAAACTTGCCGATTCTCAGCGATCAAGATGGTCTCTTTGTGGAGTGAAACCGATCGATCCTAAACACACCATCTCGTCCTGCTACTGCAATAAGGGCTTAGTCCGCTTCGTCAATGGAGATTATGCATGGGCCATGCAGGACGCGCTTATGGCGGATACGCAAAGGAAGGGTACTCTTTCGCACAGCTTGCTTTCATCCTTGATGATGTCAAAAATAAAGCCATTCTGAAACCAATTGAGCATTCCGCGATTGATGAACATGCGATCTATCGTTCAAGCCACAGAAGGGATTTTCTCTGGCCTGAATACCGAGGCTCAGCATGTCCCATAAGCATATCTCACCTATGGCTGCTCATTCGGTAGTGGGGATATCCCTTGTTCCCGCGTGGTTGCACTGATAGCTCGTCAATCCGGGTGCGAAGCACAAGAGGAATTCGTAAATTATGGCCACGGTACAGTTCTTGTCCGCGAATCCCACTGGCATTTTAGATTAATACATGAAAATTCCGGTGGGCAGGTGAATTTATGCCCGACCCTACCCGGTGGTTGCTACTATTTTGCGTGCAAGTTCATACTAACGATCCAAGGAAAGCCCGTCATGCTTGCCACTAACGCCGGGTTCATTTCGAGGGCTTCCAAGGACTGCATCAACTGATCCTCCACGGCCTCGATGCTATTAAAAGCCTTGATTCGGAAGCCGTCCTCGCGGAAGTGATCCGAAATATGCTCTACCGGATTGAGTTCTGGACTATATGGTGGAAGAAAGATCAGCGCCATGTTTGTGGGCACACTGAGCGCCTTGGCTTTATGCCATCCGGCGCCGTCCATTACCATCAGAATGAACTCATCCGGATGTCGGTTGCTTACTTCACGTAAAAAGATGGACATTGCCTGCTCGTTAACCTGAGGAAGAATCAACGAATCCATTGTTCCGTCATGAGGCGATACGGCAGCATATGCATAGGTGTACTCGCGCACGATCTGGCTTGGAACACAGGGGCGAACTCCGCGTGGCGCCCAGCAACGTTGAGGGGTGCTGATTCTTCCAAAGCGGCCCTCATCTTGAAGCATCAACCGCAAACGTACTCTGAGCGGAGCAAGTGCCTTGGCGCATTTAGCCACTGTTTTCGGGAGTTTTTTTAAAGCCCTCCTGGGCCTCTGCGCTGCTTTTAGGATGGCGGGGTCCGGGAATGATCGTTCGCCAATCATGCCGGTCCAGCATCCGGTATATAGTGGTTTGGGCTACCTTGCGCCCCACTTTGGCCTCAAATGCCTGCTGAATCTTACTTACAACCAAAATACGGCCATGTGCAGCCCGGTCCAAGAATTCCGAGAGGAATTGGCGTTCTTGCTCAACAGTCATATAGCCGGAGCGGCAACCGCCCCAGTTGCGGTTTTGCGCTTGTTTAGCCATGCTGAATTTCTTCCGCAGTTGGACTACTGTTACACGGGAGCGGCCGATGATTTTCCCGGTGATGCGGTCAGGGATGTCGAGAAGGCCAGGGATCAATACAGCTTGAGCAGCTCTGAGGTCATCGGAAGTTTTAGCTTTCTCAGCAGCTTCCATAGCCAATTGAAGCACCTCGCCGGATACTTTCGTTTTCTTTGGCATTGGCAACCTCCTCCTGAGTGGTGGGTTGCATATTACTATAGTTCAATCTTGCACGCAAGTTGGTATGAAAAGGACTTCCATAGGCTACAATCAACAAGTTCCCGGCCTGGATTTGATGTCGGAAACGTCCCGGCTGGTTTCATTTGTGGAGCCTTGGGCAATGAAAGGAATTCCTCTCCTCTTCAAAATCGAAGCACTGGGAATTCACAAGTTCTTCAAAACATATCTGGAGATTAGATTCTCATTCGGAGAGGGGGATGCGCGGGCAGAACGTCATTAAGGTGAGTAGCCGCGCAGCGCCGTGGTGGTAAGCCCCCCGTTTCGAAACACTGGCGAAAATGTAATTAATACCAATTTGTGTTCAAGATTGAACTGAACTTGGTCCCGTTCGTGCTGAGGTATCGAAGCATGAACGGGTGGATCGTCCGCCCTTCGATACCTCAGGACGAACGATCTTGGACGCAAACTGGTATAAGGCCTGCAGCGTTCTTCCGGGCGGTGACTCGTGGGGGGCATGTGACCAGGGCAGCTCTACGCGCCGGACCGGACCGAATTGAGCCCCATTGGGGCAAGACCGGTTCCCAAGCCGGAGCTTGGGAACCAGCGAAAGACACTGGACCCCGGCCCAGAGGCGCTGCCGGGGTGACGCTATGGTGGGCAAGGGCTTTGCCCTGTCCACCATCGACCATCGACCATCCACCATCGAGCATCCAGGCTTACCATCCAGCATCCAGCATCCACCATCGAGCATCCAGCCCTCAAGCCCCCGCTACATCCGCACGTCGCTGTGGGGCCTGGCGGCTGGTGTCGCCAGGATCTCCACGGGGTGGTTGGGCAGGGTCTTTGCCGTAAGGGTGTGGGCGAACAGCTTCCGGGCGAGTTCCTCTATCTGCGCCGGTGTCACCGCATCGATAAGTTCGGGGTAGCGCCGGTCGTAGTCCCACCCGAGCCCGAGCACTTCGTTCAGGGCAGCGCTGGAAGCCTGGCTGTCCAGGCTCTGCCTGGCAAGCTTCTGTGCCACGAGCATCGTTTCACGCGACTTGTCCAGTTCCGCCTGCGATACCGGTTCGGTGGCCAGTTTCTTCAGGTTTGCCATGATAATCTGCTGGACCTTGTCCAGGTTTCCCATCGTGGTCTGGGTCATCACCCCGAAAAACCCGGCGTTTTCACCGTAGAAGGGAAACGCGAATACGGTATAGACCAGGTTTTCTTCGCCGCCCCTGAGGGCTTCGAACATTCTCCCGGTCACGCCCCCTCCGGAAAGGATACCGGTCAAAACATCCAGTACGGGCCGCTGCGGATCGGTCACGGCCATCCCGTTGGTGCCGATATAGAGGGCCGCGCTGTTCTTTTCGTTTTTGATTTCGACAACCCCCGTCTTGCTTATCGGGCGTCTTTCATCCGGCAGGTTGACCTGCACCGGCTGCCCGGACCACTTGCCGAATTTTTCCGCTATGGCGGCCTTAACGGCTGCCGGATCGATATCCCCGTAGACCGCCAGGACCGAATGGGTGGGATTGACCATTTTCTTGTAGAAAGCGAGCAGGTCGTCGCGCGTCAGGGCCTTGACCGATTCGGCGGTACCCAGGCGGTCGTTTACGTAATTGGTTTTGTGGAAATAATTCTTTTTGAACAGCCGCAGCACCTCGTTTTGCCAGTTTTCATCGGAGCGTTTTATGGCGATGAGCGTATCCTGGCGCTGTTTTTCGATTTCCTCGGGCGGAAAGCTGGAGTTTTGCACCAGGTCGGCGAGAAGGTCGATCGCCCAGTTGAAGTCCTCCTTCAGCACCTTGATCGAGATGTGGTAAGTGTTGTTGTCGGACCTGGCATCGATCAACCCTCCGGCGTCCTCCACCGCCCTCAGGATTTGCATTTTGGTCCGGGTGGTGGTGCCCGCGGTTAGAAGCGAGGCCGTAAACGCCGAGATTCCCGGCCGGTTAAAATCTTCCAGGGAAACCCCGCCTTTGCCGTAAATGTGCATCGTGACAAAGGGTAGAGCGGTATCCTGTTTGACCAGAGTTCTGAGCCCGTCGGGCAACTTTTCGAATTCAACCGGCGAGATTGCCGGGACCGGGCATGCGGCGGCGGCGGCCTGGACCGCCGGGGGTTCGGCGGACGGGGGCTTTATCACCGCCACGTTCATGTGCTCGGGGACAAGATACTGCTCGGCGACGCGCCGGACATCTTCGGCGGTGACCGTGCGAATCCCGTCCACGTATTCCTCATCGAAGTACGGGTCCCCGGAGATCAGGTACGAGGACGCAAGAGAAGCAGCCATCGCGGAAACCGATTCCTTGGCGAAGATATGGTGCGCCACGGCCGTCTTTTTGGACTTGGCCAGTTCGGGGCCGCTCACCGTCGAAGTCTGAAATCCCTTGATTTCTTCCTCGATATCCTTGAGTGCTCCCGGCCATTGCGAAGGGGAGAGCGAAACGGAGATGATGAACTGGCCGCGCACGTAGGCCGGAGACCAGTGTGCGGCCCCGATCGCGTAGACCTTTTTTTCCTGGTCCTTCAACCGGCAGTACAGGCGGCAGGTTTCCCCCTCGCCCAGCAGGTTCGCCAGGACATCGAGAGCGTAGGCGTCCTTGTTGTAAGCGTTTACCGTGGGAAACCCTATTTTTGCCTGGACGAGCCTCGTTATGGGCAATTCCTTCTCGTTCCAGCGCGGCGTGGTCTGGAGAGGCTCTTCGGTTACCGGCGCGGAATCGGTGGGGCCGGGCAGGAAGTCGGCGGTCTTATCGACTACGAATTTCAGCACTTCGGCCGGCTGAATGTTGCCGGCCAGAACGACGACCATGTTTTCAGGCTGGTAGCGCTTATTGTAATAATCCTGAAGGTCCTGCCTGGTCTGCCTGACGAAGACCTGCTCGTATCCGATCACCGGGATTCTAACGGGACTGACCTGGTAGGCGGTCTGGACGAACAGCCTCCAGAGTTCGTTGGCCGCATTGGCTTCACCCATTTTCATTTCCTGCTGAATTACCGATTTTTCCCGCGCCACCTCACCGGGGTCGAGAAGGTTTTCGGAAACGTAGGAAAGCAATATATCCAGGGCGTCCTTCCAGTGCTCGGTCCCCGTGTTGATATAATAGACGGTCTTGTCGTAGGTGGTGTAGGCGTTGGTGGAGCCTCCCATGGCCTTGATGCGTTCCTTGGCCTGGTCCTCGGTAAAGGATCGGGTCGAACCTCCGGCAACCACGTGTTCAAGGTAGTGGGACAGGCCGGCGCTGAGATACTTTCCTTCCAGCATGGAGCCCGCGCGAACGAAAACCTGGGCCGAAACCACCTCGGCGCCCGGCTGTTGGTGCACGAGAAGCGTCAGGCCGTTTTTGAGCACCACGAACAGGTCTTCGGGCTTGGAGGCCAGGGTCCTCTGCACGGATTGGCGCAATTGCGGGGGAACCTGGGGACATTGCATTTCGGCATCGGCGGGCGGTGCCTGAGCGAAAACCGCGGCGGCGAACAGGACGACTATCGCAAAAACGGCTTGAAACCTCTTGAGCATCGGATCAGTCCTTTCGTTATTCACTTCCCGGTAAAAGGGGATGGACATAATTGTAACGACAGGTAGAGGCGAATTCCAGGGGGGAGGAAGCAGGCGATGGCGCGGCGGGCGTTAAATTTCCTTTTTTTCGATCAGGCCCGCGATGATGCGGTGCCGGTTAAACGTGCCGCACGGGGATTGCCAGCGAACCGGGGGCCTTGACATTGCCGCCGCCAGCCAGCCGGAATCCCTGCCCTGCAGGGCTTCGACGCCGATATCGCCGATGCGGAAAAAACGCAGCAGCCGCGAAAGGCGCGCCGTAAAAACATCCAGGCCAGGCCTTGCGGCGATGGCGGAATCAAGGAAGCCGGGCGGATTCTTGCCGGGGCCGGGCCTGATGGCGGCGATGCACCGATAATTGACGAACACCAGCAGGACCCGTGCTTCGAACGGGCATATCTCCTGTACTATCAAAGGGTTGTACCGGCGGGCCTCATCGGATAGTTCGGCGTCGTTTCCGACAACCCTTACGCCGTCGGAGGCCGCCGGTCCCATCGTGGCGAAGGGAAAGGCAAAATCCGAGCGGATCGACTGTTTTTGCCGGCCGAAGTAGATGCGGGTGCGGGGGTGGGGTAATGAGGGACCGCCGTCCGGCGCTTCCGCCCCGCAGAGCTGGAAAAAAGTCTCCTGGACCAGCCGGGACTTGCGCAGCCGGTAGGTGAAGGCGCTCGGGAAAACGTCTTTCCCGGCGGCTTCGAATATTTTGGCAAACCTTGGGGTCGGAAAAAATATCCGGCGGGCGGAAGCGAGCAGTTGCCTTTCGGCGGGGGCATAGTCCGCGATGGCGGCGCGCACCCCCAGGGTTGTGACTTCCGGGCACGACGTTAGAAACGGTGCGATTGCTGCCAGCGGTTTCGGCATATCCGGCTGGAACTCATTTGGCGGCGGACTGGAAAGAGTTGTCTTCTTCTCCCGGACTGAGCAGCGCGTCGGGATGAACGCCGTAATTGTAGCTTCGCATGCGGAAATAGTTGTCCAGGATTCCCACCCTGGTGTCCACGTAATCGTAAATTCTCAGGCGAACACCGGACGAATCTCCATCCTGGCTTACATCCCGTATGGCGGCGGCCAGGGGTTTTTGGAAATAGACCGGAGCGGCGAGAAAGATCACATTCGCTTTGATCTCCTGGGAATAACTGGCCAGGTTGCGCGGCGAGAGCAACAGCACCGCTATCTTCTTCATCGCAAATCCCGGGGGCAGCGCAGGGTGGTTCCCGGAACCGTCTTCATCGTCTTTCTGGTGGCCGGGCAGAAACCGGCTGAAAGATTCCGCCTCGATGCCCCGCCGGCCCAGTTCCTCCTTGAGGGCCTCCTCCTGGTCGTCGTCTCCGGAAAGGATGAGGAGCGGCTTTTCTCCTTTTTCCAGCTCGGCCTGGATGTCGTCGGCTATGATCCGGTTCCTGTCCTCATCGAGCATCAATTCCCGGATCATCGCCATGTAATCGGCCCTGGAATTATAAGGGTACGTGAACTGGGTGGGGCGCGCTATCACCTTGCCGGGAATTATTCCCCGCCCTTCCCTGGCGTCCCGTTCGTTTATCGTGTAAACCACCTCGCCCAGGTAATAGTAGATGAGCTTGAACAGGCGGTCCCGCCGTTCGAGCGTGTTGGACAGCCCCAGAATGTAGCGGCAGTCGAAGTTCGGTATCAGGTTTGTCAATACCTTGGACGGCGAGCGCTGGGACTCGTCGACTATGACGTAGCCGACCTTGTCCGACACGCTTCTCCAGTAGTGCATTACCTCGCCGGTGTGGCCGATGGTTATCTGCTTTCCGACCCTGTGAACCCCTCCGGAAAAAATGCCCACATCGGAGCGCGGTATCTGGAGAAAGCTTTCGATTTTCCGGAGCCATCCTTCGAGCAGGTCGATTTTGGGGATCATTATGAGGACAGGCTGGCGCCTCTGGGCTATCGTGTAGAGCGCGATTACCGTCTTCCCGCTCTTGTGGCCGCCCACCAGGGTGCCGCAATCGTGTTCGAGCACGGCTTCGGCCGCATCCTGCTGGTAGCTTTTCAGTTCCCCGTGAAATTCGATGGGGATCGGTTCCAGGTAGCGCCTTCTGTCCGCTATCTTGTAAGGCACCTGGAACTTCTTGCACAAATCCAGGAACTGGCCGAGAAAACCGCGTGGAATCAGGTAGCTGCGTCCTCTCTGCTTGATACAGCTTATCTGTGCGGGTATATTGCCTATCCATTCGCCGCGGTTATGGCGCTGTTCGTAATCGGGGTTGGTGAACACCAGCCGTTCGTGCAGTTTCCTGTCGAGCATGGGAGGCAGCCCGTCGACGGGCACCTTGATCCACTCGGCAAGAAGTATATTGAGGTTTCTAACGTACATTCATGAGGACCTTTGACCGAATCGGGAGTATAAAGAGATTCAGCTGTCTTTCCAGACTGTATGGACGAATCGGGGAAAGGGGTTCACCCTTTTGCTGTGCGCGCAGATACCCCGCCCGGAAACACGGGCCGGTTCTGCCGACATTAAGCACCATCCTTAAGAATTGGTGAATTCTAAGCGACAGGTTTATCGTCGCAGCGCAAAAGCAAACGGCTATCCCCGGTTTCTGAATTATATCGCACCAATAGGGTGGGATATAACTATATAATACATAAAAGATGCAAAAGGAGACTCCCTCTGTGAATGATCATTCCCCGCACCTTCGGATTATAGGACAATTGGCCAGAGAATACGAACAAAAATACAACGAACTGGAAAAGCTGGTTTCCGAAAGCCCGCCGGAGAAGGTTTTCCTGCAGCTGAGGGCCCTTGCCGAACGTTCCACCGACAGGTTCAGATCGGCCCAGGTCGCGCTTTTTTCAACACCCGGATTGTTCGAAGGAAAAGAAAGGGAAACCTCGCTCCAGGCGGCAACCGCCATGAGCCGGGCATTTGATGAGATTAGGATACTTTTTCAGTTTGTCCTGCAAAATCCCGCGGAAGGCAAGGCGCCCGAGCAATCTCCACAGCAGGATGAATAAAGGCTTGTCCGTGCTCCCGCGTGGAAACGAGAAAAAGCCCGCCGGGTGCGGAGGGCGGATTATAAATACATATATGACGTTACTCTAAATGAGCGGGCAGGATAGTTACTGTCGTGCAGGCGGGAAAATAGGGCAAACACCGTAGTATTGGATACGTGGATATGCTCTCGCCGCTCGATTGCGGCATGCAAAGTTCGGCGTACGCGGCCACCGGGAGGGGGCCTCGCCCGGCGGGACCAGCCTGTCTATGTGCTCCGGTGGTCCGGGGCCATCGGCTTCGGATCCCATCCCGGAAGCTTCGGCAAAGATTCGAAAGCTTTGCCGCTTTCGGGCATGTCCAGGCACACATTCATTATAAACACACCGACAAGACCTCCGATAAACAAGCCGAGCAGGAATTCCATCGATCTCCCCCCCTGGAAAAAAGAAATACTTGCAACCCATTCTGGACATTTTCAGTTTCAGGGGCAATGGGGGATGCGCGGTAATTTGCCGGGCAACATAAGGTAATTGCAGCAGCGTGGAACCGGCCCCCACCCCTGCCGGGAGCAAGAGAGCAATAATTAAACCGCAAAGACGCCGGGTTCCCTCCCAAAAGCGTTGCCGGAATGACGATTTGGGAACATCCCCCACTTACGCGAAGTTCATGTATTTTGACGCAACCTCATGCGGACCCGCCCCTTGGCGTTACCCCGGCAGTGCTTCCGGGTCCGGGGGGCCGGTGTCTTTTTCCCGTTTCCCCACTCCCGCCGGGAGCAAGAGAAGCAATAATTAAACCACAAAGACACCGGGTTCCCTCCTAAAAGCGCTGCGGGAATGACGATTTGGGAACTCCTCCCGCACATTTACGTAAAAAATGTCATGTCGGATTGGATTGTTCCAATTTTCCATCAATTGGGAAAACCGTATTATTTCATGGATTTGAAAATACGGTATGAACCGGGCACGGTGAAAAACCTCCGCGATATTGTACTTGCGAAGCGGCGTAACGCGAAAATCCTCCGAGTTTGTTCCACCCCATTGCAAAAGGTTGCCACCGGGCATAATTTTCCCCATATGAATTGTTCCCGCCTGAAAGTCGTTTTCGGATAGGCGGAGAGTGCGTTCAGTGAAAATCTCAGGCCCGGTTCAGGCCTCTTAACGAACGGGCGTCAAAGCGATTCTCCTGAAAAATACAGGCAAGCCAGGCGAATCAGCGAGGACATGATCACGCACCACCGGTTCGACCCGGTGGTGCGTGGACACGGTGCTTATCGGAAAAGGCAATTTTGCGTAACTTGAAATTTCTCCGCACGGCGGTGCGGTTTGGAGGAACAAGACATGATCACAGACGAAGAAATCACCGAGCCTGCCCAGTGGGGCCGGGACGAGCGCTGGAAAGGAATCGAGCGCCCCTACACCATAAAGGACGTTCAACGGCTTCGCGGCACGTTGCGCATCGAGTACACCCTGGCGGACCACGGCGCCCGCCGGCTCTGGTACCTGCTCAAAAACGAACCCTTTATCGCGGCCCTCGGTGCCCTGTCCGGCACGCAGGCCGTGCAGCAGGTGCAGGCGGGGCTGAAAGCCATATACGTCAGCGGCTGGCAGGTTGCGGCCGACAACAACAGCATAGGACACACCTATCCCGACCAGAGTCTTTACCCGGTGGACAGTGTGCCGAACCTGGTTAGAAGGATCAACAACGCCTTGATGCGGGCGGACCAGATAAGCCACATGGAGGGCGCAAACGGCATACACTGGTTCTCCCCCATACTGGCCGACGCCGAGGCCGGTTTCGGGGGGCCGCTCAACGCCTTCGAGCTGATGAAAGCCATGATCGAAGCGGGTGCGGCCGCCGTACACTTCGAAGACCAGCTCTCCTCGGCCAAAAAATGCGGCCACATGGGCGGCAAGGTGCTGGTGCCCACCTCCGAGGCCGTTCAAAAGCTCGTTGCCGCAAGGCTGGCCGCGGACGTCTGCGGAGTTCCGGTGCTGATCGTGGCCAGAACGGATGCCAACTCCGCCGCCCTTCTCACCAGCGACGTGGACGAAAGGGACCGTCCGTTCCTGACCGGCAAAAGGACGGTCGAGGGCTTCCATGCCGTTCGAAGCGGGCTCGAATCAGCGATAGCGCGGGCAATTTCCTACGCCCCGTATGCGGACATGCTGTGGTGCGAGACCGCGGAGCCCAACCTGGACGAGGCCCGCAGATTCGCCGAAGCGGTCCATGCGGCATTCCCGGGCAAGCTGCTTGCCTACAACTGTTCCCCCTCGTTTAACTGGAAAAGGCTCGACCAGGCTACGATCAAAAGTTTCCAGAAAGAACTCGGCAAGTTCGGGTACAAGTTCCAGTTCGTGACCCTGGCGGGATGGCACTCGCTCAACATGGGGATGTTCGAGCTTGCCCAGGGCTACCAAAAGGAAGGAATGACCGCCTACTCCCGGCTCCAGGAAAAGGAATTCGAGTCCGAAAAGGAAGGCTACCGGGCCGTCAAACACCAGGCTTTCGTCGGTGCGGGATACTTTGACCGGGTGGCCCAGACCATCAACGGCGAGAACTTTTCCACCGCCGCCATGAAAGGCTCGACGGAAGAGGCACAGTTCGAGAAGGAAGAAAAGGAACTGGAAACTCCAGCCTGGACCAAGCCCGCCGCCGAATTATAGGAGTTCTGGATACCGCATGCCGGATGCTGGATGTGCCGCCGGCTCCCAAGCTCCGGCCGGGGAACCAACGGGCGGCTTCCCGTGTCTTCGCCGGTCCCTCAGGTTCCGGCTTTAAATCCTTTACTTGGATACGAACTCGACCGTATTCAAGCCAACCTGAAATTCTAATCTGGTTGTTTACCTGCTGCAGGACGTCGCTCAATCGACTATGGCAATATGTCTAGAATGATTCTGGTCACTTACGAGCGTTTTCAGGAACGTACATGAAAGGAGAAGAGCTATTGAAGATCCTCAATCTCTATTTCACTGGAACCGGGAATACGGAAAAAATCGCAAAACAGATTGAAAAGACCCTTCGAGAGCTGGGCCATGAGGTTGACAGCGTCAAGGTCGCCTCCGACGATTTCGAACCGGACGTTCTAGCCTATGATATGGTCTTTGCCGGATCGGGGGTTTATGCGTGGCTGCCCGGAAAGGCGATGATGGCGGTTTTGAGCCGGCTTCGTGAAAAATATGTCCGTGAGGGAGAGATCAAACCTGCATCGCCCAGGCGTCCGGGCAAAAAAGCGGTCATTTACTGCTCGTTTGGCGGCGGCCATACGGGAATAAACGAGGCTGTGCCGGCGGTAAAGTACATGGGGCAGCTCTTTGACCACCTCGGCTACGAAATAATGAGTGAATGGTACGTAGTGGGTGAGTTTCATGGAAAGCTTAATCACCTCTCTTTGCCCGGGCGCATGGGAAACATCGTCGGCAGGCCGAATGAAGCCGATCTGCGGGACATTTCCGAAAAGGTGATCGGCATTCTGAGGGTGTAGCCTGCAAAGAGGGCAAGTCCCCGCATGATCCTTTGTCGGGCTGCGTTGAGTGCGTTGGGAGCGCGTGCCGAGTTCCGGATCAGCCGCCAAACGGCCGGATGATTTCAAACAGCGCGAGGGAATGATTCCCCCGCGCTCCTCCCCAGGTTTCGCCGCACGCGAGAGCGCGGACGGCCGAAATCCCTGCCTTGCCCAAATACATCGACGCCGAACAGGCCATTTTTCCCAAGAGTCATGTGCCGTCGGGCGGACCTGATATCGACCGCCTCCATGTACTAAGAAAATACAGCCGGAGCAGGATGAAAATACAGCCTTTGCCGATTAGTGTTTTTTTCGGAAAAGCATTACACATTCATACGACTGTTGCACGTTTGATCCTGCGGTTCACGCAGCCGACATCCGTTGGATTTGCGGAGGGTTTTTACTGCCGATCATCACGCACAGGTGGTTCTTCAGTCTCTTTGCTGAGATTTTCCGTTTATAAGCCGTCGAATTTATGCCCGGATAGTTGCCCCAAGCTCAGCAGGCTATCATTTCCGTGATGCGCTGACCCGAGCGCTTTTGCCGCTGGTGCGGCGAGCCATCAGGCTCAGGGTGGGGACCGTGTTCTCCACGCTTTTCGAGGGTCTTCTCGGAACCGACGTTCTGACTCACAACGCTTGTTAAACCTTTCGCAATGAGTAGAGGCAGCCAATGGATGAAAATCGCGAGCAGGGTGTGGATCTCAACTCCATGTGGGCCGATTGGAGCAAGTCGATGTTGAACTTCTGGCAATCCGCGGCTTCCGGCTGGCAGGCAATGTTTACTCAATCCGCCAGCAGGCAGGCGGAGGAAGGGCCGTTCGGCGGTTGGAACGCCCTGTGGTCGAAATTCATGAACAATGAGGCCATGCAGGAGATGGGAAGCTACGCCGCTTTCGCCGAAGTCTCCGCCGCCGTGGGACGGTCGTTTTTCGACGGGTGCCTGCAGTTCCAGGACTTGATGGGTTCTTTTGGAATGAGCCAGGATAATAAGGACGGGGGCTTCGGCTTTGTCAAGGCCAGGCAGGACATGTTCCAGGCCTGGGTCGATTTCCACCAGAAGGAAATCCAGCCGCTTTTGAGGGTCCCCCAGGTGGGGCTCACGCGGTTTTACCAGGAGAAAATGAACAGGCTTGTCGACCAGTTCGCCTCCTACCAGGGGGCGATGGGTGCGTTCCAGAACCTGCTCTGCCTGCCCCTGGAAAAATCGCTACAGGAAGTGCGGGCAAGGCTTGAGAAGGACAAAAAGGAAAAGCACTCCGGTGACTTGAAAGAATATTACTCCTACTGGATCCAGGTCCTGGAGGGCCACTACATGCAGCTTTTCCAGTCGCCTGAATGGAACTGGACGCTTTGCCGCCTGGTGGACGAGGCTTCCAGCTTCAGGATGTCCAAGGACGAAATCATGATGGATTTTCTGCAGTTCCTTCCGATCCCCACCAACCGGGATATGGATGAAGTTTACAAGGAACTCTATACCCTTAAGAAGATGGTAAAAGAACTGGCGAAAAAACTCAGCAATCAGGAGCAGGTACTGCAATGAACGCTAACGGTAGTTCCTCAAGCGGCATGCTCAGGAGCCTGGTCGAGGCCCTTGAGAAATCACGTGAGCGGATCCTCAAGTCCAAGGAAGTGCTGCTGAACCCGCTCGATACGGATATCGCGACCACGCCCCACGAGGTCGTCTACCAGGAAGACCGCATAAAGCTCAAGTACTACAAGCCGACTGCGCCCAAAAAAACGGTCCGAACGCCCCTCCTGGTCGTCTACGCGCTGATAAACCGCGAAACCATGCTTGACCTTCAGCCGGGAAGAAGCGTCGTGCAGAACCTGCTGAAGGAAGGCATCGATCTGTACATGATCGACTGGGGTTATCCCACCCGCAAGGACCGCTACCTTACGATTTCAGACCACGTTAATGGATATATGGACAACGTGATCGATTTTATCCGCCGGCGGTGCAAAGTGCCCAAAATCAACCTGATGGGCGTTTGCATGGGCGGGACTTTTTCCGTCATGTACTCGGCCCTGCACCCCGAGAAAGTCAAAAACCTGATCACCACCGTCACCCCGAGCAATTTCGAAACCAGCAAGGGCCTTCTGCACATCTGGACCAGGGAACTCAACCTGGGACGGATAGTGGACGCCTACGGCAATGTGCCCGGAGACCTGCTAAACGTCGGCTTCCTGCTCTTAAACCCCGCCCGGCTGGTAATCGACAAGTACGTGGGCTACTTTGAAAATATCGACAAGAAGGAATTCATCGAAAACTTCATCCGCATGGAGAAGTGGATCTTCGACAGCCCCGATGTCCCGGGGGAGACGATCCGCCAGTTCGTCGAGGACTGCTATCAGAAAAATTTGCTGATCCAGAGCAAAATGGAACTGGACGGGCAGCGCGTGGACCTGGCGAAGATCACCATGCCGGTGCTGAATATCTACGGCAAGCACGACCACCTGGTCCCTCCCGAGGCATGCGAGCCCCTGATCGGAAAGCTGGGCAGCAAGGACACCGAAAACCTTTGCATGAACACCGGCCATATCGGTATTTACGTCAGTTCGAGGTGCCAGAACGAATTGATTCCCAAGATTGCACGATGGCTGAAAGAAAGGGACGAGCCCGAGCCGGTGAGCGCCAGGGTCCCCCGTATTTCCACCAAGGCCCCGTCGGCCGGAAAGATCAATGTCCGCCACCCCCGTCCCGCAAAAGTGGACACGGTCCTTACGAAACAGGCCTGATACCAAGTTGTGTTCAAGATTAACGTGATGGGTTACGCTCCGCTTCACCCATCGCTTAACTCAGGTCTGGGAAAGGATGTAGTATGGGTGAAGCGGAGCGTAACCCATCGGTATTGGCTATCTTGAACGAAAATTAGGTGCGCCAGGCCAAGCCTGGGAGATTGGGAGGAGGTGCATATCTCCGAAATTTCTCATTGGAACCCTGCGGGTATTCAACCCCGCCCGGCCAAGTGTGCCGACAGCCGGAACCGAGTGTTGCGTGGTGGTGAGGTAATCCACCCTGCGAAGCGTACACAGGGAGTATGCAGGCCGTGTGATTGAGCCCCGAAATCGTTCCAGTCGTGGGAGCCGACGCTGTCTAATTGGCGGAAGGCAGCATCCTGGTGCAAGACGGTATCACACCAAGGTCCCGCCTGGGTCAGAGAGCAGTGCATGCATACATTGGGGTTCTCCAGGAACCTGGGAGACCCTGTCATCTCCGCCCAGAAATCCGGATAGTGGGGCCGCTGACCTCCACCGGGCTGTGCCAGGCTGCGCTTGGCCGGGCATCGGAGCGAACAATCAAGCGATCAACTACCCTCGGCTACCCGACTATTAAAAAGCATTCCTCGATACATTCCCGAACGCAACTTCGCATCAAAGCATTTGCGCCCGCCCCGGCATCAGGAATCGCCCCTCGCAACTTCTTCGATTCGCGGCCTGCGGGCAATTTGAAAACTTTCGCCATCGAGGCTAAGGTTCGGACTGTAGGAAGGATCACAAGCCGGAAGGTCTCTCCACTTATCCCTCATGCGACTTTCATCTCCCGTGTCTCCGGATCTCCAGCCCAAGCCCAGGAACCGAAACTCGGCATAAGGGGTCCAGATGTTTCGAAGCCCGGCTTCGCGCAGCCGAAGGCATAAATCCACATCACCGTAGCCGGAAAGGTCCTCGCTAAATCCCCCCGCCCGTAAAAACACTTCCCTGCGAACCACCATGCAGGCACCGGATACGGCGGTATAACCCTGGATGAGCGAGCCCTGGCCGAAATAGCACGGGGGCCGTCTGCCTCTGTGCGCATGCCCGGCGAATTTTCCATCGAGACCCAGAATAATGCCGCCGCGGTAGATCTTGCCGTTCAGATAAAGTATCCGGCCGCCCACCGCACCCACTTCGGGGCGGCACGCGTGGCTTGCCATCTCGTCGAGCCAGTTGCCGCTCACCGCCTCCAAGCGGCTGTCTATGAAACCGACAACCGTACCGTTTGCCTGGTCGACTGCCCGGTTGAGCATGACTCCCGCCCCCGTGGACCGCGGGAAGCGCAAAACACGAACCTTCCCCCCGGCGAGGCGGCTCACCCGCCCGGAGACCCTGCGATTACTTACCAGCAGGATCTCGAATTCCGGGTAGGCCGTTTTTTCAAGAAGACTTCGCAGGCAGTTAAGAAGAAGAGTCGAACCGCTTTTTGCGGACACGATCAGGCTCACCCGGGGCGGAGGCTCCGGAAGAAGATAGCGGACCCGATGCCCGATCTTAAGAGAAGCGGCTTTGGCCCCTACCCCAAGCCGGGCGAAATGCTCGTCGATTGCACGCTCGGCGGAGTTTTGAGCGTACGGCTTGCAATCGCCGTTGAGGCTTATTGAATCTGGGTGCATGCGCCAGTGATAGAGCACCCTGGGTATGTGGCGCACTTGGCGAGGCCCTATGCGTTCGATGAACCGCAGGGCGAGGTCCCAGTCCTGCGAGCCTTCGAAACCCTTGCGGAACCCTCCCAGTTCGCGAAAAATCGCGGTTTCATACACTCCGAGATGATTAATCGTATTGCTGGAGCAGAAAAGATCGGGGTCCCACTCGCATTTGAAGTAAGGATCGCCGCGCCGCCCTTCCGTATTGATTTTATCCTCATCGGAGAAAATGAGTTTCGCATCCGGGTGCTTCACAATTTCGAGCGCCACCCGGAAAAGGGCATGTTCGGCCAGGGCATCGTCCTGGTCGAGGAGGGCGAGGTATCGGCCGCCGGCCAGGGCGGCGGCGGAATTGGATGCTTCGGATATGTGG
The DNA here is from genome assembly GCA_963712895.1 of uncultured delta proteobacterium. Taxonomy (GTDB): domain Bacteria; phylum Desulfobacterota; class Syntrophobacteria; order Syntrophobacterales; family Syntrophobacteraceae; genus SbD1. The sequence goes on along the minus strand of CAVQJR010000011.1, from coordinate 45,354 downwards.
CCGTTTACCGGGCGAAAAACGACCTTGATGCGCTTATCCGATTGCTGGTATTTGCGAAGGACCCGCGCCGCCCCTGGCTGCGTTGACGCATCGTCTGCAATGCACAGCTCCCAGTAAGGATAAAGCTGGTTTCGAACGGATTCCACGGCGTGTTCCAAAAACTCGACCTGCGGATTATATACGGGCATCACCACGGAGATAACCGGATGCACGGGCATTGATTCGATAGCACGTCGCACGGCCGACCTGGCCGCATCGTCCAGGGTGTCGTGGTCCGCTATCCAGTCATCGTAGGTATAACGGGATTTTCCGTATAATTTGCGGGCCCGGCTTTTTCTATTTACCTTGTAAAACTTGAGATACGCCGTCTGAGAGATTCGGATAAATGGTCGTACCACTCCTACTCCCAATCGGCACGAATTGATGATGGGATATTCGGAATCATCTATCAGGGGATATTGCTCTTTTGACACTTGGAAACGGCCCCTATAATTATAATCATACACAACGCCATAAATAATTGCGCAAAGGTCCTGATTCTTGTGGTGGGCACGATCTCTTTGTGCCCGCCGCTTTTCACACCAAATGGTTGGCACGATGAAACCGTGCCCACCCTACATTTCCCATCTATTTTGCGACTACTTTTTAAGCTGTATATATATGAAATATAGTCGAAAATAGAGCATATGCAAAAAATACATCACCAGTCATTTTCAGGTAGTTGCTTAATCGATAGCAAGCTGATAAGCGGAATCCCATCGTTATCAGCTCACCTTGAAGGTATTTTTATATACCATCCTTTCGGATTAATTGGAATGGTCAGATCGTTTTTCGACCCGATCAGCTTACTATAACTGGCCCAGGCATAATCATTAAGAGGTTTGGAATGAAAACCGGAACTAAGGGAAGATATTAATATAAGTATCAGAAGCGATTTAGTTAAAGTTCTCTTCCATTTTACCTCCTGTTTCATACATAAAATCAACGACCAGGTTATCATTACGCAAGGAATATAAAAATACCTGGGGCCGTTTCCAGCGGGGACTAAAATCAATGGGTCCACCTTACATTTGTACAGGATGGCTGCGAGCACAACAACCCCATAGCCAATGCATACCGTCGCCATTTTTATGCCGGTTTTTGATGCCGATGAGAATTGGATTATGGTAACGATAATGCAGGTCCCCACCGCGAATAGAAAATAAGGGTTCAGCTTATATGAAATGAAATGTCCCAGGAATAAATTGCCAAAAAACTTCCAGCCTATTACAACTATATATGCGGCCGGATTTAAACTGTATTTGGACTCTGCCAGCGGTGCATATTTTAAAATATAAAATATCTGGATGCACGATGTTAATAACATTACCATAAAGACACCCGCCTTGAAGGAACTTCTATCTTTTTTGTACTTCCAGAAGGCGAGTGGAAGCAGCAATATGCAAAATGGACCTGTTAAACCGCAGAGGAGCAGGATAACCAAGTCCATACAAGCCTGGAGCCATAGGTTGCCGTATTCTCGACCGGGATTTTCCTTCAATAAGGTAATGAAAAGCAGAATGGAAAGAATCCATTGTGTGTTAGACAGGTTCATGAATATCTCATTTGTGAAATGAGGAACCATGACTATCGATAAAGCCAGCAATGGCTTGTAATCAGCTTTGAACCTGGGAGAAAATACGTTGGCTATCACTAAAAGAGTTAAGACAAGGCTGGAATAGACATATACGATCGGAGCAACGGAAAATGGAAAGAACATATTTGTAAAAAATGCTATCAGCCTGCATATAAATTGAAGATATCCGGCATATTCTCGGAAAAGAACCGATGCTCCACCGCCATATTGCTGGATGAAGTAAACAGCCCCATCTTCCGCCCAGAACTGAGGATTTATAAACGAATCGGTTTTCCTGATAAACAGGATTAATGCAGCTATAATCAGGACAAGTAAACAACTGTTTCTGCGATACGCTTTCCCCGGGAATCGAGTCGCTGCGTCGAGCAACCCTTGCGGGACGGCCGTCACACTGTCTCCAGTGATTTTTCCGATCTCCGGATTCATCTTATACCAGGTTGCGTCCAAGATTAACGTGATGGGTTACGCTCCGCTTCACCCATCCTCCGCTTAACTCAGGTCTGGAAAGGGATGTAGGATGGGTGAAGCGGAGCGTAACCCATCGGTATTGGCCTATCTTGAACGAAAATTAGTATTAAGGGGTCCGCAGAGATTAAAATGCCGCTTTCCATACTAATTTTCCACGGCAGCGGTCCCGCTCAACCGGCCCGCCTCAGCCATTCGTGATTTCACGGGAAGCGCTTTATGCGAATAACTCCGAAAAATCCACTCCCTCCCTGGCATTTTCGACTCTTTCGGCAATGACGTGGGCCAGAAGCGGCAGGGCGATGGTGGCGTCGCAGAAGCACTGGGCCGTTCTCCCGGTCCCGGAGATGGTTTCCTTGCCCCAGGAGGTCGCCTCCTCGAAGGTACAGCCGGAAAGGCCGCCCCACTGCGGAGAATCCGATGTGATCTGGATGGCGTACTTGTGCGGATGGTATGTCTCGTCCGTACCTTCGCGGCTCACAGGGTTTTTCCGGTTGGGAATTTTCTTGTCCGCGTAGAGCAGGTCGGCCGAAACGGCGAAAAGCTGGACAAAATCCTTGGGAACGCCTCCACCGATATAGAAAACTCCGGTATCCTTGACTTTTTCGGCAAGGCCCATGAACTCTATGTAGTCCTTGATGCCGTCGATGCACAGGGTAAAGCCCCTGCTTCTGGCAAAAAGCGCCGCGTCTCCGACGGGACTGTCCGCTATGCCGGGGCAGAAAACGGGAATTCTCTTCTCGGCCGCGGAAGTCAGGATGCTCCTGACACCCTTTTTCCCGAGCCATGATCCCAGCAGGTACAGGAACTGCCTTGACGAGTACTTGTAATCTTCATCGAGCGTCAGGATGAATTCACCGATCAGCTCGATCATATTCATGTAGTCCTTTTCGGTCCCGTATATATCGTAGTACCGGTTGAGGCCTTTCCTGCAAAGGTATTCGTCGTCGACCGCGTGGGTGCCCTTGTAATAGCTCCGCCCCATGCCCTCGACGATGTCCTCGGTGAGATTCGCCCCGGTTGCAGCCAGGACGTCTATGTAGCGATGCTCCATCAGCCAGCTTATGATCGACCACTGGCCGGCAACGGACAGAGACCCCGCATAGCCCATAAGAATGGTCAGGTCTTTTTCCCCGATCATTTCCTCGAAAATGTCGCAAACTTCCGCCAGTCTCCGCCCCTGGAAACCGGTATCGGACATTTCGGCAATAAGCTGCGACAGAGGTTTTCCCTTACTTACCTGAATTGCCCTGACCTTTTCATATGGTAATGCGTCGTTTTTCACCCGATATCGCTCCTTGCAGTTGCTTGTGGTTTGCAGATTTTCGGCAAAAGGGGAAATCGCCCCCGTGAGGTCCGAAACACCCAATAAGATTAACCATATCAGAAATGCCCCGGCATGGGAAAGCATTTTGAGTCGCGGGCGGCCCGGAAACTACGCCGGGGCAAGGCTACGGGTATCCGGCACCGAGCATCCAGCATCCAGCATCGAGATCAAACCAGCGACGGCGATTCCGGATCGTGTGAAAGGTGGTTCGCTTCGGCCCGTTCCGTGTTCGATGTGGCGTAGCAGTAGGAGCATCCGTAAAGGCATGTGTCGTACATCCCGATATCCCTGCTCACCGTGCACCCGCATTCGGCGCGCTGGGACGGGTCTTTCACCGCTTTGACGGGCACGGAAAAAAGATTTCCGATAAACTCCCCGTCGATGCACCTGGACGGAAGGATTCCGAACGGCGATAAGTCGTGCCCGCCGGCGCAGTTAAATACCCGCATGCCTTCCTCCCGAGCGGCGGCGGAAATGGTGCGAAGCAGCTCCGAGGTCCGGGGCAGGCCCGGATCGAACGCCGCAAGCCCTCCCGGAACGGCCTCTTCCAGGCGCTTTCTGGCTTTGCGGTACACGTTTACGAAGCTTATGACGCACCGGTTCGTGGTCCCGCGGAGCGCACGGGCGATGCGCCTGAAATTTTCTTCGTGAAACTCGGGCCCGGTGATGTCGCTTAGAAGGATCGGATCGTAGCGCCACGTCACCCTCTCCGGGCCGATTCGGGAGGCAAGGTCGTGGAAATTTGCGATCGAAACTTCCGGTCCGGGCGAACGGGGGTCAATCCCGCGTGGATATCCTATGAGGGTGATCAGGAAAAGGTATCGAAAGCCCAGTCCGTCCAGTTCGTCCAGGCGGGGAATCAGGGGGCGCGGATTTCTGGTCCAGAAAACGAATGCGTCCACGTCCCGCGGGGCAAGAGAGACCTTCGAGACCTGCGCCCTGTTGAAAGGATTGGGCACGTCGCACCATCCCTTGCGCACGCGGTTTATGAACCATTTCGAATAAAAGGCCGGAATATCGGTCCGGCGGCTTGCACTGATTATCATATCCGCTCCCGGAGGAAATTATACACCATGGCGCTACCGAAGCGCAGGCTTTCCAACCCGCAACCCTGCCCCGGCAGAGTCCCCGGGCCGCAACCGTCATTGACAACCCTGCCCCAGTCCTTAAATCCTTCATTAGTGGTTGACCCTCTCATCCTTACATATATTTTGTACGGGTTATCGATCAAAAATCCCGGGAGGACCCTTATGAAAAACGATTTGAAAAAGACACCCGCCATGCGCAAAACCACCAGGGCCGTTCATGCCGGGGCGGCGGAACACTCGATTTACGGCGAGATTTCAGTGCCCATATTCCAATCTTCGACCTTCATCTTCCCGAGCGCGGCCGACGGGGCAGCCCGGTTTGCGGGAGAGCAGCCCGGCTATATCTACACGCGCATCGGAAACCCCACGGTGCATGCTCTCGAAGAAAGCCTGGCGACCCTCGAAGGCGGCTTTGCCGCAATCGCCACCTCCACCGGGATGGCCGCGGTGGGCGCCGTATTTATCGCGCTTCTCAGCCAGGGAGACCATGTGGTCGCGGGCAACTGCATCTATGGGGCGTCGCGGGTGATGCTCGAAAAGGAGATGTCGCGCTTCGGCGTGCAGTCCACCTTTGTCGACAGCTCGGATGCGGCCAAGATCGAAAAGGCGCTGAGGCCCGAGACCAGGATGATTTTCGTGGAATCGCCGATGAACCCCAGCATGGAGCTGACCGACCTCGGGGCAGCGGGTGAGATCGCGGCCCGGCGAAAGGTCCTGCTGGTGGTGGACAATACCTTCGCCAGCCCGTACCTGCAGCGCCCGCTGGAGCTGGGGGCACATATCGTCATCAACAGTCTCACCAAGTTCATAAACGGCCACAGCGACGTGGTCGGAGGCATGATAATAGCCGGGAGCGAGGAAAGTTATAAGAGGCTGAAAAAAGTCGTCACTGTTTTCGGAGGCACCATGGACCCCCACCAGGCATGGCTGATACTTCGGGGGGTGAAGACTTTGCCGCTCAGGATCGAAAGGGCGCAGGAAAACGCCATGAAGCTGGCCCGCTTTCTGAAATCTCACCCCAAGGTGACCTGGGTGCGCTATCCGGGCCTCCCGGACCATCCGCAGCACGAAATCGCCAAAAAACAGATGGACGGGTTCGGCACGATGATATCATTCGGGGTGAAAAACGGCCTGGATGGCGGAATAACCGTCATGAACAACGTCCGGCTGATAAAGCTTGCGGTATCCTTAGGGGGGGTGGAATCTCTCATAGAGCATCCGGCATCGATGACCCACGCGTCGATTCCGCGCGAGGAAAGAATGGAGGCGGGCATCCTGGACGAGCTGGTGCGGTTTTCGGTGGGCTGCGAGGATGTCGAGGATTTGCGCGAGGACCTGGACCAGGCCCTGAGGGAGATCGGCCGCCGGAAACAGTCCCGCAAATCGAAATCCGAAAAGGAACACGTGGTGCTCGAAGGCTGCTGAGAAACCGCCTTTCTCAGACCCGCGTACGGGCCGGACCCTCCCGGGAAGCCTTGAGGTCCTGCCCGCAGAGCTTGCCCAGGGCGGCACTGAGTGCCAGAACTTTTTTCTCCATCTCTTCGAAAAGCGCCTCCGCCCCGTCGAGGTCTTTTCCGATACCGAATTCTTCCATTTTGAGGGCGGCCTGGAAAGCTTCTTCGGCGCCGAAATTTCCAACCGAACCTTTCAGCGTGTGAGCCGATCGCCGAAGCCTTTCACAGTCCGCGCTCCCGATCGATTCCCTGATTCCATCGAGCAGCACCGGGCACTGCCGCAGGAAAAGGGACGCGATTTCGATCAAAAGGTCCATCTTGCCCCTGACCCCCGCCAGGGCGACATCCGGGTCGAATGCGCCGGTTTGGAAAGGGGGGGCGGCCTGCGAAAGCCGCCCTTTTGCGGGCGCCGTCTCCGGATCATGGTCCCTTGTCGCGTATCTTTCAACCGTTCCCACGAGTTCATCGGGGTCGACGGGCTTTGGAATGTGGCCGTCCATGCCGGCGGAAAGGCACCGTTCCCGGTCCCCTTGCAGCGCATAGGCCGTCATGGCCAGTATGGGAATACGCCCGCCGTTTCTTTTTTCAAGCTCGCGTATGGCGGAGGCCGCCTGGAGGCCGTCTGTTTCGGGCATCTGCACGTCCATCAGGATGAGGTCGAACGGCTCCGCCCGAAAAAGGGCCACGGCCTCTTTGCCGTTGTTCGCCACTCTAACCGCGTGCCCGCGGTCTTCCAGGATCGAGACCGCCAGTTTCCGATTGATGAGGTTATCCTCGGCAAGCAGGACTCGAAGCCGCCGAAGCGGTTCGGGCAGGGGTGTCCACCCGGCGGCGGCCTCACGCCGGTATTTTCCCCCCGGACCGTGCACCGAATCCTCACCCTCGCTGCTTAGCCCGAAACGCACGGTAAAATGAAAGGTGCTCCCCTTGCCGACCGTGCTCTCGACCTCGATCTTCCCGCCCATCAGTTCCACCAGGCGGGCTGAAATCGCCAGCCCAAGCCCCGTGCCGCCAAAATTTCGCGTGGTGGAACCGTCCGCCTGCGTGAAGGCCTCGAAAATGACCTCCTGCTTATCTTCGGGGATACCGATGCCGGTATCCGACACCGAAAAATGCAACAAAACTTCCCCGGCGCTCTCCGATTGCGCCTCGGCCCTCACGACCACTTCCCCCATTTCGGTAAACTTGACGGCATTGCCGATAAGGTTGATAAACACCTGGGTCAGCCGTCCCGGGTCTCCAACCAGCAGCCGGGGTATCGCCGGGCTTATTTCCTGTGAGAGCTTGATGCCTTTGCCTTGCGCCTCGACCCCCACCAGGCTCACCGCCTCGCCGATGCTTTCGTCGAGATTAAAGGGAACACTGACCAGCTCCAGCTTTCTCGCTTCGATCTTGGAAAAATCCATCAGGTCGTTGAGAAGCCTCAAGAGGGATTCGGCGGAGCACTTCGCCATCACCAGGCACTCCCTTTCCCGCGGACTCAAATCGTTGCGCAGTGCGAGCTTGACCATCCCTATGACCCCGTTCATCGGAGTCCGGATTTCATGGCTCATACTGGCCAGGAAATGGCTCTTGGCCGCACTGGCCGATTCGGCCGCCTCCTTTGCCAGCCTGAGTTCCTCCTCCCTCTGTCTGCGCTCGGTGACATCCCTTGCCACCTCGACACAGGCGATGATTTTACCCTCCGCGTCTTTTATCGGGGACGCGGTGACATCCACGTATCTTACCTCACGGCCCAAAGGCGTGACGGCGAGGTTTTCCCGCCTGTGGATCTGGCTGTCCGCAAAGCAGGATGCCATCTGACAGCCCTCGCAGGGTTCGCTCCGCTGGTGGAGTACCGAATAACAATATTCGCCGGCGTGGTCTCCCACCACCTCCCTGGAACTCAGGTTCTGGTGCAGGATCTTGTAGTCGGTACCCAGGATGAAGAGAGAATCCGCCATTGCGGCGATGATCGATTCGGTTTTGGAGCGCTCGTCCTCGGCACTTCTCAGTGCCGCCCGCAACGCCTCCTCCATCCTCTTTCGCTCGGTGATGTCGGACTCCAGCCGCCCGTTCATTTCGAGCAGCGTTGCGGTTCGTTCGCTCACCTTGGATTCCAGCTCTTCGGTGTATTTCTTCAGCCTGGAATGGGATTCGTTCAGATCGCCTATCAAATGGTTGAATGCCGCCCCCAACTGCCCTATTTCATCCCTGGAGCGGATATCGACGGTCTTATACTGCTCCGTGCCCTTTTCTCTCATCTCCCCGATAGCGCCGAGCAGCTTTCCAAGGGGCCTGTTCAGCCACAGGTGCAGCAATGAAAGAAGAAGCCCGGCGGCCAGGCTGATGGATATCACGGCAAGGATGGCGGAACAGAAGAATATTCGCGCGGTTTTTTGGGCTATGGCCTCTGCGGGAAAGCCGACCATCACCGCCGCGACATAATTGCCGTGAGTATCGGAAACCGGAACCATGGCGGAGTAGGACTCTTCATCTTCACCGTCAAAAAAGTGAGCCCTGATCGCCTCCCTCCCATTCCGCAGCGCTCTCATCGCAGAAGGGTCGTCCGCTATTTTCCCGCCTTTGCGGGAGGGGTCATCGTGGAACAGAATTGTCCCGTTTTTGTCTACCACCATTGCATACGAAACGTCCCCGTACCGGTCCACCAGGTCCCGGCACTGCCCGTCGAACCCCACCAGTTCATCGAGCGCCATGCCCGGCTCGAGCAACCTGTCCAGTTGAAACTTCAAGGTTTCCGCCAGGACAAAGGTCCTTGACTGGAGGGCCCTGGAATACTCCACACTGAACACGTAACTGTAGACCAGCGTGGCTGCGCCGATAGTCGCACACAGAATCAGCAACGTGATGGAAACGATTTTGGACCGCACACTGAAGGTCACCAGGTCACCCGTTTTCGGTTAATCGGAAATGTTGCCTTGCCTGGCGGACTCGCCCCTTAACGTCGCCCCGGCAGAGCTTTCTGAGCCGGGGTCCAGCGTCTTTTTCCCGTTTCCGCAATCCTGCCGGGAGCGGGATAAGCAATCGTTTAACCGCAAAGACGCCGGATTCCCGCCCAAAGACGTTGCGGGAATGACGATTTGGAGTGTCCCCCATTTACGTGAAGTTCACGTATTTTGAAGCAACCTCATTCGGGCAACGGCCCGTTCCCCATGCTTTTAAAAGCTCTTTACAGGAAGCAGTCTACACCGGGTGGAGAGGCTTACTGCAGGCAAATGGGAATTTATATACAGCGTCAAAAGTAGTTGCAAAATAGAGGGGAAGTGTAGGGCGGGCAAAGTTTCACCGTGCCCACCATTCGGGGTGAAAAACGGTGGGCACAAAGAGACCGTGTCCACCCTGCGAAAATCAGGACCTTTGCGCAATTATTTATGACGTTGTGTATAAAATGTAAACGCCACGCCCGGCACCGCCTTGAGAGTGCCGGAAAGCATATATCGGCCGGGTGTTTTTCCTACCCGTCATTTCCCGGTGTTGTTCGAGATCTCATCGAGCATCGGCACGACATGCTTTTCGTAGCATTCCGGACAGATTCCATGGCTGAACCGCACATTGGCGTGTTCGGCCAGGTAGCTTTCCAGCTTGCTCCAGTAGCTCCGGTCGTCGCGTATTTTCCCGCAATACGAACAGATGGGCAGAATCCCCTGGAGTGTCTTGATATGGTCGAGGGCCTCCTGTAATTCCTTGACCCGCGCCGCCAGGTCCGACTGCAGCTCGACGATGCGCCTGCCCGCCTGAACGCGCACGCGCAACTCTTCCGCGTCGAAAGGCTTGGTGATAAAGTCATTGGCCCCGGCTTCAAGGGCCGTGACGATATCCTCCTTGCGGTTCTTCCCGGTAAGAAGGATGATGTAGGCCGGCTCACGGCTGTCAATGCCGCGCAGCCTCCGGCAGATCTCCACGCCGTCCATTCCGGGCATCAGCCAGTCCAGGATCGCCAGCTTCGGAGGGTCTTCCTCCTGCAATATCCCCCACGCCGAACCGCCGTCGTGCGCCACGACGACTTCGTAGCCCCAATCACCGAGCATATCTTCGAGAACGCGGCACGAAACGATTTCGTCTTCCGCTATCAGGGTCTTCATTGGTCTCTCCTCATCCGCTCACACGGGAGCCTTTCCTCATGTTGATCGTTCTTCCGCTGAAGACCCTGAGCATATTGCGTGCCCGGCGATAAAACCGGATGCAATTGCGCGGCGGCATTACCTTTTTTATCTGTGGGGGGTTTTAGCGTTGGCGAAGCGGTGCGACGGAAATGTCATGCCGCGTGCCGTGCCGGGAAGGCGCTGGATCGGGATAGCGGGGACCGGCCGGGGTTTGCGGGGGCGACCTCCCGGTCGGGCCTGGTGACTTTAATGTCGCCAGGCTTACGCGGCGGGAGTTTTTTTCAACCGGGCGAGTTTTCGCTGCAGTTGCCTTACGGTAATTCCCAGTATTGCGGCGGCCTGTTTTCGGTCGCCGCCGGTATGCTCCAGCACGAACGCCACGTGCATTTCATCATTTTCCTTGAGGGTGCAAAGACTTCGCGCGAGGGGGTGCGAAACCGGGCCGCTTTCTCCCGGTTGTTCGGGCGGAATCAGGGAAGAGTCGGAAAGAAGGACCGAGCGGTCCACCAGCTGGGCCAGCTCGCGGATGTTTCCCGGAAAAGGCCTGCCGATCAAAGCCCGCATGGATTCCGGACTGAAGCCCTTCTCCTTTTTGTTGTACCTTTTGCATGCTTGGGCCTGAAAATGGGACGCCAGAAGCGGTATGTCCCCCGTCCTCTCCCTTAGGGGAGGGAGGTGAACGTGGGCGCATTTGAGCCGGTAGAGCAGGTCCAGCCGGAATTTTCCTTCCCGGCAGCACCGGTCCAGGTCCCTGTTGGTGGCGGAAACGATTCGAACGTCCACGTTGAGCGGTTTTGTATCGCCGAGCCGGACCACGCACTTTTCCTCCAGGACGCGAAGCATTTTCACCTGGAGGTTCAAAGGCAGTTCGCCCACTTCATCGAGGAACAGCGTTCCCCCGCTTGCCTGCTCGAAGTAGCCTGCGTAGTCTCTTTGCGCCCCGGTAAACGCCCCCTTGACGTGTCCGAAGAGCTGGCTTTCGAAAAGGCTCTCCGGAATGGAGGCGATATTTACCGCCAGGAAAGGGCCGTCCGGATTGGGGCCGGCGCGGTGAACTCCGCGTGCCGCCAGTTCCTTTCCGGTGCCGGTCTCACCTGTTATGAGCACCGGATTGCCGCTTCCGGCCATGACTTCGGCATACCGCAACACCTCTATCATGCGCGGATTGCGGGTGATGATCCCGGAAAAGGCCGCGGGGACCCGCTTTGCACCTTCTCCGCCCGCCCTTCCCGCCAGCCCGGCCATGAGCGCCCGGCGCTCGTGCGCCCTTTCTATCGACAGGTACAGCCGCTCGTTGTCGACCGGCTTGACCAGGTAATCGTAGGCGCCCAGCCGCACCGCCCTGACCGCCGTCGCCACGTCGTCCACGGCCGTAACGACGATGACTTCCGTGGAAGGTCTGAAGGACTTGGCGGCTTCGAGCACCTGGAGCCCATCCACTGAAGGCATGAGAAGGTCGAGCAACACGATGTCGTAGTCCCGTTGCCTGATTCGCCGGATCGCCTCTTTTCCGCTGTCGCAGATCTCGACGCCTTGCAAGCCTCGCCTTTTTAAAAGACGCCTTATCGAGGTCAACGCCACCTGTTCATCGTCAACCGCCAGGATCTTCATAGACGCTGCCTTCCCATCGAGTCCACAATCCTGATTAAATGCTGCACGGTAAAGGGTTTGCGCAGAAAGTAATCGGGGGCGGGAGATCCTTCGGGCTTGCCCCGGAGCGCATCCGGGCTACCTGTATAAAGAATGAAGGGAACCAGGGGGAACCTGGCCTTCACTTTTGCCAGGAGTTCCCATCCGTCCATTCGCGGCATCACCAGGTCGGAGAGCACGACATCGACCTCGGGATGCTCCTCCAGGTACGCCAGGACGCCTTCAGCGTTCTCCAGGACCTCGATGCCCGTGTTCACCTTGATGAATATCGTCCTGAGCATGTTGAGAAACGCCTGGTTGTCGTCCACGCACAGGATTATGGGACTCAGCCGGACCTCGGCCCCCCTTTCGACGGGAAGATAGGCGGTGAACCGGCTTCCGAGCCACGGCCTCGAAAGTGCGCCGATAATGCCCCCATGCTCCTTGATGAGGCCGTAGGAAACGGAAAGCCCCAGCCCCGTGCCGCCGGATGCCCGCCTGGTGGTAAAAAAAGGCTCGAAAATCCGCCCCATCACTTCAGGCTTTATCCCTTCGCCGTTATCTTCGATCTCTATCAGGATGCAGCGCAGCCTTTTGACGTAGCGGGTGCTGATCGAAATTTTGCCGCCGTCCCTGGCGGGAAGAGCGTGGGCGGCGTTTAGCAGCAGATTGGCCACCACCTGCTCCAGCTTCTGCGGATGCCCTTCGACGGCCGGAAGGTTTTTCGAAAGGTTCACATCCACCTGCGAGGCCTGCTTGCGCAACTGAGCACCAACGATGGTAAGGGTATTCTCGACCACCTCGTTTACCTGCACGGGCCTGGCCGGAATGCCCTCTTCCGTCCGCGCAAAGCCCTTCAGGTTGCTCACTACCCGCGCTATGCGGTCGGAGCCGATCTTGATTGCCTCGATGATCTCCCCCATTTCGTCTCGGAACTCGCCCAGGGACATCGCACCCTTCTTCCACCGCGGATGCGCCGCGGCGTACTCGGAAATAATGGGTTCGAAGGCGTTCCACGTTTCTTCCAGAAGAGGCACGTTATAAGTTATGAAACTGTTGGGATTATTGATTTCATGGGCCACACCCGCCACCACCTCTCCCAGCGAGGCCATTTTGTCCGCGTGAACGATCTGCTGCAGATGATACTCGGCTTCCTTGCGCAGCCTCTTTTCCTCGGTTACGTCCTCCGAAATCCTGGCTATCCGGTGCACTTCACCCGCGGGATTTCGAACGGGGAAAAAACGGTCCCGTATCCACCGTATGGACCTGTCGGGCCGCTCTATCCGATACTCGAAAGCCTTGAACTCCACGTGATGCCGGCCGCCCGCGGCATTCGGCGCCAGGTCGCGGTCCTCGGGGTGAAGGGCATCCAGCCAGCATCCGGGGTGCCGGTACAGGGTTTCCAGCGGGATGCCCCAGATCGTTTCGAAGGTCCGGTTGATGTATATGATCCGGTCGCCTTCAACGGAAGTGATCCAGAATACCATGTTGATGTTTTCAGCCAGTTGGCGGAACCGTTCATCGCCGGCGCGAAGCTCCTCCCGAATTTTTTTGAGCTCGACGGCACAGCGTATGGCATGCTCCAGGAAAGGAACACCGATATCGCCCTTGAACAGGCACCCGGACGCCCCGGCCTCCATTGCCCGGCCTTTGAATGCAGAGTCGTATCGCTCGGCGAGAAGGATAAAAGGGGCCGGGCAGGACTCCGCGCCCGCCTCCCTCAAAAGATCGAGGCCGGAGCTGTCGCCCGGACGGCAGCCCAGCAGGTAGATATCGTGCTCCCCCCGTCCGATCCTGTCCAGGGCATCGCCATGGGTCGTGACTCTTTCGATGAGATGCCGGGAGTGCGGGAATTCCGATATCGTGTCCCGCACCAAAACATAGTCGCCCTCGTTGTCTTCGATCAGCAGGATCTTCAGCCGGTCCGTTTCCATCACGGCAGGGCCTCCACGCAAACGAGAATTCGGGAATTGAAGCACTGAGGAATTTTAGGAATCGGGGTCCGCTCTTCGATTTTCAAATCCCTCGATCCCTGATGATTTATACAACCAATTCCACCCCGCCTGCCGCCCTCCCGGCATTAAATACGCCGAACCCTTCGAAAATACGGCCCGGAAACCGGTTCATGTGAGAGGCTCCGGCGTTCCACCAGGGGCCTCTTCACCGCTACCTTTGTTCCGCCGCACCTTCTCCCAGGCCAGGGACTCCAACCCTCCTGATCTAAGCGCTGTCCAGCGCACACTATGCCCTCTGCTGACTTCTGCCGATCCATCCCGCCGCCTCTCGACAGCAGTAGCACAGGGCAGATCGGCAGACCTCCCCGGGTAATGCGCATCCACCTTCACGCTTATGCCCGCCGCATCTACGTGCATGCCTTCCGTACAGGTATCGGGCTTTGAAGATATTGGCCTTCTCACCCGGCATGACCGCCTCGTATGCGGTTTCTGTTCGTCAGGCCAGCGCTTTGCCTGCGGCTTCCTTCAGATTCCACCTCGCGATGGACACCCTTGCCGTCCGGCTAACAGCGGGGCCTGTAGAGGACTTGCACCTCCGAGTGAATGCGCCCTGCCGGGCGCACATAAAAAAAGCGCTCACAGGGGGGAGCGCTTTGAATTGCAAAAATTTATAAAAAGGACTGCGCGCGGATAGCTAGCGGTCTGTTTCCGCCCTCAGGGATTCCAGCAATATCTGGTAGTCTTCGTACAGGTCGGCGGAACTTTCGATCACCTCGTAGAGGTCGTCAAGGTCCATATTGACAACGGCGTCCTTATCGGGGGACTCCTCCTTGAGTTCGATCCAGACCCAGTCCAGAAGCATCTCCTCGGCGTCCCCGTAGCCGTCCTCGTTTTTATCGAGAATGCCATCGTGGATTTTCTGGCCCACTTTTTTCAAGGCCGCCCTCACGAATTCCCTCATTTCCATTCGTTCCCTCCTTTATTTCAAGCCGCCTTATCCTGTCGGAAAGGCCTGCGTACAGGGAAATTGCAAAAAAGCAACGCGGCACAAAGATAGCTCATCGGTGCTGCACATGCAAACATCAATTCTGCGCCCACCCTGAGCCTGGGCGGTCTGAAAACGTTGATAAGCGTCGTAATACAAAAGCGCAACTCCGGCCTTGTTCAATATATGACTCACTAATATAATCCCCTCTCCCGCACGAACTATTCATTGCAGTAAAAAATTATGCCGGGTCCGGCTTCCAGGCTCGCAGTCCGGCGGAAGGAATGATCAATGGCCGAAAAACAGTATGTAATCGATGCAATGACTATCAGCGATTCCTGGCGCCTGTTCAAAATACTGGCTGAATTCGTCGAAGGGTTCGAAACCCTGGGCGACCTTTACCCGGCGGTGTCCATCTTCGGCTCGGCCCGCGTGAAACCGGGCGAGGAGATCTACGAGAAGACGGTTTGCATCGCCCGAAAGCTCGCTCAGAGCGGCTACCACGTCATCACGGGCGGAGGGCCTGGGGTAATGGAAGCCGGAAACAAGGGGGCACGGGAAGGCGGGGCCAAGTCGGTGGGCCTGAACATCGAACTGCCGCTCGAACAGAGCCCTAATCCCTATTCCAATGTCAATTTGCATTTTCAGTACTTTTTCGTTCGCAAGGTAATGTTCGTAAAGTATGCACAGGCCTATATCGGGATGCCCGGCGGGTTCGGGACCCTCGATGAAATCTTCGAGGCCCTCACCCTGATCCAGACCAGGCGCATAAGGCCTTTTCCGGTGGTCCTGGTGGGCAAGCAATACTGGTCGGGCCTGATCGACTGGATTCGGGAGACCCTGGTGTCCAACCACTACGTTGCACAGGAGGACATCGATTACCTGACGGTCCTGGACGACCCCGACGAGGTGGTGTACACTATCAAAAAGTATGTGATTCTCTGAATCCGTTCATGTGGCCGATACATTTCGAACCTTCTGCGGCGCGGGAATGATTTTTATGCCCATCTACGAGTACCTGTGCGGCAAATGCAACAGGAAGTCCGAAGTGATCACGTTCAGGGTGTCGGAGGAGTTTTCCGCCGTCTGCCCGCACTGCGGGAGCGCTTCCATGCGGCGGATACCTTCGCGGGTGCGGGTGCGCCTGTCCGAAGAGACCCGGATGGAGCGGCTTGCCGATCCTTCACGAATGGCCGGGCTTGACGAAAACGACCCTGCAAGCGTTGCCCGGTGGATGAAATCGATGGGGGAGGGAATGGACGAAGACATCGACGTCGATGCCATGATGGACGAGGCCATGGAGGAAGGGGCGCTCGGACAGGAAGGCACGCCCGGC
Source organism: uncultured delta proteobacterium (assembly GCA_963712895.1). Lineage (GTDB taxonomy): Bacteria > Desulfobacterota > Syntrophobacteria > Syntrophobacterales > Syntrophobacteraceae > SbD1. The sequence continues at coordinate 29,376 of CAVQJR010000011.1, read as the reverse complement.
GCCGATTGCGCCGCCGGGTTCGATGAGCAGTGACGGCGGCCGGGTAAGGCCTCCCCGCTCCGGGTTGGGTTCGTCCTTCAAATGGAAAACGACCCCCGGGGAGCGCGGCGGCAGGCTGGATCGCGCCGTCTCCGCCTACCTCAGGATCAACCTCGCCGAAGCCGCCGCCCTGGTCGATTTCGGTTCGGTTTACGTCCAGGGACGAGTCGAACGAAACCCGTCCAGGATACTCTCCGGCGACGAACAGATTTCGGTCGCCATCCCCGCTTACGGCCCTCGAAAATTCTATGAAATCGATCCCGGCAGAATTCTCTTTCGCGACCGGCACCTTCTTGCCTACGACAAAGAAGCGGGAATTCCCAGCCAGCAAACCCCCTCCGATGCGTACAACAATGTCTTCGCAGCGCTTCTGCGGTTTCTGTCGCCGGGGGGTGCAAAACCTTACGCCGCCCTGCACCACCGGCTGGACCGGGAAACCAGCGGGGTGATTCTCTTCGGGCTCGACAGGGGCGTTAATGCCGCCCTGGGCAGGAGCTTCCAGGCAGGGCTCGTTCGGAAGGAATATCTTGCACTGGTCGAGGGCAGCCCGGCGGCCGATTCCTGGAGCTCGGAGCGTGAAATCGGAAAAGTCGGCGGCAAATACTGCGCGGTGCCCACGGGGCAGGGAAAGACGGCGCGGACTTCGTTCGAGGTGCTCCGCCGGGAGCGTGATTTTGCAGTAGTGCTGGCGCGCCCCGCTACCGGGCGTACCCACCAGATAAGGATACACCTGGCGGAAGGAGGCCATCCGGTGGCAGGAGATCGGGCCTACGGCGCCAAACCGGCCCCCCGGCTCTACCTTCATGCAATGAGGCTTTCGCTTAAGCACCCCGCCCTCGGGACCGTCCTGGTCCTGGAAGCGCCCGTCCCTCCCGACTGGCCTTAAAAAAGAACCGCGGAGAAAAAGAATTCACCGCAGAGACGCAAAGGGCGCGGAGAAAAGCCGGGAGAAAGAAAAAATAATTGGCTTTTGAGTCAGAGGACCGCAAAGACACCGGATTCCCGCCCAAAAGCATTGCGGGAATGACGAATTGAGAAGCCCGTCATTTACGGAAAAGTACACGTGTTTTTTCTCTTGGCTTTTCTCCGCGCCCTCTGCGTCTTTGCGGTTCTTTTTCCCCCTTTTCCCTGCTGCCCCTGAGTCTGTGTGGTAAATTCTGTAATTTATACGGAAATGATGTTAAATTCCGCGCATTCCAGTACCAGAGGCTTCTCAATGGCAATTTGCGGCAGAAAAATCTACAATCTTGAACTCCCCGGGGGCCGCACGGTCGAACTTGGCCGCAGGACCCTCATAATGGGCATCTTGAATATAACGCCCGATTCCTTCTCCGACGGCGGCAGGTTTTCCGAGTACGGCCGGGCGGTTGCGCGCGCCTTCGAACTGATCGAAGAAGGGGCCGACATCCTGGACATAGGAGGGGAATCGACGCGGCCGGGATCGGACCCGGTTCCCCTTGAAAACGAGCTGGAGCGGGTGCTGCCGGTCATTCGGGCGATCAGGGAAAAGTCGGATATCCCGATTTCGATAGATACGAACAAATCCGGGGTCGCACTTCAGGCACTTGCCGCCGGGGCCGATATAATAAACGACATCAGCTCTTTTCGGTTCGATCCGGAAATGGCGGCCGCCGCGGCGAGATCGGGTGCCCCGGTCATCCTGATGCACATGCTTGGCACCCCGCGCACCATGCAGGTAAAGCCCGACTACTCGGACCTGATACCGGAGATCGGCCGGTTTTTGGAAGAGCGGGTCCGGTTTGCGGTGAACAGCGGGGTCGCGCGCGCGCAGATATTGATTGATCCGGGCATCGGTTTCGGTAAAACTGTGGACCATAATCTGGAACTGATAGGAAATCTCGACGCCTTTTCAGCCATCGACCGGCCGATAGTCCTTGGAGTTTCGCGAAAAAGGTTCATCGGGTCGGTGCTCGGCCGTCCCGAAGGGGAAAGGGAGCTGGGGACCGCCATTGCCGACGCATTCGGAATCGCGGCCGGCGCGCACATCGTTCGAGTTCATGACGTGGCTTTTCACCGGGATGCGGTTAAAATGGCGGATGAAGTGCGCAGGGCCGCCGAGCAATAAAAATCAATGAAGCCGTAAATTATCTTTTGAGTCTCTATTGAGGTTGAATTATGGGAAAGCTTTTCGGTACCGATGGAATCCGCGGCATAGCCAACACCGTCCCCATGACCACCGACATTGCCATGAAGGTCGGCTTGAGCGCCGCCCATGTCTTCAGGAGCACCAACCGGAAGCCCAAAATAATTATCGGAAAGGACACCCGCCTTTCCGGGTACATGATCGAAAACGCGATCACCTCGGGGATATGTTCGATGGGGGTGGACGTCCTGCTGGTCGGCCCGCTCCCGACTCCGGGCATCGCTTTCATTACCGGCAGCATGCGCGCAGATGCCGGTATCGTAATATCCGCTTCCCACAACCCTTACGAATACAACGGCATCAAGATATTCGCGGCCGACGGGTTCAAACTGCCCGATGAAACCGAGGCTTACATGGAAGAACTCATCCTGAGCGGAGAAATCGAGCGGCTGGTGCGTCCTTCCGGGGGCGGAATAGGGCGGGCCAGGAGAATCGACGACGCCCAGGGGCGCTACATCGTCTATCTCAAGAACACCTTCCCCCGCGACCTCACCCTGGAGGGCCTGCGGCTGGTGGTCGACTGCGCCAACGGGGCCGCCTACCGCGTGGCGCCGACGGTTTTCGAAGAACTGGGGGCGGAAGTTATCCTGACCGGTGAAAAACCCAACGGCGAAAACATCAACAGGGACTGCGGAGCGCTCTACCCGGAGTACATGGCGGCCATGGTCAGGGAATACCGTGCCGACGTGGGCCTGGCATTCGACGGTGATGCGGACCGGGTGATCCTGGCCGATGAGAAGGGCGAAATACTGGACGGCGACCAGTTGCTGGCAATTTGCGCCAAGTACTACGTCCAGAATAATGCACTGAAAGACAACACGGTGGTGGCCACCGTTATGAGCAACCTGGGACTGGAGGTGGCCCTTCGAAAAATGGGCGCCCGGCTCGTCAGGACCCCGGTCGGAGACCGGTACGTGGTCGAGCAGATGCGCCAGAACGGGTACAACCTGGGCGGCGAGCAGTCGGGCCACATGATTTTCCTGGACCATACGACGACGGGCGACGGGATTCTTTCGGCCCTCCAGGTGCTTGCGGTCATGCTGAGCGAAAAGCGCCCGCTCTGTGAGCTTAAGGGCATAATGGAACGCTACCCGCAGAAGCTGGTAAACGTGCCCGTCGGTTGTAGCAAGCCGATGTCCGAGGTCCCCGAAATCGCCGAACTGCAGGAAAAGCTCGAAAAACAGCTCGGGGCCGAGGGGCGCATGGTGATCCGCCCGTCCGGGACCGAGCCGGTGGTGCGCGTCATGGTGGAAGGGGCAAGCCGCGAAACGATCGACTGCGTGGCCTATGAAATGGCATCGTGCATCGAAAAGCATATGAGCCATTAGTACTCTGTAACACGAATTATTTCACATTGATGTAGCAACTGTGTTTAAAGAGTCTCTTCGGGGGCCGTCGCGGTTTTTTAAACTGCGCTGGCCTGCCACGGTTTTTGCTGCTTCACCATTGCATTTAGGATGGTTATCAGCTTGCGCATGCAGGCGGTTATCGCCACTTTGGGTCTTTTGCCTGCTGCGATCAGGCGCAAATAGAACTCTCTTATTTTGTAATTGCAACGAGTTGCGGAGATCGTGGCCATGTAGAGCATCGTGCGCAGGGATCTGCGGCCGCCCCAAATCGAGCGCTGGCCGATATGCGATCCGCTGTCCCGGTTAAAAGGAGCCGTACCGGCCAGAGCAGCAATTTTGCGGCCGCTCAACTCCCCAAGCTCTGGGAGGTAAGCGACAAGCGCAGCGATGGTGGCCGGGCCGACCCCGGGTACCGTACTCAGCAGTTCAACTTTTTCGGGATAAAGATCTTGGACTATCTTGTTGATGTCGTCGTTTAACTGGTCCAACTGTTTTTTGAGGTAGCTGATATGATCTTGAATGTCGGCTCGTATGCGACCTTTGGGAGCCCGACTCCATCGGTTTTTTTCCTGAACAATCATGCTAACGAGTTGGCGTCGTCTGCTTACATGATCGGAAAGCTCCTGGGATGCGACATCTTTAATGGGCCGCAGCTCCGGATTGATTGCCGAGGCAAAGCGAGCCAGTATCATGGCATCAATTTTGTCCGTTTTGGCCAATTTCCCGGTGGCCTTGGCAAAATCACGCACCTGGCGGGGGTTGATCACGACCACCGGTAAACCAGCTTCAGCCAAAGAGATTACCAGAGTTCGTTCCACACCGCCGGTTGCTTCAACAACAATTCTTTCGGGCACAGTGGTGGATTTGAGTCTTACAACCAGGTTTTCGATCTCACTTGGTGAATTCTTAATGCGAAACAATTCCCCGTTAGGGGTGGAGGCCACGTCCAAATGTTTCTTGGAGACATCGATTCCGACAAAGAAGGTCTGCGGCACTGGTTTTCTCCTATATCCCGGCCTTGTAGATGCGGGCTCTAGGCCCTTGTAACTGTTCGGGCTTGCTGGAGAGGCTATGGCGACCACGCTACGAACGGGCTCGCGGCCCCAGGGTGGGACGGTCTACCATAGCCGGTGGTACAACTCACTATAGCAAAGAATTAACATACAAGGGTGGGCACCGTTTCATCGTGCCCACCATCCGTTGGGAAAGCGGTGGGCACAAAAAGACTGTGCCCATCCTACACCCAAAGCCACAAAGGTTACATGGTACTAGCTAGGATCCGGCATCGAGCATCAGCTTTAGGGAGATTTCATGCTCCTCGCACTTGATATAGGCAATACCAATACGGTCCTCGGACTGTTCGACGACAGCCGGCTGATTCATGAATGGCGCATCCGCACCGAAGTGAACATGACCACGGACGAGTATGCCATCACGCTTCGCAGCCTGTTTTCCGTGGAGGGCGTTCCGCTGGAAAGCGTGGGCGACGTGATCATCTCCTGCGTTGTCCCGCCCGTTCTCAATTCGGTGGAACGGTTCTGCGAAAGGTATTTCAACGCCACGCCCCTGGTGGTCGGGCCGGGCATCAGGACCGGCATGCCCATCCTCTACGACAACCCCAAAGAGGTCGGCGCCGACAGGATCGTGAACGCCATCGCCGCCTACGATCTGCGAAAGAAGGCGACGGTGGTGGTCGATTTCGGGACCGCCACCACGTTCGACTACATCTCCGAGCGCGGCGAATACATGGGCGGGGTCATATGCCCGGGGGTCATGATCTCCTGTGAGGCCCTTTTTCAAAAAGCATCCAAGCTCCCACGGGTGGAGATATTCGCCCGGCCCCATTCGATACTTGCCAAAAATACCATCGCGTCCATGAACGCCGGGATCGTCTACGGCTATGCGGGCCTGGTGGAGGGCATTATCACCAGGATCAAAAAGGAGGCGAACCGGGACATTTTCGTTATCGCCACCGGCGGACTCGCCCCGTTGATCGCCAGCGAATGCCCGGTCATAGACGAAGTTGACGAATACCTCACTCTGAAGGGCCTGAAGATTATTTTCGACAGGAACAGAAAACCGGCATGATCGTCAAAGGCGCCGCCGCGGGCAGCACAATTGCCCTGATCGCACCGTCGAGCCCCTTCGAAGCGGCCCTGTACGAGAAGGGCCGGGAAATACTGGAAAAGGCCGGATACAGGACGGTTGCCGGAAAGAACCTTCAACGCTTTATGGCAGGCCCGGCATCCTCCCCCGCACCGGAAGACCCTCACTCTCCGTCTTCCGTCTTCCGTCCCCCCTATCTTGCCGGATCGGACCTGGAGCGCGTACAGGACCTGTGCGACGCATTTATGGACCCGGAAGTGCGCGCCGTAATCTGCGTGCGCGGTGGCTACGGCAGCGGGCGGCTGCTTGCCTCGCTCCCTTATGCCGCGCTTCGCGGGTGCAGGAAAATTTTTCTCGGCCACAGCGACATCACCTTCCTGCACTTGGCGCTGGCCGGGCGGGCGGGCCTGTGTACACTTCACGGCCCTAATTTGACCGGCCTTGCCGAGCAGCCGGAAAGGGTCGAAAACGTGCTGGATGTGCTTTGCGGCCGCGCCGTTTTCGAGTGGCAACTGGACGCGGAGCACGTCCTGAGGCACGGGAGGGCGACCGGGCCGGTGCTTGGCGGAAACCTCACCTGCCTGGCTCACCTGGTGGGGACGCCTTACCTGCCCGACCTCGCCGGCGCGCTGCTTTTGATCGAGGACTGCGGCGAGGCGCTCTACAGGCTCGACCGGATCGTCAACCACTTAAAACTTGCCGGGGTCCTGCAAAGGCTTGGCGGGATCATCCTCGGGGAGTTCGACAGGTGCGCCGAGAACGAGCAGATATGCTCGATGGTAATGGACCATGCAAAGGCTTTCGACTTTCCCGTCGTCCACAGCCTTCCGTTCGGACACGGCCGCCGAAACGAAGTGATACCCTTCGGCGCGCCCTTTCTCCTGGATACCCATGAAAGAGCGCTCAGAATCGTTCAAAACCCGATTTCGGCCTGAGTTGGAGGCCCGCCTGGACGAGGCTTTTCAAGACGCACTGGCGGTGCGGGTGTTTTCGGGGGCGGCCGTCCTGGTGTCGGCAGGGCAAGGGCCTGCATTTACCAAAAACTATGGGCACTGCAGTTGGGGTGGCAGGCCGGTTTCGGATTCCACGCGCTTCGACCTGGCATCTCTTACCAAACCCCTGGCAACCGTCCCCCTGGTCATGGCCTGTGTTTCGCGCGGAACACTCGCCCCGGACGATCCCCTGGAGCGCTTTTTTCCGGATGCCCCTGAAGATAAGCGGGGAATCACCATCCGGCAGCTTCTCGGCCATTGCTCGGGGCTTGCGCCCTACAGGCAGTTTTTTTTCGAACTTGCGGGGATCGATCCCGGAAAGCGAAAAGCGGCCCTGGTATCCATGATCATGAAAGAGCCCCTGGACTTCGCTCCGGGAAGCGCCGCCGCCTACAGCGACCTCGGGTACATGCTGCTCGGCTTTATCCTGGAAAAGATCCTGGGATCGGGCCTTGACCGGCTTGCCCGCGAGATGGTCTTCTCACCTCTCGGCATCGACGAGCTGCATTTCTGCCCGCTGGGGACCGGCGGCGGGCCGGAGGCCTTGCCCGAAAAAGACCCGGGGCTGGAAAACCTGGAGTATGCGGCAACCGAGCTTTGCCCGTGGCGAAAGCGGGTGCTTTCAGGCGAGGTATCGGATGAGAATGCGTGGAGCCTTGGCGGGGTGGCGGGGCATGCCGGACTTTTCGGGACGCTGCGCTCCGTTTTTGCCGTGATCGACCATCTGCGCCCGGTATACGGGGGCAAGGCGAAAAGCCGTCTTGTTTCCCGCGACGTGGTGCGCCTTTTCTGGATGAGGGGGGAATCGCCCGCCGGCAGCACCTGGGCGCTGGGGTTCGATACGCCGGGACTTGCCGAATCGAGTTCGGGGCGGTATTTTTCCCAAAACAGCGTGGGGCATCTCGGGTTTACCGGGACCTCGTTCTGGCTCGACCTGGAAAGGGACGTCCTGGTGGTGCTTTTGTCAAACCGCGTCCACCCATCGAGGGAAAACGACGCCCACAGGGCATTCAGGCCCCTGATGCACGACATTGTCATGGAAGCGCTGGTACAATGATATCTGACGGAATAAAGAAGATCTACATGGTGGGCATCGGCGGCATCGCCATGGGTACGCTGGCCACGATGCTAAAGGAAAGCGGCTACCAGGTGGCGGGGTCCGACCGGAACCTCTACCCCCCGATGAGCACGCACCTCCAAACCCTGGGAGTTCCCCTGTTCGAGGGGTTTTCGCCCGATAACCCCAAAAGCTTCGATCCGGACCTGTTCGTGATCGGAAACGTGGTGCGGCGTGAAAACCCGGAAGCGCAGTATATACTCTCACAGGAGCGGCCCTATCTCTCGATGCCGCAGGCGATAGGGCGTTTTTTCCTCTCCGGGCAAAAAGGGCTGGTGGTCGCGGGTACGCACGGAAAGAGCACCACCACGTCGCTTCTGGGCTGGGTGCTGGAGCGGGGAGGAATGGACCCCGGGGCCTTCGTGGGGGCCTTTGTCAAGGACTGGCAGGCAAGCTTTCGGATCGGGCGCGGCGAGTACATGGTAATCGAAGGAGACGAATACGATACCGCCTTTTTCGACAAGGGGCCCAAGTTTTTGCATTATCAGCCGCACATCGGTATAATTACCGGTATCGAATTCGACCATGCGGACATTTTTCCGGACCTGGACGCCATACGGAAAGCGTTTGTCAATTTTGCGCGCCTGATTCCCGAAAGCGGATTTCTCATCCTGAATGCAGACGACCCGAACTGCCGTGCGCTTGCCGGGCAGTGTCGCGGAAAAGTCCTGACCTACGGCTTTTCAGCCAATGCCGACTGGCGGATCTCATCGGTTGCGTACGGGTCGGGGGAGGTTTCGTTTTCGCTTCGAAATCCGGACACATCGAAGGATGAAACCTTCCGCTCCAGGCTTTCCGGGCGGCACAACGCGGGAAATGTCACCGCCGTGATAGCAGCGGCAAGGCTTGCCGGGATGCCCGCGGACCTGATCCGCGACGTGCTCCCGAACTTCGGCGGGGTGAAGAGGCGCCAGGACATTGTTTCCGAATCCGGGGGCGTGATCGTCATGGATGATTTCGCCCACCACCCGACGGCGGTTCGTGAGACCCTTTCCGGGTTGAGAGACTTTTATCCCGGAAGGCGCATTGTGGCTGCATTTGAGCCCAGGACCAATTCGAGCAGGCGAAGGGTTTTCCAGGAACAGTACGCCGCCTCGTTCGATTCCGCCGACCTGGTGCTGATTAAGCAGCCGCCGGGGCTCGAAGCCATCCCCGAACAGGATCGCCTCGATTCGCGCCTTCTGGTCGAGCGGATTCGCGGGCGGGGGAAAGATGCGCATTTTTTCGACGATAGTGAAAAATTAACCCGTTTTATCCTGGAATCCGCCCGTCCCGGCGATCTCATAGTGTGCATGAGCAACGGAAGTTTCGACGGATTGCCGCAGAAACTGGCGGCGGGATTTGGGGATTGAGGAATTGAGGGATTGTGGGAATAGGAAAAAGAGGATATGTTTTTTTTCTCTTTCTCTTTCTCTTTCTCTTTCTCTTTCTTCGCGCCTTCGCGTCTTCGCGTGAAACCCCTCCCGCGCCCCTCAACCCGTAAGAGGCTTTAATGACACGCATCCTTCTTCACGCCTGTTGTGCTCCGTGCTCCATTTACCCCGTTTCGGTGCTTCGGGGCGAAGCCCTGGCGGTCCATGCCTTTTTCTATAATCCGCATATTCAGCCGCGGCAGGAATTCGACAGGAGGCTAGCCGCCCTCGAAAGCTACGCGGAAAGTGAAAACCTGCCGCTGATCGTTCGTGCCGACTACGACCCCCAGACCTTTTTCAGGCAGGTTGCGTTTCGCGAAACCAGCCGGTGCACCTACTGCTACTCCCTGCGCCTGGACGCGGCGGCAAGGCTTGCGAAAAGAAGCCGTTTCGACGCCTTCACCACAACGCTTCTGTACAGCAGGCTCCAGAAACACGAACTGGTAAGGTCGCTTGCCGAAGAGGCCTCGCGCAGGCACGGCATCGAATTCCTCTACCGGGACTTTCGAGAGGGATGGAAAGAAGGCCAGGAAAGGGCGAAAGCGCTCGGAATATATCGCCAGCAGTATTGCGGGTGTATTTACAGTGAAGATGAGAGGTTTTCAAAGAAGAAATAATTTGGCACGCGAAGACGCGAAAGCGCGAAGGAAAAGAATATAAAAAGGAAAGCGGACGCGGAGGAACGTGATTTCGAATTCGCGCGCCATAATTTTTAAGCCCGCATTGCGGGTGTTTATTATATTTGAAAGGGGTGATTCGCCTTATACCTCAAGCGCGTAAAACTGCGAAAGGGTTATCACTTTATCCTGAGGGAAACCTATCCTGACAGCGGCGTCCTGAAATCGCGGGACCTGGTTGACATCGGGGCCGACCCCCGCGCCTGCATCCTGTATCCGGGCGGGAGCTGCTTCTATTTCGATCCCGCCCTGGAAGAGGCGCTCGAAAAGAAGGGGGCGGAGTTTACGTCCCAGGAGCTGGAAGAGATCTTTGTCCCTTATCTCGAACCGAGGTTCCAGGACATTCTGCAGACCTTCAGGCCCAGGCGGAGCAGGCCGCTGCGGGTCAAGTTCAACCCCGAAGACCTTTTGCCCGGCCATGACAGGGTACACATCTTCGACGCCCGAAGGCTGTACTACCTGAGGTTTGCCCGTGTCGATTCAGGTGAGCTTGGCCTTAAACACTGGAAATTTCTAAATATTTTGCTCTACAAGTCCAGGGACGAAATCGAAAGCGTGATAGAGGCGATGGAGTATCGACTCCCGCCGCACGAACGCGCCGCCTATGTGTACGCCTCTCTGGGAGTCCCGCTGTTTTTCCCTCAGTTCGTGAGAGATTATCCGTCCGCCCTGGACAGGGACAAGCTGGACGGGTTCATCGTCCGGGAACTGTGCAGTCTCAATAACGACGAGCAGTATTTCCACGGCGTGGAATGGGCCACGGACAACGGAAACGGACTGCATCCGTATCTCACAAAATACGCCTGGCTCTACTTTGACTCCGAGTTCCGGACCCAAACCTGGGCTGAGGCCATCGGGTTCAAGGCTCACTTCGACCGCCCGGCCCGGCCTTCCCGGCACATGCTGGTGGAGCGCGCATACGAGATTTTCGGCGTCTCGGCGCGGCGCCTGGCGGAAATGAGCAAGACGGAGCTTACCCGAATCTACAGGCGCAAGGCCAAGAAGATACATCCCGACCAGGGCGGTGTCCACGAGGGCTTCCTGGAACTTTGCGAGGCCTACGAAGTGCTCCTGGGCGTAATGAATAGCCTCCGTGGCCTGCGCTAAACCTTGCTTCAGGGCAAATGACACGGGGTGTCCGCGCTTGCCGCGGGCCGGTGTTTCCATGGCCGCCGCAGGGGCGGTTCATGGTGAAGGGCCGGGATTTTGCGGCTTCGGCGCCCGTGCTATTCGGCACCTTCGTATTTGAACGAGAGCTTCACGCGCACGCGATACTCGGTCAATTTGCCGTTTTCGATCCTTACGTCCATCTTGTCGATCTCCGCGATCCTGAGATCCCGAATGCTCTTGGTGGCGGTTTCCACTGCCTCTTTGGCGGCTTCTTCCCAGGAATTCGGGCTGGTTCCAACCAACTCAACTATCTTGTACACAGACATCGCATCCTCCTTTTGTTCGTTGAATTGAAGTTTGGAAAACGGGGACCGGGAATTGCTCCACCCCGTTTCACGATCGCAGACAGCGGCAGAATCAGTGTCCGGGCAGAGGTGGAACAATTTTACAAAAATCGGTGGTACTGAGAGGCAATATAATAACCGCGGGCGAGTTTACCATCCGGCCCGGTACTGCTTTTTATTTGCCGCAGCCCCTGCCGGCTTGCGCTCCCCGTGGTTTGAAACGATTCGGTCGCACGGGTAAAGACGGTAGACCGGCTCTCCTTTCGGCAGGACTCGCCAATCCTTTGTACTATCTTGTCTTGTCTGTTCTTCCAGAATAAGTGGCTAGCGATTTTACCCAATTTGTACCCACTAAAATCCCCCTTACTTATATATAAAAATTCAAATAAGAATTCCGGGTGGTTTTTTAATCTGAGAAGACAAATCTCATCTACGCCCCATTTCGATTTCCGAGCCGGGGATTTATTCTTTCCTGTAAGAGCGACAGCACTTCGAATTTTACTCAACTGCCGGACGGCGGATTTTGATGGAAGGGCAAATGGCCGAAGAGAAACGGAAGTACAAGAGATATAGAGCGAAAGAGGGCGCTTTTGCGGCATTCATCCGGCCCGACGATTCGCTTGATTTGGGCAACCTCCTGGACATAAGCATGGGAGGCCTGTGCGTTCGCTATCTTTCGACCGGCGAGGAGCAGCGAGAGAGCCACTCCATTAAGATTTTCGGAAGCAACGGGCGATTTATTCACCTGGAAAAAGTGGTCTGCAGGGTCATCTATGATGATGAAATCCCGGAACGCTCCTGGAACCAGATAAAAACCAGGCGCTGCGGCGTAGAGTTTGAAAACCTTAACGTAAGACAAACGTCGATGCTGCAGGATTTCATCGAGAATTTCGCATACGAAAATGCGCCTTCCGACCTGGACCATTAATTGCCGGCACACCCGCGGCCGTTCATGTTTCGATGCCTCGGCCGAACGGCGCTGTCGCCTGTCATCTCTCCTCGCTTGTACGCATCACATCGCGGCCTCTCATCCTTGACATCACATCCATCATAGCTATCTCTAAGCTTTGAATCCGCACGGAACATGAAATCATGATTATTTTCGCCGCAACGGCGGGCGCGTGAGCCGGCCCCCGGCGCGATTCGTTTTCTTCCCACAGGAACAATTTACCGATGAATCTAGCTTTGGGTTTGAACGCCGAATTCATGGACGAGCAGTACCGGAAGTGGATGTCCGACCCGCTGAGCGTCGGGCGCGACTGGCAGATTTTTTTCGAAGGCTTCGAGCTGGCGGCATCTCCCGAGCGTGTCGGCGCCGGTTTTTGCGAAAGGGGCGAGCTGCTAAAGCAGTGCGGCGTCCAGGAACTCATCTATCGTTACCGCGACTTGGGGCACCTGCTGGCCTGTCTCGACCCGCTGGAAAGGTGCGTCAATAATCACGAACTGCTGGAACTTTCCGCTTTCGGCCTCTCCGATGACGATCTCGACCGGCGTTTCTTCACCCCACCCACCCTGTTTAGCGAAGACGCCACGCTTCGGGACATCCTGTCCGCGCTGCGCCGGACCTACTGCCGTTCGGTGGGTATCGAGTACATGCACCTCCAGGACCCGCACGAGCGGGCGTGGCTCCAGGAAAGGATCGAGCCGGAGCGCAACCGCCCCGGCCTGAGCAATGACGAAAGGGTGCTGATTTTAAACAAGCTCTGCCAGGCGAACATGTTCGAGCAGTTCCTGCACATTCGCTACATTGGCCAGAAACGGTTTTCACTGGAAGGTGCGGACGTAATCATTCCCATGATGGACGCGCTGGTGCGGCATGCCGGCCGCGCCGGGTTTGGCGAGATCGAGATTGGAACGGCCCACCGGGGGCGTCTCAATATCCAGGTAAACATAATGAACAAGCTCTACGAATGGATTTTTTGTGAATTCGAGGAGCACTACGACCCGCAGTCGATCTATGGGGCCGGGGATGTAAAGTACCACCGGGGCTACATGGGCGACCTGGAGGGAGAGGGGAAAAAGATCCGCCTGTTTCTTGCCAACAATCCCAGCCACCTCGAAGCCGTGGACCCCGTGCTGGAAGGGATCGCGTATGCGCGGCAGGAACGGTTGGGCGAAAGCGGCCGCGGGCTGGTGCTGCCGCTTCTGATCCACGGGGACGCCGCCTTCGCCGGCCAGGGAGTCGTTGCCGAAACGCTCAACCTTTCGCAGCTCGAAGGATACGGCACGGGCGGGACGCTGCACATCATAATAAACAACCAGATCGGGTTCACCACGCTTCCCGAACACGCCCGGTCCACCCGGTACGCGACGGATGTGGCAAAGATGCTGATGGTCCCGATTTTCCACGTCCACGGTGAAGACCCCGAAACCGCGGTCCACATTATAAAGCTGGCGCTCGACTATCGGATGCAGTTCGGCAAGGACGTGGTGGTGGACGTTGTGTGCTACCGTCGCTACGGGCACAACGAGGGTGACGAGCCCTATTATACCCAGCCTAAAATGTACCAGCGCATCAAGGACCGCCCGCCCCTGTACCGGATCTACTCGCAGACTCTTCAGCAGTCGGGCGTAACGGGCGAGGGCGAAACCGAGCGCATCGTTGACGGCATAAACAAGTGCATGGAACTCGCCTATACGGCCGCCCACGAAAAGACGTGCACGATGCCCGCGGAGCGCTTTTTCGAGGTTTGGGAAGGTCTTGACGGCGGCTGGTCCTGGGAGCCGGTCGCCACGGGAGTGGACGCCGCGGCGCTGCGCGACCTTGCCCGCGGGCTCAATGTATTCCCGGAGGGCTTTAAAACTCACCGGCGGCTCGCGCGCATTCTCGACAGGCGGGTGGAAAGCGTGGAAAAGGGCGAAGGGATAGACTGGGCAACCGGCGAGGCCCTGGCGTTTGCAACGCTGCTGGTCGAGGGGACCCCGGTGCGCCTCAGCGGCCAGGACAGCAGCAGGGGCACCTTCAGCCAGAGGCACAGCGTCCTTTCCGACATGGAAACCGAGGCGCGCCACTGCCCGCTCAATCACCTGGCGCCGAACCAGGCCCCTTTCCACGTCCATGACAGCATGCTCTCGGAAAACGCGGTCCTGGGATTCGAATACGGCTATTCGCTCGTGAGCCCCCGCACCCTGGTGATGTGGGAGGCCCAGTTCGGGGATTTCGCAAACAACGCCCAGTCCGTTTTCGACCAGTTCATATCCAGCGCCGAGTTCAAATGGCAAAGACACAGCGGGCTCACCGTGCTCCTGCCCCACGGGTTCGAAGGCCAGGGGCCGGAACATTCCAGCGCCCGCATGGAAAGGTTTCTGCAACTGTGCGCGCAGGAAAACATGCAGGTCTGCTATCCGAGCACCCCCGCGCAGTATTTTCACCTGTTACGACGGCAGATGAAGAGAAATTTCCGAAAACCTTTGATCGTGCTCACACCCAAGAGCCTGCTGAGAGACCCCGCCGCCGTGTCCAATCTCCAGGAATTGGCCGCGGGCCGTTTTAACGAGGTCCTCACCGAAGATACCGGTTTCGAGAATGCGGGAAGGGTCTTTTTTTGCAGCGGCAAGGTGTACTACGACCTCGTAAAGAAGCGCCTGGAATCCGGTGACACCGGGACCGGGATAATCCGCGTCGAGCAGTTCTACCCGACCCCCGAAGAGCAACTTCGGGAGGCGGTTTCGAGGTATTCGCAGGCCGGGAAATTTTTCTGGGTCCAGGAAGAGCCCGAAAACATGGGTGCGTGGGAATTCATGCGCCCCAGGCTCAAAACGATCCTGGGCTCCGAGCCGGGATATATCGGCAGGGCCGTGGCCGCAAGCCCTGCTTCGGGCTACCTTGCCTCGCACAAGCACGAGCAGGACAGGTTCCTGGAAATGGCGTTTCCGGGCGCCGGGGAGCGAGGGCATCGCCGGCCGGAGTTGGAAGGGGTGGATGTTGAATGAGAGGCACTTGGCAGGAGAGATCATGAAGGTCGAAGTGAAGGTGCCCGAAGTCGGCGAATCCGTGCAGGAGGCGCTGCTGGCGCAGTGGATGAGAAAAGACGGTGAGACGGTGGCCAGGGACGATATCCTGTTCGTCATCGAAACCGACAAGGTCACACTGGAGGTGAGCGCTCCCGCCGCCGGGGTCTTGAAGATCCTGGTGGAGGAAGGCAAAACCATCTCGGTGGGAACGGTGGTCGCCACAATCGAGACGGCGGCGGCCGAAAAAGGGGAAAAAAGGCCGGAGCCGCCGGCCCGGGAGCCACGGGAAGCCGTCGAAACACCCGCGCCCGGTGCCGGGCGGGCTGAAACGGCGGCCCCGGTGGAGGAAAAACCGGTGGAGCGGCCGCCGGCGCCCAAAGCGGCGGTGCCCGAACCCGAACCTCCCCCAAAACCGCCCGCTGCCGAAAAGCCGCTGGCTTCCGCTTCCGTTTCGTCCCTGGCCGAAGAAAAGGGCGTCGATCTTTCGGCGCTGACCCCGACCGGACCGGGAGGCAGGATAACCGAAGGCGACGTACTGCTCTTCCTGGAACAGGGAGGCGGTGTCTCCGAGCCCGGCGCTTCGATACCCCGGCACGAACCGGTCGGAACGGCCGCCGGCCGGCCGGCCGCGCCGGCTGCGCCAAAATCGGCGGCCCCCCGCCGTCCCACTCCCGCTCCCGCCGCCGGGAAGACGCTTCGAAAGGCGTTGTCCCCCATCCGGCAGCGCATCGCGGAAAGGCTCCTGGAGTCGAAGCGAAACACCGCCATGCTCACCACCTTCAACGAAATCGACATGAGCCGCGTGCAGGCGCTTCGAAAGCAGTACGGGGATGGTTTCCGGCAAAAGTATGGCGTGCGGCTCGGGATGATGTCCTTTTTCATAAAGGCGAGTGTCGCCGCCCTCAAGGATATTCCCGAGGTCAACGCATTCCTTGAAGGCAACGAGATCGTCTACCACGGCTACTATAATATCGGCGTCGCCATCGGTGCGGAGCGCGGGCTGGTGGTGCCCGTCATCCGCGATGCGGACGGACTCGGGTTCGCCGGCCTGGAGAGATCGATCGTGGAGTTCGTGGACAAGATTTCCCAAAACCGTCTCGGGCTTTCGGACCTGGAAGGGGGTACCTTCACCATCACCAACGGGGGCATCTACGGATCGCTTCTGAGCACCCCCATCCTCAACCCGCCCCAGAGTGCCATCCTGGGCATGCACAAGATAGAGGACCGCCCGGTGGCGCTGGGCGGCCAGGTGGTGGTCCGCCCGATGATGTACGTGGCCCTCAGCTACGACCACCGGGTAATAGACGGCCGGGAGGCCGTGACGTTTCTGAAGACGATAAAAGACAACGTGGAAAACCCCGAACGCATGTTGATGGAGCTTTAGATGCCGGCTTCAAGGCAAGTCGATCTGGTGGTGATAGGCGCCGGTCCGGGCGGGTATGCCGCCGCCCTCAGGGCCGCCGAACTGGGGATGAAGCCGGTTTGCGTGGAAAAGGAGCACGACCCGGGAGGGGTGTGCCTGCGCGTGGGCTGTATTCCAAGCAAGGCGCTCCTGGAGTCTACCGAGTACCTGAGTTTTGCCAGGAACCGGCTGGGGGAGCACGGCATCCACGCCGCTGAAATCTCAGTCGATCTTTCCGCCATAATGGAGCGGAAAAAAAAGATCGTTTCCGGCCTGGTGGAAAACGTCCGCAAGCTCCTCCATGATGCCAAAGTGCCGCTGGTAACGGGCACGGCCAGGCTGCTGGCGGATAGAAAAGTGGAAGTTGCGGGAGCGGACGGCAAAGTCGAGGGTTTCGCCCCCAAGGCGGTGCTCCTGGCAACCGGAAGCGAGCCGGTGGAGCTGCCGTTTCTTCCCTTCGACGGCAAAAAGGTTATCGGTTCGACCGAAGCCCTGGCCCTGGGTGAAGTGCCGGAGCGCCTGGGGATCGTCGGAGGAGGATACATAGGCCTCGAGCTGGGGTCGGTGTGGGCGCGGCTAGGGTCGAAGGTCACCGTTATCGAGATGCTGCCCTCGATTGCGGGGGCGCTCGACGGCCAGGCGGGAAGGCTGCTGGACCGCCTGCTAAGAAAGCAGGGATTCGATATCAGGTTGAACACGAGGGTGGCGGGCTCGGATGCGGGCGAAAAAGAAGTGACGCTTACCCTCGATGCGGGCGGCGGGCAGGAGCGGGTCTCGTTTGACAGGGTACTGGTCTCGGTGGGAAGAAAACCGCTGACCCGCGGCCTGGGCCTCGATCAACTCGGGGTGAAGCTCGATGCCAGGGGGTTTGTGACAGTGGATGAAAAGTATCGCACAACCGCCGACGGGATCTATGCCATCGGGGACCTTATCCCCGGTCCCATGCTTGCCCACAAGGCAACCGCCGAAGGGATCGCCGCCGTGGAAGGCATGACCGGCCTGCCGGGCGAGGTTGACTACGACGCCATCCCCGCCGTCATCTACACGCGGCCGGAGGTGGCAAGTGTGGGCAAGACGGAAGAGGAGCTTAAGAAGCTGGGCGTAGCGTACCGGGCGGGTACTTATCCGTTTGTGGGGACCGGGCGCGCGCGGTGCCTCGGGGAAACGGAGGGCTTCGTAAAAATTCTGGCGCATGCCCGGTCCGGCAGGGTGCTCGGCGTCCATATCGTCGGAGCGCGAGCATCGGAGCTGATCGCCGAAGGTGTTTTGGCCATGCGCCTCCATCTCAGGGCGCAGGATTTGCGCAACACCATTCATGCCCACCCCACGCTCTCCGAGGCCGTGCACGAAAGCGCAGCGTCGGTTTCGCGCTGATGGCGTGCGTGCCGTGCCGCTTCCGCCTTCAACCGGCAACGGGCAATATCGTCTTCTCCCTTTTTCCTTTGACAAGGTACTCCCCGTCCATGCGATAGTAGCCATGCTTTATCGAGTAAACCATCGAGGTCCGATCAGCAAAATGAGCCAGTACATAGGGAGGGGTGTTTATGCCGTACAGGACTGTTGCCGTAATTTCTATCCTGCTGGCGGGTTTTGTTTTCGTGATGCCCGCATCTTTGCGCGCCGGCGCCAATGAAGAGGCCAAGGTCCTTTCGTCGATCGCGGTAATGAAGGAAATAATGGCAATACCGGAGCAATCGATTCCTCCGAGCCTTCTCGATGGCGCCTACGGCATCGCCATTTTCCCCGATCTTCTGAAGGCGGGCTTTATCGGCGGCGTCCGCTACGGCTCGGGAATTATGGTGGTGCGTACCCAGGACCGGGGCTGGAGCAACCCGGTATTTTTCAAGCTGGCGGGCGGCAGCTTCGGCCTCCAGGCGGGTGCCCAGTCAAGTGACGTTATCCTGGTGTTCAACAGCCGTCGCAGCCTGGATTATATATCCGGCGGGAAATTCACCCTGGGAGTCGATGCCTCGGTGGCGGCGGGTCCCGTCGGCAGATCCGCCGAGGCGGGAACGGACCTGAATCTGCGGGCCGAAATCCTCTCCTATTCGAAAAGCAGGGGCCTGTTTGCAGGCATTTCCCTGGAGGGGGCGGCCTTGTACGTCGATTATGACGCCAACGCCGCCTTCTACAATAAGCCGGGGGTGCTTCCGGCCGACATTTTCAAGGGCGCTACGCCCCCTCCGCCGCCTGTGGCGGAAGACCTGAAAAATATCCTGAAGCTCTACGCCCGGTAAGTGGGCCCGGATTTCGCCGGGATCGAGGCTGCAAGGGTGCAGCCGGGCGCTGTTTGCGGGAAGCATCGCATCGGGGTCTCGAAGCGGAAAGGCGGCTCGCCTCCATCGAGACCCGGTTGCGGGATGATGATAAAAAAGGGGAAGCGGATTTTGCCGCTTCCCCTGGAAGGCTCTCGCACTAGGGATTTGCGCCTTTAAGGCGCGGGGCTGATCTTGCAGCTTCGCGCTATTTTTTCGCCGCGGCCTGTCCGATGACCTGGGCAAAAGCTTCGCGTGCGATCTTGCCCATGTCTCCGAGGTTTTCAACCACCGTTATTCCGGCTTCGCGCATTGCCTTGATCTTGCCCTGGGCGGTCCCGCTGGACCCGCTGATGATTGCACCTGCATGGCCCATGCGGCGTCCCGGAGGAGCGGTAAGGCCAGCGATGAAACCAATCACCGGCTTGGTCACGTGTTTTCTGACGAAATCGGCGGCGTCTTCTTCCGCTGATCCCCCGATCTCGCCCACCATGATGATGGCCTTGGTGTCGGGGTCGGCCTGGAATGCGCTCAGGCAGTCGATGAAGTTGGTGCCGTTTACCGGGTCTCCGCCGATGCCGACGACCGTGCTCTGGCCGATGCCGAATTTTTGGATCTGGTGTACCGCCTCATAAGTGAGGGTCCCGGAGCGCGACACGATACCCACCGGGCCGACCGAATGGATGTGGCCGGGCTGAATTCCGATCTTGCACTGGCCGGGGGTTATGATGCCCGGGCAGTTGGGGCCGATCAGCCGGCTCTTGCTGGCCTTGAGGTAGTTTTTCGCCTTCATCATGTCCATGACGGGGATTCCCTCGGTGATCGTAACGATCAGGGGGATTTCCGCGTCGATGGCCTCCAGGATGGCGTCCCCGCAGAATGCAGGCGGAACAAAGACCATGGCCGCATTGGCTCCCGTTTCCTTCACCGCTTTTGCCACGGTGTTGAAAACCGGAATTCCCTCGACGTTCTGGCCGCCCTTGCCGGGGGTGACGCCAGCCACCACATTGGTCCCATATGCTTTACACGCCAGGGTGTGGAACTGGCCCTCGCGTCCCGTGATACCCTGAACCATCAATCTCGTATTTCTATCCACCCAAATGCTCATGATTTCCCCCTTCTATCCTTTTGCAATTTGCGCGATTTTTTGGGCGGCGTCTGCAACGTCTTTTGCCGTTATAAGATTGAGCTTGGACTCGGCCAGGATTCGGCGCCCTTCCTCGACATTGGTGCCTTCCATCCGGATGACCACCGGGACCTTGATGCCCACTTTTTTTGCCGCTTCGACGACACCGTTGGCCAGCCTGTCGCAGCGCAGGATGCCGCCGAAAATATTGATCAGCACGCCCTTCACGGCCGGGTCCGCCAGGATGATGCGAAACCCGTTTTCCACCTGCTCGGCGCTGGCGCCGCCGCCGACGTCCAGAAAGTTCGCGGGGGCCGCTCCGGCAAGCTGGATGATGTCCATGGTGGCCATGGCCAGGCCGGCGCCGTTTACCATGTTGCCGATGTTGCCGCCGGGCATCTTGATATAGTTCAGCTCATACTTGGACGCTTCGATCTCGAAGGGGTCTTCCTCGTCCAGGTCCCTGTACTCGGCGATGTCCTTGTGGCGGTACATGGCGTTGTCGTCGAAATTGATCTTGGCGTCCAGGGCGATCACCTTGCCGTCGCTGGTAAGCACCAGGGGATTGATCTCAACGAGCGAGCAGTCATAGTCCACGCACACTTTGTAGAGCTTGAAGGCCATGGCGTTGAACTGCTTGACCAGGTCTCCGGAAAGGTTCAGACCGAAAGCCAGCTCGTTTGCGTGATAGCCCTTCATCCCGAGCAGCGGGTCGATATAGACCTTGATGATCTTTTCAGGGGTCTTGGCGGCCACTTCTTCGATGTCCATGCCGCCGGCCTCGCTGGCCATGAAGACGATCTTTGCGGTGGCCCGGTCGGGGAGCACGCTAAGGTAGAGTTCTTTTTCGATGGGCAGACCCTCCTCGACGAGGAGTTTTTTTACAAGTCTGCCCTCAGGCCCGGTCTGGTGCGTGACCAGGGTCATTCCCAGTATACTGGATGCGTATTGGTCCACTTCGGCCGCGTTTTTGGCAAGCTTGACCCCGCCGCCCTTTCCGCGTCCGCCCGCGTGAATCTGGGCCTTTACCACCACCGGAAAGGTTCCCAGCTCGGCGGCGATCTTCTTTGCTTCGTCGACGCTGAAGGCCGCTTTCCCGCGAGGGGTGGGGACTCCATACTTTTGAAACAATTCTTTGGCTTGAAACTCGTGTATCTTCATTTTTCTCCTCGCAATCGCCGATACAACTCCATCATGTGCAGATCAGTGTCTCACCAACGAGAGCCCTAGTCTAAAGTATTTGAACGCGTGTAATTGTCTATTCCTAAATGAAACTTCTCACAATGTCAAACGTTGTTTTGCCGCCGGGACCGGGGAATTGAGGGGTGGAGGGGCCATGGGGGCCGCGTGCCCCACGCCTTTAAAAAGCGTTCTTTCCTTCGTGCCCAACGCCCCTGCGTGGGCACGAGGGTAAACCCCTAAATTCCCAAATCCAAAAATCCGGTTTTGGTACGTAGCGAAACTATGATAAATCAAAGTGTTATCATTGAGGCTCCCGGCCTCCGCCTTTTTAAAGGGGGATTCTGTACCGCGGAACTCCTGATTGCCCAACCAATTCCACGAGAGGAACAATATCGGAAATGGAATACGAACCGGTTATCGGACTGGAAATCCACGCGCAGCTTCTCACCCGGAGCAAGATATTTTGCGGCTGCTCGACCAGATTCGGGGGAAGCCCCAACACGCATACCTGTCCCGTCTGCCTGGGCATGCCCGGCGTGCTCCCGGTCCTGAACCGCGAAGTCGTCGAATATACCATCAGGATGGCGCTGGCGACCGACTGCTCGGTTGCCCCTTTCAGCCAGTTCGCCCGAAAAAATTATTTCTATCCCGATCTGCCGAAGGGATACCAGATTTCCCAGTACGAACTTCCGCTGGCCAAAAACGGTTCGGTGGAAATAGAAACCGACGGCGGCCGAAAAATGATCCGCGTGCTGCGAATCCACATGGAAGAGGACGCCGGAAAGCTCGTCCATGACGAATACCAGCCGATCAGCTGCGTGGATTTTAACCGCACCGGCGTTCCGCTGATCGAGATCGTGAGCGAGCCCGATCTTGCGTCTCCCGAGGAGGCCGCGGCATATTTGCGTAAACTTCGTGAAATCCTTCGCTATATCGATATCTGCGACGGCAACATGGAAGAGGGGAGCATGAGGTGCGACGCCAATATCTCCCTTCGGCCGGCCGGCACCACGGGGCTGGGGACAAAGGCCGAACTCAAGAACATGAACTCTTTCAAAAACGTGCAGAAGGCGCTCGAATTCGAAATTCGAAGGCAAAAAGCGCTCCTTGAACGCGGCGAGCCGGTCATCCAGGAGACAAGGCTCTGGGACGCGAACCGAAACGTTACCATAAGCATGCGCGGCAAGGAGGAAGCCCACGACTACCGCTATTTCCCCGATCCGGACCTGGTGCCCATAGTAGTCGAGCCGGCGTGGGTCGAAGAAGTCAGGAAGAACCTTCCCGAACTCCCCGACGCCAAGCGCGAGAGGTTTGCGGCCCAATACGGGCTTCCCGCCTACGACGCGGAGGTGCTTACCTCGTCCAGGGCCCTTGCCGACTACTTCGAAAAAGTGGTGGGCGAGTTTGCCCAGCCCAAGACGGTCAGCAATTGGATTATGTCCGAACTCCTGCGCGAACTGAAGCGTGACGACCGGGAAATCGAGGACTGCCCGGTATCGCCGGAGAACATGGTACAGCTTTTGCTCCTCCTGGACTCCGGCGTCATAAGCGGCAAAATAGCCAAGGCGGTGTTCGAGGAAATGTATGCCGGCGGAAAATCGGCCAGGCAGATCGTGGATGAAAAAGGCCTGGTGCAGGTCCGGGACGAATCGGAGATCGAGTCCGCCGTGGAGCGCGTTTTGGCCGACAATCCGGCGGAAGTCGAGCAGTACCGGGCCGGGAAGGAAAAGCTTATCGGGTTTTTCGTGGGCCAGGTGATGAGGGCCACCAAAGGCAAGGCCAACCCTCAACTGGTAAATGAAATCCTTAGAAAAAAACTGGCGGGATAGCCGGTACGATCCCGTTGCGATTATTTGATACAGGTCCGGGCCACTGTTGCCGATTTAGCTTGTATACCGGGGTCTATCCTGCCCGGCCGGGCAGGCGGAAATACAAATCAGTCGCGGATTTCGAACGGGCATTTCCCGCCGGACTCGGCCCGCGTGCGGGCGAGCGGCGATTCGAAACAGATCAGGAGCACCTTCATGATTGAGCAATGGATGCCGCCTATTTACTGGGAAGGGGATGCCGTCGCCATCCTGGACCAGAGAATTTTACCCCATCGGGAGAAAGCCATCCTGTGCACGACCCCCGAGCAGGTGATCAAAGCCATAAAGACCATGGCCATTCGGGGGGCGCCCGCGGTGGGAGTCGCGGGCGCGCTTGCCCTGGCGCTGGGGGCGAAAACGATTAGAAGCGACGGCGTGGAGGATTTCCGGCGCAAGTTTTTCCGGCTTTGCCAGAAGGTCAAGGAGGCGCGCCCGACGGGAGCGAACCTGGGCTGGGCGGTGGAGCGTATTTACTCGGTGGTGGTCGAAAATCCGAAGGCGAGCGTTGCGGAACTTCGGGACCTGATCCGCACCCAGGCCGACGCCATCATGGCGGAGGATGTGGAGACCAACCTCCAGATCGGAACATGGGGCAGGGAAGTAGTGCCGAAGGGCGCGCGGATTCTTACCTATTGCAACGCGGGAGCCCTGGCCACGGCGGACTACGGAACGGCCGTGGGGGTGATCCGGGCGGCCCATGAAAAAGACCCTTCGGTGCATGTGTATTCGTGTGAGACCAGGCCGTTTCTCCAGGGAGCAAGACTTACCTCGTTCGAGCTGTTGCGGGCGGAAATTCCGGTTACCCTCATCACGGACAACGCGGTCGGAAGCCTGATGAGCCGGGGAAAGATAGACGTGGTGGTGGTGGGAGCGGACCGGATAGCCGCCAACGGCGACACCGCCAACAAGATCGGTACCTACATGGTCGCCGTCCTGGCGCGCACCCACGACATCCCGTTCTATGTTGCGGCGCCGCGCTCGACGATAGACATCGCCCTGCCTGACGGAAGCGGCATCCCCATCGAATATCGCGACCCGGTCGAAGTCACCCACCTCAACGGCAGGAAGGTGGCCCCCGACGGAGTAATAGCCATAAACCCCGCTTTCGATGTGACCCCCAATAAGTATATTACCGGGATCATCACCGAGGTGGGAGTGCTTAGAAGGCCGTTCGGCAAAGCAATCAGGAAGGCGCTGGGGGTGTAGGAGTAGGCGGGGACCGGCGGGGTTTTGGCAAGAGAGGTTTCACGCAAAGCCGCGAAGTCGCGAAAAAAAAGGAAAAAGATAAAGAGAGAATAACAACAATATCTTTCCTGTCTCTTTCCCCTTCCCATCCTTTCTTCGCGTTTTCGCGACTTCGCGTGAAACAAAACCCGCCGGCATCACCTCCCGGGCACGGCCCTGGACTTCTGAACGCTCACCAGCGCCTCATCCAGGTGCGCTTCGGCAGAGGCGAGTTCCTCTTCGAGTCGCCGGGTCAGGTGGGGAGGGGCCGGACGGGCGGCATCTTCCAGGATGCTTCTAAGGATTTCGGCTTTCTGGATGAGCTTTGCCACGTTGCCGCGCCATCCGGGTTCGGCCGCCACCGCGTAGGTCGGCGCCGGTTCTATGGCCTCCGGCGTAATGCGGTCTCCAATGGCGGGGACCCTGGTTTCGAAGCCGAATTTTCGCCTTACAATCCCGGCGAACTCTTCGCTTACGCTTTCTTCGCCGTGTACCACGTAGACCCGCAGTTTGGGGTTGTGGATATGGGAAAGCCATTCCAGCAGGGCCGGCTGGTCCGCGTGGGCCGACAGGCCACCGATGGTAAACACCTTTGCTCGAACGATCACCCTTTCCCCCAGGATCTTGACCATCCGCACGCCTTCGATCAGACTTCGGCCAAGGCTTCCTTCGGCCTGGAACCCCACGATCACCACCGAGCATCCCGGCCGCCAGAGGTTATGCTTCAGATGGTGCCGAATCCTGCCGGCGGTGCACATTCCGTTTCCGGCGATCACGATTGCCGGGCCGGGCTTTTCGTTTATCGCCACCGACTCGTCCACCGTCCGTGAAAAGCTCAACTGGTCGAAGCCGAACGGGTCGCCCCACTGTTCGAGCACGGCGCGCGTTTCCGTATCGTAGAATTCCTTCATGGTGCGGAAAATGCCCGTCGCCGCTATGGCAAGAGGGCTGTCCAGGTAGACCGGCATGGGCGGCACCAGGTGCTCGCGGAAAAATTTCCCCAGGAGGAAGAGCAGTTCCTGGGTGCGCTCCACCGCAAAGGCCGGTATGATAACCTTTTCGCCGTGGCTGTGGCTGTACTTGATGGCCTTCAGCAGCTCGCACTCGCTTTCCTCGATGGACTTGTGGTTGCGGTTGCCGTAGGTGGATTCTATAAACAGGGCGTCGGCGTCGGTCAAAAGTTCCGGGTCTTTCAGGATCATGTGTCCCCTGTACCCGAGATCGCCCGTAAAGACGGTTTTGCGCGAACTTTCCGGCGGCCCTTCCCAAACTTCGAGAAACGAAGATCCCAGGATGTGGCCCGCGTTTCGGAACCGCACGCTCATGTTCGGATCGATGGCAAGGACCTCATCCCTTTTTACCGGCTCGAAGAGGAGAAGGCTCTTTTCCGCATCCTCGAGGCTGTAGAGGGGCTCGACCGGGCTCTCGCCCCTTCTCTTGTTTTTCCGGTTCTGCCACTCCGCTTCCATCTCCTGGATGTGGGCCGAATCGAGGAGCAGGATTTTTGTAAGCTCGACCGTGGGGGTGGTTGCGTAGATTTTTCCGCGAAATCCGTCCTTTACCAGCCTGGGTATTCGGCCGGTGTGGTCGATGTGGGCATGGGTCAGGAAAAGGGCCGCAATTTGGGCGGGGTCGAACCCCCAGGGGCCGCGGTTTCTGGCTTCCAACTGGCGGCCGCCCTGGAACAGGCCGCAGTCGACCAGGAATTTTTGGCCGGAGTTTTCGAGAAGATAGCAGGAGCCGGTTACGCAGCGGGCGGCGCCAAGACATGTTATTTGCATAATTTTTCCTCTGTTCCACGCGAAGACGCGAAGATGCGAAGGGGGTAAACAAATTTGGAATACCCCGCGTTTGTCGCTTTTTTCTTCTATTCGGTCGGGATCGACAATATATTTAGCAGGTTGAATCATATATAAAATCGGCTGCGGCTTACAAATACTATTAGCGGGTTGCGGGTGAGGCCGGTTTCACGCTTTTCGGATTTTATTTTTTCTTCGCGCCTTCGCGTGCCACAACTCACAACCCGCAACCCGAAGGGACTAAATGGGCTAAATGAGTAGATCCAAACTGCGAATCATAGTAACCGGCCTGGTGGGGCTGTATCCGGTGGGGGGTGTCGCCTGGGACTATCTCCAGTACGTGACCGGCTTTTTCAAGATGGGCCATGACGTCTACTATCACGAGGATACCTGGAGCTGGCCCTATCACCCGCTGGAGCGGACTTATACCCGGGACCCGGCTTACTCGGTGGAGTATTTCAGGAATTTTTTCGCAAAATACGCGCCCGGGCTGGTGGACCGCTGGCACTACTCCCACCTTCACGAAACAAGCTACGGGATGAGCAGGCGCAAATTCGACGAGGTGGCCGCCGGTGCCGATCTTTTCCTGAACGTGAGCGGTGCGTGCATGATTCCCGAAAATCTCGCGCCTGGGTGCTCCAGGGTTTTTCTGGATACCGATCCGGGCTATAACCAGATAATGCTCAGCGAGCGCTTTGCGTGGTCGGAAAACGTCGAGCGCTGGTGCGCCAGTGTCGCGGCCCATGACCGGCACTTCACCTATGCCGAAAACATCTACGGCCCCGACTGCCTGGTGCCGCGGCTCGACTACGACTGGAAAACGACCCGGATGCCCATCGTTGCCGAACACTGGGAAGATCTGGCGCGCATCCGGCCCACGGGCCCCTGGACGACGGTTATGACCTGGAACGCCTTCAAGGGAAAGCTCGTCTATAAGGGCGTCGAGTACGGCAGCAAGGGGGCGGAGTTCGAAAAGCTGATGGACCTTCCCAAGGCGGCCAAGGTCCCGCTGAAAGTCGCCGTGGGCGGCGTCAACGCGCCCCTTTCCCGGCTCTCGGAGGCCGGATGGGAGGTGGTCGACGGCCCGCAGGCAACCGTTACCCCGGAGATGTACCAGGAATTCATTGCGGGATCGAAGGGCGAAATCTCGCCGGCAAAGCACGTCTACGTGGCCCTCAGGACCGGCTGGTTCAGTTGCCGGTCCGCCTGCTACCTTGCCGCCGGAAGGCCGGTGGTGGTGCAGGACACCGGGTTCAGCTCCATTTACCCTTCGGGTGAGGGCTTGATGGCCTACGGCACCGCGGACGAGGCCGCACGGGCGCTGGCGGAGGTGGAAGGCGACTACGACCGCCACGCCGCGGCTGCCCTGGAGATATCCAGGCAGTATTTCGATTCCGGAAAAGTACTGGGGAAGATGATTGAGGACGCTTTTTCGGGATAAAATCAAAATCTCTCCGCGCCTTACGCGTCTGTGCGCTAAGGTGTGGCAGTAAAGGATAGATGATGCCGGATTCAACACAAAAGAAGGGCAAGGTAATCGTTTTCGGGATTCTTTTCTGGTACCCGCTGGCCGGGGTTACTTACCAGTTCCTCCACTACCTCATCGGGCTCCGGCGGCTTGGCTGGGACGTTTACTACGTCGAAGACTCGGGCCGGTGGATATACGATCCGGACAAGTTCGAATTCTCGCCCGACGCCTCGGGAAACGTCGCCATGATCGCCCCGGTGCTCGACGCGTACGGTTTTGCCGGAAAATGGGCGTTTCGGGGCACCTATGAAGGCGGAAAATGCTACGGCATGAGCGAGGCGGATCTCATGCAGCTCTACCGGGAAGCCGACGCGTTCCTCAACGTGACGGCGTCCCAGGAGCTTCGCGAGGAGCACCTGGCGATTCCGCGAAGGATTTACGTCGAATCCGATCCCTTCCGGGTCCAGGTGAAGGTGCTCGAAGGCGACGTGCCGACTCTGAACGCACTCGCCGCGCACGATATTCATTTCACCTTCGGCGAAAACCTGGGGCAGCCGGACTGCGGCCTGCCCGTGGACCTGGTGTGCTGGCACCCCACCCGGCAGCCGGTGGTGATGGACCTGTGGGAAAACCCTTTTCCGCCGTCGAAGAGTTCCAGCTTTTCCACCATCACCACATGGAAAAACAAGGGAAAGGACCTCGTTTTCCGCGGCGAAGTTTACTACTGGACCAAGGACCGGGAATTCGAAAAATTTATCGAGTTGCCGCGCCTGCGCCCGGTGGGGTTCGAGCTTGCCCTGGAGGTTGACGACCGGACCCACCGCTTCCTGACCGATAACGGCTGGGCCCCCGTGCGCTCGCTCCCCATATCGAGGGACGTAAATTTGTACCGCGAATATATCCAGAAATCGCACGGCGAGTTCACCGTTACCAAGGAACAGGTGGTGCGCCCGCGCACGGGATGGTTCAGCGACAGAAGCGCGTGCTACCTTGCCGCCGGGCGGCCGGTGATTACGCAGGAGACCGGTTTCAGCAAGTTCCTTCCGACCGGGAAGGGGCTTTTCGGGTTTTTGACGATGGATGAAATCCTGGCCGCGGTGGATGTGATCGAAAGCGACTACGAGGGGAGCTGCCGGGCGGCGCGCGAAATCGCACAGGAATATTTCGCGGCGGAAAAAGTCCTGGGAAGTCTCATGGCCAGGGCGGGACTGATCTGAAAATAGCGGGAAGGGGCCGAAATTCCAAATCCTTCATCACCGATACCGGCCGGAGGGGGCCGGTTTGAGTGGCTTGACAGCGTCAAGGGAATGGCGATCCTGTGGATCGTCTACTTCCATTGCCTGCTTGCCTACGGTGTAAAATTTCCCTGGCCCGTTTCCATCGGCAATTTTGGGGACGTCGTTTCGCAGTGCGTCTCGGCTTCCGCCGCGGGCAAATTGGGATGCGCGGTCGAGGCGGCCGTGGTCGGGCTCCTGCAAAGAGGCCCCTACGGGGTGGGGGTCTTCATCCTTTTCAGCGGCTTCGGCCTTACCTACTCGCTGGTGAAGCGCGGGGACCGGCAAAATCGCTGGGGGCAGTGGTACCGGCGTCGCCTGGTAAGGCTCTTCCCGGTTTACTGGCTGGCCCACCTCATTGTCCTCGTCTCTCCCATAAAATACGAGCCGGTCCCCATAGACTGGCGGTTCCTGTTGAGCTTTCTGGGAGACAGGATTTATCCGGTCAGGGAGATGTTTTTCTATCTCACCCCCGCGTGGTGGTTTTTCGGCCTTCTGCTGGAACTCTATATTG
>CAVQJR010000010.1:0-27184 GCA_963712895.1 uncultured delta proteobacterium | reverse complement strand
AACAAGCCGGTGTAGCCGGGAGTGTGAAACATGCTATAGGGTGGCGGGTCCCACGGGGCGGCACATGGCACTTCCGCATTATGAGAAAGTGATTCACCAAGCGGCGCGGTTTGAGTCATACAGGTCGCCCTTGGCGGCGGAAATCCAAACGAACATCCCGATTTTGCCGAGATGCTCAGGCTGACCCGGAGCACCTACGGCATCGTTCCAAATTACACGACGAACGGCCGCGGGCTATCGCGCGTGGTGTTGCGCGCAAGCGCCGAACACTGTGGTGCCGTAGCCGTAAGCGTCTATGAACCTTACTCCTTTGTGGAGGACACTGTCAGAAAACTCCGAGACTATGGCATCCGGACCAATCTACATTTCGTGCTCGACGCCCAGCATGTTGAAACTGCCCTTTCTTGGCTTCACGATCCCCCCGAATTCATGACTCAGGTAAACGCCATTGTGTTCCTCAACTACAAGCCGTTGTAGGGTGGCGGAGGAAGCCCACCTGCTTGTGCGCTCCAACCTATACAGAGATTTAATCAAGGCGGCGACAACCAGTGTACAGAGTTTCAAAGTGGGATTCGATAGTTGTATGGTGTCTGCGCTCGTCACAGCAGCAACGGTCAACCCTGTTTGGTTCGACGCATGCGAAGCAGCGAGATTTTCGATGTTTGTTTCTGAAAACCTTCAGATGTATCCGTGTTCATTCATGGAGACAATCTATGCAGGGGTTTCGCTGACCGACATAAACATGCTGGATGCATGGCAGAACGCTGAGTCTTTCCTGGCAATCAGGCGCTTATTACATGATCCCGGGTGTAAGAGATGTGACATGCAAACTGTCTGCCGGGGTGGCTGCCCTGTCCTCCCATCAATCAATTTGTGCGGTGGACCGCAGCCCGCAAAAAAATAATCCAGCACATCCTCCCGGTTGATCCATTGTACGTAACATAACTCTCCTCTTTATCGATATGAGATTTATCTCCGTGTCACTTCCCACTTTTGAATCATTTCTTAATAGAGTAATTGCCCATTCCTTGGCAATGACAGAGAAATGGAGGCGGCGCTATAACCAGGATCGTCCTCACGGCAGCCTTGGCTATGAAACCCCATCGGAATTCCGAGAGAACCTTACCGGTGGGCGCGTTTTGAGTTTTCCGCTTCTGGGAACTCAAGAGGGGCGGGAGGAAAGGAAAGGCAGAGCGCAAAGCCCTGCCCCTCCGTCGCTTCCCCACCTCGGCGCTCGGGTCGCTCCCCAGCGTTGCCCTATCCTCCGGGTGGGCAGAATAATTGTACCACGGAGGTGCCATTCAATTTAGAGGCGATTTTTCTCACTGAAATTGGTCCAACTTCCGGGGGAGCCCTCACAAAACCGGGCGCTAACAATGCGAGTGGTCCGAAAAATGGGGCAGGCCATGCGGATCGCCTTGACCCGTGCTCCGCTTCCTACACTGGGCGGTGGAATCATTTGGGGGAGCACGGAGGATATTTTTCTTGACACCAAACTGATATTCTAGTATATAAGTGCACCAGTTGGTCATCTAAAAAAGGAGGCGACGTGATCCTACATAACAGCCATGAGCAGCTCAGGAGGCAGGTTTACGAGTATCTGCGCGACAGAATGAGGACCGGCGCGTTCAAACCCGGATCATCCATCAAGTCCGGCCAGATCGTGCAGGAGTTGGGCGTTAGCAAGACGCCGCTAAGAGATGCGCTGATCCAGCTTGAGTCCGAGGGGTTCGTGACGGTCCTGCCTCAGCGGGGGGTAGTGATCAACTTCTTACAGTGCAGGACGCCCGCTCTCTGTATTAGATTCTTGGCGGGCTGGAGTCACGAGTCATCATTTCAGTTTCAAAAAATAATGGAACCGGAAGTGGCCGAGTTTAAACGGCTCAACGACAAAATGCTTGAACTGGCAGCCACTCCGAATGCAAATTTCAAAGATTACAATGACTTGAATATCCTGTTCCATGATGTTTTCCTGAATCTGAGTGAAAATGAGCTTCTATTGAGATACGTCAGGTTCCTGAAGCGGCGCCTGTACGATTTTCCGGACCGCAGCTACGGAATTGATTGGGAAAATAGAAACGTTAATGAACACCAGGAGTTCGTCCAATTGGTAGAAGACGGCAATGCGAAAAGGGTGGCGGATTATATGAGGGATGTCAATTGGACTTTCCGTTATCCGGAAGTGCTTTCTGAAGAAGACTGACCATTCAGTCAAAAGTTTTGTCGACGTCATAAAGGGCCGGTTCGTCCGCCTCTTCCCGGTGGGGGAGGGCTATGCCAAGTCCGCATGAGGGCGGGACACGGGAAGGTGCAAATGCCCAATGTGAAAGGGAACCGGCGATAGAGGCCCGTTTTTATTCGTGCATGTGAGAGAGGAGCAAATGATGGCCTACGAATTTATCCGCTATGAAGTGTCTGACGAGGTCGCCACAATCACCCTCAATCGTCCCAAGCAGCTCAATGCCTTGAATCCCGGCCTTAAGCGGGAGCTGAAGGAAGCCGTTGCTCAGGCCACGGCTGATAAAAAGGTGCGGGTTATCGTTCTGACCGGAACCGGCAAGGCATTTTCGGCCGGCAACGATATGGAGGACAACTATAAAAACGCGCCGACAACCATGGAAGACTGGCGCACGCGACTCCAGGGCGAAATCCAATTTTGCCTGACGTTCTGGGACTGCCCGAAGCCGGTCATCGCGGCCGTAAACGGATTCTGCCTGGCAAGCGCCAGTGAAATGGCCATGTCTTGTGATATCACGATTGCGGCTGAGAGCGCCGTTTTCGGAGAACCCGAAGTCCGGCAGGCGTCTGGGCCGCCCATGCTGCTCGCCCCCTGGATCATGGGCTCCAAACGCGCCAAGGAAATGCTTTTCACCGGGAACATGGTCGATGCGGAAACCGCCCTCAAGTATGGAATGGTAAACCATGTGGTCCCCGACGATAAGCTGATGGCTTTCACCTACCGCATGGCCCGGAAGATCGCATCCGTTGACCCCTTTGCCATAAGGATCAGCAAATACACGATCAACCGGGCTTTTGACATTATGGGGTTCAAGACCGCCCTTCAATACAACTCGGATCTTATGGCTATCATCAATAACGAGGACACCGAAGAGATCCGGTGGTTCAAAAATACGGCCGCGGAGGAGGGATTCAAGGAGGCGAACAAGAAGCGGCTTGCGAAATTCAAAGTTCTGGACGACCTCGACAAAGAGCCGCTTTAGGCTGGAAGTCTACACTTTGGTTTCCTGAAACTCTGCATGTTCCGTTTAACGTCGTCCGGAAGGGGATGTGATGCAGGATGAGTTTGACTGGAAACATGAGTTGGACGCGGTATTTTATCCCAGCTCAATTGCTATAGTGGGCGCATCGGATACACCGGGATCATGGGCTGATATAATTTATAGAAATGTAGCGCCCGGTTTTAAAGGTCCCGTCTATCCCGTCCATCCAAAAAAAGATCTCGTCTGGGGAAAACGCTGTTTCAGATCCATTGATGAAATAGAAGCCGATATAGACCTGGCGGTATTTCTGACCTCGGGTCGCCGGGTCCCGGAAATGCTTGAGCAGTGCGCAGCCAAAAAGACCAGGGCGGCCTTGGTGTTGTCGGCCGGTTTTGCAGAACTCAAGGGTGAGGAGGGAAGGGTTCTTCAGGCCAGGACCAAGTCGATAGCGGAAAAGCACCGCATCAGGATAATCGGTCCCAACTGCCTGGGAACTATTTCCTTCTACGACGGCATCTCCTGTTTTGCAGGGCAACTGCCCGATCCGATGGTTGCCGGCAGTTTTGGAGTGGTTTCGCAAAGCGGGTCCTTCTGCCTGGCCATAATGGATGCCTCGCAGGATCGCGGGCTGGGGCTTAGCAATTTGATTTCCAGCGGAAACGAAGCAGTTCTCGAAGCATCGGACTACATACATTACCTGCTGAATGATCCGCACACAAAGGTGGTGGGCGCCTTTATCGAAGGCTTGAAGGACCCGGAGAAGTTTCTGCGGGTGGCCGACCTGGCCATCGAGAAGGAAAAACCCCTTATAATCCTAAAGGTCGGCCGCTCACAAAAAGCTCTCAACGCATGCCGGTCTCACACCGGCTCCCTTGTCGGCTCGGACGATGTCATCGATTCCGTATTCAAGCAGAAAAATATCATCCGCGTGGAATCCGTTGACGAAATGGTCGACACTGCCAGGATGCTGGTGCATCCCAGGAAGACCATTACCGGCGGCGGGGTTTCTTTCCTGGGCCTTTCAGGCGGGGTTTGCGCTTTCATAAGCGATAATCTCGACCGACTTGGCGTGGAGTTGCCGCAGTTCTCGGAGGAGGGCTGCAAAAGACTAAGGGAGATCATACCCGATTACGCGATTGTCTCAAACCCTCTCGACGCCACCGGCCAGGCGCGAATTGATCTCGACATCTCTTATCGTACCATCGATGCCATGGTGGAAGATAAGAACAATGACATGTTCTTTTACTTTTTGCTTTCCCGGCAGGAATTCGAAGTCGAAAACCTGCGCAAGATCGCGGAATATGTCGGCCAAAAAGCCCTTAGCGCGGAGAAATTCGTCGGTATCTACCTGCTCAATGTACAATCCTGGGAACCCCAGCTAAACAACTTCTACAAAAAGACTCGCGTCCCTATCATCCAGGGCGGAATGGAGTCGATTCGAAATTACATAAACTACTCGAAACGGCTTGCCGCGGCGAAAGCTTGCTCGGGGTCCCGTGAAGCACTTCCGGACAAATTGTCCGGCATGGCTTCCATGCTTGAACGATATGCGGGGAAGGCCCTGCCGGAATCCCTGGGTCATGAGATCCTAAGCCTTCACGGCATTGCTTCTCCCGGCGGGAAATCGTGCCGTACGGTCGATGAAGCTATTGATTTTGCGCGAAAAACCGGTTTCCCGGTGGCCCTCAAGATAGACAGCTCCGAGTTTCTGCACAAAACGGACATCGGGGGCGTGGCCCTTAATATCAACGACTCCGATTCCTTGAAACGCAATTTCGAAACCATAATGGCCAACTGCAGGAAAGCCGGTCCTCCCGTGGAGGATATGAAGATTCTGGTTCAACAGATGGCGCCCGAAGGGATCGATGTGATCCTCGGGATGAAAACGGACGAGCAGTTTGGCCCCGTCATCGTTCTCGGCCTGGGAGGCGTGTTTGTCGAGATTTTACGCGATACCTCCATACGGTCGGCCCCGGTTCGGCGTTTCGAAGCCATGGAAATGATTCGGGAGCTGCGCGGCCGCCGTCTTTTCGACGGCTATCGCGGGACCCATCCTGCCGATGTCGATGCTCTGGCCGATGCCATCGTGATGATTTCTCGGTTTGCCAAACAACATCAGGATTTACTGCTCTCGCTGGATATTAATCCCCTTCGTGTCCTGGAACGGGGGAAGGGGGTTTTGGCGCTCGATGCCCTTTTGGAGCTGAAAAATAGATAACGGGAAATGCGTGAAAGTGTGGTGAGGAACTCGAAGATAAACCAAACAGCAGCGGGCTCTCGGTCTTTTTGGCCTCCGCGCGGCCGGGCCGCCGGTGGGTGCGGGTGATAGGGAGGTGGTAGAAACAGACAGGATTAGCGTTCTCATAGTTTGGTTGAGTTGAGCCCATGACCTCTGACGAAATGACTTCTTACGAAAGGTGTCATAGAGATGAAGAAAATCCCTCTCATTTTTATTGGTGTTCTTTTAGCTGTGGCGATGATGTTCCCAAATCTGTCGAGTGCCGCCGAGCCGATTAAAATTGGTATGGTCATGACTCTGACGGGCGGTGGGGCGCAAGCGGGCATTGATAACCGCAATGGAATAATGCTGGCCGCCAAGCAAAAGGGCACGATCATGGGACGGCCTATCGAGCTTCTGATCGAAGACGACGAGATGAAGCCCGAAGCGGGCATCCGGAAGGTCGAAAAACTTGTGTTTAAAGACAAGGTCGTGGCCCTTATAGGCGTGGCTTACAGCAATGTGGGGCTTGCCATAGCCGGAGAGATGAATCGCCTCAATGTTCCTTTCCTTACCACCAATGTTATGAGCAATAAATTTTATGGTATCCACCCGTTGGTTTTTCGTTGCGGACAGGTTGCGGACGATCAGGCGGCATTGCTCTATGTAACCGGTATCAAAAAGTTCCCGGACCTCGCCAAGAGAAAGTATTACATCCTGGCGGATGATTTTGCGTGGGGCCGTGCCTGTGCCGATGAATTCAATAAGCTGGCGCCCGCAAATGGTATCCAGGTCTTCAACCCCCAGTACGATATAGCTTCGCTTAATGTGACGGATTGGTCCCCCTTCATCAGCAAGATTGCTGCATCCGGCGTCAATGGAATGTACTCGTGTCTGCGGTCTCCCACTCTTCCGAGGTTTGTTGAACAGGCGCAAAAATTCGGGCTTATGGATAAGATCCGAATTGTTGGCACTTCACCCGGCGAGCAGGACCTGGAGGCCGGAGGGATGAGTCAGGTGGGCCTGGTGTGTGCCTGTTCCTGGAGTTGGAGCATCAACACTCCAAAGTCACAAGCGTTCGCAAAAGCCTATTGGGATGAGTTTAAGTTAATCCCGCCGTCCCAGGGCGCCCAGGCTTACACCGGGGCCATGGTGCTGTTCAATGCCATCGAGAAGGCCGGCAGTACGGACCCCCAAAAAATAGCCTCCGCGCTCAAGGGCGCCAGCTATGAAGGGCCGTACGGATTGGTCCGTATAAGCCCGAAGGATAACTGCGGGCGCACTCCCGGCATCCTGGTTGAAATTCAGCCCGCCCCGCCAAACCCTTACGGAGCCAAACTATACAAAAAAGTAATCGTCAGCTTGACGGCTAAAGAGTTGGGCCCGGCGGAATAGAGCGGTCCAAGGACGGGGAAGCCTAAAGACTTGAGCTTCCCCGGATAAGAAAAATTTGGGCTTCGCTGAATTGGGTAGGTACTTCAATGATATTCTGGGTGCAAATTTGTCTGAATTGCCTGGTCGCAAGTGCGGTGCTGCTCTTGATTGCCATCGGGCTGAATATCATCTACGGCATAAGCCGCATCGTAAACCTTGCACACGGCGCACTTTACGCCTTGGGGGCCTACTTTGGGTATACCCTGGTGGCGTCGGGGGTGAATTTCTTCGCCGCCATTGTATTGGCGCCACTGCTGACCGTAGTGGCCGGCATCATTATGGAACGTGTCGCCATCAGGCCGATCCGGCACAGGGCAATGGTCTACAGCCTTACTTTGACCTATGGCCTGTCGATTTTTATCGATGGAATGTTGAAGTTTGTCTGGGGGGACCAGGTACATTTCATTCAAATTCCAAAATGTCTGGATGGGACCATTTCGCTTCTGGGTGTGCCTTACCCGACCTACAGGTTTTTTGTCCTGATAACGTGCGCCGTGGTCATGCTGCTGCTCCTGGCTTTATTCGAGAAGACCAGGGCAGGAATAACCATGCGCGCGGCGAGTTCAATTCCGGAGATGGTTTCCTCCCTGGGAATCAATCTGAAGATCGTACACATGGGAGGCTTTGCCCTGGGATGTGTCCTGGCTGGAATCGCCGGGGTGATCATCGCGCCCTTGCTTAACGTCTACACGACAATGGGTGACGAAATGCTTCTGAGCTGTTTCGTCGTCCTTGTAATCGGCGGGTTGGGAAGCATCCGCGGCGCCATTCTCGCTTCGCTGCTGGTTGGTATCGTTCAGACCCTCGGTTTCATATTCCTGACCGATTACGCCATGGTGATTGTTTACGTGATGATGGCATTGATCCTTCTTGTTATGCCCCGAGGACTTCTGGGTGAAGGCAAATTTGAGTAAAGACGCAGGAGATCACCCCATGCTGAAACATGTCCGGACAAAAAACAATACATGGAGCTGTGCGATCCAGGTTCTGGTGCTGATTTGTTTTCTGCTCCTGCCGCTGATTACGCAAAACCCGTTCTATCTCCGCATTGCAACGGAAATGCTCATATATGGCCTGCTGGCTATGAGCCTTGATGTGCTCCTCGGGTTCATTGGACTGATATCTTTCATGCATGCCACCTATATGGGTATCGGCGCCTATACGGTGGCCATCTTTTTGACCCACGTGGATCCCGGAGCACCCTTATGGTTAACCTTCTTTCTGGGAGTATCCGTAACGTTGCTCCTGGCGTTTTTGGTAGGTTGGCTTCAGGTTAGAACGGGTGGTTTTGCCTTTGCCCTTCTGACCGTCGCCTTCGGAATGATGTTTTTTACAATCGTATGGAAGATGAGATCGATTACCAATGGCGACGATGGAATGTTTGGTCTCGCCAGGCCCGATATCGCCATTGGTCCTTTGGTCCTTGGCAGCATGAACAATTATGTGACCGCATACCTTTTTACGTTTTGCGTCATAGTCGCCTGCTTTGTGCTGACCCGCCGGATAATGCGCTCGCCATTCGGCTCGGTCCTGGAATCGATCAGGGAAAATCCGGAACGAGCCTCGTTTATCGGTATAGACGTTCGGAAATACAAGCTCCTGGGGTGGCTTTTGGCCTGCGGTCTGGCGGGAGTGGCCGGGGTATTGTTCACTTATTTGAAGGGGTCGGTTTCGCCTAGCATGATGGATGCCACTGCGGGTGGAGTGGTCCTGATGATGACGCTCCTGGGCGGTGCGGGAACTCTATGGGGGGCCTTCATAGGGGCTGCCGTGTTCATCGTTCTCCAGGATCTCATCAGCACAATAACGGAAAACTGGATGGTATTCCTCGGGCTTTCCGTGGTCCTGCTGGTTTTGTTTTTGCCGAAAGGGCTGGTGGACCTGCCGATGAAACTTGCCCAGAAATTCAACAGATAAAGGCATAGAGATCCATGGTCCCAATTCTCCAAACGGAAAATCTCAGCCGTCAATTTGGCGGTATACGTGCGGTCAACGGTGTGACACTCAGCGTGGAGGAAAAGACCGTAAGAGGAATAATCGGGCCCAACGGGGCCGGGAAGACGACTCTGTTTAACCTCATCACGGGACGGATACCCGTGACTTCGGGAAAAGTCATATTTCAGGGCTGTGATATGACGAATATGCCCGTACATGTGAGGGTGAAGCAAGGCATCTGCAGGACTTTTCAGATTAACAGCCTTTTCCTTAAATCGTCGGTCCTTGAAAACGTCCGGATAGCAAAGCAGATAAGAATGGGAGGGTCCCACAAAATCTTTTCCAGCCGTGAATCCCTGAAAGAGGTGAATGAGGCGACCATAAGCGTTTTGAAAGATGTAGGCCTGGAGGATAAGGCGTTTGAGTTGGCCAATACGCTCTCATACGGAGACCAGCGCGCCCTCGAGGTGGCCATCGCTCTGGCCGGTGAACCGAAAGTCCTTCTGCTCGATGAGCCAACTGCCGGCATGTCTCAGATGGAGACCAACCGGACTGTTAAACTGATCGAAAAGCTCGCCGAACGAATTGCCATCGTGTTGGTGGAACACGATGTCAATCTGATTTTGTCAGTCTCGGACAGAATTTCCGTTATGCATCAGGGCGCCATCATCGCCGAAGGCACTCCGGATGAAATCCGTAGCAACAAAATAGTCCAAGAAGCCTACTTGGGAGAGGGCGATGAAGATTCTGGAGCTTGAAGACATCCATACCTATTACGGGAACAGCCATGTAATCCAAGGCCTTTCCAT
This sequence comes from uncultured delta proteobacterium, assembly GCA_963712895.1. GTDB lineage: Bacteria > Desulfobacterota > Syntrophobacteria > Syntrophobacterales > Syntrophobacteraceae > SbD1. The sequence goes on along the minus strand of CAVQJR010000010.1, from coordinate 17,567 downwards.
GTATGTGGATAAAGGAGAATCCGTATCAATTTTGGGGCGCAACGGGGTGGGGAAGACCACTACCTTGCGGTCCATAGTCGGGTTGACTCCGCCACGCAGCGGGGCCGTTCGCATCTCGGGAACCGACGTTTCATCATGGCCGTGCCACAAGATCGTGACGGATGTGCGTGTGGCTTATGTGCCGGCCGAGAGGCATATCTTTCCCGGTCTTTCCGTGGAAGAGAATCTCATACTGGCCGAACGGCCGTGTGCGAAAGGAAACGGGCATGGAGGCTGGACTACGGAAAAAATATACAAATTTTTCCCGATCCTTAAGGAGCGCTGCCGCCAGGATGGATCGACCCTTAGCGGCGGAGAGCAGCAGATGCTGGCGATTGCGCGGGGCCTTATGGGAAACCCGGAAATCATGCTCCTGGACGAGCCGAGCCAGGGTTTGGCCCCGATTATCGTTGCCAGGGTTACCGAAGTCATCCGAGAGCTCTGCTCCGGCCACGGGTTAACTCTTGTCGTGGTGGAGCAGGACTATCGGGTTTCACTGAAAATAGCCCAGCGCCACTACCTGATGGATATCAAAGGCCGTATCAAACGTTCGCTGACAAACGACGAATGGCTTCAAGACGGGGAAATCGTCAAGAAGCACCTGTCGATCGAATAACGCTGGAGGAGATTTATGGCGCCGTGTGGATAACTCGCAAATACTCCGGGATCGCGGAAGCTCGAATGGGATTGTTTTTCCTGTGCGTAAACATGAACCCTCAATCTAACCGTTAGCATTTTCGAGAGGACTGTATGAAATGAGTGATCGTGCAGAATTTGTCCGGGTAAGAAATTATATAGATGGGCAATGGGTTGATGATTCAAGTGCTAGCTGTGTACCACTGTTTAACCCCTCCACCGGAGAGATAATAGGAGAAGTCCCGCTTTCCTCGAAACAGACTTCACTTGATGCGGTTGACTCCGCGCACCGGGCTTATGCTTCCTGGCGGAAGCAGTCTATCGGTAAAAGGGTTACCATGCTTTTCGACCTGCGCGCCGCAATGGAAAAGAACCTCGAGGAACTGGCCCGCGCGATTGCCATAGATCAGGCTAAGCATATCAGCGAAGCTCGGGGGGAGGTACAAAGGGTCATCCAAATTATCGAAACCGCCTGCGGCATACCCACGCTTATCCAGGGTGACACTCTGGAGGGAATCTCCTCTACCATCAACGGGCGGGTCATCCGCCAGCCACTTGGGATATTCGGTGGAATCGCGCCTTTTAACTTCCCGGCGCTTGTTTTCGGATGGTTTGTCCCATTCGCAATCGGGGTCGGGAACACATTCATATTCAAACCATCGACACAATCGCCCCTGTTCATGCAGAAAATGGGTGAAATATTCAATAAGATCGGCTTGGCGCAGGGTGTTGTGAATATCATTCATGGGCATCGGGAAGTACCGGAAGTCTGGTATGACCATCCCAAGGTAACGGGGGTGTGTCTCGTGGGCTCTACCCCGACGGCCAAACAGATTGCCGGTAAATGCGGTGTGTCCGGAAAACGGACGATGCTGCTGGCCGGAGCCAAAAATTATCTGGTGGCCATGGAAGATGCCCGGATGGACGTGTTTATCGAAAATTATTTGAATTCCTGCTACGGCTCGGCCGGACAGCGTTGCCTTGCGGGTTCCCTCGTAGCTGTGGTGCCGGAGATATACGACCAGGTGGTGGAGAGAATAGTCGAGGCCTCCAAAGGTGTAAAGGTGGGGGATGCCATGGATCCCGATGTTTACATGGGACCTGTCATCTCAGCCGAAGCCAAGGCGAAGATTGAAAAATATATCGAAATCGGAATCAACGAAGGCGCCAAGCTGGTCCTGGACGGTCGCAATCCCAAGGTGCCCGACAAGAATAAGAACGGCTATTTTGTTGGTCCAACCGTTTTTGCTGATGTCGATCCTTCCATGGCCATTGCACGTGATGAGATTTTCGGGCCGGTTATCGGGATTGTCAAAGTAAAAGATTTGGATGACGCCATCTCGCGCATCAATGCCCAGGAGTACGGAAACGGGGCCTGTATATTCACACAGAACCTCTACTATACGGAAAAATTCATCCAGGATGCCGATGTCGGCATGGTGGGAGTAAACGTTGGCGTATGTGCCCCTCATCCTTACCTGCCTTTCGGCGGAATCAAGAACTCACTTTTGGGCAATGACAAGGTCCAAGGTAAGTCTGGCATCGGCTTCTTTACCCAGGAAAAAGTCGCGACCATAAGGTTTGACTCTCCGGTAGGCGGCTCCAGCGGGTCGAAGGATCAGGGAGTAAGGAGCTGCGTTGCAGGTTGAAAAGTGAACTCGATGGTTTTGAATTTTGAATAATTAGTCCAACCGGGAGAGAAAAGTGTTTCCATCTTTCAATATGGTTCAGAGAATTATACATGGACTGGGCTGCCTGAATGATCTCGGAAGCGAGGTCAAGCGCCTCGGCGGCTCCAGGGTCCTGGTGATCAGCGATCCGGGCATTAAGGCCTCCGGGTTGATCGAGCGTCTGGGAAAACTTCTAGATGAAGTGCGGATTCCCTTTGATGTCTATACCGAAATCGAATCGGATCCCGGGACGGATGTTGCAGACAGGAGCGTCACGGCAGCCAAGGATTTCAAGCCCGATCTCATCATAGGCATGGGCGGAGGGAGTTCACTTGATATTGCCAAGGTGACCTCCGTGATGCTGACCAACCCGGGCACTATTGACGAATACTTTGGACTGGAGCTTATACCGGTTCCGGGTATCCCGTCGATCCTGATTCCTACGACCGCCGGCACCGGCAGCGAAGTCACCTCTATAAGCGTTCTGGCGGATGTTAGGAATAACTTCAAAAAAGGTGTGGTAAGCCGCCACATGTATGCCAGGACGGTCATGCTGGACCCGGAGCTTACAGTCGGATTGTCCCCGAAAATTACCGCCATGACGGGCATGGATGCCTTGGTGCATGCAATTGAATCTTACACCGGGGTACGGGCAACCGTTTTCTCCGATACCCTTAATATCCAGGCGATCCAAATGATCGCGGAAAATCTGCGGAAGGCATTCTCGAATGGAGACAACCGGGCGGCCCGGGAAAACATGCTCTATGCCAGTTGCCTCTCGGGTATGGCTTTTTCCAATACGCAAAACGGACTTGCTCATGCACTGGCGCATGTAATAGGCGGCTGTTTTCATTTGCCTCACGGTTTGGTGGCTGCTTTCATCTGCCCCATGGTAATGGAGTACAACCTGTTTGCGAACCCCGAGAAGTTTTCCAGAATAGCCCGCTGTTTCGGAGAAAATACAAATGGCTTGACGGAACTTAAAGGGGCCAGGCTGTCGGTAAAGGCCGTAAAGGCCTTGCTGGCAGATGTTGGTATTTCGCCCAGGCTAAGTGATTACAAAATCCCACGGGAACAGATACCTGGTCTGGCGAAAGCCGCCGTGGAAGAAACACGGCTTATCAGCAACAACCCCAGAAAGCCAACGGAAACAGATATCGTAGGAATTCTAGAGTCCAATTATTGATTCATTTTCTGTAACGCTCTTTATTTTCAGGTTACCGCCAGGGTTATAGCAGACTGGAAAAGGACAGGCGTATGGATTTTCAACTTTCCGAAGAACACCGGATGATCCGCTCAAATGTCAGGGAATTTTGTGAAAAGCACCTGGACCCGATCGCGGAGGAAACCGACCGGGAGGCAAAGTTCCCTGCGGATGTGATAAAGAAGATGGCCGAGCAGGACCTGCTGGGGATTCCCTTTCCTCAGGAATACGGCGGTGCGGGCTCCGATTACCTGAGCTATATCATCGTCGTGGAGGAACTCTCCCGTTCCTGCGCAACGACCGGTTTCACCCTTGAGTGCCATACCTCGCTTGCCTCTTTCCCCCTGTTCAAATTCGGGACCGAGGAGCAGAAGCAAAAATACCTGGTTCCGCTGTGTAAAGGCGAAATCCTGGGATCGTTCGCTCTGACCGAACCCGGTGCCGGAACCGATGCCGGCGCCGCCACCACAACGGCTGTACCGGACGGAGACGACTGGGTCCTCAACGGCAGCAAGATCTTTATTTCGAATGCACCGGTGGCGGGCGTACTGATAGTTTTCGCCATGACGGATAAATCCAAGGGGACCAGGGGCATCAGCGCCTTTATCGTACCGGGGGACGCTCCGGGCCTGCATATCGGAAGGCATCTGGAGAAGATGGGTATTCGCGGCTCTCTTACCGCGGAGGTGTTTTTCAAGGACTGCCGCATCCCGAAGGAAAACATTCTCGGCCAGGAGGGGCAGGGGTTCAAGATTGCGATGATGACCCTTGACGGCGGCAGAATCGGCATCGCGGCCCAGGCCCTGGGAATCGCGCAGGCCGCGCTCGACGAGTCCATCAGCTACTCGAAGCAAAGGGTCCAGTTCGGAAAGCCCATCGGTAATTTCCAGGCTATCCAGTGGATGGTGGCGAATATGGCAACCGAAGTCGAGGCATCGAGATTTCTCACCTACCATGCCGCCTGGTGCTACGACCAGGGACTCCCCTACAGCAAGGAAGCGGCCATGGCCAAGCTTTTCGCCTCGGAGACCGCGTCCCGCCAGACCGACCGGGCCATCCAGGTCCACGGCGGCATCGGATACATCAAGGGCCACAAGGTCGAGCGACTCTACCGGGACGCCAAGATCACCGAGATATACGAAGGCACCTCGGAGGTCATGCGGATGGTCATTTCCGGCAACCTCCTGCGCTAGGCGGAAGAACACGAAAATGCTGAAAATCATAACTTGCTTTAAATGGGTTGTAGACGACGCCGATATCAGGATCGATTCCGGATCGGGAAAGCTGGTGATGGACCGGGTGGGGTATAAGATCAGTGCCTACGATCGAAACGCCATCGAAGAGGCCGTAGTGCTCAGGGAAAAGCACGGCGGAGCGGTGGCGGCCCTGACCGTCGCCCCGCCCTCAGCCAGGGCGTGCATCAAGGACGCTCTTTCACGCGGCCCGGATAGCGCCCACTTCATAAACGATGCGCAATTCGCCGGTCTCGCCCCCTACCAGACGGTCTCGCTCCTGGCCGCGGCAATCAAGGGAGGCATGGAGTTTGACCTGATCATCTGCGGCGAGGGTTCGGGGGACCTCTACACGCAGCAGGTCGGCCCGGCACTGGCGGAGGAACTGGGAATTTCCTGCATGACCTGCGTAAATAAGCTCTCCTATTCGGAGGACGGGACACTCACCGCGGACCGCAAGCTCGAAGACGGCATCGAGACCGTCTCCGCTCCCCTCCCCGTGCTGGTGACCATTTTGCCCGATATCAATACGCCCAGGATACCGACACTCAAGCAGGTCTTGGGGGCGGCCAAAAAACCCGTTCAAAACATCACCGCGGATATTGTCGGCAAGCCGCCCGAATCTTTCCTGCTGAGTGCCGGAATCAAGGCGGCCGCCATGGACAGGAAAAGGGTCCGTTTCGCCTCCGATGCCGAGGGTATTCGCTCAGCAGTCGGCGCTCTCTTGAAAGAGGGCGTATTTTCCTAAGGAGTGCTCAGGATATGGCAGGAATTTTGGTTTTTGCAGAAAACCGCAACCTTACCCGCGAACTGCTCAATGCGGGAAACGGACCGGCATCCTGGCTGGGGACCGGACTGGCGGCCATTGCTTTTAGCGATGAGGATGCACGGGAATATATCCGCTGCGGGGCACGGGAGGTGTTCCTTCTGCACCAACCCGCGCAGGACCGGCCTCTGGAATCGTATGTTCCGATTATTGCCGACCTGGTAAAAAGCAGCGATCCCGACGTGTTTTTCGTGGCGGCGACCGGCCGCGGCAAGGAAATTGCCGCCAGGGTTGCGGCAAAGCTTAAAACCGGGCTTTGCAGTTGCTGCACGGGTCTTCAATTCGACGAAGAGAAAAAGCTTTTGAAGATGGAGCGCATGGTCTATGGCGGCGCGGGCATCCAGACGGTTGTGTGTACGACCCGGCCGCAGATGGCGACCATTGCGCCCCGCTCCTTCGATCCGGCGCCGGCCCGTGATGGCAACGACGGCAAAATAACCCGTATCGATACTGCGCCGGAAAGCGCTGTCAAAGTTACAGGCCGCTCACCCAAACAGGTGGGCTCGGTTGATGTTACCGAAGCCAAGATCATAGTGTGCGTGGGCAGGGGCGTCGAGAAAAAAGAAGACATCGAGTTGGCGCGCGAGCTTGCCCGACTTCTCGGCGGGGAAGTCGCCTGTTCGAGGCCCATTGCCGAAGAACTCCGCTGGCTGCCCGAGGATGTCTACCTCGGCATATCCGGAAAGAAGGTCAAGCCCGAACTCTACATAAGCCTCGGCGTTTCCGGACAGATACAGCACGTGACGGGGATTCGGGACAGCAGGGTGATCTTTGCCGTTAACCGCGACGAAAACGCCCCCATTTTCGATGCGGCCGATTACGGGATTGTCGGGGACCTCTACCAGGTGGTGCCCAAGCTTATAGAGGAACTCAAGGCTGCGATGAAGGACTGACGGTAACATATAATGGCGGAAGACAGATTCAGTGCAATTGTGGTGGGGGCCGGTCCCGCGGGAAGCACGGCGGCGTATCTTCTGGCAAGGGAAGGCCATGACGTGCTGCTTATCGAAAGGGGCGCCGCCCCCGGCTCCAAAAATATGTTTGGCGGCCGGATGTATGCCCATGCTCTGAACCGGATCATCCCCGGCTTCTGGGAGGAGGCGCCCGTAGAGCGACCCGTTGTCAGCGAGATAGTAACATTTCTAAATGACGGACGGAGCCTTTCCATCAACTGCCGCGACGATGCGTGGGCGCGGCCGCCCTATCATTCGTTTACGCTTCTGCGCGCGGAATTCGACGCGTGGCTGGCCTCCAAAGCCGAGGAAGCAGGCGCCATGCTGGCCTGCAACATCTGTGTCGACGACCTTTTGTTCGAAGATGAAAAAGTGGTTGGAATCAGGGCCGGCGAAGACGAGATGTTTGCCGATGTGGTGATTGCCGCCGACGGTGTCAACTCGGTGCTGGCACAAAAGGCCGGTCTGGCACGCATGTTTTCGGCAAAACAGGTGGCAACCGGCATCAAGATGATAATCGAACTGCCGGCCGAGACCATCAGCGGCCGCTTTCAGCTGGGTGAAAACGAAGGCGCGGCCCAGCTTTTCGTCGGCGGGTGCACGAACGGGATGCAGGGCGGCGGATTTTTATACACCAACAAGTCCTGCCTATCGCTGGGACTGGTTGTAAACGCGGATGAACTGGCCAAGGGGGGGGATCAGGGCGCCGGACCTCATGGAGGATTTTAAGAACCACCCCGCAATAGCGCCGTTGATCGACGGAGGCGAGGTGACGGAGTATTCGGCCCACCTGATACCGGAAGCGGGCCTGGCGATGATGCCCCGCCTTTTCGGGGACGGAATATTGGTTTGCGGCGATGCCGCCGGGTTCGTGCTGAACTTGGGCTGCGTGGTGCGCGGAATGGACTTGGCCGTCGGTTCGGGCGAGGCGGCCGCCGGGGCCGTCATCCAGGCAAAACGGAACGGGGATTTTTCGCGAGCGGGCCTTCGCGTCTACGAAAAGCTGCTGAAAGAGAGTTTTGTTTTGCGGGACCTGGAAGCATACCGCAAGGCCCCGGAACTCCTGGAAAACCGGCGGATGTTCGGCGCCTATCCGGAGTTTGCGACATCCCTTGCATCCGGGCTGTTCACGGTGGACGGCTCGCCGCCGCTGCACCTTTTCCGCAAGGTTTTAAATCAAATGGGAAAAAGCGGCATAAAAGCCTCCCAGATTGCCGCCGACGGCTTGAAAGGAGCGGCATGGCTTTAAAAAGGCTTACCATCGAGCATTATCTGGGCCTCGACAAGTTCGTCGTGGACGACGAGCATGCCCACATTACCTTGAAAAAAGAACTGTGCCGTTCCTGCCCCGGCAAGCCCTGCACGTTCGCGTGTCCGGCAGGGCTTTATAAACTCAAAGACGGGGAAATCGTATTCGATTATGCGGGCTGCCTGGAATGCGGAACATGCCGCGTGGTCTGCCCACACGCGGAAGAGGCAATCACCTGGGCTTACCCGCGCGGCGGCTTCGGTGTCCAGTTCCGTTATGGGTAGACCATTCAAGATGAGATGGACATTACTTTGCGAGTTACAGGGGTGGATGGCTGTGAAAAGGTTTGGAAATCACGAGGTTCTTTCATGAAACTTACCGGCAGGGTAGCATTGGTAACCGGCGGGAGTTCGGGTATCGGCAAAGGCATCGCTTTGGCCCTGGCCGTGGAGGGCGCCAGGGTGGCGATCTGCGACAGGAACGAAGAGGCGCTTGAGGAAACCGCGTGTGAGTTTGAAAAGTCTGGTTATGAGATGCTGGCCGTTAAAGCGGATGTTTGTTCGAGCAAAGAGGTAAAAATACTCTTCGCTCAAGTGGTCGGCCGATTCGGCACCCTGGATATTCTGGTAAACAATGCTGGTATTTTTCGATCACACTCCAAGGGAGTTGATGACAGAATGCGACATCTGGACCTTGTCACCACTCCAGTAAAGAAACATTCACTGCAGATCACCCGGTACATGACCGACGAAGAATGGGAAACCATGATCCGTACGGATCTGAACAGCGTATTCTACTGTACCCGCGAGGCCCTCAACGTCATGGAAGACAAGGGCTACGGCAGAATTATAAATATCTCATCCATTGCCGGAATTTCCGGGATGGCTTCCCACAGCCCCAACTACTCGGCCGCAAAAGGAGGGATAGTCGCATTTACCCGAGCGGTGAGTCATGAGGTTGCCGGGGCGGGCGTTTGCGTGAATTGTATAGCTCCAGGCTACATTGCGACCCCGCCATTTGTCCGCGGACTGGAACAGATGGGCCCGGAGAAATCCTCACGACTCATGCAGTTGGTCCCTGTTGGAAGGCTGGGCAATATCGAAGAGATTGCTTCCCTTGCTGTCTACCTGGCTTCGGATGAGGCTTCTTACTTGGTCGGCCAGACTATCAGCCCCAATGGCGGCCTGATAATCTAGTCTTACTGTGTCATAAACGTCGGCCATAGGCCATTGATTCTTTGGCAGCAGGGACACCTTAACATGCTCTTTGAAAGCATCAGTGTGAGCCGCCTCCTTATTGTGGAAATTGAAAACGGGCTATGCCGCTCCGGTCTTAGCGGAAGACCCCCTCGGCCTCCAACCTTCGGGTATTTGAGGTACTTTAAAGGCTGCCCTGATGTCATGGTTTGAGGGGGGAAAAGAACTTCGCTCGGCAACCAGAAACCCGTATGCCGCGATGCAAAGGAGTTGTGTGCGTCAAGTTCTGCAAATTCGATCATGGCATTTTGCTTTTCAAACTCGCACCGACGATCCAACCAGCGGAGGGCCGCCGGAGCTGGATCCCCACGCAATCCGGCGAAGGCGGCCCGGAGCGGCTCAGGCAGCCGACTTCATCGCCAATCCCAGTTTCTTGTGCTCCTTGAGCAGATCCATATTCAAGTACCGGCTTGCTTCCAACCAGCTCTCGTGAGTCTCCACCGCAAGTGCCCGGACCAGCCTTATACCAATTAGCTTTCAAACATTAAACTATTGTCCAATGGAAACCCACCAGTTTTTGGATTATCTGCTTTGACTTTTCCACTCGAACGAGGGCCTTTTCGAGCATGTCCTCAAGAGTATGCATCGAAAGCCAAGGGCCATGTCGCAGATATTTCTCTCTGATGTGTTCCCATAAATGCTCTGCCGGGTTCACTTCCGGCGAATAGGGCGGCAGGTAAATAATCCGTATGCTTCCAAATTTTTTGAGATTGGATGTCCTATGCCAAGCAGCCTGGTCCATCACAAGAACCAGACGATATTGGCTATATTGCTCGGACATTCTCTTCATGAAGATTTTCATCGCTTCACTGTCAGCATACGGCATGATCAAGGAAAACGATTCACCATCATGTGGGCATACCGCACTGAAGGCATAGGTGTATTGCCTAATGATCTGAGCCGGAACGACAGGCCTTATACTATTTTGCGTGCAAGTTCATACTAACGATCCAAGGAAGGCCCGTCATGCTTGCCACTAACGCTGGGTTCTTTTCGAGGGCTTCCAAGGACTGCATCAACTGATCCTCCACGGCCTCGATGCTATTAAAAGCCTTGTTTCTGAAACCGTCCTCGCGGATGTGATCCCAAATATGCTCTACCGGATTGAGTTCTGGACTATATGGTGGAAGAAAGATCAGCGCCATGTTTGTGGGCACACTGAGCGCCTCCGCTGTCCATTACCATCAGAATGAACTCATCCGGATGTCGGTTGCTTACTTCACGTAAAAAGATGGACATTGCCTGCTCGTTAACCTGAGGCAGGATCAACGAATCCATTGTTCCGTCATGAGGCGATACAGCAGCATATGCATAGGTGTACTCGCGCACGATCTGGCTTGGAACACAGGGGCGAACTCCGCGAGGAGCCCAGCAACGTTGAGGGGTGCTGATTCTTCCAAAGCGGCCCTCATCTTGAAGCATCAACCGCAAACGTACTCTGAGCGGAGCAAGTGCCTTGGCGCATTTAGCCACTGTTTTCGGGAGTTTTTTTAAAGCCCTCCTGGGCCTCTGCGCTGCTTTTAGGATGGCGGGGTCTGGGAATGATCGTTCGCCAATCATGCCGGTCCAGCATCCGGTATATAGTGGTTTGGGCTACCTTGCGCCCCACTTTGGCCTCAAATGCCTGCTGAATCTTACTTACAACCAAAATACCGCCATGTGCAGCCCGGTCCAAGAATTCCGAGAGGAATTGGCGTTCTTGCTCAACAGTCATATAGCCGGAGCGGCGACCGCCCCAGTTGCGGTTTTGCGCTTGTTTAGCCGTGCTGAATTTCTTCCGCAGTTGGACTACTGTTACACGGGAGCGGCCGATGATTTTCCCGGTGATGCGGTCAGGGATGTCGAGAAGGCCAGGGATCAATACAGCTTGAGCAGCTCTGAGGTCATCGGAAGTTTTAGCTTTCTCAGCAGCTTCCATAGCCAATTGAAGCACCTTGCCGGATACTTTCGTTTTCTTTGGCATTGGCAACCCCCTCCTGAGTGGTGGGTTGCATATTACTATAGTTCAATCTTGCACGCAAGTTGGTATTACTCCTGCAGACGCCCAACAGCTGAAAAGAGCTGAAATTCTTCCAAACCGTGCTTCATCTTGGAAGAACACTTTCAATGGTCGGATGTCCTCTGGCGGGAAACTTTGGCTGGCGGTTGCCACCAGCTCCGGGAATTTTTTTTAAATTCTTCTTGTTTCTCCGCGTCAGTTTTGGGATGTCTAGGCCGAGGCACGACTTTCCGCCAATCGTGGCGATGTAAAAGATCGTATGTCAATCGGCGTTGAAAACTGACCCACTTTAGGCGTCGAAAACTGACCCACCCCGTGTAAGTAAATTCCTTCAAACACATCCTTGAGCCAGAGGTTTAAAGAGGCCATCCTCTCGCCGTCGGCCTGATTACAGATGAGCATGGCTGAAGAAGCTGGGTCAAGGCCGCGCAGCGCCCGTCAGGGCTTGGCCTTGACGCCGCTTCTGGCCATGCTACTTAATGCCAGGCCAAGGCGGGACTTCTTTACGTCCTATGTTTCATTCTCCAGGAATCGTTTCCTGTCCCAACGATTTGGCAGTGATGTGTCATTCTATCCAGCAGAGCCGTGGTCATTTTCGCATCGGAGAAGACCTGCGGCCATTCACCGAAAGTGAGGTTTGTCGTAACTATTATCGAGGTCTTCTCGTATAGTTTGGAGAGAAGGTGGAAAAGCAGTTGTCCTCCGGATTTTGAGAACGGCAGATACCCCAGTTCATCGAGCACGACTATATCCATCTGGGATAGCCTGGTAGAAAGCCTTCCTCCTTTCCCCGCCAGCTTCTCCTGTTCGAGTTGGTTTACAAGATCGACGAGATTATAAAACCTGGCCCTGGCGCCCTCCCTTATTGCACGGGAAGCGATTGCTATTGCCAGGTGGGTTTTCCCCGTTCCCGTTCCGCCGATCAGGAAGACATTGCTGCGGGCGGAATGTGTCAACAACATTGAGACACCCTTGCGGTGAATTTAGTGTAGCTTAGTTCTTTAAAACCCCTCCTGTTGGGTCCGGCAGCCGCTCCGCTCCGCGCTGTGTGGGCTGCGCTCCACGGCTGCCTGGTTTGCTGCCTTCCCCGACATTCTCTCCTCCCCGAGGAACAGTATAAAGACTATCTTTGGGAGGGTTGATCCATACGGCTCCTGGCAGATGTTTGACTGATGGCACTCCGTTAACGAATCGCTCGGGATGGGCCTCATAGGCTACGTTCAAAACCTTGCCCCTGGCTCCCAAGATTTGTGCAGAAAGGCCATGATGGACGGCTTCAGGCGTGAGAAGGTTGATGCCGGTATGTCTATGATCTTCGTTGTACCAGCGAAAGAAGGTTTTGCAAAATTGCCTTGCATCTTCAATACAACCAAAACGCTGAGGAAAGTCCGGCCTGTACTTGAGCGTCTTGAACTGAGATTCGGGAAAAGGGTTATCATCGCTTGTGTAGGGCCTGCTGTGGGTCTTGGTGATGCCAAGATCGGAGAGGAGCAACGCAACAGGTCTTGATTTCATGGATGATCCCCGGTCGGCATGGATGGTCAACTGCCCCGGCTCGATGAGCTGCTTATCACAGGTCTCCTTAATCAGACGCTGGGCCAGTGTTGCCGATTCACGGCTTGCCACCATCCATCCGACTGCATAGCGGCTAAAAATATCGAGAATCACATAGAGGTAGAAGTAGGTCCATTTCATTGGTCCGAGGAGTTTTGTTATATCCCATGACCAGACTTGATTTGACCGGGTGGCCAAAAGCTCCGGCTTTTGATAAATTGGATGGCGAAGCTGATTCCGTCTCTCCCGCACCTCTTCATTTTTCCTGAGGATTCTATACATGGAGCTAATGGAACACAGGTATTTTTCCTCATCGAGCAAAGTCGCATAAACCTCCTGAGGGGCCGTGTCCACGAATCTATCGGAGTGCAGGGTATCGAGCACCACCTGCCTTTCTTCAGGATTAAGAGCACGAGGAGAGGGAGGCCGATTCTGTGGAAACAAAGGTTTAGCGTCACACCTTTTGCGATAGACACCGGCGCGGGAAACCCCAAGAGCACGGCAAGCAGGTTTTAGCCCATCACGCAGGCAAGCATCTGGGCAGCCTCCATCATGCGTCCTCTTCGTTCTTTGGGCTCTCCAGGGTGATGCCCAACATCTGGGAAACTTTTTTTTGGACATCGATTATGAGCTCGGCTTGCCTGATGCGCTTGGAAAGCCGCTCGTTTTCTCTTTTCAGCTTCTGATTTTCCGCGGCCAAAGGGTTGGGACTGGCGGTCTTCGGGCCACGCTTCTTGGGGCTTAGGGCCTCAAGGGTGCCTTCATCTCGCTGGCGGCGCCAGGTGGTGAGGTTTGATGCATACAGGCCTTCACGGCGAAGAAGCACCCCGAGGTTTCCCGGCTCAGTGCAAGAATCGGCCAACTTGAGAATGCGCAACTTGTATTCGGCACTGAATCTCCTCCTCATAGCGCTTTCCGCAACCTCGGGACCCCTGAGTGCTTTTCTGTCGTCAGGGGGCTTGCCGCGTTCACCCATTTCCACCTCAGGAGCATTCGATCGGGACGCCCCCTTTTGCATGCTGAAAGTTGATTTCACAGTTTTCCCTTCCCCACCCTCTACTCTAATTTATCTGGGGGAAGGTGTCTCAGTTATCTTGACTCATCTTTAACAGTACCTAAAAACTTATTTTGTGATTTCAGCAACATAGACTAGCACTTGACTTTCTTGGCACTACATTTTCGCTCTTTGAAAACGGGAATCAGATTTCGCGGATGGTGGGTGGGATCGCCACGCCAACGGATTGGAAGACCTTGCCGCAGGTGCCCTTGCACTGGCTGCGAACAGCCAGGCGTTTTCCGTCTTCTTCGATCACCGTTTCGGTGAGGGCTTTGAGGTCTTGCTTCACTTCCGCCCACTCGAAGCTGTGCCCGGAGTCCTGCAGGCGCCGGTAGAGCTCCTTTTTGAGCATCAGGGCGAGGAAGCTGCAAAAGACGTGGCCCCTTATGGTTTCATCCAGGCGGTGGTAGACGGGCCGAGTCTCGATGACCGATTTCATGTCCCTGAATGTGTGTTCCACCTGCCATAATTCCTTGTATTTGAGTGCCACATTCCTGGCCGACAAGCGGGTGTTGGTCCTCAGGACCCATTTGCCGTCAAACTTTGCTTCCTGTTCCACTTTCTCGCAGTCAATGCTCGCGCTGTTCTTCTCGAACTTGAGATAGCGCCGGTAGCCCCTGTTTCCCACAAGTGCTTTGGGGCCATTTTTCAGTTGGGCCTCAAGGGAGGCCAGGATGGCTTGCCTGTCAGCGGCGTCCTTTCTTGCCTGTTTGGAGTTGACGCAGACGATGTAGCGACGGTTTTCCACCCAAACTTCCTGAACCTTCAAGGGGGAAGGGCCTTTGGATCGAGTCCCTTCCGGAACGACTTCCTGATAGTTTTCGGCGCGGCAGAGCACATCGCGTTTTACTTCCAAGACGTTTCGCATGCGGGTGCCGAGGATGTAGGGGACCTTGTTTTCCGGTTTTTCGAACTCCAGCAGGGTTTCCTTGCTTATCATCCCCCTGTCGGCGACAACACAAAACTTCGAAACATTGAACCGGTCCCGGACTCTTTTTACTACCGGGATCAGGGTCTTTACATCGGTGGTGTTGCCGGGCCACAATTCACAACACAGGGGACGCCCGTTGTCATCGAGGACAACCCCGACCACCATTTGATTTAGATCGGGGCGGTGATCTTTGCTGAAACCCCGCTCGCCAATCGTTTCTCCTCCCGCTCCCTCGAAATAGATGGAGGTCGTATCAAAGAAAACGAGGTCCAACCCGGAATAGAGGTGGCGATTGAGATGGAAGAGCCGTTCCTCGATAACATCCTTGGTACATCGGGGAGAAAAGGGAGTTGCATTCCTCTGGTCGTCAAGTTCCTCGCCGAGGAAGGCCATGGCCCGGTAGAGGTGATGAAGCTCGATCTCACCCGTCCCCTTAACGCTATAGTCCCTGCGCCACTTGTCGCAGGAGCGGTCCGAGCCGCTCGCCATCAGCCTGTTGATGACGGTCAGGAAAAGCGCCCGCTCCACGTCGAAGGTGAAAAACCTCTCGGAAAGAAGCCCTTGGAGGACCTTTGCAATTCCGATCTCTTTCCACAGCCGCTCGAAAATGAGAGCGGGGCCTATCTTTGTGGACTCGGCACTAATGTCGCTTCTGCCGGAAAGGATAAGGAGGGTCTGTTCGGAAAAACGCGCCAGAGAGCGAACCAGGGTTTCGACTTCCCCCTTGGCGTGCATTTGATCGAGCCTGCCAAGCGTTGCGATAACCCGCTGGTTGACCTTGGGACCGACCCTTCGGTTTTCGACGACCTGGAGGTATTCGTACTTACCGGATTTTTTGATTCGAGCAAACATGTTGAAGCCCTCCTCAGGACACTTCAACATTACTAGATGGTAGAGCATAAAATCAATAGAAAACAGCATATACTGTGGCACTACATTTTTGATGATTTGAAAAAGCGATCAAGCATTCATGCAGGTTTGCGGGCTATGACCGGGTGGTCACTGTAGAAGAAAAGCTTGACACAGAGGGCCGTTCCGCCGATCAGGAAGACATTGCTGCGGGATTCGATGAAGTTTCCCTCGTAAAGAGAGCGAAGCTCAATCTCATCGACTGGGGATGCTTTAAAATCGAAGCTATCCAGGTCCCTTGCGCGGGGAAACCTTGCTTGTCTTAACTGATAGCTGATGGCTCGAAGCCTGCGCTCCGAGTGCTCGGCCTCAAGCAAGGCGAGGATTATCCTCTCAGGAGTTGCATTGGTTCTTGAACCGGAGGCAAGCACCTCATCGTAGGCCGCCCTCATTCCGAATAGTTTTAGCTTATCCATTAACTCGATGATTTTATTGCGCAGCATATCTCACCTCCCGCAAGAGATGGTCATAGCGTTTGCAATCGGCTATGGGCTCCTCTTTGAGCTTGAGATAGACTGGTGGCTCGATTACTTTGGACAAGTCCTCATCGCCCTGGCGTGAAAGAAGATTTAAAACAACGTCCTTGCTGACCGCGCCATATTGAAGCGCCTCGTTGCAAGCCTTTTCCACGGCATCTATTCCGTGCGCTGGAACCGCGCTGAGTATTGCTACAAACTGCCTGTCCCAGTCCCGGAACTTCTCAAGAGATGAGAGGGTCTTTTTAAGCGAATCCGGCAGTTGCCAGTCTTTAAAAGGAGCACCGTTTCTGAGGGCTCCGGGCTTTCTTTGAAGCACGGGCAGGTAATGCCACGGATCAAAGATTGTTTTGTCCCGACCGAAGTGGCGTTCATGTTCCGCAACCAAGCGGCCGTTGCTGATTATTTTGATCTTTCCCGCATAGGCCCTTACCTGCACAAGCCGCCCGGCCTCTGTGCACATTACGCTGTAGCGGTTTCGGTCAAAAGAGATGAGGCAAGTAGAAGTTACCCGTGAAATATGCTCGCAATAGCCGTCAAAGGGGGGAGGCAGCCCGATGAGGAACGGGCGCTCTTCTTCAAAGACCTGCCAGACGGTTTTGCCCGTAATGGTTGGATGATTATGAGTTTTAGCCCATGCAATGCACTTGCTTAAAAGCGATTCATTTAAATCCGCTATTGTCGCAAACTTTGGAAGAGGGGTAAAAAACCTGTTGCGGCTAAGCCCTACCTGGTTTTCCACCTGCCCCTTTTCCCAGCCCGCAGAGGGTGTGCAGGCTACAGGCTCGAAAAAATAGTGCGAACACAACTGCTCAAATCTTTTGCTAAAATCCCTTTCTTTTCCCTGCAGTATCTTGAGCACCGCCGTTTTCATATTGTCGTAGATGCCCTTTTGGGTGACGCCGCCAAAGAACTCGAACGCCCTGGCGTGAGCATCGAATACCATCTCCTGGGTTTCTCGCGGGTAGGCGATACAAAGGGGAAAACGACTGTAACAAAGCCGGATATGAGCCACCTTCACTATCGCCGGCATCCCGGCCAGCTCCACCTGCTCGTGGCTCCAGTCGAACTGAAAGGCTTCCGCGGGAGCGAAGCTAAGAGGTATGAATACCTGCCGGCTTAGCTGGTGTTGCTCATCTCGCCACTGCCGAACATATCTTCTCACCGAATCATAAGCGCCGAGATAGCCTTCGGCCTGAATTTGTTCAAACAGAGCACTGGGCGGTTCTCCTTCGTTTCTTTGGAAAATCCTCGTCTTCCTTGAGCTTGGCCACAAGGCTCTCAATATAGCCTTCCAGCTTTGGTCTTGGCTGTGATTTGCGCTCGTATTGGAACTCTGTCTCACCGCTTCGAAGAACCCGCTTTACCGTGTTCCTCGACATGTGAAACTCTTTTGCGATCTGCCTGATTGACTTTCGTCTCTGTGATGAGCGAGGCGCACCTTGCGGATCGTTTCCACCGTCAGCATCTCCTTTGATCACCCCCTACTTCCTGGTATTTGGCAGGATTGTAGCGGGCGGCTACGGTGGGTCAATTTTGGACGCCGATTTTGCTCAAAGGTGGGTCATTATTGCAT
>CAVQJR010000009.1:0-529215 GCA_963712895.1 uncultured delta proteobacterium | reverse complement strand
AATAGATGCTGAAACTCTCACCGAATGTCGCAGAACCCACACTCTCTATCTGACTATTATGCAAGTAGTGCTGATAGGATGCGGAGAAGTGGGGCCAGCGTGGGTCTGCAAGAAGCGATTTGAACAGCAGGTCTCGTGGAAGGAAGACACCTACCTGGGGTGTAATTTTCGACTGTTCCTCATGTGACGATAACTGCCCGTCTTTGCTAACCACCACCCGTTTGACACCTTCGATGGATGAAAGTGACGTCTGAATTTTAGCTCGATCTACATCTGATGCCTTCACGCCCCGAATATAAATTATTCCATTCTGCACCCTTAGAGATTCTCCGGTAATTTGAAAATCGCGTTGCAAAAGTGCCATAGCATATCCACGGATGAATTCATCGCTTGTCTGAGCGGCTGCAACTGTCCGGGGAAGAAAAAGCATAAGTAATAGCAATCCTATAACGATAGAAATAGTCTTTGATCTTATTTGTATAGATTGGTTCATTTTCACTCCTTTGCGGGTTGCACTGTATAGGTGATAAGAAATCGCTTTTGGGTGAGAAGGAAACGCTCATCCCATATGTGGGAGGTCTTCGAAACAACGCTCAGTTAATCGGTCATCGCCCGGCGCCGGACGTTGGTCACCACTTCTAAAAAAGGATCATGAGGCAGGGCCGTCGCCGGTCCTGCCATTAAACTGTTCGGAACTTAAGATTAATAGGAAATAGCTCTATCAGGTTTAGCCGCTTGGGGCCTGCGGTTTCCTCTGTACTTTTTGTGCTGTTTCTTGTGTTTTTTCACGCGACGGAGCACATCAGCCAGCATTTCCGACTTCCCAAGGGACCTGATGTTCGAGAACGACAAGAAAAAGCTGGAGGCTATTGGTTAAAGACCTTCTTTATTTCGCCTAGCTTTTTCCGCGCCGTGCCCTTCAATTGGTCTTTCTTTCCCTCTTCTTCGAGGTCGCGGTTGCCCGAAAGACTTCCGAGGCCTTCTTTGACGTTGCCTTTGATCTTGTCTGTCTCACCTTTGATTTTATCCTTCGTGCTCGACTTCATGATGTTTCCTCCAAGAAAAGCAGGCTCGTCCAAAATGGACAAGCCTGGAAGCACGTTATCACCCTTTGGGGTCAGTACGACATACGCGTCAGCTTGGCCCATATACATCCATTTACGTTTTACGCAAACTTTATGCCCAGCGGACCAAGAGCTGTTGCTCTTAATGTTTTATAATATATACGGCCACTTACGGATCTGTCGGTGCAATGGACGATTGTGGCTTGAATCGAAAGAGTGTTGCACGCAACAAAAGCGTTGCATCACCTGCCTGTTACATGTAACGCTTCAATTTGGACTAATGAAAATCCAACTAAAGCTCAGTAAAAGTCAACCCTCCTTGCCAAAATTAAACCTTCAGGCTGCTTCGATTTCGTGAATGTCTGATCCGAACACGGCAAACCTTCGGGACGTCGAGATTTCAGGGATCGGGAGAAATATTATGACTTTGCTGCATTCACTTCCCGCCTGGTTGAACACAAGGGGCGTTGGCAGAATGCTTATTTGGAGGACGGTCGGTCCGGACCCAGCAGACCGGTGAAGCGAAGACCGGCTGTGCGTGGGGGACCAAATCGGCCTGATGGGTGGTTCGCCGTGACCCTCCTTTTTGGTGAACACCATGATTCCAGGGGAGGCTTGAACCGCAAGCCGTTTCCATCATCCTTTTTGTCAAATCATTGCAAGTCGATGCATTGGCTTAAAAGTTTGTCGAAGTCCGACTCGTCATTGTTCCACCCTGCGATACAAAATCTTTCTATAACAGCCCATTGCGGGCGTACATCCAATCTGATTTTGGTTCCATTTTTCTTGAAGACAGTGCAAAATAACAAGACATGCTGGCGAGCTTTGCCTTCATGGTTGAATAAGAGAGTAGCAGTAATACTAAGTTGCGTTCAAGATAGGCCAATATCGATGGGTTACGCTCCGCTTCACCCATCCTACATCCCTTTCCAGACCTGAGTTAAGCGTAGGATGGGTGAAGCGGAGCGTAACCCATCACGTTAATCTTGAACGCAACCTGGTATAAGATAGCTGACAGATATTGAGCCGGTAGCTAAAAGCGCATAAGTTATTTTATTCTTATTGAATAATTATCCCACAAACTATTTTCTTAACGGAAGCTAATTGCGGTTACATTTGCAGTGGCGGCAATTAAAGAATAATGAATATCAGAAGGAGAATTTCGCCATGGCATTATACTGTCCCGACTGTGGATACTCCGTGGACGGAAAAGACAGGTTTTGCCGCCAGTGCGGCTCGCCGTTGGTTGCCGGGGCCAAGATTGCTTTCGGGACGCCGAGGATCACCCCGGAAAACGCCGCCAGCCTGTGGAAGAACTTCTTCGGTCCCTTCTTTAGAATCGCATCCATCTTTTTTGTCTGTTTTTTTGGTTTAGCCCTTCTAATGATGATTTTCTGGTATTTCAAATTCGGTGGTTAAGCGTCCGGCAAATAAACTCGGATGCCCGGGTTGCATCGAATGAACAGCCGTGGGGACAACACTCTTTCGTCCGGAGGTAAGCATCCATGAAATTATGCCGCAGCGTTTTTGTCCTGGTGGCCATTGTGCTCCTGGCCTCAACCGCGAGTCTGGCTCAGGGAAACAAGGTCGTCATAAAGCGTGAATGGGCGCCCGGTGTCTACGTCATGACGCAGACGTCCAAATCCCAGGGCGACCAGACCATTGGAAACCAGGTGGCAAAGACCGCATCCGAAGAAACGATGGTGTGGGAACTGCGCGTCGGCGAACCCAACGCACAGGGCGAAAAGAAGATCGTCGCCAAGGTCGTGAAGTGCAAATTCACGGAGGAGGGAGACAGCCCTTCTTCTTACGACAGCGAAGCCCCGGCGAACCAGCAGAACGGGGACGATGCTTTCGTATACGGACCGCTTATCGGTGCGCCCGTTGAGATCGCACTCGACCCCGACGACATGGTCGTCGAGGTGAGCGGCCTGGATAAACTCTGGAAGGACTTGTCGGCCAGGGCCGCCACGGACGAGCAGAAAGGCCGCCTGGCCGAGGTCAGCATCGAACTTGGCGACAAGACAATCGAGCAGTCGCTTCGCCGCATAGAGTCCATTGTGCCGAAGAAAGCCGTCGCGAGCGGTGAAAAATGGACGGCGGGCATACGCTCCGATATGCCTATAATCGGCGAGGTCAAACAGCGCTTCGACTGCACGCTCAAGGGGGTTGAGGACGCACCTTCCGGAAAGCTCGCGGTCGTGGATCTCGAGGCCAGGTATGAGGCGACCAAACCCAAACCCGGGCAGGTTCAGGGGCAGGAAGTCACGGTAAGCAAGCTCGATGTCGCGGAGAAGGGTAACGTCAAGTTCGATCTTCAAACCGGCATTGCCGCGGTGGATGAGAAGACGCTCGACGTTTCCGCCGTCCTGGATGCGGCCGACGAAAAAGGACAACCGCTGCGGGTCCTGGTGAAAGGCCACAACGAGGTCAGGACCACGATCGTTCCAGCGGGCCAAACCGTACCCAAAGGGGCTGAAAAGGCCGACGCCGCGCCGAAGTCCCCCGGCCAAAGCGGGTCGGGAGTAAATAAAATGCTCAAAGGGTTGCCCCCGAAGGCTTCCCCTCAGGACAGCGCTCCTGCGGAGAAAAAGCCCGCGCCCTCCGCTTCATCCGCCCCGGTCAGTTACGTCGTGTTCCGCTACATCGATCAGGGCGGCATTCGCGATCAGGCGACCGGGGAGTGGCTCGAAGCTTTTCGGCTTCTCATGCCCAAAGGCTGGCGATTCCAGGGCGGGCTGCGCTGGGTGGCAAAGGAGAAGCCCCCGAACCAGCTCAGCAAGACCGATGCGATCTATCCCGTGAGGAGCGATTATGCCGTGGCCTCCCCCGACGGCCGTTGCGTGATGCGCTCCTATCCGGCCGTGTATTGGGTGGATACCAGCCGGACGGCCGCAGGATTCAGAACCGGGGCCAACTACAACGGCATGATCGTCTGCCCGGTCGTCACCCCCGAGCAGTATATCTCCCAGTTCGTCTATCCCCGTCAGCACGGTGCGGTGGCAAACCTCAAGGTAATCAAACAAGAGCCGCTGCCCAGGCTGGCCGAGCTGTATTCCGCGGAGAGCGCCCGCTTCAGCCAGGTGATGGGGGGCGGAGGGTCCCAGGCCAGCCTGAAGTTCAGGGCCGGCAGCATCACCGTAGACTATACCGACGGCCAGACTCCCTACCGCGAGACTTTCGTGGCGGTGATGCAATACCTGGACACCGCCGGCATGGTAATGTTCCAACCGCGGCTCAATTTCAGCTTTCGCGCCCCCGGGAACGAATTCGACAAATGGCAGCCGGTGTTTACCACGATAGTCGCGAGCGTGCAGAACAACCCGCGCTGGATGGTGTATTTTACGCAGCTTGTTGAAAAATCCAGGATTTCACAACAGCAGATGGACGACTACTGCCACAAAATTCAGCGGGAGATCGCCCAATCCCACGCCGCAACCACCCACGAGCTGGCCCGTGACATGGGATATCTCTCCAGCCCTTACCATTCCTACAAAGGGACGGACGGCAACCGTTACACTTTGCCCACCGACAAGTATCACTTCATGAACGCCAAGGGCGAGCTGCTGTCTCAGGACAGTTGGGACCCGCCCTCTTCGGAGTGGAAGAGCATCGAGCCTTATAACCAGTAATGGGGACGGCCTGATCGCCTCTAGAACTCGATCCTTCCGTACACGCCGCGCATGTAGTCATTGGAGTAAGCCTCCCGCAGCACGGTAGCCTGTTCCGGGGGTACTCCACGCTGGACCTCTTCTCGCGATACGTATTCGCCTCGGCTGTTTTTCACGACTTTTTCGGGCGGGATCTGTTCGATTCTGCCGGTTTGTTCATTCACATAGCCGCCGGTTTCGCGAAGGGTGTCGTAGTTCATCTCCGCGATTGCATCCATCGTGTCCCACCGGCTCTGGCGAATCTGGTCGTCGATTTTGTTCATGGTGTCATAGGTTTTGCGGATCACGGAAACCGCCCGTTCGTTTCCCTGCACAAGATTTCGGATGAACGCGGGGGTGAGCTGCATGGAGGAGCAGACCTTTTCGAGCACGGGGCTGTCGGCGAGGAACTGGCTAGGTTCGGCGCACCAGCCTCTCAGGGTCACGCTCAGGTCCATCAGCCGGCCGTTTATCCCGGCATTTATGGCCATTGTCTGGATGCCCGTCAAAAATGCCACCAGAACCGGTTTGCCTTCAATCTGCGCCTGGGCCAGGCAATCGTAGACCACGATGTCCATCTGGGCGGCGTTCAACGCGGAGAGAATTTGTGCAACCTGTTGGTTCATCCCCCGGAAGAGGCGCGTCAGGGGCTGATTCACGGTTGTTTTGAGCAGCTTGACATTCTGCGAAATCTGCCCGAGAGAGGTCGCAATTACCTGTTCATGGCTTCCGAACTGTGCGGGCTGGTAGCCGCGCATAGCATGGAGAGGGTCCTGGAGCAACTGGGGGGAGCAAAAGCGCGGGCACCATTGAAAGGTCCGGCTGAGAGGTTTCTTGCCGTCGAATGCGGCCCAGTCAATATTGTCTTTATGGGTCCGGCCGTCGCTGCTCTGGACCACCCAGCCCTGCGGCAATTTCATGGTGAATCCGCCGGCGGGGGACTGGTAATCGATCCAGCGGCCCAGAGGCGGTACGAACCCGAAGCCCCGGGCGATTTGTTTGAGGGTCGGCATCTCCCCTTCAAGCCTGCCCTGGGGAGCGCAGACGCCGATGACGAACGCCATTGTCCCGCCCGCCGCTATGATGGTGCGGAACCGGCCTTGAACTTCCTGTTCGGACACAAAGCTGCTGAAGTGCGAAAGGGCGCTGTCGGGAGCGGGCTGTCCCACAATCCGGGCTTTGAACCTGGGTTCGGATTCGGCGGCGAACTTTGCGAAATGCTGGGCGATATCGGCCGCGCCGATGCCGGGCTTGGGGCGAAAAGGAATGAGGAAAGCCATGGTCCCGGGGCTGTCCTTTTTTTCCACGGTGAGCATCATGCCTCCGCGCAGGCGGACCCAGTAATCTTTAGGCACACAAGCCTGCATGCCGATCAGCGGGTGTTTGAAATCGGCCCAGCCCTGAGGACACGACGGCCGCCCCGAGGAGTCGGTACCGGAGGACGCCTGCGGTTGGAGGGCCGGTGGTGCAGAGGCGCTCGCGCCGGTGCGCACAAGTCGCAGCCAGCTCTGCGGATTTTCCCACAGCTCCAGTATATTCGCTTCCGGTGCTTTCACGGTGAACTTGAGCAGTTCGTCGTCTCCGTCGAAGCGCAATTCCATCACGGCGCCGCTCAGTCGCCAGGACCCGCCGGAGGTTTCCGGTTGCCCGTCGCCCCGTAGCGTCCTGGAAAACCGGCCATCGGCGCTGAACCGGAAATTGAGATCGGAGCCCTGGCTGCTCATCCGCCACGACCCGATGACGGCCGCCTCGGGTTTGCCGGGTTGAGCGTCCGACGGAGGGAGAGCCCCCCGATCTTTGACGTCTGAAGAGACCCTCACGGCATTTTCGAGGTCTTTTTTGCCGACCGGCTGCTGTGTCCCGGAGTCGGCGCCCGTAACAAAAGAGAGCAGGGTGGGCGGCAGAGGCTCGTCGCCTTGTTGGGACCGGAAATTTTGTTTATCGGTCGAGTTGAGCTGCACTGTGTAGGTTGTACCGGGTTTTAGCCGTCCTATCCGCAGTTCGATGCACCGGGGGTCCCGCCATTGGGCCGAATTCGCGTCCCCAAGGGGCGGGAATTCCGCGTTGTCGGCCCGCGCGAATGTCCATGAGTTTTGCTTCATGTCCTGGTCGAACCAGAACCGCAGAACACCAATGTCGATGGGTACGCCCTTGGCGCCGGCAGCGGGTTCGCTGCGGGCAAGGGCGGGAGGAGCGGCATAGGCGGTGCCCGCGAGCAGCGCCCATAAAATAACAGCAGCCCAGGCTAGTCCAGATTTCACATTCACTCTCCCATTTTGAGGCCCGAATCCCAGGAAACGTCGTCTCCGCCAAAAGCAAGCGGCCGGTCCGCCGCAATGTCAACAAACTGATTAACCCTCTATTTGCCTCATCTTCCCGTGAATTACCCGGCGCAAGGTCCCACCCCTGTGATGGTCGACTAAGATATTTTGCCTGATCCGCCAGGCTTGACCGATCAGGCATAGGCTCGAACCACCACTCGGTGGGGGAGGTTTACTGCGCGACGAGTTCGACCCGGCGATTCTTGGCCCTTCCTTCCTCACTTTTATTGGAGGCCACCGGTGACGTGGGACCGGCACCAAAGGGAGTCAGGCGGGCGGCGGCGATACCATTCTTCTTGACCAGGGCGCCAACCACCGCCGCCGCCCGGGCCTGGGACAGCTTGATGTTGTGATCAAAGCTGCCGACATTGTCGGTGTGGCCGACGACATAGACCTTGAGCGTCGGATCGGCTTGCAGCATCTTGAAGACCTCGCTCAGGGCAGGTTCCGACTCCGGCTTGATATCGGCCTTGTCCGTGTCGAAATATATGCCGTATACGGCAGACCTGCCGGTTTCTTTGATGCTGCCCGCCAGGACTTCGGCACTTGCCATCACGGCCTGCTTCATGTTCTGTTTTTCGATGATATTGATCTTGTACATGCCGTTGCCGCCCCCCTGGACCAGCGCCCAGATCTCGGCATCATTTTTGACGACTTTTATTGTCACATATTGGGTACCGCCATCTTCAAATTCATAGACTTTCTCTCCGCCAATAGCTGTGGCGGCATTGACGTAGTTGCGTGTGATCTGCAGGCCGCCGGGGATCTTGATTCCGTCGTTGGCGTAGTAATCGGCATAATAAAAATGCCCTTCGACCGTCTTTTTCTCTTCGGGACTTATGGGAAAAGCGAAATGATCGAAATCGAGTTCCCGAGAGTTGTAGATGTGAAAACCGGGCATGCGGCTGAACAGGGCCGGGTCCTTGCAGCCCTTACAATCGTTGGGGTCGCCGGTCGCCAGTACCTGATTCAGGGGGGCTACGCAAAGGATCAAAAGCAAAATCCCCACGGCGGATCTAAATCCAAGCTGTTCTTTCATGCAAGCTTTCCTCTCACATAAGATTTGAACGCATGATCCCGTTTGGGAAAATGTTCGAAAGTGCAACAGTGCTTCCAGGTCGGAATATTACGAAACAAACCCGAACTGGTTTTCCAATTGATTGGGCTTGCCCTCTTTTTCCTTTTTTTCGGTCGGGGAAGACATTTTTTTATTAGCAGGTAAGATGAACAATTTCAAACGTTTCTCCATAGTTCGTTTCGGCGTTCGGCGACAGGGTCTGACGGGGGTTGTTCGATCTCGAAGGTTTGACGGCGGCGACGGCTCGGACGAGTTCGGGCTGATGTCCAAAATGCGGTTGCTACAAAATATCCGATTTCACGCAAATGGCGACGTCCCAAGTCGTCATTCCCGCAACGTTTTTGGGCGGGTCCGCCGAGTGCCGAAAAGATGGACAGGGCAGGGGGCGGTGTGGAAAAGAGCAAATCGGGAAAACCTATTTCTGATACCGGGACGGAAAAGATGTTATCATAGGCGGAAGCTCACATGACTGCCGCGCAACGCGATAATACGCGCCGTTTTTACACTGCAGCCTTGTCGGCGAACAGCTGAAGGGGAGATATTGAAATCTCCCATCCGACCCGATATCTCGCTGTGTTTGCGGGTCTGGACAGGGAGAGGCCGGAGGGTGGGGAAAATCCATTGATACCAAGTTGCGTTCAAGATAGTACCGAAGGTATGGTTTAAAAACGCGGGGAGCTGTGCCCCCCACTCCCCCAACGCCGCTTCGCGGCTTAGCTTTTTGCGGGGGTGCTGGGGAATCATTCCCCCGCTTTTTTCCAGCTCAAAAGGTATCGTCTTGAACGCAATTTGGTATGAAAACCCGGCCGGTTTCGGTTCCCGATGAGGAAACCAGTGAGACTCGGTCGCTTACGGCTCTTTGCGATTCGCTTTTGCTCCAGAAAGTTGCGGTGTTCCTTCTTTTCCGGTTTCCGGGAAGCCTGGATCTCCCCGAGAAAAACCTCGGCAAAGAATAGATGAAGCTCAATCTGTTTAGTTTTTCAAAAATTTCCGCGATTGGCTGGATGCTTTTCAGCGCATTTTGCTTTGCCTCCATGGCAGCGCTTTCCCATGCCGTAGCCACAACTTTCGACTGGGTGGCGGTTTTATTCGCCCGTGTTTTTGTCAATTTTCTCATCATTGCTCCTCTTGCTCTTTTGACCGCAAAACCCCTCGTTTTTTTCTCGGCACCCAAAAACTTGTGGGCCCGAAGCCTTGCCGGAACCGCCGGCGGCTTTGGGGCTTTTTATGCCTACACCCACCTGCCGGTAGCGGAAGCAACCTGCCTCTTCAATACGACACCCCTGTGGATGGCTCTGCTGGTCTATTTCGTTTTCAGGGAGCGGATATCGCCTCTCGTATGGATCGCCGTCGCATGCGGAATCGCGGGTGTAATGCTCGTTCAGCGGCCGCAGTTCGATCAGGCCAATCTGGCGATTATGGCGGCACTCATTGCTGCGCTTTTCGCCGCCATCGCGTTTTATAATCTTCACCTTATAAAAAACATTCATCCGACCACCATCGTGGCCCATTTCTCCATGACCGCCAGCCTCTTCACATTTGCGGCGTTTCTGCCGTCGCTCTATTCGGGAACCGCGGGAACGGGTTTGACCCGCGAGGTCATCATCGCACTGTTTGGCGTAGGAACGCTGGGGACCATCGGGCAGTTGGCCATGACACGCGCATACATGCTGGGCAACCCCACAATCAATTCCACGGTAGGATTAGCCCAAGTGGCCTTTGGAGTGGGATATGACATCCTGATCTGGAACCGTTCGTTTGATACTCCCACAATCATCGGAATCA
This sequence comes from uncultured delta proteobacterium, assembly GCA_963712895.1. Taxonomy (GTDB): domain Bacteria; phylum Desulfobacterota; class Syntrophobacteria; order Syntrophobacterales; family Syntrophobacteraceae; genus SbD1. Next base: position 519,317 of record CAVQJR010000009.1, on the reverse strand, counting down.
TATTGATCACTAACCCGCTGATTTTTTTCGCCGCGCGGAAGAGTTCCGGAATGAAGGCGCGGGATATTAAAATCGCCGTCGACGGGCGATAGTCTGGCAGTTTCTTCCGATGACCAATACTGCAATGGCCTTGGCGCCGATAGTGGGTCGGTTTTCAACGCCGATCGTCACAGCAATTCAGGGGACTATTTGAAGAAGGTCCAGTAGTTCATGGTCGGAAACGTTTGAGATATCCGTTCCGATTTCCCGGCGAAATTTATGGAGGGCCGCCACAGTTGTATCCGGCTGTGTTTTGAAGCCGTGGGTCGCCTGCAGGGGCGCAGGCAACAGGGGATGGTCCTCAGGAGCGGCTTTCCCTGAATTTTCCGAGGAATCCCCAATCTTTTCGATAAATAATTGCTTTTTTTCTTCCTCATTTTGAAAACACACATATCGCAGCAGGACAATGCGACTCCCACCAATGTTTAACAACACGTTTCGCATAGAGTCGGAATACTGAGGTGCAAGGATCAAAACATCCGGAGCGAGGCCAAGGTCAACTCTTCCTGCATAGAGCTTTTGGAGTGTTTTACGATTTTCGCGATACCACTGCATGGCTTTAAAGAAACGCAAATACTCGATCTCACGGCCCTGGAAAATAATGAAAAGGAAAACAGCATTCCTGTCCTCATCCGCGGCAACCAAATCGATATGGCCGAATTCGTCATTGCCAAGGGCGACATCGAGAAGCACGGCGCCGCTTACGATCTCGCCGATTGTTTCGCAGACAAGCTCAACCAGTTCCTGGAAACTATCAATGTGGATGGGTCTAATCAAGGATCTCATCCGTTTCTCAAAAGTCCATCACAGAGATTGGCGATTGCAACGGCTGATGGCGAAGCGTTTTGCGAAGCAAGCGCCAATGGCTTTTGCGACCTGATAGAGTCCCACGCCTCCCGGTTCAAAGGCATGGCAAATACTCGGAGCTTGAGGCCGGTGTGAAGGTGTTTGAAGACCGTCTGTTGCAATATTGAGACATTTTGCAAGGCCCGCTCACTACCCTCTTCCTCTTGGAAGACTGTGCAGATAAGAAATTCGCGGCAAATCGGTGAAACTCTCTTTACCCAGGAATAAGCCTTCACCAGGGAATCGGCCTGATCGTCCATCAGGAAAATAGCCTTCTCGAAATGGGTGAGTATTTCGGGTATCGCCACCGGTTGGGGTCCAACAGGCCAGGTAATCAGAGTTGCATTGCTTTTTTGTACGTCTTCCCGTGCAAAAATTCTCCGGGCACTCCTGTCGATGAGGTCCTGTTCTGTCGAGGCGGATGGAATGACAAGCGTGACTTCGGAAAAGTTCTCAAATTTCAGGCTTTCAACCCTGTAGTCCGGGTAAGGCACATGGCCGCAGGGAAAAGCATCGGAACCAGTGGCGGAGGTCCCCATGAGAAGTCGAACCACGGATCTTTCGCATCCAAAATCGATCAGGGTAACGCTGAGGTCTCTTTTTGCAATTTCCAGCAAGAGGTTGCAGGCAAAAAACGATTCGAGCGCCGGGGAAGGAGGCAGGCAGCAAAACATTGAAAACAGCAAACGAGATTTTAGCATGGGCTGAGATGGCGCGGGGACCTGGACCGCTTTTTTCGAACGATCAGCGGAGGAGAGGAACAAAGAGGACATCTCTTCCAACCCTCTTACCTGCTTCTTTCCATTATTCATTGGAGCTGTCTACTCCGTCGCATGCGCGCCTGCTCTGTCGGCTATGCGCACTCGAACACTGAATTGGCCCCAAGGGGACCGTCATTAATATTTCGATTTGCCGGGTCCAAAACCCAGTTTCCATCTATTACGTACTTGTATTCATATTGTCCGGCGGGAAGGGGCACTGTTTTTTGCCATAGACCGTCGCCGGAAAGGTTCAGCAAAGGCTCCTTTTCCGGGTTCCAGTTGTTGAAGCTGCCGGCCAGATGCACTGCCAGAGCGCCCGGAAAGTAGCAGGAAAAGACAACCCCCTCCGGTACTTTCAGGGGCGGCCGGGCCTCCTTGGAAAGGGCATCGGTTGTCGTGGACAGGTACTCCCCACGGATGATCTCCTCACTCAGGGAAAGATAGTCTCTGCACGCTGCGCAGGAGGGCCGGTATTCTGTAATGGGTTTGCCAAAACCGATCGCTTCTTTCAGCCTTACGCTGGTTGATATTATCGAAGGAAAGAGATGATTGCCAAAGTTCCTTTTTACCTCTTTCAGAATCTCTTCGGAAAGTTTCAGCCTCCGGTCATAGTTAGTAATCAGGGCATTTATTACCAGCGGGTGGTCGCATTTCTTGTTTACCAGGTTTATCGTTTCCAGCAGTTTGCCAAGGCCGTGGAGGGAAAGGTAGCTGGGTTCCATGGGTATGACGACCTCAGTGGCGGCAAGAAGCGCGTTGAAGGTCAACAGGCCGAGATTGGGAGGACAGTCGAGGATTACGAAATCATAACGATCATCCAGGCCGGCAAGAGCGTAGCGTAGTCGATACTCCCTTTCTTCTTTCCCGGCGAGCTTTTGTTCCGCCGCGCTGAGAATGATCTCGGAGGGAATGAGATCGAGATTTTCGGAAACGGATATCGAGACTTCCCGGACCGAAACCTTCTTCTCATCCGGCGGGCAGAGAAGATCGTAGATGCTGTTCTGAAAACTTGTCTGGGTGCTGCCAAGGCCTATTGTGCTGTGTCCCTGCGGGTCCAGGTCCACCAGCAATACCCTCTGTTTCTTTTGGGCCAGGCAGGCAGAAAGATTAACCGCTGTGGTTGTCTTCCCGCACCCTCCCTTTTGGTTTGCGATTGCAACGACACGCATAAATCACTCCTCTGAAAAGGTCAGCGCTTCTCGGCGCTTGCCGGACGTTTGGGCTGCAGAGAAATTTTGTGCCGCGGGAATAGATAAAAGCGCTATCCGGGAGGCCACCACTTCGAGACCTCCTGAACAAAAGGGGGGGAATATCTTATGAAGGGGTAAAAAACATAATCACACTCAAGGCCGGATGTCAAAGCATTTTAATTTTACTGTTTTTAACATAAAGCGAATCAGGTGCCTCCGAATCGTCATACCTTTGGGGAGTGAGCCTTGCACGTTGAATTGCGCTTCAGCGGCAAAAGGGAATAACCGATAAGACAACCGGAGGCGCCCGGTGCCGGAGCGAAACAGGCTCCGCAGACGGGCGCCTCTCCTCCCAGGAGGGTTTAATTCTTCTCGGAAGACGGCCGCGAAAAAAGCATGGCAAAGGGAGCGGGATTTCCTGAATAGCTGCACGTGTAAACCATGTCCGACCCTATGATTTTCGGCCGGGTTCACATCTTGCCACCACCTGAAAACAGGTGCAGGTAACGGCCGTAGCCTTCCTTTTCCAGGTCCTCTTTGGGAACGAATCTGAGGGCGGCGGAATTCATGCAGTACCTCAGTCCCGTGGGCGGCGGCCCGTCATTGAAGACGTGCCCCAGGTGCGAATCGCCGTGCTTGCTTCGAATCTCGGTGCGGATCGTGAAAAGGCCCCGGTCCTGTTTTTCCACTATATTGCCGGGCTCAAGGGGCTTTGTGAAGCTCGGCCAGCCCGTTCCGGAATCATACTTGTCCAGCGAACTGAAAAGGGCTTCTCCCGAAACGACGTCCACGTAGATCCCTTCCCGTTTGTTGTTCCAGTACTCGTTTTTGAAAGGAGGCTCCGTGCCTTCCTGCTGAGTTACATTGTACTGTATCGGCGTCAGCTTCTTGCGCAGGGTCTCGTCGTCCGGTTTTTCAAAAGAGGCTTTCTTTTCCATTTTTGCTTTTCCCCAGGTTTTTTCAAGAAATTGATCGCGGCCGGAATGGAACCGGTAGAACTCATAGCGCCGGGGGTTTTTCTTATAGTAGTCCTGGTGGTACTCCTCAGCGGGATAAAATTTCGAAAATTTGACTATTTCCGTTACCACGGGCTTATCAAAGCGCCCCGACTTGTCCAGTTCGCGTTTGGATTCTTCGGCAAGGTGCTTTTGCTCCTCGTCATGATAGAAGATGGCGCTTTTGTACTGCGAGCCCCTGTCCACAAACTGGCCGCCGGAATCAGTCGGGTCCACGTGCCTCCAGAAATAGTCGAGCAGTTCCTTGTAAGAGACACGTTTCGGGTCATATATCACCTGGACGGCCTCCACGTGGCCGGTTCCTCCCCCGGAAACTTCTTCGTACGTGGGATCGGCTTGCTGCCCGCCGGTGTAGCCGGCAATCACCTTGACCACGCCGTCCAGCTTTTCGAAATCCGACTGCGTGCACCAGAAACAGCCGCCGGCAAATGTGGCCGTGGGCAGTCCTTTATAGTCCTCGCTCGATGCGGCGCTCATCCCGGCCTGTTTGCCGTGCAGGGAACCCAGTCCCACCACAACAACCCCTGACAATGCGATTAAAAGAACCAGCAAAATGGATTTCATATTCGTCTCCTCCCGTAAGTTCGTCTTTCTTATGTAATGGCGGATTCGAGGAAGCGCCAATTCGATTCTTGGATCAAGGTAATGCTCGACCTTAAGAACAGGTTAAAGCTAATGTAAAGTTCAGGTAATGATTTCCCTTGGTGAGGAAAATCTTCCCTATATATAAGGACCCGCGGTCTTGCGGGGAAGCAGAGGGGTTTTTAACCTATGCTTCAGGCTTGCACACAACACGCCGCCGGGGATGCTCTAATATGCCAAAACAGGGTCCCGTTCTCATTGTTGAGGACGATAGTAAAACCGCCTCGCTCATCAGCCTCTACCTTCAGCGTGAAGGATTTGAAACCTCGGTTGCCGGTGACGGCATGCAGGCCGTTACGCTTGCGCGCCAGCGAAAACCCGTGCTGGTCGTCCTCGATCTGATGCTTCCCCTGCTTGACGGATATGAAGTTTGCCGAAAAATCCGGGAATTTTCCGATGTCCCCATTCTCATACTCACGGCGAAAGGCGAGGAGTTCGACAGGGTCCTGGGACTGACGATCGGAGCGGACGATTACGTGGTTAAACCTTTCAGCCCGCGGGAGCTTGTGGCCCGTATCAAGGCTATTTTGCGGCGGACGGGAAGCGCGGCCACGGAAAGACCGGGCAGGTTGAGTATGGGGGGGCTGGTCCTGGACGGCCAAAAACACGAGGTGACGGCAGACGAGCGCCGAATCGCTCTCACCCCCTCCGAGTTCAAACTGCTTCGTCTGCTCATGCAGAACCCGGGGCGGCTTTTCACGCGGGAACAGCTCCTGGAGGCGCTATACCCACGGGGTGAGGAGGTTATAGATCGGGTGATCGACGTGCACATCGGAAAGCTGAGGCAAAAAATTGAAAAAGATCCCGCCGATCCCCGTTACGTACTGACCGTGAGGGGCTTCGGATATCGATTCGCACAGGATGAGCCGGAGGATTCGTCCCGATGAAACAGGGCCTTCTCGTTAAACTCCTGGCGGTCAACATCCCCGTGGTGGCGATGGTAATCATCGTGCTCTGGCTGGTTCTGGACACCCTCGCCGCGAATTATTTCTCCGTTCTCATGAAAGAGTACCACATCAATCCAACCGATGCCCATCAGATGTTCGTGCACTCCGTGCACCGCTATCTTCTCTGGACCAGCGTGTTTGCGCTGGGCCTGGGCGCCCTGTTGAGCTTTCTGCTCACTCAAATGGTGCTGCGGCCGCTCTATCAGATGATAACAAGCGCCCGCCTCATTTCGGGCGGCGACTATTCATCGCGGGTGCAGGCCGGTCCGCACGATGAAATCGGCGAGCTCTCAGGTGCTTTCAACCAGATGGCGGCAAGCATCGAGCACGTCGAACAGCTCAGAAAGGACATGGTCTCGAATGTGGCACACGAACTCCGCACTCCGCTGACCAATATCAGAGGATATCTGGAGGCCCTTCAGGACGGCGTCGTCCCCCCATCGCCGGACACCTTCGAGCTTCTTTTTGGAGAAACCCTGCGGCTCACCCGCCTTGTCGAAAACCTGCTGGACCTTGCCAGGGCCGATGCGGCAAAAACGACCCTCAAGCTGGAAAAAATCGACATCTCCGAGCTTGCCGGCCACGCCCTGAAACGGTTCAACCTGGGATTCAGGCAGAAAAACATCCACGTCACCGCGGAACCGGGAAAATCCGTTATGATATCGGGGGACCGCGAAAAACTCGGCCAGGTGATGGAAAATCTGCTGAAAAACGCACTCCAGTATACCCCCGAAAACGGCTGGGTGGCCGTGCGAACCGAAGATACCGGCCGGGAAGTGAGATTGTGCATTGAAAACAGCGGTCCTGGAATCGACCCGGTGGACCTGCCGTTTATCTTCGAACGCTTCTACAGGGGAGAAAAATCCCGCTCCAGGGATTACGGAGGGACCGGCATAGGCCTTGCCATAGTAAAGGAAATTGTGGCCGCCCACGGAGGCCGGGCCACGGTCGAAAGCATACCCGGGAAAACCGCCTTCTGCTTTACCTTGCCCGACCGGGACCTTTGAGCGCCCCCCCTGTGGCACACCCGATTTGCCGGCGCGGCCCCCGTCCCGCCTGTCAACAATAATTTCGATCTTTACCAAATCTTGATCCTCTCCTTAACGGTTCTTTATCGCGTGTGGTTAAGTTGGAGAAAAACCAAGGGATGGATTTAAAGAGTGGCTATCATAAGGAGAGAAAGTCATGGCTTTTCCGCTGCAAAGATTTAAAGGATCATCCGGCGCTCCGGCAGGCAGGCTGACCTGGTTGGCGCTCGTCCTGTTTTTTGTGGGAGGCGCAATCTGCAGCTTCAATCCGCCTGCCGATGACGGGCAGCATATAAAAGGGGAGCATGTCATGAACACTCAATCAGAGAGTCGTGCAAACGAGGGAACAGACCTCAAGGGCGGCGGTGGACAGTCGGAAATCGAGACCGCGACCTTTGCGCTTGGCTGATTCTGGGGACCGGATGCCCGGTTCGGGCGCATAAAAGGGGTAATCAGGACCCGTGTGGGGTACACGGGCGGCACCAGAGCAAATCCCACTTATCACGGGCTCGGGGACCATTCCGAGGCGGTGGAAATAGAATACGATCCGTCAGTGGTATCGTACACGGACCTGCTGGAGGTATTCTGGAAAAGCCACGATCCGGGAAGCCGCCCGTGGTCGAGGCAGTACAGGTCCGCAATCTTCTATCACGACGAAGAGCAGAAAAGGCTGGCCCTCGAATCCATGAAGGCGCAGGAAGCCAGGGTCGGAAAGATATACACCGAAATCCTGCCCGCCGGCACATTCTACCGGGCCGAGGACTACCACCAGAAATACTATCTGCGGCAAAGACCCGATCTATTGGGAGAACTCCGGAAAATTTACCCGGGTGACAGGGGATTGGTCGATTCCACGGCGGCGGCGCGCGTAAACGGCTATCTTGCCGGAAACGGTTCCTGCGCCGTTATGCGGCCGCAGTTACAGGACCTCCTTCCGCCCGGCAAGAGCGGGAAATTGCTGGAGCTGCTCTGCGGGCCGGGGCAGCCTTGACCGGCGGCATTTTAACGCTTCCGGCGATGACACCCCTGATACCATTTTGCGTCCAAGATGGAACCAATATGGAATTATCGTGTAGGGTGGGCACCTTGGTGCCCACCGAAACTGGTGGGCAGCGCTTCGCTTCTGCTCACCCTACGATTCACACTGTCAGTATCAACTTGAACGCAACTTCGTATGAGAAGGGATAAGAAGGTGGCTGTCAAGCGCCGGATTGCGGCGGAAAATCGCCAAGCAGGGCTATTTCCCTTTGTCCGGACTGTCCTTCTTAAGGGTCCAGTGGATGGCCAATGCGGGGGTCAATACGATAAACAGCAGAAAAAACCGGATGTTTATGAAAAACTTGAGCACGAGCGGCGTCAACGTGGCCGGGTCGGTATGAAACCACTCGCTTGCCATACCTATCCACGTTGTCCAGCCGATGATAGTCGTCAGCCCCAGTACGAGGGCAATGACAAGTCCGATCACAAAGGTGCGCAACAAGATGTTGCGGGCCAAACGCAGCGTTTCATCATTCATGGTTTCGTTCCTCCATCACCTGGGCGGCTTGAATATTCGGCGAATAGGCCTGTTCGGCTTCTGGCCTCCGCGTATTTCTGTCAACAAAGCCTGCCCCAAGTTATATTGTTGCCATCGCCTTCCATCCATGTCAATGATGCCCGCTGATTTCGGACCGGCCGGCGTTTACACTCCAAACTTACATCCCCAGGTAGGCCTTGCGCACCAGGTCCGATTCGATAAGCTCCGCACCCGTGCCCTCCATGACGATTCGTCCGGTCTGCAGCACATAGGCCCGATGGCAAACGTGCAATGCCTCGAAAACATTCTGCTCGACCAGCAGCACGGTGACGCCCTCGCCGGCGATCCGCTCGACGGTGCCGAATATCTCGGCTACCACTTTAGGCATGACTCCCAGCGAAGGTTCATCGAGCATGAGCAGATCGGGCCTGGACATCAGCCCCCGGGCGATGGCCACCTGCTGCTGCTCGCCTCCGGAAAGCGTCCCGGCGCGCTGATCGAGACGATCTTCGATCCACTGGAACAACCGCAGCACCTTCTCCATGCTTTCGGCGACCTTCTCTTTGGAACCCACCGTATAGGCCCCCAGCAGCAGATTGTCCCGAACCGAAAGGCGCGGGAAGAGCCGCCGGCCTTCGGGCACCAGGGCGATCTTCTTTTTGACCACATTATAGGGGGGCTGGCCGGAAATTACCTGGTCGTTCAAACGGATCTCCCCCTTCATGGGCTTGAGCAGTCCCAGGATAGTCTTCAATATGGTGGTTTTGCCGGCGCCGTTCGAACCGATAAGGGAAACGATCTCGCCTTTGTTTACGTTGAAAGAGGCGTCCTGGACGGCCAGAAGCCCTCTATACCCCACTGATAGATTCGTTACGGACAGCATTGTACCTGTCTCCAAGGTAGGCTCGGATGACCTCCGGGTTTGCGACCACTTCTTTGGGCGGACCCTCGACGATTTTGCGGCCCAGATTGAGTACGATGACCCTGTCGGAAAGCTCCATCACGGCCTCCATGACGTGTTCCACGACGACCACGGTGACCCCGTTTGCGCGCACCTTTCGGATAAGCTCGATAATGGCCCGCAGTTCCACGGGCGTCAGCCCGGCCATCGATTCATCGAGCATCAGCAACTCGGGCTCCATTGCCAGGGCCATGGACATCTCCAACCGTTTCTTGTCGGAGATGGTCAGCTCCAATGCGTTGAAGTTGCGCTTGTCGATCAGGCCGGTAAAAGAGAGCACCTCATCCGCCTTGCGGCGGACGTCAGGTACCCGCGAGTACCGCAGGAAGCCGCCGGTCATCACGTTTTCAAGCACGCTCATGTCGCTTATTACCTGCACGATTTGAAAAGTGCGCGCGACACCCAGCTTGCAGATGACATGCGGTTGCCGATTGGTGATGTCCCGGCCCTTGAAGATCACCTTGCCCTTATCCAGGTGGTGGAACCCGGTGACGCAACTGAAAAGCGTGCTTTTGCCGGCGCCGTTCGGACCGATGATGCTTACGATCTCCCCCTTATTGACCTGGAACGAGATGTCCTCATTGGCCTGCAGCCCTTCGAAATACTTGCTGACCCCCTGCACATCCAGTAACGGCTTGGCGCTCATTTGCCCCTCCGCGTAAGGCTGGTGATGAATCCCCAAACGCCGTTGGGCTGGTACATCGAAATTAAAGTGATAAGCGTGCCGTAAATGATCATATCCGCTCCTGTGCCCTTGGAGCCGAGCCATGCCCGGCTGCATTCGGACAGCGGGATCAGTATGGCGGCCCCGACCACCGGCCCCAGCACCGAACCCGCTCCACCCAGCATGGCAACCAGTACGATCTGAACCGAAATAGCCAGGATCATCACGCTTTCCGGGTCTATGTACAGGATGTACTGGGCATAGAAGGTCCCGGCCATGGAGGTGAGGAAAGCACTTATCATTATGGCGTACAGTCTGTAGCGAACGACGTCTATCCCCAGCACCCTGGCTATTTCGTGGCTTTCCTTTATCGCCCGGAAGTAGTAACCCATCTTTGACGTTGAAACCCAGTAGCAGACCCCGATGGCCAGCAGCAGGAATGCGAGCATGATGTAATAATAGGGAAGCTTGGACGAATGAAACATGAAGTTGCCGAGGGACTGTTTCAGCATGGGGATAGTAAGCCCTTCGGCGGCCCCCACGAGTTGCCAGTTATTGAAAACGATACGGACTATCTCACCGAATGCGATGGTGGCAATGGCGAAATAGTGGCCGCGAAGTTTCGAACAGGGAAACCCTATTGCGGCGGCTGCCAGCGCGGAAATAACTCCGCCCGCCACCAGGCCGATCCAGGGGCTGATATTGAAAGTCAACAGCAGGAACGAAGAAGTGTAGGCCCCTATCCCGAAAAACGCGACCTGGCCGAAGGAAAACATCCCCGCATAGCCGCCGATCACGTTCCAGGCCACCCCGCACATGGCGAACATGAAAGTAATGATCATGACGTGCTGGCCGAACGGTGAGAAAATGACGTTGAGGATCATTAAATGCTGGCCGAACGGCGATTCGACGACCAGCGGCAAAACAATAAGCAACGCCAGTACGATTCCGCCCAGAGCCAGTTGTTTGCCGGTTAGATCGCGCATCCTACCACCCCTTGAGCCCTTGCGGCCTGATCCACACCGTGATCAGGTACATGATGAAAACGATTGCCAGCTTGTAGGCCGGATCGAAAAAATATCCGCCCAGCGTCTGCACCACCCCCACCAGGATGCCGGCGATGAACGCTCCCTCTATGCTCCCGAACCCGCCGAGGGCGACTATGCAGAAACAAATCAAGCCGAAGGTCCCGCCTACGAAAGGATAAATGTAGTAATGCGTAGCCAGCAGTGCCCCGGCAACGCCCACCAGGGCGCAACCGATGGCGAAGGAAAGCGAATTGATGCGCTCGGTGTTGATGCCCATTATCAGGGCGGCTTCACGATCCATTTCCACTGCCAGGATTGCTTTCCCGGTCCCGGTATTTCGGAGGAACCAGAAAAGCCCCAAAGAAGCGATGACGCTCCCGATCGAGCTGACGACCTTGGGGATGCTGAGTTTTACCCCGGAGATGTCCCAGGTCCCGGACAGCAGCGTATGGTCGATGGCCCGGAAGTTGGGGGTCCAGATAAAAGCCGCGAAATTGGCCATGAAAATGCTGATACCGAACGTCACCACAAGTTGGGCCAGCGGCGGCCCGGTCATTACCTTGCTGATAATGAACCGGTAAACGAACATGCCCAGCAGGAAGAGCGCCACCGCGTTGATGGGAATGGAGAGCAGGGGGTCGATTCCAGCGAGCGCATAGAGCCAATACGAAATAAACATGCCGACCATGAGGAATTCGCCGTGCGCAAAGTTGAGCACGTTCATAACACCCCAGATCAGTGTCAGGCCGATAGCCAGAAGAGCGTAAACCAGGCCGATAAGAATGCCGTTGGCCAGTTGTTGTGCGACTTGTTCCATGCGAGAGCACTCCGGGCGACACATCGCCGGAGGCCCTCCGCCTCCGACGATGCCCGCCAATGCCTGAGAAACCGGTTACTTGCGATTTTCCCATCCAGGGAACGGCCAGACCAGGTCGCGGCTGGCGGCACTAAAGGGCCAGACCGTGTAATAGGCCTGATCCAGTATCTGAACCAGCATCGCGGAGGCGTGAATGTTCTGGTGGGACTGGGGATCGAACTGAATGCCCTTCCACGGATTGATGATCTGATCGCCCGGGATGTTCGTCGCCATAAGGGCCTTGACAACCGCCTCCGGTTCGGTCGACTTGGCCCGGTTGAAGGCATCCGCCAGCACGAATGGCGCCGAGAAGCTGCGGGCGGTGTTCTCACCCATGGGAATGTTGTATTTTTTCTTGTAAAGTTCCGCCACCTGACCCACCAAAGGTTTTTTCTTGGCCAGGTCGAGAGCGAAGGTGGAGCGCACCAGGAAGAAATTGCCGTCGGCCTTGACCGTGGGCAGGTAGTCCGACTCGATATACCCCGCCATATTCAGAAAGCCTTTTGGCACCAGGTTCATTTCCTTGAAGGTTTTTGTAAACAGGATCGCATCGGTGATGTATGCGGCGTGCATAACCACGTCCGGCTTGGCGGCGATGATTTTTCCGACTTCGCTTGTCACGTCGCTGGAATTGGCCGGGTAAGCGATATCGGCCACTACCTCGTAGCCGAATTCCTTTGCGTACTTGTGCTGCATCTTGGCGACGTTTGCACCGAATTCGGTATTTTCATATACCACCGCGATGGTCTTGACCTTATTGCCCGTCTTTGTCTCCAATTCCTTGAGGAACTCGAACTGGTTGCGGGCCATTGTCCCGTCATGGGGCGACACGCGGAAAAAGTATTTGAAGCCGCGTTCGGTCAAGGTGGGCGATGAGGAGTCCGAGCAGACGTATGGAATGTGAAGCCGCTCGGCAGCCTGGCTCCCGGTTTTGGTAACAGCGCTCTGGTAGGCGCCGATCAGGGCCACCACCTTCTCCTGGGTGATCAGGCGCTCGGCTTCGGCCAGGCCGTTTTTGGGTTCGCCCTTGGTGTCGGCATAGATTACCTCGATCTTCGCGCCGCCCAGGGCGGGAATGCCCTCCCCCTTGGCGAGGGGAAGGTTCAGATCGTATTTGTTGTTGATGATCTCCACAGCCAGATCGACGCCGCGCTTGCAGTCCATTCCGGTAGCAGCAAGGTTGCCGGTTAGCGGATAAATAGCGCCGATCTTGATCACTTTCTGCTGCGCCAAAGCAGACCCGGCGCCCAGCGCCAGAGCCATGGCGAGAACCACCGTTACCATTAGAATGCGTTTCATGGCCACTCCTCGCTTCCGAAACGGTGTTCACGAATCGCCGCTCGGGGATTAAAGGTTAGGAACTCACCTGTTCACCCATTCACCCACTCACCTTTCACAACACCGATCCAATGTACCAGGGGTGGAACTCCCACTGCCCCTGGCACGCCAATTCGCTCTTCGTTTTTTTCCCGGAGGCGGTCTCCAGAATCAAATCAAATAGCCGCTCCCCCATTTGCCCGATGGTCAGTCCGGCATCCAGGATCTGCCCGCAGTTAACGTCCATGTCGTCTCGCATCCGTCGATAGAGCGTGCTGTTTGAGGCCAGTTTAAGGCTGGGGGCGGGGATCGAACCGATGACGGTGCCGCGGCCGGTGGTGAAGGCGATTAGATGCACGCCGCCCGCGATAAGGCCGGTCATCGATACCGGGTCGAAACCGGGGGTGTCCATGAATACCAGCCCATGTTTATCAACGGGCTCGGCAAAACCGACCACATCGACCAGGTTGGTGGTACCGCCCTTGGTGGCGGCGCCCAGGGATTTTTCCAGGATAGTCGTAATGCCGCCGGCCTTGTTGCCGGGCGTGGGATTGTTATTGAGCCGGCTCCCGTTACGCGCCGTGTATTCTTCCCACCAGCGGATGCGTGCCACGAGCTTCTCCCCGACCTCGCGGCTGACGGCTCGCCTGGTGAGCAGGTGTTCCGCCCCGTAAATTTCGGGGGTTTCGCTCAGCACCGCCGTGCCTCCGTGGCGTACCAGCAGATCGGCAGCCGCCCCAAGGCCCGGGTTGGCGGTTATCCCGGAATAGGCGTCCGACCCCCCACACTCCAGCCCCAGCTTCAGGCGGCTTGCGGGAAAGGTCCGGCGGCGCTCGCGGTCCGCCTTTTCGACAAGCTTGCTTACGGCGGCAACTCCTTTTTCGACAGTCGAGTTCGTGCCCCCTTCATCCTGGATGACCATGGTCCGGAGCCTCTCGTCCGCAGAAAGGCCGGTCGCGGACAGGAGCGATTCCACCAGGTTTTGCTCGCATCCTAGGCCAAGTATCAGCACGCCGGCAAAATTCGGATGTCTCGCGTATCCGGCGAGCGAGCGCTGGAGATAGAGTACGGCCTCACCCTCGGGAGGCATGCAGCATCCGCTGTTTGCTCCCAGCGCCACCACACCGTCCACATTCGGATAGCGGGCCAGGACCTCCGGGCCGAAACGCCGCGCGATCAGGTGCGCCGTGGCAAGCGAGCACGTTACCGTCGCCAGGACACCGATATAATTACGGATTCCGACTGATCCGTCCGGCCGGGGGAACCCTTCGAAGGTAAGCCGCTCGCCGTCGGCAATAAACGAGGTGGGCCGGACGTCCCGGCAGAACGCATAGTCGCGGTTGAAATCGTGCAGTGTGAGGTTGTGAGTATGGACATGCCGGCCAGGCTCGATGTCTTCGCAGGCAAAACCAATGGTCTGGCCGTATTTGATGACGGAGGACCCGGCCGGGACCCGGCGCACGGCAGCCTTGTGACCGGCCGGAATGTCGTCTATGAGAATAATGTTTTCTTCCGCAAGCAGATCGCCGCCGGCAAGCGGTTTTAGCGCAACCACCACACTATCGTCGGGGTGCAGCCGGATAGATAACCGCTCACTTTTCGGAAGAGGCGCCATAAAGCCCTTTCAAAGCAGACGGAACTCAGCGTCTGCGCAAGGTACAGCGGACGAACTCCTGAAAACCGGGCTATCGATGCACTATAAAGGAGTGGAAATTAATTTCATTCGAGAACTTTTCCGCTATCATATCTCCCGGCGTATTGTCAATGGAGATGCGACCCTGCGCTTTACAGCAACAAAAAAGTATGCGAAAGGTTGGCCGGTTGGTATTACGACAGCCTGACCGGATTTACGATGGAAGGGGAGTCTCATGTCTTGTTGTCATAATGTCCGGGTTGTTACACCTGATACGCGCATGGGTTGGATAGGCACCGGAGTGATGGGCCTTTCAATGTGCGGCCATTTAATAGCGACAGGCTTCAGGATAACCGTTTTTAACCGCACAAAACAAAAGGTCCTCCCGCTGATAGAAAAGGGGGCCGTCTGGGTCGAATCTTCCAGGGAGGCAGCAGAAAAGTCCGACGTTCTTTTTACCATGCTGGGTTTCCCCGAAGACGTGCGGGAGGTTTATTTCGGAAAGCAAGGCATCCTCGAAGCCGCCCGGCCCGGTCTTATCCTCGTGGACATGACAACTACCGAACCGGGGCTTGCGAAAGAAATTTATGAAGCCGCCCGTGCACACGGGGTCTCGGCCGTGGATGCTCCGGTATCCGGTGGGGACGTCGGAGCGCGCAACGCAACGCTTTCCATCATGGTGGGAGGAGACCCGGAGGTCGTTGCCGCCATTCGGCCGGCACTTGAAGCAATGGGAAAGAATATTGTCCATCAGGGGCCGGCGGGTTCGGGACAGCATACCAAGATGTGCAACCAGATCGTAATTGCGGGAACGATAATCGGCGTGTGTGAAAGCCTGATATACGGCTTCAAGGCGGGGCTGGACCTCCCGACCATGCTGAGGTCCGTCCAGCCCGGTGCGGCCAGGTGCTGGACCTTGGAAAATCTTGCTCCGCGTATACTGCAAAGAGATTTCAATCCGGGCTTTTTCGTAGAGCATTTCATCAAGGACATGGGCATTGCCCTCAATGAATCGGCTCGCATGGGCATCTGCCTTCCCGGACTGGCGCTCGCCCACCAGCTCTACATTGCGGTCAAAGCGCAGGGGCACGGCAAATGCGGCACCCAGGCGCTCATGCTTGCCCTCGAACAGATGTCCCGCACCGTGGTTGACAAGACGCAGTGAACAATTCGTCTCATACTAATTTTCGTTCAAGATAGGCCCATACCGATGGGTTACGCTCCGCTTCACCCATCACGTTAATCTTGAACGCAACCTGGTCTCAGTAGTCAACCTGTGCCTCTCCCCCAGGCCCCGCTGCCGGATGAACCGCCACTTCAGGCCTTTCCAAATTGAACTGCTCGCCGCGGTAGCGCAAAACGCCGGCATGCTCACCCCCTCAAGGCGTGCCGCTTCGCAATCAGCCGCATGACCTGTTTGGCCGTCATTTCCCTTTCCGTCAAAAGTTGCGCGATCTTTCCCGGTAGCCGCGAAGTCGCCGTTTGGCCGGCGTTTGTCGAACCATGGCCGACTTTTTTTAGGACTTCCTTGAGTTTGCCGAGTATTTCCAGCTTATCCCGAAAACGGCTCCTCGCGTTTCAACCGACTTCCCGTGCTGCACGAAGGGAGCGGGGGATCAGTTTTTCGATTGTATCCCAAGGACCCTGGTGATCCCTTTGATGCCGGGCGCCCTGGTGCCACCGGTGCAAATCTCCAAAACCTCATTCGTGCGGATTCCGATCATCTCCATGTCCCTTCAACTTAAACGCAACCAAGCATGAACCACGCCTTTGCGGACTGCGCCATGCTCCGGTGTCTGCCCGCAATTCGTGGTTTCTTTGACTTTTCCCGGGCAGGTTTTTCTCTTCCTGGCCCATCAGGCAAGTCTGAAAATGGCTCTGGATGCCATTTTGCCGGTAGGCCCCCGTGCTTCTTTTTTTGCTTGACAAGGCCTCACTCCATACAATATACAGTATACAATTCAATTTTCCGGGAAGGCATTGCCGTTTCGGAAGAGGTGATGGGCAAAGGGCGGATAACGGTTTCCGGCGGATGTTGAAAATGGGTTCGCCGGTGGGGGAAGAAACTAAAAAGGGTTGCGGTAACCCGGCTCTTTCTGCCAAAGACCAAAGGGCATGGAGGAAGATATAGGCTATGCAGCTCAAAGTTGTCGACAGCCATTTAAGGCTCAGTGAAAGAGCCTATGAACTGATCAAGGAGTACATAGTAACTTCAGATCTGATTAACCAACCCCCTGGAAGCAGACTGGATGAGAAGACATTGATCACCCAATTGAATATGAGTCGTACTCCCGTAAGAGAGGCAATCAACCGTCTCGCGGCTGAAGGTTTCCTTCAGATAGTACCATACAAAGGGGTGTTTGTTGCCAAAAAGACTAGAAGTGAAGTTGTTTCAACCCTGATGGTCCGTGCAACCCTGGAAGGTATGGCCGCTCGTCTGGCCACCCGTAATCTTACCGTCGAAGATTTTGCGAAAATGAGGGAATTGTTTACTCCTTTTCGTGATTCCTCCCTCAAAGAGAGGCGTTATAAATTTTCGAAGGCTAATATTGAATTCCATGAATTCATTTTAGAACGTAGCAAATGTTGCACTTTGATTAATATCGGAAAAAGCCTTTTTGATCAAATGCGGCTGATTCGTTTCATGACATCCGCTTTCCTGCCTCGTCTACAGAGTGCTTTGGATCAACATCTTGAGCTGGTCGATATTTTTGAAAAAGGTGATGCGAACCTGGCTGAAAGACTCATGCGGTCCCACATTGAAGAATCTATCCAATACGTAGATAAATGGGAGCAGATGCAAAATGACTCCCCCTAGTATAAGAGTTAGCATATCATCAGACTGAGTCAGCGACTTCATTAGGGATGTCGATATGAGACTTATAACTTAATGCCAAGGTAACGATTCGCTTGAAAGCAATATGGAGTTCTCTCTCTTAAATTTAAGGGAGGGAATGGCATTCTTGGATATATTGGATATGTGTAGATATCGAACATTTACTATTAAAGGGAGGTGCTGAGTTTGGCGATATCCCTCACAAAGAGTAGAGTTAAATCTTTGCAGGATGCGGGCGCCTTGGTGGCCAACGGGTCTAAGATAGCCATTGGTGGTGTTTTGACGGCCAGAGAGCCTGTTGCCATGGTAAGGGAATTAATCAGGCAAAACAAGAGCGACCTGCATACGATTGGCGGAGCGCATAGCTTTGCGATTGACCTGATGTGTGCTGCCGGAATAGTAGGCACCGTTGAAAATTCCTTTGTCGGTTTTGAATTCGATTTTGGTTTGGCGTTAAACTATCGGAGGGCCTGCGAGCAGGGGAAAATTAAGGTTAAAGAGTCCGACTGCAATGTTTTACTCCAGCAGTTTCGGGCTGTTGAGTACGGTTTGCCTTTTATGCCCATGCCGAAACTGGCAGGTACGGATTTGCTGAAACTGCATCCCGAATTCAAGCACATTACCTGTCCCTATACCGGCGAGGAATTAACCATCGTGCCGCCGTTAAAGCCTGATGTTGCTGTAATACACGCACATTTTGCGGACAGCAAAGGCAATGTGAAAATATTGGGGCCGGTCTTTAAGGACAGGTTGTTATCAACAATATCGGATACGGTTATCGTTACTGTGGAAAAAATAATTTCCGATACAGAGATGAAAGAACTGGCTCCGACTATTCCCTATTACTATGTCGATGCAGTCGTTGAAGTGCTTTATGGAAGCCATCCCACATCGTGTTATCCTGACTACTCTTATGACAGGGAACATATGAAGGAATATATGTCGCTGTCTAAAAATGAATCAGTTATTCACGAATATCTTGACAAGTATATTTATCATCTGGATAGCCATGAGGATTATATTCATTCTATAGGGGGCAGTAAAAAAGGTGACTTGTTGAAATCATGGACCGGCGGAATTGGCGAATGGATGGAGATTTTCGAATGAAACTGCCCGATTATTACACAATTGACGAACTGATGGTAACCTGTCTGGCCCGTACAATACAAGACGGGGATATCGTTTTTAACGGAGTGGCAGTTGCATTACCCTTCCTGGCCATTTCCCTGGCCAAAAAGACCCATGCGTCAGGGTCGGTTTTTCTGGGAGGCTTGCAGGGGGCCGTGAATCCGGATTATCCATTTCTTCCGCCTCTGTCCGTGGACTATATCTATAATTATTATGCCGAGCTTACCGTGCCGGTTGAAGACATTTTTAATATGGTTCCCAGGGGCCGGATAGACAGAATATTTTTTGGGGGAGGACAGATTGATAGATACGGCAACGCCAACAATACGCTGATCGGCAATGTGGACGGGATAAAGGTCAAGTTGCCCGGCGGTGCGGGGGCGAGCAGCATTTCATGTTCGGCCAAAAATTTTACCCTCTGGACTACAAAACACTTATTGAGCGAAGCGGCCAGAAAGAAGAACCTGCATACGCTGGTTGAAAAGGTCGACTACATCACCACGGTGGGCCACGTCACGCCTGAAGGGACCCGCAAAGAACTCAACCTCCGCGGGGGCGGTCCGGATTGGGTCATAACCGATCTGGGTGTCTTTGATTTTGCCGGCCAAAGTAATGAAATGCGCCTGAAATTCATCCACCCCGAGGTCACACTGGATGTGGTCCGGGAAAACACCGGTTTTGGGCTTTTAATCGATGACAATTTGCAAACCACGCCCCCTCCCACCCGGGAACAGGTCGGTATCATTAGAAAACTGGACCCGTTGAATATTCGCAAGCGCCTGTTCAATGGAGAGGAACTGAATAAAAGATACAGGTTTATTTAATATATTTATCAATCACGGGGATATTAAAGGATGAAGCCTGAAAAGCCGCTACAGGGTATGAAAGTTTTGGACCTGACAAGGGTTGTTGTCGGCCCTTTTTGCACAATGCAACTTGGGGATATGGGGGCGGAAGTCATTAAGGTCGAATCTCCCGGAAAGGGTGACGATCTAAGGTCCACACCGCCATTTATCAATGGCGAAAGCACATACTTCTTCCTGCTGAACCGCAACAAAAAAAGCATTACCGTCAATTTAAAGCATCCCAGGGGCAAAGAAATAATATGGAAGCTGATTCAGGAAGCGGATGTTTTTATTGAAAATTTCAGGCCCGGTGTCATCAACCGGCTGGGTTTCGACTATCAAAGTGTCGCCAGGGTGAACCCTAAAATCATATACTGTTCAATTTCCGGTTATGGCCAGGAGAACAATCAGGGCGCATACGATCCCATTGTCCAGGGGGAATCGGGCATCACATCGGTTACCGGTGAGCCGGATGGGGTTCCCATGAAAGTCGGCGTGCCGGTGGGTGACCTTGTCAGCTCCCTTTATGCCATCCAGGGGATTTTATACGCATATATGATGCGGTCCACTACAGGAC
The DNA here is from genome assembly GCA_963712895.1 of uncultured delta proteobacterium. Lineage (GTDB taxonomy): Bacteria > Desulfobacterota > Syntrophobacteria > Syntrophobacterales > Syntrophobacteraceae > SbD1. Next base: position 499,487 of record CAVQJR010000009.1, on the reverse strand, counting down.
ATGGCCAATACATGGAAATAAGCCTGTTGGAATCGCTTGTGTCACTATTAAGCCTCCCGGCCAGTGTCTACCTCGAAAAGGGAGAAAATCCCGAGAGAAAGGGAAACGCTCACCCGACTTTCAACCCGTATACCCTTTTTGAGACCATGGATGGGTACATCAATATCGCTGTGGCCAATGATACATTATGGCATAAATTCTGTGGCGCCATGGGCTGGGAAGACCTGAAAAATGACACGCGCTTCTCAAGTATAGAGGCGAGATTTACGAATCGCGATCAGGTAAATGACATGGTTCGTAAGGAATTTAAAAAGAAACCGACATCGGAGTGGAAGAAACTCTTAACTCAATACGAAGTGCCTAATGGCGTGGTAAAAACAATAAAGGATATATTTACAAGCGAAACACTGCAGCAGAGGGGCATGATCGGCTCATTAAACCATCCTAAGCTCGGACTGTTTCAGTATATCGGAAATCCGATCAGGATGTCTGATGTTGCTGTTGATTATTTGCCTTCTCCTCTGCTGGGAGACCATAATAACGAGATACTCACAAGACTGGGGTACAGCCAGGGCGAAATAGAAGACCTGGTTAAGGAAAAGGCTATATAAAGGCGTGGGGGAGGCCGAACACTGCTGTCCGCTTAAATTTGAATCCGAGGCCACGGGATCGGAGCGCATCGATGAATTTTGGAGGGGAAACACTGGGGTTCAAGCTTCGCCGCCTCCGACCGTCCGTGTGCCTTGGATATTCCCGGGTTCGGGAGCGGACGTAAATCGGCAAATTAGCCGGACAGCAGTGATTGTTGGCGTAACGTGTTCATTTACTAACTCGATGGCTCAAACGCAGGAGGTTCGGAATGGGTTTTGAGGCAGTGTCCTATGATGTCGATGGAAAAGTCATAAGAATAGGGCTTAACAGGCCAAGGGTATTGAACGCCATTGACGGTGTGATGAAAAGAGAATTGCTTGAGGCGGTCAAGCAGGCGGCCGACGATAAGGATGCCTCCGTTGTGGTCATTTTCGGCCATGGAAAATCTTTTTCCACCGGAGTGGATTTGAAGGACTCGGCGTTCAACCCCTGGGACCACAGCCCCGAGGGATGGAGCGGACACTTTAACCAGATGATTGATACGGCGAAAGTCATTTGGAATCTCGATATCCCGGTCATTACCGCTGTAAAAGGCTATTGCCTGGGTGCGGGATGTGACCTGGCTTTGATGGGCGATTTGACCCTGGCCGCCGATGACGCAAAATTCGGCGAGCCGGAGGTAAGGCACGGCGCCTTCGCTCCCACCCTGATAGTCCCGTGGGTGGTTGGAATGAAGAAGGCAAAAGAATTTCTTATAATGGGCAAAACAATATCCGCCAATGAGGCCATGGGCCTGGGGATGGTGAACGAGGTTTTCCCCCTGGAAGAGTTCGAGCAAAATGTGGAAAAGTGGCTGGAATATATCTGCAAACTTCCGAAACCTGCTTTAAAAGTTTGCAAGAGGGCCATAAATAAGGGCTATGAAATGATGGGTATGTTTAACGCGATAGAATACAATCGCGAGATATCAACATTGCTGGCCCTATATAAGACAAAAGAGGAAAAGGAGGCCAGAAATCAGTTTGTTAAAGAAAAGGGTTTAAAGGCTTTCCTTGAGCAGAGGGACAAGAAGTTTGAATAGAGAGTGACCCAATCCTGTTTTGAGATAGACATGAGATATTGATTAATAAGAGGGGGGACAATGAGATGAAGAAAAATAGCCCAAAGATTTATATATTGGCATCACTGTTGGCGGCCCTGCTGTTTGCTTTTACCGAAGGGTCGGGGCAGGCGGCAACGCAATATTATCGCTGGGCGGCCGCTCTGACCACATCCAACTGGTATCCGATCTCTGTGACTATCAGCGGCAAGCTGGAAAAGGATATCCCGAACCTCAAAATGACCGTGGCGCCCGGAGGCGGTATAAGTAACCCGGTATCGGTCGGTAAGGGCGATGCCCAGCTGGGATGGTCATATTCGACGAACCTCGCGGCAGCGTACAAGGGTGAAGCTCCATATAAAGAGAAATTTGAAAATCTCAGGTTTGTGGCGACATTGATGAAATCCCCGCTGTGTGCCGGTGTCAGGGCCAGGAGCGATATCAAGAATTGGAAGGATTTGATCGGGAAGAAGATCGCCATGGGTCCGCCCACATTTGCAGGCAATAAGTTGGGCAGGCTCGTTTTAGAAACGTATGGGGTGGATGGGGCAAAAATGAAAGAAATGGGCGGCCGTATTGACAATTTGGATTTGAATGCCAGCGCCGACCAGATGAAGGACGGACTTATTGACTGCGTTGTAATCCTGGCCGATCCGATACAGGCCACCTGGCAGGACCTGGAGCACACTATTCCCGGCGGTATCAGGTTTGTCGGCATAGATGATGCAACCGTGTGGCAAAAGTTTTTCAACAAAAATCCCGACTATATTAAAGTGGAAATACCTGCCCACTATGGTCCGTTCAAGGCACAAGCCAAATCAGTCACCGTCCCTGGCGATTGTAGTGTAATTTTTGCCAGGGCGGATGTCCCTGATGCCATTGTGTATGATGTTGTGAAGCAAATTTTTGATAACCTCGAAGATACCCGCAAGATTGTCGGGGGTGTAAGGAATCTTGATCTGGAGACCGCCACCGTCGGTGATACCATACCGGTTCACCCCGGTGCACTTAAGTATTTCAAGGAAAAGGGAATGGACACCTCAAAGCTCATAATTAAATAGAGCTTAATTTCACTGGTCTGAATGGGAAGAGGTCAGATGTCTCTTCCCATTCATTACCCTTACCGGGAGGGGGAGGGATAATTTGTTGAAGCCAGCAGAGGTAGATATAAGACTAATAGACATTGACAAGGACAACTGCGACATCGTTGAAACTCTTTTAAAAGAACGTCTATTAAACGGGAGGCTCATAACCGCTGTTATCCTTGCCAGTATAGCTGTGTTCTTGACAATATATCATCTTGCCTTGGCGGGTTTCGGAGAAGCTGACGCCATGTCTGTAAGATCGACCGATCTGTTATTAATAGGATCGGCGATAATAATTATCCACCCCCTGGGAAGAAAATCATGGAAAGAGCCCTTCAAGCTTATTTCATTGATTGATCTGTCGATAATTATCGTGGCTTTTCTATCAGCCCTGAATATTATCTATGATCCAGTGTCCTTTGCCTTCAGGGAGATGAGTCCGCTGCCCCGGGACTATGTGCTGGGCATAATAATGCTGCTGTTCGTTTTGGAGATATCGAGAAGGACATTGGGCTGGGTGATGATAGCCGTTCCGGTGTTCTTCATGGCACATACCATGTTCGGCAACTACTTTCCGGGGATCCTGAACACCCCGCCCATAAAATGGGAGTCCCTGATTACGCACCTTTATGTGCGCGGGTCTGCGGGAATATTTGGCATCCCCATGGGTTGCCTATCCAGCTATATCTACGTCTTTCTTGTGTTTGCCGCTGTGTTGGCCGCTACGGGGTGCGGGAAATTCCTGGTTAATTTGTCATTCGCACTCACCGGCAATCAAATAGGCGGACCCGCTAAAGCCGCTGTTTTAAGCAGCGCCACAATGGGCACTATAAGTGGCAGCGCCGTGGCCAATGTGGTAACCACCGGGTCTTTCACCATTCCTCTGATGAAAAGAGTCGGATACCCTCCATATTTTGCCGGTGCCGTGGAGGCGCTTGCATCCAGCGGAGGCCAGCTTATGCCTCCGGTTATGGGCGCAGCGGCATTCATAATGGCCGAATTTCTGGGTGTGGCATACGGCAAGATAATCATTGCCGCTGCAATTCCGGCGGTTCTATACTTTATGTCCGTATTTATCGCCGTACACTTGAGGGCACAGAAATTGGGCCTCAAGACAATGACAAGGAGCGAACTGCCGGCGTTATGGCCCATACTTAAAAACGGGTGGAGCTACCTGATACCATTGGGTGTTATTGTTTACCTGTTGCTAATGGGCACAAGTGCGCAGATGGCTGCCGTCGTCTCGACATTCCTGGTGGTGATTCTCACCATAATACACCTAAGAGGCTTTATACCAAAAAAAGATGTAATGATGATTTTCACAAAAGCCTTGAGCTCAAGCCTTACCGTAACAAGTGCGGTGGCTGCGGCAGGAATTGTTGTTGGGTGTGTCGAGCTCTCCGGTGTTGCATTTCAAATGACCACTACACTTGTCGATTGGGGCAGAGGGCACATTTGGCCCATATTATTTATCACCATGACCATCTCTTTAATCTTGGGTATGGGACTTCCCACATCGGCTGTTTATATACTGGTGGCCACGATAGTAGCTCCAATATTGATAAAGATCGGGGTGGTGCCAATGGCAGCCCATATGTTTGTTTTCTATTATGGCATCATTGCGGTAATCACTCCGCCTGTTTCCGTAGCTGCCTTTGCCGCGGCTGGCATAGCCGAATCCGACCCACTTAAAACAGGATATGAAGCTTTTCGCATTGGGTTGGCTTCTTATCTGGTTCCATTTTTCTTTGTATTAAACCCGGTGCTGCTGGCCCAAGGTAATCTTGTCCACATTGTAATAGCTTTTGTCACCGCTTCAATCGGGGTATGTGCCTTGGGAGCTTCCATGGAAGGGTGGCTTATAACTAAGGTGCCATGGTGGGTGCGGATTATTATGTTTGCCGACGCCATCTTGTTGATTGATCCCAACTTGATTACGGATATCGTGGGCATAGGGGTGTTAGTGGTAATTGTATGGTCGCAAAAATACAGAACAAGGCAAATGCGGTCGCGGGTAGGTGCAAGTGGCTACTGAAACAGAAGGAGGTATTCCAAATGTTCTGGGTGTTGTTTGTTGCGATATTGGGGATATTCATGTTGCTGGGTTTCAGTGGCTACCAGATAACCGCTTACATTACCTATGTAATTGTACTAGGCCTTGCAAGTATCATTGTGGTTTTGCTATGGCGCCATTACACCATTGACAGGCATAATAATCCCGATTGATGGAGGCAAGGTCTTAGATAATCCAGAAAATCCGTGACCTATATTGGAATATAAGAAAGGAAGCATTTTATGGATCTTGATAGCTTGTTTAATGCAAGATCGATTGCGGTGATCGGAGTGTCCAGCGACTTGAACAAAATTGGCGGACAGCCATTGAAGTATTTGCTCAAGCATAAATATGACGGGAAAATATATCCGGTTAACCCCCGCTATGAGGAAGTGGCCGGGTTGAAATGCTATCCCAGCGTTAAGGCCATAAACGAGCAGGTGGATCTGGCCATAATTTTGATAGCGGCTTCCCGGTGTGTTGACATCATTAAAGACTGTGCCGAAGCCAACGTCCGCTATTGTGTTATATGCTCATCCGGTTTTGCCGAACTGGGGGACGTGGGAAAGGACCTGGAACGCCAAATAAAGGACATTTGCAAGAAGAGCGGGCTGCGGCTGGTGGGCCCCAACTGCCAGGGAGTTTTGAATCCGCATGCCTCCGTTATTGGAGGATTTAATCCTTCACTGGACGCTGATATTCTCCCGACGGGAAATATCAGCGTGGTTTCACAAAGCGCCGGGCTGGGCTACGGCTTTTTGAGCCGCGGGATAGAAGCGGGGCTGGGTTTTCGTTATTTGGTTACCACCGGCAATGAGTGTGACTTAACTGCTTCCGATTTTCTGGACTTCTGTATTTCCGACGACCTGACAGACATCATCATGCTCTTTCTGGAGGGGATCAGGGATGAAGCAAAATTTGTCACCGCACTGCAGAAGGCAAAGGACGCCAAAAAACCGATAGTGGTTCTGAAGGCCGGTCAGACCGACGCCGGTAAGAGGGCGGCATTATCCCATACCGGCGCGCTTGCCGGTTCCAGCACGGTGTACGATACGCTGTTCAAAAAATATAATCTGATCCCGGTAGAAGATATCGAGCAGGGCATAAGCGTCATTAACATTTTGAAAAAATATAAAACTCTGGGTCCCAGGACGGTGATCATCACCGCGTCGGGAGGGACCGGGGCCGTGGCGGCCGATGCGATTGCAACGGCTAATATGGAAGTGGCAAATCTCACCGACCAAACGGTGGATAGTTTGAAAAAAATATTGCCGCCTTTCGCCTCCATGAAAAACCCGGTGGATATAACGGCTCAAATATTCAATGACGAAGGACTGTTCAACAATACCATAGAAGTATTGAACGGCGCGGATGAAATAGATACTCTCGCGCTGGTTATCGGGCCGACGGTTGGGCAAGTCGGTGCCAAGTTGGCTTCCCAGATAGTTGCCGTTCATGAAAAATCAAAGCCCATAGTAGTGTCCTGGGCTTCCTGGACACATGACGGCCACACCATTTTGCGCAAGGCAGATATTCCTTTCTTTTATTCTCCCGTCTATCTGGCCAAATGCATGGAAAAGGTAGTGCATTATTGCAGTGAACGGGACAACCCGGGTGAAGTACCTGTCTGCAAGGAACAGGATGGCAACAGGGAACGGAATATAGCCTTCATCTCGAATATGCAGGGAAGCAAATTAACTGAGTACGATACCAAATTGTTGCTGAAAGACTGGGGGATAGGAATCACCCGGGAATTTATCGCGAAGGACCCCGCGGAAGCAAAGAGTGTGGCCGCATCCATCGGCTATCCCGTGGCCATGAAGATTGTTTCACCGGATATATGGCACAAGACCGAAGCGGGTCTTGTTGTTTTGAACCTGATGAATGAAGAAGATGTCTTTGAGGCTGCCGGGCGTATTCTTGCCGCAGCCGTGAAGGCTTTTCCCGAAGCCGATATTAAAGGGGTCCTGATTCAGGAAATGGTCAAGGATGGTGTTGAAGTCATTTTAGGAATTGACAACCAACAGCAATTCGGACCGATGTTAATGTTTGGTGCCGGTGGGATACACGTTGAACTGTATAAGGACGTTTCCTTTGGAATGCTTCCGATATGCAGGGAAGACGTTATAAATATGATCAACGGGACAAAGGTTGCACAGTTGTTGAGGGGATTCCGGGGCAGCGACGAATGTGATATCGACGCCCTGGTTGACTCCATCATGAAGCTGTCCAGCCAGGTAATGAGCATCAAGGATCGCATTTCGACATTGGATATCAATCCTCTAAAGGTCCTGAAAAAAGGACAGGGAATTAGAGTGGTCGATGCCATGTGCTCTTTTGTCGAGAAGTAATTTAAAGCCGGGAAAAGAAAAAAGATGCTTTCCAAGAGCGTGGGGCGCTTGATCCTGCTCTCCCCTCGCGGCTCAGCGTGGCGCGGGGGGACGGCCTGTCGCCCAAACGAGACCGTTCCAAATCCATGAACTTCACGCAACTGGGGGAGTTCCCGGGTCGTCATTCCCGCAACGCTTTCGAGCGGGAATCCGGTGTCTTTGCAGTTCAATGCTTACTTCTCTCTCTCTTCCGGCAGGAGTTACGGAAGCGAGAAAAAGACGCTGGGCCCCGGCTGGACACGCACTGCCGGGGCGACGCCAGGGGGCTGGTCCGCCGGGCAATAGCAAGGTTTTCGACGAACTGCATTTGCGCCACAGCCAGGGAATCATTCCCCCGCCCTTTCGGCCTTATCAAAATTACAATTTGGAACGCGGTTCCTATAACGAGGCGCTGATCGTTCCAAACGCAACCCAAGGAGAGAATGACAATGAATTTCAACCTGACCGAAGAACATCAGATGATCCGCTCAAATGTCAGGGAATTTTGTGAAAAGCACCTGGACCCGATCGCGGAGGAAACCGACCGGGAGGCAAAGTTCCCTGCGGATGTGATAAAGAAGATGGCCGAGCAGGACCTGCTGGGGATTCCCTTTCCTCAGGAATACGGCGGTGCGGGCTCCGATTACCTGAGCTATATCATCGTCGTGGAGGAACTCTCCCGTTCCTGCGCAACGACCGGTTTCACCCTTGAGTGCCATACCTCGCTTGCCTCTTTCCCCCTGTTCAAATTCGGGACCGAGGAGCAGAAGCAAAAATACCTGGTTCCGCTGTGTAAAGGCGAAATCCTGGGATCGTTCGCTCTGACCGAACCCGGTGCCGGAACCGATGCCGGCGCCGCCACCACAACGGCTGTACCGGACGGAGACGACTGGGTCCTCAACGGCAGCAAGATCTTTATTTCGAATGCACCGGTGGCGGGCGTACTGATAGTTTTCGCCATGACGGATAAATCCAAGGGGACCAGGGGCATCAGCGCCTTTATCGTACCGGGGGACGCTCCGGGCCTGCATATCGGAAGGCATCTGGAGAAGATGGGTATTCGCGGCTCTCTTACCGCGGAGGTGTTTTTCAAGGACTGCCGCATCCCGAAGGAAAACATTCTCGGCCAGGAGGGGCAGGGGTTCAAGATTGCGATGATGACCCTTGACGGCGGCAGAATCGGCATCGCGGCCCAGGCCCTGGGAATCGCGCAGGCCGCGCTCGACGAGTCCATCAGCTACTCGAAGCAAAGGGTCCAGTTCGGAAAGCCCATCGGTAATTTCCAGGCTATCCAGTGGATGGTGGCGAATATGGCAACCGAAGTCGAGGCATCGAGATTTCTCACCTACCATGCCGCCTGGTGCTACGACCAGGGACTCCCCTACAGCAAGGAAGCGGCCATGGCCAAGCTTTTCGCCTCGGAGACCGCGTCCCGCCAGACCGACCGGGCCATCCAGGTCCACGGCGGCATCGGATACATCAAGGGCCACAAGGTCGAGCGACTCTACCGGGACGCCAAGATCACCGAGATATACGAAGGCACCTCGGAGGTCATGCGGATGGTCATTTCCGGCAACCTCCTGCGCTAGGCGGAAGAACACGAAAATGCTGAAAATCATAACTTGCTTTAAATGGGTTGTAGACGACGCCGATATCAGGATCGATTCCGGATCGGGAAAGCTGGTGATGGACCGGGTGGGGTATAAGATCAGTGCCTACGATCGAAACGCCATCGAAGAGGCCGTAGTGCTCAGGGAAAAGCACGGCGGAGCGGTGGCGGCCCTGACCGTCGCCCCGCCCTCAGCCAGGGCGTGCATCAAGGACGCTCTTTCACGCGGCCCGGATAGCGCCCACTTCATAAACGATGCGCAATTCGCCGGTCTTGCCCCCTACCAGACGGTCTCGCTCCTGGCCGCGGCAATCAAGGGAGGCATGGAGTTTGACCTGATCATCTGCGGCGAGGGTTCGGGGGACCTCTACACGCAGCAGGTCGGCCCGGCACTGGCGGAGGAACTGGGAATTTCCTGCATGACCTGCGTAAATAAGCTCTCCTATTCGGAGGACGGGACACTCACCGCGGACCGCAAGCTCGAAGACGGCATCGAGACCGTCTCCGCTCCCCTCCCCGTGCTGGTGACCATTTTGCCCGATATCAATACGCCCAGGATACCGACACTCAAGCAGGTCTTGGGGGCGGCCAAAAAACCCGTTCAAAACATCACCGCGGATATTGTCGGCAAGCCGCCCGAATCTTTCCTGCTGAGTGCCGGAATCAAGGCGGCCGCCATGGACAGGAAAAGGGTCCGTTTCGCCTCCGATGCCGAGGGTATTCGCTCAGCAGTCGGCGCTCTCTTGAAAGAGGGCGTATTTTCCTAAGGAGTGCTCAGGATATGGCAGGAATTTTGGTTTTTGCAGAAAACCGCAACCTTACCCGCGAACTGCTCAATGCGGGAAACGGACCGGCATCCTGGCTGGGGACCGGACTGGCGGCCATTGCTTTTAGCGATGAGGATGCACGGGAATATATCCGCTGCGGGGCACGGGAGGTGTTCCTTCTGCACCAACCCGCGCAGGACCGGCCTCTGGAATCGTATGTTCCGATTATTGCCGACCTGGTAAAAAGCAGCGATCCCGACGTGTTTTTCGTGGCGGCGACCGGCCGCGGCAAGGAAATTGCCGCCAGGGTTGCGGCAAAGCTTAAAACCGGGCTTTGCAGTTGCTGCACGGGTCTTCAATTCGACGAAGAGAAAAAGCTTTTGAAGATGGAGCGCATGGTCTATGGCGGCGCGGGCATCCAGACGGTTGTGTGTACGACCCGGCCGCAGATGGCGACCATTGCGCCCCGCTCCTTCGATCCGGCGCCGGCCCGTGATGGCAACGACGGCAAAATAACCCGTATCGATACTGCGCCGGAAAGCGCTGTCAAAGTTACAGGCCGCTCACCCAAACAGGTGGGCTCGGTTGATGTTACCGAAGCCAAGATCATAGTGTGCGTGGGCAGGGGCGTCGAGAAAAAAGAAGACATCGAGTTGGCGCGCGAGCTTGCCCGACTTCTCGGCGGGGAAGTCGCCTGTTCGAGGCCCATTGCCGAAGAACTCCGCTGGCTGCCCGAGGATGTCTACCTCGGCATATCCGGAAAGAAGGTCAAGCCCGAACTCTACATAAGCCTCGGCGTTTCCGGACAGATACAGCACGTGACGGGGATTCGGGACAGCAGGGTGATCTTTGCCGTTAACCGCGACGAAAACGCCCCCATTTTCGATGCGGCCGATTACGGGATTGTCGGGGACCTCTACCAGGTGGTGCCCAAGCTTATAGAGGAACTCAAGGCTGCGATGAAGGACTGACGGTAACATATAATGGCGGAAGACAGATTCAGTGCAATTGTGGTGGGGGCCGGTCCCGCGGGAAGCACGGCGGCGTATCTTCTGGCAAGGGAAGGCCATGACGTGCTGCTTATCGAAAGGGGCGCCGCCCCCGGCTCCAAAAATATGTTTGGCGGCCGGATGTATGCCCATGCCCTGAACCGGATCATCCCCGGCTTCTGGGAGGAGGCGCCCGTAGAGCGACCCGTTGTCAGCGAGATAGTAACATTTCTAAATGACGGACGGAGCCTTTCCATCAACTGCCGCGACGATTCATGGGCGCGGCCGCCCTATCATTCGTTTACGCTTCTGCGCGCGGAATTCGACGCGTGGCTGGCCTCCAAAGCCGAGGAAGCAGGCGCCATGCTGGCCTGCAACATCTGTGTCGACGACCTTTTGTTCGAAGATGAAAAAGTGGTTGGAATCAGGGCCGGCGAAGACGAGATGTTTGCCGATGTGGTGATTGCCGCCGACGGTGTCAACTCGGTGCTGGCACAAAAGGCCGGTCTGGCACGCATGTTTTCGGCAAAACAGGTGGCAACCGGCATCAAGATGATAATCGAACTGCCGGCCGAGACCATCAGCGGCCGCTTTCAGCTGGGTGAAAACGAAGGCGCGGCCCAGCTTTTCGTCGGCGGGTGCACGAACGGGATGCAGGGCGGCGGATTTTTATACACCAACAAGTCCTGCCTATCGCTGGGACTGGTTGTAAACGCGGATGAACTGGCAAAGGGGGGGATCAGGGCGCCGGACCTCATGGAGGATTTTAAGAACCACCCCGCAATAGCGCCGTTGATCGACGGAGGCGAGGTGACGGAGTATTCGGCCCACCTGATACCGGAAGCGGGCCTGGCGATGATGCCCCGCCTTTTCGGGGACGGGATCCTGGTTTGCGGCGATGCCGCGGGGTTCGTGCTGAACTTGGGCTGCGTGGTGCGCGGAATGGACTTGGCCGTCGGTTCGGGCGAGGCGGCCGCCGGGGCCGTCATCCAGGCAAAACGGAACGGGGATTTTTCGCGAGCGGGCCTTCGCGTCTACGAAAAGCTGCTGAAAGAGAGTTTTGTTTTGCGGGACCTGGAAGCATACCGCAAGGCCCCGGAACTCCTGGAAAACCGGCGGATGTTCGGCGCCTATCCGGAGTTTGCGACATCCCTTGCATCCGGGCTGTTCACGGTGGACGGCTCGCCGCCGCTGCACCTTTTCCGCAAGGTTTTAAATCAAATGGGAAAAAGCGGCATAAAAGCCTCCCAGATTGCCGCCGACGGCTTGAAAGGAGCGGCATGGCTTTAAAAAGGCTTACCATCGAGCATTATCTGGGCCTCGACAAGTTCGTCGTGGACGACGAGCATGCCCACATTACCTTGAAAAAAGAACTGTGCCGTTCCTGCCCCGGCAAGCCCTGCACGTTCGCGTGTCCGGCAGGGCTTTATAAACTCAAAGACGGGGAAATCGTATTCGATTATGCGGGCTGTCTGGAATGCGGAACCTGCCGGGCCGTATGCCCTCAGTCGGGAACGGCCCTTACCTGGGCCTATCCCAAGGGGGGCTTCGGGATTTTCTTCAGATACGGCTGATACTAATTTTCGTTCAAGATAGGCCAATGCCGATGGGTTACGCTCCGCTCCACCCATCACGTTAATCTTGAACGCAACCTGGTATGATACCAATTTGCGTTCAAGATCGGCTGGTCGGTGCTGAGGTATCGAAGTGACCGCCACCCGATCTTGCGCGTATGAACCCACGAGATGCCCCCCGGTCCTGCAGGCCATCCTTCGAGGTTAAGGAAATCAGTTCCGAAATTCGACGGGGTTGTCCCTGGCAAGAGCGTTGATATAGCGCTCGACACATTCGAAGATGATGAGGTCGGGTTTTTCCCGCTCGATGAGTTCGGGCAACAAATCGTGGGTCCAGACGAAAACGGTGCTTTGGAAGCTTTCGGCCAGAAGCGGGATGAGCGGCGATGCAAAGGAGTCCCTGAAGACCAGGGCCCTGGGCAGACGCGGGTCCTTTGTCTCCTTCACGACCATTTCACGGCCGGGATACACGGTGGTATCGACGGGGTCGGGGTAGGGGCGCGACCCGTCTACGGCCCTTGGAGTGAATTTCGGCGCCACCGTGATCCGCTTCTCCTTTATCACGTCGTCAAGCGAGAGCATCCTGGCAAGATCGCCGCCCTCACCCTCGGCTTTTGACACCGTGAAGTCGTCGACCGAGGGCTTCCTTACAGCCGGGAAATAGTGGGTAATGCGCTCCATCAGCGTGACATATCCGATAAGCGCTCCGTAGTCGTTCCAGTGCGTGTCCGTGCGGTGGTAGAGGCGCTGGGCCGGTTTTGCCGTGAAAAGGGCATCGCGCGGGTCGATAAATTCGATCCCGGGATCTGAGTGAAGATAATCGGCCAGTTGATCGAGGCGCGATTGGCTGCCCATCCTGTGGATTGCCGACGGAAGGTACTCACTATAGATAGTGGCCTTCCCGGGGGCAACCAGGATGAAGAGCTTGATGCCCCGGCGGTCGAGCCAACGCAGCCGTTCCTCGGTGATTTCCCTGATTTTCCTGAGTTCCTGAGGCTTGTAGGGGATTACGTTTTCGTATTCTTCCAGAGCCCATTCGTTTGCATAAAAAAGCCATCCTTCTCGGCCAAGCCGCACCCCGGGGATGGGCGATTCGGCGAACAGCATGAGTCTCAGGCGGTTGTTCCACCGTATCAATTGCTCCCGGAGGCCGAAGGAGTCGTTATAGTATTTTTCGAACAAGGCTGTGTAATCCGGAAAAGATTTTAAAATCAGGCTGCTGTCGGGCCTGGATGCCATTTTGCGCTTCTCGACGGATGCCGGGTTGGAGCCGTCCTCCCAAAGCTCCACGATATGAGGAGCGATGAGCAGCAGCGCAAAAAACAGGATGAGGGCCAGATGAGCCGGTTTTGAATATTTCATGGCATGGCAGTTAATCAGAACTTTGCATAGATAAATGGACTGAAAGTAGTGATCGCGATTTGCATCACCGAAGCTACAAACAGAAACAGGAGGGAAACGGTTGCGAGCATCGGCCAGCCGGGAGAGGATTCGCCCCCACGCCGGCCCGCTCCGATCCGTTCGCGCAGGCGTCCCGGCAAAGCGGCAACCGGAGCGGAGCATATAATCCCGATGACCAGGACCAGCAGCAGTTGCCGGGTTAAAAAGGTCATGCGGTAATATTCGAAAGAGCCCCGGGAAAACGAAAACATGGCGCGGAGGTATTGAATCGCCTGCGACAGGTCGTCGGCCCTGAAAAACACCCAGCCGATCATTATCACCAACACCGCATATATGTGCCTCAACGGCCTCCAAAGCCTGCCCATTGCGCGCTTCAGACCGGCTCTTTCCCCGGCCAGGAAGACGCCGTGGTAGCCGCCCCAGACGATATAGTTCCAGCTTGCGCCGTGCCACAGGCCGCAAAGAAGGAAGACCAGCACCAGGTTCAGATAAACCCGAGATCGAGAAACGCGGTTTCCCCCGAGCGGAATGTAGAGATAGTCACGAAACCAGGTCGAAAGCGATATGTGCCACCGGCGCCAGAATTCCTGGATCGATTGGGAGATATATGGGTAATTGAAATTTTCCATGAACCGGAACCCGAACATTCGCCCGATTCCTATGGCCATATCCGAGTAGCCGGAAAAATCAAAGTAGATCTGAATTGTGTAAAAGACTATCCCGAGCCATGCCGTCGGCATGTCGATGCCCGCGGCGCTTTTAAAGGCCTCGTCGGCGAATACGGCTGCGGAATTTGCCACCAGCACTTTTTTCGCAAGCCCGATCACGAACCGCCGAACACCTTCCGAAAGGTCTTCGAGCCTTGCATGTCGCGCTTTCAGCTCGCCGGCCACATCCGCGTATCGCACGATCGGGCCTGCTATGAGTTTGGCAAAATGTGACAGGTAAAGCCCGAAATCTATCAGGTTCTTTTCGGGCCGGACTTTTTCCCGGTAGATATCCACCTGGTAAGCGATGGCTGCAAAGGCGAAAAAGGATATTCCCAGGGGGAGCCGCCATCCCGTGAAATCGAAATGGTGCGGGTCGACGATACCGAGGGGTGCAAGGTTTACGACGGCGAACTTCAGGTATTTGTAGAACAGAAGAAGGGCGATATCGATGCTCAGGGCTAGGCCAAGGATAACGGCCCTGGATCTTGGGAACCGGGTCCTTTCGATGATAAGGCCAAACCCGTAGTTGGCCAGGATGTAGACGATCAGGACGGGTAATGAATGGGCATCCCCCCAGGCATAGAAAAGAAGGCTTGCCGCCAGGAGCAGCAGGTTCCTGGATTTTTTCGGTATGGCACTGTAGAGTGCAAAAACCAGGGGCAGGAATAAAAATAGAAAAACCGGAGAGTTAAAAGCCATATGGGAGCCCTCTGCCACATTCGGGATGACAAGTGAAGCTGGTTGCCGTTACGCCCAATAGTAGCACTGCCCGGGCAATGAGCCTATGTCAATTCTCGCAATTTTTAAGCTTGGGTATTCGGCTCAATTCAGGCGGCGACTAAAATCGCCTGAATCTCGTAATCCAGCGCCGGTCTTGCCTGAATTGCCGCCGCTCACTGGAAAAATATTGTAGGGGCAGTTGGTAAACGAAGGGCATAAGGACTGCCGGGATATTATATACAGCGTCAAGAGCAGCTGCAAAATAGAGGGGAAGTGTAAGGTGGGCACAGATTTATCGTGCCCACCATTCGGGGTGAAAAGCGGTGGGCACAAAGAGACCGTGTCCACCCTACGAAAATCAGGATCTTTGCGCGGTGATTACATTATGGGAGAAGATATGCCGATGCTATTTGAATCTACGACGATAAAGAACATGTCCTTGACGAACCGGTTCGTCCGTTCAGCCACCTGGGAAGGAATGGCGAAGGAAGACGGCTCATGTCCCCAAAAGCTCACCGATCTCATGGTCCAACTTGCAGAAGGGGGAGTGGGACTGATAATCACAAGCCATGCATACGTCAGCAGGGAAGGACGGGCTGGACACGGGCAGTTGGGTATTTACAGCGATGGGCTTGTCCCGGGACTGGCGGGCATGGCCAATGCCGTGCATAACGCAGGTGGAAAGATCGCTGTCCAGCTTGCTCATGCAGGATGCCACGCCGACCCGGACCTTACGGGTCAGACGCCCCTGGGGCCCTCCATCATGAGCGGTGAAGGCATGCCGAACTGCCGCGAAATGACCGGTGATGATTTTCAAATGGTTGCGGAAGCTTTCGGCAGGGCTGCCGCCAGGGCTCAAAAGGCAGGGTTCGATGGGGTACAAATGCACGCCGCCCACGGCTTTTTGTTGAGTGAGTTCCTCTCTCCGTTTTACAACAGGAGAAATGATCAATATGGCGGAAATGTCGCAAATCGGGCAAGACTCCTCCTGGAAGTTACACGTAATATCAGGGATAAAGTCGGGGACGGGTTTCCCGTGATGGTCAAAATGAACTCGGAGGACTTCGTCACGGGGGGACTTACCGTGGAAGATATGCTGGAAGTTGCCTCAATTCTGGAGAATGCCGGTATCGATGTCGTTGAACTGAGCGGCGGGACCAGGTATTCGGGCCACTATGCATCGGTCAGGCGGGGAAAGCTTGATACTGAGGACATGGAGGTCTATTACCTGGAAGCGGCCAAAAAATTCAAGGAGAAGGTCAGGGTTCCTCTCATGCTGGTTGGCGGGATTCGCTCCTATGAAGTAGCGAAACGAATAATCAGGGAAGGGATCGCAGACTACGTTTCCCTGTCCCGTCCTTTAATTCGCGAGCCTGGTTTGGTCAACCGCTGGAAGTCGGGAGACACCGCTAAGGCTGAATGCCTCTCGGACAATCTTTGTTTTGAACCGGCGAGAGCGGGCGAGGGGCTGTACTGCGTTGTGGAGAAGCGTCTTAATCGGGTATAAAACCTGAGCCGGTCTCCGGATACTTTTGAACGTCAAGGAGTTTGCCGTGAAAAATGAGGACAACGATCCAACATCGAGGTTGGCTGCGTTGCTCGATGCCCACCGTGGAGAGAACCACATCATTGTTCTTCAGGACTATCCTGACCCCGATGCCATCTCCTCGGCTTTTGCCCATAAACTTATATCGGGCAAATTCGACATCAAGTGCGACATTGTCTACTGCGGCAGGATCAGCCATCCTGAAAATATCGCCCTGGTAAAATTGCTTGGGATTGAATTACTGCGATTTGAGCCCTCTCACGAATGGAAAAAGTACGCCGGGGCCGTCTATGTGGACAATCAGGGGACAACGGCGGAAGAGATTGTAAAACATCTGGAGGCCGCCGGTGTGGGGACTTTGATTGTTGTCGATCACCATGAACTCCAACAGCGGCTCAAACCCGACTTCATGGACATTCGGCGAAAGTTCGGTTCTACGGCTACAATATATGCCGAATACCTGGAAAATGGGCTGGTTCAATTCGACAAATCTCACAGGGAACACGTAATGGCGGCCACCGCCCTCACACATGGCATCATGACCGATACAAACGGTTTAATTAGAGCATATCCCGAAGATTTTCATGCTGCCGGCTTCCTGAGTAACTTCAGGGACCCGGATTTGCTTCAGCAGATAATGAGCCAGGCTCGTTCCAGGAGGACAATGGAAATCATCCACAGGGCACTTGAGAATCGAGTTGCCACTGAAAGCTTCTCGATTTCCGGGGTCGGTTATCTCCGGGCGGAAGACCGGGACGTGATTCCCCAGACCGCCGAGTTCCTGGTTACGGAGGAAAACATCCATACCGCCATTGTTTATGGGATGGTGACCGGCGAGTTCGACGAATCCATCATTGGATCGCTGCGGACCACAAAAATCACGCTCGATCCCGATGAATTTTTGAAGGAAGCCCTTGGGAAAGACTCGTCAGGCTATTATTACGGCGGCGGCAAAGTAGCGGCCGGCGGTTTCCAGATTTCAATCGGATTCCTCGCAGGTGGCGACGGCGAAAAACTACGTGAGCAAAAATGGCAGGTTTTTAACGAACTGATCAAGCAGAAACTGTTCGCCAAAATAGGAGTCAAGGATAAGGGAGAGTCTTAGCACATTGCTGGTCGGCACGTGCTCTCCGGTCTCCCGGTCATGGCCGCCGTGATGTTATGAGTGATTATCCGCAGATTCATGGTGGGAGGCTGCTCATAAAAGCCTCAACGTCGAAGTTCCGGATATCGCCCGCAATCATGCTGTGAAGCTCGCGCGAGAACACACGATCGATGGGTGCAATCACGAGGGGTGCGGAACGCATACCCACCAGACCGAATTCCGGTAGTCCGGTTGCAGTGCAGAAGCTCTTGTTTGCTGCGCCAAAGGTTTGGCTAAAGGCCAGTCTCAGGTCATTGGGCAATGTTACGGGTCTCCCGTTCAGTGCCTCACATATATGCTGAATCGTTTCTTCCTCGCGTTGCGTCAACGGTCTCCCCACTCGATTAGAGTAAAAGCGAAGGAGACTGCTTTGAAGTTCCCCCCTGATATTTGCTCGAATAGTGACGCCTGCAGCCTTCTCGATTAAATCCGGACACACTAAGCTGCAGAAATCCGTGATGGTCGAGTCGCCGGTCAATTGATGGCAATTGCGCACAATCAAATTGGCCCGGTCGCAGGCGGCCCAACGTGCGTAAATGCCGGCGTAATCGAAATGGAATGTCCACTCTCGGGCCTGAAGTTTGCGGTCGTGGAGCACGGGTTGCAGGAACAGCATAAAATCCTGTTCCAAGCCATGCTTGAGCAGTTCCAGGTACAGGGACTCCACGTAAGAACCCTGATCGCGCACGTACATCACAACAATGAACTCGCGTTCCCGGAAAACGGGATAGGACCGAAGCGGGGCGAAGCGTTCAGGTTCGTCGAGAAGAGACTCGAAGTCTTCGCTGGAAAGAATCACATCGCCATCGAATTTCGCAACCTCATTCGCCAGGTCCTCAATCGTCCCTAATGACGATACGAATCGCCGGTCTCTCGTTATTTGCCAGGCAATGTTATGATGCGCAACGCCGTATATCCCTGATTGCGGGTAGAGTATCCCTCGCTGACGGAGTTCGTCGGCCGCGGAGGCCAGAAAGGACTGAAGCGAAGTCGTGCCGGTCTTATGGAGACCGGCGTGCACAAGCAACCGCGGGCGCTTGCCGGCGTGAACCGCCGGCTGGGCCGCAGGGCCCGCGGCGGGTCCGGCAGGTCGAACACGCCGCCACAACAACCCAAGACGCTTCCCGAACAAGTTTGTATGCTCCCTGTATTTGGAATAGCCATATACTAAGTTTTGTTCAAGATAGGCCAATGCCGATGGGTTACGTTCCGCTCCACCCATCACGTTAATCTTGAACGCAACCTGGTATTACTCGCCGCTTCGCGGCTTAGTTTTTTGGCTTTTCGGCAGGGCCATGCGCCTCCGGCGCATGGCCGGTCATTCCCCCGCTCTTTTCTATTTTGAATTATCCTTTTCGGAGGAATTTTCGTCTTTGTTGTAATAGAGCCCGATAATGGCAACGCTTTTTATGAGCGCGAAGACTTGCCGGCCGACTTTTAGATCGAGTTCTTTTTTCGCGCGCGGGGTAATCCTTGCCAGCAGGGGGCAACCGATATTGAGATCTACGTCAACCAGGCCTCCGTTGCCGTCGGAAATGGTCTCGACGGTTCCCGCAAAGATGTTCTGTATGCTGATTTCCGATGGATGATGCAGGGAGATCGCCACGTCTCTCGGATCGATGCGGACACGGATCGTGGTGCCTTCGGTGACCGGGAACCGGGGCATTTTCAGCACACCGCCCGAAAACCCGAGATGCGTCAGGCCGGAATCGTAGTCCGTCAGCCCGGCGACCGTGGAAATAACGGTCCCGAGGTCGATTCGTCCGGTCAGCAACTGTAAATCGGGCCGGTTCATCACCTCTTCGATGGACCCCGAGGCCATGGCGCGCCCCGAATCCAAAAGCACCATCATGTCGGCCAGGTTCAATATCTCGTCCAGGGAATGGCTCACATAGAGAATGGGAATGGATAGTTCGCGTGAAAGGCGGGCGATAAACGGGAGCACTTCCGCCTTGCGCGCCGCGTCCAGGGATGCGAGCGGTTCATCCATCAACAAGAGCAAAGGGTTTGTAAGAAGCGCCCGCCCGATGGCGACCCGCTGCTTTTCGCCTCCCGAAAGCTTTGCCGGGCGGCGCGACAGGAGATGTTCTATGCCGAGAAGCTCAACCACCTGGCCGAATTCCACGTAACGGTCGCCCGGGGGAACGAGCTTCATTCCGTATTTGAGGTTCGAGCGTACCGAAAGGTGCGGAAAGAGTCGGCCGTCCTGGAAAACGTATCCGATCCTTCGCTTTTCCGGGGACAGGTTGATTCCCTTGCTCGAATCGAAAAGGCAGCGGCCGTCTATCGAGATGCGCCCTTCGTCCGGACGCACAAGTCCCGCCGTCATGTTGATGATGGAAGTCTTTCCCGCCCCGGAGCGGCCGAAAAGGGCGGTGACACCCGTGGAGGTACTCGTAAACGATGCCTGCACCATGAATTCACCCTGCTTCCGCTTGACATGGACATCCAGCATGATGGGTCAGCCTTTCATGTAAGCGGAAAAACGTTTTGCCAGGCCTTCGGATGCCGTCAGGGCGATCAGCGCGACGACGATCGAGATGATGCAAAGCCGCATGGCCCCCGTTTCTCCCCCAGGTACCTGCGTGAGGGTGTAGAGCGCCAGGGGAAGGGTTTGGGTTTGCCCCGGAATATTGGACACAAAGGTGATGGTGGCGCCGAACTCGCCCAGGCTTCGCGCGAATGCCAGGATGGCTCCCGTGATGATCCCCGGCACGATGAGCGGAATGGTCACCGTGAAAAAGACCCGCCACGGTCCGGCTCCCAGGGTCCTGGCCGCGGCTTCGAGCCCCTGGTCCATCCCTTCCAGGGAAAGCCTTACGGCGCGCACCATCAGCGGAAAAGCCATAACCGCCGAAGCCACGGCGGCCCCTTTCCAGGTAAAGGCGACCTCGATGCCGAAGGCCCTGTGCAGCCACGAGCCGATAAGGCCCCTGTTGCCCATCAGCACCAGCAGGATATACCCGGTGACCACGGGCGGGATGACCAGCGGCAGGTGAATGAAGCCGTCCACGAGCGTTTTGCCCGGAAATTTGAACCGGGCAAGCACCCATGCCGCAAAAATGCCCAGCGGCAGGCTGCCCGTAACGGCCCAGCACGATACTTTCACGCTGAGCCGCAGGGCTTCCGCTTCAACGGGTGTGAGACTGAATGCCGCCATTTATTCTGCCGTAAAACCGTACTTTTCAAAGACCGCCTTTGCTTCCCTGGTCTTGAGGAGCTTGAGAAAGCTTTGCGCGGTCGCCGTATCCTTGCCGGCCACTATCGCCACGGGGTAGACGATGGGCGGGTGCGTATTTTCGGGAAAGATTCCCACTACCTTGACTTTGCTCGAAATGGCCGCATCCGTGGCATAGACGATGCCGAAAGGCGTTTCGCCGCGCTCGACCAGCGCCAATGCCGCGCGCACGTCTTTGCTGCGGGCCACTTTTGGTTCGACATTCTTCCAGGTTCCCAGTTTTTCGAGCGCCTGCTTTCCGTAGATACCGGCGGGAACATGGTCCGGGTCGCCCATGGCAAGCCGCCCGTCGCCAAGGAGCTTTACGAGATCAAAACCCGGGCCGATTTCGACTTTTTTCGTCTTGCTGTCGGCAGGGGCGATGAGAACGATTCGGTTTCGCAGCAGGTCGAAGCGGCTGGAAGGAACGATCATTTTTTTATCCGCCAGGTAATTCATCCACTGCTGGTTGGCCGAAACGAAAACGTTGGCTGGTGCGCCGTTTTCGATCTGTTTGGCAAGGGTCGAAGACGATGCGAAAGAAGGAACGAATTTACCCATCTTTTTATCGGTGAACATCTTTCCTATATCGGTTATGGCATTGGTGGTGGATGCCGCGGCGAAAACGGTCACACTGTCCGGCTCGGCGGCCTGCACCGCGGTATGAAATCCCGCGGTCAAGCCGAAGGCCAGGATTGCAGCCGGCAACATTTTCCGCATAAACGCTTTGTTCCCCATATTGTACCCCCTTTTTTACGTGTAAGTTGAAGATAATGGAACAATTCACCGTGAATCGTTACCAGGCTATAATCTTCCTGCCCCCGGTTTTCCGGCATAATATAGTTTATAAAATACATCGCGACGTGGTTAATCTGCCGTGATAGCATCTAAACCATTCGCTATGTAGTTTATAGCGGACATCATTACTCCCTTTTGAATCCGGAATCAAGGCGGAACCGGTTTTCCCGCCGCAGGGTCCGCGCGCTCCGTTTGACGGTTGCCGCGGTTCGGAAGGGCGCCATGAACGAGACTGGCGAAAATCTTCAAAGATTACCGTATGATGCGAGGATCGACGTGGTCCCGGGCCGACACATCGGCTCAAAAGTCTCGCGACCTGCATTCATCCTCAAGGTCCCCCGTAAGGCCGAGTTCCACGCTTCAAGCGTTTTGGAGGGCAAGAAGAACTCCGGAACAAGTTTCCAAGGCAAAACACATCGGAATTATTAAGAAAGTCAGGTAGACACGGTGGACAGAATTTTGCCGGAAGATCGGGCTGTCAAAAAGCAAATTCTGAGCATTGTGATTGACAATTTCATCCAATCGGATAAGCTGCGGCACACGATAAACAGGCTTTAATCCCATCAAGAAATCCATTGCATTTCCCACCTTTGATTAAACATGTACTGCGGGGAGGACGTTCATGAAGAGAGCAATCGTTCTGACCCTTTCGCTCCTGGTGGTTTTTTCCGCTTTGGCTGCTATTTCCAATGCCGTCGAACTGACGATTGTCACCGGAAAGGAGCAAGGCACATACTATCAATTTGGCCTTGACCTGAAAACCCTTGGGGCGGCACACGGTTTCCGGCTGAATGTGGTTCCTTCCAATGGATCGATTGAAAACCTGTATGCGGTTTACAAGAGACCCCTCACACAACTGGGGATAGTTCAATCGGACGTGCTGGCGTTCGTTTCCCGGGTGCAGTCGGATGAGATATTGAGGGCCGTTGCCAGGAAGACCAAAATGGTCTTTCCTCTTTATAACGAAGAGGTCCACCTGCTCGCACGTGCGGGGATTTCCGATTTCGACGAGTTGAGCGGCAAACGGGTAGCGGTCGGCGAGGAGGGAAGCGGAACATATCTCACCTCAAAACTGCTTTTTGAGATGTCCAAAGTGAAGCCTCAGGAACAGGTATTGGTTGGTACCAGTGAAGCTTTAGCAAGGTTAAAAGCCGGGAAGATCGACGCAATGTTTTATGTGGCCGGATACCCCGTAAAGCTATTTACCGAATCAGTAAAGGATGGGGACGGTTTAAATCTGGTTCCAATCACCAACCAGAATATCCTCCGATACTACCCCAAAGCTGAAATTCCTGCGAAAACTTACGATTGGCAGCCGGTGGCGGTCAATACCGCTGCAGTCAAGGCGGTACTCGTCTCTTATGATTTCAGGACAGCAAATTGCGAAAACGTGGGAAAGTTTGCCCAGATGATTTCCGACAATTATAACTGGCTCATCCAGAACGGACATCCGAAATGGAAATCCGCTGATTTGGAATACAACCTGAAAGGATGGGAACAGTACGACTGCGTGAGGAGGTACCTGGCTAAAACTCCAAAGAAAGATCCTTCTCGACTCAATCCGGTTTTCGATGCGATTAAGGACATACTGGAATAGATTTTTAATCCGTTGTTGCTCCGAGCCCGTGGCACGCTTGGTTGTATAGGTGCCTCGGGAAAAGAGCAAAGTGTGACAAGTCAGCGTTTCTGTAAAGGCCGGAGCACGGCGCATAACATGAGGGTACGGCCATGTACCTGGAATTCTTCGGTTTTGATAGAGCACCGTTTCAAAACGCCCCGGACCCCGTGTTATTTCTAAGCCCCAGCCACAAAGAGGCTTTGGCGGCTGTTACCCATGGGGTTGAGTCAAGAGCCGGTTTCATTGAAATAGTGGGGCATGCAGGGCTCGGCAAAGCTACGGTACTGCACTCCTATTTAGCCGGCGCCACAAAAGAACACCTCAGGCCGGTAACCATACTTAATCCCGCCGTCACCTTCAGAAAGCTTCTCGAACTGATCTACCAGGAGTTGGATTGGCAATTCCCGCGCGTGGGCAAGCCACTTGATCTGATTGATCACTTCTATAAAGGGCTGATCGAGGAATACAAGCGTGATTGCAATATGGTAGTCATAATCCATGAGGCCCAGAACATGCCGGCGGCGACACTGGAGCAGCTGCGCATGCTGCTCAATCTTGATGCGTATCGGGAAAAGCTGCTCCAGATCGTGTTATTGGGCCAGCCGGGACTCGATAAGAAGTTCGACAAAGATGAACTGAGGCAGATGGAGGCGCGAAAGCTGCGTGCCAGGCTCTTGCCGCTCACCAGAACCGAGAGTGTCGATTATATAAGGTATCGGCTCTCGAAAGCAACAAACCTGGAGGACGCAGTGTTCAGCGACGCGGCCCTTGGGAGAATCGCCACTGCCTGCAAGGGTATTCCCGGGGAAATAAACATAGTATGCGACAATGCACTTACTGCCGCGTGCCATTATCAGGAGAAGCCGGTCTCGCGCAGAATCGTTAATGAAGTGATTGCCGACCTTTATGGGGCAACCGCAAAAAATCGGCGAAAATGGCTGCTGGCCGGGGTCCCTGCCGGTCTGATTTTACTGGCTGCTCTGGCTTTTTCCCCTTTCGGAATATCCGTTCTATCAACACCCCCGCAGCCTGAATCGCAACCGCCGGTCTCACAGGACCACTCCCAATCCGAGTCTCGTAAGCCCTCGTACGCGCATTTGCCGCCTTCCCCCGATTTCAATTCCGGCGATGCTTCGCCGGTTGAAACGGTGCATGGGAAAGTACCCGGAATTGATAAGGTGGAAAACCTTGCAGAACGGGAAAAGCATAAAGGAATCCAAGAAAATTTTGAAGTGCCGGTTGCCCCCACCGACAATGTGAATACTCAGAGGCCCAAGCCATTGTCTGAGGCAGAAAAGCGCCTGGTATCCGATGATCGGTATTTGGAAATACGCCCCCCCGCCGGCAGCCCCATGGACAAGCAACCCATGCCTGAGGAGTCGTATCGGGGTTATAAGTTCGAGAGCACATCGCGCAAAACCGAGCAGATCGGCACTGACCATGCGGATTTAGGAGAAGTGATAGACGAGATTATCCGTAAACACACCAAGAGATAAACCGGATATGGTGCGTGAGGAAAACGTTTCCCCACAGGTGAAACCATAATAGGACCAAATCAGAATTGCGCCGGTGAACACCTCTTTTCCTTGAGTGCAAACAGCCGGATGAGCAGGCTGGTGGTCTTTCCCCGAAAAAGCGGACGGGAAGTTAAGCACCTCGTAAGAAATCCGAGCAAAAGATTGCGGCTGCTTTGACGGGCGACTTCCGCCAGGAACACATCTTTTCACTCAAGCAAGCTGTCGACTTGTATGAGTCTTTTCCAGTGGAACTTGACGGTGAATGGGATTTTATTGAAATGCAACAAAATGGCAGGGGCATTGCCGATCGGTTAATACTAATTTTCGTTCAAGATAGGCCCATACCGATGGGTTACGCTCCGCTTCACCCATCACGTTAATCTTGAACGTCACCTGGTATAAGGGCCTTGTGGCGGCCTGGCCCTGGGTACTACTGCTTGGGGCCCAACCTTGCTCGCTTGTTGAGGTTCGCAGTCGCGCCTGTTTGTTCACGTAAGTCGACGTCATAGTATGACGCAAAGGTTTCGCTGTTGGACCGGGTTTCCGGCAGCACATAGACGATGCCGTATGTCCCGGTAAAAGCCGGACTGACGACGTTATCGAAAAACTTCGCCGGAACATTGATGCAACCAAAGGAAATACGGTTATCTTTTGGCGTCGGGGTGGCGAGGCGCTGCAGGCGGTGCTCCCTGGGGTTGGTGGTAATCACCCTGTGCAGTGAAACGGCACCGTCATAGTCTACCCAGAGTATGGTCTTTCCATGAGAATTGTAGGCCATGAAGGCCACGAAGCGGCCTGCCGGTGTAGTGCGCTCCGCGGGAGGAATTTGCGACAACTTAAGGTCACCGATACCAGGGGCGGAGTCATCGCCCCGCGCCAGACCCAGCAGGGCCGGGGCCGCCCCACGAAGTTGCCCGTCGGCATCGAATACAAACACTTTGGCGTCAATCTTATCGACAATTGCGAATGGCATACCGCGGTTGTCACCTGAATCGACGACCCAGTCCGCCACGTGCCGGGCCTTCTTGGATTTATGCTCCCCTTCGAAGTTAGCTTGTTTGGGATGAGGCGCCACGGCGGGTTGCGTCTCGACAGGGGCTGCTCCAACCTGATGCGCAGCCGGGTTGGGCAATAGCCCCTGGTTTTGCACAACGGCAACCTGGGGGTGAGTACAACCGGCGGCCAGCAGGCCAAAATAAATTCCGGTTATAACAGCGGCGAGCGAGCGTATGCTCCCTAAATTCCTGGTACACCGCAATGCTGCCAAAAGGTACGGCCAAAGCTTATTGCTGTTCGTCATACTGGTCCGTGTAGCATAAAAATGTTTCTCTGTTTCTCTCGTCCTGCAACAACAGTAAGTAGCCCCGCCTCGCCGGGTAAACACGAGGCAGGGCTTGGAGATTAGCCGCGCTCCTTTTTAGGCGGAGGTACCGGCTGCGGTGGTGGAGGCGGGATGGGCTGTGGTTTGACTACCGCGGGTGGCGGAGGGGGTTCCTCCACTACTTTCTTCGGGCCGCACGCACAACCAGCCAAAGAGATACCGATGCAAAGAGTGAATAATGCGAACCAAAACTTTCTCATGTGTACTCCTCCTTTAGGTTCAGTTAATAGCACACTCCATGGATTTTTGCCGAAATAATGCATCAACTTCTGCGCTATGAAATGCCTCCTGTAGTTTGGATGTTGACCTGGATTCGACACGATTGTCCTCAAGCCCCACTTGCAGCCGCTTTAGAGGCAGTCTCGGAGGCAGGTTCGCCTGCCAGGGCCGGATAGGCAATTCCCGCAATGGCAGCCCCGATGATGGGCGCAATCCAGAAAAGCCATAGCCGGGCACGAGCCCAACCTCCGACAAATACGGCCAGCCCGGTGCTGCGGGCAGGGTTCACCGAAAGGTTGGTTACCGGAATACCTATAAGATGAATAAGAGTCAGACCCTGGCCAATCGCAATAGGAACAAATCCCTGGCGCGCGCGACTGGCGGTTGAGCAAAGAATTATCATCAAGAGCATGAAAGTCAATACCAATTCTGCAACAATAGCCTCCTGGGGAGTGTTGACCATATCCATTGGAAGCAAAACCCGCACTCACATCAAACCCCCCCTGACCGCTTACAATGATGTAGAGGACTCCTGCTGCTGCAATTGCCCCGGCAACCTGAGCGATAGTATATGGGAGCAGATCAGAAGCCGGAAAACGCTTTCCTACATACAGTGGCAAGGAGTGTTGACATCTGCGGGTGTTTAACAATAGGGAAACGCGAAATACTGTGGGTTGAGTGGAGAAGGCTGAACCGCGAGAGTGCGGGCCCAACTGTGTACAACCAAGTTTATCCTTTCGCGGGTCGCCGGAAATGTTTATCACTATTTTCCAAATTATGGTTGAAGTCCGGACATTGTTTTCCACTCAGCTCGGACAGTAACTCCCTTACCGGGAGCGGATTTTATTTCACATTTGCCGCCTGATAGTTCCACCCGTTCCCGCACCCCCCTCAGTCCAAAGCCATGTCCTGATTCCTTGCCGAACATCGCCTCGCCGGAAAATCCCCGCCCATTGTCACTGACGGAAAGAGTAATTATGGAATCGATTCCCTCCAAGGAAATTTCGACCCGGTCGGCCCCACTGTACTTGTGCACGTTATTCAGGGTCTCCTGTAACAGGCGAAAAATCACGGTCTTGAGGCTGTCCGGGACCCAATGGGCAAAGATGGAAGGCTGTGGCGTAGCCATTTAGCCATCCATGATTAACTATGCAGGTAATGACTTCTCCAGCAATCAATCACTCATTTTAAGTTATCGGAGAGAAAATCGATGCTGAAAAAACCGGTCCTGGACTATTTCTTCAAGCCAGAGGCAATTGCGGTCATCGGGGCGAGTTCCAAGGAAAACTCCATCGGGTGCACGCTGCTCACTAATTTGAAAAAGGACGGCTTTCCCGGCCCGATCTATCCCATCAATCCAAAGCACGATGAGATCCTGGGACTCAAGGCCTACCCTTCCATCGCGGCTGTGGGCTCCCCCATAGATTTGGCCATTATCGCCGTCCCCATCCGGGATGTGCCGGCAGTCATAAAAGCATGCGGCGAGGCCGGGGTGAAAGGGGCCATCATCATTTCGGCCGGTGGGAAAGAGGTGGGGGAGGAAGGGGCGCGCATAGAAGAGGAGATCAGATCCGAGGCGCAACGCGGCGGAGTACGTTACCTTGGGCCCAACTGCATGGGGATTCTCTCTCCCATCAGTGGCCTGAACGCCAGTTTTGCGGCCCACTCCGCCGAACCGGGAAGCCTCGCGCTGCTCTCCCAGAGCGGGGCCATCTGCAGCGCCATTCTGGACTTGGCAGCCGGCGAAAAGATCGGCTTTTCGCATTTTGTAAGTGTCGGTTCCATGGCCGATTTGGACTTCGCCGACATGATCGACTACCTTGGCAACGACCCGAGCGCGCGAAGCATCATCATCTACATGGAGAACATGACCCGTCATCGCAAGTTCATGAGCGCAGCGCGCTCCGTTTCTCGGGCCAAGCCCATCATTGTGGTCAAATCGGGCCGCAGCGAAATGGCCGCCAAAGCCGCAGCTTCGCACACTGGAGCCCTCGCCGGACAGGATGAAGCCTACAATGCGGCGTTTCGCCGTGCGGGAATCATCCGGGTGGACACCATCAGTCAGCTCTTCAGCTGTGCGGAAGCCTTGAGCAAGATGCAGCGGCCCGCCGGGGACAAGCTGGCCATCATCACCAACGCCGGTGGTCCGGGTGTCATGGCGGTGGATGCTTTCAGCAAATGGCGCCTTGAGCCTGCAACGCTCAGCCCTGAAACGCTTCAAAAGCTCAATGCGTTCCTGCCTCCCTTCTGGAGCAGGGGAAATCCCATAGATATTCTAGGAGATGCGCCGCCGGACCGATATGTGCAGGCGGTGCACGCCTGCCTGGAAGCTCCCGAACTCTCCGGCTTGATCGTGATTCTAACCCCTCAGGCCATGACAGACCCTACGGGAGTGGCCCGTGCATTGGCTACCGAGATCAAGAATCGGCCCAAGCCTTTCATTGCAGTATGGATGGGGGCACGGGACGTGGAGGCCGGCATAAGAATACTCAATGAGGCTCGCATTCCAACTTTTGCCACTCCCGAAGATGCAGTGGATACTTTCATGCACATGTACTCGTATTCCCGCAATCTGGAACTCCTGCAGGAGACGCCTCCAAGCCTGCCGCACGAACTCCAGATCAATACGAGGCAGGCGCGAGCCTTCATCGACGAGTGTCTCAAGCGCCGCGAAAAAGTTCTTTCGGAAATAGAATCCAAGGCCATCTTGTCGGCGTATGGCATCCCGGTCAACAGCACCGTTGTGGCTTCGAGCCCGCAGGCAGCCGCTGAAGCCGCCAAAAACATCGGCTTTCCGGTCGTGGTCAAGATCTACTCACCCGATATCACCCATAAATCCGATGTGGACGGCGTCCGGGTCCACTTAAAAAGCGAGCAGGAGGTTGGAGCGGCTTTCGAAGAGATCACTTCCAGGGCAAGGAGGCTAAAGCCGGAAGCGAGGATTTCAGGGGTTACGGTGCAAAACCAGGTGGAAAAAACCGAAATCGAATTGATCGTTGGAAGCAAGCGCGACCCGCAGTTCGGTCCGCTCATCCTCTTCGGCATGGGCGGCGTTCTGACTGAGATGCTCAAGGATTCGGCGGTGGATTTGCCCCCCCTCAACCTGCTCCTGGCCCATCGCCTCATGGAGCGAACCCGCGTCTATCGCCTGCTCCAGGGTTATCGCAATATCCCCGCGGCCAACGTGGATCTGGTGGCCGAATTTCTCGTTAGAATTTCGCAGTTGGTGACCGATTTTCCGGAAATCGTCGAATTGGACCTCAATCCCGTGGTCATCAGCAACGGATGCCCAGTGGCCATCGATGCCCGTATTGTGGTCGAGCACAGCGAGGTGACTGCACCCCGGCACCTGATCATCAGTCCCTATCCCAATCAGTATGAAAGTGACTGGATGCTCGAAGACGGCACTCCCGTGCTCATCCGTCCCATGAAGCCCGAAGATGAGCCCTTGGTCGCGGATCTGCTCGACAATTGCTCCGAGCAGACGATCTACTTTCGCTATTTCAGGGTGATCAAAAGCTGGCCCCATGAGGCTTTGATCCGCTTCACCCAAAACGACTACGACCGGGAGATCGGTATTGCCGCCATCGGGCTGCCGCCGGGTCCAGCCGTCATGATGGGGGTTGGAAGGCTGGTGATGACCCCGGAACGGGATGCTGCCGAATTTGCCGTGATCGTCGCCGATCCGTGGCAGGGCAGAGGCCTTGGTCCGAAGCTCATCGAGCGGGTCGTCGAAATTGCCAAGGAAAATGGAGTGCGGACTCTATCCGGTGATGTGCTGGCCGAAAACCATCCCATGCTTGGTCTGGTAAAAAAGATGGGATTTAACCTCCTAAGGCCCGACGAGGGGACATGCCAAGTGGAGCTGGATTTGGCTTCCTGGACCCGTGCAGATTATGAACAAGATTAAAGGGGGCTTCTTTTCCCTTCCTGGGAGCTTTATCAAATAAGGGTTTTGGAAAGGGGCGGCTCTTTTCGGACTACGGTTTGTTTGGAGACCCTTCAAAAACCGGTGCGGAATTCCAAGTTGCGTCCAGGGAAAATTCCGTTCCGGGAGACTTGGCGGCCTGCAGGTTCAATCTTCCGGCAGGAAACACAAACTCATCGAGCGATGGTTGGATCAAGACAACACTTAAAAGGCTCCCCGATAGAAGGCCAATCTTTTGGCGTAGGGAGAGAACATCTCTACAATACCTTGCTGATCCTCCGGGCTGAGAGGGCTGGTATTTCGGCCTGTTTCGGCAAGCGTTCGAACATGAGTACTGTTGGAGCAACCGATGATGGCAACCGTGATCGGCTGTGATAAGGCGAATCGGATCAGCGTTTCCGGTGTGATACCGGCATCCGGCAAAATATAGTGGGAGGCGCCGAGCACCTTCATTCCTATCACCGCAATGCCTTTTTTCAGTGCGGCGGGCAACACCGAATCCATGAATCCGCCAAGTGCCGCTTCTACGGGATTGACAGGCATCATAACGGAATCGATCGGCCATTCTCGTACGGCTTTCTCCAGGATTTCCGGATCGTGATGCCCGGTAACTCCTATAAAGCGCGTTTTCCCATTGGATTTGGCTTCCATGAAAGCCTCCAGCGCCCCACCGGGACCGGAGATTATTTCAAGGTCTTCTTCGGTTCTTACATCATGAATTTGCCACAGATCCAGGTGATCGATGCCCATATTTCCGAGCGTTTGATCGAGATCGGCAAGGGCCCCGTTCCTGCTTCTTGTCGCCGACTTGCTCGCTTGAAAAATCCTGGCTCGATCCTCCGGATGTCTCGACCAGACCTGTCCGTAATACATCTCACTTCCTGCATAGGCCCGTGCGCAGTCGAAGTAGGTAATCCCCTGATCGACGGCTTCACGGATCACCCGCCTGGTTTCACCTTCCTGCCCGTAAGTCCTTAAGACCCCCTCACCGCCCAACCCCGTGACGGTAACTTCAATGCCGGTCTTTCCAAATACTCTGGTGGGTATGACACCGATAGGCGGGGTGTCGTTCGGGCTCATCGTAAACTCCTTCTTTCCCGTGTTCATGAAGCGGACCGGGATTCGGCTGTTTGAAGCCTTATGGAACCATCAGAATAGCATACTCGGCTAACTCTAATCTTTCTCCGAAAAAGTGGACGGGAAGTTAAGCACTTTGTTATGAAACAGTTCATTATGGAGGTGCGAGATGTCCACAACCAGGAAGTCTTATACCAGTTTGCGTCCAAGATCGTTCGTCCTGAGGTATCGAAGGGCGGACGATCCACCCG
The DNA here is from genome assembly GCA_963712895.1 of uncultured delta proteobacterium. Taxonomy (GTDB): domain Bacteria; phylum Desulfobacterota; class Syntrophobacteria; order Syntrophobacterales; family Syntrophobacteraceae; genus SbD1. Next base: position 467,824 of record CAVQJR010000009.1, on the reverse strand, counting down.
TTCATGCTTCGATACCTCAGCACGAACGGGACCAAGTTCAGTTCAATCTTGAACACAAATTGGTATTACGCGGAGGAATTCAAGTGGGAAGCTGTGGCATTGGTGGAGAAGAACGGCAACCGCTCCCATGTTGTTCACGACTTGGGAATCCCCATGTGAGTCTGCTGAAAAAATGCCAGCCAAAGGCTCACTGAGCATCCTGATAGGCCGTTTCCGTGGACAGACAACCCACAGGATGAGGAACTGCACCGGCTTAAGAAGGAAAATGCCCGCCTCAAGGAGGAGAAGGCAGAACGATTTCATACCACTTTGCGTCCAAGATGGAACCAATATGGAATTATCGGGTGGGTACCCTGATGCCCGCCGAAATTGGTGGGCAGCGCTCCGCTTCTTCCCACCCTGCGATTCACACTGTCGGTATCGACTTGAACGCAACTTCGTATCAGAGAGCAACGGCGAGCCCTATTTTCTAGGGCATCTTCAGGACTTGGTCGTAACGCCCACGTTCAATGTGGGACATATACCACACTATATTAAAGCTGGATAACACTCCGATCGGGCGTTTCGGTCCCGCGTGAGGGTCGATGATGATCAGGTGTTCGAATCTGGTTCGTCTCATGATCTCAATTGCCTTTTCAATCGGCATTTGAGGATCAACTTCGAATTTGTAAGGCCGCATCACTTCCTCGGCGCTTATTTGTCCCAGGTCTTTTCCATAGAACCGAATTGCAGCCAATCTGGAAATCAGACCCCAAACCTCGCCGGTTTCATCCGCCACCACTACCGGACGAAACTGGTTGGCCTTCATAGTGACCACAACATTCTTGAGATTATCATCCAGATTGCAGACAATGACCTCACGGTCCATCAGATCACATACTCGCATTGTTGTTTGCATCATCCTGCTCAACCATCCCGCCGACGATGTCTTCCACATGAAGCATCCCCAGAACGGCCTTGCTTCCCGGTCGGTCCGAAGTCACGACCAAGTGTTCGATTTTTCGCTTGTCCATTAACTGGATGGCCTCACTGAGCAGAGTATTGGGACTGATGGTAACGGTGTGGGGGAGAAGGATTTCTTTGGCCATGGTATGGTCAAGATCACTCCAGAATGCTTTCAGAATGCTTCGCGCAGAGATGACCCCGAGTATCTGGTGATCCTTGTTGATCACCATGCAATAGTGCGTTGAGTTTACAGCCATGATCTGAGCCACCTCCCTGATGCTGGCCTCTTCGCCACAGGTGATGCCTCCCTTGCGCATCAGGCGCATAACCTTTTCTTCCATCACGCTCCTCTACTGATCGAATTTCACATTTCTGGTACCCAGCCAGGTTTTTGCGCTCTTTCCGTAAGCTGACTGGCCGACCATGAACTACTCTCACAATAGATCCATTATCGGACCAGAACTTGCCCAGATCAAGCCTTATTCAGCAGGCATTGACAGGGGTTTGTTTTTCAGCCTATCCTCTCTCGATGAAAGCAGAGGCTGCTCAGATGATGAATGTACTCAGCGTATTGGTTTTTGTATTTTTATTTGCATTCTCTCCGACATCCGGTTGGGGAGGGAAAGGCGAGCGCGACTCTTCGGCTCCCCATGAAGCGGCCCATATCATTGATGATTTTTGCGGACATGCCGTAAGCCATGAAAAATGGGACGTCATCAACGATAAAGCCGGTCCGGACGTGTTTTCACTGTCTGGAGGCCGCCTTAACTTCTCGGCAACTGCCGGAGGCGGACGCCTTCAGTTAAAGCAGCCCCTTGGCCCTGGCTTTTATGCGATGAAATTCCACAACTTCTCTTCCACCAACGACTTCCACCGTCTGGTAACCCTCCTCAGAGCCTTGCTTACTCCCTGACACCCGGTAGTAAGCCCCAGCCGGATGGTTCCAAGTACCCCACAAGCCAAAGCGTCCGTCAAATACGCCGGCCAGGTGTACCACTTTGAGAGAGGAGCGAACCGTCTGCATCCGCGTCCGGCATGCAACCCTCCTTCTGCGAGCACTCTGAAAATACTGCCGATCAGGTTCCCCACCTTTGGCGCCAAAGCACGTACCCAATGCTCAGGCGCTTGCCAAGGGTGGGAGTGCGGTACTAATCCGCGTTGCACTCACGGGCTTACAGCATCCTCAAAGCAACGTCTGATCTCCCGAAATGCCTGCTCAGGACTGCTCTCCCAAAGTGGGGATAGGTGACTACTTTTTGCGAGCGCAGGGATAAACGCGGGGATAGAAAAGGGGGCCGGCGAAACCCGGACCCCCGCAAAACCAGTGCCCCCGGCAAGACTCGAACTTGCGGCACCAGGATTAGGAATCCTGTGCTCTATCCACCTGAGCTACGGGGGCGTAAATACAAAGTCTACCCAATCCGGGCGAATCCCGCAAGTGGATAGTTTGGCAATGAGTCCTGCTTTTTCCAGCCGCAGGTATAGGCGATCCGGTGGGCAATTCAGCCGGGTGGTGCGGTTGCCCGGCTGTCTGCCGGAGGATCATTTGCCCGATGCTTCAAAAGTTTTCAAGAGCGGCAGGATTGCCCTGAATTTAGGTGTTCCGGCACGGTTCATCAGTTCGAATATGATCATTTCGGTGGAACTTATTACGGCCCCCGCCCTGTCCAGGCGGTTTATGCCGATTTGCGTGTTTTGCGCGGACCTGGATGTTACGGCGTCTGATGCGACGTGGACTCCGTAGCCCAGGCGAAGCGCCCCCGTGCCCGTGTGGAAGATGCACACATGTCCTTCCACGCCGGCCAGCAGGAGGGTCCTGCGGCCGGTTTCGCGCACGGCGCGCTCGATAGCTTCATTTTCGAAACAGTTGAACTCCATCTTGTGGATCAATGTGGGCTCCGGGAACAACCCGGTGAGTTCGGGTATAAATCCGCCCAGTTTCTCGGCGTTTTGGACTGAAAACACAACGGGTATGCCGAATACTTTGGCAGCCTCGATCAGGAGGGCGGTATTTCGGGTAACGCGGACGGGGTCGACGCAAAGGTCCAGCAACACTTTCTGGATGTCCACGAGCAGCAAAACACAGTCATTGGGTTTCAAAAATTCCCGGTTTGTGTTCATTACCGCTAAATCCTCCAATCGTCAGTATGCCTGAAAAACGATCCGTAAATCGCCGGCGCGGGGATAACCATGCTACTCGGCCTTCAGTTCCCGAGCAATCTCGATATAAAAATCCAGTGCTTCCGGGTTGGTCAATGCGTCCCGGTTGGTAACAGGTCTGCCGTTGAGGATATTCGACACGGAGCTTTCGACCTTTTTCATGTTGAAAGTGTACGGGATGTCCGGGGCCTCGATGATCAAGTGCGGGACGTGGCGCGGGGATGCTTCCCTGCGCAGGGCGGCCTTTACGGCGTTTTTAAGGTCGTCGGTAAGCGTGTGGCCCGGCGCGAGCCTGACAAACAGTATTATCCGCTGGTCGCCCTGACGGTCCTGGCCAACCGCCATGCTGTCGGCAATTCCCTCGATGTTTTCGACTATATTGTAGATTTCCGCCGGGCCGATCCTCACCCCGGAAGGCTTGAGCGTAAAATCGGAGCGGCCGAGAAAAGTTATTCCGCCGGTGTCGCCGTGGAAGAGCACCCAGTCGCCGTGCCGCCATACCTTGGGATAGATGTCGAAGTAGGCTTTCCTGTACTTTTCCCCGCCGGGGTCGTCCCAAAAGCAAAGAGGCATGGAAGGCTCCGGGGCCTCGCAGACCAGTTCCCCCTGCCGGTCCACCACATGCCTTCCCTGTTCGTCATAGGCCTTGATCTTCATCCCAAGGGCCGGGCCCTGCAACTCACCGGCATAAACAGGCTGGATCGGGCTCCCGAGCGCGAAGCAGCCGTTAATGTCCGTTCCTCCGGATATGGAGTTGAAGTGCATGTCCCCTTTTATTTCACTGTAGACATATTGGAAGCCTTCGACCGAAAGAGGGGAGCCGGTCTGGGACATCGCTCGAAGGGATGAGAGGTCATACTTCTTTGCCGGCTTTGCCCCGACGCTTCTCAGATAGCCGATGTAGCTCGCGCTGCAGCCGAAAATGCTGATTTTTTCGTCCTGGGCCAGTTTCCACAACGCACTCCAGTCGGGGTAGTTCGGATTTCCGTCGTAGAGCACAATGGTTGCGCCGACCGCCAGGGAGCTGATCAGCCAGTTCCACATCATCCAACTGGGCGAGCTTATGTAGAAAATCCTGTCTTCGCGTTTGAGGTCGGTGTGAAGCACCAGTTCTTTCAGATGGTTTATCAGCACTCCCGGACCCTGGACCATGCACTTGGGCTTGCCGGTGGTGCCGGACGAAAACATGATATAGACCGGATGGTCGAAGGGAAGCTGTACGGGTTCGAGTTGCGGGGCCGTGGTTTGCGAATCCGGGATGAAATCCTTCCAGAGCACGGCGTTCGGGATGTTTGCAGTATCGGGATTTTCGCTCGCGTAGGGCACGACCACGATCTTTTCCAGGGAAGGAATGTCTTTTGCCACCTTTCCCACGTTTGGCAAAATGTTTACCGTCTTCCCCTTGTAGAACTGCCCGTCAACCGCGAACAGGACTTTCACCCCGATCTGGCCCAACCGGTCGCTTACCGCAACCGGGCCCAGTTCGCTTCCGCACGATGACCACACGGCCCCGATGGATGTTGCGGCAAGCATTGCCACAGCGGTTTCGACCAGGTTGGGCATGTAGGCGGCGACCCTGTCCCCGGGTGCGATTCCGGTATTTTTGAGCGCTTTTGCCAGGCGGGCCACGGAATCGTAGACCTGGGCGTAGGTCATGGAGGCGGATTTTTTGTCCTCGCCCCGAAATACGAAAGCCGGGTGGTCGTCCCGGTATCTCAGCAGGTTCTCGGCAAAATTTAGCCTTGCGCCCGGAAACCACGACGCTCCCGGGTATTTCCCAAGATCATCGACGACCCGGTCGTATCCGCGGGAAGCCTTGATCTCGACGAAATCCCATACGGCGGCCCAAAAATCAGGTATATTTTCCACGGACCACTCGTAGAGGTCACGGTAAGTATCGGCTTTGAGGCCGTATTTGCGGTTAACGAAGTTTATGAAGCGGGTGATGTTGGCCTGACTTTTCCACTGCTGCGATGGGACCCAAAGCGGCTTTCTCATTTTTAAACCTTCGGTGGATTGGATGCCGGTATCGCGTGCCGGCCCAGGGATACCTTTATGCCTGAAAAATCCCTTTCGCCCATTATAAGCACCTTTTAGAGGAATAGAACTTTCCTGCCCGGTAAGCCTCTACGACGGGCGAGACGAACGCCATTGCGAAGGAGGAAGTAAATGGGCGAAGAATCGGCACAAGTCAGGCTTCCGCAACCCGCTCACGATGGAAAATTCTCGGTTGAAAGCGCATTGCTCGCCCGCCGTTCGATCAGGGACTACAGGGAAGCTCCCCTGGAATTAAAAGAGGCGGCACAGCTTCTCTGGGCGGCTCAGGGCCGGAACCGTCCCGGCGGGTATCGCACCTGCCCTTCGGCTGGGGCCCTTTACCCTCTCGAACTCCACCTGGTGGCCGGAAACGTGGAAGGCTTGGGGCCGGGAAGTTACCGGTACGATCCCGGAAAACACCTGCTGACTAAAAGCCTGGCGGTGGATTTGCGCCGCCCGCTCGCCGGGGCCGCCCTCGGCCAGTCCATGATGGTGCGCGCCCCGGCGACCCTGGTTATCAGTGCCGTATTTGAAAGAGTCACGGGCAAGTATGGCCGGAGAGGACTACGCTACGTCTTCATGGAGGCCGGGCATGCGGCCCAGAATGTTTGCCTCCAGGCCGTTTCTCTTAACCTGGGCACGGTGGTGATCGGGGCCTTCCATGACGAGAGGGTGAAGGAAATCCTGGGCCTGGAAAAGGAAGAAGAGCCCCTGTACTTGATGCCGGTGGGGAGGTGACGGGTCAAGGGAGCCGTGAAAAACATTGAAAAGAGCGGGGAATGATTCCCCAGCACCCCCCAAGGCGCTCGGTGGCCCCATATTGAGCCGCGAAGCGGCGAAGGGGGGAGTGGGGGACGCAATTCTCCTCGCTTCTAAATCAGCCGAGGGTCCACCGGGCGATGATCACTTTCATTATGTCGCTGGTGCCGGCCGAAGGCCCCAGGACATAGGCGTCGCGCAGGTACCGGCTCACGGCGTATTCTTCCATGCACCCGTAGCCGCCGTGGATATCCACCGCCATTTTGGCTGCTCTCTGGGCCGCCTCGGTGGTGAAGTATTTGGCAACGGCGAATTCATTGCTGCTTCTGTCTCCCCGGTCCTGCATGGCTGCCGCGCGATATGCCAGGAGTCGTCCGGCTTCCAGGTCGATTCTCATTTCGGCCACTTTGTTCTGAATGGTTTGAAGGGCGCTGATCGGCTTTCCGTACAGGACCCGCTCGTTGGCGAATTTCACCGAGGCTTCGAGACATGCGACCTGCAACCCCAGGGCGCAACCCACCATGCCGCCCCGGCCCACGTCGCCTATTGCGGCCATGGTTACCCTCAGCCCTTTGCCTTCCTCGCCCAGCAGGTTTTCAGCGGGCACCCTGCATTTATCGAGGGTCAGTTCCCCCGTGTTGCAGCCTTTCATGCCCACCTTGTGCTCTTCGTGCGTGGCCTTGAAGCCATCGGTTCCCTTCGGGATTATGAATGCCGAAAAAGCCTTGGGATTGGTTTCGTCTTTTGCAAGGACGGTCACCGTGTCGGCCACGTGAGAGTTGGTGATGAAACACTTGCGGCCGGTAACGATGTAAGCGTCGCCGTCTTTTACATAGGTGGTGCGTCCGCCGGCCGGGTCGGAGCCTCCGGTGGGCTCGGTTACCGCCACCGACGCCAGCCGCTCTCCGGTTGCCAGTTTGGGCAGGTACAGCTTCTTTTGAGCCTCGGTGCCGGCACGTACGATGGGGTCGATCCCGAGCGCAAAGACCTGGAGCATCATTGCCGTGGCAACCGAAACCCGGCCGATCTCCTCCAGTGCGATTATCCTTGCCACGAAACCAAGTCCCAGCCCGCCGTATTCTTCCGGAATCGTGATGGCCATCATCTCCGCTTCGGCCAGGGCCTTAACCAGCTCAGCCGGGGTCCTGCCCGTTTTTTCCATTTCCGGCACGAAGGGCGCCACGCGGTTTTCCGCAAATTCCCGGGACGCCTTTCTGAACATTTCCTGTTCATCCGTAAAGGTGAAATCAATCATTGCATTCTCCTCCTTGATATGTGTGCTTCCTGGGTGGGGTAGAACAGAATAGCCGGCCGGAAGACTGCGCACCGAAGAGGTGGACCTTGCAGCACGATCGATAAAATGGAAACCAAACTCGAAAAGGGAGTTTTATACTTCGGTTCCCGGCGGTACTTCACACTACCATAGATGCCGGGCTACTCCAAATTGTTCCGAAGATCCGGTGAGCGCGCCGGCCGAGAGCCGGCGGGCGGTGGGCCTGCAGGTAATACGCTGGATGAGAAAAGCACGGGAGTATTGCGTTTCCGTTCCGGAGCCGGAGGCAAAAAAGGCCGCGACCGACCTGGTCCCGGCCGCGCTACGGAACGTCGCCTTCCTCCCACTTGATTTCTTTGATGCCCGGTATCCCGGTCCTCAGCTCTGTGATGATCCGGCCGAACGGGGCATTTTTCTTACACGTGGTTCGTAGCTTGTACCGTACCGTTTGGCCCGGGATGTCCAGACAGTAGTTTACGAAGGTAACGTCCAGCTCGTGATATTTGCCAAGGATCTCTCTAATCCGTTGAAGAGGCTTTTCTTCGCTGTCGCAGGCGATGGCGAGAATGGTCCCGACCTCGTGCCCGAAAATCATTTTCATGAACCGCAGATTATAAAGTATGACCAGGCTGATGAGGGTGGCATAAATGGCGGGTATGAAATAGCCGGACCCGATGGATAGCCCGACCCCCGTATTCAGCCACAGGCTTGCGGCGGTGGTGAGCCCTCTTACGGAGCCCCTTCCCTTGAGGATTGCGCCGCCGCCCAAAAAACCCATGCCGGCCACCGCATAGGAGGCGATTCGCGCGGGGTCGATACGCAGGCTCGACGTGGCGTCCATATTCTTGAACAGTTCCGGAATGTGCAGCGAGAGCATCATCATGAGGCACGATCCCATCGTCACCAGCAGGTTCGTGCGAAGACCGGCCGCTTGCCCATGAGTCTCGCGCTCAAAGCCGACCGCGCCCCCGAGAAGTGCTGCCAGAAGCAGCTTGCCCAGCCAGATGGAAGACTCGGTGAAATCGAACATTCGAAAATCCCCGCGATAGCATTGAGTTGAGCCAGCCTCTCAAAAATACCGTGGTAACACTATACATCCTGGTTATAGGTATTTGAATGTTTTTACTACACTCCACCAGGGAAAATCGGCAAATAAGCAAATATTTGGAAAGGATTTCTTCCAGGCTGGCGCGCCCGGCCATAAACCGGCTAAATATACGCCTTACCTCTCGGCTTCGATTTCCGGGACCGTGCCCTCGATTTGGGGGGCAAGTTCCCGCCAGTTCCAAAAAACGCAAGGGGCGCTTTCCACCGAAGGCCAAGGCCAGGAACGGGGCAGGGGGGACTGGAAGCTCATTTTCTCACCCCGCACCGGATGGGTTATGACGAGTTCTTTTGCAAACAGGGCAATCTGCTTCTGAGGAAGCGGGGCAGGGGCCCCGTAGCGCAGGTCGCCCGCCACGGGGTGCCCGATGTGTGCGAACTGTACCCTTATCTGGTGATGGCGGCCGGTTTCAAGCGCAATCCGGACCAGGGACCGGCCCCGGCCCGAATCGAGCACGGTGTAGCTAAGCCGCGCTTCCTGTGCTCCGGAGGTTCCCATCGGGACCACGATGCTCGACCGGCCTTCCCGTCTGAGGATAGAGTGCACGAGCCGGCCGGATTTTTCCTCCAACTTTCCTTCCAGTACGGCAAGATAGTATTTTTCGGTGGTCCCCGAGCGGAACTGCTCGCTCATCCGCCCGGCGGCCTTGGAAGTGCGGCAGAAAAGCACCACTCCGGCAACGGGCCTGTCCAGCCGGTGCACCATTCCCAGGAACACGCGGCCGGGCTTCTTATGGACTTCCTTGAGCCACGCCTTTGCGAGTTCGAGCAGGTCGCGCTCCCCGGTCCGGTCTGCTTGAACGAGAAGCCCGGCAGGTTTATAAAGGACCAGCAAGTGGTTGTCCTGGTAGAAAACGGGCCAGGAAGGGTGAAAGAAAAAGTCTGAGTTCATATCCGCCGTCGAATTTCTCGTAGGCTTGGTTCTCTTCGTGTTAAAGAAGGAAAATGGATATATCCGTCAGGGGCAAGACCCCGAAAACAGCTCACCTGGAACCCGACGCCGGGCAACTGGCCCGCATACTCGAATCGTCGGGTATCCGCCTCTCATGCGCCCAGATCGAAGAACTATGGAAATACCACCAGTTGCTGAGGCTGCACAACCAGGAACTTAACCTCACCCGCATTCACAATTTCCGTAATATGGTCCTGAAACTGTATGCCGATTCGATATTGCCGGGGAAAATGGTCGAGCTGCCTTCTCCCCTGATGGACCTGGGCACTGGTGCCGGAATGCCCGGGATACCGCTTAAAATCGCTTTTCCCGGCCTGGAGGTCGTGCTGGCCGAAAGCAGGGGCAAGCGGGTGAACTTCCTGGAGGCAGTGATCTCCGAATTGAGACTGGACAAGGTAACCATAGTCGGCCACGGCATCGGCCCATCTTCGCAGGTCCAGGTAAACGGTGTTATAACAAGGGCTCTGGAGGCGATTGCCCGAACGCTTGAGCGAATTTCCGGCTCCCTGGCCCAGGGCGGGCTTGCGATCTTCATGAAGGGGCCGCACTGCGAAGAAGAAATAAAAGAGGCGGTTTCGCGCTTTCCCGGCCGTTTCAGGCTGGTCGGGGACCATCCTTATCGCATCCCGGACTCGCCGCACGAGCGCAGGCTGGTGGTTTTCGAAAGGACCGACTCTCCGGCCTGGGCGCGCAAGGCCGAACTTGCGGAGAAAGACTTGGCAAAGACAATCGAAAGCGAAACCAACGAGACTTTCAGGAACCTCAAAAAACTTCTCACGCCGCGCGGGATCAGAAAGCAGCTCCAGGCGCTGGTTTCCGGGCCTAAGCAGGTTGTGGAGATACTGGAAAATTTCCCGGCAAAATGTGTCGCCTGGATCAGCCGCGGGGACCGGGTCCCGCCTCCCCCGTCCGCGCCTGCTCATCTTTTTTGGTACAGCCTGGCTCCCGCCCTTTTCGATGCCCTCGACATGTTTGGAACGGCATCGCCCCTGCTTCTCGTAAGAATCGAAGAGCCGCGAAAATGGGAAGCCTCCGAAGGCCTGCCCGAAGGATGCACGCTTTTCATTCCGTTCCAGGATCCGGAGAATGTGGGGGCCGTGATAAGATCGGCTGCCGCATTCAGCGTTTCGCAGGTGGTGTTGCTTGCCGAGTCGGCCAATCCATGGCACCCCAAGGCGATCAGGGCATCGGGGGGAATGGTTTTTCGGGTAAAGCTCATGGATGGGCCTTCGATTGCCGATCTTCCGGACGATCTGCCGATAATCCCTCTGTCCAGCGAAGGCGAAAGCATTCTGACCTTCCGTTTCCCGTCGAACTTCGGTCTTCTGCCGGGAGTGGAAGGTCCCGGTCTTCCCGACCGGTTCCGCAAAAGAGGCGTTTCGATACCGATAAGCCCCGGCGTCGAGTCGCTAAACGCGGTGGCGGCAACGGCGATAGCTTTATATGAGTGGACTGCCAGGGGATTGGAGCCGAAGTAGTTCCGCGGTGCGGGCACTATGAGGATTGAAAAGGGAGCAGGGTTATCGTTACCCGGCGGTTTGCCCGGCGACCCTCGGCGGTGGCGTTGGAGGCCGTGGGTTTGGCCTCGCCCCAGCCCCGGGCCTTGATACGGGAAGCGTCGATTCCCCTTGCGATCAGCGCCTCTTTTATCGCCCTGGCGCGGGATTCGGATAATGCCAGGTTTTTCTCCTCGGAGTGCATGCAGTCGGTGTGAGCATCCACAAGGATTTGAGTTTTCGGATACGTTTTCAGCGTGTCGGCCATGGCGTTGAACCCGCGGGCAGGCGGCCTGATCGTGGCCGAATCTTTGTCAAAGATAAAGTCGCAGCCCAGGGTGATCATTATCCAGCCCTCCTGCTGCTTGATGGATGTTATTCCTTCCAGGCCGGCCAGATGGCTCCGCAGCGCCATCTCCTCTTCGTCCATGGAGTCGGGCCTGGCTTTTGGGGTTTTCGCTTCCTTGGTACGGGTAGTTTCCTGCTTCATCAGTAAAGATGTGCCTGTGCCGGCACACCCGGTAATCGCAACCGCGAACATAATAGCCAGAGCAGGTTTACAATTCATACCTTTCACTCCCGTTGTGTAATTGCCCGGAGTCACAAATACCAGAATCGTTCCCGGAACTCAATCCCGGATGCTATGCTGGATGCCGGATGCTCGATCCGGAATGGATAATCGTTGGACGAACTATGAACCCGCAACCCGAAACAGGAGTGGAGATGTTTGCAGGGCGCGCCGTAACCGTTGTTTTGGTATTCCTGGCGCTGGCCGGCGGTGCATGGGGTGGAAGCCTACCTCATTCCGGGCGGCTGCCGGGCGAGGGGAAGGTAAGATTCGTCATAGACGGAGATACCATTGTCCTGGCAACGGGGGAGAAGGTGCGCTATGTTGGAATTGACGCCCCGGAGGTGGGCCATGACGGAGAGCCGTCCGAGTGCTACGGGAAAAAGGCCACGCGAGCTAATTCGGAAATGGTGCTTGGGAAGAAAGTTATCCTTCGCTACGGCCGCAGAACTCATGACCGTTACGGTAGGCTCCTCGCCTATGTGTATGCTCCGGACGGCACGTTTGTAAACCTGGAGCTGATAAAATCGGGCAATGCCCACGTCTACAGGGATAGCCATGGTTTCAGGTTTTATCCCGTTTTCCTGGATGCGCAGCGGGAAGCGATAAAGGAGCGCCGGGGGCTTTGGGGCGCGTGCCGCGTAAAACCCGCGGCCTATTATCTCGGGAACACGGATTCCCATGTTTTCCACAGGCCCGGGTGCAGCCTGGGCCGTGAAATGTCGGCATCGAGCGGGGTGCGGTTTTCCGACCGGTGGAAAGCGCTCTACGAGGGCTATCGGCCCTGCCGGGTTTGTAAGCCGTGAAATCGCGGGGCCGGGCAGGCGAAAAGGACTAACCGCAGAGGACGCAGAGAAAGACTTTTCGAGACAAAGTGATGAACAGGCGCTATCCCGAAAGACCCCTGGCGGGTATCGGAGCAATCATATTTCGCGGTGACCGGGTGCTTCTGGTCAAGAGGGGCAGTTCGCCGGCGATGGGCAAGTGGTCCGTTCCGGGCGGGCTGGTGGAATTGGGGGAGACCCTGGAAGACGCGGTGCGAAGGGAAGTCCTGGAAGAGGTGGGGCTCGACGTGAAGGTGATCGACCTGTGCGCGGTCCTCGACCGGGTGATCCTCGATAAGGGCGGTCGAATCGAGTACCATTACGTGCTGCTGGATTTTTTGTGCGAATCGGCCGATGGAGATCCGATCGCCGCAACCGATGCGCAGGAGTGTCTCTTTGTTCCCCTTACAGAGCTTTCTTCCCGCGACCTGACGCGGGGGACCGAAAAGGTTATAAGGCGCGCTTTCGAGCAGGCGAAAAGAAGGAAAACAGGGGTCTACGACGCCTTTGCCTGATCCGGGACGCCAGGGTGGGTGCCGCTCCCGCCTTCAGCTTGATTTCCGGCCTGCCAGGTATTCTTCGAGTTCGCGATTTTTCCTGCCCAGTATTTCCCGTGCCATATCATCCCTGAAAGCAGCCAGCCTCCCGGCAAGTTCGGAGTCCATGAGAGAAAGGATCTGGACCGCAAAAACGGCTGCATTGTAAGCTCCCCCCTTTCCCACGGACATTGCGGCCACCGGGATTCCGGGGGGCATCTGCACGGTGGACAGAAGGGCGTCCATGCCCGAAAGGGGTGACGAGTCTATAGGCACTCCGATTACGGGGACCAGGCTGTTGGCGGCGGCGGCCCCCGCCAGGTGAGCGGCCCATCCGGCCCCGGCTATGAGCACCTTTATCCCTCGTCCCGCCAGTTCCTTAAAGTAAGCGGCCGCCTCATCGGGTGTCCGGTGTGCGGAAAGTATCCTGGTTTCGAACTCGACGCCGAATTTTTCCAGCACGCGAAAGGCCTCCTCCATGACCTGGATGTCGGACGCGCTCCCCATTACTATTCCCACAACCGGATTTGCCATTTTATACCTCCAAAATCTCACCACAGAGCACACAGAGGCCGCAGAGAAGCGGATATTATGAGGAACTGGCCATCCAGGATTTCCTCAACGAGAAAATGTTTTCCCGCATCAGTTCCCCACCGGTTTTTCCGGTAATTATCAGTTCGGGATTTTTGGTCACCTCGCCGGCGAATCGGCAGGGGAGGGCCTCGAAAACCTTCTCGAACGCGGCGCGGTTCCGGCCGGGAACGGTCATGAGGAAACGCCCGCACGATTCGCTGAAAAGAAGCTGGTCGTCACGAATTTGCCCATCCCCGTCAATGGGCGTGCGTGAAAGGTCCAGGGTCATGCCCAAGCCGCCGCCGATTGCCGTCATGGCCGCGCCCACCGCTATCCCGCCCCTGTAGATGCCGTGGCAGGATGCGACCAGGCTGGAGGATATCGCCTTTTCCACGGCCCCGTACAATTGCAGGAATTTATCCGCTTCCACCACGGGAACGTTCAGCCCGATGTAGCCGAAAAGGTCGTAATAGGCCGATCCCCCGAGTTCGTCTCCGGTGGTCCCCACGATGTATACCAGGTCTCCGGCCGTCTTGGCCTCCATGGTCTGCGACCTTCGCACGTCGGAAACTATCCCGGTTGCCGTGAACTGCATGGTGGGCAGGCCGCTCACCTTGTGCCGCTCGCCGAACTTTCCCGCCAGGTGCCCGTCCACGTACATGCTGTCTTTTCCGGAAAGAAGCGGAATGCCGTATTGCAGGCAGATATCGCGAAGCGCCCAATTGGCCCGCACGAGTTGGGCGGCCTTGTAGCGGCCGTCGGGGTTCGAGGCAGGGTCGAACTGGATATTCGGCCAGCAGAAGTTGTCCACCCCGCCGATCTCATCGAGCCTGCCGCCAACGGCAATCACTCGGCGCACGGCTTCGTCGATGGTGGCCGCAACCATGTGGTAGGCGTCGATTTGGGAGTAGGTGGGGTTCATGGCTTGGGCGAGCGCGATTCCGCAGTTCCTGTCAAGGACCGGCCGGATTACCGCCGCGTCGTTGGGTACGTCCCGGTCCCTTCCGGTCATGAACTTTACCGCGCTTCCCCCCTGGACTTCATGATCGTACTGGCGCTGGATCCATTCGCGGCTGCACAGGTTGGGGCTTGCCAGCAGGGAATGCACTACGCTCCCATAATCGGAAGGCTGAGCCAGCACCGGTTCGGTGAGGCCGCGCATCGCGGGCGGGGTCCATTCGGCGTCGAACTCCCACTGGGGGAAATCTTCGGAAAAAAAGTCGAGGTCGATAAAGGCGCAGGTCTTGCCGTTGTAGGTAAGGTGCAGCTTCCCCGTATTTTTGTATTTTCCGATAACGGTGCTTTCCACGTCGTGTTTGCGGGAAAGTTCCATGAACCTTTCCAGGTTCCGCGGCTCGACGGCAACCGTCATGCGCTCCTGTGATTCCGAAACCCAGATTTCCCAGACGTCCAGCCCCTCGTACTTAAGAGGCACCCTGTCCACTGCAACGGAAGCTCCACCGGCCATCTGGGCCGATTCGCCGACCGAAGAGGAAAGCCCTCCGCCCCCGTTGTCCGTAATGTAGGTTATAAGCTCCTCGTCCCGCGCCTCCAGCAAAAAATCGTGCATCTTCTTCTGGAGGTACGGATCGCCGATCTGGACGTGCCCGGCGGGGGTGTGTTCGCTGTAGCTTTCACTGGATGCGGTGACGCCGTGAATCCCGTCTTTTCCCACCCTGCCGCCGCACATGATGATGAGATCGCCGTCCCCGGGTTGTTTCTGCTCGACCGGTTTTCCGTTGATTTGTCGCGGCATTATCCCCAGGGATGCGACGAATACCAGGCATTTTCCCAGGTAGGAGGGATGGAAGAAAAGGTTACCGAACGGCGTGGGCACGCCGTGCTTGTTTCCGCCGTCTTTTACACCCTCGACTATTCCGTCCAGGAGCCGTCTTGGGTGGAGATGCGGCCGCAGCGGCCCCCTGTAGTCCCTGGGACCGACGCAATACCCGTAGAGGCCCGCCACCAGGCGTGACCCCTTGCCGGTGCCCATTATGTCGCGGTATATCCCGACGATCCCGGTAAGAGCGCCCCCGTAGGCCTCCATATTCGATGGACTGTTGTGGGTTTCCCCGGTAACCGAGTAGTTATGGTCTTTGTCCAGGCGTGCAACCCCGGCGTTATCCCAGAGCACGGAAACCACCCAGTCTTTGCGGCCCTGGATTTCGAGGGTGGGAGCTTCGATGCAGGTCTTGAACAGGTTGTCCGCCGTGCGGGACTCACCGGTTGCGAGATCTCGGTACAAAAATTTTCCGCGAAACGTATTATGGTTGCAGTGGTCGCTTCTGGCCTGCGAAATCGCTTCCAGCTCCACGTCCGTGGGGGCGGAGAGGCCTACTTTCGCGCGCTCGGAAAGGACTTCCGGCCTTTCGAAATACCTTCTGATAACCGGTATGTCGTTTCGGTTGAGGGCCAGGTTGCGCTCATCGCTAAGCGTTGCCAGTTGCTCGTCGGACTGGATGGGGATTTGGGCAACGGAGGGCGTGTGCGCCAAAAGTACCTTCGGAACGACCATCCCTATGCCGTCGGAGTCGTTCCATTCGCTTCGCGAATAGACTTGCCATTGCTGAATGATATCGTTCGCCAGCAGTTCGCGCGCTATGGTTTCCACCCGGTCCCGGTCAAGAGGCGCGCGCCTGAGCAGAAAAAGCTTCGAAGTGTAGGCCGCCTCATCCGGCTCGGGGCATCTGCCGAGAAAATCGCAAAGGGCTTCGACCGCGACGCTTCCCGCCGTGTCACGCACACCGGGACGAAACCCCACCCAGACCGCCCAGTCGAACTCCGATGCCAGGCTGCCGTATTTCGATACCTGCGTCACCGGATTGGTGAAAATCTCGGTGCGCACCGCTTCCAGTTCTTCGGCTGAAAGCCGCGCATCCAGGGTCAGGATGTTTATGACCCGCGCCTGGCCGATTTCCCAGCCGAAGTAGTCCCGCACCCTCCGGCAAAGACTTGCGCCTTCGGGGTCGAAGAGGTGGTCCTTAAGGGCCGTCTCGAGCCTTTTTGCCATGATCTGATATCCGTTTCGCTACAGGACAAGTTTAACCGCAATCGCCATAAGAATAATTCCGCCGGCCAGCTCCATCCACGCCCCGAAGCGCTCCGAGAGCCGGCTCCCCAGCTTCATGGCCGCCCAGGTCATGGTGCCCGCGGTAAGCCCGATCCAGATCGCCGGGAACAGGAGCCCCGTTCCCAGTACCCCCAGGCCGAATCCCACCCCCAGGGCGTCGATGCTGGTGGCAACCGACAGGACGACGAGGCTTAGCCCCCGTGTCGGGTCGATGCATTCCGAAGGGTTTTCGGGCCGGGAGCGCAAACTTTCCAGGACCATTTTCCCGCCGATGAAGAAGAGCAGGCCGAAGGCGATCCACGGCCCCCACCGGCTTGCCACCCCGACCAGGTTTTGCCCGAGAAACCATCCGAGAAGCGGCATCATAAACTGAAAAAGGCCGAAGTGGAAGGAGAGCCTGAAGACCTGCCTGGGTTGGCAGGAACGTGCCCCCACGCCCATCCCGACGGCAAATGCGTCGCAGCCGAGCGCCGCCGCTATAAGGGCTAATTCAACGAATCTCAAAACGGCCTCGCAGGGGTTGATCTCACCACGGAGAATAGAGATATTTCACCACAGAGAACACTGAGAAAGAAA
This sequence comes from uncultured delta proteobacterium, assembly GCA_963712895.1. Classification (GTDB taxonomy): domain Bacteria; phylum Desulfobacterota; class Syntrophobacteria; order Syntrophobacterales; family Syntrophobacteraceae; genus SbD1. The sequence continues at coordinate 450,951 of CAVQJR010000009.1, read as the reverse complement.
AAGAAAGAAAATGTTGCCGCTGTCATAATGGACCCGTTTCCAATGTGTCGTCACGTCAAAAACACCGGATTTCGGTTTGCGCCGGGATGACGGTAAATGGCGGTCATACAATCCGCTGGTTCCCAAGCTCCGGCTTCCACTCCATCCCGACACGAAGCAGGAGCTTCCAAAGACCCGGTTCCCAAGCAGGAGCTTGGGAACCAGCAAATGACAGAATAAGGTATTTGCACATGATTATGATAACTATGGCATGATAACCATGGATTTACCCCTGATTTTCTCTGTGTTCTCTGTGGTGAATTTTCTTTTCCCCTTAAACAGTTTTCCCGGATCGAGCGATCCGGGAAAACTGTTTTTTTGGTGCAAATGGGAAAAATCATGGGACCAGCCGTACGATTAAGTATAGTAGCAGGCATAGACGCTGCCGAATGCTTCATATTGCCCGGCGAGTTCGGCCATCAGCCGTTCCATTTCCCGCTCGATGTTGGTGAATTTCACTCCCATTCCCTTGGGGGCGAGGGAGTCTCCCGGTCCGTGAATATTGGTCCAGACCACTTCTCCGCTCAGTTCCAGGGGGTTCTTGAACCCGGGAAACAGGAGCACCATGCGAACCTTGGAATTCAGAGGAGCGGGATCTTTGCACTGGACGAGAATACCGCGGTCGCTGAAATGCATCGAGTTCCCCTTGAAAGACCGGTCTCCAAGGAAAAACGTGACCTCGCACGGTGTTTTACGCTCGGCAACGGCTTCTTTCTGCTTGTTGTCGCTTTCCTGCTCTTTCATGGCGGTATCCCGGCTATCTCAGTGAAACCCCGAATTTTTGGACGACCTTTTCCACCAGCTTTGCGTGAATGGCGTTTACCTCTTCATCGGTGAGGCTGCGGTCGGCGGCGCGATATGTCAGCCTGTAGCCCACGCTTTTCTTTCCCGCTCCAATCTGTTCGCTTCTAAATATATCGAATATTTCGATACATTCCAGAAGAGGTTCTTTGAACGAGGATATAAAATCCAGCACATTTTCGACCGGAAGCTTCTCGACGGCAATCAGGGCGATATCCCGGGCAACCGCCGGAAACTTGGGCAGGCTCGTGAAAAACGGGCTGGGGCCGCGAAGAGAGAAAAGCCTGTCGAAGTTCAGCCTGAAAAGATAAACAGGGCGTTTGATGTCGAATGCCTCCTCGACTTCCGGATGCACTCTGCCCAGCTCACCCAGCCGTTTTTCGCCGACAAAAACCGAAGCCGATCCGTATGGATCGAGCCAGGGCGGAAGGGACTCCACCCGGAACAGGACGTCTTCGATACCGAAAAATTGCAGAATGAATTCCGCCGCGCCTTTTATATCGGCGTAATCTACCTGCTGTTCGCCCCCGTAGAGCAACTGCGGGGCGCGCCTGCCGGCCATTGCCCCGGCAATGTGGTAAGGTTCGTCGGCGAGCAGTTCGCCTTTTTGGGGGAGGAAGACTTTGCTGAGTTCGAAAATTCTGAGACCCTCGCACTTGCGGTCGAAATTATAGCGGGCGTTTTGCAGCAGGCCGGGAACGAGGCTGGTGCGCATCACTGCCTGTTCGTCGCTTAGAGGGTTCTTCAGCCGGACCGGATCGAGCCCCGGTTCGCCTTCGGGCAGCCGGAGCTTTTTCAGGGCATCCTGCGCAATAAACGAGTAGTTGATTACCTCGAAAAATCCGGTGCTCTCCATCCGGCGCTTAAGCTCACGGCGCGCTCTCTGGTGAGGATCGAGGGGAGCGGCTTCCACGGCCGCCATGGGGCTGGTGACCGGGATTTCGTCGTAGCCGGTAAGGCGCGCGACCTCTTCGGCCAGGTCGACCTCTCTCGTGATATCGGGGCGAAACGGGGGCGGGACCACTTCGAACCGGCCCTCGCCGTTTTGTTCGACCCGCATGTCAATGCGCTCGAGGACCTCTTTCATGGCGTCGGCGGAAAGGTCCGTGCCCAAAAACCTGTTTATCCCGTCGACCCTCATTGTTATAACGGGCGGCGTCACGGGCCTGGGGTAAACGTCGATGCTTCCAGAAGCGATAATGCCGCCCCCGACTTCGTGCATCAATCTCGCCGCCCTGTCCAGCGCCTGCAGCACGCCCTCGGGGTCCGTGCCCCGCTCGAACCGGTAGGCGGACTCTGTCTTGAGGGCCAGCCTCCTGCTGCTCCGGCGAATGGACAGCGGCTGAAAGTAGGCGCTCTCGATCAGAACGTTTGCCGTGTCCGGGGAAATCTCCGAGTTGAGCCCGCCCATGATGCCGCCGATTGCCACCGGTCCGACCCCGTCGCAGATCATGACGGTATCCGCGCTCAGTTCGCGCTCCGCCCCGTCAAGGGTCGTGAACCGCTCGCCGGGAGCGGATTTTCGAACCACGATCCGGTGTTCGCGCAGCCGGTCGAAGTCGAAAGCGTGAAGGGGCTGCCCGAGCTCGAGCATAATGAAGTTGGTGACATCCACTATGTTGTTTATGGACCTGACGCCGGCGGCTTCGACCCGGTTTTTCAGCCATTGCGGAGAGGGGCCGATCCTGACTCCCCGGATCAGCCGGGCGGTGTAGCGCGGGCACCCGTCGGGATCGTCTATGGTAACCGATGTAAGGGATTCGATCGGGGGACCGGTCTCTTCCAGTGAGGTCTCGGGAAATTTTGCCGGCATCCTGCACAGGGCGGCGACTTCCCGTGCGATTCCGAAAACCGAGAGGCAGTCGCCGCGGTTGGGCGTGATCGCCACTTCCATCAGCATGTCGTCGATTCCCAGGGCCACGTCCAGCGCCATGCCCACCGGAATGTCTCCGGGCAGAAGCCAGATGCCGCTGTGGTCTTCACCCAGCCCCAGTTCTTTTTCCGAGCAGAGCATGCCCTGTGAGAGCTGCCCCCGTACGATGGCTTCCCGAACGGTTCCGCCCTCCAGTTCGGCTCCCGGCACCGCCAGGGCCACAAGCGATCCGGCGGTGACGTTCGGGGCGCCGCACACCACCCTGTAAGAGGTGCTCCCGGCGGAGACCGAACATATCTTCAGCCGGTCGGCGCCCGGATGCGGTTCAACCGAATCGACCCTGGCAACGATCACGTTTTTGAGCTGCGGGTAGCGCGGGGAAAGGGATTCCACTTCAAGCCCCGCCATGGTGAGGCCCTCGGCCATCCGCTCGGGCGAGAGGGGACAGTCAACGTATTCGGAAAGCCATTTAAGACTTATGAGCATTCGATTTTCCGTTGTTGGCGCACCGGCATTCCATGGAACTGCCTGGCGTACGAAAAAGCTGTCGGGTTTTCCGGGCTGTCGCCCAAAGTAAGTTCAAGCCGAATTGCCTCCCAGCGGGGAGGGGAGGGGACTTCTCTTATATCAAAATTGGCTGAGGAAACGGAGGTCGTTTTCGAAGAAGAGGCGCAGGTCGTCTATACCGAACTTCAACATCGCGATCCGCTCGATCCCCATTCCGAAGGCAAAGCCGGTAACCTCCTCCGGGTCGTAGCCGACGTACTTGTAGACCTCGGGGTCCACCATTCCCGAGCCGAGTATTTCAAGCCAGCCGGTGCGGGAGCATACCCGGCACCCGGCGCCGCGGCACATTACGCACTGTATGTCCACTTCGGCGCTCGGTTCGGTGAAAGGGAAAAAACTCGGCCGGAAGCGCAGACCGGTCTCGGGACCGAACATCTGGTGGACGAAGGTGGTAAGAATTCCCTTCAAATCGCCGAACGAGACGCCCTTTCCCACCATCAACCCTTCAACCTGGTGAAACATGGGCGTGTGGGTCACGTCGGAATCGCAGCGGTAGGTCCTGCCGGGTGCAATGATGCGGATGGGCGGCCGCCGCTTCTCCATTACCCGGACCTGGATGGGCGAGGTATGGGTGCGCAAAACCACGTCGTCTGAAATATAAAAGGTATCCTGCATCTCGCGGGCGGGATGGTCTTTGGGGATGTTTAGAGCTTCGAAATTGTAGTAGTCCAGCTCTATTTCGGGGCCTTCGACCGTTTCGAACCCCAGCCAGTTGAAAATGCGGGTTATCTCGGTCGCTATCTGGGTGATGGGGTGCAAGCGGCCGATTATGGGCTCTCTGCCCGGAACGGTTACATCGATTGCTTCCCGTTTTCCGGCCGCCGCCTCGCGGGCCTTTTCGGCGATTTCGGAAAAAATGGCCTCCAGCCTGGATTTGGCCTCATTTAGAAGCCTCCCGGCCTCCCGGCGTTCCTGCTCGGGCACCTTCCCCAGTTCCTTGAAAAGCTGGGCAAGCTCCCCTTTTCTTCCAAGAAAACGAATCCTTGCCTGATCGAGCCCCCTGGGGTCCTCTTCCAGCCCGGACACTTCGCGCGAGGCCGTCTCAAGCAGGTTCTGAACTGCCTCTTTCATGTCCTACGCTGCTTCTTTGGCAATTTTGGCCAGTTCGCCGAAAGCTTCAGGGCTGGTCGCGGCAAGGTGCGCCAACGCTTTGCGGTCAAGCGTGATGTTTGCCTTCTTGAGCCCGTTCATGAACTTGGAATAGCTAAGGTCATGCAGGCGCGCCGCGGCGTTTATGCGCATGATCCACAGGCTCCTGAATTCGCGCTTCCTGACCTTGCGGTCCCGGTAGGCGAACTTGAGAGCGCGGTCGACCGTTTCCATGGCCGTGCGGATCAGCGTGCCGCGTCCGCCGCGGTATCCTTTGGCAGCGGAGAGGATCTTCTTGCGCCTCTCGCGCGATTTTACCGCCTTCCTAACTCTGGGCATCACAATCTCCTTAAAATGGAGGTCTCAGGCGTCATGTCCCCGGTGTCGATCCCGGCCGGGCTGCCTGAGACTTGAAATCTGAGCACTTCCTATAAATAAGGCAACATCCGCTGGAGGGATTTTACGCTGACTGCATTGACTACCGTATCCCTTCGCAGCCCCCGCTTTCTTTTCGGGGCCTTCTTGGTCAAGATGTGGCTTTTATTCCCTTTGGCGCGGACTATCTTGCCCGTTCCCGTCTTCTTGAACCGCTTGGCTGCGGCGCGGTTGGACCTGATCTTAGGCATTACACTATATCCTCCGTTGACTCGGTTCTATGGCGAACGGTAAAAACCGCAAACCGGTACCCCGGCGCAGACCGCTGCGGCACAAAAACTATAGTTTATTTGGGACTTAGGGAAGAGTCAACAAATTAAGGGAGACAACCTGGATTTTTTATGATTTCGGCGCCAAAATCATTATCATGTTGCGGCCTTCCATTTTTGGCTGCTGCTCGACCACCACTTCCTCTTTGAGTTCCTCCCTGATCCGCTCGAGGATCTTCATCCCCTGGTTGGAGTAGGCGATTTCACGGCCCCGAAACAATATCGTCACCTTGGCCTTGTCTTTCTGGGCCAGAAAACGCTTGATATGGCGAATTTTAACCTGCAAATCGTGCTCGTCGGTCTTCGGCCGGATTTTTACTTCCTTTACCTGGATTACGGTCTGCTTTTTCCGCGCCTCCTGGACCCTCTTGCTCTGCTGGTATTTGAACTTCCCGTAATCCATTATCTTGCAGACGGGCGGCTCGGCGTTCGGGGCCACTTCCACCAGGTCGAGCTGTTCCTGGGCGGCCAGTTCCAGCGCCTTCCTGATGGGCAGAATTCCAAGCTGCTGTCCGTCGTGTCCGATCACCCTCACTTCGAGCGCCCGGATCTTTTCATTCACGTTTGCTTGTTTCTCCAGGGCAGTTCCTCCTTGTTTTATGGTTATGACTAGCCTTTCGGGTTTGCAGCGGCCGCAGGCCGTTCCCATGGATGCCTCTAAATATTAAGTCCGATTCGCCCCTTGCTTGCTTCAAGGCATTCTTTTTCAACCATATCGGCAAACTCCGCGGGACTCATGAGACTGAGTTGAGTCCCGTCACGCTTGCGGGGGGCGATACCGCCCGCGGCGATCTCTTTGTCCCCGATAACCAGCATGTAGGGGATTTTTTGCATCTGGGCATCGCGTATCTTGTATCCGAGCTTTTCACTCCTCATGTCCACTTCGGTGCGCACGCCCCGGCTCTGGAGTTGCCCGCAGACCTCTCGTGCAAAATCGAGCTGCGCGTCCGTCACCGTTACGATCATGGCCTGCACCGGTGCCAGCCAGACGGGGAACGCCCCCGCGTAGTGCTCGATCAGAACGCCCAGGAAGCGTTCGATTGCGCCCAGAATTACCCGGTGCACCATTACCGGCCGGTGCCTGGCCCCGTCCGCCCCCACGTAGGTGAGGTCGAACCTTTCCGGAAGGGTGAAGTCGCACTGAATGGTTGCGCACTGCCAGCGCCGGTCGAGTGCGTCCTTGAGCTTGACGTCGATCTTGGGGCCGTAGAAGGCGCCTTCGCCTTCGCAGGTCTTAAAGGGGATGCCCTTTTCTTCAAGCGCCCTCATGAGGGCCGCTGTGGCCCGCTCCCAGTCCTCGTCGGTCCCGATCGAATTCTCGGGCCGGGTGCTTATCTCCATTTCGTATGAGAACCCGAAAATGCCCATGACCTCTATTACGAAGTCGATGATATTCTTGATCTCCTGGTTCAGCTGCTCGGGCATGCACAGGATATGGGCGTCGTCCTGGGTGAACTGCCGCACCCTCATGAGTCCGTGCAGTACGCCGGATTTTTCGTGCCTGTGGACGGTGCCCAGCTCGAAAAAGCGCAGGGGCAGATCGCGGTAGCTGCGGATCTTCGACTTGTATATCAGCATGTGCGAAAGGCAGTTCATCGGCTTTACGCCGTAGGACTGCTCGTCAATCTCGGTGAAATACATGTTTTCGCGGTAATGATCGAAATGGCCCGACCTCTTCCACAGCTCGGTCTTTAGAAGCGTCGGCCCGATCACGATATCGTAGCCCCGGCGAAGGTGCTCCCGCTTTTCGAAGCTCTCCAGTATGTGGCGGATGAGCGCCCCCTTGGGGTGGTAGATCGGCATGCCGGCGCCCACCTCGTCGGAAAACGAAAACAGGTCGAGTTCCCTGCCCAGCTTCCGGTGGTCGCGCTTCTGTGCTTCTTCCAGGAAATGAAGGTATTTCTTGAGCGAGTCGACGTCAAAGAATGCGGTCCCGTAGATGCGCTGAAGCATCTGGTTCTTTTCGTCACCCCGCCAGTATGCGCCGGCAACGCTTATCAGCTTGAAAGCCTTCAAAAACCCGGTATGGGGAAGGTGCGGGCCACGGCACAGGTCAACAAAATCGCCCTGCCGGTAATACGATACGGTCGGGTCTGTGAACTCTTTTAGGAGTTCGACCTTGTACTTTTCGCCCTGTCCCTCGAAAAACCGGATCGCTTCTTCCCGCGAAACCTCGGTGCGCTGGAATGGGAGTTTCTCGGAAACGATCTCCCTCATCCTTGCCTCGATCTTTTCGAGGTCCTCCTGGGTGAAGGGCTTTGCCACGTCGAAGTCGTAGTAAAAACCGTTCTCGATTGACGGCCCTATTGCAACGCGGGCTTCGGGGAAAATGCTCTTGACCGCCTGGGCCATGACGTGCGCGGCGCTGTGGCGAAGGATATCCAGACCTTCTTTCGAACCTGCCCGGATGCCCTCCACAGTGGCGTCCTCCTGGATTTGCCCGGCAAGGTCGAGCATTCGGCCGTTGACCCTGGCCGCAATCCACCGATCCGAAGGGTGCCCGGACCCCTTGAGTATATCGTTGACGCTGGTCCCCCTGGGAACGGCCTCTACGTTGCCGTCGGGGAGAGTAATGCGGATTTGGTCTGATTGCATCGTAAATCCCTGTGTGTGCTCAGGCTGCCGGGAGGCGGCGAATAAACAAAAAAGGCACCCTCACCGCCTGGAAAGATGCCCGGAATGTAAACAGCTTTTTCTTAGATAACAATAATTTTACAATCCCGCTGTGGTTCAGGCCCAAGGTCCGGCCGCCTGTCGTAAAAACCAGCTCTCTATGGCTGGTTGCCCGAAATTTGCCCAATCTCCGATAATGGTAGGCACGGGCGGTTTTGAACCGCCGGCTTCTACCGTGTCAAGGTAGCGCTCTCCCACTGAGCTACGTGCCTACGATGGAACTTCTGATCTATAACGACGTGGAAAAACTATGTCAAGAAAAACCTCATTAATCCGCGGCCTGGCTTCGGTGCCGCCTCTGAAGCGACATTCCCAGCAGCAGGTAGCGCGTTGCGCTGTATAGGGAAAAGCCGGCGGTAACCAAAAACAAACCCGTGTAAACTTGGTGTGGAAGCCTGCACAGGTCTCGCCCGAGCAGCAAAAAAACGGTGAGCAACTGGAAAAAAGTGTTCGCTTTGCTCGAAGCCAAAGGTCGAATCTCGACCCTGACCCCTGAAAAGTAAAGCTTGGAGAACCCGCCCACTATCATGAGGTCCCTGCCTGTGGTGATAACCAGCAACCAGAGCGGGACGAGCCCGATGTACCACAGCGTTATAAACAGGGAAACGAGGAGGGTCTTGTCGGCGAGCGGATCGACGTAGGCGCCGAAGCGGCTTTTCTGGTTGAAATACCTGGCGATGAAACCGTCGGCGGCATCGGTCATCCCCGCCAGGAAAAATACAAGAAAGGCGGAGTTGAGCCTGTCCCGGAGCACGAACCAAACTACAACCGGCGTGAGGAAGATACGGGCGATGGTCAGCAGGTTGGGAATGGTCATCTTTGCGGCTCACCCTGAACGGTTGCCGGGGGCGTAAACGAGATCTTTATCGCCTGCTCCTCCGTGGAATACGAGTCGATGCGCACCGTCGCTCCACTGGGAAGCGAAGTCCCGTCCATCCTGGATATGAAACTGCCGTCCACCCCCCTGAGCCGGACGGTGCCTTCGCCGGCCCCCATCTCCAGGCTGGTTATGCGCATGCCCTTGAAATTTTCACGAAGCAGCCTCTCCATCTCTTCCCAGTACACATACTGAACGGATGGAAGATTTACGGTCCAACTGCCGGGTGCCGCACCGGGCTGAGCGGCCTGTTTTTCCGCCGGTCCGCCTGAAGCGGCCGATCTGCCCCGGCCTTCTTCCGACTGGCCGAGAAGGTTGTTCAACTGGGGAGCGATCCTCGATGCCAGCTCGCTCGCTCCCTCCTGGTTCGAAAGCTCTTCCATGCCCTGAGTTTGGCTGACGTTGCCCTCCGCCTTTCCGGAGTCCACCCTGAGCACCTGGAGTCGAGCATCGAGGCGGGCGAGCTTGTTTTGTTCCTCCCGAAACTCCAGGCTTCCGACCACCGCCTGCTGGATCCCCAGCCCCTGCGCGAGTGCGATCACCTGCGAGTGCGGCACGTTGCCGGTATAGTCCAGCTTGAGCGAACCGGGGTCCGGGAAGGCCAGGGTGTAGTCGTAGCCGTCCAACTGCCGCCTGATGCTCTGGGCAAAAAGAGAATCGGACCGGCCGCCGCCGGTCGGGATTACCCACTCCTGGTCCCACTTTTCGGGGACTACCCACAAGATTTCCTTCTTGGTCACGGTGAGTCCGCGAAAACCGGGACGGGATGTCTGCTCAACCGGCTTTGTTTCGACCTGGGGGCCGGCCGCGCTTTCCGGGGGCGATTCCCGGCCGCCCGTAGACACCGCCTGCCCGGAGGCAGCCGGTTCCACCGGTTTTGCCGCCTCTTGCACCTGAAAACCGGCCTCTTTCAAGTCGTTTCGAAGCAGTTCCACGGATACGGTAACCTGGCCGGTGACTTTGTAGAGCCCTCCGGTCTGGGTTTCAGAGAAAATCTGGTAGGAATCCACGTATTTTTGAGGCTGGGCCAGGATCTTTTTCTGAAGATCGGAAAACTGGGCGCCCATCTGGCCCGGGTTCAGGAACATGCCTACGGCCTGTACGACGGCCTGGCCCTGGAACTCACGGATGGCCTGCTGCTGGCTCTTTGCGTGGTCCTGCTCGTCATAGACGGCCTGGCCCTGGCTGAAAAAGGAAACCGAGTCGCCCTGTGGCCGGTCTTCCGCCGCCGCCGCCAAATCCCGCCCGCACAACGCAAATACGGACCAGGCGGCCAAAAACAGGATTGCCGCCACGCGCGCTGAATTAGTTCGCATCTCTACCTCTCCCAAATTGCGGATTACAGGCGAATTCACCGGGCCTTGAATTTCCACCGTCTGCAGGGTGCCGATGAGGTTCGGACAAAAATGGCCGGGTTCTGAATATTTATGTACACTGTATCCTTTTTCAGCGGCCCGCAGCGGATTATTTGCTATCATAGCCAAAATGGAAACAAAAGGAGAAAATTTGTCGACCCCGCCAAAGCAGTGCATCGTTCGCCATTACCTGATCGATCCCTATCAGATACACTACCTCAGGTTCATCATCGAGGCGTACGAGGGAATAGGGGTGGTTTCGACTGTCGATCCCGCGCTTGGGCTGGTAAGCATCGCCATCGCGCCGGGGTGCGAGTCGGACGTTTGCGCGATACTGGAAGCGGAGCGAGCCAACCTCAAGCTGCGGGAGGCAACTCGGGATTTCGTGGTACCAGGAGAACAGATATGAAGTTCACGGGAACAGAGCGCTATTACCTTACACCCGAACTTGGCGAAATCGTAAATATTTCAATCGCCATGGAAAAGCCTCTCCTGCTCATGGGGGAGGCGGGGACCGGGAAAACTCAGCTTGCCTTCGAGATCTCCCGCGCACTTGGCCTTGAGATGGAGGAGGCGCGCTGCAAGTCCACTTTCAAGGGCGAAGAGCTGTGCTACGTCTACGATACCGTGCTGAGGCTGAACGATTCGCGGTTTGGGACCAAAGAGACGGGGCGCGATATTAACAATATCTGGGACTACCTGCGTTTCGGCCCCATCGGCAGGTCGTTTCTGGCCGAGGACCGAAGGGTCCTGCTGCTCGATGAAATAGACAAGACGGACTCCGACACCCAGGACAACCTGCTCGACGTTCTCGAGGACGGGTCTTTCATCATAAGGGAGATCAACCACAAGGTGATCGCCCGGCATCGTCCCATAATAATCATTACCAGCAACGCCAAGAGGGAGCTTTCGGACCCGTTTCTTCGCCGCTGCTTCTGCCACTATATTCCCTTTCCCGGCCCGGAGGAAATCGCGGTGATAGTTCGGCTGCATTTCCCGGACATACCGCGGCATTTCCTGGAAACGTGCCTGGCCACTTTCTACAGGCTAAGGGATAGGGGGTTCGAAAAGCCGCCCGCCACCGCGGAGCTTATAGACTGGATCGGCGCCCTGCGCTCAAGCGGCGCAAACGGCCCCGGCGCCGGAAAGGACGTGGTCCACGTCGGCACGCTCCTGAAAAGATCCCAGGACCTTTTGAAGTTCAAAGGCATCCAGAAGCCGCCCCGCTTCTGATGGTGAAATATCCCAGGCAACCGGGTACACACCGATGATCCTTTCTTTCGTCCATGCACTCCGCCAGGCGGAGATCCCGGTCAGCATGAGGCACATGCTGGAATTCTACAAGGCCCTGCAAAAGGGACTGGCGCCCGACCTGGACCGGCTTTTCCTGCTCGCAAGGCTTGTTTTCATAAAGCGGGTCGAGCACTACGACGCATTCGAACGGGTTTTTTCCGCTTTTTTCATGGGCGGGGACCCGGGGGAAGCCGTGCCGGACTGGGAGGAGGCGCTGTCTGGAAAACCGTTCCAGGAATGGCTCAGGGAACAGATCGAAAAGGGGGCGATCTCCGTTGACGAGCTTCGCGAATTCGAAACGGAAGAACTCCTGGCCCGCTTTTGGGAAACGATACTTGCCCAGCAGGCAAAGCACCAGGGAGGCAGTACCTGGGTGGGCAGCAAGGGGAGGTCTCCTTTCGGCCACGGCGGGATGTCGGGAGGAGGTGTGCGCGTTTACGGGCAAAGCCTCTACGGAACCGCTCAGAAGGTGATCGACGGCAGGAATTACGTAAATTACAGCCAAAAAGCCGTCATGGGCCGGGAAAACCTTCGCCAGGTGCTGGCCTCGCTTCGCAATTTCCAGTCCGTGGGGCCGGAAACGGAACTGGACGTGGACCGCACCATCGACCGGACCGCCAAAAACGGGGGCGAAATCGAACTGGTGTTTACGAGAGAACTGCGCGACCGGTTGAAGCTTGTCGTTTTGCTCGACAACGGCGGCTATTCGATGATCCCTTATATAGACCTGGTAAAGACCGTTTTCGCAAAGATCCGCGAGCAGTTCAGGGACCTCAAGTATTATTATTTCCACAACTGCATCTACGGAGCGGTTTACCGCGACATGCCCAGGACCCGGCCCGTCGAGTGGCAGGACCTGGTGGCCAGGGACCGGGACACCCGGCTGATCATCATCGGGGACGCCAATATGGCTCCGGCCGAGCTTATGGCCGCCAACGGCTCCCTCTACATACAAACCGCGGATCGAAAACCGGGCAGGGAGTGGCTCGTCGAGTTGAAGGAAGCATTTCCGGCAAGCGTGTGGCTCAATCCCATGCCGAAAGAACGCTGGGGGTACGAGAGCGCTACGATCAACCTGATTGCCCGGATCTTCGAGATGGAAGACCTCACCCTGGCCGGCATCCGCAACGCGGTGGAGTATCTCAATTTTCAGGGGCAGGCGGTAAAAGTGTAGGGTGCGGCGCTTCCCTCGTTCCCCCGCTCATTTTTCTCGAATTATTGACTCACCGGGCTGTCAGTCGTTGACCAGCCTGCAAAACCCTTCCAGAAGCGCCAGCACCCTTTCCGTCGTGCTTTCCGGCAGGCTGCCGCAGCCGCAGCTTGGCGTGAAAATCGACTGCGAAAGGATTTTTTCAACCGGCATTTCGTCCGAAGCGAGCCGGCTGACCTGCTCTTTCCACATCCCGGCAAGGCTTTCCGGCGTCTGGGTGGATATGGCTTCCTGGTCCAATGTGGGGACGATTCCCCACGCGATATTGCCGCCCCCGGCCAGGAATTCCATGATGTCCTTGCGGTAGAGGAGGAACCTGTCAAAGTAGGTGAATGCGTCGAAATTGACGATGTCGAAATCGGAGTTGAAGGCAAGCTGCCAGTCCGTGTTGGCGCACACGTGAATTCCGGCCAGGGCGTCCGCAGCATGGACCGCCGCTACGACCTCGGATAAAACCTGCCGCACCTGTTCCGCCGAAACGGTTATGAAAGCCGATGAACCGAAGCCGGCCAGCCCCGGTTCGTCCAAAAAAACGATTACCGGGACTCCGAAAGGTTTCAGGCGTTCGATCTGCCATTTGGCCTTGTACGCCAAAAGCTTGGGCACGATGTCCTGGAAACGGTCGTCGAAAAGAAGCGAACGGCCGTCCTGGTCCTTGAGGCCGGACAGGAGCGTGAACGGGCCTGCGACCTGTCCTTTCACGGCGCGAAAGGTCGCCGGGGCGGCGGCGAGCGCATCCACGAAGCTCAGAAACGTTGACGCCGTTTCAGGCCCCATTGCAAACCGGGAGTTTTCCAAATCGGCCGAACCGGCCTCGACCTCCAGGTATTCTTCATAGAACGAATAGGTCTGTTGGTCGAACTCCGGGGTGTCGGTCCGCACAAACACCTTGCCGGCCTCTTCGGTCAATCCGGGCAGCCCCTCGATGTACTGGACCATCATCTGTTCGGCGGGGTATGCCGGCAACTGGGGCCACACCGGGATCTGGGGGGCGAATCGCAAAACGAGGTCTATCACCTTCTGGCGGTCGGTATGAGGCATGCTGCCGATCAGGGTCGCGGACCCCGATCCCTTGAAGTTTCTCACAGTGCGCTCCTTTTTGTCCTGGCGGAAGTGGAGAAGGCCCTTGCGTACACCACCGCGTCTGTCTTACTTATCAACGATATTACTGAAAACGCCAAATATATTCACCCCGATTCTCGTGGGCCGGCAAGTTTTATTTGCTTTAATGCGACGGCCTGTTCTACAAAAAGGGGTTTCAAACAAAAATGGAAAATGGGGGAAAGATATGGCCGAAGACCTGAAAAAAATGTACCGCACGGTGATGGAAGACCACTTTCCGGATTCGCTCCGGATAAGTTTTGGAGACCAGGAACTGGTTTATCGCAAGCGGTCGTGGAGGTTCCCGGACGACAAGACGGGCGAGCTTATCGAAAAAGGACTGCGCTACGGGGAAAACCCCGGCCAGGAAGCGGCGTTGTATGAACTGGTGGGCGGAAACCTGACGCTGGGCGGCTGCCGGTTCATCGAGCCCGGAAACGGGCTGGTAAGCGCCATTCGCGAAGAAGACATGCTCCAGGAAGGAAAACATCCCGGAAAAATCAACCTCACCGACCTCGATAACGGCCTCAATATAATCAAGTTCCTGATGCCGAGATCGGCCGCGGTAATCCTCAAGCACAACAACCCCTGCGGTGCCGCCTATGGGGCCAATCTCGCCGACGCATACCACCGCGCGAACCGGGCCGACCGCATTGCCGCATTCGGCGGGTGCCTGGTGGTGAACCGGCCGGTGGACAGGGCAACGGCAGAACTGATCTCACAGAACTACCTTGAAGTGGTCGCCGCTCCGGACTACGAAGAGGGCACCCTGGACATCCTCAAAAAGAGGTCCAACCTTCGCATCATCCAGGTCGCAAGGCTGGATCGGCTGGCCGACTATATCGACAGGCGGTTCGTTGATTTCAAGTCCCTCATCGACGGAGGGGTCATCGTGCAGCAGTCTCCGTTGAATAAAATCAAGGGAGCGCGGGATTTCAAACTGGCCGAGACCACTTACCAGGGCAAAACCTTTAAGATACGGCGCCAGCCCACCGAGCAGGAGCTGTCCGACCTGCTGTTCGGGTGGTTCGTCGAGCAGGGCGTAACGTCCAATTCGGTCATCTACGTTAAAGACGGCTGCACGGTGGGAATCGGCACCGGGGAGCAGGACAGGGTAGGGGTGGCCGAAATCGCGGTCTACAAGGCATACCAGAAATATGCGGACGCCCTGTGCTTCGACAGGTACGGGATGCCCTACAAAGACCTCGAACTGGCAATCGAGAAGGGCGAGCGTGCGAAAGAGCAGAAGGAAGAAATTGACGAGCAGACCCGGCGGGATAACGCCGGGCTCAAGGGAGCGTCCATGGTTTCCGATGCTTTTTTTCCGTTTCGCGACGGGGTCGACGTCGGGATCCGGCAGGGGATTTCAGCCGTGGTGCAGCCAGGAGGCTCGATGAGGGACTGGGAAATAATAGATGCCTGCAACGAGGCCGATGTTACAATGGTGCTGACCGGCCAGCGGGCGTTCAAACACTAGGAAGCCGTTGCGGGTTTAGGGTTTAGAGGCAAGGCAGTTTCACGCGAAGGCGCGAAGATGCTGATTTTTTAGGGTGGGCACGGTTTTTTTGTGCCCACCGTTTTTTGCCACGGATGGTGGGCACGATGAAACTGTGCCCAACCACATATCTTTTCTATTTGGCAACCACTCTTGGCGTTGTTATAGCGTGCACACAGGATGTGAAACTCTGCGTGGGAGCCGCGAATAGAAGGGTACTTCCTTAACGGCTTGACGGCTTCGCGTGCCGTCATCCGCACCCCGCACTCCTAAACCGCCATCTCCAGCTCCATTGCGTCTTCGATGACGATTTCCAGCTCGGCCAGGACTATCTCCTTGATACCCATCGCATGTACTTCCGGCAGGCTGGCCGGGATCAGGTTCGGGTCAGCCTTGAGGCTCATTCCCGTTTTCCTGGTCACCTGGTCGGCTATACGCACCGCCATGAGCAGCACGTTGGCCGAGTCGAAATCCTCCATGTGGTGATCACGTGCCGTGATGCAGTAGCTGGGGGGGATGCTCCAGTCCTCCATCAGGTTATAGCCCTGTTCCACGTGCATGGAGTCGAGAATTTCAGATATGAATTCGTCCGAGAGCTTTATGTCCATGTTATCCGAGTTAAGCGTCTCGACCACCCTGAGCAGCAGGAGTTTACCGATGTCATGGAGCAGGCCGGCCAGGAAACCTTCGTCGGCGAGGTCGGCATAGCCGGTTCTTTTCAGGAGCCACTTGGCGCCGATGGCCGTTGCCAGCGCGTGTCTCCAAAGGACCTGCAGGTAATTGGAAATAACCGGGTTCTTCGATGTGTAGAGGTTACTCTGGCAGCTCACTATCAGGCAGTTGAATACCTGGTTTACACCCAGGCGCAGGAGAGCTTCACGGATGGTGCGCACCTTGCTGAGGCCCGAGAAAAAAGCCGAGTTTGCCAGCTTCAGCACCTGGCTGGCCAGGGCCTGGTCCTTGCAAAGTGTCTTGGCGATTTGATCGAGCGGAACGTTGTCGTCTGCCATTATCTGCTGCAGTTCGATTGCCACGGGTGGGAAAACGGGCAGGCTCAACTTTTCCGATGACGCATAAGTCTTGACTATTTCCAGAAGCGATGTGGTGTTACTCTCTGGTGTCATTGCTCCGATCCTAACAAGCGGCGCAGTTCCGCAATTGGACGAGGTTTACTTACCCTTGGCAGTGACCTGAGGATCTCCTGCAGCGACGTTACACCGTTTACGGCCTTCATGACCCCGTCTTCGAGAAGGGTCACGAAGCCGGAGGTTTCCATGCTTATTTTCCTGATCTCGTAGGATGTCCTTTTGTTCAGAACGGCATCTTTGACCGGTTCGTTCATTATCAGGAGTTCGAATACTCCCATGCGGCCCTTGTAGCCCGTAAAACGGCATGCCGAGCACCCCCGTCCGACTCTGAACCTTATTCCCTTGACATCGCTCGAAGAGTATCCGATCCGGTAAAGTTCGATAGGCTCAGGGGTGTATTCCTCGGCGCAGTTGGGACATACCTTCCTTAGCAGCCTCTGCGCGATTACACCGACCACGGTGGACGAGATCAAAAATGGTTCTATGTTCATATTGAGCAGCCGTATCAGGCACCCGACGCTGTCCTCGGTGTGGAACGTGGTGAGGACCTTGTGGCCCGTAAGCGATGCCTGGATGGCGGTTTCCGCCGAGAACTTGTCGCGGATTTCGCCGATTACCACGATATCGGGGTCCTGTCTCACGACGTGGCGCAGACTTTCCTCGAAAGTGAGGTTGATTTTGGGATCGATCGAGCACTGCGCTATGCCGTCGACGAGGTACTCGACCGGGTCTTCGACCGTAACTATACAGGTGTTAACGTTTTCGAGATAGCTGATCGCGCTGTAGAGCGAAGTCGTCTTCCCCGACCCTGTGGGGCCGGTAACCAGTATTACCCCGCTTGGGGCGTCCAGGGCCTCGTAGCGAAGCCTGTCCAGCATTTTGGGAAACATCCCTATTTCATTGAGGTCATGCGTCTGGCTTTTCGTGTTCAAAACGCGCAACACTATCTTCTCGCCCCAGACGGTGACATAGAACGAAATGCGAAGGTCTATGGTGGCGCCCGTCCTCGGCATTTCGAATAGAATCCTGCCCCCCTGGTGTCTTCGCCGTTCGGCTATGTCGGCTTTGGCCATGATCTTAAGACGGCTTGAAAGCGGGGGACCCATCTCGATAGGCAATTCGCGGTGCAGGACCAGCACGCCGTCGATCCGGTAGCGGACCCGGACCTTGTCGCGCATCGGTTCGATGTGAATATCGCTGGTATTGCTCTTGACGGCCTCATCTATTATCACGTTTACGATGCTTACGACCGATTTCTCATCCGGCTCCTTGGAACGGGCGCTTACCATGTCGCGTTCCAAGACGTTGATTATCTCGCGAAAATCGCTCTTGGAGCAGATGGCGCGGTTGATTTTCCCGAAGGTCTTTTCCGCTGCGTCCACGTTTTCACGGTTCAGTGGATCGGGGAAGGCAACGGTAACCTTGCCGTCCTCCATGAAGACGGGCAGGAAGTTGTGTTGCGAGTACCACCGTGCGGGTGCGCGCTTGAGCAGTTGGGGGTCGATCTTTGAGAGTTCGAGTTGGTAGAAGGGAAGTCCAAGCTGGTAGGAGAGCACTTCCAGGAGCTTGCGTTCATCGATGAAATCCTCTTCCGTGAGGATTTCTCCAATGGTCTTCTTGACGGAGGATTCCTGTTGCAGCCTGATGGCGGTTTCGAGCTGGTTTTTCGATATGTGCCCCAGTTCCACCAGCAATGTGCCGATTTTTAGATTCAGGCGGTTCGCAACAAGGGTCTCCTCGAGCTGTTCCTGGGTTATCAGCTTGAGTTCCTGGAGCACCTGCAAAAGCGTGTGACACCCGGTCATTTTTGAGTGGACCCGCATTGCGTACTTGAGCTGTTCGGGCTTGAGGTGCCCCTGTTGGATCAGGAGCAGGTATATCTCGCCCGCCTTTTCGCTCTTGTCCCCAGCGGCTTCACCACCCTTGAACCGGCACTGGCCACCCATGAGTTTTAGGATTTTCTGGCTCTCCACTTCAAAAATCTCCGGTAGTGTTTTGTCTGCCCTGCCAGGACGTGCCTCGGCCAGGGTGGACTTCGATACCGTTTAGATCGGAATTCGACATTAGTTTCATTAGGAAAATCATTAGACGGAAGACGGAGGACTGAGGACGGATGGGGTGTCGGAGGACGGAGGGGGGATGGGGTGTCGGAAGACGGAAGGCTGGGAGGAGATAGAGGAACAGGGTCAGTCCCTCCTCCGATATCCGCCCTCCGTCTTCCGTTTAAAGTGCCTGCCTGATTTCTTCCTGCATGGCATCGACCAGTGCGATCGGGTCTCCGGCATCCCGTATCGGTCGTCCGACCACCACGTGATCGGCCCCGTTAGAGATCGCCTGGCCGGCGGTGATAACGCGCTTCTGGTCGTCCCGGCCGGCCTGGGTTTTCCCGCCGGGGCGGATTCCAGGGGTTACCATGAAAAAATCGTCTCCCAGTTCGGCACGGAGCCTGGGGGCTTCGAGGCCCGAACAGACCACCCCGTCGATTCCGGACTCGATGGCGGCGCGCGCACGCGACAAAACGATATCTTCAACACTGGTTTGATTGCCGAACATAGCGCGCGCGTCTTCTTGGCCCAGGCTGGTGAGTACGGTTACCGCGAGAATCCTGACGTCGCTTTTGGCCTGGGCCGCCGCTTTGAGGATAGGAGGATTTCCGTGGACCGTCGCGTAGGTGATGTGCCTGCCCGCGAGCTGTTCGACCGCCAGTTTCACGGTTTCGGGCACATCGTAGAATTTCAGGTCGACCATCACTTTGTGGCCGCGCGCAGCTATCCACTCGACAACCGGAAACCACCCGGCGAGAAACAGCTGCAGCCCCACCTTATAGAACCCGATACGGCTTTCCAGGCTTCTGACCAGCTCCATGGCACGGTCCGGGGAAGCCACGTCCAGTGCGAAAATGATCCGCTCGCGTAGCGGAATGTCTTTATGACGCATGCGGTTGCCATCCTTCTTTAGAGTTGATTATCCCCGCTTTCTGGCCCATTTTGGGGGCCGTGTCAAAGACAAAGTGGTTGTGCGGGCTTGCCGGTTGCGACCCCGACCCCGGAAACCCCGCCGGAGCAAGGTCGCGGGTTTTACACATCCATTGAACATCCAGTTTCAGTATCGAGCATTGAGAACGGGTTGCGGGTTAAAATTCGACTTGAAGTTTGCGCTGAAAATGTCACAAACAACCGAACGGGGGCGGGGAATGCGTATTTCTCTAATCGGAATGTCGGGGTCGGGCAAGTCGCACTGGTCAAACCTGCTGTCCGGCATCGGGTTCAAGCGGTTTTGCTGTGACGACCTCATCAGGGAACGGCTTTCGTCCGAGCTTGAGTGCGCAGGCGGGAGCGGGAGCATTGCGTGCCTTGGCGAATGGATGGGGTTCCCGTTCCAGCCCGGCTATGAAGAAAGAGAGGCGAAGTATCTTGCCCTCGAAAAGGAAGTGGTTTCGGAGGTTGCAGGTTTTCTTGAAGCTCACGCGCGTGCCGGGTCTGCGGAAAACGTGGTTCTGGATACCACCGGGAGCGTCATCTATGTTGGAGATATGTTACTCGAACGGATCAAATCCCTGAGCGTCGTCGTCCATTTTACATCTTCCGCGGAGGCGCGGGCGGAGATGCTCAAAAACTACATGGCAAACCCCAGACCGGTGCTGTGGCGAGGTTTTTTCAGCAGGCGGGAGGGCGAGAGCGACCTTGAGGCCCTGATGCGCTGCTACGGCATTTTGCTGGATTCGCGCGAGAGGCTCTACCGCAAACTTGCCGACGTGGAATTGGATTATCGGACCAGAAGAAACCCCGATTTCGGAATCCGGGAGTTCGTCGCACTTGCGGGGCGCAATAAGTGAGGGTCGTTATCTTTCACCAGGGGGCGCTCGGGGATTTTCTGCTCCTGCTGCCCGCCCTGGAAGGACTGTTCCGGTCGCTCCCTGGGGTGCGCGCGGATTTCTGGTCGAAGCGTGAACACGTATCGCTTCTTTCCGGAAAGCAATACCTGGGAGATTTTCATTCGCTGGACGGCCCGCTGGCTGCCGCCCTCCTGGACGACGGCCTCCGGGAAGACTTTCCATTGCCCGACTTTATCCTGCGGGCCGACAGGGTCTTCATTTTCGGCCAGGAGGGGTCACGGGTAATTGCCCGCAGGCTTTCCGCCCGCCTCGGGGGCAGGGCGCACTGGATCAGGTCCTTTCCCGGCCCGGACCATAAGGGCGTACACGCCTGCGACTTCATTTCCGAACAGTTGGTGGAACTGGGGTGGCCTCACCGGAAGGTGTTCCGGACCCTTGAACCGCCTGCTTGCGAAGTATCGGCCGCACGGGACATGCTGGAAAGATTCGCGGCGGGGGGACGGCCGATCATGATTCATCCCGGAAGCGGCGGGATGCGCAAAGTGTGGCCTCTCAGAAACTGGGCCTCACTTTTGCCCTGGGTCCGGAAGCAGTTGCGCATCCCGGTGATTCTTTCGGCCGGCCCGGCGGACGAGTGCATCGCGGATTTTTTCCTGGAGATGGGCAGGGTGGGGGTTCCGGTTGTCCGGGGTCTTTCCGCCGTGCAGCTTTCGGCGCTCATTTCGCTCTGCAGGCTGTTCATCGGAAGCGACTCGGGGGTCAGTCACCTGGCGGCGGCGGTAGGGACCCCGGCCCTTGTCGTATTCGGGCCGACCGACCCGCAGGTCTGGGCGCCCCGGGGCGATGCGGTGCGCATCGTTCGCAGAAGCTGGAACGAAACGGAAGTGCTTGACTGGGACCGTGCCGGTCCCTGTGCGCCCGCCGACCACGGAGTAATCGGACAAATAATGGATCTGCTCGGATAAAGGCCGCACCGAATAGTTGGTCTGGCTGGTCTCAGGCCTTCGCAACCTGCTTGAAGTGGCGCGGCAACCCGTTTACAATGCGGTTTCCGATTGATGATCGTGATGGAAGATTTATCGAGCGGGATTTATTCGTTGCCTGGGAACCGTATTATCTTAAGGTCATAGAAATCGGCGTTCGGTGCCTCAATGAAGGTGTTTGGAACAGAAGCCATAGTGCTCACTTCGCGTGATTACGGGGAATCCGACCGCCTGGTTGCGTTTCATACCGCGGATTGCGGGAAAATCAGGGGCATCGCCAAGGGAGCGAGGAGGAGCAGGAAAAGGTTCGCCAATACTTTTGAGGCGTGCAGCCTGGTGGAACTGGAATGTCGGGAAAGAAATTCTTTATTCTGGATTGAGGCGTGCAGCCTCGTCGAACCTTATCTTCCCATGCGGACCGACGTGGAGAGGTGGGCCTACTCGGCGCTGCTTTCGGAGGTCATACTGGAGATGGTTCCGGACGGCGAACCGCAGCCCGAGCTGTTCCTTCTTCACAAGGAAACCCTTGGCAGATTAGAAAAAGACAAAGACCCTCAGAACGTGTTAATAATGGCGCTTCTGCGGTTTCAGTTCCACACGGGCTATATGCCCGCACTGGATGAGTGTGCGGTTTGCGGGAGAAAGCTGAAGACGGCGATGCAGTGGTATTGGCACCCCGGGCGGGGCAACCTGGTCTGCCCCGGACACTTTTCCCCGGGCACGGGCTACACCGCTGTGGACCTGGGTACACTGGCGCTCATTCATTACTCCAGAAAGATTGCGCTCGACAGGATCTGGCGTTTGCGAATGCGCCAGGACGTAAAGCTTCCACTTTTCCGGGGACTTCTGGACTGGATTCGCCACCATACCGGAAAGGAAATCCGAAGCCTTAAGGTAATAGAGCAGATCGTGCCGTCCATGGCAGCGGGATCTGCCCGGCCGGGGATTTAGCAGAGACAGGTCTATGGAGTGGATTTCCCATTTTGAGGGGATTGCGCGCAATTCTCCCGTTCTCGCCCTGGCCCTTTCGTTTGCCGGCGGTGTTCTGGCCAGCTTCACTCCCTGCACTTACCCGATGATGCCCATAACGGTTGCTTTCATCGGCGGAAAGGCAAGGGGCAGCAAGCGAAGAGGGTTCATCCTGTCGGTCTTCTACGTTCTGGGGATGGCAATAGTGTACTCGTCCCTGGGCATGTTCGCCGCCCTTTCCGGCCAGCTTTTCGGGGCGCTCACATCAAGCCCCTGGACCTACCTGTTCGTTGGAAACATCTGCCTTTTTTTCGGCCTCGTGATGCTGGAAGCCGTACCGCTTTCACCCCCCGCTTTCCTGAACAACTGGAAGATTACGGGATACGCCGGGCACGACATATTTACCAGTATCCTGCTGGGTGGGGCGTCGGCGCTGGTTGTCAGCACCTGTACCACTCCCATCCTGGGCGTGCTCCTGACCATGGTCGCAGCCAGGCACCAGGTGATCTGGGGCGCGGGAATGCTTTTTGCCTTTTCATACGGCATGGGGACCCTTGTAATTGTTGTAGGTACCTTCACCGGGCTTCTCACCTCTTTGCCGCGCTCGGGCGTCTGGATGTTGAGGGTGCAAAGGGGCTTCGGCCTTATAATGATCCTGGTAGCCGAGTATTTCCTGATCAGAACTGGAGAATTTTTGATATGAATTATAGAAAAATCGCATTGAAAAGCCTTATCTTGAGCCTCTCGGTCGTTTTCATCGTTGCTGCGACCGTTTTTTCAGCCCCGGCGCCGGCAAGCGCACAAGGGGGGTCCGCCGGTGTTTTTACCGGCAACACGGCCCCCGACTTCGAACTCAAGGACCTCAAAGGCGTCAGCGTGACGCTTTCCAGCTTTAAGGGAAAGAAGCCGGTGCTCATTTATTTCTGGGCCACCTGGTGCCCGTACTGCATGGCGGTGCGTCCGGATGTGATTAAATTGCGCAACGATATCCCAAAAGCGAAACTCGAATTGCTGGCAGCCGATGTGGGCGGAGCGGATTCGCTCAGCAGGGTGAAAAAATTCGAGGAGGCGCACCCGGCCCCGTACACCATCCTCTATGATACTGACGGCAGGGTCGCTCGCTCATACCAGGTCCAGGGGATACCGCTTTTTGTTTTTATAGATAAGTCCGGCACTATAAAATACCGCGGCAATGAATTGCCCCCCGATATCAAACAGCTTCTAAAATAGGCGCGTCTTTTCGGGGCTTCGCCGTCTTACGACCCCCAAAGCGGGAGGCGGGGGCGGCGTATTCGCGGCGGTAGACAGTGCGCTTAAAGCGCAAACGGAGAACCCGTCATGAAAGATGTGCTGACCATCATCATGGCCGGTGGAAGGGGCCAGCGCCTCATGCCCCTTACACAGGACCGGTCCAAGCCCGCCGTCCCGTTCGGGGGCATCTATCGCCTGGTCGATATTCCCCTGAGCAACTGCATCAATTCACAGCTCTACAAGATTCTGATATTCCCCCAGTACAAGTCGCAGTCGCTGGTCGATCATATAGAAGAAGGATGGAACATCTTCTCCAGCGACCTTGGCCATTATCTTCGCATAGCCGCGCCCCAGCAGCGGATGGGTACGGAGTGGTACCGGGGAACCGCCGACTGCGTGCGCCAGAACATGTTCCTGATCGAGAGGGAGCGGCCTCGCTACGTGCTTATCCTGTCCGGCGACCACGTCTACAAGATGGACTATGTCGCCTTTCGCGAATACCATGACAGGAAGGGATCGGATGTGACCGTCGGGCTCCTGGAGGTGGAGAGGTCGCAGGGGTCGGCATTCGGGATCGCGGAGGTGGACAACGAATTCAGAATCCGCGCCTGGGCCGAAAAGCCCAAGGATCCGAAACCGATACCCGACGACCCCGAGCGTTCTCTTGCCTCGATGGGGATCTACCTTTTTCGCACCGACCTCCTGCTCGAGTTGCTCAAAAAGACGGATGACGACGATTTCGGCGGGGACATCATCCCCAAGATAATAGGGGATTTAAAAATTTATGCCTACCCTTACAGGCGGCTTAACCGGATACGCGACTATATCCACCAGGTCGGCCCGGACGGGGTGAGGCGCCTGGAACTGGTGGAGAACACCCGCGATTCCCAGTACTGGCGCGACGTGGGGACCCTGGACGCCTACTGGAACGCCAACATGGACCTTACGGGTGTCGATCCCTTCTTTAATCTCTACGGGAACCTGTGGCCGGTCCGAACCCTCCAGCGCCAATTTCCGCCGGCCAAGTTCGTATTCAACGAGCCCGATCCCAACAAGCCCCGAACGGGGACCGCGGTGGATTCGATGGTGTCTCACGGATGTATTATCAGCGGAGGCACCGTGAGAAGTTCGATCCTGTCCAACAACGTGATGGTGAGAAGTTGGGCCGAGGTGGACGAGTCGGTCATCATGGACCACGTCGAGATAGGCCGCCACTGCAGGATAAAGAAGGCGATAATCGACAAGCACAACGTCATCCCGCCGCATACCGAAATCGGAATCAATCCGCAGGCGGACCGTGAGCGTTTCACGGTCACCGAACGCGGGATAGTGGTTGTGCCCAAGGGATATTTCAAGCAAACGGACTGATTTGCGGATCGGCCATCACTCCGGAACGGGAATATCTCATGCCGCATTCGGAGGCGGATTGAGGGGAGTAACCAGGTGGTGTTTAAGTTCCTCCTGGTCCATCGTCCACTGGTAGCCGACGCGGGTTGCCGCGTTGAAGATCAGGGGGCTTCGGACGTGAAACCGCATTGATCCGGTTTCCCGGTTGAAAGACACGATATTCAGGATGAGGAGGTCTTCTTTTCTCTCAAGCCTGATTACGCCGGTTTTAGAATTGGGGACCCGGTACTCGATCCCGATAAAATCCGGAGGGCAGACCACGAAAGCCACCGAGGGTTCTGTTATCGACTGCAGCCATTGAAACGGCCCCTTGTTGTATTCGAGCAGGACGTACCTTTTAAGTTCCTCGAATCCTGGAATTCCCCACGGGAAGTTTATGAACTGCTCTTCTTTGACCTCAACGGTGCCGAATCTTGTAGTATTGACCTGCATGGGTACTCCTAGGGCAACCTGCTTCATGAATTATCATCGTCGATGGATTCGGGCCGACCGCCATCGGCGTATTTTTGCATGATGGAGTCGAACTCATCCTTGCCGATGGAAGCCGCGCGCAAATTTTCTTCCCGGATCTTTCTATACAGCTCTTCCCTGTAGATCGGTACGTTCGAAGGGCTTTTTATCCCCACCTTCACCTTGTTCTGGTCTATAGAGGTGATGACGATCTCGATATCATCTCCTATCAGAATCGATTCACCCACTTTTCTGCTCAGTACAAGCATGGCCCGTCCCTTTGCTAAATATCGGCGTTTTGATCTACGTCCTGAAAGAGTTTTGTCGAGCAAACGACACCGAATTCGAATCATGGATTGCGGTATGTCCGCTAAGATAGCACAGCCTGGAGCAGATTTGTACCGATGAGGAGAAAAGCAATTCTTCTTTGCGGCTTGAATACTTGGCTGGTATCATTTATGGATAGCATGTCACGGCCGGCGCCTGCCGCCGGCATAAAAGCCTATGTTAGCGGAATCGTGGTATATGCTCCCTGGAACCGCCTCGGAAACCGATTACCGGGTGCTTGGGCTCAAAGCCGATGCAAAACCCGCCGAAGTCAAACGGGCATACCGGAGCCTCGCCAAAAAATGGCATCCCGACAGGTATCATTCCAAGTCGTATGAATCCCGCGCCACGGCTGAAGAAAAATTCAGGGAAATAAACGAAGCCTACGTCAGGATATCGAGCGAGTGGGCAAACCCCGGGGAACCCGCCTCCGCCGGCCGGCCCCGCCGAAGTGAAAATACGGCCGAAGGCCGGCCGGATCGGTCCGGGGAAGAGCGGCCCGGCGCCCGCACGCCTGCCCGGCCCGGACATCTCGTGCGAAACGCTTTTGCGGCAATCCTGTTCCTTGCGGTGCTCTTTATTGCGCGAACGCTTTATTTCAACACCGGCGGCGAATTCGAGGCGCCTCAACCGTGGACGGTCGAGGAAAAATCAGCCGTGAACACGGCCCCGCCCCTCAGTAATCCTCAACCGCCGCCCCTTAACGATAATTTGTTCTCGCCCGCCGTTCCGGCCCCTCCTCCCGATCTGCTTCCGGGGCCTGCGCCGGGGCCGTCCAAATCTTACTTTACCATCGGTTCGACCAATTCCGAAGTGAGGCGGATTCAGGGCGATCCGTCCCGGGTACAGGGTGAGACCTGGATATACGGAGTGTGCGAGGTCCGCTTTAGAAACGGCCGGGTCTGGAGGTATAACAATTTCGACGGCAGCCTCATGGTGCGTATGGAACCCGGCCGCGTGCCGGAAGGTGCCGCGCCCAAATACATAACTATCGGCTCCACCGAAGATGAAGTCCTGCTGGTGCAGGGAACTCCCACCCGCGTGGAGCAGGACAGGTGGTACTATGGATTTGCCGAAATCAAGTTCAAGGAAGGGCGGGTGAGTGAATACGACAATTATTTCGGGGCACTTAGAGTGCGCGTGGCTCCTTCGGAAAACGACACGGGAGCCCGGAAACGGTTTTTCACGGTCGGTTCGACCCGGGACGAGGTCCTGGATGTGCAGGGGACCCCGACCGGCATTGCGGGAAATGTGTGGTCTTACGATTTCTCATACGTTTTTTTTCGCGATGGAAAAGTGAGGCAGGTGAGTGATGCCGCGGGGAAACTCCGGTTCGTCGCCCCGGCGGATCGAGTTGACGTCCCGGCGAGGTGAGGGTGCATGTTCATAGAAAAGATCTATTCAGGAGAATTTGACGAAACCCTTTTTCGGGCGCCCGCACAGGGCCTGGGCGCGGTGGATTGGGTGAAAGTGGACCCGATAATCGACGGGTACCGCCGCATCATTGGCGAACACGGACGCGATTTTTTGGAAGAAGATGGGGGGATTCCGCGCGGGCTCCTGCAGCGGATGGCCGAAGCGGGCCTTTTCGGGCTAAGCATAAATGAGAAATACGGCGGCCTCGGGTTGAATTTTGCCGAATACCTCAAGGTGGTGGTTGAAATGGTCAAGGTGGATATTTCCATCGCCATGGCCTTTCTGGCCCACCTTTCAATCGGAGTCAAGGCCATAGAGCTTTTCGGGACCGACGGGCAGCGGGAAAAATATCTTCGCGCCGCGGCGTCCGGGGAGATGATTTTTTCCTTCGCCCTTACCGAGCCAAGGATCGGTTCCGACGCGCAGCACATCCAAACCACGGCCGTCCTGGATGAAAGCGGCGGGCATTACCTGCTGAGCGGCCAGAAAGCCTACATTACCAACGCCAACTATGCGGGCGGCCTCACCGTGTTCGCTCAGCTTGACCCGAAGCGTCCGGGCTTCATGGGCGCCTTCATCGTCGAAACCGGCTGGGAAGGGGTAAAGGTTGGCGGGGAGATGCCGAAAATGGGCCTCAAGGCAAGCTCGACTGCCGCCATTCAGTTCAGAAACGTTCGTGTCCCGGTCGAGAACCTGATAGGCGTGCCCGGCGACGGGTTCAAAATAGCCATGTCGGTGCTCAACTACGGCCGGGTGGGCCTGGGTGCCGCTTCGATGGCCGTGATGGAAGTATCCGTGAAGGATATGCTGGAGCGGGCATCCTCCAGGGTGCAGTTCCAGGCGCCGATCAAGACTTTTCAGCTCATCCAGGAAAAAATCGTCAGGGCAAAGGTGTATGCCGCCGTCAGTTCGGCGATGAACGATTTCGTGGCGGCGGCGCTCGAGAAGGACCCGCTGTTCAACGTGGCGGTCGAAAGCTCCCACTGCAAGCTGTTCGGTACGACGCGAGCCTGGGACACCGTTTATGATGCTCTCCAGGTGGCCGGAGGATCGGGGTACCTGAAGACCCATCCCTACGAGAAAAGGATGCGGGACTTCAGGGTGACTACCGTGTTCGAAGGCACCACCGAAATACATTCCATTTACCCGGCCCTGTTCGGAATGCGCCGTGTCGGTAAAATTTTCAAGAACATGCCCGTGCTGCCGCGGGTTTCCGGACTTATGCGGCTGGTTGCCTCAAGGACGAAATGGCCGGTGGCGTTTGAAAACCGGGTGATGCGCAAGGCCATAAAGGAGGCCCGCGCATGCGCCGGTGCGATCCGCAGGCTTATCGCGCTGGGGGTCCTGGTCCACGGCAAAAAGCTTGCCCGGGGTGAAGTTGCGGACCTGGAATTCCTGCTGCGAAGAATCACCACCATGAGCGTTTACATGTTCGGCATCCTGGCCCTGCTGGCCCGAATGGCCGGAAGGGAGGGCTCAGTCAGGCTAAGCGACTCCGACCTGGAAATCCTGGAATATTTCGTGGAAGAGGCCAGGGACGCCAGGAAACAAAACCGCCGGTTTTGGGATTCCAAAAAAGAGCGGCTCGGTTCGGGCCTCTTCCGCAGGCTGGACCGCGAGATGGGCCCCGCCGGGAAATAGCCGGGGTATTGGCAAAATCCGCCTTTAACCTGAAAAATGCCTGCCTCACGCGAAGCCGCGAAGAACGCGAAGAATGAAAGCCACTATTGACGATATCCTCCCTTCGCGCACTTTCGCGGCTTCGCGTGAAACAAAATCTTAACTGTAGCGAATAGCGAATCGCTGTCGCGCTTTGCTACAGTGCCTCGTTTGCAGCCCGGGACCGAGCCAAAACCCCCTCCTGCCGGAGATTCATCCCGCCGGTGTCGCTTTTTTCTACTATTTGATGAAAAGCGGGCGATTGGAAAGAATCGCTTCGCCAAGGGCAAGTAACTGATTTTACAGATATTTTTCTGAAGTCAATTCGAAATCCACAATTGGCCCATCTCTTGCTTAGGTATCGGTTGAAGTCATTTAACCGCAATGCTCGATCGGAGGGACGCCATGAGCGAACAGAAAAAGACCGAAGTGAAGGGTTTGAATATCCTGGCAGACGAGTGCATCTGGGCCAAGGCCGGCATAGTCTCTTTCAAGCGATGTACCAATGCCTTCGACTGCAATACCTGCCAGTTCGACAAGGCAATGTTCGTGGCAACCCAGTCGGACTCGGAAAAGGTTAGAAAACCCACGCTTCGCGAATCGCTCGGCAGGAGGTCGGCGAGGGGCCGCGAATGCCGGCACATGCTGACCGGGAGAGTGGATAAGAGGTTTTGCGATAATGATTTCAAATGCGAGACGTGCGAGTTCGACCAGATGCTCGATTACGCCGATGAACTGCGTCCCGCCGGGGGCGTGCCCCTGGTGGAGGTGGCGGGCTATCGATACGCCGATTCGAATTACTACCATGACGGGCATACCTGGGCCCGCGTGGAAGCCGGAGGACGCATCCGCATAGGCGTGGACGATTTTGCGATGAAACTGCTGGGTCGGCCCGACGCATGGGAGTGCCCGGGAATCGGCGGCAAAATCACGCGTTCCGCCAGGGGGTTTTCGCTTGCCCGCAGCGGCAACCGGGCCGATTTCCTCTCACCTGTAAACGGGACGGTCATTGCCGTAAACCGGGACAGTCTCGAAAGACCCGGCCTCGTCCATGCCGATCCCTTCAATGACGGGTGGCTGGTCCTGGTTGAACCGCATAAGATCAAGAAGAACGTAGATGGACTCCACTTCGGGGCGAAAGGCAAAAGCTGGCTGGTGGAAGAGGCACAGCGGCTGCACGATCTTTGTGCCCCCGACTTCGGGCGACTGGCCGCAACGGGCGCGGCGCCCATTGACGACGTTTTCGGTGAGGTGCCCGAAATCGGCTGGCGGACGCTGGTAAGCAAGTTCCTCAAGAGCTGAGCGCCGCTCCATGGAAACTGCGGCTTCGAACTCAGGGTTCCCGGACCGGAGCCTGGGAACCCTGACAATCCCCAAATCCCCAAATCTCGAAATTCCTAAATTCCTAAATTCCTCCCCCGCACGTCCTCCCAGAAGTTGGTGCATGAGCGGCATAGCTTGAGGGGGATCGAATCGAGCTGGGAAACTCCCGCGGCTGGCTGCATGAGGCAATCGGAATGATGGCAGTGGGTAAGCTCGAAGGTGTGCAGAATTTCGTGGACGGTTACTTTTAAGATTCGCAGCAGCGCCGTCTCCCGTTCCCCGGGGCGGGCGGGGCCGGGAAGGTCCAGGCGGAAGGTGGAAATGAGCGCCGCGCGTCCCGGCATCTGTGCTTCGCCGTAAACATGGGTAAAGATGGGCAGGAAAAGATCTTTTGAGGTAATCCCCACCACGCGCAGGTATGGCGGGTAAAGGTCCGCGAGATGGTTGAGCACGATCCCCGCATGGTACTGGCCGCGCTGGGGGTTGTACGCCTGGGGGGGCAGTTCGAGGACCGGGGAAGCCACGTCGGTTCTAACCGAAAGGAGTCCGGCTGCCTGTTGTGCCAGAAACGGGCTTATTTCCCGGAGCACCGCGGCCCCGCATGCAGCAAAGCAGATAGTTTGGGATATTATATCCAAGGGCCTGCCTCGGGGATTTGAAAAGCCAACAATCTAACTGCCGGGTTTGGCGCCGGGGATGATTGTTACCCGTTCTGGCGAAGGGCAATTCCGTACTCTTTTATTTTCTTGTGAAGTGTCGAGCGATGGATGCCGAGCGTTTCGGCTGCCTTGGAAATATTTCCCCCACTTGATTCGAGCACCAGTTCGATGTGGTTTCGCACCACCTGGTCAACCGTCAGGTCCGCGGCCCGGGCATCGTCTGCCGGGCGAAGAAACGCCAGCTCTTCGATGCCTATCTGCCGCCTCTTGCAGAGAACGACAGCCCTTTCGATGGCATTTTGCAGCTCGCGGACGTTTCCCGGCCAACTGTAGCCATTCAGAAAGTCGAGGGCCTCCCTGCTCAGGGAGTCAATATTTTTATTGGTTTCGATGCTGAATCGCCCCAGAAAATGCTGCGCCAGCAAGGCGACGTCCCCCTGGCGTTCGCGAAGGGGAGGCACGTGGATGGAGATCACATTCAGCCTGTAGAACAGGTCGGACCTGAAATTGCCCTCGGCTATCGCCTGCCGCAGGTCCTTATTGGTGGCCGCGATTATGCGAAAATCGACCTCGATGGGGGTTTCCCCGCCCACCCGGTAGAAATTTTTTTCCTCCAGCACCCGCAGAAGATCGACCTGCATTCTTGGTGAAATGTCCGCTATTTCGTCAAGAAACAGGGTGCCGCCCCTGCAAAGCTCGAGTCTTCCGCGCCTTACCTGGTGGGCTCCGGTGAAAGCACCCCGTTCGTGCCCGAACAGTTCGCTTTCCAGCAGGTGCTCCGGAAAAGCGCCGCAGTTGATGGCGACAAAGGGGGCGTTGCCCCGCGGGCTCACGGCGTGAATGGTTTTCGCCACGACTTCCTTGCCGGTTCCCGTCTCACCGGTGATGAGGACCGAGGAGTTCGTAACGGCCACATCGTGAATGATATGGAAGACTTTCTGTATGGCTTCGGACTGGCCGACGAAGTTTTCGAACCGGGTGTTTTTGAACAGTTGCTCGCGCAGGAAAACGTTTTCATCGAGCAGTTTTCGAACCTGCAACAGGCGGACGATGAGCGGATCGAGCAGGTCGGGGTCGAGGGGCTTTATCAGGTAGTCGCTCGCCCCTATCTTCATGGCGTCGACGGCCGACTCTATGGAGGCATAGGCGGTCATCATGACCACCAGGGTCCTTGGATAGCTTTTCTTTATCCGGCGCAGAACCTCGATGCCGTCCATTCCGGGCATCTTGATATCCAGGAGCACAATGTCCGAAGGCACCCCTTCGAGGCTCTCCAGGGCCTCTTTTCCGGAACCGGCCCCCTTCGCCCTGTATCCGGATTTTCTGATCCACGCCAGGAGCGATTCCCGGACGGCATATTCGTCATCAACGACCAGGATCCCGAGTTGATACGCCACAATTGCCTTCCTCTTTGATTAAGGGCTTGTCCGTAAATAAATTAAGGTTCGGTCCCCGGCCGGATGCAGGGAAATGAGATGCGGAAGAACGTGCCCCTGCCAACCTCGCTCTCAAAGGTAATCGTGCCTTTGTGTTCCTTGACGATGCCGTAGACCACCGCCAGTCCCAGCCCGACTCCGTCACCGCCGGTTTTGGTGGAAAAGAAAGGCTCGAAAACACGGGAGCGGTTCTCTTCGGAAATCCCGCAGCCGCTGTCCCGAACTTCCACTATCACTGTTTCCAGCCCGAGATCGAAACATGTGCGCACACTGAGCTGCCCGCCCTCCGGCATAGCCTCCAGCGCATTGAAGATGATATTCATGATAACCTGCTGCAACTGGTTGAGGTCGCCCAGCACATCGGGGAGGTCGGGAAAAAGGTCCACCGCCAGATCGATGTTTTGAAGCTCCATCTTATGCTTGAGCAGTTGCAGCGTTTTTTCGACGACGGAGGTTATATCCACCTTGCGGCGATACATTTGTTGATGCCTGGAAAAACTGAGCAGGTTGGAGACGATTTCACCGCACCTTTTGGATTCGGTCGACATTATTTCGATGAACCGCTCCATCTCCTGGATATCTTCGGGCGTGAGGCTGCCCTCGGCGGATTTGAACATCCGCAGCATCACCCTGCAGAAGGTATGGATTGCGGAGATCGGGTTGTTTATCTCGTGCACCGCGCTGGCCACCAGCTTTCCCAGGGCGATCATCTTATCTTCGTGAACGAGTTTGGTCAGGTCCTTCTTTATCTGGGACGCTTTCTTTTCCACCTCGCGCTCGAGTGTGATGCTGATGTCGTGCCACACTTCAAGAACGAGTTCCACCTCGTTTTGCCGGTTGGTAATGGGATAGGCCACCACGTCATAGTAGCGGGTCGCGGTTTCGCCGGACTGGTGCTCGTGCAGGGCATGCGCGGAGGATTTTTTCATCAGGGCTTCCGACAAGGGGCATTGATGCAGGGCGCTCAGGCAGGGCTCTTCCGACAGGTGGCTTACCTGGTGGCACTTCCTTCCGATGACCTCTTCCCTGGTAACGCCCAGGGATTCCAGCAGGGCATCGTTGGTATCGACTATAGTGTAGTCGGGCTTCAGGATCATCACCGGGTCCCGAATGGCGCTCATGAGTTTCTGGAGAATGCTCCTGACTGATTGGATCTCTTCTTCTCCGGTCTTGTATTCTATTTCGAAGCTCGGCATGTTCACGGTCCCCTGAGATTCAGTCTGCACTTTGATGCCCTTCGTTCTATAAGGTTATCCCAACCCGGTTGCCGGGAAAATAAAAAACCGGGCTGAAAATAAAGTTTCCAGCCCGGCTCCAATAATCATCGACTGTTTTGCCGGCCTTTCCCGGTCGATTCGAATGAATCAGACATGGAAGGGCTGCATATTAAAAGAGGCCCAACAGTTTCAGCCCGAGAATTGTAAGACCGAGCACGGCTACCCGTTTTACCACCAGCGGACTGACCCGTTTTGCGATTTGCGGGGCGATGAACCCGCCCAGGATGGCGGCCGGAAACATCATCAGGAAGAAAACCAGGTCGAAATTTCCGAACTGGTAGTGGCGGGCCGTTCCCATCAGCGTGTTGAAAAAGATGGCCAGAAGCGAACTGCCGACCACGACGAACATCGGGAGCCTGAGACCGACGGTCATCAGGGGCACCATGAAAGGCCCGCCGCCAAATCCGAACATCGAAGAAATCACGGCGATGGTGAAGCCGCCCATGCACCCGAAAATGAGGTTAACATTGAATTTCTGTCCCCAGAACTCGACTGTCATATCTTTTCTCCTTACAAAGAGTGCGTTTGTCTGATCTAAACGGCTGCTTTGGCGGCGACGGCCTGTTCGGCCTTCTTGCGGTACTCTTTCAGGATTGCCTGCTCTTTTTTATTCTTGGCAAGGTAGCCCGGAGTGGTTTGCCACGCCATGAGACCGGCCAGTACGAGCAAAATCCATCCGAAAACGAATTTATACTGGCTGACCGAAATAAGTTCGGTAAGCTTGGGGCCGATAAAGCCGCCGGCAAGCATTGAAAGGCCGATGACAATGCCGAGCTTCCAGTTGATGAACTTGATCCTGGAATAGTTCAAAATGCCGCTGCCCTGGGAGAAGAGCACCGTGGGCATAACGGTGCCCGCCACCACGGGGTGCGGAAGCGGCCAGATCGAAACCAGAAGCGGGTTGAGTATGAAGCCGCCGCCGGCGCCCATCAGCACGCCGAAAATGGAGACCGCAAGGCAGAGGAAGAACGGGTAAAAGAGGTTGACGGTCGTTCCGGCGTTGCTGAGGTAAACATTGGGGAAGGCAATTTCATTCTCGAAAGAAATTGCAGGGCTGAGGGCGCCGCCCGCAACCGCGCGGGCGTTAAAGATGCCTCGCGCGGTCCCTCTACGGACATCCAGTTTGGCGGTAAATGTTCCGTCCGGTTTTGTTTCAACCGTTGCGGCAAAGAGTTTGTCCGGCGACCTGAAGCGCGCCTTTACAAGCTGCATGGACCGCTTGGCGTTGTCTTTTTCGTTCAGGGCGGGGAGCAGCTTGCCTCTCGACCCCACCACGCTGCCAAGAAGGCTTGCCTGGTATCTCTTAATGGGGATCTTGCCGACCACGCCGAAGGCCGGTTCGGCTTCGAGGTCTTTCAGGGCTTTCGAATAGCTCCACTTGCCGCCCTGCATCTTTGTGGCCGTGAGGGCGCTCTGCTTCTGGACGGGGACCAGGATTTTGTAAAAGGCCGGCATGTTGTGGGTCATATAAAAAATGTAGGGCCTTGTTCCCGTCTGTTTGTCCACTTTCGAATCGAACCAGGATGCGCGCACTTTCTCGTTGGCCCAGACCTCGACAAGTACCGGTTTTCCCGGAGGGGCCGTTCCCGTAAGGGTGATGGTTCCGCCGTTGTCCAGGGAGTTCTTGTCGGCCTTCAGCACGACCGCGCCGCTTGCGGCCGCTTTGGGCTCAGGCGCCGTCGTTGCCTGCCCGGCCTGGTTTTGAGCCAACTGCACCTGGGCGGCGCCGTCTTCCGAGTCGGACTGCAGAGCGAAACCACTTTGCTGGTAAAGCATAAAAAGCGTTGCGGCCAATGCGATACCAAGCGAAATCCAGACTTTTTTCCGCATAAACTTCCCTCCTGATTGATGTATTGCAAGATAACTGCGAGGCTTTGCCCGGTTCGGGCGCGACTTGCGGACAGACCATGGGCAAGAAGCATGCCACCCGATCTGCCGTTTAGCGCCCGCACTCCCGCATCCCCGCGTTCAAGGACCATGCGGGTTTTGCCCGCCCTTTCCGGTGCGGCCCGGCTTTTCCTCTCCGAATGCTTTTTTGGGCCCTGCCACAATAAATTGCTCTCGCCCGGAGCGTTTGAATCGGATAATCTTATGCAATACCGCCGACTTAATTCGGTGAAATAAAATGATTGCAGGTGCAATAATATTATTGCACCATTTCCGCCGCACCGGAAGCCGTTCGGCCCCCGTGTCCCGGTGATTTTTGGGACAATTTGCCGGTTCCCCGGCTGGAGTTAGCCGGCCGGAGGGGTGTTTCCTCCATGGTATGAAAATTGCTCGTAGGGTGTGCGATTTCATCCAGGCGGAGTGCAATGGCATTGATTTTTGTGCTCGATAATGAAGAGGACTTCTGTCAGCTGATTCGGCGAATCCTTTCCCGTTCAGGCCATGACATCAAGACCTTTAGCGATTCCAGGCAGGCGGTGGACTGGCTGCGTTCGAACACCCCCGAGCTGGCGCTTCTGAATTTCAAGCACCGGGGGGTTGGGGAAATGAATGTTTTGAGCTATATCCGCCGTAGCCGCCCCGAGATCAAGACCCTGCTCATTACCGGGAGGGCTTCGCCGGAAATGGAAAAAAAAGCGGGTGAGCTGGGGATCAGGGATTATCTTATAAAACCGCTCGGAATCGATGAAATCGAACTGCATATAAACAGGGTGCTTGGCACGGCGGAGGACGGAAGACAGAGGACGGAAGACGGAGCACAGGGACGCGTCGGTTAAAATGCTTCTTCTTATATCCATCCTTCGACATCCGATACACGGCATCCGTAGCCCGTCTCACGTTTGGTACTTAGATATTTTCTCCGAAAGGGAAGCAACATGTCCAGAGAGGTTTACAGCTTGTGTTTCATGTGTACGGTGCGTTGCCCGATAAGGGTGCTCGCCGAAGGTGACCGGGTCACCTGGATCGAGGGAAACCCGCATGTTCCGGGAATTGAAGGTGCCTTGTGCGCCAAAGGGTCTGCGGGGACCGCGCTGCTGGAGGACCCCGAACGGCTGAGACATCCCCTGATCCGGACCGGTCCGCGCGGTTCCGGCCAGTGGAGGCGCGCCACCTGGGATGAGGCGCTGGATTATGTCGCCGAGCGGTTGAAACGGATTATAGACGAGCACGGGGGCAGGAGCGTCCTTTTCGGGGAGCGTACCAACCTCAACACGCACATCAGCAAGACATTCATGAAGGCCATCGGTTCGCCGAACCATTTCACCCACGACGCTCTTTGCAAGGGTTCGGTGAACACCGCTTTCAGGTCTCTTACCGGCTATACCGATCCCCAGGTCGGGATTGACTACGCAAACACGCGCCACATCGTTCTGTATGGGCGAAATATTTTCGAATCGCTCGAAATCAAGGGCATTAACAACCTGCTGGGAGCGATGGACAAGGGGGCGAAGCTCACCTATATCGACCCGCGGGTAACCGTTACCGCATCCAAGGCTTCCCGCTACTGGATGATACGGCCCGGGACCGACCTGGCGCTCAACTATGCCCTGATGCACGTGATCTTGAAGGAAAAACTCTACGACGAGGAGTTCGTCGGGCGCTGGGTGACGGGGCTTGTCGAACTCAGGGAATTTGTAGAACCTTACACTCCCGAGTGGGCGGAAAAGGAGACCGGAATTCCGGCCGCAGACATCGTATCTCTTGCCCGGGAGGTCTCGGCTGAAAAGCCGTCCGTGGTATTCCACTATGGGTACAGGGGAGCGCATCACCCGAATGAAATCTATCTGCGCCGCTCCATCATCATTTTGAACGTGCTCATGGGGAGCATCGAGTCCAAGGGCGGGCTGTTTTTCAAAAAAGGCGCCAAGGCCGCGGGGTTTGGGGATATCCACAAGTACGTGGAACAGGACCTGCCGAAGGTGAGCGAACCGCGCTTCGACGGATCGGGGCGCGAGGCGTTTCCGGTCGCCGACGCATCCCACGGTAACCCGCAGGCGATGGCCGAGGCGATCCTTACCGAAAAGCCTTACCCCATAAAGGCATTGATAGTGAACCGGATCGAGCCGCTTCAGTCGATAGCCGACACCAGCGCTACGCTCAAGGCTTACGAGAAGCTCGACCTGATAGTTACCATCGATATCAACATGAACGAATCGGCCTGGCGTTCGGATGTCGTGCTTCCGGAGTCGATCTACCTGGAACGGGGTGACTCCGTCCAGGCGGCTTCGGGTCTCAAGCCGCAGTACTACATCAGGAAACAGGCCGTCGAGCCGCGCTACGACACGCGGCCCGGCTGGCTCATCCTCAAGCAGTTGGGTGAGCGGATCGGAATCGGCAAATATTTTCCGTATGAGACCATCGAAGACATCTGGAAATTCCAGCTCGAAGGCACGGGGGTTAAACTCGAGGATTTCGACAAGAAAGGGTTCGTGACTCTTGTCGATAAGCCCATCTGGTGGGACAGGAAGGACGGCCTTAAAATAAAGACGCCCTCGGGGAAGATCGAACTGGTAAGTTCCCTGCTCGAAAACGCGGGCCTGCCGTCCTTTCCGCCCTATGAGCCGGTCTCGAATATCAACGGGGATTCCTTCCGGATGATGGTTGGAAGGTGTGCGGCCCACACCCACGTCTCCACTCAGAACAACCCCTACCTCAACGAGCTTGTGCCCGAAAACGAGCTGTGGATCAACTCGGCAAGGGCGGCAAAGCTTGGGGTTAAAAACGGTGAATACGTCGAGGCGATGTCCTCGGTCGGGGTTTCCCGGATTCGCGCCAGGGTGACGGATTTCATCCATCCGGAAGCGGTTTTCATGCTGCACGGGTTCGGAAAGACCGTTCCCGTCCAGACAAGATCGTATGCCAGGGGGGCAAGCGATGCCCTGATCCAGGAAAATATTTCGGACAGGGTAGGGGGCAGCCCGGTATATGATGACACCATCGTTCGGGTGCGGCCGGCACAATAGAATCGAAATCAATGCGTGCGGCATTGCCGCTGGCACGCACTGCGAATTTCCGCCAGGTTTCGGGAGAAAATAGAATCATGAGCAAGTACTTCCTTTTTCAGGATCAGAAGAAATGCATCGGCTGCCATGCCTGTGAGGTCCACTGCAAGGCTTACCAAGGCGTCCCGGTGGGACCGCGGCTGAGCCAGATCGTCACCGCCGGGCCTGATAAGCTGGGCGTGGCGCCGCCGGCGATGTCTTTCGTATTCATGCCGTGCTTTCATTGCGAGGAGCCGTGGTGCGTATCCGTTTGCCCGACGGGTGCGATGCGCAAGCGCCCGCAGGACGGCATAGTTTACGTGGACGCGCAGCTTTGCGTGGGGTGCAAGAGCTGCATAACCGCCTGCCCCTGGGGCGCTCCGCAGTGGAACCCCAATACGGGCAAGGTCATCAAGTGCAACTACTGCATGGACCGGGTCGACCAGGGGCTGAAACCCGCCTGCGTCACCAAGTGCGTCACCCACTGTCTCCATTTCGGCAAAGCCGAGGAAATGGAAAACATACGCCGCGAGCGGTTTGCCAGGAGCATGGCATCGGGGACCCTGTCCCGCGCCGGCGCGTAAGCCTGGATTGAAGTGAGGCGGCATGCGCGCCTCCCATGCGCCTGAAAATGGTTGCCGCCTGGCCGTGGGAGCGGCGATGCGCCGCGAGAGGATTACTCCAAACATGGCGAAAGATAGCGAAAATCGGGATGTTTGCATCGTCTGGTCTGTTCGGGACGAGCTTTCCCGGTCGATTTCGGAAGAGGCCGGAATCTGCGGAAGCTGCCGGGTCCGCCTCTCCCGAATAGAAGAGGCCCTTTCGGCGCTGATTGACGGAGACGCCGGGCCGGAAGGCTTGCAAAATCTGGCCGATATGGCGCGCGGGCTCTCCGCCCTGGGCCATTGCCCACCCGTTGCGCGAATACTGGGTCCCCTGCTTTGGTCCCTCGAAGACTTCGCTTACGAATTCGAGGCGCACGCCCTGTCCGGGAATTGTACGGCCGGGACCTGCAGCAAACTCATCCCGGCCCCATGCCAGAATTCATGCCCGGCGGGAATCGATATTCCCGGCTACCTTGCCCTGGCGGCGCAGGGGCGGTACAAAGAGGCGCTGGAACTCATTCGCGAAGACAATCCATTTCCCTGGGTGTGCGGGCTCATCTGTCCTCATCCATGCGAGTCGGCATGTGTTCGCCGCCACCTGGATGAGGCGGTTAATATACGGTATCTCAAGGCATTTGTTGCCGAGCAGGCACTCAAACAATCGGCCTTCGACATTTCGCATCCCCCTATCCTGCCAAGAAGCGAGAAGGTGGCGATAGTGGGTTCCGGCCCGGCAGGCCTTTCGGCCGCCTATTACCTGGCCCTGGACGGCTATAGGGTTACGATTTTCGAGGCCCTGCCCGAACCGGGCGGCCTGCTTGTCTACGGCATACCTGAATACCGGCTCCCGCGCGACGTGGTGCGAAGGGAAATAGACGCCATCCGGTCCCTGGGCGTGGAGATCCGAACGGATGTGAGCGTTGGGGACGACATAACCGTCGATGAATTGCGTGCTGCCGGATACAGGGCCATCTTCCTTGCGATCGGCGCACACCGCGGGTTCCGGCTCGGAATCGAAGGGGAGACGAAGCTTGCCCCCATTTGCGATGCAATTTCCTTCCTCTGGGAAATCAACTCCGGGGTGAAAAGAAAACGGGGCAGGAGTGTGGTGGTGATCGGAGGCGGAAATTCCGCAATGGACGCCGCCCGCAACTGTATCCGGCTGGGTTCCGAAGAAGTCCACCTGGCTTACCGGCGCACACGGGCCGAGATGCCCGCAAATCCCCAGGAAGTCGAGGAAGCGATGGAAGAGGGAGTCATCTTCCATTTCCTGACCGTCCCGGTAAAAATAGGAGGCGAGGCAGGCAGGGTTACGCACCTGGAATGCCTGCGGGCAGAACTCGGCCAGCCTGATTCCAGCGGCCGCAGGCGGCCCATTCCGGTCGAGGGCAGCAACTTCATGATCGAAGCGGATGCGGTAATAGCGGCGATAGGCCAGGAACCGGACCTCAGCGCGTTTTCCGAAAAGCCGCCCTGCGACATCAGCCGCAGAAGCCTGCTGCTGACCCATGGGCCGGGCACTCAGACCAATGCTCCCGATATCTTTGCCGGAGGTGATGCGGTTACCGGCCCCGCGACCGTGGTGGCCGCCATCGCCGCCGGCAAGCAGGCCGCAATCGATATCGACCATTACCTCAGCGGAAAAGGGGGAAGCGCCGAACGCTTTCTAAACCGGAAGAGAAAACCTCGTGAATTCCTGCGGGTCGAGGCCCCCGTGAAAATTGCCGCGCACAGGGTCCCGATGCCGCTTGCCGACGTGGAGGCTCGAAAGGCGGGGTTCGGTCCCGTGGAGATGGGGCTTTCCGAAGAACAGGCCATGATGGAGGCCTCGCGGTGCCTGAGGTGCGACGTGTGCATCCGGTGCGGGGAGTGCGAGAAGGTGTGCCGCGAACAGATGAAGGTGGAGGCGCTTGCGTTCAAGGACATCGGCTACGACGAGCGAATCCTTGCCGACTATGCCCGTCCCGGCGAGCGCTGCATCGGCTGCGGCGCATGCGCTGTGGCATGCCCGACCGGTGCGATGCGTATCGAAGACTCCGACGGCAGCCGTGAACTCAGCCTGTGCGGAACGGTCCTTAACAGGCTGGAAATCCTTAGGTGCAAAAATTGCGGCGAGAGCTTCGTGAGCGAACGGTTTCTGCAGTTTGTGGAAAAGAATGCGGACGGGAAGACGGGAATGAAAGTCTCCCGCCAACTATGCCCCAGGTGCGCCAGGACGGCGGCGGCGCGCAATTTCGCCCTCTCCATGGCCCCGTCCCCGAGATGAGCCGGGGTCCGGTGTCTTTTCCTGGTTTCCACATTCCTGCCTGGAGCAAGAGAAGAAATCATTAAACCGCAAAGACACCGGATTCCCGGCCAAAAGCGTCGCGGGAATGACAATTTGGAAAATCTTTCCATTTATGTGAAGTTCACATATTTTGCAGCAACTTCATTTGGGTACTCCCCGCGACATGCGGCGCATGGCCGCGCAGCAGCGTGGGTCCTACCCCTTCACCGCTGTGTGGACGAAACTCCGGGGGGTGCGGGTGAAACGTTCCCCCGCTCTTTTTGTACATTTGAATGCCCCTGGTATCTTTGACTCCCGGCCCCGTTTCCCGCCTTTTCAGTTGACTCTGCTTGCCCGCGGTAAGTATAAATAAAGATTAAGAATTGATCGGTCCGCACAGGTTGTGTATCCGCCCGGACCGGTAATTACCCGCTTTTCCAACCAATGTTTCAAAATTGTTTGAAATCGCGGTCCGGCAAAGTTTATGGTCGCGTTTGCGGCAAATCATGCAAGCTTTCCTGCTCCAGCGCAGTCTAAGGATATTTTTACACAATGCTCGATAAACACCTGCACGGTATAGAAAAACCGGGCCGCTACATCGGTCTGGAGTTTAACGCCTACCGGAAAAGCTTCGACAGCGCATCGGTGCGCTTCGCGCTCGCCTTCCCCGACGTGTATGAAATCGGGTTGAGCCACCTCGGACTAAAGTTGCTCTATCACCAGTTAAACCAATCCGAAAACGTAATGGCCGACAGGGTATACTGCCCCTGGCCCGATTTCGAGGAAAGGCTTCGCACCCTTGGAGAACCTCTCAGGGGAATCGAAAGCGAGCAGCCGCTGCGCGATTTCGATTTCCTCGGATTCAGCCTCCAGTATGAGCTCAGCTACTCCAACATCCTCACCATCCTTGATCTTGCCTCCATCCCGTTTTTGGCCGGGGAGCGTTCGGACAGCGACCCGTTCGTTATCGGAGGCGGCCCGTGTGCTTTCAATCCGGAGCCGCTGGCCGATTTTTTCGATTTTTTCGTCCTGGGCGAGGCCGAAGAGGTACTGCCGGAGATCATCGAGGTCTACAGGGCCTGGAAGCGGTCGGGCAGCGGCCGGAGGAAAGAGTTTCTGGAAGAAATCCGAAAGATTGCCGGCGTCTACGTGCCGGCGTTCTTCGAGGTCCATTATGCCGGGGACGGTACGATTTCGGCCGTTGAGCCCATATTTTCGGACTACACAGGAGTTTTAAAGCGCCTGGTCCCGGACCTCGACAAAATATGCCCCATCCCCGAAAAGCCGCTGGTCCCGCTGATAGACATTGTTCATAACCGCCTGGGTCTCGAAATTGCGCGCGGGTGCACCCGTGGGTGCCGTTTCTGCCAGGCGAGCTTTATCTACAGGCCGGTGAGGGAGCGCCGTCCCGGCTACGTTTTGGAGGCCGCCAGGCGGGCGCTTGCCGGGAGCGGCTTCGAGGATGTGTCCCTGCTTTCTTTCAGCACCGGCGATTACTGCGGGATCCAGGAACTGCTGGGGGCGCTGGTAGCCGAGCTGGAGCCTAAAAAAGTTGCGGTCTCCTTTCCGTCGATGCGGGTGGGAACGCTTACCCCGGAGCTGATGGAGCGAATCGGCAAAATCCGCAAAACCGGGTTCACTCTGGCTCCGGAGGCCGGAAGCGAGCGCTTGCGCCGCCTGATAAACAAGCAAATCCGCGACGAAGACCTGCTTTCCGCCGCCGAAGCGGCATTCGGGCTGGGTTGGCGGGTCTTGAAACTCTACTTTATGACCGGACTGCCGGGAGAAACCGAAGCCGACAGGGACGCCCTGGTCGATTTGTGCATGAAGGTGTGGGACAAGGGCAAGAAGACCAGGGCCAACGTAAACATTTCCGTCTCCACCTTCGTTCCTAAACCGCAAACGCCCTTTCAGTGGGTTTCCCAGATCCCGCAAGACGAGGTCGCGCGCATTCTAAAGGACCTTAAGGAGCGGCTGAGAAAGCCCGGCGTCAAGCTTAAGTGGAACCTTGCCGGCCATTCCGTATTCGAGGCGGTTTTTGCGCGTGGAGACCGGCGGCTGGGGCCCGCGCTGAGGCGTGCCTGGGAGCTTGGCGCCCGCTTTGACGGATGGACCGACCGGTTCGACGAAAACCTGTGGTACCGGGCGCTTTCCGAGACCGGGCTCAATGCCGAATTTTACGCGCAGCGGGAGCGGGAGCGCACCGAAGTGCTTCCCTGGGACCACTTGTCGGCCGGGGTATCGCGGGACTACCTGTGGCGCGAGTACCAGAGGGCGCTTGAGGAAAAATTCACCCCCGATTGCCGCCGCGGCGAGTGTATCCAGTGCGGGGTCTGCGACCACGAAAGGGTTGCTCCCGTGGTCCACGAGGGTCCGGCAACCGGGCTTGAACCCGTGCGGGCCGTGCCGGAACGGTTGCAACGCAAGGACCCCGGCCGGGAAGAGGCCGGTTATCTGTACCGGGTTATCTATTCGAAACTCGACAGGGCGAGGTTTTTCGGACAGTTGGAGATGGCGACCGCCTTCGAGCGCGCGGTTCGCAGGGCGGGGCTTCCGGCGGCGTTTAGCAAAGGCTTTCACCCGCACGTCAAGATTTCCTTTGGCGAGGCGCTGCCTCTGGGAATGGAGACCCTCATAGCGGATGCTTACCTGACGCTTACTGAAAGGATCGATTCCGAAGTGGTGCGTGAGTCCCTTAACCGCGAGTTCAGGGGCCTGGTGCGGGTAAGCTCCGTTGACCGGATTGAAAAACGCCCCGCTGCCGGTCAGCCCACCAGGGCCGTTTACAGGGTCTCCGGCCTCAGCCCGTTTCTGGTGAGAAAATTGCTCGCCGGGCATCCGCAATGCAAGGATGACATACTCGTTAAGAAAACAAAAAAGGGCGAGGCCAGGGCCGCCCTTGGCGAGGTTGTGCTGGATTTGAGAAAAGACGGCGAGAGTTTCCTGGAACTCGAGCTTCTCGAGACGCCTCTTTTATGCTTCAGGCCGATGGCTGTCTTGCTTCACCTGGCAGGCGAGCACGCGGAAGCCTTGAGTGAGTGCGTTATCTGCAAGATAGCCGCATACCGTTTCAGCGGCCTTGATGGGAGAGAGGATGTCAGCAGAGCTGATTGTAAATAGCAGTTCTTTCGAGACGCGGGTTGCCCTTGTTGAAAACGGGCAGGTGGCGGAACTCTATGTCGAGCGCAGTTCCGACCGGGGCATCGCCGGAAATATCTACAAGGG
Organism: uncultured delta proteobacterium; assembly: GCA_963712895.1. Lineage (GTDB taxonomy): Bacteria > Desulfobacterota > Syntrophobacteria > Syntrophobacterales > Syntrophobacteraceae > SbD1. The sequence continues at coordinate 406,770 of CAVQJR010000009.1, read as the reverse complement.
GCGGGTGGTGCGCGTTTTGCCGGGGATGCAGGCCGCCTTCGTGGACATAGACCTGGACAAGGCCGCTTTCCTGTACGTGAGCGATATCCATCAGGCGATGGGCGACATCGAACGCATGTTGATTTCGGCGTGCGCGACCCAGGAGGAAGAGGGGGAGGAGGACATAAGGGAGACTGAAGAGGGGCAGGAATACGCGGAAGTCCTGGACCTTCGCCGCATCTACAACAACATCCCCATAGAGGACCGGCTTCAGGAAGGCCAGGATATACTGGTCCAGGTGGCAAAGGAGCCCATAGGCAGCAAGGGAGCCAGGATCACCACTCATATAACCCTGCCGGGAAGAAACCTTGTGTTCATGCCGACGATGGACCACATCGGCGTTTCCCGCCGGATCGAGGACGAGGCCGAAAGAAAGCGGCTTCGCGAAATAATGTGCGAGATCAAAACCGACCGTTGCGGTTTTATCGTGCGCACCGCCGCCGAAGGGGCTGATACGGAAAAGCTGCGCTCCGAGGTGGATTTCGTGGCGAAGCTGTGGCAGAGCATCCAGAGGCGGGCCGAAAACGCTCCCGTGCCTTCTCTTGTCTACCAGGAACTGGACATAACGCTGCGAGCGGTCCGCGATCTTTTTACCAGGGAAGTTGACCGCCTGGTGATCGACTCCGAAACCGAATACCGCAAGACCCTGAGCTTTATCGAAACCTTTTTGCCCTCTCTTCAGAATTCGGTGGAACTCTACGAGGGAGACGAGCCGATTTTCGACGCCTACGGCATCGAGATGGAAATCCAGAGGGCGCTCAGCAAGAAAATCTGGCTCAAATCGGGCGGATACATTGTCATCGAAACCACCGAGGCCCTCACCGCGATCGATGTTAATACCGGCAGGTACGTCGGCAAGAGAAACCTGGAGGAAACGATCCTCAAGACCAACCTGGAGGCGGTAAAAGAAATCGCCTACCAGTTAAGGCTTCGAAACATCGGTGGAATCATTATCATCGATTTCATCGACATGGAAAAGGAAGCAAACCGGGAAAGGGTCTGGAATGCTCTGCGGGACGCCATGCACAAGGACAAGAGCAAATCCAACATCCTGCACATGTCCGAACTGGGCCTGATAGAGATGACCAGGAAACGGACAAAGGAAAGCATCGGGCAGGTGCTGTGCGAGCCCTGCTCGTATTGCGACGGCGAAGGGTACCTGAAATCGAAGCAGACCGTGTGCTATGAGATCCTGAGGGACCTGGAGCGGCAGAGAGGCGACCTTTTCGGAAGAGACGTCCTGGTCCTTGCCCACCCGGAAGTGGTCGCCAGGTTCTGCGACGAGGAACGCGCGCCCCTGGAAAAGGCGGAGGAAAAGATGCACGCGCGAATCGAGGTCAAGGCCGACCCCAATATGCACGTGGAGCAGTACGAGATTAACCTGATGGATGGAGAATGATCAGCTCCGGGTTGAATCCATCTTCATGCCAGCTTATCCAGCCATAGATTGTTCAGATCGATTTCTATTTCCTGAAAGGGTTCCGCGCGCGCTTTGTCGTCTTCCACGAAAAGCCCCGCCACAACCCATTTGCCCGATTCCAGGCGGAATACGTCGAGGGTTTTTGCGGTGGGATCGATAAACCACAGGTGTTGTACGCCGTACCGTCCGTAAAGCGGCATCTTCTTGATCTTATCCGTTCTCAGGGTGCTCGGCGAGAGCACTTCGCACACCCAATCCGGGCTGACGGAAAACCAGTTGGTCTCTTCCGTCGCAAGAAATCGTTCCTTCCTCCAGCCCGCCAGATCGGGAACGACGATGTTCTCCCCCAGTTTGATCTCAGGTTCGACCAGGATTACCCATCCGCCCGGCCCCCCACCGCGTCCGAATTGATAGGGCGACCCCAACTCTACTTCCAGTACAGAAGCAGCAAACACGTGATGTTTGGACGGTCGGGGGGTGACTACCAGTTCGCCGTCCACGATCTCGCCGATCATGTTTTCCGGGATGTTGTAGAGATCACTATACGTTGCATTCTTCTTGGCCGTTTCCGCCATGGCATTGCTCCCTGTAGTCCGATTTTAGCAAAGGTCTTTTAATACCGCCACATTAAAACCCGTTACCGCAAATCCGGGTTGCTCCTTTTGCCTTTCAAGGGTAAAAACTTTCTTTGAGATTCGCTCAGGAAAAGAAGGATTGAAAACAGGAGGCTGGTGCCGATGAACTGGAATACTTCCAGGATGCTCTACAAGGAAGCCTGCGAGTTTATACCGGGAGGGGTGAACAGCCCGGTGCGCTCGGGCAGGGCGGTCAGAACCGATCCGCTGTTCGTAAGGGATGCCCGCGGGTGCCGGATAACGGATGAAGACGGCAATGTTTACATTGACTATGTGGGGTCCTGGGGGCCGCTCATCCTGGGCCACTCCCATCCCGACGTGGTGAAGGCCCTGGAGGGCGCCGCGGTCCGTGGTTCGTCATACGGGATTCCCACGCGGGTTGAAGTCGAAATGGCCAAGAAGGTCGTCGAGATGGTCCCTTCGATTGAAATGGTGCGGATGGTGAATTCGGGGACCGAAGCGGCCATGAGCGCCGTGCGGCTCGCCAGAGGAGTTACGGGCCGAAAGAAAATCATAAAATTTAACGGCTGCTATCACGGCCACGCCGATGCACTCCTGGTGAAATCGGGCTCCGGGGTCATCACTTTCGGTATTCCGGGCACTCCGGGGATCCCCGAAGAGACGGCGATGCACACCCTGTCGCTTCCTTATAACGATCTCGATGGGGTGCGACGCTGCATGGAAGATACGGGCGGCGAAGTTGCAGCCATTATACTGGAGCCGGTTGCGGCCAACATGGGCGTGGTGCTCCCGGCCCCGGGTTTTCTGGAAGGTTTGAGAAAAATTTGCACCGAGTATGAGTCGCTTCTGATATTCGATGAGGTTATTACCGGTTTCCGCCTGGCCGCCGGCGGCGCTCAGCAGCTTTTTAACGTCATGCCCGACCTCACCTGTCTTGGCAAGATCATCGGCGGCGGCCTTCCGGTGGGGGCATACGGGGGAAGGCGGGACATCATGGAACGGGTGGCGCCTTCCGGGGAGGTTTACCAGGCGGGGACCCTTTCCGGAAATCCGCTCGCCATGAGCGCCGGGCTCGCCACTTTGAATGTGCTGTGCAGGGAAGGGATTTACGAGCAATTAGAGAAGAAAAACACATATCTGTGCAGCGGCCTCACCGAGGCTGCCACAGCCGCCGGGGTGCCGGTAACGATTAACCGGATCGGTTCCCTTGGCTGTGGCTTTTTTACCGCGGACCCGGTGAGCGACTATGAGAGCGCCGTGAAGTCCGATACCGAGGCATACGCTGTTTTTTTCCGTGAGATGCTGGGCCGGGGGATTTACCTTGCTCCTTCCCAGTTTGAGGCTTTTTTTGTAAGCACGGCTCATGAAAAGGGTGATATAGATCTTACTGTTGATGCGGCATTTGCCGCTTTGGGCGCTGTGCGGGAAAACCGTGCAGAGCGGAGAAATTGATTTGACTGGAAACGGCTTGTATGGTAGTAGCACGTGAACATTTACACGAAAATCAAAATATATGAAAAAAGATGAGAAGAACACTTTGATGCAGGCCTTAATGGCCAGCACCATTGGATATCAGGTGGCGCTTTCGCCTTTTATCGGAATCGCCATCGGGATTTTTCTGGATTCGCGATTCGGCACGCTCCCTTATCTTACGATCCTTTTCCTGATACTCGGAATCTTTGCAGGCGCCCGCAATTATTACCGATTTGCCAAGCAGCAGCAGGAAGAGGAGAAAGGCCCGAAGAAAAAGTGAGCGGGATTTCCGAGAGCGAGCAGCTCCTGCGGCGAATCGAAATACTTTCCGCGCTCATACTCTCCGTTGTCACGCTGGCTGCAGGGATCAAGTTCTCGCTGCACGCGGCCGTTGGTGTCTTGTTGGGCGGCGCTATCGCAATCCTCAGTTTTCAGATTCTGAAATGGCAGCTCAGGCGCGCCTTCGAAAAACCGGGGAAGCTTCCCCGCAAGGCAGGTCTTTTCGCGGCATATTATGTCCGATACCTGGCCGCCCTTTTCGTCATATTCGTTGTGCTCTACTATGGATGGGCGGACCCTATCCCGTTCCTGATTGGCCTGTCCGTAATGGTATTGAGCATCGCGCTGGTTGGGGGATTTGAATTCATTTCGATGGTGGCAAGAAAGGGAGATAGATAAGTTATGGAGCATCCTATCCTTTTTATCAACCTCATTCTCGAAAAGTTTGGCGTCCATGTTCCCGGTGCGGGTGAGGCCCACGGCATTGCCGGCTATTTTCTTCAGCCGTACGTAACCTACACCTGGGTGGTTATGGCTCTTGTGGTGGGGCTTAGCGCCATTGCCGTCAAATCAATCGAAATGGTGCCCACCGGCGGACAGAATTTCTTTGAATTTGTGATCACCGGTATCGAGGACTTCATGATAGGCGTAACCGGCGAAGAGGGCCGGTTCATGTTCCCGCTTATCGCCAGCCTTGGATTTTTTATTCTCGTCAGCAATTATATGGGAATGATTCCAGGATTTTTCTCCCCCACGGCAAATCTTAATACCACACTGGCATGCGCGCTGATCGTGGTGGTGATGACCCACGTTATCGGCGTGAAGTTTCACGGTGCAAAATATATAAAGCACTTCATGGGTCCCGTGCTTCCGCTCATGCCGCTGATCTTGCCCATCGAAGTAATCGGGCACCTTGCAAGGGTGCTGAGCCTCTCGATACGTCTTTTCGGAAACATTTTCGGTGAGGAGCTGGTCCTGGGGATCCTGTTCTTCCTGGCGGGTATGTACCTTGCGCCTCTTCCGATGATGTTTCTGGGTCTTTTCACCGGTTTTATTCAGGCATTCATTTTCTGCCTGCTTTCAATGATGTACTTTGCCGGCGCCATCGAACACGCTCATTAAGGCTATTCGCCGATTCGGCCGGCGCCGGCAGTCAGGTACAGGCGTCAGCCGATCCGGCAGCTTTGCGGCGACAACGAGGTTGGGAAGGCCGCGTTCGCATATCGCTTCATCAACTCAATTAACCGAAGGAGGGTTTGGTTCATGAAAAAAATCGGTATTTTGACTACATTGTTGGTCCTCGGTCTGTCCGCAGTCGCCATGGCCGCTGACGGTGACCCGAAATCCTCGGCACTGCAATTCTTTATTTATTCTGCCGTTGCGGCCGGTTTCGGAATCGCCATTGCCGCGTTCGGATGCGGTATCGGCCAGGGTATGGCGGTCAAGGGCGCAGTTGAAGGTATCGCCCGCAATCCCGAGTCGTCCGGCAAGGTTACGGTCACGATGCTTATCGGTCTGGCCATGATCGAGTCCCTGTCGATCTACGCTCTGGTTATCGCCCTGATCCTGATTTACGCCAACCCCATTTCCACGGCGATGTCAACGTTTGCCGGTCTGGCCAAGTAAGATCTCCAGCAAACAGTCGTATTACAGAGGGCAAGCGGCCGGACTGCTTGCCCTCTGTTTAATTGCTGGGATTTAGAGCGCCAGGCCTTTTTTTAGGAGCAAAGATGTGAAGAATATCACATACTTACGGCTCCGGCGCAAAGGAGATAGACATAATTTGCCGGGCTACCAGAGGTGTTAAATGAAATTCGCCAAGATTCCCATGGCTACCATTGTCAGGCTTTCCATTTACATGCGCACTCTTCAGGAACTGCTGGAAGAGGACATTGAGGTAATCTCTTCGGAGCGGCTCGCCAAGCAGTGCGGTGTGAATCCCGCCCAGATACGTAAAGACCTGGCCTATTTCGGTGAATTCGGTGTGCGAGGCGTGGGGTACAGGGTCAACGACCTGGTAAACCAGATTAAGGACATCTTAGGACTCAACCGCCCGTGGAACCTGGCCATGGTCGGGCTGGGCAATCTGGGATCTGCCTTGGTGCGGCATGGGAATTTTTTAAAGCACGGTTACGTCTTTACGGCTGCTTTCGACTCCGACCTTCAGAAGGTCGGAAGGCGTCTGCCCAATGGATTGGTTATCAATCATATCGACGAACTGGAAGAAGTGGTAAGAGAGCGTGACGTTCACGTCGGAATCATCGCCACTCCTGCAAGCGACGCTCAAAGTGTCGCCAACCAGCTCGTTCTCGCCGGGATAAACGGCATCTTGAATTTCGCTCCCGTCCAGATACAGGTCCCCGACTGCTGCCACGTGGAAAACGTGGATTTCACGATAAAACTCGACTCCATAGCCTACCATCTTTCATTCGGAAGTTAGCCCGCCGCTCGTCCTGCCCTGGTTTAATACCAGTTTGCGTCCAAGATCGTTCGTCCTGAGGTATCGAAGGGCGGACGATCCACCCGTTCATGCTTCGATACCTCAGCACGAACGGGACCAAGTTCAGTTCAATCTTGAACACAAATTGGTTTAAAATCGTTTAACAAAAAGCCCCCAATTACCGCACGGGGGCTTTTTCGGTATACGCTCAAAAACGCGGGACAATAGCTGTAAGAACCAACTGATAACTTTCTTAAGCAAATATATTGTTTTCCTTATTAAATGGTGCTAGAGCAAAATAACTGGGAGGCGCATTTTTGTCTAGGTTGGCAACCGCTTTATTGACCAATTTTATGGAGGCTTTTTATGGCTGAGATGAAGAAGGGTATCAGCGAAGACTGGATGTCACTATGGGTGGGGCTGGTCATTTTCGCCCTTGCACTGGTCAGCTTCCTGGGGGTCGACGTCCTCGGATGGGGGGTGACGACTCATTCATGGACCGATTTGTCCAAGGCCATGGCCCCGGTTTCAAAATCCTGGGCGGGCATAGGAGCTGTTGGATCACTAATCGCGACGTATCTGTTCCTGCTTGTGATTTTGACCATAGGCGCCGCTGCAATGAAGGCCGACATCAAGAAATTCATGATAGGCTTTACGGCGGTCTTCTGGATCAGCTACGCCTGCTGGATCATCGGCAACTATGCGCACATCGCCGTGACCACGAAACCGGATATGGCAAAGATGGGGATAACGTGGTCTCTTAAACTTACGGGGGAGGCGGGGTTTATAGTGGCCCTTATTGTAGGGCTTATTATCGGTAACTTTTTCCCTCGCTTTGGGGAGGCTATAAAGGAGGCCGTACGGCCTGAGTGGTATATCAAGACAGCTATTGTAATCCTGGGCGGTTTTCTGGGAGTCGTTGCAGCCGAAAAGCTGGGTCTTGCGACGGCGGTGATGTTCCGGGGCCTTTGCGCCATCATAGAGGCATATCTGATCTACTGGGCTCTTGTGTATTACGTAGCCAGAAAATATTTCGGGTTCAGCAAAGAATGGGCCGCGCCCCTGGCTTCCGGCATATCCATCTGCGGTGTCTCGGCCGCCATAGCGACGGGCGGAGCGATCAGGGCAAGGCCCATCGTGCCGGTTATGGTTTCTTCGCTGGTCGTGATCTTTGCCGTGGTCGAGCTTCTTGTGCTTCCCTTCATCGCGGAGCATTTCCTGTATAAGGAGCCCATGGTGGCCGGCGCATGGATGGGTCTTGCCGTGAAGACCGACGGTGCGGCGGTGGCGAGCGGCGCGGTGGCCGAAGCCCTGCTAAGGTCGAAGGCGCTGACGGCGCAGGGAATCAATTATGCAGAAGGCTGGATCATGGGTACCGCGGCAACCGTGAAAGTCTTCATCGACATCTTTATCGGGGTGTGGGCTTTTGTGCTGGCTATTATCTGGACCGCGGTCATCGACCGCAAACCGGGTGAAAAAGTCCGTGCGATAGAGATATGGCACCGGTTTCCGAAATTTGTCATCGGCTATGTCATAACCTTCCTGATCATTCTCTATATCGGCCTTGCGTTCCCCACGCTGGTGGCCAAGACAAAATCGGCGATGGGGCAGGCGAACGTGCTGCGCGGCATCTTTTTCACATTGACCTTTTTCACCATCGGCCTTGTGTCCAATTTCAAGAAGCTGTGGGAGGAGGGCATCGGCAAACTTGCCGCCGTCTATCTGCTGTGCCTGTTCGGCTTCATCATCTGGATAGGTTTGGCTGTTTCGTGGATATTCTTCCATGGCGTGAAACCGCCGGTGGTTTAATGTATTAAATCGATATAATGGATTAAATCGAGAGGAGATATTATGGCTAAGGAAGGGGTAGCGAGTAAACAACCGAAGCTGGCGGAAGAACTGAAAAAGATGGAAGTCGAGCCGCTTCTCCCCGTCGAGAAAAAGCTGATCGGATGGAGCATAGGGATCGGAGTCGGCTTGCTGGCGTTTCTTGTCTGGGTGAGCTACACTTTCTTCCCGGGCGGTCATTAAATCGACTGGGTGAACAAGTTTAGTAATTAATCCGGGTAAACCTCCGGCTCTGCCGGAGGTGTCTGACTAAATTTCTTCGCACTGATAACAAACATGCCCCGCTCGGGTTATTTACCGTGCGGGGCTGCCTTTTAAAGTCCCATGGTCCGTAATATCAACATAGCTGCCGCATCAATTGGGAATGCTCCGCCGAAGAGTTTTATATCAATCGCCTTTGCTAAAGTGGATCCACGATTTCCCGATAACGATTACCGCCAATGCAAATGCCGCCTCGACGATATATACGGCTATCTCGGATGGGTGGAGATAATTGAAGACAACGGGATCGGTAATAATCATCTCCCCGGAGACTTTTCCGAGTATCGCGGCGCCGATGTAGATGATTACAGGGTACTTATCCATGAGCATGGAAAGCAGCCCGCTCGTGAACATGATAAATGGAATGCTGAGCCCCAGTCCGAAGAGCAGAAGGAAGAGGTTGCCGTGAGAGGCCCCGGCAATTGCGAGCATGTTATCCAGGGACATCGTTATGTCCGCCACGAGGATTATCTTTATGGCATTCGCAAAACTACTGGCCTCGCGTCGATTTGTTTTTTCGGGGGCGCCATCTATGAAAAGCTTGGCCGCCACCCAGAATATCAGCAACCCGCCCGCCAGCTTGAGGAAGCTTACCTCGAGAAGCCGGGCCACGAAAAAAGTGAGCACAACCCTGAGCAGTGCGGCCACTCCGGAGCCAAAGACAATGCCCTTTACCCGTTGCTCCCGCGGCAGAGACCTCACCGCCATGGCTATTACAACCGCATTGTCTCCGGAAAGGATTACGTCGATTACGATTATGCTGAGGAATGCTGATATGAAGGACCAATTCAGACTAAAATCACCAATCGACAATTAATTGCTCCTCCATAAACCCCGTGAGTGGCCCGGACAGGTCCTGAAAAATCGCTATTGGAGTATTACCGCGAAGAAAAAGCTTCCTCTCACGTCAACGCAAGTCGGCCGCGGCGCTTGCGGACAAGCAAATGCCCGTTTCAGATTGGTTTCTTCCTTATACTACTTATGGCATTTGATAGAAAGTCTATTGCCAGTCTCATGTATTTTCGCGCGCGGGCTAAACTTTTGGAGCGGTCGAGGCGGAACCGGAGCGAAAGAAGCCGTTCCGCGAATGGAGTGATACGGCCGCGGTTGTAGATGTCCACTGCTCCCTTTACTGCTTCTGCCTGCGTCGGATAGGGGTGAATAAGTCCCGAAAGAGCTTTAAGTCCGATTCCACGCACCATGGCCAACGTCAGCTCGTTTATCATCTCCCCCGCATGCCTGGCGACGATCGTTGCCCCCAAAATCCTGTCGGAGCCCCTGGCGACCATGATCTTGGCAAATCCTTCCGTTTCTCCGTCCAGTATCGCCCTGTCCACCTCACCGAGGGATTTGACATAGGTCTCCACGGCTATGCCTTTTCGTTCGGCATCCCTGGCGTACATCCCGACATGGGCTATTTCCGGGTCGGTGTAGGTGACCCAGGGAATGGTAAGACCGCTCAACCTGGCATTGCCCGGGAAAAAGGCATTGCGCAGCGCTATCCGTGCCGTGGCATCGGCCATGTGGGTGAATTTATAAGGCAGGCAGACGTCTCCCGCCGCGTAGATGCGCGAGTTGGTTGTCCTGAGGTGGTCGTCCACCTTGATCCCCGTCCTCGTATCGTATTCGACCCCCGCTTTTTCCAGGTCGAGGTTTTCAACGTTCGGAGCACGCCCGACCCCGACAAGGATCTCGTCCACTTCCATACTTTCGGTTGTGCCGTCCGTGTCATAGACGATCAGCTTCGGGCCGCCCGAGCCGGTTACCCTTCGCGGCGCGGCGTTGAGGATCACTCGTATGCCTTCGCGCGAAAACGCGTCCTGCAGAAATCTTATCGCATCCTCGTCCTCCCGGTCCAGGAGGTGAGGCGCCCTCTGGAAGACAGTTACCTCGGACCCGAGGCGGCTGAAAGCCTGGGCCAGTTCGCAGCCAAGGGGGCCTCCCCCGATCACGGCCAGTCGCCCGGGCCGGTCGGTGAGCGAAAAAACGGTTTCGTTGGTAAGATACCCCGCATCCGAAAGTCCCTCTATATCGGGCTGTGCCGCCCGTGCTCCGGTTGCGACCACCGCTTTGGAAAAGCGCAGAATCTTTTGGTCGACGCGGACCGAGTCCTCACCGTCGAAGCGTGCTTCCCCCAGGTAAATGTCGACTCCCAGTTCCTTGAACCGTCTGGCCGAATCGTGAAAGCTGATCGCAGAGCGCAGTTTTCGCATCCGCTCCATAACGGCGGGAAAATCCACTTCGACGCTTGCCGGTGTACGGATGCCGTAATCGCCTGCAAGCCTCACATCCATGGCGGCCCGCGCGCAACGGATCAGGGCCTTGGACGGTACGCAGCCCATGTTGAGGCAATCGCCCCCGAGAAGATATTTTTCCACGAGTGCGACCCTTGCTCCCAGGATCGCCCCCCCCGCTGCGCAAACCAACCCCGCCGTACCAGCCCCGATCACCACCAGGTTGTAGCGTTCGAGGGGTTGCGGGTTTTCCCAGTCCGGCGGATGTACATTGGATACAAGCAGTCGATTGTGCTCGTCTTGCGGCAACACAGTGGGAGCGTGTTCGCTAGCCAATTCGGCCTCCTTCGGATGGGTTCCAAAAAGCGGTGCAGCCCATTTCCCATGGTCTTATCTTACAGAACATGAATCAGTTTTCAGAATATGACCGAAAATTTGCTTTTCAAGGCAGGAGAGGAAATGAACGCACAAGCACGGGAATTGGCGGAGCGGTTGAAAACGCTCAATGGGGAAATCATCGAGTTTGTTGAAAAGTGCACCGAACAGGACTGGGGCAAGATTTGTTCCTGGGAGCAGTGGAGCGTGGGTGTTACCGCACGCCATATCGGCACGGGCCATTACGAAGTGCTGCAGTTGGCCAGGAAGATAATAAACGGCGAAAAATTTCCGGAAATGACCGAACAGCAGGTTACTGAAATGGCCAACCAGCATGCACGGGAGCACGCCGACTGCGCGAAACCGGAAGTGCTGGAGATCCTGAGGAACAACGGCCGGGAAATGGTCCAGTTCGTCGTCGGCCTCGACGACTCGGAACTCAACCGCGCCGGCTACCTCGCTTTATTCGGCAGTGATATAACGGTCAGGCAGTTTATCGAAACTGTCATATTGCAGTCCGGGGGGCAGCATTTTAAAAACATGAAGTCGACCGTCGGCAAATGAGCAGGCGTTCTACTGAAATTCTATTTTGAACACGAAGAGCACGAAGGACTCGGAGACGAGAGGCGATTAATGAGCGGGTTCTCCTCGCTGACCTTCCGGGTCCTTCTTCGTACCTTTCATGCTGAAATTGAAATTGCGGCGGGAACCGGATGCATGACGGACGCGTGCACCTTTTTGCGGGAACGGCCGGCAAGGATCTCAAGGCAACCCGGGTCCCCATGCCCCGGGCCGGCTCAACCCGGCTTAACCCAAGAATGCCGGATGCCGGGTCCGGACGTCCGACCCGGCATCCGGCATTCGAAGGAATTACGCCTTGGTTTCCTTGTATATTTGCCGCTTATTATCGCGGTGGTCAACCATGTAGATCAGAGAGCCCTTGTCCCGCAGGTCATGAAGCAGGTCGTGCATCTTCGACCGTTCCACGTCATAGAGACGGACGTAGACGATTCGCTTGCCGGGAGGTGCGTACTCATAGCTGCTGAGTATGCTGGCAAGGCGGCCGTCATAGGCGCGGATCACGTCGGTGATTTCCTTTATGGAACCCGACCTGTCGTCAATCGTGAAAGCGAGCTGAATGCCCTTCTTGCCGAGTCCGCTGAGGTTTATGAGGATCGTGAACACATCGTGCCGGGTGATCACCCCCGCGATGTTGCCGTCGCAGTCCATCACGGGAACACCGGAAATATTGTGCTCCATCATCAATTGGGCCGCTTCCTCAACCGTGTAATCATCGGGAACGGTAATCGGGTTTCTGGTCATGATTTCGTTTACCTTGATCTTGGAGATCAGGTACAGCAACTCATGCACGTCAAGAGTTGTGGCATCGGAGGCCGAAGCGCGCTTGAGGTCCGTGTCGGAAACGATTCCGATCAGTTTGCCACTGCTCATTACGGGCAGCATCCTGACCTGGTTTTCTTTCATCAAGCGCATTGCATGCTGCATTGTATCGTCTTCTTGGATAGTTACCACGTTTTTGCTCATCCAGTTCTTTACCAGCATTCCTCTACCTCCGTGAGCGCAAGTTTAAAAGAGTGGGGGGAAACAACCATTGCCACAGCCATTCTTCTATCATCGCCGATGATTTTTGTGTAGTAAAATCGCCGACCGAAAGGCGTTCAAAGAAGAATACGAATGGAGAGCGCAAAGCGCATCGGCGCAGTCTATGTCTAATTTGACATAATGTCTCCTGTCCGCTATATTCACCGTGCCGAAGTCCGGCCAACGCCGCTATCCTAATTGCCGACAAATGGAGGAGTCTCAATGAAAAAACACACAATTTCGCTTGCACTGGTTTTTGCCCTCGTTTTTTCAATCGCAGTTTTTACGGGAGCCGCTTCCGGACAGGACGGCAAAAAGGGTGACCTCATTTTGGCCACGACCACATCGACCGTCGATTCGGGCTTGCTCGACGTACTGGTGCCGATGTTTGAAAAAAAGACCGGCTACCGCGTGAAAACAATCCCGGTAGGGACGGGACAGGCGCTGGCCATGGGCGCAAAGGGCGAAGCGGATGCTTTGCTGACTCACGCCCAGAGTGCTGAAAAGAAACTGGTGGATTCGGAGGCGGTCACCAACTACAAGCTCGTGATGCACAACGATTTCGTGATTGTCGGCCCCGCAGGCGACCCGGCGGGAATCAAGGGAAAGACTTCCTCTGAGGCATTCAAAGCAATAGCGGCTAAAAAGGCGATTTTCGTATCACGCGGCGACGATTCCGGAACCAACAAGAAGGAACTGGCTATATGGAAAAAAATCGAAATCAAGCCCGAGGGCAAATGGTACCAGGAAAGCGGCCAGGGCATGGGAGCCACCTTGCTGCTCGCATCTGAAAAGCAGGGATACACGCTGACCGACCGGGCAACCTACCTGGCTCAAAAACACAATATCCGCCTCGATATCCTTTCGCAAGGCGACCCCGGCCTGCTCAATATTTATCATGTCATGGAAGTGAACTCCAAAAAATTCTCCAAGGTGAATGCCCGCGCCGCCAAGGCATTCGTCGAGTTTATGATAGCCCCCGCAACCCAGAAAGTTATAGGAGAATTCGGAAAGGCCAAGTTCGGCCAGCCCCTGTTCTTCCCGGATGCCGGCAAGAAGATGTAGTAAAACGTGAACTTGAAGGCGGATTTTGTCCCGGTTCCCTTGCTCCGGCCTGGGAACCGGGCATTGTAATCTGCTGCTTCCCACTCTCTTCCGGGATGCGCTGATGCCTCGATCTTCTAAGGGAGACCCCGGGCCGAAACCGGGGGGCCGGCGGGACGTCCGGAGATGGACTGTGCCGCGGAGACAAAAAAACCGGGCCTGGGAGCCCGGCTAAATAGGGAAGAATGAAACTGACGGTTTTCTAATACACGAAAAAAAGCGCTATGTCAAGAAAGATATAACGCAGGGCTGCCCTATCCCTTGTCACCGTCCTGAAGCACGGGCGCGAACATATCCTTGAACAGTTCGTCGGCCGAATTTCTTATCACCTTCTGGAGTTTTGTGAACCGCTCCGCCAGTTCTCTGGCAAACGGGGTAAGCTGGGACCCGCCTCCCTGGGCACCCCCGGTCTTGCGACTAAGAAGAGGCCGCCCGAGTCTTTTCTCGGTTGCCCTAATCTTTCCCCACACTGCGCGGTAGCTCATTCGAAGTTCCTGGGCGGCGGCATGGATCGACCCGTGCGTGGACACCGCCTCCAGTATGTAGAGCCTGCCGGCCCCGAAAACCACCTGCTCGTCTTCGTCTTCTATCCAGATTTTGGACTTGATGATCAGCCCCTTTTGGGCAGTGGGATCCATGAATCCTTTCCAATCCGCGGGTGGGCATGGCCTTACTTTTTGCCCGCCGCAATTTTTGTAGGTCGGCTACTCCCACCAGCGCATCAACGCGCTCCCCCAGGTGAAACCTGCCCCGAAGGCGGCCATTACGACATTGTCGCCTTTTTTCAGGGGGTACCTTTTTTCCACGGCCGCCTCGTAGAGGCAAAGGGGGAGTGTGGCCGCCGTGGTATTGCCGTATTTGTCGATGTTTATGACCACCCGGCTGCTGTCGACGCCCATTCGGCGCGCGGCGGCGTCAATGATGCGAACATTTGCCTGGTGCGGTACGAAAAGCGAGATATCGGCGCCGGTGAGGCCGTTTTTTTCCAGGATCCGGACAGCGACGTTGGACATTTCCGTTACCGCCACTTTAAAGACGCTGCGGCCCTCCTGGGAGACAAAATGCTCCTTGTTGTCAACCGTTTCATGCGAAGGCGGCCTGCGGCTTCCGCCGGCTTTGATATAGAGAAATTCTTCGCCGGCGCCGTCGGTTCGCAGGATGAAATCGAGAATCCCATAGCCCGGTTCGGTGCAGGTGTCCAGGAGCACCGCGCCGGCGGCATCCCCGAACAGGACGCAGGTATTTCTGTCCGTGTAGTCGATGATGGTGCTCATTACGTCGCTTCCAACCACGAGCACCTTGCTGCTTCTGCCGGACTCGATCATCTGCGTGCCGGTTGCAAGCGCGAACAAAAATCCGCAGCACCCGGCCGAAAGGTCGTAGCCCCAGGCCTTTGTGGCGCCGATTTCTTTCTGGATCAGGCAGGCCGTCGCCGGGAAGAGCATATCCGGAGTCACCGTGCCAACGATTATCGCATCGAGTTCCGCGGCATCCACCCCGGCCCTCGCCAGGCAGTCCATGGAGGCGCGGGCCGCCATATAGGAGTTGCCGAGTCCGGGTTCCAGGATGCGGCGCTCTCGAATTCCGGTGCGGGACATTATCCACTCATTGTCGGTTTCCACCATCCGTTCGAGATCGCTGTTGGTGAGCCTGCGCTCTGGCAGGAAACGGCCGACGGAACGTATATAGGCTGAGCGTGCTGACATATTATTCAAAACTCTACATTGCCCCCTTGCAGTAACCGCCGTCGATCTGGACGGTGTCCCCGGTGATGAAGCCCGCGCGCTCGGATGCAAGGAAAGCGACCAGGGCGGCCACTTCCTCCGGCCTGCCAAGGCGCCGCATCGCGATCTGGGATTCCCACCTGGCGATTACCTCTTCGGGTGTGATCCCTTCCTTCTTCGCTATTTCGGCGGACAGGTCCCGTACGCGGGGAGTCATGGTAAAAGTCGGACAGACATTGTTGACCGTGATGTTGTAGGGAGCGAGTTCGCCGGCTATGGTCTTTGCAAAACCGACGGCCCCCAGCCTGAAAGTGTTCGACAGAATAAGGCCCTCGATCGGCTGTTTCACGGATACCGAGGACATATTGATTATTCGGCCCCATCGTTTGTTCATCATAACGGGCACGGCCTCGCGGGTCATTACAATCGTGCCCATGAGGTTGAGGCGAAAGCCGTGTTCCCACAGGTCCTCTTCCACGTCCAGGAATTTTCTGTCCGGAGGGCCGCCCGCGTTGTTTACCAGGATATCGACGGTCCCGAAATGCTCGATCCCTTTCCTTACGAAGTCCCTGGCCTGCTCTGTAACCGTAAGGTCTGTGGGAATACCGATTACTTCGCCTCCAGTAAGGGAGTGGATTTGTTCAACCGCCTGCGCCAACTCGGGATGTCGGCGCGCACAGATCGCCACCTTTGCGCCCTCGATGCTCAATTCGGTGGCTATCGCCTTTCCGAGCCCCTTGCTGGCGCCCGCAACCAAGGCCACCTTGCCGTTCAGTCCAAGGTCCATCAGGTTCGCTTTCGTTGTCAAGTATTATCGGACTATTATCATATCAGCTCGCGGGAAGACATTTAAAGTCCCGGCTCATGAATAAATTATGAATTATTCGCCCGCGGGCCTTTTTCGTAAAGCTTGCGCATCTCATCCGTGTAGGAGCCGTCCTCGCCATAAATAAAAAAGGGCGGCTCCACCCGCGCCTCCTCGCCTCCTCCCTTCCGGCATTCGATGTGCACCAGTCGGCCGGGGGTTCCCGGCCGGGAGTATATAATCCTCAGGCGCTTGGGACTGAATCCTTCCGCTGCGGCGGAGTACAAAAGATGGCCGATCCGGGTTGCGGGGTATATCAGGGCCACCCGCCCGCCGTGAGGAAGCAGGTGGCGCGCGGCGGCGAAGACATCGGGCAGGGCGGCCTTCAATTCGTGCCTGGCAACCGCTTTCTGCATGCTTGGATTTATCCGGCCGCTTCCCGGTTTTCTGTAGGGAGGGTTGCTCAGGACAAGATCGAAGCTGCGGGGCTCGAACCTGGACGATATCAGCCGAAGGTCGTCTTCGACCACTTCGATTGTGTCTTGCAGGCGGTTTTCTTCAATATTTTGCCGGGCCAGCCGGGCGAGTTCGGGCTGGATTTCAACCCCGACGATCCTGCGCAGGGCAGGGTAGCGGTGGGCCAGGACCAGTGGAATCACCCCGCAGCCGGTCCCCAGTTCGATGATTCGATCTTCGGGCTTTATGCTGCTCAGTCCCGCGAGCAGCACGGCGTCTACGGCGAACCGATAGCCGTGCTTTTCCTGGCAAACGGCCAGTTCCCCGCCGAAAAGGCCGTCGCGGGTGAACTTTTCGCGATCCTCTGTCAGGCTGTCTCCTCGTCGGGACGGAGGGAATTTACCACCAGCCCGCTGCTTACCTTCGGATAAAAGTACGTGGATTTGTGCGGCATGATGAGCCCGGAGTTCGCAACTTCCCTTACCTGCTCTATCCGGGTGGGATTGATGAAAAAGCCCGCATCGCAGCCGCCCGATTTAACCGAGTCGAGCCCCTCGGAGAAGTCCTGAATGAAGCTGATGTTGTGCTCGCTTCCCAGGAAGTCCTCGGAAAGATCCAGCAGGTGCCGGAGCACCACCTGGTCCAGCACCACCACGTCCAGGGCGCGCAGGGGGGCGGGAAGGCCCTGTTTTTCGAGCCAGGAATATACCTTGTCCTTTTTTGCGGTAAGGACGTAGACGCACCCTTCTTCCCGGCAGTAAAAACCGATCGCCGTGTCCTTCCTGGCGCTGCCGGCTTCGATTGCGTGCTTCCACTTGAGTTCTACGCCGTTTACGGTCTCAAAACGCCGTATTTCAAAGAAGTCCTTTGCTCTTTCGATAAACCGGGAGGGCGCCCATCCGCTCAGGTTCCTCAAGAGCCGATGGGTCGGCAGGATGGTCAGGCCGGGATCGTCCATATCCGTCAGGTACATCATTATGAATTCGTAGGCGGCGGCCGGGTTCTGGCCGGGATGCCTCTGTCTCATCAGGTTTCTGTAATTGAGCGCCGTTTCGTAGCGATGGTGGCCGTCGGCTATGAATATGGCCTTGTCCTCCATCGCCTCGCGGATTTCGCCCAGGACCTCCGGCTCGGTTACCGGCCACATCCTGTGGGTCATCCGGGCGTAGTCGGTAAACGTAACCTCCGGTTCGCTCCTGCGCCCCGATGCCAGGGCGGCCCGGACCTTTGCGCCCCGGTCTGAATAGAGCGCAAACACCGGGCTCAAATTGGCTTCGCAGGCCTGCATCAGTGAAAGCCGCTCCCGCTTTATGGCGCTGAAGGTTTTTTCATGAGGCCGGACCCCGCCGCCCGAAAAGTCCTCCAGGCGCATCAGGCAGATGAAGCCTGTGCGCGTCTTGGCCCCCTCCGCTCCATTGGAATAATCCAGTTCGTAATAGTAGATGGACGGCTTTGAGTTACGGACAAGCACCTGTTGCCGTATCCACTCTTTCATGAATGCGGCCGCGCGGGTGTGGGGATTGTCTTCGCCCGTATCCCCGGCCGAGCCTGCTCCCAGTTCGAGGCGGATGAAGTTGAAGGGGTGTTTTTTATGAAAATCTTCCTGTTCCTGCGGGGAGATCACGTCATAGGGCGGAATGACCACATCCGCGAGATCGGGAACAAGTTGCCGGTTGTAGCGCAGGCCCCGAAAGGGGGCGATTTCAGCCATGAGGCGCTGGTCCTTTCATTGAGAATAGCATGCCCGAACGGAACGCGTGTTCGTCAGTGAGGGCATTTTTGCTAACACAGCTTGGTGCTTTTGACAAGCGGGTTGATACAATCGGGGGCCGAATCCGGAATTCGCATGCTTCGGGTAAAAAAGACGGCTACCAGAAGAGGCCGCCTCCGCCTGACAGGAATTCCCGGACGCAGCGATGAGAAATAATCCCGGAGAAGTCGGCCCTGATCTCGGGAGGCCCGAAATAGTCCATCACGCGGCAGGCAAGGTCGATCCACCTGGTGCTTGCATCCAGCACCGCCCGGTCGCTCGATGCGGCAACGCAAGCGGGGAAAGGAAATTCGCGTTCGGGTACCGGCACCGCCCGCGCATTGCCCGGCAGCCCGGCCTTCCTCATACGCTCGCGATACATTGCGGCAAGTTCTCCGCTTCGCGCCATGGGGGCATCGAAGAAAAACAGGACCTCTTTCGGAGGAAATTCCCGCAGGAACCGGAAAATCATGTCGAGGACCACGGCGCTGGTCTCGGAGAATCGAAACCGGGAGGACTGCCCGGCAAGGTCCCGCACCGCGCCGTCATTTGCCCTGAGCAGCAGACGCCCTTCGATACGGCTCTCGATTGTAATCTGGACATTGTGGCCGTCCACCGCCAAAAGATGGTTTTGCCAGCCCGATCCCATCTCCCGCTTGGACCTTCTTGCAAGTGCGGCTTTAGCGCCGAAAACACCCCTGTGCAAAAGCTGGCGCTCGGTCGCCGACAGCGCGTACCTGTTCCCGACCAGTTCCAGGACGGCGGCGCGGGGATAGGAGCGGTCCTGGAGAAGGAGAAAATCGGCCGCGGCATGGAAAAGCTTCCACCTGCGTTCGGCGGATAGATGGGGGATATCGTTCATCTCAATGGCTGGTTTTTCTTCGTGTCTCTTCGTGCCCTTCGTGTTTAATCGGGATCCTCACGTCCTCACTCTTTGTCCCGCAACTTGCGCCGGAGGACCTTTCCGACGATTGTTTTGGGAAGGGAGTCGCGAAATTCCACCTGTTTGGGGACCTTATAGGCGGCAAGCCTTTCCCGGCACCAGGCGATGATTTCTTCCGCGGCTATCTTTTGTCCCTCCCGGGGCACGATAAAGGCCTTCACCACTTCGCCCCGAGCCGGGTCGGGGACCCCGATGGCCGCCGCTTCCTGAACTTTGGGGTGCTCGTAGAGCACTTCGTCGATTTCCCTGGGATAGATATTGTACCCGCCCGAGATGACGAGGTCTTTTTTCCGGTCCACGATAAAGACGTAGCCGTCCTCGTCCATTTGGGCCAGATCACCGGTGTAAAGCCAGCCCTCACGGATCGCGTTCTGTGTCTCCTTGGGGTTTTTCCAGTATGCGCGCATCATCTGCGGCCCGCGGACGACAAGTTCCCCAACTTCTTTCACGGGCATATCATCGCGGCCGGCTTCCATGTCCACGATCCTGCAGTCCGTATCGGGAAGCGCGATTCCGATGGAGCCGATCTTGCGGGTCCCCTTCATGGGGTTTGCGTGGGTAACGGGGCTGCACTCGGAAAGGCCGTAGCCCTCGATTATCCTGCTTCCGGTCGCCTGTTCGAACCTTTTGAGGGTCTCGACGGGCATCGGGGCGGAACCGGTCACGCAGAACCGGATCGAGGAGAGGTCGGAGGAGGCGGTGCGCGGGTTCGCCAACAGTGCGGAATAGATGGTGGGGACCCCCGGAAAGATAGTCGGCTTTTTCTTTTCGATCAGCTTGACCAGGTCGTCCACGTTGAACCTCGGCATGATAATTATCGTGCACCCGGTATAAAGGGCGAGGTTGAGCGCAACCGTAAGCCCGAAGACGTGAAAGAAGGGAAGGACGGCCAGGAAGCGCTCATTGCCGCAGCGAAGATCGGGCAGCCACGATACGAGCTGTACGACGTTTGCCAGGATGTTTTTGTGGGTCAGCATGGCCCCTTTGGCAATGCCGGTCGTGCCTCCCGTGTACTGGAGAAGAGCGAGGCCGTCCGGCGTGGCCGCACAGGGCAGGGGGGACGGCGGGCTGGAATCGATCAGTTCGGAAAAGTTGAATATGTTCGTTTTGTTATATGGAACGGCGGTGAAGAGCTTCCCCAGCCTTGCCTTGATCGGGTAAAGGAATTTGAGGTGCACCGGAAGGTATTCTTTTATACCGGTTGCGATAACCACCCGGATGGTTGTCCCGGCAACGGCCTTTTGAGCCCTTGGGAACAGATGGTCCAGCACGATCAGGAATTCGGGTTCCGAGTCCTTCCACTGGTGCTCCAGTTCGCGCTCGACGTAGAGCGGATTGGTCATGACCGCCACGCCCCCCAGCCACAGGACCGCGTAGTATGCAATCACCGCCTGCGGGCAGTTGGGAAGCATGACGGCGACCCTCGTCCCCGGTTTAAGGCCCAGCCCGGCAAGGGCATCGGCAAGCCTTAGAACATGTTCCCACAGCCGGCCGTAGGTAAGCTTCGCACCGAAAAACTCGGTGGCCACACTTGATGGAATCCGGCGGGAATTATCCTCCATAATGAGAGGCAGGCATGTTTCGGGATACTTGGCGGATATAGGTACTTCAGGGTCGTAGCTCTTGTGCCAGATACGCTCCATTGAATATTTTCCGGGGTTTGAGTGGGTGAATTCAGGAATGTAGGAATTTAGGAATTTCGGGATTGAGGAACCTGCCTTAATCCCTGATTTCTAAAATCCCTCGGTGCCTGTTCATCCTGAATTAGCATAATCTCAGGACGTAGTCAGGCGAATTCAGGCGCCGGTCGGTGGATTTTCCGGCACCGGCGGAATTGGGGGCGGGCGGTCCTCCCGGTTGGGGCGAAAAAAATGGGCACGGTAAAAGAACCGTGCCCACCCCAAAACCTGAAACGCGGAATTTGATACACCTCAACTGGACTGATTCTTCTCCCGCCGAAAGAGTTCCGTCATGGAAGCCATTGCCGACGAACATTCCGCCAGCACCCGCATCATAAACACCAGGGCGATGCCGTTCAGGACCCCGGAGGTGAACCAGGCCGCGGAAGTTGCCGCCGCGGCGCCGAGGGCGGAAAACAGAAGTGTTATAAAAATGCCCGCCGGGGTACAGCGCGGCCAGCTCTTAAACCGGATGAACTGCTTTCCTCCCCCGTGTTCCTCGACTGCCGTAAGGATGCGAACCGACCCCAGAAGTCCTCCCCTGAGTTCGAGGTCCCACCTGTCATAGTCGCCGCCGCGTATAACAACCGTTCGAAGCCCCTTTATCCCCAGTTCCAGGGATTCGAGCCAGTCGGTGGGCGATCTCCACTGTTCGCTCCAGACGGTGAATGTTTTCGGAAGAGGCAGCGGATTGGCTATGCCCGAAACAATGCCGCATTTGCGGCAGGGGTGAAGGCCGAGGCGGATTCTGCCGGAAAGCCTTGCAAGAGGCTGCATGAGGTGGAGCATAACCGTCAGGGTGCGAAGTTTCAGGCGCTCGAATCTGGAAACATTGGGAAAAGCGAGCCTGGAAGCGCAGGAAACGGCATGGACCACCGGCAGGGCGGCCGCAAACAGGAAGAGGGGAAGTGTCAGGAGCAGGGGAGACCACTGAATCCCCAGTATCGAAAAGAATCCGAGGGCGGCAACCACCACGTACCATTCCGGCATCAGCGGAAGCGACCACAGAAGGCTTGGCGCGGGCTGGTAGACGGACTGGAAAAGAGCGCTTCCCCAGGTTCCCTGGTAGACCCTTCCGCGGAAAAACCCCAGCAACTGTTCGAAACCCTTGAAATACAGGCGCCCGGCCCACGGGATGTGGCCCGCCGCGTTGTATTTTTCAGGCCACTTGTGTTCGAGGTATCCTTCCGCTTTGCCGTAGTTCAATTGCTGTTTCCAGTAAGCCTTGACCGAGTTCCGGCGATGATGCCACACCATTGCCGACGGGTTGAAGCCCAGCGTCCAGCCCTGCTGCTGGAGGCGCCAGCAAAGATCAACGTCGTCTCCGGCGATGCGAAAAGTGGCGTCGCACCCGGAAATGGCTTCAAGGGCGGCCTTGCGAAAAGCCATGTTGCAGCCCGGGATGTGTTCGGCTTCACTGTCGGTCAGCAGCACGTGCACGGGGCCGCCGGGAGAGTTGGCCACGCACTCGGCGATCGGACCGTCATCGCCGGGCGGAATATTGGGACCGCCTACCCCGACGTGGTCAGTGGTAAGGAAAGTGGCGGCAAGATAGGTCAGCCATTGCGGGTCCGGGATCGCGTCGTCGTCGATATAGGCCACGATTTCGCCCTTGGCGGCCCGCATCCCCACGTTTCTGGCGTTGCTCAAACCCCCGTTGGGAATGGAGATGACCCGGAAGCCGTAGCTTTTTGCTATGACTTCGCACCCGTCCGTCGACCCGTCGTTTACGATGATGACCTCGAAATTGGGGTAATCGATCTTTTTCAGCCCTTCGAGGCAATCGCGAATCGTACGGCCGCCGTTATAGGTGCAGACCACCACCGAGATGGACGGCCAGTCGAGGTCCGGGGGAAAGGGTATTTCGGAGAACGCGCGCGATACGGAGGCCATCGACGGCTTCGGGTTGCGGTGGCGGTCGGTCAGCCCGAACCCCCAGTCTTCGATGTCGAAGCCGCCCCGGTGCCATTCGTCTGTCCACGAAAAAACGAAAATCCCGGCGCAACCCGACCCGAAAACGGACCTGATCTGCCAGTCGAGCGTTTCCGACTGCCGCTGTTCGCCGTTTCGCATGCTGTCGTAGCCGATTTCGGCCATGACGAGCGGTTTTTCACCGGCAAGGTTTTGCAGGCGCGCAAGGTAGGCTTCCAGTTTTTCACGGGTTTCGAGGTATACGTTAAACGATACGAAATCGACGAAGGGCAGCTCCAGGTATTCGGTGGTCGGAAAGTTTACGTAGGTGACCAGGGCATTGGGGTCTTCCTGCTTTACCGCCCCACAGAGCCGCTCCAGGAAATGTTCGATTCTCCGCCGCCCGTACCAGCGCACGATGGAGGCCGGTATCTCGTTTCCGACGGTAAAACACAGCAGCGAGGCATGGCCTGCACAGTCGCGGACCCCGGCGCGCACCCTGTTTTCGATATCCCTCATAACCTTTTTGTTTTCCAGGAAGGCGATGTGCTCTTCCCAGGGAAGGCCGACCATGACGCGCAAATTGTTCTTCCGGGCAACGTCCAGGAGCCACCTCGGCGGGACCGTGTAGGTTCGGACCGCGTTTATCCCGTTTGCCGCCATCTGAGAAAAATCGCGGTCGACCGTTTCGGGATCGTGGTACTCGCAGCCCTGGTCGTCGGGGTGGAAAGGACCGTAGGTGACACCGCGGATGTAGAATTTCTCCTCTCCGATGAAAAGGAACTTGCCCCGGACGGCGGGCCGCACGCCTTCCAAAATGGGCACCTGCTTCGGAGGGGTGAGGAAAAACTCCGCTATGGCCGAGGTCTTCGGTTTTTCGAAAACGGGCATTGGAGAAGGCTCCTGGGCGGGGAGCCTGAAAAAGTCAAGAATCGAGCCGGCTTTTCCGGCACTTGCGGAATCCTTTCCGAAATCGGGACGCAGTATGGCGTCCAGTGAATCCTGCACCGGCATGTTCATCACCTGGTTCCCCGCGGAACCATTCGCCCTTGCCAGTAGTGCCGGCGCCTCGGTCTCGCATTCGGAGACTGTTTCTATCGTATCGTCGAGAAGTCTTGCCATTTTAGCCCTCATCAGCAGAAAAATTCACGTCCGTGGAACAGAACAAATCCACATGGGTAGAGGCAATAAGCGTACCACCCTGCAAGTTGCCGGATTTAGATGTAAAGAAGGCAGGACCGCAAAAGCGGGCCCGGAGACGGTTACGATTTTTGCGCACTTCGGTTACGATTTGTGCACGGTGGGGCGGCAGGGAAGAATTTAGGAGGCATTGGCGGAGGCAACGTTTTTTGCTTTCGATCCGAATACTTGCCAAAGCTGTGCCCGGAACGTATACTGATGTCCTGGTGGAGTTTTCAGAACAGGTGTTTACCGGCAAGTCTTTGGTTTTTGCTCTGGGCCGACAATGGAAAACAGATGAGTTCCGCATTGCTGGAGGTAAAAGACCTCAAGACATACTTTCTGACCGAAGCCGGGACCGCGCGCGCGGTGGATTCGGTCGGCTTTGCCGTTTCCGTGGGCCAGGTGATCGGCATAGTGGGCGAGTCGGGATGCGGCAAAAGCGTCACCGCGCTTTCCATTTTGCGGCTCATTCCGCCTCCCGGAATCATCGCCGGAGGGGAGGTTCGGTTTTCCGGCCGTGACCTTCTCCGGCTTTCCGAAAAGGAAATGGAGGAGATCAGGGGAAACGAGATCTCGATGATTTTCCAGGAACCGATGACCTCGCTCAACCCGGTTTTCCGGATCGGGGACCAGATTTCCGAAGTGCTTCTGCGCCATAAGGGGATCTCCAGGAAAGAGGCCTACTCGCAAACCCTGGAACTTGTTCGGCAGGTCGGGATTCCGTCGCCCGAGACCATTGTAAGGGAATACCCGCACAGGTTGAGCGGCGGGATGCGCCAGCGCGTGATGATCTCCCTTGCCATCGCCTGCCGGCCCCGACTCATCATAGCCGATGAGCCGACGACGGCCCTTGACGTCACTATCCAGGCCCAGATACTCGATCTGCTGGACTCCCTCCGGCAGACTCACGAAATGGCCATTTTGCTCATAACCCATGACCTGGGGGTTATCGCCGAGATGTGCGAGCAGGTGCTGGTCATGTACACCGGGCGGGTCGTGGAGCATGCGGGCGTCAGGGAACTGTTCGCAAACCCGCTGCACCCCTACACCCAGGGCCTTATGCGTTCGGTACCCGGCCGGGCCGATGGAAAGGGACGCCTGGAAACGATTCCGGGTGTTGTCCCCAGCCTTCTTGCGTTGCCTCCCGGCTGCAAGTTCAACACGAGGTGTCCGTATTCTTTCGAACGCTGTTTCCGCGAGGAACCCGAACTCACAGCACCTCCGGGCGGCCACCCGGTGCGCTGCTGGCTCTATTAGCAACTTCCGGTACGCGGATCGCAAACCCGGGCAAAGGTCGGAGGCCGGTTTGGTGCAAAAAGAGGAACTGCTCAAGGTTCGAAACATTAAGAAACACTACCCGATAACCCGCGGGCTGTTTCGCCGCCAGGTGGGTGTGGTGAAGGCGGTGGACGGCGTCAGCCTGGGCATAGAGCGGGGCGAAACGCTGGGGCTGGTGGGCGAGAGCGGCTGCGGGAAATCCACGCTGGGAAGGCTCATACTGGGGCTCGAACCGCCGACCGAAGGCGAGGTTGTCTTCGACGGGCAAGATGTACTGTCCCTCGATCGCGAAAAGCTCCACGATCTTCGAAAGCGCATGCAGGTGATTTTCCAGGACCCGTACTCGTCGCTTAATCCGCGCCAGACCGTGGGGCGCATCATCGGCGAGGGGATGGTGATCCATGACATAGGCACCGCCTCCGAAAGAAAGGAGCGGGTGCGCCACCTGATGGAAATGGTCGGCCTTCGCCCGGAACAATTCAGCCGCTATCCTCACGAGTTCAGCGGAGGGCAACGCCAGCGGATAGGGATCGCCCGTGCCCTTGCGGTCAACCCTGAGCTGGTCATATGTGACGAACCGCTCTCCGCGCTCGATGTCTCCATCCAGGCGCAGGTCATAAACCTTCTGGAAGACCTCCAGAGAGAATTCAGCCTCACTTACCTGTTCATCTCTCACGACCTGTCGGTGGTGCGCCACATCAGCGACCGGGTTGCCGTAATGTACCTGGGCCAGCT
Organism: uncultured delta proteobacterium; assembly: GCA_963712895.1. GTDB lineage: Bacteria > Desulfobacterota > Syntrophobacteria > Syntrophobacterales > Syntrophobacteraceae > SbD1. The sequence continues at coordinate 380,636 of CAVQJR010000009.1, read as the reverse complement.
TGTCGAATTCGCGGAAACGGAGGAATTGTTCAAAAACCCGTGCCATCCCTACACACGGGCGCTGCTGAACGCGGTTCCCGTAATGGACCCCGACAGGGTGGGGAAGCGCAGGCATCCCGGCATCGAACCGGAGGCGCAAAGACTGCCCGATCAATGCCTTTTTAAGCCGCGCTGCCCGGAGTCCATGCCTGAATGCGGTAAAGCGGAGCCCCAGATCGTCGAATGCGCTCCGGGTCACTGGGTAAAGTGCCTTGCCGCCCGAACCGGTGCTTAACAAAACGACGAAAAAGTATTAGATTCCCGCGTTTGCTCGAAGGCCCCATGGCCTCGCCCCGGCGGCGGCAGGGAAGAGGATGTCCTTTCTCATCTTCTCTCGCTGCCGGAGCGAGGGAACGAGGCAAAATATATCAATCGCCATAATTGCAGGGGACCTGCAAATCGTCATTCCCGCAGCGCTTTTGAGCGGGAATCCGGCGTCTTTGCGGTCTACTGTTTTTCGTCTCTCGCTCCAGGCAGGAGCGTGGCAACGGGAAAAAGACACCGGACCCCGGCTCGGAAGCAGTGCCGGGGTGACGCTAAGGGGGCGGGTCCGCCGGGCACCGGCAACATTTCCGATGGGACTGCATTCGGGCAACAGCCTCCGGAGCGTGGGAACGAGGCGGGTAACCTGGTAAGACAAATTTTCTTAATACTGGTGGTATATTGAAACCGATGATAATAGACGCGCATGCCCATTGCGGGCGCCAGGACCGATACCCTCCCCAGGATATTGCGGATTATTTGTCGTGCCTGGGATCGAGCGGGATAGAGGCCGCCGTCATGTTTGCGCCGGTAATGGAAATATACGACCGCCATGATCCTTGTTTCCGGGACAGCCCCCGGTGGCGAAGGCGGCGCGAGGAGGCCAACCGCTATCTGCTGTCGGCCGGAGTTCCCGGTTTCAAGGTGTTTCCATTCTTTTTTATCTGGAATGATTTTGCTGTCGAGCAGATTTGTCCCGCTCACAAGGGGATAAAATGGCACCGACACGAGGACGAGCCGGCCTACGAGTACGACAGCCCCCGGTGCGCCGCCGCGATCGAGCACATCCGCGGGCGCAAAATGCCCGTGGTCCTGGAGGAAGAGTTCGAAAATACGCTCTATTTTATTGATGAACTGGCAGGAGGGGTAAGAGTAATCATTCCGCACCTCGGTTTTTTAAACGGTGGATACGAGAGCCTGCGCCGCCGTGATGTCTGGGCGATGCCCAACGTCTATGCGGACACCGCGCTGGCCCCGGCCGGCGACATAAGAGACTATATTTCCCGGTACGGCCATGACCGAATCATGTTCGGGTCGGATTTTCCCTTTGGGAATCCCGCCGCGGAGCTTGATAAGATTTCGCGCCTGAATCTCACCGGGGAGCAGCGAGTTGCCGTTTGCGGGCAAAATGCGGCCAGGCTCCTTTCCGAGAGCAATACCTGATGGCACAAAATCCGGGCAGTATCCCGCGCAGGGGCTATTTATTCATTATTGTCGCGGCACTCTTGTGGTCCATTTCGGGGGTCTCGGGGAAATACCTGTTTATCCAGGGCGTTACGCCTTTCCAACTGGTCCAGTTGCGGGTGACCATTTCCACTGTCGTGCTCTTTGTCTTCCTTCTCGTATTCAAGCCGGCGCTGCTCAGGATTTCAGCAAAAGACATAGTTTATTTCGCAATTCTTGGAATTTCGGGCATGGCGGTGGTCCAGATCACCTATTTTTATGCCATCAGCAGAATCAATGTCGCCGTGGCCATTCTTCTCCAATACCTGGCGCCTGTTTTCATCGCCCTGTGGTATGTATTCGCCGATCCCGGAAAGCTCACCCGCAGCACCGTGGCGGCGATAATTCTTTCGGTGACGGGGTGCTACCTGGCGGTCGGGGCCTACAATGTCGACCTGCTTACGGTCAACCGGGTGGGAATCGGGGTGGGGATCTGCGCGGGCATTTCCTACGGCTGGTACGCCGTATACGGTGAAAAGGGCATGTGCCGATACGATCCGTGGACGGTGGTCTTCTACGCACTTGTCTTTGCGGCACTTTTCTGGAACGTGGCCATGCCTCCTCTGGAAGCCTTCCGGCGGTCCTATTCCGCGCGTGAATGGTTTTATATCCTTTACATAGCCGTTCTTGGAACAGTGCTTGCTTACGGTCTCTATACGCATGGCATAAGCCTGGTACGCTCGACAAGAGCCAGTGTTACGGCTACCCTGGAGCCGATTGCCGCCGGTTTTGTCGCCTTCTTCTTTCTGGGCGAGTACCTGCAGCCCCTTCAGATCCTGGGCGGAGCCCTGGTGATCTGTTCGGTGATCCTGCTGCAGACGGGGTCCGAATCCGACGAGACCACCGCGTACCGGGTGCGAATGTCGGCATGCAGGGACCGGTTGCCGGGAGATCGGAGGCAGGGCTGACAGGATCGCCCGGAGCGGAGTTTTGATGAGCGGAGAGGGGGTTTGGGGGGAAGGTCTGGCCCCGATTCGCTTTTGCGGTTATCATGTCGAAGTTTCTGGCATTTGATCTCCACCCACGGTATTGAAAGTCCTTGACAAAAGTGATAGATATAACTAGTTTTTTTTAGCACTCTTTTTAGGTGAGTGCTACCAAACAGCGGCTGTTGGTAGCGAGGAATCCCAAGGTGATCAAGCTTACCCAGCGAGACCAGATCGTTCTGGAAGCAGTCATTACCGACTATATAGAAACGGGAGAGCCTGTCGGATCGAGGACTATTTCCAAGGGCGGGACTATGAACGTCAGTCCGGCAACCATCCGAAACGTTATGGCGGACCTGGAAGAACTGGGCCTGCTCTTCCAGCCGCACACTTCGGCGGGCCGCATCCCGACCGTAAGGGGCCTGCGTTTGTACCTCGATTCGATCATGAGGTCGAGGCAGCTCGAAAGGAAGGAGCGGGAATTTATCCGGGAGGCCCTGCGCACCCACCCCAAGGACCTCAACGAACTTCTGCATAGAACGTCCCGGATCCTGTCCCAGTATTGCAGGCAGGCCGGTGTGGTTTTGTGGCCGAAACTCAACGTCACCCGGTTCAAGCACATCGAGTTCATTCGGGTTGGGCCGCACCACGTGATGGTGATTCTCATTTCCAAGGCGGGGCTTATTCACCAGACGTATATAGAGTGGGCGGGCGAGATAACCCAGGATGAACTGGATAAATTCGGCTACTACGTAAACGAACTTCTCGATGACCTTCCGCTGTCCAAGGTCCGGGAACGCATTGTGGAAGAGATGCGAAGCGAAAAGGCGCTCTTCGACAAGCTCTTTTCCAGCGCGCTGAAATTTGCGCAGCAGGCCTTTCAGGACACGATCGAGGACAGCGAGATATACATCGAGGGGCAGACTAATCTTTTCGATAATCCGGAATTTGCCGATGTTGCCATGATGAGGCGCATCCTGCACACCTTCGAGGACAAATCCAGGATAATCCGGCTGCTGGATATGACCCTCAAGGCGTCTTCCGGCATCCAGATCATTCTCGGCACCGAAAATGATCTGGAGGAGTTGCAGGAAATGAGCGTGATATCGTCTCCTTACGGGCGCGGGAGCAACCCGCTCGGCGCTCTGGGAGTGATCGGCCCCCTGCGCATGGATTACTCCAGGATCATACCGGTCGTAGAATTTACGGCAAAACTGCTGAGCCAGATTTTGGAAATAGCGGATGAAGATTAAATTATTACTTTAGTGGCACACTTACGGGCCTGCGAACTTATATTGGGGGTCGAAAGGGAGGGACTTTTTTAATGCCTGCTGAAAACACTGTAAACGAGGACGAATCCGAACTCAGGGAATCGGAAGAGTCGAGCGCGGAAGGTGCGGAAAGTGCTCGTGAGGGGGAGTGTGGAGAGCTGGAAGGGCTTCTTGCCGAACGGGAGGAAGAAATCAAGCAGGCCAAGGAGCGCATTCTCCGGCTGGCGGCCGAGCTTGATAACACCCGCAAGCGCCTTGAGCGGGAAAAATCCGAGAGCATCTGCTATGCAAACGAAAGCATCCTGCGGGAACTCCTGCCGGTGATTGACAACCTGGAACGGGCCATAGACCACGGGGAGAAGGAATCGGCTGACGAGAGCCTTCTCGAAGGTATTCGCATGACGCTAAAGTCCTTTCTGGACGTGCTCGCGAAGTTTGGCGCAAACCGGTTCGAATCCGTCGGTGAGCCGTTCGATCCTAATCGGCATGAAGCGGTGACTCAGGAACAGACGTCGGAATATCCCGATATGACGGTTACGCAGGAGTTCCAGAAGGGTTATATGATTCGCGAACGACTCCTTCGGCCGGCGATGGTGGGGGTGGCCAGGAGTTCGAAAGGGTAATGAGGCATGGAATTCAAACTGCCCCGGGTGGCAGGGATTGAGGAATTGGCGGACCGGAAGGTCCTAAAAAATCATTTGGATATGGGGAATTTCGGAACAACAGGTGCTCGAAGGAGGCGAATTAAATGAGTAAAGTGATAGGGATAGATTTAGGAACTACCAACTCGGTAGTTGCGATTATGGAGGGCAAGGAGCCGAAGGTGCTCACCAATGCGGAAGGAAGCCGCATTACACCTTCAATGGTTGCCATCACCGAGGCCGGTGAGCGCCTGGTTGGTCAGGTTGCCAAGAGGCAGGCGATTACCAATCCGGAAAACACTGTCTTCGCGGTGAAAAGGCTGATCGGGCGAAAATTCGACACGCAGGAAATCCAGGAAGACATAAAAGTGCTTCCATACAAGATCGTTCGCGCTTCCAACGCGGACGCTCATATACAGATTCGCGGACGCGACTACAGCCCTACGGAAGTATCCGCGTTCATACTGATGAAGATGAAGCAGACCGCGGAAGATTACCTGGGCGAGAAGGTGACGGATGCGGTTGTCACCGTGCCTGCCTACTTCAACGACAGCCAGCGCCAGGCCACCAAGGATGCCGGCAAGATCGCCGGGCTCAACGTGTTGCGGATCATAAACGAGCCGACCGCCGCATCGCTTGCCTACGGCCTCGACAAGAAAAAAGACGAGAAGATCGCCGTGTTCGACCTTGGGGGCGGTACTTACGATATATCGATTCTGGAGATAGGCGAAGGCGTATTCGAGGTCAAGTCGACGAACGGGAATACGCACCTCGGCGGGGAAGATTTCGACCAGCGGATTATGGCGTGGCTGGCGGTCGAGTTTAAAAAGGACTACGGGATAGATCTCAGAAACGACAAGATGGCGCTCCAGCGCCTGAAGGAAGCCGCGGAACGGGCAAAAATCGAGCTCTCAACGACCATGGAGACCGAAATAAACCTGCCGTTCATCACCGCGGACGCCTCCGGCCCCAAGCACATGAACATCAAGCTCACCCGGGCCAAGCTCGAATCCATGGTCGAAGACCTGATCGACAAGCTTGTTCCCCCGATGCAGCAGGCGCTGGCGGACGGCGGGCTTTCGAGAAACCAGATCGATGAAGTGATCCTGGTGGGCGGTATGACCCGCATGCCCCGCGTGCAGCAGAAGGTGCAGGAGTTCTTCGGAAAAGAGCCCCACAGGGGTGTGAATCCCGATGAGGTGGTGGGGATCGGTGCCGCTATCCAGGGCGGTGTGCTCAAAGGGGATGTAAAGGACGTCCTGCTTCTCGACGTGACGCCTCTTTCGCTTGGAATCGAGACCCTTGGCGGCATTATGACCAAGCTTATCGAGCGCAACACGACGATTCCCACGCGCAAGAGCCAGATATTTTCCACGGCAACCGACAACCAGACGGCGGTTTCGATCCACGTCCTGCAGGGCGAGCGCGACATGGCGGGCGACAACAAGACGCTCGGCAGGTTCGAACTGGTGGGAATCCCGGCCGCTCCCAGGGGCATTCCGCAGATCGAGGTGACCTTCGATATCGACGCCAACGGGATAGTGCATGTTTCGGCAAAAGACCTGGCCACGCAGAAGGAGCAGTCTATCCAGATTACCGCTTCCAGCGGGCTGGGCGACCAGGAGATCAAGAACCTGGTGAGAGAAGCCGAACAGCATGCCGAGGAAGACAAGAAGAAACGCGAAGTGGTCGAGGTCCGCAACCAGGCCGACACTCTTATCTACAGCACGGAAAGAACCATGCGCGATATGGGCGACAAGGTAGACGCCAAAACCAGGCAGGATATCGAGGCCCATATCGAGAAGCTCAGAAAGACCATGGAACAGGGCGACAAGGATGCCATTCAAAGCGATATCGACCAGTTGATGCAGATCTCTCACAAGGTGGCGGAAGAGGCGTACAAACGGGCCGCCGCCCAGCAGGGGGAGGGCGCCGAGGGCGGTCCGGGTCCGGAGTCGGGTCCGCAGGGCGCGCAGAAAAAGCCCGACGAAGACGTGGTGGACGCCGATTTCGAAGAGGTCAAGAAATAGCCGGCGAACGACTTGCCAATTTGCCCTTTCCATAACAGGGTTTCCGATGTATTAAGGGCACGCGGGACACCGCGCGCCCTGTTCTATTTTATTGTTCAGGCCATTGCAGCCGGGAGCCGGCCTTCGACTCCCGGCTATCTTTGCGAGGCTCGCTATGCAAAAAAAACTGAGAGGGGTTTTCGTCATCTCTTTTGTTTTCCTGACGGCGCTGACGGGCTGTGGCGGGGGAGGCGGAAATCTGCCCCCGGAACAGATGCCGGCTTTTTCTCCCGTTTCGCCGCCCGAAGCCGAGAAGGCTATGCAGCAGGCGGAAAAGGCCTACAGCAGTGGGAAAATCCCGGAGGCTATCTCGGTGTGGGAGAAGGTGGCGCGGAAATTTCCCAATACGGCCTCCGCGGCAAAGGCCCTGAACCGGATTGGTGAAATCTACCTTGCACAGGGCCAGCCGGATCGCGCCGAGCAGTATTTCGAATACCTGGTGTATGCCTATCCCGGCTGGGAGGGGGTCGTGGCGGCGAAGCTGAATGAGCTTCGGGTGCTCGCGCAGTCCGGAAAGCAAAAGCAGGTCATGAAGGATGCGGTACCGCTCTGGGAAGCTGCCGCCGGCAGACCGGACGTGCGCATCGGGTTGGCGCGGCTCATGATCGGTATCTACGCCGGAGAGGGCGATATCGAGACCGCCTTTGACTGGAGCGTTTCGGGATTTTCGGCCGCCGGCAGCCCGGAAGAAAAAAGGGAGCTTTCAAAGCTGACGGTCGAGTTTCTCAGCAATGCCGACGAAGGGGTCGTGCGCAAGCTCTATAAAAAGAACCCGTCGGATTTCATGAGGGCTTTTATCGACTACCGCTATGCCCGGATCGAGATGGAAAAGGGTCAGGTCGAAATGGGGCAGCAGCGGCTCAAGGCCATCCTGGCGAAGAATGCCGATCATCCCCTGGCGCCTGAAATCCGGGCAGCCCTCAGGGGGGCCAAGGTGGAGGCCGGCCCTGCGGCCGAGGGGAGTATCCCGCTGAATTCGGATCGCATCGGGGTCCTCGTTCCGCTCAACGGGGCGAACGCCAAATACGGGGCCATGATTGTACGCGGGCTCAACATGGCGATTTCCGAATGGAACGCAAAGTCCCCGGACCACAAAATCACGCTGGTTATAAGGGATGCCGGGTCGGAACCGGCAAGCGCGGTTGCTTCCTACAGGGAGCTGACGCAAAAAGAGGGCGTGCTGGCCATTATCGGGCCTCTCGGGATTCAGGCGGCCAAGGAGGTGATGCCGCTTGCAAACCGCGACGGCGTCCCGTTGCTTGCGCTGACCCAGAAGGAGGACGCCCCATCGGAGCAGACGTTTGTGCTCCATCTGCTGATCGACAGCAGGGCACTGGTGCGCTCTCTGGTTCGCTACTGCCGCGAAAAGCTGAAATACGAGCGCTTCGCGTGCCTGTATCCCGACGATCGCTACGGGCAGAAACTCGCCAAGATTTTCTCGGAAACCGTCCAGGAACAGGGCGGCACCATACTGGCCAGCGCCTCTTACAAGGAGAGGAGCACCGACTTTACCGAACCGCTCCAGAAGCTGTTAAACATTGCAAAGAAAAACTCCCCCGTCGCGCCGACGGAAGGGACGCCGTTCGAGGCATTGTTCATACCCGACCAGGTGCAGGCGGTGTCGCTCATCGCGCCCCAGCTTCCCTACAACAATATTGTGGGAGTGACGCTGCTCGGGACGAACCTGTGGAGCGAAGCGCCCCTGGTGCAGGCCGGAGGCGTGTATGTCGAGCACGCGCTTTTTGCCACCTCTTTTTACGCCGAGAGCCAGAACCCGCGTGTGAAAGCTTTCAGGGAAAAGTTCGAGTCCCTCTACAATGCGCCCCCGTCCTACCTGGAGGCGCAGGCCTACGACGCCTTGATGTTGCTGCTCCAGTCCAGACAGGCCGCCGGCACCCCGATCAGCCGCGATTCGGTCTTCCAGGTGCTGCTCCATGCGAAGGGATTCAAGGCCGTCGCCGGTAACTACACGGTTAACGCCAACGGAGAACTCGAACGGCAGTATAATATATTGCAGGTCGTGAACGGGCAGCTTACACAGGTTTATCCTTAGCAGTTGGCCGGCCGGACTGCTGAATTAATCTTGACAACAAAGCTGTTGGATTTATAATTCCAGCAGGAATTTAGTTTTTATTCGGCTTGTTAGCCTGGAAATACAGTAAGAGGAGGTCCCTGGAAATGCCAATCTACGAATACGAATGCCTTAAGTGTGGAAAAACTTCCGAAGTGCTGCAAAGGTTTTCAGATCCGCCTCTTTGCCAATGCCCGGAGTGCAAGGGAGCGCTTCGCAAGCTCATCTCCATGAGCACTTTCCACCTGAAGGGTTCGGGTTGGTATGTGACCGATTATTCCGGAAAGAACCAGAGCACGTCCAAACCGGCCGAGTCCAAGACGGAGGGAAGCGAAAAGAAAGCCGAAAGCACTTCTGCTCCGGCCGGTGGTTCGGCATCCGATTAGGAGGCTGGCTCCGAGTTTTTTTAAGGATCTTCACACTCAAATTCGACTGGCGGCGGGCTTTTAGCCCGCTTTTTTTATTTCCCGAAAGGATGGACGTGTGAACGACGAAAAGGGTCTGCTCATCGTTTTTACCGGAAACGGAAAGGGCAAGACAACGGCAGCGCTCGGAATGGCGATGCGCGCCGCGGGGCACGGAATGCCGGTGCTTGTACTGCAGTTCATAAAAGGCGCCTGGCCTTACGGAGAACTGCGCTCCTTTGGAAAAATGGAAGAAATCGAATTAAAGCCGCTGGGCACCGGTTTTACCTGGACCAAGGAGAGCCTGGATGAGGACCGGCGGCTGGCGGCCGATGGCTGGAAAGAGGCCGTGGCCGAAATCGAGCGCGGCCGCTATCGCATTGTAGTGCTGGACGAACTCAATGTTGTCCTGTCCTACGGCCTCCTGCCGCTTGGCGATGTGATCGAAGCGCTTCGCAACAGGGGGTCGGGGGTGCACGTGGTGGTCACCGGAAGGGGGGCGCCGGACGAGTTGATCGAAATCGCCGATCTTGTGACCGAGATGAAGCAGGTAAAACACCCGTACCACGACAGGGGCGTGAAAGCTCAGAAGGGGATTGAGTTCTGATGCCTGCCATAACGTCACCCCGGCAGTGCTTCCGAGCCGGGCTCCGGTCTCTTTTCCTCGTTTCCAAACTCTCCCGCCGGTAGCCGGAAAAGCAATCATTAAACCTCAAAGATGCCGGATTCCCGCCCAAAAACGTTGCGGGAATGACGGTTTGGGAACTCCCCTCCGTTCACGTGAAGTTCACGTATTTCGAGGCAACCTCATTTGGGCAACGGCCCGTTCCTCCGTACCACCAAAGCTTCTGCGCACGCGCAAAAAACGTGCGGGACCGACCGGCTATAGATTTGCGTGATGGACTTTGCCCGTTTAATCGGAATTAGCAATTTGAACTGATGCTCCCGGAAGGCTAATCACTAGATCTGCACGAGTGCCGGCGCCGGGCCTCCGGCGGGATTTTGTGACGGACGGAAAAAGTGAACCGAGAGGGAGCGAAAATGGCTGAAGAAAAACTCGATTGCCGCGGGATGGCTTGTCCTAACCCGGTTTTGCAGGCAAAGCAGGTCATTGATCGGGGTAATGTCGAAACACTGAGTGTCATGGTGGACAATCCCGCGGCGAAGGAGAACGTGAGCCGCTTTCTTTTGCGGATGGGCTATGAGGTCAGCCTTTCCGAAGAGGAGGGGGCATTCGTAGTGAGCGGAACGAAGGGGGAGTCCGCCGCTGTCTGCGAGGTCATGGAGGAAATGGGAACAGTGGGCCGGGAGAGCAGGATCGCGGTGCTCGTCGGGTCGGACAGGATGGGGACGGGCGACGACACCCTTGGCCAAAAGCTTCTGATCAACTTTATCGGCACTCTGAAAGAGATGGGACCGGAGCTTTGGCGCTTGATCCTTCTAAACGGCGGCGTCAAACTTACGGTGGAAGGATCGGAGTCGTTGCCGGCGCTTCAGTCCCTCGCAAAGGAAGGGATATATATCCTTGTTTGCGGGACCTGCCTCGATTACTTTGGACTTCTCGACAAAAAGCAGGTCGGTGAGACAACCAATATGCTCGATATCGTCACCGCAATGCAAATGGCCGACAAGGTCATAAGTGTGACCTAGGCGAAATCATCAGGGAGAATAGATGACACGGGTTCCCGTGGAACTGGCAAAAACCGTTCGCGCGGCTGGTTGAGCCGCCAAGATAGGTCCGGGAGACCTTGCGGACATCCTGGAAGGCCTGCCCCTTGAGGAGGACCCCAATTTGATTGTGGGAAGGGAAACCTCCGATGACGCCGGAGTTTATCGTCTGTCGGAGGATATGGCATTGGTTCAAACCGTTGACTTCATCACTCCGGTTGTGAACGATCCCTATGATTTCGGCCGTATCGCGGCCGCCAATTCCCTGAGTGACGTCTACGCCATGGGAGGGCGTCCCATCACGGCGATGAACGTGGTGTGCTTTCCTGTAAAGGACATGGATAAGGCCGTGTTGAGGGAGATCCTGAGGGGCGGTCTGGAAAAAATACACGAAGCCGGGGCGGCACTCGTGGGCGGCCACAGCGTGGAGGACCCGGAGATCAAGTACGGGCTTTCCGTTACCGGACTGGTGCATCCCGATAGGGTGCTGACCAACGCCGGGGCCAAGCCGGGCGATGCGCTCATTCTTACAAAACCCCTGGGTACCGGTGTGCTGGCAACGGCCATCAAGGCGGGATTGATTTCCGGCGAGGCGCAGGAGCGGGCCATAGAGACCATGGCGACCCTTAACAGGAAGGCAGCCGAAATCATGGCCGGATATCCTGTAAACGGCTGCACCGACGTGACCGGCTTTGGGCTTCTGGGCCACGTTCTGGAGATGGCGACAGGCGGCAAAGTGTCAATAACCATTTTTGCGGAAAAAGTCCCGCTCCTTCCCGAAGTCCTTGATTCAGTCCAGATGGGGCTGGTTCCCGCGGGAAGTTTTTCAAACCGCAACTTCTGCGCTCATCAGATTCGCCAGCCAAAACCCATCGATCCCATGCTCATGGATATCCTGGCGGATGCCCAAACATCCGGCGGGCTGCTCATTTCCCTGCCCGAGGACAGGGCTTCCGCGCTGCTCGGCGACCTCAGGGCCGGCGGCGTTCCCGATGCCGCGATCATCGGCCGGGTAACGGGTGCGCGGGGTGGATTCATCGAGCTTGCATAGCTCCGGTAAATGCCGCTTGCGGGAAACCCGTGGGAGATATCCACTCGTTCCCGGTTGATATTATCGGCACTTCCGATTTGACAAATAGAATTTCGATCCTATTAATTATCCTACGTGACAATGGCCGGATGTTAAACCAGGGAACCAACCGAAAGGAGATCAGAATGCTAAAGATAAATGCAGTGGAAAAGAAGATGGTGCCTGCCGCAACAAGCTGCCACGCTCCTGCTTGCCATGCCCCGTCGTGTCATGCTCCGTCCTGCCACGCGCCGTCCTGCCACGGACCGAGCAGCCGGTCGTGATCGCTCAAAAGTTCGATTCATAAATAACATCTTGTAAAAGGCGTGGGGGGAGGGGTGCTCTCCAATGCCTCTCCATCCCCATGCCGCTTCGCGGCTCAAACTTTTTGGCTTTGCGGCGGGCGCATCTCCCTGCCGCAAAGCCTGCCTGCCTCCCGGGCCGGTTCTTTTGTCCAAGCCGATGGAGGCGGCTCCCCCTGCCTGACCGTCATTCGACATTTCCCTTAACGCAGGTTTGTGCCGCGGAAGGCACCTCGATTTTGAGGCAGTGTGCTTTTCGAAGAAATTCTATGACTTCCCGCGGGATGTATTCCATCGCCAGCAGTTCCTCCACTTCGATTTCACCTTTTTCGAGCCGTTCGATCAGGAGATCGTGGCGCCTGGTACGTGCCCTGCGCTGGTAGTAGTCACGGTAAACCAGGGCCGATCCCAGCGTGACGATCACCCCCGTCATCAGCCAGAACGTCTCGTGTTCCACTTTTACGCCGAGTGCATCCAGGAACAGTTTGGTGCCGATGAAGAAGATAAGCTGGTAAGCCAGGTCCTCCAGCCTGGGCAATTTTTCCAGCAACCTGATCAGAAGGCCCGCCAGGAAGCGCAGGAAGACGATTCCCAGTATGCCGCCCGCCCACACGATCAGTATTTTGTCGGTCATGGCCACGGCGGCGGTAATGCTGTCGACGGCGAAAGCTATATCGGTCAACTCCACCACGGCAACCGTCTTCCAGAAGCTGACGCCGGTACGGGGCCTGAGCTGATGGGCTTCCTCCTTGTAGAAGAAAAACATGTGTTTCATGGCCAGGTAGATAAGGTATCCTCCGCCGATCAGCTTGAAGGCCATGAACCGCATCAGGGTGACGGCAAAAACGAGCGCGACCAGACGGAAGATAAAAGCGCCCAGGATGCCGTAGGTCAGGGCCTTTTTCTGCTGATCTTTCGGCAACGAGCGGACCAGGATGGCCAAAACCAGCGAATTATCGACGGAAAGGACCCCTTCCAGAGCGGCCAGTGTAATGACTGTCAGGCCGTCCACGGCCTGAAGCGAATAAATTTCGTTGGCCATTTCGGCGAACAACTCGGTCATGCGGGCATCTTCCTCCTTCAGGATTTCGGGTCCGGAACCGCTCTATAAAATATGTCGGGACCCATCCCGAGGTCTAAGGAAATTGCATATCGTAAGCGAAAAAGGTTTATAATGAGATTATATTAATTGCACTTTGTAAGGGCTCTTCCCCGAAGGAGATAAGCGATGGCAGGGAGCGGACGATTCGGCAAATACGGCGATCTGAAGCGCAAAGAGCAGATACGGTCCACAAGGGTGTCGCGCTCGGGTCTTTCCAGGGTATCGTTTGCCGTGTCTGGGGCGGCGGGGGAGAACCGCCTCGAGAAAAGACGCAAGAAGAAGTAAAGGTTTGTATGAGTCCCGACAATTCGCACTCTAAGAAAAAGAAGACAAGCGTCACTATCCGTCAAATGGAAATCGATGATATCGCAAAGGTTTTTCACCTCGGAGAAAAACTTTTCACCGCCAAACAAGCCCCGAACCTTTTCCGGACCTGGGACGAATACGAGGTCATCAATTTCTTTCAGAACGATTCCGAATACTGCATGGTGGCCGAAACCGATGACGATACCGAGATGCTGGTCGGTTTCGTCCTGGGTACGACCGTCACCAAGAGCCATTCGGCCTGGAAGTATGGATACCTGGTGTGGTTGGGCGTAAACCCCGATTTCCACGAATCGGGGATCGGGTCGAAGCTTTTCAACCGCTTCATGGAGTTGATGCTCGACGAGGGGGTAAGAATAATGCTGGTCGATTCCGAGGCCGATAACCTGCCGGCACTGCATTTTTTCCGCAAGATGGGCTTCAGAAACCCCCAGGAACACATATACCTGTCGATGAACCTGGACCAGCACAGGCAGAGCAAGGAGAAAAGAAACGGCAAGCGAACCAGGGGCGAGAATGGAGACTCCTGATGCTTGAGCCCGGGTACCCGGAAAACTTGAGAAACCTTCTCAGGAACCTCATCAATATTTATAGCCCGACCGGCAAGGAGCAGGAAATCATAGCCTTCCTGCATGGATATCTCAGGGACAACGGTGTGCCGGCAACGCTTCAGACAATCCACCAGGGACGGTCCAACCTGGTCGTGGTGCCCTCTGAGAACAGGATTGCGGCGGTTCTGGTGGGCCATATCGACACGGTGGCCGCCTACGACCTCGACGAATTCGGCTGCCGCGAAGATGGAGACCTGATCGAGGGGCTCGGGGCCGCCGACATGAAGGGCGGCTGCGCGGCAATGATCGAGGCCTACGTTTCGGCCTGGAGGCAGGGACGCCGTCCGCCGGTCGCCCTGGCGCTCGTTGCCGGCGAGGAGGAGGATGGGGACGGAACGCAGAAGCTGGTCAGGCAATATCATTTCCCGTGGGCCATAATCGCCGAACCCACCGACATGCACCCGTGCTTCAGCCACTATGGGTACTTTGAAATCCAGATCACGACTACCGGGAAAAGAATGCACGCATCACTGGCAAGCCCCGGGCAGAACCCCGTCGAGGCCATGCTGCACCTGCTTTTGCGGATATCGCGCTATATTGCCGAAAAGAGGCCGGAGCTCAATTACAATATACGGGACCTTTCCAGTTCGCGGTCCGGGTTTGCCGTCCCGGAAAGGTGCGACGCCTGGCTGGATATCCACCTGCCTCCGTCGGCGCCGCTCGGCGAGATCATCATGGACCTCGAAGACATCCTGCTGCACCAGAGGCAGGAGAGCCCCGATTTTAACGGGACGCTTTCATTCGATTACGTGAATGCGGGCTATGAACTGCCCCAGAAGGGGTATTTGGTGGAAACGCTGAAGCGGGTATACGCCGACCGGCAACTGCCGTGGGAACCGCAGTCCTTCCCGAGCCATTCGGACGCCAACCTGTTATGGGCCGCCGGGATAAAGCCGATTATACTCGGCCCCGGGAGCCTGGAAAAAGCCCACTCGCCGGACGAATCCGTCTCGTTCGAGCAGGTCCTCCTGGCGTCGAAAGTCTTTTACGGCCTCATTGATTCATTATGTAGTTGAGGCCCACCCCGCCCGGCATTTATACGGAGTTTGGTTCAGGAATATATCGGGGAAGGCTTTTTAAAAGCGCGGAGAGCTGCGCCCGTGGTTCAACTCCCCGCGTTTTTGCAAAGCATCATAGACGCAGTTCCGTGTTCCATCTCTCTGGCGGGTCCGCCTTTGCACCGGCCAAAGCGGCAGCGGAAACCGTTGCTTCAACACCGGCATTCGGCTTGCCCGGCCCGGGCGTATGATCCGGCTTCCCGGTGCTTTTCCGGTTCGGTCTCGTGCCGTTCATAAGTGCCATGAGGTCGTGTGCGAATCGTTGCACCCGAAGCGCCTGGGCGCTCGTTTCCGCCGATGCCGATGTGGATTCTTCCGCATTGGCCGCGTTTTGCTGAACGACTTTGTCCATTTCGCCAACGGCCATATTGATCTGCTCTATCCCCTGCGCCTGTTCGTTGGAAGCCGAGGCAATTTCGGCGATTAATTCGCCGACTTTTTGCGAAGCGGAACTTGCCGAAGAAAAAGTTTGGCTGGTTGCAGCGGCAAGTTCGCTGCCCCGTTGCACTCGTGTGGCCGTTCCTTCCAGCAGGGTATTCGTGTTTTTTGCCGCTTCCGCGGCCCGCATGGCCAGGTTGCGCACCTCATCGGCCACTACCGCGAAGCCGGCGCCCGCTTCACCGGCACGGGCCGCCTCCACGGCGGCGTTCAAGGCAAGCATGTTGGTCTGGAAGGCTATCTCATCGATCGTCTTGATGATTTTCTGAGTTTCAGTGCTTGCGGCGGCGATTTCCGTCATCGCCTGCGCCAAGTCGGCCATGGAGCGGTCTGCTTCCTGAAGCATGTGCCCCATCTGTTTGCGCAGCTCATTGGCCTGATTTGCGCTGTCCGCGTTCTGCTTCGTCATGGAAGACATCTCTTCGAGAGACGAGGATGTCTCCTCGATGGCCGCCGCCTGTTCCGACGAACCTTTGGCGAGCTGTTGGCTGGCATCCATGAGATGGTTGGCGGAACAGCTCGCCTGCTCGCCTACGGTTATCAGGCCATCGGCGATCCGTTGCAGCGGAGTTACGGCCAACCTGGAAATCATTAAGGACAACGACAATATGATAGCCAACCCTCCCACGAGGCCCCACAGGATATTGTTGTTCCTGAGAGATGCCAGATCCCTGTACAATTCCTCGCTGTCCTGCTTGACCATCACCCCGCCAAGAACACTGCGATTCGCACCATGGCAGTGATGGCAGCGAGGCTGGTTAAGGAGTGGCCGCACGACCGTGACACAGCGTTTGGATTGGATTCGGTCTTCATAACTCGTCTTGCTCGTCTTGCCGTCTTTGAGCAACTGGTCCACCGCTTCTCCCAGTTCGGGCGAACTGATGAGTTTGGTTAAATCCGTAGCGGTTTTGCCCTTTTCGGAAGCGTAAGTAACCTTCTTGTCGAACCCGAAGACCAGGACCCGGAGGGCCTCATTTTTCCCGAAATCGCTCATTTGCTGCCGTATGGTGTCGGTGTCGTTTACGGTCATCGGGAAGAGTATGGCGCTATAGACAGCTTCGGCCAGGTCGCTTGTGGAAGCCTGGAACTGCTGTCTCAGATAATTTTGTTGAGAATAAATGTTGAAAGAGAACAAAGATACGAGCACCACCGCAACCAGGGCGGCAATGGCGATGGTCACTTTCCCCTGCAGACCGATGTTTAAGCTTTTCATCAGTGCGCCCCCCCGTAGACCATCGGTTTGTATTTGAAGGCGCCAACCCTTTCGGAGTTGTGGCAGACTTCGCAGTCCTTCGATGTCAGCTTTCCTTTGATGTCGCCGGGGTCCCCGGTTTCAGCATGGACGCTGCCGGGACCGTGGCAGACCTCGCAACCCGCTTCCTTGAGATTGGGGGTCTCCCGTTCCGAACGAAACCCGCCCGGTTTTTTGTACCCGGTGGTGTGGCATTCGAAACACATTTCAAATTCTGTGTCGGTCAATCCCTTTTTCATCACCGCGATGCTGTCGTAGGAGTGCGCCTTCTTGGCATTCTTTTGAAAGCTTGAATATTCCTTTTCATGACAGCTTTTGCATTGGTCGGAACCGACATAGGTGGGTTGTTCCCGAGGTGCGGCTTCGATGCCGTACTGATTCCACAGCAGAGTAGCGGCAAAAACGGTGGCGATGGTGATTATAATTCGAGTCTTGAGCATGTCCGGTCTTCCCCTTCCAGCGCTTTTTATCCATGTCTTCCCAGCGTGCGCTTCAACGTGAGGTTCGAATGCTCTTAAAACAGATTGCCTAAGTACAAGCCTTGTTTTGTGCAATTTAGAACTAACAATCGGCAGGAAAAAGTTTTTCTTAATATTATTTTTAATTTTTATAATGATTTCAGCCCAGAAAGTGAACGGCGAGCGGCCGGGGCAACTTTATCCCGCCCATGGACACTGGAATGTATATGCTTCGAGAAAGTCCGGCGGGAACGGTAAGGCCGCCCGCTCCATGGATCATCCCGGGGCAAGGCAGGCGATAGGAGAGGAACTGATGCCCGGTTTAATTGACCTCGACGATACAGTCCGGCGCCTGGTGGAGCACATGAGAGTTCTGACCGTCACCATCGGCGAGCGGTCCATGTTTTCGCCGGACAAGCTTCACGCCGCCGCGGACTACATCCGGTCCGTTTACAGCACGAGCGGGCTGGCAGTGGAAATGGAAACCTTCCCGTGCCCCGGTTGTACCGCGGACAACGTGGTCGCCTATTCGAAGGCGCCCGATGCGTCGAGGCATTTCCTGGTCGGGGCGCACTACGACTGCGTGCTGGGGACGGTGGGAGCGGATGACAACGCAAGCGCCGTGGCGGTGCAGTTGGAGGTGGCGAGGCAGTTCCATGCCCTGCGCCGCAAGATGGAAATACCCGCATCCGTAAAATTCGTTTCGTTTGCGCTCGAAGAATACCCGGCCTACGCAACCGGCTACATGGGCAGTCGCGTGCACGCCAAAGGGATGAAGGCCAGGGGGGAAAAGCTCGATGGGATGATCTGCCTGGAAATGGTGGGTTATACCTGTGACCGGGACGGCTGCCAGAAGTATCCGTTTCCGCTCTCGCGGCTTAATTACCGCAAGCAGGGTGATTTTATCGGCATTGTGGGAAATCTTCGCTCCAGGAAACTGGTGAGGAGCCTGTGCGATAATTTCGCAAAAAACCCAGACCTGCCGGTGCAGCCGCTGACCGTGCCGCTCAACGGCTGGGTCATGTTTGCCGTGAGGCGCAGCGACCACGCCTCATTCTGGAACGAAGGCTATCAGGCCGTGATGATCACCGATTCCGCTTTTTTCCGGAACCGGAATTACCATCTGCCTTCCGACACCATGGAGACGCTCGATTACCATTTTATGGCCCGCCTGGTGGAAAGCCTGCTTCTTTTTTTTACCTCGTTTGCCTGAAGCCGGGAACGAAAATAGAGTTGCGGGGTGGACGCGGACTTGCGGGATTTTGACGGCTTGGCCGCAAAGCTCTGAATTGGACTAGAAAATCACCAGACCATTGGAATTACTTGTTTTTTCGCCAGCGACTGTGTGTTATTCCGTGTTTTCTTACCATGTAGTTGAGCTTGCGCGGGGTTACTCCCAGATGATTGGCGGCTTCCTTCTGGACCCAGTTGCTTTGTACCAGCGCTTCCATCAGGAGGTCTCTCTCACTTGCTTCCAGGTCTTTTATCGGCGGGGGGGCAATGGAAGGCGAGCCTGGGGAGGAGTAGGGGACTTTCCTGGCCATGCCGTAGAGGGTGACGTTTGCATGGCGAATCATCCTGCTTTCTTCGAGCAGGACGGCCCTTTCGATTGCGTTGGAAAGTTCGCGGATATTACCCGGCCATTGATAGTTTCTGAAAAGATCGATCACTTCCGGGGAGAAGCCTTCAACGTGTTTTTTGAGCTCGCGGCTCGTCCTTGCCAGCAATAAATTGGAGAGCGGTTCGATGCACTCGTGCCTTTCCCTCAAAGGAGGCAGGTGGACGCGCAGGACGTTTATCCTGTAGTAGAGGTCTTCTCTGAATGTGCCGGCCTCAACCGTCGCCTCCAGGTCGCGGTGGGTGGCCGCAATAATACGTATGTCGGAGCGGATGGTCTGGTTTCCGCCCAGCCTTTCGAAAGCTTTTTCTTCGAGCACCCGCAGGAGCTTCGCCTGCAGCGGGGCGGGAAGCTCGCCGATTTCATCCAGGAAAACCGTGCCTCCGTTGGCCTGTTCCATGCGTCCGACCCGCGTCTTGGTGGCGCCGGTAAAAGAGCCCCTCTCGTGTCCGAACAGTTCGCTTTCCAGGAGGGTTTCCTGAATGTTTGCGCAGTTTATCTTTATGAATGGTTTGGTCCGGCGGTTGCTGTTGAAGTGAATCGTTCCGGCGAGAATGCTTTTCCCGGTCCCGGTTTCACCGGTCATGAGCACCGTCGCCTCCAGGTCCGCCATTTTTTTGAGGGTGGAGATTACGTTTTGCATCGCCGGGCTCTCGGCGACCAGCTTACCAAAATCGTAGGTGATATCCTGTGTTCGCCTGAGGTAGTCGATCTCGTTTCTAAGTGCCCTGTGTTCGAGCGCCTGGGAGACGGCGATCTGGACCCTGTTGGACGAATACGGCTTGCTGATGAAGTCGAATGCTCCGGCCTTGATTACCTGGACCACCAACTCCGACTTCTCCTCTTTGCTCAGGACAATAAGAGGAGTATAGGGCAATCTTTCCTTGAGGGATTGTATTTGATCGACCTGGTTGGAGTCCAGATTTGCAACGATCACGTCGAATGCTTCTTTTTCCAGATGCCGGTAGGCGTCATTTACCGCGGTGCTAAACTCGACCCTGTGAGAATTCAACGCTTCGGCAGCTTTCGACTGAGACTCGCGATCATCGTCAATGAGAAGTATTCTGGCCATTTTCAAAGACATATTCCTGTCGGGGGGAGGCTCCCGCTCATCGGGCAGGGCACCTCCGTGATTGTGGGAAAAATTCTCAAGCATCCGATGTGTCGCTCGAAAACAAGCCGGGTTCTATTTTGCATAAATAGCTAATATATTGCAATTAGTTTCGTGATTTGGTAAAAGTATCCCCAACATCCTTAAAAAGGCTGAAAGTACTGCCTACTGCGCAGATTCGGACGGCGACTCTTTCTTTAACTCCTTTCATCGGGGCTAGAAGAGGACGAGATGGAGTCATTTAGAAACGCCAGCATCGTAATTGTTGACGACGACAGCGAAGTTTGCTTCAACCTGGCCGAGTTGGTTCGTTCATGGGGACTTGCCGCTGATACTTTTACCAGACCTGAGATGCTTTTTTCAAGAATAAGGGAGGACAAGTGCGACGTTCTCCTGCTGGATGTCTACATCTCCGAGATCTGCGGCCTGGACCTGCTTCCCGAAATCAATTCGATGAAGCACGACCTCAAGATAATTATCATAACAGGTTTTGCAGACAAGGAGATGGCAATACGGGCATTAAAACTGGGCGCCTTCGACCTGCTGGAAAAGCCGTTCCAGGCCGATCTCCTCTACCATACCGTTTTCCGTGCCCTTAACACTCTTGAAAAGGAGCGCGAGTCGCGAAGGCTCATCGCCGATCTGCAGGATAGCCAGGCCGAACTGATCCAGAACAAGGAACGTCTCGAAAACCTGAACGCCCAGTTGGGCGATACGAACAGGGCGCTTTCTATTTTCGCCCAAAACATCGAGCGGGAACGGGAAGAAGTGGAAAAGAAGATCGCGATAAAGCTCCGCAACCTGATTACGCCCATGGTGGACAAGCTCAGGAGGGATAAGAACCTGTCAAGATACGGACCGGAGCTTGACATGCTGGTGATGCAGATCGAAGATCTCACATCGGGATTCACGATGGACTCGCGCATCGCCGCCACCCTGTCTTTTACCGAACTCAGGATTGCATCGCTCATCAAAAACGGCGTCACAACCGACGAGATCGCGAGGCAGCTTCATATTTCGGCGAGCACCGTGCGGACGCACCGCAAAAACATCCGGAAGAAGCTCAAGATCAATAATGTTCAGTACAGTTTGAGAAATTTTTTGAGCTCCAAGGTTTAGTCTTCAGCAACCCCCTTCACTGCAACTCCCGAGAAAACCACCATGATTTCATGCTCCAGCCTGGCGAAGGAAGTAATCCGAAAGGAAATTCTCGCGCTCGAATCACTGCTAGACAGAATCGGTCCCGAATTCGAGAGGGCGGTCACGGCCCTGATGGAGACCAGGGGAAAGGTCATCGCAACCGGCCTCGGCAAGTCGGGGATAGTGGCGAGCAAAATTTCGGCCACCCTGTCCAGCACCGGCACCCCGTCTATCTTCATTCATCCGGTGGAGGCCATGCACGGGGACCTGGGGGTCATTCAGCGCGGCGACCTGGGCCTTGTCCTGAGCAACAGCGGCGAGACCCCTGAAGTGCTTCAGTTCCTGCAATTGTTCAAACGCTTCGGGCTCAAGACAATTGGAATTATCGGCCGCGCCGGGTCATCGCTTGCCCGGGACTGTGATATCTTCCTCGACGCCGGAGTGGAGTGTGAAGCCTGCCCGCTGAACCTGGCGCCCACCAGCAGCACCACGGTGGCCATGGTCCTCGGGGACGCCCTGGCATCGAGCCTTGTGGCCGTGAAAGGTTTTTCCAGGGAGGATTTCAGCAGGCTGCACCCGTCGGGGGCGCTCGGCCGCCGTCTCCTGCTCCGGGTAAAAGACATAATGCACACGGGCGAAAACCTGCCCCTGGTACGCAGCGGCCAGACGATGCGCGAGGCGCTGGTCGGCCTGACCGGCAAGGCAATGGGGGCGGTCTTCGTGGTTTCGGACGAGTGCAAGCTGCTGGGGATCTTTACCGACGGCGATCTGCGGCGGGCCGTCCAGCAGCATAAAGACCTGCTGAACCTTGAAATCGACACCCTGATGACCAGAAACCCGGTGGTGATAGGCCAGGAGCGGATGGCTGCCGAGGCGCTCAATTTGATGGAAAACAGGCCGTCCCAGATTTCGGTCCTTCCGGTAGTGGATTCGGATGGAAAGATAGTCGGAATCATCCGGGTCCACGATCTGGTGCTGGCCGGGCTTTGATGGGGTTGGGGCGCGAAATCGGGCCATGAATTTTAGAACGGTTCTGGAAACGATCATAAGGTTCCTTAAACGCGAGAACATACATTTCGTCGTAATAGGCGCGTATGCTCTCCATGCCTACGGATACGTGCGGGCCACTCGTGACCTGGATTTTCTGGTCAGGGAGGAAGATCAGGAAAAAATCGTAAGATTTCTGGAAACACTCGGATATGAAACGGTTCACCGCTCTAAGGGTTTTTCGAATCATATCCATCAAATGGCGGGTCTGGGCCGGATTGATTTTGTTTATGTGGCAGATAAAACGGCAGGCATTGTGTTTTTAGGGAAAAGGGATCTCCTCGTTCTGGGAGAATTTTCTTTGCCGGTGGCCAGGGCTGAACACCTTATCGCTCTGAAGCTGTTTGCCGTAAAAAACGATCCGGACCGCAAATTCAGGGAGTTATCCGACATTCAGCAGATGATGCGGCTGCCGGGAATCGATATAGGTGAGGTGAGGGGTTATTTCAAAAAATTCGGTCAGTTGGAAATGTTCTACGAGCTTGAGGGAAAAAGGAAAAATGCTGAACCTTGAAGTCGATCTTCCGGTTAGCGAAGAGGATTGCAGGGCTTTGAGGCAACCCCCGCCGGCGGGAGTCCCGCCGACGGGGCACAGAGACCTTGCCCAATATATTGCCTTCCTTGAAGAAATCGGGGCTTTCAAAACGAAAAAAACAGATGTGACCGTCTACCCTGAACAGTTCGAACTGTAACCCGTACCCGTTTCAAGTGCCGGGAGCCGGCGGCTCAGTTGGACATTGAAGGTCCCTTTTCCTTCTTGTAGAAGGAGAGCAGAAATTCACCGTCCTTGGGCGATAAGTCAAAGCGGGCCACAGCTTCATTGACCAGTTTCATTACCGGTTTTTCGGGACCTTCCTGCAACTCAGCCGAAATCCACTTTATCGCCTTTCGAATTGCTTCGCCTTCCGGCATTACCGTGGTCATGGATCATCCTCCTGAGGGGATTTTTCAGCCTATTATATTGAATTCGCGAATCGGCATACAGGAATTTTCCTGGCTAATGCCCGGTATCGGTCACCCCTGCTTCCGCAAAGGTCTTGCACTCCACGAGGACCTTGGCGGCGGCCTCTATTATGTTCATTGCCAGGGCCGATCCGGTCCCTTCTCCCAGCCGCATGCCGAGGTCGAGTATGGGTTTCATGCCGATAAGATCGCACATGGCGATGTGGCCCGGCTCGGCGCTCCGGTGCGACACAAAAAGGTAGCCGGCGCTGTGAGGGGCCAGCCGGCAGGCAATGAGTGCGCCGGCGGTTGCTATAAGCCCGTCGCAGACCAGCGGTGCCCTGAGCGCGGCAGCCCCCAGGACGGCCCCGGCAAGCGCCGCTATCTCGAAGCCTCCGACTTTCGAGAGCACGTCCAGGGCGTCGTTCGGGTCCGGCCGGTTGACGGCAAGGGCGGTCTCTATCGCCGAAATCTTTTTGCCAAGCGCCGCGTCGTCGATGCCGGTCCCCCTTCCGGTAAGCTGGGCCGGGGATTTTCCGCTCAACGCACAGACTATTGCCGCCGACGGGGTGGTGTTTCCGATTCCCATGTCGCCCGTGCCGAAAAGCCTGAAGCCTTCCTGCTCGAAGGCATCCATGACAAGCCGCGCGCCGGTCAGAAGTCCCTGGATCGCCTGCTCCCGGCTCATGGCCGGGCCCTTGGAAATGGATGCGGTTCCGGGTCCTATTTTGCGGTCGATGACGTCCCATTCGGGGGGAATGTCGCTTGCAATGCCGCAGTCGACCACTCGGACAACCGCGCCCGCGTGCCGGCCCAGAACGTTTATCGAAGCCCACCCGCGGCTGAAGCTGTATGCCATCTGGGCAGTGACTTCCTGCGGGTAGGCGCTGACGCCCTCGGCCGCGATCCCGTGGTCGCCCGCCAACACGAATATGATCTTCCTGGAGAGGTCAACATCGAGTGTTTGCCTGATTGCCGCCAGCCGCGCGGCTATTTTTTCGATCCGCCCCAGGGAGCCGCGAGGGCGGATCTGGGAATTGAGCCGCTCGAATGCCTTTTTTTCCCAGCCGGCATCGGGGGGCTCAATGGATTTCAAGAGCAGTTCCAACTCCTTCATTTACGTTTCTCCGTCGCATGCATAGGAAGAGGCCGGAGGCCGGACCTGTGACAGCGGAAACCGGCCCGGTATCCGACCATTGATATCCGACCTGCGACCTCGGTTTTCAGACCTCCGGTTTCGGAGTTCGCTCCGGCACCGGATTTCCGACTCCGAAATTCTTTCAGGATCTCTTACCGACCTTTTTCAGAAGCTTCAGCGCCTTTTCGGTTTCCATCACCGGAATGACCTCAGCCACCCCGAGATCCGTCCAACTGAAAATAGATGCGGCAAGATGGACTTCATCCTGTGCCTCGAAAAGGCGAAAAACACGGTGCCCGGAAACGTCGAACCACTCGCCTTTTATCTCGACGCCGCCGGGCTTTTCAACCGAGCCCATGCCGCGTTCGATTACGAGATTTCTGTCTTCGGGTGAGTAGCTGAAGATAGCCAGGAAAAGCATAGTATCTCCTTTCATGCCTCGCGGACGGGGCGAATTGCGAAAAATTTGGCCAAACGGCATTATAGAGAAAGAAGGCCGTCAACGGAAGACAGAAAACAGTCGTCGGTCCCGGGTCCTAGGTGGCAAAGGCGGCCGAGGGCGTCCCGAATCGGGCAATCGATTTACGGGCTGCCGATCTGCGACATCCCGCACCCGCCGCCTCCGCACGGGTGGTTATTCCATGGCCAGTTCGATCAGCCGGTCAAGGAGAGCCGAGAAGCTTATGCCGGCCGCCGCCGCCGCCTGCGGAAACAGGCTGGTCGCGGTCATTCCGGGTATGGTGTTGGTTTCGAGGACGAAAAAGTCGTTTCCCGTAAGCATCATGTCGGTTCTGCTGTAGCCTCTGCAGCAAAGGGCTTTGTGGGCCAGTTCGGCATAATGCTGGGCTTTGGCGGTGAGTCCCGGCGAGATTCGGGCGGGGCAGATTTCTTTAGTTGCCCCGGGCGTGTATTTGGCCTCGTAGTCGAAGAATTCGTAATGGTCTCCCGGAACGATTTCTATGAGGGGCAGGGCCTGGAGATGGTCGTTTCCAAGCACGCCGCCGGTTATTTCAATTCCGCCGATGTATTTCTCGACAAGGCAACGCCTGTCGAACTCCCACGCCCTGGAGAAAGCGTCGCCGAGTTTGGCCGCATCGCGAACGATTGTCAGGCCGATGCTCGACCCCTCGTGTTCGGGCTTGACCACAACGGGCAGCCCAAGGCTGCCCGCCACCTCGGCGGGTTCGGGCGGGGCCGTCCTGTCCGCCACCATATAGGGTGGGGTCGGCAGTCCGGCGTTGACGTAGAGTTGCTTGCTGATGATCTTGTTCATCGCGATGGCACTGCCCAGCACTCCGCTGCCCTGGAAAGGGATGCCGAGGGATTCCAGCATTCCCTGGATGGTGCCGTCCTCACCCATCCGGCCGTGAAGGATAATGAGGGCAACGTCTATTCCGGCGGCGTCCTGTGCAAGGGATGGCAGGTCGGTTGCCGGATCGTACCTCCTGATCCGGTAGCGCGACTTGTCGAGCGCATGGTAGACCTGCTCACCGCTTTTGAGGGAAACCTCGCGCTCCGCGGATTTTCCCCCTGCCAGCAACGCCACGTTGAGAATCCTGGTTTCCATAGTGCTCCAATCAGGCTCATTGAAAAATATTTGCTTTCAGACCCATTATCTCGGCCCCCTGAGGGCTTATGGCCAGGTGCGAGAAAATCTTTTTCTCAAGTTCGAGATAGAGTTCCAGTTTTTCGAGCATCAGGTCGCGGTGGCGGGGAGTTTTGGAGTAGCGCGAGATCAGATCGTGGTAGCGTGTTTCGAGGGTGACGATCTGGTCGTGCATTACCCGTTTGTCGGAGTAGTTTACCAGCACCGACTCGGTAATGGGAGCTTCGAGCGAGGAATGTTCCAGAAATATGTGTTCCCGAACTATCTGGGCGGCCTTAGGGTGGACCATTCCATCGAGCATCTGCGCTCCGAGTGCGGCGTGGTCTTCCCCGGTAAGAAGGCTTCGCTCCTTGCCGACATCGTGGAGAAGCGCTCCGGCCTGGATCAGGCGCATGTCAAGCCTGGAACCGTTTCGGTTCAGAAGACCGCCCAGAAGAAGGGCCACTTCGGCAACCAGCGCGCTGTGCCTGCGGATGTGCGCCGCCATTTGGATTTGTTCGAGAAAATCGAGACATTCTGTGCGCGACAGCATCTTTTTACTCTATGATTGGTTTTTCCGGACCGTTTTTTCCAGGAGGAGCAGGAAACCCCATGATTCTCAGATGCCGGACCTTCCGCGCGAAAGGCAGCCGGCGACACGCCAACCGGCCCTCTTATAGGGATTGAACTTGTATTATATAGCAGGAAAAGACAAAGCAAAGAAATACCGGTCATCGGGACCCGCTTTCCCGGTAGAACTTGACCCAGGGCTGCCGCTGGGTTTCTTTCAAGTCTGTTAAAGCGGCGCGCAGCGCTGTTACGGCGAGTTCGGCGCAGTGTCGCTCTTTTACCGGGAGGGTTTGGAGATATTCGATCACATCCCGAGGCGTGATCGCCCAGGCTTGTTCGGGCGGCTTGCCTTCGACCATCCGCACTATGGTATTTGCGCAGGCAACGGTGTATATGCAGCCTTCGGTGTAAAACGAAGCGGAGCTGATACGGTCGTCCCGCAGGTTAATGAATATCTCCAGCGAGTCGCCGCATTCGCGGATGTGCTTTCCGTATCCGTCCGGCTGTCGGACCCGTTCCAGCTTGTCGTTTTTGAGCGCCATTTCGAGAAAGTTGACCGAATGCTGACGCCAGAAATCGAGAACTTTGTCATCCATCTGATCTGCTCCCGTGGGAAAAAGCCCAGTTTTGATCGGTTCCGGAGTTAAAATAAATTATAACAGTATGTGTCTTAAATCGAGCCGTTTTTTTGACTCCGCATCTCGCAAAAGGGCGTATTTCGTTTCGCCGGGACGGGCATCGGGAAGGATATGTTCAAAGATCATTTCACCAAGAGTTCCGACGACTACAGCAGGTTTCGGCCCAATTACCCGGACGTTCTTTTCCGCTATCTCGCATCGCTTAGCTCCGGGCATGAAGCGGCGTTGGACTGCGCCACCGGAAACGGCCAGGCCGCGGCCGGGGCGGCGCCCTACTTCAAGCGTGTGGTGGCAACCGATGCCAGCAAGCGTCAGGTCCAAAACGCCGCCGCTTCGGACGCAATAGCTTACGTGGTTTCACTGTCCGAAGACGTCCCGCTGAAGGACCGGTCGATCGATCTCGTAATGGCGGCCCAGGCCGCCCACTGGTTCGACCTGCCCCGATTCTACCCGGAGGTGCGAAGAGTGGTAAGGCCCGGCGGGATCATTGCCCTGTGGTGCTACGGCCTGCTCCGGATCGACCCCGGCATAGACCGGCTTGTCGACCGGTTGTATGCGGACATCGTCGGCCCATACTGGCCCCCGGAAAGAAAAATGATTGAGGATGGGTTCAGTTCATTGTACTTTCCCTTCCCTGAAATCGAGACCCCGGATTTCGGGATGGAGTCGTCCTGGGATCTTGCCCACCTGCTGGGCTACGTGGGGACATGGTCCGCCGTGAATCGATTCAGGGAGGCCATGGGGAAAGACCCCCTGGAACTGGTCCGTGACGACCTCGCCCGTGCCTGGGGAAAAAAACAGTCTATGAAGCGGGTGAAATGGCCGATTTATATGAGAGTGGGCAGTATCCGGAAAAATGGGTAGAGGGTGCGGCCTGCCGTTCGGCATGTTTGATGCCCGGAAAAGGAATAATTTAGAGTGAAACCCCGTCCACAGGACAAAATTTCGCAAATCGCAGCCGTGAATGCAAATTTTTGGATTTCATGTATCTTCTTTGGCCAGGGGGTGTGCGCACTCGCATTCTCACGGATTGTAAAAATTCCCCGAGAGGAAATATTTTTACCGATCCTGGTACTTTTTCTCGGCGGCGGCATCAGCGCCCTTTTTAGCCTGTTCAACGGCTCGGGCGGCAGGTACCGATGGCGGTGGTTAATCCCTGCCGTTTGTTACGGGCTTTTCATGACCCTTATGTCCAACAGGGGTTTTTCGGACGTTCGGGTTTCATTTGATACCAGCTACTTTCACCCCGTGGAGTACGCGACCCTTGGGTTGCTGCTCGGGAATTTCTGGTACTGGGTAATAGAAGAGAAAGGATTTGCGGCCTTTGCCCTGAGGGTGTTCCTGGCGGTCGGCCTGTTCGGCTTCATCGATGAACTTCATCAGTTGTTCGTGCCGGGCCGGGATGCCGATATCCGGGATTGGGTGCTGGACCTTGCCGGTGGGGCGATCGCGATCCTGGCTATAGCGGCAATACGTCACCTGGCGCGCTCCCGCGTCAAAACCAGCCCGCCGCCCGCAGGATGACCAGCCCGGCAAGGTTTGCATAAATGCCGGCCCCCACATCGTCCATCATCACCCCCAGGCCGCCGCTGAGTTTTTCCTGAAACCAGCGTAGAGGCCACGGCTTCCAGATGTCGAAAATGCGAAAGAAAACAAATCCGGCCGTTACGGAAGCCAACCCCACGGGATGTCCCACCATCGCAATCATGAATCCGCACAGCTCGTCGATAACGATCTGCTGGGCGTCGGTTTTTTGAAGCTCGATTTCCGCCTTCCCGGAAACCCGGCAGCCTACGGCAAAAATTACGGCTGCCAGGAGTGCCTGAAATACCCACGGCAAATGACCTGCCGCGAGGAAACACGGGACCCCCGCCACCAGGGTGGCAACGGTCCCGGGTGCGGCCGGGGCTTTCCCCAGCCCGAGCACCGTTGCCGCAAGCAGATTCAAGGACATCTTTACGCCCGCTCTGGCGCGCCCCCCTTCGGCCTCTTTTGCTTTCATGCGCTCAACTCCTTTGAGTAATGAAAAAAACATAAAAAGCCTTATAATTTAGGTCTGCTCACCTGCCAAGGGGCTTCGATGGGAAACAGGAAATCATACGGACAGTCAGCCGAACTCGAACGAGGCGAGGCTTTCTTTCGCCTGATCAATCCCGAGGAATATCCGCGGCTTGGGATAAATCCCGAAGATGTTCCAATAGGGACTTTCGCCGCTGAAGACCATCCGGGCTTTCTTCCCAGCCGTTTTGGCGGAAACGCCTACGGGCTGGGCCTCATCGAGCGGGAGGTTCTGACCACGGAGGACACCGATTTCCTGGAAAGCGTGGATTTCGAAAACCGGCAAGAGCTGCAAAAGCACTCCCAGAGGTTAAACGAAATCTACCAGAAACTGGGACTGCTCATCCGGTTCAGTGCCCTCGGCATACTATACTACCTGGTTCCGATAAATCTGGTGGCCCATTCCGTACAGGAAATCAAGAACAAGGCCGACGAGATAGAGTCCCTGATCAAACGCCACAGAAACGACACCGGGTCCGAAAATCTCGATATCGGCCTTCTCACCGGTCCGCGGGACCTTATAGCACACGAATTGACCGCCCGGTTTCCAAGTCTGCGAATCCATATATTCGACTCGCTGGACGTGCTGAGTTCCTGGCGCATTCCGCTCGATATCATTGTAATTCCGAAAGACCCCTTCCGGTATCTGCTGGAACAGCGAATCCCGGGCGATTACTCGAAGCAGGTACGCAAAAAAGACCTGGGAAGCCTCTCGTCATATCTGGCGGCAAAGCTCTACGACCTCTTGGAAGAAGACGGAAGGCTCCATATCATTGCCCACCGGGCAGTGCCTCACCGGGACCAGGTTTGCGGTGTCCGGTTCAAAACGGATGAGGAGCTGAAGTCTTTTCTGCTTTTCTCGCACATCTTCAAAACGGAGGGGAAATACCGCTCTTCTCTGTCCGGTTCGGAAATGGACGTTCATCTGTCCGATCTCCACTATTACCTTAACCGGTTCGCCTTCTCGGAACCCCATCTTAAAATGCTTCTGGACCGCCGCAGACCCGAGGACCTCAATCCGGAAGCAATAGACAGGCTGCCCTACCTCAACATTTCGCTGGAGCCTCTGTGGAGAAAGCAACTGGAGAGGGAATGGCGCAAAACATTCGAACCTTTCTTCGATATAGAGTTGCTGGAGAAAAAGTTTTCAAAGGCCAATGAGGAGTATTGGCGGGACCGCATCGAGGTGGACATCAGGATGCCCGAAAGCCTGCTGTCGATGGTGGCCAGGCGCCGGCATCCCGTCATCACCCTGGCGGAGGTGGAAAACGAGATCAGGCAGTCGAGGATGCAGGGGTCTCCTCTGTCGCTGGTTGCCGAGTACAGGAAAAATTTCGGGTATATCCTCGACGTGCTGAAAGCGCTCGTGCGAATCAGGGACCGCTCGATAGCCGGGATCTCGGAGTTGGAGCTGAACCGGCTGGCGAATCCTTTCAGGAGCAGGAGTGAGAGCTTTCGCATCATAGTCGAGCTGCTCGAGCAGGTCCCCAAGCTGGAAAAAATCCGGCAGTTCCTCAATCCGAACCAGTCCGAGGGACAGGACATTTCAATCGTCGAAAACCTTGAGAAATTATCTCTGCTGGGCTTTTCCCCGGCCCAGCTCCGGGAGATTCTGTTAATAGTCGCCGGCCACACCACGATGGGCCGGATAGTCTTCGGCAAGGTCCCGGCCCGCACCCTGCAGACAATCACCGACCGCGCCCGCGAGGAGGAACAGGAGGACGTCTTCGATCTGCTCAGGGTTTGCCGGCTCATGAGCATGGCGGAAATTATTGCGTCAATGGGTGAGGACTTCATGGGGGAGCAGACCGACGAGCTTTTCAGGCTCTACGACGAGGCGGTCTCCGTCACAACGGACCCCAAAATGGACTGGGAGAGCCTGGAGGACCTGGGGATAAGTTCCATCGGCGGGGTCCAGAACAGGGCCATCCGGGAGATGTTGAAGTTTTTCAACCTGTTTGAGTTTCTGAACACCTGGCGGGACTACCTTGACAAGGGGCCCCTGGAAAAGGAGGTGATTTGCGACTACGACCCGCACAGGCTTGCCAGGATGGAGAATGCCCTGCAGCTTGCCGGAGTGGCTGAAGATTTCAGGCAGGAGTTTTTGGGCGACTACATTTTCGGGCAGGCCCATTTTTTCAGGCAATTTCTCGATTCCGAGTTCCACGGCACCGGGCCGGTGTTCAGGAGCGTCGGGACCCGTGCCGGGTTCACGCTGCTCTGGATCGCCGTCAATGCTTCGGATAAAAACATTATCAATTTCAATCCAATCCTTGCCGGAACTCCCGCCGGCGACCGTCCGGAGCGTCTGAACAAGCTCAGGAGCGCCATCCTGTCGCTTCCCATGGACCACCTCCACCCCCGGTTTTTCGAGGAAATGAAGTCGAATCTGGCCGTGGGCAGGCCCGCTTTCGTAATGGACAGCGGCATCCGGCTGATCCTCAACCCGGTGAGCAGGGTCCTTGATATCTCATTTGTCGATATAGAGGAAAGTATCCGAAAAATCCGCGAATTGCTCTCGGTTTTCGAGTCCACGAGACTGAGAAACATTGCGCTGAAAGACCTGCGGCAAATGGAAAGGCGCTTTTCGGAGCTGATGAGCTTCAACAATTATCTCGACCGCGAGGGCTGCAACATCCAGTGCGGCCTGTTCGAGTCCCCGGGTTGCATCGAGCAGAAAAACCAGGAAATACACGGGATAGAGACGCGGCTCAAATCGGTGCTGCAAAAGCAGATCTTCATTCCCGCAGAAATCCATGACGCCGTCGGCGTGCTTCACGAGCACTGTCCCGGGCTCCTGGGGTTTATAGTGCCCGAGCTTCGCGGCATGGGTTTTCTCAGCGGGATCTCCCCGGACCCCGCCAGCGGCACCCTTGAAGATTACATTATGCGATGTCTTCAAAAATATCAGGCGCTGGTCAACAGGGACCGGAGCGCCTTCCAGGATCGAAGCATTCTTTACCGCCTGGCAAAACAGGAGTTCGGGCCGCTTGCCGAACAGGACCTGGGGGCAAGCCATCCGCAGCTCGAAGCCCTCGAAGTCTGCGCGGACAGGGTCAAAGAGAAGCCATGGCTCCTGCAGGCGCTCACGTTCAGCATTCTGTTCCAGGAAATTGGAAAGCTGGAAGCATACAGGGGCTGGGACACCGAGAACTATTGGACCCATGCCAGGCAGGGAGCCGAGATCCTGCGCAAATTGGGCATCCTCAAAAAATACGGCCTCGAAGGTCGCGTGGAGGACGCCGCCATCATGCTGGTTCGCTATCACGGCATCATCGGCCATGTGATCCTGGGCGACGAACCGGTAACGGCCCTCGACAATATAACGGCGGAAAAGGACCCGCACCTGCTGGATGCATTCCTTATAAATTCCGTAATCTCCTCGGCCGCGGTAAATGAAGGCACCATGGTCTCGGACCTTCTCGACGGCTTCCTCCAGTACCGGGCCGTGGCTCAGGACGTGATAAAAGCGAGGACCACCTGGAGGGCTTACCTGAGGCAGACCCTGGAGGAAAAGGGCAGGGCGGTGCTCGACGGGTTCCTGTTTACGCCGAAGGGGGGAACGGCCATCGCCGCCGGACCGAACGCGTGCTCCGAGATACCGGAAACGGGCGCGGACAACGAGTCGCTCTGGCAGGGCAGGCAGAGCGCGGCCTTCGAGCGGCTGCTCAAGATGGCCGGTTCCTTGTGGGTGGACTACGAGGACCTGCAAATGTACCTGCGCGATATCCCGGTGCAGTTCATCTATCATAAGAAAAAGCTTAAAAGTTCCGGTCCCGCGGCTTTTGAAAAACAACTGATGCGGGGGGTCGAACTGATCGACCTCGTTTCCGCGCTCAGCCCCGAAGTCCGCCATTACCTGCTCTATTGCCTGGATCACCTGGGCGGGGCCATGAGGATCTATGATTTCCAGAAAATTCCGGATTACCTGGGGCTGGGCAACAGTCTAAAACTTCTTATCATTTCGCTGCAGTCGTTCCATCATCATTTCGGGATGGCGGAAAAGGGGGGTCTCATAAGCTTTTTCGACCTCGCCCGCGGGTCCGGCGCAAGGCATGAAGTGCTGAGGGCCACTTTGCACGATCAACCATTCCCGGTAAAGTGCTTCGAAGAAAAAAAGATCATCTTCACTCCCGACCTTTTCGGCGAACTGCGCTTTGAGGCAAGCAGACATCAGCGGGCGATCAACGTCGTTTACCGGGATGCGGTGCGCTTCGATTCCATGATCACGACCCTGTCGGAAATATGGGACACCGAGGAACTTTCGGGGACCTGCCGGCAGGCGATCGAGGAAGTTAGAAAGAAAATGCCGCTGGGGGCGGAAGAACTCGAACAGGACCTGCTCAAGACCTTCAGGGCACAGCAGAGGCGCATAAACGAGCGGGTTCTTAAAGAATTTCAGGAAAAACTCGCGCAGGCGGAAAGTATTTCCCGGTTCCGGAAGGTCAGGCAGGAGATCGAGACGCTCAAATCCAGGTATTCTTTCACCGAGGAGCAGTTGTTCCTGCTCGAAGAGATCTCCGAATTCAACCGCTCAAGGGTCAGGGACGGTTTCCTCGATGCAATCTACAAGGAGGTGAGCAGCCTGGAATCGAAGGAAAGCGTCGAGGCTTACTGGAACCATATTAAATTCGACCTGCTCAGGTACCGGTCGTTCATCGGGAAAGAATACGAAATGCTGCTCGCCAGGTTTATCGACGAACGGTTGGGTGGGTTGGGGGAGTGATTCCGGTTATCTGGCGGAATCGGGGATTGAGATTCACGATCGGTTTGCCCACGGCCGCGGAAGCTATGAGCGGGACGACAACCCGCTTTCTCAGGCCGTCAAGCAGATCGACCTGAACATCGAGCAGGAATGGAACCAGCTTATTGGTTTTTAGGTTGGGGTTTTCATAAAACGTCAAACTGAGCCATCAGAAAGGTCTCAAGTCTTCGCTGAACAAGCCGATTTCTTCGACTCGTCGATTGTATGCCTCGATGGCATCCCGGTTTGCCTCCCTCCACTCCCGCCGTTTTGTTTCCAGCAATAACTCAATAAGGCGCTGTTCAAGCACCTTTGACAGATTAATGCGGCTCTCCCTGGCCTGCCTGAGAAGGTCGCTGTTGATGCTCAGATTTGTGTGCTTTTTGGGTGCATCGGGATTGAAGAGATTCGTCTTCATTCAATATGCTCCAGTTGCATGCCAGATGTGCATGTCTTATCCCTTTCAATCCATGATCGCGACCGATAGTGGCACCGAAGCCTTACGCCGGTAAAAACTCCGGATCGGGCACCGGTTCGTCGTTTGCAGCGGCGGGAGGGCTCAATCCCACCGCGCGGCCCGGCAGGTCCTCGACTTTTTCCTCCATGGCCGCTATGAGGGGGTCGAGGGTGCGGGGTGAGAGGGCTGAAACGGCCACTCCGCCGTGTCTTCTGAGCATGAGTCCGACGAACTCCGGCGAGACGAGGTCTATCTTGTTGAAGACGACGAGCGACGCCTTTCCACCGAGTTCAAGCTTGGTGAGGATCCTTGCCACCGCCTCCATCTGTTCTTCGAATTGAGGATTGCCGATGTCGATTACATGAAGCAGGAGGTCGGCGTCCTGGAGTTCTTCGAGGGTGGCTGAAAAAGCTTCCATGAGGTCTTTGGGCAGGTCCCTTATAAAGCCCACCGTATCGGTTATGATGACTTCGAAATCCCTCGGGAACCGAAGCCGCCTGCTGGTCGGATCGAGAGTGGCGAACAGCTTGTCTTCAACAAAAACCGAGCTGCGGGTCAGCGCATTGAGCAGGGTTGACTTGCCGGCGTTGGTATAGCCCACAATCGAAATGACCGGCATTTCCTTGCGGGCGCGCCGGGACCTTCTCAGGTCCCGTCTTTTGCGAAGGTCTTTGAGAGCATCTTCGAGATGAGCGATACGGTCCTTGGTGCGCCGCCGGTTGATTTCAAGGGTCGTCTCGCCGGGTCCCCTGGCGCCTATGCCGCCGGTGAGCCGGGAGAGGGCGTCGTCTTTTACTCCGAGCCTTGGCAGCAGGTATTTCAACTGGGCCATCTCGACCTGGATTTTGCCCTCGCGGCTCCGGGCGCGCTGGGCGAAGATGTCCAAAATGAGCTGGGTGCGGTCCACGACGCGCAACTCCGTCGTATCGGTAATTGCCCGCACCTGGGATGGATTAAGCTCCTGGTCGAAAATCAGCAGATCGACGCCGCATTGAAGCGCCCGCAAAACGATCTCGCTGAGCTTGCCTTTTCCGATGAGGTACTTGGCATTGATCTGGCGCTGCCGCTGGATAATGGTGTCCGCGGCGGTGATCCCTCCCGTCCTGGCCAGTTCCACCAGTTCATCCATGGACCTTTTGGCCGTCTGCCTGTCGGAGCCCGTTACGCTCACCAGGATCGCGCGGTCCTGGCCGGGCAGGGCAGCCGGGATTGCCAGCCGGTTGCGCTCCAGTTCGTCTTCCAGAGATTTTACCAGGGCCTGAAAGTCGAGATCGGGCGCGTAGCACGGGATGGGGGGAAGGATTTCCCACCCGTGGCCGCCGTCACCTCCATTTCCGGGCAATATGTAGGATACCTCGAGTTGCGTCGCGCCTCCATGGCTGTCGACCTGGACCGCTCCCACGCAATCCAGCCTGAGGAAAACCAGGTCCATCAGGTCATCCTGGCTCAAGGGCTCGGACTGAAGGTGCGTGTGCACCAGGCGAAGCCCCCGCAAACGCCACCTTCCACCACGGCTCTTGGGCAGGTCCGGAATATAAAGGGAGCGGGGACCGCCGACGATCACCATTTCAACCGTTCCGTCGCGGCCGATGAGCAGTCCCAACTGCCTTGCCGATTCAAAAGAAAGGTGAGCCAGGTCGCGGGAAAGGTCCGGGGAGACCACCTGGTATGGAGGGACTTTGCGCCGGCACAGTTTTTCGAGGCGCCGGCGTATACTGGGTTTGAGGCCTGTCACATTGCCGATAAGTCTCGTGATAGCAACTCCCTTGTTATGTGCCCTGTATGTTTCTCCGGTCTGTGAGACGGGCATTCGAACGCAACGCCCGTGCCGTTAATCTCTGATATCCCATGGCTATTATAAGCTTTTATGCCGTAAAAGTCCTCCATGCGGAGCCGGACTTCTTCGGAACAGGGCTCGGCGCCGATGACGGCGAATTTTAGCGGGGACCGCTTTTGCCGGTCGATGCCCGGTTCGGTCGACACGTTCATCGGCAGCAGCGCAAAGCCGGGGATGGTATGGTTGACTGCGGTGGAAAAGTCGCGCATGATCCGGATTCCGGATCATTGTGTCAAAGCGAGGTTTTCGAAACGTGTATAAGTATTGATATATGCCAGTTTCACGGTCTCGCCGGAAGGCCCGTTTCTCTGCTTTCCGATGTGGACTTCGGCAATCCCGCGGTCCGGCGAATCGTGGTTGTACACCTCATCGCGGTAGATGAAGCAAACGAGGTCGGCATCCTGTTCTATCGAACCCGATTCGCGAAGATCGGCCAGCTGCGGACGCTTGTCGTGCCGCTCTTCGACCTTGCGGTTCAACTGGGAAAGGGCGATAACCGGTATGTCGAGTTCCTTGGCAAGCCCTTTTAGCGACCGGGATATCTCGGATATTTCCTGCTCCCTGCGCTCTATCGTCTCGCGCCCCCGCATCAGTTGCAGGTAGTCGACCACCACCATGCCCAGCCCCTGGTCGGCCATCATCCGGCGCGCCTTGGCCCGGAGTTCCAGCGGGGATATGGCCGGGGTGTCGTCTATGTAAATCGGAATATCCATGAAAGTGCCCGCCGCGTGCAACAGCTTCGAACATTCCTGCTGGCTTAGGAAACCGGTGCGGATCTTATGGGAATCCACCCTGGCCTCCGAGCACAACAGACGCATCGCAAGCTGCTCCTTGCTCATTTCCAGCGAGAAAAAGCCAACCGGGATACCGCTCTCGAATGCGGCGTTCCTGGCTATGCACAGGGCAAGGGCTGTTTTCCCCATGCTCGGCCTGGCGGCCAGTATGATAAGGTCCGACTTCTGGAAGCCGGCGGTCAGCTTGTCGAGGTCCCTGTAATGGCTTGGAACGCCCGTTACCGCGTCGCGGTATTCCTGGAACCGCTCTATGGCCTCGATATTTTTCTTTATGACTTCCTTGATGGGAAAATAGCTGTTGCGGATCCTGCGCTCGGCAATGGCGAAAATGGAGGATTCGGCCGTGTCCAGCACTTCCTCGGCGCTCTTGCCCGCGCCGTACGAAAGGGACATGATCTCGTTTGCGCTCTGAATGAGCCTTCTCAGGACCGCTTTTTCGCTTATGATTTTGGCGTAGGCGGACACGTATTCGGCCGATGCCATGTGTTCGGTGAGCAGGGCGATATAGGATGCGCCGCCCGCGGCTTCGAGCTGGCTTTGCTGCGCCAGGATTTCGGATACGGTTACCAGGTCTACGGGTTCGTTTTTTTCGAACAGGTCCTGTATCGCCTTAAAGATTATGCGGTGGGAATCCTTGTAGAATTCGTCGCCCCTCAGAACCTCCAGGGCGGAGGGCAGGCCGGAACTGTCGTTTATGATTCCCCCCAGCAGGGACTGTTCGGCTTCGATCTGCTGGGGGGGAACCCTGCGAAGTTCCGCTGGAAAATCTTCCATAAAGAATTACTCTTCTTTTTCGATCACCACGCGGATATTGGCCGATATGGAGGCATCAATCCGTATCGGTACGGTGAATTCTCCGATCTGTTTAATGGGCTGTTCGAGAATTATCGACTTTCTCTGGACTCGGTAGCCCTTATCTTCGAGCGCCTTTTCGATATCCGCAGGGCTGACCGAGCCGTAGAGTTTTTCATCCTCGGAAACCTTGCGGCGCAGCGTTACGCTCACCCCGTTGAGCTTTTCGGCGATCGAGAGCATCTCCTGGCGCAGTTTTTCACGTTTTTGCGCGAGCTGTCGTTTCTTGTGTTCCAATTCGCGGACGTTCTTGCCTGTTGCTTCCATGGCCAGGCCCTTGGGGAGCAGGAAATTGCGGGCATAACCCGGGGCAACATTTACGAGATCGCCGAGCTGGCCGACGGATTCGACGCTTTCTGTCAGTATGACTTTCATTTGAGAACTCCTGTATGGAATTGAGCCGGCATTTTCATGCAGGATACAATAGAAAAAAGGGATGAATCAAGCTGGCATTCCATTTTCCTAAGCAGCTTTCCTGGTGAGCTTCCGGAAGTCCAGCCACATGTCGAAAAGGCCCGCAACGGCGATGGCCATCGATGCGAACTGCTGCAGGGCAAGGAATCCGTAGATGAGCGCACGCATGAAAAGCGGGAGCTTCCATTTGTTCAGATAAAAGGAAGTAATCGCAAGGCCGTGGAGAAAGTATATGCTCCCAAGCACTATGATAAGATTCATTCCCACGAGCTTTAAACCGGGAACCGGTACGATCAGAGCGGCTCCGGTCGCGATCACCACCCAGACCAGCGGCTCGGGGGCCTTCCATCG
The DNA here is from genome assembly GCA_963712895.1 of uncultured delta proteobacterium. Lineage (GTDB taxonomy): Bacteria > Desulfobacterota > Syntrophobacteria > Syntrophobacterales > Syntrophobacteraceae > SbD1. The sequence continues at coordinate 342,152 of CAVQJR010000009.1, read as the reverse complement.
TGTCCAGTCCTGCGAAACCCATTCATGCAGGCCGGCGGCGCGGCAATAGCGGCGCGCAAAGAGCATGTTCACCCAGGCGATGCCCAGAATACACGAAACGGTAATCCCCGGAATAATCCTTATCACCAGGGGCACGGTGGCCAGAAGCGAGCTTTCCAGATCGCGGGTTTCCGGTGAAGGTGTCGATCCAAGCGCCTTGAAGGTCACCGAAATCGCGCCTCGAAGGTCCTGCTCCAGCAAGCTCACAAGCTGCCCTTTTGTTTCCATGTAGGCAAACGCCAGGAGAACCGCGGCCATTGCGATCACCGCGAGGGTGGAAAACCCTATGGCCTTCTCAGAGGGCCAGGAGTGCCTGGTCCCGTAGCCCAGGATGATCCCCATTCCGAGCATGGCCGTAAGATAGGGGATGCTGGGGGCCATTCCGAGCCATATAAGCATGAGCGCCCCCGCCGCCTCGGTGATAAAGGGCGCCAGCAAACCGGCGGGGACCCCGTACCTGATCACGATGAGCACGGTGGGGAGCGGAGTAAGCACCCCTGCAAGGAAACCGGCCAGCGGAATGAACGATATCGCAAAGAAGAGGCTGAGGGTTGTCAGCACGTGGAAGAAAAATTCCCTTCCGGCGGCCAACCGCAAAGCCGGCAAATTTCCTTCAGGCTGATTCATTTTATTGAAATCTGCACCCTCGAAATACTAGAGGGTGTGTACGGTCGTGAACGGCAAAAGGGCAATCTGTCGCGCCCTCTTGACAGCCAGGGTCAGGACGCGCTGGTGCTTGGCGCAGTTGCCCGAAATTCGTCTGGGAACTATTTTGCCTCGTTCGGTTACGAAGTAGCGCAGAGTCTTGGCATCCTTGTAATCGATCCGAAGGTCCGAATCCACGCAAAAACGGCAGATCTTGCGCCGCGCAAAGGTACGTCTCTTACGCCTTACAACCATCGTATTCTCTCGCTTTCCTTATATATTGGCAGATTCAGGTCTCTTATTCCTGCTCTTCTTCCTCTACGCCCTCTTCGGAGGAACCTTCCTCCTCATCAAGCTCGTCGGGCGCCTCTTCTTCTCCCACCGCTTCAAGGGCCGCCTTCTTTGCGGCCTCGTCTTCCTCCTGGTGGGCGGAAGCGGCGGCTGCGGCCGCCCGGCGCTCTCTTTCCTTTTCCGGGTCAAAGCGGTCTTCGAGCTTTACCGTAATGAACTTGAGCACGCGCTCGTCTATGCGCATGTTGCGCTCGAGTTCCGCTACCATGTCCGGCCCGCCGGAATATTCCATGAGCACGTACAGGCCCCGGCTGCGCTTGCGGATCGGGTAGGCGAGTTTTCTCTTGCCCCACGGGCTGTAGGCGAGGACCTCGCCTCCATTGGAAGTTACGATGGATTGCACTTTGGTGTCGACCGCCGAGTTTGTCTCATCCGACAAGTCCGGATCGACGATGAAAAAGGTCTCGTACTTACGCATTGGCTCTCCTCTCGGGTTTATAAAGCCCCTTCGCCTGTTGGAAGGAGCAAGGAGTAAAGGTTTAGGAACCGTACTTAATAACCCATACCGCCCGATGAAGTCAAGGCGGGGTTTTTCCGGGAAGGATTGGACCGCGAATGCCGTGTGACCCTCGGGAGGCGCCGGTTCGTGAAACGTGGGGAGCGGATCTTTTGAATTCGAGCCTTAAAACCTTTTATAAGCTTCGGGATAACAACGAAGCGTGATATGTTTGTCTGCAGCTACACGTGGTGAGGAAACAAGCCCACGCTGCCGTGGAGGTGAGTTCGTGCAAAACCGCATTTTGCTCGCTGTGGATGGTTCGCCGAAATGCAAAGAGGCGGCAACTTCTCTGGGAAACATTCTGAAGACCCGGTCCGGCTGCGAAATCCTCCTGTACCATTCCATAAAGAAGTTTGGGACCGACTACAGGGGCGATCTTGCCGGATTCATTCCGGACCCTTTCCCGGCCGGGGAGCAGGAAAAGATCGGGCAGGCCACTCTGGATGAGGCTCGCAGACTGCTTTTGGAAAGCGGGTTCCCTGGCGAGAGAATTCAAACCGCCCTGCGGCTCGATAGTGAAGATCCCGCTGGAGATATCATCAGCGCCGCCAAGGAGAAGGGAATCGATACGATCGCCCTGGGGCGCCGGGGGGTCGGCCGGTTGGAGCGCCTCCTTATCGGGAGCGTATCCAGCGCGGTCTCGCAGTACAGCGGCTCACTTAACGTCTGGATCGTGGATGCTCCGCTCCATGACATGAGGAAGGTGCTGGTGGCGGTCCAGGGCTTAACCGGCGGGGACGTTTTAAACAGGTACGCCACGGAGGTGATCGCATCGCTGCCTTATTCGCAGTTCACATTCCTGCATCTGAAACCTCCGGTTACCCGGTACCTGGAAGATGTGCCGATGGTGTGGCAAACCGACTACGAGAAGCCCATTTTCGATCTCATGTCGCAGGGGCGCGATGCCCTGCTGAAGCGCGGAATCCCTCCCTACTTTATCAAAATGCGGGTTGAACAGGCACGGGAGGGCATCGCAAGAGATCTTCTCAATGAAATCGACAGGGAAAAGTATCAGGTGGTGGTCATCGGGAAAAAGAGCCTCGAGAAGAAAACGCCGTTTATGCTCGGAAGCATTGCCAATAAGCTGCTGCATAATGTCAGGGGGGCGATTTTATGTATGGTGGGTTCGGGTTAAGAGTTCAGCAGGTGAGAATTTCCGTGTCAAAAAGAAAAGCCGCCCTTTGCGGGGCGGCTTTTCAATATCTGCATAACAGCTGAGTTTTTCAGCTCGTTTTTGACTTGTCCAACTCGGCCTTGAGCCTTTCGACTTCCTGTTTGTACTTTTCCGCTTCTTCTTTGAGTTTTGCATCGGAGCCTGTGGGATCAGCGGTCTCCTTGGCTTTCGGGAAAGGGAGCTTTTCCTTTACTTCATCATAACCCAGGTATGCCGCCATAAGGCCGCCAAGCAGCAGGACCAGGGGAATTGCGCCTCCGATGAACCTGAAGACGGCATCATACCAGATGATTATTCCCAGAAAACCGAGAAATGCCGCGGCAACACCACCCACAAAGACCTTCATGATCCATCCTCCTTAAGTGTAGTTCGAAATAGGGTATCAACTAAGCTCAGAACTGTTTTCTGCTGAATTCAGGTCTGCCAGGAAACCGCCTGCCTTCATAAGATACAGAGGGAATCGATAGCATGACCGTACAAACATTGCAAGCAGAAATTGGAATAGCGCGGTGCGCCGCATACCCTCTCCAGGCCCCTTTGTTAAAGGTGTCACCCCGGACCGGGTCCGCCGAAGGGGCAGCATCGTAGAGTCCCTTAAATCGCGCATTGCCGCCACGGATGGCCAGCCTTTGTCGCACTCATGTACTATAGAATTTTCTTAAATTTTTCACTATCTTTTGCGGCGCCGTCTTCTCTTTTAGTATTTGAGCCTGTTATCGGGAACTTGCATAATTATCGAACCTCTGTGCGATATGGAATTGCCAAAACCGGTGGAACTGGTTTAAAAGTGAAAAGTGAAACAAGCTGATTCTCCGGACGTTGGCAGAGCCTTGTAATGGGTGTAGTGCCAACACACCGGAGGCATGTTGAATCCGCAGTGCATTATTTGTGAATCTTTGGACGATTGGCCGGGGAAACAGCTTGACATGAAATCGGTTACGACTAGAATGACCGGATATGGGTCCAGTGGAAGCGAACCAGGCGCACAATGTTCAATGTTGACATGGAGGAGTATCTGATATGGGAGTAGTCGCGGACAAGCTAAAAGACCTTCGTGAGCGGGAAGCTAAGATCAGGGAAATGGGCGGCCCTAAAGCTGTCGCCCAGCAGCTCGAGCGCGGCAAGATGACCGCCCGTGACCGCATAAATTATTTCTTCGATCCCGGCACCTTCCGGGAACTCGACATGTTCATGAAGCACAGGGGAACTTTGTTCGGAATCGACAAAGTCGATATTCCCGCCGACGGTGTTATCACCGGATTTGGAAATGTCAACGGCCGCCAGGTTTTTGCATTTGCGCAGGACTTCACGGCGCGCGCCGGCAGCCTCGGTGAAATGCACGCCAAAAAAATCACCAAGGTGCAGGACCTTTCCCTGCGCGCGGGCAGACCCTGTGTCGGCTTCTGCGACTCGGGCGGCGCCAGAATCCAGGAAGGTGTGGATTCACTCTCCGGATACGGCCAGATTTTCTACCGCAACGCCATCGCCTCGGGAGTTGTCCCCCAGATTTCGGCCATAATGGGCCCGTGTGCGGGCGGCGCCGTGTATTCCCCCGCCATGACCGACTTCATCTACATGGTAAAGGGTACCGGTCTGATGTTTATTACCGGCCCCGATGTCATTAAATCGGTACTGGGTGAAGTCGTTACGCAGGAAGACCTCGGCGGTGCGATGACCCACAACACAAAGAGCGGCGTTGCGCAGTTTGCGGCGGAAAGCGATGCCGACTGCATCGACCAGATCAAGCGCCTGCTCGGCTTCTTCCCCGACAACAACATGGAAGACCCCCCCTACGCCAGCTCCGGAGACGACCGCAACCGGCTTTGCCCTGAACTGGACACGATTATTCCGGACAGTTCGATGGGCGCATACGACATGAAGGATGTCATCCGGGCCATCGTCGACAACGGCGATTTCCTGGAAGTGCACCAGTATTTTGCTCAGAACATTCTCGTAGGTTATGCGCGCCTGGATGGAAAGACTATCGGGATCATCGCCAACCAGCCCAAGGTCCTGGCAGGGTGCCTCGATGTCGATTCTTCCGACAAGGCGACTAGGTTCATCCGCACCTGCGACTGCTTCAACATACCGATGCTGACCCTGGCCGACGTTCCGGGATACCTTCCGGGCAGCCAGCAGGAGTGGGGCGGCATCATTCGCCACGGCGCCAAGCTGCTCTGGTGCTACTCCGAGGCCACCGTGCCCAAAATCACGCTGACCACGCGCAAAGACTACGGCGGGTCCTACCTGGCGATGTGTTCAAGCGACCTCAGGGCGGACTTCTCCTTTGCCTGGCCGACAGCCGAAATCGCGGTCATGGGCGCTGAAGGCGCGGCAAACGTAATTTTCCGCCGCGAAATCAACGAGTCTCCGGACCCGGTTGCAAAACGCAAGGAAGTTATCGATAACTATCGTACGTCCCTCTACAATCCGTACATTGCCGCTTCCCGCGGGTATATCGACGGGGTGATCATGCCCTCCGAAAGCCGTGCGCGGCTGATCGAGGCATTTGAAGTAATCGCCAACAAGAGGCAGGCGCTTCCGCCCAAGAAGCACGGAAATATTCCTCAGTAAAAACGAAAGCATCGGGCGCGGGGCGCAATGGAATCCTAAACGAGCCCCCCCTCCCTGTCGCTGTCCTGTGATCCTGTTTCAAAACCCGCCCTCCGCTTGGTGAAGGCGGGTTTTCTTTTTGAGATGGTATCCAATATCAGGTATAGGTGACGGGAATCGAGCATCAAGCACTGCGAGCATCAAGTATCGAGCAAGGGAGCAGCAACGTGTCCAATTCTTCGGTTCTGCCGTTTCATTCCTGGCTGGTCGAACTTCGCCGCCATTTTCACCAGTACCCCGAGCTTTCCTACAAAGAGGAGAAGACGGCAGCAAAAATAGCCGAAGTTCTCGACGGGCTTGGCATCGGCTACCGGTCCGGGGTGGGGGGGACCGGTATCCTCGCATCGGTTGAGGCGTCGAGACCGGGTCCCACGGTTGCTCTTCGAGCCGATATGGATGCTCTGCCCATCGAAGAGAAAAGCGATGTGCCCTATCGGTCAAAAAATCCGGGGACAATGCACGCCTGCGGACACGACGGCCACATCGCGATGGCGCTCGGAACGGCGAGACTTCTCATGGATTCCGGGTGGCGGAAGCGGGGTGCCGGCAAGGTGTTGTTCATCTTCCAGCCGGCCGAGGAAAGCGGGGCCGGTGCGCGGGCGATGCTCGAATCCGGCGCATTCGACGGTGAAAAGGTGGACGCGGTCTTTGCCGGTCACGTGCACCCGGAGGTCCCGGCCGGGCAGGTGGGCATAGCGCCCGATGTCAGCAACGCCTGCTCGGACATGATCGTCATAAAGCTGACCGGGAAGGGGGGCCATGGGGCGCAGCCGCACCTTTGCATAGACCCCATCGTTGCCGGGGCTCACCTGCTTACCCAGATGCAGTTCATAGTCAGCCGCGGGGTGTCGCCCCTGGACAGTGCGGTGATCACCATAGGGAAATTCCACGCCGGGACGGCCAAAAACGTAATACCGGAGGAAGCGGTCCTGGAGGGCACGGTCAGAACGCTTCGCCCCAAGGTGCGGGAGGTCATATTCCAGAGGTTGAGGGAACTTGTTGAGGGAGCGGAGAAAGCCCACGGGGTGTCCTGTGATTTTTCGGTTATAACCGGCTACCCGATGCTGGTTAACAACCCCGAACTGGTGAAATTCGCCACGCGCACCGCCGCGGATATTTTGGGAGAGCAAAACGTGCGCACCGAACGCCCCAGGATGGGCGCCGAAGATTTCGCCTACTTCGCCAATCAATGGCCGGGGGCGCTTATCAGGATCGGATGCCGCAATCCCGAATCACAGTCCGGCCCCAGCCTTCATTCCCCCTGGTTCGACTTCGACGAATCGGCCCTGGACTGCGGTGTGCGGCTCTTTGCCGCCCTTCTGGAAAACTACGGAAAGAAATGATCGATCCCCGCTTGCGTTCAAACAGGGCGGAGGGATGATTCCCGGGCCGTTGCCCGAACGGGGTTGCTTCAAAACACAGGAACTTTACGTAAATGGGGATCACCCCAAGTCGTCATTTCCGCAATGCTTTCGGGCGGGAATCCGGTGTCTTTGCGGCTTAATGATTTCTTCTCTTATTGTAGAAGCACTGCCGGGGTGGCGCTAAGGGGCGAATCCGCCCGGCAGCGGCAACATTTCCAAAGAAACTGCATTTGGGCAGCAGCCCATTCCCCCCGCACCCCCGCGAAGCGGCATGGAGTGGAGGGACCGCGGTGGCGCGGCTCCTCGATGCTTTTCAAAGCAACTCCTTACTTACCATCCGGCCTTGCCGATTTTACCCGTTCGGCGAAAGATTTTACGGCCGCCATGTATTCCGTAAAGCCTCTTGAGAAAATATCGTTGTGGTCGGCGGCGGGGATTTTCAGGAGCAGCTTGTCCGGCGAGCGGCATGCGTCAAAGAACGCCTGCGCCTCAGAAAATGGGATGATCTGGTCCCGTTCGGCATGAATTATGAGAACCGGCTTGCGGAAGTCCCTTATCTTGTCAAGATTTCGGAACCCCTCCTTCTCGCTGAAGCCAAGCTTCCGAAGATCGACTCCCATCAGCCTCAGAATAGGCTCGACAAACGCGAACCCGCTCTCGATGACCAGGCCGTCGATTTCGTCTTGCCTCTTTGATGCAAGTTCCAGGGCGGAAGCGCTCCCAATCGAGCGCCCCATGACGATTAGCGGGCCGGAGTATTGGTTTTCCCTGAGCCATTTTCCGGTAAAATCCAAAATGGTGTGGCAGTCGCGCATCATCGCGCTGACGCTCGGAGTCCCCCCCGATCGGCCGTAGCCGCGGTAATCCACCGGCAGGAAATTTATCCCCATTCGATTGTAGATCGGCCCAACGTCGTCGTAGTCGGAAACGATTTCGCCGTTTCCATGGAAAAAAAGCACATTGGGGGCGGTCTTGCTGATGAGGTGGAACCTGGCGCCGATTGAAACGTCGTTTTCGACCGGTATCGAGATATCCGCGGAGTGGCCGGTTTCGACTGCTTTCCACTCGCGCCTCGGGTGAAAAAAGTGGTTCAGGACCTCGGGTTTGTCCAGCGTCGAATAATCGATGGGGGGAAGGTCCACTATTAGTCCTCCTGTTCCTTGAGGTGGAGTTTATTTCACCTTATCGCGAAGGAAATTTTCGATAGCCGAGGAAAGCTCACGGACGTGTTCGGGCAGGCGGGGCCCCAGGAAGGCTGTTTCACTCGATTCCACCTCCCCGTTGCAAGCGGCTGCTTCGATAAACGCGAGCTGTTCCTCGAAAGAAAAGCCGAGAAAAAACGAGAGCATCTCCGGTGCAGACGGCAGATCGTCGTCTTCGGCCGTCTTATGCTTCCACGATTCGTAAAATCCCCGGACGACCCCGCGCAGGCATTCCGGCCCAGCCCAGGCCAGCGGTCCCGTTCCGTCCAGCCTGTCTATGCGCATCCTGACGCCGAGGTTGGCAAAGAAGTGGAGCGAGCCGAGCAGTTTGTCGCGGGCGGCCGAGCGGGTGAGAAGCGAGCGGTAGTCCCTGGCTGTAATAAGGCGTACGCTGACGGAATCGCGGCTTTCGTCCACGACAAAATCTCCTGCTCCGTGATGCCAGGGGTAAATCTGCCGAAAGGAGCGCGTATCCAGGCAGGCGGTCAATATCCCGGCCGCCTGCCGGTAGAGATCCTCGGCCTGCCCGGTGGCAAGGAACAGGGCATTTTTTCCCGGTTTCCACACCTTGATGCCCAGTTTGCCGCCGGTGGCGGAAAGATGGAATTCATGATGATTATCGAACCACCGGCCGGCAAAAAGTGAGATCTCCCGCCACGTACCCTGGACTTCGATCCGGGTTTTTCCGGACAAAAGGGGACGTGGTATGGCGCTCAGATTAAACCGCCGGTTGAGGTATTTCAGCAGCCGGTATTCGACCGCGAGAAACGCCCGCTGTTCGGGTAGAAAAGCGGTGTTTACCGCGAAATTGAGGTCGGCGTCGGGGCAGGAGGGGGCCGCCTTGCTTGCTGGAAAGAGCACCTGGAGACGCGAAACGCTGTAGAGCGCTCCGTGTTTTTCGCTGACCAGGCGCACCGCGGCAGGCGAACCGGGATTTGTGCCGGGATGGGTTGCAAGCAGATCCCTGAGTCTTTTGAAAGAATTTGCTGAAAAATAGCCGGCAACCGCACGCAGATACGGGCCGTAGGAAAGACTCGGACTTTCGAGCGCGAGATTTGGCGGCAGGGGCAGCCCATCGGAGTTCTCATCGAGTGCAACCAGCCCGAAGGGCATCCTGATGAATAACTCGATTCCGGGGTAATTTCGCCGGGTTTTTCGGGATTGTCGCATCATGTTCCCACACACACACATTGCAGGTCGAAAAATCCAGGCGGCAGGTGGGATTTTCCGTCCGAAGCGCCTCGGGGCCGGGAGGGACCCCGCGTATACCTTAATTTTTTGACATGGTAGAAAACCGGATAATAGCACAGCCTTTGCTTGTCAGGAAATAATCATGGGTTTATATTCCGTTTTGGGCGGGGTCTCTCGGGAATTCACAAGATTTCGAAAATATTAGGATTTACAATGTCTCTTTGAGAGAGTCGAATTCATTCCCGCCTGTTCTGCCGGGATCTTCACGCCGCCGATTTCGAGATCGGGGCTTTACGGGGGCTTTGCCTTGGATTCAACGAGCCGAATTCTTCTTGACAGGGTGCAGCGTGCATTCCCGATCGTTTCCGATCCGTTCCGTGCTCTTTCCGAGGGACTGGGAATCGGCGAGGAGCAGGTCCGGGAGCTGATCCGGTCCCTTAAAGAGGAAAAGGCAATTCGACAGATCAGCGCCATTTTCAATACCGGGGCGCTCGGATACCGGAGCTGCCTGGTGGCGATGGCCGTTTCTGAAGAGAGCCTCGATGCCGCTGCCGCCGCGGTGAACCGATATCCGGGAGTAAGCCATAATTATCTTCGTCCGGGAAATTATAATATGTGGTTTACCTTAGCCGTTCCCCCCGGCCGCAAGCTCGATGAGGTGGTTGCCCGGCTGTCGATGGAAGCGGGGGGGTGGCCCGCCCTGGTCCTTCCGGCGCTCAAAAAATATAAACTGGCCGTGGTTCTCGATGTGCTGGAGGAGGGCGACTGGGATGTTCCCGAGGAAAAGTTCGAGCTTCCGCTCACCGAATCCCATGGGCGATTCAGCGTAAGCTCCAGGAATGTGCGCATAGTAAAGTGTATCCAGGAGGACCTCCCCCTTGTCGAAAAGCCTTTCGCCGAGTGGGCCGTGGGGTTGGGGATGAGCGAGGCGGAACTGCTCGGCACCGTGTCCGAATGGATCGCCCAGGGGGTTATCAGGCGGTTTGCCGCCGTACTCAACCACAGGCAGGTCGGATTTCGGGCAAACGGGATGGTCGTTTGGAACTGCCCGGAAGACAGGATCGATTCGGTGGGGAAAATCCTGGCTTCGCACGCCGAGGTGAGCCATTGCTACCACCGGCCGGCCTATCCAGAGTGGCCGTATAACCTTTATGCGATGGTCCACGGGCGCAGCGCCGAAGAATGCGAGGCGATCGCGCTGAAGCTGGCCGGCTCTATCGGCCATGAGAACTTCCGTATCCTTTTCAGTACCAAAGAGTTCAAAAAAATCAGGCTGAAACTTTTTTGGGACTGAAACGGAAGACGCGGTGAGGATTTCCCAACCGAGAGCAGGCAAACGAAAGGCAACCGGCAACCGAGATGAGCGACAGAGAAGAATACGACATGAGGAAAAAGGCCATTTTCGATTCCATGTCCAGGCGCGGCCAGGAGCGGATTCTGAAGATCGGCTATGAAAACTGGGAACCCTTTGACGAACCGAAGGACCCCAGGGAGAGGATCTTCGGCGGGGCTTCGATGAAAGCGAGCGAACTGATACGGCGATTTTACGAGTCAACCGGGGGCAAGGAGGAATCCGTTTCGGACAAAAGGGATCTGTTCGAGCTTTGCCGCGGCCTGCTGCAGGGAGAAAGCCGGGCAAAGGCGATATACGATTTCTGTAACTGGTACCGGAACAATGCGGAACGGAATTGAGCCGGAGTCAAGGTAGGGGGTATGCTCGAAGCCAACCCGCAAGACGGCATGGCTGCTTGAAACTCCGCCGCTAAAGCCGCGCCGTGTGGCGGCGCTTTGCTCCACGCTTGATTTGAAAAGAGAATTAAATTATCCTATATGAAAATATCGTGGTGATGGAGTTCACCGAAAACCGCCGGCAACGGCTGATAACTCCTGCCGGGTGCAAGTTTTTTGGTGCCGGGCAGGAGTTTTGATTGCGATGCTATAAAAGCTCTTGCAGGGTAGATGCCTGGGGAGCTTTTTTGTTGCGCCCCGGCGCGAAGGGGGCGTGATAACCGGTGCGCGCCTTGAGCGGTGCGGACAACCGGGATGGCTGAAGTGGATCGGCAGAGTTGAATGGCTAAAATATTTTTTGTCGCGCTTGGTGGAAGCCTCGGGGCTGTTTCCCGTTACGGGGTCGCATTGATGGCTGTCAGGTTGTTCGGGAGCGACTTCCCATGGGGCACTCTTATCGTCAACCTTTCCGGGTGCTTTCTTATAGGCCTGTCGTTTGCCCTGGCGGACCGCGGCATGAACTTCATGATACCTTCGGCCCGCCTGTTTTTCATAACCGGCTATCTTGGCGCTCTGACCACCTTTTCAACGTTTGCGCTGGAGAGCGTCAATTCGTTGCGTGCGTCAACACACCTGTTAGCCTTAGCCAATATCCTCGGCACTAATTTTGTCGGCGGAGCCCTGGTTTTTCTAGGCATGTGGGTAGGGAGACTAAGATAGGGGGCGGATGATGCTGCACTACAAGGTGATCGAAATATTTACGAGCGAAGAGGCACGCTGGGGCGGCAAACAACTCTACGGCGCCGTGGTTCGGCGTGTGAGCGGGCTCAAGATCGCGGCGCGATGCTTTGTTACCAGGGGCATAGCCGGTTCTTACGAGAATGGAGAGATTGTCACCGGAAGGCTTGAAATTCTTTCCTACAACATGCCCGTGCGCATCACCATTATTGTTCCCGCTGTGGAGTTCGATGCCCTCCTCTCCATATTGGAAGAGATGGTAACCGACGGGATCATTGCGGTCCGGGACTCCGAAGTCGTATCCCATAGAACAGCCGGACTCCTGCTTCCAAGAAACCTGCGGGTCCGTGACGTCATGACCCCCAATCCCAAATGTGTGGGCACTGCGGCGCCCCTTAGCGAAGTGGCCCGCCTGCTTCTATCCTCCAGTTTCACGGGGCTTCCGGTCGTCGACCATGAGAATCGCCCTGTAGGGGTTATTGCGCAGGGAGATCTTCTGTATAAGGCCGAAATGCCGATGCGCATCGGGCTGTTGGCCCAATCGAGCCGGGACAAGATCGATGCGGTCATCGAGGCCCTGGGGGCAAAGCAGGCATGGGAGGTTATGACGGAGCCCGCCGTTACCATCGAGCAGGACAGGATGATAACGGAAGCGGTCGAACTCATGCTGAAGAAAAAGGTCAAGCGCCTCCCGGTGGTTAACGGTTCCGGGAAACTTGTCGGAATACTCTCGCGGGTGGATATATTTCGAACAACCATAAAGGTTTGCCCGGAATGGTCCGCATTCCAGGAAAAGCACATCTCCGTGGAGGGTTTGCGCCACGTGTCCGATATCATGCGCCGGGACACCTACACGGTCCTTCCCGACACACCCGTGGAAGAGGTCATGCGCGTAATCGACTGCAACGATATCCAGCGGGTTTGTGTCGTGGATGAAAACGGGTTTTTTAAGGGACTGATTTCGGATCGAGACCTTCTCATAGCCTTCTCAAGCCGTCACCCCGGAATCTGGGATTACTTCGTCGGCAAGATCCCCTTCACCGAGCGAGGCCAACGGCAAAGGGAACTCAGGGATCATTTGCGCGCAAACACGGCCGCGCAGGTCATGAATACCAACGTGGCGACCGTCCGGGAAGAAACTTCGATACAAGAGGCAATACGATTAATGTTGGAGGGGGGCATAAAGAGGCTTCCGGTACTGGACGGCGAGGGCAGGTTCAAGGGAATGATCAGCCGGGATTCACTGCTGCGAACAATGTTTGCGCCGGCCTGACGGTGAGCCGGCCGGAATGCATATTGTGCAGCTTTGTGCGGTTTTTGCCGGGGGATCGGGTCGGGTTCGTTCTGAAAAGTGAGAATCGCGGCAATCGACGTCAGGCAATTTTACCCGGTCATAGTTCGTCGAGTGCTTCCGGGTCGTGCTCGCAGGGCCGCAGGTATTCGAGTTCATCATCCGAGGCCGCCCTCACGCGTGTGACTTTCAGCCTGTAATGAAGGTCTTTTCCGGCCAGCGGGTGATTGTAATCGATGGTTATCGACGAATCGGTTTTTTCTGCCACGAAGTAGCCGTACTCCGCCCCGGTCTGCCCGTTTTTGGCGCTTACCCAGATGCCGGCCCGGAGATTGCGCCCGGCCGGGAACTGATCCGGACTCATCGTTTTTACCTGGTCCCGGTCATGTTCTCCGAAAGCCTCCGCGGCGGGAACCACGAATTCGGCCTCCGCTCCTTCGGAAAGCCCCAGGAGCCGGCTTTCAAGGCCCGGCAGCACCTGGTTGTACCCGGCAACGAAATTCATGGAAACGGGCCCGTTTTCGCCCTTTACAAAAGAGCCGTCTTCCAGGCGCACATCGTATTCGATTATAACAAAACAGTCCTTGGTTATGTCCATCGTCTCCTCGACCGCGATATCGCAACCGCGCCGGATAGGCGGTATATTAACTGTCAACCGCCCGTCGGGCGGAGGCCATGCTTCATGGGGGCTTACGCGGGCGGATAGCCGAGCTGTTTTGCCCTCTCCAGGTGTCGATCTGCTTCCTGTGCCCTTCCCAGTGTCCGCAGCGACATGCCCAGGCTGTAGTGCGCCGGGGCGAAATTTTCGTTGTGTTCGATCATCTTTCTGGCCGCTTCGGCCGCCTGGTCCGCATTGCCCGACTGCAGAAGGCTGCCTACCAGGATATTGAATGCATGGGGATCTCCGGGATCGAGTTCGAGCGCCTTCCTGGAGTGTGCGGCAGCTTTTTCGAAATCTCCGGCCTGCATGTACGCAAAACCCAGGTTGCTCTGGGCGGGGGCCAGGTCGGGATTGATTTCGGTTGCCTTCAGGTTTGCTTCGATGCACAGGGCGGTCTCGCCCTTTCTCAAATAGAGTCCGCCAAGATTCACGTAGGCTTGTGCCAGCTTCGGGTCGGAATCAATGGCCTGTTTGAATTCGGAGATTGCCTCATCGACTAGGTTCTTGTTGCTGTAAGCCAGTCCCAGATTGTAATGAAGGATTGGAGAGCCGGGTTCGAAAAAAAGCCTTTCTTTGAGGAATTTGATGTAGAGATTGAGCTGAGCTTCTTTCTTGTCGGTATTTGCCATTGTGCTTTCTTTCCCTTTGCTGTATATACAAAAATTCAAAAGCCGAAGAGCGATGAAATCCCCGATTTCATTCCGGCTCCGATTTGCCGGCGGTGGCTTTTGCAGCGTTGATCCCTTTCTCCCTGTATAAATCTGGAATTCTAACCGATCGCCACGCTGTTGAAAAGCGGTATTACGGCCCGGTGCGCAAGATCGCGCAGCATCGTGTCGGCGCGGTTTCTCCTGCAAATGTTATGCTGCTGAAAATTTTGACTTTTCTGTTGACAAAAACGCAATCGTGGAGGTAATCAGGCCAAGTCGATTCGATTCGCTACAATCTTGGGATTTTCAGGATGAGGCGGTTTTCGTCCTGTTTGCGGGATAAATATCTTTCGTCTCCAAATAATTCAAAGCTACAGGAGTTAACGGGATGAGCGAGGAAGAAAAACAACGTATCATAGACTGGGTGAAGCAGCAGAAGAAGACCAAGCATTACTTCAACGATCTCTGCAAGGCTGTTCCCGAGATGAAGATGATGCAGGCCAAGAAGGTCGTCAACGAGTTGATTAACGAGGGCAAGCTCAAATACTGGTCGAGCGGCAGCACCACCATGTATATGCTCCCCGGCGAAGACGACGTGGCCAAAGAAGAAAAGGGAATGAACTAGCCCCCCGGCCTCAAACCTGCCAGTGAATTCAGACCAAACCGGGTACGCACGTTACCTGAGCAAGAGACATCTTGGAGCGGTATACAGCAAGCTATGGAAAGGGAGGTGAAAAAGAGCCAGGCAAAGATACGCGCGGCAAATTGGACCATGTGAACGTTACAGAGGAACCGGTTAACGGAGGAAAAACGAATGGCACTGAAGCATGCAACCCCTATGATTGACGAACTCGAAAAGGGGCCATGGCCGAGCTTCATAAGCGACGTCAAGAGAATGGCGGCCAAAGGCAACAAGATGTGCGAAGATTGGCTGGGCCTGATGGAAATGTCCTACAGGGACAAGGAAGGCCACTGGAAGCACGGCGGCATCGTGGGTGTTCTCGGCTACGGCGGAGGCATTATCGGCCGTTACTGCGACCGGCCCGACCTTTTCCCCAATGTAGCGCATTTCCATACTATTCGCGTCAATCAGCCTGCCAGCAAGTATTATACTACCGAAGTCCTGCGAAGACTGTGCGATCTTTGGGACCCGCGCGGCAGCGGCCTCACCAATATGCACGGTTCAACGGGCGACATCGTTTTGCTGGGCACCACCACCGATCAGCTCGAACCCATTTTCTACGAGCTGACCCATGAGATGGATATGGACCTCGGCGGCTCGGGTTCGAACCTGCGGACCCCCGAAGGCTGCCTGGGCATGTCCCGCTGTGAATGGTCCTGCATCAATACCCAGGACATCATTTACGACCTCACCAACGAATACCAGGATGCGCTTCATCGTCCGATGTTCCCCTACAAATTCAAATTCAAGGCGTCCGGTTGCCCGATGGATTGCGTGGCGGCCATTGCCCGTTCCGACTGTTCCATCATAGGGACGTGGCGCGATGAGATCCGCATCGACCAGGAAGCTGTAAAAGCCTATGTGGGCAACGAACTGGTCCCGCATGCCGGCGCCGGCGGCAGGGAGAAGCGCAGCTTCGACATCAAGGCCGAAGTAATCGACCTGTGCCCGACCAAGTGCATGGAATACGACGGAAAGCTCAAGATTTACAATGAAGACTGCACCCGCTGCATGCACTGTATCCGTGTAATGCCACGTGCTCTTAAGCCGGGTCTCGACAGGGGTGCAACCATCCTGACGGGCGCAAAGGCCCCGATTCTCGATGGCGCACAGCTTTCGAGCGTTATCATCCCGTTCATAAAGATGGAATCCCCGTACACCGAGTTCAAGGAATTCGTCGAGAAGGTGTGGGATTGGTGGATGGAGAACGGAAAGAACCGCGAGCGCCTTGGCGAGACCATTCAGCGCCTGAGCCTGCGCGAGTTTCTCAAGGCTGTCGAGATCCAGCCGGATCCTCGTATGGTCAATACTCCACGGTTCAATCCCTACATTTTCTACGATCCCGCGGACGTCCCCGGTGGCTGGGAGCACGATGGGGCTGCTTTCCGAAAACGGCACCAGGCTTAGGAGGTTACAGATATGGCTTTTGATCCGAACAATCTCATGCAAGATCGCATTACCGATATCGGCCCCCCAAAGTACGACAAGTTCTTCCCGCCGATCATCAAGGAAAACTTCGGAAAGTGGAAGTACCACGAAATCCTTGAGCCGGGCATCCTGGTCCACGTGTCCGAAACCGGGGCCGAAGTATACACGGTTCGCGTCGGTACGCCCCGTCTGATCAGCACGGATTTCATCCGGGAAGTGTGCGACATCTCCGACAAATACTGCGGGGGTTACCTGCGGTGGACCACCAGGAACAACATTGAATTCCTGGTAAGTGAAAAAGCCAAGCTACAGCCTCTGGTCAACGATCTGCGCAGCCGCGGCAACTGGTTTCCGATCGGCGGCACAGGGGCGAGCATCACCAACATCGTCCACACCCAGGGCTGGGCGCACTGCCACACGCCTGCAATCGACGCCTCCGGCGTTGTCAAGTCGGTCATGGACGACCTGTTCGAATACTTCGGCTCGCACAAGCTGCCGGCGCAGGTGCGCATCGCTCTTGCCTGCTGCCTCAACATGTGCGGCGCCGTACACTGTTCGGATATCGCCATTCTCGGCGTGCACAGGAAACCGCCCCTGGTCGAGCATGAGCGCGTACAGAACGTGTGCGAAATACCTCTGGTAATTGCCGCATGTCCCACGGCGGCCATTAAGCCCAAGAAGGTCGACGAGCGCAAAAGCGTCGAGATCAACCATGACCGGTGCATGTTCTGTGGTAACTGCTACACCATGTGTCCGGCTCTGCCCCTTGCCGATGGCGAGGGCGACGGAATCGCACTCTGGGTCGGCGGCAAGGTTTCCAATGTGAGGTCCGCCCCGATGTTCTCCAAACTGGCGGTTCCCTACATTCCGAACGAACCGCCCAGGTGGCCGACAACGGTCAAGACCATCCGGACGATCGTCGAGAAATACGCCGAAGGCGGGAAGCGTTATGAGCGTATAGGCGAATGGATCAACAGGATCGGCTGGGAGCGTTTCTTCGAGAAGACCGGACTGGCGTTCCAGAACGAGCACATCGACGATTACCGTCTTGCCATGACCACGTGGAGAACAACCACGCAGTTCAAGTTCTAGCAGGTCAAAGCCGGCGCGCGGAAGCCTTGGCCTTGCGCGCCGGCGTCTGAGTGCACGGGTAATGCCGTCACTCCACCTCCCCTCGAGGGGGGGGGAAGTTAACTGGATTTTATTATGGATTTTGACAGATCGCGCCTGATAGTGGCAGCGCTTCGGGGCGGTTCAGGAAAGACGGTCGTATCACTCGGGCTGGCCGCTGCCTGGAAGCGGCGCTTCGGGGTGCGGGTGGTTCCTTTTAAGAAAGGGCCCGACTATATCGATGCCGGGTGGCTTGGAATTGCAGCGTGCCACCCGTGCTACAATCTGGACCCGTTTCTCATGGGACCCGAAGACATCATGCGCTCGTTTTTGCGCCGCTCCGGACTTGGAGATGTCAGCCTGATAGAAGGAAACCGCGGGCTCTACGACGGGGTGGATGCCGCCGGCAGCTACTCTACGGCCGAGTTGGCCAAGCTTCTCCGGTGCCCGGTGGTTCTGGTTCTGGATTCGACCAAAATGACGCGCACGGCCGCCGCCCTGGTGCTCGGGTGTCAGAGCCTTGACCCCGAAGTGAACATCGCCGGGGTGATACTCAATCAGGTGGCCGGCAAGAGGCACGAAAAGGTGCTAAGGGAGTCTATCGAGCAGTGGTGCCGCATCCCCGTTCTCGGGGCTGTTCCAAGGGATGGCCGAAACTTTTTCCCTGAACGGCATCTCGGACTGGTTCCGCCCCAGGAATCCGAAGACATTTTAGGGGCGGTATCGTTGGCTGCCGATATAATGATGAATTGCCTTGACCTGGATGCCCTGTGGAAGATCGCGGGAAGCGCCGGGTCGATCGGCCGGCTCCCTTATGCGGCCGAGGCCGAAAAGCCGCGCACCGCTCCGGTCAGGATCGGGGTCGTCAGGGATGCTGCTTTTCAGTTTTACTACCCTGAAAATCTCGAGGCCCTCGAAGACAGGGGCGCGTCCCTGGTCGAGATTTCCAGTTTTGAACAAGCTCCGCTGCCCGATATCGATGCACTCTATATCGGTGGCGGTTTCCCGGAATCGCACCTGGAGGTGCTTTCCGGAAACGGCGCCTTCCGCGAGTCCGTGAGATCGGCTATCGAGGGCGGCATGCCGGTATACGCCGAATGCGGCGGGTTGATGTTTTTGTGCCGGGGTATCCATCACCACGAACGATTCTATCCGATGACGGGCGTTTTTCCGTTCGGGATAGTTTTGGGGCCTAAGCCTCAGGGCCACGGTTACACGGTGATGGAGTGCGTGGGTGCGAACCCCTTTTTCGAAAAGGGTTCGATCATGCGTGGTCACGAGTTTCACTACTCGCGGATCACCGAGGATCTCGATCCGGAGTCATACCCGTTCGTATTTAAACTGAAAAAAGGATACGGGATAGTAGCTGGCTGGGACGGGATATGCTATAAGAACGCCTTGGCGGGCTATTCCCATCTTCATGCTGTCGGCAACGATAATTGGGCGGAGGCCATGGTAGCCGCCGCTCAGTTCTATAAGAGGGATAAGTTCGGCATGTCCGCCGGTTCCGCGATGGAGCCGGACAGGGTCTTGCCGGATGCTCAAGGTCATTCCACGGTCTGTTGAAGGAGGAAAATTCATGGGCCAGATTGAATTCAAAGGTCAGACTTTTGAAGTAGACGAAGATGGTTTTATCAGCAGTTTCGATGCATGGAGCCGCGAGTGGGTCGATTACGTGAAAAGTTCGGAAGGTATCACTGAGTTGACCGAGGAACACTGGAAGGTCATTCACGTTCTGCAGGATTACTACAGGAAGCATGGAATCGCTCCCATGGTTCGGATTCTGACCAAGGTCACCGGCTATAAGCTGAAGTACATCTACGAGCTTTTTCCCTCGGGACCGGGCAAGGGCGCATGCAAGATGGCTGGCTTGCCCAAGCCTACCGGTTGCGTCTAGATCCAGTGGTTGTGTCCGTACGGCCCCGGGGCTTCGGCCTCGGGGCCGTCTTAGGGTATTGATTCGGGCTGGAAAATCCGTCCGAATCAGAAGTTTTTTCATGAGGCAGGGGAGGGTCCGGCCTCGCGTTATATTTCACGCGTTTCTAAAAAAAATTATGCAAATAATTGGCAATTCCACGCGGTTCGGCTGTGCTGCCGGTTTTTCCGCCTGGCACACCCGGTCGATTTTTCACAATTGAGCTTGACAATCCTCTGTTAAGAGGATACGAAAAACGCGTATTGGGGTCTTGGAAAAATCTCCTAACTCAATTCGGGTATTTTAAAAATCTAGTCAGAGCACGGAGGAAAAAATGAGCTTCAAGGTAACGGTTGACAAAGACAAATGCACTGGCGATGCCGAATGCGTGGATGTGTGCCCCGTCGATGTATATGAACTGGTGGACGGCAAGGCGGAGCCGGTGAACGAAGATGAATGCCTGGGCTGTGAAAGCTGTGTCGAGGTTTGCGAGCAGAGCGCGATTACCGTGGAAGAAGTCTAGCCGGGCTCCATCTCAGGTTTGGATCGTCCAAGCGAGCCGTTTGTTTTCTGGTAGAACAAACGGCTTTCGTTTGTACGAAGAAGGCCCACCTCAAAAAAGAGGCGGGCCTTCTTCGGTTAAAACGAGCGCTCTTACTTAACGTGGCATTGATTGCAGGTGGTGGGCGCCTTTACGGTCGGCTTTCCTTCTTTGGCCTTTTTGTGACAGGGGATGCAGTTGTCGTGAAAAGCCAGCTTAAGGTTCTTTTTCTGCAGGTCGGGAGAAAGTTTTTTCTCGCCCACTATGGTCGCTTCGGTGTGGCACTTGTCGCATTTTTCAACGGCTGCGCCCTCAGGCAACGGCACCTTTTTGCCGTCTTTTACGATGTGATGGCACTGGCCGCAGGCGATCTTGTATTCTTGCGCATGTTTTTTATGGCTGAATTTCACAGGGGGTTTAGTCGGAGTTGGCCAGAGCGAATCTTTGATGGTGATCTCGTCTGGTGCTTCAACGGCGTATACGATGAAGGCAGCACAGAACATGAAAATGACGGCAAAAATACACGAAAAAATTTTTCCTCCTCTTGTCATTCCGGATCTCCTCCTATTTTACAAGTGGTTTCGGCAATAAGTCCCAGCCTTGCGGCATGAATCCAGACGGGCCGTATTCTAGTGAATTTTTTCCCACTAATCAAGCACGTATTTGAGTTGCGGGTGGCGTTCCGGTCGTTATTAAGAATGGCGCGGTTAGCGGTTTAAAACCGCTGCCACGCCGAGCGGGACTTTCCTCCCGGGTCCCTCTCCCTTGCCGCTTCGGGGGATGGAAATTTCCGGCCCCGCAGCCCGCAGCCCGCCACACGATTGCAGTGGTGGACAGAATGATTAGAGTCTTTTGAGAATTCCCCTTGAAAATTTGCGCACGCAATGTGGTGCCGTGACTTTAATTGCCGAGCCGCGAGGTCCATATGCAGTTTCAAAGACTTGCTTTCAGGAATTCCGAAGGAAAACGGCTGTCCGCACGCCTCGACCTTCCAATTGATGAAAAACCTTCCGCCTATGCTATTTTCGCTCATTGCTTTACGTGCACGAAAAACTTCAATGCGGTCGTAAACATCGACAGGGCCCTTGCCAGACATGGTATAGCCGTGCTGAGGTTCGACTTTACGGGATTGGGGGAAAGCGAGGGGGACTTTTCCGAGACAAATTTTTCGACCAATGTCACCGACCTCGTTGCGGCCGCCGATTTTCTGAGCGCCAACTACGAGGCCCCGAAACTGCTGATCGGACACTCGCTCGGGGGAGCGGCGGTGCTTCAGGCGGCTTCGAAGATTGCATCGGCGCAGGCCGTGGCCACCATTGCCGCCCCCGCGGACCCGTCCAACCTGTTGCGGTTTCTGGGGGAGCATTCCAGGGAGAGCCTTGAAACCACGGGAGAGACCACGATCAATCTTTCCGGCAGGGAGTTTAAAATCAGGAAGCAGTTCCTTGATGACCTCCAGCAAACCAGAATGAAGGATGCCGTGGTAAATCTGAAAATGCCGCTGATGATTTTTCATTCTCCCTCCGACCAGGTAGTCCCGATCGAAAATGCCGGCAAAATCTTTGCGGCCGCCCACCACCCCAAGAGCTTCGTGTCGCTGGACTCGGCCGACCACCTGCTCTCCAATCGCGAGGATTCGCTCTACGTTGGATCGGTCCTGGGGGCCTGGTCGATCAGGTACCTTCAGATTCCGCAGGGGAGCGCCCGCGCAAGGGACCTTTCGGACAACAGGGTGGTGGCCCGAACGGGCAAGATCGGTTTTCAAACTGAAATTGTTGCCGGCAGGCACAGCCTGGTTGCCGACGAACCGATAGCCGTCGGGGGTGCGGATACCGGTCCTAATCCCTACGACCTTCTGGTTGCCGCCCTCGGCGCCTGCACCGGGATGACCGTTCGGATGTATGCCGACCGGAAGAAGCTGGCACTGGATGAGGTAACCGTCAGGCTCAGGCACCGGAAAATTCATGCTGAGGACTGCGTCGAGTGTGAGGAGAAGGACAAAAAAATCGATTTCATAGAAAGGGAGATTGAGTTGAAGGGCAGCCTGGACGAACAGGAACGCCGCAGG
The DNA here is from genome assembly GCA_963712895.1 of uncultured delta proteobacterium. Taxonomy (GTDB): domain Bacteria; phylum Desulfobacterota; class Syntrophobacteria; order Syntrophobacterales; family Syntrophobacteraceae; genus SbD1. The sequence goes on along the minus strand of CAVQJR010000009.1, from coordinate 320,262 downwards.
CTGGTCGAGATTGCCAATCGGTGTCCGGTTCATAAGACACTGGGGGGTCCGACCAGGATCGAGACCAGGCTCAAGGATTGAGAAAACAGTTGCACTACTGACAGGCATGCTGGTAAATGGACGTTCCCCGTTTGGGGGATTAATCTATATAGAAGAGCAACAAGGGGGAAAAGGGGGAAACAGTCTATGAAACTGCCATTGGAAATCAGCTCGCGGGATGTGCGGCTCAATGTCGACACGGAGGATCTCATCAGGGACAAGGCGGCAAAACTCGACAGGATATCTGATCAGATCATCGGCTGCCGGGTCAAGGTGGATATGCCTCACCGCAGCAAGCGAAGCGGAATGCTCTATAACGTGAGTATCGATGTAACCGTTCCCGGGAGTGAGCTGGTAATTAAAAGAGAACCGGATGAAGATCTTCATGTTGCGATAGTCAATTCATTTGATACGGCGCAAAGACGAATAAAGGAATATTTCGAAAAACAGAGGGGAGGAGTAAAAACCCATTTTGAAAAGCCGCTTGCCAGGGTCTCGAAAATCTTTCCCGAGGAGGGCTACGGGTTCCTGGTGACCTCCGAGGGAAGGGAAGTATACTTTCACGCAAATGCAGTCCTGGACGGCAAGTTCGAAGTATTGGAAATTGGGACCCCGGTAACCTTTGTGGAACAACTTGGTGATAAGGGGTCTCAGGCAAGTTCTGTCTCGGTTGCCTGAGAGCCGAAAAGGGCCGGCCCGTAAACCGGACTTATAAAAAGAAGGCGGGTTGAATCCCGCCTTTTTAATTGGTGCGCCCGGCAGGGCGGAGGCGGACAGGATGTATTTCGGTATTCTGGACATTGTGATCGTATTCATGCTCATAATACTCAACGGCATGTTTGCGATGTCGGAAGTGGCTATGATTTCCGCCAGAAAAGCCCGCCTTCAGCAAAGCGCGGAAGAAGGAGACGAGAAGGCGCGGGCGGCGCTGGAGCTGGCCGGAAACCCACAGCGGTTCCTCTCAACCACTCAGATCGGGATTACATTGATAAGCATCCTGAGCGGAGCCTTCGGTGGGGCAAGTCTTGCCAGGCTGCTTTCGGTGCGCCTTGCCGGTATCCCTTATATTGCAAAATACAACGATACGATCTCCCTGATCGTGGTTGTTGCCGTCATTACCTATTTTTCTCTCATAATAGGTGAGCTGATACCCAAGCGGGTGGCGCTGGCCTGGCCGGAAAGCATTGCCAGGGTAGTGGCAAGACCGATGGAGATCATGTCCAGGGTGGCTTCTCCGGTAATACCCTTGTTGACGGTATCTACCGAGTTTTTGCTGAAAGTGTTCGGATTTCGCCCCACCACGGAGCCGCCTGTTACCGAAGAAGAGATCCGGGTGCTTATCAGCCAGGCCACGGTGGCGGGCGTCTTCGAAGAATCCGAGCAGAAAATGGTCGAACGTGTCTTTCGCCTGGGCGACCGCAGGGTCGGGGCGATGATGACGCCCCGAAACAAAATCGCATGGCTGGACTTAAACGGTTCCGCGGAAAAGACCCGGCGAAAGATTGCAAGGACCCATTTCTCTCGTTTTCCGGTATGCTACGGCCGGCTGGGAAACCTCACCGGCATGCTGCACATCAGGGATATCGCCAGAAGGTGCCTCAACGGGCAGCCTTTGGATCTCAGGGCATCCATGAAAAAGCCGCTCTACGTCCACGAGAGCATGCACGGCCTCAAGGTACTCGAACTCTTCAGGGAATCGGGCACGCAAATAGCCGTTGTGATAGACGAATACGGTACGATAGAGGGCCTGGTTACCATGAGTGATATACTCGAAGCGATAGTTGGCGATATTCCATCGGTGGAGGACCTGGAGGAGCCGCGGATAGTCCAGCGCGATGACGGATCGTGGCTCATCGACGGAATGCTGCCGATTGACGAACTCAAGGCCCATCTGCATATCAGGATCCTTCCGGCGGAGAGGGCAGGGGGCTACCAGTCGCTGGGTGGTTTTGTGATGACATTTCTACAGCGTATTCCTTCCATGGGCGACCGGTTCGAGTGCTGTGGGTATCGGTTCGAGGTTTTGGACATGGACCGCAGGAGAGTGGGCAAGGTGCTGGTCCAAAGGACAGAAGACCCTTCGCAGCAGGAAGATAGCGCAGAAAAAGAGAGCTGATGCCGAACCGGGGGCATTGTGGCTGGGCAAATGTTTCATCCTGCCCGCAGGATGCCGCCGCCGCTTCACTTTACAAAGGGCCGTTACCGTTCTACTTTCTTCAATGGTGAAGAATTGGTTGCAGTTTTTCCAATCCCACCGATTGCATGCGGGAAGCCCGATTTCACCCACTCCGTTAAAGGACCGATTTGATGCTCCAGCTACGCAATACCATGTCTCGCCGCAAGGAGCCGTTCCACGCCCTGAACGAGCGGACAGTAAAAATGTTCAGTTGTGGCCCTTCGATATATCGACGGCCGCACATCGGAAATTACCGCACCTTCGTCTGGGAGGATGTGCTCCAGAGGTACCTGGAATACCTGGGATACAATGTCCTGAGGGCCCTGAACTTCACCGATGTGGAAGACAAGGCCATCGAAGAGGCCGCAAATGCCGGTGTTACCGTCGGCGAACTGACCGAATCCGTTGCCGCGCGCTTCATGGATGAGGCTCGAATGCTCAGGATAAAGCTGCCGGACCCGATCCTGCGGTCCTCGACCACCGTTGAGCAATCGGTACACCTGATCCAGGAGCTTCTACGGAAGGGGTATGCCTACCGGCACGGGTCGGATATTTTTTTCGATCCGCTGAAATTCAAGGGTTTTGGAAAGCTTTTCCGGTTGGACATGAGCAGGTGGCCCAGAGAGAAGAGGAGATTCAAGAGGGACACTTATCCCGGCCAGCGCTGGAACCTCGGAGACTTTATCCTGTGGCACGGCTGCAAGGGCGGCGAGCAGGTCTGCTGGGATACGCAATTGGGCCTGGGGCGGCCCTCCTGGAATATCCAGGACCCGGCCATAATTTCGGAAACCCTTGGCTTCGATCTCGATATTTTCTGCGGGGGAATAGACAACCTGTACCGCCACCACGATTACAACATAGCGGTCATGGAGTCGGTTTCCGGACAGGAACTCGCCCGTTTCTGGCTCCACGGCGAGCACGTCCTGGTGGACGGGAAGAAGATGTCCAAGAGTCTGCATAACATAGTCTATCTCGAAAACCTCATAGAGCAGGGAGTCTCCTGGCCGGGCATCCGCTTCTATCTTTTGGACAGGCAGTACCGCAAAAGGCTGAACATGTCGATGGAGGATGTGCGTGAAACCGGCGAAAGACTGGCCGCGCTGCGCTCGATGGCCGGCGATCTCATCGGGGAGCAGGGGGTAAAAGAGGCGGCACATGATGACGGCGTCTCCAAATTAAACGCCGAACTTAAGGCGCGCTTCGAGAATGCCATGAATGACGACCTCGATACGCGAAGCGCACTGGAGGGCCTTTACGAGGGTGTCCGCGGCCTTCACAACCTGTGGAAGAAGGGGCGGATCGGCCCGGACCAGATCAGGGAAACCGGGAACCTGCTCCGCGGAATAGATGGAGTGCTGCAGGTGATTTTGGATTGATATCCCGGCACAAAACGGTTGGCATAGCGGGCGTTCGCCCTCGGGTATCGAAGGGCGGGCGGCGGCAGCGAAGATGAGGCGGAAACGGAAAGGGTGTGTCACCACTTAAGGCATTGTTCGGCGCGGGGTTGCCGGGGCAAGACAGCTCGTTTCGGCGAAGCCGGAACCCGGAATGGAAGCCTCACCCCATGGATTGCGGCTTCGCCGCAGCGGCGTGGCGATACGGATGGGAGCGCTTAAATCAGGGCCGAATCCGGGTTCGTCCATCGGCCCCATTAGCGATTGGCGATAAGCCTGTGCGGTCGGCCCGGCTAGGCCTGGAGTCCAGCGAGGTTCCGGTGGAGTTCCCTTGTTTTTTCCAGTCTGAACCGGTCGCGGTCCATCCCGATTTCGTCGAGTTCTTCCTGGATCGCCAGCAGGCTGGGATCGTCATAGCTCCTGCCGGCGCGGTGAGCGTCGATCAATTGCCGGTACAGGTAAATCATTCGGCCGATCAGCGTGACGGAATACTCCCGGCCCTGCACCTTGAGGGTGTGCAACCCGATGTCCATGTAGTCCCAAAGCTCTTTCCCGTTGATAAGGAATGCAACATTGGGGCTTTTGCGAATGCGCTCGTTTATCGCTTCGATTTCGGCGGGCTGCTTCCCTCTCTTGCCGAGGACCTTATGTCTTTGTGCATCGGTTAACATGCACAGCCGGAAACAGCTTCCCGACCTGTCCGGCCAGCCCTCGTATTCCACGATTTCGTTGCCGTCTTCGTCCGTATAGTGTTGTTCTATATAGCAGTCCTTTATCATTTCATGGAAAGTGCAATTCCCTACGCCATCAACGCAGCGGTTGCCGTGGATCAGCACCTCGGTTGCAACTCCCAGCGAATCGGCGGCCGCCTTGAAGGCACTGAGCTTTTCAACGGTATTTATCTGCGTGCTGGCAACCACCTGCGAAACGCCGTAGCCTTTGTATTGAGCTATCTCGGCATGCGTTTGTATATTGCACCCCACGCTGGCGTGTATAACCAGTTGCGGGAAGCTCTGCCTCACCATCTCCATCACCGCGGGAGATTTCACTATTACGCCCTCGGCCCCCCACGTGGCAAATTTCGAGATCTTGCCGAAAACGATCTGTGCCTTTTCGGGGAGGACATCCGCATTGATCGCCACTCGCACCTTGCCGCCGTATCTTCCGGCAATTTGGATAGCCTCGCGGATCCCGGAATCTTCCAGTTCCCATGAGGCTTTTCTGCGGCTGAAACCCTTGCAGCCCACATAAACAGCGTTGGCCCCGTTTGCGAATACGGCTTCAACCATCGCCAGGTTTCCACCGGGAGCTACCAGTTCGTTCATGGGAGTCCTCCTGATCTTCCGCTAACCAAAACTTGCACTGTTCTAATATGCAGCGGAGTTCTAAATCCAGCTCTAAAGCCTCCTTTCGGCAAAGCATTCATGGCTCGAACCTTTCTTGCCCGCCGAAAGGAGGATAACCATCGCAGTGATGTTCAAATCCAAATATTATGTCGACCTACGGTATTCAAACGATAAATGTATAATGTATTTTTAACCTTTAAGCCTGCTCCACCAAGCTGAAGAACTGGTCTACCGGCAGGGCTTTAAAAACTTCGTACGAAACAGTGCCGCGCTGGAGCGTGTTTACCATGCTCACCACCCTGGCATCTAAAAAAGATACATAGACAGGCATGGGACCCCCCTTTGTGGTGGGGAAGAGCAACCGCCCGTGCAACACGGCGCTTCCAGGCGATCTAACAGGATTTGAGCCAGGTACCAAAATGAGAAAAACGGCACGAACTAAATATCGAGGCACCCCGCAGCCGGGTTTTTCCTCCGGCCGTGGTCTTGGTTTTCCCCGGCAAGATTTCCGGGGGTACAAACGTGCGGGCATAATAGCACGGAAACCGCCGTCAACACAAGATAATCCTATATGCCGGAGTATCTGTATCGAAGAAGTTTTCTATACTTCTATACTTAAACCGTATACTTGATCCAGCCGGGCAGGTCCGCACTCTGTATCACATTCATGCGGATAACAAGACAAGGGGAATAACGGGCCGGGATATTCGCACCTGTTGCCCGAAAGTCAACAGTTCGCGCGACCCGCACTTGATGTGCCGTTCGTTTATGGACGGCAGCCTCAAAATGTCCGTGGCTCCACGCGCGCGTCAAACGCTCGTGGAGCCAGTTGGCTGCGTGGCCGCCCCGGACGGGAGGCGGCCGTTCGCGAAAATCATCAGGTACAAAAAAACCGCTTCTGCAAAACCGCCACTATCTGAGCAGGCGCCTCAGCAGTTTTCCGGTTGGCGTCCTGGGCAGCGAATCCACGTACTGGTAGGCGCGCGGCAGCTTGTAGACGGCTATGTGGTTTCTAAGGAAAGTGTTTATCTCCTCGGAGAGCTTGTCGGAGCCTGTAAACCCTTCTTTTAGCTGCAGCACAGCCTTTACTATCTGGCCCTTTTCCGGGTCGGGAACACCGATGATGCCGGCATCGGCAACGGCCGGATGCTTGGCCAGGGCTTCCTCGATTTCGGCAGGGCCGATGCGGTAGCCCGAACTCTTGATCATGTCGTCTTCGCGCGACACGAAGAAAATGTTTCCGTCCTCTCTCATGTAAACGGCATCGCCCATCCTGTTCCAGCCGTCAACCACGCCCGATTTCTGGGACTTGAGAAGTTTTTCGTTGTTGACGTAGGGCTTCCAGTACAACGTGCCGCTCGGCCCCTTTAAAATCATGCTGCCGACATCGCCCGGCTTGCAGTCCTTGCCCGCGATGTCCACCACCCGTACTTCCACGCCCGGCAGGGCCTTGCCGATGGAGTTGGGAACCGGCGCCGGGTTCAGGGTGTTGGATGTTACCAGGTGGAGCATTTCAGTCCCGCCGAGGCCCTCCCAGATCGGCTTTCCGGTAATATTCTGCCAAGACTGCAGGGTTTCGGCGCCCAGGGCGTCGCCGCCCGAAGTATACAGCCTTACCGTGCTTACGTCGTAGTTCTTGAAGGCAGGGAATTTCATGAGGGCCCGGTAGGCCGTCGGAAGCCCGGTCAGAACGGTTATTTTATGCTTTTTGATGAGGTCGAGCATATCGGGCGGGGAAAATTTCGGAATGAGCGAAATGGCGGCTCCGCCCTCGAAGGGAATCAGGGTGAAGGTGCCAAACCCAGCCGCGAAAGAAACAGGGGCCGACCCGCCGAGTACGTCACCCGGCTTGAGCTGATAGACGTGCTTGTTTACCAGCTTGGTTTCGATGACCGTGGGCCGCACGAAATGCACGCAGCCTTTCGGCATTCCGGTGGTCCCGGACGTGTAGAGGATCACGCCGACGTCGAAGGCGTCCAGCATGACGGCGTCAAGCGAAGGCGACCCGCCGGCTATCATCTCCTCGAAAGAAAGATGCCCCTTTGCCTTGGCGCCTTCGGGATTTCCTATCACGATCACCTTGGTCCCGTACTCGAAATTGGGCTTGGCCGCCTCGACCTGTTCCAGCAACGGGTCGTTTACGACAAAGAACTTCATCTCGGCGTTGTTTACGACGAAGGCGATCTCCTCGCGCGACCACAGAGGAGAGGTGGGCACCGGAACCGCCCCGATTTTTTCGATGGCAAAGATGGTCACCATGGCCTGAGGAGTATTTACCAGGCGAATTCCGACCCTGTCCTGCGGCTCCACTCCGGCTGCTTTGAGGGCGTTTCCGAACTGGTTTACCTGCTTTTGCAACTGCGCAAATGTAATTTCCTTGTCCATGAACTTGACGGCCGCGTTGTCGCCCCTGCCTTCCCTTACGTGGCGGTCGAGCAGGAAGTCTGCCAGGTTCAGCTTTTGCGGTGTGTCGGCGCAATCACCGGGGACGCAGTACTGGGGCCATGTTTCCTTGCCTGGCAAGTAATTCTCGGGTATCTTGCTCATGCTTGCTCCTTCTCCTGTCATCAGTAAACTCCTGCAACTGTCCTTTGCCGGAAAACCACACTGAACGAGCAACAAAAAAGGCAACTGCCCCGCCGAATCCCTGCCGCTGGAGAGTGCTTGCAGGGATGGCAGAGAGCCTGAAAATCGCCGGTCCGGCATGGTTCGTGCCAAGAAGGGAGGAGCACCAAGTCCGGATACCGGTTGGAGAACCCATGGGGGATGGAACGTGAGCCGTAATATAGGTGATAGCTTCAGTGGCAGATAGGAATCAGTGAAACGGTCAGGCCCGGGGACGCCGGTTACTTCGGAGCTTTCAGAGGCACTGCGGGATGTGCGCTCGCGAAGTCTTCAAAAACAATGAGGATGGGCTTCAGTTTTTCTTCTGTTCGGGTTTTCTTGAAGCCGGTATGGTACCAGAGAACAAGTGCGCCCGTACGGTGTCCCTTTTGTAGAACAATGGTAAGGTCCTCACCTTCAATCCCCGATTCTAGCGCTATTGCAAGGATGTTGCAAGCGTAGAAGCCGCTTATAGTATTAATTGGTAAAAATAGGCATACCGGGTCGCCTCCAGCGGGCATCCCTGAAGCCCCCCACACTGAGGCGCGCAGCGGCAGAGGCGTGCGGAGGCGCACGGCGATACAGCGTAACCGGGTTGCGCCGGTGTGCCGGTCACTCCGACTCTTCGATTAGTTCTCTCAGGCCGTAGTCGTTGATTTTCTTGCGCAGGGTGGGCCGGGATATTCCCAGGATTTTGCAGGTGTCGCCGTAGTTTCCACGCGTGTGCCTTAAAATTTTCAGAATATAGTCCTTCTCGATGCTGTCCAGGCTCTTGAGTCCATCACCCGTCTCGGCGGGCTCTTTTTCGCACTGTACGCACTGCAGCCAGTGAAGGTCGAATTCGAGTACCTCGCTTCGTGAATTGATCATGGCGCGCCTGAGCAGATTTTCCAGTTCCCGGACATTTCCCGGCCAGGCGTAAGATTGCATGGCTCGAATGTAGTCTATGGGAATGCGGGTTATGTTGCGGTTAAGCTCCCGGTTAAGGCGCGATATAAAATATTCGGCAAGGAGCATTATGTCGTCCGGCCGCTCCCTTAAAGGCGGGACCCGCATAACGAAGACTTTGAGCCTGAAGTAGAGGTCGTCCCGGAAAGAGCCCTCCTTCACCATGGCATCGAGATTGCGGTTGGTGGCGGCGAGCAGTCGCGCGTTGAACGGGATGTCCTTTAAACCTCCTACCCGCTGGAACTGCCTCTCCTGCAGGACGCGCAAAAATTTAGCCTGAATCTCCAGAGGCAGCTCACCGATTTCGTCCAGAAACACCGTACCGCCGCTCGCCAGTTCGAGCTTTCCCAGTTTGCGCTGCACGGCGCCGGTAAAGGCCCCCCGTTCGTGCCCGAACAGTTCGCTTTCGAGCAGGCTGCTGACCACGGCCGCGCAATTGATGGCCACGAAAGGCTCCTCCGGCGACGACTGCTCGTGAATGGTGCGTGCGACCAGTTCCTTTCCGGTTCCGGTTTCCCCTTCGATAAGCACCGTTACGGGCGTCTGGGAGACCCTGGCGATGTCTTTCACCACCGCGAGGGCGGCCGGGCTTTTTCCGATGATCTGGTTCGGCTTGAAGGTTTCGGAAATGACGTGGCTCAACCGTTCGAGCTTTGCGCGCTCTTTGCGATGCGCCAGTATTTTCTCCAGAAGCACGTCGAGGGCATCGAGGTCCAGCGGCTTATAGAGGTAGTCGTTCGCTCCGCGCTGGATTGCCGTGAGTGTCGCCTCCATGTCCTGGAAGGCGGTAATCATTATGACGTCGCCGGACAGGCCTTCATCCTTTGCGGTGGAAAGGGCTTCGGTGCCGTCCATTCCCGGAAGCTGGACATCAAGCAGGATGAGGTCGGGGTCCTGGTCCCGCCAGAGACTTAAGCCCTCTCGGGCATCGAAGGCGGAGATGACGAGGTACCCCTTGCTCTGGAAATATAGCTCCAGGGTGCGCACCAGCGAATGTTCGTCGTCTATGATCAGGATTTTTTTCATGTCATTTTCTTTGCAGATGCAAGCTTACCACAGTACCGAAGCCTTTTTCGCTGGAAACTGACATTCCGAACATGTGGGCTTCCATTATCTTCTTTACGATTGAAAGACCAAGGCCCGTCCCATGCTCTTTAGTGGTGAAAAAGGGCTGAAATATGCGTTTGAGGTCCTGCGCCGTGATTCCGGGGCCGTTATCCGAGACTTCGATCAGTACCGCGCCGTCCGATCCGGGTTCCGGCGCACTGGCCCGCACACGTACCGTTCCGGCCTCGCCGGAGGCTTCTATGGCGTTGTGTATGATATTTACCAGCACTTGCCGCATCTTCCCGGGGTCTCCGGTAATCTGCGGCAAAGAGTCCTCGATTTCCAGCTCGACCGCGCAACGGCCCACGCGGGGCTTAAGCTGCTCGATGCTTTCATTTACAATAGTCTCAATATCGAGGGGGACCCTCTCCAATTCCACCGGTTTGCTGTAATCGAGCAGGCCGGAGAGCATCTTTTCGAGCTGGGATATCTGGGCCAGCCCGATGGAATAATGCTCGTAGAGGCGGGCGGTGCGGTCGATGCTTCGCCCGATTATCTGGAAATTGAGCTTTACGGATGACAGAGGGTTTCTGATCTCGTGTACGACACTCGCCGCCAGTTCGCCGATTGCGGCCATCTTCTCGGACTGGACGAGCTGCTTCTGGGTGCGCACCAGTTCGTCGTAGGCCTGCTTGAGCGATATTTCCTTTTGTTTAAGCGAGTCTATCAGCACCGCGAGTTCATCTGCCATGGAATTGAAACTCCTGGACAGAGTCCCGATTTCATCACTCCTCGCGTAAGAGATGCGATGGTTGAGAGACCCGTTTGCGATCCTGCGCGAGGCGTCGGCCATGTCGATAATCGGCCTCGATATCTGCCTGCTCAAAAAAAACGCCGCCAGGATGCATATCAGACCCACCACGCCCACGGTGCCGTAAACGGCGGTCCTGATCGCCCTCAAGGGGGCAAGCACTTCGTCTTTTTGCATTTCGACCAGCAGGGCCGAATGGTAGCGCGGAAGCCACATATATGCTCCGAGCACCTCACGGCCCATGTAGTTTCGATACATTGAAATGCCGTTCTCTTTATGGAGGGCCGAAGTGATGCCGAAGGTCGCAAATTTCGAGCTGCTTCTCTGCTCCGCGCTAAGATACCTGGACTGAGTGACGATTTGGCCTTCCTCGGTTACCAGGTAAGCCTCACCGGTGCTTCCCAGGCCCACCCTGTCGGAGAGCAGGGGATCGATTGTCCCTATTGCATCCAGAATTGCGAAAACGGCCGCGATGAGCTTGCCGTCCTTCGAGTAAACGGGGACGGTGAGGTGGATATACCACGCGCCGTCCGAATGCTGGTGCAGAGGGCTCAAAACCGGGCCGTGCGATTCTTTCAGCCTTTCCAGGTCCTCGCGGTACTTGTTGGACACAATCATTTCGGATTGCCTGTCGGTTGAGGCAAGAATGTCGCCGGAAGGATCGAGGACGTGAATGCTCTGGTAGGCCGGAGACTTGCCCCGGGTAAGCGCCAGAGAGTTTTCGGCAAGGCTTGAATCAACCGCCGGCAAAGACATCCCGGACATCCCCGGACCCGCGGCACACGCAGCCGAGCAAAGCTGCTGAACGCTGGTCATCTCCGAAAGCACTTTGATATCGTTAAGTCTTTCCCCATACCAGGTATCGAGCTTGCCGGCGTGGCTCTGGGCAATTGTCCGAATATGGACATAGGCGGAGTCTATCAGCGTGTGCTCTGCCGCCCTGTACATGGCAAATCCCATGATCACGATGGGGATGACCGCCACCAGAAAAAAGGCTGAAAAAAAACGATGAGAAATCTTGTTTCCTGCTCTAAACATAAAACAGCTCGGTTCCCGTGATTTTCTGAAGCCTGCGGTACGCTTATCATATACTCGATTATATACCCGATTGGTATTGATTCAAATCATACAGTCCAATCCGACACGTTGCACACCATCCCAATGCCGGGACCATCATTGGTTCTGAAATCCAGACCGAAATGAAACGGTCTTTCAGTTGAATTGAAAGAACTCTTCAACCGGTGGTGGTGCACCCGTTCTCCCTGTTAGAGTTTTCCAATAAATTTCGATAACTTAATAATTTTAAAAAATCTTTTTCTCCTGGCACCGGTTTTGCCTATTAAGAGGTCACAATGCAAACGGAACGGAAAGGAGAAAACAGCATGAGGAAATCAGTTCTTATAGGCGCTTTGGCGGTCCTGGCCCTGGTGACTTCACCCTTGTGGGCGGCGATGGCAACCAATGGAATCGCGGGCATGCACGGCGCGAACCAGATTTGCGATTCGACCCACATGGGCGGGCACTGGATGAGCGGCCACTGGAACGGCATGCACGAGACGATGCACTCGGTAATGCATGACGCCGGTCCGGGGAGCATGGGCGCAAACTGGGACTCCGCGCATTCCGGCGAGGTCCCGTGTCCGCAGCACGATTTTTCGGGGCAGGCTCAGTTGCCGCAACAGCACGTAGAGTAATTTCACAGTTTTGTTTTAACTAAACGAGAAACTTTACCGGACAAATAAGGAGAAAGATCATGAGAAAGAAACTGGCATCGGTAGTGTTGGCACTGGTACTGGTCGGTGGAGTGGCGCTGAGCGCCTTTGCCGAGACCAGGGTTGGCGACCTTGGCGCAGCCAACGGATCGAATCCCTATGCTCCCTACTCGCAGACCGGGGACAAGTAAGAACGGTCTCCGGAATGGCGAGGCACTGATTTTACGGTTGTATCTTAACTAAACGAGAAACTTTACCGGACAAATAAGGAGAAAGATCATGGGAAAGAAACTGGCATCGATAGTGTTGGCACTGGTACTGGTCGGTGGAGTGGCGCTGAGCGCCTTTGCCGAGACCAGGGTTGGCGACCTTGGGGCGGCCAACGGATCGAATCCCTATGCTCCCTACTCGCAGACCGGGGACAAGTAAGAAATGGGACCTGGTATGCGAGCGTCCCGCCGCGGAGAGGTTGCCTCACCGGGACGCCCTTTCCAAGGATCCGAAAAAGATTCCTGTTACCACGCCGAAGCCACGGAGCGCCGAGTCAAGGCCCGTGGCTTCAAATTTAAAATGCCTTGCGGCCAGTTTCTTTCTGAGGCATTGTCGGTGCGGGTCTCAAGAAACGATGACCGGGTATCACATGGCCCTGTCGCAACTGGAGCCGCTGGTGGTGGGGGGAGCCACATTAAATGGTGAACGGCCCTGCCGGAATCAGTTCGGCGGATTGCCCGGGCAAGTTCTTCTCGTTCCCACGCTGGAGCGTGGAAACGAGGGGACTCGATTCTCCTTCATACCACCTTAATGCCGCGGTTTGTGATCAACCGGTTTCAGCTCCGGTTGGCTTGGCGTTTTCCCTGCGGACCTGGAGCGCGGTACTGAATCGCTCGATATAGTTTTGAATCCTGCCCTTCGCCTCGTCGTCCAGGTGGGGGCAGTCGTCCAACCGGGCGCAACGGTCGCTGATTTGGACCGCGAAAACCATGCAGGTCAGGTGGCCGCACCGTCTGCAATTGGTCTTGGGCAACAATTTGAGGACCTCGATAGCACGCGGTTTGGCAGAGATTTCATAGCTTGGCCTGATTTCCCGTCGCCTCTTCCAGGTCTCGTTCACCTGGTCTTTCAGCCATTCGAAAATCCGGTCCGCCTCGGCTTCATCCTTGAGGATATTGATGGCAATATCTCTGGCGTGCAAGGTGACCAGCTTTCCCGGAAGCTTCAGGGTAAGGGAGGCGGGATTACTAAAGTATTGATGGCCTTCCAGCACGGTATTGAGATACGGGAGTACTTCGCTTATGTCATCATCGAGATGGGCAACACAGCGCAGGTGCTCGGCTCCCGGATGCGGCGGCCTGCAGAATTCCTTTCGATAGCCCTTGATAAGCATGAGATCCTCCTTGGCCGGATACCGGTTTTTAGTCCGTTTATCCTCATCCTGGAGAATATCTTGCTACACGCATGCAATAAGTCAAATTAATAGAACTAATAAGACCTATTAGCCCAGATAACCGAAAATGGAGTGGCGGCGGTAGAGTCAGGCCTGTTGACATGCGGTGATCTTCCAAATTAAACCACCGACCGTCACAGGGGTTCGAACTGCGCCGTGAAGTGGCGCAAGAATTCGCACTGCGGGCTCATCGCCCCGGTGCCCGAATCCGTCAGCAGTCCACGAAAACATCCTCGGCCCCGAGGCTGAAAAGATTATAGCGCGCCTTTTTTATGGCGGCCTCCCGCTCGGACCGGGTGATTTTCCGGATCGGTTCGGTCATCTTGATTCTGAAGGGTTCTACGGGGTATTCGGCCATGATCTGTTCTCCAGTGTGGACGGTTTTCGGAAATCTTCGGAAATCTAAGGACGGAAGACAGAGGACAATTAACCGCACAGACGAGGGGGCCGCGGAGGAAACCGATGAAACCAATTGATTTAGAACCAGTGTGGGCAAGATAAAGCCCGCGCCCTACATTTTTTCCCCGTGCCCTCCGCGCCCCTGCGGTGAGTAAGGCAGAGGAGGGTTGAAATAGCCGAGCTTAAGATCGGGAAACTCGTTTCTCAGGCGCGAAATAAGCTCCAGGACACCGAACGCTTTGTGAGCCGGGTCCGCCCCCATGTGTGACAGGTACAATTCGGGGTCGATATTGAGGTTTCGCATCTGGATGAGGTCGAGCCCGGTTTCGGAAACCAGGCGCTTGAGCGCTTCCCACTCGTCCCGGTGGTCGGAAAATCCGGGGAGGACGAAGTAATTGATCGATGCAAACCCTCCGTTTGCCTTTACCGCCAGTATGGAGCGCCGGACGTCTTCAAAGCTGTAGCCGCTCGGGCGGAAGTATTTGGTGTAGAACTCGGGCCTGGCGCTGTTCATGCTGACCCGGATGCTGTCCAGGCCGGCGCGGCACAGCTTTTCGACCTCGCCCGGCATGCTGCCGTTGGTGTTGAGGTTTATCGTTCCGCGCCCGGTTGCCCTTCGCATGGCGGAAATTGAGGCTTCGAGCGTCTTTGCCTGTAGAAGCGGCTCGCCCTCGCAGCCCTGTCCGAAGCTCACCACGGCGCGCCGCGCCTGCTCCAGGTGGGGGACCGCCACGCCGCAGATTTCATCGGGAGTGGGGACGAACGTTATCCGGTCTTGGGTGGCGGAAAGGTCCTTCCTCGCCTGGAGGCTTATGCACCCGATGCAGCGCGCGTTGCAAACCGGTGAGGTCGGAAGCGGGGCCTCCCAGCGGTTCATGAAAAGATTTCTCGCCGCCGGGCATCCGTAGGTGAGGGCGCATTTGCCGAGGTGCTGTATCAGCCGGTTGTCGCGCTCTTTTTTCATGCGCCTTTTGGCGTTTTGCTCTATCTTTTGGGGGTCGAAGTTGCGCAAGTCCTGGCGCCGGTCGCTGTCGATGCGCACCCCCGTGGTAACGAAGCCCCCTTTTAGCCAGCCCACTGCCGTGTATGCGAAAAGAGGCAGCAGGGGAGCGCCGGGCAGGGTCTTGTAGGCGGCACTGTAGAGCTGGGTGTGGGCGGGCGCGATGAAAGCGGCTACCGCGCGCACCGGTTTTGAGGGGCTGAATGGATCGGAGGAAAGTACCTCGAATTCCTTGTTGTCCGGATTGAATCCGACGGGGAGGCGTTCCGGCAGCAAAAACAGCTCGCTGCCTTCTGGCAAAGCGATCAGCTCGTCGTTTCGGGGCCGCCTGTATGTTCCGGCGCTTGAGCCCGCCATCTCCAGCGCGGGCCAGTCGATTATGTTACCGTCGGAGTCAGCATAGACGAGCACCGGCCTGTTTTTCATCTGAACCGTTTAAAATCTCCCTGAAACTAAAGAATCGGGCCTTCGCCACGTATTTTAGATTATAAAGCAGGCGGTCGAGAAATTGGAAGGCAAACGGTGTCATCCGCTGGTGATGGATCGATATTCCGGCGGATTCGCTCCTGCCGGAAAGACTGAACAGCTCTCGGAGCAGCCTGGTAAAATCTCCCGCCGGGTTCTTGTCTTTCCTGACGTGCAGGTTGATATGGACCGGGAGGTTGCAAAGGTCCCAGGGGAGCTTTATGCCGGGAGGAAGCTCACCCGCCGTGGAAATACCTTTGAATTCAAGGGTTGTCAGCGCTTTGAGCGTTGCCGGCGAGAACCGGTTCCAGGGAGGGGTGAAGATGGGAATGAAATGCCGCCCGAAGTTTGCCTCCATCTTTTGCCGGCCCTGAAGGATATCGGAATGCTGTCGGTCGGGCGGTCGGGCATCTCCGAATTCGGCTTCTCTGCCCGATTCCTGCCGGTTTACGTGACGCCAGCCGTGCTGGTGCCAGCCCCAGAGTTCTTCATCCAGGGGGGCTGCGGCAAAGAGGCGCTTTTGCCTGGCGGCGCTGAGCCATGCGGGAACAACGGCCAGGGCAAGCGGGACCTGGTGGTGCCGAAACAGAGTGCAGATGGCTTCGAATGCCTGGCCGGCGGCGCCTATGCCGTCCGCACGAAAGAAAATGAGGGGCAGGCTCTCCACCGGCATGCGCGCGATTTCCTTATCGAGCTGATCTTGCCAGCCGGGCAGGGGGGCTTTCCACAGTGCGGAATAATTTCTTGGCAAATAAGAGGCAGCGAGGCCAAAGGCCTCGACACCGGAAGCCCCATTCATCGGGCACTCCTTCCAGAAAGCGGGTAAGTACTACTAAAGTAAAACTAATTTTTAAAGCGAAGGGATGAGAAGGGATGGATTTAGAACTCTATCGTGCCGACGATGACATTACAGGACCGCTTTTCAAGAGTCAAGCATGTAAATTGCCGCTCCTGGCTAATTAATTTATCATGGCGTAGAAATAATCAAAGGCGACGGATGAATATGAGAACAGATACTAACCGTAACGGCACGGATAAGGCGCTGGATCGCCGTATCAAGTCCCACGTTACCGGCCCGCATCACCGGTTTGCCGCGGTAGCGCCCAGAGAACTCGCACCGGTCTGCCTGCGGGAAATGGAAGCACTCGGCATCGAAGGCGCCGAACAGAGCGAGGCGGGCGTCGAATTCGTCGGTAAAATGGCCTCCGCCTGCCTGTGCAATCTATGGCTGAGGACGGCGAGCAGGATTTACTGCAGGTTGTCGGAGTTTCGGGCCGGGGCAGCGGAAGAACTTTTCTACAAGGTATCCGAGATCGGCTGGGACTTGTGGATCAATCCGGAAATCCCGCTGGAAGTCGAGGCGCACGTGGAATACTCGCGCATAAGCCATGAAGGAAAGGCGGCGGAAGCGATTTTCGAAGGGATCGAAAGATCGATTCGAGAAAGTATCCCCTCGGCCGCGGGACTCAAGAGGGCAGGGGATGCGCCGGTGGATGGCGAATCGATTTCCGCGGGTGCTTTCGAACAGAAGCAAAGGGTCCTGGTCCACCTGGTAAAGAACCACTGCCGTATCAGCCTGGACATGTCCGGAAACCACCTGCACGAACGGGGCTACCGGCTCGAACACACCGGGGCCCCCCTTCGCGAAACCATCGCCGCGGCAATACTGCTAAGGTCCGAATGGAGCGGGGAAACACCCCTGGTTGACGGAATGTGCGGTTCGGGGACTTTTCCCGTCGAGGCGGCAATGATCGCCCGGCGCATTCCACCGGGGCTCAAAAGGGAATTTCTTTTTCAAAAATGGCCCTCTTTTCAGAAAAAGACCTGGCAATATTTTTGCCGCAGCGCCCGGGCGGATGAGGCTGAAAAAGCGGGTCAACCCATTTTTGGCATCGACATCGATGCGTCATCGATTCGCATTGCACGGGCTAACGCGGACCGGGCCGGTGTGGGCGGGGATATCGAATGGAGGGGAATGGATTTTTTCCAGTTCGATCCCCTGCGGGAGAAAGTGAAAAGGGGACTGCTGGTGCTGAACCCTCCCTACGGAAGGCGGCTGGAGGGGGGCGGCAGGCCCTTTTACGAAAAACTGGGCGGGCAGATGAGGAGGTCGTACCGGGGCTGGAAATACGCGGTGCTGTGCTCTACCAGAAGCGAAGCGGCGGCGATGAAAATGCCGTCGATGCGCCTGTGGAGCGTAAGGCACGGAGGGATTCCCGTTTACGTGGCGCTGGGGACCGTTTCCTGAAAGAGAGAATTCACCGCAGAGACGCAGAGGACGCGGAGGAGAAACGGGAAAGAAAAAATTATGTGGTGCAATTTTATGGATTTAAATCCACCTGGCCTGGCAAGGCCGGCCCCTTAACGTCATCCCGGCAGGGCTTCCGAGCCGGGGGCCGGCGTTTTTTTCCCGTCTCCGCGCTCGTGGCCGGAAGTGGCCAAAGACACCGGATTCCCGCCCATGTTGCTTTCTTCTCTGCGTCCTCTGCGCTCTGCGGTTAATTTATCCTCATTTGTCTTTCGCGACCGGCTCTATCACTATTTTGGCGGTGCCATGAATTCGGGGCCGAGTGGTTCCCGGATGTGGCGCGCAAGGATTTCTTCCGCCTTTTGCAGATCGTCCTGCTTGATCGTCCAGCCCAATGCCCCCGCGTTGTCTTCGGCCTGTTGCTTGGTCCTGGCCCCGGCTATCACACAGGTGATTCCCGGCTGCTGGATGGCCCACCTCAGGGCAAATTGAGCGCAGGTCCTGCCGTATGAGTCGGCGAGTTTTTTGATCTCGTCCGCGGCGGCAACGTACTTTTCGAACTGCCCCTGTTTGAACTTGGGGTCCCCACGTCGCAAATCGCCCTTGGGGAATTGTTCTTTGCCCTTGAACTTGCATGTTAGAAGCCCCCGGCACAGGCCGCCGTAGGCCATGGTGGCGATCTCGTTTTCAATGCAGAAGGGGAGCAGTTCTTTTTCGGCCTCCCTTTCGAACATATTGAAAGGGGGCTGCAAGCTTACTACCTCACCCGCTTTCCTGATTTCGCGAAGCTGGTCCAGGCTGAAGTTGCTCACCCCGATGTAGCGTATTTTGCCCTGGTCGCGTGCCTTGAGCAGGGCGCTCATGGTTTGTTCGAAAGGAACGGCGGGATCGGGCCAGTGGACCTGGTAGAGGTCGATGCGCTCGGTCCCCAGTCGCTTCAGGCTGGCGTCCACTTCTTCCATGAGGCGCGCGGGGCCGGCATTTCGACGGATGCGCCCCTTGTCGTCCCATTCCAGGGCGCACTTGGTGGCAAGGATAACTTCTTTGTCGCGGCCCCACTGATCGAGGGCTTTGCCCACGACCTCCTCGGATTTTCCGAAGCCGTAAACCGGGGCAGAGTCAATGAAATTGATTCCGAGTTCCAGCGAACGGATTATCGCACGAATGGACTCCTGTTCATCGGAGCCCCCCCAGGCCCATCCGCCCGTAACCCAGGTGCCCAGTATCAGAGGCGAGACCTGCAGGTCGGTCTTTCCGAACCGTATTCTTTCGCTCATTTTTTATCCCCGTAAATGCTGGTGGTTTTGAGTTTGTCCATTAGCTACGGCAAAGGCGGCTGTGTTCCACTTTGATGCACTTGTCCATAACCACCCGTAGGCCCGCATTTCTGGCCTTGGCGGCCGCATCCTCGTGCACCAGCTTCAACTGCATCCAGACGGACCCCGCCTTCGTCTCTATCGCTTCGTCGACAATGGCCGGAATGGCATCGATATTTCTGAAGATATCGACGACATCCACATGTTCGGGAACGGATTTAAGGTCCGGGTAGCACTTCTCGCCAAGCACTTCCTTGTACTTGGGGTTTACCGGAATGACCCTGTAGCCGTGCTCCCTGAGATAGACGGCGACCTTGTTGCTGTCGCGGTCCTCTTTGTGGGAAAGCCCGACGACCGCAACCGTTCGGGAGTTTTCCAGGATGCTTTTAACATCCTCGTCCGCAACTGCTCCATCTTTTATGACGCACCCGGTCATCTTTTCTTCTCCTATTGCAAGATTTGGAAGGCAGGGTAAATCTGTAAGATAGACCGGCAATCGGGGCCGGTCAAGGAAGACGCGGCGGGTTTTGATGCCGATGGGCCGGGGCGCCGCGCTAAATTGTTTGACACCTTGAGCTTGAAAGCTGTAGGACAAACTTCATAACAGCGTGTAATTCAAAATTTTGGAGAAACCACATGAATTCGGGGTTAAGCGGCATGGAAGCATGGCAGGGCGCCTTTTTTGCGGCGGCTCTGGTCATTTTGGTCTTAAACGTCATTTCCGTGTGGATTCTGATGCGCCTCAAAAAAGGCGATGAAATTTCGGGATTTAACCTCAGGTTCGATTCCATCGAGAAAAATCTCGACCGTTCCGAACGTTTGGTCCTCGATGAAATAGCCAGAAATCGGGAGGAATCAACCCGGTTTGCAAAGGAGGGCCGGGAGGAGATCGGAGCTGTCCTTAGAACTTTCGGGGACTCCCTGCAGGCCAGTATGGCCAACATCGCCGGGCTTCAGAAAAACCAGCTCGATGTTTTTTCGGAAAGGTTACTGAAACTGACGGAAACAAACGACCAAAAGCTCGGCGCGATGCGGGAAACGATAGAGCAGAGGCTGGGCGTGTTTCAGGCTGAAAACAGCAAGAAATTCGACCAGATGCGGGAGGAGACAAATTCCGCTTCAAGGACTTTGCGCGAGGAGGTGTCCGCGTCCCTTAAGAACTTCAACGACTCGGTGCTCAAGGGCATGTCCGGGATGGCGACCCTTCAAAAGGAACAGCTCGAAATATTTACCGTAAGGCTGGGCAAGCTTACCGAGTCCAATGAAACCAAGCTCGAAGCCCTTCGCAATGCCATTGACGGAAAACTCAAGCAGATCCAGGAGGATAACTCCAAACAGCTCGAACAGATGCGCGCCACCGTCGACGAGAAGCTCCAGGGAACGCTCGAAAAACGGCTGGGCGAATCGTTCAAGCAGGTCTCGGAGCGACTTGAGCAGGTCCACAAAGGACTTGGCGAGATGCAGACCCTGGCAACGGGTGTGGGTGATTTGAAACGGGTCCTGACCAACGTGAAAACCAGGGGCATGTGGGGGGAGATCCAACTGGAGGCGCTGCTCGAGCAGATCCTTACCCCCGAGCAGTACGAGCGCAATGTCAAAACCAAGGAAAACTCCTCCGAGATGGTCGAATTTGCAATAAAGCTCCCGGGCCGTGGAGACGGGTACAAGGACACGGTGTGGCTGCCGATCGACGCCAAGTTTCCGTTTGAAGACTACCAGAGGCTCATCGACGCCCAGGAAAAATCCGATGCGGAAGGGGCCGAACAGGCCGGAAGGATGCTTTCGGCAACCATCAAAAACTGCGCCAAAGACATTTGCGAGAAGTACCTCAATCCACCCGCGACCACCGATTTTGCCATCATGTTTCTGCCGACCGAAGGGCTTTATGCCGAGGTGATCAGGAGGACCTGGCTGGTGGAAAGCCTCCAGCGGGAATGCCGCATCACCATAGCCGGCCCTACCACCCTGGCAGCCATTTTAAACAGCCTCCAGATGGGATTTCGCACCCTTGCCATCCAGAAGCGTTCCAGTGAAGTCTGGAAGCTGCTGGGCGCGGTCAAGACGGAATTCGGCAAATTCGGAACGGTGCTCGATGGTGTGAAGAAGAAACTGGATCAGGCTTCGAACACGATGGACGATGCCGCCAAGAGGTCACGGGCAATAGAGCGAAAACTGCGAAACGTGGAGGAACTGCCTTCCGATGAGGCCCGCGGCCTGCTGGTGGCAAACGGCGCGGAACCGGCGGAGGCGGAAGCGGAGACCGATTAGGCGGGAAATATCGCCGGTTTTCAGCATCGGCGATCCGGTGTCGAGCACCTGGAATTATTCGGGAAAGATCAATGAAAGTGTTGACATAGGTAATATTTAGAACGATACTTGCGCGTCGGGAAAGCAAGCTTTTAGCCTTATTATCTCGAAATTAGCGGTTCTGCCATTCTCCCGCGAAATATCATACCTTTGCGCAGCAAACCAGTTCGTGGTTGCGGGATGAAATAGAGCCGGGCGGTGTTGCCGTTTGGAGCCCGGATCGTGCCGAGGCACGTTGCGGGCTCCATGGGTGCGTGCTGCGGCCGTTCGCAAGCGGGGATTTTGCGGAAACGGCTGTTGTCGGAGTAATTGATTGCTTGAATTTATTGTATGAATTGGTTAGTTAAGGCTTATCTTGATAAACCGTTTAACCCTGCTGAAACAAAAATCTCCGTATTCCGGGCTTTTCGTTGATCGGAGTAGTCTTTTCAGATATACAGGCGCTACGAGAACGATTCCGCGGTCTGCAATCCTGCCGAGAATTCCGTATTTCCACATGGAGATTGCGCCCGAGAGCAAGTGGGGTTCTCGATCCTTGTTTTAAATCAGCTTAGGAGGATAAGCATGGTTAACACAGTAACGCAGAGTATTCTGGTGGTCGGGGGCGGCATGAGCGGACTCACCGCCGCCGTCGAGGCAGCAGAAGCGGGCCACGAGGTTTATCTCGTGGAGAAAAACTCTTACCTGGGAGGCCGAGTAGCTCAGCTTCATAAATATTTCCCGAAGCTGTGCCCCCCGTACTGCGGTCTCGAAATCAATTTCCGCCGCATCAAGAACAGCAACAAGATCAGATTTTTAACCATGGCCGAGGTGGAGTCGATTTCGGGTCAGGAAGGTAACTGGGATGTAAAGGTCAGGATCAATCCCCGTTATGTAAACGAAAAGTGCACCGGGTGCGGAAAGTGTTCGGAAGCCTGCACGATGGAAATCGACAACCCGTTTAACTACGGCATGGACAAGATCAAGGCGGCCTACCTTCCCCATGTCATGGCCTTCCCCCAGCAGTACGTGATCGATCCCGCCCTGGTGAAGAGCCCCGAGGCGCAGGCGGTAAAGGATGCCTGCCCCTACGATGCGATCGAACTCGACATGCAGCCCAAGACGTTTGACCTGAACGTGGCCGCAATTGTCTGGGCGACGGGATGGAGCCCCTACGATGCAACCAAGCTGGACCTGCTCGGCTTTGGAAAATATCCCAACGTGTTAACCAATGTGATGATGGAGCGGCTTGCCGATTACGGCGGCCCGACCCAGGGCAAGATTTTGCGCCCCTCCGACGGCAAAGAGCCCCAGACGGTGGCGTTCGTGCAATGTGCCGGATCGCGCGACGAAAACCACATGCCCTTTTGTTCCTCGATCTGCTGCATGGCTTCCATGAAGCAGGCGAATTACGTTCGCGAGCAATATCCCGACGCCAAGATATACATTTTCTATATCGATATCCGGGCGATCGACCGGTTGGAAAGCTTCTACGCCAAGCTCAAGGAAGACCAGAACGTAATATTTTTCAAGGGCAAAGTCGCCAAAATCGAGCAGGAAGCCGGAACGGGCAACCTGGTGCTAAGGGTCGAAGACACCACCAAGGGCAGCCTTAACCAGATCAATGTCGACCTGGTAGTGCTCGCTACCGGAATGAAGCCCAATACGGCGGATTCTCCCGTACCCATGGCCGTCCCCTACGATGATTACGGCTTTATTGCCTCGATCGATGCAAAACCGGGCTTCTATGCCGCCGGGTGTACGAGGACCCCCGCCGGGGTGTCCGAATCGGTCCAGGACGGCACGGCAGCAGCACTCAAAGCTATCCAATCGGTTGTCAGGAGGTAAACTCAATGGATAAAAAGATCGCGGCATATATTTGTACAGGATGCGGCATTGGGGACGCCCTCGACATAGAGCAGCTCAGCAAGGTCGCCACCAAGGATTGTAAGATCGAGACGGTAAGGACTCACCCGAACCTGTGCAGCAGCGAGGGTGTGCAGTTAATCAAGGACGATATCGCAAATGAGGGCGTAAACACTACGGTCATCGCCGCCTGTTCTCTGCGCGTGATGTACGACGTCTTTAATTTCGAGGGCGTGATAGTCGACCGCGTGAACCTGCGCGAGCAGGTGGTCTGGTCACATCCGGCGGGCGATGAAGATACCCAGATGATGGCCGAAGACTATCTGCGGATGAGCGCCGCGAAGATGAAGCAGACCGAACTTCCGGAACCGTTCAAGCCCGAAAAGGAAATGTCGAAGGACATCCTGGTAGTGGGCGGCGGCACCACCGGAATGAATGCAGCGCTCGAAGCGGCCAAGGCCGGGTACCAGGTTGTCCTGGTGGAAAAGGAAAGTGAACTCGGCGGGTTTCAGAAAAACGTGGGCAAGAACGTTACATTCCCCTACAAGGAAGTGACGGCAAACGATATCGGCAAGCTGGTCTCCGAAGTCAATGGTAACGACAAGATCAAGGTCCTTACCGGCGCCAAGATCGAGAAGCTCAGCGGCGGGCCCTGCGTATTCAACGCAACGGTCAAGCAGAATGGGTCCACAAGCGATCACGCTATCGGCGCCGTTGTTCTGGCCGCCGGATGGAAGCCTTATGACCCGGCAAAGCTCGACAAGAAGCTGGGCTACGGGGCATCCCCCAACGTAATCACCAACGCCGAGTTCGAGGAACTGAGCAAGGCCGGGAAGCTGCATTCGCCCAAGACGGTCGCCTTCCTCCAGTGCGCAGGCCAGCGCGATCCCGAACACCTGCCGTACTGTTCGTCCGTTTGCTGTTTTACCGCCCTCAAGCAGGCGCTTGAGATAAAGCAGCAGGACCCGAATGCCAACGTGTTCGTGTTCTACAAGGAAATGCGCACCCCCGGCCAGGGAGAGGATTTCTTCAGGAAGGCCCAGCAGGAAGGTGTCATTTTCGTCAGGTCGCAGGACCCGGAAGTTAAGACCGAGGGCGGAAAGCTGGCGGTCGAAGCCATGGATGAGCTGCTGGGCGAGACGATCCTGCTCGAAGACGTGGACCTGGTGGTGCTTGCCACCGGCATGGTCCCGGCCACCGCCTTCGGGGAAGATTTCAAGGATAAAAAGAAGGACGACGAGGGAGAAAAGAAAGACGAGATGGTGGCCTCGGTTGACTCCATCTTCATTTCCGACCTGCTCAACCTGGAATACCGCCAGGGACCGGAACTGCCCGAACTCCAGTACGGGTTTCCCGATTCCCACTTCATCTGTTTCCCCTACGAGAGCCGCCGCACCGGTATTTATCCGGCCGGCCCGGTACGCCGTCCGATGGGGATCGCCAATGCCGCCGAGGACGCAACCGGCGCGGCCATGAAGGCCATCCAGTGCGTGGAGGCAACCAGCCGCGGCATGGCCGTGCACCCGCGGTCTGGCGACATGAGTTACCCGGAGTTCTTCATGCAGCGCTGTACCCAGTGCAAGCGCTGTACCGAGGAGTGCCCGTTCGGAGCAATCAATGAGGACGAGAAAGGCAACCCGCTGCCGGAGCCGACCCGGTGCCGCCGCTGCAGCGTGTGCATGGGTGCCTGCCCCGAGCGCATCATCTCCTTTAAGAACTACTCGGTCGGGATGATCGGCGACATGATAAAAGCGATCAATGTTCCCGACGAATACGAAGAGAAGCCGAGGATCCTGATCCTGTGCTGCGAAAACGACGCCTATCCCGCACTGGATATGGCCGGGTTGCGCAGGATGAACTACAACGCATGGGTGCGGGTAATTCCCCTGCGCTGCCTGGGCTCCCTCAACCTGATCTGGATCGCCGACTCTCTCTCCAAGGGAATCGATGGTATATTTCTGCTTGGCTGCCGCCACGGCGAGCAGTACCAGTGCCATTTCGCGAAAGGAAGCGAACTGGCGAACATCCGGCTCAGCAAAGTCAGGGAAACCCTGGACAGGCTGGTTCTTGAGTCAGATCGCGTACGGTTCGAGACACTCTCTATTACAGACTTCGACAAGCTCCCCGCTCTCCTCGATGAATTCGCCGAAAAACTCGCCGAATTCGGTCCGAACCCCTACAAAGGCTATTAATAACCTGGTCGAGAGGCCGCTCCGGAAATCGCATCCGGGCGGCCTTTCGGTTCGAATTGCCCCTCCCCCCAGAGGAGCAGGGCCGGACTTGACAGCTTAGGAGGTAATGGGATGAGCAACAAGGTTGATCCGAATTTTATACGGGAATTGAAACAGTTCGGACTAAAAGATGCAAACAAGTGCTACAACTGCGGGACGTGCACGGCTGTCTGCAATCTGGCAACGCCCGAAAACCCTTTTCCCAGAAAGCTGGTCAGATACATTCAGCTGGGGCAGAAAGATAAAATCGAAAGGTCGCCGGAGCCTTGGCTCTGCTATTATTGCGGGGACTGCTCCACCCGTTGCCCCAGGGGCGCCGACCCCGGCGAAAGTATGATGGCATTGCGCCGCTACCTTACGTCGCGCTACGACTGGACGGGTTTTGCGCGTAAATTTTACACTTCTGAAAAGTTCGAACTACTCACTATCGCAGTTGTCGCGGCCGTCGTCGGATTGGGAATGATAATCTGGGGCTTCCAGGCCCACGAACCGAACTGGAAGTACCCGGCCCTTAATTCCATCTGGCCGGCGCACGAAGTCGAGATAGCGGACCTTGGCATGGCGGCGATACTTTCGGCCCTCCTGCTCAGCAATCTCTACCGGTGCGTCAGGACCGTTCTGGGAGATTACTGGGGAAAAATTCCGCTAAGGATCTACAAGGACGAGTTCAAATTCCTCCTCACCAATTTTCTTACCCAGAAAGAATTCGGTAAATGTACGGACAGGAAGCAATGGCTCGTCCACCTGTCGATCATGACCGGGTACGCATCCATCTTCCTGATGGTTGTGCTCTTCATTGCCGGTCCGCTGCCCATGCTCGTTCAGAGCAACTTGTGGCATTTCCAGCGCGACTACATACCGGGCAAGGAGTGGTACTCCCTTTTGCATCCCTTACGCCTGATTGGATATTACGCCACCTTCGCAATCATGTATGGGACCACCTATGCCCTCATCGGCAGGTTGAGAAAGAGCAAAGCGCCCTACAAGAATTCTCACCCGACCGACTGGACGTTCCTTATCCTGCTCCAGTTGACCACCATGACCGGCATCTTCGTCCACTTCGCGGCCCTGCTGGGGCTGGTGTTCGCCACTTATGCGATCTACGTCATCCACATGATGATCGCCATCCCGATGCTGGTGCTGGAAGTGCCGTTCGCCAAATGGGCGCACCTGGCCTACAGGCCGGTTGTCCTGTTCCTGATGCGAACCAAAGGACGGTATACGGCCGAATACGAAGACGCCGGGGAGGCTGTGCTGGAAGTCAAACCCGCGGTCTAGCTTTTCAACCGCTGCTTTTCAGGTCAAAACAAAGCCCATCGAGACGATGATTTGTAACCCGTCCCGGTGGGCTTTTAAATTAGTCTCAGGATCGGTCCGGTTTACAAATTTTGACTGAAGGGCTCTCCCTATTGCGATTCAATGTCTTAGATTACGGCAAGGACAATTGGGCGTTCAAATCGGGGAATGGTACGGGACACACCTACTAAGGACCAATGGTAATGTCAAAAGAACCTCAGATAGTGCATTCTTTTCCCAAGAACCCCCTGGAGGAGGTACGATCCTCGCTGACTTTCTTCAAGGGCAAGCAGTATGTGGACATTCGTATCTATTACAAAGGGGATGACGGGGAATTCCACCCATCCAAAAAAGGCGTGACGATATCGGTCGATCTTTTCCCTGAACTCGAAGCCGGGATGCAGAAATTGAAGGAGGCATTGGAAGAAGAATAAAGGGGGCCTGTTCGGGAATTCTTATTTTTGTGCGGGTTGGGAATCTTTTCAGCGGGCTTCACGGTGTTCAAGGCAAACCGCGTGAGGATATATCAGCAATCAAGAGTTGCTGTGGAGTGTGGCGGAGAGCGAAACCACACATTTTCAATCAGCCGAATCCGGCGTGTGGATGGAGCGGGTATCGAATGGGGAGGCCCTGCCCGCCGCCAACCGGCGGAAAAAGAGCCACACGCCCATCTCCCTCAAAGGATGTGTCCCGGCCGGCATTTCGTCGACCACCTATCGACTTCCTGCTCCGGCGTGGAGAGCATCCGGACAACGCCTCGCACGGTCGCAGCCGGGGCTGTCAGCACTTCGCGTCCCGTTTCCGCATCAGCCCGGGGCGTATTTTCTCAAATTAGCCGCCGGAATCAATCTGACCGCCAATCGGCCATCCCCCTAACTTTCCATTGCGTGCCGGTAGACACGCTTTACCTGCACGTTTGAAATCAGGGCCATGAAATCCTTGCCCTGCTCCAGATCGACTTTGACCGATTTGCTGTCAATTTCCATGTACCTGGACAGCACCGCCATAATGTCGTTTTTTACCGCCTCCATAACGTCGGGTGTGATGTCCATCCTGTCGTGCATCAGGACGAACTGCATCCGTTTGCGCGCAACCTGTCCGCTCGATTTGTCACCGAAAAAACGCCGCAGAATACCCATCATGGCCTCTCTCCTTTCAGTTCCAGATAAGCCGTTTCATGCGGCCGAAAAACCCGTGAGTCCCGTCCTCGTCCACCGGAACGCTCTCTCCGTTGAGGCGGGCGGCTATCTGTCTGAAGGCGGCACCAGCCTTGCTTCCTCTGTCGTGTACGAGCGGTATGCCGCGGTTGGTGGAGACGACTACCTCCTCGCTCTCCGGAACCACACCCAGGAGAGGAACGGAAAGCAAGGATATGATATCTTCAGTCGACATCATATCACCTTTTTTGACCATCCTCACGTTTAGCCTGTTGATTACCAGGTGGATGTTCTTGAGCAATGCGGCTTCGAGAAGGCCGATCACCCGGTCCGCGTCCCTGATGGCTGAAACCTCGGGGGTGGTGACCACCAGCGCCGTATCGGCCCCGGCAATCGCATTCTTGAAGCCCTGCTCGATTCCCGCCGGGCAGTCGATGATCACGTAGTCGAATTCTTCGGCCAGATCGGCGCACAGCTCTTTCATCTGTTCGGGATTGACGGCGTTTTTTTCCCTCGTCTGAGCGGCGGGGATGATGCAGAGGTTTGACAGCTTGCGGTCCCTGATCATGGCCTGTGCCTTGCGGCACTTGCCTTCGATTATATCGACCAGGTTATATACTATGCGGTTTTCGAGCCCCATTACCACGTCAAGATTTCGCAGCCCGATGTCCGCGTCTATCATGACGACGCTGTGCTTCTTCTTAGCAAGCGTCGTCCCAAGGTTGGCAACAGTCGTGGTTTTCCCGACCCCGCCCTTACCGGAGGTAACAACGATTGTCTTGCCCGCCATAAATCACCTGTTTTCTGGAAGTAAAGTCTTTGTCCCCGTGCCTTTGAGAAGCCTTGAACCCTGTTTTGTTCCGCTCTGATTCAGCGGCTTCTATAAAGTGACTACCTGAATGGTATTCTCCTGGATCTCCGCGACCTCGAATCGCTTGGGGGTGGAGTGTTTGCCGCCCTGCGGCGGCACGGCCACCAAGTCCGCGATGCGGATCTGATTAGGCTCGATGCTGAGCGCCCATATTCGAGCCGACCGTTCGCCATCGGCACCGGCATGCGCGGTCCCTCGCAGCACGCCGAAAACGATGACATCTCCACCGGCCACGATCTCGGCGCCGGGGTTTACGTCCCCCAAAACAACGCAATCCGATGGAGAAACGATTCTTACGCCGGAACGACAGGTGTTTCGAACGATCACCGGCGCATCTTCAGATCTCGTTTCACTCGAAGGTCTGGATAGGACCCGCTGTCGCCGGGGCTCTCCCTCCACTGTAAATGAGAGGTTTTCGCTAAGCCGCACTTCGACCAGTCTCACCCTGGATTTTTCGAACAGCGTTTCATAAAGCGACAGGATCTCGTCGGTGCGAAGCGACTTCGTCCTGAGATCGAGGACCATTTCGGTCTGGTTAAAAAAATCGCGCGACTGCTCGATGCGCTGCTGCATGTAGCTCATTATGGAGTCGAAATCCGCCGCCGGATCGGGAACCAGCGTAAAGCCGCTCCTGTCCGCTTTTACTTGTACGGGTGGCGCTTCGGTTAAGGACATTACTTTTCGCCCCTCGAACCTGGGAAATGCCGCAGCATGGGACCGTGCTTTTTCGGGCCGAAGTTTTGCTGATTTTCGGAATCAATGCACTCAGATTTGTGTTGCGAAGGAAGGCTCCCCCCTCACCGGTTCGAACCACTTTACCCTAAATTGGTGCCCGGGGGCAATACCCATTCTTTCAGTCGCGCCCAGTTCTCGATACGGATAAAACCATCGGCCGGCTCGTTGAGGTTCCAGGGCTGAATGAAGAGCAGGGGCTGGATTCCCGCCTTTTTGAGCTGATAGCACGTCTCGACGCGGTCCTCCACGAAGTAGCACACCTGGAGTTCCTTAAGGATGCCGAGCTTGACTTCGGGGGCGCCGGAGGCGATTACCGTAATTTTCTCGCGCGGGACTTCGGGAAGTGTTTTGTGTAACCATTCGGTGATCGATTCCGGCCAGACCCTGGCGGTTACGAACCGCAGGGGGGCGGAGCGGGCCAGTTCGGTCAGGACTTCGGGCGCACCGGGCATGGGAGGGATCTGCATCGTGTGCTCGTCATCGAGGGTGAGGCAGATCAGGTCGTCGAGCATTTCTTTTTCCAGTCCCAGGCACTGGTAGAGGTCATAGCAGGAGAGGTGTTCCTTGCGCATCCTGGTCAGCCCGTATCGTTCGTGAGCGAGCCTCACGAATACCTCCATGGTATCCGCGACAACACCATCGATATCGAATGCGATATCCCGCGGCCGGATTCGAACGTTTGTATCACGCATTATCAGCACTCTTCGGTGATGCAGGTATTGGAGGGCTGGTCGAAACGAAACGAGATGTCATAGACGCCTTCTTCGAGCATCGAGTGGACCACATAGCCGACGGCGCCGAACACGGAAAGCATGCCCCTGTTGGCCGCCAGAACATACGCGCTAAAACCGCTGATTCCCTTGCTCTTAGCAATTTCGCACAGGTAGTGGAGCAAAAAGGTGGCAATCCCTTTGCGCTGCAGGGACGAGGCAACGGCAAAGTCCACTTCCGCCATGTTCGTCTTCTGGTCCAGAATATATCTTCCCATGGCGATGACCTTCTCGTTTCCGATCTCGCCGATGACGCCCACCAGCCCCATCTCATGTTCATAATCAATGTTGCACATGCCTTGGGTGTTTCTGTGCGGGAACACCCGCATGGCCGAAAGGAAACGATAGTAAACATCCTGGTCGGGCAATGAATAAAAAAACTCCTGCACCGCCCGTTCATCGGTGGGCTTGATCGGCCGAAAGAAAACCTGGTTGTCCCCGGGGAAAATCTGGTGCGTTTCCCACTGGCCCGGGTAGAGCGGTTCGTAAATTTGCGGCAGTATCTGGTCGGGGTAGACGTAATGAAGACCTTTGGCTTCGGCGAGCAGCCGCTCCCGGAACCGGGGATGTGCGATATTTATCAGGGCAAGCGCTCTCTCCCTAATGGTCTTCCCGTGAAGATAGGCTATACCGAATTCGGTTACGATATAGCGGATCGTACTCCGGGAGCTTACCACTCCCGCGCCGCTGGTGAGGTGGCTTACTATCCGCGATTTGCGCCCGTCCGGACTGGTCGAAGGCAGCACGATTATCGCCTTCCCGTTTTTGGCGCTCGCCGCCCCGTGCATAAAATCGACATAGCCGCCGATTCCGCTGTACACCTTGTGCCCGATGGAATCGGCACAGATCTGGCCCGAAAGGTCGATTTCAAGCGCCGAGTTTATGGCGGTCATGCGTTCGTGCTGGCTGATGATTCGCCTGTCGTTCACGTACTCTATGGGATAGAACTCAACCTGGGGATTGTTGTTCACGTAATCGTAGAGTTCCTGGCTCCCCATGCAGAAACTGGTGACCACTTTGCCGTTGTGAAGCGTTTTTCGCAACCCGGTTACCGCACCCTTGCGAATGAGGTGAAGGTGTGAGTCGGTGAGAATCTCCGTGTGTATGCCAAGGTCCTTCTTGTCCTCCATGTACCTAAGGACGGAATTGGCCACCCGGCCGATTCCGATCTGCAGGGTCGCTCCGTCTTCCACCAGGGCCGAAACGTACTTCGCAATCCGCTCGGCAACGGCGCTGCGCTCCCTGAAGATCACCTCTATGAGCGGTTCCCGGTGCACGACAAAATGATTGATGCGCGAGACATGGATGAAACTGTCTCCAAGAGTTCGGGGCATCTGGGGGTTTACCTGGGCGATTACCGTGCGCGCGCATTCGGCCGCGCTCTTCGAAGTGCCGACGGATGTCCCCAGGGAGCAGAAACCGTGTTCGTCGGGCGGGCTGACCTGCGTGAGGCAAAGGTCAATGGCCCAGAGCGGTTCATTGCGGAAAAGGCCCGGAACGGCGGAAAAATACATGGGGATGTAGTCTGCAAGACCGTCGTTTACCGCCTGCCTCGTCCTCGGACCGACAAAGAAGGTCTTGAGTCGCGCGTTTTCCTGGAACCGGCTCCAGTCTTTCGGAAGGCGGCCGAACGAGAGGTTTTGCACTATCTCCAGGTCGCGGTAGCGGGGAAGCATGCCGACTAAAACGTCAACAAGATGCTGCGGCTCCCCGCAGCCCGAACCGATATATACCCGGTTGCCGTCTCGCAGGACAGAGCTGAGCACCTCCTCGGCGGTTCCCGTATTTTCCTGGTAATGGGACATCCACAATTTTTCCATCATCGTGTTCATATTTTTCTCGCTGCAAAAGGCAGGCATTTTGCCCTCAGTGCGCCGCATTTACCTCGGCAACCCGTGTCGCGTCGGCAGGTGCGCAACCAGGAGTCTGTGGCAGCGTTCATTTCGGGTGGGGGCAAAAGCGACGTGTTGCCCACCCTCCCGGCGGGTACGGTTTCGCCGTGCCCATCCCGCAAAACTCACGCGCCGTCCCGGCAAAAGCCGGGGTCCGGTGCTTTTAAATCTTTAAAATAGCATGATAAATCCCGGACTCTGCAAGAACGGCCGGCGTGACTGCGCGTGCTCAATATAGCACAGAGGGTCTAAAAAACGATGACTTAATTGTGCGGGCTTTCCAATGCCATATAAACCTTTATTATGTAAAATCAGCTAGATGGCCTTTAATTGCAGGGCAATCCGGACCCGGTTGTCCGGGCCGGGCTTTAACCGGTGGCAGTCGGTTCTGAATTGAAGCATTTGATTTTCAAGTATAAGATGGGCACCATCCGAACGCGGATTCTGCGTCGAACCGCGGTGAGCCGCACTGAAAGGAGCAGGAGAATGCGGGTTGCAATGGGCCAGATCGATCCATTTGTCGGTGATTTTGCCGGCAATGCCGAAAAAATCTGCACCTTTGTGGAAAGAGCCAGGAAAGAGGGCTGCGATCTGGTCGTCTTCCCCGAAATGTCCATTATCGGCTATCCGCCCCGTGACCTGCTGGAAAAGGGCGGTTTCGTGGACCAAAGCATCCGTTACTGGGAGCGGGTGAGGGAGGCGAGCACAGGTATTGGAGTCATTTTCGGGGCCGTATCTTATAACGAAGAAAGCGGGAAACCCTATCACAACTCGGCAGTTTTCTATGAGGACGGTAAACTGCTCACTGTTGCCCACAAGATGCTTTTGCCCTCTTACGATGTTTTTGACGAAGAGAGGTATTTCGAACCCGGCAAAGCCCCTGTCTGGGTGGATTTCAGGGGCCGAAGAATAGGCCTTACGGTTTGCGAGGATATCTGGAATGTGACCAATTACCTTCCTAGACCCCTGTACCATTGCGATCCGGTATGTGAATTGCAAAAAGCTTCCGTGGATATTCTCGTAAATATTTCCGCCTCCCCTTACCACCTCGGGAAGGTTTCCTGGGTGGGGCCTCTTTTGAAGCGTCATGCGGTAAGTTCCGCGTCTCACTTCGTGTATGTGAACCAGGTGGGGGGAAATGATGAGTTGATATTCCAGGGTCACAGCATGGTCTGGGACCCGTCGGGGAACCTTGTCGCAAGCGGTCTCGATTTCCGGGAAGACCTGGTGGTCTATGACACCGAGACCCGCCGGGGCGAGCTGCATGCCGCGACGGGTGAGGGTGGGGCCTCCGAGGTTATCGGCGCCCTCACCCTGGGGCTTAAAGACTACGCTGATAAATGCTCGTTCGAAAAGGCGGTGGTGGGCCTTAGCGGCGGCGTGGATTCGGCCCTGACGGTGTGCATTGCAACGCTCGCGCTGGGGGCCGAAAACGTGCTCGGCGTGGGGATGCCGGGCCCCTACAATGCGCCGGAGAGCCTTGCGGATGCCCGTGAGCTTGCTTCACGCCTTGGGATTGAATTCGCCGTCGTCCCGATCACGGAACTGTTCGAAGCGGCACTCGGGGCACTGAAGCCTCTTTTCGGCAGCCTTGCTCCGGATTTTGCGGAAGAAAACCTGCAGGCGCGCCTGCGGGGCATGATACTTATGGGCATCTCCAACAAATTCGGTCGCATACTGCTCAGCACCGGGAACAAATCGGAGATGGCCGTAGGCTACTGCACGCTTTACGGCGACATGAACGGGGGCCTCTCCGTGCTGGGTGATATTCCGAAAAAGATGGTTTATGAGCTGGCGCACATGCTAAATGCCCGGCACGGATGGATTCCGGATAATATTCTGACCAGGGCGCCGTCGGCCGAACTTCGCCCGGACCAGACGGACCAGGATACGCTTCCTCCCTATGAAATCCTGGATGGAATTTTGTCGGCATTTGTTGAGGAGCGCCTTCCGGCCGACGAGATAATCGCCCGCGGCTATGATCGCGCTACCGTAAAATGGGTCATAAACCGTATTGAATGCAACGAATACAAGAGGTGGCAGGCGCCGCCGATTCTGAAAGTGACCTCCAAGGCATTCGGAATAGGCCGGAGAAACCCGATCGCGCATGCCTGTAAAGAATGAACAATTTTGTCTCCTTTTCGGCCGTGTCATGTCAGGTTCTTTTTCCTTACGGTTAACTTGAATTTCAGAGGTGTTCGGCATGAAAAAAATTGAAGCGATCATAAAACCGTTCAAACTCGATGATGTCAAAGAAAAGCTTACCAGCCTTGGGATAAAGGGGATGACGGTAGTGGAAGTGCGAGGTTTCGGGCGCCAGAAGGGGCATACCGAAATTTACCGGGGTGCCGAGTATGTTGTCGATTTTCTGCCGAAAATCAAGATAGAGATTGCCGTTCCCGACCGGCAGGTACCCGAGATTGTGGCTGCGCTGCGAGAGTCGGCCAACACCGGCAAAATCGGAGACGGCAAGATTTTTGTAATACCGGTCGAGGACTGCATACGTATCCGAACCGGCGAAACCGGGGAAGATGCCCTGTAGCGGAGGGCAGTCGACTGGAGGTCGGATTTCGGGAATGGGAAATCGGGCGTTGGAGGAGGGATTTCCGCCTGGTTTGCCATTCCTGCCGACCGCCGGTAAGTATCGAAAATCCGAAACCATGGGACCCGGCATCCAGCGGCCGTCATGCCCTCCCTTAGAATTCAGGATATGATCAATCGCGCCCATTTGTCCCGAAAGCTGAAAGATCTTCGCGAAAGCTTCGCTAATGAATGCCAGGTTGACGTTCCCGGCCTGCTCGGAGCCCGCACCTATTCAGCCAATTTTTTTCACGCCCTCCAGAAGGCATTCAACCAGGAATCGGTTCCGAATGACAGCTGGGCGCTGGTGGCGGTGGGAGGTTTCGGACGCGGTGAGCTGAGTTTCGCATCCGATCTCGATTTGCTCTTTCTCTACAAGAAGCGGCTTCCGTCTTTCCTTCAGGACCTGGTTCGCGAATTTTCATACGACCTATGGGACGGCGGTTTCGAGGTCGGCCACGCCACCGCTTCGGTTTCCTCCATAAAAAAAATGGTCCAGGATGATTTCACGATTCTGACCAACTACCTCGAAGCCCGTTTCATTGCCGGCGATGAGCAATTTTTCAGCGACTGGAAGAGATCTTTTTTAAATTATTTCGGAAACCAGAGCAGGCGCAGGTTCCTTCATCATCTGGTTCAATACCGCGACAGCCGGCTTCATCAGTACGGCGAAAGCCCATACCTGCTCGAACCCCACGTCAAGGACGGAGTAGGGGGGTTGCGTGACTTCCACACCATCAGGTGGGCGGGCATGGTTTATCTCCGGGACCCCTCGCTTGATGCGATGTTGGAGAAGGAATGGGTGACGCCCAGTGAGAAGTTGTGGCTGGAGCAGGCATACGATTTCCTGTGGCGGGTGCGCCTCCAGCTTCACCAACTGGCGCGCAGGAGACAGGACAGGCTCCTTTTTCCCGAACAGGAGCAGATAGCCGCCAGGCTGGAATGCGCAGGAGGCACGGAAGGTTCCGCCGTCGAAGTCTTTATGCGCCTCTACTACAGGCACACTTCCAGGATCCGCAGAACGACCTCGTTTTTCCTCGAACGAGTGGAAGAATCCCAAAAAAGGCTCCTGGGGCTGCATCTGCGCCGGCGGATTTTGCCCGGTCCCTTTCTGCTGGAAGGAAAGCACCTGCATTTCATGCACCCGGAATGGATTCAGAAGGACCCCGCGCTGCTGATGCGATTTTTTTGGCAGGCCGCCCGGTCGAATGCACATTTCCACCACCAGGCGGGAAAAGCCATAAGGGAAAACCTGGGTGTCTTCAGCGACCGCGAACGGAGCAGCCCGGAAGTCATCGAGCAGTTCTTTGAGATTTTGCTTGATCCGGCGCACTCCTTCAACCTGCTCAAAGTAATGCTCGAGACCGCTTTCCTGCAGACTTTCATCCCTGAATTCGCGATGGTGCGCTATCGCGTCCAAAATGACGTCTACCACGTCTACACTGTTGACGAACACCTGTTGCGAACGGTTCGGGAAGTTCACGCCATCGAAGAGTCAAACGGAAATGGCGACAGCATCATGCCCGAGGGCTTCTCAATCGACCCGAAAAGCAGGCGCGTTCTCTACCTGGCCGCCCTGCTCCACGATATAGGCAAGGGCAAGGGGAAAAACCACTCTGTCCAGGGCGCCATGATGGCCAGGGAAATTGCCGCCCGGATGCTCCTCAGCGCCAGGGAAACCGAGCTGCTCTGCTTTCTTATCGAACATCATCTCCTGCTTGCTGAAACCGCGCTCAAGCGGGACCTGATGGATGAAAAGCCGATAGCCCAGTGCGCCGTCGAGATAAAGGACCGCGAACGGTTGCTGTTGCTCTATGTGCTCACTGTTGCCGACAGCAAGGCGACCGGCACCAACGCGTGGAATACTTGGAAATCGTCGCTTTTGAAGGAACTGTTGTTCAAGGTGGACCGACTGCTTGTCCGAAAAGACCTGGAACCCGAGAACATCGAAGCCAGGACATCCGAGGTGGTGGGGAAGGTCCTGGGGCTGGTGAGCGACCCGGCGCAGGCCGACAGGGTGGCGGAATGGATCGAGAGGGTGTCGTACCGCTACCTGCTTTCGCAGAGCCCGGAGGTCATCCTTAAACACTACGACATGGAAAGGGAGCTTGCGGGGCATACGCTGAGCCTCAGGGCCGAACGGGCCGAAGAGGAAATGTGGCAGGTAACGGTTGTCACCAGGGACAGGCCGGGCCTCTTTGCCCTGATCGCCGGAGTGCTGTGGTCAAGAGGACTGAATATCCTTTCCGCGGACATTTTCACGCGCGAGCCGGGAGTTGCGTGCGATATTCTAATCGTTGAACGGGTCCCCGACCCGCTTCATCCCGACGAGCTGTGGGCCAAAGTCGATAACGACCTCAGGCGCTCGCTGGCCGAGCCTTCATACCTTGGCGAAATCCTGGAAACCAAGCGCAGGCCGTCGGTTCTGCAGCCAAGGTGCATTCCGCGAAAGGGCGACAAAGTCCTCATTGACGAGGATGGTTCGGATTTCTACACTATTATCGAGGTCTATACCTGGGACCGTCCGGGTGTTTTGCACAATATTACCAATACGCTCTACGAGCTTGGCCTGACCATCCAGCTCGCGAAAATATCGACCCCCGGCGCGCAGGTCGCCGACGTTTTCTACGTCACAGACCTTGCGGGCAATAAGCTCATGGATTATGAGACTCACGAGAGGATAAGGGAGAGGCTCCTTGATTGCCTCTCGATCGTGTGCTGAGGAAAATGGTAAGGGTTTTTCCCCGGGCGCTCCATTGCCGGAGGTTTCCGGTGGGTACGGTAGAGCCGTGTGAGCGCGCTTCAGCGTTTGCCGTGCTTTAAATTACGTTGTTTCGACCGAAGACCGCCGCAGGCGGCCGCTGAGGTTGGTGGTGAAGTGTTGCGGGTTCCCTCGTTGGGAGAGATCCCGAACATACATTTTTGTTCCAATCCCATGGCGCTCAGAGATACAAAATTCCCTTTAATTATCGGGCAATTAGATTCCAGATGATACCTGAACACCTGTTTTGCCCGTTTTATTGGATTTTTTCGAAACAAAATTGTTAATTTTGAATATGTGATTTCAGCAGTCGCTCAGATACCCGCAACTCTACCGCATGCAACAGGTGCTTGCCGGGCGCGGAGCAAAGGGGAGGTGAATGCCGGAGCGAGGTCTTGGCAAGCAAATTGCCTACGGATTTGCCGGTTGCAGTTAACTTTATTTGAAAACCACACAGGAGAGGAATATGACCCCAAAAGAAGTACTTGCTTTCGCCGAGGAAAACGGCGCCAAGATGGTGGACTTCAAGTTTATGGACTTCGTTGGAACCTGGCAGCATTTCTGTAATCCCATTTCAGAGCTGGGTGAAAGCGATTTCGAAGCCGGCTACGGTTTTGACGGGTCCAGCATCCGGGGGTGGCAGCCGATCAACGCCAGCGACATGTTGATAATTCCCGACCCGGACACGGCCAAGATGGACCCCTTCACGGCCGCGCCGACCCTGACCATGATCTGCAACGTGGTCGACCCCGTCACCAAGGAAAAATATACCCGCGACCCCAGGCACATTGCACAGAAAGCCGAAGAATACCTTAAATTCACGGGGATCGGCGATATGGCCTGGTTCGGCCCCGAAGCCGAATTCTTCATTTTCGACGACATCCGGTTCGACAGCTCCACCCAGTACTCGTTCTACTACATCGACTCGGTGGAGGGGCAGTGGAACACCGGCAGGATGGAAGGCCCGAATCTCGGCTACAAGCCGCGCTACAAGGAAGGATATTTCCCGGTGCCCCCCATGGACTCCCAGCAGGACCTTCGCACGGAAATGGTGCTGGTCATGCAGCAGGTGGGGCTCAATGTGGAATGCCAGCATCATGAGGTGGCCACGGCGGGGCAGGCGGAAATAGATATGAAGGCGGCCCCCCTGGTCCAGATGGCCGACAATCTCCAGTGGTACAAATATGTAATCAAAAACGTTGCACGCCGGAATTGCAAGACGGTAACCTTCATGCCCAAGCCCCTTTTCGGCGACAACGGTTCCGGCATGCATACCCATATAAGCATCTGGAAAGAAGGCAAGCCGCTGTTTGCCGGCGATAAGTACGCCGGATTGAGCCAGATGGCCCTGTGGGCCGCGGGCGGCGTTTTGAAGCATGCGGCGGCATTGTGCGCCCTCACCAACCCGACCACCAATTCGTACAAGAGGCTGGTGCCCGGATACGAAGCCCCGGTCAACCTGGCCTATTCGAGCCGCAACCGCAGCGCCGGGATCCGCATCCCGATGTATTCGCCTTCGCCCAAACTCAAACGACTCGAAGTGCGCTTTCCCGATCCTTCCTGCAACGGCTACCTGGCTTTCAGCGCCCTGCTGATGGCAGCCCTTGACGGAATAGAGAACCGGATCGACCCCGGCCAGCCGCTCGACAAGGACATCTATTCACTCAGCCCCGAAGAGCTGGCAAAAGTTCCGTCCACCCCGGGCTCCCTGGAAGAAGCCCTCAAAGCCCTCCAGAAGGATCACGAGTTCCTGCTCAAAGGCGACGTTTTCACCCAGGACGTTATCGATATGTGGATCGAGTACAAGACACTCAACGAGGTCGACACCGTCCGCATGCGGCCGCATCCCCAGGAATTCAAACTCTACTTCGACATATAAACCCGCACTCCGCCCGGGGCCTGCCCGGCCCCGGGAATGTGACGGCCGCGGTATTCCTTCAATTCATCAAAACCCCCGCGGATGCACGATTCCGCGGGGGTTTTCGGTTCTTTCCCCCCGGCATTGATATCTCCGATAGCCGTGCTTTTTCTTCCGCCCCCTGTTGCTCCGTCCCCCGTGTCCCCGATACTTGACTTACGACTTGATTTTGCCCGCCGGGTCTGCCAAATTGACTGCAGAAAGAGATGCGCCGCAAAAGCGGCGGTGATGTCCAAGCCTTTGAAGGGAGTTTAAATGTCGGGACGAAATATGCCTTGCAGTATTGACGAGCTGCCCGCCGATGAACTGGTCCGGTGGGTCATGGAGGGACTGAGACGAACCCTTGTTCACTACGGCTTCTGGTTTCAGCAGGTGGGGTCGCGCATTGGCCTGGAGAAGGCGTTCGAGGTCGAAGCCGATGCCGGTGACCAGGGGCTTGGCATTATCTTGAAGCGGCTTTCCTCGGTTCTGGGGTTCGCCATGGAAGACGGCGTGCCCAAAAGATTGCGGGAAATGGGCAAAGAGGAGTTGCTGGCGCTTATCGATGCCATTTCCGCCAACTGGCTGGTAAACGACGGTGTGTGGTTCCAGGCCGTCGAAAACCGGTACGGAATGGCGGAAGCCAAACACTGCAACGATACCTGCTGGTCGAGTTTTTCGCCCTACGAGGCGATGAGAATCAAAAAACTCCTGGGCATGTCCGATGCGCCGGGACTGGAGGGGCTCAAAAGCGCCCTGGGCTTCAGGATGTACACCAGGATCAACAAGCAGTCCATGGAACCTGTCGACGACCGTTCGTTCATCTTCCGCATGAACGAATGCCGGGTGCAGTGGGCGCGCAACAGGAAGGGGCTTCCGGACTATCCCTGCAAATCGGCCGGAGTGATCGAATATCCGACCTTCGCCTCTACGATAGATGCGCGCATCAGCACCGAATGCGTGGGCTGTCCTCCCGACGCTCACCCGAAGGAATGGTACTGCGCCTGGAAATTCAGCCTGGCGAAATAAGCCGGCGGTGTTTTGCCATGAACAAGGGCAGCATCTTTTCGCAGATTCCGGGGCCGCTCCCCGAAGAAATATTCGAAACCCTTGCCGGGTCCGACCGGGTTGGAATCGAGCGCATCGTGTCCGCGGGGCACGCATCCCCGGAAGGGTTTTGGTACGACCAGGACCGTTCGGAATTTGTCCTTGTGGTCCAGGGCAGCGCCGGTTTGAGGTTCGAAAACCGCGAGCAGGAGGTAGTGCTGAATCCAGGCGACTGGATAGAAATCCCCGCACACGTAAAACACAGGGTCGAATGGACCGATTCCAACCGGAAGACCATCTGGCTGGCGGTCTTTTACGACCCGGTCACGGGGGCCGTGCAGGGATGAGATAAAAGACGGGAGGTCGAAAATGTCCGAGTCCATCCGCATCGGCATGCTGGTTTCGAGCAAGGGCAACAAGCTGCAGGCAATAATCGATGCCTGCCGGGCGGGACGCATCGATGGCAGGATGGTGTTCGTGTGTTCGGACAACCCCGATGCCTATGCTCTCACGCGGGCGAAAAAACACGGCATACCCTGCTTTGTCGTCGATTACGTGGCGCTGAGGCAAAGGTGCCGGGAGGACCCGCAAACCATTCGACTGCCGGCCGACTGCAATTTCGACGATATAATGACCAAGCAGAGGCTCTACACCGCTGAGGATGAGAGCATCGAGGAGATCAAATTCCGCCTGAAGACCCGGGTAATGGCCGAAGCCCTCATGCTTCGCGAAATGGCGGCGTATCCTTTCGATCTCCTTGTTCTGGCAGGTTTTATCCGCAGGCTGACCCCGTATTTCATCGAAAAAATCAACCACGAATGCACAGTGCCCAGGATTATGAATCTTCATGCCACAATCTGTCCCGCTTTTCCGGGCATAGACGGCTACGGGCAGACGCTTCGCCACGGATGTAAACTTGCGGGTTGCACGGTGCATTTCGTGGACTACGGCGTGGACAGCGGTCCCATCATCGATCAGGCGGCCTTCAGAGTCGAACCGGGTGACACCATGGAATCCATTAAGCAGAAAGGGATCGAGCTTGAATGCGCACTCTACCCGGAGTGCATCCGGCTTTTTGCCGAAAACAGGCTCCGGCTGAAAAAGAGCGAAACGGGAAGAATCATCGTGGATATTTTACCCTGATCGAACCGATTTTTGCGTAAAGGCGTCGGCAAACCGGCCCGGTTCAATCAGTCTGGTTCCGGGAGTCGGTCCGCCTCACTTTTTCCCTGCTTTACCGCGCGGTCACAACCACCCTGGTCCATTATCTGCCAATACATATTTTTAATCAGAAAAATTAAAAAACCGAAAGACAATAGCAACTCAGCAGGCTCCTGGTCTTTGCCCTTGATAAAGTGACCTGGGCCCCAGCCGAATCTATCTCCAAACAGGGATACTAGAATTGTACTCAAATAATTATAATAGAGGTACAATATGGCAACAATAAAAAAGTAGAAGAATAGTGTGCCATCCGGTACAAATTTTGTCACCACCTTGTTGTATTTAGACCATATTTTTCCCGAACATATAAATCTAGTCAGTGATCCGTATAAACCTACAAATATGAATGCCTGCTCCAGTGGAAATCCTTGTATGTTATGAAAATTAAGCTCGTGCTGGTAATTTATAGCGTCCAATGCTTTTGGTGTCTGTATTCCAAATATTCTTTGTCCCCAGCTTATTTCCTCCATAGCAATAAAAAAAAGTCCAAGTGATAAAATAGAATACATTACACCATATAGGAACTGCTTTTCTTTGAAGTATTTTCTTGCAATATTAAGAGATATTAGGAACGATAGGAAATATACGATGGCTGTCAAATTTTCCCCAGGACCATCTTCCTGGACAAGAAGTGAATAATACCAGTGTTCCCTAACGATTTTCAGTAGAATGGCGCCTATGGTAAATACCAATGGAAACGCGAAAACCGCTAAGTTCAATGCAGTCTTTTGTTTATAGCCTAAATGTGAAAACTTTAGGCAGGCAGATTTAATGTAGTTCATTAATTGGCTCCCCGTCTTGTCCGAGTTCAACGCAACCTGGTCTGAGGTTTTTGCCTGGCCGGCTTTTGTTTATCGGTAATCGATGGATGGAGGTCTCACTACGTCGGGTCGCCCGCCTCCGCCTTTGCGCCCAGCCTGATTTTTAGCCTCAATTGCTCCTGCACCATGTCGTAGGCGTCCTGACAGCAGTTTTGCAGCCTCCCGATCTTGTCCCTTGACCTGGACCGCAGCCCCCCCATCGGTGATTTGCCGGGGACAAGACACAGGTTGGCCCGTGCGATGTGGTATGAGCCCTGCACCGCGGCCAGGAAAAATTCTCCCGCAACCAGCAGATCGGAAAGAAGGTACCGCTTGCAGTGCTTTCCCGCCTCGGAAATGAGTCCCTGTCCCTGGCAGGACTGCTCCATTATGTCTATGGGGCAGGCGATGACCCTCTCGATCGCTGAGGCCATCATCTCCTCCGCGCCGGCGGCCCTTGCCCGGGCAAACTCCACGTAGGACCTTCCGTCGTCGTGGAGGAGGCGTTCAAGGATTTGCTCCGCTACCTCCGCCTGTTCCAGCAGGTCTTCCCAGAAATCCTTGAGCTCGGAAGAAAGGTCCGGGCGCAGCATTTCCAGGTGAATGACCTTTTTTATGAGGGCAATGCCGAGGCACGCACTGTAGGCCGCGGCCGCTCCGCCCCCCGGGGAAGGCTCCGGACTGGCTAGAGCAAGAAGAAATGGCTCGTTCATGAAAACACCGCCTCAACCGCAGCCGAACACGGGCTGTCGTGTCGTATGTTAATGATTTGTAAAAGCGTGTGGGACCCGCCCCCCCCCCGCGCCGCTTCGAAAATCAACATGCGGGGCGTGCGGCGAACCGGTTCGGTTGTGCATACTATAATCCGGTCTTGCGGGCAAGGCCACATCCGATTCGGACAATATTTGGCAGACGCCCAAACCGGGAAGGCATGCTTGCCACCCGCTTGTCTACCACACATTTTTCAGGCAATGCACGTTTTCCTTTTGAAAACTCAAGCCTGTCTATGGTTTTGTCCGTAGCAATAGGTATTATCAATTTGTCAGATAGGGTGATCCAATTTACAAGTACCTGTCAAACCTTAACCAGGAGGCTTTGTTATGTCGGGTTCCCATGACGAAATGTGGGAAAAACTCAATCTCGATCTGGACGCCCATGCCGGACTGCTCGAAGTGCTCGGGAAGTTCTACGGGGATATTTACATGAGCCAGCAGGGGCGGTTGCGGGGCATGGAGTATCTCGACTTCGTACTTTCGGAGATCCACGGGCTCAGGATAAAGGAGCTCCAGGATGCAAAAGCCTCGGGTAAAAAGGTGGTGGGGACCTTCTGCGTTTTTGTTCCCGAGGAGATAGTGCTTGCGGCCGGTGGCATCCAGGTCGGCCTGTGCGCGGGGGCCGAGATCGGCAAGACCGAAGCCGAAAAGATCCTTCCCAGAAACACCTGCGCGTTGATCAAGTCGTTTGTGGGCTTCAAGCTGGCAAGGCTCTGCCCCTTCCTTGAATCATGCGACCTTATCGTTGGTGAAACCACCTGTGACGGCAAGAAAAAGGCATACGAGATCTTTTCCGATTATTCTCCGGTCTACGTGATGGAAATACCCCAGATGAAAAACGCCGCAGACCGGGAA
This sequence comes from uncultured delta proteobacterium, assembly GCA_963712895.1. Taxonomy (GTDB): domain Bacteria; phylum Desulfobacterota; class Syntrophobacteria; order Syntrophobacterales; family Syntrophobacteraceae; genus SbD1. Next base: position 276,275 of record CAVQJR010000009.1, on the reverse strand, counting down.
TTGTGGAAAAGCGAAGTGCTGCGTTTCAAAAGCGCGGTGGAGGAGGCGACCGGAAACAGGGTAACGGCGGAGGGGCTAAAAGAGGCCATTCATCTCGTAAACGACCGTCGCCGGGTCCTCCAGCGGCTAAACCGGCTTCGCGCCGCTGTCCCGTCGCCGATTTCGGGAAGGGACGCCCTCCTGATCAACCAGATATCCTTCTACGACGATCCCGTCCGGTTTACGGTCAAGATCGAAGAATTATGCAACGAATTGGATGAGCGCGTAAAAAGCGGGGACGGTGTGGCCGGGCAAGGCACCACCAGGCTGATGCTTTCCGGATGCCCGATGGCCGTTCCGAACTGGAAGCTGCCCTATATTGTCGAGTCCTCGGGAGCGATAGTCGTCGGTGAAGAATCCTGCATCGGGACCAGGAACACGCGCGACCTGGTAGACGAAGGCGCCTCGACCCTCGACGCCATGCTGGATGCCATCGTGGACCGGTACATGCGAATCGACTGCGCCTGCTTCACTCCTAACGCGGAGCGGCTGGAAAATATAGTCAAAATGGCGAAGGAACTGAAAGTGCAGGGCGTGATCCATTACGCCCTGTCTTTTTGCCAACCCTATTCCATGGAAGCCTACAAGGTTGAAAAGGCGCTTGCCGGGGCCGGTATCCCGATGCTTTCAATCGAAACGGACTACAGCATGGAAGATGTGGAACAACTCAAGACCCGCGTGGAAGCGTTCGTTGAAATGACGCGTTGATGGAATTTTGCTCCTATGGGACCTCTTTTGGAAGATGAAGCCGTTGCCGGCATAGACATCGGCTCGCGCTCGATAGAACTGGTTGTGCTCGGCTCAGACGGCCCTTCCCGCCAGCTCAAAACCCAGACCACCTTCGACCCCCTCGGGCAATGCGAAAGACTGGTGGAGGGGATCGCGGGCGGGCGGATCATCGCAACCGGATACGGCCGAAAGCTGTTTGCCGACTCCTTTCGGCAGATGAATGTCGCAACGATCACCGAAATCCAGGCATACGCTCTCGGTGCAAAATTTCTATACCCGGAAGCAAAAGCGGTCCTGGATATCGGGGGACAGGACACGAAGGTAATCTCCCTGTCTCAAGCGGGGAAGATTCTGAAATTCGAGATGAATGACCGGTGCGCCGCCGGAACGGGGAAATTCCTGGAGTTCATGGCGACTGCTCTTCAGATACCGCTGGAATCCTTCGGGGATTTTGCTCTGGGGGCAGACCGCCGGATACAGATAAGCAGCATGTGCACCGTTTTTGCCGAAAGCGAGGCCACTTCTCTTATGGCCAGGGGGGAGCGGCCGGAAAATATCGCCATGGGATTGCACATGGCAATCGTTCAGCGCACCGCGGCAATGCTGAGGCGCGTCGGTGTGTCGGCCCCGCTGGTGTTTGCGGGCGGCGTGGCCCGTAATCCCTGCGTGGTGCGGTTGCTGGAAGAAGAACTGGGGGAGCCCGTGATCGTGCCCGATGATCCAGACATGGTGGGTGCGCTCGGTGCTGCGCTTTTTGGAAAAAATGGGGCCAACCTGCGGATATGACGGTTCTATTTCGCCCGATTCGGGCGCGCGGAGTATCACCTTGAAACCTGATTGCTTTAAAAAGTTTGAGAATGCGGGTGAGCGCTTCCTGCTCGACCTGTCCGAGTTGGAAGATGCGGAAAGAAAAGTAGCGGGCGTCTATTGCCTTTTTGCCCCGGCGGAGATCGTGCGGGCCGCCGGAGCAATCCCTGTAAGCCTTTGCGGTAAAAAAGAAAAACCTATAGCCGAGGCGGAGAGGACTCTTCCTCCCAACCTGTGCCCGCTGATCAAATCGAGCTATGGATACGCCGTCTCCGATACATGCCCGTATTTTGCGGCAAGCGATTTTTTGATCGGGGAGACCACCTGCGACGGCAAGAAGAAGATGTACGAGTTCATGGGGCGCCTGAAGCCTCTTCATCTCATGCACCTGCCGTATTCCACGGTGGAGCGGCATGCTCTTCATTTCTGGTACGAGGAGATACTGCGGCTGGGGAGGTTCGTCGAAGAGTCAACCGGCCGAAAGATTGACATGGACCATCTCCGGTTTCAGATTAAAATCCATAACAGGATACGCAAGCTCGCCGGGAGAATTGCCCGCTTCCAGGCCGCCGAGCGCGTGCCCGTTTCCGGGCTGGATATGATGACCGTTATGGAGACGAAGAGCTGTTTTGTCCACCCGGAAAAGTATCTCGATCTTCTCCAGGAATTCATTTCGGAAATGGAGGCCATTGCGGCTGGAGGGTATTCGCCTTTCGAGCCCGATGCCCCGCGGATTCTTCTTACCGGCTGCCCCATCGGAAACGGTTCGGATAAGGTGCTGCGCATGATCGAGCAGTGCGGAGGGGCCGTGGTGTGCATCGAGAATTGTACGGGCGTCAAGGGGCTGGACTTGCTTGTCGACGAGGAAGAAAAAGACCCCTACCTGGCGCTCGCCCGCCGTTACCTGCAAATCCCCTGTTCGTGCATCACCCCGAACAACGGACGCCTGGTTTTGCTTGACGAGCTGATAAGCGAGTATAAGATTGACGGTGTAGTGGATCTTACATGGCAGTGCTGCCATACTTATAACATAGAATCAAGGGTGATCGGCGACAGTGTGGAAACGGGTCACGGATTGCCGTTCCTTCACGTCGAAACGGATTATTCCAGCTCTGATGTGGAGCAGTTGCGAACGAGAATAGAGGCATTTCTGGAAATGGCAAGATGGAACTCATCGGCCGGCGCCACGATAAAAAAGCCTTCCGCCGTGGTCCAACCTGATATTCGAAACGAGTTTTGATCGAATGAGCCTGCCCACGATCGCCATCTGCAATTTTTTCCACGATACCGCCACTCTCGGGCAGACCGCGGTTAAGCACGGTTTTTCCGGCGTGGACTGGACGTTTACGCTGGAGAGCCTTCCTCGAAACGAGATCGAAGAATTGAGGCTTGCGCGCGATATTTCGATGCTGAACGGCTTGGAGGTCCGGTATCATTGCGCTTTCAAGGGCGTTGATCTCGGTGACGAAGACGACCGCAAGGCGGGTGCGGCCATGGAAGTATTGCAGCAGGCCTGCCGGGTCGTGTCCAGGCTCGACGGCAGGTTCATGACGGTCCACCTGGGACTGGGAAGAAAATCGCCCGAGGGGCTTTCCTGGGACCGCACGGTGGATGGGCTGGCCGAACTGGTGAGTTGCGCGGAAGATCTCGGCGTACACCTTTGCCTGGAAAACCTTGCCTCCGGGTGGTCGAGCAGGCCGCAGCTTTTCGAAAAGCTGGTAAGGAGAAGCAACGCCGGCATTACACTCGATATCGGTCATGCCAGGGTCTGCCACTCGGTGCAGTGCCAGATATTCGAACTGGAAGATTTTGTAATACCGCACCCGGAGCGCGTTTTCAACGCACACATCTACCACGAGGAAATAGATGACCGGCATGTGCCCCCCGTGTGCGTGGACGATCTCCGGGAGCGCCTGGACCTTCTCCGCTTGCTCTCATGCAACTGGTGGGTGCTGGAACTCCGGGAGGAAGGGCCTCTTCTTACGACCCTGAAAATAGTTCGTGAATATCTGGAGAGCCTGGACAATGACGCGCAATCCGGATGAATCGGGCACGCACGGCGAATGGAGAACAAAGCCTTCGGATAGATTTATCCTCAAATGGATCAAGATCAACCTCTCCGCCCGCATTACCCCCGGACTTGTCGTTTTTGAGTGGCTCCGCCCATGGATGCTCACGGTGTTTTCAGCAACCGTGGGGGTTTTTGCCGGTGCGGTTTTCGCGCTCGGGTGGGGATGGATCGCAGGACTTCTCGCTGCTTTTGCCCAGGTGCTGGACGGTGTTGACGGGCAGTTTTCAAGGCTTACGGGCCTTCAGAGCAGGGGAGGGGCGTTTCTCGATTCAGTCCTTGACCGCTACTTCGACGCCGCAATCATGATCGGGCTGGTAATCTACCTGGTAAGGCTGCCGGCGGGGCTGCCCAACGCCCTCATTTTGGTGACGGCATTTTTGGCGATCTCGGGCAGCGGGCTCATCAGCTATACGTCCGCCAGGGCTGAGAGTCTCGGGATATCGATGGGAAAACCGACCCTGGCAAGCAAGGGGACAAGAACGAGCATCATCTCGCTTTGCGCGATGGCCAGTCTTTTCTGGCCCGCCGCGCCGATGCTCGCCCTGGTCTACCTTGCCGTCCACCCGAATATGGTTGTGCTCAGGCGTATTTTCCTCGCTCACGGGCATTCGGACCCTCTATAAGGTTTCAGGGCAGCCATGACAAAAATCGGCGTCGTACACGGCCGCTTTCAAATTTACCATCTGGATCACCTGAAGTATGTCATGGCGGCGAAAAAGCGGTGCGGGCACTTGGTGATCGGAATAACAAACCCCGACCCCACCCTCACGGAACCGGATGCCGCCGACCCTTATCGCAGCTCACCCGAAGCAAACCCTCTCACATACTTCGAGCGCTACAGGATTATTCGCGCTGTCATGGTCGAAACCGGGCTGGACGACGCCGAGTTTTCCATCGTTCCGTTTCCTATAAATTTCCCGGAGCTCTACCGCTATTACCTTCCCCTGGACGCCACTTTTTACCTGACCATCTACGATGACTGGGGGAGGAAGAAACTCTCCATGTTCGAATCCCTGGGGCTAAACGTCGAGGTGCTGTGGACAAAACCCCCCGAGCAGAAGGGAATAAGGGCAAGCGAGGTAAGAAGGCTCATGGCGACAGGAAAGCCATGGGAACACTTTGTGTCCCCGGCCGCGTCCGCCGCGATCAAAGCTATGGGAATCGAGGAACGGATAAGGCGCTCGACCCCATAGGATGCCGCTGCCTGCTCCGGATTTGGTCCGGACATCTTTCCGGGTTGAAGTTTCCCGGAAAACTCCCGAGTCACACAATAAACAGTGCATTTTCAGGATGGATTGCGGTAAGGGCCGCGGTGCGGAAAGGGGTTCATTTTCCCCCCGGGAAGGGGGGCTGCCGCTTCGGTGCTTTTTCACGTGCTTTACATCGGCTCTGCACGTATTAATATCAACAAGGTCTTAGAATTTGTGAGCCGTTTCCCGTGGCGGGGAGATTATTGCGGCCCGTATCGCAGATCGCGTTTCGAGGTGCTCCGGTTATGAATCAGCCAAGAGGGGAAACGAAGCCGCTTCATCCCGCGAAGTTTTCATTGATAGCTGTTCTGGTGGGCTTGATCGGGGGATTTGGAGCGGTTGCCTTTCGGGGTCTGATCGCGTTTTTTCACAACCTGTTTTTCCTGGGGAAACTCTCAGTATACTTCGAAGCGAATTTTCATACTCCTCCCAGCCCGTGGGGGCCGCTGATTATTTTGGTGCCCGTGGTGGGCGCGGCCGGTGTTTCATTGCTTATTACCCGTTTCGCGCCCGAAGCAAAGGGACACGGGGTCCCCGAGGTGATGGAGGCAATTTACTACAAACGCGGCGTCATCAGGCCGATTGTGGCCGTAATAAAATCCCTGGCATCTGCTCTTTCCATAGGCAGCGGAGGTTCGGTGGGGCGGGAAGGCCCAATGATCCAGATCGGGTCCTCCTTTGGCTCCACCCTCGGGCAGTATATAAAAATGCCGGCATGGCAGAGGATAACGCTAGTCTCGGCCGGGACCGGGGCAGGCATTGCCGCGACCTTCAATACGCCTATCGGAGGACTGCTGTTTGCCATCGAGATCATGCTTCACGAGGTCAGCGTAAGGACGCTGGTCCCGGTGGCAATCGCCACGGCCACGGCGACCTACATCGGTCGGGCCTTCTTTGGGGTCTATCCCGCATTTTTGATTCCGGGATTTCAAACTCCTTTTTTTGTGCTCTCCAATCCGCTGGTGCTCGCCTCCTACTTCGGACTGGGCTTGCTGACCGGGCTGTGCTCGGCTCTATACATCCATTCCATCTACTTTTTCGAGGATGTGTTCGAGCGCAGACTGCCGGGCAACTATTACCTCAGGCACATGACCGGGATGCTCCTGGTCGGCATTATGATGTATTTATCAATGGTTCTGCTGGGACACTACTACATCGAAGGGGTAGGGTATGCCACTATCCAGGACGTGCTTACGGGGGACCTTGCCGTATTCTGGGTCCTGGTGCTTCTCTTCGTCCTGAAACTGGTGGCGACATCGCTTACACTCGGCTCCGGGGCGTCGGGCGGGATTTTCTCTCCTGCCTTTTTTCTGGGGGCGACCGCCGGAGGCGCCTACGGGCTCCTCATGAAAGCGCTTTTTCCGTCTCTTTCGATCAACCCGGCGGTTTTCGCCCTTGCCGGAATGGCCGGGTTGGTCTGCGGTTCCACCGGTGCGGCCATGACCGCCCTGGTCATGATCTTCGAAATGACCCTGGACTACAGTGCCGTCCTTCCGCTGACGGTTACGGTTGCAGCGAGCAACGGCATCAGGGCGCTCATTTCCAAGGAGACAATCTATACTCTTAAACTTGCCCGGCGGGGACATTTCATGCCCAACGCCCTCCAAACCAACTTTTTGTATGTGCGCCGGGCACAACAAATCATGGCGACCCCACCGGCAATTCTTCCGGCGTCAATGCCGCTGATCGATTTTGCCCAATTGGTGTCCAAAACCGATACGGTTTCAACCTACCTGGTGGAAAACCAGAAACAGATCGTCGGAACGGTGGCCAGGGATGCCGCCTTAAAGGCGCTCGGTTCCCCCGAGGGTGCGACGGTCTCCGATTTTGCCGAAAGAAATTTCATCCTCGTCAATGAAAACTCCCCGTTTTTCGAGGTAGTAAACTGGATGCGCAAGGAAAATGCCGCTGCCGCGGTCGTTGTTGCACACTCCAAGCCGTACACCATGGAAAATGTCCTGGGATTGATTACCAGAGAGCAGATCGCAGCGGTAATAGAGCAGGGGATCGGTTTTTTCCAGGAATAGGACACTTCTTCTCCAGGCAGGCAGGTTTGTGTCTGCCCGGATACCTCCCATTGCCGGCCACCGGATTTTAAAAGATATTAACAATTTGTATTAATTGTTTTATGACCCCTCCGTTGTTGCGGCCCCCTCTGGCTAATCGGAAATAATCTTATTATCTTGCATTCCAGGAATTCGCGAGTCGTCCGTTTACTCCGATAAACCGGCTCCACCTGTGGCCGCCCGCAAGCCGGTCGAGAGGCGTTGTTTTCATTTTCTGGAGATTTACTCATCATGATCGTTGGCGTTCTGAAGGAAGTTCATCCGCGAGAGACACGGGTTGCGCTGATACCCGAACACGTTGCCAAACTGGTCAAAGCCGGTGCTGAAATGCGGATAGAATCCGGCGTGGGCCGTTCCCTGAAAATATCCGACGAGGCTTATACCGCTGCGGGGGCTTCCGTCGCAGCGGACCGGCAGAGCCTTCTCGCACAGGCCGACATGGTGTTGAGCATCCGCGCAATATCCGGGGAAGAAGTCTTGATGCTCAAGCCCGATTCAATCTGCATCAGCCTGATGGACCCGTTTAACCAGAGGCCGCTGGTCGAGGCTTTCCGCGACCGGGGGGTTTCGGCGATCAGCCTTGAGATGATCCCCCGCCTCACCCGCGCTCAGAAAATGGACGTGCTGAGTTCGCAGGCGAACCTGGCGGGATACGTGGCTGTCATACTGGCTGCCGAGCGGCTCCCCAAGATTTTTCCGATGATGATGACCGCCGCCGGCACTATTTCACCGGTGCGGGTGTTTGTGGTCGGAGTCGGTGTTGCCGGGCTTCAGGCCATCGCCACCGCAAAACGGCTGGGCGCGCGCGTGGAAGCCTTCGACACCAGGCCGGAGGTCGAGGAACAGGTAAAGTCCCTTGCCGCCAGGTTCGTAAAGATCGACCTGGGGGAGACCGGCCAGACCAGGGACGGCTATGCGAAGGCTTTGACCGAAGAGCAACTGGCCAGGCAACGGGAGGGCATGACCAGGGTGTGTGCCGCATCGGACGTGGTGATCACCACGGCGCAGGTTTTCGGTAGACGGGCCCCGCTCATCATAACGGAAGAAATGGTGCGCGCCATGCCGAAAGGATCGGTGGTGGTGGACGGTGCGGTGGAGTCCGGCGGAAACGTGGCCGGGTCGCGCCCGGACGAGGAAGTGGATGTGGACGGCGTGCTCGTGATCGGATTGTCCAATCTGCCGGGGCGGGTGGCATTGCACGCCAGCCAGGTGTTTTCCGCCAACATGTTCAACCTTGTCAGCGGGTACTGGGACCTCGACCAAAGCCGGTTCCGGATGAACTTCGACGACGAGATAATCCGGGGGTGCGTCATCACCCACCAGGGTAAAATCGTAAACGATATGATTTCCAGGCACTATTCCGGCTAGTCGGTACCCGATTACAAACGGGCAATCCGTCACCACGGCGAGAGCCGGGGTCCGGCGCCGCATCGGATGCCGGCGGTTTGAAACCCTCTTGAAACGTTTTCGCCGGAAGGGCCGGGCAAACGCTTCACTATCTCAAACCGGGAGAAAGACCACATGGAATGCGAAAGTTTTGTCATCCTTCTCTACATCTTCGCCCTGTCCATTTTTGCCGGCTACCAGGTGATCTCCAAGGTGCCTCAGCTTCTTCATACGCCGCTTATGGCTTTCACCAACGCCATATCGGGCATCTCCCTGGTGGCCTCGCTGGTAATTGCCGGGGAAGGCCGCAACCTGGCCAGCTCCATCCTGGGCGCCGTGGCGGTTGCCGCGGCCACCATCAACGTGGTGGGCGGTTTTCTCATAACCGACAGGATGCTGAGGATGTTTAAGAAGAAGGAGAAAGCCAAAGCATGAATCTCAATTCCCTCCTGGCCGGAATAGATCTGAGGCAGACCGCCTACCTCGGCACTCTCCTGGTTGCATCGGTCCTTTTTCTTCTGGGATTGCGCGGGCTTTCGCATTCCGAGACGGCGCGCCGGGGAATGAAACTGGCGGCTTTCGGGATGCTGATCGCGGTCATAGGTACGCTGCTGAACAGAAGGATCGTAAGCTATGAATGGATTGTGGGGGGGCTGGTAGTCGGGACGGTGATCGGGATTCCAATGGGGTTGTGGATTCCCATGACGAAGATGCCCGAGCGGATCGCCCTTTCGCATTCTTTCGGGGGTCTTGCGGTGGCGCTGGTCGGGGTGGCCGAATACTCGAACCATTATATGAGCCTCAGCCGTTTCGATATCGGCGCCGTCGGCTTCGAGGTTTTGCTGGGAGCGATGACCTTCACCGGCAGTCTGATTGCTTTTGGAAAGTTTATGGGGGTCCTGCCGGGACGGCCTCAAACCTTTCCGGGGCAAAATGCGCTCAATTTGATCGCTCTGGCGGCGGGCTTGGTGATCCTGGTAATCCTCACCGCCAGCCCGGACCGGCAGGTGCTGTTTTATACACTGGTTTTGATCGGCCTGGCGCTGGGTGTCCTGGGGGTTGTTCGAATCGGCGGGGCCGATATGCCCGTGGTCATCTGCCTTCTGAATTCCTATGCCGGGCTGGCGGCGGCGGCCACCGGATTTGCCCTCTACAACCCCGTGTTGATCGTGTGCGGAGCGCTGGACGGCGGCTCCGGGTTCATCCTGGCACTCATCATGAGCAAGGCCATGAACCGATCGTTTAAAAACGTCATCTTCGGCGCATTCGGCGCCAAACTCCACACGGATCAGGGCTCCAAGGGCGAGGGCACCGTTCGCGAGGGCTCGCCCGAGGACGCCGCGGAACTGCTCAAACTTGCCGGTTCGGTCATCGTGGTTCCGGGCTACGGGATGGCGGTGGCCCAGGCGCAGCATGCGGTGCGCGATCTCGTCGATTTGCTCGAAAAGGCCGGGGCCGCCGTGAAGTACGCAATCCACCCCGTTGCCGGAAGGATGCCCGGGCACATGAACGTTCTTCTGGCGGAGGCGAATGTGCCCTACGACCAGCTCTTCGAACTCGATGCAATTAACGATGAGTTTCAAAGGACGGATGTCTCGATTGTGGTCGGAGCGAACGACGTGGTAAACCCGGCCGCCAAGAACACGCCGGGCAGCCCCATATTCGGAATGCCGATTCTCAACGTAAGCCAGTCGAAGGCGGTGGTCGTGCTCAAACGGAGTATGAGGCCGGGCTTTGCCGGTGTCGAAAACGAGCTTTTCGTCCAGGCCAATACAATGATGGTTTTCGGTGACGCGAAGAAGACCCTGGCGGAAATCGCCGCCGCGGTAAAAGACGAGGGATAGAGAGTGCGGGGGACGCCGGTTGCCGGGCCGGGCTTGGGAACCGGCCGATGTCGGCCTTCAGAGGAGGAAGATAATGGAAAGCAACGATCGCTACCGCAGGGGCTGGGAAAAACTCAAGGAAGTCGATGGAGATGCCGGCGAGCGTGTCATCGAAAGCCTCAAGGACATCGCTCCGGATTTTGCTCGATTGCTGATCGAATTTCCGTTTGGAGACATATATTCCCGGCCCGGACTGGACCTGAAATCAAGAGAAATTGCCGTGGTGGCGGCTCTTACCGCCCTGGGAAACGCTACTCCGCAGCTAAAGGTCCATATCAATGGTGCTCTAAACGTTGGATGCACGGAGCAGGAAGTTGTGGAGGTAATAATGCAAATGTCCGTATACGCGGGTTTTCCGGCTGCGCTCAATGGACTGTTTGCAGCCAAGGCGGTCTTTGACGAGCGCGGCAAAGTGAAAGGCTGACAATTACATCCATGGCCGTATATTGCGGGGGTGCGGTGAGACTGGCGCCCCCGCTCTTTTTCGGTTCCCGCTCGCCACACGCGGAAAATTCCCACCTCTACTTCCACCGGGACAGCCTGAATGTCCGGTCGAGAATAACTGTTTCAATGTAGCCGTTGCTACAGAAGAGTTGGATTGAACAGGTTAAGGTGCATCCACCTTGAGCATGGAATCCGATTGCCATGGTTCAGGGATGAAGGTCGGTCCCGGATGCTGAGGTCCGGACCGGCTGCCGTCAACATCATTCAAACAGGGAGAGCGATAATGGCTGCACAAATACCAAAGGAGTTGCAGGAGTTCGTGAAAGGAAAACTGGGCTGGGTGGCAACGGCGTGTCCGGAAGGCATGCCCAATGTTACCCCAAAGGGTACGATCCAGGTCCTGGATGAGAGCACCATAATTTTCGCTGATCTTTTCTCGCTCAAAACAAGGGACAATCTCAAGAAGAATCCCAAGGTCGCCATCACGGTGGTGGATCTTGAAAAAGTCAAAGGTTATCAATTCAAGGGGAAAGCGGAACTCGTTGACACAGGTCCGCTTTTCGAGAAGGTGAAGGAACAGATCGCGAAGTCACCCAAGCAACTGCCCGAGCCCAAGTATGTTGCGAAGATAACGGTCGAAGAGATCTACGACCAGTCTCCCGGTCCTGATGCCGGCAGGAAGATAGGCTGAAAAATAGCCGACCGTAAGATTGGTTGGAGGAAATAAACGCTTTGGCTGATTATCGGTGAGAACGGGCGGGCGGTCTCAAAACATTCAGGCACGATGGTTTTCGATACACGGAACGCCGGACGTGGTTACTTTCGTGATCAAACGGGCCTAAGTTATAGATGCGGCTGACGGGATTCGGATGGTATGGGAACCCGGTCTCACCGATTTTCAGGGGGGGCGTGATGGCGTGCTTATGTGATCGATTAGCCGGCAAGGGGATGAAAGTTTCGTCGGCGTGCATTGGACAGCTGTGGGTTTTTGCGAATTTTCAGCCCGATGAGCTGCGAGCAGTCGCAGAATCCGCATTACGCAGGACTTTCCACCGTGGGGAAGCGATCTTTTTGCAGGGAGATGTGGGCAATGCCATATCTCTTATCAAGGCAGGCCGGGTGAAGTTGACCAAGATTCTGGATGATGGCATTGAAATCACTCTCGATATTCGCAAATCCGGCGATTTTTTGGGCGAAAACATGCTCGGGGAGGAGATCGATTATCCCGTGACTGCCTGGTGCATGGAGGAGTCTCTTGTGTGCAGCTTCCCGAGGGAACGGTTCGAAAAGCTGGTCCTCGATCATCCCAACATCGGTCTGCAGGTCATAAAGAACTTGAGCAACCGTATTGCCTGGCTCACCAACCGCATAGGAAGCATGTCTCTTACGAATCTCGAAGATCGACTGCATCGCGTGCTTTTAAACGTTGCCCAAGAGCACGGAACAAGGAGCCCGAAAGGTCTCACCATACAGTTCCCGCTCACGCACGAGGACCTGAGTTTTCTCATTGGGGCTCATCGTGTCAGCATTACCCGGGCCATGAAAAGCCTGAAGGAATCGGGAAAGATAATTCAGCACGGTAAAATGCTCACTCTTCCTTTTGAAGAAAGGGGGAGCTTATGAGGAGAATCGGCTTCGCCGTTAAAATAGCTTTCTATCGAGCGTGCGGTACTGGATGGCCTCCAGCAGGTGGTTGGTGGAGATGTTTTCGGTGCCATCCAGGTCGGCTATGGTGCGTGCCACTTTAAGGATGCGGTGGTAGGCGCGGGCCGAGAGGCCGAGCTGGCGGACCGCCCGGTCGAGGATCGACTGGCCGGCGGCGTCCGGCAGGCAGTATTTTTTGATGTGGCGCGGTTTCATCCGTGCGTTTGAATATATATTTTCGCCGGAAAACCTCTTTAGCTGGATATCCCTGGCAGCGCTGACCCGCCGGCGGATCGGTTCGGATTTTTCGGCCTGCCCTTCCGAGCGCAGTTTTTCGTAGTCCACCGACGGTACTTCGATGTGCAGGTCGATCCGGTCGAGGATCGGCCCCGAAATCTTGCCGCGGTAGTGCTGGACTTGGCGAGGGGAGCAGGTACACGGCTTTATCGGGTCGCCGGCATATCCGCAGGGGCAGGGGTTCATCGCCGCAACCAGCATGAACCTTGCCGGATAGGTGAGGGTCATGGATGCGCGGGCGATTGTGACCTGTCCGTCTTCAAGGGGCTGGCGCAGCAGGTCGAGCACGTTTCGGCGAAACTCGGTGAATTCGTCCAGGAAAAGGACGCCGTTGTGGGCCAGGCTCACTTCGCCCGGTCTCGGAATGTGGCCGCCCCCGACCAGGCCGGCATCGGATATGGTGTGGTGAGGAGACCGAAACTGGCGGTGGACGATAAGGGGGGTGTTCTGAAGCATCCCGGCCACGCTGTAGACCTTGGAGGTTTCGAGCGCCTCCTCGAAGCTCAAAGGGGGCATGATCCCCGAAATGCGCTGCGCCAGCATCGTCTTGCCGGACCCGGGTGGGCCGATCATAAGCAGATTATGCCCGCCGGCGGCCGCCACCTCCATGCCGCGCTTTGCGTGCTCCTGGCCTTTTACGTCCTCGAAATCGGCTTCATCCGGTCTTGCCTCGTCCCAGATGGAGTTCTTATCGGTCTTAAACGGGGCAATGTCCGAGCGGCCGTTTAAGAATTCGACCACTTCCGAAAGGTGGTTTACGGGCCGCACCGAAACGGAGTCGATCACCGCCGCCTCGCGGGCGTTTCCGGCCGGGACGATCAGATCACGCCGGCCGCAGTCCCGCGCCTGTACGGCCATCGGAAGGCATCCTGAAACCGGTTTTACCCGCCCGTCCAGCGAAAGCTCCCCCGCCAGCACCATCGCCTCGGCCCTGGCGGAACTTACAATCCCCAGGGCGGAAAGAATCCCCACCGCAATGGGCAGGTCAAACCCCGACCCTTCCTTCTTGAGATTTGCGGGGGCAAGGTTTACGGTAATCCGGTCCATCGGAAAGGGATACCCGCTGTTTTGCAGCGCCGCCTTCACCCGGTCCTTGCTCTCCCGAACGATATTGTCCGGAAGCCCCACCGTCGCAAAATAGGGCAGCCCCGCCGAAATATCGACTTCCACCTCGACGCTGACCGCATCGATTCCCAGAAGTGAGCATGTGTAGGTTTTGGCGATCATGTGAGAGGCTTTCGTTTCGGAAAAAGGGAATACGGCCCAAAATCGGAGGTCATTATTGACATAGAAGGGGAGCGATGGCAACAGAACTTCGGGATGAACTATTGTGAGAGAGCTAATATAAGCGGCCTGAGGCCTTTACGGAAAAATTTTCGAACCCTCTTGCCTTCGCGCCCGGACAACGAGTTGGCCGAGCCATCCGAGGTTGCCAACATAAGTCGGAGCATATCGGATCGATTGGCATCGGACAATCAGCTAATACCAATTTGCGTTCAAGATCGTTCGCCCTGAGGTATCGAAGGGTGGACGGTCCACCCGTTCGTACTTCGATACCTCAGCACGAACGGGACCAAGCCCAGTTCAATCTTGAACGCAAATTGGTATAAGAGAGCGTGCAATGAGCTTTCAGGTAAAATATTCCCTTTTTGAAGGCCTGCCCCCGTTATTTTCGCTGTCGGGATTGCCGTTTTAAACCCTTGCCGGTCATACCCGGACGGATCCATCTCATTCTTGAATCAATGATGCGAAACGTTTCAGATCGATATTCCCACCGGATAAGATTACCCCGACACGCTTACCGTGTCGATCGAGCTGACGGCCGAAGGCTGCGGCGGCACCGAGGCAACCCGTGGGTTCCACCAATATTTTCATTCGGCTGGCGAAGAATTTCATTGTTTCGATCAATTCATCGTCGCTGACAGTCAGGATATCATCCACCAGATGTTGGATTATCGGAAAGGTATACTGCCCGACATGCTGAGTCTGGGCGCCGTCGGCGATGGTTTGGGGAACGTCGATATGCACGATTCGGCCGGTGTGCAAGCTGCGTTGAACGTCATTCCCGGCTTCCGGCTCGACGCCAATGACGATGCAGCCGGGGCTCATCGACTTCACGGCGGTGGCGCATCCGGAAATCAGGCCGCCGCCACCGACTGGTACGATCAGCATGTCGAGCTGCCCGACGTCTTCGATCAGCTCCTTAGCGGCGACGCCCTGTCCGGCCATAACGTGCGGATGATCGTACGGCGGGATCATCGTCATTTTGCGCTCTTCGACTATTCGTTTTCCGATCTCCTCGCGATCCTCGGTATAGCGGTCGTAGAGCACCACCTCTCCACCGTAGCCGCGAGTAGCAGCGATCTTGACCGCCGGTGCATCGGTCGGCATTACAACCACCGACTTCACGTCAAGCAGGCTCGCGGATAAAGCGATGGCTTGCGCGTGATTGCCCGATGAAAAAGCGACAACCCCACCGGCTCGCTGATCGGGAGTGAACTGGGATATGGCGTTATACGCTCCGCGAAACTTGAATGCGCCCACTCGCTGAAAGTTCTCGCATTTGAAAAACAGCTCAGCTCCTGCCAGAGAATTGGCATAAGTCGAGGTGAGAACGGGTGTGCGATGGGCGACACCTGAGATGCGTTCGTGCGCTCGGGCTACATCATCGAACGAAATGGCCAAATGGTTCATTCTGCACACCTGTATTGGTAGGGTCAGGTCTTGTATTGTGATACCTTTGCTTACTTTTCTCTCAAGAACGCATTGAGTTCGGTCCGGACTTGCTTCTCACCGATACCAACTCTCACGAACTCCATATACCGTATCCGCGCCTCATCCTTTTTAGGCGCAAATTGCGATAAAATCCAATCTAAAGCGAGAAAAATCGGAGCATGCGACAATCCGGCGGTTGCACGGTAACTGCTCCACACGTACTCCTCGGGGCGCTCGACCATTCCAGCCCTCACAGGGTTGAGCACTATATATCTGCAAAGTTCAAGAAGACAGGCGTCCCGGTCGACGAGTATCGATTTGAACCTGCCTTGGAATAGATGGCCTACCCGATTATGACGGCGATTAAACTGCTGGGTGCAGACCCCATTTATGTGTCGCATACCCAGGGAGAGATTTGCTTCGATGGTTTCAACGAGCAGGTGATAGTGATTGTCCATCAGGCAATAGGCATAGCAATGCCAATTGAAACGGTCTACCGTTTCTTCTATCAGGTTAAGGAAATTTGCCTGGTCTTCATCATCTTCAAAAACCGGCATCCGAGCGTTTCCCAGTGCCGTCACGTGATAAACGGCCCCAAGATATTCAATACGTAACGGTCTGACCATGTCACTAAACCATACACCGAAAAATATGTCATTGCAAGACCTGCCCCCATAACACGTCAGCACTGGTACTTTTCCTTGTGTTCTGAGGAGGCATTGGGTAAGATAGTTTTCATATTTTCTAAGAACTAAAAAAAGTAATCATTAATAACCAACCCAATGGTATTAGCTGCGAGTGTTCTTCTCTCCGATGTTTCTCCGGGGGTAACCTTTGTTCCCGCCGAATCCATTCTGGGTGGTTGTGCATTCACCGGAGGAACCGTTACCTGTGGCCCAGGAGCCGAATACATGCTCAAGGAGTTCGAGTACGTTGTTCGCGGGGTAATGCCCCTTCCCGATGGAAGGACCTATGGTTTCGTCTCGGAGTTGACGCCTCTTCGGAAGGATATCCTCGCGATCATGGATGTCCCCCTCAAGTGCTTCAGCTACGAAAGGCTCTTCGAGACAGCCGATCCGCTCAAACCGTCTATCCCCCACCAGTGTGACCGTGCGGTCGCACCGGCAAACAAAAAAAGCCTCAACTCGCTTTTTCAAAGAGCCGAATGTGTGTTCAGGCTCTTTTGACTTTGGATAAATCAAACACACAAATCAAAATCATAAGGAGGTACCACCATGTCCCGTACGGCCTGCAACTTGGATCGCCTGAGAATCTATCGCCGCAGACGTGTCTTGATCACCGGACACAGCGGGTTTACGGGGGCATGGCTTACCCTGTGGTTGTCCCTGCTCGGCGCCGAGGTTGTGGGGTATGCCTTAGATCCTCCAACAAAACCAAACCTTTATGAAATATTCAAACTCAAGAAGCATATAACGGACATTTATGGGGACGTCCTGGACACTGCACGTCTGAGGAATGTTCTGGAGACTTATGAGCCTGAGATAGTCTTTCATCTCGCGGCCGAGCCCATTGTGCGTGAATCCTACAAACATCCGGTTGTGACGTATCAAACAAACGTGATGGGATCTTTGAATCTGCTGGAAGCTGTTCGCTCGAACCATTCGGTCAAAGCCGTTGTCATCGTGACGAGTGAGAAATGCTATCGCAATCACAATGATTGCAGGCCGCTCGTTGAAGACGATCCCCTGGGCGGTCGCGACCCCTACAGTTCGAGCAAAGCATGCGTGGAGATTTTGGCTGCATCGTGGCAACATTCTTTTTTCCATCCGACGCAGGAGCGAACCCCCCCTGTGGGCATTGCCACGGCTCGGCCCAGCAATATCATTGGAGGAGGAGATTGGGCCACCGACAGGTTAATTCCTGATTGTATGCGAGCGCTGAACTCAGGGATGCCGGTCAGATTGCGCAATCCATCCCATATGCGCCCATGGCAGTTTGTGTTAAACCCGCTCTATGGATATCTCCTCCTAGGAACATATCTTCTTGAAGATCCCAATCGCTACTGTGGAGGGTGGAATTTCGGTGCTTTGGAAGAAGAGCTCTGCACAGTTGAGACAATCGCGCAGAAGCTCGTCGATCTCTGGGGAAGCGGAAGCTACGAGGTTCACCAAGTCGACAACCAGCCACATGAAGATGCCTGCTTGAAAATGGATTGTACTAAGGCACAGACGCGAATCGGTTGGCAACCATTGTATGATTTGTCTGCCGGACTCGCTGAAACAGTTGCATGGTATCGAAGCTATTTTGCCGGAAATCCTGAGTCTACATTGGAGCAATTGAGCATAAATCAGATTAAGTTATCAATGGGTTTGGTCGAGTAGACCCGATCATGTATTGGTGGGGTCAGGTCTTGTATTATGATGCCTTTGCTTACTTTTTCCCCACGATCCTGCTGACAGCTGCGTAATGAAGGCCGGTATGTTTTCCAAGTTCCGAAAAAGAATAGCCGTACTCCAAGTGCGCTTTCATCAACAATTTGTCACGCTTCTCCAAAATATGTCATTGCAAGACCTGACCCCACATGTTGTTCTAACGATGGCGGAGTGCTTATACTTACACCAGCACAGTGGTCCTGCTACGGGGGAGATTTATTGTTTCCGAAGTGCTTTTTGTAACATAAAAAAATCGGCGAATGGGAAAAAGCCGGGTTTTATTCCATCAGGCTACATCGTGTTGTACTATTTACCGGCACCTCGTTGTCCGGCCTGTGAAGGAACCTGACAAATCAGATACTTGCAACTGTGGATTGAAATTAAACTGGATAGTAGTGTATGGTGGCTGATAGAAACTGCCAGGCGTGGATATATCAGAGACGCACCTTCTTTTGGCCTTATTGAAATTACAATCCTGAACGCAACTCCGTTCCTGTTGCCCGACCCGGAACCGGGACCGGACTTGACTCAGGCTGATTCTTGATTGGAGAGAAATCAGTGGTCGTCCCGATACCATATGTCCACATCTACATCGGCCTTTTGATCGCCTTGTTTGCTATCCCGCTGATCATGCGCAAAATCCCGATGAACCACTTGTACGGCATTCGGATACGAAAGGCTTTCATTTCCAACAGGAACTGGTATGAACTCAACGCGTACGGCGGCAAGTTGTTTCTGTTTTTCGGGCTCTTCCTGGCGGCATTCGGCCGCTGGGGCAAAGACTTCGCTCCGCCGCCCACAAGCCCGTGGGCTCCGGTGTTCATGGTAGCGCCCATGATGACGATCGTTCCCATTATTGTGCTCATTAAGTCCTTCGCCCGCCGCCTGCCCGAACGGTAGTTCGCCGTAGCTATCGGTTTCGCTGCGCTCCATCCGTCCTGCGGGCAAACACAGTTGGGTGCAGACCATAGCGGTCGCACAGGTCCGATCCCGAAAGTTTTTCCAGGAGATGCTTTATGAGGATTAATACCGAGTTGCGTTCAAGATAGTATCGAAGGTATGGTTTAAAAGAGCGAGGGGAGTTGCGCCACGAGCCGGAAGACCGTTTGCAAAGCCCTCCACGACCGCCTAGTTCACTCCGAAACAGATGCTTTTGATCAGGTTGGCGGCAATCAGGTACGTACGATCCTCTCCCTGTGCTTCTCCAAAGCCCGCCCTGCGAACGTTGAACTCCGCGAGGTCCATCCCGGCCAGATGGAAGCCTCGATCCAGTACGCCCCGAAGGTGTTTGGCGATCCGGTAGATTTGCTGTTCGTTCAGGCCCTTATAGTTCCGGAACCTGACCCCCTCCAGTGCGTTTCCAGCTCCGATGTCCATATCGATTGAAATGTAGATGTGGGGAGTCTTTATCAGACGATGTAAATCCTTCAATCTGCCCGAACTGAACAGAAGATCCGCTTTCGTGATGATTTTTACTCCCATTCGCTTCAAAGACGTGTACTGGCTCACATACCGTTTGATCCTCTCGTCTTTGATGCGAAAGGCGTGCTTCGGAGGGAAGTCGCTCACACCGATCAGAAAAATATTCTCCGGCTCGACGACCGCTTCTTGCAGCAAATGATAAATAAACGAACTTGCGTTATAAGATTCAGTGCGGTTTTTAAGGAAAGGATCGTCCGGACTGTGAACCGTATCGGGGTTTGTGGCTATATCATACTCGACGACTCCCGGCATGACGGACGTAGGGATTGCATCCACATGGCTGTCAACCACAATTAAGGAAACCGATTCGGGCTCATATATTTTCGCCAGCCTGGCAAATGCACCTCCGGTCAAGGAATGATCCACGCCAATCATGCACGGAATATGAGGGGAAACGTACTGTTCGATAAATTCCCCCACAACACCCGCATAATCTCGGCACCCGTCTCCATCGATGAATTGCACGAAGTGCTCGATCAGAGCGTTGCGCGACCCCTCGGGGGGTATTGGGCGCAGCCAGGGCGGGACCTCGATTGACCCCCTTTCCTCCCAGTGCCGGGCATCGACTTCCCGGCGAACGATACGCATGACCATTTCGAAGGGATCGTCATCCCACGCGTTGCGCCCCCTGTCGGCACGCTTTTCCCTGATAGACTCCTCCCTT
This sequence comes from uncultured delta proteobacterium, assembly GCA_963712895.1. Classification (GTDB taxonomy): domain Bacteria; phylum Desulfobacterota; class Syntrophobacteria; order Syntrophobacterales; family Syntrophobacteraceae; genus SbD1. The sequence continues at coordinate 256,405 of CAVQJR010000009.1, read as the reverse complement.
TCGTCGGGGTCCAAAGGGCATCCGAAAAAAACAATCTTCTCCGCGAAAGTCTTATCCATTTCCGTCCGCTGTGATATTCGAAAGCGAGGCCGTGTACAACGGTTTCAGCATACCACCGGGCTTTTCGAAAGTCCATCGGGAGGGGATTATCGCCCGGTGAAAAGCGTCGGGCCATGGCACTCGGGAAGCGAGACCCGGCCATGGCCGGGTCTCGCAGAAAAATGAAGTTGGCTACTTTGCCTTCCCGACGAGGACCTTATCGACCAGTTCGGTCAGGTCATGAACCTTGAGGTCACTTCCCGCCCTTTTTGCTCCCTCGTTCAGGTTGAAGTGACAGAAAGGACATATCGAGACCACACTTTGTGCTCCGGTTTCGGCTGCCTCGGCCATCCTGAGGGAGGCATTTTTGGCTGCCCACTCACCAAAGCCCGTCATAACCCCACCACCACCACCACAGCAAAAGGAGTTGGCGCGGTTACGTTTCATCTCGACCATCTCTATCCCGGGGATAGCCTGCAAAAGCTCCCTTGGCTGCTCGTAGAGACACTCGCCCTGGTCCACATCCAGGTAGGCTCCCTTCCACTGCTGTGAGCCGTCCTCGTCTATGATGAACTTGTTGAGGTGCCTGCCGGTGTGGCAGGGATCATGATAGGTAACCTTCCAGGCCAGCTCGCCTTTGAATTCGAGCTTGCCCTCCTTGTGGAGCTTGTTGAGGTAGTCGGCCATGTGGACGACCTCGATTCCGGCCATCATCTTCTGGTAGTCGGAGGAGAGTATGTAGTCTTTCTTTATGGCCCGGTAACAGCCCGCGCACGAGGTGATAATCGTATTCATCCCGCGCTCTTCGTGGAGCCACTTGAACATTTCAAGGTTCTTCTCCGCAACCCTTTTAAACTCCTCGGCATCCCCGAGCCTCATGGCTGTTGAGCCACAGCAGATCTCGTTTTCGCCCAGGATCCCGAAGTCGAGACCGAGCTTTTGGAAAATGGAAGCCGTGGCCGTCGGCACTGCCCGTGCAGCCGTGTTGAAGGCCCCCGTGCACCCCACGTAGAAAAGAATCGGGGCAGAGTCCTTGTTGATGTCCTTGATGGGAACTGTTTTCCTGAAGGGCCTCGTCCAGTCGGTCCTGACCCTTCTCGGACCCTGGTAGGGGTTGTTGTAATTTTTCATGGAATTGAGGAGGTTCTTGTGCAGGGGCATGGGGCCGACTCCGTCCTCGACCGCCTTCCTCCTCATCGACTCTATGATCTCGGGGATGAAGGGTTTGTGGTCGAGCTGGCACTGGTTCTGGCACCCGGCGCAAATGGTGCACTGGTAGATGGCCTCAACCAGTTCCTCGTCCCAGGGCAGCTCCCCGCTCAGGATTCCTCGGGCGAAGGCAATTTTGCCCTTCGACGCAAGCGCCCCCTCGAATCCAAACTCGGTTCCCGCCGGGCAGATATCTCCCGCCATGGGCGGAGGCCCATAATCGTAGGCTGTCTTACAGGTTCCGCACGCGGTGCACCGCCAGATTTTGTCCTCAAGATCCTTTAGATTGCTAATCTTCCAGTTCATGTCCTTTTAGCCTCCGATTTTGGATTCATCTACAGGGCGAGTTTCCCCGGGTTCATGATGTCATTAGGGTCGAGCATCTGCTTCACCCTCTTCAATAGTTCCAGGTATCCGGGGTTTGCGCGCTTATTGATCTCAATGCCAAAGTCGACCGGAGGCTTGTAGGGGATCCCGCCCGCATCCAGGTCGGCCTGCAAACACTCAACGATTGCCTGCCTTGCGTTCTCCGTTGCCGCAGGGTCCTGCTTGTTGAAGGGGATCATGAGTCGAAGCATCCCGTAGTGGACGCCCCGGTACATGCTCATCCTCACGGCCGGCGAGATGTTGTGGTCTATAACGATTTTCTTCCATTTCCCGTAGACGGGAGCCCACACCTTTGCGGGAGTGAAGGTCCCCGGCCAGGAGATGCCGCCCCCTCCCTGTTTGCAGTAGTTTTTGGTCGATCCGACCACCTGGCTCGGAAGGTGCGTTCTGCCCCGCAGGGCCTCCTCGGGGTATACCGTGCGCTTGATCGAGGTGCCCTTCTTTTGTTCTTCGGCAAAGACGGTTTCCCAGATCTCCTCTCGCGCCTCCTTTTCCTTTTCCGTCCAGGATGTGGTGGTCGCAAAGCTGAACCACTCAGGGGCATCATCCGGCTTGGGCTTATAGGGGGAGGGGATGGGCACCTGGGCAAGCCACCAGGATACAGCCGTCATGTCATCGCACATCTCGTATTTGGCCAGGTTGAGCATATACGAGTACATGTCCTCCACATTCTCACAGGAGACCGTAAAGACCTTCAAAATAGGCGGGATCGGGTGCACGCTCAGCCCCACCTTGGTCACGATCCCCGTCGTTCCGAGCCAGCCCTTGAAGAGCCCGTCCATCTGGGGAAGCGGCAGACAACTGTGCCATGCTTTGGAATTGATGGCACACGAGCCCACCCGTACAAGCTCCCCTGTCGGGAGCACCACCTCCATGCTCGTTATCTCCTGGCTGTTGAGCCCGTACTTGGCATTGAGACCCCCTATGCCATGGGAGACGGCACAGGCCATAACCGATGCCGAAGGAGGACCTACCGGCCAGCCAAAGCGAAGGTCGTGCTTATAGAGGGCTTCGGCAAACTTGGCGTGCGATACCCCCGGCTCCACTACGGCCACATGCGCCTCGGGGTCGATTTCGATGATCCGGTTCATCCGCTTCAGATCCATCGTGATTCCGCCCCGCTCGGGGATGGTGAGCCCTCCTATGTTCGTCGCCGAGGCGCAGGGAACCACCGGGATCTTCTCTTTGTTCGCAAACACCATGATCTGCTGGACCTGCTCGACCGTTTCGGGCATGACCACGTAGTCGGGCAACTTGGGTTTGACAAAGCTCATGTCATAGGAATACGCATAGCGAATGTGCTTCGAAGCCGTGCAGTTCCTTGGTCCCACGATCTTCGCCAATTCCTTTAGAGTGGGATCGACCTTTTCGGCACCCCCTGCCGCTACATCCTGACCGACTGCCTCTGCCATTACTGCCTCCTTAGGCTTCTTCTGATGTTGGTTATTGCCATGATCCGCGATCGGATCAGAGAGCTTACCCCGCTCTCATCTCAGATCTCGAAACGGGTTACTTCCTTCCATGACGCTCAATGCATCGAGATTTCCCGCCATCCGATCCCGGCCGTCGGGGGACCCGCAGACCCCCTGGGTCTGAAGATGCTCCTGCCGGGAGATTCCGGTAATCTTGTCCCCGGTAAAATCAAACAGAGTCAGGGCGTCTCCGCCGTTGGCAATTGTCACCCTGTGTTCCTGAACGACTTTGCCCACAACCGCCCCGGTTATTTTCCTCTCACTAAACAGATCGATGACCTCGGCGGAGTAATCCGGGGGGACGGAGAGAACGAAGCCAAAGCTCTGGAACGCAAAGAGCCAGTCCGTAAAATCGATCTCGGGAGGAGTCGGGATGGCGTCGAGCTGAATGAGCGCTCCTGTTCCTGAATTTTCCATCATGATGGAGGCCGTTCCGACTATGCCGGCATTGCTCACATCCTTTGCCGCATGAGCCAGGTCTCTATCCGCAATCAGGGGCAGCGTCTCCAGCCTGTGGATCAACTCATCGGAGGTTTTCCCCGAATTGGCGTCCCAACTGGTAACGGAATGGCATCCGCGTCTCCCGTTGAGATCTATGGCGCAAATGAGATCGTCTCCCGGCCTGGCGGTATAGCTGTGCAGCACCTTCTCGGCCCATCCCAGAATGGCTACGGCCAGCGAAGGCGCATCCGGTGAGGCGTCAGGATGAAGATGCCCTCCAACCATGGGCACTCGCAGCTTCTCACAACCCTTCTTGATTCCGCTGACGACCTTGCGGCGATGTTCTTCATCACCGCTGGCGAGGACGTTGACCATCGCCAGCGGGCGTCCTCCCATTGCATAGATGTCATTGACCGTCACCATGACCGAGGCCTTGCCGGCGGCATAGGGCTCTTTTATGAGCAGCTTTTCCATGATTCCATCCGCGGCAAGAAGGAGAAAGCCGTCCTTCCAGGGGATCGCGGCCGCATCATCGCCGAAATTGGGCTGTGCAAGCCCATGGAAACCATGGAGGATCAGTTCGGAGAAAACGGCCTCGATGGGCTGCTTACGGGTGAGCCCGGCATAGTTGCGTATCTTTTCGAGAAGCACTGGTAGTGGAGTGTTCATTATTTGCCTTCTGATTCATCTCCGCCCTCCCTTGAAAGGAGAGCGCTTCAAACGAGAGCCAGATCCGCTTCCATCAACTGATGGGGTTTTCCGTGATAGAGTTCCACAGGGCCTGTGGCCTTCCAGCCCAGACGAGAGAAGTACCGGACATTCCTCTCCTGAATGTAAGCGGTGAATCGAGTGCATCCATTTTTCTTCACGCAGCTCATGGCCTCTCGAACCAGCAGCACACCGGCGCGATGGATCCTGCAATCTTTTCTGACGGCAAGCCTTCCTCCAATCCATTCAGACGCCGCGCCCTCTTTGGGAAATACGCGGACGGTTCCGACGATTCGGCCTGCGATTTCCGCAATGATCTGGATCGATCTCGTGTCGTGTTCGTCAACGTCGGATTTCGAAAACAATTCCTGCTCTTCCACAAAGACTTCCCTGCGGATCTCCATGGCTTCGGCCAGTTCCGCGCTGTTCCTAGCCGGGCGGCAGACAACATCGCGCTTTTTCTCCTCCTCATAGACCTGCAAGGCGGAGCAGGCTCCGCACCGCACACACCCCGCCAGAGACCGGCTGGATGAAAGCCCCTTCTTTCGCAGCATGGTCACCACACTCTCGTACAATCGCTTCATCAAATCCGGGTCCGGAGGCTCGCTAGCCTGCATGAGAGTGCCGGGTATCGGTCGAAAGGGGACAACGAAGGGATAGACTCCGCGGTCCGCCAGGAATTCGCAACCTTCCAGGACCGTGCTTTCCTTTTCTCCAAGCCCGACAATCATGAAACTGCTCACCTGGTTTTCGCCGAATATGTCGACGGCCTTTTTCCAGGCTTCGTCGTAGCTTTTGAGACCGATGGCGGCCTTCACGGGGGCCTCTCGGGAAAGCACATCGAAATCGAAGCTTTCGATATGAATGCCTACCGTATCCACACCGGCTGCCTTGAGTATGTAGAGCGTGTCAAGGTTGGGCGGAGGAAGGAACTGCACGTGGACGGGAAGCGGGCAGACTTTTTTGATGGCCGAGGCACACGCGGCCAGGTGGTCCATTTCTCTTGCCGAAGGCCGAATTGCACCCGTTGTCAGGACCACATGGGAGACGGAATCAAGCTCTCTGGCCTTGGCGGTCACTTCTCCCAGTTGGGCCGGGCTTTTCTCTTTGATCGTCCGGCCGTTGCGAAGGGAGAGTTCAATGCCGCAGAAGCGGCACCGATTTTCCGAGTTCCAATATGTGCATGTCTGTATGACTGTGGATGCAATGCAATCCTTGCCGTGCAGCAGGGCGATCTTCGAATAATCCACCCGATCTTCGGTGGTATAATCGTAGAACTTCGGTCGTCCGACGATTTTGGCCGGGAAAAGAGGCTTTCCGTCTTTGGCGAGCCAGGAGTCCCCTGCATCATTGACATACAGGAGGTAGGGGGACTTGGCTACGTATCCGCTGCTGAAAGGCACATGCGCGGGCACGGAGTCAATCAATACGGTCCCCCCTTCGGCCGGGCCGGCGCCTCCGTCTCTTTTATGCGAGCCCCCCTCGATTCGAAGGCCGAGGGCTTGAAGTTCGGTAATTATATCGGAAAGCATCTCTTATCCTCCCACTTTACGAACCGAGTGCATCCGCATGCGGGCGGGTTGTCCAAATATCCTGCTCGCACCTCTGCTCTCTCAGTATGCTTATGACCTCACGTCGGACCTCGTTGACTTCTCTGGTTGTCCGGTCCCGCGGCCTCGCGAGATTTATCTCGAAGTGTTTCAGAACACTGGCCGGTCTTCTGGAGAGCACGACGATCCGATCGCTGAGGAAAACCGCTTCATCCACGTTGTGAGTCACGAAGACAATCGTCTCATTGCGCTCCTGCCAGACCTGGAGGAGGAATTCCTGCATATCGTTGCGCGTCTGGCTGTCCAGGGACCCGAACGGCTCATCCATCAGTATGATCCTGGGTTTCATGATGAGAGTGCGCGCTATGGCAACGCGCTGCTGCATCCCGCCCGAGAGTTGGCTGGGATACCGGTCCTCGGCCCCGCTCATCCCAAATGCTTGGATGTACTTTCCGGCAAGGGTCCTTCTTTCTTCTTTGCCCACTCCCATAATTTCCAGACCCATCTCGATGTTCTCTAGCATGGTCCTCCAGGGGAAAAGCGCGTATTGCTGAAATACCAGCCCTATCTCGTGGGAAGTCTTTGTGACCCGTGTGCCTTCGAGGATCACGTCCCCCTCGAAGCTTGTCTCCAAACCGGAGATGATTCTAAGAAGCGTGGACTTACCGCACCCGCTGGGTCCGACAATGGATACGAACTGTCCCCGCTCGATACGCAGATCGACAGCCGCAAGAACAGGAGTCGTCCCCCCCTGTTTTCCGTTGTTGAATGTTTTGCTGAGTCCCACCAGTTCCAGACACATAGTCGAAGGCCGTCTCTACTGTTCCCACCGTTTGATTCTCGATTCGGTGGTCCGCAATGAGGCATCGATGAGAAACCCGATGATGCCGATAACCAACATGCCGGCCAAAATCTCGTCCGGCCTTTGAATGTCCCGGGCGGTCATGATCATGAACCCCAGTCCGTACCCCTCCCTGACTCCCGAGAACTCGGCCGCCACCAGGGTCATCCACCCAACCCCCATCCCGATTCGCATTCCCACGAAAATCGAAGGTATCGATCCGGGCAGCAGCACCTTGAAGAAAATATCCCTCTCACCGGCGTTGAGGGTTCTCGCTGCATCGATGAGCAGCGGAGGAATAGAGAGAACCCCCGACATCGTGCTTAGAAGAATAGGGAAGAATGCGCCCAGGAAGATAATGAATGCCGCGGAGTGGATGCCGATACCGAACCAGACGATAGCGATGGGAATCCATGCCAGAGGAGGAACCGGACGTATGATTTCAACGAGTGGGTTGAAGATATGGCGCATTCTCGGGAACCACCCCATGAACAGCCCCAGAGGAATACCCAGTGCACAGGCTGCCGTAAAGCCCAGGACGACGCGATACAGGCTGTAGATGATATGCACGTGAAGCAGGTGCCCGGGAGGCATTCCGACCGTCGCTATGTCCTTGAAGCCCCACATGATCTCCAGGGGCGAGGGGAGCTTGAAGCTCGCGATCATCCCCAGAGATGACAGAAGCTGCCAAAGGCACAGCAGTAGCAAGGGAAGGATATACCGCTCTATACGCATCGCCATGCGCCCTGGCTCCTCGGAGCATTTACCTCGACAATGTCGGATCGACAGCCGAACCGCGGAGGACGCGCGGTTCGGTTGAAAACGGCTTTTTCTCTACGTCCTCTGTGTCCCGGTACTCCCGCGTGCCGAAGTGACATCGTCAAGCTAATAGACAAGATGTTTGATAAAGGCATTGGGATCGCTTAGCCTGATGTAACCCAAATCCCTGAGAAACTTCGCGTACTCCTTTAGTCCTTCGACGTTGATGTTATGAGTATACTTCACATTCCGCATCGCATTCCGGATGGTGCCCTGGTCCATCCCCGTATACTTGACGGCGATTGCCACAGCTTCATCGGGGTTCTTATGAATAAATTCGATGGCCTCTATGTGTGCGTCGAGCACCTTTTCCAGCTTTTCCCTGTTTTTTTCCGCGAACGTCGAATCAGCGAGCAGCACGCAGCATGGATGGTCTTTCCAAATCTCACCGGAGCCAATAAGAACCCTACCCACATTCATACTCACTGCCTTGGCCGGATAAGGCTCCCACGCTATGAAAGCATCGACCTGATCGGTCCTTAGCGCTCCGATCATTTCGGCAGGCTTCAAGACGGTGATTCTGACGGTTTTGGAGTCTATGCCGCATTTTCCCAATGCCTTTTGCAAAAGAAAATCCTGGACGGTGGAGTAGCCGGGGATAGCTATTTGCACTTTTGCGAGGTCACTAACGGAATTGATGTCCGAATTCCTGCCGACCACGATGGCGGACCCTTCCGTGTTGACCTGGGCCACGATGCGCACCTTGGCCGTCCCGTTGGCTGCAGCCGTGATCGCAGGTGCCCCGCCCACGTAGCCCATATCCAAGGCCCCGGCCGAGAAACCGCTCATCAACTCCGGACCTGCCTTGAAGATGCCGGCTATTTCCACCTTGAGGCCCCGCTTATTGAAAAAACCCTTGTCCAGAGCGATCCAAAGAGGAAGCTGGTGGATGTCCCCCTGCAAATAGGCCATTCTCACAGGCTCGTCCGAAGGGTTTCCCCCATAAGCGGCTGTCCATGAGAAGCTTACCGCCACCGAGAACACCAGGAGCAACAGAGTTTTCTTCATCACTGATTCCTGTCCTTCAGGCCGGCTTATCCTGTTCCAGAGAACACCGCACCAGGCGCGTGACATCCCTCACCACGATAGGGGAGTTCAATGCGCCCACCCCCACCTGGAGACCCGCGTAGCAAAAGGGGCATGCGCTGACAAGCTCCTGCGCCCCGGTGGCTTCGGCCTCTCTGATCCTGGCCTGGGCCATTTTGTTTTGAAGGTCCGGAAATCCCGCCTTCACCCCACCCCCGGCACCGCAGCAGCGGGAGTAGGCGCCATGCCGCGGCATCTCGACGAGTTCCAGCCCCGGAATGGCTTCCATTACCGCCCTGGGTTCGTCAAAAACCCCCGACGCCCGCCCCAGGTGGCATGGGTCATGATAGGTAACCAGCCTCTCCACCGGTACACGGAACACGAGTTTTTTCTGTTCCACCAGGCGGTTCAGGAATTGAACGGTATGCAGTACTTCAAAATTGAGTCTTCCAACCTTGGCGTAATCCTCTTTGAGTGTCTTGTAACACCCCGCACAGGAGGTCACGAGCGTCTCGATATGAAGGTCGTTCAGGATCTTGATGTTATCGGATGCTATGCGTTCGAACTCGTGATCCCCCATCCGCAGAAGAACACTGCCGCAACACTTTTCACCTTCCCCCAGGCAGCCGTAGTCTATTCCAAGCCTGTCCAGGATATTCACCGTATCGATGGCTATCTCGCGAATGTTCGTGTCGTAAACCGCCGTACACCCGAAAAACAAAAGTACTTTGTTGCGGGTTTTCTTGATTTCCGGTGGAAGGTCGCGAATGAGTTGGTCTTTCCTGGCGCGACGTGCCCACTTCACGCGGCCCTGGCGCGGCTGCTGCCAGGGATTGTCGTAGGCTTTGACGCTTTTTATCAAGGCCTTCTGCTGCTCCAGAGGCCCATAGCCGGCCGAAACGATGAGTTCCCGGATATTTTCCCAAAGATTCACGGTGTCGATGTTGGCGGGACAGACCACCTGACATTGCCCGCAGGTGGAGCACTCGTATAGATTCTGAACAAAGCTTTTGAGCATTTGTTCGGTTATCTCCTCATGGCGGAATATCCGGCGCATCACCCCCTTGAGGGAATCCGGCACTCTTTCGCTTCGCAGAATGCCGTTTATCAGGCTGTGCTGTTTCTTGACGATGTGGAGGAAATCCAGGATCTTCTGCCGTGGCAGAATGGCTTCCCGCGCATCCTGATCGTATATGGGACACCAGTTCAAGCACTCCCCGCACCGGGTGCACGCATCCATCTGGATCAAGCGGCTCGCCGGCAGTCGCCCCAACGGAATCTTCCGTGCCGGTATGGGTTCCTTCTCTGAAACCGCGTCCAAGGGTCCTGTTTGTGTCATACACCCTTCCTTTCCTCGGCTTATGCTTTCTTGTAGCTGATCAACAGGCTCAGGGGCGTCGTAACGATGTGCCTGAGCTTTCCAAACGGCAGGTATGCGACGAACACCGCCCAGGACGCGGCATGAACGTACCACATGTATCCATAGACTGTTTGCCAGCCGGGGTCCGCCAGGGAAAACAACCGGGAGAAAAGATATCCGACGAAAGATGAGACCGCCATATCAGCGGGGATACCGGTGATGAGAATCCTCATTCCTTCGGCCAGAAAGCCGGAAAGGGTCAAAATGCCTATGAGGGCCAGCGCGAATGTGTCCTGCTCCTTGGTCGCCACGTAGTCCGGCTTGACAAAAAAACGGACTATCAGCGCCCAGAGCACCCCGGCCAGGATGAACAATCCCAGCAGGTCGTTTGCCGCGGCGACGAAACCATTGTTCTTGTCGATGAGCGAGAGCGCCAGTTGGCTTCCGGGAGATGTCTTCTGGACGATCAGCGTGAAGACGCTGAGCAGGAAGCGGGCCAGAAAAGAGTAGTATATGAGAGAGTGAATGGCCCATCGTCTGACGCCGGCGGCCAGGATTCGACGCTGGAGCACGATGTCCAGAAAACCGGCCTTGAGGATGGAGAAAAACTCCCGTGAGAAGATCCTGGTCCATACGAGTTCCGAGCCAAGGCTTAACTTTCTGTGGCCGGAGGCCGTCTCTTCCTGTACGGAGCCTTTGAACCAGAAGGTGCCCAGCCCGATGAAGCCTAGAATGCTGATGACGAGTGCCGCCCAGAACATCGGATGGCCTATCGCCAGCGGCGAATAATGGCAGGCGATGCAAAGAAAGCTCTTCGAAGGCAAAACCGCCGCCGGAGCACCTACCGCGTTTTGAACATGGTGGCACCGATCGCAGAATTCCTTGTTGCTGACATCGGTCGTCTTATGCGCCGCCAGACTGACGGGAACACCTTCCAATGTCGCGTGAGCCAGCTTGATCCGCCCACCCGCCCGGTCGAGTTCGACAAAAGGCGATGCGGTATGACAAGCCTCGCACCGGACACGGACATGGTCGGAGTGAATCGGTCCGTCTCCGCGAACAGCGTGACACCCGCTGCATTGAACGCCTGACACGGATTTATGCGGCGAGCGCGCAACGTCCGTGTGGCACTGAATGCAGGCGACGTATTGATGGCGTGAATTGCGGAAGTTGACGCTTTCGACCTGGAGCGAGACGTTGTGGCCCCCAAGGTCTTTCCGGCAGTCGGGCTGTTGATGGCAGTCATAGCAGAAGACCTGCGAAGAAAAGACACCTTCGTTGGTGTTGATATTCCTGCTGCGGTGACATTCCAGACACTGGGTGGACCGGTTGTCCGTTCCGGGTGTGCGCATCGTCCAGAAGGCGAGCAGAGACAGCGTGATCGCACCTGCCGCAAGCGCCAAAACTAGCAATCTTGTTTTCATGAGACCTCTGACCCCTTGTCGTCGTTCAGGTCGTTTCCTTCTTCACAACTGCCGCCCCTTCGGTGGAAGCCCTCAGTGCCTCCCACTCGCCGGGATGGTGCCTCATCATTTCCTCTCCTGTCACTTTGCCGGTAAAGATACTCAAGTCCGCCGGATAGACTTCGGGTCTCAAGGTGACAACGATGGTATGTATGAAGATCTTCACGATCACCGCCATGAGGGCCTCATAGAAATGAAGCACCTGGGCGAGGTTGATGAAGTATCCGGGCAGGAAGCTGCTGAAAAACTCCGGAAACCACATGAACAAACCGGTGATTCCCATGGTTTGCATGCCGATGAAAAACGCCCAGTAGTCCATCTTCTCCCAGTAGGCAAACCGGTCGAAGGAAGGCGGGTCTTTGCGTTGTGCCAGAAGATAGCGTATGTGCTCCAGGAACTCCGCCAGGTCCTTCTTGCCGGGCAGCATGGAGCTGCGACCGGAAAGACTGCCTTTTAGAATTATCTTGTAATAGAAGAGCCACAGGCCGTGGACAACGACGCATGCATAGGTGAAGACGGCAAAAAAGCGATGGAGAGATACGATGCCGTCCGCACCGCCAAGAAACCAGGACAGTGCGCGCACGACGGCAACTGAACTGAAGGCCCTGGCAAAGCCGGTGATTGCGAGTCCGGTAAAGCCTATGGCGATCAGGATATGAAGCAGCCTTTGGAGAACGCTGAATCGCTGGTAAGTTTCATGCAATAAATTCTGGCGACGCATATCAGTGTTCCCTCAGTTTTCGGTGAACTTCTCTGAGTATCCAAACGAACGTATGCAGAACAAAAAAGACTACCACCAGGATAACGGCAATTTTGACTATGCGTTCCACGATCTGGATTATCGAGGTGCTGCGCTGCTTTTCAGGATTCTGTTTCGTGCCTGCGGGCTGGCCGGCATGGATGACCACCGATGCAAACCCGGCCGTAACGCCCTTATGACACCTCTGGCAGACGGGAAGCGACTCCTCTTTATTTTTAAGCGATACGCAATTATGGGCGCCATGACAGTCCGTACAGTATGCCGAAGCGGGCTTTCCCAGATACACCCCCGTTCTGCCATGGATATCCGCCAGGTAGCTCGCCTGCTGCGCCTGGTGGCAACTGCCGCAGGCCTCCGTCATCTGGGCGCCGATCTCCACACGTGAGAGATGGGACTTGACATAGTGCGACGAATGGCAATTACCGCATGTGGGCGCCGGCCGCGCCGGGACCGCCTGCGACTGCTCTGCGGTCCTGGGCTCTCTTTCCTTGATCAATGCCTTTGCGTGCTCACCCCTGAGATACCTGTCGTAGGCCTGTTTGTGACAGGCCGCGCAACGGCCGTAGTCATAGGTCTTCATGGGATCGGCCTTGAGGAATGCACGGTCATGGCGGTTTGGATGGGGGCTGTTCCCCTCCGTCATCGTCCCGTGGCAGCGCTCACAGGTCAAAGCGGCATGAGCGGACTGCGAGAAACGGTTCATATCGATGAACCAGGACGATGAGGAGGCAGGCATGCCTTCGGAGTGTGCCCGCTCTGCCGGCGCAAAGAGCGACATCAGGAATATGAACGCCCCACAGGCAAGCAGCAGCCGTTTTGCCTTCACTTTCCGGCTGTATGAAAGGTGTCGCAATCGGTCCAATGCTTACTCCTGCTCATGATTTAAGAAGCGAACAGATCTGAAGTAGACCTCAAAAAAGACCATGGTAAACCTGCGCAAGGAGTCAAAGAGCCCACTTGCGAGGTCAAAAGTATCCTCGCCCGCATCTATCCTGCCCTTCATTTCGCGCAATGCCTTTACGATCTGGCCGGCGTAGCCGGCCATCATCGCGTCGGAGCCTTTTTCCATGCGAATTCCGCTGCACCGCTCAAGGCCCCCCAGCCTCTTCCAAACCGCCTCAAGAAAAACTCTGATCTTTTCCGGCTCGTAGATTTTGTTGCCTATCTTCCACTGCAGGGATGTGGTTTCTATCCCCAGGGCGACGATCCTGGCGTTGCTGATCTCTCTTCTGATGTCCCGAAGAAGGCCCTTCTTGGCCGCACCCTCGAAACGGACCTCTTCCACGGCGACCTTCGATGCCAAAGGCTTCTCTCGCACATCCCACAATATCGCCTTCACCAGAAGCTCATTGGCGGCAGGGAAACGAGGGTGCTCGAAGTGAGGCCCGAATAGAAAGAGACGGCCGTCGCCCATCTTCGTTGTGATAGCGGCCGCTTTGCCCACAAGGGCCTTCTCGGCCTCGCGCTCATCGACAAGAAACAGGGTCTTTGCGGTAAACCCGCAGTACCGGGCCAAAACCTCGGAGGGCCGATCTGTCACCATGGCCCCCCCGCCGTAGAGGGGGGCGACGATCTCCCGCACGCCCTCGAAGGGGGCACTTCCCGTCATCTGGAGGCGAACCTCTTCCCGGACCGCATGGAACACATAACTGCAGCCATAGGCGGTACAGGCTTTGCTCTCCAAACGCTTGACCTCGGGAGGATCTTTGGAAAGATTGGCAATTTTGATGTCGGTGAAGTTAAACCAGTTGAGGTATTCTTTCGAAGATCTCAGTGGGAGGTAAGCCCCGGCGCAGGAGCCCACATAAACCCCACCGCTGCCGATGAAGGTCTCGATCTCCCGTGCGCCTTCCTGTCCCAGCACCCTGGCTATGCCAAAGGTATCCCCACCCGAGACGACGAACACATCGAGGCCGTGCAACAAGCCGCCCCGCACGTGTTCGTCGTCCAGAAAAACAACATCGTCAAGAGAGGTCCGGTCGAAGAGATCGACAAACCAAAGCCATGAATGAGAGGTGCCCGGCCCCGTATAGACTCCGATGCGAGGATGGCGCAAAGATCCCATGCCGCGCGGCGGCAGGGACCGCGAACCGTGACCGTTTCGAGGCTCTACTCCGAGACCCGGTTCCGGGTCGAGGATATCCTGGTGGTGACAGGCCGACATCTTTGCACTTCCAATCCCAAAGGAGTTGCCGTTCAGCTTTTCCGGAAGTCAACCGGCAACGGCAGCCTAGGCGCATACGCCGGAAATGACCTGATCGAGCGTTTCTTGAGACAGCTCCAGCCCGGTGCCAATGTTCGTGAGCTTGAGCATCCTCTCTTCCGAGACCTCGGCAGACATGGTCACGAAGACGGGATGAATGCCGAAGATATACGCCAGGGCCTGCCTCCGCACCCACCAGTCCATGGTGGCCTTTTCATCGCCAAGAGGGCCGAAGTCTCCGAACACGGGTTGCAGCGGAGCCCAGGGGCTGAATGTTTTGCTTTGCGAAATGCCGACCGGGCCCTGCATGGAGGCAAGAGATTGCTCAATGCTTTGAGGATCTTTTTTGCCCGCCTTTGATGCGAGTTCGGCGGCGGCCAGAGGATCGATGCCACATTTGATGCACGCCTTGAGAACCCGGCCGGCCTGTTCCGCCGAAAGCCCCGCGCTCTTGAAGGCCATAAGCCCGTAAACATCGTTCAAGAAGACACCGGGCTCGGGTTTATCGGATTCTTCAACGATTTTGGGATCTTCATCCAGACAAATAAAGGTGTTGGTAGCGTATGGCGTATTGTAGCAGGCACTGTGTCGATGGACCAGGGGAGCCAGCCACTCCTTTGCATCCTGCTCGCCCAGGGCCGTCATAATATCTTCGATGCCCTGCTTGCCCGAGCAGACACCCTTCTTGATCTCTGCGAGCATTTCCAGGCATTCATCGACAAAGCCTTCGGCGTCGGATATCTCAAGGAGCCCCATGCCTCTCAGTGCTATCCCTTTGAGGTTCTTGTCGCCAAAGACTTTCCCGAAACCCCAGCGGTCAGCGCCCCCGCAATAGTTGATACAGACCTGGGCCAGATCCGATCCCGATTCTCCCGCTTTCCCTATAACCAGGGTCTGAATCAGGTCGTCTCCCATGCTCTTTCGGATATGGTCCGTCGTCTCCCAGACGTCCTTTCCCCAGACTGCGTCGGCATCCACGATATCCGCGATGCCGTCATGCACCCAGAGCAGGACGGGTTTTGGAGACTTTCCTTTTATGACTACATAGTCAAAGCCCGCAAACTTGAGTTCCATACCGGCTTTGAAAGTCACAGGGGAGTGGCAGACAGTTCCCGTCCTGGGACTCTTGGCCGTGATCACCGCCAGGGCGGAAGCAGGAACGAGGGTGCCCGTAAGCGGCCCGGTTCCCAGTACGATCGGCTCCTGATCTGCATAGGACTGGTACAGGGAGGCAGTGATGCCGACGCCCCCGATTTTCTGGCTCACAAGGTCGCTGCCGATTTCATCATCGGATATCTCACCCGTTGCCAGGTCCACGACCAGTATCTTTCCGGATGAAAGGTATTCCATTTCTACTCCCCTCCCTCTGCCACAGAGATCGCATCCACGGGACAGATCTTTACGCACATCGGCCCATACTTCATACCATCGCAAAGATCGCACGCCTCACGCAGGAGCATGGGCTTGGCCGAAGCATCCGCTTCCTTTTTCGGACCGGAATCGCTCTCCTGTTCCGCCACGCCGATCCTCTTGACCTCGAGTCCTTCCGGCCGTGCGATAACCAACGTATCCTCCGCCTTAAGGACTAGGCCGAAGTAGTCCTTCTTTTCACGGGCCCGGTAAAGAAGGATGGACGACGACAGCAGAGCAAAGGCATCATCCCTGTGATAGCCGCACACCATCTCGCAAGCCATGCACCCAATGCATTTGAGCGCGTCAACATTGACACTCATCTCACATCTCCTCGACAGGTTGACGTAGGGGTCCCCAATTTACCGATCAGCTATTGAAACGCTCTCCACTCGAACTCGGCGTGCTCAGACAGCCAAGGGTGGAATGTCGCCGCTTTCGGTTGTACCAGGGGTCTCGATGTGCAAAAATATCGGCCCCGGCAAATCTGTTCCTGTTCATGCCCGACAGCTCGATCAACCGGACAGCACTGATTCTGCAACCGGAATGCTCTCGGGAGCCGTCACAAATTCTTCATTGCGGGTGTTGAGCACGCTCAATGTCTCGCGTGCGATCTCCAATTCCTCGTCGGTATGGATAATGAGGATTTTCACGGGGCTCCCCGGTTTTTGAATTTCCCCTTCCAACCGATTCAAAGCCTCGTTCATCTCCGGGTCTAGAGCGATTCCCAGACCTTCCATTTCCCGGCAAATATCAAACCGTACCGTCTTGGAATTCTCGCCTATGCCCCCTGTGAAAATGATCCCGTCCAGGCCGCCCATTGCGGCCATATAGGCGCCGATATACTTTCGTATCCTGTAGCAGAAAGCCTCCATGCAAGCCTTTGCCCGGATGTGCCCCTGTCCGGCCTTTTCCTCGATATCCCGCATGTCGCTGCTGCCGATTCCGGCGAGGCCGAGCAGTCCGCTCTGCTTATTGAGCATCTCACTGACTTCCGACGCGGTCATTTTCTTGCGGTCCATGAGGTAGAAAATCACGGCGGGGTCGATGTCGCCGGATCGAGTGCCCATTATGAGACCCTCGAGAGGAGTGAAGCCCATGCTGGTATCTATGCTCCTGTCGCCGACTACGGCACTGATGCTGCAGCCGTTGCCAAGGTGGCATGTGACGAGCTTCAGGTCACCGGCGGGTTTATCGAAGTAGAGCGCAGCCTGCCTGGCCACATACCTGTGACTGGTCCCGTGGAAGCCGTAACGGCGGATCCCCGCCTCGTGGTACAGCCTGTAGGGCAGGGCGTAGAGATATGCACGGGGGGGCATCTTGGCGTGAAATGCGGTATCGAAGACGCCCACCTGGGGAATTCCGGGAAGGACTTTTTCACAGGCACGAATGCCCTCCATATTGGGCGGGTTGTGAAGCGGTGCGAGTTCGCTGCACTGCTCAATAACCGACCGAACCTCCTCGTCTATGACTACCGATGCCGTGATCGTCTCGCCGCCATGCACCACGCGATGGCCCACGGCCTTTATTTCGTCGAGGGACTTGATCACACCGACCTTTTCGTCCATCAGCATCGAAGTAATAAGATGGAACGCTTCATGTGCGTTATTGACCTCGACAGGGAACCGGCTGCATGCCCCGCAAAAGCGTTTGTAAGTGAAGAGTGTCCCCGGCAGGCCTATTCGCTCTACCATGCCGCCGGCCAGCACGGATAAATTTTCACTCTCCATGCATGTAAACTTGACAGACGAGCTTCCGGCATTGATCACCAAGACGATCACGGCAATGATTCTCCATCACTAATTGGGAGTTAATTGCTCTAAAGATACCCCCCGGCGCGCAGGATTTCGGTCGACCGCTCCGCCAGACGCGAGGAAACCTTCACCACAGGTCCGGTGCAGCCCATGGAGGATTCGGCATACACGCCGCACTTCCAGAGTTCCCTGACGGCGTCTTCCACGACGAGCACATCGAGCCCGTGGATTTCGGAATCCACCGGTTCTTTTGGCGGAGGTTCAACCGCCTTGATTTCGGGCGAAGCGGACTTGGGCGACAGAGACGCCACGGCGCCTTCCAAACCGGCGGTCTTTGCGGCCGCAATCTCCACCGCCACGCGGTCCGCCAGGTTTCCCCGCACCAGGGCGGCCGTGAAGCACAGTGCATTTGCCACGACCGGCGCTCCGGAAGCCCGTGAAATGATGCTGACGATCCGCCGCCAATTCTCGCCCACCGAAGGGCCGTAGCCCCAGCCGAGGGTCTCGTACCCTCCGCCGGTGCCGAAAGCCGAAAAGAGTTTAACCAGAACGTTTCCGGTCAGGGTGTCGCACACACACACATCCACGGCCCCGGCCAAAAGGTCGTTGCCGCGCAGGAGTGCGCCCCCACCGGCCCGCCCGCTGCTGCCAAAGCGGATGGGATAACCCTGGTCCGCCAGGTGCTGAAGGGCACGGTGCACCATGGCCGCCCCGTCGAGGTTGAGAATGCCGACACTCGGACTCTCCATGCCGAGAGCGCGGGCAACGGCAACGCCGTATACGGCGTTGCGCAGCATGGCCTCGGGGCGGCTGGTGGCCGATGTGCCCGTGCACGATGCAATGAGCAAGGGCTTGCCGCGCGCCGGCGTGAGCACGCGCCCGATGGTCGTTACGCCCATGGGAAAGGGATAGTGCAAAGCGACGGCAGCGGCGATGCTGCCTTCCGCGAGCGCCCCTTCCATGGCCGCGGCTATCCGGCTTTCATCCTGGGGTGTTTCGATCCACTCGATCCCGTCGCAGCCCCGCGCCTTTGGGCCGACCGCCACCACATGCAGGCGGGGGTCCATCGCCATGGCTTCCATAGCCCCGCGAAGGAGTTCGTCCGCCCCGTGTTCGCTGCCGGCCGCCATAAGGCCCACCCGCACCTTGGGTCCCCCGGAGCGGGCCTGTTCAACCAGTTCCGCCAGGGCCTCGCCTATGAGCTTTCTCTTATCCAGCATGGGAACACCTCAGCTTACCGTTTTGAGAGATTGGGCCAACCCCGAGAGGGCATCGAGCAGGACCGCTTTCACATCGTCCCGGGTCAGCCCTTCGGCCGGGAGACGGTCCGAAGGAGGTTCCACCAGGAAAGAGGCCCCGTCCGCCATGTTGGTCAGCCGGGCCAGGAAGAGGCTTCCCTTGCCGATGATCATGGCACGCTTCATCTTGCCGGCCAGGATGGCGTCCACCGCATGCCCCAGGAAAGGAACGCCCGATGGGATATGCCCCTGAGTATGAGCGAACCCCGGCATCCCGTGTTCCGCTACGAAGGCATTCATACCCGACTTTTCGAGCTGTCCCTTCATGACCGCAAGCGCG
This sequence comes from uncultured delta proteobacterium, assembly GCA_963712895.1. GTDB lineage: Bacteria > Desulfobacterota > Syntrophobacteria > Syntrophobacterales > Syntrophobacteraceae > SbD1. Next base: position 237,385 of record CAVQJR010000009.1, on the reverse strand, counting down.
GCGATCATTTTGAAATTCGCCTCCGGCACGTTACCGGCGCCTGCCGGCATTGTGATTTCGGGGATGTGAAGTTCCGCGGCATATTTGTCCACGTCGGCGAAGTTGAGTCCGGCCTTCTGCAACGGTTCCCATACGAGCGCGGTGGTTACCGCCTGCGGGGAAGAGCCCGCGCCCACCGTATGGTTGCCCAGTGCATCCAGCCGGATGATCGGGGCCGTTCCGTCGTCCTGCGTCACCAGCACGGCGAAACTCCCAAGGCAGTTTTCCAGCGCGGGGAAACCCTTTTTCACGTGGTCCCGCGCGTTCATGTAGGTCTTGGGCACCGCTCCACCCGCCAGGACCACCACATTTTTATAAACGCCCGCGGCAACCAGTGAGGAGGCGGTGATGAGCGCCCGCACCGGACCGGCGCAGAAGGCCCGCACGTCCAGACCCGAGGCATTCGTACAGCCCGCGACCTCGGCAATGGCTTTGGCGAAATTCCCGCCGCCGCGCTGGCTCATATCGCCCGCCGCTTCTTCGGAGCACTCGATCACGAAGTCCACCTGTTCGGGTTTCATGCCGGTGTTCTTGAGCAGGTGGAAAAGCGCGAGCGCACCTCCGGCTTTACACGCCACATTTTCGAGGAGTACATGGGAGGAGAGGCACTCGTCTATCTCGTGGGCCCTCCTGCAGCAACCGACCACACGGCCCTCGAAATAAAGGGGCAGGGCACAGTTATTTGCGATCTCCGCTTCGATGGCCGAGCTTTCGCGGCCGGCTTCCAGACGACCGGCCACATCGGCAGGGATCACCGGATGACCGGAGAGTTTTTCTTTTACCGCGGCGGCGAATTTCTTTTCCAGCCAGACAAGATCGAACACGTCGCAGATGTCTATGAGGCCGAGGAACTCATCCTCGGGCATGATCTCGCCGTATTTGCCGAAGCGTGTTACGGATGCTCCCGGATTGGCGTACCAGGGCAGGGGATATGACCCCAATTCTTCAATACTCATGGCGCCGATGAAGGTGAGGTTCGGGGCATATCGAGCCGTTTCCTCATAAGACCAAACCGCCCCGGGAAGTTTGGAGAGAAATTCGGAATCGGGCTTGGAATGGCGCTCCACGGCGGGAGTATTTCCGTAGTGGAAGCCCATCTCCGATGCATGGCTCAAGCAATATGCCGTACCTTTAATCGCTGCATTGGGCATCTGACAGATCCTTAAGGTGAAGGTCGCAGCCGAGTTACAGGTTGCAGAACAACTTGATGTTTTCGGTGTCGCGGACAACGGTGCAGCGCACCACGCGTCCCGAATTGAGTTCCACCATGGCGGGTAGCTCGGTGAGGCCGAGCTTTTCCGTCATACGAGCATTTCCGTACCCGTCGATCAGCGCAAGCGGCAGACCCGACGTGTCTCTAAACCGCTCCGCCTCGGCCGCGAGCTTGTTCTGCTCCTGGTCGATGCTCGATGTGAAAAGCGCAAAAACCTTTATCGGCTTGAGGAGCATGGACTGCAGATGAAGCTGTTCGGAGATATAGGCATACGCGGCCATGGCGGCGGTGGCGCCGTCGCCCGCCGCGGTGACCACCTGGCGCAGATACGTATCGCACACGTCGCCCGCGGCGAAAATGCCCTCAACCGAGGTCTCCTTCCGGTTGTTGGTGACGATCCATCCGCCCTTGCGCATTTCCACCCCACCCTGCAGGAACTCCGAATTGGGTTCTATGCCGATGAAGACAAAAACGCCGGCCGCGGGCAGTTCGGAGACCTCGCCGGTCTTGATATTCTTAAGGACGAGTTTCTCAACCAGGTCGCCACCTTCGATGGATTCCACCACCGTGTTGAGCACGGGAACGATCTTGGGATTGGAGAATGCACGTTCCAGTGCCGTGCGGTGAGCCCTGAACGCCTCCCGCCGGTGAATGATATAGACTCTGGAAGCGAACTGAGTGAGATAGCTGGCTTCTTCCACAGCCGCATTCCCGCCACCGATGACGGCGATGACTTCGTCTTCGAAGAACGCGCCGTCGCAAACCGCGCAATAGCTTACGCCGCGTCCTATGAACTCGCCCTCCCCCGGGCAGCCGAGTTTCCTGTATCTGGCGCCGGTAGCGATGAGGACGGCTTCGGCTTCGAGGTCCCCCTTGTCCGTTCGCACCACCTTCTTGCCTTCTCGAAGGTCGACCCCCTGAACCGCGGCGGTTCGGAATTCCGCCTTGAAGTGCGCTGCATGTGCGCGGAGCGATTCGGCCATTTCACGCCCGGTCGCATGGATGACACCAGGGAAGTTCTCGATTTCATTAGTTATAACGATTTGTCCGCCGGGTCTGTCTTTTTCGAGAATTAGTACGTCGAGTCCGGCGCGCTTGCCGTACACAGCCGCCGTGAGGCCGGCTGGACCGGCACCGATTATGATCAGCTCGCGCTTTTCCACTATCCTGTCCTCCTTAAACACGTGCAGCATCCGCATGAGATTGTTCGACGGTTCTTATCGTCCTGCTCGAACATGAACTGTACCCCGGAGCCCCCTCCGGGATGATTCCGGACAAGCGCCCCGGAAGCTTTCGACCAGACCGACTGTCCACCCCCTTGAGCATCGGTATGGAAGTCCCAATCCCATGGATCAGGGGCCTGCTTTCCGGCCGAATCCTTTGCGCAACCTACCTGTTGAGGACGCATTTGGTGCGACCTTGCAATCGCCGGGCATCCGGCCGGAACGCGGACGCCCGGAAGAGAGAATCTGTTGCCACTATCGCGCCGGTTCTTTTTACGCGATCTCCGCCTTGGGACTCCACGCCGGGAACAGCTTTATACCCCCGATGAGGATGCCCATGAGGATCACCCCGATGACCGTGACCCACGGCTCCGGACACATCAGACAAAATCCGACGGCGAAAGAGACTATTCGCTGTGACATGCTCAGACCACCCTGGCGGAAGATGTAGCCTTCCAAACTGGCCGCCAGAAACACGCAACCGAGCAGGGCCGTCAAAACGGCCAGGATGACGACGCCCAAATCGCCGTCAAGGATGAGGGCGGGGTTGAGCGCAAAGAAAAAGGGAACGATGTACTTTGCGGCGCCCAGCTTGATGGACTTCCAGCCGGTAGCCATGGGGTCCGATCCGGCTATTGCGGCAGCCGTGATGGATGCCAGCGCGACCGGCGGCGTGATATAGGACAGATCCCCCCAATAGAGCACGAAAAGATGGCATGCCATGGGGTTGAGTCCGGTTTGGACCAGCGCGGGCACCAGGACGGTGGCAAGGAAGAGGTAACAGGCCGTTACCGTCATGCCGATTCCCAGAATGAAGCTCGTAATGGCCCCCAGGAAAAGGAGAGGCAAGGCGTTACCGCCGGCCAGGCTGACGAGGTCCCGCGAAAAAGAGTTGCCCAGGCCCGTTCCCGAAAGAGACCCGACGATCAATCCGACCCCTGCAAGAATGGCAGTGATATTTGCCAGCAGTTTCCCGGACTCGAGAATAAATGCCACGAATCTGGGCATGTCGAACCGGGTTTCCTTCCGGATCATGGAACAGGCGAAGATGAAAATCATGACGAGAAAGGGCGCCCATGCCTCGTTTCTCAGGTACATGAGAATGAAGACCAGCAAAATGACGGCTCCCAGATAGAACCATCCATTCTTCAAAACGACCCAGAATTTTGGCAACTGGTCCCTTGGAAACCCTTTAAGGTTATTGCGCCCGGCATACAGGTCAACCTGCAAGAGGAGCGTCAGGAAGTACAGGGTTGCAGGGAAAAACGCCGCCACGACGACTTCCCAGTAGGGGACGTTCAGAAACGAAGCGATCAGGAACCCCGCGGCCCCCATAATGGGAGGCATGATGCAGGCCCCCGTGGAAGCACAAGCCTCGATGGCCGCGGCCTGGGTCTTGTCGTAGCCCGTATTTCTCATGGCGGGAATCGTCATGGTGCCGATGGTTACGACGTTTGAGATAACGCTGCCGCTCAGGCTGCCCATGAATGCGCTGGAGATGACCGCCACCTTGGCTGCCCCGCCCCTGGTGTGACCCATGAGAGACAAGGCGAAGTCCATAAAGAATTTTCCACCGCCCGTGGCGACCAGGGCTACCCCGAAGATCATGAAACCGACCAGAAGATCACCAACCACACGGGTGGGAATGCCGATGATGCTCTCGATGCCCATGGAGTGGTAGCGGGCGATTTCCACCACACTAAAACCCATTCCGTAAAACATGCCCGGCATATGACCGGCGAAGATGGGGTAGATCGAGAAAGCCGTGCAAATGAAGAACAGAGTGGTCCCGGCCGCGCGCCTGACTCCTTCCAGGGCCAGTACCCAGAGCACGAAACTTATCGCGGTGGGAAGAAAGGGTGCTTCGAGTTCCCATCCTTTCATGAGGATGTTGTAGGCGTTGAGGGCCAAATACACACTGGATGCCACGGACACGACGAAGAGCGCCCAATCGTACCAGGGCAATATCTCCTTATCCTTGGCACGCGCCGGACTGATCAGGAAAACCAGTGAGAAAAAAGTGGCCAGAATATAGTAGTAGTATGCGTTGCCGATCGGCATAAATCCGAAAAGATTCAGGTGAAAGATCTGGTTTATTGTGAGAAGTATGCCAAGACAGGAGAATGTGAAAGCTATCCAGTACGGCAAACCCGCCATTCTGGCCTTCACATCGATATTTGCTTCATCCCTGTGTGTATGACTCATGCCTGCCATTTGAAAACCCCTTTTATTCCCCAGATGGTATGAGCCCCCGCGAAAACTCCGATTATCGAGTATTCAGGGACGAGGGGGCGTGTCCGATCCCCGGATGCCGCGGGGGCCGGTCCCCCATCGTCCATGGAACAAATCAACGACTAATCAGCCATCGCCTTGGCACGCGCCTTCAACCAGGCTTCTTCGAATTTTTCGCCTTTCAGGTCCTGTTTCTTTGCCACGGGGATGAAGTCTTTCCATGCCTTTTGGATTTTCTTCAGGTGGGCCAGGGTTCGATCATTCCATGCCTGATGCTCGGGTTTCCAAATCCCCTTCTCCTTGAAATACTTTATCGCTCCCTCGTGGAAGGGCGAGTCCACGGGCGGGATGCCCCCGCGTTCGATTTTCCACCAGTCCATGTTGGGGTTTGATTTCTCATACATCGGGTAGGTCTCGTCCAGCGCTTTCACAAGGTTGTAAACATAGTCGGCACTTGCGTCGGCATAGACGGTACCGATCGGGTAGCAGTACTGGACCAGGTCAACGGGGTTCTTTGCGGAGATGCCCGCTCCGACGGTCTCTTTATAAGGTTTCAGGAAGGGAGCTATTTTCAACATTCTCGCCCATCCCTCCTTGTCGCTGGGAGGAAACGGGGGATAATAGACTCCATTGGGCGTGCTTTCGAGTTCATAGGCGAGACCGGCCGTGGCCGTGCCGACAACCGCATCGACGGAGCCTTCGATAAGGCCCCGCATGGTTGCCGCATAACTCGGGAATTCGACCCTCTTGACATCATCCCAGGTGAGACCGGCGAAAGCGAGATAAGCCTCCATTTTCACGTTGAGAGACGGGGTGCCGGGTATCCAGGAAACCCTTTTCCCCTTGAGGTCCTTCAGGGTCTTGATTCCACCTTCCCGGGTCACGATTACGGCATGGGCGGTGGGGTGAGCCAGGACGGTCCTCAGGTCCTGCGGGCCCCATTCGGGACTCGCAAAATCGTAAAGCCCCTCGGCGGCGAAGTATGCTTCGGTAGCCAGCCAGCCTACGCTCACCTTCTTGGCTGCGAGGGGCATAATTCTGCCGATGGATGTTCCCGAAGGCATGAGCCTGATTTTGCACTGGTATTTCTTTTGTAAGGCATCGGCCATTGCCGATGCATGATTGTAGCCCGTCGAGCCCACTTCATAGACGCCCCACAACATCGTAGCCGGCAACTTGACCGATTTATCGTCGGCAAACACCGCGCATGGGGTAAGGAAACAGAGGCAAATGAAAGCAACCATGGCCAGCTTCATGTATCTAATACCGAGAGATTTCATGAATAGTGCTCCTCTTATCGTTCCCTGGTCGGGAACCCTGGGGGTGCTGGTCTATAAAAAAGGCAATTACAAAGGGAGCTTTGAACTTTCATCTTGCACTACCGATCCGTACTGCCAACAATCTGGAATCCTGATCGGCTTTCCGTTCTCTTGACGGGCTTTGTCGGTTCGGTTGGAACCGAAAATGCTCCTGGATAGAAGTGGTATTCCCGGAGCTACAGCGAGACGGACATCGTCCTTTCTCCGTCCCGCTTCCGTTTATTGTCACAGCGGCAAATCCGCGAGCCCGTCCTATCCGACGGCGTTTTTAACCGCATCTTCTATCTCCGAAAAAGTGAGGCTTGCCCCAGTCAACCGTTGGACCTCCTTGCCGTCCTTGTACACAAGGAATGTGGGCAGGCCCATGACCCTCATGGTCATGCAAAAGCGCCTGTTCTTCGAAGCGTCAACTTTGACGACTTTCACGACCTGGCCGTATCTCTCCTCCATTTCTTCGACTTCCGGCAATAAAGCCAGGCATAGAGTACACTTGGGCCCCCAAAAATCGACAAGGACGGGAACGTTGGACTTGAGTACCACCTGTTCGAAGTCATCGGCATTTACATCGATTGCCATTGGATTTCCTCCTCCATAGGAGATGCAGATTCCACAGGGCTGAATCCAGGGTTAAGATCTTTGGGTTTTTCGACTTCCATCTGAAGTGTATCGAGGGCTCTGACTACGTACTTTCTTCGGAGATCTGTTTCTTCTTGCGGGGGCAGGTCGGGGTTGCCCAAGGGACGTACCATATTTCCCCTGAGGACGCGGTCAACTCCAACCGGTCTGGCCACATCGGGAACAGCGGTAACCGGGGTAACTGCTTTTTCAACAGCTACGCTTATCGTTGCGCCGCAACGAGTGAGCGTTCCTCAAAGGGATGAGAGCAAGACGACATCTACTTCGCTGCTGAAGTCATCGGCATTTACATCGATTGCCATTGGATTCCCCCCTCCACAAGAGATGCAGATTCTATAAGGCTGAATCCAGGGTAAAGATCTTGGGTTCTTCGACTTCCATCTGAAGGATGTCGAGGGCTCTGACTACGTACTTCTTTCGGAGATCCGCTTCTTCTTGCGTGGACAGATCGGGGTTCCCCAAGGGACAGGTTACCATATTCCCCCTGAGGATGCGGTTGACTCCAACCATTCTGGCTACATCGGGTACGGCGGTAACCAGGATGACCGGGATACCCACTTTTTCAATAGCTACGCCTATCGTTGCGCCGCAACGAGTGCTGGTCCCTCAAGTGGATGTGAGCAAGACGGCATCTACTCCGCTGCTCTTGAGTTCCTGCGCCATCTCATCGCCCATGGCCAGGCATCGCCGGGCAACGGTAGCATTGCCGGAGGTGGAGAAAAACGTGTTGTGGAGCTTACCAATCTTGTTTTGCGCCTCGAACTCCCGGAGGATGTCCACCGGAATCAGTCGGTTCGGGTTCGCCAAAACATCGACAGAATAGTACCCCGTGTGCGCGATCTCATAATCGGCCGAGTTGTACTTATCGGGCAGGAACTTATCAAGATCGTAAGTCGCCCATTTCAAGTTTCCGCGCCCGCTCATGCCGTCCGGGTTGCCCTTGGGTACCAGACCGCCGTCGCTGACAATCGCCAGAAGGCATTTTGACATATCCTTGATTGCCGGCGGCGGATCGATCTTTTCGAACTTCGGCGGAATGACTTCACTCTCGAAGGGCTCGCCCTTGAGCTTCGCCAGGAGTTTATCGATGCTCCGTTCCGCCGCGCTCTTTTCACAGTACTCGTTACGGACGACGTGACGCGGGAAGTAATCGCATTCGGACGGACTCGGCAGAGACTCTCGACAGACCAGGTGAGTCCCCGCTTTACCGCTGACGAGTTTCAGCCCCAGATTGGCCATCTTTTTGAGGCTGTCGCCCATGCTCCTCGTGCTGTTGCCCGTCTTGCAGATGAAGGCGCTCTTGTGGTACATCTCCATGCCCGGATTTTCATAGTACATTCCGGTGATCGCCGGGATCGAGAGCTTTTCGCCCACCGCCTTGCACATTGCTCCGCAGGACACTCCATACCTGCCCGCCTCAAAGGCCGGACCCGCGAAGAAGAGATCGGGCCGATAAGATTCAATGATCTTCACGCCCGCTTCCGCAGCCATTTGAGGATCTCGAGAAAAGTGGTTATCGCCGCAAATGACAGTGGCCACTATCTCGGCATTGCCGCCCAACTCCTTTTGGAGAGCCATGCCCGGTCCAACAGGACCATCACGAACAATAAACTCCGAATCCGCCTTATCTTCACCGCCAATCTGGCCGAAGAACTGGTTGAGGTAATGAACAACCCTAAGCTTTTGCGCCGTCATCTCTTGTCCCCTTTACTTGGAAGCTTAAGCCAATGGCTCATCGGTAGTAAGTCAGATACGAAAGAAATGGAGCCCGAACGCCGCAACCTTGACATGATGCATGTTGCCGGCGCATCAATAGTCTTTGACAATGACTTTGGCGCTGCCGCAGTGATCGTGAACTCCGGCAATCAGGAACTGTTCGGTTACGATCTCCGGGTCGCCCGCGTGCTGTATTATGGGGTCGGGACAGAAGAGCTTCGTATCGGCCGTGCCGCCGAGAATTTTATCGGGCCGTGGCAGAACGCTTCTCTCCAAAGTTGCGCCCACCGTGATGATGAGGTCCAGGCACTCGTTGTTGAACAGCAACATGTCCGCAAGGCAGCCGTCGCTGATCAATGGCTGGATAAAGATGGCGGTCTTCATCCCGAGCTTTTCACAGGCATCGCCTACCGCGGCCAGGCAGACGTGGGGCATTCCGCCGTGAATCTTGGTCAGGATGACGCCGTCAGCACCCAGGACGTGTTTTGCAAGACCGGAAGCCATCATCGCAATGCGCATCCGGGTCACCGGCTCCATATTGGCGACGCCGCAGACGACGCCCGCAAAGATCAGGTCCTTGCCGTGTCTGCGGTATAATTCCTTCACTATTCCATGATTCTGAATGCTGTACGTGTCGATGGCCCTGATGGTGTGCGCCCCGACGACCCCGCCGTCCAGGACTTCGTTGGGGTGAAGTATGGTCGGCATCAAATTGCGGACGTCGCTTCCGTAGAAGCATGCGTCCGATATGCCTTTATGGTCGTGCTGGGGGCTGTAGAGCTGATAATAATAAACCACCCTGGGCAGGTCGGATTTCACTGACGGAGCTGTGATGTCAAGATCGAAAATCTCTTCTTCATCGACGGGATGACCTTCGGCTTTGCGGGCCAGGAAAGCCGCAGCCCTGAGCCCTGCGATCTTCACCGCATTCTCGTAATCCCGCTCCTCGACGCCTTCCGCGCGATGCAGGCCTATGCTCACATGCTTCATCGTCCCGTAGCGGCTCAATTCACCGCCGAGGTCGTACATATCCAGAAAACCTGAATACTTTCTGGTGGTCTCCGGATTGGATACCAGCAAGGTCATGCCGCGCAGGGACCGGGTCCTGCCGCTTCCCGCCGTCTGCATCTTGCCGACAAAGCCCGGGAAATCCGCATCGGGCCGGTCGATCTTGCAGCGCGGCTGGACGACATCGAGCAGGTTGACAATCCGGACTCGCTCGCCCGGATAGACCAGATCGACATCGACGGACTTGATCTTTTTGTCCGTCAGGATCTCTTCTTCGAGTTCTTTGAAGTTGACGAATAAAGTGCCGTTCTCGGCAGTAGTTTTGGGTCCCTTCTGAATGTCTTTGATATCGATATTCTGGATTTCGAGCCTCATGTACGTGAACTCCCCTGGTGTGTCGCTCTTATCTGGTGCCCGAAGTGCCCGGCGCTCATGTCCAAGTCCGGCAATACTCAACTCCAAGACTGAGGATGGCGTGGGGCAGCCATGCCGCGGAGGATCGAAACTCCGTCAGGTCCCGTTCGATACTGTCCGGCGAAGCTCTTCGAATTCTTTCCCAATCTTTTCGGTATCAGCCATCATTGCAGACATTCCGGCCGTTTCTTCATAGACCTCTTCCGGAATGGCCTCTTTCATTTTAGGTTCCAGGATGTGATAGACGGGAAGTCTCAACGAGACCCCTGCCAATGGACCGGAATAGCTCGGATCACCCAAGGTCACGGTTTCCGCTGAAATCAGTGCACCTTCGAGGTCGCTTGCACCAAGCACGACGACTACATCCTTGCGGATGGTCCCATCTTCCGTGCCTTCAGCGATTTCCTTGATCCGCCGCTGGTTTTCCAGGTCCATTGCGCCGGCCGCCGTTCAGACGAAGCATTCGGTAACGGAGAAGGCTATCTTCGCCCCTGCCGCTTCGAGGCACTTGGCAATGGAAGGACCCGGAACACCGTCCCTCTCGCCGATAATCACTGCAGTTTTGCCATGAAGCCAGTTGTCCATTCCTCTTCGCTCCTGTTTTTGGTAAGTGGTTTTGCTGCAACCCAGCCGCACCGGAACATTCCGGCAAAAGGCGGCTATTCAGATTCAGTTACAATGGGTGACTCAACCTGCATCAGGGATTTGGAAATTTCCTGAGCGACGACAATGAGCTGAGATAGTAGTTTTTCTTCCATTTCCATTCTGCTATACCGCGTTGCCGGGGCCGCCACATTGATTGCGGCCACAGCGTACCCGGTCTTGTTGAGAATAGGGGCCGCCAACGCGGAGTTGCCCTCGGTCAATTCCCCGTCATTCACCCCGTAGCCTCTCGCCCGCACGGTTTCCAAATCCTCCAGGAATTTATCCATGCTCGTGATCGTCTTCTGAGCAATAGGCTTGAATACAAGGGACTCCAGAATGGGACGGGTCTTCTCGGGCGAGCCCAGGGCCAGCAAAACTTTTCCCATGGATGTGCAGTAAACGGGAAGCTTGGTGCCGACAGAGACATCGAAAGGAAGGTATTTCTCTCTTCGAATCCGTATGACGTACTGGATGTCCGGCCCATCCAGTATCGAGAGGTTGACCGTCTCCTGCACGTCATCGAAAAAACGTTGAAGATAATATTCGGCTATCAGTCTCCAGTCCATGTTGCAGATTACCGGGTAGCCCAGAGACAGGATTGTGGGAGTGAGATGGTAAAGCTTCTGATTATCCCTTCTAATAAATCCCAGCTCCTGGAGAGTGAAGCAGAAGCGGGTGATGGCTGCCTTATTGGTGTCCATGGCCTTTGCGATCTCGGACAACGTAAGCGGGACGCCCTTCTCGGCCATGATCTGGAGCAGGCTGAGCCCCTTGCCGAGGGACTGAATAAAATACCGTGGATTTTCTGAATTGTTTCGCATTGCGTAACTTCCTTTTTCATAGCGTAACTGAGGGTTAGTACTACATTTCTTATACAGTAATGTCAATCGTGATATCCGGCGAGTGTTTCCATTTTTCGGACGAAATACGCATGTTAAGTGAACTTTTGGATGTAAGATTAACCTAAGCTAAATATTGCGCGTCAAATCATAGTTATTCTATCTCGTAATCCATTGACCGGGAAAAGAGTCGGGTTGGATTGTTGAGTAAGAGGTACAGATCGGGGAAAATCTTTATTCTTTTAGCTAAAAGCAAAATTGAAAACAAGCATACGCTCGGGACCGCTTAAAATCGAGTTCGGTACCGGGGCCTGATAGAGGGTCATGAGTCCACGCAAGCCATATGAAAACGCTATGCCGAAATGACGGCATTTCATGCACCTATTCGGCAAAACAGCCTGAAAAGGAATGAAAGACAGCCTGAGGGAGCGATTCAGGTCAAGGACGGGGGGCCGGTTCAGGTAGAGGCACCGTCACCTCAACCGGCCGGGAAAGCCGCCAAAGCGAGAATCCCGGCAAGGGCGGATCATGGACCCTGGTGCGTCCCTCTTGCGCAATGCATGACTTCACGTCAATGAGGGGGGGCCAAATCGTCATTCCCGCAATGTTTTTGAGCGCAAATCCAGTGTCTTTGCGTTTTAGAGATTCGTTCTTTTCCTCCGGCAGGAGCGTGGAAACGCGAAAAAGACGCTGGACCCCGGTTCAAAAGCACTGCCGGGGTGAGGCTGAGGGACGAGCCCTGCGGGCAATTGCAAAATTTTCGGTGAAACCGCATGCGGGCAACGGTCAGGGACCGCCAAACCTCCATTCTTCTTGACATATTCGCGTGGTTACGTTATGCCAAAGATGACACAACGGTGGGGATTGTCTGCCTCTTCGTCAGGCCGAAGGTCGAAGTTGCGGAGGGGCGTAAATGAAACACGCGGTGTAATCTGCCGGCTGCTCTTAGCTCGGGGTTTCTTCCTTTTCCGGCTGTTTTCTTCTTACTCCTCGTTCCACTTGTTTTTCCCCTCGTTTTCGGGTTTTTCCAGCCGGGCATCTGCTCAGTCGAACCCATTTTATCGTGGTTTTTATCTGTTTCGAGGTTTGGGCTGCGGAATTTTTCAGTCTTTTTCGAGGCGTGCGGCGGGCGCTGGTTTCAACCGTGTTAAGCGGAGGTTATGCGGTTATGGATTTGAAGATGGTACTGACAACATGCCCCTACTGTGCCTGTGGATGCGGGATGGTGCTCGAGGCAATGGACGGAAAGATCATCCGGACCCTGCCTTCGAAGACAAGCCCGACGAACCGCGGGAAACTCTGCATCAAGGGGTGGAATGTCCATGAATTCGTGCAACACCCTGACCGGCTGAAAAAGCCGCTCATCCGCGAAAACGATTCCCTCCGGGAGACCACGTGGGACAGCGCGCTGAACCATTCCGTGGCGCAGCTCCGGAGGATCAGGGATACCTACGGACCGGACAGTATAGGGTTTCTCAGTTCGGCCCGCTGCACCAACGAAGAGAATTACCTGCTCCAGAAATTCGCCCGCGCGGTCATCGGCACCAATAACGTGGACCACTGTGCCCGCCTTTGACACGGTCCCACTGTGGCAGGTCTTGCCCTCGCGTTTGGAAGTGGTGCCATGACAAATTCCTTTGACGAACTCGAGGATGCCGAGTGCATCTTTGCGATCGGTTCGAATACGACGGTGGCTCATCCCATCGTCTCCACGCGCCTCGTAAGAGCGCGGGCCAAAGGACACAAGTTGATCGTGGCCGACCCCAGAAAGTCGCATGTCTCTACCCTGGCGGACGTGCACATACAGCACCATCTCGGAACCGATGTGGCGCTGATAAACGGCATGATGCACGTCATCTACAAGAACGGCTGGCATGACCGGGCTTTCGTTGAAGAACGCACGGAAAATTCCGCCGCTCTGATCGAGACGATCGAGGCATATACTCCCGAGTGGGTTGCGGCAATCACCGGGGTGGACGCATCGACCCTCGTCTCCGTTGCCGAGATGTATGCCCGTTCGGCGACAAGCTCCATCATTTATTGCCTCGGCATCACGCAGCACTGGACGGCGGTGGACAACGTAAAGAGCCTTGCCAATCTTGCCATGCTCTGCGGGCAGATCGGAAGGGCCTCGACCGGCGTCAATCCTCTGCGCGGTCAAAACAACGTGCAGGGTGCGTGCGATATGGGAGGGCTCCCGAACGTGTATCCCGGCTACCAGGCCGTGACGGTTTCGGAAACCCGGCAAAAATTCGAGGCGGCCTGGCAAAGGGAACTGTCTCCCCGGGTGGGCCTGACCATCATGGAGATGATACAGGGATGCCTGGACGGCCGGATCAAGGCGATGGTGATCCTTGGCGAGAACCCGGTGGTGAGCGATCCGGATTCCAACCACGTCAAGCACGCATTGGAATCCGCCGAGTTCGTCATGGCCATCGATATTTTCCCTACCCCTACGACGCGGTTGGCCGACGTTGTCCTGCCGGCGGCCTCTTTCGCCGAGGTGGACGGCACTTTCACAAACTCCGAGAGGCGGGTGCAGAGGGTGCGAAAGGTCATTGAACCTCTCGCGGGCAAAACGAACTGGCAGATGATCCAGGAACTGTCAAACCTGCTCGAGTACCCCATGCACTATGAATCCTCAGAGGAAATCTTCGACGAGATGGCGGCCCTGACCCCCTCCTATGCCGGGATGAGCTACCCCCGCATCGCGCACCAGGGACTTTGCTGGCCGTGCCCGACTCCCGATCACCCCGGGACCACCATTCTCCATGTGGGCAAGTTTACACGAGGGCTGGGCCTTTTTCACGCCGTGACGTACAAACCCCCGGCGGAGGTCCCCGATGAGGAATACCCCTTCTGGATGACTACCGGCACGGAGTTTGCCCATTACCTGACGGGCACCATGAGCCGCCGATGCAAGCACCTCGACAGGGAAATGCCCCATCTCGTGCTGGACCTCAACCCTGAGGACGGCAGGCGGCTCAGGATCGCCCACGGCGAAACCATCCGGGTGACCAGCCGCCGCGGGACCCTTCTGTCGCAGGTGCAGCTTGTAGACCGGGTCAAGCCGGGAATGATCTTCATGCCTCTGCATTTCGAGGAGGCCGCGGCAAACCTGCTGACAAATCCGGCGATGGACCCCATCAGCAAAACCCCGGAATATAAGGTATGCGCGGTTAAGCTGGAAAAAGTCGTCTGAGGAAAAGAAGGCGGGGAAATGATTGCCACATTTTGCTCAAATTATCAACTTGCACGCATTTCGGTATGGACCATAGCAGAATGAAGGCACTGATGATGCGCGCATGCGGCCGGCGAAAAAGGGAAGGGCAACCACCCCGGCATTGCGGGCGGTTACCCTTGTAAGGCTTTATGGAATCGCAATCAATGGCCTGCATCGAATTGCGGCTGTCTACACCGGCGGCTGACCGGTCCGCCCGGGGGGCTTTTTCCAGCCGCGCCGGAGGTGAATCGTCTCCAGCGCGGCAGCCCTGTCAGGGCGTTGCACGGAAAGCCGGAGTAGACCTTCCGGTGCCGATGACCCCGCCCTCCTGAAGCTCACGGTACTCATCTTCCGTATACCCCAGCATTTTCACTATTATCTCTTCGTTGTGCTCGCCCAGTTGAGGAGGCCCTGCGGTGACTCGTGCGGGCGTTGCCGAGAACTTATACGGGAAACCCAGGTGTTTCACCTTGCCCGAAATCGGATGGTCCAACTCGAATACCATCTCCCTGTCGGCGATGTTCGGATCGGAGAAGACCTCTTCCATGTTGAGCACCGGACCGCAGGGCAGACCCGCGGCTTTGAAGATATCGAGCCATTCGGAACTGTCTTTTTCGAGCATCTTCTTTTCCAGGATGGGCATGATCTCGTCGCGGTGCTTCAGGCGGTCGGAGTTCGTGGCAAACCGCGGGTCATCGATGAGAGACTCCAGGTCGAGCACCCGGCAGAGGATAGGGTACATGACATCGTTTGTGGCCGCCACCTGGACGTACTTGCCGTCTTTTGCCGGGAAAGCCCTGGCCGGCACGCGGTGAACGTGGTCGAGACCCCATCTCTCGGGTGATTTGCCGGTTGCGAAGTATTCGGTTGCCATGATCGTCAGGGTGGCGATCATCGAGTCGTAGAGGGCGACGTCGATGTATTGCCCTTCGCCGCGCTGGAGCCGATTCACGTAGGCGGCCTGGATGGCGGTTACCGCGTACAGGGCCGCAACGATATCGGTTATGGGTATTCCGACTTTGGCCGGAGACCGTCCTCGCTCCCCAGTGATGGACATAAGCCCCGTCATCCCCTGAATAATGGGGTCGTAGGCTTTCTTGTTCCTGTAGGTCCCATGCTGGCCAAAGCCGGAAATTGAGCAGTAGATAAGCCCTGGATTGTCCTGCTTGAGTGTGTCGTAGTCTACCCCGAGCTTTTTGACCACACCCGGCGTGAAGTTTTCCACCACTATGTCCGAGGCCATGGCGAGTTCCCGGACGATCCTAACGGCCCTGGGGTCCTTGAGGTTCAACGTGATGGACCTCTTGTTGCGGTTCAGGGCCATATAGTAGCCGCTGTCGCCCAGCGGCAGAAAGGGGGGCCACTCACGGCTCTCATCCCCCCCCAGGGGTTCCACTTTCACCACCTGCGCTCCCAGATCGCCCAGGATCATGGTGGCGAATGGTCCGGCCAGAACCCTTGTAAAGTCCAGGACGCGCAGCCCGTCAAGCGGTTGGGTTTCCATCTACTAGCTCCTTGTCTTAACCGTTTCCGCGGGCTCTTTTCTGTAGGTGAACTTCCTGGAAAAGATTGCCCGCGCGATCATGTTCATCTGTGCCTGGGTCGTACCGCCTCCGATCTGGAACATGCGCACATCCCGAAGCATCCGCTCGATCGGCATGTCCTGCGAGTACCCGTAGGCCCCGAACATCTGAAGGCTCTCGCTTACGACCTCGAACATCGCATGGCTGGTGAAAGCCTTGGCAAGGGATGCCTCCTTCATGTGCGGAAGCATCACGTTGTTGGGAAGAAGTTTGGCATTGCATGCCGCCCTGTAGATGAGCAGCCTGGCGCACTCGATTTTCATCTCGGAATCGGCCATCATCCACTGGAGTCCCTGGTACTCGGCAAGGGCGCGGCCAAAGGTTTGCCGTTTGAGCATCCAATCGACGGCCAGATCGTGTGCTCCCTGCGCCAGACCCAGCGCCACGGAGCTTGCGCCCACGCGCTGAGCGTTGTAGCCGTTCATAAGGCTCTTGAAGCTTTCGTTGCCGTTGCCGCGAACGACGACGTTTTCCTTCGGCACTTCGCAGTCTTCGAAGATGAGTTCGGTTTCGGGAATGCCCCTCAGGCCCATGGCCTTTTCCACCTTTCCGAAGGTGAAGCCGGGTGTGCCCTTATCCACCAGAATGCCGCCTATGCCGAGGTCCTTTCCGTCTTCGATGAAACGGGTGAAGATAAGGTTCGTCACCGACAGGCCGCCTCCGGTGATCCAATGTTTGGTCCCGTTCAGGACGTATTTGTCCCCCTTCTTTTCGGCCCTGGTCTTAAGCTCCGTCAGGGCCGTTCCGGCTTCGGGCTCGGTCATGCCGATGGCGGGCTTGTCCGCATCCTTGAGAATGCGCCCGGCAACGAGCTTCTTCTGTTCGTCCGTCCCGTATGCCATAACGCACCCGAGGGCGCCCATATTCGTTTCAACCAATATGCGAGCCGTGACGCCGCAGTACTTGGCCGCGGTTTCGATGGCGAGAACTGCGTCGATGAGGGGGCGACCCTGTCCGCCGTACTCTTCGGGAATAGTCATGCCGAGAAGGCCGAGGTCCCGAAGCAGATATGCGTTCTCCCAGGGGTATTCATGGTTCTGGTCCCACCGGGCGGCCTTGGGGGCGAACTCTTTCTTGCCGAGGTTATCCAGTAGTTCGACGATTTCTTTCTGTTCCGCTGTAAGTTGAAAATCCATTCTTGATCCTCCCTGTTCAATTCTACTGCGTTTACGTGAATCCAATTTGGATGTATCTACCCGCATCGGCCCGCTTGTCCCGGCTTATACTGAGTTGCGTTCAAGATTAATGTGATGGGTTTCGCTTCGCTCTACCCATTCTACGCATGACTCAGGATAAACAAGGATGGGTAGAGCGAAGCGAAACCCATCGTCCTTGGCCTATCTTGAACACAAATTGGTATTATTGCCTTGTCAGCCATAAGGCGATATCCGGATAGAGTGTTAAAAGACATATCAATATCAGGTCGAACATGGTGAAAGCGATAATGCCCTTGAAGATCGTTTTCATGGGAACATCCGGGGCCACATTGTGCATTACAAACACATTGACCCCCACGGGGGGCGTGAGCAGCCCCACCTCGCACATGATGACCGTGAAAACCCCGAACCAGACGGGATCGATCCCTGCCTTGACGATAATCGGGAAGACGAAAGGTATCGTCAGGATCATGATTCCGAACACATCAAGCATGGTGCCCAGGACAACATAGATGACGACCATTGCCAGTATGAGAGTGTAGCTGCTGAGGTTCAGGCTCACGACGTAGGTCACGACCGCTTCGGAAAGACCCGTTACGGCGAGAAACCTCGAGAGCAGGTAGCCGGAGATGATGATTCCGTAGATCATGGCGCTGATGAGGCCGGTTTCCACGAATGAAACCTTAAGGGCTTTCCATGTGAGCTTTCGCATCACGAGCCCTATGAGGAGCACCCCCGAAACGCCGATGCCCGAGGCTTCCGTCGGGGTGAAGACGCCCCCGTAAATGCCCCCGATCACGATGACGAAAACAGCGAATACCGGCCAGGTATAGGTCAGGGAGACGAGCTTTTCCTTCCACGTGAAACGGGGACCTGCGGGACCGAGTTCGGGCTTGAGTTTACAGCGCAAATAGACGCTGAAAGCATACATTGCCACCAGCAGGACCCCCGGGACAATGCCCGCGATAAAAAGGGAGGCGATGGACGTGTCCGTCAATATCCCGTAGAAAATGAATCCTACGCTGGGCGGAATGAGTATGGCAAGGGAGCCTGAGGCGGCGAGGGTACCGGTGGCGAGCGATTCGTCGTAGTTGTATTTTTTGAGCTGAGGGCGGATTATCGAGCCCATCGTCGCAACCGATGCAACGCTCGATCCCGTTACGGCCCCGAAAGCCCCGCAGGAGAGCACGGCGGCCACGGCCATACCTCCCGGCAGCCGCCCCACCCACTTCTGGATACTGTCGTAGAGTTCGTTGGCTATTCCTATGTGGTGGATGATCTTGCCCATCAGGACGAACAGGGGTATGCAGATGAGAACGAAGTCGGTTCCCGTCTGCCATGCCACCAGGGTCGTCTGTGCGAGCGTGGTCTGCACTCCCGCCACGATGAAAAGGCCGAGCACGGCGACGATGCCGAGGGAGAAGGTGACCGGGACTCCGATGACTATCAGGAAGAACATGGCCGCAAGACCAACCCCTCCAATGGTGGTCAGTTCCATGTCAGTGCCCCCCCCCTTTTTCAGTCTGCCCGGCCGACGTGAAAAATGAGACCAGGAGCTGCAAGACCAGTAGAAAACAGCAGAAAGCCATAATGGCGCGAAAAGGCCAGAGCATGATTCGGACCTCGTCTCCGGTTTCGTGGGCCGAGATCATGTAAGGGATGTCCCTCAGGGCCTGTATGCCCATCGCTCCGAAAAACACCGTCCCGGCCAGCGAACTGAGGATGTCGGCGGCTTTTTTCAACGGCGCGCTCATGTGGTCGTAGCAAACGTCCATCCTGATGTGGTTTTTCGTGTTCCACGTATAGGACGTGCACAGGAACATCAGAGAGAAGAGCATGTATCCGTTCGCTTCCTGGGTCCATGAAAAGGGCGTCCTGAACAGGTACCGAAGGGCTACATCCACAGTGATGAGTGCGACCATCAGAGGCAACAGGGTGTATACCGCCACCCTGTGTGCTGCGCTGGAGGTGGATTCGAGAAACTTGGCGAGCTTTTCCATATTGGAACTCCAGGCGGTGAAAGAATACTTGACTGATACCTGACCCGGCAAAGCGGGAACCAAAAGGCACCGGCAGCGAATCCGGGGCGGCACGGACGACTCACTCGTCGCCCGTGCGCGAAGCGCCAAGAGGCTTTGACGGTCCGTGTTTGTCGCCTCTTGTCCTTCGATCCCGGATAACGAGCATCCGGGCCGCCCACGGTATGCCGCGCCACATCCCCCCTCGACGGGAACGGGGGGGCTTCGCTTTACCCCTCCCCTTTACGGGTACGGGGGAGGTTAGGTGGAGTGCAAATCGGCGTTGCCCATGCTGAACAGGTTTGCATCAGAAAGTGATGATCCCCTGTACGGGATGCTCGGTTACCTGCTTCATGAACTGCTCGGGAGTCCAGGTGGAATACTTTTCATTGAGGGCTTTGATGTCCTTTACGAGTTGCCTGGCAGGCAAACCCTGCTTCTCGTTTTCCTCCATGAACTTCTCCCAGAGCGGCTGAACGGCGGCCTTGCACTTGGCAACCTCGGCCGGGTCCATTTTGATCATCTCGACGCCGGCCTTGATCATCTCCTCGCGTGCGGTCTTGTCGGAGACCTCATAGGCGCCCGAGGCGATCTGGCAGCCCTGGCGGAGCTTGTTGTAGAAGAATTTTTTCAGGTCGGGCGGCAGGCTGTCGAAGGTCTTCTTGTTCATGCAGTAGGGGATGCCCATGCGGGTCAGGCCGAAGCTGGTCAGGTACTTGCCCACTTCGTGCAGCCGGAAGGAGTTGATGCTGTTGTCGGCGAACAGCGCGCCGTCGATGATGCCTCTCTGGAAGGAGGTGTAGACTTCGCCAGCCTGAACCGTAACGGGGATTGCGCCAAGGCACTTGAGCAGTTCGGAGCACGTGCCTCCGAAGGAGCGGATCTTCATGCCCTTGAGGTCTTCGAACGTCCTTACGGGCTTTTTCGATATGAGGTTGTAGTCGGAGGTTACGGTGTAGAAGGCGAGATAGACGTTCATCTTCTCATATTCTGTTTTGAAATACTTGGGATAGAGCTGCTCCATCACCATTGCGGCCGTGTAGGCGTTGGGGAAAGCAAAGGGAAGGTCCGTTACATGGCAGAGCTTGAAGCTTCCGGGCTGATATGCGGGATATCCTGTCGTGATGTCTGCGATATCCGAGCTCATTGCCTTGAAGCCGTCCTTTGCCTGGTGCAGCACGCCGTTGAAATAGGTCTTGAAGACGATCTTTCCGCCGCTTTCACTTTCAACCATCGGAATCCACTTCGATATGCCGTACTCAAAGACCGGATAAACGGCGGGGTAGTATGCGGAGAACCGCATGGTGATCGGCGGTCCCGTGTATTTGATTCCAGGATCTGTGCCGGCCTCGCAAACAGGGGCGGCGATTGCGAACATCACCGCGATGAGCAGGAAAAACCTTGCGTACTTCTTCATTAATGTCCTCCTCCGTTTTGTGTTGTTGGAACCACCCTCTTTCGCATCCTGCAAAAGGCAACGAATGTGCCAATGTGTTGACATACCGCCATATGGCTGATTTAACGCTTAAAAGTCGCTATGCCCGCCGGGGGGATGATTGGGCGGCACATCGGCGGTGGCAACTTTCATTCGATTTATGGTATATTAAATGCGATTTGTGATCTAGCGTTATTATGCTGCCCGGCCGGATTCCGCTTGGATGGGACCCTGCCAAACCTCCTCAGTACCAGATTGAACAGATGGAGAACCGGATGCCAATGCAGAAGTACAAGTTCGGCTTCATAGCCAATTCCATTGAGGTCGCGGATATGTTTTCGGCGTGCATAGATCCCTACAGCGAGGAGGTGACCGTCAGGTATACCACGATGGAAGAGGCTATCCCGGTTGCCACGGAACTGCTGGAAAGCGGCATTGAGGTGCTTCTTTGCAGCGACGGCACGGGAAGCCTGCTCCTTCAAACCCTGGGACAGCCGATCGTAAACATCACCAGGACCCATCTCGACGTTTTGAAATCCCTCATGAAGGCCAAAAAGTACGGACCGTTCATCGGTCTTACGAACTATGGAGCACCCATAGGGGGGATCGAACTCTTCGATGCCCTGCTCTCGGTAAAGACGCGGCAGGTGGTGTTCACCAACAAGACCGAGCTTATCAACGGTATTACCGAAGCCGTGCAGGCGGGCATAGACTGTCTGGTGGGGGCCGGGGTCTCCCAGCATATCGTGAGCGGGCTTGGGGGAAGTTTCGTCCGGGTGCCCCTCAGGCGCGACATGATCATCCAGGCGCTCAAGGAAGCCAGGGCCATGGCGTCGGCGAGGCGCAAGGAGAAAAAAGACCAGGAAGAGATGCGCATCATTCTCCAGATAATAAAAGAGGGAATGCTCGTCATCGACAACTTCGACAATGTGAAAATCTGCAACCAGGCTGCCGCGGACATACTGGGGGTTGGCCTGCAGGAGGTGATCGGAAAGCCCGTTTCCGAATTCCTTCAGGACTCGGACCTGCTCGGGATCTTGAGGAACGGCAAGGCCGAGCTGGACCAGATATGCCGGGTGGGCGGCGAATACCTGGTAACCAACTCGCTGCCGATCGTAATAGACGGGAAGGCTCAAGGGGTCGTCTCGACGTTCAAAGAGGCGGCGAGGATTCACAACATAGACAGGAAGCTCAAGGAGAAGCTCTATCTCGACGGCTTCGTCGCAACGTACACGGTGCACCAGATAGACAGCCGCAGCCCTCAAATGAAGAAGGTCATCGAAAAGGCGAAAAAGTATGCCGAAACGGACCTGAGCATCCTGCTCCAGGGGGAGACGGGCACCGGAAAAGAGATCCTGGGGCATACCGTCCACAACCTGAGCAGCCGCAGGGACAAGCCCTTTGTCGCGATCAATTGCTCGGCACTTACGGAATCACTTCTGGAAAGCGAGCTTTTCGGCTACGAGGAGGGCGCGTTCACCGGAGCGAAAAAGGGAGGAAAAATCGGACTCTTCGAGCTGGCAAACCAGGGCAGCATTTTTCTGGATGAGATTGCGGATATGTCGCCCAATATCCAGGTAAAGCTCTTGCGGGTGATCGAGGAAAAGAAGGTGAGACGGATTGGGGGTGACAGGCTGATCCCGGTGGACGTGCGCATCATAAGCTCGACGTGGAAGGACCTGCGCGAAGAGATGGAGCAGGGCGGGTTCAGAATGGACCTCTTCTTCCGCGTGGCCAACCTCAAGGTCCGGATCCCGCCGCTGAGGGAGCGCGTCGAGGATATCCCCTGCCTGGTGAGAAAGCTCCTGAAAAAGTACGGCAAAGATAAAAGAGCGATATCGCCCGATATGTATGCGGCCATGGAAAGCTACCATTGGCCGGGCAATGTGCGCGAACTGAACTCGCTGGTCGAGAGCTACCTGATCCTGCTGGGAGATCGGGACAGGGACGAAGCCCTCTTCCGCGATCTTTTCGAGGACCTCGGGATTCAGGGTCGAAATAAGGAGCGGCCGGCAGAGGACGAGCCGGCGGACCAGCCCCCGCCTTCGCCGGTGAAGTCTTTGCACGAGCAGGCGGAGGATTTCGAACGGTCGATCATAAACGAAACCCTCAGCCGGTTTCAGTTCAACAGGAAAGCGACGGCGCGCCACCTGGGAATCAGCATGAATACGCTTTGGAGAAAAATGAATCCGGCCTGAGATCAAATCTTTCGAAGCGCCGCCGAGTGTTCGGCCTTACGCGTTTGCGCGTGCGGCCAAAACTTGGGGGAGGGCGGCGAAACGGGCTGTTGCCCAAATGAGGTTGCCTCGAAATACGTGAACTTCGCGTGAATGGAGGGTAGCTCCCAGTTGGAGCCGCATTTTGCAACAGCCCGGGAATCGTTTCCCCGCTATGTTCGACTTGAACGCAATTTCATACCAGACCTTGCGGCCTGCGGGTCAGGCCAATATTTTATCCAGGATCACCCCCGCACTATGAACGAACTTGGGACATGCCGAAGTAAACAGCCCCTTGCCCACAGCTTCCTTGACCCCTTCGGGGGTCGACATATCGACCCTGAGAAGGGCCGAGCAGTCGATGTGCTCGTGCCTGGCCGTAAATTCCTCGGCAAACTCCTTCACTTTGGCGAAAGTTTTCTCGTCCGCCCGCGGGTCGTTCTCCTCGGTTTTGCCATATTTCAACCCGATTACCATGAAGGCCCCGGTGACCGCGCCACACTCGGTGCCCATGCCCATCCCCCCCGCGAAGGCGGCCGCAACACGCCGAGCCGTTTCCTGCGACATTCCCATGGACGGGGCATAAGTCTCCAGGACCGCCTGGGAGCAGTTCATGGAACGTAGAAATTGCGCGGATGCGTGTTCGGGACGGTTTGACGGCGATGCGGAAGATTCGGCCTCCGACGCTTTTCCCGGAACCGCCGGGGCAAGCAAAGCCACGCCGGTGAGCAGGGATGCCTTTAGAATCTGCCTTCGGTTGCACACGCTCCCGCGGTTCTCGCGATTATTTTCCGACATATTCATCCTTTCCTGACTTAGAGGAAACCGGGCGCTCGCGGTCGAGCTTTTCCAGGATAGTTGCGGCTGCAAAATTCGATATCGGCGACAGCCTATCCCATGCGGATACCGGCTTCTTATATAAGTTGTCTTCCAGGTAGTAGACAAGTCGTTTTACTGCGGCGCCTTGCGAAGACATTCATGACAGGTTCAAGTTTGACGGTTTGGTTGGGTTGCCCGTGTCACCAGCCGGAATCCGTTTACTTCAGCAAACACCAGAACTGGTCGACCTCGGGCCAGAGTTCTTTTAGCCGGTCCTGGCATTCTTCCCACTCCTCCTCGCCGATATGAAGATGATCACGATACATTTGTGTAAAATCATCATTCAGGTACTCCGGAAATTGCACCGAGTTTGCGAGAATATTGGCCAGGGCAATCAATTTGACTTCCGATTTGAACGAGGGGCTTTTTTCAGGTTCGTGGTGAAACTCCATTGTATTGCGGACAAGCTCCGGCATCGCCCACCGGGTTGCAATCCAGGAACCGATCAGTGTGTGCTCAAGATTGAACTGGGGCTCCACACAACTTTGAGGAACATTTCGCTTTTTGGCTAAATCCCTTATGGTCTGATACTGCTCTCCAAAATGTGCCGCAACGATAATGCGTCCGAAATCATGGAGGAACCCCAACAAATAAGCCTGCTCCTTGGCTATCCAGGGTCTCCGCAGGGCCATCTCATAAGCGATCCTGGCTGTAGCGAAGGAATGTTTCCACAGTCTTGCCCGCTCGGCCGGCTTGATCAATTTCAGTCCCGAAAAGACCTCCAGAGTGAGAGCGAATATGCAGACGGATTTTACCTCGTCGTAGCCAATCAGGAGGATGGAACGGGTCAAGTCGAGGAGTTTTCCGCGCGAACCGTAATAGGCGGAATTGGCGATTCGAATAATCCTGGTGGTCAGGCCCTGATCGTAGCGGATGAATGTTTCGAGCTCATCGGGCGATTCAACTTCGGTAATTATCAACTCGAGGACCCTTTGCAACGCCGTAGGCAGAGATGGCGGGTCCTTGATCTCGGAAACTTTGCTGAGAATTTGCTGCTCGTTGAGAAGAAGCGGATTCATGGCACAGCATTACCTATGGTCAGCTGGATTAGGTTCCCAGGATAGCGTTCAGCGCAGAAGGAAAAGATGCAGCAGCCGGTTGTGTTTTCAGCCCCATATTGAGCAAAATGGGTGCCAATATATGTCGAACTGATGCTGCTCAGTAAATTTTGCCTCGGAGGTTTAGGGCTTGTCCGTTGGGTGGGGTGTAAGCCATTCATGGCGAAAATACTTTTTCGCAGTCGCATGTCGGAACAGTTCGATTTGGGTCTGGATCTCTCGACAGCGCCGGCAAGCCAATCGAATTAGGAAAAGCGGCGGGATTTTGCCGTTGATTTGAGAAATTACGTCAATTCGGATGACAAATTGCGTCCAACAGCAAACAATATGGTAATCCGTGGCCTTCACCCGGGGAAAATTTTCGCACATTATTTCACCAACCAATATCAATGCTGTTTCCGGGTCTTTTCCTGTTGGAGTTTTTCGTCAGCCTACCTTTCGATGGCCTGCCGCGACGCTCGTCCGACTGCTTTGCGGGAGGCGGCCGGGTGGGAATGGTTAAAGGCTGCCTCACGCGGCGACACTTTATTTGTGCATAATATTTCTTAGCTCCATACCGCTTTCCAAATATAGCGCCTGCCGGTTTACGGATGGTTATCAATACGATTAAATCGGAACTCCAGCGCGCCCATTGTTCGGATGGCTCTCGATTTGCCGCCGGTCATGGACCGCCGGGCTTCCATGCGGGCGGGGGCGGGCATCCGGCATGTGCCGATTATCATTACACGTGCATTTATATAGACTTGGCAGTCTTGCATACATACGTTGTGATAAATAGTACTTGACTTTTTACCTGTTTTGTCCTTTTCTCGAATATGCGCGCGAACCCAGGTTTCTTTTGCAACCTACATCCCAACAGCTATTCAGGAGTCTGAGAAAAATGATGGCGGATCAAACAATTGCTCGAGTAGAACCTGTACGAACTGAGGCGTATTTGGATGTATTCCAAATGCTTACCGGAGTCGGGCTCGTGGCGTTTATGTGGGCGCACATGATTCTGGTGGCGAGCGTCAACCTGGATCTGGGAGGTGGCAGGGTGATGAATGCGATCGCCCACTTTTTCGAGGCTACCTATATGGCCCAGCTCGGCGGTCCTTTGATCGCCATGGTGATGCTTTTCCACTTCGTGCTCGCCGCCCGGAAGCTCCCGTTCCGCGCCCGTGAACAGAAGGCACTTTGGCGCCACAGCGTCAACTTCAATCACCTGGACACCTGGCTGTGGATGATCCAGGCGCTCACCGCCTTCATAATCCTCATTATGGGCTGCATCCACATGTGGACGGTGCTGACATCGCTGCCGATCACCGCCGCAAAGAGCGCCGCGAGAATCCAGGGCGGGTGGTGGCTGCTGTTCTACATCGTCCTGCTACCGATGATCGAACTCCATGTCGGGATCGGCATCTATCGCATCGGCGTAAAGTGGGGCTGGATAAAGAGGTCCAACCGAAAAGCGCTTCATGGCATTGAGAACAAGCTCACTCTGACCATGATCGGAATCGGCCTTCTCACCCTGTTTACATTCTTCTTTCTGGTCAAAGCAATGTAAGGAGCTGAAAATTGGATACCTTCTATACTGATCTCTTATGCGTCGGAGCGGGTCTGGCCGGCGAGCGCGTGGCGGTGGCGGCGGCTTCTGCGGGATTTGAAACCATATGCCTCAGTATTGTTCCACCGAGGCGTTCTCACTCTTCGGCAGCTCAGGGGGGTATGCAGGCTTCGCTGGGCAGTTGCTGCAAGGGCGAGGGCGACTGCCCGGACGTGCACTTCGCCGATACGGTAAAAGGTTCTGACTGGGGCTGCGACCAGGAAGTGGCGCGCATGTTTGCCGAAACGGCGCCCATAGCGGTGCGTGAAATGGCCCACTGGGGGATTCCCTGGAACCGCGTGGTCCCCGGAAAGGGCATCTATTACAAGGCCGGAAAAGAGTACGAAAAAGTCGAGAAAAATGAAATGGAAGGGCTCATTACCGCCCGCGATTTCGGTGGGACCGCCAAGTGGCGTACCTGTTACACCTCGGACGGGACCGGCCATACGCTGCTTTTCACCATGGACAACGAAGTGGTGCGCCTGGGCGTAACGGTCCATGACAGGGTGGAAGCGATAGCGCTGATCCATGACGGCGAGACCTGCACGGGGGTTGTGGCGCGCTGCCTCAAGACCGGCAAGATCAGAGTTTACCTGGCCAAAGCCACGCTGCTTGCAACCGGCGGTTACGGACGCCTTTACCGTGAAACCACCAACGCGGTGATAAATACCGGAGACGGCTGCATCGTCGCCCTGAATACCGGTCTGGTCCCCATCGGAAACCCGGAGGCGGTGCAGTTCCACCCGACGGGGATCGTTCCCACCAACATCCTGGTGACCGAAGGCTGCCGCGGTGACGGGGGGACCCTCAAGGACGTGAACGGCGAACGATTCATGGACATTTATGAGCCTGCGAAGCAGGAACTGGCATCCCGCGACGTCGTCTCCCGCTGGATGACTCACCACATACGAATCGGCAAGGGCGTGCCCAGTCCTTACGGGGCGCACCTGTGGCTCGACATTCGCCATCTCGGCGCCCATCACATCAAGACCAAGCTTCGCGAAGTCGAGGAAATCTGCAAGGAATTTCTCGACGTTGACCCGATAACCCAGATGATCCCCGTGCGGCCGGCCCAGCACTACAGCATGGGCGGGGTTCGCACCAACAAGGACGGCGCGGCCTACGGGCTCAAAGGGCTCTATGCGGCGGGCGAGGCCGCGTGCTGGGATATGCACGGGTTTAACCGCCTGGGCGGCAACTCCCTGGCCGAGACGATCGTGGCCGGCAGAATCGTCGGAAACAAGATTGTGGAGTTTCTGGAGGGCTACCAGGTCGATTTCAAGACGGCCACCGTGTCCGATTGCGTAAAGCAGCAGGAACAGCGGATAGACAACCTGGTCAAGGGCAAAAACGGCAAGGAAAGCGCCTATGAAATCCGCAACGCCTTCCAGAATGAGCTCATGGACAAGGTGAGCATTTTCCGCACCAATGATGAACTCAAAAGTGCCGTTGAAAACCTTGAGGTCATCTGCGAGCGGTCCAAGAAGATCGGTCTCCAGTCATCGCCCGTGGGCGCAAACCCCGAACTCGCCTTGGCACTGCGCGTGCCCGGCATGGCAAGGCTTGCCCTGATGGTTGCCTACGGGGCACTGATGCGCACCGAGAGCCGTGGAGCGCATGCCCGCGAAGACTATCCGGAGCGCAATGACAGGGATTGGCTCAAGCGCACCCTTGCGTACTGGAAGAGCGAAAAGGACACGCTGCCCACGCTCGAGTACGAAAAGCCCTCGAAGGTCTGGGAAATTCCGCCGGGTGAAAGAGGTTACGGTGCGGCCAAAATCATTTGCACTGAGGATCCTGAAATCTGCACTCCGAAGCCGGAGACCAACTAAGCCAAGCGAGAGGTGTTTTGATGGGACGAACTTTAAAATTCAGTATATTCAGGTTCAATCCGGAAGATCCGGCTTCGGTTCCCCACATGGATGCGTATTTCCTTGACGAAACCGATGCCATGACACTGTTTATAGCCCTCAACCGCATCAGGGAGGAGCAGGACCCGTCGCTCATGTTCGATTTCATGTGCCGCGCGGGCATCTGCGGTTCGTGCGCCATGATGATCAACGGCAAGCCCGACCTTGCATGTCACACCAAGACCAAGGCCCTGCCAAACGAGATCACCCTGATGCCGCTGCCCGTGTTCAAGCTGATCGGAGACCTTGCCGTCGATACCGGGACTTGGTTCCGGGGCATGAACGAGAAGGTCCAGTCCTGGGTTCACACTCGCAGGCAATTCGATCCGAACGCCGAAGAGGAGCGCATGGACAATGCTCTGGCCGATGAAATTTATGAGCTGGAGCGTTGCATCGAATGCGGCTGCTGCGTTGCGGCATGCGGCAAGGCCAACATGGTCCCCGAAGGTTTCATGGGGGCGGTTGCGTTCAACCGCATCGCCCGGTTCATGCTGGACCCGCGCGACCAGAGGGACACTGAACAGTATTTCGAGGTGGTGGGAA
Source organism: uncultured delta proteobacterium (assembly GCA_963712895.1). Classification (GTDB taxonomy): domain Bacteria; phylum Desulfobacterota; class Syntrophobacteria; order Syntrophobacterales; family Syntrophobacteraceae; genus SbD1. The sequence continues at coordinate 208,494 of CAVQJR010000009.1, read as the reverse complement.
ACGATGACGGGATTTTCGGCTGCCTGGGGCTGCTCGGCTGCGAAGACGTTTGCCCCAAAGACATCCCGCTCCAGGACCAGCTGGGAATGCTGCGTCGCAAGATGGGCTTCTCGCAGGTAAAGCACCTGTTCGCCAAGATCATGCCCGGCAGGAAATCGGCGTAGGCGAGGCGGCGCTGAACCTTACCCGGCAAAGCATTTGAACGCTGCGGGGGAACCGGATCATACCGGTTCCCCCCTTCTGCTTTAGAAGTACCGAAGCGGCCTTGCGTCCCGCAAAAGGTATTTTGCCGTGAATAACTCACACCGGGTTAAACGCGGTTTCTCAACCGCAGTTCAACCGGGTGGGGGTTCAGGTAGTACTGGAGTTTCAGGTAGGGCTGATCGTATTTTCGCACGTAGTGGTTGATCAGTGTGACCGGGACGATCAGCGGAAAATGGCCGGTGTAATATCCTGATATGAGTTCCGCCAGTTCCTGCTTCTCGTCTGCGGTTAGCTGCTTTTTGAAATAGCCCGCAAGGTGCTGGAGGACGTTCGTATTTTTGGCGGTCGTGGACTTGAGCCTGATTGCCTCCATGAGCAATGAGCGGTACCTGTCGATAAGCTCTTCTTCGGGCATTGTTTTTCCGCCCGCCACCAGTTTTCCCATTACTGAATAATGTTTGGGGCTGTGGGCCAGGATCAGAAGTTTGTGCCGGGTGTGAAAATCGAGCAGGTTTTTAAGTCCGGCCCCGGCACTCACCAATTCTTGCCAGCGCTTGAAGACGAAAATCCTTTCGATGAAATTTTCCCGGATGGCCGGGTCGTTGAGCCGCCCCTCGTCTTCAACCGGCAGGAGCGGAAAACGGTCCATGAAGGCGCGTGCGAAAATACCCGTTCCCGTCTTGGTGGCGAGCCGGTTGTTTTTATAGACCCTGATCCGCTCCATTCCACTGCTCGGGGAATTGGCCTTGAAGATGAACCCGCACAGATTTTCCCGCTCAAGCTCAATGACCCTGCGTCCGGCCCATTCAAGCATCCGCTCCGTGTGGTCGATGCCTGTGTGGCTGGTGACAAGTCGCGGTGAATTGGGGTCTCCGTCCAGGTGCATCGATTCGCGGGGCACCGCAAGCCCGCATTCCACTTCGGGGCAGACCGGAACGTATTCCACAAACCGCCCCAGAACGTCTCTTACGAACCGGTCGAGCTTGTGTCCGCCGTCGTACCTGACGGGTTCTCCCAGAAGACATGCGCTCACGCCCAGCTTGATTTTTTCCATTTATTTCTCCACTCAAAGGGGGCCGGCGCCGGATGCCTATGAAGATCCGGGCCGCAATCAGCAACCCTGCCAGGATAACAATCATATACGAATTACGATAACTCAACCATTATATGTATTTCTCTGCGACCTTCTGCGTCTCTGCGGTGGGGTCTTTTCCCCCGGACTTTTCAATTTGCCAAATCAAAACCACTCGGCTATTTTCGAAATCGTTGCAATGCATGACGTTTCGAGTTTTCGCAGTGAGGAGAAATCGCTATGAGGCGAAGCCTGTTCGCCCTTTTTGCGGCAGCGTGCCTGTTTTGCGCATCCGGTTGCATCAAGCCGAAAATCACCGTCTTTCCCGAGCATACGGAACCTCTCAAAGAATACACTCTACAGGGCAGGGGAAGCGAAAAGATCCTGGTCATTCCTATAAAAGGCTTTATCAGCGAGGGCACAAAGGGCCTTCCCCTCATGCACAGGCCCGGTGTGGTGCAGGAGGTGGTGGCCCAGTTGCGAAAGGCGGAAAAAGACAGGGACATAAAAGCCCTGATCCTCGAAATCGATTCTCCCGGCGGATCGGTAACCGCCAGCGATATGCTCTACCATGAAATCACCAGGTACAGGGAGTGCAGCCGGGCCAAAATCGTCGTAATGATGATGTCCGTTGCCGCCTCCGGCGGGTACTACATCTCCCTGCCCGCTGATTTTATAATGGCTCATCCCACAACCATTACCGGGTCCATCGGCGTATTGTTCCTGAGGCCGAACGTTTCCGGGCTGATGGGAAAGATCGGGCTGGAAGTCGAGGTCGACAAGTCCGGACAGAACAAGGACATGGCGTCGCCTTTTCGGAAACCGAGCGCCAAGGAACGCCAAATACTCCGGAAGATAATAGACGAAATGGCCGGGCGGTTTCAGAGTCTGGCCGCAAATCGCCGCCATCTGAGCGACGCGGCCATGGCGGAGATTTCGTCGGGGCGTATTTTTCTTGCCGATGACGCTTTGCGGCTGGGGCTGATCGACCGGATCGGCTACGTCGACGATGCGATAAGCGAAGCGGCAAAACTGTCCGGGCTGCCGGGGGACGCAAAGGTCGTGGTCTATCGGCGCACCGAGTACAACAATGACAATATCTACAATACTTCAACCGCCAAACAGGAAACACCCCGTATAAGTCTTCTCGACTCCGGCCTGGCGGAGGCAATCCCGCCCATGCTGAGCGGTTTTTATTTCCTGTGGCTGCCCGGAGGAAGCGATTAGCTTTCGGTGCAGCCCCGAAACCGCATTGCCCTTGATCGGCCACGTCCCTATCTTTTTAAGAGCTATTGCAATTCGAGCAGTAAGGTTCGAACAAAACGCCGCTTGGCAGGCTGCTGATGGATACCGGTGATACTCTTAATGTCGTTGTTATCGAAAAAAATGAAGATTGCTTTATCCGCATAAAAGAGCTTCTGGCGGGTTGTGACGAGAGGTTCCAACTCGACTGGGTGAAGTCCTACGAGGAAGGGCTGGATGCGGTGTGCCGCCCCGGACACGACGCCTTTCTCATCGGTGACCGGCTGGGCGAGCGCACGGGGTTGGAACTGCTGGCCGAAGCCGGCCGGAAGGGATGCGACCCCCCGATGGTCCTGCTGGCTGGAAGCTGCAACCGCCACGGGGACGAAATCGAGGTTTCGGGTCCCGTGTGCTGCGAATGCCTGGCGCAGGACAAAATCAGCCCGGAAGTTCTGTTGGGTTCGATAAAACGCGCCATCGAAGGCAAAAGAGCATCGCAGGGAATCGGGACTGTTGGATTGACGCCCAAAGAGCCGGCCACGAGCGGGAAAGGCAACCGGATTGAGAGTTCTTTGCTTGTGCGCGAGTGGGCCGAGCTGGCGCTCAAACAGAGTGAGGAAAAGTTCCGCACGCTGGTTGAGAGCGCGCTGGATGTGATCTTTACCGTATCGCTCGAAGGGAAGATCCTGACCGTGAATCCCGCTTTTGAGGAGGTAACGGGATGGCGCCCTGCGGAGTGGATCGGCAAGGATTATGCCCCCCTGATTCACCCGGACGACTTGCCGCTGCTGCAGCGCAGGCGGGAGCAAGTCATTCTCGGGCGAGAGTTGTCGCCTGCCGAGATGCGTATTCGCACCAAATCGGGTGGCTTCAAGTTCATGGAATTCAATTCGGCCCCATATCGTGAGGGAGATAAAATAGTAGGCATTATCGGCACCGCACGGGACGTTACCTCGAAGAAGACGACCGAAGGGCTTCTGGTGCGCCAGAACCTGTTTCTCAATACCGTGCTCGACTCGCTCTCGCACCCCTTCTACGTCCTTGACGCCAAAGACTACAGGATACTCATGGCCAATTCGGCGGCCTCGCCCAGGGGTATTCCTTCCGGTTTGAAATGCTTTGAGCTGTTTCACAGGAACCATGTCCCGTGCACAGGGGACGAGCACTTCTGCCCGCTTAACGAGATCAAGAAGTCGAAAAAGCCCCTCATTACCGAACACACCCATTACGACCAGGATGGTAACGCCTGTTTCGTTGAAATTCACGCCTACCCGATATTCGACCAGGAGGGTGAGGTCGTCCAGGTAATCGAGTACATCCTCGACATTACCGACCGGAAAAAGATGGAGGAAGACCTCCGGAAGGCGCACGACGAACTGGAAATCCGCGTGCAGCAGCGCACGGCGGAACTGGCGAGTATGAATTCCGCCCTGATATCGGAAATACTCGAACGCAAGCGCGTGGAAAAGGCGCTGCGCATGGATGAAATTCGCCTGGAAGCCTTACAGGAACTGAGCCAGATGACCTGGGCCTCCGAAGAGGAGGTGGCAAACTACGTTCTCGAACAGCAGGTAAAACTCACCGGCAGCAAGATCGGCCTGATCGGGTTCGTGGAAGGGGAACGCGTTCTCAAACTGCACACGTGGACCACCGGCGAGATTCCGGAATGCGGGCTGCCTGAAACGCCCCTGAGCTACGAAATAGCGGGCTCCGGCGTCTGGGCTGATGCGGTAAGGCTGCGCAAGCCGGTAATTTTAAACGATCCGCTCCCCCTGGAATCCCGGGCGCAAAACCTGCCGTGCGGCAGTGTCCCCATCCATCGGCTTATGAGCATTCCCGTGTTCGACGGTGAAAAGATAATCGCGGTTGCCGTTGTCGCCAACAAGGACTCGGACTACGAACAGGCGGACGTGAGGCAGCTTACGCTTCTGATGGACGGAATGTGGAAGCTGATGCTGCGCGAGCGTACGATGAGTGCCCTCAGGGATGCCGAAAGCCTTGCCGGCATAGGAAGGGCTTTGTCCAGCGTTGCCCATGATATAAAAACACCGCTGGTAGCCATCGGCGGCTTTGCCAGGCTTGTCCAGGGTCACCTGGAGCAGGGCTCCGGGGATTGGGCAAAGATGGACATAGTGCTGCGGGAAACCAGCCGGCTCGAACAGATGGTGGTCGATATGCTCGACTTTTCAAAGCCGCTCGAGCTGGAAAGATCGCCTGAAGATATCCACCGCCTTGTCGGGGAGAGTGTTGAAATCGCCGAACAGGCGGCCCGCGAGAAGGGTATTCGTCTCCAGTTCGAATCGTCGCGGATTCCGGTTCCCGCGCTGGTTGACGGGGCGAGGTTAAAGCAGGCCGTAATCAACCTCATGATGAACGCCATCGAAGCCTCGCCCGCGGGACGGACTGTAAAACTGGACTGCCGCAGCGGGGGTTCCGAGTTGTTCATCGAAGTAACCGATTGCGGCTGCGGAGTTCCACCACTGCAGCGAAAAGAAATATTCCTGCCGTTTTTTACTACGAAACGACATGGGACCGGCCTCGGTTTGCCGATCGTGAAAAAAATAGCCGAAGCACACAAGGGCCGTGTCGAAATAATCGATAATCCGGAAGGAGGGGCGACTTTTCGGATTGTACTACCGATTCATCACGGGCGGCCCGAAAACGGCATTGCGGCGCACGCGGAGCAGTGAGGGGATATCGCGGGACTTGAAGCGCCGGGCCGTAGCCGACCAACCTGCGCATTCCAATAATTCACTTGACTTGAGAATGATTTTTCGGGCATGAATAGCAGTGCCTGGATGCCAAAACGGTGCGGGTCCGGGCGAACGGCTTGGGGGCCAATGGGGGGAGGGAAGCAAGTGAATAAGTGGCTGGGTGTAATAACGATTTGCCTGTCCGCGTCCTTTTTTGCAGCCGGTTGCGCGCACCAGAACGCATCGCTGTCCGAAACTTCCGAAAACGTCGCCAAGGCTGAATCGGACCACGGATCATTGGTCTGCCTTCTGGACCCGGCCCTCGATGCGGCTAAAAAAGCCGAACCGGTCGCCGCTTCCAGGGACGGCAGATCACCGGCTGTAGAAATCACGGAGACAAGCTTCGACTTCGGAAAGGTTGGAGACGCGCAGGAACTGGTCCATACTTTCAATGTGAGAAATGTGGGGACCTCGGTTTTGAGTATAAGAAAGGTAGTCCCCGGTTGAGGAAGTTCCGTGGCCAGGTACGACAAGGCCATCCCTCCCGGCGGCGAGGGCAAGATCACACTGAGGTTAAATCCCATGACTTGCGGTCAGGACACCAAGAAATCCGTCCTGGTCACCTGCAACGATCCGAAGAAACCCTACTTCCTGTTGTTCCTGAAGGGGCAGTCCAGCAGTTAAGAGCCGGCAGCTCGCCTCCCTGCGGCCGGTCTTTTGTCCGAAAAGTATCGACACGGCCCGCATAATGAAAAGCCGCGGGGACGAGCCGCAGCCTTGCCCGCCCCCACCGGGATTTTTTGAAACAGCAGCGGGTGCACTCCCGCGGGTTACCGAAAACTCTTTGCTCAGCTTATCCCGCCCGCACCATCGAGTTCCGCCCTGCCTTTTTCCATGAACCAGTGTTCCGGATCGATATAGTAGAACTTCAAATCCGCAAGAACTATATAATGTTCCCTCTCCTCGGCGATCAGGTAATTCAGGAACTCCCGGGTCGAAGGTTCGGGCGATTTTTTGAGTTGCTCGATGAAAAATGCGATGCTCTTGTTTTCAAGCTCCATCCCGCTTTCAATGGCGGCCACATCATCCAGGCAGGCGCGGGCGACGGTTTTGCGCTGCTTGGCGATCTTCCGGATAATTTCCTTCCTGTCCGTTGTGTCAAAATCGTAGAAACGGCATGAATCGAAAGAAACGCCTCCGCCCTTGGAAGCCTCTTCGTTCATTTCGCGAAGGCGCTCAAGATGAGCCTGTTCAAGTTCTTCGAGCATTTTGAATGTGCTGGAACCCACTTCGTCCGAGCACTTCCCGGCGGCCTCCGCATAAAGCACTCTCATTTTTTCCTTGATATCTACGGCCGCGCACATCAGTTCCATGAACATGGTGTTGTCATTTCCTTTCATTAGCAACCTCCTGCCGGCGATGCCTTGGTTGACCGGTTAATTTACGAGCTGCCTTCTTATAAGAACGGCTGTCGTAGATGTCCAGAGGCGTTGTTTTCGAAGATGGAAGCAAGGAAGAGCGCGGGAAAAAAGGAAAGCCGAGCAGGAGGGGAGAGGGAGGGGGCTATCCGGCTCGGCTCTTTTTTAAGGGCAAGTGCGAGGATAGCGCAAAAGTAGTAAATATACAAACTATTTTTACTCATATAGATGGCGGAGAAATTGTCTATATGATGATAGAAATTTCAATCGCGGCGGAGTCTTGTGCAGTATCGGCTACTTATACGCAAAATCGGGACCCAAATTTTTTTCATGCGAAGTCGCTTTCCTCTCCTGGCGGGAAGGGTCTAGGGCGAGCACGCATGCTTTCAGCATCCCCTGAGAATACCGGCTATCTTTTCCTGGTCCTGCTCGGTTAGATACGGATGCATCGGAAGACTGAAAATCCTGGCCGCACAGTCTTCGCTTACCGGAAAGTCGCCCCTCTCGTATCCGAGCCCGAAAAATGCGCCCTGGAGGTGAAGCGGTTTCGGATAATAGACCGCGGTCGGAATGCCGGCAGCCTTCAGTCTTTCCATGAGGCCGGACCGGCTGATTCCTTCCCTTGCGAGCACCGAATACTGAGCCCACGACGAGGTGTAGCCGTCGGGAACGCCGGGGCAGATTACCGGAGAGTCATTTGCGCCTAGCAGCGTCCGGTAGCGCTTCGCCTTTTCCTGCCTGAGTTCGAGTTCCTCGGGGAATATTTCCATTTTTGCCAGCAGGACGGCGGCCTGTAGTGTGTCCAGCCTGCCATTGATTCCAATCCTGATGTTCTCGTATTTATCGGACCCCTGGCCGTGGACCCGGATGGAGCGGATCTTTTCAGCGAGGGAATCCTTATCCGTAAAGCACATTCCGCCGTCCCCGTACGCGCCAAGGGGCTTTGCCGGGAAAAAGGAGGTACACCCCATCTCGGCCAGGGAACCCGCTCTTTTCCCCATGTATTGCGCCCCGAACGACTGTGCGGCGTCTTCGATGACGAAAAGTCCGTGTTTCTCGGCAATTGCGCATATCCTGGAGTAGTCGGCCGTGGTTCCGAAAAGGTCCACGGCAATTATCCCCCGAAGCCTGATGCCGCGCTCCCGGATTTTCTCGTGAACAGGGCAGTCCCCGGCTTTATTCAGGCAGAAAGACTCCACCACGGCTTCGACCCGCGAAGGATCGATATTAAAGGTCAGGGGGTCGATATCGGCAAAAACGGGGACGGCCCCCAAAAGCGAAATGGGGCCGGCAGTGGCAATGAATGTAAAAGGGGTGGTGATTACCGCATCGCCCGCGCCGACACCGTAAGCCATCAGGGCAAGCAGAAGCGCGTCCGTGCCCGACGAACAGGCGATGGCATGCCTGGTGCCGGTATAGGCGGCAAGTTCTGATTCAAGTGTTGCGATTTCCGGTCCGGAGACATACTGGCCGTGGTCCAGGACCGCCCTTAGACGGCTCTCTATTTTTTCCCTGATCCTTTCCTGCTGGGCCGGCAGATCGATAAACTTCATTTGTTGGCGTCGCCTCCGCTGGAAGAGTTGTCATTGGAAAGGTGAACTGCAGGCTCGGCAATAATAACCAGTGGTGCGGCGGGAGTGCAATTAAAAACCGGGAAGGAGCGGTTTCGCCGCCTTCCCGGCCATAAGATTTCGCGCTGATACGGCATGTTGCCCCGCATCCCCGCCCTCTGCGCCCGGCTCTTCGGGATTATTTACCGGCGGGGGCTTTTTCCTGCTTTTTCTCCTGCTGCGGCGCGGCAGTTGCTGCCGGTGATTTTGCCGCCTTGGTCTCGGCCTTGGCAGGTGCCTGCGGCGCCGGGGCTTTCTGCGCTGTCCCCTGGTCATTGCCCTTCGCCGCCGGCTCTTGTGCGGCAGGGGCCTTGTCCGGGGTGGCCGTCGGGCTTTGCGGCTGCACGGGACGAGCCTCGGGCAGTGCGGGCGCGGCAGGTTTGGGCTGGGTCTGTTCGACCGGTACGTCCTTCATTATGGACCTGCTGCCGGGAGCAGAAGGCCTGTAGGACAGAAGCAGGCAGGTTATCATAAAGACAACCGCCGCCCCCGTTGTAAGCTTGCTCATAAACGTGCTGCCGCCGCCTCCGCCGAAAAGGGTCTGGGAAGCCCCGCCGAATGCGGCGCCCATTTCGGCCCCTTTCCCGGTCTGGAGCAAAACGATTGCTATTAAAGCAATTGCTGCGATTATATGGATGGAGACCAGAAAAATATTCATCCCTTGACCATTCTCCTAAATTAAAACTGAAATTCGATGATACGTTTGAAAGAACTTACCTCCAGACTTGCCCCGCCGACGAGCATTCCGTCAATATCGGGTTGCCCCATGAGCGAGTCGACGTTGTCGGGCTTAACCGATCCTCCATAAAGTATTCTTGCCTTATTTGCAACACTTTTATCAAAAAGCGATTCGAGCCGCTGCCGGATAAAGGCGTGGACCTCCTGCGCCTGTGAGGGGCTGGCCGTCTTGCCGGTACCGATCGCCCAAACCGGCTCGTAAGCCAAAACCAGCAACGGGGCCCGGCTTTTATCCAGACCCTTCACGGCCCCCTGCACCTGAGCGCCGACCACATCGAAGGTGCCGCCCGCTTCGCGCTGCTCCAGGACTTCCCCGACGCACACGATGGGGACCATCCCGTTTGCGAATACAGCCGCGGCCTTCCTGCGGACCATCTCGTCGGTTTCGCCGAAGATATGCCGCCTTTCCGAATGGCCGGCTATCACGTAGCGGCACCCGAACTCCCCTAGCATAACCGGTGAAATCTCGCCGGTGAAGGCCCCTTTTGCCTCCCAATGGCAATTCTGGGCGCACGAAAAATATCCGTCGGCTTTCAGCACACCGGCAACTGATTGGAGAGCGGTGGAAGGAGGCGCAATCACGGCTTCGCGGTCCGATAGCGGCCCGGTCTCATTCTGGATCGCTTTCGCAAACTCGACCGCCTCGGCCACCGTCTTGTGCATCTTCCAGTTGGCCGCCAAAATTGGTTTCCTGCTGGGATTCATATCGGTCCTTTTCTCGGTTCTGGATACTCGGTTCTGGATACTCGATACCGGGCGCCGGATACTATGCCTTCCCGCACCCCTCCAGGGCCGTGATTCCGGGGAGCTTTTTCCCCTCCATGAGTTCCAGGAATGCACCGCCGCCCGTCGAGACATAGCTTACCTTGTCTTCCATGTCGGCCTTCCTGACCGCCGCCGCCGAATCTCCTCCCCCTATGACCGTCAGGGCGTTAAGCGAGCCCAGGAATTCGGCCAGCTTGAAAGTGCCGTTATTGAAAGGCGGCTTTTCGAAAACGCCCATCGGTCCGTTCCATACGATAGTCTTACAGTTCGCGAGAACGGATTCGAAAACCTGGATCGACTGGGACCCTATATCCAGGATCTGGGTGTCCGCCGGCACGTTATCTATGGAGACCTGGCGAACGTCCCCGCAGCTTTCGGCGCTCACCGAGACTACGGCATCGACCGGCAGAAAAATCTTGACGCCCTTTTTCTTCGCGGAGTCGATGAGCCTGGCCGCGGTCTCGATAAGGTCGTCTTCGACCAGGGACTTTCCGACCTGCTTGCCCTGGGCCTTGAAGAAAGTATTGGCCATTGCTCCGCCGATCAGCAGGTAATCGGCCCTGGATATAAGGTTTTCCAAGACTCCTATCTTGGTGGAAACCTTGGCTCCGCCGATCACAATGGCGAGGGGCCGTTGCGGGTTTTCCAGGGCCTTGTTGAAATACTCGATCTCTTTTTGAAGCTGGTAGCCGGCCGCGCACCCCGGCACGAAACGGGTAATGCCCTCAACCGATGCGTGCGCGCGGTGTGAGGCGGAAAATGCCTCGTTGATGTAGATGTCACATAACCCGGCCAGTTGCCTGGAAAACTCCGGATCGTTTTTTTCCTCCTCCGGATGGAACCTCAGGTTTTCGAGAAGGAGTGCCTGGCCGTTCTTCAGGCCGGAGGCTTGGTCCCGGACCCGGGGGCCGATGCAATCGGCTGCGAGCGGGACGGAAAACCCGAGCAGCGTGGAGAGGTAATCCGCAACGGGTTTAAGTGAGAGTTCCGGGACGACCTTTCCCTTGGGCCGCCCCAGGTGCGAAGCCAGGACAAGCCTTCCTCCGGAGTCGAGGACTTTGCGGATACTGGGAAGAACGGCCCGTATGCGCAGGTCGTCGGTTACGCGCCGCTCCTTGTCGAGGGGCACGTTGAAGTCCACACGCATGAAAACACGCTTTCCTCCAAAATCTATCTCGTCAAGCGTTTTCATTCCCGCATTTCTCCTCAAGATTTCACGGGCGCTTCATCAGGGCCGCGACCCCGCGACCCGCGAGTTCCTATTCCAGCATTCCTCCGATCATCACCGCCAGGTCGGCCGCCCTGCTCGAATATCCGTACTCGTTGTCATACCAGCTGAAAACCTTGACCATGCGGCCGCCGATGACGTTTGTAAGCTTCGAATCGAAGCTGGACGAATAATACGTGTCGTTGAAATCAATGGAGACCAGCTCCTCGGTAACGTAGTTGAGGATGCCCTTCATCGGCCCGTTGGCGGCTTCTTCCATCACCCTGTTTACCTCTTCCCTGTTCACGTCGCGGCCAAGCCGGCAAACAAGATCAACCAGAGAGACGTTGGGTGTGGGTACGCGAATTGCCAGACCGTCGAGCTTGCCTTTGAGGTCCGGGATGACCTCGGCCACGGCGCGCGCGGCCCCCGTGGTGGTGGGGATCATGGAAATGGCGGCGGCGCGGGACCGGCGGCGGTCTTTGTGCATCGCGTCGAGGAGCCTTTGGTCCATCGTATAGGAGTGGATGGTGGTCATAAGCCCGTGTTCGATAATGAAATTGTCGTTTAGAACCGATGCCACCGGAGCCAGGCAGTTGGTGGTGCAGGATGCATTGGAAACGATGTTGTGTGCTCGCGGGTCGTAGGTGCCGTCGTTTACTCCGAGCACGATCGTGGCGTCCATGCCTTTACCCGGCGCGGTAATGATTACCTTGCGCGCACCGGCGGTCAGGTGCTTCTGGGCGTCATCGCGGTTCGTGAACCTTCCCGTTCCCTCTATTGCAATCGCCACCTTCAGATCATGCCAGGGCATCTGCGCGGGATCGGTTATTTTCAGGCACTTGTAAACCTTGCCGTCGACCACCAGTTCGTCTTCCGTCCCGGAGACTTCGTGTTGCCAGACCCCGTGCACGGAATCGTATTTCAAGAGGTAGGCCAGTTCGGAAGGCTCCGCCAGGTCGTTGATGGCCACCACTTCCAATGGCAGCTTCCGGTCCAGGATAATTTTGAAAATGGTGCGTCCGATGCGTCCGAATCCGTTTAGAGCAATGCGTGTAGGCATTTATTCTTCTCCTGTGAGCAGAAAGATTTGGATGGGGTGCGCAGTCCCCTGAAAATCACGAAAACTTATGTCTATAAGTTAAGTATATAGTATTGCTACAAAAGCAAAAATCTGACCTGAGGCCGTAACCATCGGATTTTAGGAAAAAATCCAGTGATATTAAAGAAATGCATGCCCGCACGACTTTTTCCTGCAAAAAAGCCTGTTTTGGACTTAAAAGTGGGTCCCGGATTAGAATAAGACGTGATCGAGTGAAAAAAAAGCCCCGCCGACAGAGGGGGCGAAGCGGGGTGCGGGGTGCGGATTGGCGGTGGGGGAGATTTCAAGCCTTCGTGGTGAAATATCATCGACACGAAAAAAGCGCACTTCCAGCCAACTTTTAAGCTGACAGCCGAAGCATCGACGGCGCGGAAGTCAGCAGGCCGAGCGCTCTCCGATCTCGTGGAGTGCAATCTCGGAGTAGAGTCTTAGAATTTCCTGCTTGATTTCTTCCAATTTTTCCTTTTGGTCAGGATTCGTCTTCATTACGGCATACATCCCGAGCAGAGCGCTTAGATCAGCATGTAAAGATGAAGTAATCCTGCAGACGAGTGCCGGATCGGCCATGGTTCCACCTCCTGTTCTGATGCGAAATAATATCATCAGGGGGCGGTGGGTCAATACAGTCAATAATGTATTTTCAAAATACGGCAGCTACATCCGGTCCCCATGGGGCTTGAGCGCGACTAATGAAGTTTTACTGGAAAATAAGCATATTATGACCTGCAAAAATACGGTTCAGTTAAGAAATGATAAGCAAAATACCCTATGTACTGCATTCCATATAATATTGTGAAATGAAAAGGCACAATGGATCTTATTGATGCGAATTATTCTGATATCAGGAACTCTCGAACGTATATTGTTGGATGTTTCGAAGCCATTTGATTTCAAGGATTGATGAGTGTAAAAAGGACCATGCTTCCGGGGGAAAGGTCCAGTTTCCCGGCGGCATTCCCGCGATTTACGGCAATTTCCAAAAACCCGCTGCTCCCTGCCAGTGCCAGGGCATTTCCTGGAGGTATCCGGGCATACGTGTCAAGGATGGGAAAGGCCGCCGATTTTATCCGCGCGAGCCATTTATCGAGTGGTGCCAGTTCTTCCAGGTCGCGGCGACTGACGCTGGTAACGGCGTTTCCGAACCGGTCGATATGGATAACCTCGCCTCTGATCGCGGCCTTCTCGCGCACGGGGGAAGACCATTGCGAAATTTCGAGCAGGCACGGCGGACCGAGTATTTCAAAAGGAGTGCCCATAGCCAGGCGGGCGGCAACCGGTGCGAAAATATCACGGCCGTGGAAGGTGGGACAGGGAGGTTGGAGGTAAAATTCCGGGTTCTCGATACTTCTCGCCTCCCACGAGCTTTCTTTTCCGAGAACGAGCGAAAAGATGCCGTTATCCGGTCCGACAAGAAAGCATGACGGAGTGCGCACCGCGACAGCCAGGCGCCGGGTCCCGACTCCGGGGTCCACCACAGCCAGGTGGACGGTTTGCGGCGGAAAATACGAGTAGGAGGTAAAGAGTATAAAGGCGGCCGACCGTACGTCCTGCGGTCCCACCAGGTGAGAGACGTCGACCAGGCGTGCCTCGGGGGCGATGCCCAGGATTACCCCCTTCATAGAGGCGACATAGCCGTCATTCAGTCCGAAGTCGGTTAGAAGAGTTATGATCGGACCTGACAAATTCACCTCCCGCCCGCTGTAAAAGAAATAATGAAAAGTTTGCGATATTTTGCTAATCAGTGTTTTTGGCCTTTGCAATCACTGCTTGTGTACGATTTTTGCTTTAGAGTCCATAAATTCTTCAGGAGGTGGAAATGGCGCAAGGGGAGAATCCGGGGGTTGACGAACTGCTGAGTTTTGCAGGGGAAACAGTACGGGCAGCAGGCCGGGAGGCCCTCACGTTCTATGGGAAAGGAAGCCGTGATGTCAAGTTTGACGAAGACCTGGTGACCGAAGCCGAACTCAGGTTGATCAATTTCTTCAAGGAACGGCTCGGCAACGTCTTTCCAGGCCACGGTGTCCTTGGAGACCCCCTTCCCGCCGAGGACTATGTGCACGGCGAAAAAAGGTATCTCTGGATATACGACCCGCTGGACGGCGTGGCCAATTTTCAGGCCGGCATACCCATCTGGGGCATCTCGCTTGCCCTTCTCGAAAACTTCTGGCCCGTTTTCGGCCTCACATACATGCCGGTAACCGGCGATCTTTTCCATGCGGTGGTCGGCGACAAGGCGTTCTGGAACGAGAAGCCGATAAAGATTCTCGATACCGGGGGAATCAGCAATGAGAGCGTTCTGCTGACCTACTCCAGGTTCCACAACCATTACCACTCGACGTTTCCCGGTAAGATTCGCAACCTGGGCTCCACCGCGGCCCACATTTCATACGTTATCAGGGGGCGCGCGGAGGCCGCTTTGCTCGCCAATGTCTCCTACCGCGACCTGGCCGCCGCCCAGATCATCCTGATGGCCGCCGGCGGAAAGATCCACCGTCTCGACGGCAGTGAGTTTCATCTGAGTGAATACATCGGAGGCGAGCGGATCACCGATCAACTGATCGCGGCCCCGGAAGGTTCTTTCGAAGCGGTTCGCATGTACCTGAAAAGGGTGGACGAGGAGTAGCCGCCCCCATGCTTCATGCTGATTCCGGATGCCGAAGGGCAGGCTCCGGATACCGATTATCACATAGAACTGGATATTCTCCGGGCCCGTGGGTACAATCAGACACTTTTTTTACCACGAAGTTTGGAGATTGAGATGTTTAGAATCGGCTTCGGCCCTGGATATTCGGACCTTAAGAAATGGGCGGTCCTTGCGGCTTCGGCTTTGGTGCTCATTGCACCTGCGGGATGCTCAAAGGACTCTTCCGGCAAAGAGACCGGGATGGACCCCCAAAAAATCGCGATGCCCATCACGGCCAGTACCGCCGTGCAAAAGGACATGCCGGTCCAGATCCGCGTTATAGGCAACGTTCAGCCTCTTTCGACGGTGGCGATAAAAGCCCAGATCCAGGGCGAGCTTATCGGAGTGCACTTTAAGGACGGGCAGGAAGTGAAAAAGGGCGATCTCCTGTTCACCATAGACCCCCGGCCGTTCGAAGCCAGGCTCAATCAGGCCCGGGCCCTTCTGGCAAAAGACAGGGCGCAGTTGCAAAATGCGCAGATGCAGGTGAAGCGGTACAGCTCCGTTGTCGGCAAGGGCTACGTGGCCCAGGAGCAGTTCGATACGGTCAAGTCCAATGCGGCGGCGCTCGATGCCACCGTCAACGCCGATGAGGCGGCGATAGAGAATGCCAAGCTCGAACTCAAATACTGTACGATCCGCTCTCCCATCAACGGCGTTACCGGAAACGTGCGGGTCACTTCCGGAAACATCGTCAAGGCAAACGACAACGACAACCCCCTGGTAACCATAAAGGAGGTTCGGCCGCTCTATGTCACCTTTGCCGTGCCGGAGCGCGACCTGTCCGAAATAATGAAGTACATGTCGGAGCGCAAGCTCGATGTCCTGGCAAGTTTTCCCAGCGACGAAGAGCACCCCATACGGGGCCAGCTTACTTTCATCGACAATGAGGTAAAATCCACGGCCGGCACCATCCAGATATGGGCCACTTTCTCCAACGAAGACAAGAGGTTGTGGCCGGGACAGTTCGTTAACGTGGTCCTGACCCTCACCACCGAGAAGGATAAAACCGTTATCCCCGCCCAGGCCATACAAATGGGGCAGAACGGGCCGTACGTGTACGTGATAAAGCCGGACATGAGCGTCGAATACCGCCAGGTTGCCATCGGTTCCAGGATCGAGAAGGAGATCGTGGTGCAAAAGGGGGTCTCCCCCGGCGAGAAGGTGGTAACGGACGGGCAGTTAAGGCTCGCAACCGGATCGCTGGTACAGATAGTGGATGCCGTCGATAAGAGCGGCGAAGGAACGAACTGATGAATATAGCGGAACTGTTCATCAAGCGCCCTGTAACGACCACCCTGGTCATGCTGGGCATCCTGATGTTCGGGATAATGTCCTACCGGATGCTTTCGGTAAGCGAGCTGCCCAACGTCGATTTCCCGGTGATCCAGGTGACGGCCAACCTTCCCGGGTCGAGTCCGGAAACGATGGCCTCTTCGGTTGCAATGCCGCTGGAGCGCGAATTTTCAACCATTGCCGGCCTCGATTCGATGACCTCCACCAGTTCCCTTGGCCAGACCCAGATCAACCTGTGGTTTTCGTTGAGCAGGGAACTGGACGGCGCCGCCCTGGACGTGCAGACCTCCATATCCAAGGCCCAGAAGCTGCTGCCTTCGGACATGCCCAGCCCGCCGTCGTATAAGAAGGTAAATCCCGCCGACCAGCCGGTGCTCTACGTGGGGGTAAGCTCCGATGTGCTGCCTCTTTCCACGGTAAACGAGTACGCAGACACCGTCATGGCCCAGCGTATTTCGATGGTGAGCGGTGTTGCGCAGGTAATGGTCTACGGCGCCCAGAAATATGCCGTCCGCGTACAGGTGAAGCCCGATGCCCTGAGCGCGATGGGCATCAGCATGGGAGACATAGACAGCGCGGTCTCGGAAGCAAACGTCAACATCCCCACCGGCACCCTGTACGGACCGCACCAGGCTTTTACGATCCAGGCAAGCGGGCAGCTCGAAGAGGCCGCCAAGTACCGCAACCTCATAGTGACCTACCGGAACGGCTCCCCGGTTTACCTTGACCAAATCGCGCAAGTGAAGGACAGCGTGGAAAACGACAAGACCGCCGCCTGGCTCAACGGGAAGCGGGCCGTCGTGCTTGCCATCCAGCGCCAGCCGGGAACCAACACCGTCGAGGTGGTCGATTCCATAAAGACGCTTCTGCCCACCTTCCGCGCACAGATTCCGCCGGCGGTGAGTTTGAGAATCCTCTACGACCGCTCGGCATCTATCAGGGACTCGATCCAGGACGTAAAATTCACGCTGTACCTGAGTATCTGCCTGGTGGTCATGGTCATATTTCTTTTCCTGCGAAACTTCACCGCCACCATCATCCCCACCCTTGCCCTGCCGATGTCGATCATCGGCACCTTTTCGGTGATGTACGTGCTCGGCTACAGCCTCGACAACCTCTCGCTGATGGCACTGACGCTTTGCGTCGGTTTCGTTGTCGATGACGCTATAGTTATGCTGGAAAATATCGTCCGCCACATGGAAATGGGCAAATCCAGGCTGCAGGCGGCCCTGGACGGATCGAGAGAAATCAGCTTCACCATTGTTTCGATGACTATTTCGCTTGCCGCCGTGTTTATTCCTCTTCTTTTCATGGGAGGCATCCTGGGGCGGCTGTTCCACGAATTCGCCGTAACCATCGGTGCGGCAATCCTGGTGTCGGGCTTCGTTTCCCTGACCCTTTCGCCGATGCTTTGCAGCCTGGTCCTCAAGAGCCATGCCACCCAGAAACACGGACGGTTTTACAACCTGTCCGAGAAATTTTTCGACGGTATGCTCGCGACATACGAAAAGGGCCTGCGATTGGTGCTGCGCCACCGGCTCGCGGTGGGGCTTTTTTCGGTATGCCTTATCTTTGTTACGGCATATCTGTTCGTAATCCTTCCCAAGGACTTTATCCCCGCGCAGGACACCGGCCAGATATTCGGCATGACGGAGGCGGCCCAGGGGACCTCTTTCGATTCGATGGTCGAACATCAGAAGGCAATCGCGGACGTACTGCAGCAGAACCCGAATGTGGAAACCGCGATTTCTTCGGCCGGCGCGGGCGGAATGGCCGTTACCGGCAACAGCGGCTTCATTTTCATGGCCCTGAAGCACAAGCCGGATGAAAGAAAGCTCTCGGCGGACGAAATTATTCGGGACATGCGCAAGAAGGTGGCGAATATCCCCGGAATCCGCATATTTCTCCAGGTCCCGCCCGCCATCCGCATGGGGTCCATGACCAAGGCGCTCTACCAGTACACACTCCAGGGGACCGATCTGAAAGAACTCTATCACTGGGCGCAGATAACCGAAGGCAAAATGCACCAGTTGCCGGGCCTTCAGGACGTGAACAGCGACCTCCAGATAACCAGCCCGCAGGTGATGGTGGACATCAACCGCAGCAAGGCGCTTTCGCTTGGCATTACCGCCAAGCAGATCGAAAATACGCTCTACAATGCGTTCGGGTCGAAGCAGATTTCGACGATCTACACGCCCAGCAACCAGTACAAGGTAATCCTGGAGGTCGAGCCTCAGTACCAGAGAGACCCCAATGCCCTGTCCAACCTCTACGTGCGGTCGCTCGCCGGGCAACTGGTCCCGCTTAACACGGTGGCCGACCTGAAGCTTCAAACCGGCCCGCTTACGGTGAACCATTCCGGCCAGCTCCCCTCGGTAACCATTTCCTTTAACACCAAACCGGGAGTGGCGCTCGGCCAGGCGGTCGGGGAAGTCGAACAGGCGATGCGCGAAATTCGCCTGCCGGCAACCATCACCACCAGTTTTCAGGGTACCGCCCAGCAGTTCCAGTCATCGGTCAAGGGGCTTTTCGTGCTCCTGATAATGGCTATCCTGGTGATCTACATGGTGCTGGGGATTCTTTACGAGAGCTTCATTCACCCTATAACCATTCTTTCCGGGCTCCCCGCGGCAGGCGTGGGGGCGCTGGTCACTCTGATGATTTTTAAAGTCGACCTGAGCGTCTATGCGTTTGTGGGAATTATCATGCTGGTGGGCATCGTTAAGAAAAACGCCATCATGATGATCGACTTCGCTCTGCACGCCCAGAGGGTGGAGGGCAAATCACCGGCGGAAGCGATTTACCAGGGCTGCCTGCTACGGTTTCGCCCGATCATGATGACCACCATGGCGGCCCTCATGGGTACTCTTCCCATCGCGCTCGGGATGGGCGCCGGGGCCGAGGCCCGCCGGCCCCTGGGGCTGGCCGTTGTCGGCGGGCTCATGTTCTCGCAGCTCCTCACGCTGTTCATCACACCGGTTGTCTACCTGTACATGGAAACGTTCCAGAACTGGGCACGGGGGCTTTTCAGAAAGCGAAGCAAGAGTGCTGTAATTGAAATCGGGGGAGTGGTAACGGAGGCGAAACCGGTCCCGGCCGGGTTCGAATAGGCTCTATTTTTGACAGTGTGTTGAAAACGGTTATCAAGGGGTCATTTCGGCTGGCTGGAATGACCCCTTTTTGACGTCCTTCACTCATATTCGTGAAAGATTTCCGTTCCCCCCGGAAGTGAAAAAGATCTGCGGCCATGGGACGAAATACCGGAAAATCTTTCACCTATAAATAATTTTGCCCGGTTGCGCCGCGTTTTCCGATAGTTATTATCACGGAACCTGAAAACTATGCGGCTTAAGGGAGCCTGTCTGAAAAATCGGAAACCGGTTGAAGGGAAACTCAATGGCGATGCAACCCGATAGAAAACCGATTGTCGACCAGTGTAAAGGATGCGCCCACATAGAGGGCGAATTTTGCAATGTGTGGGCCTCGCCGGCTGCAAAATGGCGGCTTGGAACGTGTTCTTCCGCCACCCACGTGCAGAGGGAGAACAAGGAACCCGAGGCGAAGGTGAGAGTGGGGCAGCAAAAGCAAAAAAAGCGGTTGACTTAGTAAGGATCGATCAAACTTGCACCAGGGCCGGCTTTACGCACCAGTCGGCCTTTTTTTCATCTGTACCGCCACCAGGCAAACGGTTGCCAGCCCGTAGGCCATGGCTGTTCCCAGGAATATCCCCGCCACCGGATAAAAAGCAAACACGGCAATGGAATAGGTAACTAGGGAGTACAACCCAGTAGGGACGTTTTTCAGTATGGCGTGCGCACGGTCTGCCCCGTAGGTGGCATGAATAATCACCACGAACGGGAGCATGGTGATGGGGAAGGCGGAAAACAGCCCCGCCCATCCGGGTCCCACCAGCTTCGCCGTCGAGGTGATGGCGATTATGGCGGCGGCCGCAAAAACCGCCCTGAACAGCAACACCCTCCAGTTCATGCTCACCCTGTTTTCGATCTTCACGTTCCGGACGCTTCGAAACAGGTAGTTGAAGGCAATGATAAAAAATATGGGCAGAAGAATTGCCAGAAACAGGTTCACCGGTACAAAACGCAGCAGAGCGGCTGCCGCGAAATAACCGGAAAGACCGGCAAGGCAGGCGAGAGCGATGCGAAGTCCCGAGTTCAGCCCGGCGGCGGCGGCCGAAGCCCGGTAGTACCCGTAGGCGAACACCTGGGTGGCGATAAGCCCGAGCGCGGTATAGAGGGCGCTCTTGGAGGCGAATCCGGGACCGATTTCCAGCCCCATGAAAAACAGGCTGATCGCCGCGCCCAAAGGGTAGCCGGACAAGATCCCGGCAAACCGGGGACTCACCACTTCGGCGAGAAAAGAAAGCAAAACCACCATGATTATGGCGGCCCCGGCCTTGATGAGTATCGTCAGGTGGAAAAGTTCGCTTATCAGTTGCATCTCGGTAACAGTTGAAAAGCCCGGGCGGTTTTCACCCGGGCTTATTGAGGGGGGTAACGAAAAAAACCCTGAGGGGGTAGCCAAAATAACGGATGATCGCACCGGTCACTTTAGAGAAATTTTTCAAATCCGGACCATTATTCATGAAAAAAAATCGAAGCGGCACCCCGTAAGGATTTCAAGGGTACTCCGTTTCATCTTTTTTGATAAGCGGGCAGGAGCCGGGCGATTCCGGCCCGCCTTTGGCCCGGTCTTCAGCCGCAAAATGCTCCCGTATCTTTTTGCCGGCGCTGGAATCCGCCAGGATAAGGCAGGCACACCGCAACTCGCTTGCCTGCTTCAGCCGGCGAGTGACCGCTTCCGGACTCATATCAATCTTCACCCGCAATACTCCTCAAGTAATCGATATCATCCCTGTCCTGGCCACTGCTTCTGATTGATTTCAGTGCAATCAGCCCCTGCGGCGAAACCACTTCATGCAGATTGCTTTTCTTTCTTCGCGTATTCGCGTGAAAATCCGATTTTTTCCTCATGCCCTCAGCTTTCTCACTTCGCCCACCCGGATGGTTATTTTCTGCGCGTCGAAGTATTCGAGCAGCGGTATCGTGTACTTACGGCTTGCCTGGGTCATTTCCTTGAACTGGGTGGTGGTGATTTCGCCGTTTTCCTTGAGCCAGGCGACCAGGCGCTTCTGGAATTCGGCCATGGTGGCCGAGTGAAAGAAGAGGTCGTCCTTGGTTTTTATCAGGATGCCTTTTGCCACCATCCACTCCAGGACCTCCTGGTGCTGCTTGGGAGTGCCGGGAAGTTTTGCGGCCACCTCCCGGAAAAAGGGCGGCTGAAGGCCGGACTGGCGGAAAATCTTTTCGATCTCGTCTTTGATGGATTCCTCGGCATTGCTGAGCGCCACTTTATGGGAGGCGAGCCGCACCCATTCCATCTCCGGGGCAAGCTCCTCGGCTTCAGCAAGCTGGCGCAGCACGAAATTGTAGAGCTTGACGTCAACCGGCTTTGCAAGCTGTGCGGGAAGTTCTTCCTTGGGCATGCCGGGTTTGAGGGGAAATTTGCGGTGGTAGTCGGAAAGGACGGATTTTATTTCATCCTTTATCTCGCCGAGGGATTCCGGGTGGATGAGCCGCCTGTTGTCCTTATCGTAGATCACGGCCTTATGGGTGCTGGTGAACTGCTGGAGCGTTTTTTCAAGGTACTTTTGTGGCAGGTTGGTCCGTATGCGCAGTTCCTGTTCGCCAAGCCCGGCCCAGCCCGCGTCGTGCAGGTGCCACAGGATTATGTCGGAATCGCTGCTTTTGAAAAGAACTTCCAGCGCTTTCGCCGCTTCGCGCTTGGCCGAGCCTTTATGTTTCCGGGGCAGGGGGTGCAGGACGGTCCCTCCGCCCACGGTCTGGACCGGTGAGTAGGAGCGCAGGACGAAACGGTCGCCCCGAAGCACAGAAGTGGGCTGATCGAGCCTAACCTGCGCGAAAGTGCTTTCGCCGGGTTTTAATTCCTCCCTGTCCAGAAGGACGATCGTTGCTAGGTGCTCGGCCGTTCCGGTATGGAACCGGATCTTTGCCCGGTGCTTGAGAGGCCTGGGGGCGCTTTTGAGCAGTTCGAGCTGGATGTCTATCATGTGCGAGGCGGTAAGGGCGCCCGGCGAAGCCAGGACGTCGCCCCGCTGTATGAGCGCCCGCTCCATGCCTTGAAGGTTCACCGCGGTCCTCTGCCCCGGCAGCACCTCCGCCACGTCCAGGCTGTGAACCTGGAGGCCCCGTACCTTGCTTTTAAGTTCGGAAGGGTAGATGAATACCGGATCTCCAACCCGCAGGTGCCCGGAAATGCTGGTCCCGGTGATGACCGTCCCGAACCCGCGCATCGTGAAAACACGGTCCACCGGGAGCCTGAACGGGCCGTCGGAGCTTTTGGGGTCGACCTGCGTAAAGAGGCGGGCAAGGGATTTTCTAAGCTCATCGATTCCCTCGCCCGTTGCGGACGACACCTGGACGATATCGCAGCCTTCCAGAAAGGTCCCTTTCAGGAACTCCACCACGTCTTCGCGTACCATCTCCAGCCAGTCCGGATCGTCTACCAGGTCGGTTTTGGTCAGCACGACCAGACCCTTTTTGACCCGCAGCAGCTCGCAGATTTCCATGTGTTCGCGGGTCTGGGGCATGATGCCTTCGTCGGCGGCGATCACCAGGGCCACCAGGTCGATGCCGGTTGCACCCGCCACCATGTGCTTTACGAACTTTTCATGGCCGGGAACGTCTACGATTCCCAGCCGATCGCCTCCCGGGAGTTCCATGTGCGCAAAGCCCAGTTCGATGGTTATCCCGCGGAGTTTTTCCTCTTTGAGACGGTCGGTGTCGATACCGGTCAATGCCTTGATAAGTGATGTCTTGCCGTGGTCGATGTGGCCGGCTGTTCCCAGAATGACCTGTTTCATGGGCTTGTTTTCTCGCTTCCGCACATTTATAAATTGAAATTCCGGATAAATTAACAGAACCGGGTTGTTCACTACAAGTTTTTAGGGTCCCGATAATTAAAACATTTCGTCGGGTCCGAATAAAGTTTGTTCAGGTGACGGAATGCCGCTGCCTCAACGGGTTTGCAGAGCAGTGCGTGAAACTATTTTTTTGCGAAATATTTTGACATTTTATCCGCCCAAATATTATTCTTCTCCGATTCAAGGGAAGGGAGAAAACAATGAAGTTCAATATCGCCGAACGGAGCCGAATGCACCGGCTGCCGCCCTACGTGTTCGCCGAAGTGAACGCGCTCAAGATGGAAAAGCGCTGGGCCGGAGAGGACATAATCGATCTGGGCATGGGCAATCCCGACCTTCCGGCGCCCAAACATATCATCGACAAGCTGGTTGATGCGGCAAAAAAGAAGCACAACCATCGCTATTCGGCTTCCCGCGGCATAACCAGGCTTCGGGAAGCGGTGTGCGAATGGTACAAAGGGCGCTACGATGTGGACCTCGATCCCGAAAAAGAGGCGGTCGTAACCATCGGGGCGAAGGAGGGACTGTCGCACCTGGTGCTGGTGCTCATAAGCCCGGGCGACGTGGTTTTTGCTCCAAACCCGACTTATCCGATACACCCGTACTCGGCAATTATCGCCGGCGGCGATGTCCGGTCGGTGCCCATAGGTCCGGAACGCAACTTCATGGAAGACCTGGAAATCGCGGTCAAGCAGACGTGGCCCAGGCCCAAGCTGCTCATTATCTCATTTCCCCATAATCCCACGACGACCGTGGTGGACCTCGATTTCTTCTACAAGATCGTGGATTTTGCCAGGGAGAACAAGATTATGGTGATCCACGACCTGGCCTACGCCGACCTTACGTTTGACGGCTACCGGGCGCCGAGCTTTCTCCAGGTGCCGGGGGCGCGGGAGGTGGGCGTGGAGTTTTTCTCCATGTCGAAGAGCTACAGCATGGCCGGGTGGCGTGTAGGTTTCTGCGTTGGCAACCAGGAGATGATCGGTGCCCTCACCCGGATAAAGAGCTACCTGGACTACGGCGTCTTCCAGCCCATCCAGATTGCGGCCACCGTGGCGCTCAAGGGCGACCAGTCGTGCGTGGGGGAAATAGTTTCCGTCTACCAGTCCCGGCGCGACATCCTGGTGGACGGGCTCAACCGGATCGGCTGGCACACGGAAAAACCCAAGGGGACCATGTTTGTCTGGGCTCAAATTCCCGAACAGTTCCGCGCGATGAAA
The DNA here is from genome assembly GCA_963712895.1 of uncultured delta proteobacterium. GTDB lineage: Bacteria > Desulfobacterota > Syntrophobacteria > Syntrophobacterales > Syntrophobacteraceae > SbD1. The sequence goes on along the minus strand of CAVQJR010000009.1, from coordinate 184,283 downwards.
TCGGTCGCCTTTTCGAAATACCTCATCGAGGAGGCCAAAGTGGCGGTTTCCCCGGGCCTTGGATTTGGTGAGTACGGAGACGATCATGTGCGGTTCGCGCTGGTGGAAAACGAGATGCGCACCAGGCAGGCCATCAGGGGTTTGCGCCGCGCGCTGCAAAAACCCGCCGGTGTTATGAAGCGGGCGAGCCTGGGGTAAGGGGACAGGGCTTCGGGTGCGGCCAGGGCTGATTGTAAAACATGTTGGAGAGGATTTATAGAGGTTGTGATGCGTAAGATCGGCGTGGGACTGGTCGGGTGGGGGACCGTTGGATGCGGGGTTGTGCAGGCGCTCAGGGACAACGCCGGGGTAATCGAAAGCCGCCTGGGGACCGCGATTGAACTTCGCAGGGTCGCCGACCTCGACCTGGAGCGCGAGCGCCCGGTTTCCGTACCGCGGGAGATACTCACCAGAAGTGTCGACGATATCCTGGACGACCCCGAAATCCAGATAGTGATAGAGTTGATGGGCGGCCTTAACGCGGCCCGGACGGTCATTACCAGGGCACTGGAAAAGGGCAAGTACGTGGTTACGGCCAACAAGGCACTGCTGGCCCATGCCGGAAACGAGCTTTTTGAACTGGCCCTTCGCCAGGGGCTCTCCATTGGTTTCGAAGCATCCGTTGCGGGCGGAATCCCCATTATAAAGTCCATCAGGGAAGGCCTTGCGGGAAACCGGATCATCAAGATTTTCGGAATACTCAACGGCACCGCCAATTATATCCTGACCCGCATGACCGAAGAAAAGCTCTCGTTCGAAGCGGCCCTGAAAGAAGCCCAGGAACTGGGCTATGCCGAGGCCGACCCCACGCTCGACATAGAAGGCATCGACACCGCCCACAAGCTGGCAATCGCCAGCGCCATCTCTTTCGGAACTCCTGTCCAGTTCGACAAAGTCCACATCGAAGGTATTTCCAGAATTGATCCCGTGGATATCCAGTTCGCCGAGGAGTTCGGGTACCAGTTGAAACTGCTTGCAATCGCGCGGCATTCGGACGGACGCCTGGAGATGCGGGTCCACCCCACGCTTATTCCTCGAAACCACGTGCTGGCAAGCGTAAAGGGCGCCTACAACGCCGTCCATATCGAAGGCAACGCGGTGGGCAACATAATGCTCTATGGCATGGGCGCCGGAATGATGCCCACCGGCAGCGCCGTGGTAAGCGACCTCATAGACATCGCCCGCGATATCCTTGCGGACACCCCGGCAAGAATCCCGGCCCTGGCGTTTCAGCCGGGCAGGCTGCAGGATATTCCCATAAAATCCATTTCTGATGTTTTCACTTCCTACTATTTCCGGTTTTCCGCCATGGATCGGCCGGGCGTTCTGTCGAAGATTTCCGGCATCCTTGGAAAACACCGGATCAGTATAGAGGCGGTCATTCAGAAGGGGCGGCACCGGCAGGAATCGGTCCCGCTCGTGATGATAACCCACGAGGCATTGGAAAAAGACGTTAGAAACGCGCTCGACGAGATCGACAACCTGGACGTCGTTCTCGCTCCGACCCCGCTGATACGCATCGAAGACAACAATTGACCGGTTCCTGAACAGATACCCCGCAGGCGATTCTAATGGACGAAAAATATATTATCCTGGTTGGCGACGGAATGGGTGACTATCCGTTGGACCGCCTCGGAGGGCGCACGCCTCTCGAAGCGGCCCGGACGCCCAACATGGACCGGCTGGCGAGAATCGGCCGGATGGGGACCGTGCGCACCATCCCGCCCGGGATGGAGCCGGGAAGCGACGTGGCCAACATGAGCCTTCTCGGATATGACCCCGCCGTTTATCACACCGGCAGAGGACCGCTGGAAGCGGCCAGCATGGGCGTCAGGCTGGAACCCGACGAGATCGCTTTCAGGTGCAACCTGGTCTTCCTGGAACGCGGTGCATCCGGCGAAATAATCATGGGGGACTACTCCGCCGGGCATATTTCAACGGACGAGTCCGCAAGGATCGTGCACGACCTGCAGGAAGCGGTGAGAGAAACCCCGCTCAAGCTCTACCCGGGGGTGAGCTACCGTCACCTGCTGGTCTGGAAAGGCGCCCGGGACGGCCTGGCCACAACCCCTCCCCATGACATTATCGGCCGGCCGGTCTCAGGCTATGACAACCTCTCGCGCGAACCCGTCCTGGAATCCTTTGCCGCGAAGGCGGCCCTCATTTTGCGAGACCACCCCGTAAACTCCGAAAGGATCGAGGCCGGAAAACGGCCCGCCAATGCCGTATGGCTCTGGGGGCAGGGCAGGGCTCCCTCCATGCCCAAGCTCGGCGATATGTTCGGGATTCGAGGAGCGATGATCTCGGCGGTCGACCTGCTCAAGGGTATCGGGGTGTACGCGGGGCTCGACCCGGTTAAAGTAGAGGGCGCAACGGGCTACCTGGATACGAATTACGCCGGCAAGGTGGCCGCCGCCTTGGCGGCGCTCGAGAAGGGCAATTTCGCCTTCCTGCACCTGGAAGCCCCGGACGAAGCATCCCATGAAGGCAGCCTGGAGAAGAAGATCGAGGCCATCGAGCGTTTCGACAGGCTGGTGGTCGGCCCGGTGCTGGAAGGTACGGGAAAGTATCCGAAGATACGAATTCTGGTCGTTACCGACCACAAGACGCCGGTATCCACGCGCACGCACGTGGCCGATCCGGTGCCGTTTTTGATCGTGGACGGCCCGGTCGCGGCGCACGAGCCGGGGACCGGCGCCGAGGCAAAGTATTGCGAGAGCCGGGGCGAGGCTGCGGGCTGGCACCTTGATTCCGGTACCGAGCTTTTCAGAGTATTAATTAAAGGTTAAAAACCCGGAAGCGGCGTGCCGCCGTGACCGGTTCAACCGTTTTATTGGAGAGAGAATTGTCCCCACAGGCCCACTTCAGAGTTCTTTACGCCGATACCGACGCAATGGGGTTTGCCTACTACGGCAACTACCTGAAATGGTTTGAGATCGGCCGTGCCGAATGGTTCCGGGAAAAGGGAACGGCGTACCGGGAAATCGAGAAAAACGGGATCTTCATGCCCGTGGTCGAGGCCCACTGCAACTACCTCCATCCGGCGTTCTACGACGACGTTCTTGAGATCGGTACTTCATTTTCCTTCCAGGGGGCGCGTCTAAGGTTCGATTACCAAATCCACCGTGGCGACGAACTCATCACTACCGGCTACACTCAGCATGTCTGCATGAACACCGGGCGAAAAGTGCAAAAACCACCCGGTTTTCTTCGTGAAATTCTCGAATCGGCTCAGTAACGGTAAGAAATTCGACTGTTTTTAAACCAGATAGCCTTATTTCACCCGCGAGGTGCAGATGGTCATATTTCCGGCAATTGACCTCAAAGGCGGCGTTTGCGTCCGCCTCATGCAGGGCGATCCCGAGCGCGCAACGATTTACGGCAACGACCCGGTGGCGGTGGCGCGGCACTGGGAAGCCGAGGGGGCCGAGTGGCTCCACGTGGTGGACCTTGACGGGGCCTTCTCCAAACGCCCCGTAAACGATGAGATCGTGCGCTCGATTGCCGGGGCGGTGAAAATTCCGGTACAGGTGGGGGGAGGAATCCGCACCCTGGAAAACATCGAGAGCTACATTTCGGCGGGACTGGCGCGGGTGATTCTGGGAACGGCCGCACTGCGGGAGCCGGAAATCGTGGATGAGGCCTGCGCGCGCTATCCCGGGAAAATCGCCCTGGGCCTGGATGCGCGAGGCGGAATGGTGGCGGTTGAAGGCTGGAAGGAAGCGACCGGGACCGATGCCGTCTCCCTGGTTCGCCGCTTCGAAAAGCGGGCGCTGGGAGCCGTCATCTACACCGATATCCACAGGGACGGGATGCAGACCGGCGTCAATATCGAAGCGACTCGCCGGCTGATCGAATCGACGGCGATACCGGTCATCGCATCCGGGGGAGTTTCGACCTTCAAGGATATCGAAAGGCTCTTGCCGCTCGTTCCGTTGGGGCTTCTGGGAGTCATCACCGGCAGGGCGATCTATGAAGGGACACTGGACCTGAGGGATGCGATCCTGCAGGTTCGCGGCTGATTGCGGCCTGGAATGCACGGTAAACCGGAGAGCGAGGACGGCATGGAACTGTACCGACAGATTGAGCAGGCACTAAAAGATGCTATTCGTGAAAGAAGCGAGGTCGGAAAAGATGCCGTTCGCATGCTCCTTACGGCGCTGAAATTAAGGGAAAAAGAGATGAAGCGCCGGCCCGGCGATGACGAGATCCGCCAGGTCATTTCAACGCTTATCAAGCAGCGCCGCGATTCCGCCGAGCAGTACAAGGCCGGCGGTCGGCCGGAACTTGCCGACAAGGAAGAGGAAGAAATTGGTGTCCTCCAGGCTTTTCTTCCAGAGCAGCTCTCGCCGGATGAGCTGGAAAAGCTGGTCGATGAGGCGATTTCCGAAAGCGGGGCCGCTTCGCCCAAAGAAATCGGCAAGGTGATGAAAATCCTTGTGCCGAAAACATCCGGCCGTGCCGAGGGAAAACAGGTAAACGAGCTTGTCAGGCGAAAGCTTGGGGGGTGATGCGGGATGTTCGTCACTAGATCTTGATACTGGATGGATTGGGTGGCGGTCCCGGCGCTCGTTATGGGCTGCAGCGGGCGGAGGCTTTTCCCTCCGTTCCCGGGCGGAAGGGACGCTCCTAACGTCACACGGGGAGCGCTTCCGAGTCGGGGGCCGGTTTCTTTTTCCCGTTTTTCACATTTCCGCCGGGAGCGGCAGGAGAATCATTAAACAGCAAAGACACCGGATTTCCGCCCAAAAACGTTGCGGGAATGACGATTTGGGAACTCCTCCGTTCACGCGAAGTTCATGTATTTCGAAGCAACCTCATTTGGGCAGCTGCCTCAGGGGCCTGGGAACGAGAGATCGGGCATCCGGGATCTTGCATCAAGCATCCAGAATCGGGCGCCAGTCATTGTTTTTGCCGAAAAAGTCACAAAATACTTGATTTAAGGAAAACCAAAGGCTAAAAATCATCGTTTTTCCCTGGGCCTTGGTTTTTTTCCTCTTCAATGTAAAAAGGCGGGCTTGCCGAGTGACTGTTTCCGGAATTGCCACTCTGGTAAAACAGGCAGTGGATATTGTAGATGTGATTGGCCGGGCGGTCAAGCTTCGCCGGTCCGGCAACCGCCACAGCGGCCTATGCCCGTTTCATCAGGAAAAAACACCGTCTTTCCAGGTAGATGCCGAAAATCAGCTCTACTATTGCTTTGGATGTGGAACGGGCGGTGACGTCATTAGTTTCGTAATGAAGCATCAGAATCTCACGTTCAACGATGCCGTCAAATATCTTTCCGACCGCTACAACATCCCGCTTCCCCAGAATGAGAATGAAGGCGATTCCGCCTTGCTGCTTGCCGGTCGGAAGGAGCGGGAGGAAATCGTGGCGGTTGTGGAGTGCGCCGCCGAGTTTTTTTACCGCCAGTTGCGCTTGAGCGAGGAAGGCAGGGCCGCCCGGGACTACATCGTGAAGCGGGAACTGCCTGCGGAAGTGGTGGAATCGCAGCGTCTGGGCTATGCGCCCGCGCGGTGGGACGGGTTTTTGCAACATTTGAGGAAAAAAGGGTTCAGCCCGGAACTGGGTGTAAAGGCCGGGCTCTTGAGCCAGGGTACCGGCGACCCGTCGAAATTTTACGACCGTTTCAGAAACCGGCTGATTTTTCCGATAGCCGATGAACGCGGGCGAATCGTCGCTTTCGGAGGGAGGAGCCTCTCCGCGGGCGAGCAAAACGAGCCCAAATATCTCAACAGCCCGGAGACTCCCGTATACCACAAAGGGAGGATGCTCTACCAGTACGGCGCCGCGCGCGAAGCGTGCAGGCAGGCGCGGCAGGTGCTCCTGGTGGAGGGCTACATGGACCTGCTGGCTTTCCACGCCAGAAATTTCTTCCGTGTCGCGGCAACTCTGGGTACGGCGCTGACGGCCCAGCAGGTTCGGCTCCTTTCGCGCATATCGGACGAGGTGGTGCTCGCATACGACGGGGACGATGCGGGCGAAAAGGCCATGCTTCGCGCTCTTCCCATATTTTTGCAGGAGGAGGTGCCCGTAAGCTGCATCCGGTTCCCGATGGGAATGGACCCGGATGATTTTCTCAAAAAGCACGGCATTTCCGGGTTCGAGGGGTTGCTGGAGCGCCGGGAGGAACTGGGCGCTTACGCCGTTCGAAAGGCGATGGAAGTCTGGGACGGAAGCGCGGCAGCACGCACGAAGATTTTTTCCGAACTGCAGGCCATCTTTCAGGCCGTTCGGCAGCCGCTTCTTCAGGCCGAGTACCTGCGCCTGATCGCGGACCGGTTTTCGATATCCGAGGAGCTGGCAAGAGCGCAACTGCACCACGACAAACGGGGAAAGGGCGAAAAGAGTCCTCGATCCTACAGGGCGGGATGCGGCCCCAAGGTGGAAATCGAGTCCCTGGAGGAAAAAATCCTGCGGCTCATTGTCAAACATCCTCAACTTGCGGGTACGGTAAGGGACTGTGGAGCGCTGGGCTGCTTTCGCGAGTCGAAGCTGTGCGAAATCGCGCAGGTGATCTGCGGGGCCGGATTTTGCGAGACCGTGGAGTTCAGTTCGGCGAATGTTTACGATCTGCTTGCTCAGGCGGAGTTGCAGGAGCTCTATACCCGTTATCTTCTCGAACCCTACGAGCTCGAAGAGCCTGAAATACAGCTTAGCGGCTGGTTGAATAGTCTGCTCGTCAACGAGTGGAAAAGGAAAAGAAAGGAGTTGGTGAGAGTTCTCCGGGAAGCCGAGCAACAGGGAGATACGGACCGGATCAAAACCATTCAGTTAGAAATAATGGCCCTCACGTCCAAGGCCAGCGTTAGCGTTTTCTCTGATAACGTGCAGGAGATAGGGACCAATGACGGATAAGGATAAGCAAAGGCGCGACCCTGCTCTGAACAAGCCCGATATCGACGATTTGAACCGCCTTATCGCCGCGGGCAAGGAAAAGGGCTATCTTACCCTCGACGAGGTAAACGAAGCCCTGCCTGAAGAAATTGTCACGACGGAAAAGCTCGACGACATGATGATGATCTTCGATGAAATGGATATCGAGATCGTTGACTCCGAGCAGCAGGTGCAGGTCGTCCGCGGCCCCGCATCCGACGCGGAAAGCCTCATCGAGGAAGAAGAGGACGAGCTTCAGCTTGAAACGGATTCGGCCAACCGGGTCACCGATCCGGTTAAGATGTACCTGCGCGAAATGGGGCAGGTGTCTTTGCTTACGCGCGACGGTGAGGTCGAAATCGCCAAGAGGATAGAGGCCGGGGAGCGGGAAATCTTCAATGCGATCATGGAGTCCTCCATAGGCATAAAGCAGATAATGAGCCTCAGGGAAAAGCTTCAGAGCGAAGGCTACCACCTCACCGAGGTGATCCGGGAAATGGAGGAGGAGATTACCGAGGAGGAGGAGGCGGTCCAGAAAAACCGGATAATATCCGTACTCGATGAAGTGCAGCGGCTCGACGAACATAATAAGGAAATGCAGACCACTCTGCTGGGCGAGAACCTGGAACTTGAGCGGGAGTGCGAGCTGAAAAATCAGGTCCAGCAGAACAAGGAGCGGATAGTAAATCTTCTGAAAGACCTGCAGCTGAGCCGTCGCCACATAGACAATATTATAGAAAAGCTGAACAATCACCTCCTGGAGATCGAAGAGTCCGAGAAGACGCTGGGGGACTGCCTGGTGCGAATCAGCGGCACGGACGCGATGAAATTGAAGGCTTTTTTAGAGCAGGCCGACGATGAGAAGCTCGACGAAATTGTGGGGGTGCCCAGAGAAGAGCTGGAATTGCTGAAGAGCCGGGCCATCCAGGCCAAGGAGCAGATCGCGCAGCTCGAGATGGAAGCCAAAATGGATTCCAGATCGTTGCGACTGATTCTCAGCCGCGTAAGAGACGGGGCATTGCGTGCAAAGCTGGCGAAAAGCGAGCTGATAGAGGCCAACCTGCGCCTGGTGGTAAGCATTGCCAAAAAGTACACCAACCGCGGTCTCCAGTTCCTGGACCTCATCCAGGAAGGCAATATAGGCCTGATGAAGGCCGTCGACAAATTCGAATACCAGCGTGGATACAAGTTCAGCACCTACGCCACCTGGTGGATTCGCCAAGCCATCACCCGTGCCATTGCGGACCAGGCCCGCACGATCCGAATCCCGGTTCACATGATCGAGACCATAAACAAGCTCATCCGGACCTCCCGCTACCTGGTGCAGGAACTCGGGCGGGAACCGGTGCCGGAGGAGATCGCCGAAAAGATGGAATTCCCCGTGGACAAAGTGCGCAAAGTCCTGAAAATCGCCAAGGAACCGATCAGTCTCGAAACTCCGATCGGCGAGGAGGAAGACAGTCACCTGGGAGATTTCATCGAAGACAAGCGGGTTGCATCGCCTGTGGACGCCGTTATCAATCTCAACCTTAGCGAGCAGACCAGGAAAGCCTTGGCCACGCTGACTCCGCGTGAGGAAAAGGTCCTGCGCATGCGGTTCGGCATAGGCGAAAAGGCCGACCATACCCTGGAAGAGGTGGGCCAGGACTTCACGGTTACCCGCGAGCGCATCCGCCAGATAGAGGCCAAGGCGCTTCGCAAGCTCCGCCACCCCAGTCGGCGCAAGGAGCTGAAAAGCTTTATCGAAACCTGAGCCTGAGGACGCCATTAAGGGCTTGACACTTTTTAAGCGCGGCAATTATACTTCCAGCTTCTCCAAACAGTGGAGAGGGCCCATAGCTCAGTTGGTAGAGCATCCGGCTCATAACCGGCAGGTCCCTGGTTCGACCCCAGGTGGGCCCACTCGGCAGTTTCTAGACTATCTGACGGGTCGTTCGAGCATGAGGTCTTTTAGAAATCCTAAAAAACCGGGTAAACTCCCGGTTACAAACAAAGAAGCATCACCAGAAAACCACGAGGGGTGTTCCGCAGCGAACACCCCTCATATTTTTGGGGGATACAGGCAAACGTGGTCCGGATACGTCAGATAATCGACTGGATCGATTCCCGGGCGCCTTTCCGGTTTGCGCAGGCCTGGGACAATTCCGGCCTTCAGGTCGGAGATCCCGAGGCTTTGGCCGACAAGGTGATGGTGGCGCTGGACCCCGGATCGGAGGTCGTGGAAGAGGCACGGGAACTCGGGTGCCGATGCCTGGTCACGCACCATCCGCTGCTGTTGCGGCCCATACAGGCCGTGAGGACCGATTCCTGGCCCGGAAAAGTTATCGCACGGGCGCTTCTTTCGGAAATTCATATCGTTGCGGCTCACACCAATCTGGACGCCGCGCTCCACGGTACGAACACTCAGTTGAAGGAATTGCTCGGATTGGATGTCACCGGGCCGATAGAGGCGGAAGCAGGCCCTGCCGGCGATGCCCGCTACCTGGGCATGGGGCTTGTGGGATCGCTTCCGCGCACGATTGCGACGGGCGATCTTGCCAGGCAACTGGGTCGGGACCTCGGCGGCGCGGACGTGAGGCTTATCGGAGACCCCGGCCGCCTGGTCGGCCGTGCGGCCGTGTGCACCGGCAGCGGCGGGAGCCTTATCGGAAAGGTTCTCGACTCGGGGGCCGAGGTTTTTATAACGGGCGACATCAGGTACCACGACGCCAGGCTCGCCCTTGAATTCGGTCTTGCCATAGTGGACGTGGGGCATTTTGCCTCTGAAAGGCTCGTATTGGAACCCCTCGGTTCTTTTCTGCGATCAAAGGCCGAAGCCGAAGGTGAGGCGCTTGAGGTCTTCATTTCCAGATCGGAAAAGGAGCCGTTTCATATAATTGCCGGAAAATGTTAGATTAATTCAAAACGGCTGATGTTTGGTCGCCGTATGCCACCCAGGAGGATAAAAGTTGCTGGACCAGCTTAAATGTTTGATCGAATACCAGAAGATCGAGGATAAGAAGAACCAGCTTATCCGGGGATGTGCGGGAACACCGAAACGCATAACCGAACTGGAGAGTGAAGTCGAACTGTTTGAGGGCGAGTATTTGTCGAAGAAGGCGGAGTACGACAATGCGAGGAAGATGCACAAGGCTGTGGAGCAGAACGTAGCCGAGATGGAAGGCCGCCTCGTGCGTCAGAAGGGCCGCCAGGGGGAGGTAAAGACCAATAAGGAATACCAGGCGATCATCAAGGAAATGGACGAAACGAAAAAGGAAATTGCGCGCAACGAGGACAGCGCCCTGGAACTGATGGAAAGCATCGAGACGCTCGGGCGTGAGTTGAAGGAACTGGAAAAGGAAGTCGTCGAGAGACGTAAAAAATTTGAAGAGGAAAAGGCGGTTCTCGATGAGGCGAGCAATCAACTGAAGGTCCGACTCGACCGTCTCGAAAAAATCCGAAACGAGGTTAGAAGTCGCCTGGACCCCGACCTTTTGAAAAGAACCGATTTTCTGCTCAAAAAGCAGGCCGGCATCGCGGTTTCATCGGTGGAAAACGGGGTCTGCCAGGTTTGCCACATGAACATACCGCCCCAAAAGTTCATAGAACTCCAGCGCGACGATTCGCTCATGCAATGCCCTCACTGCCACCGTTTCATTTACTGGCCCGGGCACGAAGGCTACTGCACTCTGAAGGATAACTTGGACGACATTTGAGAAAACTGTTTTAAAAGGTTTGCGGTTCAAAAAACGAGAGAATGCTTATCGATTTCGTCATTTCGACGGAAGCCGGAATCCAGCGGTTTTTCCCGCTAAGATAATCGAATCCACCTGAAAAGAATCTGGATTCCGGCTTGCGCCGGAATGGCGAATTTTGACGTTTTTCGTCCACGGGCGGAAGATTGTCCGTTTCGCATGCCATGTTGAAGACGCCCGGCATGTTCGCGCGGAATGGAAAAGTGTTGCCTTCGCGGGATAATGTATACTATTAAGGTTGCGATTTTTAACACTGAGACGGGGTGAGGTTTATAGAGGCATGGCAGTATATGGAATGAAGGTTTTTGCCGGTAATAGCAATCCCTGGCTGTCCAACAGAATTTGTGAAATTCTGGAGATCCCTCTGGGAAAGGCCATGGCGGGAGTGTTCAGCGACGGGGAAATCAGGGTCGAAATAGGCGAGAACGTGCGCGGAGCGGACGTTTTCGTTATCCAGAGCGGGGCGGCCCCGGTAAATGATAATTTAATGGAACTGCTGGTCATGATCGACGCCTTCAAGCGTGCGTCGGCCCGCAGAGTGACCGCGGTCATGCCGTATTACTGCTATGCCCGCCAGGACAGGAAGAACAAGCCCCGGGTCCCGATCACCGCGCGCCTTATCGCGGACCTCATAACCCGGGTCGGCGCCCATCGAATCGTCACCATGGACCTCCATGCCGGGCAGATACAGGGTTTTTTCGATGTACCCGTCGATAATCTCTACGCCTCCTCCATTCTTCTGCCGTACATAAAAGAGCATTTCGACCGCGACATTGTAATAGTGTCGCCGGATGCCGGCGGGGTGCCGCGCGCCCGCGCTTACGCCAAGATGCTCAAATACGGCCTCGCGCTTATCGATAAACGCCGCTCGGATGTCAACCAGGCCGAGGCGCTAAACATCATCGGAGAGGTTGAAGGCAAAACGGCCATTATACTCGATGACATGGTGGATACTGCCGGGACGCTGGTGGAGGCCACGCGGAGCCTGCTGGAAAAAGGCGCCCGTTCGGTGCATGCCTGCGTAACCCACCCGGTCCTTTCGGGGCCTGCCATCGAGCGGATACAAAAGAGCGCGCTTGAGAGCCTGATCGTGACCGACACTTTGCCCCTGCGCGAAGAGGCGGCCGCCTGCCCGAAGATCAAGTGCGTTTCGTCGGCAAGGCTTTTTGCCTCCGCGATCAGAAGCATTCACAATGAGGACTCGATAAGCACGCTGTTTGAAATTTTGCACTAAGCAGGGTTCAGGTGTAAGGTCTCGGCGATACTGCCTGACGCTTGGAAACCGGCGAGCGACACCTGAGGCTCGGCGCCATAACCCGATACTTTTAGCCTGATACCTACCGGATGGAGCATTATCAATATACCTACGACATAGATGACAGGCCGCCGCTAAGGTACGTGCTTTTATACGCCCTCCAGTGGGTCGTCATCATGTTCCCCATTCTGATCACCTCCGCCGCGCTTCCGGCCAAGGTCCTCCATTTCGGCCCGGCCGGGGAAGTGCGGTTCTTCCAGCTCATATTGCTTACCACAGGCCTGTTTACCTTCGTCCAGTGCCTTTGGGGACACAGGTATCCGGTCATCGATGGCCCCTCGACGGCGCTTCTGTTGACATTCCTAGTGCTTGCTCCCTACGGAATTGCCGCCGTGCAGGGCGGAACGTTCCTGGGCGGCCTGCTGTTGACGGCCGCCGTGGTGATCGTAAAACCAAAAAGGATTATCCGCTATATGACCCCCAACGTGGTCGGGGTAATCCTGATGCTGATAGCGCTCACTCTTCTGCCCTACATGAACCTGCTCATGAACGGGTCCACCACGGCGTCCGGGGCAAGCGCGCTGAAATTTTCACTGAGCGTTTTCCTGGTTCTCCTGATGTCCACCCTGGCTCACAGGCTGGGGGGATTTCTTAAAACCGTTTCGCTCCTTTTGGGGATGCTTATCGGTACCGCCCTGTTTTTCGCACTGGAACCGCCCGACCTTAAAGGATTGAGGGAGGCGGCATGGGTTTCATTTCCCTCCATGCTGGTGCCCGGCCGGCCGGTCTTCACTTTGTCGGCGATGATCGCGTTCGCGGTGTCCTACGTTGCGGTAGTGGTAAACAGCGTCGGCAGCATACAGGCCATAGCCAATATAACCAGCCGGGAGCGTCTGTCCGAATCTATTCCGCGCGGACTTTTCCTGAACGGCATTGCCGGGATGGTTTGTGGAATCATGGGTGTGATCGGGCTGGTCAGCTACAGCCTAAGCCCCGGCGTGGTGCTCTCGAACCGCGTCGCTACCAGGTTTGCCGTTGCCTGGTGCGGCGTGATGCTGGTGCTCGCCGCGCTGGCGCCTCGCTTTGCCGCTCTTCTGGCGCTGGTGCCGGCCCCGGTGGTCGGTGCGGCCATTTGTTCGGCCATGGGGGTGCAGATAGGAGCGGCGCTGGCTATTATCAGCGAAAAAGGCATTGACAGCCGCGACTACTACGTTGTGGGACTGCCGGTCGTTCTGGGGACCCTGGTTGGGCTTCTGCCCCCGGAACTTGTGGAAACCGTCCCACAGCTTTTGCGAGTGTTCATGGCGAACGGGCTCACCTTCGGGATCATGCTGGTGCTGCTCCTGGAACACGTATTGATGCCGGGACGGGGAACCGCGGCGCCCACGCAGGGAGATCGCCCTTGAATAAATCGGGACGGGTGCCGTGCCCCATGTGCGGAGCGCCGGTGAAGGTGTATCGCAATCCGCTTCTCACGGTGGATATAATAATTGAAATGCCGGGAGGGGGGATTGTCCTTATCGAGCGTAAAAACCCTCCCTACGGGTGGGCGCTTCCCGGCGGGTTCGTCGATTACGGCGAGAGCCTGGAATCGGCCGCCCTGAGGGAAGCGCGGGAGGAGACCGGGCTCGACGTCGAGGACCTCAGGCAATTTCGCGCCTACTCCGACCCGCAGAGGGACCCCAGGCACCACACGGTTACAATGGTTTTCGCGGGAAAGGGGAGGGGCAGCCCCGAAGCGGCGGACGACGCCGCGCGGCTGGAGGTTTTCCCGCTCGACGCTCTGCCTCCCGATCTGGCTTTCGATCACGCTCGAATTTTGTCCGACTATTCTAAATCCTTGAAAAGCCGGGTATAATTGATCCCTCGTGCTTCCGGGAGCTGCTTGGTGGTTGAAAGATCGGTCTGTAAGCCGTTAAGACCCCTGGGAGCGCAAACAGGCAAAATATAGAATTGGAAGAGTGATCCCTTGAGCTTGCCCGACCACCCTGAAAATACGACGGCCTCCGAGCAGGTTGTTTCAACTCCCGTTGCCATCTACGGCCGGGAGGGACTGAGAATGGAGCAGGCGCAGTGGGTGATCCGGGAAAAACCGGTCACACTCTACCTGAACGGCCGCGAGGTGGTAACGCTGCTTTGCGCGGGGCACCACCTGGATGAGCTTGCGGCCGGTTTCTTTTATGCCGAGGGGTTCGTGAGGTCGCCTCGTGACATTGTTAAGCTTGAAATCGACGACGAAGCCGGGAAGGTGGATGTTTCTATCAGCAGCGAAGATCGGCTGAGCGAGAGCCTCTGGCAGAAACGCACCATTACTTCCGGATGCGGCAAGGGCTCGCTTTTTTACTATTCCCTGGACGCCCTGCTGAGCAAACCGGTAAAGAGCGCCCTGCGCGTCAGCCCCGACCAGGTCCTGGACAGGGTAGGGGACGTGACCCGCTTGAGCGAGACGTATCGCCGCACGCACGGCGTCCATAATACGGCGCTTGCAAGCTCCGAGCGCATCTTGTTTTTCAGGGACGACATAGGGCGCCACAACGCGGTGGATATGATAGTGGGGCGCGTCTTCCTGGATTCCATGCCGCTTGACGACAAGATGCTGATAACAACCGGCAGGCTCACCTCGGAGATGCTTATCAAGGCCGCAAAGGTGGATATTCCGGTGCTGGTCAGCCGCAACACAGCCACCAGTCTGGCGGTCGAACTTGCGAACTCGCTGGGGATTACTCTTATCGGGTACGCTCGGGCGGGAAGGTTTACCGTCTACAGCGGACGGGAAAGAATCGATGCCGGTTTACCTGGATAACGCCGCGACCAGCTTTCCCAAACCGGAAGCGGTGGTCCGCGCCGTGTGCGATGTGCTTGAAAATATCGGGGCATCACCCGGCAGGGGGGCGCACAGGCACGCGCGCCGGGCCATGTCGATTTTGTCCGAATGCAGGGACAGGACGGCCCGGGTGCTGGGGGTTTCCGATCCGGACCGCGTGGTCTTTACCCGAAACGCAACCGAGAGCATAAACGTGGTGCTCAAAGGCTTTCTGCGTCCGGGAGACCGCGTGCTGATCTCTGGCATGGAGCACAATTCGGTCCTGCGGCCCCTGCAGAGGTTGTCCGGCCAGGGCGTTACCACCGGTACAATTCCCGCCGGCCCAGCCGGGGGCCTGGACACGGGCGCCCTTAAAGAGATGATCGGAGCACCGCGCACCAGGCTGGTCGTCCTGGTGCACGCCTCGAACGTAAACGGCGCCCTGATGCCCGTTGACGAGGCGGCCGAAATCTGCGCTCGAGCCGGGGTCCCGCTGCTTCTGGATGCGGCGCAGACCGCAGGGATTCAGCCCATTTTGGCCGAGGACCGAAAGCTTGGCATGGTCGCCTGTTCCGGCCACAAGGCACTTCTAG
Source organism: uncultured delta proteobacterium (assembly GCA_963712895.1). Taxonomy (GTDB): domain Bacteria; phylum Desulfobacterota; class Syntrophobacteria; order Syntrophobacterales; family Syntrophobacteraceae; genus SbD1. The sequence continues at coordinate 168,980 of CAVQJR010000009.1, read as the reverse complement.
GGCCTGCCGGCGTGGGCGTGCTTTATGTTAGGCCGGACCTCGAAGTCCTGCCCCTTATGGAAGGCGGGACGGGCAGCCGCTCGGAAGATTTCAACCAGCCCGAGTTCTGCCCGGACCGTTTCGAGAGCGGCACTCCGAACCTGCCCGGCCTTGCCGGGCTTTCCGAGGGGATCGATTTTATTTTACGCACCGGCATGGACGCCATAAGGGAAAAGGAAATCGAGCTTGCAATACTGCTCGAAAAAGGGTTATCGGAAATCTCCGGCGTGAACGTGCTGAAGCCCGAATTGCGGGGGACCGGTACGGTTTCCTTCACGGCCGGGCGGATAAATCCGGCCGAGATCGGTTTCATCCTCGACGAGGCGTTCGATATAGCGGTGAGGACCGGCCTCCACTGCGCCCCGCTTGCCCACCGGACGCTCGGCACTTTTCCGGAGGGCACGGTGAGGGTATCGCCGGGCCATTCGACGACGGTGGAAGAAATCGAATATTTCGTAAAATCGTTGCGGTCGATTTTAAACAGAGCGGCTTGATAGAGATGATGATTCGAAAAGCGAAAATAGAAGACGTAATGGAAATCCAGTCGATGCTGCGCGAATATGCACAGGCTGGAAGGCTGCTGGCGCGCCCGCTGAGCGATCTTTACACCAACCTGCGCGACGCGGTGGTCTACCTGGACCGGGAATCCGGCAGGGTCGTCGGCTGCTGCAGCCTGCACATAGTCTGGGAAAACCTCGCCGAGATCCGTTCACTGGCCGTACTGGCAACACACCAGCATCGGGGGATCGGGCGCAAGCTGGTCGAGGCGTGCATCGCGGAGGCCAGGGAACTGGGTATCGGAAGGATTTTCGCCCTCACCTACGAGGTGGGCTTTTTCAATAAGATGGGGTTTCACCTAGTGGACAAAAACATGTTTCCCCAGAAAGTGTGGGCCGACTGCCTGCATTGCCCCAAGTTCCCGAACTGCGACGAAACCGCCCTGGTTCTGGACCTTCCGCCCGAATAGCCAAAATCGACCTCAGACCGTCACCAGTTCCTCGGTTGCGGTATTGAGGGACTCGACGCCATCGGACGTGACCACGTAGGTGTTTTCAAGGCCCGCCAGGCCTTCTCCCGGGATGATCACCTTCGGCTCGAAGGCGAATATCATTCCTTCCCGGAGAGGCAGCCTCTGGCCTTCGGCTATGAACGGGAACTCGTCCACTTCGAGCCCTATGCCGTGGGCGACAAAAGTGATCTTAGGCTCCGCATGGCCCATGAACCATTTTCCCCACCCCGCCTCTTCCGCCCATCCCACGACGGTTTTATACAGCTCGCCCGTAATGACCCCCGGCCGCGCGGTCTCACGGAGCCGGTGGTGAACAGACTTCACGAACTCGTATGCATGGGCAAGCCGCGGCGGCGGGCTGCCTATGCAGTAGTTCCTGGTCTGGTCGTTCAGGTAGCCGTTTCGACAAACCATTATGTCAACGCTCACGATCTCGCCCGGACCGATTTTGCGCTCTCCCGCCCCCTGCCCGAACGCAGGGTCGAGCCCTGGGCCGCCGGTGGGAGCATCGGTGTAGGATGGGACCGCCGCATTGGGCCCGGAGAGTATGTGGCCAAAGCCCATTTCCAGGTTAAACGACCTGAGCCGGACCATCCCCGTGTTGCCGGCCTTCCTGGCGAGCCCTTCCAGTTCGGCGTTGAGCCAGAGTTCGGTTATGCCCGGTTTGAGCAGCCGGGGGACGGCATCGGCGACTTTACGCGAAATCTCGGCGGTATGCCGCATCATCTCGATTTCCCAGGGCGATTTTATGGTGCGGAGCCTGCGCACCGAAGAGCTGATGTCAACCAGCCTCAAGCTCGGGAAAATCTTTTCACCGTAGGTGAAAAACATGTTAGTGGGCAGAACGTCCAGTTCGAATCCGATCGTTTGGGGTGTTTTCGTGCCGCACGCCTGGAACAGGACGTCTTTCAGGTCTGCCAGGCTGTTCATGGCGATAACGGGACGTATCGGCGACTCCGCTTTCGCCCGCTCGACATTTCGGCGCACCAGCAGGACCGGATCGCCGGATGCCGGCACTATCAGGTGCGAATCCTGTACTGTGCCGGTAAAGTAAAAGAGGTCGGCGTTCTGGCGGATTACGGCGACGTCCGTCCCACTTTCGGCGAGAAGTGCCTGAAGTCCGGCCAAACGGTTTGCTATCTCGTTTGCGGGTACCTTTTGCAACTATTTCCCCTTGGAATTTGCACCACAGAGCACACAGAGAGCACGGAGGAAAAGCAAAAAAGAAGAATAAGGTTAAATGTAACCACAATTAATGAATCTGAGTGATTGGTTGATACCTTAAATGTTTCCGTTTCCTCGTTTTTCCTCTGCGCTCCGTGGTGGATTGGCTTTAGTGCATCCCTGCTCCCGGGGTCCGCGCTGGCTGTCCGCGCCTCAGCAGAAAGGTGACCGGAATCAGGATGGCGGTTGCGATCGCAAGACAATAAAATGTATCGTTAAAAGAGAGCATACTGGCCTGGCGCAGAACGTCGCGGTAAATAAAGGCAAGGCCTCCGGCGGGACAGGGGGCTTCGGGATGGTTCATCTGAAGAAACTCACATATCCGCCGGTAGGATTCCTGGAATGCGGGATTGTACGGGTTGATGCGCTCGGAGATCATAGTCTGGTGAAACTGGGCGCGCTGCGAAAGGATGGTCGTGCTGAAGGCCACCCCGAAGCTGCCCCCGAGATTGCGGACCAGGTTGAAGATGCCGGATGCGTTCCCCATTTGTTCGTTTGTTATATGCACGTAGGCGGCGGCCGAAAGCGGGACGAAAAACATCCCCAGCCCAAACCCCTGGATGAACCTGGGCACCGCTATCGCGTAAAAATCCGCATCCAGGTTAAATTGAGCCATGAGCAACTGCGCATAGGCGGTGGTTGCGAGCCCGATAACCAGCAGGTGGCGGGGTTTGATCCCTTTTTTCATCAAAATGCCGGCCATCGGCATGACGAAAAAGCTGGAAATACCTCCCGGCCCGAGCACCAGTCCCGCCCACAGGGCTGTGTATCCCATCAGTTGCTGCAAATACAGCGGCAGGATGACAATGCTTCCGAAAAGGCAGAAAAAGCCGAGAAACATAATCCCCGTCCCGGCGGAAAAACTCTGGTCTTTGAGTATCCTGAGGTCCACCACCGGGTGCTCGGTGCGCAGTTCCACCACGACGAACAGGACCAAGGCGGCCACGGCGACGACACTCAATATAACGATCATATTGGACTGAAACCAGTCATCACGCTCGCCCTTGTCCAGGACGATCTGGAGAGAGCCCAGGCCCACCGTCAGCAGGGCAAGGCCCCACTTGTCGATCTTTACCACTTCCCGCTTTATGTAGTGCGGATCGCGAATAAAGAGCATGGCCAGGGCGACCGCGAGAATTCCGGCCGGCAAATTGATATAGAACACCCACCGCCACGACCACTGGTCGGTGATCCAGCCGCCGACGACCGGGCCGAGAATCGGGGCCATGACCACCCCCATTCCGAACACCGCCATGGCCATGCCGTGTTCGCGCCGCGGAAAGGTTTCCAGCAAAATGGCCTGTGAGAGGGGCTGAAGCCCGCCGCCTCCAAGTCCTTGAAGGATCCTTGCCAGTATCAGGACTTCCAGTGAGGGCGCGGCCCCGCACAGGATCGAGCTGCCGGTGAATAGGGCAAGGGAGAAGATGAGATAGCGCTTTCTTCCAAAAACACTGGAAAGCCAGCCGGTTATCGGAATGATTATGGCATTGGAGACCAGGTAGGAGGTCAGGACCCAGGTGACTTCGTCAACGCCCGCGTTCATACTCCCCTGGATATGGGGAAGCGACACGTTGACCACGCTGGTGTCCATCACTTCGATGAAGGTGGGGAGCATGACGGTCAGGGCAACGATCCACTTGCCTGCTCCCGGTTTTGCAATCTCCTGAGGTGTCATTTCCCGGCTGTGGAGGAAGCCTGCGCGGCGGCGGGCCGCCCGTGGGCGATGAGGTGCGAGCCGCTGGTGTCGGCGACATTTACCGTCACTTCCAGAGAAGCTCCGACCCTTAAGGGGCGGTCGGGAGGCGGGGGCTGGTTCAGCTCGACTCTAACCGGGATGCGCTGGACCACTTTTATCCAGTTGCCGGTGGCGTTTTCAGGCGGGATCAGCGAAAAGGCCGCTCCGGTCCCCGCGCGAATTCCGGTCACCTTGCCTTTGTATTCATAGCCGGGATAGATGTCGGCAACTATCGAAACGGGCTGCCCCAGGCGCACGTCCGTAAGTTGAGTCTCCTTGAAGTTGGCTTCGACATAGACTTTTTCGAGCGGCACCACGGCCATCAGGGGTTGGCCGGGCTGGATACGGTCGCCGATCTGGATGTTTTTCTGGGCTATATAGCCTTTGATGGGGGCCTTTATCGTGCAGTAGGAGAGGTTTAAGCTCGCCGCATCGAGTTCCGCGCTGGCCTTGTCCCGTTTTGCCGCAAGTGACTCGACCTTGCGACGCTGTATTGCGACGTTCGAGCGTTCGCTCCTGGTGCCCTGGAGCTGCGCCCGCGCCCGGCTGACCTGCTGGGTGGCCGCGCCGAGGGAGGATTGCAGGGCTGCTATGTGTGCATCTATGGCGTTGAGGTCGGCCTTTGCCTTATCATAGGTGGTTCGCGCCTGCTCGCGCCTGCGGTCGGTCCCTGCCCCTGACTTAAAAAGGTTTTCGAACCGCTTGTAGTCGCGCTCCGCCTGGCTGAATTCGGCCGCTGCCGCGGTGCGGTTGCTCTTAAGCTGATCGAGGGTATGACGGGACTGCCTTTCGGTGTCTTGAGAAGCCTTCAGCGAGGCTTCCGAAGCCAACACCTGCGATGAGGTCTGGACGTCGAGCGGAGGCACTGAAATCTGGGCGGCCTGCAGGTCGGCTTCGGACTGCTCCAGGGTGGCTTTTGCCCGATCAAACGCCACCTGGTAGTCTCTTGGGTCCAACTCTACGAGGGTTTCCCCAACATTTACCGCATAATCGTTTTCCACGAGCACCCTGGCGACGGTCCCCGGCACCCTGGCGCTGAGCTGGGCGCTGTCGGCCTTTACGTAGGCATCGTCCGTGGAAACGAGATTGCGCATGAAAAACCACCAGTACAGAAAGCCCGCAACGCACAGGACAAGAACCACCACTGCCGCAGCCCTGAGCCGCCGCGTCCTGGTGTTGACGGTTGGAACCTCTGATGTTTTATGTTCCTCGATCGCCATGTAATGTTTTTCCGAAAATGCGGTTTTTGTAAAAAACCGGAGTATCTTCTTCCGCTTTCAAATCCCGATGAGGGGAGGAGTTCGAAAGATAAGGGCGGCGCGGCCGCTTCTATGACCCCAGCGAACCGCCGATGGCCCGTTCCAGTTCCGCTTTGGCTATCTCGTAGCCGTAGAGAGCCTGGTAGAAATCGGCGCGTGTCTGGGCTACAAAAACCTGAGCATTCAAGACTTCGAGGAAAATGACCACCTGCTCCTTGTACTGGAGCGTGGTGATGCGCTCGTTCTCCTTGGCCTGCCTGAGGGCTACACGCGTGGTCTCGATGTTGGCTTTGGCCACCTTGAGCTGCTCGTAGGCGTTTTCGATCTGGAGCTGCATCTGCTTGTGGAAATCATCGCGCCTCTGTTCGAGCGATCTGCGCCGGTACTCCCATTCAAGCTCCGATGCCCTCGTCTTTCCGCCCTCGAAAAAGTTCCAGTCCACCCTCACGCCCACGGACGCGTTATCGCTATTCGTATACGGGTTATTGTCGGCCGCAAAATCCTCGCCCTCGCGGAAATACTGAGCGAAGGCGGAGATGCGTGGAAAATAGCGGCTGCGGGCGGCAGTCTTCCCAAAGCCGGCCTGTTTTATGGCCGCGGCCAGCGAGAGGTATTCCGGCCGCCTCTGTTCGGCGTAAATATAGAGCTGGTGGAGGTCCGGTATGTCGTATGTGTTCTCTTTGATGTCGGCAAGTTTGACCTTTGTCTGCAGGTCGACATCCAGGAGCTGGTTGAGGGTCGATTGCAGGATGGTCAACTGCTTTGCGGCATTCCTTTCCCGCTGGACCGCATCGGCCAGGGCCACGTCGGCCTTAAGCACGTCGTTGGATGCGGCCACGCCCTGCTTGTAGTTCGCCTCCGCGTTATTGCGCTGAACTTCAAGGCTGGAAACGTTGTCCCGGGCAACCTGCAGGAGCTTTGCGCCCAGGAGCACCTGCAGATATGACGCCTGAACGTCCCTGATGAGGTTCAGCCGGACTTCGTCGCGCTGGTATTTCGAAATCTTTTCGCCAGCCTTGTTTAACTTGTACTGGGATTCGAGCCCGAAACCGGTAAAAAGCGGCTGGACTACATTTACCTCCCAGTGGTTGCTGGTCTTTATCGAAAACGGGATGGGACCCTGAGCGGGCAGGCTGTCGCCGTGTAACGTGACCACCGGCTGGTTCGAGAATTGCCGGAACGCATAGGAGCCGTCCACTTTGGGGTAAAAATCGGCCGCGGCCTGCTTTACCCTCTGCCCGGCTGCCGCCACGTCCTGCATCGCGGCCTTGAAAAGCCGGTTGTGAGACAGGGCGTATTGTACGGCGGCCTCTTTGGTAAGCGGTTGGGGAAGCACGTCCCGCTCATCGCCGCACCACGAGTAGCGCGTAAAAAAGAAGGCCTGGAAAACGAACGCCACAACGAAGGGCAAATATATCTTTCTAATCGACATCATTGGAATTGGACCCCGATAGACTCCTGCGATTTTGCTGCACGAGCATTGCCATCTGGGAAAAATCCATGCCCAGAAGCGAGCCGACGATATGGTCGGCTTTCATAAGCTCGTTTCCTGGAAACGAATTGGTGACCGCAATTACGAAAAGGCCTGCCCCGTGCGCGGATTGAATACCGGCAGGAGTATCTTCTATCGCAATGCAGCTTGCAGGGTCAAGCTCGGACCACCCCTGCGCCTCTCGAATTCCCTGAAGGGCGAGAACGTAGGTCTCCGGGTCCGGTTTGCTCTTCTTTACGTCATCGGCGGCAACAACGGCGCAGAACGCACCGGTAAGGCCCAGCACTCTGACAAATGCATCCACTTCATGGCGCAGCGCGCCGGAGGCAACAGCCATCGGAAGACCATGCGCACCGAGTTCCCGAATGAGTTCCACAACTCCGGGAAACGTGGGGACCCCCTGCTCGATCAGCTTCCGGATGGCGCGGCTCTTGGCCTCGATGAGGGATTCCAGGGCAGCCGGAACCAGTTCCCTTCCGGCTTCCATGAAAGCGTGGATAAACGCGTCACGGTCATCGAAGCCGATGAACTGCTCCATGTAGTGCCCGAAATCGTGTCCGAGTCCGAGTGGTACGAGAACCTCCTGGAATGCACGGTAGTGCAGCGGTTCGGTGTCCACCAGGATGCCGTCGCAGTCGAAGATGACCGCCCGCAGTGAGGCGCCTGTTCGTTCTTGCCGCATTTTTTTGAGAAACCCCGCAACTCCTACTCGCTTAAGCCGATACTTGTACACTTTTTTTTCGATTCCGAAAATCATTTTCATTTTGTATGCTGCGGGTGTCCGGCGCTTCGATGGGTTGCTGGTCGCCGGTTGCGGGTTAAAATTATGTCCTAAAAAAATTTCCGACGGAGTTGTGATAATTGCTGACCGTAACGGGTGTAACCAAATATCTTGGCAAAAAAGAGCTTTTGGGCAACGTCTCCTTCCACGTGCATCCGGGCGAGCGGATCGGCCTGATCGGTGCCAACGGATCGGGCAAATCGACTCTTTTCCAGATCGTGCTGGGGCAAATGGATGCCGATTCGGGCACGGTCAGCAGGGTAAGAGGGCTTCGGATCGGTTACCTGCCGCAGGAAACAGTCCCTACGGGCGGCAAATCGGTGCTCGCGCGCGCAACCGACGTACACGACGAAGCGCAAATCCTGAGAAACGAGCTGGAATCGCTGCAGCGCGAACTGGATACGAGTACGGACAGGCAGAAGCTGGACGCCCTTGCATCGAAACACGCCAACATCATGGACCGGCTCGAACACCTGGTGGGATACGATTTCGAGGCACGAGCGGCCCGGATACTGGAGGGCCTTGGCTTCAGGTCGTCCCAGCTCGATCTGCCCGTCGCGGACCTCAGCGGAGGCTGGGTAATGAGGCTCGAACTCGGGAGATTGCTTCTTTCCGAGCCCGACCTGCTGCTGCTCGACGAACCCACCAACCATCTTGATCTCGAATCACTGCTATGGCTCGAAAACTATCTCTTAAGCTCCTCTTCGGCGTTTATTCTCGTCTCGCACGACCGCGCCTTTCTAAACCGCGTCGTCTCGCGGATCATCGAAATCGAGCAGGGAAACCTGGGCGAGTATGCTGGAAACTACGATTTTTACGTTGAAGAGAAGGCAAAACGGCAGCAAATCCAGCTCGCCACCTACAATAACCAGCAGGATCGGATTCTCCAGATCGAGCGTTTTATCGAGAAAAACCGATACGACAAGAAAACGGCGGCAAGGGCTCAGAGCCGCGTGAAAATGTTGGAAAAAATAGACAGAGTCGATGCCCCGGCAGTCGAGCGGGAAATCCAGTTTTCCTTCCCGCCCCCCGCCAGGTCCGGCAAGCGGGTGATGGAACTTCGAAACGTCGGAAAATCCTACGGAGAAAATATCGTCTACGGCGGAATTGACCTGGTGGTCGAGCGGGGCGACAAGATTGCCTTCCTGGGTCCCAACGGAGCCGGCAAGAGCACGCTGCTCAAGGTCCTGGCCGGTACGGTCGAGCCCGACTTCGGCGAGCGGGCCGCGGGCTATCACACCTCCATCGGCTATTACGCCCAGCACCAGTGGGAGCAGTTGACGCCCGAAAACACTGTCTTTGCGGAGACCCTGTCTGTTTCCGGGGACATGCTCCAGACACAGTTGCGGGGACTGCTCGGTGCGTTCCTTTTCCAGGGTGACGACGTTTTGAAAAAGACTTCGGTACTGAGCGGGGGAGAAAAGGCCCGCCTTGTTTTATGCAAACTTCTTTTGCAGCGCCCTAATTTTCTACTGCTGGATGAGCCGACCAACCACCTGGACATCTCCTCGCGCGTGGTGCTGGAAAGAGCGCTGGGGGACTTTCCCGGAACCATCTGCTTTATCAGCCACGACCGCAGATTTATCGACGCTGTCGCAAACAAGGTGCTCGTGGCAGGATCGGGGGAAGCCCACCTTTTCCCGGGCAACTACGAGGACTACCAAAGGGTGTGGAAGCTCAGGCTCGATGCGGAGCGCGCCGAGGAGGGCGACGGCGGCAGGGCCGCCGAAAACGGTGCGGGCCAGAAGGGCCGCCCATCGCAAAAACGGTTTGAAGCGGAGTGGCGAAACGAGCTTTTCCGCGCCAAAAAGCCGGTTCAGGACCGGATCGACCTGCTGGAGCGCGAACTGGAGTCCTGCCACGGCGAACTCGATTCCATCAAAGAGCGCCTGGCCGACCCGGAAACCTACAGGCAGGGCCGCCTCGCCCAGGAGATCCAGGCCGGCTACCGCGAAATCCAGGCCAGGATAGGCGAACTCACACGAGAATGGGAAAATAGCGCCCTCAAGCTCGAACAGATCGAAGAAGATTTCCGCAAGGAGAAAGAGAAGCAGGAATTGCCGATCTAGAATATTTCTCACTCCCTCGCGCCGGCGTGGGAACGAGAAAAAGAATCAGCCTGCGTAAATAATGGAACTTCTCCGTGTCCTTCGTGTTAAAAATAGGAAACCTGGAGGCAGTATGGATATTCACCGTTTGAAGGTTTTCTGCAGGGTGATCGAATTGCAAAGCTTTACCAGGGCGGCGGATGCGGTGCACCTTACCCAGCCCACGGTGAGCGAGCACATCCGAGCGCTGGAAGAATCGCTCGGAGAAAAACTTATCGACAGGCTCGGGCGCGAAATCCTGCCCACACCGGCCGGCAAGATACTCTACCAGTACGCCCGGGAGATAATCCACCTGCGCGACAGGGCGGTACAGGCCCTTGAAAAGTTCAAGGGAAATCTTTCCGGGACCCTTAACGTCGGGGCCAGCACCATTCCCGGGACCTATATCCTTCCAGGGCTTATAGGGACTTTCAAGGCCACCTATCCTTCGATACAGATAACGCTCAGTATCGGCGGCAGCGGCGAAGTAGTGGAGAAGGTCCTTGACGGGAGCATAGAGTTCGGAATGATCGGCGCAAGATGGGACGAGAAGCGAATCGTACTCGAAGAGGTCTATTCCGATGAACTGGTGCTGGTGGTCTATCCCGGACATCCATGGGAAAAGCGGGGCTCGGTCGGCCTGGATGAGTTGGGCGGAACGGCTTTCATTTCGCGCGAGAGGAGGTCCGGCACCCGCATGGTCATGATGCAGGCGCTCGAAGCACGCGGCTTCATGGCATCACGCCTGAACGTGGTCGCCGAAATGGGCAGCACAGAAGCTGTGCGTCAGGCGGTAAAGGCAAAGATCGGCGTTGCAATTCTTTCTTCGTACGCCGTAAAAGAGGACATCGAGAGGGACACTCTTTGCATCGTGCGGTTGAACGGTGTGCAGATCCAAAGGCCCTTTTTTGTGGCGCGGCGAAAAAACCGCGAACTCTCCCCCCTCTGTTCTGCTTTCCTGGAACACCTGCGCATAGATGCGTGCGCCGCCAGGGTTGAGGCTTGAGCCGTCAGGGCGCCGATATCGAACACGAAGAACGCGAAGAAAACAAGGGGCACGAAATATCTAATTTATGAGCAATCTTACCTGAAATTTTTCGGCCGCTTTTTCCGGACCCTCCCAGGGCCTGTAGAGCAGGATCTTTAACTCGGTTTGACCCCTGCCAACCGCTTTTAACCGCCACGTCGCAAGAACGGGCCCCCCCAGGAGCGGAGGCTTCGCCAGCGGCCTGGTCCCGGATTCCAGCATCTCCAGGCGGCCGGTGTCCAAATCGAGAACTTTCCACTGATATCCGGTCGCCCCGGCCTGTTTCAGCCGTACCTCGATTATCGCCCCCAGGGGCACCGATATCTGCTTTCCCTCGTCGCTTTTTGTCACCACCACGTGGCCCGGTCCGCCCCCGAACGTGGGAGCGGCGGCCGCTACGAGCACAACAACCGCTGTCATAAGGATTTTTGTCAGCTCCACAGTTTCACCCCTAACCGGGTTCAATCCCTGCTGCGAACTCCCGCGTCCCGCCTCCGGGGCACCCGGGCGCCGATTTCCATCATTTTGCCGCTATTGTCGATCCTGAACTTTTTACCTCTCCACTCCACGCATTTGCCTGAAATGGCCGCGCACCAGAAAAAGAAACTGAAAATGTCCCTTGCGAAAACCAGCGGCATCCGGCGGTTGAGGGCAACATCACCCAGGCACCGGAGCCCCACGAAGCGGGCCATTGCCGTCTTGAGAGCAATAACTGCAAACAGCAGCAGCCATCCGGCCGACGAAAAACCGGCCAGGACCAGGTAAAGCGGGGCGAGGACCGTTCCGTTGGTGATAATGGACCCCGTGTGGCCCCACCGCCCGCATGCCCGTATTCCCCGCGCCCACCGAACCTGGTGGCGGACGAATTCCGCAAGGCTCAACCTGGATAGAACGGTCTCCACGACGTATCGTGACAGATGTACCGGCAGGCCGGCTTTGCGGACCAGGTTGCCGATCATGTAATCATCTGCAAGATAGTCCGCAATCGCGGCGAAGCCGCCGGCGGCGCACAGCGCCTTTCTTTCGAGGACAATGGCGGCCCCGAAGGCGAAGGAAATCCCGGCGGTGACTTCCGCAACCAGAACGCCGGGAGCGAACTCGGCGGTTATTCCGGCGGCTTCGAGCCCGGAGGGCAGCCCCGGGGCCTCCCCCGCCCGGTAAAGACAGGTCAGAAGGCCGCCGCCGTTTTCGACCAGCTCCGCGATTACCGTCTTGAGAAAATCCGGCCCGATGCGGATATCGCTGTCCATGAGAACCAGGATGTCATGGCGGGCAAAAGCAAGCATGTTATTGAGGTTGTTTACCTTGGGATTTTGTCCGATCTCGGCCCGGCTGATCGCAATATCTATCGGCGCTTCGGGAAAATCCTCCTTCAGCCTGCCAACCAGGGCCACGGAGGGATCGCCGGGTTCGCGGACGCCGAAAACGAGCTGAAAGGAGGGGTAGTCCTGGCGGCACAGGGAAACATAATTCTCGTAAGCCCTGAAATCGGCCCCGCATAAAGGGATCATGATGGAAACCGGCGGGTAATCCTTAAGAGGGGCGGAAGGCTTTTTGGAGAAGAACCTGCGGGCTGCGAATATGGCAAAGAGATAATATAATGTGGATAGAGCAGCGAGGATTCCCACCATGTCTTTGATTATTTCGAGGAGCATAGGAAAGCAGTGGCCGCAAAATCGAAGTGGCCCATGGTTACGGAATGCAAATCATGGCGACGCCGAGACAGACGAGCAGGGCGCCGGCCCAGCGCATCCGGTTTATTTCTTCCTTGAGAATGAATTTAGCGCCCAAAATGGCCACCACGTAGAATATCGAAGTCGCCGGGACGACGAAACTGAGGTCCGCCCAGGAAAGCACGGCCAAAAAAGAGAAAAAACTGACCGCCAGGAAAAACACCCCGGCCAGAAAATCCACGTTGCCGGCCATCCTGCCGATTACACCGAACCAGTCGAGCGGGCTCACGGCGGAAATGTCCCCGATCTTCTTCATCCCCCTGGTAAGCAGCACGTCGCCCGCCGCATTCGAAAATACCACGATCAGCACCATGAGAGCGGTGATCATGCCACCCCCCTCCGCTCCGGCGCTTTCCCCACTTGTGCCGGGGCACCGGCCCCAACCGGCAGCTTGCTCCCGGACTTTCTCGTCGACCAGGAGACAAGAACTATTCCCGCGAAGATCAGTCCCGAACCGAACCAGCGCGCCGGGGATACCGGTTCGCCGAGGTATTGGTGCGCCATGAAAACACTAAGAATGTAGCCCGATGCCGTTGCCGGCAAAACGAAGCTCAGGTCCGCCCACGAAAGGACCGACAGGTAGCAGGCGAAAAAAATCAGCAGGAGCACGATACCCGCCCATATCAACGGGTTCCTGAGCGCTTCTACCAGCATCATAATGGAAAAGCCGCCGGAAAACGACGGCAGGGCGGCAGTTGCTTTCATTCCCTTGCTGAAAAGCGTATTTCCGATTGCCTGTGCGATAACCGCCACGGCAATTACGAGGGCTGTTTTCATTTCGGTTGCTTTTGGGTTGTCCGCTGTCAGTTGTAAGTTATTGGAAGTCGGCCGTTAAACTAATCGGCCAATTTTATCCGGTTTTTCATTTTATCCAAGTCAATATAAGTGGCGGGAACGATTCCCGCCGCTTTCATCTTCGCGCCGATTTCGGGGTCGAGCAAAAGCGAAAGCTCCCGCGCCTGCTGCATTCTTCGGCGGTCGCCCTGCGCCGAGCCGGCCGGCAGGGCGGGGTGAAAGTATATCTCGCTCATTCCGGCCGGCAAAGCATCGAGTACCGAAAGCACGTACTCTTTGCTCATCGACCCGGTGAGAAGATTTCCGTACACCCGGGACGCAAACTTAAAGCCCCGGCTGCGAAGCCTTCGCTTCATAGAACCTGCCAGCAGCTTGAACACCAGCGCATAACCCGCCGTTGCCGCCGGTTTTTGCACAAACGAAGCGGCGGCAAAGAAGTCGTCGTCGGGGACCCGCATCGTCTTGACGCCGTATCGCTTCCCCAGTTCAGCCACGACCGAAAAGACGGCGGGATTTACATGCATGTGGCAGTGGGAGTCGATGTGCGAACACTCGATGCCGGAGCCGAGAAACTTCTCGAACTGCGCCTCGACTTCTTTCAATAATTCCTTTCGGGCCCTTTTGCAAAAAAAATATTTGAGCGAGAGGGTAGCGGGGCTTCCCAGAAAATTTCCGTGTCCGTCAACCAGGTGCGAGATTTCCCGCGGCCGAAGAACGCATTTTCCATCCACGCTGGTGACATGAATCCCGACGGCAAGGCCTGGGTTTTCGCGGGCAAGCCGGACCGCCGAATCGAATGCCTTCCCGGAGGACATGAGAGAACAGCTCGTGAGGATTCCGCGCCGGTAGGCCAGAATGACGGCTTCGTTCACTTCATCCGATAAACCGAAGTCGTCCGCGTTGACAATGAGACGGCGCGATCTCATTTGCAGGACATCGCCGAAGGCTGAGTGCCTTTGTCGAAGACGTGGCCGCCTGAAAACTTCTTGCGCCTTGCGCGAAGAGTCAGATAATCCTTCGCTTCCTTGTAGAGCCTGCCGCGTTCGTCGCGGTCCAGTATTGCCCGCCGCACGATCCTGTAAATGACCCTGGGCCTGAAATAATACTTGCCGTAGAAATACTCGACCGCGTCCACTATCTCCTGGCGATTGAGCCAGGGGTATTCAAAATTTGGAAGCTGGTGGCCGAGTTCGTCCACCATGTCGTCGTCGGTCAGATAGCCGTTCGATTCCAGGTAGTCCCAGAATTCGGTGCCGGGGAAGGGATGGGCGACTGAGACCTGGATGGTCTCCGGATCGAGCCGCTTGGCAAATTCCAGGGTGCGTCTGACCGTATCTTTGGTCTCGCCCGGAAGCCCTATCATAAAATCGCCGTGCACCGTCAGGCCGAGTTCCCTGCAGTTCTTCATGAAAGTGAGGGACTGCTGGAGCGTGATGCCCTTTTTCATGTTATCCAGGATTTCCTGCACCCCGGACTCGAAGCCGACCACCAGCAGGCGGCACCCGGCCTCTTTCATGGCCTTGAGCATATCGTAGTCCGAGTGGACGCGGCTGTTGCACGACCAGGTGAATTTGAGCGGTTTGAGGTGCTCGCACAGCTCGATTACGCGTGACTTGCCCCACGCCCAGGTATCGTCGTCGAAGAAGATCTCCTTTACTTCCGGGAAAATTTCCAGGGCGCGCTTTACCTCGGCCACCACGTTTTCGTTGCTGCGAACGCGCCAGGGATGGCCCGTGAAGGTCTGGGGCCACAGGCAGTAGATGCACCGGGCCGGGCATCCCCTCGCCGTATAAAACGAGAGATACGGGTGTTTGAGGAAGGGAATGTTGTATTTTGCCGGGTCAACGTCGCGCCGGTAAACTTCCGTGATAAATGGGAGCGAATCGAGGTCCTGGACAGGGGGCCTGTCCGGGTTGTGGACGACCTTTCCGTCGCTTCGGTAGCTCACCCCGTCGATTTCTTCGAGCTTTTTGCCCTGGGCGAATTCGGTGACCGTATAGTCGAATTCTTTCCTGGCCACGAAATCGATTGCCGGCGAAGCGTTCAGGGCATCCTCGGGGCGAACGGACACCGGCGGACCGACGAAGGCGATCTTTATGGAAGGGTTTTGTTCCTTTATCATTTCGGCGAGTTTCACGTCGTTTTTGAAACCCACCTTGCTCGTAAAAAGGACCAGGAATTCGAAGTCACAGGCGATGCGCACCGTCTCCTCGGGTGAAATCCCGTGGGGAGGAGCGTCCACCAGCCTGCTTTCTTTTATCAGCCCGGCCGGGTAGGCCAGCCAGACCGGATACCAGTAGGATGCGATCTCGCGGCGCGCGGGCCACCTCGCACCGGCTCCCCCGTCGAATTTTTCGAAAGAGGGCGGGTTGAGAAGCAGAGTCTTCATTCAGTGATCTCCATCGGGGTTTTCAGGAAGGCGTACTATACGGGGGTGGGGGGGATTATGTCAAGAAGTCCGGGAGAGACGATTCGTAATGAGCTTCTTCGCATTCTTCCGGCTTATCGGTGCTTTTACCCGTTTCGAAGCGGAAGCTGCCGAAGCCGGTCCCCGGGCCGGAGCCCGGGAACCCGGCCCAGAAGCTACCCGCAGTCGATGGCCTCGGCTATTCCTTTCCCGGCGAGCACCATTGGCGATACGTTTTCTTCGGTGGGCACCAGGCAGTTGAAAATCGCCGGGCCGGGCCGGGAAAGCGCCTCGGGCAGGTGTTTTAGAACGTCGTCTTCCGTGCGGAAGGTGTAGCCCGGGATTCCGTAAGCCTTGGCCAGGATTTCAAAGTCCGGGTGGAAACTGAAATTTACGGCCATGTATCGTTTGTCGCAGTAGAATTCCTGAAGCTGGCGGACCATCCCCAGGGAGTGGTTGTTAAGTATCAATATCTTAATGGCTAGCCCCTGCTCCATCATGGTCCCGAGTTCCTGTATGGTCATCTGGATACTGCCGTCTCCCGTGACCAGGATGACCTGTTTGTCGGGAGCGCCGATACATGCGCCCAGCGCGGCGGGCAGGCCGAACCCCATGCACCCGAGCCCGCCCGAAGAAACGAGCGTCCTGGGTTCCGTGAACTTGTAATACTGGGCGACCCACATCTGGTGCTGGCCCACGTCGGTAACCACGATGGCGTTGCCCCTGGTGTAGTTCCAAAGCTGCTCGATAATAAACTGCGGTTTGAGGGAGCCGTTGCGGACATAGGTCAGGGGGTGCTCTTCCTTGAGACGGCGTATGGTTTCGGCCCACTCGGAGCGGTCAACTTTTTCGATAAGGGGCAGCAGGCTCTTCAATATCAGCTTTACGTCCCCCACGAGCGGCACGTGGGTGGAGACGACTTTGCCGATTTCCGCCGGATCGATGTCGATGTGGATCACCGTGGCATTCGGGGCGAAGCTGTTGAGGTTCAGCACGACACGGTCGTCAAAGCGCGCTCCCAGGCCGATCAGCAGGTCGCACTGAGTCACGGCCATGTTTGCTGGCCTGGTGCCGTGGAGCCCGAGCATTCCCAAAAAGAGCGGATGTTCCCCGGGAAAGCCCGCCAGTCCCATGAAGGTGTTGGTGACCGGGGCCGATATGGCTTCGGCGAACTGGAGCAGTTCGGAGGAAGCGTTCGAAGCCAGGATACCGCCGCCGGAATAGATCAGCGGTCTTTTGGCCTTCTTTATCAGGGCGGCGATTTCCTTTATTTTCGAGGGATGGCCTTTATAGGTGGGTTTGTAGCCCCTCAATCGGACCGCCGACGGATACTTGAAAGAGATCATCGCCGAGGCGACGTCTCGCGGAATATCGATCAGCACCGGTCCGGGCCTTCCGGTTGCCGCTATGTGGAACGCGTTCTTGACTATTGCCGGCAGCTTCGCCGGGTCCTTGACCAGGTAATTGTGCTTGGTGATCGGCAAGGTTATGCCGGTTATGTCCACCTCCTGGAAGGCGTCCGTGCCGATCTGGAGGGTGGAAACCTGGCCCGTGAAGCACACGAGGGGAATGGAGTCCATGTAGGCGTTGGCAATGCCGGTTACCAGGTTGGTCGCTCCCGGGCCGGAGGTGGCCATTGCAACGCCGACCTTTCCGGTTACCCTGGCGTAGCCGTCGGCGGCATGGACGGCGCCCTGTTCGTGGCGCACCAGCACATGCCTTATCTTCGAGTTGTAGAGGGAATCGTAGACTGGAAGGATGGCCCCGCCGGGGTAGCCGAAAATCACCTCCACGTTTTCCTTTTCGAGGCACTGGATCAGTGCGTCGGCAACTGTCATTTCCACGCAAACACCTCCAGATACTTTATGGCTCCATAAAATGGCGCGGCGGACGGCGATCACAGCCTCAGAGGGGGAGAGTGAAACTTTTTCAGGGGTACCGGAAACCTTCCAACCCGCTCGAACGTGATCACCGGTTGTGTGCCTGTCAAAAGGCCGGGAGTTGACGGCTTGCGTCCGCGGTGCTAATCTTCCTCGCCTTCCCTGGCCCATGTGCTGCCGACGCTAACGTACCGGCTGCCCCTGAGCATCGCTATCTTGCCGGTGCGAACCAGTTCCTTGATGCCGTAAGGGCGCAGCGATTCTTCCAGGGCATTGATCTTGCCTTCGGTGCCGGTGCACTCGAAAGTCATGGTTTTTCTGCCCAAATCAACGACACGGGCCCTGAAAACGCCGGCAATGTTAATGATTTCGACCCGCTGGTTCGGTTCGGCCGCAACCTTTATCATCACCAGTTCACGGTCGACGTACTCGTCATCGGTGATATTGCTTATCTTGATGACGTCGATCAGCTTATGAAGCTGTTTGGTGACCTGTTCGATGAGCGGTTTGTCGCCCTCGACGACGATCGTCATGCGGGAAACATCGTCCCTGTCCGTGCGGCCGACCGCAAGGCTGTCAATGTTGAATCCCCGCCGTGCGAACAGGCCTGCCACCCTTGTCAGGACACCCGGGGCGTTCTCGACCAGTACCGAAAGAGTATGCTTGTCCATATATTCCAAAAGTCCTCCAGAGGCAGGGTTGCAGGGAATAATGGGGTGAATTGTCTTGATTTCCTAAAACATATAGCAATATTAACGGGGCTTTAAAAGACAAAATCTGCGGAGCCCGCGGCAAAGGCCACGCAGACCGTTTGGCTGGTGAATGTAAGTTATCGTATTACAAGGAGATTTCTTTGGACTACCGCAAGATAGTGAACTTTTTCTTTGAACTGGGCATGCTCAAAAAGACCCCCCGCTCCGGTTACCAGTTTCTCGGCTCGGGGCGGGAATCGGTTGCCGACCACTCATTTCGCGTTGCGATGATCGGATTCACCCTGGCGCGCCTTTCCCAGGAAAACCCCGATCCGTTCAAGCTCGTTTGCCTGTGCCTCTTTCACGACATTGCCGAGGCGCGCACCGGAGATCAAAACTACGTGAATAAACGATATGTTACCGTGGATGAGGGCGGGGCCGTCGCTGACCTTGCCGACGCGCTCCCTTTCGGTGAGGAACTGAAAACTCTTCTAAGCGAGTACAGGAACGAACAGAGCGTGGAGGCCAGGCTTGCCCACGATGCGGACCAGCTTGACCTCATTCTGGAATTAAAGGAGCAAAATGACCTTGGCAATGCCTACGCCTCAAAATGGATAGACTTCGCCAGGCAGCGCCTCAAGACCACGGTGGGCAAGGCTATTGCCGAACAGATCCTGATGACCGATTCGACGGACTGGTGGTTCAAGGACCATGACCACTGGTGGGGAAAAGGCCGAAGGGACTGAGTGAAGATTGGAATCGCATCCCAATTCCTGTAAAATTAAAGGATAGTGAGGATGCGAAAGGTTTTTTCCACCGGGATGCACGGTGATTGGGAAAGAGGCTTGGGGTTTTTGGCCGATGCTTTGGAGGATGCTTTGGAACAGATAAAACGCCGGGTGAGCAGGCAAATTCGTATTGGGAACGTCCAGATCGGAGGTGGCGCGCCGGTTTCAGTCCAATCCATGACCAATACGGATACCCGCGACTGGCGGGCCACCGTGGACCAGATAAAGAGGCTGGAGGACGCGGGCTGTGAGATCGTGCGGGTGGCGGTGCTCGACCGGGAGGCGGCGGACAGGTTCGCGGATATAAAAAAATCCATTCGCATCCCGCTGATTGCAGACATACACTTCGACTACCGGCTGGCGACGGCCGCCCTGAGTTCGGGAGCGGACGCCGTAAGGATCAATCCCGGAAACATCGGCGGCCCCGAAAAGCTCAAAAAAGTCATCCAGGCCGCCAAAGAGCGCCAGGCGCCGGTGCGAATCGGCGTAAACAGCGGGTCGGTGGAAAAGGACCTGCTCGCCAAATACGGCCGTCCCGGACCGGAGGCAATGGTTGAGAGCGCGCTCCGCCACATTCGCTTCTTCGAGGGAAACGGCTTCGAGCTGCTCAAGATCTCTCTTAAATCCTCCGACGTGATTGATACCATTACCTCCTACAGGCTGCTGGCCGCAAAGACGGACTATCCCTTCCACCTCGGAGTGACCGAGGCGGGCACGGTGGTGGGGGGCGCTGTAAAATCGGCCCTTGGAATCGGGTTGCTGCTGTTCGAGGGAATAGGGGACACGATGAGGGTATCGCTTACCGCCGACCCCGTGCGGGAAATGTCTGTCGCATGGTCGATCCTCCGGGCGCTGAAGCTTCGGGAAAGGGGCGTGGAACTGGTTAGCTGCCCAACCTGCGGGCGAACGGAAATCGACTTGATCCCGCTGGTGGAAAAGGCCGAAGAACTGCTCCAGAAGGTGAAAACGCCTCTTAAGGTTGCCATCATGGGATGCGTGGTAAACGGTCCCGGTGAGGCCAGGGAAGCCGACGTCGGAATTGCCGGCGGCAGGGACAGCGGCATCCTGTTCAAAAGGGGCGAGCGGGTCGAAAAGGTGCCGCAAAGGGAGCTTCTCGGCCGGCTGATATCCGAAGTCGAAAAGATGACGGGGGAAAAGCTCAGCTAGCGCGAGACGCTCTTCCCCTTCCCGCCCTCCGCGGTCTTCGTGGGTGGTTCGGGCCGTTTCTTCGACACGGGAGGGGGCAGGGGAGGGGGAAGAAATTGATCAATTCAGGTAGAGAATCTGTGATACCCTGAATTAAATCGATCGAGTTTTACACGGAAAATTGTGATCGGGGCGAGACGGCCCGCTATGATCGCGGGGAAATTTTTCGGATGTAAATTGATTTTCCGACGGGGCAAATGGTGCGCTTTTTCGAACTCCTGGACCAGGTACTGGGGTACCATCCGAAGGCAAACATGCTGCTTCTTGAAAAGGCTTATGTCTTTACGGCAAAAGCCTATCGGGGCAAAAGCATGTCTTCGGACGAGCCGTATCTGAATCACCCGCTTTCTACGGCGGGGATTCTTGCCAGAATGCGCCTGGACGAGGAAAGCATCACCGCCGGCTTGCTCCACGACTCCTTCGAAAGAAAGCTCATAAGCGCGGAGGACGTCGAGGAGTTGTTCGGCCCCGAGGTCCTCAGGATCCTGCAGGGCGTCAGCAAGCTCACCCAGATTGCCTACGCCAGCCGCAAAGAGCGCCAGGCCGAATACATACGCAAAATGATTCTTGCCATTTCCCAGGATATCCGGGTGGTGTTGGTAAAGCTCGCCGACCGTCTGGAGGGCATTCGCAGCGCCGCTTGCCGCAGGGACGATTCGGGGAAAAAGGAAGGCCAGGAGATAATCGACATCTACGCCCCCCTGGCGGGCAGGCTGGGCATCGAGTGGATGAAACACGAACTGGAAGATTTGGCGTTCCGGTGCCTCTATCCCAAGCAATACGAAGAAATCGCCATGGGGCTCGCCAAAACCGAAGAAGACCGGCGGCGCTACGTCGAAGAGGTAAAGCAGATACTTACCGCCCGGATGGTCGAATACGGGCTTAGCGGTCGAATTTACGGGCGTCCCAAGCACCTGTTCAGTATTTACCAGAAAATGGAGCGCCAGAAACTCGATTTGACGCGCGTCTACGATCTGATCGCATTCCGCCTCATAGTGGACTCGGTCAAATCCTGCTACGAGACGCTGGCCCTCATGCACGCGCTCTGGGAACCCGTTGACGGCAGGTACAAGGACTACATCGTAAAACCGAAATCCAACATGTACCAGTCCCTGCACACCACGGTCATGGGTCCTTACCGGGAGCCGATGGAGGTGCAGATCCGCACCGAGGAAATGGACCGGATTGCCAGCGAAGGCATTGCCGCCCACTGGCTCTACAAGGAAGGAAAGCTGCCGGCCGAGATCGATCCGCAGGAAACGATGCATTTTTCGTGGTTGAGACACCTGATGGAGCTGAGCAAGGACTGGAGCGATCCCAAGGCGTTCATCGAAGCCGTCAAGGTGGATTTTTACCCCGACGAAGTTTATGTCTTTACCCCGAATGGGGAGGTGAAGTCGTTTCCGAAGGGGGCGACCCCCGTGGATTTCGCCTATGAAGTGCATACGGAGGTGGGGCACAGGTGCGTGGGCGCAAGGGTAAACGGCAAACTGGTCCCGCTTAGAAACGAACTCCAAAACGGTGACACCGTCGAGATTCTCACCGCGGCAAACCACCGGCCGAGCAAGGACTGGCTCAAGCAGGTCAAGTCCGCCAAGGCGATCAGCCGTATCAAACACTGGTTCAAGACGGAAGAAAGAGAACGCTCCATCGCCCTGGGAAGGGAGATCTGCGAGCGTGAATTTCGCAAGAAAGGCCTCAACTTCAACAATTTTCTGAACTCCCCGGAACTTCAGGAGGCAGCCAAGGCTTTTTCGCTCAAATCAGTGGACGACCTCCTGGCGTCCATCGGGTTCCACAAGGTCACCGCCTTCCAGGTAGTCGGAAAGTTGACCTCTCTGCCCGCCGAAGAGGAGCATCATAAAGACGAGATTCTCGTTGAAAAGCGAAAGGTCCGGCCGGCGAAAGACGGTGTCAAGGTAAAGGGGGTCGATGACGTTTTGATCCGCATGGCCCACTGCTGCAACCCTGTACCGGGTGAACCGATCCTGGGCTACATCACCCGCGGGCGCGGAATAACCGCTCACAGGGCTACGTGCAAAAATCTCGAGCGGGGGGATTCGAGCAGGATAATCGAAGTCCAGTGGGATTCGGGCAAAGAACAGCTCTTCCCCGTGGACATCCGTATCGTCCACTCCGGCGAAAAGGGTATACTTGCGGCGCTTAACGGCGTCCTGGGCCAGATGGACGTAAACGTTATCAATCTCCAGGTGGATACCCAGGCGGACAGGTCGAGCGTTTGCCATCTGCGCATAGAGGTCAGGGATTCAAAGCACCTGCAGCGGGTAATGGCCGCTCTGAAAAACGAGCGGGGCGTATATAAAGTGCAGAGGGGGGTCGAATGAGAAGGCCGCTGCGTGGTGCCGGTGTTGCCTGAGCGCGGAGGCGAGCGGGTTGCGGAGAAAAAAGAATTGTTGGGTGGGCACGGCCTTACCGTGCCCACCGGGCACTTTTTAAATAAGATTCAAAATCGCGGACTGCCCTGGCTCTTACAAGTTCGAAAGGCGGCGGGCTAGAAATGTGTGTAGATAGTGCACTTTTCCTTTCCGATGAGAAGCGGGGCCAATTCCTGGTGAAGTTTGGCGCGCTCGGGGTGCTTCTCCCAGGCCTGCCAGTCGGCAGCCGAACTCCAGTTGCTGATCACCAGGAACCTGTTGGGATTGTCAAAGGCCCTCAGGGTTTCGCCTGAAATGTAGCCTTTGGCCCTCATCGCCTTTATCCGAGATTGAGTGAGGATCTGCTGTAGTTTCACTTCCTGGCCTGGCTCAACCTCCCTTTCGATTAACACTCGAATGGTCATAACGGCCTCCTTGTGAAAAGTTGTGGTTGAAGAGAAGTCTTCGGATAGGTATGCACATTTATATATCCTTATTTGCTTAAATGCAACGGAGCACCGAACGGCCGGGGAAAAAATCCGATTGCGATTTATCTTTCCACGAAATATTATCCGGATCAGCGTGAGAGGGCTTTTTTTCTGGCTCCCAGTAAGATTTTTATGGACAAATCAAAGCGTCTGATACTAAAACAAATACTTGGCTGAAGCGGAGCCAGACCGGTTGCGGCTCCGCAGGCATAGTCCTGCAGGAGGGCAAATCTCCGGAAGCGGGATACGTGCGTTCAAATAAGCAGGGGCAGTTTTTTTTGAGAGGGGGTGAAGGGTTAGGCGTTTTGAGGTCGGTTTTGGTTCAGGAGGGGGTTTTAACTTTTTCGTTGAGGAGGAAAGAGATGACGAAAGCAGAATTAATAGGAAAAATTGCAAGTGAAGGCGGTATCACCAAATCCCAGGCGGAAAAAGCTGTTGACGGGTTCGTCGCTGCCGTTTCAGACGCTCTGGCCAAGGGAGACAAAATAACCCTGGTCGGTTTTGGAACTTTCAGTGTCGGTTCGAGGTCGGAACGTGAGGGCCGCAACCCCAGGACCGGTGAAAAAATCAGCATACCCGCTTCCAAGGTGGTTAAGTTCAAAGCCGGCAAGACTCTCGGTGAGAAAATCAAATAGGTCTACATCTCCCTCTGCTTTCAATATAGAAACGAAAGGGACTGCCTCCCGCGACGGGATGCAGTCCCTTTCGTTTATTACACCCCCCGGCCGGCAGCCGGCATCGCTTGGCAAATTCCCGCCCGAGATCCCCGATACTGCGTGGGAATGCAGACAATATTTCGTATCAAACCTCATTTGGGCAACATTGCGTACAGCCGACAAACCTCATAATTGACATTATAAGGGCGCAAACTTAGGTTTTGTGTGCGATCAGGTTTTGTATACGGATGTATTGAAGAAAAGACATTTCCAGGCGCAGCCGGAAAGAAACCTTCCCGGAGGATTCCCACTGTTTCACCGGTTGCCTGCTCTTGAGGGTCAACTACGAGAAGGCTCCTCCTACCTGTGACATTTTCGCCCCGCTTGCCTGATTGCAGGTACGATTCGGGGCCATACCCTCATGAACCATGAATCGCTTTTGGCAACGACAGGAGAAATCAGTGGCGAAAAATCTGACTAGAAAAATACTCGAATCACATCTGGTTGAAGGGAAAATGATAATCGGCGAGGAGATCGGAGTCAGAATCGACCAGATCCTTCTGCAGGACGCCACCGGGACGATGGCCATGCTGGAGTTTGAAGCCCTGGGCATAGACGGGATAAAAGCCGAGCTGGCCGTGCAGTACGTGGACCACAATATCCTGCAGACGGACAATAAAAACGCCGACGACCACCGCTACCTGCAGACGGCGGCGGCGCATTACGGGCTGCATTTCAGCCCGGCGGGAAACGGCGTGTCGCACCAGGTGCATATGGAAAGGTTCGGAATTCCCGGCAAAACACTTCTGGGTTCGGACAGCCACACCCCGGGTGCGGGGGGCGTATCGGTCCTGGGGATGGGTGCGGGGGGACTGGACGTCGCGTTGTGCATGGCGGGACACCCCTATTATGTGCCGTGTCCGGCCGTCCTGGGCGTCAAGCTGACGGGTGAGCTGCCGGACTGGGTGAGCGCAAAGGACCTGATTCTGGAAATGCTGAGGCGCTACGGGGTAAAGGGCTGCGTCGGGAAAATAGTCGAATACTACGGTCCGGGCGTAAGAAGCCTTTCGGCGACGGATCGCGAGACGATATGCAACATGGGCACCGAACTCGGGGCCACCACCTCCATTTTCCCGTCGGATGAAAATACCAGGTCCTACCTGGCGGCCCAGGGCAGAGGGGACGCATGGGTGGGGCTTTCCGGGGACGAAGGCGCCGACTACGACGAACACGACGAGATCGAGCTTTCGAAGGTCGAACCGCTCATCGCCAAACCCACTTCACCGGGAAACGTGGTGCCGGTTCGCGAGGTGGCGGGGCTCAAGGTGGACCAGGTTATAGTGGGCAGCAGCGTTAATTCTTCCTTCCGCGACCTGATGGTGGTCGCCCGTATAGTCGAGGGCCGGCACAGCTCGCCCTGGACTTCGCTGCACGTCAATCCGGGAAGCCGGCAGGTCATAGAAAACATTGCCGCCCGCGGCGGTGTGCTCCCCCTTCTACGGGCGGGTGCGCGCATCCACGAACCGGGATGCCTTGGCTGCATAGGAATGGGCCAGGCGCCCGGCACCGGCCAGGTCAGCCTGCGCACGATGCCCCGCAACTTCCCGGGCCGCTCCGGCACCAAGGACGACCAGGTATTTCTGTGTTCACCGGAAACGGTTGCGGCGGCGGCTTTAAAGGGGGTCATCACCGATCCGCGGGAACTCGGAAAAGAGATGGAGTATCCGAGGATCAAGGACCCGGAACAATATCTGGTGGACGATGTCTCCATCATCAGGCCGAATGGAGAGCTGCGGAAACTCGAGGTCGTCCGGGGGCCGAATATCGCTCCTCTTCCGGAGTTCGAGCCGCTGCCCGAAACCCTTGGAACGGAAGTGGTGTTAGTGCTTGCAGACAACATCTCCACCGACACCATCATGCCGGCCGGAAACGAAATCCTGCCGCTCAGGTCCAACATCCCCGCCATCAGCCGGTATGTATTTTCCATCGTCGACCCTGATTTTCACCTCAAGGCCAGGGAGAAAGGCGCCATAACCATTATAGGCGGCGAGAACTACGGCCAGGGATCGAGCCGCGAACATGCCGCCCTTGCGCCGCGATATCTTGGAATCCGGGCCGTAATCGCCAAGAGTTTTGCCCGGATACACATGGCCAACCTGTGCAACTACGGGATTTTGCCGCTGATGTTCGCGCGGCCTGAAGATCACGGGGTGTTCCGGCCCGGTTCGAAAGTCGTCTACGACGGCGTGCGCCGGCGTCTCGCAGGCGGGGATGCCGAAATCCCCGTGCAGGTCGACGGCACCACGATAAAGGTGTTGTTGCATGTTTCGCCCAGGATGCGCAAGCAGCTCCTGGCAGGCGGAGCGCTCAACGTTGTGAAACTGGGGCTCTAACGATTCGGAAACGGGTTTGCGCGCCCCGATTTGTGTTGTGACATTATAGAGGTTCCGGAGGATGCACCATGGCGGAAAAACAGGTACGAGTAAAGAATACCGGCCTCAGGGGGGTAACGGTAGCCGATACGAAGATCAGTTATATCGATGGAGAAAAGGGGATATTAATCTACAGGGGATACCGGATCGAAGAGCTGGCGGAACGTTCGACGTTTATGGAAACGGCCTTTCTGCTCTTAAACGGGCATCTGCCAAAAGATAGCGAGATCGAGCGGTTCGAAAGGCAGGTGGTCCAGGCCCGTGAAATTCCGGCTTTCATCCTGGAGGTCCTGGAAAACTTGCCCAAAGAGGCCGATCCGATGGACGTGCTTCAGGCCTGTATCCCTCTGCTCGGCATTGCCGACCCGGAACTCTATGACGAGTCGCGCGAGGCCAACGTGCGGAAGGCGATACGGCTGCTTGCCCGGGTCCCGGCCGTTGTCGCGGCATGGAACAGGATACGCGGCGGCGAAAAACCCCTGCCGCCGGACAGCGCCTTGTCGCATGCCGCCAATTTCCTCTGGCAGCTCACCGGCAAGAAGCCCGACAGGGAAATAGCCCGTGATTTCGACGTTTGCCTGCTCCTGCATGCCGACCATACGTTCAACGCTTCCACTTTTGCCTGCCGTGAGGTGGTCTCGACCAATGCGCACATGTATGCGGGGGTCGCCGCCGGTGTGGGCGCTCTTTCCGGTCCCCTTCACGGAGGGGCCAATGCCAGGGTCATGAAAATGCTTCTGGAGGTCGAATCCCAGGTAAAATCCAAAGACGAGATTCCCGAGTGGGTGCGCAACAAGATTGAAAAGGGCGAAAAGATAATGGGAATGGGGCATGCGGTCTACAAGACGATCGACCCCCGCGCCAAGATACTGAAGGAGATGTCCGAGCGGCTCGGTAAGAAAATGGGCCGCGGGCATTGGTATGAGTATCTTTCCCTGATCGAAGAAGCGGGATACAGGGAATTCGAATCCCGCGGCAAGACCAACATCAGGACCAATGTGGACTTCTACAGCGGCTCGGTCTATTCGCTTATGGGAATCCCGATCGACGTAATGACCCCGGTTTTCGCCGTTTCCAGGATTTCCGGGTGGTGCTCTCACATCATAGAGGAAAAGTTCGCCGAAGCTCAGGAAAAACCGGCCCTCTATCGGCCTGAAGCCGAATATGTCGGCCATTACTGCGGGGCGATAGGATGCACCTATGAGCCGATGGACAGCAGGAGCTAAACTTTCCCGCCCACAGAGTTGCGTTCCGCTCAAGGCGTCTGCCGCATGAGGAAATCATCCCTTCCCCCTTTCAGGAAAAGGGGGATTTTCTTTGGCGGGCAGACGGTGCTTTTTCCCGGCCTCGATTGTACGGGTAGCCGGGCATGACAGCTTACTCCAAGGAGTCCTCCATGGTATTCAAACACGACGTACTGATAGTCGGAGCAGGCCTTGCCGGGCTAAGGGCCGCGGTCGAGGTTGCCGGCAAAGCCGACGTGGCTCTTTTCAGCAAGGTCTATCCCACCCGGTCGCATTCCGGGGCCGCCCAGGGCGGTATTGCGGCGGCGCTGGGAAACGAGGAGCCTGATTCGTGGGAATGGCACATGTACGATACCGTAAAGGGCGGCGACTACCTGAGCGACCAGGACGTTGCCGAAATCCTGGCCAAGGACGCCATAAGGGCCGTCTACGAACTCGAACACATGGGCGTGCCCTTCAATCGCACGCCTGAAGGCAAAATTGCCCAGCGCAATTTCGGCGGACATACCAGGGAGTTCGGCAAAGCCCCGGTCAAGCGGGCCTGCTACGCGGCGGACAGAAGCGGGCGCGTGATGATGGATACACTCTATTTCGAGGCTGTGCGGAAAGGAATCAAGATTTATCCCGAGTTTCACGTCCTGGACTTGATAGTCCAGGAGGGGCGGGTCGCGGGAGTGGTCGCATACGAGCTTGCAACGGGTGAAATCCACTTCTTCCACAGCCGGGTCGTTATGATTGCCACGGGCGGATACGGCAAAGTATTCAAGGTTACCTCCAACGCCTTCGCCAGCACCGGCGACGGGCTCTACCTCACCTACAAACTCGGTATTCCGCTCGAGGATATGGAGTTCGTCCAGTTCCACCCGACGGGAATCTACGGGCTGGGTGTTCTCATAAGCGAGGCGGCAAGGGGCGAGGGAGGCGTGCTGCGAAACGGCACGGGCGAGCGGTTCATGGAGCGGTATGCGCCGACAATAAAGGACCTGGCCCCGAGAGATATGGTCTCGCGCGCCATTTACACCGAAATAGGGGAGGGAAGAGGTATAAACGGCGGCGACTACGTGCACCTCGACCTTACCCATCTGGGCGAAAAGAAGCTGGCGGAAAGGCTTTCGGATATTTCTTCCTTCGTCAGGATTTACCTTGGCCTGGACCCGGTGAGGGACCTGATTCCCGTCCACCCGACCTGCCATTACATGATGGGCGGAATACCGGCAAACACCAGCGGACAGGTGCTCGATATCCATAACAATCCCGTCCCGGGCCTGTATGCGGCCGGCGAGTGTTCGTGCCTGTCACTGCACGGGGCGAACCGGCTGGGGTGCAATTCCCTCCTCGACCTGGTGGTCTTTGGCAGGAGGGCAGGGCAGCACATGGTCGAGGAGCTTAAAACTCTGTCCTGGACGGAGCCTCCGCCCTCACCCGAACGGAAGAGCGTCGAGAGGATAAATCGTATAAAAGCGAACGGCGGCGGTGAGAGATCGGCCGGCATCCGGCAGAGCCTCCAGGAGACAATGACTTCCGAATGCTCGGTGTTCCGTGACAGAAACACCCTTGCCCGCGCGCTCGAATCCATCAGGGCGCTGGAGCAAAGATACCGCACCGTAACGGTGGACAACAAGGGGACCCGTTTCAATACCGATCTCATCGACGCGCTGGAGCTTGAAAATCTGCTCGGGCTGGGGGAAGCTATAGTGGCTTGCGCACTGGCCAGGACCGAGAGCCGGGGGGCGCACTCGCGCGAAGACCATCCTGAAAGAAACGACGGGGAGTGGCTAAAACACACGCTGATCCAGAAAACCGGCGCCGGCGTGTCGATCACCTACAAGCCCGTGAACGTTACCAGATTCGAACCCAAACCGAGGACATACTGATATGGAAATGCGATTCAAAATTTTCCGGTTCGACCCGGAAGTGGACTCGGAACCTTCGTACAAGTCTTATACGGTTGCCGCGCAGCCGCAGGAGCGTATACTCGACTGCCTGAACAGGATAAAGTGGGAACAGGACGGCAGCCTTGCCTTCCGGATGTCGTGCGCCCACGGGGTATGCGGTTCGGACGGGATGCGGATAAACGGCGTGTGCGCCCTGGCCTGCCAGAAACTGGTGAGGGACTACGCGGACTCGGCCGAGATTACGCTGGAGCCGCTGCCGGTTTTCAGGGTGGTCAAGGATCTGATGGTGGATATGGAGGACTTCCTGGCCAGGGTCGATGCCATGCGCCCGTATCTTGTTCCTCCGGGACCGCCTCCCGAAAAAGAACGGCTGCAAAGCCCCGAAGACCATAAAAAACAGGAGGACGTGATCCGGTGCATCCTTTGTGCCTGCTGCACCGCCTCGTGCCCGGTAATGAAGGATAATCCCGACTACATAGGTCCGGCCGCGCTGGTGTGGGCTTACCGTTTCCTCTACGATTCACGGGACGGCCGGTTCAGGGAAAGGCTTGAAAAGCTCAACGAACCCAATAACGTATGGCCGTGCGAAAACTATTTCGAATGCACTCGGGTATGTCCGAAAGAGATTCCCGTCACCAAGTCCATCAATACCATGAAGCGCGAGATAAAAAAGAACCTGCCCCAGGGAGGGGAGCAGAAGTAGCAGTACGGATGCTCGATGTTAGATACTGGATGCTCGATACTCGATGCTGGACATTAGAGGCTGGATAGCTCGATACTGGATGCTTGATACTCGATTCACGGAAAGTTGATGCCATTCGCATGTAATACTCATCCGGCATCCGGCGTCGAGTATCAAGCATTTGTCTTGATAGGTGTTGCCATTTTGTGGCGTTTTCCTGTAAACCTTTCAGGGAACGTTCATATTCATGCTATTTCGGAGGGAGTTCATGCGACGGCTGAGATCCATCAACCCTTACAGCGGAAAAATCAACCGGGAATTCGACCCCATGTCGTTTGCCGCGTGCGAAGCGGCGGTCGGCATGGCAAAAGAGGCATTTGTGCCGTGGAGAAGGACGCCCGTATCGGAGCGGGTAAAACCTGTTGCCGCCCTGGCTGCCATACTCAGAAGCAAGGCTGGTGAATATGCCCGGATAATAACGGAGGAAATGGGCAAACCGATAGGAGATGCGGTTTCTGAAATCGAGAAATGCGCTCTTGTCTGCGATTATTACCACGATCATTCCGAGGAGTTTCTGCGCAACGAGACATTCGAAACCGAAGCGCTCAAGAGCTATGTTACCTTCGAGCCCCTGGGAACGATCCTGGGGATAATGCCATGGAATTTCCCTTTCTGGCAGGTGGTGCGTTGGGCCGTTCCCACACTTGCGGCGGGAAACGTATGTCTTCTCAAGCATGCTTCAAACGTCCCGATTGCAGCCCTTGAGCTGGAAAAAATATTTCGCGAAGCCGGGTTTCCCGACCATTCCTTCCAGACCCTGCTCATAGGCGCGCAGGCTGCCGAGCGGTTGATCGAAGACGGCCATATCGAAGGGGTTTCCCTTACCGGAAGCGTGCAGGCGGGTTCGGCCGTGGGTGCGGTGGCGGGGAAGCATATCAGGAAACTGGTCCTCGAACTGGGAGGCTCCGATCCGTTCATCGTGCTCGATGACGCCGACATAGAACGGGCCGCTCAAACCGCCGTCCGGTCCAGGATGGCCAACGCCGGCCAGAGCTGCATTGCCGCCAAGCGCATGATAGTGGCCGAAAGCGTTGCGGATAAGTTCCTGGAGAAGTTCATGGAGGGGCTCCATAAGTTGAAAGTCGGCGACCCGATGGAAAAGGATACGGACATGGGTCCGGTTGCCAGGGAGGAGTTCTTGAAGGGGCTCTCCGAGCAGCTCGAAGATGCCGAAAAAAAGGGAGCAACCATTCATCGCGGCCCCATGCCTCCGGACACGGGCTTTTTCTTCAGGCCGGCCGTCCTGACCAATGTGGCGCCGGACATGAGGGTAGTGAGCGAGGAAGTCTTCGGTCCCATCGTGCCGATAATCACAGCCGGGAGTGAAGCTGAAATGATAAGGATCGCCAACGGGACCGAACTCGGACTGGGGGCGGCCGTATGGAGCAGGGACATCGAAAGGGCGGAGAGGCTTGCGCATGAAATGGCTGCCGGATTTGTGGCGGTAAACGGAATGGTAAAGTCCGACCCGCGCCTTCCTTTCGGAGGGGTGAAAAAATCCGGATTCGGCCGGGAACTGTCCTCTTTCGGGCTGAAAGAATTCGTGAATGTCAAGACAGTGGTTGTGAGCGGGTAAGGGTTTTACCGCAGAGACGCAGAGAGCGCAGAGAAAAGAATCGGGAAAAATAAAATTAGGGATCGATGGCAAACCCCGTAAATCGGGAAGGGCGCCGTTGCGGCGCAAGCCGGAATCCAGTGCCTTCCTCTGTGATCTCTGAGCCCTCTGTGGTGAAATTTTGTCTTGGAGGTCTTTATGGGACCGCGCATTGAAAAGGACGCTCTAGGGGCCGTTGAAGTCCCCGATGATGCCTACTACGGGGCACAGACCCGGCGCGCCTTCGAAAACTTTCCGGTGAGCGGGAGGACATTTCCGAGTGCGTTCATCCGCGCCCTGGGGCTTGTAAAGGAATCCGCGGCCGTTGTAAACTCCCGGCTGGGGCTTCTCGATCAAAAACCGGCCGCCGCGATCCGCCGGGCGGCGCGGGAAGTCGCCGACGGAAGGCTCGACGACCAGTTTATTCTCGATATCTTTCAGACCGGGTCCGGCACCTCCACCAACATGAACGCCAACGAGGTTATCGCCGGCCGCGCAAACGAGATTCTTACCGGCAAGCGCGGCGGAAAGGCGCCCGTTCATCCCAACGACCACGTAAACCTCTGCCAGTCGAGCAACGACGTGATTCCGACGGTAATTCACGTCGCGGCGGTCTGTGGTATTCGCAATCAACTGGTCCCCGCGCTCGAAAAGCTCCTCGATGCGCTCCGGCGCAAGGCCGCCGAATTTTCCGGCGTGATGAAGATCGGTAGAACGCACCTCCAGGATGCCGTGCCGATCAGCCTTGGGCAGGAGTTCGGTGGATATGCCCGGCAGATCGAGCTGGGGCTGGAGAGGGCGGCGAAAGCGGCCGAGTCGCTTTCCGAAGTGGCTCTGGGGGGCACCGCCGTCGGAAACGGGCTGAATACTCACCCGGAATTCGCCAAAGGGGTTATCGCGCTTCTTTGCGAAAAAACGGAGTGCGCCTTTCGCGAAGCGAAAAACCATTTCGAAGCACAGGCGGCACAGGATGGTGCGGTCGAGGCCAGCGGTGCGCTCAAAACCATTGCCGTAAGCATGGTCAAGATCGCAAATGACGTTCGCCTCCTGGCATCCGGTCCCAGGTGCGGTTTCGGGGAGATATCCCTTCCTTCGCTTCAGCCCGGGTCATCTATCATGCCCGGTAAGGTCAACCCTGTCATGTCGGAGATGGTGATCCAGGTCGCCGCCCAGGTGATCGGAAACGACACCGCCGTCACCTTCTGCGGGCAGGGGGGCTATTTCGAACTCAATACCATGCTCCCGGTGATTGCGTTAAATCTTCTGGAGTCAATCGAGATTCTGGCTCCGGCGGCTGCCCTGTTTGCTGAAAAATGCGTGGCCGGAATTACCGCCAACCGGGAGAAGTGTGAATCGTATATCGAACAAAGCCTGGCCCTTTCCACCTACCTGGTCCCGTTTATCGGCTATGACCGTGCTTCCGAAATTTCAAAAGAGGCGTTCGCCACCGGGAAGACCGTCCGGGAAGTGGCGCGGGGAAAAGGTATTTTGCCCGAAGAAAAATTGGATGAGATTTTCCGGGGCTTGAAAACATAGGCCGGCTTGGGTTCCCACCGCGCTCATCAGCCTTGAGCATTTTAATGAAAGGAGAGTGCCCTGAGTACTCCGACCAGTATGGCGCTGCCTTTTTCCTCCCGCATAAAGCTGTTCATGGCCCTTTCACGCACTCCTCACGGCCTGTTGGATATGGCGACTCCGGCCCTCGCGGCCCTGCTGTGGCTGGGAAGGGTCCCGCCTCTCTACGTGATAGTCATAGGCTCGCTTACCGCTTTTGCCGGGTATACGGCCGTTTACGCCCTCAACGATGTCGTGGATTACCGTACCGACAGGGAAAAGATCCGCGAGTGCGGCCTGAGGTGTTCTGAGGGCGACCTGGATTCCGTCTATGCGCGCCACCCCATGGCCCAGGGGCTGTTGAGCCTCAGGGAGGGAGTAATCTGGATGGCGGCGTGGGGGGCCATTGCGCTCGGTGGGGCTTACCTTCTGAGTCCCGTCTGCGCCCTTATTTTCGTCCTGGGTTGCATCGCCGAAGCAATCTATTGCCTGATGCTGCGCCTGAGCTGGCTTCGAGTGCTGGTGAGCGGGACTGTGAAAACCATGGGCGGGATCGCCGCCATTTTCGCCGTCGTCCCTGATCCGCCGGTATCGTTTCTGGCTGCTTTCTTTCTGTGGCTGTTTTTTTGGGAGATAGGCGGGCAGAACGTTCCAAACGACTGGACCGATATTGAGGAGGACAGGCGGCTCGGGGCCGAAACGCTTCCGGTGAAATTCGGCGAGGACGGATCGGCAAGGATCATCCTGGGGTCGCTGTCGATATCCGTTTTGATGAGTGTCGCTCTTTTCTGGCTGACACCGGCCAAGCTGAGCGCCCTCTACTTTGCGGGCGCCGTTCCGGCAGGGATAATCCTCCTGATGGCCCCGTGCCTGCGCCTGTACGGTAACCGTAAATCAGATCTCGCCGCGGCCCTGTTCAACAGGGCCAGTTACTATCCGCTGACCATGTTTGCCGTTATATTTTTGAGCGCCGTTCTGGGATAGCCGTGCAATCCGATGCGGATAGCGGCACATCCGCAAATTTTGCGGTTTCGAGGACCTTCCGCCCGCGGAAACGGGCTTTCTTCCAAGGACCGAATCAATGACGCACAGGACGGGAGTTCCCATTGCCGCGGAACTCATGAATGAATTCGCCGATATGACGGGACTCATCCCGGCGGGCGAGGTTCAGCGAAGATACCTGTGGACCGATGCATTCGCGGTTTGCAATTTCCTGGGGCTGCATCGGGAGACGAATAATGAAAAATACAAGGACCTCGCACTGTTGCTCGTTGACCGCGTTCACGCGATTCTGGGGTGCCACCGACCCGACGGTGGGAGAAAGGGCTGGATTAGCGGTCTCGATGAGCGGGAGGGGGAACTGCACCCCACCGCCGGGGGATTGAGGATCGGCAAGAAATTAAATGAGCGCGGCCCCGGAGAACCGTTTAACGACCGGCTGGAGTGGGACCGTGACGGGCAGTACTTTCACTATCTCACCAAGTGGATGCACGCTCTTAGCCGCGTCAGTTCGGCTACCGGGGACCCGGTCTACAGGAGGTGGGCCGCCGAGCTTGCCAGGACGGCTTACGCCGGATTCACCCATGTTTCGTCTCCGGGGGGAGGGATGCGAATGTACTGGAAGATGAGCATCGATCTTTCCCGTCCTCTCGTCACGTCCATGGGACATCACGATCCTCTCGATGGACTCATTACCTTTGCCGAGCTTCAAGCGGGCTTGGCTGGCGACTCGGAAGCGTCCGTCGACCTCAGCGGCGAAATAGACGGCCTGGCCGCCATGTGTGAAGGAAAAGACTGGACCACCGACGACCCTCTCGGCATCGGGGGCCTCTTGTCCGATGCGTATCGATTGGCTCAAATAATGGCAGGGGGGGCCTTTAACCGGGCCGATATTTTAACGGGCATTCTGGATGCGTGCAGGTACGGGTTGCTGACCTTCGCAAGTACGGATTCATTGGAGGCGCCCGCCGACTATCGGCTCGCATTTCGCGAGCTGGGACTTTCCATCGGGCTGCACGCCCTTGAAAGACTCTACGATCTGGTCGAAGAAAAGCCCGGAGTCTTCGGCAACCAGCCACAACTGGTCAGGCAGATTGAGATGCTGATGAGGAATGGTTTTCTTGCCGATGTGATCGAAAATTTCTGGCTTGAGCCCGCCAATGGGAAAGGGCCGGGTTTTACCGAACATCGCGACATCAATACGGCTATGCTGGCGACCAGCATGGCCCCGGATGGGTATCTGGCACTCTAACGCGGTGAGTCCTATTGAAGCAGTAGCTGCTGTTCGCGAAGCCGCTTTATTTCGTCGCGCAGTGCCGCCGCTTTTTCGAATTCAAGGCCGGCGGCGGCGGCTTTCATTTGCTTTTCGAGTTCCTGGATACGGTCGTCGGGAGAGATCGTGCCGGCAGAGGATGCTTCGAATTCTGCCTGGGGCTCGAAGACAAACTCCGAATCCGGGGTTGGTCTTTCGCGGTACTCCGAAAGGATATCGGCTATTTCCCTTTGGACCGACCTGGGGGTTATCCCGTTTTCGACGTTATACTTGAGCTGCTTGTTGCGGCGGCGGTCGGTTTCCTGAATGGCGCGGCGCATGGAGTCGGTGTGGCGGTTGGCGTAGAGAATTACGATCCCGTTTACGTTTCGGGAGGCCCGGCCGGCGGTTTGGATAAGGGAGCGCTCCGAGCGCAGGAAGCCCTCGTTGTCGGCGTCCAGCACCGCGACCAGCGACACTTCCGGTATGTCCAGCCCCTCGCGCAGCAAGTTTATTCCCACCAGCACGTCGAAATGTCCCAGCCTCAAGTCGCGCACCGTTTCGATCCGCTCGATGGTGTCGATATCCGAATGCATGTAGCGGACACGAATATTTAGATCCGCAAGGTACTCGGTGAGGTCCTCGGCCATTCGCTTGGTAAGGGTCGTGACCAGGACCCGGTGGCCCAAGGCCACCTGTTTTCGGATTTCGCCTATGAGGTCGTCCACCTGGAAATCGGCGGGGCGCACCTCGATCATGGGGTCCACCAGGCCGGTGGGCCTGATGATCTGTTCGATAACGCGCCCGCGTGTGTTAGCCAGTTCATAAGGGCCGGGGGTTGCCGAAACATAGACTACCCGTTCTACACGCTCTTCGAATTCTTCGAAGTTAAGGGGCCGGTTATCCAGGGCGGAGGGCAGGCGGAACCCGTAGCGCACCAGGGTTTGCTTGCGGGCGCGGTCGCCGTTGTACATTCCCCGAATCTGGGGTACCGTGATATGGCTCTCGTCAATAAAGAGGAGCCAGCCTTCGGGGAAATAATCCAGCAGGGTGTAAGGCGGCGTTCCGGGCAGGCGGCCGTCGAGGTGGCGCGAGTAGTTTTCGATGCCGTGACAGAAACCAAGCTCCAGGAGCATTTCCAGGTCGAAGCGCGTCCTTTCCTCAAGGCGTTGGGCTTCCAGCAGTTTGCCTTCCCGGTGAAACTTTTCGAGTTCCTCGTTCAGTTCGGCCTTGATGGTCCTGACAGCCCTCTCCAGGGTGTCCGGCCTTGTGACGTAGTGAGTGCCCGGATAAATATCGGCCCTTGCCAGGTGGCGAATCGCCTTGCCGGTCAGGGGATCTATTTCCTTTATCGAATCGACTTCGTCGCCGAAGAATTCGATCCGGACCGCCCGGTCCTCCTCATAGGCCGGGAAGACCTCGACCACGTCGCCCCGCACCCTGAAAACGCCGCGGTGGAAATCATAGTCGTTGCGCTCATACTGGATGTCCACCAGCTTTCGCAGGACGTCTTCCCGTGCCACCTGCTGCCCCGTTTTGATCTGGAGGAGCATTTGCTGGTAATTTTCGGGAGAACCGAGGCCGTAGATGCACGATACGCTGGCAACGATCACCACGTCCCTGCGCTCCAGCAGCGAGCGTGTCGCGGAGTGGCGCATCTTGTCGATGGTCTCGTTTACCGAGGAATCCTTGGCGATGTAGGTGTCGGTCTGCGGGACGTAGGCTTCGGGCTGGTAATAATCGTAATAGGAGACGAAGTACTCGACCGCATTTTCCGGAAAGAAAGACTTAAATTCGCCGTATAGCTGCGCGGCAAGGGTCTTGTTCGGGGCTATTACCAGGGCGGGCTTCTGCATCCGGGCTATGACGTGGGCCATGGTGAAGGTTTTTCCCGACCCGGTTACCCCCAGCAGTGTCTGTTCGCCCACGCCGGCCAGAAGGTTTGCGGAAAGTTTTTCGATGGCCAGGGGCTGGTCCCCGGTGGGCTCCATCTGGCTTCGCAGAAGAAACGGCTTCATCGTAAAGGTGGTCTGCTCCTCCCGGACTGTTTAGAGTCCATACGAAATATTCTACAACCTTATTATATCAGGAATGGGGGACCGGGTGTAAGGCTATCAACGGATGGTATCGAACGTCACACAAAGGCCGGCAGAGGGCACGGTGTCGTATATAATCGTATGCTGCCTTTTTCTTCACTTTTCGCGTATTCGCGTGAATCTAAAATCCTACGCCGGACTTTCTTCCTCATCCTCGCCCCATGGCAGGGTTTCCAGTTCCTTTGGTCTCATTTCCAGTCGTTTGAGGCGCGACCTGTCGTTTATTACCTTCTCCATTTCGCGGCGCACCTCGGTCTGGGTCAGAAGTTCGGAGAGCAGGATACGCTTGTAGCTGATGCTTCGCAGTTCGTTTTCCAGGAATTCGTCGCGTTCCTCTTTCAATTTCTTGTTCTGGAGGAAAAGCTTTTCTTCGAGGGATTCGTTTTCGATCAGCAGTGAGATCAGCATATCACTCAGCTTGTTTTTCCTCAGCCCCATCATTCCAACTCCAGCGGCTTTCCTGCGGTACTGTTCGAGCTTTTCCTCGAGAAACCTGATACGCTCTTCGAGCGTCTGCTTTTCGGTTTCGAGTTTTTCCTTTTCGTGGTCCCAGAAAGCCTTTAGCGCCCGTTCGATGGTGAGCATCTCCTCGCGCTGGCTGGCCGCTTTGACCTGAGATTTCTTTGAAGTGGTGCGGTATCCGAGATAGTAGCTCAGTATGAAGATAAATCCGATGCAAAACAGAACCGCGATCACCTGATAGACGATCAAATCCATTTAGACCTCTTTTCTGGTATTTCCGGAGGGATTTTGCCTGCGGGATCAGATAACGGTCCCGCAACCTGTGCCAGTATAAACCGATATCCTGATTACGTAAACTGTATTGGAGACGTTCGCGGCAGCGGAGGGGCCGGTCTCTTCGACTTCATTTGCAAATATAAACGGGATGTTGTGCGGACAAGATAATGATCTCGAAGCCCTTGCCGCCTCCAGGCCGCGGTATTATCGGTTTTTTATGAACGTGTATCCATTCAGAATCGGAGGCATATATTGAGCGAACTGGCAGGTAAGACTCTGGTGATAACCGGGGCCTCGGGGGGAATAGGACGGGCTCTTTGCCTTGAATTGGCGGGCGAAGGAGTGAACCTGGTCTTGAATGCGCGCACCCGCGAGCCGCTGGAAGAAGTGGCGGGGCTTTGCCTGGAAGCACGGGTCCGGGTCGGGTGGTCGGCCGGGTCGGCCGCCGATGACGAAGTAGCCGTGCAACTGGTGGAAAAGGCTCTGGAGATCGGAAATTTCCACGGATTCATTCATGCCGCCGGGGTGCTTTTCCCTGGACCGCTTACCACGGAGCTTTCGGGAAACCAATTCCGGGAAATATTCGAAGCAAGCGTGGAGGCCGGCTTCCGGATGGCAAAGGCTGCTTTCCCGCTGCTTGGGGCCAATGGGGTGGCGGTATTTTTCGGGTCGGGGGCCGCCGAGATCGAGGTGCCCGGAATCGGCGCCTACTGTGCTGCCAAAGCGGCTGAGGAGCACCTGGCCCGGCAACTGGCCGCCGAATCGCCCCGCATTACCACGTTCATTTTCAGGCCCGGCGTGGTTGATACCCGGATGGTCAGAGGGGCCGCGAACGCCGGCAGGGGCGGGGGGGCGGAGAGCCTGAGGAAGCGATTCGGCGGCTTCGTGGAAAGCGGTTCCGTGCTGGCCCCGGCCGTCCCAGCAAAGGCCCTGGTTTCGATCCTGAAGACCGGTCCGCGGCGTTTTCACGGCAAAATCGCAACCTGGCGCGATGGCGGGGCAGGGTAGTCGCGAAAGGAATGCGTGGCGAGAGCTATGCCGAACCCGCCTGGTGGGGGTTTGTGCGAATAGGGCTTATACGCGAGGACGCGAAGATAGTACAGGGGTGGGCACGGGTTGTTTGTGCCCACTGTTCCTTGATGTTTGACCGGCTTCAAGACCTTTTACCGGTTTTTTTACCTTTTCCCCCAAAATACCGATCTATTCTCCGCTAATCTAAAAAATTGACAAATCACATGCCGGGGCCTTACACTCTGCTTCCTTTGGGGGGGGGCATGGATCCAGATTAATTTGCGGAGTAATCGATGAGCAGGTCTTTTTACTTTACGAGTTCTTTTTTAGCATTGGCCGTTTTTAGTGTGGCGCTGTCAGGGTGCATGGTCGGCCCCAATTACAAAAAACCGGTGGAGCAAACTCCTCCCGGCTGGGTCGAGGTGCCGAAAGGCATTTCAACCGCATCGCCCACCGATGCGTCCCACTGGTGGACTCTGTTCAAGGACCCGTTGCTCGATTCGCTGATAGACCAGGCCGCGCAGGCAAACAAGGACCTCAAAATTGCCTATTCGAGGATATACGAGGCTCGGGCCCAGCGCGCCATTGCCGGTGCGGGCCTTTTCCCCACGGTGGACACGTCGGCATCGTACAGCATCAACCGGTCAAGCCAGAACGCATCGCCTCCCTCTCTTCCGCCGGGCCTCGTGCCGCCCTCACCGGGCGTGGGGGGCAACTTCTCCGGTGGTCTGGACCTTTTCCAGGCCGGATTCGATGCAAACTGGGAAATCGATCTTTTCGGGCGGGTGAGAAGGACAATCGAAGCGGCGAATGCCAACCTCGCCGCATCCGAGGAGGACTACCGCGATACGCTGGTCACTCTTTTTGCGGAAGTTGCCGTGGACTACATAAATGTTCGCGGCTCGCAACTGCGCCTGGAGATAGCAAAGAAAAACATCGAGGCCCAGAAGCAGACGGTGGAACTTACCAGCGAGCGGTTCGAGGCCGGGCTGAGCAGCGAGTTGGATGTTGCCCAGGCAAAAGCACAGCTTGCATCCACCGAGTCCCAGGTCCCGACGCTCGAAACCGCGGCCAGGCAGTCGATGTACCAGTTGGCGACCCTTCTTGGAACGACGCCCTCAGCCATTGTCGAACAGTTGTCCGGGGAAAAGCCCCTGCCTGGGGTCCCGGTCGAAGTGCCGGTTGGGATTCCGTCGGATCTTCTGCGGCGAAGGCCTGATGTGCGCCGGGCGGAAAGACAGCTTGCGGCGGCTACGGCAAACATCGGAGTGGCCACCGCAGACCTGTTTCCCCGATTCAATCTGCTTGGAAACATAGGTCAGGGCTCCATGAATTTGTCGGACCTGGCTCGTGCCAGCAGCACGTTCTGGAGCGCCGGGCCCAGCCTTAGCTGGAATATTTTCAACGCGGGAAGCGTCCGGGCGAACATCGAGGTGCAGAAGGCGAGGGCTCAGCAGGCGCTTGCCGGCTACGAAAAGGCGGTGCTGGTGTCGCTGCAGGACGTGGAATCGGCCCTGGTGGGATATACGAAGGAACGGAACAGGAGAGATTATCTTTCCGCCGCGGTGAATTCGAACGAACGCGCTTACCAGATTTCCAGTGAACTCTATGCCAAGGGCCTGGTGGATTTTTTGAGGGTGCTCGACAGCCAGCGGTCGCTGTACCTGACTCAGGACCAGCTCGCGGTGAGCGAGCAGCTCGTCTCATCCGATCTCGTGGCGCTCTACAAGGCCTTGGGCGGCGGGTGGGAGGTCACCCAGGCGGAAGCGAAGCGCTGATGTTTTGACCGCTCTGATCGATACGGGAAAGCGATTCTTTACCTGTAATTTTTCCCGGCCGGGTCCTTGTTCGACGTTTGGGGGCGGGGCTTGATCTATTGTCGATCTGCAGCCTGTTAAGCTTTGCGGCGGCGGCAGGAGGCGGGGCCGCCGCCGCTTGGCGATAACAGCGGGTTTGCCATGGCAACCGGAAAACGCAAAAATCCCGGGACAAAACCGGCTTCGAGCGCGAACTCGGTCTGTTCGGCCTCATCGGAGATCGAAGGACTGCGCGAGCGGCTGAATAACCTCAAGGAATGCTTCAGGGTCTCCAGCATGCTCAATTCGAGCCTCGAACTGGAGGATGTTCTCGAAAACATAATGACCACCTCTCGTGCCATTCTCAAGGCCGAAGCCTGCAGCCTGATGCTGGTGGATGAGAAAAGCGACGAACTGGTTTTCGAAGTGGCGCAGGGACCGGTTGCCCAAAGGCTCGAAGGAGGTTTCAGGGTCAGGAAGGGGCAGGGGATATCGGGGCATGTCTTTGCAACGGGAAAGTCCATTCTTCTCAAAGACGCCTATTCCGACCCGAGGTTCTGCAAGGATATCGACCAGTTGACCGGCTATCACACCAGTTCCATTCTGTGCGTCCCGCTAAAGATTAAGGAACGCGTAATCGGGGTCGCGCAGGTTATCAACAAGCTGGACGGGGCCCCATTCACCACCGACGATGAAGAAAACCTGAACCTGCTTTCGGTCAATGCGGCCCTTGCGGTCGAAAACGCCCGCCTTCACGGGGAGATACTGCGAAAAAGACAGCTCGAACGGGACCTGGCTTTCGCATCGACCATCCAGTTGAGTTTTCTGCCCTCCGGGATGCCCGCGTTCCATGGTTTCAGGTTCGGCGCCCACTACAAGGCGGCCCAGGAGGTGGGCGGCGACTTCTACGACTTCATCCCCCTGGACGACAAGACCGTCGGTGTGCTGATCGGCGACGTTTCCGGAAAGGGTATCGCTTCGGCCCTGTTCATGGCTAAGCTCACCTCGGATTTTCGACTGCTCGCGATTCGCGAAAAGAACCCGGAAAAGCTGATCGCCGCGATAAATAACAGGGTATTCGAACAGAGCCGCAGAGGAATGTTCGTGACTTTGCTCTACATGGTTCTGAGCAAGGAGAAAAATGAAGCCGTCTTTGTCAATGGGGGGCATCTGCCGCCCATAGTATGGAACCGCCGGGCGGGGAAATTCTCGCTGGTGCGAAGCAGCGGCCCGCCGCTTGGAATCCTTCCCGACCAGGAATTTCAAGCCGCCGGGATTGCCCTTGACCCCGGAGGTTGCATTTTGCTTGCCACCGACGGTTTGACCGAGGCCAGAAATGCGCGCGGGGAACTGTTCGGGTGGGACAGGCTCAAGGAGGCTGTCAGGTCCGGGGACTCGGACATTGACTCCGTAAAGTCCAGGGTGATCGGGTCGATTGAAGATTTTGTCAGTGGACAGCCTCAGGCCGACGATACCACAATGGTGCTGGTGGGCGTGGAGGAACGGTAATTGGATCTGGAGCAGATAAGGGGGCCGGTGGTTCTCGAAATCCCGGCCGATCCCGCCTCCCTTTTCATGGTGAGGGCTCTTGTCGGCGAGATTGCCCAGAGAAGCGGATTTGCGCGCCCCGACGGCGACAGGCTGGTGCTCGCAGTCGATGAGGCCTGCGGCAACGTGATACGGCATGCCTATGGTTTTTGCTGCGATCAGAGGATTATTATTACCTTTGTCCTCAATATCGAGT
Source organism: uncultured delta proteobacterium (assembly GCA_963712895.1). GTDB lineage: Bacteria > Desulfobacterota > Syntrophobacteria > Syntrophobacterales > Syntrophobacteraceae > SbD1. The sequence goes on along the minus strand of CAVQJR010000009.1, from coordinate 126,210 downwards.
ATCTAACGATAGAGATTCGAGATTTCGGACCGGATGCCGACCCCGCCACATTCAAGCCGAGAGACCTCGACGATGTGCGGCCAGGCGGGCTGGGGATTCATTTTATAAGGTCAGCCGTGGACAAAATGGAGTTTGAAAATCCACCCGGGGGCGGAATGCTTCTGAGGCTGGTCAAGTCCAGGCCAAAACAGGAGACAGGATAAATTGAAGATTCAGGTCACCGAAAAGAAACCGGGTGTCTTTCTACTCGTCCTTGAAGGCGATCTTGACATGAGCACTTCGCCTCAGGTAAGGAACACGCTCCTTCCGCTTTTCGGCAAGGCGGTGCAACACGTTATAGTAGACCTTTCCGGAGTGCCTTACATCGACAGCTCCGGGATAGCCACTTTCGTCGAAGGGCTCCAGCTTTCGCGAAAGAACAACATCAGGCTCACCCTGGCCGGGGCGGCTCCCATGGTCGAGTCCATTTTGGATCTGGCCTACCTGAGAGATGTTTTCGAAATGGTTCCCGATGTCGACGGGGTCCTCGGCGAGGAATAGGAAAAGGCGGCATCACCGGGCGGCAGGGCAGTAGACTTTCTGCGGCACGTAACCGGCTTCTCCTGTTTTTTTTCGCGAGACCCTGCACTGGACGGTTGTTAAACCCTTCCGCGGAAAACCGATCGGAATCAGGGCGGCCATAATCCGGATGGACGAAGCGGGAGTAAAGTTCATCCCGATAGTGGCGCTCGTTTCCTTCGTAATCGGCATCATCCTTGTCCTCCAGACGGCTTACCAGTTGGAAAAATTCGGCGACGTGATTATATATGCGGCGAGTTTGGCGAGAGTGCCCTGACTCGCGAGATGGCTCCGTTTTACCGCCATAGTTCTGGCCGGGTCGGGCCTGGCCGGTACTGCGAACAGAAATTAATCTGATCGGTATTTCTGGGATGGATTTTAATTAATCCGGCAACGCCCGTGTCACCGTCAGGGCGTACACGTTCGATGCGCCCTTTTTTTTCAGGGTGCGGGCGCATTCATTAAGTGTTTCCCCGGTTGTGAAAACGTCATCTACCAGCAGTATTCGTCGGTCCCGGATTTTTTCCGGCTGGCGAACCTGGAAAGCTCCCCGAACGTTTTTGAGGCGCTCACGGCGATTGAGGCGAGTCTGCGGTTCGGTCCAGTGTTTCCTGTCAAGAGAGTCGAAACTGACCGGCAGCCCCAGGTTTCGTGCAAGTTCGTGCGCAAGCAGCCCCGATTGATTAAAGCCCCTCTCCTTCAGACGCCTGGTGTGAAGGGGCACCGGCAGGACCAGGTGCGGGGCCGTAATTCCCCATCGGCGGTAAGTCTGCAGCAGCAATTCGATCAGCGGCGTCACCCATTCAAGCCGCCCTCCGAACTTTAACTGGTGAATCCTGTCGCGAACAATCCCCAGGTGGAGGACGGCGGACCTGGCCGAATCGAAATGAAACGCCGATTTGAGGCATTCCGCGCACAGGTGGTCGGGCGAATCGGGCGCATCCAGGAAGGGCCTTCCGCACACCGGGCAAAGCGGGGAGGCGATCCAGGCCATCTCGTCCAGGCACTTGCCGCACCAGAAGCCTTCCTCGAAGCTGTCTATTTTCCCGCATCCCGCGCAGTTTTTGGGGAATAGAAGAGAAAATACGGAAGCCCCCAGTGTCTTGATCGTTTCGGAAATCCGTGAAAAATGACTGCGCAATTTGATCTCTTATAAAATAATTGTTACCTGCTTGAAGGGGAGTTGCGTGCGCGACTCAGCATAATGCAAATTACTTGTACTACTTTCGGGATGGTGGCAGGAAGCACGATTTTTACCGCGGCCGGTTTTTAATAAATGTTGGATTACGCCTTAAGAAGAATTATATTTACAGTAAATTTTCATTTCAGCCTAGGCCGGGGATTCAATGGCGGCGGCATGTCGGCCGCTTTTTTCTTTGGCTTTTCCGAGTCGATGCGGAGTGTCGCACGTTATTCGCCGGTCTTGTGATATACGCGGAGGAGACATGAACGAACTTTTGGCTCCGGGCGGAAGTCTGGAAATGGTGGAACGGGTGTTCGTCAAGGGCGCCGAAGCGGTCTATGTAGGCTCCAAGGGATTCAGCCGCCGCAAATGTGCGTGGGAACTCGAGGATTCCCAGATACGGGAAGCGATTGAAATCGCCGGACGCCTCGGCGGAAAAGTGAGGGTCGCTCTTAACGCGGAGGTGCCCTCGGAAAAATGGATGCTTCTTCTGTCCAAAGTGGGCAAATACGCGGCTTGGGGCGCCGAAGGCATGATAGTGAAAACGCCGGGGATCATGCAACTCGTGCGGGACAATTTCCCGGGGCTGGTAATCCATGCGAGCGTGGGGTGCAATATCCAAACCGAGGCACAGATGGCCCGCTTCAAGGAATACGGTGCTTCCCAGATCGTTGCCAGCACTGAAATCGACACCGTTGAAAAACTCACGGCGTTCAAGGCTTCCGCCGATAAGCTCGGCCTCGCCTCGGAGCTGCTGATACACGGGAACCGGTGTGTCGGCGGGGTGGGCAATTGTGTATTTCACGAACTCATAAGCGATTCGTATATAAAACGCATACACAGGGACGAGGACGGAAACGAAATAGTCGAATACGAAGGGTGGCCGGACCGGAGCGGGAGCTGTTTCAGGCTGTGCCTGCTGACCGACGAGCAGCGCCGAAAGGTGCTTCGGCAGCGTTCGCGCAGCCCGGAGGAGATCGAGCAGATTAACGCCCGGGTGCATGCCCGCCCCAATGTGGCATTCGTCATCAACGGCAGGGAACTCTGGGACTGCATGGACCTTGGGCTGTGCACGCTTAAAGTCCAGGGCCGGGAATACTCGGTGGATATGATCGGTCGGATGATAGAACTCTACCGAACGATGATAGACGCCCACCGCGACGGCAAAAAATTCGACGACCCCGAACTCGTGCCGCTCCAGAAAGAACTTGATGAAATAGGCCGCGACCGCGACCGCGCCAGGATGGAAAAGACCAGGGAGCTGCACCGGAATATAAAGGGGCTTTACGCCTGATTTGTGGAAGTTGTGAAAGACGTTGCGCACGCTTATGGAAAAGCCCGCGTCCAGGCATTCGGATTGCGGGCTTTTGCTTTGGTGCGCCCGGCAGGGCGCGTTCACTTGGAGGTGCAAGTCCTCTACAGACCCGACAGGGGGAACTTGTTAGCCGGACGGCAAGGGTGTCCATCGCGAGTTGGAATCTGAAGGAAGCCGCAGGCAAAGCGCTTCTTTGAGCGACTTGGACTCGTGTCACTGCAAAGCAACTGCGAAAGCTTCAATATACTTCATGAACCGCCGTGTACGGAACCGTACGCAGGTGGTGTGGGAGGACGGGGAAGGCGACTTCCCCTCCTACCCGATGCCGCATTTGGCATTCGGCCATTTACCATCATGGAAATCAGTTGTATAGGTAGTGCGGAAGCGGACCGGCGGTCGGTTCGAAATCGATACTCGCGTTGAGCGGAGCCTTCTTCTGTGATGGTAAAGGTGTTACGGGTTTTTTTGATACTGGTGATCGTAGCGTCGGCCGTTGCGGTCTATTTTTATTTTTTCAGAAAGCAGGAGCAGAAAGGGCTCTTCCTGTCCGGCAACATGGAGGTAACCGAAATGCGGCTCGGTTTCAAACAGGCGGGCCGGGTCGAGACCCTCGATGTGGATGAAGGCTGGATGGTGGGGCAGGGGGACCGGCTGGCCTCCCTGGACTGTAAAGACCTCGAGTACGTGGTAAGCCAGAACAGGGGCGTGGTGCTCGAAGCCCGTGAAAAACTGGCGGAAAACAGGGCCGGTTTTCGAACCCAGGAAATCGAGCAGGCCGGGGCCGCTTTGCGGCTGGCGGAGGCGGAACTCGTCAAGCTGAAAAAAGATTTCGAAAGGGCGGACGCCTTGCGAAAGGGCGGCGCGGTCCCCGTTTCCGGCTACGATACCGCTCTTAGCGCCTACCAGGCGGGACTTGCGCGGCGCGATGAGGCCGCCGAGAGGCTGAGTCTTATGAAGGAAGGCACCCGGAAAGAGGAGATCAAGACCTCGGAGTACCGCCTCCAGCAAGCCGAAGCCGCTTTTGGCGCCGTCGAACAAAAATTTAAGGACTGCGTACTTTATGCCCCGATATCCGGGCTCCTACTGAGAAAGGACGCGGAGCTGGGGGAGACCGTCGCGGCCGGAACGCCGGTTTTTGTCCTGGGCGATCTCGCAAACCCCTGGATCAGGGTCTACGTCAAGGAGGACAGGCTGGGGCTGGTTAAAATCGGCCAGAAAGCCGAAGTGACCACGGACACCTATCCCGGTAAGATATACGACGGCACCGTGAGCTTCATTTCATCCGAGGCGGAATTCACTCCGCGAAACGTCCAGACTACCGAGGAGCGCGTAAAGCTGGTCTTTGCGGTAAAGGTCAAGGTCAAAAACCCCGACCAGGACTTAAAGCCCGGCATGCCCGCCGATGTGAGGCTGCTCATCGATGAGTGAGGAGCCGGCTGCGATACGGTCACGATCACTTGCGCGCAGTTTCGGCCGGGTAAAGGCGCTGGAGGGCCTGGACCTGGAAATCCGGCGCGGCGAACTCTACGGGCTGGTGGGACCGGACGGGGCAGGTAAAACGACCACCATGCGCCTGCTCACCGCCATCCTGAAGCCCGGTTCCGGCGAGGCATGGGTTGCCGGATATTCCGTCAGTGGGGAGCCCGAAAGGGTAAAAGAAAAAATAGGGTACATGTCCCAGCGGTTCGGGCTCTACGAGGATCTTACCGTTATCGAAAACATTCATTTCTACGCCGATCTTTTCGAGGTGGCGAAAAGAGAACGTCCCGCGCGGATCGAACGGCTTCTTGGCTTCAGCAACCTTACTCCGTTCCAGGACCGGCTTGCGGGAAACCTGTCCGGCGGGATGAAACAAAAGCTGGGCCTGGCCTGCGCTCTGATCCACACTCCCGAAGTGCTTTTCCTCGACGAGCCCACAAACGGCGTGGACCCCGTCTCCCGAAGGGATTTCTGGAAGATCCTCTACGACCTGCTGAGGGAGAAAATCACCATATTTCTGTCCACCGCCTACCTCGACGAGGCGGAACGGTGCGGCCGGATCGGGCTGATCCATCGCGGCAGGCTCCTTCTCGAAGACCGGCCCGACAGGGTGAGGCGTTCGCTGGATATTCGGATGATCGAAATTCGGCCCGACGACATCCGCCGGGCGGCCGATATCCTGGGTTCGATAGAGGGAATCGGCACCTTGAGCGTCTACGGGGACAAAATCCACCTCGGGTTCGCAAAGTCCACTCCCATAGATCCCGTCCTCCAATCCCTGGAAGCCGCCGGAATAAAGGTCGGCGCCCGCCGGGAAATCGTGCCTTCGCTTGAAGACGTTTTCATTTCGATGGTGGAGGAATGATCGAGGAATTAAGGAATTCAAGGATTGGGGGATTTCGCTCGTTCCCGCGATCCAGGGGGGAACGAGACAAGGGGCGTGCATAATGGCAGATAAAAATGGCTGAAACCGGGATTGCCGTCGAGGTGAGCGGGCTTCGGCGCATGTTTGGAAATTTCACGGCCGTGGACGGCATCAGCCTCAGGGTGCAAAAGGGGGAGATTTTCGGGTTCCTCGGCCCGAACGGCGCCGGAAAATCCACCACCATCCGGATGCTTTGCGGGCTTCTCATGCCCACCGAAGGTGGTGGAAGCGTGGCGGGCTATGACATCGTGCGCCAATCGGAGCAGATCAAGCAGAATATCGGGTACATGTCGCAGAAATTTTCACTCTACGACGACCTGACGGTAGAGGAAAACATCCGGTTTTTCAGCGGAATATACAACGTCCCGAAACGAACCAGGCAGGAGCGTAAGGATCTCGTGCTTTTGATTGCCGGGCTTGAAGACAGACGGGCCGATTTGACGAAAAACCTGCCCACCGGGTTCAAGCAGCGGCTTGCCCTGGGCTGCGCCGTCCTGCACGAGCCTTCCGTTCTGTTTCTCGATGAGCCCACCTCTGGAGTGGACCCCGTGTCGCGCCGCAATTTCTGGAAGCTCATCTATGACATGGCGCGGAAGGGCACCACCGTTTTCGTAACCACACACTACATGGACGAAGCCGACTACTGCGGAAGGCTCGCCCTGATATACCGCGGAAAGATAATAGCCGAAGGCACCCCCGCCGAGCTTAAGAGCAGGTTCATGACGCGCGAGGTCCTGGAAATTCCGGTGGATCGCCCCGTTGAGGCAATGGAGGCCCTTTCCTCGATGGGGATCGAGACGGCCATATTCGGCAGCACGCTGCACGCCGTGGTGGACGACAGCCGGGTTGCCACGGCGGAGATTGAGAAGGTGCTGGGCGAAGCGGGGATCGATTCCGGCAAAATTGAAGTAATCGTGCCGTCGCTGGAAGATGTTTTCGTGACCCTGATCGAGACGTCATAGAAGGGCCGCAGCATGAGTCCTCTCAGGATCAAGGCGATTGCCAAAAAGGAATTCATCCAGGTCTGGCGCGATCCGTTCAGCCTCATGATGGCTTTTCTGATGCCGATCATGCTGCTGGTGATCTTCGGGTATGCCATAACTCTCGACGTAAACCGGATTCGCACCATCGTCTATGACCAGGACAGGAGCGCCGAGAGCCGGGACCTGATCTCACAGTTCAAGGATTCCGGATACTTCGATGTAATCTCCTACCTGAGCGACCAGCGGCAAATAGACCGCAACCTCGATAACGGCACGGCCTCGGTCGCATTATGGATACCGAACGATTTCGCGAAAAAGCTCCGCTCGCACCAAGCTTCTCCGGTCCAGATCATTCTTGATGGAAGCGACTCCAATACCGCCACTATCGCCCAGGGATACATCGTGCGGATTACCGAACAGTTCAACGGCAGGCTTGCCGGTGGGCACGCCGCCCTGGTAATCGATGCCCGGATACGTGTCTGGTACAACCCGGAACTGAAATCGCGAAACTTTATCGTTCCCGGGCTGATAGCCGTCATCATGTCGGTTATCGTGGCCCTGCTCACTTCGCTTACCATTTCGCGCGAATGGGAGCGGGGGACGATGGAACAGCTTATTTCCACGCCGGTGAAAACCCCCGAGCTGATTTTAGGAAAGCTGGTCCCATATTTTATCATCGGGCTGGTCGACACGCTGATCGCCATCGGAATGAGCGTTTTTCTTTTCGACGTGCCGCTTCGCGGAAGCCTGACGCTGCTCATCGCGCTCTCGTCCGTATTTCTTTTCGGGGCGTTAAGCTTCGGAATTCTGATATCAATCGTTACCAAATCCCAGGTCCTGGCATCGCAGGTGGCGATGATAGGGACATTTCTTCCCGCATTCCTGCTCTCGGGCTTCATGTTCGCCATATCGAACATGCCGAGGCCGCTGCAGTTGGTCACCTACCTGGTCCCGGCGCGCTACTTCGTAACAATTTTGAAGTCCATATTCTTAAAGGGCAGTTCCATTGCCATGATCGGCCTGGAGGGCGTTTTGCTGATCGTGTACGCGGTCGTGGTTTTCGCCGTCGCCAACCGCAAGCTGGTAAAAAGGATCGATTGAGATGTTCGAGCGCATAAAGCAGATGATCCTTAAGGAGTTTTCCCAGATTTTCAGGGACAGGCTAATGCGCTTTGTGGTGATCATTCCTCCCATGTTACAGCTCATCATGTTCGGGTACGTGGTAACCACGGACGTTACCGACATCCCGACCGCCTTCTACGACCTGGACCGCTCGTCATCGAGCAGGGAGTTCGCAAGGCGGCTCGTTGAGTCCGGATATTTCAATATCGTTTATACGCCCGGCTCGCCGCATGAGATCCGAGACCTTCTGGATACCGGAAAGATTTCGTGCGCCGTCCAGATCGACCGTGACTTCGATAAGTACCTGAAAAAGGGCGTGCCCGCGCCGGTCCAGATAATAGCCGACGGGACGGATTCCAACACGGCCATGATCATAGTGAATTATGCCGCCAGAATCGCCGGAAAATTCGGACAGGACATGGCCGGGCAGAGCTTGAGGGTGGTGGCCCGTGCGCCGCCTCCCGGAATCGATATGCGCACCAGGACGTGGTACAATCCCGACCTGCGAAGCCGCAACTACAATGTTCCGGGCGTAATAGCATCCATCATCATGCTGGTCGGCCTGATTCTGACCTCCATGTCGGTGGTTCGCGAAAGGGAAATGGGCACCATCGAGCAGCTCATGGTAACGCCCATAAGGCCCTTCGAACTCGTGCTGGGAAAGACGATCCCGTTTGCGGTGATAGGTTTTCTGGACATGATGCTGGTCACTGCGGTGGGAGTTTTCTGGTTTGACGTTCCGATAAAGGGCGCGCTCCTTCTTCTTTTCGGCTGCACGGCAATCTACCTGCTGTCGGTGCTCGGGGCGGGGCTTTTCATTTCCACCATCGCCCGCACCCAGCAGCAGTCCATGATGGCGACGATGCTATTTTACATGCCGGCGCTGCTCCTTTCCGGGTTCGTTTTTCCCATACAGAACATGCCGGTGGTATTCCAATACATTACCTATGTTAATCCGCTCACTTATTTTCTGGTGATCATCAGGGGGATTTTCCTCAAGGGAAACGGAATCGATGTGTTGTGGCCGCAAATGGCGGCCCTGCTGGTGCTGGGGGTTGTCATACTGGCTCTGAGCACCGCCCGGTTGGGAAAAAGACTCCAATGAGGGGTGCCGTATGGGTGATTGCGCATTCGATGTTGCAATCGTTGGGGCGGGGATAATCGGGCTTGCCACGGGAATGAAGCTTCTGGAAGCACATCCCGGTCTAAGTGCGGCCGTTCTCGAAAAGGAAGACCGCATCGCCTCCCACCAGACGGGCCACAACAGCGGCGTGATTCATTCCGGAATCTACTATCGGCCCGGATCGCTCAAGGCGCGCCTGTGCCTTTCCGGGTCGAGAGAGCTTATCTCGTTTTGCCGGCAAAGCGGCATCCCGCACGAGATATGTGGAAAGGTGGTGGTCGCGGCAAGGGAGGAAGAACTTTCCGGGCTCGATGAGCTTTACCGGCGCGGCACCGAAAACGGCGTCCAGGGGCTGCGAAAACTGGGGCCGGAGGAGGTGCGGGAGTTCGAGCCTCACGTGGGATGCCTCCGCGCTCTGCTGGTCCCTTCGACCGGGATCGTCGATTTCACCGCCGTGGCGCGAGCTTACGCCGAAAATTTCCGGAAAATGGGCGGAAAAATTTTTCTCGGGCGCAAAGCGGCCGGCATCCGGGCGGATTGCGCCGGGGTCCGCATTATGAGCGCTAAAGGAGATATCTTTGCGCGGGGCCTGATCAACTGTGCCGGCCTCTATTCGGACCGGGTGGCCAGGATTTCGGGGCTGGAGCCCCCGTGCCGCATCGTGCCGTTTCGCGGCGAGTATCACCGCATAAGACCCGAGCGCGCCTGCCTGATCAGGAACCTCATCTACCCGGTCCCCGATCCCCGCTTTCCATTTCTGGGCGTTCACTTTACCAGGATGATCGACGGGAAGGTCGAAGCGGGGCCCAACGCTGTCCTGGCCTTTGCCAGGGAAGGGTACAGGTGCACCGATATCGATCCGCTGGAGCTGATGGAAATCCTTTCCTGCGCCGGGTTCTGGCGCATGGTATCGCGCTACTGGAAAAATGGAATGGGCGAAATGGTGCGTTCGTTTTCCAAAAGACTGTTCGCGCAAAGTCTGAGGCAGCTCGTGCCGGAGATTTCCGAGCGCGACCTGGCACCCGGAGGCGCGGGGGTCCGCGCACAGGCCGTGGGCGCCGACGGCAGGCTCCTTGATGATTTCGTCATTTTGCAGGATGAAAAGATGGTCCACGTCCTGAATGCTCCGTCTCCGGCCGCCACTTCCTCTCTGGCCATCGCCGGGCATATACTGGAAAGGGCTGCCCCGCTGCTCAAGTAACCGGCTCGCTTCTTACCGGAGAGGACCCGGAAATGGGAAAAAGCGATTTTAAAAAAGGTTTCAAGGTGCTATATAAGGCCCCCGAAAAGAAATCCGCCGGACCGCTCCGGAGAAGCTTAAGACCATTGTCCGGCACCCGGTGTCAAAACAGGACTTTTAGCTGGTATCGGAAGGAAACAGGAGGGGAGAGTATGCTGAAGCACGTTGTTTTCCTGAAATTCAAAAAGGACGCCGCTGAAACCGATATAGCGGAATTGGAAAAGGGTCTCGCGGGGCTTCCTCAGGCCATTGCTGAAATAAGGGAGTCCCAGTTCGGCAGGGATATAGTCCGTTCGGAAAGATCTTACGACCTGGCGCTCATATCGGCGTTCGACGACCAGGAGTCACTGCAGCGATACCGGGTCCACCCGGCCCATAAGGCGGTGCAGCAAATGATAAAGCAGATCGCCGACGGCGTTGCGGTCGTTGATTTCAAATTTTAGCCGGGCTGCGGATTTATACCAATTTACCTGGAAAATAGTTTTAAGCCGCCTTGTCCCAAGAGGTGATGCTTTATGCCGCTGGTTCCCAAGCTTCTGCTTGGGAACCAGCAAATCGGTGGAATGAAACCTCGCCGGCCCTACCCCATATAGTCCGACTCGCGGATCTTGCCCTTGAAAACCCGGTGCTTATACGCGGTGTAGATAAGGATCACCGGCAGCAGCAACAGGACCATGACCAGCATGAACCACAGCGTTTGCGGCGATGCCGCCGCTTCCTGCACGGTTACCGGCGAGTAGATCACGTTTGGTATCATATTGGGATACATGCCCGCCGACAGCCCGATAAACGAAAAGAGGATAACGGCGACGTTCCACAGGAAAGGGGCTACCTCCGAGCGGCGGCTCAATGCTCTGAAATACATGATAAATGAAACTGCGGCCAGCCCCACGAAAAGCGGGATGAGAACGTTGCCTGGAAACGAGGTCAGCTTCTCTGCCAGGTGGGGTTGACTCACAACCGTCCAGATATGGACCGCGATCGAGATTGCCAGGGTAAGAAAGGAGACTCTCGATGCATAGCGAAAGCTTCTCTGCTGCACATCGCCGTCGGTTTTCATGATCAGGTAGTTGGCCCCCAGCATTACGTACCCGCATACCACACCGGCGGTGACCAGTATCGAGTAGGGATGCAGAAAGCCCAGGACCTGTCCGGTGAACCGCTTTCCAGTGATATCCAGCCCGCCGAGCAATCCGCCCAGGGCAAACCCCTGGGCCAGCGCAATCAGCAGGCTTCCCAGCCCGAAGGCTATCCCCCAGAAACGGTGGTGCGTACGCGAGCGTTCCCTGAACTCGAAGGAAACCCCCCTGAAAACCAGGCCGAAGAGCATGACCAGGATCGGTATGTAGAGGGAGGAGAGCACCAGGCTGTAAAACAGCGGGAAGGCCCCGAAAAGCATTCCGCCAAGCAGCACCAGCCAGGTCTGGTTATCGTGCCATATTCCGGCCAGGGTCGCCATCAGGAGACCGCGTTCATTGTCGTCTTTCGAGAAAAGCGAAATAATGCCCACCCCGAGATCGTACCCATCGGTCACCGCGTAGTAGATCAGAAAAAAACCTATCAAAAAAAGCCATATGTCAGGAAGATATGCTTCCACCGACCTGTCCTTTCGGTTCCGGTCCCTTTGCCAGGATGCGGGAGCCGAAAAAGAGGAAAAGCACGAAAAGGAGCGGATACACGAACGAGAAGACCGCAAGCGAAGCCGCAACGGTCTGGGCCGGAATCAGGGATGCCGACTCGTCGGTTCGAAGAAGCCCGTAGAGGATCCAGGGCTGCCTGCCGATCTCGCGCGTTACCCATCCGGCCTCCATTGCCAGGTAGCTCAACGGAACCGCTGCAATCCAGGCGCCGAGAAGGCGTCTTTGGGCTACGATGCGCTCCGGGACCAACTTCCCCCTGTACCACGCCCACATTGTCCACAACATCAGGAACAAGAGCAGAAAACCTGCCAGGATCATTACTCTGAACGCATAAAAAGGTATGAGCACTGGAGGATGATCTCTTACCGGGAACTCGCGAAGCCCTCTCACCTGCCCGGTAAGGGAATCGGTGGCTATAATGCTCAAGACGTTGGGGATGGTGATTTGCCAGTCATTTTCCTGCTTTGCGGGATCGGGCCAGGCGAGCAGTTTCCATGCAGCGCCCTCGCCGGGAGGGTTGGTTTGCCAGTGGGCCTCGATGGCCGCAAGCTTTGCCGGCTGGTGCCGGTAAACCGATTTGCCCGAACCGTCTCCCAGGAAGACCTGCAGCGGAGTTATCAGGATCGCGCACAGGGCGGCCAGCTTAAATGTGCGGCTGAAAAACGAAACCTCCCGGCCTTTGATGATGTACCATGCGCTGATCCCGCCCAGCACGAACAGGGAGATTTCGACCGCCGCCACCCACATGTGGGAAACGCCCCAAGGCATGTCGGGATTGAAGACCGCTTGAAAAGAGCTGGTTATGACGAACTTGCCTTCCTTGAAATAACCTCCGGTCGGCGTGTGCATCCATGAATTGGCCACCATGATCCAGAAAGCGGACAGGGACCCGCCAAGGGCCACCATCAGGGTCGAAAAGAAGTGCATTCGCGGTGATACCCGCTTCCAGCCAAGCATCATGATCCCGAAAAACGTGGCCTCCAGCATGAACGCCATCGCCGCTTCAAAGCCCAGCATGTGCCCGAAGAAATCACCTCCGGCTATCGAGAACAGCCCCCAGTTGGTCCCGAACTGGAATTCCATCGGGATGCCGCTCACCACGCCCACCGTAAAATTGAGCAAAAAGAGCTTGCCCCAGAATCGGCAATGGCGGTAATAGACCTCATCGTCGGTTTTAAGCCAGAGAGCTTCCAGTATCACCAGAAAGATGCTCAGGCCGATGGTGAGCACGGGCCAAAGGATATGGAACATGGCCGTGAGCCCGAACTGGAGGCGCGACAAATTTATGTAGTCCGAAAAAAAGTCCATTGTATTTTTCCGTTCTCCCCTTTACCGGCCCCTTTTGCGACGGGAAGGATGGCAGGAATATGCTCCGGCCCGAGAGCGCCGCTTCCATGGCGCGGCGCCGCGAAAGTTTCCGGCTGCGAAGCGAAACCGAAGCTGATAATATGGAATTTTGGGTAAATTAGGAATCGCATAGTGAAAATACCAGAGCCCGAGGGGGAGTTTGACTCTCCCCGGAGGAGAAAATAAATCGGTTTTAAGCCAATGCAAACCGTTATCGAAAATCCGATTGGAGTATTCGACTCAGGTGTTGGCGGCCTGACAGTGGTGCGCGCCCTGATGGAAAGACTGCCGTTTGAGAATATCGTCTATTTCGGCGACACTGCGCGCGTCCCCTACGGGGTCAAGTCGGTGGAGACGATTTGCCGGTTCGCCCGCGAAATAACCGAATTCCTGCTGGGCAGGGGAGTAAAACTTTTGATTGTGGCCTGCAATACCATGGCGGCCGTTGCACGGGAGGAAATAACCGGGCTCTCGTCGGTCCCGGTGCTAAACGTTATCGAAGCGGGAGCCGCCGCCGCCGTCGCCGCAACGAAGAAGAAATACGTGGGAGTGATCGGCACTCCGGCAACCATAAACAGCAATGCCTATGCACGGGCAATTCACCTCTGCGATCCCGGGATCAGGATTTTTTCGCAGGCATGTCCTCTCTTCGTCCCCCTGGTCGAGGAGGGCTGGCTCGACCACGAGGTAACGCGACTGACGGCCCGGGAATATCTCAAACCGGTGGTCTGCCATGAAATAGATACCCTGGTGCTTGGCTGCACCCATTACCCCCTGCTCAAACCGCTTCTCCAGGAGATTGTCGGCCGCGGGATCGCCCTCGTGGATTCAGCGGATGCCATGGCGGAGGACTGCGCGAAGACCCTCACAAAGCTCGATCTCTGGAACCCCTCGCGCAACTCCCCCGAATACCGGTTCTATGTCACGGACATGCCGCTGAGGTTTCAGGGAATAGGGGAGCGTTTTCTGGGGCGCGCCCTTCCGGACGTGCAACTCGTGAAGTGGTAGGAGCCGCACCTGCTGCTATCCAAAATGAACGAACCTGCCGATCACGGCCGGCCGGTCCAGTTCGATTATCTGGGGCTCGATCCGGTTTAGTTCTTCGATGTCCCAGGGACCCTCGTTTTCGATCAGCGCCAGGGCTTCATCCTTCGAGGAGGCAAGGACGGCGATTTCGGCCTGGAGGTAGTTGTCCCGGTAGACGTGCGGTTCATCGAACATCGACCAGCTTGAAAGAAACTTGCTGTGGCGCCAGATGAAGATTTTCATGGCGGTCTTCCTGTCCTTCGGCCCAGGTAAGAGTGGGAAGAGAGCGGGAACCGGAGAAGCAATCATTTAACCGCAAAGACACCGGATTCCCAGCCAAAAGCGTTGCGGGAATGACGGTTGTCGGTATCGGACCGGCTGCGCGCCGCATAACCGGAAACTCAATTTTTAAGCCCTAGAATGCGGGCGGCGTTTCCACCGCAGATCGCGCCGATCTGGGACATGGTGAGGCCCGATTCCCTCATTTCGTCAAAGTAGCGGGTAGGGGAGATCAGCGGGTAATCGCTTCCGAAAAGAATCTTGTCGCCTCCGGCGGCGAGGGCGGCTGCCGGGTAAATCTTTCTGTTGTAAAGATAAGGGGACGCCGCGGTATCGTAGTAGACGTTGGCCAGGATTTCCGGGGCCTCCTTCTTTAGCAGTTCGAAGAAGAAAAGCCCGCCGCCCCAGTGTGCGAGGATCAGGTTGGCTCCGGCGGCCGCCCTGGCCATCGAATAGTACAGATCCAGCCCGTACGGCGCCTTTCCCGGGTATTGGTGCCCCACCGGCTCATTTGCGTGAACGAGCAAAATGGCCCCGTTTTCCCGGCACAGGGCGGCGAGATGCTCGATATTTCCCAAGGCGAGCCCGAGGTCATGCCCGGCCGAATAAATTGCAAGCTCTCCGAACCCCGCCACGCCTTCCCGCAGGCGCCTTTGCGCCTGGAAAACGCAGTCCTGGGAAAACAGGTCGAGGCAGGCGAGCGCCACCAGGCGGTCGGGGTACCTGGCAGCCGATTCGAGCACGTAGTCATTGTGGCGGTCAAGAAGCTCGTCCGATTTCCAGGGAAAACCGAATACGACCGAATAGTCCACGCAATTCTCGTCCATGGCATCGATCAGGTCCTGGACGCTTGCCATCTTCGCCTTCGCCGATCCATACAGGAGGCGAAACTCCGGCTCCCCCGGAAAAAAGCGCTCGCGCCCGGAAATGACTTCGGGAGGGAAAATATGGGTATGCACATCGACGACCATTGTTGCACCCTTTATCGTTCCGTCTTAAAAGGAAACCCGGCATCGGAATCCGCAAGACGCGGACACCGGGAAATCGTAATTTGATCTGCCCTGTTTGTACTTAATTTCTCCGCCGTTCGCAAGGGCGGCAACCGGCATTCATCTTTCAAGGAGCAATAATGTTTGACGAAATGGAAGCAGTGGCTCGTCGCGCGATTTTCGGGGCGGGCGAGATCATCCGGGAGCACATCGGACGCGTTGCGGCATCGTGGGTTCACAGCAAAGGCCCTTCGGACTATGTTACGGAAGTGGACCGGCGCTGCGAGTCCCTGATTCTGGAACTTATCCGCGAGCATTTCCCGGACCACCATATCATGTCGGAAGAAACGGAAAACAATGGGCTGCAGCCGGGCTACACCTGGGTGGTAGACCCCCTGGACGGCACCACCAATTTCATTCACGGGTTCCCTTTTGTGGCGGTGTCGATTGCAGTGTGCAGAGAAAAAAAGCCTGTTTTCGGCCTGGTGCTCGACCCGATCAGAAACGAGCTGTTTTCGGCGATCGAGGGCCGGGGAGCGTTTTTGAACGGGATCCCCATCCAGGTCCGCTCCGATGTCGCACTGGAAAAATCCCTGATCGCCACGGGGTTCCCCTTCCGGACCGTGAATTATATGGAGGACTATCTCAAGGCGTTCAAGCAGATCTTCCCAAAAGTCAGCGGAATCAGGCGAGCGGGCGCAGCGGCGCTCGACCTTGCTTATCTGGGGGCGGGGCGGGTTGACGGGTTCTGGGAAATAGGCCTCAAGGCATGGGACATTGCCGCCGGAGCGATCATCGTGCAGGAGGCCGGAGGCAGGATAAGCGATTTCCACGGGGAGGAAAATCACCTCTATAACGGCCACGTGGTCGCGGGGGTCCCGGCCGTTTATCCGTTTCTGCTCGAACAGGTGGGCAAGTGGATCGTGCCGGCACTCGATGCGCACCGGACCTGACCGGCCCGATTCGGAAACGCTTTGCGAAATTTCAGGAAAAGGGTCTGACATGGGTATCTTGTTCGGGATTGTTATTTTCCTGGTTATCGTCTCCATCGCCACGGCGCTCTTCACCTACTCGTTTTTCTGGTACGAGGTATCGCAACCGTCCCGCCGGCAGGCACTCAGGGCCTCGGGCAAAAGTCTGTCCGGGATGGTGCTGCGCGGCGTTGTCTCCGCTGTGGGCAGCATAATCCTGGTGGTCCTGTTTTATCCTCTCGGGTTTTTTCGCAGCCTCCGGAGGCCAAAAACGCCGTCCCCATCCGGACCGGTGATCGTCCTGGTGCACGGCCTCTATCATAATCCGAGCGCCTGGATGGTGATGAAGCGACGCCTCATCAATGCTGGATTTACAAATGTTTTCGCCTTTAGCTACAGGAGTTTTTTTACTTCATTCGAGACGGTGCTCGAAAAATTTGAAAGATTTCTGGATTCGCTCCCGTATTCGCCCGATCGGCCCCTGCTCCTGGTGGGGCACAGTCTGGGCGGGCTGGTATCCAGGGCCTATGCCCAAAATCGAGCCGGCGGCAGGGTGCCGGCGGGCATCGTTACCCTCGGGACCCCGCACAGTGGATCAAAAATGGTCGCCTTCGGTATCGGCGGGCTTGCAAAGAGCATCGGTTACGGTGAACCTCTTTTCGAAAGACTCGACCTGGTTGGTGATGTCGCGACCTGCACCGCGGAGGCCATTTTTTCGCCGGCCGACAACCTGGTCCTGCCTCCGGAGTCTCTCCAGCCCCCAACGGGCTGGGGGCGTTATGAAACCGCGCCCATGAGCCATATCGCGATGCTCTACTCAAAAGAGGTGGCCGACAGGGTCATAGAGACGATAAATAACGCGGCTGGCGGGGCAAGCCGTAAATAATGCGCCCGACCCGCTGGGCATGGAATTCCCCCCCTCGATGGGATGTTGGGGGAGGGTGGCCACAAGGGTGTTCAAAAATCCCCTGCGCATCGGTTGTTAAGGAAAACCGGACATCTGCCGATGAACATATCCGGATGGTTCGCGGATCAGTATGCCGGGGGCCGGACATTTTTGCGATTTTGAGGAAAATGGAATCTTCGGGCTGATGCGCGGAGCTTCAGGTCTTATCTTCAAACGAGTCCCGGTTGTGCACCCGGACAGCGAAGCCGCCGAAAAATCTCCGTTTCCCGAGTTGTTCCGGCTCGCAGGCCGTCGGAATTACAACGATAGCGGGGGGTGGACTTATTAATCGGCGAGGACCTTCGGGATTATCTTCCGGTTAGGTTTAAATCGTGAGCTGATTGGGCTATAATTATTTAATTCAAGCCCACACGGTTGACTTCGGTGGTGACCCTATGCTAATAGACGCGCGGAATTTTTCTTCTCGAAGGGATTTGAATTTGAATCAAAACCCCAGTGAACTTCCCCTGCAGCAGGATTTCATCGTTGCCAACAAGCTGGGAATCCACGCCCGTGTTGCAGCTCAGATTGTAAAGGTGGCCAGCCAGTTCGTGTCGGAGATCATCATCTCTAAATGCGATGTTGAGGTCAATGCCAAGAGCATTCTCGACCTGATGACTTTGGTGTGCCCGCACGGGAGCAGGATTCACATCACCGCGAGAGGTCCGGACGCATCCGAGGCGATCAAGGCGCTTGCTTCCCTGTTTCAAACCAAGTTCGGCGAACCGTGATCGATTTCCGCTGATTTATATTCTTTCCTGTCACTCGAAAATGGAATATTAAGAATAAGCCCTGTTTGGGCTTATTCTTTTTCGACAAGAGAAAGACGCCTTGAATATTCAATCCCCAATGATCATGAACGGTATCGGGTCTTCACCCGGAATCGCTATTGGAAAAGCGTTCGTCATCGAGCGCGGCAGGATCCAGATCGCGCAATATAACCTGTTGGGTGAAGAGGCCGTGGCCTCGGAATGCCTGCGCTTCCAGGACGCCATTCTCCGAGCCGAATCGGAGTTGGAGGCGATCAAGAAGACCATCCGGTCCGAATTCAGAGACCTCGTGCACCTCCTGGAAGTGCAGCAGATGATCTTGCGGGACCGCTCCATTTATGATCAATCGCTGGACTACATCAGGAATGAACGGCTCAACGCTCAACTGGCTCTCCAGAAGTCCCTGACCAAGGCCAGGGACCTGTTCGGTGCTCTCAACGACGAATACGTGCGGAGCCGCATGGCGGACGTGGATGCCGCCGGTGACAGGGTGTTGAGAATTCTGGCCGGGCAGGAACATTCGACCCTGGACAGCATTCGCGAACGAGTGATCCTTGTAGCGCACGAGCTTTCTCCGTCCGATGCTATCCAGTTGCAGATAGAACGCACCCTGGGCATCGTAACCGAGGTCGGCGGCCGCACTTCCCACACCTCTATAATATCCCGTTCCCTGAACATTCCGGCGGTAATCGCGGTCGAAAACGCCACCAGGCTCATTTCGACCGGTGATATTCTTGTCGTGGACGGGACTACCGGGCGGATTACGATAAATCCATCCGAGAAGGAAATCGGTTTTTACGCCGAGCGGCAAATCCAGATTGAAAGCTACGTCAAGGAGATAAGCCGCCAGGCGCACCTGCCGGCCCAGACCCGCGACGGACACAGTGTGGGGGTCGAGGCCAACATAGAACTGGTGGAAGAAGTTGTCGCGGTAAGGGACAACGGCGGAGAAGCCATCGGTCTCTACAGGACGGAATTTTTCTTCATGAACAGGGCGGATATGCCCGATGAGGAAACGATTTTCCGTGATTACCGCGACCTTTCGGAACTGATGGCCCCCCATTGGGTTACCATACGCACCCTGGACCTGGGGGCCGAAAAACTCTCATCGTGGTATCCCAGGCTCGAAGAGGTGAATCCTGCCCTGGGTTTGCGTTCGATACGGCTCTGCCTCCACTATCCCGAGCTTTTTAAAACCCAGTTGAGGGCGATACTTCGCGCTTCCGCCGCCGCCAGAAACATCCGCCTCATGTTTCCGCTGGTTTCGGGAATTGGAGAGTTGCGGCATGCAAGGCATTTGCTGGATGAAGTCCGGGAGGAACTCGCCTCCGAACGCATTCCTTTCGATGAAGCAATGCCGGTGGGAGTCATGATCGAGATGCCTTCCGCAGTGGCTGTTGCCGACATGCTGGCCCGCGAAGTGGATTTTTTCAGTATAGGCACCAACGACCTTATACAGTACAGTATCGGCATAGACCGTTCAAACGAGCACGTGGCATACCTGTTCGAACCGCTTCACCCGGCAGTGCTCCGGTTCATCAAACAGACCGTGGATGCGGGCCACAAAGCGGGAATACAGGTTGCGCTGTGTGGAGAAATGGCGGGTGAACCGCTCCACGTCCCCATTCTTCTCGGTCTGCAGGTCGATTCGCTCAGCATGAACCCCCAGTCCCTGCCGCGGGTGAAAAATCTCATCCGGCGCTCCCTTATGAAAGACTGCCGCAGACTGGCGAGAAAGGTGCTCCGACTCAGCACCGCCCAGGAAGTAAACCGGTTTTTGGAAAAGACGATAAAGAAAATCCTTCCCGAAGAGTTCAGGGTGTTTGACCCTAATTCCTCCTATTACGGAGAAGCGCCCAAGATGCTGAGACCACCCAGAAGGTGATCCGCCACGGCGCCGCATACGAAACGGCAGAAGAGGAACTTTCCCGTTAAATGGCAACTACTAAAGGCGAAAGCGAAAACATACGCATTATCAGCCAGAACAAAAAGGCATTCCACGATTACGAAATCACCGAAAGGTTCGAGGCTGGAATGGTCCTGCTCGGCACCGAAGTGAAATCGCTTCGAAACGGGCGGGCCAACCTGAAAGACAGCTACGCCAGGGTCAAGAAGAATGAAGTTTTTCTCTACGGGCTTCATATCAGCCCGTATTCCCACGCCACCTACGACAACCACGAGCCGGAAAGGGTGAGAAAGCTCCTGCTGCACCGCCTCGAGATAAAAAAGCTTCTCGGGAAGACCCAGGAGCGGGGATTTTCACTGATCCCCCTGAAGCTATATTTCAAGGACGGCAAGGCGAAGGTGGAAATCGCCCTGGCAAGGGGCAAGAAGGAATACGACAAGCGGGAAAGTCTCAAGAAGAAGGAAGAAGCCCGGGAACTGGACCGCATGCGAAAGCACCACTAGACATCCTGAAAAGATCCCGCCCCTTACCGATTCCTGACAATATCGACAATCGTAATTTCCGGCGAAGCGAGGACCCGGATCGGTGGTCCCCAGGTGCCCGAGCCGCGGCTGGTGTACAGGACGGAGCCTTTTTCCAGAAAATAAGGCCCGTTTTGATATCGATATATCAGTTCCGAGAAATAGCGGAACGGATATAGCTGCCCGTAATGGGTATGGCCCGACAACTGAAGGTCGAAAAGGCCGGGGCTTTCGGGGTCAATGGCGGGCCGGTGTTTTAAAAGCAGCGTAAACAGCCCGTTTTGTGCATGTTTTAGAAGTGATTTTTCATCTTCGAGCCCACCGGCGGCCGGATCGTCCACCCCGGCGACGTTGATCGTGTTCCCAACCGTCTGCATCTCCCCTCGCAAAATGGAAAACCCGAAGGCGTGTTCGGCCCTGAGCGATGAGGAAAGGCCGGCGTAAACCTCGTGGTTTCCAATGACGGCATACTTTCCCAGCCTGGGGTTTAAGCCGGCAAACAGGGCCGGGAGGCTGTCTATCCGGTCTATGTCACCGTCGACCAGGTCGCCCGTGCTGACCACTATGTCGGGATTTTGCGCCTTGACCTTCTCCAGGATGTTCGCCATCCTTTCTTCGCCCACCATAAGCCCCAGGTGCACATCGGATATCTGCGCGATTCTCAGGCGCTCGACTCCTTCGGGAAGCTTTGCCGTGCGGATCACGAGTTTTTCGACCCGCACTCTCCTCGCATCGATGAACCCGTAAATATTTATGGCCAGAACCACTCCAAGGACGGCAAGGGTGGCGCCGCGGCCGGTGAGGGAAGGCAGGGAGATGCCGGAGAGGGTTCCCGCCAGTTTTAATAAGAGCGCGGCCGCACCGATCAGCAGAAAACACCAGAAGGCGTAGAAGATGAACCCCATCCACGTATAGCCCGCGCGAGCGGCCAGGATTGCCGGGACATGATGGCCGCTTCTTTCAAGCAGGCGGGCGCCGATGGGCGCAAAAATCATAATGGCGAAAAGGAGCAGCAGCAGGAAATGATAATTCCACCTTCCAGGTAGAAGGACCTTTACCCGGAAGTAAACGAATGCGTGCATCAGGGAATATATGGAGAGGACTGTAAGTAGAAATTTGCTCATCTGTGTGGTTTGGGTCTGATATCAGGTTGCTGTCAAAAGTGAGGGGAGCTTCGCCTCCTCACTCTGCGTGTGTTTAAAAATCCTCATCCCACCGTGCCGGCAATACGAAACACCTCTTCGATCGAGGTCAGCCCTTCGCGGATCTTTACCGCACCGGCTATATGCAAAGGATACATTTTCTCCTTCTGTGCCTGCTCGCGAATTTTGGTGAGGTCCGAGTCCGGCTTGATCAGACTGCGAATGGCGGGAGTTATTGTCAGCATCTCGTAGATACCGATCCTTCCCAGATAGCCGGTTTCTCTGCATTCCAGGCATCCCGCCGGTCGGAAGATCGAGCCGCTCTTTTCGATTTGCCAGGGGCTTACCAGCGAACTCCAAAGCTCGTCGTCGATATCGCCGGGCTCCCTGCAGTGGGGGCAAAGGGTTCGCACCAGCCTCTGGGCCACAACCCCCAGCAGGGTGGCCCTGAGCAGGTAATGAGGGACTCCGATGTCCATCAGCCTGATGATCGCCGATGGAGCATCGTTGGTATGGAGCGTCGAAAAAACCAGGTGGCCGGTCAGTGCCGCCTGGATGGCCATTTCGGCGGTTTCGAGGTCCCGCACTTCCCCTACCATTATAATATCCGGGTCCTGGCGCAGAAAAGTACGAAGTCCGCTGGCAAAGTCAAGCCCGATGAGCGGATGTACCTGCATCTGGTTAAACCTCGGCTCTACCATTTCTATGGGGTCTTCCACGGTGCAGACGTTGACCTCGGGCCGGGCGAGGTATTTAAGCGTCGAATAGAGGGTCGTCGTCTTGCCGGAGCCGGTCGGCCCGGTGACCAGGATGATGCCGTAGGGCGAGCTTACCATTTTTTTCCATTCCGCCATTTCGCGGTCGGTGAGCCCCAGTTCCTCGAAGCTCCTTATGGTCACTTCGGGATCAAAAATACGCATCACGAGTTTTTCGCCGAAAACGGTGGGCATGGTTGAAAGGCGCAATTCGACCTCATGTCCCCCGGGAGCCTTGGTCTTGACGCGCCCGTCCTGGGGACGGCGCTTTTCGGCAAGGTCCATTCTGCCGAGTACCTTCAAGCGGCTGATAACAGCGCTCATTACCACCGTGGGCAGTTGGTAGACCAGGTGCAGGACACCGTCGATGCGGAACCGCACATCACTGTTGTCGCGGCGCGGCTCAAGATGAATGTCGCTCGCCCTCTGGTCGAATGCATACTGGAGAAGCCAGTCCACAATGTTGACGACGTAGCGGTCATTAGCGTCGAGTTTGCCGGCGCGCCCCAGTTCGATCATCTGTTCGAGGTTCATTGTCGCGCCCAGCCGGGTGCTGCCCACTTTGCCGAAAGCGCGGCTTACGGATTCCGTGAGGGCATAGAATTCCACCAGGTACCGGCTGATATCGTTGGGGTTTGCCAGCACTCTCAGGATATTTTTCTTGAGCACCCGGCCCACTTCCTCCTCCCACTGGGTATCGAAGGGGTCGGCGGTTGCTATGGTGACCGAATCGCCGGATACCTCCACGGGCAGGAGCTTGTAGCGGGAAGCGTAAGCGTAGGGGAAAAGGGATGTAACCGCCGTTACGTCCACCTTGAGGGGGTCGATTCTAAGAAAGGGGAGCCCCGTTTTCCTCGCAAGCCACATCAGCAGGAATTCCAGAGTGATGGGATCGTGGGGAGGCGCGGCCCTGGTAAGTCGTTTTTCCGAAATCGTCACAAGAGGATGAAGCGCGGCTTTGTCCTTGCCGGGAGGCTGGCTGGATACCCTGTCGTAGTCGGTCCTGGAAATGATTCCGTCCTGGAGAAGGGTGCGGAGAACATTTTGAGCGTTGAACCCGCCTCCGGGTCCGTTATTACTGTCTGTCCTGTGCGCGATCATTACTTACCTGTCCTGTTCCGTTGCGCTCCGGTGCTCGATGAAATTCCAGTTCGTTCAGCCTTTGACTATCTCTGATAGTTATCGGCATTTTTTCGAAAATGGTTTTCTTCTTTTTCGAAACCGGGCACACCACGGTCTAAACCAGGTACAGGATAGATATTATAACCCCGGCCGTAACCACGATCCAACGCAGCCAAACCGCGGAAACGCGGCCCGCCAGGTGCCCCCCGATGGACCCTCCCACCAGGGCGCCTACCGCCATCACCAACGCCGCCGTCCATACAACCTTGCCGGAAAACACGAAAAACAGCGCCGCTGCGATATTGGTAAAAAATGAGATCAGCTGCTTAATGGCGTTGATCCGGGTGAGGGTGTCGTTTATCACCAGCCCCAGGGCGGCCAAAACTATCACCCCGAGCCCGGCCCCGAAATAGCCGCCGTAAATGGCGGCAAGACCCACGGTGATGGCTTCCACTGTCAGGTGTTCGTTTCCGGGCCCCCCGTGGCCGATGCGGCGCAATATCCAGGTCCGGACCGCACCCTGCACCGCCAGCAGTGCGGAAGCGAGGAGGATGAGAAACGGTACCAGGCTTCGAAAAGTCTTTTCGCCCGTTTCCAGAAGCAGCAGGCCCCCAAGTATCCCGCCGACAACCGAAACGACGGCCAGCAGCGCCAGACGGCCCCTTGTCGACGGCAAATCATTTACCTGCGCGAAAGTGCCCCCGAGGTATCCCGGACACAGCGCAACGGTATTGGTGACGTTGGCGGCGACAGCCGGGATGCCGAGCGCGGTCAGAGTGGGAAACGTGATAAGGGTACCGCCGCCGGCCAGCGCGTTCACCGCGCCTCCGGCAAAGGCCGCGATTCCGATAATGACGAATTCAAGTCCGCTCAATTTCAATTGACCCTTTTCAGCAAGAGTGGCAACAGGGAGATACAGCGCGACTCGGATCGGTAGCCTCTGATCTCGAATTCCTTTTCCCAAAGCCCGCTAATCTAACCCGTTCTCCTGGCTGCCGCCCAGCGAAATCTTCTCGTTTGGGGATGGACAGGCGATTTTTTGCCGGAGTTCGCCGGATCGCCGATTGCATGGAGGTTATTGTGCAGGAATAAAGACCGAAAGGTTGCCAATTCTTCGTAAAAATGACAAATTGCACTCTGATGCGCCTATTGCTGCTGATCCTCTATCCTTTTCATTTTGGAGAATTATGATGTCCTTTGTTATCGGTTTGATTGCCGGGACCTTTGGGGGGCTGGTCGGTCTCGGCGGCGGTGTGATCATGATTCCGCTGATGGTGGGCTTTCTCAAGCTTTCCCAGCATCGAGCCCATGGAACAAGTCTTGTTGCGATCGTTTTTACCGGAATTGCCGGGGCTATAACCTATTACCTGCACGGCGCGGTCGACATCAAATTTGCCATCATAGTCGCCGTTGGGGCCATTCTTACCGCCGGCCCCGGCGCCCGATTTGCCAACAAGCTGCCGGAATGGATGCTCAAGCGCTCTTACGGCGGCTTTGTCATTTTCGTGTCCCTGATGATGCTGGCAAAGCCTTATATTCCTCATGTCGGGTCGCTTTTCAGCAGCGAGGCCTCAAAAGTGTGCATCCTGCTGACATCGGGACTGCTCGCCGGTTTTCTTTCGGGCATGATGGGAATCGGAAGCGGCACGATAATGGTGCCCACGCTCGTGTTCTTCCTTGGCCTTAGCCAGCAGGCCGCGCAGGGCACTTCACTCCTGGTGATGGTGCCGGCTGGGGCCGTGGGCGCATGGACCCATTTGAAACTGGACAACGTGCAGAAAGACCTGCTGGTCGGGCTGATAATCGGAATCGTGGTGGGGACCGGTGTTGGTGGAGCCCTGGCCAACATGATGCCGGAATTTTACCTGAGGCTGATCTTTGCCGCCGTGCTCATCTGGACAGGGTT
Source organism: uncultured delta proteobacterium (assembly GCA_963712895.1). Lineage (GTDB taxonomy): Bacteria > Desulfobacterota > Syntrophobacteria > Syntrophobacterales > Syntrophobacteraceae > SbD1. Next base: position 100,962 of record CAVQJR010000009.1, on the reverse strand, counting down.
GCGCTACCTCAGGGCACGCGCGCCCAAAAGTATTGTCGGGCAGGACCCGGGCAACCCGGTTGCGCCTGTTCGAAATACCGGGGACGGGTCGCTTTGAATAAGTGGCGGACGGAGTGAAACGGGGGGCACAGGACTCCAACAAAAATGCAGCCCGAAGGCTGCATAATTTATCCGGCAGGGGCGGGGGTATGCGTATCAGCCCGCGAATCCGAACTGGTCTATAAGTTCCTTATAAAGGTCGGAGCCCAGAAAAGTCCTGAATTTTTTTGACTGATGGCACCTGGACCGATATTCGTCCCAGAATTCTTCGAAAAGTGAAGGATCGACCTCCGCGCCCTCGAAAAATTCCGTGCGCTGGTACTCCCCGTAATAATCCTTGAGCATCTCGCAGCCGGAGGCATCGAGGATGAGCATGAACAGGACATCGGAGGCGGTGAGACGGCCCTCTTCGGGAGGCACGGCAACGTAGACGTCTATCTGCTTACCCGGCCGCCTGATCAGGCATTTGTAGCGCTCGATCTTCTCTTTGTCGGGCCTGTCCTGCAAAGCCTTGCCGGCGCCCATCCTGCTCAACTGCATGGAGATATTGTTTTGGGATATGAAACCCTCAAGAGCAGCCATGCCATTCATATTTCCCCTCCAAATCCAGCGCGATGAATATTGCTCTCAAAGTGACGGTAATCAAGGCTGCCATAGCAGTAGCGCTTGATAAGGAACGTGAATACATGAAAAAATAATGTAAATACATGGGGTGAAGAGAGTATTTATGCTTGTGGAAACTGTATTTTGAGATGGAATATGTAGGAACGGGCCGGGAAAACGCTGAAAAAATGCCCCTTTCCCGGCACGCATGGCTGGCTAAGTTTCTAATAAACACAGGTACTTATATAATATCGAAGTCTTGCGCCCGGTTTCCAGGAGATAACCTTGCCCGTTATGAAAAAGCTGCCCGGGGGCATCATTCTGCTGGGGTTTGTCAGCCTTCTGACCGACTTGTCAAGCGAGATGATCTACCCGCTTTTGCCGGTGTTTCTCTCCAGCGTAATAGGGGCGGGGCCTTTGGCGCTGGGCGTCATTGAAGGCATCGCCGAATCCACGGCTTCGTTCTTTAAAGTGGTTTCGGGTATCTGGACCGACAGGGCCGGCCGCCGCAAGCCCTTCATTGTCTTCGGATACATTCTCTCAAGCATTGTGCGGCCGCTGGTCGCCTTTGCCGGGAGCTGGCCCTTTGTCCTGGCGGTGCGGTTTTCGGACCGCGTCGGCAAGGGAATTCGAACTTCTCCCAGGGATGCTTTCCTGGCTGATATTGCACCACCGGGACAGCGCGGAACGGCTTTCGGGTTCCACAGGTCCATGGACCACGCCGGGGCCGTGTTGGGTCCCCTGGTTGCAGCCGCCCTTATCGGGGCGGGTGCCCTGTCGATGCGCTCTGTTTTCCTGCTGGCTGCCATTCCGGCAGCCTTTGTTATGTACATACTGGTTTTCCATCTGCGGGAACCGAAAATCAGGGCCGAAACTTCAAGCTCCCTGGACCTGCATGCCCACTGGAAAGACCTGGGCTGTAGCTATAAACTTTTCCTGGCGGCTATTCTCGTTTTTACCCTGGGAAATTCAACGGACGCATTTCTTATCCTGCGCATGTCACGGGCGGGCATCCCGGCTTCATGGATTGCACTCCTTTGGTCCGCTCATCACGTGGTTAAAATGGGGAGCACTTATGCCGGCGGGCGCCTGTGCGACAATCTCGGTTCGAGGAAGCTGATAATTTGCGGCTGGATCGTTTACGCTTCGATTTACGCGGCCTTCTCGATTGTAAACACACCTCACTCCCTGGCCGCCGTTTTTCTACTGTACGGAATTTACTTCGGCATGACGGAGCCTTCGGAGAAGTCTTTGGTCGTCGAACTGGTGCCGGCACACCTCAGGGGCAGCGCGTTCGGCTATTATCATTTCATAGTCGGGCTGGGCGCCCTGCCGGCGAGTCTTCTTTTCGGCTTCATCTGGCACGTCGCGGGGGCCACTGCCGCTTTTCTAACAGGCGCCGCCCTGGCCCTGCTCGGCGCGGTACTGCTCCTGGCGATTCCCGTGCCGCCAGAGCTTGGAAAAGTGGCGGAGATCAAAGGGGGACTGCCGCAAATACCGGTTGGTGCCGCTGACCGGCGGCGGTAAGGCCCCGGCCGGGGGCCGGTGAAGCTTACATGCCGGCCTCGGCTGGGGTGATGAAGCTGATATAGGGTGAAAGGCGTGTGCGCTCGGAAGGAAGACTACAACTGCTTCAGTTTCTTTTCTGCGGTCTGGCTCGCGCTGCTCCCGGGGTATTTTTCAATCAGCCGTTCGTAAATTATTCGTGCGGCCGTCTTATCGCCGATCTGCTGAAACGCGGCGCCCTGCTTCAGCATGGCCAACGGGGCCTTGCTTCCCCTCGGATATTTGTCTATGACCTGCTGGTAGGTTTCGATTGAGTCCTGGTAGCGCTTTTCCGAGATATAGCACTCGGCGATATTGAAAAGAGCGCTGTCTGCCAGCTCGGATTTCGGATACTTTGAGAGAAATGCCTGGTACGCTTTCCTGGATGCCTCGAACTTCTTTTGCTGGAAAAGTTGCGAGGCCCTGTCGAAAGCGGCTTTGTCGGCAACGGCTTCCTGGGCCGAAGGAGGAGCGGGTGGGGGAGGCGCGAGAGCAGGCTTATGGGAGGCGTGGGCCTGCGCCGGAGCCGGTTGAGCGGCGGGAGGAGCGGCAGGCGGTGGAGTGTGCTGCGGCTTTGGGACCTGCACTTGGTGCGGTGGAGGTTCCATGACAATGGTTCCCGAAGGGGGCTCGGCAGTCATCGGAGGCTGGGCGGCCGCGGCCGGGGCCTGGTTGCGCTGAAGCTGGTCGAGCTTGTGCTCGAGTTCCTCGACTCTGCCGTTTAGGGCACCGACGCGCATCTGCAGTTGCTCGAGTCGCGCGTAAAGGTCCCCACCCCTTTTTGACTGGCCTTCAGTACCCTCCAAGCGGTGTTCGATGGCGGCTTGCCGCTGATTCAGCATCGAAATGTTTTGCTGGAGCGTGGAAGTCTCCTGCGTCGTGGCGCACCCGGCAAGCATTGCGCCCGCGGCCAACAGCAACCATATACGGATTGATCCCCATCCAATTCGACCGCCCATGGACAAACCCTTTCACCAAAGGAATCGAGGCAGCAGGGAATTGAGGAATTCCTGCCCGGTTTTCAAGTCTCGCAACTTTTCAATTCACTGAATTCCTCAATGCCCTTCACGCCTCAATCCCTGAATTTTTTAATAATTCAAAACGAAGTGCGCACGCCGGTTCCTGGCCCACGACGCCTCGTCGTGTCCGGTTGCAATCGGGCGCTCTTTCCCGTAGCTGATGGCCGTGAGCTGCGCTCCCGCAAGACCGGAATTTTTTATAAACTGCAGGGCGGCGTTGGCGCGGCGCTCGCCCAGTGCCAAGTTGTATTCGGTTGTGCCGCGTTCGTCGCAATGGCCTTCCACGGTGACCTTAACTTTCGGATAATGCCTGAGGAAAGCGATCTTATCCTCCAGGACCTTCGTCGCAGGCGCGGTGAGCGTGTAGGAATCGAAGTCGAAATAGATGTCCTGGTTCTCGAATGCCTGGGCCTTATCCAAAAATTCGCGCTTTTCAGCCTCGGAGTTTATTCCAAGCTCTCTCCACTTGGCATCATCCATGCCGATGCCGGCGCCGGGTCCCGCCTGGAAGGTCCCTCCCCCCGGGCCGCCGGTAATGCCGGGCTGAACCGGAACGGTCTTCTTCGAACAGGCACCCGTCAGGGCCATAAGGGCCAAAGCCAGCAGAACTGCCATGTAACTACGAATTTTGTGCCTCATTCCTTCCCCCTCTCCTATTTGTACAGCTTAATGATTCATCCTGGGCGACCAGTCAGGCAACTCCTGCGCTCCACCCTGGCGAGTGAGCCGCCGCACACCTGTCCCGTTTGTAAGCAAGACCCAGATTGCGGGTCCCCCCTGCCTTGTCGAACTAAAAGCAATCATTCGCCCGTCGGGCGACCACGTCGGCGATTCGTTGTTTCCCTCCCCGCTGGTAAGCTGGTGGTTGTCGCTTCCATCAGGGTGGATCATAAAAATATTATGATGACCCCCCGCAAGTCCGCTGTAAGCGATCCAGTCGCCTTTCGGGGACCATGCCGGCGAGGTGTTATACGTTCCGGTGAAGGTAAGCCGTTTTTTCTGTCCGGAAGCCAGGTCCAGAATGTATATCTGCGGGTTGCCGGATTCGTTGGACACGTATGCCAGTTTTCTTCCGTCGGGCGACCAGTCGGGCGATACGTGTATGGACCACCCCTGTACCAGCTTCTGGATAATCTGGCCGGTGCTGGAAACCAGGTATATGTCCGAGTTTCCGTCTTTGGTCATGGTGACGGCAAGCTCGTTTCTTCCGGGCCTCCAGGCGGGTGAGAGATTCATGCCGGGATAGCCGCACAGTACGCTCTGGGCGCCGGTTTTTACGTTTAGCGCATATACCTTGGCTGTCTTGTCCCTGTAGCTGACATAGGCAAGGTGGGACATGTCCTTGCTCCAGGCGGGAGACAGCGCCAGGTTGTCGTCGTGCGTCACCTGTACGGGATTTGCGCCGTCGAAGTCGCAATAGAATATTTCTTTGCCGCGCGGAGTTTTCTGGACGTAGGCGATTTTGGAATCGAATACCCCGCGCTCGCCGGTGAGTGCAAGAAGGATTTCGTCGGCAAAATCGTGGACCATCGACTTCCAGTTGCGAAGGTCGCCGTCGTAGGCTTTGCCCTTAACCATCCGGGCGCCCACCACGTCGAACAACCGCGCCTCCATCCTGATCGTCTGGCCCTGGACCTGGTAGGAGGCGCGCACCAGGAAATCGGCGCCGATACGTTTCCAGTCGGAAAACTTGATCTCCGAAGCACTCAACCCCATCACCTGCGGGTCTTCCAGAAACCCTTTCGGGTCGAGAGGGCGGAACATGCCGGAAAAATCGAGATCGTTTTGGAGCACCTGCCCCATTTCGCGCGCGAGCTGGGGCTGTTCGGGGGCAAGGTGCTTAAAGTCGGGCACCGCTATCGGAATTCTTTGAAAATTGGGCTTGGTTATATCCAGGTAGATGGTCTGAGCGTGTGCAACGGCGCTCAAAGCCATCGCAAAAATAAAGAAAACCAGGCATGCGGCAAAAAAGCTGCCGCACGGCTTTCCCGTAAAATTAGCGGCGGGACGCTGCCCCCATGGATTTTTCATCCATGGATTTGTGCCCGACGCAGTATTTTCGCGCAGGTTCTTCTTCCACAGACTCAATAAAGACATACTCAGCCGTAAAACCTTTCCGCAGCAGCGATTTCACCGATCAGGAGACTTGACCGGGCAGGAAAGTTAAAATCAGTTTGGTGCTGGACTGGGCAATGAACTCAGGCACCTGGGGCAGTGGGGCGGCTCTTCGCACCGCGCGCACCGCCGATTCATCAAAGAGCGAATTCCCTGATGGCTTCAGGACCTGGATGTTGACGATCTCGCCGGTTTTGCGGATCTGCACTTCCACCACCGCCTTCAAACCGTCCAGCCCCTGATCTTTTACGAGCCGCCATTGACTCTGGATCCTATCCGCAACCTGCCGTCCGTACAACTGCGCAATAGCGGATATTGCGCCGCTTCCATCGGGGCTTCCGGCGGTGCTCCCCTGGGCGGTCCCTCTTGCACCGGCCTCGGTGCCGCCTTTCGGCGACCCCTTGGGAGCGGTCTGGGCGGCGTGTTCGGCATTGTCCGGTTGGCCGCCCGCGGGCTGTTGATGTTCCGCCGGCTTGGGAGAAGGCTCATGCACCGCCTCGCTTGCCCTTGTGGTTCGAGGAGCAACTTTTGGCTTGGTTATAAGCTTGTCGAGGTTCTTTTCAATCGCCGCCATGCTCTGGGGAGCCTCGGCGATCCTGGGCGCCTCCTTGGGCTCGATCTTCTTTATGGGCACCTCCTGCTGGCGGGAGGCAGCGTCCAAGCGGAGTCGCTTGACCGGGAGCACGGGGCCGGACTTTTTGTGCACAACCGCCTTCGAGACGGACTTGTGCGTCTGGGAAACGGCGTTTTCCTCGGTCGCCTTCGGGTTTCCCTTCGGTTCGGAACTGCCGGTCCCGATATCTTTGAGGGAAACCAGGTTAACACTGCAATAAGGCGGCTTTATGGGCTTGTGGGGCATCGTCCAGACGGATACCACCGCCACGGTGAACACCAGCAGGTGCACCAGGAACGAGCCGCCCAAGCAGGTCGTCAGGTCGCCTCTGGAAAGTTTTTTCGGAGTAAGCATCAGGGGTTCCATTTGCCCTCCCTTTTTGCATCGGCGCCGGATATGCCGCAAGAGCCGCGGGTCATTTCTTGTTTTTGCCCTTGTCCGGCGCGGCTTTTGCCGAATCTTTCATCGAGTCGGTCACCATTCCGATCTGGTCGATTCCCGCCTGCCTGATGCTCCCCATGACCTCCATAACGAAGCCGTAGGGAATCTTCTCATCTGCTCTGAGAAATACCCCCTTGTGGTCCTGGCGGTTTTGGGTGATGGCCGCAAGCTTGCCCTCCAACTCGCTCAACTCGACCTGGTTGTCGTTTATGTAGATCTGTCTATCGTTGGTGACGGTGACCACCAGCCGCTCGTCATCCGAAGGTATTGCGGGCGCGGAGCTTTGCGGGAGCTTCACGTCCACCCCTTGCGTCATCATGGGCGCCGTGACCATGAAGATGATGAGCAGGACAAGCATTACGTCGACAAGGGGCGTAACGTTGATTTCGGCGACCATGCCCTTGGATCCGTTGCCGTTTGTCTGCATCTGCGCGCGTCCTTCCCGGCTTTCCTATTCCTGGACTGCCAGCCTGTGTTCGGCGGCCGGCTCCTCCTGCCTGCCTTTGCGCATGAGGTCGCGCTTGAGCATGTTCAGGAGATCGGAGGAAAAATGGCTCATTTCGTTTTCGATGGTCCGTATCCGTGTAGAGAAATGGTTATACCCAACGACGGCCGGAATGGCGGCGGCGAGGCCGATCGCCGTAGCTATCAGCGCCTCGGAGATTCCGGGGGCCACGACTGCCAGGTTTGCGGCGCCCTTGAGGCCAATTTCCTGGAAGCTCGTCATTATGCCCCAAACAGTGCCGAACAGCCCGATAAAAGGGGCCGTGCTGCCCGTGGTGGCCAGAAGGGGCAGGAAGCGCTCCAGTCGCTGGCGCTCGGAGGTCATGCCCCCATTTATTGCGCGCTCGACATTTTCGAGCAGGATTTCCGGGTTGGCGGAAAGCTCCAGCAGGTTCCTTGTCTCAAGCGATTTACCGAGCCTGCTGAGTTCCGCGTAGCCGACCCGGAAAATCTGGGCAAGGTGGCTGTCTTCGAGCGGTTCGCTGTCGCGGTAAAGGGCAGAGTAGTTTTTCCTCTGGCTGAAAAGCGTTATGAAACGCTCCGATTCCCGATTGGACCGGCGTATCAGCCTGTATTTGAGAAGAATAACGCACCAGCACGCCACGGACAGGCAAAGGAGGATGAGCAGTACAAATTTCACCATCGGCCCGGCGTTGAAAATCATATCGGTTACGCTGTCCGCCGCCCGCTGGTAGGGGACCCCGGCTGCCTGGGGCGCAGCATAGACAATTCCGGTAAAGAGTGGCATAAGCATCAGTTAGGTTCCTTTGAAAAAACGGGCTGTTGTCTAAACCCCGGCACAGTTTGGGCCGTCTCCCGCACCCCGATCTTTCGAGCAGGCAGGGGCGACCTTCATTCGTGTCAGGATTTCATCTCCCTTACCACCTGCAGGATTTGGCCAAGCGCCTTCCCGGCAGGCTCCCTTATATGCAAATCGCTAAGCGAATCGGAAAGTTCGGACCTTTCCGGATTTATTTCGAGCACCCGTGCGCCCCTCCTTTTTGCGATCAGTGGAAGGTGTGAGGCCGGAGCGACGCTCGCCGATGTCCCCACCACCAGCATCAGGTCACATTCCTCAGCGACTTCGAACGCGCGCGCATAAGCTTGTGGTGGTATCGTTTCGCCGAAAAACACTATGTCGGGCCGGATCGGTCCCCCGCAGGAACACAGCGGCGGGAGGTCGTCAAACGATACCTGCTCTCTCGAGTACGGCTTCAGGCATGTGTCGCAGCGCATCGTCCTGAACGATCCGTGAAATTCGATGACATTGGTGCTGCCCGCACGCTGGTGCAGGCTGTCCACATTCTGGGTGACAACCGCTTTGATTATCCCGAGCTTTTCGAGTTCACCAAAGGCGATGTGCGCCATGTTGGGTTGTGCGGCCTCCAGCATATCACCCATCGCGATCAGCATGTTCCACACCTTGGCCGGATCGGAGCGAAATGATTCAATATAGCCATATTCCGTCACGTCGTATTTGGACCAGAGCCCGCTCTTGCTCCTGAAATCCGGTATTCCGCTCTCCACCGAGATCCCGGCCCCCGTCAGGCCAACCGCATGGCGGCTCTTGCAGAGTTCTTCGGAGAATCGGCGGTACTCATCCATATTTCACCAAAATGATTGAACTTTTAAGCTTTTCAGGGCCGATATCGTAGTGCTCCAAACCAGGGTTGTCAAGGCATTTAATAGAGCCGCAAAAGGGCCGCAAACCTAGGCCCCGTGCGCAAATGCGAGCCAAGCGACCTCGCCGGGCTCCTTGCCGCGGACCGGATGATATTGGGATACAAGACGGCTCACCTGTAAATCTTGAGCACCTGCCCCAGGCGGATATCCGTGCCTTCGAGATTGTTCCAGCGGCAAATGTCGAGCCCGGCGGCATTATATTTCAGGGCTATGCCGCTCAGCGTGTCTCCCCTGGCAACCTTGTGTAAAATACAAACCGGTTTGTGTTCGGCCTTGATGGCCGCAATTTTCTTTTGAAAGTCCCTTCCCCTCCCCTCGGGAACGTTTACCGTCAGATTGCCGCCGGGCACAAAGTCGGAAACCAGAAAAGGGTTCAGCACCTTGAATTCGCGGTACGTTATCCCGGCTGCCTCCGCTGCCGCCTCTACCGGTATGGCGCCGGGCAGGTTGATCGTGACCTTCTGGACGGAAAAGGGCCGGTAGCCTGCCCCTTTCGGGAGGTTGAACCCGTATTTTTCCGGATGGCTCAGCACTTCCTTGATCGCAAGAATTCTCGGGATATAGCGTTCCGTTTCATTTGGCAGTTTGAGAAAATAGTAACTTTTTACCTTCTGCTTGCGCATTTCGTCCTGGACGCGTTTTTCTCCGCAATTGTAAGCGGCGAGGGCAAGAGTCCAGTTCTGAAAAGTCCCGTGGAGGGTCTCCAAATATTTGAATGCCCCCGAAGCAGCCGTTTCGAAATCGTAGCGCTCGTCAACCGCCGGTGTCTGATTCAACCCGAACCTGGCGGCGGTCGGAGACACGAACTGCCACGGACCGGCCGCCCCGGCCGGAGAAATTGCGGAAATCATCAGGTCGCTTTCCGCTACGGCGAGGTATTTGAGATCGTCGGGAAGCCCCCTCGAGGACAGCTCCTTTTCCACCCAGGGGAAATAGCGCTCGATTCTTTTTAGCCACAGGTAAACCCTGCCGTGGCTGTAGACGATCGAGGTAAATTCCCGGTCGAACCTTTCCCGGATATCGGACGAGTCGAGCGGGACGGTTTCTCCGCACAGCTCCATGCGCTCAGGCACCGGATAGTAGGGGACCACGAGCACCTGTGTCACCTGTGCGGGCGGCTTGGGGTCCACCCCGCCCCAGCTCCCCACACCCCAGAAGCCCAGCCATAAAACCGTGAGCAGGAAAAGAATTCCGATTCTGCATTTTCTTTCAATCGCCATTACGAGCCCCCTCCCGGCTGCGAAACACCAATTGCAGGTACGAATCGAAAGCCTGGCCGCTTCCGATTTACCGACCTTACCGGAATTACCGTCAAAAATCCAGATGCTGAGAGGTAGTGACCGCCTGCGGTCAAAATCAGGGTTTACCGCTTCAAATGAACTTATTCCGGGATGAATTTCAACGCAATATTGGACGAGAAATAATCATTTTGCGAGAATAAAGTTTACGCTCAAGGTTCCCGATTTTAAGATATGGAATATGCGTGGATTCCAGGGAAACGACGATAATGCGCGGCAGGCAGGCCATTGGGCAGGGGGGCATCAACCAGGTCAGGAAAGCGATGATAAAATACGTTCTGAATTCCGACCAGCTCAAAACCTTGATCGAAAGGGCAATCGATCTCTTTATGGATTACCAGTACAGGCACGGATACGACGAGCCCCGGGCAAGGTCGGAGACGGTCATGAAGATCATGGAGACCTTGAGAACCATTAAAAATAAGGATGAATAGGCATGCGGGCGAGTCGGCGAGCCGGGCGGGTCGTTTGGCCTCACTTACTGCTGCTCCTCAATTCGACCATCCTGGCAAGGAAACGGTCTTTTTCCGTGAACTCCATCACCCGGAGGTCCCTTCTCTCTTCGCCGCCCGGCTTCAAGAAAAGCACGGTGGGCACTCCCACAATATTGTAGCGGTGGGCGATTTCCTCCTTTTGAGGGTCTCCGCCCCTGGTCACATCCACGCGGATGGTTATGAAATATTTGCTGGCATATTCGACGACCGCAGGGTCATGGAAGGTAAGTCTTTCCATGTGGCGGCAGGGCACGCACCATTCTGCGGAAAAATCAACCAGTATGGGCTTGCCGGACTGTTTGGCCTCGGCCAGGACCTTTTGCGAATATGGCAGCCATTTTATAGCCGGGCCGTGCTGGGTAAGAGGCCACGCCACGAAAATCGCGATACCGACTGCCGTTAGTCCCGCCAATTTCTTGATGACTCCGAAGGAGGGGAACCCGGCCTTCGTCGAATCCACCCAGCCGAGATGAATCCCCGCTGCCAGAGCAGTCGCGGCCACCAGCACCGTGCCCCAGGTTTCCAGGAGGATGCCCTTCAAATAATAGGCGGCCATGCCGAGCAGCACCCATCCCATGAGCTTGCGCACCCACAGCATCCATTCTCCCGACCTGGGAAGGCTTTGCAGCCGGCCCGACAACAGGGCCAGCACGAAGAGGGGGAGCCCCATGCCCAGGCTGAGGCTGAAAAAAACAGCGAAGCCAAACCACGGATTTGCGCTTTTCGCAACCCAGACCAGGAGTCCGACCACGAAGGGACCAACACAGGGAGCGGCCACGAACCCCATGGTCAGGCCTATGAAAAAACTTCCAAAATATCCGGCGTAGGTCTTGGCTGCAATCGCCGTAACGGAATGCGGAAGCCTGAATTCCCACAACCCGAACATGCTCAGTGCAAAGGCCGCCAGAATGGCGGCTACGACCACAAGGGTCAGCGGGTCCTGAAGAACGGTCCCGATCAGCCGTCCCGAGAGTGCCGCAAAAACGCCCAGCATCGAGTTCACCAGGGCAAGGCCGATTACGTAGATCAACGCATGAACGGCAACATCGGACGTGCGCCCTGTGGCTCTTCCTCCAAAATAGGAGATGGTGACCGGAATGAGCGGGTAGACGCATGGAGTAAGGTTCAGGGCTATGCCCCCCAGGAAAATCCCCAGAATGGTCCAGATCATCGCCGGTGCGGAAGCCTGGGGTTGGGAAGGCTCCGCTGCCGGCGCGGCGCCGGAGCGGGTATCGGCGGCCCCGGGCGTAACCGGTCCGGCCGCGTACAAAAGACTTGTCCCTGACCCGTGAGACGGCACCCCGTTCGTATCGGACAACAGCCAACCGGCGGCAAGTAAAGCGATAAAACAGACGAAAACGGCGGCGCGGTGTTTCATCATAGCCTTTCTCAGGGTCTCCCGCGGGTCCATCGGCCCGCATGTAAGCTCAAACGGCACGGGGATTCGGTCGTTTTTGACATCAAAGTGGCTTGTTTTACTTGCCTAAATAAGACTATCACTCCAATATTTCGCGTAATATCAACTATATGGCTGAGAAAGGCTTATCACTCAATAACCAAGGAGCTGCAAATAACAAAGTATGCTACCGGTTCGGCTGTTCTCGTGGCAGCGCTTGCAATGGTGCTTGCGTTTGGCATTGGCACCACCTGCCGGCGATGGGGACCTCGAGCAGCAATAGCGGCAGGAGCTTCAACAACAGCAACACCGATAAGTATAGTTACGGAAGGGATTACGATAAAGGGGATTCCGGACAGGCCTGCGATAAGTTCGAGAATAAATCGTCTGACAGGGACCGCGACTACAGTACGGACGTCGGGTGTAGTAGTCTTCTCAGGGGGGCTGGCGCAACAGGGCCGGAGTCCAAGGTAAAATAAAATCCCGGTGCCTCGCTAGAGCATCGGGATTTGCTTACTTTTAAAGTAATGTCCCGCAGGCGGATCAGGCCATTAAAACATATCACCGGTGCATGTCTCTTATCTCGGTCACGGTGTCTTTTCCGTCGGGTCCCAGGATGCACTTGTAAGCCGTGCAGCAGTCGGACCAGAAACCGTTTTTTCGCTCTTTGGCGAAAGTGGCGAAGAACTTGTCGGGAGGCCCGTAGTTCTCCCGGATAACCTCGTCGAGCGCCCGATGTGCGTCCCCCAACTGCTCGTATTTCTCAAAAAACTTTACCATGAGTTCATCACGGGGGTGTTTCCGATTACCGGAAACGAAGTAGATCCAGAAGGGCATCGCCGTATCTTCGGCCTCATAAAGGTCCATCTTCGTGTCCTTGAACATCTCGTCAACCTTGCAGGTGCGGCTGACCCGCCCCCACACGAATACTTCCGACCATGCGGCAGTGCCCTCGGTAAACCACGTGAAAGGTTCCTTGGGGTGCCAACGTGTTTTGTACCCATAGGCATACTGAAGTTTATGGAACAGTTCGTGGGCCGAGGTAGGTTTTCGTATCCCCGGCCGCTGCACCCAGGCCTGGGCATTCAACTGGATCGGACCATCCGGGGGGTCGGCCAGCCCGTAGCAATCCATTTTGTGAAATACAACGTCTATCTTGTCGTGACCTGGAGCGGTATAGGGTTTCCTGCCGAACAAATCGACGTATTTTTTCCATGCGGTTTCGAGATACCCGGCAGTCTCCTTGATAATGTTCGGATCGCTTATATTGTCCACGCAGAAGTTGTTCCTGCTGGTCCAGTACAAAACGAAATGATCCGTTTCCAGGCGGTTTTCGAACGCCCCGTTGGCTGCAACGGAGCACGTGCCGATGCTGGCGTCCTTGATTGCCGGCGTGACACCGGCGCAGGCAGTCAAGGAAATCAGGATGAGGATAAAAATGGCCGCCGAAAGCTGCCGGTAGGTCTTCATAATCTATTGCCGCTCCTCTCGTTCCAAAGAATCGCGCGAGGCATAGCCATGCAAGTCTTACTCAATTGTACTTATTTTACCGGCAAATGCAATGGAAAAGTAAGCTGTAAACCTAGATATTATGGCATCTTGTGAAGCATCCGGCTAAGGATATGGAATAATATGGTTTCCGAAAAACGTCCCCCGCTTCGCGGCGGGCGAAGCGGGGGAGGGGGGAGGGAAAGAGCAGTCGAACCGGGCGGACTCAGACCTGGACTTCGAGAATCTCCATATTCCGGACTCCTTTGGGAGTCTGGACCTTTACCTCGTCGCCCTCCTCCTTGCCGATGAGGGCTTTCCCCAAGGGCGACACCACCGAAATGGTGCCGGCCTGCACGTCGGCCTCATACGGGCCCACCAACCGATAGGAGCTGATTTCTCCGGTTTCGAGGTCTTCGATTATCACTTTGCAGCCGAAAATGACTCTCCCGTCAATGTCCCGGGGCAGTTCCGTTATCTGAGAGTTGCCGATCTTTTCCGTAAGTTCCTGGATACGCCCCTCAATCATGCCCTGCTTGTCCTTGGCCGCCTCGAATTCCGCATTTTCGGAAATATCTCCATGCGCTCTGGCCTCTTCAATGGCCTTGATTACCTGTGGTCGCTCTTCCCTCTGAAGGCGCTGAAGCTCGGTTTTCAGCTTTTCGTAACCCTCTTTGGTGATGGGAATCCTCGGCATTCCTGCTCCTTTCTCACTAAAAAATAAAACTGCGGTCTAATCTGCCGCAGCGGGTTTTTTTACCTGTTTTCAAAATAACTTACAAGATTTGGTCTATCCTGGTTTCGGTCTGCTTCCAACCGGAAGGTCTGACCTTCCTTTAATGTTCGTCCCGTCCCGGGTCAACCCGGAGAGCCAGGGCAGTGTCAACTAAGCTATGATTAGGTGCAAAACAGCATTCCCGCCATCCCGGCGAAAGCCGGAATCCGGAGCATTGTCGCCTAGTTGTCGTCACTGGACCCCGGCTTGCGCCGGAGTGGCGATTCCTTGCAGGATGTAAAAACCTTGCTGACATGCACCGACCGGAAGCCGCTGTCACTGCCCCATAAGTGTAGCCCATTATAATACAAAATCGGAAATGCTTGAGCACAAAATGGTTCCGGCACCGCATTTTTGCAAAAATCAGCGTTTGGAGGCGCCTTGGCCAAATTTTGCGAACCCTCTATTTTTGGATTACCATCTGAGGGCTGTCTCGTGATAAATTGAGCGGTTGAAATCACGAATGCCGAGGTGCGCATACCCTTGGCGGCTCCATTAAAAAAGATGCTGCCGGAAAACCGGCGGCGATTTACGGCTGCGAGGCCGCTCCCACAGGTTGGCGCCTACCGCAAAGCATGAGGAACTGCCATGGGATTTAACCGGAAAGACCTCCTGGGAATTCAAGACCTGGAGGTGGGCGAAATCGAGCATATCCTGGAACAGGCCCGGATTCTCAAAGAAATCAATACCAGAGCCATAAAGAAGGTCCCCACCCTCAGGGGTAAGACGGTAGTCCACCTGTTCTACGAACCCAGCACCCGCACCAGGACCTCTTTCGATATCGCCGCAAAGCGTCTCAGCGCCGATACCTATTCCATAGCGGCTTCGACCAGTTCAATTGTAAAAGGCGAGAGTTTGCTGGACACCCTCAAAAATCTCGAAGCCATGCAGCCCGATATCTTTGTTATCCGCCACTCGGCATCCGGGGCGCCCCAGATGCTCGCACGGAATACGAGCGCGTCGGTCATAAACGCGGGAGACGGAATGCATGAGCATCCTTCCCAAGCGCTGCTGGACATGCTCACCATCTTTGAGCATAAAAAGCGATTGGACGGCCTTAAGGTTCTCATAGTAGGTGATATCTACCACAGCCGGGTGGCGCGGTCCAATATCTGGGGGCTGCAAAAAATGGGGACACAGGTCACCGTATGTGGACCGACAACCCTGATTCCACCCGACATCGAAGCAATGGGCGCGCAGGTGCGCTACCGGCTCGAAGAGTGCATTCCGGACGCCGACGTCATCATGGTGCTGCGCCTCCAGAAAGAGCGCCAGCAGCAAATGCTTCTGCCATCTCTTCGCGAATACTCGACCTACTACTGCATAAGTGAGCACAGGCTCAAGAAAGCCAGACGCGACGTGCTCATCATGCATCCGGGTCCCATGAACAGGGGAGTCGAGATAAGCCCCGAAGTCGCCGACGGACCGTATTCGGTCATCCTCGATCAGGTCTCGAACGGGGTGGCCGTGAGGATGGCCCTCCTTTACCTGCTTGCGCAGAGATAAATGCACACGGCGCCGGACACCACCGGTGTGCGGCCCTCCCGGAGCAAAAATGGAACCTAACGCAAACTTCGGCTCTTTTCTTTTTAAAAACGGCAGGGTCCTCGACCCGTCGCGTCAGTTTGACGAGGTCGCGGACCTCTTGGTGCTCGACGGCCGCATTGCGGAAATCCGCCCCGGGATCGAGCTGGGAAGCGATTTCCTGTCCCGGGTGCGCCGTATCGATTGCGGTGGTAAATGGATCGTCCCCGGTCTGGTAGATATGCACGTGCACTTGCGCGAACCGGGGCAGGAATACAAGGAGACGATCGCCAGCGGGACGATGTCGGCGGTTGCCGGCGGGTTTACGGCGGTTGCCTGCATGCCCAACACGCAGCCCGTAAACGACTGCGCCGCCATTACGCAGTCCATCCTGGAAAAGGCGAGGGAAGAGGGCGCCTGCCGGGTCTTTCCGGTGGCGGCGATCAGCAACGGTCTGGAGGGCAAAAACCTGGCGGAGTACGGCGATCTTCGCGATGCGGGCGCGGTTGCCGTCTCCGATGACGGCAAGCCGGTAATGAACGCCATGCTCATGCGCCGCGCGATGGAATATGCGCGCACATTCGACCTGACGGTAATCGGCCACTGCGAGGACGCCAACCTTTCCAGCGGCGGCCTTATGAACGAGGGAACGGTATCCACGCGCCTGGGGCTGCGGGGCATTCCGGCCGCCGCCGAAGAAGTGATGATAGCCAGGGACATCCTGCTCGCCAGGCTTACCGGCGGCCGGTTCCACGTCGCGCACGTGAGCACTGCCGGATCGGTTGAACTGGTGCGAAACGCCAAGTCCCAGGGGATTGACATAACCGCCGAAACTGCCCCTCATTACTTTACGCTTACCGATGAACTGATTGCCGGATACGATACCGTCTACAAGGTAAATCCCCCGATAAGGACCGCTCTGGACGTCGAGGCGATCAAGGCCGGACTTGCCGACGGCACCCTCGATGCCATCGCATCGGACCATGCACCCCACAGTTCGGTTGAAAAGGACGTCGAGTTCGAATACGCACTGAGCGGAATGATAGGCCTGGAATCCTCCCTGCCGCTTATTCTCGGGCTTATCCGGGAAGGGGTGCTGACTCCGCTGCGGGCGATTGCCAAAATCTCCTGCAACCCGGCCGCAATCCTGAACGTGCCTTTCGGAACGCTTAAAACAGGTGCCGCAGCCGACGTGACGCTCATCGACCCGGATGCCGAGTATGTTATCGATGCCGGCAGTTTCGCGTCGAAGAGCAGGAACTGCCCTTTCCACGGCATGAAAGTAAAGGGGCGGGCGGAAATGACACTGGTGGGGGGCAAAGTGGCTTTCACCGTTCCCTCAAACCAGGGAAGCGCAAACCCATGAACCGTGACGCAAGCCCGGGGGCAAAAATACTCGTTGTTGACGACGAAAGCAGCATGCGCGAACTGCTCAGCCTGCTTCTTTCCAGGCACGGCTACGACGTGCAGTGCGCGGAAAACGGCCGTAAAGCGCTCGAAATTCTTCAGGCAGGCCAGTTCGATCTCGTCGTTACCGACATACGCATGCAGCCGGTAAACGGTCTGGAGGTGCTCAAGCAGTGCAAGGCCATTTCGCCGCGCACCATAGTGATCATGATTTCGGCCTATGCCAGCACCGAGCTTGCGGTCGAGGCCATGAACGAGGGTGCCTACGACTACTTTCCGAAGCCGTTTAACAAGGATGAAATCCTTTCGGTAATTTCAAATGCTCTTCAGCAGCGCGATACCGGGGAAATCCTGGGGGAAGACCGCGAAGGGCCGCTCTATTTCGGATGCATGATCGGTGAAAGCCCTGCCATGCACAGGGTCTACGAGCTTATCCAGCGCGTTGCCAAAACCACCAGCAACGTGCTTTTAACCGGCGAGAGCGGCACGGGCAAGGAACTGGTGGCCAAGGCGATCCACCGCCAGAGCGCCCGGCGCGACGAGCCTTTCATTGCGGTCAACTGCGGCGGCGTGCCCGAAAACCTGATCGAGAGCGAGCTTTTCGGCTACCGCAAGGGGGCTTTTACCGGGGCCGTCGGTAACAGGAAGGGACTGGTCGAGGCCGCCCAGGGGGGGACGCTCTTCCTGGATGAGATCGGAGAGCTTTCCCAGGTGCTCCAGGTTAAACTTTTGCGGCTCGTCCAGGAAAAAACCATAAGAATGGTGGGCGACACGGCCGATATCAGTGTCGATGTGCGAATCATTTCGGCAACGAACCGCGATCTCGAACAGATGGTGGTCGAAAAGACTTTCCGGGAAGACCTCTACTACCGCCTCAATGTTTTGCCGGTCCGGATCCCGGCGTTGAAGGAACGCCCCGGCGATATCGCCTTGCTTGCCCAGTATTTTCTTTCCAAGTTCGCACGCGAATTCGAAAAGGACATCCACAAGATTTCGTCATACGCCATGGACATCCTGTGCAACTATGAATTTCCGGGAAATGTGCGGGAACTCGAACACATCATCGAGCGCGGGGTTGCGATGGAGTCTTCCAGAATCATCCTTCCGGACAGCTTGACCATTTCCGTTTACAAACGAAAGCAGCAGGACCGCGGCGGCCCGGTGGCGCTTGCGGAAATTCCACCGCAGGGATTCGATCTCGACCACTACCTGGTCGAGTTGGAAAAAAGAATGCTCCAGCAGGCGCTTCAGCAGACAGGCGGCGCTAAGTTGAAAGCCGCCCGGCTCCTGGGGATAACCTTTCGCTCCTTCCGCTACCGCCTGCTAAAATACGGTCTTGCCACCGAAGACGAACTGCGCTCTTCCGAGAGCTGATACTTTGTCCCACCTTCCGCCAGTCGGGCGATAAAAAAATAAATGCCAGGTGTTTTCTGAAAAAAGCGATCTATTATAATCACACTCAGCCATCTCGCCGGGGGTGGCCTTGAGGCAGGTGTCGAAAAACTCTTGACCTATGGAGAAACTTCCAATAAACGGGACAGCATGTGCAAAAGGGGTAGGTTTCATGACTCAAAAAGATACGGATCAGATGATGGACGATTTCGAAGAGGATTCAGGTCTTGAGTTCGAGCAAACCGACGAGCTCGATTTTACGGGTGAGGACGACCTCCTGCTCGATGAAAACGAAGACGACGACGATATTCCTTCCGTGCTCTACAAGGGCATCACACGGCCCAAGACGGAAGAGGACTGGCGTCAACTGCTTCTGGAGGCCAGCCGGGAAGGCGTCCCCGAATACAAGATCTCGGACAATTACCGGGAGGGAGTCCTTGTGATCCATCCCGCATTCGGGCTCGGGGTCGTTTCGAAGGTGATTTCTCCGCGCAAGATGGAAGTGGTATTCGAGAGCAGCAGGAAACTGATGGCAATGAGCGTGGCTCCCGAGATAGCTGCTTGAGTGTGCCGAGCCCCTAAGCGAGCCTGCCGCCCCTTTTTTAAGAGGACAGGGGCATCGCCTGCAGCTTGCCTTGAATCTTTCAAAATCTCCCTGAAATAAAATGGGGGTGCGGGGAGTCACTGCTCCGCACCCCGCCGGGATTTTCCGCCGGCGCCACGGGCTTACGCCCCGGGAAGCGGGCAACCTCGCCGTCGGCTAAGGGCTTGTCCGTAAATAAATCCTTTGCGCTCGCATCCGGCTTTTGGCCTGCTTTGACCGCTCCTCAATCGCAAAATCCTCGACGTAGCACCAAGCTATGCCTGCGGTTTTGCTCAATCGTCGCGACCAAATCAATCTCAAAATCCGGCGCGATCCCGAAGAGGCTTATTTACGGACAAGCCCTAAACGCCTCCATTAGAATTGGTAAGTATCCGTTTTCCGGTGATTGACGCGCTTCTCCAGTGCCTCCTTTACCGTCGGGAAAAGTTCGAGGTTCGTGTGCGGCAGGAACAAAGATGCCACGAACTCGTTCATGAAATCGTGGTTTACGCTCAGCTCGAAATAGGTCATCCGATTTGCGATGGCCTCCGCCTTGTGAAAAGCATGGGTGGACAGAAGCGCAAGCCTTGCTCCCGCAAGCGAACTGTTGCCGATGAACTGTATTCTTTCCTTGGGCAAATCGGGAAGAAGGCCGATAAATATCGCTTTTTCAATGTCGAGGTGCGCGCCGAACCCACCGGCCACGTAAATTCTCTGGAGGTCGGCAAAGTCCATTTCCATGCTGTTCAAGAGCACCTTGACCGATGCCAGCACCGCCCCCTTGCTCTTTATGAGGTTGCTTATGTCGTCCTCGGTTATGACTATCGGCTGGTCCGACTCGGTCTCGGACGGAAAGGCTATAATGAATTCCGGGGTATCGTCCACCACCTGGACCCTCGGATGATCGAAATCAATGAACTTTCCGCTCTGGTCTATGATGCCGGACATGAGCAGTTCGGCGATGACGTCGATTATGGCCGATCCACAGAGCCCGACCGGTTTTTGGTTTCCGATGGTTTCATAGGAAACACCTTCCCCGTTAAGGCTTATCTTCTGGATTGCCCCTCCGACGGCGCGCATTCCGCTCTTTATCCCTCCGCCCTCGAAGGCGGGGCCGGCCGACGATGAGCAGCAGACCAGCCACTCGTTGTTGCCGATCACGATTTCGCCGTTTGTTCCCACGTCGATAAGGACGCTCACCTCCGGCCTGTCATTCATGCCGCAGGCCAGCACGCCTGAGGTGATGTCCCCGCCGACATAGCTGCTGACGCAGGGCATACAGTGGAGAAGGGCCTTGGGATGGGCCTTGAGGCCCGCCTCGGAGGCAATGAACTGGGGAAACTGGGTGGCCGTGGGAATGTAGGGGTCGATTCGAATGTGGCGGGGGTCGAGTCCCAGGAGAAGATGGCTCATCACGGTATTGCCGGCGGCAACAAAAGAGGTGATTTCCTCGCGGTTGATGCCGGTCTTCTTGACGAGAGAGTCCACGAGCGAGTTGATCGTGAACACCACCGCATCGGTGAGAGGCGCAAGACCGCCGCGGGTGGTCGAGTATATCATGCGGGAAATGACGTCCTCTCCGTAGCGGGCCTGGCTGTTGTGGCTGGCTTTGACCGCTTTGACCGCCCCCGTGCGCAGGTCCACCAACTGGGCCACTATGGTGGTGGTGCCCACGTCGATTGCGACGCCGTAGTTTTGAGCGCTGGTGTTTCCGCCCTGGATGTCGCGAATGTGGGACCATTCCGAATCCCGGTGATTGACCGTTACGGTGACCTTCCAGTTGTTTTTGCGAATGAGCCCCGGCAGTCCCCAGAGGCAGGAAAAATGAGCCTGGATATTGGGTATTTCAGGGGCCCTCTTTTTCATTTCCCGGTAAATGCGCTCCAGATCCGATAGAGTGTCCTGGATGGTGGGGGGAGGCAGCGCCAGATGGTACTTCTGGGAAATCGGGCGAAAATAGGGGATGCCGGGCAGGTCGGGTCCTTTTTCCACCGCGGTCGGCTCGTCATAGGAAATCAGATAATCGGAAATCTGTATCTGCTCGATATCCTGCCTTGATTCGGGCGGAATCCAAACCTCGATGTCCTCGTCCTGGCTCTCGGCCTGGCAGGCCAATGCATAGCCCTGCTCCAGTTCCTTGCGGCTCAACTTCCCGATGACCTTGCTGGACAGGGCGACTTTACCCTTATTGATTTTTACGCGGCATTTGCCGCAAACTCCCTGGCCCCCGCACAGGTTATTGATATCGATCCCGGCGTAGGAGGCGATATCGATGAGTTTTTCTCCGGATTCAGCTTCTGTTCTGGTCCTTTCGGGTTGAAAGGTGACTATGATCTTGCCCATTCACATCTCCGTTAGGGAATTAATGGTGCCCGTGCGTCCTATTTGCGATAATTGGCTCCGGTTGAGCTAAAATGCATGGTTGGGCAGCCCTCGCCTGCGGGCGGGGATGCGCCGGGCCGGTTTCGGGATTCAGCGCGGGCGGTTAAACAGGAGGATATATTGCAGCGAAAAGGAGCTGTGGTAGCATACTATATAACGCCACACGGATTCGGCCACGCGGTGCGCTCGCTCGAGGTGCTGCGCCGCCTGGCCGAATTGGACCCGGATATCAAGCCTGTTATTGTATCAGATATCCCCCGTACACTTGTAGAACAAAATTTGAGGCGCCGCCCGGCGATGAGACGCCTGCGCCTCGATGTCGGATTGTTCCAGCACGACGGCATAAGGTTCGACCTGGCAAAAACGCTGGAAATGCTTACACGGCTTAAAAAGGACGCCCGCGAAATCGTCACCGGCGAAATGAAGTTCCTCGCGGGCGAGCAGGTGAGACTGGTCGTTTCCGATATCGCGGCACTTCCGTTCGAAGCCGCTCATGCCTGTGGGATCCCGGCAATCGGTATCGGCAACTTTACCTGGGATTGGATCTACCGGGCCTATGCGGCCTCCGACCCCGCCTGGGAAGAAATAATAGACTGGATTCGCCGCGGCTACGGCAAGTGCCCCCTTTTCCTCCAGCTTCCGATGCACGGGGACTGCTCGGTATTTTCCCGAATCATCGATGTGCCGCTGGTGGCCCGCAAGGCGGAGCGGCCCCGCAGCGAGGTGCGCTCGATGCTGGGCCTGAGTCTTCTCGAAAAAGTGGTCCTGGTCTCATTTACCGGCCTGATACTTGACGAGCGGGCTTTCGGGCGGCTGGAAGCCCTGGAGAATATCACTTTCATCTATAAAAGCCCGCTGGAATTTCCCCTGAGCGGCGCCCGCAAAATCGACGGGGTGGATATTTCGTATGCCGATGCCGTCGCCGCCGCGGATGCGGTGATTACCAAGCCCGGATATGGCATCGTATCGGACTGCCTGGCAAACGGAACACCGATTATCTACACCGAAAGGGGCCTGTTTCCGGAATACGACGTGCTGGTCGAAACGATAAAAAGCGAGCTTGCTGCCGCGTACCTCGATTCGACCGATTTTCGGGAAGGAAACTGGGGTCCCGCGATCCGGCAAGTCCTGACGCTTGCCCGGAAGACCCCGGATATCAGGGCAGACGGGGCCGACGTGTGCGCGAAAAAGATATTGGAACTCGTCTATTAGAGGACCTTCGGCTTAGTTGTGTTGGCGCTTCTTTCTTCTCGATCTCAGAATCAGCCCCACAACTACGCCGATCAGGGCGCCCGCCGCCGCTGTTGTCGCAATCTCGGTCCAACTGAGCCCGGTGGCCGGACTGTCGGTGAATTGTGGTTTGTACGCCAGCTCCGCGTCGGGAGTTACGGATACCAGGATCGAGCGGAAGGCATTTTCATATTTTTTATAATCGTCTTTTCGGCAATAGCCGATCGCCTGAATGAAGCCGCGTTCGGTGGGAACCATTCCGGCAAGGCCGGTCACCGGCCCGAATCCTCGTATATCGAGTTCCATGCGCATCCAGATAATGTTATTCCGACTGTCGTAGAGCATCTCCCCGACTTTAATGTCCGACATGATGGCGCTGAATCTTTCCTTCTGGTCCAGGACATTCGGGATAATATTCTCCTTGAGTTGTTCCAGCCGGCTCTCCTGAATCCGTCCCCGGGTATTCACCTGTATGAGAACATAGGGATAGGAAAACCACTTTCCGGGGCTACCCAGTTGGAAACCGGAATCATAATGCTGAGCGTGGACACTGGGAGCCAATTCGGCCATTTTCTTTTCGTAGGAATCGATTGCATCCCGCGGGATTTCCACCCACCCGTCAGGAAGGGATAGAGTGAAGCCGTCCCTTTGGATTTTCACTTCACAGAAGGCTGTGGAGACAACTGCCAGCGCGACGGTCAAAAGCACAAAGGCTATGGTCTTTGACATCGGTCATTCACTCCTGACTCAGTCCCGGAATCGTTATTATCCGCTCCCTGCGGGGGTGTGCCGACCATATGCCCCCCGCCGGGCGGCATATGTGCCATCTTGCGCATGACTGTGCCCGGTGTCAATAAAGACCTTACTCTCGGAGCAGCGCCGCGAGTCCCTCCACTGGATTTTTCCACCCGGATTGTTATCATCGATGCGGCAGGATGGTTTTTTCACCCATTTTTACCGTAAGGTCCCCGGCTTAACGGCCCCCTGGCTCAGACGAGGTGTTTATGAAAGGACGCATGTTTATTGAATCGGTGCGCTCGGAAGGACTGGCGCATATTTCCTACGTGGTCGGCCACGGCGGAAGGGCCGCGGTTATCGACCCGCGCCGCGACTGTGGTGAATACATCGACATTGCCCGCCGCTACGGTGCGGCGATTACCCTGATATTCGAAACCCACCGCAATGAGGACTACGTGATCGGCTCGTGCGAACTGGCCCACCGCACCGGGGCGCGGATTTACCACGGAAGGGCGCTCGATTTCCGCTACGGCAACCCCGTAAAGGACGGAGACCGGTTCGACCTGGGGGACCTGAGCCTCACCGTGCTGGAGACTCCGGGGCACACCTATGAGAGCATCTCGCTTGTGCTGGCCGATACCGTTATGGGAAACGATCCGCTGGGAGTTTTTTCCGGCGATGCCCTCTTCATCGGCGACGTGGGCCGGACCGACTTTTTTCCCGGCAGGGACGAGGAGGTTGCGGGGCTTCTCTATGACAGTATTTTCGGAAAGCTCCTTGCGCTGGGCGATCACGTGATCCTGTACCCCGGCCACGGCGCAGGCTCGGTTTGCGGCAAGGGCATCGGCCCCAGGGATTTTTCCACGATCGGCTATGAACGAAAGCACAATGCGGTCCTTCAGCTCACCGACCGCAAAGAGTTCGTCAAGTTTAAAGCGGGCGAATTTCACTATAAGCCGCCCTATTTTACGATGATGGAAAAGTTTAACCTGGAAGGCTCGGCCCCCCTGCTGGCGGGCATCCGCGCACCCAGGCCGCTTTCCGTTTCGGAGTTTGGCGAGGCGGCGGGCGGCGGCGCCGTTGTCCTCGACACCAGAAGCCCGGAAGCATTCGCCGGTGCCTTCATTCCGGGGAGCCTGTGCGTACCGCTTTCGATGGTCCCGGCCTTCGCGGGCTATTATCTGCCTTATGATAAAAACATCCTTCTGGTCGTGCAGGAGATCGGAGACGCGGATACGGCGGTGCGATACCTGCTGCGCTTAGGATATGACAGGGTTGAAGGGTATCTCGCGGGAGGACTCCAGGAATGGGCAACGAGCGGGCTGGCCTATGACAGGATTCCCTCCGTTCACGTCGAGGAACTGGTGCGCCGGATAGATTCGGGCGAGAAGTTCACGCTGCTGGATGTAAGGGGAGCGGACGAGCTAAAGGGGGGGCGGTTGCCCGGTTCCCTGCACGTATACGTCGGCGAGCTTCCGCAACGTCTCGGTGAAATTCCCAAAGATCTGCGCATAACCACCTTTTGCGAGAGCGGGTACCGCGGGATTATCGCTGCATCCGTACTCAAACGAAACGGCTTCAAACTGGTCGAGGACAGCCTCGGATCGATGGCCGCGTGCCGGGCGGTCGGCTGCCCGATCGTGTAGTAGCAAAGTTTGCGCTGCGGCGTTGAGTTAAGGATGTCTTTGTCCGGAATGGCGGATGGTTGGTTTGTGCCGGGAAATCAGGGTTTTTGGGATTTTGGGTGGATTGCTTACGATCCTTCAGTGCCCGAATTCAAATCTTTCCCAAAATGCCCGTTATGTTGTCCCTTCCTCCCGACTCCAGGCATTTTTGCACCAGCGTGTCGAGCCTTTCTTTAAGGCCGATATCCAGGCCCAGGATGGATTCGATTTGCTCTTCGGCAATAAGGTCGTGCAATCCGTCGGATGAGAGCATAAGGATGTCGCCGTCGCTTACTTCGAAAACCCCCGAGTCGGGATCGACCAGGTCGCACCCGATGCATTTTAAAAGTACATTTCCGTAAGGGTGGGTCCTGGCCTGTTCCCTCGTGATTTCACCCTTCTTCAACAGCATTCCGGGGATGGTGTGGTCTTCGGTTATCTGGTGCAGTTTGCCGTCCCGGAAAAGATAGAGCCTGCTGTCGCCAACCTGCGCCCAATGAGCGCTGCCGCCGGAAACGAGCACCGCGGTCAGGGTGGTGCCCATGCCCTTGAGGGACCTGTCGAAGTGCGAAGCTTCCAGGATAAACGACTGTGCCTCCAAAATGGCACGAAGGAT
This sequence comes from uncultured delta proteobacterium, assembly GCA_963712895.1. Lineage (GTDB taxonomy): Bacteria > Desulfobacterota > Syntrophobacteria > Syntrophobacterales > Syntrophobacteraceae > SbD1. The sequence continues at coordinate 75,413 of CAVQJR010000009.1, read as the reverse complement.
TTTATCGAGGGGGTCCGCACCTGTATGGTCCAGGTTGGACAGGCTCTCCATAGCCAGTCCGGCTGCCACCTCACCGCCGGCATGTCCTCCCATCCCGTCAGCGACGGCAAGCAGGACCGAACCGTCCTCGAAGCGTTTAACCAGAAACCGGTCTTCGTTATTCTCTCTTACCAGGCCCAGGTGGGTTGCCGATTCGATAAGCATCTTCCAGGGTGCTCCCCGCTATCTCAACCGGACGGCCTCGAAGCCCCGGCTCCCTGGCGTGCGGACCGGGTCGGCTTCGGCGGCAATCTTTTATTTGAACCGCGTGGCCGCGCCTGCGGCCATCGGCAGGCAATGGACATCGCTTCCCGTCCGGGCATGAATGCCGAGGGCGCGCCGGGCCGTTTGTCTCATTGGCCACATCACGTGAGGTGTCCCTTATACAACAGCGTATGAATTCCCGGAAGGGTACACCTTACAATTTAAATATGCAAAAGCGATTTGGGTTCGAAACAGAATGTAATTCAAGGGGAGCAGGACCCGACAGCATCATGATTTTTTATGGAAAAGGGGAGGGGGCACCCCATGCGGGAGCATACTCGGTCCCGCATGGGGCGTTGTGGAGCACTTGTTATTGTAAAATCTCAGGAAAATTTGAACGATTCCTCTGTTTCCTCCTGCCAGCCGTCCCACAGGTAAGCCTCTTCGCGCCCGTGAGCTATCACCCGAAAGGCATAGCGCACCTGCTCTTCGTAGAACTCGCAGTAGGGGCTGGGGGCGTTTACCGTCCCGGAAAGCGCCTTCACTTCGGCCGGGCAGGGCGCCCCGCAGAAGTGGCGGATAGCGCAGTCGGAACAAGGTTTGAAATCTTCCGCTTTGCGAGTGGTTATCTCCAGGAACGGGGCCGAACCGATAATATCCGGCAGCGCATCCCGGTATAGATTCCCGCCCTTGTACTCGGGAAATCCGATGAACTCACTGCACGGAAAAACATCCCCGTGAGCCGAAACGGCAACGAAACACCGCCCGCCGCCGCACGGCGAGATGTCGCACATGAGCCGCCTGCCGGTAGGGCCGGCAATGCCTGCCAGAACATTGGCAAAGTTGGCGACCACCAGCTTGCGGCCGGTTTTCTCGAACAGCTCGTAAGTCCTGTCCAGGGCCTCGAGAAAATAGCGCGAAATCAGATCGTTTTCCGGTTTCAGGGCGTTGCCGCCTTCACGGGTGCAGCGCACCGGATTGAACATCACGGTGCGGATGCCATGGCCGTGGTAGAAGTCAACCATTGCCGGAAGGGTCGCGACGTTCGTGCTGGTCACGGTGGTGATAACGTTAAAACCTTCGTAGGACGAAAGCTTTTCAACAACCTTCACCACCTGGCCGAAATACCCGGTGCCGGACCAGTTTTTGCGGGTGAGGTCCGCGATTTCGGCGGTAGGGGCGTCCAGGGACACGCCTATTCCGACCCGGTGCTCCTTAAGGAACGCGATTGCCTCGTCGTCGAGAAGCGATGCGTTGGTCTGGAGACCGAAGGAGAAACGGTCACCAAAACGCCTGATGCCCTCGAAGACCGCTTCCCGTGCAACCATCGGTTCGCTGCCGTGGAAAATCAACTGGGGCATTGCTCCTTCCGGAAGCGTCGCGGAAAAATACTCTTCCAGGCGCTCAAGGGCCGAGCATAGCTCGCCCGCGGTCATTGTCTTTCCGCTTCGGCGCATCTGCTCCGGAAGATAACAGTACGAGCAGTTGAAATTGCACTGCTCCGTCGGGTTGAAGTAGACGGCCGAAGGCTTGAGGCCGGAGCGCAGATTGTGCATTTCGGAGACGAAATCGGCCCGGTTGCGGCTGAAACTTTCCACCACTTCGCCCGAAAGCGCGCTTCCCACTTCATCCCGGTGAACCAGGACCCAGAAGGCGGTATCGGGTTCAACAACCGCCACCCGGTCCGGCAGGCCGATTTCGAGCACCGAGAACCCGGGACCGTAACCGGTGTTGGCATACCGCGGCTTACGCTCAATGTTGTGTGCAGTATTCATCGGATTTCCCTGCTACTTCCTGTCGGTTTTCTGAGGCAAAAGAATATAGTGTGACAGACCGGTTCCATTGTTTGCTGCACGGCAGCGTCGGCGATACGCAACGATCTTTTTCATTGAACATCCCTCCTTGTTTTGTTGTTGTGTGCTCCACAAAAAAAACCCGGAAAGACGCGGGCAGGCTTTGAACCTGTCCATGTCCTTCCGGGTTTCTTTTTCCATCGGAAACCGCTTGAAAACAGCTTTCTCAGCAGGTCTTCTGGCTTTCGGATCGTCTGGGGACCTGCGACCTTCCCATCGGGGTAGTCCCCGAAAGTGGCCGAGCAACGCTCAATGCAGGCCCTCATCCCCGATTACAGCGGCGGGACCGCCACGGACTTTCACCGTGTTCCGGGATGCTGAAAAAGTCTGGCGGAAAGGAGAATACATCATTCAACCGGTGCTGTCAAACTCGATGCCGACGTATCGGAAAACACTGACCGGCCTGAGTCTGATACTTCCATTCATTGTCGTTGCAAGCCATGGGGAGTGGAAGGCGTTTTGCGGGGATAAGGGCTTATTTAAAAACCGAGCTTTGCCGGGTTAATCTTGTGAATTTACTACGGGTGCTTTCCGAGTGCTCCGCCCGTTGGCCTTTTGAGTTCGAAACGTTGCGAACCCTCCTTGATCCAGACCACCCCCTCGGAGTCTTCGAAGGTGTTTCCAGCGAGCTTGCCGGTAGCCTCTCCGCCATCGGGCAGTTTCAACGTCAGTTCCTCACCCTTCACCGAGTATTTACCGGTCAGCTCCACAAAAGGGTTTTCCATACTGGGCGGCATTCTTCTCTGCTTGAGGGCAAACGAGCCGTCGGGGTGAAGTATAAGGTATTCCTTGCTGTCTTTCTTGCTTATATAGGTCCCGGCGGTAGTGTCCTGGTCTGCGCCGGCGCAAAATCCGGCCAGGGAAAAAACAAGCAGGATTGCAAGGATTGCGCTTTTCATCGACCCTCCCCTGGAACCTTATTTGTTCAAATGTGGCGGGTACCTTACATTCGGCAAAGGGCAAAGTCAACGCTTTTCGGGCTGCGGCGGGCGGTACGAAATTGAACGGCCAGGAAAAGCAACGGGTTAAAACCCGCGGCGCTTCTCCTGGCCGATTTAGTAGGGGGGTAACTCTCTATTGCTTGAATATCATGAGGTGGTTACAAAAAAGTTACAGCACTGCCGGGAAAAAGGCAGGTAATAAGCCGGTCTGGAAATTTGAGTGGAAGCAATTTCCGGGGCCGGAATGAAATCAGCGGCAATGTCCCGGAACCCATACTCCCCGGTGGTTACGATGGCCGGGGACCCAGTGAAGACGCTTCCAGTGCGGCCTTACCCACATCTTCCGTGCCTGTCATGGTGGCCTTGGATCAGTACTTTTGCACGGATGAAGCCGAAACATCTTCTTTCGTGCGCATCCCAATCCCCGCGCGGGCAACTTTTACTGGTGGACTTCGACACGCAAGCCATACGACTCGAGGATGTTCTTACAGGCATCGGCATCGGGCTTTGGGCGTTCCGAGAGGGGATACTCGATTCCCAGAGCGCGGTATTTGTTCAGGCCGTATGTATGATAGGGCATCAGCTCGACATCACACAGGCTGTTTTCCCGCAGAAATTTGCCCAGTGTATGAATATGTGCCTCGTCGTCGTTTGCACCCGTGATGAGCGGCACCCTGATGAGCACGGGGAAAGCCCGTTTGCCCAGTTCGCGCGCATTATTCAGTATTGGCCCGTTGTCAACGCCGGTAAGTTTTTTGTGAGCCGCGCTGTCCATATGCTTGATATCCAGAAGCACGAGGTCGAGATGGGGAAGCATTGTTTCGAATACTTTCCAGGGGGCAAACCCACTGGTGTCGAGGCATGTGTGATAGCCGAGGCCGTCGCGCAGCCTGGTGAGCAAGGCACGCAAAAAATCGGGTTGCATTAGAGCTTCGCCCCCGCCGCAGGTTACGCCCCCGCCACTTTGCATGTAGTAGCGCCAGTCTTTGCTCACGACTTCGCAAATTTCCTCCACGCTCACCTGCCGACCGGACAGAATCCTCGCTTCATACAGGCAGGCGTCGGCGCAGGCGCCGCAGTTGACACATTTCTCTCTATTGTAATTGAGAGCATCATTTTCGACGGATATAGCCTTCTGTGGGCAGACCTGGACACATGTGGCACAACCCTTACAAAGATGAGTGAAATACAGCACTTGCGGCTTTGGACTTTGCGATTCGGGATTGCTGCACCAAAGGCAGCTGAGCGGACACCCTTTGAAAAAAATGGTGGTTCGTATGCCGGGACCGTCGTGAACGCTGAAACGCTGTATGTCGAAGATCCATCCCCCGGGCGTTGAAGGGTGTTCCTGTATACGGGAAATATTTGGTTGTTCCGTCATCGCCGCTCCATTTGCACACGTCCGTGAAGCGCCCCCCGTGGGGCCGGACGCGGCGCATGTTCATTTTCCGGTTCCCTTAACAGTTACACCCGTATCCGGGGCATAGTCCACCGACACCGCACCCAGACTTTCGTTAAGACTGCGCTCGATAATAAAGGTGATGCCGTTGAGTGCAAAGACCTCGTCATCATCCTCGACTGACTCATCCAGAGTCAAGCCCAACTGGAGTTTTCCGGCTCAGCCACCCCCCACAGTGATTCGGGAGATGCGCACCTTGGTATCCTCGTCAGCATTTTCCTCTAGAAATTCAAGAAGTTTTTCCTTTGCAGCGGCCGATACGTTCATCCATATCTCCTTGCGGTTGCAGACGTATTGTCGTCAACCCGCTTCCCTGAATTGATTATCAAACGGAGCCAAGGTAACCGGGTGCTCACCCCGCGGCCGGCTTTTCTGCATGTGCTGCACGGGATAAACGGGTCTCCGGGCGAATTCGCCAGGAGACCGTGCATCGACAGCCGGCCGTCCGCTCTAAAAAAAACGGCCTCCGGGCATTTTCAACTGTCCGGCTACGTCATGTTGGCTACAGAGTATGTTCCGTGCGGGCGATAATCTCATCCTGCACGCCCTTGTGCAGTCGCGTAAAATAGGCGCTAAACCCGGCAACCCTCACAGTGAGGTCCTTGTGGTTTTCAGGTGTTGTTTGTGCTTCCTTCAGTTTATCGCTTGTGACCACATTAAACTGGATGTGAGAGCCGCCCATGTCCATATAGGATTTGATGAGCGTGATAAGATTCCTTGCTCCGGACATCCCGGCAAGGGTGCTCGGGTGAAACTTCATGTTAAAATGATTGGAGCCGTATTTCACGGTATCCATCGCCTTTGCCGCAGAGCTAATCAGGGCCAGGGGGCCCTTCTTGTCAGTACCGGGAGTGGCGGACACGCTGCCGTCCGTCAGAGGCCGACCTTTTTTGTGGCCTGAAGGCAGAGCACCGGTCAGCATTCCGAAGTAGTTGTGTATGGACAGCGAATACGCCTCGAGATTGGCTATATGTTTGCCAAGGAAACTTTCACCCGATTCGTGGAAATGCTGCATGGAGGTGTCGTAAACGCGCCGCACCAGAGCATCCATTTCGTCATCGTCGTTGCCGTGTTTAGGAGCGTTGAGACACTTCTGCAAGATTGCTTCATACCCTTCGAAATCGGCGGCCAGGGCTTCCTTCATCTCCTGCATGGAGACCTGCCTGGTGTCGTAAACCAAATGCTTGATCGCGGCTAACGCATTGGCCGCATCGACGCCGGCGGTGCTGATGGTGTAGTAAAGATAATATTTCGGTCCTCCGGCATATTCATGCTTTCCGCTTTCCAGGCAGCCTCCCAGCATGGCCGAGCGAAAGGGGCTGGGAACCGTGTCGCCCAGCACTTTGCTGGAAATAGATCCGTAGGGACGTGTCTGCTTAAACATATATCCAACCTGGGCGCTATACGCGGCAAAGAAATCTTCGAATGTAGAAAAGCTCAGGGGGTCCCCTGTTTTGCACCCGACCTGTTTGCGTGTTATGGGATCGAAACCGTCGTTCATGGCCAATTCGACCAGCTTGGCCAGATTGAAAGTGGCTATTTCACGAATGAAGGCGGTTTTGCCCGCCACGCCGGTACCGACACAACTCATGTTGACGCAATTGCGCGCCTCTTCAAGGGTGATGCCGCATGCGCCGTGCCGAGCCAACAGTCGCTCCATGACGACACTGTTATTGAGCCATTGGGGTTGCCCCAGGCCGGTTCTTTCCAGTTCGACCGCCTTGAGCAGGAAATCTTCCTTCAGGCCATCGTGGTAGAGCACGGTCAGAGTCGGCTGGATGTTGCGCAGGTCTATCTGAGCGTCCAACAACAAGTAGTCCAGTTCAGTGGTGGCGTCATGCCCGTCGGGAGTAAGGCCGCCAACGGATATGGTATGCCCGGTGTGTCCCGAGACAAGCTGAGCATAGGCGATGCCCTGATAGTAGCCGTACTCGAGGATTTTGACATACAGGCACTTGATCCAGGCGAGGGCATCCTCGTTTGTCAAACCGTTTTCCTGCTTGTCCTTCTCGAAATACTGATTGAGATACTGTCCAATGCGACCCGGAGAGGACCCGCATCCCGCCTGCTCCATCTGGATGCCTGTATGGAGGAACCAAAAAGATTGGAGGGCTTCACGGAAATTGCGGGGCGGGTTTTCAGGCACCCAGCGACAAACATCGGCAATCTCAAGCAACTCTTCTCTTCTAAGGGGGTCCTCCTCCTTGGCTGCCATTTGCTCGGCCAGCGCCGTATACCGATTCGCCAGGTTTACGATTGCATTCAGGCAAATGAGCACGGCGCGATAAAAATCTATCTTGGAGCTGTTCTCTGCGGTCACCGGCAAAGCACGCATTCTTTCTTCGGTTTCCCGGATGATTTGGGCGAGCCCCTTGTTGACGAACGTGGCATAATCCACATTGCCGGCCCCGACCGTGCATGTGGTGCCATCGTAGAAAACTCCGGCCTTTATACCCACGGCAGGATCGAAATCGTGGAGCAACTTGGAAAGAACATGAGCCTTGGATGTGGCGCACCGGTTTTTGAAGAACTTGGAAGTCTCCAACATTAATTTCTTTTCTTCCTCGGTGATGTTCACACTGCCCAGATGGCTCATCATGGCCTGCTGCAAATCCTGGCGAACCCACTCCGCGTCCCATTCGGGATAGACGTAGACTCCGGCGGGTTGCCCCGTCACAGTGCCCACCAGAGGATTCTGGTCGATAAAAATCGTCTTATTCTGCAACAGTTTTTCGAAAACCCGAGCGCGCAAAACTATAACCGGCTCATAGTCAAATTCCCGGTAGGTTTCGAGAAGGAACTTGAGCCTTTCGGTGTCGATTTTCTGTGGGGCATTCAGCAGAAATTCCTTGATGGCGGCTACCGCGGCCAGACAGCGCTCTCTACGTACTTTATTCGTCAGGTCGCTTCCTTCGCTCGCTTCAAAAGGCATGGCCTTGGTGCTGATTTGTTCCTGCTGTTGCTCTGTGGCTGTACACATAGTGAGATTCTCCCGTTTTTGTTGTTCATGCGCCCGGTAATGGGTGCTGTAACCCTGTGTTCGCGCGCATCTTTGAGAAATGTCCGACGGCAAGATCTGTTCGAACCACTACCATTCGATTTTTGCTGCATCAGTCAGACGAGGATTCATCCCCCGCACCAGTCTCTTTGCAATACAAAGAATCGCTCGATATCACTGTCTGAATTCTACCCACTTTGCCTGGGACCCCATACCGAACTCACCTGAAGAACGAATTTCAACAGACATCGTAAAGCTCATCGCCCCCTGGCCCCCAACCTCTGCCCGTTGTGAATTCCGACGGCGGCGAACAGGAAAGGCCCGGATCATCCTTCCGATGATGTGGCGCATCGGATCGCCTTAACTTCCACATGTACTTTGGCATTATCTGTGCCAACTCCGGGTATCATTCTATCTGCTTGGAATTATGGGACTATCTGTTTCGGAGTTGAGAAAAGGGACCCCGCCTCATCTCAAAAAAATGATACTGGCTTTCATTGGTAGGAATGCTGTTTCTCCGGTTGCCATCATCTGCCCGCTCCAATCCCGACATCAAACAGGAGAAGCGCGCAGCTCCGGACCGGCCCGGCCAGGGCATGAGAAAATCGACTCATTACGCCGGGCTCAAAGCCTGAGGTGTGGAGATGTTTACTGAACGAAGTGGAGTTTTGGAGTGTTTGGAGGTAAGCTTCCGGTCTCATAGCTACATTGACCCGTTCAGGCCTTTTCGAACTCCGTCAGAGGGTCATTGCCCTGCGCATCGTCTTGCAACTTCTCGGAAAGGATGCGCCAGAGCGTGTTGTAACTGATTCCCAAACGCTTTGCCGCCAGGCGTTTGTTCCGGGCGCATTGTCTGACGGATTCCAGGCAAATATGACGTCGTGCGTCCGCTAATTGCTCCTTCAGGCTGGAGGTTTCGTCTACTCCTAAGCGGATATCGAGCGGCCTGTCCGTCCGATCCAGGTCTCCTGAAGTCCATTCATTAAACAATTCAAGAAACAATTTCTCATCCGTGTCTTTGCCGTCCAGCAATACGAGATAACTTTCGGCGAACGCTTTAAGCTCGCGGATGTTGCCGGGCCAGCGATACCCCTCCATTACCCTGAGCATGGTCGGCGTCAGGTGCGCCATGCTCTTGCCATAGCTGTTCAGCAATTCTTCCATAAGAAGCGAGATATCCCGTACCCGGTTCCGCAACGGGGGGATTTGGATACGCAGCACGGCCAGTCTGTAGAACAAGTCCTGGCGGAAGGTCCCGCTGTGGACCAAATCCATGAGAGGCTTGTGCGATGCGCTTATCACCCGTATATCCACAGGAATGGTGCGGGTTCCGCCAACCCTGACCAGTTCCCTGGTCTCCAGAACGCGCAGCAACCGCAGTTGCGCGCCGGCCCCCATGTCGCCGACCTCGTCCAGAAACAGGGTCCCCTGATGGGCCAGTTCAAACACGCCCGCCTTGCCCCCACGGCGTGCCCCCGTGAAGGCCCCCTCTTCGTATCCGAACAATTCGCTTTCCAGCAAACTCTCCGGCAGGGCAGCGCAGTTGATCCCCACAAAAGGTTTGCCCCGTCTCGGGCCGGCATTGTGCAGGGACTGGGCCACCAGTTCCTTGCCCGAGCCGGATTCGCCATGGATGAAGACAGAGGTGTTTTTGGGCGCATAAAGGTGCATCATACTTTTCATGCGCAGTACCGCAGGATCGTTCCCTTTGATATCATCTATCTGATAATGAGTCGCAAAACTCTGGTTACACTGCTTTTCCCGTATTCTTCCAGAAATATTCTGGAGTGATGTCACATCCCTGATAAAAGCCACAGCGCCCTGCAACGAGGAATGAATGGAAATGGGCAGGGTGGTAACGATGAGCTGTTCTCTGCCGATGGTAACGATGTTTTCGGTGCGGGCCTTGCCGTCACCGATCACGTCCTCTATCATAAGGGCCGGGTAGTGCTGTGCTACGGCAAGTTTAAGCTGCTTGCCGCTGTCGATTTTCAGTAATTCCCTGGCCGTGGCGTTGCAGAAGATGAGATTTCTTTCCTTGTCGGCACAGATGACGCCCTCTTCAAAGCACTTGAGGATGGCCATCAACTGCTTTCGTCTCGCGAGTTCCTCGCGCTTTGCCTTGGCCATGCTTTTGGCTTGTTCCAAAGCCAACCGGATACTGTACGCGCTGGGAACAACCAAACAACAATTACACCCATATTCTTTGCAGATCGGTGCAGTCACACCTCCCCCGACAAAGGTCGTTATCCCTGCTTCAACTGCATCCTTGAGGCCTTTCCTTACGTCAGCGTACGTACTATAGTCTATTCTATGGATTTTGATGTCAAGCAGCTTCTCCAAGAATTTAGTATCAACATTTTCGCTTGTATGCACATTCAGGGCAATATGATTTGACATACGCTTTGCATCTGCTAAAGCTTTGATAATGTCAATATCCGTTTTTTGAATGATAATTATCGAATGACCTATTTCATTAAGTATCAACAATCCAAAGGCACTATATAAAAGAACAACATCGTATCCCTGATCGATAATTCTTTTTACATCATAGGCGGATGTGTTGTAAGATATCCTAAAACAATCAATACTATAAGTCTTTCTGTCAATATGTTCTTCAATCATCTCCAGGATGACATCCATGTGTGTCATTACCGCAAATCTGTATGATTCTTCATTGTGCATGGCGATGTCCCGGATCTCGGCCCTTTTTAGAGTTATTCGCATAATTGAGTTTGCTCCCCTTGGCGGTGCCATTTTAAAAAGTACCGGGGAGCGTATGCAAAATCCGCAGCTCCCATGGCGATAGGGGTCCGTCATTCCGGCGACGCCGGAAGAACATTGATGCTACCAGCAATAAGACTTTGCGTACAGTCCCTTTTATGATTTGCAGGTTTTTGCCGGGAGATTGGCTTATTCAGATGGGTTATTCTCATGTTTATGGGATCTCTTTGCGGCAATTGCCAGGTTGTGCGAGGGGTTCATGACTTCCCGCACACAGCCCGGCTTCTCCTCAGGCCAGGGAAGCGGATCCGAAATTCCGCGCACCCGCTATGGGGCACGGCTCTTTTCGTCCGATTCCGCTCAGCGCTGAAGGGAAGCCAAAACACGGCGGAAGCCATTATCCAAGAACTCTGCCGGGCAGCCACAATGCCAGCCAGGGGAAAATCCACATCAGAAATACGGTAACAAGATTTAAGGCCGCAAAGGGTAAAATTCCACGGAATATAGTTTGAAGCGGGATATCCGGGGCCATGTCGTGCATGACGAATACATTCACGCCCACCGGGGGCGTCAGCAGACCGATCTCCGCCATGACGACCGCATAGGTGCCGAACAGTACCGGATCTATATGATAGTAGCCCACGATCGGAAAAAGGAACGGAAGCGTAAGGATCAGCATGCCGAACATGTCGAGCAGCATGCCCAATATCAGATAAATGATTGTTACGATGAGTATAAATCCTGTTTGTCCGAGTCCAAGGCCCGTCACCCAGTTGACCACCGCCTGGGATGCACCGGTTACCGCGAGAAAACGTGCCAGCAAATGCCCCGAAACGATAATCGCCCAAATCATCCCCGTCACGAGCCCTGTATCGACCATGGCGTCCCGCAAGGCTTTCCAGGTAAGACGGCGTTTGCACAGGCAAATTAGTATAACGCCGGCCACGCCGATTCCAGACGCCTCGGTGGGAGTAAAAGCACCTGCGTAGATTCCCCCGATGACGATGGCAAAGATCAGTACCAGGCCCCAGGTATCTTTTATGGAAACAATCCGTGCCCACAGGCTGTATGATTCTCCCTTGGGTCCCAGATTCGGGTTGATTTTGGTTCTGGCATAGATATAGATGCAATAAAAAAACGTCAGAACTATCCCGGGAATGACTCCCGCCAGAAACAGCGACCCTATGGATGTGTCCGTGAGAACGCCGTATGTAATGAAACCCAGGCTGGGGGGAATCAGGATAGCCAGGGTCCCTGCCGAGGTAATCGCGCCGGCCGTCAATTCGTCATCGTACCTGTAGCGTTGAAGCTGCGGGCGAATGACGGTTGCCATGGTCGCAACCGAGGCGGCGCTGCTTCCCGTTACGGCGCCGAACGCCGAACAGGTAACCACTGCGGACATTGCCAGACCGCCCGGCAGCCAGCCGAGCCATTTCTGCATACATCCGAAAAGTTCCTCGGCAATGCCGGTATGATAGATCATTTTGCCCATCAGGACGAAAAGGGGTATGCAGATGATTATGAAATCCATACCCGTCTGGGTTGCAGTCATAATCGTCTGCTCCAACACCACTTTAGCGCCCGCTACACTGCTCAGGCCGACGATGGCGACCGTTGCAAGAACAAAGGACACGGGAATTCCCAAAATAATCAGGATTCCCATGAGGGCTAAGCCTGCAAATCCTACATATTCCATGCTACCCCCTACTTCTTCCAAATCATGCGAAAGGCGTATCGGCACAAAGCCGCGATAAAGCATGCGCAACTTACAACGATGATGGCATTCAATATCCACAGAGGAAAATATATTTCTTCTGTCGCTTCATTGATGGAGAGCTGATATGGAATTTCCTGGATAGCCTGTAACATGAGAGAACCAAAGAATATTCCGCCACAGACAAGGATCATCACATTGACTATGGTCCTATAAAATTTGCCTGCGCGGTTGTAGAGAAGGTCCATGCGGATGTGCCTGTCTTTCTGCCAGCAGTTTGCCTGACAGCCGATGACGAGTATGAGCAGTGAAATGCAACAGGCCTCCTGCGACCAACGAAAACCGCTGCCCAGAGCGTATCGGAAAATGACTTCAAGGCCAATAACCAGGGCCATCAACGGCAATGTGATTATGCAGGTAATCACATGAATTTTTTCAGCGATTTTCCCGATCAGGGTATCATGGAGTTCAAAAGCGCTGCTCTGGCCATGGTGAGCGGCCTCGATCTCTTCGATCTCGCCGTCCATGGGGACGGCTTGGATTGTAAAATGAGGCGTACTCACCTCCTCATAGGTTTGTACGGATAATATTTCTGCAGGATTGACTCCAACTTTTCCTTCCATACTCATGTCCCTCTGCTTCGAAGAAAGCCCTGTTCGCATGGCGATACGATCGTTGAACAGTGTCTTCGGTTGCGCTGCACATGAACTGCACCGACATGATTTCCACTGAACCGCCCCCGAATATTTCAACTATATATACGTAAAAGTAGCCTTTTCGTGAACAGGGCAGTGCAGATGCCGCTGGATCTCTGGCGGCCTGTCCTCGCGGGACCGGCCGCGGCATCCAGATGTTCGAGCATACATGAGTTAGAAAGTGATTATCCCTTGGACAGGGTTCTTCGTGACCATGTCGAATGCCTGCTCGGGAGTGAGCTGGCTGTATTCCTTTTCCAGTTTGCGGAAATCCGCAACCAGTTGCCGGGCCGGCAGTCCCTTGGCCTCATTGTCCGCGATGAATTTCTCCCACAAGGACTCCACTGCTTTACGAAAACGCGCCATCTCCGATTCGGGGAGTTCGATCATCTCCACGCCGTTTTCCTTGAATACTTTCTCGGCCTTAAGGTCCTCGATGTCATAAGAATGGGAAGCCATCTGAGCGGCCTGGCGCAGTTTGTTGTAAACATAGGTCTTGTTTTCAGGGTTGAGACCGTTAAAGAACTTCGGACTCAAGGCGTAGGGGACGCTCGCGTGGTAGAAGCCTATTTTGACGTGGTACTTGGCGATCTCATAAATTCGATAGGATACCGAAGAGCTGTCCGGATAAATGACAGCGTCCACTACGCCGCTTTGTAATGAGGTGTAGCTCTCGGAAGACTGCAGGATAACCGGTACCGCGCCAAGCGCGTGAAGCATATCGGAACAGATACCTCCGACGGCACGAACCTTCAGCCCCTTGAGGTCTTCAAGACTGTGGATGGGTCTCCTGGACATAAGGTTATAGGGGGAAGTGCAGACCCAAAAAGCGAGGTAGGGGCCCATCCTCTCGTATTCTTTTTTGAAGTATTTGGGATAGAGGGTTTCCATGGCCAGCACGCCGCTGTAAGACTTTGAAACGGCAAAGGGCAGGTCCCCGAGGAAGCTGAGAGAAAAGGAGGCGGGCTGATTCAGGGGATAACCGGTGGTAATGTCGCAGATGCCTTCCTTCGTGGCACGGAAGCCATGCTTTGCGGCATTCAGCACCCCATTCAGGTAATTGGCGAAAACGACCTTCCCGCTGCTCTCCTTCTGCACCATTTCTTCCCACGGGCGAATGCCTTCCTTATAGACGGGATAGGATTCCGGGTAGTAACCGGAAAACCGGATCTCCACCTTCTCCGCGGCAAATCCTCCCGCGAAAAGAACAAAAACAAGGCCAATCGCAACCATAACAGCTTTGCATTTGAGAACGGTTCCACGGCGAGTCACAATAGCTAGCATAGAGATCCTCCTGGGATGATTATGAATGTGATAGCTCACATTTGCATCAGTGCAACAAGCAAGCCAGATTATATAAGTCCGAATCGGCTGTCTTTCCGATATGATACACCAGGGTGCGTCCAGGAGGGCATCTCGAAAATGTAGTGCTCCCTTTCATCCCTGTAGAAGGCCATTGCCCGCCTGGATGGGAACGGGCATGCGGACCGGGATCGCGGTTGATCGAAATTGGTGTTGGCGGTGGTGTATGGAAACAGGCTCGGAAATCAATTCCGATGGGTTTTCAAAAACATGAGGAATTGGAACGCAACCAGCCGCCGGTTTCGTGAATCGGCGGCTGGTTAGTCCGAGGTTTTGGGCAGGGTGAGTGATCGGACTTGAACCGACAGCCTCCGCGCACAACCCAATAACCCTTTGTGGATATGGAAAGCCATAGAAGAGTGGGCTTCCAGCGATGATGGTTCATCCCCTGAATGGACAAAAGGGTATCTGCTCGATGCGGCCAAGGGTGACCGTATACTATGTCTATCTAATTATTACAAGTACTTATATGGTAATTCGCTTAATTTGATATTTGTAAATTCACGGATTCAGGTTTAGAGCTTGTTGTCCCGGCAATCTTATGGAACGGTCACTCAGACTCTCTAAATTGTGCCCGAAGCGTTCATTCTCACTTCTACCGAGTGTTCCTGATGGTCGTCAACAAGGGGGACAGTCTTGTCGTGTTGCTCGACGCCGTCAACTGTGACACTCATTTCATCATTTCCTGTCTTCGTTTGCAGAACGGCAATGTGGTAGACAGTCTCCCGATACCGGTAGTGCATCTTGAACCCTTCCCAATCCTCGGGGAGGCAGGGCGTAATGAATAGTTTATCGACTTCAAGTCTAAGCCCCAGTAGTGATTCCACGATCAGCCGGTACATCCAGGCAGCAGAACCCGTGTACCATGTCCAGCCGCCTCGGCCGATATGCGGCTGTACCGCATAGACATCGGCCGCAACAACGTAGGGTTCCACTTTGTAGATGGCGGTCTCCTCGGTCGATCTTGCATGGTTTACCGGATTGATCATGGTAAAGAGTTCCCACGCACGCCGGTTATCCCCCAGGCGAGCGAAGGCCATTGCAGCCCAGATGGCTGCATGCGTGTACTGCCCGCCGTTTTCTCTCACGCCCGGGACGTAGCCTTTAATATAGCCGGGATTCAACTTCGACTTGTCGAAGGGCGGATCCAGGAGTTGGATCAGCCCATGCTCACGGCGGACGAGGCGTTCATCCAACGCTTCCATGGCCATGCGCGAACGCTCGCCATCCCCCGCACCGGATAGAACAGACCAGCTCTGCGCAATCGAATCAATCCGGCATTCGGGGTTAACTGAAGATCCAAGCGGCGAGCCGTCATCGAAGTAAGCGCGGCGATACCACTCGCCATCCCAGCCATGCTCTTCGATATTGCGGAGCAGTCCCGTCGCCTCCTTTACACAACGCTCGGCGAAAGACACGTCGCCATGCATGCGGGCAACCCCAGTGAAACACATGAGCACTTCATAAAGGAAAAAACCCAGCCACACGCTTTCGCCTTTGCCGTGTTCGCCCACCAGGTTCATGCCGTCGTTCCAGTCACCGGAGCCGATCAGCGGCAACCCGTGCTCACCGAATTGCAGGCTGTGCAGGACGGCTAGGACACAGTGTTCGTAAAGACTCACCGCCTCTTCAGAGCGCCCGGGCAGATCGTAATAAGAGTCTTCATCTTCGTTTACCTGGCGGCCTTGGACGAAGTGGACGGGCTCATCCAACACGCCGGTATCCCCCGTGCTCAGAACATAACGGCACGTCGCCAGCGGCAACCAGAGGTAATCGTCCGAACAGTGAGTACGCACACCCCGACCCGTGGGAGGATGCCACCAATGCTGAACATCTCCTTCCTGGAACTGACGGGACGCGCAAAGGAGCAGGTGCTCGCGCACGAGGTGGGGCCTGGCGTGGATGAGCGCCATGACATCCTGCAACTGATCGCGGAAACCGAAGGCGCCCCCCGACTGGTAGTATCCGCTTCGCGCCCAAAGGCGGCACGCCAGGGTCTGGTACAGCAGCCAGCCATTGGCCAGGACGTTTAAGGGTTGGTCGGGTGTTTCCACATTTACCACGCCCAGGGTGTGCGTCCAATGCTGCCACACCACATCCAGGGCACCGCGCGCAGTGGTTGATCCTCGGAAGCGATTGACCAGGTTTCCGGCATCGTCGGCGTCTCGCCCCACGCCGAGCCTGAAGACGATCTCACGCTCCTGTCCGGCTGCCAGATCGAAGCTCACCTGGATCGCGGCGCAGGGATCCAGGGCAGCCCCCACTTTTCCGGAAAGGCGCGTGCGCGTCATAGCGGCAGGGACTCGCAGCGTGCCGTTGCGACCCAGGAACTCGGTCCGATCGCAACTTACGGTGCGAGCCGTCTCGTCAACGTCGAAGAAGGCAGTCCGGTCGCGGAACTCCGTGTTATAAGGGTTGCGTGCGAAGAGTGCGCCGCTCTTCGGGTCAATTTCCGTGATCACGTGCATACTCGATTTCGGCCGCAGGTCGCCAAGGACCCATTCCACATATCCGGTCGCGGAGAGCCGGCGGGGTCGCCCCGACTCGTTGCGCACTTTGAGCACCGCGAACTTGACCGGTGCATCCATGGCCACGTAAACCCACAGCTCGGAGCGGATGCCGCGTTCCGTGTGCTCGAAGACACTGTAGCCGAAACCGTGCCGGGTGACGTAAGGCGTCATTCCGCGGCAGGGCAGCGGCGTGGGTGACCAGAAATGGCCGCGCTCTTCATCGCGGAGATAAAACGCTTCACCGCTCGAATCGCTCACGGGATCGTTGCCCCAGGGAGTGAGGCGGAATTCGTGGGCATTCTCGCTCCAGGTGTAGGCAAAGCCGCTCTCTGAAATGATAGTCCCGAAGTTCGGGTTGGCAAGCACATTAACCCACGGCGCCGGCGTCACCTGCCCCTGCGCGGTGGTGATAACGTACTCGCGCCCATCCGGGGTGAATCCGCCCAAGCCGTTATAGAACGTCAGATCGGTGCGCGGCAGCGGGGCGACCGCCGGAGCTTCCGGCCGGTGGATTCGGGTCGGGTTAAGGGGGGGCACGGTTGCTTCCGCCGGACCGCGGCCGGTGATCTGGTCCGCCAGCGTCCCCCGGGCATCGGTGATTACGGCGCGAGCGACCGTTTGGATAAGAATGCGGTCCTCCTCCGATATCTGGTCCGCGGGTCTTACAAAAATGCCGCCCGGTCGATCTGCCACATTGGCTTCGATGCCTGCGGCGATGAGCCCCATGATTTGGTCGTGGAGGAGTTGCCGGTAGCCGGCGTGATCTTCGTTCCAGATCACCAGGTCCACCGCCAGTCCGGTTAGACGCCAATACGCATGGGCCTGCACCAGTTGGCGCACCAGGTCGATATTTGCCGGATCTTCAATCTGCAGCAGCACAATGGGCAGATCGCCGGAGATGGCGTAGCCCCAGAGACCGGATTGTCCCCGGCGGTTCTTGATGAGGACGCTCGGGTCGGCTCGCAGTGAAGCGTTGGCGTAAATGATCGAGCCGGCAAGGCGACAGTAGAGCTGCGCGTCGGCCTGCGTTGCGTTGATTTGGCGCAAGAGCACCTGGCTATGTGTCCATGCCAAATCGAAGACGCGGTCCGCGAGACGCCGATCCTGGTATTTTCCCACCAGGCTTAAGGCAGCATTGCGGGTTTCACCTATGCCGGAGACGATATTTATCGTTGCCGATTTTTCAGGATCGAGTGTTATCCGGTACCGGATGGCGACAATGGGGTCCAGCACCGAGCCTTCGCTGCCCGAAAGCGCATCTGAAGGATCGGATGAACCGTTCATCGCTTGCGGATCGGCGACAGTGTTTCCGCGGCCGATGAACCGCATCCGATCTGTCTCGTAAGAAATCTCCCCAACTTTTGCCCCATGCACGGCCATCAGGTGCAACATCCATGGCGCCTGTTCGTCGACAGACCGGGGCCGGCGAGTGCAAAGAATCGCCCGCTGTCGCCGGATGATTTCGGTCTGAACAAATAGATTGCTGAAAGCCGGATGCAGTGCGTCCGCGGCGGGAGACGCCAGGACCACTTCCGCATAACTCGTCACTTCGATTTCTCTGCGATTGCGAGTGCGGTTGGTGATAGTGATTCGGCGCAACTCGATATCATCCTCAGGCGAAACCACGACTTCGGTGTAGGCGTCAAGGTCATCGTGCCGGCATCGAAACTCGGCTCGCCCTCCCGAAAATATCGTTTCAAAGTTTTTCGATCTCTTAAGCGCCGGCTGATACGTTGTTGACCAGAACCTGCCGCTGGTCAAGTCCCGGATGTAGCAAAACGCCCCCCAGTTGTCGCGGGTGCCGTCTTCGCGCCAACGTGTGACGGCGATGTCTTTCCAGCGGCTGTACCCACCGCCGGCATTGGTTATCATCACGTGGTATCTGCCGTTCGACAACAACTGCACTTCGGGAACCGGCGTGTCCGGGCTGCTCAAAACGCGCACCGGCGTCTCCGCACCACTGGAAGCCGCGTGTAACTCGGAAAGCTTGGTGGTGTGCGCATAGAACGCGGTAGCCTTGGGAACCCGCTCCTGCAGCAACAGCATGGTTGCCTGGAACAGGGGTTCCGACTCGAATCGTTTCTGCATCGGACGGCCCAGAAGCAGATAGGCCAAAGAGAGGAAGCTCATGCCCTGGTGATGTGTCATAAAAGAACGAACCACGGCGCTTGACTGTCCACGCGGCAGGCGCGACGGAGTGTAGTCGATCGCTTCATAGAAGCCGAATTTTCCTTCAAACCCTTCAGCGGAAAGCCGCTCAAGATTAAGACACGCCTTTTCGGGCTCCACCATCAACGCGAGTGCCGACGCATAGGGCGCAATTACCATGTCTTCCGCGAGCCCTCGTTTGAGCCCCAGGCCGGGCACGCCGAATGCCCGGTACTGGTAATTGAGCTGAACATCGATGGCATTGTAGCCGCATTCTGAAATGCCCCATGGCACCCCGTATTTTCTCCCATACTCGATCTGGCTGGTCACAGCGGCCTTGCAGGTCTGGTCGAGCAGGGAGTTTTCGTATGTCGGCATCACCAGGAGCGGCATGAGGTATTCGAACATCGAACCGCTCCACGACAGGAGAATAGGCTCTCCACCGGTGGTGGTGAGCAAACGCCCCAGGGCGAACCAGCTATCCTGTGGCAACTCACCTTGAGCAATCGCCACGAAACTGGAAAATCTTGCTTCCGAAGCCAGCAGATCGTAGTAGCTGGAGTCCAGCCGATGTTCGCCAACGTCGTATCCGATAGCCAGGAGATGACGCGCCGTATTGAACAGGAAATCATACTCCATACGAGAAAACTCGTTCGATTGCAGTGCGAGGCGTTCAATGGCCGAAATCCTCGCGCAGGCGCGCCGGCTTGCCTCCATGATGAGAGATCGGAGCTCATCAAGCCACGCCTTCTCCTCGGGTGTCACCTTCAAGCCGAGCCGATGTTCAATTTCCGGCAGGAGTCCCACTTCAAAGTTGGACAACTGGCGCAAAGTTGGAATCTCGTCGATACCGTGAAAGTCCAGGGGCCTTTCCTGTGAAGACAAGAGTGGTGTCCACGGAGCTAGAAACAGTAGCTCATCAAGGGCATCCCTGCATTGCCGGGCAAATGAGTGCGCCCACCACCTCAATTGGGCGGCGGCCTCGCCAGAGCCTGCCCCGGACTCGATCCCCGGATCTCCACGCTCTGCAAGGCGGGTCGCTTCCGCGGCGGACGTTGCCAGCCGGTCCAGGCACAGCCGTGCCGCCGCGAGCGCGGTTGGTGGGGAGCCGACCGCGAGATCCAGGTCTTTTTGAAGTTGAGCGAGCTGGGCCGGGACAGGGCCTCCCGCAATGTTCACAAGAATCCTCAAAGTGTCGCTGAGCCCGTCGAACAAGCGCGCTCCCAGGATATTTTCATCGGCAAGTCCGAGCAGGCCCTGCCGCAATGTGAGCAGATGGCCTGCAAGGTTCCCACTGTCAACCGACGAAATGTAGAGGGGCGACAGCGGCTTCAGGGATTGCGTGTCGTACCAGTTATAGAAGTGGCCCCGGTGTCGCTCCAGGGCTTCCATTGAGCGGAGGGCGTTCGCTGTGCGTTCGATGAATTGTCCGGCTGAAATGTAGCCGAAATCGTATGCGGATAAATTCGCGAGCAACGCAAACCCCATATTGGTGGGCGATGTCCGATGCGCGACCACGCCGGTGGGGTACTGCTGAAAGTTATCGGGCGGCAGCCAATTATCCTCCGGACCGACGAATGTCTCGAAGAACGCCCAGGTTTTCCGGGATAGTTTCCGGAGAAAAAGGGTCTGCTCAGTCGTGAGCTTTGTTTCACGGCGGACGAGCGGACGGCTGATCCACCAGACGATAGCGGGGGAGGTAAACCAGAGGCACAGAATGGGCGCCGCCACAACTAACGCGGTCGGTCTCAGCAGCGAGAGAGCAATCGTGGCGGCAACGGCAATGACCGGGGCGAACCACATAGTCCGGCACGAGCCGGCGAGGTCGGTGCGGCCATTGCGATCCGGGCTGTTGGACGGATTCCATTCGAGAAGCCGCCTGTGCGTGATCAGCAGGCGCCAGACAGTGCGCAGAATAGCATCCAGACTGAAAAACGCCTCGTAGGGCAGGCAGACGACAAGCGTAAATACAGCCTGAGCAAGGCCTCGGCCGGCCGAGCGCACCGCGGCGGCCAGATGCTGTCCAATTGTCACATCGCCCGGCTTTTGGAGCACATCCAGGATTGAGCCGATCAGAGAGGGGATAAGGATGATTCCAATCACCGACAAGGTCCAGAAACAGGCCGACGGCAGCACTGTCCAGCCCAGCAGCAACAGGAGAGTCAAAGCAGCGGGTACGAGACTACGCCTCAGGTTATCGAAGATCTTCCATCGGGACAGCATGGTGAGCGGGTTCTTTTGAAGGCGCGCATCGGGGCCGGGAACGCCCGGCGTCACCCACTGCGCGATCTGCCAATCCCCTCTAATCCAACGATATCGACGGCTTACGTCCGCGCTGTAGCGAGACGGATATTCCTCGTATAACTGCACATCGCTCAAAAGCCCGGCCCGTGCGTAGCACCCTTCCAATAGATCGTGGCTCAGGACCCTGTTGGCGGGAAAACGCCCGTCCAGCGCATGCTCAACCGCATCGACGTCATAGATCCCCTTGCCGATGAACGAGCCCTCACCGAACAGATCCTGGTAAACATCGGAAATTGCGCGCGTGTAGGGATCGATGCCCGGGTCACTTCCGCACATGCGCGCATATCGCGACCGGTTCGCTCCGCTCAGACTCACCGCCACCCGCGGCTGAAGGATACCGTACCCCTCACAGACACGCTGTTTGTCTTCGTCATAGTGCGGATGATTCAGAGGGTGCGCCATGGCTCCTACAAACTGCCATGCCGAATCGCGCGCCAGTTGAGTATCCGTATCCAGGGTGATCACGTACTTCACGTTCGCCAAAATCGCAGTTTCACCGACGATGAGCGAAAAACGATCCCCGAGGTCAGCATGCGGCTCGGCGCGCAGAAGCCAATTCAAATCCGCGAGCTTTCCTCGCTTGCGCTCGTACCCCATCCAGATCCGGTCGTCGGGATTCCATCGGCGCGGGCGATGAAAGAGGAAGAAGATATCGCCTTCCGAGCCTCCGTACTTTTCATTCAGCTCTTCGATTCTCTGCTTGGCCATCAACAATAGCGGCTCGTCCTCCGGCAGGGTTTCTTCGAGCGCGTCTCGAAAGTCGGTCAGCAGGCCAAAGTGCAGATGGTTGTCCCGATTCGCCAGGAAGCGGACTTCCAGTGCATCGGTCAAATCCTCAATATTTTGAGAACTCGTGAGCATGGTTGGGACTATCACCAGAGTACGCGATTCTTTCGGGATTCCTTTGGAGAAGTCCATTCGAGGCAGCGGGTGCGGCGTCGCCAGCAACGTGGCCAGCCAGTTCACCACTGCCACCGCCAGATGGCTCGCACACAGAAGCGAAAGAATTCCGGTCAGCGCGAGCAGCCAGCCATTCAACCCGCCGCCATGCGCCTTGGCCACCATGAGCCCGGCAAAGAGCACCGAAACCAGCAGGATCGCGCCGCCATATATCGGCAAAGGATATCGGAGGCCAATTTTGCGGAGAACCGCCAAGGGTGATAAACGCCCTTTCGCCATTCGTTCGAGCTGCATCAATCCCTTGTCGATCAGGAAGAAGCCTACATGTGCCGTGCGATGGTCGCCTCCCTGCATGGCGGCGCCCTCGTGCGCCAGACGGATCGCCTGGCGCGCCACCTCGCCCTCCGAGAGCAAACTGTTCTTCGCAGTCTTCTCCACGACGTGGCGGCAGCGATCACGCGTAGCGAAATCCATCTTGCAGTAGATGTTTCCCGGGTCCTCACGCAAAGTCCGCTCGACAACGCTCATCGTTTCAACGAACTCGCGCCAGTCCATCGCACCCAGGAAACGGAGGCTGCCGATGCTGTTGCTCATCGAAACCTGGTCGGCGGCCTGCTGCTGGTTCTCAGAGCGCACCAACTGTTCTATGGTCAGGCCGGACTCGGACAGTCGCTGTTCAATCCAGGTGAGCGGCAATGCCAGGGCAGGGCCTTGTCCCTGCAACCGGCGCGCAAACTCGGCGACAAACGAACTCACCATCGGCGGGTCCGACCGCGCCATGTCCGCGATAACCAGGATGAGGCTCTTCGGGTCCTTACCGGCGATCTCCGTCATCTGGTCCGCCCAATGGTCGGCAAGGTTTCGGTCGGTCCTGTCAGTGGCGATCCGCGTCCCCACGCGCCGGAGATTTTCAATCAGCGCCAGGCGCAGCATGATGGGAATCGCCCACAATTCGCCCAAGGTCAGGTCGGCAACCGTCTGGTAGGCGGCCAGGAAACTACTGAGGTTTTCCGGGTCCACGCGTCCATCGCCATGCGAGATCGTTTCCAGTGCGATGTCATATACCCTCGGATGCCCGACCGATGGGCCGTCAAGCAAGCGCGGCAGTTCTTTGTTGTAGCCCTTTGGCAAGTGGCGCTTAGCTGTGCGGATCTGTTCTTCAATTAAATAGAAGTTGTCGAGCAGCCATTCTCCGGCCGGAGTAATCCGGCGGTCTGCCTTGACGGCCTCGGTCAGCAGATTGTGGACTGAAAGCAAGACACTTTCATTATCGGCCAGCCTCCTGAGAAGCCGGTCCCGCGGGCGGCCTCGACTCAACTTGTGCAAACCCGCGAGGGTCTTGCCATGCTGCTCCATCTGGTCGGCACTGAACAATTCGGACCGCAGCGGTGGCTCATCGACGGCGTACTTCCGTGCCGGGACGTTTAAGCCCAGGCGCACTCTCAAACGAAGTAAGGTCCGGCCAATGGTCTTGCCGCTCAATTCCATTT
This sequence comes from uncultured delta proteobacterium, assembly GCA_963712895.1. Taxonomy (GTDB): domain Bacteria; phylum Desulfobacterota; class Syntrophobacteria; order Syntrophobacterales; family Syntrophobacteraceae; genus SbD1. The sequence goes on along the minus strand of CAVQJR010000009.1, from coordinate 52,072 downwards.
ATTTCCGCCTCTTGACCTTTTTGACCATATTCTTCCTTCGCAACTCTCGCGCACCGGGTTCGCTCTGCCGCTTTGTATGTTCTTCATAGACACCTTTAACGTTGCCTTTGTTGTTTCGATCTTTATTGCTCAGCATTATTTGCAATTCCCTTTTTTGAAATGGTTACGGCAATTTATTATCTCGAAGCCGCCCATCTCCGTATTATCCCCGCCACCTTCTCGAATGAATGCTCCTGCGCCAGGTACCAAAAATCAGGATAGGTGCGCCCGTACTCCAATGAGTCCCTCATTCCAACAGTAAAAGAAACGGTCTTTCCCTCGGCATCGAGAGAGAGATCACCTTGCACACAACCCCGGGCCTGTGCGATAGCTTTCCGAATCGAGGATTTTGAAATCATGTCCTTTTCCTTTAGGATTACCGGCATGGCCGGTTTACAAAGCACCGATCACGAAGGCTGCGGCCAGGCCGGCAACCATGTAGTTCGATCAACATATCTTCTATCGTCAACCACGATTAAATTGGCTTTACGCCAGTGGATACTCGTCTCACCAGGGGAGCATTCTATAGCGGTCCCCGGACTATCGGCTGCAGCTATTTATCTTTCAATGCACCAGCCACACCGCATTTTCTTTTGCCAATTGAATGACCTTACCGCTCACTCTGCCCCTGATGACTTCGTCGACCTTCGAGAGGGTTCTTCTCCCCAAGACAATGGTCCCATAATTCCCGGCGACGGCCTCACGCAAGATGGTCTCTGATCGGCTTTTGGACACATCAATGACTTTAGTTTTCACTCGATTCCGATTTACTCCCCTTCGCTCCATCCCTGCTACGCACTCTTGAAGATACGATTCCATCCCGCGCTCACCCGCTCTGAAATCGTCAGCCACTCGCTCCGTCCAATCCCTGCTTTCATGAACAACGCGGAGTTGGCTGAATTCAGGCTCAACCGGTCCGATCTTGCTACTGACGTGGAGAAGCAGGAACTCAGGATGAGGAGTATTCGGAAAAGCGTTTGCAGCATAGTCCAAAGCCCTCTTGGCTTCACGCGAAGTGTCCATGGCGACCAGAATCTTACTTGTATCAGGGCTCCCCCCGACAACCCACACCGGGAGTTGGCTAAGCAGCCCGACGAGCATGTTTGAAATGCTCGATAAATCCAAATCTTTAATGAGGCTTATTCCTGAGCGCCCAATCACCAAAGCATCATAGACTCCCCGCTGTCCCTCTCGATGGAGGTCTCGCACTATACCTGCAACACGGTCCTTTACGATGACAGTGATGCGGTCCTCTTTGTATCCCATGCCGGTCAAAAGACGCACTGCATGTTCCATGAATGCTTCTATCCTGCCCATCTGGTCGAACGCCCACTCTCGAACCCGGCTCACCTCATACCGTAGATCGGGGCCGGATTTGTAATCTGAAAGGTTTTCAGGCAAGAGATCCATGACATGAAAGAGCGTTATCTTCACCTGCCTCTCGCGAAAGAGGCTGCCAATGTAGCGCACAGTTCCAAGCGACTGTTCAGAGCCATCCATGGCAATCAGTATGTGTTTTCGCCCTTTATCCATTTTGCATCTCTTTCTTTCCCTCTGTGCAGATACTCTTTGCAGACGGGAAGACCTGCCATGACGAGGCATTCCATCAGCACAGTGAATCTCGTGCTGAATGTCCGGATCGCATTCCGATTGATTCCCCGGCGAACTCTGAAGGTGCGGAAACACCAACGATCATGCGTCCGGGCGGGCGGTATTCGTGCGGACGGTTAACCGTTGAAGCAAACAGACAATCAATGTCATGTATTGGCTGCGGTTGGCCCTCCGGCGGCAGAGGCCATAATCCTTACTTCCTCGGCAAACTTCTTCAGCTCCTCACCGTCGATGGATTCCTTCTCCAGCAGGATATTGGCGAGTTTTTCCAGGGAGCCCCTGTAACTATTCAACTTGAGGAGCACCTTCTGGTGCGCTTCCTCGATGATCCTGCCCTTCTCCCGATCGATCTCCTGGGCCGTCAGCTCGCTGTATTCCCTTTCCCTTGGACTCAATCCCATATCGAGGTATGTCGGCTGCTGATGGGTGTAGGTCAAGAGCCCGAGGCTCTCACTCATCCCGTAGTCCATCACCATACTGCGGGCAATATCGCTGGCACGCTGCAGGTCGTTCTGTGCTCCGGTTGAAATGTCTCCAAAGACCACCTCCTCGGCTACCCGCCCTCCCAAAAGCACCTGCAGGCGATCCAGGAGTTCATCGCGTGTCATCAGGTAACGATCTTCGGTAGGAAGCTGCTGGGTGTAGCCCAGTGCCGCGATGCCCCTCGGGATGATCGAAATTTTACTGACGGGGTCGACCCCCGGCAGAAGCATCGCCACCAGCGCGTGTCCTGACTCGTGGTGGGCCACGATTTCTTTTTCTTTCTGATTCATAACGCGGTTCTTCTTCTCCAGCCCTCCTATGATTCGGTCAGCCGCCTCCTGGAAATGGGCCATGGTCACTTCGTCCGCACCTCGCCTGGCTGCAATCAGCGCGGCTTCATTGATAAGATTGGCCAGGTCCGCCCCCACGAAGCCGGGGGTCATGGCCGCGATTTTTTTGAGATCCATATCGGGGCTTAGCGTAACGTCCTTGGCGTGAACCTTGAGAATAGCCTCCCGGCCCTTAATGTCGGGCTTGTCGATGGCCACATGGCGGTCGAACCGGCCCGGTCGCAGCAGCGCGGGATCAAGTATGTCCGGGCGGTTTGTGGCGGCCAGGATGATCACTCCCGCCCTGGGATCGAAACCATCCATCTCAACGAGAAGCTGGTTCAAGGTCTGCTCCCGCTCGTCATGGCCGCCCATGGGGTTGAGCCCGCGGGCCTTGCCCAGAGCATCCATCTCATCCAGGAAGATAATGCAGGGGGCATGCTCCTTGGCTTGCTTGAAGAGGTCCCTGATGCGGGCCGCCCCCACCCCCACGATCATCTCCACGAACTCGGAGCCGCTCATGCTGAAAAACATCACCCCGGCTTCGCCGGCAACGGCTTTTGCGAGCAGAGTCTTGCCGGTCCCGGGCGCCCCCACCAGGAGGACCCCCTTGGGAATGCGTCCTCCGAGCCGCTGAGATTTCTCCGGGTCCTTCAGAAACTGGACGACTTCCTCGAGCTCGCCCTTGGCTTCATCGATTCCAGCTACATCATTGAAGCTTACCTTTACGTCCTTCTCGCCGAAGACTTTCGCTCGTGCTTTACCCAGGGAGAGAACACCCTGAGCACCTCCGCTCATCCGTTTCATCAGAAAAAACCAGATGAAGATAAAAAATACGAGGGGCAGCAGCCATGAGACCATAGCCGCGAGCCACTTGTTCTCGGCATAGCCGCTGAACTTGATCCCTTTTTGCTCCAGTTGCCCAACGAGTTCCGGATCTTCAACCCGAACGGCCACGAAAGGTCTTGCCGGTTTGCCGGCCTCGCCTTTCACCTGGCCTGTTATCTGCTCCGGGCCGACAACAAGATTTTCCACCTTTCCATCATGAACCCACTGCTTGAAATCCGAATAGGAGATCTTTTCGGTCCTCTGCGTTCCCGTGTAGCTCTGAAACCAGACAAACATCAGCATGGCTGCGACGAAGTACCATATGGAGAAGCGTACTTTTCTCTGATCCGGGTCGACTGGGTTCGGACCACCCTTTCCGGAACTCTTTATACGATCAATGATCTTGTCCATAAGACCGGAATCTTCATCTTTTTTTACTGTCATTATAGATCGCTCCCTGTCCCGCTTCTTTCAGGACAACTCCATCGCCCCATCGTTAAAGGTCTGGTTTCTTCCTTAAAATGACCGGGTACCCTCTTTGCTCGTCCCGCACTCATCAACAATAATCAAACTGCCGTAGAGTTTCTCTCATACAAAATGCGTTCAAGATAGTATCGAAGGGATGCTTTAAAAGCGCAGGGTGCGCGGGAATCACTCCCCCGCTCTTTTTCAGCTTAAAAAGCACCATCTTGAACGCAAATCTGTATCAGCCGGTTTCTATCATGCTTTGATTACATCATCGTTTGAGGGCAACAAATGATTGCCCCCCTCAAATCTCCACTATCCTCCCGCATGAGGATGCGGACTTTTTGCATCCTCTACACAGTTTTTCAGCTCTTCCGGTGATGCATTCTTGGCGTCTTTAAGCGCCTCGAGGGGACAGATGAATTCATTGCCGGCTTTGTCCTTGACCCAAACAAATGGTGTTCTGGTGAATTCGGCCATTTTTCTTCTCCTTAATTCCAGTGAGTTAGCGCCATCTTCCGAGCCTCTGATATGATTCATGATCTTATCCATAAGACCGGAATCACCGCTGCTCTTGCCTGTCGTTGATCGCCTCGTCGGCGGCGAGTTTACCCCACTTCTCCCTGAACGCCGGGTAGAACAGTCCGGCCCTCTTGGATTGCCGGGAAAAGTGTGCCGTTTTTCAGGAATTCGGGAATCGGATCGGACAACTCATCCGCTGAGTCGCAGAAGAACATATTGATTGCCCACTTGATGGGTATCAGCACTAAAACATAGAAGGTCATGACGAACATCAGCATGAATTCGACATAGGACCCGATCGGGTCGGGCAAGGACTTCTGAAACTGCCACATCTTCCACAGGAAAAGCGCACCCAGTGCCCAAAGCGCCCATGTAAAGCTCCAAATCAGGATACATTTTAATGACGGCATTTTGGAGGACCTCCTTTGCCCTTGACTCCGGTTTGATCCAGGTATGACCTGCTCCTTACCTTTTAAGAAGTTCGATGCCTGGGAGTCAAACGAGCCATTCTGCATTATCTTTGAGCAAGTTTTATACCCGTCGGATCGGGAGGTGTAACGTTCACACTTTAGCTACAAAATGTAGGCACTTGCGGCATCACAAGAGCCATCAACGGGTTGTAACCTTAACCGAAGAAGTGTTGCATGCAACACAAGCGTGGCGTTTTCCCCTGCGAAATGCTACACTTTAATACCGGGGGATCTCCTGCCATTGAAATCTAGAGAAGGCAACGATGCTTTGGGCGCTAACAGGAAGACCACAAAATTCACGAAACCGGGGGTACAGGTATGACTGAAAATAAATCCGGAGAGGATCGCACTGCCAGGTTGCGCCGCCTTGCAGAGGAGCGCAGTAGAGAAAGTGGGACTCAAATCTCTCGAACAAAGACCGAACATGACGACTTTGGATTGGTCCACGAGTTGCAGGTTCATCAGATTGAGTTGGAGATGCAGAACGAAGAGCTGCGTAATGCCCAGGCGCAACTCGGCGAATCGTTGGCAAAATACTCCGATCTCTATGACTTTGCGCCGGTCGGCTACGTCACTTCGAATAGAGAGGGCCTCATCCTGGAAGCAAACCTCACTTTTGCCGGTCAGCTTGGTATTGAAAGAGGCCGTCTGATCAACACCCCTCTCTGGCTTTACGCGGCAGCGCCGGACAGAGGCAAGATTCAGTCGCACCTCAAGCAGGTTCTTGAAACCAAAGCGCGGCGAACCTGCGAACTGAGACTGCAAGCAGTGCGCGGCCCGGAATGTTATGTGCAATTAGACACTATCCTGGTGCTCAATGCCGACGGCGCCGAGTTATGCAGGACTTCGATAACGGATATATCCAACAGGAAGGAGGCCGAAGAGGCGATCGGCAGGGTTCATGACGAGTTGGAAAGAAGGGTGGCGGAACGTACGGCCGAGCTCAGTGAGAACGAAAGGAAGTTTAGAAAACTTTCACAGGAATTCCAGACTCTTCTTGATGCCATCAGCGATACCTTGATCCTGCTCTCTCCCGGCATGGAAGTATTGTGGACAAACAGTAAAAATGGTTTGGAGTTGAATGAGACGGTATCCAATGCGGTAGGGCAATACTGTTATAAATTGATACATGATCGTTCTGTTCCCTCTGAGGACTCTCCAATAACACGATGTTTCAATACGGCTGAAAAGGAAGTTGCAGTCGTAACCTACAATGGTGCGGTAATGGACATAAGAGCATTCCCTATCAAAGAGGCTGAGAAGGTCAGTAGTGTGCTTCTGATGGTGAGTGATATTACTGAAAAGATGGCGATGCAGGCAGAAGCGATGCAGGCTGGTCATATGGCCTCCCTGGGGGAGTTGGCCGCCGGAGTTGCTCATGAAATCAACAATCCCATCACCGGCATCATAAACTATGGCCAAATACTGATAAATGAGTGCAGCCCCGAGAGCATGGAAAAAGATATCGGAGAGCGCATTGTGAAGGAGGGTGATCGTATCGGCCGTATTGTAAAGATCCTCCTCTCCTATGCGCGTGATGGGCGAGAAGAGAAAAAAACCACCTGCGTCCCTGCCATTCTTGAAGAATCCATTATTCTAACCCAGGCGCAAATCCGGAAAGAGGGCATCGATCTAAAGATAGACCTTCCCGACGACCTTCCTGCAGTGGATGCTAACTTTCAGCAGATCCAGCAGGGTTTTATAAATATCATTAACAACGCTCGCTATGCCTTAAACGAGAAGTATCCTCGAAGGCATAAAAATAAACGCTTCGAGATCACCGGCGAGAAAGTAACCATCAGCGATCGCCCGTATGTACGAATCGTGTTTTACGATCAAGGGGTTGGGATTTCTGCCCATGAGATCCCCATGCTGACGAAGCCGTTCTTTTCCACAAAGCCGTTCGGGAAAGGGACCGGCCTGGGGTTGAACATCACCCACAAGATCATCACGGATCATGGCGGGCGCATCAGCTTTGAGAGTACCAAAGGGGAATTTACCAGGGTCATAATCGATTTACCGGCGAATCGAAGTGGTGAAGGGGTGGAGAATGAGTGCAAGAATTCTTGTAATCGATGATGAGGAATCGATCAGGTTTACCTTCGAAAGGTTCCTCAGGGCCGAGGGGCATGTCGTAGCCACTGCTGAAAGCTGCAGCGAAGCCTTGGCCCGAATAAACGAGATGAGCTTTGATGTGGTATTTGCAGACATCATTCTGGGGGATGGGACGGGAATCGATATCTTGCGGGAGATCAAGGCAAGAGAACTGATCTGCCCGGTAATCATGATAACGGGAGATCCCGGTGTCGAGACCGCTGCCGACTCCATCCGCCTGGGTGCGTACGATTATATTCCCAAGCCCATCAACCAGCAGTCATTGCTGCATATCACCCGAACGGCTTTGAAGTATAAGGCTGCAAATGAAGAGAAGGAAAAATATCGCACCAACCTCGAGGCCATCTTCAGGAGTGTCAGGGATGCCATCGTCACCGTAGATAGAGAATCGGTTGTGATCGAGATCAATGAGGCAGCCACGACCATGTGCGGATATTCTCGTGATGACCTAGGAAAACCCTTTAGCTCTCTACCGGAAATCTGCAATGGGAGATGTGCGGAGATTCTCGGGGAAGCGATCACAAGTGGAAAGCCCGTCGCGGCAGACCATATCGAATGCCGACCCTCCAGCGGTGCAAGAAGGGTAATCAGCGTAAGGACATATCCTCTGCTTGGCCTTATGGGCATGCTGTCGGGCGTCGTTATGGTGTTGAGGGATGATACGCATGTGGCCGACCTCGAAAGTGAGCTCAAGGAGCACAGGCAGTTCCATCGCATCGTGGGTAGAAGCGAGCCGATGCAAAAGGTTTATTCCCTCATAAAAGCTTTGGCTCGTGTTCAAACGGCTGTTCTCATCACGGGAGAAAGTGGTACGGGTAAAGAGTTGGTGGCCGAGGCGCTGCACCGTGCCGGAGAACGCAGCCACAAACCGCTGGTCAAGGTGAACTGCTCGGCATTGCCGGAGAGCCTGCTTGAAAGCGAACTTTTCGGCCACGTGAGAGGGGCGTTTACAGGGGCCGTTAGGGACAACATGGGGCGATTCCAGAGGGCGGATGGCGGCACCATTTTCCTGGATGAGGTTGGTGACATCTCGCAAATGATACAACTCAAACTCTTACGCGTCCTTGAAGAGAAACAATTCGAGCGAGTCGGAAACTCTACTCCTGTGAAGGTGGATGTTCGGCTAATCACTGCAACAAACAAAAATCTCCTTGAGAAAGTCAGTCTTGGAGAATTGAGAGAAGACCTCTACTACCGGTTGAAGGTGGTTGAGATCAGGTTGCCGCCTTTACGAGACAGGCGCGAAGACATCCCTCTTCTGATGGATCACTTTCGTAATGGGTTCAACGTCAAGTTCAAGAAGACGATTGAGGCGGTATCTTCCGATGTATTCAAAGCCTTTCTCAAATATCCATGGCCCGGCAATGTACGGGAGTTGGAGCACACTATGGAGCATGCCTTCGTCCTTTGCAGCCAGAACATCATCACCTTCGATCATCTGCCGTCTGACTTCATGAGTGCTCCCGGTACCGAGTACCGCTCTCCCGATGAGACACAGGCGGTCGATTCTAAAATAATTCTTGAAGCCCTGGATAAGACCGATTGGAACAAAGCAAAAGCGGCCCGGTTGCTGGGGATAGACCGCGTGACTCTCTACCGCAAAATCAAGAAATACAACCTCTCGGTAACCCCGGAATGAATGGGCGCGTCGTGCGCATATCACCGAAGGTGGCGCCGTGAAAGAACTCCATGTCATATGTATTCATCCGGGCTCGGTCCGCCGAAGTTGTCACGGCCTTGTCCTCCTTTGGTTCGAACGGACCCTGAAGCCCGTCGTCAAACCGTGTGGGAAATGCCCTTTCGACAGAGGACTCCCGCAGGGCGCTCATAGTGCCCCCTTAATCTATTGTGGATAATGATGAGGGACCAGGATGGAAGTGAAAAAATTGAATACACAAGCACCACCGACAGGCGAGGCTCCGGGAAAATCCTTCCCCATCGTTGCTCTTGGGGCTTCCGCCGGCGGGCTCGAAGCGCTCCAGGATTTTTTCGACCACATGCCGCCTGGCTCGGGCATAGCCTTCATGGTCCTCCAGCACTTGAACCCTAAAGGGAAGAGCATGCTGGGGGCCATCCTGCAAAAGCACACTGAAATGAGGGTTCTGGATGTGGAAGACGAGATGAGGGTCGAACCAAACCGCGTTTATCTCAACCCCGCGGGAAAGGACGTCGGCATCTTCAACGGTGTATTCCAACTGACAGACCCTGTTAAGACACGTGGGATCAGCCTCCCCATCGATCACTTCCTGCGCTCCCTTGCCCAGGACCAGGGGGAGAGGGCCCTTTGCGTCATTCTTTCAGGAACCGGTAGCGACGGCACCCTGGGACTCAAGGCGATTAAGGAGTCTGGCGGGATGACCATTGTCCAGGACCCGGAGAATGCAAAATATGACGGAATGCCGCGCAGCGCCATAGAGACCGGTTTCGCAGACCACATTCTGCCAGTTGAAAAAATCCCTCAGGAGTTGCTGAGCTATGTACGGCAACCCTACCTTGATTATCCTGGAAAATTCCAAACCGAGGAGAAGCAATTCGCCGGTTACGTACAAAAGGTCTTGATGCTTATTCGCTCCGTTACCGGCAGGGATTTCACGGGATACAAGAAGAGCAGCATCCATCGCAGAATCAGGCGCCGCATGGCCGTTCACAAGATCGAACACGTGGCGGACTACCACCGTTATCTCCAGGAAAACCATGCCGAAATATATAAACTCTTTAAAGAGCTACTGATCCTGGTGACGAACTTTTTCAGGGACCCGCCCGCGTTTGAAGTTCTGGCTGCCAGAGTGATTCCTCAGATCCTTGCCAACCATCGGGATGGATCGCAGGTGCGCGTCTGGGTGCCGGGATGTGCCACGGGAGAGGAAGCCATATCGATTTCGATACTCTTTATGGAAGCGATGGATAAGCTTGACAGGCTCGTCCGTCTTCAGGTGTTTGCAACCGACGTGGACCCCGAGGCTGTCAATCGCGCACGGGCCGCTGAATATCCCGAAACAATCGCCTCCGAGGTTTCGCTGGAGCGCCTGGAGCGTTTCTTCGTCAAGAAGGACGGGGGCTACGGACTAAAGAAAGACATTCGCAATTCGATTGTATTTGCCGTCCAGGACCTTGTGGCCGACCCTCCTTTCCCCAGGCTGGACCTGATCAGTTGCAGAAATGTACTCATCTACATGGACCAGCCTCTACAAAAGAAGTTAATAAACCTTTTTCATTTTACGCTGAGTGCGAACGGGTACCTCTTCCTTGGAATATCGGAATCGATAGGGGAGTCTTCCGACCTTTTCTCACCCGTGGATGTGGAGACAAAAATCTTCAGGGCAAAGAAACTTCTCACCCGGCGAGTTGCCCCTGCTTTGTCATCGAGTGAGTTTATCCGCACCGGCCGGGCAAACCTGGGAAGGCATGAGATCAAAGTGGAAACCGTCAGAGGATTTGTGGAAAAAATCATACTGGACCAGTATGCGCCGGCCTGCGTTCTCCTTAACGAGAAACTTGACGTGATCTATTCCCAGGGACCGACGGACAGGTACCTGCTCTATCCCAGGGGGGAGCCCAGTTCTAATATTTTCAAGATTGTCCCCGACCCGCTGCGCCATCGTCTGCCAACGGCAATCAACAAGGCGATCCTGGATGGGGAATCTTCCGTTCTGCATGGACTGCGGATCAAGCGGGAGGGACGCGCGCACGCGGTCGATGTCACCATTTGCCCTCTGCAGATGCCATCAGATACTCAGAAGCTCGTTCTCCTGGTATTTAATGACAGGCCGTACCTCGATAAACGCCATACGAAAAAGTCCGGCGAGGAGACCGATTCATACGCCGCTCAGATCGAACGGGAGCTTCAGGTTACCCGCGAGAACCTCCAGGCTACAATCGAAGGACAGGCGGCGGGCAACGAGGAACTCAAGTCGGCAAATGAAGAACTGCAGTCCACCAACGAAGAACTGCAGAGCATGAATGAAGAGATGGAGACCGCCAAGGAGGAACTCCAAGCCACAAACGAAGAGCTGATTACGGTCAACTCCGAGCTTCAGGCCAAAATAAACCAGATGTCCGATCTCAACAACGATGTCAATAATCTTCTCGCGAGTACGGAAATCGGGACCATCTTTCTTAATGCCCACCTTGGGATCAAGCGTTTCACCCCCTCCATGACAAAACTTTTCAGCCTCATCCCGACCGACGTGGGAAGACCCATTCAGGATTTGACCACCAGAATATCTTACCCGGATCTGTATAAGGACGCGCAGACGGTCCTCGATACCCTACAGGCAAAGGAAACCGTGGTGATGGCCGAAGACGGCAGATGGTTTTCAACGCGTATCCTGCCCTACCGGACCAAAGAAAATGTAATAGATGGAGTGGTGATCACATTCATTGACGTAACGGATCGCAAGTGCGCCGTAGAGCAAATGCGCGCGGCCAAAAACCTTGCCGAAGGAATCGTGGAGACCGTGCAAGTGCCTCTGCTTGTTCTCGACCGGGACCTTAACGTAATCTCCGCGAACGCCCAATTCTGCCGCAAGTTCAGGACGACGCGCGGTGAAACGGAGAACAAGCGCATCTATGATCTTGGGAACGGCCAATGGAATATCGACAGACTTCGGGAACTGCTGGAGCAAATCGTACCCAATAACAACTCGGTTGACGGCTTTGAGGTCGAGCACGATTTTCCGGGAATCGGCTTTAAGAAGATGTTACTCAATGCCCACCTGATTCTGGAAGAGGGTGACCGCCCAGGCATGATTCTCCTCTCCATGGAAGATGTCACCGATGCACCCTGACTTAGCGGTGAAGACATTCTCGTAACATGGCATCTCCGAAAGGCATGATTAGTGCGTAAAAGATCGATTGCCGGTGACGTTGCCGTCGAGTATATTGAGGGATAAACAAACACAATAGTCGGTGTACGCTGCTATATCGGAGATAGAATGGTAGTCTGGAGGAGATGGTATATCTTTCGTGCAAATGCATGCTTTGCAAAGACCGTCATCATCTCTTCTTCCATCTCCGGGTCTCATGAGTTTCCCGCCACCTGTGGGTTAAGCGGATAATGGGTATCCTGTCCGGGAGTTCCGATGACAAGAAGCAAAAGAGCCCACACCGGTCCGGAAGAACTTAGAAAACGAGCCGAGGAAAGCCTGAAGTCCGAGCCCGACAGACCGGGTGATACACACCTGGAAGAGGCGAACGCCCTTATTCATGAACTGCGGGTGCATCAGATCGAGCTCGAAATTCAGAACGAAGAACTCCGGCGTGTACAAAAGGACCTCGAAATTTCACGCTTTCGATATGCCGATCTCTACGATTTTGCTCCTGTTGGCTACCTTACTATGAACCAACACGGCCAAATCGTTGATTTAAACCTGACTGCAGCCATACAGCTTGGTATCGAAAGAGGGCGTTTGCTTAACAAGTATTTCAAATATTATGTTTTTCATCCGGATCAAAAGGAGTTTCTCTCCCACCTCAATGCAATTTTTTATAAGCGTGAAAGGCTTATCGTTGAAGTAAGATTGTCTCCGAAAGGCGGCGAGCAATTCTGTGCGAGACTCGAAAGCATATACATGGAAGGGGAAAACGGCGCCGGGCTGTGCAGGACAATTATGAGCGATGTCACTCTGCGCAAAAGGGCGGAAGACGCGCTGCGGAAGTCTCACCAAGAACTGGAGCGAATGGTGGAGGAGCGAACAGATGCGCTGCGGAAGTCTCACCATGAACTGGAGCGAAGGGTGGAGGAGCGAACAGATGCACTGGAAAAAGCCAACAAGGAACTTCGGAAAATTCCCTCCAGGCTCATCTCCATTCAGGAGGACGAGAGGAAAAGGCTCGCTTTCGAACTCCATGACAGCATCGGGCAGACTCTTGCAGCTGTTAAGTTTTGGGTGGAGATGGCCCTGAAGCTCAGGGATGAAGGTGATGGCAATGCTGCCTTGAACCACCTGGAGCAATTTGTTCCGATCCTCCAACGGTCAATCGAAGAAACCAGAAATATCTACATGGGTTTGCGCCCCTCGATGCTGGACAATGTGGGGGTTTTTGCGACACTTGAGTGGCTGCGTGGGGAATTCATGAAACTCTATCCCCAACGCCACATTGAGCTTGAGGTCGAAGTTGCGGAGGAAGAAATCCCGGAAAAACTGAAGATAAGCATCTTTAGAATCGCCCAGGAGGCACTGAACAATATCGCCAAACACAGCAAGGCGGAGTGGGTTGACATTTCGCTCTCAAAGAATGCGGGTAGAATCGAGTTGGTCGTTTCCGATGATGGTGTAGGCATCGATGTGGGTCTTATTCTCCAGGCCAGCACCGCTAGAAGCCTTGGCCTTACCAGCATGAGAGAAAGAGCCGAACTGACCGGGGGGGACTTCTCAATCAGTTCCGCTCCTGGTGAAGGTACGACTGTCCGAGCCTCCTGGCCAATTGAAGCTGAGGATCAACTTCAATAGATTTCAGCATCAACTTGTACGAAGTTGCGTTCAAGTTGATACCGACAGTGTGAATCGTAGGGTGGTCAGAAGCGAAACGCTGCCCACCAATTTCGGTGGACACCAAGGTGCCCACCCTACACGATAATTCCATATTGGTTCCATCTCGGACGCAAAGCGGTATAAATCGGAGAGGAATTTACCGGCAGGGGTAATTTTCTACGCCTGTTGACAACCGTGGAGGCACGCCCTTATTGAGCATGCGGGTTGTGTCTGTGTGCCCGGGGGACCGTGGAGTCTATGTCGGCCGCGTTGCCCACGATTCCGACTTCACAGGGGGCCTGTTCGATAGTGGCCGAAGCGGTGATCAATATCCCGGCTGGCCCCCTGCGGAGGTAAATCACGAAAGATAGCTCGACAAGTCTTTCATGGCCTTCACAATATCATCCATAGCCTCGTGCATTCCTTCACTGTATGTTGTGCTTTCCGGTGTTCCGTCCTTCCCGATCTTTTCCTGAACCTCGGACTTGAGTTTTTTTAAGCTTTGAGCATGTTTTTCAATCTGGGCACGTCGCTCTTCTTCCATGTATTCGATGATCTCGGGATCAATTTGCCGCAGGAGTTCATCGGCCTCAGCCAGTGTATGTTCTATGTCTATGTCGTCGTCTTTGAAAGTCTTTTGCATGATTTTGCCTTTCTGCCGGATTACCAGCTCCCATTTTGGGGTATACGGATCAGTGGCTCACCGCTTGTCATTGTCCCCCGGAGAGCGATCCGATCCCCAGCGTTTCGATCAGCCGGTTCATATCGGCGGTCTTGAGATTCATTCCACTTTCCGAGTTAGATCTCCCCTGTTTCTGAAGGAACTCGACAGCGCTGGCGTCTTCTTCGGAAACGTCAACCACCGCTCACCTCTCAGGTTTGGCGGGGAAGGTCCGGAACGGCTGTTCATTATGAATTGAATTATCAATATCTGTGCCGAAGAGGCGTCTGATAGCATCGTCATCCATATTATCATAGGATAACATAGGCTTAGGGGTTTGGCGGGCAGTGTTCCAGTCTTTAGCCGGCAAGAAAAGAAGGTGTTGCATACAACAGAAGCGTTGCATGATTTCTGCATCACGTGCAACACTTCAACATCGAGGCATCTTAAGCAACGACGGGCCTCACTTTTTCGTAAGTGTCCATACATATTTACCAAAAGAAGAACTCGACGCTTCTCAATCGGTCGGGCATGGAATTTGCCCAATGATTGTTCTGCATAGCTCACTGCTCATTTATCCTGCTCCACACTATCGTCCCCGCATTCGATAAGGGACAATGCTTAAGAGTTTTGATGGCTGGACTCACTTGATTCCGAGGAGGAATGTCACATGAAGAAACGTTTTCTCACAAGCCTTCAACTCCTGGCTTGTCTCTTGATCACTTTGCCGTGCCATACCGTTTACGGTTCCCAGGACCAGCCGCTTCCTGCAGGATCACAGCTTCCCCCGTTCACTCTGCCGGCGCCGGAATCGCAACAAACATTGAATTATCTTGGCCTGAGAACGATGGCCCCTTACACCCTCTCCCAGATAGGTGCAAAACTTGTCCTTATCGAGATCCTGAGTGCCTTTTGCCCTGCCTGCCAAACGACTGCACCTGTGGTCAACAGGCTCTACCAGGGTATCCAGAAAGACGCCGCTTTTGCCGAAGACGTGAAGATCATTGGGATATGCATCGGAAACGACAAAACGCAAACAGGTGCTTTCGAAAAGAGCTTCAAGATACCGTTTCCGTTATTTCCTGACGAGAATTGGACCATTGCCCAAGCCGTGGGAGTGATGGAAACGCCGACCATGGTACTGGTGACGCACAGTGGCAAAGTGCTTTGGAGCCACAGCGGGGTGATCAAGGATTACGACGGGTTGCTAAGAGTTTTGAAAGAAAACCACAGGAAGCAGTAGAGGGCGATGACCGAGAACGACAACAAAGTGAGCATCCTGATGAAAAGCCCGGTCTTCCGGGGCTTGCCGAAGGAAGCATTGAATGCGATCACAGGGGCGGTTCGTGATCTGGTGGTCCCACAACATACTCTTATCTATCGGGAGGGCGATCCTGGAGATAGCCTCTACATCATCAGCTCCGGCAAAGTGAGGATCTTCGGAAGAAATGAAAAAGGAATGGAGGTTGACCTTTCCATCCAGGGGCCGGGAGATACCTTTGGCGAAATGGCGCTCCTGACGGGCGACCCAATGTCTGCCGATTCGGAGGCCTTGGAAGAGACTCACCTGATGATCCTCTCAAAAGAGCAGTTTGACCGTATATTGAGGGACTTTCCCGACATCTCGAAAGTGTTCGTGAAAGAGATGAAGCGCTGGCTTCTCAGGGATGACGAGCGCCTTGGGATGGAAGCCCGCAAAGCCTACAAAGCCTCCCGGATGTCCTGGGTCGATTTTTTTCTGGTCATGGTAATCAGTATTGTTCTTGCGGTGATTTTCAACACCACCAATCCCAACGGGATACCGCTTTTCCCCGAATTTCCCGACAGAAACTCCATTCCCATGGTCAGTCCTTCTGCTGCCATGGAAGAGATTCAGCACGGTGAAACGCTCATTTTAGATGCCATGCCAACCAACTTTTATCAGCAACGCCATATCACGGGAGCCGTCAACATTCCCCTGGGGCTCTTCGACATTGTTTACCTGATGACCTTCGCCGAAGAAGACAAGGAAAAGAAGATCGTCGTGTACGGTGAAACGATCAGTAAACCCTATGATCTTGAGGTTGCCGATAAACTGCTGCTCCGTGGTTACAAGAATGTAAGGATTCTGGAGGGGGGATTAGCGGCTTGGGAGGGCAGAGGGTATCCGGTTGAGGAAGAGACAAAGAAATGATTTGGTCATATCTCAGACGAATCGCTATGAGCAAGTACACGGCTTTTGTGCTCAGGGTATACGTGGGCTATTTTTTCCTTTACGCGAGCATGAGCAAGATTCCATACCCGGCACAGTTTGCCGAAGCAACGGCGAACTACCGGCTCGTGCCCTACTGGTTCCTCAATTTGGGAGCAGTCATTTTGCCGTGGGTCGAGTTTGTCTGCGGGCTATTCCTCGTCATCGGGTTCATGTCGAGAGCTGCCGCGATCCTCATCGGATTCATGATCATCCTGTTCAATATCATGCTCCTGATCAACATGTACTGGGGTGCGCCCATAACTTGCGGGTGCTACGATACGGTGGGTGAACCCATAGGCTGGAAAAAGATCACTGAAAATATTGTCATGCTGATCTTCACCATCCAGATCTATTATTTCGATCGACTCTTCATCTTGCGCAGGGGAGGATTGGCAGATCCCGCAAAAATCAGGGTTACTCCTCCTGCTGCTTCGCGATAGGTTACGCCATGCCGATGGAATCAAGATCTAATAATCGTATGCGGCTGCTTCCACTATGCCTGCTCCTGGTCCTCATGATTTCATGCGGATCGAAGGACCAGCTTATCGGTACCTACAAAGCAGAGGTAAAAGACTCGTCAAAGCAGGCTGAAACCGTCCTGGGACTCAAAGCTAATGGAGATGGCATCTGGAGAGTGGGCGACGAAGAGGTCCCTTTCTTATGGTACATCAAGGGCGGTGAGCTTAGAATCAACACTAAGGGAGGGGGAATCATCGTGGGCACCGTTGAAAATGGCGGCATCCACATCACCCTTCCGGGCTCCAAAGCACTATATTTCAAGAAAATCCAATAGCTGCAGGCTTCTATTTACAGTAAGCGCGAACCTTGTGAAGGGAAACAAATCGAGAGGAATAGAGCATGGTTGCTTTTTCTCCCGTTGCATGTGACATGGAAGCAATGCAACGCTTCTGTTGCATGCAACGCCTTTTCCACTCAGATCCACAACCTGCGATGGGTCTCATCCTGGCATAACTCTTTATACATATTATTAAATTCAAAACGCGACGCCTCTTGATCCACCGGGTATGGAATTTGCCTTAAACCTATGCAGCCTGACTCGTTAGGTTTCCATCGCGGTTCTCATCCGTTTGTCCCGTTAAGGGACAACAGCCCCCTGATCCATCTGCGAGGCAGGAGATGCGGATGATGCCATGTCGTTTGAGAGGGCGGAGACCGTTCCGCTATGCTAAACACCTGGTCTTTTCTCTGCCGGGCCATGGGCATGAAAGGAGAACAATATGCCTTTGATCAATTTGGTTATTATTCTGGTTGTTGTTGGAGTGCTCCTTTGGCTGGTCAACAACTACATACCGATGGATCGTAAAATCAAGAGCATCCTGAATGCGGTCGTGGTGATTGTCGTGGTTCTATGGCTTTTGAGTGTCTTCGGGGTCATAGGTTCGATTTCGGCACTTCGCGTCGGGAGGTAGGGCGCTACCGGTTGTCCACGCGAAGGCGGGCCGGGGAGCGATCGAGAACTTACGCGCGCAAAAACGAATGTTTTCACCCTTATCGGGTATTGCTGGATTTCATAAGGTATCCCCCTCAATTTTCCAGCATAGGGGCATTCAAGGGGCGGAGTGTTGACCGGGAACACCCACAGCCGGCTGAAGGCCGTCTATGGGAACCTCTTCACCAATGCCGTAAAGTACGGAGGCAGGGGGTGTGCCATCTCTTTTGGTGGGGACGTTGCATGTTTCAGGGAGTAATGTAACGCTTCTGTTGCATGCAACGCTTTTTTACGCGAGTCCACCCCCCGAGCGGTACTCGCCCCTTCGATAAGTATCCATATACATTATATAAAAGGAGAAAGCTACGGTTCCCGCCCCCCGGGCATGGAATTTGCGTAATCAAAAGGCAGGTAGCTATGATCTCGTAAGTTGAAGGCAGGATTTGTCGAATTGAGCTGGAGTATCTATCCGGCAAGGTGGGGGAGGAATAAGGCGTCAAATACGAAAAGCCGGGATGAAGCTCAAAGGAATAGAGAAATCGAGTTAGATCGTTCTCATTGTTGAACGACCGAAACTAGTCATCAAAATCATGTTACTGGTTTTCCAAAACATCAGAAAGGATATCAGATGAAAAAATCCATTTTCCCTGTAGTTTTGCTTTTGTCCATGGCCCTGATCTTAGGATCCGCATTAATGACATTCGCCCGAACTACAGGGGTAGTGATCGACGATGCCACTATCACTACGAAAGTGAAGTATGAATTGGCGGCGGATGTCAAATTCAGCACACTGAAAACAGTCCAGGTCGATACCAATAAGGGAGAGGTTACTCTCACCGGTAAGGTGTATACCGATGAAGAAAAAACACAAGCGGGGCTTGTGGCCGACAATGTCAATGGCGTTGTGAAAGTAAACAACATGTTGTCGGTAGTTCCGAAAAAATAATTTGAGGATGAGGCTTTCACCACGTTTGAATTTGGCCGACCCTGATGATTGAAATCCTCCCCTTGCCCGCTTTTTCAAAAGGGGCAAGGGAGAGGATATAAGGAATCTTTATGAACAGACCAAAAATGGTAGGGATTTACCTTGTAGTTGCTCTTTTCATTGGGTCCATGGCCTGCTCGTTTGACGTGCTGGCCGCTAAGAAGAGTCCGGAGCAAAAAGCAGATCGGGCAGCCATGGAAAAAGGGCTGCAGGATTCCCTTGGAATGCCGGTCCTAACGGGGGATTTGTGGCAAAAGATGACGCACGATTCCAAGGTGGCTTTTATCTGGGGTTTTGGACATGTGGTGACAATTGAACAGCACCTGATGGATAAGTATCCTGAGCTTAAAAGAGACAGCTTTGTTCCAAAAGTTGTTGAGGGAATGGCTAATATACCCATGAATGAAGTTGTTGCTCGGGTGGATATGTATTACAGCGCGAATCCAGACAAGATTAAAGAGCCTGTTACCAAAGTAATCTGGGATACAATGATCAAGCCCAATATAAAAACGGGCATCGCGGGTCGTCCGCTGCTTAAAACCCCTTGAGAACATTGCAGTAACAAAGGAAAATTGATATGAAACGCATGATAAAACACATAACGTTCGCTTTTGTTATTCTTGCTTTTGCCTTCACATTTGGATGTGCCGGAATGTCACACACACAACAAAAGACCCTGAGCGGTGGGGCCATTGGCGCCGCCGGCGGAGCCGTGCTTGGCGCCGTCGTTGGCGGAAGCCCCGCAATTGGAGCGGCTGTTGGTGGTGCTGCCGGTGCGAGCGTAGGCTACCTCATTGGCGAACACGATGAGGGCAGACGGTATTAGGATTGCCAAGACCGGAAATGGGCCGGGAAATTTGTCCGGCCCTTCTCCCTTCGTGGTGAGGGAGAAGGAGACGGTCTCCTCTGATTTTGAACCTTGAGGATATCTATACATTGGCGATCAGCGAGAACTTGATCGCAGGCGGGGGCGTCTCTGCACTTCTTCGTGGATGGGGTTGATCCTTCTTCAAAGGTTCCTGATGTTGAAGTGTTACAGGCTGCCTCTGCAACACTCTTCCACCATATAGTCCAGAACTCAATCCGGTAGAGCATATTTGGGATCACATCCGCGAGGACGGTTTCAGAAACAAGGCTTTTAATAGCATCGAGGCCGTGGAGGATCAGTTGATGCAGTCCTTGGAAGCCCTCGAAAAGAACCCAGCGTTAGTGGCAAGCATGACGGGCTTTCCTTGGATCGTTAGTATGAACTTGCACGCAAAATAGTATCAGCAGGAATAAAACTGCCCTCACAAATCTGGACCGCACTCAATACTCCGAACATTTTAACCCCGACCATTACAATAAGCGTCTCAATGAATTGACCCTCGAAAGAAGCACTCTGGAGCGTGAATTGGCAGAAGCTGAACGGGAATGTCTCCGTTACCAGCAACTCTTTGAAAGTGAGCAGAAATTTATTCAGATCGCAGCGGACAAGGACACCATCATGGAGCTTTTCCGCCAACTTATGGCTCTTCCCATCGACCAGAAACGGCGGCTGTTACATGGTCTGGTATATGGCGACATCATTGTAAAACCACCAACTCCTGATGCTGTCCTTGAGATTGATGAAGGTCCGAACGCCCTCAATAAATGGATTAAAATCACATGGAAATATAACCCAGCGATAATCCAAGGAATTTTAGGTGTTAAAATAGTTAGCGAAGTCGAAACCACCGGGGACGGTTCGGATGAGTGTGGATCAGGAAGAACACCAGATTTGTCCAAGGCGTATTACATGACTTGCGATCATGTGGGAGGTTTCCGGAATGAAATCCACACCTTCGGCCGCAGTTTGCACACGTGTTAATTGGTGTTTATCAGATAGTACGGAGACTCACTTTAAGCAGAACGGTCGCTGAGGCGACGGGGAAGTGAAGACGGGGATTGTTGGTGATCTGGACGCTGGCATCTCGGATGCGAAGCAATCCTCCGTTGGACCTGATATGGGTAAGACGACCGCGCCGAGCCGAGATTTGGCTCGATGAGCTGGCGGTATTGAATAGCTTGCCGGGAGCGGCAAGTCACGCGTGGAGAATAAAGGGGAGAAACAAGATGAAAATATTGATGGTGCTCACATCACACGATCTACTGGGCAACACTGGCCGCAAGACCGGCTTCTGGCTTGAGGAATTCGCGGCCCCTTACTTTGTGTTCAGGGACGCTGGTGTCGAGCTGACGCTGGCTTCACCGAAAGGCGGGCAACCCCCGATAGATCCAAAGAGCGATTTGCCTGAAAATCAGACTCCTGCGATGGCGCGCTTCAAGCAGGATCAGGCGGCGCAACAGGCGCTTGCACAGACGGCCAGGCTCGCCGACATGAAGGCGGAAGATTTCGACAGCATATTCTACCCGGGTGGACACGGTCCCATGTGGGACCTTGTCGATAATACCGATTCAATCGCCTTGATCGAGTCTTTCTACAATTCCGGCAAGCCGGTTGCTGCGGTCTGTCATGCACCTGCCGTGCTCCATCGTGTGACCCACAAGGGCGCTCCGATTGTGAAGGGTAAGCGTGTGACGGGCTTTGCCAACACTGAAGAGGAAGCTGTTCAGCTCACCAAAGTTGTGCCGTTCCTTGTCGAGGATGAGCTGAAGAGACTGGGTGGCCACTATGAGAAGGCTCCCGATTGGGAGAGCTTTGCAATCGTCGATGGTCGTCTGATTACCGGGCAGAATCCCGCATCGTCGACCGCAGCAGCCCAAGAGCTTCTGAAGCTAATGCAGCGGAATGCCGCGTAGGTGTCTGCTTTTCACATGAGGTAGATAACCATGAGTGACCAACGAAAGACAGCAATCGTGACCGGAGCTTCACAGGGGATCGGTGCGGGGATCGCGAACGCGTTTGTGGAACGGGGGTTCAACGTCGTTGCCAATTCCCGGCAGATGACTCGATCCACCGAGATCGCGGCATCCGACCACGTCGCCCTGTTGGACGGCGACATCGGCAAGTCAGCAACTGCCTCCATGATCGTCGAGACGGCGCTGTCCCGCTTCGCGTCGATCGACGCACTGGTCAATAACGCCGGTATCTTCTTCACCAAGCCGTTTACGGAGTACACGGCCGAGGACATCGAGTCACTCGTCGCGACGAACGTCGAGGGCTTCCTGTACGTCACCCAGCTTGCCATCAGGCACATGGTGGCGCAGAAGACCGGCGGGAGCGTCGTCACGATCACGGCGGCCCTTGCAAGCAACCCGATCCGGGGCGTCACGGCGGCAGTGCCAATGCTCACCAAAGGCGGTTTGGAGACGATCACCCGGCACCTTGCGATGGAGTATGCGAAAGATGGCATCCGCGTGAATGCCGTCGCACCCGGCGTTGTCTACACGCCGCTGCACCGGGACACTCCGCAGGAGGTCATGGAAAGCCTGTCGCCCATGGGCCGGCCTTCCACGGTCAAAGAAATCACTGATGCGGTCATGTTCCTGACCGACGCCGCAACGCTCACCGGTCACATCCTGTACGTTGACGGCGGGGCTCATCTGGGCCGCTGGTAACTGATAGGAGTTTTGTCGTGATCACAATCTCAACCACCGCCGAGGACCGTCTCACCAAGCTCGGCATTCATCTGCCGGATGCGCCAACGCCTTTTGGTGCGTACGCGCCCGCCGTTCAGACGGGCAAACTCCTCTTCCTGAGCGGGATGCTCGCCACCTCAGGCCACACAGCTACCATAGCCGGCGTCCTGGGCAAAGACCTGGACGTAAAGGCGGGCCGGGAAGCGGCGTACACGGCCGCACTCAACGTGCTTGCGCTCACGAAGAAACAGCTGGGCTCGTTGAACCGTGTGAGTCACGTCGTGAGGCTCGGCGTGTACGTTGCCGCGACGCCCGAGTTCACCGAGCATCCGAAGGTCGCCGATTCGGCGTCGGAATTGCTTCGGGATGTCTTCGGCGAAGAGACGGTCTCTTCACGCCTTGTCTTTGGTGTCGCGAGCCTTCCACTCGGTTCGCCGGTCGAACTGGAAGTCATTCTGGAGGTGAGAATGGATTAATTGGCAACAGACATGGAGTATATCCAAGGAGAGCACAATGCTAGCTACCGACGACCTTCGCTATACGAAGATACCCCTCAACAACGGATCCGGCGCCATCCCCGCGTTGGGCTTTGGCACATTGATTCCGGACCCTGTGGCAACCAAAAACGCGACCAAGGCGGCGCTTGAAGCAGGATTTCGCCTGCTCGATACTGCAGAACGCTACCGAACCGAAACGGAGGTCGGGGAAGCGATGCAGGAGGTGTTCAAGGATGGGAAGATGAAGCGGGAGGACGTGTTTGTCGTCACGAAGCTCTGGAATACCAATCATCGTCCTGAACGTGCCAAACGCGCCTTCGAGGCCAGTCTCAAGAAACTCCAACTCGACTACGTCGATCTCTATCTCATCCACACCCCCTTTGCCTTCCAACCCGGAGACGAGCAAGACCCGAGGGATGCGAACGGCAATGTGATTTATGATAAAGGGGTTACGCTGCTGGATACATGGAGGACATTGGAGGGCCTGGTGGACGAGGGCAAGTGCAGAGCCATCGGATTATCCGACGTCAGTCTGGAACAGGCGAGAGAAATCTTCGAAGTCGCGAGGATCAAGCCTGCAGTCGTTCACGTCGAGTCCCATCCGTATCTGCCGCAATGGGACCTTTTGGACTATTGCAGAAAGAATCGAATCGTACTGCAAGCCTTCGCGGCGCTAGGGCACAGTAGCGAGCCCAAGCTGCTGGAAGATCCTGTCATCACCGCTATCGCCAAGCGTGTGAACAAGACCCCCGCGCAAGTCCTGCTCGCCTGGGCTATCCAGCGCGGGACGGCCCTCCTGACCACCTCGAAGACCCTCAGCCGGATCAAGGAGAACTTTGAAGTCTCAACCCTTCCTCAAGACGCGATGAGGGAGATTAGCGAGGGAATCAAGTCGCGGGTCAGGTTTAATGCCGTCGTGGAGACCGGTGTTCCCGGGTTCATTCCGAGAGAAAAGGGAGGTTGAGACCGATGATCCCGAGCCCCTGGATGGCTCCGGCTGTGAGCGGAAACCTTTTGATTTGCTGCTCCCGCCCCCAGGAAGACATGGCGATCGACATCCAGGCGCGGCCGCAGGTGTGATCGTTTCATACATTTGTCATACTCTGCCCGTGAACGCGTACGGTAATTTAGTCGAAAGGAGCTTTAACGTGACCACTTTGCGGCGCAGCATTCTGACCGCCGGCAAAATACACTCCAAGGACACCGCACCATGAACCGGACATTGCCCACTCCCTGGAAACCCACCAAAGCCCAGCTCCTTGCTGCACACGACATGGTCATCCCTGATCTTGCCGCCAAAAACCTCATCGTCCTCTTCGCTGGCATCAACCCCGGCCTCTACACCGCCGCCATCGGCCACCACTTCGGTCGCCCCGGCAACCGCTTCTGGCCCGCCCTCCACGCCGGCGGCTTCACCCCGCGCCTCTTCTCTCCCTTTGAAGAATCCCTCCTTCTCGACCTGAAATTTGGCATCACCAATATCGTCGAACGCGCCACCGCCCGCGCCGATGAGCTCACAGACGACGAACTTCGCGCCGGCGGCCGGCGCCTCGAAGCCAAGGTAAAACGTTGGCGCCCCACCGTCGTCGCCTTCGTCGGCATAGGCCCCTACCGGGTCGTTTCCGGCATCAAAGACGCCCGCGTCGGCCTCCAAAAGGCCCTCTTCGGCGGCAGCTTCGCCTGGGTCCTCCCCAACCCCAGCGGCCTCAACTCCCACTACCTGCCCGCCGCCCTCGCACAACTCTTCGGAGACCTCCGCCTCTGGGCCATTGCCCGGCACGAGCGCCGCCCAAATATGCACCCCATTTCCCAGGTATGATCAGGAGGCCTTTGTCGACGAAACAAAGTCGGTCTTCGTTGCATCGCCGATGTTCGTTATCGGGGTTTGCCGGTCGAACTGAAGAAAAGTAAACATCCGACCCCGGAGGGGCCGGCTTTGATTTAACCCGTGGAAGGGGATGAAATAAATTTAAGCCACAATTTTAGAAATATTTCAAGCTATTTTATCAAGTTAGCTTGGCCCGACCCCTTTCCCACTCCTTTCCCAAGCTCTTTCCTTTCTTTTCACCGATGTGCTTGCCCGACCCATTTCGGACCCCTTTTTATACTTTTCAAGCCTTGGCAGCCTCAATTCCAGGGCACGAATCTTAATGACCACAGCAAAGAAGCCATCGATAAACCCATCGACGCCGCGAGTTCACTTGCGCCTGATCCCTCTGTGTCCTTGACAGGGCAACGCGGCACTTCTACCTTATAAATCAAATAGATGTCAAAAATCAGACTTGGAGTCAACAATGAAGATTGTTGTTATTGGGGGCACCGGGCTCATCGGAACAAAGCTCGTGAAGAACCTTCGTCGGCAGGGCCATGAAGTCGTGGCGGCGTCACCTTCTTCGGGCGTCAACACTCTCACCGGTGAGGGGCTGGCTGAAGCCCTTACAGAAGCTCAGGTCGTCGTCGACGTGGCGAACTCCCCTTCATTCGAGGACAAGGCCGTTTTGGAGTTCTTCGAGATGTCTGGGCGCAACCTCCTTGCCGCGGAAGTGGCCGGCGGCGTGGGACATCACGTTGCGCTGTCGGTTGTCGGCACAGATCGTCTTCTTGCGAATGGTTACTTCCGTGCGAAGATGGCCCAAGAAAACCTGATCAAAGCCTCTAAGATTCCCTATACGATCCTCCGCTCAACGCAGTTCTTCGAGTTCGTGAGCGCGATTGCCCAATCGGCCACCGACGGGCAGACGGTTCGGCTGTCACCCGCCCTTGTACAGCCCATCGTGTCGGATGACGTCGCTGCCGCACTGGCCGACGTCGCAGTCGAGGAACCGTTGAATGGCACGATCGAGTTAGCGGGTCCCGAACCGATACGTCTCGACGAGACTGTCCGACGATTCTTGAGCGCAATCCGAGACGCACGGACGGTGATCACAGACGTCCGTGCACTCTACTTCGGCATAGAGTTGAACGATCGAAGCCTCACCCCCGGCGACAATCCGCGGCTCGGGACGATCCGCTTCGAAGATTGGCTCAGCCGCTACCTACAGCAGGAACGGGCCGCTGCATAAGGAGATTGCCGACTCGGTCGTAAAAACAGGTGTCCAAGTCCGGCAGGAGAAGAACCTCGGTGAAAAGTTTAAGGTAATTGACTCTTTCGGCGGAGAGCCCCGGAATCCTCCCGCGACCGGCATTGCCCGCAATTAAAAGGGATTGTGCTGGATTCCGCACTGCACAGGATGCAGATTATGCCCCAGGAAGAGAACAAATCCAAGGATGGCGAGGATACCAAGGTCGTACAGGAGTCTCCTTCACTTGAAAACGAGAGAACGGCCTCAGCCGATGCGGCGTCAGGCCATGAGCGGGCAGACAGTTCCACCGGTTCTTCGATGCCTGATGGACACGGCACCAAAGTACCCCGCTGGGTGTGGAAGGTGGGGGGCGGTCTCGCGGCCTTGCTGGTTGCGTTGTATTTCGCAATACCGTACGCAATTCGTGCCCTGAAAACCGTTTCCACGGATGATGCCTACGTGGACGGTCACGTGACCTTTGTAGCTCCCCGTGTAGTCGGCCAGGTCGTGAAGGTTTTGGTCGACGACAATAACACGGTGCACAAGGGAGACCTGCTCGTAGAACTCGATAAAGAACCTTATCAGGTCCAGGTCGAGGAGAAACAAGCTGCGTTGGCTGTGGCTCAGGCCGATCTGGGGGCGGCCAAGGCCCAGGCACGCGGCATTGTGGCAACGGCGAGGGCCAAACGATGGAATCTCCAACATGCCATGGAAGAAGTTCACAACGAAGTTGCCTTGCTGGTGGCCAAGGTTGCTGAGTTAAAATCCAAGAAAGCCGTTTTAATCAGGGCTCAAGCCGATTTCGACCGGGCTAGGGAACTGGTCGCCAGAGGAGCTGTAAGCAAACAAAACTATGACAAACGGCGGGAGGAACTCTCGGTTTCCGAAGCTCAGGTCGGGGAGGCCTTGGAAAATATTTATCAGATCCGGGCCACCCTCGGGTTGCCCGAAATCCCTGAGCATGGCGGAGACCTGGCACAGGTGCCGCCTGACCTTGATCAGACATCCTCCACCGTTCTTCAGGCACAAGCGGATTTGATCCAAAGTGCTGCCCAGCTCGGCATTATCCATTCTTTTGAGCAGACGCCAAAACAGATGCTGGAAGAATTTATGAAACGCGCGCCCAATGGCAATCTCGACCTTCTCTTTACGCAACTGGTGGATCAAGCCCCTTCGGTTATACAGACCGAGGCAAAACTTGAGAAGGCGAAACGCGACTTGGAGCAGGCCCAGCTTAACCTTGGTTACTGTGATGTTGTAGCGGAGATCGATGGAGTCATTACTCGCCGGAACGTCAACCCCGGCAACAATGTTGAGATTGGACAAGGCCTGATGGCCATTCGCTCGCTCCGGGAAATCTGGGTCGACGCCAATTTTAAGGAAACCCAGCTCTCGGACTTGCGTATCGGCCAGCATACGGATTTATACGTGGATATGTATGGAGAAAGGCGGGTGTTCAAAGGCCGCATCTCCGGGTTTACAATGGGAACGGGTTCGACCCTGGCGTTACTGCCGCCACAAAACGCGACCGGCAACTTCGTAAAGATAGTGCAACGATTGCCGGTACGTATTGAAATCACGGACTATGACCCCGTGAAAGCTCCCCTGTTCATCGGCCTGTCAGTGGTCGTTTACGTCTACTATAAGGAACCACCAACCGGGCCTCTTGCCGGAAAAATCCTCCAGCCGTATATGGCTCGGGAGCCACACGGTAATGCATATGGCAATAATTTAGAGGCGAAGCCTTGAATGACACTACACTTCCATACCCTTCGAGTCGCGTGGCGGTGAACCCATGGCTGATCGCCGCTATTGTGGTGGTCCCGACTTTCATGGAAGTGTTGGATACGACTATCGCGGTGGTCGCTTTGCGCTACATTGCCGGAGGCCTCTCAGCGACGGTCGATGACGGTGAATGGGTCATCACGAGTTACCTCGCTGCTAACGCCGTCGTTTTACCGATCACAGGCTGGCTGGCCTCTCATATCGGTCGTCGTAACTATTTTCTGCTGTCGATCACTGTCTTTACTCTTAGCTCCGCCCTGTGTGGGATATCCACAAGCCTGAGCCAACTGATAATATTCCGTGTACTCCAGGGACTGGCCGGCGGCGGTCTGCAGCCCTGCAGCCAGGGAGTGTTATTGGACGCTTTCCCACGGGAAAAGCAAGGCGCGGCGATGACCTTGTTCGGTTTCGCGGCACTCGTGGCGCCTGTACTCGGTCCTACTCTGGGCGGCTGGATCACTGACAATTACTCCTGGCGATGGACCTTCTTCATCAATGTCCCAGTCGGCGCGCTGACACTCGTGGCCTGCTACGCTCTGCTCGAAGATCCCGAGTACCTGCGGACCCAACTCGCCGAATTGAAAAAACAGCCGTTACAGTTTGACTCAATCGGCCTGGGTCTCCTTCTGATCACGATGGTTTGCTGGGAAGTGATGCTCAGTAAGGGACAGGAATGGGATTGGCTGTCGGACCCTTTTTGGCGGGTGCAAACACTGTTAATCCTTTTTTTGCTGGCGTTAACAAGTCTGATTCTCCGGGAACTGAGACAGTTGAGGCCGGTGGTCAACTTCCGTCCGTTGAGCGAGCGCAACTTCCTGGTTTCCTGCATCATTATTTTCTTTGCTTACGCGGTGCTCTACGGCGCCAGTACGACGCTGCCGGCCCTGCTGCAATCCCTTTTCGGCTATGACGCTCTCAGCGCCGGACTTGTCATGTCGCCCTCGGGCGTGTTCGCGATCATCCTGATGCCCGTTGTTGCCGTCTTGCTCGGTCGGGGAAAGGATGCACGCTGGATAATACTGACGGGTCTCATGGTCATGGCGGCAGGCAACTACTGGATGTCGCAGATGAATCTCAATATCAGCCCGGGAATTGCGGTTTGGCCCAGAGTGGTAACAATCGCAGGTCTTTCGATGTGCTTTGCTCCGCTAAATGTTGCGGCATACCTTTATACGCCTGTTGAGTTAAGGGGGGCCGCGGTCGGCCTTCTGAGCCTGTTGCGCACGGAGGGGGGCAGCGTGGGCACGTCACTCGCCCAGACGCTCCACGAGCGTCTTTTTCAATTTCATACCCTGCGTTTGGGAGAATACCTCGATCCCTTCAACCCCGCGGTACGTTCTTTTCTACACCAGGTGCAAACGTTTTTCCTCGGACAGACGGGTGACCCGGAATTGTCTAAACAGATTGCGTGGCAGAGTCTCGGTGCCCTTCGCCTGCAGCAGGCATCCTCACTGGCGTATTTCGATTGTTTCTGGGTACTTGCAGTTATTGCTCTCGTTCTGGCGCCCCTCGTTTTCTTCATGAAGCGCTCCGTAGCCGAAAAAGGAGTCCACATAGGAACGGAATGAAATCAACATATGGCTTTGGTTATGTGCCACATATCCCAGCGGGAAATGTCGTTTGGCTCTGGGCATCTAAGCCATGCGATCCTTGCCGCCCTGCCAGTCAAAGAGGTTGTCACGACAAACTACGACTGCCTCTTTGAAAAAGCGTCAAAGGATGCTCAGGGAGATCAGCCTCGCGTGCTCCCACACGACCCCGAGAAGCCTGGCAGCCGATGGGTTCTCAAACTACATAGTTGCGTTAACTCTCCCGAGCAAATCGTCCTTACAAGATCGGATTACCTCCGCTATAGTGATACTAGGGCAGCGCTCAGGGGTATTGTACAGGCACTCCTGATCACCCGACATATGCTGTTCGTAGGTTTCTCAATGAATGATGATACTAACACCTTCATAGATTAGCGAACATTGAGCAGTAGAGAACGCCACGGTGCTTGAAAAAATTCCGAACGATTTCAGGCGTGCTTTGGAGCAGTTTTAGGCGAGCCATAACTCGCTCCTTGAGGTCGGCGAGTCCCTTTATCAACATGCGCCCTATCCCATGGCTTTTGACATGGTTCCAGACCTGCTCGTCGGGGTTGAGTTCCGGGGAGTATGGCGGCAGCTAAAATATCCGTAGACGCCCGCCGGTGGAAGCCACATAGGCCTGAACCTGCGCGGACTTGTGGACCGGATGACGATCGACAATGAGATAGACAGGACGGCGGGAGTCATGGAGCAACCGTTCGAGGAATTCGATGAAGGTAGTCGAATTCACGTTTTTATCGGTCACCATAAAGTGCAGGGACCCCTTGGCGTTAATGGCTGAAAGCATATTGACTTTGAAGCGTGCTCCGGTGGCCGCCACAACCGGCGTTTTCCCTTTAATGGCCCAGGTGGTGCCGGAGTGATAGTCGGAGCGGATGGTCGATTCGTCTCCCCAAAAAATTGCCGCGCCCGCCGCCTTGGCCATGGCCTGGATTTTCGGATATTCGGTAGCCATCCAGGAAACAACCAACCGCTTGTCTTGTTGATAGGCGCGCCACAGAGGCCTTTGGGGCGAAAGGCCCAGTTTCTTTAACACTCTTCCAACGGAGACCTCGCTAAGGTGGATCTCAAACTTTTGCCGGATCAGTTCCCGAACCAGTGAGCAGGTCCAAAGAGCAAAGGAGAATTTGAGCTGTCTGGGATCGTCTTTGGTCACAACGCGGTAGATCATTTGCAGTTGCGCACCGGAAAGTCTCGGCGGGCGTCCGGGTGCACTGCGGGACCGCAGGGCATCGATGCCACCCTCGCGATACTTGGCAATCCATTGGTAAATACGAGGGCGCGAAAGCCCCAAGGCCTTGATGACCACCTCGGGACTTTCCCCGGCTTCAACGCGCTTGACAGCCCGGATCCGGATCTCTTCGAGGGTCTTCCGTCCAAGTTTTCGTCCGTCGAGTTCTTTCATGCCCCGAACATACCACATGTTCGCTTATTTATGAATGGCTTAGTAATTAATGCACGACGAATTGACCGCCGCCGCCTTCACGCCAGTGTGTTACATCCAATACAGAAATCAATGCAACGCTTCTGTTGCATGCAACACTTATTTTCTTGCCGGCTATCGGTCAGCACGCTGCTCATCTGGGCTTAAGTCTCCGTTATACCGGCATAATCTTGAATAAGTGATGCGCTGCGCCGTTTTGGCGCGAATCTTGATCATTGGAAGCATGTCTGCTTGTCATCCCAATAAAATAATTTGCCTACAGATCCTGGTCCCAACACCTGATCGGTGGCTGGCGATTCTGCAGAGGGACCGGGGAGTGCCGGGTTGCTTCTGAAAGAGAGAAATCTCTCATATGGAGATTGGATGAGGGTGAATATACTCGTTATCGATGATGAAGAAAGCATCCGGTTTAGCTTTGGGAGATTCCTGACAGCCGAAGGACATAACGTTATCACTGCCCAAGGTTACCGGGAAGCTCTGGCAAGAATGGATGAAACGGAATTTAAACTGATACTCGCGGACATCTTTCTCGAAGATGGATGGGGGATAGATATCCTACTGGAGGTAATGCAGAAAAACCTTAAAACTCGAGTGATCATCATGACGGCATATCCCAGTATGGAAACAGCTAAAGATAGCTTCCGCATGCACGCCGTTGATTACCTCGTTAAACCCCTGAAACAGGCAGGACTGCTTAATTCCGTAAACAAGGCATTACAGCAATAATGGAATTGGAGAAGGTAAGACCAATAGTCGGAGATAATCGAAATAAGACCGCCATTGGAAAGGAGCGTGCAGTCCTGTATCCTGGTGATCGTAAATTTAAGTCGGCGTACTCAGCGTATTAAATGCAAGAGCTTGTGATGAATTAGCAGCTTAGCGTTAATTGTGATGTTTATAACTTCCTAAGGAGACAGATCATGAAAAGAATTGCCAGTCAGTTAACTTATCCAGCTGCACTCGTTGTTGCGATGGTGCTCTTCGCCTTTATGGTTTTCTCAAGTCCAAGTCCTTCGCGCGCGGCCTCGCACAAATCAGCCATGGCGACCGTTGGTTCAGTCTCAAAGGCCAGTCGTGTTGAGGTGCGCATCAAAGAGCTTTATGCCAAGCTCAAGATTACCCCGGCACAGGAAGAGCTTTGGCATAACGTTACCCAGGTGATGCAGGACAATGAGAAAACGATGGAGGCGCTTGTCAGAGCAAGGTCGGAAAAAGCAGGGACCATGACCGCTGTCGACGATCTCAAATCCTATGGCCAAATTGTCGATGCACATGCGGATGGCATCAGGAAATTCATCCAGGTCTTCGAGCCTCTCTATGCAAGCATGTCGGACGCTCAGAAGAAGGATGCCGACAAGTTATTCCGCCATCACGCCCATCATGGCCGCACAAAGGCAAAGGCAAAGGTCAAATGATCGCGACCACCACAAAGTCAAGACAGCAAACACATTTCGTTGAGGGAGAATCACTCCGGGAATGGAAGGTCACCATGAGAACTACGAACACGCGATCCATGAAGTTTAGTTCGATTGTCGGCAAGATCGTGATGGCGCTCTTCTTCGCCTCATTGATCGGCGGTATAGCCATCGCGCCGGCATTTGGCAGAGATAGAGATAACGATAGGCGCGCAAGGTATCATCACCAGCGCAGTCGGCATGTGTATCATCCTCAACGTCAACACCACTACTACTCGGAACCTGTATATGCGCCACCACCGTTCGTCTATGCCCCGGACCCGTATCGGTCGCCGGGCATCAACTTCGTCTTCCCCATCCGTATTCGATAGGGAAGCACCAACGTCGACCGCTCAATGCTCCGGGCCAGGTGGCGGCGGGTCCCACGCTGAGCACGAGTAGTTCTAAAGCCATGATTGTGGCGGAATGGAGAGATGGAAATGTTGGGAACAATTCTGATCATTGTATTAGTTCTCGCGGTCGTGGGCGCACTCCCTGCCTGGCCGCACAGCCGGGCGTGGGGATACTATCCAAGCAGTGGCATGGGATTGGTCCTTATGATCGTTTTGGTGCTCCTGTTACTGGGCCGTATTTGACAAGAGTGGGCTTGGCAAGGGAGCGCAGAAGCACACTCTTGCCAAAGAGCATGGTTCGGCAACCGTAAGCACATAACTTCTTTAAGATAAAAGGAATAAGTCATGAATTGGGGTCAAATCGCCGGGAACTGGAAGCAAGTCAAAGGCGTGGTCAGGGAGAAGTGGGGCAAACTCACCGATGACGATGTGGACATCATTGCCGGGAAACGCGACATACTCCTCGGCAAGATACAAGAAAGACACGGTGTGGCGCGCGAAGAGGCGGAAAAAGAACTCGAAGCCTGGGAAGCTTCTTTGAAGTAGTTAAGACGTTTCATTATTCCTGTCGTTTCCGGCCCCCCCCCGGGGCGGCGGGAATATGGTCGAGAACCGCCGGCAAACGAGTGCCCGTAACCTTGGGGAATGTCCTTTTCAGAACGTGATGTCGACAACCTTTCAGATATTCTACGGGTAGGCCCAGCCCGTTCCCATACGGTAATTCGCTGGGATGGAGCACCGCAATCCGTTCAACCACGGGGTACGATATTCATGATCAAGAATACGAAGCTAAAAAATGTTTCCAGCAGTACGCGGAAAACTCAGAGTGGAACCCGTAGTTCCGAAAAGTCCAGGACGGAGGACGCTCCACGGTCGGACCGGTATAAGCCGGTTTCACTCAATCTTTTAAGCCTGTATCTCGATGAGATCAAGAAATACCCGCTCCTCAGCAGGGAAGACGAAAGGGATTTGGCGATCCGTTACCGTGATAAGGGCGATATCGAATCCGCCTACAAACTGATAACAGCAAACCTTCGCCTGGTGGTGAAGATAGCAATGGATTTTCAGCGCTACTGGATGCAAAACCTGATGGACCTTATCCAGGAAGGCAATGTCGGGCTCATGCGGGCAACGAGGAAGTTCGATCCACACAGGGGCTATAAGTTTTCGTATTATGCGTCCTTCTGGATCAAGGCATACATAATCAAGTTCATCATGGATAACTGGAAGCTCGTAAAAATAGGTACAACTCAGGCTCAGCGGAAACTGTTCTTCAATCTGCGAAAGGAAAAAGAGCGGCTGGAAGCCCAGGGAACAGAGGCATCGCCCAAGCAGCTCAGCCTTCGGCTGGACGTCAGGGAATCTGAAGTCATCGAAATGGACCAGCGGCTAAACAGTTGGGAAATATCGCTGGACAGCCCGGTGAAAGAGGATTCAAGCGATACTCACCAGTCGTTTTTGCCTTCGGATGACCTGCCGGTTGACGACCAGATAGCCGACCATGAAGCCAAGGCGACACTGCACGACAAGCTAACGCTCTTCAGGCAAAAGCTTAAGGACAAAGAGGCGGCTATATTCAACAAACGACTCCTCGCCGAGGACCCGATGACCCTCCAGGAAATAGGGGACAATTTCGGGATCAGCCGTGAACGTGTGCGGCAGATAGAAACCCGTCTGAAAAAGAAGCTGAAGGCGTACCTCGAAGAGGAAATAGCGGATATCGACACGCTCCAGGAGAGTATGATAGCAATTTAGTAACCTTAATTACTAATCCACCACTTATCTCGGGGCAAATTTTGCGAGTCGCCGGCAACTAAGATGCGACTTCAAGT
This sequence comes from uncultured delta proteobacterium, assembly GCA_963712895.1. Classification (GTDB taxonomy): domain Bacteria; phylum Desulfobacterota; class Syntrophobacteria; order Syntrophobacterales; family Syntrophobacteraceae; genus SbD1. The sequence continues at coordinate 17,831 of CAVQJR010000009.1, read as the reverse complement.
CGCGTTTCCTCAGGTTCTTGAAGCGAGTATAGGGCCTTTTCCACTGGTGCCGGAGGATGCACCGAAGTTTGCGGCGTATCCATCCGTCCAGTTCCTCGAAAAGACCCTTTACCTCGACCAGCCTGAAGTAGTTTACCCATTCTCGCAAAACAGGCGTCAGTTCTTCGAAAAACGGCCAATGTTGCGGCCCCGTGCCGCCCGGCACATCTCCCTGAGCTTTGCTTTCACACGGTCCACTACCGCAGGGGCTACCCCTGTCGGGTCTGTAGAGGACTTGCACCTTCAAGTGAACGCGCCCTGCCGGGCGCACCAACAAAAAAGGATTTAAGATTTCTCTTAAACCCTTAATTTTACTGAGGGTGAGTGACCGGACTTGAACCGGCAGCCTCTGGGGCCACAACCCAGTGCTCTAACCAGTTGAGCTACACCCACCGTGAAAATCGAACTTTCACTTTTACCACCGAGGCGATCCAAAATCAAGGGCGGCTTTGCCGGAGCGCGGGGAAGTTTTCGTGCCGTGCGCTCCTTGCGTTGCCTGCTGCAGTGTTATAAAGTCTGCGTTACTCACTTCTTTTGACTGAAAGGGATCGGTATGGAGAGGAAAGAAGACATATTTGCAGTAGCCAGGGCCTTTATGCGCAGCAGGATCATTTTGACGGCCGCGGAACTCGACCTGTTCACCGCTATCCAGGATGGATACGTCACCGCTCGACAAATTGCAGACCGGCTGAGGGTCGATTTGCGGGGGCTGACCCGTGTGCTCGACTGTCTCGTATCTTTTGATTTGCTGGAAAAGCGCCGGGACGTCTACTCATTTACCGAAGAGGGAGCGACATATTCCTCGAAGCACCCGGGATCGAACCTTCCGATGCTTCTGCACATGAGCCGGCTTTGGGAAAGCTGGTCGGAGCTCACAGATGTGGTGGAAAAGGGGCCGAACCGGGAACGAAAACCCACCAAGCCCATGGATAAGAACAGCCGCGGGGCTTTCATCGGGGCGATGCACGTGATCGGGCGCATGCTTTCGGATGAAATCGCGGCTTCCCTGGACGTCAGCGGTTTTCGGAAACTGATGGATATCGGGGGAGGCTCGGGAACATACACCATCGCCTTTCTAAAGCACAATCCCCGGTTGCAGGCAGTGCTCTTCGACCTGGAAGATGTGGTGAATATGGCACGCGAAAGGATCGAATCGGAAGGTTGTTTGGATCGCGTGCAAATCGTTGCCGGAGATTTCTATCGCGATGAACTGCCCGGGGGCTGCGATCTTGCGCTTTTATCCGCAATTATCCACCAGAACGGCCCGAAGCAGAACCTTGAGCTGTACGCAAAGATTTTTAGCGCGCTCGACCCGGGCGGCATGCTGATCATCAGGGACCATATAATGGATGAGTCGCGCACAAAACCGCCGGAGGGGGCGTTGTTTGCGATAAATATGCTCGTTAATACCCGGAACGGAGATACCTACACCTTTGCTGAAGTGGAGCAGGACTTAAAGGATGTCGGCTTTGGCAACATCAAAATGCTTCGCTCGGGTGAGAAAATGGACTGCCTGGTGACGGCCGGCAAGCCCCGGTAAGCCGTATCGCCGCAACCGGGCAAGGTCTTTCTTGAAAACTTGTGAACGTATGGAACGGCCCCTGTATAAGCCCTCACGTCCCGCGGGACCTTTCGGAACAACTCCGATGGTCCCGGCGGCCGACATTGCAATAATTTTCTCTTGACACTGTAGCACATTACGCAAGATAATTGCGTGCGGGGAATCACAAATAGAAAAAATGCTGCGGACTGCCAGGGCATCATTTTTTCTTCCCGATTCCTAACTGCGCGCTGTCTTCCCTGTTCACGCTCTCCTGGCAGGTACTCCGATTCATCCGGCAGGTGGTATATCCCCGGTACAAACTAATTGCCGTCTTTCAAGGCATTCGCCATCGTATGGATCCGTGACATACGGGCGGGGCTTTCGCCTACGCGCTTATTTTCACCATATTGGAAGTGAAGTGAACCAGTTCGGCAACACCTGCGACGAATGCGGCAGACCACAGGAAGATTTCGAGCTGTGTGAGTCGGGCTGCATGCTGCAAAGCTGCCCGAAGTGCGGCTTTCTCCTTCAGCTTTATGGGACGGGGTGTGGAAATATCAGGGTCTATTATTTGTGCCGAGACTGCTATAACGAGCGGATAAAGAGGGGGTTTGTCGAACCCTAGCAAGGAGGTGAGTGCCTGGTTTTCCCTTTCTCCACGTATCTCAATTCCCAAATCATGAACGCCGGAATCTTCATTAACTCATTGGTGAGCGCTACAGGGAACCTTAATCTGCACGGAGGTAGCTGATGAACACACGAATCAATTCCAAGATTACCGAAGTTACTCAGGTGGATAAGAAGATTTTGGAAAAACAGGCTGCCAGAAAAGACAATTTCGAGTATTGGGGCCTGACGCCCGAGGAGGCCCGCAAAACCGCTGTCGGCAAAAAGAAGGGTCTTTTCGATAAGCGCATGACACCGAAAGAGGCAGTGGAAAAATACGTGAAGGACGGAATGAATATCGGCATCGGTGGATTTGTGAATACACGGGTGCCTACTGCCCTTGTCTGGAACCTCGCAAAGAAAGGTGCAAAGGATCTTACCCTTTCATTCCAGTCGAATTCGATCTGCGCCGAATGGCTTGCAGGCGCTATGATCTGTAATCCCGATCACCTTTCGATCAAGCGGGTCGAGCTGGCCTGGTGGGGCTATGAGGTTATCGGAATTGCGCCGCTGTTGCGCTATATGGCCGGTAACGGCATGATCGAGTTGGACGACTATACGAACTATGGCATGTCAGTTCGGTTCAAAGCCGGCGCCATGGGCCTTCCTTTTATCCCTATACGCGATCACGGCGGTTCGGACATGGAGCTGGTCAACCGTGGCTCAATGACGAAGTGCCCGTTCAGCGGAAGAAACACATACCTGGTTCCCGCCTGCTATCCCGACGTCGGCCTCGTCCACGTAACAGCCGCCGATATGTATGGAAATTCACGCATTTTCGGTTCGCTGTGCACCTGTCCTGAAATTGCCATGGCCGCCGGCCATACCATCGTGTCCTGCGAGACGGTGATTAACAATGAGGCCATCCGGCGTTATCCCAACTTTACAGAAATCCCGTACCCGGTGGTTGATGCGGTATGCGAGCAGCAGTTTGGCGCCTACCCGGGAGCGGTATACGGCATGTACTGGTTCGACATGGAGCATTTCCTGATGTTTCGAAGCTTGGGCGACGAATTCAGAAAGACCGGCAATAAAGACAAACTTCAAAGATATTATGACGATTATTTCTTCAGTTGTGATACCTGGGACGATTTCATCGCCAAGATCGTTCCTCACAAAAAGCTGGTCCAGCTCAGAAAGATGGATGGCGGTCAGCCTATAATCCTTTCATAATTCAAACGCGCTTCTTTCGGATATCAAGGAGGTTTTGATTATGGTAACGATCGCCGATGTGAATCCTTATGAAATGATCGCCTACACTGGTTCAAGGGTTCTGGAAGATAATACTATTGTGTTCGTGGGTACCGGTCTGCCGATCATAGCGTCCATGCACGCACAGATGACCCATGCCCCCAATATTAACCTCATTTTCGAGGCGGGGTCGCTGGCTTCCATTCTCGAACAGGGTATGCCGCTTTCGGTCGGCGACACCAGGGCTTTCCGCAAGGCGGTTTTTGCGAAAGGTCTGTGCGGTCTGTTCGAGCTCACCCAGAGAGGCTATGCCGACTACGCCTTTATCGGCGGCGCACAAATCGACATGTACGGAAACGTGTGCTCGACCTATGAAGGCGGCGACTACCTGCTGCCCAGGGTCAGGTTCCCTGGAAGTGGCGGCGCTGGGGCAATGGCCGCCAACTGCGAAAAAACAATCGCTATCATGGCACTGGAAAAAAGAAGATTCGTCAAGAAGGTGGACTTCATCACCAGCATCGGCTTTGGCGACGGATCGCCCGATTACAGGGATAAAGCCGGAGTCATGGGTGCCGGCCCCTACCGGGTCATCACCAACCAGGCGCTCTTCGGCTTTGATCCTGAGACCAGAAGGATGATGCTTCTGGAGTATCTGCCAGGGAAGAGCCCTGCGGAAATCCAGGGACTGGTGGATTTTGAACTTCTTATCGCCCCTGACTGCAAGGAGATGGCCGTTCCCACGGACCAGGATCTGATGATCTTGCGGACCAAGTGTGACCCTGAAGGCTACTTTCTCAAGAGAAAGATCGTTGAAAAGTAAGCCTGCCGGGAAAGGATCGTGATTGTAGAAAATGCAAGCCCCCGGGATTGCCACGGTTCGGCAATCCCGGGGTTTGTGCTGAGTCCGGCATGGGATTGGTGACGAAGGTTTCACCTTCCGGTATTCCATCGCGTTGATCAACCTCCGCATCGCGTTCGGGAGTGGGTATGTCGAATCCGGCAGGAGGTGAGCTCCCAGGTTTTTCTATTCTCCACAGATCTCAATTCCCCATCTTTTTCACAGGAGGTTTTGAAAATGGCTGTCGACAAGTTGATTACCCTCAAGGAAGCGGTATCCAAATTCATCAATGATGGGGATACGGTCTACTACGGCGGTTTCCAGATACATGTTCCGATGGCGCTCACCTATGAAATAATCCGGCAAAAGAAAAGAAACCTCACTACAGTGGAGTCTTCAACCGACGTTGGCGGTCTGGACCTTATGATTGGGGCCGGATGCGTAAATGAGATTCATAGCGCATGGATAATGAACTGGTATGTGAAGGCGCCTTACGCGCTTCGCCGCGCGTTCCAGGCCGGAACGCTCAAAAGATATGACGTATCGAATTTTGCGGCCACCAGTGCCTTGATCGCCGGCTTCCTGGGAGTTCCCTTCCTGCCGGTGCGTGGCAATGTCGGCACCGACATGCAGAAGCATAATCCCACCGATTTGCGGATGATGAAGGATCCCTTCACCGGGGAAGAAATTACGGTCGTCCGTAAATGGCAGGCGGATGTTGCCGTTATCCACGCTCAGGTGGCCGACCGGCTCGGAAACGTGATGAGCTGGGGCACCCGCGGCGTTACCGACGAATTCGGGGCGATGGCGGCGAATAGAGGCGTTATCGTAACGGCGGAAGAAATTGTGGAACCGGAGGTGATCAGGGCCGACCCCGACCGCACAATCATCCCCTACTTCAAAACGCTGGCTGTCGTGCATTGTCCGTGGGGTGCCCATCCCTCGGCATGCCGCGGCTATTATGGCCTTGACATTCGGTTCAGTCAGTACATGGGCAAGTATGAAAGGAATGCTGAACTTCTCCCCAAGTTCCTGGATGAATGGGTGTACGGCTGCGAGGACCAAAGTGCCTATATCAAAAAATACATCCGGAAATTCGGCCGGGAAGGTCTTGACCGGCTAAAGCCCACGCTCGGTTTCAAGCCCAAATACCAGGTGGACTACGGTTATCACGATCCCGGAGTCTGGAAGGGCGTACCTCGGTACACGGACGAGTATATCAAAGCATAGGCCAGGCCGATAAAGATCGCAAAGGAGAAGAAAAATGCATGCCACCAATTATAAACTGACTGAACTCATGGTCGTGCGCTGTGCAAAGGAAATCAGGGACGGCGAAGTCGTGTTCGCCGGTGTGGGCCTCCCGCTGGTGGTGGTAAGTTTTGCAATGGCGACCCACGCCCCCAACATGATCCTGTTCACCGAGGGTGGTTCGATCAGAGCGACTGCACCTCCAGGACTGGCGATTACCGTTGACGACCCTGCACTTTTCTGTGGTGGCGACGCCACCTTTGGAATGCTCTCGACCATGGCGGCGCTCCAGAGGGGAGAGGTGGACGTCGCCTTTATCGGCGGCGCCCAGATAGATAAGTACGGCAACATAAACTCCACGGGCGTTGGCGACTGGAACAAACCGGAGTCTTTTATCTACTTTGCGGGAAGCGGCGGTGCAAACGACATGGCGACCTCCGGGAAGCGCGTGCTGGCCATCATGCCCCAGGACCCCAAAAAGTTCGTCGAAAAGGTGGACTACATAACTACTCCGGGCTACCTGGACGGTCCGGGCGCCCGCGAGAAGCTGGGAATGATCGGCGGCGGGCCTTCGGTCGTGGTGAGCACCATGGGAGTCTATAATTTCGACCCGAAGACCTGCGAGATGTATCTTTCCGAGTACTATCCGGGCCAGTCGGTGGAAAAGGTCAAGGCGAACTGCTCATTCGAGCTCAATATTTCTCCGAATGTGAAAGAGACCGAACCGCCCACGGAAGAGGAGATCGCCGTTCTGCGAAACATCGACCCGACCGGGTTCTACCTGGGATAGTGTGAAGGGGGGAGCCCTCGCTACGCAACCCCCCCTGCTTTACCGAACCGCATTTCTGCTAAGATTAAGTGCTTCGACGCCTCATGCCCGGATACCCCGGGCATGAGCGGACCGTGATCCATTTCAGAGCCAGTCGGCGGCGGGGCCGGAAAGTCTCGCCGTTTTTAATCAGGGCCTTCTTCCGGACATCTCGGTATAACACCCCTCGTATTTTTCCTTCATGACCGCGGGCCAAAAATCCGAATTCTTTTCTGAGACCATTCCGGACCAAATATGAGTTCGGGACATTCTTGCCCAAGTTTACCACCTGCCGGGGCTTCTGGAGGGCTTTCCAGTACAATGAATGAGTACGAGGAAAAAAAAGGACAGGAAGAACTGAGGTACCGAGCCTTGAGGGAATACGCCAGAGTGGATGGGTACCTGCCCATAGATATTCGCCTTCTGTCCGAGGAGGAACGGCCGACCGCGAGGTCCCGAACCTCGGTGGAGAATGCCCTGATCGAATACGAGGAACTGCCGGAGCCCAATGAAAAAGCGCTTGCCGATTGCCTGCGAATACTAAACGCCAAGCTGGATACCCTTATAAAGCTGTTCGCATTCCAGGCCAGGGGTTACTGCTCGTTGAAGCACGAAGAGGTGAATATCAGCGCGGGAGGTCTTAGCACTTTCGCTGTTGGGGACTTAGAGCAGGATGACATGGTTGAAGTGAGGCTTATACTGCCCACCGCTCCTTATATCGTTTGCTACATTTACGGATCGGTGGTGAGTATCGAAGATGTTGAAGGGCGCAAACTCATTTCGATCGAGTTTACGGTGATCGATGAAGACATACGTGAACAGATAGTGAAGTATGTATTCGAGAGGCAAAGAGAAGTACTGCGGCAAAAAAGGAGGTAGTAAGCGGCCCGATGTTTGTGCTAATCGGCATAGTGATTGTTGCGGGTTCGGTTCTGGGGGGGTACCTCATGGAGCAGGGAAATCTTTTCCTGTTGATCCAGCCGGCCGAGCTTATCATTATTTTCGGCGCCGCTATCGGAGGGTTTGTGATAGCCTCGCCGATGAAAATCATAAAAGCTGTCAAAGACGGCTTGTTCCGGATGTTCAAGACCAAGATATACACCAGAAGCGACTACGTGGAAGCGCTTGTCCTGCTGAGCCAGATATTCTACAAAATCAGGAAAGAGGGACTCGTTTCGATTGAAACCGACCTGGATGAACCCGAAAAAAGCCCGATCTTCCAAAAACACGAAAAGTTTCTAAAAAATCGCCACGCTCTGGCTTTCCTCACCGATACGTTGAGAACGCTGACCATTACGGACATCGAAGCTCATGAGCTTGCTTCTCTGCTGGATTATGAAATCGACGCCCATTACGAGGAGGCGATGATTCCATCCAAGAGCATAGGCACAGTGGCGGACTCCCTCCCCGGTCTGGGAATCGTTGCGGCGGTGCTCGGCGTCGTGTTGACCATGAAGAAGATCAGCGAGCCGCCGGAGGTCCTTGGGCACAGCATAGGAGCGGCGCTTGTGGGGACATTCCTTGGCGTGCTCATGTGCTACGGCTTTGTGGGTCCTATTTCCAAGAACCTGGAGCATATCGCCAATGAGGATCGCGAGTTTCTTACGGTTATCAAGGCCGCCCTGCTCGCATTCGTTAATACCCCTTCGCCTCAGGTCGCAATCGAATTTGCCAGGAGGGTGGTACCTGGAGAACTCAGGCCCTCCTTTCTCGAACTTGAAACATTGATAAAGAATGCAAAGAAATAGCATATGGATGACAAGCCCAGGAAGATAATCATAAAGAAAGTAAAACGCGCCCACTCGGAGCAGCACGGCGGGAGCTGGAAAGTGGCCTACGCCGACTTCGTAACCGCCATGATGGCTTTTTTCCTGTTGATGTGGCTGCTCAACATGACGTCGCAGGAAAAAAGAGCCGTTCTAGCCCTGTACTTCAAGCATTTCAGCCTCTTTACCAGCGGCGGCAAGTCCTTTATGCACCAAGGCGGAATAAGACCCACGGGGCAAAATCTCGGAGGCGAGGAGGTCGTCGAATCCGGAGAGCACTCGAGCGGAATAACCAATGATGAAATGGCGACCAGGCTTCTTACGGGAATCGGCCAGAACGTGAAACATGGCTCCAACCAGGTATTTATCGCCGTGACCGCGGAAGGGATACGGATTCAGATTGTGGATTCAAATGACAATCCTATTTTTGCGGCTGGGAGCGCCCAGTTGACGGACACTGCCAATGATATAATCAAAACGGTCGTCGGCGTCATAAAAAATTTTCCAAATGAAATTGCGGTGGAAGGCCATACCGATTCGTCCCAGATGAGAAACGAGCAAATATCCAATTGGGAACTGTCGGTGGCAAGGGCCTCAGCGGCAAGGCGCGAACTCGAACAATGCGGAATCGACCCGCGCCGGATCGCCCGTGTCGTTGGGTTTGCGGACAGGGTCCCCCTGTTGCCGGAGATGCCGAACGATCCGCGCAACCGGCGCATCAGCATTCTTTTTATGAAAAACAAGAGAATCAAGCTGCCGGAGAAGCTGGATTGGCTCATGAAGCCTCCGGGGTGATACGGTATGGCCTCCCCTGGTTCAGCATTTTTCAATTCTCGTTCCCACGCTCCTGCGTGGGAACGAGAAGACGTAAAAGACCGGAATATTTCAATGCCCGTCGAAACCTATCCACGATTGCTTCCTCCCGCTTAATCCTCTAAAATCATTCGATCCGTCATCTCGGACCAGCCGAGCTGTTCGCCCCGATCTTCGAAGACGGCTGGACCCGGAAGCCGAGATCATCATGGAACCCATGGCCCCCGCGGGGGCCGAACTCTACGTGGGTTTTCAGCACCACCCGCTTTTCGGTCCGGTCATCAGCGTGGGGCTGGGAGGCATGCTGCTCGAACTTACCGGGGACGTGGCTTTCCGGCTGCTGCCGGCGGGAAAGGCCGATTTTCTCGAAATGCTGGGGGAGCTGAACGCCTGGCCGAAACTCAAAAAAGGCTTTCGCCACTTCCCTGCGGTAAGTGAAGATAACCTCTTGGAAATAATTTCAAAAGTGGCCGATCTCGCCCTTTCCAGGGAGGATATAAAGGAACTTGACCTGAACCCGGTCGTAGCCCGGCCGACCGGATGCAGGTGGTGGATGCGACCGTAATCCTTTCCTGAGCCCATGTGACCCCGTTTGGACTGGAGCCTAACCCACGGCTATTTCATAAAACAGTGCCGCCGCCGAGCGAATGCCCCTGTGGAAGTCGTGGAGTGAGAAACGCTCGTTTGGCGAATGCGCTCCGTCGTCGGGGTTTCCCCACCCAAGAAGAAGAATATTTTCCTGGCCCAGGTGTTTGTTTATCAGGTTGACTACCGGGATTGACCCTCCCTCCCTGATAAAGACCGGCTTTTTGCCGAAACCGGTCTCAACGGCCCTTTCCGCGGCCCTCATCGCCGCCGTTTCCCTCGATACCAGGACGGGGTCGGCGCCGTGCAGGTTGGATACCTTGATTGTGACTCCCGGCGGCGTATTCTCGGATACGAAGCGGCGGAAAAGGGCGGTGACCTTTTCCGGGGTCTGGTTGGCAACCAGGCGCATGCTGACCTTCGCTCCGGCCTTGCCCGGAATTATCGTTTTGGCCCCCTCGCCTTCAAATCCGCCCCAGATGCCGTTGATATCCAGGGTGGGGCGAGCGCCCTTTCGTTCGAGAACGGAATATCCCGGCTCGCCGGTAAACTGCGAAATCCCGAGGTAGTCTTTGAGCTTTTCCACATCCAGCGGCAGGGATGCCATTTCTTTTCTTTCCCATTGGTCCAGCGGGAGGACGTCATCATAGAAGCCGGGCAGGGCAACGGTATCGTCGGGGTTTTTCATTCTAGCCAGTAGATTTGCCAGGACCTGCGCCGGGTTGTCCAGTATACCGCCAAACACGCCGGAGTGGAGGTCGAACCGCGGTCCCTGCACGTCGAGTTGCAGGTAGCAAAGGCCTCTCAGCCCGTAGGTGATGGCCGGAATGCCGGGCGCAAACTGGGAACCGTCCGAAATTGCAACGGCGTCGGCGCGCAGTTCCCGGAGGTGGTCGGTAAGAAATTTTTCGAGATTGGGGCTTCCGATCTCTTCTTCGCCCTCCACCAGGAACACCAGGTTCAGCGGAAGCCTTTGTCCGGCGCCGAGCAGCGACTGAACCGCCTTGATGTAGGTCAGCAGCTGTCCCTTGTCATCCGTTGCCCCGCGCGCATATATATAGCCGTCGCGGATATCGGGGGAAAAGGGAGGCGTTTTCCACTCCGCCAGCGGGTCGGGCGGCTGCACGTCGTAGTGGCCGTATACGAGCAAAACGGGTGCTCCCGGCACTTGCGGCGAGCGGGCCAAAACAACGGGGTGGCGGTCTGTCGGATATATCTTTCCGGAAATTCCGGACGCCTGGAGTTGTTCCAGGACCCATTCGGCGGCCCGCCTGATGTCCCCCTCATGTTCGGAAAGGGTGCTGACGCTCGGGATTTCCAGGAAGCGTACAAGGTCGCTCACGAATGTTTCACGGCTACCGTCAATAAATGAGGAAACGCTGTCTGGCAACATCGGCATTCTCCAGTCTCAATTTGAATTTCTTCAGGAAAGGCTTAAACTACAATCAGCCGGCATCTTTTACAACGGCTTGAGAGGTTTTCGTGAAGGTTAAAATGAAAATCCCTGGCGTTGGTGGCCAAAAGTATTACATTGTAAAACTTAAGTCCAACCTCCACAGGATCAAAAATTTTAATTTATTTGGTTTGAGGAGTGGTGTCAGAATTGGTAGTGGAAAAAACGATCAAAATTGCATCGAGCATAGAAGACATACCAAGGGAGGACTGGAACAGCCTTGCTGTTCCAGCCGCGCCGGCCCTGGACTGGGAATATTTTTACACGCTCGAAAAATCGGGCGCGGTTTCCCGTGAGAGGGGTTATCAACCGTCCCATATCGCGCTCTACAGTGGAGCAAAGCCCTTGGCCATCGTGCCTCTTTACGAGCGGGACCGTGCCTGGGTCGAATTCGGTGACGGTGGTCTCATCGAGTTTCTAAGCGAACTGACAGGGCTTCCCTTTCATTCCGGCCTGGTTGGAATCGTCCCGTATACGCCGGTGCCCGGCTACGATTTCCTCCACAGCCCGGGAATCGACGTTTCGGAAGCTTACGGACGCCTCCTCTCCAAGATGGATGAGATTTGCATGGAGCGCGGCCTGTCCACCAGCCGTATCTATTTCGTGGCGCCCGAATCCCGCCTCAACGCCATGCTTGTCGAAAACGGCTACATGCCCATGTCCAGCTCATACCTCATGTGGTTTAACAGGGGATATTCGTCCTTTGACGATTACCTGGCATCTTTCAAATCGAGCCGCCGCACGAAGCTCAAGCGGGAGAGGCGCGAGATCGGTGCCAGCGGGATCAGGTTTGAAATGGCCCGCGGCATCGATGCCCCCGATGCGTACTACCAGGACATGCACCTGCTTTACCGGCGCACCTGGATGAAGCACATGGGACCGGCCGTCAAACCTTTTTTGAACGAATCCTTTTTTAAACTCCTTGCGGAAAACTACCGGCACCGGACCAGTTTCACCGTTGCAACGCTTAACGGCAAACGGATTGCCATGGCCCTTTTTTACACCAAGTCGGACACAATATATGGAAGATACTGGGGATGTTTCCGCGAGGTTCCGTTCCTGCACTTCGCAACCTGCTATTATTTCCCCATTGAGTACGCGATCGCCAACCGGATCGAGCGGATGGACCCCGGATTCGGCGGCGAACACAAATATATTCGCGGCTTCGAAACGGTGCCCGTTTCGCACTACATAAAGTTCTACCACGAAAAGCAGCGCCGCATCGCCCATGCGGTCATGGAACAGTTGAAGGAACAGCTCGTATTGAAGTAGCCGGCGCTTGCCGGGCCGTCTGAAAGGAAAAGGGCCAACAGGAAGGAGGGGGTTCTTGAAAAACGGCAATGGCATAAATATTGAGTGGCTATGGATAAGGGTTTGCTGGTAATTCAGGTAAATATCTGGTGCCGTGCTACCAACGGTGCTACCAAAAGAATTTTAGGCCGCGCTGTACCTGAAGGCCAAGGTCGCGGTCCTGAACGCATTGCTGACTTCTGCCCGCTTTTGGAGCCATCCACTTTTAACTTTAAGTTCACATCCAGATGTGCATGCGAAGACCGGGAGAATAACCTAGTCGATGAAGGAACATAGTTTTTATGGTGGCAACAACGGCTTCACCCCTGTCGATCATTGGTGCAAGTTCCTTAGCTATGTCTCTCGGAACATACCCAATCTTTCCACTTGAGTAGCCTACTCCCCACTGTCCTATAACTTCAATAGCATTCGTGTCATGTTTATTGCTAGGTTCCCATCGTAATCGCAGGGAACGATTTGAATTAGTAAAAAATAGAAGGACTGCATCTGAATACTCAGGGCGCGATATTCCGGCCACCTCAACTTCAGAAAAGGCAACGTAGTGACAACCAGTTGGACATTTATGCTTATAGCGAATTACATGTTCGCCGTCTGAGGAGAGGCGGAAGGGTTTCCCTTTAGGAAATTCATCTTCTTTATCGATGATCAAAATTGGACCGGCTGAGATTCGCTGAACTCCTCCCTCTTTTTCAGTCTCGGATGGATTGGAGTCAGGTGTTCCAATTGGCATTTTGTTATTGGTAAGCCATGCCAGTGCAATTGCCGCGACAATGACAATAATGATAACAGAAAAAGTTTCCACAGCCATACTCCCGTGTTCGCGCAAGTCTACGCTGCTTCTGACTAGGATCGCCCTTCCTGCGTTTGTGATCATTTCTCTTATAGCATTGCTTTGAAATTTCTGCACTGAAATATGGGGTGTTTCTGACTATGCACATCTACCCTTCCTCTCAAATAACACCTCAAATCAGCACCCAGTCGCGCCGTAGCGACGCTGGCCGTTTTACATTGCGTTCACTGGGAAACTACCCCTCTAATTGCCACGTGGAGGGCATAACTCAAGGTCGGACGTGTGTTGATATACCTCTTGAGAATTCCATTCTAAGGCCCTTTTTAGCCATTCTGACGGTACTCCTGTAGATTGGCCGTGGTTAAGGCTCTCAGGAGTGAAATTTTGGCACAAAAATCTGAATCCCTGAATATACCATCGAGCAAAACTTATTCCCCCCGGTGGCCTCGCCCGCGTGCACGCGTCGGAGGCTTTCCAAATGTATGCGCGCTGGAGAAAAAACCCACACGTACACGTACGCACGCCCGCTCGCTGTAGCCTCCGTCGAGGCGACTCCGGGGGCCTGAAAGAATGCGCGCACATACGCACGCGCTGAACCCATGCTGCGCACCCGCACGCCCGCAGCCCCGGTCTCCGCTCCCTTTTGGCAGCGCTCACACGTCAGTTATCCACGTCAGTAGACGGCAGACCTAGAGCCAGTCACAAGGGTCAACGGATTAGTAATCCGGTGGCCGATCCGTTTCTCCTCAGGTGAACATAGACATCCTCTAAATCGAATTTGGGAATGAGTTTGTAATGTGCATTACAGTGGCTTCAGCCACAACACTGACAGTTGCGTGGGCGGCGCGCACTGAGGGTTTTGGTCAGGCACGCGCGTGAATGTTCTTGTATTCCTTTAATGCTCCTCGACGCACCAGGGAGAGGCAAAACTGCCTTTGCTGCGGCACTCTCGTTAACTTTACCCTATTTCTTAACCAGACTTCTTCACTCTCAAAGCCTTATCCCGTGAACTCTCCAAGGCAATCCAATAATCACCCTCTAATTTTCCGCTTACTTCTGGTTAAGTATCGTGGCAATGTTGGCATAACTTAACTAAACTCAAGCGACAATTCACACGGAGGGCATCATGAGGAAAGGCGAGAACTTCAACCGACCGGCACCAGGGCGTGAAATCAAGGTGGACCCGATCAAGTGCCAAAAGGACATCAAGGCCATTAAACGCTTGCTTGCGGACAATCCCCGAGACCTTGCCCTGTTCACCTTGGGGATCAACACGAACCTCCGCGCCTCTGACCTGTTGCGGATCACTGCCGGGCAGGTACGAGGGTTGCAACCGATGGATGAAATCGAGCTGAAGGAACAGAAGACAGGGAAGCGGCGACGGATCACCCTCAATAAGGCGTGCGTGGAGGCCATCCAGGGCCTGTTGAAGTCCCGTGAGTACGAGGACGACACCCCGCTGTTCTACGGGCAACGTGGACCGCTCACCGTGCCCTCAGTGAATCGTTTGGTCAAGCAGTGGTGCAAGGCAATCAACCTGAAGGGGAACTATGGGGGGCACTCCTTACGGAAGACTTGGGGATACCATCAGCGGGTGACGTTCGGGCGTGGCGTGGCTGAATTGATGGTGTGCTTCAATCACTCCTCCGAGAAACAGACCTTGGATTACCTGTGCGTGCAACCGGAGGAGATACGGAGCATTTACGGGAATGAGCTGTGAGCAAGCCTCCGTCAGCGTCGCGAGACGCAACTAGGCGACTTCGGGTGCGGTAGGCTTGGAAGGGTGCAGCGACCCCTCTAGTCGCCCTCTGGAGGCATTATCGCCCTTGAGGCCATAGTTGGATACGTCTTTGGAAAATCGATTCTAGTCGCGCCGAGCCTCCGTCAGCGTCGCGAGACGCAACTAGGCGACTCTGGAAGCGACGCTAAGGCCCCTTTTAGCCATTCTAGCGGCACGAACGTCCGCGCCTGACGGCACTTGCGTGGAGCCGCATGCACAGCGGGTTTCTCGCGGGTAGGCAATACAAGGTGGACTTTTCGCCCCCCGAAGTGGTCTCTATCTTCCCATTTTTACAAACTCAAGTAGTTGAATTTAGGAGTTATAAATTCGCACCCTTATAGAAGGAAGAAACCGGCAGCCCACTGCGTAACTCACGGCGCACGGGGGCTGTCGGCTCTTCCTCTTCGGCTGTCGTGCAACCCCTCTCGTGCACTTCAGTCGGTTCTCGCCCTTGGAACCTTTCGCCCAAGGGTATATTTGTGCCCCCCATCCGAGTGAATGCCTTGAGCAAGCCTGAACTTGGATGGGGGTTTTCCATTCAGCGTCACGGAAGGGCGAAACCCGCACCCTAACGCGACTAAGGAATCATTCTTTTTCAACTTTAACCCTACAGAAGGATTACCACAAATGAAGACAAAGCGTTTGAATGCAAGAGCTGGCGACGTATGCCGGTATCGACTTGACCCCCAGACCATTTTTACGATGAAGAACACGGTGGAAGATTTGGAAAAGACCCTGTGCCTCAGTCCAAGCTTCTGCGTCTTGATCCGCCGGGCAGTCCGGTTTTATGGGGAGTACGTGCAAGAACTGACCGGGGTGCGGGCGTTCGATGAGGAGAAGCAAGCTCTAATCCTGGCGTCAGGGAGAGTGAACCGGTCGGGTGTAATCCCCCCCGGAGGCTCAGTCTCGACTGGGCGTGGATTTCGAGCAATTTTTACGAAAAAGTTAAAAACCTCAGGACGCACGAGGAGTACGAAAATGATTGAGAAAAAGGAAGAAATGAAAACCAAGCTGGTTGAACTCAATGCCCTGCTTGCGGATACGCTTATCGCGGTCTTGAAGAAAGGTGGAGTTCGAGCAACCATGATGGGTGTAGTCGTGGATTACCTGAAGCTGAACGGGGTGATTAAAAAACAGGAATTAACAACCCCGTCAGAATACCTTGAAGCGCTAAATTCGATTGTTCTGCCCTTCCCGAAAGTCGATTGAGAGAGAGGTTTCCTAACAGCTTTCTGTATGTCTGGGTAGTGGCGTGATTTTCGCGTGGGTGAACTTGTATAGTTGACTATACAACCTGAAATTGCAATGCGCATTTCACTGCCGCACTTGTATACATGGCTATACAACCTCAAATTGTAATGAACACCACAAACAGCGAGAGAAAAGAGGAAATGGAAAGAGAAATACGTGCTTCAGATTTAACGACGCCTTTCAATGGTGTTTGTTTCAAGTCCGTAATCGACCTGGCGCTTGAGACCCTTATCGTTAATCTCCAAAGATACGGTAATCGCCTCAGTGAAAAGCAGAAAACGTCCTTATACGAGATTCTAGGCCGTACACGTCTTAGCACAAGGACGTTGCAGGGGGCGCTATGCGTACCCGCTTGCCACTGGTCTCGGAAAGACTCAATCAATCGTCGCATGGTGCTTGGCAATCAGGTCTCTCCGGTACGATCATATAAGTGTAGCCGTGTGCGCCAGCAAAGTCGAGGCACTGTGCGGACTCAAGCGTGACCTGATCAAGCAGTGGTGCCATGAGTCAATCGGCCTCTTGCACTCTTACAAGCACGACCCGAAGCACACGGGTGAACCGGGGTATGCCTCCGAGCCGTGTACCGATGACCACGACCAGAAGCAAATCCTGCTTGTAACTCATTCACGGGTGCGGGGCAAGGGTGGCATTGACTTGTATAACACGTATAGGGGGAAGGCACGGACTTGCTGATTTGGGATGAAAGTTTACTGATCAGCGACACGAAGGCTTTAAGCACCGCGAGATCAGGGCAGCCTTGGCCTGGCTCACGGAGATGTTGACGGGCAAGGGAAAGCTTCGTGAGGCGTGCGAGTACCTTAAAGAGTGCAGTAGCATTCTGCACCAGGCCCTCACCGACCAGAAAGGCAAGTCCCTGGTTCAGAAGGCCCCGCAAGTCATGCACCTGCCCGAGCGTACCGCTGTTGATTTGCATCTTTACCGTGAATCCCTTCCCAACCATGAGTCGACGGTTGGTTTGAAAGTCCTCTGGATATCAGTCAAAGCCCGCTTCGCGTTGCCCAGACCGATCAGAATGACGGAGTAATCACCTATGACATCGTGGTGGACCCTGCCTTGGAGAACATCGTAATCCTGGACGCCTCACACGTAATCCGAGACCTGGCAAAGCTCGACTACCATCGAGAACATCGGCAAGTTCAGCGATGACATTCTCTCGTACAAGAACGTTGTCGTGCATCAGCTCCGGCACGTGTTTGGCCGGTCCACGATGACGGACGCCTTCAAGATGAAGAAGCGCGAAGACCGGAAAGTCAGTCAGGAAATTGTTGACCTGGTGAAAGAGATTCCGCAAAACGAGGGCGTCTTAATCTTCACATTCAAGCCCCGGCCCCGGCAGCCACATTTTGAGCGGATACTACAGACGGACCTGAAGGCGAGTGGCGTGAAGACTTCGGCCAAGGTCAAGGTTAAAGTCTGGTCTGAAGAAAAACAGAACTTTGTGGATGTCTGGAAACCCCGGTTCGTGTGGCTTACTTGGGGGCAAGAAACTTCTCTGTCAGAGTACAGTTATTGCTCGAATGTCGTCTTCGCGGGTGTCCTCCATCGGATCACGTGGAGCTGGCGGCTGAGGTGGCCGGGCAGAGAGATGACTTGCTTACTGACCTGTCGGGGAGCCTCATTGTAGACATTGCCAAGAGTGAAATCGTCCACTGCGTCTACCAGGCGATGAGTCGGGGGAGTTGTCGGATTGCTGACGGAGAAGTTACACGCCCGATGAACGCGTGGCTA
>CAVQJR010000008.1:0-354385 GCA_963712895.1 uncultured delta proteobacterium | reverse complement strand
TTCCCGTTTCTTTTCGGGCTGATGCGGCGCCTGGGAGCGGTAAGATTCCTTGCGCTCTGCATTGTGGCCACCTGTGTCTCGCGATACCTCATCGTTTTTGTCCTTAAGGCCGACGGCAACTGGGTCCAGGGGGCGTTTTTCGGCTGCAGGCTCTGGGAATTCGCAACCGGGATGGCGTTCGGAAAGCTCCTGGCCGAAGAGCCGGGCAAGGTATCCGCCCGGCTGTTTTCGACGACCGGGTTTGCGGCGGGTGTGGTCCTGTTCTCCCTTGGGATTCTTACCTACGAGCCGAACGCGCTCTATATGTTCTCGGACGGCCTGGGCGCAACCGGCCTTTCCATAATAATGATCCACGTCGCAACCAGGTCGACAGGGTTCCGTGGCTCGGAAAAGCGCTCGTCAGGACCGGGGTCTACTCCTACGGCCTCTACCTCTTCCACCAGCCCTTCGTAATGTATGCGGGCGAAAAGCTCCAACCGTACGGGACCGGTATTTTCCTGGCCGCCGCAACGGCGCTGATAGCGTTTGTAACGGTGGCGTCGATGTGTCTCGAATACGCGGTAAATCAAGGCATCAAACGCCTCGGAAGGGTCTGAAAACAACTCCGGCGCACAACCGCGACCGCTTCGAAAATTCTCCTGAAGTTTTTTTTCCGTTTTGCCGACTACAGTGATGGGCATCCAGTATGCTTAAAAAGAGGAGATGCCTTCGACCCGTAAGCTCGAAAAAGGCAAACTGGCCGAAAGGGCGGGACGCAAAGCCGCTGGCCTAAGTCCGAAAGGATATGGCAGCAGGGCCGCCGGGCAGGGGATTAATACCTTCCGTTCAGGCATCTGACGGAACGGGTCCTCTCTTTAGAGATCCTTCCCTTTCCTTCCGGACCTCAACTGAATAGACAACGATCCTGGTGCAGAGGTGCGTGCGCCCATCCAAGGCCGGGGCGCGAGGCGGGGACAATGATTCGAGAATTGAGCGGAAACGAAGTAAACGAGATCCACTACGAACTGCTGGTCAAAGACATCGTGGCGGCGGCGGAAAAACTCCCTCCGTTTCCCGATATCGCCTGGAAGGTAACTTCTTTGATAAAGAGGGATGCCCTCATCACCGAAATCGAAGAGGTTATCAAATACGACCAGGTAATCGCCGCCAGAATTCTGCGCCTGGCCCAGTCGGCCTATTTCGGCCGGCGCTTCGAAATACGCTCGTTAAGAGACGCCATACTTCTGCTGGGAAGCAAGAGACTGGTGCAGGTAATCGTGGCCGCCTGCGCTTCCCGATATTTCGAGCGTGGCGGGACGGGACGGGACGAAAGAGAACTTTGGGAACATTCGGCGGCCACGGCCATCATGTCGGAAATTATATGCCGCCGGCTGAACCACAAAAAGATCCTCACCATCTACACCGCCGCCCTGCTCCACGATATTGGAAAGACGGTGCTGAACGTATACGCGAAAATCTACCTGCACTCCACCCTTCGCCAGATAAGGGGCGAGAGCCGCATGGTGAAAGTGGAACAAAGGGCGCTGGGAATCGACCACCAGGAACTGGGCGGGATTATAGGGCGAAACTGGAAGTTTCCCGGAGAGATCACCGCCGCCATCGAGCACCACCACGACCCCGAAAACGCGGGCCGGTTCCACCAGATGGCATCGATGGTCTACATTTCGAACGAACTGGCGGGCAGCGTTGTCGGCAGGAAAGAAAATCCCGGTCGCCAGCCCGTCGATCCCGATCACGATGCCGTGTTCAAAGGCTTGGGGATTACCCGCAAAATGGCCGAGCACTTACAGATAGACCTCGTCAAAAACCTCGACAGCGTAAAAAGCATGTTGGCGGGGTGATACGGGTTGCGGGTCAGGGCGGGGAATTCAACCGGGGCAAGGTTGCGGGCGGGGTGGGTTTCACGCGAAGCCGCGAAGGCGCGAAGAAAGAATAGAAGAAAAAAATAAAATCCGAAAGCGTGGGGAGCGGAGGAACGGGCTGTTGCCCAAATGAGGTTGTTTCAAAATACGTGAACTTCACGTAAATGGGGGATTTCCCAAATCGTCATTCCCGCGACGCTTTTGGGCGGGTCCGCCGGACAATGGCAACATTGCCAATGGAACTGCATTTGGGCAACAGTCCGGGAACCGGTTTCCCCGCTCTTTATTATTGCTTGTTGTTGGTTTTTCCTTCGTGGCTTCGCGTGTCACCCTCCTCCACGTCCCCCGCCGCCCATCCTCACACCCCATTGCGTGCGACAATGTCTCTGGCGTGTTCGTAGAGGACCGTTGCGAAGAAGAATGCGGCGGCAACCATGATTATCGCCGCTCCGGAGGTGAGGTTAAAGACAAAGGAAAGCCAGAGCCCGATCAGGGTGAAGATTGAATTGAGCAGGATGGAAAGCGCCATCATGGCCTTGAGGGACCGGCAGAATTTTTCGGCGATGAAAGGCGGAATGGACAAAAGCGCTATAACCAGTATCAACCCCACCAGGCGTATCAGCATGATTACCGAAAGTGCGATCATGGCCAGCAAAACGTAGTAGAGAAGGCCGACCCGCACTCCCATCGCTTTCGCGAACTCCTCGTCGAAAGACATCGCCAGGAAGCTGTTGTAGAGACTGATGACGGCCGCCACCACCAGCACATCCACCACCACCATCATCACCAGGTCGGAGCGCGGGACAGCCAGGATGCTGCCGAAAAGGAAGCTCAAAAGGTCGGCGTTGTAGCCGGGGGTGAGGTCGGTAAGGATGATCCCCAGGGCCATGCCCACCGCCCACAGCACCCCTATTACCGTATCGGCCCTCTGCTTGTTTTTGAGCGTCATGGCGGCCATGATCATGGCGATGACCATGGCGAAACCGGCCGCGCCGGCAAGGGGAGGAAAGCCGAAAAAGAAGGCGAGTCCGATACCTCCGTAAGCGGCGTGCGCGATCCCCCCGGAAATGAAAACAATCCGGTTCACGACCACGAGCGTTCCGATTATCCCGCAGGCCACACTCGTTAACAGGCCGGCCATGAGGGCGTGTCGCATGAATTCGGATTGAAAGGCTTCAAGCATCGTCGGCTACGGCAGTTTTGATGAACGGGCAAAGGGATGAACGGGTAAACCGGTAAGCGGGCGCAAGTTTTCAATTCACCCATTCGTCCGGCCGCCCGTTCACCGGCTATTTTTCATGTTCGTGTTTCCGCAGCACCCGGTGGGGTACTCCATGGGCAATCAGGTCCACGGGACATTGGTAGGCGGAATCCAGCATGTCCTGGGTCAGCTCGGAGCCGTCGTGGTAATAGAGCGTCTGGTTGAGGCAGGCGACCGATTTTATGTACGCCGAGAGCACGCTCATATCGTGGCTGACCACTATTATGGTCTTGGTCTCGTTGAGTTCTTTCAGGAGATCGTAGAGGTCGGTTTGAAACTGGGCGTCCACGCTGGCCGTGGGTTCGTCCATTATCAGTATCCTGGGCTCGGCGGCAAGGGCGCGGGCGATGAAGACCCTTTGCCTCTGGCCTCCCGAGAGTTTGCCTATCGGCCGGTCGCGATAGTCCCACATTCCGACCTTTTCGAGCACCTGTTTGGCCGTGGCGCGGTCTTGAGCGGTGTAGTGAAGCTCCCTGCCCGAACGTCCCAGCCTGCCCATGAGGGTCACATCCATTACCGAAATCGGAAAGCCCTTGTTTACTCCCGTATCCTGCGGAACGTAGCCGGTCAGCCCGGCGGATTCGGCCGGGTTCTTGCCGAAAATTTTCACCGTCCCCTTACGCGGGCGCAAAATCCCCAGGATTATCTTCAGCAAGGTGGTTTTGCCGCTGCCGTTCGGACCAATTATGGCCAGGAAGTCTTTTTCTTCTACATTGAGGTTAACGTTGAGCAAAACAGGGTGGCTGTTGTAGTAGAAAGACAGGTCGCGAATTTCGATTGCTTGAGGGGGCACCTGGTCCTTCCTTTCAGCGCCGTTTCAGGGCTTCGGCGATACGGCCGGCAACCTGGCGCAGGTTGTTTTCCCAGTCCGGGGCCAGGACGTCCGCCTGGACCACGACCGCGCCCACCGCATCGGCGATCGTACGGGCGCTTTTCGGAGAAAACTCCGGCTGCACGAAAATGGTCTTGATACCGAGCTTGCGGGCAAGTTTGATGAAAGCGTCCAGGTCCCTGGGCCGCGGCTCCTTTCCCTCCACCTCGACCGGGATCTGCTCGAGCCCGTATGCCTCGGCAAAGTATCCCCACGCCGGGTGAAAAACCATGAACGGGCGCGGTTCGCCATTCGGCTCAAGGGTTTGCAGAATCGAGGAATCGAGTTCCGCCAGCTCCGTAATGAATTCCCGGTAATTGGTCTCATAGAGTTTTCGATTTTGCGGGTCGGCCATCCAGAGGGCATCGAAAATGGCACGCGCCTGGAGCATTACCAGTGGAGGAGAAAGCCAGATGTGCGGGTCCTTCATTTCGCCGTCGTGGTGGTGGTCTTCTCCCATGGTCTTGCCCGGCCCGTGGTGCGTGTGGGCCTCCATTGTCCGCTTGCGGATGTCTTTATCGGTGTGCACCACCAGCATCCGTGAGTTTGCCGAGGCTATCTTCGGAAGCCAGACGGTCTCGAAGGGGACGCCGCAGGCAAAATAGAGCCTGGCCCGGCCAAGTGCCGCCATCTGCTTCGGTTTGGGTTCGTACTGCTCGGGAGCGGCGCCGGGGGGCACCATCACCTCGACCTCGACCATGGCCCCGCCGATCTTTTCAACAAAATATTTTTGTGGGATAATGCTCACTGCGACCTGCATCGTCTTTTCCGACGCCGCAGGCGCGGCGGAAGCGCTGGATACAACCAGGGCAAGCGCTGAAAAAAATATCGCGAAACAGGATCTCATCGGCCTTCTCCCTGATCTAATCGGTTTCTTTGCTGCGAAATTCTTCATTTTACACTCCCGATCCCAATTTCCACAACCGGTTTCTCAACATGAATAAAACAGGACGGTTCCGCAAAAAACGGCAATTCACCACAGAGTGCATAGAAAAGTTCTTGGAGTGGCCACCGGTTTTTGTTCCTGCCGTTACGGATGATTGGAACTATAAGGCCGCCTGTCTATAATTACCGCCCCTGATATGGTTTTTTCCTAGTATTCGATGTCTTTGTCTGTATCTTTGTGTTCTCCCGGTAGCGTGAGGTCGTTTTGCCGGTCGTGAAATCTTAAGTCACGAGGGAGTCCGAAGGGGCTGAGCCTGGAGTTCATGTTCGCGAATAGAAGAGGAAATCCCATGGAAAAATCGGGGGAAGCGGGTTTTGAGCCGGTTCCGGTAATCGAACCCCTGAGGCCTGGTGAGATCCGCGAAATAAGCAGGGCGCTTGCTGCGATGGACCCATGGCGAACGCTTGGCTACAAACCACAGAGCCTGTCCTATTACCTTTTGCGTGCGGACTGCGCCTTGAAGCGCCGCGCCATATATGTATCCGGCAACCTCTCGGGGGTTTTGGCGGTAAGATTCCCATGGCTTTTCGGGCCGTTCATAGAGTTGATCGCCCTGTTTGGTGATTGCCGCCGGAAAGGAATCGGCCGTCGTGTGATCGAATGGACCTGCGGCCAGTACCCCGCATCGCGCAATATCTGGGCGACCGTATCGGCCTTTAACCTTGACGCGCAAAAGTTTTACGCTCGCATGGGCTTCGAGCGCACAGCCGCCCTGGAGGACCTGATAAAACCGGGCCTGCAGGAGATACTGGTTCGGAAGAGAGTGTAGAGCGTTGCGGGCGGTGGGCTATGGGTGGCGGCACGTGAAGCCCCGCCCGCAAGCCGAAAAAAACGGCCGGCTGAATATTCAGCCGGCCGTTAGTCCCACGAGCAAAAAATGCAGGAACTTCTTATCTACCCTTCTTCAAACCCTTTTTGAACATTGCTTCGCACTTGTCAGCAGCGGCTTCTGCCCTGCGAGCGGCGTTCTCGGCTCTCATCGCCGCGGCTTCGGCTGCTCTGGCGCTGGCCGTACATTGTTGTTCGATAGCTTGAGCCTTATCCATGGCCGCCTGGCAGAGTTCCGTACACTTCTTGGCGTCGTTGGTGCAGGCGCAGCCGGCAATCATGGGCAGTGCAAATGCTATAACAAACAAAATCGCCAGTATTCTCTTCATGCTCTTTCCTCCTTTAGAAAACCGAATGATCAGAAGTTAGCCTTGTTAGTGGCTCAAAACACCCCCCCTTGTTATTCCGGTCCTCCACCTCCTCTCAGGTCCGACTTACGCAAAGCAGCACATTTTGCAGTGTTTTAGACCAGCTATGCGATCCTGGAACAAAAAGCGGATAAATGCTACGCCAGCTATTTGGTAAAATCAAGAAATATTTCCACCGAACCCAGTGCTGCAAACGATTGGCGCAGGCGGAAACTATTCCTGGGGTAGCCCGACATATTTAAGCGATCCGTCCTTGAGCGAGAGCAGGGTAACGTCCGTTGGGACTCCGTTCTGCAGGCTGAGCGCCACCTTCAGTTTCCTCATGTCGACCCTGTTTGCGAATGGATACTGGGCCAACTTTTCCAATGCGTATTTCGTATAGTCCGGGATCTTCTTGTATACATCGGGATGAGCCTCTACAAATATCTGCCCCTTCTTCTGTCCGAATTTGACCGGTTCGTAGATTATCTCGAGCTTGGTTCCCACCGCCACCTGGGGATACAAAATCCTGATGTGTTCGGGGTAGCACCTTATGCACCCGTGGCTGACCAGGCGCCCGACCCCCCACGGCATGGAGGTGCCATGAATCCCGTACGCCCCGGCGGAAAATTTCATTATGAATTCCCCGAGCGGATTGTCGGGTCCGGGCGGCATGACCGCCATCCCGTACTCCGCCTGCAGAGAGGCCGGAATGTACCAGGACGGATTCGGCCTCTTCTGAACGATGCTAAAGGTCCCCAGCGGGCTCTCCCAGCCTTCGTCGCCGATTCCGATAGGATAGGTCTGGACCGTGGAACTGGCCCGGTCGAAGAAATAAAGCCTCAACTCCGGTATATTGATAACGAGTTGCTGGTGTTGAGTCGGGGGAAGGACCCAGAGTGTGGGAATGAAAATCAGCTTGCCCCTCGGGGGAATCCACGCGTCCATTTTCGGGAAGAGCAGGTCCACCGAATTGTACCCGAGGCCGTTTCGCCTCGCGATATCCAGGAGCGTATCTTTGGGCGCGATTCTGTACCATCTGGGCACCCCGATCACGGTTAAATCCGGAAAATGGTATTCGAATTTTTGCACTATCGCCGAGAATTCTTCTTCTGCAGGCGATGGAGTGCTGAAAAACAAAAACATAAAAACGAACAGAGCTGTAACGGCTGCCCTTCTAAATCTCATGTGCTTTTCCCTGTCAGGTCAAAAAACTCGTCCTAGGCTGCCGTAAAATAGAGATTCTTAAATTCCAGATCAAGCTTTTTTTACGTTTAACATTTTGCCCTGCCAGCGAAAAGGCTATCCTCCCTTCTGCCCGAAAACTTGAAATTGCTCTTTCCTTTGCCGGTGTAGATGTCTAATTTATACCTTCGTGCAGAGCATGCGGATGTGTGGCAAGCTGCGTTGTCCACTTTCGTCGAAGAATAATCACTGAGAGCGGCGTATACAGGTGGGAATTACTATTTTTTAATATGGATACACCAATCCGGAGGGAAGTAATGACCAAAAAATTAGCGGAAAAACGCCCCGAAAACGTGAAAAAACGATTCCCTGACAGTCTTGTTCCCCTGGTAAACGGACAGGCGCTGATAAAAGCCGCCAGGAAGCACAGTGCGATGATCATGGCGGCAAACATCCGCTGCAGGCTGCCTGTCGAGGGGCTGGTGCGTGCCTCGATGGCTTCCAGGGCGCCGCTGATGTATGAAATTGCAAAATCCGAACTTAGCTATACGGAATTTAATCCCCAAAGCTTTGCCAAGTTCATAGTCGAGGAAAACGAGCGGCTCGGAAACACCTCTGTGCCCTTTGCGATCCACGGCGACCACATTACGGTCAAGTCCCTGGACGAGGTGGATTCGATAGCCAGGCTTATAGCCGACGAAATGGAAGCGGGATTCACGTCGTTTGCCATAGATGCCTCACACATGGAAAACGAAAAGAACCTGGAAGCGACGACAAAGCTTGCCAGGCCGATATTCGATGCCGGCCTCAACCTCGAAGTCGAACTGGGTGAAATAGGGGCCAAGAGCGGGAGCGCCGAAGGTTTCACGCAGCCCGAAGAGGCGCAGTGGTTCATCGGAGAACTGGACAAAAGGGGGATTCGGCCGAACCTGCTGGCCATAAACAACGGCTCGATCCACGGTAACTATTTCGGGGCGGCCCATGAGGGCATTCAGCTCGACCTGACACTGGCGATCTGGGAGGCAATCCGTCCGTGGTCCGTTGACATTGCGCAGCACGGCATCACCGGGACGTCTCTTGACAAGATCGCGACGTTTATTCAGCACGGGATAAGGAAGGGCAACGTGGGGACCCTGTGGCAGAACGTTTCGTTCGGCATTGCCATGAACCAGAACGGCAACGCTCTTACCACCGAAAAAGGCGACTATATCAAGCGCCCCTACCGCGGCGTCCCGGACGAGCTGTGGCAGGAGATGATGAAGTGGTCGGTCGAGACCAAAAACACCGGGGGCAACATCAAGAAGGCCAACCAGGTTTTTGCGCCCTTTTTCAACGTTATCCCGCTGGATTGTAAGGAACGGATATACGGGCACGCCTACGAGGAAGCGGTGCGCCTGTTCGAGGCCACCCAATCGGCCGGCATCGCCGACAGCGTGTGGGAGTTCGTATAGGCGAAAAGAGCGGAGAAATGATTCCCCCGCACCCCCGGGATTTCGGCGCGGCGTTGGGGTGTGGGGGCCGCCGCTCCCCACGCTTTTAAAAGCGTCCTTGTATACATTCTCGAGCGCGGCTTTATATAAGTCAGCGCTTATGGTGGAGTCTTTCGCCCTGTTTTACCGTATTTGGGAAACCTTCCTGTTTTCGTGAAGTTCATCTGTTTTTAAGCAGCCTCATCCGGGCAGCAGCCCGTTGCAGCCCGCCCTCTTCGGGTTGCAGCCCCTCCAAGTACCATTATCTTATAGATTCATGGGGAGCCTCGTCCTGCGTTTTCCCAAAAATACAGAAAATTCCGGGTCGATTGCGTCATTATTTCGCCGCAATGGGCAAATTGCGAACCTATGCTCAGGGTTTCGATATGAGGGAAAATAACAACGCGCGCGTCGTGATCGAAAATGTGCGCCCAAGCGTTGACTGCGGCCGGTTTCCTGCCCGGCGCATCGCGGGCGATTTGGTGGTGGTTACCGCCGACATTTTCTCGGACGGCCATGACGCGGTGGCCGCGCGGCTTCTCTACCGCGGCCCCGGCGTCGAGGAGTGGACGGAAAGCCCCATGGAATCAGCCGGAAACGATGCCTGGAAGGGTGGGTTCAGGGTAGATGAGCTGGGGGCCTACCTGTTTACCGTTGAAGGCTGGGTAGATCGCTTCGCCTCGTGGCGCGACGGCCTCGGGAAGAAGTATTACGCCGGCCGGGACGTGGCCATGGATCTTCTGATCGGGGCGGCGATAGTCGAGCGGGAGGCAAAAAGGGCGGACCCGGACACGGGTGTGAAAATGGCGGAACTCGCCGATTTGCTGAAAAACAAAGAAAAATTGGACAGGGCGGTTTCCGTGGCACTCGGCGATGAGGCGGCTAATCTCATGCGCCGGTATCCCGGCCTGGAATTTGCCACCCGGTCCGACCGGCAGTTTGAAATCCAGGTGGACAGGCCCAGGGCGCGCTTCAGCACCTGGTACGAGCGGTTTCCGAGGTCCTGCTCGCCGGACCCGCAGCGTCCCGGCACGCTGCGCGACCTCGAAGCCCTGCTGCCGGAAATCGCCCGCATGGGCTTCGACGTTGTTTATCTTCCGCCGATCCACCCCATCGGCAGGACCAGCCGCAAGGGCAGGAACAATTCCCCATCGGCTTCCGAGGGGGACCCCGGAAGTCCCTGGGCCATAGGATCGCCGGAGGGCGGTCATAAGTCCATCGACCCGGGCCTTGGGACGTTCGAGGACCTGGAGCGGCTGATAGACAGGGCTTCGCGCCTGGGCATCGAAACGGCCGTCGACATCGCTTTCCAGTGCTCCCCCGACCATCCCTATGTGCGCGAGCACCCCGAGTGGTTCAGAATCCGCCCCGACGGGAGCGTGCAGTTTGCCGAAAACCCTCCCAAGAAATACGAAGACATTTTCCCGCTGAACTTCGAAACCGGGCAGTGGCGCAGTCTTTGGGAAGAGCTTAAAAGCGTCGTGACTTTCTGGATGGAAAAGGGTATTCGCATTTTCCGCGTGGACAATCCGCATACCAAGCCGTTTCCATTCTGGCAGTGGCTGCTGGCTGAAATCAGGCGCGAATGCCCGGAGGCGATATTTTTATCCGAGTCGTTCACCAGGCCCAAGGTGATGAGAAGATTGGCGAAGGTGGGCTTTACGCAGTCGTACACCTACTTCACCTGGCGAAACTCGAAAAAGGAGATCACCGAGTATCTCGAAGAGCTGACCCAAACCGATGTGAAGGAATATTTCAGGCCGAATTTCTGGCCCACTACTCCCGACATCCTGCCCGAGTTTCTTCAGTACGGCGGAAGGCAGGCTTTCGTAATCAGGCTGATCCTCGCCGCCACGCTTTCGTCCAACTACGGGATCTACGGTCCCGCGTTCGAGTTGATCGAAAACCAGGCACTGCCCGGCCGGGAAGAGTACCTGAATTCGGAAAAATATGAAATCCGCCACTGGGACTGGGACGGGCCGGGAAACCTCAAGGACCTGATAGCGAGGATCAACGCCATTCGCAGGCAGAACCCCGCGCTCCAGGAAACGAACAACCTGCGCTTTTTCGAAGTGGACAACGAGCAAATGCTCTTTTATGGAAAAATGGGGTGTGGCGGCTCGGAAACCATCCTGGTGGTGGTGAACCTGGACCCGGCAAACGCCCAGTCCGGATGGATCACGGTGCCGCTTCGCGAACTGGGGATCGACCCGGCCCAGGCCTACCTCGGCGATGACCTCCTGGGCGGCCAGAAGTTTATCTGGTACGGGGAGAAAATCTTTATCAAGCTGGACCCGAAAGTAATCTCCGCCCACATTTTCAGGCTGAGGACGCGGTTGCGCCGGGAAACTGATTTCGACTATTTCATGTAGCAGTCAGGAGTCAAAATGCCCAGGGGCACTGAGCTATTAACAGATGATCCGCTCTGGTACAAAGACGCCATCATCTACGAACTGCACATCAAGGCTTTCTTCGACAGCGACGGGGACGGCGTGGGGGACTTCAGGGGCCTGACCATGAAGCTCGACTACCTGCGGGACCTGGGGGTCACCGCCGTCTGGCTCCTGCCCTTCTATCCCTCTCCGCTAAAAGACGACGGGTACGACATTGCGGATTTTTTCAATATCAACCCCCGCTACGGGGTCCTGAGGGACTTTCGGGAATTCCTTCGACAGGCGCACAAGCGCGGCATCCGGGTCATCACCGAGCTGGTCCTGAACCACACCTCCGACCAGCACCCCTGGTTCCAGCGTGCGCGCAGGGCAAAGCCCGGATCGGTCTACAGGGATTTTTACGTCTGGTCCGATAATCCCAGCAGGTACTCCGACGCCCGGATAATCTTCCAGGACTTCGAGCCCTCCAACTGGACGTGGGACGCCGAGGCGAAAGCCTACTACTGGCACCGCTTCTATTCCCACCAGCCCGATCTCAATTACGACAATCCCCACGTGCAGAAGGCGATGTTTCGGGTAATCGACTACTGGATGCGCATGGGAGTGGACGGTATGCGCCTCGACGCCGTGCCGTACCTGTTCGAGCGGGAAGGCACCAACTGCGAGAACCTGCCCGAAACTTACGAGTACCTGAAAAGGCTTCGCCAGCACGTGGACGCCAAATTCAAAAACCGCATGCTGCTGGCCGAAGCGAACCAGTGGCCGGAAGACGCGGTGGCCTACTTCGGAAACGGCGACATGTGCAACATGGCCTTTCATTTTCCACTCATGCCCCGGATGTTCATGTCGGTGCAGATGGAGGACAGCTTTCCGATCGTCGATATCCTGGACCAGACGCCGCCGATCAGCGCCAACTGCCAATGGGCGCTCTTTTTGCGAAACCACGACGAACTGACCCTCGAAATGGTGACCGACGAGGAACGCGACTACATGTACCGCATTTACGCCAGGGACCCGCGGGCCAGGATAAACCTGGGCATCCGCAGGCGCCTCGCCCCGCTGCTCGGAAACGACCAGCGCAAAATCCGGCTCATGTACGGGCTTCTTTTCTGCATGCCCGGGACACCGGTCGTCTATTACGGCAACGAAATCTGCATGGGTGACAACTATTACCTCGGCGACCGGGACGGGGTGCGGACCCCGATGCAGTGGAGCCCCGACAAGAACGCCGGGTTTTCCACGGCGGACCCGCAACAGCTCTATCTTCCGGTGGTAATCGACTACAGCTATCATTACCAGACCATGAACGTCGAAAACCATGAGAAAAATCCGGCCTCCATCCTGTGGTTCATGCGACACCTGATAGCGCTCAGAAAACGCTTCAGCGCCTTTGGCAGAGGCAGCATGCAGATCGTGGCGTCAACCAATAACAAGGTATTTTCCTTCATCAGGGAGTACGGAGACGAGAAAATCCTGGTGGCGGTAAATCTTTCCCGCCTGCCGCAGATGACCACCCTCGACCTTTCGGACTATGCCGGGCTTGTACCCGAAGAGCTTATGGGCCGGAACAAGTTCCACCAGATCCAGAAATCACCCTACGTTCTCACCTTCGACCCCTACGGCGGATATCTTTTTTCGCTGGGCGATGCCGAAGGGCAGTCTTGCGTAGTGTTGAGCGGGGGCAGCGGCCTGGCGGCGTCGGTCCACTGGAGCGAAATATTCGAAGGGAAAAAGCGCGAAGTTTTGGAAGCGGAAGTTTTGCCCGAATATATCGGGGGGTGCCGCTGGTTCGGCGGAAAGGCCCGCCAGATACAGGAGATCAAGATACTGGAGGTGATCTCGCTGCCAAAAGAGCACCTTCACGTCCGGATGGTGCTCATGAGCGTGGAATACATCGAGGGGCTGCCGGACATGTTCGTTATTCCCCTCGGGTATGCCGAGGGCGATGAGGCACGGAAGATCTCCTCCGATTTCCCGGCGGCGGTCATTTCGCCTCTGAGGGTCGGCGGCCGGGAAGGCATTCTCTACGACAGTCTCTACAACGAGGAGTTTTGCAGCGAGCTTTTGTGGGTCATGGCAAGACATCGCCGGTTGAAAACCAACTCCGCCGAACTGAGCGGGTTTCCGGGGAAAAACTTCAGATACGATGTGCTTACCACCGGGTTGAGGCCAAAGGTGCTTGCCGCCGATCAGAGCAATACTTCCATCCTCTACGGGGAAGATTATTTCTTCAAGCTGTACCGCAATCCGGATGAGGGAATGAACCCCGACCTGGAGCTTACCCGGTTTCTGACCGAGGAAGCCGGCTTCCCCTACAGCCCGTCCTTTGCCGGCGCACTGGAACTGAGGCGAAGGGGCGCCGCGCCGATTACACTGGGTCTTTTGATCGACTATGTGCAAAACCAGGGGACCGCCCTGGAATTTTTCTTTTCCGGGCTGCAGGGGTTCTACGAACAGGTGCTTTCAAGGAGGGCCGATCTGCCGGAAATTCCCGAGACCTGCGAGCATCTTCTGGACCTCGCGATGTCCGAAAATCCCCCCGAGCTTGTCGGTGACCTGCATCCCGGCGTTCCGGAAGAGATGGTGTCGCTTCTCGGAATCCGCACCGCGCAGATGCATCGCGCTCTCGGTTCCGGTTCGACGGAATCCGGCTTTGCACCGGAGAAATTTTCCGGGCTTTCGCAGCGCGCATCCTTTCAGTCGCTCCAGAGCACGCAAAAGAGGGTCTTCCAGCTTCTTTCCGCAGGTATTTCCCATCTTCCGGCCGAAGTTGCCGCGGAGGCCTCACAACTGGTTGCCCGCAGCGGCGAGATCGTATCCATCTTTCGTTCTATACTTAACGGCAAAATCTCCGCCGGGAGGATTCGGATTCACGGCGACTACCACCTGGGCCAGGTCCTCTACACGGGCAAGGATTACGTCATCATCGATTTCGAGGGGGAACCCGCCCGGCCCCTCAGCGAGCGGCGCCTTAAGCTCTCGCCCATGCGGGACGTTGCCGGCATGATTCGCTCCTTCCACTACGCGGCCTATATCGCCCTTCTCAGGAACTCGCAGGTGCGGGCCGAAGACGTGCCCGTCCTGGAGCCCTGGGCCGAAATGTGGTACACCAGCATGTCAGCCGTTTTCTTGAGGGCCTACCTGGGGACGATGAAAGGAAGCGGCCTCATTCCGGAGCGCACCGACGAACTCAAGACGCTTTTTAATTGTTTCCTGCTCAACAAGGCGATCTACGAACTGGGATACGAACTGAACAACCGGCCGGAGTGGGTCGTCATCCCGGCAAGGGGGATCCGGTATCTTCTGGACAGCGCGGGGCCGAGTCCTAAAAAGGAGTGAGGAACAGATGAACCAGCCTGCCGTGAACCATGAATTCAGCCTGATCACCGACCATGACACATACCTGTTCAAGGAGGGAAACCACTTCAGGCTCTATGAGAAGCTGGGTTCGCACCTCGCCGTCGTGGACGGAGTGGCGGGGACCTTTTTTGCCGTGTGGGCGCCCAACGCCGAACAGGTATTCCTCTCCGGAGATTTCAACGGCTGGAGCCGCGATTCCCACCCCCTTGCCGTTCGCTGGGACGGTTCGGGCATCTTCCAGGGTTTCGTTGCGGGCGTTGGAAACGGCTCGCTCTACAAGTACCACATCGTATCGAGGCACAACGGCTACCGGGTGGACAAGGGCGACCCGTTCGCCATGATGTGGGAAATGCCCCCCCGGACGGCCTCCATCGTGTGGGACATCGGGTATGAATGGAACGACGGGGATTGGATGAAGTCCCGGGCGGCCGCAAATTCTCTGAACGCCCCATGCTCGATCTACGAAATGCATTTCGGCTCCTGGAGAAGAGGCGGCGAAGATGGCAGCCGGTGGCTCACCTACAGGGAAATGGCCGAATACCTGCCCGAATACCTGCTGGAAACGGGATTTACCCACGTCGAGTTCCTGCCCTTGATGGAGCATCCCTTCTACGGTTCCTGGGGGTACCAGACGCTCGGCTATTTCGCTCCCAGCTCCAGGTACGGCACGCCGCAGGACTTCATGTACCTTATCGAATCGCTCCACAAAAGCGGCATAGGGGTAATACTGGACTGGGTCCCTTCCCATTTCCCGAGCGACGAGTTCGGCCTCACTTTTTTCGACGGGACTCACCTGTTCGAGCACCAGGACGCGAAAAAAGGCTTCCATCCCGAGTGGAACAGCTACATCTTCAATCATGGGAGGTACGAGGTGAGGGCGTTTCTTACGAGCAGCGCCCTTTTCTGGCTGGACAAGTACCACGCCGACGGGCTGCGGGTGGACGCGGTGGCCTCCATGCTCTACCTGGACTACGCGCGAAAAGAGGGGGAATGGATCCCCAATATTCACGGGGGCAGGGAAAACCTGGATGCGATCGATTTTATCAAAAGACTAAACGAGGTGGTCTACCAGGAATACCCCGACGTGCAGAACACAGCCGAAGAATCGACCTCGTGGCCCATGGTGTCCCGGCCGGCCTACGTGGGCGGCCTGGGGTTCGGCATGAAGTGGAACATGGGCTGGATGCACGACACCCTGGAATATTTCTCGATGGACCCGATCTACCGGAAGTTCCACCAGAACCTCTTGACCTTCAACATCTGGTATGCCTTTTTCGAAAACTTCGTCCTGCCCCTGTCCCATGACGAGGTGGTGTACGGCAAGGGGTCGCTTCTTCAAAAAATGCCCGGAGACGACTGGCAAAAATTCGCAAACCTGCGCCTGCTTTTCGGATACATGTTCGGCGAGCCCGGCAAGAAGCTCCTTTTCATGGGCGGCGAGTTCGGCCAGTGGGACGAGTGGTACCACGAAAAGAGCCTCGACTGGCACCTGCTCGATTCCCCCTTCCACCAGGGCGTGCAGACTTGGGTCCGGGACCTGAACCGTTTTTACCGCACCGAGCCCGCCATGCACCAGCTCGATTTCAGCGGCCAGGGGTTCGAGTGGGTCGATTTTCATGATGCCGAGTCGAGTGTTATCGCCTTTTTGAGAAAGCCGGAAACAACCGACGACCTTATACTGGTTGCGGCCAATTTGACGCCGGTTCCGCGCAACAATTACCGGTTCGGGGTACCGAGGGGCGGGTTTTGGAAGGAGATGCTGAACAGCGACTCCAAGGTCTACGGAGGAAGCGGCTACGGCAACTTCGGGGGAGTCGAGGCGGTGCCCATTCCGTCCCACGGCAGGTATTATTCGGTCCCCGTCGTCCTCCCGCCGCTGGGGATAGTGTTTCTCAAAAGCGAAGCGCCCGGGGCAAGCCTTGAGTCCGACCGGCTAAGGCTGGAAGGTGCGGCCACCCTTGGGGAGTAATCATGGTTGGGTCGGGTGCACGCGAGGTTGTGGACGCTGTGGGTTTCACGCGAAGCCGCGAAGACGCGAAGAAAAGGGTAGAAATAGAAAGGCAAGAGAAAACGGGGATCATGCGGATTGAGGAGTTGGCACGCGAGGTTGTGGATTGTGGGTACCGGATGCATAAAGAGCTTGGGCCGGGATTATTGGAGTCGGTTTATGAAGTGGTTTTGGCAAAGTTGCTGGTGGAACGTGGCTTTTCCGTCGAACGGCAACAGCCGATTCCGATCCTCTTCGAGGGTCTGCAGTTCGATGAAGGCTTCCGAGCCGACCTGATAGTGAATGAAAAGCTCTTGATCGAGATCAAATCGGTCGAGACTATGGCCCCCGTTCACAAAAAGCAGGTTCTTACATATCTACGGCTCCTCCGGCTGCCTTTGGGGATTCTCATGAACTTCGGAGCCGCAACCTTCAAAGAAGGTGTCAAGCGTGTAGTCAACGATCATTCAGACTTTGCGTCTTCGCGACTTCGCATGCACCAAGCCGATAGTGAGGTTTCACGCGAAGCCGCAAAGACGGAGAAATAGAGTAATTATTGTGCATTCCATGCCTCCTCGGTCCCCGATTCCACGTGCCATTTCCTTAATTATTATAAGCTTTTATTTCTTTTCTTCGCGCCTTCGCGTCTTCGCGTGAAACTTCCCTCGCTACCCTTTTAAGGGCCAGCATGTCCTCGTAGGTAAAATCCGGCCGGCGGCAGGCGAAAAACGTATTGTTGTGGTACAGCGGTTCGCCCTCCAGGTCGAATTCGCACCCGGCGGCGGCATCGGCCCACATGGGGGTGCCGGGAATCGGGGAATATTCCGCGATCCGGGGGCGCACTCCCGCCCGTTTTACCGTCTCCACGGCCTCGGCCACCTCCACGGGCGTCTGTCCCGGCGCTCCGCACAGCAGGTAGACCCCGATATCGTTGCCGTCAAAGCCGGCGGCGAGCAGGTTTTCCACTCCCCTTAAAAACATCCCGGTATCCACCTTGCCGCCCCATCCGCGATTGCGTTCGTCGGCGGTGGTCTCCAGACCGAGGCGTATGGTGCGAAAGCCCGAGGCGCGCAGCAGGCCGCACCACTCCGGCGAAAGCGCCCGTATGTGCAGGGCGTTGGGGACGTGAAACCTGACCGGAAGCCTGTCCCGGACCACCCGCTCCAGGGCCGGCTTGAGGCTTGCTTCGGCCCCCAGCAGCAGGGCGTCGTCATAGAAGGCGAAGTCGGTAATCCCGAAAAGGGCATGCGCACGGGCGATATCGGCGTAGATCCTTTCGGGGCCGGCACGCTTCCATTCGGGCTGAAGCACCCCCGAGGCACAGTACGGACACCTGAACGGGCAGCCGAGGCTTGTCATGACCGGGGCATATTCGAGACCGGGCACCAGCTCCAGGGCGGGAGGGGGCTGAAGGCTGAAATCGGTCCATGAGATGCGGTTTTGGACCTCGAAGCCGGTTGCGGAGGCGATAAGGTCGGGCAAGGCGGCGATTTTGCCGGTAAAGACACGGTCCGCGCCGCTGTTTTCGGCGGCGTGACGCGGGCACAGCCGGGCGTAAATTCCGCCGAGCCACACCGGGACATCGGGAAACTGCTCGCGAACCAGCCCGACGGCCTCG
Source organism: uncultured delta proteobacterium (assembly GCA_963712895.1). GTDB lineage: Bacteria > Desulfobacterota > Syntrophobacteria > Syntrophobacterales > Syntrophobacteraceae > SbD1. The sequence goes on along the minus strand of CAVQJR010000008.1, from coordinate 336,258 downwards.
AATGCGCCGGGGTACCAGTAGGTCATGGAAGAGGTCACCCACACCAAGTCGGGCCTGCCTGCCCCGCGCAGCTTTTCGCGCATACTTTCCGGGTGTATTCCGTGCCGGTAAAAATAGCGGGGAAACCCGGCGTAGGGCCCCGGCCTTTCGAGCGGCATTTTCGGGTATTTGCCGGTGCCGAACTTTTTGTCCGCACCGGGGAAAACGTCCGGGTGCCGGTTGGTCAAGGGGTCGTGCCGGTCGAGGCAGTCGATGAAATGGACACCGCACCCGCCCTGCTTCAAAAGCGAGGCGAGGATGAGAAGCCCCATGGGCTTTGCCCAGAGGTCGAAGGCGGCAAAGTCGGTTATCCAGGGATTTATGAGCAGGACCAGCGGGGCTTTGGACATAGCGGACGGATTCGCTTCCGGTTAGCAGCCGGCGCCCCGGACGCGCGGTTCGTAGAGGCACAGCGGTTCTTGCGCCAGGTAGTTTCCGGTGGCTTCGTAGGCGCGGGCGCGGCACCCGCCGCACACGCGGTTGTATTCGCACCTGCCGCATTTGCCTTCGTATTTTTTAAGGTCCCTGAGGTTGCGGAAAATGGGGGAGTTCTCCCAGATTTGCCCGAACGATTTTTCGCGCACGTTTCCGCAGTCCAGCTCCAGATAGCCGCAGGGCTGCACCTGCCCGACGTGGGATATGAAGACAAACCCCGTCCCACCGAGGCACCCGCGCGTCACCGCATCCAGGCCGAACGAGTGGAAATCCACTTCTTTGCCCTCGGAGCCGGCCCTCTGGCGCAAAATCCGGTAGTAGTGCGGCGCGCACGTTGCCTTTAGCTGAAGCGGGGCCTTGTCTTTTTGTTCGTAGAACCAGTGGAGGGTCTTTTCGTATTCTTCCGGGCCGATGCCTTCTTCGCGCAAATCCTTCCCCCGGCCCATGGGGACCAGCAGAAAAATGTGGTGGGCAACGGCCCCCAGCGACACCACCAGTTCGTGAATTTTCGGAAACTCTTCGATGTTGGCCTGGGTGATCGTCGTGTTCACCTGGAAATCGAGCCCCGCGGCCTTTGCGGCCGCGATGCCGCGAAGCGCCCCCTCGAAGGCCCCGGCCACCATGCGAAAGGCATCGTGCGATTCGGCGCTCGCGCCGTCGATGCTTATGCTTATGCGCTGGATGCCCGAGGATATCATCTTGTCCACGATTTCCGGGGTGAGCAGGGTACCGTTGGTGGCCATGGTCATCCGGAAGCCCTTCGCGTTTCCGTAAGCGGCCAGTTCGAAAACATCGGGCCGCAGCAGCGGTTCGCCTCCGGTAAGGATAACGATGGGCTTCGCCACTTCGGCTATTTCGTCCATCACCCTTTTGCACTCCGCCAAGCTGAGTTCGCCCTCATAGGGGCGGTCCTGGGCGGCGGCGCGGCAGTGGACGCAGGCCAGGTTGCAGGAACGGGTAAGTTCCCAGGCGACCAGGCGAAGGTCGGCCTTGAGCTGCCCGGTCTTTGCCCCCGCCGTGTGCGGGTGTTTTCCTTCGGAATGGTTATGCATGATGAGTTGCCTTGTTAATTAATTCAGAAATTCAGGAATTGGGCGAATCCTTCAATTCCTAAATTCCTGAATCCTGTCACCGCAGCAGCCGGGCGGCGTCTTTTGCGAAGTAGGTAAGGACGAGGTCGGCCCCGGCACGCACTATCGAGGTCAAAATTTCCATCATCACCCGTTGCTCGTCGATCCACCCCTTTGCGCCGGCCGCTTTCACCATGGCATACTCGCCGCTGACGTTATAGGCCGCCACCGGGCGGTCGAATTCATCTTTTACCCGCCGGATTATGTCCAGGTAGGACAGGGCAGGCTTTACCATTACCATGTCGGCGCCTTCCTCGATATCCAGTTCCACCTCGCGAAGCGCTTCCCTGGCGTTGCACTCATCCATCTGGTAGGCGCGCCTGTCGCCGAACTGCGGCGCTGAATCCGCGGCTTCCCGGAACGGCCCGTAGAACGCCGAGCAGTACTTGGCCGAATACGCCACGATGCCCGTCTGGTCGAACCCGTTTTCGTCCAGGGCGTCCCGGATGGCCGCCACCCGGCCGTCCATCATGTCGGAGGGGGCCACCAGGTCGGCGCCCGCCCTGGCATGGGAGAGGGCAACCTCGGCCAGCACTTCGAGCGTCGAGTCGTTGTGGACTTCTGTGCCGTCGAGCAGGCCGCAGTGGCCATGGCTGGTGTATTCGCAAAGGCACACGTCCGTCATGACCACCAGGTCGGGGAAGGCATCCTTGATCGCCCGCACCGCCTGCTGGACGGCGGCATCGTCCGCGTAAGCCTGGCTCCCGCGCTCGTCCTTTTCGGAAGGAAGGCCGAACAGGATGACGCCCGGGATTTTCAACCCGGATATTTCGCCCACTTCTTCCAGGAGCCTGTCCACCGAAAACTGAAATATCCCGGGCATGGAAGGCACCGGGTTTTTAAGGCCGCTTCCGGGCATTACGAAAAGGGGATAAACGAGCTGGTCAACGCTGAGTCGGGTTTCGCGCACCATGCGCCGCAGGTTTTCGGTTCGCCTGAACCTTCTCGGTCTGTATACGGGAAAATACATCGTTGGGCTCCTTGATTACAGATGTCGGATGACGGAATACGGAAGTCGGAGGGAAATTTTACCGCAGAGACGCAGAGAAAAGACCAATGAACCTGTAGGGTAGGCACGGCTTCATCGTGCCCACCGGGTATGCGCCGGGTAATGGAAATCGGTGGGCACGAAAAAACACGTGCCCACCCTACAGGATCGATTTTTTATTTTTGTTTGTTTTCTCTGCGTTCTCTGCGGTTATCCCCTTATCTTGCTTCCGTCCTCCGGATTATAGCCTATTTTGCAGCTTTGGAACCCGGGCTGCCTTCTATTTCAAAAACACGCCGAACCGGTCCCCTGGTTTGGCGCTCGCGGTCTCGGCCCACTGCGCGGCGTCCACTTTGCCCGCCGATGCTCGAACCTTTGAGACCAGCAGTTCGCCGCCGGGGACGGCGATTTTTATGCCGCTCGAATCCAGCCCGGCGACGGTTCCGGGGACCGCACCCGAGCCAGCCTCCAAAAGCCGCGCGCCGTAGAACCGGACCTTTTCTCCCCCGAAGTCGGCAAACGCGCCCGGCTGGGGGTCGCAGCCGCGAACCAGGTTGTATATGTCGCGGCCTCTCTTTTCCCAATCGATTGCCGCCACCCGGTCGTCGCAGGGCGGCTCGTAAGTGGCCCCCGTATCGTCCTGCCGGATTTTGGGGGCATTTCCCTCCCTCACCCGTTTGACCGATTCCACAATGGCATCGACTCCCATCGGAAAAAGACGGTCGAAATAAAGGGACCCGGTGGTATCGTCGGGACCGATGGGGACCTCCTTTTGAAGCAGGATGGGGCCGGTGTCGATCCCCTCGTCCGGCCAGAAAATGCTGAGGCCGGTTCGGGTGTCCCCCATGATTACCGCCCAGTTGATGGCGCTGGCGCCGCGGTGCCTGGGCAGCAGCGAGGGATGGTAGCAGATCGCCCCCCGCGATGCCGCTCCGAAATAGCGAAACGGGATGATGCTGGTCACGAATGCCAGCACGACGAGGTCCGGGCGAAGATCGACAAATTCCCTGAACACCTGGTCGTTTCTGTAAGTTTTCGGCTGGATGAGCGGAACGCCTCTTTTGAGCGCGGCCTCCTTGAGTGGGTCCGGCCTTCCCCCCGGCTTTTCCTGGGGCGCATAGGCGGCTACGATCTGTTCCCCGGCATCCAGCAGGGCTTCCAGGCTCTTTGCGCCAAACGGCGCCTGACCGATAAGAATTATTCGCATCGTCTCCTCCTTGGTCCACGTCAGGTGAACGGCCCGGTTGGAGGGTCAGGACGGCTTGCGGTCCGGACCGGCGCCGCTGTGTTCGTGCTCTTCCCGGACTTCGTGGTCCGGACAGGCGGCGGTGGATGACTCCCGGCCCCAGATGTTCTGCTCTACCGGCCCCGCCCGGCGGATCAGGCAGGGATCGTGCCCGCAATAGGGACACTGGGGGCTTATGCAGGGCTCGGCGTGGACCATGGCGTCTCCCAACCCCTCAACATGCGTCTTGAGCAGTTGCTCGATGTCCGATACTTCCCTGTGAGCCTCTTCCAGGGTGAGGTCTCGCGGCAAGATGAGGTGGAAGTCGACGTGGATGCGGTCGCCGGAGCGCCAGGCCCTCAGGTGGTGCATGTCGACCCATACCGGCCTCCGGTGTTTTTCGATAACACCGGTTATCTGTTCGAGCAGTTTGGGGTCGTAGGCATCCATGAGTCGAGAGGAGGATTCGCGAACGAGTCGGATTCCGATAAACAGGATATTTACCGCAACCAGGCAGGCAATGGCCCCATCCAGCCACAGCCATCCTGTTTGCCGCACTAGTACGAGGCCGGCGAGAACGCCGGCCGATGTGTAGACATCGGTGATGATATGCTTTCCGTCGGCAAGAATCGCCGCCGACCGGGTGCGCCTGCCCATGCGCACCAGCCAGGCTCCGAGAATGCCGTTGGCCGCGGCGGTTGCGAGCAGTATCAGGAGCCCCGCATCGAGATTGGGCAGGGGCGTGGGCCTGAACATACCGGGAAGGGCTTCCCAGAGGATCGCCCCGGATGCCAGTACGATCAGCGCGCCCTCGAAACCGGCCGAAACAAACTCCGCCTTGCCGTGGCCGTAAGGGTGATCTACGTCCGGAGGCCGTGAGGCAAAAATCACGCTCCACAACGCGAACGAGCTGGCGACCACGTTTATTATGGATTCCAGGGCGTCGGAGAGAACGGCATTGGAGCCGGTGAGCCAGAATGTATAAAACTTGAGGCCCATCAGCAAAACGCTTGCGGCAACCGAAAAACCCATCGCCGTAAAACGCCGCCTGTTTGTTTGCTCCACCGTCAACTCGAATTCACGATGCACCATTGTGCTTCATCCCGGAAAAACGGCCCGTACGGAAAAACACGGGTCCGGATTTAACCCCTCTTTCACTTTATAAGCCATGGCAGAGGCATCAACAAGGAGGAACGCAAAAAGCCGGTTGCGAGTGTTGGCCGGGGAGTTTCACGCGAAGGCGGCACGGTTCATGGGCCGCTATCCGCCATCTGTCTTCGTCTTCCGTCCTTCAGCACGGCCGGTCTTCCTGTTCTTTTTTCGTCCGCAGGCGCGCTTCTCTTCTCATCCTGGCCTCGCAGTTTCGCCTGAAATCATCGTCCGTTTCCAGGATAAGGGGCGGGGCCGTCGTAGGGCAGCCGGTCTCGTCCAGGGCCACATAGGTCAGGTAGGCCGATGAGGCTTTGCGGATCTCGCCGCTGAGAAGGTTTTCGGCCTCCACCCGCACACCGATTTCCATCGAGGTTTTCCCCACCATGTTGACCGAAGCCTTGCAGGTGACCAGGTCCCCTATGAAGACCGGGCCGATGAAATCGAGCCGGTCTATGGAGGCCGTAACCACGTTTGTGCGCGAGTGCCGCGCCGCGCACACTCCGGCGGCGGTGTCTATAAGCCTCATGATGACGCCCCCGTGAACATTTCCGGCAGGATTGGCGTCCTGCGGGTTCATCAGTTGGGCCATGATTACGTTGCTCTCGCCTACCTTCTTACTCTGCATATTTGCCCTCCACCGGTTTTGGATGCTCCATCCCTCGATTCCGTCCCGGGGCAAAGTCTAGGGCAGATACTGGCCCGGTGCAAGGCCCGGAGCAAAAACAAAGGCAAACCACCGCTAAACTTGCTATTGAAACACTGCCCCCTGGTGATATATATGCCTGATTTAAACCATCCCCAGGAAGGATTCCAAACTATAATGGACGACATGCGAAACCGCCTCAAGAAAATGATCGCCGGCGCCGTGGAGACTCTTCTGGCAGGCCGGGCAGGGGCGGAATTAAACGTTGAGCTCGAAATTCCTAAAGGTTCCGAACACGGAGACTATGCCACGAACGTGGCTTTCGCACTGACCAAGGTCCTAAAGCGCAGTCCCCGGGAAATCGCGCTCCGGATAATAGAAAACCTCAAAGACCCCGACGGGATACTGCGCAGCGTCGAAACAGCCGGGCCGGGCTTCATAAATTTCTTTATCGAACCGCGGGCCCTGCGCGCGACGGTAAAAAACATCCTCCGGGACCCGAAATCCTTCGGGCGCCAGGATATCGGGCGGGGAAGGAAAATCCAGGTCGAGTTCGTGAGCGCCAATCCCACCGGGCCTCTTCACATCGGCCACGGCCGGGGGGCCGCCATAGGCGACGTGTTGTCAAACATTCTGGAGGGCTGCGGCTACGACGTCCAGCGCGAATACTACATAAACGACGCCGGCAACCAGATGGAAACCCTCGGGCGCAGCCTTTTTTACCGATATCTCCAGGAACTGGGGGAGAATGTAAGGTTTCCGGATAATCACTACCGCGGCGAGTACATGCGCGATCTTGCCCGTGATCTGATCAGGGAGGAAGGCGACCGGTTTCGCGACTCGGCCCTGGACGAAGTGCTCGCCTTTTTTACCTCCTATGCCGCAAACCGGATCCTCGACGGAATAAAAGACGACCTGGAAGTATTCGGGGTCCGTTTCAAGAACTGGTTCAGCGAGCAGGAACTCCACCGGCGCGATTCGGTTGGCAAGACCATCCGGTACCTCAAGGAGCGCGGGTTTATCTACGATCATGAAGGGGCCGTCTGGTTCCGGTCCACCGCTTTCGGCGATGAGAAAGACAGGGTGGTGATCAGGGCAAACGGGGCGAGCACCTACTTTGCGGCCGATCTCGCCTACCACTGGGAAAAGTTCGAGAGGGGTTTCCAGACGGTGGTCGATATCTGGGGAGCGGACCACCACGGATACGTGGACCGCATCAAGGCCGGGGTGGAGGCCATGGGGCACGGGCGCGAAGACCTGCGGGTGATCCTCGTCCAGCTCGTAAACCTTCTGCGGGGCGGGCAGCCGGTGGCCATGAGCACACGGGGCGGTGAGTTCGTGACGCTTCGCGAGGTGATCGACGAGGTGGGGAAAGACGCCACCCGGTTTATTTTCCTTACCAGGCGCACGGACACTCCACTGGATTTCGACCTGGAAGTGGCAATGGCCCAGAGCAACGACAATCCCGTTTTCTATGTTCAGTACGCGCATGCCCGGTTGTGCAGCGTCTTCGAAGTGGCGCGGGAGCGGGGCATCGAGTTCGACCCGAAAACGGCCGGCGACGATATCCTCGGCCTCCTGGAGCTGCCGCAGGAGTTCGACCTGATAAAGTTTTTGGGCGAATACCCGGAAGTCGTGGCAAACTGCGCCAGGACGCTTGAGCCGCACTATATCCCGTATTATCTGCACCAGTTGGTGTCTCTGTTCCACAGCTATTACCACGACAACCGGATACTGGGAGACGACCCCGGCCTTACGCGCGCCCGGCTCTGCCTTGCCGCCGCCGTACGGGAAGTCATAAAGAACGCTCTGGAACTGCTGGGGGTCGGAGCGCCCACAAAGATGTAGTGACGCGGGAAGCCGGGCTTCCCGGCAAACGGCTGGGAGTGAAGCTTTCGCCCGGCCGCCGGTATGGAGTTTAACCCCGCCGCAGAGAGGACGAATGCGTATGGCTCGCCCGAAGCTGGTCGTCGTAACTCCAGAAAAGTCCGACCAGTCCCGTGCGTCGCGGGACGAAAAGAAGTATCGCATCGAAGTGAGCAAAAAAAGGCTGGTTTTCTACGTCTCCTGTTTTGCCGCGGCCCTTTGCTGGATGTTCGTTTTGGGGGTCCTGGCGGGAAGGGGAATCGCACTGGTGAGTTCTGAAGATATATCGGTGCGGGCCGGACTCATGCGTTTCATGGGGCTCGGCAAACAGGCCGACCAGCCTGCCCCGAAAGCGGCCGAGACATGGGAGGAACCCCGGAAGATCCTGGATTCCCTGAATTATTACGAGGACCTGACGCGAAAGGAAGCCGGTGCCGGCATCACGGCCCCCGCCCCCTCGCCGCGGCCTTCTGAAAAAACCCCGGCGGTTAAGCCTGAAAAAACGGCCAGAGCGACACCCGCGCCCGAGCCCGAGCCGGAAAAACCGGCCCGGCCCGCTCCATCCGATTCCGTTGCGCCGGGAGAACATTTCACGCTGCTGGTCTCCTCGCTGCAAAACCCCGCAAACGCACAGCGGCTCATGACGCAGCTAAAAGCCAAGGGATATTCCCCGCGCCTCGAAACGCTCGATCTAAACGGCGCCTGGAACCGGGTGCTCGTCGGCTCGTTCCAGGCGCGGGAGGCCGCGCTCAAGTTCGCTGCCGAGTTCAACAGAAAAGAAAAAATGGAAGGGCTCGTGATACGCGAGTCGAATTAGCGTCCCGGACTTCCCTTGCCGGCGATTAAAACCCGGCGGTAATCTAGAGAGCACCGCTCTTTATGGTTGAAAAGCGGGCGATGATGACGTATTTTCCCGAACCGGGGGAGTGGGAAAATACTGCGGGGTTTCTGTTTCCAAAACCCGAGATAAATTCATCACATCTAAAGAATCCGGAAGGTACGCCTATTGGATAACCGGTCCGGAATCCCCGCGGTTAATTCCCGATATGCGCGCTATGGCGAATAGATTGAATCCGGTGTTATGGTGGGCGGGGATTTTTGTGTTTTCAGTTGTGCTTTCCGGGTGTGCGGCAAGGCAGGTGGACCTTCGGCAGGTACCCGGTTCGGAGGATTCGTACGCCATGTCCGCGGCCGGGCAGCATAATTATGTCCAAAAACCGGTGCCCGCGGTAAAGCGCGTCATAAGCGAAAAAGAACTGCGAAACATCGAGCGCAAGGACCCGCGGCTCCATTATCAAAAGTGCCTGGAGATTCTTGCGCGGTTTAACGGCAAGGACAAGGAATATATACGCTCCGACATCAAACACAGGCGAGCGCTCCTGGTACCGCGGGATTTCGAGGCACAGAAGGACTGGACGCCGCTTCCCCCGGCTCTCACCGGGGTAGGCCATATCCCCAAGCTCCTCCTGGTGGTGAAAGACCTCTCCTTTCTGGGCTGGTACGAGCGCGGCCGCCTGGCCGGCAGCACCTACGTGTGCATCGGAAAGTTGAAAACCTGGACCAAGAGAGGGATGTACCGGATAAAAGGAAAAGATGCGGACCATATGTCCACCTATCTGAACGCCTACGGCGAGCCGGCGCTCATGCCCATGGCGCTTCACGTTTACGGCCGGGTATGGATTCATGCGGGCGATGTCAACGGCCGCAACTGTTCTCACGGATGCATAAACGTCCCCATTTTTACGTCCTGCACGCTCTACGACTGGGCCGAAATCGGGACAGTGGTGCTTATCACCGAATCGATGAAAGACCTGGGCAGGGACATATACACCAGCCTGCCCAAGCCCGGTAAGGACGGGAAAATAAAGTCCCGGCAGAGCGGCGCGGTAAAGCACGCGCCGGAAAAACCCGCTCGCCGGGAAGCTTTATCGAAGACCGGTTCCTGACCCACGGCGCAGGATGGGGGCCTCCTCCCCCTCGATAAGGGAGGCTGGGCGGGGGTGATGCAGGACAAGATCGCGGAAAGTTCGTGTAAAGATCAACAGTATCGGAAAAAACGTATGGAGCAGCACCATGGAATTTTACATTAGCGCCCTTCGCCGTTTCCTTTTTGCATCGATCATTGTTTGCGCATGTTTTGTACTCGGTTCATGTTCCGTTTTTTCTCTATATGACTCGATGTTTAATTCGCATATAAAGGTCCCGGTTGCCAGGAAAACCCTCCCGCCGGAAAAACCCCTGGAGCCTCCGAAATGCGAACTTCCGTACTGCACGATCGACCTGGACTACCCGCTTGAACTCGTAACCCGGCCGAAACTATACATACATAAGGGCGAACGCAGGCTCCTGCTAATCCAGGACCAGGTGCTCATTCGCGAATATCACATAGGCCTTGGTCCAAGCCCCAGGGGGGACAAATACTTCAGGGGCGACGGGCGCACCCCTGAAGGCGACTACTTTATCTGTTCAAAGAACCGCTGCAGCAACTATTACAAGTCGTTTGGAATAAATTATCCAAGCTCCCGGCAGGCCGAAAACGGCCTTCATTCAGGTATTATAACCTATAATGATTACTGCCAGATCGTCCAGGCAAACGACTCAAGGAAAATGCCTCCGGCAAATACGGCGCTTGGCGGACTGATCATGATACACGGGGGCGGAGGCCAGAAAGACTGGACCCTTGGCTGTGTTGCCGTTAAGAATTCCGCGATGGACGAATTGTTTAACGTGGTCACCGTCGGCACCCCGGTGACCATAGCCCCCTGAAACGGGGGTGCGCTCAAGGCCCAAAAGCGCTACGGGAATGACGGTTTGGGAACTCCCTCCCACTTACGTGAAGTTCATGTATTTTGAAAGCAACCTCATTCGGGCAACAGGCCGTTTACCCGCGAAACATGAAAACGGCATTTTCAATGTAATTTCGTATGCAGCCCCGGCTTTTTAGTGTCCCCATCCCCGGTTCACCGTCCCTGCCCGCAACCCTCAATGCTTTTTTTCTTTTCCTTTTGGCGCTGGCAGATTAAAAATCTCCGTTACAAAGTCGAAACCTGTTTTCGGGATTCCAATGGCATGGCGACTGCTTTGACCGGATGAAAGAATTATTTCCATATGCGCAGTAAAGTACTGAGATATCTCTGGCCGTACCGGTTTCCATTTCTGATAGCTCTCGCCCAGGTTTTCCTGATGAGCGCCTGCGAGCTTTTAAAACCGTGGCCTCTGAAGGTCATAATCGACAACGTGCTGAGCGGAAAGCCGATTGCCTGGGGGGTGGTGGCGGGGTATTCCCGGCAGGAATTGCTCATGGCGGCATCCCTGGGCATGGTTGTGGTATACGTCGTTCTGGGCGCCATTACGCTTCTCAACAACTACACGACGATAAAAATAGGCCAGAAGATGGTAAACGACATGCGGCGCGACCTCTACGCGCACCTCCAGCGTTTGTCCCTGGCCTTCCACAGCCGCCGCCAGGTCGGCGACCTGCTCTACCGGGTGACCGCCGATACGTACGCCATCCAGAGCCTTACGATGAACGGCGTTTTTCCCATAGCGACCGCCCTGGTGCTTCTGGGTGGAATGTTTTTCGTGATGATAAAAATAGACTGGCAGCTCACGCTGTTTTCTCTTGCCGTGTGTCCGGCGCTTTTTGTCTCCATCGCGATTATGAGCCGCCGGATTACGAATGCCGCAGTCCTTGCCCGCCAGCAGGAAAGCGAGGTCTACACGGTGGTGCAGCGCGCAATGTCGGCGATACGCATCATCCAGGCATTCACCAAGGAGGAAGAGGAACACCGGAAGTTCATGGATGCGAGCGACCTGAGTCTCGGGGCGAGCCTCAGGCTCTACACCCTCCAGACCTTCTATTCCGGGATCGTGAACGTGGTAATGGCCGTGGGTACCGCCTTCGTGGTATGGGTGGGGGCGCAGCACGTGATGTCCGGAAAGATCACCATAGGCGAGATCGTGATTTTCACCACCTACCTGGCCTCGCTCTACGGACCCATAAACACCATCTGCCAGACCTGGGGACTCATACAGGGGGCCAAGGTCGGCGTGCAGCGCGTCTTTGAGATACTGGACGTGGGACGGGACCTCAAGGACGGATCGCTTGCCTTTCCGGCTGCCGGGACCAGGGGCGAAGTGGTCTGGGAAAACGCTTCCTTCAGTTACGTGGACAGCCAGCCGGTGCTGAATAATATCAGCCTCCGCGTCGAGCCGGGTAAAAAGATCGCTATCGTGGGGCCTACGGGAGTGGGCAAATCCACGCTGGTAAGCCTGATTCCGCGATTCTACGACCCCAAGGCCGGCCGGGTCCTGGTGGACGGCGTGGACATTCGCAGCTACCAGATAAAAGCGCTTCGAAACCAGGTAGCCATGGTGCTCCAGCCGCCGCTTGTGTTTCCGGTCTCCGTGCGTGAAAATATTGCCTACGGCAGGCCGGACGCCGGGATCGAAGACGTTATCGCCGCCGCCAAACTGGCCCGAATACACGATTCCATTGAACGGTTGCCGCAAAAATACGATACTATAGTGGGCGAGCAGGGGGCGACTCTTTCCGAGGGCGAGAGGCAGCGGATAACCATCGCCAGGGCTATTTTGAGAAATGCCCCGATACTGATCCTGGATGAGCCCACGTCGTCGGTTGATGCCGAGACCGAGGCGCTTATCATGGAAGGGCTCGAACAGCTCATCGCCGGCCGGACCACGTTTATCATCGCCCACAGGCTGTCGACCGTGCGCAAGGCCGACCGCATAATCGTTTTGAGAAACGGCGAAATCGCCGAACAGGGCTCGTTCGCGGAACTGATAGGCGCGGGCGGGCATTTCGCGTCCCTTTACAACTCCCAGTTTGGACTGGATGAGGTGGGAGCGGCAAAATAAAAGGGATTTGGGGATTTGAGAGATGGGGAAAGATTCTTCTCGATGCGCAAAACTTTCCTCTGCGCTCTCTGCATCTTTGCGGTGAAAACAATCGTAAAGGAAAAATCGTGAAGCATACCGCAATAATGGCACTCGTTGTCTCGTGTCTTTTTCCCGCCGCGGCAATCTGCCAAGCGCAGGACGATTTCGCCGGGAAATATCTTCAAAAGGTTTCGTTATCCTCACCGATCGCCGCAAATTCGGTTAAGGACCTGATCGAAAAGGCCAGGGGCCGCCGCCCCGCCTATTCTTCGCCTGCAGCCGGAAATCCCTTCCCATACATGTCCCACCGTTTGCTCAAAGTTCCCCGGGGTGTGCGGGTCATGATTTTTTCCCCTCATCCGGATGACGAGTCGCTCGCGGCCTCCGGCCTGATCCAGCGCGTGGTGGAAAAAGGGGGCAAGGTCCGCATTGTCTTCGTGACCAACGGGGACGGCTACGAAGAAGCCTTGCGCCTGCGGTTGAAAAAGGCCAGCATTTCGGCGCAGGACTTTATCGAGTACGGAAAAAAGAGGCAGGAGGAGGCGGTTAATGCGGCGTGCGCACTCGGCCTCCATCCGAATGACGTTATTTTTCTCGGTTTTCCCGATGACGGCATAGACGATCTGTGGGAATCATACTGGTCCGGGCTCAAACCGTTCGTTTCGCCTCATACGCTTTTCGACCGGCCTCAGCGCAAGGGAAAGAATCGCTGGGCAAAATATTCCGGGGTCGAACTCGACCAGGAGATCGCCCGCGTGCTCACCGAGTTCAAGCCCGACTGGGTGGTGCTGCCCGACCCCAGGGATTATCACCCCGACCACACCGCGACGGGCGTATTTGTGCTCGACGCTCTGCGATGCGTTCACCAGGAGAAGAAATCGCCTTTTTCCCCTACACGGGTGTTTACATACCTGGTTCACTTCAAGGATTATCCCCATGACAGCCAATGGGCGAAGGCGATTTTCGAAACCGGGGTCGGCAGTTGCAAAAGATCCGGGAAAACGCTTGCCACCGCCAGGTGGACCGCGTTGCCCCTTTCGGCGGAAGAGGTGGAGGGCAAACGCCGCGCCCTGCTCGCTCATGCCAGCCAGATCCAGATACTGGGCGATTTTTTCAGGTATTTTCTCTTGCCCTGCGAGCTGTTCGCCCGCCTGGATATGACGCAGGTGATAACGGTCCCGCAGGAATACGCCGCTTATTACCATCACGCATGCGGGAAACTCGACAGCGCTAAATAGATGCCTGAGGTAAGAGCCGATCACCCGAAGACGCGTATCATGGCGCGTTTACTTCTCTTGATCGCGTCTTCGCGTGGAACGGCCCGGCTATATAAGTTTTTGGAACTGCTTCAATGAAACCTGTAGTTAATCTGCTTTTTCTGATCGCCCTTTCCACAGTGCTCCTGCTCGCTTCTCAGCCCGCATTCGGCGGGGCCGGGCCGGTCCAAGCCGGAAAATGGAGCACGGCCGAGATCAACGGCGTAAAATGGCTCATCAGTCCCGACGGAAAGCCTTTTTACTCAAAAGGCGTAAATCTTGTCAAAGCATGGAAAGAAACCGAGAAAAGCCGGTCCGGTCATGCTTACTGCTGGTCGAATTTCTACCCCACCATCGGCGAATGGGCAAAGACGGTGGGCGCAAGGCTCAGGCGTTGGGGATTCAATACTCTCGGGGGCTGGTCCGACAGCTTGCCGGAATTGGGGCTGGCACTGACCGTCGATCTCGAACTGGGCCGCAACTCCAAGTATCACTGGCACGACCCCTTCGATCCGGCAATGGAGAAGACGACAATCGAGTGGGCAAGGGAGCTTACGGCCCCTTACCGCGGCCTGCCCTGCCTGATCGGCTACTATACCGACAACGAATCCGGCTGGTGGAATTCGGCGCTTTTTCGCTGGTATCTCAAGGTGGGGTGGGACAACCACACCAAGCGCCACCTGTGGCGGATGATCCACGACAGATACGCCGGAAACTGGGAAAAACTGCTCGCCGACTGGGTCCCGCAGGACGGAATCGCAAATTTCGAGGACCTCAAGAAAGCAGGGGCCTCACTCAAGCTGAAGCCGGGCGGGGGCGGAATCCGCCTCGTTGACGATTTCATGTACGATTGCGCGAAGCGATACTACGGGCTGATGTTCAAAGCCATCCGCACCGCGCACCCCGGGGCGCTCGTGCTTGGGGACCGGCTGCCGCTCTATTATCACCAGGATGCGATCAGGGCGATCGGCGACAATGTGGACGTTATATCCACCAATTACAACGTGGAGTCAGCCGACGGATGGATCGCGCCCTATTTTTTCGACGGACTTCGAAAGCTCAGCTCGAAACCGGTGCTGGTTACCGAGTTCTTTTTCGCGGCGAATGAAAACAGGAGCGGCAACAAGAACGAAACCAACGGGGACGAGCCTTCGAAACCCGGCCACCTCATGACGGTGGGCACCCAGGTCCAGAGGTCGTGGGGCGCCGGCAACGCCATGCTCAATTTTGCCCGTTTCCCCAACGTGGTGGGTGCGCACTGGTTCCAGTACTGCGACGAACCGTTTGGCGGGCGCGAAGACGGCGAAGACTACAACATGGGCCTGATCGACACCTCGAACCGGCCGTACAAAAATCTGACGGAAAATTTCAGGAAGATCAACCGAGCGCTCGAAACCGTCCACCGGGAAAGCGCCGCGCGCGCGGGACATCCTCTTTCCCAGGCTGGCCCCGTGCGCATTCACCGTGCCGAGTTCCCGATCAATGTGTCCGACCAGTCGTTCATGGACTGGGAAAAGGAGAGGACCCTCCTCCGGGGATTCAACGCCCGCGCCCCTTACGTCCCGTTTGGAGACGTGCACATTGCATGGAGGCCGGAGGGCTTTTACCTTTTCAGCGCATCCACCACCTACGTCGATCCTGAATTCCTGGACTATCGCGAAACTTTCCCCCTCTCGGAGGCCTTTCAACTGCACTTTACGGTGGAGAGGGAAAACAGGCTCGATCACTTTGCCGCCTACATGGTCCCGGCCGATAACCCCAGTTATGCGGACGGGTTCGAGATAAACCCCCGACTGTTCCGGATCGAGGCCGGAAAACCGCCCGAGCGCCTGCCGGACGAGGGCCATGTGCAAAGGCTTGATAAAGCGCTCCCGCACATGCTGATCGAGGCGTTTCTGCCCGCAAAATGGTTTGGCCTCGACAGGCTCAAGCCGGGAATGCGGCTCAAGGCCAACATCGCCCTGGTAAGCTATTACCGGGAATTTACGATGACCCTGGCCGGCAGCCCCGATATGGGCGAAATAGGAAATCCTTCGAAGTTCAAAGAGATCGTGCTGGAGAAGCACTGATACTAATTTTCGTTCAAGATAGGCCAATGCCGATGGGTTACGCTCCGCTTCACCCATCCCACATCCCTTTCCAGACCTGAGTTAAGGGTAGGATGGGTGAAGCGGAGCGTAACCCATCACGTTAATCTTGAACGCAATTAGTCATGGCCCCTGCGTCACCCGCGAAGCATGAAAACGGCATTTTCAAGGTAACCTGGTATAAGAGGGTGTTGAACCGCGGAATTTTTACCGCGCATGATTGAAAAACGCACAAAGCCGTCATTGCGGGCTTTCGCCGCAATGACGGCTTTGTTGTGACATAACTTTCTTTTTCCCCGACTCGACGACCTTTTAAAGAATCCCCCTAAGACGCCGTTCGGCTGACCGTCCCCCCGGACTCCGGGGCAAGGCCGAGCTGAAGTCCCGCAAACTGGAGGTCGTAGAGGCGCCGGTATTCGTTGCCCGTTTTCAGCAGGTCTTCGTGGCGGCCCACCTCCACTATCCTTCCATTGGACATCGCGATTATCCTGTCGGCGTTTTTGATCGTGGAAAGGCGGTGGGCGATTACGAATGTCGTCCGGCCCATCATGAGGTTATCGAGCGCATTCTGGACCTCCATCTCCGAGTCGCTGTCCAGGGACGACGTGGCCTCGTCGAGGATGAGAATGGGGGCGTCTTTGAGCAGCGCCCTGGCGATGCAGATTCGCTGGCGCTCGCCGCCCGAGAGCTTCGATCCCGCTTCACCTATCGAGCTTTCAAACCCCTTGGGCATTTTCATTATGAAATCGTAGGCGTTGGCCGCCCTGGCCGCATCGATTATCTCCTCCTCGCTCCTGTCGATGTCGCCGTAGGCGATGTTGCTGCGCACCGTGTCGTTAAACAGGATGGACTGCTGGGTCACCATCCCGATCTGCGAGCGCAACGAGGAAACGGTAACGTCACGGATATCTATTCCGTCTATCAGAACCGCCCCTTCGGACACGTCGTAGAAACGCGGAATAAGGTTTACCAGCGTCGTCTTTCCCGCACCGCTCATGCCCACCAGCGCGATCACTTCGCCGGCTTTGGCGGTGATGTTTATATCGCTTAGAACCAGCTCCTGCTTCTCATATCGGAAACTCACGTCTCTGAATTCTATGCTCTGTCGGATGGGCTGGAGATCGAGCGCCCCGGGTTTGTCGGTTATTTCGGGCTCTATGTCCATTATTTCGTAGATCCGGTCCGCCGCCGCCAGCCCCAGGGGAAGTATGCCGACCGTGTTGTTGAGCCTCTTTGCCGGCTCGTAGAGCAGCAGCAGCGCGGCAGTGAACGAGAAGAAGTTTCCGGCGGTGTCCGTGCCGCTGACTACCCTCGATCCTCCGTACCATATCGTGAAAACGATGACCAACCCGGCGATAAACTCCATTATGGGCGAAGAAAGCGCCGTCACGGCAATCATTTTCAGCATCAGGTTCAGGAATTTATCGTTAATCACGCTGAAGCGGCCCTTCTCGTATTCTTCCATCCCGAAAGCTTTTACGATACGGCTGCCGCTGATCGTTTCGTGCAGGATGATGGTAATGTCGGCAAGCGATGCCTGGCCGCTTACTCCAATGCCGCGAAGCATCTTGCTCAGCCTGATGACCGGGTAGAAACCCATGGGCAGCACTATCAGGGCGATGATCGCAAGCTGCCAGTCACGGTAGAAAACAACGGCCAACAGGCTGATGATGCTGAAACCCTCGCGCAGGACCCCGACAACGGCCATGGATGCGGTGGACTGAAGGAACGTAACGTCGTTTACCACACGGGAAATGAGATCGCCCGTCGAGTTTTTGTCAAAAAACGACATGGACAGCTTCTGCATGTGGTCATAGAGATCCTGCCGGATCTGGGCTACGATCCTGTTGCTCACACGGTTGGTCAGATAGACGTTGCCCCACATGCAAAATCCCTTGGCCGTAAACAGAACGAGCACGGCAAGAGGCAGGATGATCAGCAGGTCTTGCCTCTTGTTTATGAAAATACCATCCAGAACGTCCTTTATCAGGTACGCTCCGGCAGCGGTTGTCCAGCCCACTCCCAGCATACACAACATTGCAAATACGAGTTGCTTCCAGTACGGGCGAATCAGGTGCACCATGCGCTTGTAATTTTGTTTGTATGGATTGGCCAATTCCCTTGATCCTCCATGTTTGAAATACTTAAGGCAGGCGGGAGTATAAAACGAGAACGGCTCTCAAGGAAGGAAAAAACGAGCCCGCCGCTTCCACTCAATTTCCGGGGTGTTTGCAAGCTGTTAAAGATAATGCAGTTGCCGGCCGATAGATAGATCAAGATAAAAATCAGCCCGATCCGCGCACAGCGGGAAAGGAGAGGGAGATGGCAAAGCCGGCCGGGGCGGCAGCCAGGAAAGGCAAGGTCAGGAATGCCGCCTTCAAGGGGTTCAAAGATGGTTCGAGCGAATTTCTCGGGGACCAGATCGAAGCCATAGTGGGCTACCCCAAAGAACAGTTCAATTCACACCAGATGAAGTGGGTCGACCTGGTCCTGGATGAAGACAAGACCTCCATGAGGCAGGCTTTCGTGCAGGCCCTCAAGGGGGATAAGACCTACATGAGGGAGTACAGGGTCAGGACCAAAAACGGCGATATCCTGTGGATCAGGGAGTGGAGCCAGATCGTGTGCGACGACACCGGCGAGGTGGACTTCGCCACCGGGATCATCATGGATATCACGGAAGAAAAGGAGCAGGAAATGCTCCTTCTCAACAACGAGCGCAAGACCGGCAAGTACCTGACCTTTTCCATGGCGGGGGAGGAGTACGGGATAACCATACTCAAGGTCAAGGAAATAATCGAGGTGATGCCGATCACCCCTGTGCCCCAGGCGCCCTCGTATGTGAAGGGGGTGGTGAACCTTCGAGGCAAGGTCATTCCGGTGGTGGACATGCGGGCCAAGTTGGGCCTGGAGGAAACGGATTATTCCGACCGCACCTGCATCATCGTGCTGGAGACCGAGCACCGCGGGAGGGCCAGGTTTATCGGGGTCGTGGTGGATTCCGTATCCGAGGTCCTGCACATAAAAGGCGCCGACATCGAGGATGCTCCCGATATGATCGACGATTTCAGCAGGGACTGCATCCTGGGAATGGCAAAAATAGACAGGGACCTGAAAATAATCCTCGACGTGGACAAGGTGCTGGGCGAAGCGGAACTGGACGCGGCGGAAAATTTTTAGAAAGCGGGGAATCGATTCCCGGGCTGTTGCCCGGATTCCCGCCCAAAGGCGTTGCAGGAATGAAGTTTTGGGAACTCCCTCCCACCTACGTGAAGTTCATGTATTTTAAAGCAACCTCATGTGGGAGGCCGGCGCCCCACGCTTTTCGAAATACAAATATTCCACGAACCCGGCCGCATGCGCCCTACCACGCCGCCACCTGGCCGTCGGCGCGGGGTTCGCTCCCACCCGCCAGAACACCCTCCCCGGTTCTCCAGATAATCTGACCCCGGCCGAAATTACGGTCATCTTCCGGGGCGTACTCCACCTGGTGTCCCTTCCGGGTGAGGGCATCGGCCAGGCGGCGCGGAAACCGCGCTTCGACCTCCACTGCCTTACCCCCCTGCCACCGGAACCGCGGAGCGTCGAGTGCTGCCTGCGGGTTCAAGTGGAAGTCCAGGGCATTGACCATCACCATGACGTGTCCCTGCGGCTGGATGAAACCGCCCATGAAGCCGAAAGGCCCCACGGGGTCGCCGCCCCTGGTCAGAAATCCGGGCATGATCGTATGATAGGGTTTTTTGCCGGGCTCCAGGCAGTTGGAATGGGCCGGGTCGCAGGAGAAGCAAGATCCGCGATTGTTGAGCGCAATGCCCGTTCCGGGAACCACCATGCCGGAACCAAATCCCATGTAGTTGCTCTGGATATAGGAAACCATGTTGCCTTCGCCGTCCGCCGTGGCCAGATAGACGGTCCCGCCCCGGTGCGGGTTGCCGGGGGGCGGGGAAAGGGCCTCTTCTCCGATGAGGGCGCGTCTGCGGGCGGCGTAGCCGTCCGAAAGGAGGTCTTCGACCCCGACCTTCATCCGGCGAATGTCGGTTATGTATTCGAGCCCGTCGGCAAAGGCCAGCTTGAGCGCCTCGATTTGCAGGTGGCACGCCTCGGCCGGGTCCATCCCATCCAATTGAAACCCGCTTAGAATGTTCAGGGCCATCAGCGCGACGATCCCATGGCAGTTGGGGGGAATTTCCCAGACCTCACAGCCCCTGTAGCCAACCTTTACCGGTTCGACCCACTCCGGCCTGAACGCCGCCAGATCGTCAATTGCGAGATATCCCGAGAATCGCCGGAAAAAGGCGTCGATCTTTTCCGCCAGTTCGCCCCGGTAGAAGGTTTGCGCGTTGCTGAGGGCAATTTTTTCCAGTGTCTCTGCCTGGTCGGCCTGGCGCCACGGCTCCCCCGGCGCGGGGACCCGGCCGCGGGGCGCAAAAGCATCGAACCAGTGCTGAAATTCTTCCCCACGCTGAGCGCGATAGACCCGGAAGGCCGCCTCCCACAGATCGCTTACCACCGGAGAGACCGGGAACCCCTCCCGCGCATACGCGATTGCGGGGCGCATGCTCTCGATAAGGGGAAGTTTTCCGAAACGCGAGGCCAGCTCGGCCCAGCACGCGGGCGCTCCGGGCACGGTGACGGGGCACACGCCGTAGGGGGGAAGCTCCTTGAAGCCGGCCGCGGCGAGGGCTTCAAGCGACAATTTTCCGGGCGCCGGTCCGCTTGAGTTGAGCCCCATCAGCTCTCCGCCGGTCCACACCAGTGCGAAAGCATCCCCGCCGATGCCGTTTGAAGTCGGCTCGACGACGGTAAGGCAGGCGGCAACGGCAATGGCGGCATCGACGGCGTTTCCGCCGTTTTTCAAAACGTCGAGCCCGGCCTGGGCCGCCAGCGGCTGCGATGTGGCCACCATCCCGCGGCCGGCAAACACCACGCTGCGGCGGGAAGGATGCGGATAGTAGAGAGGGTCATAGTTCATTCAGGCATCCGGAACCGGGATTGTTTTATGCGTTAGGTCTTGAACCCCAAAAAGAGCGGGGGAATGATTCCAGCGCGCCTTTTTTCATTGCGCCTGTCTCGTAAATCTCAGGTCGGCTCCGAAAAATAGCGGTAAGTCACGCCGTCCCACAGGTTTTGCGCCTGGAGGATCATTTCGCAGACTTCCCTGGCCGCTCCGTGTCCACCGCTCGCCTTCGTTATGTAATGGGCATACGGGAATATGTGCGGGGCCGCGTTGGGCACGGCAACCGAAAACCCGGCCCGCCGCATCACCGGGATGTCGATGAGGTCGTCTCCCATGTAGCCCGTCTGGCGCTCCGAGAGCCCCGTGTCCGCCAGTATCTGCCGGTAGGCTTCGGCCTTAACCTTTATCCCCTGGTACACCCTTTGGATGCCCAGGCCCGCCGCCCGGTGTTCGACCGCCGGGCAGGCCCTTCCGGATATCAGCGCCACTTCCAGTCCGGCACGCTGGAGCAGTTTGATCCCGTGGCCGTCCTGGGCGTCGAATTCCTTTATTTCCGTGCCGTTGTCCAGGTAGATGACCCGCCCGTCGGTAAGGACCCCGTCAACGTCGAAGATCATCAGCCGGACCTGGCTGATCCGGTCCGTGAGTTCCCTGTCTAGGTTTTTGATATCCATGATTTATCGTCCGCTGCCGCCCGGCTTTTCCTGGCGGCGTGATAGATTTCGAGAAGTTCTTCAAGCAGGGCGCCTGTTTCATGCAGGGGGAGGGAATTGGGGCCGTCGCACAGGGCCCGGTCGGGGTCCGGATGAGTTTCGATAAAAACGCCGTGCGCGCCCGCCGCAACAGCGGCGCGGGCAAGCGTGGAGACGAACCGGCGCTGGCCCCCGGAACTCGTTCCCTGGGCTCCCGGAAGCTGGACGGAGTGCGTGGCGTCGAATACCACGGGGCAGCCGAATTCCGACATGATGGGAATCGAGCGCATGTCAACCACCAGGTTGTTGTAGCCGAACTGGGACCCGCGCTCGGTAATAAGTATGCGGGAGTTGCCCGTGCCGCGCACCTTTTCGATCACCTGGCCCATTTCCAGGGGGGAAAGGAACTGCGCTTTTTTCAGGTTTACCGGCTTTCCGGTCCGCCCGGCGGCCGTCACCAGGTCGGTCTGGCGCGCGAGAAAGGCGGGGATTTGCAAAACATCCACCACCCGAGCGGCCTGCTCGGCCTGGGATGGGGAATGCACGTCGGTTAAAACCGCAATTTTCAACGCCTCCCGGATGCGCGAGAGAATCGCGAGCCCCTTGTCCACGCCGGGGCCACGCTCGGAGAGGATCGACGTCCGGTTTGCCTTGTCGTAGGAACTTTTGAAAATGAAAGGAATATCGAGGCGGGAACAGGTCTTCTTGAGATACGAGGCCACCTCGAAGGCGAGGTCCTCGCTTTCGATCAGGCAGGGGCCGCCGATCAGAAACAGGCGGTCCCGCCCGATTTTTTGGTCCAGCACCTCAAAATCCATGGATTATCCGACCAATGAGAAAATCTTCAGCCGACGCACTTCGGAAGAGTTTCAGGGTTCCGGCGCCGAGCCTGTTCGAGGGCCTTTTGGGCAAACGCGGCGAAAATGGGGTGAGGCTCCATCGGCCGCGACTTGAATTCGGGGTGAAACTGGCATCCCAAAAACCATGGATGCTCGGGAAGCTCGACGATCTCGATCAGGTTGCGGTCCGGGGACAGGCCGGTAAAGCGCAGGCCGTGTTCGGCCAGCACGTCGCGGTATTCGTTGTTGAACTCATACCGGTGGCGGTGGCGCTCCGAAATTTCGCCGATCCCGTAGGCATTGAGAGCAAAACTGTCCGGTTCCAGGACGCAGGGATAGGCGCCCAGGCGCATCGTCCCGCCGTAGTCGAAATTTTCGTCCCGGCGGATAACGGTATTGTTCTTGTAATCGAGCCATTCGCGCATGAGGTAGATAACCGGGTGCGGGGTGTGCTTGTCGAATTCCATGCTGTGGGCTTTTGCGAGTCCGGCAACGTTTCGAGCGAATTCGACGGTGGCAAGCTGCATCCCCAGGCAGATGCCCAGAAATGGGATGCGGTTTTCCCGCGCGTACCGGATGGCCTTGATTTTGCCCTCGACGCCGCGCTGCCCGAACCCGCCGGGGACCAGGACGCCGTCGACGCCTTCGAGCAGGGCCTCTCCGCCTTCCTTTTCCACGTTTTCCGAGTCGATGTAGTCAAGATCGAGTTTTACCCCGTGCGCCCCGCCTCCGTGCATCAGGGCTTCATTGAGGCTCTTGTAGGACTCCTTGAGGTCGATATACTTGCCCACGATTCCTATTCGCGCAGTGAACACCGGGTTTTTCATCCTGTTTACCAGGTCGCTCCAGTCGTCCAGGACCGGCGCACGCGTCCAGATGTTGAGAAGCCTCACTATCTTTTCGTCCAGTCCCTCGCCGTGGAAGAGCAGGGGCACCTCGTAGATACACTCCACGTCCATGGCGGTGATCACGCCGTCGGTGTCCACGTTGCAAAAATTGGCTATCTTGCCCTTGATATCCGGGGAGAGGTTTTTTTCGGTGCGGCACAAAAGTATGTCGGGCTGGATGCCTATGCTGCGAAGCTCTTTTACGCTGTGCTGGGTGGGCTTGGTCTTGACTTCGCCCGAAGTGGGCAGGTACGGCACAAGCGTTACGTGAATGAATATGGCGTTTTCACGCCCGACATCGTTTCTGAACTGGCGGATGGCTTCCAGGAAGGGAAGGCTTTCTATGTCGCCCACCGTTCCCCCTATTTCGACGATCGCAATATCCATGTTGTCGGCAAAGCCGCGAATAACGGACTTGATCTCATCGGTTACGTGAGGAATTACCTGTACGGTCCCCCCCAGGTACTCGCCGCGCCTCTCCTTCATGATAACCGAGTAGTAGATGCCGCCCGAGGTGTAGTTGTTCTTCTTGCCCAGCCGGGCATGCGTGAAACGCTCGTAATGGCCCAGATCGAGGTCGGTTTCGGCGCCGTCATCGGTTACGAACACTTCTCCGTGCTGAAACGGGTTCATGGTCCCCGGATCGACGTTGATATAGGGATCGAGTTTCTGGAGCGTTACCCGAAGGCCCCTGCTTTCCATCAGTGCCCCGATGGAAGCGGCCGCAAGGCCCTTTCCAAGCGAAGATAAAACTCCACCCGTGATAAAAATGTACTTTGTCTGGCGCAAAGGATTTCTCCCTCTCGATTTTGCCTTGGCGAATTATTTTGCAGGATTGATTCGGACCGCTGCCCCGTCACGCAGTATAGCAGAAGGGGTATTATTGTCAATCTCGCCTGATTTTTTCATCTTATTGTATTTTATACGAATCCAGCATTCAAGAGTGTTTGTGGACCAAAATCAGGGAGACCCCGTCCCCGACGATTTGGGACCTCCCCCCCCCGTTTACGTGAAGTTCATGTCCTCAGCGTGCGTGAGGCCGACTCTTACCTTACCGTTGTTGCTAGCTTGGATTAATTGAGGTAGAAGTGTTTGCCGGTTTTTTTTAACTTCTGGGGTGAAGAGCAGTGAAGCGGCCGTCTTTTTTATTCAAAATAGAACAAACCGGTTTCCCGGTTTTCACGTGGGGGGACGGGATTGTTTTGATGGGCCTGGTGGGCCTCACCTGGTACGGCGCCAGACTTGCCTTCCATGCACCGGCCATCATCAAGGGGCCTCATATTTCGCTCTCCCCCTACGCGCTGCCGTGGTATGCCGGGTATTCCCTGGGCCGGATGGCGGCCGCATACGTGCTGTCGATGTTGTTTACCATCATCTACGGCTACTCGATGATGCGCAACCGCCTGGCGCGAAAGGTGCTCCTTCCGCTCCTCGACATACTCCAGAGCATACCGATCCTGTCCTTTCTTCCCGTCGTCGTGCTGAGCCTCAGCAGCGTGCTTCCGACCAACCTGGCGGCCGAGGTGGCATCCATCGTCCTCATCTTCACCAGCCAGGCCTGGAACCTGACCTTCGCCTGGTACCAGTCGCTTACCACCATACCCCGCGAACTGGCCGAGGCCAGCTCCATGTTTCAATTCAACCGCTGGCTTCGATTCAAAACGCTGCACCTGCCCTTTGCGGCAATCGGGCTTCTGTGGAACAGCATAATGAGCTGGGCGGGCGGCTGGTTTTTCCTGATGGCAGCCGAAATCTTTACGGTCGGCAATCGCGACTTCCGCCTGCCGGGTCTTGGCGCATATTTAAGTGCGGCGGCAAGCAAAGGGGACATGGAGGCGATTGTCTGGGGGGTGGCCACGCTGGTCTTTGTGATCGTGGCCCTCGACCAGTTCGTCTGGAGGCCCCTTCTGGCCTGGTCGGAGCGTTTCAAGCTGGAAATGGTGGAAACGGAGACGCCGCGCACCTCCTGGTTCTACGATGCCTGGCGGACCTCACGGCTCGTGGATTGGATGGGGGAAACCGTTTTTGGACCCATCGGCCGAAAGCTCGACTCGATATTGATGAGGATGTTCCCCGCAAAGCAGGAGTATCACGAAGAGAAGGAACATCGGCCATGGGTTTTCATCGCCTTCTGCGTTCTGGCGTCGGTGCCGCTGGCCTTTGGGCTATACCAGGCGGTCCGGATGCTCCTGGCGGTCTCCCCCGAACAGTGGGCCGGGATAGGGGCCGGGGTGGGCGCAACGTTTCTCCGGGTATTTTCGGCCCTTTTCATCGCCCTTGCCTGGACGCTTCCGCTCGGGGTGGCGATCGGCACCAACCCCAGGCTGGCCGCGCCTCTTCAGCCGGTGGTCCAGATCGCCGCATCCATCCCGGCGACTGCCCTTTTCCCGGTTATCCTGCTTTTCATGATCAACATGCCGGGAGGGCTGAGCCTGGTGGCCGTCTTCCTGATGCTCCTGGGGACCCAGTGGTACCTCCTGTTCAACATCATCGCCGGGGCAAGCGCCATCCCCCAGGACCTGAAGTTCACGGCAACCCTGCTCCAGCTCGGCACCTGGAGCAAGTGGCGCACCCTTATACTTCCGGCGCTCTTTCCCTATATTATAACCGGGGCTATCGCGGCCGGAGGCGGGGCCTGGAACGCCAGCATCGTTGCCGAGTACGTGGAGTTCGGCGGCAAGGCGGTATTTACCACCGGCATAGGGGCGACCATCGCACGGGCGACCGCTTCGGGCGATTACCCGCTGCTGTTGGCCTCTACCCTGACTATGATATTCACCGTGGTTTTGATAAATCGCCTGGTCTGGAGGCGGCTCTACCGCGTCGCCCAGGAAAAGTACCGTATGGAGTAGCGCCATGGCGGGTGTTTCACTGCTCAAGCTGAAAAATATAGGCCAGGTCTACGGGACCGGCCAGAAGCGGTTTACGGCCGTTCAGAACATCAACATCACGATCGATGAAGGCGAGTTCGTGGTGCTGCTGGGGCCGTCGGGGTGCGGAAAGAGCACGCTTCTTCGCATAATAGCGGGCCTCCAGAAGGGGACCGAGGGCAGGGTGCTCTATCGCGGCGAGCCCCTGGAAGGTATAAATCCCAATGCGGCTATCGTGTTCCAGACATTTGCCCTGTTTCCGTGGCTTACCGTGCAGGAAAACGTGGAGGTCGCCCTCAAGGCGAGGGGCGTTCCCCAGAAGGTGAGCGTTACGCGCGCGCTCGACCTGCTCGACCGTGTAGGGCTGGACGGTTTCGAGACCGCCTACCCGCGGGAGCTTTCCGGCGGCATGCGCCAGAAGGTCGGGTTTGCCCGCGCCATGGCGATAGACCCGGAGCTGCTGTGCCTCGACGAACCATTCTCGGCACTTGACGTTCTGAGCGCCGACGCGCTGCGCGGAGAACTCCTGGAGCTGTGGATCGAAGGGCGCATACCGACCAGGGCGATTCTCATGGTGACGCACAACATCGAAGAAGCCATTTTCATGGCCGACCGCATAATCGTCATGGAAAAAGACCCGGGCCGCATAGTGGCCGATCTCAGGGTACCGCTGCCCCAGCCCCGCATGCGCAAAGACCCCAAGTTCCTGGAAATGGTCGACCGTGTCTACGCGCTCCTGGCTGGCCAGACCCAGCCCGAACATCTGGAACTGGGCACCGCCCCCGGTGAGCCGGGCCGCACCCGCGCGCTGCCGGACATTAACCTCAACGAACTGACGGGCCTTCTCGAACACCTCGACAAGATGCCGAGCGACAGGGTGGACATCTACCGGCTGGCCGAAGAACTCAAGGTCAATTCCGACCATCTGCTCCGCTTGATAGACGCGTCGGAGCTTTTCGGGTTTGCCACCATCGCCCAGGGCGACATAACCCTCAGGCCCCTGGGCGAAACCTTTGCGGAAGCGAGCATTCAGGCCAGGAAAGAGATCTTTGCAACACGCATACGCAGGCTTCCCATCTTCAAGTGGCTGACGGACATACTCAAGGCAACCGACAATCACCAGCTCAAGTGGGACGTCGTCCAGAAAGCCCTCGAGCTGGAGTTCCCGCCGGAGGAGGCCGAACGCCAGCTCGATACAGCCGTCACGTGGGGCAGGTATGCGGAGATACTGTCCTACGAGGACGACACGGAACAGATCTACCTGGAGTTGCCGGCCCATAGCCCGTCCCACTCCGAAGACCGACACGGTGAGGCCGTGCCGTGAGTTGAAGGGCTGCCGCAACCTGTTCCACCTCACCCCGCCGCAGGCGGCAATCCGGCACCGGACTGTAACAAAAGGCCTGCCTCTCTACAGTAAGTTCCTGGTTCAAATACATAATTGCCCTTATTTACCCCCGCTCTTTCAGACGATATAGTGACAGGAACGAGTTACTCCCATTGCCACCGTATGCAGGAGAGAAGAGCGCCATGCCATCGGTTGTCATAGTCGAAAACAACGATTTTTTCAGACGCTCGTTCAAAGAGATACTGAAGCTCTACATACCTTCTCTTGCTGTTTACGAGTGTGCCGACGGGGCCGACATCCTGGACATGATACGGCAGACTCGCCCGGATGTCGTTTTCATGGACATCCAGCTTCCGGGAAGAAACGGCCTCGAGCTGACCCGCGAAATAAAAACAGCTCACCCCGAAGTGGCGGTGAGCATTTTTACGAACTTCGATATCCCCGAGTACCGTACCAGGGCGGTGGATTGCGGCGCGGATTATTTCCTGCTCAAAGACACCATTTCAGGGGCCGAGATAGCCGCACTGGTAAAATGCGTAGCCGTGAAAAACGCCGCGCTCAAACCCGGGAAAAGCAAGAAGAGCGGTCTTCGACTAATTGGAATGAAAACCGCGGTCGTTTGAGATCCGAGCCCTAATCGTCATTACCCGCATTTTTCAAATCCAACCGCCGCACCAGGTACAGGAAATCGTCCGGGAGGGGCGCCGTTGCCGATATCCGGACGCCCGAAACCGGGTGAGTGAACTCCAGGTACGAGGCGTGGAGCATCTGCCGTTTCGCCCCCAGGAGCAGGTCGCGCACGTACCCGGACCTGATCGATTTCGCCCTCCTCGCGCCTCCGCCGTACACCTCGTCTCCCACGACAGGATGGTTGATATGGCTCAGGTG
Source organism: uncultured delta proteobacterium (assembly GCA_963712895.1). Taxonomy (GTDB): domain Bacteria; phylum Desulfobacterota; class Syntrophobacteria; order Syntrophobacterales; family Syntrophobacteraceae; genus SbD1. Next base: position 308,060 of record CAVQJR010000008.1, on the reverse strand, counting down.
CACCCTTATCTGGTGCGTTCTGCCCGTTTTGATGGTTACCCTTAGCAGCGAGACCTCCCCCCAGTCCTTTTCGACGCTCCAGATCGATACCGCTTCCCGGCCGTTGCCCTTGACCACGGCGATCTTTTTGCGGTCGGCGGGGTGCCTGCCCAGCATGGTCCTGATCTCCCCCTCCCGCTTTGCCGGACTGCCGTAAACGAGCGCAAGGTATTGCTTGTTCACGTCGCGTGCCTTGAACTGTTTGATCAGGTCCAGGTATGCCCGCTCGCTCTTGGCGATAACCAGCGCCCCGGAAGTGTCTTTGTCCAGGCGGTGAACGATGCCGGGCCGAAGCGGGGCCCCCTGGGCGGCCAGTCTTGGCGAGTGGGCGAGCAGTCCGTGAACCAGGGTCCCTTCAAAGTGGCCGGCCCCCGGATGGACCACCAGCCCGGACGGCTTGTTTACGATCAGCAGGTCTTCATCCTCGTAGAGAATATCGAGCGCCATCGGTTCGGGTTTGAGCGTGGTATTGGGTTCCGGCTCCGGAATCACGACCCGCACGACATCGCCCGTCCTGGTCTCGTAGCTTGGCTTTACGCAAGCCCCGTTTACGCGCACCAGTTCATCCAGGATCAGCCTCTTGAGGTGCGACCTTGAAATTTCAGGCACCAGCCGGCTCAGGAAAAGATCCAGGCGCTCGCCCTGCTGGGAGTTCGAAACCAGGAAAGAATGCTCGGACTGCGGATTTGTCATATCATGGATAACAGGCTAGGAGGAGGTCGCGCGGCGGCCCCGGAAAACAAGGCGGCTCAATCCAGGAATTTCTTATCCATATGCAGTTGCCTGGGAACGTATTGCTCATTCTGCTTTTTTGTCTGCTCAGCCGTGTTCAGCAAAATCACGATGGTGGTAACGGCCAGGAACCAAAGCACCCATCCGATTATGGCTTTTCTCATGGCCCACTCGCCTCTGGCGTTAATTCAACGGCAGCCCTCAACCTCCAATGCCATAGGATAGGTTTTTACGCCGTCCGCGTCAACAGCGCCGAGCCGCCCTTTGCCATTTGATCCCCTACGACCGAGTTCCAAAGGCCCCCTGCGCCGCAAAAAAATTCAATGGAATAATTCACGTATAATTGTGTTTCGGTAACCATTCTCTAATAGCACCAACATACGAAGATACTTATATTTCATGGTGGTCGATAGTGTCGGATTTGAAAGGAGCAGGTATGAAGAGGCTGCTTTCGATAGTGGGTGTTCTTTGTTTACTCCTGATGCCTCTGGCTGCGCAGGCGGCGGGAAATCCCTCCGGGTCCAAACCTCCTGTCGAGCAGCCACTGGTGCGGGAGGGGGATTTTGCAGTCAAATTGGCAAACGTGCTGAATCTGACCAACGGTGACGACGAGGCCGAGGCGGAAAGCACTCTGGCTTCCATGGGCATTCTCCCCAAAAACGGGTGGATCGCCGATTACCCGGTAACCCCCGACGTACTTGCCGAAATCCAGAACTCGGCGGAAGACGCGGCGCAATCCGGGAAACTTCCCATGGACAAACAGGCGGCCCTGGGTGCCGTAGAGAAAGTCAGCACGGGTTTTGATCTTCCCATCAATGCCGGCGGCAGTCAATACAGCGCCGACGCGGAGGGTCCTCCTCCGGAAGGCGGCTACTCCGAATACGCGGGTCCGGACGATCTCGATGACTATTACGACGAGTACGGCCCCCCCGTTGTGACCTATTACTCGCCACCCTGGGATTATGCCTATATGTATGACTGGGTGCCCTACCCCTTCTGGTGGGGTGGATACGGGTACGGCGGGTTTTATGTCCTGGGCGACTTCCATAGAAGACATGAGGTGTTTGAACACAACCGGTTCGTTACGAGAAACATCACCAACCAGGTACGAACTCCTAACGGCCGGATTGCACGAATCAACCCGACCTTCAGGGCGACACAAACGCCGGCTGCTTTGGGACGGGCGGGAACTTTCGGCGGGGCCGGGGTTAACAACCTTCAGGCCCGCGGCGCGACCCAGGCCGCTAGGTCCATTTTGAACAGGGGCGGGTTCCCGGCGGGAGGCGGTACGCTTGCCGCAGGCAGCCAATTCCGGGGCACGGGCCGTCCGGGGGCGGTAGGTGCCGGAATAGCCGGTTCACGAATGGCTGGTGTTTCCCCGCGGATATCGGGAACTCCGCGAACCTTTGCCGGGGGCGGCGCGCCCTCGTTCCGGTCGGCTCCTTCGAACTTTGGATCGGCACCGGTCAGATCTTTTAGCGCCCCCAGGTCTTTTGGCGGGAGCCCGCGATTCAATGCGGGTTCCGGGGGATTTCACGCGGGATTTAGCGGTGCACCCCGCGTAGCAGGCGGCTTTGGAGGCCGGAGTTTTGGCGGCTCCCCGGCGTTTGCGGGACGCGGTTTCGGTGGCGGCAGCTTTGGCGGAGGCGCTATGCGCGCAGGCGGTTTTGGCGGACACTCCTTTGGCGGAGGAATGCACGGCGGCGGAGGCTTTGGGCATGGCGGTGGAGGTCACCGCTGATATTTGACGCTTTCAGGGCCGCGGTCTCTCCCCGCGGCCCTTCCTTTCAGAGGTGCCGTTCCAGGAAATCGTTGAGGGCCGATTCCGAAAACTGCATGAACCGATTGAAAAAATCCTCCGAATAATCATGAACGAACTTCTCGCCTTCGGGGCCGATGGCCGTATACATGTATACGACTTGCGCATCGGTATTGCCGGACTCATTTGCGCAGAGTGTTATCCTGATTTTTCCGACGGTCATGCCCGGGGTGACCTTCACGATCTCCAGCCCGTGGTTTTCAGTGTCAAACCGGGTAATCACCCAGATCGAATCGGGTTCGACCTCCCCGGTTGTGAAGACGCAGTCGTTTTCGGCGAATCCGGATTGCGTGTAGACCTCCAGGGGGTCCCAACCTTCCGCCCATTCTTTTTCGCGCACGGGGCACAGCAGCGGGAAAATTGATTCGGGTTTTCCGCGAAGCTTCTGGATATACGATCTTTCGACTCTTATCGGTTCCACGATTCGCATCAGGACTCCTTTGATCAGGACTTTTCAGCATCGGTGCAGGACATCGGAGCGAGGATTATAAGCCAGATGCCGGCGAATTCCAAATACCGAGTAAGATTAGGGCAATAGCATTGCGGCGGGCCGGCGGAACGGGACGGGGGATACGTACCGGGTCCGCGTTCGCGGACAGGGCCTTTTCCCGCGAAGAGGAGCGGGCGCGGGTCTCGAAATTAATTCCACCAGTGATTATTAAAAAATAGTAATGGTGGAATTTTCTAACAAAAGGAAATTATTATGGAATCTCAAAAAGACAAACGGTGTGAATTTGAGACCTACAAATATCCCCCCGGACACGAACTCTGAACGGACCGCCGATGCAAGGTTTGCGCCGACGGCAAATGGGTGGACTCCGGCAGGTACCAATACGAACAGCGGGACTCTGCGTAAAGAAATTGAAATACTGATGAGCGGAGGCCGGAGTCGGATTTCATGGAATTTTCGACCGGCCCCCCTCACTCCCACTCCGCCGTTGCGTCGAGGCAGTAGCGCAGGGCTTTTTTGATCTCTTCTATCTGTTCGGGGTCGGTCACCTTTTCCCGCTGCTCGGTGCCGATGTAGAAAACGTCGGCCACCTGGTCGTTTTTGGTCGTAATCTTGGCGACGAAGATCAGGATGCGCAACTCGTGCAAGGTCCTGGTGATGGTGTAGAGGAGCCCTATGCGGTCGATCGTATAGACCTCCAGGATGGTGCTGGTGGCGGAGGATTCGTTGTCGATTATTATCTGGCTGGGTGTTGCGCGAAGGGCTTTTCTCTGGCTGTCCCGGCCTGCGCCGTGGGCGGCGATGCGAAAGTCGAGCGCCAGTTTTCCGGTGAGGAGGCGGTCCATGTCGCGCTTCACCTCTGCCCAGTCAAGGGGTGCTCCCTCACCGTCCGGAAGCCGGCACTGGAAGATGACCAGCGCTATCCGGTCATTCATCGTGAACACTTGTGCGCTTATGATGTTCAGGTCATGGAGAGTCAGGATTCCGGCCGCCTGAGACAGGAAGCCCGGCCTGTCCCGGCTCATGATGGTAATTCCGGCCGTTTCTTCCGTGGTTGCCGCCTCGCACACGAAGGGCTCGCCCGAATCCTGCAAGCGCCGGAGCAGGCGCAGGTGCCGCTCGATCTCCTCGGAGGAAAGCGAAATGACATATCTTGGCGCAAGCTGCTCGAAGTAAGCTTCCAGCTCCGCCGGGCTCATCAGGTCGGAAACGCGCTCCTGGACCCGATCTCTCACCCTGGCTATCCTCTCGCCTATAAACTGCGGGCAGGGCTCCCCCCGTTCCAAGATATTGTCGATGCTTTTGTAGAGAAGCATCACCGGGGTATCGCGCCATTTTTCCCTCCCGCCCGGCCCGGTGGACATCATATCGGCGAACGTGAGCAGGGCAAGCCGGTCGAGGTATTCCTTGTTGCCGATTGCGGCGGTGCAACCCGTCACCATCTCCTGGTCGGCCAGGTCTCTCATCGACGCGCTGTCAATCAGCAGCAGGTGCTGGGAGACCAGGAACTGGAGGTCGTCCGTTTCCTGGGGGGAAAGCCCCAGCCTCTTTGCCACCGCCGGTATCATCTCTCCGCCTTTCACGGCGTGTTTTCCGCCGGAGCTTTTCCCCAGGTCGTGAAGAAGCCCCGAGAGCAGCAGCAGGGCCGGATCTCCCATTGCCGCCGCTATGCGTTCAAGCTCCGGTTCCGTGTCGGCGTACTGCCCCGCGAGCAGTTTTTTCAGCTCCACGCAGGTGCGCAGGTGGTGCTCGTGCACGGGGTAGATATGGAAGGCGTCGTGCTGGACCAGTCCGTGAACCGATCCCAGTTCGGGGATCAGCGAAGTGAGCAGCCCGTAGTTGTAAAATCGCCGAAGAACCGGGATCTGCGGGCCGTCGGCCCTCAGCAGTTTGAACAGTTCGTCTTTTGCGGCCGGATCGCCCGAGGTGGATTCCAGGACGTTCCTGTTGTGCGATATCCACTGCCGCGTGACGTTCGCCAGGCCGAGGCCGTGGGAGGCGGCAAGGGCGAAGAGGTGGATGAGGTGCCCGGCGGTGACCGGGTAGCGCTCCGTCTGGATGTGGATTTTGCCCGAGCGGGCCACGACCCCTTCCTCCAGCTCCAGGCCGGGGTCGTCCGAGCGCGCCGAACGGGTCTCGGAAAGCTTTTCCCAGAACTCGCGAGACACTTCGGCCACGCCGTGAAAAAGCTGGTGGACGTGCTGCATGAAAATTTCGACCGGGAGATAGCCGGATTTTTCGAGATAGCCCAGTTTTTTTGCCAGTATCTCCTGGTCCTCGGGCAGCAGCACCGAGTCCCGGCGGCCCGTCTCGGCTCTTAGCAGGGTCAGGTACCGGGAAAACGATTTTTCCGCGTGCAGGAGATAGTCAACGTCCTGGCGCGTGAGATACCCCTGGAAAATGGCGTCTTCGAGGCTGCGGATATTGGAAGCAATCCGGCACCCGGCGCGTATTGCGGCGATTTCCGAAATGCCCCCCGGATTTTGTTCGATGTCGGGCTCCAGCCAGTTCCGTGCTTCTTCCAGCCGGTTTTTGCGGGTTGCGGCCGATTCGTGGACCCATTGAAGCAAGGCGTCCCGGTTGCTTGCGATGTGGGCGTCCAGCGTCTTTTCCAGCTCGTCGGCAAGCGCGCGGTTTCCGGAGATATAGCGAAGGTCCATGAGATTTTGCAACAGGGAGGTGTCATCCCGCGCAAGCCCGGCAATTTGAGCGATCGATCCCTGGAGCCCCCTGACGCTCCAGCCCGCTTCCTCCAACGGGCCCGTTATCTCGTCGATCCAGGAATCCGTCAGCGAAGAGTCTTCGGCGTGAACGCAAAGGATCGATACGGGCTGGAGCGGGCTTGAAATCCCCCGGCCAAAAGGGCCGAAGGCCACTATCGAGCCCGCGTTGCGGAAGGTTTCCGTATTGGGAGCGAACCGATTGGCAAGGCGGTTATAGAGCGAAATCAATGCAATCTCGAGAAGGCTGGTATGGCGGTCCAGGGCCTGCTCGGTGCATTCCTCCAGGATTATTTCACGCTGTTTCCTAAGTGATTCCGACATATTCTGGATCATTTTTTAATCTCCGCGGTCCGGCAGGCCAACCCGTGAAGCCGGACGATGCCTGACGGCAAAGCAGGGCTGGCGCATCGGCAATAAGATTGTAAGCAATTCTACCATCTAATGCAGACAAGGGCGGGAGAAAAGAGGCGGCAGGCGTTTTTACGATCAACTCCGACCCATTTATTCAACGGCAGCATGGGCACGGCAAGGACGTTTTTTTGAACAGGCGTTCCCGGTGCGAAGATCTGCGCGAGTTCTCCTGCGCACTTTTGAATCACCATCAGAGCGGGTATCCTTTACAGACATTGCCCGCAGAGCCACCAGGCCGGGCGTTGGGCTTCTTCGATCGAGATTGAAAAAAAAGGGCGATATGCTAATCTTGGGATATTGGACTTCGGTCAACCATTCATGGAGGTGTCAGTGAACCCGGAGAAATTGAAAGCCGAAGCATTGAGACTTGCGCCGGAGGCCAGGGCAAAACTCGCTCACGCTCTCCTGGAAAGCCTTGAGGACCTGTCTGAAGCTGAAATAGAGGGCCTGTGGATTGAGGAGGCTCTTCGCCGAGATAAGGAGCTTGACAGCCGCGAAGCCCCGATGAGGCGCGCGGAGGACGTTCTTAAAGAAGCAAGGGCAAGGCTTCGATGACATATCCGGTTCGCTTCCATACAGAGGCGGAATCGGAGATGAACGAAGCCGTGGACTATTTGAATAGTGAGAGTACAGGCCTTGGGAAAATCTTTCTGGACGATATACAACATGCAATCGATCTCATTGCATCTCACCCGGAGATCGCTTCAATTGTGAAGGGACGTGTGCGGCGAAAGCTTTTGCGCAAATTCCCTTACTCGCTTATCTACTCGGTTGTCGGAGAAGGAATCCGCATTCTTGCAGTAATGCCATCAGCATAGGCGCCCATTCTACCGGCAGCACAGAAACTGATTCCGGCAGCATCCGAGCCTCCCGGCGAGGGGTATCCCATCGGGTATTTTCTCGCGCAACCTCATAGTTACGAAAAGTCTAAAATTTAATGAATTATTTACGCCTCTAATACTAAGTTTCGTTCAAGATAGGCCAATGCCGATGGGTTACGCTCCGCTTCACCCATCACGTTAATCTTGAACGCAACCTGGTATAAGAAGCCCTCTCCGCCTTTCCCGGTTGATTGACTCCCCTCATGCGTCCGATGGGATCTGGCTAAGAAAATCAAGGATCTGCCGGTTGAACTCCGCCGTATTTTCCAGGTTGGTGACATGGCCTGCCGAGCCGATCACCGCCAGCTTCGCGCCCCGGATCCGGTCGCGCATATTCTCCATGACCGGCGGAGGCGTCAGGGCGTCTTCGGCGCCCACTACCAGAAGCGTGGGAACGGCGATTTCGGAAATCTTCGGGCAGAGGTCGAGCCGGGCGGCTTGCGCGATGAGCGTTCCGCAAACGCCCAGAGGCGAAGAAGACAGGACGATTTTGCGGACGGCCTCGACCAGTTGCTCGCGGGAAATCAAGGTCGAAGGGGCGAAAACCTTTTTCAGGAAATCACGTGCAAAAGGCTCCAGCCCGTCCCTTTTTATGGACTCGACGGCCAGTTCCCGCCCCCTCTTCGAATCCTCCGTATCGGGGCCGCACGTCGAGTCGCACACTATGAGCGCCCGGACCCTTTCGGGATACGACAGGCAGGTCCTCATCGCGATTGCGCCGCCCATGGACAGCCCGCACAGGACGGCACTGTCCACTTCGAGCAAATCGAGGAGCCCGACCAGGTCTTCGACAAAATGCCTGTAGGTGTACTGGCCGTCTCCCACGTCGCTTTTTCCGTGGCCCCGGAGATCGAACGCTATGACGCGATGGTCGCGCTCCAGCAGTTCTATCTGCGGCAGCCAGGTGGTGTGGTCGAAGGTCATTCCGTGAATGAGAACGATCGGAATACCGCTCTTGTTCCCGGTATCCAGGTAGTTGATCCCGATGCCGTTTATCTGATTTTTCATGGTCCAAAACACCTCTGCTGGTCATTTAATTGAAAAATAATCCGGCAGTCGAGGTAAAGTCGACCGGCTGGGAGGACTTCCGCGCTTTCAATGCTACTCATTTCGGCACAATTGTGCAATAAATCCGGGAATCTCGTTTGTGCGCCCGACGGGATTTACATTTGTTATACATGGTTTAATTTCGAACTTGATTGTCTTTTTGCAAACAAAGGAGGAGGAAAAATGGCTCTGGAAACGATACAAACCGCAAAGGCCCCGGCCGCAATCGGTCCCTATTCGCAGGCTATTCGCGCCGGGGGGTTCCTGTTCGTGAGCGGGCAGATCCCGTTAAGTCCCGAAACGGGCGAAATGGCCGGCGACTTTGCCGGGCAGGCGCGCCAGTCGCTCGAAAATGTGAAGCAGATTCTGCTCGCGGCGGGATGCGGCCTGGGAAAAGTTGTTGCAGCGGACGTCTTTCTTATGGATATGTCTAATTTCGCCGCGTTCAACAAAATATACGAGGATTTTTTTGGCGGGCACAAACCGGCGCGGGCGGTCATCGAAGTAAAAGCGCTGCCCAAAGGGGCGATGATCGAAATAAAGTGCATCGCCGTGGCGGAGTAGGAGGGATGGATTTCAGAGACGATGGCAAAGACTTGGATACGCGTGGACATACCCTGCGGCCCCGAAACGGCCGACGAGGTCGGGGCGGAACTGGCGCAGGAGTTGGGCACGACAGTCGAATTTACCCCCGATGGCATCCGCATTTATTTTGATTCCACTGTTTTCGGCCGGAAGAGAAAAGAGCTGGAAAAGATACTGGAATCCACGGGCGCCGCCGTCCCCGGCCGTGAATATCATTTGAGTTTCACGGTTTCCGAACTGGCGGATGAGGACTGGTCCGAGACCTGGAAGGCTCATTTCAAGCCCCTGCGCGTGGGGCGCACTTTCCTGGTGACTCCCACTTGGGAGGATGTCCGTCCCGGCGCCGGCGACCTGGTGATAAGAATCGATCCCGGGCGCGCTTTCGGAACCGGGCATCATGAAACCACCAGGCTGTGCCTGGAATGGCTCGAAAGCCGGGCCGAAAGCGCCCCTTTCCGCTCGCGGCCCCGCCCGTGGTCCCTGCTCGACGTGGGGACGGGTTCCGGGATACTTGCCATGGGCGCCGCGCTGCTCGGATTCGAACAAATCGTTGCGATCGACAACGATCCGGAGGCCGTCGAAGTGGCGGCCTTCAACGTGGAACTGAACGGGCTGGCGGGCAAAATCAAGCTTTTTACCGCCTCCCCCGGGACCGATCTGGGCGTTTTCGACGTGGTTATCTCCAATATACAGTCCCTGCCGCTCATAAGAATGTCGCGCACGCTCGTTTCCCTGGTAAGAGAGGGTGGAAGGCTGGTGCTCTCGGGCATCCTGGCCGAACAGGCCGAGGAGGTCCGCAGCGAATACGAAAAAAGGGGGGCACTCCTTTCCGGGACCCTCGATGCGGGCGAGTGGGTCCTGCTTGATTTTGAAATTCCGAAAAGGATCTCGAATGGATAAAGGAACTTTTGCGGGTGAGTGGATCACCGTGGGCGAAAATCTGAAACTCAAGGTGCCTGATAATCCGAATATCGGCTTCATAGAAGGCGACGGCATAGGTCCGGACATCTGGGCCGCCGCCAGGCTGGTACTGGACAGCGCTGTTTCCAGGTCGTATTTCGGAAGGCGGAAAATCCAGTGGTTCGAACTCCTGGTGGGCGAGAAGGCCGCGCGGGAGACCGGGGAGTCCCTGCCGGCAAAAACCGTCGAGATGATGAGAAAAAGCATCGTCTCGATCAAGGGGCCGCTGACCACCCCGGTGGGCGCCGGAATGCGGAGCCTGAACGTGGCGCTGAGGCGGGTCCTGGACCTCTACGCGTGTATTCGTCCGGTGAGGTATTTTCCCGGCCTCCCTTCACCCGTATGCCACCCCGAACGGGTGTCCATAACCATCTTTCGGGAAAATACCGAGGACGTCTACGCGGGGATCGAGTGGGAGGCAGGCTCCGAAGAGGCCGAAAAGCTGTCCGGCTATCTCAGGGACCAGTTTCACGCGAATATCCCCGAGGGGTCCGGGATAGGCATAAAGCCCATAAGCCGTAACGGGACAAGGCGGCTGATGCGCCGCGCCGTCGCTTACGCCATCGCGCGCAAGCTCCCTTCCGTCACCCTGGTTCACAAGGGAAATATCATGAAGTACACCGAGGGTGCATTCCGGAAGTGGGGCTACGAGCTTGCGGCCGAGGAGTTCGCTACGGAGACGGTTACCGAGGCTCAAATCCAGGAGAAGTACGCCGGAAAAGCCCCGGCGGGCAAGATCGTCATAAACGACCGGATTGCGGATTCCATGTTCCAGCAGGTGCTCCTGAGGCCCGAGGAGTACAGCGTGATCGCGACCCCCAACCTGAACGGGGACTATCTCTCCGATGCCCTGGCCGCCCAGGTGGGCGGTCTTGGAATGGCGCCCGGGGCCAACGTGGGAGACGCCTGCGCGGTGTTCGAAGCAACTCACGGGACCGCGCCCAAGTATGCCGGCATGGACAAGGTGAACCCGGGTTCGCTGATACTTTCCGGCGCCATGATGCTCGAACATTTGGAATGGACCCAGGCCGCGGACCTGGTCCGCGCCGCGATGGAGCGCACCATCGAGGACAAAATAGTCACCTACGACCTGGCCAGGCAGATGAAGGGCGCACGCGAGGTAAAGTGCTCCGAATTCGGGCGCGCGATAGTGGAGCGCATGGAGTAAAGCGGGCTGCGGGAAAGGGGTTCTCGGCCTGGAGCCTGGGAACCGGCAAAAATTCACCGCGGAGACGCAAGGGAAACGGGCTGAGATGCCCGGAAACTCTTCGAGGAGTAGCGGACGGAATCCGCAAGGACCCGTTGCTGGCGCGTCAAGCCTCACAGCAAGGAAAGAGTTCTCTCGCCGGAAGCATCAAAAGGTGATGGAAGCAGTGGTCGAACGCGAGAACATGTTTAAGGCGCTACGCTGGGTGGAAGCGAACAAGGGATCGGCGGGTGTTGATGCAGTAAGTGTTTGCGCCTTAAGAACCGAACTTCGCCAACACTGGCCACGCATCAAAGAAGAACTGCTGGAGGGCAGGTACCAGCCGCAGCCCGTGCGAAAGGTGGAAATACCAAAGCCGGGAGGAAAGGGAATGCGACAATTGGGTATTCCCACTGTGATGGACCGGCTAATCCAGCAGGCGCTAAATCAGGTTTTGCAGCCCATCTTCGATCCGGATTTGTCCGAATCAAGCTACGGATTCCGCCCCGGCCGCAGTGCGCATCAGGCGGTGCTAAAAGCTCGTGAATATGCGGCAGATGGCAGGCGGTGGGTTGTGGACATGGATTTGGAGAAGTTCTTTGACCGAGTGAATCATGACATTCTGATGGCGCGCCCCTGGGATCGCAAGTTTCCGGGCTATGGCATGACCTTCCATAAACGGCCAAGGTTGAAAGTAGCCCCGGCGGTAGTGGATCGTGTGAAAGCAAAGCTCAGGGAGATGTGCCGGGCGGCACGGGGCCGCAACATTGGCCGCTTTATCGAAGAACTGACGCCTGTTTTGCGAGGATGGGTAAACTACTTCAGGCTGGTCGAGGTAAAGGGTCTTTTCGAGGAACTGGACGGATGGATACGCCGCAAACTTCGGTGCATCCTCCGGCGCCAGTGGAAAAGGCCCTATACTCGCTTCAAGAACCTGATGAAACGCGGCTTGAAGGAAGAACATGCCTGGCAATGCGCAGGAAATGGAAGAGGCCCCTGGTGGAACGCCGGAGCCTCTCACATGAATCGGTGTTTCCCTGCAAGCTTCTTTGAGCGACTTGGACTCGTGTCACTGCAAAAGCAACTGCGAAAGCTTCAATATACTTCATGAACCGCCGTGTACGGAACCGTACGCACGGTGGTGTGGGCGGACGGGGAAGGCGACTTCCCCTCCTACCCGATTCTCACGCCGCATGTAGCGGGGGTGCGGGGGAACCGGGCCGTTGCCCACATGCAGTTCCATCGGAAATATTGCCATTGCCTGGGGGACCCGCCCAAAAGCGGCGCGGGAATGACGATTTGGGATCTCCCATTTACGTGAAGTTCACGTATTTTTTGAAATAACCTCATTTGGGCAACAGCCCGGGGACCGCCTCCCCCGCTCTTTTTTGACAGCCCGGTTTACTCCTTGAACAGCCAGGTGGACAGGTATCTTTCTCCGGTATCGGGAAAGATGGCAACTATCAGCTTCCCGCTGTTCTCCGGCCTCTTGGCCGCTTCGAGGGCCGCCCAGCAGGCCGCGCCGGAAGAAATCCCGGCCAGGATGCCCTCAACCTTTGCCAGGCGGCGGGCGGTCTGGCCCGCGTCCTCGTCTCTTACCCGGATAATTTCGTCAATCGTGCCGCGGTTAAGAACATCCGGAATGAAACCGGCGCCTATTCCCTGAATCTTGTGAGGCCCCGGTTTTCCGCCGGACAGCACCGGCGAGCCTTCCGGTTCGACGGCTATTGCCCGGAACTCCTTTTTGCGCTTCTTTATCACCTCGGCCACGCCGGTCAGGGTGCCCCCCGTGCCGATTCCCGCGACCAGGATGTCGACTTTGCCGTCCGTGTCGTTCCAGATTTCTTCGGCCGTGGTGAGGCGGTGGACCTGGGGATTGGCCGGGTTTTTGAATTGCTGCAAAATGACCGCGCCGGAAATATCGCGCGCAAGTTCTTCGGCTTTTTTCACCGCGCCCGGCATTCCTTCGGCTCCGGGAGTCAGGACCAGTTCGGCGCCCAGGATCGCCAGCAACTGCCGCCGCTCGCCGCTCATCGTATCGGGCATGGTCAGTATCAGCCGGTAGCCCCGCGAGGCCGCCACGAAGGCAAGCGCTATTCCCGTGTTGCCGCTGGTGGGTTCGATTATTACCGAACCCCGGCCCAGAAGGCCCCTCTTTTCGGCATCTTCTATCATCGCCACCCCGATCCGGTCCTTGACGCTGGAAAGAGGGTTAAACGACTCCAGTTTAGCCAGTACGGGGGCTCCAAGCCCCTCGGCGATCCTGTTAAGCCTGACCAGGGGTGTGTTACCGACTGTCCTGGTTATGTCCTCGAATATTTTTCCCATGGGGTCTCCTCCTGATTTTGCTCTGCCCGTCATCACTACTCCGGGTTAAATACTCCGGGATGCCAAGTCAAGGCCATGCTGGATGCTCGTCCTGGATTCTGGATGCTGGATACCATACGGGCAGTTCCTACCCTGGATGGCTTGATACTGCGCGGACATGTACGTACATTACCTCCTCGTTCCCACGCTCCTGCGTGGAAACGAGAAGTCGGTACGCGAACCGGGCCTCCAGTATCCAGCATCCAGCACCACCGGGAGCCACACCCATGGAACCCTTATACATGGAATCCCATCGCAGCGGGCGGCTCGGGGACGCAATAGCGCGCGCGGCCCTGTGGATGAAAAAGTGCACCCTTTGCCCTCGCCTTTGCGCGGTGGACCGCATGGCCGGCGAGACCGGCTTTTGCAGGACGGGGCGCCGGGCGGTGGTTGCAAGCTACGGTCCCCATTACGGCGAGGAGAGGCCCCTTGTGGGGACAAAAGGGTCCGGCACCATCTTCTTTTCTCACTGCAATCTTTTCTGCGTATTCTGCCAAAATTATGACATAAGCCACGGAGGCCAGGGGACACCGGCCGAACCCTCCGATATCGCCGAAATCATGTTGGCCCTCCAGCGCCACGGTTGCCACAATATCAATTTCGTAACTCCTTCGCACGTGATCCACCCCATCCTGGAAGCGCTCGCCATTGCGGTCGAAAAAGGCCTTAGAATTCCACTGGTGTATAATTGCGGCGGATATGAGCGTGTTTCGGCGCTAAAGCTTTTAGACGGGATTGTCGATATTTATATGCCGGACTTCAAGTTCTGGGATGCCGAGGCCGCGCGCGAGCTGTGCGACGCGCCCGATTATCCGGAACGCGCCCGGGCGGGGATCAGGGAAATGCACAGGCAGGTCGGTGACCTGGTCCTGGACGGCGGGGGAGTGGCACAAAGAGGGCTCCTGGTACGCCACCTCGTCATGCCCAACGGGCTTGCCGGCACGCCGGAGATTGCGCGTTTCCTGGCGGAAGAGATTTCTCCGGGCACGTATGTAAACGTTATGGACCAGTATCACCCCTGCGCGGCAGCGTCGGGCAACCGGGCCATAAACAGAAGGATCACGGCGGAGGAATTCCAGGGCGCGCTCGATGCCGCCCTGAAAGCGGGGCTTACCCGGCTTGACGACAGGCACCGGCACTGGGTCCGGTTCGAACTATAGGGGCGCTGTTCCCGGACGACATTTTAGACCTTGTGCGCTTCGCCGGGCGGGGATTAATTCCCGCCGCGGCCACCTGCGGGGAACAGTAATTGCATAAACGAGAGCCGCGCTGTCTCAGTTCCGTTTTGCACATTCGGCGCACTATCCCGAGAGGACGCCATGGCAAGAATCGACGCATTTTTTAAGCTGGTAAACGAACACAAAGCTTCCGACCTGCACCTGGTCTCCGGCCAACAGCCGGTCTTACGGATTCGTGGCGACCTCGAGCGCATCAAGTACAAGGTCCTCGACGATGACGAACTCCGGTCGATGCTCTACGAGATCACACCGGAAGACAAAATAAAGGTTTTCGAGGAAACCGGCGACCTCGATTTTGCATACGAGATCCCGGGCCTTGCGCGCTACCGCGCCAATTTTTTCATGCAGAAAAACGGGATCGGGGCCGTATTCCGCGAAATTCCAAGCGACATCCTCTCGGTCGAACAGCTCGGGTTGCCGACGGTGATCAACCGGCTGGCCCTCCTGCCGCGCGGAATGGTGATTGTGACCGGACCGACCGGAAGCGGAAAATCGACCACCCTGGCGGCAATTATCGATGAGGCCAACCGGAAGCGAAAAGACCACATCGTCACTATCGAGGACCCCATCGAATTCGTCCACCAGAGCAAAAGCTGCATCATAAACCACCGCGAGGTGCACACCCACACGCGCAATTTTTCTGCGGCCCTGCGCGCTGCGCTGCGTGAAGACCCGGATATCATCCTGGTGGGCGAAATGCGCGATCTCGAAACCATAAGGCTGGCGATCGAGGCCGCCGCCACCGGCCACCTGGTGTTCTCGACCCTGCACACAACGAGCGCCGCCAAGACCGTGGACCGCATGATAGAAGTGTTTCCGGTGGGCGAACAGGCCCAGATCCGCTCGACCCTTGCCGACGGCATCCGGGCGGTGATCTCGCAGGCGCTTTTCAAGCGCGCCGACATGAAAGGGCGCGTCGCGGTACTCGAAATACTGATCGCCACCCATGCCGTTCGCGCCATGATTCGCGAGTCCAAGACCCACCAGATTCTATCCGCCCTTCAGACCGGGAAAAAATACGGCATGCAGACCCTCGACGATGCCATAATGACCCACCTGAAGGCCGGCAGAATCAGCGGGAACGAAGCATACATGAAATGTGTGGACAAGGAAAAATTCAAAGTCTACCTGACCGACCAACCCGAAGATTTTACGGAGGTTTAGATGGCGGCCGGTAAAGGGGTCGATGTTACCCGAGAAAGGATAGTCCTATGAGGCGGGCAGAGCTGGATGCATTCCTCACGCGCATTCTGGATGAAAACCCCAGGGCCTCGGATGTCAACTTTACCGTTGGCAAGCCGCCCCAGGTGGAGTTGGACGGGTTGCTCAAACCCACCTGCCTGGATTTTGGCATCAATAAGCTGTCGCCCTTCCACACCGAAACCATTGCCCTCAACCTGGTCGGCGGCGACCGCCGGGGAATTTTACATCTGCTGACTCAGGGGTCGTGCGATATCTCCTATCATCTGCCGGGCCGGGCGCGCTTCCGCGTAAATATCTTTTCACAGCGCGGCACTTACTCCATCGCCATGCGCCAGCTTCCCACCAAAATCCCCTCTATTGACGAGTTGAAACACCCCCCGGTGCTCAAACAAATCGCCGAGGAAAAATTCGGGGTGGTCTTCGTCACCGGGGCCACGGGGAGCGGCAAATCAACCACTTTGGCCGCCGTACTGAATGAACTCAACCTGCGCCACCCCTACCACGTGGTGACGCTCGAAGACCCGGTCGAATTCGTCCACCCCCAGCTCAAAGCCACCTTCAACCAGCGCGAACTGGGACTGGACTTCGATACGTTTGCGAACGGGCTCCGGGCGGCCCTGCGCCAGGCCCCCAAGGTCATCCTCGTGGGCGAGATGCGCGACCGGGAGTCGGTGGAAATCGCCCTGAGCGCGGCCGAGACCGGCCACCTGGTCCTGTCGACACTGCACACCATGGACGCGGGGCAAAGCATCAACAGGATCATCGGCATGTTCGAACTCGAAGAGGAACGGCTGGTCCGGATTCGGCTTGCCGACGTAATCCGCTGGGTGGTCTCGCAGAGGCTGTTGCCCAAGGTGGGCGGAGGCCGGGTGGCCGCCCTGGAGATAATGGGGTCGAGCCTGCGGGTGAAGGAAGCCATCGTAAACGGCGAGGGCGAGGGCAAGACGTTCTACGAAATGATGCAGCAGGCCAGGCCCTTCGGCTGGACAACGTTTGACGACTACATCCTGAACCTCTACGAGGTGGGCCAAGTCACGGAGGAAACCGCCCTTGCGTTTGCTTCCAGGCGTGCGATAGTGAAGCGCGGAATAGATCAGATCAAATCGGGGCGCGGCGAAAAGACAACCGATATCGAGGGTCTGAAGATAGACCGCGATTATGCGCGAAGCATGTGAAATGACCTTACCATAGAGGCGCACCGGCAGCATCCGGCCCTTTTCTAATTTCGCTCGGGCGCCCCCTAACGTCACCCCGGCAGCGCTACCGAGCCGGGGTCCGGAGTTTTTACGCGAAATCCATGTGTTTTGCGGCAACCTCATGTGAGCAACAGCCCGTAATTCGCAAAATCCCTTAAAACCAGTGGCGCTACCCGGGGCTTTTCCCTTATAAACCAGTTGGCAGACTTTAAGATCGGTCTTGCGCAAAGCCGACGCTCTGCGCGCAATCCGGACCGCGGCCGTTGTTTCAATTGCGGGCCGGGCTCGACGGGATTATCTTGCAGTCAAATCTTGCGGTTAAATATTGAGCCGGGGTTTCCCGAATGGAAGAGTTGCTCCCCAAAGTTCCTATTTTTGCCTGCCTTAAAAAAAGAGAAATCAGCTTTCTTGCGAAAATAGCCCGTCGCGTGGATTATCCGGCGGGCATGGTGCTGTTTTGCGAAGGAGAAATCGGGGATCGGCTGTATCTGATCATCGACGGCCAGCTTGAGATAATAAAGGACTACGGCGGGCCGAATGAGCGTCTGATAAGGCTTTGCGGGGCCGGGGAGCACGTCGGCGAGATCAGCTTCCTCGACCCTGAAGGCAAGAGGTCCGCCACCGTCAGGACCCGGACCGCGGTGCGGCTGATCGAAATAACCAGGGAACACTTCGAGTTGCTGCTCGCTCGAAAGCCGGCCGTCGCATACGGGATTGCCCAGGCCATCACTCAGCGAATGCTCGATTCCGAAAGCAAGCTGTTTGGCATCATCGCCGAGAAGGACCGCCAGCTGGCCAGTGCCCGGAAGGGTGCCGAACCCGGTGCTCCGGACCCGCGGCCCGGTGTGGAAACGCCTGCCGGGAAATCCCCGGAGGATAAAGTGATAGGGCATGGCATCCACCGGATTTCGATCAAGACGTTTGGAAATTTTCAGGTCTTACGCGGAGAGACGCTTATCGGGGACCGCGAATGGAGGGCGAAGCAGCCGAAATTGCTGCTCAAGGCGATTATAGCCCGCGGAGGGACGGGAATACCGAAGGACGCCCTGATTGAAGACCTGTGGCCCGAGGCCGCGCCCGATTCCGGTGAAGCGAACTTCAAAGTGGTACTGCATCGGCTGCGAAAGACGCTCGGACCCGATATGGGTAAGGCGGCCAGTTCCTCTTACGTGGTTCTGAAGGATAATCTCGTTTTCCTCAAAAAGGATTACTGCCATACAGACCTGGATGAATTCCTGGCCCATCTCCAGAAGGGGAAAAAAGCCGAGGATGCGGGTGATACCCATGGGGCCGTTGCCCACAACCGATCTGCAATCGATCTGTACGTCGGAGATTTTCTTTCGGAGGACCTTTACGCTCCCTGGGCGGAAACAAAGCGAAACGAACTGCGGACGATGTATCTCGACGTCCTGTCCCGGACCGCGGAATTATACCAGGTGCAGGGAAGCTCGAAAAAAGCCGCTGAGTGCTACAAACTGATGATAAAAGCGGACTCCACCGGTGAAGCCGCCTACCGGAAGCTGATGTTGATATACTCCAATCGCGGGTCCCGTGCGAGCGCTTTGAAAGTATATGAAGAGTGCAGGAAGGCATTGGAGAACGAACTGGGTGTGGAACCCGGCGCCCTGACGGTTTCCATATACAGGAAGATACTGGATGGCCAATAGGGTTTTGCCTTGAACCTTGGCGGATGCAATCGAACGGGACCATACGGGCGAAACGGCGCGGCCCGTATGATCCAACCGCTTCAAATCCAATCAGGCGGATAACAGGCCTTTAGCACGGGTATGGGATGATCCACCACCGTACGCCGTCCCACCAGTAATAATAGCAGGTAGGATTGGTTTCGGCCAAAAGCCCGCAAAAAGAATGGATTTTTTTCAGCTTCACTTTTTTAGGATTTAAATGCTCGATTTCGGGAACATGGGTGGCCTGCTTGCCGTCGGGACCTTCGACACCGATCACCTTACCGGTTTCGAGTTCTATCTCGACTTTTATCGTAATCCCTGCCATGACGTTTCCTCCATTGTTATTGGTTAGTTGCGGTTGTGGTGAACAATTGCCGGGCCGAAGACCAGCGGCCCCGCGACATGCGGCTATGCGGCGCGGGGGGCACAGCTCTCCGCGCTTTTAAACCATACCTTCGATACTATCTTGAATGCAACTTGGTATTAGCCGTGCGGGCCGTTTGACTTAAAATGATAAAGTATATCTGACAACGATAAAACGCCTTGGAGAAATCGTTGGATTTGCCGGATCGGTATCCTGAAAGTTGAAGGATTCATCAAACAGATTTCTTGCTTCCAATGAGACAACGCCCCACCTTTGCGGCAGCAGGACCCCCACGGAAGCATCCAGGGAGACGAAAGTATCGTTGCCCGGTGTAAAAAGACTAATATTGCTGCTGTTTACATTTCTGAAGTTTCCTTCCTGGTATACAAACGAGGGCCTGAGGCGGGCAAAGAAGCCCGACGGATGGAAAAAAGCGATACCGAAAGGCACCCGGTAGGTTGTGACGGTCTCGAAAGCATCCGGGGTCAGTCCCTCCCTTCCGAGATGCTCGTACTGGAATTCCAGGCTGGCCGTAAACCGGGGATGGAAGGCCCAGTACATGTAAGAGCGCACGATTCCTTCATCCCAATCGGCCCTGGTAACGGCATCCGTTCCGGCAGTGACTACCGGCACCTCTATGTCGCGCCTGGAATACTCGATGCCGCCGAACAGGGTGTCGGAAAACTTCTGGTCGATTCCTACTCCTTCCCTCCAGGAATCGGTCCCCACCGACCGTTGGTCGTCGAATAGCTGATTGAACCCGGCAACCTGGGTGGGCTCCACGGTCTGGCCCGTCAGCAGCGGCCTTTGAAGCCTCCTGAACACCGCCGCCCGGATGGTGGTGGATGGGAGCGGGTACCACATTACACCCAGTTTGGGTTCGAAAAGATTTCGCGAGTCATAGGAGGTCTTGTTGAAATCGGCGGCCGCGCCTATCGTCCAGGTGAAATTGGCAGGGTAGTCTATCTGCGAGTAAAGGTACATGTTGCCGTTTATCAGCTTGTCGTCGCCTGACGACCTGATTGTAGGAAACAGGCCGGTCGCTGTTTGGGTGAAGCTCAAATTTCTTGCATTGACGTATCCCCCGCCGGTTACCATTCTGAAATTTTCCGAACTGAACAGGTGCTGAATCTCGCCCACATCCCCCGTGGTTTCGCTTCCGGCGGTGAGATCGAAGGCAAATGGTATCGGTGGAGGCAGGGTCCTCCGGTCCCTGGTATTAAGGTCCTGGTCCGAATGAATGAAGGAGCCGATGATCTCCGAGCCGGGAGCAAAAGCGTGGTGAAATCCGAACCGGTACGCCGCCGTATTTTCATCCTGCCTTAATGCGGAGCTGAAATTGGCCAGATCGAACCTGATATCGCGGTCGCCGAGGTCGATGTTCGAGTTGCGGTACTCGGCCTGCACGCTGGTTCGGGGAGTAAGGCTTACCTGGACGAAAGTATTGAATATATCCTCGGTAAGGTCATTATTCTGCCTGATCCCTTTTTCCTGGTCGTGGAGGTAGCCCATGCTGTAGGAAGTTTTTCCGATGACGGCGGACTGGACCATTTCGCCGCCTATCGTACCTCTTTCCCCCAAAACGCCGCTTCCCAGCAGCGCAAAGCGGTTGCGGTTAAACAGGGCGTTATACTCGTTAAACGATGGGTCCACGGGCCCGGTCCCCTGCAGGAAGAACAGCCTGGGCTCGGCCAACTGGGGTTGAATGGGGTTTATATTGATGGGTTGGAGCAGTTGGGACTGGAGGAGTTCGCTTACCCGGGCGATCTCATGGCGCGGAAGGGCCGCGTAGGAATCGGACAGGAAGCGGTGGGCGGAGTAATTGGACGGATCGACGCTCAGGGATTTCCATCCCTCCACCAGCGCCCTTTGCCGGAACCCAAGGTCGTTGTAAATACGCCCGAGACCGGCGCTTCTTGCCGCAAGGTCCTGGTCGAGCAGGAAGCGCGACCTGTACACGGCGCGGTTGTCGTTTAGTTCGATCGATTTTTGCAGGCTCTGGAGGGCCTCCACCGGCCGGTTTATCGTATCCTTGAGGATGGCGTCGTAGAACCAGGGCGTGGGGTCCAGAGGATCGAGTTCCTTTGCCCTCGTAAATTCCGCTTCCGCTTTGGTGTCCCTTTTCTCCTCGTAGTATGCCTTGCCCAGGTAGCTTCGCACCAGGGAATTTCCGGGGTCCAGCATGGCCGCTATCTGTATCTGCAACCGTCCGGCCTCCAGGTCGCCGTCGCGGATCAGGGCAAGGCCCAGGCCAAGCCTGGGCAGGGGATCGGCCTGGTCGAGGCGGATGGCTTTTTGGAATGCCTTTTTTGACTGATCGATATCGATTCGCACCAGGTATGCGTAGCCGAGTACGGTTTGCGTCCGCGCAAGGTCCGGGTTCAGTGCGGCGGCCTGCCCCGCCGCATCCAGGGCCCTGTCCAGATAGCCTTTTGAAAGCCACAACTCGGCGACCCTCGCCCAGGCCAAACCATCCCGGGGATCGAGCCTGGCGGCCTGCCGTGCGCTCGAAAGGGCCTCATCCAGGTCGAACCGGGCCTGATGGGCATAAGAAAGAGCAATGAGCGGGGCGGAAGATGCGCCGTCGAGGGCGACCGCTTTCCGGGCCAGGTCGAGCGCATCATCCTTTCTGTTCTGAGCCACCGCGATAATGGACTGAAGAGCCGGCGCGCAGGCGCACCGGGGGTCGAGAGAGGCGGCGGTATCGAGGTCGGACTGTGCCTCATCAGCCCTGCCCACGGCAAGCTCCAATAATGCCCGGTAGCAATGGAAGGCCGGGGTTTGGACATCGGCCCGGACATTTTTCAAAAAGGCAAAGGCCCCGGCCAGGTCCCCATGGCGGTAGGCTTCCACCGACCGGCGCAACGCGGCGCCGGACTCGCCCGATTCGGGGATGGAATTTTCCAGGTCGCCGATTGGAACCGGTGGATAATACAGCGCCCACCTGACCGCATCCGCCGGGCGCGCGACCGCCTTCAAGCCCGGCGCCTCGCCGGCCCCGGCCGCCGCGGACTGTCCCTTTTCGACAGCGACCGCGCCGGTTCGGTTCGAAGCGATGACCCTTCCTTCGAAGACGCTGATCGATGTGCCGGATTTTCCGACTTGTACCAGGAATTCGGTCCCCTCCACGTCCGCGTTGACAAATGGGGTAAGGATTCGCAAACTGAATGGAAACCGGCTGAAAAACAGGGCGATTCCCGAAAGGAAATCCACCTTGGCCGTCTTGTCGTTATCGGCGGCGGGAAATGTTACCGTGGTATTCCGGTCCAGGCGGACAACGGAATCGTTTCGAAAAACGAGCGCGGCGCGGCTGTTTTCGAGGACCCGCACCATATCGCCCGCGCAGATCGTATCATCCAGCGTTATCCCCACCCAGTGGCCTGTCCCGGCTCTCCTGACTTCCACAACGCCCTGAACGGATACCATCTTTGCAAGCCAGTCCCGGCACGGATCGGCTGCGGCAACCGGCTCGGGCCGCGTTATCATCAGGGCGACGAGAACAGTCAAAAGCACCTTGAGAGCCAGGATGAGCCGGTCCGCAATCATAAAGCCGTTTCCTTTTCCTAAACTCCTCAATTCCTAAAATCCCTAAAATCCCTAAATTCTTACTTCACATCCAGGCAGAAAGTCCCGTCCCAAATCTCGCCGGGAGGGTTCCTCTTGAAAACATCGCATTTCGTCAGGTAAAACCGGGCGGCCTTGTCTTCTCCGGCCAGCTTCAGGTACTCATGCAGGAGTGCCTCCGCCTGGCTCCACCAGCGCAGGGTGAAACATCTCAGGGCTTCGGAAAAGATCAGGCCCGCCTGCTTTTGTGGTTCCAGGGCTTCTTCCATCGGGCATATCAATTCGAAAACAGCCGTTGGATTGATTTTTCCGTACAGGAGAAAACAACCCAGTTCCCGTGTCAGAAATTCCGACTTGTCTCCGATCACTTCTCCCGAAACCAGTATCCGTGTTCCGAACAGCTTGTTAAGGCCCTCTATCCTGGAGGCCGTGTTCACGACATCACCCACCGGCCTGTATTCAAAATGACCGACACCCCCGACAGTGCCGAGCAGAAGCTGTCCGTGATGAAGCCCTATTCGCGTATCGAGACGGTTTGGGTGAGATTTACGGTTGAAATCCTCCATGCTCCGCACGATCCCCAGCGCGGCGCGGCAAGCTCCCCGATTTAAGGCCGAATCGGGGTATGCCTTGGCCCAGATGGCCAGCATGGAGTCCCCGACTATGTCGGAAACGGTTCCCCCCTGCGCCATTACCGGCTGGAAAATGGTTTCATAGTAGCTGTTTAAAAACGTATTCAGTTCCTTGGGGGACATGCGCTCCGACAAAGAGGTATACTGCGCGCCGTCCGAGCACAGGACGGAGCCGTAGACGATCTGGTGGCTCTGAACGATGCCGGTGGCATCTCTCATCCCACTCATAATCTGGTCTATCGCCTTATCGGGAAGGAAAAATCCGAAAGCTTTCCTGATCTGCTTGCGCTCTTTTTTCGTATTGCTGTTTTTCCAGAAAAAGCCGCTCAACAGGGCAAGTGGGGCCTGCACGCCGAAGGGGACCGCGATGGGGAGCCAAATTCCGGCGGTTTTGAACAGGGTTTGGGCGATTCCGATATAAACTATCGCCGCCGCCGCCATCAGCAAGATCGCAATCGGGCCGGAGAGGCTAAAGCTCACCCATGCCGAGATAAATCCCCAGATGATGCAGATGCTCATGAAAGTGAAAAGAGACGACGGACGGATCGGCTCATCTTCAAGCAGGTTGGCGAAGGCCGTCGCGGCGATCTCGACCCCGCTCAGGTCCGTTCCGTCGGGCCTGGAAAAAACGGTTCGAAACGAGTCTCGCTGCTCACCGCCCGCCACTTCCGACAACCCGACGAATACGGCTTTGCCTTTGAGATCCGGAAGCCTTTGAGACTGATCGGGATTTAGCAGCCGATGGAAAGAAATGGTGGGGATGGTGCCCGGCGGCCCGTAAAAATTGAGAAAAGCACTGTCGCGGCCCATGTATGCTTTTATCAGAGACCGCAGGAGCCCTGCCTTCCCGGGGTCGCCGGCAAACTGCGTGCTGATGCGCGAAAGCATCTCATCGGCAATCCGGGGATGGTCTTCGAAAATCTCCCTGATAGAGGCTGCCGTGCTGTGGACTTCCCTGTTTTCAAGAATGGTTTTGGCGTCCCTGGGCAGCACTTCGGCTTGGATCGGGCTGACCGATTCCAACAGTGAAAGGAAATCGCCGTAAACGCCTAGAGCGTAGATCTGGAAAGCTGTGAACGGCAATGTGGGCCTGCTTCCGGCTTCAGTCTTGAAGGTCCAGAACTGGCTTACCCTGAGTGGAATCTTTGGCAGGGGAAAAGGCGCCAGGGCGGCGGCCGAATTGGCGAACCGTTCATCGGGTTGGATGATCTTTTCGGCATGAAGGGTCTGCGCGCCATCACCCCTTGAAATTGCAATGCTTTCCTTGCGCAACTGTTCGCACAGGACCACATTTTTCGCTTTCCCGAGAGCTTCGGCCAAAATGTGGTCTTCCCGGTCGGAGGACGGTTCGAGGAACAAAACGTCGAAGGCTATTACGGATGCCTTGGCTTCGACCAGTTTTTCTATGAGTTTTGCATGCAGGTTGCGCGGCCACTTCAGCGGGTTGGAAGGAATGCCGAGGGCCTCGGAAGATTCGTGGTCCAGTGCGACGACGACAACTTCCGGGGGAACCGGCCGCTGCCCTCTTAGGTTAAAGAGAATATTGAGCCCAACATACTCCTCCAGGCTTGGACCCAAAGAGGCGAGGATCAGAACCAGTCCCGAGAGGGCCAGCAAAAAGCCGGCCAATGCTGCAGCCTTCAAGCTATGGTGCACCGTCCGCCTCTGTTGTAGACAGCGATATTTGGAGTATATATATCGGTAGAAGAAATGCGGATGCCCGCCGCAACCGCGTTATTCAAGCACCGAAAACCAAGCCTCATTAAAAGTGCCCGGTTGAGTTATTATTATCGCAAGCTGCAGATTATTGAATGCTTTTCGGTATTCAGGCAAGGCAACCCGTATAGTACCACAGAAGTGCTTTTCCGCAAAATGGAATATAGAACGGTCCCAATCGGGTTGATGTCGTTGTCCGCTTCGTTTGGCAGGTAGCGGGAAAGGTTGTCCGGCCGCATGAAAAACGAGGGATATATCTATGACGCCTTCCGGCGAAAGGGCCGGTGCCATAATTCGCGGCGACCGGGGGCAAAAAGCGAGGTTGGCGCTTTTAACTCGAATGCGGTAAAAGATTTGTTTTTCAACGACCCGTTGCCGTATGCTGAACCTTTGCGATAATCTTTATAGAATTTGCCTGATACAATATGCGGGGGAGTTTGGTCATGCGTGTAAAAGAACTCGGAGAATTCGGGCTGATCGCCCGCATATCCCGGCTGCTCCCGCCGCCGGGACCCGACGTTGTGGTGGGGATAGGAGATGATGTCGCCGTGCTCGGCACCTCCGGTCCCCAGTACCTGCTTGCCACGTGCGACGCCCAGGTGGAAGGCGTCCATTTTACCAGAAATGCCCTCACCCCCTTCCAACTCGGCCGAAAAGCGATTGCAATAAACGTGAGCGACATCGCCGCGGTTGGCGGAAATCCCCTGTGGGCGCTTGTATCGCTCGCGCTCCCGCCCGAAACCGAGGTCGATTTTATCGACGAGCTGTACAGAGGAATGCGTGAGCAGGCAAGCCTTGCGGGAGCTTCAATCGTGGGTGGGAATCTCAGCCGGAGCGGCGGCGCAATCATTGTCGATATCACCCTGCTCGGGCAGATCGCACCGGAGCACCTGGTGTTGAGAAGCGGCGCCCGGGCCGGGGACGCGGTGCTTGTGACCGGTTTTCCGGGTGAGTCCAGGGCGGGGCTGGAACTGCTCCGCCGCCCTGAGATAAGCGTAAGCGAGCCGGCCCGCAAAACAGCGGTTGAAAGACACCTCGAACCCCGGCCGCGCCTGGTGGAAGGACAGTTGCTGGCACGTTCGGGCCTGGTGCGGGCAATGGTTGACGTGAGCGACGGCCTGCTTGCGGACCTGGGCCATATCTGCTCGGCAAGCGGGACAGGAGCGGTGGTCGAAGCCGAAAAGGTCCCGGTAGGCGAAGCGGTCTCCGAGGTCTGCGCGGCGGCCGGCGGCAATGTTTCCGACTGGACGCTTTCGGGCGGAGAGGACTATGAGCTTCTTTTTGCGGCGGGGGCCGAAGATGTCCCGGCTATCCAAAAAATGTTACTGGATAAAACCGGAACGCCGTGCCGGGAAATAGGGCGCTTCACGGCGGGACCGGGAGAGGTCCACATCGAATTTCCCGATGGAAAACAGGCTGTTGCGGGTATTTCCGGCAAGGGCTGGGACCACTTTGGGAAAGATTCAGGAATTTAAAGATTTAGGAATTTCCCCGAAATCAGTGTTTTTTCCGGCAGGTAATGACACCTCGGCCCATCGGGTCAGGGGCCGTCACTCAGAGAATTTCCTTTTTATGAACAAACAAACGTCCATCTCCCCATAGTCCTCACATTTTCCCTCCACACTTTTTCCACAATCGCCTGGTACACTCGGCCCGATGTTCATCAGAGGACGGATAATTCCATATCTGGCGGCCCTTGCTTTTCTCAGCGCCGGGTGCGCACCGGTAGGGCCGGATTTTGTGAAGCTCCGAACGGCATTGCCCGCACAGTGGCATGCGCAGATCGAGGGCGGCTTGAAAGCCGAACCTCTCGACCCGGTGCAGCTTGCGGGCTGGTGGGCGACCCTGCGCGATCCTGTTCTTTCAAGCCTGGTCGAAAGAGGAATTGCGTGCAATCTCGACCTCAAGAAAGCGAAATCGAGAGTGCGCGAGGCTCGGGCGCGCCGCAGCGTCGGCAGGGCGGCCTTGTTCCCGAAAATCGACGCTTCCGGCTCATATACAAAGAGCAGCGGCAGCAAAGACATCGGCAATAGCGAAGCGGATCTCTACTCACTGGGCTTTGATGCCGGTTGGGAACTGGACCTTTTTGGAGGGACGAGACGCTCGATCGAAGCGGCAAAAGCCGATTGGCAGGCCGCCCGGGAAGACCTTCGCGATATATTGGTCTCTCTATCGGCCGAAGTGGGCCTTAATTACGTGGAGGTGCGTACCTATCAGGCCAGGCTTGCCGTGGCCCGGCAGAACCTGAAGGCCCAGGAGGAAGTTCTTCTATTGGCCCGGTCCCGCTCCAGGGCGGGCCTTGATACTGAGTTGGCCGTCCAGCAGGCAAGATACAACGTCGAGAGCACCAGGTCCGAGATCCCCGCCCTGTGCACGGGGCTCGAGGAGTCCATGAACCGCCTGGCCGTCCTCCTGGGCACGCATCCGGGAGCATTGCATTCGGAATTGCAGCGGCCCGCGCCAATTCCCGTCCCGCCTCCGGAAGTGGCTGTGGGAATTCCCGCCGATATCCTTCGCCAAAGACCCGACGTACGCCGGGCGGAAAGGGAACTTGCCGCGCAGACGGCGCGGGTCGGAGTGGCCACCGCCGAACTTTACCCAAAGCTTACGCTGAACGGCATCATCGGCCTGGATGCCCTCACCTTGAGCAACCTCTTGGTGCCGGGCAGCCGTTCCTACAGCTTCGGGCCGAGCCTCAGCTTTCCCGTCTTCAGCGCTGGGGCCGTTCGGGGCAATATCGAAGTGCAATCGGCCCTGCAGGAGCAGGCGCTCATCGCCTACCAATCGAGTATCCTAACCGCTCTTGAGGAGGTGGAGAACGCCCTTGCGGCGTACGTCGCAGAACAGAACAGTCGTGGGTCGCTCAGGGAGGCCGCCGATGCGGCGCGCCAGGCCGCGATTCTGGCAGAAAGCCGGTATAGCGCCGGACAGACCGACTTCAGCAACGTATTGGACGCCCAGCGTTCCCTGCTCGCGTTCCAGGACAAACTGGCCGAGAGCACCGGCACCGTGGCCGCCAATCTCGTGCGCCTCTATAAAGCTCTCGGAGGAGGCTGGACCTCCCTCTCACCGGCATCGGCACAAGAAGCGAACGACAGCGAGGATGAAGCCCGTGCAGCCGAGTAAAACGGAAAATGACCCCACTCTTGCTCAAATCCTCACGCCATCCAGGGGCCGGTCCATTAAAAGATCGATTGCCTGCGCCATTTTCGTCCTGGCGGTCATCTTTGCGGTCTTCCGATTGATGGCGGGCGGCGGAGACGATCCCATACAATACAAAACACAGCCCGCCGTGCGCGGCCATATCTCCGTCACCGTGACAGCCACGGGCAACCTGGAACCGACCAACCAGGTGGATGTGGGGAGCGAACTCTCGGGCACCATCAAAGAGGTCGAAGTCGACTACAATGCCCGGGTGAAAGAGGGACAGGTCCTGGCGCGCCTGGACACGAGCAAGCTCAAGGCACAGTTCCTCGAATCGAAAGCTTCGCTGGAATCCGCACGGGCCAAGCTCCTGCAGGCCAAAGCGACCGTAAAGGAAACAAAAGGCGAACTGGCGCGGCTCAAGTACCTGCGCGAGATCAACGGCAAGGCGGTCTCCCGGCACGACCTGGACGCGGCCGAAGCCGCCCGGGCGCGCGCGGTGGCCGAAGAGGCAAGTTGCAAGGCCGGGGTATCGCAAAACGAGGCAACGCTGGCAGCCAATGAGACGGACCTCTCCAAGGCCGTTGTCCGCTCGCCGATCAGCGGAATCGTCCTCACCCGCTCCGTGGAACCCGGGCAGACGGTGGCCGCCGCCATGTCCACCCCGGTGCTGTTCACCCTGGCGGAGGACCTGACCAAGATGAAATTGCTCGTGGACGTGGATGAAGCCGATGTAGGGGAGGTGCGGGAAGGACAGGAAGCCACGTTTACCGTGGATGCCTATCCGAACCGACGCTTTCCCGCCCGGATTATCCAGGTTCGCTACGGGGCGAAGACCAAGAACTCGGTGGTGACCTACAAGGCGGTGCTCAATGTGGACAACTCCGATTTCTCGCTTCGGCCCGGCATGACCGCTACGGCGGAGATCACCGTCAAAAGGATAGAGAACGCAATCCTCGTGCCCAACGCAGCCCTGCGCTTCACCCCTGCCCAGCGGGAAAAAACGGACACTCAACAGGATGAGAAGGGAATCATGAGCAGGCTCCTTCCCCACCCCCCGGCGCCTCCTGCGAAAAAGGCCGGCGGTGAAACGGCTGCGGGGCCGCGCGTGTGGATTTTGAGCAATGGCTCGCCGCTTGCCGCGGCGGTTAAAACGGAGGCCACGGACGGAACCTTCACGGCCATCGAGGATGGTCCCGTCGAGCCGGGCACTCCTCTCGTGGTGGATACTCTAAAGGTGGGACAATAATCGCCGTGGCTGCCGGGCAGGAACGGAAAAAAACCCTTATTCATCTTCAGGGCGTAAAGAAGGTATACGGCGCGGGGATTGCCGCCGTGTATGCGTTGCGAGACATCGATCTTGCCGTTGAAGCAGGGGAGTTCGTCGCCATCATGGGACCGAGCGGTTCGGGCAAGTCTACGTGTATGAATATCCTGGGCTGCCTGGATGTTCCCACGTCGGGGAAATATTTATTTGACGGCGCCGATGCGGGCTCTTTAGGTCGCGACCGCCGTGCGCTTATTCGGCGCCATTACCTTGGATTCGTTTTCCAGTGCTTCAACCTGCTCAACCGCACCACGGCCCTGGAAAATGTGGAGCTTCCGCTGGTCTATCGCGGCATCGCCGGCCCCGAGAGAAGGGCACGCGCCCTGGAGGCACTGGCCGCGGTAGGACTTGAGGGCTGGGAACTCCACACCCCGGGCGAACTCTCCGGAGGCCAGCAGCAGCGCGTGGCCATCGCCCGCGCCATCGCATCCGATCCCAAACTGCTGCTTGCCGATGAGCCCACGGGGAACCTGGACACCCAGAGGAGCCATGAGGTCATGGAGCTTCTCACCGCGTTCAACCGTACCCGCGGCATCACCATAGCCATGGTGACTCACGAACCCGCTATGGCGGCCTATGCCGGACGGCAGATCCATTTCCGGGACGGTCTTATCGATCTGGACTGTTCGCAAAAGAGGGCGCCGCGATGATCCTGGAAACCGTTATTTTGGCCCAGAGGGCAATCCGCCGTAACGTATTGCGCTCATCACTGACCATCCTCGGCATAGTCATCGGAGTTGCAGCCGTCATCACCATGGTGACGCTGGGCGGGGGGGCCACGGTTCAGGTGAAAACCGAGATCTCAAGCCTTGGCAGTAATCTGCTTCAACTCCGCCCCGGCCAGGGTCCACGCGGCCCCGGCGGCCCCAGATCGACAGCACAGCCCTTCAAAATGGAGGACGTCAGGGCCATTGTTCGTGAAATCCCGGACTTGTCCGCGGTGGCGCCCAGCGCAGCCCAGTCCGTCCAGGCCGTCTTCGGAAGCCGGAACTGGTCCACTTCGGCTACCGGCAGCACAAACGAATTTCTGAAGGTAAGGAACTGGCTCCTTGCCGACGGCCGGGAATTCACCGAGGCCGAGCTGCGTTCGGGAAAAACCGTTTGCATCATCGGATCGACAATAAAAAAGGAACTCTTCCCGGGGGAAGATGCAATCGGGGCCTGGATGAGGCTGAACAGTATTTCCTGCAGGATCGTGGGGATACTCCAGTCCAAGGGACAGTCGGGCTTCGGCTCCGATCAGAACGATCTCATACTGGTCCCGCTCCGCACTCTGCAGAGGCGCATAGCCGGAAACAACGACATCGAAGCCATCTATGTGTCGGCCAGGGATGAAGCTTCTACCGGGAAGGCCAAAAATGAAATGCTCAGCCTGATGAGAGAGCGGCGGCGCATAGGAAGCGGCAAAGAAGACGATTTCCATGTCATGGACATGCAGGAACTCGCCGATGCGCTCACGGGGTCTACGCGTGTGCTTACGGCCCTCCTTGGCGCCGTTGCCGCGGTGAGCCTCCTGGTAGGAGGGATCGGAATCATGAATATCATGCTCGTGTCGGTCACGGAACGTACGCGCGAGATCGGTATTCGCCTTGCCATCGGTGCCCTGGAAGGCAATGTGCTGATGCAGTTTCTCATGGAAGCGGTAGTCCTCTCCAGCTTCGGAGGGATTGCCGGAATCATTCTGGGCCTTGCGGCCGCCATGGCCGGAGCCTCCGCCATCGGGGTCCCCTTTCTGTTCAATCTGCGAATCGTGGTCGTAGCCTTCCTCTTCTCAGCCGCTGTGGGAATCGTATTCGGCTATTTCCCGGCTCGCCAGGCAGCCCGCCTCGACCCTATAGAAGCATTACGGTATGAGTAGCTCTGCGAAAAGAAGACCGTCCCGGTTCGAGCATGCCCTGCGGGTATTTTTATGCGAAAGCGCGAAAGGATGCCTCTCCGGTCGGGTCCTCCCGGTTGAGAATTAAATCCCCCGGCATCGCAATTTGCTGTAAAAAGTATCCGGGGGCGACGAACGGTAGGCGGCCCGGATACGGGCTGTTGCCCAAATGCAGTTCCATCGGCATTGTTGCCATTGTCCGGCGGACCAGCCCTTAAGCGTCGCGGGAATGACGATTTGGGAAGTTCCCCATTTACGTGAAGTTCACGTATTTTGAAACAACCTCATTTGGGCAACAGCCCGGATACTCGCTGTCCGGGTCCGGAGGACAAGAGGCAACCGGCGCAAAACCGCCGACCATCCTGCGCTTGGACAGGGAAAATACGGGGCGCACCGCGCGGATAGCGGGTCGTGCGTGCCGTCGCCGGGACCCGCACGAGACCTGATACGGGAGAAACGATGACCATGAAAATACCGCGGGCACTTACCATTGCCGGTTCCGATTCGGGGGGCGGGGCGGGAATTCAGGCCGACCTCAAGACCTTTGCCGCCCTTGGCGTCTACGGAATGAGCGCCATCGCCGCCCTCACCTCACAAAACACCGTCGGCGTGAACGGGATTGTCGAAATCGACCCCGATTTCGTTTCCTCACAGATCCGGTCGGTCGTCCTGGATATCGGCACGGACGCGGTCAAAACGGGGATGCTGTTCAACGCGGCCATCATATCGATGGTGGCACGGGAGATAAGACAACTGCGCCTTGAGCGCGTGGTGGTGGACCCGGTGATGGTTGCCAAAAGCGGTCACCACCTGCTGAAGCCCGAGGCGGTGGAAACCCTTGCCGGGGAGCTTTTCCCCCTGGCGCTGGTCATTACCCCCAATTTGCACGAGGCCGAGGCCCTGACCGGCATCCGGGTCGAAAACGCGGACCAGATGAGAAAGGCGGCCGGAAAACTCAAGGAATTCGGGCCACAGTACGTGGTAATCAAGGGCGGCCACCTTGCCGGGACCCCTATGGACCTCCTCTTCGACGGCACTGCTTTTCGCGAGTACGCGAACGTGCGCTGCCACACGCCCCACACACACGGAACGGGCTGTACCTTCGCTTCGGCGATCGCGGCCTTCCTGGCGCGGGGATTTTCGGTCGAAGAGGCGGTGGGCAAGGCCAAGGAATACGTTACCGGCGCCATACGCCACGGCCTTCCCCTGGGCCGCGGCCACGGGCCGGTTCATCATTTTTTCGAATACTACGGGTTCGAATGAAAGGTGCCGGGCATCGGGATGTCCGGGGGAGAAGATGCCGGCATCACTTTATTTCCCACGGCCTGTCGGCCGGCACCGCCTCGATAAATTTCAGGTGGAGCTGTTCATCCCGGTAATTGCGGTCGACCAGCTCCTTTATGTTGGGCGCGAATCCGAGGGCGCGGGCTTCCCCGTAAATTGTGTTCGTAAATTCTTCATTGGTCTTCATCGCCGCCAGGGCGCCTTCTGTTCCCGACCCGCTCCGCACCGCCGTGAACCCTTCGATGAGAAACTCATCCAAATCCGGCGAACACTCCGGGGGCTGCACGCCAAACGCCCGGATTACCGCGCAAAGCTCCCGGATATGCCTCTCGTGATCTTGCCGGAACAGTGCAAGCCGGTCCCGGATACTGACTGTCCCGATCTCCGCGATTGCCTGCGAACAGGCATGCACCGCGTCTATGTCCAGTCGAACGAGGGTACTCAACTCGTTTGCCGTTTCCAGGTCGGTCATCGACAGTTCTCCTTTTCGCTTCTCCGGTGTTTCGGTGTGAAGTTCACCGCCCCCCATTTTCAGGTGGAACGAATGCGGACGGCAGAGGGATTGCTGATCGCCCCTTGTCGGCCCCCCCCTCCGATCGGGAATGCCCTTTTGCCGTCCCCGGCTCCTCAAAACCTTCTCTCTTAATTCTGAAGGGACAGTGATTGTCATCGGCTAATATTTCTGATGTTGACTCTTGAAAAATCTTCATTTCCGTGTCGAATTCGGTAATATTAGCTGTCCCTAAAAAAAACCCTTTTATGGGATTTTTCCGGCTAACGTCGGAATCTTGTGCTTATGAATCGCTTGCGATAAATAGCACCGGGTCCCGGCTGCCGCCGGGAAACCAATGGATGTGGCCCAATATGTTTGAATTTACGGGCCGCAATGCGGGATGGAGCACCGTCGACCGGATGCCGGCAAGCCGGGGTCCGGCTTCGCCTTCCCCGGCCGATGAACTTTAAAGAGGTATGCACGCATGTCGGACATGCTGAGAATACTCCTGATCGATGACGATGAAGAGGATTTTCTCATCGCCTCCGACATGCTCGCCGAATCCAGCCTCAAGTACCGGTTGGACTGGGCAAACACCTACGATGATGGTCTGGCCGGGATCAGCCGGGCCGAACACGACGTATACCTGATAGACTACAGGCTCGGCCCCCGTAACGGTCTCGATCTTCTCGAAAAAGCAGTAGCGATGGGCTGCAGGGCGCCGATCATCTTTCTCACCGCCTACAGCGACTACAGCCTCGATGTCTCGGCCATGAAGGCCGGCGCCGCCGACTATCTGCCGAAGGGTGAATTCGGCCCGGCTTTGCTCGAACGGGTGATCCGGTACTCGGTCGAGCGAAAAAGAATCGAAGAGGAGCTTAAGCGGCACCGGGAAGACCTGGAAAGACTGGTTTTCGAGCGCACGATCGAGCATGAGCAGGCACGGGAAGAGGCGGAACGGCGGGCGGTTGAAGCCGAGGAGCGCCGGTCCGTACTGGACGCCCTTCTTGAACACATCCCTGAAGGAATAGCAATCGTGGAGGCGCCAAATCTAACGATAAAGGCGCTCAGCAGGTATGCACTCGATATGAAGGGGATCTCCCCCGCGCAGGTAGCGGGGCGATCCGTCAAGCAGTGGCAGTTTTTGGCCCCCGAGGAAACGAAAGAGTTCACCGAAGAGCTGCCCATTTTTCACGCGGCCCTGCAGGGCTCGATAATATCCAACCAGGAATGGCACATTAAAACCAAATCGGGTGAAAAAGTCCCGGTATTTATCTGCGCGGGGCCGATCCGGGACTCTTCCGGATCGATAACGGGAGCTATCGCCGCGTGGAGGGACGTAAGCGACCTCGAGAAGGCACAGAAAGAACTCCAGGAGGCGCGAGACGATCTTGAAATCCGCGTGTACCAACGCACCCTCGAACTGGCCGAGGCCCTGGCATCGCTAAGGGAGTCCCAGACCCAGTTGAGGAACCTGGCGGGCCAACTCCTGCGGGTCCAGGAGGAGGAGCGCAAAAGAATCGCCATGGAGATGCACGACAGCATCGGGTCTTCGCTCAGCGCCATAAAGTTCTCCATACAAAACACCGCACAGCAGATGAAACAGGGCAACGGCGATCCCGAGATGCTGCTCAAACTCACCTCGATCGTGGACCACTCCATCGAGGAGGCCAGGCGAATAATTACCGACCTGCGCCCCTCCATACTCGATGACCTCGGAATTCTGGTGACCATCGGCTGGTTTTGCCGCCGCTTCCAGTCGCTTTACTCGGGAATCTGCGTGGACGAGAAGATCGAGATCGAAGAATCCGAAATTCCGGAGCATCTTAAGATAATCATTTTCAGGATTATCCAGGAATCCATGAACAATTCGGCAAAGTACAGCCGGGCCGATTCGATTCTTCTTTCCCTTTCCAGGAACGGCGGGTGTATGGAACTGCGCATCGAAGACAACGGGGTCGGTTTCGACACGGGCGCCACCGCATCCAGTCCGTATGCGTCGAGGGGCTTCGGTCTCACTTCCATGAAGGAGCGAGCGGAACTCTCCGGAGGAACCTTCGAAATACACTCCGCTCCCGTGGCCGGAACCAGGCTTCGTGTATGCTGGGATTTATCTTCACTGCAGCCGCCGGCCACCATCCGGGAAACTCCAACTTGATCATCCGGGACCGTCGCACTAAAGAAAAGCCCCGGCGGATCGATTCCGCCGAGGCTTTTTCTGGAGGCTGACCAGACGGCCGTTTCAGGCCGGCTCCGCTGTTTTACTGTTGGCTCTGCATGCCCAGACCGTATGCGGCATTGACGGTGGAAACATCCCTGTCGGCATCCGCATTGATCACGCCCGTCCGGCTATGAGCTTCGTCAACCCCGAACAGGTTTACCTGGCCGGCGGGAAGGTTATAGGCATCACCGTTTTCTCCGGGCACTGCTTTCGCGACGTTAAGTGATCCAAAGGCGAACACCAGGGCGAAGGCCATTCCGAGTATCGTCACGCGAGAAAGGAATTTGCTGTTCATTTTATTCTCCTTATGCGAACCGATTTTTATGATCGATTCTTACTTTACTTGCTTATTAACTAACGTTTGGTAAGTCCCCAAAAAATTCCTGTCTAAAATCCTACTGCTGGCTCTGCATGCCCAGGCCGTATTGATCCTGCACGGCGACTGCGCCCCTGTCGGCATCCGAATTGATCACGCCCGTCCAGTTATGGGCTTCATCAATCCCGAACTGGTCTGACTGGCCGGGACGAAGGTTATAGGAATCACCGTTTTCTCCGGGCACTGCTTTCGCGACGTTAAGTGATCCAAGAGCGAACACCAGGGCGAAGGCCATTCCGAGTATCGTCACGCGAGAAAGGAATTTGCTGTTCATTTTATTCTCCTTATGCGAATCGATTCTTACGATCGATTCTTACTTTCCTTGTTTCTTAACTAATAGTTGGTAAGTCCCCAAAAAATTCCTGTCTAAAATCCTACTGCTGGCTCTGCATGCCCAGGCCGTATTGAGCCTGCACGGCGACTGCGCCCCTGTCGGCATCCGAATTGATCACGCCCGTCCAGTTATGAGCTTCATCAATCCCGAACTGGTCTGACTGGCCGGGACGAAGGTTATAGGAATCACCGTTTTCTCCGGGCACTGCTTTCGCGACGTTAAGTGATCCAAGAGCGAACACCAGGGCGAAGGCCATTCCGAGTATCGTCACGCGAGAAAGGAATTTGCTGTTCATTTTATTCTCCTTATGCGAATCGATTTTTATGATCGATTCCACTTTCCTTGTTTATTGGTAAGTCCCTAAAAAATTCTTATCCAAAGTTCCTACTGCTGGCTCTGCATGCCCAGGCCGTATTGAGCCTGCACGGCGACTGCGCCCCTGTCGGCATCCGAATTGATCACGCCCGTCCAGTTATGGGCTTCATCAATCCCGAACTGGTCTGACTGGCCGGGACGAAGGTTATAGGAATCACCGTTTTCTCCGGGCACTGCTTTCGCGACGTTAAGTGATCCAAGAGCGAACACCAAGGCGAAGGCCATTCCGAGTATCGTCACGCGAGAAAGGAATTTGCTGTTCATTTTATTCTCCTTATGCGAACCGATTCTTATGATCGATTCTTATTGTCGTATTTATTGTCCAATATTTCGTAAGTACCTGATACTTCGCATTTTAACTTTTACTGCTGGCTCTGCATGCCCAGCCCGTATTGATCCTGTACGATGAATGCGCCCCTGTCGGCATCCGGGCGGGCAATTCCAGCCGCATTGTTGGCTTCATCAACCCCGAACTGATCCACCTGGCCGGCGGGAAGGTTATAAGAATCGCCGTTTTCTCCGGGTACTGCTTTCGCGACGTTGAGTGATCCAAAGGCAAACACCAGGGCGAAGGCCATTCCGAGTATCGTCACGCGAGAAAGGAATTTGCTGTTCATTTTATTCTCCTAATCTTTTCGATTCTTATTATCTGTTATCCAGTAGCTCCTTAAAAACTCTAACCTTAACTGCCCGCGAATTTAATAGTGGCTTCCTACTTTGTCAACTGGCCCACGCAGCTTTTCGCCCTCAAAAAAATCGGGCAACCCTCTGCGCGCCAGAAAGCCGCCCCCAGGCTTGAACCGCAGGGTATACTTGGCCCTGCAGTGTGCTGAAAAAGAAACTTTTCCACCTCGTCCCGGTAAAAAACGCCTCGCTTCTTTGCGGCTCGACAATGCCCCGGCGGGCGGTTAGAGGGTGTCGGAATGCTTCTGGTCTATGAGCTGAAAGGAAACCGGCCGCCGCGCGGCGTCCCCGAGGAAGGGCTTGCCGGCATGTGGCCGCAGCCCCCTTATTATTACCTGTTCTACAGGGGGGAGCCCCCCGGTTCGGTCCTCAAATGGCTCGAATCCAACCCCGAATGGCTTATGACGGCCCAATACAGCCTTCCATACGAGAAGTGGCAGGACGTACCGGACGGTCGATTAAGCGTGGGGCCGTTCCGCATCGGGGCAAAGCCGTGCTCCGGCACACCACCCGTGGGGGAGCCGGGCATAGCGGTCCTGATCGATCCGGGGGTGGTGTTCGGCTCCGGCCTGCATCCCACGACGCGCGGCTGCCTTCTGGCAATCCCGGAACTCTTCGCGTCCCGCAAAATCCGCACGGCGGTAGACTTCGGGACCGGGACCGGAATTCTTGCCATCGCGTGCACTCTTCTGGGAGCGCGCCGCACCCTGGCCATAGACTGCAATCCGCTGGCCCTGGCCGTTGCCAGGCGCAATGCCGCGGCAAACGGAGCGGCGGAAAAGATAGGCTTCGTTTCGGCAGACCGGCTGGACGTAATAAGCGCCCCGTCCGACCTGCTGGTGATGAACCTGGAGTGGCCGATCCTCGAAGGGGTGATGGCGGGCGATGCCTGGAAAGGCTATCGAAACGTTATCCTGGCGGGCTTCCTGGAGGGTGTGCTCGGCAGTGTGGAGGAGATGTTTCGGCCCTGGTATGAAGCGGCCGGGATAAGAGTAATCGAAGGCTGGCCGGTGGTCACGCTGATTCGCGCCGGTTAGCCCCAAGCCAAACCCTGCCGCTTACGACCATGCGCCGCGGGCGCGCCGGGAAACCGGTTACCCCCCTCTTTTTTCACTGATTAGCGACTCACCGCGCTAGCCCCCGGAACGCACCCGATTTACGGCCGTCCTGAGCTTTTCGGCCACCTCTTCCATGTGCGCGGCGTCGCGGTAAGGAATTCTGGGCCAGAAGAAGCCCTTCAGCCCGTCCTTTTTGCGCCTGGGGACCACGTGCACGTGCAGGTGCGGCACGCTCTGGCTGATTTTATTGTTAATGGCGATGAAGGTCCCCTCGGCTTCCATCGCCCGTTCGACCGCGCTCGACAGCAGCCTCGCATCTGAAAAAACCGGTTGGACCAGATCGTCTTGGAGGTCGGCAAGCGTTTCTATATGGGCCCGCGGGACCAGGAGGCAATGGCCGGGGAAAAGGGGCCTGTGGTCCAGGAAAGCGACACAGCACTCGTCTTCCAGCACTATCGTAGCGGGCAACTCGCCCGAAACTATCCGGCAGAACCTGCAGCCGGCGTTCAAGGCCCGGCCCTTTCCGGCGCCCCGGAGCTTTGCTCGAAAACCATCTGAAGCACCTCCTGGAGCGACCGTACGCCCAGGCAGCCCGCATCCATTTCCTGCGTGAGCCGTTCGGCATTGCTGCGGGGCATGAGATAGGCGGAAAACCCCAGTTTCGATGCCTCGGCGGCCCTCAGCGCGCTGTGGCCCACGCCCCGCACCTCACCCGCCAGTCCCACCTCTCCCCACACCACCAGGTCCGCGGGAAGCGGCCTGTCCAGGTAGCTGCTCATGAGGGCGGTGGTCAGGGCAAGGTCGGTGGCGGGTTCGACCAGCCGGACGCCCCCGGCGACGTTTACGAAAACGTCCTGCTGGGCGAAATTGAACCCGAGTTTTTTCTCCAGGACCGCAAGAAGGAGTGAAAGCCGGTTGGTGTCAACGCCCATGCTGGTGCGCCTGGGCTGCATCCATCCGGTGGCGCTCACCAGCGCCTGAAGCTCGACCAGTATGGGACGGGTGCCCTCGATCGAGCATGCCACAACCGAGCCCGACACCCCCTTGGGCCGCTCGGCCAGGAGGAGTTGGGAAGGATTGGGAACTTCCTCGAGGCCGGTTTCCTTCATTTCGAAGACCCCGACCTCGTTGGTGGACCCGAAACGGTTTTTTACCGCGCGAAGCAGGCGAAAGGCATGGGTCCTGTCACCTTCCAGGTACAGGACGGTGTCGACGAGGTGTTCGAGCGCGCGGGGGCCGGCAATCGCGCCTTCCTTGGTCACGTGCCCGACGATAAAGATGCTTATCCCGGTTTCTTTCCCCGCCCTCATGAGCCTCGATGCGCACTCGCGCACCTGGCTTATCGACCCCGGCGCCACATCGAGCATCCCGGTGTGCATGGTCTGGATGGAATCCACCGCCACCACCAGGGGCGGCTTTTTCTCCATTTCGTCCAGGACGGCTTCCAGCGAAGTTTCCGAAAAAATAAAAAGGTCGCGGGACGAAATACCCATCCGGTGCGCCCTGGATTTGAGCTGCTGGGGGCTTTCCTCGCCGGAAACATACAGGACGGGCCCCTGTGCGGCCATTTTCGAGAGCGCCTGCAGGAGCAGGGTGGATTTGCCTATCCCCGGATCTCCCGCCAGCAAAACGATCGACCCCTTGGTCAGGCCCCCGCCCAGAACCCGGTCCCACTCGCCCGTTCCCGTAAAAAACCGGGGCTCGCTGTCCGCCTGGATATCTTCGAGGCTGATCGGCCGGGACAGGTGCTTTGCAAGTTTTGCCGCCTTATGGTGCCCCTTTAGCGCCACCTCTTCCGTAAGACTGTCCCAGCACTCGCATTCCGGGCATTTGCCCATCCATTTCGGGCTGATATGGCCGCACTGCTGGCACCGGTATATGAGTTTGTGATCAGACATTTCGTCGAAATCTCCCGGTTGCGGACAAAAGTTTGATCCTCGCGGCGGCGCACGCAATACCGGGCGAAATTCGCCGCCGCAAACGCGTCACGGGGCCTGCAATGCCCGTTTCTGTTTATCACCAAACAAAATCAAAGTCTTCCGATATTGTGGAAGGCATGGGCAAACCTTAATATACGGGGAACGGATGTCCCGTGAGACCGTCCCGCGTGCCCTTTCCGACTTCCCGTTGACAATACCGGAAGTATTGTTTTATAAGAGCACTTTATCGCGCGGAACCGGCACACTCTCAAACATCTTGCATTCCCTACTTAATGGGAGGAGCTAACCTGATGGCTGGCAATATCATCGAAGTAACGGACAGCAGTTTCGAACAGGAAGTTCTCCAGTGCGATGTCCCTGTTCTGGTAGATTTTTGGGCGCCGTGGTGCGGACCGTGCCGGGCGATAGCCCCGGTGGTCGAGGAGCTTTCGGCCGACTACGGAAACAAGCTTAAGGTGGCCAAGTGCAATGTTGACGATAACCCCAAGACGCCCGGCAAGTTTGGGATACGAGCCATACCCACGCTTATCATTTTCAAGGGGGGGAGTGTAAGCGAGCAGATTACGGGGGCCGTTGCGAAATCGCAGATCACTGCGGCAATCGATAAAGTGGTGGGCTAAGAAGAAACTCTCATTTCCGCCCCTTCACAGTTTCCGGATTTTCAGGGCACTTTCTATCTCTCCG
The DNA here is from genome assembly GCA_963712895.1 of uncultured delta proteobacterium. Taxonomy (GTDB): domain Bacteria; phylum Desulfobacterota; class Syntrophobacteria; order Syntrophobacterales; family Syntrophobacteraceae; genus SbD1. The sequence goes on along the minus strand of CAVQJR010000008.1, from coordinate 267,462 downwards.
AGAAATCCCCTCATTTATGACTGAAAATACGATTCACGACATCGTGATAATTGGCGGAGGGCCGGCTGGATTGACAGCCGGCCTCTACGCCGCCCGCAGCCGAATGGATGCGCTGCTGCTCGAACAGATGGGGTTTGGCGGGCAGATGCTGACCTACGAGCGGGTTGACAACTATCCGGGCTTCCCGGAGGGCGTCGGGGCGTTCGGCCTGGCCGAACTGGTCAGCGCCCAGGCCCTCAGGTTCGGTCTCAAGACCCGCAATGCGGAGGTGGTGGGACTGGATGTCGGCGGAGAAATAAAAAAGATAATCCTGGCGGACGGCGAGATCGCAACCCGGACGATAATAATCGCTGCGGGCGCCTCACCCAACAAGCTGGGGGTAAGAGGCGAGACCGAGCTTACCGGCCGTGGTGTTTCATACTGCGCGGTATGCGACGCCCCCTTTTACCGGGACCAGGAAGTGGCGGTGGTTGGCGGGGGCGACACGGCCATCGAGGAAGCGCTCTATCTGACCAAGTTTGCGAGCAGGGTTTACGTGGTCCACAGAAGGGACCGCCTGCGGGCAACTCAGGTAATACAAGAAAAAGCCTTCCAGAATGATAAAATTTCGTTTATTCTGTCCAAAACGGTATCGGAAATCATGGGGGGCCAGGCAGGGGTCGAAGGGCTCACCCTTCGCGGCGTAAAAGATTCGGAGCCTTCGGTGCTGCCGGTCAGCGGTGTTTTCGTCTTCGTGGGAATAAGGCCCAATTCAGCCTTTGTTCCGGCGGAGATTAACCGCGACAGGCCCGGTTTTATTTACACGGACCAGGAGATGGCAACATCGGTTCCGGGAGTTTTCGCCGCCGGGGACGTCCGGTCGAAACTGCTCCGCCAGATCGTCACGGCGGTCGGCGACGGGGCAACCGCCGCCTTCAATGCGTACCGCTATATTGAAGACCACTTTTGATTTGCCTTGATTAGAGGTTTTTTATGAACTGCTTAAAGATTGGATCGGAAGCCGTTTCCCGCATCTCGCGTCTTTTGGTTCTGGCTGCCGTTATCGTTGCATTTAGCGGCTGTGCCGGTACAAATCTCACGGAGTTCTACTTCGGCGACCTGTTCGGGAAGGGGTCTTCGACCATTGATAAGACCGCCGAACAACTTGCCGTGAGCGGCATGCAAAACATTCAGAAAAAGAACTATGACGAAGCGGCCAAAGAGTTCAAGAAGCTAAAAGAGCACTACCCTTACAGCAAATACGCCATCCTGGCGGAACTGAAGCTGGGTGATGCCTATTTTTCCAATAACCAGTACGGCGAAGCCTCGATCGCCTATGAGGAATTCGTCCGGTTGCATCCGCGAAACGAAGTGATTCCCTACGTTTTGTACCAGATCGGCATGAGCCACTTCCTCGCTTTCAGCACCGTTGACCGCGACCCCGAAGAGACCACGCTGGCGTTTCAGTCCTTTCGCAAGGTGATCCAGAATTTTCCGAAATCCGAATACGCCCGAAAGTCGGAAAAGCAGATCGAAGAATGCAGGAAGCGCTTGGTTTCCCACGATATAGACGTGGCCAGGTATTACTATACGATGGAGGAGTACCACGCCGCCAAGACCCGGCTCGAAGGGGTGATCCAGACATATCCCCAGGCGATAGCAGACCTTGGATACGGCAAAGAGGTCCAGAAGATGTTGAGCAAGTGTGAAACCGAATGCGCAAAGGGAGAAAAAAAGCCCGGCTTCTGGACCAGGGTGGGGTTTTGATATTATAATTATCGTGAGGGCGATTTAGAACGGCTTCGAATTGCCTCCTCAGTGGGATCTTCTGTCGGCACCGAGAAATTCCATATTGACAAAGAGGATAGCTTTCCTGCATGCTTGGGTGTGCCAAGAGGAAAGCGAACCTGCCCTTTTGTACTACCCCCAATACGCAGGCAAGATAGCTGATCCGTAAATTCGTCTGCCGGATGCGGTTCACCGGCGATTCCACTTCCCGAAAAAACTGTAGAAGTTGCAATGCTGACTGCTGCAGAAATCTTCACACCGGAAACAAGACACCTTTTCAATAATATGGAGAAAAAACATGGCTGAGTCCACCCAAGTCTCGGAACCCATCCAAAAGGAGTCCACGCGCGACCATCGAAACGAGATGAACCTGGTCGAGCTGAAAAACAAGAACATACGGGAATTGCTCACGATCGCCAAGGCCTACAATATAGACGGCGCAAGCTCGATGCGGAAGCAGGAGCTCATATTTGCGCTTCTGCAGGCACAGGCGGAAATGAGCGGCCTGATTTACGGCGAAGGGGTCCTGGAGATTCTGCCGGACGGTTTCGGCTTCCTGAGAAGCCAGAACTACAACTATCTGCCCGGACCGGACGACATTTACGTATCGCCCTCCCAGATACGCAGGTTCAATCTTCGCACCGGCGACAGCATTTCCGGCCAGATCCGCCCGCCCAAGGACAACGAGCGCTACTTCGCCCTGCTCAAGGTCGAGGCGGTTAACTACGAAGACCCGGAAATAGCGCGTGACAAGATCCTTTTCGATAACCTCACCCCGCTCTATCCCGACCGGCGCGTGAGGCTGGAGACGGTGGCCGACAACCTGTCCACCCGCGTCATGGACCTTTTGACCCCCATCGGGTTCGGCCAGCGCGGACTGATAGTGGCCCAGCCGCGCACTGGCAAAACCATGCTTCTCCAGAATATCGCAAACGCCATCGCCGCCAACCACAAGGATTGCTACCTGATCGTGCTGCTGATCGACGAGCGGCCCGAGGAAGTCACGGACATGCAGCGAAACGTTCGGGCCGAAGTGGTCAGTTCGACCTTCGACGAACCGCCGCAACGCCACGTGCAGGTGGCGGAGATGGTAAGCGAGAAGGCCAAGCGCCTGGTCGAGCACAAAAAAGACGTGGTGATCCTGCTCGACAGCATAACGCGGCTCGCACGCGCGTATAACTCCGTCGTGCCGCCCAGCGGCAAGATCCTGTCCGGCGGTCTTGACTCCAACGCCCTGCACCGCCCGAAACGCTTTTTCGGAGCGGCCCGAAACGTCGAACAGGGAGGCAGCCTCACGATAATCGCCACGGCGCTCATCGACACCGGAAGCCGGATGGACGAAGTCATTTTTGAAGAATTCAAGGGCACCGGCAACATGGAAATCGTCCTTGACCGCAAACTGGCCGACCGTCGCATCTTCCCGGCAATCGACATCAACAAGTCGGGAACGAGGAAAGAGGAGCTGCTCATTCAGTCGGAAGATCTCAACCGGATCTGGATTTTGCGAAAACTGCTCTCGCCCCTCAACCCGATAGACGCGATGGAGTTCCTGCTCGACAAGATGCACGGCACCAAGAATAATTCGGATTTTCTGGCGTCCATGAACAGGTAGCAACGGGGCAGGTGGCGGAAAAGGATTGCAAACACACCTTTTTGGTGTATAATATAAAGTTCTGGCATTTATACGATCAGGAAGGAACTGCTCGATGAAAGAAAATATCCATCCCAAGTACTACCAGACGGTCATTAAGTGCGCCTGCGGAAACGAAATCACCTCGGGATCGACGAAAAAGGAAATCCGGGTCGAAATCTGCTCCAAGTGCCATCCTTTCTACACCGGCAAACAGAAGCTGGTTGATTCGGCCGGGCGCATTGAAAGGTTCCGTCGCAAATACGAAAAATTCCAGAAGCCCGCAGACAAAGAATAAGGCGGAGGTCGGAAGACGGAGGGCGAAGGTCCGATGTTGAGCCGATCCCATTCTGACGGGCGGGAAACCGGCCCGGCGCGGCTGCGCCGGCGATTTTCCGCGCCGACTCAAACGAACCGGCCTCAAACCGGTTCTTTGTTTTTGTCCGGATGACACGGGGGGACCGCACGGTCCGCAAGAGTAAGACTCGCAATGTTCGACAGGTTGGAAAGCGTAGTAGACAGGTTTAAGAAACTCGAGGAAGAACTCGGAAAACCCGAGCTGCTCGGTAACCAGAAAGAGTACCAGCAGGTGGCGCGGGAACGGTCCGAAATCGCCCCGATAGTGGAGAGGTACGCGCAGTACAAGGACCTGAAAGAACAGGTGCGGGAAAACCAGGCAATGTTTGAGCGCGAGGAAGATGCGGAAATGCGCGAACTCATAAGGGAGGAAGTCACCGAGCTGAAAAGCCGGCTCGAATCCGCCGAAAATGAGATCAAGCTGATGCTGGCGCCCAAAGACCCCAACGACGACAAGAACGTAATCCTGGAAATCCGGGCCGGGACAGGGGGCGACGAAGCCGCCCTTTTCGCGGCGGACCTCTTCCGCATGTATTCCCGCTACGCTGAAAACCGCAGGTGGAAAGTCGAGATACTGGACGCCCACGTTACCGGCATCGGCGGCTTCAAGGAAATAATAGCTTCGGTAAACGGCAAAGGCGCCTACAGCAGGCTCAAGTACGAGCGCGGAGTGCACCGGGTCCAGCGCATACCGGTTACCGAAAGCCAGGGAAGGATCCATACCTCGGCCGTAACGGTGGCCGTCCTGCCCGAAGCCGCCGAGGTGGACGTATATATAGACCCCAACGAGATCCGCGTGGATGTGTTCCGCTCCTCGGGCCCCGGCGGCCAGAGCGTAAACACCACCGATTCGGCCGTTCGCATCACGCACGTCCCGACGGGGCTGGTGGTTATCTGCCAGGACGAAAAATCTCAGCACAAAAACAAGGCCAAGGCGCTGAAGGTCCTGCGGGCGCGCCTCCTGGACGCGATGCAGCGCGAACAGGAAGCCAAGATCGCCCAGGACCGCAAAAGCCAGGTGGGCAGCGGGGACCGCAGCGAACGAATCCGCACCTATAACTTTCCGCAAAACAGGGTATCCGACCACCGGATAAACCTGACCCTCTATAAGCTCGACATGGTGCTCACAGGGGCGCTGGACGACCTCATAGACCCGCTCGCCACCTACTTTCAGTCAGAAGCGCTGAAAGGCACGGACTAGGACCCGAACCGGTCCGCTCTCTTTCCCATAAGCACTGGCTCATACCACTTTGCGTCCAAGATAGAACCAATATGGAATTATCGTGTAGGGTGGGCACTTTGGTGCCCACCGAAATTGGTGGGCAGCGCTTCGCTTCTGCCCACCCTACGATTCACACTGTCAGTATCAACTTGAACGCAACTTCGTATCAGGCTATTTTTCCTTCTTTTATAAAAAGCGCAGGGGGCACAACGGTGTCCGGTCGGGAATCGGCAGGGATTGTGGCGTGCATCGAAGGTACTGCCATGATTTAGCCCGGCGCCACTCCGGGTCAAGGCACGCCCTCGTTCCCACGCTGGAGCGTGGGAACGAGGGAAAAATCCGTCGTGATTGTGAAGCCGGTCGCCGGCGGGATGGCACGCGCAACGCTCCCGGCCCTATATGTCCGACATACCTTCCCCCGGAGCTATCGTCAGCTCCGGCCTCGGGGTGTCGGGTTCCTTTTCCCAGCGGCCGTCGTTGCAAACCAGTTCCTCGCCGGCCAGATTAAGCGATGAGCCGTGCGAATAACACTTTGCCTGATATACGCAGTCTTTTTTCATCGGTATGCTCCAAAATTTGACAGGGTTTATTCTAATTTGATAAGCATTGCCGATGCCGGCCGGAAGGCGTAAGACAAAGGCCGGTAGATGGAGAACGTAGTCAGCGGCCGGGTCCCTAACGGGGGATGGTGGCCTCGATTGTCAGCCGCTTTTTACCGCGCTCGATCATGATTTTGTATTCCGGTCCGCCTGCGGCGATTGCCCGCACAAGCTCTTCCGGGCTTTTTACCGGGGACCGGTCCACCTGGATTACAATGTCGCCCTTGCGGATGTTCGCCCTTGCGGCGGGGGTGCCGGGAAAAACGTCCACGACCTCAACTCCCCTGCCCGATCCGGTCGATGCGATCCTGATGCCGAGCCGGGGCCGGTGAAAGGGCTCGGATTTGTCGGTAATCAGGACGAATTGCGCCAGGTCCGGGTCGAAACTGCTGAACGGATAATTTATGGGGATGGGGGCCACCGTCACGTATTCGTGAGGTGTTCGCATTTTTGCGAGATACGGCACTCCCAAGCCGTCGGTAATGTGTCCCTCTCCGATGATGACCACGATCCGGCACTTTGCGCCCGTTTCCTTGAGCTGCCCGGCGATGGTCTCAGCCATCGTTTCTTCCCACGCGAGCTGCGCCTCGAAAAAAGACTCGAAATCCTTTATGCTGTCCTTCAGGTGGATTTCATATTCCTTCCGGATACGGGCGCGGTTTTTCGGGTCGTCGAGGTGAAAGTCGCGGGCCACCCTGCCCCTGTCCGCGGGTGAAAGCGAGGAGAGACCGTGTCGTGCGATCTTGCTGACGACATCCCCGGGGGCATTCAGTGCCAGTATCCGCAGCTTTTTCTCGCGGGCAAAATCAATCAGCCCCTTGTAGAGATGGTAGGGAAAGCCCCACACCTTGTCCCACTTGACCTCTTTTAAAAACTCCTGCTCGCTCATTTCCCCCTTGACATAGCGATCCAGCACCGGCTGGGCCTCCCTGGGAAACATCTCCATTGCCAGGATTGTACACTGGCCCTTTTCCTGGAGCCTTCTCAGCAGCCTTAGCTGGGCCTTGTGGTCTTCGCTGCTGGTGTGCGTTTCCCCTATGTATACGACGGAGGCCCCAAGGAGGCGGGATACGAGTTCGTCCATCGAGATTACCGTGCCTTGCGCAGTGTCCACCACGTCTCCTATTTCCAACCCCACCGGCTGCGGTTCCCGTGGGCCGTGCAACCCGCGCACGGCAGCGCATCCCGTTATCAGCAGGGCCGCCAGAAAAGAGAGGCAAAAGATCAGGGTTGCCGGCATCGATGCGCGGCGGATTCGGAAAAACCTTGAGAACATGCTGCAAGAGGGCTTCATATCGTGATCCTCATCAGGGTACTGTAGTATCGGCCGGCTTCCCTGCGCGCAAATAAATTCAAGGCCCGTTTCGGGCCGGCCGGGGCACTCCATTATGGACAATAATTCCCGGGCTGTATACAATTGCCAGCCCGATAAGTACACCGGGCAGCCCGGATCGAGGGGACAGTATTTCACAGCTTTGAAAATTGTTCCATGCCCGGCCTGATTTTTTGCCGGCACTGCCACAATATTAATGCGAAAGAGCGGCCGCGCCACACCGCTTCCTGATTGAGTGCCAACATTATTTATCTGCCGCGAGGAATCCCGCATGACCCCTGATGAGATGAGACAAAGAGCCATAGATGTTTTCATGAAGCGTTTCCACTGAAGCCAGGCCGTCCTTCTGGCGGGCCAGGAGAAAATGAACGTCGTAAACGAGGAAATCATCAAGGCCTTGGGGCTTTTCGGGGGCGGCATTTCGGGAACGTGCCGCGTCTGCGGAGCGCTGAGCGGCGGAGTTGCCCTTATATCGAGTCTTTTCAGCCGCGGAAACCTCGACCAGAAAGAAGACCCCAGGATGAAGTCCATGGGGCATAAATTTATCGAAGAGTTCGAAAAGCTGACCGCCGGCTGCGGCGGGACCGACTGCAGGGACATTGCCAGGGTGAACTGGCAGGACCGGGACCAGGTAAGGGATTTTCACGCCAATCCCGAGAGCCGGAGGAAAATTTGCATCCAACTGGTCGGCGACACCGCCTACGTGCTCGGAAAGCTGCTTGAAGAACTGCCCCGCTGACGCATGTGCGGTGAACACAACCGGCGATGGAGGAAGACCCCGTGATAGAGGACTGCCCCAGTGCGACCGCGCTGCGAGTTGCGGTGCAGCGCGCCGCGCACCAGGTTATGGACGATCCCCGGATATTCGAGGACCCGATTGCGCTTCGCATTTTGAACGCGGATAGTCCGGCATCGAAATCAGGCTCCCGGTTATCGGACCAGACCCCCTCGTCCGGCAAGCTCCGGGCATTCCTGGCCGCGCGCAGCCGGTATGCCGAAGACGAACTGCATATTGCCGTAAAGAGAGGCGTCCGCCAGTATGTCGTTCTCGGCGCCGGTCTGGATACCTTCGCCTACCGCAATCCATATCCGGAAGGCATCCTGCAGGTCTTCGAGGTAGACCACCCGGCCACCCAGATATGGAAGCGCGCCCGTCTGGAGCAGGCAGCCATCCCGATTCCCCGAACGCTCACTTTTTCACCCGTGGACTTCGAAACGCAGACGCTCGAACAGGGACTGAGGGAGGCGGGCTTCGATACGGCCGGGAGCACTTTCTTCTCATGGCTGGGCGTGACCCAGTACCTGTCCAACAGCGCGGTCATGGCCACCCTTGGATTCGTTGCATCCATGCCGCCCGAAAGCGCAATCGTGTTCGATTATACCATTTCGCCGTCCCTGCTCGGTCCCGTACAGCGCCGGGCCTTTGACGCCCTGGCACATCGCGTGGCCATGGCGGGCGAGCCTTTCCAGGCTTTCTTCGATCCTTCCGTTCTCAAAAGCGACCTGGAGACCATGGGCTTTACGCGCACCGCCGACCTGGACCCCGCGGCATTAAACGCCCGCTACTTCCAGGGACGCACGGACGATTTGAAAGTCGGCGGCTTCTCACACCTGATGAATGCCGGGGTTTGAGGGGTGCAATGGACAACCGCTCATCTGCTGAATTTTGAATTGTCGTGGTCGGAATACCGGAGCACTTTTCTGGTTATGAAGTCATAGACGGGTTTGAAATAATCCATAAAGACCTTGTTTACGGGGTGTTTTGAATTAATTATAAGCAGCTCTTCATCATTGAGCCTATCGGGGCAAAACCTTTTCTTATTCTTGTATAAATGTCGAATGTCCTCGCGTTTTCCTATCGCCAACAGCCTGTTTCGAGGATTTTTAAAGGCAACGGCCAATTGAAAATCGATTATCGCCGCCCCCCCGCTTTCAGTTACCAGCCAGTTTTCCGGTTTCTGCAAATCGTTGTGAACGATCCCCAGGTTGTGCAGCTCTTCCAGCAGCTGATGCGCTTCGGTGTAGAACGACTCGTCCGGGTTCTGGTGCACCCTGAGCGACTTGCCCGGAATGTAGGTGCGGCATAAAATACCGTTGCCGAAATAGAGCAGTTTCGGCACCCTGGACGCACCGATGGCCGAGGCCTCCTTCAGGATCTCCGCCTCTCGTTTTGCCAGGATATAAGCAACGGCGCGCGTGAATACGTTCCTTGCCTGAGAGTAATTCCTGCAAATAAACGTATTACCGTTTAGCCCCACGTGGGATACCGACCCGAACACGTCTTCCTTGAGGATCGAGATTATCTCGAAATCGGAAAATTTCATCAATTGTTCCAAGGCATTGCATGTGCTGCGCGTGTGGCCGAAACCCCCGGAGGAGCGCGGGAAACATTCCTTCGCTCTGCTGCAGGTTATCTACTACCACTTTGAACTCAACTTCGTATTGAGAGCGAATCGATACGGGCACAAAGTTTTCGCCCCGCGATCCACACGTGGTCTGCTTTACCATTTCCGGCCCGCGACGTCAAATGGACGGCTTACCGCGTGTCCCCTCGTTTCGGGTCAGTTCAATTTCCCGCTTGCCCGGTACTCATCCAGGCTTCTTTTTTCGATCATCGCGGTGCCGCTCGTTTTTACAGCGCGTACCTCCCCCCACTCGATGAGCTGATAGACCACCTTGCGACCGACACCGAGATATCTTGCCGCTTCCGAAATCGACAGCAGGGGAAGCGCTACGAACCTTTCATCAGCCATGACCATATCCTTCCGCAAAGCGGGAATGGACCGGCCGGAAGCGAACTCACCCGGCTGCCCCCCGGTACGGGCCTTCCCGGATTGGATTAAATTTTAGAACAGACTTTCCCTTATTAATTTAACTTCTCCCGCCTTCCACTTACAGGGGCGGCCGCATCGCATCCATTAAAAAACGACCGCCGTGCCAGTACGGGATACGAAAGGGCACCCTGTCCACCGGGCAATGATCCGCCGGTGCAAGGAAGGCCCGCAAGAGTTTGCAGTGGTGCGGCGGGTCCGGGCTGCCCGGATGGAATTTGGTTTGTGGGGGCTCGGGAGCGGGCTGTCGCCCCAATGAAGTTGCTTCAAAATACGTGGACTTCACGCAAATGGGGGGAGTTCCAAATCGTCATTCCCGCAACGCTTTTGAATTATCAACTCGACCGCGGCCCGGCATCACGCCTTTTCTTCAAAGCTTATTCCCTTGATCCTGGCGTCCTTTGCGATCTTAAAAGTCGAGAAAAACTCCATCACCGTCCTTCCGTTTTCATCATGGACGGTGGCCTGCCCCTTGAGCACTCTTCCCTCGCGGCCGGTTATCCTCGCCCTGGCGGTGACCGTCCCCTCTTTGACCGGCAGGAGGTACTGCGCTCTAAGCTCCGTTGTGGCAAAATGGGTCCGGGGTTCGACCAAGCTCTTAATTGCCATCACCACGGCGGTATCCGCCAGGCTGACCAGGGCGCCTCCGTGCATCAGGCCGCCGCCCTGGGCGTAATCGATAAAAAACGGCATGCTGAGCACGGCCGCACCGTCCGCGGCTTCGAGGATGCTCATGTTCAAAAGCCGCTCGAACGGCGCGCGGCTTATCCAGCCCTGCATTTTAAAACTGTGCGGACCGGTGGATTGGGGACCCGTCCGTTTGTCTTCGCTCTCCATTATTCCACCTGTTCCGGAATCGCGCGAGTCAACCGCCGTTTACCGGGAAGTTTTCAATGCCGTCCCATCACGTCGCGGAATACCTTGATCGCGTAATCGATGTCATCGGAGCTTACGTGATAATTGGTCACCACCCTGAGGTTCAGGGGGCTCGTCGGCAACAATAAGATTCCTTCGGCTTTCAGCTTTTCGGCGAGCATGCGGGATGTGAGTCCTTCGCGCTCGGTCCGGACATAGAAAATGTTGGTCTTGATCATCCCGGGAAACGTCTTCAGCCCTTCCACCGTGTTGAGGACTTCTCCCAGCCTGCGGGCGTTTGCGTGGTCCTCGGCCAGCCTGTCCACCATTTGTTCCAGGGCAACGATCCCGGCCGCCGCCAGCACGCCCGCCTGGCGCATGCCGCCGCCCAGGACCTTGCGCGCCCGCCTCGCCCGCGAAATGAAATCACGCGAGCCGCACACAACCGACCCCACCGGCGCGGCCAGCCCCTTGCTCAGGCAAAACGTCACCGAATCGGCATCGGCCGCGAGGTCGCGAACGTCCACCCCCTGAGCGAGCGCGGAATTGAATATCCGCGCCCCGTCGACGTGTATTGCGATCCCGTGCCGGTCCGCAAGGCTTCTCATCCGGCGCATGTATTCGGGGCTCAGCGGATAGCCGTTGCAGCGGTTATGAGTATTTTCCAGCACGATAAGCCGGGTCCTCGGATGGTGAACGTCATCCGGGCGGATAACCGCTTCGATGGTGTCCACATCCATGGTGCCGTCAGGTTCGTTGCGGACCGGCCGGGGATGGATTCCGCCCACGGCGGCCAGCCCGCCCTGCTCGAAAAGGTAGGTATGTGACATATCTCCCAGGATGACCTCGTCACCCCGGCCGCAGTGGGCCATGGCGCTTGCCAGGTTGCCCATGGTGCCGCTTGGCACGAACAGCGCCGCCTCCTTGCCGAGCCGCAGCGCGGCCATCTCCTGGAGCCTGTTTATAGTGGGGTCTTCCCCGAATACGTCGTCGCCCACCTGCGCTTCGGCCATGGCGCGGCGCATGGCGGGCGTCGGCCGTGTGATCGTGTCGGACCTTAAATCGACAATCCGCATTGTTCTTTCCTTCAGGAGCGGAAAGCTTTGGGGGGGGCGGGGGAAACATTCCCCCGCTTCGTTTGGGAGTTACTGCCTCGTAAGCTGCCGGTACTTGATCCGGTGGGGCTGGTCGGCCGCGGCGCCCATCCGTGCTTTCCTGTCCGCTTCGTATTCGGAGTAGTTGCCGTCGAACCACACCACCCCGCTCTCACCCTCGAACGCCAGGATGTGGGTCGCGATCCTGTCCAGGAACCACCGGTCGTGGCTGATCACCACGGCGCAGCCGGCGAAATTTTCAAGGGCGTCTTCGAGCGCCCGCATGGTATTGACGTCAAGATCGTTGGTGGGCTCGTCAAGCAGGATGACGTTCGCCCCGGCTTTAAGAATTCTCGCCAGGTGGACCCGGTTGCGCTCGCCCCCCGAGAGCAGGCCGACCTTTTTCTGCTGGTCGTTTCCGGTAAAATTGAACCGGGCGACGTAGGCACGGGAATTGACGCTCCGGTTGCCAAGTTCGATTGTGTCCTCGCCCTCGGAGATCGCCTCCCACAGGGTCTTTTCCGGATCGAGGGTATCGCGGCTTTGCTCGACGTAGGCCAGCTTCACCGTCTCCCCCAGCCGGATGGCCCCGGAATCGGGCTTTTCGTGTCCGGTTATCATGCGAAACAGGGTGGTTTTCCCGGCCCCGTTAGGCCCGATTACCCCGATGATGCCGCCCGGAGGCAGCGTAAATGACATATCCTCGATCAGCAACCGGTCGCCGAACGCCTTGTTCACGCCCGAGGCCTCGATGACCACGTCCCCGAGCCGCGGCCCGGGTGGAATATATATTTCAAGGTCGCGAGCCAACTGGTCCAGGTCTTCTCCCAGAAGCGATTCGTAGGCTTTTATACGCGCCTTGGACTTGGCGTGCCGTCCCTTGGGCGACATCCTGATCCATTCCAGCTCGCGCTCCAGAGTCTTTTGCCGCTGGGTCTGGCTCTTTTCCTCGTTTTTCAGCCGTTGGCTCTTCTGTTCGAGCCATGACGAATAATTTCCCTTCCACGGAATCCCCTGGCCGCGGTCAAGCTCCAGTATCCAGCCCGCCACGTTGTCCAGGAAATACCGGTCGTGGGTGACGGCGATCACCGTGCCGGGGTATCGCCTGAGGTGCTGTTCGAGCCAGGCCACCGATTCGGCGTCCAGGTGGTTTGTGGGTTCGTCCAAAAGCAGGATGTCGGGGGCTTCGAGCAGCAGCCGGCAAAGAGCCACCCGGCGCACCTCGCCGCCGGATAAAACCGCCACCTGCGTGTCCCCCGGCGGACACCTGAGGGCGTCCATGGCCATCTCAAGCTTCGAATCGAGGTCCCAGGCATCGATCGCGTCCAGCTTTTCCTGCACCTCCGCCTGACGCTCGATGAGCTTTTCCATTTCCGCGTCGGACATCGGTTCGGCGAACCGCTCGTTTATCCCGTTGAATTCGTTTAGCAGATCGACCGTCGCCTGGACCCCCGTCTCTATGATCTCGCGAACCGTTTTGGCGGGGTCCAGCCGGGGCTCCTGTTCCAGAAGCCCTATGGTGTGGCCCGGCGCAACGACCGTCTTGCCGTTGAAGTCCTTGTCCACTCCGGCAAGAATGCGCAGCAGGGAGCTTTTTCCGGCCCCGTTGAGACCCACTACACCGATTTTTGCGCCGTAAAAGTAGGAAAGATAGATGTCCTTGAGGATCGGCCTCTTATCGTGATACTTGCTCACTCCTATCATGGAGTAGATAATCTTGTTTGGTTCCGCCATAGTCTCCCCGGTGCCCGGTACTCGATGCTCGGCCGACGACCACGGCCCGCACGGTCCTATTGCACGATTATAATCTTGTGGTTTACGAGCGACATGCTCCGAATACGGCCGTGAACGATTTTCTGCTCGCCGAATATGCTTTCGATCCTGATGCGGTCTCCCTCGTCCTCGATTTTGTCGACCGCTTCAAGAATAAGTTCTTCCTTACCCTCTTTTAAAAAGTACGCATTGGCTTCACACATGTTTTTTCTCCAATCGATCTGGCATGGCCCCTATCGGGGCGCAACCGAGCAGATTTCGAAGCAGGATCTTCGCGGTATCGGTTCCCGGGCCGCAACATGCTATATCTTAGACAAACCGGCCGATTTTATCAATCCGAACCGTGCTGCCTGTGTTTGGGCACAACCCTCAGGGCCGCCGTCTTTGCCGGCTTTGCCTCAACCGCATGGGGGACCTCGCGGTAGAGCCGCGCGAAGCGGCACCAGAGCATTCGGTCAAGCTGTTGGAGCAGCTCTTCGACGTTTTCGATCCGCCCGAACAGCTCGGGCCTTTCGGCCCCTCTGGTCGTGAACTCGAAATACAGTGTCTGCAGCTTCCAGCTCTCCGGCCTGATGGACAGGCCGTCGCAGATCGTAAGCAGCCGGAACAACCGTCCGGCCTCCGCCTGGTAGAAGTTGTCCGCGAGTCCGGCGGCGCTTTGGACCAGTTCCCGGCCCATCTCCGCCGAAAGGGCCTCCGTCTGGATCGAAACGCCCCACGTTTTTGCCTCTTCCAGCATTGAATGCAGTTTGGCAAGGTGGGCGCGGAAGAAAAAGTCGGTCGAGTTCCAGGGGGCCGCCGATGACAGGTTTTCCCGTTCGTGATCGATCATTTTCCGGACGACCTGCTCGGCCTCCTCGCCCAGCAACCGCCTCACCGCCCCCCGGATGTCGCCCGGGACCCTTATTCCCCATTGCCTGAGAGATGAGATCAGGGGCTTGTAGACATGAAAAAGGCCACGTTGAAAGTCGGTATAAGTTGCCAGCGCCTCCCGGCTTATCTCCAGGGCTATCGCAGACCCCAGGTCCCTGAAAACCTCGTTGAGGCCGAAGTAATCGGGACCGAACCTTCTGTCGAGCACGCGCAGCATCTCTATCGTGTTCTGCCGTTCGACGCATTCCTGAAGCTCTTCGAGAATTTCACCGTATTCCTCATCACCCGCATAGGGTTTTACCGAACAGTGAAAATCCAGCCCGCCGAAATGGAGCACCGCGTACAGGAACTGCTCTTCGGACAGGGTCCTGCCGTTTTTGACGGTAACATGCCCGTAGAGGCAGGGAACGGGGTTTGATCCCAGGTCGTCTTCCCTGTGGGGGGTGATGCCGTACGTGTATATTTGAAACTGCCTCTGCGATGTACGGGCGAGCGTCTGTATCGCGTAGTTGGCGGCAACGCGGCGCTTATCCGAAATTTGCGTCTTTGCCGCCCTCAGATAAACGTCCGCACCGCTTTTGTACTCCGCTACGTTGCTGGGCGCCTTTTCCAGTATCTTGAGAAAACCGGGCTCAATCGGCGGCGCTCCCGTCCTTTCCGCCAGTTGTATCGCCCTCGTGGCAAACTTGAGGAGGAGCAGCGATTCGATCTGGCTGATATCATCGAAGAACCAACCGCACGACGTGAACATGTAGAGTGCAAATCGCTGCACTTCAAGCAGTTCCAGGAACCGCGACGCCCGGCTCGAAGCGCGGCCGGCGCCCAGGTGGTGTTGCAGGAACTTTTCCATTGCCCCCTTGGGGTCGAGGAGCGCGTCGATATAATCGTTCCGGGCCTTCCAGGGGTCCCGGCAAAGCTTTTTCATCTCTTTTTCGAAATGGACGGCCATGGCGTCCCGGGCAAAATCGAGGGCCGAACGAAGAGGCGCCCTCCATTTCTGGTTCCAGCCGGGTCCGCCGCTCACGTGGCAGCCGCAATCGCCGCTCCATCTTCCCAGCCCGTGAGCACAGCTCCAGGCCGTGTTTTCGATCAGCTCCACTTCGGCAACCACCGGGAAGGAAGCCAGAAAAGCCCCGTAATTGGTGACCTCGACGTCCGGGTCGCGTTCGAGTTCCTGGAATGCGGCCGCGAGGGCCATGTCGCCGAACTTGAAATGATGGCCGTAGGACTCGCCGTCGGTGGCAACATTTACCAGCCACGCTTCATTGTCCGGGAGGTCACGGCCTGCGAAGCTCCTGCCGATTTGCGCCAGTAACCTGCTGCTGTGATCGAGCAGCCGCTCGAATGCCACTCCACGCGCCAGTTCGGCATCATAGAAGAAGATATAAATGTGTTTTCCGCCTCCGCAGTCAAAGAGGTACGGCCGGCCGGTGGGGATTGTCCCCCCGCGCGCCTCGCACCACTGATCGCCCTGGGGTGTCGAAGGGACGGCCTGAAGTGCCGAATGAGCACCCTGAGGCGTCGAAGGGCCGATAAGCCTCCACTGGGCCGCCTGGTGCGGCGAAAGGATGGTGAATTTTATCCCGGCGCCGGCCAGCACCGAAAGGGTGTTGCGGTCCACCGCCGTTTCCGCGAGCCACATCCCCTCCGGACGCCTTCCAAAACGGTATTCGAAATCCCGGATGCCCCACAGGACCTGGGTCACCTTGTCCCGCTGGTTTGCCAGCGGCATGATGACATGGTTGTAAACCTGGGCGATTGCGTTCCCGTGGCCGCCACGGGCCTTGACACTTTCCCGGTCGGCTTCGATAATGGCCCGGTATGCCCAGGGATCGTGCTGTTCCAGCCACTGCATAAGTGTCGGGCCGAAATTGAAGCTGAAATATTTATAATTGTTTCTGAGGCTCAGGACCCTGTTTGCATCATCGGTAAGGCGCGCGGCCGCGTTTGCCCGGTAGCATTCCGTATCTATACGCTCGTTCCAGTCGTGGTAAGGAATGGCGGAATCCTCGCGCTCTATTTCTCCAAGCCAGGGATTTTCGCGCGGGGGCTGGTAGAAGTGGCCGTGGATGCAAACATATTTTGTCTTGAGTTGATTTTTCATAATTCGTCCGTAATGAAAAATGTTTAGCACAGAGGCACAGATATAAAATTTATGAAATCGCGAACCGGCAGCACGGAACATGCAAATCGGAAAAAGCCTTTATCCGGGTATTAAAGTCGCCCTGTGCGGTATTTGCGTCCTCCGTGCTTAAATGAAGCTAGTAATTCTATCGGCAATTGGAGCGGAATTCTACAAGATGAAGCAAATTCAGCGCGGCATTTTTTGCAACCGCACACTTAACTTAAATGCGATCAGGGCCATCGGCTACGACATGGACTACACCCTCATCCATTATCGCATGGAATCCTGGGAGCAGAAGGCCTACAACTACATCAAAGAGGGGCTGAGGTCCGCGGGGTGGGCGCTTGACTCACTGGTGTTCGATCCCGGCCTGGCGATGCGGGGGCTGATCATCGATGTCGAGCTGGGAAACGTGGTAAAGGCCAACCGGTTCGGCTACATAAAGCGGGCCTTCCACGGCCCCAGGCTGATGGAGTTCGAAGGGCAGCGCAAGAGCTATCAGCGCGTGCTGGTGGACCTCAACGAACCGCGGTGGCACTTTTTGAACACCCTGTTTTCCATTTCCGAGGCCTGCATCTTCATGCAGCTCGTCGATTTGTTGGACAGGGACGAGCTGCCGGGCTGCATGGGCTACGAGGACCTTTTCAGGAAGATCCGGCGCGCGGCGGACGAAGCCCACATGGAAGGAATGCTCAAAGCGGAAATCATCGCCGCCCCCGAAAAATTCATCGAGCCGGACGAGGAAACACCGCTGGCCCTGCTCGATCAGAAAAGGGCCGGCAAGAAGATCCTGCTGATAACCAACTCCGAGTGGTCCTACGCCGCCCCCATGCTTTCCTATGCGTTCGACCGCTTCTTACCGAAGGCGCACGGGTGGCGGGACCTTTTCGACATCCTGATCGTGGGGGCCAGAAAACCCGACTTTTTCTCGTTGAAGATGCCCGCCTTCGAGGTGATAAACGAGGAGGGGCTGCTGCGTGAGCACCGGGGACCGCTCAGGCCGGGACGTGTGTACCTGGGGGCAAACGCGGTGCTGGTCGAGCAGAGCCTGCGGCTTACCGGCGAGGAAATACTCTACGTCGGAGACCATGTCTTCGTGGATGTGAACATTTCAAAAAGCATCCTGCGCTGGCGCACGGCCCTGGTGATACGGGAACTCGAAGAAGAAATGGCGGCCATGGACGGCTTCCGGCCGCAGCAAGATGAGCTGACCGCCCTGATGGACGAAAAGGAGTCGATAGAGTCCGAGTACCGCGCGCTTCGCCTCACCGCCCAGCGGGTCCAGAAAAAATACGGTCCCCGGCCGGCGGGCGCCGACCCCGGGCAACTGCACGAGAAGATGTCGCGGCTCCACAACCAGATAGTGGAGATCGACGCCCGGATAGCGCCGCTGGCCCAGGCCGCCGGCAGGCTCCTCAACGCCAACTGGGGCCTTCTCATGCGAACCGGCATAGACAAGAGCCACATGGCGCGGCAGGTCGAGCGCTATGCGGACATCTATATGGCCAGGGTTTCGGATTTTCTCTACTCGACCCCGTTTGCATTCCTGAGGTCGAGCCGCGGCAGCCTGCCCCACGATACGGATTGCCGCGGATTGAAGCATTGATGAATTGAGGAATTTAAGAATTCAGGGATTGAGGAATCGACAGGTAGAAAGGACCGTCCAACCGGAACCCATATCTTAATAATTATTATAGAGTAACAACTGTTTGATATTCCATGCTTCCACCATTCCCCGCATTAATCGCAAGAAAAACCTAAAGCATTGCCGATATCATCCCGATTCTGTTTCTGAATCGTAACCGAATTTTAACAAACGATCTGTTCCGGGCTGGATATTGGTTTTGATATCCCAATCCTGATTAACGTGGAAATGTGGCTGTTTCGTCCCAACTCCCGATCCGTCCCCGACTGAAGGCCACCAGCCCCGCAATCCGCTGACATATCCTCGATAACGACCCGTAATGTCTTCGAAAGGAGGAGGAGGCTTGAAACACGTCGGATTCCGATTTGCGTTGCTTTTTCTTGTTCCGGCGGTGCTGTCGGGCGCGTGGCTCGGCGCCGGAAAAGCGCAGGATAAAAAAGATCGGTTCTACGTCGGATCGGCGGCATGCGAAGGCTGCCATGAAAAAGAGTACAAGAGCTTTCAGCAAAATTCAAAAAAGGCCCGGTCCTATGCAAGCGTCCTGCTGATGAAAAAAGGCCTGAGCGAAGCTGAATTTCAGGGTTGTCTGAAGTGCCATACCAATGGCTACGGGGAGCCCGGCGGGTTCCGGTCCGAAACCGCGACCCCACAGCTAAAGAACGCAGGCTGCGAGTCCTGTCACGGGCCGGGCGGCGTCCACGTCGAAACGGGTGAGAGTCGCGACATAAAGGGAAAACTGAGCCTTTCCGACTGCGAAAAATGCCACAGCACCGAGCGGGTGGAAGCGTTCAAGTTCAAACCGCTGATTTACGGCGGCGCCCACTAGGACTTATTTTGGGGAGTTTTCGGATGAAACTGCTCGCGTTCTTTCAGGAAAGGTTGTGGTTAAAAATAACTCTGCCTCTTTTGGCATTAGTGACGTGCATAATGGCCGCCATTGTTTTCGGCAACATTCGCGCCCAGAGCAACTTGTTGAGGGACCGCATCAAGCATGAAAGCAACATGCTCGTCCTGGCAATCGAGGGAGCGATTTTCGACTCGCTCGCAAGGGGCGACAACGACACCGTTGTGAAACAACTGGAAAAATTCGGTGCCAACTCATCCGGACTGGAGGTACTGCTCTTTGATTTCAATGGGGACATCACCTTTGCAACCAACGCCGGGGCGATAGGCAGGAAACTGGATGCACTGCCCGGAAACAGGGCGGCCTTTGAAGACTTTACCCGGATCCTGGAGGACGGAAACACACTGAACGAACCGGTGGAGCAGGCAATTGGCGCAAAGCGGGCCATCAGCCTCATCCGCCCCATAGCAAACGAACCCAGGTGCCAACACTGTCACGGGAGCACTCGAAAGGTCCTGGGAGGCATGCAGGTTCGCACTTCCATAGAAGGTGCGATAGCCGCAGTCACGAAGGCGCGAAACACCAACATCCTGCTGGGAGCGGCGGGACTGCTGATCCTGGCATCGATGATGTATCTTTTTTCGCAGGCGATCGTAAATCGCCCGATTCGCAGGCTCCTCGGTTTGGGGGCGAAGATGAGGCGCGGCGACTTCACATCGCATATCGAAGTGACGGGCCGCGACGAGATCGGACATATGTGCGCCAGGATGAACCTGGTAAACGAAAACTTGAGGACGATGCTCGGCGAAATCGTCGCCGCTTCGCGGGAACTTTCCGAAAGGACCTGCAGGCAGGCGGCATCGGTCGAGCAGACGAGCGCCTCTCTGGATGAAATAGCCTCCATGACGCGGCAGAACGCCGAAAACACCACGAAGGCCGACACCGTGGTGGGATTGTTGAACCAGGCCGTTACCAGGGCCATGCAAACCATGGCCGATCTGACGACCTCGATGAATTCGATTTCCAGCGTGAGCAAGGAAGCGTCCAGGGTCATAAAAGGCATTGACGATATTGCCTTCCAGACAAATATGCTTGCCCTGAACGCCGCCATCGAAGCGGCAAGGGCGGGCGAGGTCGGGGCAGGGTTCGCGGTCGTTGCCGAAGAGGTCAGAAACCTTTCGCTCAGGGCGGCGGAGGCGGCCAGGAATTCGACCATGCTGATCGAGAGCACCATCAATGAAATCGGTGACGGAGCGGGCCTTGTGGGCAAGACCGATAAAGCCTTTTCGGAGGTGGCCGCGGGAATCGGCGACATAGTCAAGCTGATCGGCCAGATTGCGGCGGCTTCCGGGGAACAGGCTTTTAGCATAAAACAGATCAACGATGCGTTTACCGAGATCGACAGCGCCGTCCAGGCCAATGCTTCCAGTGCGGAACAGCTTGCAGCCTCGGCGTCGCGCTTCAAGGTAAAGGAGGACACCCCGGACCGGGTCGATCCCGCCGTCACGGCCGGTGCGGATAGGCTCGACCATGTTTTGAGTGCGGCGCCGACTGAAAAAAAGACAGGACAAACCGGCCGGGGCAGCGGCGCTTCGGGGACGGGAAAAAGCGCGCCGCACCGGAACGGGGACTCCGAACAGGAGCGGCATTCTACCGATGTATGCTTGACATAGGTTGCTTCCATTTTAAGTTGAAATAGTGGACCACTCTCGAAAGGAGGCATTCCATGGAAAACGAGTATAAATTTGAAACCTTCAGTTCGGACGCGTCTTCGTTCGACCAGGACTTTACAAACTTCCTCAACAGCCGGCGATCCGAGTCCTGGAAGGTGAAGACCTGTTCCTACTGCCACGACAACGATATGAAGAAGCTTTTCGCATCCTGTATTTTCAAAAGACACCACTAAATAATAACCAACAGCATGATCCTGAACAAAAGGGCTTCTGAAAGGCGGAAGCCCTTTTCTCGTTGGTGCGCCCGGCAGGGCGCGTTCACTTGGAGGTGCAAGTCCTCTACAGACCCGACAGGGGGAACTTGTTAGCCGGACGGCAAGGGTGTCCATCGCGAAAAATCGGGGTCAGGTCTTGCATTGTGTATCACTTCCATACATCCCGTGTGCGCATCTTACTGAACGGGGGCGCACTGGCGGTATACTGATTTGAAAAGCGCAGATGAACCTCACGCATTGATCAGCTATTATTGTTAGAATTCCTGTCCGTTTAGATCACCTTAAAATCGTTGTGATGATGGAGACCACGTAGGCCCCCTCCGACGGTCAATTCAGCATTTGCGGGCTGCGCTGGGTCCACCCGAAAAAGATCACTTGCAGGGGGACTCTCACCCCGAAGGTTCTCACCGGGGAAGAACCCATCCGGGGAATCGATCCCCCGCCGGTATTTAGATTCGTCTGTCACCGCCTCCGCGCCCGTTCGGGCCATGACACTCGCACCGGCATGATGAGGGGCTGCGCCTGGAGGTACCGTTGACAAAAGGTTTCCTCATTTCTTACCTTGAATACAAGAATAGTTTTTGCCCAAAATTCGGATAATTGAAGCAAAATAACGAAACATCTCGCGCCACGGAAGGAGTAAGAGATGAGAAGAAGTTTATACTTCTCTTGTATATTCGGGATCGCGCTGGTCTTTGTGTTCGCCTTCGGTACAAGCGACGCAAAGGCTGGACAGTCCGGAGCGGGCGGCATCCTCAGCGGCTTGAACATTAATCTGAGCAACGGGGGACACGGGTTCGATCTCGGCTCTCTGGACCCGAGAACACGAGCCGAGGCAGAGTCGCTCCCGCCCGACCAAAAGCGCATATTCTTGTCTCTTAACAGTGAAGAGCGGGACGGTTACTTCGCACTGAGCCCGGAGGAACGGCAGGAGTTTTTCGCCCTCAGGCCCGAAGAGAGACGGGAATTCTTCGCACTCCGGTCGGACTACAGGCATGACTTCCTCGCTTTTGGCCCACGGGAAAGGCACGCTTTCATGGGCTTTAGCCCGGCTCAAAGAGATGAGTTTATTGCGCTCAGACCCTGGCAAAGACATTATATCAGTGGTTTGGCGCCGGACCAAAGGGATGAGTTTTTTGCGCTGACCCCCGGCGAGAGAAGCGATTTCTTTGCGCTGAGGCCGTCTGAAAGGCCCCGGTACCTCACGATGGGACCGCATGAGCGAGCGAGGTTCTTCACCTCGCGGCGCACCGAAAGAAGCTATCGCGACACCGACACGGGGATGAGTAGGGACGGGCATGGTGAATACGAGCCATCCGAGACCCGAAACAGCGGAAACGGAAGGTATTGATATGCGGGAAGGGGCCTATCCCTTCCGGGAAAGACATTGACGCTTCATGAAATTTGCGGGCGGGCGAGGCAATATCAGGCCCGCCTCTTTTATTCGGGCAACAGAAATACCCCTTGCCCGTTGGTCTGCAGCGCAGTCCTTGTTGGCGTTATCCTGAAAGCCACCCAAGGATTTTGCCCAGAATTCCGCCGAAGACGGCGTCCTGATCTGTTTCGAAAGATTTCGGGACGTTGAACGAATGGTCACCGCCCTCGATAATCTCCAGCTCCCAAGGGGCCTGCAACCGTGAAAGCACCGCTTTTAATAGATCGAGGTCGCATAGCGGGTCCCTTGTTCCGGCAAAAAAGAGCATCGGGACCGTGATCCCATACAGGTGCCCATCTCTGAGTCTGTCTTTTTCCCCGGGCGGGTGCAGCGGATATCCCAGGAAGATCAGCCGCTCAACCGGTAATTTCCCTTCCGCGACCATCTGTGATGCAAATCGGCCCCCCATAGACTTTCCTGCCGCCAGGATTTGCTTTAACCGATATTCAGGGTGAGCTGCCAAAAATCGATACGCACCTTCCCAAGCAAGATAAAGCAGGGGGGGAGTGTCGGGGCTTTTCTTCCCTTTTTCCCGGTACAAGAAGTTGAAACGGAGGCTCAGGTATCCGGCATCTGCAAGACCTTCGGCCAGGTATTTGAACATGGCCTGATTCATGTCGTTTCCGGCACCGTGGGCAATGATGATCCCGGTGTCCATCTGGCCCGAATCCGGTATGGAGAGAATCCCTGAAACCTTCTCCCCTTCTGAGATCGGGATGGTAACAATCTCATTTCTCATCGAAAAATCTCCTCGCTGGTCCTTTCAATGCCGAGATGGTCGCGGGCGGCCCGGGCAGCTTTGCCGGCCGGGTCCGAAGACAAGGGGTCCTTTTCACCTTTTTACAGCCTCGCTTGCCTCCGGCACGGGCGGCAAAAATAACCGTTGTCCGTGTCGCCCGTGGCCCGGATACTTGCTATCCGGGCGATGCTTCCCATATTTCTTGTTGAAGCGCAAGAGGCTTAACAAAAAGTGGGATTACCGCTTTGCTTCTCCCACCTGATGGGGGGAAGCCGGGTGTTAGGTTGTTTGCAGTATGATACGGGAAGGCTGCGATTTTAGGTGCTCGCTTTCCTCAAGTTCAGGAGAGGATATCTTGAGTTGTTTGTGACCGCGAATTAATCCTCTTGGGCTCCGCGCCAGGATAGCGAGTGTCCCCCGGCCCCGGCGGTCTTCCGGTCCGGAAGAGGGGGCAGGACAAAGAGGACCCCGGAGGCGGTAACCATTAGAATCAATTGACATCGCTCACTTTTCCAGATTCCGGTTGACTCCCGTCTCTACGGTGATAATCTCCCGAGCGATATGTCAGAGTGGGCATAATAAGCAATCCCCTTGCCCGGATGAAAGCAGCTCCCCGGTTCTGCGGGTCCCGATCAATCTCATGCGGGTGAAAGTTCGAAAAGGACGAACAGAGGAAATGATTCGAGCATACGTGGGTTTTGATGATACCGATAATCCGGATTCGGACCGTGGTACCGGAAAACTGGCGCGGTGGTTCGAGCGTGCGTTGCCGGAAGGCTGTAAGGTATGGGGGGTGGTACGCCAGCAACTTCTGGTCCATGAGGACATTCCGTTTACTTCCCACAACAGCAGCGCCTGCGTGGTCGTGGAGATGCCCGATATGGGCCTGCTCGATGATCTGACCATGAATGCCGCGGCGCACCTCGAAAACCATGCGCTGGAAAGAAGCGATCCGGGACTCTGCGTAGCCTGTGAGGGCGATTCCGCACTGTCGCGTTTGACCGATTTCGGCCAGCAGTGCACAAACCGGGTCATGACGCAAAAAGACGCCATGGAAGCCGCTCGAAATATACACCTTTCCGGCCACGGGGGAACATGTGACGGAATCATCGGGGCGGCTGCAGCGGTAGGGCTCACTGCCTACGGCTGGAGCGGGCGGTTCATCGAGTATGGGAATCTGCGCCATGTTCCGGAGTCGGTGCCGGTGTCGGACCTTGAACTCCTCGATATCATGGTCGTGTCCCTGGACCGGGACGGGCAATGTCCGGCTCCACGGGACCTCGTCAATACGAAAGGGTGGCTGCGCCCGCGGCTTTGGGGCAACAGAGCGGTGCTCCCGGTGACTCCGGCCGGGGAAGGGGTATGGGAAGCACTGGGCGAAAAGCGAAGGAAAAAAGCGGCTGCCGGCCTCTCGGTCCTCAGGGCTTGTCCGTAAATAAGCCTCTTAGGGATCGCGCCGGATTTTGAGATTGATTTGGTCGCGACGATTGAGCAAAACCGCAGGCATAGCTTGGTGCTACGTCGAGGATTTTGCGATTGAGGAGCGGCCAAAGCAGGCCAAAAGCCGGATGCGAGCACAAAGGCTTTATTTACGGACAAGCCCTCAGGTCTAACCGGCCTCCCGTGTTTTTCCGGAGCTGGCTTCCCGATATTGTTTCACGAATGTGCTGAGAGTCTCGGCCTGTTTTTCCATGTAACCGACCCAGATGGAAAGCATCTCCTTGCCTTCCTCCGTAAGCTGGTACATGCGTTTTGCCGGCCCCGTTTCCCTGGTCTCCCATTCGGACGAGACCAGTCCATCCTCCTCCAACTGGCGCAGGTGCCGGTAAATCATCCCCGGGGGCGCCTGTCCTTCGATAAACCCGAAGTTCTGGATATTTTGTATCAACTGGTAGCCATAGGCGGGATCGAGATAAAGCGCAAGCAGGATCGAGGGCTGCATGTAGCGCTCTCTCTTCCCGTGGTGAGGCTCGGCTGTTCCTTTTCGAGGGGACATATTTTTTCTTGACCTATATCCTTATGGGATATATATTCTATTCCGACAATAACATCAAGCTCTGACGTTTACCGTACCGACTAAATGCAAAGAGGAGGTCCCAATGTCTACCATCTTCGTGCGTGAGAGGCGCAAAATCGAAACCGGCGAGAAGAAACCCCGCTACCGTGTTGTCGGTGTCCATGACCTCAACCTCAAAATTTACGTGGACCACATCCGCAAAAAAGAACTCGATCAACTCGCCGAGATCACCGGGGCCACCGTGGTGGTCCTCAAGGGCGGCAAAGAGGAAAAAGGCGAAAAGAAAGGCGATGTTCAGGGCGAATAAGGGCCGCTGGTCCCCGCCTGTTCACGACAACATCATTCCTCCTTGTAGATGATGGTGCCGACGTGCTTTCCTTCCAGGGCGTCAAGAATATGTTCCGGATGGTGCAGGGCATCGATTATCTGAAGCTCTTTCAGGCATTTTGCTCTCTGAAGGAGAGTGAGGATCGGGCGCTCTATGATGAGATCGTCAAGGTCCAGCTCAAGGAGTTCCCTTGCCGAGATCCGATCAAAGAACCTGAGGTCTTTGCGCTCCGCCTCGCTTAGTTTTTTGGGATCATTGCTGAAAAGACCTCTTTCGTCTTTAAGGAAGATGAGTGAGCGGGCGCCGATATTTTCAGCCAGGAGAAAGGCCCCGCAGTCCGTCCGGTGCGGCGGGATGGACCCGTACTCGGCCGGGTGCTCGAAAAAGCCATACGGCGGAATACCGTACGTGATGGGCAGGTATCCGAGCTGACAGAACATGGTGAGTTGCTCGAGGTTGTCCCCGTGTCCGATCTTGACCCCTCCGTGCTTGTTCAGAAGGACGGCGAGCATTTCGGCGTTCTGCCAGGACACCTTATCCCCGAGCTTTGAAAGCACGCCTGTCGGCATGCCCAGGTCCACCCCAATGCTGTAAACGTGCCTGGCCCTGGTGCCGCCTCCGGTCATCAACAGGATTTTGTGCTTTTCCTTGGCCCGGACGAGAACATCGACAATCGGCAAGACCGCTTTTCGTCCCCGGTCGATGATGCTCTGGCCGCCGATTTTGAGGATGTTGATTTCAGGCTGCATGCGAAAGTATTCTTTGGCCTCGGTCCTCTTCAGGAATTCCTTGCTCACCAGGGATTCGCCCATAAGAGGGGATTCGATGTGCAGCCTGCCTGCATCGCTTTCTTCTTTTATGATCTTCGGCATTCAGGCATCCTTCTGTCTTTTGAGGGATCTAAATTCACAGATGCATCGGTGCGGCTGCCGGTCCTGTCAGGAAGCCATAGACCCATTGTCATGCCAGATAATATGGGGAAGGTATAGTGAAGTCAAGGTTGTCACGGTGCCCATCGGACGGCCCGCAGAGGAAGATGCCGGAAAGACCTTATTTAAGGCTTGTCCGTAGACTCCGCTTCTCCATTCTTCAGATGAGCGGGGGCAAAGTTCGCGCTCATCCGCTCCGGCTGTTTCGGCCCGGCTGCGTTTCCGGCTATTGATCGCAGCTGAAGGCGTCCATGCCGGTGATGTCGCGCCCGATTATCAGGGTATGGATGTCCTCGGTGCCCTCGTAGGTGTTTACCGTCTCCAGGTTGAGCATGTGGCGGATGGGCGGATATCCCAGGCTGATGCCGTTTGCACCCAGAATTTCCCTTGCCGTTCGGGCGATCTTGAGGGCCTCGGCGGCATTGTTCATCTTGGCCATGGAAATATGAGTGTGGCGCGCTCTTCCTTCGTCCTTGAGCCTTCCCAGGCGGATGCACAGGAGCTGCGCCTTGGTGATTTCGGTCAGCATTTTTGCCAGTTTTCGCTGGACGAGCTGATAGGACGCAATCGGGGCCTGGAACTGGATCCTCGACCTGGCGTATTCCAGGGCGGTCTCGAAGCAGGCGATCGCCGCGCCCACCGCCCCCCAGGCGATCCCGTAGCGCGCTTCGTTGAGGCACATGAGGGCTGAGCGAAGCCCGATGGTGCCCGGCAGCAGGTTTTGCTCCGGGACGGAAACGTTTTCCAGGACCAGCGCCGAGGTGACCGAGGCCCTCAGCGAGAATTTTTTGGTGATGTCGTGGGCGGAAAAGCCGGGGGTGCCCTTTTCGACCAGAAAACCACGGATGGCGCCGTCTTCGGTTTTCGCCCAGATCAGCGCCACATCGGCCAGGCTGCCGTTGGTGATCCACATTTTGCGGCCGTTTAAGACAAAGCGGTCCCCCTTTTTGGCCGCGGCGGTCAGCATGCTTTGGGGATCGGAGCCCGCATGCGGTTCGGTAAGGCCGAAGCAGCCGATCTTTTCGCCCCTTGCCAGTTGCGGGAGCCAGCGCTCTTTTTGCTCCGCGCTTCCGAACTCGCTTATCGGGAACATGACCAGCGCGTTCATTACGGAAACAAACGAGCGTAGCCCGGAATCGCCCCGTTCCAGTTCCTGGCAGGCAAGGCCGAAGGCCACGTTGTTTTCCCCCCGGCCGCCGTATTCTTTCATTTTGAAGCCGAAAAGGCCCATCTTCGCCATTTCGGGGACCAGCTCCACCGGAAAGACCCCCTGCTCGAAGCAGTCGGCGGCCCTTGGAAGATACCTGGATTCCACCCAGGCCCGGACAGCGTCTCTGGCGCTTTTTTCACGATCGGACAATAAATCTTCACTGAGATAATAATCGGTTACGCTCGCATGCTCCATGCCGTTGGCCCTCAAACTGGTTTTGCCGTTTGTTGACAATGTACTGATTGTCAATTACGCACTCGCTTTTGCCCACGAAATCAGAAATAATCACTCTGCGACACGGTGCCGAGGCGGTGGGCTAAATTTTCTATTATCTTAGAAATCTCATGGATTTAGACTTGAAATAATTTTGCCGAAGTTGTACTTGAGCAAAGACCATGCTTTCGAGGGGAAATTAATGCCGTTCCTTGCTTCAGACGACCAGATCAGTCCTTCCACCATCCTCCAGAGCATATTTCATATCCACGAGGGGCTGTCCCTCGGCCTTTCCCACTTCTCCGGACCCAGCCGGGCAGCCCTCCTGTATGCCGAAACCGCGGACGCCCCGCCACGGGTCTACGATCCACAAGGGCTCATGGATGGGCACCAGCCCATTTTGGAAAAGCTCTACCTTAAGTCGGACTCCTGGCGGAAGAGTTTTCCGGATATCCAGCAGGTCAGGCTTTGGCGACACCTGTACCCGGAAAGAAAACTGGACCTGGCCGGGCTCATCTCGTGCGGAGGCAGGACCCGGTCCATTTTTTACCAGATGTGGTTTACCGAACACCACCGCACCATGTGCTCAACCGGCCCCACCGAAAGATGGCTCGAACACGCCGTGTGCCTGCTCGCCCACGATTGCGCCAACTTCGACTGGTTTTATACCCAGAACTCCCAGTATGTGCTCCGGGAGTATTCCACTCATGCCGTTCACGACTACATCAGTGACGAACTGGACTTTAATTTCGGCCTGGACAGCCGTATCGAAGTCTATGCCATACTGGACGCGATCCTGGGCATTTCCAAGACGAGGGAAGAGGGTGCGTGGCCCCGGGGCGCCATCGTCTTCGTCGACCCTTCCGTAATTGCCGAAGCAGCCTTGCTGGTGCGCTTTCCCGATCCCGACAAACTTATCCTGTCCAATTTCAAGCATGTCAGGAAACTGCTGCTCTCGGTCGAAAATTCCCGCCGGATGCTGGTCTCGGACGGTGGGCACATCCTCGGAGTGTCAAGCGGCATGCTGCCGGAGCAACGCATAACCGCTGATTTTCGAGGCGGGCATGGGTTCCTGCGGTTTGCGGGCGACCTGGTGTGCAGCTTTTCCGACGGGAGCTTCCATTCATCGGACCGCAAACCCAACCTGGTCCAGCTTGAAGAACTGCTGCTGGACCCGCAGAGTGATTTCAACCAGCGGGACCTGCTCTACCGGATCGTATCCAGCATCGTCAGGAAGGCGGGCGAACAGCGGCACGGGGCTTCCATCGTGATAGATCTAAATCCCGAGCCCGTACAGATTTCCGGCCAGCGCCTGGAGGAGCCGATCAACCTGTGGGACTCGCATCTGCTGGACCTGGCCAAGGCGCTGTCCAAGGTGGACGGGGCGCTTCACATCGGAGCGGATTGCCGGTTGTACGGGTTCGCATGCCTGCTGGACGGCAGGTCGGTCCCCGCGGAAAACCGCGCCCGCGGCGCCAGGTATAACTCGGCCCTGCGGTTTACGGCCGAGCAGAAAAATATCATAGTTGTCGTCATCTCTTCCGACAGGCCCGTTTCGGTAATCTGCAGCGGGGTCGATCTTACGGCCACGGCGTCCTGGGAACCGCTCGAACAGCTCCGCGCCAATCCTCCCACTCTCGAAGAATGGATTGCGGATTCCGGAGATCGGTAATCTCCCGGCATCGCGCCGTTCACTTACGTTATGGAAAATGCGATCAGCGGATTTGGAGGGACTATGCCGATAAGGACCGCGTGGGGGGTTTTGCTGATTGCGCTTCTCAGCTTTTCTCCTGTTTACGGTGCCCGGGGGGGAGAGGCGATTATCGGGTTGTGGAACACTCCCGACAGGGACGCCCGGTTCGAGATCTACAGTTGCGGCGCTCAATTCTGTGGAAGGATTTCCTACCTCGCCGAGCCGAACTACCCTCCGACCAACAAGCACGGTCTGGCCGGCCGGCCGAAGACGGACCGGAAAAACCCCGATCCCGCCCTTAGAGGGCGCCCGCTGCTCGGCCTCAAAATGATAGACGAAGTGCGCTACGAAGGCGATAACAACTGGCGGGGAACAATCTACAACCCGGAGGACGGCCAGAAGTACAGGTGCAATTTCTCGCTTGCGAAAAACGGCGAAGAACTCAAGGTAAGAGGCTATATCTGGCTGCCCATTTTCGGACAAACGCAGACCTGGACGAGGCAGCCCGAAAGCTCCCGTTGATGAGCGCGGGAACCCCAAATCGTCATTCCCGGCTCGGAAAGCACCGCCGGGCAGTGGCAACATTTCGATGGAACTGCATTTGGACAACAGCCCGGGACCGGTTTCCCCGTTCTTTTTCTCCGCGCCTCTGCGGAGCATGCCCGCTTTATCTCATTGAGGCCCGCATTTATTTGAAATAGTCAAAAAGCTTTCCGAAATCTATTCCGCCGGGGCGCGCGTCCTTATAGCTTTCGTAAATGAGTTCTTTGCCTTCTTCCAGGTGGTAGGACTTGATGCCGTGGCGTATCGAAAGAGAAGCCTCTATAAAGGCGGCAAGCTTGTCGCATGCTCTTATCATTTCGCCGTCGATGGGCGAGAAACGGTCTTCGTTGTATTTTCCCATCATATCGGCGCCGGGGACCGGTTTTATGACCGTCTCGCCTTCTTTTATGCGGTTTGAAAATTCATCTTCTATGAAATAGAGCACCTCTTCGCGCATCGGGGGCGGGATCAGGGGGAGAATCCGCTCCTCGAACTGCATCTTCTCGTACGATTTGATTATTTCGTCGAGACCCTCGACCGATGTCTTTACCGGCGACACTATGTCGCGGGTGAGCACCTTGGGCAGATCATGAAAAAGTCCGCAGAAAAAGTTGTTAAAGACGCGCCGGGGACACGCTTCCATCTCGATGGAGCAAAAATAGGACATAACGGCCACAATCAGCATGTGCCCGAGCACCGAGGTCTTGGGGATTCGCTGGGAATGCGCCCACCGCTGCTGGAACCGCAACTGGGCGCACAGGTCGATGAATCCGAATGATTTTTTGCGAAGCGAGATTTTCTGTACGCCTATGAGGTCGTAGTGGTCTTCGATCTGGTTTTCGATCTCTTCCTTGGTCTTGTCGATCCCATAGACGAAAGGAGCCGTGTTGTAGATTATCTGGAATTCCCAGTTGGTCGCCAGGTAGTGGGCGGCCTTCAGGATGCGCCTCTCGAAGGGGGCGTAGCTGCTGTCGAAGAGGTACCGCTTGAATTTTTCCGCAAAATCGCCCTTGACGCCGAGAAGGTCGGGTTCGACTTTTTTAAGGACCAGGGCGTTGATTTCCCGGCCCTTCCGGCTCATCAGCTTGTGGAATACGGGGGCCTTGATATCGGTCAGTATGATTCTCGGAAAAAATTCGAATATGCCGCCTTCAATCAACTTCAGCCAGTCGATTTCCGCCCGGCCCTCCAATTCTTCCAGCTTGCCGAGCACGTAGGCCAGGATCATCTTGTGCGCCTGTTTGTCGAGTTCGGTAAATTCGACCGGGCGCACGTGGTCGTTCCACCTCTGAATGCTTGCCGCCTCGTAGAGCTTGTCGAGCAGGCCTTTTGTGAGCATTGATTTTTCCCGTGAGATTCAGCTTATTTGATTTCCAGTCCCAGAAGGCTTATGTCGTCCGCCTGCGGGGCGCCCGCCCCAAAATCCATGACCCTGGCAACGATGTCGGAAAGGCAGCGATCAAGGGGTTGCCCTCCCGCCTCCCGCACCGCGGCAAGAAGGCCCTCCAGCCCCCAGAATGAGCCGGAAGCGTTTCGCCGCTCTATCAGGCCGTCAGTATAGAGTAAAATCCTGTCGCCCGCTCCAATTTCCTTCACGTCCTCGCGGAATGGAAGCATACCGCCAAGGCCGATTATGGGACAGCCGGCCGCCAGGACTTCCAGGTCCCCGGCGGACCTTGCCAGTACGGCGGGCGGGTGCCCGGCGTTGCACCAGCAAACGGTTCGGGCCGCCGGGTCGAGCACCATGTATATCATTGAAATGAAACCATTGAAACGATCCTTGGCATACTGGCGGTCGAGTTGTTCGCAAACGAGGGCGGGCGAGCCCAGAGGAAGGCGATTGGACGAGGGCGGAAGAAGCCGGGAAACGGCAACCGATACCAGGGCGGAAGAAACGCCATGGCCGCTCACATCCATCATATAGCAGCCCAGTCGCCCGTCTGCGAGTTCAAAGAGGTTGAAAATGTCTCCGCCGATGTGCGAGCAGGGCTGGAACCACCAGGCGGTTTCGACACAGTTGCAGTTCAAATCGTCGGTCGAAGATGGAAGAAGGCTCTTCTGGATACCGCCGGCGGCCTTGAGATCGGAATCGAGCTGCCGTCGCTTTCTCATGAGTTCGATCTTGCGGTTTTCTTCCGCGGTGATGTCGTCGATTATGAGCAGGGCGAATTCCTGCCCGCCGAATTCGATGAACCGGGTGGAGAATTCGAGAAACTTCAAAACGGGCATGCCCCGGATGATGAACTCACGGGCCATCTTCTTGCGCCTGCCCGCCTGTTTTGTCCGCAGGGTCTCGATGGCCGAGTTCCTCAATTTGCATGCGCCGCACTTTGAGGTCAGGCCGCAGGAGGTCTTCTCGTTTACGCTGAAGGCGCACCCCAGGGCCTCGCCGCCCAGCTTGCCGGCAACTTCCCCGGAACTTTTCCCGAAAACGCTTTTGAGAGCGGTGTTAAACTGCCGGATGCGGTAGTCGGGGTCAAGGATCAGGACCGCCGAATTTATATTATCCAGCAGCACGTTAAGAAATGCGTTCGATTCTTTGAGGTCCCTGATGTCAAATGCCATTTTTATTTTCCCGGTAGGGGTCTTGGGGGCAGTGCACGGAAGATTTTCTCTCGCTGGATGTAACCCCGAAAATGAATTTTGTCTATTCCGTGGGGACAGTAATTTGCGCCGGGGAAACTGCTTATCGATGATTTATCTTTGCCGGGCCCCAAAACAGATGAATGCCTGCCTTCTTTTACCTTCCATGTTCTTTCCAAATGCCTTAACTTCTTAACCGTGCGGCGACGGTCCGCAGGGTAATGGAGATTCACTTCCGGGAGCGAATGTTCATGAGAAGAAGCGGGATCTTGCTGCATATTACGTCCCTTCCCTCCGGTTTCGGAATAGGGGACCTGGGAAGCGGGGCATACAAATTTGCCGATTTCATGGCGGATGCCGGCCAGTCGGTCTGGCAATTCCTGCCCTTCAATCCATCGTCCCCGGCATGCGGTAATTCCCCATACTGCAGCTACTCCGCATTTGCCGGAAACCCCCTGCTCATCGGGTTCGAACCGCTGGTTGAGGCCGGCTGCCTGGACATGGCCGACATTTCGCGGCCCCCCTATTTCAGCGCACGCAGGACCGATTACGCCCAGGCGGCGCGGTTCAAATACGAAGTGCTGGGAATCGCTTTCGAAAGATTCAGGACCGTGCCCGACCTGGAATGCCGGTTCGAAAACTTCCTCGGCGAAAACGCCTGCTGGCTGGACGATTACGCACTCTTCGCCGCCCTCAAGGAGCACTTCGGGGGGGTGGCCTGGAACGAGTGGCCGCCCGAAATAAGGGACCGGGAGGAGTCCGCGGTGCGGTATTGGGCGCGGGAGCTTTCCGAGAGGGTTTCCCGCGAAAAATTCTACCAGTTTCTTTTTTCCAGCCAGTGGTCGGCCTTGAAGGCTTACTGCAACGAGAAGAAAATTCAGCTTTTCGGAGACCTTCCGATCTACGTCAGCTATGACAGCGCCGATGTGTGGGCCAACCCTCATCTTTTCAAACTGGACGAAAACAAAAAACCGGTTTTCGTCTCAGGGGTCCCGCCGGACTATTTCAGCGAAAACGGCCAGTTATGGGGGAATCCGGTCTATAATTGGGACGTGCTCAGGGAAAGCTCCTATTCCTGGTGGATAAGCCGGATGGAGCACAATATGAAGTATCTGGACATGATGCGGCTGGACCATTTCAGGGGCTTTGTCGCCTATTGGGAGGTCCCGGCCGCGCAGACCACCGCCATAAACGGCGAGTGGGTGAAAGTGCCGGCGAGGGATTTTTTCGACACTCTTTTCAAGCGATTCCCGTTCCTGCCCATCGTCGCCGAAGACCTTGGCATAATCACGCCGGATGTAAAAGAAATCATAGAATTTTACGGATTTCCCGGAATGAAGGTCCTCCAGTTCGCCTTTGGAGACGACCCCGCAACCAACCCCTATATCCCGCACAACCACGTCCGCAATTGCATCGTTTATACGGGCACCCACGACAACAACACCACCAGGGGGTGGTTCGAACACGACCTGAGCGAAAAGGGAATGGAAAACCTGCTCAAGTACCTGGGGAGCCATATAGATGCCGGCAATGTGAGCCGCGAGCTTATCAGGTTTGCCATGATGTCGGTTGCCGACACGGCCGTGATCGCCATGCAGGACTTTCTCGACCTGGGGGCCGAGTCACGGATGAACACCCCTTCGACCGCTTCCGGCAACTGGGAATGGCGGGTCGTCGCCGAACAGCTCACCCCGGAACTTGCCGAAAAGATCCTCGAAATCACCAGGCTGTGCGGAAGAGGGTGAAAAGCCGCCGGCGACCCGGCCGCCCTGGATTTTCTTCCCGCCCTGATCGGGCCGCGTGATGCCGGGTTGCGTTCAGGAGGGTGATGCGCCGTGTTCCGTTCGCACCGAGAAATCGAGGCATGAACGAGGATGCGGACGCCCGGCGATACCTCGGGGCGAACGATTATTTTGAACTCGATTTTCCATCCGTGATGCCCGCCTGATCGCACGAAGCATCGAAAAATCGCTTTTTCCAAATTAATCGTCATGCCCTGCGCGACGCCGCGGAGCATGGCAACGGCAGGCCGATTCCCATAACCGGGGACGCAGAGATCAGTCCTTCGTGAATCTTAGGATCAAGCAATTACTTCCAGCCATTCCTCGACCGCATCGCGGATAAACCCGATGTGCCTTCGGGCACTCTCTTCGGCGGCCTGCGGGTCGCCGCGGACAATGGCTTCGCAAACCGCTTGATGTTCGGGAAAGGTCGTCTTTATTCCCCGGCCGGGAAGCTTCATGGTGGATATCATGAGGACCCTGTATTGCATGCGTAATTTTCGCAACATGTCGCGCAGGCGGACATTCCCGCTGATATCCACAATCTTGAAATGAAAATCGAGGTCCTGCCTGGCGTATTCCTGGACCATATTTTGGCTCAAAAAATGCTCCATCTTGGCGATGGTGGAGCGCAGTTCCGCCAGGTCCCCGGCCGTGGCCTTTTCAGCCGCGCGGCGGGCAGCCAGGCCTTCGAGGGCCTCCCGCATGTCGATGATTTCCAGGGCATCTTTTGCGGTAATCATGGTGACATAAACGCCGGTATTGAAATTCCCGTTGACCAGACCGTCTTCGCGAAGGCGCAGGAGGGCTTCGCGCACCGGGGTCTTACTCAGTTCCAGCCGGCCGGCCAGGTCGCGTTCCACCAGTCTCTGTCCCGGGAGCAACTCGCGGCTGAAGATCCATTGGGTGACCTGCTCGTAGGCCGATTCGGCCTTGTTCAGCCGCGGATCGTTCTTTTTGCTCATCTTGACCTCTCTCTAAAGAATATATTCCGTATAATATATCATTTGGTCCTCCCGTCAATGATTAAGAAAGCGGGGGGAGATGGAATCGATTCGCAAAAGCAGTGCACGGCGCTACTGCCGGCCTGCCCGGAAATCCCCTCGCAGATAGATCCGCGCCCCCTTGCGCCTGCCCGCAAAAAAAGCTTGACACCATTGGTATCTTTACTAAGATGCCATCTGGAAGGTCAACTGGTATATCAAAAACACGCCCTCAAAAGCGGGAAAGGCCCGACAGCATGCCCGGAACGCTTGGAGCGTGAGGATTTTCGTCTGGAAGGAAGCGATACCAAGAGAGGCTAAAGTCGGGTTTTTTTACAGCAGGTTGAAAAACGCCAAGGAGATTCTGAATGAAAACCGCTATCTGCATTCTTTTGTCGATACTCATCCCGGCAGCAGCCGCATGTCCGGCGTTGGCGGAGCAGTATCCCAGCAAACCCATTCAAATCGTGGTTCCCTTTGCGGCCGCCGGCGGCACGGATCTCCTGGCGCGAATCATCCAGAAGGCGCTCGAAAAAAAGCTGCCTCAACCCATGGCCGTGGTGAACATGCCCGGAGCGGCCGGCATAGTGGGGGCCCGTGACGTAAAAAATGCCAGGCCCGACGGTTACAAATTGCTGCTGAGCCATGCCACCGTGCTGACTGCCGCCGCCACGGGCGCCTGCGACTTCGGTCCGGAAGCTTTCGAACCCATTGCCGGAACGGCCACCGACAATATGGTTGTCTGCGTGGCAAAGAACAGCCCGTACAATACCCTCAAGGATTTACTGGAAGCCGCCAAGGCTAAACCCGGACAGATCCGGGTGGTCACCAACATCGGCGCCATTGTCCATTTTGCCTGGTTAAAACTTGCCGATGTCGCCGGCGGGGTCGAGTTCCGGTATATCCAGAGCGGCGGCGCCGGTCCGCGTCTGATTCAAATCGTAGGCAAGCACGCCGAAGCCGGCATTTTTGCCACCAGTGAAGCCAAGCAGTATCACGAATCCGGGGATCTAAAGATCCTTGCCGTCCTGGGTAATGAGCGGCAAGGGGACCTGCCGGACATCCCCACGGCCAAGGAATTGGGCTACAACACCCAGACTGCTTACGAATGGTGGTGGTTCGCCCCGAAGGGCACACCGCAGGATCGTGTGAACCACATAGCCGGCCTGCTCAAGGATGCCATGTCCGATCCGGACGTGCAGAAGCTTTTGAAGCAACAGTCGGACGAAAACACGTATCTTGCCGGTGACGCATTAAAGGAAAAAATAGCTACCGAATATGAATATATCAAAAAGCTGGCAAAACAGTTCGGACTGAACGAGAAAAAATAACTTACAGCGGCATGTCCCGGAAATGATTCCCCCGCACCCCCGGGAGTTCTGCGCCACCGCGGCGCGAATTGATCCGCGAAGCGGCGGGGAGCGTGGAGGCGCTTTGCCTCCACGCTCTTAAGGCATCATTTTGATACCACCTTGAACGCACTTCAGCATGGACACACGAATTTCGGAAAGGCACGTCAATATGAGTCAGCAAGCTGAAAATCGCAGGCAGGGATGGCTCGATATCAGCCTTGGCCTTTTCTTGCTCATTATCTGTGGACTGACCATATACAACACCAGTCTGTTGCCAAAATTCAGTTGCGACCCTTTGGGCTCCGCCTTTTGGCCCTCATTATTTGCCTGGATTATAGCGGCCTTGACTGTAATAGTCCTAATCAGGGGCATAGGGCTGGTGATCGCCAATCCCAGGGGTTCGGAAAAACTGTCTCCTATGATTACACCATTGGCCATTTATTCTTTGCTGATATTATTAGCTTATATAATGGTCATGTATTTCGAACTGGTAGACTATCGGATAGCCAGCATATTGTTTATAACTTCTTTAGGCTATCTGCTCTCCCATTTCAGTCTCAGAGGATTACTGATCAGTTTTATCATTTCATTGATTACAACGTTTTCCACCTACTATATTTTCACAAAAATCCTGGTATTGGCATTGCCGTAAAGGGGTAAATTGATGTTCGACAATTTCTATCATCTTTTGATGCCATTGCCCATGTTTTACCTGAGCATCGGCGTTACCCTGGGGGTCATCGTCGGCGCCATTCCCGGCCTGACCGGCACCATGCTCATCGCACTGACCGTGCCGCTGACTTTTTACATGGACACCAAACTTGCCCTCGAACTTTTGATCGGCATGTATGTCGGGGGCATTTCGGGCGGCCTGATCTCCGCCACCTTGCTGCGCATGCCGGGGTCTCCCTCCAACATAATGACCACATTTGACGGCTATCCGATGGCCAAAAACGGCGCGCCCGGAAAAGCTCTCATGTACGGCGTGGTCGCTTCCTTCGTGGGTGGAAACATATCCTGGTTATTCCTGGCCGCCCTGGCGATCCCCCTGTCCAAGATCGCGATCAGGCTGGATATGCTGAATTATTTCGCCATGATCGTCATGGCGCTGGCATTCATCGTGTCGGTCAGCCAGGGTGAAATGGTCAAAGGGCTTATTTCCGGAGCACTGGGGCTGTTGCTCAGTTGTCCGGGAATGGACCCCACCACGGGGGCATTGCGGCTGGATTTCGGCTTAAACGAGATGGCCGGCGGCTTTAACCTCCTGCCGGTGCTCATCGGACTATTCGCGGTGAGTCAGGCCATCACCGACATAGTCAATATCGACCAGAAAATGGAGCTGCTAAACGTCACCTTTCGTCAGTTGATGCAAGGCCTGAAGAATATGGGGCCTCAGACGTTCAACATGATACGCTCCTCCGTGATCGGCACCTGGATCGGCATCCTTCCGGGCATCGGCGCGAGTATCGGCTCTATTGTGGCCTACAGCACCGCCAAGAATATGTCCAAGACCCCGGAGATGTTCGGCAAAGGCGCCCCGGAAGGCATTGTCGCCAGCGAGGCGGCCAACAACGCAACCATTTGCGGAGCACTGGTTCCGCTGCTGAGCATGGGAATTCCCGGCTCCATTATCGATGCCGTTTTGATCGGCGCGTTGATAATCCATAACGTCCAGGTCGGCCCCATGCTCTTTAAGAGCAACCCCGAGATTGTCTATACCATAATAAACTCCTCCCTGATCGCCAATTTCATAATGTTTTTCATAATGATCTTTGGCATCGTCTTGACCGCTCGCTTTATCTTCGTCAAGAAAGCCTATCTCCTGCCGGTCATTTTGCTCTGCTGTGTGATGGGTTCGTTCGCCATGGCTAATCGAATGTTCGATGTCCTGGTCATGTTAGGTTTCGGCCTAGTCGGCTTTTTCCTGGAAAGGGCCAAAGTGCCCCTGGCGCCTTTGTGCATAGGGGTCGTGCTGGGACCTATCGCCGAAGGGAGCCTGAGGTCGGGCCTCATGGGGACGGCCGGCGATATCACTCCGTTATTCACCGATCCGGTATCGGCCATTTTCCTGCTGATCGCGGCTTTTTGCTTTGTTGGGCCGCTTTACAAGGCGTTTAAAACATCTCGGGTTCAATGGAGGAATACATGAACATGTCCCAGCAGATGCTGGCGGTTGTGCGGGGCGATACGGTGGAGCGCATCCCGTACGCCCCCCGCATCGACCTGTGGTATCTGAAAAACAAGGCGCAAAATACCCTGCCAGGTGAACTCAACCGGCTGAGCGCAGACGAATTAGCCCGCAGCCAGGGTTGGGGATTGCACAAGATCATTTTGGAATACCAGGAACATGGCGAAAAAGCCATCATCGACCGCTGCCTGGGCGTCTACAACCTTCCGCAGCAAGGCTACTATTACAGGTTGCCGCCGGATGTGGAGCGCGAAGTCTCCCGCGAAGGCGATGCACGGGTAGTGACCTACCATACTCCAAAGGGTTCCGTCCGGGGTGCCTGGCAATTCAGCCAGGAAACGCTCGACATGGGAATCACCATTCCATGGATCAAGGAACATTTGATCAAGGCCCCCGGGGATTGCGCCGCTGCCGCTTACATTTATGAAAACCTCGTGGTGGAGCCCTGCCCGGAAGACTATGCCCGCTGGTTTTCACCCTACCGGGAAGATGCGCTGGAAGTGGCTTACGCCCTCACCGCCGGCGGCCCCATGCACCACATTTTGAAGGTGCTTTCCTCCGCCGAGAAGTTCTACCTGCTGATGAACGATCACTCCGCGGCGGTTGCAGAACTTGCCGGGGGCATCGGGGTTTTCTACGACCGGGCGCTGGAGGCCGCCTGCCGGTGTGAAGCTCCCGTGGTCCTGGTGGGGGCGAACTTCGATGAGGCGATCACGTACCCGCAGTTTTTCGAACGGAACATGAGCCCCTGGCTCCGGAGCGCTTCGGAGCGGCTCCACGAAGCGGGCAAGCTGATGCTTTGTCACACGGATGGAGAGAACTGCGGCCTCATCGATCTACTGGCCGAGTGCGGTATGGATATCGCCGAAGCGCTTTGCCCTTCCCCCATGACCAAGCTGGGCCTCGATGCCTACTACCGGAAGTGGAGGGACAGGAAAATCACCATTTTCGGGGGAATTCCCAGCATCGTCCTCGAACCGGGCTCCTATAGCGATGCGGAGTTTGAAGCCTACATCAAGGGCATCTTTACGAGCATAGCCCCTGGGGATCGCTTCATCCTGGGCATCGCCGACACCACCCCGCCCCAGGCGCCGATTGAAAGGCTGCAACGCATAGGCGGGCTTGCCGAAAAATTCGGCAAGCTGCCGCTAAAGCAGGCGTATATTTCGACCCCATCCCGGCCACAGCCGAAACCCGCCGGCGAAAAGGCGGCTTCCCCGGCTCAGGAGGAGACGGAAGGCCCGTTTGCGCTGGTCCGGGATCTGCTGCTCCGCGGGGATGAGGAGGGCTTGAGAAAACTGTGCCGCAGTCTCCTGGACAGCGGGCACCAGGCACGGGAAATCCTGGATAAAGGCCTGTTGGGCGCTATGCAGGTCATCGGCCAGAGGTTCAAGGACAACACGGTCTTCATTCCGGAAGTGCTATTGAGCGCACGGGCGATGAACTCGGTCGTGGAAGGGGTATTGGGTCCGTATCTTACCGAAGGTCAGGCCCATGCCAAAGGCCGCATCCTCTTGGGCACGGTCAAGGGCGACCTCCACGACATCGGGAAAAACCTGGTCGCCACCATGCTGAAGAACTGCGGTTTCCAGTTGATCGACCTGGGTATCGATGTCCCGGCCAAAAAATTTATCGCGGCCATAGAAGAACACCAGCCCGACCTGCTGGGGCTGAGCGCTTTGCTGACCACCACCATGCCCCAGATGAGCGTGGTCATCAAGGCTGTCGTGGAGGCTGGCCTTCGCCGGAATTTGCGGATCATGGTCGGTGGGGCACCCGTCACCAGTGAGTTCGCCAGGAATATAGGAGCGGATGCATACTGTCAGAATGCGGGGGAGGCAATAAATAAAGCGGCGGAATTAATGCAGGAGTTGCGGAAGGGACCCTGATCCGAACCGGCACCTCCCAAGTGCCGGGATCGGTGCGAATGAGTTATGGAGTGGTTTCTTTTGCTTTATTTGCAAGTGATTTCCAGGAAGACCTCTTTCTTAACATTATCCAAAGCAGCAGAGGTTATTGCACGGGATGACAAACATCGAGAAATTTGAACCCATTTCTTTAGCTAAAGCGGAAACTCTTGTTTTCACGGCACAAATCGAATCTCCCGTAAGGACCTCTTTTGGTGTCATGTATGATAGACCGTCGGTGCTGGTCAGGCTTGAAGATAAAGACGGCGTCCATGGGTGGGGGGAAGTGTGGTGTAATTTCCCCAATGGCGGCGCACACCATCGGGCGCGGTTGATAACCGAGGTTTTGCTGCCGTTATTGTCAACCCGGCCTCATATTGTTGCAACGGAAGTTCTCCCGTTCCTCACGCAGAGAACCCATATATTGGGAATCCAGTGCGGTGAACCCGGCCCTCTTGCTCAAGCCATCGCCGGCCTGGATATCGCTGTCTGGGATCTGCTCGCGCGAAAAAACGGCAGACCGCTTTACACCCTTCTCAGTAACCGAAGGGTCGAAAAGATACCGGTTTATGCCAGTGGAATTAATCCGGAAAAATCGTTGAAAACGGTCACGGATTGCCGCGAAAAAGGTTACCGGGCCTTCAAGCTGAAGGTGGGCTTCGGTGCTGATATCGACTGTCGTAACATATCACGGGTAGCCGGGCAGTTGAGTCCGCACGAGGCGCTCATGCTCGATGCCAACCAGGCATGGGGCCTGGCCGAGGCCAGGGACTTTTTGAGTGAAATAGGTTCATTTCCGGTTCAGTGGATCGAAGAACCTCTGCCCGCGGACCGGCCGGCGGCGGAATGGGCCGAGCTTTCGTCAGCTTCTCCAATCCCTCTTGCCGTGGGGGAAAACATGCGGGGTTTCGAAGAATTTGCCGGTACGATTTCTGACGGGCATATTGCCGTGATTCAACCCGATGCATGCAAATGGGGCGGGGTGACCGGCTGTGAACAGGTGGCCCGAATGGCGATCCAGGCGGGCAGGCGCTATTGTCCGCATTATTTGGGGGGAGGCATCGGTCTTATTGCATCGGCGCACATTCTGGCGGCCGCCGGGGGAGATGGACTGCTTGAAGTGGACATAAACCCCAATCCATTGAGGGAAGGCCTGGCGGCGCCGTTCCCAAAGATAAAAGACGGCTTCCTCGTTCTCCCCGATAAACCCGGACTTGGTGTCGAACCCGACCTCAGGGCGGTAAAAAATTACCTCGTTTCCAATAAAGAATATAGCCTGGCACGTCAGCAATAGCTGTCCAATACCGGTTCGCGTTCAATACGCCACTTCTTAAAAGAGCGGGGGAAAACTTCCCCCGCTCCCCCGGGACTGGGGCCGACGTGCAAGTGCGTGCGCGCCGCAACGCCCCCCCCCACGCTTTTAAAGCATCGCATCGATGGCCGGCCCCACGGTTCTTATATTAAATCTTTGATGATAATGATTTGCAGATGGTCGATTGCTTTGCTCAAAGGAGCCAAAGATGGATAAATCCGTTCAAGCCAGTACCTCCGCTATGGAAACACCCGTCATCGAACCGGCCACCCAGGCATTTCTCGACGCCCTTGCCTCCAGGGGTGGCAAGCCGATCTATCAGCTCTGCGTCGAGGATGCGCGCGGGGTCCTCGACGGCCTGCAATCACAACCCGTCGAAAAGCTTCCGGTCAGGGAGGACGACCTCGCGGCGGCTGGATACTGGGCAACAGGAACACGCATGACCGCCTGGTGCGCGAAATCGCCAATGGAGCGGGTGCCGCCGTGGTGTTCGTAGATTTTACACCCTCCCCGGAGGCGAGACATCCGGTGGCGATAGAAGAAGCATACGCAGCGACCGCATACATTGCGGAAAACGGAGCGAAGCTCGATCTGGATGCCTCGCGGCTTGCGGTCGCCGGGGACAGTGTGGGGGGCAACATGGCCGCGGTCACGGCCATTGCGGCAAAACGGCGCGGGGGCCCCCGGATCGTCCTTCAAGCACTTTTCTACCCGGTAACCGACGCAAATTTCGACAATGCCTCGTACCGGCGGTTCGAAAACGGCCCCTGGCTTACCAGGAAGGCAATGGAGTGGTTCTGGGATGCGTACGCGCCCGATGCCGAGACGAGAAAAGAGATCACCGCCTCTCCGCTTCGGGCTTCGGTTGAGGAGCTCGCGGGGCTTCCGCCGGCCCTCATCATAACCGATGGAAACGACCCGCGCCGCAATCGCCCAGGCAGGCGATGCGCTCAGGAGGGCCTTCGAGGTGAAATCACGCCTGTCCATGGCCGCGTAAGACCGGCGCGGGTTGCCGGAAGTTTGGCTTCTCCGCCCGGTGCTGCTTAGATTGTAAGTGGTAAGTAATTTCAGATAAGGGAGGTATTCCAATGTCCGTTCAACGGATTCCGAAAGGTTACCATTCGGTTACGCCCCTGCTGGCTGTGAAAGGGGCCGCGCGCTTGAT
The DNA here is from genome assembly GCA_963712895.1 of uncultured delta proteobacterium. Taxonomy (GTDB): domain Bacteria; phylum Desulfobacterota; class Syntrophobacteria; order Syntrophobacterales; family Syntrophobacteraceae; genus SbD1. Next base: position 224,188 of record CAVQJR010000008.1, on the reverse strand, counting down.
CGACTTTTTGAAGGCGGCATTCGGCGCCGAGGAGCTTTATAGATTCCCCGCGGCCGACGGTTCCGTGATACACGCCGAGCTTAAGATCGGCGATTCGGTTTTGATGCTGGGCGAGGCAATGAAGGACTGCGCTCCCATGCCTTCATCGCTCTACCTCTACGTCCCGGATGCCGATGCAACTTATAAAGCGGCCATGGACGCCGGGGCCGAATCGCTGGAAAGCCCGGCCGATCAGTTTTGGGGCGACCATGTGGCCTCCGTCAGGGACTTTGCCGGGAACAAATGGTGGATCGCCACCCATGTGGAGGACGTCGATTCGGACGAACTCGCGAGGCGGGCCCAGACGATGGCTGCCTGACGACATGATGTTAACCCCAACGTGGAGCGCCCGTGCTCTCCACAGCACCACCACGTTAAAAACGAGAGGTACCTGATGAACCATCGACTTGAAAATAAACGGGCGCTGGTAACCGGCGGCGGCCGTGGTATCGGGGCCGCCATAGTGGAACGTCTGGCCCGCGAGGGTGCGCACGTGGCGCTTACCTATGTCGGCAATTCGGACCGGGCCAACAAAACGGCGGAGGCGGCGCGGGCGTTGGGCGTAAAAGCACTGGCGATCCGGGCCGACAGCGCCGATGCGGAGGCGGTGGTCGCCGCCGTGGAGCAGACGGTGCGGGAACTGGGCGGCATCGACATTCTGGTCAACAATGCCGGTATCGCAATCATCGCACCCCTTGACGACTATCGCCTCGAAGACCTGGACCGCACCCTGGCGGTGAACGTGCGCGCCGTTTTCGTTGCCACGCAGGCTGCGGTGAGACACATGCAGGCGGGTGGGCGTATCATCAACATAGCAAGCTGCAACGCCGAACGCGTGCCCTTCGCGGGGGGCGGCGTCTACGCCATGAGCAAGGCCGCACTGGTGGGGCTGGTAAAAGGGCTGGCGCGCGACCTCGGTCCGCGCGGCATCACGATAAACAATGTCCATCCCGGTCCCGTCGATACCGAAATGAACCCGGCCACGAGCGATTTCGCAAAGACTCTGATGCCGGTGATGGCGTTGCCCCGCTACGCTACCGGCGACGAGATCGCATCGCTTGTGGCCTATCTGGCAAGCCCCGAGGCGGCCTTCGTGACAGGGGCCGGCCTCAGCATCGATGGAGGCTTTACCGCATAGCTCGACCTGAGTTCAAGTTGATAATTCCAAACAGGGTGGGGGGAATGACTCCATAAACGATTCCCCCGCCCCGCCTCCAACTATCCCCGCCCATGGGAGGGGGATTGCGGCCTCCCGCACTTTTAAAAAGCATTTTCTGAAACATTCCTGAACGCAACTTCCCGGACCGAGATAAAAAAATATCCACTCCCGCGCAAGTTTTTCCCGTTTGGCTGGTTTAACGGGTAGAGGGCAAAATCGTGCAATGGATGCGCGGCATGCCGCTCATCTGAAAGTGAGTCATTCGAGTGGGAGTTTGAAAACGGGGATTATGAAGCGTCAACTGCGGCTCAAGCGAAAACGGGAGACAGATGCCATGCTTACGGATGCTCAAGAGATCGAAGGCGAACGCATTTTGCACGGGGAAACTGCGAGTGCTCCGAAAACGAAGAACCGTTATAACAAGATGGAGTGGGCGGGCGCCTTCGGTGATATAGGCACCCTGATCCCTTTCGTGGTGGCCTATATCACCATAGTGAAAATCGATCCTCTCGGGCTTCTGTTCATGTTCGGCTTCTCTTTGATAGTTGCCGGGTTCTATTACAGGACGCCCATACCGATCCAGCCCATGAAGGCTATCGGGGCGGCGGCGATTGCCGGAGGCATCAGCCCGGCGGCCCTTTATGGATCGGGCCTCACCACCGGTCTTTTCTGGTTGCTTGCAGGCACGACCGGGATTTTAAAGCCGATTTCCAAGCTTGCCACCAAACCGGTTGTGCGCGGCATCATGCTTGGCCTGGGGCTCTCTTTCATGGTGGATGGGGTCCATCGCATGAAGACGGCCCCCATTCTGGCAGGCATCGCTCTTGTCGTCACCTACCTGCTTCTCACCAACCCCAAACTCCCGGCCATGTTCGTGCTGCTCCTGATCGGCATTGCCTCCGCCCCGATCATGAATCCCCAGATTATCTCTGAACTGGCCAAGATCCATATCGGGTTCAGGCTGCCGGTCTTCAGCCTCCACATGATTTCGTGGAATGATATCGTCATGGGGACTCTTCTTTTCACCATTCCCCAGATACCGCTGACCCTGGGCAACGCGGTGATTGCGATAACCGCCGAAAACAATGAGCTTTTTCCCGACAGAAAGGTGACGGAGAAAAAAATCGCAATCTCCCAGGGCATCATGAACCTGGCTTCGCCCTTCTTCGGCGGCATTCCCATGTGTCACGGGGCGGGCGGCATGGCGGGGCATGTCCGCTTCGGGGCAAATACGGGAGGCGCCCTCGTAATACTGGGAACGGTCCTGATCGGCATTGCCCTGCTCTTCAGCGAGTCCGTCTCCATCATTTTCAAAATTTTCCCCAACGCGATCCTGGGGGTGATACTGTTTTTTGCGGGCTCTGAGCTGGCTCTCGTGGTAAGGGACATCGGAGAAAAGAAATCCGATTTCTACGTGATGCTCATCGTGGCCGCGTTTGCCATGTGGAATATGGGGGTGGCCTTCCTCGTCGGGGTCATCCTGGACAATTCGCTGCGAAGGGGATGGGTAAAGGTCTGAGTTGTACGGGCGGGCGCGGGAAAAGAGTGTTTTTGGGGAGCATGGCCGGGTAGCAGTCGGTATTGGCTAAACCGTTTTGGAAACTCTACGGAGCAGTAAGCGGTTCCTATGGCTGACCACGATTTTGCACTCATCGATGCCACGGCCCGTGGCGATCCCCATGCGTTCGAGTCGCTGGTCAAACGGTATCAACGCCCGCTGTTGAATTTCATCACCAGGTATATCGGGGACCGGTCGGCGGCGGAAGACCTTACCCAGGAGGCGTTTCTTCGAATCTACCGTGCGGCCCCCCGCTTTGAGGCTAAGACCAGGGTGTCCACGTGGGTTTTTCGGATAGCCTATAATCTCGTCCTGACTGAGATGGGGCGCCGCAGTCGGCAGCGGAGACTTTCCGAGGCCCTTTACCGGAGCAGGGAGCAGGGCGCCGATGAGCCTTCTACCGATCCATCGGAGCGTTTTGAGCTGGAAGAAGAGGTCATGTCGGCGCTTGGCCGGCTTCCCGGCAACCAGAGGGCGGCCCTGTTGTTGCGCATAAACGAGAACCTGTCCTACCTCGAGATCGGCGAGGTGTTGGGGGTGGGGGTCCAGAGTGTCGAGTCGTTGCTCTTCAGGGCCCGCAAAAGCCTGAGGGAGAGTCTCGGAAGAAAAAAGAAAGAGGGAGCGGGAAAATGAAATGCGAACGAGTCCGGACCAGGCTGTCCGCATATATTGACGGTGAGATCGATGCCGGGCTTCATCGGGAGATCGCCGATCATCTGGAGCAGTGCCCGGGGTGCCGGGAGGAACTGGAGGAGTCCAGCCGGGTGGATGGATTGGTCGGAGGTCTGCCCCGGTTCGACCTGCCCGCCGATTTCGCAAGAGTTGTTGTGTCCAGGGTGCAAAACACTGATTGGGGCGCGCAGAGAGGACATTTTCTGCATCGGGCATGGAAAGCCCTGATCGAGTACTCCGAAAGGTTCTTCGACCTTCTCGAACCCGAGCCGCGTGTGGGCACCCGGTCGCTTGATGAGTTCAACGACATTCCGGCTTCATTTATCGGCCATGCTTATTTTAAGGTCCTTGGCTTGCAAAGGTGAGGGGTTTTAAATGAACGCTGCGTCTTTCGCTTATGGTTTTCTCAGTGCTCTTGTCCTCATTTGCATTGCTCTCGGGGCGCTCTATGCGACACTCAGGAAAGGCCGTGAGAAGAAAAAAGATATCAAGGGCTACCTGGACCTTATCCCTGATCTTACCGGGAACCAGCTCGCCGAGCTTCAGGAAATCCGCCGGGTGTTTCTCCCAAAGGTTGAAGGAATCAGGCAGGATATGCGCCTCAAGCGAGCCGAACTGGCAGAGGTTCTTTTTACCGAACCGCCTGATAGAACACTGATCAACGAGGTGGCGGAAAGCATTATCGGGCGGCAGTCGGAACTCGAGCATGCGGTTATCGGGCATATCCTCGAGGAACAGGAGTTGCTCACGCCCTCACAGAAGCAGAAATTTTACGAAGTTATCGTCGAGCAGTTCTCATGGGGGGGGCTTGGGGTCCACGACGTGAGGGCAGGGAAAAGGGCGGAGGCCGACCGGGACCACCGGTAGGTTCGAAGCCGCTCTCGTCCACGAGGCCCGTCTTATCGCCGTCCCCTTCCCATCCGTCTTTTACCGATTCTTTCCCGCACCAGGGTGCTCCCACCACTTTCCCTCCACCCCGTAGCGTCACCCCGGCAGTGCTTCCAGGCCGGTCCTGTGTCTCCCCGGTTTCCTCACTCCTGCCGGGAGCGAGAGAAGCAGTCATTAAACCGCAAAGACCACCGGGTTCCCGTCCGGAAACGTTGCGCGAATGACGATTCGGGAACTCCCCCCATCGACGTGAAGTTCATGTATCCCGAAGCAACTTCACTTGGGCAACAGCCCGGGAATCATTCTCCTGTTCTTTCGACCTCATTAAAATCACAATCTGAACCCAACCCGATATGAAAGTTCGATAACCGCCGAAACGGAGCGGAACCGACAGAGTCATGGTGGCATATAACTTGCTTCCGACGAAGGCAGCCCGGATTACTACTTGTCAGCTAGTAAAGCCGAAGATTTGTTCCGGTTACCGACTCCAAGATTGTGCCGTTGAATTGCTCCGGGCGGGACCTACTGCCCGACAGGCGTGTTTTTGCTTGATAAATTAAAGAGTTATTTATCCATTACGGCTACCGGAGGTCCAGATCTTCATGTCTCCTGATACGCCACCGCAAGTCCGCGTGCCCGACACCGACGGCAACGGCGCTCATGTCGACATTTTGACAATCGTTTTGATGTATGCCGTCTTTGCCTCTCTCTGGATTGTGATGTCCGACAAGACGGTGGGATGGCTGTTTACCGACCCGGTCAAGATCACCCTGGTCAACACCGTCAAGGGCCTGGCTTTCGTGGCAGCCACTTCGATGCTGCTGTACGGGTCGATGCGGCGCCTGCTAAAACGTGCGGGCGGCGCTGACCCCGCGGTGGTCAGTCTGCGCACCCTGGCCCTGCCCCTGGGCCTGCTCATCATAGCCATCGTCGCCCTGACGGGCGGAGCCATCGTCCAAACGGTGGTTCACAATAAGGAAAAGGAGGTGGCCAAGCTCCGGACCATTGCCGACCTCAAGGCCGGGCGGATCGGGGATTGGCTCGACGAGCGCGACGCCGACGCCCGCTCCGTGCATACCAACACCTACTGGTCCGGGCTCTATCGCCGCTGGCGGGATGATGGCGACGCTGCCAGCCGTAACCTTCTGCAGTGGCGCCTGAGCCAGCTCCAGAAATACAACTCTTTCCAAAATGCGCTTTTGCTCGACGATCAGTGCGAGCCCCTTTGGAGTTCGAATGGCGAACCCGTAACCCTCGATCCGGCCCTGCGCGAAGCAGCTCGGCAGGCGGCTCATGACCAAAAGGTGATGCACCTCGGCCCTTACCGCGACAAGGCCGGCGGCATGCACCTGGATTTCATCGCGCCCCTGCCGCCCGTGGGAGGGCGCCCCGGCCCCATCGTCATCCTTCATGCGGACCCGGCTAAGTATCTGTTCTCCACTCTCAAAACCTGGCCGGAGCCCAGCCCCAGTGGCGAGACCCTGCTTTTCCGGCGCGACGGCGACAAGGTGGAGTTCCTGAACGAGCTGCGCCACCGGGCCGACACGGCGGCAAAGCTCCGCTTGCCGGTATCGGAAAAGAACCTGCCGGCTGCCCTGATTTTGCGCCGCGAGGCCAGGGAGGGCAGCCTCGTGGAAGGATTGGACTACCGCAACGTGCCGGTCATGGCTGTGGTGCGCGCCATCCGCGGCACGGACTGGTTCCTGATGGCCAAGATGGACAAAGCGGAGCTTTATGCGAAGAGCGCCGGCGACGCCATCTGGATTGCGCTGGTTGGCCTGTTGTCCCTGTTCGTGGCCGCCACCGGCGCCTTTGTTTTTCGCCAGCGCCGGGAACTGGCCGCTTCCCTTCGGGAGCAGGAGAGCCAGGCGGAAAAACTGCGCGCCCTGCAACTGCTCGATGCCATCGCCGAGGGTTCGGCCGATTCCATTTATGCGAAGGACCTCAAGGGCCGCTACCTGCTCTTCAATTGTGCGTCGGCACGTGCCATGGGCAGGAAGCCGCTTGAGGTGCTCGGCCTGGACGATACGGCGATCTTCCCGCCCGAACAGGCAGCGGTCATCATGGCCAACGATCGCCAGGTGATGGCCGGCAATTTCTCCATCACCTTCCAGGAAGACGTCACCACGGTCGATGGTGAAACCAGCCTCCATGCCACCAAGGGGCCGCTGCACGACGCCGCGGGCAACGTTATCGGCATTTTCGGCATCTCCCGTGACGTGACGGAGCTCAAGCGGGCTGAAAAGGAACGGGAGCTGACGGTCGATTTCCTCCGCCTTGTAAATGAAAGCGTCAGTAAGGACGGGATGATTCGGGCCGCAACGGCTTTTTTCCAGGAGCGCTCGGGCTGCGAAGCCGTAGGTATCCGGCTCAAGGAAGGCTACGATTACCCCTATTACGAGACCCGCGGATTCCCGGCCGAGTTCGTCCGGTCCGAAAGCTCACTTTGCGCCCGCCGCCATAATGGCGAGGTCATACTTGACAGCCAGTTCAATCCCGTCCTGGAGTGCATGTGCGGAAACGTCATCTGCGGCCGGTTCGATCCTTCAAAGCCTTTCTTCAGCAAGAACGGAAGCTTCTGGTCAAATTGCACCACGCAACTGCTCGCAACCACAACGGACAAGGATCGCAAGGCCCGCACGCGCAACCGGTGCAACGGAGAGGGATACGAGTCGGTGGCCCTGGTCGCGCTGCGCGTCGGAGAAAACCGGCTTGGATTGCTCCAGTTAAACGACCGTCGGGAGGGCCGTTTTTCACCTGAAGATATCGCTTTGTGGGAACGGCTGGCGGGATATCTGGCCGTGGCCCTGGCGAAATTACAGGCGGAAGAGCGGCGGTGCGAAAGCGAACAACAGTTCAAAGCCATGTTCGAGCTGGCTTCCATCGGCATGGCCCAGGCCGATCCAAAGACGGGCCGGTGGCTGCGTGTGAACCAGAAAATGTGCGAAATTACCGGCTACTCTTCCGATGAAATGCTGGAGATGCGTGTCCCGGAAATCACGCACCCGGAAGATCGTGAGAGGGATTGGAAAGCTTTTCAGGACGTCGTAAGCGTTAAGTCGAAGGACTACCGGCTGGAGAAGCGCTACATCCGAAAAGACGGGACCGTGGTATGGGTAAACGTGAACATGACGGTCATCCGCGACCCTGCCGGTCAACCAATGCGGACCATTGCCACCATCGAGGACATCACCGAGCGCAGGCGGGCGGAAGAACTGCGGCGCCACCATGAGATGATTTTGCGAGAGGCGGCTGAGATCGCTCACGTCGGGGGCTGGGAGTTCGATCCGGTGACTCTGGAGGGGAGTTGGTCCGAGGAGACCGCCAGAATCCATGACATTGACCCGGAGGCGGCAACCGATGCCACGCTGGGTATGAGCTTTTACCACGGGGAATCCAGGGCCCGGATCGAGGCCGCCATAAAGGAAGCCATCGAGTCCGGAACACCGTATGACCTCGAACTGGAACTGGTTTCGGCGAAGGGCAGCCACAAGTGGGTGCGGACAATCTGCCACCCCATTGTCCGGGACGACCGTGTCCTGAAAGTGCGCGGTGCACTGCAGGACATCACCGAGCGCAGGAGATCGGAGGAGGTGCTTCGCAACTCCCTCGAAGAAAAGGTGGCTCTCTTAAAAGAGGTCCATCACCGGGTCAAGAACAATCTCCAGATTGTGGCCAGTCTCCTGAGCCTGCAGGCAAGCCGTACCCCCACGCAGGAGGTGGCGGACGTTCTGCGCGACACCCGCAACAGGGTGCGTTCGATGGCCATTTTGCACGAGGTGCTCTACCGTTCCGGGAACCTGGCGCGCATCAACTTCGCCGCTTACATCAGCGAATTGTGCATCCAATTGCTGCGCTCTTATGGCCCGGCGTCCGCCAGGATAAAGCTGGATAAACGTGTGGCGCCCATCGGCCTGGCCCTGGAGCATGCCGTGCCGTGCGGACTGATCGTAAGCGAATTGGTATCAAACTCTTTGAAACACGGCTTCCCGGAGGACCGTGAAGGCAGGGTGGCGGTTGAGCTGCAACCCGATGACGGGCAACGGCTCGTCCTGTGCGTCAGTGACGACGGCGTGGGCCTGCCGTCCGGTTTTGACATATCAGGCACTTCCACCCTGGGCCTCAAACTGGTTTCCAACCTCGCCGGCCAGTTGGGCGGACAGCTTGCAGTGGAGCGGCCAAGTGAGGGCGGCGCAGCTTTCAGAGTGGTTTTCCCTTTTTCCAAAGACACTCCGCTTCGAGGTGAGTCATGAACTCCTATCGTATTCTGATCGTTGAGGACGAAGCCATCGTCGCCATGGACATAGAAGACCGGGTGGCTGCCATGGGCTATGAACTCGTCGGTCGGGCCTCCAGCGGCGAGCAGGCCCTGATGCTCGTAGAGAAGCAAAAACCGGACCTGATTCTGATGGACATTCGCCTCCAGGGAGACATGGATGGAATCACCTCCGCGGAGCTGATCCGCAACCGGTTTCACCTGCCCGTGATTTTTCTCACGGCCTATTCCGAGGATTCCACACTGGAGCGGGCCAAGCTGGCGGAACCGTACGGCTACATCCTCAAGCCCTTCGATGACCGGGAGTTGAAGTCCGCCATCGATATCGCACTCTACAAGCACCAGGCCGAAGAGGAAATCCGCCGCCTCAGCCGCCTCTACGATGTCCTCAGCCAGGTCAATCAAGCCGTTGTGCGCACGCAGTCCAGGGAGGAATTGCTCCCGAAGGTCTGCCGATTAGTGGTGGAGCGTGGCGAGATCGATCTGGCCTGGATCGGCTGGCTCGACCCGACGACCACCCGGATCAACCAGGTGGCGTTTTTCGGAGACCGGAGTGAAATCCTGGATGAAGTGGAATTCTACGCGCACGACCTGCCCGACGGCCAGGGCAACCCCGGCAAGGCCATCCGCGAGGGGACGCCGTTTGTTTGCAATGCATGCGCCGATGCTGACTGCCTCCATCCTTCCATGAACGCTCCCGCGCGCTTTGGTTTTCAATCCTCCGGTTCGTTTCCGCTTCGGTTTCAGGGCCGGGTCCAGGGGGCCTTAAATCTGTACGTGGCGGAACCGGGGTTCTTTCGCGAGCGGGAGATTGCGCTTTTATCGGAGGTGGCCACGGATGTTTCGTTTGCCCTCGACAAGATCGAGGGCGACGCCCAGCGGGAGCGGCTCAAAGAGCTGTTCGAGCAACAATCCATGATTCTTCGCGTTCTCATGGATGCCATGCCTTACCCGGTATTCTACAAGGATACCCGACTTCGCTTTCTCGGCTGCAACACGGCCTTTGAGCAGATCGCCGGGGCCAAAAGAGAGCAAATTGTGGGCAGAACCGTCCACGAAATCTGGCCCCCGGACCTGGCGGACGCTTATCACCGCGCCGACCTGGAGTTGCTGGGGAGTAACGACCACCGGACCATTGTCAATGACGTAACTTTGCCTGATTCTGACGGTGGTAAAAAAGAATTCCTGTGTCACAAGGCTGTCTTTCAGAACCAGGATGGGACTGTGGGCGGTATCATCGGCGCGATGGTGGACGTTACCAGCCTCAAGCGAGCGGTAGAGGAGCTGAGCGCCAGTAAAGAGCGCTTCCGGCTGGCAATGCTGGGCGCAAGCGACGGGCTGTGGGATTTAGACCTGAAAACCAACAGGGTGTATTACTCGCCGCGGTGGAAATCCCTGATCGGCTATGGCGAAAACGAACTGGTCGACCACCTGGATACATGGAAAAGCCTTATCCATAAGGATGATCTGGAACTGGCTCTGGCAAAGATGCACGATCTGGCGGAGGGCCGCTCGGAAAAGTACAGGGCTGAGTTTCGGATGCGGCACAAAAAAGGCCACTACCTCGATATCCTCTCGCGAGCCATCTGCGTGCGCGATTCCAATGGCGAAGCGGTCCGAATGGTGGGAACCCACGTGGACATCAGCGAGCGGAAGCGCACCGAGCATGCCCTGCGCAAAAGCGAGATTTTCAACAGGAGCCTCGTCGAGCATCTTCCGCAGCGAATTTTCCTCAAAGACTGCAACTCCGTGTATGTCTCCTGCAATGCCAACTATGCGAAAGACCTGGGGATCAGGCCCGAGGATATAGTCGGAAAAGACGATTATGCCTTCCACCCCCGCGAATTGGCCGATCTTTATCGCGCCAACGATCAGAGGGTCATGGCCGACTTCAAGCCGAAAGACATTGAGGAGCGCTACCTTGTTGAAGGAAAAGAGAGGTGGATCCATACCATTAAGGTGCCCTACCGCGATGAGGCGGGCGAAGTGATCGGAGTCATGGGGATCTTTGAAGACATTACCGAACACAAACAGGCGGAAACCGAACGTATCCGGGTGGAAGCGCAACTGCGCCAGGCCCAGAAGATGGAAGCGCTGGGTACGCTTGCCGGGGGCATCGCCCACGATTTTAACAATATCCTGGGAATTATCATGGGCTTCACGGAAATGACCAGGTGGGAACTGGGAGAAGGAAGCACGGTCATCGACAAATTGGATGAGGTACTCAAGGCGTCCAACCGGGCTAAAGAGCTGGTCAAGCAAATTCTCGCTTTCAGCCGCAGAACGGAGCAGCAAAAAATGCCGTTGCAGCTTGGGATGGTCGTAAAGGAGGCCTTGCGGATTCTGCGGCCCTCTTTGCCGTCGACGATAGAAATAAAAACGGACGTGCAAAGCAAGGCCGCTGTTCTGGCCGATCCTACCCAGATGCACCAGGTGCTGATGAACCTTTGCACCAACGCTGCCCACTCCATGCAGGCTGAGGGCGGAGTGCTGGCGGTGAGATTAGCCGATGTGTTTATCGGGCCGGAGTCCATTGCATCTTCGGACGGCCTGAAATCGGGACCTCATGTGGAGCTCACGGTCAGGGACACGGGACATGGAATCGATCAGGAGATAATCGATTTAATCTTCGACCCGTTTTTCACCACGAAAAAGATGGGCGAGGGAACCGGGCTCGGCCTGTCCGTGGTTCACGGCATTGTAAAAAGTCACGAAGGCAAAATCGACGTGGAGAGCATCCCAGGCGAAGGCACCGTTTTTACAGTGCTTATCCCGGCCCTGGAAGTTGAATACGAAGCGAAAAAACCGGATCTTGCCACCTCTTTCCCCCGCGGGAGAGAACGGATTCTGGTAGTCGATGATGAACCTCAGTTGGCGGATATTTTAAAGAAAATGCTTGTGGGCCTCGGATACGACGTCATTTCACTGACAAACGGGACGGAGGCGATGGAGACCTTCAGGAATCGGCGGAAAGAAGAAAAACCTTTCGATTTGGTGATTACCGACATGACCATGCCGCATTTTACGGGGGTCGATCTTGCCGATGAACTCTGCAAACACCAGCCTGAAGTTCCGGTGATTCTCATGACCGGCTTCAGTAAGAATATAGATGCCGAGGCGGCAAAGGCACGTGGGATCAAGGCGTTCCTCAATAAGCCGGTGGGACTGGAAGAGCTTTCCAAAATAGTGCGGGAAGTGCTGGACCGGAGAAAGGTATGAGCATAATCAATGAAAGCGGCAGAGATAAAGCGAATCCTGGTCGTTGACGACGAGCTTAGCTATGGGATGGTTATTCGGCAAATGCTCCAGAAATCGGGATACGAGGTCGAATTCTCGGGCGTACCGGCCGAAGCTTATGAGAAAGCCATTGCATCCGATTTCGACCTCGTACTGTCCGATATCCGGATGGACGGTGAAGACGGTCTGCAGCTCATGCGAAAATGCAGGGACTTCCGTTCCGGTTTGAACTTCATAATAATGACCGCCCACTCCACCGAATATTCATACAAGGATATCATCGATGCCGGTGCTTCGGATTTTATATCGAAGCCGTTCACCTCGAGTGAACTCGAAGCAAAACTGGACAGGCTTAAAAACGAAAAGCGGACCCTGTCGCTTTTGAATGAGGCCAAGGAGCAGTTGGAGCTGTCGAACATCGAGCTTCAACAAACGCTTATGGGGACGGTGAGGTCGCTTGCTTCCGCGATCAGCCTCAAAGACCCCTACACGGCCGGGCACCAGGACCGTGTGGCCGATATCTCCCGTGCCATTGCCGAGCAGATCGGCCTTGGTCCTCAGGAGGTGGAAGCCGTTCACGTGGCGGGAATACTCCATGATATAGGCAAAATCTCGGTGCCCTCCGAGATCTTGTGCAAGCCGACCAGGTTGAAGCCGGCGGAAATGGACCTGGTGCGGGACCACCCGCAGTCCGGATATGAAATCATTGCAGGCGTCAAGTTTCCCTGGCCCATTGCCGAAATCATTTTACAGCACCATGAAAGGCTCGACGGTTCGGGCTATCCGAGAGGCATGAAGGGAAGCGAAATTTTCCTGGCCTCAAAAATTATCGCCGTCGCCGATGTCGTGGAGGCAATGATGTCTCACCGGCCCTACAGGGCCGCCCTCGGCCTGGAAAAGGCCATCGAAGAGATTTCCGGGAACAGGGCAATCCTCTACGAACCCGCGGTTGTGGATGCCTGCATAAGTGTGTTCGCGGGGGGTGACTTCGGCTTCGGTGGATAACTGCCGGGGCCGCCGGTTTGTGTCGTCCCCGTCCCGGGTGCGAACGGTCAACATGCTTGGAGGCGGCCGGAGAATGCGATGAAGAAAACCGATATCAAAAAGGTACTGGTCATCGATGACGAAGAACCCATCTGTCAAATGCTCGCTAACTTTTTGACGATGAACGAGTACCGGTGTCAGGACACTACCAATCCCGCCCGGGCATTGGAAATGATGAAACAGGATGATTTTGACCTGGTAATTTCCGATATCCGAATGGGCGACGTCGACGGTCTCGATCTTGTCCGCGATATCCGCAGGCAGCACCCTGCCGTAGACGTTGTTGTGATGTCCGGATTTACCGGTGATTACACGTACAGCGACATACTTGAAGCCGGGGCGGTCGATTTTATAGAAAAACCGATCGAACTGATGGAACTCAAGGCCAAGATAACCAGGGTGAATCGAGAACGCCGAATGCTTGCCGAACTGAGGCATGCAAATAAGGAGATCGGCAAAGCTTTTGCCGAGATGAAAACGGCAAACGAACAGTTGCTGATCGAAATCCTCGAACGGGAAGAAGCGGAAAAGGAACTTTCAAGGGCGAAGAAGGAAATTGAGTCATTGGTTTCCGCGATCCCCCTTATCATGATCGAAGTATCGATGGATTCCGTCATAAAAAGATGGAACGGCATGGCTGAGAAGGTTTTCCAGATCGAGGCCGCAGAAGCGCTGGGCGTGCAAATTGATAAATGCCCCATTCCCTGGGACGGTGAAATAATAGGTGATGTAGTCCGCGAATGCGCCACCGAAAGTGCCGCGGTGAGACTCAAGGCGGTTCGGTTTACCCGGAGAAACGGAAAAGAAGGTCTCCTGGACCTGAGGATAAGCCCTGTCAAGGAAACCGCCGGACGGTTTTCGGGCATTATCATGGTCGGGGCGGATATCACCGAGCATGTGCTGCTGGAAAGGCAACTGGCGCAGGCGCAAAAGCTGGAAGCGATCGGGCAGCTTGCGGCCGGAATAGCCCACGAGATAAATACTCCCACCCAGTACGTCGGGGACAATACCCATTTTCTGGAGGAAGGCTTCGCGGGCATGGAGCAGATTCATGCGCTCTACGATCAACTGCTGGAGAGCCTCCCGATTTCCGGGCCGACAGAGGATATCCTCCAAAAAATTGCAGATGCCGCGGAGAAGCTGGACTTCGGCTATTTGAGAAAGGAGATTCCAAGCGCCATCTCACAGTCGCTTGAGGGCATCGAGCGTATAAGCACCATCGTTCGGGCCATGAAGGAGTTCTCGCATCCGGGATCGGATGAGAAGACCAGCATCGATCTCAATCGAGCTATCGAGAGCACCATTACCGTGGCTCGAAATGAATGGAAATACGTGGCTGAAATCGAGACCGATTTCGATCCGGACCTTCCGCTGGTTCCCTGTATTCCGGGTGAAATCAATCAGGTGATATTGAACATGATTATCAATGCCGCCCACGCCATCACGGAGAAACAACGGGGCAACGGGTCCGAGCAGAAGGGGAAGATCACGGTCGGCACCCGGCTTCGGAACGATTCTGCCGAGATCAGTATTGAAGATACCGGGACGGGGATTCCTGAAAATATCAAATCCAAAATTTTCGACCCTTTCTTCACGACCAAAGAGGTCGGAAAAGGGACCGGACAGGGACTGGCGATCTCTCATTCGGTGATCGTCGATAAGCACGGCGGATCGATCGGCTTTGAATCGAATGCGGGCGAGGGCGCCGCCTTCTTTATCAGACTGCCTCTGCACGATGTATCCATGAGCAGCGACGGCGGCGAAAAAAGCAGGCCGGGATAAGGAAAACCGCAAAGGATCTGTCAGGGAACAATTTGTTCCCGGCTCTTTTAAAAATCGCGGGGAGCCGTGCCCGTGAGCCGGCTCCCCGCGATTTATACTAATTTTCGTTCAAGACAGGCCAATACCGATGGGTTACGCTCCGCTTCACCCATCCTACATCCCTTTCCAGACCTGAGTTAAGCGTAGGATAGGTGAAGCGGAGCGTAACCCATCACGTTAATCTTGAACGCAACCTGGTATTAGACCATTCCTTCGATACTATCTTGAACACAACTTCGTATTAATTGCCTGTTTGAACGCAATTTTTCATGATGCCCGCCTCACCCGCGAAGCATGAAAACGGCATTTTCAAGGCAACTTCGTCTGAATCCTCATAAATCTACGATAACGATCAGCGTGATTCCCCGTTCCCGTCTTTCGCCTTCCCTGTGCCGCAAAACTTGAGGACCTCCGCCGTGAGCTGCCCGAGAGCGTCCATGAACGGGCCGCCGTCGGGGCTTTCCATAAGTGAGCGGCCCGCATCCGCCGCCTGCACCACGCGCGGGTCGAACGGGAGGCTTCCGAGCAGGCGCACATCCATCTGTTCCGCGGTCCTTGCGCCTCCGCCCTTGCCCAGAAATGGGGTTTCGGTATTGCAGTGCGGGCAGATGAAGCCGTTCATGTTCTCAACGAGCCCCAGGATCGGCATATGCACCTGCCTGCAAAAGTTGATCGATTTTCTCACATCGGCCAACGCTATTTCTTGAGGGGTGGTGACAATGACGGCCTGCGCATCCGAAATGGTCTGCGCCACGGTGAGCGGTTCGTCGCCCGTCCCCGGGGGGGAATCTATGACGAGGAAGTCCAAGTCGCCCCATCGCACGTCGGAGATGAACTGCTGGATGACACCGTGCTTTACGGGGCCGCGCCATATAACTGCCGCGTCCCTGTCTTCGAGCAGACACTCGATGGAGATCACCCGCAACCGCTCATTGTAGGCATGCGGTATCATGCGATTATCCTGGTCGATGCCGAAGACGCCCTGCAATCCGAGCATACGCGGGATACTCGGCCCGTGAAGATCCACATCGAGCAAACCGACCTGGCGGCCCAATTTTGCCAGGGAAAGGGCTAAATACGTGGCCACACTGCTCTTTCCCACCCCGCCTTTACCGCTCATGACCAGCAGCTTATGCTGAATTCGATCGAGTTGCTCTTGAAGGCCGGCGTCTTCCGCTTTCTGTTTTTCATGACTGCACTGCTCACTCTCAGAATGTTTCACCGAAGCGTACTCCTTTCGTTTGATGTTGGTCCAAAGCTCAATCTCAAGCAATCTACATGCCATCTGCACGAAAGCGATGCGGCATCGGAGGCCGCACTCCCGGTCCATACGGGTTGTCGTTGCGGACCGGGCCGTTGCGGTTTTGCCGTGGAAACATCTCGCCCCTTTCGGGCTGTTTTTCGGGTGCAGGATGTCCCCATTCCGCCCGCGCCGGCCTCACGGCCGGGTATGGAACGGATAGCGACACAAGTGGTGCATATATTGCTTAACATTGTCGGTCCAGGGATAAACGTCGTCCTTCTATACCGCGGGGCGAACGGATTCAAGGTGCTGTCTCACTCGACATGGACGGTGGTGAGGGGTAATGAAAAACTTCAGACAGGGCTATTATGATTTCTTTTCCAAATTCTATGACCGGTTCGTATCTCTTCACTCCAGTGTCCCGCCGGGTGCGATAAAAAAATTTCTGGCGGACCTGGTGTCAGCGGGAGATGGCGAAAAGGTCCTGGATATCTGCTGCGGTACGGGGTCCCTTTTGCTGGAACTCGGTGAAATAACAGGCCCCGGGGGTCTGGCCGTGGGGCTTGATTTTTCCAGGGGCATGCTGATGGCGGGCAGAGAGAAAACGGATAAGTGCTCAAATATCTGTCATGTGCAGGCCGACGCGGCCGCCTTGCCTTTCGCCCCGCGCTCTTTCGATGCGGTTACCTGCACCCATGCTTTCTATGAACTGAAAGGCGCCGCCCAGGAAAGGGCGCTTCGGGAGATAGTGAGGGTCCTCAAGCCCGGTAAGGCATTCTTCATGATGGAGCACGATCTGCCCGTGAACCCGCTCATCCGCGCCCTGTTCTACCTGCGCCTCGCCTCGATGGGCGTCAGGAGGGCCGTCTTTATCCTGAGGCACGAGCAGGATACCCTTGAGCGGTATTTCAGGACCGTGGAAAAGATCGGCACCCCGACCGGGAGGTCCAAAATACTGCGCTGCCGCACCTGAAGCCCGCGAGGCAAAAGCCGATCTTATTCAGGAATGGGCTTTGCCGCAGCAGCTTCCGGGAATGCAGCCCTGGGACGAGGGAGCGGACCCGCAGCATCCCGTGTCTCCAAGTCCCGGCACTCTGCCGTCCTGTTTAGTTCCGGAGAGGGTGGACGTGGCGGACAGCAGCTTGTTCAAATCAGTGCTTCCACATTTGGGGCAGGTCACCGCTTCGCTGCTGTCATAGACGATTTTTTCGAAAACACCGGCGCAAGACGTACAAAGAAACTCGAATATAGGCATTAATTCTTCTCCCGTTCCAATTTTGAACGCGCTTTTGCGAGGCCATACGCCGCAGGCGCATGGGCGCATGACTAATTCACCAGCCCCAGGACCCCCCGCAATTTTTGCAGCAGAACCTCTGAATCCTTGCCGGCCGGATCATAGGGCAGCCGGGCGAGAATGCCGAGCCCCTCGCTTTTGACGTGAAAGTCGGCCTCGGAGAGAGGACTTACCACGGCGGTATTGACCATGGGGTTGGCCTTGATGATTTCCCTTACCAGGTCGAGCGACTCGGTCTCCGGCAATTCGGAGTCAACGACCACCAGGTGGGGGCACCTGGTGCGCACCACGGCCAGGGCCTCTTGCGCGGAAGAAATTTGCTCCAGCAACACTTCCGGGTCGGAGGACAGGCCTTCGGCGAAGGGGCGGAAAATCTCCCGTCGAACTGATATCAAAACGATGTGCAGCATTTATTTCTCATTTCATGGAATGTTTATCACACTTCGAGTGTGAAACCCACGGACCCGAAGGCGAATTTGTCCTTGAATTCCGCCGCCAGCCGCGAGATCGGTTTCTGCCCGGTGCAGTGGCTGACCGCAAGGACCTGGATATCGAGATCCTTGAGCGCCTTAATGGTCGGATCGAACTGCGGCTCGGGGGAAAGGCCGAGATGAGTGCCGCCCAGCACGGCGTAAATGCGGTTTTCTCCCGTCCGCTCCATTGCGTGATTCAGAATGTTGACTATTCCGGCGTGGGCACACCCGAGCACGATAACCAGCCCCCGCGACGTCTTCAAAACCATGGAAAAGTCGTCCAAAAACGGGTCGGGAAGCCAGCCGCCGTCCCTGCTAATCACAAACCTGGGCGAACCCAGTTCGAAGAGGGTCTTCCGGGGCACTTCGCCCGTTATGAATACGCCGGGAGCAATTTCCGCGAAATCCCTGTGCCATTCGAACTGCGCGCCGCGTGTCGCAAGGTATGCCCTGGGCCAGGGCATGCCTACGGACAAGGGTCTTTCACCTCCTCCCGGTGCCGGCATCAGCACGAACCTTTCGCCGAAGACATCGGGGTGAGCGGCGATCCGGCAGGGCCCCTTGACCCCCAGGAAAGCGAGGAGCCCT
Organism: uncultured delta proteobacterium; assembly: GCA_963712895.1. Classification (GTDB taxonomy): domain Bacteria; phylum Desulfobacterota; class Syntrophobacteria; order Syntrophobacterales; family Syntrophobacteraceae; genus SbD1. The sequence goes on along the minus strand of CAVQJR010000008.1, from coordinate 205,896 downwards.
CCCGTATGATCGAAATGACCATGGCTCAGCACGACCTGCGAGACCTTTTTGAGGTCTTTTTGAAGCCGTAGCGAGTTATGGACGATACTGAAGCCCTGGCCGGTATCGAACAGGATGGTTTCCCCGCCGGTTTCGATGAATACCGAAAATCCGTGCTCGCCGAGAAAACCAGGGGCGGTTACCGTGTTCTCACAAAGAACCGTCATTTTGCATTCCATCGTTTCGTCTCCTGTGCCCAAGGGCATTGAGGTCGGTTATCACCCTGGTCGAACCGCGGGGTTTGTGTCGGTCCCGCATTTGTAAATCATTTTCAAGCAAAACGGAAGACAGCCCGCTTGTCCGGTTCCATTTTAACCAACCGCGAGAATCACAGGGAATGCAAAATAGAGCATCATGTTCACCGTTGCCAGGGCTATGAGCTTCAAGGGGGGCCGTCGTCTTCGCCGTTCCGGCCCGAAGTGTTTTTGTAATAGTCCGCTATGGCCTCTCCCAGCGTGTTTACCGCCAGCCTTGCACAGTGCATGTGGTCTTCGGGCAGGCCGCCAAGGGTGGCCGCTATCTCATCGGGTTCGAGGTAAAGGGCCTCGTCCAGGCCTTTTCCCTTAACCAGTTCGCTCATGGCACTGGCACAGACCCAGGTGTAGACGCAGCCGTGAGGAACCACCCCGATATCCGAAATCACTCCGCCGGTGACCCGCAGGAACACTTCGATTGAATCCCCGCATATGCCGACGGAAGTCCCTTTACTGCTGGGATTTTCTATCGAACCTATATTTCTGGGCCGCCTCGCCAGGTCGGCAAAATGCTCCCCGACCTGGCCATACAGCGGGAAATCCTCATTTGACACCGCAATCTTCTCCTCTTCCGATTGGTCAAAACCAGCCGGGCCGCTACATGCCTCCGCCACCGCCGCACGTGAAATCGCTGGTGAACTGCTGCAGGTTTCCCTTCAGGAAGGCATCCACCGCTTCTCCCACCGTCTGTGCTCCACCGCCATGCAAAACGTTGATTCCCACCTGGTTGAAACCCATCAGCGGCCGCATGCCCATTCCACCGGCGATAAGGACCTGTACTCCGTTCTGGGACAGGTGATTGACCGGTGCCATGCATCCGCCCTGCTGGTGAGGAACGTTTGGAAGGGTGCGCACATTTGTAACCAGGCCGTCCGTGACTTCCACGACAGTATAAAGATCGCAGTGCCCGAAGTGGGCTCCAAGAAGCGAATCAAGTCCCCCCGGGTGAGTTGATGGAATGGCAACGTTAATGCTTTTCATGATTTCTCCTCGTAGATTTTTGATTCCGACCTGACATTGAGTCAGGCCGTCGCCGCAACTCCTGTTGCGTTCAGTACCGGTGTTTTAAAAATTTTACCTGCCTTTGTTCAAAAGCTCCCTGATTCTTACCCAGGCATTTCGCACTTCCACGCCGAAGCCCGTCTCGGGCATTTCCGTGACGACAAGACCCCGGACCATCGCATCGGTTACTATCCGGTCGTGAGGCAGCTTTGCAATCACAGGATAACCCTTCCGGCGACAGAAATCTTCAATTCCGTCAACCTCTTCCCGGTTGAGGTCATATTTGTTGATAATTACCGCGAAACAAATCTGAAAATGGTCGCACAGTTCGGCCACTCTTTCGAGGTCGTGTCTTCCCGACGGTGTGGGCTCGGTGACCGCTACGGCCAGGTTGGCCCCGGAAAGCGAGCTGATGACCGGGCAGCCGATACCGGGCGCGCCGTCGCAAAGAATTAAATCGCTGTCGTGCAGCTTCGCAAGCTCCCGTGCGGTTTGCTTTAGAACCATGACAAGCCGGCCGGAGTTCGGTTCCCCGGGGAAGAGCTGGGCATGAACGAACGGGCCGAACCGTGTGGATGATACATACCGGTGGCCGCAGTGCTTCAGCCGAAACTCGACGGCATCCTCGGGGCAGAAGGCGACGCAGACTTTGCACCCTTCACAACGCAGGGGATCGACAGAAAAACCGTTTCCGTTGCGGTATATTGCATCGTAGCGGCACATGGAAGCACACAGCCCGCAACCGGTGCACTTCTCACCGATGATTTCGGCCTCGTAGCCGGAATGAAATTCCTCTTCCCGGGACTGCGAGGGACGGAGCAGCAGGTGCAGGTCCGGGGCATCCACGTCCAGGTCGCATATTACCTTGTTGGAGGACAGGTGGGCAAATGCCCCCGTGAGCGAAGTCTTGCCGGTGCCGCCCTTGCCGCTGATGATGACCACCTCACGCATGGCAGCCCTCCTTCGGAACACACCCTTCAGCCAGCTTGCGAATCCCCGAATGAATGGACATAAATGTGCGCCTCAAGTCGGGCGAGAGGTCCGCGATCACCATGCCCCGGGCATAAGCCTCCGCAATGCCGCGGTCGAAAGGGATTTGAGCCAGCACAGGCAGTCCTTTTTCTTCACAGAACCGGTACACTTCGCCGTTTCCGATCCCGGCCCGGTTCACCACCACACCCATGGGTTTTCCCATGGGGGAGAAGGCCTGCCATGCCAGTTTGAAATCATAGAAACCGAACGGAGTAGGTTCGGTTACCAAAACGATGACATCGCTGTCTATCACGGCGCTCACGGCCGGACAGCTCACCCCCGGCGGCGCGTCCACGATTGCGTCGTATCCGTTCGCGGCGATCATTTCGCCGAGCTTGACTTTGACCTGCCGCATGAAAGGAGGGCTCATCGCCTCCCCCACGCGCAGGCGGCCCATCAGAAATTGCGCTCCGTTGGCCCGGCCCCGACTGATCACGCCAAGTTCGCGCCGGCCCGGGGAAAGCGCCTTCTCGGGGCACACGGCGATGCAGCCGCCGCACCCGTGGCACATTTCCGGAAACGTCAGGATCAATGTGCCCATGGCGCTGATCGCCTTGAACTGGCAAAGCTCCGAACATGCTCCGCAAAAGGTGCACTTCGACTCGTCAACCACCGGTATTTCCATGCAGGCCGTCGTGGTTTCCTCGATCTCCGGACGGAGGAACAGATGCAGGTTGGGTTCCTCCACGTCCAGGTCCACGGCGATCACCGGCCTGTCCCAGACGGCGGTCAGCGACGCGCTTACCGTGGTTTTACCGGTCCCGCCCTTTCCGCTTGCCACGGAGACGATCATCGCCCGGGTCCCCTGTTGGGCGCCTGGGCCACCTGCACGGCCCCGCTTTTGAATTTTTCGACCGCCTGGCGCACCGTCATGTTCTCCATGTTCTGCACAACCTGTATTTTGGCGGCGGAGAGGGCCTGAAAGGCCTTCGGCCCCACAAAACCGGTCAGAACGAACCCGCAACCGGCCTTCACTATCAGCTCGGCGGCCTGGATTCCGGCGCCCTGGCCCATTACCTGGGTTTTTCCATTGTCGATGTAGCTCGTTTCCATGCTGTCGAGGTCAACCACGACGAAACCGGCCGCCCTGCCGAAGCGGGGGTCCACCTGGTCGTCAAGGCCGGGACCTTCACTCGTTATCGCTATCTTTTTCATTTCGAACTCCTATAAAAGTCTGTCCGGTTGGCAAAAACGCCAAACGCCCGCACTGCCCAAGGCAAGGAATGTGCCAGCCTTTCGGTGGTGGCCCGTGGCCGAAGACGGCGGGGGTTCCGGGAAGGTTTGGACATCAAAACGGGAACGATACGCACCCCTGCTGCCGTTGCCGAACTGACCTCCGGGCCGGCGGGCAAGGGTGCGGGAGTCATTCTCTGATCATTGCGTTTCTGCATGCGGGGCAGTGGAGCTGCACGCACGGGATTCCACGCTCGTGCCTCACCCTGGCGCCGCACACGGGACAAATACAAAAACTCTCCACCCGCCCGGCCCCCTGCCGTTTGCCGCTCCGGCCCTGCTCCTTGTTACCGGGTTTTAGCCGTTCGTCATTAAGGGGTACGTCCTGCCCGCTGCAGGCGCAGGGTGCGCCTCTCCTGTACCGGCGGTATCCGCGGCACCCGGGGAGCCAATATTGGGGCTGATCCAGCTTTTGTTCGTGGTAGGCCCGCAGGACGTCGTCAATTTCACCCGCGACCCCGGGGATGATTTTCAAACCGATGCTTTCGCCGTAGTTCAAAATCTCGGGGCTCAAGGCCCCGCAGATAAGTGTTTTCACACCCTGTTCCCGCAGGGACTGGACCAGAGTGAACCCGTTGCCCTTGGCTACGTCGATCTGTCGACCCGATGCGGAATCCGACCCATCCTCCGGTACAACCACGATCTTCGAACACCAATCAAACACCGGTGCCACGCGGGCACGGAAAATCGGAACGGCTAACATGGCTTCCTCTTCTTCCTTAAGGTCTTGATCTCAAAATTCAGAGCCATCCAGGTTTGTTTCAAAAATCAGGCCACCGGTCAGAGGCAAGGCTCAGCGAACGTTTCGATATCGTTTGCCAAACGGAGCGGGATGAACGGGTGCCTATTGTTCCCTTTTCTTGCGTGGGATGGTGCAGATTGTTCTCTTTCGTCCGGGCGGACCGCAGGACCGGCCCGTAGAATCCCGCTCCTTGCCGCGGAAACCGGGCTGGCATGGAGATTGTACCATGGCTGCGGGCGTACCAGAGGGAACTAACTTGCCGGAGGTGGCGCCATGCCTGATCGTGACGGAACGGGTCCTGCCGGAAAAGGGCCGATGACCGGAAAATTATCCGGAAGCTGCGTACTGAGAATCCCCGACAACCGGGATGAACCGATCCATGGTTTTGCGGGGGAAGCAGGATGGCCATTTGGCGGCCACCCAAACCAAGAGGAGAATAAGATGCCAGGTGGTGACAGAACAGGACCTAGAGGAATGGGACCCAGGACGGGAAGGGCGGCCGGCTTTTGCAGGGGATTCGGCGCGCCGGGATCTTTTAACCGCTCATCTGATTTGGATTCGCGCGGAGGCAACCGCGGCGGGGGACGCCGGAACCGGTTCTTCCAGTCAGGCGGGCCGGGCGGCTGGTCCAACCAGGGCGGAGGCGCCGCCGGTATGGGCTTTGCCCCGAATGTCGGACAGGAAGACCGGGTGGAGACACTGCGGGCCCAGGCGATGCAAATGGAAAAAACTCTGGACATGATGAAGCAGCGTATACGACAATTGGAAACCGGGCAAAAAGAGATATAAAACGGCACCAGTGGAAGCAACGAGTGCTTTAAACGCCTGCGGCCGCCATCAAGCGCGCCGCAGGTGTTTATCTTCTCTGTGACGATACCCGTGCCCCGCGCGGTTGAGTTTCTGAATGGAGTCTGAATGGACTTTCAATTAAAGGAGTTGATCGAGCTTCTGGCCAGGTTTCTTGCGGATCATCCCGAGCGGATCCGGGTGAGAGAAATAGGCAATATCCGGACATCGATAATCCAGTTGAGAGCGGCCAAAGACGATATCCCTAAAATCATCGGCAAAGACGGCGAAAATGCACAGGCGCTTCGAACCATATTGAATGCCGCCGCTGCCAGGCTGGAAAAGCGCTGCTATTTGGAAGTGGTGAGGACTCCTGATTTTAATTTCTAACGGAAGGCAGCGCGGCATGACTCCGAGGACTGCAATGACCAGACAGGTGACTTTCAACCCGTATGGGATAACTGCCAAGGCAAGGGACGGCGAGAACCTTCTCCGCGCCGCCCTGGATGCGGGCGTGCATATCAACGCGTCATGCGGGGGAGAAGGGGTATGCGGAAAATGCAAGGTCATCGTGGAGTCGGGGGAAATAGAGTCGGAGCGTTCCGAACTGCTGAGCGCCGAAGAATGGGCGCAGGGATTTCGCCAGGCCTGCCAAAGCCGGATAAGGTCCGATGTTGTCATCCGCATCCCCGCTTCTTCGCTGCTCGACAACCGAACGCTTACCAAACGGCGGCCGGGGATCGCCCTGCGCCCGGCCCCCATAAATCTCGAAGAGCTGAAAAAATCCGGTCTCTATGATCCGGCCTTTCAAAAAAGGTTCGTGGAGGTCCCTCTTCCAAGCGCATCCAACAGGGTCTGCGCCCTGTTGCGCCTGGAAAAGGAACTGGCGCGCCAGCACGGGCTGGAAAAAATAACCCTGGATTTTCACCTGTTGCGAAAGCTCGGCCGGGTGATGCACGAAAAGGACTTCCAACTCACCGCCACGCTCGATTTTTCACGGCGGCGCTACATCTATCCCCACCTGCTGAATGTCGAGCCGGGCGATACCACGCTGCGCCATTTTGCGTTTGCAGTCGATATCGGCACCACAACGGTGTGGGTGCAGCTGGTGGATATAGCATCGGGCGAAATCATGGGGCATGTCGCCGACTACAACGGACAGATCCTCTATGGGGATGACGTAATCACCCGTATTTTTTTCAGCGAGAAGGAACAGGGCCTGGAAAAGCTCCAGAAGGCCGTGGTATCCACCATAAACAAGCTCATGCGCAAATTGCTGGAACAATACGGGGTGCAGATAGGCGAAATATCCCACGTAACGATGGCCGGCAACACCACCATGACCCATCTTTTCTACGGGATAGATCCCCGCCACATCCGGGTCTCGCCGTACATGCCCACGGTGTGCAACGTCCCGCTGGCACGCGCCCGCGATATGGGCCTCGAATGCCCCGCCCATGTTTTTATCAATTGCGTAAGCTCCGTGTCCAGCTATGTGGGGGGCGATATCGTGGCGGGCATCCTGGGATCCGGGATGTATAAAGACCCCAAGATTACACTGTATATAGACATTGGCACAAACGGGGAAATAGTGATCGGAAATAACGAATGGCTGGCCGGTGCGGCCTGTTCCGCGGGTCCGGCCTTCGAGGGAGGCGGCATCGGGTCCGGCATGCGGGCCATGAACGGGGCCATTGAAGATGTGAGCATCAATCCGCACACCTTCGAACCGATGATCATCACTATCGGCATGTCGAAACCGAAGGGGATTTGCGGTTCGGGGCTGATAAACCTGCTGGCCGCCCTTATGGAAACCGGCCTCATCGAGCCGGACGGCAAGTTTTCGAGCACTCCCGGGACCGACAGGGTCCGCATGGGGGAAAACGGCAGGGAATTCGTTGTGGCGTGGGCGCCTGATACCCAGGTCGGCCAGGACATCACCGTGAGTGAAGCCGATATCGACAATCTCATGCGCGCAAAGGCGGCCATGTTTGCCGGGTACCTGTCGCTTCTCGAAAACGTGGGGCTCACCTTTCAGGATATCGAGCAGGTTATTCTGGCCGGCAGTTTCGGGAGTTCCGTCAACATCGAAAACGCAATTGCAATCGGGCTCCTGCCCGACCTGCCGCGGGACCGCTTTCAGTTCGTGGGAAACGGCTCGCTTCAGGGGGCGACATTTCTGGCACTGTCGCGCGAGCTGCTGTCCGAGGAGGGGAGGGTGGCCGCGATGATGACCAACTTTGACCTTTCCGAGACCCCCGGTTTCATGGATAATTATGTCGCGGCCCTGTTCCTGCCCCACACGCAGGCGAAATACTTCCCCACGGTTATGAAACGCATGAATTTTCACGGCGGCCAGGAAACCGGGCAAACCGTCGAGTAACTTCATTAGAATCGGGTATCGGGCATTAATGGAAGAAGGTCAAGCCTGCGAGGCGCAATGCGAGCCGCCGCTTTCCCGGCTCTTTTTAGCTTTTTTGCGAATGGGAACCGTTGCCTTCGGCGGCCCGGCCATGGTCGCTTATCTACGCAAAATGGCCGTTGGGAAGAAAAACTGGATTGACGCGGAGTCCTTCCAGAACGGCGTGGCCCTTTGCCAGACGATCCCCGGGGCGACGGTCATGCAGATGGCGGCCTACATCGGCCTGAGCGTTCGGGGAGTGCGGGGTGCGCTTGCCTGCTACGTCGGGTTCGGCCTGCCCGCGTTTATCTTCATGCTGGCGCTCTCGGTCGCCTACTCCCGTGCCCACGAGCTGCCTGCCGTAATATCGGTTTTCAGCGGCCTCCAGGCCGTTATCGTGGCCGTGGTTGCGAATGCGACCGTATCCTTCGGGAAGACCACGCTCAGGAGCTGGAAGAGCGTCCTGATCGCCCTCATTGCGGCGGGGCTTTTCTGGCTCATGGTGAACCCGGTCCTGATCATCCTTGCGGCGGCCCTTCTCGGCCTGGTATTAAACGGCGGAAGGCAAGCCCCGGGCAACCGCCGGCCTTCGCTCGCAATGAGGTCCGCAACTCTCCCGCCGCTTTTATTTATTGCGGTTTTCGCCTTGGGTTTCCTCCTGCTCTTCCTATTTCGAAAAGAGCTGTTCGATCTCGCCTTTCTCATGTCCAAGATCGATCTCATTGCATTCGGCGGAGGGTTTGCCTCCGTTCCTCTCATTTTCCACGAGGTCGTCGAGGTCCGTTCCTGGATGGAAGCTTCGACGCTGCTGAACGGGATCGTGCTCGGACAGTTTACTCCCGGCCCCATCGTGATAACCGCGACCTTTGTCGGCTACCTGGTTCACGGCCTTTCCGGGGCTCTCATCGCAACCATTGCGGTCTTCTCCCCCTCTTTCATCATCCTGCTCGGCGTTGCCCCCTGGTTTGACCGCCTGCGCTCATCGCCGTGGTTTACCAGGGCCGTTGGCGGGATTCTGTGCTCTTTTGTCGGCCTTCTTCTCACGGTAACCATCCGCTTTGCCTTAAACGTAGCCTGGGACGGGCCTCACTTCGCCCTTGCGGGGGCGGCCTTTGCCGCCCTCATCTTCGGGGTGGACATCCTGTGGGTTGTGCTTGCGGGAGCGGCGGTGTCGGCGCTTGTGGTTTAGGAAAAAATTAAAGGCGTAAGGTCCGCCCGGATTAGGGATTGCAATCACCTGATATTTGAGTGAATATTACCGCTGCATTGCCAGACGATAAATTGCGATCCGAACCCGGACAACCACTTGTGGGTGGTTTCCCCTGTAATCCGACATGCCTTCAGCGAAGCAAAAAACCGGGCCTGCCCCTTCGGCCGGTCTTATCAAAATGGGCCGGATTCCGGAGACGGCGATTCGCGTTGTTGCCGCAAACATCCAGGCTGTGCTGGAAGTCCCGGTCGATATGCTCGCCCCGAGGGCAATTCCCGAAGATGCGTTTCAACCCCGCCGGACTCAGTACGATGCCGGCCTGGTCCTGAAACACCTCGCCCGGTCCCCCTTCCCGCGTCATCCCTGCGTTCTCGCTGTAACGGACGTGGACCTTTGCACGCCTATACTGACTTATGTGTTCGGCGAGGCGCAACTGGGACTCAAGCTGGCAATAGTCTCCGATTTCCGCCTCAAGGCCGGGGAAGACGGCACCTCCGCCCCGGCGGACGTTTATTACGAGCGCCTGGCCAAGGTCGCCCTGCACGAGCTTGCCCACACCCTTTCCCTCTATCATTGCGAGGCCCCCAGATGCCTCATGCAATTCAGCCCCCGTGTCCGCAACCTGGACGAACTGGATATCCGCTTCTGCGAACGGTGCAGTTTCATCCTCCACCGGAACATGAAAGATTTTCACGCCTAGCGGGCGGCGATTCTCCAGTGCGGCGGGACCGTTCAATGCAGGCAAAAAGAGCGGGGGAACCGGTTCCCCCGCTCTTTTTGCACTGATCGCGGATTCAGCTCCGCGCCGGACTCATGTATGAAGAAACTCGCTAACCAGGTCTTCCCACTTGAGATCGGGGAGGTTGCCGAAGATGTCGTCGACTATCTCGCCGCCGGTTGCCGCAAGGGGAGTTCCATAGATCGCCATCACCATTTCTTCCAGCTTTTTTACCTCCGCGTTGAGCCATGAAACCGCTGTGCTTTCAAACAGCAGGTCTTTGACGTTCTTTTTCAAGCCGCCCCGCGGGTCAACGACAAGCAGCCAGCCTCGGCCGTAGGGGTCGTTTTTGATCAGACCGGGCTGTCCCAGGGCGTTCTGGTTGGTAGCCACCACCGTGCCGTTCATGGGCGAAAGCACCGCCGCGCCCATTTTTTCCCTGCAAACCGACCAGCCCTTCTCGCTCTGCTTCAGGCGTGAGCCGATTTTGGGAAGAGAGATATCGCTCACGCTGCCCAGGAGCCTCAGCGCAAAGTCGTCGATTCCCAGGCGCACGAACCCTCCATGCTCGATTCTGGCCCAACTGTGCCCCTGGTGGTAATAGTAGCCGTCGGCCACCGCAAACCCCGCGACCTTGCTGGTGTAAACGGAGGGCGCCTGGGCCGACAGGACCTCTTCATCCAGAAGCTGGTCGTATTCACAGGTTTTGCATTCGTAGTTATGGGCGCAAAACTTGAACTGGACCCGGCCCGTCAGCATGTGCCTGCATTCCCGCTGGAAAAACGGTTTGGTCCGCTTGACCTCCCTCCAACTGACCAGGGCCGTCGGCTTTTGAACCGTTTTCCTGCTGATCGCCTTATCGAATGCACAGGTGGTGCAGTCGAATGCGTTTTCGCAGATCTTGAAATTCACAACACCGGCCTTCATCCAGACACACTGGTTCTCGGTCATGGAGAAAACACGCACTCCGGAGTTTTTGTCGTCGCCTTTCGTTTTCATAACCAGTCTCCTTCCTCTCCAATCCCGCAATGGGGCGGGATCTTTTCTTTAAGGAGTTGCTTTCGGCTGCCGCACGCGTATCTATATCTCAATATTCGTGCCACCCATCGGCAGACGGATTAAAGAGGCGACTCGCGCATGGATGAAGAACGATTCAATAGGTTGAAATGACATTAAAACCAGGCAATACTGTTGTTGGATAAGGCCGGAATCGACGACCTTAAAGCCCGGTTTGGGCAGCAAAGGATTTGATAATGAATATGCGTTGATATTAATTAGGGTGCCCGACTGTTAAGCTTTTTTCGTCCAATCCGGGTTAACGGCCTCCCGGCGTGTTTCCTGGCATGACTTAACGGGGTGTACAATATTTATATAGTGGTGTTAAGATACCGTACACCATAAGATGGTGGTGAGTCGTTGATGCATGGGAAAGAGCGGGGAAACCGGTTCTTCCGTACCCAGGCGGCATGTTGCGGTGCGCCTGCGGCGTATGAGCCGGCGCGGCGCCGGTGTGGAGGGTTGCTTCCAGGTATCAGTTTTGCATAAATATTTATCACATGAGCTTATCTGCAGGTCGATTCGCCCGTTGTGACGGCCCGGAAAGGCACCGGGGCGAATCGGGCGCGGAACGGACCCATCCATTATTGCCCGGGGTTTACCAATAGCCGGACGGAAGGTGATCTATGACTGGAAGGCTAAAGGTGCTGGTAGTCGATGATGAAATGATCGTGCGGGACTCGCTCGTGGAGTGGTTCAAGAAATCGGGCTATGAGGCCGATTCGGCCGACGGCGGACAGGTCGCCATGGAGATGGTGGACGGGAAGGACTACGATTTTATCTTTCTCGACATCAAGATGCCCGATGTGAACGGCTTTGAAGTGCTCGATCACGTCAAGCAGAACTGCCCGTACACCATGGTGGTCATGATAACGGCCTACGGATCGGTGGAAACGGCGGTCGATGCCATGAAGCGCGGGGCCTCGGACTACCTGACGAAGCCGTTCGAGCCCTCCGAGCTGGTCTGCCAGCTGGAGAGGCTCCTGCAGCAAAAGAGGATCGTTGACGAGAATATAATATTGCGTGAACAGGTGGCGACCCGCGTGCGTTGCGAGGAGTTGATCGGGGTCTCCAACTGCATGCTGCAGCTATTTTCATTGATCGAGCAGGTGGCAATGGTCGATTCCCCCGTGTTGCTGCGGGGAGAAACCGGGACCGGAAAAGAGCTGGTGGCCAAGGCCGTGCATGCCATCAGCGATCGCTGCACGGGGCCGTTTATCCCCATAAACTGCGGGGCTTTTACGGAGACCCTCCTTGAGAGCGAGCTGTTCGGCCACGAGAGCGGAGCTTTTACCGGCGCCCGGCGGGCAAAGAAAGGACGCCTGGAGATGGCCCAGGGCGGGACCCTTTTTTTGGACGAGGTGGGCGAAATCCCCTTGAAGATGCAAATCGACCTTCTCCGCGTTCTCGAGGAAAAAACCTTCCACCGCGTAGGCGGAACGACGGACATTCCGGTTGACTTCCGTCTCATCTGCGCCACCCACCGGGACCTGGCAAAGGAGATCGAGCGCGGCGCCTTCCGGCAGGATTTTTACTACAGGCTCAACGTCATCGAATTGGAGATTCCGCCTCTCAAGGAGCGCATCGACGACATCCCGGAACTGGCGCAGCACTTCCTGGATCGAATCCGAAAAGAAACGAACAAGCCGGTTGCCGGAATTCACCCGCAAGGCGTCGAAGCGCTCAAGAGCTATTCATGGCCCGGGAATGTGCGCGAACTGGAAAACGCCGTAGAACGCGCGGTCGTTCTTTCAAAAGGGCGCTACCTTACCAGGGATGACTTTGCATTTCTTTTCAGGACACCGGCCGGGGAGATTTCCCTGTCCCTTAAAGACAACGAGAAACAGCACATCGACCGTGTCCTGAACCTTCATGGCTGGAACATCTCCAAGGCGGCGCTCCAGTTGCAGATCAGCAGGATTACACTGCACAGCAAAATCAAAAAGTACGGAATCCATCCACCGGGAAGGGAATAGGAACTTTTGTCCTTCCAGCCCGGAGGGGTTGCGCAGACGAGCTGTTGCCCGAATGAGGCCGTTTCGAAATACACGGACTTCCCGTAAATGGGGTACGCCAAGGGGCGAGCCGGACAATGGCAACATTTCCGATTGAAAGCATTTGGGCAACAGGCCGCAGACCCGGCCCCGTCTTTCGGAAATAAAATCAAAGGGAGGTCGGTCCGCACGATGGACAAGATGTCTGAGACCATGGACGCAGACGGGTGGAAATCAAAGGTCTTCGACTGCCTTTCCCTGCCCGCCCTGATCCTGAAGCCGAACAAAACCATAGTGGATGCGAACGCCAATCTTCTGAAGAGGTTCAACGTCAGCAGAGAGGAGATCATCGGGAAAACCTGCCACGATCTTTTTTACCAGTCGCTCGAGCCCTGCGCCGTTGAAACCTGCGCCCTGGCAAAGGTGCTTGAGGACCGGCAGGGACACTCGTCCCTGAGGTATGTGACGACCGCCGCCGGTGAGGAAAAATGGGATAATCGCATTTTCTCCCCCTTGCTCGACGAGGCCGGCGAGGTCTTGTACATCGTGGAGTCCATCCATGACGTCACCCCGATAAAAGTACTGGAACGGGAGCTGTCGGCCGCCAGGGATTTCACCCAGAAACTGATCCAGAGTTCGACTACCGCCATAATCGCCGCGGATCCGAAAGGCAAAATCCTCATGATGAACCCTGCCGCCGAAGAACTCACAGGGTATACGCTAAAGGAGGCGCAGAAAAAAATCACCACCAAAGAGCTGTATCCCCCGGGGCAGGCGCGGCAGGTAATGAAGGATTTAAGAGACAAGCGGATCGGGGGCAAGGGCAAGCTGCCCTGCACCAGGCTGGCCATCATTAACGCCCTGGGCGAGGAGGTCCCGGTGGACCTTACCGCGGCCATCATCTACGAAGGCGACAGGGAGGTGGCCACCATGGGCGTGTTCAACGATCTGCGGGAAAAGATCGAGCACGAGCAGCGGATGCGCGAGATGCGCACACGGATTTCACGGGCGGAGAAAATGGCCTCCCTGGGGCAACTCGCGGCCGGGGTCGCTCACGAAATCAACAACCCGCTGACAGGAATCATTTTCTACGCCAATCTCGTGCAGGAAACCCTACCCGAAGATGATCCGCGCCACCACAAGCTGGCATGCATATTCGAAGACGCCAAAAGGTGCGGCAAGATCGTCAAAAACCTTTTGGCCTACGGCAGGCAGGCAAGTCCCAGCAACGAAATCCTCCACATCAACACGCTTCTTGAGCATAGTATGAGCTTGGTGCGGGACAGCAAAATCTTCATGGACATCCGAATCATGAGGGAATTATCGGAAGAGATGATGCTCATCCAGGGTGACCGGGACCAACTGGGCCAGGTGATTTTAAACCTCATCATGAACGCCGTCGATGCCATGGACCGGAAAGGAAGGCTTACTCTTCGCACCTACAGGGACAAGCCCGCAGGGAAAGTGTACCTGGAAGTCTGCGATACCGGTTGCGGCATTGCGCCGGAAAACCTCTCCCTTATTTTCGACCCTTTCTTTACAACCAAGGGGCCGGGAAAGGGCACCGGCCTGGGGCTGAGCACCGCGTACGGGATACTCACGGAAAACGGGGGTCGCATCTGGGTTAAGGAAACGAGCAAAAAGGGGACAACCTTCGTGGTGGAGATACCCCTCTACAGACCTTCCAACGCCGGGAATAAACGGGCCTGATCAACGACAAAAGAGCGTGGGAATCATTCCCTCCGCTCTTTTTGGAATCGGCACCCTATGCTGGTTATGCTGGTTCCCAAGCAGGGGCTTGGGAACCAGCATAACGGTATTTTTAGTGTAATTTCAGTACATTAACCCGTTTCTTCCACTTCAAACGGCCAGCCGACCAGTCCTCCTTCGATAAACCATACTCTGTCAAAACCCGCCGCGTTGAGAATGCGCTGCGCTTCGTAGCCTCGCATGCTGACCTTGCAGAATGCCAGTATATCCTTGTCCCTGGGAAGTTCCGCTATCTTTTCGCGCAGCGCGCCGAGCGGTATGTGCACCACTTTTTCATTCGGCAGGCGCGCCATTTTGAACTCCAACGGCGTTCGGACATCGAGCAGGACGATACTCATCCCCTTTATCGATGCGGTTTTTCGATTCGATGGCGGATACCCCATTGGCGAGTCCGTCCAGTTTATTGGCCAGGATGTGCGCCGTGGTGGCGATAGGATCGATTGGCGGAGCATAGGGAGGCGCGTAGCCCAAATCGATATTTCCGATATCATCCACGGTGGCCCCGAAGTAAATGGCGCTTGCGGCCACATCGATCCGCTTGGAGGCGTCTCCCAAGCCGACCGCCTGGACTCCGAGGATCTTTCTGGAGAGCCGGGAGGCGATCATTTTGATGATCAGGGGCCTGCTGCCGGGCATGTAGTGCGGCCTATCCGGCCCGGTCCACACGATGGAAACTACGTCATCGCCGTACAATTCCCTTGCCTGCCGTTCCGTGAAGCCCGTGCGGCCCAGCGTGTAGTTGAACGCCCGGCATACTCCGGTCGCTCCAATGCCGACAAAAGGCGTCGGGACCCCGGCTATGTCGTTGGCTATCGCGCGCCCGTGCTTGTTGGATGTCGAACCCAGCGGCACAAAGAACGGAGTGGTGATGGCGGGGTCGATGTAGTGGTTTACCACGCAGTCGCCGCCGGCATATATGTCGGGGTCGTCCGTCCGGCAATTGCGGTCAATGATGATGCCGCCCTTGGGAGCGCAGGCCAGGCCGGCCTCCTTTGCCAGTTCATCGTTTGGACGCACGCCGACGCCGATTATGACCAGTTGGGCGGGGATTTCCCGTTTTTCCGTCCGCACGGAGGCAACCGCATCTTTCCCCTCCAGGGCAAGCACCTTCTCGCCGAGCACCAACTCCACACCTTTGTTTTTGAGGTGTTTTGCGGCAAGAAGCGCCATTTCCCGGTCGAGGAACTGGGGCATTATCTGGTCGAATATTTCCACCATGGTTACCTGCAGCCCGCGCTTGACCAATGCCTCCGCAATCTCGACTCCGATATAGCCCGCACCGACAAGGACCGCCTTCTTGAGCCCTTCGGCCTCGATGCGCGTCACCATGCTGTCCGCATCGTCCGGATGGCGAACGGTCCAGACATTCTTTAGTTCCAGGCCCGGGATAGGCGGGCGAATAGGCCTGCTTCCCGTGGCAAGGACCAGTTTGTCATAAGGCAGGTCCTGCTCCGCGCCGGTATCCAGGTTCCTTGCGAGAACGCGTTTGTGTTCGCGGTCGATTCGGAGGGCCTCGGTTCTGGTGAGGGTCTTGAATCCCTTGACCTTCTCGAAAAACGCCGGAGTTCGCGGCACTCCGGCGGGGGTTTCGGTGAGCATCCCGATATCGGGAAACTCCCCTTCGACATAATAGGGCAGCCCGCAGGCACCGTATGAAACAAGGCCTCCCCGGTCGATCATAGTTATTTCGCAATCGGGCAGCAGGCGTTTGAGCCGGCATGCAGCCTTGGGTCCACATGCGACCCCGCCCACGATCAGTACGCGTAAAGGATTATCCATAAACCCGCTCTCCATTTTAGTTATAATTTTGCCTGTCAAACGCTCTGGCGACAGCGGAGCACAATACCCCAAGTTATAGTCGAATTCGCAAGAGAAGGCTACGCGCAACGGGTGGGAATTTTCAGCGAACAGGTGCTTCAGGATGTGCGGCTGCCGGGAACAATGGACACCTGTGCCCGTTTGGTCCCGAAAAGTGCTTCCAATAAGCGGATGCGATCTGTTCCTTTCGTGCCGCCCAAAAGATGCACTTTGTTCCTTGTCTCCGGGCGCAATGCAGAGTTTTGGCCGACCGGGAAAGTGGCACGGACATTGTAACTCAGCAAAGCAAGCCGGCAGTTTCTTTGCCCTGTATGCGGGAAATGCGTCAAACTCGCTTTGCGCTGAAGGCTCCTGCGCCCGGTTGGTACTTTTTGCCGGCGGCGCAGCCTTTTCCCTTTCCGGTTCCTCCTCTTACGAACAGCGCTTTACCATTCCCGCGGGAAGAACCTGCGAGCCGTGTCCGCAAGCCAGCCCCGGTTTACGTATCGATCTAACGGCAGACAAACGAGCGAGGAACAAGCCATGAGCCCAATATCTCTCCACAACCCCCCGATTCGCATCACCGACCTCATCGAACTCAACAGGCAGGGAGCGGCGATCTCGTGCGCGCCCGACTTCAAGATCATTCCGGTGGATTTTTCGCACCGTGCCTGCCGGTTCCGGGCGCTCGTGTTTCTTTGCCGGTATTCCGGGACGGTCGACGGCCAGCGCTACACTTTCAGGAAATGCTATGCGCGGGGGTGCGCGCACGACCAGTGCCCCCGTGTATCCCAGGCGGTCATGATTGCCAATCATTACCTGCAAAGAGATTACCACAGGCTGGAACAGAGCGGTATCGAGATTGAGAAGAAGCTGTTCACCCTGGAGGAAGTGGCGGCCGAATTGATGGACATCAGGGAGGACCGGAAACAGAGCGTCTTTATCGATGACTATATACGAATGGCAAAAGAAGGTCTAAGCATTTCTGCGGAAGTGTCCCTGGAATATGTTCCCGCAACCGAGCATTTCGAATACCACAAAAATGACCAGACGTTTCTAATGGCAAGCTTCGTTATGGAGGCTCGGGGGGAGAGCGCAACGTGCCAACGCTGTCTTGGCTGCTATCCGACCGAAAAGGAAGAAGAGCAAAGACCGGCGCAAGTACGTGTGGCCAACGATCGGTTGTCCCACCTGTACGGAGAATTCGACCTGTGCTCCGTAAGCTATGAA
Organism: uncultured delta proteobacterium; assembly: GCA_963712895.1. GTDB lineage: Bacteria > Desulfobacterota > Syntrophobacteria > Syntrophobacterales > Syntrophobacteraceae > SbD1. The sequence continues at coordinate 188,632 of CAVQJR010000008.1, read as the reverse complement.
AAGCAATTTTTCGCGTGAGTCTTTATTCCGATTCGCGGTTTTCCTCCGGAACGATATTCAGTCTCAGCATCTTGCGCCGCAGGGTATTTTTGTCGATTCCCAGTTCCCGCGCGGTGGCCATTCGGCGCCAATGATTTCGATCGAGGGCATCCCGTATGCCCTGCCGTTCGACGTCCATGAGCGTGGAGCCCCCGATTTCGGCCAGCCGGTCAGGTTTTCCGATAAGGTATTCGGGCAGGCATCTCGGCTGAATCAGTCCTTCGCGGCAAAGTATGAAAGCGTACTCGATCGCGTTTTCCAGCTCCCGGACGTTGCCCGGCCAGTCGTGGCGCATGAAAACCCCGAGAGCTTCGTGGCTCAATCCGATCACGTTCTTGTTCCGGAGCTTGTTCAAGCGCTCGATAAAATGTTCGGCAAGCAGGGGAACATCTTCTTTTCGCGCCGCCAGGGGCGGCATCTCCAGCTTGACCACATTGATGCGGTAATAAAGGTCCTGCCTGAAAACGCCGTCTTCGACCAGTTGAAACAGGTCCTTGTTCGATGCGGCAACGATCCTGACATTGGTCTTGAGTGTTTTGGAGGACCCCAGTGGCTCATAGCTGCGATCTTCGAGGACCCTTAGCAGGCGCACCTGGAGTGCCGGGGAAATGTCCCCGATCTCATCGAGGAAAAGCGTCCCCCCTTCGGCCAGGGCAAAACGTCCCATCCGGCTCCGTTTGGCGTCCGTGAAGGCTCCGGCGACGTGGCCGAAAAGTTCCGATTCAAGCAGGGTGTCGGGAAGCGCCCCGCAGTTTACCGCAACAAACGGGTTCTTGGCCCGGGGGCTGAGGCTGTGAACCGCTCGGCTTACCAGTTCCTTTCCCGTGCCGCTGGGTCCTTGAATGAGGACCGTGCTTTCGCTTTGTGCCACTTCCGGAAGAATTGAAAAAATCTTCCTCATGGCCGGCGATTTCGAAATTATGTCCTGAAAACGATATTGGCGGTAGATTTCTTTCCGCAACGTTTCAACCAAGCTCAGATCGCGAAATGTTTCGACCCCGCCGATGATTCTACCCGACTCGTCGAGCAACAAAGCCGTACTGACGCTGATCGGGATTTCTCTGCCGTCCGCCCGAAAAATCACGACGGGTTTGTCCACGATGGGCCTTTTTGTTTCAAGCGTGGATTTCAAAGCGCAGGTCGATTCACAGATGCTGGCCCGGAAAACCTCACAGCAGGGGCGGCCGATCGCCTCGGATTTGGAAACGCCCGTTATCTTCTCCGCCGCATGATTGAAAAACGTGACCCGCCACTCAAGGTCTACCGTGAACACCCCATCCGCAATGCTGTTCAGGATGATCTCGGTTTGCGGTGACAGGGTCGAGACAAGCACATCCGCATCTTTAGCCACAATACACTTCCCGAAAAAATATCGTTGCCGCCCAAAGATATAAAACAGACAGACCGCCGGCCAGGTCCGTCCGAACATCCCCCATACTTCTTTTAATTATACCGAATGAGGTGGACCCAGGGAACACAATATACCCTGGAAGAGATTAAAAGGGTGCAATTTGTTTCCTGAGATTTCGTGCGCGGGGGAAGCTGCGCAAAATCAAGTGAGGTGAGGCATTAGTCAGTGAAAAAAAGCGGGGGAACCGGTTCCCGGGCTGTTGCCCGGATGAGGTCGCTTCAAAATACGTGAACTTCATGTAATACCCGGTTGCGTTCAAGATTAACGTGATGGGTTACGCTCCGCTTCACCCATCCTGCGCTTAACTCAGGTCTGGAAAGGGATGTAGGATGGGTGAAGCGGAGCGTAACCCATCGGCATTGGCCCATCTTGAACGAAAATTAGTATAAGTGGGGGGAAGTTCCCAAACCGTCGTTCCCGCGACGCTTTACCGTGAATCCGGCGTCTTTGCGGTCCGATAACTTCTCCGCCCGCTCCAGGCAGGGAGTATCGAAACGGGACAGAGACACCGGACCCCGGCTCAAAAACACTGCCGGGGTGACGATAAGGGGCCGGTCCGCCGGGCAATGGCAATATTTCCGATGGAACCGCGTTTGGATAATCGCAAAATATTTTCGATGAAACTGCATTCGGGCAACAGCCCGTTTCCCCGCACCCTTCCCGCGCCGCAACGCGGCACCGGGGAGTGCGGGGGAAACGTTCCATTCTGCGGTTTATCTTAAGGTGCTCCCCCGGCAGGGCCGTTTCTCATTGTCGAGGCTAGTACTCTGTACCACGGATTATTTCACATTGATGTAGGGTGGGCACCGTTTCATCGTGCCCACCATCCGTTGGGAAAGCGGTGGGCACAAAAAGACTGTGCCCACCCTACACCCAAAGCCACAAATGTTACATGGTACTAGACCACTCCCTCCAGTGCCCCTTCCAGGAGAACGTCAACCTTTACCATGATCTGGCCGTCCGTGTAGTTGGCAAGCCGGATGGCTTTTGCCGGGCACTCGGAAACGCATGTGCCGCAACCCTGGCACAGAGCTTCATTGATCTCTGACGCTCCGTTTACTATTTGCGGGACCCCGTAGGGACAGGCGCGAACGCATACCAGGCATGCGGCGCAGAGCCTGGGGTCCACTTTGGCCACAACGCCGCCGATGGTCTGGTCCCTGGCGGCGAGGAATGCCCCCGCCCTGGAAGCGGCCGCCAGCGCTTGGGCGATGCTTTCGGAAATGAGTTTCGGGCTGTGTGCCGTACCACACATGAAGATGCCTTCAGCCGCGAAATCAACCGGCCGAAGCTTTGCGTGAGCTTCAATAAAGTACCCGTCGGAACTGCTCTGAAGCTTGAGCATGGACGAGAGTTCGCTGTTCTCGGACGCCAGGGTAGCGGCGCTGAGTATCACGGCGTCCGCGCTCATTTGGATGGGACGATCCAAAACGTGGTCTTTGAAAAGGACGGAAAGTCCGCTGCCGTTTGTGTTGACTTGGGGAGCGTCGTCCTGGCTGTAGCGGGAAAAGAGAATGCCTTCACGCCTGGCTTCCGTATAATAATCTTCGAGCAGGCCGTACGTTCTCATATCCCGGTAGAGGATAACGATCTCCATTTCGGGATTGAGCTTCTTTAGCTCCAGGGCATGCTTCACCGCGCTCTGGCAACAGATGCGGCTGCAGTTCGGGTTCTCGTCGTTTCTGGACCCGACGCACTGGACCATCACCACCCGGTTCCAGCCGCCCGCTTTTGTCGGTTCGTCCTTCATCAGCTCGTCCAGTTCGAGCTGGGTCATGACGGCGGGATTTTCGCCGTAGCCGAATTCCTTGGGCTTATATTCCCGGGCGCCCGTTGCCAGGATGGTCACGCCGTGTTCGATTTCGTGGAACAAACCGTCGCTCGTGCCGACCTTGGTCAGGAAGTTGCCCTTGTAGCCGGAAAAACCGGAAACGGCGGCGTCCGCAAACACCTCTATGTTGGAGTTGCCCTTGACCTCTGCGATCAGGCTATCCAGGAACTTCTGGACGTCCTTGCCTTCGATGGTGTGGGAAATCCTGCGGCTGAGCCCGCCCAGTTCAGGTTCCTTTTCCACCAGCGACACCCGGAAGCCCTGCTTCGCAAGGCCCAGCGCCGCGGTCATGCCCGCCACGCCGCCGCCGATGACCAGTGCGCCCTGGATAATATCGAGGGGCCGTTCAAACAGGGGATCGAGCAGGGCGGCCCTTGCCACGGCCATGCGCACCAGGTCCTTGGCCTTTGCCGTGGCCACCGACTTTTCGTTGCTGTGGCACCATGAATTCTGGTTTCGGATATTTGCCATTTCGAAAAGATATTTGTTCAGGCCCGCGTTCATCAGGGTTTCCTGGAACAGCGGTTCGTGCGTGCGTGGTGTGCATGCGGCGACGACGACCCGGTTGATGCCCTGCTCCGCGATGACTTTGGCCATTTTAACCTGGGTGTCCTGGGAGCAGGTATAGAGGTTGTCCTCAACGTAGACCACGTTCGGAAGAGACCTTGCGTACTCCCGTACCTCGGGCACGTTGACGATGCCGCCGATGTTGGTGCCGCAATGGCACACAAACACTCCCACGCGGGGCGTCTGGTTGATGACGTCCCTTTCGGCGGGTCTTTCCTTCGTCTGCGCTACGGACCACCGGGAATCGCTCAAAAGCGAGCTGCAGACGCAAGCCGCCGCGGAAGCCTCGACAACCGACTGCGGAATGTCCTTGGGTCCCTGCGCGGTCCCGCAGACATAAACACCGGGCCTGGATGTGGATACGGGGGTAAAGCCGTCCGTGTCCACGAACCGGTGGTTGTTCAGGTCTATTCCGAGCCGCTTGGCCATTTCCACGGACTGCTCGCCAACGTCCAGGCCGACCGAGAGCACCACGAGGTCGAAGACCTCCGAATGCATCTGGCCGTGTTCGTCCGTGTAGGTGATCGCGAGGTCCCCGTCACCCTCGGGGTCGACCGTGTGCACGCGGGAGCGGATAAAGCGCACCCCCTCGTGTTTTGCCCGCAGATAGTATTTTTCGAAGTCTTTCCCGTAGGTCCGCATGTCCATGAAGAAAATAGCCGTATCCAGCCCGCTGTGCGAATGTTCCTTGGCTATGACGGCTTCTTTGATGGCGTACATGCAGCAGACACCGGAGCAGTAGGAGTTGTCGCAGGCGTTTAAGTCCCTTGATCCCACGCATTGAAGCCAGGCTATCTTTTTGGGCTCTTCCCGGTCGTAAGGGCGCATGAGCTTGCCCCGGTAAGGGCCGGAGGCGCTCAGTATGCGCTCGAATTCAAGGCTGGAGATGACATTGGGATGGTTTGAGTAATCATACCTGTCGAAACGGGAGGGATCGAAAATCCCGGTGCCGGTTGCGATGATGACCGCTCCCACTTCCAGTTCCGTCACCCGCGGGGTGTCGTCATAAAAGACGGCCCCGGCAAGGCAGGCCGTTTCGCACAGGCCGCAGCCCAGGCAGACCGTTCGGTCGATCGAGTAAACCATCGGTACGGCCTGCGTATAAGGAATATAGGTGGCCGCCCTCCGGTCAAGGCTGCAGTTGTACTCGTTTGCCGCGTTTACGGGACAGACCTGGGCGCATGCGCCGCAGCCCGTGCACTTCGACCTGTCGATAAACCGGGGGGTCTGGTGCAGCGTGACTTTGAACTGCCCGGGCTCGCCTTCGAGCGATTCGACCTTCGAGTGGGTCAGGATATTTATATTCAGATGCCGGCCGACCTCGACCAGCTTGGGCGAAATCACTCACATCGCGCAGTCATTGGTCGGAAACGTCTTGTCCAACTGGGACATCAGCCCGCCGACCGTTGGCGACTGGTCCACCAGGTGGACGTAATATCCGGCATCGGCCAGGTCCAGCGATGCCTGCATGCCTGAAATGCCGGCGCCTATCACCATGACGGCGCCAACTATTGCCTTTTCGTCTTTTTCTGCCATGTTCGCGATCCTATTCCAGCACATTCGGTTTAAAGTTGAGAATCTTGGTCCAGGCGAATCTCACAACCAACCTGTTGAGCCGCTTGCATCCGGCCCGGTTCGTTCGCTGTTCAGGCGCTGCCGTGCCCGGTGAGCATTGAACCTTTCCAAAACCAGCCGGACCCGGTGAGGACAACCCGCCTTCCCCCGGCTTTTCGCATCCGATTCTTTTAATCCAAGGCAGCCGGCCCTCTATTAACTGAGGTCATGCGTAGAGGTCATGCAGTAATTGTAACATGCGCGTGAAGAGCACTCGTGCCTTTGATGTTTCGATTCGTCTGGAATTCGAACATGCATGGAAAACCGTCTGATTGGAACACGCCACAGTTAATCCCGATCTTTTCAAAAAACCCGAATTATTCCTCTTCACCCGTCCCGAAACGCTCCCACTGTTCGCTTGCTTCGGCATGGGCGGCGGATATTTCCTCATCGCTCCACGGCTCGATTACAAGGGTCTCGGCCACGAGTTCCCACAGGTACATCACCTCATACTTGTAGTCCTGGTAGTACTTCGGAAGCCGCTTCATCATCTGGTCGTGGCAGTTGGAGCATCCGACCACCACCACATTGGCCCCGGAGTTCTTGATGGATTTGAACTTTTCGCGACCATGCCAGGCAGACTCATCGGGATAGGGGCCGGGCCACATTCCGCCGCCCGCCCCGCAGCAATGGCCATTGGCGCGGCTTGGCTCCATCTCGGTAAATTCGTCCACGCACTGGCTGATGATCCATCGCGGTTCTTCATAGAAGCCCTTGCCGAAATGGCGCTCGAGTTCCCGGCCGTGTTTACAGGAGTCGTGCCAGGTGAAGGTCTTGCCGGCATTGACGCTCTTGTCGAGCTTGACTCTGCCGGACTTGATGAGTTCAACCAGGTACTCGTAGAGATAGACGTATTCGATCTTGTCGGACGGGTCCTGCATGACGCAGTCCTTCATGCCCACGCGGCAGCCGTAGGAGCCGCCGCCGCAGTCCGGCATGATCATCCTCTTGATTTCGTGAGCCTTTACGAAATCGATTTTGCGCTTGGCAAAGGTCTTGATGTAGTCGTAGTTGCCCGTAAAAAGGCCCCAATCCACGGATTCCCAGTTCTCGGACGGAATCGTCCAGTTTTCTTTCCCGGCGTAGAAGATCTTCCACCACCATTTCATATCTTCATTGTCGGCAAAGACTTCCTTGGAATTGGGGAAAAAGAGGATATTCGCCCCCTTTTTGTCTATGGGCACGTAAAAGCCCGGGCAGCCCTCTTCGGCCAGTTCATCTCCCATGTCCTTCATGAGAAACAGGTAGTCATCCCTGGGGATTGCCATGTTGTTGCCGGTCTTGAGGCAGTTTGCGGCCCCTTTGTGCAGAATGCCGGGCACCCGGTCGCGGGGACGCATCGATTTCATGTGCAGCATTATATAAGGGATATCTATTCCCATGGGGCACGCGTGGGCACACCGGCCGCACCCCGTGCAGACCCAGGGGAACTTAGATTCGACCACCTCGTCGATCATCCCGTAATGGATCATCCTCAGGACCTTGCGAATGTCCCATTCTTCCATTCCCGGCGTTTCGGTTACCGGACAGCCGTTTGTGCAGGTGCCGCAGGTAAGGCAGCGTTCGAGATTTAATCCGGCAAGGTAGTCCCTGAGTGCGTCCGGAAGTTTGTTAGGTATGATGGCAGCTTCCACGATCATTCTCCTTTTATCCCTTAAGCGAAAAATTTTGTATTGACCGTCATGGGCGTCCGTAATAGTGTGAAAAAGTATACAAGGCGTACGTGGGCCGTTCACCCTTGAAAATCAGCCTGATTTTCCTGCGGGCTGGTGACTTTTGTCTTGAAATGGCACTTGCCGTGACTCCCCATTGAAGAATATTTCCGGCATAATGACCGTGCGAGCACGCTTTCTTTATTTGAGCGATTACGGGACCGGTTCTCCACGTACTGTGCCGGCTACCCTCCGTGCTTTGGAACCGGGTCCCAAGAGCCGCCGGGTTGCGCAATCCGGGCCGACGCGCATTTGTGCCGGCCCTGGAAAATCAGGATGACAACGGCTGCGATCACCCCGATAAAGGTTCACCGGCGAGCCCGGGCCGGTCATCCTTCACGGTGGGACATCCCTGATCTTTTTCACCTGGATCAGGGACAGGCTTGTAGCTTCGTCGAAGTCCACGTGGATCAGTTCGCAGCTCGAACCCGGTATCATCGTGATGACATCGCGCCTGATGATCGGGTCCCGAACAGTGATTTCCAGCACTTCGTTGGGCTTCATGTCCCTGAGCACCTGGATCATGACCAGCAAAGCCAGAGGAGTGATCGTCTCTCTAAAGTCGAGATTATAATTAGCTTCCTGTTTCAATTGGAAATGCCCCTGCTTATGCTTTGATTCCAACGCTTATTCGGCAAGTTCAGTGCCAAACAGGGGGTGCGGCCGGAAAAGTTTGTCCAGTCTGATTCCGGGAGAATATGGACCGTGGAGGGCAACCAGGGTGGAAACCGGGGAGTGTAAAAAGTTGTACACAAAAGTGTAAAATATGATAAAGTGTATTAATTTTGTCAGTTGTATAATATTTATCAGTCTCCGCCCATTCCGATACTCGCATTGAGCTGCGTTATGTCAAAATCATTGATCGCCGAAAGCGACCTCGAAAAATATTGGGAAACCGTGGTCAGAACCATCAAAGACGGTATCATGATCGTTGATACCAACGGGTATATCGTCTCCGTAAACGAAGCCATGGAAACCATTACGGGCTACTCGCGGGACGAACTCGTGGGCCAGAAGTGTTCAATCCTTAACTGCAGCCTTTTCAACCTGGCCCGCGGCCAGGGCGGAGACCACTGGTGCGTGCTGCTGAGGACCGGAAGCCTTCCTTTGCGCCGGTGCACCATCATGAGAAAGGACGGCTCTTTTCTTCAGATATTAAAGAATGCCTCCCGGCTCCACGACAGCAAGGGCAGGGTCATCGGCGGGGTGGAAACCCTTTCGGATATCTCTGAAATTGTTCAAAAAGAAAAACAGATTGCCGAATTTCGCCGGCAGCTCCAGTCCAAAGACTCGTTTCACGGGATGGTCGGGGTCTCTCCGGCTATGCTGCAAGTATTTAAAATAATTGAGAATGCGGCACACTCCGATGCCCCAGTCCTTATCCTTGGCGAGAGCGGGACCGGGAAGGAACTGGTCGCCAGGGCCATCCACCTGCTGGGCGAGCGCAATAAGGGGCCTTTTGTTTGCATGAACTGCGCGGCGCTGACCGAATCGCTTCTCGAAAGCGAGCTTTTCGGGCACGTCAAGGGTGCCTACACGGGTGCTTTCACCGGCCGGGCGGGAAGGTTCGAAGCGGCGCAAAACGGAGATATTTTCCTCGACGAAATCGGCGACCTTTCTTTGTCCACGCAGGTGAAGCTCCTCCGGGTCCTGGAAGAAAAGATAATAGAACGCGTGGGTGAAAACAGGCCGATTCCAGTTGATGTGCGGATCATTTCGGCGACCAACCGAAACCTCTTGAATCTTTTGGAAAAAGGAAGTTTCAGGAAGGATTTCTATTTCCGCATTAATGTCATTCCCATAAGCCTTCCTCCCCTTCGGGAAAGGACCGAGGATATTCCTCTTCTCGCCGACCATTTTTTCCAGAAGCTGCGCCTCAAGACCGGCAAGCCCATCGAGGCTATCGCCAACAGCACGATGGAAATTTTCATGAACTATTCGTGGCCGGGCAACGTCCGGGAATTAAAAAGCGTTTTTGCTTATATATTCGCAACTTGCAATGAACACACAATCCAGCCGGTCCATCTTCCCCCGGACATCCTCAAGCGCAGGGAGGTTTCAAGCGGCACAAAAACACGGAACATCTCCAGGCAGGAGCTGAAAAAAAAGCAGCTAATCGATGCACTTGCCCAGGCAAACGGCAATAAATCCAAGGCCGCTGATATTCTGGGAATAAGCCGCATAACCGTTTGGAACCGCATGAAGCGCTACGGCATGGTCGACTAGCCCGCGGGGACGTGGGAACGAGAGGTAAAATATTGTCGGGGCGCGGGGGAACCGGTTCCCCCGCGCTTTTTAACGTTAACACCTTTAACATTCGCCGCGCAGCGCCAACCGCCTCGGGGCAAAAGAATTTTTTCACCCGCCCGGCGCCGTTGTGCGGCGCGCCATCCGGGGCCTTTTACCTTTTCTGGAAGGTAAGTCCTCCGCCCGATCGGGTTTTCCTGGTCTGCAACTTGCAAAACGGACTGCAGGGCACCGCCGGGCGGCGGGTGCCCCGAACGCACAAAAATATGGCTTACATTACCGCACGGCATCCGGTGTGAGCGTCGATGCCTTTTCGTTTTAGTTGCTTTTGAACTCGGTGTTTAGAGGGTATCTCGAAGGAGAGATCTTGATGAAGGGAAATTCTGAAGCAAAGCCGGTAACCGGTGCTGTTATGGTCGTCGGAGGCGGCATAGCAGGTACTCAGGCCGCGCTTGATGCGGCTGAGCAGGGTTTTTACGTTTACCTGGTGGAAAAGGCGCCCTCCATTGGCGGCATTATGTCCCAACTGGATAAAACCTTCCCCACCAATGACTGCTCCATGTGTATCCTGTCGCCAAAACTCGTCGCATGCGGCCGGCACCTGAACATTCAACTGCTCACCCTTACCGAAATCCGGGAAGTAACCGGCGAGGCCGGCAACTTCAGCGTCAAGCTCCTTCAGCGGCCCCGCTACATAGATCCTTCCAAGTGCACGGCCTGCGGCGAGTGCGCCCGCGTGTGCCCGGTCGAGCGCAAGAACGAATACGAGATGGGCCTCAACGACCGCCGCGCCGCATATCGACAGTATGTTCAGGCCGTGCCCGGGGCGTTTTCCATCGAAAAGCGCGGCACGTCTCCGTGCAAGGTCACCTGCCCCGCCCACATCTCGGTGCAGGGATACATCGCCCTGACCGCTCAGGGCCTGTACCACGAGGCCCTGAAACTGGTGAAGGAAGAAAACCCCCTGCCGGCGATCTGCGGCCGCGTGTGCCACCATCCCTGCGAGTCCGCTTGCAAGCGCGGGGAACTCGACCAGCCGGTGGCCATCGATTCGATCAAGCGCTTCATAGCCGACCTGGACCTCAAGTCCGAGACCCGCTACGTTCCGCAGATCAAGGAAAAGCGCCCGGAGAAGGCGGCGGTGATCGGTTCCGGTCCGGCCGGTCTTTCCTGTGCCTATTACCTGGCGATAGAGGGCTACCAGGTGAGCGTTTTCGAAAAGCTGCCCGTCCTGGGCGGGATGCTCACGGTCGGAATCCCGTCCTACAGGCTTCCCAGAGACATTATCGCGGCCGAAATCCAGGTCATGCGGGAGATGGGCATCGAATTCAAAACCGGCGTGGAAATCGGCAAGGACTTCACCATCGCGCAGCTCAGAGACCAGGGCTTCAAGGCATTTTTCATGGGCATCGGCGCCCACGAATGCAAGGCGCTCGGCATCCCGGGCGAGGATTTGCAGGGGGTCGTTCCCGGCGTTCAATACTTAAAAGATATAAACCTGGGCGGCAAGGTGGACCTCGGCGACCGGGTCGCCGTAATCGGCGGCGGAAACGTTGCCATGGACACCGTCCGGTCGGCCCTTCGAAACGGATCGGCAAAACCTTTTCTAATCTATCGGCGCAGCGAAAAGGAAATGCCCGCGAACGAGGAAGAGATCCTGGAATGCCGCGAAGAAGGCATCGAGATCATGACCCTCACCAATCCGGTGCGCGTCATCGGGGAAAACGGACGGGTAAAGGCCGTCGAGTGCGTCAGGATGGAGCTTGGCGAGCCGGATGCCAGCGGGCGCAGGCGACCGGTAGCCGTTCCCGGCTCCGAGTTCGTCATCGAGGTGGACGCGGTCGTTCCGGCCATCGGCCAGGAATCGGACTGGGCCTGCCTTACCGAGGAGTGCGCCTGCAAGCTTACCGACTGGGGCACCATGACGGTGGACCCGCTCACCCTGCAGACGAGCGACAGCGACATATTCGCGGGCGGTGACGCGGTCACCGGCCCCAAGACGGTGATAGAGGCCATCGCCGCCGGCAAGCAGGCGGCGATCTCCATGGGGCGCTATATTTCCAACATGGACTTAAGGGAAGGCCGTGAGCGCGAGTGGGAAGCGGTCGAGCAGGTTCCCACCGAAGGCTACGACAGGATTCCGCGCGCTCAGATGCCCGCTCTTTCCCCGGAAGTGCGCACCGGTTGCTTCGACGAAGTCCAGCTCGGGTTCACCGAAGAGCAGGTCCGCAGCGAAGCCGAAAGGTGCCTGAACTGCGGCGTGTGCTCCGAGTGCTACCGGTGCGTGGATGCATGCCTTGCCAAAGCGGTCGTCCACGACGAAATGCCCAAAGAGCTCGAAATAAAGGTAGGCGCGATCATCGCCGCGCCCGGCGCCAGGCCGTTCGACCCGAGTATTTATGATACCTACCTGTACGGGAAGCATCCAAACGTCATTACCAGCATGGAGTTTGAGCGCATATTGAGCGCTTCGGGCCCCTACGAAGGCCACCTGGTGCGGCCTTCCGACCACAAGCAGCCCGCCAAGATCGCCTGGCTCCAGTGCGTCGGATCGAGGGACATGCACGAGGGCAGCCACAGTTACTGCTCGGGGGTGTGCTGCACGTACGCGATAAAGGAAGCGGTCATAGCCAGGGAGCATGCGGGAGAGGGCCTTGATACGGCCATTTTCTTCATGGACATGCGCACCTACGGGAAAGATTTCGAAAGATATTACGAGCGCGCAAAGAATGAGACCGGCGTGCGCTTCATCCGGTCGCGGGTGCACAGCGTCGATGCACCCTATCACGGGTCGCCGGATCTTAAGATCGACTATCTCGACGAAGACGGAAAAATGCAGAGCGAGATTTTCGATCTGGTGGTGCTTTCGCAGGGATTGGAAGCGCCGGAGGGGGCGGCCGATCTTGCCGGACGGCTCCAGGTGAAATTGGACGAGGCCAGTTTCGTTGAAACTTCCTGCCTCGCGCCCGTTGAGACATCGAGGCCCGGGATCTTCGCATGCGGTTTTTTTGCCGGTCCCAAGGACATTCCGTCTTCGGTAATCGAAGCATCGGCCGCTTCGGGGGCCAGTGCGGCATTGCTGAACAGTGCCAGGGGGACGCTGACCACCGAGAAAACCTATCCGCCCGAAGACCCGGTGGTCCACGGCTCGCCCAAGGTAGGCGTATTTGTCTGCCACTGTGGTTTGAATATCGGCAGCGTGGTGGACGTGCCCGCCGTTCGCGACTACGCGCGGAGCCTGCCCGGAGTGGCTTATGTTGCCGACAACCTTTTCACCTGTAGCCAGGACACCCAGAAGCTCATACGGGAAGCCATAAAGGAAAACGGTCTTAACAGAGTGGTGGTCGCAGCCTGTACGCCCAGGACTCACGAGCCTCTTTTCCAGGAAACGATCAGAGAGGCGGGGCTGAACCGTTATCTTTTCGAGATGGCGAATATTCGCGACCAGGATTCCTGGGTGCATCAGTCTCAACCCGAGCTGGCGACGCAGAAGGCCAAGGACCTGATCCGCATGGCTGTTGCCAAGGCCATGCTGCTCGAGCCTCTGGACCGCATGCGGATCGACATTAATCAGGCCGCGCTCGTGATCGGCGGCGGGGTGGCGGGCATGACCGCCGCGCTGAATCTGGCCGACCAGGGGTTCCGGACCTACCTGCTGGAAAAAGAGAAAGAACTGGGGGGAAATGCGCTCAGACTGAAGCACACCTGGAGGGGTGATGATGTCCAGGCATACGTGCGCGATCTGCGGGACCGCGTGGTCAACCATGCCGGCATAGAAGTCCTGCTGGAATCGAAAATACTCGATGTCCACGGCTTCGTCGGGCAATTCGCCACTTCCGTGGAGGCCGGAGGGGCCGTGCGGGACCTGGAGCACGGCGTGGTGGTTCTGGCATCGGGCGGCGAAGCGTTCACGCCGCAGGAGTACCTCTACGGGAAAAACTCTCACGTGACCCGGTGGCACGAACTCGAGGAGCTTTTCGAAAAAGAACCGAAGCGGCTGGAGGAGGCGGAAGCGATTGCCTTTATCCAGTGTGTCGGGTCCCGCGAACCGGAGCATCCCTATTGTTCGAAAATCTGCTGTACGGAATCGGTAAGGCATGCAATCGAACTGAAGGGTCGAAAGCCCGAACTCGAGATCTATATAATGTATCGAGATCTTCGCACCTACGGCCTGAGGGAGGAACTCTACACGAAAGCCCGCAGACTGGGGATCAAGTTCATAAGGTTCCCGGTAGACAAAAAGCCGGTTGTCGAACCGATGAGCGAAAACGGCAGGGAGAAACTCCGCATCACGGTAAGAGACCACGTGTTGTGCAGGATGGTGCAGTTGAGAGTGGATTACCTCAACCTGGCAACGGCCATTGTTCCCAAGGGGCAGATGGAGCTTTCGAAGCTTTTCAACGTGCCTCTGAACCAGGACGGGTTCTTCATGGAAGCCCACATGAAGCTGCGCCCGGTCGAGTTTGCAACGGACGGCATCTTTGTGTGCGGCCTTGCCCATTATCCCAAACCGATCGACGAGTCGATCGCCCAGGCCAGTGCGGCGGCGGCCAAGGCGGCGAGCTTCCTGGCACGTCCGTACATCGAGATCGAGCCGTACGTGTCCTCCGTCAACCAGGACTTGTGCAACGGTTGCGGGCTTTGTGAAAAATCCTGTCCCTTCGGGGCGATAAGGCGCCACGAGGTTACGGGCAAGGGATACCGCGCCGAATCCATTCCCGCTTCGTGCAAGGGTTGCGGAGTCTGTGCGGCTTCGTGCCCTCAGCAAGCCATAGACATCGTGCATTTTCGAAACACTCAGCTCATTGCCGCCATTCATGCCGGCGGTGCCGAGGCGTGAGCGGTGTATGAGGCGGATAAGACATTTGACCTGAAAACGGCTCCAGTAACGGGTCACTAATATCGTGCCGGCACAAGCAACCGATGTGTTGTGCCATAGGGAAGGGATAAGGAATGCCTGCGACCTTTGAACCTAAAATGCTCGCTTTTTTGTGTAACTGGTGTTCGTATGCGGGCGCCGATCTTGCCGGCGTTTCCCGGTTTCAGTATCCACCCACCATCCGGGTGCTCAGGACCATGTGTTCGGGGAGGGTCGATCCTCTCCATCTGGTCGAAGCCCTGGGAAGCGGGTTCGACGCCGTGCTCGTTTTCGGCTGTCACATCGGCGACTGTCATTACCTGGAAGGTAATTATTACACCCAGAAGCGGATTGAGATAGTTCGGCAGTTGATGGACCTGTCGCAAATAGGGTCCGAACGGGTGCAGCTCAAGTGGGTGAGCGCGGCGGAAGGACAGTTGTTCGCCGATGGCGTCAAGGAGTTAAGCCGGACCATGGCGGAGCTGGGGCCGTTTGACCGTGAAAAGAACGCGTCGGCGCTTTCCATTGTCGGAAGCGTTCTGAGCACCCCACGGGTGCGGTGGCTTCTCGGCATGGACAGGCAGTTGACCCAGCGCGAGAACGTCTTCCACGAAAAGATCAGCGAGGAACAGTACGCCGAGATGCTCTCCGGCGTCGTCAAGATCGAATACCAGAAGGCCCTTATCCTGGAATCCTTGAAGGACGGCCCTCTGTCGGTTCGCGAGATTGCCGCGGCAACGGGTCTGCCCATCTATACGGTTTCGCAGCGCCTGGGCGATCTTGAAAAAACGGGCATGGCCGATCTCCACGGATACCAGGACTCCACTCCGCGGTTCTTCAGGGTTGCAGTGTAGATCGAAAACTGAAAGCGGACCCAACTCAAGCGTTTGCGGTTGGTCGATATTCCAGTCGGTAATTATTCCTAATCGAAGAGGTCTTTGTCATGAGTGAGTTGGCGGTTGGCAAGAAAGGTAAAATCGGCGTGGTGATGGTAGTCGGAGCGGGCATCGCCGGAATGCAGACGGCTTTGGACCTTGCGAACTCGGGCTATTACGTCCACCTCGTGGATAGATCTCCGTCCATCGGCGGTTTAATGGCCCAGCTCGATAAGACGTTCCCTACGAACGACTGCGCCATGTGAATAATATCACCCAAATTGGTCGAGGTCGGCCGACACCTGAACATCAACATCATCACGAACACCGAAGTGGAAGCTCTCGAGGGCGAGGCCGGGCGTTTTACCGCCACACTCGTTAACCAGCCCCGCTTTATCGACCCGAATAAATGCACGGGTTGCGGCGCATGCGCCCAGGCCTGTCCCCTGTCAACCGAAAACGAATTCAACTGCGGCCTCGATTCGAGGGCGGTGCCGTGCATCAAGTACGCCCAGGCCGTTCCCCAGATCTACAGTATCGACAGAAACGTCTGCATCGGCTGCGGGATGTGCGAAACCGTGTGCCTAGCCAAGGCCATTCTCTATACCGACGAGCCCCGCAGAACAACGATCGATGTGGGGGCCGTCGTTCTGGCCACGGGCGACGACGTATTCGATCCGGCAAGGCTGGATACCTATCATTACTCGGACCTGCCAAATGTTGTCACGAGCCTTGAATTCGAGCGCATCCTCAGCGC
The DNA here is from genome assembly GCA_963712895.1 of uncultured delta proteobacterium. Lineage (GTDB taxonomy): Bacteria > Desulfobacterota > Syntrophobacteria > Syntrophobacterales > Syntrophobacteraceae > SbD1. The sequence goes on along the minus strand of CAVQJR010000008.1, from coordinate 172,721 downwards.
TTCCGGGCCCTACAGGGGCCGCCTCATGCGACCCTACGACCGCGAGGAGCCACGCAAGATTGCCTGGCTTCAATGCGTGGGATCTAGGGACCTGAACCAGGCCGATACGCCCTACTGCTCGTCGGTGTGCTGCATGTATGCGATCAAGGAAGCCGTAATTGCCATGGAGCATGCCCATGGCAGCCTGGACACGGCGATTTTTTACATGGATATCCGTTCCCACGGCAAGGATTTCGAGCGCTATTACGAACGGGCGCGCGACCAGGGTGTGCGCTTTATCCGCTCGCGGGTGCACTCCATCGTTCCCGACAAAGAGGGGGATGTGGAACTGGCATATGTCGACGGCGAGGGCCGGCCGAAGAGCGAGATATTCAACATGGTGGTGCTGTCCGTCGGCTTCCAGGCGCCCAGGGAAATGGTGGAGCTTGCGAACCGCCTCGGCATTGAACTGGACCGGTACCGGTTTGTAAAGACCGACAGTTTCAGCCCGATAGCGACCTCCCGGCCCGGCGTCTATGTGTGCGGTGCCATACAGGGTCCGAAAGATATCCCGCAGTCGGTAACGGAAGCATCCGCCGCCGCCGCCGCCACCGGCATTCTTCTCCATGAGGCGCGCCGCACGGAAACCAGGGAAAAGCAGGTGCCGGTGGAAACCAATGTGGTTGGCGAACGGCCTCGAATCGGCGTCTTCATCTGCCAGTGCGGCATCAATATCGGCGGTGTCGTAGACGTGCCGAAGCTGCGCGAATACGCCAAGAGCCTGCCTTACGTGGCGTATGTGGAAGACAATTTGTACACCTGTTCGCAGGATACCCAGGTCAAAATGGCCCAGGTAATACGGGACAAGGGGATCAACAGGGTCATCGTCGCCGCGTGTACCCCCAGGACCCATGAGCCGCTGTTCCAGGAAACGTTAAACGATGCGGGCCTCAACAAGTACCTGTTTGAGATGGCCAACATCCGCAATCAAGATTCCTGGGTTCACACCCACTATCCGGAGGCCGCCACGAACAAGGCCAAGGACCTGTTGCGCATGGCTGCGGCAAAGGCAGCCCTGCTCGAACCTCTGCGCGAGACCGAACTCGACATCGTCCCCGTCACGATGGTTATAGGCGGCGGCGTTGCGGGAATGGTTGCGGCAAAAACTTTGGCCGACCAGGGTTTCGAAGTGCATCTGGTCGAAAAGTCGAAGCAGTTGGGCGGAAACGCCCGGTTCCTCCAGAGTACATGGAGGGGCGAAAGTATTCCGGAATTTGTGGACCAGCTCACCCAGGGCGTTGAGCAGCATCCGTCCATCAGCGTGTATAAATCCGCGGAATTGACGCGGGTCCAGGGATTTGTGGGCAATTTCGCCTCCGAGATCAAACTGGAGGATGACAGCAGGGTCGAAATCCGCCACGGCGTTGCCATCCTGGCCACTGGCGGCAGCGAATACAAGCCGGTCGAGTACCTGTACGGACAGGACCCGCGGGTCCTCACTCACCTGGAATTCGATGCCCGCATGATGGCTGACAATCTTCCGTCAGGCCAGGGCGGCGCAACCGTGTTCATCCAATGCGTCGGTTCCCGCGAGCCGATGCATCCCTACTGCAGCCGTGTGTGCTGCACCCACACGATGGAAAGCGCCCTCCACCTCAAGCAGACCGATCCCGGCATGCCCGTCTACGTTTTGTACCGGGATATCAGGACTTACGGCGAAAGGGAAGACCTCTACACGCAGGCGCGCAGGGAAGGGGTCATCTTCCTGCGATACGAGGTGGAAGATAAACCCGGGGTCAAAACCGCTGCCGACGGTTCCGGACTGGAAGTGACCGCGGTCGATCCCATCCTTAACAGGCCGGTCTCCATTACGGCCGACCTGGTTGTGCTGGCGACCGCCATCGTGCCCTCGGAAGCCGAAACACTCGGCCAGTTTTTCAAAGTGCCCGTAAACGAGGACGGCTTCTTCGTGGAAGCTCACCCGAAGCTGCGGCCGGTGGACTTTGCGACGGAAGGTGTTTTCGTCTGTGGCATGGCGCACTGTCCGAAGTCGATAGACGAAAGCATCGGCCAGGCTTTGGCGGCGGCTTCGCGCGCCACCTGTCTTCTTTCGAGCGATAAGGTCTCGGTTGCAGGCACCGTCGCGCAGACCAATCAGGCGCTATGCAGCGCCTGCGGGACCTGTGTGAGCATCTGCCCGTACTCGGCGCCCGGCTTCAACGAAAAGGGCAAGGCCGAAATCAACCCGGCGCTGTGCAAGGGATGCGGGCTGTGCGCCGCCTCCTGCCGCTCCGGGGCAATCCGTCTCAACGGATTTGACGACGCTCAGCTCTTTGCGATGATCGACAGCATCTGATACCAATTTGCGTTCAAGATCGTTCGCCCTGAGGTATCGAAGGGTGGACGGTCCACCCGTTCGTACTTCGATACCTCAGCACGAACGGGACCAAGCCCAGTTCAATCTTGAACGCAAATTGGTATGAGTTTCCAATCCGTCAAGGGCAGAAGGAAAGCCACGATGATTCCGATGAAGTCTCATCAGATGAGCATGGATCGCATGATCTTTGAACTCAATGCCAGCGTTCATGCAACGTCTTTGTACATGCTCCTCTGTTCTTTCCTGGACGGAGGGGAAAGACCCACCCTGAACCTGGCCCGGAGCGCCTGGAACGGTACGGAGGAAAATCTGGTCGAGGCGGCCAGGGAGCTTATCGGCCTGAATGTCCTGCATCCCATGGAGCCTTTGGAGTTCGATCGACCGATCTCTATAAACCCCAGGGAGAAATGGGTCTGGACCCAACATTCCCATAGCGGGACAACATCCTGAATAATAGATAAACTCAGAGTAATATCTTTATTGTGCAACGAATCGTCGAGCCGGGCCGTTTAATACTAATTTTCGTTCAAGATAGGCCAATACCGATGGGTTACGCTCCGCTTCACCCATCACGTTAATCTTGAACGCAACCTGGTATAAGGACCCGGCTCGACGCGTATAAAATAGTGAGTGCCCCGGCGCCGTTTCACCCGCCCATCATTTTCCTGCCCGCAAGCCCCGACATCTTAGACCAGGTTGCGTTCGAGACTGTATCGAAGGTACGGTTTAAAAGCGCGGGGAGCTGCGCCCCCACTGCCCCCACGCCGCTTCGCGGCTTAGCTTTTTGGCTTTCCGGCAGGGCGAAGCGCCCGCCGCATGGCACGGGGTTCGAGGAAATCATCCTTCCGCTCTTTTCCAGCTTAAAAAGTGGTTGCTTCAAAATACGTGAACTTCACGCGAATGGGGGCCTCCCAAATCGTCATTCCCGCAACGCCTTTGGGCGGGTCCGCCCGGTTTTTTCCCGCAAAACCCGCAAACGGTTTGGACACTGATTGTGCGACAGCTAAAAAAGAAATACCAGTTTGCACGGGGCGATCTCCACTTTTTTGTATAAGTGCTTTCAAGCAGTCCGGGCCAAATGCGTATCAACTCGAATAGATCGGAAAAGAACAGGTGTTTTCCTGGCGGCTAATTTTAAATAAGGCTCGATCCTGTGGATAGGGAACATCGGTTCTTTTCTGAAAGACAAAGCACTTGCCGGCCGGGTCCATCTATTTAACCGGGTCGGCGGGGCTTCATGAATATCCGTTTTTTGCACAATTACCGGTGAAGTGTCTGATCCTAAATATATGGTTTATCAACGCTGCGGTTTTATAAGGCATCCGATTCAAAACAAATGGTCGCTCAACTCAAAAATCCCCGTCTCTATTTAATGGTCCTGATTGAAGCCGCCCTTTTCGCGGCTGCTTTCGGGGGTGCATACCTTCTCCGGTTCGAGTTTTCCCTGACGGGTGAGCAATGGAACCGGATCGGACTCGTCCTGCTCTGCCTTGTTCCGGTAAAGCTTTGCGTCTTTTTTGTCCTGGGGCTCTACAAGGGGATGTGGCGTTACGCCGGCATGCACGATTTCTGGCGTCTGGCTGAAGCATGTCTGCTGTCTTCGCTGCTGGCCGAGGTCGTCGTACGCTTTATATTCGGTTCAGGCGGTTTTTCCCATGCGGTCTATTTCCTGGACGGCTTTCTTACTTTCATCCTGACCGGGGGGGCCAGGATGATAATCCGCACCTGCCATGAGGTCAAAACCAGCTCAGGGGATGTGCAAATACTGCGGCTGCCCCGATTCCGGCAAAAGCCGGGCAACCGCAAGCGCATCCTGATCATTGGGGCCGGAGGCTCCGGCGAGAAGATACTGCGCGAAATTTTCGAAAACCCCCATGTCCATTATGAAGTGGTCGGCTTTCTCGATGACAACCCGGGCAAGAAAGGACGCACCATTCATGGGGTGCCGGTCCTCGGACCGGCGGACCACCTTCCGCGGGTCCTGGAGGAACACGGGATCGACCAGGTGTTTCTTTCCATCCCATCGGCCACCGGTCCCCAGATGCGCCGCATAGTCGAGATTTGCAAGGGCTGCGGGGTTAGTTTCAAGACCCTTCCGGCCATCGGTCAGATCATCGACGGGAGGGTGGGTATCAAATCGCTGCGCGACGTCAACTACGAGGACCTCCTGCGGCGCCCGCCCGTGCACCTGGACATGGCGGGCATTCGGGACTGCCTCGCGGACCGGACCGTAATGGTTACGGGCGCCGGAGGCTCCATCGGGTCCGAACTCTGCCGCCAGTTGATCCGCTTTCATCCCAAGAGACTGGTCCTGGTCGATGCGGGCGAGGCAAACCTCTACAATATCCAGATGGAGCTTTGCCACGAGCACAACTTTGATGCTTATCACGCCATACTGGCCAGGGTCCAGGACGAGTCCATAATGGAGGAGATTTTCAATATCTACCGTCCCGAGGCCGTTTTTCACGCGGCCGCCTACAAGCATGTCCCGCTGCTCGAAGGAAACCCCTGGGAGGCCGTGTCCAACAACGTCGAAGGAAGCCGCGTGGTAATCGAAATGGCGGCAAAGTACAAAGCCGTACGCTGTGTGCTGGTCTCGACGGACAAGGCGGTAAAGCCCACCAACATCATGGGAACGAGCAAGCGGGTCTCCGAACTCATTCTCCAGTCCGTGGAGGGCAACGACACGCTTTTCATGGCCGTGAGGTTCGGAAACGTCTTTGCCTCCGCCGGTTCGGTGATTCCGCTTTTCAGGAGACAAATCGAGCATGGGGGACCGGTCACCGTGACTCATCCCGAAGTGACCCGCTACTTCATGACCATCCCTGAATCGGCCCAGTTGATCCTGCAGGCCGGGGCCCTGGGGCGGGGCGGCGAGATTTTTCTCCTGGAGATGGGAACACCCGTAAAGATCGCCGATTTGGCAATGGACCTCATACGGCTCTCCGGCAAAGAACCGGGCAGGGATATCAAGGTCGTTTTCACCGGTCTTCGGCCCGGCGAAAAGCTCTACGAGGAGCTTATCACCGAGGGGGAGGACGTCATCCGGACGGGGCATGAAAAAATTATGGTGCTCCGCCGCAACGGCAATTGGAATGGGAACGGATTTGCTTCCCGGGACCGTTTCCGAAGCTGGCTTCGCAGCGAACTCCAGGAACTCCGCCGTATCGCCGGGACCCACGATGCCCATGCAATCAAACGGAAACTCAAGGAACTGGTTCCCGAATATACGCCCCAGGAAACCGAATGCATCCTGTGAAAAACGGGGGGCTTCAACCGCAGAGACGCAGAGAACGCAGAGAAAATATAAGGAAGAGAATGTTTTTTAAAATCTGTTGCCCGGATAGGGTTGCTTCAAAACAGAGGAACTTCACGTAAATGGGGGGAGTCCCCAAGTGGTCATGTCCGCAACGCCTTTGGGCGGGTCCGCCGGGCAATGGCGACATTTTCGATGGAACTGCATTTGGGCAACGGTCCGGGAAACATTCCCCCGCTCTGTTGCAGTGAAGACTTCAGAAGCCGGGAGGGGGTCGTAAGACCATGACCGATGAACAATCGTCTATCGCCGTAATCGGTGCGGGCTATCGGGGGGAAAGCCTGGTCCGCAATTACCGGCAGCTTGGAGCGTTGCGGCTCATCTGCGACAGCAACGACGGCCTGCTGGAGCAGCTAAGGGACAAGTACCCGGGAGTGGAAACCTGCTCGGCGCTGGACGGCGTGCTGGCGCGGGAGGATATCCGGGGGGTGGCCGTCGCGACCCCGCCCGAAACGCATTTTGCAATCGCCCGTGAAGTGTTGATGGCGGGAAAGCACGTATACGTCGAAAAGCCCCTGGCCCTCGACGAGGAGCATGCGAAAGAGCTTATATCTCTTGCGCGCCGGAGGCGGCTGACTCTCATGGTGGGCCATCTTCTCCACTACCACCCGGCATTTTTGCGCCTCAAAGAACTGGTATCCTCGGGCGCTCTCGGGCGCATCAACTACATTTACTCCCACCGGCTCAACCCGGGCAAAACCCGCCGGGAGGAAAACATCCTCTGCGCACTTGCCCCCCACGACATCTCGATGATTCTTTCCCTGGCCGGCGAGGAGCCCGACAGTGCAACGGCCACCGGCGGCAACCGCCTTGACCGCCGGACGGCGGATGTCGCCACGACCCACCTGACATTTCCCTCCGGATTGCAGGCCCACATTTTCGTCTCGTGGCTGCACCCTGTCAAGGTGCAGCAAATGGTTGTGGTCGGAGACCGCAAAATGGCGGTGTTCGACGATACCCGTCCCTGGCCGGATAAGCTGCTTCTCTATGCAAATGAAATCAACCGGCGCGACGCCATCCCGGCGGCAGCCGAACCGGAGCGGATGGCCGTTGCCAGGGTCGAACCTCTAAATCTCGAATGCCGGCACTTCCTTCACTGCGCAAAAAATGGCTGCCGGCCCGTGACCGACGGCCAGGAGGGCCTGCAGGTCATGAGGGTCCTCAACGCCTGCCGGTTTTCCTTCGATCGCAACGGCACGAGGGTCGACCTGGGACAGGACGGCGGATCGGAGAAGATCGGCCGGAGTGTTCATTTGCCGTATCCGTCGGAGGTGTCCGGGCCGATTGCCTCGATGCATGCTCCACAGTCCATGGGCGCGGTGTACGGTCCTCTTCTTGTCCATCATACGGCAATAATCGACGAAAACTGCGAAATCGGGGCCGGAACCAGGATACGGCATTTCTCCCACGTGCTGTCCAACTGCCGCATAGGGGAGAAATGCGATATAGGACAGAACGTGGTGATAGGGCCCGATGTGAACATCGGCAGCAACTGCAGGGTGCAAAACAATGTGTCGGTATATAAGGGGGTAACCCTGGAAGACGGCGTATTCTGCGGGCCGTCCATGGTGTTTACCAACATCAGCAATCCGCGGGCCGGGATCGGCAAAGTGGACCATGTCCGTCCCACCCTGGTGAGGCAGGGGGCCACCCTGGGAGCAAACTGCACCGTGGTGTGCGGCGTGGCCATCGGGCTTTATGCGTTTGTGGGTGCGGGGGCCGTGGTCACCAGGGACGTGCCCGACCACGCCCTGGTGGTGGGCTGTCCCGCGAGGCAGACCGGCTGGGTGTGCGCGTGCGGGCAACGGCTCCAGGACCTGGAGTGCCCCGCCTGCGGGAAAAAGTATATCCCCTGCAGGTCCGGGGTGGAAGAGGAGGATGCGACGCTCCGGCCCGTGGCCTGCTATGAGCAGTGTCATTGATAGCCGGGGCATACCGTTTTTCGAAGAGCAGCCCGCCTCCCGATGGAAAGGACCCTGGCAGGTATGTCTTCAGGAAGAAAACTCCAGTACGGCCTGGCAATAAATGAAGCGCTGCATCAGACGATGGCGGCCGACCCTTCCGTTTTCCTTATCGGCCGGGGCGCAAAAAGCCGGCGGTGCGTCGGAAATACCGCCCGGGGGCTGATCGAAAGGTTCGGTGAGGGGCGCGTAATCGATGCGCCGGTATCGGAAAAAGGCATAACCGGGGCCGTGGTGGGAGCGGCCCTGGCGGGCATGAGGCCGGTGGTCGCGCATCCGCGAATGGACTCCATGGTCTACGCGATGGGGTCGATCATGAACGAGGCCGCCGACTGGTATTGTGTGAAGGAAGGGAAGGCTTCGGTGCCGGTGGTTATCTGGGTGGTGATCAACCGGGGAGGTGAATGGGCGGCCCGGCATTCGCAGGCCCTTCACGCAACGTTTGCCCATATGCCGGGGCTTAAGGTCGTGATGCCCTCTACGCCTTATGATGCCAAGGGGCTGATGGTGGCGGCGATCCGGGACCCCGATCCGGTTGTGTTCATCGACGACTGGCGGCTGCGCCGGGTCGACGACACGGTCCCCGAAGAAGTATACGAAGTCCCGATAGGAAAGGCGGCGCTCAGGAGGCAGGGAACGGATGTCACCCTGGCCGCCTCCTCCTATATGGCTTTCGAGGCGATGAAAGCCGTTCGGATACTGGAAGATGAGCTGATCGACGTGGAGTTGATCGACCTTCGGACGGTGAAGCCCCTGGACGAGGCATTGATCCTGGAATCGGTCGCCAGGACCGGCAGGCTGGTAGTGGCCGACGGGGGTTGGAAAACATGCGGGCTGGCCGCGGAGATCGCGGCGCTGGCGGGTGAACATGCGTTCGAATGCCTGAGGGCGCCCATCAGAAGGGTAACTCTTCCGGACTGCCCCGCCCCGGCCCCTTCGAGGGGGAAGGCCCGTTATCCCACTGCGGACAAGATCGTTAAGGCGGTTCGCGAGGTTATGGCAAAAAGGCGGGGACACGAGTCTTTATGGCCGCAGAAGCTTTTCCGGGCATACTGACGCCGGGTTCCCGTCTAAAAGAGCTGCGGGAATGACGGTTCGGGAATTCCCCTCCGTTTACGCGCAGTTCATCTATTTGGAAGCAACCTTATCCGGGCAACCGCCCGTTTCCCCGCGCACCCCCGCTAATCGGCTATTTCCAGTGCCTTATGCGGGCACACCCAGACGCAGACTCCGCATCCCGAACATGCCGCCTCGTCTATTCGAACCGGTTGGTCTTCACCGCCGGGCACAATGGCGGGGCATTCGAACTGCTTGATGCAGAAGCCGCAACCCTTGCATCTTTCGGTGACCTTTATCTTTTTACCGCCGCCCGTGCGCGGCCGGGAACGGTCCATCAGGCAGGGGTGCTTCGATATCACCACCGCCACGCCGCCGTCGTCGCCCCTGGCGTGTTTGCCGGCGGAGCGCAGGAGCCGGGTAAAATTTTTCAGGTCGTAGGGGTCGGCCTCTTCGATGAACTTCACCCCGCAGGCACGCACGATTTCCGGGATCGAGAGGCAGAGACCCCCCTGCCCGCCAAAATTCAATCCCAGGGCGGGAGTGGGCTGGTGGCCGGTCATGGCGGTAGTGCTGTTGTCCATTATCACAAGCACGAACCGCGCCCCCTGGACCACGGCGTTCATCAGCGCTGGGACCCCCGAATGAAAGAATGTCGAGTCCCCGATTGTGGCGCAGATTGCCGGGTAGTCCTTGCGCGAGGCGCTGAAAGAGTGATAAAAGCCCGCGGCCTGGCTGATCGAGGCCCCCATGCAAAGCACCGTGTCCACCGCGCCGAGGTTCAGCCCCAGCGTGTAGCAGCCGATGTCGCCGGGATAGATGCCCTTGGGAAACGCTTTCTTTATGGCAAAAAAAGCCGCCCGGTGAGGGCACCCGGCGCAAAGCGTGGGGCGCCTGCCGGGAGAGGACGGAGCATCGACCGGGGCGGCGGGGGGAAGCTTCAGAAACTTTCGCACGACGGCTTCCACGGTTTCGGGCAAAAGCTCGCCCGACGACGGCACGGCCCCGGACATGCGGCCCACGATCCTGTTCCTGTCCCGGAATTGCAGTTCTATTACCGGGTAGGTTTCCTCGATTACCAGGATGCTTTCGAACCGTCCCAGCAGGTCGTCGCAGAAAGTTTGCGAGAGCGGGAAGGGCATGATCACCCGGTAGACGGGAACGGTATTCCAGAGGCCGAGGTCGGCCATGATCTCCTGGACGTGCCCGACGACGGCCCCCGATCCCACGATGCAGGCGGGGCCGGGTGCCGCGGGCGAGGCCATCCGGTCCGAGTTGATCAGGCGCGGCAAAAAGTCTTCGGAAATTTTTCGGATTTTTTCGTTGAGTGCCCGGTGCAGGCTGAGCCTGAACTTGGGTGTGGCCGCCCACCTGGCCGGGTCTTTTTCAAACATTGCAAATTTTCGCCGCCCGGCAATCGGGCCGGTGGCGATGTCCTGCCTGGCGTGGCATATCCTGGTGGTTGGCCGAAGCATTACCGGGACTTCGTAACGTTCGGAAACCGAGTAGGCCAGGGCGGCGAGTTCACGGGCATCCGCGGGCGATATCGGGTCGAAAACCGGGATTTTGGCCATCATCGCAAAAAAGCGGCTGTCCTGTTCGGTCTGCGAGCTGTGAGGCCCGGGATCGTCCGCCGAGACCACGATAAAGCCCCCCTTGACTCCCAGATAGGCCGAACTCATCAGCGGGTCCGCGGCGACGTTGAGGCCGACCTGTTTCATTATGGCCGCCGAGCGCCTCCCCGCCCAACTGTTTGCGAGCGCCACTTCGAAGGCCACCTTTTCATTTATCGACCATTCCAGGTGCAGTTCCAGGCCGTTTTCATCGCGGAATCGGGCGAGTGAGCCGAGGATCTCCGAGGCCGGCGTCCCCGGATAGGAAGCCGCCACGGCGCATCCGGATTCTATAAGACCCAGCGCAATAGCTTCGTTGCCCAAAAGTATCTTTCGCTCGCCCACAACAGCCTCCCAGGTATTAAATTCAGGTATAGGGTTTTTGTATCAGGTACAACGTGCCGGCAGCCGGTTGCCACCATCTGAAAGGTGAGACCTGATAGCTAGCTGATTGCAAAAAACAAGAAATCGCGGAAACTTAACAAAGGGGCTATTTCAGGTCAAGGAAAAGAGCAGCGCAAACCTGGCTGAAGACTTCCGCCGCCTCCTGGAGATTATCCCGGGCATGGAAGGAAAAATCGCGGTCCCCGACGGATTCATCCTTACCACGAACGCATGAAACTGAAACCACCTGAGGACTGAGGATATCAGCGAGGGATTTTTTCACGCGAAGCCGCGAAGGCGCGAAGAAAAACAAGGGAAAGCAAAATCTCGATAAATTAAGCGGAAAAAATATTGCCGTGGTTCACCCTTTCTCTCGCTGCCAACGAGAGAGAAACCATCATCTGTTTTTTTATATATTTACATTGCCGCTTTCTTTTCTCTTTGCCTTTCTTCGCGCTTTCGCGGCTTCGCGTGAAACTGAAACCACCTACCAGTCATAGAAAAAGTCTTCCCTGGTAAGCAGTTCACAGCCGGTCTTCGTTATCAGCACCATGTTTTCCAGCCGCACACCGCCGAAGCCGGGCAGGTAGATTCCGGGTTCGATGGTTACGACCATGTTTTCCTCCAGGATAACGGGGTCCACTTTTCGAAGCCCCGGCTTTTCGTGCACTGCCAGGCCGACGCCATGGCCCAGTCCGTGGCCGAAATACTCGTCGTATCCGGCCTGCCGGATGAGGTCGCGGGCCGCTGAATCCACCCGGACCGAATCGGTGCCGGCACGGGCCGCGTCCTGGGCCGCGAGCTGGGCCTCACGCGCTATTTTGTAGATTTCCCGCAGTTTGGGGTCGGGTTCGCCCGCCGTCCAGGTCCGGGTCATATCGGAGCAGTAGCCGTCAAGCCTTGATCCAAGGTCCAGGATAACCGACTCACCACGGCCCGCCTTGCGCCCGGTGGGTACCGCATGGGGCAGTGCGGCGTTGGGCCCGCTCGCCACGATCGGCGGAAAGGATACCGCCTGCCCTCCGCCCTCCCGTATCGTTTTTTCGATCACCCACGCCACCTCCCTTTCGCTCCGGCCCGGCGAAAGAAAATTCCAGGCCGCTTTAAGCGCGCTTTCGGTGAGCCTGACCGATTTTCTGATGCGCTCTACTTCCTCCTCGTCCTTTATGATCCGGAACTGTTCGACAAGGTTCTCGGTGGGAACGACTTCGGCGGAAGGGCGGGCCTTCTGCAAAGCGTCGCGGACCTCGGCGTATCGCTTGAAGGTGAGAAAATGGGATTCGATGCCCAGCCTCCGCGTATCGAGGCTCGAGAACAACTCGGGCAACACCTGGGGCAGACCCTGACTGTAGATCGCGAGTTCGAAATCGGGGACCTCCGCCCTTGCGCTCGTCTCGTAGCGCGGGTCGGTCAGCAGATGTTTGGTTTCGGCGGTTATCAACAGGTACCCGGAGCTTTCGGTCAGATTCAGGTCCTCGGCCTCATAGCCGCTCAGGTAAAACCTATTCTCCGGGACCGCGACCAGGAAGGTGTCCAGGTCTTGCCGGGCCATGGCCCGGCGGAAGCGTTCGAGTCTATCGGCAAAGGATTTTTCAGGCATTAGGGTTGCCTCCGGTTGTAGTTGCGATTTTGGATGCGCGGTGAGCGCGGCCCTGAATCAAACCAGGATAAAGTAATACCGCTGTTGGACTTCGCTTTATCTTTTTGCGCAAAAACCCTCTCAGGCAACCCTGTTATGAATTCCTGCACCGCGCCGCCCTAATCTATTTTGATCTCCTTGTCCTCTCCCAGATCGAAGGTGCCGAAATCCGGGTACCCCTGGTCCAGCGCCACAATGATGGGGATCTGCCTGCTGGTGGGCCCCCAGTACTGGATGGCGCCCGGGCTGCTGAAAAGATCTTCCGCTGCCCAGCTCTCCCTGTTTTCGGCAAAGACCCTGAAGGAAGGCGAATCCAGTTTCACCAGGGATTTTTCGATCACGAACTCCTCCTTGCCCTTGCGCATCTCGGATGTGACCAGCCCCGCGAGAGGCAGGGCCAGGATGCGCCCGCCCCGGTCGAAATCGGTCACGGCGGCCATGTAGCCGGTCTTTCCGGCAAGGACCAGCGAGCCCGCCGTGAGGCCCAGGAGGAAGGTGAACGCGGCGTCGAACCGGGTTGGTTTCGAACTCCGGCCTTCATAGCCCAGGAAGTGTGACTGGGTGGAAAGCGACAGTTTCTGGAAATCGGCGACTTGCTGGGGAGTGGCCGGGATTTTGCCGCCGCCCTCTCCGAAGAACTTATCCGGATGCCGCTTCATTTCCGAAATCCGGTAGCGGATTTTGTCGATCAGAAGTTTTTCCGTCTCTATCTGGGATACCTTGACGTTTCCGTGGTCGTCGCGCTCCAGGATGAGCATTTCCTGGATCTCTTCGGGAAGAGAAGCCATGAGCTGTGCCGATGCGGGGGAGAGGTGCGGATATATGAATTCCTGCTTGTTTTCGAGCGTCGGCAGGTCGGCGATGTCCGTTTCGTACTCGGCCAGGACCGTGTTGAGTTCGCCGATGAGCCGCCTCATTTCCGGGATGAATTCCACGAGCCCCTCGGGGACCAGTATCACGCCGTGGTTGATCCCTTTTTTGCGTCGCTCGGTGATGATGCGTACGACGTAGTCAACGATTTGTTCCAGGGACATGTTCTTTTCGGCAATTTCTTCGGAAATCAGCGTGACGGCGGGCTTGGTCTGGAGGGCCACCTCCAGGGTGATCTTGCTGGCCGTTCTGCCCATCAGCTTCACGAAATGGTAGTATTTGACCGCCGATGCCGCGTCCTGATTCAAATTGCCCACCAGTTCGGAGAAAACCTTGGTTGCCGTGTCGAACCCGAACGATATGGGCAGGTACTTTCCGGCCGCCATGTCGCCGTCGATTGTTTTAGGAATGCCTATTACGCAACAGCCCACCCCTTCGTCTTCAAGGTACTCGGCGATAAAGGCGGCGTTGGTGTTCGAATCGTCGCCCCCGACGACAATCAGGCCGTCCAGCTTGTTTTTGACAACCGTTTCCTTCACCTTCTCAAACTGCTGCGGGCTCTTGATCTTGGTGCGGTCGGTGCCCAGGAAATCGAAGCCTCCGAGGTTCAGGATGGATTGGACGTGTTCGGGCCTGATCTCGAATATGTCGGAGTTTATGAGGCCTTTGGGTCCCTTCCTGATCCCTAAAAGCGTATTGTCCCTGCCGAGTGAGGCCGAAAGGCCCGCAAGCACGTTGTGCCCCCCCGCTGCGGGGCCGCCGGAGAAAAGCACGCCCACCCGTTTCCCCCTTACCGGGGCGGCCTCGCCCCGGGGAATGGCTTCCAGGATGATGCTCCTGCTCTTGGCGATAGTTTTGGAAAAAACCTCGACGATCCTTTCGTGCCCCTTGCAGGTGAGCGTCATATCGGTTTCCCTGAAGACTGCGGGCCTGATTTTCCCGTCTTTTCCCAGGAAAACGGATGCAACCGGGACCGGCAGCTTTCGTATTTCTTCTTCCAGGGGAGAATGCTTTCCGGCTGTTTTCGTGACTTTCGAGAAGAGGTCGGTACGGGGCTTTTGCGCCATTTCTTTCCCTCCGGAGCATGATGTAATACTAATTTTCGTTCAAGATAGGCCAATGCCGATGGGTTACGCTCCGCTTCACCCATCCTACATCCCTTCCCAGACCTGAGTTAAGCGTAGGATAGATGAAGCGGAGCGTAACCCATCACGTTAATCTTGAACGCAACCTGGTATAAGAGCAGTCCAAAACGCGGAATGATTATCCATCTAGATTCATTAATGTTTTACAGAACTTAATTATACATGATCGAAAAACAACCCGCAAAGTTAATGGCGCAACCGGCCTCGGCAACTCTACTCCACGGAGAACGGGTACTGAAAAATCCTTGCGTTCGGTTCGGCAATCGGATTTAATGCGCCTTGCTTTGACGGTCCCTTGATCGCCCTTTGAATCTGCCTGCACGGCGCGCCCGGCAGTTTGCTTGTTCGTGCCGGGAAAAGGGCAGACAGTTTACTCCCTGGGCGGGGTGGTCGGGAAATGGCTTCAGCAGGCGACTCCGATCACCACACCATAAACCCGGCAGCAGATTCCAAAGTCCAATGGCCTTTAGCTCGATAGCATTCCTGTTTCTTTTTCTCCCCTTTACGCTGACCATATATTTTCTAGTTGGGAAAAGGTTTAGAAACATTTTCCTGCTGGCGGCCAACCTGGTCTTTTATGCCTGGGGTGAGGGCACCTACATCCTTGTTCTGCTTGTCTGCATAGTTGGCAACTACTGCTTCGGGGCCCTGATCGAGAAAAATGAGGCACGCGGGGAGAGGGGCGCTTCATTCGACCGGTCCAAGCTCTATCTGATTGTCGCAATAGTCTTCAATCTGGGCCTGATGGCGTATTTCAAGTACTTGAACTTTATTGTCCAAAACATCAACGAAGTCCTGGCGGCGGCAAGCATCAAACCCGTAACGATGGGGCATGTACACCTTCCGCTTGGAATCTCCTTTTTTATTTTCCAGTCACTTTCCTACGTAGTCGATGTGTACCGCCGCGATGTGAAAGCAACTTACAGCCTGATCGATTTTGCCGTCTACAAGTCACTGTTCCCCCAACTCATCGCGGGGCCGATTATTCGTTATCGTGATGTGGCGGGGCAGGTTGTGAACAGGATTGTCTCGGTGGAAAAATTTTCGGCCGGGATCAACCGTTTCATAATCGGTCTCGGGAAAAAAGTGCTCGTGGCCAATACCGTCGCGGTAGCCGCCGATCAGATATTTTTGATTCCCATCGATCAGTTGCGCCCGTCCGTGGCCTGGCTCGGGGTGGTCTGCTATACAATTCAAATCTACTTCGATTTTTCCGGCTATTCCGATATGGCCATCGGCCTTGGCAAGATGTTCGGGTTCGATTTCCTTGAAAATTTCAATCATCCATACATATCCCGATCCATCCAGGAGTTTTGGCGGAGATGGCATATATCTCTTTCAACCTGGTTCAGGGATTACCTCTACATACCCCTGGGGGGGAACCGGTGCGGACCTAATCGCACGTGGGTCAACCTGATGGTGGTCTTTTTTCTGTGCGGGCTGTGGCATGGAGCGAGCTGGACCTTCGTGGTCTGGGGATTGTGGCACGGCCTTTTCCTGGTGCTCGAAAGGACCAGGTTCGGCAGGTATCTCAGGTCTTCCTGGGCGCCGGTCGGGCATGCCTACACATTGCTGGTCGTAATCGTCGGGTGGGTTTTCTTCCGCTGCAACACGATCGGGGACGCTTTCGGGTTCATCGGGGTCATGTTCGGTTTCTACGAGAAAGGCTTCACCGTTTTCCGAAATGCCATGTTTACCAACTGGGAGTTTCTGCTGGCCCTCTGCGCCGGGGTGGTTTTTTCCATGCCTCCCCCGAAGTTCAGGGAATACATTGCTGTTTCCAGCGGGCCGGTGGCGCAGGTAGCCGGCCAGGTTACGGAAATCGCCGTGTTTTTGTTCTTATGGGCGGTGTTTTTATTTTCGACAATGGCCCTGGCCAGTGGTACCTATAACCCGTTCATATATTTCCGGTTTTAAGCGAGACGATGAAATCTTTGCACAAAACCAGCCGTCTTTCCATAATCTCGGTGCTGTTGTTTGTCACGGCATTATGGGTCCCGTCTTTCCAGATGTGGTCCCATCTTTTCACGGAGAGGAAAAACTGCGAACTCAGGGTGCTCGCGGAGCGGCCGGATGCGGCGATCCTGCTTACCGGGGATTTGCGCAAGTTTTTGAGTCATTATGAAAAATATTTCAATGATAATTTCGGTTTTCGAAACAACCTGGTTTTCCTGAATAATCTTGTCAGGACAAGATATTTAAAGGTATTGAGACCTATCCCGAATGTCTTTTTCGGGCAAGACGGGTGGATGTTTTATGAATACAACAACGCTCTGGCCGACTACTGCGGCGTTGCCCTGTTTACGCCGGCCCAGCTCCAGAAGGTCAAAAATGAATATGAGCGAATATACAACCGCCTGCATGAGAAAAATATCTATTTTCTCCTGGTGATAGCCCCCGATAAGCACTCGATCTACCCCGAGTACCTTCCGAAGCATTTCCGGCGGTTGCGCAATCAGACCAGGCTGGATCAGGTCGTCAGTCTTCTGAAAAATGATTCCCCCGTGCCGATTGTTGACCTGCGGCCTCCCCTGATCGAGGCCAAAAAAGACTTTCCCGTATATTTCAAGACCGATACCCATTGGAATGCTTACGGCGCCTACGTGGCGTACCGGGAAATCATGAAGGCCCTGTCCAAAAGGTTTCCTGCTCTGCGGCCTGAAAGCATCTCGGATTTCAATATCACGACGGTAAAAAACGAGGGCGAGGGCGACCTGGCGCGCATGCTCTCGATGGTGGGCTCACTGAGCGATACATCCATAACCTTGAAAAACAGGGTTCCGGCGCGGGCACGCAACGACGGCCCGTGCAGGCATTTTAGGCCGGTGCCGGGCCAGCTTTTTTCCCGGCTGCAGTCTTGCAGAAAGGAAGTGCCGGGCGCCAACCTGCCGCGTCTGGTGATGTTTCATGACTCGTTCGGCTCCGAGTTTCTTAATGATTATCTTGCCGAGGATTTTTCGAAGAGTACGTTTATGTGGGATTACAATATAGATCTCGATGAAATCACGGAGAAGGAAAAACCGAACGTGGTCATCATCGAGGTTGTGGAAAGAATGCTCAGTGCGCTGTTCAAGTGAGGGTCCAACTACCAATCGACTGGAAGGAAACAGATGTTCAAAAATCTCAATATCGGCTTTGTAGGCGGAGGAAACATGGGGGAGGCCCTGATCAGGGGCCTCCTTTCCGCTTCTCTTTTCACTGCGGACAGGATTTTCGTATTTGACGTGAGCGCGGCCAGGCTCGGGTATCTGAATACCGAGTACGGCGTGGGGCAGTATCGAAATATGGGAGAGCTTGCCGAGTCCTGCCAGGTTATCGTGCTTGCCGTAAAACCGCAGGTAATGCCGGCCGTTCTGGCTGAACTTCGCAGCCACCTTTCGCGCCTGCCCCTGGTGATATCCATCGCGGCGGGGATTCCCCTTTCCATGCTGGAAAAGGAATTGCCGCAGGGCATCGCCGTTGTCCGGGTGATGCCCAATACACCGGCGCTGATCCTGGAGGGGGCTTCGGGGCTCTCGAAGGGAAAATCGGTTTCCGGCGAACAGATGGAGATGAGCCTCGCCCTTTTTCGCGCCGTGGGAAAAGCGGTCGAAGTCGAAGAGAAGTGGATGGACGCGGTGACCGGGTTGAGCGGAAGCGGGCCGGCCTACGTTCTGCTGCTGATAGAGGCGATGGTTGATGCGGGGGTGATGATGGGACTGCCCCGCAACGTGTCCCGCGAACTGGCGGTCCAGACTTTTATCGGGACCTCTTTGATGCTGGACCGCTCCGGAAAGCACCCGGCGGAACTCAAGGACATGATAACCTCGCCTGGCGGCACTACCATCGCCGGCCTTAAAATACTCGAAGCAAGAGCGGTTCGTGGGGCACTCATGGAGGCGGTGGAAGCTGCAACACGAAGATCGGAGGAACTCGGGAAGTAATCGCGGGTTGTCGGTTTTCTCGTTCCCATGCCCCTGCCCGTGAATGCACACCGATTCGGCAGGAAAATCCCGGGTCCGCATACCCACGCGCGAGCGTGGGAGCGAGAGGAAATACGCAGGGCCGTACGCGTCACCCGGTTAGAGACAGTTGCCGCCGGCAATCCGCCTACGACGCTTCGAGGTGGACGATTCTTCCCTGCGGTGACCACGTTTCTTTCCTGGGGGCCGAGGTTTCGAACGTTTCGATGAAGTCTCCCACCTTGGCGCCCGAGAGGCCCGCCACTTTGACCCCCACCTGCTGGCCGGGCCTGGCTTCCCTGACCGGCTTTTTTTCAATCTGCATGGACTCGATCCTGGAGCTGAGGACGGGACCCATCGCCGATACCACCCGGAAGCTCCTTCCGACCTGCAGGGTGCCTTCTTCCACTTCGCACCCCAGGACCAAGCCCTTGCTGGACTTGAAAACCGCAATGACCCTGCACGTGCCCGTCACCTTTTCTTCGGGCTCGGCGGGCAGCAGGCTTCGGCCGATTTCCCTGAGGTCCTCGACCAGCCGATAGATCACGTTGTATAAACGGATTTCGACCCCGTTTTCCTTTATCCATTGCTCCAGCCTGGGGGCGGTCCCCACCTGGAACCCAAGCACCAGCTTGCTGCCGCTCAGTGCCATCAGCAGGTCCTGCTTCGAAATGGTCCCGACGCCGGTGTGGATGAGCTTTATTTCAGCTTCCGGCAGCTTGAGATTGGACAGCAGGGCGGAGACTGCCTCCACGCTCCCCATGGAATCGCATTTCAAAACAATGTCCAGTCTCTTTTTCCCGTGATCGGCGAACATAAAACCGGCCGGTAAAGCCGCGCCCGGCACCGGTCCTTTCGGAAGTTGCGAATGTTTTCTTTGAGGCATGGTTGACTCCTTTCGACCCGTATCGGGTTGTCAGGCGCCAGGTTCGGACATCGAATACAGAAAGCGGGAGCCGATGCCCGGCATCCCGCACTCGAGACTTCCCCTGATACCTGATATCTGACTTCCAAACATAAGATTGCGAAGATGAACAGGCTAGTGCGGTGAGCCGTTAGTGCAGAAAAAAGAGTGGAGAAACCGATATTCCCGCGTTCCTGCGACATGCGGCGAAGTGGCGTGGGGGCGGCAGCGAAAACGCAGGGGCTTGGGGCTAAAGATCCTGAACAGGCGGCCTTTCGATTATGCCGCCGCCCAGAAGCAGGTCCCCGGAGTAGAAGACGGCGGCCTGGCCGGGGGTGATCGCCCGTTGGGGTTCCAGCAGGGTAACGAGTGCCGCGAAGGTGCCGCGGCCTTTGTCGGGATTTATCGGGGTTGCCACCGCCGGGGCGGGCCTGTGCTGGTTTCGGATGCGCACCCGGCAGGCAATCGGCCCGTCGGGAGGCGGGACCGACACCCAGTTTACGTCGCGGACCGTAAAGGAACCACACAGGAGGTCTTTTGCGCGCCCGACCCGGACCGCGTTTATTTCGGGTTCGAGGCGGATGACGTAGTAGGGTTCGGTGGAAGCAATCCCAAGCCCCCTGCGCTGCCCCACCGTATAGTAGTGGATTCCCCTGTGGCTCCCGACCAGGTTTCCGTCAAGGTCCAAAACGGGGCCTTCGCGGGGCTGCGCCGTTCCGGTCTGATCGTTTACGAAATCGGCGTACTTTCCGGAAAGTATGAAGCAGATTTCCTGGCTGTCCTCGGTGGTAAGAGTGCTTAGCCCAAGGCTTTTCGCCCAGGCCACGGTCTCCCGCTTGGTGTGCGTGCCCAGGGGAAAGACCGCGCGGGCGAGCTGCTCCTGGCCAAGACCCATCAGGAAATAAGACTGGTCGCGGGACGCGTCCTGCGCGCGGTATAGACGGAAGCGGCCGAGGCTCGTGCTGAGGACCCGGTTTTCAGCATCAATGGAGGACCGGGCATCCGGCGTCGAGCACCCGGCATCGAGCACGGCCGGACCCGGCGGGGATATCCGGGCGTAGTGCCCGGTTGCCAGCCGCTCGGCCCCCTGCTTCAGCGCATGGTCGAGGAGAAAGCCGAACTTGATTTTCGGATTGCAGCTTATACATGGATTCGGGGTGAGCCCCCGCCGGTAGGAGTCGATGAACGGCGATATCACCAGCGATTCGAATTCTTCGTGGAAATCGACGAAGCCCAGATCGATTCCACACTTCGAGCACAGCTCGCCAAGGAGGCCTTCGCGTTCGGCGAGAAGCCCCAAGGCCCGGGTCCCCGCCGCCGGCGGGGGGAGCAGGCGCATGTGTATCGCGAACACTTCGTGCCCCTGCTCGCGCAGAAGCATTGCCGCACGGAGGCTGTCCACGCCCCCGCTCATTGCCACAGCGATTTTCAAGGCAGGATAACCCTCAGGCGAGGGCCTTGTCGAAGGTCACGATCATGGCCCTTACGGGGCAGGTTTTTACGCACAGCTCGCAGGCGCTGCAACGTTCGGCCTCGAAGAGCACCTGCATTTCGGGCCTTTTGATATGGAGCGCGCCGGTCGGGCAAACGGCCGTACAGGAGCCGCACTGGTAGCACTTCTCGTCGTCGCGGCGGATGCCCTGGCCGACCGGTTCGACCTCGACTCCGCATTCTCCGAGATACTTTATCCCACGGTCGAAATCGCTCTCGTCGCCGCGAAGCTCCAGGACCAGCATCCCCTCCTTGCGGGGGAAAATCTGGGCCTTCAAAATATTGAAACTGAGGTTATAATCACGCACCAGATTGGTGATGATGGGCTGATCGACTATCTCTTTCGAAAATCTGAGTACCAGCATTCTGGAGTCCATGCAGTCTGCTCCTTCTTGTTTGGACCGGTTAACAATAACATGCGGGGTGGAAAGTCCCAACTTTTTTTCCAAAACCGCGCCCCGGTATCCGGCTTTGCCAGACCAGGATTTCCTTGACCCGCCCAGCCTTTGGGCTATACTATACTAAACTGGTGTGATTTTGGGGACTATATTTGTCGCCCGTTTTCCATACAAGGTGGAAAAATCCTTTACTGAACAGTTGAAAAGGCTCGATATGGCTTGGGGTCGATTAACGCCTTATCGCCCGATCGGGAATGCTGTATAAGAAAATTGGAACGGGGGAGAGCCGGGTATGAAACTTTCTACGAGAAGCCGGTACGGGGCGCGCCTGATACTCGACATGGCCTTTCACTACAATAACGGTCCCGTAAGGCTTGGCAGCATTGCCAAGCGCCAGGGAATTCCGCTCAAGTATCTCGAACAGATCATAATCCCCCTGAAGAAGGCCGAATACGTGAGAAGCGTGCGCGGCCCCAAGGGCGGCCACATGCTCACAAAGGACCCGGCGCAGATCACCGTGGGCGAAATCGTCTCGCTGCTCGAAGGCGGTATAAAGCTTGTCAAATGCTCGAACCATCCCGAAACGTGCGATCGCTCCGGGTTCTGCCTCACACGGTTTTTGTGGAAGGAGGCGGCCGAGGCCATCCACGAGCGGCTCGACAGGGTCACCTTTGCCGACCTGGTAGATAAAGCACGGACGAATGGGGACGTGGAATGCATTTGCGGCGCCGGTGAAAACGGCGGACTATGAGACTGGGGCACACGCCCGGAGCGGATGAAGAAGAAGTCGAGATGAAAATTAAATCCATCGCGGTAAGCAAGAGCAAGGGAATGCGAAAGCAATGCGTCGAACAGGCCCTGCTGGTTAAGGACCACGGGCTGGATGGTGACGCTCATGCGGGTCCCTGGCACAGGCAGGTCAGTTTTCTCGCCACGGAAAGCATCCAAAAAGCCAGGGACGGGGGCCTTTCCGTGGGTTTCGGAGACTTTGCGGAAAACATCGCCACTGAAGGGATAAATTGGGTCGATATTCCCGTGGGTACCCGTTTCAGGCTGGGGGAATCGGTCCTGGTGGAAATAACCCAGATCGGCAAAGAGTGCCCCAAAAAATGCGCCATCTTCTACCAGGCCGGCGACTGCATAATGCCGCGCGAAGGGGTTTTCGCGCGGGTGCTCGAAGGCGGCGTCATTCACTGCGAAGACCCGGTGACGCGGGTCGGCCCTTCAGCCGCGGCCTGATAATAAAATAAAATTTGCATCGAATACTTCCGCCCGCCGATTTCCATTTGCCTGAAATGCGGCGGGCAGGTAGTTTTAATAGTTCGGCTTCTCCATCCGGAAGCTCGCCGTTTTCCTCTCCCTTTCGCGGCAAGGGCGGGGATGTGAATTATCGATCTCGGGCCAACATAAAAGACGAAGGTAAAATCATGAAGGCAAACGCAAAAGCCGGGTTGGACAATTCGGAAATTCTTGAAAATATTCGGGCCAGGAAGCGGCAGCTCGGAAAAGAGCTCATCATACTCACCCATCATTACCAGAGAAATGAGATCGTCGATCTCGGCGATTTTGCCGGGGACTCTTTCGAACTCTCCAAAAAGGCGGCCGCCGACAGCGACTGCCGCTATATCGTGTTTTGCGGCGTTCACTTCATGGCCGAAAGCGCGGCCATCCTGGCACAGCCGCACCAGGTGGTGCAGATTCCCAATTTGAACGCGGGGTGCTGGATGGCCGGCATGGCGGATGCGGTGATGATTAAGGCCGCATGGGACCGGATAACCGAAATTTCCGGCAGGGACCGGCTGATTCCGCTCGTCTATATGAACTCGGATGCGGAGCTGAAGGCTTTTTGCGGAAAGAACGGCGGAATAGTGTGCACTTCGTCGAACGCAGCGAAGGCAACCCGGTGGGCATTCGAGGCCGGTGAGAAAATCCTCTTTTTCCCGGACCAGCACCTGGGGCGAAACGTCGGCCACGACCTGGGGCTTGTGCCCGACGACATGATAGTCTGGTCGCCCGAAAAGCCCCTTGGCGGAAATGATCCGGATGCCGTGCGCAGGGCGAAGATGATCCTGTGGGACGGCTACTGCCTGGTGCATACCCGGTTTACCACCGAAATGATCCGCAACAGGCGTGCCGAGTTCCCGGAAGCCAAAATCGTGGTGCACCCGGAATGCAAGCGGGAGGTGGTCGCCCTTGCCGATGCGTGCGGGTCGACCAGTTTTATCGTAAAATACGTCAGGGAAGCCCCCGCCGGATCGACTATCGTGGTTGGAACCGAAATCAACCTGGTGCACCGGCTTTCTCTCGAATTTCCGGACAAAAAGGTGCTCGACCTGCACAATTCGCTGTGTCCCAATATGTTCAAGATAAATCCCGGAAATCTTCTGTGGACGCTCAATAATATCGGCCAGGTAAACGTGGTGACCATCCCGGAGCAAACCAAAGCGGAAGCCAAAGTGGCGCTGGACCGGATGCTGGCGCTGTAGGCGGGTTGCGGGTGTCCTGAGCCCGGGCGTTCAGTGTCTTTTCTCGTTTTCACACTCCTGCCGGGAGCGGGAGAACAAATCATTAAACTGCAAAGACGCCGGATTCCCGCCCAAAAGCGTTGCGGGAATGACGATTTGGGAAATCCCCTATTTACGTGTGGTTCATGTATTTTGGAGCAACCCCATTGGGACAGCAGCCGGGAACCGGTTCCCCCGCTCTTTTTTCATGGATTAATGGCTCGCCATATTAGTTGCGGGTTTTATGGGGGGAATTCTGGCCGAAATAAAAATATTCAAAACCCTCGAACCGTTCATCCTCGCTTCCGGGTCGCCGCGGCGAGAGCGGCTTCTCAAGTCGGTGGGGCTTGATTTCCGGGTCGAGCCGAGCCGGATAGAAGAATCCGCCATTGCCTCCGCAAACCATCCCGCCCAAACGGCGCAAAAATGGGCCTGCGCCAAGGCCGCTTCCGTCTCGGAGCTTTTCGCGCAACACTGGGTGCTGGGGGCCGACACCATAGTAGCCCTGGACGGCCGCATATTTGGAAAACCGGCCGACCCGGCCGAAGCCGTGCGGATGCTCGAAACCTTAAGCGGCCGGACCCACGAAGTAATTACCGGAATTTGCATCAAAAATGCGCAGCGCAAATACCACAGGAGCGGATCGGTCCTGACCCGCGTCACCTTCAGACCCCTCACGCACGCGGAGGTTGAGTCCTACGCCCGCACGGCCGAGCCGCTGGACAAGGCCGGCGCTTATGGAATCCAGGGCATCGGGGCGTACCTGGTAAAATCCATCGAAGGTTCCTATACCAACGTGGTGGGCCTTCCACTGTGCGAGACGGTTGATTGGCTGCTGGAGGCCGGAATAATCCGGCACAATCCAAGATAGCATCCCCTCCTTAGTTCCTCTCCCTGATTCGACCAGCACGGTTCGCCCAAGCATACGGCTGAGGTGTCCCCCCCGTCAAAAAATGCGGTCAAACCTCCATGGCTGCCACCCGTAATGATTAATATGTTGGAATACTGATGTAGGCGGTGCCGCCGGAGTGGTCGGCGGTTCTGGTTGACCGGTACGAAAAGAGCCAGGGGGGTTATTAGGACCGGCACCCGGACGGTTTGACCGCGGCCTCGGACCGTGAAAATTGCCAAGAAAGCCGTGGTGGCAAGCGAAGCCCGGATCGGTCGAAGTTCGCCCCGGTCCGGTTTAAGCCGCAGCGCCGCCTTCGCGGCCCCCCCACTCCGTTCGCCCGGCAAAATTTTCACTCCGCCGCCGTCGCCCGGCAGCCCTTCGGGGGCGGCGGTGCATGAATGCTTGCCCGCGACGCCCGGACATCTTAGACTGGTTTCCGGCGTGTGGATTTTTTTCGAAGTTGGTTATCACACTAAACGTGAAAATTCGCCGGATCGGAGGAAACCCTGAAATGAAAGAGATGAGAGCCCGCCTGGAACAGGTCCTGCAATTGGCGGAAGGGCTGGAGAAGAAAAAATCGGACCTCCAGGAAGCCGCAGCACTGGATGCCGGATTTCCGGTAAAGGTCACGGGCATGGAAGTCGACCTGGCGGTGCAGCACCTGCGCACCATGGAACAGGAGGTTGCCTGGATTGAGAACAAAAGACCCTATGGGACGGTTTCCGCTATTTTTCCGTACGATGCCCCGTCGATAATGCTGGCCCGTCTCGGAGGCTCCGCCCTGCTGACCGGCAATCGACTGCTTTTCAGCTTCTCGTCCCAGACCCCACGCTCGGCTGCTCTGATATCGGAAATCGGCGGTCCGATTCCCGACCTTGAACCGGTGGTCGGAATTGATAACCGGGCATTCGGGGACCGTTGCGTAAGCGACGAAGCCGTGCGCGTCCTTTTCATGTCGGGCGCTTCGGCGGTGGGCGAGGCGTACCGCGGCCGCCGCGAGGCTTTCGACAAGCTGTTTTTTGCCGGCCCCGGCGGAATGCCCGCCGCGGTGGTTTTTGAAGACGCGGGGGTGGAAGAGGCAAGCACTTTCATTGCACGGCGCGCGTTCATCAATGGCGGCCAGTATTGCACGACCCTTAAAAAGGCGCTGATCCACAGGTCCCTCTACGATGAGGTCAGGCAGCGGGTCCTGGATATGGCGGCAAGCCTGCGGGTGGGAGACCCTCTTGACCCCGCCACGGATATCGGGCCGATACGGGTCGAGCGCACCCGCCTCATACTCGAAAAGGCCCTTGAGAAGTGTTCCGGCGCACGGTTGCTTACCGGCGCAATTCATAACGACACGGTCCAACCCATAATTCTGGAAGCCGACAGCGACTATGCCATCCCGGACCTCGAACTGTTCGGGCCATTTCTCATCCTCAAACCCTTCGATGATGCCGAATCTGCAATCTTTGAAGTAGTACGGACCATGTACGGCTTTCTGCTTACTTTCTTCGGGTCCGCCTCCGAGGAGGTTGTCAGGCTTTTCCGCGATAATTTCGGCATGGTTTACGAGAACCCGGATTTTTTCTTCTCTCCTCTCCGCGCTGCATTCGGCGGCAAGAAGGAAAGCGGCTGGATCATCGAGCGCAGAAACGGCCAATGGATCAGCCGGGACGGCAGTTTCAACTACAGCAGGGAACTGGTTCGCGCGGAATGAAAAGACTGAATCGGGAATTCAGCAATCAAGGAGCTTCGATATGAAAGCCACTGTTTTCTACGGACCGGGAGATTTGCGCGTCGAGCGGGTCCCGGACCCCGTGATCAAACAACCCACCGATGTCGTAGCCAGGGTGACTCGTGCCTGCATATGCGGCTCCGACCTGTGGTTTTACCGGGGGCTCAGCGAGTTTAAACCGGGGTGGCGTACAGGCCACGAATGGATGGGGGTGGTCGAGGAGGTCGGCTCCGGTGTCAAAACGATAAAGAAAGGCGACCTGGTGCTCGCGCCGTTTGTTTTCTCCGACGGCACCTGCGAATTCTGCCGGGAAGGTTTGCAGACCTCATGCGTCAACCTCGGCTTCTGGGGAATGGAAAATGACGGGGGACAGGGAGAAATGGTACGCTGCCCGCTTGCGGACGGTACCCTGGTAAAGCTTCCCTCCGATATTTCAAAAGACGGCGCCCTGCTCAAATCCATACTGCCTTTGACCGATGTCATGGGCACGGGACACCATGCGGCGGTTTCGGCAGGGGTCCGCAAGGGTTCGACCGTGGCCGTGGTGGGGGACGGAGCAGTGGGGCTGTGCGGCGTTCTGGCCGCGCACAGGCTCGGTGCCGGACGTATAATCGTGCTCGGCCACCAGGGGGCGCGCATGGAACTGGCCAGGCGTTTCGGCGCAACCGACGTCATTGACAATCGAGGTGATGAGGCCATAGCCCGGGTAATCGAAATGACAAAGGGCGGGGCCGGTTCGGTCATGGAATGCGTTGGGACGAGCGGGGCCTTCAACACGGCCATCGGGGTCTGCCGCCCCGGTGGGACGGTGGGCTATGTGGGAGTGCCGCACTGGTCGGAGCCGCTGAACGCCAGACGGCTGTTTTTCCAAAACATCTCGATACACGGCGGCGTGGCGCCCGTGCGCTCGTATATTCCCGACCTTCTCAAAGACGTTTTGGCCGGAAAACTCGACCCCTCGCCGGTGTTGGACATGACCGTCGACCTCGACGCAGTGCCGGAAGGCTACAAGGCCATGGACACCCGCAAGGCGATCAAGGTGATGGTGGAAGTCGCGTAAAGGTGAGGTGTGAGGGGCATTGCACCGCAGAGACGCAGAGGACGCAGAGGAGAAGAATAGAGAAAAAGCGGCAGGGGAAAGGGCAACATCCCCCGTTCCCACGCTCCGGTACGGAAAACGAGAAAAGGTCCGATCATCTAATTTCTTATTTGTTTTTCTCTGCGCCCTCTGCGGTATTCCCTCACCTTGCCGGCGAAATGAGCGGCGCTTTGTGCTCGTTTTTGCGAAGAAGCACGTAGAAAGCGCCCCAGCCGCCGTCGCAGGGTCTGGCGGACGCGAAGGCAAGGACCACCCTCTTTAGCGGCGCGCGCATCAGCCAGCTCACCAGGCTGTTTTTCAGAACCGGCTCCTTGTCCTTTGAATTGAGTCCCCGTCCGGGAATTATCAGCACGCACCGCCTGCGCTCGGAAAAACTGCTCGTTACGAACCGGATGGTTTCTTCCCGCGCCTCCTGCCGGGTGAGGCCGTGCAGGTCCAGGTGGTCCTGGTAGCTGAAATATCCGTTTCGAAGCTTTTTGAGCAGCGCCGGCGAGAGGCCGACCACCGCGCCGTCGATGTATTCGTCCGAACAGGAAAGCTCGAACGCTCCCTGTCCGGCAACGAGGTCCACCAGTTGCGTGTAGGCTTCCAGTTCCTCTATGGCGGAGAAGCGCGGGTTCTCTTTTACCGGGGGGCGGAACGGGACTTTCTCCCGCACTTTGGAAGGCATTGGATTTACTTCGGCCATTGCCTTGCTGAATAAAATTTCGTCGATTTCATCACCGGCCGGTGCCGAACCGGTTTTTTCCACCGCGGGTTTGTCTGAGCGTTCATAATCATTGGAAAAACTTGATACGGGGTGTTGATCTAAATCCTTAAAGGGGGTATAGAATCCGGGAAGGCGCTTCTGCCGGGAAGAACCGCGCTTGGGATCGTTCGTTTTTCCTTTGCGTTTGGTCATTTTCGGCCTCGCTTCTAACCTGGAATGGATACCACAGGAGATTAATGCAGGAAAAGCATATCATGGATTTGAAGCCGGTGATTGTTATCCAGACTCAGGATGATTTCTCTTCCTTCATATCACAGCTCGAAAATGCCGAATTCATATCGGTCGATACGGAATCCAACAGCTTCTACGCATATTATAACCGCATCTGTCTCATACAGGTATCCACCGAAGAAGACGACTTTATAATCGACCCCCTTGCCCTCGAAGATCTGGGCGGGCTCGGCGAAGTCCTTGCCGACCCCGGCACGGAGAAAATATTCCACGCGGCCCCCAACGATATCGCAGGCCTTCGGCGCGATTTCAAGTTCGATGTGAAAAACATTTTCGATACGGCAATCGCCGCCAGGATCCTGGGATACAAGCAACTGGGGCTTGCCAAGATCCTGAACGAGCATTTCGGGGTCTGCCTGAATAAGAAATGGCAGCGCTATGACTGGGGAAAACGCCCCCTGCACAGCGAGCAGCTCGAATACGCCCGCTACGACACTCATTTCCTCATCCCCCTAAGACGCCTCCTGGCGGCGGAACTGAGCGAAAAAGAACTCTGGGACCTGGCCAGCGAAGCCTTCCAGAGGGAGTGCGATCAGCAGTTCCAGGAAAAACCTTTCCGTCCGGGAAATTTTCTGCACATTTGCGGTGCGCAGTCGCTCGACCTTGCGGGCAAACGCGTCCTCAAGGCCCTCTACCTTTTCCGCGAAAACGAGGCCCGGCGCCGCGACCGCGCCCCCTTCAGGATTCTCACCAATGAAACACTCCTGCGGCTGGCGCTCCAGCGGCCGAAAAACCTCCGTGACTTTGCAAGGATAAAGGGAATTCCTCGCTCCTACAGCAATTCGCGTTCCGCCCATCCGCTTCTTGAAATCATTCGCAAACATGAAGAATGCGCAGAAGACAGGGTCCGCTGAGCCTGTTCGCAATTCGGATTCCGGATGCGCGCATCCGGTTTATTAGAGAATGCCCTCAATTTATTTCATGGGAAAACGATATGAAATCCAACATAGAGATCACTGACTGCTTCAAGACCTTCAGTGACGACCAGGACAAGGTGCGAAGCCCCGGGCAGACCATCGCCTGGGTGCGCGAGTTGCTTGGCCGCCTCAAAATAGACGTTCTGGCGAAGACGATGCGCATCGACACCGGACGGCTGGACATTCCGGTTTATATCAGCCTTTGCGGAGAGGACGCCACGCGCTTTACGGGCACCAAAAAGCAGATGGGAAAGGGGGCCACGCCGCAGCAGTCCGAAGCCAGCGCCCTGATGGAGCTGATGGAGCGGTTCAGCTTCTTTTCCTTCATAAAGGGTTTTCCGTTTCCCGGCTTCAGGTACGGGGAACTCGACGATCTCGCGCTGACGGTTGGCGATTTCAAAAAATCAATCTATGACACCGAAACCCCGGACGAACTGTGCGGCCTCTTTCTGCAGGATTTCCCGATGCGCTGGGTAAAGGCCCGCAACCTGACGCTCGGCCGCGACCAGTGGGTGCCCATCGACTGGTTCTACCTGATAAACGAGTACAACGGGCCGGCTGCCGGCAATACGATCGAGGAAGCCGTTTTGCAAAGCCTGTGCGAAGTTGTCGAAAGGCACGTGGGATCGATCATCAGCAACGACCGGCTGGTAACGCCTCAAATAGATCCCGATTCCCTGCGGGACCCGGCCGCAATCGAGCTGGTCGGCAAATTCCGCGCCAGGGGGATCAGGCTTTTCCTGCGCGATTTTTCCCTGGATACCGGAATCCCGACGGTGGGCGCGCTGGCCTTCGATCCGTCCACATTTCCGGAAAAAAGCGAGATCGTTTTCGCCGCCGGGACAAACTCCAATCCCGAAAAGGCGCTGTGCCGGACCCTTACCGAAATAGCCCAGCTTGCGGGCGACTTCGAGAGCCGCACCACCTATCAGCCCACCCTGCCCAAGTACGCGACCCTGGAAGAAGCGGCCTACCTGATGGACGGCGGCGATGTCGTGCCCATCCAAAGCCTTCCCAACCTGGACCACGACAACATGCGGGTGGAAATCGAGCGCTGCACGGCCGCCCTGGCTCGAATCGGGCTGGAGGTGCTGACGGTCAACGCCACGCACCCGGACCTGGGGGTCCCGGCCGTATACACCATGGTGCCCGGCGCCCACTTCCTGGACCACACGCGAAATACCGACTTCCCGCAGCACGCGGCGCGAACGATGCTCCTCGCCCTCTCCCCGGAACAGATAGTCGCCCAGATGGAACGGCTCCTGTCCGTTTTCGGGCCGAGGTACGATCTCACTTTCTTCCTGGCCCACAGCCTGGAACTCGAGGACCGGCCGGAAGCGGCGTTGCCGCTTTTCGAGAGATCCCTCCAGCAGTCCCCCGACCCACGGGAAATCGGGAGCATCTACGTGCACCTGGCTTCGTGCCACAAGGAGATGGGGCACTACGAAAAGGCGCTGGACGCCCTGGAACTGGCCGAGGCGGCAAACCCCGACTTAAAGGAGATATTCAATCTTCGCGGGTTTTGCTACTACATGCTGAAAAAACACGACGATTCGATCAAGGCGTTCGAGAGGGCCATCGAACTGGACCCCGGTTCGGCTATCGACTACGCCAACATCGGGTCCAACCTCAGGGAACTGGGCCACAAAAAGGAAGCGATCCGGCTGTACCGCATTGCGCTGGAACTCGACCCGGATATCGATTTTGCCCGCAACAGCATGCGGAAGCTGGAAGCCGAGCTGGGGGCTTCAAACCCAAAGTAGGTGGATGTTCGTTTAGGCGAATCCGCCTCGCTGATATGTATCGCGGGGGTCAAAGGCGCTCAAAAAGTCGTGTAGGGTGGGCACAGCCTTATCGTGCCCACCATCATTGGTCGGTGAAAAACGGTGGGCAAGGTAAGGCTGTGCCCACCCTACACGACTCGTTTTTACCGCGTGCCAAGTGAAAGGCGAAAACACCTTCCAGCCGCCTAAGTGGACAAGCTCATAACCGTGCCGCCGAGGGCGAGCAAAAATGGAGCCCGCGAACCAGCGAAAGCCCTACTTCTTCGGATATCCCACCGACTGTGCGAGGATTATTTTCTGCTCCGGTTTCAGCTTCAATTCCTTTGCCAGCGCGTCGTGGTCGATTCCGGCGCGAACGACCGTCGCCATGCCTTCCGAGGCGCAGAACAGGTAGACGTTTTCGGCGATAACGCCCGTGTCCGCGCCCACCAGGATGTGCTGCTCCGCCCCCGCGCCTTCCGCCGCCCTGGAATAATTAGCCACATAAACCAGGTTCAACGCGGCCTCGCCGACGTAGGACTGCACGCCGGTCAGGGCCCGAAGGTCGCGGTCCGAAATCGGGTTTAAAATATTTTTGTGCGCGTCCCACAGGAAAAGGCCGTCGGGGGCCGCCACGTAGATTTCGATCTCCTGGCGGTTTTTTGCCGAAGGAGCGGTCCGGCGCCCGTCGGGCCGGTTGATGCCGAAAGCGGCCCACAGAAGGTTGGACAGGGTCTGGGGATCGAGCTTGCGATCGCTGAACGTGCGTGTTGTCTTCCTGTCTTTTAGTGCCTGCATGAGGGGTTTCCCGCCTTCGGTCCGGGGAGCCGGAAGCTGGACGGGCCCGGCGCCGTAGGCGGCAATGGGACAAATCAGCAAAAAAGCCAGCAGGATACCGGCCAGCGCATTTGACTTGGATTTCATGTGGATCACTCCAGGTTCTTTTTCAGAAACTTGATCGTTTCCGGCCATGCACTGTGCGAAGCCTTGAGGTTGGCCCCGTTTCGTTCCGCCTGGGCACGCAGGAAGCCATGGCCCGCGCCCTCGTATATATGGACGATAAAGACCTTTCCGAGTTCCTTCATCTTCGCCTCGGCCGGCCCTACGGTTGTGACGACCCGGGCGTCGTCCCCGCCGTAAAGGCCAAGCACGGGGGCGTGGATCGCGCTCAGCGTTTCCAGCGGAGGAGATGCGCCGTAGTAGACCACGGCGGCCCCCAGTGCGGGCTGCACCGTGGCATACTGGAAGCTCTGGGTGCCGCCCCAGCAAAAGCCCACGGTCGCAAATCTGCCGGTTGCCGCCGGCAGGGCGGTCCCGTATGCCTTGACCGCATTGAGCATGACATCCACCCGCGCCTGCGACAGGTCTCTTACCGCCCTCACCACGTCATCGCGGCTCGCAAAGCTTGCCGTTCCGCCCCCGCCCGGCCCCCTGCCCGTCAGCAGGTCCGGGGCGATGGCGATAAAGCCCGCTTCGGCCAGCTTGTCCGTCACCGCGCGTATCCAGTCCGTAAGGCCGAAAATTTCGTGGATCACAATCACCACCGGGGCCTTGTCTCTGCGCTCCGGGTAGGCCAAAAAAGCATCTAATCGCGCCTGGGGCCCGGGAACGGAGATGTTGACCCATTCGTGGTGCCGCGGAGACTTGTCCAGGGTCGCCTTGGCTTCCGCTTCACCCGGAGCGATATTTGCGGTGGTCGCCTGCAGAGGGGGCACTGCCGGAATTCCCATTGTCGCCACAAAGGCCAGGACCAGGCTCAGTATTTTTATCATGGATGGTTTCCCTTCAAGAGGTGTTCTTAACCAGAGCCGTTTCTTCTTCCAAGTTAAGTTACCGGAAACCGGGTGTCAGTATCGATATGGAAAGAACGGCCAAAGTCGGCCGGTGCGGGTCGGAGCACAGGCCGCCGGGGATCGGAGCTTCTACTTTTCGCCCGGGTCCCGTCGCTTGGTACCTATCCCCAGCCGGTCGCTGATTCGCTGCATGACGATATAGAATACCGGCACGAAAGGTATGGCCAGAAGGGTTGACGAGAGCATGCCGCCGAAGACGACGGTGCCGATTGCGCGCTGGCTGGCCGCACCCGCCCCGAAGGCGATGAGGAGCGGGACCACGCCCAGGATAAAAGCGAAGGATGTCATGACAATCGGGCGGAACCGGCGGCGGGTGGCCTCGATGGCGGCTTCGGCGGCCGACATTCCCGAACGGTGCAGTTCGCGCGCGTATTCGACTATCAGGATGGCATTCTTGCTTGCCAGGGCGATCATCAGCACCAGGCCCACCTGGGTGTAGAGATTGTTGTCGTAGCCGCGGACCATGAGCGCCAGCAGCACTCCCACCAGGGCGACGGGCACCACCAGGATGATCGCCGCCGGGGAGGTCCAGCTTTCGTAGAGTGCGGCCAGCACCAGGTAGACGAGAATGATCGAGAGCGCATATATGAAATAGGCCTGGTTGCCGACCTGTTTTTCCTGGTAACTGGTCGAGGTCCACTCGAAAGACATCCCCTGCGGCAGGGTGTTTTGGGCCATTTGCTCCATTTGCGCGATTGCCTGCCCCGAACTGAATCCGGGCGCCGCGGAACCGAAAATGGCGGCGGCGGGGTAAAGATTATAGCGGTTGATAAGCTCGGGGCCGTGGGTCTGGTGCACTTTGAGCAAGGTGCCCATCGGCACCATCTGGCCGATACTGTTTCGCACCCAGAGGTTCGCTATGTCCCGGCGTTCGAGGCGGTAGGGGCTGTCCGCCTGGATATATACCTGGAAGACCTGGTTGTACTTGTTGAACAGGTTTACGAACGAGGAGCCCAGGTATGCCTGGAGGCTCTGGAAAACGTTTGTAAGCGGTACCTGCAGCGATTCCGCCTTGGTGCGGTCGATGTCCAGGTAGAGTTGAGGGCTGCTGGTGCTGAAGGTGGTGGCCAGGTTTCTCAGGTCCGGCTGCGAATTGCCCTCCTGCACCAGCTCGTCTGTTGCCTGCTGCAGTTCGGCTGTGCCGAGGTTTCCCCTGTCTTCCACGATCATTTCGAACCCGCCGGTCTGGCCGAGTCCGCGTATCGGGGGCGGAACCAGGAACAGGGATTGTGCTTCCTGGATCGGGGCCAGCTCGCGGTAGATGCCCGCTACTATGGCGTTCTGGTCCAGGGCGGCTCCGCGCTCTTTCCAGTCCTTGTAAATTATGAAGGTGGTGGAGATGTTGGACACGTTGGCGCCGTCAAGTATCGAAAATCCGCCGATGGATACCCAGTTGGCGATCCCGGGGACCTTGGTGAGGGCGGAATTGGTCTTGGCGGCCAGTTCCCTGGCGCGGGGAAGCGATGATCCTTCCGGCAGCCGAGTCATCAAAATGCCGTAGCCCTGGTCTTCGGTGGGAAGAAAACCGGTGGGCCGGTTAATAAAACCCCAGAACGCCAGGTTGATGATTACGGCGAAAACGAACACCATCGCCACCGGACGTCCCGCCATCCAGCTCACGATTTTCATGTAAAAATCGGTGACGGCCAGGAAGGCCCTGTTAAAGCCGCGGTAAAACCAGTTCGGGCGCTTGTCCTGGCGTGGTTTTAGCCAGAATGCGCACTGGACGGGTTTGAGGGTAAGGGCGTTGAGCGCGCTGATTACGGCGGTGGCGGCGATGACCAGGGAAAACTGGCGAAAGATCTGGCCGGTGATTCCCGGCAGTGACCCCGCCGGAAGGAAAACGGCAACAAGTGCCAGGGTGACTCCCATCACCGGGCCGGTCAGCTCCCGCATCGCCTTTATGGTGGCCTCCCTGGGCGGCAATCCCCTTTCTATATGGTAGGAACTCCCCTCGACGATCACTATGGCGTCGTCCACCACTATCCCGATTGTCAGGATCAGGGCGAACAGGGTCATGAGATTTACCGTAAACCCCAGGAGCGACATTGCGATAAAAGACCCGATGATGGTTACGGGCACGGTTGTGGCGGGCACCAGCATCGCCCTGAAGCTTTGCAGGAACAAAAGGATTACAATGAGCACCAGGATGCCGGCCAGGAACAGCGTTTCGTAAACGCTCCTTATGGCCTCGCGGACGAAAGTCGTCGTATCGAAACGGATAGCGTAGGTCAGCCCGGCCGGGAACTGCTTGCTCATATCCTTCATTGCATCGTAAATCTTGTTGGCAACGTTTATGACATTGGCCTCCGGCAGGGCAAAAACTAAGACCTGGGCCGATTTGTGCCCAGTCACGTTGGCGAAGTTGGAGTAGCTTTGCTGGCTGAGGTCCACCCGTGCCACGTCGCGAAGGCGAACTATCTGCGGGGCCGGCCCGGTAGCGGTCTTGATAATGATGTTTTCGAACTGTTCCGCATCCGAGAGTCGGCCGAGAGCGTTGATCGAGAACTGAAAAGGCTGGCCGGCGGGAACCGGCGGGGCGCCAAGCTGTCCGGCGACCACCTCGACGTTTTGCGCCCTCACCGCATCGAGCACGTCCTGCGTGGACAGGCTGTAGTATTCGAGCCTTTTGGGGTCGAGCCAGACGCGCATGCTGTACGGCCCCGCCCCGAAGACCCTCACCTGGCCGACGCCGGGGATGCGCGCCAGGGGGTACTGGAGATTGATCACACCGTAGTTGGACAGAAAAATCTCGTCAAAGCGGTCGTCGTCCGAATAGAGGCTCACGACGAGCAAAATGTTGGGCGACACTTTTCTTATCGTCACCCCCTGCTGGGTGACCCCGCCGGGAAGCTGGGCGAGCGCCCCGTTTACGAGGTTTTGCACGAGCGCGAGCGAGCTGTTCAGGTCGGTTCCCACGTTGAAAGTGATGGTCAGCGAATAGGAACCGTCGCTGCTGCTGGTCGAAGACATGTAGATCGAGTTTTCGACCCCGTTTACCGCCTGCTCGATAGGAATCCCGATGGTGGACGCCACAACTCCCGCGCTGGCACCCGGATAGCGGGTCGTAACCTGGATGGTGGGCGGTACAATCTGGGGGTACTGCGCCACTGGCAGCCGGTACGCGCACACTGCGCCGATAATGATCGTAATGAAGGCGATCACGTTCGCAAAAATGGGCCGGTCGATAAAAAAGGTGGAAATCATCTGCCAGCACTCGCGGGTTTCATTTAAGGGGGTGCGATCCTCGTCCTCGCGCTGGAGCGAAAGCCAGCCTGCGCGGCCGTGCGCCGCGGGCGCATGGCCCCATGCCGCGGGGGTGCGGAGGAACCATTCCCCCGCTCTTTTGCTTCTTCATGCTCAGGATGCCGGTTTTGCACCCGCCGGAGCTTCTCCGGGCTGCTGTGCCCCGGCTTCCTCCTCGGGGCTGACCTGCCTGCCGGGAATCGCCCTGAGCAGCCCGTTTACAATCACGCGCTCGTTTCCGGTAAGGCCTTTTTCTATTACTCTAAGCGGCCCCCTGGACGGCCCTTCTTGCACGTTGCGGCGCTCCACCGTGTTCTTATCATTTACCACCAGCACGTATGAGCCGAGCTGATCGGAGGCTACGGCCACCCGGGGCACCAGGATAGCCGACCTTTCCTCTCCCACCGGGACCCGGAGCCGGGCAAACTGCCCGGGCAGCATCCGCCCGTCGCCGTTCTGGAAAACGGCGCGCACCAGCAGCGTACCGGTGGTCGTCGTGACGGTGGTTGAAGTAAAATCGAGCCGTCCTTCGTGGGGATAACCCTGTTCTCCCGCCAGCCCGATAAGAACGTGCGCTCCGGAAAACTTAGCCGTTGAAGCACCGGTATCTTTACCGTAGGTTTGCATCAGCCGGGAGAGGTCGGTTTCGCTTACATTGAAATAGACGTAGAGGGGATTTATCTGCGATATCTCGGCCAGCACCGTCGGTGAACCCGATCCGACCAGGTTGCCGGGGTCCTTCAGCCTGCGGTCGATCCTGCCGTCAAAAGGCGCGACAACCCAGGTGTAGCCCAGGTTGAGCTTTGCGAGGTCTCTCTGGGCCTGGGCTCCGGTCAGCGCCGCCTGGGCGGAATCGCGCGTGAAGCGCCAGGTCTCTACGTCGGTCTGGGCCGCGGCTTTCTGGCTGTAGAGGCTGGTGAAGCGGGCCAGTTCAATTTTGGCGTGTTCCAGGGCCGCCTCCTGGGTCATGACGTTGGACTCGGCCAGTTTGAGGTTGGCAAAATAGGTGTTTTGCTGAATGAGAAACAGCAACTGGTCCTTTTTTACCAGGTCCCCGTCCTTAAAAAATACCTTTTCCAGGTACCCTTCGACCCTTGCCTGCAGCTGAACCGTGTTGACCGCCTGGGTATTTCCGGTAAATTCGAGGTAATCGGTCACATTCTGGCGAGCGGGCCGGCTCACGGTCACCGTGGGGGCTCGATGGGCGGGCGCCGGGGCTTTCTGCTTCTCGCAGGCCCAAAAGAGCGGCAGGGAGGCAAAAAGAAGCCCCCACGCCGCCGCTCTCAAGGCACTGCGAAACGATATCGGGTGATGGCGATTCATTATTAAGCGGCTCCGTCTTGGTCTTCGTAAATCTTCGTGGTCAAACCCGTTCCTTTTCCTCCGCGAAGGGATAAGGGAAAGCACGGAAGGGCACGCGCAACACTACCAGTCCGGCGGCTTCACCGTGGATCGCCGTATTTGTTCGGGAGGCAGGTAAGATGCGGGTGAAAGAAGGTTTCCCCAGTTGGTGCGCCGGGCCATTTCCTCCTTGATTTCCGCCGAAACGATATCGCGCCCCTCTCTTAGCTCCCAGCCCCCTCCCAGTGCCCGGTAGACTCCCACCAGGTTGCCGGAAATATTTCCGAGGGAGGTTGCAAAGTTGTCCTGGGCGGTGAGCAGGGCCTGTTGGGCCGTCAGCACCGTCGTAAAGTCGGTGCTCCCCTCCCGGTACTGGAGGAAGGCCAGGTCCAGCGACTTTTTGGCAGCCGTGGAGGACTGGGCGTAAAAGTTGGCGGTTTCCTGCGCCCGCAAAAAACCGGCCAGGGAATCCTCAACTTCCTGCTGCGCCCTGAGAACCGTGTTCCGGTACGAGAGCAGAAGCTCCTGAAACCGCGCATCCTGCACCCGGACGTTGTTGGTTATCCTTCCGTAGTTTAAGATGTCCCAGCGGAAGGAGGGGCCGGCCGTCGTGTTGCGCGCGGCGAACGTGGCAATGTCGGCCAGGTTGGAACCGCCCACCGTCGAGGACAGGAAGCCGAAGGAACCGGTGAGCGAAAAGGCCGGAAAGAGGTCCGCCCTGGCAACGCCGATCTGGGCCGACTGGGCCATGGCCTGAAACTCGGCGCTCCTCACGTCGGGCCTTCGCCGGAGCAGGTCGGCCGGAATCCCGACCGCGACCCGGGGCGGCGGCGCGGGGATTTTGTCCGGGCCTTCCAGGATGTCCTGTAGATTATCGGGTGGGAGCCCCAAAAGCACGCTCAGCGCGTTTTTCGCCTGCCTGAGCTGGGCTTCGAGAATCGGTATGGTCGCCAGTGTGTTGAACAAAACCGTCCTGGCCTGCTCGACATCCCGCTCCGAAGTCGTCCCCCCCTTGAAGCGGGCTTGAGCGAGCCGCAGGCTCTCCTTTTGCACTTCGGCATTTTCCCTGGCAATATCCAGGCGCCTGGAAAGGGTTCGGATCTGGATGTAGGAGACGGCGGCATCGGCTGTCAGGCTTACCAGGGCGCTGTCGTAGTCCGCCATGGCGGCAAGAAGGCTCGAATCGGCGGCCTCGACCGCCCTCCTGAATTTTCCCCAGAAATCGATTTCCCACGCGGCGCCGATATTTACCTGGTCCGTCCAGAAGCTGCGCTGACCCCCCCCCGTCGTGCCCGCCGAAACACTCGAACGTCCGCTTTCGAGGTTATAATCCACGGAACCTGAAAGCTGTTGAGTTTGCGGATAAAGATTTCCGACGGCGATGCCCAGTTGCGCCCGCATCTCCAGCACCCGAACGCCCGCAACCTTGAGGGTAAGGTTTTCGCCGTATGCCCGGTCGATGATGCTGTCGAGCACCGGGTCGTTAAACAGTTTCCACCAGGCCCGGTAGTCGGCGGGGCCGGTTTGAATGCGCTTGTCGCCGGCTTCCAGCCAACCCTGGGAAACCGTGGTCAGCGGCCGGGCGTAGTCCGGCCCCACCTTCGCGCACGCCGGCAGAATTGCGGCGCAGCACACAAGAAGGGCCGTAAGGGAGCGGAACCCGCTATGCCAGTCTTTGTATTTCATTTTCGCAGTCCCCGGCGCAGAACCGCTAAATCCAGGTTTCAGCCTGGTGGATGTCACTGGACCCCGGCTCGCGCCGGGGCGGCGATTCCTTGCAATATGTAAAAATCTTCTTGACAACGCACTGGAGGGCGGCAGTTTAAAAACCCCGGCCAGCCCCTAAAAGGGAGACAATGAATCGGTATCCGATCCCCTCTTCTTGCCGGGCGTATTTTGCGCCTCCAAAGGATAATCACACCCCGGAGCAGATGCACCGCCGATACGCATGAAAATTGTAATAATGGCCGATCTATCTGCGGCCGGACCCGGTTGCTCTTTGCTTGACATTGGGCGCAAAATTGAAGAAGAAGTGAAACTTTCTAAAACTTTCAGGATATCGGGGGCTTTAAGGTATGGACGAATTCGAGGTCGGAGAATGGGTGCTGCTCACGTCGCAGAAGGGGAAGAAATGGCTGATAAGAGTTGAGGATGCGCCTTACTCTTCTCACCTCGGTGGAATCCAGCTCGGCGATATAATAGGAAAGCGTGAGGGTGACTGGCTGATCACCAGCAAGGGCGCAAAACTGATGCTCTTCCGCCCGACGCTCCAGGACTACATCTTCAGCATGAGACGCCACACCCAGATCATCTACCCGAAGGACCTGAGCGCAATGGTCTTCTGGGGCGACATTTACCCGGGCTGCACCGTGCTGGAAACGGGCATCGGCGCCGGAGCGCTCGCCCTGACCCTGCTTCGGGCCATGTGCGGCCGCGGCAGGCTCATTTCAGTCGAAAAAAGGGCCGAGTTCGCCCTGGGGGCGCGGGAGAATATAAGCCGGTACTTCGGAGGCGCTCCCGAAAACCACCTGATCATCGCCGCCGACATCCAGGACGTCGCCATTAACTGCATGGTGGACCGCATTTTCGTCGACCTTCCCGAACCCTGGCACGCGGTGGGCAGCTTCGCGCGGATGCTCCGGATGGGAGGCCTTCTGCTGAGCCTGAGCCCCAACGTCGGCCAGGTGCAGTTGATGTACCGCGAGTTGAAGGCAAACGGGTTTGGGGATATCGTCACTTTCGAGCTGCTGCGGCGTGACTGGAAAGTGGACCAGATAAGGGCCCGCCCCTCCGACCGCATGGTGGCCCACACCGGGTTCATCACCGTGGCCAAGCGGGTTGCGGCCCAGGATTTCGCCGAAACGGCCGATGAGGAGCGGGAAGAGGACCGGTAGCCCAATTACCGCCCCGCTTTTTACCCGCCGCTTCACTGGCCGGAAGAGCGGCGAATATGCTACACTGCCCGGAGCACGGCGTGAGGGCCGTGGGGGACGCGAATGAGTGGTGTTTTCGAAAAAATTTGCATGGCCCTTCCCCTTCTTGCCCGGTTTTCAGGTGGCTCGGCGGCGGCGCTCAGCCTTTCGGATTCCCGCAGGAAAGCAGTGGACAGGTACGGCAACGATCTCGACGATTTTCCTCCGGAGATCAGCGACGGCCTGAATGAAGCCGCCCGAAGCCCCAATCCCGTAATGGTCGAATCCAAGTCCGGAAGCGGCGCCTGCAATCTTTTCCTGCCGATCGGCGACTGCCTGCTCATATTAAACAATGCCGGCAGCACGGAACTCGTGGACAGGCTGAGGGCCACTTTCAGGGAAGCGGTGCCCCTGGTCGCCCGTGTCGCCGGAGGTGAGGCGGTGCTGTTCGACCGGGACGGCATCCGGTTTTTCAGCGTGGGGCCGGACGGAAGAGAAACGGATAAGGGCATGGGGCAGTTCACGTACCTTGGCAAACGCGCCATGGAACTGGGGCGCCCGGTAATCGGCCCTTCGCTTCTGGAAGACGGCGCTCTTGCCGTGCGCATTCCCATAACGGACCATTTCGGAATCGGGGTCAACAACGTCGTCTCGGTAAAGCAGAAGAAGCTTCTGGCCGCTTCCGCGAGCAATAACCGGGCCCGCTATACGTTCGAGCAGATAGTGGGCCGGAGCGAAGTTTTGCAGCAATGCCTCAAGCAGGCCCTGCAGGTGGCGGGCACCAGTTCGACCGTCCTGGTATGCGGAGAAACGGGCACGGGGAAGGAACTCCTGGTCCAGTCCATACACAATGCCAGCCTGTACTCCGACGGCCCGTTCGTTGCCCTCAACTGCGGAGCGATACCGCCCAGCCTGATCGAGAGCCAGCTTTTCGGCCATGAGGCCGGCGCTTTCACGGGGGCGCAAAGGCAGGCGCACCAGGGCCTTTTCGAGCAGGCGAGCGGCGGGACCCTCTTCCTGGACGAAATAAGCGAAATGGGCCTCGAACTCCAGTCCAGGCTGCTCAGGGTGCTGCAGGAGCGGGAACTGGTGCGCATCGGCGGCAAGAAGGTCATTCCGCTCAACGTCCGGGTCATTGCTTCGACCAACAGGGACCTGTGGCAAATGGTGGCGAGCGGCAAGTTCCGCCATGACCTCTATTACCGGCTGAACGTGGTCGAGTTGAGCGTGCCGCCGTTAAGGGAGCGGGCCGAAGACATTGCGCTCCTGGCACGGCACTTTATCGAGCAGTTCCGGACCAATTTCGGGGGCTTCGTCCAGGACGTGTCCGAAGAGGCCATTCAGTGCCTGATCTGTTATCCCTGGCCCGGAAACGTCCGGGAACTGCGAAACTGCATCGAACGCATCATGAATCTTGCCACCCACGAAGTCATTGAAATCTCCGATATCCCGGTTTTCATACGAGAAGGGATGGGCCTCAATATACGGGGAAACGAGGGGGCGGGGGCGGGAGAGCCCGCCACGGCGGAGGAACGGCCGCTCACGGAAAGCTACGACCATTTTGCACAGGCCGATCTTCCTTCGGTATCGCTCAAAGGACCTGCACAGGCAGTGGAGCGGACCGTGATCCTCCAGGCGCTCCATAAATCGAGGTACAATCGCCGCCGTACCGCCGAAATGCTGGGGATAAGCACCACGACGCTCTGGCGAAAGATGAAACGCCTGGGGATAACCGCAGACTGAACCAGGGGCATTTCACCGCGCCTCTGTGGTGCATGGAAACCGACATGATTACCGATATTTACAACTTCCGCCGCGTTGACGAAAACCTCGCCACGTCCGGCCAGCCCTCCGAAGAGGAACTTGGCGCGATAAGCGATGCCGGGTTCGAAGTGGTGATAAACCTTGCCCTCCACGATGCCCCCAACTACTCCCTGCCGGATGAACCCGGATGCGTGGCGGCGCTCGGGATGGAATACATTCACATTCCGGTCCTGTTCGACAGGCCGACCGCGCGCGACCTGGGAAAGTTCTTCGCCGCAATGCGCGGGAGCGCCGGAAAGAGGGTCTTTGTCCACTGCGCGGCCAACAAGCGCGTGGGCGCTTTTCTGGGGCTGTTCCGGGTGCTCGAATGGAAATGGCCGCCGGACAGGGCTTTCGAGCTTATGCGAAGCGTTTGGGAACCGGATGCGGTCTGGTCGGCGTTCATTTCGGACATGCTCGAAAGCCGCGGCCCCGTCATGAATGTCAGCCGGCTGGACCATCTGGTGCTCACGGTACGAAACATCGACAGTACCGTCAGCTTCTACGTGAAGGTTTTGGGCATGGAAAAGCAGGTGTTCGGCGATGGGCGGGTGGCGCTAAAATTCGGGAGTCAAAAGATAAATCTGCACGAAGCCGGAAAAGAATTGGAACCACGGGCGCATAATCCGCTGCCCGGTTCCGCCGACCTGTGCTTTATAACCGAGATGGACCTCGAATCGGCAATGGAGCATGTTGGAAGGTGCGGCGTGGAGATAGTGGAAGGGCCGGTTTCCCGCACCGGCGCAAACGGCCCCGTAGTGTCCTTTTATCTCAGAGATCCGGACATGAATTTGATCGAGATTTCGAATTACGCGCGATAGCCGCTGGATGCCGGATGGAGGGCGCACGGGCCAGTGTTTTTTGGCAGTACGGAAGCGCAAGAGGATTCCAGGAGAAAACACCCCTCCTGTCCCTTCGGACCCTACCGGCAAACTTGCCCGGGCCGTCCGTGAAGAAACAAAAAGCCTCCGCCACTGGCGGAGGCTTTTTGTTTCTTAGAGTTTCAGGCGACGCTCAAAGCCGCCGCCCTTCCTTTCATGCCGATGGATTGGACTCTTTCCTCTCTCGGCACACCGGTTAACGGCACGCACATTTGAGGTGCGGAAAATGCCGGAATCCGGCCACGGCGAAATCGCCGCCGTGATTGACTACCGCCCAGGCGGTGTGGGTCTTGAGGTCGATGCCGTAGGTGCCGAGTTCGTAACCGGATTTCCACGGTCCCACGACAAAATGCTTCGTCCCGCCGGAATTCATGTCCACGGCGTTGACCCAGTCGCCGTTGTCATCTTTTGCGGCCAGGCCCAACAATCCGCAGCCGAGCTGAGCGGGGACCACTTTCTTGTGGTCATAGGTCATCGACAGCACGTAGGTGTCCGTCTGGTCGGTTCCCGGGTCGGCCATGCCCCACAGGGTGAGAATGTCGCTCGTGGTGTCGTGCGTCTTAGGGGACCAGCCGGTGTTGACGGCCTTTTCGGTCGCCTTGCCGTAGTTGGTGGTGGCGGTGCTGCCGTTGGTGCCGGAAAGGATGGCCATGGAGGTGCCCTTGAAGCCGCATCCCATCCTGGCGGCCTTGGAGGAGCTGTCTTTCAGGGCATACGCGCCGCCCTGGGCGACGATCTTTTCGATACCGTTGAGGCTGTAGCCCGTGGTG
The DNA here is from genome assembly GCA_963712895.1 of uncultured delta proteobacterium. GTDB lineage: Bacteria > Desulfobacterota > Syntrophobacteria > Syntrophobacterales > Syntrophobacteraceae > SbD1. Next base: position 128,946 of record CAVQJR010000008.1, on the reverse strand, counting down.
GAGCGCTTAACGAAGTTGAAGGTGGGGGTGATCCTCAGGGGATAGTTTGCCAGGTCGTTGTTCCCGTAAGGAAAGTTGTCATCCGACTGCCAGCCGCCGTGATCGTCCGCATAATAATCGACGGTCACCCGCGGGCCGTCCACGGTGAAGATGTAGTACCCGACGCGGGCGAGGTCCTGCTCGACCGGTACGTCGTTGTCCGAAGCGGGGAGGCCGGGGGTGTAGAACTTGGAGCTGTCGGACTGCGTGATGAGCTGGTGGACATGGCTCCTGCCATCGGGACTGGTGACCACCGAGTTGTAGTGGTGGTGGTCGTGGCCGGAGATCACGTACTTGACCTTGTTGGCCTGCATCGAGCCGATAAAGTTGTTTTCAGCCGTCTGCTTGTCCGTCAGGGCCTGCAGTTGCTCGGGGGTGAGCAGTGAGAGGTCCATTCCAAAGCCGTCGCCCGGATCTTTACCCGCGAGGGGGTCGAGCGTAAAGAGCGCATCGAGGTTTCCGCCGAGCACATTGTCTTTGTGGTTTCCGCCAAGCAGGTTCTTATGGCTGAAGACGAACGCCTGGGTGTTGGCGGGGCGCCTGGACAGGGTATCGTTGATCCACTCCTGCTGGTCCGGAAGAGTGCTGATGTAGTAGTCGTCGTCGGCGTTGAACTGGTCGAGCAGCATGAACGTTGCGTTATTGTACCTGAAGGCGTACGAAACGCTGTTGTTGGCTTCGTTTACATCCTCGGGCGACACGAAATGTTTGCCCACCCTGAAGGACTTGCCGGTCATGGTCGCGGGAGGATTGGCAGCCAGGACCGCGTCGGAAAGGTCGGCAATCGAGGCAACGTCCGCCGGGGTGTTGTTGTTCAGTCCCTGGTAGTATCCGGGCACGATCTGCGGATAGATATACTCGAAGTCGGCGCCGGAGCCCGCATACGGTGGCGTGCCGTGGGCCGCTTCGTGGTTTCCGCGCAGGGGATAAAAGCCGATGCCCGCATTGTAGAGGTCCTGAGCGTAAAGCGCCCGGGTGTAGTCGGCTTGCTTGCTGCCAACGTCCACCAGGTCGCCGACGTGGACCACGAGCTTAACATGGGCGGCGATGAACTGCTTGTCTATCTGCTTGATGATGCTGGCGGCGCAGGTGTTGGGGTTTTGATTGGCCGGATCGCTGTCCCCCTTCGTCCACTGGGTGTCGCTGATAACTCCGAATTTCCAGGATTCCGCGGACGCCAGCGAAGCTGCGAACAGCAGCGCGAGCCCCACCACAAATGCCAACTTGAAATTTCGCAAATACTTCATCCTGCTCTCCATAAATGGGTTCGGTTTACTCAAAACACTCGATCAAGCCCGCTCACCTGACAGGCTAATCCATAGACTCGTTGCGGCTTCTTGTGCTATCGCCCCCTTTCCTGATCACGTGCATGAAAAGCGCTTAACTGGCGGGCATCGTAGTGGAGTTGTGTTTCATTTCCATGGCGGAAAGGTGACGTTTGCGGGACGATTTGATACGATTTAGTTACGGAAAAGCGGCGGGGCATCCCCTGGTTGAAAACAGCTTGCAGAAGAGAATAAATCGACCTTCCGAACAGCAGCTTCATTGACCCCATTTCAGATGTGAAACGTATTGGGCGATTCCATGCATTCCAAAAATGGAATGTTTTGTTTCAGTTTGCTCACTGCCGTCTCAGGCCGGCACGGCCCCGGTCCGCTTTCCGTCTCGCTGTCGGGGCCTTAATGGTTTCCTGGCATGCTTGTTGCCACTTAGAAGGCGCATTGGACGCGGAAACAAGGTTTTTTCAACCAATTGCAGAGTGAGATAAAGAAATGGCACGCCCGCTGCGAAGTTTTCTGTTTGCTCCGGCAACCGACCTGCGAAAAGTGGACAAGGCGCTCTCCCTCGATGCCGACGCGGTGATCCTGGATCTCGAAGACGCCGTCGCGGTATCCGAAAAGGTTCGCGCCCGCAGCATGGTTGTGGACGTGCTGAGCAGGGTGGGACGGCCCGGCATTTATGTGAGGGTCAACGGGTGCAACACGCCGTGGGTGGTGGGAGACATACTGGCGGTGGTGGGCAACCGCCCGGCTGGAATAATGCTTCCCAAGGCCGAGTGTGCCGAGGACGTAAGGCGGGTGGACTGGCTGATCGGCCAGCTCGAAAGGGAATACGGCCTGCCCGACGCCAGGATAGAGTTGATCCCCCTGGTGGAATCGGCCCGCGGTGTTACGGGCGCCCACCAGGTGGCCGCATCCTGCCCCAGGGTGAAACGTCTCGCATTCGGCGCGGTGGACTATACTCTCGATATGGGTATCAATCTGACCGGCACCGGAAACGAGTTGTTTTACGCCCGGTCGCAAATCGCGGTGGCAAGCCGGGCGGCGGGGATCGAAGGCGCTATCGACACGGTTTACGTAAACCTCAAAGATGAGGCCGGGCTGAGGGAAGAGTGCCGGGTGGTTCGGGAGTTGGGTTTTTCGGGTAAACTGGTTATACATCCCGGACAGATAGCTCCGGTAAACGAAATATTCAGTCCGTGCCAGAGCGAAATCGACTACGCCGCGAAAGTGACGCGGGCATTCGACGAGGCGGAAGCACGGGGGATTGCCGCGGTCCAGGTAGACGGCAAGTTCATCGACTATCCGGTGGCGGCATGGGCCAGGAACGTTTTGGCCGTTGCGCGGAGCCTGGGAATGGTGGAAGATGCGCGGGCGCTTTGCGGAAAATAAAAAGAGTGACGCGGTTTAGCGCCAAAATTTAACTCATTTACCAGGGAGGCAAACAGCAATGGAACATCCCGCCGGATCGGCCGAATGGATCAAGTCGATTATAACCCGGTTCATTGAAACATCTCCGGACAACAGCCTTCAAAACGAGGAAAACGACAAGGCTTTCGACCCTGCACTGGTCGGCTTCTCCTCGGGTGGCGACCCGCTCTACGAGGAATTCAAAACGCATGTCGGGCCGTTTCACTGGACGCCGGTCGAGGTTTTTGCCCTGGCTTTCCCCGATCTCAAAGTCCAGCCGGAAGAGCTTACCGTGATCAGTTGGGTGCTCCCGCAAACGAAGGCCACCCGGAAGGACAATCGGAAGGAGACCTTCTATCCGGCGCAACGCTGGGCCAGGGCCAGGATTTACGGTGAGGAGTTCAACGTCAAGGTCAGGAAGCGGCTGGTTGAAGCCTTTACGAATGCGGGAATCGAAGCGGTTTCTCCGATGCTCTGCGAACAGTGGGAAAGGAAGACTTCGGACCGTTTCGGTTTTGCTTCCACCTGGTCCGAGCGCCACGCGGCCTATGCGTCGGGGCTGGGGACTTTCGGCCTGTGTGACGGGCTGATTACCCCCCTCGGAAAAGCGATGCGCCTCGGTTCGGTGGTGGCCCGGATCAAGGTCCCGCCCACTCCCAGGCCGTACAAAGACCACCACGAATACTGCCTGTTTTTTACCAAGGGAACATGCGGGAAATGCATCGAGCGTTGTCCTGTCCAGGCCATCTCCAAAGACGGCCACGATAAGCTCAAGTGTCGCAGTCACCTTAGAACGGCCACGGCTGATTACGTAAAATCCCATTTCCACTTCGACGGGTATGGGTGCGGTCTGTGCCAGACCGGGGTTCCGTGCGAATCGAAAATCCCGGCCGCGGCCGATGAACAAAAAGGATAACCGTGGGACGACTCCTTGAACATCATGCTAAACAGATTTTAAAGGGCGCCGGCGTTGCCGTTCCATCCTTCGAGGTGGCGGCCAGCGAGGCCGAAGCATTAGAGGCCGCCCGGCGGATGGGAAAACCGGTGGTGGTTAAAGCCCTTGTTGCCGTCGGCAAGCGGGGCAAAGCGGGGGCGATCAAGTTTGCGGATACCCCCGAGGAGGCCGCGCGGGTGACGCGCGAGATGCTGGGGTCCACCGTTAGAAACTTCCCGGTCGAGCGGGTGCTGATCGAGGAAAAGCTCGACATCGGGCAGGAACTGTACCTGTCCATAACCTACGACAAGAACAGGAAAGCCCCCGTAATAATCGCTTCGGTGAGGGGCGGGGTCGACGTCGAGGAACTGAGCCGTTCCTATCCGGACGAAATCCTGATCCGGCCGGTTGACCCCTTTCTGGGGCTCCAGGACTTCGAGACCAGGGAAATTTGGGCCGAACTCGGACTTTCCGGCAAGATGCTGGGAGGTGTCGCCGGCGTTTTGAAGAAGCTCTACGGCGTCTTTGACCGCTACGACGCCTACCTGCTGGAGATCAATCCGCTGGTCGTAACCGGCGAGGGAAAAATAATGGCCGCCGCGGCCGTGATCAGCATCGACGACAGCGCCATGTACCGGCAGCCCACCCTTTCCGACATGGTGCAGCTCGGGAGCGAGCGCGCATGGCGGCCTCTTACCGACCTCGAAAAGAAAATGGTCGAGGTAAACGAATCCGACCCCTACCGGGGCACCGCGCGCTACACCGAAATGCCCGAGGGCGACATCGGCTTCATGTGCGGCGGCGGTGGGGGAAGCCTCCTTTGCTTTGACACGCTTACCGCGCTTGGCGGCCGGCCGGCAAACTACTCGGAAGTGGGCGGCAATCCGCCGGAGGAAAAAGTTTTCGGCCTTACCAAGGGCATTCTCGCCAAGCAGGGGGTGAATGGCCTGTTCGTCTGCCACAACATCACCAATAACACCCAGGTGGACGTGCTGGCGCTGGGAATCGTAAGGGCCCTCAAGGACCTGAAAATCGACCCCGCCGTCTTTCCGGTAGTGGTGCGCGAGGCGGGCGTAAACGATACCGAAGCCCGGCGGATTTTCACTTCCGCCGGGGTCGAGTACTACGGTGACGAGACCACCATCACCGAGGCCTGTGGCCGTATGGTGGCCCGGATGAATGAGACCTCAGCGGAAGGGAGGCGCAACTGATGGCCATCCTGATTGACAGTTCGTCCCGAATAGTGATCCAGGGAATTACCGGCCGCGAGGCTTCGATGGTCACCAAGCACACCCTGGCCTACGGCACCCGGATAGTGGCGGGGGTGACTCCCGGCAAGGGCGGCCAGGACGTTCACGGCGTCCCGGTCTATAATACGCTCAAGGCGGCCTGCGCCGCCCAGCGGCCCAACACATCTCTCATCTACGTTCCGCCCGCCTTCGCGTGCGATGCCGTTGCCGAGGCCGTTGCCAACGGGATCAGGCTCATACTGGTCCCCACCGAAAACGTTCCCCAGAAAGATGCCGTAAAGTTCCTGGCCCTGGCCCGCCGGGCGGGTGCGCGGGTGATCGGCCCCAATTCCGTGGGGATGCTCAACCCGGCAGATCGCGTGAAGCTGGGGGCCATTGGAGGAGACAACGTCGAGCGGTGCTTCGTTCCCGGCCCGGTAGGCGTGATATCCAGAAGCGGCGGGATGACGGCCGAGGTTTCGTGGATGGTGAAGCGCGCCGGCTTCGGCGTCAGCACCAGCGTAAGCATAGGCGGGGACGCCCTGATAGGGAGCACCATCAGTGACCTCCTGCTGCTTTTCGAGGAGGACCCGCAGACCAGGGCGGTGGTGGCGTTTTCCGAACCGGGCACCTCCCAGGAAGAGGACGCGGCGGAACTTATCCGGCAGGGAGGGTTCACCAAGCCGCTGATTTCCTACATTGCCGGGCGGTTTACGGAAAATATGCCCGAGGGCACCGTCTTCGGGCATGCGGCGGCCATAATATCGGGCAATACCGGCAGGCCCTCGCTCAAGGCGCAGTGCTTGAAGGATGCCGGCGCTCACGTGCTCGGGGGCTTCAACGACCTCATCCCCACCCTGCAGCAGGTGCTGGGAGCACAGGACGCCGCCGCCAGGCAACAGGCCGTATGATTTGATTTTTGTCCCGAAGGGCCTTCATAGTCCAGCCCGGGCCCGGCCGAAGCGCTGCCCCGGGTAACGACGAATGGCCTTAACTTTCCAAATACCCTGAATTTGAAATCTTTTTCGGGAGTCATGACTGATATGCTGATGCATGAAGTACTGGTGGTAGGAGGCGGGCTGGCCGGGCTGATGGCCGCCTTCAGCGTTTCGGGCGAAGCCGATACGGCGGTCCTCAGCAAGATCTATCCGACGCGCTCCCACAGCGGAGCGGCGCAGGGCGGATTCAACGCGGCAATGAGCACGGATGATTCCATTGACTCTCACATCTTTGATACGGTCAAGGGAAGCGATTACCTGGGAGACCAGGATGCCATCGAAGTGCTGTGCTCCGACGGGCCGCAGGTTATCCGCGAGCTGGAGAAAATGGGGGTTCCCTGGAGCCGGAGCGTGGACGGCTGCATCGCCCAGCGGTCCCTGGGCGGGGCGGGGTTTGCGCGCGCCTGCTACGCGGCCGATTTTTCGGGCCACGTGGTGCTGCACACGCTCTATGAACAGATACTCAAGCAGGGCGTCAAGATATATCCGGAATGGCACCTGGTCGAACTTTTGCTGGAAGAGGGAAAGGTGTCCGGAGCGATCGTCTACGATATGCCGCGCGCAAGGTTCGAGGTTATCCGGGCAAAGCAGGTGATCCTGGCAACGGGCGGCTACGGCCGCGCTTTTGCCAAGACGACGAACGCCCACGCCAACACCGGGGACGGCATGGCCATAGCCTATCAGGCCGGGGCCGTGCTCTCCGATATGGAATTCGTGCAGTTCCACCCGACCACCCTTTACGGTACGAACGTGCTCATATCGGAAGCGGCCCGGGGTGAGGGGGGATACCTGTTCAACACGGCGGGCGAGCGTTTCATGTCCAGGTATGCCGCGGAAAAGATGGAGCTTGCGCCGCGCGACGTGGTATCGCGGGCCATTTTCAAAGAGATAAAGGAAGGCCGCGGCTTCGACGGCCATTACGTCCATCTCGATCTCACCCACGTGGGGGAGGCGCTGGTGGCGGAGCGGCTGCCCCAGATAAGAGAGCTTTCGATCCGATATGCCGGGATCGACCCCGCCTTTGCGCCGATCCCGATCGAACCGGCGCAGCACTACAGCATGGGCGGGGTCAGGACCGACAAGCAGTGCATGACCAGCCTGCCCGGGCTCCTGGCCGCCGGAGAAGCCGGAAACGTGAGCGTTCACGGGGCAAACCGGCTGGGAGGCAATTCGCTGCTGGAGACCGTGGTCTTTGGCAGGCGGGCCGGCAAACAGGCGGCACAGCTTGTCAAGGAACCCTGGTCCGCTCTTTCGGAACGCACGGTGAAAAGCCGGCTGGATGCTTGGAACGCCGTTCTGGATGCCGGCACCCGGGCTGCTCCTCAAAACGGCGGCACCGTTTCCATTCGCAGCGAAATGACATCCATTATGACCAGCAAGGTCGGCGTTTTCCGGACGGGAAACGAGCTTGCCGAAGCCGTCGAGGGGTTGGTGCAGCTCAAGGACCGCTACAGCCATATTGCGGCGCCCGGCGGAAGGCAGCCCTTTAACTACGCACTGATGGATTATCTCGAAGTCGGCTACCTCCTCGACCTCGCCGAACTTATCGCGCGCGGGGCCCTGGCGCGCACCGAAAGCCGCGGCGCCCACTTCCGCACGGATTTCCCGAAGCGCGATGACGCCAACTGGCTCCACCATACCTTCGCCCGCAAAGGGGAGAAGGGGCCGGAGTTCAGCGCCGGCCCGGTTTCGATAACCCGCCATGAACCGCAGGAAAGAGGCTACTGATAATGGAACTTGCACTCAAGATATGCCGATTCGATCCGGGAAAGGACACAGTGCCCTATTTCCAGGAATTTACGGTAAACGTCGAAAAGACCAATACGGTCCTCGATTCGCTGCTCCTGGCCTGGCAGCAGGACCCCAGCTTTTCTTTTCGCCGCTCCTGCCGCAGCGCCATCTGCGGCTCCTGCGCCGTTCGGATAAACGGGGAGCCGGCCCTGGCCTGCCAGACCCTGATCGACAAAGCCGCCTCCAATGGAGGGCCGGTTACGATCGAGCCTCTGCCGCACTTCAGGCAGTTAAAGGACCTGGTGGTGGATCTGGAGCCGTTTTTCGAATCCCTCAAAGCCGCTCTCCCGTGGCTCATCCCGAAGGATGACCACGACGGCCTGATGGCGCCCGATGTTGCCCGCAGGCTGGAAGACCCCGCTACCTGCATATTGTGCGGCGTCTGCAATGCGGTCTTCGACAAAGCGGGGGAGGCGAAGCCGGCAAGTCTGGTGAAGGCGCTGCGCTTTTCGATGGACCCGCGGGATGCTTTCGGGGTGAAGCGGCTGCGCCTCCTGGGAGTGCCCGACGATGTGCTCAAGCTCTTTATCTGCAACCTCCCCGACAAGTGCCCGAAAAGGATCGGCTTGGCCATGGCCGAAGCATGAAACAATGCACCGCGGAGGTGCGGAGAGCGCAGAGGGAAAACAATAAAAGAACCAGGCAGAAATTAATGTTATTGTGGTTTTTCGCCGGTTCCCGGGCTTTGGCCCGGGGACCCGCACCTGCTGGGGCGATGCTTGCGGCCCTGTCATGGTGCAGGATCGTTTGAGTAACTTATTCCCCGGATTCGCTGTTGCACCTTTTTGGGTCCGGCTTTGCCGGATCGGGGTGTCCCGCGGTGGCATGAGTTGCCGCTGCGAATTCCAAAGGAAGGAACATTGAGATGAGCCAGTGTGCGGAATGCCGTGTTTATGCCTGCCGGTCGGGCAAAGTGGACAGTGCGCCCGATCACTGCCCGATGCACTCGGAGGCCGATGTCTACGAATGGGCAAAAGAGGAATACACGAAGCCCGAAACCAGGGACCTCGCATTCAAGTCGGCGTTGACGGAATCGGAGGGCTACTGCCAGTGGACCCGCCTTGAGGAGATCGTCCACTTCAGCCGCCGGATGGGGTTCAGCCACCTGGGACTGGCTTTTTGCGTGGGGCTGCGGAAAGAGGCGGCCGAAGTGGTAAAGATATTGAAAGACGCCGGATTCAAGGTTGACTCCGTCATCTGCAAGAATGGATCGATCCCCAAGGAGCACCTTGGAATAACCGAGGAGCAGAAGGTCCGCCCGAACCAGTTCGAGCCGATGTGCAACCCGGTATCGCAGGCAAAGGTTCTGGAGCGCGCGGGCACGGAGTTCAACATCCTGCTGGGACTGTGCGTGGGGCACGATACGCTGTTTATCAAATATAGCCAGACTCCGTTGACGGTACTGGCGGTAAAAGACAGAGTGCTGGGCCACAATCCCCTGGCCGCCGTTTACGCGACCCATTACTTTGCGAAAAGAATGGCTTCCCTTAAGAAGTAGGCTGGACATCGACATTTTAAATGTGCGATACTGAGGCTTACCGGATTATCAATCTCGAATTCGAGTTCGGTTCCCGCTCTTCCTGTTCCCTGCAGGAGATCAGTCAGGAGGCAGATCTCAGACTCCGGCTATTAAAACTCTATGAAAGCTCTTGAAGAATCGTTTTGGTTTTTATCCCTTCATTCCTGTTCCGTACCTATATCGCACCTGATTCAGAATTGTTGTTGTAAGGGGTAAATCAAAAGCCCCTGTCGAAAGGCTCAAAAAGGGGGGCAATGCTCCCCCTGTTCCCTTCAGGGGTTTTTTTGGCCGCACGCCGCCGATCGGTGGCCGGCGCGCAGGGCCGCAGCCCGGGCCTTTGGTTTTTTTTTAGATGCATTAATCGACTTATAGACGAAAGGGAGGACGTGGAATGAAAGGAATTAGAGTTCCCTTAATGGCCGGTTTGATTTTCCTTTCCTTTTTATTGGCGATCCCTCATGCGCCGGCGCAGGCCGCTGATCCCATCAAGATCGGGCTGATCGTATCCCTGACCGGTTCCCAGGCCAACTTCGGCACCATGATCCACAACTCCAATGTAATGGCCTTCGAGGACAGCGGTATAAAGGAAATCGACGGCAGGCCCATCCAACTTGTCGTCGAAGACGACGGAGGCAATCCCCAGAAGGCCAAGTCCTCGATGGAAAAGCTCATAAGCATGGACAAGGTGGACATGGTGGTGGGCGGTTATTCGAGTTCGACGACGGCGGCCATGGCCGGTACGGCCGAAGACCTGGGATGCCCCTTTGTAATCGACTGCGGGTCCTCCGACGAGATTACGGCCAAGCCGGTCAAATGGGTATTTTCCGGGCCCAGGGTCCCCGCTTCCCATTACGGCGATGCGCTTTGGGGGTTGGTAGACGATGTGCTGAAGCCAAAGACGGTTGCCATGTTTTACGAGAACACCGACTGGGGATCGAGTTCCTCGAAAGCACTGAGAAAGGGATTTGAGAAAAGAAATATCAAGCTGGTCTTCGACCAGCAGTACGAGGCAGGCTCCATGAGCTTCAAACCGTTGCTCAGCCGGATCAAGATGGCGAAACCGGACATGATCATGGCGGTCTCATACCTCACCGACGCCATAATGCTTGCCAAGCAGATCAAGGAAATCCGGCTCGACGCGCCCCTGTACATGGGGTATGCCGGCGGGTACACGATGCCCGAATTTCTCGACCACTGCGGGGCCGATGTAAACTACATAGCGTCGACGACCAACTGGACCCCCCAGGCCCCCTGGCCGGGAGTAAAACAGTACAATGACAACTACGTCAAAAAGTTCAAAAGCTCCCCCGACTACCACGGCGCCCAGGGATACGCCGCCATGCAGGTGACGCTGGATGCCCTGAAACGGTCCGCCAAACCCATCACCAGGGACACCATCAGACAGGCGCTCGACAAGACGGACCTGATGACGGTAATGGGCAAGATCAAGCATGCCGAGTGGACGGACAACCTTGGACATCATTACTACCACCAGGGGCTTCCCCTCACTTATGTCATCCAGTGGCAGAATTTAAAACAGGTTGTGGTCTGGCCCAAGGACGCCAAGACGGCCGATCTGATATTCCCGGTTCCTCCATTCGAGAAGCGTAAATAACGGCTTGCAGGGCGGTGCCGCTCTTTTTCGGGAAAACCGCCCGCACCGCACAACCACGGAAACCATGTTCCCGCGGGACGACACGGGTCGTCATTCCCGCAACGCTTTTGGCGGGAATACGGTGTCTTTGCGGTTTAATGATTGCTTTTCTCGCTCACGGCAGGAGTGTGGAAGCGGGAAAAAGACACCGTACCCCGGTTCGGAAGCACCGGCCGGGCAATGGCAACATTTCCGATGGGAACCGTATTCCGGCAACAGCCCCTGGGGCCTGGGAACCGGCAAAAGTTTAGGTCGGCATGCCCCGGGGGCTTGCCTGAATTGTCGCCGGCGGGCAGTGTACGGTCTTCGCCCGCCTTACCGTTCACTTTCTAATGAAGGTATTGCGCATTGACTAGTCTATTGTTGCAGGCGCTTGTCGAAGGGTTGCTTCTGGGTGGGATATACGCCCTGATCGCCGTGGGAATGACCCTCGTCATGGGAGTCATGAGAATTATCAATCTCACCCACGGTGCAATGATGATGGTGGCCATGTACATTGCCTACGTCCTTTTCGAGCATTTGGGAATGAATATCTACCTCACGATGGTGGTGGCCGTTCCCGCCCTGTTTTTCATCGGTTATTACCTCCAGAATCACGTGATAAGGCGGGTTACGGAGGCCGTGACCGTGCTGCCCCAGACTCAGGTGCTGCTCACCCTGGCCATTGGCATGGTTTTGATCGAGCTTATGCGGACCATCTTCACTTCCAACTATCAGACCGTCACCGTGAAAGGAATCTCCGACCACACCCTCTATTTCGGCGATCTCTCGATGAGCCTGCCCATGGTGATCGGGTTTTTCAGCGCATGGATAATAATCGGAGGCCTGCATTTTTTTCTCACCAGGACCGATATGGGAAGGTCGATACGGGCGACCGCGCAGGACGCGGAAGCGGCCAAGTATATGGGTGTAAACACCAGGAGGGCCACCAGCATAACTTTCGGGCTCGGTTCCGCCCTGGCCGCCGCCGGAGGGGTGCTGCTCCTGCCGGCTTACTATCTTTTCCCCGACGTTGGCCAGATATTCACCCTGAAATCCTTCATCATCACCATCCTCGGTGGAATGGGGAGCACGATCGGGGCTATTTCAGGGGGACTCCTGCTGGGTATTGCCGAGACCATCGCGGCAACCTTCTGGGAGATGGGCTATAAGGACCTCACCGGGCTGGTGATTTTCCTCCTGGTGCTGACCCTGATGCCCGGTGGCCTTCAGACCATACTCAAGAGGTGAGAATGAGAAGGGAGCATATCGCACTGGTTTTTCTTGGCCTGCTGGCCGTCGTTCTTCCCTTCGTGCTGTCGGGCTACTACGGGCACGTTCTGATCCTGGTGCTGCTCTGGATCACGATGGCCACTGCGTGGAACCTGCTCGGTGGGTATGCGGGGCAGGTTTCATTCGGTCATGCACTCTTTTTCGGTCTCGGCGCCTACGGGGGAGGGCTGCTCTTTCATCATTTCGGAATCTCCACCTGGTGGGGAATGCTGGCGGGGCCGGTTTTTGCCATGCTGGCGGCAATTCCGGTGGGGTTGATCACCTTCCGCCTGCGCGGGTCCTACTTTGCCCTGTCCATGCTGGCCGTGGGAGAAATCGCCAGGATCATCTTCACCAACTGGACGTCTTTTTCCAACGGTGCCGTGGGGATGATGATTTCGCGTACCTGGGGCGGGCAAAAGCTGCCCTATTACTTCATAATGCTTGCCATTACCTGTTTCACGCTCTATTGCACCTACCGCCTGGTTCACTCCAAGTTCGGCTACTATTTTCTTTCCATAAGGGAAGATCAGGATGCCGCCGAAGCACTCGGGATTCCCACCACCAAGTACAAGTTATTCGCGCTGATCCCGAGCGCCTGCTTCACCGCCCTGGCAGGGGCGTTCTACATGAACTACATGGCTTATATCGAGCCGTCTATCGTGTTCAGCCTCGGCGACATTTCCATCATGATGATTCTGTGCGTCATGATGGGGGGAGCGGGCACCATGTGGGGACCCGCACTGGGGGCCACCGTCTACGTTCTGATGGCGGAACTGTTCCGGACGCTTCCCATCATCAAGGAAGTCCACGTACTGGTTTTTGCCCTGATAGTGGTTTTGATAATAGTGTTCCTGCCCGATGGGATTATCGGCGAATGGGATAAGGTGATGCGCTTTTTTGGATTCAGACGGGCGAAGGCCCGGTTGGAGTGCTCCGCCGCCCATGAGCTTCAAGGCGAAGACCGGACCGCGGAACCGGGGGTGGAGCTATGAGCTTTTTCCAGATCAATGGGCTGGTAAGGACTTTTGGGGGCCTGGTCGCTCTTAACGATATCAATGTGAAAATCGAACAGGGAGAGGTCATGGGGCTGATCGGCCCCAACGGGGCCGGTAAAACGACACTTTTTAACTGTATCGGCAGTTACCACACCCCGGACAAGGGTGAAATCCGGTTCAAAAACAAGCGGATAGATGGCCTGCCCACCAATCAGATATGCCTGCTGGGGGTAGGCAGGACATTTCAGGTCGTAAAGCCGCTCAAGCGGCTGACTGTGCTGGAAAACGTGATGGCGGGGGCATTCCTTCGCACCTGGGACATGAAAAAGGCCAGGGACAAGGCCGTCGAGGTCCTGGACTTCTGCGAACTGAGCCACCGCGCCGACGTCCTGGGCAAGGATCTTCCGATTGCCGACAAGAAGCGCATGGAGGTGGCAAGGGCGCTCGCCACGAGCCCCGAGCTGCTCTTGCTCGACGAAACCGCCGCCGGGCTGAACCTCACGGAAATCGAGCGAATGCTCGAAATAGTCAAAAAGATCAGCCGGGCCGGCATTACCTGCTTCGTCATCGAGCACGTGATGAAATTTCTGGTGGGGGTTTCCGACAGGGTCATGTGCATCAACTTCGGCCAGGAGATCGCAACGGGCACTCCTAATGAGATCATGAACCATCCGGAGGTAATCAAGGCCTATCTGGGAGCCGATTATGCTAAAGGTCGAGTCCATTGACGTGTTTTACGGAGACATATGCGCGCTCCGTAGTGTTTCATTCGAAGTGAAACAGGGAGAAGTGGTTGCCCTGATCGGGTCCAACGGCGCCGGAAAGACCACTGCGTTGAATACCATTTCCGGGCTGCGCCAGCCGGCCAGCGGAAGGGTCGTCTTCGACGGCATGGAAATTTCGAAAATGCCCGATTACACCATGCCCGGCCTTGGAATAGCGCACGTGCCGGAAGGAAGAAGGCTCTTCCCCGACATGAGCGTGCTGGAAAACCTGGAGATGGGTTCCATTGTTCCGGAGGCCAAGGCGAAGCGTGAACAATCCCTGGAACGGGTGCTCAAGCTCTTCCCAAGGCTTTCCGAACGCATCACTCAGAAAGCGGGGACCCTCAGCGGCGGTGAGGCCCAGATGTTGGCCATAGCAAGGGGAATAATGACCTGCCCGAAGCTGATGCTCATGGATGAGCCCTCGCTGGGGCTGGCTCCCCTGTTGGTCTCCAGGCTGTTCGAGATAATCGATGAAATTAACGCCGAGGGAATTACCATCCTGCTTGTCGAACAAAATGTCGTGCATGCCCTGGAACACTCGAAACGCGCCTACGTGATCGAGACCGGCAACATCGTGCTGGAGGGCAGGAGCGAAGAGCTGATGGACAGCGATCTTATCAAGCGGGCCTACCTGGGAGTCTAATGAGAATCGAGGGATTTAGGGATTAAGGGATCAGGGACACGCTTTTCAATTCCTGAATTCCCAAGTTCTTAAATCCCTAAATTGTTGTGTTGATACATTGAGGAATTTAGCGATGCTGAGCTGGAAACTTGCCGAGTTCATTCGAAATCTGCGCTATGACGATCTCCCGGACAAAACCGTCCACTGCGCCAAGCTGGCCCTGCTGGACTGGCTGGGCTCCGCTGCGCGCGGCGGCACCGAGAAGCCTGCCGAAATCGCGCGGCGCGTCCTGCAACTGCAGGGAGGGTCCGCGCAGGCAACCCTTCTTGCCACAGGAGAAAAAACTTCGGTCCTGAACGCGGCCCTCGGAAACGGCATAGCCTCACATATCGTCGAACTTGACGACGTGCACCGTGGGTCGATCATTCATACGGGAGCGGTCGTCATCCCGGCGGCGCTTGCCGTCTCGGAGATGAAACGGGCCGGCGGCCGCGAACTTATCGAGTCTATCGTTGCCGGCTACGAGGTGGCCATCCGGATTGGAGAGGCGGTCACTCCGTCCCATTATTATTTCTGGCACAATACCGGCACCTGCGGGACCTTCGGGGCGTGCGCCGCGGCGGGAAAGCTCCTGGATCTCAACGGGGAACAACTGGTCTGGGCGATCGGTAACGCGGGCACCCAGGCCGCCGGGTTGTGGGAATTCATGAGCGATGGTGCGATGTCCAAGCACCTGCATCCGGGAAAGGCGGCCCAGAACGGCCTTTTGGCAGCTTTGCTGGCGGAGGGCGGTTTCACCGGGGCGACGGCCATCCTGGAAGGCGAAAGGGGTTTTTGCCGGGCGACCGCTCCCCAGTTCGACCTGGAGAAGATTTCCGTCTCGCTCGGAACCGCTCCGTACAAGGTCGAGGACAACTCCTATAAGATACACTCATCGTGCCGCCATACCCACCCGTCCATCGACATTGTGCTCGACCTGGCATCCCGCCACCGGATACGGCCCCCGGAAATCACCGCCGTGGACGTGCGCACCTACAAGACCGCGCTGGACATCGCCTTTAACGGCGATCCGCAAAGTGTTTACGCGGCAAAATTCAGCATCCAGTTCTGCATTGCGCTCGCCCTGTACAGGGGGGGATGCCGGATCGAGGACTTCAGCGAAGCCAATCTGCGCGACCCCGAAATCCGCGCCCTGATGAGCCGGGTAAAGGTCGTCCTGGACGACGGGCTAAACTCCATCCATCCGGCCAAATGGGCGGCAACGATCTCGATTACTACCGGTTCGGGGGATGTGGTCAGCGGCCGCACCGATTTCCCCCTGGGAGACCCTGAAAATCCGGCGAGCGACGAGATGCTTCTCGCCAAGTTTCGCGGACTGGCAACCGGTGCCTGGGGGCAGCAAAAAGTGGACTCCCTGGCCGAATCCGTCATGGCCCTGGAAAAGGTAAAAGACGTGGCCGCCCTGTTTTAAGACGGGTATCGGAAGACAGAGGACAGAGGACGGGTGTCCGCCATCTGTCATCCGTCTTCCTACCTCCGACCTCCGTATCAATACCCCAGGTCCTCTCCGACAAGCTTTACGTGGATTCGGCCCTTCAGCCTGTGGCCCTCGATGATCGTCCACATGTTGCAGATGCGCTCCCGCGTTTTGCAGTCGGTGCACAGTCCGTTTGCGGCGCAGGGGGTTTTGTGCCCGATGCGAATGGCGTTGACCGGAGCGCTGTAATGTTTGACCCTGCCCATTGCGGAATCCAGGTCGGGAACGATTTTGTTCATGCCCACGACCAGGATGACCTTCTGTGGCCCGAACATCATGGCGGCGACACGGTTTCCGACGCCGTCGAGGTTTACCAGTTTGCCGTCCAGGGTGACGGCGTTGGAGCTGGCGATCATTATGTCGGCGAGCATCCCCCGGCGTCTGGTTTCGAGGTTTTCATCGGCGGATAGTCCCGGCTGGAAAGGATCGATCAGTTCAACTCCGGGGATGGCGGCTATCTTCTCCCATAGCCCGATGGAATTGGTGGAGACCGAACCGCAGCGGTAAACGGAAGCGCCCTGCGGTATCATTTTCAATACTTCTACCAGGGCCTGCCCGGCGCTGGGAGCATAGCTGCCTTCCAGCCCGCGCTTTTCAAACTGTTCGATGATGGTTTTGGCGACTTTTTCGTTCCATACTGCCTGATTCTTGTCCATTATTATTCTCCCTGTTATACAATATTTAAACTTTTGTACTTTATAGGATATCTGCGGACGTATTAGCAAGCTTTTGAGGAGGGGGAAGTTGGAATCGATTTCATGTGACGTGCTGGTGATCGGAAGCGGCGCCGCGGGACTCAGGGCTGCAATTTCGGCTCGTGAGGCCGGGTGCGGGGTGATCGTAATATCCAAGGCAAAGCCCGGCAAGGCGACCTGTACAGGGTTTAGCGCCGGTGTGATAGCGGGTTCTTTCGATGAGCGATCATCCGATGCTCACTTCAAGAATACTTTTATTTCAGGCCGCGGGATAAACCAGGGCGAACTGGTCGAAGCCCTCGTCCGGGATGCGCCTCAAAGACTCAACGAATTGATGGATTGGGGTATCCGGGCCGAATCACAGGCGGGTTACCTGTTTGCCCAGGGCCGTGCCCCTGTGCTGGGGGAAGCAATCGTCCACTGCCTTCTGAGAAAGAACGAGGAACTCGGAACAAAGTTCATAGGCGGCCTGGTGGTGGCCGACCTTGCGGCCGGGGATGGGGAGGTCGGAGTCAACGCCTGGCGGCTGTCCTCCGGTGAGTGGGTCTCCATATCGGCCGGGGCGGTGGTTCTCGCGGCCGGCGGGGCGGGCGCCCTCTATTTTCGCCACGATAACCCGAAGCGGATAGTGGGCGACGGCTGGCGCCTGGCAATCGACGCCGGCGCCGTGCTCCAGGACATGGAGTTCGTCCAGTTTTATCCATTGGGCCTGGCCGAACCCGGACTGAGGCCCATGGTGGTGCCGCCAAGGCTTGCCGACCGGGGGCTGCTCGTAAACGGCTCCGGGCAGGACATCCTCAAAAAATACGGCATAGAAGAGCGCCCCGCCGGTGAGAAGGCAAGGGACCGCCTTGCACGCGTGCTTTTCGATGAAGTTTATCGCGCGGGTGAAACCGTTTATATCGACCTGCGCAGCCAAACCGATATCTGGAGCCAGGACCCGTTTTCCGCCTCGATAAAGCATATTCTTGGAGAACGCTACGGTGCCATGGAGCGGCCCATGCGCGTCGCCCCGGTCGCCCACCACACCATGGGTGGGGTCTGCATAGATCCCTCCGGGGCTACTTCCGTTGCCGGATTGTTTGCGGCGGGCGAGGTTACGGGCGGCATCCACGGAGCCAACCGCATGGGAGGAAACGCCCTTTGCGATACCCTTGTTTTTGGTGCGAGAGCGGGAAAGTCCGCGGCGCAGTGGGTGAAAAATGCCGCCCGCAACGACAGCCGGGCGGTCCGGGAGCGGTTGGAGGCGCGAAGGGTCGAGTGGGACAGGCAGGCGGCCCCGCCGGAAGATTTCAGGCAAACCCTTCAGAAACTCATGTGGGAAGACGGCGGGATTTTGAGAAGTCGTGAAGGCCTTATGCGTGTCCGGGAAAACATAAAGGAGATGATGGGGCGCACCACCGGCCCCGGCCGGGGGGCCACGGACCCGGCAAAAACCATTGAACTCTGTTCCGCGGCAAGGGCCGCCGGGCTCATCGTGGATGCGGCGCTGCGAAGAGAAGAAAGCCGCGGTTCCCATTTCCGGGAAGATTTCCCGAATCAGGACGACAAAAACTGGCGCGGGCACCTCCACGTGCGCGTTGCTCCGGACGGCGAAGACGTCTGGAGTTTCGAACCGGAAAAGGAGCCCCCGGCCAGGGGCGCTTAGCCAAAGCCCGGAAGTTTAAAAGAGCGGGGGAACCAGTTTCCCCCGCGCCCTCCGCGTCTTTGCGGTGAAATCCCTCTTCCCTCGCCGCTCTTTCCTCCATTGTTTCCTGCTTATTAAAACCATCCGATCTGCCGATTTTCATTCCAACAAAAAAGCAAATCACATTCTCGAAAATATCACTTGTCTAAACGAGGGGGACTATGCGCAGATACGCCGCCTGGGCCGCGATTTCCATTATGCTGATGCTCCGGTGCGCGGTCCCCGGGGCTAAAGCCAATCCCGCCGACGTGATCAAGAGGGTCCAGCCCGCCACGGTCCTGATTCTCGTCTACGACAAATCCGGAAAGCCGGTCTGCCAGGGCAGCGGCTTCTTTTTCAATACCCAGGGGCGGGTGATCACCAATTACCATGTGCTCGGAAATGCCGCCATGGCAAAGGCCAGAATCCATGATGGAAAGGAATTTGACATAGTTTCCATAGTGGCGGAGGACCGCGCCGACGATCTGGTGGAGGCGGTGGTGGAGTCTCAGTCCGGGACCCGCTGCCTCACCCCGGCCGACGAGCCTGCAAAAATCGGGGACCCGGTCATGGTCATCGGCAGTCCGCTGGGTGTCGACAAGGTGGTGAGCCGGGGAAATGTTCTGGCTATCGAGGATATTCCCAAATATGGAAAGTGCATCGTACACAGCGCTCATTCGTTTCCGGGGTCCAGCGGGAGCCCCCTCGTCAATGCCGGGGGAGAGGTCGTAGGCATTGCGACGGCAGCGGTGCCCGGCAGGCCCGATCTCAATTTGGCGGTACCGTTGGAACGGTTTTCCGGGCTGAGCTACAAGTTCAGGCAGCTGCGGAGAAGCTCCGTCCCGTCTCCGGCGCCTCAGGCCGGCGGGGATGCGCAGTCCACGGCCGGGAATTCTTTTTCCGCGCAACCGGAAGATCCTGCTGGGGAGGTGAAACTGGCCCTCAGGTATGAACTGGGCCGGGGAGTGGCCAGAAACTGCTTTGAGGCCTTTAGCCTTTATCGCAGGGCGGCCGACCAGGGGTATGCCGAGGCGGAGTACCACCTTGGCCGTATGTATCACGACGGCAGGTGCATGGGCCGAAACCTCAGCGAGGCGGCCAGGTGGCTTCGCAGAGCGGCCGAAAGCGGGGTACCGGAAGCTCAAGGCCTCTACGGCAACCTGTACTTTAACGGAGAAGGGGTGCCCCGTGACAGAATAACGGCGTGCATGTGGACTATCCTTGCGTCATCCCAGGGCGACCTGGATGCGGCCAAAGTGCTGAGGTTCATGTCGGCGGAACTGACGGAAGACGAAATAAAAACGGCCCGTGAACGGGCCAAAAACTGGAAACCGAAAAAATAAGCGCCGTCGGGCACGAACAACACCCGTGACCGTTCAGGCCGTCGCCCTGCCGGAAGAAATTCCGGTATGGCCGAGGCCCGGCGGCGGCGCGGTGAGCGCCGAAAACCTTCCTGTGCCGCTCCGGCAATCCCCCCGGTTTCGTTAATTTGCGTTGACCCTTGCCGTCCTTTAGGTATATTCGGCGAGATACTATTTTGCACAGGTTGGGTTAAGCGAGGCGGAACGCCAACGGCCCCGCTGATCCGCGGGACTGCAATCGGGAGGATAGGTTGCTTAGCATAGCAACGCGGAAGAGGTTCTGGTTTGCCGCAATTTTCGGCCTGTCCGTCCTTTTTTATACCATAAAGCATGCCGATCTCGACAAGCTGACGAAGCACATCGGGGATATAAACCCCCTGTGGGGCGCCGCCGTGCTGTTTGCCGCCTTCCTTAGCTATGCCTCGATAGCAGGGGTCCTCCACAGGCTGCTGGGGGGCATCGGCTTCCCTCTCTCCTTTTCGTCATGCTTCAAGATTTCACTTCTTTCGTGCACCCTCAACTACCTGATGTCGGTTGCCGGCCTCAGCGGCGTTGCCGCCAAGGTTTACCTGCTCTCACGTGAAAAGATCCCTCCGAGCAACACGCTTTCGGTGTCGATCATTCACGGGTTTCTCACCAACACCATCGCCGTGCTGTTCATCTATCTCGGTTTTTTCTACCTCTACAGCCAGAAACAGCTTTCCGGCCGCAGCCAGGAAGCCGGCATAGTGGTCCTTCTGATCGCGTTCGCAATGACCTGGCTGACCATACAGACCGTAGTGCACGAGGGTTTTCGCAAAAGAGTGTGGGCGATCTCGATAAAAGTGGTCCTGGGGGTGTGCGCCAGGATCGGGAAACCGCACTGGATAAGCAGGGAGAGGGCCGAGGCTTTCTTCGAAAACTTCAACGAGAGCCTCAACATGATAATGAAAAATGCCGAGGTCCTGCTCGTCCCGGCATCGCTGGCCCTGCTTGACTGGCTTACCATGTTTTTGTGCCTCAAATTTTCGTTTCTCGCCATACATTACCCGGTGAGCAACCCGACGCTGCTGGTCGGGTTTTCCGTCGGCCTTTTCATGGGCCTTTTTTCGCTTACCCCCGCTTCGATCGGGCTGATGGAAGGCTCGATGGCCGGCTCTTTCTACCTGATGGGGCTTGATTACAACTATGCGCTTCTGGGCATAATGATCTACAGGCTGGCCTACTACTTCATGCCCATCCTCGCCAGTGTCTTCTTCTATAAACATTTTTTCCCGCCGGCGGTCGAGCGGGGCAAACCTGAAAAGCGGTATGGGAAGGCTTAGGGCTTGTCCGTAAATAAGCTTCTTAAAGGGCGGGGCGGAAATTTCACCGCAGAGGGCGCAGGGAAAAAACGATTGGAACGCAGAGTGGGCGGGGTTTTTCCCCCGCCCGCCATCTGTTTTAGGCCCATGGGAAATCGGCCTTTACTTTTTCAGCTCGATTTCCAACTGCTCCGGTTTATACAGGTAAGAGAGGCGGGCCGAGTCCGGTCTGCTGTCCAGGGTGAGCAGCACGGTCACATTTGAACTGTCCCAGACGAGTTTTGAAGGTGTTTGGTCGGGCTGTACCGGTTCTCCCAACCGGTGGGACAGAATATCCTTCATCCTGGCAAAGCCGGTTGCCGGAAAATAGACCATCGCCGTGTAGAAGCGTCCCTTGTGAAATCCATAAATGATCTGGTCTACTTTTAAGTCATCCACCCGGAGGGGGTCACTGGCCTTTTCGTAAAACGCCAGGTCACCTTCGCGGGCTATCTGGCTAAACCCGGAAAGGGTGGAAAAAGCGGTCCCCCATTTCATGCCCCTGAAATTGTCCGGTTGCGCGCCGGCGGGAGGGCTGCCGCAGCCCGAAAACACCAGCAGCAGGGCCGCTGCTAAAAAAAGCCGGAAATGTCGCTTCTCGGGGAAAACCATTTCACGTAAACCTCTGCGCGTTCGTAGCATACACGATTCAAATCGGTGGAATCGGTCCCTTTTTTTCTGTTCACCCTGCCGGCAACTGCTCGTTTGCCTCGTTTTCGATCAGCTTGGCCTTGGCGGGAGAGGGGCCCGAATCGGCGTCGAGCATTTTTTTCAATCCCTCCTTGTACCATTTGGTCCCCGCTTTGGTGACTAATTTCTGCTCCCCGACATCTTTGGGAAGCCGGTCTTCCGAGCACCTGGCAAGGATCTGCAACCTCGTGTCCGAATCCAGGGCGGAAAGGTCGGAGACAAAAAGCACGAAGGCGGCCCACTCCGCCGCCGAAGGCCCGCTCCATTTCCTCATCGTGTGAAACAGCCGGTAGCACACCAGGGCTGCGTCCCTGTCCTCTTCTTTCTGGAAGCGGGTCCCGCTGTAGAGCCGGATCGCTTCCCTTCCGATTTCACTGGTAAAATTTAGGTAAAACCACCTGAGAATATAAAAATAACCTTCCCGCGTCAGCTCCCGGCCGGCCCAGTAAAGAGGGTTGCTGACGTTTTTGAGATTGATGACCAGCTTGGCGGCCTTGTATATGTGGCGGTTTTTCCGGAAAATTTTTAGGACCGGGCTTTCGTTTATCTTCTGGTACACCTGGTAATAGCGCTGGAAATCGCTCAACTTGCGCGATCCCAGATACTTGAAAGGAATGGCCGAGGCAAGCCGGTTGAGGCGCGTGCTGACACGCTTTACCAACTCCAGGCTGTCCGAAAGCGAGGCTTCGAACTCCGGTTTTTCAACCTCCGGGTAGTAGATCGCGCCGATTGCCCGGACAATGGCTACCGCACGCCGGTTGAGCGGTTCCAGCCCGAGCTGGAGATCTGCCTCGGGCATTGCCCAGACTTCTTCGCGAAAGCGGGCGATGAGCTCCAGCGACTGCTGTTCGAGGGGGCCGGGTGAGGGCAGAAGGTCCAGCTCATGCTCTTCGCTGAAGCGGGTTTCGAGCATCGCACGAAGGCGGCGCCTCACATACCACCTCAGTATGACGAGCACGACCATGGTCGACAGCGTCACCAGGATGAGAAAAGCGCTCATCCAGTGCTCGCGGATCAGGTAGACCAGTGTATGCAGTCCGATTGCGCCGTTCATCGTAGATGCGGCTAGAACGGAACGGAAGGCTTTCCGGTTTCAGCACCCGTCGAGTCCTGAGCCTCGCCCTCCTCTATCCAGTTTTTGAGCTGAGGTAGACTGTCCGTCTCCCATGCCGGCGTGAGCCTGTCGGCCAGGAACCTGGTGTAAAGGCTGTCCAGGGCGGCAAAGACCTCCTCGATGAAAAACATCTTTTCCAGGAACTTGCCGTCGGGGTCGTCCTGTCCGTAATCCGGGAGCTGCTTTGGCGTCTTCAGGCCCTTGAGTGCCCAAAGCGAGCTGTCGAGGGTCAGCAGGTATTCGTTTTCACCAATCATCAGGAAGAGCTGGAGTTCATCTACAACCTTCCCCTGGCGAAGCGCCGTGCGGGCTTCATGGAGGAAATTGGCCTGGGAGGTGCATATAACGCGTTCCTTGCCGTCTCCCGGAAGCACCAGGACCATACGTTCGCCCAGGTGGATATTGGCGATCTTCTCGCCCGCCTGGACCGCGCCGCCCAGCTTCTCGATATAATACCAGATCCAGGTGAGGAAATCGAAGCCGAGAAACCGCCCCTCGGACATGGCCGTGGGAGATTTCACGGACACCATCGAGCCCAGCACGTCTTTTTGCCGGGACGAAAGGGCGAGGCCGTTGAGTGCCCACTGCACGTGATAGAGCGGAAGAGGAAACAGGCGGAAGTGCTTCTCGAAATGTTCCAGGAACGAATCGAGCATTTTACCGCTGGTGGAGCCGAAGATCATCCAGTTGCGCACCGGGTTCCACACCGCTTCCGCCCCACTTGGCTGGGGCAGGGCGCGCTCCAGGAGAAAAGTCTGCATATTCTCCTGAATTTCCTGCCTCTCGGAGCGGGAAGGCCACTTGCCGTTATTCTCGTCGCGAAACTTCTGGACCGCCTGCCTCACATACTGCTTGACCACTATGGATGGGACTTTCCGCTGGTCCAGCCTGAAATTGAAAGCGACGTATTCCCCTTTGCGGTACGAACCATATGAGAAGCCGGGGTCGAAAAAGTCGTCCCAGTTGGCGAAACCGGCCGCCTGCGTCTGGCTCTCATCCGGTTCGGTGAAAGCGCCGACACGAAGTTTTTCGTCCGTGAAACTCCAGAAATCCTCGATTTGGGGTTCCGGAACAAAAAAGCGTGTGAAGGTGGCGGAAGAAGAAGATATTGCCATGCTGTTCCTTTTTAAGAAGAGTACCGAAAATACAAAGGTGCCGCAATTGCGGCAGTCCCGGCAGCCTCTAAATAACAAAGCCGGATTTCACCGGCTTTGGTCGCTCCCTGCTGAACGTCTTTAAGGCTCGGCTGCCGAGTCCACCTCTATCCAAAACGACCGCCCAAGTCAATATTTGTTTGGAAGTTCGTCGCCATGGGAAAAATCAGAAATAAATCAAAACTTTACAGTCTTTACTATCATTTCGAACTCCTGCACCTCTTCCGGGCTCAATTCGCGGCGCAGCAGCTTTTTATTTACCAACAGGGGACACTTCTCGTGAAGGGCCAGGGCCACGGCATCACTCGGGCGGCTGTCGAAAATCTTCTCCTCGCCGTTAATGCTCACGTAAACCTTGGCGTAAAAGGTGTTTTCGCGCATCTCGTGTATTTCGATCCGGTTGAATACAGCGCCCGTATCCTTGAGAATAGTCAGGTACAGGTCGTGGGTGAGCGGCCTTTTGGGCTCGACCAGTCCTTTTTCCTTCGCGATTGCGGTTATTTCCGCATCGCCGACGAACATCAGGAAATATAGACTGTCGTCTTCCGACTCCTTCAGGATGACCATATTTCCCTGAATCCTGTCGGTCTTGATATAAACTTCCTTTGCCTCGACAAAGTTAGGATATTCCATTAATGCCTCCGTCAAAGTTTTCAAGTTAAAGCTAATTCGCGAAATACCCGTTGTCAGCACTCTGCCGGGGAGTTTATGCAGCAACCATCCCCTGTCAAGGGAGAGGAACAAAACGGCGGTCCCCCTCCTGGCGGTAGGGAATAGTGGTAAGGAAGAAATCGATCGATTCAGGTTTCTCCTCCGCGTACTCTGCGGTGGATACCCGTCCAAATTACACTGATTGCCGCTCGTTATCTACTCTTTCCTCCACCGCGCCCCAAAAAAGCCGTCCACGTCGTGCCTGTGCGGCCACGAGCGAAGGTATGGGCCGGAAACCATATTCGAGCAGCTTTCGGGCAGGTAGTCGGAGGCCTTTTCCAGGTCAAATTCAGGGTGGGCCTCGGAAAAGGTGCGGGCGACGGCTTCATTTTCGTCCGTCAGGACGGTGCAGGTCGCATAGACGAGCGTTCCGCCACTTTTGACGAAAAGCGCCGCCCTGGCGAGAAGTTCTGTTTGAAGTTGCGACATTCGGTAGGGGTCTTTTATGTGCCTGTTCCACTTGATGTCCGGGTTTCGGCGGATTGCCCCGAACCCGGTGCAGGGGGCGTCTATCAGGACCCGGTCGAAGGCGCCGGTCTTTTCGGGGTCAAGCTGCAGGATATCACGGGCAAGGGTTTTGATGATGCCAACCGACTGCCGTTGCGCGTTTTTCTCCATGTCTTCGAGCTTCCAGGCCGACCTGTCCACGGAGAGCACCTCACCCTCGTTTTCCATGAAGATGGCCAGGTGAGTGGACTTCACTCCAAAACCGCAACACAGGTCGAGCACCCGGTCCGCGGGTGCCGGGGCCACCAGGTGTGCCACCAGTTGCGATGCTTCGTCCTGGGCCTGTATCCAGCCTTCAATGAAGGCCTGCGTCCGTGTAATATCCCGCCTGGGGGCCGGTGCGCGCAGGGCGTGGAGCAGGTGGGGCGAAGGGACGGCCTCGATTCCTTCCTCCGCGAGCGATTCGATAACCAGCGCGCGGGTGGCTTTCAATGTGTTCACCCTGAAGGCCGCCTGCGCAACCCGGTTGTTGGCTTCGCAGAACAGCACGGTCTCTTCCATTCCGATCTGGTCGGCAAGTTTTTGCACAAGCCAGGCCGGGTGGGAGGTCGTAACCGAAACGAACCGCGCCGGTTCCTTTTCCCTGTCCGGCCAGACCCAGTTCTCCCCCCTCCTTGCGGCCTCCCGCAGCAAAGCGTTTATAAAGCGCACCACGTGCACCGGCTGGCTCGTCTTGGCGATATTTACCGTCTCGTTTACCGCCGCGTGGTCCGGCACGCGGTCGAGGAAAAGTATCTGGTAGAGAGCGAGCCGGAGCAGCACGCGAACCGGGGCGTCGATCTTTTCGGGCTTCGTTTTGCTCAACCGGTCGATATGCCAGTCCAGCCGTCCCCGCCAGCGCACCGTCCCGTAAACCAGTTCGGTAAGCAGCGCCCTGTCGCGTTCCTCCATTTCGGAATGGCGATCGAGGGCCGTTCGGATCAGGCGGTCGGTATGAGACGCTCTCTGCTCCAGGTGCAATAAAATCTGATAGGCCAGGATTCGCGGAGTGACCATCTTGCCTTTCTCGGCGAGCACGGGTTGAGCAAGGGCTTTGCCTTACTGAAATAGAGCATGCGGAAAATCCGGCGAAACGCGGTGCTCGGCTATAATTTAGTTTCAGTTTTTGCGAGCGCGCACATTTCCTTCAGCACGGATTCGACCCGGTCTATTGCGACCTGGGTGTTGAGGCAGGGTCCAAAGGGGCGCTGGTTGAAAATACCGTAGACGGGAAGAGGAGTGGTGTCCTGAATTCCGCTGGTCAGGTCCCTTTCGCATGCCACGGCGATAATCAGATCGGGGCGCCTTTCGATAACGATGCGGCGGGCAATGGTGCCCCCGGTGGCCACCGCCATTCCCACTCCGTATTTTTCGGTAAGGTCCAGGAGGTCCTTTATCCGGCATTTGCCGCAGCGCTTGCAGTTCTCCACCCGGTGGGTGATCTTCACATTGCAGTCCGTATTCTGGAGGCAGTGAGGCATGAGGAGCAAGATGGAGCGGGGCGGAGACCCGTTGCGGCATTGAGCCAGCACCAGTTCGTTATTTACCGCTACGAAAGCGTGCTGGACCTGCTCGCGTTTGATCCCGACGAGCTTTCCGACCCCCACCAGCACCGGGAGGAGCACTTTGAGGGCAACGCTTCGGATCTTTCGAGAAAAGGGAACGTCGTGCCCCAGGGCCACCACCACCACCAGCAGCCCCAGGCTGAAGAGGATCGCCGCGCAGGCAAGCGCGGTAAGAACTCCCATAATAAGGGGCAGGTGCGGTGAAATGCGGCCCAATCCGTAGTAGGGAACCACGAACAGCAGGGCGAGAACCCCCGTTGCAAGCGTTGCCACGAGGGCGATAAGGCTGATTATGACCTTCTTTTCGGAAGAATGCGAGGCCGGGACGAAATCCGAAAGCGGGGTTTGCAGGGGTTCGGTCTTGTTTTCCACGTCTATTCCAGAAATGAGCCCGCCGGCATTAGACGGCCCCTAACAAAGTCTTGCGCACTCATTCGCCGCTGGCCCTCTATCTGAAGCTCGAATATTGCCAGCGCCCTCCGGTCGCCTCCCATAACGACCAAGCCCGATTCCGACATGCCGGAAATCTCGCCCGGCTCCCCGCCGCCCGTCCAGGGAAAGGCAACGGCCCGGAAGCACTTGACACGTTTTCCCTCGTAAAAACAGTAGGCGCCGGGGTGGGGATCAAATGCCCGAACCTTTCTTATAATACCTTTTGCCCCAACATTCCAATCAATCCTGAATTCTTCCTTCTTTATGGGGGGAGCGTAGGTGGCAAGAGATTCGTCCTGAATTAGGGGAGTGATTCTCCCGGCGCCCCAACCGCCGAGGGTTTCCATCAAAAGATCGGCCCCCACCCGCGAAAGCCTCTCGTAGACCATCCCGAAAGTGTCGCCGGGTTCTATGGGGACTTCCCTTCGGGAAAGCACCGGGCCGGTATCCATTCCGGCATCCAGCAGCATTATGGAAACTCCGGTGAGTTCGTCACCGGAAAGTATCGCCCGCTGGATGGGCGCCGCTCCCCGGTATTTGGGAAGAAGAGAGGCGTGGACGTTTAAAGTCCCGAGCGCGAAAGCATCCAGGAACTCCTGCGGGAGGATCTGCCCGAAGGCCGCCACCACGGCGCAATCGACCCCGAAGGACTTTATCTTCCGGATGACTTCCTCACCCCGGATACGCTCCGGCTGATATACCGGAATGGAGAACCGGTTCGCCAGAATTTTGACAGGAGGTTGCGCCACTTTTCGGCCGCGCCCGCTCGGCCGGTCGGGTTGGGTGACGACCAGACGGACCGGAGCGCCGGAGTCGATCAGGATTCGCAGCGACGGGACGGCAAAATCGGGGGTCCCGAGAAAGACCAGGCCCGGCAGGGGAGTTCCCGTTAAACGGCCTCCTTTTGTTTCTTTTTCCATTTTCTCTTAAAAACATCCCTGGTGACCGGACTCAGGCGGTCGATGAAGAGCTTGCCGTCCAGGTGGTCTATTTCATGCTGAAGCACGATTGCAAGCAGGCCACCGGCACTGATTTCGATTTTCTCGCCCCTGCGGTCCATGCCGGAAACGACAACTTCCTCGAATCGCTTGACGTTGGCGTAAAACTCCGGAACGCTGAGGCATCCCTCCTCGAAGGACACTTCGCCCCTTGCCTCCAATATTTCGGGATTAATGAGCGCTATCAGTCCGTACTCGGATTCTTCCCTTTGCAGGTCTATTACAAGCACCCTCAGCGGCCTGCCCACCTGGTTGGCGGCCAGCCCTATCCCGGGCGCCTTATACATGGTCTCGGCCATGTCGTCTATGAGCTTCTGTAATTCTGCGTCAATAACTTCGACAGGGTCGGATTTTTGCCGCAAAACCGGGTCCGGATATGTGTAAATATCTAGTAAAGCCATTGCTGCTTCCTCGGTCCAGAATTGAGCATCAGGCAAAAACTGCTGAACTCGAATACCATTACTGGAATTCATTGTAAAATTTTGAGGTAACATTTTCAACCGTATAAAAGGTTTAAACGAAGATGCGTCCAATCGGGCGGCCAAATGACGGCCCGCCGGGAGCGGGAATTTAAGCGGCACGGATTGTGCTTAAGCTACAGGCATCAGGCGCCGGGTCTTGAGGCGAGAACCTGGAAACACACATGCCTGATCACCGCTGTATAACATAAATATCCCCTGAAAGGATTTCCCGGTGCAAATCTGGAACGGCTCCAGCGATTCTCCACAGATCAGCATAATCATACCCGCAATGAACGAGGCCGAAGGGATCGCGCCGGTCATCGAGAAGGTGCGACAGGCCGTGGATAAGCTCGGCCGGCCCTGCGAAATAATCGTGGTGGACGACGGCTCAACCGACAGCACGGCCGAGAAGGCCTTTGAAGCGGGAGCGGTGGTCCTGTGCCATCCGTATAACATCGGCAACGGCGCGGCCATAAAGACGGGCATCCGGCACGCCAGGGGAAGCGTGATGGTGATGCTTGACGCCGACGGCCAGCACCCGCCGGAACAGATCCCGCAAATGGTCGAAATGCTTCGAAAATACCACATGGTAGTCGGCGCTCGCACCTCCGAGTCCGAAACCAGCGCTCACCGCAACCTCGCAAACCGGGTCTATAACCGCTTTGCCGGCTATGTCTGCGGCCGCAGGATCGAAGACCTCACCTCGGGTTTTCGGGCGGTCAGGGCGGGAGTGGCCAAAGAATTCGTAAATCTTTTGCCGAACACTTTTTCATACCCCTCCACGATCACCCTCGCCACCGTGCGATCCGGATACAGCCTTGCGTACCTGCCCATAAAAGGGGCAAAGCGGCACGCGGCAACCAAGAGCAAGATCAAGCTGTTTCGCGACGGTTCGCGGTTTTTTCTCATTCTTTTCAAGATTACGACGCTTTTTTCGCCGATGAAGATTTTTCTTCCGGTAAGCCTCGTTACCTTTTTGACAGGCATAGGCTACGGCATTTATAAGATTTTCATGCTCGACGGCCGCTACGGGCCAACCTCGCAGATGCTCATCGTATTCTCCATGTTGATGTTTCTTATAGGACTCATCTCCGAGCAGATCACCCAACTGCGCTTCGACCGCAGCATCCCTTTTGCCGGCGAAAAGCAAAAAAGATTTTGGGCCCGGGAAACACTCGATGACCCCGGTACCGAGGTGCTCGGCGAAAAATCTCCGGCACCGGCGCCCCTGGCAAGGTTTGGAAAGCATTGAGACGGGGGACGGAAGACAGAAGACGGAGGGCGAGCGCTAGGCACCCCGCGCTCTTAAAAGTCGTTCATTATCGAACACGACTTCACTATAATACCAATTTGCGTTCAAGATTGAACTGGGCTTGGTCCCGTTCGTGCTGAGGTATCGAAGTACGAACGGGTGGACCGTCCACCCTTCGATACCTCAGGGCGAACGATCTTGAACGCAAATTGGTATAAGAACCGAAATACCCCGAGATATAAGATAAAAACGAAACCAATACGGTTATTTCCCTATCCCCATCTTGCCCGATACCTTACAGAGCTTTATATCCTGTCAGTAAATGTTGTTGATTTATCTACTAATTTAGTAGCTATCCAAAATACCCCGGACGTATCGCCATGGGCCATCTAATACTAATTTTCGTTCAAGATAGGCCAATGCCGATGGGTTACGCTCCGCTTCACCCATCCTTTCCAGACCTGAGTTAAGTGTAGGATGGATGAAGCGGAGCGTAACCCATCACGTCCGGACAAATATCAGTGTGGTCGGGAAGTGGTGCATCGGGCGGTCCGTATGGATTGGAGGGGATTCGATCTGAAATCGAAAGATTTGCTCATACCCGTTTGCCTTTATGCCGTACTCGCCCTGCTGCTGATATGGCTGCCCGGCAATGCGGCGGGCCAGGCGGCGCTGAAAACCGGAAATCCTTTCCCAAAACTCATCCTTGCCGATCTCGAGGGCCGGCCGGTCCAACTTCCCGGCGACGCCGCGGGGAAAATATCGCTTATCCATTTCTGGGCCAGCTGGTGTCCGCTTTGCGTGCGGGAGATGAACGCCATCCAGGCGCTGCGGGATGCCCGCGGCGAAAAGGAAATGATCGCCTATTCGGTGGACGTGGGGGATACGGTCGAAGCGGCCCGTGCCTACCTCAAAAAGACGAACGCGAAGTATACCGTTCTTCTTGACCCGACGAGCGCCGGGGCCAGGCAATGCGGGGTAAACAGCATTCCCACCACCTTCATCTGCGACCGCGACGGGACGATTCGCTACAAAATTCTGGGCGAGATAAACCACGCCGGCCTTGAAAAGCTGGTCTCGACCATGCTCCGTTAGCATGGAGCGCGCCGGGGCTACCGGCCGCCGCCCCCATTGGACGGAACGGATGCGAAACTCGGATATCTTCATCATCGTTATCGGCGTCTGCCTCGTGCTCTTCGCCGCGGCGTTCCTGCATTCCCTGGTTGCGGGAAAGGGCGCCCGCCAATCAATGGAGCGCCGGGCGGAAATGGTTCGCGACCTGGAGCTTACCGACCTGTGCCTCTGCACCGAGGCGCGCTACACCAGGCACCCTTCCCAGGCCGACCGGCACACGCCCTTTCAGGACCACCCGATGTCCCTCGAACATTTCCCGACAGGCTCGGTAATCGGGCCTCCGGCGGCCCTGAGGGGGAAATGAAGTGGTGCGAATCGAAAAACAGAGAAACATCGTTGATTTCGCCATCTCATCACTTCTCAGGAGAAGAGGCAGGAACCTCTCCCTGGCGCTGGTCTACATCCTGGTCGTCTTCATCCTGGGATCGGTGGTTTTCTTTGCCCGGGCCATGAAAAGAGAAGCCTCGATCGTGTTGCGGGGCTCACCCGAAATGGTGGTCCAAAAAGTAGTCGCGGGACGCCACTACCTCATCCCGGTGGACTACATCGAAAAGATAGCGAACATTCGCGGCGTATCCGCAGTCGAGCCTCGCCTCTGGGGCTATTATTACGATCCGGCCTGCGGCGCGAACTACACGGTCCTCGTCCCGCGGGAGGCCCCCCCGGGCCGGGAGGAAATAGTCGTCGGGAAAGGAATATCGCGCGCCAGAAATGCTTTCGAGGGCGATCTGCTCTCTTTTAGGGCTTATGACGGACAACCCCTTGTCTTCGCCATAAAAGAAGTGCTGTCCCCGGAATCCGAACTGGTATCAGCCGACCTGGTGCTGGTTTGCGAGCACGATTTCAGGAAGCTTTTCGGGATTTCGAACCGGTTGGCCACCGACCTGGTGCTCCATGTGAAAAACGGGAAGGAACTTGCGAGCGTCGCCTCCGAAATCGTCCGGATACTGCCCGGCACCAGGCCGATTCCGCGCGATGAAATCCTCAGGACCTACGATGCCGTTTTCAACTGGCGGAGCGGCCTGATGTTCATCGTGTTTTTGGGCGCCGTCCTCGCTTTCATAATCCTTGCCTGGGACAGGGCGACGGGGCTCGGCGCCGAGGAGAAAAAAGAGATCGGTATACTCAAGGCCGTCGGCTGGGACACCTCCGATGTGCTGTTCGTGAAATTCTGGGAAAGCGCGGTGATCTCGTCCTCTTCATTTTTGATTGGAATTCTGCTCGCTTACGGACACGTTTTCCTTGCATCCGCATCTCTTTTCAAACCGGCCCTCAAGGGCTGGTCCGTACTCTACCCCGATTTCACGCCGGCGCCGGTGATCGATTTATACAGCGTGGCGGTCCTTTTTTTCGTAACCGTCGTTCCATACACGGTGGCAACCATAATCCCCTCGTGGAGGGCGGCCATAATCGATCCCGATGAAGTCATGAGGTGACGGCAGGAAGCGCCGCAAACCCCGCAACCACGAAAAAAGGAGGAGTTATGAAAGCTTTTGCCGCAGGACTTATCGTCTGCCTTGCCCTGGCAAGTGCACCCGTCCCGGCCCAGGTGCACTCGAACGAAGACACGCGGAGCTGCCGGTACTGCGGCATGGACAGGCAAAAATTCGCCCGCAGCGCCATGATGATCGAATACGAAGACGGGACCATGGCACCGATGTGCAGCATCCACTGCGCGGCGGTGGACCTTGCGGTGAACATCGACAAGACCCCGAAGCTCATAACCGTTGGCGACTTCAATTCCAAAAATCAGATAAGCGCCGAAACCGCATGCTGGACGATTGGCGGAGACTTGCCGGGGGTGATGACCAAAAGGGCAAAGTGGGCCTTCGAGAACAGGGCCGATTGTGAAAAGTTCGCCCGCGAGCACGGGGCGCAGGTTGCCACTTTCGACGACGCCATGAAAGCCTCGTACGAGGACATGTATTTGGACACCAAGATGATTCGCGATAAAAGAAAAATGAGGCGTCAAAAGCAGCAGTCACAAAGCGGAAAACAGCAACGGTAAAAAAACGGCGATTCTGATTACGGTCATGCGGCAGCCGCCCTTTTCCCTTTATCCGGCCCGGCACTTGTCTTCCGCATCTCGCCATACATCCACGAAATGACCGCCCATCCCTGTGCGTTCTTGCATAATGCACCGGGAATACGGGTTCACAGGAGGACCCGGGTGAACCCCGCTAAAATCCCGTCGGCGCTTTAGTTATCGCTTGGAAGCCGCTCTGGCTTACCTGCCAGGCTTTTTCGGTGTCGGAGAAATACCATTTCTGGGTGAGCGTGGCCTTTTGCAGGGTGGGGGAATCCGGGCGCCAGTACTGGAAGGTTATGACGGCCGTGGCGGTCGTAGCTTTTTCCTGGTGATCGATCTCTCTTGTCTGAAAATCAATGATCCGGATTTTTCCCTTGAAATTGTCCACCTCCGCCCAGAACCGCTCTCTTTTGGCCCGGTCCACCCAGACGGATGCCGCGTGGTAGTCCTCCCATCTGAAAGCGCGGTTAAAGGCATCAACGGACTGCTTGAGGGTTTCCTCGGACTTGCCGCCGGCAAAGGAACCGAAGGAACCACCACAGGAAGCCGCCGTTACCATCGCTGCCAGGCAAAAGAGGGCTGCGGCAATCTTCGAGACGGTTTTCTTGCGCACGGACATGATCGTCTCCGTCCGGCAGGGAAAACTTCTCCCCGCTTCTTTAATTTCGGGTTAAATGAGGAGGGATTTACATCGTCGACCCATCTTGCATTCTCATATAGAAAACTGTTCCAATCAAGCTATTTCAACGGTTTTATGGTCGCGCGGGGCGGGCGGGCGGAAGGGTAAAAATCTCTTCCGGGCCTGATTTCGGTATAATTCCAGCCACGCATAGGTTAAAATGAACTATCCTGACAAGCACCCCCAATTTTTGAGTGAAATACTGATGCCGCAATACGTCTGGTGCAAAAATGACGAGTGCCGGATTCCCGCATTCAGGTGCATCCTGTGCCGGTTGGACTGCTACGGCATGCGCCGTACGGGGGATGGACAGGTGGATGCCGCATTCGAAGTCCTGAAGAACTCAGGAAAATTTAAGGAGTATTTCATTATGAAGCGCAAGGAAATCGCTGAAGCCCGGAACCAGCTTTCGGTTTTCGAAAGGGGCGAAGAAAAGGACGATGCGGAGACCTCCGGCAGCCAGGACAACGGGCATAATGCTTTTATCCTGGAAGGCCAGAGCCTCAAGCCGTTTTCCCCCGAGGAGTACACGGCCTCCACCATCTACCAGGCGCTGGAATCCTTTAGTGTCGAATGCAAGCTGGTGCGCCCGGAGGAACCGGGAAACATGGTTTTCGAGGGGAAAAAGCCGTCCAAGAAAACCGTTCCCATTCTGGTGAAAAAGAGCGGGGAATGCGTGATCCTGAACTCGTGGGAAGAGCTTGAATCCCAACCCGAGCAACTGGCAGAAGCCAGTGATGTGGTGGGCGCAATGCCCGTAAAGCAGGTTTTCGTCCTGAAGAGAAAATAGCCGGGGCCCTGGTCATTCCCGCGTGGGAATGCATGCCCGTCAGCCGGGCGGGTCCGGGTCCGCGTTCCCGCGCAGGAGCGTGGAAACGGGCGATACCGCCTTAGCCGGCCTTTGCAGGGCAACGATTTGGGACGGCCTGCCCCGTGGCGGCGCTTCTCTCAAGTACCCCGGACTGATCCGTGCAGCCCTGTCGGGGCATCGGAATCAACAGCCCGGCTTCCCGCGTTTCCGCGTGTGAACGCATACTCATGCCGGACGACTGTTGCGATATTGAAGCGATCTAAGGCTGTGAAGGGTCGGCCGACCGCAGCCGGAATTTTTAGCGGCCGGTTCAAGAACCGACCAGCAACATGATTGCGGGGAAGAGCCTGTCAAAATCAGGCCCTATCGAATGCAAGATGAGATCGTTTTCCTGCCGGGCCTGCGAGGCAAATGCCAGACGCCCTCCGTCCTCCGTCTGAACCGTTATCCCTGAAAGAGACTTTCCCCCCCTGACAATGAGGCTAACGCCCCGTCCGATGGGAAGCGAGCTCCGGGCAATGGTGATCACCAAGCGGTTGCCCGCCTCGATGTCCGTTGTGAATTTTAAATTTTCCCTGGCGCGCCAGAAATCCCCGAACGAGTCCATATCGATTATGGTAACACCGGCGGGCAGGCCGTCGAGAAGGCTTTGCTCGGCGGCCAGCTTGTAATCGCGGTTCGGGTGGATGAGCAATACGGTCGGGGCGCCGTTTTTCGCGTTCTGTTCGATAACTTGCGACCAATTGGCGACGATTGCGGGGCAGGTGTCGGCGGCCGACATCGCCGCGTCCGAAATGGTCATGGGGATTTCGAAAATATTTGAGATCGTACCGTGATACGAGGTGTCGTAGCGGCACCGGTAGGGAAAGTTGGTCAAAACATCGTTGGCGCTCATCGAGGAATCGTAACGGTACCCCAGTGCGTCCAGAACATTTATCTGCGCCTGGTTCCAGTACAGATACCCCGAACGAAACGTCTTGACCAAAGCCCCGGTATCCTGTTCCAGCACTTTCCTGGAGACCTCCGCCTCTGCGAAAACCGTCCCGCCGGTCGTTGCGCCGTCGTTGACGCAATTGGGATCGTTGGAGTCCGGACATGCGAATGCAGGGTGGTAGGAATCCCTGGTCTCGCCGGGAGAACCGATCGGGAAAACGCTCTCGTCGGCCCAGTCGGGAAAATGCCCGACCGTGTGGCTCCCGATCTTTTGGCCGAAGGAAAGCAGTGCCGCGACCTTGGTGACGTTATCGGTGTAATAATTACTGGACAGATCGTCTCTGAAGTAATGGGCGGTCACATTGTAGGTGGCGTGGAGGCCGCGGGTTTTCTCCATCGAGGCGAACTGGCCCATCATATCCATGCTGGTCCTTGCGTCCACGTCGTGTGTAATGATGAGGGCCGCCCTGCTCGTATCGGGGCTGGTGTGTTTATAAACGGCAAAGGGGATCGCCGATTCATAAACGGCGCGCAGAAAGAGCATGACCGTATCGGAAGTGGGTTCGAACCCGTTGGAGTAGGACCTCTGGGCATCGAAGTCATAGTTTAGCTCGTTTCGCAAAATCAGGTCCTTGAACGAGAACCCCAGGGCGTAGGCAAGGCCCGTTCCGGACGAGTTCCTGGTAACCGCCGCCGAACCGTCGTCGAAACGGGCCAGGGTGGAAGCTCCGGCGGTGGTATATCCGGTGGTGGTAACCACGTGGACCTGGGATGCGCTTCCCAGGCTTATCGTAATTTCTGCCGCGTCTTCGAACCAGTGGAGTTCGTTGTCGCCGGAATCGGTGTCCCAGGTCATGGTGTAGCGGGTATCCGCGGAAACCTGGGCCGAGATGCCGAAAAGGTTAAAGAGCCGGCTGTCCTGGACTTCCGGGACCACCAGAATTCCCCCCGCCTCGACGTAGCCGGCAAGGAGCGATATTTCGGCATCGCTTAGTGTTTCGGGTAATAACTTCGTGGATGATACGATTATAGGACACGATGCGGCATCCTGGGGGCTGGTGGTGACGGTGTAGGGTACACCGGCCACCTCCAGTGCCTGCCGGAGCGCAAAGGTGTAAGAGCCTTCCGTTCCCTGGTCCTGCACATCCAGGTCCAGAAGCGCTACCCGGCTCTCCCCCGCTTCGGCGCGGAAGGCGGTCGCAAAGACCAGAACAAGCAGCAAAGGGACCCAAATTTTTTTAATTCTCACGCCAGTCCTTTGAAATCGTGATGGAAAGCCGCAACAGCCCTGCCCCGGCCGGAAAATTCAAAGCGCTGGCGCCGGGTATCCAGGCACGGGCAACGCCTCCCGCAATCTAGTCGAAA
This sequence comes from uncultured delta proteobacterium, assembly GCA_963712895.1. GTDB lineage: Bacteria > Desulfobacterota > Syntrophobacteria > Syntrophobacterales > Syntrophobacteraceae > SbD1. The sequence continues at coordinate 92,059 of CAVQJR010000008.1, read as the reverse complement.
ACCAACCGGAACGCCAGCTTCTACCATAAATCCTGGAAAAATTCCTGAATATCAGACAAGTAGCATGGATTAAAGCTAAAATGGCTTATTTGGGTATACAGTGAGGTAGGTCATTGCGTCATGCGGATTTTTCTGATATTCAAAGCAACCGGTGGGCTGTCTCCTGCCCGTAGCCGTTCTCAGATGCACAATATTATCCGGATCGGCGCTAGATGGAAGGCCCCGTTTCCTCGCGGCCAAAAGGGGGAAGTGCGCCGCTTGGATGGCTTGGAATCAGGCTCGGGCGGGGAGAGCCAATAACGTGAAATCCTTCGATTTGCGGAAAAGTTTATGAAAAATCGGTACTCGGTTGATGGAGATTCCTTTTTTCTGCTGAGTGAGCAGGAAGAGACCTGCCCGGATGAGCTTGCCGGCTTTTTGCCGGATCTCGGCCCGTGCGTCGGGACAAGGCCGGACGACGAGAGAATGTCCGATTGCGGCGCCGTCCTGGTCTACGCTCCCAGGGCGGAATTCGGTCTTAAGGCACTTGAGGCGGTCCGTTCGCAGCCATCGCTTTTCCTGAAACCGGTGGGCTTGATCTGCTACACGCACCGGGACGGTATCAGCCGGTTGGCCGATGCGGAGATCATTTTGCCTTCGTCGCCGGAATTTTTCAGGCAGCAACTGGAATCCCTGTGCGCCATTGCCGGCAGGGTGCGAAATCTCCCGGAACTGGAAGATCCCGAAGACGAAATGCTGGCCAGAAACCTGGCCCTGCTGCGCTTTCTCTATTCCCGGCCCGATTTCAAACTGAGCCCGGCAATCGATACCGAGTCGCCTGTGGGCTACTCGCATTCGCTCGTTGCCAATTTGTTCCGGGTCTCTTCGCCCGCGGAAATGGAAATCCTCGACGAACTGGAGGATTCCCGTCTGCTCAAGAGCAGCCTGGTTGACAGAATACATCTTTGTCCCAAGTGCGATCATTACCAGATCAATTTCAGGGAAATCTGCCCCTCCTGCCGTTCCCTGAATTTCAGGGACGAGCCCGCGGTGCACCATTATTCGTGCGGGTGCGTGGGCCCCGAGAGGAATTTTACCAGGGGGACGACCCTCGTTTGTCCGAAATGCTCGAAAGAACTCCGCCACATCGGCGTGGACTACGACAGGCCCACCGCGCAACTGTGGTGCGCGGAGTGCGGCAACAACTTCATGGAAGCGCTGGTGCAATGTTTCTGCCTTGCCTGCACCGAAACTTTTCCGCCCGAGGAAGCTGCGATCCGGATGGTAAAGAGCTACTCCCTTACCCTGGAAGGCCGGATTGCGGCCGAGAAGGGGACGCTTCCATCTTTCGGGCTGACGGATCTGTTGCGAAAGGAGATCGGTCTCTACAAGCCGGAAATTTTCAACGAGCTTCTCCGTCTGGAAACGTCCCGCTGCAAGCGCTACCCGGATTACCATTCGACCATGATTCGGTTCGGCAGCGAAGCTCTGAGGGACGCCTTCGCCAGGAGCGGTCTGCGGTGGACCAAGGAACTGAGAAAAGAGCTAGCGGAGCTTTTCAAGTCCAGCTTCAGGAGCACCGATATCCTGACCCTGCTAAACGACGACGATTTCGCGGTGATCCTGACCCACACCGAAACCGACAGGGCAAACGCCGTTGCCGCCAGGATCGACAAGGTGGTGCACATTCTTTTTAAAGTGGATTTCGAGCTGCATTTCGAGGTGCGGGGTCTCGGTGAAGCCGAAGCGGTTTTGGACTCGGCGCCGAAAGGGCTGAAATGATTCAGGACTTTTCGGACGCGATTCACTACATCCTGAATCTGTCCCTGGATGCACAGCTTCGCCTGTTCTGGTTTTTTGTCCTGTTCGACTTTCCCCGGTATATCCTGACCGACGTGTATATATACGTGGTCGAGCGTTACCGGCACTTTTTCGTATCGGAAGACAGGCAAAAAGCCTTTGCATCGTTTTTGTCCGTGAATCCGCCGCTCGTCTCCGTTGTGGTCCCCGCCTTGAATGAGGAAGATTCGATCGCATGGACGGTGATGTCCCTGAAAGAGCAAACATATAAAAACCTCGAAATAATAGTCGTTGATGACGGGTCCACCGATTCCACGCCCCAGGTGTGCCAGAGATTGAGCAGGCTCGAGGGTGTGAGGTATTACCGTTTCCGGGAGCGGGCCGGCAAGTCGGCCGCCCTTAATTACGGGCTGCAGTATGCCAGGGGCAAGTACGTGGTTTTTGTGGACTCCGACGCCTCGTTTGACCGCGACGCGATCTTCGAGCTTATCATGGCCTTTTCCGATCCCAAGGTGGGGGCCGTATCCGGCAACCTCATGGCCAGGAACAAGCGCACCAACCTGCTCACCGCCCTTCAGCACATCGAATACCTGTTCACCATATCCGTCGGCCGCAGAATCCGGGCGCATTTTGGAATGCTGCCCGTAATTTCGGGGGCTTTCGGAGCGTTTATCAAGGATGTGGTCGATATAGACAGCATAGGTGGGCACGAGCCGGGGCCGGGCAATGATTCGGACCTGACAATCAGGGTGAGGAAGGTCGGCTACAGGATCGCCTTTGCTCCGAAAGCGATCTGCCTGACGGACGTTCCGGAAAATTTCCCATCCTTTGTCAAGCAGAGGTGGAGATGGGACAGGAATATCGTCAAGAACCGGCTGCGCAAACACGACGATGTGTTCAATCCGTTCAATGCCAATTTCAGGCTTAAAGATGCGGTCAGTTTTTATGACACCATCTTTTACCATGTCGTGCTCGGCATGATCACCATAATATACCTGGGTGATATGTATGCGAACTACAGGGGAATATTTTTCCTCATTGTCCTGTTGAACTACCTCATATACGTCATTTCAGAATGTTTGGAGTTGCTGATAGTTGCAGCTCTTTCGAGAAAGGCCGATGACCTTTTGCTGATTGTGTATCTGCCGCTTTACAATCCTTACAAGATCTTCTTGAAGTTCTTCAGGATAACCGGATACCTCCAGGAACTTCTGCTCTATTATTCTTACAGGGACCGATTCGCCCCGCTGAAAGTGCGTTTGAGGATGATCAGATGGTGAAAGCATCTATTGGGCTATCCGTGCTGTTGTTGCTGGCGTCCCTGACCTGGATGCCCCCGGGGACTTTGGCTGCCGGGGCCCCGGAGCAGTTCTACGGGCTGGCGCAGCTCGAAACCATGGCGCTCGAAAACAGTCCGCTGGTGCAGGCGGCCGAGGAGCGGCTGAGTTCTGTGAAGGCGGAAATCGACCAAACGGGATATCTTTACGGTCCCGAATTCGTCTTTCGCGCCGCGCACGAGAGCCAGGACAGAACCGAAGGCATTGCTGACGCCGGCATATTGAGAAACCGGGTTTCGGGACGGGTGCAACAGGACCTTGTGCAGCTTTTCAAGATAAAGCCTCACAAGTGTGACGAGGTAAGAGCGGAGCTGGAAGAAGCGCAGGCCGATCTCGATGAGTCCAGGGCCAGGGCGCTAAACGACCTCCGCCAGGCGTACCTGGACGGTCTCGGGGAGAGACTGCAGGCCGAGTCTTACGGCCGCATCGCCGGGATATATAAAGAGTTGCTGGAAATCCGGCAGGAAAGGTACAAGTCCGCCGAAGGGCTGCCAAGCGATGTATTGAAGGCCAGAAGGGAATTGGCCTCGGCGCAGACCCTCCAGCGCCGTCATGACGATTTCTATTCAACCGTCAAAAACGCCCTGGCGCAGTCGGCGGGTGTCCCACCGGAGAAAATCGTTCTTAGAAAACCTGAGATCCCGCCGCTGGCCGAAGAAGGGCAGTATCTTGCCGCTGTTTCCGAAAACAGGGCGTTTGTTCGAAAGTATGAGGCAAGGGCAAGGCAGGAGGCCTCGCGCGGCGCCGTTTCCGGCATGGATAACGTGAGGCTCTACCCTTACGTGGGTTATTTCGTGGAGGACTCGGCGGTCGGGTCGGGCACCAGGAGCGGGCCCGAAGTGGGGGTGGTGCTTTCCATTCCCATTTTCACCGGGAAGATTCATGAACGCGGCAAAGAGAAGTACAAACACCTGGAAGAGGGCTGGAAGCTCGAGGGGCGCCAGGCGGCCGAAGACGTCAAAAAACAGGTGCGGCTTGCCTACCGCCGCCTGGAGCTTGCGGACAGCAGCGTGGCGGACGCGGTGAAGGCGGTTGAACTCGGCAAATCCGAGATAAGAATCGAGAAGGCCCGGATCGAATCCCCTGTCTCCGGCGTTCCGGCCGACAAGGCAAGAGTGCTGGAACTCAAGGCGGAGGTGGAGAGCACTCTCCTTGAAAAAGACCTGGCGGAGGTGAAAAAGGCCGCCGCATATTTCGAACTCCTCTATCTCGCCGGCCTGGACCGCACGGCCCCGCGGGGGGACAGGGACAAGGGGGAAAAAATCGTGGAAACGCCCGCGCCGAAAGCTCTCTGGGTCTGGAAAACCGACAGACTGCTAAGCGAAGGGCCGCTGCGGCGGTTCCTTCTGGACGCGTGCCGTGGGAAAAGCGTGGACAGGATATATTTGTCGGTAAACAGGCAGATCAGGGACACTTTTCCCGACAACCCGTCCCTGGCCGGCCTGATATCCGAACTCCACGGGGCGGGAACGAAAGTGTCGGCGCTCATCGGCGACGGCAACTGGGTCTATCCTGCCAAGAGGGTGCAGCTTACGGATGCCCTGGCAAAAATCGGAGCGTACAACAGGGCGTGCCGGTCCGGCGGGAGGTTCGATGCGGTCCATCTCGATATCGAACCTCAATCGCTTACCGAGTCGAAAAACGGAGGTATTGCCGAAAAACAAAAGCTGCTGGCGCTTTTTGCCCAGACCTGCAGCGACGTGAAGGCACGGCTTCCCGAGGTATGTGAAAACGTCCGGCTGGAAGTGGATATCCCTCTGTTTTTCAAGAAAATCTCCCCCGCTTCTCTTGACGTCATATTCGCCAGCGCGGATACGGTCGTCTTTATGGCCTACCAGGCGAAGAACAAGGAAAAACTGGCCGCCGCAATGCGCGAGGAGACCGCTTCGATGGACCGTAAGTCGGGGCGCTTTGTGGTCGGCCTGAGGGCAAAGGATTTTGCAAGCGAGGCTGAACTCGACCGCTTCGCCGCGGGGATGCAGGAACTGCTGCGCGGTTCTCCCGGCTTCGGCGGGTTCGCCGTTCACGACTACGATCAATACCGCAATCTGGTCACGAGGTAGAAAATGTCGATTACCCGGTTCAAAAGACAACAGTCCGGTTACGTACAGGGCCCGACGGAGCCGCCCCGGCGGCGCCTCTCGGTCGGAAAATACTTCTACGTTGCAGTCCTGATCGTCCTCATTCTCATAGCTGGAAACTGGGCCGTGAAAAGGTACCTGTTCATAGAGGGCAAAGGTCTTTTCGAGCCCACCATGCTGGAAATAAAATCGAAAATCCCGGCCAGGATTACTGAAAATAAGTTCCGGGTCGACGACCAGGTGAAAGCGGGAGCACCCATGGTCTACCTGGACCGGTCCGATATCCTCAATGAGCTTGCCGCCAAAGAGACGGAACTGGAAAAGGAAAGCGTGCTCGCCCGGCAGAAGATCCTTGCTACCGGCAAGGAACTGGAAAGCGCGAAGGCAAAAAAGGACGGAGCCGAAGGAAAACTGGGGGACATCGGTGCGGAACTTGCCCGCGCCAAACGGCTCCTGGCCAATGAGGCCATTACGCGAAGCCAGTTCATGGTCCTGGAAAACTCTTTTCGGGAATCCCGCAGGGAGGCGGCCCTGGCACAGCGGGAGATTTCGGCGTGCTCGGGCGAACTGAAGGCGCAGGAAGCGGAATTCGCGGAACTTGCCTCAAAAATGGAACATGAAAGAAAGCAATGCCAGGAACGCCTTAAAGAAACCATTTTGTGCGCTCCGGTGAACGGCACCCTCACCGAAGTCCTGAAACAGCCCGGAGAACTGGTGCGCCCCGGCGAGATCGTAATGCGGCTTGCCGACACCTCGGCAGCTATCATCAAGGGCTACTTCGACATGAACTACGAGCCCATGATCAAGGCGGGAGACGAAGTGGATATCATCTTCGAGGATAATTTCAAGACCAGGGGAAAGATACAAAAAGTCTATCCGGGCGCCCTCGTTATGGCATCCGACTTCAAAAGGCCTTACGGACCGGTGGAAAGAGCGATCGTAACCGAAATCGTTCCGGCGGACAAACTTCCCCCGTCACGAATCCTGAACACGAGATCGCGCATTGTTCTCAACAAATTCAATCTCTGGCCCCTTCGTTAAAAGCTGCTGGCCCCGGGTCGAATTGCGAGGCGCTGGGCATGAGAATACTGGAATGCAAACGGTGCGGACATCAATTCTATGAAGACGGGGTGATGAAGTGCCCCAATTGCGCTGCGGAGGGCCGTAAGACCTTCGATGCGATCTTCAGCTCCAACCTGAAACGAACCGACTACGCGCTGGTTGTCAGCAAAAAGAAGGACACCCCGCCGGACGGGATAAAAGAAAAAGCGACCGGCGCCGGCAAAATCAGATACGGGCTGATGACCGGAAGGAAAGCCAATTATCTGGTGATCGCCCTCATCTGCCTGCTGGCAGCGACGGGCTTTGCCGCCAGGTTTTTAAGCGGTCCCAAGAGTTCGCCCCCGCCGCCCAATCCCGCATCCGCATCAACCCTGGCGCATGACGAGGGATCTTCAGCGCCGGTCTTCCGGCAACCGGTCCAAAAACGGGAAGGGTCAATCGAGCTTTCGATAAAAGAACCGCGGGCATTTCTGCTTGTCGAAAAAAAAGCCTGGGACAACATGACGCACCAGGAAAAGCTGCTTCTTTGCCGCACCGCCATGGATTTCATAGCCGGCCGGGCAGAAGAGCGGAAAAGCAAGATTTCCTTTCTTACGGTGCGAAACAAAACCACCCGCGAAACCCTGGCGCAGGCAACGCTTGGCACGGGAGAAATTAAAATACGCAAATAAACGGGTCCGTGCCCGTTATCCGGAGTGGCGTCCGATTGGTGGTTCCAGACATATGGAACTGCATCCGGGCAACAGCCCGTTCCCACCCCCGCATCCCTCAAAAGTTTCGGCCGCACGCACAAGCATGCGGCCGAAAGCCCGGTCCCGCCGGTATCAACCCGAGACAGCCAGGGGCTTGCCGGTGTGGCGAATTTTTGTACGCCTCCTCGCGTTTGCTCCATATCCCTGCCATGGCGGAAAATGAGTCATTCCCGGATCGGAAACCGCCGGTGCGTGGTCCGGTTTTTCCTGAGAGGCGACAAGCGGCAGGTCGCGGGTGAGCCAGCCTGAGCGAGAAGCGCTCATCAGTCCCCAGAAGGAAACCCAGGACAGGCCGTAGAGCCAGAGGAATGAATACGGTACCGCCCAGCGCCAGCCGAACCATGTGCCGTAGCGCAAATGATAAACGGTGGCCGGTATTATCGAGCCGACCAGGCAGCCTGCCGTCAGTACGCCGAAGGTGGAAAACGGGGCCAAGGCCAGTTCCGCCACCAGGCCGACTTTCAGTGCCTCGCCCACCGTCAGTTGGAACAGTTGCAGCGCGCTCACGAGGCGAATCCACCAGCCGCCTTCTCCCTTCCTGAAACGCCGGAGCATGAAAGTCGACATTACGAGGCTTTCACGGACATTGCTCCGGGCCCAGCGCAACAGCATCCGGCGCAACCCCCGGAACGTGGCGGGGATCTTGGTAAGCACGACCGCTTCTCTCTGGTAGACGACCCAGTAGCCGCTTTTCAGCACAAGGTTAGTCAGTGCCCTGTCTTCCCCGATCGTTGCCGGCACCCCCAGGAAGGACTGCCTGACCCAGCCCCTCAATTGAGATTTTACCGCCGATGCCCTGTAGGCGGACAGGGCGCCCGGGGTGCAGAATACACCGCCGTATACGCTCTGACCCGCTCGAACGAAATCGAAGCCCACCGTAAAGAAAACTTCCATCATCTTGGGGATAGGCCCGTCATCATGATTGAGTACGCGCACATTACCGGCTACGGCGCCCACTTTGGGATCGACCACAAACGGACTGACAAGGTGGCGCAACGTATCGGGGAACACCTCGGAATCCGAGTCTATGGTCACATACACACTGCCCAGGGCGTGGCGAAAACCGGCCATGAGCGCCTGGCGTTTGCCGGAGTTTTTGGGCTGGCGAACCAGGCGAAGCCGCACGGGATACTCCCGCCGTGCCTCCAGCATCCACTGCCAGGTATCATCCGTTGAGCCGTCGTCCACACAGATCACCTGCATCTTATCGGCCGGATAATTACTGTTCATAACCGAGCGCACCGTGGGCAGGATCTGGCGCCCTTCGTTATAGGCAGGAATCACGATCGTTACGATGGGAAGCTGGTTGTCATTCACCGGGGCGCAGGCCCGATAACGGCTGGCCATCCAGATCCGCCAGACGAGCACGAAGAGCGCCAGCAAAGCCAGCCCTGAACCGGGCCTGATTCCAAAGAAGACGGGATGGGGCTGTTTGAGCGTCCCGACAATCGATCTGCCGGCCAGCCTCGACCAGGACAGCGTCGCCGCCAGCAGCACGTTGGCTAATAGAATCCACAGGTATAAGTGGTCGATTTTACTGCGAAGCACAGGAAGTCGTTTTTTCATGGGATTATTTTCTCCGAGGCTCGATAGGCATTACGTCAGTGCTCCGGCCGCTGCAAAAACCTGTCCCTTGGACGCACGGAGCACCTGCTCCTATTAGTCGCCCGGTCTCCTCGAAATGTTTCATGCGATGTTGCGATCGAGAATTTATCGAGAAATGATTTTTAAAAAGCGTGGGGAGCCGGCCTTCACGCCGCTGTGCGGCTCAGCATGGCGCTGCGGTCTCACGCGTTTGCGCATGCGGCCGAAACCTGGGAGCTGCGGGAAAAGGGTTTTTTACCCGAATGAGGCTGCTTGCAAATATATGGGCTTCACGTGAATGGGGTGACGCCGGGGCATCGACGGTCCGATATCAGCCGGTTTTGAAGCCCTGGTCGTCGGGGTTGGAGGGAGCGGGCGGCAAATCCGGTCCCGAACGGATGTGGATGTCGCGCTGCGGAAACGGAATTTCTATCCCAGCCGCCTGCAGGACCTCAAAAATCACGAAGTAGAGGCGGCTGCGAATTTCATTTTCGGATATCCGGCGGATGTCCGCCCACACGAGCAGTTCGAAGTTGATCGAGCTGTCGGCAAATTCGCAAAACCAGACCCGTGGCTTTTCGTACTGTGAAACATACGACTGTTTTTCGGCGCATTGCACGAGGATCTTCCTGACTTCCTGCGGATCGGCGCCGTACGAGACCCCCACCGGTATGTGGACCCTTACCAGGGGGGAGGTCAGCGAGTAGTTTACGATGGTCTTGGAAGTGAACTCGTTATTCGGAATAATGTATTCGATGTTGTCCCTGGTCCTGATGTTGGTCGAGCGGAGAAAAATATCCGATACCATGCCCACGGTATCGCCGATCTTTATCCAATCCCCTTTGCGCACTTTTCGGCCGAAGATAAGACCGAATCCGCTTATCATGCTTGCGGCAATATCTTTCAGCCCCAAGCCTATCCCGATTCCAGCGGTGCCTGCGAAAACAAGGAGCAAGCGCGGGTCGAACCCCACGAATTTCAATGCGAAAAGGATTCCAATGACAATGAACGCGTACTTGAGCATCGTGTTCAACGCATAGGCCAGACCGGTTTCGATGCCCATGGATGGATAGAATTTATAATCGAGATAAGCCTGGAGCAGCCGCGAGACATACGTAAAGGCCAGCAGCACCAGGACCGCCTTGACCAGGCTCCACAGGGAGATGGAACTCGTCCCCACCGTATAGATCGGGAAGGACATGATACGCCTGAGCGGATCGAGCAAGCCGAGCAGGTGAAGGACCAGGAGCGCTCCGGTTACCAGCGCCGCATACCGGAGCAGCGACCGGGCCGCGCGGGAGAAATACTGTGCCGCCTCGTCCCTGGCCTTGCTTTCGGACCACCTGCGAAGAGCGGCCTGGATAAAATGATGCGCCGCCATGATGCCCACGTAGACTCCGGCAACGGCCCATGTTTTCTTGAAAAACGCTTCGGCAAAGCGGTTGAACCCCAGGCACCACAGGAACCCTACAGCTCCCGTGAGAATTATCAAAGCGAAGTAGCCGCGCACCAGAAACCGGTGGAATGCCTGGTAGCTCCTGTGCGGCAGGTCGGGCAGAAGCGACAGGAAAGCCGTCTTTCTGAAAAGAAGGAAAAAGGAAGCGAAGACAATCGAAAGATGGATGACAAACTGCAAAAATGCGAGCACATCGCCCGGGATCGAGATCGCATTTGCCACAATCGACAAGCCCAGGACAGCGAGCACGTATACCAAAAAAAGGCGAAGGAGCCCGAAAATCGCCCTCCCGTACCTGGGGCAAAAGGAAAGGACCTCTCCGGTAAGCAGGCCGTTCAGCAGGTTGATGCTCACCGACCCTATCGCCCAAAGCCCCAGCAGTCCACCGGTCAGTCGAAACCATGTCTCGCTTAAAACACCGGAATTGCCCGCCAGGGTGACCACTCCCAGGAGAAGCAGGGGGACGAGCGAGGCGACGGCTATCTTACAGAGGAAAACGATATAGGGAACCAACTTTGCCGGTATCCGGTCCAGGAGGGGAATCGCCTCCTCTTCCACCCACCTTTGAACTTTTTCACGGGCGACAAACCTGTAGAGCGCGGCCGAAATCAGTATTATCAAAACTATGGAACTCAGCAGAGCCAGTGAAAAGCTCTTTTCCGTAATGAATCGAAAGAGTGCGGGCATTTTCGCAGGCAGCGCGGCAAGCCATCGAAAAATGTAGCGGATCGTCTCCGTATTCCATGACGCGGGCGCGCGTTCAAGCATGGAACGGGCATCTTCCCGAACCTGTTGCGCCACGTCCCTTGCGCTCATCGCATTTCCGGTCCCCTCCCCCTGGATGGAGGCGGACGGCGTGGCATGTTCGACGGTGTCCGCATGGGATGCGGAGGGCGTAAACGCAAGAACACAGGATGAAAGCAACACAATGGAGAAAACGATTATCAGGAAGGGCTTCAAACGGTTGCTGAACATGGACTTCTCGACCGGCATACTTTTCTTGTATCTCCTTTCGTGCTTCACACTTGACCTGCCCCTCCATGAAAGCTAACCATCAATGCAAGGCCCCGTAAACAAGAGCGGGGGAACCGGTTCCCTCAATGCGGTTCCATCGGACATGTTTCCATAGCCCGGCGGACCCGCTGGAATACAAATTTGTGGTCTTGCCTGTCAAGATCCGGGTTTTTCCCAGCACGCCGCGAGAAAAGCCCCGGTGTCCAGCCCCCTGGTCTCGCCGTTCTTTTCTATTTCCCTCGCCCGGCCCGGGTCGGCGTTCTTTTCAAAGTGAACCGCCGTCCTGATCGTTGCCGGCAGCGGCGAAAGTGCGGCCATCTCGGCCGGGGACCTGAAACGCGCGTGGGAAAAAACGGCATGCCCCTGCCCGGCGGCGGCCGTTCTGCGGGCGGCCCACGGGCTCCGGCTGTTTAAACTTGCGATGAAAACGACCCCGCCCGGTCTGGTAACCCGGAAAAACTCGGCCACGGCTTCCCGTGCATCTTCGAGAAACTCTATGGCCGTAACCGATACGGTTTTGTCGAATGAGCTGTCGGGGAACGGAAGCCGCCGCATGTCGCCCAGGACCATGTGGAAGGAAGCGCCGGCCGCCTTCCTCCCGGCCCGCGCCAGCATGGGAAAAGAAAGCTCGAGCCCCGTCACCCGCGAGCCGGCCGCCAGCAGGTCACGGGTGAAGATCCCCGTTCCGCACCCCACATCGAGGATTCGCTCCCCCCTGCCCGGACGGGCCAGTTCGAGAATAACCCGGCTCTCGTATTCCCGAACCAGCCGGCCGACGGGAGTTTCGAACCAGCGGTCATACTTTTCGGGCCAATCGTCGAATATCTCCGGCATCTAATCTCCTCCATCCGCTTTCGAAAGCCTATAACATCCGAGGACCTCCTTTCAAAGTCCGGCGTTTCTGTACGAGATGCGGGCGACGGAGGCCCAGTCCTCTTCGCCCAGCCCCTGGGCCAGGGCGGCGACCAGCCGGTCGTGTACGAGGCCGGCCATCGGCATGGGGACCGCGGCATCGTCCGCGGCGGCAATCAGCAGCCGATTGTCTTTCAAACCGAGCTGCAGTTTGAAGCCGCCGGGTTCGAACTTGTCGGCGGCGATCATGCTGCCGTAATTCCGGTATACCGGGGCGCCGAATAGAGACCCGGTAAGAATTTCCAGGAACGTGTTCGGGTCGATTCCGAACTTTCGCACAAGCGAAAAGGATTCGCCCAGGCTCTCGATCACGGTGGTTATCATGAAATTGCCGGCAAGTTTGATCACGTTGGCCGCCGGGGCCTGCTCGCCGGCGGCGAATGTCTTCTGCCCGACCGCGTCGAAGAGGGGCCGGCAGCGGGCGACTTGTTCCGTCGGGCCGGCGGCGATGACAAACAGCTTGGCGGCGGCGGCCGCATCGGGCCTTCCGAAAACAGGCGCGGCGATATAGTGCTGGCCCCTTTCAGCATGTGCCTTTGCCAACCGGCGCGACATTGCCACGCTGATCGTGCTCATCGAGATATGAACGGCCCCGGCGGGAAGTGCCTCAAGCACGTTTCCGGGGGTAAAAACGACCTCTTCGAGGGCGCGGTCGTCGGCTACCATCGTAATGAGCGCCTCCACATCCGAGGCGGCTTCGCCCGGGGTTTCGGCAATCCTTTCCACAAGGGCTTTCATCTCGTCGGCCCGGCTCCGCGTCCGGTTGTAGACTGTCAGAGCGTGCCCCGCTTTCGCCAGGTTTCGGGCTATGGGGGACCCCATATTACCAAGGCCAATAAATCCTACTTTCAATTTATCTCCTTTCACTTTGAATGTGGTGTGAGCGAAAAGATGCGCGGCCATTCGTTTTTATGAGCGGAAGTGGCGTATTATTTCAAGAAATTCCAAGCAGTTACACGAACCAGGACACCGGGCGCACTACTTGCCGGCACTTGCGGCAAGTCTAAGTTCAGGCGGAAGGCGTGTCAATGAACTCTCCGGGATGCTCAGCGCTCGCGCATAACCGGAAGGGGGAACCTTTCGCTTCGACATGCTAAGACTGTTCTTTTCTCGGCTCCCCCGCGCGGGTTATAAAGCAAAGCCGGGCGATGCCGAGAGTGGAACCCGGCCACTCTGAAGGGACCCGGGATTTTACGATGCCGGGTTTTGATGCCATCAGGATCTTTTCTCTAAAACGGTTTTAATCGATAGCGGCCGTTTGAGGTTGCCTTGCTGAAAAGTAAACGTCTCATATCCCTTGACACATTCCGCGGGATGACGATCGCGGGCATGATTGTGGTGAATTCGCCAGGCAATTTCGGTGCGGTTTATCCCCAGCTAAAACACGCGGTATGGAACGGCTGGACTTTTGCCGATTCCATTTTTCCTTCCTTTTTATTCATAGTCGGCACATCCATCGTCCTCTCGCTTGCGGGGCGCGTGGAAAGGGGAGATGCAGGTCCAAAACTCGAGTTCCAGATCGTCAAACGAACCGTTATCCTGTTTATGCTCGGGCTTTTCATTAACAGTTTTCCCGTTCTCCATCTTGCGACAATCCGGATACCGGGGGTCTTGCAGCGGATCGCCCTCTGTTATTTTTTTACCGCGATAATCGTTTTGAAATACCGCCTGAAGGGGCGGATCTTGTGGTTGGTAGGTCTTCTCGCCTCTTACTGGCTGATGATGCGCCTCATCCCTGTCCCGGGAGTGGGGGCCGGAGTTCTCGAACCGGGGAGAAACTTTGCTGCCTATATCGATTCGCTCTTTCTCAAAGGCCATATGTATTCCTACTACGAGACCTGGGACCCGGAAGGGCTGATAAGCACCCTGCCCGCAATCGCCACCACCCTTTTCGGGACCCTCACCGGAGATTTGCTGCGCTCTTCCCTTTCGAACCGGAAGAAAACAGCAGCGATGCTTCTGGCGGGGCTGTTCCTGATCCTGCTGGGAACAATACTGGACAGGTGGTTGCCCATCAACAAAAACATCTGGACCAGCAGCTTCAGCATATTCATGGCGGGGCTCGGGTTTACGGCATTTGGAATACTCTACGGGATAATGGATGTCGTGGGCTTTTCGTGGTGGGCCAGACCGTTTGTCATTCTCGGGATAAACCCGATTACCGCTTATGTACTGTCCCAGGTACTCGATGAAGCACTCAGGTTCATACAGTTGTCTCTTCCCAACGGCTACTCGCTGAGCTGCAGGTCCTACCTGTTCAGAAACTACTGTGTTCCGATTGCCGCGCCCGAAACGGCCTCACTGTTCTTTGCGGTCGCCTATCTTTTCTCGATCTACGTCATAGCATGGGGCATGTGGAAGAAAGGGATCGTAATAAAGATATAGGCCCGGTTCCTCCGATGCCCGGCGGGGGGCGCCTCGTCACAGGGCCGGGTCCGGCCGTCTTCTTCGGCGCAGCCTTCCCAGGGACAGCCCGGCGCCCAGGAACGAAAATGCGGCAAAAGCGATCAGCCCTGTTTTCATGCTGGTGATGTACAGCGGCAAAGTTGTCTTCGTTATCGCCTCCCCTCCCATGAACAGCGATAAAACCAGGGTGATGGTTGTCATGCTGGTGACCATGCCGATGGTGCGCACGGTCCCGATCATGCCCGACGCCATTCCGTACTGGTGTGATTCCACGCTTCCCATTATGGCCACGGTATTGGGAGTGATAAACACTCCAAAGCCCGTGCCGATCAGCACGAGTTCCAGTGCTATCAGGGGAACGGATGCACTTCTGCCCACTGTCAGGGCGACCATGAGCAGGCCTATACAGGTCGCCGCAATGCCGACGTTGGCTACTTTGACGGCGCCCACGCGGTCCGTTATCTTTCCCGCCAGGGGGGAAACCAGCATTTGCGTGACGGGTTGGAGCAACAGCACGAATCCGGCGTTAAACGGGGACAAGTCCATTGCATACTGGAGGTAGAGGCTCATAAAAAAGGTCAGGCCGAAAGTCGCGGCATAGCTGCCCATTGCGGCAAGGCAGCTCAAGGCGAACATCTTGTTTTTGACCAGCAGGGCGACGTCCAGGAGGGGGTCGGGAACGCGGGTCTCCCGAAAGCCGAAGAAAACGACCAGCGCAAAGCCGGTAATCATCATCGTAATGCCCGTTGCCCCCTGGCTCA
The DNA here is from genome assembly GCA_963712895.1 of uncultured delta proteobacterium. Taxonomy (GTDB): domain Bacteria; phylum Desulfobacterota; class Syntrophobacteria; order Syntrophobacterales; family Syntrophobacteraceae; genus SbD1. The sequence goes on along the minus strand of CAVQJR010000008.1, from coordinate 76,915 downwards.
GGTGCGGTGCGCCGAGCATGACCAGGGCAACGCCCACGGCGTAAACGACGCTTCCCCGCCAGTCCATCTTTTGATTTTGAGCGATTCGCCAATCACCGCGCATGCGGGTGAGACACAGGATGCTGGCGGCTATACCGAACGGAACCACGAGCCAGAATACGTATCTCCATCCCATGTGGCTGGTTATAAATCCTCCCAGCACGGGCCCCGAAGACAGGCCCGAGTAGGTAAACGCGGAGACTATTCCGATTTTTTGGCCGCGCACCTCCACGGGAAAAGCGGAAACAACCAGGGCCATGCTGCCGGAAAGAATAAGAGACGCACCGATGCCCTGCAACGATCGCAGGACGATGAGCATCCGGATGCTTTGCACTAAACCGAGCGATGTCGTAACCACCGTGAACAGGATAAGGCCGGCGAGAAACACCTTGACCCTGCCGATCAGATCGCCCAGGCGTCCGAAGGTCAACATGGATATTGCGGGGGAGAGGATGTATACCTGTTCCACGAGTCCCAGTTGCTGAGCGGAGGCATGGAACTCCCTGCCGATAGACGGCAGCGCCACTCCCACGGCGGTGAGCATCAAAGGCACCATGAACTGGCCCACGCAGACGGTGAGCAGTACGGCCCCGGGTGAGATCTCCCCCCGTTCCTGCAGTTCTTCTTTTAGAAAAGGCAAAATTGTCCCCTGAAAATGTATGGCTGTCTATGCGGCAGGCCGAACGGAGCCGATGCCCTCCTAGACGAAAGGGGGGGATTATAACGAAAAGATCCGGGCGGAAAAAGAGCTTAACGGAAAGAAAAAGCCGGCCCCTTTTCTGTAACGAGGCCGGTCTTGTGTCGGAAACGCCGGCATTGTAAAAAATTTTTCGCGGTATCGCGCACGGTATATTCTACTCCGAAGGGCGGCGCCGTGGGATGCCTTTGCTGTGTTCCGGGACAGGATGGCCGGAACAGAGCGTTACGCCTGCTACTCCTTCTTCGGACCGCTCTCCTTTTAAATTACCTTGAAAATACCGTTTTCATGCTTCGCGGGTAAAGGCGAGCATCATGAAAAATTGTGTTTATCGAAAATGATCTTAATACCGATTAGTCGATAGTAACGCAAATTAACCGCGAAGCAGCTGCTACACGTACGGCCAATCTATTACTTTACAAAGAAATAACATCATTAATGTGGGGTAGATTTTTGCGACTTATCCCATTTTCATAAGGAGTCACCGTGAGCGTTTTAAGAAGAGATTTTTTGAAGTACTGCCTTGGTTCAGCAGCCGTTGGGCTTGAGTTATCGACTTTCGGGACCCTGGATAAGGTGCTTGCCGGCGAAGGCGACCTTCCCCCGGCCGGCAATGCAATGGTGCAAAACACGGTGCCGACTTACCCGATAAGCGCAAATGTCTTTACGACACTCGATAAGACGGTGGTCCCCAAACCTTCGAACCCGTATTCGCTTCTACCGCGGGATGTCTCCGAATACGCGCCAAACCACTACGGTGAGTGGGATGCGAACGGGGCCCCCTTCGACTATATTCGCCCCGACATGCAGAGCTTAGCCGCCGAGCTGTCGGTCCCTGATCCATCAGCCACGACGCTTTTGTCTTTTTTCGCCATGAGCGACATCCATATCGCCGACAAAGAAAGCCCGGCTCAGGTTAACTACGAAGGTTATGTTTATCCGTACCCCAAAACACCGAACGGAACCCCTGTGGGTAATTCTTCGGCATATTCAGCGGTTATACTCTATACGACCCACGTCCTGGATGCCGCTGTCCAGACAATCAACGCCCTGCACAAAAATGCGCCGTTTGATTTCGGCATCTCTCTTGGCGATGCCGCCAACAACACTCAGTACAACGAACTCCGATGGTATATCGACGTCCTTGACGGCAAGCTGATCACCCCCAGTTCCGGCGCCAATCTGGGGGCCGGCAACATCGATTATCAGAAACCCTATCAGCCGGCCGGGCTCGACAAGTCGATCCTCTGGTACCAGGCCATCGGCAACCACGATCAGTTCTGGATGGGAACCGTCCCCGTGACCGTGAACAGTTCCCTCATAACAACCTACACCGGCTCCGACATCCTCAACATAGGGCCGATAAATTCAATACCCCCCGATTGGGCAACAGTCTTTAACAGCCACGGTTATTATATGGGCGTGGTGGATGGTACGACCAGGTATGGGGACATCATCTATGCCGGGCCGGAGGCCGGCTTCCCGACTCCCCCGCAAATTGTCGCCGACCCGAATCGCCGGTCCCTTTCGATGAACGATTGGATGGGTGAATTCCTGAACACCACGTCGCAACCGGTTGGACATGGGTTCACTCAGCAAATGATCGACGACGGATTTGCCTGCTATCATTTCTATCCGCGGACGAATATTCCGATCAAGGTCATCGTTCTCGACGATACCGACAAGGTTGGCGGCGGTGCCGCCGCTGCTCTGGACCAGGAGCGCTACGAATGGCTTGTCAATGAACTCGATGAGGGTGAGGCAGCGGGTGAACTCATGATCGTCTGTGCGCATATCCCGGTGCGGCCCTATGCCCAGGGGGCCCCAAGCAGCCCGCCTTCATTTCTGTCAACTTTTACCCCGTCTTCCTATGTCTCCGAACAGGCACTGCTCGACCAGCTCCATACGTATAAGAACCTCATCTTGTGGGTCTCGGGACACGTGCACCGCAACACCATTACGCCACAACCTTCGCCGGATAACGATCCGGAAAAGGGCTTCTGGGAAGTCGAAACCCCATCGTTAAGGGATTTCCCTCAGCAGTTCCGCCGCTTCGAGATCGTCCGCAACAGCGACAATAATATTTCAATCTTTGCGCTGGATATCGATGCCGCGGTCAATCCGGCCACTCTCCAGGACGGATCGTCGTCGCCCGCGCGGACGTCGCGTTCGTATGCGATCGCAACCCAACAGATATTCAATAATCCGGTGAGCCAGGGCCCCAATGTCGATGAATTTTCCGGTGTTTATAACGCCGAACTCATTAAACAGCTCAGTACTGCAATGCAGGCGAAGATCGCACAAATTTCACCGGTTGTCAGTTCTCTCAAAATCAATGACGATGCCGGTTCCACCTCGAAATCCATCGTCACTCTGAATAATACCGTAGCGGGCAGCGTTCCCACTCATTACATGGCCAGTGAATCCTCCAACTTTAGCGGCGCTTCCTGGCTGCCTTACTCAACGGCTCCATCTTTTACCTTGAGTTCGACTGCCGGAGTCAAAACCATTTACTTCAAAGTCATAGACGGCTCGGGAGTGGAGTCGCCGGCTGTAACGGCCGGTATCAGCAAGGGTGGCTGCTTCGACCCCATTTGGTCCCTGCTGCTGGGATAGCCCCGCTCCCGCTTCATGCTAAACCGTGTACCTCCAATCCAGCCATTATCGGGCTGGATTGGAGGTACGGTAACCATGCTGCAGGCCTTAACCGCAATAGCCGTACAAATCGTAAGCGGTACGGCCCCGTGTGAGATCTCGCCCCGTTCCAGAAAATCTTCCTTTCTAAGCGGCAAGCTTTTCCCCTGAAAATTTATGACTGTCTGTTTTATGCGGCAGTCTAAATGGAGCCGATGCCCTCTTGGATGAAGGGAGGGATTATGAGGAAAAAATCCGTCGGCATTGTAAAAAAAATTTTCGTGGTTAATTGTCTTAATTGAACGTTTTCAAGCAGCCCCGCTGATTCCAGATGGACAGCGAGCCGGAAGTGTCTATTTTCCTTGAATCCACGAACTCGAATCTCGTCAGGCAAACACGAAGTTTATAAAACAGGAGGGTGTGTCAATGGACCAGGCTTCAAAAGAGCGCAGGAAGGAAAACGTAATCGATGTTCTGAACCGGGCACGCGCCATGGAACTCCAGGCTATTTCCCAGTACATGAACCAGCATTACAATTTGAGCGACATGGACTACGGGGACATGGCCGCAAAAATAAAGCTCATTGCCATCGATGAGATGCGCCATGCGGAAATGTTCGCAGAGCGGGTCAAGGAACTGGGGGGAGAACCGACGGCGGAGCTTGCAGCAAAAGTCGAACGAGGCCAGAAGGTCCAGTCCGCCTTTTCATTCGATGTAAAGCTCGAGGACGATACCATCGATTCTTACAACCATTTTCTGCTGGCATGCAGAGAAAATGGAGACAGCACCAGCGCCAAAATTTTCGAATTGGTCATAGACGAGGAACAGATTCATTTCAACTACTTCGCCAATGTGAACAATCATATCGAAAAGCTGGGAGATTCTTACCTGGCTCAAATCGCCGGCACACCGTCCTCCACCGGGCTGCAGACGCGGGGTTTTGTCGCCGCGCAGGGCGCTGCCGATGTCCAGGGCGGCGCATGAGATGATTCCGGTGAATTGAGCTGGAAGTAAGATCCATAGATAAAATCTCGAAAAGCGTGGGGGCCGGTCCATCACGGCTACCCCACGGTCCCAGCGCCCCCGCGCCGCTTCGCGGGGGCGCTGGGAAACGGGTTTCCCCGATCTTTTTTCACGTATTACATCGAGGGGCGCGGGGTGGGCCGCGGTCGGGCCGCCCCGGCGGCAGGATGATGGGGATACTTCGCAGGTAATGCGGAAAAACCTGCCTCCACGGCTTTGAGATGCTTGCGGTGAATGTTCGTTGAAGGAGAGGTGCACACGATCAGGCGTGCACCTCTTTTAAATTTTCAGGTATTCCGATTGCCGGGCGTGAGAAGAACGCTCGAATACAGCCGTCTACAGCGAATAATACCAAGTTGCGTTCAAGATGTGCAGACTTAAGTCCCGTTCGTGCTGAGGTATCGAAGCATAAACCTGCGCGTTCACCCTTCGATAACTCAGGGCGAACGATCATCTTGAACGCAACTTGGTATAAGATGTCGATAGGATGCGGAGTTTTATCGATTATTGCAGGCCTTCCGAGGTCATGCGAATTATTTTTCCGACCATCCGCAGGTCATTCCAATAACCATATAATTCAGGCTGTTCCGTGGATTTCTTACCGTAAAACCGGATTATCCCAAGAGATGCGACATAAAAATTGAGGTTTTAGGCATAAAAAATCATTTAAAGGGAAATCATATTTCAGCCGACATGTTCAGTAGCATCAAAAGTACTCATGAGAATTCATGGCCTGATAGAACCTGGCGGAGGCTGAGATTTCCGAGTGAACGGGGCTGGTGACGGCTGAGACGCGTTCAATATGCGATTTCAGCTTTAAGAAAAACGGGTCCCGTGACCTGCCTTCGGAAGCATCTGCCAAGCTGGGAAATTTCACTGGTTCCACTATGACGAAATCATAACGGTTGCCAATACCATGACTGGAAATAACGGGAATCCTGGATACCTCGATCGTAGTCCGGAGCCGGAGCGCATGCCGCTTACACTAGCAGAAAAAGGGCCATTGCGCATGAATCCAAAGACATTCGCAACCGCGGTCCCGACCGATCACTGTTGTGACGATGCCGCTGTGCCGCCTGATTTTGTCGAAGTCAAGATTCGTTCTCTTTTCCCCGGCAGTGTTTTGCCCTGTGACTTTTACTTTCCATCGATATTTGAAAGCGAAGAGGGAATTCAGCAGGATAAAGTATTGAGCCGGGGTGAACAGTACGGCGAAGAAGATCATCGAACTTTCATGGAGGATGGAGTCGATTCGCTTTATGTCCGCCTGGAAGACGAGAGTGAATTCCTCTCTTACCTGAATACTCAAACTCTGCTCACCATAGGATCTGCGCTGACACCGAACGCGAGAAAAACACAGCTCTTATACGATAACGCGGAGCTTGTGGTAAAAAAGGTCTTCCGGGAACATCCGAACGAAGAAAACATCCAGATGGGTAAACAACTCATCGAACAGTTTGCCGCCCATCTCTCATCCGGGGAATCCACCCTGACAGCCCTGCTTTCACTGTTTTCAAAGGACTATTATACATTCAATCACTGCATCCAGGTGGCGGCGCTCGGAATGTCTTTCTGCGGCTTTCTCGGTTGGAGCAGCGTGGAGATGGTGGATGTGGGGCTTGGCACCCTCTTTCACGATGTGGGAAAAAATTCGATAAGCGAAAACATCCTGAACAAGCCCGGAAAGCTTGAGAGCCATGAATATCATGCAATTCGGCAGCACCCGTTTCTTGGCTACCAGCAACTGAAAAAATCCAGGACTCTATCCAAAGATCAACTATACACCGTGCTCTATCATCATGAAGCAATGGATGGAACGGGATACCCGGATGCGCTGGCTGGAAATGACATACCCCTTTATGCCCGCCTGGCTCATATCGTAGATGTGTTCGATGCCCTGACATCCGAGCGGGCCTATAAGAAGGCGCTCCCTTGGCAGGATACCCTGGCCCTTATGAGAAACGAAGCGCGCTCTTCCTTCGACGGGGAACTGCTCGATGCCTTCACCAGGTTTATAGAGGACAACTATGGTTCTCTGGGCCTGCGGGAATGCGACATCAAGGCCGTTATCGGTACTCCCTTCTCGCTTCAGTGCGAATCCTCCGACAAAAAGATGAGGTCCATCCTGGTGGGCATGGAACAAAAGGACTACTTTGTTTTGAGATTGTCCGATCCCGCCCAGCTCCAGGACCTCAAAACAGGTACGTCCCTTACGGTGAGGTATGTTTATGCGGGCGAAGCCTATGGATTCAAGTCCACTATACTGGTAACCATACCTCAACCCTTTCCGTTGATCCTGCTTGCTTATCCGGGCGATGTCGAAAGGCTGAGCCTTCGTAGTGAACGAAGACACGCCTGCCTGCTGCCGGCGGGCATCGAATGCGGAGAAGAGACGGTGCGATGTTTAATGGTGAACCTGAGCTACAGGGGCTGCAGGGTCAGCATGAAAAATTCGGAGAAGGAGAAACTGCCGTCCCTGGATAAGGATGATTTCATTAAAGTATGGACCTACCTGCCGGGACGGGACGAAGCGGTCCGTCTCCGGGGCCAGGTAAGAAACGTGGAAAAGACCGAGGAAGAAAAGTTCATCGGGGTCATGTTTACCGCCGAACAGGCCGCGGACCAGTGGAAGGCATTTATTAACGATATCCTCGAACTGACGAGGTGAAAGCGCTCCGGCGGCAATTGCATCAGATGTCTTCCTTGAGCAGGATGTCGCTTCCCACTATTGCCATTAACAGGCCGGCCGAGTCTTTGCGCCTGGAAAACCTCTCCCAGTTCTCCTCTTTGTTCAAGCCGTGCTCCACCGTGGTCAGGAGCAAACCTCTCTCCAGATTTTGACTTTCCTTGAGCAGGAAGAATTGCCGGTGATTGCTGAAGGCGAACAGCACGGACCCGTTGGTCAGCAGATAATTGTAAGATCCGGGGTATTGTTTGACCAGCCGCCGGGAAGTGTCGGCCACCGCGGTGAACAGGCGGAGGACGTCATCGCTTTTTCATCGCCGGCCGCGATACCGTCCAGGAGATATTCAAAGGTCCGCGCGGAATCGCTCACGGCCTCATCCAGCCTGACCCTTTTGCTTCTGTAGGACTCTATGGCGGGGGCCTTCCCGTTGTGGGCAAAGATCCAGTCCTGCCCCCTGAAGCTCATGGCAAAAGGATGGGCGTGACATTCATCGATGGGACCGCTGGTCCGCAGGCGGACATGCGCAATGATGAACCGGCTGGAGACGACTCGGGCAAGCCTTTGAAAGCCGTCATGAAACCTTCCCTCGAAATAGGCGCGGGCGGCTGACTTCTCGACGTAAGCGTGATTCTTCCTGTAGAATCCGATGCCCCAGCCGTCCATGTTCCTGCCCGCTCTGAGGGCGAATATCGGCAGGGATTTCGGTGCGGAGTAGTTGGTTGCGGCAGACAGTGAAAATAAGTCGCACATAGGAATTGGTCCCAGCTGAATTATCCGGTCCCAGGTCGGCCGAACCCGATGTTTTCATACCAGGTTGCGTTCAAGATTAACGCGATGGGTTACGCTCCGCTTCACCCATTCTACGCTTAACTCAGGTATGGAAAGGGATGTAGGATGGGTGAAGCGGAGCGTAACCCATCGGCATTGGCCTATCTTGAACGAAAATTAGTATCAAACATTGCCGACCTAAACCAGGGACCCTTCCGCCACATCCCCCAGGTACAAAACATCGGGTCCGGCCGCCACCAGAAGCTTGCCCAGGGAGTTCTTTGCCGGAACGATCGGAGTCCACTGCCGATCGCTCAGTCCCTCTTTGATGGAAGTAAGAACAAGGCGGTCTCCCACGCTCTCGGATTCCCGCAGGAGCATTAACTGCCTGAAATTGCAAAATGCAAAAAGCACCGATTCGTTGGCAAGGAAAAATGCGTATCGCCCGGGGTATTCCGAAAGCATATTTTTTATACCCTTGACCAGTGATCTGCCCAGACTGTCATAGGGGGTGTAGCGCAAATACGAAACGAGCTGGTCCCTCAGGTATTCGAACACCCTGGCCGGATAAACATCGACATCTATTCTGGGTTCGTTCGTGGTTTTGTAATTCTCGATTCCTTCTATCAAGCCGACGTGCACGAAAAGCCACACATGGTTTAGAAACGACAAGGAAAACGGGTGATTGTGAGCCGTATGGCTCCCGCCGCTAAGCGGACAGCTTATGTGCGAGATAATGATTCGGCTGTCCACGACCCTTGCCAGCCGCTGGAAGCCTTCGTGTACCTGCTCGCTGTCGAATACTTGCTCCGAGGATTTTTCAACCAGGGCCTGGTTGTCACGGTAGAACCCGATACCCCAGCCGTTCATGTTTCGTTTTCCCTTTTCGGCGAAAATCGGCAGGTACTGCTGGGCAGTGTAATTAAATCCCGATGAGAGCGCAAAAATATCGCACATCTTCTCTATTCCTCTGCGCTAAGTTAATCATTGAGATCGTCCGGGGTAGCACCGGTCTGGCACCTCCCGGCGGTAACGATCTTTTCGGCAAGCTGAATTTTTTCCTCGTTCCCATGCTCTTTTTTCACGGATCAATACCCCACCGCGCTAGCTGAGTTCATCCTGTCCATGCGGCATTTTGGTCAGCCAGCCGCTGATGCGGTTCATGTGGCCGAATGCGAGATAAATCTTGAAAATGGTTTTCATCCATTTGTTTGCATTGGACTGGTACTCTATTACCGGGATATGTCCGGCGCTCAGTTCAACGAGAAACTGCGTGAAAATGATCCACTGCATCGCTTCATCCATCCGATGCAGGACCGCGGAGTGGTACCTGAATTCAATGGTCGATCTATACCAGTATGAATGAAGATTCAGCCCGTGATAGCGCGTCATATCATATCGATCGGATCTCTTGCAGTCAGCCTCGAATCTGTTTTCGGGAGAATACCACAATTCTTTTATCCTGCAGCCGCTCCTGCAAGCATTACCGCAATCGGAGACATTGAGGATGGATTGGATATCCAAGTCCATCGGGCGGCATGTATCCCTGGATATCCTGCCCCCGGCAATGAGCAGATAAAGATAGTCTTCCATTGCATAAATGATTCTCACCAGTTCTTTGAGATTCTTGCAGTCGTAGCGTTCGATTTCAACCCCATGGTGAACATGAAATCCGCATGATTCATCTATTTGGGCTCCGCTGATTTTGTTTAGCAACTGGAAGAACCGGTACGACTCCATCAATCCTTCAAATCCATGAAGTATCGGGCTTATCAGCTCAACGCCGCCCTTGTGAACGATGGATGAGTCTTCCTCGAAGTGCCAGGAATTTCTGCCGGTGCCGATACTTAGCTTGTAATCATCCAGCAGCTGAAGGAAACTTCTGCCGTCCCTGGCTTTCGAATGGATGTTGTAGGGCTTGATTATGCCATTGTCCGGAGGCAATATGTAATAGTCAAGGCCGTAGAACTCTATCTCCAAACCAAACGGCCTGTCGGTTAAACAGCACAACATCGGGTATTTCTTCCTGAGTTTTGAATCCAACTCTTGAGACCCTTCCATTTGTGCCCCTCAACTGCATCTGCCTTGACCGCAAGACAGTCCTGCCGTGTAGCCTTACCGGAAGCGACTAAAAAATCACACAAAGATGGATTGCGCGGGTACCTTTACGTTGTTTATAAAAGCCGGCGGTGGAATAATCAATTTTTATTATTTATACCGCATTGCAGGGGTGCCGCCGCGCCACAGGGGGGATGTTATACCACTTTGCGTCCAAGATGGAACCAATATGGAATTATCGTGTAGGGTGGACACCTTGGTGCCCACCGAAATTGGTGGGCAGCGCTTCGCTTCTGCCCACCCTAACGATTCACACTGTCGATATCAACTTGAACGCAACTTCGTATTATAAATAAATGCGCGAAATTGCAATAAATGGGTTTTCATGCTTCGCGGGTGACGCAGGGGCCATGACTAATTGCGTTCAAGACAGTAGCGAAGGTATGGTTTAATAGCGCGGGCGAATTGGAAATATCGACTGGCCGCGATAGCGCGGCGCGAAGATGATTGCGTCTGAGTCTCTACCCGTGCATTCCATCTATCGTGTGATTCATGGACATCCCCACCCCGGTCGGCAATCTGCTGTCGGCCCTTTTCTGTTCCCTGGTCCGAGCACCTTTTGCGTCCGGTGGTCCCGCTTTATCGGGGGCAGGCCAAATCCCTATCGGGCGAGGGTCCGGAACTTTTGATGGGATATTCCCTGCAAGCACCCTTGCTGTGCTGATCGCAGGCTTTATAGTAACAACGAATGGCAAAGCCATTCCTTTCAAACCAGGGCAGTGGGGTCTTGGCGGTTTGATCATGTTGGTGAACGGGTGGGACCTTTACAGGATGCTCGCCCCGGCCCACGATTTGGAGCAATCAGGAGGAACATATGGACTTTACCGGCAAGGAGGCACTGATCGTTGGCGGCGGGAGCGGAATGGGGCTGGCAACCGCCAAGATGTTGGTTGAAGCAGGTGTTACCGTGACATTGGTCGGGCGTAGTCCGGACAAATTGGAGCATGCGCGCAAGACATGTGGAGAGCCCGGCAGGGTGCGCACATTTCGGAGTGACCTTACAAGCAAAGAGGACCTCGATAGCTTGATACGCCATGTGGCTACAGAGATGAAGGGGTTGAAATACCTGGTAAATGCGGCTGGCGTGTTCTCGCCCAAACCATTCCTGGAGCATTCCGATGATGATTATGACGCCTATATGGGGTTGAACAGGGCCATGTTCTTCTTGACTCAGCAAGCGGTCAGGAACATGGCCGCAAACGGGGGTGGAGCCATTGTGAACATCGGTTCGATGTGGGCGCATCAGGCCGTCAAAGCCACACCGTCGTCGGCGTATTCCATGGCTAAAGCGGGTCTTCACTCACTGACCCAACACCTGGCAATGGAGTTGGCCGACAAGAATATCCGCGTCAACGCTGTCGCACCCGCAGTGGTGGAGACGCCGATATACACCGCATTCATAAAGCCCGAGGATGTTCATGATGTCCTGCAGAGCTTCAACGGTTTTCACCCGATCGGGCGGATCGGCACCCCCAAGGATGTGGCCTCTGCCATTGCATTCCTGCTTTCCGACGATGCCTCGTGGGTAACCGGTGCAATCTGGAACGTTGACGGCGGAGTCATGGCGGGCCGCAACCAGTAATAGCCGACGGGTTGTCGCCGGGCCCAATGCCGTCGTCAACCGGCCGGCTCAACCCCTGATTGCTTATCGGGAAGCTGACGACAAAAACTGAACCCGATCCCGGTGAACTCTTAGCGGTAATGCTCCCACAATGCCGCTCGACTATTTTCTTGCAGATGGCAAGGCCCATGCCGGTTCCTTCATATTGGCTGCTTCTGCTGTGAAGCCTCTGGAAAGGGGTGAAAACCTTTTCGAGGTATTTTTCTTCAAACCCGATCCCGTTATCTTCCACCAAAATTTGACAGCTCCCATTATCCGTGTAAGTGCAGGAGATGTTTACAATAGGCCTTTCTCCATCTTTGTGAAACTTGAGGGCATTTCCGATAAGGTTTTGAAAAAGCTGCCTCATCTGTGTCGGATCGGCTTGAATGACGGGAAGGTCCCCAACATGAACCTCTCCCCCCGTTCTTGCGATCCTTACCTCCAGGTCGGAAAGCACCCCATGGACGACTGTAGCAAGATCGACTTCCGTGAAAGGATCGGCCTTTGTTGTGAGTCTCGAATATTCAAGGAGTGCGGTCAAAAGGGAGTGCATGCGCTGGGTGGCATCGAGTACCCGATCCAGGTAGTCGTTTCCCTGCTCTCCAAGTGAGTCGCAGTACTTTTGTTTAATTATATTTCCGAAGGTTGTTACTTTCCTCAGGGGCTCCTGCAGATCATGGGAAGCAATGGAGGCAAAGTCCCGCAAGGCATGATTGCTTTGTTCCAGCCTCGCCAGGTAGGTCTTGATCTCGGCAGTCCGTTCCTCTACCCGCAACTCCAGTCGATCGTGTGATCGGCGCAGTTCTTCCTCCATCCGCTTGCGCTCGGTGATATCCCGCCCGTAGACATTGGAATAACCAAATTGCCGGACAGGCACAAAAAGGAGGGAATATAGCGTATCGCCGATGGCGGCCTCGATTTCCCGCGCGATGCCGCTTTCCAGCGCTTCCCGCGTAACCTGCCGCCAGTATTCCGGGAGATTTCCATCCCGGTCCAATCCACAGGAATCCAGGAGACCGGCGCTGCTTTTGTTTGCATAGAGAAGTTCCCCATCCGGGGATATCCGCAGGACGGGGTTCGGATTCTCGGATGGAAACCGCGCGAGGCTTTCTATTGCCGCAATCATCTGTTTGCGCTCGGTGATATCATGGAAGATGCCCACGCCGATGATTATCCGCCCTTCCGAGTTGCGGACGGGCGCGGAACTGATGCTCAGTGTGATGCGGGCGCCATCCTTGCGCTCGCATTCGACCTCTTCGGCGTATACCACTTCCCCGGTGGCCATGGAGCGGGAAACGGGCCAATCTTCGGTGCGGTACGGACGGCCGTCGGGATGAAAACCGCGGTACTGTGTAAACTGTTCGGCGTTATCGACCAGGGTCCCCATGATTTCACGACTCCGGGCGTTGGAGAGGATGAGCGCGCCGGTACGGGCATCCCTTACGGTCACGCCCGAAGGGATCTGGTCCAGCACGGCTCGCAGCATCGCCTCATTTTTTTGCAGCGCCTCCCGTGCACGCCGTCTCTCGGTAACATCATGGAAAACGAGCACCACTCCGGAAACATTGCCTGCCGCGTCCTTGATCGGTGCGGCACTGTCCTCTATTGGAATCTCCCTTCCATCCCGAGTGACCAACGCCGTATGGTTGGCCAATGCTATGGTGAACCCCTCCCGGAGGACACGCTCGACAATGCCGCGGGTGGATTCATGAGTCTGCTCATTAATGATACGAAAAACATTCTGAACCGGCTGGCCCACTGCTTCCTCGATCTTCCAGCCGGTCAGGGCCGCGGCAACCGGATTGAGGAATGTAATCCTGCTTTCAGTATCGGTGGCGAGTACCGCATCGCCGATACTCCTAAGAGTCACCTTCAGCCACTCGCGCTGTTGACGTAGGCTCATTTCACGGGCCTGCAGCCGCTCCGCCATTTCGTTGAAGGAACTGGCAAGCTCTCTGACCTCGGCGGGGCCGGCGACAATCGCCGGATCGCGGGTCTCATCCAGGCCGAGTGCCAGCGCGTGATTCCGGAGTTGTTTGACAGGGGTTGAAATAAAGCGGGAAAGGACCAATGCGGCGCCGAAAGCAGCCAGGAAGACGATTAGAAACAGGGTCGTATGCAGCAGCAGCGATGCAGTCACCGCCGCCATGGCAATCTCTTCGGTGCGCCCGGCCGATGCGGCCCAGCCGACAAACGCCACCGGGGTGAAACCCACCAGACGGGTTTTACCTTCAAAGGGGGCATACACCGCCGTGGCGACCTCTTTTCCCTTAAGCGCCTCCCCAAACGCAGGGTACTCTTTCACCCAGTTGCGCTCTTCCCATGAGGTTTTTATCGCTGGATGGCGGTATACCATTCTCCCCCGGCTATCAACCAGGGCATGGCCGCCACCCTGGGACCGCTCGACCCAAAGTACGCTGTCAAGCCGATCTGGGAGAATAACCGCCACGACTATTCCGAGCAAAGCGCCCCGGTCGTTGCGAACCGCACGCGCAATGGAAAACGCCGGTTGGGATGTTGTCTTGGTTATATAAAGGTCGCTTACCGCCCAGTCCGCACCTGCGAAAATCTTCCGGATGTGCTGCCTGTCGTTTAAGTCCAGCCCGACGGTAGCGCGTTCGGTCCCGGCGACGATTACTCCTCCGGGGCCGACCCATGCAAGGTTCCAGATAATGGGTTGATCCACCTGCGCTTTGTCCAGGATGAGATTCTGCTTTTCCGGAGAGATCGGCTGGGATGGGGTCAAGGCAAGCCCGACGGCCGCCTCCTGGTGGAGAACGTCTTTTACGAACGTCTCGAATGCTTTCGACACCGAACGAGCCAATTCGAGGTTCGCCTGAAGCTCCCGGGCGCGCTCGTCCCGCCACCTGTCGTAGTATGTGTAGGATTGGATGACGAGGATTGGGACGAGCAGCACGAGAAAAAGTAGAATGAACTTACCCTGAATGCGTTGCCAAAATCCTGGGTGGTTTGAATCCGGGCTTACAGCCATATAATTGATCCCTACGAGCGCGCGGTTTTGCGGATTTTATTTCGGTTACCCTTCCGGGTGGGTCACTCTCCCAAATGGTGACTTTATCGCTGATTTCAGTCAATCTGGGAAGACAAAAAGGGGATTGATTGAAAGGGCGCGCCCGCATGGCGGCATCGCGCGAAGCCATAAGCCGGTGGATGCATCGAGAATTGTAGATTCCCGGCTTTCTCCCTCGAAATCACGCGTGCGGTGTCATCTCGTCAGTCCGCAATTAGACAGGATTTCAACAATTCGCGTGGCTGAAAAACAACGGACCTCGCCCCCCGGTTAAGAAACGCACCGCTCAAGATGTCCAAATCATACTGCATATCCACACTGCCCATTCTGATCTCAAAACAGTGGCAAGCTGTACGTAATAAAGGCGAGTTTTTCTAGTGATTAAAGGTTATTGAAGAGAGTCTGCTCAGCACTTTCAGATTTTTCGTATCTATCTGTTTTTCCATTTTGACAGACTCCCGGATCCTTTGTTCTGCAATCAATATATCTGATCCGAAACTTTCTGTGTTAGAGTTATTTTTGTCCGCCCGGAGGATAGGGCAACGCTGGGGAGCGACCCGAGCGCCGAGGCGGGGGAACGACGGAGGTGCAAGTCCTCTACAGACCCGACAGGGGGAACTGTTAGCCGGACGGCAAGGGTGTCCACCGCGAGGTGGAATCTGAAGGAAGCCGCAGGCAAAGCGCTGGCCTGACGAACAGAAATCGCATACGAGGCGGTCATGCCGGGTGAGAAGGCCAATATCTTCAAAGCCCGATACCTGTACGGAAGGCATGGACGTAGATGCGGCGGGCATAAGCGTGAAGGTGGGTGCGCATTACCCGGGGAGGTCTGCCGATCTGCCCTGTGCTACCGCTGTCGAGAGGCGGCGGGATGAATCGGCAGAAGTCAGCAGAGGGTATAGTGTACACTGGACAGCGCTTAGATCAGGAGGGTTAGAGTCCCTCTGGCGTCCTGATGAGGGGAGCCATATCCCGATAACCGAAGAGTTGTGCGGGCATTCGTTTTCGGCCTCGGCTATCAGCGCGGTGAACAAGACCCTGGATGAAGGCCTGGAAAAGTTTGCAAAAAGGCGCTTGGAGGAGTCCTACCCCTACCTGGTTCTGGATGCCCGCTATGAGAAGATAAGAGAGGATGGAGTCATACGGAGCCAGGCAGTGCAGATCGCAATCGACCTCTTAGCTGCGGGCGCGCATCACGTGAAAGCGGGACAGGAGCGGGACAATTTCTGGAATCTCCACAAAAATGAATTAAGGGGTTCCCGGATGGCTCCGTAACCCCTTAATCTCCCTACCTATTCAGACGCGCCCAGCAGGATTCGAACCTGCGACCTACGGATTCGTAGTCGGTCCGCTGGGCAAAGGCATCGGTAGGAAAAAGTAAGAAAAGGTATACTATCTGCCTGAATTCTAACAACTAAATGGCTTTGGCCCTTCCGCTGATTTTCACCATTATTACTGCTCTTTCCCGGTCCCTTTAGGCGTTTTTGGCAAAATTATGGCAAAACTTTTCAGGCCTGAAACCCACGCCCACCAAGGTGATAGAAATCGGACTCGTTTCGATTTTGGCAACTCGGCAAGAACGAAATACAAATTTTCAAATCGACATTTTGGCAACTTGAACCTCAGAGTGCAGACGCGTAAATGAAAACAATTATGGCCCGCCAGAAGCGACTCCGGAGTTCTTCACCTTTTGATCATACTTGAGCCTCAGTACTTCTCTTGTTTTTCACATGGATAACCTCGCTGCAGGCATCTGTTGTCACACTCTCCTCGTTTGAGTTTTTGACTAATACCAAGTTGCGTTCAAGATTAACGCTATGGGTTACGCGCCGCTTCACTCATACTACGCTTAACTCAGGTCTGAAAAGGGATGTCGGATGGGTGAAGCGGAGCGTAACCCATCGGTATTGGCCTATCTTGAACGAAAATTAGTATAAACAGATACCCCGAAGACTCAGATTATCCAGCACCGCTTGCTGCCGAAATACAAGGATCTATGCCCGGCCACCTTGCCCGGAATGGGTGGCCGGAATCAATCGAAAAGAGTGGCCGGAATGGATCGGAATGAATGGCCGGCTTGCGTCGGAATCAGTGGCCGACTTCAAGCAGAATATGCACGCCAGCGGCAAAAGCAAAGGAGTGGACATCAAAATCCGGTGAGTTCTTCAGGAATGCACGCCGCAGTGGACTCTGGCCTGAAGCGGAAGCCGTTCCGCAAGGTCGCGTCCGTTCATCAAGGGTGCGAAAGGACAATTGTATCTGTTAAGTTAACAGCATTAGGTCCGACCCCTTTCAAAGACCCCTCTCAAACTTTCAAAACGGCCAAGGGGTAATACAAATAATATGCCGGTGAATGCAACTGAAGGAAACGAATGTTCGATCCAGTTCCGCAAGGGCTTCTGGAGTGGCAAAGGAGGTAATGGCGAAAAGGCCATGGAAACTGTGCCCTAAGAGTATGGAAGATTTACAATATGTTGGTATTTATTCTTCGCTGACGTTTCGTGTAGCATCAATCTTGGCTTCACCCCATACCGTTGGCGCTTTGATCCGGACTTTCTCGGTAGAGGCAAAACCCCTGCCACATAACCCAAAATCTAGCTCGGTACGATTTTTGTAAACCTTTAAAAAATAATACAAGTCTGGAGTCCAATGGACGCTCCCCGCCTGTGTTGTTCCTATGTGACATCCAGACCACACAAGAACAACTATTCGAGCACCGGCTCGTTATTACCATTTCGAAAGGAGATGAGAATGCGTGGAGAATACTTCATGAATTCGGAAGCAGGGGGTATCAGTATTACAGCAAGAAGAGAGAAAATATACAGCACGCAAAAGCGCAACACATACAAACCTGGATTATGCATGAGTCAGTGTGAAATTTATGCTGTATTCTTCACAACTATCTGATATTATACAATAAATTAATCAGAGGAAGGGGGAGCGGCATGTCAGTGGTTGGTGAAACACAAAAGGAAACGATTCGTCCTGATTTCGACAAATCCATCTCCATTGATTTCCAAGGAGCAAAAATCACCTCGGATAGCGGCTTCCTCCTCCTGCGGGAAGTGGATGAACGATACGACTAAGGAAGAGGGTAAAGGCACAGGCATCGGCCTCTTCATATCGAAATCTATCGTCGAAAGCCACGGTGGCAGGATGCTTATCGACAGCGTCGTGGGCAAGGGAACGAGCGTCAGGATCGTCCTGCCGCTGGGGAAGTAGATCATGGCACAGAAAGATAAGATCAAGGAAGAGCTGCCTGAAGAGATGAATCTTCTGAAAAAGCGGATAGCAGAGATCGAAGCATTGGCCAGTGATCAACAAGAGCAACAGATAAGAAGGCTGGCAACAGTGGTCCGCGACTCCAATGACGCGATCACGCTGAAGGACTTTGAAGGCCGGATCACCGCCTGGAACCACGGCGCCAAAATAATGTATGGTTACAGCGAGAAAGAGGCGCTTGAAATGAACGTTCGGCAACTTACACCCCCCGATAAAGAGACAGAGAGCGAGGATTTTGTCCGCCGACTGATGGCGGGTGAAAAAGTCCACTCATTCGAGACCCGGCGGGTGACCAAAAACGGACGCATTCTCGATGTCTGGCTGACGGTGACGAAAGTGCTGGATGATGCCGGGAAACCGATCGGTATCGCTTCCACCGAACGCGACATCACCGAGCGCAAGAAGGCGGAAGCGGAGTTGCGCGAGACCGCCGAGTACCTCCAGAACCTTATCGACTATGCGAATGCCCCCATTGTCGTCTGGGATCCGCAGTTCAAGATCACGCGTTTCAACCATGCCTTTGAAAAGCTTACGGGAAGAAGCACCGCGAAAGTGCTTGGAAAACAGCTGGAGATCCTTTTCCCGAGCGCTCAAGCCAAAGCCTCGATGGAACTTATCCGGAGAACTCGGACCGGTGAGCGGATGGAAGTCGTCGAACTCGCTATCCAGCACGTTGACAGCTCAGTCTATACCGTGCTGTGGAATTCAGCCACATTGTTTTCCAAGGACGGCCGCGCCCCGGTTGCCACCATAGCCCAGGGTCAGGATATCACCGAGCTCAAACGGACGGTGGAGAAAATTGAAAATAAAAACAAGGAGCTCATCTTCCAGAACGAAGAGAAAGAAAAGCGCGCCGCGGAGCTGGCCATTGCCAACAGGGAGATAAAAAAACTGAATGGGGAACTCGAAGAGCGCGTCAGGCAGCGCACCGCTCTGCTCACGGCGGCAATGAAAGAATCAGAGGCTTTCAGCTACTCGGTCTCGCACGATCTCAAGGCCCCCTTGCGGGCGATGTCAGGTTTCGCGAGTATCCTCTCCGAAGACTATGCCCCCAAACTTGACGATGAAGGCAGGCGCGTCGTCGATGTTATAAAAAGAAACGTGGGTATTATGGCGCGGCTCATCGACGACCTCCTCGCGCTATCTCACCTGGGAAGACAGGCGATGAAGATCGCTGATATAGACATGACGGAACTGGCGCGGGGCGTCTGTAAAGAGCTGCAAGACTCAATCCCGCATGACAGGCGTATAGAAGTAACCGTAAAAGCACTGCCGAACGCGCGGGCCGACCATGTGCTCGTGAAGCAGGTATTTATAAACCTTATTGGGAATGCTATGAAATTTACCTCTCACAAAGACAAGGCCGTTATCGAGATAGGAGGATATGATGAGGACCGCGAGCACGTCTATTACGTCAAGGATAACGGCGCCGGATTCGACATGAAGTATGCCGATGATCTCTTCGGTGTATTTCAGCGGCTTCATGCGCAAGAAGAATTTAGCGGTAACGGAATAGGCCTTGCAATAGTCAATAGGGCTATCTACCGTCATGGAGGCACAGTCCGGGCGGAGGCAGAGGTCGATAAGGGGGCTGCGTTCTATTTTACATTACCAAAAGGAGGGCAATATGAGTAACGGTCAGCCGATCGAGGTGCTTTTAATTGAGAATAACCCAAATGATATCGAGCTTGTCCTGAGGGCTTTTAAGAAGCACAATCTCCACAATTTGGTCCATGTGGTTCGCGATGGCGCCGCGGCGCTCGATTTCGTATTCTGTGCCGGCGCCTATAAAGACAGGGAGATGCAAGAAACGCCCAAGGTCGTCATCCTCGACCTGAAACTGCCCAAGGTAAGCGGGAAAGAAGTGCTCAAGCGTATTAAGTCTGATGAGAGGACCATGACAATACCGGTCGTGGTGACGACATCTTCTCAGGAAGAGAAAGATGTCGTTGAAAGCTATCGTCTCGGCGTTAACAGCTACATCGTGAAGCCTGTCGATTTTCAAAAGTTCGTCGACACCATCGCGGACCTCGGTCTGTACTGGCTTATTATCAATAAGCCGCCCGTGGCATAAGGGGAGAGTTTTGTGGATAGCCAGATACGGGTCCTGATCGCCGAAGACTCTGCCGTCGACGCGGAGCTTATTGCAAGAGCGCTCGGCAAGGAGGATCTCGCTTACACATCGAAGTGGGTGAAGTCAAAGGAGGAGTTCCTTAAGGCTCTTCAGGAGTTCGCCCCTGGCATAGTGGTCTGTGACTACAAAATGCCGGGTTTCGGCGTTCCTGAGGCGCTGGAGATCATGAAGAAACTGTCGCCCCATATCCCGTTTATCGTTGTTTCGGGCACCATCGGCGAGGAAGTGGCCGTCGAGACGTTGAAGTCAGGCGCGACTGACTATGTCATGAAGGACATGCTGGCCAAATTGGGTCCGGCTATCAAGCGTGCGCTGGAAGAGGCGCGGGAGCGCACCGAGCGCAAGAAGGCGGAGGAGGCGCTGCAGGAAAGCGAGGAACGATACCGTTTCCTTGCCGATAATGCGGTGGACCTGATCTGGACGTCCGACCTGCGCCTCAACTATACCTATATAAGCCCTTCGGCTTTGCGTATGTTCGGTTTTGCGCCCGATGAGATGGTCGGGCAGGGCGTCGTTAAATTGCTGATGTCGGACTCCGCGCAGGCAGTTATAAAAGAGTTTACCGAAGAACTGACGATGGACGCCTCCAAGCCGAAAGACCGCATACTGACGGTGCAGTCGCAGTATATGCATAAGGATGGTTCCACGGTCTGGGTCGAGGTAAAGATGTCTTTTATGCGCGGCCCTGACGGACGGCCTACTGGGGTCCTGGGGGCCAGCCGCGACATCACCGAGCGCAAGAATGTGGAGGAATTATTAAAAACGGCCAATGAGCAGCTGAAGAAAGCGAGCGCATTGAAGAGTGAATTTGTCGCTACCGTTTCCCATGAACTGCGCACCCCCATGACATCTATACGGGAGACGGTCTCCCAGATGCTGGACGGTATACTCGGAGAAACTACCGAAAACCAGAGGGATATGCTTTCGATGTGCCTTGAGGATATCGACCGGCTCGGGCGCATTATCAACGACCTGCTGGACATATCCAAGCTGGAAGGACAAACAGAAGGGGTAAATAAAGAATTGGTCGACCTTACGGTTGTTATAAAGAATGTCATCGCAAATTTTCATTCTCTGGCGGAAGTAAAGGGCCTTGAAATAAGGAAAAATATCTCCGCAGAGCGGCCGATGGTGTATGCGGATAAAGACAAGATCACTCGGGCCTTCAGCAACCTGGTGGGCAATGCCTTTAAATTCACTAAGAAAGGCCATATAGAGATCTCCGTCAGGGATAAAGGTGAAGAATTGGAATGCGCAGTTTCTGATGCAGGTATCGGCATTGCCGCGGAGCATCTACACGAAGTATTCGACAAATTCACGCAATTTGGACGCGTTGACGGGCCCGGTGAAAAAGGAACCGGCCTGGGCCTTGTCATCTCCAAGGATATCGTAGAACTGCACGGGGGGAAGATATGGGTCGAAAGCACCCTCGATAAGGGGTCCAAATTCATATTCACCCTGCCCAAGCAAAGCCCCGAAGAAGCTTTGCTCGAGAGTATAGAAAAAAAGATCATATCTGCGAAGCGAGAGCATGGAGAGTTCTCACTTTTTATTATTCGCCTGGATAATTATTCAGACTTATTGGGAAATATAAAAGAAGTCTTCCAAAAAATGCTAAAAGTTGAAAATGTCCTCAAGGGAGAAGCGATCGTAACCATCATGGGAAAAGGTGAGATGGCCGTTTTTGTTGATGTTAATAAGCAGAACGCACCGCTGGTAAGCTCTAGAATAAAAAGGGCTGTCAAAGAAATCCTTCTCGAAACTGATAAAGAAAGCGAATTTTATTTATCGTACGGATACGCCACGTACCCGGATGACGATGGGAGTGCGAAAGAGTTGCTGGAAAAAGCCGAGTCCAGGCTCATTAATGAGAAGGATGAAAGGTTTAAGAAGCATATAATGATCGTCGATGATGATGCGCCATTAGTGACAATCATGAAAATAAATTTACAGAACATCGGATATGCCAATATCCGGGAGGCATATGATGGCACGGAAGCTATCGAGAAGATAAAAGAGAAGATACCTGACTTAGTGGTGCTTGACATGAAGATGCCCAAGATGAACGGGTATGAGGTGGTCGGCAGGCTCAAAGAAGATGTAACCACAAAAGATATACCGATCATCATTATGTCGGGGACCAAAGTAGAATATGAGAAGCTGGAAGAATATGTCGCGAAAAAGGCCATACCGGTCATGGGGAAGCCGCTCGATATGGATAAGCTTGTAGCGTTGATCAATTATTTATTATAATCGCCGGAAAGGGAGCAAACATGGCAAAGAAGATACTGATAGTAGACGATGAGCCCAATATCGTGAAAGTGCTTGCTTCAAGATTAAAAGCCAATAATTATGACATAGTTGCAGCTTATGATGCTGTGCAAGCCATGAAGAAAGCGGTGGCAGATAAGCCGGATCTTATTATTATGGACTACAAAATGCCGGCCGGCAGCGGAGTAACGGTTTTCGAAAATCTTCAAAGAATAGGAGAGTTAGGAATAATTCCCGTGATATTTATTACGGCATTTGCTGCTAAAGATATTAAGGATAAAGTCATGAAAATGGGTGCACTAGATTTTATAACGAAACCATTCGATCCCGACGATTTATTGCATAAAGTTAAAAAAGCATTAGGAGACACGTAAGAAATCCGGATGATGAAAAAGTTGACAGATGTTCTGAGGGAAGAAGGGCTTATCACCGAAGATCAGCTCCGGCTCGCGTTTTTGCCAAGTGGACACATTCGACCCCGATTTTTGTAATCCGCTCTAGCCATAATGGATGACGGATAAAAAATGATCTGCCCCTTGTAAACGTGGGTTAATCTGGGAGTGGAAAACAACCAGAACAGAGCCACAACCAAGGAGGCAGATCATGGGAAAGTGTATCACGTATGTCGGTCTTGACGTTCATAAAAACTCCATTGCCGTTGCATTTGCCGACGAAGGTCGTGATGGCGATTTGAGATCGTATGGGACTATTAGCGGAGACCTCTTGTCGCTCGACAAAGTTGTGAGAAAACTGGTGTCCCGTGGCACTGAACCTCGCTTTGTGTATGAAGCCGGTCCCTGCGGCTATGGGATCTACCGACACCTTATACTAAGTTGCGTTCAAGTTCATACTAATAATCCAAGAGAATCCCGTGAGGCTTTTCACGGCTGCGGGATCGCCCTCTAGCGCAACTAAAGCTTTTTCCAATTGATTCTCCACTGCATCGATGCTGTTGAAAGCTTCGTTTCTGAACCAGTTTTCCCGGATAGATTCCCATATGTGCTCCACAGGGTTGAGTTGCGGACTGTACGGTGGAAGGTAGATTAACGCCATATTATCCGGCACTCTCAGTGTCTTGGCTTTATGCCACCCGGTACCGTCCATGACCATTAGGATGAACTCATCTGCATGTCGGCAGCTTACTTCCTGCAAGAAAATTGACATGGCTTGCTCGCTCACCTGAGGCAATATCAGTGAGTCAAGGGTGCCGTCATGAGGGGACACGGCAACGTATGCATATGTGTACTCGCGCACGATCTGGCTGGGCACTTCAGGGCGCATTCCGCGAGGAGCCCAGCATCGCCATGGCGTGCTGATTCTTCCGAAACGACCTTCGTCTTGTAGTATTAGTCGCAGGCGTACACATTCGAGGGCAAGTGCCTCAGCACATTTAGCCACTGTTCTCGGGAGTTTTTTTAAAGCCCTCCTGGGCTTCTGGGTCGCTGTTTGGATGCCGAGGTCTTGGAATGATTGTTCGCCAATCATGACGGTCCAGCATCCTATAGATTGTCGTCTTGGCAACTTTGTGTCCGACCAGGGCCTCAAAATCCCGTTTGATCTCGCTCACGACTAAAATGCCGCCATCCGAGGCTTTTTCCAGAAACCGCGAAAGGAAATCGCGTTCTTGCTCGAAAGTCATGTAGCCGTGGCGGCGACCACCCCAGTTGCGGTCTTTCGATTGACTTAACACACTGAATTGCTTGCGCAATTGAACCACCGTTCCACGGGAACGGCCAACTATTTGCCCTGTAATGCGGTCAGGAAGATCCAGAAGGCCAGGAATCAACACTGCTTGAGCCATTCGTAATTCATCGGAGGTCTTGGCTCCCCTTGCGGCTTCCGTTGCCAACTGAAGCACCTCGCTTGGTACTCTGGTTTTCTTGGGCATAGGCAACCCCCTCTTGATTGGTGGGTTGCATGTTACTATAGTTCAATCTTGAACGCAACTTGGTATTACCTAACATTTAGCCACTGCAAAATAACAAGGTTTTAGCGGAAACGGGGCAGAGGCCTGTCGCAAAACTGACGGGTATTGATGCAACGGGGTTGGATGAACCAATTCCGGGTAATTTCCTTGCGATTCGTGAGCACGGATAGCCTCTTTGTGAGGGTAGACCCTCTCGGAAATTACGCAAAAGGGTCTCAGATTCTCATTCAATTGCCTTGCTCAACCTTCGCGCATATTTTGGGATTATACTACTATGAGCCATGGCCTGATTCTCCTTTTGTTTCAGTGCGTTATAGGCAAACACACTGTACCACAAAAGGCAGTATTCAGGCCTATTTATTGATTGTTACTAATACCTTCATTAATCGCCGGACATTGATCAGGATCGGCCATGCTGGCTGTATGGGTCTCTCTGGTGATCACGCACGCTCGCATGTTCGCTAATCAATGAAGATCTTAGTAACCGGACAGTAGTGACGCCGAATACGCTCGCAACGGTGTTGCTCAGATTTTCCTTGAAGTTGAACCATTAACGGGCAAGCGCCACGTTGAGGCCACCCACCATAGAACCAGGAAAGACTGGGCGTTGTGGATCAAGGGCATGCTCATCAAACGACACCCCAAGGCAGTGAGAGTACGCTTGGTCCTGGACAACCTGAACACACACTGTCTTACCTCTCTTTATGAGACGTTTAAACCTCAAGAGGCTCGTAGCTTGGCAGAACGCCTGGAAATCCACTACACGCCCAAGCACGGCAACTGGCTCAATATGGCGGAAATAGAGCTGAGCGCTTTAAACGGACAGAGCCTGTGATCGGCGAATTCCCGATCTGGCAACACTACGAGACCATATCGCCGCATGGGAAAGAGACCGGAACAACCAGCAAGCAAAGATTCAATGGCAGTTCACCAATGCCAAGGCGCGCATAAAGCTGAAGCGCCTATATCCGCAACTTTTAGTGTTACATGGTACTAGTGTTGCATTCCCGAAGTTCATAGATATTATGCGACCAGCGGCTTTCCGGTGTAGGTCCAGTTGAATGGAGCCGCGTTTGTCTCGTTATAGCGCTTTATGTACTGCATGGTCTGATTCACAAGCTCCTGTTTACTCCTCCAAATTCCTCCGCGAATGATGTCGCGGGTGAAGATACTGAACCAAATTTCGATCTGGTTGAGCCAGGAGGCATAGGTCGGAGTGAAGTGCAAGGTTAGCCGTTTCCGCTTTGCCGCCCACCCCACAACCTTTTGATGCTTGTGGGCACTGTAATTGTCCACGATTACATGAAGCTCCTTGTGCGGGTATTTGCGATATAAGTGCTTCAAGAAGCTTAGAAATTCAACGTGAGTATGGGAATCGACACATCGCCCCTCGATGGTGCCTTGATGCACCAGCAAAGCAGCCAGCAGGCAGGTTGTGCCATGCCGGGTGTAGGTGTGAGTCTGCCGCTTGGCTTGATTGGGTCGCAGGGGCAACATTGGCTGTGTACGATCAAGGGCCTGTATTTGTGACTTCTCATCCACGGAGACCACGAGGGCGTTTTCCGGCGGACTGAGATAAAGACCGAGAATATCAGCTTGTTTCGGTTCGAATTCTGGGTCCGGGCTTTTCCCGCACCACTGGTCAATTTTATGTGGTTTGAGGGATGCTTCATTGAGAATGCGATGTACTGTCGTCCTTGAAAATCCCGTGGCGTCCGCGAGCTTTGTAGTAGTCCACTGGTTACCGGCGTCGTCAGGTTTAGTACAGGCCAGCGACATAACATGGACCCGTTCCTGGGGGGTTATCACTGCGGGTCTTCCTTTTCGGGGGATATCCCTCAAGCCTTTAAGACCGTGCTCCACAAAGCGTTTGCGCCATTTCAAACAGCTCTGGAAGCCCAAACCAACCTTGGCTGCAATGTCTTTCAGGCTAATGCCGTCGGCTGCGCACAGGATGACCTGAGCCCTTTTTGCCAACCGCTGTTCGGTTTTTCCGGCACTAAGCCAGATCGTTAAGGTTGCAGCCTGTTCGTCGGTCAGTTCAATCTTTGAAGGTTTTCTCATATGCCCCCCTTTTTAGAGGCACATTATATACATCTATTTAAGGAATGCAACACTAGGCATTGATGCAGAGTTCGCGATACGTGCAGTCAGCCCGGTCGCAGAAGCCGGAGGATTTTCCGAAACAGTCAAAATTACCTTCACGTGCCTGCCGTTTGCGGTAGAGAGGGATCAATGCGTCCTTCAGACAGGAGACGCAGAGCCCGTGGGAGTAATAACAATCCGAGTTGGGCTTTCCCTTTTCCCAAGTCTCATGGCATTTTATGCATTGGTAAATCATGATCCCGTCCTGGTTTCAATTATTGTTTCAATAGATTCCCCCGTTGTGGCCGAAATCTGATGCCTGATGCAAATAAGAGCAATATTCATGCCAGATTTAACATTATCAATACCTCAGGCCATATTAGTAGTACCAAATTGAGTTTAGCACAAAAGTGATTTTAGATTTAAGCCTTGAGATAAGTTCAAAAATTGCAAATCTAATACTAAATACCATGGCAATGTCATTATGGAGTATGGCAGAGTTGCCTTGATCTTGTGTTCCTTTTGTTAGCCTGATTTTATTAATACACTCTTAACATTGGCTCAATCTACACCCTTAGATGTTGGATGGACATTTTTGAAGTAAACGAAAGACTTTTTCATATAATCAATTGTCCAACTTGGCCATGTTTTTGCACAATAAATTCAAATCCAACTGGCAATTATCAGCCTGGTATGTCAGTGCCTTCTAACTATCATTAATTCAGGAGCAAAGCCATCTATGAACTCTTCGGAAGATACTCTAAAGAGGCAGTCAAGCGTCAACCAGGCTTTTGGGAAAAGGCCGCTAAACATCGAACTGGAAAACCGAGAAGAACCCTTATGGGACAGTATTATACGATTCGGAAGAATGCCCATTTCAATCAGGGAATCGAGGGTTGCGCTGTCCAGAACGACAAGGAGATGGCCGTTCTAGAACACAGAGAATTAATACGGTGCATTGCCCTACGGCTCGTCACGCGTCTGCCCGACTACGTAGGCGTCGATGACCTCATAAGCACCGGGGTGCTGGGGCTGATCGACGCAATGGGAAAGTATGAGTCGAGTCGGGGAGTCCCTTTCGTGAAGTACGCAAAAATACGCATCGAAGGGGCGATGCTCGATGAAATCCGCTCGAGAGACTGGGTTCCAAGGTCCCTGCGCCGGAAAAGCGGGAAACTTCAGAAAGCCCACGTCATCCTCAATCAAAGGCTTGGGCGCGACCCGACCGATGAGGAGATCGCAAGCGAGATGCAGATAAGTATTGAAAAGTTTCACATAATGCTCGACGTGACAAAAGGCGTCTCTTTTTTGCCCGAGAACATCGACGAAGTCATCCGGGCAAACCGGGAATCGCACCTGCTCGCATCCGGCTCGGACGAACCCTTCGACAACGCTTATAGGCATGAGATACGCGAACACCTCGCGGTGGCCATGGCCGGAATGGCGGAAAAGATACAGCTCGTTATTTCGCTCTACTACTACGAAAAGCTGACGATGAAAGAGATCGGGATAACCCTAGGATGTACCGAATCCAGGATTTCGCAAATTCACAGAGAAGCCATTGCCAAACTACGGACCAGGCTCGCCAAAAAGCTCAGACCCGACGATCTGCCCTGGATTTATACATGACGACTTAAATAATTGCGCATAGCCTCCGGAGTGTATCGTTACCGAAATGCCATTGAGAAAGAGTATGCTCGACGGCGCCGCGCATCTCCTCCAGGCAAGAGAAATAGCGATTATGAGTGGCCAGACGTCGCACCAGTTTCCAGACCCGCTCAATTGGATTCAGATCAGGGCTATACGGTGGCAGAAAGTTCAATGCAAACCGGGCAGGACTCTTTCTGCGCCACTTCTCATGGAGTTTTGCGTGATGGTATTTGGCATTGTCGAGAATCAACTCGACTTTTCTTCCGGTATGGCAACTCACGGAACGCAGGTCACGCATGAAGACAAAGAAGCTTTCAGCATTAAACTTATCGGCCCGATGAAACATGAATTTGCCATCCCTCAAGCGCACGGCTCCGACGTAACCAATGCTCTTGCGCGTTGGATGGTGATAAAAAACAGGGTCTTTCGATTCAGGGGGAATCCACATTCGGCAGCGTGAACCATGCAACTGAAACCGGACCTCATCAATTGCCCAGAGATCGACTTCTTTGGTCCGGGCGCTTTCGTGCAGTTTTTTTATATTCCCCCTGGGATTCAGGATCAGCATGAGCGATTTTGGGTCTTGGCTTGCGCAGGCGAAACCCGAACTGTCTGAAGAGACGCTGACTTTGTCGGACACCCAGGGTAACTCCCCACCGTTTGGCGACAAACTCAGACAGCGTCTTGCCGTCCCAAAGATTGCCACTGAGCCCGAAATCGCTTGGGGTTTTTCGCAGAGCGCCACTAACCTGCTCCAATTGCTCATTACTGAGTCTTCGTGGTCTACCAGGCCTGTCCCCATCTGCCAACCCGGCAAGGCCTTCTACTTCAAATCGGTGAACCCAGTAAGCAACGGTCCTGGGGGCATCCCCCAAGAGCAAGGCAACTTTTGTGCAACTCAACCCCTGCGCAACCAGCAGTACGCCATGCAACCGATGATCGTAACGGGATTCATCAGACCGACGAATCTCATCCTGCAGGGCCAAAATGACATACTCGGGTTCTGAAATATGGATTCTTTTCATAGTGGCGCCAAACTAGCACCAACTACATTATTTCGCAATTATTTATGACGCTATGTATAGTTCGCGGGGAGGGAGAACCTCTGGCGTTTAAGCCCAGGCTGATACTGATGCACTAACAGTCCGTTGAATAATGCCGCTTTTTGAAAATGCTCTTTCGTTTATGAAGATTGATGCGGAATTGGCTGCCGGATGGGCAAAGATGCATCCCGGAGCAGATATTTGAGGATCAGGAGCATCACAGCACCCAAAATCAGCAGCCGAAGCAGGGTTTTCCGGCCCCTGGGAGACCTGGGGCTTCCCATGCCGGATACCGCACGCATGAGAACCGAGAGATTATAGGCGAACACATGGGCAAGGTAGCGTTTCTGGACGTTCTCCCGGCCATGCAGGTGGATTCTTCGCAGACCTCCGGTAACCATCAGATGCGCAAAAACCCTTTCCACAATGGCAGCCCTTTGCCTGATGAGCCATTTCCCGTACTCAGATTTGCACCGTCTACGGTTGGCATGAAAAGCCCGGCAGCCCTTGTCGTTCCCATTCCATTTGCGTCTTTTGGGACTCTTGCGTTCCGGGATGTATGTGGTGATGCCCTGCTCCCAGTAGAGTTCCTCAATCAACGCCGCCTTGTGGTATCCCTTGTCTGTAACCAGATGGACGATGGCTTTGTCGGAATCGACGGACTTGAGATTACCAAGGCTTTGGGCAATTGTTTCGGACATGTTTTGCGTATCGCCCTGATCGGCGGGGAAGATGCCCGCCGAAACCACCACGGAGCTTTCCACGTCAACGGCATTTTCGGCCTTGAAGGCAAGGTGCGTGGCTCCATCCTTCATTTTAGCGATGCGGGAATCGGGATCGGTAGAAGATTCAAAATCCCGGTTGCTCGTCTTTCTGCCCTTTCGCTTGCGGTCAAACTTGCGCAACTCCTCGGGGGTTGACACCTCGATGCCTTCCTCACGGGCAAGGCCGGCAAGATAGTCCCGGTAAGTTTCCCCCGTATCCTTGCGGACAATGGAGCGCATTGCGGCATTGGCCTCAATCGTTGTGGAATCCACCCCAAGGATTTCGCCCTTCAGAAGACCATGGCGTTCCACTATGGAGAGAACTTTACGGAAGACGTCCTGATAGACCGCAAGATCAAGCCGTTTGCGCCAGACCGAAAGGGTGGAGTGCTCGGGGGTTTTCTGAGTCAAATCCAGGCCCAGGAACTCACGAAGGGAGAGACTGTCGGCACATCTCCAGGCGATTGCCCTCTCCGAGGAAATCCCTTCGAAGTACCCAATCATGAGCATGCGGAAGTAGATGCCCGGAGGAATGGAAGGCCTGCCACCCTGGCGAAAATAAGGCTTGCAAAGCCCCTCCAGCCATTGATCAAATTCTTCTTTGGCCAGAAGCTCGTTGAGCTTTTTATAGAACGGATGCCCTGGAATGCCGACTACGGCGGTGTGAGGTATCCACAGGGGTTGTTGCCGGGTTTTGTCTTTCTTCCCAATTGCCATGAATCCGCCTCTGGTCTTGGTTTGATGTGAGCGGATTATACCAAAATCAGAGCGACAGCGGTGATTAAAGCTACCGAAACGAGGACTTTTTCAACGGACTGCTAAGCGCCGGTTTCTCTTCGCGCTAGTGTAGCATTTCAGAAGTAGTTCTATACTTTGCCCTGCCTGACATGAGCACCCAATAGAATCGAATGCATCCTAAACTATCGAGGAACTTACGAGATGCTACTATGAGCGAGTCCCGATGGGTCAGGATGGGAGGCGGGATTCTATATTTGTCAGCCTTTCTTCAATCCTTGCAAGTGAATCGGTTGAGAGTTCCTGGTGCGGGAGAGAAGAGAACATCGAGTTATTTGTCCACCAATCCATACCCATTTCTTTGGCCTTGTCCACAGAGCAGATCACCAGACGAATCTGCAGGGTAAGGAGTTCGACATCCACCAACTTTATTCTGATATCACCGGCTATGACGATGCCTTTGTCCAATATACGTTCGAGCAGGTCAGCCAGGTTCGTACTCTCGATTGAGTGTTGTGTGGAACGCTGAATTGCCATGTCACACCATCCTTATAGAAGCCTTCCGAGAGGTCCAAGGTCTAGGTTGAGATCTTCTTCGTCCAGGAGAAACTCCCTTCGAAGCCTGTCTATTTCCTGAGCCTGCATCATCAGTGTCACACCAAGCCTCTCTATTGCATCTTCAGAAAGGTATCCGGCATCAATGCGGCTTATTGCCTGACGCTCCAGGAGTTCGTGAATCAGTTTGACTAATGTCAACACAAGCCTTCCAAGCTCGTTTTTAACGTTGTTTTGATCAAGGTTGATCCGAGTGGCCGGGGAGCACGCCTTCCCCTGCCCCGCAGGAGGTGGGAGGAAAGGGAAATCGCCGCCCGTTCTCATTGCGTCGGCAAAATCTTTCAAGCTGTTAGATTCCACCTTATCTCCACTTGGCACATTCATGGACAATCTCCGTTACCCTTCTTCCCGGCTAACTTTCATGGTTTCTGACTGATCAACTGTTTCGCGAGCGCCCTCGATGGACGTCAGTACAATCTGTAGCCCAAGGTAAATGAGGTCGACGTTTGCCACTGAAATCCGAACTTCTCCAATTAACACGGCGCCCTTGTTAAGTACGCGGTCCAGAACCTCGCAAAGTGCGACATGCTCAGTATCCCTGGGCGATAGATCGTGCATGGACCACTCCTTGTTTTCCAGGCCGGGATGGTTCAAAGATGAACGCGCGGTCATTATTCTTAATCCTCAATAACAACCGTTTGTTCCTCAAGAGCGTCCAACCGATCGAGCAAGTCTTTTTCACGGGCATCGAATTCAGCGGTTGAGATTTTCTCTGTCTCCAGCATCGTATAAAGCTCCCCCAATTCAGCGGTTATCGCATCGGCTTGACCTGCCAGTTCCTGCCGGGCAGCTTCGTAGACTTTGTTGAAGACCCAAAGGATGCCCGAGAAGGGGAAAAACAAGACATCATCGACAATCAGCACTTCTTTTCCTTTCGAGATTCGGAAAGGTCACTCCGAATTTTGATATACAAGGAAATTTCACTATATCGCCAAACAATTTCTTCTTTGAGTGCGGCGGCTTTCTCCATTGAACCAGGATCGGTTCCGAGCATGAGATATTCTTTGCGCTGTTTGTACATTTCCTCAACCAGGGACCTGATCTGAATGGCTCTGTCCAAAGTGATCGCCTCGTCTCCGTCCTGGCCCCATCCATGGGAAGAAACCCGCGCCCTGCTTCAAAGCTTAAGTTCAATGTCGACGAAGTTATGCGGCGCCCAGGGCCCGCTATAATCAAAGGCAAAATGGTTATCGAACAGCGCGGCTGCCTCGAATATGGCATTTTCGAATCTCGACGACGCCTTGTGTGCCACTAAACAGGCCAGGTTGATTACCTCCCGCTCATTTCTGGGTGAATTACGCTTGATATCCGCGCAGCTATCGGATAAGGCTTCCTCCACTTTTTCAGCATACTCCTCGCGGTCTCCGTTAAGGATACGATCAAAGGTCCGCCCGACCTCTATTTTGTCTTCCTGACTGGGCTCACGATGACCTCCGAGAAATCGGTCGCGGGCATCACGCAGTTCCGGATGGGAGAGGATGAGGTATTCGAAGATGTTGGGTACATCCCAAGTAACGCGTAACCCCATTTCCACACAGTCCTCGACGCGACGAAGCTGATCTAGAAATGCTTTTCGGTTTGCGGTAAGAATTTTTTCGACGGCTCTAGGACTCTCAGCAATGATGCCAAATCTCATGGGCAAAGGGGTTGTTTCCTCCATGAGGCGTTTGAGAACCGTCTGATGCGCCGCGATGTTGCGGCGTTCGGGACGAATTTTGGCATTGCGCATATCGCTGATTACGGCCGCGATTTGTCCGCTGGAAAGAGTGTAGACATCGCCTCCATCAATGCCCAAGGCGCCATAGGTTCGTTCATCCCCCCCGGCAATGATGGCGTATAGATACCTTCCGGTTCTGTTTGATGCTTGCGTGGCCATGTTCCGACAGATCCTTTCACTCGGCTGATGTGCGGAACTGCTTCAGGTTCCCGGTGCTGTCCATCGGGAAATTGGCGGCCGGACAGAGCTGTACGGATTTAAGTCTGCCCTCCACCGTCTTGATCTCCAGGAGATTGCCACACACGTAGCACTTCACCTGGCCTTCATACTCCTCATACATGTCGCTTAGATTCACCCCGAAACCACACGAAAGACAGTTGATTTTCATTTCCCGTTCTCCTCATTGCTAAAATTACGTTTGTCCACCGCCCTGTCGCTGGGCAATACTGTTGACTTAAGGATGTGTGACAGGCTTTCCGGCCTGCCATCGAGCCCAGACTGTGGTCGCTTCCGGCAGACTGGAAAGCCTGCCCAACATGGATTGCGAGCCGAGTTGCCTTAAGTCAACAACATTGCCCCCAGGGTAGCCGATAAACACCTTGCTCTACAGTTTTAAGCCGGCATTTTCCTGCACACTGGGCGCGCGCCAGGGGGGTGTATCAGAGCAGCCCATTTACACGCAACGCTTCCGGTGTTCCAGCCACAGACCGGCAAGCCATTGACGCCGCAACTGTCCGGCACCCAGGACTTTACCTGCCCGGGCCATGCGTATACCGTCCAGATGGGACATCGGCAGGCCCGTGGATGAAGGGCAGGCATGCTGATCTTTTATGTTGCGGCTTGTGCGGATATGGGTCGAATTTCTCAGCGTGAGCATTGGCTATCTCTCCTTTCAGTACTTTATCTTAAACCCGGCGCCGTTTTGCGAGCGAGGTTCCAATTTGCGTTCGTTCTTTTGCTCGTCTACGGTAGAGTCACTGTTTAGTTTATTCATTGCATTCATTATTACCGTCTTCTCGGCATCGATATCGCGGAAGCGCGCTTCGATGTTCCTCACGCGGGTGATCGCGCTCTCCCTTTCCTTTGCTCGCCGAAACTTTTCCATCTCGAGGCAACTCAGCCTCATAAATGCCTTGTGTGGCAGGATGGCCTCTCTCACTCTTCCCGAGTGAGTGCGAATGTCCTGGAGACCTCGAAGAGTCCTTGAAGATATAGCCATGCTCTTTGCCCCTCCTCCGGCATAACCCTTAGTGGTGCTTGTCGGTAAGTCTCGTTTGGGACCGGCAGATTTTTTGGATGATCTCATCGACTTTCTGTGTCATAATCAAATGCCCATCATGCGTAACCTTCGCCGTATCCATACTGAGAACATCTTTGCAGACCCATCTGAACACGGTATCATCCCAGCGAGCACTGCCGCCACGAAGCGCCAAGACTCTGGAGATAACGATGCATGCACGGATGGTTGGCCGATGATTGTTCACGCCTATGCCGCGCAACTCCCTTATGATGTCTACGATTGTTGTAGCGTCCGCTCTCGGAATTCCGGACTTTCCCATTGCTATCTGAATCTCCGTCTCACGGTCGTAGTGTTCCAGATTGATCGTGATGAGCCGGTCCAGGAGGGCATCCTGAGTCTTATGGACGCCGGCATATTCTTCCGGATTAGAGGTAAATATCGCCGTAAAATCCGAATGTACCTGCAGGTATCCCTCTCCTGAGCGACGCAGCTTTGGCAGGTTCAGGATGCGTTCCGACAAAACGCTGAGGAAAGCGTTGTTAGCCTCCGGTCTCGAACGGTTGAACTCGTCATAGATCAAAGTATCGCCGTTCTGACAGGCAGTAGTAAGCCGGTTATCCACCCAGAAGCTTTTCATTTCTTCCTCGGTTTTGAGAACCGAGTGTATGAAGTTGTCGACCAGTTTGGACTTGCGATAACCCGCATCGCGGCCTACAAGATCGGAACTTCCAAATTCATCATCTCCGTGGATGAGAGTAACCGGGCGGCCAAGCCTGGCAGCGACATGGAAGGCCAAGGTAGTCTTCCCCGTACCTGCCGGGCCAGAGAAATGAATCGCGTATCCCGCCCCAAGATAGGCAAGAGCCCGCTCCGTCACGTGCTCCACATAGGGTGTGGAGATAAACCCCTCGCCGGGCTCCGGCAGGATGTTGTCATCCTCGGGTTGAACCCTCAGTGTAGCATCGGACACGACGCACATCTGTCCTTTCTCCATTTCCCAACACTCCATACTGGTTCTGAGTTTTCAAGTAAGTGGTCCGGCCAAACTATGAGTTCCGGATCGGTTCTCTATTTCAGCAATATCCATCCGCGCCCGAGGCATCTCAGGCATGCCATTGCTGGGGCTGAGATATCGTCTCCGCTGCCGCGGCATACCGGGCATGATTTCTTGGGGCCGGGGATCTCAGGTACAAACCCTTTTCCCCCGCAAACCGTGCAGGTGAGAGTCTTTATGGCCCCAGTAGCACGGCAGTGGGCGCAAAGCGTATACGGCTCCTGAATAAGAACGCAACCTCTGCCTCCACAAACGCAACAGGTAGAAAGAGAAGACATGATACGGAAGGGGTCTTTCCCACTGCCGCTGCAAAAGGAGCAGGATATTTCAACAATTCTTCCGTGCTTGATCGACATTGTATCCATACCTGTGGTTGATTGGCCCTCGATCAGTACCTTGACATACCCAAATGCTTAGCGGGCTTATGCTTTTTCGAAAACCGCTTATCTTCCCTGCCTGAGAGATCATCGGCCTCCGTGCTCCGAGGTTTACCCACCGTCCCGGTCTCGACCTCGCCAGCGACGTCCCCGGTTAGAAGCTCCACAGCTTCCCGCTCAGCTTGCTCTGCCAACCTCCACCGCTCTCGTTCCACCTCGATCTTTGGCCGGTGCTCAGACCTGGCCGGGGAGGAATCCTTGTGGGGCTCAATGCCCAACCAGGCATATCGGGCGCCGTTAATGTCTGATGCGAACTGCTGTCGTAGGTCGGTTACCGTTTTCGTCAAATCGCCGACAAAGGCCGTGCGACGGATCCGGGCCTCTTTGACCATATCCGTATAGGCTTGATGGGAGTCCACAAGGTCTTTCCGGAAGCCCTCCTGCATTTGAGAGACATCCGTTTTTATTTCCGAGAGGAATGCCAAACGGCCATTTTGCGTGCTCTTTGCCATCTCCGCATGAACATTGCGAGAACCTTCTTGCATGCCGGACACATTGGTCTTCAGCTCTGAGAGGAATTCCATCCGGCCGGTATTCGCTTTTTCCGCCATCTGCGAGGCCGAATCACGAAAACCCGCCTGTGTCCTTGAAACCTCGATTTTCAAAGCCGATACAAACGCATTGGTTTCTTCTCTCGTTGCCTTGGCCATCCTGGCATTGGCATCGTGAATACCGGCGAGCTCTTTGTGGAAGCCTTCCTGTAGTAATGCAACGCTGTCTTTTATGCCTGACAGAAATGTCAGTCGATCCCGCTTCGTCTCCTTGGCCATCTCAGTATGAGCATTCTGAAATTCTTTCCCCATAGCTGCCACAGCGTTTTTGCGCACCTTTGCGTCCTGAACCATTTCAAGCGAAAGCCCTTTGCGTGCGGCACGCAAACCGCCAATGTCGCTGCGCAAGCGGGCCATGTCGTCGGTTAAAACCCCCATGATGTTCCTCCTTGTTTACGCCTGTCTTAAGAGTTCCGAGCCCCAGCCGGACAAGAGTTCCAATGAGACTCTCATCCGGCCATTCGGGGTCCGTACAATTTTCAGTATCACGCGGGCGCGGCGGCGCTGGCCGTAAGGCCAATAGCTTCAGCGTACTTCAGGTAGGTTTCAACCGAGGCGATCACAACACGCGCTTCGATTGACAGGAGTTCGATCCCCACCAACGACACTTTGGCCCAAACATCAATCACGATGCCTTTGTCCAAAATGCGGTCCACTACCTCTGCCAAACTCGATGAATCTGTTGATTTCTGAACTTTTGCCATGTTACATTCCTTTCACTCGTCAGCTCTCGTAAAGTTGATGGGAAACCTTCCCGGGAACACGCCTTTCAAGCCGTTCCCGGGGGGGGCACAAAATACCGGAAGACAATGCGCAAAAATCACGCGGGCGCGGCGGCGCTGGCCGTAAGGCCAATAGCTTCAGCGTACTTCAGGTAGGTTTCAACCGAGGCGATCACAACACGCGCTTCGATTGACAGGAGTTCGATCCCCACCAACGACACTTTGGCCCAAACATCAATCACGATGCCTTTGTCCAAAATGCGGTCCACTACCTCTGCCAAACTCGATGAATCTGTTGATTTCTGAACTTTTGCCATTTGCAGACCTCCTTTTAGATTTTTAGATCCTGCCGGCACCGGACTCATAGACCCAATGGGCTTGCCGACTTCACTTCCCTTAGCGCAAGAGTCGGGCCAATCTGACAAAGGAGGTCTTATTCATGTAAGATGTTGATGTGTAAAGAGAGTAGTGAGGGGGTGGCATGAAGGTATTGTCCCTGCGGGCATGGGTGCCATGGCGAGCGTGACCTATATTGGGGGAATCTACTGCCTCATTCCTCCTAATAGGGTTTCAGGCAGAAGTTGCGGCATCTATCATTCTAAAGATCTCGTCATGCTGGAATGGTTTGCTGATGAAGCCGCTGATCAACCCATCGGAAATGGCATTCTGAATACTGCCATCGTCTTTGTAGAAGTAGCCGGAGATCATGACGATAAACGTTCCTGGAGCTTTAAGGCGGATATGTCCTGCCAGTGCAAGACCGTCAGTGTCCGGCAGCTTGGCGTCCAAAAAGGCCATCACAAAACTATTTGAATCTATTAACATATGCGCCTCATGGCCGGTTATGGCTATCTTGGAGACCAATCCCTTTTTCTTCAATATATGTTGCAGTGCCCAACACATATCGGGTTCATCATCCACTATGAGAAACATCGGGCCTTTGCCGGTCATATCCTCCCCCTTCTCAATCAAAGTGTGGGCAATTTCACAGTAAAGGTGCTGCCCCTTCCCTCGACGCTTTCCACCTCAATCGATCCAAAATGGTGTTTGACGATAGAGTAGCAGATGGAAAGTCCCAATCCGCTGCCCTTTCCCACAGGAGACGTCGTATAGAAAGGGTCGAATATCTTGTCGATATCCGCCTGACCGATGCCTTTCCCCGTATCGGCAATCCGCACCACCACCTCACCGCTTCCTGGCGCAATGTGAATGCTCAGATGTCCACCATCAGGCATTGCGTTTATTGCGTTCAGAAAAAGGTTCATAAAGACTTGTTGAAGAAGTCCGCTGGCGCCGGGGAGTACGGCGGCCTTCTCTGGAAAATCGCACGACACCTCGATCTTTTGTATCCTGGCCTGATTGGTAACCAAGGTCAATGTTTCGTTTATGAGCGCGCGCAGGTCTATCAATGTAACGTCGGTCTTTGCCGATGGGCGTGCAAACCTCAGCAGATTTTCGATGATAATCGCGGCCCTTTGGATGCCCGCGTGAATCTTTTGTGCGCATTCCTTTCGAAACTCAGTATCAATATTATCCTCCATAAGAAACTGGGCCCCGGATGAACAGATCGCCAGGGGGTTTCGGATTTCGTGTGCTATCCCGCCGGCCATAACGCCCAGTGCAGCCAGTTTCTGAGACTGCAGGAGCTGCATTTCGAGTTTGCGGCGTTCGGTCAGGTCTCTTCCCACTGCGACAAGTCCCATGGATTGTGACAAACCTACCTTTAAGGGAGAAAGGACCCAGTAGACCGGAATGACGTTTTCATCTCTTGTAAGCAGATTCCACTCAGCCATGATGGAGTTCTGCTGCGTGTGGATCGTGGCCAGAACTCTTCTTATTTCTTCATGGTGCTCTGCTGTGCAGAATTCAACGAAGAGTTTCCCCTTCGTTTCTCTGAAGGCGTAGTCGGAGATCCGCTCTGCTGCCCTATTCCACGTAAGAATCCTGCCGTCGATATCAGTAGAGATTATGAGATCGTTGGCACACTCGACCACGCTTGCCAGGTGACGTTCCAACCGATGGAGATCTTCACTCAGGCGTATTTGTTCGGTCACGTCTTCCATCAGGAGCATTGCACTCTCTACAACCCCCTGCCATGCAAATGGAAGGATGATGTAGTAATAAACCCGCATT
The DNA here is from genome assembly GCA_963712895.1 of uncultured delta proteobacterium. GTDB lineage: Bacteria > Desulfobacterota > Syntrophobacteria > Syntrophobacterales > Syntrophobacteraceae > SbD1. Next base: position 37,956 of record CAVQJR010000008.1, on the reverse strand, counting down.
GGTAATGCTGGTACCCGATAGGTCAACCGCTCCCCCGGTGTTGGACGATTCTCTGTAAACACCTGCCGGATGCGACTGGTGATGTCAACATGCTCAAGAATGGCCGCGGGAAATACCGTTTCCAACCGCGATCCGATTGTATTGGATATTGAGCGTTTACTTTTCTCAAGAAAATTTCTGTTCGCGCTGATAATGCGCATGTCCCGGTTTATAAGGAGCACGGAACTTGGAATTGCATCCAGAAGTGTTTGATAGAGCTTATCGCTTCGAGTTACCGAATCTCGACCCATACCCTCAAAAGAAACAGTTTCCATACCCCATCCTTTCCAGCCAAAAACCCTATTCCGGACACATAAATCCAGCATTGGCCTTCGGGAATTACAAAATGGTGTTCAGCTTGCTCTGTCCCTTTGCGCGGTCTGGCTCGACGAAATTAAAGGGTGGCCACGGTCCGCTCAGGAGAAGCTTCGGGGACTTCAGCACGCTGATACTGTAGAATTTCTTCTGGAATGCTTCCACGGAGCCTTTAGGGACGAGAAAGTAGAGGGAGAGCAGCGGTGTGAACAAGGTGTAGTTGCCAAACCGGGGCGTGTGGTTTTCCACTTTGCACTTAACATAGAGTCCGGCAAACGGTTCTCGGATTTTTTCTATAACTCTCAAGTCTTGCCTCGCCAACTCTTCTTTTTGTGCATGATGCAATTTCCGAGCTGCCAAGTAGTCAAGACCCGGACTGGGAGAGTACCGCTCCCGCGCCATGGGATGCAGAGAGGATTCTTCGGTATAATGCAATAATGGGTCATCGCATCCCTGTAGTGCGCGAATCCCTATCTCCACGCAGCCCTCCAGTTTCGAGAGCAGAGCCGTGTATGCTTTGCAGCGACTTTCAAGAAGCCGGATAATCTGAGATTCTTCATCCAACACGCATCCGTAGCGCATAGGGATCACAGTGAAGTCACGGTGCAAAAGGGAGATTATTTTTTCGTAAGCGAGCACACGCGATGTATCCGGAATAAGACCCGAACGATCAACCCTGGAAACGGCTGCGGTGAGGTTGTTGGAGGTGATGAACAAGACAGGCCAAATATTGTTCTCGCAGGAAAGATGCGGTGGTTCCTGATTTTCGCGGGTTTGAAAGATGCAGTAAAGCAGAAAACTCATGACCGGGTCTCCGCTTCCAGGATCGGACAAAAGCTGTAGGGGGGCCATGGTCCAGAGAGCTCAAAGACCAGCTCAAAGCCCGCGCAATCTGCGTTTGCCCTGTCAATCCGAGCGCAAAGATCCGCCGTAACATTTCGCGGTACCAGGAAGGCCCAGTTAAGAATCATCTCCCCTTCATCTCCAGTCACCTTGCGGAGAAGCGTTTTTCGCACAGCCCAATCCATCGCAATACGGCTCAGATCATGGGCAACGCCTTCATTGACTGCTTTGAGCCGGTGGTTCAACGCGTTCTCGGCGGCGGTCTGGATGCGCTGTTGCTCTAAGTAGCGAGTGCCGGGCAGAGGAGAAAGATGTTCTGCTTGCCCAGCAAGCATACTGCGATACTGCTTCTTCACCGCTTTCTCTCGGTTCAGCAGGCCTTTAACCGACCATTCCTCTGCGTCCGTGACCCGGTCAAAAAACGCCCGAATCGCATCGCCGTGCATCTTCATGCGATTCTCCAGGCTATCCGAAGAGAGGAAAATGGTTCCAAATCGTGCAGGTAGTACCGGCGAATGGTGCATGATCTTCTCTACCACCTGCTCATGACGGCAGGCACGAGGTCCCACCCACTCCAGGTCTCCCATTCTGCTTTCGGACAGGTCCCCGCAGAATTCTTCCAGGGGCACCATGCCGACAACTGCGACGATATCCCGGTAGGGCAACAGGAAAAGGGGATTTTCACCATCCACATCTTTTCCCGCAATTTCCGGAAGAAAAGCGGAACGTGCGAAACAAAAAAGATATATTGCCTTCGGGCTTGAATCCTCCAGCACAGTGTCTCCAATTCAATCGATCTTTCAGGTCAGTCTCTGTCTATCTCTCGCATAGCCGCTTCAATGTCGCCTTCTTCGATCAAAACTCTGGGCTCGGCTGCGGGGTTGTCTTTCAATGCCTGAATAGCGCGCCTGACAGCCCCCAGGCCGGCCAAATTGCAAATCGAGGTGATTTCGGCCCCACTGAAATCGTCCGTTTTCAGTGCAAGTTTTCGCGCACTGATCTCAGGCGCCACAGGCTTGTTGCGAAGGTGTACATTAAAGATTTCCTCTCGGTCCGCCGCGTTCGGAACGGGGATTTGTATTATTTCATCAAACCGGCCCGGCCGGATCACCGCAGGATCGAGCATGTCTAAACGGTTGGTGGCCCCAAGAACCAGGACCCCTTTAAGTTCTTCTATTCCATCGAGTTCCGATAGAAATTGGCTAAGCACCCGTTCGGAGACGTGCGAATCCGAGGAGCCACCACGCAGGGGAACCAGAGCATCCATCTCATCAAAGAACACAATGCAGGGCGAAGCCTGTCTGGCTTTGCGAAATACCTCCCGGACTCCTCTTTCCGATTCCCCCACATACTTGGAGAGAAGAGCAGGACCTTTTACGGAGATGAAGTTTACCTTGCTTTCCTTGGCAATCGCCTTAGCCAGCAAGGTTTTTCCACACCCCGGCGGACCGGCGAGAATGATGCCCTTGGGTGGTTTGATTCCGGCTTCCTTAAAGAGTTGAGAATATTGTAGAGGCCATTCGACTGCTTCACGCAGACGCTCTTTAACTTCCGAGAGCCCTCCCACATCCTGCCACCCCACATCCGGTATTTCGACGAACACCTCCCGGATAGCGGAGGGTTCGACCTCACGCAAGGCAGCGATAAAGTCGTCCATGCGCACATCGAGTTTTGCGATATGTTCGTAGGGAATACTGGCCATAGCGAAATCGATGTCGGGCATGATGCGGCGCAAAGAGTTCATCGCCGCTTCCCTGCAAAGAGCCTCCAGGTCGGCCCCCACGAAGCCGTGGGTGATCTCAGAAATGTGGGTCATGTTCACGTCTTCAGTCAAAGGCATACCCCGACTGTGTATTTCCAAAATTTCAAGTCTCCCGTTGCGGTCCGGGATAGGAATAGCTATTTCCCTGTCAAACCGGCCAGGACGGCGCAACGCTTGATCCAGAAGATTGGGGAGGTTGGTCGCGGCTATGACGATGAGATTCTGGCGCCTGTTGAGCCCATCCATAAGTGCCAAAAGCTGCGCAACCACTCTTTTTTCCACATCCCCCACGACCTGTTCCCGTTTCGGAGCAATGGCATCGATCTCGTCGAGAAAAATTATGCTGGGACCCTTACGGCCGGCCTCCTCGAAGATCTTGCGCAAATGGGCTTCGCTCTCCCCGTAAAACTTGTGTATGATCTCGGGACCACTTACGGAAAAAAAATTGGCATCGGTTTCCCTGGCGATTGCGCGTGCTATGAGCGTTTTGCCGCATCCGGGAGGGCCGTGAAGGAGAACCCCTTTGGGAGCATCGATTCCCAGACGGTCGAACACCTCGGGATAGCGCAAGGGGAGTTCTATCATCTCCCGTATCCTTTGCAGTTGTGACTTGAGTCCGCCAATGTCCTCGTAGGATATTGCGCTGGCGCCTTGCTCTTCCTGAGGTTTCCCAATTGTAAGCTCAGTGGTTGGGTTAATGAGTACGGAGCCCCTGGGACTTGTACTTTCCACCTTGAAGTCCGCGGACCGGCTGCCAAACAGGGTGGCCCGAATGCGGTCACCTTCCACAACGGGCAGTCCGTCCAGAAGGCTGCCTATGTATTTAAGGTCTCGATCCGCCGGGGTAATATGGATTGGAGCAAGGACCACGCGCTGGGCGTGCTGCGAGGTAGTCTTCCTCACTGAAACAAATTCATCTATCCCGGAGCCTGCATTCTCTCTGGCAATCCCGTCCAACTGGATGCGGGACTGGCCACGCAGTTCCTTGTACGCGGGCATTGCCTTGCATACCGTTTTTCGTTTACCGGTGACCTCCACAATGTCGCCGATCTCGACCTGCAGTTTCTCCAAATCCTCCGGCCCCAGACGGGCAAAGGCGCGCCCAACGTCTTTGGTGAGGGCTTCCGTAACCTTACACTTCAGCACTGACTCTTTGGGGCTGCTCATACACACCGCCAATCGTTTGCATTATTTCATGCACTTGATTTCGACAATTCCGTGTCTGCAAGTAGACAAGAGTTTGTCCTTTTGAAAGCTTCCAGGAAGGAGAATCTCTTTGCGATATTTTTTGTCCCCCCTTTTTGCCGAAAGAGTCAGGATGTCGTCCTGGATCTCGACTTCCACATCCTCGGCCTCGATCCCGGGCATTTCGGCTACAATGAGGACGTGATCCTCTTCCTCGAAGACGTCCACTAAAGGTTCACGTAATTCATGCACCATGGATTTGCCGGTCGCCTTGTCTTTGCTGATGTTGCCAAAGGGTTCGACCTTGACCTCTCTTCCTCCCAGGCCCGTTTTTATGGAAAATCCATAAACCCCTTTGAGACCCTTGCCCTCATCACCTAATTGAAATTTATTCGTTCCCGAGAGCTGTTCGCCTTTTTCTGCCAGATCACTCAGCCTTTCCACAAGGTCCCCCAGACCCTTAAAAATTCCATCAAACCCTCCTCCTACATTGTCAGCAGATTTCTTCTTTGTCATGTCCGTCTCCATTTTCCTGTATTCCGTGCAGTTTTAACTTCCTGTACATTGTTTTGTAATCTATATGGAGTATCCGTGCTGCTTTGGCTTTGTTCCCTCCCGTCGATTTCAGTGCGGTTTCGAGGGCTTCGCGCTCGATCGATCGAGCGCCGTGACGGACCAATTCCGTAAGAGACATGTCTCGCAGCGGGGTCGCGCTTACTACTGGGACATGGACTGGAGCAGGAGCCTCCATTTCAGTGATATCGAGATGTTTTTCGGTAATTATCTGATCCGCCATCAGCACCGCGCGACGGATAACCGAGCGTAGTTGTCTCACATTGCCGGGCCATCGATAATTGAGTAAACTTTCAACAGCACCCTTTGAAAATCCTTTAACGGTCTTGCTCAATTCATGGTTTGTAATGTCTAAAAACGTTTTGGCCAGATAGGGGATGTCTTCCTTGCGCTTGCGCAAAGGCGGAATAGCTATGGGAAATTCGTTTAAGCGAAAGAACAGATCGAGGCGGAACTCGGCGAAAGTGGTTAAATCCAGCAAGTTTTTGTTGCTGGCGGCCACGATACGCACATCAACCTGGGAGGGTTTGGTTGCACCAAGGGGCAAGACCCGCTTTTCCTGAATTACCCGAAGAAGTTTGCCCTGAGAATTCATGGGCAAGTTCGAGATCTCGTCCAGGAAGACGGTCCCGCCATTGGCTATCTCAAACCTGCCGGGCTTTTTCGAAATGGCCCCCGTAAAAGCACCTTTCTCATGGCCGAACAGTTCACTTTCGAAAAGAGTTTCCGGAATTGAACCGCAATCGATAGGGATAAAGGGTCCTTTTGATCTGGGACTGTTTTCATGGATGGCCCGGGCAACCAGTTCTTTACCCGCCCCCGTTTCTCCCTGGACAATGACACTGAAATCCGATTGGGCTACAACAGTCACATCCGAAATGATGCGCCCGACCGCATCGCTGGGTCCCATCCTCTTGCGGAGGTCGGATGCTTGTTGACATTGGGAGGAAAGAAACTTGATTTCCTGCCTGAGCTTACGCTCAGAGACCGCGCGACGAACTACTCGGACAAGCTCAATATGATCGACGGGTTTGGCCAGATAGTCGCATGCTCCCTGCCTCATTGCCGTGACAGCTCCATAAATGTCGGCATAGCCGGTGATCATGATGATTGGTAGCTCCGGGTTTCTTTCCCCTAACTCCATCAAGACTTCCATCCCATCCATACCGGGCATTTTGATGTCTAGGAGGAGCACATCGGGTTCTTTGGAGCTGACCGAATCGAGCGCTGCCTTTCCCGAATTGACCGTCTTGACTTCAAAGCCCTGACGCTTCATGACGTGGGCAAGGATCACACAGAAATCATTTTCATCATCGGCAATAAGAATCGTACCCTGGGGTTGGTTCACCTCTCGGTCCTTTCGTCAGACAAAGACGGTACAACCGGACAGATAACGTTGATGTCCTTAGCGAGAAGGTTTCCCAGCGAGTGCAACATCCCGAGAAAAAGGATGCCGGTTTCCCCTGCACAAAGCGTTGAGTTGATTCGGTCTGCAATGAATCGATTGCGCCTGTCGAGCAGGCAATCGCCCTGGTCGCCCTGAATGATTTCGGACACGCCACCTCTGCGAACATTTTGCAGAACCAGGGCCTGTTTTACACCTTCGTACTCCTCCAAAAGCAGGTCGGAAGATTCCGTCCCCATTATGACGGCACCCTTTTCGATCAATTGCAGAAGCAGGCGATGATTTCGGCTCCCCTGGTTTGCGAGTTCCTCTACGATTTCGAGTTCACACCCGCAGACAGGGAGGCCGTCCTGGTAAAGACGGACTTTGCCGAGTGGAGGTAGCAACCGCTCAACAATCTCTTCGATTTCAGTCCACCGTTTGTCGATTGCTCTCAGTTTGCGCCTCCAGGCTTTAAAGCTTAGTCTCTGCAACGTTGCCCGCTGTATTGAGGCGCCCAGAGTGCCCATATCGGCTTCAGTGTGGACGATTCCTATGTGGATGAGCGTCCTTGGATTGTTTTGAGCGCCATTGCACTTGTTAGTCGCTTCCATAAACGGCGCCCCTCTCCGACCTGTCATTGATTCCTCGTGGTGTAAAAAAGTTTGGGTTCTCGGTACTTCGTTCGGCACAGAGTAGTTGCGTGGCAGCATTTTCAAAATGAGCGCAACAGGAAGTGGATAGACTACTAAACCAAAAGAATTGAAAAGGCCATTGATGGCGAAAACGCCATGGCAAACTGTACCCAATGTATGGCAAATCTGCCATACATTGGTATTTAGACTTTGCTGACGTTTCATGTATTTTCACTCTTTGTTTCACCATATGCTTTTGGAGCTTTGATCATGACTTCTCTATAGAGGCAAAAATCCTGCCAGATAACTAAAATATAATTCGGCAGGATTGTTGCAAACCTTTAACAAATCATTCAATACGAAATGTTCTCGACGAGAAGCGGAGCGACAAGTGATAAAATTATTGATGCGACGCATTCTGATCGTAGACGATGAAGAAGACTATCGAAAGATGGTCCATGGATTGTGCCAGAAAATTAGTCATACCTACGCCTGCGATTTGGTAGCGAACGCACATGAAGCCCTGGAGGCGATCATCCGGGGGAGATACGACCTCGTGATCTCAGACATACAGATGGATGGCGGCACAGGAATCGAACTGATGAGAGCGGCAAAAGAACTGTATCCCAAACTGGACTTTATCATAATGACAGGACACTCTCCCGAGTATGAGTTCAGCGACATCATCGACGCCGGAGCATCCGATTTCATTGCCAAACCGTTCGCCTTGGGAGAACTCAAAGCCAAAATTGGAAGGATCGAGAAGGAGCGGATGGTCCTCCGGGACCTCAGAGAATCAAATCTGCGACTGTCTGAATCTTTTGATCAGCTTAAATCGGTCCTGGAAGATTCCATCAACGCCCTGGGTTCCGCGCTTGAAATGAAGGATCTTTATACCGCAGGTCATCAGAAGCGAGTGTCGGATATTGCCTGCCAAATCGCTCGAAACATGGAGCTTTCCCATACGCAAATAACGGCGATCAGGCTGGCCGGCTTGATTCATGATATAGGCAAGATTTCAGTACCCTCCGAGATTCTTTCCAAGCCCTCAAAACTCGACCAACTTGAGTTTGGGCTCGTAAAGCGTCATTCGAACACCGGATTTGATATTTTGAAACAGATACCGTTCCCCTGGCCCATTGCCAAGATTGTGCTCCAACATCATGAAAGAATGGACGGTTCCGGATATCCGCAGGGACTGTCCGGCAATGAAATTCTCCTTGAAGCCAGAATCATTGCCGTGGCGGACGTGGTTGAAGCCATGAGTTCCAACAGGCCGTACAGACCGGCATTGGGCATCCAGAAGGCTATGGAGGAAATTACAAAGAATAAAGGTATCCTCTATGACCCGGATGTGGTCGCTGCCTGTTTAAGGCTTGAGGGTTACTGTTCGTGTCCAGACTCATCCCAGAATGCTCGGCATCAGACTGAAGCGGCCCCATCCCCCCAATAACAAGGGCTTCAGTAATTGTTGGGCAGCATGTGAGCAACTCACTGTCTGAGATAACATTTACTGGGTTCTATGGAGTGCCAAATGTTTCTTAAGGATGACTTAGTTAAAAGAACTATTATTCGACTACAATGGACATTAATTATTGCTGTTGGATATATTATTTTATTCAGACATTCCGGCAAATCCGTTCCAGTGCTTTTGAATGTGTTGTTTCCTATATATGCCTCTACCAACATTATCCTGTCCTTCTGTCCAGAAGAGTGGTTTCAAAGATATCGATTTATTGCCTTAATCCTGTTGCTCGATTTAGTCATGACTATTATGATCATTTTTCTGGCAGTACCTGGAGATTCAGCATTTTATGTTACTTTTTTCCTAATTCTCTTAATTTCCGCTATTACCCGCAAAGCCTTTCTAGTTTATTCCACTTTCGGAATTATCCTGATGGCATACGGGATTATGTCCTATCTTAGGTCGCCCGGGACCTTCTTCGAGACCGCTTCTCTACTCCAATTTCCTTTTATCTTCATTCTTGCCATTTTTTTTCGTGGCATAGTCGTATCCTATAATCGGATCTACCAGGAAAAAGAACTCCTCAAGTCGGATTACCAGGAACTGGAAGTGCTGAACAGTGTGGCACTGTCGATCGGGCAATATAATGATCTATTTCCATTTTTATTCAAACTTTCCAAGCTCTTATCTGAGAAGATGGGGATCAAACGCTTCACTGTGTTTTTTATGGATCGCAAGCAGGACAATTGTTACATGGTGTCATCCGATGACTCACCGGGAAGAAAATCCCATGTTATAAACCTTAAGAAGCACCCAGCTTTGAAAGAATCATTAAAAAGTGAAAGAATATCGCAGGATGAAGACCTCCCACCACCACTTCAAGAAACGTCCAGGTACATCTTGAAGAAAATCCCCATTGCCTTCAACGCACAAGAGCTGGGAACCTTATATCTAAGAGCCGACACCCCAATACGCGGCTTAACCCGCCGGGAAAACTATTTTTTGCAGCTTTTAGGCCGGATTATCGCCGTAGCGATTCTAGATGTTGAGAGAGCCATGGTGCTTAAGGAACTGATGGATACAGGAACATACTCTGACTTACCCCAATAAGTGGGTCCACATAGTATTTAGCGGACCATAAGGGAACGCATCAATTAAGAAAAACATCTGCGCTTTCCGCTGAGCCATGGATTTTCATCTCCTGCTGCCCAAGATGGTGGCTGGGATTGAAGCTTTAAGACAAGAGGTCCGAGCTGAGGCGGCGCCTTCGAGCTTGGTTGCTCCGCTGCGATGGATAAGCCTATAAGGCATCTTGGTAAATAAAGGAGATTTTCAAAAACTGACATGTTGAACCTGATTTTTGGATTTTCGAATCGTTTGCACCGGGGATTGCCTTATATGGACTGGAGAAAAAATGTTTGAGGACAGAAGGAAATTTAAGAGGTTTAAAGGCAAAGAAGGAGCATTTGCTGCTTTCATCAAGCCCAATGAATTCCTTAACATGGGGCAGATCCTGAATATCAGCATGGGCGGGCTGTGTGTCCGGTATTTATCTACAGACGAGAATCATGGGGGATGCTCCACAATAAAAATATTCGGCAGCAACGGCCATTTCATCCACCTGGACAGGGTTCAATGCAGAATCGTGCATGACCATGAAGTGCCTGAAGGCTCATGGAAGCAGATCAGCACCAGGTGCTGTGGGGTGGAGTTCGAAAGCCCGTGTGTCAAGCACTTGTCCACATTACAGGAATTCATCGATTCTTTTGCCTTTGATGAAAACCAATGTGATAACTCATAGGGTTGGTTGCCTTACCTTCCCCAGTGCGCGTCCAGGACCCGACCGCACACACCAGTTAGGTTAGGAGATATGGCAAAACCGGCATTCAGAGTGCTTCTCATAGACGATGATCAAAATGAATATGGAGTGATAAGGGATATGCTTGCCGGGACTAATACATCGAAATACGATCTGGACTTGTAGTTATCAGGTATATCGGAAAGATTTTAGACCTTTATAGATCCTATTAAAATATATTTTTCTATATCTGTATACAGTATCAAAAAAGAATACTTTGCTATCGTATTTAGCGTAATCACAGAGCGTAAGAGCGCATAATAGGAACTAAGTCGCATGAACAGGGTCTAATACCTTATCAGCCAGGTAAGCTAGTCTGTAGCGCGCGCACAGGATCTGGAGGAATATTTTCTGGAAATTTTATGCCGGATCACACTAAGACCTTCATTGATTAGCGAACATTCGGCCCGGCACTGTCACTGAGAAGACCCTTACAGCCACTATGGCCGATCTTGCTCAATGTTCGGCGATTTATGAAGGTCTTAGTAACAATAGCAATTCTGGATGTGGAGAGATTATTGCTGTTAGGTAAGATGATAGGTAATATGACATGGGTTTTGTAATAATATGTTCAGAGCAAGAATTTGATTATCAAGGCCAAAGACCCATTCATCAAGGACATGCATAATGATCGAGTTTTTGCAGGGGCAGTTGGATTATATCTTTTTCTTTTACGGGCTGGCATTCATAGGCTTGGCGGTAGTCTGCTTTATTCTCCCTGAAAAATCCCAACGTCTTCCTTGGCGATTGATTGGCTGGTTTGGTCTGCTCCATGGCGTTAACGAGTGCCTGGATCTTGTGGCTATCAGGGGGGAAGGCGGCACAGCATTCGCCGCTTTCCGCTGGGCAATTCTGACCGTGTCTTTTGCCTTTTTGGTCGAATTCGGAAGGATTGCGTCGATCCGGATGCGCGGACCAGGACTTGGCTACCGGTCAACAGGGCTCCTGGCAATGGTTGCCCTATACGGTAGTCTGGATGGCTGGGTCGGTGTCAATATAATAACGCCCTATGCTCTGGGGCTGGTCGGGGGTTTGTGGACGGGAGTGGCTCTGTGCCTCGAATCACGAAAGGTCGAGGGCTCGCCCCGCCGCTGGCTGGTCGTAGCGGCGGTCGGCTGGTTATTGTATTCCCTGGCTACCGGGATGTTCGTGCCCAAAGCTTCCTATTTCCCGGCGTCGATGTTTAATCAAGACTACTTCAACCATCTTACCGGCATACCGGTTCAGTTATTTCGCGGGTTGCTGGCAGTTTGGATCGCTTCCGCGACGATGGGCTTTTTCAACGCTGTCCGGCATGCGGACCCGGAACAGCCCAACGTTTGCCGGACTAGATATCTGTATGGTACATGGGTAGCGCTGGTAGTCATTCTTATTTCCGGCTGGATGCTTACCCAATTCCTGGGAAATGTGGCTCGGGAGCGTATCCATAAGGACAGGACAGGCTATAGCAAGGTGCTCATCCAACGTTTGGCGTTCGAACTGAAGGTAGCTCAGGGAGCGGTCAAGTCAATGTCAGGGGCTCCCTGGATAATCTCGGCATTATTGTCCGGAAATAGTTTGAGTCTTGAGTATGCGACCTCGGTGTTGGATAGATACAAGGAAAGTTTCAACGCCTCAGTTGCATATTTATTGGATTCTTCTGGCAATACTATCGCCTCTTCCAACCGGGGTGATCCCGACAGTTTCGTTGGCCAAAGTTATGCTTTCCGTCCGTATTTCCAACAGGCCATGGGTGGAAATCCGGGTCGCTATTTCGCCTTGGGAGTCACTTCCAAAAAGAGGGGATTCTATGCCAGCCACCCCGTATATGACTCGGTCGGACATATCGTAGGGGTGACTGTTTTTAAGATGGGGATGGATCAATTCGAAGCCGACCTTCGCTCTATCGATCCCGCATTTTTGGTCGACGCCAACGGCATGGTTTTCCTCGGAAGCCGGCCGGACCAGGCTTTTAAAAGTCTGGGGCCTGTATTGCCGGGGCAATTGGCCACCCTTGCGCAACTACATGGGACAGACCGGTTTCCCGCGATCCTCCAAACAGAACCCGCTGACGGCACGGTGGTTGAATTTGCAAGCACTCATTTTCTGCTTTGCCGCACGGGCTTTAACTCCCCTGCTTTTGAAGGCTGGTCCTTGGTTTCATTAGTTTCTCAAGACCTTGTGTTTTCGTATCGCCTGTTGGGCATTGCCGTGGCCTTGGTAATGGTGGTACTGACGCTGGTTTTTGTGGGCAGCAATCTGTTTATCATGGAAGAAGCAAAACGCACCTTAGAGTCCGAGGCCCTTTTCCGAACCATGTTTGACATGGCTCCCCAAGCTGTATTCGTCTTTGACCCTGAAACGGGCGCGATTGAAAATACTAATCCATACATGGCCACATGGCTGAATTACAGCCCGGAAGAACTTCTCGGAATGCAGATCGACCAGATCATGGCACCCGAAGAGGCCAACTCCCAACAACGTGTCAATCACCTGCCGGAGGGCGTTGTTTCATATCAGCTCTACCGCGGAAAAGATGGCGTCTTGATGGATGTAGAAACAACCATAGCCAGGATTCTTCTTCACGACCAAGTGAGGGAACTTGTTTTTGTAAGGGACATTACCGAACGCAAGCAGGCGGAAGAGCTTCTCCATCTGCGTTACGCCTTATTCGAGTTCTCTATCTCGCATTCTCTTGAGGAGTTGCTGCAAAAGACATTGGATGAAGTCGGCGCATTGACCAACAGTCCCATCGGGTTCTACCACTTTGTGGAAAGTGACCAGAAAACCCTCTCACTTCAGGCTTGGTCAACGCGAACGACCAAGGAATTCTGCAAGGCGGAAGGGAAGGGACAGCATTACCGGATCGACCAGGCGGGTGTGTGGGTGGACTGTTTTCATGAAAGAAAAGCTGTAATCCACAACGATTACTCGGCCTTGCCGCATCGCAAAGGAATGCCTGAAGGACATGCTGCCGTCATCAGGGAGCTTGTTGTACCCGTTATGAGATCGGGCCAAATCGTGGCGATCCTGGGTATTGGGAACAAACCCGCGGATTACACCGAGAAGGATGTCGAGATCGCCTCCTTCCTGGCGGATATCGCCTGCGCACTCGCCGAGCGCAAGAGGTTTGCAGAGGAGATACAGAAATCGGAATCTTCCCTTAAGGCCATATTCTCCAAGGTGCAAACTGGCATTCTGATTATAGATAAAAAAACACACGAAATTGTTGATGCAAATCCCGCGGCTGTGCAAAGAATTGGGAATCTCAAAGAGCAGATCATCGGAAAATCGTGCCATGACCACTTCCTTTGTCAAGTGGAAGGGGGGAAATGCCCTGTAATGGATCTTGACCAGAAGTTCGACAATTTGGAAAGCATTCTCATCACATCCAAAGGCGAACAGGTTCCGATTCTCAGGACGGTTTCGATGATTGCGTTGAGCGGCCGTGAGTGTTTGCTTTCAAGTTTTGTCGATATCTCGGACCTGAAAAATGCGCAGGAAGTCGCCCAAATCGAGAATGCCAAACTTTCTGCCATGATTTCGGCCATGGAAGAGGGGGTAGTCTTCGCGGATTCAAACAACGTTATTGTGGAAGTCAACCAATACTTCTGCCATTTTGTCGGACGGAAGCGCGATGCCCTCCTGGGGAAAACAATCGAAGAACTGCACCCCGGTGAATTGCGCGAAAAGGTGCTAAAGCACATTGAGTCCTTCCGGGAAAACTCCGGCTCGGAAGTGGTTGTCGTACAGAGAGCCATTGCTGAAAATGAAGTTGTTTTACGCATTCAGCCAATCTATTTGGGAGGTCTTTATACGGGAGTCCTGCTCAATGTTATAGATGTTACCGACCTCGTCCATGCAGTGCACAGGGCCGAGGACGCAAATAACGCCAAATCTGAATTCCTCGCCAACATGAGCCACGAAATTCGAACTCCCATGAACGCAATTATCGGCATGGCTGATCTTGCCCTCGAAACAGGGCTTACGGATGAACAAAGGGAATATCTTGAGATCATAAGAAATTCCGGCGGCTCCCTGATGACATTGATCAATAACATCCTCGATTTTTCCAAGATCGAATCGAAAAAGCTTGATCTTGATCCCATCGAGTTTAACCTGCCGGATAGCCTTGCCGACACGTTGAGGCCACTTGTTATGCGTGCGCAGGAGAAGGGAGTGGAACTGGTTTACGAGATCCAGGCTGGGGTGCCGGATATCCTTTTTGGTGATCCGGGACGCCTGCGCCAGGTCCTGGTGAACTTGGTAGGCAATGCGATCAAGTTTACAGAACAGGGTGAGATCGCGCTGAATGTTGAAAAGGAATCTGAAACAAAAGGCCAATTGTGCCTGCGTTTCACCCTTACGGACACGGGAATAGGGATCCCTTTTGAAAAACAAAAATCTGTTTTTGAAGCCTTTACCCAGGCAGACGGTTCCACGACCAGAAAATATGGGGGTACCGGTCTTGGGCTGGCCATATCCCGGCATCTAGTAGAAATGATGGGTGGGGATATACGTGTTGAGAGCCAGCCTGGAGTTGGTTCCACCTTCCAATTCAGAGTTTCCTTTGAGCGACCCGAAACACCCACATTGCTGTCTATTGACCTTGAAACAGTCAATGTAAAGGACCTGACAGTGCTGGTGGTGGACGATAATGCCGTCAACCGTCGCCTCTTCCAGGAGATATTGACCAAATGGGACATGAAGCCCACTCTGGTACCCAGCGGAAAGAAAGCCATTGAAACACTGGAACAGGCACGGATCCAGGGGACTCGCTTTGACCTCATCCTTTTGGATGTGATGATGCCTGAAATGGATGGATTCGAGACAGCTGGGTGGATAAGGAGTTGCGTTGATTTCTACCAGTCAGTGATCATGATACTGACCTCTGTTGGCCAGAGAGGGGATGCCGCTCGGTGCCGAGAGCTTGGCATATCAGCCTATCTCACCAAACCGATCAAACAATCCGAGCTTTTTGCGGCAATCATGACCGTCCTGGCCCTTCGTAATCAAGGTGCGGAGGATGGAATTCTAATCACCCGTCATTCATTACGGGAGACTCCATCTGACCGGGCGACGGGGTCCTCTAAAAATCTTCACATACTATTGGCCGAAGATAATGTTGTGAATCAGAAACTGGCTACAAAGATTCTTGCAAAGTGGGGGCACTCCATTGTTGTGGCGTCAAGTGGGAAAGAGGCGGTGGATGCCTGTGAAAAAGAGAGTTTCGACCTGATCTTTATGGACATTCAGATGCCTGATCTGGATGGTTTTGAGGCAACGAAGATTATCCGGGAAAGAGAAAAAGATGGCGGAGGGCGCCTCCCGATTGTGGCGATGACAGCCCATGCCATAAAAGGAGACAAGGAAAAATGTCTTGCAGCCGGAATGGATGACTATGTCTCCAAGCCAATCAACAGGGACGAGCTGTTCTCAGTGATTGAAAAATTCGCAAAAGGCGGCGAGGCTGAAGGAAAGAGCACCTCTCTCTCATCGAAGGATGATGAAGCGTTCACAACGGAAGTGTTTGATATCGCCAAGGCACTGGAGATTGTAAGTGGAGATAAAGCATTCCTGAAAGAGCTTGCCGATCTGTTCCTTGAAAACCTCTCCGGCTATGTTGCCAGGATCCGGGAGGCGATATCCATTGAGGATTCCGGGGCTCTTGAGAGTGCCGCGCACGACTTGAAAGGCTCTGTCGGCAATTTTGCTGCGAAGCGTGCCTATAATGCAGCCTACCAATTGGAGGTTGCCGGCAGGGGAAGAACTCTGGAGGATACCGGCCAACTGCTAACCGAGTTGGTTGAAGAACTTTCGAGCCTGGAATGCACAATCAAAAGCGCTTTGTTGGAGTGTCAGGATGCGAGTTCTCATTGTTGAAGATGAGGTAGTGTCCAGACGAATATTGGAAGCCTTCCTGCTGAGATTGGGCTATGAAGTGGTCGCCGTCTCAAGCGGCAATGAGGCTTTAGGAGTTCTTCTCGATCCCCGGGCACCCAGTCTGGTTATATCAGATTGGATGATGCCCGAAATGGATGGACTAGAGCTTTGCCAAAGAACGCGGGAAATACAAACCACAGGTTACATTTATTTTATCATGCTGACTTCAAGAATGGAGAAAAAAGATATTATCGATGGGTTGGAGGCTGGAGCAGATGACTACTTGACCAAACCCTTTGATCAGGAAGAAATGAGATGCCGCCTCAAGATAGGGGAAAGAATTGTAAACCTGGAGAGGCGGATCTTGGAATTGGCTAACACGGACTCCCTTACAGGGGTACTGAATCGAAGGGCCTTTATGGAAAGGTGTCAGATCGAGATTCAAAGGTGCAATCGGGAATGTGTCCCGCTTTCGCTAATTCTAGCTGACATAGATCATTTTAAACGGGTTAACGATCAGTACGGCCATCAAGTGGGTGATATGGCGCTTAGAAAGGTTTCCGAGCAGTTAAGTGCATCCACCAGACCATATGATTTTGTGGGGCGCTACGGAGGTGAGGAGTTCCTCGTCGGTCTGCCTGGAATGGACTGCCAGAAAGCAGGATTGGTGGCTGAACGGATGCGGCGGCTGGTTGAAGGGACCAGTCTCACGGCGCGGGCCTCAACGGATTATTTTTCAATGACTGCAAGCTTTGGCGTGGCTTCCCTGCACATTGGGTCTGAAGAATGTCCGGAGCCGCTAATCGGTCGTGCCGACTGCGTTATGTATAAAGCCAAGCATGAGGGGAGAAATCGCGTTTGTCTGGCTATTGAAGACTGATACTAATTTTCGTTCAAGATAGGCCAATACCGATGGGTTACGCTCCGCTTCACCCATGCTACATTCCTTTCCAGACCTGAGTTAAGCGTGGGATGGGTGAAGCGGAGTGTAACCCATCACGTTAATCTTGAACGCAACCTGGCATGACACCATGCGATAGACTTAAGAACTCAATAGCCCCGGTAAAATCTTTTACTGATGTTACTGAAGGGAAAACCGATGGAAATCTCGGGAACCGGTGAAACACGGAAAAAACTGGGAGATATCCTGGTAGAGGCCGGCCTTATCGACCAGAAAATCCTTTTCAAGGCCCTCGAAATTCAAAAGGTGCAGAAGAAAAGAATCGGCCAGATCCTGATCAATATGGGAGTGGCTGACGATGAGGGAATAGCCAAGGCACTTGCGTGTCAGCTAAAGATTCCTTTCCTGCACTTGGGTGAGGTTAAAATCGAGCCTGAAACCTTAGCATTAATCCCGCCTGAGATGGTTGAAAATTATTTGCTTATTCCGATCAGGAAAACCGATCAAGGGCTCCTCGTCGCCATGGTAAATCCGGTAGAAATTTATGCTCTGGAGGATTTGCGCTTTATCACCGGTATGCCTATACACATTGCGGTCGCCTCACAAAAAGATATCCTGGAGGCAATAGAAAAATATTACCCGGAGCCAGGCATCGAATCCACGTTAGACTCTGAACCGCACATTGGCGAGGACATACAAATTTTGGCGCGGGATGAGCAGGCTGCAGACGATATGGATGAACGGGAATTACTGGGGCTTGCAAAGGCCTCTCCTGTCGTGCGATTTTCAAAGGCAATATTTGCTGATGCTATTAAACTCAAGGCTAGTGATATTCACATAGAACCTCAGCAGGAAAGTGTAGTCGTTCGTTACCGAATAGACGGTATTATGCGGGAGGTGGTGAAGACTGACAAGCTGTTTCATGCATCTCTTGTGTCCAGAATTAAAATTTTAGCCAAAATGGATATCGCTATCCGGAGAAAACCACAGGACGGTAAATTCCAAATAAGATTAAATGACAAGCAATATGACATGAGAGTATCAACGGTACCTGCTTCGTATGGTGAGAAAGTTACGATACGCATCCTGGATCAGAGCGCAGCAGTAAGATTCCTTGAAGATCTCGACCTTGGGAAGTCATTAACTCAGGATTTATCCGATGCACTAAGCCTTAACCAAGGAATATTTCTGGTCACAGGACCAACTGGAAGCGGCAAATCTTCAACGCTATATACATGCCTCAACAGGCTCAACAGCCGAACAGTTAATATCATGACCGTTGAGGACCCTATAGAGTTTGATATTGCGGGAATAAGTCAGGTACAGATAAACCCGAAGGCCGGCATCACTTTTGCCGATGGTCTGAGATCCATCCTGCGGCAAGATCCGGACGTCATTATGGTTGGGGAGATCAGAGATTACGAGACAGCTTCCATCGCTTTTCAGGCTGCCCAGACCGGACATCTGGTGCTCTCTACGCTGCACACAAATGACGCCGCTTCTGCCGTGGTAAGACTGTTGGACCTGGGGATACAACCCTTTCTGGTCTCCGCATCGCTCATCGCAGTTATGGGGCAGAGGCTGGTGAGAAGAATATGTAAGAAGTGCAAGGCCCCCGATCCACTGGGTCCACAAATTCTCAGGCAATTGCCTCAGCTTGCTGTCGTGCGGGATAAAGCCGCTTTTTGGAAAGGCGCCGGTTGCGAAGCTTGTCAGTACACCGGCTATTCGGGGCGACTGGGGATATTCGAATTTCTCAAGATTAGCGAGGCATTGAGAAATAGCATCACTTCGGATTTATCAGCCCATGCCCTGCAAGAGGTGGCTCAAGAAGAAGGGTTCCAACTTATGGGGATGGATGGAATAATGAAAGTTTTTGAGGGATTGACCACGGTAGAAGAGGTCCTTCGTGTAACCTCTCTGCCCGGGATAGATTCAACCCCACCGGTGCCGACCTCTCTCCCCCATGTCTCGGAGGAGTGGGCGGAAGAAAGGTTGCCTTTTGAGACTCCGTCTTCCCAAATGAGCAGTTTAAAAGCAAAGAAGGTTCTTTTAGTCGATGACAACGAAATAACACTCAAAATCATCAGCAACATTTTGAGAAGTGAGGGTTACCGGATTATTACCGCAAATAACGGCCTAGAGGCTATTAAGCTCGCGTTGCAGGAAAAACCCGACCTGGTTGTAACAGACTATCTCATGCCTGAAATGGACGGCATGATGCTCATAAAGAAGCTCAAATCCCAGCTTGCGACCCGATACATCCCGGTTATGATGCTTACCTCAAAAGACGACGCCGACTCGGAGATAAATGTGATTGAGGCCGGAGCCGATGATTACCTTACCAAACCGGTTAATCCAAGGAAGTTCCTCGCCAGAGTAAACAGACTCCTTGGCAGAGCGCTCGGTGGTGAGCTGTGAAGAGGCACCAGCAGATCATGCCCAGGTTATATTAGCCATGGGCAAGCCCCAAGAGCGTTCGAACAATGAGGAATTATACGCAGCGACATAAATAATTGCGCAATAGATTCCATCAGACTCGTCTAAACTGGCTATGGTAAACGCTTTATCCAATTGATCCTTCGCATCTATTTAAGGCATCGCGTATAAATGATTTAGTGGAAAGCTGGCGCATCAGGGAGCGCGGCGGTATTCGGTATATCTACGGTCCTCCCGGCATAGACCTGGAAGCCGCCCTATCGCCGGCCACGGCAGGGCCGCCTGTCGGCGCTGCCGTGGGCTGACGATGCTGATCATTCCCCCTTTGGAAATGACTGTCTGGATGAAGTTGATGAGCTTGGATGTGATGTGACACCGTGCGAAATTGCAGCCAAGATTAAGAGGGAGACAGAGCATGATTCATTTCAAAGCGTACTCACCTTTCGCTGCTTTTTTGTCGTCCTCCTTTCGGTCATCGTATCGTCTGTGGCCGGCTGCCTGCAAAAGAGTGGCCCGCCGGAAAAGATCACCATCGCCTATGCAGCCAAAGCAAGCGCAGTTCTCGTACAGATTGCCTTTGTAAAGGGCTATTTTGAGGAAGAGGGTCTGGACGCAACGCCCCAGCCCCATGTCTTTGGGAAACCTGCGCTCCGACGGGCCTAGAACCTCGCGACGGCATCCGGGGGTGGCAATCCGCCAGCCATTGGTATGATATTTGCTTTTATTAACCGAGCAGGGCTAAGTTCCGGCTGGATCACGGGTTTCTGAAACTTATTCACAAAACATGAATGAGCAATATGGGAATACAACCTGAAGGACATTCTCAAGGCGCCGTGTGAAGAAACGAAGCCCGCTCCGCCTCCCCGGAGATATGCAGAAAATGGCAGTAACTTATTAACCTGGAGACAAATTTATCGAGGTTGTGACCATGTCAGACACAAATGTCGAAAGGCAACTTCGCATCGTCAACACCGAATTCCTTAGGCAAATTGTGTCCCTGGAAGAAAGGTTGACGAAAACGGAGCGGACCGAGGCGATGCTGCGAGATTCCGAGAAGCGCTACCGAAGGCTCTTTCAATCAGCCAAGGACGGAATTTTGATTCTCGATGCCTATACGGGCGCGGTGGTTGATGTCAATCCTTTCCTGTTGCAGTTACTCGGTTATTCTTACGACGCATTATGCGGGAGACGTATCTGGGAAATCGGTTTATTCAGAGACTTTGGCGCGTCCAGGGACTCTTTCAAGACCTTGCAGGACAACGAATACATCCGCTACGATGATCTGCCGCTGCAAACCATCAATGGGCAGTCCATCGCCGTGGAATTTATCAGCAATGTTTACATGGTGGACCATACCAAAGTCATCCAATGCAACATTCGCGACATCACCGAGCGCAAGCGGGCGGAGGTAGCACTCCGCGTGGCGAGCGATCGGGCGGAGTGGCTGGGAAGGTTTCCCGAGGAAAACCCCAGCCCGGTGATGCGAGTGTCAGGCGATGGAAGCGTGCTATACCGTAATCCCGCGGCTGCCGAACTGCCCGGCTGGACGTGCGAGATCGGCAACCCGGCGCCGGATGCCCTCCTCCCGTTGATCCGACAGGCCATAGCTGAAAACCGGCCGACACAACGCGATGTGGATCTCGACAGAAGAAGCTACTCCGTCGTGCTCACCCCATTCGGTGTTGAAGGCTACACCAACATCTATGGTCACGACATTACCGTGCGCAAACTGGCGGAGGATTCGCTGAAGGACAGCAAGGCGTTTCTGACAACGCTCCTCAACGCTATCCCGATACCGGTCTTCTACGAGGACACCGAGAGAAGGTATCTCGGATTCAACAGGGCTTTTGAGGAGTTTTTCGGCAAGACGCGTGATCAACTGATTGGCAAGAGAGTGTTCGACATCTGCCCGCGGGAGCTGGCGAGGGTATATCATGCAAAGGACGCCGAACTTCTGCAGAACCAGGGTACACAAATTTACGGCTCGCAGGTTGAAGACGCCTGTGGAGCCTTGCATGACATAATCTCACATAAGGCCACGTTCATGGACACCGGTGGCCGTGTCATCGGGCTGATCGGCGCGATTCTCGACATCACGGAGCACACCAAACAAGTCCGAGAGATCGAACACATCAACCGGCTTTACTCGGTGCTCAGCCGTGTAAGTCAGGCAGTGGTGCGGGCAACATCCGCCGAAAAGTTTCTAGAGCAAGCGTGCCGCGAGATCGCTGAGGGGGGGGGGTTTCTGTTGTCTTGGATAGGCCATGTGGAACTCATAACCGACGCCGTCGTGCCGATAGCCTTTTGGGGCGGGATTAGCGAGTATGTCACGGGCATCACAGTCTATGCCGACAATCGCCCCGAAGGGCACGGACCAACGGGCGCATGCATTCGCGAAGGTCATCCTTTTGTGCATAACGACTTCCTGCATGATCCGCTGACCCTTCCGTGGCATGATCGAGCGGCACCTTTCGGCATCGCCTCTGCTGCTGCATTCCCTATTGAAAGGGCGGGGCGGGTGTGGGGCGCGTTGACAATTTATTCCAATGAAGTTGACCGTTTTAACGGCGAAGACGTCAAGTTGCTCAAAAAGGTTGCCGGCGACATCGGATTTGCCCTCGACAATCTGGACAGAGATTTTCGGCGCGGGCAGGCGGAAGATTCTTTGCGGGAAAGCGAAGAACAGTTCCGAACACTGGTGGAAAGTGCGCCGGACGCGATTTTTATACTAATGGAGGGGCGGTTTGCTTATGTAAACGATGCAGCTATCCGGCTATATGGGGCGACATCGGAAGAAGAATTATTGGGCCGCGATATCGTGGAACGAATTCATCCTGAGTACCGTGCAAAAGTTCTGGAGAGCAATCGATCAATAAAGGAGGAGCGGAAGTCCATCCCGCTGATGGAGCAGAAACACATGAAACTCGACGGAACGGCTTTTTACGTCGAGGTCAATTCCGCACCCATCAAATACAATACTAGTGAAAGTGCCCTGATTTTCGTCCGTGATATCACTCTGCGTAAAGCAGCCGAGCAGGGCATGCGCGATAGTGAGGAACGGCTCAAATTGGCATTGGCCGCAGCACGGATGGGTGTCTGGGAATGGAATGTTACAACCAACACCGTCATTTGGTCTTCCGAGTGCTACGATATTTTTGGGGTGAAGAGCTTTGGCAGGAAAATCGAATCTTTCACAGACCTAGTACATCCGGAGGACCGCGACCAAGTGTGGCTGGAGATTAAACAGGCCCGGGAAAAAAGAACAGTTTACCGGGTAGAGTTCCGCATTATCCAGCCAGATGGCAACGTGCGCTGGCTCACGGGCCTCGGGCAGTTTGAATACGATGCAGACGGTCAACCGCTTCGTTTGGTAGGCAACACCCAGGATATCACCGATCGTAAGCAGGCCGAAAAGGATCAGGCTCAGGCAGAAGCCCAGTTGCGGCAGGCTCAGAAGATGGAAGCGCTCGGCACATTGGCCGGAGGCATCGCCCACGACTTTAATAACATGCTTGGGATTATCATGGGCTTCACTGAATTGGCCAAGCGTGAATCGGGTGAAGGAAGCCCAGTGAAGGGCAAGCTCGATGAGGTGTTAAAGGCAGCCGACCGGGCTAAGGAATTGGTCAAGCAGATTCTTGCATTCAGCCGGAGGACGGAGCAGCAAAAGATGCCGTTGCAGTTCGGGATTATCGTAAAAGAGGCTTTGCGGATCCTGCGCGCGTCATTGCCATCAACCATAGAGATAAAGACGGAGGTGCTAAGCAAGGCGGCTGTGTTGGCCGATCCAACTCAGTTGCACCAGGTGCTGCTGAACCTTTGCACCAATGCTGCCCATGCTATGCAAGATAAAGGCGGAACGCTGGAGGTGAGATTGACCGATGTCCTGGTTAAAGGCGGGACGGTTCCATCCCGGGCGGGTTTGAAGCCGGGACTTTATGTGAAACTTACAGTCAGAGACACCGGATGCGGCGTAGATCCTGCCATAATCGATTCAATCTTCGATCCCTTTTTCACCACTAAGAAGCAGGGAGAAGGCACCGGGCTGGGTCTATCCGTGGTTCATGGAATTGTAGAAAACCATCAAGGGCGAATCAATGTGGAAAGTGAGCTTGGCGATGGAACCAAGTTCACCGTGCTCATCCCGGCTCTGAAGAGTGGAGACGCACCAGAAAAAGTGGAAGCTCAAACCCTTCTTCCTCGTGGGCAGGAGCGAGTCCTTGTTGTAGATGATGAGCCCCAATTGGCCGAGGTCGTACAGCAGATGCTAAAAAGTCTGGGCTACGATGTGGTATCCCTTACAAGCGGGATGGAGGCCGTTGAGGTTTTATGTCACCAGCCGCTTGAAAAGCGTTTTGACTTGGTGATTACCGACATGACCATGCCACAATATACAGGGGCTGATCTTGCCAGTGAACTTTGCGGATTTGAACCTGTGATTCCAGTAATAATAATGACCGGCTTCAGCAAGAACATGGATGTGGAGAAGGCGAAGTCTCTGGGGATTCAAGGCTTCCTGATGAAGCCCGTGGCCCTGGAGCAACTTGCCAAAACGGTACGAGAGGTACTTGATCGAAGAGTGAAATGGATTGACCATCCCGGCTTTAATGCCTCACCAGGGACCGGAGAATACCATGAAGAGCATGGATATAAGAAAAGTTCTGGTCGTAGATGACGAAGAATCAATGTGTAATATGCTCACAAGTTTTCTGGCTATGAGCGGCTATGAGTGTCAAAGCACCACCGACCCTTCTCAAGCTTTGGCTATACTGGAACATGATGATTTTGACCTGGTGATTTCCGATATAAGAATGGACGGCATGGATGGTGTCGACCTAGTTCACGAGATTTGCAGGCAATACCCTGCAATCGATACCATTATAATGTCCGGATTCACTAGTGACTTCACCTACAGCGACATTATCGAAGCCGGGGCGGTTGATTTTATTGCCAAACCGATCGAACTGCCGGAGTTACAAGCAAAGATAACTCGGGTCAATCGAGAACGTAAAACACTGGCGGAATCGAGGGAAGCACATGAAGCGATTAAGCACGCATTGGCCGTGATGAAAATAGCAAACGAAACATTATCGGATGAAATTGCCGAGCGAGAAAAAGCAGAAAAGGAGCTTTATAGAGCAAATAGGGAAATTGAGTTTTTAATTGATTCCATCCCCCTTATAATAATCGAAGTCTCTAATGGCGGCATCATAAAAAGATGGAATGCCGTGGCTGAGAAAGTACTCCAGATCAAAGCTCCGGAAGCGCTCGGGATCGAAATTATTAAATGCCCGATTCCATGGGAGCGAGAGAAAGTTAATAAAACCCTCCGCAAGTGCTCTCTCGAATGTGTGGGGATGAGACTCATGGCAGTACGGTTTACACGTGCAAACGGAAAAGAAGGCCTTCTTGATCTCACAATAAGCCCCATCAGGGAAAGCGCCTTCCTCTTTTCCGGCCATATCATCCCTGGTACCGACATCACAGAGCATGCATTACTTGAAAGGTAATTTGCCCAAGCGCAAATATGCTGATGATTTTGGGGTCGAGCACGATTTTCCGGGAATCGGATTTAAGAAGATGTTCCTCAACGCCCACCTTATTCCGGGATAGAGTGACAATCCAGGCATGATTCTCATTTCCATGGAAGATGAGACTGCTTAGGCTGAGATTGAAGGAGAGCGGAGAAACAAGCGCACCGAATAATAAAAATATTGTCAAATGCTATTTTCAGCCGAATAATGAATATCGACATATAAGGCATGTCGCGTACTCTCGTACTTGGAAGGTCTCATGATGAAAAATAACAGTAGCCTTAAAGATCCCCAAGATCTCAGAAAACGAGCCGAAGAAAACCTCAAATCTGAGCCCGACGGACCCGATGAGATGTGCTTGGAAGAGGCAAACTCCATCATTCATGAACTGCGGGTGCATCAGATCGAACTCGAAATGCAAAACGAAGATCTCCGGTGTGTACAGAACGAGATCGAAGTGTCGCGCTTACAATATTTGGACCTCTACGATTTTGCTCCTGTCGGCTATCTTACTTTGAACAAACAAGGCCAAATCCTGGAGCTTAACCTGACTGCAGCCAAGCAGCTTGGTATTGAGAAAAGAGATTTGATTAAAACGAACTTTCAGAATTTTATCTTCCAGCCGGATAAAGGGGTGTTCCTCTCACATCTCAAAGCGGTTTTTGATAAGTGTGAAAGGGAGATTACTGAAGTAAGATTGTCTCCGAAAGGTGGCGAGCAATTCTATGCACGGCTCGAGAGTACATACATGGAGGGGGGAAACGGCACCGGGCTGTGCATGACAAACACGAGTGATGTCACTCTGAACAAGCGGACGGAGGAGGCGCTGCGTGAATCGGAACAAATGTCGTCTTTGGTCCTGGATACTATCCCGGCAAGGGTCTTCTGGAAGGATTTGGATTTAAACTACCTGGGCTGCAACCTCACATTTGCTCTCGATGCTGGTCTCCAATCACCCAAGGAGATCGTAGGTAGAAACGACTTTGAGATGCCTTGGGGGGAACAGGCACAACTATATCGTTCGGATGACCGGCTGGTGATAGAAACGGGGAGGTCTAAACTCTGTTATGAAGAACCTCAGACGGCACCGAGTGGTGACAAAATATGGTTGCGTACAAGTAAGGTTCCTCTGATTAATGTGAAAGGTGAAATCAGGGGAGTGTTGGGTACATATGAGGACATAACGGGCTATAAGCGAGCAAACGAGGAGCTGATTAAGGCCCAAAGAGTGATCCAGGCGTTAAGCGATTGTAATGATGCAGTGATCCACATCGAAGAAGAGTTTGAGCTGCTGCGCGCGATCTGTCGCATTGTGGTGGATGTGGGTGGTTACAGAATGGCTTGGGTGGGATATGTCGAAGAGGACCGGGATCAAACGGTCACACCTGTCGCCAAGTACGGCTATGAGCACGACTATCTTGAGGAGGTTAAAATCACCTGGAAAGATGCCGAGAGGGGAAGCTGTCCCACGGGTACTTGCATCCGCAAAGGCTTTCCCAGCATCATTCGTTCTGTTGAAAAGCAAGTGGAGTTTTCACCCTGGAAAGTGGAGGCTTTAGAGCGAGGCTATGCTTCAGTCGTAGGTCTGCCTATATTTCTCGATGGACGAAAGCTGGGAGCACTTACCATCTATTCCTCAGAAACGGACTCTTTCGATGAGGAAGAAGTAGAATTCCTCGCGAAACTATCCAGCAATCTTTCTTATGGCATAGGGGCGCTAAGGCTGCGTAAAGCTCGAATGCAGGCCGAAGAATCACTAAAGAAAGCCAATCTTGATCTGGAAAGGCGGGTAGTGGACCGTACTGCCGAACTGACTAAAGCTAATGCGGAACTTAGAAGAGAGGTCAAGGAGCGCAGGAAGGCAGAGAGGGTTTTGCAGGAGAGCGAACAAAAATATCGTATCCTGATTGAGACTACGGGCACAGGATATGTAATCCTCGATAAAGAAGGGAAAGTCATCGACGCCAACGCAGAATACTTAAGGATTGCGGGCTATGAATCATTGCAGCAGATTGTAGGCAGAAACATCGCCGAGTGGGTGGCTGAGCATGATCGTGTCAGAAATACACGAGAAGTCATGTTGTGCATCGAAAGTGGTTGGGTGCGCAATCTGGAAATCGACTATGTGGATGAAGATGGATGCTTTACACCCGTTGAAATGAATGCATCAGCGATTCGGACCGCCGTGGACGTTAAAGTCTTGGCGCTTTGCCGTGACATCTCCGAGCGCAAGGAGGCGGAGATGTCACTGAAGGAAAGCGAAAAGCGTTTTCGCCTGATGGCGGAAACGGTCGGCGAAGTGTTCTGGCTGACGTCCCCGCACTCCCAGTCCCTCCTCTATATCAGTCCGGCATTCGAGCGGGTGTGGGGGAGATCGTGTGACGACCTTTACGCCAATCCCATGCTCTGGCTGGATGCAATCTACTCAGAGGATGTCCAGGAAGTACTGCGAGTCCTGGAAGATTTGGCCCAAGGGCAGCACTACGATGTGGAGTTCCGAATAACGCGCCCCGACGGCGCGCTCCGCTGGATCAACGATCGCGGCTACGCTTTTCGGGACGCTACAGGCAAGGTAACCCTCACCTCAGGGGTCGCCTCAGACATTACCAAGCGTAAGGCAGCCGAGCAGGGCATGCGCGATAGTGAGGAACGGCTCAAATTGGCATTGGCCGCAGCACGGATGGGTGTCTGGGAATGGAATGTTACAACCAACACCGTCATTTGGTCTTCCGAGTGCTACGATATTTTTGGGGTGAATAGCTTCGACGGTAAAATCGAATCTTTCACAGACCTAGTACATCCGAAGGACCGCGACCGAGTGTGGCTGGAGATTAAACAGGCACGGGAAAAAGGAACCGTTTACCAGGTAGAGTTCCGCATTATTCGGCCAGACGGCAACGTGCGCTGGCTCGCGGACCTCGGACAGTTTGAATACGATGCAGACGGTCAACCGCTTCGTTTGGTAGGCAACACCCAGGACATTACTGCCCGTAAGAAGGTTGATCGCGAGCGCGAACTACTGATGATGGCCATTGAGCAGACCGGCGATATCGTGATCATGACCGGCTACGAAGGGAACATTCAGTATGTCAACCCTGCATTTGTGGCCACGACCGGCTACACCCCCCTGGAAGCCATAGGGAAAAACCTGCGCTTGCTCAGCAGCGGCCGACAGGACGAGGCTTTCTACCGCAACATGTGGGAAACCATCTCCAGCGGCCAGACCTGGAAGGGGCGCATGATTAACAAGCGCAAGGATGGGACCCCCTACACCGAGGAGTCGACCATTTCGCCAGTGCTGGACCATGCGGGCCAGATCATCAGCTATGTGGCCGTAAAACGCGACATCACGGAACAACTCCGACTAAGCGATCATCTCGCGCACGCCCAGAAGATGGAATCGGTGGGCCAACTGGCGGGGGGCGTGGCCCACGATTTCAACAACATGTTGGGGATTATCCTCGGTTATGCTGACATAGCCTTGGACGATGTGGGTCCCGGGACGCCCGTCCATGAACACCTCGTGGGAATCCGGAAAGCCGCCCGCCGCTCCGCCGACATGACCCGGCAACTACTGGCCTTTGCCAGCAAACAAACCATCAACCCCAAGGTGATTGACTTGAACGAGACCGTAGAAAGCATGCTCAAAATGTTGCAGCGGCTCATCGGCGAGAATATCGACATCACTTGGCTGCCCGAGGTGGACCTGCATCCGGTGAAGATGGATCCCGTCCAGATCGACCAGATTTTGGCCAATCTTTTCGTCAATGCCCGGGACGCGATTGAAGGCGTGGGCACGGTCACTATCAAAACGGAGAACGTCGTCTGTGATGCGGCCTATGGCAAAGATCACCAGGACTTTACCCCGGGCGAGTACGTGATGCTCTCCGTAAGCGATAACGGCTGCGGCATGGATAAACTGACCCAGAGCCGTATCTTTGAGCCGTTTTTCACCACCAAGGTATTTGGCAAAGGCACCGGTCTTGGACTTGCCACGGTGTACGGCGTCGTCAAGCAGAACAGCGGATTCATCAAAGTCTACAGCGAGCTCGGCCGGGGGGCGACCTTCAAAATCTACATTCCATCGCACGCGGCAGGCATCGTCGCCACCATGGCTCCAAGAGCGGCGGGGTTGCCGCAAGACCGCAGCGTGACCGTGCTCATGGTGGAGGATGAAACGGAATTGTTAAATGTGTGTAAGAGGATGTTGGAAAAGCTGGGTTACAATGTGCTTTGTGCTGACACCCCGGGCAAGGCCATATGCTTGATCGAGGAGCACGTCGGCAAGATTCACCTGCTATTGACTGACGTGGTCATGCCGGAGATGAACGGCTGGGACTTGGCGGAACGGCTTCTGGCGGAAAACCCAGGAATAAAATGCCTGTTCATGTCAGGCTACACGGCCAGCGCCATCGTCTGCAACAGCGTTCTGAAAAAAAACGTGCAATTCATCCAGAAGCCATTCTCCATGCAAGACCTGGCCGCCAAAGTGCGGGAGGTGTTGGATGGATAATGAATGAGGAATCACTACTGTCCGGTTACTAAGACCTTCATTGATTAGCGAACATTCGGCCCGGCACTGTCACTGAGAAGACCCTTACAGCCACTATGGCCGACCTTGCTCAATGTTCGGCGATTTATGAAGGTCTTAGTAAGTCCAGGTGGCGAGAGAATCAAAAAAATGCTTGAAGTAAAATTGAGATCACTTCAAGCATTTCAATTAGAAAACGGTCCTATTTCACGCCGCCATTCTGATCTTCCTCCGAGGCAGATCCTCCAGTGCCCCATCCACGGCAACTCTTAGCTGGTTCATCTCGTCTGCGATGTATCTCCGCAGATTCGCATCCTGCCTCAACTCACTGGTCGAAAGGCCGCTCACAACATCTTTGGCCTGGTCTACGAGTTCGGCCAGTTTGTCATCATCGAAAAGGTTCCGGTCACCAAACGAATCCAGAAACTCCCCCATTTTCTCAAGCATAGAGGCCTGGAACCTTTTGGGCTTTCCGTCTTCTTCTCCAGACAATCGCTCGACCATGTGCCGGACAATTCCTGCAAACTCTTCTCGAAGAGCAGATATGGCCAGCTCACGTGTTTCTTCCATAAGGGCCTGGAACTTTTCTTTTTCCCTCTCGTATAGCTCGGGAGAGAGGATTCCTGATTTTCCGGGAACATCCATAGTGATGAAGCGCCACTCGAACCGGAATTTCTGCCGGACCTCTATCGGATAGTCTGCATCACTAAAAAGAGGCCCCAGGCTTTGCCTTGCTTTCTCCCGCTCCTGCTCGTAGTTTCCGATAAATTTTTAAACCTCTGCCTTCAAACTCGGATTTTATTTGGCACAAGGTCTCATCGATTCGGGAAAGAGTTTCCTTGGGAACCAGTATCAGGCCGTGGATCGGAAACGGGAGAGCGTTTTTTGCCAAATAGGTCCTAGCCTTAGAAAGTGCCGAGCGGATCGGGGGAAAGGCAATCGGGATCGACCAAAACCTTTGCCCCCTTTAACCATTCGCTGTTTCCGATCCTTTCCATTAAACTTGATCCAAGCGCGGTCATTCCCTGCCAGCACCCGGTTGAGAGCTGAACCAGGCAGGCTTTCTGAAACACATTCTCCTCATTCATTTAAGGTTCCTCCTTTGAATTCAAATCGCCATTCTGACGACTTGCTCGGTATCGTTAACCACAAAGGGGCAGATGCTTTTTCACGGTTTCTTTTTCTTTGCCGCTCATGTAGTAGGCGGGGGTGAGCTGCTTCGAGATCTCTTTTCCGAGAAGATCCTTTAGAAATTGGGATTCCTGGATGCAGGCTTTTCCCGTAAATCCCCTGGTCTCGATTTTTACCTCCCCGGTATCTTGGATATCGATAATCACCTGTTTCACGCGGTTTCCTCCAATTCTTATGTCATGGTATGGATGCGGGTTGGGACTACCTTGAGGACCTGTAAGCGGGGTTTAAGGCGGTGATATCTTAAGCTAAAGGGTCAGGACCAGCCGGACTGCCTTATCTGTTTTCTGTTCACATATCCGGTGGCCTTTAAGCCGGGACTCTTTTCGGACTCTTTCAACTGCGTACGCCTGCTTTAATCTACCGGCATTTTTCCCAAGCTTTTGTTCAAGTCCTCCCTGGTGCCAGAAATCCCAGAGCAGGATGTATTTTCGGCCCTTTGAGACTATCCCGATTTCATACTGTGCACCGGGGACCCTGATGGCGTGATCACATTTTCCAAGATCGTTTACCGTTATTCCTTCGGGCATTTCAGAATCGCCCACCCAGCTCCCGTACCATTGGTAGGTTTTCTGGTTTTCAATGAATTCCAACCCGAGCCGTTCACAAGCTTTCTTGAGAGTTTCCAAATCATTTATTTCCAACTCGATTTTCGCAATGTGGCTCATTCTGAAACTCCTGCGATTGTTCGGATTTTTCTCTGCTCAGCCGGCTCATCTTCGGGAGTATTGGCAAACCTGGCTCTCGTCCTTGCCCAGTCCCTTAGATTTTGCACCTCCTCTCTCATTGTGCGGGAAAGCGGAACAATTGCCTCCATCGCAGCATCGAGTCCATCAAACAGGCAGTCTTTGGTTAGTTGCTCTATCTCGGCGCCGGTAAATCCGTTAAGCTTATCTGCGAACTCGGCTGAAATGTCGGTCCCGTATTTGCGGTTCATGATCCCGATAATTTCTTTTCTTTCAGCCAGCGTGGGAAGATCGACGAAGAATATGGCATCAAATCTTCCCGCTCGCAGAAACTCCGGTGGAAGCTTTGAGATGTCGTTTGCGGTCGCCATGATAAGAACCGGTGTTTTGGTCTCCTGCATCCAGCACAGGAAATGGCCAAACATGGAGGCTGTTGTCCCGGAATCGGTCTCTCCACTACTCTTGGACCCGGCAAACGCTTTTTCGGCCTCGTCTACCCAAACCACGGCTTCACCGAACGCATCGATCACACCGGTTGCCTGTCTCATGCGCCGCTCGGATTCACCGACAAGCGAGTTTTTCAAAGCCCCGATATCCAGCCGGATCAAAGGCCAACCAAGAATTGATGCCGTTGCTTTACAGGAAAGCGACTTTCCCGTTCCCGGAATTCCCACCAGAAGTATTCCTTTGGGTTTTGGCAGGGTCCCATTTCCGGGAAGAAAACGCCTTCGATCTGTTTCGGATGAAGGTTTTGAGATTATCCAGCCCCCCTACATCAGCGATATGTGCCGGCTCCCAGAATTCCATGAGGCCCGATTTTCGAATCATCTGTGCCTTTGCTTCTGCGATCACCCGGGTTGAAAACCTTCCTTCTTTTACCAATGACAAAGCAAAGGCAGTTTCAGCTTCAAATTCGGTAAGTCCCCGAGCTGCACGGACGGATTCGGGATTGGGCTCAACCTTGACACTTTTTGCCAGTTCCATCTGCAGGTGAAACAGCGTCTCTTCACCCGGAAGCTCAAGATCGATAACGGTGAACATCTTCTCCAATTCCGGCCGGATCTGAATGAGGGGTGAGATCATGACCAGACATGAGCCGATAGCCTTCCACCGGATGACACCGTTTTGAATGGCTTGTATGACTTCCGGTATGTCCAGGAAAAGGTGGAGATTATGGGCGATAAGAACTGAGTCCTGATGAGAGCTCAGCCAATTTATGGCCTCAACGGGGTCTCGAATCTCATCAATTGCCTGGGGCCTTTTTGCTGGCCGAACTCCACGGATACAGTCCCAGGCATAAAAGGCCACTCCCTCACATGGAAGGGTCTGTTCTGCACGATCCGGCTCCTGGGTTAGAATGCAAAGTGCCGGATATCCTGCTTTTAAATAATCCTGGATCATTAATTTCTCCTTTCAAAGCTTTTCTATTGTCGCCCTCGGAATTTTGAGAGTGCATTGCATCCACGATCACTCGGATGTTGACCAGAGCATCGATGTCTTCAGATTCGCCTCGCTCGAATTGCTCCACCTGCTCTTTCACCCCCAGCAGCACTTTTCGCAGTCTTGATTGCACTTTCATCTCTTTCACCACTTTCGATGGTTTTTATCTGGTTCGGGACGGACATCACTTTTGAAGACTTTGGCTAACTCTGTAGTGGGGGATGCTTGGCGCCTGGAGGGAATAATGGGCAGGACTATTTGGAAATGCTTTCTTTCAATGCGGGTTCGGAATCGGGTTTTCCCAGCTCGAACAACGCCACGCTTACCGGCATGAATATGGTGGGGACCAGCTGCTCGATCTCCCATTCAGCCAGCTCCAGGCTTGATCCAAAGGGGCTCTCAAAGCTTCTGGCGCTGTTCATGAGAAGGATTCCGGTATCGATTCTTTGCTTATCGAAGGCCACCTGCAGCCGGAATATTCCCTCCAGGTTCTCAAAGGTTCCGATGTAGCCTTCGATTGCGATTCTGTTCTTAAAACCTCTGTGCTGATATCTTCGTCCCTCCAGGATATTGAGGGTCCCATCCTCTCTCCAACCCATGTCTTTAAGGGCTTCTTTTAAGAGCTCGCCTTTATTGGGTGCTTCGAAAAGGACGGTATCCAGGTACTCCATGGTTTTAACGACATCCTGCATCATGGCCTTTTTCTTGAGAACCTTATCCGAATCTCTAAAATGCAGCAGTTCAAAGGGCATGGTTTTCCTCCGTTCTGGGGTTAATCGATTGTTGGTTTGAGCAATGGCTTGGTTGCAGGCTAACGGGTGATCGGACTTTTCCCGAGGATCTCATCGAGGAAGATTGATTTTTTGGAAGGTTGTCCGAGATAGGTGTGGGAGTATGCGAGATAGAGCTTTTTCATTGCCCGAGAGATTGCCACAAAGCAGATTCTTCTCTCTTCTTCAAGATCGCCTCGCTTACTTGGTAAAATCCCTTCGACGAGCCCGATTACAAAGACCACCGGAAATTCCAACCCCTTCGCTTTGTGGATGGTCATGAGGTAAACTCCGTCTTTGTCGTTTGCCATATCGGACTTAAAGGTGTCGGTGTAGGAGAGAAAGCTCGCGATATCATTGTACTTACTTGCCGCGAGCTGGAGCTGATTTAAATTGGCGATCTTTACGTCATCGGGGGTTGGAATCTCGTCTTCACAGATCAGCCGGTCATAGTCCAGGGCACATCGAAGAAGTGAAATCAACTCACCCGGCTCCATTTGCTGGTGGGTGAGCGGCTCCAGGAAGTTTACCAGGTCCTTCACGTTCCTTCTTACATAGGGAACATCGATTGGCATTGATTTCAGTGCAGGGTAGAGGCGAAGCTTTTGTTTCGCCGCAAACCTTTCCAGCTCTCCGATGAACTTCTTCCCGATGTAGCGGTTGGGGATGTTGATAACACTTTTTAAAGCCTCGTCTGCCTCTTCGGATTCGGGACCATGGATCAGCCGCAGGTAGTCAAGTAAGATTTTTACCTCGCGCCGCTGATAGAAGCTCATCCCGTTTTCAATCCGGTACGGGATCTTTTTTTGCAAAAAGACCTCTTCAACCACCCGTGACTGAAAGTTTGCCCGGTAAAGGACGGCGATTTCCTTGTGCTCGTACCCTTTGGATGTGAGATCGGCTATTTCTTCGGCAACGCTTTTTGCCTCGTCTTCTTCAGAGAGGCAATCCAGGACCGTTACTTCTTCTCCCCGCTGGTTTTTTGTCTCAAGAACCTTTTCGATCTTTCGGACGTTGTGGCTGATGAGATTCTGGCATGCGGAAATGATCTGTGGGGTGGAACGGTAGTTAACGCTTAGAATGAACTCTTTTGATTCCGGGAAGGTCTTTTTGAATTTCAAAATGTTGGCAACACTCGCGCCGGTGAATGCATAGATCGCCTGACAGTCATCACCGCAAACCCAAAAACTGGCCCCGTCTTTGGATCCGTCCATCAGAAGCTTTAAAATTTCCATCTGGGCAGGACCGGTATCCTGGAATTCGTCGATCATGACGTGACGGAATATACTCCGGTACTTTTCCCTTATCTCCGTCCTATCTGAGAGCAATCGGTGGGTTTCAACCAGCAGGTCGTCAAAGTCCATGAGCATCCGCTTTGTTTTTTCACAGTCATATGCCTCGTAAACTCCGGCAACCTTTTGCATTGTCACGTCGCCTTCATACAAGTCCTTAAATTCCTGGAGACTTATCAGGTTGTTTTTGGCAAGGCTGATCTCGGATAAAACCATCCCGGTTGAAAGATCCTTTATACCGGCTTCCTTCATGGCACCTCTAATCATCACCAGCTGCTCTTTTCCGGATACGATCTCGAATACTTTTCCCTCGCTTTTAAGAAGCCAGAAGCAGAAGCTGTGGATGGTTGAAAGCATGACCCGGGATGCCAGCTCGTCTAAAACCGGGGAGAGCTTTAGCCTCATTGCCTCGGCGGCATTTCTGGTAAAAGTAAGCCCCAGTATTTCTTCAGGGGGAATACCGTGCTTTTTAACCAGTATCCCGATCCGGTGGGTCATAACCGTTGTTTTTCCGGACCCGGGCACTGCAATCACCGCACAGATTCCATCCCTAAAACTTGCTGCCAGCCTTTGCTGCTCGTTTAAATTGGTCATAGGCCCTGTTCCTCCTTTAAAAACCAGTCATCACATGCTTTCCTAAATGAGCATCCCTTGCATTTCCAGCTGTTATCATTGGGAATGAAGACGCCTTTTGAAATTCCTTCAAAGACATGTCGAATTTTCTTTGCGGTCCTCATCTCATCGATCTCTGACCTGGTGGTGTAGTACTGCTCAAACCGTGGGATTTTCGTTTTGATCAGGCAATCGAACCGAAGAAGAATTTCCCGGTCCCTGTACCCGTTAAGTTTGGCAGCCATGTGGTAGATTGTGATCTGAAGGTTTTTATCGATTTCTTCTTCCGAATAGGCACGGCTTGAGGTCTTCCAGTCAGTGATTACGATGGCGCCCGACTCGTCTTCTTCGATCAGGTCCTGCACGCCGATGATGGGAACCGGAAGGTTTGGAAGGCTGAACTGGAAGGGCTCTTCGATAGCTAAGACTCTGAACTCATCTCGGGGAAGCATTTGGTAGTAGGCGGAAAGAAGGTTTTTCCCTTCACGTAGCAAAACGGCTGCATCCTTTCCGTCCTTGTAGGCGATATCCGGATGTTCTTCGGTTACATTCTTCCACAATGCTTCAAAGAGAATATGAAGATCCAGCAAGGGGAGGATTTCACCTTCGAGCTTATACCGGTAAAACTCTGCCAGGACCTTGTGGATGGTTGAGCCAAACTCCAGTGCATCGGGCCGGATTTCAGGCTCAAGTTTAAGGACCCTTCCCAGCTTGTATAAGAGTCCGCAGTCCAGGTAATCGTTTATGGCGGAAGCGGACAGGTGTGGTTTTTTGCGAAGCTCTTTTAAATCCATGGGGTCTTCTCCTTAAAAACCGCAGGATACTGCGTTTTTTTGAATCCAAGCGGGGGCAGAGCAAACCTCAGCACTGGCATTTACCCTGCCCCCGGATCATTTATCGACGATGTTAATTGTGTCTTTTACGCGGACTGCTGCAGGAGGCGGATGAAGCTGCTGGCCTCGGAGGAGTTGATGTTGGGAAGTGTGGTCCCGAACTGGGTTTGAACCATTTGCTCGAGTTCCTGGGCGGAAATGTTACGCCTTCTTGCAAGGTTTTCGATTGCCCTTATCTGTGCCGTGGAGGGCTTGGGGCCGGAGTTTTCCCGATTGTCTGTACCGGGGTCATCTTGTTTCGGGGCCGCCTTTGCCGGTTTTTTCGCTTCCTTTGAGGAACCATTGCCGCCATTAGGTGCTGTGCTCGGTTTCTCATCTTCTGTTGCCGGCGTCGCAGTCTGCCTCCCATTTCCGGACTGCGGCTTTTGTGTCCCGGCCCGATTGGCTCTTCCATTCCCCGATCTTTCATCCCCGATTACCTCGTCCAGATCACCCAACTCCTCCAGGCAGGTCATGCCGATGTTGGTAAAATCTCTCAGTGCTCTTGCCTTCGCCCGGGTTGCAGCCATTCTCAGGATGTGGTTTACGATCTTTTGGTTGGTATTCTTCGGATTGGCATCTCCCAGCTCGATAAAGACCTCCCCGGTTTTGGATTCAACCGTTGCCTTGCAGATGGCCTCAAGACCGTTTTCCTTTGTCGGATACTGAATGGCTTCAACGTACATACTCTGGAGTCCCCGCTGGTGTGCCAGATCGAGAAGGCCGGCATAGATCACAAAATCCTTACCCTGAATGGTCATGATGAACCGATCATCGAGTACCGGTTTTCTTGCTGCGTCCTGCGTTCTTTTTTCCTGAACTGCCATTTCTTTTTTCTCCTTTCAGCTAAAATGGGGGACCGTCTTGGTTCTCTCCGCCTTCAAATCCCCGGCCGTCGGTTTTGATGAACTCGATCCTGTTTGCAATGAGCTGGATGGTATTTTTCTGCTGTCCGTCTTCGGTTTCCCACCTGTTCTGGTCAAGTGTTGCCAAGATGAGAACTTTAGCTCCTTTGTGCAGGTAGGTTTCCGCCACTTCGGCTGTTTTGTTAAAGCAGACAACCTTCACCCAGCCGGTCTTATCCTTGGACAGCCTGAACGCCAGATTAAAGGTTGCGATGGGGTCTCCCGCATTCGAGTAGCGCATCTCCGGATCGGCTCCCAGGTTTCCGGTAAGAAAGCATTGGTTCATTTTCCCTCCTCTTTTTCAGGCTCGGACATCCCCAGGGATGCTTTGATCTTTTCAAGAAGTGGCTCATCGTGGAGCCGCATAACCAGGTAGGCAATCAGCAGGATCAAAAACACGATAACCACTGCCGCGATGAAGAAGAACGAGGCTCCCAGGAGCTTTGCTATAATCCACAAAACCACCAGACAGCCTATTGCGGTAATTACAAGACCGGGTGTACTGAGTAAAAACCTATCCATCTCGTTCTTTTTCTCCTTTGCCGTTTTGTCTTCGTTGCAGGTAGACCAGCAGCACGATAACCAGGATCGTCAGGACAAACACGATAACAACGGAAAGTGTCGCCTCTTTCTGGATGAGCGCATATTCCATGGCTCTGTCCCCGAGGAAAGCCAGTGCTGCTATGAAGATTACTGGGATCACGGGAAATACATACACTCTGATACCAATCGCCTCCTTTCTATTTGGGATTGTGGGGGGGGAAGGATTGCTGGATTGTTATTCCTGATCGTTTATTTGAGCGTGTTGCTGGGGGGCAGGGTTTGGTGTTTCGATGCTTTTTTGGTTCCATGGTGGGACAGG
>CAVQJR010000007.1:0-856244 GCA_963712895.1 uncultured delta proteobacterium | reverse complement strand
GTAATGACAACCGAAAATTGACCACCTGTGATAACCGAATTTTGACCACTCCCGAGCGTCTATAGTGGTGGATGATTAGGGGTGATCATCCTGCTGTCTCATGTGGTGGGTGGTGGTGCCGGTGAAACGGAGGGAACCCGTAGGGCGACCGGAGTTTCACCGGCAAGCGCGTCCACCGGCCACACGGTTTTTACATGTGCATCTGCAAGAGTTGCCGCGCTTTTTTCTGACTGTGACCAATATCGGCCCTCGATATTTCATAAATCCAAACGGGATATGTATAATCGGACTCACGGATCAGCAGACCGCCCTCGAAATCCGTTATCATGTAAATGTCACGAGGGCTGCGGCAGTTATTAAACCAGGTGGTATTATCCTTCGTAAATTCCACATCGATCGTTTCCTGCCTGCCCTTTTGGGGATTGCATACTGTAGTTTCCATGCTTGTGCTTCCTCGTTATGCGCGCTTTGCTTTTTGGTTGAGACTCTGCTTCAGCCGATAGCTCTCCCAGTTACAATTGATGATGTGGGCTTTATGGGTTAGCCGGTCAAGAAGCGCAGCGGTCATCGTCGCATCGCCGAAGACCCGGGTCCAGTCAGCGAATCCGAGATTCGTGGTGATGATCACCGATCCTTTTTCGTGCCGCTCCGCCAGGACCTGAAACAACAGCTCGGCTCCTTCTTTGGAGAAAGGGACGTAGCCCAACTCGTCCATGACCAGCAAATCGCAGCGAACGTATTTCTGGACAAGTCGTTGCAACGCTCTCTCCTGCCTTGCTTCAACCAGTTCATTGACCAGCTTGTAGCAGGTGACGAAACGGGTCCGGAAGTTGTTCTTGCAGGCCTCGATTCCCAGGGCGGTGGCCATGTGAGTCTTGCCGGTACCGCTTCGTCCAAGGAAGATGACGTTCCTGTGCTCCTGAATGTAGCCGCCCCCGGCAAGCTCGCGGAACAGCCTGAGGTCCAGATCCGGGACAGCCGCCAGATCAAAGGTTTCGATGGGCTTCAAGAGGGGAAACCTCGCTTCCTTGATGCGGCGATTTAGCCTGCTCTCCGCCCTGGCCTGAAGCTCCGCTCCGGTCAGATCCAGAAGAAATTCGTTGTAGCCAATTCCGCTCTCTTTGGCCTGCCGCAGTAGCCCATCAAGGTTGCGAGCCATGCTGGAAAGGTGCAGAGCTTTAAGATTTGCTCGCAGCTCTATCAATGTGTCGGCTGTCATTGAACACCTCCCAACTGCCCGTAGGCGGCCACATCGGGAGGAGGCAGAGTCGACCAGGCGGCCAGGGGAGCGATTCCTGCATCCGCATCGCCGGTGTAGGCAAGAATGTGACGCACTCCCTCGCTGGTGCTTATATGGTTTTCCGTGGCCAACTCCACTGCGGCTTCAATCTCGCAGGCTTTATGATCTCTGTAGAGCATGAGAACGGTGATGAAGTCCTTGATCCCTTTTGTTTCACCCTGAGCGCGGCAAAAACGCTCCAGAAGACGGTGCAGGCACTGCGGCCAACTCTCCCGCCATTGCCGAATGGGTCTGGCGCTGTTGAAAGCCATGGGTCGCTGCTGAATCAGTTCGAGGTAGTGATCCGGATTGAGGCGCCATTTGTTGTTGCCAAACATCCTCTCGTGAGTGGCCAGCTTCTGAGATCCCGTAAAAATCTCCACCCGGTCCACGTGGAGGAGCACCTTCACCCTGAACCCAGCGTAACGGCTGGGCACGGAATATCGATTCTTGTCTAAGATGACTGTGGCGTACTTGTCGGCCCGACCGTTGCAAATATGCACATTGCTGAATGCTTCGGCGGGAAGGCCCAGCAGATGCGGCTTCTCATCCTCGTACAAATCGTTCACTTTGCGATCCCGTCCAGCCATCTTGTGATTGCCGTAGGCAACGCACTGATGCAGAATCTTCTCGTTGAGGTCATTGAGGCTCTTAGCCTCGGGAATCGGAACCATATAGTTGCGCCGTGCTATCCCGACCAGTCCCTCAACTCCACCCTTCTCGTGGCCACTGTCGGGATTGCAGAAACGGGCATCGAAACTGTAATACGCCTTGAATTTGCAGAATTGTTCCTGTTCAAGGCGGTCCCTGCCTCGCAATACCTTCCGAATGGCAGTTGTCAGATTGTCATAGATCAGGACCGGAAAAACCCCGCCAAAGAAGGAAAATGCTTGAGCGTGCGCATCGAAGAATGCCTGCTGCCGTTCACAGGGATAGAAACGGACAAAGTGCTTACCGGAATACTTGCTCCGCATGCAGAAAAACTTCAGCCGGACCTCTTCACCGGAGATGATCGCTATTGCCGCGCCCCAGTCCACCTCGGCTTCATGCCCCGCTTCCGGGTCGCAGGGAATAAAAGCGCAGGGAGAGTCGATACCAAGCTTCATCTTGGCAAATCTTACGTAGCGACGAACGGTGGACTCAACACCTTGGAAGCCATGTTCATCCACCAGTCGATTGTATATCCGATGCGCCGTATGTCGCTGCTTTGCCGGCTTATCCCTGTCGTTTTTCAGCCAGTTCTCGATAGTAGCCAGATAATCGCCCAGCGCGGGGAACGGCTGACGCTTCCGCTCCCTATAGCCCCATGGTTCACCCCTTATGGCCTTCTTGATCGTGTTGCGGGAATGGCCTGTCAGCCTTGCCAGTTCGCTGATATTCTTCCCGTACACTCGATAACCCGTCCTTACCAATTCATACTGATCCATCTTGAGCACTCCTTTTCCTCCACTGTAATTGGCTCTCTAAATCCCAAGCCACTTTACCTGGAGGGCAACTGCTCAAGGTGGTCAATTTTCGGTTATCGTTAGCCCCTTTTTCTGGTCAATTTTAGGTTATCAAAACCACGCTTCAAGCTTATCGAGCAGTCCTATCGTGGCGCAGCTGAGGAAATCCGGCAATCCATACAACCCAAAGATGCATCAGACGACAATATTCTTGACGCGCTCGCAGCCCTGTGGACCACCCATCGAATTCATTCCGGCAACGCAGTCTGTGTTTCAAACAAACAAGAGCAGGATGAGTTCGGACTTCCGATGAAGATGTGGGCGTAGTGTGCTTAACGGTGATTTCATGACGGAAATCTCCCAGGTGGTCTCCACCATGGAGTAGCCTTTGGCAACCCCAGCCAGTACGGAAACAAGGACCAGCCGCAGAAAGGCCGAGAAAAGCGGTGCTCGCCGGGTCATATCCTGGATTCTCTTCCATGCGTCGCTCTCTTACTGGATACATTTCAACTCGTAGGTCCGGGAAAAACACAAATTTGCGTTTTCACAAATTTTGAGTTTTTTGCTTCGCGAATGATAGAACTGATTGCCCCCGGTTTTGGCGGGAGTTCGTTCTGGAAAGGCGGACTCATGGTTTCACCGGGTTAGAAATACTTGAAAATAATGAGACCCATTACGGCGCTTTGCGTAATGGGTCTTCAGGCAGGAGTCGAGATAACCTGGCGTGCATTTCAGGTTCCCGACAATTTGGTTTTCAGTTTTCTCCTGGCTAAATTTCCCAGGATGCTCGTACTAAATGGAACCTTTGATGTCGCGGCGCATATCATCCAGAATGCCTCTTTTACGGCTGACTTCGACATGAGCCTCAATGAATGCATCTTCGCCGCCCTCAATGGGAATACCATATGAGGGAATGGGTGAAAGCCATCCTAGGGTTGCAGCGGCGGCGGCGATATCTTCTTCCGTTTTGACAAAGCATGAATTGGGTACACCGTTTTCATCGTACTTCGTTTCCACCGAGATAAACGAAATAATATCGCCTTTAGAATTGAACAGAACCACCGGTTGGCCTGGTTCATCTTCCTTCAAGTCAGCCAGCGCGGAGGATTGGCCGGGATTGCCATGCATTTCCTCTCTCATGAGCCGGTCGTAACAGAGCTTTGCGTACTCACGAAGCAGGTTGGAATCAGATTTTGAACATGGGTTAACGACTTTTGAATGTGTTTTCTTGATCTTCTTCATCTTTGACCCTCTTTCTAGTTTTTTTGATTTCTCAGGACCGGAACAGCCGCCCGATCAACTAATTGATGACAATCTACGAAAATCGAGAGCCGAAATTGGTGAAAGGAAGGTGAAAGTTAGAAAAAAAATTACAGGGGCCATCATTTTTTTACCAGCCAGTCCATCATGGCGACCAGGCTTTAGTCGGATCAGCTTCTATTCCACAAATGCGGTGAGTAATAGCGAGGGTTGCAGCGGTAATCTAATTAGAAGCCGGTCAAATTAGCATGACGGAAAATTATAATAATTCCTGAGACTTACGTGATGAAGAGATTTCAGTTTCATGCCGGAAACCTCCCAGGTGATCGAGACCACAAAGGAACCATCGGGCCGGTTGCGAAGTCAAAATACCTTGCCAAAACCTTGAACTCCAGGCATCTCAAGAAATGATTCGGATATCATGATTGCGGGAAGGATGCCCGTGACAATCGGTAAGTCAAACTCCGCGGGTGGCACGGACAGTTCGTCTGCCCGTGCGCGGAGCGCAAGAGGATTTTAAAAGTAAAACACCCCTCCTGCCCTTCGGACCGTCCGGCTCCGGGAAAAATTGATCGGAAAATGCGGGGATGCGGCACGCTGTATGGACTTTGGATGAGCTTGAACCGGCAGCTTCAAGTATTTTTACATACGGCGGCGGGACAAAGTAACCTCACCTTTGCGGAGGGCGGCCGGGTTTTGGCATTCCGCGGCCCTGGGGGGTCGGCCGTGTTTTTACCGGGTGCTTTATCGAGATATCCCGGGGTCCGCACATCGGCGCTTCGGTCTTAGGGCCTTCCTTGAAGCACTTTCTGCCTACTCTACATTTTCGACCGGCGGTACGGTCGAGGCTATTCACGCCGTTT
Source organism: uncultured delta proteobacterium (assembly GCA_963712895.1). Classification (GTDB taxonomy): domain Bacteria; phylum Desulfobacterota; class Syntrophobacteria; order Syntrophobacterales; family Syntrophobacteraceae; genus SbD1. The sequence continues at coordinate 851,397 of CAVQJR010000007.1, read as the reverse complement.
CCGAATCTGCCCGGCTGAAAATTCCTTCCCTGGCGCTGATTTTGACCATTTTGCCCGTGAGGGATCGGTTCGGCCTTTATCGACGGGTCGGGCTCATATCCCTCGATTATTTCCCGGGGGATTGCGTGCTTGAGCAGGCCTTCGATTTCTTTTAATTGGTCCCGCTCGTCGATACAGACGAGCGATATGGCGATTCCCTTGCGCTCGGCGCGACCGGTGCGGCCGATACGGTGCACGTAGTCCTGGGACACGCTGGGCAGTTCAAAATTCACGACATGCGGTAAATGATCGATATCGAGTCCCCGCGCCGCAATGTCGGTGGCAACCAACACCCTGACATCACCATGCTTGAAGCCCGCCAATGTCCGGGTACGCGTCCCCTGGCTCTTGTTGCCGTGGATTGCCGCCGCACTGATCCCGTCGCTTTCGAGTTGTTTGGTCAGCCGGTTGGCGCCGTGCTTGGTTCGGGTGAATACGAGGACCTGCCGCCAGTTCTTGGAACCGATAAGAAAAGAGAGCAGTTCGCGTTTGCGTGTGCGATCGACGGGATGGATCAACTGTTCCACCTTCTCCGGGGTGGTATTGCGGCTGGCCACTTCGACCAGGACCGGGGAGTTCAACAAACTTTCGGCAAGTGTTTTGATGTCATTGGAGAAAGTGGCGAAGAACAGGAGATTTTGCCGCCGTGCCGGCAACAGCTCGATTATTCTGCGGATATCCCGAATAAACCCCATGTCCAGCATGCGGTCCGCTTCGTCCAGGACCAATATCTCGACTTCCGAAAGATTCAAGGTTCGTTGTTGCACATGGTCCAGTAACCGTCCGGGGGTTGCCACCAGGATATCGACGCCGCGGCGCAGTTTTTCGATCTGCGGATTGATCTTGACCCCGCCGAAGATAACCGCCGATTTCAACGGCAGGTATTTTCCGTAGGCCGCCACGCTCTCTTCGACCTGGGCGGCAAGCTCGCGGGTGGGGGTAAGTATCAGGGCGCGGACGCTGTTTTTTCCCCTCTTAGCGGTGCGTTTGCTCAAGATCTGCAATAGCGGCAGAGCGAAACCGGCGGTTTTGCCCGTGCCGGTTTGGGCTCCGGCCAGAATGTCTTTTCCTTCAAGAATGATGGGGATTGCCTGGCGCTGAACGGGAGTTGGTTTGTGGTAGCCTTGATCGGCAATGGCACGGAGTAATTCGGCCGAGAGGCCGAGCGAATTGAATGACATGTTTAAAGGTGGCTCCTGTGGTACGTTTCTTATTCGTGCGCCCTGAAAAAGAGATGCGGGCGCGGCCTACTCGCCGTCCCGCCGCACAGCCCATTGCCATTGCTCGGGCAGAGGCTGGGGACCCGGCTTGATTCCGGCCAAATCCGGGTCTTCATTACCGTTGACCGGTACACGTTCCGCCTTGACCCTCTTGGCTTCCAGGCGGCGGGCTTCCTTGTCCCTTTGTTTCATTTGCTTCTCTTTTTCCCTTTCACGCTTCTGGAAAGTGGCTTTTGATCTCTGGGCCATAAATTTTCATCCTCCAACTTCGGTTTTTGCGAAATGGTTAAAAACTGCCGCAACACTAATATCTTGACCCGCGTTGCGGTCGTTTGGCGGGTGGCTTCGCTTGACTCAGCTTTATAAGCTGGTCTTTAAGGCGGGTCCCGTTCAGGGCTTTCATGGCCTTGTCCGCTTCCGAGTTGTTTAGCATTTCCACGAACCCGAACCCTTTCGACTGTCCCGAGGGCCTTTCCTTTACGATGTTCACGGCAGACACTTCTCCATATTCGGAGAAAAGGGCTTTCAAATCTTCTTCAGTGACATTAAAACCTAAATTGCCGACATAAATGTTCAAATTCGCTCTCCTCTGTTTTCGCTTTGAGCAGCAAAATTCCGATAACCTTCAGGTTGCCATTCGGCGTTCTTTTAATAAAGACAAAGCCGGAGACTTACTCCGGCTTGTCGTGCATGGCAAAAATTCTTTACTTAAGCCAAAGCTTTCTTACCCGATTCGACCGGGGGCCTTTCCTACGGAGCCGCCATCCCGCGCAACAGGTTCAGGCGCCGGCCTGAAAAGGCCCTGCACACCATCAACTTCCGGGCGGCTGATTTCGCTTGTAAGTTCCACAAAACGTTCTTTGAGAATCGGGCCGCCGAAATCCTCATCGTTTTTCGAAATCACTTCTTTAGAATGGGGACAATAAGTTGCTTATGCAAGGCGGTTCTCTCCCCGCTTCGCTTATTGTATGCCGCCGGAGCCGATTTCATTTTTTTACTATTTTCAGCTTCCTCTGTTTCTTCTCACCGGCAGCACCCTTTTTGCTCCTCTTCTCCATCCCCATGATGCTTTGGTTGATTTCTTCCCTGCCCTTTGTTTCCAGCATTATCCGGTCTCTGCACGCATCGCAGAGACACAGCTTCCCTCTTTGGGTAAAGCTGTAGATCCGAAGGCTGCCCGAGGCGCTTTTACACAATTCGCATTTCGAACTGAGCGATTCGCACGCAGTGCAGGTTACTCCATGGCTAAGCTCATCGGAAGTGAGAAGATCCCTTGCGAGGTTCACCTTGAACTCCGCCAACTGGTCGTTCAGGGCCGCTTGAGATACCGTATCGCCTTCGACCCTGCCCAAAGCGGCGTGTTCCCAGGACAGTTTTTTCTCACCCGCGAGCAGAAAAAACACGCGCCCCTTGCTCCCGTTTAATACCTCCATGACTTTCCCGTACCCCCAATCAGGCATTCGAGGATGGAACACCCAATCGCCTTTGGACAACTTTAGTTCCGGTCCCTGCATGGCGATTCCTTTCTCGGTGCGTTTGAGAAATTTCAAACGTTGATGGGTGATCAAATACCGGGGGCAGCGAAAAGAATCGGCAAGATTCAGTGTGAGAGGGGTAAAGTTGCATAGTCTGCCATTGTTCACTTGCCGTGATCATAGCCGGAACGAAGCGAGATTTCAAGCCCGCATAGGGCAAGCGGCCCTGAGCCTGCCGCCCGGGGGCCTCTCTTCTCGGAGTTTCCGGCACATCGACTTTGGAAGACCGTATTTTCAAAAGTAACACCGCAGGCGAAGATCAGCGGATGGATAAAAAAAATGACGGTCGGAGTTTGCTTTCAATGCTTGCTTTTATTGGGCACTATGTCTAAAATAAGGTGGTTAACGGTGAGTCTACACCAATTCTGAAGACAATTGATTGCCTTCATTACCTCACACTAAACCCACTAAATGTCTCATTATGACTATCTCCGGTGAGCCTTCCTTTTTTCGCGGCCGATCAGAAGCAATCGGATCTAGTTCAAATGGCATCATTCAAAAAGGACAAGCATGAACATCTTTGTAGGAAGCCTCTCATTCAAGACGACAGAAGAGGAAATTCAGAAAGAATTTGAGGCTTTTGGCGAGGTAAATTCCGTCAAAATCATTCTGGACCACGAAACCCTCAAATCGCGGGGATTCGGATTTGTTACAATGCCGAACCAGGACCAGGCATTGGCTGCACTCGCGGGGTTAAACGGCAAAGAAATAAACGGCTTCGCTGTTAAAGTGAACGAATCAAGACCACGGGAAGCCAATGGGCCAAACCGCGAGCGGAGCGGAGCCGGATATTCGAATAATAGCCGGGGCGGGTCCGGCTTTGGTTCAGGTTCCGGATCGGCCGGCGGCGGCTATAACAGAAACCGGACAAGCGGTGTGGTCGACAGCAAAGATCTCGAGATATACGATACGAAAGGCGGCAGGAGCGGCGGCGGCTACGGCAAGAGGGGCAGAGGCGGTTCCGGCCACAGCTCGGGCGGCCGTTCAGGCGGCGGCAGACGTTCCTACTAGCACCACGTAACGCTCGCAGTTTCGTATAAGGGCATTTTGGCTCGATGCGTGCCCCGGCATTGGAAAACTACCGCCGGATCTTGGATTGCCGGTTATTCCGGTCGTTTTCACATGCGGCGATACGGCTGCGCGGTGTTTCCGGATCGGGTCTTCGCGGAGCGGCACGGACAACTCTGACTCTGTTGTCCGTGCGCGGAGCCCAAGAGGATTTTAAAAGTAAAACACCCCTTCTGTCCTTCGCACCCTGCTAACACAGTTGCCGGAGGGGCAACCACCTTCCGGCAGTACCCCCCCTTTAATCAGGTGATGTTTAGAGCTTGCCCGTAATTTGCTCGATTGACCCGCGGGTGGGCGCGGACCACCCTGTTGTCCGCACACCCCCCCGTTCTCCTTCGGACCCCTCTTTGAACCAGGTTGCGTTCAAGATTAACGTGATGGGTTACGCTCCGCTTCACCCATTCTACGATTAACTCAGGTCTGGAAAGGGATGTAGGATGGGTGAAGCGGAGCGTAACCCATCGGCTTTGGCCCATCTTGAACGAAAATTAGTATTGAACCATCATGGCCTGGCCGGGGCTTCTCCCGGCCCTTCAGTTCCGGAATCATGCGATTGTCACCGGGATATCCCTCCAGCCGAACGGCGTTGCGGCTCCCGGCCGGGAGGCTGCGCGGTCGGCTCGACCGGCGGCGACGCCGGAATCGGCCGCTCGATTGGATCGGGGCCGTTCAGCGTCAACGGCTCTCCATGATGTATGATCCGCAGCGTCCCGGTGCCCCGTGTCAGCCGGTAAGCGGCCGCGCGCGCGGTCACCTCCACGCGAAGGCAAAGCTTGCCACGCACGATGGAAAAGGACAGCGACGTGAGGCCGTCCGGCAGCCGGGGCGCGAACGACAGCACGCCGCCATGATCGCGCATGCCGCCGAAGCCGTTCACCAACGCGATCCACGTCCCTGCCAGCGACGCGATGTGCAGGCCGTCGCGTGTATTGTGCTCGAGATCCTCCAGGTCCATGAGCGCGGCCTCGGCGGCGTAGTCGAGCGCAAGACGCAGGTGCCCGACCTCGGCCGCGAGCACCGCCTGGGTGCAGGCCGAAAGCGACGAGTCGCGCGCGGTGATTCGCTCGTAGTAATCGAAGTTGCGCGCCTTTTGTTCGTCGGTGAACGCGTCGCCGCACAGTTGCATGGCCAGAACGAGGTCGGGCTGTTTCACAACCTGTTTGCGGTAGAGATCGAAATACGGGAAATGCAGCATCAGCGGATACCGGTCGGGTTTCGTCTCGGCGAAGTTCCACATCTCGTGGTCGGTGAAGCCTTCGGCCTGCGGGTGTATGCCCAGCCGCCGGTCGTAGGGGATGAAGATGCGATCGGCGGCGGCGCGCCAGTCGGCCGTCTCCTCGGGCGTCACGCCAAGCTCGCGCGCCCTGTCCCGATTGCGCTCGCAGGCGTCCGCCGCACCGACCAGGTTTCGCGCCGCCATCAGGTTGGTGTAGACGTTATTGTCGGCGATGGCGCTGTACTCGTCGGGTCCGGTCACGCCATCGATGCGGAAGCGGCCCTGCAGATCGTGGTGGCCCAGGGAGCGCCAGAGTCGCGCGGTCTGCACGAGGATGTCGACGCCGATGTCGCGCTCGAAGGTTTCTTCGCCCGTTGCGTTGACATGGCGAATCACGGCATCGGCGATGTCGGCGTTGATGTGAAATGCAGCGGTCCCCGCCGGCCAGTAGCCCGAGCATTCCTCGCCGTGGATGGTGCGCCATGGAAAGGCGGCGCCGGCCAGGCCCAACTCTTGCGCGCGCCGGCACGCGGCCGAAATCGTCGAATGGCGCCAGCACAACGTGTCTGCCGCAGCAGTCGGTACGGTGTACGTCAGGACAGGCAGGACAAACGTCTCCGTGTCCCAGAACGAGTGGCCGTCGTAACCCGTGCCCGTCAGTCCCTTGGCGGGAATAGCGCGCCTCTCGGCCCGCGCGCCGGCCTGGAGCACGTGGAACAGCGCAAAGCGCACCGCCTGTTGCAACTCCGAATCGCCGCCGACCTCGACATCGGCGCGCGCCCAGAAGTCGTCGAGATATTGCCGCTGCCCGGCGAGCAGACCGTCCCATCCAGCCTGACGCGCCGCCGCCAGGGCGGCGGCAACCTGATCGCGCAACGCCGGCACGGTGCGCTCAAGAGACCAGCCGTAGGCCACCAGCTTAACCAGTCGAAGGCGCTGTCCCGGTTCGAGCACGTCGGTGACGACGAAGCGCGCCGAATCGGGCAACGTCTCCATCGCGACACTCACTTTGGAAGTGCCGCTGACGACGTGGTCCATCGCTGCCGCCATGCGCAGGCCGCTGCGCCGGGTCCGGTGGATCAGCACCGCTTCCGTCCCGCTTGACAGGTGCTCCTCGGACCGGAGGGGCGATTCGAGCGAGCCGGCCGCGCGCGGGTCTCCTTCGACGGATGGCAGCTGCTCGTTGGCGACAAGCTCGGACTGCACGACAATGCTGGCGGGCCCGTCGAGCGGCTCCAGTTCATAGCTGATGCCAACGATCGATCTGTGCGTGAAGGAGACGAACCTGCGTGAGGTCACGCGCACCGTGCGTCCGGCGGGAGAGGTCCATTCGGCCGTACGCGTCAGCGTCCCGGCGCGAAAATCGAGCAGGCGGTCGTGGAGCTGGAGCGTACCGTAACGGATGTCGAAGGGCTCATCGTCGATGAGCAGGCGCATCAGCTTTCCGTTGGTCACATTGACGAGTGTCTGGCTCGACTCCGGCGATCCGTACTGAATCTCGGCGTAGGGCAAAGGACGCAGCTCGTAGAACCCGTTCAGGTACGTGCCGGGCAGCCCGTGGGGCTCCCCCTCGTCGAGGTTGCCCCGTAAGCCGATGTGGCCGTTCGACAGTGCAAAAATCGACTCACTCTGAGCCAGGACGTCGAGGTGCAACTCGGTCTCGTGGAGCGTCCACGGCTCGACGCGAAATGCCGTATGCCGGATCACGTCGCCTCCAGTAGCGCTGCCAGGTCGGTGACCACCACATCGGCGCCGTGACGGCGAAGCTCATCGGCCTGGCCCGCGCGGTCTACGCCGACGACGAAGCCGAACCCGCCCGCATGACCGGCCGCGACGCCGGCAAGGGCGTCCTCGAAGACCGCCGCCTGGGCGGGGGTGACGCCGAGAGCGCGGGCCGCGGCGAGATAGGTATCCGGCGCCGGCTTGCCTGCGAGGTGCCGTTCGGCGGCGGCGACGCCGTCAATGCGGACGTCGAACAACTCGGCGATACCGGCGGCAATGAGCGTCTCGTGGCAGTTCTCGCTCGAAGACACCACCGCGGTGCGCAGGCCGGCGCCCCTGACGGCACGTACATAGCGTACCGAACCCGGGTATGCCTCTACTCCCTGTTCTCGCATTAAGGCAAGAAAGATGCCGTTCTTACGCTTGCCAAGCCCCTGGATGGTCTCTGCCGTTTCAGGATCGTCGGCTGTTCCTTCGGGAAGCCTAATGCCGCGCGAGGCGAGGAAGGAACTTGCTCCGTCCTCGCGTGGTTTGCCATCGACGTATTGGTCATAGTCGCGGACGATGTCGAACGGGACGAATGGTTGGCCGCTCGAGCGGGCGGAGAGAAAGTCATCGAACATTTGTTTCCATGCTTTGGCGTGGAGCGTCGCCGTCTCCGTGAGCACGCCGTCAAGGTCAAAGAGGCACGCGTGAATGCTGCCGGGCAATCCCAGCCTGGTCTCAGCCATCGATGGGCCTCCCGGGGAAGAATGTTGAAAGAATATGTCTTCTCAATTAGGGACTCCTTTGGGGCCGAGCAATGCGTCTAAGTCGTAGTTGACCATATCTCCGATGCGCTCAACCGTGAGGTCAGCGGGCGGATACGAAGCGAGGGTTTTGGGGTCGCGGGCATAATGTCCCTGGCGGGGCCATACAGTCGTCAGCCGTTCCCCCCAGATATTTTTCATTGCCGTCAGAATGCGCAGCTTATCGTCCACCATGACATAATGCCGCGCCGGGTAACGCCGCTCGACATCATCCAACATCTGCTCTTTGTGGATGTAGATCAGCACACGGCCCTCGACCGCTTCCCATAGCCCCGATCGCTGAACTTTCCGCGGCTGGAAGACCACGTCGCCATCGGACAGGATGACCGTTGCTCCCCACGGGCGAACATGGGCAAGGGCGGCGAGCGAACCAGGATACAACCGGTTTGCAAACGGATAATCAACCAGAAAGGAAGACATCAGCAGCAGTCGCGGGTCGCACATGTCCTCCAGTCGGTAGCGCTGCAAAGCACCCAGGTAGTCCGCATAGCCAAGCTCGGCGAACAAATCTTCCAAGATAGCGAAGTAGCGGTCTCGAATCTCAGATCCGAACTCGCGCTCAAGATGGTTCCTGAGGTCATATAACACCCATTCATTGTCCAGCAGGGTGTTATCCACGTCGAACAGGAACACAACTTTGCCGGGTGACTGCATCAGATCGCCTCATCGGCCCTGGGGTTGTGCCAGCGGCCGTCTGTTGCCATGAGCGCGTCAGCCTCTTTCGGCCCCCAACTGCCACGCCTGTAGGGACGAACCCGGCCGTGGGTATTAAGGACTGGATCGACCACCGCCCAAGCGGCCTCAACCGCATCCTCACGGGTGAAGAGCGCTCCGTTGCCAGCCATGGCATCTCCTAAAAGCCGCTCGTAAGGCGACTCCTCTCCCGGTTGTTCTTCAACCAGGTAGAGCTCTCGCTGGTCGCCGACGAAATCCTTGCCTGCAAGCTTGACACGAGCGGCGAGGGCGATGGCTGAGCTGGGAGATAGCCGAAAGCGCAGGTAGTTGGTCCGACCGGCAGCCGGCGCTGAGTCGGCGAACAGTCTCTGTGGTGGAGGCTTCAGCTCCACTAGAACCTCGGCGGCCGTTTCGGCCAGGCATTTACCGGAGCGCAGATACCATGGTACCCCGGCCCATCGCCACGAATCGATAAACAGCCGCAGGGCACAGAAAGTCTCGACGTCGGAGTTTTTCGCCACGTCCGGTTCCTTCCGATACCCGGAATATTGGCCGCGCACCAAATCGTCGATCTGCAGCGGACGCATGGCCTGGAAGACCTTGGCTTTCTCGCTCTGGACGGCTCCAAAGCCCCGATAGGCCGGGGGCTCCATCGCGAGCAACGCGACAATCTGGAAGATGTGATTCTGAATCACGTCGCGTAGACAGCCGGCGGTTTCGTAAAACCCGCCCCGGTTCTCCACACCAAAATCCTCGGATAAAGTTATCTGCACGCCGGCCACGTAGTTGCGGTTCCAGATCGGCTCCAGGAAAGAATTGGCGAAGCGAAAATAGAGGATATTCATAATCGCCTCCTTCCCTAGGAAGTGATCGATGCGGAAGATGGAATCTTCCGGGAACACCGAGTGTGCGATGTCGTTGAGCTCCCGCGCGGAGGCCAGGTCGCGTCCGAACGGCTTTTCGACGATGACGCGCGCGTTTTCGGCCAAACCCGCGGCGCCGATCCCTTGGATGACCGTCGCGAAGAGCGCGGGTGGGATGGCGAGGTAGTGGGCTGGGCGCCGAGCACTACCCAGCATTTCTTTTATCGCTGTGAACGTATCCCGGTCATTGTAGTCGCCCTCCACATACCGGAGCTGGGAGAGCAGACGTTCGAGGGCGTGCGGGTCATCCATCCTGCCCGATTTCTCTATGCCATCGACCGCCCGCTGGCGAAGTTGCGCCAGACTCCATTTCGAAGATGCAACGCCGATAATCGGAACGCTCAATGCACCTCGTTTCGTCATCGCATAGAGCGCCGGGAAGATCATCTTGTGAACGAGATCGCCCGTCGCACCGAAGATCACCAGTGCGTCGGACAGCGCCTTGCTGCCGTTGGTCTTGCCCATATCAGCTTCCACCCTTCTTCCCATCATGCCCGCCACGGGGTTCGCATCGGTTCATTTGGAAGGCTCATCTTTCCGAATCTCCCGCTCCGCCTGGAGCCGGTCTCGATTTGCTTGGCCATCACGGCGGCCCTGTTGCTCGTAGAGTTCACAGGCTCGCCGGCGACATGCGGTGTCACATCGACGGTTTTCTGCCCAACAGGGGCGCGGCGGTGGGATCGAACACCCGATACGCGACCAGTTTTACACGGTCGGTCACCAGGAACCACGCCAGCGCATAGCCCCAAACGAACAGCGCCCAACCCCAGCCGAGGGGTGTCATAAACAGCCCGTAAACCGCTATCAACGTCGCCACGATTTGCGTGCCGAGCACGGCGACCCATAAAATCCGCGCGGGGCGTATGGACCAGAACGGGCCGCGCGTACGCGTGAGGAAGATCGTCAGGTGTCCCGCCACGGACAGCATCAGGTACATTAACGTTTGGATGTGCGCACGGTCGAGGTGATAGACGCGCTCGCCGAGGTAAAACAGGCCGAACGCAGCCACCGGTCCGACGAGGCCCAGCACCGTGGCAATCCCCAGCACCATGCGCATGTTCCATGCCTCGGGCTTGTCCTTGTAATGAACGTTGTCGTAGGCGATGGACAGGATGGCGCCGTCGTTGAGCAACGCCAGCATCACGATCATCACGGCGGTCATCGGATAGAAGTTAAACACCAGGATCGCTACCGTCATGAACAAGAGGACGCGAAGCGTCTCGGCGATGCGGTAGATGGCATAGCTGTTCATCCTCTGGAAGATTTCCCGGCTCTCCTTGATAGCGTCAACGATCACCGACAGGCCGGGCGTCAGCAGCACGATGGACGCCGCCGCGCGCGCCGCGTCCGTCGCGCCGGAAACGGCGATGCCGCAGTCGGCCTTCTTCAGCGCGGGGGCGTCGTTCACCCCGTCGCCCGTCATGCCGACGATGTGGCCGCGTTGCTGCAGGACGTCCACAATGTGGAACTTGTGTTCGGGAAACACCTGGGCGAAACCGTCCGCTTTCTCGATGGTCTCCACCAACTGCGCCGTTTCGTGATGCTTCGTGTCGCCGAAGCCACCGGCATCGAGGATGTTTGTGCCCAGCCCCAGTTTCCCGGCGGTTTCCCGAGCGATGGCCAATGCATCGCCCGTAACCATCTTGACGTTTACCCCCATCTGTCGTGCGGTGGCGATGGTGACTTTGGCTTCTTCGCGTGGCGGGTCAAACAGGGGCAACACTCCGAGAAACTGCCATGGGCCTTGCGCATCCGCCCGAGCCACGCCCAGCGAGCGGAAACCGCGCGCCGCGAATGCGTTGACCGCCTTCTCGACGGCGGGCCCCACCCGAGCGGCATTGGCCGACAACTCCAGGATCACCTGCGGCGCTCCCTTGGTCACCTTGAACTCTTTTCCGTCCGCGTCCCTGACGGCGGCTTCGGTGCGCTTGTGCACCGGGTCGAACGGCTGGAAATGAACCACCTGGTAGCCCTGCAAGGCCCGATCGTCTTTCAGGCCGCCCAGCACGGCCAGGTCGATGGTGTCCTTATTGTCCGCGCGCGACGCCAGCGCCGCGTTGAGGATGACCTGATCGGCGGGCATGTCGTTCACGCCGAACGGATCGCCCAGTGTCAGCTTGTTCTGGGTCAGAGTGCCGGTCTTGTCCGCACACAGCACGTCCACGCCCGCCAATTCCTCGATGGCCGCCAGCCTGGTCACAATCGCCTCTTTTTTGGCCAGCTGGCGCGCGCCGACCGCCATGGTCACGGACAGCACCGTGGGCATCGCCACCGGAATTGCGGCCACCGTCAACACCAGTGCGAACTGCAGCGTGGTGAGCATCGGGTCGCCGCGAAAGAGCGCAACGCCCAGTATCAACACCACCAGGGTCACTGCGAGGATGATCAGGTAGTTGCCGATATTTAACACCGCGCGTTGGAAATGGCTGACCGTGTGCGCCTCCTGCACCAGTTGCGCCGTCTTGCCGAAGTAGGTATTCCGGCCCGTGCCGTACACGACCGCGCCGATTTCGCCCAGGCGGATGATCGAACCGGAAAACACCGCCTCGCCCGGTTTTCGCGTGGCGGGCAACGACTCTCCCGTCAGCGCGGACTGATCCACTTCTATCGGGTCGCCCTCCAGCAATCGCGCATCCGCCGGCACGATGTCGCCCAGACGGAGGCGGATGACGTCGCCAGGCACAAGCTCACGCGCCTCCGGAGTGGTCCAGTTCCCATCGCGTTTCACCCGTGCCTTGGTCGCCAGCTTGGCCTTCAGAGCGGCGATGGCGTTGCCCGCCTGGTGTTCTTCCCAGAATCCGACCACGGCGTTGGCCACAAGCAGAAGCAGGATGATGGCAAAGTCCGGCCAATGCCGGGCTACCGCTGAAAGGATTACGGCCGCTTCGATCATCCACGGTATGGGACCCCAAAAATAGGTGAGGAATTTGAGGAACGGATTGGTTTTCTTTTCTTCAATCTCGTTAGGCCCATATTGGGCCAGCCGCTTCTGCACTTCCGCTTCAGTGAGGCCGTCCGGGGACGACCCCAGTTTTGCCAGCAATTCCGGCATGGGAAGGGATTGCAAATCGTCCTTCGCATCGGGCTTCGATTCGGGAGCCTGGGGCCGGTCGGCATTGTGCTCCATCATGGGTATTCTCCTGTCTTTGCTATGCCGCAGGTTCCGTGAGTCGCGGGATACCTGCCGTCGTGCTCAAGACCTTTCCAGCGCGGCATTGTATTCGCCGCGGCACGCAGCCCGGTTGCACGTGGCTCGATGAACCAGGGCCTGCTGTGCCTCCAACACCCGGGCCTCCTCACCTCGCCAAATTTCCAAAGCCGGTTGCTGGATGGCGCGGGCGAACGAAAACGTCAGCGGCCAAGGCAGCCGCGACTTGAACCTGACATTCATGGCATTCAAACGGGCCGAGGCCAGTTCAGCGGATTGGCCGCCCGACAAGAACGCAATCCCCGGAACGGCGGCGGGGACGGCTCGCAGGAGACATTTCACCGTGGCGTCGGCCACCTCGTCCACCGTTTCCTGCCTGGGGCAGGTCAATCCCGGAAGCACCATGTTGGGCTTCAGGATCATACCCTCCAGCGTCACACGTTGAAGGTAAAGCTGGTTGAAAACCTTTCGCAGGACTTCCTCCGTTACCTCGCGGCACCGCTCCAGGGTATGTCCGCCTTCCATGAGCACTTCCGGCTCGACAACAGGGACCAGTCCGACTTCCTGGCACAACGCGGCATAGCGGGCCAGCGCCTGCGCGTTGGCCTCGATGCAGCCCCGGCTGGGAATGTCGTCGCCCACGGCGATCACCGCGCGCCACTTGGCAAAACGGGCACCCATCCGAGAGTATTCGGCCAGGCGGGCGCGCAAGCCATCCAGGCCTTCCGTTATTTTCTCCCCCGGGTGAGCTGCCATGTCCTTTGCCCCGGTATCAACTTTAATGCCGGGAATGATTCCCGCATCGGTGATGGCTTTGACAAAGGGAGTACCATCTTTTTTCTGCTGGCGGATCGTCTCGTCGTAGAGGATCATGCCGCTGATGCACTCACCGAGACCGGGCGTGGTCACAATCAATTCCCGATAGGCGCGCCTGGCCTCCGTGGTCTGGGCAATCCCCAACCCGGCGAATCGTTTGTTGCAGGTTGGATTACTTTCATCCATCGCCAGCAGGCCCTTACCGCCGGCGACCAGCGTCCTCGCGGTGTCTATAAGCTCTTGTGATCTCATCTCTGATACCCCCCCAACTATTAGTCGATCAGGCTCCGGCCCTGGTCTCCGGAATGCCCATCTTCGGGTGTACCCAACGGCAATTCGATCCCGCGCGACTCGAGGAAGGCTGCCACGCCGACGTAACGCGGGTAGTCGGTGTCGATATCAAAAGGAACGAACGGCTCGCCTGCCGTCTTTGTCAGCACCCCGTCAAGGTCGAACAGAACCGCGTCGTAGTCCCGCGGGGAGATGGTGATGACGACGATCATAGGGTCTCCTCATTGGCCTTCCCGATGCGTTTCGGCATCCTTGACAGTTCATGCAACGTTCTTCTTCAGCAAGGTCAGTGCTCGTTTGCAGACGTTCTCCACGGTAAATCCATATTCACGCATCAACACCGGTCCGGGTGCGGAGGCGCCAAAATGGTCGAGGCCGATCACGTCTTCCCGTTCGCCGATATAGCGATGCCAGCATCCGGCCCCGTGATGCCAACGAAACCGCGTTTTCATGGCGCGTGGCGATTGAAACTCGGGACCCCAGCTCCACGGTGCAACAGCAGTCGGCCAAGGCGTGCACTGATTTCTCGTATTGTCCGATACTTGAACACTTGAAGCGCTCAGCGCCTCGTGACCTTCGATGTTACGGTCGGAATTGATTTGGACATGCGCGCTGTTCTCCTGTTTTGATTGTGATTGGCTCAATACCGGAAGGTGGCGGCCAGTCCCGTCCGCGCCGGCTGGCGGTCGATGGCATTGCCGAAAACGTCGAACATTCGCGAGAGAATTCTCTTGCCGACCGGTGCCTTCAACGGCCCGCCCGTGTCTTCCACCGCGTTGCCGCGGGCAAGGCCATGGGTGGGGGGCAACGCGATTCCACGCACGCGGTGCGCGTCGAGTTGAGTTAAAACCTCAATGGCGATTTCTCCCCCTTGGCGTGAAGCAACGAATAGATGGGCGGCAACTATGCGTCGAACCGTATATCCACGACACTGCCGTACACCCCGGCCACCGCGCCGAGGTATGAGATCTTCACAGTTTCTTGTCCCATCATATTCAGTCCTTTCGCAATAGCAGGATCATGGCGACCAACCCCGCCAACAGCGCAATCCACAGCCCAATGGAGACGCGTGTGGCTTTCACGGCTCGATCTTTCTCCCACCAAGTCGCCGGGCGAATACCCTGCGACAGAAACGTTGTCACGCCGGCAAGGTTCACGCAAACCAGGTTCACCAGAAACAGCGACAGCGCGCCTACGGCCAGCGCCGGGTGTCCACCGCCCAGCAGCAGCCCAAACGTCACCAGCGGCGGCAATAACGCCACCGACACCATCACGCCGATCAACGCCGCCGAGACGCCCGTCGTGAACGCCAGTGCGCCCGCGCAGCCCGACGCCAATGCCACCGCAATGTCGCCCAGCGCCACCCCGGTGCGCGACGCCACTTCGTGCGATGCCGGGTTCACCTTCAGCAGCACGCCGATGATCATCGACAACGTCATCGTCGTTGCAATCCCGGCCAAGATTGTCAGGAGCGCGTGTCTTAGCAGTGACAAGTCTCCCAACGTCGTGCCGAGCGCCAAGGCCACGTTCGGCCCGAGCAAGGGCGCAATCACCATCGCCCCGATGATAATTGCCACGCTGTTGTAATACAGACCGATGGCCGCCACGACGGTGGACAACGCCGCCATCGCCAGATAGACCCGCGAACACAGCGCGCCATTCTTGATGTCCTCGTACAACTCCTCCCGGCTGATCCGCTCCGGCGATTTTTCCTCGGGCGCCGATTGCTCGGGCGTGGCGGGCGGCCCCGGCTCGGCGCGCGGCAATGTCGCTTCGACAGGCAGAATCACCACTCGACCGCCCTCACCTCGGGCGTACCGTTTCCCCAACAAATCCAGGACCGCTTCGCTCTGTTCCGCTTCCAACAAAATCCGCACCAGCACTTCATCATCCGGCAAACGGATCTGCCGGTGTTCGAGCACCCTGTGCTCCTTGAGAAGTTCGCGGACTTCTTCGCCGTCTTTCTGCTGCAACACCATCTCAATCAATCGCAGGGCCATCGCGATATCATCCTGTCCACTTCCAGTTGCGAATCTCCGGCATGTCCTCGCCATATTTGTTTATGTACTGCTTGTGCTCGATGAGCTTGTCCTTGAGTTGCTGCTTCAGGTAGACGCCTTTGTCGCCGGTCTGCGGCAGGCGGTCGATGGTGTCCATCACGAGGTGGAAGCGGTCCAGATCGTTCATCACCGTCATGTCGAAGGGCGTGGTGATGGTGCCTTCCTCCTTGTAGCCGCGAACGTGGATGTTGTCGTGGTTGGTGCGGCGATAGGTCAGCCGGTGGATCAACCACGGATAGGCATGGAAGGCGAAGATGACCGGCTTGTCCCTGGTGAAAATCTCGTCGAAATCGATGTCGCTCAATCCGTGCGGGTGCTCGGTTTGCGGCTGCAGCTTCATGAGGTCGACGACGTTGACCACCCGGATTTTCAGGTCGGGCAGATGCTCGCGCATAATGGAGACGGCGGCCAGCGTTTCCAACGTGGGCACGTCGCCGCAGCAGGCCATGACCACGTCGGGCGCAACCCCCTGGTCGTTGCTGGCCCACGACCAGATGCCAATGCCCTCGGTGCAGTGCTTGACGGCGGCGTCCATCGTCAGCCACTGCGGCGCCGGGTGTTTGCCGGCGATCACGACGTTGACGTAATGGCGGCTGCGCAGGCAGTGGTCCATCACCGACAGCAGGCAGTTCGCATCCGGCGGAAGGTAAACACGCACGACCTCGGCCTTCTTGTTCACTACGTGGTCGACGAAACCGGGGTCCTGGTGCGTAAAGCCGTTGTGGTCCTGGCGCCAGACATGCGAAGCCAGCAGGTAGTTGAGCGAGGCGATCTTCCGCCGCCAGGGCAACTGCGACGTGACCTTCAGCCACTTGGCGTGCTGGTTGAACATCGAATCGACGATGTGGATGAACGCCTCGTAGCAGTTAAAGAGTCCATGCCGGCCGGTGAGCAGGTAGCCTTCGAGCCAGCCCTCGCATTGGTGCTCGCTGAGCATTTCCATCACGCGGCCGGTGGGCGCGAGAAATTCATCGTTCGCCACAGTCGCGGCGTCCCATTGGCGTGCGGTCACGTCAAAGACGGCCTCCAGGCCGTTGGAGAGCGTCTCGTCAGGGCCGAAGACCCGGAAATTCCGCTGCTCACCGTTCAGCTTCACCACATCGCGAATGAAACGCCCGAGCACATGCGTGTCGCCGATGCCGCGAACCCCGGGCGAAGGCACGTCCTCCGCGTAGTCGCGAAAATCCGGCATCCGCAGGTCGCGCAGCAGCATGCCGCCGTTGGCGCGGGGATTCGCGCCCATGCGCCGTTCGCCCTTGGGGGCAAGTTCGGCCAGTTCCGGTTTGAGGC
The DNA here is from genome assembly GCA_963712895.1 of uncultured delta proteobacterium. GTDB lineage: Bacteria > Desulfobacterota > Syntrophobacteria > Syntrophobacterales > Syntrophobacteraceae > SbD1. The sequence goes on along the minus strand of CAVQJR010000007.1, from coordinate 834,585 downwards.
GGCCCTGCCCATCGAAGAGTTCCTCCGGCCGGTAGCTCCTCAGCCAGTCTTCCAACAGCTTGAGGTGTTCGGGATGGGTAGCCGGGTCGGAGAGCGGCACCTGGTGCGCTCGGAACGTGCCCTCAACTTGCAGGCCGTCGACCATCTTCGGCCCCGTCCAGCCCTTGGGTGAATTGAGGACGATCATCGGCCAGCGCGGACGCACGAAGTTGCCGTGGACGCGGGCGTCCTGCTGTATCTTTTTGATCTGCTCCACCGCCGTGTCGAGCGTCGCGGCCATGGCCTCATGCATCAACTCGGGTTCGTGACCCTCGACGAAGTGGGGCGTCCACCCGTAGCCGCGGAGTAACTGCTCCAATTCCTCATGCTCGATGCGGGCAAGGACGGTCGGGTTGGAAATCTTGTAGCCGTTGAGGTGCAGGATCGGCAGCACCGCGCCGTCGGTTACCGGATCGAGGAACTTGTTCGAATGCCATGCGGTGGCCAGCGGCCCCGTCTCCGCCTCGCCGTCTCCGACGACGCAGGCGACGATCAGATCGGGATTGTCGAACACCGCCCCGAACGAATGGCTGAGCGAATAGCCAAGTTCGCCGCCCTCGTGGATCGAGCCCGGACACTCCGGCGATGCGTGGCTCGGAATCCCTCCGGGAAACGAAAACTGGATAAAGAGCTTCCGCAACCCGGCCTCATCCTGGCTGATGTTGGGATATATCTCGCTGTAAGTGCCTTCGAGGTACGTATTGCCCACCACGGCCGGGCCGCCGTGCCCGGGACCGGAGACGTAAATCATGTCGAGGTCGTATTTTTTGATGACCCGGTTCAAGTGCGCGTAAATGAAGTTCTGCCCGGGGGTCGTGCCCCAATGTCCCAGCAGCATGTGCTTTACGTCCGCGAGCGTCAGCGGCCGCTTCAGCAGCGGATTGTCGTAGAGATAAATCTGCCCTACCGACAGATAGTTGGCGGCTCGCCAGTACGCATCAATCTTATGGAGCAGTTCCGGGGAAAGGGTTTTTGTCTTCATGGTTCAGTTCTCCTTTTTGCAGCCGAGACCGAGAATGCGGCAAACCGTGTTCGCGATCATCAATTCCTCGTCGGTGCGAATGACGCGCACAGGGACCCGGCCGACCGCCGCGGAAATCACGCCCGCATTGGCCATGTTTTGTTTTTCTTCCAGTTCGATTCCGAGAAATCCCAATCCGTCGCAGATACGGGCGCGGACAATGGGCGAGTTCTCTCCGATACCGCCCGAGAACACCATCGTGTCCAGCCCACCCAACGCCGCCGCGAATGCGCCGATCCATTTCCTGACCTGGTAGCAAAACATCGCGACCGCTTCGGCCGCCCGCACATCGCCGGCCTCGCGTTCAAGCAGGTCGTGCATGTCGGAACCGGTCTCCGACACGCCCAGAAGCCCGGACTGGAAATTGACCATCTCATTGAATTGTTTTGCATCGAGCCCTTCGGTTCGCGCCAGGTACCAAATCAGTCCGGGATCGAGATCGCCTGAACGGGTGCTCATCGGCACCCCGGCCGTCGGGGTGAAACTCATGCTGGTGTCCACGGGTTTGCCGTCACGCACCGCCGCCAGGCTCGCGCCGTTGCCGAGGTGGGCGAGGACGACCCGGCCCCGTGCCGCTTCCGCTCCGGCCAGGCGGGCCAGTTCTTCCATCAGAAACGCATACGACAACCCGTGGAACCCGTAGCGCCGCACGCCCCGCGCTTCGTAGCGGCGCGGGATCGGCAACAGCCGGGCCACGCGCGGCAGGTCATGGTGAAAAGCGGTGTCGAAACAGGCCACCTGGGGCAGGTCGGGAAACCGGTGATGAAACGCCTCGGTCAACAGGATCTCCTCCGGCAGATGCTCGGGATCGAACGGACTGAGCCGGTGCAACTCATCGACCATTTCCGCGGTGATCGGCTGCGGCTCGCTATACTTGGGTCCGCCGTGCACCACGCGATGTCCCACCGCGGTCAATGCACCACGCCCGATGCGCTCCTCGATCCAATCCATCAAAGCGCCCACCGCCACCGTGTGGTCCGGCGCCGCCACTGACCGCGAGAAGTTGTCCGTGTGGTTCAGGCCCTTCACCCGCAAGGTGGCCTCCGGCATTCCAATCCGCTCTATCCCGCCCTCCAGAATCCGTCGGAGCGGGTCGGCGGCCTCGAACAGCGCAAACTTGATGCTCGACGAGCCGCCATTGATCGTCAGGATGCGCGGGTCAGCCGGTTTCATGGGTAACTCCTTCGTCGTTCCGCAATCCGAACGAAGCCAATTGCGCGCACGTGGACCTGTAATCCGTGTGAAGAATGCTTCGAATTCCCAAACGTTCCGCGATCTGCACGAACATCGGGGTGTTTTCGATATAGACCACCTGCCGGGCCGGCACCTGGGCAATGTCCAGCGCAAGCCGAAAGATGTCGGCATCGGGCTTGCGGACATGTACGAAGCAGGAGGAAACAAAAAAATCCACAAACCGGCCCAGCTTGAACTTACGAATCCGATACTCATTCAGTTCGCGCGCTTCGTTGCTGACCACGGCGATCTTCAGCCCGTACCGGACCTTGAGCCCGGCGACCAGTTCGATCATCTCGGGGCAGGGTTTGGATTGCGCGAACATGAAGCGTCGAAATTGGGCACGGGTGAACGGTCGCTCCCGGTGGAAGACCACCAGGCCCAGATATTCCTCCATCGTGAGCTTTCCCTCCTCGTAGGCTTCGAAAGTCAGGTGATGCCGATCCTCCAGTTCGGGCAACTCCAGCTTGAAGTTAACCGCCGCCCGCTTACGGGCATGGTGGTCCCATCCATCCGTGAGCAAGACGCCGCCGATATCCAGAAACAGGCAGGTGATTGCAGTCGCTTTCTTCATCGTCTTTCCAATGCCGCAAAAGAGCTGCTTTTTCTCATTTCGATTACCTCCATGATTCAGGCACTTGAACAGCAGCCGTTTCCGGGGTTGCCCGGAGCTTCCCCCACCATCGACCGGACGGTCCCGGCAGTAGAATAAGCTAACGGATTGTCGTTCCGCCTCCGGGCCGGGGTTCCCGCACAACCCCCTGAGGCGGAGTGGGCGCACCGCCCCTCGGTTTCGATTGAAATTCAACTCGACGGGAGAGAAGTATGGCGCTGGACCGGGGGCTCAAACGGTAAGTCTTCGGATCTTCCAAAGGCGGTTCCTCGCCCGCATCGAACAGATCTCGCGGCGCTTCGCCGGAGGTGTCGACGGCCAGATGCCATTGGACCCCCGGCATTGCGGGGGGCAAATCGAAATCGACCGCATCGGCGCCGGCGTTGAACATCAAACAAAGGGCGCGCTGCTCGTCTTCATGGATCAGGCAGGCAAACCGTTTCCCCTTGGGGTCCGCCCAGTCGGGCGACCCTCCCCCGGGACCGAACCAATAAATCTCGGCGTCCGTGTAGAATTGTTCCCTGCTCAGGACCGGATGGGCACGGCGAAAGGCGATCATGCCGCGGGTGAAGCGGGAAATTTCCCGGTGCCGTTCCAGGAGGCCCCAGTCATGCCAGCTCGTTTCGTTGTCCTGGCAGTAGGCGTTATTGTTGCCGCCCTGCGTGCGGCGAAATTCGTCCCCGCCGAGCAGCATCGGCACGCCGCGCGAGATCAGCAGGGTCAGCAGGAAGTTCTTGATCCGGCCCTTCCGCAAGGCCTCGATCCCGGCATCCGCCGTCTCGCCTTCAGAGCCGCAGTTCCAGCTGAAGTTGGCGTCGGTCCCGTCATGGTTGTTTTCACCGTTTGCTTCATTGTGCTTGCAGCTATAGCTCACCAGGTCGTTCAGAGTGAAACCGTCGTGGCAGGTGACGAAGTTGATGCTGCCCTCGGGGCCTTTGCCGGACCCGGTATAGATGTCGGCACTGCCGCAGATGCGGCTGGCAAACAAACCGAGCATCCCGTCATCGCCGCGCCAGAAACGCCTGACATCATCCCGGTAACGACCGTTCCACTCCGCCCACCGCCGCTCCGAAAAACTCCCCACCTCGTACGCGCCGGCGGCGTCCCACGCCTCGGCGATGATTTTCACGTCTCTCAGGATAGAGTCCTCGGCGATCCGTTCGAGAAGAGGGGCATTGGCCAGCAGTTTGCCGGAGCCGTCCCGGCCCAGGACCGACGCCAGGTCGAACCGGAACCCGTCCACGTGCATCTCGACCATCCAATAACGGAGCGCGGCCAGGATGTGGTCCCGCACCACGGGATGGTTGGCGTTGATGGTGTTGCCTGTTCCCGTGTAGTCATTGTAGTGGCGTTTGTCGTCCGCCAGCGTGTAGAAGATCGAGTTGTCCACCCCGCGGAAACACAGCGTCGGACCCAGCTCGTCCCCTTCCGCCGTGTGATTGAACACCACGTCCAGAATCACTTCGATGCCGGCACTGTGAAAGGCCCGCACCATTTCCTTGAACTCCAGGTTCTGCCGGCCCAAACCTTCCGAACTGCCGTAGGACGCTTTGGGCGCGCTGAAAACCACGGGATCGTATCCCCAGTAATTCCTGAGCGGTTGACCTGTCAGCGGATTCATGCGCGCGATGAAAATTTCATTGAATTCCTGCACGGGCATCAGTTCCACGGCGGTCACTCCCAGGGTTTTGAGATAGGGGATCTTTTCCGTCAGGCCCCGGTAGGTCCCCGGATGGTCCACACCCGACGTGGGATGAACGGTAAAGCCGCGAACATGCGTTTCGTAAATGACGGTTTTCGACCACGGGTGCCGGGGCGGCCGGTCTCCATTCCAGTCGAAGGGCTCGTTGACAAACACGCATTTGGGCATCGACCCGGCATTGTCCAGCTTCGAGAGAACCAGGTCCCGTTCCGGCGCAGACGGGTCGTATCCGCGCGCCGATGCAAAATCCCACGGGGGCAGCCGCGAAATCGCGGTGGCGCAGGGATCGAGGAGAAGCCTGTTGAAGTTGAAACGATGTCCTTCTCCAGGTTCGTAAGGACCGTCCACGCGGTAAGCATAGAGTTGGCCGGAACCGATCCCCTCCACCCAGACGTGCCACACGTCGCCGGTGCGGTTGAGCGCTGAATCCAGATCGATTGCACGTGCGGGCACTGCATCTTCGGGACGGTCGAACAGCTCCAGCCGAACGCGGCCGGCGTAGCGGGAGAAAATGGCGAAATTAACCCCTCCTCCCATTTCCCGGGTCCCCAGAGGCAAAGGAGAGCCCGGCCGAACGTCAGCGCGCCCGGAGATCTCGGGGATATGGCCGTGCAACTCGCGTTTGGGCCTTTCCATCATCGCTGCCATAAAATGAGGGGGGATTCCAGCGGAACGGCCACCCCGAGGCGCTGAGGTATCATTCGCACCGTATAGTCCGTCGCCGGGCGGGCCGCAGACACGGCTCCCCCGTAAGCGCAGCCGCCCGACGCACCGGCCGGTTGGCGAACGCGCTTCATCTCCCGGCGCACGGGAGTGCCGTCCATGACGCCCTCGGCGTAAATCTCCACCCGCACGGCATCGGGATCGAGGTCATCGAGATAGACCTGGACCTCGAATACGTGTTGTCCGCCACCGGTCTTAACCTTCACTTCGCCGAAGCGGAGCCCGGCCCACTTCTGTTCCAGGGCGTGCCGCCAGGCGACGATCTGCCTGCCCGTTGCGCCTTTCCCGGCCGCGCGCTCATGGTAGGCGGCAGCGGCAGGGAGGTAGTGTTGCTCGGTGTATTCGCGCACCGCGCGGTTGGCGGAAAAGCGCGGCGTCAACCGCGCCATGCTTTCCCTCATTCGCGTGACCCAGGCGGTGGGAATGCCGCTTGCGTCCCGGGCATAAAACTCCGGGACCACCTCGCGTTCGAGCCGGTCGTAGAGCGCTTCGGCTTCGGCCGCGTCCCAGGCGGGATCGTCGTCATGTTCCCGGCCGTCCCCCAATGCCCACCCCACTTCAGGCGTGTATGCCTCCGCCCACCAGCCGTCCAACTCCGAAAGATTGATGCCTCCATTGACCAGCACCTTCATGCCGCTCGTTCCACACGCCTCCCAGGGCCGCCTTGGCGTGTTGAGCCAGACATCCACCCCCTGCACCAGGTGCTCGGTCAAGAGCATATCGTAGTCGCTCAGGAACATCACATGGGGGCGCGCCTCGGGGCGCCGGGTGAAACGCGTCCATTCCTGAATCAGCGCCTGCCCCGCCTGGTCTTCCGGATGGGCCTTGCCGGCGATGATGAGTTGCACCGGGCGCTCGGGATCGGTTAACAGGCGAAGCAGCCGCGCCGGGTCGTGCAGCAGCAGGTTCGGTCTCTTGTAGGTCGCAAAGCGTCTGGCAAAGCCCAGCGTCAATACTTTGGGATCAAATAGATGTTTCGCCGCGTCAACTTCTTCGGGCGACGCACCGGAGGCGGCCAGTTGCCTGGACAATCGCCCGCGTGCGTATTCGACGAGAGACTTGCTGGCGGCGATGCGAAATTGCCAGAGCCTGGAGTCGGAGACGCAGCGAATGTCCTGCTCCAGGGTTTTCGTCGTCCCCAGCCAGCGGTCCTTTCCACAGGCCTCCGTCCAGAGTTCGTCCGCTGCCGCCGAGTCCCAGCTCCGCGTGTGAACCCCGTTCGTCACGTGTCCGACCGGGACTTCGTCCTGCGACCAACGCGGGAACAGGGGCTGGAAGATGCTCCGGCTGACTTTCCCGTGCAGGCGGCTCACGCCGTTGACCGCCCCGCTCCCGCGGATCGCCAGATACGCCATGTTGAAACTTTCCGACGAATCGTTCGGGTCCCGGCGGCCCAGGGCCAGCAGATCGTGCAGGGTTATGCCGAGCTTGCGCTCGGCATAACCGCCGAGGTATTGCTCGATCAGAGCCGGAGCGAAAAGATCGAAGCCGGCGGCCACCGCGGTGTGGGTGGTGAAAAGGTTCCCCGCCCTGGTGACGGACAGCGCGACTTCGAAGGGCTGCGCGCTCTCCCGCATGAAACTGCAGGCGCGTTCCAACACGGCAAAGGCCGCATGCCCTTCATTCAGATGGCAGACTTCCGGCTGAATGCCAAGCGCCCCGAGCAGCCGCCATCCGCCGATCCCGAGGAGCAGTTCCTGCTTGAGGCGCAACTCCGGCCCGCCGCCATACAGTTCGCTGGTAATCCCTCGATGCGCGGGGAAGTTCGCCGCGTCATTGCTGTCCAGCAGGTAAAGCTTCACTCTGCCGACCTGGGCCTGCCAGGCGCGCAGCCAGACCGAATAACCGGGCAAGGCGATCTCCAGGCGCAGCCACTCGCCGTTGGCTTGGCGCACCGGCGTGATCGGCAACTGTCCGGGGTCGTTGTAGGGGAAGAGGGCCTGTTGCGCTCCGTTTTTGTCGATCGCCTGGCGAAAATAGCCCTGCTGGTAGAGCAGCCCCACTCCGACCACCGGCACGCCCAGGTCGCTGGCGGCTTTGAGCTGATCGCCGGCCACGTTGCCAAGCCCGCCCGAATAGATGGGCAAAGCTTCGCTCAACATAAATTCCATGCTGAAATAGGCGGCACACTTCAGGGGACCCTGCAAATGATGCCGCTGAAACCACGCGGGCGCCTCCACTGCCTGCCGCCTGGTCCGCAGCAACCCGTCAACGCTTTTGCGAAAAACGGGATCGGCCAACACTCGCTCGATCCGGTCGCGCGAAACCGTCTGCAGGACGACCCAGGGATTCTGCGTTAATTCCCACAGTGTGGGATCGAGCTGCCGCCACACTTCGTCGGTAGCGTGATTCCAGGACGAGCGCATGTCCAGGGCAAGCTCAGCCAGGGAATCGAACCCCTCGATGTCCGTGGGCAGGAGATTGTATATGGGGTGGCTGGCGCGGGTATGTTTGCGCATTGTTACTCCTTCGAATTTGTTTTTGACCGAATCCTGCCTGGTCGTTATCGGCAGGCTGTCCCGGAATTCGATTCCCATGCACCGTGATGCGCCCCGATGCTTCGCACTACGCTACCTTGTGAAATTCTTTTTTGACCAGCACGATGGAACAGGGCATCCTGCGTATCAACTCCTCATTCTCACGGCCGAATAGAAAGTGCTCGATATGCCCTTCCTCGTGGGCCGACATGACGAGCAGGTCGATATTTTCATCCCTGACCATCTTTATGATCTCATCAGAGGGGTTCCCTTCCTTCATGACTGCCTTGACGGCCAGTCCTTTTGTTTTTTCAGCTTCGATGATGCGATCGATGTCTGCCCGGAATGTTTGCTGCAATCTTTCATATTCCTCCTGGAGGGAAGGGACTGCGAGGTTCCAACCCTCCAGGCTGAAAGGATTGTGCATGACATGAACGACAAAAAGCTCCGCTCCGAATTTTTGAGCAAACGAAACTCCATAGTGAACGGCTTTTTGACAATCTTTCGTCGATCTGCTCACGACCAGAATCCGGTTGACATCTTTCATGGGTTGTCTCCTCCGTGGTGGAATCCATCTCTCATTGGCCTGCATAATTCGCGGCCTCGGCATGCGCCCCCTGTTATCGAGCACCGCCCGCCAAGCTGAAGAGAAGCACTGCCGCGACGATAAGGGTCGCTTTCCGGGTCTCCCGCTCCGCCTGGAGCCGGTCTCGGAGAGCTTGGGCATTTAGGTGGCCTCGCTGCGCGTAAAGTTCATAGGCCCCAATGTAAGGTTTGAGGTCGCCCTTTGCATCATCGAAGGCTGACATGAGCCCGACTTCGTCCTCGTCTGAAAAACGATCCGGCCGGCTAGCTCAGGACCAAGCTGCGCAATGGCGGGGGCGCGGAGCCGTATAGAAAGTTCCGGACCGAGGCCCGGCACAAAATCAGGCGAAAGATTGCTGGACATGGGGAAAGAGCAGGAAGAGGTTGTAAGCAAGCAGGGACCAAAACAGGCGGGTTCCGGTGCCGCAAAGGTGTCCCAGGGGTGCCATCAAGGTGACGCCAAGATTCCCTGAAAGCACTTTCACCAAACTTTCACTTCATCCATAAAGGTGCGTCTGTAATGAAAGGAGTACACCATGTTCCATTCACTTTTCTTTCACGCCGGAAATCCACTCACACCATTATCATGATGCACTCGCTGACGCCTTTGCCCTCTTCGCCGCCGATAAGGTCGAGCAGGACCTTCAGGCGGCTCGAACGGAAGAGTGAGAACAGGAATTCCATGCTGATTGTGAAAGTAGTTTAGGTAACTGATCACAGGGTGTTACCTCTCAGCCTGACAGATCCGGGAAAGATCAGGCTGCTGTTCTTTGAAAAACAGGTTAAAGCATTGACGAGGACATCAAAGGTCGACTGTGCATGAAGTCGGCACGTTTGTCTGACAGAGAGGATGCGCTCGACCCAGCGGTTTCCTTACAATTGCAATTGCTCTGAACGGGGTTGTCTTGCGGGAAGAATTTATGGCATTATCTTGAGGCCTTCCAGTTGAAGACCGCACACCATGCTCGTTCACATACGGCCGCGCTCTGGGACGGAGCGCAAAATCTCGGCCCGAATACTCACCGTAGACTGTTCGATGCCCCCCATCCATCGGCTTTGGCGCGGGTCTTGCCCCAGGCAGGGACTTCGGCAACTTAATTCCATCAACAAATTGCAGCAAAGGAGGCTTCCATGACAAGTAAGAGGTTCAATTCACGGCATGCGGTTTTGATCGGTTTTCTATCTCTTGTGTTCCTGCTCGGAATCATGACGCCCTGCGTATTATCCGCCGGTCCCATCAAGATCGGCGCTTCGATGTCATTGACGGGCAAGTATGCAAGAACCGGGGTCTACACCAAAGAAGGCTATGAGCTATGGGCTGAGCAGATCAACAACCGGGGCGGACTGCTCGGACGCCAAATCAAGTTTGTCATCTACGATGATCAAAGCGATCCCAAAACGGCCGCCAAACTCTATGAAAAACTGATCACCAGCGATAAAGTCGACCTGCTGATGGGACCTTACTCCAGTGGGGTGACTTTCGCCGCATCCACTATAACGGAAAAATACAAATTCCCCATACTCACGGCCGGCGCCACTTCCGAAGAAATCTGGCAGCGTGGATACAAGTATGTTTTCGGTACCGGACCGCACAATGAGCTTTACTATATCGGTGCATTCGATCTCGCCAAGCAACACGGTCTGAAGACAATCGCCATCATCAGCGCCGATGACCTCTTCCCCTTGTCACTGGCAAAAGCGGTTGAGAAACTGTCTAAAGAAAACGGCATCAAGGTGGTGTTCCAGGAAGACTTTCCCAAGGGCAACCAGGATTTCACGGCCCTCATCACCAAGATCAAGGCCAGCAAACCTGACATTTTGTTTGGAGGAACCTACCTGCCCGATTCCGTCCTTCTCGTCCGACAGATGAAGGAGCAAGATTACTGCCCCAAGATGGTTCTGCTTTCCGTCGGCCCAAGCCTACCTGATTTCAAACAAGCGCTTGGTCCCGATGCATCCTATGTCATGGTGGAAAGTTTCTGGGAGCCCTCCATAAATACTCCGGGCAACAAGGAATTCACTGCAGCCTACGCGAAGAAGTTCGGCCATGAGCCGGAATATCACGGCGCCTGGGCCTATTCCGGCTGTCAGGTGCTGGAAGCCGCGGTAAAGAAGGCCGGCAGCCTGGATCACGAGAAGTTCCGTAAAGCCTTGGCCGAAGTGAACCCCACCACTCTGCTGCCGGGAAAATACAAAATTGACCAAACCGGCATGCAGATCGGCCAGATATCGATGATCGCGCAGTGGCTGAACGGTGAAAGAGAAGTTGTGTGGCCCAAGGAATACGCCACCAAAAAAGCTGTTCTACCGGTGCCGCCCTGGAACGAGAGGAAGTAATTCGCAGCATTTGCCATTTGAACGTCCGGCGCCAAAGGATAGATGCGCCTTTGGCGCCGGATGAAATATTGGGGGCTATTCGAGGAGACTTCATGGGTATCACCCCGTCAATGTTTGTTCAGACCCTGGTCGGCGCCGTATTCACAGGATCGGTCTACGCCCTGGTGGCTCTTGGACTCACCATCATGTTCGGCGTAATGCGGGTGCTCAACCTCGCTCACGGTGCTTTCGTGATGCTTGGTGCCTACATGGTCTTTTGGGCCTATACGTTGTTTCATATCAATCCACTGTTGTCGATAGTGCTGGTGTCCATGCCGCTCCTGTTCCTGATAGGGGTGCTGATCCAGCGCTATCTGATCAGCCGGCTTTTCAATATTCCTCCCGAAGACTTCGAATTGATGAGCGCCATTTTTTGTTTCGGCCTGTCGAGCCTGATCATCAACCTGGCCATTTATTTCTGGACTGCCGACTTTCGTTCGGTCAGATACATTACCGATGCGATCACCATCGGCGGAATCAGCTTTTCCAAGATACGGATCATCAGCTTTTTTATCGCCATCGTCATCACCCTGGCGGTTGCCCTTTTCCTTAAGAAGGCAAATCTGGGCATGGCCATCCGCGCCACTTCTCAAAACCGGGATTCGGCGGAGGTCTGCGGCATTCCGACGCGCAAGGTGTTTCTATTCGTGTTTGGCCTGGGTTGCGCACTGGCCGCTGCAGGGGGGGCCTTGCTGGCGATCCAGTACACCATTTATCCGCAAATGGGTGACGATTACACGACCAAAAGCTTCTGCATCATTATTCTCGGCGGCATGGGATCTTACATGGGTGCATTTATGGGAGGCATCATTCTCGGCCTGGCCGAAGGGCTGTCGACCCTGTTCATAGGAGCCAAGTTTTCCGAGGCCGTGGCATTTCTCGCTCTCATTTTGATATTGCTGATCAAGCCCACGGGACTGTTCGGGGAGAAAAGCCGATGACCTCCGCCAATCGGTTTGCCTTGATTATTGCCGCCGTCCTGATCCTTTTCCTGGCAATATTTCCAACCATGGCGTCCGGCTATGGCCTTGCGTTGCTCATCACTTTAATGATGTACATCACCATGGCTCAAAGCTGGAATTTGCTCTCCGGCTACACCGGCTATGTTTCCTTCGGCCACGTGGGCTTCTTTGGAGCAGGAGGTTACGCGGCGGCTATCCTGATCACCAGGTATGGTGCCAACTGGCTTCTCGCTTCATTTTTCGGCGCAATGACAGCCACAGCGCTGGCACTGTTGATCGGCTGGCCGGCGCTCCGCCTGCGTGGTCCCTACTTTGCCATAGTCATGTTGGGATTCGCCGGAGTCGTGAAAAACATCGTCATCCTGTGGAAATCGATAACCAAGGGAGGCATGGGCATATCCCTGCCTCCAATATTGGACACCAAGCCCATCTACTATTTTATGTTCGCCTCCGCCTTATCGATCGTCGGTCTGACCGCTCTCATCTCCAAATCCAAATTCGGCTTGCGGCTGATCTCCATAAGGGAGGACGAGGATGCGGCTTCGGCCATGGGAATCAATGTAACCTTTTACAAGATGGTCACTTTCCTGGTGAGTGCCTTTTTCACAGGACTGGTGGGGGGATGTTTCGCCTGGTACTCGAGTTTTATCGAACCGGGCTCGACATTTGACATAAAGGTTTCGATCGAGCTCATCATCATGTCCCTTCTAGGCGGTGCCGGGACCGTAGCGGGGCCGGTGATCGGGGCGGTCATCATCATCATGGGCGGAGAATATTTGTGGACCCAGTTCCCGCTCCTGCACCAGGCGATCCTGGGCATCCTGATCATTGTCGTCGTTCTTTTTTTGCCTGAAGGAATCGTAGGGGTATTCAGCAAGGACAAGTCTGCGAAAAAAAGGAACCTCCTGGTATGGATGTTCAAAGCCAAGTGATTTTGAGCCTGCAAAGACTCACCAAAAGTTTCGGTGGTTTGACGGCCGTAAGTGAGGTCTCCCTTGACCTCAAGCGCGGGGTTATACATGGATTGATCGGTCCCAACGGGTCGGGCAAAACCACCTTGATCAATACCGTCACAGGAATGCACAGGAAATCGGCCGGTCAGATTTTCTTCAACGGGGAGGATGTCGCCGGCTTGAAACCCAGGATTCTTTCCCAACGCGGCATTTCGCGAACCTTTCAAATCTCCAGAGTATTCGGCAAGCTCAGTGTGCTCGAAAACCTCCTGGTGGTGACAAGGCAGGGCGGTCTCAAAGAAAATCGAAGCCGGGCCTTGCATCTGCTGGAGCAGGTGGGATTGGCGGAAGGCTATACGAAGAGGGCGGACTCCCTGCCTTACGGCCAAAGAAAACTGCTTGAATTTGCGCGCGCTGTTATGACCGAGCCGCAGCTCATTTTTCTGGATGAGCCTACCGCCGGAGTCAACCTGAAATTGATAGACAAAATGGTTGAATTCATCCACGCGCTCAACAGCGACGGCATGACCTTCCTGCTGGTGGAGCACAATATGAGAGTCATGATGAGTCTGGCCGAGATGATATTTGCACTCGAGTACGGGATCAAGATTGCCGAGGGAACTCCCAGCCGTGTGCAAAACGATCCCGAAGTCATCCGCGCTTATCTGGGAGAGGACCAAACTATATGAAAGAGCTCGTTCTCTCCGATATTCATCTTCACTACGGTTCGGTTCACGCGCTCTACGGGATCTCCATGGAAGTCGAGCGGGGCTCGATAGTCACTCTCATAGGCGCCAACGGTGCGGGAAAGACTTCGACGGTAAGAGCCATTACGGGTCTGCGCAAGGTCACCTCGGGGCAAATCGCGTATCGCGGCAAGGATATCACCAGGAGCCCGGCCCACGAGGTCAATCGCCTCGGTATTTCTTTGGTCCCCGAAGGTCGGCAGTTGTTTCCTTTGCTCACTGTGCAGGAAAATCTGCTGATGGGGGCGTACAGCCGCAAAGACCGCCAACGGGTCAATGAAGACTTGAAGAGGATGTATCAAACCTTCCCCGTACTGGGTGAGAGACGAACCCAGCTTGCCCAGTCCATGTCCGGCGGTGAACAGCAGATGCTGGCCGTCGGGCGGGCCTTGATGTCGCGGCCGAGCTTTCTTATCCTGGACGAACCGTCTTTGGGTCTTGCGCCCATGATCGTGCGCGAAATTTTTCGGATTATCGAAGAGATTCGCCAAGACGGGGCGACTATCCTGCTGGTTGAGCAAAACGCCAGCCTGGCGCTGGCAACCGCGGAATACGGCTATGTTTTGGAGATGGGATCGATCGTGCGGCATGAGGCAGCCGATCATCTTCGCTCCGACCCGGCCATCAAAGAAGCCTATCTGGGTACTTGAATGACCGAAATCCCTGTAGCTTTTGAAAACAATGACGATGGGGGATTTATCCAGGCATCGAACAAACCCGCACTTATCTGCAATGGAGGGTCGCATGACGCAAATTCCCGCCAGGGGATCAATTCTGCAAATCACTTTGTATGGGCTGCCAAAGGATACGGACGTGGAAAGTTTAACCCCGTTGGCTCGTGATGTCGCGGCACACCTCGAGGAAATGGGCGTTTTCGACCAGCGGGAGTTTGAACCCGCACATCTCTTTTACGTCAGCGCAGGGGAAAACCAATGAACATATCTGTCACAGGTCTTTCCGCCTGCGAGCTTGGCCGCATGATACGCGCCGGTGATCTCTCGCCGGTCGAATTGGTTGCCGGCGTGTTGGAGCGGATTCACCGGCTTGACGGCAGGATCAACGCCTTCATCCGTGTGCTGGATGAGTCTGCAATGGCCCAGGCTGAGGCGGCGCAACGGGAGATCACGAGGGGTGAGTGGCGCGGGCCTTTGCACGGAGTCCCCATTGCGATCAAAGATATCATTGACGTCAAAGGAGTTCCAACCACCGCGGGAAGCAAGGTTTGGCAAGGTTTTCTGCCCTCCGGGGACGCTTTTGTGGTGCAAAAACTGAAGGAGGCCGGCGCCGTTTTGGTTGGGAAGCTGAATATGCATGAATTGGCCTGGGGGGTAACCAGTAACAATCCTCATTATGGTCCCGCTCTCAATCCATGGGATCTTTCCGCCTCGTGCGGAGGCTCCAGCAGCGGTTCAGCCGCTGCCCTGGCCGCCGGTTTTGTCCCTCTTACCCTGGGAACCGATACCGGCGGGTCGATTCGCATTCCCAGTTCATTGACCGGCGTGGTCGGCTTGAAACCGTCGTATGGATTGATCAGCCGCAAAGGCGTACTGCCTCTGGCATGGTCCATGGATCATGTGGGCCCGATGGCTATCCATGTCGAGGATCTCGCCCTGGCCCTGGGTTTGATGGCTGGTCGAGACCCCGATGGAGGTCCCGGAGAAGGCTTCGATCGGTTTCTCGACACCCGAAAGGTAGAAGACAACCTGCAGGGGATTGTGGTCGGGGTGCCTGCCGCATTCTTTTACGAGGGCTTGCGCGAGGACCTGAAGGCAGCGGTGCTCGATGCCGTCAAGGCTATGGAATCGCTTGGCGCCCGCGTTGAGGAAGTCGAAATCCCCGGAATCATCGAAGGAGACCGCGCAGCTTATACCGTTTTGTTCGCCGAAGCCGCCGCCGCCCTGGAAGTGCACGCCCGCACTCGGCCTCACGACCTGGGCGAAACAGTTATGGGCAATCTGCGTCTGGGAATGACCATCCCGGCTACCAGGTATATCCAGGCCCTGCGGGTGCGCGGTAAGGTCCTGCAGGAACTGAAGAAGGTCTTTTCGCACGTTGATATACTGGCTGTTCCGGGCACCATGGCCGATGCACACCCGCTCGGTGCGGAGGAAATCAGCGTGGGCAACAAAGCTTCAGTCGATGTGCGCACTGCGATGACTCGTTATACCCGTTATTTCAATTTGTCCGGAAACCCGGTGCTGAATATCCCTTGCGGGCTTTCCAGTCGCGGCCTGCCGGTAGGCATGCAGCTGGTTGGGCGCCACTTTGCCGAGGCCCAACTTCTATCCGCAGGGTATATCTATCAGAGGGCCTTTCCACTCAACCCCCTGTTACCCGAGATCAAATGAGCCATGGCGCGACACATGGGCGGCTACGGTCTTGACGCCCATCCCCGTGGACTTTATCAGACCGGGGTGCCCTGTTAAAGCAAGATTCCGCTCATGGATGAACCGGATTAATTGCCGCGAATGATCAGTATATGGATCGAGGCGAAAAGATGAAGACTCAAGAGTTGCGTGTAAACGCCAAACGGCTGCAAGACAGTCTGGAGGCAATGGCTCAAATCGGGGCGACCCCCGGCGGCGGAGTGCATCGGTTGGCACTGAGCGATGAGGACAAGCAGGCCAGAGACCTCTTTGTTCGATGGCTCGGAGAACTTGACTTGGAGATTACCGTAGATGAGATGGGCAACATTTTCGGCAAACGGGCAGGAAAGAAGAACCATCTGGCGCCGGTGATGGTCGGCTCTCACATTGATTCCCAGCCCGGGGGTGGACGTTTTGACGGCATTCTGGGCGTTATGGGAGCCCTGGAAGCGTTGCGAACCATGCAGGCAAGGGGGATCGAAACGGAGCGCCCCATCGTCATCGTGGCCTGGACTAATGAAGAAGGTTGTCGTTTTGCTCCCGCCATGCTCGGCTCGGGGGTTTGGGCTGGGGCCATCGACCTGGAGTGGGCTTACAACCGAACCGATCAAAACGGTAGGAGGTTTGAAGATGAACTGCGGCGTATCGGCTACCTGGGGACCGCCGCCGGCAGGAAATGGCCCGTCCACGCTTACTACGAATATCACATCGAACAGGGACCGATTTTGGAAAAAACGGGCAAAACCATCGGTGTTCCCAAAGGTATCGTATCTTTGCACTGGTACGATATCCAATTGGAAGGGGAGGCCAATCATGCGGGCACTACCCCCATGGAAGGCAGGCAGGATGCGCTGTGCGCCGCTGCTGAAATGATTCTGCAGGTCAACGGGCTTCCCGGCCGCATGGAGGGAGAAATGGTAGCTACCGTAGGGGAGCTCCGGAATTATCCCAACTCGAGAAACGTTATCCCGGGCAGGGTCCGGTTTACGGTGGATATCCGCTCGTGGGACGATGATCTTGCGCTGCGGGCCGGGGCAGCGATGCACGGGAAGTTTGAAGACATCGCTCACCGGAGGGGATGCCGGATTCAGTTTGAAGAGATCTGGGGGGTTGAACATTCGCCCTTTGACGCAAAATTGGTCCAGCAGGTACTCGATATTGCCGCTGAACTCGCCTACCCGAGCCTGCCCATGGTCAGCGGTGCGGGCCATGATGCCAGTTATATGAACCAGACGGCGCCTACCGCGATGATTTTTGTCCCCAGCATAGGCGGTAAAAGCCACGTGGAAGCGGAAGAGACCGGATGGGAAGACTGTGCGGCCGGCGCGGATGTCCTGCTGCATAGCATTTTGCGCTCCGCCGGCGAAATATAGTATGTTCACGGCAACCGCTGACGATCCAAATCCGTTTGCGCCCCGCCTCCCTTGAGCGGCGCCTGGGTGGCACGCGCGTCGTTACATTATAAAGGGTGAAGGCATTGGCCTCTTCCAGCGAGGCAAAGCTGCGGCTTGAGAGCAGCTCCATCACTTCTTTGATTGCTGCATCAGGCATGGCTCGCTCTGCATCCGCTCTCCGTTTGTTTGGCGCAGCACTCCTTTGTATTTGGTCCCGCCGGCGCAGGGGCAGAGATCATTTGATCCGCTTTTCATGGTTAATCCCTCATACCAATTTGCGTTCAAGATCGTTCGCCCTGAGGTATCGAAGGGTGGACGGTCCACCCGTTCGTACTTCGATACCTCAGCACGAACGGGACCAAGCCCAGCTCAATCTTGAACGCAAATTGGTATCAGTCCTTCGACAACCTTTTTCCGATGCTGATGGAGAATGGCTTCCAGTTCATTGAAATCATCTCTTGGGTTATTATCTCTGATCTGGTTACGCGGTTGCAAGGATGCACTGGTAATAGGGCGAATAAATCCGAAGGAACCGAATGGATAACGGTTGCAGGGAAAAACCGCCGTTAAAGCTCCTCGAAGGCATCGGGCAGTTCAAAAGGGGTGAATATTACGAATGCCCTGAAACGCTGGAAGACATCTGGCGAGAGGATGAGGGGAAAATACGGGACCTTTACAAGGGCATTCTGCAGATAGGCGTTGCGATCTACCATGCGAAGCGATCACCTTAAGCTTTGGCGAAAATCCTCTGTGGATTGCCAAAGTAATGGGGTATCGTGACGCTAAGATGATCATTGATACCAACTTGCGTGCAAGATTGGACTATAGTAATATGCAACCCACCACTCAGGAGGGGGTTGCCAATGCCAAAGAAAACGAAAGTATCCGGCGAGGTGCTTCAATTGGCTATGGAAGCTGCTGAGAAAGCTAAAACTTCCGATGACCTCAGAGCTGCTCAAGCTGTATTGATCCCTGGCCTTCTCGACATCCCTGACCGCATCACCGGGAAAATCATCGGCCGCTCCCGTGTAACAGTAGTCCAACTGCGGAAGAAATTCAGCACGGCTAAACAAGCGCAAAACCGCAACTGGGGCGGTCGCCGCTCCGGCTATATGACTGTTGAGCAAGAACGCCAATTCCTCTCGGAATTCTTGGACCGGGCTGCACACGGCGGTATTTTGGTTGTAAGTAAGATTCAGCAGGCATTTGAGGCCAAAGTGGGGCGCAAGGTAGCCCAAACCACTATATACCGGATGCTGGACCGGCATGATTGGCGAACGATCATTCCCAGACCCCGCCATCCTAAAAGCAGCGCAGAGGCCCAGGAGGGCTTTAAAAAAACTCCCGAAAACAGTGGCTAAATGCGCCAAGGCACTTGCTCCGCTCAGAGTACGTTTGCGGTTGATGCTTCAAGATGAGGGCCGCTTTGGAAGAATCAGCACCCATCAACGTTGCTGGGCGCCACGCGGAGTTCGCCCCTGTGTTCCAAGCCAGATCGTGCGCGAGTACACCTATGCATATGCTGCTGTATCGCCTCATGACGGAACAATGGATTCGTTGATTCTTCCTCAGGTTAACGAGCAGGCAATGTCCATCTTTTTACGTGAAGTAAGCAACCGACATCCGGATGAGTTCATTCTGATGGTAATGGACGGCGCCGGATGGCATAAAGCCAAGGCGCTCAGTGTGCCCACAAACATGGCGCTGATCTTTCTTCCACCATATAGTCCAGAACTCAATCCGGTAGAGCATATTTGGGATCACATCCGCGAGGACGGTTTCAGAAACAAGGCTTTTAATAGCATCGAGGCCGTGGAGGATCAGTTGATGCAGTCCTTGGAAGCCCTCGAAATGAACCCAGCGTTAGTGGCAAGCATGACGGGCCTTCCTTGGATCGTTAGTATGAACTTGCACGCAAAATAGTATCAGAAGGCTTCATTCCTGTCTTCACTGGACCACTTCCCGAAACAAACCCTCCCGAGCAGTGGAAGAACCCACTGAAATCCAGTCACAGATCCTTAGCACGTTTGGTTATAAAATAGAGGATGGGGTACTACGACAATTGGCTGGATAACCTATTGGTTTTGCGATTGTTTTGGTGTTTTATCTGATCGTGCTCCGAAACTCCTGTAAGAGTACGTAATGACGAAATGATCGTATTCGGCTAGGATTTCAGATGTGAATAATCTTTAAGGAATTTTATTTGAGCAGCTCGCTGGCAAGTTCTGCACAATTTTTCATGATGGAGATTTGGATATCAATTATCAATCTGTGCAGATCTTCGAGCTGCTTCTCTTGAAATTGCTTCTGATAATCCAGCATAGGGAGGCTCTTGGACAATCTGCCTCATCACCTTATGTCGCAATTTCGAAGCTACATCTAATGAGTCATATAAAGATGAAATCTCTGGCGCATAGAAATCAATCAACATCTTAAGGCGTATTAATGGTATTGGCCTCAACATCTTATTTATCCTGTCCCTGTCCAGGTCCTTTATAAATAAGATCCCATTTAAAAACGCGTTATCGTGTTCAGAACCTATCTCATCCATGACTTGCGTTATTTCTTCAAGTTTGCTACGGATAGTTTGTTGATTCTTGAACTCTCTTTCATGCTCAAATTTGACTTCATTTAAGCGCTGAGTTACAATACCAGTTAGAAAGACACCTATCACAACTCCGATTAATCCTATCCAGGCATTCATTACATCTCCTTCAGTTAGCCACAGCTTATCCGATGATCAAAATGGCAATAGTGTCGACTCCTCTCTCGCTATGCATACACTCGCGGTTGAGTGAATATCCGTTCTTTTCGAGCATTGCCCCTAGATTTCTCTCCAACTCTGAACTCCGCACGACCAATGGCAATTTGTCGGCTCCTCTAGAAAACCCCGATTGGGAGTTCAATTTCTCGTAAGGCACCAGGATTTTTAATATACTTGAATATGTACTTACCACCAGATTCCTCGAAAAAGAGAACGCCGCTTAGGGCCGGGCAAGAATTGAATAAACCACCATGTTCCTCAAAAAGGACTTCGCGAATTTCGTCAAAATCGACACCAGCCGTAAATTCCCCGAATATAGCTACCACGTAAGGCACGCAATTCTTGACCGCTATTCTTTCGTAAGTATCCGATTTTCTCCAAATACTTTGATAGAGCCTGGAAGTATTATCGTTCCAGACCCAAGCGCTCTGTCCTGCGTGCATCTTATCGTTTACAGATTTTTCAGTGAGTCTGTCGAGGTGGAAATTGACCAATTCTACAATCGCGAGTAGATTACTCCCTTCGTCTAAAACGGCCCAATCAGGGGTTTTCCCATCAATTTCGTGGTCGTATCTCGCAATGAGTCCATTTAAACAAAGGAAAGCACCGAGAACCAACTCTCGGAAGGTGTGCATTATCTGAGGATCGTCGTGCGGAATAGATTTAAATTTCTTTATGAATTTTGGCACATCAGATTCGCTGATTAGCTCAAGGCAACGGTAAATCGTTTGGTTTATTGCATCGTTCCCAGCGAGAACTCCATATTTCATGATAGTATCCTCCGAGAGGAAAGAACTATGATATTGCTGAGATATAAACTGTGACTTGTCTTCCCTGCCAAAGGGTTGTCGCTGAACACAATAGAATGAATTCAGAGTTTTTACAATGACCAGTCATAGTTTAAACCTTGCATTGACCGGGCTTCCGAGGTAAAGTCGAATTCAAAAGTCCTCCTGCCCATTTTTTCCTTCTCATTGTAGCTACTTAGCCGTAGAATCCGTCAAAGGCAATGGATTGTTATCAGACCGGTCTTGTTTTCGCACCGAACAAAAATATAGGGAACAGTGCACAAATGGACGAGAATAAATCCATTACAGCCCCACCGACGAACACGGAGCGTCTTCGCGCCCATCTGACTGCGAACGGACTTACGGTGGCCCTGCTCTCCGCTTGGGAAAAAGGCGATCCTACAACGGCACAAGCAAACTTGCTCACTGCGCTGGTTAAATTTTACTTTCCGGAGAAGACTGGAAATGACAACGCCAAGGCTGAATAGCATTGGAATCCAAGGTTTTCGGAGCTTTGGAAAAGCCCGCCAAGATGTAACTCTTTCAGAGCCGATTTCGGTTTTCTGGGGTGGAAATAGTCAGGGGAAAACGAGCTTTGCTGAAGCCATTGAGTTTCTTTTTACGGGCCAAATTGCTCGGCGTGAGCTTCTCGCCAGCGCAAAAGATGAATTCGCAGAAGCCCTTCGGAATGCCCACCTTGATCCGGCAGTGCCCGTTGTGGTGGAAACGCATATCTTATGCAGCGATGGCCAGGTTCGACGCCTAACGCGGACTTTAGTAGAGGATTATCGGCGCGGGAATGCCGCTATCAGTAAGCTTGAAATAGACGGAAATCCATGCACAGAAGAAGATATTGAAAAGAAGCTCGGCCTGCGGCTTTCCCACCCTCCCTTACGAGCACCGGTGCTGGCGCAACACACTCTTGGATATCTTTTCTCAGCCTCCCCGACCGATAGGGCAGCATATTTCCGTGCCATTTTGGACACCCAGGATCTTGAAGATTTCCGGCTGGCTGTAGCGACTTTGCAAAAATCGTTGAAAGCGCCTGATTCACCCGAATTGATAAGCCTTTCGGCTGTTGAGAAAATCCCCGCACTGGAGGCAACCGCTGGCAAAATACGGAAGGCAAGAACGGAAGCCGAACTTCAAAAACAGGTTTTTTTAAACACCTCTGCTCTGCTGAAAAGCCTCGGGATCATGCCATTGCCTGATATTGTCAAGCAGACTAATCAAATTGAGCAGGAACTCCATCAACGACAGGCCAAAACTTTCCCGCTTGGCCTATTTGGAAGAACCCCTCTCGCTCCTTGGGATGGTCCCCCGGGAGCATTCAAAACAATTGTGGACGCTTTCTTTACTGAGCGGGAAAAAGTCGACGCCGAAACAAAGCGTTTGGTCGATCTCTTTGCCATAGCGATGCAGCTTCCAGATTGTCAGGGTGATAGTTATCCTCGGAATTGCCCTCTTTGCGGTGCTGAAAATACTTTTACTTTTGAACGCATCGCATTCATTCGCGAAAAATTGAAGGCGACAGAAACGTATGCAAGAGCTGCAACAAGCTTCCAAGAGGCTCTCAAGAGCCTTAGCCTCCAGCTGAATGCCCTTGCAAGTTCCGCCCTGCAAGCCCAGCCAAAATTTATGCGTGAAACTGCAAAGGCCCGCAGGGATGCTGGATTTCGCATCGCAGGCATCAGCAAGTTGGTGCCTGATCAACCAAGAGTTAAATCCTGGTTTGGTGCGGTTTCCCGGCTATGGAGAACCGCTCATATGCTCAATCGGAAGATAGGGGCCGCTCAGACAGAGTTGGGAACCGCTCTCATGAATCCTGAGGAATGGACCAGAGCCACAGAATTCGAGGAAGCACTTGTCGAAATCCGTGAAGCACAGAAAACTTTCCAATCCTGCATAGATGATTATGAGGCCCCCGCCAAGGCTTTAGGGGAGCCATTGAAAGAGGCGGTGGATCAGAGCGCGGAAACAACTGGCTGGGACGCCCTCATCAGCATCTCACGGGACCAAAACGGCCTTTTAAAAGCGCTCACTACATCTGCGGTGCACACGACCATGTTAAAAGATTTGACCAAAGCCCTCAATGAAATCGATTCAGGCAATGGGAAAGTGCAGGACGAAAAATTCGGCGAATTAAGTCAGAGTGTCAGGGCTTGGTGGGATAGATTAAGGCCGGATGAATCCGCGTTTTTCGAGGCCGTTCAACGGCGAGGCAGTAAAACCCGCCGTACCATTGACTTGAAAGTTGGTCTTTCGGCAACAGAGGACCGGCAGGGTGCTAAAATTCGTGATGCTATCGCTGTATTTAGCCAATCCCAGCTACATTGCCTGGGTTTGTCGTTGTTCCTGGCTCGCGCCGTTCAGGAAAATACGGGGTTTGTTATCTTGGACGATCCTGTTTTGAGTAGCGATGATGATTACAGACCAAATTTCGCAACTTCCGTGATTGGCGGGCTTCTTGATGCAGACGTTCAGGTGATTGTTTGCACTCAGGATCATAAAAGCTGGAGTGACATCGGAGATCGTTGGGGGCATCGCGGAGTGGGTCAATTTCTGTTTGTTCGTGATGACGCAGTGCAAGGAACGGAAATCCGAAGCCAAAATGATGACCTTGCGGCAATGCTGGCAAGAGCAAAACCATTGCTCAAATCACAAGATCCAGAGGTGCGGAAGGAAGGCGCTGGACGAATTCGCGAAGCAATCGAACGGTTCTGCAAGACGCTGCTAGTTAAGGACCGGCAGGCGAAAGGGGATAGTCTCGCCTCAATCACGGACTATGCGGGGAAAAATTTCGGAAACTGCGGTCAGCAAGTTATGGATATGCTTGTTAAGGATCGGGCTGATCCGGGCAAGCTGAAGGGAGCGCATAAATACGTTACTCCTGGACCTCATGACGATACCCCCCCATCTTCGAGCGAATTGGCCTGTGCTTTTGGTGATCTGAAAAAGTTAATAAAAGAATACTTGGACTGAGCCCTCCGTGATCTCTTCACCGGGCCAGAAATAGGAGTTGGAGAAATGAGTTACTGGTTTGCTTACCGCATCTATGACAAGGCCATTGATTTAGAGCCGGGTAAAATCGTTTTGGAGGGGCCTTTCCAAAATTATGAGTCTGCAAAGAGGAGAAAGACTGAAATAAGGAGGTTAGGCCTGGATTTTTTGATCACTGCGGTCTTCGAAGCCGCTTCCGAAGGAGAAGCAAGAGCGCGGGCTGAAGTTGAACAGTTTTAATTAGAGCTTTCTCAACTAGGTCGAGAGGTTTCACCTTCCGGGGTTGCTTTCTCCAAGGTCCACGAAAGGCACAGTATGACCAGGGGTGTCCTGTACAAACTTTTGTTCCTCGCCACGCTCACCCTGTTTGGCCTGTTTGCATCCATTCCCTCCTTTTACAAAAGCGCTCCCGATTGGCTGAAGCACCTGTTCCCAACGAGCGGCATGCGATTGGGGCTGGATTTGAAAGGCGGCATGCAACTCCTTCTCAGGGTTGACGTGACCAAGGCAGTCGAAAGCACTCTGGGTTCCGCCGTTCAGGACTATCAAAATGCCTTGCAGCAGAAGCAGATCACCACAGAAGGTACTCAAAAGGCAGGACCGAACAAAATGCGCGTTCGTCTGAAGTCTGCGGACGACCTCCAGTCCGCTGAGCAGGTCCTGCACGATGGATTTACAAACCTTCTTGTGTCTTCCTCCGGGGTGGAGGGAGGGGCGGCTTACCTGGACATCAGCCTGGGGCAGAAAGAGGCCGGCGAGATCGAGGAGAGTGCGGTTTCACAGAATGTCGAGATTATCAGGAACCGCATTGACCAGTTCGGGGTGACCGAACCTGTGATCGTACGGCAGGGGGCCCGCGACATTGTCGTCCAGTTGCCCGGTATCACAAACACCTCGCGGGCTATAGATTTGATCGGCAAGACGGCCCAATTGGAGTTCAAGCTCCTGGACACCTCAAGCCGAATTGACCTGCCTGCGCTCATCTCGCAGGCTGTTCGGTCCGGCAGGCTTAAACCGGGATACACCTACGAGCAACTAAATCACGTGTTGCAGGGGGAAATACCTCCCGGCGACGAGATTTATCCCTGGAAGCAGTTTAACGAGGTCACCGGAGAAACCTCCCGGGTCCCCGTGCTCGTGGAAAAGAGCACGCTCATGACCGGTGCCGATGTACGGACCGCCCACATGGCGATTGATCCGCGCTACAACACGCCTTACGTCGCGCTCTCTCTCACTGAGCAGGGCGCGCGCCTTTTCGAAAGGATCACGGCAGAGAGCGTGGGGGAACAGCTTGCGATCATTCTGGATAATGTCATCGAGTCGGCCCCAGTCATTCGGGAGCGAATCTCGGGCGGACAGGCGCAGATCACAGGGTCCTTTACCTCCGCGGAGGCAAGCGATCTGGCGATCGTGTTGAGGGCCGGGGCACTGCCCGCGCCGGTAAATATCGTACAGAACGTGACAGTAGGACCGTCTCTCGGGGAAGATTCCATCCACAGGGGGATCTACTCCGCCATCCTAGGGGGTATCCTCGTTCTCGTATTTATGGTGGCGTACTACCGCCTCTCCGGAGTCATCGCCGACATGGCTCTTCTCCTGAATCTTCTCCTCCTGATGGCTGCTCTGTCGCTTTTCCGAGCCACTCTGACCCTTCCCGGAATTGCCGGCATCATCCTCTCTATCGGTATGGCCGTGGACTCCAACGTTCTCATTTTCGAACGCATCCGCGAGGAATCGGCCTTGGATAAATCAATCCGGGCCAGTATTGAAGGAGGCTACAATCATGCCTTCTGGACCATCATTGATTCTCACATCACGACCCTGATTACAGCCTTTGCCCTTTTCCTGTTTGGTACGGGTCCCATCAAGGGATTTGCGGTCACCCTGAGCCTGGGCGTCATCCTGAACCTGTTCACCGTTCTTTTCGGCACACATGCGGTCTATGACTCTCTTACCATGCAGCGCAGGATCAGGAAGATCCGGTTTCTTCACTTCATCTCCAACCCAAATATTGATTTCGTCCGCATGAGGAAGTTTGCTTTTGTTCTGTCCAGCGTCCTTGTGCTGCTCGGGATCTTTGCTTTCGTACAGATCTCCCGTGGAAAAGCCAATCTGGGGGTCGAATTTTCGGGTGGCGCCGTCGTCCAGTTGAAGGCGAAAGAGAATTTCAGTATGGCTGACGTACGAGCAGCCCTCGCCCGCAGTGGTCTTCAGGACTATGAACTGCAGGAAGTCCCCAGTCAAAAAACCCTCATCGTGCGGATCAAGCGCTTTCAGACTTCGACCGTGAAGACGGCGGATGAGCTTGTAGCCACTCTCGACCGGTCGCTTCCGAAAAACGGCTTCCAGGTAGAAAGCGAAGCAGCCATAGGTGCATCCGTGAGTAAAGATCTGCGTAAATCTGCGATCCTGGCCATCGCCATTTCCCTGCTCGGGATCGTGATCTATCTGGCATGGCGATTCAATTTCCATTTTAGCGTGGCTGCGGGTATCGCGACATTTCACGATGTTCTCGCCGTACTGGGAGCAGCTTACATACTGAACATGGAAATCACTCTACTCATCGTGACGGCTCTTTTGACCCTGGCAGGCTACTCCCTGACGGACACAATCGTGGTCTTCGACCGCATCCGGGAGAACATGAGGAAAAAACCCAAGGCTGACCTGGGGACGACCATCAACACCAGTATCAACGAAGTTCTCAGCCGCACCATCATCACTTCCTCGACCGTCTTCATGGTCCTTATCGCTCTTCTACTTCTGGGTGGATCAGTGATCCATGATTTCGCCCTTGCTCTGACCATGGGGGTGGTTGTTGGCACCTACTCTTCCGTGTTCGTGGCCAGCCCCATAATCTACATCTGGTCGGGGGCTTCCAAAATGCGTCGCTGAGAAAATCGGTATTCCCGCATGAGTTCACAAATTGTCTGATTCATAACATAAGAGCGAGACTTGGAAGAGGTCGAAGATGACATCGACGTGAGCCAGAGCCTTACGGGCGGCGCAGAAATGGGTGCTTTCGGCTGCCGCCAAAGGGCATCGGCTACTGCCACGGCAGCGAAGATAGAGTTTACAGCCCCATGGTGAGTGATTAGAGAGCGCTCTTATATCATCGAATTCTTGGGAGTTTGAAAACAAATGACAGACAAGCAGCCAATGACACCCGGAAAACAACAGATAGAATCGGGTAAGCAACCGCCACCTGGGCTGGGGGGCATATTCTGGTGGGTGGTCCTACTGGCGCTCCTCATTTGGAATGCGCAGTTCTTATGGTCGCCATCGAAGCCTGAAGTCCTTATTCCATATTCAGCTTTTATCGAGCAGATTCGCGCCGGCAACGTCTCCGAAGTGCTCATAGCCGGTCCGCAAATCACCGGCACTTTTGCCAAACCAATCCTCTGGCCGGAATCCGCAGCGGCCGGGGCCCCTTCGCAGCCAGGGAAGGCAGAGACGGCAACAAGTCCCGGCTCAGAGAATCTTTCTGGAACTCAGGCAGGCAAGAATGATGGCAAAAATACTCGCAAGCCTGAAGCAGTTCCACAAAAATATACCTACTTTGCCGCAGTATTTCCCGAATCCGTGGGGGATCCGGCCCTGTTGCCGCTCCTTGAGTCTCATCATGTAACCGTGAATACAAAAGTGCCTTCCAAGCCGTGGTTTATTACCCTGCTCGTGGACTGGGGACCCATGCTCCTGCTCGTTTTTTACTTCATCTGGATGGGCCGCAAGGCCATGAACAGTCAGTCAAGCATGTTCGGACTCGGACGGTCGAAAGCCAAGCGTTATAGTAGTGAGAAGCCTAAGGTGACATTCAATGACGTCGCTGGCGCTAACGAGGCCAAGGGCGACCTGGAGGAAGTGGTCGATTTTCTTCAAAACCCGCAAAAGTATCACCAGATAGGGGCGCGTATACCCTGTGGCACACTGCTCGTCGGCCCGCCCGGTACCGGCAAAACTCTGCTGGCTCGTGCCGTCGCGGGCGAAGCGGGGGTGCCTTTCTTTTCCATCAGCGGCTCTGAGTTTGTCGAGATGTTCGTTGGGGTTGGAGCGAGCCGGGTTCGCAGCCTTTTTGAGCAGGCCAAAACTGCCTCACCTTCCATCGTTTTCGTTGACGAATTGGATGCAGTGGGTCGGCGGCGCGGTGCCGGTCTCGGCGCGACGAACGACGAAAGAGAACAAACCCTGAATCAGCTCCTGGTTGAGATGGACGGTTTTGATGAGCGCCATGAAGTCATCGTGCTGGCCGCCACAAACAGGCCCGACGTACTTGACCCGGCGCTGCTTCGCCCGGGCCGATTCGACAGGCAGGTGACAGTCCCCCCTCCCGACCGGGAGAGCCGGGAGGGTATTCTGCGTATACACACTGCGAAAATACCAATTGCCCCCGATGTAAGCTTCGATCTGTTGTCTCGTAAGATCGTGGGCATGAGCGGCGCCGATATCGCCAACCTTTGTAACGAAGCGGCTCTTCTCGCCGCGCGGGCTCTCCATAAGCAGGTGAGCATGGCGGATTTTGAGGAGGCCCTCGATAAGATTATACTCGGCGGGGCGCGTCCGTCCCTTACAGATCCAAATGCGAGAAGAGTCGTAGCTTATCACGAAAGCGGCCATGCCACGGTCGCATGGCTCACTCCGGCGGCCGACACCGTTCATAGGGTTACTATTATCCCGCACGGCCGCGCACTTGGAATCACGGAACAGGTGCCTTCCGAGGAACGATATAATTACAGCCGGACATACCTGATAGCACGCATCGATGTCATGCTGGGCGGCCAAGTATCGGAACAGATAGCTATTGGCGATGTCACTACCGGAGCCGAAAATGATCTGATACAGGCCACTCGGCTTGCCCGGCGGATGATGACGCGTTGGGGAATGGGAAGTCTTGGTCCGATCGCCTTCGAATCCGACGAGCAGCAGCCATTTCTGGGGTATGAGCTGTCGCGCGGAAGGGACTACAGCGAATCTACAGCGGCCCGTATCGATGAGGATGTCCGCAAACTGATTGAGCAGCGATACGAGATCGTAACCAAACTCTTGAGCGGCGTCAGGGACAAGCTGGACAATCTTGCGGAGACATTGCTCCGTGAAGAAACCGTTGACGAAACGATTTTAGAACAAATTCTCGACGTGAGAAAGCCAGTTTCCGGCAAACCATAGCATGGTGCGCGGCATGATACACTACCGTCATACTTCACACTACATTTCCGGGAACCGAGGTTTGTGTCAAACTTTGCCTCAGGATGAATCCAGCGAAGGCCCCTTATGCCGGCCTCTTTCCGGAATTTTCACGCAGGGCAGTCTCACCCGCTTGTACAAAACCGTCCGCCGAGGCGATTTACCACTGCATTCCAATGAACGGCCAATTTGCAGATCCGGAATGGTTTAACGTTTTCCGCTCCGCAATACCGATATCAGCTTGTCCATTTCGGCCAGATCGGTGATGAGTTTTTCTTCCTCGGTTCGAAGTCCGGCCGAATCCGCTCGCCATTTGGCCAAGGTTGCGGTTCCAAGCACTTCAGTGGCAAAGAATGAATCGCGAGCAATTTTATCGCCGAGTTTCTGAACCAGATCCATCAACTTGAGATTATAAACAGCCCAGCTTTGAACGGCCTCCCAAAGTTGAATCTCGATGCCGATTCTCTCCGGATCGTCGATAGTGCCGATTCGCAGATCGGCAACAAGCCCTCGCAGTTCAGGCAAGTCAATATTCAACGGAACCTCCTCACCTTTTGTTTGTTCCTTATTCCCCGGTCAATCTCATTATGAACTGTGGCATGCAAAATGCTGGAGCATTTGAAGCTCACCGTACCAGCGGCTGTAATCACTACTGGATGATCTGTAAACCTGATCGCTTCCACGGCGGCAGCAGAATTGAATGCCCAAAGCAAGAGAGCTTTCGGCAGAACTGCCGGTTGAAGGTACGCAATTGCTTTTACTCTGCCGATTCTTCTACTGGAGTAGTTTGTCCATTATTTCGAGGGGCTTGAGGATCGTAATCTTTTTCTTGGATACGTGGATAATACCCTCGTCCTGGAGCAACTTCAAAATTTCGCTTACCGTTTGTTGACAGGAACCCGTGCAGGCGGCGAGTTGCTCCTGAGTCAGGTTCACCGGGACCGTCACCGGCTCGCAGGAACTAAGGTCGGTCAGCTTGGGGTAGGAAAGATAGATGAAAAGCTTCAGAAGCCTGGTGCCGACGTCACAAAACATCAGGTTTTCGACCTGCTCGGCCAGATACCTGAGGCGGCTCCCGAGCACCTTGATAACACGGCGGGTCAACTTATAATTTCGGGAAAGCAGGTCCTCGAAATTTTTCCTGTCGATTTCATGCAGTACACAGGAACTGATTGCCTGAGCGTTGCACTTTCTGTTTTTCCCGTCGATCACTTCGGCCAGGCCGAACAACTCACCCGCTCTTCGGACAAATATTATCGGCTCCTTACCCACCAGCGTTAGGCGTGATATCTTCACCGAACCGTCTTCGAGGTAATAGCAGGAATTGGCCGGCTCATCCTCGGAAAAAATGAGATCGTTTTTCGCCAATACCCTCTTGTGCGATTGGGCGAGGAATTCCTTTTTCTGGTCCGGGATGTCTCTGAAAAAATCTTCTGCGGCCAGGTGCCAGTTTAGTTGCACGGCTTCCCCCGAAAATTCGAACCTCTTGAGGCAGATGATAACAATCTTGAAGCGACAGGGCAAAACCTAACTGGTGCTTTGTAAACAAGGCTTTTGGCTATTTTCAGCATGCAAGGCGGCGCCGCACCGGGACTGTAATTCTGATGAGCTAAAAAGAGCGGGAAAGTGATTGCGAACTGTTGCCCAAACGAGTATCAGGAGCAACCGGCCAAAGACCAATCGGGGATTTCCTTCCATTCGATGGCAGAAAAATCCCGCTTCAGATGTTTTCGACAATTACCTCAATTCGGTTTTTGGGTAAAGCCCTTATCTACGCACGCTCCAGGGTTTACCCCGGCACTACGCTGAGCCTTATGGTGGCGAAGTGGGTGTTGGGGGGGCAGGTCCACCCGCTCCCGAATGATCGAGGCTTTCTATATCTTGAATGGATTCGGCCCCATGGCCTTCAGGTCCCGTATATAGTCCTGGAGTATTTCAACATATTTTCCCGACTCTCTTATTTCCAGGCCGTCGAAACGGACCCTTTCCGGCTCGATCATCATTGCCTTCAACTTTTCGCCCAAGTCGCCGCTGCGCTTGCGTACCAGCCGGCTTCCTTTCAGGAAGTGGCACTGGTCGTCGGGACACCCGGCGATAAGGACTCCGTCTATTCCAAACGAGAGAGCGTCCGCAACAATGGTGTTGTTAATAGACCCGGCGCATGGCACCTTAATCGCTACTACGTTGGGCGGTACGGGCAACCCGAGTTCGACAGCGGAGCGGGCGGCAAGATATGCGTCATTTTCACATAAAAAGGCCAGGACCACAGGTTCGCCGCTTCCAATGAAATTCGTGTCGATCGCCTCTACCTGGGCGGCGGTCTGTTTTATGGTGTGGTGGCGCAGGGATATGACTCCAAGGGGGCAGACACCCATGCAGTTGCCGCATTGGCGGCACTTTGCCAGGTCCGGCACAGGGAAGTTTTTATCGTCGAAAGTAAAACTCGAAAAGGGACACTCCTCGACGCACCGCTTGCACTGGTCGCACCTGTTCTTATCGACAACCGGGTAAGTAGGTGCTGCCAGGACACGGCCGTCCAGGAACTTGAGTGCTTTCATGGCGGCCAGGTGGGCCGATTCGATTGACTGGCTCACGTTCATCGGTCCCTTTGCGCACCCCCCGGCGTAGATGCCGGTGCGTTGGCTCTCTTCCGGGTGGCACTGCGGGTGCGATTCGAAGAAGCCGTGACAATTTCGAGGAAGGTTCAGCACGTCAGAAAGCTCGGAAGCTCCCAATGCGGGCTCCATGCCTCCCGCCAGTACCATCAGGTCAAGGTCGATATGCAGCCACCGGCCCAGCACCGGGTCTATCACCCGCACGCCGAGCCTGCCGGAATCTTTGTCGGGCGTTACCGATTCGGGGCGCTCCTTGATGAAAATCACCCCGAGTTCGCGCGCCCGCAGGTAAAGGTCCTCGTTAAATCCCGACGAGCGCATGTCCATGCAGAAGACATAGCAGTTTGCTTCCGGGGCCTGTTCCTTTAGTGCCAGTGCCTGCTTAAGGGTGGCGGAGCAGCACACCGAGGAGCAATAGGGCAGGTGCCTCTTATCGCGGCTACCCGCGCACTGGATAAATCCGATATCTTTGAGTTTCCGAAGTGCTGCAACCGGAGCGAATCCACTCGGCGCGGCAGACCCCAGGACCCTCTCCATCTCCAGATTGCTGATGATCCTGGGATCGAGATCGTAGCCGTATTCGGAAACTTTGGCCACTGAGTACGGGTCCCAGCCGGTTGTGACGATCACCGCCCCGACATTAAGGGTTTTTTCCGAGGGGGCCTGGTCCAGCCGGACCGCCCCCGCCGGGCAGGCTTTTTCACATTCCCGGCATTGCGGAGGGCAATGTTCCCGCTCGATCACAAATGCCCCGGGAAAAGGCATTGGGATTGAGGGATGGACCGGCTTCAAAAAAGGTTTAAGAAGCGCTTCTCCCACTGCGGACTTTCCGTTGCTCCCGCCGGGTGTGTCCAATCTGACGGGGCATGCTTGAACACAGGACCCGCAGCCGTTGCAGAGGTCCCCGTCAACGAACCGGGGCCTGGTTTTAATGGTTGCGAAAAAATTGCCCGGGCTCCCGGCAATGGCGCTCACGGTGCTAAGGGTGTGGAGTTCAGCAAGATCCGAGGAACCCAGCTTTTCCAGTGCGTGCTGGAGCCCACAGTGAGGGTCGCAGAGTCGCGGGTAGAAGCGGGAAAGAAGGGCAACCTTACCGCCAGCTCCACTTTCCCTTTCCACCAGAAAGACTCGCTTTCCAAGCTCGGTAAGGGAAACCGCGGTATGAATGCCCGCCGCGCCCGCTCCGATTATAAGCGCTGCGTTGCTGGCCGGTAATTCCACGGGATCCAGGGACTCAAGCAGCCGGGTGCGCGCCAGGGCCATGTCCAGCAGCAAGCGGGCCTTTTTGTTTATGATGTCCCGATCCAGCCCCGGCAGGAAAAGCCCCTGCACCTCCAGGTCACACCACTCATGCAGGAATGTATTTAATCCTTTAAGGCGGGTTTCGCCTTCCAGGAACTTTACCTGGTCCCGCGAAAACGGCCCCACCCAGAGTATACGGTCAACTACCCCGCCTTCCAAGTCTTCGGCCAGTCTCGCAAGATAATCCCCGCGCGGGCTGGAAATCATCTCGCAGCGCACCACCCCCTTGCTCTTCCCAAGTTTTTGCATCAGCGCATCGAGGTCGAACGAACGGGAGAGCTTTTTGCCACCATCCCACACAAAAATCGCTATTTTAGGCAAGTTCCTGGACATGGTTTCTCACTGAAAGGGCCGCCCCCTCCCGTCAAAGGAGAGTAATCCCGGTTCCAGCCCGGTGCGGGTTAGTTGCATGTTTACGGGCAATCGCCCCTGTATTATCAGGGGATTTCGGGGACATATGAAAATGTACCGCTCAGTTCGTGCGGTTCTTGTACCTGAACCGTTCCACTTTGCCGTTTATGTCGATACAGGTCCAGGTGATGGTGTTGGTGCCCATCATGGGGATGAGCTTCGCCACGTGATAGCCCAACTGGTAAGGGACCCTGGTCTCGATGGCACCCACCGGGCAGACCTTCGTGCACGACATGCAGTCCCAGCAGTCCCGTGGCTGCCTACAAAAAGCTTTCTTGTTTTCCCCAAGGGCCATGAGGTTTCCGGGACAGATTTGTGCGCACAGGGGTTCATCCTCGGCTTTGCAGCCGTCGCATTTTTCTTTATCGATTCTCGGTGGCATTTGCTTATTCCTCCCTTACTTAAGGCTTGTAGCGGTCGCCGGGGACAATCTGTTCGTAGGGCCGCGTAAAGGTTTCTATCTCGCCGGTTTGCCTGTTGCGCCTGGTTTCGGCGAAGCAATCGAATTTCGGGTCGATTTCAGGATAATCGGAGCGCGTTTGCCAGCCTTGCCAGCGGGTTTCCTTGCGGAACTTGAGGTGATGAACAAGCACTTCCGCCACCTCCAGCCTGTCGATAACCTCATGTGCGTTCATCAGGTCGTGCAGGTCTTTCGCGTAGAGATATTTCGTCTGATCGCGCATTATCTTCAGGTGAGCCAGCGCATAGTCCAGGCGCTCTTCGTTGGTGCGGTAGAACTGGGACGTACCGCCCGCATACTCGTCCATGAGACGCTGCATGCGTTCTTCCATTTCGAGCTGCGATACGCCGTCAAAGTCGGGGCCGCGCAGCAGCGGTGCAAACACCCGCTCCTTTTCCTGCTTCACCTGTTCGGCGTCCAGGGGCGGCAATTCCATGGAAGCTATGTACTTTACAGCGCCGCGAGTGGCCAGCTTTCCTTCCGCCGCACAGCCACCGACGAATTTATTTGGATTTCCGCCCGCCGTTTCCCCAGCGGCGAACAGGCCGGGGACAGTGGTCATCCGGTCGATGTCCACCCAGTAGCCGCTCTGGGTATGGCCGCCCACGACGTAGGGGTCGCTTCCGTATATTTCTATCGGCTCCTTCGATATGTCCTGGCCGCGCGCGGCGAGAAACAGCACGAATGCGGGGCGCTCGTTCAGATAATCCGTCTTCATGTCCCGAACATCTTCCGGGGACATGTTCGTAGTGTCGGCATAGGTCGGTCCGCGGCCCGCCAGCCACTCTTCCATCGGGGCATTGGCGCGAATATAGCGCGGCGCCTTGTCGCCTCCCAGGTGCGCATAGTGTTTTTGCAGGATGCGCTCGCCCCTGGCGTTGGTGATCAGTGACTTGTACCCGACCGAAATGGTGTCCACCGGGCCGCAGAAATCCTTTGTCCGGGTGGCAACCCATCTCTGCTCGAACGAGGTCATTTCCGCGCCCTGCCGGATGCCCATCGCGTAACCGGTGCCCACGTTGAACGGGCACATCCAGGTCTGGTGGTGAGACGAAGTGGCGTCGCTCGTATAAGATTTATATAGCCCGCACGCTCCGCCGGTCGAGACGATTACCGCCTTTGCTCTGAATACGTAAAATTTGCCGTCCCGGACCCCGAATCCCATCGCTCCGGTGCAGCGCTCGCCGTCCATCAGAAGCGAGGTAGCGGTGATCCTGTTATACACGACGGCTCCCATCTCCATGGCCTTCTCGGCCATGATGGGCTTGAGCTGCTCTCCGTGAATCGAAATGTCCCAGCCGCCCCGGTACTTCGCATTCCCATCCTCGTCGCGAAGGATCGGAAGACCCCAGCTTTCCAGGTCTTCCACGGCCTCGTTAAGGTTTTGCGCGTTGCTGAGCGCCAGGTCTTCCCGGATCGGCCCTCCGCCCACCTGCGAGCGGCACCACCGCACCAGGTCCTCCGGCGTTTTTCCCGCCGGTATGTAGGTGTTGATGGCATCCATTCCGGCCGCTGTGGCTCCGCTTCTGCTTATGTGGGCCTTTTCCATTATCGTCACGCGCAGGTCCGGGTTGATCTTCTTTGCCTCAATCGCGGCAAAACAGCCCGCATTGCCGCCTCCAACGATCAGCAAATCGGTCTCGATCACTTCGGTCGGAATTTCCTCGATTGCGGCAGGTATATTTGTGGCCATGTTGTCTCCTTGAAAAAAGTCCTGTTTGATTTATTTCCCGGTACTTAAAAGGGCCAGGGTGCGCCGGGATTCCATACCGGCAGACCCAGTAGTGCATACCAGGGCGCCATTACCAGCAGGCCGTAGGCCATGGCGATTAAGATGCAAACCCAACCCGCCTTGGCATAATCCGCCGTGGAGAAAGTCTCACTGCCGTAGGCGATGACTGCCG
The DNA here is from genome assembly GCA_963712895.1 of uncultured delta proteobacterium. Lineage (GTDB taxonomy): Bacteria > Desulfobacterota > Syntrophobacteria > Syntrophobacterales > Syntrophobacteraceae > SbD1. Next base: position 798,973 of record CAVQJR010000007.1, on the reverse strand, counting down.
CTGTGATCTGGGTCGGGAGCAGGTAGGCATAGGTATCGGTGTCGCAGACGAGAAGAGTGAATGAAACGGGATGCAGCCCCAGCTTCGGCGCCATTGCGAAGACAATGGGCGCCAGCATGGCCACTGCGGCCACATTGGAAAGCATTCCTATTCGGACAAGATGAGTCCCGGCCATCAGGGACAAAATGATGCCCCACCATGGAAGGCCGACAATGGCGTGGTGAATTTTTTCAGCGAGCCACCCCGCCAGGCCGGAGCTGCTCATCGCCGAAGTCAGGGTGAGAGCCCCGCCCAACAGCAGGAAAGTCCCCCAGATCGTGCGGTCCTGGATCTGCTTCCACTTGAATGGGAAAAGTCCGGGAGTAAACAGTACCAGGATGCCGATAAGCCCTATTACGCCCAGCTGATAATTGTGCAGGGCGAAAATCGGGCTCCCCTTGCCCATCATGAACAGCAGCGCCACACCGACAAAAACGGCCAGCAGGATCCATTCGGATGGGGACATTTTCCCCAGCTCGCGGTATTCCCGGCTGATGGCAGCGTGCCCGCCGGCAATCTGTACGCCCTTCGTTTTGAAATGGTATCGTACCCACCATTGGGTAAGCACGAACATCCCAAGATACGGAAACTGCAGCAGCGCCCAGTTAAAATAATTGAGGTTGTGGAATCCGTTCTTGCTGAAAATGCCCACCATGATGAGGTTGGGCATGTGGGCAGTCAGAATGAACACTCCGCAGATCATACAGCCGTAAACCAGCGACTGAATGACTATTGCTTTCTTCGACTCCTGTTCCTCCGGCGTGTCTCCCAAAAGGTTGGTGATCCCCTTGACCACCGGAAGCAGGGTCGCCGCGCGGGCGTTGGCGGCGGGAATAAGAAAGGCCAGGGCTATGTTTACGCCGAACATGCCCCAAATTACCCGGCCGACACTGGATGCCCGCACCTTGTCCAGGATTCCCAGGGCTATGCGCCGGTCCATTTTCAGGAGCTGCATTATGCCACCGACGAAAAACGCGAAGAGGCATAACCAGACCTCATGGGTGGTAAACCCGTTAAACACCGTCCCCATGGGTGGTCTTCCATCCTTCCATGGAATGGCATGCGTGAGAATCAGAAGCGTCGGCACCGAAATGCCGGCTATGCCGACCGGTAGGGCCTCGGAAACCCACATGATGCTGGCCCACACCACGATCGCCAGCACCGCCATTCCCTCGGCCGAAAGCCCTTCCGGCCTGGGCAGCACCAGCCAGATGAGGAAGAAAAGTGCCCAGCCCGCCGCAAACCCCAGGAGCACCCTCCTGGGGTCCTTGCCGACAGCTGCTATGTTCTGCGTTACATGGGCGAAGAGGTTAAATCCGGAAGTGCGTCCCACCTGCACCTCGGTCGTTTCGATGCTGTTCATTCGGCACACTCCTCTGTCCAGATTACCGGTAAAAGGGACCTTCCCGCATGCTGACCCATGGATTAGCAGAGGAGGGGAAATAAAATCTATCGGCTGGGTGATAAAACGGAAGGGAATGCCAAAAAAAATTTCATGTTACTAACACCTTCATAGATTAGCGAACATTGAGCAGTAGAGAACGCCACGGTGCTTGAAAAAATTCCGAACGATTTCAGGCGTGCTTTGGAGCAGTTTTAGGCGAGCCATAACTCGCTCCTTGAGGTCGGCGAGTCCCTTTATCAACATGCGCCCTATCCCATGGCTTTTGACATGGTTCCAGACCTGCTCGTCGGGGTTGAGTTCCGGGGAGTATGGCGGCAGCTAAAATATCCGTAGACGCCCGCCGGTGGAAGCCACATAGGCCTGAACCTGCGCGGACTTGTGGACCGGATGACGATCGACAATGAGATAGACAGGACGGCGGGAGTCATGGAGCAGCCGTTCGAGGAATTCGATGAAGGTAGTCGAATTCACGTTTTTATCGGTCACCATAAAGTGCAGGGACCCCTTGGCGTTAATGGCTGAAAGCATATTGACTTTGAAGCGGGATCCGGTGGCCGCCACAACCGGCGTTTTCCCTTTAATGGCCCAGGTGGTGCCGGAGTGATAGTCGGAGCGGATGGTCGATTCGTCTCCCCAAAAAATTGCCGCGCCCGCCGCCTTGGCCATGGCCTGGATTTTCGGATATTCAGTAGCCATCCAGGAAACAACCAACCGCTTGTCTTGTTGATAGGCGCGCCACAGAGGCCTTTGGGGCGAAAGGCCCAGTTTCTTTAACACTCTTCCAACGGAGACCTCGCTAAGGTGGATCTCAAACTTTTGCCGGATCAGTTCCCGAACCAGTGAGCAGGTCCAAAGAGCAAAGGAGAATTTGAGCTGTCTGGGATCGTCTTTGGTCACAACGCGGTAGATCATTTGCAGTTGCGCACCGGAAAGTCTCGGCGGGCGTCCGGGTGCACTGCGGGACCGCAGGGCATCGATGCCGCCCTCGCGATACTTGGCAATCCATTGGTAAATACGAGGGCGCGAAAGCCCCAAGGCCTTGATGACCACCTCGGGACTTTCCCCGGCTTCAACGCGCTTGACAGCCCGGATCCGGATCTCTTCGAGGGTCTTTCGTCCAAGTTTTCGTCCGTCGAGTTCTTTCATGCCCCGAACATACCACATGTTCGCTTATTTATGAATGGCTTAGTGCGTGGGGGAATTTCAGGCTGGCAAAATCGGGGGGAATCATTGGATTAGGTTTTTTGAATGAAGCGACCGGTCTCGCCGTGGCTGCTGGGGCGGCGAAGCCGGTCGCCGGTGTGGATGCGGGTCAAACTGGATTGACTAGCTGATCCACGCCTTGCCTAAAGGAAGGTTGATACCCGACTCCGCGAATATCACGTGGGCCATGAGGTACCAGGCCAGAAGGGCGCACAGGATGAGGTCCCAGGCAGCAAGCGTTCCTAGCATCGCGTTGCCCGCGAGTTCCTTGAAATCGAGGCCGATGAACCCAAGGAGCAACGTCAGGAAAATCAAGGCAAGCGTACCATGATGCTTCATGGCCGGTATGAAGAGGATGCCGGTAAAGAAAGTCCACATGAGCAGGAATATTCCGAGGTCGTGACCATTCATCTTCAAGACGGGATAGGCAGCAGCAAGGTCCTTATTGGTCCCGAAAATGACGTAGAGGCATAGCGCTATCCAGAAAGCTCCATATCCGGTAAAAGCACAGAAGCCGAAGTTGTTGCCGGTCCTGAATTCGAGCAGGCCGGCGACGAGTTGGGCGCTGCCCCCGAAAAGCAGCCCCAGCCAAAGCACGGGACCAATTCCCACCCAGCCGAGGTTGTGAAACTGCAGGATCAGCGTTGTCATACCAAATCCGGCGAGACCTACGACGGCGGGATTACCAAGCTTAGCTTCGCTCATTTTTCGGCTCCTTATGTATCGCACTAGTTGAAAGATTTATGAATCGATGCAAGATCGGTCGCTCGACTGTCGAGAACCGCCTCGTGTGAAACCTGCATCCGGGAATCGATTCTTGAACAAATAATTCCGCTATACCCGAGAAAAAGAATCTTAACCGGCAGCCAGCTCCGTTGGCCGGCTTTGGACAAGGCGAATCAACCAGCATTCAAACAGGACGGCCCGTAACATCGACAGGAGCAAAAGGATACCATTGAAGAGGGAGGAAATCAGCGCAGTAGTGACACAATCGAAGAAGGTGAGCAATGATTGTGCCAAGTGGACCGATCAAATATAACCGAATTAAATCAATTGGTAAGGGGGAACAAAGATCGTCGGGGCGGCATCCAGAGTGGTGAACTTATCTGACACTGCCAAATCTATTTGGCACTATTTCTGAATCGATTTCCATCCACGCCGCATTTCCTCATGAGGTACTGGAGAGACTGCCGCTCGATCCCCGCCCTTTTGGCCGCCACTGTGACGTTTCCCCCGCACTGTTTCAGCACGTGGGTGATATACTGAACGTCGAACCCGTCCAGGAGCATTTTTTTCGCTTCCTTGTACTGCGCCTCCAAAAACGGGGCGGGGAGTCCTTCCGGGCAGGGGGCGTTCGGTTCTCCGGGTTCGATGCTTTCCGGGCCGATAACTTCCCCCTTGCTGAAAATCACCGCTCGCTTAAGTACGTTTTGAAGTTCTCTGGCATTTCCGGGCCAGCTTCGGGATACCAGCGCCTTGTACGCCTCTTCCGAGAGTCTTTTCGGCGCGACCCCCATCTCCGCGCAACAAAGAGCGAGAAAGTGATTGGCAATGATGGGAATATCCTCCGGGATTTCCCTGAGCGAAGAAGTTCGAACGGCAACGACGTTCAGCCTGTAGAAGAAATCGTCCCTGAACTCACCTCGCGCCATTTTTCCCTCGAGGTTGCGGTTGGTCGATGCAATGATCCTCACGTCGACCTTGCGGGTGTTGTTGTCGCCAAGCGGCTTTAATTCTTTCTGCTGAAGAACCCTCAGGAGCTTGGCCTGCAAAACGGATGATATGTCGCCGATTTCATCCAAGAAGATCGTCCCGCGGTCCGCGGCTTCGAAGAGCCCTTCCCTGTCGTGGCTCGCGCCGGTAAAGGCGCCCTTTTTGTACCCGAAAAGTTCACTTTCGAGAATGTTTTCCGGAATGGCCGGGCAGTTTACGGCAATGAAAGCATCCTTGGCCCTCGTGCTGAGGGAATGGATTATCCTGGCGACTAGGTCCTTCCCGGTCCCTGTCTCGCCCCTTATGAGCACGGTGGCTTCGGTTTTGGCCACGAGACGAATGGTTTCCATCAGGGCCAACATCGGGCGAGAATGTCCTACCATAGACTCCATTGTCTTCCTGTCCCGGATCTTCTCCTCGAGATCCAGTGTCTTCCTGGCGAGAGTCTGGTGTTCCAGGGCCTTTCTCAGTACATGGATAAGCCTTTCCTCATCGAAGGGCTTCGTCACATAGTCGTAGGCGCCGAGCTTCAGGGATTCCACCGCGCTCTCGATGCTGCCGAAAGCTGTCATCATGATGACGATGATGTTCTCCCTGAGGTTCCTCGCCTTTTTCAGGAACTCGATTCCATCCATCCTGGGCATTTTGATGTCGGAAAGCACGACGCCGATGTCTTCACTCGCGATGACAGCAAGAGCGGTCTCAGCATCGAGGGCGGTACAGGGCTCTACTTCCAGGTTCTTTTTGATGAGCCTTGAGAGATACTTGAGCATGTCCGGCATATCATCGACTACGAGCACCGACGGCTTCATATCAATTCGCTCCCAGGGGAAGCCATACTCTGAACGCCGAGCCCTTCCCGTCTTCGGCTTGGAACGAAATGTTTCCCCTGTGCTCTTTAACGATACCATAGCTGACCGTGAGCCCCAGTCCTGTCCCTTGCCCGGGTTCCTTCGTGGTGAAGAACGGCTCGAAAATCCGGTCCCGGATGTCAGGGGGAACGCCAGAACCCGTATCCTCGAAGATTATGAAAAACCCGCCATTATCGGCATCCAGCCGAGTGGATACGGTGATGCGGCCCCCACCTTCGATCGCCTGGCGGGCATTCGTCAGGAGGTTCATGCAGACCTGCCGTATTTTACCGGCGTCGATGGTCACCAGGGTAAGCCGGGGATCGTAGTCTCTTACAAGGGTGATGTTGTCCTCCGTAAAGCCGTTCTCAAGGGCCGAAGCAACCGATTCTATCGTTTCGTGTATATCCGTTTCCGAAAGATGGATCACCGTTTGCCTTGAAAAATTCAACAGGTCTTCCACGATCTTCTTGCAAGCCGCCGCATTGTTGTATACTACCTCGAGGTCTTCCCTGGCGGATGAGTCCGTCGTATCCTCTTTCAATAATTTAGCATAGCCGAGAACTATGCTGAGCGGGTTGTTGATTTCGTGAGCGACTCCGGCTGCAAGCTGTCCTATCGAAGCCAGCCTGTCAGCCTGTCTGACCTGCTCTTCCATCCTCTTTCTCAGCGTGATATTCCGTATGATGCAATTATAGCCCCGGGGCTGTCCGGGACGGGTTTTTTGGAGCGTCCCGGTGATCAGGACGTCGATTTTCGCTCCACCCTTCGTTTTGAACCTCGTTTCGTACTCTTTTACGAACCCGGAGCCTTCCAAAAGGGACAGAAATTCAACAAGCGAGTCCCGGCTTTCGAAGAAATCGTGAATCCTGATATTTCCCACGACCTCCTCGGTCGTCTTGAAATCCATCAAGTCCATGCCCGATGGATTGATATCCAGAATCCGGCCGTCGGGGTCTGCAACGACGATGGCGTCCTTGGAGCCCTCAAAAATCTCCCGGTGTTTCAGCTCGGAAGCCATCAGGTCCTGCTGGGACTGACGCAGGTGGTCTATAAGATGATTGAAGGATTCAGCGAGTTCCGATATCTCGTCGTGCCCCTTTACCTCGAATTTCACATCAAGCCCCCGCTTACCGCTCACGATGGATCGAAAAAATGATCCGGCCCGCTCCAAGGGACTCTGCGTAACGAAGTAGTAGAAAAAATTGAGGACGAAAAAGAGGAAGACCATCCATGTGAGCCCCCCGCAAAATATGGAGAAAGCCACCTGCGCTATCCTCGAAAAGGTCGGATCCATGGGGATGGCCAGGGACTCGATTCCCACGACTTCACCCGGCCGCCAATTGTGGTCGTGGACTCTCCCGAACAGCTCGCTGATGGGCTGCGGCGTATCGACGGGATTTCCGTGGCAGCCCAGGCACTGCTTCTGAGCGATTACGGCCTTGACATGTATGAAATAACGTTGTCGGCCTTTGGTAACGATGCCCTTCCAATCCCTCGGGCCTTCCGGGACCTTTGCAAACTGATGAATGAAATCGGTTTCGAATTTATCGGCATGATTTACCGCATTCATTGGATCGAGGGCAACACGTCTGAAGACGTAGCCCGGAAACATCTTTGAAAACCTGTTCATGATATGAGTATTTACGAACGATGCCGACATCGCTTCTCGAACGAAGTCGTCATTGGGCAGAATATCGAACATTTTCGGGCGCAATTCGGTTTGGACATAGCCGATGGTTGCATCGATATACCCGAGAACAAGATCCGTCTTTTGATATGTTTGCTCGATATATAGATCTCTAACGTAGTGATAGAAAAACAGGGATACGATTCCGACGGCGGTAAACACGATTATCCCTATGCCGATCTTAAATTTCGTCGAGAGCCTGATGGTCATTGCTTTCCGCCCGGTCATCCTGCGCTGGATGTTTAATTGGGTTTTGCTGCTTCGAGATCCCTTTTCGGGGCGCCCCGGTCAGTTCCGACCAGTTCTCAGCAAGCGCAAGATGGTATGATGGAGACGCCAAGCCTGTAGTCTATCACCATGAACGCGGCAAGGCAATTGAAGCCAACCCAAGCGGGGAAGCGCCCCTTTTGATCGCCCGGGAGGGGCAGGAGAAATGGAGCAGGGGACGTCCTTTGCAGATGATCGGTTTGGAGTGGTATCAGGCCGGAAGGCCCCACACGATGATGGCTTGAGGTTAACTATCAACAGCGGTGAAAAACTAAGCCAAAATCAGCGGTAAGAAAGCAGGCCAACCCCAATGGGTGGAAAGCCCTCACTCCGTATGCAGCTCAGGCGCGAGGACCGCCGAGAATGGGTCCAACCGTAACCCGTCGGAGGCGGTCCGGAGCGGGGCTTATCCCCGAAGCTGCCCCAATCATTGCAACGCGCTCCTTGCTGGACAGTTTAATACGAATTTGCGTTCAAGATTGAACTGGGCTTGGTCCCGTTCGTGCTGAGGTATCGAAGTACGAACGGGTGGACCGTCCACCCTTCGATACCTCAGGGCGAACGATCTTGAACGCAAATTGGTATAAGTAACGGCTTCTTCTGATCAGGAGGGGCCGTCATTATTTTCGAAGCTCTTTCGGGTCGGGCTGATGGCAGAATTCGCTGAATGCTGGGTTTTGTAGCCGATCTGAGTTATGGAAATATCCAGCTTTAAAGTGGATGGCCAGTCAAATTACTTTTCAATTTATATATTTAGGCAGAAAGCAACATTCTTTACAGCCAGAGGATATCTTTCCGGTGGGTGAGTGGACGCAAGGTAATTTGGATGTTGTGCCGGGAAATTAACATAATGGGCCGGGGTAAGTGCGATCCGGGAGAGCCTTTAGGGTTCACAAATGGAACGTGATTTTACAATTGAAAAGCGGGCTTTTCATACGCATAATCCAGTAAGAGGGGCGAGGCCACTGAAATTGCGGAAGAAGGAAGCAACCATGCCGCTGACCAAAACCCTTGGCGACTGTGCAATCACGTGTTGCCCTAAAGAATGTAGGGGGCGGTCACGGAGGTCCGAAGTACTTCCGCGGGTTGCTGTGATGTAGTCTGGTATAAGGAAGAATTGTAATGGGTTTGCAGTCCAAGCAGAAGAAGTCAATGGAACTTGCCTTGCTGATTTTGGTCTACGGGTTGTGTATCACGCTCGTCAGCGCTTTCTGGCCAGACCCGGTGAAGTTGACCGGCTGCTATGTTGTCGTCATCATCATCACACTGCTAAAGTGGCACACCAAGGCTGACCTGGTCGCCTTTGCCGCCGGGGCTATTCTTGGCCCTTTGGGCGAGGTTGTTGGCGTTCACTATGGAGCGTGGACCTACGCGCAGACTAATCTCGTTATTCCCATGTGGGTGCCCTTGCTGTGGGGAATTGCCGGATTTTTTATCGGAAGACTTACCTGGACTATCACAAGCATGCTGCCAAATAGGGAATAAGCGGCGCCAATCAGCTCCAAATCGTAAATCGGGATCGGTTAGGCGAAAAATAACACTGTGATCGCCGGGGGCTGACAACTCAGGATAATTCACAAATGAAACGCAAATCTAAAAGCGGATTGTACCATCGTTGGGTTGATGTTCAGGAGAGCTGATGTTGACTTTCACCAAGCCTGATAGCAGCTTATAAGATTTGTTACGTACAGGGGAGAGTGATGGGGAGCCCGATATTTAGGCGTAAACCTTCGCCTTCAGCGGCACACCGCTTTTGGCGTGTCCGCTGCAGGCTATTGGGCGACGGTCAGAGTCTATTCAAGAGGGCAGGCTTCTCCCGAGCACTCGTTGGATCGCCGGCACAACGTCCTCCGGACCGCGCACGAGGATAATCTTTGTGCTCGGCGCGTTCGTGTGGATGATGTTGAGAAGGCGATTGAACCAGAATGTGCTCTCCTCCGTGGCAGGGAAATTCACCGAGTCCTGTCCGTTGATATAGCCGCCGATGGCCACACCATCGTACTCGGTTCGCTTCAGCTCCGAGACCAGTCGTGCGTCCCCAGCTTCATCGTTCGTGAGTGCAAAGGTGGTTGCCTGGAAACCGAGCGAACGGAGTTTCTCCTGGATGGAGGCCGCGATCTCAGGATGTTTGCCGAACCCGAGGATGCGCCAACCCGTGGGGTGTGAAGAAGATACTACTGACATCTTAAAAATACACCTCAACACGTCGTTCTTTACAAAATGTTAATCCCGGAACTCGGGCAGTGCAAGCACCCGACGCGGTGACTCATCGCGCGATGTGGCTCATCTCAACTTTTGACCTATCCTTACGATCCCCCAACTGTGAATACAGTCTGTATAAAGCGGCAGACTCAGACCGCCTCTTTATGCGTAAGAAGTTGTCGAGTCTTCCTGTGCACTTACCAAATCTTGTCTAACCACACAGGCCTCAGGCTACTTACTAACAGCAGTCCGGCAAGAATGTCCAGCCCCGCCGGAAACGATGGCATGAAGCGCCCGTGAACGCTCCGTTACGAAGCCGGGTCGGCTTGACTCAATGTTATTTCGAACAATTTCATAGCGCACCGTGATGCACAGGCCGCCCCACCCACATCGACATGTCTGGATGTCTACGGTTTCGCTTTCTCAACAGGGAGATTTTGAACCATTAGCCCTTCGAGTTTTCAATATCTCGCCAGTACTCTCTGAAGCTTCCTGGCCCCAGCCGGCACCCTGACCCTCCCGGACAGGATGTCCCGCGGTTTGACTGCCCGGCCGTAATACTTTGCGTTCGCCTCGTTTCTAGTCGCAACAATAGTACCTTCAAGCGAGATGCCGCCAAACAGTCCCTGACTGCGGCTATAGGTATAGACAGCGGCAACGGGTGTCACACCCGCCTCGACAGTGCGCCCAACGGGACCGGCCGCCACACTGATGTCGGCTCCCAACTGCACATTGCCTCCCTGAGAGAATGCCCTCACGGCCTCGGGAGTATTGAGGACGAACACGAACTCGGTTACCTGTGCTCCGATCTGAAAGCCGAACCCTGCTCCACCGGTCCCTATTGCGGAGGGTCCGCTCCAGCCCTTGCTTGTTCGCGCCACCACTACACCGCTACCGCCGCGGCCGCTCACAATGAATCCCGCCTTGATGACCGTCATGATAGCCAGTCCCTTGGCGTCCCTCAGCACCTCCCTTGGGATTGATTTCTCCGGGATATCCCGGAAGCGCTTGATTATAGTCACCGCCTGATCGACGTCGTCCTGCATTCCGCTTGCGTATGTCACGGGCACATCGAAGGCCGCAACCAGGGCCAGCAAAAGGGAAAACAACAACACGCGCTTCATGGCTTGTCTCCTTTGAATGCGGACTCGTTCAGGATTGTCCCCGAATCATAGCCAAAGTTATCTTGAATCCGGAAAGCATTGCTGCCCTTTCTCGAATCCTATCCCCTGTCAAGAAAAATTATGCCCCTCTTTGCCAAGAATCTTTTTTGCGCCTTTGCGCTCCGCAAAATTGGAAGTTAAACCCCATCTGCACGGCTTGCCATATCCTCCAGTCACTTTCTTACTGCGCTCTGCAGCACCGGGAGCCCCTCCATTGCTGTTTGTGCTTTATGCACAGGCGCGAAGATGCGGTCATGATGCGTGCCGGCGATGATATTGCAGCCGATTCCTGCCTTACCTGGGACCGAGAACAAGGTTGCCGTGGTGCCGGCTTGCAGGTCAGAGTTTACTGAAAATGAAATCCAGGCGCGGAGAAAAGTCGAGGAGAGTCCTTCAGCCGCTGCGGCCGATGGTTGGGTGCGGGGGCATCACTCCCGGAAGGATTCCAATGACGGCGCAACTTTCCGGGATCTTGCCGAGACGGCAGCTCAAGCGTGACCCGGCAAAATCCCGGGTTTCCCCCCGCATGGATACTGGAGCAGGAAAACGGGGGGCTGGAAGGCTGACCTTATCCATGTATCCGGCGGTGCGGGGACTGGGGCGGGTGTCCAAAGTCTCTGAACCAAAGCGGGTTTCGCCCTGTTGCGAAGTGCGCTGATCTCCGCGCTCTTTTAGGGTCGGTCTTGCCAACGCAAGACAAGTAATTAAAAAGGCAATGACGGTTTTTTCGAATCAGAGACCGGAAGGTGAGCAACGGGTTCTTTGCTTTTTCGAATCCCTCGGAACGGAGGTAGAATAGTGCACTATTTCCCGGTTACGCTTCCTTTTTTGCTCTTTTTCATTTTTCTTTTCGTTTTTTTAATCGCTTTAATAGAAATACGTGTCCTAAGTTACGCCTATGAACGGATGGGCATAAGCAAACGTTATGTTTTGCTGGTCCTGCTCGCTTCGCTTTTGGGTACTTACTTCAACTTGGCCATCTATCAATTTCCCCCTGAAAAAGTAGTCTCCGGCGCCAACATCGATTTTTTCGGCATGCGCTATGTCATTCCAATGGTCAAGGAATGGCGGGGGCCCGTACTCGCAGTAAATGTCGGCGGAGCCGTGATCCCTGCGCTCCTGTCCCTGTACCTTCTGGTGAAAAATAAATTCTATGTGATGGCATTGGCGGGGGTGGGTCTTGTCACGATTGTGGTCCACCTGCTTGCCTACCCGGTCAGAGGACTGGGAATTGCCGAACCCCTTTTTGTTCCTCCCCTCGTTGCTACAGCCGCCGGCCTTATATTTGCCAGAAAATCAGCCCCGGCGCTCGCGTATATTTCGGGGAGCATGGGGACACTTATCGGTGCGGACCTGATGAACCTGGACAAGGTTCGGGGGCTCGGAGCCCCCATAGTTTCGATAGGAGGAGCGGGAACATTTGATGGAATATTCCTTACGGGAATCGCTTCCGTATTGCTGGCGGCTCTTTTGACGAGAAAGAACGATCGGAACCAATCGGAAATTGAAGCCGTCCGGAAAGAATGAAGGCGTTTCCAATGTCTTTCACTTTTGCCCGTGTTCCTTGGTCCGACAAAATACGGGTAAGCACAGACCCCCAAAAGAGGAGCAGACGATATGAGAAATATTTCCTGCACACCCAAAAAGCTTACCTTCAGCGGGGTCTGGGGAGCGATCGCGTTATCCTTTCTCATGCTGCTCCCTGCCTGTTCAGAGCAAAAGAAAGCATCATCCCCCGCCCCGGCGCTGGCGGCATCCGCTGAAAAGAACGAAAAGGGAGCAACATCCGGCTGGGCAACAGCCATCGAGGATGTCGCCAAGAAAAGCATTCCTGCCGTTGTCCATATCGAGGTTGTCGAGCGGCAGGTGATCTCCAACCCCTTCCTGGGCCTTGAAAAAAATCCCCTGTTTCATTATTTCGGCCTTCCAAAGCAGCCTAAAATCCAGCGGGAACTGTTCGGTTTGGGTTCCGGGATGATTATAGATGCCGAGGGGCACATCCTCACCAATAATCACGTGGTAGCCGGGGCAAATAAAATAAAAGTCATCATGGCGGACGGACGCACGTTTTCCGGCGATTCGGTCAAACTGGTCGGTACGGATTCAAAGACCGATATAGCAGTGCTCCAGATCGAAAAACAGGAGAAATTGCCCTTCCTCACCATGGGGGATTCCGACAAACTGGGAGTGGGGCAATGGGTAGTGGCGATCGGCCAGCCGCGTGGACTGAGCCAGACGGTCACCCAGGGCATAATCAGCGCCATGCACCGCAGAGGATTGGTCGAACCCAGCAGCTACCAGGATTTCTTACAGACCGACGCCGCCATAAATCCAGGCAACAGTGGCGGCCCGCTGCTCAATCTCAGGGCAGAGGTCATCGGGGTCAATTCGGCAATCATGTCGCAGTCGGGCGGGTTCGAGGGTATCGGGTTCGCGATACCGAGTAATATGGCCGTCTACATTGCAAAGCAGTTGATCGCCCACGGGAAGGTGGAACGAGGCTGGCTCGGGGTAAGCATCCAGGACCTTACTCCCGAACTGGCAAAATCTCTTAAGCCGGCATCTGCAAAGGGCGCCCTGGTGGCAGATGTTACAAAGGATGGGCCGGCTGAGAAAGCCGGCATAAAAAAGGGCGATGTCATAGCCGAATATCAGGGGAAAGAAGTGCCGGATGCGGACACCCTCCGGAATCTGGTGGCCAGCACTCCGCCGGGGCAGGATGTTACGGTGGGCCTCATTCGAAATGGGCAAAAGGAAAGCGTGAAACTCTCGGTCGGAAATCTTGAGGAAGCGGACAAGATGTTGCTCGGTTCGCTCAAGGAGCAGTTGGGAGTTGTCGTTCGCGCAATGACCGCTTCGGATATGGAATCTTACGGAATCGAGAAACAGATCGGAGTAATCGTTACCGCCGTGGAACCCAAGGGGCCGGCTGCGAAAAGCGGCATCGGGGCAGGTGACGTCATCCTGGAAATCAACAAGCAACTCATTGACAGCCCTGAAACACTGGCGGCCGCAGTCAGGATGATTGGGCACGGAAAACGCGCCGAACTGCTCGTTCTCAATCACAGTACCGGCAAGACGGGAGTTGTTGCCATTGTTCTGAAATAATATGAGTTGCCGCGCCGGTGTTTGGCGCCGAGTGATTCTGCCCTGAACGGGAGCAGGCTTTTACTCCCGTCGGATTGCGCTCAAGAGGGCTAAACGCCCGCCGCATGGCCGCATATCGAGGGGTGCGGGGGAATGCGAACTATCCCGCTTTATGCTCATGGAAACGAAAGGCGGGAGCCCCCACGAGGTCCATTGCATACAGCAACCGAGAATCCACGCAGAGGTGGGCTCGCGGCCCCCGCATAGCGTCAGGTCTATTGCGGCACCGGCTCACAGACCTTATAGTTTTGAGCTATACGGCACCCCGTTCGGTACGCCGCGGCTTATGGACTGCGGGCTCCGGGAGGTGACGTTTTATCTTTTTTATTTTTTCCCGGTGGTTTGTTTCCGGAAATCAGACAATCAGGGCAGTGGGCCGGCGTTCCTTCTTTTCCAGATCAAAGAGACTCTCATGTCATTTGAGCGGGCAGATGAAGAAGAAAATCCATCGCGTTTTCGCCGCAGTAACGCCGTTATGCGCCGCAGCCTTCTCGGGAGGATGCAGCAATGCGATCCTGCTCCATCCCCAGGGACCTGTCGGCGATGCTGAGCGTTTTGTCATAGCCGCGGCATTCGCGCTCATGCTGGTTGTCGTAATTCCGGTCTTTGTAATGGCCTTGTGGTTTTCCTGGAAATACAGAGCTTCCAACCTAAAAGCCATCTATCTTCCCAAATGGGGTTATTCCGCCAAGATCGATCTGGCCATGTGGCTGGTTCCCGTTGTCATTGTTACCGCCCTCGGGATGCTGGCTTGGAGCGAGACTCACCGCGTGGACCCATTCAAGCCCATCGAGCCCGGCGTCAAACCCATAAGCATTGAAGTCGTGGCCCTGGACTGGAAATGGCTGTTTATCTATCCGGATCACAATATCGCCGCCGTAAATCAACTGGTTTTTCCTGCCAAAGTCCCGCTGAGCTTCATAATCACGTCGGACACGGTAATGTGTTCCTTCTTCATCCCACAACTGGGCAGCCAGATTTACGCCATGGCAGGCAGGCAGAGCCGGCTGCATCTTCTGGCCAACGAGCCCGGCACCTACTCCGGTCAAAACCAGCAATTCAGCGGTCAAGGCTTCTCCGACATGAATTTCAAGGCGATTGCCACTTCCAGGGAAGAATTCGAATCATGGGTGCAAAAAGCCAGGCAGTCACCGAACAAACTCGATCCAGCCCGCTATGAGGAGCTGGAAAAGCCCGGCAGCAACTGCCCCGTGACATATTTTTCTTCGATCAAACCCGGCCTGTTCGACCACATAGTCAGTAAATACACGTCCATGGGAGTGAATCCAGGCGAAATGAGCAAGGACCCAGGTTCCATGCATGTCGAGACCACCGCTCCAGGGGGGCGTTGATATGTTCGGGAAGTTAAGTCTTTCAGCAATACCTTCCGACAACCCTATCGTTATGACCGTCCTTCTTGTGGTGGTCTTGCTGGCTTTTGCGGTTCTGGCCCTCATCACCTACCACGGAAAGTGGACATACCTTTGGAAGGAATGGCTGACCAGCGTGGACCACAAAAGGATCGGCGTCATGTATGTTATCCTGGCGCTGGTCATGCTGCTGCGCGGGTTTTCCGACGCCATCCTGATGCGCTCCCAGCAGGCCCTTGCCGCCGGCGCATCGCACGGCTATCTGGTGCCCGAACATTTTAATCAGATATTCACTGCTCACGGCACAATCATGATCATCTTCATGGCGATGCCGTTTCTGGTCGGGTTGATGAATGTAGTCGTCCCGCAACAAATCGGCGCACGCGATGTGGCGTTTCCCTTCATGAATTCGGTCAGCCTCTGGATGACCGCAGCCGGTGCCGCCCTGGTCATGGCATCACTGGCTCTGGGCGAGTTTTCCAAAGCCGGCTGGACGGGATATCCACCCCTGTCAGAACTGAAATACAGCCCCACCACAGGAGTGGACTACTGGATATGGGCTTTCCAGATTGCCGGCATCGGCTCGCTCATGACCGGCATCAACTTTCTGGTCACCATCCTGAAAATGCGCGCTCCAGGCATGACGCTCATGCGGATGCCGATATTCGTGTGGACAACACTTTTCACCAATGTGCTCATGATTTTCGCGTTCCCGGTGGTGACCGTAGCCCTTGCCCTGCTGGCCCTGGATCGCTATCTGGGCATGCATTTTTTCACCAATGGCCAGGGCGGCAACATGATGATGTATGTCAACCTGTTCTGGATTTGGGGACATCCGGAAGTCTACATTTTGATCCTGCCGGCCTTCGGCATTTTCTCAGAGGTCGTTGCCACTTTTTCCGGGAAACGGCTGTTCGGCTATAGATCAATGGTCTATGCCGCCGGGGCGATCATGGTGTTCTCCTTTGCCGTATGGCTGCATCATTTCTTCACCATGGGCGCCGCTCCGGATGTCAACATCGCCTTCGGCGTCGCCACCATGATTATCGCCATTCCCACCGGTGTTAAGATCTTCAACTGGCTGTTCACCATGTACCGCGGCCGGGTGAGGTTCGCCTCCCCGATGTACTGGACTTTGGGATTCATCATTTCCTTCGCCGTCGGCGGCATGACGGGAGTGCTGTTGTCCGAGCCGCCCGCTGACTACGTACTCCATAACAGCCTGTTCCTGGTCGCACACTTCCACAACGTGCTGATCCCCGGTGCGCTGTTCGGCTTTCTTACGGGCTATTTATACTGGTTCCCGAAGGCCATTGGCTTTCGCCTGAACGAAAGTTGGGGTAAACGCGCGTTCTTCTGCTGGCTGATTGGTTTCTACCTTGCCTTTATGCCCCTGTACGTCCTGGGTTTCATGGGTATGCCCCGCCGCATGGAGCATTACGCCAACCTTGCCTGGCATCCTTACATGATTGCAGCGGCCGGAGGGGTGGTCGTGATCCTGGTCGGCATTTTTTTTCTGATGGTCCAACTGGCCGTGAGCATCAGGGATCGTCAGGCCTTTCGCGATCCGAGCGGCGACCCTTGGAACGGTCGTACCCTGGAGTGGTCGACGTCTTCTCCACCTGCCGTCTATAACTTCGCGACAATACCCGTCGTCCACGATGTGGACGCCTTCATGGACTGGAAGGAAAAAGGCCTCGCCCACAGGCGGCAGGCCAAATACGTCGACATCCAAATGCCCAGGAACACGGCCAAGGGCTTTATCGTCGGCATATCGGCTTTCGTTTTCGGATTCGCCATGGTCTGGCACATTTGGTGGCTTGCCATCCTGGGAGCCGCGGGCATGCTTTTTACGGTGATCGCCCGCTCATTTGATGACGATACGCATTACATCATCCCGGCAGGCGAAGTTCAACGGATCGAGGAGCAGCGCTATCTGCTGTCGACATCCGCCGCAGATGATCGCCGGGCAGACGGCTCGATTACTCCAGGACCTTCACCGGAGGGCGGATGATGGCAGACGCGACGACCACCGCCTCGATTGACCGAGGGGAATTCGAACATCCGGATACCGCTGCCAACCATGCGTTCGGTTTCTGGATTTACATCATGAGCGACCTCGTCCTGTTTGCCGCGATCTTTACCGCCTTTTCAGTCCTGAGGAACAATTATGCCGGCGGGCCCACGGGCAAGGACCTGTTTCACCTGCCCTACCTGTTCGGTGAGACCATGTTCCTGCTTTTCAGCAGCGCAACCTGCGGGCTGGCCATGCTGGCCATGCACGGTCACAACAAGCCCCTGGTCCTGACGTGGCTTGCACTGACATGCCTGCTGGGCCTCGGATTTGTCTCCATGGAAATCAATGAGTTCCTCGGGATGATACTCGACGGCAACGGACCGGACCGCAGCGCCTTCCTTTCCGCTTTCTTCACTCTCGTGGGCTCCCATGGCGCCCATGTTACTTTCGGCCTGATCTGGATGGTGGTGGTGATGGGGCAACTCGTCGTCAAGGGGTTGACCACGCCCGTTCGATCCCGTCTGATGCGCTTGAGTATGTTCTGGCACTTTCTGGATATCGTGTGGGTCGGCATATTTAGCGTTGTCTACCTCATGGGGGTCATGTAAATGAGCCAGCCGCAAATCGACGCCACCGGCGCGAGCACCGGAAGTTTCAAGACCTACGCCATGGGGTTCGTCCTTTCGGTCGCTTTAACCATCATTGCGTTTGCATTGGTGATGAGTGGCACGTTGTCCCGCACGGCCACGTTGTCCGGCATGTTTATCGCCGCCGTTGCGCAGGTTATGGTGCACCTGCACTGCTTTCTGCACCTGGACACCTCATCGGAGGCCCGCTGGAACATACTGGCCCTTTTATTCGCCTTGTTGATAATGATCCTGTTCGTCGGCGGGACGATCTGGATCATACACAGCCTGAATTATCGTTTGAGGTGAGGGTGTCCGTTGTGATCAAAGGCTACTTACTCGCCGCCAAACCAAAGATCACGTTCGGGAACCTGATCTCCTCGGCGGGCGGCTTTTTCCTTGCCTCCAAAGGCAGCGTCGATATCGTTGTTTTTCTGTTGACCGTCACCGGCATTTCCCTCGTCGTCGCTTCCGGTTGTGTGTTCAACAATTATGTGGACAGGCACATGGACCGGAAAATGATCCGGACACGCAACCGCCCTCTCGCAAAAGGGACCGTATCACCGAAGGCCGCCGTCTTCTACGCATCGTTTCTGGGTATCGCGGGTATGTCACTGCTGTGGATGTCAACGAACATTCTTTGCGCGGCCATAGTGCTGGCCGGTTTTGCAATTTATGTAGTCGCTTACAGCATGTATCTGAAACGCTATTCCGAATACGGCGCGTTAGTCGGCAGCCTGGCCGGCGCAACTCCGCCCCTGGCAGGATATTGCGCGGTCAGCAACCGCTTCGACGCGGGAGCTGTAATATTGTTGTTGGTCTTTGGTCTATGGCAGATGCCCCACTGCTACGCAATCGCTATTTCCCGATTCGACGATTACGCAGCCGCCGCAATCCCGACCCTGCCGGCCAGGCGGGGAGTAGCAGCCGCCCGAAAGCATATCATCGGCTATATCGTGGCCTTTATGGCGTCCACGCTGTTGCTGACAATAGGCGGGTACACCGGCTACACCACCGTTGCGGTGGCGTCCGCGTTGAGCCTGTCCTGGCTCTACATTGCCTGGCTGGGCTACAGAAAATCCGATGACCGGCTCTGGGCGAAAAAGCTCTATGTTGTCTCCATCCTGAGTATATTCATCCTGACGGTCATGATGTCAATCGACTTCACCGCACCCTCAACGCCGGAGACGCCCAAGCAAATGAGAGCAGGCCAGATGGTCCCGGTGAATCGACTCCGAACACCGTCCTGTCTATGAAGTCAAAGACGACAAGATCCGAATCCTCGCCTGCAGATACCACTGCTAGAGTCTGATGTATAAGAACTGTATCCTTAAGGGTGAATGTGAAGCGGCATCCGGTTGTGTGCGTCGAGTTCTGCAAATTCGATCAGACATTGGGGTTGTTGTTCTTGTTTTTGAAAAGCCTACACCAAGCAACCAACTGAGCGGAGGGTAGCCGGAATGGGGTCCACCCACGACCCCTGGAGGCGGCCCGAGCTACCGTTCGATGTCGCCCTGATTACCTCAGCACGAACGGGACCAAGCCCAGTTCAATCTTGAACGGCTCAGGCAGCCGACATCACCGCTAGTCCCAGTTTTTTGTGTTCCTTGAGCAGATCCATATTCAGGTACCGGCTTGCCTCCAACCAGCTTTCGTGAGTCTCCACCGCAAGAGATCGAACCAGCCTCAGACAGCTCGCCTCATTCGGAAAAATCCGCACCACGTGAGTCCTGCGTTTGATCTCTTCGTTGAAGCGTTCCAGCATGTTGGTTGATTTCATGTGCTTGTGGTGTTGCAAGGGCAGCCGGTAGTAGTTAAACGACTCTCCTATGCTTTCCTCAACCCAGGCGCAAAGTTTGGGGTATTTTTTCTGCCAGCGCTCAAGCCATTGGGCCAAGTCCTTTCGGGCCTCGATTAGATCGCGGCGATCATAAATCCAACGAAGCTCCTGGAGGCAGTCGTCGTTTGCCTTCCGCGGCAGGTGATCCAGAGCGTCTCAGGAAGTGAACATAGCAGCGCTGCCAGACCGCTTCGGGCAAAACTTCCCAGATCGCGCGCTTAAGCCCCACTCCCCCGTTACACGTACCACAGCAAGTGGAGTCCCTCCCGCCAATTATGGTTTTTTGATCCCGCATATCGCAACCAACTGAGCTGCGGAGGGCCGCCGAGAATGGGTCCCCCATGACTCGTCGGAGGCGGCCCGGAGCGGCGGCACGGTAGCCGATAATTCCTCGGTTCGGTCTTCAAAAGCCACCCGGAATGCGGCAGGCGTCAAGTAACCAAGTGCGCTGTGTGGCCGCTCTTCGTTGTATTCTCGTCTGAAAGTGCCAATGATACTCCTTGCATGATCAAGATTTAGAAACCAGTGCTCGTTTAGGCACTCATCCCTCATTTTGCCGTTAAAGCTTTCGATGTGAGCATTCTGAACCGGCTTGCCCGGATCTTGAAGTGCAATCCAACCCCTTTGGATTCACACCAGGACAGAAAAGCAGTGGAAGTAAACTCCGGGCCATTATCCACGATTATCGTTTCCGGCAGGCGGTGCGAACATCCAATCGACTCCAGCACGCGAGCCACTCGTTTGCCGGGTATTGAAGTGTCTACCTCAATTGCGATACATTCTCGGCTGAAATCATCGATGATATTAAGCGTGCGAAAACGCCTTCCGTCACACAGGCTGTCTGCCATGAAGTCCATCGACCATCTTTGATTTGGCTCTTTGGGAGCGCAAATTGATTTCCTAAGCCCCATTCCCCTGTGCTTTCTTTTCCTTCGCCTGCGCAGTTGAAGCCCTTCTTCCGCGTAAAGACGCTCGACTCTTTTATGGTTTATGGTCCCAAATTCTCGCCGAATAAGAATGGCAAGTCTTCGGCTGCCGTATCGAGGCCGCTCCACTGCCAGCTCCTGCAGCCTTTTGCGCAGTGGCTCCTCATCATTGGTCCTGATCATATATCTACTGCTGGTTCGACAAAGCCCTGCCAGGCCGCATGCTCTTCGCTCGCTAAGACCGATTGCCCTCATTTTTGCGACGGCCTCCTTTTTCCCGGCAGGGCTTAATGCTTTTTTCCCAGCACCTCCTTCAAGGCCTGTATGGAGAGGGCTTGCTCAGCAACAAGTCTTTTCAATTGCTGGTTTTCTATCTCCAGGGCTTTCATGCGCCGCACATCGAAACACTCAGGCCGCCGTACTTGGCTTTCCAGTTGTAGAAGGTCTGTTCGCTAATCCCATGCTCTCTGACCAGATCGGCAACCTTGGTGCCGGCCTCCTGTTGCTCTAGAATCTTAACAATCTGTTCTTCGCTGAATCGGCTTCTCTTCATTACGTCCTCCTGGTGCGAGCATCTTATCTCGGAGGACTCCATTTTTCACTGGTACAGTTTCAGGGGGAAAGGTCACCCCGGGTGATCGTCTGAGACCGCGAACTCAACTCCGCAAAGACCACGCTCTTTTAAGCCCACCAGAAAGTCCCGCCAGCTGCTTTCACTTTCCCTGTTTGCCAGCTCTACTGCAAGCACTTGCCGTCGGCCTTCCTCATTGATCCCGATTGCGATCCGCACTGCCTGGCTCCGTATGACTCCATCCTCTCTTATCTTCTCATAGCGGGCATCCAGAACCAGGTAGGGGTAGGACTCCTCCAAGCGCCTTTTTGCAAACTTTCCCAGGCCTTCATCCAGGGTCTTGTTCACCGCGCTGATAGCCGAGGCCGAAAACGAATGCCCGCACAACTCTTCGGTTATCGCCTTTACCTTGCGGGTGGAAACACCCTGAACGTACATCTCGGCCAGGGCTGAAACTAATGCTTTTTCGGATCTTTGGTAACGCTCGAAGAGCTGAGTTGAGAAATGCCCCTGCCGGTCTTGCGGGACCCTGAGTTCCAGCTTTCCAACACGGGTGATAAGTGAGCGTTCGTAATAGCCGGACCGGTAGCCCAGTCGGGCGGGTGAGCCTTTCCCTTTTCCGGCCCCAACCGAATCGGTCATTTCCTGCTCGAGAACCTCCTGCATCACCTCCCGCAGAATATTTTTGAGCACGTCCTTTTCTTCGCTGAAAAGGGCTTTTACCTCCGGCAAATTGCGCTTAAACTCCGTCTTGGTCATGGCATTTCTCCCTTCATAGGGGATTTGGGTGTTTTAGTCTAACAACCCGTATGCCATGACCATTTTTTTAAATCATTCTCTTTTGCAGAACTCTCCGCACATTACCCCCCGATCACCTGGCGCCACGGGTGACGTAGCCTGAATGCGTCCGTCAGTGGCAGGCACATTTGAAGGAAGACGGATTGATGTCGAGCGCGGGATCTTCTTACGTAAGGATTCAGGGGATGAGCGTTTCCGGGAAGGTGATCCTTTCGGATAAACCAGCGAATGCCTTTATTTCCATCATGGATGTCATGGGACAACGCAAAAAGAAAAAGGCCTTATTATTCAGGCCATTGCGGACAGTATCGGATGATACTGGATTTGATGATGGTGGAGGCGGCGGGAGTTGAACCCGCGATAGTGTAAGCCTGATACGGAGTTCGAAAGCTCTGGAACCGAAGTGGAACTGTATGGCGGGACACCATCTCACTCGATGTGATCACTCTTGGCAAGGTTGTGCCTAGCGCAAAGCAGTTGCACATTGGCAGCCGTCAGCGACGTACCACCTTTGGCAAAGGGAAGAATATGGTCGAAATGGAGTTCGTCTGTTGCACCACATATCGAGCATTTCCCACCATCGCGCTGCCAGACCTCTAGCTTTATGCGGGTTGGGATCAGGCGGCGGCGTTCGGCATCTAATCGCACGGGTTGTTCAAAATCCTCCTCACCTTCGACGGCAATTAGCTTGAATTTGCACACAGTGCGGAATTCGTCTTGTTCGAACCATGAGTCAACCAGGTGGAAAACACCGTTGTAGGACCAAATCCCAGGGCGAATCTTCTCATATACACGCACCGCTCTGGCGGCCGGGAATTAGATTTTGCAGCCTGAGCGGCTGCGTGGAACTTGCCATTCTGAGTGGGACCCCCGCGAGGGTACTCCACCGGCTGTTCGACGACCTTGGGATTCGGACAAGACATGCTCTTCGGCACGTCGTGTCCTTCGTACACGAGCGTTGTTCCTGCATCTTCCAGCCGATCGCGATATGGCGCGTTAGGTCGCATCGACTGAGAATCACAGAGTGGTTGCCGCCCAAGCCAAAGTTCATGCCTTGCTGCAAGCTCGCACCCTCGCGGCGGCACATCTCGATATAGGAAATGATGTTATTGCTCACGAAACCCTCTAAAGCATATCGGTGGGAATAGACCCCCGGCCAAAAAAAAGAAAAATATTCTTAATACCAATTTGCGTTCAAGATTGAACTGGGCTTGGTCCCGTTCGTGCTGAGGTATCGAAGTACGAACGGGTGGACCGTCCACCCTTCGATACCTCAGGGCGAACGATCTTGAACGCAAATTGGTATAAGTTATACTTGAACACTTCTTCTATCCTGTCGCACCTTATTCTCGGTGTTGGAACAAATCAAGCGGAACCGTAGAGGGCTTGGAGTGGAGAAGGTAGAAACCGGAACAAGTGGCTGCCAGGCTTAGACCCGCCCGACGAGGGAGAAGCGGAGCCGCCACGTGCATAGCGCCGAGTCGTTCGCGGGTTTTAACTTGGCAGACGCTCGTTCCGGAAGATCTGCCCTCGGAACGGAAAGGCCGGAAGGGTGGAGTGAGCTTGAAAGTTTGCGGTGATGTTACGTTAAAGCTCGACATGCGCGGAGATTCACAGGCAAGCGGCGTACCCCCGGTGTACCCTTCGGCCGGTTACTCCCGATAACCCACGAATTTTATGACGAAAAAATCGGGGCGAGAGGATTTGAACCTCCGACCTGCCCACAAACCCTTACGGGGTAAGGGGTGTTACGAACCTGCACCGATTCTGCACCAAAAGGGTAGGACGCTGGATCGGGCGGTTTGTCATTTTGTCCAGTTTCCGGGATTTTGAGCAGGACGCAGAACCCCGCCAGCTCTAGCGGGTGATCTCACAAGCTGGACAATTTACGCTCTTTTGTCCCGTTATTGGCAAGGTAAGCTTGATACACACTCACATTGGCTTCCAGTCCCGTGCTAGTTTTTGTGCTTCTGCTATTTGCTCAGGAGTTAATAAGATTTCCATGGCATCAAGCGCCTTTTTAGCTGTCGCGTCACCTTGTGCAGCAGAAAGGGAAAACCACATATAGGCCGCTACATAGTCCCGTGGCATACCTTGCCCCCGTTGATACATCAAACCAATATAAAGTTGTGCCTGTGGCAAACCCTTATCGGCGGCTTTGCGGAGCCACTTTGAGGCCTCAGAATAGTTGAGCGGTACACCTTTGCCATTGTAATGGAGTGTACCAAGGACGAGTTGTGCCGTTGAATCTCCTTGCTCGGCAGCTTTGCGATACCACTTTGCAGCTTTGGAATAGTTGAGAGGCACACCTTCGCCATTGCGATATATTGCGCCAAGGTTGAGTTGTGCTGGTAGGAAGCCCTGAACCGCAGCTTTTTGGTACCACCTTAAGGCCTCGCCATAGTTCTTCTGTACGCCTTCACCTTTGTTGTACATCCATCCGAGGCCGAATTGTGCTTGTGGCAAACCCTGATCGGCGGCTTTGCGGAGCCACTTTGAGGCCTCAGAATAGTTGAGCGGTACACCTTTGCCCTTGTAATATATCAATCCGAGATTGAATTGTGCCGTTGCATCCCCCTGCTCAGCCAAAGCCTTAAAGTCTTCATAATCCGTGGCATAATCGCCTCGTTCATAAGCCGCTTCACCTTCATCAAAACCGGCATAGGCAATGGAAACCACCACCGGCAGAAAAAGGAGGATCACAACAAAAACTATACATTTATACATCTTTGGCTCCTTTAAACCCAATTAGAGGGAGTATGGCCAAAACCAAAGGTTGATATTTAATAATGATCCTATCTTTTTGCTGATCTCAATGTTATCTTTAATAGTTTCTCTCTGAATATGACCTATTTCGTCTTTATCTCTTAATAGTAAATTCCCATTTGATAAGGAAAGTAGTGCCTTGCTAGCTTCCTTTATATTATACTTGCTAACTAAGAATCCTAGTTTTTCAAATATGCAATAGAATATACATGGGATACCTGATACTGTAGATAATAATGACGCTCCAAGCTTCCTAAATAATTCGGCCGCTTGCACATAAATGACATCTTCTCTCTTCGATAGACTATATACATTTGCATAATAATTTAAATTAAACTCTATTTCTTTGGTTAATCTGATCTGTTCAATAATACTATCCAAAATCATTTTGGTAATTACATATACAATAACTCCTACAAATACTGCACCTATTACCCCAAGAAATGAGTTCATTTTGGACCCTTCTCGACCGCTATTAGTATTTAAAGTCCCAGAATATGGACAGAATACAACAAACTGTCCAGTTTTGCCCATTATTTTTACTCGCTTTTTTACCCCCTGGCAATTTCGTAATTCTATGCCGTATCAATGCCCTGGAGCGGGAAGGGAGCTAGCGAAGCCCTGGACCGGCCAAGGTGCCCCAAAGCTTAGAGCCACACCGTAATGGGGGTCCCCCCAACTCCCTGAAGGATGTGGCTCTTGGCTTTGGGGATGCGGCAGCCGTAGGGCCTATCCCCGGCCAGAGCGTAGCGGGTAAGAAAAAAAATATCGGTGGTGAAAGAACTCTTGACAGCTCTTCGCAACTCCTCAATACTATGCGTAAATAAAATGCCACTGACATAACTATGAGGAGCTTCTGATGGCGAATACGAAAAAGACAGAAAAAGGAACGCCCATTACAGTCTGGCTGGATGAGAACACCGTAAAACTCATTGATGAGCTGTCGAGGAAAGCGGATATGTCCCGTAGTCGATTAGTGAGGAATCTAATCAAAATGGGTGCGGATGAGCTTCAGACCATGGATTCATGGGGTCTTATTACTGCCGTGAGGAAAATAGAAGCAGCAACAGAGGGCATCAGAGGGATAGTACAAAAACTACTTGCGTCAGAACCGGCAGAAGAAGGTTAAACAACGAATAGGTAAAGGCGCAAGCCGCGAGCTAACAACTTGTCGAGGGCTGAGTAGCCGCGGCTTGCAGGTGTGCCCGATCCACGGATGGACCTAGGCGACTTCATATTTGTAATCGCAGTCTATTCCTGCGTCAAGTGTGAAGCGAGAATTGTGGCTTGAGCTGGTTCTATCCGGCCAAGCAACACTAGAGCCTCCTGGTGATGGTTCCGAACGATCCTAGGAGGCTTTTCCTATGTCCTGCAAGTCTGAATCCTACACAGACTCTTCTGTCACCTCCTCAAATAAATGTGCATCAGGCGCGAGCGGGGGCCACCCTCCCGGCTGGCCCGCGAGCGCGCTTGGGTAATAACTGCGAAATCACGGCACCCCCCGATGCAGAGGCTGTTCTATGGCGGCTTGAGCGATACCGGTTACAAGCTCTCTCACGTGGAATCATGTCAGAGTAGAGGATTTGGCACTGCCTGCGGAGCGTACAAGCGGGTGGACATATGGTCGAAGTGTGGAAAAGTCGGGAAAAGGTCCATTACAAAAACCTGCAGACGTGCGGATCAGTGTGGATTCTGTCCAGTATGCGCGGCCAAAATCTCGGAGCGCCGGCGCGTGGAATTGGTCCAAGGGATCGAGACATGGAGAAAGGCCGATGGAGCGGTTCTCATGGTCACGCTTACAGTGCCGCACTATCAACATCAGCCATTAAAGGAAGTGCTAGAGGGATTTGGGAAAGCGCGCCGTCTCATGCGGCATCGAAAACCGTGGAAGAGGTTGGCGCGGTTCGCACTCACCGGGACGGTAAGGGCTCTCGAAGTGACTTATACCAATTTGAGTTCAAGATCGTTCGCCCTGAGGTATCGAAGGGTGGAAAGTACAGAACTTTCGTACTTCGATACCTAAGCACAAACGGGACCAAGCCCAGTTCAATCTTGAACGCAAATTGGTATTACGGGGAAAACGGCTGGCATGTGCATTCCCATGAAATTCTCTTCATCAAGCCAGGATTAATAGTGAGAGACGAGCTTCGTCTTCACCGAGAGATTTTTTTCATGTGGTTGGGTGCCTGCCGAACGGCAGGACTTGGAGAACCAGATTTCCAGCATGGTGTCCAGGTTCAGGATGGACACCATGCTGGGAAATATGCGTCGAAGTGGGGAATGGATTGCGAACTCACGAAGGGGCATATCAAACAGGCTCGTGGAGAGGGGAACTATTCGCCATGGGACATGCTCCGGGAGTACGGGAAGGGGCGGAAGGAATTCGAGAGCCTTTTCCGGGAATACGCCAGGGCATTCCGAGGGAAACGTCAATTGGTGTGGTCGGATGGAATGCGGAACGTCGCGGGCCTGGGTGCTGAGGCTTCCGATGAAGAATTGGCGGCAAGGGTCGAGACGGATGCTGTGTTCCTTGGTGCTCTAGATAGAGCGCGTTGGCGGCTGGTGACTGCTGCGGAAAAGCGGGGAGAGTTGCTGGAGATCGCTGCGCTGGCTGGCTGGGAAGGTGTAAAGAAATTTATTCGTGGGCTTGTAAAGGAGGCTTGAGAAATGAGCAACGGAAGAAGCTTTAGAGGCAGAGGTAGGCGGCGTGAAATGCCTTGTGAGATTGAATTGTCGCCTGAGGAAAGAAGAGAGCTTTTCGAGAGGCATGACTTCACCGGGACGTTTTTCGGGAAGGAATACTATTGCCTCCATTGTGAAGAGGTAATCAATACGGAACATTTCAAGGCTGTGTTGTTTCCGGGCATGGATGAACCACTCGTGACCTGCCCTAACTGGCCCTCGTGTGATGGGGATTTCAAGGATTGGTTTGCGACGAAGGAAACCGTGCGATGGATGAAAGAAAACGTTTGTCCCACAGACGTCGAGTGCAAGGATTGTGAGGATTTTCAGGAGGGTGCGTGTGAAGGGGTAGAGATGGAGAATCAACCTGCAAAGTAATCACCATGAATGGTTGCCTTCCAACATACACTTGCTCTAAGATGCCTTCTTGTCTGGACAAGAAGAAAAAGGAGGCACTGTGTATGTTGGGAGGCATCTATTCTTCGGAAAAATGCGAGCTATGCAGCGGGGAGATGAAGGACAACGGACGGAATGGGGTTTCCTGCCCGGGCCACAAGAAACAATTTGCCCAAAAACTCTTCGTGAAATTCCCGCCCAAAGTTTTCCGGCGTTTCAATACCTACGAAGAGGCCTTCCGCTTCCTTACGGGGTTACGCTTCAAACAAGATGAAGGCACCTACGATGAACGCGATTATCAAAAGGCAAACCCGCTCGGCTTTGCGAATCTCACGGAAAAATATCTGGAGATCAAGCGCGAGACCGTAAAGCATGGAACGATTAACCATATCAAATTGGACCTTGCAAAAGCGGCTGAGTATTTCGGCGAGATGAACGCAAAGGAAATCGGGTACGGTGAGATCGAAGATTTCCTTAGCTCGCGCAAAAGGAGATCTCCAGCAAAACGCGACATAACATCAAGACCAACTTGCACGCCTTCTTCGTTTGGCTGACCAAGCGCCGGGTGCTTCGAAAAGATCAGATGCCCGACTTCCCGGAACTGAGCTTCGAGCTTGGATTCAGAAAGACGGTGGACAAAACCACGCAGAATGCCATTCTTGAAGAAGTGCGTAACATTACGCTCAAAAGTCCTCGGATCTATCTTGCAATCAAGTGGCTTTGCACCTACGTGAGCATCCGTCCCGGCGAGCTTCGCGGCATTCTTGAGGAAGATATTGACCTAAAACAAGGGTTGGTCTTCATCAGAGACCACAAGACCGTGAGGCACAAAGGCCCGAAAGTGGTCCCGCTTCTCGATGAAGATGTCAAGTTTATCGATTCTCTTTCGCGTGGGTTTCCCACTATGCCCTTCTTTAGGCACGATGCTTCTGTTAAAGGCATGCCGCCGAATACGCCGTTCGGGAATCGGATACTCCGAAAGGTCTGGAACTGCGCTTATAAAAAGCTTGAAATTACCGGAGTCGGTCTTTACGGAGGAACCCGGCATTCGACCATGCAGTTCTTGCGGTCGCTCGGGAAATCTAAAGAAGATGTGAAGGTGCTCTCGGATCACTCTACAAACAAAGCTCTTGATCGATATCTCGAAAAGAACTTCGATGAGATGCGGGCCGGGTATGCGCTTACCCGCAAACCGCAAAAGGCTTCCAAACGGAAGCCCTCTGCACCGATTCTGCACCTGCCAGAATCGTCCTAAGTACTTGAAATCATTATCGGGGCGAGAGGATTTGAACCTCCGACCCCCTGCGCCCAAGGCAGGTGCGCTGACCAGGCTGCGCTACGCCCCGATGAGGGTTTCTCTCTTACCATGCGCTCAATTTAAAGGCAATACGGAAGGGGTTAAGGCCGAGCGGGTCAAAACGCCCCCGGAGCGCGGCAGGGCAGGCTCATTTCGCGCCGGGCTGGTTTGTTACGCACAGTTCGGCATAGGCGGCGTCCACCAGGTCCTGCGCACAGGTTGTCCGGTCGTCGAGGCTGCCCACACCCACCGAAGTGGTTATCAGGATGGCGGTGTTGCCCCACTTGAAGGGGGATTTTCTGATGGTCGACCACAGGTAGGGGATCACTTCCCGAGCCTCTTCATCGGGGACGTTGGGAAGGACCGCCATGAACTCGCTGCTCCCGTACCTGCCGATAAAACAGCCCTCTTTGGGCAGGATCTGTTCCAGGAGCCCCGCCGCGTGTTTGAGGACATCTTTTCCGCTCTCCAGCTCCTCCTGGTCCTGCACGAAACTGAAATCGACCACCAGCACGGACAGGGGCCGTTTCGCGCGCCGCGCCTGCCTGAATTCCCTCTCCAGAATGGAGTATATCTGGAAAAAGTTAAACAGCCCGGTCAAGTGGTCCTGGACGGCGAAATCCCTCACTTTTTCATATGTGAGGCAATTGTCCATCGAAAGGGCGATGTTGGTGCCCAGGCGCGCCAGGAGGTCCGTCCCGTCGCCGGGCCGGTACCTGTCCGGGTCGGGGCTGCAAAGAAGAAGAGCGCCGAATACAATCTCCCCGATGTTTAGCGGAATCAGCGCCGCCGAGCGCACCTCACCCGCACTTTCCGCCAGTTGGGGCGGGAAACCGTCCTCGCCATCGGAAAAAAGCACGGGTTTAAGACCCGGCCCGAAAAAGGCGCGCACCGCTTCCCCATCAAGCGGCGAGACCCAGGTTTTTTCGCCCACGCAAAAGCTCTTGTCGTCGCCCTGGAAAAGCCTTTCCTGGATTTCGGGATGTGAGAGGTAGAGCACCAGGAGCCCCGTCCCGAACCGGTCCCTCATCTCTGCCAGAAGGTCTTCGGCCAGCCGGTCGAGTTCGCGGGTCCTGAAAAGAAGCCGCTCAAGGGCGGCAAAATGCCTCCATATTTTCTCGTTTTCCGAGGCGTTGGCCAGGACCTGATCGAGTTCGTTTCGCAGGGCATCGTTTTCGGCCCGCAGAATGGCAAGTTCCACGAGAGCATCGGGAAGCCGGACCGGGGAATCGCCGCAATCAGCCGGCTCCGGCCGGGCAGGTTCAACGGCGCCCACCGGCGCGACGGCCGGCGGATCGCTTCCGATAGCTTTTTTGCAACCGCTTTTCCGCCTGTTCTTCTTTGGTTTCCTGTCCGTCAACGCCACCCCCATCCATAAAGACATTATCGGGCTGATTTATACAGCCCCGTTGGGGCAGACAACCCAAACCCGCAACCCGATGCTCGGTACTCGGTACTCGACTCCGGATGCTCGATGGGTGTGCAAAACCCTCG
Organism: uncultured delta proteobacterium; assembly: GCA_963712895.1. Taxonomy (GTDB): domain Bacteria; phylum Desulfobacterota; class Syntrophobacteria; order Syntrophobacterales; family Syntrophobacteraceae; genus SbD1. The sequence goes on along the minus strand of CAVQJR010000007.1, from coordinate 768,510 downwards.
ACTCGCAGCCCTACTTGTAAATCTTTGGCGGCTTGCGCCCCAGCTCCACCAGGGTCAGCGCCTCGCTTACGGCTTCGGAGGAGGTTTGGACGAGTATGACCCCGGAGACTTCAAACCGGGGCTGGAGAGCTATCACCCCTTTGCCCGACTTGAGGGCCAGCGCCACTTCGGAAAGGGTCCCGTATCCGCCTCCAACCGAGATCAGCACGTCGGCCGTGTGGACGATAACGACGTTTCGAGCCTGCCCCATGTTGGTTGCGATGGGAAAATCGATGAATTCGTTGGCGTCGTTCTTGCTCACTCCCGGGAGGATGCCGATCGTTACACCGCCTATTTCCTTTGCTCCGCGGGCCGCGGCGCACATCACTCCTTCGAGCCCGCCGCAGACGAGCACCGCCCCCTTCCGGGCGACTTCGCGTCCGACTTCCGCCGCCAGTTCCTCAATTTCCGGAGTGCATGCCCGGGAGCCGACTATCCCTATAAACGGACTGCCCATTTCTATTCTTTCCATCCCCACTTCCCCACGAGGTCCACGAACCGGACCCCTCCCATGTTGGTTTTGGTGATCCCTTCAGACCTGCGCTCGACAAGTATGAGGTCCTGGCTGATCCTGTCGCCCACCGGCACGATAAGCCGCCCGCCCACCGAAAGCTGGTCGACCAGCGGCTGGGGCACTTCCGGCGTTCCGGCCGTTACCATCACGGCGTCGAAAGGGGCGTCGTCGGGCCAGCCCATGGAGCCGTCTCCAACCCTTATTATCACGTTCCTGCACCCGAGTTTCTGGAGCACGTGGTTGGCGCGAAGCGCAAGGCCTGGATGACGCTCGATGGAAAACACCCTGCCGGCAAGCTCGGCCAGCACCGCCGCCTGGTAGCCCGACCCGGTCCCGATTTCCAGCACTTTTTCATGCCCCGTGAGTTTGAGGCTTTCGGTCATCAGGGCCACCACGTATGGTTGCGAAATGGTCTGCTTGTCCGATATGGGCAGTGGATGGTCGTTGTAGGCCTGGTCCTGAAGGGCTTCATCGACGAAAAGGTGCCTCGGCACCTTGCGCATCGATTCCAAAACTCTCGGGTCACGAATGCCGCGGGCGACGAGCTGGGTTTCCACCATCCGCTCCCGCGCTTTCTTGAAATTAATCATTCCGGAATCTATTCCTGCCTCTTGCCTTATCTGCAAAGACGGGCGGCCCCTTGCCCGCTCAAGGAAGTTCTAACCTTTTCCAATATAAAATATAATATTGCAAGGACATTCTAAGGCGGCTGCGACCCCGGAAAGCGCCGCTCCCGAACCGAAAAACCGCCCCGCCGGTAATTGCTCTTGACACCCGCTGCCGGCGTGTGCTCAAGTCCTGCGAATACCGATTGTTTTATCATCAAAGGAGGAAAGCATGGCTAATTTTCTTTTCGTGTTGAGCAAAAAGGACGCAGAATCGGCAACGAGATGCTTCCAGATTGCCAAAGTAGCCCACTCGAAAGGCCACAAGGTCGATTTGTTCTTCATCGACGACGGGGTGTACTGGGCGGACAAGACAAAGGATTTGAGCGAGAAGATCGTCACCGGGGACTGCGCCGGTGATTACCTGCCCTATCTTGTCGAAAACGAAATCCAGGTCGGGGTCTGCACCCCCTGTGCAAACGCCCGCAAACTCGACGAGGCGAATTTTTACCCGAACATGGGCCTGAACGGGGCACCCCTTTTGATCGACCTTGCCGCAGAAGGCAAAGTCTTTAATTTCTGATCGCCGGTTCCAGCCGGTTGTCACAAATGAAAATTCATGGAAAGAGAGCGGGGGAACCGGTTCCCCCGCACCCCCGCGACGTGCGTATGCGCCCGTGCGCATGGCCGCCGGGCCGGCCTTGCGGCGCAGCGCATCTGGTGCCGCAAAACCAAAACATTGAACCGCTTTTCCGACTTTCCCGTATGCAGACTCCTTTCAAGCCGACAAGAGAAGAAGTGCTCGCCGCCAGGGGCAAAGGGGTGCCCGATGTGATCGGACCCGGTCTTCGGGTGCTTTTCTGCGGAATCAATCCCGGACTCTACACGGCGGCCGTGGGGCACCATTTCGCAAGGCCCGGAAACCGGTTCTGGCCGGCGCTGCACCAGTCGGGCTTTACTCCCGGGCTGCTTTCCCCTTTCGAAGAAGACGAGCTTCGGGGCCACGGCCTTGGAATCACGAACGTGGTAAACCGCGCCACGGCCGGCGCCGGCGAACTCTCGGAGCAGGAACTGGTCGAAGGCGGGAAGACCCTGCGGGAAAAGGTCTTGCGGTTTAAGCCCTGCTTTCTGGCCGTTCTCGGTATGGGGGCCTACCGGACCGCCTTCGGCAGCAGGAACGCCAAAGCGGGGCCACAGCAGGAAACCGTGGGATCGACCCGCATATGGGTCCTGCCCAACCCGAGCGGACTGAACGCCAACTACCAGATGAAGGCCATCGTGGCCATGCTTGTGGAACTGAAGGCGGCGGCGGAGAAGTTGTGCTGAGTTTGGTTATGGTCCGATACAAATTGCATTCAAAGTAGTAATCGACAACCTCAAACAGAGCGGGAGAATGTTTCCCGTGCTGTTTCCCAAATGAGACTGCTTCGGAATACGTGACCTTCACGTGAACGGAGGACTGTCCCAAATCGTCATTCCCCCAACGCTTCCGGGCGGGAATCCGGTGTCTTCAATAATTAGTTCTCACGTTTCCCAGCACCCCCCCCCCCGGGATTGCGCCGCCGCAGCGCCATACCTGGCCGCGCACCGCACCTCGCATTTAACTCCTTTTTACCTTTTTTCCTCCGCACTTAATTTTTCACTTCCTTTATACCTGTAACTTTTCGTTTCCGGGCCGCGACTTACAGGTGAAGGCAAAAACTGGCGGAGGTTGGCCCATTTGATCCGGATCGCCTGCCGCCGCGACTTACGCGCCATAAACCCACTGCCCCGTCTCTACCGCGGTGGGAGGGCGGATTACAGAAAGGAGCAAATGAATGGAGAATCGGAAGGCAAATGCGGCGATCCTGTTTTCATTGATGTTGACACTTGCGGCGTTGCTGGTCGCCCTGCCGGCGGCACAGGCGCTTGCCTTCGGACCCGGAGGAGGCCCGGGCATGAGGCACGGAGGAGGTCACGGGTGCGGATTCGCCGGCGGTCCTGGCGGCTTTGGCTTGGGCGCCATTATGCATAAACTGGACGTCACACCGGACCAGAAACAGCAGATCGCGGTAATTCTCAAGGCCCATCTCGACGAGTCCAGGCAACTTTTCGACAAACTGGCCGCCGCACGAGAAAAACTCTTCTCCGCGGTTCATAATACACAGTACAATGAAGCAACCGTTCGCCAGGCTGCCCAGGAACTGGCCCCCCTGCAGGAGGAAAGGGTCGTGCTGCGAGCCAAGGTGGTAAGCGAGATCCAGAACGTGCTCACCTCCGAGCAGAAAGAAAAGCTTACGGCCTTGAGGGCCGACATGCAAAGCCGGATGCAGGAGCGAATGGAAGGCCGTTTCGATCGCCTGGACGGGTGGATCAACCGTCATACCAAATAAGTGAAGCAGTTGCAGGCCGGGCACGGGCCCTGCCCGCCTGAACTTTTTCGAAGCGGAAAGCGGGAAACAAACAGGTAAGAAGTCGGAAGCCGGAAGAGGTGATTTTGAAGTCGGAGACCGCTAACCTGATGGATTCGATCCCGGATACCCGAAAAAACGTCTCCGATATCCGGCACCCGACTCTGGTCAACCTGCATCCGCCGGATGCGGAAATCGTGGCACGGGTGGTCGGCGGCGACACCGAGGCGTTCGAACTGCTCCTGGCCAGGTACCGTTTCTTCGTACACGCCATCGCCGCACGGCACGTGCCGGTTGACCGGGCCGAAGAGGTCGCCCAGGATGTCTTTGTCAGCGCATTCCGAAATCTTTCGGCATACACGGGCAAGGGCGCCTTCAGGCACTGGCTGGCGAGAATTGCGGTGCGGCGGTGCTGCGATTTCTGGCGCGAGAGGGAAAGAAGGCACGAGGTGCCTCTCAGCCAGATAACGGATGATTGCCAGAAGTGGCTTGACGAGGCATCGGCGGCGGAATCGATGGACAATTCCCGATGCACCGCGGCCCAGGACGAAGCAAAGGAAGTTTTGGACTATGCGCTCGACAGGCTCAGCGCTTTCGACAGGACCATAATTACGCTGGTTTTTCTGGACGGATATTCGGTTGCGGAGGCGGCGCGCCTTCTCGGATGCAATTCGGTGCTGGTGAGAGTGCGCACTCACAGGGCAAAGCACCGGATGCGAAAGATCATCTCCGGGCTTTTGGAAAAGGCGGACGGCAATGAAAAGGGAGCGTAAGGAAAAACTGCTCAGGGTCGAGGAAGCGATTATCGCGGCTCACCGCGGGCGAAAGCCCCCTAAGCTGACCGGTTCCTTCGAACACCGCGTAATGAGCGACATATGGAAAATCCGGCGTCCCGCCCCGCAAAAAGCCGGGAACGGAAATGGATTTTCCCAGTACGGGACGGTATGGAAATTCGCGGCGGCGGCATGTGTTCTTGCAGTCCTTTCCCTGGGCTGGTTTATCAGGGCCGACACCGGCGCGGTACAGGACGAAGTTGCCGAGTTCGTGACGGGAAACCCTTCGTCCATCATCCTGGCTCAGGCAATGTCCGCCCTTGAACCGCTGGAGACGCAACCGTGAGAAAAGTGAAGTTGTGGACAGGCCTGCTGGCCATATTCGTATCGGGTTTTGCGGCAGGGTTTTTCACCGCCGGGGTCCATTCCAAGTCTAAATTCGAGCGGATTTTCTCCGGAGGTCCTCCAGCGGCCCAGGAGGTGATCGTAAACAGGCTCACGCGCGAACTGGACCTGTCCGAGAGCCAGCGGGCGCACGTCAAAACGGTGGTGGCGCGAACCCAGACCGAACTGCTCAACCTGAGGCAGAAACACTTGCCCGAGGTGAGGGCCCTGGTCGATGCCAGCATTGTCGAAATGAAGACACAACTGGACCCGGAACAGTGCCGGAAACTGGACCGGCATTTCGAAGCGCTCAGAAAGAAGTGGTGGGGCTGGAGGGGATACCCCGGCCGTCGGGCTCACCACGTTACTCCGGATGGTCCTCAGCAGCCTCCGGGTCCCGCGTCGCCTCCGGATAACCGGGGGATGGACCGGCAGGCGGATCACGGCGGCGCTCAGGGTAAATGATATTGGAGGAGCGGGGGAATCATTTCCCCGCTTTTTTGTTATTGAAATAACATTCTCGAACGCAACGCGTATCAGCTAAAAAACACGGTTTTCTCGGCGGCATCCTTTCTCGGGGTCTGGAGGGGTTCGCCCGCCGGCCTGCCTATGCATATTATCGCAAACGGCTTTTTCCCCGGATCGAGCCCCAGGATTTTTCTCAGATTTTCCGAGTCGTAGAGCGTGTACCAGAGGCTCCCCAGCCCTTCGGCGTGCGCGCAAAGGAGCATGTTCTGCACGGCGGCGGCGCAGGCGTGCTGGTAGCACAGGCCTCCGCCGTCCAGGAATTTGTCGGCGCCCGACTTTTCCGGGTCCCCGATCACGGCGATCAGCACCGGGGCCGATTCCAGGAAATCCACCCGGTACCTGCCCAGCCATTTCCACCCGCTTTTTTCCAGCAGTTCGGCACGTCGCACGTCGGCTTCGGCGCGGATCTCGTGCTTGATCAGTGGGCTGGTGATCACCACGAATTCCCAGGGCTGAAGGTTCATCGGGGAAGGCGCCCAGGTGGCGGCTTCCAGTATCTTGTCGATAGCCTCCTCGGAGACGGGGTCCGGGAGAAACGCCCGGCAGCTTCTTCTTTCCTTTATAGCTGTCAAGACATCCATTTTTTCCTCCTGCCACTCGTGTTCAAGGGCCTTCCATAAAAGGTGGGCTGGTTGCGCCAAATGCTTTATTATCGACTACTTAGCGCCTGTTCTACACCGGTTTTGCCCCGCGGTCCATGCCTTCCCGCAGAACTTGCACAAGATGCTTCCCTTCGGGTGCGGTTTAGGTTATAAAGAAGGGCTGGACGGGCGCTCTCATGGCGCCCGTTGTTTTTATCCACCGGATTTTTCCGAGAAGAACCAGCGCGCAACATTACAGCGCCGGAGCAGGTAAATGTCCAATAATAATTCGCGCGAAATCTCTGATTTGAGAAACATCGGAATCAGTGCTCACATCGATTCCGGCAAGACCACCCTTACGGAGCGCATTCTTTTCTACACGCGCCGCATACACGCCATCCACGATGTCAAGGGCAAGGACGGCGTGGGCGCCACCATGGACTTCATGGAACTGGAAAAGGAACGCGGGATCACCATCCAGTCGGCCGCGACCACGTGCGCCTGGGCCGGGCATCCCATAAACATAATAGACACTCCGGGGCACGTCGATTTCACCATCGAAGTGGAAAGGGCGCTGAGAGTGCTCGACGGGGCGGTCCTCGTGCTCTGCGCCGTGGGCGGCGTCCAGTCGCAGTCCGTTACCGTCGACCGGCAGATGGTGCGATACCGGGTACCCCGCATCGCATTCGTCAACAAGTGCGACAGGACGGGCGCGGACCCCTTCCGCGTTGCCCGGCAATTAAAGGAGAGGCTCAATCACAACCCGGTCCTTCTTCAAATACCGATGGGGCTGGAAAACGATCACCAGGGAGTAATCGACCTCGTCAGGATGAAGGCCGTAAACTTCGAAGGCGACTGCGGGGAAGAGGTCGTCCTGGGCGATATCCCCGCCGAATACCTGGACTTGGCGCGTCAAAAAAGGGAAGAAATGCTCGATGCGATCTCCCTTTTTTCCGATGAGCTGACCGAAGCCATACTCGGCGAGGGCACCATTACCGAGGAAATGATTCATGAGGCCGTGCGCAATGGCACCCTGGCGCTGGAAATGACGCCGGTGCTCATGGGTTCCGCATACAAGAACAGGGGCGTTCAGCCGCTGCTCGACGCCATCCTGAAATACCTGCCCAGTCCTCTCGATATAGAAAACAGGGCACTGGACCTGGAAAAAGAAGAACAGGAAGTGGTGCTCGGCAGCGCCTCCGGCCTGCCCCTGGTGATGCTCGCCTTCAAACTGGAAGTGAGCCGCTACGGGCAGCTGACCTATGTTCGCCTCTACCAGGGAACGCTCACCCGCGGCGATACCATCACCAACACCCGCACCGGAAAACGCGTCAAGGTGGGGCGGCTGGTCAGGATGCAAGCCGACGAGATGGAGGAAATCGAATCGGCGGCGGCGGGCGACATCGTGGCCCTTTTCGGCATCGACTGCGCATCCGGGGACACCTTCACCGACGGACAGGTGCGTTACGCAATGACCTCCATGCACGTGCCGGCCCCGGTCATCTCGCTTGCCGTAAAGCCCAGGGACAAGAAGGCCGAAATGAATCTCAGCAAGGCCCTTGCCCGCTTCTCCAAGGAGGACCCGACGTTTAAGGTTTACCTGGATGAGGAGACCTCGGAGACGGTCATCTGCGGCATGGGAGAACTCCACCTGGACGTTTACGTCGAAAGGATAAAGCGCGAGTACGGGGCCGATATCGAAACCGGCATGCCCAAAGTGGCCTACCGCGAATCCCCCACCCGCAGGGCCGATTTCAACTACACGCACAAGAAACAGACCGGCGGTGCCGGCCAGTTCGGCCGCGTGGCGGGGTTCATGGAACCGTCGGAGGACGGGGAATTCGAATTCGCAAACATGGTCACCGGCGGCGCAATCCCCACCGAATTCATACCGTCTTGCGAAAAGGGTTTCAAGGCGTGTTTGAACAAGGGCGCCCTGGCCGGGTTTCCGGTAGTGGGCGTAAAGATTGCCATAAACGACGGAGCGTCCCACTCGGTGGACTCATCGGATATGGCGTTTCAGCAGGCGGCCATCGGCGCCTTCAGGGATGCCTACCAGCGGTCCAACCCGGTGCTGCTCGAACCCCTGATGCGCGTGGCGGTCGAAACGCCCTCGGAATTCCAGGGGGCGGTCCTGGGAAGCCTCAACCAGAGGCGCGGAATAATTCTCAGCACCTCGGAAGACGGCGTATTCACGACGATAGAATCCGAAGTGCCGCTGGCCGAGATGTTCGGCTACTCGACGGTCCTGCGATCCAGCACCCAGGGGAAAGCCGAATTTACCATGGAATTTGCGCGCTACAACCCGGTGCCCAAGAGCCTGGCGGAAGAAATCGTGCGCAAGGAAAAAGAGAAGCAAAAATAGGCGGGAGATCCGGGCCGAAGCACCCCGGCGATTCCTGCCTTTTAAGGGCCGCATCGCTTCGGGATCGCGGCGATTTCTCCCGAAATTCGCTAAATATTTGACATTTAACGGTCGCTCTGTTAAAGAAAACGTCTCTTTTATTCCCCGGTAGCTCAATTGGCAGAGCGGGTGGCTGTTAACCACTAGGTTGGCGGTTCGAGTCCGTCCCGGGGAGCTTTTTAAGACCAATGGCTTAGGCGGAATGCCTGGGCCATTTGCTTTTTGTGGCGCGGCAATAGTGTGACGGGCATGCCGATTTACCACACCCCCGAGCTGTCGGGGAATGAAAGAGACGTTTTCTTTAACGGAACGCCGACCGCACATTTCCGGCACGGGCAAGAGCGTCGATCTCGCAGTCAGCCCCCATCCTCAAACCTTCCTTCCGAGGTCCCCGGTTTAGAGCGAAAAAAGGCTTGCATGGGCGACCCGCCTAACTCCCCGGGCAGACCGACTTGCAAACGGGTCTCCTGATGCCTAACAGTTGCGTCGGAGAATTACCTTTCTGGAAACTGAACAAGAAAGGAAACGGTCCTGTGAATGATAATACCCATGAGAGTCCGACACCCGAAGAGTGTGCGAGCAAGATCTTTGAGATGAGCGGCATGAAGTTTTCGCCGGAAGCCGCCGCAGACCTTTGGGCAAAAATCCTTCAGCACAAATGGCTTCTGTCGGAAAAGGTCGGAAGGGATGTAGGCTGCCGTACCGCATGCATCGACTTTCTCGAAAACACGGAACAGGCACTCGACGAGTTCTTGTCCTACAAACAAAAAGACATCCTTAATGAGCTGGGGGCCCGCGCGATCGGGCGCGAAATCTGGGACACCATTTCCGATTCCCAGCCCCCTAAGCAACTGGTCCAACGAAGAATCATTCTCCCATTTACCGAGGAGGATTTGTCCAGAAAGCACGGAGTAAGCCCACCTAAAACGATCATTTTTTTCGGCCCTCCGGGAACCGGAAAGACTCATTTCGTCAAGGGGATAGCCGGGGTTTTGTCCTGGTGGTTCATAGAGATTGCACCGAGTACGCTGATTGAGGAAGGAACCGAAAAGCTGGGGGCCAATCTACGCAGGATTATGGAAAAAGTCAGGACGATTCGAAACGCCGTGATCTTTATCGATGAATTCGAAGAACTTGGCTGCCGCCGGGACAACGCCGACCGGTTGGAAAAATGTATAACAAACGAGTTTCTCAAGCAGGTCCCGCTTTTCAGGCAGGAAGCGGACCGGGTACTTCTGGTGTGCGCCACAAATTATATACGGCAACTGGACCCGGCGCTCCTTCGCCCCGGCAGGTTCGACTGCATTATCCCTGTAGGCGGTTTAAATGCCGACGAGCGAAGAACCATTCTGCAGCACTACCTCTCCCGCCTGAATACGGGGGCGATAGACCTGGACAGGCTTGTCGAAGAGACTTCGAGATACACTCCGGCCGATATTCAGTATATATTCGAGCGCGCGGCCCAGTTTGCCTTCGAACGGGAATTGGCCACGAATAGTGACTACAGGGTCGGCACGGAGGCCATTCTTCAAGTCATGGCGGAAACCAAGCCATCCCTGACCGGCGAAGTCATCGAGGAGTTCGAAAGGGACAGCATCGATTATTGCCGAACCTAGAATGCATTCAGGAAGCCTGTATCAGCCCCGGAAAATAAATATTTCAAAAGAGTCGGTGCCGGATTTTCAACCTGTGCCCAGTTTGGTCCACCACGAGGAGTTTTTCAAGATTGAGGACCAGGCAGAAATGCTTGGCCTTTTGAATTTTTATCAGATAGAAATTATAAAAATTTGGTCCATCATTGGGAAAATGTAGAATCGGTCAAGTTGCTGCGCATTTCACCAGAGAAATGATTTCGAGAAGCCTGGTCGAAGATGCCGGCGATTTGTCAATTTTTGGGGGTAATGATTTATACCGATTCGCGTTCGAAATTAAGAGGAACGTGATACCGTTCGCGCTGAGGCATCGAAGCGTACGAAACGGGATGATCGCCCTTCGATACCTCAGGGCGAACGATCTTGAACGGCAATTGGTATTACATTTATTATAATGATCGTGGGCCGCCTCACTTTCATGCTGAATACGCAGGCGGGGAAGTTTTGTTCCACATAGAACCGTCCCTCAAGATTGATGAAAAAATGGGGACGATTTCTCCTGCCCGGTTATAGACTGTATGGTTTCCCTTGGCTGTTGGATGCTATTGGTTCAATTTCAACAAAAGTATCTTCACACCATGTCTTGTAAGTTTCACCAGGAGCATTACAAAGGAGATATAACTTTAAAAAATCTATATATTCGCTACATAATTCCATCACATGCTTGTTAAGAATACATTCTTGAAATCCACGCAGTACCTCAACCGCTATTTCATATGTCATTGTACCGGAATTAATCCATTCCTTCAATTTGTCAGACGATGACTCATCATAGATGTATTTATTAACATTGTTAATCAATAAATTATCATTAGTTTTTCTTGCAAGTATAGCAACATCAATAGCTTCTTCGAATGACATGAAGTGATATTTTCTATTAACCATTTGACTCTCCATCTCTATTAGTGGCTTTATATAACTATGTTTATTCGACTTGAAAGTTTACCCCAACTAAACATCTTAAATGGGTCATCCAAATTAAGGTTGTTGTAAACTAATAGTCCTGTTCGAAAGCCTTCTCCCCGGTATGCAATACCAGTGCCATTTTAAATGAAGACTTTTTCTTCAAGATTCCAATGTTCCGCCCCGACAATGTATCCGGCAATAGACATTAATTGTCACTAACTGACGATTTTTGACAACTAAATGAATACTGACAATGAGTAGCGGTGCTGTTCAGCCCCTCTAAAAATAGAAGTCCGACTCTCCGCATAGCCCCTGACCGACCTTTGGACGGCAGCAGGGAGTCACTATAACCGTAGACCGGCAGAGCGGATTCGACAGGAGGAATCGCAAAGGCTCGTAAAGACTATTGATACCAAGTTGCGTTCAAGATAGTACCGAAGGTATGGTTTAAAAGCGCGGGGAGCTGTGCCCCCCACTCCCCCCACGCCGCTACGCGGCTTAGCTTTTTGGCTTTGCGGCAAGGGCGAAACGCCCGCCGCAAAGCCGGCTTGCGCAGCCATGCGCCGCTGGCGCATGGCTGCCTGTAGCAGGGGCGCGGGGGAATCATTCCCCCGCTTTTTTCCAGCTCAAAAAGTATCGTCTTGAACGCAACTTGGTATAACGGGAGTCGGGATGAACAGGACCCGAGCATTTCAGTTCTCCGGTTCGTTTTCCGCTATTGCGGCAGGCCCCCGGGGGAAATCGTCCGTTGGCGGTCCCTGAGGGCGGGCCACTTTGCAAACGCAAAAAAGTTCAAAACGAGCAAATTCAGGCCGGGTATAACCATCAGGATGCTCAATGCCCCCGGAAATCCCGCTTTTGAAAAAATAACCCAAAACGGCACCAGCACCAAAGATACCATGACTGCGATGATGATCAATTCGGGAACGCCGATTCCGAACATTTCTCTTCCCTTTCAGAAGCAAATCAAAAAACGCACAGCCGTGTGACAGCCCGCTCTATTTCCAATTCACGTCGAAATCCACGCCCCCCAGATCTTCCTTCCAGACCTCGATGGCATTTGAGACCCTTTCGCGAAAGAGTTGCTCCTCGGCGCGCATGGTCCTGCGCTGCAGGTACAGGATAGGCCAAAACAGCGGTATCAGCATCAAGAGCGCCTGGACGAACCCCATGGCCTTGTAACTCGTCCTCAGCGCCTTGTATTCGGAAATGGAATTTTTGATGTACAGGATTTTAGCTTTCCGGATTTCTCCGGGTGCAAGCCCGCTCAAGCCGGCGACAAACATTTGCAGCTTATCCTGCGAAAGCGAGTCCGGGAACTGTTTCGCCATGAAGTGGAAGTCCTTCCTAAAAGAGATTCCCGGTCAAAGAAATCGGATTGCCGATACGAAAAGCCGATTCGGGCTTGATCCCGAGTTCTTCAAGCGAATAAGTGATCGCCTTGCGTTCGGGCATCGCTTTGCACGAATCCCGTTTAATTCGTTTGAAGACCAGGGCATCCCCTTCGAGCGCAAAACTGAAATAGCTCTTGTCGGTGCAACCGGAACTCGCGACAATTATCGAGACGGTCTTTGCCCGAGCGTCGGTCGCCACGCCGTATAAAGGCTCCGCTCCGACCGCCGGGACCCCGGAGGCCGGTGTGAAAGAGACCATAACAGCAGCAAACAACAGCATGGCTATTTTTTTCATGTTGCCTCATTTTGCGGAAAGTTTGAGTTTCCCGCCCCGAAGTTTGTAGATTTCGATTGCACCGCCTCTTCGCCTGATCCGCACGGAGCCGTCGGAAATCGAAAAGCCCTGAACATCGCAGGATCGCAGGAGGACGGACCCGGCCCGCTCCAGTTTCGGCTTTTCATAGGGCTGGGCTTGTTTGCCCGCAAATACCGTTAGTTCCTCACAGGTCCGCCCTCTTTTATTTGTCCTGGTCAGGACGGCTGCATCGGAGACGACATCCCCATTGAGTTCGCCGAACGCCACCCGGCTGATTTCAATCCGAACGGCTTTTTCCCTGACCACGCCGTCGCGGAACCGGACCCGCCGGCCGGCCGACTTGAGGTGGAAAGAGCCGTTTACCAGTTGTGCGATCAGGTTTTGCCTTTGGCCATGCAGAGCTTCAGCGTTTAGAATCGGGTCCAATCTGCCGGAAAGCCTGAATTCCCAGCCCGGTGCGAAGCCGTTGGGGCCGACCAGCGAATTTTGGACCGCACCGTCCGGCCGGTAAAGGCTTGGATCATAGTGGGTCAGCATGAAAGAATTGAGGTCCTGCTCGAATTGCAGCGGTCCCGAGTAGGAAGCGGCCTGCAGCACGATCTCCATTTCCTCGAAAAAGGCGGCAGCGCCCGGATAGACGGCATCGGCCTCTTCGGGTTTTATTACGGCAACGCTGCTGAAGTCAAAATGACTGAAGCCGGGCCGGGAAGTGGCGAAGTATTGCAGAAAGTCATAATTATACGGCGGTTCCACGCAGTCGATAGCCAAAAAGAAAAGCTGAATCTGCCCCTGACCGCCGATTGTGTTGCTGGTTCGCAGGGGGTAGTAGACTTTTTTGCTGTCGAAGCGAAAGGCCACAGGCGCGACCGACTTGTCGTCGTTATCGACGGTCACGGAATCGAAGGCAAAATAGACGATTCCATCCTTGACGTAATCCGTAGCGGTTTTAGCGATTTGGGCCAGTTCCGGACCGGCCTTCAACCCTTTTTTATCCTTGAAGTAATCCTGGACCCATCGGCCAAAATGCCGGGCGTCATTGATTTTGACCACGGTGACATCGTGAGCGCCGAGCTTCGCTCTCGATATGACTTCCGCGACCGGCCGACTTTGAGCGCCCGCCCCGCCCTTGGTCTGATGTACGGTGACGTATTGAAGTTTCTTGCCCTGAACCAGCTTGCCGATTTCCCGGAGCGTGTTTTCAGGCGCCAGGCTGACCCGTGGTTCGGCGGGAAAAGGGATAAACCGCATGATGTCGGTTTTGGTGGATGCTTTGAGATCGGTTTCGAGGATGAGGATTTCTTCGGACCCGTTATGCAGGATAACCGCCTTCTGGGCAGGCTCGGATACGGTCACGTTATCTCGATGCAGGTAAATGGCCCCCATATCGGCAAAGAGCGGGCTGCACAAGAGCAGGCTTAGAGAGATCAGAATTGCGGCTTGGATTATAAATCCTGAAAAGGCCCTATTTCTCATCCGGCACTCCGAGTCTATTTTTCCCCAATAGTTCGTCAAAACCGCTTTTAAGCGGTATCTGCGGCTTCCCGACCTGTTCCAGCCTCATGGAAAAGCCGTGCTTTTTCTCCACCACCCGCATTTTATATTGGCCTCTGCTGCCATATTCCTTCGACCACGGGCCTCTCGTGCCATCGTCTCGCAGCTCGACCCTGAGATCTGCCAAACTATAGGAGACAACCATGGTGGAACCGGATACGTGAGGCCGGCCGAACCCGATGTGATACCACCATCCGGGATAGTGGCCGAGAAAAACACAGGCCACGGCGTATCGCTTGAAGTTCACGGCCGGGGCCTTCTTCCGGAATGCTTTTTTCCAGAGCGCTTTCCAGTCTTTCTCGGTGGCGATAATGCCGGCAAACGGCTTTGCCGGTTCGGATTCATTGCCCTCCCATTCGGTAACGCTTTTTTTCTCTTGGGAGAGTTCACCCGCAGTTGCCTCGAAAGGATTTCCGGACAGGCAGGCCGGGCCAAAAGAGATCAGCACGAAAAAAACGGCCGAAACCAGCCTTCCGGCATTTACGCCCGCCATTCCATCCCGATATGAAGACCGCGTACCCATCACACTCCTTCCAAATCAGCCGACCCTTTGACCTTGTTAGACAAGAAGGCGGTGAAAAGGTTCTCCCGGAGGTTCAAAAATTTACATACAGCGTGACCTTCGTGAGTCCGGCCCCCGGTACGAGCATGAACGACAGCGTGTAAGGCACTATTTCAACCGGCCGGCCGTCTCCAAGGCTCAAGGTTTCCGGCAGGGGGGCCGCCGTCACGCCCGCCCGGTTGACAAGTTCGCCCACGACTCCCGTTATCTCCTCCATGGTAAACTTCCGCTCAAATCCGTCCCTCAGGTTCAAGTGAATTTTTATCCCCGGTTTTGCGCCGGTATCCAGGGGATGGTAGAGGCTGGCGATGCCCAGGTTTCCGCCCGGCCGAAGGCCGCTTCCTTCGATCCGCCGGAGGGCTTCCATCACCGGAGCGCCATGCGGGAGAACGTTTTCGACCCTGAGTATGTCCCGCAGGACCTCGGGGTTCAGTCCGTCGAACATGACATACGTCTTGAGAACGGGAGGCTTGCCGGGATCGAAAGTATGCCCGACCAGCTCCGGCTGGGAGAAAGCGCCGAAGGCGTCTTTAAAGCGCAACTGGCGCTCGACTCCCCCGCCCACGGCATCGAGGATTTCAAGACTTCGGTTCCAAAGTTCCTGCCCTGTGTCGGCCCTGCCCAGGTTCCAGTAGGCCGATATTTCCTCACCATCATGCAGATAGTCAATCGCCGGATGAAGGTATTTGACTCTTGGATTGGCAAAGCGGAGCGGATCTTTGAACACCAGTTCGCATATCCGGTGAAAAAGATCCGCTCGGTGTTCGATGCGGCGCTCGAATGTGCGCCGCGCAAACTGGATATTTTCCCAGGGAGTGCAAAGCGGGTCCCTGCAGTCGAGCGCAACGCGCACACCCCTTCGGGAATTACCCACCAGATCGACGCACAGCGAGGGTCTGCTCGGGAAATAATCCTCGGGCGCCTCCAGGGGCTGCCTTAAAAGGGGACCGGACCAGAAAAGCATTCCGTCACGAACTTTTGGCCAGATGTCGGAGCAGGAGAGACGGCGGCAGATTACTTCAAAAATCTCCAGGTAGAAGTCCTTCGCTTCGGTTTTTGCGGATCGGCCCGTGGCCAGGTACTCCGGAACGAGCACGCGCGAAGCGATAAGTTTCTTTGTCCAACTCAAAATCTCCGGAAAAAGGTCCGAAGACGCCAGCGATGCAAGGCGAAGACGGCCGCCCCGGATAGCTTCGTACTGCTCGCGGCTTAGTATGATGCGCGCATCGTCCGGTCCGGTGAGGAGCGGTTGCGGATCATCCTGAATATGCCAGCGCGGAGAAAGCCACCATTCCATGATCCAGTCCCCCTCTACGATCGTCGGGCGGCCGGCGGCAGATAGATGCTCGTTCCACCGGGATAGATGCTCTCCGCATAACGGGGGAGCAGTGCAAGAGGAATTTCAAAGTGTGCGACCTTGCCATGAGCGGCCACGGTCACTTTCACGAAATGAACGCCGGGATATTTGGGCGACAGTTCTTCCACCATTCGGGAGAGCAAATCCCGCCTGCCTGCGGTATCCAGATCGTAGCCTATGCCGCCTATGATCGTATGCAGCGAAGGGCACGCGTTCCCGACCGAATCGGGGCGAAGGAAAGCAAATCCTTCGAAAGGATCGAAATCGAAACTGATGAAGCTGGTTTCGAAAAAAGAAATGCCGGGAAGAATTCGAACGGTGAGTCCCCGCTGCTGGGCGAGTTGGAGCAAAACGCTTACCGGATGGCAACCGACACGGGCATTGCCGTAAAGGGCAAACACTATCCCTTTCCGCTCGGTGCATGCCTGCAGGACGTCTTTGGCGATATTTTCGAGCATGGCTTTTCGGGGAATATCCCCCCGGTCGAAATGGAACTCCAGGGACTTCACCTGCGGATTTATGGCTCGAAGCGCGTCAATTCGCGGCGAAGGGTCCATCGCCAGGACCTCCGACGCGTCACGGAGCACCGCCAGGCCGGCAAGAGAGCAATCGCAGGCGGGGTTCATCCCGTAGCCCAGAATGACTATGTCCTCCCGGAATCCCGTTTCCTCCAGCTCCGCTTCGGCAATGATCACGCGGTCCTCTCTCAGGCGGGCGAGAGAGGCTTCCGGATCGCTGTTCCCCGTCATCCTCCAGGCTGTTCAGGAGTTCCGGTCCCGTGTGAAATCCATCCAGGCTTTCCAGCCAGAGGGCGAGGGATTTTTCCATCTCCGCCTGCCGGCCGTCCGGAACGGAGTAGTAAAGGGCACTCGAACCCGAGCCGATCGTCAATGCCAGAAACGGCGCCCGTCCGTATCGCATGCTCACGAAAACAACTTTCCCCACGCGCCTTTATCGTGCACGCGGATGAGGTATTTCAGGAATTCCCGGTTCGCCTCGCATTCAGCCTCAAACCGGGAGAATTGCATTTTATGGTACGCCACGCATCCGTGGTCGCAGATCGAACCCGCAACGCAATCCCGGCAGCGAACCCACGGATCAAGACCCGCCCAGAAGCGATCTGCCTCGTCTTCGAGGTCATCGAGCGAGTCGGCCCCGCTCAGGCCGTCGGTCATGCTTTTTTCCACGCACAAGCTAAAGGAGCCGTCCGGATTGAGGCAGGCAAGGTGGACTCCCGCGCCACACCGGGTCAGTTCGCAGTGCTCTTTCAAAACCTTTCCGTCCTGCCACCATGCCTCGAAGGCGAGTACCTGCCGAATGACGTTGCGCTCCCGGAGCGCGTCCTTCCCGTGCCTGGAGATATGTTCATAGACGGCCCGTTTTACGTCGAAACGTTTCCCGGACGACAGCGACTTCGCAGAACGCCCGGGGGGAGCGGCCCCCAGCGAGTTTATCCTGATCTTATGAAATCTTTGCCGGTGGAACCATTCGAGCACTTCCTCCGCATGTTCCGCAACCCCGTCGGTCAGGCAGCACACTATGCCGAATTCCAGTCCATCCCGCTGCAAGCCCTTCAGGGCGGCCCAAACCCGCTCACCCTCTCCCCTGTAAAGGTCGCTCACGTGCGGCGGTCCATCCAGGCTGAAGCACGGCTCGACCGTAAACTCGCGGCAAAAAGCGGGGAACCTTTCGTCCACGAGCGCACCATTGGACTGGATGCCGATGGTGAGTTCGATCCCGCACCGATGAGCGAGCCCACGGGCGACGCGGCAGACCCGTTTGAGATTTTCATACCCCCACAAGAGGGGCTCACCCCCCGTTAAAATCAAGGTGAGCCGATCCAGCCCGGAGGTGGCGATCCATTCGTTCAGGGCCGTTTCGGCCGCCGCGGGATCGAGCCTCTGCATGGTTTGCGGACCCGCACCGGCGCTGCAATAGCGGCATGACAGATTGCACCGGTTGGTGGTTGAGATAAAAAGGGTCGCGATCTGCCGGCGCACAGAAGGACCCGGCTGCGGAGGTTTATGGTTTTTCGGACTCATAAATTTTCGATGCCGTGGCCGTTGAACTGCTTCCGGTAGAAGGGGCAGGAACCAAGAAGCTCCCCGTGCGTTCCGGAGCCTTCGATTCTGGTAACGGTAAATCCGTCGTCCTCCACCGTGTCAATCACAATGCTTCGGTCAACGGCTTGCAGGATGTCCGCCTGGTGCGTGCAGATCAACATGGAAATGCCCAGCTTGTCATGAGTCAGCGTATCGATTATCGAGCGCGCCTCCGCAGGCGGTACGCCGGTGAGCGGTTCATCGAGCATGAGTAAATCAGGGTTTCTTACCAAAGCGCGGCTCAGGCACAGCCTTCGACGCTGGCCGCCGGAAAGATTGGCGCCGAGATGGAGCAACGGAGTTTGCAGGCCTTGGGGCATCTGCGACACCTCTTTTGCAAGAAAGGCCTTATCCAGCAAGGCCATCATTTCCTCCTCGCCCGGTTCATGGCCCTCACCCGCCCCGTAGGCGACGTTGCCGGCCACGGTGTCCGCCAGGACAAAACTGTCCTGGAGCAACAGGCCCATGTGCCCCCGAAGCTCCTTCAGGGGAATAGTCCTGATGTCCCTGCCCCGGAAGTATATGCCGCCCCCGTAATCGCGGAAGATGCCGAACAGCAGCATCAGGAGCGTGGTCTTGCCGGACCCGCTGGGGCCGACAACGGCGATCCGCTCCCCTTCCCGGATATCCATTTTCTCATAAAAGAAGCGCCGCCGGGTCCCGGGATATTCGAATTCCACCTGCCGCACCTCGACGAGCGAAGTTTTCGAAACCGGTTTCGCCATTGCCGGTCGCGCCGGCATGTTGCGGTCCCCTTCCGGCTCCCTGGCCAGAATGTCTTCCATGTTCCGGGTGCTGACGGCCAGCTCTTTTAGAGACATGGGAATTGCGGAGAGCCTGTCCAAGGGCCCGTAGATCATGCCGGTTGCGGCTATAAAGGCCAAAAGAGTCGCCAGGGAAAGCGTCCCGTGGAGCACCCACCATCCTCCGACCACCATGACAACCACCGGTCCGACCGAAGCAAGAAGATTCGTCAAAGACCTGTCAAAAAGAAGCACAACCGCGAACCAGGAGCGGGCTTTGGCCGCCCTCTCGGTAATGCCGCCGAACTTTCTGATTTCGGAATGCTCCCGCAAATTGGCGCGGATATCCAGAAAGCGTTCAAAAGATTCCTGGGCACACCCGGAGATCTCCTCGCGGCAACGGTCCATTGCCATTATCTGTTCCGCAGCCAGTCCCGCTGAAATCCAGGCGATGATCAGATACAGGATCAAGCCGGCAAAAGAAACGAACATGAGGCCGAAATCCAGAGAGGCGAGATAAACCAGCACTCCAACCAGGATCACAACGTCGGCAAGGCGGAACAACCCCACGTCCAGGAGGAGCTTTCGGATCTGCCCGGCATCGTAGTTGATTCTTTTTACCAGCACCGCCGCACTGATTTCTTTAAAGCTTGCATAGGGGAGTGAGACGATATTCGCGTACAGCCTGTCCTGGAAGCTCTTGGTGATCCGGATGGCAATCCGCTCGAAGGTAATGTCCCGCGCATACATGAAAGCGCTGGTGGCGAGCGGCAGCAGCACGGCAAATACCGAACAGAACCGCAGCAGCCGGTCGGAATCCCAGTGAACGTTTTCCGCCAGCACGGCCAATATGCCGGTCGGCACGGCATTGGCCAGTTTGATCTGCAACACCTGGATCAGCGCCCGCCCGGCTTCAATGGACGCGATCTGCGAGAAGGTGGTTGCGAACAGCAGCAGCACGGAAATGCACACCTTGCCCTTCGCTCCCATGAGTTCCGGGACAACGTATTTGCGTACGAACCCTATGAGTTCCATCTTCCATGCCCGTTAAGAACGAAAAGGGACAAGAGCGGTCTCCTCGTACAGCCTGTGAGTGCGCTTATGAGGCCCCGGACATTCCTGCTTTCGTGCGCAGATGCCGCACTCCGGGAGACGAAAAAATTGGAGCAGGCGCTGATAGCCGGTATGTACCAATAATTGATCTCCGCCGTTTGAGGGCCTGATGAAAATCCTGGGATTGCTTTCTTTCAGCCGCTCCGGGTCGAGGCTTTTTTGCCATCGCTCTCCCAGCAGGCACAAGGGCATTCCCTCCAGGGCGTAGTCGATGCCCAGCTTATCGTATTTGTTCAGCACGGAATTCAGGGCTTCCTTGAGTCGTTCGGGCGGCGGAACCAACCCGATCATCTCATCCGTATACGGTTCGACGAGGGACAGGGTGACCTGGGGCGGAACCGGCAGCTCTTCGATCCAGCCGGTATCCCGCAGACCGGCGAGGTTGGCCGTGGTGATAACTATATTTACGCCGAAGTAGCCGATCCTTCCGTTCGCCCGCTGTACGGAGAAATTGGCCAGGGCGGCCTTCCAGGTCTTTGCCTCCACTTTGCGGCCCGTAATCTCTTTGTAGCCGGCTTCGTCGAAAGCTTTGATGCTGACCAAAAAACCATGAGCGCCGGCTTTTACGATTTTTTCGAGACGGTGTTCATCGTGCGCCCAAATGCCGTT
Source organism: uncultured delta proteobacterium (assembly GCA_963712895.1). GTDB lineage: Bacteria > Desulfobacterota > Syntrophobacteria > Syntrophobacterales > Syntrophobacteraceae > SbD1. The sequence continues at coordinate 747,987 of CAVQJR010000007.1, read as the reverse complement.
TGTGAGGACCGCCGTGGATATTTTCATATTCCGGAGGTCGGAAAGTATTTTAGGGGTCCCCCTGTAGATGCCCGGCTCTCCTCCCGACAGGACCGCCCGGCGAAGGCCGCTCAACGCCAGTGCTTTCAAGACTACAACGATCCGGTCCCAGTCCAGTTGTTCCGTGTCCCGCACGGGGAGGCTGCAAAACCGGCAATTGAAATTGCAGCGGTATGTGGGATCGACAATCAATCTGCTGTTTCGAAGATCGAGATCCAGGATTTCGGATAGGGTGGTTTGCGAGTAGTCCCCGTGCGGATTTGGAGATTCGGCTCCCCGCAGCCTCCTGCTCTCGCTTGTGGGGTCGAGCCTTGGATCGGGCCTGATCGTCAAAAGGCTGAGCGGCCGCGAACGGGATTCCGTCCCGGCCCCATTATCCTGAATCGTGCTGCGCACTGGCACTCCATCGTCCAATCAGGCGAAACAGCGCTCGGGGTGCGGCGCTGATTCTGTCGGGTCCGCCGACCGCTGTTGCATAAGAAAAGTATCGAGCACCTCGTTGCCTCCCTGCGTCAGGAGGAAGCGGCACATCGAAACACTGGCCCTGGAGAAACGTTCCTCGGCATCGTGTCCTGCGATCAAGGTTCGCAGGGCCCCGAGCTGCCAGAAATCATATGCTCTTCTGATTTCGGGACTGCTTGAGGGCGGAAAAATTTGCATTGCCGGGAACAAAATCCCGGATCGAATCAGGCGCCATTCTTCTAAGACAGCCTGGATCTGCGGATCTTCCGCTTTCCATTCGCAAAGCCAGGGCGGGTTTTCATTGGGGGAAAAAGATTTTCCCAGTGGGGTTGGGGAGAAAATATCCAATTCGTTCAGCCCAAAAAAGCGGGCGCCGGGGTGTTTTCGCAATAATTTTTCCAGATAATCGAGATCCGCAAGCACACTCGATTTTGTCATCCATGGATGGAAGACGATATTGCCCAACGTGACACCAATCCCCAATCGGCCCAAAATATCCACGGCCCCTTCGCCCGTTTCGGTGTCGATCCCTTTTTCCATCTTTTCGAGAGTGGAATCATTACCCGACTCAAGGCCCAGGAAGACCTGGGAAAGGCCCGCATTCCGAAGCAGCAGGAAAGCTTCGGGAAAGGTGCACACCGTGTCGGCCCTGGCCATGATGCTGAATGGGACGTGAACACGTCGCGCCTGCATCGATTCGGAAATGGCACGGGCACGGGATACGGGATTTGAAGCCCCGAAGAAGTTATCGTCGACAATGTTGATCCACGTGGCCTTGTGTTTATGGAACAATTCACAGAGCCTGTCCACGATCCACTCCGGCGAATGCCCCCGCCATCCGGCTTTTCCCCAGTGCCGGCTCGATATACAAAAGCTGCATGCGCCGGGGCAGCCGCGGCTTGTGGAAAGACTCCACTCATCCGGATTGATCCGTTTCGCGACCCGGCCGAATTCAATATGGCCAAGGTCGTCAATATTCGGTTCAGGGCAGGATGGCGGACCTTCGCGGATCTCTCCCGAATCGCCGCGTCGCTTAAGCCCCGCAACATCGTGGAATGACGACCCGCTTTTGAGAGCGATAAGCAATTGCCGCAAGGGCTTTTCGCCTTCGCCTGCGATAACGTAGCTGATCTGGGGATAGCGGGTGAGAAGCTCATCTGCCCGGAAGGTGGCGTAATGACCGCCGACCACCACTGCCGGAGGTCGGCCGAGGGCTTTCCGAAGCTCCGCGATCACGAGAAGCGCTTCTTCCCACATGCGCGGGGTATAGAGCGAAAATCCGATCAAAGCCGGGGGAGAACCGGCTAAGATTCTCCCAGCGGTCTCCCCGGCATTCAAGTTTTCCAAATAGGCATCAACCAGGTCACAACCCCACCCGGCCTGCCCGGCCGCGGCTTTCAAGTAGAGTAGAGCCAGAGTGAAGAGGCGGCTCGAATTGTCCGGGCATCGCGGGACATTGGGAACACACAGGACCACTCGGTCACGTCGGCATACCAGGCCGTCACCGGGATGGAAGTCCTCTGTGTTCATTATTTCAGGCCGAAACGGGTCCATGTGTTTCATTGTTGTCAGCGCAAACCGGAGAGGTTCAAACCGTCCGCTACGCTGCTCTTACTTTTCTTCCCAGCCGTAGCTCCGCTCCCCGCGGACCTGGGTATCGCGGAGGGTCTCATCTGCCGTGGTGCACTTCGCGTGTACCTTTTTAAGAACGGCAATTTCCTCTTCGCCCGAAAGACCGTTTACCTGATTGAAAATGACGCTGAAATCGTTGCGAAAAGCCTTAATGTTCTCGCCTTCCATGATCCAGTTCATCGCTTCTTCCAGATGGGCGCTCATGTTGGTTTTTTCTCCTTTTTGTGAAGGTTTTGAACTACCCTTTTCCGATGCGCCGTTGATTGAAATAATCGCCGGTCGCATGCACTGAGGCGGACTCGTTGGAATCCACCTTTCTCAACGGGTTGCGGAAGAGCTGACGGCGGCATTCTAAGCTTTTGGAATCCCTTGTCAAAGGATTTAGATTCTTGAACAGTCCCGATTAACGATCCTCTATTTCGCAACTCCATAAGTGCCCTTCAAATTGATATTGGGCGGCAACGTAGAGGGGGGAAGCTATAACGCCTGCCATACTTTCCGGGCTTATCACTCTTCGTCGACCCGGCCCTCGTGTCCACACCTTTCGCATCAATGGGCCGGTTCCCGGGGTCGTCCCATGAATGGAGACTTTGGGGTAATCGGAAGGGTTTACGAACATCGGCTGGCTGTTTCCGGATTGTTGCACCGAAACCGGCCCAGCGAAGGCAAGGGGAAGGACCATCGGAATCACCCAATGTTTCATCTGCAATTCTCCGTTTAATACTATTCGTGCAATGGCGGTTTCAACTTGAGCTGTTTTTGCCTTGACCGGTTTGCAACCCCCTGCACTTGCCAAAGGCCCGGGCGGAATGCCGATTCAGGAAAACCCGAAGCGCCGTCGGTCCAGGGTTGCAAATTTCAGACTTCATTACCAACCCTCCGATCTCTTCCGGTTGTAATTTAGCGTTTCATCCTTCTTTGACAGAACAGGATCAAAAAGGTTCCCTCTTTTTTTTCACGGTGTATTTTATTTTTGCAGGACCCAGGTACCACGCTTTTCACCTCCAGAGGCTTATTTGCGGACAAGCCCTTAGCTTACGCGGATCGGCGGAAGCGGTCGGGGGACCCCCCTTTGCAAGTCAATCTGCTGTCTGCCATGATCTTCCGAAAACAAACCGGGAGGCCGGGCATGGCGGCACTCCTGGTATATTCTGGGAAGATGTGGTGGGACGGACGCTTACGGCACTGAACACGATGGTCTTTTTTAAGCACGGACAGGGTTCATAATATTATTCATGAGGAAAGCGCGACCGGCCTTCGATTTCTTCCGAAAAGCCGCCAAAGATGGAAATCCGTTGCTGAACCAAGACTTTTGATTATACTGAAAGTATGACAAGCGACTCCAAATTGCTCGATTTCATTTCGAAACTTGGGGAAGCATCGCCGCCGCCAATCCGGCTGAGCAGGCTTTTCCAGAACCGGGAGCAGGATTTTTTTTCTTTTGGAACCGCCGGAGACGAGCAGGCCGTTTTGGCGGAAGTATTCGAAAAGCTTGGCCGTTCCATGGTGAACATTCGATTCATCAACCATTACACGGCTGAAAACGGCCGTTTCAATGTGCAATTTTGTATTGATTCCGTATTCCGAGAGATCGCGACCGGTCTCTTTTCGTCCCCTGAAATTGCGGAACGGATCCATGGTTTCCAGCACGTTGCGAGCGCAGCCATCCTTTCTCTTTACCCGTTTCAGGGGCAGCCCCAGGTGGCCGAAAGAGCCCTAAGCGAACTGGAAAGGCTGGGGGCCAAAATCCTTGGGGTAAACTGCGGCGCTTCGGTGCTTTCCTGCGTGATAGAAAGTCCGCATCTGGATTCAGTTGTAGAGGGATTCAAACAGGCCTTCATAATAGGATGAATCGGTCGTTCGGCAGCCGATTCATATTTCCCCGGCGGAATTCATGGAGCCTCTCGAAATCTTTCCCCTAAAGATTACAAGACCACTCGCTTTGATCGCTTTCGCCGGCCTTCCCCGATGGGGGGCCGCGACCCGCATTCTATTCAATTACCTGCATCGCAACGCAATCGGCGCGACTTTTCTGACCGCAAGCTCAGCCGGGGAAACCCGCCGAAGCCTGGTGATCGGGATGGGCCTCGATCAGATGGAAAAATGCCGGGGCGAGCTGGAAGCCCTGAGGGCCGCCCTCGGGGCGGAAAAGGTGCTGGTGGAAGAACCGGTCGCGGTGATCCGGATTCTGGGGCCTCATTTCGACATCCGCCCGGGAATCGCCGGATTGCTCTTCGGCAGGCTCATGCAGGGCGGGGTGCGCCTGCTCGCAAATTCGACGACGATCACCTCCTCGCTGCTGGTCGTGCCGGAAGATCAGGTCGAAGGAACGCTGCGCGTGCTGCGGTCGATTTTTCGCCTGCCGGAAAGTAAATCGGCTCGCAATTGAAGCTATCCCGGGCCGCAGGGCAACGTCAGGGTGAAGACAGTGCCGCCCTCCCGCCTGGAGCGCACTTGGATGGTCCCGTCGTGTTCGCGCGCGATCCGCCGGATGATGGCCAGTCCCAGTCCGCTGCCTCCCTTGGTCGTGAAGAACGGCTCAAAAATTTTTTCCTGAAGTTCAGGGGCGATCCCTTTGCCGGTGTCCTCCACTTCAAGGCTGACCTGACGGCCGGCCGCCGCCCGCGTGCGAACACAAACCCTGCCCCCTGCCTTTTCCGAAATGGCCTCAATGGCATTGCAGACGAGCTGGTGGATGCTCGATCGAATCTTTTCCGGGTCTACGGTTACCCTGGGCAATTCGGTTGCGAGTTCTCTTTCGAGCAGAATGTCTTTTTCGCGGGCCAACAGGACCAGGGAATCGCAAACCTCTTCCGCAAGCTCGCTGATCGAGACGGATTCCCGCCGCCCCGATTCGGTCCGGGCATAGCCCAGCAGGTTGAGAATCAGCCGGGAAATACGCCCGATGCTTCGGGTTATCAGGCCCCAACCTTTTTGAAACCGCTCCGAGCCCGACCTGGTCAGCTCTTTTTCCACCAGGAAGGAGCCGATCTTCAGGCAGTTCAGGATGTCCTTCATGACGTAGGCCATTTCCGTGACCCCGCGATCCACGGCAAGCAGCCGCTCACTTTGGCGCCGGATTTCGGTGAGGTCTTTGAAATATCCCACCGTGGCCACTTCCTGATCGCCTTCGTAAATCAGGGCGGCGGAAAGTAAGATGGGAGACAGCCGCCCTTCCCGGGTGCGCGCCCGGGTTTCGTAATTTATGAGCCGGCGGGGACCTCCGTACTCAGGCCCGTAAATCTTTTTCTTTATCTGCCGGGCCTCGCCCTCCGGGTAGAGTTCCGTCACGTGAACCCGGGAAACCGCCTCTTCCGGACTGTACCCGTATATGCGGGATGCGCCCTCGTTGAACAGAATCAGCTTGCCGCTACGGTCGTTTGCGATGATTCCGTCCATCGAGGTTTGGATGAGTTCGTGTTCGAAATCATATCTTTTTTGAATTTCCTGGATAGACTCCTCGAGTTTGCTTCGGAGCCAGATCTTCTCCGCGGCGCGCTGAATGGTTACCGCCAGGGCCGTATCCACAAGGGATGCCGGGAAAAAATCCGAAGCCCCCATTTCCAGAGCGTGAACCACCAGGTCCGGCTTGCAGTAGTCGCCGGCCGCAATCACCTGCAACTCCGGGTCTATTTCCCTGAGGTGTCGTAAAACCTCCATCCCATCCGGTCCCGGGGCGTCCAGATTTAAAACGGCAATTTGCGGCCGCAGAGTTTCGGCAATCCCCACGGCGTCGAATCCGCTTTCGACCGCATACACCTCCAGGGCGGGCAATCCCGGCCCAGGGGCCGACAATTGGCTCACCGCCTCCTCAAAAGAGATTACCAGGATTTTGAGCATCGCAGAACCTCTCCCTTTTTGGAAACGGCCTTTACCCGGCGCAAGAGAGCCGATACGACCGGACCGGGGCTAAAAGCCAAATCGCAAGTTATGAATTCTCCCCCAAGGGCGGCCCCTCATCGGGGCTGTCGCTTGCTTTCGCGGGGAGGGTGATCGTGAACGTGGTCCCCTTTTGCAGCCGGGACCGGACCGTGATCGATCCGTCATGCTCTTTGACGATTTTTTCGGTGATGGCGAGTCCCAGGCCGGTTCCGCGCGCCCCCTTGGTACTGAAAAGGGGCTTGAATATCTGCTTTTGCAGCTCGGGGCCGATTCCCCTTCCGGTATCCGATACCTTCAGGCAAATGCAGCCTTTCCCCGCTTCGGTGCAGACTGTCACCTCCGCATCGGGGGCGCTTTCGGGGATCGCCTCGATCGCATTGGTCACCAGGTTCAGAAGGCAGGTGTGCAGCCCCTCCGGATTTCCCCGCACGCATGGGAGCCCCGGCGCGAGCCGCTGCCTCAGGACCACCCCTTTTTTCTCCGCCCGGCCGGCAAGCGAAAGGCAGGTTTCACCAATGATCTCGTTTAGCTGGACGGGGACGCGGGAGGACGCCGTTTTCCGGGTATAGCTCAGCATGTCCAGGCTGAGTTTGGAAATCCGGGCGATGTTGTGGCTAACGGTTTGCCATCCCTTTTTGACCTTTTCCGGATTATCCCCGTGAAGGCCTTTTTCCAGCATGAAGGCACCGAGTTTGATTCCATAAAGAATGTTTTTTACCCCGTGGGCCATTTCGGCGATGGCTTCGCCTATGGCCGCCATGCGGGTCTTTTGGAGCAGTTCCCGCTGCAGCTGCTTTATTTCGGTTAGATCCTTGAAAAACCCGACAGTGGCGACTTCCCGGCTCTCATCATGAATGAGGGTGGCCGAAAGCAGAATCGGAATGGCGCGGCCGTCCTTCGCCAGCACCTCGGTTTGATAGTTGATCAGGCGTCCCGGACCTCCGTATTCGGGGCCGTAGATCGTCTTTTTGATATTGCGGGCCTCCCCCGGCGGATAAAGCTGGGAGACGTTCATGGAGTAAACAGCTTCCCCGGTGGTGTATCCGCAAATTCTGGAGGCGCCCGCATTGAATTTGATGATTTTCCCACTCTGGTCGTTTGCGATGATTCCGTCCATCGAGGTATCAATCAGCTGATATTCGAAATCCTTGCGCTTTCGGATTTCGAACGCGGCATCCTTCATCCCGGACTCGAGACCCGTCACATACTCGCGAAGCTTCTTGCGCATCCAGATTTTTTCCAGGGCTCTCCGCAAAGCAATACTCAGCGCCAGGTCGCTTATGGGTTTGCTGATGAAGTCCGATGCCTCGAGTTGGAGCGCCCTGATGGCCAGTTCCATTTCGCCGTGGCCGGTTATCACGATTACCTGCACATCGGGATTGATGCTCTTCAGCCGGCGAAGGACTTCGATTCCGTCCATGCCCGGCATCTTGATGTCGGTCAAAACGATCTCGGGCCGGGATGCTTCGTAGACTGCAAGGCCGCTGGGTCCGTCCTCGCTGACCAGGACCTCGTATCCATCGGCTTCCAGGGAGAGCTTAAGCAACTCCCTGGTGCTTTCCTCGTCGTCAATGATCAAGATGCTGTCCACCGGTTGCCCTTTCGTGAACTCATTCGCGCCTGCCTCTATGCTAAAGCGCGCGGACGGACCGCCGCGACCTCATCTCCATGGGCCGCCTCTTTGTGGTCTACGATGGGAAAGCTGAGCCTGAAGAGGGCGCCCGCCCCCTCCTCGCTCCTGATTTCGATCTGCCCGCCCAAGTCCTTCACAATGCCGTAGCTTATCGAAAGCCCAAGGCCGGTGCCCCTGCCCACCTCCTTTGTGGTGAAAAAAGGCTCCACAATTCGATCTCTTATCGCTTCGGGAATTCCGCACCCGGTATCCGAGACGGTAACCACGACCCTTTCCCCTTCCAAAAAGGAGTGGATGGAGAGCGACTCCTGCCCGGAATCCCCTTTTATCAGCGTGCGCTTCTCTTCAATGGCATCCTGCGCATTCATGACCAGGTTCAGGAAAACCTGTTCCAGGCGATTCTGAACGCCCAAGACGGCCGGCAGATCGTCTCCCAGTTCGAGCCTGACCTCGATCTGCCTCAGTTTCAACTGCTGCCCCAGGACCGTGAAAACATTCCGTATGGGCTGATTGATATCCAACGCCTCCATTTCTTCCGCCTGCGATTTTCTCCCGAATTCCCGCAGATGATTGATAATGTCGGCTGCCCGCTCGACCTGAGAGATAATCTGCCGGGATACGCGGTCGAGGGTTTCGGGCGGAATCGGCCTGCCTTTTGCCAGGGATTTCAGGAAGAAATCACACCCGATCCGGATCGCGTTCAGCGGCTGGTTGAGTTCATGGGCCACACCCGCAGACATTTCACCAAGGGTCGCCATCTTTGCCGCCTGGATGAGCTGTGCTTCCACCTGGATTCGCTCGGTGACATTGGCGATGTTTGCGATGATGACGTCCTTGCCTATGTGGAGCCGCGGACACGAGTGGATGTTCACGTACAGGGGCGAACCGTCCCGTTTACGGTGCCTGATCCTGGGGAAGAAGATGCAGCCCTTTACCGCAAGGGTCCGTATTCTTTCGATCTCGTTCGGTTCGCCCAGGTCCGTGAACGACATGCCCAGGAACTCTTCACGGCCGTACCCGTAAGTTTCCACGGCCTGGATGTTCACGTCCACGATCCGGAAGGTTTCCACGTCGATCACGAAAATAGGATTGGGGTCGTTGTTGAAAAGCGAGCGGTATGTGTGCTCCGATTCCCGCAGGTCCTTTTCCGATGCTTTGAGGCGCAGGGTCATCTGGTTGAACGAATCGGCCAGGATGCCGATTTCGTCCCTGGACTTGAGGGAAATGGGGGTTTCCAGGTCCCCCCCGGTAACCCGCCGGGTCCCTTCCACCAGGCTGTGCACGGGGCGATTTACGAATCGCTGAATCAGCACGGCGATGATGCCCGATATGAAGCAGATGGCGACCACCGCAAACAGGACCATTTCCTGTTTGCTGCTCTGGATGAGCTGATCCACCTCTCCCAAACCCACGTCAATATCCAGTACGCCGAGCACTTTCAGGTTCGGGGGGTGCACGTGGCATGGCGCGGAAGAACAGTCCGGTTCGTTGTAAATGGGATTGATCATGCCCAGGAGTCTATGGCCTGAAGGAGAGGAGAAAGTGCGGGTGCGCGCGGAGGTGACGAGCCGTTCGAAGGGCCTTTCCCTGGCGTGGCAGACGTAGCACTGCTCGGACGACTTGTTGAGCATGGTTCCCATTTCAGCCTTGTCCGAGGAATAGATGATTTCGCCCAGCGCATTAAAAATCCGCACCTTCCGGATCCCCTCCTGCGCTCCGATGGTATCTATGGCCATGTGCAGGCGCCCAGGCCGGTACTCGAGCATGTCGGACCGCAGGGACCGGCGAATCACTTCACTGATCAGATTCACATTGCGGATCATCTCCATTTCCAGCTGTCCCCTCTGGGCGTTCAAGCTGACGTAGGAGAAGACGCCAATGACCAGGAATGCGACGATGCCTACCGAGGCGATTAGCTTTAGTCCGATGCTCCGATACCACATGATCGAACCCCCTCCGGCCGAATCGGGGGACTGCCGGCGGCGCCGGGCTCGCCGAGGTGGATTATCTTCCGGCCTGCCTGTTCAGCAGGATCTCGATGTTTCTGATCAAGTCCTCGGGATCAACCGGCTTTTCCATGAAAATGTCGGCCGGAATCCAATCAAGGTCCTGGTCCACGGTGCGGCCGTAACCTTTTTCAACCGGCGGGCGTGCCGAGACGATCAGGATGGGGATGCCCCAGATTCCTTCTCTGGCCTTGATTTTTGCGGCGAAATTCAGGCCCTCGTCCATAGAGGCCATCATGATGTCCAGGATGAGCAGGTCGGGCCGGTTCTGCTCCATGAGTTGATGCCCGGTGGCCGTGTCCTGCGCCGTGAGGACTTTGTAACTGTAATCGGAGAGGATTTCTTTGAGTGCCTCGCAGATTTCGGGGTCGTCATCTATCACAAGGATAGTCTTGTCTTCTGCCATGGCTTGATCTCCTTTTCTAAGGGCGGATTGTCGCAGGCGGGCTGGCCGCCCAATGCCACTTTGGTGCACTTGTGACCATGTTCCGGATGGAAAAGAACCAAACCAGTTATTATGAGGGCCAGATGGAGTCCAGGCTCAGGAAGGAATGGGTGAGAATGAAAAATGAAGAAGCCAAGTTTCGAATTGGCGGCACGGGATGGAACCGGCAACTAATATTGAGAATCTATAACAGATGATATTCCCGCGCTAGATTTTTTTTGTGGGTTTTCATGGGCAGGCCGGCAACCACTTTCCATCGCTACAACCCATCTTGGCGAGGAGAAATGCAGGGTGGGCAAGGTTGCATCGTGCCCACCATTCGGGGTGAAAGGCGGTGGGCACAAAGAGACCGTACCCATACCGCATGCCGCCAGGCAGCAGTTCATTCCGACCTGGACTAAGGGGCTTGTCCGTAAATAAAGCCTTTGTGCTCGCATCCGGCTTTTGGCCCGATTTGGCCGCTCCTCAGTCGCAAAATCCTCGACGTAGCACCAAGCTATGCCTGCGGTTTTGCTCAATCGTCGCGACCAAATCAATCTCAAAATCCGGCGCGATCCCGAAGAGGCTTATTTACGGACAAGCCCCAAGTATTCGAGCTTCAATTTCAGACGGCCGTCTAAAATATTACGGGGTTTGACCAGGATACAGAGCTAAATCCCGCGTGATTTCCGCCGACAGCCGACTGCGTGCCGAATCTTTAACCTTTCCAAAGGCCATGCAGATTGCAGAATTCCCTCGCAACAGCCGGTTGGGTCGCATCAACAGAGAACATGCCCTCGGGAGCATCGCCCGGTTTCAGGAATTGGCGATAAACTTTCTCCCCGACAATCAACTCGACCCACTCGATATAATGCTTTTCTTCCATCGGGTGGGCAACGCTACCGACCTTTACCTTGGTTCCCGCGGCTGTTTTTTCAATCACCGGAACATGTTTTTCCTTCGCGGCATCCACTGTATTTTCAACAAACAACTTCATTGGCTTTCCACAACAGGACAAATCCCCCGGCCCGGCGTGCAGGACCTCGATTATGTTTCCGCAAGTTTCGCATTTAAAAACCTGTAACTTTTCAGCCATGACTCTTCACTCCCTTCCTGTTAATCACCATCAAAATCAGCCTCAGCGCTCTTCTTCCACCTCTACCTTGTGCTTCGTGCCGCATGCCGGACAGAGAATTTCGATCTCCTTTTTGTCTCCTATGAACTTGTCGTTCAAGGCCTCCGGTCCCAGAAAGCTAACGTCTCCGCACGCACATTGAGGACATTGTCCCCTTACCTTGTACCGTTTCTTCTCCATGCTGTCTCCTGCTTTTTATGAACAAATCCCCCGGCATTCGATGCAAAAGGAGAGATCCTTATCCTCCGCATCATTTCGATTCCTCATAGCACCAATTTCTTATACCAGGTTGCGTTCAAGATTAACGTGATGGGTGAAGCGGAGCGTAACCCATCGGTATCGGCCTATCTTGAACGAAAATTAGTATTACATCAGCCCGCCGGCCCGGCCTTATCGCCCTTCTTGTCCCCCTGAGATGACGTTGATAAATTCGTCACCATAACGATTGAGCGCATACAGGCGTCGCAAGCAGGATGCAACCGGGCCATTATTCGCCAGTGGCAGGGGGCGACTTGCCCTGCGCCTTAGTCCTCCGCCATTTCGGGTTTCCAGCATTGCCACACCATGCCCACTAAATCCGGACTCGGCTTGAGGGTCGGCTTGCCGGGCTTCCAGCCCGCTGGAGTCGCCTCCCCCGTTTCCCTGACATGCTGAAAGGCTTTGATCTGCCGCATGAGTTCGGCCACGTGACGTCCCACCGGCGGCGTCAGTATCTCCATCGCCTGGATAACTCCATCCGGATCGATTAGAAAACGGCCCCTGAAATCTACCCCCGCGGCCTCGTCGTAAACGCCGTACACCTTACCGATGGCTCCTCCCGCATCGGAGAGCATTGGGTAGGGCACCCCTTTGGGCACCATTTTAGCCAGTTCCTCGGTCTGCCAGATCTTGTGCGAAAAGCGGCTGTCGGTGCTTATGGAAAAAATCTCTACGCCCATTTTTTGCAATTCCGGGTACTTGACGGCAACTGCCGTCAGTTCGGTGGGTCAGACGAAGGTGAAGTCGCCCGGGTAGAAACACAGGACCACCCACTTGCCTCGGTAATCCGAAAGCCTGATATTTTTGAAGCCGCCGTCCACGACGGCCGAAGCTTCAAAATCCGGAGCTAATTGGCCCACCCTGGCACTGATGACGGGTGGGGGCGACGGATTTCCGGCGGCAGGGGCCGCCTCGGGGGTCGCGCTCAAGGGACCCTTGGCCGGTTCAACGCAACTAGTAGCTGGTTTTTCACTCATAGCGCATTTATCCTCCTTTGGGGATCGGTTAAGAAATAGGGGACATCACCAAATGTTCTCCATGCCCGGAGTACATTCCCATAAATCGACAATCATCTCAGCTATGCCGCCGCGCTGAGTCCATGCCGGGGTCTGTTTGCCGTGTCCCGGCCGGGGATCTCTCGCACAGGAATGAATGTTGCCTCCAAGACGATGGAGCTCTGTTGCGGGGATTCACGTGCTGTTTTGCCTATCTTTCGCGAGTGAAAATATAAAACCGCCCCCTGAAGAGTCGCTTCCACTCGACAAAGGAACCTGGAAAGCTCTCATCACTGTCAATACTAGGTACTCCTGCAAAGGTTGTCAGTGATTCAGTTGAAATCTTTATTTGCCCGTCAGGCATCCGGATGAAATCGAGAAAACCCCTTGTCACCAGATCGTAGATGTCCGAGCGTTTACACCCAAGCGCATCGGCAACACAAGATACCCCCACAAACCACTCCCCCTCCATTTCATCCCCCCGGGTCAGAGTCATACCAATTTTTCACCCTGCAGGCCTTTTCGCCGCTTCCTGCGATCCGACAAACATCGTCACAGCAAAAAGAAAGGCTCGCTCCTGTTGTCAGCAAGGAGCGTACCACGCCAATAGCTTGAAGTTTCTTTACAAATTAAAGTACTTAGACGGTATTGAGTTTTGTGTGTCGTGGAGCGACACACAAGCCGAGACACTTTTGGAGAAGCCGGAAACAAGGGGGTATCGATCTAAAAATTAGAAAATCTAGGATGTTATGGAGTATCGCCAAGTGTCTCAGTATGCGGTTTGAGACACCTTTGTATCATGATACAAATCGAAAGCCGCCTGCCCTGGGCTCGTTTTGAGCGTACCTGCGTTATCGTTGCCATCCCCATACAACCCCGCTTCGAACAATGCCGAAGCTGGAGGATGTGAACGATCACGGATCGACAACCCCATCTTTTAGTGCGTGCAGATTTATGATCGGAATCGGTATGGAGCTGTTTTTCTCCGGATCATACACGAATCTGTATGACATACCCGGCTGCCCTTGCTCATCCATGGTTCGCCATCCTTTCACGACATAGGGGCATTCATCATTAAAACAGATAAACAAAAACTCCGTATCCCACGTGCTGAAGGGGCTGTTCGGTACTGCCCATTTGCTCAGCTTCCGACCGCAATGAGGACATAGAAGGCTATCTCGCGTCGGCCGGCGATTTTCCCGCTTGCTCTGCAACGCACTTGCCTCATCCAGGCCGGACAGCTCGGGTCTTGTCTTCCTGCCATGCTCATTTCCCGCTTTATCGGCATAGACTGCATAGACGGGGTCACTCGGCAACCCGAGATGGTAGTACTTATCGTCCTTTGGGCGTGGCCTGCCGCGGGAAGCAAACTCCTTCGGCTCATAGAAGGCGGGAGTGCTTTCAAAGAACCGTTTCACCAGATTGACCCTTTCCTCCTCAGTGGAGTCCCGCCAGATGTTTACGGCTTTTTCAGGAAACATGCGATTGGAGAATATTACCAGAAAAAGGCCATGGGGCTTTAGAATGCGCCCGACTTCCGCAAAAACCTCCAGGGGCTTGACCATGTAGTCCACCGAAACAGTGTTGACAACGATATCGAAGGTATTATCGGGAAAAGGTAGTGAAGGGTCCGCATTGACATTGTGGATAATGGCCTCGCTAAGCCTCTCGTTACGGGACAGTTCGTTCATGTTGAGGCCGAGGCCGACGACCCTGTCCGCCTGCAATGTCACGGGAAGGTGAGAGTCCCAGCCGGCCATCAGATCAAGGATTGCCGGGTTCTTCTCGACAACCAGAGTGCCGATGATCCTCTCCACCGTAGCCAGTGCCAAAGAATCGAGGTGACTTACAAAGCGGTCCCGCTCGTAGAATATTTTGTCATCCGATTCATCGGGTCTCGCGAATGCGCCTTCTGGAAAGGGTAAGCAATGCGGGTTTTCCGCTTGCCCTCTCTTGGATTCAGCTTTCATGGATTGTCCCTCCAAAAACAAAAAACCAGGATTACAGACTTCTGTAAACCTGGCTCGTGGCCCCGTTTTAGGGCAGGTTTATGTTAGCCTTACCAACTATTCGCACTTCGTATAAAATAAAAAGTAATCCAGATGGCGACGCTGTCAATGGTTCAAACGCACGGCCGGATGGCGGAGCGCAAATCCCATCGAAAAGGTCCCCGAACGGGGCAAGGACCACGACGGTTGAGCAGGCGACAGTACCTTTGAGCCCCGATCATCGGCGATTTCCTTTTCTAAATGATTCTGTTAAGTAACAGGGGTTTTGATCGGCAGGGAGCAGCAGACTCTGACGAGGTTTGACAAGATGAACGATGCGCCGCCCAAGGTCCTTTTGACGGGCGCCACCGGATTTGTCGGCGGCAGACTCCTAAGAGAGCTGTCGTCAAAGGGTATCCGCGTTCGTTGCATGGTTCGCTCGGCAAAGCGTTTTTCGATCCAGGCCTTTTGCGGGATGGAACCACATGTAATAGAAGGGGATCTCCTGCAACCCGATACCTTGCGGCAAGCCCTGGAAGGTATCGATACCGCCTATTACCTGGTGCACTCCATGGGCGGCCGGAGCATGTTCCGGTACAAAGCTTATCTGGAGAAAGATGTCCAGGCCGCCCGCAACTTCACGAAAGCAGCCGAAGAATCGGGAGTCAGCCGCATCATTTATCTCGGGGGGCTTGGGGAGATGGCGGACAATCTCTCCGAACATTTGCGGAGCCGCCAAATGGTCGGCAAAGTGCTTCAGTCCGGCCGGGTCCTCACCACTGTTCTGAGGGCTGCTAACATTATCGGAGCCGGAGGTGCCCCGTTCGAGATGCTGCGCCACCTTGTGGAACGTCTTCCCGTCATGATCTGCCCCCTCTGGATAGACACTCGCTGCCAACCCATCGCTGTAGAAAACGTCATCGAGTATCTGGCGGGCTGTCTGCTTGAACCCGGGACGGCCGGGCAGACTTTTGATATCGGGGGTCCGGAAGTCGTCACTTATCGGCAACTGATGATGACTTACGCTCGCATTCGCCGGTTGAAGAGACTCATACTCGCCGTGCCGGTCCTGACCCCCCATCTTTCGTCATATTGGATCAATCTCTGCACGCCGGTTCCCGCAGGTGTGGTAATGCCCCTGGTCGAAGGACTCAAAAACGAGGTTGTGTGCAAGAACAATGCAATCAGAGAGATCATCCCGACGCGCCTCATCCCTATGGAAGAAGCCATCCGCACTGCCCTCTCGGAAATAGCCCAAGGCACCGGGAACCTCGTATCCCGCCAGTCGTGCCTGAGGAGTTGAGCCTTTTGTCCCGGAGACGTTCAATAGCACAGGAGATTGAGATCAACGCGCCCTGTGCCGTTGTCTGGAAGGTCCTGACGGATTTCTCCGGTTATGGCGCGTGGAATCCTTCCATAAGGCGCATAGCGGGGGAGCCGATCGTTGGAGAGCGGTTGAGAGTCTCAGCCCGCCTGCCCTGCGGGCTGCCGGTGCTGCTGCGGCCAAAAGTCCTTGAATTCGAGGTCGAGCGGAAAATCAGGTGGCTGGGAAGCCTGTTTCTATCAGGCCTGCTCGACGGGGAGCACCTCTTTTTACTTGAACCTCTGGGTAAAACCAGGGTCCGCTTTGTTCAAATAGAGAAATACAGCGGTGTGCTGTCGCCCATAATGTGGAGTTGGCTAAAGGACCAGGGGCAGGGAGCATTCGAGATGATGAATACGGCCCTCAAGGTGGCGGCGGAGCACTTGTGTGCAAACTCCATGGGATGATTTGGGATTATTTGAATCCCAGGGAACGGATGCAACCGTCATACCGGCCATCAACGATGGAACCGATTTCAGTTCGCCTGCAACGCTTTTTGATCCCCTCCTCTTGTAGCCGGCGGGCTGATTCTCGGAAGAACTCAGCCGCCGGCCAGCGGAGGGATGAGGGTAATCCGGTCGCCTTCCTGCAGCCGCCGTCCATAGGTGCCGGATTCCCCATTCACCACGACTATCCCGATATCTTCTACCCCGAGATGGAGAACGGACAGAATATCGCGAACGGTCGCGCCTTCCTTGATTTCAAAGCTCCTGTTTTCAAAACGCTGCTCTTTCGAAGCCGCATAATGGCTAACCTGGATGTTCATAAAAAGAGCACCGTTTTCCGGGGTTAAGAGACGAGCCAGTCAAGTTCGAGGTCGATGAGTTTGCCGGTTGTGGGCACACCGTTTTTGTCCCAGCCCGATATGTCATAATAAAGATCGATGGCCTTGCGAAATTCCGGTTCGTCGATTTTATGGCCGGCGAGCGGTCCGGAGGGCATCTGCTGGTACCAGCGGCTGATGACACGGTCATCGGCGGCGCCGAATCCTTCTCGAACGTTAAACATCCGGGACATTACCAGGGACCGCTCGGAGGCCTGCATTATCTCGAAAAGGCTTACATCCCACCCGGTAACGGCCTGGACGGCTTCCACGAGCTTTGCAAATGTCATGGCATGGATGGGCACCGAGCAGAAGTTGCAGATGCTCAGCAAATTGTTGATTCCCCAGGCGCGCTGCCCCAGCGAGAAAAACCGCACCTTGGCGGCATCGACTTCGAGCGGCTTCACGCCCTCCTTCAAGCCCAGCGGCGCCAGCTTGACGTGACCCTCGCCCTGAAAGGCATGATCGTGAGGACATTCCACGTGATCGGCGCCCGTGGAGGAGAGTGCAAAGCCCAGGGCCATACCGGTCTTGCCCCGCCCGTCGTGAAACGGAAGATCGTTGTTCTTTATGGTAAACGCAAACCGATCGGCGCCCCGGCCGATCTTTTCAGCGGCGATCTTGACTCCGTTCGCAAGCACGTCGCCGATACCACGGCGGTTGGCTATTTCCTCGATGAGCCACAGCATGCCGTCAGCGTCGCCGAACTTTAGCGAACGGCCTCCCAGGTCGGCCTCCGAAATAACGCCCTCTTCGAAACATTCCATAACGAAGGCGGTCACGTTGCCGACCGAGATAGTATCCATGCCGTACAGGTTGCAGAGCTGATTGCCGCGTGCGAGAGCTTTGATATCCTCATTGCCTATGCCGGAACCCAGCGCACCCAGGGTTTCATACTCCGGCCCGCCCCACCTCGTGTCCAGGGGATACCGGGGGTCTTCGGAGTAAACCCGGCGCTTGCACTTCACGGAACAGGCGTAACAGGTCCCCGAAGAATGGAATATCGTTTCTTTGTAGCTGTCCCAATTTATTTTATCGGCGCCCTCGAAAGTGCCCTCGCGCCAGTTGCGGGTCGGCAGGAAACCTCCCGCATTGATACCTTTGAGTAGGGCCGGAGTGCCGGCGGCAGACAAGGAGACATTGGGAGGATGGCTTTTGATGCGCGCATTATGCCAGCGGGATATTTCGGCCACGCGTTTCCCGTCCTTCGCGCTCATCTTTTGCGTTCCACGGGCAACGACCGCTTTCAGGTTCTTGGAGCCCATAACCGCTCCCATGCCGGTACGCCCGTTGAAATGTTCCATATCATTGACGATATTGGCAAAGCGAACGAGTTTTTCACCGGCCTGCCCGATGGAAGCCACCCGGATGTGTTTATCGTTGAGTTCTTTTTGCAGCTCGACCAGGGTATCCCAGTTGTTCAGTCCCCACAGGGCGCCGGCATCCCGCAGCTCCACCTGGCCGTCGTGTATGTAGATGAAGGTCGGCCCGGGCGCTTTTCCGTAAATGACCACGGCATCGAATCCGGCAAACTTCATTTCCGGCCCGAAATAGCCTCCCGCCTCAGATTCTCCGAAAGCGCCGGTAAGCGGCGACTTGGCCGCGGCCGTAAAGCGGTTAAACCCCGATATCGGCACCCCGGTGACGACGCTCGCCGCCAGCACCAGGACGTTTTCCGGCCCCAGCGGGTCAATCCCCGGTTTTATATGTTTCAGAAGATAATAGCCGGCAAAACCGGAACCCCCCATAAAGGTCCGGTACCAGTTTTCACCGGGTTCTTCGATCTCCCATCTACCCTCGCTTAGATGGACGTGCAGGATTTTGTCGTTGTAGCCAAAGGGCATTTGGAGTACCTCGATTTCGGTTGAATTATCGCCAACCCTGAAAATATTATTTTATAACCTTGTATACGGCGTTGCAGTCCTCCCGACCGAGGCCCGCCTGGCTGCCATCCCTGAAGTATTCCAGGGCGATCTTCATTGTTTTTGCGTCGTTGCCCCAGGCTTGCGCCATTTCACAGCCCAGGCGCACGTCTTTGAGGGCCAGGTCCAGACCGAATCGATTGGCGAAGTCATTTTCGATAATCCAGGGTCCCCGAACATTGAGCTGAAAGCTCTTGGCGCCCGTGTCGTCGAGTAATTCGAGCAACAATTTGGCATCGATGCCGGCCTTTTCGCCGATTCGTATCCCTTCGGCCAGCACTACCAGATTGGTCATGCCTATCAAATTGCTGATCAGTTTGAATGCGGCGGAAGCCTCGACCGGGCCCATGTAGACCACCGGTTTGCCGACAATTTCCAGCAATCCTTTCAACCTGTCGAAGACCTCCCGCCTGCCTCCCGCAAAGATCGGCTCTTCGGCTTTTTCAGCATGAGCGGGGGTCTTGCCCAGAGGACACTGGAGATAATCAATGCCTTTGGCCTGTGCCGCATCGGCCAGTTCTCTGGCGGTTTTGGGATCGATGGTGCTGACCTCGATGTGGGCGGCCCCCGGTTTCATCTGTTGAAGCAACCCGCTTGCGCCCAGCATGACCCCTTTGACGTGCTCCGGCAGCGGCAAACTGGTGAAGACGACATCGGCCGCGGCGAGTTCTCCGACATCTTTTGCCGCCCTGCCGCTGGACCCTGTGGCAAGCGTTTTCTCCACGGCAGCGGGATTGAGATCGTAGACGACGACTTCCTTGCCCGCCCGTATAAGGTTGCGGGCCAGGCCGCCGCCCATCTGCCCTACTCCGATAAATCCGATAAGCATGATCATACCCTTTCTTTTAAAGAGGCGGTGAAAATCCGTGTTGTCAGGTCGAGTTTGCACATGGTCGATCTCGCGACTTGCCGAAAGCCCCGGGCGGTTGCCGCCGCCGTGCCCAGAATTGGGCGCAAACGCTCCGCTTTTGAGGCAAATTGCACTCCCCGTTTTGCTACAATGCAATATAGCCGGTACAACGACCTTGCAGCAGCGCCGGAAGGGGTCGGGTTTTCGCTTCCCTTCGTGAGAGAGGCAAAAGCTGTGCCGGGTTCTATGTACGAGAATCTGGAACAAAACCAGCCTCTTGAGAAAGCGGGCACGGACAGCGTAGCCCAATATTGGGTTTTCATGTCCAATATTGGGCCGAGTCACAACCAAGGTTCAATGCTTCATTCAGTAAGCGACCGTTATTACACACTAATTCTTACCTATCATGACAGGCGCACTTATTGCTACCTGTCAACCTTACCCAAGCGCTTGACGCAAATGGGTTCGTAAAGGGTAAGGGAAACGCATGCAAGTCTCTACCCTTTTGGGACGATGCAGGTTAAGAGTAATTATCGATTTGGCTGTCCGCATGAAGTTTTCAGGGGTTCGGTTCCGGCACAACCCGGAGCATAAGCCGTGAAGGCCGCACCGGCAATATGCCCGGGCCGCGGGTACATGCTTTTTGGGCAGGCGGATTGCGCCGCGATACCGGCTGAATTGCAGATACAGTGAGATCAGAGAGAGGTGGTTGAAAACATTTAGGTTTTTATAACGCAAAAAGCTTCTAACCGTATTTAGAAGTACCGGCAACCGTAGCGCGTGATACGAATTAGTGTCAAAAAAAGGAGAAAACATGAAAAAATGGTCCATCATTTTGGCTTCGGCGACTTTCGTTTTGGGACTTATTTTGACATTCAGCGGAATCATGGCTGGGGCAGCCGATAAGCCCACTGTCCGATCCAGCGGGCAACCATGCCTGCACGGCCTGCCAATCTGGATGGCCATCGAAAAGAAGTGGCCGGAGAAAATGCCTATAAATCTAACCTATACTCTTTTCCCTTCCGGGGCCCCCCAGGTAGAGGCAATGGCCGCTAATCAATGGGACTGCGGCGCAATGGGAACCGTACCGAGCTTAATGGCGGGTTTGCGCTACGGGGCTTACCTGATCGGTATTTCAAACGAAGAAGCCGAGACAAACGACCTGTGGGTCCGTCCGGATTCCCCCCTGCTCAAGACCAAGGGCCACAATAAAGCTTTCCCGGAAATCTACGGCACGCCATCCGACTGGAAAGGCAAAACCATTTTGGTCACCACCGTATCCACGGGTCATTACGCCTTGAGCGCCACGTTGAAAGCGTTGGGCCTTAAAGACAATGACGTGAAGATCGTGAACATAGAGCAGGGCCAGGCTCTGACCGCATTCAACGCGGGGCAGGGCGACATCGTGCAGCTCTGGGCGCCGTTCGACTACATCGGTGAATCAAAGGGCTGGATCAAGGTCTCCTCCGGCAGAAGGGCCGGCGTGGCCATTCCGGGCGGTATTGTCGTTCGAAAGGAATTTGCCGACAAGCATCCCGAACTGGTGGTGGACTGGCTGGATGCATATATGCGCGGCGTAGACGAAATGAGGACGGACCACGCGGGCTCGGCAAAATGGCTTGCCAAATATTATAAGGATTACTGCGGACTCAAGCTGACCGACGAAGCGATCCAACAGGAGTTCAAGCTGCGGCCGCTGTTTTCAGTGGACCAGGAAGTCGAGCTGATGACCAATCCCGATAAGGTCAAAAAATGGATGACCAACATAGCTCAGTTCTTTGTCGACCAGGGCCGTATGTCCAAGGAGGAAATGGCCTCCTACGTCAAGGCAAACTGTTACATCGAACCGAAGTTCATGCAGATGTTAGCAAAAAAGCGTAAAGCCCAATAGATCTGACGGGCATGCATGGCGGGGCGGAAAGATCCGCTGGATTTTTCCGCTCCGCCCGCCATAAGCCGTCTATTTGCAACAGTTGCAGCAGTTGCAACAGCAGGGTGCAAGCCGATGACAGACAACATAGAGCAAACTCTGAGCCCGGACAGCGCACAAAGCGGGCCCGCAGCCGGGAGCGCGCTGAAAAACATTCGCGGAAAGTGGGCGGAGAACTATATTTCGGTTCTCAGTTTCATCGCCTTTCTCGTCTTCTGGGAGCTGATATGCCGGTTAGGCATCGTCGGACGCTACCAACTGGTACCTCCCAGTAACGTGATTTTCGTTTTTTTTGCAAAACTGTATCAGCCCAGTCCGGACGGGGCCGTTCTCTTGACCCAGGTCAAGGCCAGTATGGTTCTGGCATTGACCGGTTTCGGGTTTGCCGCTCTTGTCGGTGTGCCCCTGGGACTGTTCATGGGTTGGTACAAGCCGGTCAACCTGCTCGTCAGGCCCATCTTCGACTCGATCCGGCCCATCCCCCCCATTGCATGGATTCCCCTGGCGATCGTCTGGTTGGGGATCGGCCTGCAGGCGAAGGCGTTCATCATCTGGCTGGCGGCTTTTGTTCCCTGTGTCATAAATTCCTATACCGGGGTTCGCCTGACAAACCCGGTGCTGATTCGCGTCGCCAAGATCTATGGAGCCAGTGACTGGGAAGCCTTTTGGAGGGTAGGTATTCCTTCCGCAATACCGATGGTCTTTACCGGTCTCAAACTTTCGATCAATGCCGCATGGACCACGCTGGTAGCGGCTGAGCTGCTGGCCTCCAGCCAGGGGCTCGGATACATGATCGAAATGGGAAGGCGACTGGCACGGCCCGATATTATCATCGTCGGTATGTTGACCATCGGGTTCACGGGCGCCCTGATGTCTTTCATATTGACTTTGACCGAAAAACGTTTTTCCTCATCCAGGAGCTTGTGAAATGTCTGCCGCTCTCAACAAGGCAATCAAACCGTTTGCTGCCCAGATTTTTTCCCTGGCGCTGTTTGTCTTGATCTGGCAGCTTTTGTCGATGCTGATCCATTCCGGGGTCCTGCCGAGCCCCAACGCTGTTCGCCATGAAGCCGTGGTGATGTTCAACGAACAAATCGGCGGCAACTCCGTATGGATGCATACGTATTACTCCCTGCGCCGGGTGCTTATCGCCTACTGCCTGGCTGCGGTCACGGGTTTGCCCCTCGGCATTTACATGGGTTGGAATCGCACTTTCGACAAAGTTGTAAAGCCTGTTTTCGAGCTGCTGCGGCCCATTCCGCCAATCGCCTGGATACCCATTGCCATTCTCTGGCTGGGGATCGGTGAAGGTCCCAAGGTTTTTATCTGCTACATCGGCGCATTCGTTATTTTTGTTTTGAACGCGTATACCGGCATGCGCTATACGGACCGGTTGCTCATCGATGCGGCGCGCAACTTTGGCGCATCCAGAAGACAACAGTTGTTCAATGTTGCGATTCCGGCCAGCCTGCCTTCGGTATTCTCGGGCGTGCAGAACGCTTTGAGCATGGCCTGGATGTGCGTGCTGGCGGCCGAACTCGTGGGCGCGAGGGAGGGCCTGGGGTTTATCATCATCCAGGGCATGAACCTGGATAACATACCTATGATTATGGTGGGCATGATCATTATTGGAATCATAGGCCTCTCGCTTGCAATTATGCTGAGGTGGTTTGAAAGGATGGTTTGTCCATGGCGGCGGGAGCTGCAGTAAAAATCGAGTGCAGACACATCGCAAAGTCTTTTCGTATGGCGGGAACAACCATCGACGTGCTGGTCGATATTACTCTGAAGGTCGGAACCAATGAATTTGTGGTGATTTTGGGACCGGGGCAGTGCGGGAAGACGACCCTGCTCAATTGTATGGCCGGCTTGTTGCCGCCGGACCGGGGTGAAGTGCTTTTAGACGGCATTCCCGTCAGCAAACCGGGGCCGGACAGGGTCATGGTGTTTCAGGAGTATGCCCTGTTCCCCTGGAAAACGGTGATTGATAACGTGGCTTTCGGCCTGTTCGTCAGGGGAGTTGAAAAATCCGAAAGGGAGGCGGCCGCTCAGAAATTCATAGACCTGGTAGGGCTTACGGGGTTTGAGAAATCATACATTCACCAACTCTCCGGAGGCATGAACCAGCGGGTCGCTATCGCGAGGGCTTATACCGCAAATCCTGAAGTGTTGCTGATGGACGAGCCCTTCGGGGCCCTGGATGCCCAGACCAGGTATGCCATGGAAAAGGAAATATTCTCTATTTGGGAAAAAGAAAAACGAACGGTCGTTTTTGTAACCAACAACATTGAGGAAGCCCTGTACCTTGGCGACAGAGTGATCGTCATGTCAAGCCTGCCCGGTCGAATCAAGAAAGAGTTTATCCTGGATTCTCCCAAACCGCGGGATTATACCGATCCCTCTTTTCTGGAAATGCGGAAAAGCATCTCTGAAATCACGGAATTAGCTCTGTAGGAGAAAGTCTTGAGCAACAACGGCAAAGAACAATATCTGCAAGGAAAGGAACCTAAGGTCAGGGTCACGAACCTGACCAAAAGATTTGCAGAATTGCTGGTGCTGGATGATATCAGCTTTGATGTTTACCGCGGCGAGTTGCTGTGCATCGTAGGTCCCACCGGTTGTGGCAAAACCACCTTTCTCAACTGTCTGTCCGGGTTCTACGATATGACCAGAGGACAGATACTGGTGGACGGCACCCCCGCAAACCCCCGTAAACACAACATGGCTTTCGTGTTTCAGGAGTTGTCCACGGTGCCCTGGTTGAGCGTCGAAGAGAATATTCGATTCGGACTGAAGATCAAGAAGCTCCCCAAAGAGGAGATGGAAAAGCGCGTGGAAATGATGCTGGAGCTGGTGGGCCTCAAGAAATTTCGTAATTACCTGCCGCGCCAGCTTTCCGCCAGTATGGCTCAACGAGTGGTGATCGCCCGCAACTTTGCGCTCAATCCCGACCTGCTGCTGATGGACGAACCTTACGGCCAGTTGGACATAAAGCTCCGGTATTATCTCGAAGATGAATTAATAAGGATTTGGGAAGAACTGAAGAGCACCATTCTCTTCATCACCCACAATATCGAAGAGGCCGTTTACCTGGGGCAGCGCATATTGGTTCTCTCTCAAAAGCCGGCCAGGATCAAAGAGGAAATAATCGTCGACCTGCCGCGGCCGCGCCAGTTTGACGATCCCGCGTTTGTGGAACTGCGCAGGAGGGTGACGGAGAGCATTCGCTGGTGGTAGGCCCAATCTGCTGATGAAAATGTAAATACTGATACTGTAGAGGCACTTAAAAAATGCCGTACGCTAGGAGGCACGATGCTCTTTGACAAGCAAAATTTAGTAGAGTATGAGGCGCAGGCTCCCCAGAGGCGCTTTGCCAAGATATTTTTCGACAATCAAACCTTTGGGGAGGCCCCGTTGAGTATGGCCTGTTTCCGTTTTGAACCCGGCCAGATGGGAGCGCGCCACAAACATGAGAAAGAGGTTGAAGTCTATTATTGTCTAAAGGGCAAGGGCCGTGTGACGGTGGACGGCAAGGAATATATTTTATCTCCGAATACCGCTTTGTACATAGCGCCCCAGAGCTTCCACGAGACAAAAAACATCGGGGATGAAGAATTCGAATTTCTGGCCATCTTCGCACCGTGCGTAAGCCTTGACTTCGTTCGCAACTGGGGTCCCGCAGCCGAGCTGTGATACGGGAGCCGGAGTTTCGCAGCCAAGATACGGTAGAGATGATGCCCGCAAATCACATGATACCAATTTGCGTTCAAGATCGTTCGCCCTGAGGTATCGAAGGGTGGACGGTCCACCCGTTCGTACTTCGATACCTCAGCACGAACGGGACCAAGCCCAATTCAATCTTGAACGCAAATTGGTATGAATTCCTCTTGAGCTACGCGCACGGGCAAAAGTTGCCCGTGCCACCCTGTGTGGAACCTGCGAGGATTCAGGATGGAGCAAAAGATTTAAAGGTAGTCGCGAAAGTCGCGCTTCTGAGCCTCGCCACCAGAAAATTATGGGATTGCAGCTAAGCTGCTGTAGCCCCTTTATTTAGGGTGTGCTCCATCCCGCACTGGTCATACATTTGGAGGCACTCGATGAAAACTTATAGAGCAGCGACGACTGGCTCATATCTGATAACGGGATATCTATCGCTTCCGAATATTATTAGATCATTATGAGCGATGATATTTGACTGCAGTTGCAATAAACATCTCTAGGACCAAATCAATAGATGAGACTTTACAAGTATAAAGATTTATCAATTCCTGCTAATTACGATCATGTAATCGATATCCTCAACAATAAAATATGGTGTTCAGACCCAAGGATATTAGATGATCCATGTGAATTTAAATTTAGAATTGATTATTCAAATGCAGGAAAGTCCTCTATTGATCTTTTACAATAAATAGCTATAAAGAATACTGGTAAACTTGGCATTGGCTTAGAGTGGTTATCAAACAATTTAAATAGTTACGAATTGCGAAGTATTGTTGAGAAAAATTTGGTACATATTATAAATTCAGTTATAGATGAGTGTCGTTCTTCTATAGGTGTAGCATGTTTTTCTAAAGTCAGAAATGATAGAAAATTGTGGTTTCAGTATGGTGGAAATCATAATGGTGTGTGTATAGAAATAGAAATTCCTGATGAATATATAAATGAGTCTATTTTCCCAGTGTCATATGTAGTGGATAAAGTATACAATATTGATTATTTCTTGGATGCTGCCCTTCATAACCAATTGCAAATATATAAAATGGTTTTAGCAACCAAATCAAACACCTGGGAAGCGCAAGAAGAGGTTAGATTCCTTTCGGACAAGCAAAATACTCTTGTCAAGTTTAATGGAAATATAACTGGAATTTGGTTTGGTAAATGTCTACCATATGATATAAAAATGAAAATAGAAGGTATCATTCAGGACTTATCAAAAGGCACATAAGATATCCTCACATCTTAGCAGATTTTCCACTAAATTCGGGATACATTGATTAGGGCTTAACGGTAAATGATAAAAGCTGTGATCGGATTGTGGTTCTCTTTATAACGTCCACTTCGGAGTCCACCTTATAAGAGGATGAGATTAAAAACATTGTTAATTCAATGTCTTACGTCCTGTACAGGTTCGACGGTAGCGATTCACAGCATCGCCACCTCGCTCAGAATGCGGCGGCCTATATGGGGTTTAAGCGCCGCCCTGGTCACCAGGTCCACTTTCGCCCCCAGCCATTCGCTCAAACGCTCTTCCAACTCCAGGAATTCGAAAAACCCCACCGGCCGATTAAACGAAACCAGTATGTCAATATCGCTGTCGCCGGAGGCATCTCCACGGGCGCACGAACCAAAGACGCCGATTTCCGTAACGCCGTATTTCTCCGCCAGCTCGTCACGCCTTTTCCGTAAGATCGTTTCAATTTCTTTGAGACCGGGTGGTTTCATCTTCTTCCGTTCGCCATTTTGACGGCATCGCACACCGATTCTTTTCCAATTGGATTGAGTAAAAGTAAGATAGAGTAAAAACAGCGGAAAAGCAAATCTTGCGCAATATCATAAAGCCAAGGGCAATCAGGGGGGTATGACGCGAGGGGCCCGTGTCAATTCTATTCATTCCAGGGTTATGTGACACCAGATAATGACGGTCCTTTTGTTCTTTCCGGGTCGGGTTTCATGATGGGGACCACACCGGTTTTCACGCTGAGCGAGTCCCGGGAGCACACCTCTTCCTCCTGGCGCGATAGCGGGGTTGTGCACATCAGCCTGGACAAGACCACATTAAACGGCACTATTTATGATATAGGCCATGACTACGATAAGAACGCGAAAGTTTTTGACGAAAGATATACCGCAGGCACCCTGCAACACACTGGTGGAGTCATACCCTTGACCTCGACCCTTTTGGAGCAGCAACTGTTGCTGCTCGATAAATGAAAGCACGCTGCCACTGCCCGCCGGAAGGTTGCGCGGGCAGTGGCTCCCTGCACAGGACCAGTCAGAAACACCCGTCCCTGACTCTTCTCGCGGCTATCGCCGCCATCCCGCCCATCAGCCCGCTTGGTGCCGGATTCGCAGCATGAGCTTGTGGTTGCCGTCGAAAGAGAATTCTTCCGGGTTTGTTTCCAGGTCCAGCCCCGACTTTCCCCTCAGTTGCTCCGCGACCGGTTCCGAAACCAGGCATTCGTTCAAAAACAGGGTATTGGGGATGATCATGATGCGCACCTTATCGGACGGGATACTCGACAAACTGCTCAGGGCGGCGTTTACCAGTTGCTCATCGGTATCGAAATACATGGGGATGGCGGCCCTGACTATGAAAGTGCTCGTGAGGCAGTTGAGATAGGTCGCCCGGCGGTCCATTCTATCGACCAGCCTCCGTGTTACGAAATCGGCCAGTCCTATTCCGTTGGCGTTTCCGTGGGACTCATCCGAGAGGTCCAGGACCGCGATTCGTTTGATGGACGGCTTTTCCGGTTCCGGGACGCCGTGTATGCGGGCCCTGCCTATGATGTTGGTGTCGATCCCCGTTCCGCTGAAATTTTTTCCCATCTCCTGGATAATGAGAAAATCGAGATCATCTACGGGAAGTGCGGGCATCAGGGTCTTGGAGTACGTCAGCAGCTCCGATTCCTGTTCGATCATGCCTTCCCTGGTGACGGCCCGGACCAGGGCGGTCTCTTCATAGGCATTTTCAACGATTGCAATCCCGCCCAGGACAGGAAGAGTATCCAGGATCACCTGGCCGATTTCCGGAAGGAGCCGCGGCAGCTCGATATGGCCGAAACCGTGGAACTGCTTGGCGCCCGCGGGGCCGCCCAGTCCGACCACCAGCATCTTGACGAGCCCGCTTTCCACGACGGCTTTAAAAGATGTGTGGGTTTTTACACGGTTTACCACCAGGATGCCGTCGAGCCCCAGGGCGGACTCCAGGCAGTAAACCGGCAGCCCCCCGGGCGTTTTCGCGATGGTTCGGCTCCCGGCGCACGTCACAACGGGTGATCCGAGATTTTTTTCGGTAATGCCCAGGCTGTCCAGCACCTCCCGCTGCCCCTGCTCCAGGCCGCCCCCATGGCTGCCCATGGCGGCGATGAAAAAGAGCTCCGCGCCCAGTTGCCTCACATGCTCCGCACAAATCTTGAGTATCGGCACCAGGTTCCGGATACCTCGACTGCCGACCGTTATGCCGATCTTGCGGCCGGGCACAACGGTTTCATTAAGCTTCAATGCGGCCAGTTCCCTCCGAACGGCGGCCGTAATGTCGCCAACCCCCGGCCGTTCGAAGTGTTGCCTCAACCTGTACATTTTGGGGAAATTAGCCATGCCTGTGCACCTCTTTGATAAAAAATCAGTATGCCCGTGTACTGCCGCCGTCGACCAGCACCGTCTGCCCGGTGATGTAGCTGTTGGCTTCCGAACAGAGGAAAACAGTCAGCCGGGCGTATTCTTCCGGGACGCCGTAGCGGCCGAGGGCGATGGTTTTGATTGAATTTTCATGCACCTGTTCGGTGGTTGTCCCGGCTTTCCGGGCCCGAATCGCATCCAGTTCGCGGATGCGGTCGGTGTCGATCCGGCCGGGGCCCATTACGTTGATCAGTATATTGTCCCTTCCCAGTTCCAGGGCAAGGGACTTGGTGAGGCCCACCACCCCCATCCGGAAGGTATTGGACAGGATGAGGCCGTCGATCGCCTGTTTTACCGAAGAAGAAGCGTAGTTTACGATCCGCCCGCCGCCTCGCCCGCGCATGTGCGGAAGAACTTCCCGAATGGCGCGAACGTATGAGAGCAGGTTGAGCTCGTAGGCTTTCTGCCACGCATCGTCTGCAAAATCGTCGAAGGCCCCGGCCGGGGGACCTCCGGAATTGTTTACCAGCGCGTATATGCGGCCGAATTTTTCCACCGTGTCCCTGACCACCCGTTTTATGTCTTCCGGCCGGGTTATGTCGCCCACCGTGCAGGCCGGTTCCCTGCCGGTTGCTTCCTTTATTTCGGCGCGGGCGGCCGTCAGCTTTTCCCCGGAGCGGCCAAACAGCATGACACGGGCCCCTTCGCGGGCGAATTCCATGGCCGCCGCCTTTCCAAGACCGGCGCTTGAGGCCATGACCAGTACCGGCTTGTCCTTGAGTCCCAAATCCATGCCGCTCACCTCTTATCCGATTGTACCTTGAGATCGATTACGGGGTTTACCAGGGTTTCAAAGCCGTCGATGCGGCACTCGACAACGTCGCCGTCGTTGATGGGCGCCGCGCGGGGAGTACCCGTAAGGATAACGTCGCCGGGGAGCATGGTGGCAACCTTTGAGTGGAAGGAAACCAGGTAGGGGGGCGGGAAGGTCATGTTGGCTACCACGTTTCGGGCATGGACCCGGCCGTTTATGACAGTGGCGACGTGGAGGCCGGCTACGTCCTCTATTTCGTCGGGTGTAACCAGCACCGGGCCGAAGCTCAGGAAAGTGTCGAAGTTTTTCGAGCGGGTAAGGTACCGGGGGTTTACCCGCAGGATGTCTTCGGCGGTCATGTCGATAATCGTGGTAAATCCGGCCAGGACAGTCCGCCAGTCCTTTTCGTCGACGTCTTTGCACCTTTTGCCGAAAATTATCGCCAATTCCGCTTCAGCGGTGGTTTTTTCGGATTGCGGGGGGATCTTTATGGTTTCACCCGGCCCGATAATGGTTGTGTCGAACTTGGCAAAGCTTGCGGGGGCAAGGGTCGGGGCCTTTTCGGCAAGGTCCGCGGCGTGGTCCACATAGTTTAAGCCGATGCCCCAAATCTTCGACGGGTGCCGGTAGAGGGGAGCGAACCGCGCCATGCCTTTGGGCACGGCATAATCGGCCGCTCCTTCGAGCCGTTTGCCGCCTTCCGTGCGGTACCAGGACTTGAGTTCCTCCAGCTTTCCGGAAACTATCAGCTCCTGCATGTCGGTCGGCCAGTTGCAGCCGAATCTTTCGTTGATTTCGCCCAGGGGAACGAACCCGGCCTCCGTTAGAACCGAAGCAGCCTCGGTGCGGTCCAGTTTAAGGGTCGCCAATCTCATGGTCATAATCCTCTATGGGTGCTGATTTCACGCGACGCCGCGAGATACGCCAAGAAAGGGGAAATATAATAACCGCTTGATTGAATTGCGCTCGTCCGGGGATGGATTTCAGCCATTTACACTTCGCGTTCTTCGCGGCTTCGCGTGAAAAGGCTAAAGGTTTCACGCTCCGTACGGAGAACTTTAGCATGTAAATCGACAGGAAACACCGGGAAAATTCCGGTTGACAGCGAGACCGCGGCCATGCACAATAGCGCATTATAGAAAACAGCGTTTCATCTAATGAAACACAGCGGCGGTCACGACATGAAAAAGCCGGATGACCCATCAAGATCAGTCGAAAAGGCGCTCAAGGTCCTGCTGGCCTTCCGGGCCGAACGGCCGTCCTGGGGGGTGAGAGAACTCAGCGCCCACCTCGGGTTCAGCCCCGCAACGGTTCAGAGGCTTCTCCGGCTCCTCAAAGGTTATTCCTTCGTGGACCAGGACCCGGAAACGAGACAATATCGCCTGGGCAATATCTATTTCAACTTCATCCACGTCCTCCAAAGCACCTACCCTGTCACAAAAGCCGCAAAGCACTTCTTAAAACAGCTCGCCGAACGCACCCGCGAAACCGTTCACTTCAACATGATAGAGGGCCTGGAGCGGATCTGCGTCGACAGCATCGAGTCGCCCCACAACCTCCGGGGCAGCATGCCCATAGGGGAGAGGTCGCCGCTCTACGCCGGAGCTTCGGCCAGATGCCTCCTGGCCTTTTCCCCCGACGAGTTCATCGACGAATACCTGGCAAAGGTCAGCCTTGAGCCGCTGACGGAAAATACCATCGTGGACGCGGAGCAAATACGGCGCGAGCTTGCCCGCGTTCGCAAACAGGGATATGCCGCAAGCGTCGGGGAGCGGACCCGAGGGCTTGCCTCGTTGAGCGCTCCGGTTTTCGGCCACAACGGCATCCTTCTGGGGACCCTCAGCCTCGCGCTGCCGGAACTGCGGTTCAGAGACGAGCGCCACAGCAGTTTTTGCCGCGACAGCCTGCTGGATACCGCTGCGGGGCTTTCGACGGCGATGACGGGCCCCGGCGGCGGCGCGCGGTCATGACGAAGGGGAGTTGATGCAAGATCACGAACAGCCGCTTGGCGGCATTAAGGTGTTGGACCTGTCCCGTGTATTGGCGGGGCCGTATTGTTCCATGATGCTGGGCGATCTGGGGGCCGAAGTCATCAAAGTCGAGCTTCCTGAAAAGGGCGACGACACCCGCCAGTGGGGACCTCCCGAAGCGGGTGGCGAGGCGGCCTATTACCTGTGCGTCAATCGAAACAAGCGCGGCGTCACCGTCAACATGAAAAGCCCGGAGGGCCGGGAAATCATTCGCAAGCTCGCCCTGCAAAGCGACATCCTGATAGAAAACTACAAGGTGGGGACCCTGCAGAAGATGGGGCTGGGCTACGAGGACCTGTCCGGGGAGAACCCGGGGCTCGTATACTGCTCGATCACCGGTTTCGGGCAGAACGGCCCCGATAAGGACAAGCCCGGCTACGATTTCATGATCCAGGGAATGGGCGGCATCATGAGTTTTACCGGGGAGCCCGACGGCAAGCCGATGAAGGTTGGCGTGGCCATAGTGGATATCACCGCCGGCCTGTTCGCCGCCAGTTCCATACTCGCCGCCTTGAGGCAGCGGGACCGGACGGGGCGAGGCCAGTTCGTGGATATCGCGCTGCTCGATTCCGTGGTGGCCTGGCTGGCCAATGTGGGGAGCAATTATCTGGTGTCGGGCGAGCTTCCCGTGCGCTATGGAAACGCCCATCCCAATATAGTGCCTTACGAGCCTTTCAAGACCCTGGACGGGGGGTTCATCAACCTGGCGGTTGGAAACGACCGCCAGTGGCGGGATTTTTGCCGCCTGGCGGGGCTCGACCACCTGGCCGAAGAGCCGAAATTCGCAACCAATCCGCAGCGCGTCCTCAACCGCGGGGAACTCATACCGATCGTTGCCGAAAAAATGCTCGACCGCACGGGCGATGAATGGCTGCGCGAGCTGGAGGCCGCAAAAATTCCCTGCGGCCCCATAAATACGCTGGACAGGGTTTTTTCGGACCCCCAGGTTGTCGCGCGCGAAATGGTGGCCGAAGTTGCACATCCCACCGCCGGTACCGTCAGGCTGGTATCGACCCCCATGAAGCTCTCCTCCAGTCCGTGCACGATAAGGCGCCATCCGCCTCTTCTGGGCGAGCATACCGGCGAGGTGCTGATGGAGCTGGGCTACAGCGCGGAGCAGGTCGCCGACTTGAGGGCGAAGAAAGTAGTCTGATTGTTTCGTTCACCCCAACCAGTCGTCAACAGTTTGAGCGGGAGAAAGCGACATGAATTTTGAGCTGACCGAGGAACAACGCATCGTCCGGGAGCAGGCGCGCCGCTTTGCGGAAAATGAAATCCGCCCCACCGTGGAGGAAGATGAAAAAAATCACCGCTTTCGGCCCGAGCGGGTCCGGCAGATGGGCGAACTCGGTTTTTTCGGGTGCTCCATTCCCGAAGAGTACGGCGGAAACGGCATGGGATTTCTCGAATCGGTCATCATGACCGAACAGATCGCCAGGGTGTCCCCATCATGGCGGGTTGCGTTCAATACGCAGAATATAGGCCCCGGGATCACCGTCAGCCGGTTCGGGACCGAGGAGCAGAAGCAGGCGTATCTTCCGGGATGGATCAGCGGGGAGAAGCTCGGCTTTTTTGCCATGACCGAGCCCAACACGGGCTCCGATGTGGCCGGCATGAAGACCACGGCAAAGGACATGGGCGACCACTGGGAACTAAACGGCCAGAAGATGTGGATCAGCAACGCGGACGTGGCCGATGTCGGACTGCTCTATGCCTACACCGACAGGGAGAAAAAATACAAGGGCATGACCTGTTTTATCGTAAACCTAAAGGAGACCGAAGGGGTCACGACCCGCGCCATAGAAACGAAACTGGGCCTCCACTGCGCCCCCACGGGTGAGATTGTCTTCGATGGCGCCAAAATCCCGAAAGACTCGGTGCTGGGAAATGTCGGCGAAGGTTTCGCGATATGCATGTGGATGCTCAACAACACGCGCATCAGCTGCGCCGCCGGCGCCCTGGGCGTGGCCGGAGCATGCATCGAACTGGCCGTAAATTATGCAAACGAAAGGCCCCAGTTCGGACAGCCCATTTCCAAGTTCCAGATGGTCCAGGCGCAGATAGCGGACATGGTGGCCGAACACGAGGCGGCACAGTTGCTCGTCTACCGCGCGGCGTTTCTCAAGGACCAGGGAAAACCCAATCAGCTCCAGACATCGATCGGCAAGCTCTTTGCCTCCGAGGCGGCGGTGCATGCGGCAAACGAGGCCATGAAGATCTTCGGCTCGTACGGCTTTTCGACCGAATACCCCATCGAGCGCTATTTTCGTGACGCCAAATCGCTCCAGGTCGTCGAGGGAACTTCCAACATTCAGAAGATGATAATTGCCGGGATAACCTGCGGCCACCAGCAAAATCGCTGATCGCAAGGGTTTCAATTCCGCCTGAGAGGAGACTGGCAGAGCATGGAATACAAAAACATCCTGTTTGAGCAAAAAGGCCCCGTTGCGTTGCTCACCCTGAATCGCCCCGATATTCGCAACGCCTTCACGGACCTCGATATTATAGAAGAAATACTCGACGCCCTGCAAAAGGTCCAGCAGGCGCGGGACACGAGCTGCCTGATCGTCACCGGGGCCGGCTCCGCCTTTTCCGCGGGCGGCAACGTCAAGGACATGTACAACAGGCAGGGCATGTTTTCGGGCGACCCGGACCAGGTGCGCGAAAATTATCGAACCGGCATACAGAAGATTCCCCTTGCCATGCAGCGCCTGGACGTGCCCACCATAGCGGCGGTAAACGGACCCGCCATAGGCGCGGGGTGCGACCTCACGTGCATGTGCGACATCCGGATCGCCAGTGAGAAGGCACGGTTCGGCGAAACGTTCACCTCGGTCGGACTGATTCCGGGAGACGGGGGCGCATATTTTCTGCCGCGCGCGGTGGGATTTTCCAAGGCGCTCGAATTAGCGTTCACCTGCAGGGTGATCGATGCCGCGGAAGCTCTTAGAATAGGCATGGTAAGCGAGGTCACTCCGGCGGAAAAACTTCTGGAGCGCAGCATGGAGCTGGCCCTTGAAATCGCGAGGCAACCCGCGCGGGTCCTGCGGCTGGCAAAGCGCCTTTTTTACCTGGCACAGGGCATGCCACTGGAAGATACGCTGGAGCTTTCCGCCGCCTTCCAGGCCCTATGCCACCACGCGCCCGAACACATGGCCGCCCTGGAGGCATTTTTCGCCAAACAGCGCAGCAGATAAAGGAGGAACGCAGTCCGTTTTCGCTTGCATATCCAGTTCCACTTTGACATCGTGAAGTATTCCAGCTGCCAATGACGCTGAACGATTTCAGCAGACCTTTTCGCTTTCTTTCCAACGCTCCGGGAACAGCTCAGTTTCATCCGCAAATTCTGCCCCGCCCGAGATCAAGTTGCGTTCGCGCTGATAACTCTCAAGACCCCGCTCAAAAGAGCGGGGTATGATTTCGAGGATGTTTCCCCGATGAGGCTGCTTCAAGATACGTGAACTTCACGTAAACGGGGGCATTCCAAATCGTCATTCCTGCAAAGCTTTCGGGCGGGCATCCGGTGTCTTCAATGATTGGTCCTCTCGCTCCGGACATGAGTGTGGAAACGCGGAAAAAACACCGGACCCCGGCTCGGAAGCGCCGCCGGTGTGACACCTGGGGGCGAGTGCGCCGGGCGATGGCGACATTGCCGATGGAACCGCGTTTGGGCGACAGCCCCTTTCGGACTCTCCATGCTCTTTTGAAGTGCGTCGCTTGATATTTTGATCCGGTATGAGGCTTTATATGGAGCATTGTAATGGAAGCAAAGCTTAAGCAATTCACCACCTGGGTACTTGTGACCGCAAGTCTTTACAGCCTCTATCTTGTCGTTCACCCGTACACTCCCCTTTCCAGGCTTTCGATAGACTTTCTCGATCTTATCCAGGTCGAAAGGGCCACCCATGTCTTTTTTCTGGTTTTCGCCGGCTATCTTATCTACGCCCTGCGCAAGCCCGCGCCTCGTTCCATCGGTGGATATATATTCGCGCTGTTTGCTTTCTTCCCGCTGCTCTCCTTCTGGAACCTGGACCTGAGCGTTCCGATGAAACTTGCGGCCACGCTTTTTTGGGTCGTAAGCGTGATGCCGGCGGTCTTTCCGGAGGGACGCCGCTGGTTTGACCTCCTGGCCGCCGCCCTGGCTATTTTGCCCTTTGTTTTCGAACTCCTCTTTTACGAACAAATCATCGACCGTGCCATGATGCCCGAGCCGACGGACCTGGTGATGGCTTTCGGCCTGACCTTCCTGCTCCTGGGAGTGGTTTTCAGGGCCACCGGCCCCATCATGCCTGCGCTGGTCCTGTTCTTCTTCATCTATGACCTTCACGGCGACCTGCTGCCCGGGGTCTTTGCCCATGTCCCGTTCAGCCTGGACCTTCTTTTGGGCAAGCTCTACAGCGAGACGGAAGCGGGGCTTTTCGGCATCATCACCGGAGTGTCGATGAAGTACCTGGTCTATTTCACAATACTGGGCGGAATGATAGGGGCGCTCAACCTCGGGAAAATCGTGGCCAATATCGCCCTGCTCGCCGTTGGAAAATCCCCGGACGCCCCGGGGAAGGTCACATGCATTGCTTCGGTTTTCATGGGATTGTTCAGCGGTTCCGGTGCGGCCGACACCCAGTTTGTGTGCACGATTTCCAAGCCGCTTTTCGAGCGGGCGGGCTACGACCGGCTGACGGCATCGGGAATAGCGGCCACGGCGGGCACCATCGCCATGGTTACGCCTCCGGTGCTTGGTTCCATGGCGTTCATAATGGTGGAAATCCTGTCCATACCCTACCTGTGGGTGTGCATAATGTCCATAGGTCCGATGCTGGTCTATCTTGCCGCCATTCTTTCCTACAACCATATCTATGCCAGGAAGATGGGCCTCAAACCGGTCAAGGCGGACGAAACGATGGGGGCGCACTACTTTTGGCGCTACGGCTACATCTTCATCCCGATTTTTTTGATCGTGGCCTGCATATACCTGGGCTACCCGATCAATATGGCCGTTACGATAGCCATCGTAGCCTTTGTGGTTTTCTGCTACATAGACCCCACGCTGCGGCCCAAGTCGCTCAAAGTCCTGGCCCATGGCCTGGCAAACGGGTTCGGGTCCCTTATTCCCATCGGCGTGGCGGTGGTTGCGGCCAACATAATCATGACCCTGATGGTCATGACCGGGCTGCCTTCGAGCTTTTCACAGTTCCTGTCGCAGATTTCGGGCGAAAGCCTTCTCCTGGCTACCCTTTTTGCCGCTTTTTTCAGCCTCCTGCTGGGCATGGGCATACCGCCCACCGCAACCTATGTCGTCGCGTCTTCCCTTACCGCTCCCGCAATCCAAAAAGTGGCCATGTCCAACGGAATCCCTGCCGAAGCGGCCCTGCTCGCCACTCATATGTTCCTTATGTATTATGCCATACTGGCTGACGTGACGCCCCCGGTGGCGCTTTCCGCCTATGCCGCGGCATCCGTTTTCCAGACCCATCCCGTCAAGACCGGGATCTACGCCGGCCGGGTCGCCCTGCCGAAATACCTGCTGGGTTTTTCGTTCATATTGGCATACCCCGGAACGGCGCTGCTCATAATGCCCGCGTTTTTGACCTCCCCGTGGCTTACCGCACTGTCCCAGTTCCTGCTTCGTCTGGCTATCGTCCTTATAGGTGCCGTTTTCATGTCGGCAGCCACTTTGAGCTACACCCGCAGACCCCTGGCAAAGTGGGAGGCATGGACACTCGGGCTCCTTTCGCTGGGGCTTTTCCTGCCGTATCTATGGGTAAACCTTGCGGTGCTTTTACCCGCTCTGTGGTTTTTCCGCTCCGCCCCGAGGACGGCGGCAGAGGGCGGCCTGGAGGCCGAAAACAGCCGGTCGCCGGTGGTAAAATCCTGAAAAAACAACTCAAAAAAGGAGGACAGGATGAAAAAAATCGTGATCTTTAGTCTGGCATTGACTTTGGCACTGGTCGGTTCGGTTTTTGCCAAGGAGGAAAAGCCTAGCGTGGTGATAGCGACCGGAGGCCTGGGCGGGGTTTACTACTATTACGGGACCACCGTTTCGGAAATCCTTTCCAAGGACGGTGGATTTCGTGCAAACGCTATCCAGACCGCCGCTTCGGTGGACAATATCCTTCTGGTACAGCGCCGCTCCGAGCCCAAAAAGAACGTGTTCTACATCGCCACCGCCCTCCCGGATTCCTGCTTCCTGGCCTATACCGGGAAACTGGCCAAGTTCAAGGAAAAACCCGCCAAAGACATCCGGATTCTCTGGGCCATGTACCCGAATTTCCTGCACATCGCGACCACTTCCGGATCGGGCATAAAGACGCTTGCGGACATGAAGGGCAAGCGCGTATCGACCGGCGCCCCCGGGTCGGGAACAGAGGTGGAGGCCCTGATGGTCCTGGATGCCGCGGGCGTTAAGACTTCCGATCTTTCCAAGCAGGAGCGGCTGGGGGCCTCGGAATCGGGCGAAGCCCTGGCCAGCGGCACTATTGACGCCTACTTCTGGTCCGGCGGCCTGCCGACGGGTTCGATCACCGAACTGTCGACCACGCTTGCACGCAAGGGCGGACATCTCGAACTGATTTCACTGCCCGCCGACGGGGCCGTGGTCAAGGAACTCCAGAAGCGCTTTCCGGGCGTCATGGAACCCGCCACCATCCCCAAAGCCGTCTACAGCACCCAAAACGACACCCCCACGCTCGCTTTCTGGAACATGTTCATCTGCCCCAAATCGCTTCCCGACAAAGCCGCCTACGAGATTACCAAGACCCTGTTCGACAATCTGCCCAAGCTGCACGCGGCGGTAAAGGCTTCCGCAAATACTACCCTGCAAAATGCGGTTAAATTCGTTAAGGGAACCATCCCGTACCATCCCGGCGCTTTGCGCTACTACAAGGAAAAAGGAGTCCTGAAGTAGCAGCTCTTTCCTGGTCCATACGAAAGCGGTCGGGCGCTCGGCTCGCAGCCTTGATTGCCGGAGTCGTTTTCCTGGTTGCGGCGCTTTGCGCACGGCCCGTTCGGATCACATCGGATGGACACTCCGAAACGATCTGCCTTTGGGCCTGGCAGGACGGGGAAATTCGCTTTGTGAACTCGGTAACCGGCGGGCCGGTTTCAATCCGCTTCGGAATGCCCTGGCGATTTTCAGGCTTCACGGCCCGAACCGACGACGAAACCGAAAACTACTACACCGCCGGCACCTACCGCTGGAACCGCAGGCTGGACATCGAGCGCCAGAGCGTCCTCAAATGGTGTTCCGAAGTCGGAATCAGTCTGCGGCTGGGCGAAAGGAAATTCGAAATAGAACACGGTTGCCTCGAGGCGGCGCTTATCTGGCCGCCTTGAAGCAACGCGCCCTGGGGTGGTTTTTTACATTTTGCAGGTCACATGGCAAACGCCGGTCGGTGTCTGGACGGCGTAGGGGAAGTATTTCCGCCTAAAAAACAATGCCACGTTAACCAGCCCGATCAGAACGGGGACCTCCACGAGCGGTCCGATGACCGCCGCGAAAGCCTGCCCGGAATTGATTCCAAAGACAGCCACCGCCACCGCGATCGCCAGTTCGAAATTATTCGACGCGGCGGTGAAGCTCAAGGTTGTGGACTGCTCGTACGTCGCCCCCACTTTGATGGAAAGAAAAAAGGAAACGAAAAACATGACGATGAAGTAAACGCAGAGCGGGACGGCAATCCTTATCACATCCAGGGGCAACTCGACTATGTACTCTCCTTTAAGAGAAAACATGACCAGTATTGTAAAAAGCAGGGCGATGAGGGTGACGGGGCTGATCCTGGGAATGAATTTTTCCTCGTACCACTGCCTGCCCTTGGTTTTGAGCCCGACCAGCCTGGATATCATCCCGCCGAGGAAGGGGATGCCGAGGTAGATGAAAACGCTTTCCGCGATCTGGCGCATGGAAATATCCACTACCGCCCCCGCAAGGCCGAGCCATCGCGGCACCACGGTTATGAGAACGTAGGCGTAGACGGAAAAAAAGAGCACCTGAAAGATCGAATTGAACGCGACGAGGCCGGCGCAATATTCCCGGTCTCCCGCCGCCAGATCGTTCCACACGATCACCATGGCGATACACCGCGCGAGACCGATAAGGATCAACCCCACCATGTATTCCTGATGGCCGGACAGGAAAGCGACCGCCAGGGCGAACATGAGAATGGGGCCGATGATCCAGTTTTGAACAAGCGAGAGCCCGAGCACCCTGTAATTTTTGAAAACCTGCCCGAGCTGTTCGTACTTCACCTTGGCCAGCGGCGGGTACATCATCAGGATCAGGCCGATTGCAATGGGAATGTTGGTTGTTCCCACCTGAAAGTAGTTGATGATGTCCTTTGCGGCCGGGTAGAAATAGCCTCCCCCCACTCCAGCCAGCATCGCCAAAAATATCCAAAGCGTCAGATAGCGGTCCAGGAAAGAGAGGCCCCTGGAAACTCCTTCAGCCATCGAATGCCTCCTTATCGCGCGTTCCCTTCAAGAGAGTCCGGGAGCGTTTCCACAAATCTTCGGATCTCATCGCGCACGCGCCTGTAGTGCGCCATTGCTTCCTCTTCGCCGGGTGCGCCCGCGGCAAGTCTTGGAGGGTCGTCGAAACCCACGTGCATGACCCTCGTCCTGGCCGGAAAAAACGGGCATGCTTCATGAGCGTTGTCGCAAAGGGTGATGACGTAGTCGAACTCAACGTCCCCCAGGGAGGCGACATCCTTCGAAACCTGGCCGGATATGTCCACCCCTTCCTCGGCCATGGCCCTGACCGCCCTGGGGTCCACGCTCTTGGGTTCGACACCCGCCGAAAAGGGCTCCATCCGGTCTGCCTTCAAACGGCGCGTCCACGCTTCGGCCATCTGCGAGCGGCATGAATTCCCGGTACACAGGAACAGGATTTTTATCTTTTCAGGTATTACGACCATACTGACTCCCCCCGGTCCTTATTCGAACCGGAAGCCTCCCAGGTATTTGCCAAGCTTTTCCCTGCCCTCGGCACTTAAAGCCGGGCAGTCCTCGGCCCCTCTTCCGCCCTCGGCGGCCTGCGCCGCGAAAACCATGCATGTGGGCAGGCCGCACTCGCCACAGTTGGTCCTGGGAAGCAGTTTCAGGATTTCGAGCATCTTCGGCCTGGGGGCGCTTTCGAAAAGAGGCTCGATCTCTGCCCGGCGCTCCCAGGTATCGTTGATTTCCTGTTTTAGCCATTCAAGGATTTTCTCCCCCTCCGACTGGTCTCTCAGCGCGTTTACGCAGATTTTCCGCGAATAGATCGCTATGAGCTTGCCATGCAGCCTGAAGGAGACCGAAGGCGGGTCCTTGATATATTGAAAACCCCCGAGCACGGCATTCAGGTAAGGGATAACTTCACCGATGTCCTGGTCAAGATGAGCCACCAAGTGCACCGACTGCGCTTCGGGCCTGCACTCGGGGCGGACGAATTCCCTGGTATAGCTGCTGAGCAACATGGGACCATCCTTTTATCCTGAGACAGTTAAACGGGGTCGGCCCTCACAAAGCGGGAGGGCCGGCCCGTCGAGATCTTTTATATCGCCCAAACTCCGTCTCACGGTCCCGCTATTTTCCGAGCCAGGACTTGATGTCCGAGCTGGACGGGACTTTTCCGACCGACACGACCTTGCCGTCGATCACCACCGCCGGAGTGCTAAAGACGCCGTGTTTGGCTATTTCGGCGATGTCGGTCACGTATTCTATCGTGGCATCGAGCCCTGCCTCCGCAACCGCTTCCTTTACCAGTTTCTCCGTCTCGTGGCACTTCTTGCATCCGGGACCCAGGACCTTAATGTGCATCGTCTTCTCCTCTTTTCATTTTAGATAAGAAAGTTGAACAGGTAGCCGACAATGAGAATACCAAAGCCCACCACACCTAAAAAGACGGCAATGAGGGTCGGCTTGAGCACCTTTCTAAGGATTATCGCCTCCGGCAGGGACAGCGCGATTACCGACATCATGAACGCAAGCACCGTCCCCAGGGCCGCTCCCTTTTCGAGCAGTGCGTGCACGACCGGGATTATGCCCGCGGCATTCGAATACATCGGGATTCCGATAAGCACGGATACGGGCACCGCCCACCATGCCTGCCTGCCCATGATCGAGGCCATGAACCCTTCCGGCACGAAGCCGTGTATGGCGGCCCCCACCGCTATTCCCAAAATGACGTAGATCCAGACCTTTCCGACGATTTCCCGAACGGCGTCAAGGCCGTACCGGACGCGCTCGGCAAGCGTCTTTTCAGGCTCGACAAAAACGGCCTCTCCCGCATGGATTTCGTGGACCCAGTCTTCGAGATGGCGCTCCATCCGAAACCGTCCGATCGTCCAGCCGGCAATCATCGCGATAAGGAGACCGGTACCCAGGTAAATTGCCGTAACCTTCCACCCGAAAAGTCCGTAAAGCAGGACGACGGCGATCTCGTTTACCATGGGGGCCGATATGAGAAATGAGAAGGTGACCCCCAGGGGCACGCCTGCCGACACGAACCCGATGAAAAGAGGCACCGCGGAACAGGAACAAAACGGAGTTACGATGCCAAGCAGGGCGGCCAGCACGTTCCCGGCCGACTCCCGCCTTCCGGCGAGCATTTTCCGGGTCCGCTCAGGGGTGAAAAACGACCGCACGACGCCGACTCCGAAAACCACGATAATGAGGAGCATGAGCACCTTGGGCGTATCGTATACGAAAAACTCCATCGCGCCGCCGATATGGCTCTGCTCCCGCAAATGCAAAAGGCTGTAGGTAAACCATTTCGAAAATGCCTCGAGGTTGGCGTAAATCAGCCACCAGGCCGCCAGGAGAGGGATGCCCGCCATAATATATTTTGCGGCGGGGGCCTTGGGATTCGGCAAGGCCATTTTGCCGGGAACCGTATTTAGCGCCTCGGCGCAGCAGGTTTTTCCCTGTGTTGCTTTCATTTGTTCTCCTTGTGGAATCGTTCGTCCGGACTTTGCCGATGGAAGATACTCCCCGGCCCCCCAGATCACTTCTTGCAGATGATCTCTTTTTTTACGGAGGGCAGTACCTCCATTATCTCCAGTACCTCGGGATCATCTTCCAGCCAGTGGGTGAGACTGCCCAGAAGGGTTGCGCAGTATGGGCTGTCCTTGCCGTCGGCAAGGCTGTAGATGACCCACAGGCCTTCCTTGCGGCTGTTTACAAACCCGGCGTCTTCCAGGACTTTGAGGTGGCTGGAAACAGTGGGCTGAGCGATTCCAAGGGCGGCCTGGATTTCGCAAACGCACAGGAACCGGCGCTGGAGCATTTTGAGGATTTTGACCCGGTTAGGGTCGGACAGTGCTTTCATGACCCTGACGAAAGTTTTCATTGCGGCCTCCAATGTATCGATACATGGCAATATATAAAACTAATGCCTCGGCGTCAACCCCTATATGCCATAAAAAGTTAAGCCCTGATAAGGTAGCGATCCAAAATTAAATATCTGAATAGATCGATTTGGATTTTTAGGTGGGTGGCGGGAATCCTGCGGTGCGGGAAAAAGTCGCGGGCGCTCATTGCCGCCCGGTGCCGGCGCCTTCCTTTTTGCCGTAGGTCTGGAGCATGGCGTATTGCCCCTTGAAGTAGGGCAGGTGCCTTTTGAGGCGGCCGAACACCAGCCGGGCCGCAATGTAGCAGAGAATAAAGACGACCACGTAGTTCGCCCCATGGTGATAAATGGGGATTCGGATTCCGGTCTGCCCGAAGTGGCGCTGGAGCCAGTCCAGGGCGAAAAACGCGGGCCACAGGGATGCGGCGGAAAGACCGAACTGGTTGAAAAATACCTGGCCGTAAGTATCGTTGGCCTGCCTGTTGAGGGCCTTGTAGCTGGTCTCTTCCCCCAGGCGCAGGGCTTCCTGCGACAGGTCGCCGTATTTTTTGAGGTCGGCGTTAAGGGTGTCGAGGTGCTTGCGGTTGACTCGGAAAACGACGGATATGGAAAACTCTCCGATGACGGTTGTAAGCAATGCGATCAAAAAAGTACCGATCAGTCCGTCGAGGACCTCGCCCCCCGTCATCCTGTACATGAAAAGAAGGTATGGATCGAGAAATTGCCACATTATCGCTGTCCCAGCCCGGCGGCGATTGGGGTGAAAACGGTCCGGGCCCCCCGCCGGGAGCCCGGACCGTTGGTATCGACGGATCAGGGCAACCAGGAGTGTCCGAAGAAACCCCTGCTGAAATAACGAATGCCCACATACAGGGCCAAAACGATAAAAATGATTTTCAGCCACTTGTCGGGTATGTACTTCGCCGTTCGCGGTCCGACCATGGAACCGACAAAGATGCCCACCAGTTCGGTCCCGACCAGGGCCCAATCCATGCCCGCCCCGGCCACCTTAATGTAGGTGGCGATGCTGGTTATCATGCTGATAAACACCGCCAGCGCCGAAGTGCCGGCCACAACGAACATGGGCAGGCCCACAACACTGGTAAGGTAGGGCACGTACAAAAAGCCGCCGCCCACGCCGATAAAGGCCGAAATGGCGGCGATCACCACGCCTCCGCAAAAGGCGGCCACGGGGTTAAACGAGAAATCCGTTCCGAAAAACGTCATGGTGGACTTGGTCATTCCGAAGGATTTCAACGTCACGCCCGCATCGGTAATGTCCTGCTTTGCCTTTACGGTCTGCTCGAAAGCCTTTGCCGCCTCCTTGACCTTTTTCTTGCCCGCCTGGCCCTTGGGACTTAGTTCGTAGATAAGAACGGCGCCCACCACCAGCACGAACACTCCGAACCAGCCCTGGTACTGGCTGAAACTGACCTTGCCGCCCGAAATGGAGGCCGCCAGGAAGGCGCCGACAATCGAACCCAGACCCAGTGCGAGGCCCAGCGGCCAGGACATGCGCCTGGCCTTCAGGTAGTTGATGACACTGATGATTGCTGACAGTCCGACAAGGAACTGGTTGGAGGTCCGGATACTGTCGGTCAGGGTCTTGTTAAGGCCGGGCGCG
This sequence comes from uncultured delta proteobacterium, assembly GCA_963712895.1. Lineage (GTDB taxonomy): Bacteria > Desulfobacterota > Syntrophobacteria > Syntrophobacterales > Syntrophobacteraceae > SbD1. The sequence goes on along the minus strand of CAVQJR010000007.1, from coordinate 703,510 downwards.
GTGTTTTTGAAGGTGCGCACATAGTCGCCCAGGCCGTATATGGTCATATGGCCCACTCCGGCCATGATGCCGCCGAAGGCCCCCACCGTTGAAAAAATCCAGCCGACCCATATGGCCCATATGAAGGCCACAACGGTTGAAACATGGGGAGCGCCGGGAACGCCGAACACTCCGCGGGCGGCGGTGGGGTCGATTTGCCCGCTGCCCTTGCCTACCGGCGCCTTGGCGATTTCCTTGCCCAGTTTGCCTGCCAGCCCCAGGTCCGTGCCCACCATCTTGGCTTGGGCCGCGGGCGCCGTCTTGGCTTGAGCCGCAGGCGCCTGCTGCATGGCCGCCGCCGGCTGCTGGGCGGCGGCCGGCGGCGTCTGCGCGGTTGCCGGCGGCGTCTGCGCGGTTGCCGGCGGCTGGGTCTGGGCCCCTAGACCGGCCGCCCAGGTAAAGGTGCAGATGAAAAGAACCGTCCAGAACGCAATACTCAATTTGAATGCTCCAGATTTTTGAACCATGGAATCCCCCCTGTGAACAAATAGCGAATCTTCGTAGCACGAAAGATCGAGACCAATCACATTAACCAGCAGCGTTCGAATATTTTCGGTGTCCGCATGAAAGCGGGACCCTTTATAAATTGTTCAGTACCGACGGCATCGTCAACCCTGGTTTGCTAAAATGCCGCCCGCTTTTCGGTGCATTCCCCGATCCGGACAAAAACCGCGAGGGCCTTGAAGCGGTCGATCCGACAATGATTATTTTATTACGAAAGTATTTGCCCCCACAGCAATTACTCGTCCGGGCCCTTAGACAAAAGGAGTAACGAATATGCCCCCGACAGCATCACCAAACGAGACAAAAGAAGGCTGGATAAGGGTCTTCCTCCCCTATACCCGCAGCCTCTCTTCCGAAGAGATATCGAGTATGGCCCCCGAGTTGAGGAAAAAAACGGAAGCGGGCGACGAAGGGGTGTGGCTTGAAGTACAGTGTCACAAAGACAAATGTCTTACCGGCAATGACAAGATCACCATACCGGTCAGAGGGATCGGACCCAGGGAAGGAGGACTGTGGCACAGTGCTTTCTGCCCCGAGGACCAGTGCCTTGCAGAATCGGCCGCCGATGTGCCGTCATGATGAGTTTACCGCGTAAGAGCAAAAGGAATGCTAAGACTTTCAAATGATTGCGCAAGGGTTTCGAGTTCAGCAGAGCGGGCACCGGTCCTTTCGGTGTCCGCCGCTTACCGGCCGGCTTATCGAACCTTTGCCAAAATGGATTTGACCGGCGGGCGGTCGGCCGGAGTTTTGCCGATATGGTGTATTCTGACTACGCCGGAAGGATCTATTAATACGTCCCCACCCCGCTGGCTCACGTCGCCTCCCGATTTTTTGGGGAAATGGCCGCGCGCGATTTCCTTCAAGTAAGCCCACCAGGTAGCCGGACCCCATATCTCCCGGAAACTGGCCGTCAACATCCCGTAAGCATGGTATATTTCACGGTTTTCGTCTACCAGAAGGGGCCAGTCGAGCCCTGAGTCCTCCGCATAGCTTCGGGCCAGGTAGCCCGCCTCGAAAGTTATGACCACTACATTGACACGCCGGTCCTTCAAGTCGCTACCATGCTGCTGCAACTGCAACAGGTGGGCGCGGCAAGGCAGTCAGCCAAGGTGGCGGTGGAAAACCATAAGGAGCCATGCGCCGCGGAAATCTTCGAGCCGGTGCGTCCTGCCTTCGAAGTCCGGAAGCACGAATGCAACGGCAGGCTTTCCTGTAAGATTTCCCCCGATGCCCGGTCGAACCCGATCAGCCTCCAATGTGCTCGTACCTCTCTCAAGCGGTTTAATGCGAAGTCGTGCTTAAAAGGCGAAAAAAGCGGGGAAATGATTCCCCCCGCACCCCCCGGGATTTCGGCCGCACGCTTTTAAAAAGCATCTTTTGGGCGGCCGCAAACAATTTAGGGGCGAAAAGCCGAATTTCAATAGTCGGGTGGGGGTGGAGCGAGTCATTAATCCGAAAAAAAAGCGGGGAACCGGTTCCTCCGCTTTTTTCCAGCTCAAAAAGTATCGTCTTGAACGCAACTTCGTATCAGTGGTCAAAAAATTAATTGAGGGTTAAAATCATATTCGAATGCAAGTGAACCCGACGAATGGGAAACCGAGATGCTGCTCAAACCCATGCGGATCGGAAAAATCCACCTCTTCTCCGGCGGTCTCTCCGAGCAGGATAAACCGCTTACCGGCATCGAGTGCGCCGGACATGGAAAATCGCCTCTCGATTTCATCCGGAAGGTCATTGAAAAATCGGGCAGCGGCCCAATCGCACTCATACCCGAAGGCCCTTACGCAATCCCGCTGCACCGGCATGCCGTTCACGCGGCCTCCACCTCCTCGACGGCAAACCCGTGACAACCGATTCCAACGCAGCCTCCGCATTCGGCATACGCCTCCGGTCCGACTGCGGTGGAAACGCAAGCTGCGGGAAGTGCCGCATTGCCGCCCGCCATGTGGATTGCCTCTCGCCCCCGTCGGACGAGGAAACGGCCGTACTTACCGAAGAACAGCTCGCTTCCGGCCAAAGGCTCGCATGCAAGGCGATGATTACCGGCTCGGGGGTCATCTCCATTCCCACGGAACTGCTCGAAGAGGCGCAAACTTTCGGCAAGACGGCGGTGGGGGCAGCTATCCGGTTGACCGGCTCGGGAATGCAAACCCCCGGTACCGGGACATGAACATTTTACAGCGGCAACGTAAAAAATTATGCTGTTGAATTTACACTACTTTTTTCTTCGAACCTATAATGCCCCGACGCCGATCAGCATCCTAACATCCCATCATTACAAACCTTTTGCCTCCTATCCCGTGATGCTTCGAAACTCCCGCCGAACAGGCCGGCGTGGAAGTCTCGTTCAAGCAATCGGCCGTAATTGCCGATATAGCAAACACGGCAAGCGTATCGTATCGCATCGCCTCAACCTGTTTGAAAAAACCTGGTTTTACAGGATTGGGATTGTCTGCTGCTCTTGCCGGTCTTTTAAGAGGCCCTGGAGAGCCGGGCATGAACCTCGCCTGGAAGCAGTGCGCAAGATCGACTGGAAAGGCAGCCTGCGTCAAAAGCGGAACGCAAAATCAGTGTCTCGCGGCTTTCAGGAATTTATCGCTGGACGCTGAGCAGATACGGCACCTCCTGTAGGCGCTGGATTTGCCGCCCTGCAGGAGGCATTTAACATGCATAAGCAATCCGTTCGCATCAAGGTCGGAATCTCTATTGTCGCCGCCATTGTATTCTCCCTGTCCTTTATCCCGGCAACAATCGCCGGGGCAGCCCAGATCCGGGTAGCATGGAACCCCGTGCTCTATCCTGCCGTCATTGGGTATAAAGTGTACTACGGCACGTCGAGCAGGCATTACCAGACTGTCTGTGACGCCCAAAACAACCTGTATTACCAAATTACAGGAATTACCGAAGGCCAGAAGTACTATATTGCCATTACCGCATACACGATCGATGCGGAAAGCGGTTATTCTTATGAGCTGACTTACCCTCCGCAACTCGATGCCAGGTCTTTTGCTCCGATATTATCCCTGCTGATGGACGAAGACATCAACTACGGCGCCGGATCGAGCACCTTTTCCGGCTCCGCTGCAAGGTCCATGAGCTGGTGACCTTTTTGACCCGGTCAAAGAGATGATGCCCAACAACATGCGGCCAAGCTTCAATATCTGCATGAATTGCTCTTCATCCAATCATTGTTTTGATTCATTTCTTTTGACTGAAATCAAAGGATAAATGGAGTGATAGGGTGTTCTTTCTACCCAATTCATCACCACAAATACCCTGACCGGGAAGGCCTTTTTTCGCCTATTGCCCTCTCTGAGGCGGCATGACAGGTGATTATGTGTCAGATCAAGCGCGATGGGGTTTTTACGAGGCCATCAACCTTTGCCAAAACTTCAGGCCGACATCTTTTAGAGCGCGAGAAGCGAATAGGACGCTTACCACACCAGCGCGATGATAATGATGGCGGCAATTATATAGATCAAGGGATAAAAGCCGATTACCAAGCTGTCCACTCGCCGAACGATCTCAATCTTGCCGTCCATTTCTAGCCGCTTCAGGAATACAGACAGGAGTGAGATGAAGCTGGTAATGACGAAAGTGATGATGACGTACAGCCCCAACATGCCAACCGATGCTTCTCCTATGAAAATCAAAACTTGGGCGGGGTGATGATGAGGTAGAATTTGCATTCATTCTTCTGCTCGTTGCAAAGGCGATGTGCGATCGAGCTGTCGAAATAGAGGCTGTCTCCTTCCACCAGTTCGATGACCTCCTCTCCGACCTCAACCCTCATGACGCCATCCAGCATCACGAGGCATTCCTCCCCCGGATGGCCGAGCGGCGAGTCGCTGGTCGCACCGCCCGCGGTGAGCGTGCCGATCATGATAGCCATCTTCTTGTTCTGGTCCGAATGGATCACCTCGTATTGCAGCCCCCCCTTCGGGAACACGACCAGGCGGCGGTTCTCCCTCCTGATGAGGCGCGTAGGTCCGCAGTCGTCCGCAAGCACGAAACTGAACAGGGGCGCGTCCAGGGCTATGGCGATCTTTCGCAGGGTGGAGAGCGAGGGGTCGACCTTGCCGGTTTCTATCTGGCTGATCAGGCTTGCCGAAACCCCGGACGCGGCCGCCACCTTGCGAATGGTCTGCCCCTTGTTCTCGCGCACATCGCGAATCCGCTTGCCGATGTTCATTGATGATCACCTTGTCGTTGGTTTGGGAATCACGGCCTCGGGAGCGGGCTCACCCGTACGGGGCTTCAGTGCCCCGGCAGACCTGCCCGTCCGGCATCATTTGCCCAGGAGTCTACGGGCCTCTTCCACGGCTAATGCGGCATCGGGAGCGTACCCGTCCGCACCGATCTCACGGCTGAACTCCCGGGTAATCGGAGCGCCTCCCACCAGGATTTTTGCCTGCGGGTATTTGGCCTTGATCTCCCGTACCGCTTCGGCCATGGCGGCCATGGTCGTGGTCAGCAACGCCGAAAGGCCGACGACGCCGGGCCGGTTGGCTTCGAATGCGTCAACGAGCTTGTCGGGCCCCACGTCAACCCCGAGATCGATCACCTCAAAGCCATTCCCCCGGCAGACCAGGGCGACCAGGTTCTTGCCCACATCATGCAAATCACCCTTCACTGTGGCGAGCATCAATTTGCCGATCTTCTGCACGTTTGCCCGGACAAGCTCCGGCTCGAGATGGCTTGCCCCCGCCTGCATGGCTCTGGCGGCAATGAGCATCTCGGGAATGAAGGCCTCGCCCCTGGAGAAGGCGTCTCCAACCTCGCGCAGGCTCTCGATCATGATATCGAGGAGATCTTCGGGCCCGCGGCCTTCGGCCAGGAGGACGTCAAGCTCGGAGCAAACGGCGGCGACGTTGCCGGCCTTGATCGCACTCTGTAACTTTACCATGAGAATCAACCTCACTAGAGTCAAGCCGTAAATAGGAAACCTTTTCGAAAGCCTTCTCTCTTTGGACGTGCGAGAGAAGAAACAGCGCGGGGACCCGCTAAAGGTCCCTGCTCAGCGGGAACCGCCCCCACTTCGATGCGGAATCGTAAAGGGCGAGCACGTTCTCCGGCGGCACGTCGGCTTGAATGTTGTGCACGGAGCACACGACCAGGCCCCCTCCGGGCGCCATCCACCGCAAGAGATCGCGGACCTCCGCTTCCACATCCGAAGGAGACCCGGTCGGTAAAACCCGCTGAGAGTCAACGCCGCCCCAGAACGCGATCTTATCTCCGAATTTGTCCTTCAAGGTCTTGGCATCCATTCCGTGGGCACGCACCTGCACCGGATTCAAAACATCGATTCCCAGATCCACGAAGTCGGGAATCAGGCTGGAGACAGCGCCGCAGCAGTGGTAGAAGATTTTTGCCTTTGTCTTGCTCCGGATGAATTCGATGGCTTTGGCCTGTCGAGGCTTGATGAACTCCCTGTAGTCTGCGGGAGACATGAGGGTTGTCTTCTGTCCTGCCAGGTCTCCCCCCTGAATGACCACATCCAGGTACTCGCCGCACGGGGAAAGGACGTGATCGAGAAATTGCAGGTGCAGTCCGAGAGTCTTGTCGAGGAGTGCATGCACAAAGTCCCGGTCGAGAGCAATATCCATATAGAACTGTTCCATGCCCCGGAGCTTCCAGGCCCGTTCATACCAGGTCTCCCAGGCGAAATCTCCGATAACCGCATATTCGTTTTCTTCCGAGAGCCTCCCGGCCCGTTCCACTACCCCGTCCAGATAACCGGGGTCGCGAGGGTCCGGCCACGCATAAGTATCGAGGTCCTCGATGGTCGCTTTGGCCAGGGGACTGTCCACAAGATTGTAATAAAGCGTCGTGGGGGTCTTCAGGAAGCCGCAGCCCCATTCATCCGTGACATAAAGCCCCTTTTCGGTGGGCTTGGGAGCGAAGGACCACGATTTCGGACGCCCGATGTGAACATAGCGCGTATCCACGCCGAGCCGCTTAAGTACGTCTTCTTCCGGATCGACGGTCTGGCGAAGCCAGTCGAAGACTTCTCGTTCACGTGGAATCCCAAGGAGTTTGAGCAGCCTATTGTAAGCGACCACGGATATCGTGGTCACCCAGCCCCCGAGGTCCAGGGGGATGCGATCCGGCATTTTATGATTCAAAGCGGTTAAGAAACGTTCTTTGGAGTTCATGTATTCCTCTTAAATATTGGAGCCAGTCTGCGATTTAGCCGAAAACCAGCCTGGGCAGCCACGTTACGAGCTGAGGGACATAGGTGATCAGCCCCAGGGCAATGAACAGCGGGACGAGAAAAGGTGAGCAGGCCCGGATCACTTCGGACACCTCCATGCCTGCCATATCCGACATGATGAACAGGCCCACTCCGAACGGCGGGGTCAGAAAACCGATGCATACATTGAGCACTTCCACCACTCCCCAATGTACCAGGTCGATGTGGAACGCCTGCAGCACCGGCAGGATCATGGGCGTCAGCACGAGAATGATGGCGCAAATGTCGAATAAGCAGCCGGCCAGAAGGAAGGACACATTGAGTATGAGCAGCACCACCCACTGCTTATCCGTAGCCGACAAGAGCGCGTTTTTGATCAGGAGGGGAATGTTTTCCATGGTCACCACCCAACCGAAAACGGAAGCCGCGCCCATGATCACGAGGATGAGGCCCGTCATCACCGCGGCGCCCACCAGCATTTCCGGGAGCTGTGCAAGGCGCAGGGTCTTGTAGACGAAAAGCGAGATGATCAGACCGTATACCACCGCAACCACTCCCGCTTCCGTCGGGGTAAAGACGCCCGTCATGATCCCGCCCAGGATGATGACCGGTGTAGCCAGGGCGGGAGCGGAGGACTTCAGGGTGGACAGAACCACGGACAGGGAGGCGCGCTCGGCATCCCGCGGGTAGTTCCGCTTCACGGCGTAGACGTAGACCATGACCATCAGGCACAGCCCCATGACGATGCCGGGGATGATGCCTCCCACAAACAGACGCCCTACGGACTGTTCGGTGATCATCGCGTAGAGAATCATCTGCACGCTCGGCGGAACGATGGGCCCGATGATGGAAGATGCCGAAATCAGCCCGATGGAGAAGGGCTTGTCGAACCCCGCCTTCTGCATCATGGGCAGCTCCAGTTTGCCGAGGCCGGCGGCTTCCGCCGTGATCGTGCCGGAAATCCCGGCAAATATCATGGAAGCCACTACGACCACATGTCCCATGGAACCGCGCAGGTGTCCCACCAGGCTCCTGGCAAATTTGAACATCTCCTCCGATGTGCGTCCGGCGTTGATGATGTCCGCAGCCAGGATGAACAGGGGCAGCGCCAGCAGGGGAAAAGATTCCAGACTTCCCATCATGCGGTGGGCGAGGATGATGAGTGGTATCTGCTTGATGAAGACGAGATAAAACAGACTCGAGAGCAACAGCGAAAAGACCACGGGAATGCGCATGGCCATGAGGACGAGAAGCACCGAGATGAGGAACAGGGCATTCATAGATTGCACCTCTCCCCCTGGCCCGAATCCTCCGGGTTACAGACAGCTTCGTCAGGAAAAGCGACCCGATTTCTCGCATGGGCGATGAGGCGCTGGATCTGATAGAAGAGCATCAGGGTAAAGCTCACGACAAGCGCCGCCCCAAACCAGGACTCTTTGAGGCGCAGAGCGGGCGTCGTGCTGTAGGCCAACCGCTCCGAGAGCTTCCAGCTCTGATCGATCATGACCACAAGGCACAGTATGATGAGGAGGTGGTTCACATAGTCCAGGTATCGTCTTATTCGTGGCGGCAACCTGTCGGCAAGAATCGTAATGGTCACATTCTTGTCCTGTCGAACCAGCACCGCTCCCCCCAGAAAGGTCAGCCAGATCAAGCCGAGAAGACACACCTCTTCGCTCCAAAACAGCGGAGCATTGAACACATAGCGCGTCACAACTCCCAGAAAGAGCACGACCACTATGGCTCCATGGATGGCGGCTATCGCCCAGAAGAGCACCCTGCCCACAATGTTGTTCACCCTGGAAATCATGACGAAAATGCCTCCCCGAAGCGAGAACGCCAGCCGCCTTCAGGACCGGCTGGCGTTCAATGCTTTCATCACTTGCCCAGCTTCTTCAACAGTCCCTTGGACCACAATCCCGCTTTCTCAAGATCGGGATAGGCAGCCGATGCCTTCTTCACCCATATCTGCCGATCTGCGGTTTTGAACACGACCCCCGCCTTCTCGCATTCCTTTTGAGCTTCGGCTTCCAGACCCTGCCCATAACTCACAAACCAGTCGGCCGCTTCCTGCGAGGCATCGCCCAGGGCCTTCTGAACGTCAGGAGGAAGGGATGCGTACTTGACGTCATTGATCCAGGTGACGTCGTAGAGATTCAGCCAATCGAGCTTCGTACAGTAGTTGAGCTGTTCGAAAAACTTCTCGTCCCTGACCTGTACGATGTTGTGCACCATGCCGTTGACCACATGCTGGCTCAAAGCCATGTAGACGTCGCCCCAGGGCAGCGGCACGGCCGTAGCGCCCAGCTTGTTCCATGTATCCACCAGGGCTTTTGACTGCCATACGCGAAGCTTGATCCCGTTGAGTTCATCGGGAGTCATGATCTGCCTGCCCTGGGTCCAAAGATGAACCGCGGGGCGAAAGGCAAAGCCGGGAAGAGTGCGTATTGCGAGCTTTTTGCGGATTCGTTCGCGTATTTCCTTCAGGTAATCGTTTTTAATCAGCTCTTCACGGGTGAACATGAAAGGGGTACCAAAGATGGTATAGTCCTTATCGAAGGCATCCATGAAGCCCTCCGCCTCCATGGCCATATCGATGGTTCCCAGAGAGATTCCCTGAAGAATTTCCTTGATGTTTCCCAGTTGTTGCGCAGGGTAGATTTCCACTTTTACCTTGCCGTTGGTTTTGGCGGCAACCAGCTCCGCGAATTTCTGGGCCTTCATGTCCAGCATGCCGTTTGGCGCGGTGATGTGGGCCAACTTGAGCACGATCTGATCTGCCGCCTGCACCGAGGCTGCAAACCCTGTCATGCACCAACAGAGTGCGATTGCGATCAGTACCCCTACAGTTCTTTTCATGCTCACCTCCGTGTTGGGATGTTGCGTTGAGTCCGTGATGGTCTTTCACCGATTATGGAAAATCGTTACCGGGACCGAGGCCTGTTGTCAAGTATTTATTAATCTGTTCATTATTTTTTGCTTTGGAGGTGTTCGCCAGGAAGATCGCAAGTGCGGGGCGCCGAGTCGGCTCGAACGGGCGCTTAAGGAGTTAATAAACCATTATATCGGTCAGATAGGACTACGAAAACCCATAACTTTTTCATACCATTCTCCCCATCGCGGCTGTGAATCTACGGGACCGAACCCGCGCCCTCAAAACACAGGGCGGACAGAATTCATTTCCGCTCTGCCATGTGTCCTTTCCTCTGCCCCCTTGGGTCACAAACAAGACGGCCGAGTCCCCCTTGCGGGCAACCCGGCTGTCTTTTCAAGCCCCATGGCTTTCCGTCCCCACCTCACGATGGGTTTGCGGCTTTGTCTAAAGAATCCCGGTTGGCGGAGATCAGGAAGGCCTTCCATGGCTATCCGGCACGTTTGAAACGATACGGCGGCTGTCTTCGATCATCTCGGATCGAAGCATTGAAGGCCCTTGCCATTTCGGATCAACTCAGCATTCCTGTCTGTAGGCTATCCAGTCTCCGCATGAAAATCCAAGCTGATGCTCTCTGAAATGGGGGTGCAAATCCGGGTGGTCAAACGAAGAAAGGTCGGAGTTCCCCATTTCGTATAACTCGTAGGCTGCGATGACTGCAATATCCGCGGGGTATGGAAGAACTTCCGACCTGCTGTCCGCAAGGTTTAAAACCGTAGTTCCCATAGAACCCCCCTCAGTGCCCTCAAGCTTAAAAATGGAGAGAAGCGGTCGATTTCCTGATTGAGATTCATACTAATCCAAGCAAAGAAGATAATCCATTTAACGATGCGGAACAAGTAAGGGCACCGGGGGGGAATGCTCTCCACAAGTCTCCATTTCTCCTAATGTTTTTGAAATATTATTGCACCAGGGGCGCTGTCGGCATAGGCAAATAATGAAAAAACACGGACGCTTTCACGCGTGATTTTTCTTATCTCAATGGGGGAATACGAAATAAAGCTCTTCTGTTTTGCCTCTCGGAATATTGAAAATATCAGGACGAGTCGATAGGTCCTGTAATTTTGCTGCTTTCAACACACCATGCTGCGAAAAGTAAGTTGCCGAATTCACCGAAGTTGCACTGGAACTGTTTGATAGGGCCTGACGAGTATTCTCTGCGGGTGGGATTCTCAGTAGGAATTCGGCTTTTTGGGAAGTCGGAGCAAGGTGGATTCAATTATGAAGGTGTACTTCGCTGGGCCACTTTTTTCCGAAGCTGAACGGAACTGGATTCGATCCAAACATTCTCACATACGAAAAAAAACCGCCCTTTTCAGGCGGTTATTCCCTTCCCGGCGTCATTATCCTGCGACTTGATTTACGGCACTTCCGCTATCGAACGGATCAGAAGGTATATTTCAGGGTGGTTATCAGTAATTGATTCTGCCGATTGTCACCGGCCACCATGTTGAAGTTCGATATCGTTTCAAACCCGTAGCGCAGCACCACACGCCAGTGGTCGTTCAAATCCCAGGTGACGTCCGCCCCGAACCCGTTGCTTCTCTCCTCGACAAGACCGGCCGTGAGACCACGTTCCATGTGTTCGTAATCGAGACCGACGGAAAGATTGTTTCGCAGATAATGGGTTGCCCGTGTGAAAAGGTCCATTGCATCGGGCCCCATCGAGTGCCCCAGGATCATTTGCTCGAATGTGTAGCCCGACCTGTATACACTGTGTCCATACCAGATTCCCTGGTGATCTATGTCATGGCTGAAAGCATTATTTGAATATTCAATGCGCAAATCCGTCCTGCCGTCGCTAAATATTGCAGGAAAATATATACCAACAAGATAAGCGACGTCCTGAAACGGAAACTCGTACCACCTGGCCCCTTTTCCCGGACTATCCTCCCCGCCGTACTCGGCGTAAAGTTGCGCATTCCTCAAAAAAGGCAGCCTCAGGCGCGCATTGAAGGATGCAAGCGTATCCGTGACGTCTGTATTCGAGAAATCCCCCGGCCTGTTTTTGCCGCCGAAAAGGGCGGTTGCATTTACCCCGATTTCGAAAAGAGGGTGCGGCTTGATCACCATGGTCACGCCTCCAAGGTTCGCGTGCGAGAAATCGCGGTCGTCTTCAAGCCGGGCGATAAAAATGGAGTACTTAACAAGGCCGATGTAGCTGAGATACCAGGGCAAAATGGTGGGAGTGGGGTTGGAAAACTTTATCATGTCGAGGGGAGGCGCGTTATCGGACAGAACCAGGCTGCCGCGCGATCCCTGTCCCCACCACAAGCTGTCCCTGCCGGCTTCAAACTCGACGTTCCATGGGGAGAATTTAGCATAGCCTTTGAGCAGATCGACCTCCACGTGGTCCCGGCCGCCCAGTGTCCCTCCCGACTGATCATTGCTCAGGACGGCCAGACTCCTGCCCCCCGTCCCGTTTTCCCGCACCACCAGGATCGGCTCTATATAGCCGGAAAACACATCCCACAGCCTGAAGCTGGAGGCAAACTGCAGGGATAAATTACTTCCGTTGCCGTAAACAATCCCTTCATTATTATGAAGCAGCGGGGTCCCTTCGGTTGCCACAATACCGCTGAACCTTTTGGAATACTGCCCGACGCCGTTCCGAAAATTTACGAAATCCCGAGGTTTGCCATCCACGAAGGCGTATCGCGCCTGTGCTTCTTCAACGGGTGTTACGACCAGTTTAGCGTCACTCCCGCCGTGTCCCCTCCCATAGATTGCCAGTTCCTCGGCAAATTCGCGTTTAAATCGCTCAAGGAAGTAGTCGATCAGAGGGGGAAGATGCAGGTCCTTTCGCCCTTCTTTTTCTCCCAGGGCTTCATTTACCAGCCTTGCCATCTCGATTCGGGTGTAGGGGCGAATTCCATTCAGATCCGAGTGGATGAGGCCGAAGCCGCTCAGCTTATCCAGGGCGGCATAGGACCAGTGGTCCAGGGGGACATTGTTGGACGCGAGGGCATGGACGTCGGAGGCCCGGCAGGCGAGACACGACAAAAGGACAAAAAAGCCGATTGCAGCGATCGATAAACGCCTTTGTGCGACAGACGCCAAAGTGGCCGGCAGGTGGATTGTCATGGCTAAACCTCTTCATGCCCTCGATGGCGGTGGGTATTCCGGGCGGGCGGGACTGAAAATCTATTGATGCGGGCTCTGCTGCGGCTTTATCAAAATTATCCGGCGGCTATTCTGGGTTGCCGCTCCGGTTTGGGCGTATCTTTTCTCCAGCTGACTCCACGAAATATGGCTTCCCGATTGATGTTGCCGCGATATTTGCGCACAAGTTCGAACATGCCGGCCAATACATCGCTCGTGAGGTGGTGCGGCTTAAGCCCCAGGTCGAGAAGTCCCGTGCAGGTGGGATTATAATAGTGCTCCTCCTTTTCCACCCTGGGGTTTTTCAGATAGTCGATCTTGACCCGGCAACCCAGGCCCTCCCCGGTTTCCTTGACTTTTTGCGCCAGTTCATTGACCGAGAAAGTTTCAACGATCTGGTTAAAAATCCTCAATTCCCCCGGTGCCGCCGGTTTGGTAAGCGAAAGAGCGATGCACTGGAGACTGTCCATTAGATTTAGATAGCCCCGAATCTGGCTTCCCTTGCCGTACACGGTCAAAGGGTAATCCACGACGGCCTGGACCACAAATCGATTGAGAACGGTGCCGAATAACTCGTCATAATTGAAATTCGGCAAAAGCCGCTCGTCCATGGCGGTCTCTTCGGTAACGATGCCGTAGACCGGACCCTGCATCAGGTCCGTAACCCTGAGCCCCCAGGTGCGGACATAGAACCACAGCAGATCGGTGTCCTGGATTTTGGTGGTGTGGTAGAGTGAACTGGCCTGGCGCGGGAAGAGAAACCTGTCTTTTCTCCCCTTATGCACGATATCGAGCCATCCTTCCTCGATATCCATATTAGGCGTGCCGTATTCTCCCATGGTTCCGATCTTTACGATCTGGCATTCGGGATTGGTTTCATTCACGGCATAGGCGACATTGAGCGTGCTGAGGAGGTTATTTGCCAGAGTATCCGCAGCCTTTTGCCGATCGATCATCGAGTAGGGCGCGGAAGGCTGCTCCGCAAGATGCACCACGCCATCGGGACGGTATTGTTCGAACAGATATTTAAGAAAAGGATAGTCCGTCAGGTCCCCTATGCGTACCTGGATCTTCCTGCCCGAAACCTCCGCCCATATCCTTGCCCTCTGCACCAGGTAAGGGTTGGGGGCAAGAGGGTCGCAATCCAGGTCCCGGCACATATTGCGGCGAAGATAGTTGTCCACCCCGACTACTTCGTGACCTTGCCGCGAAAGGTACATGCAAAGAGGCCACCCCAGATAACCGTCAGCTCCTAGAACGAGAATTTTCATCGAATTTTCCTTCAGAGATGAGTTGGATTTTATACCAGGTTGCGTTCAAGATTAACGTGATGGGTTACGCTCCGCTTCACCAATCCTACGCTTAACTCAGGTCTGGAAAGTGATGTAGATGTAGGATGGGTGAAGCGGAGCGTAACCCATCGGTATTGGCATATCTTGAACGCAAATTGGCATTAATTGGTTCCTACAGGCAGGCGGTTGAACAATTGCAATTAGTTGTGGTTTTTTGGTGAAAAGAGTGAACCGGGCCCGGAACACCGCGCTTCTGCCATGGAGATTCATTTAACTTTCTTTGTGCCCCGCAACCGCTTGATAATTCCAATAATTCTATCCTGGTCCCGCCGGGTGAGCTGGGTGCCGGATGGTAGACACAGCCCCCTTTCGAACAGGGACTCGCTTACTGTCCCACCTACAATCCTTGCTTCATATTGCTCATTCCCCAGGCCCGCGGGATCTTTTCCCATTTTCCCGGGCGTTCCCGCCGGGCTCTCCCGTCGCAAATTTCTCATCCTGAAAACGGGCTGCAAGTGCATAGGTTTCCAGAGTGGCCGGCATTCAATATTTTCGCTTTCCAACGCAAGACGGACACTTTCACGATCGGCCCCAAATTCATCCGGATCTATCAAGATTACGGTAAGCCATCGAGTAGATCGCCCATACCGGGCTTCCGGCATGAATTCAATACCCGGAACATTTGCAAGAGCATCCCGATAGTACGTGAAAATCGCTCGTTTCTGTTCGACCCGCGTGTCAAGCACTTGAAGCTGGCCACGTCCGATTGCGGCCGCAATGTTGCTCATCCTGTAATTATAGCCGATCCGGGAGTGCTCATAGTGCGGTGCGGGGTCACGCGCCTGTTGAGATAAAAATCTGGCGCGTTCAATGAGCAGTGCATCATCCGAGGCTAACATTCCTCCTCCTGAAGTGGTAATGATCTTATTACCATTGAAGGAGAAAACAGCAGCCTTTGCGCCTACCCCCGCATGGACATAATCGCATATGGCTGAGTTATTATTTTTGTCAGGGGAATTCTCAGGTAATTTGTATTGTGCCCCTAAGGACTCTGCCGAATCCATTATCAATGGAACTTCATATCGATCGCATACTCTCTTGATGCGTTCCAAATCAACACATTGCCCATAAAGATCCGTCGGTACCACCGCTTTCGGCATACGCTCCCGCCTGTAGCAGGATTCGAGCTCCGCGGCCAGCAAATCGGGGTCCATATTCCAGGATACCCGGTCTGAATCGATGAACACCGGTATCCCGCCATGAAAGAGAATCGGTGTAACACTGCCGATGAAGGTCAAAGTGGAGGCGATGACTTCATCCCCGGAGCGAATGCCGAGGTTTCGCAGTGCAAGGTGCATTGCCGCGGTTCCGCTCGATACGGCCACTGCGTGCCCGATACCCGTTTTCTCGCAAAATTCCCTTTCGAAGGCATCTACCTGAGGGCCAAGGGGGGCGATGTAGTTGCTTTCGAAGGCTTGACGCACGAAGGAGAGTTCCTCACCGCACATGTGGGGAGGGGACAGAAAAATTCGCTTTGCCTGGGATGACATCTCGGTATCCAGCCTTTTCTGAATCAGGAGGCTTCTGTGATTTGATCGAGCGATAATACTGCTCTGCCGGTTGAGAATAGTTTTTACCAGAGGACACATTCCGTGCTTTGAGGGGTATATTCGGGGACAGCTTGCTTTGTACGCAGCGTTATAAGTAATTTCGAAATGATGAAAACCGCGCCATTCCGTCTGAAGCCGTGAGCCGGTGTTTCTTATACGAAGTTGTGTTCAAGATCATACATTTTGAATAACAAGCCTGTCACATTTGGCGGCAATAATCCCCGGCTGTGCCTCCAGCCATGAGGGGTCCGGATCGCGCTGCTCCGCCCAGGCGATCAGTGCGGCGGGTATATTTGCACCCGCTACATGAGAAAAGGGATATCCACCACCAAATCTCGGGTTCATCTCAAGCAGGCGAATCCCGTCTTCCGTAACGAAAACGTCGCAATCAAGATTGCCGACATGGCCCAGCGCACATCCTATTTGAGCCCCGAATTCGGCCAGTTCATCGTCGGCAACCGTAATCGCCTTATCGGTTTCGCCGGCCCGCATGCCGAGTTTCTTTTTGACAAAGGTACAGACATGCCGGCCCTCAAGATCGTTTACTACGTCCAACCCGTACTCCTGTCCGTTTAACATTTCCTGGATCAAAACACTTTTATTGAGATCGGTTGAGCTGATCTGCCCAAGCACACTCCGCGGCAACCTACTTCGGATAAGCTGATATGAAAGATGGAGTTCATAAAGGTCGGCAGAAATATCGATATCAAGGGATGCAGTCCCCCAGCGAGGTTTTGCAACAAGCGGGAACTTGAGTTGACCCCTGGAAAGTGCCAGTTCGACATCACCGGGCGAAATAAATGTGAGCGGGACCCCGATTGCATTATCGGTGGCGAAACGGCAAGTTTTCCACTTGTCAAAACATGTGTCGATCGCTTCCGGCGAAGCGACGACAGGAATAGTACCAATACGAAGAAACAGATCGCGAACTCCGGCCAGAACAGGCAGTTCGAGGTCATTGAGCGGAACCAGCAATCCGACCTGGTTTTCGGTGCAAAGCGAAAGAAGCGAGTCAATGTAATCGGGACTATAGACATTTGGCACAATGAAAGACTTATCCGCTTCCTGCATAGCGGGCGCAATCGGGTTTGTATCGGAGGTAAAGACTTGCCCCCTACCTCTTAATGCCTCCTTAAAAAACTGAAGCAGATAATTACGACGTCCGGCGCATGTCAATAGGATATTCACAGCTCTATAATATCTCCAATGTAATTGGATGCCATTAAATTCAGAAGTCCTCCCGTATGCCAAAACAAAACTTTTGAATTTGTCTTGATTTCTCCGGAACTCCTCAAGTCAATCATGGCGGCAAATGCCTTGCCGGTGTATGTGGGGTCCAGTATTAAGCCTTCCAATTGGGCCGAAAGGCGAATGGCGTCAAATATTTTCGGTCCGGCTTTCTCGTAGCCATTCCCGACCCAGTTATCGAAAAACCGTATGGGAGCATTCCCCGCCGGCTCAAGCTGCAGATACCGGCGCAGTTCGGAACAGGACCGAGCGATGACGTCGGTTCCGCGAGGATTTTTTCGCGCCACGGAGATGCCGATTACACCGGTCTTCCAACCTATGCTCTCCAGCCCCACGATAATACCGGCCTGGGTGGCGCCGGTGCCGCTTGCCAGTATGATGAAATCAGGTTTCCAATTATCGGCCCCGCACTGGTCCCGCAATTCGTGAACGGCATCGACATAGGCCAATGCACCTTCAAGGCAATGTCCTCCTCCTGGTATTTCGAAGGGGGAAAACCCGTCGTTTCGCAATTCATCCATGCAACGTTGCATTCCAATTGAAATGGCGCTCGGGTCCACAATCAAAATCTCCGCACCGCACAGTCGCATCAGGAGAAGGTTCCCGGCAGGCGCATCCAAACTTTTCAGGTCCCCGTGAAGAATCAATTTACATCGCCACCCCAACTGAGCTGCAATGATGGCCACCACTCTTGCATGGTTCGACTGAATGCCGCCCGTTGTAACCACTGCATTGCAGCCCAATTCTTTTGCCTTCTGAAATACCTTGCAGGCCTTCCGGATCTTATTGCCGCCGCCGGGTGCCGCGAGAAGGTCATCGCGCTTGGCTCGCAGATCGATGCCAAGATGGCGTGCCAGGCGAGGCATGGTGCAGATTGGGGAGAAAGAATTCATGATATCTCAATATCTTATACCAGGTTGCGTTCAAGATTAACGTGATGGGTGAAGCGGAGCGTAACCCATCGGCATTGGCCTATCTTGAACGAAAATTAGTATTAGATGAATGTAACGCCGATTTTACATATCAGAAATCATAAGCCGGTTCACTTTGCCATTCATCCCTGAGTATGGATACAACATGGCGGTCATAGATTTTGCCATGCGCAAAAAGATCTTTTCTCAAGGTCCCCTCTTTTACCCACCCAATTTTTTGGACAATATGCAGTGCTGCATCATTATCGGTATTTTGATATAGGTAGATACGATTCAATCCCAGCTCAATAAAGCCATAGTTAGCAAGAAGCTTATAGGCCTCGGTACCGTACCCGCCACCCCAGAGATTCTTATTTCCTATGAAGATGTGCAATTCTGCCTTGCCGGCGGCACGATTGATATTTATTAAGCCACAGAATCCGATACATTCTTGTGACTCGACTGAAAAAATGGATAGCTCGACTCTTGTATTATCGAGCGCCACTTTATCGAGCCACTTCTTTGTGCGCGCAAGTGAGGTTGGGTAATCGTAATGCAATGAGGCCTGAACATCCGGATCGTTGATCCATTCTACACGTTTATTGAGGTCTTCAAATTCTATCAATTTGAAATACACTTTGTTTCCGTATAGTATCTTTCGCATGGGCATTCTCTCGCTTGTACTCATCAGGGATAATAGGTGTGTAATTTACTTAACGCTCTCGTTGGTGTTTCGCTTACGGGAGACTGAAAGCGGTTCTCCGATAGCTCTCGGTATGACGGCTATATCCTTGAAATTGATAACCTGTACTACCGTGGCTAAGAGAATTGCCAGATCTGATGACAAGCATAGTTGTTCAGCATATTGGGCGTCCAATTCCAAACGTGCATCCCAACTGAGGAAATTCCTCCCACTGACCTGGGAAAGACCGGTTATGCCCGGCCGGATGGAATGCCGCAGCCTTTCGCGATCGCTATAACAGGGCAAGTACTCCATCAAGAGAGGACGCGGACCTACCAGACTCATCTCGCCCTTCAATACATTGAACAGTTCAGGCAGTTCATCAAAGCTGGTAAGTCTAAGAAGGCGGCCGAGCGGGGTCAGCCGCTGAGCATCGGGCAATAGCCTGCCATCGGCATCCCTGGCATCCGTCATGGTGCGAAACTTTAATATCTGGAATGGGCGGCCGTTAAGACCGGGACGCAACTGGCGAAAAAGGACGGGGCTGCCCAGTTTGAGACGCACGAGCAAAGCAATAAGGCCCAGGAATGGGAGCAGCAGCACAAGCACCGGAACAGCCAGGCTTAAATCCAGCAGTCTTTTCCCCCAAATACGGTACTGAGAACCAGCTTCGACTTTTGACATGTAAATACCGACACAGACCTTTAATTAATTATCATTGGCCCCGGAGAGGGGAACTGCACTCCCCACTCCCCCCTTCGCAACCGCCACCGAACGCTGGGAGGGCGAATCATTCCCCCGCTCCGTTTATGATTTATCAACTGAACGCAACCTGGTATCAGGGCAAAAGAGACTATAGATGGGTATTCAGAAATGCACAGATGGCATTCACGCTTACAAGCGATGGCGCGGACTCGTCCGGGACGGAAATGTTATACGTTTCTTCTATTGCCAGGAAAAGGTTGGCCATATCAAGCGAGTCCAACCCGGACTCACGCAGAATAGCATCGTTGCCGACACTGTTCTCATCGAAATCTATACCGCATTCTTTCATCATCGTTATCAGTTCCATCGACTCGACCTTCATTCATTCACCTCCGTAACCTGCTGAACCCTGTTTAAAATCGACGTTGCCCACGAAAGCCCTACGCCGAAGCCGCTGACCAGGATGTTTTTATATTCATCACGGAAAAGATAATTTTCTAAAATAATGGGGATCGACGACGAAACGGTGTTACCCAAATTTAGAAGATTACACGGGACCTTCATCCGATCGAGCTTCAGGCGCCTGGAGATTGTATCGATTATGTATTTGCTTCCCTGGTGAAGTATAAATAGATGTATGTCTTCGAGTTGATATCCAGCGGATGCAAGGACTTCTCTCACCTGGATAGGAACGGCAACCGCCGCGAAGTTGAAGATGGCACGGCCATTCATCCTGAGAACCCCGTTCACATTCTCCAGTGCTTTATACTCTTTCCCTCGTGTACTAAATCGTGAACAGTTTATTTGGAACAGCGGAGCATCGCTTATTAATGTTGCGGCTGCGGCATCACCAAAAAGAAGAGCGGTATTTTTATCATTCCTGTCGATGGTCTTGGAATAGGGATCCGCCGTAAACAGGATACCCCGTTTCATCCCATTGCCTTTCATAAAGGACGTTATGATCGAAAGGCCATAAACGAATCCCGAGCATCCAAGGGATATGTCGAATGCCGCAGTGGCTTCACTTAGCCCCAGTTTCCCATGAACAATGGCAGAAGTGTGGGGAAGTCCCCGACCATCGGGATGTTGAGTGCAAACGACGATGCAATCGAGCCTTTCATCGACATCCGGGACCTTATCGCGCAGTGCTTGGAATGCATTGACACACATATCCGATGTTTCTTCTTCTGTTTCCTTCAGTCGTTTTGACAATACGCCGATTTTTTCGGCAAGAAACGTATCGTCTATTTCGAACATAGCTTTTTTTTCGCGGTTATCATCGACCACGGAAGGGATGTAGCTGCCAATCGCTTCGATTCCAATCATGTTACACCAGTGAAAAGTAGATTCGCCCCAACTCTGACGTCCCCGAATGTATAGAGGATTTGGTCAGTGCGTAATTGAAGTTATGCGTGAACTTAATTACCAGCCTCGAAGAGTCCTCGGGAGAAAACAGCCTGTTCATTTCAAGTTGAGTGAATAACCATTTCCCTTGTACATCAGGAAATAATTTGCGATGCAACAGTTTTGTCATTACTACTCCCACTTCGATTGCAGTGTATGTGCTCAAACCGCTTACGGATACGGAATCATGATTAAGGCTACATCGGGATCGTATGGCCTCTTCATCGAACGCATACCTGCTGTTTATGTCACGTCCTGTTTCCAACAGGTACCCATGGATGTCTCCGCCGGCCGTAGATATTAATATGTCGGCAGGCGAGTCATCCGGCACCTTAAGTTTTTCGCCTGAATGTCCCAACAGCAGATGGCATTGTTTACGTACCAACTTTCTCATTTTCATCCGCAATACATTAATGTCGCGAACGCTGCGTCGACTGCATATGGCATTGGTAATTTCATTATAAATATCAGTACCATGTATATAGTTTCGGTTGCCTTTAAACAGGAATGAAAGCGCGACCCGCTCCATAGCCACTCCTCTCATGATTAGGCTGACGTTGGAAGCCATCGGGGAACAATGAAAAGTAACCTGTTCTGCGGTGAAAACGATTAAAGGGAGTTGCTCAAGACCTGATACCAGGTTGCGTTCAAGATTAATGTGATGGGTTACGCTCCGCTTCACCCATACTACGCTCAACTTAGGCCTGGAAAGGGATGTAGGATGGGTGAAGCGGAGCGTAACCCATCGGTATTGGCGTATCTTGAACGAAAATTAGTATGACAAGGTGCCGAGACTTGTAGGATTGCGCCATTTCTCTCGACGTGGATACTATGTGGACCAGCTCCATACTTCCGATATTTGAGATTGAGACGTAAACAGTGATTTGTACATGCAATGGCGCCGGCAAAGATACTAAACAGCAAAAGGAAGTTAACCGATCTGAACGCTGTCTGAAATTGTGCGTAGAGCAACATTCCCGCCATGCCGGAGATGAGTGGAATAAGCTCTTTCTTTATTTCCGGAGTAGCGATTCTGAAGGCGAAACGCCACTCTTTCCACAGGGAGAGCAAAAGCCACAGAAAGGCCAGGAGTCCGGCCAGACCAAAATCGAGCAGAATATAGGTAAACATATTATGAGTAAAGCCTCCCTCCCAAATTTGGGCAGAGCCGCCGGAAAGGCTACGCACATACGTCCAGCGGTATCCTAAGCCATTGCCCATTATCAGTGAGGGGCCCAAATTTTCGAATACGGCTTTAAGTTCCTGTATGTGAGGATTTGTATCATCAGTCGATTTTTCAAATCGATTTGCATAGGCCCCATAGATGAGATCTCCCAGTCCGGAGAATCCATCTGACAGTGTCCCGAGAATGGGTATTACAGTCAAAGCGAGCAGGGCTAGAATAACTATTCGTTTTGCCCAAAGCCGCGCGTTGCCGAAAAAGTATACCAGGCCCGCGGAGATCAAAACCAAAGAAACAATGGCGCTCCTCAGGAAGCTGAAAATTACCACCGCAAGCAACCCCAACAGGATACAGACATCCAACTTGCCGGCAAACCCGTTAATGGCATACCGTCCCATGAAATAAGCGGGAAGCATGATGGTCAATGTGCTGAACGCACCGTCCCCAAGGCTGCTGCGGATGTCATGGTAATTCCCCCCGCCCATTGCACTGGAAATACCGGGAGCCACGGAAGTAAAAACACTGGCACAAAGCAAAACAGCGGTAATGCGCAAGAGCCAGTGCAATGCTTTCATCCCCTGGGGCAATGGAAAATATAATAAAATTACCGGAAACATGGCCATATTCAAAAAAGGGACCAATCCGCGAAAGATATCACCTGGGCGAGTCCCATTCAAAAAGCTTACCGGCATCGAAAGAAGGACTATAGTGCAAAAGAGCAAAAATGGTCTCAGGACCCGCCCTCCCCCTGGGATAGCCGTTTTCAATAGCGTCCACCGGATCAGGCCCGCCAACAAAATGGAACCGAAAAGACCGATGTATACAATATGGCCCGGCTCAATTTCCTGTGGCGGCTTAGGCACAAGAAAGAAGGCGGCCGGAACAAGACCGAATAGTCCAATCAGTGACAGTGGGAGACGTTTGCATCCCGAATTCCCATTTAAAAACATACGATCCTTACTTTGTCAGCCATCTTCCAAAACTTTTCTCGAAAGATAATCCGGCTCATCTTATCCAGCCCACTATATCAGGCCACTCGCAATGCATCGGCAAGGGATTGAGAAACCTTTTCCAAGGTGAGATTTTCTTCCGCAAAAGCCCTTCCTCTAAGCCCCATCTCGTCGCGGGTGGAAGAAGGAAGTGCAGCCAGTCCAACCAACTCATCGGCAAGAACCACCGGATCATCGGATCCGACTGTAATACCGCATCCGATCCGGTCTATGAGGCTTTTAGGGTGTCTGCCAAAACGGATTATGGGGCGCCCGGCCGCCAGGTAGTCGGCCAATTTGTTGGGAAATACCCCGTAGCGGTGCACCGACATCGATTTGCCGACCCACAGGAATGAATCGGCATTACGCAGATATTTAGGTATTTCGGAGTTCGGCACGGAGTTCTCGAACCGGATATGATCCAGGCCCAGCCGGTGTGATTCCTCCATGAGTCGCGGCTTTTCGATGCCGTCGCCGATCATTATCAATTCAATATTGTTTATCCCTCTTCCCTTCAACTCGCCAAAGACCTTGATTGCCAGATTAAGGTCATTGGCCGGACCGTGGCCGCCCACGTAATAGAGCTGGAACCGGTTTAAGGCCTTTCTGCCGCCGGTTGCAAGGTCGTGCAGAATCATATCGGATGAGCGCCCTATAAAAACCGCCTTATCCTGAAGGCCGATTCCGGCCAAATATTTTTCGAACATCGGCAAAGGACTGATAATTTTATGAGCCTTACGATACAAAAACAGCTCACAACTTTTAAGGAGACTGAAAAGCGGATTATGCTCGCTGATTACCCCCATATCGGCAATACTCTGGGGCCAGATATCGGCTACCTCCAGTACGAAACGGGCACCGAACCTCCTGCTTGCCAGGTAGGCGGCAAAGGGCAGGAAAAGAGGCACGCTATTCGCCAGAATTACTTCGGGCCGGCTTACCCCCTGGCTGGTTATCCTGCTTGAAATTTCCCAAAGCCTGACTGCCAGTGAAAAGGTATCGGCAACTCGCCGCCAGTCGTTTTTGTAATAGGGAAATCCTTTAATCCATACGGTATTAAAACCGTCTTTAGATTCGATCACATGGGAAGCGGAGCCGAAATCCTTCATATATCGTTTTGTTCTGTGATTAAATCCCGAGACCAGGAAGGTAACTTCATGTCCCCGCGCGGCAAGTCCTCTTGCAAACTCGTATTGACGTATGCCACCCGGCATAGAGGGACCGGCGGCATAATGTTTAACGATCCATATCGAAGACATCAGGCTCCCTCCCTGAGGCGCTGAATATTTACAAACCGTTGCTCATCCGTGATCGGCTGCCACCAGAAAGGATGTATCAGGGCAGTCAAATGCGGTTGTACTCCTATATGTTTACAAACACAGCCACGCCTCCAATAACGATTGGAATCGGACACATAAAATCTATCGTTGACGAAGCCGGCTTCGTCGCCCCTGTAGCCAAAACCAAGCGATGTCAGTTCGCCGGCGGTAAACTGTCCGAACTGGAGAGCGAGTTTGGGTGTATGCGAAACAAGTCCGCAAACCGGTTTTCGTATAACCGCTTCCAGAATTTCCTTGGCTCGTCTCAGGAGGTTGAAATGGTTTTCCCTGGTAATCAAAGCCATTTGAGGTTCATAGTGCAGGCCGACTTCGACACCCCACGACATATACTGGTCCAGGAGTCCATAGTTGCATACGCTGAAGATATTGTAATCCTGGGCATGGACTCGAACGAAGATTGTCGACCTGATTCCGAGCGAATGTTCGAGCTGCAGTATCGGCAGAGCTTTTTCCAGCGACAAATCGATGTCGTGGCGCAGCAAAATCGATGGTTCGCCGTTCATGCCTTTTTGCAGGGATTCCTCATGAGTCATGAACCGGTAACCCATGCCAAGGGCTCGACGGAGAATAGAGCGGTAGTGATCGAGACTGAACGTACAGGGCCCTACCGAACTTAGACCTACAAGCGCCCTTTCGGCTGACATTTATAAATCCTCCACCATGCCCGGCTTCTATTTGATCCGTCTGGCAGGAACGCCAACGAAGATTTGGCCTTCCGGCACATCCTTAACTACAACAGCGCCAAAACCCACGGTTGCCTTCCGGCCGATTTTGACCCGGTTGAGAATCGAACACCTTGGAGACAACCATGCGAAATCCCCGACAGACACCTGGCCCGATAATAGTACGGAAGCAGAAATGAATACGTGACGCCCTACCACGACATTATGGCCGATGTTGGTCAGGTGCCCGATCTTGGTCCCGGTTCCAATTCGAGTTTCCGTCAGGGCGCCTCTGACGATCGTTGAATTGGCGCCGATCTCGACATTGTCTTCGAGAACTATTCTACCGAGTTGAGGGAAGACTTCGAACTCTCCCGCTTCATTGCGCTCGAACCCCTGCCCCTTGCAGCCGATAACCGCACCGGATTGTATGTAGACATTCTTTCCGATTTCCGAACCGGCCCCCACATATACACGGGCCTCAATGATCGTCCCATCGCCGATATTCGCACCCGGCCCGATATATGCCGACGGCCCGACGGATACGCGCGCACCTAATATTGCCTTCGAATCCACAACCGCCGCGGGGTGGATACCCCGGTTCATTTCCGGAGCGACAAAGAACTCATTAAGACAGCGTATAAAGGCCAGCCTGGGATTACCGACAATCAACAAGCATTTATTCCCGGCAAGGTTTTCTAAATTCGGGATACCCTCCCGGCAAAGAACCACGCCGCCGCGGCAGGCGGCAATTGCCTGCGAGGCTTTTTCCGGAGAAAAATTACAGAAGGTCAGGTGATCTTCGCCCGCTTCCCAGAGCGTATGAGGCCCCGTCAAGTACCGCTTGGAATCGCCGTATACGGCGAGAGGCCCCAGGAACCGGATTATTTCGCCGCATGGGATTCGAGCCCCTTCTCTCAATCGGTAGCCGGCCTGATTGATTAAATCTGACATTCTCGAACGGCCTCCACGATCTTATTCGTGTCTTCCGGGCTCAATCCATGGTGAACCGGTATGGCAAGTATATTTTCAGTGACGGTCTCGGTAACCGGAAGCTCCAGGGGGCCGTATATTTCCTCGAAAACAGGTTGCTGGTGTAATCCGCGCGGATAATGGACACCACTGGCTATGCCTTTTCCTCGTAACCTGGCGGCCAGGGTGTCCCGCCCGCAGCCGAATTCGGACGGGTCGATCAATACGCAGAATTGGTGCCAGGCATGTTCCCCGTGCGGTGTGATCTTCGGGGTTCTGATGCCGCGAACTTCAGCCAGTCCTTTGATGAGGACCCCGGCATTTTTTCGCCTGTCGGCCAACATCGTATCGAGGCGGGCGAGCTGTTTTCGTCCAATGGCGGCCTCCATGTCCGTCATCCGGTAATTCAGGCCGAGCATTGTATGGTAATATTTCCCTGTTTGGCCGTGAGAGCGCATAAAGCGCATTTTCTCGTAAGATTCCGTGCTGTTGGTGCAGGTGATGCCGCCCTCGCCCACAAACATGTTCTTGGAAGGATAGAAAGAATACGCGACAAAATCATCGGCCGACCCCACATCTCGATCCATCCAGGTAGCGCCATGGGCCTGAGCGGCATCCCACACGATCTTTAAACCATGATGATGCGCAAAATCTTTCACCGCCGCGAAATCAACCGGGTTGCCGAAGAGATGGACCGGTGAAATCGCCTTTGTACGCTTTGTCAAACGCTTCTCGGCATCCTTTAAATCGATGAGCAGCGTTTCGGGATCGATGTCGCAGAATACCGGCCGTCCCCCGGTCATTGTGACTATGGAGCCGGTTGCAATGAATGTGAAGGAGGGGACCAACACCTCGTCACCCGGTTGCAAAAAACTCAAATAGGCCAAATGAAGGGCGGCGGTGCCATTGGCACTGGTGACGGCATATTCCGCCCCGACTTTATGCGCGAACTCCCGTTCGAACGCATCGCACTGCTCGCCCTGGCGAAGCTTCCCGGACCGCAGGACATCGACCGCGGCTTGAATTTCTTCTTCCGACAGGCATATCTCCGACATCTCTATCTTCTTCACTGGATTACCCCTCTTATTTCTTCCATAAATTCCAAAAGATGAATCGACTCTTCCACCGTGCAGCGCCATGGCTTCTGCCGGGTGCGAACAAGGTGAACGAATTCCGCCATCTGGTTTTCGAAAAGATTTCCTGCCGGAAATTCAAGGCCGGTCCTGCCGGGAGGACGCCCCGCAGCTTGTTGATCCAAATATATAAATGAGGGCATATGGGTTTGGATAGATCCCATAAAAGTACCGTTTTCGCCTTGGATCTCCGTATATTGGCTGAAAGCGGGGGTGATCAGATCGGCCTGGCACGTCACCATAACATTGCTTCGGGATCGATAGCTGACGACGACATAGTCCTCCGCATCCACGTCAACCAGTTGATCCTGAAAGTACCTCCGGGGTCTGAGAAGAGTTTTTGTGACACTTAAAACCTGCTCAACCGGGCCGAAATACCAAAGCGCCAAATCGAGCATGTGAACGAGCATTTCACTGATCGCTCCTCCACCGCTGTCTTGCCGATGTTTCCAGACCTGGTGGCCGCCGCGGCCGCCGAGCCGAAAAATCGCACCTGCCACCCGACCCAGCTCTAAACTTTTGCCCGAAACGGAGGTGTCTTTGAACAGATTATGGGCGTATTCAAATACGGGGGCGAAACGATAGATGTAGCCGACCATCCCGATGACGTTTCCGGAACTTAACCGTTCCGCTATAGCCCTTGCCTGCGCGGCGCTTTCGCAAAGAGGTTTTTCGCAAAAAAAATCCTTGCCAGCGGCTATTGCACGCAAGGCCAAACCGGAATGAGCAGGGGTTGGAACACATATATCGACCGCCCTTATCGCCGGGTCGGTGAAAATCTCATCTATGCTCTCAACCCACCCCACACCTTCCTTTGCTGCCAGCTCTTCCGCACGACCCGGTTCAATATCGGCGAGTGTAATTTCCAGTTGCGCCAGCTTTTTGAAACCGGAAATATGTTTGGGGGCCTGTTTGCCACAACCTATGATGGCAATCCGTAGACTACTCATCGAGATATTTCCTCCAGGAAAGAGCCATATTGACTTCGCTAAGCTTCGGGGCTAATGATTCAACCCGTGATGGGATACCTTTGGCAAATGATTGAGGCGCAATGTCACGGGTGACGACAGACCCGGCCGCTATAAACGACCCCTTCCCTATGCGAACGCCGGGACAAACGACAACTCCGGCACACAAGCTCACTCCATCCTCGATGATCGGACCTTCGGGAATATACCGGTCTCTCATTTTAAGGGGATATCGATCATTGGTCAGGGTTACGTTGGGACCGAAGAAGACGCGATTACCTATGGTGACATTAGTGCATATGTAACAATTGGATTCTATTTTTACGAAGTTACCTATCGTCAGGTTTCCATCGACCACGGTATTGGTCCCGATCACGACGTGCTCGCCGATAGTAGTATTTTCCCGCACCAGGACATTATGACCCGTTTGAAAGTGGTCGCCGATTTGGACATCGCCATAGATCACCGTACCGGAGCGTACATTGGCAAAGTTGCCGAGCCTGGCGGGTTTGGATTCAGGTTTGTACTTGAAGCCGACAATGCAGTTTTCGTGGAGCCGACAATCTTTACCGGCTATGAAAATGGAATCAGGCATAAAATTTCCCTTCTGAAGCGAATACGACAATATTACGCTGATTTGGCATTACCGATTGGGAGAGCTTTGAATTATGTTTTGGAATAATTGCGCAAAGATCCTGATGCCTTGTAGGGTGGGCACGGTCTCTTTGTGCCCACCGCTTTCACCCCGAATGGTGGGCACGATGAAACCGTGCCCACCCTACATTTCCCCTCTATTTTGCTACTACTTTTGACGCTGTGTATAATCTGAAATGAGGGGCGGCGCGCTATGCCGAACTCGGTGAGTTCAGTCCCTTGCCGCGAGATTTGAGCAAGTCCAGTGATTTTCTTAATATTCGGGCGGAGAAAAAGGCGTGCGACCAGATTCCGACCTTCTTCCTGACCAGGAGTATTAATATGCCGCTCTGGACGGCTGTGGACAGTCCGGAAGATATTGCCGCTCCGCTGAGGCCGTAATGGGAGGTTGCAAGGTATATTGCCCCCACATGGACGACACTGTAGATTGCACTTGCGGTCATCAATGTATTTTGGTGCCCCGTCATTACCAGAAGAAGGGGGGCCGAGCCGGCCATAACCCGTGTCGCCTGGCCAAGCGCCAGTGCCGCCAGGATGGGCGCGGCCTGGACATAATATTCTCCGTAAACCAGGCGCAGAATCAAATTACCTGCCAGCAGGAAGCATAAGGTAACCATGAGGGCCGGAACGGAAGTGACTGCCGCCATCGCCTGACAGGTAGTTTGAAGCCGCTCTTTTTTGGGATCCTGATTAAGCTTTACGATAAAGGGCGGCAACACGGCCGCCGAAAGCCCGGTCAGATTTGTCATTAATGTCGCCAGTCGTTGAGCGGAGCCGAATAGCGCCACTTCGCTCCCCGGCATTAACATGCCCGTTATCCACAGATCCACCCTCAAAATAATGGTGGTGAGCAGATTCGAGAGCATTATCGGCAGGGATACGGCTATGAACCGCGACCAGGAGGGCCGCGCCCCTTTCGGAAAGGGCGAAATCTTTTGCCTCAATGCGAGAAGGCCGACGATGACATTGATTGCGCTGGCCCCGGCAAGGATGAACAGAGCGATCCTTAAATCGGTATGAATCCCGATTACAACAAGAGCCGCAAGGAAGACGATCGATATTACGGCTTCCAATGGCCCATTGAAAAGGGAAGCGAACCGGATATCGCCGAATCCCCTGAACGACTCCGTGACTATGCCTCTATAACTATGAATAAAGACCCAGACGGCCACCGGGAAAAGCACCGAGGTCAGCCGTTGGGAATAGAACACGTGTTCAGCTATCCATTCACCTATAGGTGATAAGATAATTAAGGCAAAGAACACACCGCCGGAACCGGCTACTAACAGGCTCGTTTGTATTATCCCGCGCACTTTATGGTATTCACTGGCAGCGATGGCTTCGGAAATCAGCCTGCATCCGTTAACAGCCGAACCCATCCTGGCAAAGAAAGCACCGATGGTTACAAAACTATATATCAGGAAAAAACCTCCGAGCTGCTCCGGAGGCAGTATTCTGGCCAGCAGTGCTAAAACGGCCAGGTAGGCTAAAAAGAAGCTGCCGCGTCCGATAGTGGCCCAACCGATACCGGAGATAAGCTCCTTGACAATACCTTTCTTGATCATCGGCAATAATCCATTACACGGCAAGTGATAGAGGGGCGCCGGGATTTGACGAACATCGTGTACATAGATTCACTTAAAGTGATTTCAAAGACTACAGATCGCCTATTTGAGGCATTTCATATCGGAGAGTTTATTGTTGATGACTTGGTTGTATTTTTTACTTGCGGTTGCGTCGAACGGGTCGTAGTGGGCCTGGCGTGCGGCATAAATCCAGATATAACGGTAATTTGTGAAAAGTACCTTGAGGAAGGGAGCCATATCCTCAACGGATTTTATCCGACTCCCTTCATACCGCCGTTTGAACCTTGGCCCCAGGTTTTCGGGATCGTCTATCAGGGCGGTTGTCCCGGCAAGAATCAGCTTGTCGGGATATTGTTTCCGCCACTGATCGAGTGTTTCCCTTTGCCTTGACATGGCGTTCTCAAGTTCGGGAAGTGTTTTATGAACGTATCCGACGGTTCTTTCGCCCCCTTCCACCACTTTGAGTTTCATTTTGGAGCGTGTTGCTTCCTCCAGTATGCCGTGGACGATACAGCCACAGGCTGAATTCGGCTCGATTGCCAAAAACCAAAGGGTTGCCTCCGGATATTCATCATTGACCATGATCGCCAGTTCCCGCCCTATTTGCTCTAAACGCCCCGTTATCTCCGTGCCGGTTTTACCCTGGACCTTTTGGAGGTAGTTGATGCGCTTGGAATTTGGATTATTGTAGGCTTCATGATCGATAATAATGCCGGGCGATCCGAAGGCTCGTGCAACTTTCAGCGCCTGTCTGAAAAGCCCCTTGAATGCGGTAAGCGCTCCCTGCTCATCGTAGAGGTCCATTCCTTTAATTGAACTGAAATGAGCTTGTTCGTTATCCGTCATTAACAAATGGACCTTCCTTTTGGTTAGACCGGCCCCTCCGATAATGCGATTTAAAAAAATCCAGGGCCAAATATCTTTTTTTGTATATCGGCTCAATTTTTTAATTCTATCGAGGTATTTATCGTCATCCGGAGCTTGCGCGGCCCTTCTCCCCAAGTTCAGCATAGCTCCGATTCCATCAAACGGACTCGAATTTACCTTCTCCAGCCACTCTTTCGTAATCTGGTCCAAAGATGTGGCAGAATACCATGATATAACCAACAGATACGGGCAATCCTGCCGTCCGGCAAAGGAAACGTCCATTCTGGAGATAAAAGCTAAAGAGCATACAAGAAAAAAGAAAATCTCAAATGGCTTGTGCTTTTTCATGCTGAAGAGTACCCGAGTCTTTGGGACTTTGCAGGTCGATACTATCCCGGCTGAATGCACCAGGTAGTGGACTACGGCAACATTTTTTGTCCGGTTTAATTGTTAATCACATGGAGATAATCGACATCGGTTGACTCTTGTTTGCCATTTTCATCGTCAGGCCAGTATATCTGGCTCGGTTGATAATCACTACCCTTGCGGGGCCTGAATAACAGATTGCTTTTGTCCAGAAACTCTTTAAGCTGCTTCTGGTTAAGAGGTGTTACGTTGGAGGAATTATAAGGTCTTTTCACTTGTTCTGAAATGACGCCCGGATAAGTATATTCAATATTACGGTACAAGCTGGTGAACGCCGGACGAATAACAAAGTAACTCTCCAGTTCCCAGGAACGATTCACTTCCGAATGTGTCATTAGCTCTTCATAAAGTTTTTCTCCAGGTTTGGAGCCGATGACTGCGATCTCGATATCGGAGGGATCATGCCCGTATACGGGAGCCAGTTCCCGGATCATTACCTCTGCAAGGTCCCGAATTTTAATTACCGGCATTTTCGTGACGATTACCTCGCCTCCCTTGGCGAGTCGAGATGAATCTATAACCAGCCGGACTGCCTCCTCAAAACTCATAATGAACCGCGTCATCTCCGGATGTGTAAGGGTGACCGGACCTCCCTGCCGAATTTGCTCTCGAAAAATAGGCACAACCGATCCGCGCGACCCCATGACATTGCCGAATCTGGTCGATGCGAGCACCGTTCGATGCCCCCTTAAGTTGCTGTTCCCGGCGGTAATAAGCCGTTCACCCATTAACTTGCTGGTCCCCATTACACTGGTCGGATTGACCGCCTTGTCGGAACTTGTGAAAACGACGGTCCCGACATTATTATCCAAAGCAGCCTGAACAATATTTTGAACACCGAGGATATTGGTCATAACCGCTTCGAATGGGGACCTCTCGCAAAGAATCACGTGCTTGTAAGCGGCAGCATGAAATACGATATCTATACCTTCCATCTTGCGGGAAAGTTTCATCCGGTCTCTTACGTCGGCCAGGAAATAGCTGGTGTTTTTATGCTGATGAAACTTTTGTTCGAGAAAGAATAGCTCGCTTTCGTTATTATCAAGGGCAATCAGTTCACTTACACTATAATTCTCTAAAAGTTGCCGAACCAGTTCGCCACCCACCGTGCCGCATGCGCCGGTGACCAGAACACGGCTATTTTTGAAAAATGAATTCAATTCATCCTCCGAAAATGAAAGATTTATATTCTGCAGGTTGGATTTGCCGTTGGAATGGCAACTTCAGTGAAAGGACCTGTGACAACCCGTGTCTTCAAGAACGCAATCGTTTTCCTGCGGGGTATACTCCGGCACAAGGTGCTGGAATTTCCGTTTGATGGCCGTTGGCTCATGGGTCTTGGCGATCCGGCATAACTGATCGAGTTCATGATCGAGCCATGTCGAGCGTGCCTGCAGATCGGCAGGGCCTTTGCCGCCATTGCCGTTCGCTCTGAGCACCATTATTTTTTCGTGCCTGGTTCCCATGACGTCCTCACCCGAGGTAATCAGTTCTTCGTAGAGCTTTTCGCCGGGGCGCAAGCCCGAAAAGACTATCTCAATATCACGGCCCGGCTCTTTGCCCGACAGGCGGATGAAGTCCCGTGCCATGTCGGCGATTCGAATCGGAGAACCCATCTCCAGGATGAAGACCTCACCTCCGCTTCCCATCGCTCCGGCCTGCACAATGAGCTGGGCCGCTTCCGGGATTGTCATGAAGTACCGGGTCACCTCGGGGTGAGTTACCGTAACCGGACCGCCATGCTCGATTTGTTTTCGGAAAAGGGGGATGACCGACCCCGATGAACCGACGACGTTGCCGAAGCGCACGGCCATAAAACGCGTGCCTCCTCGGCCGTAAGACTGCATAATTATCTCGGAGAGGCGCTTGCTGGCTCCCATGACATTTGTCGGACGCACCGCCTTATCGGTCGATACCAGCACAAAACGTTCGACCCCGTAGTCAACCGCCAGGCCCATGACGACACGACTACCCATGACATTATTATAAACCGCCTCCCAGGGATTTCTTTCCAGCAGGGGTACGTGCTTATATGCCGCGGCATGGAATACGACATTGGGGCGATACATTTTGAAGACCGCTTCCAGCAGTTTCCGGTCTTGCACGGAAGCGAGAACACAGCAAAATTTCCGGAAATTCACCTCGTGGCGAAGCTCCATTTGAATGCCGTAAAGATTTTCCTCGCCCGCGTCCACCAAAACGAGCTTTTTCGGGTTGAACCGGACCAGTTGACGACATAGTTCGGACCCGATGGAACCGCCCGCTCCCGTTACGAGAATGACCTGTTCGGCGAGGTACTCCCGGATCCACCGGGTATCGAGTCGAACCGGTTCCCGCCGCAGAAGGTCCTCGTAATTGACATCACGCAGTTTTTTTACACTGATCTTACCTTCCATTATTTCGCCGATGGCCGGGAGGGTCTTGTATGAAATGTTGCAGTTCTTACAGGTTTCGACAATCTTGCGCATCTGTGCTCCCGTAGCTGATGGAATTGTTATGAAGACGGATTCCACGTTGTATTTTCGGGTCACGTGAGCCAGCTCTTTTATCGGACCGAATACGGGAATTCCTCTTAGTGAGCGCCCGCGCTTTCCCGCATCGTCATCCAGAAAACCTACGACATGATAGATAAGGTTCGGGTTGTCGATGATCGTTCGCAGGAGTTTTTCTCCGGAAGCTCCCGCGCCTATTATGAGTACACGTTCGGGTGGACGATGCCGCGGCCCGGTACGGGCGTATGAGGAAGAATGAACTATTTTGGCCCCCGACTTTGCGGCAAAATAAGATCGAATCATCATTCTGACGCCGCCGGTCAGAACAAAGGTCAAAACGGCATCGATAATGAAAATTGACCGGGGGACTTTGTCCAATAAGGCAAAAAGGAACAAAACGATGATGGTGACAAGAACCGAGAGGACACATGCCTGGGACAGCCTCCAGAACTCATTCAGGCTGGAGTAGCGCCACATGCCTTTATACATTCCCAGGAAATGAAACATTACCAATTTACTGACGATTAGATAAGGAAGTATCCAAATGATCTGCTCGATGATACGATCAGACAGTTTAAATTCAAATCTCAGAAGATAGGCCATGATACAGCTTCCGGTGAAAATGGCCGTATCAATACCGATCATGGTGTAAAATTTGGAATTCAGGACCTGTTTAAGGGCCGCGGCCGGACCGGGTGAACTTTCGGGGATATCACTGGTCGACAGAGAATTTTCTTTTGTTTCAGACAATAGAGGCATCACCGGAGATCTCCCGCCACGCAGGCGTCTACCGTAGTACAAGTCGACTTTTTGGTGAATGAAATCGGCCGTGTCGTTTCCTTTGTGAATATCTGCCCGGTTGCCCGGCAATCCGAACAGATGAAATGCCATCGAATAATCCGCGCCTTTGGGAGGAACCGATACTATTTTACCGGCTTGCGTTCCGCCCCCGGGCCTTCCTTGTCCGTCACGTGATAGTCTTTGTAATACTTGTTATAATAGTGATAGTATCCATAATAGCCGCCGTATGGCATTCGATCTTTCCTGGCCATTGTCAAGATGCCCCCGAGAATGCGCAAATTGTTTTGCGACAGGAGCTGGACCGCAAGCCGGGCGGCTTCCCGCGTGGTGCTGTGATGTTTAAAGAGGAGCACCGTACCGTCCGCGGCGGCCGAAAGGGACCGGGCGTCGGCAAAACCGATAATGGGCGGGGAATCTATAATGATGTTATCGAAGTCCTGCCGCAGCAGATCGATCAGTCTCCTGAAAGCCGAGGAGGCAAGCAGTTCGTTGGGATTGGGAGGAGTGGGGCCTGCCGGAATGAAATACAAATGTGGGACTTCAGTGGGACGGATAATATCTTCAATAACGGCACCACCGGTAAGATAGTTTGAAAGGCCGCAATCATTGGCCTGTTTCCAGATCTTGTGAAGCCTGGGCTTTCTGAGGTCGCCGTCTATGATCAGACACTTGCGGTCATTTCCCGATAAACCGATAGCCAGGTTCGACGTAGTTGAAGTCTTTCCTTCCATGATGCTCGAACTGGTGATTACGATGACCTGGGGAGGCGCCCCCGAAGCGGAGAGCATGATTGCAGTGCGGATGTGGAAGATGGCCTCTCCTATCATCGACATGGGGTTGCTGTGGGTAATGAGTTCGGGGACGAGAGACTGCTTCATGAGTTCCTTATTTTCAGCCAGGGGGACCATGCCGAGAGTGGGTATTCGGCAGACCTTTTCCATGTCTTCCACACTTTTGATGGAGCTATCCAGGTATTCTATGAAAAAAGCCGCCCCGATACCGGCAATGGACCCCATTACAGCGGCAAGGGCAAGAAATAAAGCAGGTTTAGGCAGCCATGGCTTGAACGGCCTTTCCGGATAAGCGATTACCGATACATTACTGGGCACCATGGTGCTGGCGATGTTGGCTTCCTTCATACGGGCAAGCAAGCCTTCATACAGGGTCTGGTTGGTCTGCAGATCGCGCGTCAGTATATGATGCTGAACAAGGTCGTTTTGCATTTCCGTAAGCTTCGTTCGCTGGGTCTCGTAGTCTTTCTGCAACAGGGCTTCCGTCCGGCAGACCGTTTCATAGCCGGCCCTCACACTGGTCTCGATGCGCTTGACTTCGTAGCCCAGGCGGTCACGCAAATCTTTTATTTTCGCAAGCTCCGCCCGGCGTTCCGGGTGCCTGGAGCCCAAAATGGCGCCGCTTCCACTGGATTGGCTTTCCAGGGCTATCAACTGCTGGCGCAACTGGATTATTAAAGGATTGTTGGTGATAAGAGGCGCATCCGTGCCTTTTTCCATCAACTGCCTGTATTGCGATTCCTTTTCAGCCCTCTCCGATTGTGCGGCGGTCAACGCCCTGCTGAGTTCGACGTATTTTTGCACTATTACATTGTACTGGTTGTCTTCCAGGGACAGGTTGTCCTTTTTCTGGCCGTCCACATAAACATTCTGTTCGGATATCTCCAGCTTCTTTCCAAGGCGAGTAAGTTCCCCGTTCAGCCACTCTTTTAACATTGCATAAGACTGCCGGCGCGTATTCATGGAAAGCTTCAGGTATTCTTTCTGAATGGTTTCTGGGACTTTTTCGGCAAGGATTTTATCGGTGGACCTGAAGGATATGTCCACCAGGAATGAATTCTTGACCGGTTTTACTATCAAATGGTCCAGTAGACTCTGCGCATACTTTTGCCTGATGACCTCCGGCGGATCGTCCTTATTGCCTTTCTGCATCTTTTTATAGGAGGGGTGGTCCCTGAGATTGAGCGAATCGATGATTCTGTAGGCAATCGTTGGAGATTGCAGGATCTTGTATTGAGTCTCATAGAATCTGTCCAGTTCACTGGTGCCCGTCAAAGCTCCCAGCGGGTCCGTATTCCCTCCCCCCATAATAGCGGAGGGGTTGTCCTGGATGATCTGGAGGGTGATCTTGCCGACATATATGGGGGTCATCAGAAACGTTGCCAGGACGACAATGATCATTATCGTGGAAAACGCACCGGCGAACCACCACTTGCGCTTCAACAGCACATGCCAGTAGTCGCGCAGATGAGGCCCCTGTTCCTCCTCGAAGCCATAATACTGCATATTGGCGGCCGGCGTGGGCAGGGACGCCGGGACCTGTACCATCAGGTCGGTTGGCTGGTTGTTTTGCATCAGGGTGTCCTTAGACCGGGAGACGGCTCCAGTCGATGAGCCTTCGCCGATATAATTCAGTTAATTCATAACCTCGAAAGGTCAGGACTCTCGGGGGGAAGTGCGAATGTTAAAACGCGCCGACAAATGGACTCACGCTGCCGCCCGGCAGGAAATTCTTCAGATCGAAAAAGAATCGCCGCACGCCACTTTCATGCACAAAGACTATATCGTTTTCGACGAGTGCTATGTCCTCCGCCCTGCCGTTTGTTACCTGGCCGAGGTCCACCGGGATGGTGGTCTTGTTCCCGTGTTTATCCGTACGCACGATGGTTGCGATATTCGAACCGATTATGGGATTGATCCCGCCCGACCTGGACACCGACTTGGCCACGGTCATATTGTCCTTTAGAAGCACGCCGCCCGGCCTGGTTACGGCACCCATGACGTAGGCGCTCTGCGCGAATGGGACAAATACCGTATCGCCGTTTTGAATGGGAATATTGAGTTCAACGGCGCCGCCCGGCAAAAGCTTGTTCAGATCGACCAAAACCGTGTCGGCGCCTGCCGTCGAGCCTTCCTGGAATTTAGCCCGGCGTATCATCGATCCGGTTTTGGGCCGCATGATATGAACCACTTCGCCTGCCTTGTCGGAAAGCCCGCCGGCCATACCCAGGACTTCCAGCAGGGTGCGGGGGCCGATTAAAGAATAATAGTCAGGCTTATTGACAGCCCCGGTTACCGCCACCCTCAGGTGCCGGTATTCCTTAACCGCAACGCTGATCTGGGGATTGACGAGGTAATCGCCCTGTTTATATAGCCGGGTGAGCTTGCGCGTAATTTCCACAGGCGACAGGCCCGCCACTTTGACATCACCGACGAGGAGCAGCCTGATCTCACCCTCACCGCTTACCCTTGCTTCCGAGCCGAGACTGTCGGCGCCCAGGAAGCTGATCTGCAAAAGGTCTTCGGGACCTACCTTGTAATCCGCAAAGTCAGGTCCGGACATCAGCGCGGCCTGTTTCAGCAACTGTTGCCGGAGCTGTGCGTCGCTCGTCCGGCCGTCCGATCGGACAGGCCCCTGTTGCCGGGGCAGGGACATACTCTGTTCGGGTGCCGGCCGTATGGGCGATGCCGGCGTATTCGATGGACGCGCAGTCCGTATTTCAATCATGGGACCGCTACTCCCGAATACGGTTTGTTGTTGCCATGGCGGCCCGGCACAGCCGGCCAGGCAAACCAGGATGCAGAAAGATGTCAACAAGCCAGATCTTGATTTCATGGTCCTTCCTTCGCAATATATTGAAAAATTTTTCTTATTTAATTCACAGCGTCAAAAGTTCTTGCAAAACAGGGAGGAAATTTAGGGTGGACACGGTTTCATCGTGCCCGCTATTCGGGATGAAAAGCGGTGGGCACAAAGAGACCGTGCCCACCCTACAAAAATCAAGACCTTTGCGCAATTATTTATGGCTTGGATTGATAAATTGATTAAAAGTGTAAAGCTCCGCCAACTTCGTTACATGAAGGCACTTTATAAATCAGGTTAAACTACATTTAATTGGATTGATTCATTTAGTATCAGACGATACTCAATCAGCTACTAAGCTATCATTGTATTTAGAACCATAGATTCCGGTATAGTTCCCGGTATTAAATACTGACTTCACATAACTAGTGGCTCATACCCTATAGTCCGGCTGTATAACGGCTCTTACCGATCATTCGAATATATCTTCCATTTTGTTCCATGGTCCCTATCTCTTCGACCATTGCTTTTCACTGATTTCCGAAAGGTACTTTACGTCACAAAGGTGAGCCCGGTGGGGAAACTGGTATTTTTTCTGCGTTCCGGGGGAAACCAACATACACGCGACAGTCCGGAACCCTATGAATGGGTTGGGTTCTATCGGTAATACCGATTTGTATAATTGAATCTGCCGATTTATAAAATGACCGTCGTACAATATGTCTTCCCAATTTGAACGGCGGACCGGGATGCGAGATTGCTTAAAACAGGTCCAGGCAGTTTCAGAAAAGTGCATTGAGTGCAACCTCTGCCTGAGAGAATGCGGGTTCTTGCAAAAACATGGCAATCCCAAGGCCATTGCCGATGCCTTTGATCCCTCCCGAAAGGATCGGCGGGTGGCGGCCTTCGAATGCAGCCTGTGCGGACTTTGTACGGCCGTGTGTCCGGTGGATATCGACCCGGCGGGGATGTTTCTGGAGATGCGCCGGGAGGCGGTCCGCCGGGGCGGAGGCAACTATCCCGGCCACGATGTGATTCTCAGGTATGAAAAGCGAGGCACATCGAAGCGCTACACCTGGTACGCTCTTCCCGAAGGCTGTGACACGGTCTTTTTCCCGGGCTGCAACCTCCCCGGAACAAGGCCCGGCAGAGTGATGCAGCTCTATTCGTGGCTGCGTGGGAGCTTCCCCTCACTGGGGATCGTTCTGGACTGCTGCATGAAGGCTTCCCACGATCTCGGGCGCGAGGACGTTTTCCGGGCAATGCTTGGCGAGATGAAGCGCTGGCTGCTCGAAAACGGGGTCCGCACCGTCCTGGTGGCGTGCCCCAACTGTCACGCGGTTTTCAGGAAATACGGCACCGAGTTCAAGGTGAAGAGCGTGTACGAGGTTTTGGCCGAAAAGGGCCTGCCTCGCACCGGGAGGCGGGCGGGAACGGCCGTCGTTCACGATCCGTGTGCGGTAAGGTTTGAAGATTCCATCCATGAAGCGGTGCGGGACCTGGTTGAAAAGCTGGGGCT
Source organism: uncultured delta proteobacterium (assembly GCA_963712895.1). Lineage (GTDB taxonomy): Bacteria > Desulfobacterota > Syntrophobacteria > Syntrophobacterales > Syntrophobacteraceae > SbD1. Next base: position 663,702 of record CAVQJR010000007.1, on the reverse strand, counting down.
GCGTATCGGGAATGTGCCCCACCAGCGAAGAAAGACCCTGTGCTGCGGCCAGGGGGGATCGGTGCCTTTCCTGGCTCCGGAGCTTGCCCGGGACTGGCGCTCACTCCGGAAGGAAGAGGCCGCGGGACGGCGGATCGTCTCCTACTGCGGCGGGTGTGTCGATTTCCTTGGCGCTGCCGCCTCCGCGGTACATATCCTGGACCTCGTGTTTTCGCCGGAAGCGGCCGCTGCCGGAAAAGTGAAGGTCTCCCGCACTCCCTTTACCTACTGGAACCGCACCCGCCTCAAGGCCCGGTTCAAGAAGATGCTGGCCACCGCGCCGGCAAGGCGGGAGAGGACCTTTTCGCCGCCTGGAAACTTTTTATAAACAAATCGGAGGATTATCATGAAAAAGATCGTTTTTATGGCTTTGGCCGTGCTTTTTTATTCCGCCATTCCGGCGATGGCACAAAACTTCGTTAAGCCCGATGTTTTCAAACAGTGGCTCGAAGGCGGAAAGTCCATGTTCATCGTGGACATTCAAACGCCGGACGAGTTTGCAATGCACCATTTCAAAAAAGCCATCGAAACCAACGCCTATCCCGCAAAAACCGATGCGGAAAAGAAAAAACTCGACCCCGTCCTGGGGCGCATAAAATCCTCAAAAGACGATGTGGTCATCATCTGCCCGCGGGGCGGGGGCGGCGCCAGGAACACCTACGAATACCTGAAAACAAAGGGGGTCCCTGAAACTCGCATGTACATTCTCGAAAAGGGTATCGGGGGGTGGCCGTACAAAGAGATGTTCGTCAAGGGCAAATAGGCTGTAAACTCTCCTGATGAAACGGCCGCATGACCCGCAGCGCTGGTGCCGGTCGGCGTATCCGGCCATTGTGCCGCCGGGATCGAAAGCTTAACAAATAGATAACGGCTATACCGGTTCGGCGCGGTCTCGAATCAAGGTCCGATACTCGAAAATATCAAGCCCGGTTTACGCCCGGGAACAGTGAGGTGGCAAATGGCAAATATGGACAAAGTGGCGGATCGTGCGGCGGGGGCGGTGGTGGGCGCCCTGATCGGGGATGCCCTGGGGTTGGGTCCGCATTGGTATTACGACCTGGACCGGATGCGGGCGGAGTTCGGGCCGTGGATAGAAGGATACACCGATCCGAAGCCCGGCCGCTACCATGCCGGGCTCAAGGCGGGCGATCTTTCCCAGACCGGCCTGATTACACTGGAACTGCTGCGCTCTGTTGTGGAAAAGCGCGGATACGACGAGGGGGATTTCACCCGGCGACTGGATGAAAAATTCCTGCAACAAATGGATGGCACCCCGTATTCAGGACCCGGCGGATACACGAACCAGTCCATCCTGGAACTCTACCGGGCCCGGGTCAAACAGGGAAGGCCCTGGGGAAAAACCGGCGATTATGCCGATACCACCGAAGGGGCGGAACGAGCGGTGGTGCTGGCCGCAAGGTATGCCCTGTCGCCGGGCGAAGGGGCGCGGCTAATCGCCCGAAACATTCGGCTGACCCAGATCGACCCCTTTGTTACGGCCCTCAGCGCAGCCTATTGCGTGATCGCAGGCGCCCTGGTCCGTGGCGAACCCTTTGACGGCAAGCTGTCCGGCAAGCTTTACGGCATGGTGGAAGATGGAGAACTTCCGTTTACCCACGTCGTGCTGGCGGAAAAAAAGGGGACCTACGCCCATGACCCCACGGCAGCGTCCGCATCGCTTCCCTATCCCGACGGGCTCCTGTTTCCCTCCCACATCTGGGCCGCGGCCAGGGACCCCAACGTGGTCATCGAACCGGCCTGGAAGGTATCGCTGGTCTACGGCATGCCGTGCTCCATCATTTGCGTCCTGCCGGGAGCGTATTACCTGGCGGCAAGGTTTCAGGACAATTTCGAGCAGGCCGTCCTGCACGCGGTAAACGGCGGCGGGCAAAATATGTCCAGGGCCTTGATGGCCGGCGCCCTGGTGGGAGCGCAGGTGGGGCTTTCGGGTATTCCTGAACGATTTATCGATGGATTGTCCGAAGGCCATGAAATAGTCGATCTTGCGAAACGACTGCTTGCCTGAGCGAACACAATTATCCAGGAAAACGACGGCGTAGGGGCGTAGCTCCCCGCGCTTTTTGAAAGCGTTCCTTGATGCTCTCCTGAACGCAGCTTGGCATGAGCCATCCCAAACACCGCCAATCGGCCGATCAACCCCCGGAAATCATCACTTTTCGTGTTCAAGACGCCATCTCCCGCCGCATATTCCGATGCGCAATCGGCCGCCGCCCCCACACGGCGGGCATGCCGGTAAAGGCCCGAAACCACGAGTCGTCCCCTAGCTTTGAAATGCCGCCAAGCCTTATGTGGGTTCGTTTTCAAGCCTCCAAGAAATTTCTTGACAAAACCCGTAATACCGTATTAGGGTCTTCCTAATACCGTACTACGGTATTACGGGATCGGCTTCATGGCCCTGACCCGTTCCACGGCATTCCCGCAATTAGATCGTTTACAGATTCGAAGTGAGGAGCATCCGATGATCGGCGACAAACAGCTAATCTTTGACGGCGAGAAGTGCACCGGTTGCCGCGTGTGCGAGATGGCCTGCGCCCAGACAAAACAGGGCGAATTCCACCCCCGCCTCTCCTACATAAGAATCCTCAGAAACAGCGAACTGGCCGTAAACATCGCGGTCCTCGATATACGCTGCGACTTTTGCAACCGGTGCGTGGAAAGCTGCCTGCCGGAAGCCATAAAGATCGTGGAATCGGATGCGGCGGCCATAATCAGGAAATCCGGCAAAATCGGGATCTTCCCGGTCCCGGTGGTGGGAAAAATCTAATGTCCGATGAACCTTTCCGAAAAGTGAAGGGCTTGCGATGAATGGATACATGGGCAGCGTGTTGCGGGTAAACCTCACCACGAGTCAAATCTCGATTGAACCACTGGACATGGACTTTGCCGCGAAATACATCGGCGGCAGAGGATTCAATTCCCGCATGCTCTACGAGAGCGTCCCGCCGGGCACGGACCCTTTGGGGCCGGATAATGTAATCTTCATAAGCGCCGGCCCGTGTTGCGGCACGGAAGTGCCCGGGAGCCAGAGGTTCACCGTCTCGGCGAAATCGCCTCTCAGCGGTTTTCTGGGGGATTCGAACAGCGGCGGTTCCTTCGGGCTGAAGCTGAAACAAGCCGGCTTCGACATGTTGATCATCGAAGGCCGGTCGGCCGGCTTGGTGTATCTGTGCATAGACGATGACCGCATCGAGATCAGGTCAGCGGACCACCTTGCGGGAAAGACCACCAGGGAAACCAACAAAACCATCATGAGAGAGGTCGGCGACCCGGAAGCCGGGGTCATCTCCATCGGCGTGGCCGGCGAAAAGCTGGTCAGGTTTGCCAGCATCATAGCGGATTTTGGCAGGGGGCTCGGAAGAACGGGCCTGGGGGCGGTATTCGGGTCGAAAAACCTCAAGGCGATTGCCGCCAGGGGGAGCCGGAGCGTCAAGGTGGCGGATCGCGAAAAACTCTTTGAGCTGGCGGAAGCTCATCGCAAGGCATGGCGCAACAGGTCCGAGGCCATGAAGATGCGGTTCAGCTACGGGCCCTACGCCGGCTGGACCCGGTACAGGGACTTCGGAATGATCGGGGCCAAGAATTTCCAGCAGGGGACTTTCGAAGAGTGGAAACTGATGGAGGCCGAATGGACCAAGACCTGCTTCAAGCAGTTGGCCTGTTTCTCCTGCCCCGCCGGATGCAGCCGCATGTACGTTCTGAGTGAGGGGCCATGGTCGGGGACCTACGGGCAGGCCCCGGAACTCATGGCTCCCGCCGATTTCGGACCGCGGGTCGGAAACAGCGACCTGGGGCTTGTCCTGCGGGCCGCAACGCTCTGCGACCTCTACGGGATCGACTACGTGGACACCTCCGGGAGCATCGGGTTCGCCATGGAATGCTATCAGAGGGGCATCCTGACCGAAGAAGACACCGGGGGGTTGAAACTGGACTGGGGAAGCGCCGACGCGATCCTGGGGCTGATAGAGAAGATCGCCCACAGAGAGGGAATCGGGGAAATTCTTTCCCGGGGCCTCGTCGGCGCATCAAAACAGATCGGCAAGGGGTCGGAGCAATACGCTCTTCACGTCAAGGGACTGGCCCTGGTGATGAGAAACGTAAGGGCCGCCAAGACGTGGGGGCTGGGCTTTGCCGTCTCGTCCCGCGGGGCCTGCCACGTCAGGGCCCATGCCCCGGAGTCGTACACGGGGGATTTCTGGGACAGCGACCTCAAGGGAACGCTGGGCAAATACATCGACCCCACGAACCCCACCACCGAGGAAGGCAAGGCGGATATCAACGTCTGGTATGAAGACGTGCATGCCTTCAAAAACGCGATGGAGATTCTGCGTCTTCTCCCTCTACTCGTGGATGGGCTCCATGCCGACCATCATGGCCGACTTCTACAACGCCGTGACCGGAAACCGGATGGACGAAGCCGAGCTGAAACAGACCGGGGAGCGCATCGTAAACCTGGAGAGGGCATACAATCTCAGGGAAGGGCTCGAACATACCGATGATACCCTGCCCCGCAGGATGGTAGAGGAACCCCTGCCGGACGGGCCGGCCAGGGGCCAGGTGGTCGATATCGAACCGATGGTAAGGGAATATTATGAAATCCGCGGCTGGAACCGGGATTCGGGGTATCCGACACGAAAGAAACTGACAGAGCTTGGCTTGGAGGATGCAGCCGAGGATTTGGCCGGGATCGGCAAGTTGGCCGAATAGCGGGCCTGGGAAATTTGCGGTGGTTTTTGATTCTGAAGCCGCACAACCGTCAACGAAGGGGGAGAATGCATGAAGATCATCGTCCGTAGCCTCGTAATCCTGGGAGTATCTTTGGTCGTCTGTTTGCTGTCGTGGATGCCCGGAAACGGGTCCGCCCGGGCGGCAGACAAGGTCTACAAGCTCAGTTTTGCCCACCACATGAGCACCTCATCGCCGCTGCACACCAAGGTCTACGTCCGCCTCAAAGAGGACCTGGAAAAGCTTTCAAACGGGAGGATCCAGGTGACTCTCTATCCGGGCGGCGCCCTGGGCAAACCCCAGGCCGAATACGACATGGTGACGAAGGGTACCGCGGATATGGTCCAGTTTCTGCCCGACTACACTCCCGGTGTCTTTCCGCTCTCGGATGTGTTCTGCCTCCCGTTCGCCATTCCGAATGCCGAGATCGGCCGTAAAGTAGTAGGCGAGATGTTCGAAAAGAAACTTCTCGACAAGAAGTTCTACAACGGCAAATCCATTGCCTGGATCGGCACGACCTCTTCCTACCAGCTTTTCCTGGGCAAGAAGAGGGTAGCGACCATGGAAGATTTGCGCGGCTTGAAGATACGGACCCCGGGCGGGCTGCTGAGCGATTCCCTCACCGCGCTGGGCGCAACGCCGGTCAGCGTTCCGGGCGGCGAATTCCCCACGGCGCTCGAGCGCGGCGTAGTGGACGGGGGCCTGATATCGTTTGCCGGAGCCAGGTCATACAGATTGAAAGACCTGTGCAAGTACGCGACCAAGGTGGACGTGGGGGTCATCGTCATGGGTTTCATGATGAACAGGGCGGTCTATGAAGGGTTGCCCAAAGACCTGCAGCAGGTTGTCGACCAGGCAGGCAAGAAGTTCCTGATCAACCAGGTGGAGTCTTTCGACGGTACGGACCAGGAAGTGATCGATGAGGTTAAAAAGGCGGGAGTTGAAATCGTCGAGCTGAGCCCCGCCGAAAAGGCCCGCTGGGTCCAGAAATGCGTGCCCATTTACGACAAGTGGATAAGTGAGATGAAGAAGAAGGGACTCCCGGTGGAACAGGAGTACGCGGAGTACAAGACCATACTTAAAAAATACGGCGTCGAGCTTCCAAGATAGGGATCGATGCTTTGCGGCCGGTGAAAAGAGAGCGGAGGAACGCCGGTTCTTCCGCAAGCCGCGAAGAGGCGTGGGGGTGATGGCAGGGGGGAGACCCCCCACGCTTTTCGAAATTCCATTTATGAATCGGACTTCCGATTCGAGACATTACGCGACACTCGCAGGCAAGGGGCAAAGCCGGCATTTCCTGGGAAATGCCCACTTACAATTCCTGCAGCAAGTCAGCTGCAGGACAAAATAGAGGAAAGAGTCATGTTAGTTTTAAGGGAACCCGCTCCCATTCGCCAACAGACCGTCACCAATCTTAGAAACGCCATATGCAAGGGCCACTTCAAGCCTGGTGACCGCCTCATAGAACGCGAACTCTGCGGGCTTATGGGGGTGAGCCGTACGCCGCTGAGAGAGGCTTTGCGCCAGCTCGAGGCGGAAGGGCTCGTAAAGGTCATTGCGAACAAGGGTCCCATCGTAGCCTGTGTCAGCCTCGAAGAGGCAAGGGACATCTATCAGGTCAGACAGGTGATGGAGAGCCTTGCATGCAGGCTGTTTGCGGAACGGGCGGATGCTGCCCGGATTTCGGTCCTGGCGGGCGCGGTGGATCATTTCGAGCGGGCGGCACGGGCGGGGAACGTGGATGATCTGGTCGATGCCAAAAGGGATTTTTACGACACCCTGCTGGAAGGCTGTGAGAACAAGCTGGTCCAGTCGTTTCTGGTATCCCTGCACGCTCGAATCAGCCTGTTGAGAATGACGTCCATGTCCCAGGCCGGACGTCCCCTGCAAAGTCTTGCAGAGATAAGGGTCATTTTGGACGCCATCGAGCGGCACGACGGCGATGCGGCATGGGAGAGCAGCTTTCTTCACATCCAAAACTCGGAGGCTGTCGCCCTGGGGGTTCTGGCAAGGCTTGATGAAGACCTCTGATTGCGGCCGGAATACTACAGCGAAATTCTATGGACTTGAGGGAGTACGCGTGAAAGACGCGTCAATGAACAATCTGGATGAAACACCTTTTCCTTCTGTATCTTAGCAGACTTACGGAATCAGAGATGGAGGTTTGAAACTTATGTCAGTGCAGACGCAACCATCGTTTACCTTGCGTGAAGCGCCGCGTGAAGACTACGGAATCCTCAAGAACTACATTGACGGAGAGTGGATAGATTCGGAATCGGAAAAACTTCAGGACGTAGTCAATCCCGCCACGGGGGAGGTCATCGCCAGGGTCCCCCTTTCAACTCCCGCCGAAGTGGAAAGTGCGATCACGGCGGCCCGGGAAGCTTTCCGGGAGTGGAAAGAGACGCCCCCTATCCGGAGGGCCAGGTACTTCTTTATCCTGAAAAACCTGCTCGAGAAAAATTTCGAGGACCTGTCCAGGACCATCGTCGAGGAGATGGGCAAGACCCTCGATGAGGCCAAGGGCGAATTGAGGCGTTCCATCGAAGAGGTGGAGTGTGCCTGCGGCGTCCTGACCCTCATGAAGGGCTACGTGGTGGACAACATATCTCCCGGTGTAGAACTGAAGGCCGCACTGGAACCACTGGGCGTTTTCTGCATGGTCCCGGCCTACAACTTCCCGGCCATGGTCCCCCTGGAGTACCTGCCGTACGCGGTTGCCACCGGAAACACCTATATAGTCAAACCCAGTTCCGAGGTACCCATAACGCAGGTCAAAATATTCGAACTCATGGACGAAGCCGGGTTTCCTCCGGGGGTCGTGAACCTGGTGCACGGAAGAAGGGATGTCGTAAGCGCTCTGCTCGACAGCCCCGTGGTAAAAGGGCTTTCTTTCGTGGGCTCCACCCCGGTTGCAAAGCTTCTCTACCAGCAGGCCACACACAACGGCAAGCGTGCCCAGTGCGCCGGCGGGGCGAAGAACCACGTCGTGATCATGCCCGATGCCGACATCGAGAAGACGGTCAAAGCCATGCTCAGCTCCTTTTTCGGCTGCGGGGGGCAGAGATGCCTCGCCGGTTCCGTGGCGGTTCCGATCGGAAGCATTTATGAGCCCATCAAGGAGAAGTTCGTGGCGGCGGCTTCCAAAATGAAGCTGGGCTACGGGCTCGATCCCGCAACGGACCTGGGTCCGTTGGTTTCCAGGGAGCAGATGGAAAGCGTCGTGAGCTATATCGACAAGGGAGTGGAAGAGGGGGCGAAGCTTCTTCTCGACGGCCGCAATGTCAAGGTCGAAGGGTTCCCCAACGGCGCTTTTGTCGGCCCGACCATCTTCGATGAGGTCACCCCGGACATGACCATCGCCAGGGAGGAGATCTTCGGCCCGGTGGCCTGCATCATGAAAGCGGACAATATCGAGGAAGCCATCGAATACATCGAAAATAGCCGCTTCGGGCATTCGGCCGTTATTTTCACTGCGAGCGGCGGTGCGGCCCGCGAATTCCAGTCCAGAGCCTCCTGCGGTAACATCGGCATCAATGTCGGCGTTGCGGCGACCCAGGCTTTTTCCACTCTGGGAAGCGTCAAAGACTCCTTTTTTGGCGACCTGCACGGGCGCGCGGAATCCGTACAGTTCTTTACGGAGCGGAAAATCGTCATATCGAGGTGGTTTTAACATGGAGCTGACGACACTTGGAGCCGCGTTGAAATTCGCAATGGAGCTCGAAAAGACCGCAATGGAGGTTTTCGGGGGGGCCGCAGAGGCAGAGCCCGGCCAGGAGGCAAAAAAGCTCTTTACGGAACTCTCGGCCTCGAGCGCCGGCCGGAAAGCCACCATGGAAAAGCTCTACAACGAAAATATCTACTCGGACATGGATACGGGAATATTCGAGCCGATCCAGCCGATGAGCGGCGAGTCCTATGCGCTCCGTCCCGGATCGTCGGCGGACGGGCAGTCTTCGAGCTTTATCCTGGAATCGATGGAGATGGAGAAGAGAAGCGCTGCATTCTATTCCGATCTGGCTTCCCGCTACAAGCCACGCAGGAGGAGCATGGCCAGGCAACTGGAAAAGATGGCCGAAGACAACGCCAGGCGGGGGCAAAAACTGGAAAAGCTCAGGTAGTTCGTAACTCAAGAGTTTTTACCGAGGCGCCGGAGATCGCCGAACCCGGTGAATCCGGGTCCCTTTTCCGCAGCCTCTGCATACCCAAGGCTCAAATGGAAAACCTGCTTTTAGGGCCGGGAGGTTAGGCGAATGACAAACATAAGCGACGTGGCCGGTGAAGTTCACAGCCCCGGCATAGCGATCGGAAGTCTGAGCAGGATCATCAGGACCGTTTCCAGGGTATGTTACTACTTTGGGGCGCTCCTGCTGATCATTATCATGTTCCTGGTCACCATCGATTGCAGCGGAAGGTTTCTCTTCAACAGGCCCATTCCGGGGACCCTGGAAATTACGGAGTTTCTGCTGGCGGGCGCCGTTCTCCTTGGACTGGCTCATACCCAGCACCTGGGCGCGAACGTGATGGTGGAACTGTTCTATAACCGCCTCTCACCGCGCGCGCAAAACATCCAAAGGGTGCTCTCCCATACGGTCGGAGCGGTCCTTTTTGCCCTGGTGACCTGGAACAGCGCCATTTATGCCATGGACGGGTTTTCAAACAACCTCGTTTCGGACATTTTGCAGATCCCCGCCTGGCCTTTTCTTTTTTTTGCTCCCATAGGCTGCGCTCTGTTGACGTTGGAGTTCACCATCCAGGCGCTGGAAGGCATTTGTGAATTGCGGCAGAAGCAGGAAAAGGAGTAACTCATGTCGGGAAATATGATCGGTATCATCGGAATAGTGGTCATGCTTCTGCTGATGGCGGGAGGGCTGCCCATAGCTCTTTGCTTTGGAACCGTCGGGTTCGTGGGACTGCTGGCTTTGAAGGGGTTGGGGGCCGCCGGCGGCATGATCGGCATAACCCCCTACATGTGGGCTTCCCATTATGTTCTGATGTCCATTCCACTCTTTATTCTGATGGGGTTCTTCGCCTTCCATGCCGGGATCAGCCAGGACCTCTATGATTGCGCCCATAAGTGGATCGGCTTTGTTCCCGGCGGGCTCGCCATATCCACCATCATAGGGTGTGCGGGATTTGCCGCCACCTCGGGAGCGAGCCTTGCCTGCTCGGGGGCCATGGGTGCGGTCGCCATCCCGGAAATGGAAAAACACGGCTATGCGAAATCGCTGGCAACCGGCTGCGTGGCTGCGGGCGGAACGCTGGGGATACTGATTCCTCCAAGCATCGCCATGATCATCTACGGCACGATATGCGAGGTCTCCATCAGCAAGCTGTTCATTGCCGGCATTGTGCCGGGCCTGGTCATGACCGCCGCATACATCATCGCCCTGGTCATACAGGTCTACTTACACCCGGAACTCGGCCCGCGCGGTCCCAGCTTCAGCTGGAAAGAGAAGATTGTCGCCCTCAAGGGCATTTGGATGATGAGCACCCTGTTCATTCTGCTCATCGCGGGGATCTTCGTGGGCGCGTTTACGCCGACCGAAGCCGCCGCCGTGGGTGCTTTCGGGGCCTTCGTCTTTACCGCTCTGCGAGGCCGTCTGAACAAGAAGGTGGTGATCGCCTCCCTGCGCGAGTCGGGCAAAACCACCTGCATGATCTTTCTTCTCTACATCACGGCGATGATGTTCATGAGCTTTCTGGCCCTGACGGGTTTGCCCTATGCCCTCGCCGAAACGGTAACCTCGCTGAAGGTGTCCCCCCTGGGGATTCTGTGCGCCATTCTGTTCATTTACATCATTCTCGGGATGCTCATGGACGCCATCAGCATGCTGGTGCTCACCCTGCCCATCTTCTACCCGATCGTAATGGGTCTGGGCTTCGATCCGATCTGGTTCGGGATAGTGATTGTAATCATCACCGAGCTTGCGCTCATTACCCCTCCGGTGGGGCTGAACGTATTTGTCCTCAGGGGGGTGACCGATCTGCCCCTGTATGGAATTTTCAAGGGCATCGTGCCATTTGCAATCGCCGACGCGGCAGTGCTGATCATGCTGATAGCCTTCCCGCAGATGGCCCTTGTCCTCGTCCGGGTTATGGGCTAGCGCCCCCGTCGAAATCGTTTCGCCGTGGACTGCGAGTTGCAATGGGAGCTGGGGTATGAAGAAGATCGTCAGAGTCGATATGACTAAATTGAGCTGTGAACTGGTGCCCGTTCCCGCCGAATACGAACGGCTTGGCGGAAGGGGCCTAACGAGCACCCTGATCGCCCGGGAAATAAATCCGACCTGTCATCCCCTGGGCCCCAACAACAAGCTGGTGATCGCGCCGGGCATCCTGGCGGGCACGGTTTCGCCCTGTTCGCAGCGGATGTCCGTCGGGTCCAAGAGCCCGCTCACGGGCGGCATAAAAGAGGCCAATGCGGGGGGGACGGCGGCGCAGAAAATGGGCCGGCTCGGGATGGCCGCCGTTGTGCTGGAAGGCAGACCCGCGGAGGACAAGCTGTACCTGGTACACCTCTCGAAGTCCGGGGCGCGCCTGGAAGATGCCGCTGACCTTAAGGGGCTGGGCAACTACGATACCGTGCAAAAGCTGCGGGAAAGGTACGGTCCTCATGTGGGGATCGTCTCCATCGGACCGGCCGGCGAGATGCGGATGTGCGCGGCAACGGTTGCCATCACCGACAAGGACGGCCGGCCGGCCCGACATGCCGCCCGCGGAGGATTGGGCGGCGTCATGGGCTCCAAGGGGATCAAGGCCGTGGTCATCGACGACGAGGGCACCCCGCGGGTGGTCAAGGCGGCCGATCAGAAGGCGTTCGCCGCCGCTGCCAAGGCCTTCGCCGCGGAAATCAGGGAGCGGCCCCGCGTCAAGAGCCGCCTTGGCAAGTACGGGACGGCGGGGCTTCTGGGATTTACCAGCGAAGTCAATTCTCTGCCCACCAGGAACTTCCGGACGGGCCAGTTCGAAGGGGTGGAGCAGATAGGGGGCGACGCCGTCGTCGAGCGCATCGACGCAAGAGGCGGGCAGCGCGGCCATAGCTGCTATGCGGGGTGCGTCATTTGCTGCTCGAACGTATATCACGATAAAGACGGCAAGTACCTGACCTCCTCTTTCGAATACGAAACCCTCGGCATGCTCGGCTCAAATTGCGGCATCGACGACGTAGACGCCATCGCCACGCTGGATCGGCTCTGCGACGATTACGGCGTCGATACCATCGAGATCGGCGGCGCCATCGGAATTGCCATGGAGGCGGGGGTGCTCTCTTTCGGCGACGGGCCGGGCGCGATCGGACTCCTGCACGAAATCGGCCGGGGCACTCCGCTGGGACGCGTTCTTGGAAACGGGGTGGTGGTCACGGGAAAGGTCTATGGAATGACCCGTGTGGCCGCCATCAAGGGGCAGGGCCTTCCGGCATGGGACCCCAGGACCGCTCTCGCCACCGGAGTGACCTTCGTCACCTCGCCGCAGGGCGCGGACCATACCGCCGGGCGGCTGACCGGCATCACCGAGTTCGGCAGATTCGACCAGGGCGGGATTGCCGACCTGTCCAGGGACCTGCAGATCATGGCCTGTGTCTATGACTCGGTGGGGCTGTGCCATTTCGCGGACGGAACGCCTGAAACGGCCGTATGGATGGGCAGGCTGCTTGCCATATATTTTGGAATGCCTTTTTCCACCGAAGACGTGATGGCATTGGGCATGAAGATCCTGAAAACGGAACTCGGGTTCAATAAGGCGGCAGGCATACCCGAAACGGAAGACCGGCTGCCCGAGTTCATGCTGGAAGAGGCCCTGCCTCCCACCAATTCTCATTTCACGGTGTCGGCGGGGGAGATAGAAAGAGTCTTCGCCCCTCTTCGCAAAGAGAAGTAAGGGCGGGAATTTGCCAGGGGGGAGCTTTTGAAGGTTACCGTGAAGCTGTTCGGCGTCTTTCGCGGCTATTTTCCTCCAGGGGCCGGCCCTCCGTCCTTCCAGGTGGAGTTGAAAGAAGGCTCGGGGGTCGAGGCCGTCTTCGCGCGCCTGGGCATCCCCGACGGGGAACCGCGGGAGATCATTCGCAATCACCGGCTGGCAGCGTCCGGCGAGGTCCTGCACGACGGGGACATAATCGCCATATTCCCTCCCCTGGCAGGCGGGGGATAACGGGGCGGCTCCAATGCTGACAGAGGAAGAACTACAGAGATACCACCGGCAGGTAATGATCGACGGCTGGGACGTGCCGGGCCAGGAAAAGCTCAAGCAATCGAAAGTGTTCGTGGCGGGAGCAGGCGGGCTGGGCAGCGCGGCAATCCTATATCTTGCCTCCGCCGGCGTGGGGACCCTCACGATATGCGATTGCGGCACCGTGGGGCCGTCCAACCTGAACAGGCAGATACTCCACACCCATGAACGGCTCGGCTTTTCCAAGGTGGAGTCCGCCGCACGAGCCCTGGAATCCACAAATCCCGATACCGGCGTCGTCGGGTTCAACGAAAAACTCGATCGCTCCAATGCGCAAAGACTGATCGGGGATTCTCAATTGATCCTGGACTGCCTGGACAACTGGGAAACCAGGTTCGCGTTGAACGAAGCGGCGGTTGCCATGCGGATACCCATGATACACGCCGGTGTTGCGGGGTTTCGAGGACACATCACTTTTCTCGATCCCCCTCGGACCCCCTGCCTTGCATGCTTTCAACCTTCCCGGCCGCCGGGCCCGGTCATTCCGATCGCGGGGTGCACCTGCGGGGTCCTGGGCTCCATGCAGGCCATGGAAGCCCTGAAGTTCCTGACCGGCATAGGCAGGCCGCTCAAAAACGAACTGCTCTTCTTCGACGGCGCCGGGATGAAGTTCGAGACGATGGAACTGGGCAAAAACCCCGACTGTCCGGTCTGCGGCCGCTGAAGACATACGGTTTTTTACTCAGGATCAGCCCGGCAGTTCATCTTGGAAGAGCCGGAGCCGGGCGTAGAACTTTTTGTCCCGCTGTTGCCGAATCCGGTCGGCCGCCCCGTGTCCGTAATCGTAGAATCCCTTCCCGCTTTTCAGCCCCAGGCGTCCGTCTTCGACCAGGCGACCGAGCATCGGGTCCCCTTGACCCACGGGTCCGTTACCTCGAAGCCGGCCGCTTCCGGGACCATGGCCGCTATGTTCTTTCCGATGTCGTGCATGTCCCCCTGTACAGTCCCGATGACCACCTTGCCGTACGGCCGGTAGCCGGGGGTCATTGCACTGGACTTTGGAGATGATATCAATTATTTGTTATGCCTGATATGGCATAACGGATGGTGCGCCGATTCAGTGCCCTCCGGGAGCCGACGGTCCAAAGAAGCAGATCAATCAGGAGATGAAATATGGGAACGAAACAGGTCTACAGCATATGTGGCATGTGCTCGGTTCGGTGCCCCATCGAGGTGGAAGTGACGGATGGGCGGAGCACAAGCATTCAGGGCAACCCCCACGCCGCTGGAATTGAAGGGGCCCTTTGCGCGCGCGGCGGAGCGGGCACAGCGCTCTTAAATGACGACGAACGCCCGCAGTCCCCCATGGTTCGAACCGGGGAGCGGGGAGAAGGCAAATGGCGCGAGGTCGGCTGGGACGAGGCCCTGGATACCGTGGCTGAAAGACTCAAGGGCGTCATTGCCGCCTACGGAGGCAGGAGTATCCTCTTCTCCGACCGCGGCGGGCCTTTTCGAGACCTGCACCAGGCGTTCCTGAGGGGCCTGGGCTCCCCCAATTACTGCAACCACGACGCCTCCTGTGCCCGCAATGTGCAGCATGCGGCCCTGTCCGTGTTCGGGTTCGGCCGAAAGGACGTCGTGCATGACCTCAAAAACGCCCGGCACGTCGTGCTCCAGACCCGAAACATCTTCGAGGCCATAAACGTCAAGGAAGTAAACGACCTGCTCGACGGCATAAACAACGGATGCAAGCTCACGGTAATAGACATCCGCGCCACCAATACGGCCGCCAAGGCCGATAATTTCTTCATGCTTCGCCCCGGGACCGATTATGCCTTCAATCTTGCCGTGATTCACCTGCTCTTGAACGAGAACCTCTACGATGCGGAATTCGCCGGAATGTGGATCAAGGACCTGGGGGCGCTGCGGCAGTTCATCCGGCCCTACACCCCTCAGTGGGCGGAGTCGGAAACAGGGATTGCCGCGGGCAGGATCGCGGCCTTCGCCCACGATCTCGCCAATGCCAGGCCCGCGGTGGTCTGGCATCCCGGCTGGATGACCGCCCGGTACAAGGACTCTTTCTACGTGTGCCGGACCGCCTACATTATCAACGCGCTCCTCGGGGCCGTCGGGGCCAAGGGGGGGCTGCCTCTTTCCAACACCCCGAAGGACATCGGGCGCAAAGGGCTCAAAAAACTGGTCGATCTTGTTCCAAAACCCGACGAGAAGCGCGCGGACGGCGCGGGGTGGCGCTATCCTCACTTCGATGCCGGCCCCGGACTTCTCCATTTGGCGTTCAAGGCCATCGAAACGGAGGACCCCTATCCCCTCAAAGCTTACATCGCCTATCGCCACGACCCGCTCATGGGGTTTCCCGACCCGGAAGCCGTAAAAAAAATCCTGCAAAAACTCGATTTTTTGGTCTCCGTGACTTTCACATGGTCCGATACGGCCTGGTTTTCGGATGTGGTGCTACCACTTTCCACCTACCTCGAGCGGGAAAGCATCCTGGCGTGCAAAAACGGTCTCAAGCCCTACTTCTTCCTGCGCCAAAGGGCGGTCGAGCCGCGATTTGACACCAGGGCCGACTGGGAGATACTGGGGGGGCTGGCCCGAAGGCTGGGAATCGATGCGCTTGCATTCGATTCCGTCCAGGACATCTGGAATTATCAACTCGACGGCACGGGCGTGGCCATGGAGGACTTCGATGCCACCGGCATGGTTGCCCTGGCAAAAAAGCCGTTCTACCGCGAGGTATCTCAACTCAAGTTCAAAACGCCGTCGGGAAAGATAGAAATCCTTGCAGACAAGCTGGAAAAACAAGGAATACCTTCCCTGAAGCCTTATGAGTCGCCGAAAGTCCCCGAAGGCCGATTCAGGATCACCTTCGGAAGGTGCCCCGTGCATACGCAGGGACACACCGTCAATAATCCGATGCTAAACGAGCAGATGCCCGAAAACACCCTCTGGCTGAACAGGGGTGCCGGCGAAAAAATGGGCGTAAGCGACGGAGAAGAGGTGGAGATCTCCTCGAACGGCTACACCGGACGGATCAGGGTGAAGCTCACCGAGTTCATCCATCCGGAAGCGGTATTCACCGTTCACGGGTTCGGGCATATGCTCCAGGTTGAAAGCCGCGCCCTTGGAAAAGGGGTATCCGACAACTACCTGATGGCGGGCGGGCTCGATCTCTGGGACCCCGCGGGCGGCGCCATGGCCATGCAGGAGCACTTTGTCACGGTGAGGAAACTTTCTGCTTAGAAGAACTTGAATGGGCGTCCGGGGATGCGTTCATCATGCCCCCGGACGCCCATTCGCTTTGATTGCAGACAGGGGAGCCCGGCTGGATTACTACAGCTCGATGCGCTCCTGGGATTCGTTGGCCACGGCCAGCATGAGGGTCAGGTGCTGGCGCAACTGCCGAGTCAGAAGGAAGTTTTCCCAAACGAAGTGTCTCGCCCATTCTCCCATCTGTTGGAGCCTGTCCGGCCTTTTCAGCATATAGCGGATGCGCAGCGCGGCCCCTTCGGGCGTGCTCACCCTGAAGCCGGTATGGTGATCGATAACCTGCAGCCGGATTCCCCCGGTATCCCCGCCCACCACCGCCTTCCCCTTCCACATGGCCTCGGTGACCGTCAGGCCGAATCCCTCCCGCACCGACTTCTGCAGGACAATGGTTGCCGCGCGCTGCAGGGCATTGATCGTGCGGTGGGCGTCCGAAGGCAGGAGCAGCACGTGGATGTCGGGATCGTCCGCCGCCGCCCGGACCTCTTCCAGCATTTTTGCCCCTTCGGGGTCGTCCGTCGCGCCCCCGCCCGCCAGCACCAACTGGACCGGCGTGTGGGCCCTGACCATTTTAAAGGCGGCGATGACGCCCAGGGGGTCCTTGAAGCGGTCGAAGCGGGAGACCTGGACGATAAGGGGACGATCCGGGTCCAGGCCGTACCTGGCGCGGACCGCTTCGATCTCGCACTCGTCGAGTTCTATATTCTTCTCGCTCAGGGGATCTATACTGGGTGCGATCAGGTAAGAGGGGTGAGGCAGCGGCTGGGCGAAGGCGGAAAGCGACCATACGGTGGCATCGTATTCTTCCACGAAATTTCGAAGGTACTTCCACACCGGTCGATACGGGTGGCTCACGTCGATGTGGCACCGCCATATCCATCGGCCCTTCCGTTCCGGGCAGTAGCGCAGCAAGGGTGCGGGCTGGGGGTCGTGGATGATCACGTAGTCGGCGCCCGCGAGGCTTTCCCGCATGACTTCGGCGTTTCGGCGGCTGGTTTCCTCGAATACTTCGAGCAGCGACGCCGGTATGTCTGCGCGGTTTCCCTGCAACGCGTTGTGGAAATTCTTCGTGCACTCGTAGAACTTCGCTTCTCCGCTAATCACCTCCCAGGTCGCATCGAGCCCCAGCTCCCGCTGGAGAGGAACGAGGCGGTGCAGGATTTCCGCCACTCCGCCGCCATCCCGCGTGGAATTCACGTGGACCACCCTGGCCCCCTTCAGCGCCTCGGCAAGCTGCCTGAGCTTAAAAATCTCACCCGGTCCCACTACCTGTTCGTATCTATCAAGCATTCCTTCGCCCATCTGTCGTCTCTCCTGGCCGGTTCCTCAAATGCACTGACGAGCTGCGACCTCAGTCCCGCAAGAGAAGTAAAGTAGGGATCGATCCCGCTGATACGCTCCGCCACGCCGCGGTACCGGTCATCCAGGTCGGAGAGCCACTGGCTGAAATCATCCCGCCTGTCGGGCGTGCGGCGGCGCGCGTCTATGAAGTGATAGAAAATGGCGCTTATGGGCATGCGGGAGATCATGTCTTTAAGCTCTTGCGGATCGTCGATCCGTGTCCCGGTGTCCATCACAACGATCTTGGAACGGACGAAATAAAACTGCCGGTCGGCCTTCGCCCAAGGAACGAATTCGCTTTCATCGAGCCTTTCTTCCATGACCTCGATCAGCTCGCGGCGCAATTCCTCCATGTCTTTGAAGGCTGTCGGGTCGATAATGCCGAGCCTTTCGGCCAGCCTGAGGTCGTTTAAGCCATGGTAGGCCCAGGAGGCAAAATCGTTCTGGAACTCCGGGTCGTCGAACCGGGGCACCAGCAACCCGCCCCAGAAGTGATAGTATATGCAGCCCGGGTGTATGTCTTCCAGGCGGCTTCTAAGTTCCCTGAGGTTCTGGGCACGCGTTCCCGTTGCAATGGAAATGAGCGTGCAATCCTTTACGGCAAAAGGTTCGGCCATCCGGGTGTCCTCCGCCGGCTTTTCCAACCGGGTCTTAGTAATTAGTGATGGGTATATGCTTACAATAAGGCTAAATGATACAAATGTCCTTATCTATCACCTCCCGGAGCCATGCCTCCGGGCGGATATTGCCTTCAAAGCGTCCGCGACAACATACGAAACGCCAAGGGCTTGTCCGTAAGCAAAATTACATGCAATTCGTATACCCCGCTGTGGCCGTCCCGTATATCGCCGGACATCGCCCAATGCGAACAGGGGAACCCGAAGGCCGCGCTGGAGCTGGAATAATTACCCACATCCGCCAGGCAAGCAGGCGGGGTCCTCCGAATCACAACCACCCACCCGTGAATTTCGACCCTTCTGCTTGCGCATTCCCGAAGAGACATTAAAGTCCACGAAGGTTAAAAAGTTTTCAACTCCCGGCGGGTAAGGAGAAGCTGTTCTCGCTCCGGTGCTTTGTCAAGCCGGCATTGCCGTATTGCCTGCGAATCGAGCCGAGAGGCCCCGTGTCACCTTCCAGCCCCGCCGATGTTTTTCGACGACACGTATTTCCTGCTTTGACTACATCATAAAAGTACAACCCGATCTGTCCTGGCAAGCACAAAGACCGCGGAGGCGCTCATGATTTCGTTCAAAGTGAATGGGAAAAAGTACGAGGTGGATGTCCCGGCCGATACACCGCTTTTGTGGGTGCTCCGGGAAAACATAGGGCTCATGGGGACGAAATACGGCTGCGGCCAGGCACTGTGCGGCTCCTGCACGGTACACGTGGACGGGCATGCGGTGCGTTCCTGCGTGACCCCGGTGGAATCGGTAACAGGCATGGAAATCGTAACCATCGAAGGGCTCTCCGCCGACAACAGCCACCCGGTCCAGCGGGCATGGATCGAAGAGGACGTTCCCCAGTGCGGCTACTGCCAGTCGGGCCAGATCATGTCCGCCGCGGCGCTGCTGGCCGCAAACCCCACACCTACCGACGACGACATCGACCAGGCAATGTCTGCTTCCATCTGCCGCTGCGGGACCTATCAGCGGATACGCAGGGCCATCCACCGTGCGGCGGACATGATGGCCGCGGGAGGGAAAAAATGAGCGAAATAGTCAACCTGAGCCGGCGTGATTTTCTAAAGGCCGGCGCCATTGCGACCGGGGGACTGGTGCTCGGGTTCTATCTGCCTCACCAGGGACCTCCCGCGGAAGCGATGGCCGCCGGAATGCCCTACGATCCGGGCGCTTTCCTGCGGATCGAGACCGATGAAACGATCACGGTGGTGGTCAACAAGTCCGAGATGGGACAGGGCGTCTACACTTCGATCCCCATGCTGGTTGCCGAGGAACTGGAGTGCGATTGGAAGAAAGTGCGCATGGAACCGGCGCCGGCGGCCCCCATCTATGCCAATCCCATGACAGGCTCCCAAATGACCGGGGGCAGTACGAGCATAAGGACCGAATGGGTGCGGATGAGGGAAGTGGGGGCCGCCGCCCGGTTGATGCTCATAAGAGCGGCCGCCGATGCCTGGAAGGTCAAGGCATCGAGTTGTCGCGCCGAAAACGGCAGGGTGATCAGCTCCAGCGGAAAGACACTTACCTATGGGCAACTGGCCGGCAGGGCCGCAAAGCTGCCGGTCCCCGAAAAGATCTCCCTGAAGGACCCATCCGCTTTCAAAATAATAGGCAAACCCCTGCCCCGCCTGGATACACCCGTGAAAGTGGACGGCAAGGCGGTTTTCGGCTTCGACGTGGCAATACCGGGGATGCTGACCGCCCTGGTTGCGCGCCCGCCGGTTTTCGGGGCGAAGGTCAAAAGCTTTGACGGCTCCAAGGCAAAGGCCGTTCCCGGTGTGCGCGATGTCGTGCAGATAGAATCCGGGGTAGCCGTGGTTGCGGATAACTTCTGGGCGGCAAAAAAGGGACGGGAGGCCCTCGAAGTCGTCTGGGACGAGGGACCGTGGGCAACGCTTTCAACGCCGTCCATGCGGGAGCAATACGCGCAGATGGCAAAGAAGCCCGGTCTGGTCGCCAGACAGGACGGAGACCCCCGGAAGGTCCTGGACTCGGCATCCAAACACGTGAGTGCGGAATATGAACTCCCCTACCTCGCCCATGCCGACATGGAACCCCTGAACTGCGTGGTCGATCTGCGCTCCGACCGGTGCGAAATCTGGGCCGGGACGCAGGCCCAGACCGCCAACCAAAACGTTGCGGCCGCAATCGGGGGAATACCTCCCGAAAAGGTCAAAATCCACACCACCTTCCTGGGCGGCGGGTTCGGGCGCCGAGGAAATCCGCACTCCGATTTCGTCGTGATGGGCCTCCACGTGGCAAAGGCGGTGGGAAAGCCGGTCAAGGTGGTATGGACCAGGGAAGACGACACCAAGGGAGGCTGGTACCGGCCCTTCTGGCTCAACCGGCTGAGCGGGGGCCTCGATGCGAACGGCAATGTGGTTGCCTGGCACCACACCATCGTGGGACAGTCCATCATGGCAGGCACGTTCTTCGCAAAGTCCAGGATAAAGAACGGCATCGATCCCACCTCCGTGGAAGGGGCAAAAGATCTCCCTTACGAGATTCCCAACATTCTGGTTGACCTCCACAGTCCCGAAAACGGGGTCCCCGTTCAGTGGTGGCGTTCGGTGGGATATTCCAACACCGGTTTTGCCGTCGAGAGTTTCGTCGACGAACTGGCCCACGCGGCCGGAAAGGACCCGTACCAATTCCGCCGCGAGATGCTTGCCAAACATCCGCGCCATCGCGGCGTGCTCGACCTTGCCGCACAAAAGGCGGGCTGGGGGAGCGCGCTTCCGGCCGGCCGCGGCCGGGGCATCGCCATGATGGAATCTTACGGCACCTTTGTCTCCCAGGTGGCCGAGGTCTCGATGGAATCCCCCGGGCATGTTCGCGTTCACCGGGTGGTGTGCGCGGTTGATTGCGGAAGTTACATAAACCCCTCGATTGTCGAAGCCCAGATGGAAAGCGCCATTGTTTTCGGCCTTTCCGCCGCCCTGTACGGCGCGATTACCCTTAAGGACGGCCGCGTTCAGCAGTCCAACTTCAACGACTACCCGGTCCTGCGGATGGACGCAATGCCGGTCGTGGAAGTGCATATCATGCGGAACAGAGAAAACCCCGGAGGCATCGGGGAGCCGGGAACGCCGCTGATTGCGCCCGCCGTTGCCAATGCCATATTTTCCATAACCGGCGAAAGGATCAGGCGCCTGCCCATCCGGGCGAGCGCGTAAAGGAATACGAGAGCGCAAAAAGAGCGGGGAAATGATTTCCCCGCGCGCGCCAGGATTTCCGGGATTTTATACCAATTTGCGTTCAAGATTGAACTGGGCTTGGTCCCGTTCGTGCTGAGGTATCGAAGTACGAACGGGTGGACCGTCCACCCTTCGATACCTCAGGGCGAACGATCTTGAACGCAAATTGGTATTAGTCAGATACCTCCGGCACAGCCGGAGGATTACTACCGGTTATTTATGAATCGCACTTCCGATTCAGGACACTCCAGATCGCATACAGGAGGGGCTTGTATGAGAGCAAGAACGGTGCTCCCGGGCATTGTGATTTTGGCAGCCGTCGTAGGCTTTTCCACAACGTATGGTTATGCGCAGGCAAAGGACAACCCGGCCGTCGCAAAGGCGGCCTTTCTCAAGGCCTTCAAGGTGTTTATGAACCCCAGGTGCGTCAATTGCCACCCGCGGGGAGACCGCCCGCTCCAGGGCGATGACAGCCACCCTCATGCCATGCACGTAATGCGCGGCCCGGAAGGCCTGGGAAAAAACGGGCTGTTGTGCAGCACATGCCACCAGGAAGAGAATCTGCACGGGACGCACATGCCGCCCGGCGCACCCGGCTGGCAGCTTCCGCCCAAAGATATGCCAATGGTGTTCGAGAAGATCACCCCCCGCGTTCTTTGCGAGCATCTGAAGGACCCGGCCCAAAACGGGCAGAGAAGTCCCGATGATTTGATCGAGCACGTGGACAGCACCCCCATTGT
The DNA here is from genome assembly GCA_963712895.1 of uncultured delta proteobacterium. GTDB lineage: Bacteria > Desulfobacterota > Syntrophobacteria > Syntrophobacterales > Syntrophobacteraceae > SbD1. The sequence continues at coordinate 641,508 of CAVQJR010000007.1, read as the reverse complement.
CCTTTGGGGATGGAGCCCCGGGGAGGGGCGCAACCCCGTGGCCGTACCTCACAAAGAATTTGTAAAAGATGTGAAAGAGTGGGTCGAGAATGGAGCGGCATGCCCTGAGTAGCCGGATCGCCGCCGGTTTGTTTTCTATGAGGATTTTCCGCCCGCTCCTCGTCCTTGCGGCCGACGGGGAACCTTTACACAGCTGCCGGGCAAGACATAAAGAAACGATACCGTGCAGGTCCGTAAGTACGGGAGGCAATTCCGGCGGATCAGTGAATGCCGACCGGCGCCCCCCGGACGCGCATACGCTTCAGCAGCAGTACCGTTGGGATGCACAGCAGGCAGACGAAAGCAAGAAACCGGAAACTGTCCATGTAGGAGAGCAGGGTGGCCTGCTGGATCGCCAGGTTGTACAGTGCCACGTAGGTCTTGTGGTCCAGAAAATCGGGGATGCCCCTCATGGCGAAAAGCGAGTTGAACTGCTGGGTGTAGTGCTGGAGCTGAGGATTATACGGGGTAAAATGGCCCGCGATAACCGTCTGGTGCTCCTGGGCGTTTCGCGCAAGCATGGTGGTGACCACGGAAATGCCGATGCCGCCCCCCAGATTTCTCATCAGGTTGAAAATCCCCGCCCCGTTGCCCATCTGCTCGTTGGGCAATCCCGCCATGGTAATGGTTGCCAGGGGCACGAAGATGAGCCCCATCGCCAGCCCCATTACGATATTGGGCACGACTATATTGGAGAGCGTAATCTGCAGGTTCAGCCCGCTCAGTTCGTATGAGGCTTCGGCCAGGATAATGAATCCGCAGGCGATCAGTATCCGGCTGTCCACCTTCCCGATTACCCTGCCCACGAAAAATACGGCTATTATTGCGCCGATACCCCTGGGACTGAGAGCCATGCCGCTCTCCATGGCCGTGTACCCCATCAGGTTCTGAAGAAAAAGGGGCTGGAGGGTGATGGTGCTGTAGAGCACCACCCCCACGAGGGTCATCAGGGCGGTGCCCAGGGCAAAGTTGCGGTTCTTGAGCACCCGAAGATTTACGATCGGCTGTTTCTGCCGAATTTCCCAGATGATAAAACCGACCATCGCCACAACGGAAATCACCGCCATCCACCGGATCCACTGAGCGGAAAACCAGTCGTCCTGCTGTCCCTTATCCAGGATAATCTGGAGGGTGGCCAGCCAGATCGCCATGAGCGAAAAGCCGAAATAATCGATCCGGGAGGTGGTCGATTGCCGGGCCGCGATCAGGTAAGGCGGGTCCTCGATGAACAGATGGCACATGTAAAAGGCGAGGACGCCGACCGGCAGGTTGATATAGAAGATCCATCGCCAGGAGTAGTTGTCGGTTATCCAGCCGCCCAGGGTGGGGCCGATTATGGGCGCGACCACCACTCCCATGGCGAAAATGGCCATGGCCACGCCGCGTTTTGCCGGCGGAAAGCTTTCCATGAGGATGGCCTGCGAAATCGGCTGGAGGGCCCCGCCGGCCGCACCCTGGAAGATTCTGGCCAAAATCAGCATCCCGAGGGAAGGGGCCATTCCGCACATGGCCGAAGAGAGTGAAAATGTGGCGATACAAGTCAACAGGAACAGCTTGCGCCCGAAACGCACGGCAAGCCAGCCGGTCATCGGCAGAATGATCGCATTGGAAACCAGGTAGCTGGTCAGGACCCAGGTGGCTTCATCGGTGCCGGCGGAAAGGTTCCCGGCGATGTGGGGAAGGGCAACATTGGCAACCGACGTATCGAGCACTTCCATGAAGGTGGCCAGCATGACCGCAATGGCGATCAGCCAGGGGTTGTCACGCGGTGTCCACTGGGTCCCCTCGGGAGCAGGGTTATCTTCGGCGGTCATGCCGTTTCAACTCCTCCGGACACGCCGCTCTCTCCCTTTTAAAGAAGTCCACGAAAAAAGCCTTTCACATAAACAGGGGCACGGATGCCCGTACAAAAAACCTGCCTTATCAGACCGGGTCGTTTACCCAGGGCCAATCCCCTTTTTCCCGCAGACCCGCGGCTAAAGACATGATCATGTCTTCGGCCGTGGCAAAATCGATCACCCCGGTGTCGATTGTCATGTGATAATTTCGGGCACTCAAACGGTCAAGGCCGGTGAAAAAACGAATATACCGGTTTCGTTCCTGGTCGGAGCGCTTGATCAACTCGGCCGCCTCCCGCTTGTTCCTGGCGCGATATACGCTTATGACCCTTTGTATGCGAAAATCAAGAGGCGCATGCACGAACACATTCACCAATTTTGCCCGCCCGCGAAGAAGGTAGAACGCACCACGGCCAAGCACGACACACGGCCCCCTGGCAGCCAGTTCGCCGATCAGGCGCTGCTCGGTTTCGATCAGCTGTTCATCCGAAAACCAGCGCGGAGGAGGAGTGTAGATGCCGTCCGCGCACCCCAGGGCAAGAACGGAGATGAGCCTGTCCCAGAAGCTTTGCAGGCGCTCTTCCCTGTCCTTCACCTCACTTTCCTCGACGCCGAATTCCTTGGCGGCATGCTCCAAAATCTCCCGGTCAATGTAAGCGTAACCCAGCCGCCTTGCAACCTGCTGACCGATGTAGGACCCGCCGCTTCCCAGCTCACGGCCAACCGTAATAACGATGGGTGGTGTCATTGTGCACAACCTCTGTTCAAGAGTAATCGAGCGGGGCCGGATTCTATCCGGACCGTGAATATGAGCAAAAAGAGGGTACTCCCGTTACACCAGCCCTCCCAAAAAACCAGAGCATTTAAACACTTTTTGACGACGGTGTCGACGGCAGAAGGTCTATCGACGGGAAAAGGCAAACGAGGATACCACTCATACCAATTTGCGTTCAAGATTGAACTGAACTTGGTCCCGTTCGTGCTGAGGTATCGAAGCATGAATGGGTGGATCGTCCGCCCTTCGATACCTCAGGACGAACGATCTCGGACGCAAACTGGTATCACAGGCGGGTCCGGCATTTAAAGGATGCTTTTTCTCGTTCCCGCGCCGGAGCAGGGAACGAGGACAAGGGGGGACCTGCGCCTCCCGCGGCGCCGGGCCTCAAGCGTCATTGAAGGCGATGCGGAATTTTCCCGGCTTCGCTGTCTTCAACCTCGAGCAGGGCCGCGCATTCAAGCAGTTCCGCTTGAACACCGGCGATTGAACCAAGTTTTTGGTTTAGCTCTCCGAGGCATTTTTCTACGTTGTCTTTTCCCTGCCGGTGCATGACCAGGGCTTTCTGAAACGAAATGCGGATTCCGGCGATCGTAAGATCGATCTTTTCGTTGAGCGAGCCCTGGAAATCCTTCATGGTCCTTGTCACGCGGTTTACCAGGTCATAGCGCACCCTTCCGCAGTGCCGGTCCAGCAGCTCCGCCACCGATCCTTTCATATTCTTCAAAATCATCTTCCCGGCTATGAACCGGGGGAGTGCGGAAGTTGCGGCAAGCTGGACCAGTTCGAGCCCCACCGGGTCGTCTTTTAAGAGGAAGTAAAAATCGCTCTTCCTGCTAAGGCCCTCGATGGAGGTGAACGGTTTGAGCTTCAGTTCGAAGATGTCGCTGGTCAGAGTCAAAATCCGCTCGATGATTTCATTTATTTTTCGAGCGAACTCTCCATGGGCATCCTCAAGCCTTAAGGAAATCTTTTCCGCAAGCTGCTGTCGCCAGGGGTTGAAGGTTTCTCGAATCGCGTTGAAAACGAATTGTTCGAGCTGTTCCCTGAGGCCGCCCCCGCCGCGATTTACCAGCTTCAGGTATTCTTCTTCCAGCTCCTTTTGGAGCGCCGGCGACTTTTCTTTCTTGAATGCGTATATTTCCTGGTCCAATCCGGAAATGATCTTGCCCAAATGGCCCTTGAGCAGGAACTGGGTATTTTCGCGATCTTTTTCGATGGCCTTTATCTCCTGCTCGAACCGCTCGATCTTGGCCGTAAGCTCCTGGAGCGGGAGCTTGATCGCTTCCTGTTCGAGCTGAAAGGAAATGGTTTCATCCGAGATCAGTTTCATCAGATTATTGACCACGGATTGCAGGAAGACCCTGCCCTTTTCGCGGGTAAGGAAATCCAGGAGCTGTTTTTCAAATTCGGGAAGGAGGCTGCGCTCCAGGAGAAGATCGTCCCCGTTTTTCTTACCTTCCAGGGCCCAGCGGGCCGACATCGGATAAATTCTAACCTTCCCCGCCCCGACCTCTTCTTCGATGACCCGTGCGGTGAATTCCAGCGATTCTTTTTGATCGCTTTCGCTGACCTGGTCGATCTTGTTGAGAATGAAAAAAACTTTGCCCACAAACTCCCGGACGTCCTTCAAAAACTGGTGCTCGCTCCCGGAAAGCGGCGGGTCGACGGAAACGACGAAGATTCCGGCATCGACGTATGGCAGGTAGGCATAGGCCGCTTCCGTGTTGTGGCTGTAGACGGAGCCGGCACCGGGAGTGTCTATGATGCGGACCCCGCCCTTGAGATGTTGCGAAGGATAAAACAGGGTGACTTCCTTCACCGCCTTCATGTTTTGGGGATTTCCACGCTCCGTGATAAAGGCGGGAAGAGCGGCGAGGTCGATTGCTTCCAAACGGCCGTTCAGATACTCCACCTCCACTTTCAACTCCGGTCCATACCGCAGGATCGTGACAACCGAGGTGAGCGGTATGATGGCGGTCGGCAGAACGCTCTCGCCCAGAAGAGCGTTTATGAAAGTCGACTTACCCCGTTTGAACTGACCGAGCACCACGAGGTTGAAAGCCTCCTCGTCCAGTTTGGTCCTGGTTTGCGCCAGGGACTTGGAACTCACGTCGCGCACCGTGCCGTCGAGCCGCTCCACGATGCCGAACAAAGCGTCTCTGAGGTTCGAATAATTGAACATGGATCGGACTCCAATTGTTCGATCTCAAAAAAAAACTTCCGCCCCCAACGAGAAAGCAGAAGTCATCATCCCTAAAAGAAAAGGGCGGTTACGGCGAACTTCATCACCGGTTTTTATTAATATACATGAGCTTCTTACCTGTCAATCCATATTACGGCGCGCCATGCGGATCGACTTGTCGGGAGGGACCGCCGCCTCGGGAATCGTATCGACAAGGAGGGTGTTCTTCGAGTAATCTCGCAGCCGGCGCGCAGCCAGGAGGAAAGTCGGGAACCGGCCGTCGAGCGCTTCGTTGAACCGCTGAACGGCTTATCGCTTTCAGGATAAGGAAGATATCGTGAGCCATGAAAGAAACCGTGTATGCCCGGTTGAAATAGCAGGAAGTCTTGATAATAGAATCCGAAGATGGGTGCAAAACCCTCGGAAAATACTGGCGCCCTATATTAAAGAAGGCATGACGGTGGTGGACCTGGGTTGCGGGCCGGGCTTTTTCTCTATCGATATGGCTAAAATGGTGGGAAAATCCGGTCGCGTCATCGCTGTCGATCTGCAGGAGGGGATGCTTCAAAAACTAAGAGACAAGATTCACGGTACGGAATTTGAGCAACGCATCATACTGCATAAGTGCGCAACGAATAAAATAGGTGTGGCAAACAAAGTCGATTTTGTCCTGGCATTCTACATGGTTCATGAAGTCCCCGATAAGAAACGGTTTTTTGATGAAATAGCATCGATAATCAATCCTGACGGGAAAGTCTTCATGGTAGAACCATCATTCCATGTTTCAAAGAGATCATTTGAAGAAACTCTCAACAAAGCCCAAGCCGCCGGGTTCATGCCTGTTGAAAGTCCGAAAATGTTTCTCAGCAAAACGGCAGTCATGCAATTGGCCTGATAATCCGAACTTTTCTCAAGTAGCTTGCTGAAAGCAAATTATATCTTTAGAAATCGGAGAGTTGCGACATTGGCAAGGAGGTCTGACTTTTGCTGTGCCCGGACAGAGGTGATGTGATGCCGTCAATATAGCGGTTGACGCAAATTGAATGTAGTCGTATTCTTGCGACAATAATTCTAGGACGTGAATCGGAGGATCAATAGTTAGGCTGCGATAGCTGCTAAAACGAGTATTGATTATTCCTTCCAGATACGTTATTTGCAGAGATCTATGAGATTGCCACTCCAATAGAAAGGATTATGATGCGCTTACTGACTCCAGAATTCATCTCACTTGTGCATCACATCGAGCTCAACAAAGCTGGGTGGTGGGACAAGACAATGCAAAGGATAATCATAGCTATACTATTGGACTCTATAGATAACTTGAGCCTACATGACATAATTACAGTTCTAAAAGAACAATTTAGTATCAATATTCAGCTTAATACTTTACAAGAACATATTGACATACTAGTAAATGATAGTGCTATTTTTAAAGCTAATAATGATACATTTCGTCTAACGCAGGATAGGAGAAATATAGTAGCAGACGAAACCTCAAAGTTTATAATACTTGAAAATAAAGTCAAGGAGCAGTTTCGCTTTCTTGTTACATCACACTGCCCATCTCTTGATGTTGATGAACTATGGACGAATATGATTAATAATCTAATATCTCCATTGTTGGCAGAAATGGGCGCACGCACATATGAGCTGCTATCGCAATCCGTAACACGAATAGACACATCTACCTCCTTTTCAGATTTTTTGTCACAATTCTCAGTTGAATTCCAGCATGGGATTAGGATGCTTGTTATTGATTTCACGAAACCAAGTAATCACTATGTTAGGTCATACATATTGGGAAGGCTAAATGCATATTTTTCGGTGCAGGCTAGCAATCTTGACAAACGTACAATTGCATCGATAACTAATGCTTCTGAACGCTCACTTTGTTTCAGGTTATTTATCGACACCAATTTTCTTTTTTCTGTTCTCAAATTACATGATAATCCTTCCAATGATGCCGCGGCATCACTTATGTCATTGATTAAGCAGCTCAAAAACCATTTGCAAGTTGAGCTATATGTCGCTTCGATAACAGTAGAAGAGATGCGGGAAACTCTAGTCTCGCAAATTGAGAATATTAGGGATATTTGTAGTCATAAAAGATTGTGTGAAATTGTGACTGATGCTGCACTAAGCGGGATTGTACGAAACTACGCTAAGGCAAATATTGCTTCTGGTTACACGCTAAATCCGGAAACCTATTTTGCGCCTTATATAGACGATTTAACCACCGTCATAAAATCATATGGTATATTGATCCATAAAGACCCGTTCGATGATTTACGAAAAGCTCGCTCAGTTATCGATGACCTTAATGACCAACTTGATTATGAAAAAAAAGTGCATCACGAACGTCCAAAGAAATACGCGCAATTATTACATGACATAATGTTATGGCACTTTATCAAGAAGAGAAGACGGCCATCAGTGGAGTCCCCTTTGGACGCTGTGTATTGGATAATAACGATCGATTACCGATTTATGGGATATGATGCGCATAAAAGAAGATCTTCATCTCTCAAAGTTCCAATGACAGTGCATCCCACAACTCTTATTCAGATGTTGCAATTTTGGGTTCCTCGTTCTGATGAACTTGAAATGGCCTTACTCGAAAGTTTTAGACTTCCTCTATTCTTTCAAGAATTTGACAGCGAAGCTGAAAAGACAACTATTAAAATCTTAAATACATTGGCAAGATACGCAACAATTGACGATTTGTCCGTAGAAGCATTAACACCAATTGTTCTTAATCAAGGGCTACGTTCCAAAATAGCTGATATTGAAGATGAAATACAAAAGCGGCAGCTGGTTGAAGAAGCCTTTATTGAAGTGCATAGACTAACATTAGAAGAACTCGAAGAAAGTAAAAGGATAGAATCACAATTATCAGACAACGTATCTCGTTCTGCAACGTTGATAAACGAACTAAGAACTGAACTCTCGCAAGTTCACGCTGAAGTCAAGAAGCAAAACCTGACCAGAGTTAGAAGATCTTTTGCGCTAAATTATATTTTACTGCCTTGCATTCTGTATATTATTATATTTGTCACTTCACAACACTATACAGCCATAAAAGCACTTTTTAATGTTTACGATATTATTTGTGTATTATTGATCATATTTGTCCTGCACGTCAACGTACTTTGTCGGAAAGGGATAAAAAATGAGGAGCTTCGAACGTGGCCGATCGTCATGTTTATTGATAAATTTAAGCGATCTATTCTTTTAGTGATAATATTGGGCATAGTCGGAAATTTAGCGAGCAAAATTGTCGAAAATAGCTCCTTTTCCAAATACTTCGGCACTAAACCACCTGCGGTCATTGAGAATCATTCTGATAAGCAGGAACTGCAGGAAAAAGGCAGCCGTGACAAAATTGGGGATTGATATCGGAAAGAATAATAGATGGCAAATGAGTGCCGTTGCTACATGTTAGAAAAGCCTAGAACTGAAGCAAGGGGCAACGATGTGTTTGAAAGGAAATAGATACTCAACACTGCTCTCCTTATCCTTAAAAAAACGAAGTTCTGAAATGCGCAAGGTTTTCAAATCATACCTGGATTCGGGTATCCTGTTTCGGAAGGTGGGCGAATCAGGGGGGGGGCCGTGTCATATAACCGTTTATAACCGCAAGTAGTTTTTGGGGTCTCATACCAATTTGCGTCCAAGATCGTTCGTCCTGAGGTATAGAAGGGCGAACGAGCCACCCGTTCTTGCTTCGATACCTCAGCACGAACGGGACCAAGTTCAGTTCAATCTTGAACAAAAATTAGTCTCAAAGTCGTTACAATAGCCGAACGGTGAGGTCCCGAAATCCCAAAGTGGTAGAGAATCAATATCCCCGCATCTACTTTATGGTCAAAGTCACAATCTCAAGAAGCAAACTCAAGAAGGGTTTAAAAATGGCAGTAGAGAACACGAACCCGTACCGCCGGTCTTGCTTCAGCACGAACTTCACCCGCCTCTTCAGCTTCACATCACCATAGTCGGGCCGCCGCCGCCGCAGACACCCCAAGCCGCAGTCGCCACAAAAGGAACCTCAGGGGTGTCCGTCGTCTCTACGACACACAGCGCCGCCTGATGACAGCGCGCAATTCGAAGACCTCTTCGCGATCGGAGCGGATTTCAGAAATCCCGTGTTCCTGTGTTTTAAGGGCCTTGCGTCTTGCTGTATATGCGAGTATATGAATTTCGGATCGTTGTATAACCAATACTGAATTTCCTTTGACACTGACAGCGCGGTTGCTCATCCTGGCTTCTTCAGACCTGCCCGCATTTCAGGCGAAAAGACATCGGGGCGCCGGAGATGATTTCACGCAGGTCCGGAAGCAGACCACTTAAAACCGACAGAAGGGAGAAGGCAAATGAGGAGATCAGTTTTAAGAATCGGCACCCTGGGACTCACCCTGATCGTTGCATTGATGCTCTCGCCGATTTTGGCGGCAGCGGCCGACAAATACCCCAGCAAGCCTCTTACCTACATCGTATGTTTCAATCCTGGTGGAGAGTCCGACATTACCGCGCGCATTCAGGAGCATCCGCTGAAGAAGTACTTCGGCCAGGAGGTGGTCGTCACCTATAAGATCGGCGGCGGGGGGTCCGTGGGCTGGTCGGAGATGCTTCAAAGCAAGCCCGACGGATATACCATTGCGGGCGATAACCTTCCGCATATCATCCTGCAGCCGCTGGAGCGCGGCAACGCGGGCTACAAGACCCTGGACCTCAAACAGATCTATATGTTCGAGAGCACTCCGGACTTGCTGGTTGTGCGCGAAGACAGCAAATACAAGACCCTCAAGGACTTCATCGAAGACGCCAAAAAGCATCCGGGCGTGGTGACCGTGGGCGGAAGCGGCAGCAGTACGGCCAATGACCTGGGGGTCGCCGAGCTGAACAAGGCCGCGGGCGTCAAGCTCACCTACATCCCCTTTTCCGGATCGGGCGCGGCCGTTCCGGCCCTTCTCGGCGGCCATGTCACCGCGCTCATGACCTACTCCACCATGGGAGTGCAGTATAAAGGCAAATTCCGCCCCCTGGCCATCGCTTCCGAGGAGCGCATGGACGTTCTGAAAGACGTTCCGACCTTCAAGGAACTGGGCTACGACGTGGTCGAAGGGGCCTACCGGGGAGTGGCGGCACCGACCAATACGCCGGACGCTATAATCAAATACCTGGCGGACGCCTTCGATAAGGTTATGAAAGATCCCGAAGTCAAAAAGAAGATGGATGAGAATGGTTTCAAGACGGAATCCATGGGCCCCGCGGCATCGACGGCGCTCGTGAAGAAGAAAATGGCCGAGTATGAAGTATTGATGAAGGAAATGGGGCGAATCAAAAAATAGCCGGTCCTCTTTGACGGCGCAGATATCTGAGCGGGCGGCCCGTACAATCGGGTCGCCTGTCTTCAGCCCTTGTAGACAGGAGCCATTCAGTTGTTTGAACATATCCTTCTTGGACTGAAAAACCTGTTCACTTTCACCAACATGCTTTTCGTGCTCGCAGGGACCGTGTCGGGCATGATGATGGGCGCGCTGCCGGGGCTTACCGCCACCATGGCCGTCGCCCTCCTGGTGCCGTTTACCTATACCATGAGCCCCATCGCCGGCCTCGTCACCCTGGGGTCCATCTACATGGGGTGCATCTACGGAGGGGCGTTCAGCGCCATTCTCATCAACACGCCGGGCACCCCCAGCTCCATCGGCACCACCTTCGACGGCTACCCGATGGCCTGCCAGGGACGGGGAGAAGAAGCCATCATCGGCGCTACAGTGGGATCGGCCATCGGAGGCCTGTTCGGCGTGGTCGCCCTGATCTTCCTCAGCCCGCCCCTTGCCGATATCGCTCTGCAGTTCGGGCCGGCGGAATATTTCTGGGTGGGGGTTTTCGGTCTGACGATCATTTCCAGCCTCTCCGCCGGGGCGTTCATCAAGGGTATTACCGGAGCGGCTTTCGGCGTGCTCATCTCCACCATCGGCATCGCACCCATCGGGGGCGATGTGAGGTTTACCTTCGGGATGCCCAGCATGCAGGGCGGGGTCGAACTGATCGTAATGCTCATCGGCCTTTTCTGCATCCCCGAGCTTTTGAACGTGGTGCTCAAGGGGATCAGGGATCATCAGCGTATCGAGTTCAAGCGCACCAGCGGGGTCCTCGGGGAGACGGTGAGGAAGGTGCTGGGAATGCCGGGCAACCTGTTGAGGTCTTCCATCATCGGCACGGTGGTGGGAATCCTTCCCGGGGCCGGCGGCAATATCGCCAACCTGGTTTCCTATAACGAGGCCAAGAGAGCTTCGAAAACGCCTGAAAAATTCGGCACGGGCATTCTCGACGGGGTGGTCGCCACGGAAACCGCGAACAACGCCGTGGTGGGAGGCGGCATGATCCCGCTGGTAACTCTGGGCATCCCCGGCGCTCCTCCGGATGCCATTATCTACGGCGTTCTCATGCTGCAGGGGCTCAGGCCCGGTCCCGAACTCTTTTCGACAAGAGCGGACATCACCTACACCTTCATGCTGGCCGTAGGTCTTTCGGCCATCGTCATGATACCGGTGGGGATCTTCGGCGGCCGGCTCCTTACCCGGTTCGTAGCGGCGCTGCCCGCGCGCTTCCTGGTGCCCGGCATCGGAATTCTCACCATCGTCGGCAGTTATGCCATACGAAACAACTACACGGACGTGATCCTGATGCTCCTTTTCGGCATTGCCGGCTTCGGACTCCGCTTCCTGGGGTTCACCGGGCCTCCCATCGTCCTGGGCCTGATCCTGGGACCGATCATGGAAGCCGGCCTGGTTCAGACTTACCTCATGGGCCAGGCCTACTCCTCGCCGTGGTTTGCCCTGTTCGTGAATCCCATTTCGTGGGTCCTGATTGCCATGTCACTGCTGTCGCTGCTCTGGCCCTACATGGCTCCTTTGAAAAAATGGCTGGGCAGGCGCAACGCCGCCGATTCGCATCACTGACCGGGGAGTTGGAATGAAATGAGTGTCAAATGGAAGGACCGGCTGGGTTCCCTGCTGCTGCTCGCTTTTGTCGGTATTCTCTGGCTGCAGAGGGATTACATGACTCCCTTCGGGGGGCTTTTCCCCGATCGAATCATGATCTGCATGGCATTTTTGCTGGTGCTGGCCCTGGTGCTTTCCTTCACGCCCTACGCCATCATGAAGGAAAACGACAAAGCCGAAGACGCGGAGGCGGTGGAGACAAGAAACTGGAAACCCATGATCGTGGTCGCCGTCATTCTCCTTTTGTGGACGGTGCTGCTGCGTTATGTTGGATTTACCATAACGAGCATCCTGGGATTTGCGGGCATCTCCTGGTACCTGGGGGGACGCTCTCTTAATCCGCGGTCCATCGGCGCCAGTGTCGGCGTCGCATTGTGCATTACTTACCTGATTGTTTACGTCTTCGGGCACCTGTTGTTGGTGCCGCTGCCCGCGGGCATGCTGTTCTAAAGAACTGTCCCCTTGAGCATCGCTGAATCACACCACGTCATTCCGGCGAATTCCCATGAACCCGGGGTTTACACAATCAGCCATGAACCGCAAAAAACCCGCCACAGCTCTAACTATGATTATACAGCTCACATGTAAAAGGAAACGGCAATGACCTACAAAATTGCTCTGATCCCGGGAGACGGCATCGGAAAGGAAGTGATTCCGCAGGGGGTGCGAGCGTTGGAGACCCTGGCCGATAAGTTCGGCTTCAGCGTGGCCTTCACCGAGTTTCCCTACTCCTGCAGCTACTATCTGGAACACGGCGTGATGATCGAGCCGGACGGCCTGGACCGGCTGAGCTCCTTCGACTCGATTCTGCTGGGCGCGGTCGGAGATCCGAAAGTGCCCGACCACGTCTCGCTTTGGGGACTTCTGCTGCCCATTCGCAGGGACTTCGACCAATATGTGAATCTTCGCCCCGTGCGGTTGCTGCCCGGGGTCCGCAGCCCTCTGGCGGGCCGCACCGGCGCGGACATCGACTTCGTGGTCGTGCGCGAGAACACGGAGGGGGAGTATTCGAACATCGGCGGCAGGCTTTTCGCCGGCACGGACCACGAAATCGTGATCCAGGAGACCCTTTTCTCCCGCAGGGGAGTAGACCGCGTCCTTCGGTTCGCCTTCGACCTGGCCGGCAAGCGAGCGGCCAAACACATCACCTCCGCCACCAAATCCAACGGCATCAAGTACACCATGCCTTTCTGGGATGAACGGTTCGAGGCCATGGCCCGCAATTACCCCGACATTCGCCGGGACCAGTACCACATCGACATTCTCACCTCCCATTTTGTGCTGCACCCGGATTGGTTCGATGTCGTGGTGGGAAGCAACCTGTTCGGAGACATCCTCTCCGACCTCGGGCCCGCCGTGGCGGGAGGCATCGGCATCGCTCCTTCGGCCAACCTCAACATCGAACGGAAATTCCCGTCCATGTTCGAGCCGGTTCACGGCTCCGCCCCCGACATTGCGGGCAAGGGCATCGCCAATCCCATAGCCACCCTGTGGTCCGTGCAGATGATGACGGAATTTTTGGGCGAGGAGCAGGCCGCCCGCGATTTGATGAGGGCCATCGAAACCGTGACCGGCAGGGGTATTTTCACGCCGGACCTGGGAGGCCGGGCCGGGACCGTGGAATTCACCGATCACGTTCTGGCCGAGATCAAGGCAAGCAAAGCATGACGAGTGGCGGGCGGCAAGACGGGCGATTTGACATGCGTTGCGTTGTTTAGACCCGCCGCCCGACACCGTTTTCACACCGCGGGGAGAGTTCCATGCGCATCGTAGCCGTCAGGGAGGACACTGTTTCCATCGCCTCCGAAATAAAGAACGCCTACATCGACTTCAGCAAAATGACCGTATCGGTGCTCGCCCTCGTCACCGACGTAATGCGGGACGGAAAACCGGTGGTGGGATACGGTTTCAATTCCAACGGGCGCTACGCCCAGGGCGGTTTGCTCCGGGACCGGTTCATCCCTCGCCTCATGGAGGCCCGGTCCGAAGACCTGGTCGACGAGAGCAAAGAGAACCTCGACCCTTTCAAAATCTGGCGTACCGTGATGAAAAACGAGAAGCCCGGCGGTCACGGCGAGCGTTCGGTGGCGGTGGGCGTAATCGATATGGCCGTCTGGGACGCGGTTGCAAAGATTGCCGGAAAGCCTCTCTATCGTCTCCTTGCCCAGCGCTTCGGCGACGGGCAACCCGACGAGAGCGTATTCGTCTACGCCGCCGGAGGCTATTATTATCCCGGCAAGGGGCTGGACGAGCTGCGGCGCGAGATGGAAGGCTATCTCGAACAGGGCTACGGCGTGGTGAAGATGAAAATCGGCGCGGCCCCCCTTGGCGAGGACCTGAAGCGCATCGAAGCCGTCTGCGCCCTTCTGTCGGAAACAAATGCCGCCACGCCTCCCGGCAGCCGGCTGGCCGTTGACGCCAACGGCAGGTTCGACCTGGAGACCGCCCTGGCCTACGCCCGTGAACTAAAAGCCCTGGGCCTCTTCTGGTTCGAAGAAGCGGGAGACCCCCTGGATTATAATCTGCAGGCCGTGCTCGCCGAACATTATCCGCCTCCACTGGCCACCGGGGAGAACCTGTTCTCCCACCGGGACGCAATCAATTTGCTTCGCTATGGGGGCATGCGGCCGGACAGGGATTACCTGCAGATGGACCCGGTGCTTTCGTACGGCCTGGTCGAGTACCTGCGGATGCTCGAGGCGTTGAAAAATCACGGCTGGTCTCCCAGGCGCTGTGTCCCTCACGGCGGCCACCAGTTTGCGTTGCACATCGCGGCAGGCCTGGGCCTGGGCGGCAACGAGTCCTATCCCCTCGTGTTTGCTCCCTTCGGCGGCTTTGCCGACTCCACGCCCGTGAGTAACGGTAAGATCAGGCTCACCGAGTGCCCGGGCATAGGTTTCGAGGAAAAATCAGAACTCATCGACCTGTTCAGGCGGGTTTTCGACTGACGGCGCAGTATGCCGGGCATTTCATGGGTCAAAAGCGCAAGGAACTATCCCTCAATAAACCTCCTGATGCGTTCCGATGGTTTCCGGAAGAATTGCTTCGGAACCTTCGCGGTGCACAAATCCAAAGATGATCCTGAGGTCTTCGGACGCGGCAGGATTTTTTCTAAGGGCTCAGTCCGTCGCTTTCCCGGATGAGAGCGGGCAGGCACCATGCCGATCCGCGTGCAGCCAGCACTCTGCGAGGGAGTTCATCATCTCGATCCATTCCGAAAACAGGCTCGGTTTGGTGATAAAGTCCTTCGCTCCCATGTCGCGACAGAAATCGATGTCCTTTTCTTCCCTGGACGTAGTGAGCACCACGATGGGGATGTCTTGCAGGGCGGGAACGGATTTAATCTCTTTTAAAGCCTGGCGCCCGGTTTTGCGCGGCATGTTGAGGTCAAGCAGGATCAGTGCCGGAAGGGGCGTTTCGGCTTCCGCGGCATACCTGCCGGAGTGCGAGAGATAGTCCAGAAGATCCATCCCGTCTTCGACGCAGTGGAAAGTACCGGGTACCCTGCTCTCTTCGAAAGCACTCCTGGCAAACATGCAATCGTCCTCGTCATCGTCCGCCATAAGCACCACCGACTGTTGCTTTCTCACGTTGCCGTCCCCGGTCATGACTGTTTCTCCGGCAGCCTGACCATGAAGACCGCCCCGCCGAGGGCCTTGCTCCGTGCCGTGATGCTGCCCCCGTGACGTTCGGCTATTCTTCTGCAGATGGCAAGGCCCATACCGGTCCCCTTGTAAAGCGAGTTTCTCCCATGGAGTCTCTGGAAGGGCTTAAAGATATTGTCCAGGTAGCATTCGTCAAAACCTATCCCGTTATCCTCCACCCTGATTTCATGGAACCCCTCGCACGCGCCGGGTTCGGCATAGACCCGGACTAAGGGTGTTTTCGCTCCCCGGTATTTCAGGGCGTTTCCCAAAAGGTTCTGGAAGAGCTGCCGCATCTGAACGGGATCGGCCTCGACGGTGGGAAGAGATGCGATTTCGACCCGTGCGCCCGCGTCTTCGCACAGCACCTTCAGATCCGAAAGGGCTTCCTCGGCCGACCGCGTCAAATCGACCCGGGGAAACTGTTCCGGACCCGAAGCAAGCCGCGAATACTTGAGAAGATCGAGCACCAGTTCCTGCATCCGCCGGGCTGATCGGCCGACCCTTTGCATATAATCGCGCGCCTTCTCATCCAAAGATTCATCATAGTGAATCTTTAGAAGATCGATGAACGTCTGGATTTTTCGAACGGGTTCCTGCAAATCGTGAGAAGCGATAAAGGCGAAGTCCTGCAGATCGCGGTTGCTTTGCTCAAGCTTGGCGGAATAAGCCGTAAGCTCCTCGCTTTTTTTGCGAAGTTCATCCTCGACGCGGCGCCTTTCCGCAATTTCCGCGGTAAGTGCGGCGGTCCTTTCCCTGACTTTTTCCTCGAGGTGCTCGTTAAGCAGCCGAAGCGCGGTTTCCGCCTTTATGATCTCTTCATTCTTGCGCACTGCGGTCCCGTAGGTTGCAAGCAGGATATCGATTATCTGCCGGACATTGGAGCTGATCAGGTACTCCTTCCCGCGATATTCGATAACAAAAGGCGCCTGTGGACAATCCTGTCCCTCCTGGTGCTTTCTCGAAAGCTCTTTGCGGATATATGCGATCAGGTATTCAGTGTTGTAAGGCTTGACGATGAAATTGCTGGCACCGCTCTCCAGGCCCTTGAGGATGTCTTCCGTATCCGAGAGGCAGCTCAGCAGGATCAACGGAATGTCCCTTATCTTCTCATTTTTTCGAACCGCCTGGCAAAGCCCATATCCATCGAGTTCCGGCATCAGGATATCGCTGATGACCAGGGCGGCGGCATTGTTTTCGATCAGCCAGTTCAAGGCCTCCTCGCCATTGCTCACAACCGAGGTGTGAAAGCCGTACCGATCGAGCGTCAGCTTGAGTTCCATGGCCTGGGTGGGGCTGTCCTCAACGATCAGGATTTCAGTGCCGCCTGCCGCGTCGCGTGTTTTTGAACTCATGGCCTGACTCCGAGAGCTTACCAGTGAGTGAGATCTTTCATCCATTGCGGTTTGCTTTTCCAAAGTTAGTCAAAAAAGAAGCAATTTGGCCGGGTGAAAATACATGGGTAGCCGCATCGAGCTGGATAGCCTCCGCCGGCATGCCGAAAATCACGCAGCTTGCCTCATCCTGGGCAATGGTTACCGCCCCTTTTTCTCTCATGGACTTGAGCCCGTCGGCGCCGTCTCTTCCCATGCCGGTCAAAACCACTCCCGCCGCCCTGGGGCCGAAGACCTCGGCCACGGTCCGGAAGAGGTAAGAAATGGACGGACGCATGCCGTCTTCGGGCGGGTCGTTTGCCAGGATGATGCGCCCTCCCGCTCCGACCCCCATGTGCGCCCCGTCCGGGGCAAGATAGACGTGTCCGGGTTGCACGGCCTCACCATGCACGGGGACGCTCACGGGCAGTTTGCAGGCGGGCGTGAGCAATTCCGCAAAGCCATGGATAAAACCGGGGGAGATGTGCTGAACGATCAGCACCGGGATGTGAAAATTTTCAGGAAATTCCGACAAAATCGCTTTCAGCACGGAGGGACCGCCCGTTGAGGCGCCCATTGCGATGATCTCGATGTTTTTTGCGCCGGGGGGACCCAACCGGCCGACGGCGGCAAGGGGAGGCTCTTTTTTGCGCTGTGCGGGCCAGCGCCTCACCACCTTCACCTCGGACATCAGCTTTACGGTCTGCACCAGGGCCTTTGCCGTTTCTTCATGGCACGGGTGCCCAAGGCCCATGGGCTTCTGAACGGCCGCCAGGGCGCCTGCCTCCAGGGCGCGGAATGTGGTTGCCAGCTCCTTGGGGTCCACACTCACGCTCACGATGACTATGGGGATAGGATTGGTTTCCATGATCCTGCGGGTTGCTTCATACCCGTCCATCACGGGCATGCTGATATCCATAGTGACAACGTCGGGCTTAAGACTTTGCACGGCCTGCACCGCTTCCATTCCGTTGCGCGCCGTCCCTACCACCCGCACGGCGGGATCGGAACTGAGGATATGGTTCAGGAATTCGCCGATAACAGCCGAATCTTCCACAACAAGGACCCTGATGCTCATACGAGTCTCCGGATAACTTCCAGCAAATTGCTCTGCTCGAAACTGCTCTTTACAATATAAGCGTTTGCACCCACATCTACTCCGCGCTCCCTGTCTTCGCGCGATTCCAGTGCGGTCACCAATACTATGGGAACTTCCGAAAGCTTCCTGTCGGCCCGTATCCTCTCGGTGAGATCGAAGCCGTTCATTCTGGGCATCTCGATGTCCGATACCACCAGGTCGAATTCACGGGTCTTCAGCGCGGTAAGCGCATCTATGCCGTCGACGGCGGTTGTGACATCGTAGCCCGCGGACTCAAGGATTGTTTTCAGCAGGGCGCGCGCCGTGATCGAATCCTCCACGACCAGTACCGATACCCGCGTTGGGGGCCGGACGTCGGCGGCTCCCGCGAAAGCGGGCACGGCCTTCACCGCGGAGGCCATCAGGTCCGGGACATTGAGGATGGGCACCACTTTCCCGCTTCCAAGAAGCGTAGCACCGGCTACGTTTCGAACCCGGGAAAGCTGGGGGCCCAGGTTTTTGACCAGGACTTCCTGCTCACGGATGATTTCATCTACCTGAAAAGCCACGCACCTGCCCGCCGAACCGAGCACCACGACCTGTATGTATTGATCTTCCGTCCGCGACCCGGCCTCGACGGACCGCAGTTCCAGGACCGCGCCGAGGTTGGCAAGCGATATCGCCCGCCCTTCGAAAAGAAGCGTCTCACGGTTCTCCACGGTCCGGATTTCTTCCTTTTTTACTCTCGACACCTTCTCGATATTCGCGGACGGCAGGAAGAACAAATGTTCTCCAACTCTTACCAGCACGCCCCGAAAAGTGGCAATTGTAAGAGGGACAACCATTGTGAGCGTGGTTCCGACATCCGGCCGGGAATCGATTGAAAGCCCGCCCTTAAGTTTTTCGACCCTTTCCCTTACAATGGCAAGACCCAGCCCCCTGCCCGAGATGTCCGTGATAATCGGACTGGTGGTGATACCCGAGCGGAGCGCCAGAGAAAGCGCTTCTTCTTCGGAAAGCCTGTCGAGTTCTTCGCGCGTGACGGCCCCGTTGCGCAGCGCCGCGTTTTTTACTTCAAGCGTATCGATCCCGGCCCCATCATCGGAAACCGCGATTTCTATTTTGCCGTCCCTTGAAAAAGCAGCAATCCCTATCTTACCGCGGGGCGGCTTTTTTTTCTCCCTGCGCGCCACGGGCGTTTCAATTCCGTGGTCGATACAGTTCCTGACAAGATGGATAAGAGGGTCCTTGATCTCCTCCAGCACCCGCCGGTCCAGCTCTATTTCGCCGCCTGAAGCGGTAAACTCGACCTCTTTTCCGGCATCTCTGGCCAGGTCGCGCACCAGCTTTGGAAACAGCTCCAGAAGGGAGCCCACCGGGAGCATGAGCGTATGCTTGGTACTGTCGAGAAGGGAATCTACCATAACCCCGAACGACCGCTGGTCATATTCGGCCGATTTGACCAGGCCTGCCAGCCTGGACTCAAACGAGGCGATAAACGAATCGACACCGTCCCTGCCCTTGTCTTCTTTTCTTCTCTCCAAGCCCACGGCTTTTATGGATGAGCTTCTTCTCGTCCTCTCTTTTTTCCACTGAACAAGGGTTTTGTTCAGTTCCTTCAGTTCCTCCGCGATCTGGCCGGTCGCGATCTTGACGGAAAGCATCTCTTCAGCCTGCAGGAGCAGCGAATCGAGTTTTTCAGTGGAAATCCTTACCGTCTCACTCAATGAAGGCGCGGAAGATAGGGGGGCCTCGAAGGCGGTCGCGGTTTTGGCTTCGGCGAAAGCCCCGGCGGCCGGAGGTTTTTCTTCTTTCGCCAGCCCCGTTTCGGGAAAAATATGCCGGGCCTTGTCGTCCCCGGCTTCCTCCCCGGCGGAAAGACCGGGTTTTAACGTCGCGGCTTCAAGACTTCGGACCAGTTCCACAATGCTCGTCTTATCGACGAGAGTGAGTTCCTCGCCTGCAACCAGCCTGGAGATACAGTCCAAACCGTGATGAAGCAGGTCCAGCATACCGGGCGAAGAGGTAATCTCTTCTCGTTTCAGGGCGGCAAAGACATTCTCCATCGACTGGCAGACCGTCACCACATGGGAAAAATTTACAGCGCGGGCCGCTCCCTTGAGGCTGTGGCATTCCCTGTATATCGTCTCTACGATCCCGGCCTGCTTTCCGGGTCCACTTTTCTCGATCTCGATCAGGCCGGAGGAGATGACCTTGAGATGGTCCTGAGCCTCGACTTTGAACATGGGAAGCAGTTTTTTCAGGAGTTGTTCATCTCTGCGCTCCATGATGATTCCCTTTTTCTATTACCTTTCCGGTTCCGGCTTTGCCGAATTGGCAATTGAAAATCACTTCGCCGATTCACAAGCTCCGGGGCGTGTTGTCCAAATCGAGCCCGTGCCCCGGAAAGTCCGCATCCTTGAGGGGATAGGCCCCATGAGCGCTCAAACATGCGGCGCATGAAATCCGGCTGTTTATTTCAATGCCCCAACGGGGCTGCATAGATCAGCCCGGGGTAAGCGAAGCGCCACCCCGGGTCAGGTCGTCCCAAATCGGTGTCCTGTAGGGGCTCCATAAGATTAATAACGTGTTCGCATCAATATTCTGAAATGCTGGATTAATGCAACCCCTATGGGGTACAAAAAATTCGACGGCACCCTTCCATACCCGGGGTGGCGCTGTGCTTACCCTGGGCTGAATTATGGAGCCCTTTCAGGGCTGATCGGCATACCGGTCGGAGATAACTTATCCCTCAATCCCTAAATCAAACCCTGTACTTCCCCACCATCTCCTTTAATTTCTGCCCGAGTTCGTGCAGGTTCTGGGCGGCCTGTTCGGCCTGTTTGGTTGCGGAAACGTTTTGCTGGGAAGCCTGCTTTATGTTTTCCATCGCCATTGCGATCTGGTCCATGCCCACAAACTGCTGCTGGCTGGAGGCCGCGATCTGAGAAGCCGCCTGCGCCGATTCGGCGATGCTGTCGGCCAGTTTCCGGATGGATTCCCCCGATTCGGCGGCCTGCTTAACGCCCCCGTCCACCGCCTTGCTCACCTGTTCCGCAGCCATAACCGACGCGCTGGTCGCTTTCTGTATGTCGCCGAGGATATCGCGCACCTGCTCGGTTGCATGTTTGGACTGGTCCGCCAGGCTTTTGATTTCCTGGGCCACCACCGAAAACCCTTTCCCTTGCTCGCCCGCCTTGGACGCTTCGATGGCGGCGTTTACCGCAAGCAGGTTGGACTGCTGCGCAAGGTCGCTGACCGCGGTGATAATCTCCCCTATGGCCTGTGTCTGCTCGCTGAGTCTGATGATGCTCTCGGCAACCGATTCCATCAGTGCCCTGATGTGATTGATCCCCTCGACCGTCCTGGCCACGGCGGCACTGCCCTGCTGGGCCACGATTACCGCCTTCTGCGCACTTTCGGAAACACTCATCGACCTTTCCGACGACAACTGCGTTGTCTGCTTGACCTCCTCGACGGTTGACGTGGTCTCGTTTACCGACGCAGCCGTTTCGGTTGAAACGGAAGCCAACTGGGTCGTCAGTGTCAGGATCTCGCTAACCGATGATACCAGCACGGTTGCGGCCTCCTGCACCTGCAGGTTCACCGCGCGCAGGTTGCCCTCGGCCTTTTTGCGCTCCGTGATGTCACGGGCGGCCGCAAACACCCCCGTGACCTTTCCGTCCGTGTCCCTGTACACCGAGGCGTTGTAGAGGACATGGGTCAGCCTGCCGCTGGAATGCCTGATGGTGAGCGGGTAGTCGGTAACGTAGCCCCTTTCGAAGACCTGCCGGTAGCCCGCGCGCGCCAGGTCCGGTTCCGTAAAGTAGTTCGAAAAGTCGGTCCCGATGAGATCGTCTCGTCCTACACCCGTGGCCCTGCTCGCCGCCTCGTTTACATCCGTAATTTTTCCTTCCTGGCTGATGGTAACCAGCGGATCGAGACTGGCTTCGAGGAGGCTTCGGGCATACTGGGATGCCTGCCTCTGTTCGCTTATGTCCCGGGCGGCCGCGAACACCCCCATGACCTTTCCCCCCGCATCCTTGTACACGGAAGCGTTGTAGAGGACATGGATCAGCCTGCCGCCGGAATGCCTGATGGTGAGCGGGTAGTCGGTAACGTAGCCCCTTTCGAAGACTTGGCGGTAGCCTTCGCGGGCTTTTTCGGGCTCCGTGAAATAGTTGGAAAAATCGGTGCCGATGAGCTGCTCGCGGCTGGCCCCGGTGGCCTTGATGGTGGCCTCGTTCACATCGGTGATCTTGCCCTCCGGGCTTATCGTCACCAACGGATCGACACTGGCCTCCAGGAGGCTTCGGGCATACTGGGACGCCTGCCTCTGCTCGCTTATGTCCCTGGCGGCCGCGAACACTCCCATGACCTTTCCACCCTCATCCTTGTACACGGAGGCGTTGTAGAGGACATGGATCAGCCTGCCGCCGGAATGCCTGATGGTGAGCGGGTAGTCGGTAACGTAACCCCTTTCGAAGACCTGGCGGTAGCCTTCGCGGGCTTTTTCGGGCTCCGTGAAATAGTTGGAAAAATCGGTGCCGATGAGTTGCTCGCGACTGGCCCCGGTGGCCTTGATGGTGGCCTCGTTCACGTCGGTGATTTTGCCCTCGGGGCTTATCGTCACCAACGGGTCGACACTGGCCTCGATGAGGCTGCGTGTATATGTCGATGCTTTACGAAGCTCCTCTTCCAGTTCCTGTCTGCCGCGAAACCAGCTCATCTATGATCCTCCCGTGATTTCTCACACTTCTTCGTGCACAACGATATTTTTGTGCGCCAAAAGTTTTTGTGCATCCAGCACCGCCAGCCGCTCCGTGGTGATCCCCCTCAAAAATTCCTCGCGGATGCCCGTAAGCGTGGGGAGCGGAGGCTGGATGTCCGTCGTTGCAATATTTCGAACACCGAGTATCGAATCGGCAAGAATGCCGAATTCCATGCTGCCGCCATGAATAATTATCACCTTGTTGAGGTCGCTTATGCCCTTTTCAGGCAATTCGAAAAATTTCCTGATATCGACAACCGAGACGACCCGCCCGCGCACATTGACCAGCCCCAGGACAAACGCGGGGGTACAGGGCAGGGGCGTGTAGTCTTTGAGCGGATAGACCTCACGCACATAGCCGGACTCGATCCCGTAGCGCTCATTGGCCAGCAGGAATTCGACCACCTCGACGGTGCCTTCATCCTGTTTGCCGGCGGGCCGGCGGGCCAGCAGATCGGCCCTTGCCCTCAGGATTTTTTTCCGCTCCCCGGGACCGGGCGAAAATTCCTTCTTTATCGCGTCCCCGGTTGCTTCGAGGCGACGATGAACAGCCTTCCAATCGATTCGTTCATCACTCATTCACTCACCTCCCGGTCTCCGGCCGCCGCATTGCCCCGATGATCTCCGCCAGTCTTTCCGCGTTGATTCCTCCCGATTCGGGAAGGACCTCGTCCGGGGCCTTGGAATTTAACAGCCACAAAGCATTTTCAAAGTGCTTCTCCGCTTCCTTATGCCTGCAGGCCTTCCGGCTGATGTTTCCCATGGTAACATAGGCCATGGTGAATTGCGGGTCGAGATAGACGGTTTTTTTAAGCGAAGCGACGGCCTCGCCCGTTCGCCCCAATTCCTGGAGGATTGTCGCCATCAGGTAATGGTGGCCGGCATGGAGCTTTTCGGCGGTGACTGCTTTTTCACACCATTCCAGCGCTTTTTCGAGTCTTCCCCAGTTGGCGTGTATGCGGGCAATAAGCGCCAGGCCGCCGGCGTTGGATGGATTTTGCGAAAGGAACTTCTCCGTTTTTTCAAGCGCCTCGGGGTAACAGCCCCTGTCATAGAGCGCCGCAGCCTCATTATAGAGGTCCTTTCCGTTCCGGTTGTCCGCCTTCGGGGTGTGCAAACCGGGCGGTTCGCTATCCGCTTCCGGTCGCGAGACACTCGGCACACCCGCCGGAGCGGGAATGGATTTGAGACCGGGTTTCAAGCCGGATTCGGGTTTTTGGAACGGGCCGCAGGGCGAAGGGCCCGCACGCTTTGAAATTTCTTTCCTGTAGAGGATGGCCCCGGACGTTTTAACCGTCGTAAATTGCGAAAAAACGCGGTTGGAAAATTCGCTTGGACTCACGATCAAAAGGCCGCCGTCGACAAGGCAGCGGTAAAGATTCTGCACCACTTCGCCCGCCGGCTCCCGGCCGAAATACATGAGCACGTTTCGGCAAAATACGATATCCAGGGCATTTGTATTATTTACGAGCGACGGGTAAGTGCTCTCGACCAGGTTCAGGTAGGAAAAAGTCACCATCTCCCTTACACGGGGAACGAGTTCGAAGCAGCCGTTGCCCGTCCGGCTGAAAAATCTTTCCCTGATCCCCTCCTCTATGTCGCGGAAGGACCAGTTGCCGTAGACGCCGTCCGCCGCCTTTTGCAGAAACCGGGTGTTGACGTCGGTTGCCAGGATGGTGATGTTCCAATCCCCGATATCGGGGATCATTTTGCTGAGCAGAATGGCAATGGAGTAAGGCTCCTCGCCCGACGAACAGCCGGCGCTCCAGATCCGGAGGTGCTTCCCGCCGCTTCGCCGCTGCCTGATCAGCTCCGGGAGCACCGAATCCTCCAGGGCCTTGAATAACTTCTTGTCCCGAAAGAAATAGGTTTCCCCCACCGTCAGATGGCCGGCCAGGATTTCGACCTGGCGTCTGGTAGGCGATGAAGACAGAAGCCACTCGACGAAGGACCCGCCGTCGGCAACTCCCAACTCCTCTGCCGCACCCCTTATCCCGCGCTCCAGGTCCCGCCAGCGTTCCCTGGGAAAATTCAGGCCCATTTTGGCGGCGATGAAAGCGCTTAGCCGCAGGAGTTGTCCTTCAGGAATGCCTGTCGTCAATTTCCGACTCTCTATTTTGACAAAGCGGTTGCAAGACGGAACTTCAATTGCGTGCCGTGAATGCCCCCGGCGCAAATTCCCATGCTCGTGAAGCAAGTTTTCCGGCGGCGGCGAGCGGAGGAGTAATCAGCGGGCCGGTTCAATCCTGATTCATCATGGCCGTATCGAGCGCCCGCTCCTCTTCCAGGGAGAGAAATCTGTCGAGATCGTGAATTAGAACCATTCCGTCTTCAAGCCTTGCCACGCCGTCTATATAATCCATCCGGGGAAGTACCTGGGATGAGCGGATAATATCACCCGGAAAAACCTCCACGAGCGAGGACGCGGAATCTACAAGCAGGGCAACCGTTCGCCTGGCCGTTTTGGCAATGATCAGCCGGTCGTCCAAACCCGGCTCTTTTTCCGGCAGGCGGAAACGCTTGCGGACGTTTACGACCGGAACGACCCGGCCCGCGACGTTTATCAGCCCCAGCACGATTTCCGGCGCGGAAGGCAGGGACGTCACCTCCACGGTCCGGACCACCCTTTCGACAACCGAGAGTCTCAGGCCGTAGCGCTGCCCGTCCAGCGTAAAGACCACCAGTTGCACCGCTTCTTCCATATTCTCCCCGTTCGTATGCAGGTTCGCACGATTATCGGGCATTTGAGTGCAACTGGAAACCCAAAACAGCCCCTTGCGAGGGTTGTTCTTCAAAAATTCTCATCAAGCTCACGGGAGTGCCACTCTACAGGGGGGCGTCGCACGTCCGTCCCGTTCGGCAAAGCTTTGGGGAAAGAGAGAGGTACGGAAATGGAGGGATCACTGCGGGAGGCGGCCCGGCCGCCGTAAGGAAGCTTCTAAAGCGTGGGGAGCCGCGGCCCCCCACACTCCTTTTACCGCTGCGCGGCTCGTTGCGGCGCGGCGGCTATCCCTTGACAAGCCCGCAAAAGATTTTTCTGAGGTCGCTTTCGCTCAAGTCGCGCAACACGCTCGGGCTGTAGTCGGGCTCTGCCTCAGGTCCCTGTTCCCGGACCGGATTGCTGGAACCCTCCTCGCCTTCCGCGCAATTTACCGTGACCGTTTCGGCCCTGGAGCCGTCCGGCGGGTTCTCGAGCCCGGAATTGTTTTTAATCCAGTGGTCGCATTCGTCATGGCTTCCGACGAACAGAAAACAAATCTCCCGGTCGCCTGAGAGCGCTATCAACCGGTATCCACCGACAAGATCGAATTTTATGCAGTTGGCTATCCGCGCTTCACCGTACCTGGTGAGCCTTCCCATGTCCCTGGGATTGAAAACACCCTCCAGCACCTGATTCATTATCGTCCCTGCGTGTCGGGCGGCCTGCGCGGCGGTACCCCCTCCCCTCCGAAGGCTCATGAGGCGCTTGGATATTTTCGGACTTATGCGAACATTTAATTCCATCGCTGCCTGTTTTTTCCTCGATGCGGCCACGGGAGGCGAAATGAACGCCTCCCGGGCACGCCCGGCCAGTTAATCCATGGTGTTCCAATCGGTTTTACGCGGTGGATATCGCCCCGAAACGCCTGTTTTCCGCTCTACCAGATTGCAGCTTTTTTCAGGTCCTGGTAGGTGCCCGAAAAAAAGCTGCTGTTCCAGTAAGCCCTTCTGGCGATTTCCTCGGCCAGTTGGCGCGCCTGCGCCGGGCTGTCCGCAAATACGATAACCCTGGTGCCGTGATCGTGGTAGGGCAGGCGGCCGTCCTTGTTGGCCGCCTCTTCTTCCCCCATCTTCATATTCACCGCGCCCGGCATGGTGCCCTTAGCGAATTCGTCCCTGGGCCTCCCATCGATGAAAACCGCGGTCTTGTCGCCTGCAAAGACGTACTTGAACCCGCCGAGATCGGTTTCGGCCGTGTTGCCCAAAGCGCGCCACAGCGGCATCCCGTCCTGGTATCTCTTGACGTTTGTGTACCCTTTTTTTACGAGCTGTTCCGCTACCCGGATGCTCTTGTGGCAGTAAGGGCCGTTACAGTAGAGCACCATCAGAGAGTTCTTGTCCGGGCAGATCTCCATCATCCGTTCGATTTCTTTTTCATAGATGTTGGTGCTGCCTGGAACATGGGCAATCGCATACTCTTTGGCGGGCCGGACGTCGAAGACGTGGGCCTTGCCCGTTGCAAGGATATCCTTTACCTGTGCCGTCGAGACCTCGGTGCCGGATTGACAATAGGCGGCGGGCGCCACAAAAAGAAATGAAACCGCTGCAACCGCCAAAACGATAGCTCGACTGATTTTATTCACCTTTTCCCTCCTTCTCGATGTGGGACCATCTTTTATGTTCATCAAATAATCCTGTCATAAGCGAAAATGATTGCCCGAACCGGTCGCACGGTGAAGGGCGGCCACCGGCTGTCCCGAATTTCAGTTAAGTAACAGGATTGTGCGTTTTCGTCCAATCGATTTTATTGAATAATACGATGCATTACATTGATAATATCTATTGATGTATTGGCGTGATGCGGGAAAAGCCTGGGTATCCGGCCGCCGATCATAAAAATGCAGGGAAGCGGCAAATACGTATTGCCGGGTGTCGAGGGGATATGGGAGATGCAACGGCAACAAGGCAGGGACGGCATGGACATCCGGTGTCCGTGCGCGGAGCGCAGGAGAGTCCGCGGGTTCCCAAGCTCCGGCTTCTACTACGGGCGCGATACGAAGCAGGAGCTTCCAGGATTCGGTTCCCAAGCAGGACTTGGGAACCAGCGGGAAAAGAATTCTCTAATATCTCATATCGCTAAGCGGGATCGAGGCCGAATCCCCTGGCCATTAATTCGGTGAAGTAGACTATCCGGATGTTTTCATCGCCAGGGGCTTGTGTTTCGGCGGGATTTATCTGTCCCTGTTTCAAATTGTATTCACAAAGCGGGCATGAAGTCACCAGGGCTTCGGCGCCCGATTTGCGGGCGGCCTCCGTGACCTGCGAGGCGACCGCCGCCGCCGTTTCCGCGTGGCTCACCGACTGGAAGGAGGAACAGCACTTGCTGAATGCCGGGAAATCCACAGCCCGCGCGCCCAGACATTCCAGCAGTTCTCCCAGAATTACCGGATGCGCCGGGGGTTCTATCGCCACCTCGGGAGGGCGCAGCAGGGTGCAGCCGTAATAGGCGGCCGCCGGCATGCCGCCAAGAGGCGCCGTGACCCGCTCCCGCACTTTCTCCCACCCGATCTCATCGCGAATGAACCGCAGCAGGTGCACCACTTCCACTTCGCCGCTGTAGTCCGGCTCCTCTTCGAAGAAGCGGTTCAGGGTGTGCTTCTTTTCGCAGTCGCTTTTCATCAGCAGGTTTGCCCGCGCCAGCGAGTTGTAGCACATCGAGCAGGCGACAACCACTTTGGGTGCGCCCTGGTTTCTCATGCGAACCAGGTTGCGAACGGGTCCGAGGAGCCTCATCACGTCGTCTTCGGCAAGGGAGGGGACCACTCCGCAGCAGGTCCAGCGCTCGGGTTCGACAAGCTCCACCCCCAGGGCCGCAAGGGATCTCCTTGCCGAGATGTCGAGGTTCCTGGCCCTTGTTTTCAGGGTGCAGCCCGGATAGTACAAGACCTTCATAAAAATGCCTTTCGGGGTAGCTGAGTAGGAAAAGGCGGTCCGATCAAGCCGTGTGTTCCCTGAAGCACGCAACCAGCGCTATTTGAGGGTGCCTGGCCAGCACTTCCGGATCAATCCGCGACGGGTCCACGTAGTCTATGTTCTTGCTCCTGCTAAGCAGCCGGATGGCTTCCATCACCCGTGGTATGTGCACGCCGTTGGGGCAGCGAACCAGGCACTCGGAGCATGCGGCGCAGATCCAGGCGGTATTGCTCGCGGCCACACGATCCACGAGGCGAAGGCGGCACATGTGGATGAGCCTTCGCGGGGCGATATCCATGTGATCGCCCATCGGACAGACCGCCGAGCAGGTGCCGCACTGGTAGCACTTGAAGATGTCGGCGGCGCCGGTCTTCATCAATTTTCTGGCAAATGAACGATCAAAGGTCGAACCGGATATCGTTGTCCCCATCAAAAGGCCCTCCGCCTGAAAGCTTTCAGCTCCTGATCCACACCGCCGGCAGCTCGACCGGCACGGCTCTTTCTTCCGGCCCGTCGTATTCATGCTTTTTCGTATCGATTTGCCGCATGGGCCTCATTCTTGTCTGCTCTTCATAGATATGGGAGACCAGGCCGGGGATTCTGGCCATCATGAAAAACGCGTTGGCAAGCTCCGGCGAGAACTCCATTTCGCACAGCAGGGCCGCCAGGGCGCCATCGACGTTTATCGGCAGCCGCTTTCCACCACTTTTCTCGATGGCGTCGGCCAAGGCATTGGCCATTGCCACGTATTCACCCGCGAAGCCAAGATCGGCGGCGATCTGGAAAAGCCGCCCCGTTCGGGGATCGTTCGTGTGGACGCGGTGGCCGAGTCCCGGCAGCCTTTTCTTTTTTTCTTTCGCTTCACCAACCACTTTTGCGGCCGTCTCGCTTTCGCTCATCCCCGATTCCCGCTTGCGGGCGACCGCGCCCAGGAGCATCCTCATGGAGTCTTCAATGGCGCCCCCATGGTGCCTGGATATGGCGAGGATGCCTCCGGCAAGGGCGGCGTTCAGGGGCGACCCGGTCGAAGCGATGGTCCTGGCCGCTATGCACGACGGGGGCGTAACCCCGTGATCGACCGAGGAGACCAGCATGGCGTCAAGCATCCTGGATGCGCGCTCATCGGGCAGTTCCCCCTTTATGGTCAGAAACACCACCTGGGGGAAAGTGACGTTTCCCATCAACTCGTCTATCCTGTAGCCCCTGAGGATCAGCCGGTTGGGCTCCACCTTCGTAATGGATGTCTTCCAGGTTTCGTCTTTCATTATCATCACCTCGCGCGCGCGGCCTCGTCCGGGCTTCCCAGAAGCTCACGGGCCACATCCGGTATGCTGTCGAAATCGTCCACCACGTGGGCGCCCACTTCGCGAAGCCGTTTCACCTTCCCTTCGTGGGTCCCGCGCCCTCCTTCGATAATCGCCCCGGCATGCGAAAACCGGGTCCCCGATTTTGCCTTGGCCCCGCCGATGTAGGCAATGAGAGGCTTGGTAAATTCGCCGCGTTCTATGAGGTCGGCCACCCTTTCTTCCTGGGAGCCGCCGATCTCGCCGAACATCACCACGGCTTCGGTCTCATCGTCGTGTTCGAACAGCCGCACCACCTCGGGATGGGGCGTCCCCACGACCGAGTCTCCACCGACGTGGACAATCGTGCTCAGGCCTATCCCCGCCCGGCTCAGATAATACGAGATGGCCGAAGTCATTCCGCCGCTCCTGGACGTCACGCCGACCTTTCCCGGCTTGAACCATTCCCGGGCCGACTGCGCCCTGCCGCCGATCATCCCCAAAACGGCCTTCCCGGGGCTTATCACCCCCAGGGTGTTGGGGCCTATGAACCTGGCCCCCTCCCGCCCGGCCCGTTCGGCAATCTCCAACACGTCGTAGACGGGCACCCTGTCGGGAACTATCACCAGGGTCTTGACCCCGGCGTCCAGGGCCTCCATTGCCGCATCCTTTACCAGCGCCGCCGGGATGAAAATGACGCTCACGTCTATCGGGCCTTCGACTTCCCAGGCCTCTCTCACCGTGTCGTATACGGGCACTCCGTGGACAACCTGCCCTTTCCTGCCGGGAGTGACACCGGCCACCACATTGGTGCCGTAATCCTTCATGAGCTGCGCCCGCGCCGATCCTTCCCGCCCGGTGATCCCCTGGATCACCACTTTCATCTTTTCGTCTATCAGAATGGACATATCTCAGTCTCCGCTCTCTACCGCTTCGTCCAGGCCGGGAATGGGAAGCTCGATGCCGATGGCCCCCCTGCCGTGAAACCCGCAGGCCAGCTCGCAGGCCAGGCACTCGGTGCACTTGCCCTTCCGGGCCTCTTCGGAAGAGATCGCCAGGACCGGTTTTCCCTCCTCCAGCCTGAGGATTTTGGCGCTGCACGCCTCGATGCACGGTTTGGCCTCGCACTCGGAGCATTTGGCGTGGTCGATGGCCACCTTCCCGGTAATGGTGTCGAAGGCGTACGAATCGGAAGGAGGCAAGCCGGGCATCGGCCGCGGCCGGCACTGCGGCCGGGAGTAATCCCATGAATCGACCAGTTGCCTCAACCGCTCGGCGCAAAAAACAGCCGGCGTGTCACGCCCGTAGGCTTCGACCGTGCCCGCAAGGTCCTTCGTGCAGGCGTTGAGGATTTCCATGGCAAGCTCCTCGGAATTTCCCCCGAGGCGGATCACGGCGGGAACGCAAAGCCCCATCTCCCTGAACGCCTTGACCAGGCCTCTGGCGGAATGGAACTGCTCCTGGCTGGCCACCCCGGACCCGGA
The DNA here is from genome assembly GCA_963712895.1 of uncultured delta proteobacterium. Taxonomy (GTDB): domain Bacteria; phylum Desulfobacterota; class Syntrophobacteria; order Syntrophobacterales; family Syntrophobacteraceae; genus SbD1. Next base: position 610,358 of record CAVQJR010000007.1, on the reverse strand, counting down.
GGCGAAATAGGCCCCGATATTTTTTTGGGACAGGATGATCTTTGCGGCGCGGTACACTTTGGAAGCCGAAGGGTTGCCGGAGGTGTCACAAAAATTGGCGATCTTGAACCCTTTGCCGGTAACGGCATCCATGGACATCATCGAGCCGCCGCCCCCGGCCCCGTGAAAGCCCACGAGCCGCTCTCCGGGCTCGGCCTGGCCCATCTGGAAGAAGAAAAACGTTCCCCGGTGGTCTTTGGCTTCGACCTGGTAGGCGACTTTTTCGAGCGGGGTCGCCGGCCGGTCGAACTCGCGGGCTATTTCGATTCCCAGCTCGGGGTGGCGAAAGACGGCATAATCGTCTATTACGATATGGCAGTCGGCGGCAACGATTTGACCCTGTTTGGTGAGAACCAGGGGGTTGATCTCGGCGGAGCGCGCTTCGGAGCTTATGCAGGTGCGGCAAAAGGAAACCAGGGTGGAGGCCAGCTTTTTTTGCAGGTCTCCGCGAATATCGAGCTTTCTCAGGATATCGACGGCGTCATATCCTTTTATGCCGCGGGAAATATCGACCGGGTGCTTCACCACGGCCTCGGGCGAGCTTCGGGCGATTTCCTCGATACCCGTGCCGCCCCTGGAACTGAAGATGAGCACCGGGCACCGGGCGGCATCGTCTATGATCATGCCCAGGTAGAATTCCCTTTCGATATCGAGTTTTTCCTCGACGAGGGCCTCCTGCACCCTGAACCCCTTTATCCGCATGCCGAGGACTTTTTGCGCGGCCTCGGCCGCCTGCCCGGGGCCCTCGGCGAAATGTATCCCCCCGGACTGTGCCCTTCCCGTGGTCCACGTCTGCGCCTTGATTACAACCTGGCCTCCAAGCTCGCGGGCCGCGTCGGAAACGTCCCGCGCGGAAGCGGCACGACGGCCCTGCGGGATTGCGACCCCTCCCTTTTTCAGAAGCTCTTTTCCCTGGTATTCAAAAAGCTTGGCCATTTGGCTCTTTCCTCCAAAAGCGCGGGGAGCTGCGCCCCTCCACCCCGCGCCGCTTCGCGGCCCAATTTTTTGGCCGCGCTAATCCTCGATGGTAACCGTGGCCTTTCGAGGCTCGATGCAGCAGCACGGTCTCGCGCTCACTATCCGGACCCCGCTTGCCCTCATCGGCCCCACCTTCAGAAAAGTCCCCAGGGCGGTCGTATTCCCGCCGAGGCCAAGAGGCCCCACCCCGGTGGCATTGACGATATCCGTGATTTTGGTTTCGAGCGGGCTCTGGACCGAGAGATCGCCTTCCTTCATCGCCCGCAGCATAAATGAAGAAGCTTCGAAGTGCGTTCTTCCTATCCCGACGGCAAGCACACAGGGGGTGCACCCCAGGTTTTTTACCTCCGAGGCCAGCCAGGCCGCCGCCTCTCCCAGCACCGTGTCGATGCTTCGCTTGTGGAAAACCCGCAGGGTCCTGGCCCTTATTTCAGGCCCTCCCCCGAGCATGAGCACCGTTACGGAAAGGCTTTTTCCAGGCACTTCCGTGATAAGCATGGGGGCGGGAAGCACTTCGGCGGGGTCGTCATAGAGGCCCAGCGACTGTTCGACCCTCTGGACGTCATCGCCCATGATGCCCATGGGCCTGCCGGGCATGCGCCGAAGGCCGCGGGCGATTCCGCTCCCGATGGCCTTCAACCAGCCGCCGGGCAACGCGGCCTGTTCGCCGACCTCTATCAGTACATGCGGGATACCGGTATCGTCGCACAGGGGCGAAGCGTTTTTCCCGGCGATTTCAAAATTTTCGACCAGCCTTTCAAGCACCCACCTGGCATTGTCGTTCTTCTCACCGGAGATCGCACGCCGGTAGGCATCCATCTGGTCCGGGCGGTGCGAGGTGCCGGCCTTTACCAGGCAGTCGCTGACCGAAGACTGGATATTTTCTATACCTATCACCACCAACTCCTATGATTTTGGACACGCAACTCGTTACTCGCTACTCGATGCTGGATGCTCGATATTCGATGGACCGCAATCTTTCCTCCGGCCTGTCATTTGAAGATGGTCTCGCCGTGGGCCGCGGCTATAATGGCCGGAAAGGACCTCACTTCCACCTCGTAGAGGGCCTCCATTCCTTCGTTGGGGAACGCGGCCACGCGGTGCGACACGATCTTGTCCGAAAAAAGAGCGGTCACCGGCGGCGTGATGGCGAACACGGACCGGTGCCGGTTCAGTTCCGCCACCGTTGCCGGACCGAGCGCCCCTTTTCCGATATGAATCCTGACCCCCGCCTGAGCGAGCCCGGGAATGCTTCCCTCGATCTCCACCTTGTTGCTGGTGGTCGGCCCGATGCCCGCCGGGCTGAAGGCCGTGTGGAAAATGACGGCCCCTTCCAGGTTGACGCCGATGCTTGCGAGGTCGTTTGCCTCGATCAAAGAGACCAGCTTGGGCAGGACGGCATCACGTCCGCAGAAGATGATCCCGTCTATTTCTATCTGGTCGCCTACTTTCAAGTCGTCGATGAAGCCTTCCGGCAGGGGCGTTTTCAAATGAATCGGCATGTGGCCTCCGTGTGCAGGCGATCGGGGGTAATGTTCCGGCTCGGCCCGACGCCCGATACTCAAGTCCAGCGCTTTAGACAGATGCTCCCTTTGTGGCCTGGAGGTCCTGGAACATTTGAAGCAGGGCTTCCTCGCTGGTCTGTTTTAGCTGCTGAAGCTGTTCCTTGAATTTACCCCGCCCTATTTCGTCCAGGCGATTTTGCAGAGTGGGCGACGGAGGCAGGACGTGTTTTCCGTAAATGCGCCGAACCAGCATGGCTATGTTGAAGGGACTGATCTCGGCGGGGCACCTGGCGGCGCACATCCCGCACATCAGGCACTCCATGGAGAGTTCGACGACAAGTTCGAGGTCTCCGCGCATCGCCGCCGCCACGTAGTCCATGACTTCCAGGCCCATGGGGCAGGCCTTCGAGCACGTACCACACTGAAGGCAGCGCATCATCTCGGGATAGAGCGCAACGATATCCGAATCGCCTGCCGAGACGTTCTTTATGCTGTACAGCGCACGGTTGGCCGGCACGAACGGCAACTGCGTGAGGTACATTTCGGGTTCCACCTGGGTCTGGCAGGCAAGGCCCGTCTTCAGCTTGTAGGACCCCGGCCGGCGGTAGATGGTTATGCAGGCCCCGCACACGCCGCCCCGGCACCCGCAACCCCTCTTGAGGCTGTACCCCGCGAATTCCATTGCCTTCAGGATGGTCAATCCATAGGGGACTTCATACTTTAGCCCCATGATATATACCGGAATCATCTTTACGATGTCGCTGATCATGGCTGGTCCTCTCTCTAACTGCTCTGTGCATGTTGAACGGTGCTGAGGGCCTTTTCGAACCGGTAATCGGGAAGCAGCAGGGGAGAGACCATATCCGAGGCAATGCCCATTTCGGTCAGAAGACGCGCCTGGCTTTGGACATGATCGAGGCTCGGCCGGCCCAGTTCGACCTCTCCCACCCTTTGCGCCATCGCCCTTCCCGCCCTTCGTCCGAATACGAAGATGTCCAGCAGCGAGTTGGACCCCAGCCGGTTGTGCCCGTGGACGCCCCCGGATACTTCCCCGGCCATGAACAGGTTGGCAATATTGGTTTCTCCGCGGATGTCGATGCGAACGCCCCCGTTCTGGTAATGCTGGGTGGGATAGACCAGGATCGGTTCCTTTATCGGATCGATCCCGTATTTAATGTACCGGCTGTGGATGCCGGCAAACCTGTGCATGAAAGTGCCCTCTCCGCACAGGATGTCGATCATGGGGGTATCGAGCCATACGCCCTGCATGGCCGTGGGCGTCACCACCCCTTTGGCTCTCTGGCCGCATTCTCGGATAATCGCCGAAGAGAGGGCGTCGCGGGTCTCCAGCCTGTCCACGAAAAGCTCGCCGCGATCGTTTACCACCTGCGCGCCCTGCGCCCTCAGGGCCTCGGAGATGAGCAGCCCCAGCATCTGTTCGGGCCAGGCGACTCCCGTGGGATGATATTGAATGTAGCCGATATAGAGGAGCTTCGCTCCCGCCCGGTAGGCCATGACCAGCCCGTCGGCGGTGGCCCCGTAATGGTTCGAGGTGGGAAAACCCTGGATGTGCAGGCGGCCGATGCCTCCGGTTGCCACCAGGGTCGTTTTGGCCCGCACGACGACGTAGCGGTTGATGTCGAAATTGTATAAAACGGCCCCGCCGCAGCGCCCGTTTTCATCAAGCAGCAGTTCGACCGCCGGACAGAACTCCAGGACCTGGATCTGCTGGTTTCGAACCTCGTCGCAGAGCACCCGCATAATTTCCAGGCCGGTGAGGTCCTTTATGGAATGGGACCTTTTTCGGGAATGGCCGGCCGGCATGTGGGTAAAGTAACTGCCGTCCGCCCTGCGGTCGAAGTTTACGCCCAGCCCGGTAAGCCAGTCCACGATGAACGGAGCGTCGCACACCAGGGCTTCTACCAGGTCCGGAACGTTTTTGAACCTGCCTCCGGCAACCGTGTCGATGTAATGGATGACGGGAGAGTCGCTGGGGTCGGTCGCGGCGCCGATTCCGCCTTCGGCCATGATGGTATTGGAATCGCCGAGACGCAGCTTGGTGGCGATCAGAACCTCGGCGCCCTGTTCTTTCGCGGTAAGGGCCGCCGTCACCCCGGCCCCTCCGCTGCCGATCACCAGGACGTCGGTCGTAAAGTCCGCCTTGTTGAGGTCCACCTGGCCGAGATCGACCCTGCTCGGCGATTCCAGGAGACGAACCAGTTCTTCCGGGGCGAGTTCACCCTTGTTTTCACCGATCCGGATTTCCCGCTTCTTCGACAACCTGAAATCCGGGTGGTAGGTCTCGAGCAGCTCTTTTTTCTCATCGGGGGCCAGCCTGGGGAAGTTCGCCCCGACCCGCGAACCCCGAGTCGCCTCAACCCGCCTGATCGAATCCATCATCTCCACTGGATAGGCCATGGCAATCAAGCTCCATTAGAAAAGTTTCCGGCGCCGCCCCTCTTCCAGCGGCGGGAGGACCTGGTTATCTGCGTGACTGGACCATCCGGCGCCCAGGTTGGGCATCCGCGCACCGGCGGCCCGGGTGGACATAAGGTTGTATATACGTATATATAACCATAAATGATTTGTCAAACCAAAACGGCGATTGGGGTGCTGCCCGTGAAATTACCGCATACTGCAGGATACAAGTTTGGAAATGGCCGGCAGGGTCACCGAAGGGACTTCCCCTTTTCTCATTGCAGGAAGAATAATTTAGACCTATTGTTCTGATATGAGATACGCGTGCTGCGACCCGCATTAAATAGTTTTGTACAACGGGATGAGGGCCATGAAAAGATTTACCGCCGTTATCGAGAAGTGTACCGAGACCGGTTTATACGTCGGGTATGTACCGGGCTTCCCCGGAGCGCACAGCCAAGGCGAAAGTCTCGATGAACTGCACAAGAATCTCGAGGAAGTCATAAGTATGCTTTTGGAAGATGGGGAACCGGCACTGGAAGGGGAATTTGTGGGAACGCATGTGGTAATGGTCGCATGATGGGAAGCTTCCCCGTCCTCAAACCAAGAGAGGTTGTAGCCATTCTTGAGAAGCTTGGGTTCGTGGAAGTCCGTCGACGAGGGTCACACCGCCAGTATCGTCATCCTGACGGGCGGGGTACCACCGTCCCGTTTCATCAGGGTCAGGATATATCTCCCATATTGCTTAGAAGGATATCCGTGGATATCGGCATGACTGTCAATGAATTCCTGATAAACAGGTAGCGAACCCGAAAAGCATCACCCCATTTTCATCCCTGTACTCTCAACGCGCGGAGTGCATACCAGTCTCATAATCTCTCTTACCGGAACCGCACCATCACCCATGACGAGGTCCCTGACATTCATCGCGGCTTCGGCGGGCAACGCTTCCGATGCGTTACTCAGGAATTTTTCCGTTAATTCATCGGGACTGAACGGGTTTTCCGGATCGCCTTTCGGGATTTCGACCTCGCCGCGAAAAGTCCCCCTGGCGGTGGAGACGCTTACCGCTGAGCCTCTTTTAGCCGGATAAACCTTGCCCCGCCATTCGTCGGGCGATACAACGACGCGCCCGGCCATGCTTTTGACCGCGGGGTTTTGCAGGCACCGCGCCGTAAACTCCCCTGTTCCCGCCCTGCCGTGGATCAGCATGAGCGCAACGGAAACCGGTATGCTGAATTTGGCGGCAAGCTCCGAGCCGGCCTCTTTCGGCCGGCCGGTGAGGCTGTAGGCCACCGGGTAAGTGTTCACCTCTATTTTTTCGATCTCTTCCAGGGTGATTCCGTTGGCCTTAACGGTTTGCGCCAAAGCGTCCAGCGTCGGGTGGACGTGCCGGCAGGCCGCATGCCCCTTGAAATAAACCCCGAGAATTTCGAATGCGGCCCCCAGGCCGTCCGTCAGTGCGGTGAAGTCCACCGAATCCGAAAAAGCCCTGAAAAAGCCCTTTTCACCCTCCAGTATTTCATCCGGCCCTTCGGACCCCCTCCGTGCAAGCATCGCGGCAAGGGTTCCTGCCTGGGCGGCCCTTCCGGGCTGCAGGGGTTTCATCATCTGGCCGCTGGCCGTAACCTGCAGAAGCCCCGCCCCCTGCAGTCCGGCAATGGCCAGAGCGTTTCCACATTGCTTCCCGTCCAGGCGCAACAAGTTGGAGCAGGCAGCGGCGGCCCCAAACGGGCCTGCCGTTCCCGTCGAGTGAAAGCCCCGCTGCAGGTGGGACGGGTTCATGGCCCTGGCAATGCGAATCATGATTTCATAGCCCGCCACCATTGCCTGTATAAACTCACCGAGCGTGGCATCCACTTTTTCCGCCACGGCCAATGCCGCCGGAACGACCACCACGCCGGGATGGGCGTTTGCATACCGGTGCCCGTCATCCATGTCCAGGGTGTGGCCTCTCACACTGTTTAACAGAGCGGCATTCAAAACCGGGACCCTGCGGTGATGGCCGATTATCGTCGCTTCCTCTTCTCCACCCGGCCCGCAGATAAGCTCGGTCATCGACGGCGCCAGCCCCAGGTTGCCGCCCGCCAGGGCAACGCCCAGAAAATCGAGGATGCACCACCTCGCCTGCTCGACTACGCTTCGAGGCAAATCCTCATACCGAACCCCAACCGTAAATTCGGCAAATTTTTCCGCAAACCGCGAGCCCATGACTTTTCCTCTCAACCGGAGAAATACTTAAGGATGATGGGGGCCGTCAAAATGACGAACATTATCCTGAAGAAATGAAAGCTTACCACCACGGGGGGATTCGAATGGTTGTCTATGGCCAGCCAGACCAGGGCGCTCATCGCTCCCGGACTGGTGCTCAGGTAGGCCGTGGACATATCCATTAACCCCATCCTGGAAAAAAGAGCGGACATGATGATGCCGACTATCACCAGCACCAGTGTGGAACTGATTAGCGGGATGGCGATCTTGGAAAGCGCCTTCACCATTTCGGGGTGAAACACGGCGGCTACCGTAACGCCCACCAGCACCTGGACCACAAAGCCGAAACTATTGGGAATTTCCCAGCTTTTATGCACGGCCAGCTTAAACGAAATTACCGCCAGCATGGCCCCGATCAGGGGGCCGGCGGGGATCTTGAGCTTGGCGCCCAGAAACCCGCCAAGGGTTCCAATCAATACGTACACGAGAACGCTCAACGAAGGACTCATCAACTCTCCTTTAGGAGGCTCCAGCAGGGTGTTGAAAAAGGAAGATTATTTTCGTCCCAACGGGGAAGCATGGAAACGAGGACCCGCAACTCGCAACCCTGCCCCGGCGGCGTTTCCGGACCGGGGACGCAACTCGTACGCTTTACGCTTGGCATTTTACACCTATTCAGACTGGTGTACCCACACATTGCTGACTTTTCTCTTCATATTTTTCAGGCGTACGATGTATTTGTACAGGTCGCCTCTGTACGAGGACTGGACCAGTTCCACCGGCTTTTGCTTCTGCCCGTACATGATTCTTTCCACGAAAAGAATGGGCGACCCGCTCGGGATTTCGAGCTTTTCGGCAAGGTCCTGGTCCGCGAAAGTGGCTTCGATGGTCTGGAAGGCCTCGGTGAAATGAATTCCCAGGTCCTGCTCCATAATCTGCATGAAGGGCTTCCTGAGCAGGTCTTCCTCGCAGACCTTGAGGCCGATCTCCAAAGGCAGGTAGTTGACGGTGTAGGCGAAACTTTTCTCCTCCTTGAAGCGCACGCGGTTTATCTGAATGATTTCCGGACTGTCGCCTTCCAGCCCGAGCTTTTCCCTGACCGGACCGGGTGCCGCTATCCTGGTTATCTCCACCGATTTGGTCCTGGATTTGGACACCTGGTAGAACAGATCGTCCATGAAACCGCTGAATTCGAGGCTGAAGCTGTTGATAAGAGCGTTGTTGTGCGTAACGAAAGTGCCGATTCCCCTCCTGGTTACCAGGAAACCTTCCTGTATCAACTGGAGGATGGCCTGCCGGGCCGTGAGCCTGCTCACCTTGAAGTGTTCGGCCAGTTCGTTTTCGGAAAGGATTTTATCTCCGGGCTTATACTCGCCGTTGATTATGGCATTCTTGATGTTTTGCTTTATCTGGTAATAAACCGGTAACAGGGCATTCATCTATTCGATATTTCCCTTTCATGTCGGATGTACTTTGCCGGACCGGACCGTTCGCCGCCGCCGGCCTGCGCGGCCATGGGCGCGGGGAAACGTGTTGGCGATTACCTGCCCCTGGTTTTTTCGGCGTGGAGTTCGTCCAGGGAGCCATATTTCGTCCTGACGGCTTCAGCGGGCAGGAACCGGGCTTCCAGTTCGCGGATTTCGGGCAGCCCCACCAGCTTGTTGAACTCCGCAAAGGGCAGAAGTTTATCTTCAAGATGCCTGTTTGTGCGGTCCGAGTAAAGCTGTTTCACTGCTTCCAGGACCCCCCTGGCGGCGGCGTAAATGGTCATAACCGGTACGCTGCAACGGCTGTAGCCCATCTGTTCGAGGTCGTCGAAGCTGACCAGGGGGGTTCGCCCGCCGTCGAGCATGTTGGCGCTGATCCGGATGCCTTTGCCCGCCAGCCTGTCCGCGTAGAGCTTCAGTTCATCGAGCGACTGGGGGGCTTCCAGAAAGATAAGATCGGCCCCCGCCTGCCAGTAGGCCTCGGCGCGGCGGATCGCCTCTTCGGGTCCGAAAACCGCGCGGGCATCTGTTCGCGCGTTTATTATAAAATCTTTGTCCCGCCGCGCCCAGGCGGCGGCCTCGATCTTCTTTGCCATCTCCTCCAGCGGGATGACTTCCTTGCCCGACATGTGGCCGCACCTCTTGGGCCAGGACTGGTCCTCGAGGTTTACTCCCGCCGCTCCCGCCTGTTCGAATTCCCGCACCGTGCGAATGACATTGACGGCGTTGCCGTAGCCGGTGTCTCCGTCGGCCATGACCGGGATGGAGACCGCATTGACAATGTTTTTGGTATGGACCAGCACCTCCTCGAAGGTCAGAAGCCCCACGTCGGGCTGTCCCAGCAGGCAGGCGGCAAAGCCGTACCCGGAGCACTGTACCGCCTTGAAACCGGCCGTTTCGATTATCCTGGCCGACAGGCAATCGTATGCTCCGGGCATGACGAGAATTTCCGGGGCATCGAGCAGTTGTTTCAGTCGTGTGGTCTTTTTCATGAATTTTCCACTACCGCCGTTTTCCTTTTAAAAATTGAAGTGTTCGTGGCCAGGAAGGCCGCCAGCATACTCAACCCGACAAGGTCCGAGATCCAGCCCTGCATGATCAGCGACAGGGCGGCAACGGCCAGTATGCACCGCCAGACGACACTTACCCGACTTCGGTACCAGCCGGTCACAACGATTGAAACCGCCCATACGCCCAGGGTGGCCGTGATCACCGCCTCGCCTATGTCGTGCCACGATCCTATACCCAGGAGCGCGTTACCGTAAACGACCATAAAAGGCAGGATGAACCCGGATATGCTGATCCTTGCCGCCTGGAAGCCCGCTTTCATCGGGTTGCAGCCGGCGATCCCGGCAGTCGTGTACGCGGCCAGGGCGACCGGCGGGGTGATCGGGGCGTAGCAACAGTAGAAGAAAACATAAAAATGCGCAACCAGGAGCGGGACACCCATCTTTACCAGGGCGGGGGCGGCGGTCACCGCCATGATGATATAACAGGCGGTGGGCGGCAGCCCCATGCCGAGGACTATGGAAATGAGCATGGCGTAGACCAGGGCGAACGGCAGCATCCCGTGAGCGGCGCCTATGAGGAGATCGGACATCTTGAGGCCCAGTCCGGTGAGCCCCAAAGTACCGATGATAATGCCCGCCGTTCCGCATGCCACCGAGACTACCAGCACCTTCCGGGGCGTTTCTATAAGCGCGTCATAAAGATGCTTGAGCGGGACCCGGTATTCCGGCTTGAAGACATTGTATGTCAGCGTAAGGGCTATCATCGCAAACAGGGCGTACAGGGCGGCCTTGATAGGAGTGAACCGCATCACGGCCAGGCAGAATATGAGAATGGCAACGGGAATCAGGAGCCGCAGACTTCTCATGACGGCTTTTCCCACAGGCGGAAGCTCTTCCTTTGAGAGTCCGACCATGTTCGCCTTGCGCGCCTCGTAGTCCACGACCAGCATCAGTGCCGTGTAAAAAAGGAAGGCGGGAATAATGGCATGAACGATGATGGTGCTGTAGGATATGCCAGTTATATCGGCCATCACGAACGCACCCGCTCCCATTATCGGCGGCATGAGCGATGCTCCGGATGCGGCGACCGCTTCGATGGCCGCGGCCAGCGAGGCGCTGTAGCCCATCTTTTTCATCAGCGGAATGGTGAAGGCGCCGGTCGTGGCGGCATCCGAAACCGGGCTGCCGGAAACCATTCCAACCGCCGCACTCGAAATGACCGCTATCTTGGCCGGCCCCCCTCGATATTTGCCGGCCAGAGAGTGGGACAGTTCAATGAAAAGAGCACCCACACCCGATTTATCCATGAACGAGCCGAACAGAAGGAACAGAAAAACATAGGTCGCGGCAACCCCCAGAGGAACGCCGAAAATACCTTCCGTGGTCAGGTATATCTGGGAGATGACCCGTTCGAACGAGCGGCCCGAATGCCCCAGGGGCTCCGGCAGGTAGTTTCCGAAAAGAGCGTAGAGAAGCGATACGACGCCAAGGATCGTCATGGGCCAGCCCACGATCCGGCGTGTCGCCTCCAGGAGCACCAGTATGGTGATGGCGCCGAAAACGATATCCAGCTGGGTGGGGTCTCCGAGACGATAGAGAAGGTCATCGAAAGAGATATAGAGGTAAATGCCGCTCGCCACCGAGACCAGGATGAGCGGAACATCGATCAAAAAGGTGGTGCGGGACCCCTTTACCGTCGGAAAGATCAGGAAAACGAGCGTGAGCACAAAAGTCAGGTGAATACTGCGCTGGAGAAGGGCGGTCATGAGGCCGTGCATCGAAGTATAGACCTGAAAAACGGTAAAGAGCAGGGAAACGATTGCTATGGCCCCAACTGTCGCCTTCTTTGAGTTCATTTGGAGTCTCCTTTAGTCCTGATCGAGCGCGGGGTCAAAATTCCGGGCAGTAACTCATGTCCCCGTGGGACACCCTAAACCATGAAAGGGCGGGCCGGGCGCAGCCCACCGGAACTTTTCGAAGCAGAACGGGACAATGTTTCCCGGACTTTTGCCCAAATGCAGTTCCATCGGAAATGTTGCCGTTGCCCGGCGGGCTCGCCCCCGCCCCGCCACGCCGGCAGTGCCTCCGAGTCGGGGTCCGGTGTCTTTTTCACGGTCCCACACTCCCGCCGGGAGCGGGCGAAACAATTATTAAACCGCAAAGACGCCGGATTCTCGCCCAAAGGCGCTGCGGGAATGACGAGTCGGGACTGTCCCGCCACTTACGTGAAGTTCAAGCATTTTGAAGCAACCTCATTCGGACAACCCCATTCCCCCGCACCCCCTCCGAAGCGTGGGAACCGAGCCCGGATGCCGGTTTCGACAATTTGCACCGTTACTTTTTGTTTTCCTTGTAAACCCCTTTTTCCTCGTAATATTTCTTTGCTCCCGGGCTGACCGGAACTATCGTGGGGGTCGCATGCTCCAGGGTGGTTTGCTTAAAGGAGCTATGGATCATGTTCAGTTCGTCTTTGTGTTCGAACACCGCCTTTACGATCTTATATGCAAGGTCCGGCGGCAGGTCGGGGCGGCAGACCACCAGGGTCTGGACGGATACCGTCTGGGTGTCGTTGTCCACGCCCTTGTAGGTTTTTCCTGGAATGACGGTCCGGGAGAGAAAAGGATAGGCCTTGATTATCTTGCCTATCTCATCGTCGGTAAGCGCTATCAGCCTGATGGGAGTCGTCAGGGACAGATTCACTACCGCGGGAGCGGGATAGCTCACACCCAGGAAGGCGGCGGCCACATTTTTGTCCTGAAGCGCCTCCGTGCCTTCACCGAAGGAGAGAAACTCCGGTGTGAAGTCCTTGTAGGTGAGCCCCATGGCCTTGAGGATCATCTTTGTCTTGACTTCGGTGCCCGACCCGGGAGAGCCCACGACCACCCGCTTGCCCTTCATGTCCGCTATGCTTTTCACACCGCCGTCCGCAAGGGCGATGATATGGTGAGGCTGGTTATACATGTTGAACAGTGCTTCCACCTTAATCTGGTCCTTGAAATACTTGGAATTTTTGTAATCGTAGTAGCACTGGTAAACCACGTCGGCGGAAGTGGTGGCAAGGTCGGCCTGCTTGTTATTGAGCAGCCTCATATTCTCGACCGAGCCGCCCGTTGCCTCGGCGGTCACTTCGACGTCCGGAACATACCTGCTGATAAGGCTCGCAAGCGCTCCGCCATAGGTGTAGAAAACGCCCGTCGTGCCGGCGGTGGCAATGGAAAGCCGCACCGTCCCGGCCCGTGCCTGCTGCACGGTACCGACCAGGATAATCAGGCATGCCGCCAGGATTAAGTTAGAAATGCCTCTTGCCATTTTTTCCTCCTTTTTGGATTGGGCCGTTTATCGAAGATGCACTCGCACTTGAATCCATACCGTCCCCATCGGGATATCCGGGTGCAGATCGGGCCAAACGCATCGAATCCCGGAAAAATTTCGGCTTCAGTGACCAGTTTGAAATCGAATCGCAAAACGCAAATTCTATATCAATCATGGAGCGGAGGAAGAATCTCGGCGACAGCAGAGGAGGAACTCGGCAGCAGAGCATGCACAGCTAATTGACCGTTAAAGTCTCCATGACCTACAGACACCCGGCAAGATCAATCTTTTCCATACGGCTCCCGTCGCCCTTTCACGCCCATGGGAACCACGTTTGGGGCGTTCGGGGGACACGTGCTGGAGCTTGTATAGATGTTTACTTATATGGACAAGCAGATGGGCATTTGTCAAGCTGAATTTGCCTCCCCGCAGCGAAGATCGGTGCAATTCCATTCTCAAACCGAAACGGGACGGCGTTCCACCACCACCGGCAAAAATTTCCGCGGCCGGTTCATTGCCGTCAGCAAGATGCCGAATCGCCCGGCCGGGAGAAATTATGCCGGACCGGGAACTCTTTGCTTGAGGGATTTGACCGGAAGGAGTTAAGAAGCGCGTTTCAGGAAGAAGATTCACGGATATTCGAATCGCGGCAGGGGGCTTCGCCGAGCGTCTTTACGGCCGCTCATTTGGGCGGCAAAGTGAGCCGCACCACGCGCCCGTGCCTGGCCGAGAGTTCAACGGGCTCTCCGTCCCATTTCATCCTTACCCCGCCGCCGTTTCCTAGCGTCAGGGCGACCTTTTCCCTGGCTTTCCACCTCCGCACCTCACCCGGCTCCAGAAGCTCGCTTTCCGGCTTGGAATTATCAACCTTGACCTGGATCCAGGTTTTCTCGTCCGCCTGGATCTCAAGATGATGAAAGTCCGGCTGAGTAAGGCCGGGAAGCGCCGGCGGCTCGACCTTTCCAGGGGCGCTGGAGGCCGAAATGTCCGGCTCGTGTGAGGCCGCGGGCGGCAGCGCCGCAAGGTTCTGTTCGGGAACGGGAGCGGGCGGCGGGGCGGCGGGCTCCGGCGCGCGTGTAGATTCGGACGGAGCGGCCGCTATGTTTTGCTCGGGTTGGGGAGCGGACGGCGGTGTGGCGGGCTCCGGTTCGCTTGCAGGAGCAGGCGGCGGCGGCGCGACGTTTTCCTCGCGTGAGGGGGCGGGCGGCACGTCGCTTTTCCCCATCCCCTGCCCGGAAGGAAGCTTCGGGGCCGCTGTCTTTTCAGGTTCCGCCGTCACGGCCGGGGTCGGAGCGGACTCATTTTGTGCCGCGCCGGCGGTAGTGCTTTCGTTTGCTGCAGTGCTCTCGGGTTGTGGCGGCGGATTTTTGCTCTTCCCATCTTGAATCAGCGGGACACGCCAGAACAGGCCGGCAAAAAGCAGGCCCAAAAAGAGGCATACCGCCAATGCCGCCACCGCGTTTCGAGTGCGCCTGCCCGGCCGGGCATGCTTTGCCCTGTCCGGAGCCCGGTCCTGCTGCGAACCTTCTCCGCCGGCCGGCCCCGTATCGATACCCAGCGCATCGGAATATGACTTGAGCAAACCCTCAACGATAAACGGGGCGCCAATCTCCCGGAACCTGCACTCTTCCAGCTTCTTCAGAATGGTGGGATTGATGCGGCTCCTTTCGGAAACCTCCCTTAATGTCCAGCCCCGCTGCAAACGTTCGGTTTTCAAACGTTTTGCCAGATCATCCATGGCATGCGCTCTTGTCGGTGTTGTGAGTTCCAGGCTACTCGGCCCTGTCAGAAATCCTCTATCATACTAATTACAGGCATTCTCTGCCCGGATCAAGCAAATGATTAAGACCGCGGGCTGTAAGCGTTGTTTTGAATATTTTTCGGCACCCCGATTTGTGAAGCGGCGCACGGGAGGCGACGCGTCTTTTCCGGCCGGAAAATCTCCGCGGCGCAACGACAAAGATTTATGGACATAAACATTGTCCTTGTGGTTAAATTCAGGCACGCGATGGAATCGGGCAAGCTGCCGAATTTCTCATACTTTCCAAGCAAGTATTAGCGTAAGGCGCAAACCGCCCCGGTATCATTGTTTCTGTTCACCCCATCCCTGGAGAATTATATGCCGGAAACACCCGATGGGACCGGATCCGTCAGTTGGAAACTATTTAACGATATGTACGAAAGCCAGCACGACCTGTTTCGAAAACTGAGGTTTTTCGTCGAGGCCGGAAAACTCGACCATAATGAAACCATTGCCCTGGAATCGATCGCCGAAGTCCTGGATCGCAAAGAGCGCGAACTGGAAAAATTGCGCCGCAGCGGACTGCAAGAGTGGGGCGGCGGCCCCGGTTCGACCGGCCCGGATCGGCCGGCGCAACGGGCATTGATTTCAGGCGCCGATGGGAATATGAACACATTGCCGGTGCTTTTTGAAGATGCCGACGCCAACAGGTCTTTGTGGAGCCGAATAAAATCCAGGATGAGAGGAGGATAGGCAAGCCGGAGGGCGTTTACCGGCGCGGTGGCGCGCGCGGAACGCCCGTGGGAGTTACACGGCGTGGTGCAGGGATTTGAATGCTCGGGATGTGCTCCATCCCCGGCCTGCCGCAAACATCGCGCAAAACGGCGAAGAAAGTTTGCGGTAAATGAGGAAAGGAACAGCCTTCTTATGACTGAACCGCTATACGACAGCCAATATATCACCTTCGGGGCTTTCAAATCTTTACTCGATCTGCACGTGAATTTTTGCAGAAAGCTCAGGTTCTTTATCAAGGGGGCATTTACGACGCAGGAGGAGGCCCTTGCTCTCGAAGTCATTTCCGAATTTCTGGACCACAATGAAAGCAAACTCGATGAGCTGAGGTCAAATATTACAGGCGGGACAAATGATGGAAATTTCGGGTCCGAATCGGTCGAGGTCCTTTTAGGACGCCTGCTGATGCAAAACGAGGATTATAAAGTATTACAGCGCATAGCCGAAATCCGCAGAAACGGCGGACCCCAGTGGGAACAGCTTCAGGGTATCATCCAGGGCGCCCGGATGAAGGACATTGCTTAGAATTTTCCGTCTTCAACAGGAATTGTCCGGCAGGGGTTATGCGATTGTATGCCTGAGGATTTGACGTGAACCCATCCATTAAGCTGATCGAGCATGACAGGAGTTTTGCGGAGGGGTGGGACAGGCTCTTCAAATTCTGCGTCAGATGGTTTTGTCTCTATTTTGCAATGGTCTTTCTCTGTTATGAGGCCTATTACTGGCTAAGGTTCGCTGAATTTCTCGACCTTGAAACCTTCAAGATAGTTCCTCCCCGGCTTCTCGGGTTTGTCTACAACCTCTCGACCTGGGAAGGCGTAAATATCTTAATATACAATTTTTTGAGGCTCCCCATATTCGTAACCGTCCCCCTGCTAAATCTCATTTTTTTATCCGCATTTTTCCAGACCGTGCTGGCCATACATTTCCTCACCCGCGACATCCGGGCTGTTCTGAAAAAATCAGGAAACTTTTTCAAAAAGAAATAATACCAGGCAATATCGGAAGATTTGCGACTTCAGCCGAAGCCGGCCGTCAGGGGCGGGAGGCACGCACACCGGCCATGGGACGCCCGCGAAGCGAACTTTTTGCCGGACGAAACTCCGGCCGTTGCTCAGCACGATTGAGCCGCGGCCACGACCTCCGCTCGACCGGCAACCCGGCATCGTCAGGCGACGGTTTTGAAACTCTCCGCGTTTTCACTGGGGGGGGCGGTCGGAAATTTTTTCCTGTATTTCGCGGCGTTGCAGATCCCGGCAAGGATAAAGCCGACCATGCAACCTATTGACAGTCCGGATAAGAATTCCATAGTTCCCCTCCAATGTGGGTCGGCACGACGCACACCTATAGCTTTAGCCAGCGAAAGTATTCTATCGCGCCAAAGAGAAACTGAGGGGGTAAGTGGGATTTATTATGTATTATCCGCAGATGTCAAGAACATTATTACAAAAAGTACAGTGTTTGGCCGGAATTCTTCCGTTTATGGCCTGACAATGACCGCCCGTGCGAATTATTAGCCGCGAAAATGCACAGAGTACAGAAGGAAAAAAAGAGTTAAAAAAACAGGGAGAAGCACAATCTCTCCTGTTTTTTTAAAAAGCCTTTCTCCGTGTTCTCCGCGCCTCTGCGATAATACCTCACGCCGGACCGTCCGCGCCCTGGGGCTTGCTATACTCCCACCTCGACCCCGCCGGCGTATCGATTACGCGGATTCCGCACCTGAGGAGCTGGCCCCTTATCCGGTCGGCCGCGTCCCAATCCTTTTGAGCCCTGGCCAGCTCGCGCTCCTGCAGGAGCCCCTCCTCGGCGGGGCCCAGCGGCTGCGCCCCCAGATCGAAAACACCGAGGATATCGTCGGCCTTGCGGAAAACGTCCAGGATTTGCATCTTGAAGGCCGGGGCCGCCCCCAGGCGGTCCAGGACCGGGTTTGCCTGCCGTATGAACTTAAATATCGAGGCGAGCGCCCGCTGGGTGTTCAGGTCGTCGGCAAGAGATCCCATAAACCCGCGTTCAAGCACGTAGACCATCTCGGACAGAGGGCTTTCCTCGCTGTCGACCACGCGGCTGGTGCGCACCTTCCTTAAGAACTCGTTTATGCGCCTGAGGGCGGCGGCGGCGTTATCGAGATTTCCCGCCGTTGCCTGGATCGGCTTGCGGTAGTGCGTTCCAAGCAGCCAGTAGCGTACTTCGCGGGCCGAATACCCCATTTCGAAAAGCGCCCGCACCGGCATGCTCTCGTCGATACCGTCGTTGTCCTTGTCCTTCTTGGACGACCATACCCGTTCGGCAATCATCCAGGTATTGGCGAACGGTTTCCCGGTGAGCGCCTCTCCGATTTCACGCACGTTTTCAAGGTGCGGAAAGAGAAAATCCATGCTGCTCACCAGCACGTCGATCTGTGAGCCCAGGTCGTGAATGGCGGCGGAGGCGGCGGAGATGTGCCAGGTGGGGATGACGTTTCCCCAGTCGGTCTTGACACAGGCGCCGCGTTTCAGCTCCGAGAGGGTGGCGCGCTTGAGCAGGGCGAAATCGCGAGGGTTGAGCTTCTCGTACGCATTGAGGTCAACAGTCTTGCCCGGAAGGATTTTTTTCAGGTTTATCCGGGACAGCTGCCCGTAGCCGGGGCTCTTGGACAGATCGAAATAAACCGAGCGCAACTTCTCGTAGGCGAGCCCCTTGTCGATCAGGTCCCTGGTGAATTCCACAATGGTATCCAGGTGCTCGGTGGTTCGCGGATACCGGTACGCCCGGTAGATGCCCAGCGAATCGAGATCGCCCAGAAACGATTCGAACCTCTGCTGGGTATAGGGGCCGAGGCACATGCCGGCGTTGATGGATGAGTTGATCGTACGGCTGTCGAAATCGGGGATCAGCACCACCTCGTCAACCGAGAACCCCTTT
The DNA here is from genome assembly GCA_963712895.1 of uncultured delta proteobacterium. Taxonomy (GTDB): domain Bacteria; phylum Desulfobacterota; class Syntrophobacteria; order Syntrophobacterales; family Syntrophobacteraceae; genus SbD1. Next base: position 591,964 of record CAVQJR010000007.1, on the reverse strand, counting down.
ACCTGGAAAAACCGGGAGAGAAGGTCGGCGACCAGGAACCGCCGCGCATCCTCGATGGCAAGCGACTGGTCAAGCGGCGGCCCCGTAACGCAGATGCGCGCCTTGCCTTCCTTTACCGGCTTGAATTCCACCTTGCTGCGCTGCGGCAGGTTGTAGAACCTGAAGTCGGGCTCGAGCATGGTGGTAAACAGGTTGGTGCTAAGATACCGGTCCCCGCCGTCAGGCAGAACGGCAACGACAATGCCTTCCTGCATCTTCGATGCAATCTCCATTGCCACGGCGGCGGCGGCGCCGGAACTCATCCCGGCGAATATCCCTTCCTCCCGGGCAAGCCTTCTGGCGGCCTCGAACGCGTCCTCATCCTTTACGTGGACGATTTCATCGAGCGCATGCCGGTCGAATATCCCCGGAACGTAGGATTCCTTCATGTTCTTGAGGCCCTGGACCTTGTGGCCGGGCAGCGGCTCGACGGCGACCACCCGGATGGCCGGGTCGCGCTCCTTCATCGCCATCAAAATCCCCATGGCGGTGCCGGTGGTCCCGAGGGTGGCCACCACGACGTTCACCTTGCCATCGGTTTGCTCGTATATCTCGGGGCCCGTTCCATGGTAGTGGGCGGCCGGGTTGGCGGGGTTGTTGTACTGGTCGGTCATGAAGTAGCGGTCCGGGTTTTCCCTGACCAGGTTGTAGACCTCTTCGATGGCACCGTCCGTCCCCATGGACCCCGGCGTCAGCAGCAGCTGCGCCCCAAGGGCCTTGAGTATCTTCTGGCGTTCGAGACTGGCCGTCTCCGGCATCGCCAGCAGCACCCGGTATCCCTTCACGGCGGCCACCATCGCCAGGCCGATCCCCGTATTGCCGCTCGTGGCCTCGACGATGATCTTTCCCGGCCCCAGCAAACCTTCCCGTTCCGCCGTTTCGATCATGGAAAGAGCGGCCCTGTCCTTGATCGACCCGGCGGGGTTTTTTGCTTCGAATTTCACGTATAAGGTAACATTGGGGTTGGGGTTCATCCGGTTAAGCCGGATGAGGGGGGTGTTGCCGATACATTCCAGAACGTTGGAGAAGACGTTTTTACAATTCACGGCTAATTCCCGCACGCGGTTATCGTCATTGGAGCAAACGGCGAACGAGCACCCAACCGGATCGCCGGTTCCCAAGGATTTATTATATAGCCCCAAGCTGTGATTAAAGCTAGTTTCTACTCAGGGCTTGTCCGTAAATAAAGCCTTTGTGCCCGCATCCGGCTTTTAGCCTGCTTTGGCCTCTCCTCAATCGCAAAATCCTCGACGTAGCACCAAGCTATGCCTGCGGTTTTGCTCAATCGTCGCGACCAAATCAATCTCAAAATCCGGCGCGATCCCTAAGAGGCTTATTTACGGACAAGCCCTTAACCGGGGGCCAAACATTTCTCATTATAACACGGGGATAACGGCAGCCGGGCGCACGGGGCGCGAAATTCGATGCCCGATTCCCTGAATCGCCCCGGCGGCGCTCCCGGGCCGGGGCATTATGCGGTGCCCGAAAATGTTTTCCGGCAACGGCCGGCGGTCAATCGACCAGGCACAGGATCGTCGCCTTGGCGTTTTGCAGTACCTTGGCGGCGTGACTGCCCATGAGGAAGGGCTTCCTTTCATGGAAACTCTTCTTTCCCATGACCACCACGTGAAACTTATGCTCGCTGATTTCGTTCAGGAGATCGCGCGCAATGCCCTCCCTGGTCGGAAGCACCATCGACTCCATCCGATCCTGCGAAACCCCTTTTCCCACCAGCAGGTCGCGGCCTTCAGCCATGTACTTTTCGACCTTCTCCCTCCATTCCGTCTTCCACTTGTCGATCCTTGTCTGCCTGCCCTTCAGTTCCGAATCGCCCAGTATGTGGCCGTCATCCCAGAAAGTGGGCGGCACCGGCGGCATGAGGTGAAGAAAAGTGAAGCTGAACCCTGGGCAGGAAGCTATGAGGTCCGCACAGTATTGGGACAGCTCGCGGCTCTCCGGGGAACCCTCCATGGCCACCAGGGCCTTTCTGGTCTCGTTTACCGGCGTGTCCACGATCCACACGGTTTTTTCGCTGGCATACTGGGCAACCTTGCCCGAAACGCTTCCAAGCAGGAGATTTTCGACCTGGCTCCTTCCCCGCCTGCCCATGGCAATGGTTTGGATCTGCTCGGATTCCGCGGCCTGGATGATGTCCTGGGCCGCGTCGAGGCTGTCCATTTTGAGCTTCCGGTCTATCTTTTCCTCCGCAAAGCCGGCCTCGACCAGCCGGGCGGCCGACTCCTTGAGCACCGCGGTCCCTATCCTTTCCTGGTCCAGGTATGGAAACCTGCAGGTCTCTTCCACGTCAAGGCACAAGTCGCCCGGAAGCAGGGTCGCAATCTGCTGGACGCAGTGCAGGAGCAGGATTCTCAGCTCCCCCTGGTCTTTGAGGAGCCGCCCCAGGATCGATACCGCCTCCAGTCCTTTTTCAGTTCCGTCCACCGCAATCAAAATCCTTTTCATTCGATCTCCCCCTTTTCAAGACAGGACCAACAAGGGCGGTGCTATAGCTTTCCCAAAACCGGGAGAATCCGCCTTCCAATTTTTTATCGCTTGCCTGCCGTAATTTCGGCCGGGCAGCGCCGACAGGACTTCGCATGGAAAGGGACGCCGGGACGGCTGATAATCCCTGTTTGACATAATGCCAGCACACTCGCCCGCCGGTCAAGGATCAAGTAAGAATTAATAACCCCAAACAGGGCGGGGAAACGTTTCCGGGGCCATTGCCCAAATGAGGTCGCTCAAAAATAAGTTAACTTCACGTGAACGAGAGTCATCCCAAACGAGAAAAAGACACCGGACCCCGGCTCAAAAGCGCTGCCGGGGCGACGCCGGGGGACGGGTCCGCCGGGCAATGGCAAAATTTCCGATGCAACTGCCTTTGGGCAACAGTCCGTTCCCCCGCGCCCTTCGGTACTTGCGGCCCAATACAAAACATGCCCCGCCGAGGTGGAATCAGACCATGCAAGTAATTAACTCTTTCTAGAGACGGCCGGTTCGTGATGCGCGTCGGACGGAAAACATTCCGCCAACCCGCGGCACATTTTAAAGTGGCAAAAAACGAACACCGGGGGCGCTCATGTGGGGACTGGAAGAGCTGAAAATTCACAGGGAAATCATCGACCGCATAGACTGGGACATGACCCCGGAAAAGGCGGTTGAAACCTACCTCGAATGGGGCACCGGATGGACGCGCAAGGATGACTTCGTACGATACGCCGGCCAGGAAGCTCTCTATTTCGTAATTTACGACTGGGAAAAGCCGCCCCAGGTTACCCTGGTCCGCAGAACCATGAAAGAGGCCGACGAAATCGCAAAAATCCCCGTACCGCCCGAAATGGTTCTAAGGGCCATCGCTGAAGGAGGCCGGAAGCCGGGGGTCGGAGTGTATGCCCTGACCGAAGAATTGAAAACCTGGCTGCAAAAAGAACTCGGCTGCTGAAAAGCCTTGGGCAAAGCTTCCCGCCCCTCGATGCCCCGATATCAGCGGACGGGAAAAGTCTCAAAAAAAACAGCTTTTTATCACCCTCATGCCACCCGCCTCACCTCGGCAGCACCTTAAACCCCTTCACGTTCGCCGCCTTGGGAAGATACTCGTCCGGCAGGGTCAGGTCGTTTCCGTCACGAAGGGCGGAATAGGTCGGAGAGAGGATTTCCACACCTGCCTCGTTGAACTTGTCCTGAATGTTTTTGTGAAGGTCCGAGCGGATTTTGAACAGATCGTGAGTGTCCCGGGTGTAGGCGTTGATCTCGTAGGCCACGGAAAAGTCATTCAGGCCGAGCTGAAAAACGAAGGGCGGAGGGTCCTGAAGGACGCCTTCCACCTCCACGGCGGCCTTTATGAGCAGTTCATGCACTTTCCGCCACGGCGCGTCGTAGCCGATGGTAACCGACGTCTGAACGATAAGCCCGGGTTCATCGGCCAGGGACGTGTAGTTTATCAGGTGGCTTCCCAGCACCATCGAGTTGGGAATCGTCACTTCGATGTTTTTGATGGTGCGGACACGCGTGATCAACAGGGTTTTTTCGATCACGTCGCCCAGTGTGTCCGCAATTCTGACGCGGTCCCCCACTTTGAACGCCCTCATGTAGGTGAGGGCCACGCCGGCCACGATATTGGCGATGGCGGCGGTGGAGCTAAGGGAGAGCAAAACGCCGAAAAAAATGGAGATGCCCTGAAAGGCGGGACTTCCAAATCCCGGCAGGTAAGGGGAAACCATGATCACGGCAAACACGATAATTATAAAACGCAGGAGTTTGTAAGTCGGTTCCGCCCACTCCCGGTAGAAGCCCGGGAAAGCTATGCGTTCTTTCTGAATCTCCCCCAGGAGTACTCGGGTCAGTTTTATGGCGTAGCGGGCGGCGAAGGCCACGATCACTATGAAGATCAGGTTGGGGATGAAGTCCACGGCGGCCCACGCGACCCTGCGGATAGGAATGAGGATCGTATCCATGTAGGTCATGACAAAAGATCGCGTCACGGGAAAGAATGCCAAAATCACGGGGATGAATATGTAGGCCACGATTGCCAGCACCACGTATCGCACTGCTTTCACGCACCATTTCAACAGTGCGGTCAACTGCTCGACGCTGACGATTTCGTAGCCCTGTATCTTGAGCGCAAAAATCCGGGTGCCCTGCCAGGAATCCAGCCTGTCGCATCCCTTGCGCTGGAGGCGGCGGGTAAGCCTGGCGATCCAAAGCAGGGCCAGGATTGTCAGCAGGGAAAGAAGAATACCGTTCAAAGTGGTTCCGAATTTGAGATATTCGACGAGATTCATAAAAAAGTTCCGAGACCCCTCCATGACTGTACCCCTTGTTCTGAGAAAGAGACACGTCCCTGCGAAATCGACTTAAATATGTATTATCAAAGCAAGTTACACCATGCGGCGCCATCCGCAAGGGCAGGCGGAAAAATCAGGGTCCAAAAGCGGCGGCGGCATAAAATATCCGACAACACCATTTCGTTCGGGTGCGCCAACAGCAGGGCGGAGGGCGCCCCATGCTTTGGATTTTTATGAATCGAATTTCCGGTCCGGGACATCAGCCCCGGTTCAAAAAATCACCGACTTCGTCTATGGTATGCACCACGCGGCAGGGGGGGAGGCTGTTGAGGAAAATCTGGCCGTAGTTTTTCGTGAGGAGGCGGATGTCGAATATGGCAATGATTCCCCGGTCCTTCGTGGTCCGGATGAGGCGGCCGACTCCCTGCTTGAGCTGAATGGCGGCCCGGGGAACCTGGTATTGGTAGAACGGGTTTTTTCCGTTTTTGGCCAGCCGATCCATCCTGGCGGCCGCCACCGGGTCGTCGGGGACCTCGAACGGAAGCTTATCGATCATGAGGCAGGAAAGGGATTCTCCCGGAACGTCGATTCCTTGCCAGAACGAGCTGGTGGCAAGCAGGACGGAATCCACCCTGTCCCTGAACTCCTGGAGGAGCGCTCTTTTGGGTTTCTGACCCTGGAGGAGCAGCGGGAAGGGAATTGCGCCCTGGAGCAGCTTGTGGACTTCGTGCATATTGCGGTAACTGGTAAATAAAAAAAGCGCGCGGCCCCGGGTCTTGTTGATTATCTCGGTGGCCTGTTCGGCCATCCTGGCGCAAAACGACGGGTCGGAGGGCGCGGGAAAGCGCGACGGCACATAGGTGATCGCCTGGCGCTCGAAATCGAAGGGAGAGCGCAGCAGCAGTTCCGTGCTCTCTTCAGGAACCCCGAGCGAGTTTCGAACGAATTCGAACGATCCGGCAACCGAGAGGGTGGCCGAAGTCAATACCGTGGCGGGGGTTTTCGGAAAAAGCAGCGCCCGGACGATGGGGGCCACTTCGATGGGGGTCCCGTTGAGATAGGCCGCCTGCGGGGTGAGTTCCGTCCAGTAGACCAGGGACTCGTCTTCCTGCCCCATAAGGGAGCTTAGCGAAAACGCCAGCTCTTTGCTTCGCCGCTCGACCGGCGCCAGGCTCTCCACCTGCTCCGTGAGCGGGGTCAACATGGCCGGAAGTTCTTCCAGCGCGTGCGAGATCTGCCGGACCGTATTGCCGAAATCCTCGCCCGCCCTGGACGGTTCGAACCGGTACCTCCCCGCTCCGCCCCTGGATTGCAAAAGATTGTGGTGAAAGAGGCGGCTCAGCACTTCGAGCTGCTGGCCCACGGTCTGGACCGGCTTAAGGCTGAGCTTTTTCAAATCCCGCCGCGACTCCTTCAAAACGTCCTGGGCAAACTGGCTAAGCCCCGCGCTGCTGAAGCGCAGCCCGAAATACTCGCCTATCACGTGGTCGAGCTGGTGCGCTTCGTCGAATACGATTGCCTCGTATTCGGGGAGCACCTCGCCTATTTCCCGGCTTCGAAGCGAGAGGTCGGCAAAAAAGAGCCAGTGGTTTACCAGCAGCACCTGCGCGCGGGCGGCTTCATTTCGAAGCCGTGTGAAATGGCACCGGGCAAACTCGGTGCACTGCTGCCCGAGGCAGTGCTCGGGGCTCGAACAGACCTCAAACCACGTCCTGAAGTTGTCCGGCAGCCACGGGATCTCGGCGCGGTCCCCGGTGGGCGTCGTTGCCGCCCACTTCTGGAACCTTCGAAAAAGCTTCGCCTCATCTTTGCTCCACAGGGTCGGCTGGTAGCAAAACTCCAGGAAGCGGCGCCGGCAGAGATAGTTGCGGCGGCCCTTGATGCAGACCGCCTTCAGATTGGGGTCCAGGTTTTTTTTGAGAAAGGGAATGTCGTGGTCGAGTATCTGGTCCTGGAGGGTCTTGGTGCCGGTGGAAACGATGACTTTCTTGCGGCTGAGAACGGCCGGAATGAGGTAGGCCCAGGTCTTGCCCGTTCCGGTTCCGGCTTCCACGATGAGAGGGGTTTGCGAGCGGAAGCATTTGAACACCGCATCCGCCATTTCCAACTGGCTGCGGCGAAACTCGAAACCCTCAACCTTGGAGGCCAGAAGTCCTTCCTGCCCGAAATACTTGTCCATCAAGAAATCCTTACGAGAATTCAGGGATTGAGGGATTCAGGACTTCAGGAATTTCGGGATAGAAGAACATGCCAATCCCTCAATCCCTGAATTCACAGCCGCAAGAGCCTCAGCCCGTTGAAGATCACCAGCAGGGACGCGCCCATATCGGCGGCTATGGCCCCCCACAGGGTTGCTATTCCGCCGGCCGCCAGGACAATGAAGACGGACTTTACCAGAAGCGCGAACAGTATGTTCTGCCGAATCACCCGCAGGGTCTTGCGCGAGTGGCGGATCAGCCAGGGGAGCTTGGAAAGGTCGTCTGACATCAGGGCGATGTCGGCGGTTTCGATGGCGGCATCCGAACCCATGGCGCCCATTGCTATCCCGATGTCCGCCGCGGCCATCGCCGGAGCGTCGTTTATGCCGTCTCCCACCATGGCAATTTTGCCCCGGCTTGCCTTGAATTCGGAGACAAGCCGCACCTTGTCCTCCGGGAGCAGTTCCGGGTAATACTCGTCTATTCCGGCCGCCTTTGCGATCAATTCGGCCGTCCTGCGGTTATCGCCGGTTATCATCAGGGTCTTTTCCAGGCCCAGTTTTTTCAGGGCGGAAACCGCCTCCCGTGTTTCAGGGCGCACCTGGTCGGCAACGCTCATAAAGCCGCACACGTGGTCGTCGCACCACATCACCACCACTGAATTTCCGGCTTGCTCCAGTTGGTTTGCGGCCTCGTGGAACCGGGCGCTGTCAGTGCGCTGCCGATCGAGCATCCGGTGGCTTCCGATCCAGTAGGTCCTGCCGCCGATTGACCCCTGCGCACCCTCGCCCGGGAAAATGGTGAAATCGTCCGCGGCGGCCGGGCTGATATCTCTTGCCTCCACGTGATCCAGTATCGCCCGCGCCAGCGGATGGGTGCTGTGGGCTTCAAGCGCCGCCGCGTTGGACAGCAGCTCCGCCTCGTCGTGGCCGTCCACCGGCGTTACCTTCGTCACCGCGGGCCGGCCGAACGTAAGGGTCCCCGTCTTGTCGAACGCAATCGCCTTCAGGTGCGCGGGCGCTTCCAGGTATGCGCCCCCCTTGATCAGCACGCCGTTTCGCGCGGCGGAGCTAAGCCCTGCCACCACGGTGACCGGGGTCGATATCACGAGGGCGCAGGGACACGCTATTACCAGGATTACAAGCCCCTGGTAAAACCAGTCGGCCCACTGCCCGCCAAAAAACAGCGGAGGCGCGAAGGCGATAATCAGAGCCACCGCGATCATGGCCGGAGTGTAGATGCGGGCGAACTTTTCCACCCACTGCTCGGCCGGGGCACGGCGCAGCCGCCCTTCCTCCACCATGCGGATTATCCGGGAAAGGGTGGTGTCGGATGCGGGTTTGGTCGAGCGAAACTCAATCGATCCCTCGACGTTGATGGTGCCGGCATACACTTCGCTGCCCGGTTCCTTGCGCACAGGGACCGATTCGCCCGTTATCGGGGCTTGGTCCACGGTGGTCAATCCCTTGGTCACCACACCGTCGAGCGGTATTCGCTCTCCCGGCCGAACCACTACCGTGGTCCCCTCCGAAATCGCGTCAACCGGCCCCTCCTCGATGACGCCTTCCGTGGGGCAGATAAAGCGCGCCCTGGGGGGGCTGATGTCCAGGAGCGAGGCAATTTCTCTTCTCGCCCGGTCCATGCTCCAGGACTCGAGCAGGAGCGCAAGTGCAAACAGAAAGCTCACCGAAGCGGCCTCCAGCCACTGTCCGAGGCCGATGGCGCCGAACACGGCAAGCACCATGAGAAGGTTCATGTCGGGCCGGAGCTTTTTTGCCGCATACAGCGCTTTAGGAAGGATGAACCAGCCGCCGGAAACGATTGCCGCAACGTAGAGCGCCACGGCAAGGGGCGGGGCGCCGGCAGCTCTTCCGCGGGCCCCGGTCTCGGCGAGCACCGCGAGGATGCTCCCCTCGTGGAAAGCCGCCACGGCCAGCGCCGCAACGATGAACACCGCACTGGCGGCGCAACCGATGAGCCTTCCTCTGCGCTCCCACATTCCTTCCCGAACCGGGCACACGCCGGTCTCGCACCCGCCGTCCAGCGGGACGGCCTCCATGCCCGTCCTGGCCACCGCGGCCCTTATCCGCCGGAGCGCGTCTGCGTCGAGGCCGCCGGCAACGGTCATCTTGCTCTCGACCAGGTCGAAGGAAAGACCCATCTCCCCTCCGACAAGCGGAGCCACTTCGGCCCTCAGCGCCTCTATTTCGTCGCCGCAGCACATCCCTTTTATGCGAAAAGAAGTCTTATCCATTAAAGAATTCTAAATCTTTTGTTACCGGCATCAACGGTAATTTATGAATTAAGGAATTCCCTCTTTCCCGCTTCCACACTCCATGGGCTGTTGCCCAAAAGAGTTTTACTACAAAATATATGAATTGCCATGATTGCAGAGAGCCTGCCAATCGTCGTTCCCGTAGCGCTTGGGCGGGAATGACGTACCGGGAGTGCCTTCCGATTTTTATAGCCTTGATGGTTCCGGGAGAAAGCAGCTTGCAATCCACTTGGGACAACAGCCCCTCCAGCGTGGAAACGCGGGAATCCCTGAATCCAAAACACTACTTGCTGCCCTCCGCCAGGGGTTGAAGCAAAGTAAACGGCAACTGGAAGGTCCTTTTCATCAATCCGAACAGTTCTTCGCCGACGGCTGTGGGCGAAAGCGGCGTAACCGTCGGGTCGGAAAGGTCCCCCGATATCCTCACCGGCACCGATATTATGGCCCCGCTGAGCAGCTTTCCGACCACGGGAACCACCCCCACGATCCTGTCCACCGTCTTCAGCGGCGATACCAGGGCCACGACATCTATCTTCTTTTTTGCGAGATCGACTTCTCCCTTGAAAACCATTTTGAGGAAGGGGCCGTCGACGACCGCTTCGGACAGCTTGAGCTTGCCTCCGCTCACCTGGCCCTTTATCCGGACGGTATCGTAGGGACATCCCTCGTTGAACAGGTCCGGAAGATGGCCCCGGTATATCTCGGTTATGCTGAGCAGGGACATGATCTTGACCATCGAGTTGAGCCCGTAGATGCGGCCGTTTTTTGCCGTAAAATCCAGATGTCCATCCAGTGTCTCCAGGGGGATCCGGTCCTTGCCGGCGGCGGCCAGGTTTCCACCGAGAGTGAACTTTCCGGTGATAAGCCGTTTTTTTCCGAAAAGGCAGGCCAGGGCGGGTTCCACGTCCTGGTCCCTAGCTTCGGGAGAAAAGGACATTTTTTCCCCGTCGCGCGTCAAAACTATCCTGCCGGGAGTGGAGATCCCGCAAAGATTGGCCTGCCTGACGTTTATTTCATAGACACCCGGCCTGATCGACACCTCCGCATTTGCCGGGTTCCATACGAGTTCCCCGTAGGTGATGCGCCCGCTTCTCACGTGGATGGTACCGGCTATGGGAGCGTCCCATCCATTGCGTTTCGGTTGCTGTGATACGGTTTCCTCACCGGCGGGCGGACCGTCGGTTTCCCGCTTTTTGGATTTCAGTAAAGCATCCAGGTCCAGGTCGTCGGCGAAAGCGTTCAGGTCGACCAGGTAGGCGTCTTCGGCCATGGTCACCACCCCGCCGAGACTGAGGCGGGTCCCGTTCCAGCTTATCATCGCCGATTTAACGTCTATCCTGTTTTCTTTGGCTCCGAGGGTGGCACTCTCGATTCGCGCCGGCGTCCCGAATTTAAAAGGCAACTGAAAACCCGATATCCTGAGCTGCCCCTCCGCGATGGACCTGCGTGGAGTGTCCAGGTAGAACAGGGCGTGGAATTTCCCCTGGATGGGGCCGGTGAGCAGCTTGTTTTCCGAAAGCAGTTTATCCACCGTCCTGTTGCTGAGCGACCCTGAAAAATCGGCCTCGAACTGCCCTTTCCTGAACTTGAGCGAAGCTTCGGCGTCCGAATCGGCGTCTCTTACCGTCAGGTTGTCGATGGAGGTTTCATCGGAGGTGTGGGAAAGCTTGATGTGGACCTCGGGCCCGGAGTATATCTGCATCCCGCCCTCGAAGGTCGTCTTGACTCCATTTTCCCAGGAAAAACGAGAATGGTCGAGCGTGAGGTTGGCAATGGCCCGAAGCTCGGGCGGAAATTCGGCAATCTCCGCTATGTCCCTGTTGCCCGTGGGACCCAGACGCCCCGTTGCGGTAAGGACTACCGAACTCAGTCGCTCCAGGTATCCGTTCAGAGTCCCGGAAACCGTAAGGTCCGAGTCCGCAAGGGTGGCGTTTACCTCTTTGAGAGTGATGGTATCCTGGTCGATATCGAACCTGCCGCCGTTGAGCGTCAGAGGGGCGGACAGGTGGCCGGAAACGGCCGTCACCCCCTCGGGCGTCCCTTCCGCATTGAAGACCCAGCGGGCACGGTCCCCGGACGGCCCCTTGAACTGGAACCGGTCAAGAAGGAACATCCCTTTGAGAGGCGCTTTGCCCAGGACGTTTTTCCAGTGCTCATGCCCTCGCAGCAACGGCTCGATAAGCCCCGCCGCCAGGGCCGTATGCCCGGGGCAGTTCAGTTCGAGCAATTTCTCCCCCTCCCAGTCGTAAGCGATGCTAAGCTGGGAGGCATCCGTCGGGCCGGTATTTACCCGGAGCGGGCCTGCCTCTACCCTGGAACCTTCGAGTACAAAGGAAGCGCCCTTTATGTCCAGGGGGTCCGGGAAACGCTCGTAGCCGCCCGAAAGCTCGAAGGGGCCGGTTTCGACCCTCACTTGCACCTCTTCCGTGCTTTCTCCCAGGATGAGCCTGCCCCGGACCCTCCCTTTCACGTCCTTCATCAGCTCCAGTTCGTGCAGGAAACCCTGGCTTTTTACCGTCCGTTCGAGCACTTCCGGCAACTCGGCGAGGTTGGCGTCAAGAGGCAGGTCGAGATGAAAAGGCACATCCCCTTTCCTGAGTCCGATTTTGAGCGTACCGCCGCTGGTCGATGACCCGAGGGCGGTTTTGCCCGAGAGCCCGCTCCCATCGAGAATGCCGTCCGATACCACCACCTCGCCCCGGACCTGCAAGACGAGCAGCCCGGTCTTGGGGGGTGCTATCTTTCCGTTCTCCATCGTTCCCCGGATAGTGAAGTTTTCCATTTCGCCAAGGTCGGATGGGCTGTCGGCCCGGGCCTTGAAGCTGATGGAGGGCACCTCGCCTCCCCGGATTATTTTGAAGGTGCGCCTGACGACCTGGTTCCGGCCGCCGATCATGAGCGCAACCTTTCTTACCGCGTCGGCGTCGACGTCGCGCCCTTCGATGTCCAGGACGGCGGTGTGGGCCACATGATTTCCGGTGTAGTGCCCCGTCAGGCTGAGCCGCGGATTTTCAAATCGAAAGTTGGAGACTGAAAAATCAACTCCTTCGCCGTTCATCAAAACCGACCCGCCCAGTTCCCCGTTCTGCAGGACCGCTTTTTCTTCGCCGTCTTCAATGGTCAAATGCGGAACGGATGCCGTGAAGTTGGCCCGCAGATCAAGCGGTCCGTTGGCGACAACGCCCACACCCAGGTCGATCCTGGACGGACCCGGAAGCATCTCGGCGGAAGGGAAAAAATACCGGACCAGGTCCTGCGGGGAACCTCCCGTAATGCCTATTTCTCCGTTCCCTCTCCAGGAACCGGGATCGATCCAGCCCGAAAACGAAAAAGCATTCCAGAGGCCCGATTTTCCGGAGGTCAGATAGAATTGAACCCGATTTTCAAGGACCTCTGCGTTCAAGTTTATCTCACCGAACCGGAAAGCGCGTCCTTTTTCCGAGTAGAATTCGAGGCTTCCGCCGTTAACGTCCAGCACTATACCGGGCACGGAGGCGGCAAGCACCCCCTGAAACTTGAGCAGCCTTTCTTTGAGCCGCGCCAGGCGAGCGGCAAATGCCTTGTCGCGGGACTCGGCGCCACGGGAGACCTGAGCATCGGGTGCGAGCGCCTCGGATGCCCCGCGGTCGGGGATCTTTACCGACACACGGGGATTTCGGAGGTCGATTTCCGCCGGCCGGAATTTTCCCATCAGCAGCGGAAGGACCTTCGGATAAACAGCCACCGAATCGGCCGACGCGGTGAGCAGGTCAGGCACCGTCACCCTGGTTTCATAGACAACGGCATGCGGATACGGCAAAATCGATATCTTGACTCTTTCGTAGCGGATATCATACCGGGACTGGAGACTTGCCAGGGCGCTCCGGCCGATTTCGTCCATATCGACAAGCCTGGGCAGGAGCAGCGCGAGCACTGCCAGGAGGCAGACGACAACCCCTGCCACGGCCCCTACCAGGACAAGCTTCTTTCCGGCAATTCTCATCAGGGTCCCTTCACAACACCCACAAATCCCGCTTGTACTCTTGCTCGAAATTACCTTGCAAACACCACGGGAGGACCAAACCGGGCATCGAGTCCCGCATCGGTCCCGCTCAGGCCGGTGTTCCCGGTATGATAGCCTAAAATGGGCCGAATCATCAATTCTTCCCGGCAAAAGAGTCTGTAATCAGCCCTGGAAGCGCGCGCAGGCACCGGGTGCGGAGACTTTAGCCTAAATTGAGCGGTTCGGCGACGGCAACTGCGAGAAAATATTTTGCCGCGAATGACTCATACCAATTTGCGTTCAAGATCGTTCGCCCTGAGGTATCGAAGGGTGGACGGTCCACCCGTTCGTACTTCGATACCTCAGCACGAACGGGACCAAGCCCAGTTCAATCTTGAACGCAAATTGGTATCACACATCCCCAAGGGGAAGGAGGAAAACGAGGCGGTAGTTTCCCTCCATCCTCGGAGGGGAAGGGGGAAAAATCGATCGATTTAGGTTTAGACCATGCAGGAAGTGATACGAACTAAAACGGAAGCCCGATCGCCGGGCGGGGAAAAACCTGGTATGAACCCCGCCCGGAGTAGTCTTCTAAGATGCAGGCCGGATTTGAATCGAAATCCGCCGGCCGCCGGTTAGAGCTTATCCGGTTTGCAGAGGTTTTGATCGCTGGCCGCGGCCCGCCCGCAGTTTTTACATACAAATTGCGGGTTTTTCACCAATTTTTTATAGTTTTCGAACTCAGATTCGATGTACCCGACGTTTTGCAGGTAACACAGGTGCTGCTCGTGAGCAGGATGGGGCATTTTCGGTTTCGGTTCAGACATTTTTTAGTCCTCCTTTGGGATTTTCTAAAATAAATTTCTCCTGTCCGTTGCCAGCAGAGTGATTCATTTCGGCTGTTGGGAAAAGACAGAGCTTTTGTAAGGTAAGCGCTCGATAAGATACCGGCAACACTGAATCCGGCGAGAGTTGTGATTACTTTATAATGAATCTGATAATTATTCTAAAAAAAGAATAGTTAACCTTTGAGGCGGGCGGAAGGGCGCTCTTCCGTCTCGGGGAAAAAATCACTTGCAAAGGAGCAGCGAAATGAAATCCACAAAATCGGCTTTTACCGTGGCGGTGCTGGCGCTGCTGCTTGCCTTGCCCCTGGCGGTTTTCGCCACGAACGAACCGGTAAATTCGTGCATCGTTATTCCGGAAATAATGACCGGCCGGGGTGATTCCGGTCCCCAGGACACCGGTAACGGCTACCAGCCGGAATCTTGCATAACTTTGGACCTTGATGCCCTCAATCCTCTCGGATAGGAAATGAATAACGGCATTGGGGTACTTTAGCGTGGGCGGATTGAAAACACGGAGGGAAAAGGAGACCGGGGTGCCGCCGGGCGGATCTTCCGGAAACACTCACTGCCGGGGGTCTTTTTGCGCTCAAGCCGAATCCTTGCTGCCGATTATCTGGTTGAGCTTGGCTATCAGGGTTTCCTGGGACTTTGAGCATTTTTCGCACGAATTCAGGTGGTCGAGAAACGCCGTTATGTTCCAGCCTTCATAAGTCTTGATTCCGAGTTCCGCAGGATCGCGTCCGCACAGCAGGTCGAGCATCTTTCCCCTCCACTGAATATCGTTTCCGTCTAATTACAGCAAAACGGCTCCTTTGAGGAACAAAAAAGAAAGGGCGGTCCGGGTGTTTCACCATGAAAACACTAATTTCAGTTATAATAAATGGTTATGCGCCTCCTTGACCGGTGGCGGGCAATACTTGCGATTTAAGTAAGTACGAACCACATAGAAATATAGCAAGAATCTTGCCGAAGAAGAATTTATGGCGGTTACCCGTATTTTGGCAATTTTGGCTCGGGTATTCCTGCCGACCGGATGTGCGGAAATGAGCAGGCCGGAGCGAAATGTTCCGGGTGGCGGAGCACTGGGCGCCGGTCTTGGGGCGGCCGCCAGGGGGCAGCCCGGCGGCCGATACGGGGGTATGCACTATTCAGGTCCCCTTTGTCTGCCGGTCGTTTATCACCACTCCCCGTTCAATACGCAGCGGCAGTACGCAGCTGAAACAATCCACCCAGCGGCGCGCCGTTATCTTGCTGGTCCCCAGTTCCTCGGCGATCCTGACGATGGACAACCGCCTGTTTTCCGTCAGCAGCTTATAGAGGATTACGGCGTGGTCCCGCATCCTGCCGCGATGTCCGACAACGTTGTGCATGATTTTTTCCTTTGATGCGTCCCGCGAAATGCAATCCGGCAAGCCTTGCCGGTCCATCAGGACCAGGCTCCTCCGGTGGTGAAACCGTCAGCACGAAATGCAGCCCCCGGCGCTTGGGTCGTTTTCTTTTCGTTTTTCGATCAGCTTTGAGAGCTTTTCCAGGTCCACTGCGAATTCCGGAAAAGTAAGGTCGCTTCGTTCGATCTTTTCCGAAATGAGTTTTATATCGGGTTCGATGCGGAAATGGTCCTCGCGGGTGCGCTTGATTCCGCACCGGGCAAGGTCGATATCCGAGAGCTTCTTCAACGCCCCCTTGTCGAGGCGCTCCCGGGTCTCGACACATTCCGGGAAACCGAGTTTTTTAAGAGTCGCTATCGCGGCTTCCTGCAGCTCTTCGGCTACCTCGATCCTTTCGGCCATCCTGAAAGCGATCCTGCCGTACCGGCACTGCCTGCTGCGCTTTTTTGCAAAATCGCCCTTATTGGCCTTACAGAAAACCTGGACCGCCGATTCAATCTCCCGCCGCCTGCGGGCAAGCTCGGAAATCCGCCCCGAATACTCCCCCATGAGCGAGTAGAGCCTTCGGCCAAGAGTCGATGTCAGGTCCGCCAGATCGAGGTCAAGCATGCCGATTTTTTCGACGGCCGCGTCCGCTTCGTTCCAGTCCGCCACGCTCAGCATGTCCCGGCCCCCAGGCTCTTGTTAAGCTCCCAAAGCACCTGGGAGCCGAGTTCGCGCAGTTCGCCCCCTGCCCTTTTCCTCAGCTCTTCCAAGATGAAAGCCATTGGTGAAAAATCCACGGACACGATAAAGTCCTCTTGGGGAGCGGCGATTGCGCCGGCAAGCCTTTTGCGCCTGTCCCGATGGTAGCACGCGCAGCACAAACCGCGTCCGACAAGCTTTCTGTCCTTGCCGCAATGGGAGCATTTGGCAACCTTTTCCATGACGTTCTCCTTGAGTTGAGTTACCGACCAAATTGTTGCACCAGCACACGTGAATAAATTTTGTGGGTTAAACCATACTTTTGGTTATTTAGCTTGACATTGAAACCGAATTCGTGTAGTTTCCACTATGAATGGAGGTCCCGGAACACCTTCGAGGGGTCCATTTTGATCGCACGGGCTATTTCCTCCATAATCCGACGGCTAACCATCCGGCGGTTGACGACAAGTGATACGGAATTGGCGGAAACCCCCAGTTTTTTGGCGATAGAGCGCATGGAAACACCTTCTTTCATCAGAGCCACTTTGATGTCGAACGGAGTCATTTCGCCTCTCCTTTTCCAAGAAATTGGGTCAAGCTGGGACCGAAGCTAGCACCAATATTATGGTTTGTCAACCAAGTTATTTTCGTTTTGCCCATATTTTTAGTTTGAATCCGAAAAGGCAGGCCAGGTCCGGCAGTTACAATGGACTAGCGATGCTTACCGCAATGCCTCCCACAGGAGAAGCGCCATGCTGACCGACAGGCTTAAAAAGGTGATCCAAGAATCTGGTCTGCCCCTGTTCCGCTTCGCTCAGAAAACGGGGGTATCCAAGAACACCCTGGTAAACTATCGCGACGGGGCCACTTCGCCGTCGGCCGAGTTTCTGGAAACGCTATGCCGGGAATTTTCGGTAAGCCCGGGGTGGCTCCTGATGGGGGAAAGCGGGTCGGACGCGGAAAAAGACATTGCCTGCAGCGCCCAGGACAAATACGTGCAAAGGGAGGACTACAGCCTGATCCCGCTCCTGGAATCACGGGTTACGGGCGGGCCGGAAGGTGAGATCCTCTACGAGGAAATCGCCGACCATTATCCATTCAAAAGATGGTGGGTGGAAAAGCTGGTGGGAAGGAGCCCGGAGCGGCAGAAAAGCCTTATCCTGATGCGGGTGCGGGGTGATTCGATGTCTCCGACCATAAACCAGGGGGAGATGGCCCTGGTGGACACCTCCGAAGGTGAACGTGTACAGGTGCTCGCGGGGCGGATTTACCTGGTCATTCTGCCTGATGGCACCGTTGCGCTGAAAAGGCTTGTGCTCAGCGGCAACCAGGACGAACTGAGGCTTGCCTGCCTCTCGGACAACACCGCCCACTATCGCCCGTTCGAATTCCCGCTCGTCCCCGGAAAACAGCTCAAGACCTACGTGCTGGGCCGCGTCCGGTGGGCTGGGAAAGAATTCGACTGATAATACGCCGGCTGTCCGCTGCCGGTTGTCTCCCTGTTGTAGGCAACCCGCCTCTCAAACCACCTGCAGAAAGAAGCACTTCAAGTACCTGGTCTCGGGCATGGCGAGCAGGGGCGGGTGGTCGAGCGCCTGGCCGCGCACCTGTAGAAGCCTGAGCCTGCGCCCGCTTGCCTGCCCGGCCGCGAGCAGGACTTCCCTGAAAAGCTCCTCGCCCATGTGGTAGGAGCACGAACAGGTGATGAGCAATCCCCCGGGCTTAAGGGCCAGAAGGGCGCGCCGGTTAAGGTCGGTATAGCCCTTTCTGGCCTCGGGCAGGGCGGCTTTGGCCTTGGCAAACGCCGGGGGGTCCAGGATGATGATATCGAACTGTCCCGGCCGCACTTTCTTTAAAAAGTCGAATACGTCCGCGGAAACGAAGGTGCAGCGCCCGGCGCCTCCATTAAGGGATGCGTTTTCACGGGCCTGCGAAACGGCCTCATCCGATCCGTCGACTCCCACCGTTTCCACTGCCCCTGCGGCGGCGGCCGAAAGGCTCCAGGCACCGTTATAGCAGAAAAGATCGAGCACTTTCCCGCCTTTCGCCCACTTGCGCAACTCGCTCCGGTTGTCCCGCTGATCGAGATACATGCCGGTTTTCTGGCCCCCGAGCGGGTCCACACGGTATCTGATCCCGTCGATTTCCACTACATGCTCCGCGGGAAGGCTTCCCAGTGCGACGCCCTTTTCCAGCGGGAGCCCCTCGATGGTTCGGGACGCGCCGTCGTTTCTGAAAACCAGCGCCGTGGGAGCGAAAATATCGGCGAGAATCTCCCTTATGAGCGGCTCGAGCCTTGCCATCCCCAGGGTCCCGACCTGGTATGCCACAACGTCTGCGTAGCGGTCCACCACCAGCCCCGGCAGATTGTCCGATTCGCCGTAGACGGCCCTGTGGCACCGCGAACCCGGATAAATGGATTCGCGAAACGCCGCGGCGCCGGCTATGGCATCCCGGAAGAAGGACTCGCCGGGTTTTATCCCCGGGGGACAGACCAGCCTGACGGATATGAGGGATGCCGGGTTTATGTATCCCGAGCCAAGGCTTGCGCCCCTTGCCGAGAATACCTGCACCCAGCTCCCAGGTTCGTAGTCTGAAAGGGGCTCCGCTATTTCATTGCTGAAGACCCAGCGATGGCCCTGGAGGATTCGCCTGTCGCGCCCGGGACGAAGATGGAGAGGTTTTATACCGGCAAAAATGTCTTCTTTCAAAGTAACCTTTCGCTGCGTAAATTTTGTCGGCCCCATAGCCGTGCACACGAGGCAGTCGCCCGCCCTCGCCGGCCGGACCCGGAGGTTCATCTTCGTTTGCGTTTACCGGAGAAAAAAAATCCTCCGCCAAGGGAGGACCTTTTTCGAAGCTATGGAAATCGCCGCCGAGAGCTATTTCGTGATCAAACCCTTGTCCATTGCGAACGCGGTGAGCGAGGATGCGCTGTGCAGATCGAGCTTTTTCATCAGGTTGGCCCGATGTTTTTCGACCGTCTTTGCGCTTATGCACAAATAGTCCGCAATGTCCTTATTCTTGTAGCCTTCGGCGATCATCTTCAGTATCTCGCGCTCGCGCTGGGTGAGCGTGTCCCAGGAAGTGGAGGACTTGAGCGTCTTCCTTCCTTCGAGGTATCCTTCGATTACCTTTTCTGAAATGCCGGGGCTTAAATAGCTCTTGCCCGAAAATATATTATCTATTGCCAGCATCAGTTCGCTATGAGTGGCGTCTTTGAGAATATAGCCGTCCGCGCCCGCTTTCAGGGTGGCCAGGATATATTCTTCGGTCTTGTGCACGGTAAGCACCAGGATCTTCGTATCGGGGCACTGCTTCTTGATTTCCTGTATGGCGCCCATTCCGTTCATCCTCGGCATGGACAGGTCCATCAGGACAAGATCCGGCCTGTGGGTTTCCACGAGGCGAACCGCCTCCAGACCGTCCTGAGCCTCCCCCACCACATCGAAATCAGGATTTGAGGAAAGGAGCATCCTCAGGCCTTCCCTGAGAATCGTGTGGTCTTCGGCAATTACGATCCGTCTTCGGTCTCCCATGGCTCCTTTACCTTTGCTCCTCAAGGTTTCCGGCCTGCCGGCCGAATTATACGATAAAGATTACCCGGTCACTGTAGAAATGGAAAGGAATGGTTTACCTATCGATAAATACAATAATCAGGCCAAGCTTGATAGTATTTTTTTATGCTTCGGTCGCCGAACCCCCGGTAGAAATACATTATAACCTATTCGGGAAATAGGGTATTCAGCGTATTTACCCGCCCGTTGCCGAATTGTAACCTTAATGAAACGGGGAAGTCTGTCCAAGGGGGAAGTCTGGGGAATATGGGCTCTGGGGCTGTTTGTAATAGAAAAGGTCTGCGGGGAGAAAAGATGTATTGTGTTCTCATAGTGGAAGATAACCCTCTATTTCGCAGGTCCCTGAGGGAGCTGCTGGCAGTGCGGTTTCCCTCGGTGGGCATAGAAGAGGCCACGGACGGCGAGCAGGCCCTGAACATGCTTCGCGAAATTCAGCCCGATCTCATCTTCATGGATATAAAGCTTCCGGGCAAAAACGGGCTCGAAGTAACGAAGATCATAAAAAAATCCAATTCAGAAATACACATTATAATTCTTACCAGCTACGATCTTCCCGAATACCGGGAAGCAGCCATGAGCAGCGGCGCAAGCCACTTCCTCACCAAGGGAGACGCCAGAAGCGACGACATAGCCGCCGTCGTAAGTTCCGCCCTGGGATCTCTCGGCGAATCGAACGGCGACAGGCATCCAATCAACTGATCAGCAAGATCGATTACACTGCATATTTCCATTCTCCATTTTCAAGAGTACGTACATGGGAGGAGAGCGAAAATACGCATGTGTATTTCCACATATAGGGTGATCACCCTATTTATCTTTCCTCTACTTCAACAGTATATGTACTAGCCAAAAGGACCCGACACCTGATTTTTTGATCGAAATATCAGATACGGCAGGAGGGGAAACAATGAGCGGAACGCGCGTGGCTGGTCACCTTTCGGTTGACGAAATAAAGATGAAAATGAAAATGAGCGCCGGCTTTCTGAAATTCCAGAAATGGCTGGTTATCTACAATGTGATGGTCGATCCTCGCCCGATCGCCGAGATCGCGATGCATACCGGGCTTTCCGAATCAAGCGTTTACCGGATTATTGCGGAATACAACAACGAGGGTCCCGACACAATCGAGGCGTTAAGGGGGATGGGGTCACCCTCCTGGTACGAGCAGGCCAGGTCGTTTTCGATCTGAAAGAATACACCGCGGAGACGCGGAGGACGCAGAGGGAAAAAATATTGCACAAGAAACAGCGTGCAGGTTTTCTCTGCGTCTCTGCGGTTAAAAGGAACCCTTTACGACAGCCTGTTGCGGTAGTCTTCGTAGCCAAACCTGCGCACCACCCGGATTTTTCCCTCCGCTTCCCTTACGGCGATGGACGGAAGCCTCACCCCGTTAAACGTATTGTTTTTGACCATCGTGTAGTGGGCCATATCCAGAAAAATCAAGCGCGAGCCGATCTTTAGCGGTTCGGGAAAAGAATAGTCTCCGATTACGTCTCCCGCCAGGCAGGTGAGCCCCCCCAACCTGTAGGTGTATGCAAATTCGCCCGGCTTCCCCGCCCCGGCCACTTCGGGCCTGTAGGGCATCTCGATTACGTCAGGCATGTGGGCGGCGGCGGAAGTGTCCAGGACGGCGATTTTCATGCCGTTTTCCACGATGTCCACCACGGATGCCGCCAGAAACCCCGTGTTGAGCGCCACGGCCTCACCCGGTTCCAGGTAGACCTGCACGCCGTACCTGTCCCGGAAAGCGGCCACAAGGCTGCAAAGAAGCTCCAGGTCGTAGTCCGCCCTGGTGATGTGGTGCCCCCCGCCGAAGTTTACCCATCGCATCGTTTTCAAAAACGCGCCGAACTTATGTTCGAAAACCTGGAGGGTCCTGGCAAGCGAATCCGAATTGAGTTCACAGAGGGTGTGGAAATGGAGGCCTGAAATTCCGGCAAGGCTTTCCGGCCGGAAATTCGCCCGCACCACCCCCAGCCGCGAAAAGGGAGCGCATGGGTCGTAGACGGCCGTTTTCACTTCGGAGTGTTCGGGATTTACCCGGATGCCGAATTTTGTGCCCCCGGTCCCGGCCGGAATGCGGTTTCTGAAAAATTCCCACTGGGAAAAAGAATTGAATACCACGTGATCGGAAAAGGAAAGTATTTGCTCGAATTCGCTCTCCACAAAGCCCGGGCAGAAGGTATGCACTTCTTTGCCGAATTCCTCGAACCCAAGCCTTGCCTCGTGAAGCGAGCTTGCCGCCGTGCCGTCCAGCGACCTGGAAATCACCGGAAAGAGGCTGAACATGGCAAATCCCTTAAGGGCCAGGAGAATCCGGCACCCGGTGCGCTCGCGAACCGATTCCAGGACGCGCAGGTTCTTCTCCAAAAGCCCCTCGTCCACCACGTAGCAGGGCGTTTCGATTTCGTGAAGATCATTTATGATTTGCTTGTTCATATAAATTCAGGACACCTGTTTAATCCGGAAACACCTCCGTCCAGGGCAACCCGTAGCGCGGCAGGTCCGCCATGAAGGGGTCCGGATCGAACTGCTCGACGTTGAATATCCCGGCCCCTTTCCATTTTCCGGTGACGATCATCTTGGCCCCGATCATCGCCGGCACGCCCGTGGTGTACGAAATGGCCTGGGCGCCCACTTCCCCGTAGGTGCTCTCGTGGTCGCAGACATTATAGATGTAGTATTTGCGCCGCTTCCCGCCTTTTACGCCCTCGATCATGCAGCCGATATTCGTTTTGCCCCGGTAGTTCGCAGCCAGAGATGCCGGATCGGGCAGCAAGGCCTTTAAGAACTGCAGCGGGACGATCTCGCACCCCTGGAAGGAAACCGGATCGATTCGCGTCATCCCCACATTTTGCAGGACCCGCAAGTGCGTCAGGTATTCCCGGGAAAAGGTCATCCAGAACCGGATCCGCTTGAGTCCCGGGATATGCTTTACCAGCGATTCCAGCTCCTCGTGGTACATCAGGTACATCTCGCGGTTGCCGATCTGCGGGAAATCGAAGGTTTCGTGAACCGAAAGGGGCTCTGTTTCCTTCCAGTTGCCGTCTTCCCAGTACTTTCCGCGGGCGGTCACTTCCCGTATGTTGATTTCAGGATTGAAATTGGTGGCGAAAGGATATCCGTGCACCCCCGCATTGCAGTCCATGATATCTATGGTAAAAATCTCGTCGAAATGGTGCTTGAGCGCATGGGCGCAAAAAATATTGGTCACGCCGGGATCGAACCCGCACCCCAGAAGCCCGGTAAGATTTGCCCGCCTGAACTTCTCATCCAATGCCCACTGCCATCTGTATGAAAAAGCCGCCTCTTCCGGAGGCTCGTAGTTGGCCGTATCCAGGTAGTTCACCCCGGTCTCCAGGCAGGCCTGCATGATCGAGAGGTCCTGGTACGGAAGGGCGACGTTGATTACCAGGTCGGGCCTGACCCGCTCTATCAGCTCCGCAGTCCGGGCGCTGTCGTCCGCATCCACCCGGGCGGTCTTTATGGGACGCGGAAGCCCGGCGGCGATTTTTTCGCACTTTTCAAGGGTTCGGCTGGCCAGCGTTATCTCGGTGAACACCTCCCGCGCCTGAGCGCACTTGTGAGCGACCACGCTTCCTACTCCGCCGGCGCCGATGATGAGGACCTTACCCATATCAAAACCCCCAATTTCGCTTTATGTTTGCTTTCGGATGTGATTTAAGAATTGGAATTGCCGCAAGCGCCCGGACGCGCGCACCAAAACGATCAAACTTGCAATTATAGAGTATCGCGGGGATACGGGTCAATCCGCTTCACCTTGCAGGCTGGAAAAGGTCGCTCCAAGTATGCACGACTACACGCAGTTCAAATCGAAAATCCGGCACCGCAGCGAAATCCTCGAAGAAACCATCCGGGAACTGGACCGGACAGGGCTTGCCGATGCAAACGTCGCGAAGAACTGGCTGGGATATCTTGGCGCAATCGGGCAGTGCCTGCAAGCCCCACTGCTGAAGATCGCGGTGGCGGGGTCGGTCAAATCCGGCAAGAGCACCCTTATAAACGCAATGGTCGGCGACGATCTTCTGAAAAGAGGGGCGGGGATAATCACCGCCTTCATTACGCGGGTGCTCACCGCCGATGCCCCCGGCGGCTGGGTGGAACTCAAATCCTGGCCCCAGGTAAACGAGGAGGTGAAAGCCGCCTTGCGCATGCTGCCCGTTTTTTCCGAAGGGGGCGGCGCGCCGGAAGACCTCGACCTGCGAAGGCCCGATGAGCGCGACCGGATCGCCTTCTGGCTGGACAGGATGAAATCCGAATGGCTCCAGTCCCGGGGCAATATCGACCCTCATTTCATATTCCTGGAGCGCTGCCTGCAGGGATTTCCCCTGGTCGAAGGCGAAATAGGCGAAGAGGCCGCGCGCAGCTCGTTTGACAAGTCAACTATCGCCGGGCACCGGGACTACGTGGGCGAGGAGAGCCGGTCGGTCTACGTGAGGGACATCGAGCTGCATTACCCGGTTTCCTGGCTGGGGGAGCGCATCGAGCTGGCGGATTGCCAGGGAAGCGATTCGCCCAACCCGGCCCATTTCGAACTTCTCCAGAAATACCTGCTCGATTCCCATTTCGTAGTTTATGTAATCGGCAGCCGCACGGGCCTCAGGGAAGCGGACTTCAAGCTGCTCGACGCCATCAGGGCCTTGAGGATGTTTCCACAGACCCTTTTCGTCCTCAACGTGGACTTCGACGCGCACAACGACCGGGAAGACCTGGACAGGGTTTTCGAGCGGGTGAGCACGGAACTTGGGTGGGTGGCGCCGGAACCGCCGCTTTTCGCCTTCTCGGCCCTGTTTCAGCTCGTGAAACAGCTTGGCGACCGGGCACCCAAAGCCGAGCGCCGCCGCATGAAGCTCTGGAAGGATTCCAAGGCCCTCTCCAAGGGCGCCGAAGCCGGTTTTGCCGCGTTCAAAAAAGCGATGGAGGAGCGAATCCGCGCCAGCAGGTCCGCCGTGCTCGCCGGGTTCGGGTTGAGCCGCCTCGAGATGGTGGCGGCCAATATGCTCGATTCCGTGCGCCTCGGCGAGTCCGCTCTCGAAAAGAGCGCCGACGGGATAAAGGAGGCGGCCGAGCAGCTCCGGGCCAGGCATTTCGCCCTTCAGTCCACCATGGAAGGACTCGCGGAAACGGTTGCGGGCCTTAACCAGACCATGAAGCGGGAGATCGGCGCGCGCATCGAGTGCAGCTTCGATTTCCAAAACGGGCCAATTGTAAGAGAAGCCGTCGAGATGGTCGAACACCACCGGCCAAAGTACGGGGGCAGGCTGGAAACCTTGGACCATGCCGCCCTCATCCGGGAATATTACGGCTTTTACCTCGATTTTCGCCGCGATATCACCCGGCGCCTGATCGACAGGATAAACCTGCGTATAATGGAGTTTGCCAAGCAGGAGGAAATCCTGCTGCGGGAGCGGATCGGGGACGCCTTTAAGTCCCTGTGGGGTTTTTTCGACGCGGCCCTTGCCGATTACCGGCGCGACCTTCTGGGAAACGTGACCCCCTCATCCGCCGAAATCGACGTTTCGCATCTGGGACCGGACCTGTCGAACGCGGTCCTCCCGCCTCCTTTCAGCTCGTATCTTGAAAAGGGCGGCCTCGTGCGCGGTATACTGCTTGTAAGGTTCGGTCTCAGCTCGTTTGCCGGCCTTCTCTCGGGGATCAGGGCAAGGATGCGCAGGAGCATTTCACCGAACCCTGACGCCGAAGCGGGCGAGAAGACCGTGGAAGAGCTTTTCGAAAAGGCGCTGCTGCGCGCCAGAAACGAGGCGAAATCCGAGCTGCTGCACGCTTTTGAGGTGTTCCGGGAAGACCTCAAGACCGGTTATTTGCACAGGATAGCAGACGAGGCTTGCATTTTCCTCTTAAGGGAGTTCAAGGCGAGGGCCGAGATGGCGCAGGTGGATTTCGCGAACCTGCTCAGGCAAAGCGAGCTGCAGGGAGTACACAGGGTGGCGGCAATCGAGACCCTGACCCGCACACGGCAGATCACCTCGGCCATGATCGAGGAATTAAAAGAACTCAGGCTGGAAATTCAGGCCGGGCCGCAGTGAAAAAGACTCACCACAGAGGACGCGGAGAAGAAGTGCGGAACCGGTCATTTGCCGGTTCCCAAGCGCTTGCTTCCTGCACCGCCTGGAGTAGAAGCTGGAGCTTCTGAGTGGGGGTTCCCAAGCTGGAGCTTGGGAACCAGCGGACCGGCGGACCAGCCGGAAACACGGAAAACGGCGGGGTTGCGTGAAGGGGGAATCCCGGTCGATTGTGAGCGCTACTTCCCCGAAAATGCCTCGAAATAGAGCGAACTGCTGAAGGCGAGGGCCGAGCCCATCGTGAAATAAACAATCGCTATGATGTATTTGGGGATGGGAAGATGCCTTATCGTGTAGCCCATAACCATCATCAGCACTATGAGCAGGTAGCTTCGCCAGCTCTGGAAAGAAAAAAGGCAGGCCAGGTCGGACTGCGTGCCGATCCGCGAGATGTTTTTCATGGCAATGCGTGAAAATCCGAAAGAAAATACCGCAAAGCCCAATCCCAGCGACACCCCGGCAAGGACCAGGTTAAGGGGCCATGCCGACCCTGAAAACCAGTAGCAGGAAACGATCACCAGCCCTATCCCCACCGAGAGCCACACCGTTCCCGCAATCAGGAGGCGCGAGTGCGGGGAAGCAACCGGCTTGCATCTTTTGACAAGTTCATCCATTTCGGATTTCCTCACAAATATTCCGGCACGCAGAAATTTTCGCAGATATAAAAATAATATTCAATCGGGAACCTGCAAAAAGGGACCATAAGGAAGGAGGGACCGGCAGGCGTTCGAGTGTGCAAGCCGACAGGCATCGATTGCGTGACCTGTTGCCGATTTGGAGCAGCTCTGCGTCCTCTGTGCTCTCCGTGGTGAAATTATCCGCCTAGTTCGTAAGGCTTTGCACGGGTGCGGGGATGCGGCCGCCAAGGCTTATGAACTCGCCCGAGCTGTTTTCGCCGGGTACCGAGATTATGGTCGCCTCTCCGAGAAGGCCGCCGAAAAATGCCCTCTCCCCCGGTTTCTTTCCGGGCACCGGTATCAGGCGGGCGGCGGTCGTCTTTTTGTTTATCACTCCTATCGCCATTTCGTCCGCAATGATTGCGGCAAGCGTTTCGGCGGAAGTGTCCCCGGCAAGGGCCACCATGTCCAGGCCCACCGAGCAGACGCTGGTCATTGCCTCCAGCTTCTCTATCGAGAGAAATCCCTGCCTGGCCGATTCGGCGATGTTCAAATCCTCGCTGACCGGAATAAACGCCCCGCTCAGGCCCCCCACGTAGGAACTGGCGAACGCCCCCCCTTTTTTCACCGCGTCGTTTATCATGGCCAGGGCGGCGGTGGTGCCCGGAACTCCGATGTGGCCCAGGCCCAGGCTCTGAAAAATCTCCCCCACCGAATCCCCCACGTTGGGGGTCGGGGCAAGCGAGAGGTCCACCACTCCGAACGTTACACCAAGCTCGCCGGCAACCCGCCTTCCGATCAGCTCGCCCACCTTGGTGACCTTAAACGACGTGCGCTTGATTATTTCCGAAAGCCTGCCCAGGTCGAGCTTCGGATTGGCGGCGCGAGCGCGGTCGAGCGCTTTTTTGACTACCCCCGGTCCACTGACCCCCACGTTTATGACCGAATCGGGCTCACCCACTCCCAGGTAGGCCCCCGCCATGAAAGGAACGTCTTCCGGGATGTTGGCGAAAACGCACAGCTTGGCGCAGCCCACTCCGTCGCGGTCCAGGGTGAGTTCGGCCGCCTTCTTGATCGTTTTTCCCATGAGATATACGGCGTCCATGTTGATGCCGGCCCGGGTGGAGGCCACATTTACCGAACTGCACACGCGAGCGGTGGACGCCAGCGCCTGCGGAATGGAATCTATCAGCGCCCGGTCGCCGGCGGTGAAGCCCTTTTCCACCAGGGCGCTAAACCCCCCGATAAAATCCACCCCGACCTCTTTTGCCGCATGGTCCATCGCCACGGCAACCTCTACCATCTCGTCCGGACCGAACCTGCAGGCCGCAACGGCGATGGGGCTCACCGCGATTCTCTTGTTCACGATCGGAATCCCGTAGCGAACGGCCATCCGGTCACAGACCCCTACCAGGTTCGATGCGATGCGGCGGACCTTGTCCCGAAGATTTGCGGTAAACCGGCCGGGGTCCTCGGCCGCGCAGTCAAAGAGGCTGATGCCCAGGGTTACCGTGCGCACGTCGAGGTGCTCGTTTCTGAGCATTTCAATTGTGGAAAGGATTTCTCTGTCGCTTAGCATGGAATTATTCCGGTAAGGAAATTGAGGGATTTAGGAATTCAGGGATTTAAGAGTTGGGGAATTGGTGGGGGTAATCCTCAAATTTTTAAATTCCTGAATCCCTCGATTTTTAAACCCTGTGGATTGCTTCGAAGACTTCCCTGTGCTGGAGGCTTACTTCGAGGCCCAGCTCCCGGCCCCGCTCGTAGAGGGCATCACGGAAACCATTGTGGTCAAGGGCGGCGGGGATGTCCACTTCGTAGATCATTACGTTGTCTCGAGGATTGTCGCCACCCCGGAAAACCGCTTTCAGATTGGAAATATTTACGCCGAACCGGGCCAGAAGTTCGGTAATCCCGGCCACGAGGCCTTTTCGGTCAGGACCGAGCGTGGTAATGACGAACGGTTCGCTCGGCGGCGACTCCCAGACCCCTCCCGGCTCCATTTCCCGGAGGAGCACCGAAAGTTTCATCTCCCCGAGCCTTTGGCGCAGCTGTTCCTGCAGGTCGCCGGTCGGGAGCCGGTCGGGAACCGAGGCGATGAAGACGCCGGCAAACTCCGTCTGCAGGATGGTCTGGCTCACGTCCTCAATATTGCACTCCGACTGGAAAAGCACGTCCGAGACCGCGGCGATTATGCCGGGACGGTCATGGCCGAGGACGCATACGATGATTTTCTTCATACCGGCTCTTCATCCGGGGCACAGGCGGCCAGTTCCTGGAGAAGCCGGAGCGACTCCATGGCCTCATCCGGGTCAACCGTGTGCAGCGCGAACCCGGCATGCACGATTACATAATCGCCGACCTCCGCCCCGTCGGGCAGGAGCAGGAGAGAAGCCTTTCTCAGGGCTTCGCCGATTCGAACGGTAGCCATTTCATCCTGGATTTCAACAATTTCACCTGGAATAGCAAGACACATTTCGGCTTTCCTCTCGGGCATCTGCCGGGACGCGGCAGGGAATTACATCTCCGCACTATATTTCCTGTACCATACCACCCAATCCCTGAATCCCCAAATCTCTAAATTCCGGGATCTCCGAATCCCTCACACCACCCGTTTGAGCATGATGGGCTTTTCTCTTTTCCGCCATGATCCGCCCGCAAGCTCCACCTCTTTCAGAACGGCCGCCGTAATTTCTTCCATGCGGCTGCCCACGGACTCGGTAAGCTCCGTGCTCCACGCGGTCCACTCCCCGGGCTCAACACCGACCACCACCGTCTTCGGCCGGTTTCCCAGCTCCTCGGCATAGATGAGGGTCTCGACGATATTCAGTTCATGAAGCGAACTTTTGTACGGGATTTTCTTGGGCAGGTCCTCTTCGAGAATTCTGTAGATGGAGCCGGCGGGTCCGTCCCCGCGCACGATATCCACCACTATCACGTGGTCGGAATTGACTATGGGGTCCAGGAGCTTCAGTCCCAGCGTTCCGCCGTCGAAAAGCTCGACGTTTTCCGAAAAAACATACTCCGCCTCCAGCTTCTGGACTACCCGCACCCCGGTTCCTTCATCGCCCAGGAGTATGTTTCCAACCCCCAGGACCAATATGTGCTTTGCTGACATGCCCAACGCCTTTCGCTGAAAATCTTTTGCTCGAAAAAAAAAGGGAACCCGGCCCGCTCACCGCTGGCCGGATTCCCTGCATTTATCCAAAAACCTGCTGTTAGACAACCTTAAACTTGTACACCTCGTTGGTTTCCGGGTCGATAACATGCACGCCGCACGCAATGCACGGGTCGAAAGAATGGACCGTGCGAAGAATTTCCACCGGCCGCTTCGGATCGGCAACCGGGGTCCCGACAAGGGCTTCTTCGAGCGGGCCTCTCTTGTTGTTCGCGTCACGGGGGCCAATATTCCAGGTCGAAGGAACCACCATCTGGTAGTTTGCGATCTTGCCGTCTTTTATGCTTATCCAGTGGCCGAGAGCCCCGCGGGGGACATCGTTCAATCCCATGCCCATGCCTTCCGCCGGCATCTTGGGATCGTTACAAACATCGGTGTCGCCCTTCTTAATGTTTGCCACCAATTGGTCGATCCACCCGCCCATGGCATCGCCGATCACCTTGGTTTCGATGCACCTTGCGGCTGTCCTGCCAAGGGTCGAGAAAAGAGCCGACGCCGGAATGCCAAGTTTTTTCAGCACTGCGTCCACGAGATGTTTGGTCTCCGGCTGGCCCTTTCCGTAGGCTACCAGGACGCGTGACAGCGGTCCCACTTCACAGGATTCGTCCTTATACCGCGGGGCTTTCATCCAGCTGTAGCGGCCTGCGGTGTCGTACTTGTCGTAGGCGGGCTTGGTCTCGCCCTTGGCGGGATTGAGGCCCTTGGGATCGCCGTCGTACCAGCTGTGCTTTATCTGTTCGGTGATAAGGGCCGGATCAACGGGCTGGACGTTGGCCAGACCCCGTTTGAACATAACGCCGCGCGGCAGCAGGAAGCTGTCCGGCTCCTTGGCCGTGGCGGGAAAATCCCCGTAGGCCAGGAAGTTCGTGGTGCCGCCGATCTTGCCCCAATCCTTGTAGAAGCCCGCCACGGTCAAAACGTCCGGTACATAGACGTTATTGACGAAATCCATGGTCTCCTTCCACAGGTACTTGAACTCGGCGATCCGGGCCGGGTTGAGGTCCATGGCGCAGGTGACGCCGCCCACGGTGAGGCTTTGCACATGCGGGTTCTTGCCGCCGAAAATGGCCATCATCTTGACGGTGCGCGCCTGCTGCCTCAAAGCCGCAAGATAGTGGGCCACCGCGATGAGATTTACCTCGGGCGGAAGTTTGTATGCGGGATGGCCCCAGTAGCCGTTTGCAAAGGGGCCGAGCTGGCCGGAGTCAACGAACTTTTTCACCCGCGCCTGCACGTCCCTGAGGTCGCCTACGCCGGTCGAGGGCGTGGTGGGCTCGGCCTGGGCGGCGATGGAGGCCGCTTTTTTGGGATCGGCCTTGAGAGCGCTCACTATGTCCACCCAGTCCAGCGCATGCAGGTGATAAAAGTGCACCAGGTGGTCGTGCAGATACTGCGCACCGTGGAGGAGGTTACGGATGATCCGGGCGTTGTCGGGGATGTTTACTCCCACGGCGGCGTCAACCGCCCTGATGGATGCAAGACCATGGATGTAGGTGCAAACCCCGCAGGCCCGCTGCGTAAACAGGTAAGCGTCCCTGGGGTCCCTGCCCTGGAGCATGATTTCGATACCGCGAAAAAGTGTCGCACTGCTCCACGCATCGACGACTTTTCCTTTGGACACTTCCACTTCTATCTTCAGATGACCCTCGATCCTGGTGATGGGGTCTATTACTACTCGTGACATAACCGCTTCTCCTTATGTGATGACGAATTTTTCTCGGCGCCTGTATTCCGGGACCTAAGAGCCATCATGCCTGTTGTTTAAAAAAGGGCGTGAATTTGTCCCAGAAATTGGGCTCGCTGCACCCTATGCAGGGATGTCCGGCCTGGACTGGCCAACTCACCGAATCGTTCCATTTAACGGTGGGGCAGTTGTTGTAGGTCTCCGGACCCTTGCATCCCATCTGGTAGAGGCAGTAGCCCTTTTTAGCTTCCTCGGAACCGAAGGATGTCACGAATTCACCAGATTCGAAATGAGACCGCCGCTGGCACTGGTCGTGGATGGTCTGGCCGTAGGCGAAAAGCGGGCGCCCCTTGTCGTCCAACGCGGGCAGCTTGCCGAAAAGCAGGTAGTTGACGATAGTTCCCACCAGGTTGATGGGATTGGGAGGACAGCCCGGAATGTTCAAGGTCTTGACTCCGGTAACTTCGCTCACCGGCTTTGCGGCGGTCGGGTTGGGAGCTGCCGCAGGAAGGCCTCCGTAGGCGGCGCAGGTCCCGATGGCGATGGTGGCAAGGGCCTGGGGAACCACTTCCTTGGTAATCTCCAGCATTGTCCTTCCGCCAACCGTTCCGTACATGCCGTTGGCTCCGGTGGGAACCGACCCGTCAACTATACAGATGAATTTGCCCTTGTGCTTGGTAACCGTGTCATGGAGCGACTTTTCGGCCGCTTTGCCCGATGGCGCCATTATGGTTTCCTGGTAGTCCAGGGAGATGATGTCGAGTACGAGCGTGTCGATCCAGGGATACATGGTGCGCAATGTGGATTCGGCGCAACCGGTGCATTCGGCATTGGAAAGCCATACAACAGGAGGACGAGGAGAATTGGCCATCGCGGCGGCCACCTGGGATACAAATGAAGAAGACAGACCCATTGTTGCCGTAAGAAAAGTACAGTACTTCATGAAATCTCTTCGTGAGACTCCCTTCCGCTCCAGTCTTTCTTCGAAACTTTTCGATTCCTTCATAGAATCCTCCTAAGCCGGCGACTAATGTGAGACTTTATGGATTAACCCAACAGCGCTCCCGTATTATAACCAAAATGTATTAATTCAACTAAATGTGGAATGCAACAATTTTATTATGCAATAATTGCCACCAATGCACAACGGCGCCAATGATTCTTGTTCGCATTTGTACAAAAAATATCCCCCAATTAAAACCCTTCCTGCGTCATTCGACTGCTAACTGTTGAACAGGGCCGGCATCAATCTATAATATCCATAGGATTCAATTTGATAAGCCTGTAGATAGAATAAGTTCTATATAATAATTAATATTAGACAGAATATGCTCCTCTGTGTGGAATTGATTTCATCACCCGGGCAGGCACCGGATGCTCTCCGGGCACATGCCCACAGTGCAAAAAAAAGTTGCAGGCCGGGCTGAAAAGAGCGAAATTTGCCTGCAACGGCCGGATGAAGACCGGCTGGTACCCTATATGACTGCCTGGAAGGTGAAATGAGCGAAAACGACATATCGAAAATAATGGTAGGCGGGCATCCGGTGAGTGTTTCGGGTTTGAAGGAGGCCATCGCCAGGCTCGCTCCCGTGTACAGCGAGCGCGGTGACGAGGAAATCGGCGAGGCCATTCTGGCCGAAATGGAGAAAAAAAATTATATTGCCCCGCCGGCAAGGGACGCATACCGGCAGGCATTCATCCGCGAGTTTAGAAAATCGCTTGGCCTGCCCTACAGCGAAGCCGCCCCGGAAGGGCTGGACATAAAGGTGCTGGGGGCCGGCTGCGACCAGTGCAACAGGCTCGCCCAGCTTGTCATGGAAGCTCTCACCGAGCTCAATATCCCCGCCAACCTGGAGCACGTGACCGACATGAGGGAAATCGCCCGGCTTGGAGTAATGGGCGTGCCTGCCCTGCTGATAAACGGAAAGGTGGTTTCCACGGGGTCGGTCCCACCCAGAGAGAGGCTGATTACCTGGATCAAGAATTCAGGGATTTAAGAATTTATTCGCAAAATTCGCGCTTTTTCCGGCGGGAAATTTCCGATAAGAGGAGCACGGGAAAAAAATAGTTCTCACCACGCAGTTGCGTTCAAGATTATATTTAATACGTGCAAAAGAGCGGGGAAACGGTTCCCCCGCGCCTCCCAGGGTTTCGACCGCATGCCGCAGCGGCGAAACGCCTCTCCCGGCGGGCGGCCTGTATGGAATGGAGCAGAGAAAAGCCCGACCATGAAACAAGGCGAACCAGGGAAACCTCACCTGCATACCGGCGGATGTTGCCTGTCAGGGGCTGGATCTTCGGCCGAAACCATCCAGTGCTGCGAGTCGACACAGGGCCTCACGCACCACCATGCCGTTATCCCGGAAACCAGCGGCTCGCGGCTTCTCATCACCCTGGCCCTGAACCTCGTCATTCCGGCCGCCCAGATAGTCGGAGGCATCCGTGCCCACAGCATGGCCCTCATTTCGGATGCGGCCCATAATTTCAGCGACTTTACCGCGGTCCTCATCGCCTATGTGGCCAACCGCATAGGAAGGCGCGGCGCCTCAACCGGCTTTACCTTCGGCTACCGCAGGGCGGAGATACTGGCGGCGGCCCTCAACGTTATCATCCTTTTCGCGGTATCTGTTTTCATCGTCTATGAAGCGGTGGAGAGGATATTTCACCCGCAGGCCGTGCTGGGCGGTCTGGTCATCCTGGTGGCGGGGATCGGCGTTATCGGAAACGGCCTTTCCGCCTGGCTCCTGCACAAGGACGCGGGCCACAACCTCAACGTCAAAGGGGCCTTCCTGCACATGCTGGGAGACCTTTTCACTTCGGTTGCCGTCCTGGTAAACGGGATAATCCTCATGTACAGGCCGTGGTACTGGCTCGACCCCGCGCTTTCGGTGCTGATCGCCCTGTTTATCGTCAGAAACTGCTGGGCCATCATAAGGGAGGCGGTCTGCATCCTGATGAATGCCACTCCGAGCGGCCTCGACCTGCACGCCGTAAAGAATTCCATGGAGAGCATACCGGGGATAGACAGCGTGCACTACCTCCACGCGTGGAACCTGTGCTCGTCCAGCGTGGCCTTTTCATGCCACGTGGTGGTGCCCGACCAGAAGCTGAGCCGGATAGACGACCTGTCGAGAAACATGCGCGCAAGGCTGATGGAGCAGTTCGGAATAGACCACCCCGTGCTGCAGTTCGAAACCGTGCCCTGCGGGGAAGGCGACATGTTCTGCGGACTTTCCTGTTCCAGCGGAAACGGCGGAAGCGGCCCCGCGCAGAGAATCAGCGGCCAGGCCCGATGAAAGCTTTCTCGCGAAGGCGCCTGCTCCTTCTCACCCGCCTTGTGCTGGGGGCCGTCTTTATAGCGGCAAGTGTGGATAAAATTGCCCACCCGGCGGAGTTCGCCAAAATAATCCATAATTACCGTATCCTTCCGGACGCAATGGTAAACGGCGCCGCCATCCTCCTGCCCTGGATAGAGGCCGTGCTGGGGGTCCTGCTCGTATCCGGCCGGTGGCTTCCGGGCGCGGCCGTCCTGGCAAACGTGCTCCTCCTGGTTTTCCTTTCATCGCTTCTTTTCGACTTCGCAAGGGGCCTCAACGTCCATTGCGGCTGTTTTACGACGCGGGCCGCCGAGACCCCACCCGAAATGACGTGGACCATAGCGCGCGATTGCCTGTTCCTGGCCCTGGGTGTGTGTTTGCTGGTGCAGGTTTTTCGGGAAAGGTAAGCGAAGGGTTGCGCGCGGGCTATCAGCCGGGGCGGTTTCACGCGAAGACGCGATTCCCTGCGCCCTACCGGCTGCGCCTTTCCCGCGATCTCATCCACTCCCGGTTTAGCACGCCGCCCGCGAGAATGAGGAAAGCCCCTGGCAGCGCTTCTGCGTGAAGTCGCGCCACACGTTCAGTACGAATTGCCTGAGGGTGCTTGCGCGTCCGGTAATGTATCACAAATTGACAGCCGCCGGATCGTATATAGATTCTTTCATCCCATTGCGGAGGACCGGCACCTTCGCGGAAAAACTTCCCGGCACCCGGCCCGCACGATACGCTGCGGCCGGTTTGGTCGATTCATCAGGGAGAGGAGAAAAAGGCATGATCAACGAGTCGGTAAGAAAAGCGCTAAACGAACAGGTGAACGCGGAATTTTACTCATCCTACCTTTACCTGTCCATGTGTTCCTATTTCAAAAAAATCAGCCTGGAAGGGTTTGCCAGGTGGATGGAAGTCCAGGCGCTCGAAGAACTCACACACGCCATGAAATTTTTCGACTTTATAAGCGAAAGAGGAGATCAGGCGATCATGGGGCCGATCGAAGGTCCCCCGACCTCCTGGGACTCGCCCCTTTCGGCGTTCGAACACGTATACAAACACGAAGTCCTGGTGACCGGGTTGATTCACAGGCTCGTGGACATCGCAACGGAGCATAAAGACCACGCCACGGCCAATTTCCTGCAATGGTTCGTAAGCGAACAGGTGGAAGAGGAGACCAGCGCCGACTACATAGTGCAGAGGCTGAAACTGGTCGGCAAAGACGGCGGGGCCTTGTTCCTTGTAGACCAGGAACTGGGCCGCAGAGCGTTCACGCCGCCCCCCGGAACAACCATTCTGGCAGCGGCGGGAAAAGCGCAGGCGTGACGGCGCAGCGGTGGAACGAGGGAGATTTTCGCGGCTTCGCGTGAAACCGCCCCGGCTCGCAACCCTACGAATACCCCCTTATCCACACAAACAGCACCAGACCCGCGAAGATGATATTTGCCGCCCAGACCCCCAGGATCGGCGGAAGGGTCCCCGTCGAAGCCAGGGAAGACCCGATATTCGACACGGTCAGGAAGGCGAAGGCCACGGCAAGGGATATGCACACGCCGGAGGCGATTCCGCCGTGGATCCCCTGCCTGAGGGCTATCGCTATCCCGAGCAGCGACAGCACAAACGTCGCCACGGGCAAGGCCAGCCTCTGGTTGAGGTCAACCCTGTAAGGCGTGGAGGTAAATCCCTCCTGCTCGATTTTCTCCACGTAGTCGTACAGTTCCAGCCAGCCGAGGTCTTCCGGGGCCGTTTCCAGGCCGCTGAAATCCGGTGGCGAAACGTTTAGGTGAAGCTCTTTTCGGGCGAACCATTCCTCTTCGGCATTCGACCCCATGAACCGCACCAAAACACCGTCTTCGGCCAACCAGCCGGGATCGGTCCAGACGATGCGCCTGGCATCGAGCCTCCCGGCAAGCCTGAACTTGGAGTCGAGGAAAAAGATCGAAGCCTTTTCCATGGTGTTGGTTTTCCGGTCGTAGAGCCGAACCTGGTAAATGGTATTTTCCTCGCGGTACCACAGGTTTTCGGGGTTCAGCCAGACCGGCCGCTTTTTCTGCTTGACCTGCACTTCCCAGACATTATCGATGGTACGGTTTAACGGGCGCGCCATGAACTCGGCCACTCCGAAGTGCACGAACGACAGGACCATGGCCGCCGCAAGAATAGGCGAGACGTAATAGAGGGGATTGATACCCGCGGCCTCCATTGCAATCAGTTCCCGGCTGCGCTTGAGAAGCCCCAGCGTTATGATTGCGGCCAGGATCGATGCCATGGGAATACCCTGGGTGACGATCTGTGGAATTTTGCACAGGAAGAAATAATAGATTTCCTGGAACGGGATGTTTTGCTTGAGCATCGGCTCCAGCCGTTCGAAAAAATCCACCACCATGTAGAGGCCCACGAAACTTACCATCGCCAGCAGGAAGACGGGGATGTAGTGCCGGAGTATGTAGCGGGAAAGGATCTTCATAGGGGTTGCTTTCCCCGCGCGCGGCCTTTCGGGAAAATTTCCAATGCCGCAGAGATCAGCCGCTCGAAAATGAACGGCTTTTCCGTTTGCATCTTCCACCAGAGGTAGACCGCCAGGACGGCGCAGAGCAGGTTGGGCATCCAGGCCGCCAGTAAGGGCGAAATCCTGTTGCTCTCGGCAAGGCCCCTGCCCGCGGTCATCAATACGTAATAGGCGAGAAAGATCCCAACACCTATGGTTATACCGGTCAGGCGGCTCCTCTGCCGGAACAGTGCCCCCAGCGGCGGCCCGATGAGTCCGAGCAGAAGACAGGCCGAAGGAAACGCTATCCTCTGGTAGAGTTCCAGGCCGTAATATGCGGCAAGAGTCCCATTCGACTTCTTGAAACTTTCCCATAGCTCGCCGAGATTCATTTCGTTTCTTTTCTTGATCCCTCTCTCGACCCTGCCCAGCAGCTCGTCGAGCGAAATGGTGAAATCGTAGTTCTTGAACGAAACCGCCTGGGCTTCCTGCATGTGCTCGGGCACGCGCGTGATCACGCCGTTCGCGATCTGAAAGGTTATGCTCTTCGAATCGGGCGGCACAATCAGTTGGGCGGTCGGCGCCGAGATGGTGACCTGCTCGTTGGGCTGGCGCTGGTCCTGGATGAAAACCCCCTTCATGCTCATGTCCGAGTGATCGACCGACCGGAAGAAAAAGACCAGCTTGGGAATGGACGACACGAACACACCCTCCTTTAGAATGGAGGGAACCGATGCCCGGCCGAGAGACCTGATCTTCATCTCGAACGCGCTGTTGGAGGCGGGGATAATGAAAAGCGAATTTATAAATGACACGGCCGTGGCAAAAATCAGGACCCCCAGTACGGGCGGCAAAAATTCCATGAAACTCGTACCGGCGGCCCGCAGGGCAATCAGTTCGTTGTCACCGTTGAGGCGCACGAAAACCAGCATAACGCCCAGCATGATCGCCATCGGCGTGGCAAATTGCGCAAGCCGCGGCATTACGAGCAGGACGACCTCGGCCAGGTCCCACACGGTGCAGGACGAGGAGAAAAGGATCTTCATGAGCTGAAAGAGCTGGCCGGTGAGGAGCACGAAAAAAACGCCCGCCAGGCAGATCGGGACGGCTATTAACTGCTCTCGGAGAAGATAGATGTAGAGGGTTTTTCGCATCTGTTCGTTGCCGGCTGTATGGTTTTTTCCTGCCCGCCGCGGGCCTCCTGCAGTCAGTTGCAGCCCCGCACTCCACAACGGGCGATTCGGCAACTGATAACACAGAAAGCCTCCAACCGACAACTTAGAACCGAAAAGTGCCTACTCGCCCCATGCTTCGCGGCTTTTGGCGATTTTTTTCCTGACTCCCGCCCAGGTGTCGGTCAGCAGAAAAGAGCTTTCCCACCGGTCTAGAAACAGCCGGTACATATCGAACGGGATGGAAAAAGTCATCTCGTCGGTTTTCATAAACTTTCTGTCGGAGGGGTCCCAGCCGCCGAGGACCGCCCTGGGAGTCCCGCGGGCCAGGTAAAGCAGCGGCCAGGTCGTCAGGTAGCTGCACCCGGCACCGAAAGGAGAGCTGACAACCTCGAAGTCCCCGGTAGCGAAGGTGGCAAGCGTGCACAGACCGGACATGACTTCGCCCCTTCCGAAAAAGGTCACGACCTCCGGGGTCTCACCCGCCGCGAACCGGCTGATCGGCTTGAAGACGCAGAACCGCGCGGGGGCCGGCCTGGGGTCTATTTCGGTGAAAAAGCGCCGGGTAAGCTCCGGCGAGGGCAGGTAACGCTCGCCCGGCAAAACGCCCGGAATCCCCGTCGAAACGTAGTGCGCGATCATTTCGAGCTGGGGTTTATGAAACCCCAGGTAGAAGGAACCGCCGACGCATCCGAAGCGCCTTGCTTCGAAATAGGCCGCGGTCTTTTTTTTGCGGGCCAGCCAGATCTGCCCCATGACGCAGGACCAGTTTTTCCACAGCGCCGCTCCGTCGATCTCGCCCCTTTGTTCCATCTCGCAGGAAAAGAGCGCACCCTCTTTGGGAACGAACCCGCCGTCCGGCTCGGTATCCGTGTAAAACATCCCGAAGGGCTCATCCGCCCCGCCCAGGGCTTCCAGCAACCGGGTAATCGAATCGCTCATCTGTTGGCTCCCCCTTTCTTTTCTTTGGATTTCGGGACCGATTATACACGCAGTTGCGGAATTGAAGAATTCAGGAATTCAGAGATTTGGGGACTTGGGGCTTGAAGGGGTTGCATAAAAAGCAGCCGCACGAACCAAACAGCGCCCTTTAACCCGAAAAAACCAGTAAAGATTTCAGCGCGAACGGACGATACCTTCTTTATCCACAATCTATAATGGAGACGGCAGTGACAGATTCAACTTTCAGCGTCAGCGGTCTTGGCAGCGGGTTCGACTGGCAGAGCGTCATCGACAAGGTCCGCGAGGTCGAAAATCAAAGTGTCACCCTGCTCACGAACCAAAAGACGACCTACGACAATAAACTCTCGGCGTGGAACACTTTCAGCACCAAACTGAGCGCTCTCCAGACGGCGGCCTACGACCTGAAAAACACTTCCGCCTTCAAGCTGTTCAGCTCCACGCTTTCATCTTCTTCCACCGTTAGCCCGCAGTCTTTGCTCTCCGTCACCACTTCCTCCACGGCCGCCGCCGGCAGCTACCAGGTGGTCGTAACGAACAAGGCCCAGGCCGAAAAGCTGGCTTCCGCCTCTTTTGCGTCCCAGACCGATACCCTGAACGTCACGGGAACCATCCTGATAAACGGCAAGGCCCTGGACATCCAGGCAACCGACACCCTGCAGGACCTGCGCAGAAAGATCAACAACCTCAATTCCGGCACCGACCCTTCGGGAGTAACCGCCGGAATCATCCAGGACGGCTCGGCCTCCTGCCGGCTGGTGCTTACCAGCGGCACGGAAGGCGCCGACGGAATCAGCCTGCAAAACGGCTGCGCGTCCGACACCCTGGCAAGCCTCGGATTCAACGGGACGGGAACGGTCATAAAAAACAGCATTACGGGAGGGGCCGCGAGCGATGTTTTTTCGAGTTCGTCCACCTCGGTGGAAGCCCTGCTCGGCATAGCGGGCCAGGACCTTTCGGGCACCGTCACCATCAACGGGACTTCCGTTGCCATAGACCTTACCGATTCCCTTGACACCATAAAAAACAACCTGACGGCGGCCGGCATTTCCGCGTCCGTGGTCTCCACCACCAGCGGTTCCACAACCACCTACCAGCTCAACATCGAAGGAATGACGAGCTGGACGGACCAGAACAACGTCCTCCAGGCACTCGGACTCGTCGAGGGAAAGCGCGACGACGCCACGGGGACGGCCGGCAGCGTGGCCAATACAACCGACGGTTCAACCCCGATCACCGCCGCAACCAGGATCGCCGACATATACGGGTACCTCGACCAGGACCCCAACGACAAGATAGTCATTTCCGGCACGCGCCACGACGGCACGGCCGTTGGGCCGACCGATTTCAGCCTGGACGGCGACAAGACCGTCGGCGACCTGCTAAGTCAGATCCAGAGCGCTTTCGGAGACGTCACGGCATCGATGACCTCCGACGGCAAGATCCAGGTGGTGGACAATGCCACGGGGTCCAGCCAACTGACGATAAATCTGCAGTCGGACCTCAAGGCCGCCAATTCCGGGGTCCTCGATTTCGGGACCTTCGGCGCGGTGGGCACGGTCCA
Source organism: uncultured delta proteobacterium (assembly GCA_963712895.1). Lineage (GTDB taxonomy): Bacteria > Desulfobacterota > Syntrophobacteria > Syntrophobacterales > Syntrophobacteraceae > SbD1. The sequence continues at coordinate 551,116 of CAVQJR010000007.1, read as the reverse complement.
CAAATACGTGCTCCAGCAGGGAGAAGACGCGGCGTTTTCCGTGGACGGCTTCAACATGACAAGCTCCACCAACACGGTTGCCACGGCCATCCCGGGCATCACCCTGAACCTGCTCGGCGAGGACGCGAATACTACGATAACCGTGAACGTGGACCGGGACGGCCAGGCCATAGAGGACAAAGCCAATGCGATGGTCAAGGCCTATAACGATGTCATCGCCTTCGTAAACGGCCAGATGACCTATGATCCCGATACAAAGCAGACGGGAGGGGCGCTTTTCGGCGACAACACGCTGAAATCGATCAAGATGAACCTGCAGTCGATCATGTTGAGCCAGGTAGGTTCGTCAACCTTCAAATATATGTCCGATATAGGGATAAACATCGAATCCGACAACTCGCTCAGCCTGGATTCGACCACCTTCCAGAATGCTCTCGATACCAACTTCGACGACGTTGTAAGCCTTCTTGCCGATTCGGGGTCGTCAACCGACAGCAGGGTCCAGTTTTCCTACAACAGCCGCCTGACGGTCAGCGGCACGTATTCGGTAACCTTCTCTCAACTCGCCGGCAGTGGGCAAAGCGTTGCGGGCACCATCGACGGCCTCGACGCCACCGGCTCGGGGAATTTACTCACTCTCAACAATTCAGCGAGCAAGGCCAACGGCCTCGTTGTAAGCTTTTCAGGATCGACCGTCCCGACGTCCGCGGATATCACGTTTACGCGCGGCATCGCCAGCCTCCTGGAGAACGCAACCTACAGGAACACCGATCCGATATCGGGGTCCGTGACACTCCAGACAAGCGGCATTCAGAAAACCATGTCCGATCTCGACAAGAAGATTTCGGACCGGCAGGCATTGATCGATCAGAAAATGGATCTTCTTAAGACCCAGTTCCTTGCGATGGAAGATGCGGTAACCAAGCTTCAAGCGATGCAGTCCTATCTGAGCACCCAATTGACAAGCAGCAGTAGTTAGCAAGGTCAACAACTTCAGGAGAAGCGTAAATGGCGCCAAACTATGCGGTTAACACTTACCACAGGACAGCGGTCGAGACCTCCGAGCCGCTCCAGCTCGTCGTAATGTGCTACGATGTGGCCATCCGCGACCTCAACGATGCGAAATCCCTGCACGAAAACGGCCGAATGGACGAAGCCTATGCCAGGATCAGGCACGCCCGGGACATAGTGGCCGAACTGCTGGTCGGCCTCGACTACGAAAGGGGAGGCGACATCGCCCGGAACCTCAACCGGCTCTATAACTTCATTTTACGGCAACTTATCGGCATAAACAGCCGGAAGGATACCTCCATTTACGCGCGCCTGGTGCGAATCCTTTCCGTGCTCAGAGAAGCCTGGGAAGAGATCAAGCTGCGCGAGCACAACGCCGACACGGCCGTGCAGCCGCTGTCCCGCAGCTGGCGGGTGTCAGCCTGATGAAGAAGATCAACGCAACGAAGAATGAAGTTCAGCCTGCGCCCGGGCCGGTCGAAACCGCGACCGGCATTCTGGGCCAGCTGTTGACATTTACAAAGCAGCTCGCGGCCTCGGAAACCGATCCAGAAATCCAAATCCCGGCGCTTTCGAAGGCTCTGGGCCAGAGGATCGAAGAGCTTAAAAAGGTGCTTCCGCAAGCTTTCCGGGAAACCTCCTCTAAGTTGGCCGGCGGGGGCCGGGATGAAAAGCTGCGGATCGAGGAGAAGATAAAGGTTCTCCATGCGCAGGCTGCGACTGCCATGGAGGTCCTGCAGAAGGCAAAGGCGCGGACCGCGGACGAAATGGGCAATCTCACCAGGACCGTGCGAGCCATCCGCGCATACTCGGCATAAGCAGGAAATTTAAGAATCCAGGCATTCAGGAATTTAGGAATTGGACCCATATCCACCGCTCTCAATTCCTCGATTCCTAAATCCCTTGATCGCTCGATCTCTCGATCCTCCCTCCAATGTTACAGTTCCGCGAACCGTTCCTTTACTTTTCCCATGATTTGAGTCATAAAGCCTTGTGAATGGTTATTTTTAGCGTAATATTTCGGGGCATCGCTTAGAAATGATGAAACTTTTCCCGACAATAGCAAATTCCGAGGAGAACACGAGGCTTGTCGAGATGCAGTCTTTCCGGAACGGTTCGGACACGCTTCCCCGTTTCAGGGGGTTTTTGATGTGCAGGCGCTGTGATGCCTGCGGGACCCGAATTGATTTGGTGCGGGAGGTCAAAGATCGCGTGGTCCTGCGATGTCCTCAATGTAACAGGGAATATATATTCATCGACCGCAAATGAGCAAAACCCTGAAATATAAGTTTCCGTTTTTCCGCAAGTCCTTCCGTTAATAGAAAATCCCGTTCCCCAATTTCTGTTTCCACTCCGGGCTTTTGCCCTTTCCCACGCTCCTCGGGCTGTTGCCCGAATGAGGTTTCATGGGAACGCCCCCCCCATTTACGTGAAGTTCATGTATTTTGAAGCACCCCATCTGGGCAACAGCCCGCTTCTGCGCGGAACGAGGACGGACCTCCGATCACGGTTGACAAGCCGGCGCGTTTGCTTATAATGACCACCTGGTCATTTTTTACAAAAAGGGCGCGCATGGCCGCACGCGATACATTCAACAAGCTCGATGAGTCCAAGAAGGCCCGGATAATGGATGCGGCCGTGGACGAGTTTTCGCGCCACGGCTTCCGCCAGGCCAGCATAAACCGCATGATCGAGCGGCTGGGCATCGCGAAGGGATCTCTTTTCCAGTATTTCGGCAGCAAGGAAGGTCTCTTCCAGGTCATATTCAACTACGCCGTGGAACTCGTTCGGCAGTCGCTCAGGCAGGTCAAGCGCGAGACATTCGATACCGATTTTTTCGAGCGCATACGGAAGAGCACCCTTGCCGGAATACGCTTCATCGAACGCCACCCCAGGATTTACCGGATCTACCTCAAGATGATCTTTCAGGAGGATTTCCCGCTTCGCGCCGAATTCCTCCAGCAGGTGCACCTTTTTTCCGCCGAATACCTGCGCCCGATAGTGGAAGCCGGCATAGCGCGGGGCGAACTGCGGCCCGACATGGAAGTGGAGATGGCCGTTTTCATGCTCGACGCCCTGATGGACCGGTTTCTCCAGGCCTACTGCGTTCCCTTTCTCGATGCGGGCGCAAAGATTTACCAGGCATCGGATGCCGACCTGGAGCCGAAGGTGGACGAATTCATAAACACGCTGCGCCTGGGGATGGGCGCATACAACAGGGAAAGCTGCGCCGGGCTCGACCGCTTGGCGGCGGGGGCGGAACGCGATGTTTGAAACCGCGTACTATGAAAAGCTGGGTTTGCGCGACATTTTGGAAAAGGTCCAAGCGGGAGAGCGGCTGAGCCTCCGTGACGGGGAAAGGCTTTTTGAATGCCGGGACATGAACGCGCTCGGCTCCGTGGCCCACCATGTCCGCACCAGGCTTCACGGCGAGTCGACCTATTTTGTCGTAAACCGGCACATCAACTACTCGAACGTGTGCGTAAACGGCTGCCGGTTCTGCGCGTTCAGCAGGAAGAAGGGCGATCCGCTCGCCTTCGAACTCTCGGAGGCCGAAATACTGGAAAAAGTTATCGAGCAGGGAAGCGGGCTTACCGAAGTGCACATTGTCGGCGGCTGCCACCCGGACCTTAGCCTGTCCTTTTTCGAAAACCTGCTTAAAAAGATACGCGGCCTTCGGCCCGACACTTTCATCAAGGCGTTTACGGCGGTGGAGATCGCCCATTTTGCCAAAAACGAGGGGATTTCCGCAAAGGAAGTCCTGGTGAGGCTCAAGGCCGCCGGACTGGACATGCTTCCGGGCGGCGGGGCGGAAGTTTTCAGCGCCCGGATACGGAAGATGCTGTGCCCCGAAAAACTGGACGGGCAGGGCTGGCTCGACGTCGCCGCCCAGGCGCACCGGCTCGGCATAAAAACCAACGCCACGATGCTCTACGGCCACATGGAAACCCGCGGGGAACGCCTCGAACACATGGCGGCCCTTCGCGAACTTCAGGACGAAACCGGCGGGTTTGTCTGTTTCATCCCCCTTCCCTTCCAACCCGCCAATACCGAACTGGGACACATCCCGCCCACCACCGGCGTGGAAGACCTCAAGACAATCGCCCTCAGCCGCCTCATGCTGGATAACATTCCTCACATCAAGGCCTACTGGGTGATGCTTTCGGTAAAGCTTGCCCAGGCGTCCCTCTATTACGGGGCCGACGATTTCGACGGGACGGTGATCGAAGAAAAAATAGGGCACATGGCCGGGGCCCAGTCCGAGCAGGGCCTTACCAGAAAAGAAATCGAAAGGCTGATCGCCGATGCCGGCTTCAGGGCGGTCGAGCGGGACAGCCTCTTCCGGGAAGTGGCGCGGCGCGGCGAAGGCAGGTGCGCATGAAGGAAAACGACCGCATCGATTTTGAACAAGCCCGGGACCTGTACCAAAATGCGGATTTTCACCGCCTGGCGCGGATGGCGCACGCCGTAAGGCTTGATAAACACCCCGACCCGGTGGTGACCTACGTGGTTGACCGCAACATAAATTATTCCAATGTCTGCGTGTGCGGCTGCCGGTTCTGCGCGTTTTTCCGCCCGCCGGGACACCCGGAGGGCTATGTGCTGAGCCGGGACGAGCTTTCCGCAAAAATCGAGGAAACACTGCGGCTGGGCGGCACCCAGATCCTCATGCAGGGAGGCCACCACCCCGACCTGCCCCTTTCGTTTTACGAGGATATGCTGCGCTTTATCAAGTCGAACTACCCCATCCACGTCCATGCCTTCTCTCCCCCCGAGATAGCGCACTTCAGCCGGCTGGAAGGCATAGGGACCGGCGAGGTGATCGCGCGCCTTACGGCCGCGGGACTCGATTCCATTCCGGGGGGAGGGGCCGAAATCCTGGTCGATTCGGTAAGGGAGCGGGTTTCGCCCCGCAAGTGTTCCGCCGCCGAGTGGCTCGCGGTGATGGAGGAGGCCCACGGGCAGGGGCTTCGCACCACCGCCACCATGATGTTCGGACACCAGGAGGAACCGCGCCAGCGGCTGGAGCACCTGTTTGCCCTCCGCGACCTCCAGGACAGAACGGGAGGCTTCACGGCCTTCATTCCGTGGGCTTTCCAGCCCAGCAACACCGCCATCCCGCGAGAACCCGAAACGGCGGTCTCATACCTGAGGCTCCTGGCGATTTCCCGGCTGGTGCTCGATAACTTCGACAACGTCCAGGCATCCTGGGTGACCATGGGGCCCAAGGTGGCCCAACTGGCGCTCTTTTTCGGCGCAAACGACTTCGGCTCGACCATGATCGAAGAAAACGTGGTGGCGGCCGCAGGCGTGTGCTTCCGGCTCTCGGTGGAAGAAATACGCAGGATCATCGAATCGGCCGGCTTCCAGCCCCGGCAAAGAACTATGGCATACGAATACGTGAAGACGGTGAACGGGTGCGCAGGTGAGTAGCCCAAAACGCAACCCGCAACCGGCAGCGGTCCTGCACAGGGCCGAATGGATCGTCCCGGTCGCATCTTCCCAGGTGCGCGACGGGGCGGTGCTGGTAAAGGGCGGTCGCATTCTTGCGGCAGGCCCCTTTTCCCGGCTCAGCTCCGAGATCCCCGCAGGGACCAATATTTTGGATCATGGCCGCGCCGCCATTATGCCGGCGCTGGTAAACGCCCATACCCATCTCGACCTCTCCGCCCTCAGGGGAAAAATCAGCTTTCCGCGAGCCGGGTTTTCCGACTGGATCGAAGCATTTTTCCCGCTCCGTGCCGAGCTTTCGCCCGAGGCCGTGCGTGAGGGCTTCATGAGCGGCATGAAGGAACTGTTTGAGTGCGGCACGGCCCTTTGCGGCGATATAACCAACGGGGCCGCCCTGCCGGAGGCCGTGAAGAGGCCGGAGGGGCTTCCGGAAAGGTTCGTTTTTCTGGAACTCCTGGGCTTTAACTGCAATTCCATTTCCGAGGCCATGCCGCCGGGCGGCGCCCACGGTTTGAACGGCGGCTCGATTGTCGCCGTTCCACATTCCGTCTATTCCGTCTCGCCCGAAATCATCTCGGAGGCGGGCGCTCTGGCGCGCAGGCGGGGGACCCCGCTCAGCATCCACGTTGCCGAGCACGCCGCGGAAATCGAGTTTTTGCAAAGCGGGACCGGTTTTTGCCGCGACCTGTTGGAAAACCTGGCCCGCTGGGACCCCGGATGGAGCCCTCCGAAAAAGTCGCCGGTCGAGTACCTGGACGGCCTCGGGGCGCTCGGGCCAAACACCATCCTGGTGCACGCGGTCCACATGAGCGATTCGGACTGGGCGGTTGCGGCAGGAAGAAAATGCGCCGTATGCTTTTGTCCAAGGAGCAACTTTAACCTTGGCGTGGGCCGGCCGGACATCGAAAAGGCCCTCTCGCTCGGGGTCGCCGCCTGCCTGGGCACCGACAGCTTGGCCAGCAATACGGACCTCAACCTCTTTGCCGAAGCGGCGTTCGTCCTCAACCGGTATCCGGGCATCCGCCCCGACGCGGTGCTGAAGATGATCACGGCTAATCCGGCAAGGGCGCTGGGACGCTGGGGGGATTTCGGCGCCCTCGCCCCCGGGCTTTCGGCCGCCCTGCTGGCCGTGGAAATCGAATCCAATCCCTCTGATTTTCATCTTGCTGAAGCTGTTATCGACTCCGGGAAAAAAGGAGCATTCAAATGGGTGATAAGCTGAACCTGGGCAGGATAGGCTATTTGAACGTTTTGCCCGTGTACTATCCGCTGGAAAGTGGAATAGTGTCCCACCCTTTTTCCATTATCTCGGGCACGCCCGCCTACCTCAACGAACTCGCCGCAAGGGGGGCGCTCGACATAAGCCCGGTTTCCTCGATAGAATACGCCAGGCACGCCGGCCTTTACTATATCGTCCCCGACCTGTCCATCAGCTCCATCGGCGAAGTGAAAAGCGTGCTGCTGTTCAGCCGGCAGCCCATCGAACGGCTCGACGGGAAGAAGATCCTCGTAAGCCCCCAGTCGCACACCTCGGTGGGGCTTCTTAAAGTATTGGCAAAAATGCGCTTCGAGGTGGAACCGGTATTTGCAACCGGCACGCCGGCCGATTTTTCGATCAACGGGGACGTGCCGGAGGCCCTTCTGGCGATCGGCGACGAGGCCCTGAGGCTGAACGGAAGACATTTGTTCCCGCACGTTCTGGACCTTGGGTCGGCATGGTACGAGTGGACGGGGCTTCCGTTCGTCTTTGCGCTGTGGGTGGTTCGCAAAAAAGCGGTGGACGAAAAAAACGGCCGCATCCCGGCGGCCGTCAAGGCCCTGCTTGCCTCCAAAAAATGGGGCTGCTCGTATATCGGGCGCATCTGCGAAGAGGCGGCCCGCGCCGGGGTGCTCGAAATCGGTGAGCTACACGAATACTACCGCTGCCTGCGTTTTGACCTCGACGAGAAGGAACGCCGGGGGCTGGAGCTTTTTTACTCCTGCCTGCGGCAGATCGGCGAGCTGGAGCGGGTGCCGGAGCTGGAAATCTATACGGATGCCAGGTGTCGGATGTCGGATGTCGGAGGCGAACGGAAGGCGGAAGACAGAGAACACAGGACGAAAAATGAATGGAAAGAATCTGCGGCTTAAAAGAATAGTATCGCCCGCCGACGGACGGACGGTGATATTCCCGCTGGACCACGGGGTGAGCCGGGGGCCTATCGAGGGGCTGGAACGCATCGAACAGGCTATCGAGACCGGCATCAGGGCGGGGGCGGACGCCCTCGTCCTGCACAAGGGGATGATGCGCTGGCTGGATTCGGTCCCCGGCCCGGTGCCCGGAATTATCATGCACCTTTCGGCGAGCACCAGCATGGGGCCGTCGTTTTATCACAAGGTGCTGGTGGGAGGCGTCGAGGAAGCGGTACGCCGGGGCGCGGACGCCGTCTCGGTCCATATAAACCTGGGAGACCCCATGGAGCCGGAGATGCTAAGAGACCTCGGGCGCGTGGGCTACTCGTGCTGCGACTGGCAGATACCGCTTCTGGTAATGGCCTACGTCAGCGCCAACAGGAGGCCGATGGCCTGCGGCCCCGACATCGCGCATTCGGCGCGACTGGCCGCCGAACTGGGGGCGGACCTGATCAAGATTCCGTTCCCCGAAGACTTCGACCTGCTTGCCTCGATCACCGCCAGCCTGCCCGTCCCGATTGTCATGGCCGGAGGGTCACCGCCCGGCAAGATCGCCCAGCTCCTGCAAAGGGTCCAGAAAAGCATGGAGGCCGGAGTTCAGGGAATTGCGGCGGGCCGGAGCATTTTCCAGCACCACAACCCGGCGGCGGTACTGTCCGCCATCCGCGACATAGTGCACGGGGGCGTCCCGGCCGAAAAGTTCACCGACCTTTGATAAAGGCCAGGCTGAATCCAAGGAACGACGGTTGGATAAAAAAAACCTCGTCATAGGCATCACGGGGGCCAGCGGGGCGCTGTACGCCAGGAGCCTCCTGCACTCCATTCCCGCGCAAGATTTCGAGGTGCACGTGGTGGCGTCGAGCGCCGGCCGGCTGGTCTACGAGATGGAAACCGGGGCGGCGCTTTCCGGGGACATGCCGCCGGGGGTGCATGCCTGGGATGAATCGGATTTTACGGCGCCGTTTGCCAGCGGCACGTTTCCGTGCGCCGGGATGGTGGTGGTGCCTTGCACCATGGGGACACTGGGCTCGATTGCGGCCGGGATCTCCCGAAACCTCATTCACCGGGCGGCGGACGTTTGCCTCAAGGAGCGGCGGCCGCTGGTGCTCGTCCCCCGTGAAACGCCCCTGAACCGCATACATCTGCAAAATATGCTCAAAGCGGCCGAGGCCGGCGCGATCATCCTGCCGGCAATGCCCGGCTTTTATCATCGGCCACGGTCGGTCGAAGAGGTCGCCGATTTCATGGCGGCCCGCATCCTGGACCAGCTCGGAATCCCCCACGACCTGATACCGCCGTGGGAAGGACCGTGCCGGTAATGCCGGAGGGAAAGAGCGGGGAAATGATTCCCCCGCGTCCCCCAAAGTTTCGGCCATACGTGCAAACGCGTGAGGCCGCAGCTCCCCACGCTTTTAAAATCGCCATCGAGGAACAGCGCATGCCAGTGCACACTCATAGGTTCGTGGAAGAATACGACGACATGGTGGCTTTCGGGTTTTCCAGGGAAGTCGATGAAAAATCGCTGATGTACTACCTTCAGAAGTTCTCGGATGACGAGCTGGTAAAGGTTCTGGTCCCCCGGCTCTCCGACGGGGAAATAAACGATCTTTTCGCCCTGGTTTCGGAAATGATGCGCAAGCACTTGAGCGATGATGAATACCACCGGCTTTTCTTAAAAGACGAAGGCCATCACCATCACGGCGAAAGCAGCGACGAGTAGCCTCCCACCCAGCTCCGGATTCCGCCCGCAAGCTTCCGGTTTTGTTCGGGCAGGCGCACGGCGACCCGGAAATACCAGTCGTCGAGGCCCTCGAAGAATCCGCAGGTCCTGATCAGCACCCGCTCCGAGTCGAAAAGGTCCCGGCGAAGAGTTTCAGCGGGCGGAAGGCGCCGGTCAAGCCCTATCAGCAAAAAGTTGGCGTGCCCCGGAAAGACCCGCAGCCCGGTTATCGCGGAAAGCTCCTCCACCATTTTGCGGCGCTCGGTATCGATTAGTTCGAGGGTCTTCCGCTCGTAGTCCTCCTGGTGGAGGCAAAACGCGCCCGCGGCCTGTGCCAGGGTGTTTACCGACCAGGGCGGGATGAAATGCCTCACTTTCGAAGCAATTTCGGCGCCGGCCAGCAGGTATCCGATGCGAAGCCCCGGAAGGCCGTAGAACTTGGTGAGCGAGCGGATGATCACCAGGTTGGGAGATTGTTCCAGCCGTTTTTTCAACGAAGCTTCTTCGCAAAAATCGACAAACACCTCGTCAATTATGACAAACCGCCCGCCCCTGGCCGCATCGATCACCCACTCGCGGACTTCGCCGGAAAGAAGCGACCCCCCGGGGCTTCCCGGATTAGTGAGCAGGACCGCTTCGGGAGAGCTTTTCGCCACCGCCCGTTCCAGCTCGCCGATACGGGGCTGGAACCCGTTTTCCGGGCCGCAGACCAGCTTTTGCACATCGACGCCCTGGATCTCGAACGCCTTTCCGTATTCGCTGAAAGTGGGCATCACCGCCAGCGCCGATGTTACCCCCAGCGCTCGCGGCAGCCAGTAGATAAGCTCGGTGGAACCGTTTCCGGCAGCGATGCAATCGGCTGGAAGCGAGTGAAACGCGCAAAGCGCGTCGATGAGGCCGCGGTTGCGGATATCGGGATAGTGCTGGAGCCGGTCGAAGGTGCGGGCGAGAAGCTCGCCCAGTCCGGGGGGCGGTCCCAGCGGGTTGATGCTGGCACTGAAATCAAGGATATCTTCAGGTGAACATCCCGCCGCGGATGCGCACTCGTAAACATTTCCGCCGTGAATGAGGGTCATGGGCAATTCCTGGATTCTATAAGAATTTTTCTCACGCGAAGCCGCGAAGACCGCGAAGAAATCATGAACGGCCAGGCTTTGAGCATTTCCTATCTTCGCGCCTTCGCGTCTTCGCGTGAAATTAAAAAAGGGCGTGCAGTATTTCCCCGGTAAAAAGAACGCACAGGGCCATGAAGAAAGCCAGCCCGGAGGTCACGTACATTAATTTGACCGCCCGTTTGTAGGTTTGGAGCGTGACGGGTCCCAGCGGGTCGCCGAGTCTTGGTTTTTCGACCGGTTCTCCGAAATAGAAATTGGTGCCGCCGAGTTCGACCCCCAGCGCCCCCGCCGCCGCGGCTTCCGGGTATCCCGAATTGGGGCTTTTCATTTTACGGGCGTCACGGCGCATGGTGCGAAAACAACTTCGCCAATCTGCGCGAAGGCATGCGGCGGCGCCCACGATCAGCAGGCCGCTCAGCCTTGCCGGTATCCAGTTTGCCGCATCGTCCGCCCGTGCCGGAAACCAGCCGAAATAGCGGTATCGCTCGTTGGTGTAGCCCAGCATGGAGTCCATGGTATTGACGGCCTTGTAGGCCAGGGCTCCGACCGGTCCCAGGATCGAGAGATAGAAAAGCGGGGCCACGATGCCGTCGCTGATGTTTTCCGAAACGGTCTCGACCAGGGCCCGCAGGATGTTGCTCTCATCGAGCGTCGCGGTGTCCCGGCCCACGATCCGGGAAAGTCTTTTGCGGGCAAGTCCGATGTCTGCCTGCTCTATCGCCCGCGCCACAATCGAAGATTCGCGGTGGAGGCTGCGGGTGGCAAGGGTCGTGTACGCCAGCCATATCAGGACCGCATCGGCGATAACGGTCCCGCCGTGCCTGGAGATCCCGATGAACACCATGGCGGCGCTCACCGTCACCGTAATTACCAGCACCCACAGCACCATCCCGGAAATCCGCAGCAACGCGGGAGACGCCTTGGGATCGTAGAGAAGATTTTCGGCCCACCCGATAGCCCTTCCAATCCAGCGCACCGGATGCGGAAGCCACTGCGGGTCTCCCGCAATAAGATCGAGAACGTAGGCGGATGCAAGATGCCAGGGCAGAAAAGTCATTGCAGCACAATTTCCATGATGCGTCCGACGTCCACGTGTTTTCGCACGAAATCGGCAAGCAGTTCGAACTGTTCCTCTTTCCACCGGCGGTAGGACGTGACGCCGGAAACCGGGCGGAACGCCTTACCGGACCTTTGCGCAAGATCTTCGAGAAATTTGTTTCTCAGACAGTCATTGTCGAAAATTCCGTGGATATAGGTCCCCCATGCGCGCCCGTCCGGGCTGGAGAGCCCGTCGAGAACGTCCGCGGGTTCGCCGTCGCGGGAAAGGATGCGAAAGCAGTAACTTACGGGGCCGCACGCGGTGCTTCGGCCCATGTGGATTTCATAGCCGCTGAGCGGTTCCATGCACCCGGAAAGAAGGCCGGCGCCCGTTTCCGCGACCGCATCCACCTGCGAGGTCACCTTCTCCGGGTACATTTCGGTTTCCATCTCCAGAAGCCCCAGGCCGGGAATTTCAGGCAATGCGCTCTCCATTCCGTCCGGGTCCCGCACCACTTTTCCCATCATCTGGTAGCCGCCGCAAAGCCCCACCACCGTGCCTCCCGACTTGTGAAAAGCGCAGATCGCATCCGACATTCCCGATTTCGCGAGTGCCGCAAGGTCCTCGATGGTATTCTTGCTTCCGGGCAAAATTACGGCGTCGAAGTCGAATATGCGGGCGGGCCTGTCGAAATAGGAAAGCCTCACGCGCGGGTCATGCTCGAAACAATCGAAATCGGTGTAGTTGGAAATGAAGGGAAGGCGCACAACGCCTATGCGCACGGCGTCCTGTGCGCAAGCGGCCTCCGGCCTGTCCATCCTGCGCCCCAGGGCCACGCTGTCCTCTTCGGGCAAGGCGATGTGGTCGAAATAGGGCACCACGCCAAAAACCGGCCGCCCCGAGCGCGACTCTATTATCCGCACCCCGTCCCCGAACAGCCGCGGATCGCCCCGGAGCTTGTTTACGATGAACCCGCCTACCCGTTCCCGCTCGGCCGGTTCCAGGAGCGAAAAGCTGCCCAGAAGCGCCGCGAAAATCCCGCCGCGGTCGATGTCTCCGACCAGGATGCACCGGGCGTCGGCCATCTCCGCCATTGCCATGTTAACCAGGTCGTGGGGTTTTAAATTCAGTTCGACCGCGCTTCCCGCCCCCTCCATGACGATTATGTCATACTCCGCGCTCAGCCGCTCGAAGCTTGCCCGAACAACCGGGACCAGTTCCTTTTTGTATTCGTAGTAATCCCTGGCCGAAAAATTTCCCACCGCTTTACCGAGAACAATCACCTGGGAACCCATTTGCGACGTGGGTTTGAGCAGGATGGGGTTCATATCCACGTGGGGAGCGATCCTCGCCGCTTCGGCCTGGACGACCTGCGCCCGGCCCATTTCCCCGCCTTCCGGGGTTATAAATGAGTTCAAAGCCATGTTCTGGGCCTTGAAGGGGGCGACCCGGTAGCCCTCCTGCCTGAAGATACGGCAAAAAGCGGCTGCCAGCACGCTTTTACCCACGTCGGAGCCGGTCCCCAGAAACATGAGCGGCCTTGTTTTCGGCATGATATAGAAAAACTCCCGTTGATTTTTTATGCAGCCCTGCACGCCGCTTTCAGGCCATGCGCCGCAGGGGTGCGGGGGTGGGGACCGCGGTTCCCGCTCTCTTGGCTGCAGATTTACCGGGCGCTGCGCCGGACGAACCTTCGCGCCGCCTCGGGGTTGCTTCCCCAGTGCAGGTGCACGTAGCTGGCCAGGACCCCGCCGACTACAAAACCTTCGGCACGGGGACGTTCGAATTTTCGTCCGCGCAGCTCGTATGCCAGCTCCAGGCCCGGCGCTTCCTCCGGGTCGCCCGCGATCTCCGAATAGTGGAACTCGTGCCCCCGCAGCACCGTTCCCGGCTCGCCCAGCAGGCAGGATTTCCGCAAAACGACCTCGGTGTATCCCAGGGCCTTCCGGCGGGCCAGCATGCGGGTCCCGAACGGAAAAATCCCCGCCATGGGATATCTTTTCCCGTCGATTGTATCGATAAAGCGGCCCAGGGTCATCAGCCCACCGCACTCGGCATAGATGGGCATCCCCCGGGACGCGCGGGCGCGAATCGATTCCAGGAAGGCCGAATTACCCGAAATGGCCTCGGCAAAAAGCTCGGGGTACCCGCCGCCAAGATAAAGCCCCGAACATTCATCCGGAAAAACTTCCCCCCCTGCCGGCGAAAAGAAATGGAGCCGCGCTCCGGCCTGTTCCAGCAGTTCCAGGTTATCGGGGTAATAAAAACAAAAAGCGGCGTCGCGGGCAACCGCAATAGTGGGGCGCAAGTTGTCCGGCGGCCTTGTATCCGTTTTCTCCCGCGGGTTTTCCGCGGCGGCGGTTTCGCCGCCGTACCGGGTAGTTTCCAGGAGCAGGTCCAGATCGAGGTGGTCTTCGACCAGCGCCGCCAGGTTGTCCCGCCACGGCCGGTCCAGGGCCATCTCGTCCGCCGTCACCAGCCCCAGGTGGCGCTCGGGTATGCGCACCGCCTCCTCCCGTGGAATGCCGCCCAGGACCGCCAGCCCTGGGAAGCCGGACCCCACCGCCTCCTTGAGGTAACCCAGGTGGGCCTGCCCGCCGATCCGGTTGAATATCACCCCGCACAGGTTAAGGGCCGGGTCGAAGTTTTTAAAACCGTAGATGAGCGCCGCCGCGCTCCTGGCCATGCTCCCGGCGTCCACCACCAGGATGGCGGGAATGCCCAGCCACTTGGCCATCTGTGCGCTGCTGCCCGATTCCGTCTTGCCCTCGTAGCCGTCGAAAAGGCCCATTACTCCCTCGACCAGCCCCAGGTCGGCCCCGGCAAGAAGCCTTCGAAAAAGCCCAACGTTGTACTCGCGGCTGAGCATCCAGCCGTCCAGGTTGCGGGACCGTGTGCCCGCTATTTTGGTATGAAGGCCGGGATCGATAAAATCCGGGCCGACCTTGAAAGGCTGAATCGTGAGCCCACGAGCCCTGAAGGCCGCGAGAAGCCCCAGGGTCATGGTGGTCTTTCCGCACCCGCTGTGGGTCCCGGCTATCAGGAAGGCATGTTTTTGTGCTGTCTGTGTGGTCGTAAGCGCCCCTTTGGAACCGGCGGGACCTTTCCCCGCCCGGTTATTCTTTTCAGTCTAATTTCGAATCGCTTTTTTGAAAACCAAAAAGGGGCGGCCGCTCCCTGTTTTTCCGTTCGCGGAAACGAACCGGCAGCGTGGATTACTCCGATCCGCTCCAGGAGGGACCCCGCTGCCTCCTGTCGCCTTTGTGCGGCTCTTCTGCTATATTCTTCCCGGCATTGGATTTTTTGATACCGGGCGTGTTTTTACCCGCGCCTGACCGGAAAAACTTCACCCGCGAGCTGCCCGATGCTCTGGAAAATCAAACAGCGCCGACAGCAATGGCTCGAAAAGGAAAAAGGGACCATTGTCAAGAACTGGGGGGGCAAGATCCGCATTGCCCTCGCCTTCCCCAACCGCTACGCCGTGGGAATGTCCAACCTGGGCTTCCAGTTCGTATACGAGGCCCTGAACCGCTTTGACAACATCGTATGCGAGCGTGCCTTCTACCCGGAACCCGAAGAAATCGAGGTTCTTCGCAACTCTCCCGGCAACCTGCTCACGGTGGAATCCCAGAAGCCCCTCGTCGATTTCCACCTGGTAGCCTTTTCCATCCCGTTCGAAAACGATTACGCCAACGCGATCGAGATGCTCCGCCTTGCCGGAATTCCCCACCGAAGCGGAAAGCGCAGTCCCAACCACCCGATGGTCGCCGGCGGGGGCGTCGCCCTTTTCCTTAATCCGGAACCGCTTGCGCCGTTTCTTGATTTTATATTTATCGGGGAGGCGGAATCGATTATCCCCGATTTTGCCGCATTCTGGAAAGAATTCGAAAAATCCCGGGCCCCGCGCCCGGAAATATTGAAAAACCTGGGCAAATCGGTCCCCGGCATCTACGTGCCGTCTTTTTACGAAGCCACCTACAAAGCGGACGGGACCCTCGAATCTACCCGGCCCGCCGCCGGAACCGGACTTCCGGAAAAGGTTTCCTACCGTCGCGCCGACCTCTCCGCGTCCTCGCCCTGCCGCACCGCGGTGCTCACGCCGGAAACCGAGTTCAGCAACGTTTCGCTGATCGAGATCGGCAGGGGCTGCGGCCGGGGGTGCCGGTTTTGCGCCGCCGGGTTTGTCTACCGGCCGGTGCGCTATCACGAGGCCGCAACGCTTCTCGAAGCGACCGGCAAACAGGCGGCAAACGGAGGCCGGATCGGGCTGGTGAGCGCGGCGGTGTCCGACCACCCGCAAATCAACACCCTTTGCGGCTCCATCCTGGAACAGGGGGGCTCGCTCTCATTTTCCTCGCTTCGCGCGGACTCCCTCACCCCTGAGATTATCTCGGCCCTGGAGGCGAGCGAGCACCAGGCGGTGGCAATCGCTCCCGAAGCGGGGTCGGAGCGCCTCCGGCGGGTCATCAACAAGAACCTCGCCGAAGACCAGATATACAGGGCTGTCGAAATCCTTGCTCAAAAAGGGATTTTGAACATAAAACTGTATTTCATGATCGGCCTTCCGACGGAAACCCCGGCCGACCTCCAGGCGATAGTCGATATCGCCAAGGGGATAAAGCACCACGTCCTCAGCGCGAGCCGCGGCAAGACCAGGCTGGGGACCATCACCCTGAGCGTCAACTCGTTTGTGCCAAAGCCCTTTACGCCGTTCCAGTGGACGCCCTTTGCCGGAGTTCGTGAACTAAAGGACCGCGCCAAATGGATTCAAAAGGCGCTCCGTAAGCTCCCAAATGTTCGAGTTCATTTCGATTTGCCCAAGTGGGCCTACATTCAGGCCCTGCTGTCAAGAGGCGACAGGAGAGTGTCCGATATCCTGGAAAAAGTGGCGGCGGAAGGGCTTTCCTGGACCCGGGCCATGCGCGCCGCCCCCTTCAACCCGGATTTCTGGGTGATGCGCGAAAGATACGAAGACGAAAAATTCCCCTGGGAGGTAATAGACCACGGGGTCGAACGGAGCTTCCTGTGGGATGAGTACCGCAGGGCGCTGCAGGAAAAGCCAAGTCCCGAATGCACGCCCGGAAAGAACTGCAGGAGATGCGGAGTGTGCGGGCCGTGACGAAGGCGGGGCCGGCATGCACCGCAGAGACGCAAAGGGCGCAGAGAAAAGCGCCAAGGGCTAAGCGCTAAAAGCCAAAAGAGCGGGAGGGGGACGAAGCTCTCCCACGCTTCCGCTGGTTCTCAAGCTGGAGCTTGGGAACCAGCGGGAAAGGACTTGTCCGTAAGTAAATGGTGTAGGGTGGGCACCGCTTTACCGTGCCCACCATCCCGGTATTCTTAGCCAATGAGGAACGGTGGGCACGGTAAAGTTGTGCCCACCCTTGTATCTCTTTGTGTTCTCTGTGGTGAAAAAAGGTTTTAACGGAGTATCGACTTTGCCTGAACAAGTCCATCCGGCGGACGGCCTTGCCGTTTTCGCTCAAAACCTTTCGCGCACCTATCCGATGGGGTCGGGCGAGGTGGTGGGGGTGCGGGGAGTAAACCTAACCGTGCCGCGCGGGGAAATGGTGGTGATCAAGGGGGAGAGCGGCTCGGGAAAGAGCACCCTTCTGGCCATGATCGCGGGGCTGGACCGGCCGACGGGCGGGCGTCTGGTGGTTGCCGGGCTCGACCTGGACCGCGCGGCGCCCGACCAGCTCACCCGGTTTCGGCGCGGTTCGGTGGGGATTGTATTCCAGTCGTTTAACCTCCTGCCCACCCTTACCGTAGCTGAAAACGTCTGCCTGCCGGCCCTTCTCGCGGGTAAGCCGCGCGAACGGGTAAAGGCCGGGGCGCTCGATCTTATGCGCTGGCTCAAAATCGAGGGCCGCTCCCATCATTTTCCCTCACAGTTATCGGGCGGGGAGATGCAGCGCACGGCCATCGCCCGGGCGCTCATAAACGACCCCGAAATCATCCTGGCGGACGAACCCACGGGCAACCTGGACAGCAAAAACGCGGTCGCGGTCATCGAGTTGCTTGCCGACCTCAACCGCAGTTTCGGGCGAACGGTCATCATCGCCACCCACAGTTCCCTTGCCGACCCCTTTGCGACCGTCAAAATCCTTCTGCAAGACGGCTCGATAGTCGAGCGGACCGGAAAATGAGCGGCTTTTTAAGGCTCTGGACATGGTTCAGCCTGCGCCAATTCCGCCGTCACCCGTGGAGGTCCGTTGCCGTACTGCTCGGAATCGCCCTGGGGGCCGCGGTTTTTACCAGCGTGCGCCTGGCAACCAACGCCGCCGTGCAGTCCTTTGCAAACAGCGTGGATGCGGTATCGGGCAAAGCCGACCGCACGATAGTCCAGCCGGGCGGCATGGTGCCCGAAGGGCTGGTGCCCAGGCTTTTGCGCCTCCCGGAAATAAAGGCGGCATCGCCTTTTTCGAGCGCCTATGTGAGGGTGTCGGGCAGGGCCGGAAAAGACGAGGAGCCGCTTCTTCTGATCGGGATCGACCCCATCCTGGACCGTTCCATCCGGAGCTGGAAATCCGACGCCCCGGCCGGCGAAGCAGGGACGCGGTGGGGCGAGCTTATCGGTTCTCCCTGGACGATGATCGCCGCGGGAACTTTTCTCGAAAAAAACGCCATTACACCCGGCGATTCAGTTCTCCTCAGTACCGCCGGCCGCAGCCGCTCCTTTCAAATCCTGGGCGACCTCTCCTCCGGAGGCGGCCGGCCGTCTCTCGCTTCGCTTGAAGGCGGCAACGTAGCCATTTGCGACATTTCGACTTTCCAGGAATTTACCGGGACTTTCGGATCGGTTGACCGGATCGACCTCATTTTCCGGGGGCGGGTATCCAGCGAAAAACTGGATGCGGTAAAAAGGGCGATCCCGACCGGCATGACGGTCGAGCAACCGTCCGAGGCCAGGGAGACCGGCAGGGCCATGATCCGGTCCTACCAGTTGAACCTGTCCGTCCTGAGCTTCGTTTCGCTGTTTGTGGGCATGTTCCTGGTCTACAGCCTCATTTCGCTGAATGCGACCTCGCGGCGAAAGGAACTGGCGGTGCTTCGGGCGGTGGGGGCCTCCTCGCGGCTGGTTTTCATGCTGTTTATCGCCGAGGGGGTCTTTTTCGGCCTGACCGGCTGGGTGCTGGCCATCCCCACCAGCCTTTTCATGACCGGAAAACTGATCGGCAGCGTCAGTGCGACCATCTCCAACCTGTTCGCGCGCGTCTACGTCGAAGGGCTGGGCCTGACCTGGGGGGAGATCTTCCTGTCCTTTGCCATGACGGTGGTAATATCCGTTGCGGCCGCGTGCCAGCCCGCTTTCGAAGCCTCCAGGGTGCGTGCCCGCGAAGCGCTCATGATGCGCGATGCCCCGGCGGGGGACCCGGCGGGGCCTATAAGAAGGCTTGCCCTGCTCGGGATTTTCCTGGCGGCCCTGGGGTGGCCCCTCTCACGCATGCACGGCATCTCGGGGGTGCCCCTTCCCGGATACCTGGCCACTTTTTTCCTCTTCCTGGGGTTTGCGCTTATATCGCCGCTGTGCCTTCGAACGGCCGGTACCGTCATCCCACCCCTTGCGCGAAAACTCGCCGGGCAGACCGCATACCTGGGGACCCGGTACGTGAGGGACGCCGGCACTCGTGTCGCAATATCGGCGGGGGCGCTCATCACCGCCATCGCGCTTTTCAGCGCCCTGGCGATCATGGTTCACAGCTTCCGGGACACCGTTTACGCCTGGGTGCACCAGAGCATCAACGGCGACCTCTACGTGAGGCCGAAAATGTCGGACCTCAACCGCTACCGCGACCGGCTCCCGGCAAGCGTCGTCGCGGAACTCAAAAGCCTTGGCGGCGAAGTGGACCTGGTCCCCTACCGGAGGGTGTTCCTGGATCGCACCGGGGTGCCGTACGTGCTGGAACCCATTAACGTGCGGGAATTTCTGGACCACTCCGGGTTCATGTTCCTGGAAGGAAGCGCGCGGGAAGCCGCGCCCGCTCTTCTTGCCGGAAAAGGCGCGCTGGTTTCCGAAGTCTTTTCGAACCAGACGGGTCTCGGCCGGGGCGACCGGTTCCGGGCATGGGTCGAGGGGGCGGAAATCGACCTTCCGATCCTTGGAATAATTCGCGACTACCGCACCCAGGGCGGGGTTGTCTACTTTTCGCTGGCACACTTCACAAGGGTTACGGGGGACCCGGGCTGGGGCGGGGCGAGCATATTCCTCAAAGACCGCGGCCCGGGGCTCGATCAAAGGATCGCCGCGCTTCGGGACCGGCTGCTTTTAGACGCCTCGCAGCGCGGCTACAGCCTCGAATCGACCATCGGAACGGAGCTTCGCCGAAATATCCTCCGCATCTTCGACGAAACCTTCGCCATAACCACGGTGCTGCTGATCATCTCGCTTCTCATAGCCGCCCTGGGCATCGCCACCACACTGACCATCCTGGTGCTGGAACGTTCCGTCCATTTTCATACAATGCTCGCCACCGGGGCAAGCTCCGGCCAAATAAGGGCCGTAATCTCCTGGGAGGCCGCGGTGATGGTGCTGGTGGGCGAAGCGCTGGGCCTGGCGTGCGGCTTCGTGCTGTCGGCGCTGCTTATATTCGTGATAAACAGGCAGTCTTTCGGATGGACGTTTATCTACTCGGTGGACTGGAAGGCCCTGGCGGCATCGCTTCCCCTGGTGTGCGCAACGGCGCTGCTTGCGGCCCTGCCCGCCGCCCAACTGGTTTTTCGCCAGCCGCCGGCGGCGGCGCTACGGGAAAAATAGGCGCTACGGGCATAAAAACATATTCACCACAGAGCACACAGAGAACACGGAGGCTTGCTTCCGCCGGTCCCCAGGCTCCGGCTCGGGAGCCGGTTTCTCCACCCTTCTTTTCTTCGTGCCCGCCGTGTGCTCTGTGGTGAAAAAAAGCCCCCGCCCGGCTATTCCTTTTCGGCGAGCACTATATCCAGGACCGATCCGACATCCCCCGCCAGGATGATCTCCATTCCCTCTCTCGCCCCCTGTTCCAGGGAGTCGACATCGATCCTGTTTCCACCGGGGAATATCACCTTGCCGACGCGCGCCCTCTGCGCCGCCAGGACTTTTTCGCGGATGCCGCTCACCGGGAGGACCATGCCGCTGAGGGTCAGTTCGCCGGACAGGGCCACATTTCGCCGGGCGGGCCTTCCGGTGAGAAGTGAAATCAACGCCATGGCGATGGTGACTCCCGCCGACGGCCCGTCCTTGGGGACCGCCCCCGCCGGAAGGTGGATGTGGATATCGTTTCCTTCAAAGAAGTCGGGATCGATGGAAAAATCCCGCGCATGGCTCCTCACGAAGCTCAGGGCCGTCTGGGCAGATTCGCGGATGACGGAGCCCAGGGAGCCGGTAAGAATAAGCTGCTGGGACCCTTTCATGAGGGTAGCTTCCACCGAGATGATCTCGCCTCCGAACTCCGTCCACACCAGGCCGGTGGTAACCCCCAGCCGGCACCCGCCGTCGGCGGTCTCGTGCGTGTACTTGCGCGGCCCCAGCAGCCGTTCGACAAGCGTTTCGTCAACGGCCGCCGGCTGCCACTCCCCGGTGGTCTGGAGCCGTATCTTGGCAAGTTTTCGGCAAATGGTCGCTATCTCGCGTTCGAGTCCGCGCAGCCCGGCCTCCAGCGTGTAGTCCCGGATCACCCTGGATACGGCCTCGTCGCTAAATTCGATCTCTCCGTGGCGCAGCCCGTGCTCCCGCACCTGGCGCGGGATAAGGTACTCCCTGGCGATGTTCCTTTTTTCCTCTTCGGTGTATCCGGGAAACCTGATCACCTCCAGCCGGTCGAGAAGCGGCTCCGGGAGCCGTTCCATCACGTTCGCCGTGGCGATGAACAGCACGCTGGAGAGGTCGAAGGGCATATCGAGGTAATGGTCCATGAAGCGGCTGTTCTGTTCAGGGTCCAGTATTTCGAGGAAAACCGAGGCTGGGTCGCCCCTGAAGTCCTGGCCGATCTTGTCGATCTCGTCGAGCATGAAAACCGGGTTCCTGATTCCGACCCGCCTTATCTCTGTTATTATCCTGCCGGGCATCGACCCGACGTAGGTACGCCGGTGGCCCCTGAGTTCGGCCTCGTCGCGAAGGCCCGCAAGGGAAATGCGCACGAACCTGCGCCCAAGGGCTTCGGCAATCGACCTTCCTATAGAGGTCTTTCCGGTCCCGGGAGGTCCGGAAAAGCACAGGATGGGACTTTTCGTGATCTGGAGGCTTCGCTTCTTTTCCCGGATCTGGCCCACGGTGGAGCGCAGTTCCTCCAGGTCGATCGGTTTGGGCAGGTAGTGGGTTGCGCCCTTCTTGAGCGCGTCGACGGCGGAGCTTACCGTGGCATAGCCGGTGATCATCACTATCTCGGTGGTGGGGGATATGTGCTTGGCGGCCTCCAGGAGCTGCATCCCGTCCATCTTCTCCATTTTGAGGTCCGTCAGTATCAGTTCGAATTCGCCCTGCCTGAGCGCATTCAGAGCTTCCTGTCCGTTGGCCGCCGACTTGACCTGGTAGCCTTCCTTTTTCAGGACGTATTCCAGGTTGGTACGGGCGATTTCTTCGTCATCGACCACCAGGATGTGAAACTCCCTGCGGCTGCAAAGCGTTCGCACCGCCAGGTATTCCAGTATCCTTTCCTTTACGTGTTTGAGGCCGTGATGCTGCGTTTCCAGGATTTTCTCCGCGCGGCCGAAATCGAGCTGGTCATCGCTCAGGTTCTGCCAGGGCAAAGAGACCACGAAATCCAGGTAGTTGAGCCCGATGACATACTCGGGCAGGCCGGGGTCCATCTTTTCGAGCCGGTCCAGCTCCTTGAGGGCAATCGCCGAGACGGCTTCCGGGACCTTTGCCGACTCCACCGCTTTCCTCAAATCCAGCAGTTCGGTGCCCACTTCCTCCAATGGCTCTTCAGATTTTTCGATCTTTTTGAAAAAACCCATTGTTTCACCTTTGGTTAATTGTTGCAGATTGCAACATCCTGGTGGGTCTTGTTTCAGAATCGAACGCGCCTCCAAATCCTTACCCGGCCTCGTGCCGCGAATTTACCGTTGCAATTTGCAATACCGGCGGTATTTTCCGGCCTCTATGCCTCTAACTTGTTTTAATAGTGATTCCGGTAACATAATTCCAATACCTCTTTATGGCACGCGTTTTGGACTACCAAGTGAATCAAAATTCGTGCTCAATTTGGAACGGATAATAACATGCCTAAAAAACCGATTAAAGAAAGCGAAAACCTCCGGCCGCACATGCCGCCTGTTCCTGCCCCGGAAGGCGGAGGAACAGAAACGGCCAGGAAAATCATCGTCCTGGGCAACAGGGGATTTTTCAGCAACAGTATCATAAATCATTCCGTCAATCTTGCCGACCGCCTCAACTACGACCTGGTAGCCGTCAGCATCAACGACTGGGGAATCAAGCCCGATCACAGGTCGGGAGGCTCGCTTAAATCACTGATGAAGCAGGCAGCGGACAGCGGAATTCGCTGTGACCACCTGAGCTGGACCGGAGAAGTCGAATCGGAAATCGAGGATATCATACGCGAATTGAGACGGGTCGAACTGGTGGTGATGGATGAGAAAGCAAACCCGGAAAGAATTCAGGGGATTTCGACCCCGGTAGTCAGCGTTCTATCTACAACCGACACACAAGGAGGTAAAGACATGTCAGCCGATGCCGGCCACGAAACAACCAGGATGGGGCTGATCGCCCGAACGGCAGGCTCAGGACTGCTGAGCGCGGGTCTCTATGCGGCCGTTTTCACCCATTCCGACTCCGTAATGCACTATTTCACCCGGGGCAGCTGGTTTGCGGCGCTTCCCATAGCCACGGTTTTCGTGTTCTCGTTCGCCCACGGCTACTTTGCCCATAACATGTGGTCCCTGCTCGGAATCCATGCCATAAAGCAGGACCGGGTGCGCGCAACCGAAAAGAAAGTTCTCGAAAAGAGGAAGACCGCGCGCAAAAGGCCTCGCATGTACGCATACGTGAACCCGTTCCATCGTATCGACAAGGACTAGAGCGGCTTCCCGATTCCATGTTGCGCTTATCCGACAAACCATTAACAGGTAAGGATATACGATGCACGATATAGCAAACCAGGCCGTAAATTTTATAGACCTAAATCTATACTCCGTCATATTTTTGTTCATGGTGGGGTTTATCGGCGGTCTTGTAAGCGGTTTCATAGGCTCGGGCGGAGCGTTTGTGCTCACTCCCGGCATGATGTGTCTCGGAGTGGCGGGAACGGTAGCCGTGGCGAGCAATATGTGCCACAAGTTCCCTAAAGCCATGGTGGGGGCCTACAAGCGGTTCAAGTACGGACAGGTCGATATAAAGCTGGGGCTGGTAATGGCCGCATCGGCCGGTGTCGGGGTGCAGATCGGCATTCAGATCCAGCGGATGATCCTTGCCGCATACGGGCAGGCCGGTTCGAACCTTTACGTGAGCCTGGCGTTCATGGTGGTGCTGGTGGTGGTTGGAGCCTATGTTCTGCGCGACGCCCTGGGCCAGTCCAAATCCGGGTCCAAGGAAGCCGTGCACTCCCTTGCAAAAAGGCTCCAAAACCTCAATATCCCACCCATGATGTATTTCAAGACGGCAAATGTTCGAATTTCGTTCTGGTTCACAGTCCCCGTGGGTTTTGCCACGGGCATGCTTGCCGCGACCATCGCCGTCGGCGGCTTCATCGGCGTTCCCGGCATGATCTATGTCGTCGGGGCCTCCAGCCTGGTTTCATCGGCAACGGAACTGGTCATCGCCTTCATAATGGGGCTCGCCGGTTCGATAAACTGGGCAATCCACGGCATGGTGGACATCCGGCTGACACTGATAATCCTTGCCGGCTCGCTTCTCGGCGTGCAGTTGGGGGCGATCGGCACCACCTACGTCAAAGAATACCTGATCAAGCTGGTCATGTCGACCATCATGCTCATGGTTGCGGTAAGCAGGGCATTTGCGGTGCCCCAGTACCTCGAGCAGCTCGGCCTCGTTTCCGTCAGCCCCGCCACCGTCGAGGTCCTGAACACGATCAGCTTCGTCTGCATGGCCATTGCTTTGCTGACCGGGGCGGGAATAATCCTGGGCAGCATGTGGAAGGCCAGGAGGGAAACGTACGCCCCGGCGGCCCTGTCGAAGGCCTGATATCCATCCGTTTTCGCCTATCCCGAGGAGGTGGAGTTCCGGGGCATTGCCCGATCCCACCGGCCTCGGGATTTTTTGTTTCGAGATGCGCGATTTCCCTTGCAATTTTTCACCCCCGTGCTTCAAATTCTGAGGTTCTTCGAATATAAAGGCTGATTGGAGCCGTTCGGGCGCGGTTAAACTTTGCCGCGCCGGGCCGTATGCTCCCGGTTCATGCCGCGCCGCCCGCCCCCTCGGCCCCTTCCGTCCGTTGCGGTGCCGGCGCGAAACCAACGGAAAACAGACATGAAATTCAGAATGCCCATCCATTTGAATATCCGCCAGAAGATAATCGCTTCGTTTGCCCTTCTCCTGGTGGTCACCGGCACGGTCGGCGGCATGTCCTACAGCCACCTGGTTGAAATCGAGCGCAAGCAGAGCTTCGTGCACATTGCCGACGACCTCAGCAATATGATCCTGGAAGCGCGGCGCTACGAGAAAAACTACCTTTTGTTCAATTCGGCCGAGGACCTCGAGGAGAGCAGGAACTACATTCGGCAGGCGGTACAGGTGCTGGAGACCATATCCCCGGAGGTGCAGGATTTCAAGGGCGCTCCTCTGCTCGCAAAGCTCAAGCGGGAACTCGGCCGGTACAAGACGCTGATGGAACAGATCGCCACGGCGTCATATCCGGATCAAACGGTCCAGGACCAGTTGCGCGAGCATGGGAAGGCCCTGGTGGCATTCTCGCAGGAACTGGTCACCTTCGAGCGCAACCGGGTATTGAAGCTCGTAAAATACCTCAAGACACAACTCCTGGTCTCGATGGGGCTGCTTATCTTCGTCGGCGGATGGCTGATCGCTTTTGCGGGAAGCAAGATCATCCGGCCGCTGGGAGTGATCGAAAGGACCACCCGCCGGATCGCCCAGGGGGACTTCCGCCCGCTTGAGGTACTCGATACCCGGGATGAAACCCAGCGCGTCGTCGAGGGGTTCAACACCATGATCTCCGAGCTCGAAAAGCGCCAGGACCAGCTCCTCCAGGCCAAAAAACTCAGCTCCCTGGGCACCCTCACCTCCGGCATAGCCCACCAGTTGAACAATCCGCTGAACAACATTTCCACCTCCTGCCAGATCCTCCTGGAGGAGTTCGGTCTGGAGGAGGGCGAGTTTCGCCGCAAAATGCTCTCCAATATCGAGCAGGAAGTCCACCGTGCGCGGGATATCGTTCGAGGGCTGCTGGAATTTTCCCGCACCAGGGAATTCTGCCTTGCCCCGGTCTCGCTCAACCAGGTCGTGGACCGTTCCATAAGCCTCATATCCAGCCAGATCCCGCCTGGAGTGGAAATCGTGAAGAACGTACCGGAAACCCTTTTGCTCAACATGGATGCCCAGCGCATGCAGCAGGTGTTTTTGAACCTGATGGAAAACGCGGTCCACGCCATGGTGCCGCCCGGACAGATAAGGATCTCGGCCAAAAAGGACCCTCGCGAGAAGCAGGTGCTCGTTTTCTTCGAGGATACCGGAACCGGGATCGACGAAAAGGACATCGGGCGCATTTTCGACCCGTTTTTCACCACCAAGGAGGTGGGGCTGGGCACGGGGCTCGGACTTTCGATAGCCTTCGGAATCATTCAGAAACACCAGGGCTCGATATCCGTGGAAAGCAAGAAGTCCCAGGGGACCCGGTTTACGATCCGTCTGCCGCTGGAGATGGTATGTTGACGAGGATGCCCGTATGAGCGGCGCTCGAATCCTTATTGCCGACGACGAGCGCATAGCGCGCGAAAACCTCGAACACGTCCTGAGAAAAGAGGGCTACACGATTGTGACCGCCCAGAACGGGGCCGTCGCCATCGAGGAGATCGAGAAAGAGGAATTCGACCTCGTGCTCACCGACCTCCGAATGCAGCCGGTGGACGGAAACCAGGTGCTGGAACGGGTCCGCGATCTTTACCCGGACACCGAAGTGATCGTCATAACCGGTTTTGCAACCGTCTCTTCGGCGGTGGAGGCAATGCGCAAGGGGGCTTTTCATTACATCCCCAAGCCCTACAACCTGGACGAAGTGCGCATTCTCATCCGGCAGGCCCTGGAGAAAAGGGCACTCAAAAAGGAAGTGATGGAGCTGCGCCGCCAGGTGGGGGCCGTGAAAGACTTCCCGCTCCTCATCGGGAACAGCCCTGAAATGGAGGCCCTGCGCAGGACGATCGAGCAGATCGCCCCCACCGATGCCAATGTGCTCGTTCTTGGCGAAACCGGCACCGGCAAGGAGCTTGTGGCCAAGACGATTCATAAATTCAGCCTGAGAGCGGAAAACCGGTTCCTGGCCATAAATTGCGGCGCCTTTACCGAAGAGCTTTTCGCAAACGAACTTTTCGGCCATGAACGCGAAGCCTTTACGGGAGCGCGCGGAGTTAAGCGGGGCCTGCTCGAAGCCGCGCACGGCGGGACGATCTTCCTGGACGAAATAGGCGACATGCCCCTGTCCATGCAGGTGAAGATGCTGAGGGTGCTCCAGGAAAGAACCATGATGCGGGTGGGGGGCACCGATGAAATTCCGATAAATGTCAGGGTGATCGCGGCCACCAACAAGAACCTTAAACAGGAAGTCGATGCGGGAACTTTTCGCCAGGACTTTTATTACCGCCTGAACGTGATTACGCTATTCGTGCCCCGCCTGGCCGAACGCAAAGACGATATAATGCTTTTGAGCATCCATTTCCTGAACAGGATCGCCCAGAGCCAGGGAAAGCAGATCGAGAGCATCTCCGAGGAGGCGCTGGCAATCCTGCTCTCATACGAATACCCCGGTAACGTCCGGGAGCTGGAAAACATAATGGAGCGGGCGGTAACGCTTGCCAGGGGCCCCGCAATCGAGCTGCGCCACCTGCCGGTAGACCTTCAACAGCTCTCGGTAAGGGTGCGCGGCCCGCGGCGCGAGTTTCTGACGCTCGATGAAAATGAACGGGAATACATCCTGTGGGTACTCAGGCAGGTAAACGACAATAAAACCAGGGCGGCCGAAATCCTGGGCATCGACCGTGTATCGCTCTGGCGTAAGATCAAGAAATACGAACAGCAATAGAACGGCCTCCCGGCGGGCCGCGGCTCACGCGGAGGTAGCAAAGTGTCAAAAAACAGGAGGAGGATTTAAGTGGCAATTATTACGATTTCGAGGGGTTCCTACAGCAAGGGGAAAGAAGTCGCCGAAAAGGTCGCACAAAAATTGGGCTACCAGTGTGTTGCGCGCGAAGTGTTCCTGGAGGCCGCCAAGGAACTCAACATCCCGGAAGCGAAACTGGTGCGCGCCCTTCATGACGCGCCTTCCGTCCTGGACCGGTTTACCTACGGGAGAGAAAAATACATCGCCTATTTCCAGGCCGCCCTTTTAAAGCACCTGCAAAGAGACAACGTCGTATACCATGGACTGGCCGGGCATTTTTTCTTGAGAGATATCTCCCACGTGCTGAAAATCCGGATCATCGCCAGCATGGAAGACCGGGTCCGAAACGAAATGGCCCGCGAGGGGATTTCTCACCAGGCCGCTTATTCGATCCTCAAAAAAGACGACGAGGAACGGCGCAAGTGGAGCAAGAGCCTGTACGGAATCGATACCGCCGATCCCAGTCTCTACGATCTCGTAATCCATATAAGCAAAATCAACGTGGATGACGCCGTGGAGCTGATCGGGTGCTCCGCTTCGCTCGACGCTTTCAAGACCACCTTCGAATCCCAGAAAAGAATGGAGGACCTGGTGCTTGCGGCCGAGGTGAAATCGGCCCTTATCAATATCAAGCCGGACGTCCAGGTGGCGGCTCGAAACGGAAAAATCACCGTGGGCGCCACTTCGATGCTCATAAGAGAGCCCGACACGGCCAGGGAGGTGGAGAGAATAGCGCGAATGATTCCGGGGGTAAAAGACGTGGAAATAAAGACCTCCCACCTGGTGGACTGGTCGGACTAGCTTCCCGATGTCCGCCCGCAACCGGATGTAACCGCCGGGCGGCTGTTTTCATTATCTCCTTACCCACGCTCCCCCGCAGGGGGCATGCCTCGTTCCCACGCTCCACGGGCCGTCGGCCAAATGAGGTCGATTCAAAACACGTGAACTTCACGTGAATGGGGGGGGGAGTTCCCAAGTCGCCATTCCCGTAGCGCTTTCGGGCTGGAATCCGGTGTCTTTGCAGTCTACTGTTTCGCCTCCCGCTCCCGGCGGGAGTGTGGACGGGAAAAAGACGCTGGAACCCGGCTCAGAAGCACTGCCGAGGTGACGCCAAGGGGCGGGTCCGCCCGGCAACGGCAACATTTCCGATGAAACTGCCTTTGGGGCAACAGCCTGTCCAGCGCGGGACTGCATACTCATTTACCCGTAGCCGGCACACTCCCCGTGTTCGCGTTCCCACGCGGGAACGCGAACACGGGAATAAATACAAACCGTTGATGCCGGCACCGACCGCCCATTAGCCTCTCTGCTGTCGAAGCTGCTGAAGCCTTTGCTGCTGCTGAACCTGCTGTTGAGCTCTTTGAGCAGCCTGGGCCCTTTGCCGCTGAACCTGCTGCGCTCTCTGGGCCTGCATCTGCTGCTGACGTTGGGCCTGCATTTGCTGCTGACGTTGGGCCTGCATCTGCTGCGCCCTCTGAGCCTGCATTTGCCGTTGCTGCTGTAACCTGAAACTCTGCTGCTGACGCAAACGCTGGGCCTGCTCTTGTTGGAGCTTCTGCTGCCTTTGCTGCTTTAGTACTTCAGCCTGTCGCTGCTGCTGCACTCTCTGGGCTTGTTGCTGCTGCTGTTGCACCCTTTGAGCCTGTTGCTGCTGCCGGATGGCCTGAGCGCTGCGCTGTCTTTGCTGCTGCTGTTGCACTCTTTGAGCCTGCTGCTGGCGTTGCTGCTGCACTCTCTGGGCTTGTTGCTGCTGCTGTTGCACCCTTTGAGCCTGTTGCTGGCGTTGCTGCTGCACTCTCTGGGCTTGTTGCTGCTGCTGTACTCTCTGGGCTTGTTGCTGCTGCCGGATGGCCTGAGCGCTGCGCTGTCTTTGCTGCTGCTGTTGCACTCTTTGAGCCTGCTGCTGGCGTTGCTGCTGCACTCTCTGGGCTTGTTGCTGCTGCTGTTGTACCCTTTGAGCCTGTTGCTGCTGCCGGATGGCCTGAGCGCTGCGCTGTCTTTGCTGTAGCCCTTGAGCCTGCCGCTGCCTCTGCTGCTGCACTCCTATCTGCGCTTGGCGCTGCTGTTGGAGCCTTTGCTGCTGGAGCCTTTGGACCTGTTGCTGCTGCCGGATGGCCTGAGCGCTTCGCTGCCGCTGCTGGACCGCCGCCTGCTGTTGAATTTGGCGAAGCTGCGCCAGCTGCCGTGCACGCTGCTGCTGGTTGGCGCTCTGGACCTGGACCGCCTGGCGTTTCAACACTTCCTGCCGGAACTGGAGCTGCCGGGCCGCGACATTGGCCTGGTTGCGGCTGACCAGCATGTTCCTTACCCTGGGCGGCCCCACCGCCGCGTTGGTTGAAATCCGGCCCGCCCGCATCCGTCTCAGGTTCTGCTGGATAACCGCGGTCCTCTGCACCTGGGCCCTGGCGGAAAGTCTCTGGTTTTGCCTTATCCTCTGCACCACCAACTGGTGAGGCACCCGGTTCACCGCCCTACCCGGAGCGAACTGGAACCGCCGGTCGAGCTGCCTGAAGTTCCTGATTACGTGGCTGTTGATCACCGGGGTGGGACGAAAATCGCGGGCGATAACCGCCGGGCCCATATTGGCCAGCCGAACTCTTCGGTAGTTCGCCACGGCGAACAGGTCGGGCTGAGGCACCACGACCGCGCGGTCGGCAAACCTGAATCTGTTCATATGAAGGTTAAAAACATTGGCGTTGCCAACGACCACCGTGCCCGGCCCCCAATACCTGTGGGCGTAGAACGGCTCAACCGGCGCCAGCGGAAACCAGCCCACCTGCGCATCTGAATAAAGCCACCCGACCCTTCCGGGGAACCAGGAAAAGGCTATTCCCAAAGCAGGCTCCGGAGGCATCCAGTACCAGCCCCCCGGAGTGTCCAGGTAAACCCAGTCGCCGTAATGGCCGGTCACGTAGCCGAAGGGCTCGTCTTCCGGAATCCAGGCGTTGTCGCCATGGTATACGGTCCATCTGCCGTTCGTGTAGGGCGCCCAGTCCGAACCAACGTTGGGCCGCCACAGCTCGCGTTCCTCGCCCTCGTAGTCGACCCGTTCCCATCTCCCGCTATCATCCAGCACGCCGGCTTCATCATAAAGCCCCGCGGGAAGGTACTCGCGGGAATCGCCCTTGACGGCGATCTTGTTTTCCCAGGCGCTGTCCCTTTTGTCGTTCCAGGCCTGCCACTGTGAATCCACAGTGCCGCTGCCGCCGGTGACCGCATCGGCGGAGGCGATTATCGAGGAGCCCGAATTGACGTCATATCTTCTGCCCTGCTTGTTCACAAAGTACACGGCGCCCGAGAGCGGGGTAAGCTCGGCCGACTGGTCGCCGACGTAGAGGTCGAAACTGGCCCCCGATTCCCCCACCGCGTACCCGAACGGGGTGGTTACCTTGACGAGGCCGCCGTCCGAATCGTTGAAAAAGCGGGCGGTGCCCGAGGCCACGTCCACCTGGGTCAGGTCGTCCTTAAGGGCGATGAGCTGGACCTGGGTAAGTGCGTCTACGCGAAGGCGCGTCATATTGGGCAGGATGAATTCTGCCTTGCCGTCGTCTCCCGAATAGAAAGCGTCATCTATGCCGAACGGCGCGTCCTTTACCGCCGCCACCCAGTTGTTGTCGGCGGTGACGTAGTACAGAAGCTCCCCTTCGAGATAAGATACATGGCCGACGAGGACCGATCCCTCGTGTGGCGGTGGCGGCTGGGCCGCCATCGAAACGGAAACCGGAATGAGCGCCAGCATCAAAGCGGCAAGCGCCCAAAGCGATAGTTTTGTTTTTCTTCTATGTCCGATTTGCATGATTATCTTCCTCTTCTTGTTCTGCCGGAACCCGGCGGATTCGGGCTTCCGCTTGTGCCATGTCGAAAAGTCTCTCGATAAAGCTCTATAGGTAAAGATGTGCTATCCTGTCTACTCGTCTACAAAATGAGATAAGTCATCGCAATGAATACGCGGAAGGCCGGCGCGTACTTTTTATAAAGATAACGACGAATCCGCCTGCGATCACGCAATCCGGTGCTGTTGAGACCATTTTTCGGGTGCTTTTTTCGACGAACAAGGTTTGGATCTTGCCTGATACCGAAAGTGAGCGGTTCTGCGATGGCGAGGCGAAAAGGTATTTTGTTATGAATGACTTATGGCAAGTTGCGTTCAAGACGATACTTTTGAGCTGGAAAAAAGCGGGGAATGATTTCCTCGAACCCCGCGCCCCTGCTGGGGACCGAGTCTTTGGAAGCTCCTGCTTCGTGTGGCGCCGGAGTGGAAGCTGGAGCTTCCGGGGCAGGGGTTCCCAAGCAGGAGCTTGGGAACCAGCTGAGTATAACCATCGGCCCTTTGGAACAAGCGGAGTATAAACATCAGCCCTTGGGGGCGAGCGGAGTATAAGCATCAACCCTTTGAACAAGCGGCTTAAAACTATTTTCCAGGTAACTTGGTATAAAACCTGCCGGGCTACTTCAGATCCTTTCCCGCATCACCTTCCAGGTCCAGGATGTTCTGTCTCAATTCGGCGGGAAGGGGGACTTTTCGCTTTGCCTTGTAGTCGTAGGTAACCAGAACGTCTTCGCCTTCGGCGGCTACCTTTGAAAGTCTATGACTGATCAATGCCGTCTTCATCATGAACCGGTCTTTTCCTACTTCGGAAACCCTCGCCCCAACCGAAACCACATCCGGATAGGTAAGAGGGATTCGGAACCGGCACTGCGTGTATGCCAGGATAGGCCCTATTCCGGTCCTCTCCATGATGTCCCACAATTTTACCTTGTTGCAGTAGGCTATGCGGACGCTTTCGAAGTACCTGAAATAAACGACATTGTTCACGTGCTGGAAGGCGTCCATTTCTCCCCACACCACGGGCAGTTCAATAATGACCGGAAAATCTTTCAATTTTTCATGATCCATAGAATTTTCTCAATATTATCAGCCGACCTGCACAGCTCAGCCCGGGAATCATTCTCCCGCTTTGTTGAAATTATCAACCTGAACGCAATTTTCCATGATGCCCGCGCAACATGGAAACGGTATTTTCAAGGCAACTTCGTATAACCCCCGGAGAATTCCCGTTACGTCCGCAACCCCGGGGCTAATGATTCCCGCTCCGTTCGTGCTGAGGCATCGAAGCAGCGGTACGGTCGCCTCCGCTCATCAACTCGCTCACCGGAACGATTTTAATGCCGTTTTTCGCAAACCGGGGCGCGGCCTCCAGCAGCGCTTTGAAAGTGGCCTCGTGCGGATGGCCGATTGCGATGGCCGAACCTTTCAAGCGGGCCATCTCGATGAGCCTTTCCAATTGGGAGTCTATGGAATCGGCGGAAAGGCTGTTGTCCAGGAAGACATTCCGCCTGGCGCTCGGCATGTGAAGTTCCCGTGCAACCGACAATCCTTTGCTCCTGGGACTGGTGAAGCTGTCCAGGAAAAAAAGCCCGCGACGGTTCAACTCGCCCAGCACCAGTTTCATGGACTCCGCGTTTTCGGTCATCCTGGAACCCATGTGGTTGTTTACGCCCTGGAAATAGGGCGAGGTGTTCAGGGCGGACGATATGGCGTTCTTGATCGCTTCGCCTGACATGGAAAGAAGGAGCGCCCCGCGGCCGGGATTTGTCCTGGGATAGCCCTGGGGTTCCATGGGAAGATGCAACATGACGCCCCTGCCCCGGGAATGGGCGAGGGCGGCAATATCTGCGGTGTGGGACTGGTGCGGCAGGATGGAAAGGGTCACAGGGAATGGGAGCGAGAGGAATTTTTTGGCCACCTGGATATCGGGGCCCAAATCGTCGATGACTATGGCCACCCTGGCAAGCACCGGCTCGGTGGGCGGTGCGGGAAGAGGCGGAGGCGGGGTGGGAGCGGGCCTGTTCAAAGCCAGCAGGGCGGTTGCCGGGGAGGTCTCCGACGGCAGATCCTTCGAGGAGAAAGCCGGCCGGGGCGCAAGCACGGGGCCGGCGGGAAGCTCCGGTTCGGAGCTTTTCTGCCGGCTTTGGACGCCGTTTGCGTGTGGAGGAACCGCCGGGGGTGCCTGAGAGGCCAAATTCCTGCTGCCGGCGGCGGCGTCTTTCACCGGTTCCCTGACAGCCTTTTCGACAGGGGCCCTGTGCTCGGTGTTCCGGCCCGCAATCAATTTTTTAGCGACGCGGCCGCCACCAGGCCCGCTGAAGTAAATCAGCGCCCCCAGGATAGCAACCGCTGCTATCCAGACTGCCAGCAGCGGAAGACTCGGAAGCTTGCCGCGCAGGGAGGAAGCCTTTGTGCCCCCCCGTTTTCCGGAAGCCTTTCGCCCGCCCTTGGAAGTTGAGCCCTTCCGCACGCCCCCCGAGGTTTTTTTCCGCCCTGCCGCAGGTTCCTTCCTGCCCGGCTTACTGCTTGAACCCATTTAAGCCTTTGCCGTAATCCGTCCGCTTATTTGAACTGCATCTGGGCCATTATCTTGTAGCCTTTGAGCAGATCAAGGGCACGCCGCACCTGGTTGTCCTGTTCGACAAGCTTTTTGCCCTCGGCTTTGGCCGCTTCCTGTTTGTGTGCCGGCTCGGTCTTCTTGATTTCCATGTGCCGCGGGAGGTCTTTTTCCCTTATGCGGGTGGCTTCATCACCCTGGCTTTCCTCGGTTTTCGGGTTTTCCTTCCTCACCATGATGTCGGGCGTTATCCCCTTGGCCTGGATGGAACGGCCGGAGGGCGTGTAGTACAGGGAGGTGGTCAGCCTGAGGGCGGACCCCTCATTGAGCGGAATCACCGTCTGGACCGAACCCTTGCCGAAGGTTTGCTCTCCCATGATTATTGCCCGCTTATGGTCCTGGAGCGCCCCTGCCACGATTTCCGATGCGCTGGCGCTTCCCGAGTTGACCAGGACCACCATCGGGTAGTGATGCTGCTGCTGCTTCGTATTCTTGTGGGCTTCGAAGCGCATCTTCTGAGTTTCCAGGCGGCCGCCGGTGTAGACGATCAGCCCTTCGTCCAGGAATTCATCGCTTACTTCGACCGCCTGGTCGAGAAGACCGCCCGGGTCGTTTCTCAGGTCGAGAACAAGTCCCTGCATGCCGGGGTTTTCCACCTCGAGACGATCGAGCGCCTTTCGCAGATCGTTTGCCGTTCCGCTCTGGAAGCTCGAAATTCGCACGTAGCCATACCCTTGATCGAGGGTGCTCCATTTCACGCTCTGTATCGAGATCACATCCCTTACGAGTTCGAATTCGAGCGGCTTATGCTCACCCTTCCTGAGCACCGTGAGCTTTACCTTCGTGCCCTTGGGGCCGCGCATCTTCTGCACGGCGTCCATCAGGGACATGTCCTGCGTGGGCTGTTCGTCGATTTTCACTATCTGGTCGTTGGCGTGAATTCCGGCCTTATCCGCCGGCGTGCCCTCCAGCGGGGCCACCACCGTCAAAACGCTGTCCCGAATGGTGATCTCTATTCCGAGGCCGCCGAACCTGCCTTTCGTCTCTATCTGGAGTTCCTTGTAGTCTTCAGGTTTCAGGAACGAAGAGTGCGGGTCGAGCTCTCTTAGCATTCCGTTTATGGCCCCGTACATGAGCTTTTTCTGATCGACCTTTTCAACGTAATTGTCCTGCACAATCGACATTACGTCGCTGAAGAGCTTCAGATATTTATATACGTCGTGGTTTTCGGGAGGGACCGGCTTAGCCCCAAAGCTCGAATTGCTCCCGGGCAAAAGCATCAAGGTGATGCCGACAAACAGTAACAAAAGCTTAGAGCGACTCTTAAACATTGGAATTCCTTGCTGATTCAAGAATTTTCAACCCTGCGGAAGCTTGAGCCTTCGAGTACACGCAAGATGACACGGCCCGACATGAGCCCGGCCCGCATTGTTCGGTTCACGGACGTTCCGCTGATGGAACACCAAAGAAGCAAGTGAATTTAACAGCACCGGTCCCAATCGGCAACTCAATTCTCAACCCGTGAAAGCGCTCCCGGAACTCACCATGGCCCAATCAGCGCTGACGCAGACCACACACTGGTTCCAAAATCATACACTCGAACAAAAAAATCATACCGGTGCCCCCCCGATTTTTGCTTTCCGGCATCGGGCAAAACCTTGCCCCATCTCACCGGCTCCGGATGGCGGCCTCCAGAATGGGCAACATAATAACACGATCCATGCCAAAAAGCATGCCGGTTCGAAACATCGCGCTCGGGCTTCACGGCACATCCATACGGCTCGTGATGCAGGCCCGGCACGATCCGGAACGCGCCTGCGCCGCATCGCTCAGCGAGAAAACGCCCACAATGTTATCCGAGGTCCCCCTGTAGACGAAGAAACGCTGGATATCGCAAAAGACCATCTGGCGGATCGCCTGCGCCAGGTCCTCTTCCTGGCTGCACGAATGCACGGGGGTCATCATAACGGCCGCGGCGCCCTGCGAGGTGGGCACACCGTGCCTGTAGGCCAGGACCAGGTCGGTGCTCGAAATCACCCCGACCGGAGCACCCCCCGCCGAAGTGATAAGCAGTGCTCCAAACCGGCGTCCCCCCAGCTCTTCGAGGACCCTCATGATAGTATCGCTATCCAAAAGGGTGTGCACCAGCGGGGTCATCACTTCCTTGACTCTCAACCGGTCCAATGCGTCCACCTGGCGCCTGACGTTTCTCTCGCACCTGTGGCAGTAGCGGTAGAGCAATCCGACGATATCCGGGTACGAAATAACCCCCGTGCTGTGCCCGCGTATGTTGTCGCTGACATAGACCCGGTGCAGGCCCTTGTCCCGCATGATATTGAGAGCAAACTCCAGGGTATCGTCGGGCGAGCAGTACACGACGGAAGTGCTCATGATGAGACACACCGGTGAACTTATCGGAATTGCCGTGTAATAGGCGCCCATCAGGTCGGTCTTGGAAACCACGCCCACCGGGTCGAGCTGTTTGTCGGTAGTGAGAACGGCATTGACTTTGTTCTTTATCACGCACCGAATGACCTGCTCGATAGTCGAATCCACGGGGATGCTCGCCGCAATCCGGCGCATTACTTCCCGAACCGTCAAACCCCTCAGCATCCTCTTGGGCTCGATAATCGGCATGCCGGCTCCAGTTTACCGCGTCTTACGGGCTGAACGGCTTTTCCCCCACACCGCCCATTAAACGGCGGTAAGGGTAGCTTCCCCTCCTTCCGGAAAACACCTCAGTGCGCAAGGTCCGGGTCCCGTTCCATCAAATGGAAGAAGACATCGCTGATGTGGACCACCCCGATGACTTTGCCGTTTTCGACGACGGGTATGCGGCGGATGTGCTTCCTGGTCATTATGTCCACTACCAGCAGCAGGTGCGTGTCCGGGGTAACGGTGATCACCTCGGTGCTCATCAGGTCGCCCACCAGGATCGACCGGGCCTGGTTAAGAGCTTCGTTGATGAACCCCGTGACGTCGATGTCGTTCATCTCACCCCAGATGTGAATGTGCTTGGGGCGCATGAGGACAAGGATGTCATACATGGAGACCATCCCCACCAGCTCGTTTTGCTCGCTTACCACCACCATGCCGAATACACGGCGTTCGAGCTTGCGGGAAGCCTCCTTGAACACCTTGACCGCCCGGAGTACCGGGGTGTCGACGCACACCGTACAGAACTTGGTATCCATGATGTCGCGAGCCGTAGCTCCCATTGGAACTTTCCCTCAGCTCGGGATGAACGTGCCGGTGACTCAGACCCGGAGTACACGGCCGATGGCAAAGGGCGCTGACCCAATACGCTTGATTTGATTGAAAACATCCTAACACTTTGTTTTCTACTGTCAATTTTAGTTTGACCGGTGTTGCATTCCGCAGATTTTTCGATAACCGAAAAACAGCAAGCTCCCCATGATAGCCACTCCGGAGCGAGCCCGAATCCTGGGTTTTTTTAGCGGCTTAAAGCAAAAATGCCCTGGACGCCGCTTCGTCCGGAATGGCGGATTCCGGTTTGCACCCCGTTAAAACCCGGCTGGCGCGGCACCCGCCCGGTTACATGAACAATTTCACGGCTTGCCCCGGAGGCTCTGATTAGTTTAAATTAATATTTGACATAATAATGCAGTTTTGCTTATATTACGGCCTGTAAGGCGGATTTTATCGGTTCGACGCCCCCGGCCATCCGCTCATAATATTAGAAATGCTAACATAAGTTAGAGAAACCGCACCCGCCCCGGCGATTGGAGATTACACATGGTTGATGAGATCTACGACAGGCCGCGCAAGCAATTACGCAGTGCAAATCCCAATCTGAACGAGATAGCCGAACACATCGAGGACCAGGCCCGGCTGCTCCATGAATTCGGCCACACCGGGGAAGCAAACAACCTCATCAAGTGGGCCGGCGAGCTGCGGCAAAGATCGTCCTGGCCGGAGAAATGAATGTAATCCGGCCCTCCCCGAAGGGCACAATTCCGCCGACGGCCAACTCGGATACCGCTCGGGCGATGCTCCGCCCCGGCATCGATTCGCCCCCCTTCCGCTTTTCCGCAGGCCCCGGAGCCTGCCCCGTCAGCCCCGCCCGTTTCTTTCCATTCCCTTGAACTCCTTTACCAAATACGCTATTTAATTAAAATTTAGGTTATCTGAAGTCGCAGCGACTTGCTGGATGTTTTCCTCGGCACTTGAAATTAACTCTACTTTATTGCGGATGCTAAGAATATGGCTCCCAAAGTTCGTGTAAGCTCAGGCGTTCCCCAGCTTGACCGCATGCTCGACGGCCTCCACATCGGCGACAACGTCGTATGGCACGATGATTCCGGAAGCCTTGCCGCGGCCTTCTGCCTCAAGTTCATGGAATCCTCGATGGCGGAAAAAAAACCGCTCATCTACGTCAGCTTCGACAGGTCTCCCCGCAACCTGCTCGATAAGCTCGGCGACCTCGCCAAAAATCCAAACCTTACGATCCTGGATTGCTTCTCGTTTGGCAAGGGCGCAAGCTCGCCCATCTTTCTCAAGTTCTACGAAGAGACGGCCCCGGGCCTCAAGTGCCAGATAGTAAAAGTGGTCGAGCCGAGGAGAATGGACGAGGTAATGGACGTCCTGTACAGCGTTCACGCGGGCCTCACGGGGGTCGTTCGCTTCATTTTCGAAAGCCTGACGGGGATGCAGGAGCTGTGGGGAGGAGATGACAACGTCGTCCGTTTTTATACTCATTCATGCCCCCGGCTCTACGAACTCAATACCGTAGCGTACTGGATCATGGAAAAAGCGGCGC
The DNA here is from genome assembly GCA_963712895.1 of uncultured delta proteobacterium. GTDB lineage: Bacteria > Desulfobacterota > Syntrophobacteria > Syntrophobacterales > Syntrophobacteraceae > SbD1. Next base: position 512,158 of record CAVQJR010000007.1, on the reverse strand, counting down.
ATTCGCAGCGCGCCAGGGCGCAGATCAACCAGGTGGCGCAGGTGGTGATCGAGCTTTGCATAAAAAGAGGGACCACTTCCCTTTCGGTAATCAAGGCCGAGAAGCGGAGCATGGAAGGCCTGAACCGACCCAGCACTTATTGGGTAAGGGACACGGGGATAACCTTCGATGAGGAAAAGCGGGCCGGCGGCGGGGTGGACATCGGAATGAGGATAAAAGAGCTGCGCACCCGATGCGGCCTGTCACAGACCGAACTGGCAAGAATGGTGGGCGTAACGCCCAGCAATATCTCCCAGGTCGAAAACAATCTCATCTACCCGTCGCTTCCGGCGCTGATGAAGATGGCCGAAATACTCACCGTGGATATGAGTTCCTTTTTCCAGGGTGCTCTCGAAGGCCGCAAGCGGGTGATCTTTCCCGCATCCGAAGCCATGGAAATGAAAAACCCCGCCTTTGCCGAGGGGAGCATTTATACGAAGCGGCTGGTGCCCGTGGACCTCAATCCGATTGGGGAGCCTTACCTCATCGAAATCCCGGCGGAACAGACCCTCAATGCCCACTTCTTTGCGCACAAGGGCGAAGAGGTCGGGTACGTGATCTCGGGGGAGGTCCATGTGAAAGTGGGCAGCGAAACCCACACGGCCCGGCCCGGAGATGTCATTATCCTGGACTCTCAGAACCCCAGCCAGTGGAAAAATTCCGGTGCGGAAACCGCGAAGCTTTTGTGGGTAAAGATCAGGCACTGAACGAAAGAAGGCCTCGACCGCACCGGGCGAAGCCTCCTGTTTCCGGGTCCGATCGCCGGGACTTTGCCCCGGACAGGCAAAATCCCGGTTGGTTTGCCGATAGCCGCTACCTGCCCGCCCTCGAAATCATCACCTGCCGTTCGGGAATCTCATAGCTTCCGTTGACCGCATAGCCGTTGAGGATCGCTTCGGCCTCCGCCCTGTAGGCGTCCATCAGGTACGGAATCCGGGTTACCTTGGTGCATTCGTCCGTCAGGGACATGAGGTCTCTTCGAGAAATGGCGTCGATCTTAAACCGGCGCGCCCCGGCCATTATCTGCTGCAACCCCACCTTGATTTTGTCGGCATAGCTGTAGATGCCGATTGCGCCAAGCGGAATTTCGCCCGCATTGCCGTTGCCCAGCATCGACTTAACGTTTTCGTAGTTCACGAATATTTCCTCGATGCTTGCCCCATATTGGCTGACGGTCTTGGGCAGGTCGTTTTTGGCCATCCATTCTCCGATGTTCTTTCCCACCATGCCTGGAATCATCAACGCTCTGCCCATGCAGACCGCCTTGACGAAGGGCGTGCCCAGGGCCAGCGCCTTGAAAACTCCGTCCTCGCTCGAAAATCCGCCGGCAAAGGCGATGTCGGGTGGCCTTGCTCCCCTCTCCGCCAGCTTCGAGCAGAATTCATAAGCGGCCGAGTGCAGATAGATGCTGGGAATGCCCCATTCTTCCATCATCCTCCAGGGGCTCATGCCGGTACCACCGGGCGCGCCGTCTATGGTGAGGAGGTCTATTTTGGCCATGGAGCCCCACTTGATGGCCATGGCCAGTTCACGCAGGCTGTATGCGCCGGTCTTGAGGGTTATTCGCTTGAAGCCGAGCTTTCGCAGCCGCTCGATTTCGGCCATGAACCCTTCTTCGCTGACAAATCCCAGCCGGCTGTGACGCTCGAATTCCTTTATTGCCCCGTTCCCGTATGCCGCCCGGACAACCGGGCTCGACGGATCGGGCGTAACGATGTAGCCCCGCTTCTGAAGCTCGGCGGCGCGCTCGATGCTGTCCACCTTGATTTCGCCGCCGATGCACTTTGCTCCCTGGCCCCACTTCAACTCGATCGTTTGCAGGCCGTGCTTGGAGATCACGTATTCGGCGACACCCAAGCGCGTGTCCTCGACGTTCATCTGGACCAGCAGTTCTCCATATCCGTTATGGTAACGCTTGTAGATCTCGATCCGGCGGTCCATCTCGGGGGACTTTGCGATCTTGTTGTTCCTGTCCAGCTCCAGCCCGGGGTCTATGCCGCACACGTTTTCGCCGCAAACCAGCGTGACGCCGCTGATCGCCGCGCCGACGGCGAAATGATCCCAGTTCTTGCGCGCGATTTCAGTCGAACCCAGGGCACCGGTAAATATCGGCGCGCGCATCTTTACCTTTATGTCCCAGCCGTATTCGGTCTCGACGTTTACAGCCGGGAAAATGGCCGAATCAGGCCCCGCTTCCACACCTGCGGGCATGCCGGTGGCCCCCATCGCATACCCCTGTATGTTGAGATGGGAATAATCGATGGGGTAGTTTTTGTCCCCTCCGGCCGTAATCTGCCCAAAAGGACCGGGATAGATAACTTCGCGCCCCCTGAAGGTGGACCGGAAAATTTCGCAATTTCCACGGCAACCGTCGATACACCGAGAGCACAGGCCGCTCATAGGCACAACGCTCTTCGAGCGGTTGAATGTCAAAGTTGCATCGTTTGAGTTGGGAGTTGAAAAATTCATGATGCGGCTCCTGGATCCGGGGTTAAAGTAAATAGTTTTGGACAAAACATGCAGGGCCGCCCTGAGTGAACCTTATGGCACCGTGGTATTGCGAAACCGGGCAATTGGAGGTATCACCGTGCAGCGTGGCCCGCAACGGTTTAATTAAGTACAACTATTTAATTATTAATCTCTATAAGTTGTTTAGTAATTAATTACAAACTATTTTTAGCTTGCCTGCAACAACAATGAATTACAGGGAATTTTTTAGTATAACTAAATGACTGATAATAACATTTAGTATAACTACAATAGGGCCGCCCAAAGCCGGGCAACACCGATTCGGAAACTCCAACCGATATGGGAGGCAACCCATTTCGCGCGCCAAACCCACCGCTCGGGCCGAAACCTTGACAGGACCCGACCGGAATGCTACTTGTTTTTCTTTCAGGAGAACTTCCGAGGCACCTGCCTCGCTAACCGCTTGAAACTTATCCCTGTCCTGGGCCTCCTCCTTTTTCCGCTTCCATCCGGTTGGCGTTTTCGCAAGTGGATAGCCTCATGCTTCAAACGAAACTGCAGGATGCAACGCGCTGCCTGAACCGAGACTGAGGGCCGCTCGGAAAAGAGGTTGGTGCAGATCGGCCGGCAAGAAATAAGGGCTGGCTTGGCTCCGTCTTTTAGGAAGGATTTAAGGCTGTGGTCGAGACCTCTTCTTTCCGGGAAGTCGATCTTACCGTAACCGTTCGGTTCGGTGATACGGACCCGTACGGAGTCGTTTACTTCGCTTCTTATTTCAGGTATTGCCATCACGGGATCGAGGAGTTCCTGAGAAGCCGCGGGCTGCCTCCCCACGAGGTTTTCAGAAACCGGGAGGAAGGATTCGGGCTCCCCATAGCTTCGGCATCGTGCGATTTTCTAAAACCCGTCCGCTATGGAGAGCAACTGCGCCTGGCCGTGTCGCTTGCGCAGATAAAGGACAAGGCCCTCACTTTCGCTTTCAGGTTCTATCGCCGGGAAAGCGACGAACTGGTGGCAAGGGGTGAGGCAACGATGGTGGCTATCGGCAGTGACTGGCGGGCCCGGAGCATCCCGAAGCGGATCGTCGAGGCGGTAACGGGGAAAGAATGACGGATGGCGGGTGGCGGAAGTCGGATACCCGATCCGTTATTGTGTTAAACTTATATATAGACGGCGCGCTTTTCGGCGCGGTTCAACCGGCAATTCCTGAAGGAGCATTCTCAATGTCCTATGACGTTAAACTGGACAAAATCACGGACCTGTGCGGCGCTATCGACCGCAACAGGGGGGAAATAGTCGACCTGGCGGTTAAAGACCTCCAGTTTACGGTCAGGGACACCACCCAGGAGCTGGATATCGTGCTCGACAGGCTCACAATGTTTGGCGAGGCGAGGCCTATCCTCGAAAACAGGGTGCCCCTGGGCGGGGAGGGTTCCAGGGTATCGCTCATGCTCTCCTACAACGGAAGTTCCTGGCTCAATACCGCGATAACCTCCATCTACATGACCGGCAACCGGGTAAACGTCAAGTTCTCTTCCAGGGGTAAAGACGTGATGGAGGTGACCGAGAAAATGTACCGGCCGATTTTCGGGGACGATATCACCTTCCACAGCGAAGGAGGCAGGGAATTTCTCGAAAAGTCTCTGAACGATCCGGAGATTTCCGCCATAGTCGTTTTCGGATTTGACGCCAACATCATCGGATATGAGCAAATGTGCCGCAAGAGCGGAAAGAAGCTCATCTTCGAAGGCCCCGGCCAGGACCCGTTCATAGTATTTTCGGACGCGGACATGGAACTGGCCATGAAGGACCTGATGAACGCCAAATTCTGGTATTCCGGGCAAACCTGCACGGCGCCCAAAAGGATATTTGTACAGCGGCCCGTCTATGAAGAGTTCCTGGAGACTTTCGCGGGCAAGGTAAAGCGCCTTGCGGTGGGTGATCCGCGCGATCCCGCAACCGATATTTCGCCGGTAGCGAGCAGCCTTGCGGTGGAGCGAATCGCGGCGCAGCTTCAGGATGCCTGCCTGAAGGGGGCCGAAATCATCGAGGGAGGCAAAATCGAAGGCAATCTGATCTATCCCACGGTGGTTAAAAACGCAACCGACGATATGCTGGGGATGAGAGAGGAAGTCTTCGGCCCGGTGGCCTTCACTTCCGCATTCGACACCGCCGGGGAGGTTCTGGCGCGGGCGGCGGACCACAAGTACGCTCTCCGGGCGGCCGTTTTCGGCGGACCGGATGCGGCAGAGGTGGCCGAGGCCCTCAGGGGCGAGGATTACTGCCATCCCGTCCCCGGCTACTCTTTCGGAAAATTCGGCACGGTGGTTTTAAACGACACCAGATCGCAGTCCTGGCGCGGTGCTTTCGTCACCAAACCCATAGGAGGCTACGGCTATTCCGGATGGATATGGGAGACCGTGAACGGGAAATTTCAAATCAAACAAGGCCCCAAGCTGCTGAGCATCGAGACTTCGATTCCGGCCTGAGAGCTTCAGGCAGAACCGCGGGTCGGGCGCTCCCGGCCCGTTCACACCGATGAAAGGTGAGAATTCATGTCGCAAGCCAAGCAAGGCGATACGGTAAGGGTCCATTATCACGGGACGCTGCAGGATGGCGCGGTATTCAGCTCCACCTACGAGGAGAATGAGCCGTTTGAATTTACGATCGGCAAGCAAAGCGTTCTTCCGCAATTTGAGCAGGCAGTCATAGGTATGGCCGAAGGAGACAAAAGGAGTGTCACGATTCCTCCGGAAGAGGCGTACGGCCCGCACCGCAAAGAGTTCGTAATGGTGCTGGACAGGGCGGAGACCCCCGACGGCCTGAAGCTGGAAACGGGCAAGAGGCTCCAGGTCCGCACCAACCAGGGCAAAACGGTGATTGCAACTATAACGGCCATTACCGAAGACAGTGTCGTACTTGACGCAAATGATCCGCTTGCGGGGAAAACGCTCAAGTTTGAAATAGAGCTGGTCAAGATACTGTAGCCCGGTGTCATTCATTTGCTCCATTCGCCACGCGCACGTCAACCGTCCCGGCCCGACCGGGTTCGTTGCGGCAGGTGTGGGAAATGGTTATTCTCCGGACATGATGGCCGAAACACCCCGCAAAGGCGCCGGATACCTGGCTGATTCATTGGCTGTAGGATGTCGAGAATGAAAGCTGTTCTTTCGTCGGATTACGCTATTCCGACCGTTCGGAAATCTGCGGACCGGAGGTAGATTTTGCGAATTGCCGGGTCTGCACCAGCAGCCAATTGGATTACAAGCCGCATTTTCTTAGTGAAAACTACCCGATTCTGCTGGCGCAGGCAGTATCAATAGAATACTTTTATAAGCGTGGGGAGCTGCGTCCCACGCGGCTTTGGTTTTGCAGGTCACCACCCAATCATCAGCGTATCTTGCCAACCGATACCCTTTGCGCCGCATCTCACGGTCAAACGGAGTCAACAAGACATTACTGAGCAACGGGGAAACCACCCCACCTTGAGGAGTGCCTTGCTCGGTGGGAAGCAGCTTTCCACTTGCAGAGCACCCTGCGGTGAGCATCCTCTCGATCAGGCGCAGCACGCGACTGTCAGATATCCGTTGATTCACCAGGGCCATAAGCTTTTCATGATCCACTGACCCGAAAAAATCTTTCAAGTCGGCATCCACGATCCACTCATTCCCATCTTTCACTTCTCTCCGGACTTTTCCCAGTGCATCTTTAGCCGATCTTCCCTTCCGGTACCCGAAGTTGGCCTCATCGAATACCGGCTCATACCAATTTGCGTTCAAGATTGAACTGGGCTTGGTCCCGTTCGTGCTGAGGTATCGAAGTACGAACGGGTGGACCGTCCACCCTTCGATACCTCAGGGCGAACGATCTTGAACGCAAATTGGTATCAAAGATCGGTTCCAGCCGGTTCAAAAGCGCCTGCCGACATACCCGGTCATAAATCGTGGGAATGCCCGGCGCTCTATACTTGCCCGGCGGTCCGGCTTTAGGAATCAGATGTTGCCGTACGGGCAGGGGCATATAGGCGTCCATTTTCAGTTCCTCATGCAGTCTATCCGGATGCTCGTCGAGCGACTCTTTAAACTCATCAGGGCTCTGTCCATCCACCCCACCGCTGCCCTTGTTCCGCCGCACCTTCTCCCAGGGCAGTTCCAAGTTCTTCCGCTTGTAAACGGTACCGTGCCATCCGCAAACACCTTGGTACGATGGGTGGATGAGAACGCCTTCGCCCCCATAGTGCGGGCTCGACCTTGCCCCATCTTTGGCCGACCGGTTCATCAACGGGGTCGCCCCCTCGATTACGGCCCGGTACTTCTCCTCATGCCCTTCGGATCCCCCCTCACGGTGGACACCCTTGCTGTCGGGCCTGTAGAGGACTTGCACCTCCAAGTGAACGCGCCCCTGCCGGGCGCACTAAAAAAAGCGGGGAACCGGTTCCCCGCCTCCCCCACTCTTTTCGAGATTTTATTTTTGAATCGAGCTTCCGGCTCGGGACCCTAATGCCTGAGGAGCAGTGCCGGCAGCCAGATGGAAAGTCCGGGCCAGACCGTCACAATGACGGTGGCCATGCAGGTCAGCCACAGATAAGGCATGGTGGACATGTAAATCTGTCCCATGGTGACGCGTGGAGGCGTTATGCTTTTCATGTAGAAAGCGGAGGGTGCGAACGGCGGCGAGAGATACGATATGTGCATGTTCATGCAGTACACAACGCCGAACCAAACGGGATCGAAGCCGAAATCAAGTATTATCGGCAAAAAGATGGGAACGGTCAGGAAAAGTATTCCGATCCAGTCCAGGAAGCAGCCCAGGAAAACCCATATAACCTCCATGAACACGATGGTCCCCCACGGGCCAAGGTTCATGGCTTTGAGCGAGTTGGTGACGAAGGTGGTGCCGCCCGCAAGCGTGTAGGCCCCGATGATGGTCTGAGCCCCGAAGAAAAGCCAGGCCAGCATGCAGCTTATGCGCAGGGTTTCGGCGAAGCACTCGTTTAACATCTTCCAGGAAAAGCGCCTGTTGATAAACGACGCCGCCAGAGAAAGTATTACGCCCACGCCCGCCGCTTCGGAAGGCGTGGCCACCCCGGCGTAGATGGACCCAAGCACACCGCCGGCAATACAAAAAGGCATAACAAGTTCTTTTAGCGTTGCCAATTTTTCCCGAAGAGGCATGTTTCTTTCCTCGTCGGTTGCCAGGGGGGCCATTTCAGGGTGGCGCCAGCAACGCCAGACCACGTGGAGCACGAAAATGACGGCCAACAGTGCCCCGGGCAGAACGCCCGCCAGGAAAAGCTCGCCCACCGAGCAGCCGGCGGTCATGCCGTAGACGATGAACACAACGCTGGGTGGGATCAGGGTGGCCAGCCCGCCTCCGGCGGCGATGCTGCCCAGCGCCAGTCTTTCGTCGTATTTGCGGGCCAGCATCTCGGGCAGCGCAATCAGGCCGAAAGTAACTATCTCGGCCCCGATTATGCCGACCATGGAGGCCATTATGGCATTGGCGATAATGGTGCCGATCGCCATGCCGCCGCGAACCCCTCCCGCCCAGACGTTTACCGCCCTGAAAAGCTGGTCCGCAACCCCCGAGCGTTGGAGAATTCCGGCCATGAGCACGAAGAGCGGCACTGACATGAGCGTATAATTCAGGCTCATGTCGAATACCCTTGACACGAGCATCACCATGACCTGGGGGTCGAAAAGGGCAAGGGTGAGGGTTACCGCAACGGCACCTATCGACCAGGCGAGCGGCAATCCGAGGGCCATCAGCCCCAGCATGCCGACCACGACCAGCAAACTGATCCATTCAATGCTCATAGAGTCTTACCTGTTACAAAAAAATAAAGATCGCGGATAAACTTGGCGGTCCCCTGCAGAAGCAGAAGAACCAGTGCAATGACCATGGCAATTTTCATGGGCCAGAGGGGAGGGTTCCACGGGGACATCGTGCACTCTCCCAGGCATACCGATTCGTAGGCATACTTGCTGGTTGCCCATAGCATTACCGAGATGTAGAGGAGGAATGCAAAATAGGTGAGGCAGTCCACCAGCGCCCTGGTCCTGGGGGAAAACCGGCTGTGGAGGATATCGACCCGCACGTGGGCGTCCTGCTGCAGCGTCCAGGCGCCACCCAGCAGATACATCAGCGCGCAGGCAAAAACGGTGAGTTCGGCGGCCCACACGGTGGGCTTCATGAAAACCTCGCGCGAAATTATCTCGAAGCTTATCACGAACCCCACCACCAGGGCGAGCACGCTCACCGCCCTCCCGGTCCATATGCTGGTTGCATCTATTATTGAGAGTATCTTTCGCATGGGATTGCCTTGCTTCTCTGAAAAACGGCGGCGAGGGGGCCGGAATGCCCCCTCTTCTCCGTAAATGGTGAGACTACTTGATCCGGCCAAGTTCTCTAAGCCAGGCTTCCTGTGCTTCGATAATCTTTTTGGTCTGTGCGTTCTTGCTCTTCCACTCCTGCCAGATCTGCTGGGCCAGGACCCGTGCCTTGGCTTTTTCCTCGGGCGTCCAGACCATCACGTGCTTTCCCTGCGCTTCGGCCGTGCTGACCACTTTCACGTCCTCGACGGCTATTCTTTCCACCGAATCCCAGCACCACTCGCGGGTAGCGGTGGTAACTATCTGCTTGATATCCGGGGGCAGCTTGTCCCACTCTTTCTGGTTTACCGTGAAATCACCCACCGGCATCGAGTGAAACCCGGGATAGGTAAAATAGGGGGCCATCTGGTGAAAACCCATTTTGTCGTTGATGGATGCGGTGGCCCAGTTGGTTGCCTCGACTACTCCCTTATCCATCGCCGAGAAAATTTCCGTGCCGGGCAGGACCACAACCGATGCGCCAGCTTTGGCCATGAACTCGGCTTCCATACCCTGAGGCTCGCGAATTTTGAGCCCCTTTAAATCCGCCATGTTCCTGATAGGCTTCTTGGACGGCCAGGACTCGACCCCCCAGAACATGACCCCGACCGTGTACGCGTTGAAAGGCTTGTAGAGCTCGCGAAGCATCTCCAGCCCGCCCTTGTAGTGCATGAAGGCATCGAGTTCCCAGGGATGTTCGTATGCAAAGATCAAATCGCACAGGGCGGCAAAGGCGGGATTCTTGCCGCTGGCGTAGCCGGGCCAGACGTGAATTGCCTGCAGCACATCGTTTTGCAGGGCGGTAAGGGTTTCATTGGTCGGCACTATTGCGCCCGCCGGGTAGGGCTCGATTACCAGGCGCCCTTTGGTCATGATTTTGATCTTGTTGCAAAAATCCTCGAAGGTCTTCTGTGGGGTCTCCTGGGCGGACCAGAGCGTTTGGGCCTTCCACTTGATCGGCGCATCGGCGGCCGTGCAGGGCACGGTGAAGACCAGCGCCACGGCCAGAACAATCAGTGCGACAAATCCTTTTCTAAACATTTGAATCCTCCTATGAAGAGAAAACAGCACCGAATCGGGCAGGCGGTCCCACTCGATTCCGACATCCGGTTGGACCCCTGGCACCCGTGCGCACCCAACGAGGTACATCCGGCCCTTAATGAATCTATTTCCACGGTCCGGTGGGCACGGTGAGGATGTGCCGACCAACAGCTCTTCATGATTTCACGGTATCCCAACGGGGGCATCAGTTAGTGTTTTCAAATTAGTGGTCCTATGATATGATGATTCAATCTGTAAATGCAAGAGGAATTTTTACCCGGTTTCCGAATGCCTTATTCATAAAATTGCTTTTAATTCAAATAGATATAAAATCGATTTGTTCTTGACAAACCTAACCAGTCATAGGATGATTGAATGATACTACGTAATGAAAACCCCTTCCCAAGGGAGCGGACCATGGAAGTGACCAGTATCAGGCGAACAACCGCTGCCGACGAGGCTTTCAAAACCCTGCACGACATGATCATGTCCGGCCGGCTCAAGCACGGAGACAAGCTCCCCTCCCAGGACAGGCTGGCCGAGCAGTTCGGGGTAAGCCGCAACACGATACGGGAAGCCATCAACAAGCTCACGGTCATGGGAATGCTCACCGCAAAACAGGGCGTGGGCACGCTGATAAACATCAGCAGCCCATCCGGGTACATGGCTTCTCTGTCGGACCACCTGCTCCTCCAGCCGGCAACCGTTCGCGAATTCCTGGAGGCCCGCATCATAATTGAAACGGCAACCGTCCGGCTGGCGGTCCTGAGGGCGGACCAGCAGGCCCTGAGCGATCTCGAAGCAAACGTGCGAAACCAGAAGGATGCCATCGGGAGACGAAACGTCGAGGCCTTCATTGCTCATGACGTCGAGTTTCACACGACCCTTGCCAGGGCGAGCGGCAACAAGGTGCTCCAGCAGTTCCTGGAGGTTGTCACGGATCTTTTGAGCCAGTTTATCAAGGAGGTGTCCCTTCTGCCGCGGGCCACCCGGAACGCGTATTCGTTTCACAGGGAAATCTTGAAATTCATTCGCTCAAGGGATGCGGATGCCGCCGAACGCAAGCTGGTGGCGCACTTGAATGATGTCGCGGCCAATATAGAGAAAAGCACCGGAATGGAGTTGGGAACGGCTTTCCGGTTCGTGTCGGGAAGAAAAGTGCTGGAAGATGGTGCGGGACTCAAAATCCGTTAGCGCACCGGTGAGCGGTGCGAAAGAGTCCTTCGGTCGGGGGTGCCGCCGCCATATCGGCAACGCCATAACGAGACAATGCTTTAAAGGAATCTGTCATGGATCTTAAGCCCGATTTCGAGCGTATCAGAAAAGCAGTCCGGCACGAGGAGCCGGACCGGGTCCCTCTGTGCGAGGTGCTCATCGAATATCCCATACAGAGCATGTTTTTGGGCCGTGAGGTCACGCCCGACGACCTGGAATCACAGGTCCGGTTCTGGGCGCAGGCGGGATACGACTTCATTCCGCTTACCGTCGGAATGATGAGCCCCGGCAAAGTCACCCAGGAGTCCGCCATATCCAAGGTGCTCCGCGAGGTAATGCTGAAGGACTCTCCCGACGCACAGGACGACAAAGCCTGGAACCTGGAGTTTACGAGCTTTATCAAGACCCGCGAAGACTTCGAGCAATTTCCCTGGGAAATGGCGTCCCGGCTTGATTTTTCCAAGTTCCACCAGGTCCGGGAAATGCTTCCCGAGGGCATGAAGGTTATCGCGGTTTCCGGCAAAATATTCACTCTGACCTGGATGCTGATGGGATTCAACCACTTCTGCATGTCACTCATCATGGAGGAGGACCTGGTTGCCGATATCTTCCGGAAAGTGGCCGAGATCCAGTTCAAGGGACTCGAGCAGATCTTTGCAATGCCGCACGTGGGCGGGGTGTGGGTCGTCGATGACCTCGCATTCGGCACCGGGCCGATGATTTCCCCCGGCGCCTACCGCGACCACGTCTTCCCGTGGTACCGGGAAATGGCCTCCAGGTGTCACGCAAACGATCTTCTCTTCTTCATGCACACCGACGGCAACGTGATGCCCCTGATGGAGGACTTTATCGCAATGGGGCTCGATGTCCTCCAGCCGATAGACCCGAGCTGTATGGACATCGTTAAAGTGAAGCAGATGTATGGAGACCGCCTCACGCTGGTGGGAAACGTGGCCAACGAGCTTTTGCGAAGCGGCTCGGTTGCGGAGGTGGAAAACCGCGTCAAGGACCTCATCGCCACGGTCGCTCCCGGAGGAGGCTATTGCGTGGGGTCGGGAAATTCGGTCCCCGAGTGGGCAAAATTCGAAAATTTTATGGCAATGCGCGACACCGCGCTGAAGTTTGGGTCCTACCCGATAAAATGATCATTTCAGGATCGAGACCGGTCCAAAGAGACACGAAGCTGAACTCCACGCGCAAAGCTACTCAGGAGGATCACAGGGATGAGCGACAGGATAGAGCAGGTAAGGCAGGCTGTTGTCAACGGGAAGCATAAAGAAATCGAATCGCTGGTGCAGGCGGCCATTGACGAAAACGTCGACCTCGACGGCATCATAAATGACGCCCTTATCGGTGCAATGGATATCGTGGGCAGAAAATTCGGGACCGGCGAGATCTACGTTCCGGAAATGCTGGTTGCGGCCGCAACGATGAAAAAGGGCCTCGCACTCATAAAACCGCTCCTGCGGGGTGAGGCATCCAAGTCCAGGGGCACCATCCTGATGGGGACCGTCAAGGGCGATCTCCACGACATCGGGAAAAACCTCGTCATAATGATGCTGGAGGGGGCCGGGTTCAACGTGGTGGACCTCGGCGTGGACTTGAGCGTCGAAAAAGTGGTGGACAAGGTGGCAGAGATGAAACCCGATGTCCTGGGGCTTTCGGCACTGCTTACCACCACGATGCCCGAAATGCAGAAAGTCATCGAATCCATCAAAGAAAAAGGATTGAGAAACAACGTCAGGATCATGGTGGGGGGCGCCCCGGTCGATTCCAGGTTCGCGGAAAAGATCGGTGCGGACGGCTACGGCAAGGATGCGGCGGAAGCCGTCCAGCTTGCTAAAAAATTGATCGGCATCAACTGATGCCTGGTATCGGGATAAATTAGCATGAAATCAACACCTTACAATCTGGTCATGTCGGCGCTTTACAAGGGGGGCAAGGGTAAGCGTCCTCCCGCGGCAAATCCGACATCGGTCGTCTGCCGTCAATTGATGGATGAGGCGGGGGTCCATTTCCCGCGTGCGCACACGGATGCTTCGGCCATGGCGGAACTGGCGCTTGCCGGCCATGAGATCATCGGTTTCGACGCTGTCATGCCCGAATACAGCGTGCACCAGGAGGCGGCGGCCCTGGGATGCCAGGTCGACTGGGGAAGCCCCGACCAGATGCCCGACAGCAGGAATTTTCCGCACGAAGATTTTTCAGACATTGCCGTACCGGAAAATCTTCTGGAAAAGCCTTCGATGCGTGTGGTACTGGATGCCCTTTCGATCCTGCGCCGCCACGTGGGCGGAAAGGCCGCGGTTATCGGCAAGGTGATGGGGCCGTGGACCCTTGCCTACCACATGGCGGGGACTCAGAACCTGCTGCTCCAGGTGGGGCTGGGCGAAAAAGACAAGGTGGTCAGGATGCTCCGTCAGCTCATGCCCGTCACGATAGCCTTTGCCAGGGCGCAATTCGCGGCGGGGGCGGATATCGTCGTCCTGGCCGACCACGCCACGGGAAACCTCGTGGGGTCCTATCACTACCAGGAACTGCTGCTGCCCATCCACAAGGAAATGACCGCGGAAATCGAAGGCCCGCTAATCCTCCATGTTTGCGGCAACTGCATGGACAGACTGGAGCTTTTCGCCGATGCGGGCTTTGACGGCTACCATTTCGAATGGCAGGTGGATGCAAAAAAAGCGGTCGAGAAGGTGGGAGACCGAATGGCGATGGTCGGAAATGTTAATAATTCCCAGGTGCTGTTCCAGGGTAGTCCCGAGGACGTTCGAAAACAGGTGCGATATGCCATAGACGCCGGAGTGGACATCATCGCCCCGGAATGCGCGGTGCCCCTGTCGACCCCTCTTGAAAACCTGAAGGCTATCGTGGAGGCGGTTCGAGAAGGCTACTAACGGAAGAGGCGTGCCCGCCCCACAAAACTCTTTTCCAGCTTGAAAAGTACCATCTTTAACGCAAATTGGCATACAGGACCCTTTGCGCAATTATTTATGACCACCCAATCAATTCTTTCGGATCTTTCGAGGTGTCGCACAATGCTCATAATCGGCGAAAGAATCAACTCATCGCGCAAGAGTATAGCGCAGGCGATTTCATCCGGAAACAGGGCTTTGATACAGCAGGAAGCCAGGGCACAGGCGGAAGCGGGTACCCATTACATCGACGTTAATGCGGCGGCTTTTATCGGCGCGGAGATTGAAAACCTGAAATGGACAATCGACGCCGTCCAGGAAGCCACGGACCTGCCCCTGTGCATCGACAGCCCCGACCATGAAGCTATCAGGGCCGTGCTGCCCGGCCTCAAGAACAGGCCGATGATCAATTCCATCACGCTTGAACCGGCCCGGCTCGAAGGCATTCTTCCCCTCGTTGTAGAATACGGAGCCAAGGTGATCGGCCTCTGCCAGTCCGAGGAACTCATCGCGGACTCTTCGGAAGCGAAGGTGGAACTGGCCGGGAAACTGGTCGAAAAGGTAAAGGCCGCCGGGATATCCCTGGACGACCTGTACATAGACCCCCTTGTTTATCCGCTTGCCACCGATACCGGTTCCGCGCTGGCAACGCTTGATGCCGTCGAGCGCATCATGAAGGAGTTTCCGGGCGTACATACGACGTGCGGCCTTACCAACGTGTCCCACGGCCTGCCGGCGCGCAAGCTCGTAAACCGCAACTTCCTGGTGGCATGTGTCATGAGGGGGCTTGATTCGGCGATCATGGACCCCACCGACAAGCCGCTCTACGCCGCGCTCAAAACGGCGCTCATGATTGCCGGGCGGGATGATTTCTGCATGGATTTCATCCAGGCGTTCCGCGCCGGCCGGATCGAGTAAGGATCACCCTATGGAATATCCGAAGTTCGGTTTGATTCGACAGAATTTTCCGCAAACGCCTCCCCCCGATGCCCGGCAAATGGTTTTGGCCGAACTGGAAAGGCTCGATCTACTCGCCCCGATTCGCAGGGGCGACCGGGTGCTGATAACCGCCGGCAGCAGGGGCGTGGAATCGATGAAAGAGGTCCTGCGCACCTGCATCGAGGCGGTAAAGGAGCGCGGAGGAAAACCTTTCCTGTATCCGGCGATGGGAAGCCACGGCAACGGGACCGCCGAGGGGCAGGTGGACGTGCTCCGCCACCTGGGCATCGCGGAAAGTGCCGTGGGCGCGCCGGTTCATTCGAAACTCGACGTAATCGCAATAGACCGGGTGCTGGATTCCGTGCCCGTCTACGCGGACAGGGCGGCGGCACAGGCCGATCACATCCTGATCGTAAACCGCGTAAAGGAGCACACCGAATATATAGGCGACACCGAATCGGGGATACTGAAAATGGCGGTGGTGGGCTTCGGAAGGCAGCCCGGGGCCGAAACCATGCACAACCTGGCCGTAAACATCACCTACTTCGAAGCCATTCACACCATTGCCGCGTCCCTGTTCAGGAATTTAAAAATCCTCGGCGCCCTCGCCCTGCTCGAAGACCACTCCAACCGGCTGCGCAGGGTCGAGGCCATGCGGCCCGGCGATGTTTTTTCCCGGGAGGAAGAACTCCTGCGGGAATCGAAGCTGTATAAGCCAAAGCTCCCGTTCGCCGAACTGGATATCCTGGTAATCGACGAAATCGGAAAAGAGATATCCGGGTCCGGAATGGACACCAAGGTGGTCGGCCGCATCATGAACGTTTACGAGAAGGAATGCGAAAGCCCCAGGATAACGCGCATAGTGGTGAGGGACCTCTCCGATGCGACCGACGGCAACGCCACCGGAATCGGCCTGGCGGACTACACCACGCAGAGGGCCGTGGGAAAGATCGATTTCGAGGCGACCTGCACCAACTGCGTCACCGCCGTGGCCCCCGAGAAGGGGCGGATACCGCTGGCCTTCCGGTCCGATATGGAGGCGCTGGACGCCGCGTTCAAAACAGTGGGAATATGGAAACCGGACCGGGTAAGGGTTGCGTGGATTTCCAACACCAGGGACCTGGAATGGATCGGCGCATCGAGCGCGCTGGTCGAGTCGGTCCAGAGCGGGGAAACCGGCGGCGCCCATGTGGAGGGGGGCCTTTTCGAACTGCCCGCAGAGGCAGGGGGAGAGCTTCCAAAACTAAGAGATTTTGTACACAGGAGAGCGATTCGGAAATGATGACGCACAGGCAAAGAATTCTCGCGGCCGCGAAGGGCGAAATGCCGGACATGCTCCCTTACGTTCCCAGAATAGATCTCTGGTACAATGCCAACAGCATGGCGGGTACGCTCCCGGAGCGGCACAAGGGGCGCACCCAGGATGAGATATCGAAATCGCAGGGCTGGGCGCTGCACAAGATAGTCCCTGAATTTTTGAAGGTGCGAAAACCCGAAGACAGCCTCCACCGGGCACTGGGGCTCTATTCGCTAAAAGAGACGGTCTTCAGGCCGAAATTTGCCCCCACCATCCGGATCGAAGTCAGGAAAAAGGGGGACTCCACCACGGTTGAATACCATACCCCCAAAGGCATGGTCTGGACCACCACGACCCACACGGATGAAATGCGCAAAGCCGGCGCGTCCATCACCTGGATCGAGGAGCACCTGATCAAAAAACCCGAAGATTTCAGGACAGCCGCCTACATATTCGAAAATCTGGAACTCGAACCCGATTTCGAGGCCTTTTCCGAGTGGAAAGCCCGGGTGGGAGAGGACGGGCTGGCCTGCACCATGATCGGCCTTGCCGCCTCGCCCATGCACCACATTCAGAAGGAGTTTTTCGACGCCACTGAATTCTATTTCCAGTATCACGACTACCAGGAGGAAATTCAGTACCTTGCCGCCAGCATGGAGGGCTTTTTCGAGCAGGGCCTGAAGATCATCGCCGATTCTCCCGCCGAGGGGGTGCTCTGGGGGGGCAATTTCGACGACATGATCACCTACCCTTCCTATTTCGAAAAAGAGATCTCGCCCTGGATCGGGAAGGCGGCGCAGGTGCTGGGCGAGAAGGGAAAAATCGCCATTTGCCACTGCGACGGAGAAAACCTGGGCCTGATGGACCTGATCCGGGATTCGGGGATGCACGTCGCCGAGGCGATATGTCCCTTCCCCATGACAAAAGTAAAAGTCGAGGACTACTACGCCAGGTGGAGCGGGAAGCTGACCATCTGGGGAGGGATTCCCTCCAATATGCTTCTTGCCGAATCGGCCACGGACGAGGAATTCGAGGCCTACCTGGACCACCTTTTCAAAGTGGTTGCGCCGGGACGCGGGTTAATTCTGGGCATTGCCGACACCACGCCGCCCAACGCGGTTTTCGAGCGGCTGATCCGGGTCGGCGAGCGCGTTGAAAAGGAAGGGCGGCTGCCGCTCGAAGCCGGCGCGGCGCGGCCGCTCAGCCAATCCCAACTTGCCGAGGCGGCCGAACGGGTGGCTCCGACGCCTGCCGACGATGAGGCTTTCGGACTGATCCGGCAGGACGTGCTGGACGGCAAAAATGTCGAAATAAAGGTTCACGTGAAGGAAATGCTCGACCGCGGGGTCCCCGCCCGGGACATTTTGCAGCGGGGAATGCTTTCCGCCATGGAAGCCATCGGCGAGCGATTCAAACGCGGCGACGTATACATTCCGGAAGTGCTGCTGTCGGCCAGGGCCATGAACGAATGCCTGCCCGTACTGGAGCCCTACCTCGCCGGCTCGAAAAGCACTTCGGGCGGGAAAATTGTCATCGGCACCGTCCGGGGCGACATGCACGACATCGGCAAGAACATGGTCGCCACAATGCTCAAGGGGGTCGGTTTCGACGTCATCGATATAGGCATCAATGTTGCCAGGGACGAGTTCGTAAAAAAGGTCGTCGAACACGGGCCGCACATCCTCGGGCTCTCCGCCCTGCTCACCACGACCATGCCCGAGATGAAGATGGTGATAAAGGCGCTGGAGGCGGCCGGCGTCAGGGACAAGGTAAAGGTGGTCGTGGGCGGAGCGCCGGTAAACGAAAAGTTTGCGGCAAACATCGGCGCCGACGGTTACGCGCAGGATGCCGGAACCGCTGTTTCAGTGGTCAAAAAGTTAATTGAGGGTTAAAATCATATTCGAACGCAAGTGAACCAGGAGCGGCAATGCCTTCTCGCGTCGTGATCGCCTGCAGGGTGATACAGGCGGAACTTGACGAAATCCGCGGGAGCGATCCCGAGGTCGAGGTGATTTATCTCGACCAGGCTCTGCACAGGACGCCGGACAAGATGCCCGGCCTGGTGCAGGAGCAGGTCGATAAAGCGTCGAAGTATGCAAGCCGGATCGTTCTCGGATACGGCCTGTGCTCGAACGGGATCGTGGGGGTCAGCGCCGGAAGACAGGGGTTGATAGTCCCGAGGGCTCACGACTGCATCGCTTTTCTGATGGGGTCCTGCGCCGCGTACGACGAGTGCTTTGCACAGAGGCCGGGCACCTACTACCTGAGCCGCGGTTGGATCGCCGAGCGCAAAGACCCCTTGGGGATAATGGAGGAGGAGTACACGGAGCGGGTCGGCCGCGAGACGGCAATATGGGTGATGAACGAAGAGCTGAAGCACTATACCCATATCACGCTTATCAGGACAGGGCAGGTAAACGGGGCACTGGTTGAGCGGGCCGGACGGAACGCGAGCTTTTTCGGCAAGCAGTATGCCGAGATCACCGGCAGCCTCGATTATTTCAGGAAGATAATAAACGGCCCCTATAATGACGAGGACTTTCTCCAGGTGCCTCCAAACGGCAGTATAAAACAGGAATTTTGGTTTTCCTGGCAACGCGGGAATATCGATGCGCATGAAGATTAATTACGGCAAGAATGGGCTTACAATAGATTTTCCGGAATCGTGGGATTTGACCGTCATCGAAAAATCGGTCATGCCTGTTCCGGCCGATCCGGGGCAAGCCGTCTTAAAAGCCCTGGCAAACCCGGTGGCGTCACAATCCCTTGCCGATGAGGCGGCGGGCTGCACCAGCGTGTGCATCCTGATCTGCGACATAACGAGGCCGGTGCCGAATTCCATCATCCTTCCCCCGCTCGTCCGGGGATTGTTGAAAGCCGGAATCAAACCGGAAGCCATCACCGTACTGGTTGCCACCGGCTTGCACCGGCCAAACGAAGGGGCCGAGCTGCGCGAACTGGTGGGAAGCGACTGGGTGCTGAATACGGTCAGGGTCGCCAATCATTTCGCGCGAAATGACGAGGACCATGTCCATCTGGGCGATACACTGAGAGGAACTCCCGTCAAGCTCGACCGGCGCTTCGTCCAGGCGGACCTCAGGATAGTGACCGGCCTGGTGGAACCCCATTTCATGGCCGGATACTCGGGGGGCAGAAAAGTGGTGGCTCCCGGAATCGCCCACCAGGACACCATTACAACCTTCCACAACGCCTCTTTCATGGAACACCCCAGGTCCGCCAACTGCGTACTCGACGGCAACCCGCTTCACGAAGAGCAAATGGAAGTAATACGCATGGTGGGGAGGGTCCTTGCCGTAAATACGGTTATAGACGACAGGCGCAACCTCTCTTTTGTCAATTTCGGCGAGGTGGAGGCCAGCCACCTGGAAGCCGTGGCCTACATGCGGCGTTACGCCGAAATCCAAGTGGACCGCAAGTATAAGACCGTCATAACCAGCGGGGGCGGCTATCCCCTGGATAAAACCTATTATCAAACCGTAAAGGGGATGGTCGGAGCGATGGAGCTGCTCGACCAGGGGGGGGATATAATAATTTTTTCGGAATGTTCCGAGGGGATGGGGTCCCCCGAGTTCGTCGAGTCCCAGCGCCAGTTGACACAGCTTGGGCCGGACGGTTTCCTGAACTCGATCCTGCTCAAATCCAGGGCCGGAATCGACGAATGGGAAACCGAGATGCTGCTCAAACCCATGCGGATCGGGAAAATCCACCTCTTCTCCGGCGGTCTCTCCGAACAGGATAAACCGCTTACCGGCATCGAGTGCGCCGGACATGGAAAATCGCCTCTCGATTTCATCCGGGAGGTCATTGAAAAATCGGGCAGCGGCCCAATCGCACTCATACCCGAAGGCCCTTACGTAATCCCGCTGCACCGGCATGCCGTTCACGCGGCCTCCACCTCCTCGACGGCAAACCCGTGACAACCGATTCCAACGAAAAATTGGTCGTGCGCCACAGGGTCCTTTTCGAGCCCATGGGAATTGTGTGCGAGGCAATCGGCGGCGAGACCGTCTCCGACATAGCCTCCGCATCCGGCATACGCCTCCGGTCCGACTGCGGCGGAAACGCAAGCTGCGGGAAGTGCCGCATTGCCGCCCGCCCCGTGGATTGCCTCTCGCCCCCGTCGGACGAGGAAACGGCCGTGCTCACCGAAGAACAGCTCGCTTCCGGCCAAAGGCTCGCATGCAGGGCGATGATTGCCGGCTCGGGGGTCATCTCCATTCCCACGGAACTGCTCGAAGAGGCGCAAACTTTCGGCAAGACGGCGGTGGGGGGCAGCTATCCGGTTGACCGGTCGATCGAGCGTATCGTGCTGCCCGCCGGATCTGTTCCTTTATCTGCGGAGCCCGCCCCTTCGGACCTCGCCGGGAAGACTGCTTTTCTGGCACGGAGCCTTTGCGGCAGGGAGGTCTTCTTTAGAGATAAAAACGCCTTGCGGGAACTCAGCCTCCCTTCCGCTTCCGAAGGCGACATCACCCTGGTTTCACACTTTGAGAGGGGGGTTACCGCGGTCCTTGGCGGCAGGCGCCGGCGCTCCCTGGGCGCTGCCCTGGATTTGGGGACGACGACTCTTGCCCTTTATTTATGCGACCTGGAAAATGGAGACGTTCTAGCCTGCGGCGCGTCCGCCAATCCTCAGCGGCTCCACGGCGAGGACGTAATAAGCCGGATCGCTTTTGCCGATGAGCAAGGGGACGGCGCACCCGTATTAAACCGTGTCCTCACAGATGAAATCAATTCGCTGATGGGGCGCGTTCTCGATGCGGCCGGGTTTTGCCGGGCCGATGTCGACGAAGTGGTCGCCGTCGGAAACCCCACGATGCAAACCCTTTTCGCCGGCTTCCATCCCCACAGCCTGGGGATCTCGCCCTATCTTCCGCTCACGAATACTTTCGGGGACTTCACCGCCTGCGAACTCGGCCTCGACCTCAATCCGGGCACCAATGTGCAGATCTTTCCGGTAATCTCCGGGTTCATCGGAGGCGATACGCTTGCCGCGATTATATCCGAGAGGCCGCACGAACGGGCCGAAGTCAGCCTGATTGTCGACATAGGGACCAACGGGGAGGTGGTGATCGGAAACAGGGACGGTTTGTGGGCAACAAGCTGCGCCACCGGGCCCGCTTTTGAAGGGGCCCACATCTCCTGCGGGATGAGGGCGGCGCCCGGAGCGATTCACAGGGTGGAGGTCGATCCGTCGAGTTTTGCCGCTTCCTACCAGGTGCTGGGGGCCGATGGCGCCACCCCGGATTTAAAGCCGCGGGGGATTTGCGGCTCGGGTATCATCGATGCCGTGGCCTCCATGCGAAGGGCCGGCCTGATCCTGCCCAACGGCCGGATGTCTGAGGCCCTTCCCTGTATCCTTTGCGATGAGCACGGCGTAGGACGGCGATTCATCATCGCGGAAGCAGAGAGTAGCGCATCCGGCCGCGAGATTGCCGTAACCCTGCAGGACATTCGCCAGATCCAGCTCGCCAAAGCGGCGCTCTTTGCCGGGATCAAGCTTCTCGCGCAAAAAGCCGCCGTTGAGCGCATCGACACAATGGTGCTCACCGGGGCATTCGGAGCAAGGTTTGACTGGAAAAATGCGGTTGAGATCGGAATGCTGCCCGGGGTATTGCCCGAAACGCGGGTCAAAACCGTGGGAAATGCGGCCGGAACCGGCGCCGTGAAGGCGCTTCTCGACAGAAAGCTCCGCCGGGAAGCCCTGGCACTGGCTAAAAACGTTCGTTTCCTGGAACTTGCGGAAGAGCCCGAATTTCAGACGGAGTTTCTCTCCGCAATGAGCTTTCCCGGTTAATACCAATTTGCGTTCAAGATTGAACTGGGCTTGGTCCCGTTCGTGCTGAGGTATCGAAGTACGAACGGGTGGACCGTCCACCCTTCGATACCTCAGGGCGAACGATCTTGAACGCAAATTGGTATAAGCTCCCGCCGCGCAGGGATAAAACTCCCCCCCTCCGTTGCCGCTGATCGCCCTCCCTCGTTTCCACGCTCCAGCGTGGGAATGCAAACCCCCGGTACCGGGACATGAACATTTTGCAGCGGCAACGTAAAAAATTATGCTGTTGAATTTACGCTACTTTTTTCTTTGAACCTATAATGCCCAGACGCCGATCAGCCTCCTAACATCCCATCATTACAAACCTTTTGCCTCCTAGCCCGTGATGCTTCGAAACTCCCGCCGAACAGGCCGACGTGAGCTGGTGACCTTTTTGACTGCTCAAAGAGATGATGCCACGCGACATGCGGCCGACTCCAGTTTCTGGAGACTCTTTTGACCGGGTCAAAGAGACGTTGTCCTCGCGACATCTCATATCAATGCAACATCGAAAGTTCCCCATCCCGGCGAGTTGTGCCGAACTCTTTTCCGCGGGGGCACAAGAAAGACGGGGAACCCGCTTCCTCCACTCCCCCACATGCGCGTTCACGCGCCTGGATCTGCGTGAATCGCTCTTCACATAATGCTTATTTTAACTCATCCTTTTTGACCGAAATTTAAGAATAAGTCGAACAGTGAGGTAAATTTTTTACCCAATTCATCCGCCCCAAAATCACCCTTTACAAAAGAATGGTTTCTACACATTGTTATACTCAAGATTCCCACTGTTCCACAAAACGGGTGCGGGTGCAAACAGCCGGGTGGAACGGCTCTTCAATATCGCTGCTTGAGATAAAGCAAAAGCTGGTCATGGAATTTTTTGTTCAGAAGTACATCCGTGGAAGATGCTTACAAGAGGACACTATGAACACGAGATCCCAAGATGCCGGAATTGAATTGTTGATCAAGAAATACCGGGCAGCATTCAGAATTCCCGAGAACCTGAACCATTATTCAGAAAATGACTACAAAATCGCCGAAAGAAAGTTTGTTAAACATCTTTTAAATTGCCGTAACGGTGAACATCGGCAGAGGCTTTCCAAGCGCTGAGGTACCCGCATATGTTATACCAAGTTGCGTTCAAAAGGCGACAAACCAGGTCCCGTTCGTGCTGAGGTATCGAAGTATGAACGGGACCGGGCACCCTTCGATACCTCAGGGCGAACGGGTCATCTTGAACGCAACTTGGTATTAATGTAGGCTGCACCTGATACCCGCTCCAATTGTAGAGGCGGTTTCTTCGAGCAGGCTGAAGGTCCCGATAAGTTTATCTGCATAAAATATTCGACGAACAAAAAAGTGGCCGGATACCCCGTCTATTAATCAGCATAGACGGATACCCGGCCACTTTCTATTTCGAAGGGTAAATCACGATTGGAAAATATTGTGAGGTTCAGTGATTTTCCAGTCGATGTCTAACCTCCATTACCTGGTATCAGCTCTGCAATCGTGCGAGCGATTATTCGTGAGGCGGATTCCAGCCAACACCAACGATTCCGCCGAGCCCGGTAATTTGCAGACCGTAAATGAATGCCTTTATCTTATTGGTTTCCACAAAAACGATATCTCTGTCTTTGACATTGACCTGCTGACTGCCACCCTGCAGGTCTTTGAAACTCAATTGCACAATTTCCGGCGTCCCGTCGCCTTTGGGTCTGACGAGCTTTATATTGTTTTCATCTGCGTATTCGGCAAACCCGCCCGCGGCAATGATTACTTCAGGGATGGTCATTTTCCTCGTTATCGGGAACGTGCCGCGTTTGCGCACCGCGCCGTCCACATAGACCGTTCCGGCTTCAGGCACGTATATAACGTCGCCCGGCTTGATTTCCATGTTGAGCTGCCCGCCATCGCTGCGGACAAGTTGATCAAGGTCGACGAGAAAAGTCGTGGGGTGGTCCGGATCATCGCCCTGCCTGCGAACCTGCACCATCTTTCCGGCCTTGTCGGAGAGCCCTTCTCCCAGGGCCAGTGCTTCAAAAAGGGTCTGTCTGGTCAGATAAGGATGGCTTCCCGGTTTTTTCACCGCCCCCATGAGGGTGATTTTTCCCGATACCTGCTGCTTGACAAAGACGTTCACGTGGGGATTGTTCAGATACCTTTTGGCATACAGATCCTCGATCTTCTGCTCGGCCTCGCGCGTGGTGATGCCCTTGACGTCCACAGAGCCGACCAAAGGCAGAGTTACCGTCCCGCGCGCGCTGACCCTGGCCTCGGTCTTGAGCTCCGGCGCCTCGAAGATAGTGACCAAAAGCAAATCCCCCTGCCCCAGCACGTAATCCTGGGGACCGGCCGCGGCCCTTACGGATGCGAAGAGCTTTTCGTTTATTGTCTTGATTTCCTGGTTGGACCCGGCGTCCTGGGCTATGACGTCTTTCAGGCTGGTATTGGTACTGGGACCGCTGCGCATGCATCCTGGAAAGATCGACAGAAGTGCAAACAAGGCAGCCAGGATAAAATACTTTGTTTTGGAGTCCATAATGCTTCTCCGTTTAAGCAGGTTACGTTCTATCATCAAAGATTCCGTTCCCTTTTCCTTTATGAGCCCGTGCACCCATTCGAGAGCTATTTTGTAGCGTTTTCTAACGCGTCAAGTCAAGAATAACTCGTTTTTCGAAGTACCTCCGTACCTTTAGGGATAAATCGGGCCGACGCTCTTTTTTTCTGGCCGTTTTGTCTCCTGTCGTGCCGGACAGGCTATGTGCACTGATCCGATAACCGGTTCAATACGGCCGAAAGCTCTCATCGGGCGTCGTCAACGGTATCATTAAAGAAGGGATCAAAACTATTTGGCGGCATTCCTGATCCATTCAAGCCTCTCGTCCAGAAAACCGCTCTGCCGAAGGTTCCTGAGGACATTCAGCCTCATGAAATTCGAACTGCGAAAGTCGCCGTCGTTGAATCCCATGGCTCTCAGGCCTTCCGTCAACCCCTTTATCGTGCCGGGCAGATCATGAACGGGTTGATGCTCCGGCGCGAGGGTCCGGTAGAGGTCAAAGTTCACCCTGTATGATCTTTTATCCGGCTGTGCATTCTTGTTTATGGAAACGTCAACGTTCGGAACGATACTCGCCACGGCCTCGGCCAGTTCCTTCACCTGGTAGTTCCATTCGTTGCTTCCGACATTTACGGCCAGGAACTCCCCTCCGTTCGACGTGTTCCTGCCGACGGCCCACTCAATGGCACGAGCCATATCCATCACGTTGATCAAGGGCCGCCAGGGAGTGCCGTCGCTAAGAATGGTGATCCGCCCGCCGGACACAGCCCCCGCCACGAAGTCGTTCAGCACCAGATCGAGTCTTAATCGATCACTCATACCGCATGCCGTGGAAAATCTGAGGCTGGTAACGGTAAAACCCTTGCCCGCCAAAGGCCTTATACCCTGTTCGGTGAGGACCTTGGACTTCGCATAAGCGGTGAGTGGATTCAAGGGAGATTCCTCGGTCCTGGCGCTGTCATCGGCGGCCCCGTACATGCTGCAGCTCGAAGCGAACACAAAGCTTCGTGCGCCCATCTGCCTGGCTTTTGCCGCCAGGTCGACACTCGCCCTGTAATTGACATCCAGGGTGACTTCTTCGAACGTGTTTCCCATCGGGTCATTGGATATACCCGCCAGATGCACCACTGCATCCACGCCTTCCAGCAGGTCCTTGGGCAGGTGCCGTACATCGGCAAAATATTGCACGTCGGTCCGGCATTCCGGTAGAAAGTCCGCATTGGTCAGGCAGTTGGCAAAATAGCCCATATCGACGCCGATCAAGGTGGCCTCCGGGCAGCAGGACCTGAGATGTTTCACGAGGCATGGCCCGACATAGCCCATGTTACCAGTGATGAGAATTCGCATTTGGTACGTCCTTTCCTCGGATAGAAATTCAATAATGATCAGTTTAATTGCCGCCTCGCCCGATGACCTCATGAAAGTGTAGTCTTTATCCGACACATGAGAATGCCTGGACATACACTTTCAGCCCGCCCCATGCCGAGACGATCATTTCGTTCAAGCGCTTCGTATTTCGCCCCAATTGCCGGGGGCTGTAAAGCAGATTCCTAAATATTCACATCGGCCAGTCCGTCTCCACACGTGAGGCCAAAAGCTTCAACTAATTCCCATGAATGAAAAAATTCTTCGAACAATGCTTTGGGAGATCTCAACGGGAACGAGATCAAACGCTTCAAAAGGCTCTCCGCTTATGACCTTTTGCGGGTTGTCACTTACCATCATGCGCGCTTTTTCTTTCCCCACGATTGCTTCGGCAATTTTTCGAGCCTCCGAGAGATTTGGACTGCGCATTTGCGGTCCGTGGCAGTCGGTTGCAAGAATATGCGCCATTCCGTGCTCCAGGATGAACACCGAAAACAATCTGACCTTCTCCCCGAAATGCCCGACAAGGCTTGAAGCGGTTACCTGTGAGAACGCTCCGGCTTCGATCAGCTTGAACAATCGTTCCGGGCTCCGCAAAAAGACAAGATTTCGCTCCGGGTGAGCAATTATGGGCACAATCCCCTCAGCCGCCAGCTTGTCGAAAATGTCTTCCAGAAAAGGCGGCACCGAAGCAACCGGAAGTTCAAGGAGGACGTATCGTCCGGTATCGTTAATGGTCAACAGCTCTCCCTTGCGGATTTCCGAAACCATTTCTTCGTACACATGGAGTTCCGCTCCGGAGTAAACAGCCAGGGGGATGGACTGATTGTTCAGCTCTTTTTTCAGTCTCTCCAGCGCTCCGATTATTTCCGCACGGGTATTCTCACATTTGTTTTTTATCCAATGAGGAGTGCACACAATGCCCTCAATTCCGTCCTCCACCGCCAGGTATGCGGACGCCAGCGCCTGGTCCCAATCCCTGGCACCGTCGTCCAGTCCGGGGAGGATGTGACTGTGCAGGTCGATCATCGGCAAAACCTTTGGCTGACAGAGGCCGTCGCAGAACTCCAAATGCGAGACGGCGGGCAAACCGGCCTTTTGGGAGGCATATTCCCAGCCGGAGGCGCATCTCCTTGAGGGTGTCCACCAGAGCCTACACTATTACTGTAGGATTGTGACATTCGTTTTGCATCTTCCAGGCGTGGGAATAATTCCCCCGCTCCGTGTCCGGCGAAAGTGCCCTGAATCCAAGCAGGTGACCGGAACGCTCATGGCCGGAAAAGTATTGACCGCTGATCGGGTTTTTGCGATAGTTCGCAACCGGCCCGGAGTCGAGCAGCCGCAGCCAGGGTTTGATTTGGCTCAATCCGGCAGTTTACAATAAAGGATTTTAGCAAAAGCCGGTCAAGGAGGGGGGGAGATTCTTTCCTCGAAGTAAACCAGACATCAAAGAAGCGGTCGTTTCATAGGCGCAAGGCCGCCAGCCATTCAAAGTAGCGAGCCCGCTATGTTAGATCTTAAAATCTCGAAGGCTTCTCGGGAACTGCTTCGCTGCCCGGTCTGCAGACTCGGACTGACCGAGGCCGACGAAGCCCTCCAATGCGCCAATCCGGGATGCGGAGCACGTTTTCCCGTCGTGGATGGTATACCTGTCCTGATCAACGAACGGGAAAGCATCTTTTCAATAGATGATTTCGTTTCTCATCGCAGTACCACGTTCAATCAACAATCCAACAGCATCAAAGCAGTAATTCGCAGACTGATGCCGGGCATCACAAAAAATTTAAAGCTCAAGAGGGCACTGCGCCAACTGACTCCAAGCATCAGCAAAAACATGAAATCAAAGCAGAACTACAGGCGGTTGGCCGATCTGCTGCTGAAACGATCATCCGCCGTCAGGGTCCTTGTGGTGGGTGGAGGTATTCTCGGCCAGGGAATGGAAGCCCTGACAGCGGAAAGTACTATTGAGCTGATCGAAACCGATGTGGCCTTCGGCCCCCACACGATGCTGATTTGCGACGCCCACGATATTCCATTCGAAGATGAATCATTCGATGGGATCATTGTGCAGGCCGTGCTGGAGCACGTCGTCGACCCCCATAGATGTGTGGAGGAAATTCACAGAGTTTTGAAGAAACAAAGCTTCGTATATTCCGAAACACCGTTCATGCAGCAGGTACATATGGGCCGGTACGACTTTACACGCTTCACTCATCTGGGGCACCGCCGCCTGTTCCGAAAGTTCGATGAGATTGCGAGTGGGCCTGTGTGCGGCCCGGGAATGGCACTGGCCTGGTCCTACCAGTATTTCCTCTGGAGCTTTGCGAAATCCCGGAGATCGAGAGAATTCCTTTCGGCCTTTGGCACACTTACATCCTTCTTCCTAAAGTATTTCGATCATTTTCTGATTGACAGGGCAGGTGCGTTTGACGCCGCGTCGGGATTCTACTTCCTTGGCCAAAAAGGTGACGCCATTCTGTCCGACAAAGAGTTGATAAGACTCTATCGTGGATGTTTTTGAGTCGGGTGGGTGTTGCCTGAGGTCCCTTTGACTGAAAAATGACACCTGTTGTTGGAGACGGAATCTTCTTAAATAGATCGATCATGCCTGCAAAATTTGCCGCGCAACCCACCTCAAAAGGTTGCGCGGCGTTGTATCCTGCACCCGCATCTGACGGGTATCAAAATTTCAGCGAACCAACATCAGCCCGTTTGGGGGGCTCAATACCAGCGCCTGCCCCTCGTATCTGGCCCCGCCAATGTCCCAGGCTCCCTGGGCCGGCTGAAATGCCGTGGTAAGCGTGCCAAGCAGCCAATTTGCCGTCGCCACATCGACCAGCTGGCTGTAAAGCGAGCCGAGATTTGCCCCTGCGTTTCTGGCCGGACTTCCTTCCTGCAGGGCAAATTCGGGGCCGGATAGCCCCCCCAGAGCCACAGTGTTCCATCCAGTGGTTTTTGCCAAAAGGGGTGCGGCATAGCCGGGGTCATGCGCTCCTCTCAAAAAAGATGGACTGGGCTGAGAAGACCACAGGTTGTAGTCAAAGGTAATTCCAGTCGCAGAGGGAATATCCGTGAACGAGCATCCGGACCTTTTCCCGGTTATCCAAACGATATTGTTTTTAACGTAAGAATTCTGAAATGGCCCGCTGCGAGCCCAAGACCGAATGCCGATGGTATTGTCAATCAGGGTATTGTTGTAGACTTCCGTGTCTTTTACGAGCGCCTGGTCGGACCATGTTTGAAGCCCCACCCCGCAGGCGGTGTTTGCGATCAGGTTTCCGTATATCTTGCTGCCTTCTGTGCCGCTGGACCGCGATACTGCCCCTCATCGTCCATCACGATCCCGCCCTCCGTTTCGAACGGAGCCCCGACATGGCCGTAGATGAGGTTATAGCGAGCGATATTTCGTTTTGCGTTTCCGGAGAAATAGATGTTGGGGGCGATGCTGTTTACGATGGTGTTGTATTCGACCACCGAGTCGGAAATGGTTTCGTAAAAGCCCGACTCCCTCGCCATAGTTATCGTAGAGGTAATTGTACCTGGCCGTGAAGTTGTTGACGTTTCCGTAGGCGCAGATGGTCGCCGGCCAGTCCAGGCCGAAAAGCTCGCTACGCCCGCAGTCCGTTCATAGTGTTATACTGGGCCACGCCGTAATTTGACCCGGACTCGAAAAGGATTGCCGGCTCCGTAGCTGTTTGTAATGACGCAATTGCTGACGAGCCCATAGGTCGAACCATTAAAGCCGATGCCGCGATCACCCGACCACCGGATTTCGATATCCTGGATGGTAACATACGGGTGGTTGTTTACCGATATCATGGCTGCCCATGATCCGCGGGTGGGAACGGTGCCCGCGTTTCCGGACTGAACTCCGTCGAATACCGGCCGGTTGCCGGATACCCCGATTACGGGAGAACTCCCGCTCATGTAGTAGGCTCCGATAACCGCCCGATTGCTCGACGTGCCGCTCCAGCTTACATCAAGTGTCTGCCCGGTCCAAGTTCCGCCGCATTTAAAATAGACATCATCTCCAGTGGCAAACGAAACGGAGTTGACCCTGGAGGCCGACCGCCACGCCTGAGCGTCGGAAAGGCCGCTATTGGAGTCGTTGCCCGTGGGGCTGACGTAATAGGTGGCTGCCTGCGCGAAAGACACCAGCGAGAAAAAAACCAGAAGTGTAAGGCTTAGAAAAAGATACCGTCTCATTGCGTTCTCCTTGGGATACATTAAGAACCAAACCGCCCGTTAAGGCCCGGCGCCGCAATGAAAATGCAACTTTAGTGCCAGATCTACCCCACGTTTCCGATATCTGGTTTTTTATCAGAAACAGGCAGAGTCAACTTGCCAGGGCAAAGCAGATTATGCCTTTTTCCCAACGCGATCAAAAATCTCTTCGCATTGGGGTGCCCTCAGTCAGTACCGGAACAACCCCCACTTTAAAAAACGGAATCGTACTGGAATTTCATTTCCGAAACAAAACATCCGTGCCGAAACGTTTTCGAGAAGCAGGGTTTGCCCCGCGGTTATCGAGGATGAAATTACTTAAGGACTGCCCCGAAGCTGGGCCCTTTAATCTCCGCGCCCTTGGCTTTGCCATGCCCCTTGGGCCTCACGCCAAGAACCAAGAATGATACCACGGGAATTCGGCTCATCTGCGGTTTTCACCCTCTTGACGTGCCATGGACTATGGCATCACTATAGGCGTTAGTGGTAATCTATGTTCCCGGCCCCCACGGACCCTGAATTTATTTGTGGCGATCCAGATTAGAGGCTTCAATACACGCCGCTTCATTGCGGGAGAAGCGGTACCAATCATCCAGCATTCTTTTTTGCATTCCCTGACTCGCTGCAGAACTTGCATACCTTCACGGCCGTTAATAATCTCGTCAAATCCCCGCTCATTGAGATTGCCCATTATCAGTGGCTCATCGGAGCCGTTGCACGGCAGTATGTTGCCGTATGGGTCCAGAAACAACATGTCCGTTCCGGCCTGGCAGGCAAGTGCTCTGCCGCCGCCCAGGACCTTATTTGCAAGCCCCATATTGAAGTACGCCCGGAACCAATTTTTCGGCTTATGACTACGCAAGAGTTCCACGGCCAGTTTCTCGAATTCCCCGGCAATCACTGCGGGGGCAAGATAAGTATTGTCATACTTATGAAAATAGAATGAATTATGAGTTGTGGCGGTGGCAAATTCCAGATTCATGGCTTTAGACAATCGCCACAACTCTAACAAATCCTTCGCATTCTTATCGGACACCGTTATTCCGAACCCGATATCCTTGATGCCCATATCGTATAGGGTAAGCAATGATCTCAGGCCGTGATCGAACCCATCTTTTAGCCCGCGCAATTCGTCGTTAGTTGCGGGTAAGCCTTCAATGGACACTCGAAATCCCAGCCTATTGCCATATTTTTCGGCGCATTTAATTATTCTTTTGGTATAATATCCATTGGTGCTGATAACCAGACGATTGGTCTTGGTAAGAGCAATATCCAATATCTCGTCCAGATCATCTCTGAGAAAGGGTTCCCCGCCCGTCACATTTATGAATTTAAAATTACCCGGCATCTTTCTTAATAGATCGGGACGAAACTCTTTTTCCCTATTGCTCGGATTCTTCCAAGTGTTACACATGTAACACTTGGCATTGCAACGATAGGTAACGATCAGACAAGCTTCCATCTTGATAATCTCCAAAATGCCTTGCTAATTTCAGATCTGAAAGGCAAGTTCGCGGTAAACGTCTAAAAGCTTCCGGGCATGCTGTTCGAGAGAAAATTCTTTTTCAACTTTTTCCCTTGCCGCCTTCCCCATTGCGCTTCGCAATGGCGCGTTCTGCATCAGAAGCAACATTTTCTGCATCAGTTCTTTTGAATTATTCGGTTCGAAAAGAAAACCGGTCTTACCGTCCTCGATCTGTTCGGGAAGCCCACCGATATTGGACGCAATAATGGGTTTGCCGCAGGCCATGGATTCCAATACCGCCATCGAGAAGTTCTCGTACCATCGAGAAGGCACCACGACGAAGGAGCATTCGTGGATAAGGCGTTTCAGTTCGGACCCGGTGAGGTGGCCACAGAACTGAGCCTGTTTGAACTGTTGTTTCATTGCCCCCATCATGTTACCGGTACCAACGATCTTAATTGCAAATTCGGCCGGAATATCTTTCCTTTTTGAGGAAAACAGCTCAGTGTATGAATCCAAAAGAAGTTCTATACCCTTTTCTTCCGACAGGCGACCGAGATACAGAATATAGTTGTTGTCACAGGATGAATAACAGTAATCGGATACCGATACCCCGTTATGAACTACCTGTACCTTATTGTGAAGTGCCCTTGCCTTTTGCACCAGATCGGAGAGAAACTTGCTTGGAGATATTATGCAGTCAACAGACTCATAATGCTTGCGTACTTTATGCCAATATGCTTCGCTGGAGAGCAGAATACTCTTGGAAAACGACTCATCTTGGCATCTGTATGCCGCGGCATTAAAGAAGTGTTTGCCGTTGCATTTATTGCAGATATTGCCGCGGCGCAGCATAAGATAGCTGGGACAGATAAGCTTATA
This sequence comes from uncultured delta proteobacterium, assembly GCA_963712895.1. Taxonomy (GTDB): domain Bacteria; phylum Desulfobacterota; class Syntrophobacteria; order Syntrophobacterales; family Syntrophobacteraceae; genus SbD1. The sequence goes on along the minus strand of CAVQJR010000007.1, from coordinate 479,537 downwards.
ATCATGGAGGGTCAGCACCACCTTGACCCCTGCGTCCTTCAGGACAGGAATTATTGATGGGGTCAACTGGTGATATATATTATGTAAATGAGCGATGTCAGGCTTTTCTCTCTTTATCAGTGCCTGCAGGTTTTTCACCGCTTCATGGTTGTGGATGAAACCGACAATATTTTTGAGCTCACTGCGTATGTTGCGTTCTTTGTAATCCACATTTCTGACAAAATATTCCGAATAAGGTGACGGGAAGTTAGAAGGGTGATGCATTGAAAAATCAATGACTTTGTACCCATGCTTTAAGAGAATATCCCTTTCCTGGAAAAATACACGTTCCGAACCACCCTTCATGTAGAAAAACTTGTTAACCATTAAGATTTTCATAGAGGAATGCAATCGCCTGTTAGTAGTCCGAAAGGAAAGGTAAACATTCAACCGGGGCGCGACAGTGTGTTTTATTATGGCAAGCGACCCTGCCCGCGCCACTTTCCGGATGCCGGCTTTTGCCGGCATGGCGGCTTAACAGTACCCTTCGCCTGATCAATTGCCGGCGATGGCCGCCTTATAAACGTCTAAAGTCTTCTCGGCTATAAGGTCCCAGTTATAATGCCGGGCAACCCACTCACGCATTTCCGACTGCCGCTTTCCATTGCTGCTTTGCCCTGCCAGTTGCTTGAGCCCGGCGGCCAGAACGGCGATATTTCCCATAGGGTAGTAGTGGTCCGGGCCAAGGCTCATCTCCAGGTTCGCAGGGATGTCACTCGCAAGGACTTGAAGCCCGTAGCTGAGCGCCTCGAGTATTACGATCGGCAAGCCTTCGTGTGATGACGGCAAAAGAAAAAGACCGGCATTGGCATAAAGCTCGCGAAGTGCCAGACCGGTTTGGAAGCCCGTCAATACGACATTCGGGTTTTTCTTTGCCATGTCAACCACCGTGCGGGCATATTCGGTCGGCGGGTCAAGCGCCCCCACCAGCACAAGCTTCCAGCCGGGGATTTTCGCGGTCTCAAAGCCGTGGATTGCGTCCAGTTGCCTTTTCTCCGGCACCAGCCGGCTCACCTGCAATATATACTTATTTCGAGCAAGCCCAAATCGGTCAATGGCGCCGGTCGTCTCAGGCAACTCGGGGATATCGACGCCATTGGGGATCACCACCGAGTCACTTCTATATTTGGCAAGGACCAGCTTCCTGATTTCATTGGAGATGGCGATTCGCCGGTGGGAAAACCTCATCCCCAAATTTTCTCCACAGCGCAATATCCCCTTCGCCAATGAACCCCATTTTTGCCGATCATAGTCAGGGCCATGATGAGTCACCACGATTCTCAGGCCGAGCGCCCGGCCAAGCGGAGCAACCAGGGCCGGCCCGATTGCATGGATGTGCACGATATCGGGTCTGCAAAAGCCGGCGCGGGCAATAGCCAAACAAGAATGCGCCAAAGACTCGAGTCCCGGCATTCCCGGGCCGGGAGCCCATAAGGATCGGAGTTCGATTCCCTTCCATGTGCGATTAGTGATTGGTGCGTACCTGGGCCTCACGATGACTTCGACCTGGCAGCCCATTTTTACGAGTCTGGGGTAAAGGTTTTGCGCATGAGTTTCGACGCCGCCTTCAACCCCCGGAAATCCTCGTAAACCAAGCACAAGAACGCGCATTATAAAAGACCTCCACTGGATCAAAACCCAAGGAAAACGGTGTTCGCACTCATCAACTCACGCCGATTTCGCTCAGGATGACGAACTGGTTTTAAACGAAAGTACCTTCAATGCCAGGGGTCACGCCTTTACGTCGAGATGCCAGAATACTCCCGGGAAAACGCGTATACTCATGACAGAGCTTCAATTGATTGCACCTGGAAGCAACCATGCCGCAAAAGTACCAGAACGGAATGTTTATTGAGTTCGGACGCAAGGTGTTCGTATAAAACGCACATACACCCAGCATTAATACTACGGCGCTCCATCCCAAGGCGAATGAACCAAACATACCCTCAATTTTGCTGATCTTCAGAGTATCCCTATATAGGATAACTATAAATAAAAAGAACAAAATAACTCCCATCAAGCCAAACTCCCACAAAATAATCGTAATAGTAAGATCGGAGGTACGATACTGGATGGCTGAGGTCTTCGAGTTATCCTTAAGATCAGGCTTGCCGCTAAGATACGACCGCTGTGTATACCCAAGGCCTCGACCGAAAACGAAGACAGCCGCATCTTTTGACACTTCTTTGATGGTGAGAACCATAGAATCAACGCGCCGGATATCTTTATTTTTACTCCATCTGGAGCTGCCGGTGTATAAATATTTTTCGAATTTATTAGTATTCGTAAAAAAATCGAAAAGGCTTGGCTGCTTATCTTCCTTACCTGAGGTTTCACCAGAATTATACATAAATACGAGACCAGCGAAAAGCACGGCTAGAACAGAGCAAGCTGCAATAACCTTTCTTAGCTTTTGTGAATTGACACGTCCTTCACATGACATCAGTGGAATAATAATGGCCATCGGCAATAAAAATACCGATACTTTAGTTTCATTTATTGTAGATGGAAAAAATAAACAAATCGACAGAAATAATGTTAACTTAAGGCTAATGCGTTTTTTAAGATAAAATCCAAATACCACTGCGATTGCACAATAGACAACAATAGATAAAACCCCGGAACTTCCTAATGTACCCATCACTACATCCCCGGTAAATTTCCCTATCCGTGTGAAAAATCTTTCCACTATCGATACCGGGACCTGAAGAAGCAGCAGTGGGACAATAAACTTCAATTGACTCTTTAATTCTTTTTCCGTAAAAATGTACACTACAGGCAGAAAGAAGAAAGGCAGGTATTTGAAATGAACACGTATGCCGGCCACAATGCTCAGAGCACTAACATCGTTTAAAATAATCCCTATGAAAGCCAATACAAATTGAATAGAAATCAACCAGAGGTACTTTACATCAAGGAAAAACCTTTTCTTTGTCGCTAGCTGGAAGCCTATAAGTCCTAATGCAACAATCGAGAGTATATCGGTGGCCCATGTCATCTGGCGCGGGACTATTCCGGTAAATACTTGAAAAGAATCCAAGAGAAATGCAGAGAGCAATATCAAATATACCAATAACTTTTTCATTGCCTGTAGTCCTCACGCGGGGTTACTGCTTCCCGCAAAACGGGAGGCTGCTCCTGCGGATGCAGGAATCGGCTGAATGTCCGGCCCTGTGGTTTTGTGGGAGCCTGCCAGCAATTGCAGATAAAAAGATTCATGCCGGCGGGCAACGACGGTTATGTCAAAATTATTTGTCACTCTCTCTTTTCCCCGTCTGGCGAGTTCATCGCTCTTTTCGCGCTCGCGCAGCACATATTCGATTTGCCGGGCCAGGCCCTCCACATCGTCGGGATCGACCAGCAGGCCGTCCACGCCGTGTGTAATGAGCTCCGGACCGGAGGACCGGCGGGTATAAATGACGGTCGTGCCGCAGGCCATTGCTTCCATAGGGCCCATTGCAAAACATTCGGCATAGGACGGGAAAACTGCCGCACTGGCTTTGGCAAGATGCCCGAACAGTTCCGTGCGCGCTACGTGGCCCATGAACTGAACGCTGCCGGCGGCCCGTGGATCCAGAAGTCTCTTCACCCGATCGAGCATCCCCCTGCCGAATACCTTCAGTTGCGCCTGCGGGAGCCGCACGTGCACCAGGTTCCAGGCCTTTGCCAGCTGGTAGATACCTTTTTTCTCCTGCAGGGACCCGGTAAACACTACGAGATTCGGATCTTTAACGGCCCCATTGGTGTCGATTCGGGTTCTAATGCCATTGTAAAGCGTAGTTATCGGCTTCCCATACCCGAAGTAGGCGCTCGTTCGCTCCGCCGTATAATCGCTGACGCTGACGACGGCGTCGGCCTGCTCCAACATCTGCCGTTCCGAATCCCAAACAGCCTGCGGTGCGGGCTGATCGGCTTCCTTCAAAAAGTAGGTGATGGTGCCGTGAAGCTTAACCACGGTGGGCACCGAAAGCGGTGCCAAGACCGTTGGCCGGGTACAGTATTGCAGGTAGTCATTATAGTCCGGACGCTCCGCTATCTCTATTTTATACTTCTGGATGAGCGATTCCAGGGAGGAATGATATCGGGACAGGCCGCGTGCAATCTCCCATTGGCGCAGCCCCGCCATTTTGGCCAGTCGATGGCCCGCGCGAACAACCAGCGATTCTCTGTTACGCCACCACGGCCCATCCAGAAAGCTGCGGAAACGATAAACCACGACGCCTTGATCGATGAACCGATCCTGGCCGCCATAGCCCAGATCGTAATAGCCGGCTACGATCACATGGTGCCCCCGGCGCACCATCTCGCGTGCCAGAAGCTGCACCACCGTGCCAATGCCGCCATGCCTGCCGGGTGGATATTCATCGCAAAGGTACAGAATGTTCATTGCTTGAGATCCAACCTTTGCTTCCTCGAAGTTGCCGCCACTCTTTTTCTGCCGTCCGATTCCCGCCCGGTTCCCCGCAGATCATTTGCCACGGATTTCTATAAGCTTTTCTTCAACCATCCGGGAGAGGTGCTTGTAGTTCCTATGGTTATCGACATAGTCTCTGCCGAGGAGTCCCATCTTCTTTCTGAGTTCCCTGTCATTGAGCAAAGAGAGGATGGCCGCGGCAAAAGCCTCTTCTTCCCATGGCACACAGAGCCCGGCGTGGCTTTCCGAAAGCACCAGGGTCTGATCGGGGTGATCGTTGGCAACCGTGGCCTTCCCCATTGCCATATATTCAATCAGTTTGGTGGGAGAGGTACTGTTGAGTATCGGCGTCGGGTAAAACGGCGAGATACAAACATCAGCCCGCCGGACATGCTCCCACGCTTCTTTTTGTGGAAGAAACCCGGTGAAGATCACCGATTCCTCGATCCCAAGACTCTTTGCCTGATCTTTCAAAAAAGTCTCGTCGGACGGCACATCGCCCCTTCCAACGAGAAGGAGTTTCGCTTTTCCTTCTTTGCCGAGCACCTTTTTGAATACACGCAGAAGGAAATCCAATTTGCGTACCCGCGACAAGGTCCCCAGATACAATATCGTCTTCCCGGAATCATCCTGATCGGCGCCGTAACCGAAAAACGGGACCTCTTCTATTGACACACCCATGGGGACAGGGGTCATTTTTCTCCTGTCTATGCCCTGCGCTTCAACATCCGTCAGCATCTTTTCGGATTGCACGAAGGTGTGGCTGGATAAAGGAATTATGATACGGTACAGCAGAAACCTTAAAACGTGTCCCCGGATGAAATAAAGGAGAGGAAATCTTTTCAACCTGTTCCTGGCTTGGTACAGGAAGTCCTCCGGGAAAGGATAGGACAGCCAATAAACATACTTGACTCCATACAACCTTGAAGCCAAAATCGCCATCAGTGGCGTGATGAATTTGTCTCTAACCAAAATAACATCATACCCACCCGCCCTGAGGAGTTCGAAAAGCTTGCAGTCATGAATGATACCGTAGAGGTTTTTTCTTATCCGGGATGCCAGGGAAGTCCCGTTATCTCTTGGGCCGACAAAGGCTTTGGACCCGAGCCATTGAGTAGAATAAGCCTGTCGAGAGGAATTGCCGCCCTGCAGGAGCCAGTCGATTCTGTGGCCGCGGCCGGCAATCTCCCTGCCGAAGAGCACGGAAATATCCACTCGAAATGGCGGGAAAGTATCCGCGCTCAGATAGAGTATCTTCAATTTATCCCCGAGGGTCGCCATTCACTCCACCCTGTCCCAGCGCGATAAACGAAGGCAAAGAGTTTTTCCAATCCGGCAAAAGGGAAATCCGCCCATCTATTTATCTCCGTTTACTCAGCTCCAGGGCTTCCTCGTAAACGGCCACATATCGGCGCGCCACCTGAGTCCACTCGTACTGACTCACCAATTGACCGGCGCCGGCGCCCATCGACTTCCCGAGATCAGGGTCGCCGAACACCCGGATGATGGCTTCAGCCATACTCTGCGGATCGGACGGCGGCACCAGGAATCCGGATTTTCCATCGCAAATGATGTCCCTGTTGCCCGAGATGCCGGTGGCAACGATCGGGAGCCCCGCCGCCATGCCGTCGAGCATTGCAAGTGAAAGGCCTTCCGCACCTTCACTGATACCCGCGGAAACATAGACACTGCTCGAACAGTAAATGTCGGCCAGATCGTCCCGCTGATCCTTTGCCGAACAAAGTCCGTTCCCACTCATAACGGGCATGTCAATGGAGCCTGTCAATGTGACCTTCCGCTCCAGTTTGAGTTCCTCGACCAAAGGCTGAAGCACTTCATTATTCCTGCCCACAATGACAAGATGCGCACGAGGCTCCTGCCTGATAACGATCGGCATTGCACGGACCAGCACCTCGTGCCCCTTGCAAAGCCTGTGGTTACCCACTGTCAAAATAATCCGCGAGTCTTCGGGGATCTTGAACCGGTTGCGAATATCGGGCCGGGCGATCCGCTGAAACCGTCCGCTATCTACTCCGTTAGGAATATTTCGAATTTTTTCCCTGCGCGCTCCAGCGTCCAATAAGGAGGCTTCGACACTGGCGCTGATCGAGGTCAGGATGTCGGCACCCTCCAATGTTCGAATAATCTTGGGCCTCAGGCACGGATCGAGCCTGGCGCCGTATCCGATCTCGGGTATGATGTTGATGTCTTCTCCGTGAGGTGTTACGACGAGCGGCACGTTTCTCAGCCGCTTGAAACAGGTCCCGGCATAGCCCGCCAGATATGTGTCGTGCGCGTGGAGGACATCACATCCCCAAATGGCTGTATCGAGCAATAGATGGGTCAGGCGCTCCAGTACCGGAACAGGGTCCCTCAGGGCCGGCCACCTGTGGACGGGGTAAACGTAGCGGATATTCCGTGTGGACAGGAACCCCCCCGCAGAAACAACACGCACCTCCTGGCCGAGTTGTTGGAGTGATCGCGCCAGATGGTGGATGACCATCTCCATGCCCCCGATGGTGGGCAGAGCGCTATAGGAGAAAAGAACGATTTTCATTGGGTCCCTTCAGAGGTTCCACTCGATTTCCGAGAGTTGGCTGCTCCATTCCCATGGCGGCGCAGTCTCTCGCAGATCGCAAGGACCTTCTCTCCGTTGGCAAGCCAGCTATATTCATCTTCCATGAGCTTTCTCGCATTAAGTCCCATTTCCGGGAAATTATCCCTTCCATCGAGTATGGCCTCAACAAAACAATCGGCAGCAGGCGGTAAAACTAAAATTCCGGTGTGCCCGTGGGTGATTATTTCCCCGATCTGGCCGATATCCGTTGTTATTACCGGCACGCCCATGGCCATATACTCGAACATCTTGAGAGGCGAGAAATGAAAGGGCTTGATTTCCGGATAGGTCATCAGGGCGCAATCGAAGGCTGCCATGTATTCGGGGATCTGCTGGTGGGGTACGTAGTCGATCTGGGTGACGCAGCCATGCAATTTTTTCTCACAGACCAGTTTCTCAATTCGGGAATATTCGTCCCCATTTCCTATGAGCAGCAGATGAAAACTTTCATCCCGCATTGAAAGGCGCTCCATCACATCCAGGGAAACGTCGAGGCCATGCCAGCTCTTGTAAGATCCCACGTAACCGATAACCGTCTTCCCGCTTAGATTCAGCTTGGCCTTGGCAAGCACTTTATCATATTTTGCGACGCTGAACTTCTCGGTATCCACCCCATTGGGGATCACACACGATCTGGACGGATCTGCATACTGATCGATCCCGTCCTTCATGCCCCTTGAAACGCAGAACATGTGATCAAAGGACCTGATTCCCCTGCGCTCGAAAAAGCGCGTGACAACAGTGGACTCATGCCGCCCGCTCCACATTGGAGCCTCCATGGACCGCAGGAAATTGACTTCACCCAGGATAGGGATATTGTAGGAGGCGCTTATCCGATACGGGCCGAAGTTGAATGGTTGATATCTGTACAGGATGACATCCGGGACGAATCTCTCCACAATACCTTTTAGCGCCCGATGATATTTGTAGCAGTCTGCCAGCCCCTCCAGGACCATGGCCCATTCCGAGACATACCCGTTGGATTGGTGAAGAAGATAGAGCAAGGTATCGAAATTTATCTTCTTCATATAGTAGAGGAAGTTCTTTACTTTTTTCGCGCCGTTGCCGCGCTGAATCCTTTGGATATCCGACATGGGCGGGAAGACCTCGATCTGGTGTCCCATCCGCCGGACGATTTGCACAAATTCCCTGCCATGTACCGAGGAACCATCGGGGGCATTGATTCGATCTGTAATGTATAGAATTTTCATTATTTTATTTATCACGATTGGAGGAGTGGATGTCGATCTGTCAGCATGCGGCCCGTATAACTTGCACCGCCACGCCTTATTGGACTCTGCCTTTTATCCTGTCGCGAAGTACGTAAGCAAAGGAAAGAGGAAGTACCATAATAAAAATTGATTTGCGGGACAGCGAGGCAAGCCTTTTTATTGTTTTGATTGGGCCTGCCCCTGCATGGAAGGAGAATTTCCCCAATTCTACAAATCTTATAAAGAAGTCCTTCTTGTTCCTGATTATATAATCGAATGCGATATTTATTAACAGCAACTGGAACTCATAAGTTGCAAGCGGGTACCTGAAGTGAAGAGGCAGTTTGGTAAGGCTGCCGGGAGTGTCCTGGTGATATATATGCAGTGGGACATTAATGTACCTGTGCTTATACTTCCTGGCCATCTGGTACCAGACATAGCTTTCGGTCACGTATCTCTGGCCTTCGAATTCCGGAAAGCGAAATTCCCTTAACACTTCGGTTCTGCATGTTCCCCATTTATCGCCGGCAACAGCGTAAACGAAATCAATTTCCAGATCGTTCGAATCCAGTACATCCACGGGAAACTTCTCACCCACCACCCGGCCGGTCCGGCCGTTCAGGCACAGGCAGGCAATGCCGCTGTATTCGGCTTTGTTCTCGATTTTTTGCCAATTATCATAGAGTACCTCCAAGGCGTTTTCCAGGATCTCATCATCGGCATCCACCGTTACGAACAACTCGCCCCTTGCCAAATCCAAACACCTGTTGCGAGCGATATGTTTGCCGGCATTGTCCTGGTAAAAGTACCGGATTTCCAGCGCTGCTTCCTTTTCCCACCCTTCGACAAGCTCTTTGGTGTTATCGACACTGCCGTCATCGATTATGATCCATTCGAAAGCCTGCAATGTCTGCTTTCTAAGGGATTCATAGACGCGATGTATCGTGGCGCCCCTGTTATAGGCGGGAGTAAAAACAGTAAATAAGTACGATGGTTCCATTCCGTATAAACTCATCTGCATCTTGGGTCTTTAAAACAGCCCATGGCTTATCTAAGCTTGACCGATTCCAGGAAGTAATTAAATACCTCGAAGGCCGACGTCATAAAGAGCCTGATCCAATTCATCGGGTAGCCGAGTTCTGCAAGCGCTTTTCTATGATATTCCCAGAAGCCCTTCCCTTTTCGGTGGAAAACGCTTACTCCGAGATACCTGTAATATTCCTTCAGCTTTCTTGCCAGCAGCCTGTCCAGTTCCCGGCGGGTAAGGTACATCGGCCCAAACTTCTGCAGGTCTGCAATCGAGCTGATAATGAATGTATTCATTCTGCGGGCAAACATGGTGTTCGCTTCATTCGACCTTCTTGTGAAGGTAAGTATCTGGTGAACGAAACCGAAATCGGATTCCGCCAGGAGGTCGTAACAGGCTTCAGTATCCGAGTGAAAATTGCTTTCGTTGTAGAAGGGCCGCCGGTTCCGGATAAGATCCGATCTGATCATAGTGTTTGTGGGAGAGCCAAAGCCAAACAGGTGATTTTCATCCAGCAGGTGCATCCGGCAGATCTCGCGTCCCGAGAAAACGGCGTCAGTGTATGGCAGCCCGCCGCAGGTCACCTTGTCTTCTTCCAGCCGGTATGCCCCCACTATTCCCACCGAAGGATTGGCTTCCGCGCATTCCACCATTTTCGATATGCATTCCGGAAAAATCCAGTCGTCGGCATGGACAATTTTACAGTACTTGCTTTCGGGGGAAATCTTTTCCAGAGCATGATTCCAATTTTGAAACATGCCCAGGTAGCAATCGTTGCGATGAAGGCGGACCCGGGGCGACTTTTCCGCATAAAGCCGGGCGATCTCAAACGAACGGTCGGTGCTGCAATTATCTACAATGACATACTCCCAGTTTCGATAAGTCTGGGCCAGCACGCTCTCTATGCACTCCGCCAGATATCTCTCGCCGTTGTACACCGGGGTCATCACACTCACCAGCGGCTCGGAATTCAGCGCCGTGGATCTTATCTCCGATCCGGCAATAGACTTGGGTTTTATTGCAGGCTGATCCAATTCACTCTCCACGTATTCTAAGGACCCGGGCCGGCGAGCCGGCAGCAATCGCTCCACCGGGGATATCACGGGTCACCACCGAGCCGGCCCCTATGACAGCGCCGTCTCCTATCCTGACCCCATCCAGGACAATGACCCCGAAACCAAACCACACATCATCGCCAATAGTAATGCCCCCCTTGGTCTTCAATGGTTGGTCCCTGATAATTTCACCTGGAGCAAAACTATGATCGTAAGGGTAAAAGGCACAATGAGGCGCGATTTGCACCATGGAACCGATTTCAATTGACCCGACGTAAGCGGAAAAGAGACACCGGGGCTGAATGGAGGTTTCATGGCCGATGGTCACACTGCCGCCGGCCCCGGTCTCAAAAATGCAGTCACTGTGAATGTGAACCCCTTTGCCCAGTTGGACCCTTCCGCCATTTTGGGCTTTATAGATTACAACACGGTCTCCGATGAAGACATTGCCGCCCAGTTCGAGATTATCGTGGTGGATGGCTGAACTGGGAGCGATGTAGCCCTGCGGATTGAGACAGGACAGGTATGTTCGAGCCTTGTATGGCGGAGAAAAGCGGGTAGCCAGGTATGTGGCGGCACGTCCGAAGGGCCCTGTCCCCGCATACCGCATCCAGAAACGTTCCCATTTACTTATCAACAAGCAAAAAATTCCTTCCAGGCCCGCGTGGTGCCGGGCCAATTGTCGTATCTATCGGGAAAAACCGGAAAAAAATGGCTGTTTGCCTCGGATTGACCGTCTGGTTGCCCGGCTGTGTGGTTATGGTCGGCGTGGATAATTATTACTTTATTGCTACGCTCACCGCATCCGGTGGACTCGAAAACTGAGCGTCGGATACAACGAGTTCGAAGGTCAGGACATCATCGGGGGGCAGGTCGGCAGGCACCGTAAAAGAAGGAGTGGCCGTGCCGGCGCCTGACAACTGCACCTGGGTGGCACCCGATGCCTGCGCCCACTGGTAGGTCAAAAAGTCGCCGTCGGGGTCATGGCTTTGCGACCCGTTGAGGTGGACCACATTGCCCGGTTGCGCCGTCTGGTCCAAACCCGCATTTACGATCGGCGGATGATTTGCTCCGAAAGGATTTTCCGCCCAGAAGATTTCATCCTTGTGGATATATCTGCCGAGCCACCCGTCATATCCGAGAACTCCGCCCTGGCTGGCATGGGAATCAAGTGCAGTGTACTTTGGGTTTTCCGGATAATCGGTTGACTGCATGGACAGCGGCACATCGAGACTCTCCCTGTCGGCCCAGGAAAGGCCCGTTTGTGCGGCCAGATCGGGAAGTTCGGTGTAGTAGGAAGTCGGGTCGAGAGGGTCCGGCCAACTATCTTCTTCCCAGTGGACCATGGTTTTATGGACAACCGGACTGTAATTCGGATGACTGGCCCGAACCGATGCCAATGCGAGCGTTAGCAGATCATAGGTTGTGTTGTGGTCCGGATGGTAATCGAATTCAGAAGTAGTGTAAATGTGATCCGGCAAAGAGTTGGAAATAATATCCGCGAGATCGCCGACTATAGAGGCACGGTTATATAAACCCGGAGTACCTGTGATATAAGAATGATAGTCCATATGGCCGAGTCCGCGATTTGCATAAGTCGCCGATATGCCGTTATTAGGAGTTACAAAGTCATCGCCGGGATTAACATAATTTTCGTAAATATCGAAAAGATAACCATCCGGATATCCCAGGAAAATCAATTGGTTCTCCTGAATACCCAAATGGCTTTGTCCTTCGACGGCCTCACCCTGTCTGGTGTATCCAGTGTCCAGATTGTAATAATCGCCATTTGTAACGTATACGACCTTAACAGAGTCACTTCTTTGATGAGCTCGATAAATGATGCCCGCTGTTAGGATTATATCGTCATCGGGGTGAGGAGCAATTACTAATACCTGCGCCTCCACGGGACCGGGGGTGTCCGCCGGTCTCAGGGTCGCCGCCTGCAGGGTGATGTTGCCCCCGGCGGACCCGTAATCATCCTCCACCGTGAACTCCACGATCAGGTTCACTCCGGTGCCGGCGGCATGGTAGGTGAGCGTTACCACACGGTCCGTATTGTCGGTGGGGTTATCCAGGTAGTCCGCATAGGAGGAGACGCTGCCGTCGCTCAGCCTGGCCTCCAATCTGCCCCTGGCATGCCAGACACTGACATAGAGCTTCACCGTGCTGTCGGTGCTTGCGGCCGGCACGCTCAATCGGTACCCATTGCCGATGCCGGTAAAGTATATGCCTGTTGTGGAGCCGGTGGCGCTGGCGGTGGGAGTTCCTCCGCTCCAGGAGTAGGCCACCCGGCTGTCCGTAAAACGTCCGGGAGCGGTCGAGCCTATCAGGGTGTAGTTGCTTATCTGCTGGGCGGTCCCGCTCTTGTGATCGAAGCTGGAGGCGGTGCTGAGCCCCCAGTGCGCCCAATCGGTTGTGCCCTCGGTACTGAGGTTCACCGCCGGGGGAGGCTGGCTCATTTGGCCGCTGAGGCTGGACGCGCCGGCGGGGTTGATCGTAAAGCCGGCACTGGCGGTGGTGCTGTCATTGTAGCCCGAAAGAAAGCCCTTGGCCTTGAGGGTAAGGCTCTGGGTGATGGTAATCGGCGAGCTGTAAAGGGTGGAACTGGCGGTCGGGTCCGTTCCATTGGTTGTGTAGCGAATCGATGCCCCCGAAGTCGTGGTTGCCAGCGTCACGCTTACCGAGTTCGTAAAGGTGCCCCCGTTGGGAGTGATGGTGGGGGTGGCAACCGTGGGGGTTCCCGTAATCGTAAATCCGGCGCTGGCGGTGGTGCTGTCGTTATATCCCGAAAGAAAACCCTTGGCCTTCAAGGTGACGCTTTGGGTCAGAGTAATGGGAGCACTATACAGGGTGGAGCTTGAGGTCGGGTCCGTTCCATTGGTTGTGTAGCGAATCGATGCCCCCGAAGTCGTGGTTGCCAGCGTCACGCTTACCGAGTTCGTATAGGTGCCCCCCGCAGGAGTGATGGTGGGGGTGGCAACCGTGAGGGTTGGCGTAATCGTAAAGCCGGCGCTGGCGGTGGTGCTGTCATTGTATCCCGCAAGAAAGCCCTTGGCCTTCAAGGTGACACTTTGGGTCAGGGTAATGGGAGCACTATACAGGGCGGAGCTGGCGGTCGGGTCCGTTCCATTGGTTGTGTAGCGAATCGATGCCCCCGAAGTCGTGGTGGCCAGCGTCACGCTTACCGAGTTCGAAAAAGTGCCGCCGTTGGGAGTGATGGTGGGGGTGGCAACCGTGGGGGTTGCCGCTCCGCCTGCCAGAGTGGCCGCCTGCAGGGTGACGTTGCCCCAGGTCGACCCGTAATCATCCTCCACCGTGAATGATACGATCAGGTTCACTCCGGTGCCGGCGGCATGATAGGTAAGAGTTACCACACGGTCCGTATTGTCGGTGAGGTTATCCAGGTAGTCCACATAGGAAGAGACGCTGCCGTCGCTTAGCCTGGCCTCCAATCTGCCCCTGGCATGCCAGACACTGAGATAGAGTTTCACCGTGCTGTCGGTGCTTCCGGCCGGCACGCTCAATTGGTACCCATTGCCGATGCCCGTGAAATACAACCCGGTGGTGGAACCTGAAGCACTGGCGGTGGGAGTGCCTCCGCTCCAGGAGTAGGCCTCCCGGCTGTCCGTAAAACGTCCGGGAGCGGTCGAGCCGATCAGGGTGTAGTTGCTTATCTGCTGGGTGACTCCGCTCTTGTGATCGAAGCTGGATGCGGTGCTGAGCCCCCAGTGCGCCCAATCGGTCGTGCCCTCGGTACTGAGGTTCACCGCCGGGGGAGGCTGGCTCATTTGGCCGCTGAGGCTGGACGTGCCGGCGGGATCGATCGTAAAGCCGGCGCTGGCGGTGGTACTGTCGTCATATCCCGAAAGAAAGCCCTTGGCCTTCAGAGTGACACTTTGGGTCAGAGTAATGGGAGCACTATAGAGGGTGGAGCTTGCGCTCGGGTCCGTTCCATCGGTTGTGTAGCGAATCGATGCCCCCGAAGTCGTGGTTGCCAGCGTCACACTTACCGAGTCCGTATAGGTGCCCCCGTTGGGAGTGACGGTGGGGGTGGCAACCGTGGGGGTTACCGTTATGGTGAAGGCGGCACTGGCGGTGGTGCTGTCGTTATATCCCGAAAGAAAACCCTTGGCCTTAAGCGTGACACTCTGGGTCAGAGTAATGGGAGCACTGTAAAGGGTAGAGCTGGCGGTCGGGTCCGTTCCGTCGGTTGTGTAGCGAATCGATGCTCCCGCCGTCTGGGTGGCAAGCGTCACGCTTACCGAGTTCGTAAAGGTACCGCCGTTGGGAGTAATGGTGGGGGTGGCAACCGTGGGCGTTGCCGTTATGGTGAAGGCGGCACTGGCGGTGGCACTGTCGTTATATCCCGAAAGAAAACCCTTGGCCTTAAGCGTGACACTCTGGGTCAGAGTAATGGGAGCACTGTAAAGGGTAGAGCTGGCGGTCGGGTCCGTTCCGTCGGTTGTGTAGCGAATCGATGCCCCCGCCGTCTGGGTTGTCAGCGTCACGCTTACCGAGTTCGTATAGGTGCCCCCGTTGGGAGTGATGGTGGGGGTGGCAACCGTGGGCGTTGCCGTTATGGTGAAGGCGGCGCTGGCGGTGGTGCTGTCGTTATATCCCGAAAGAAAACCCTTGGCCTTAAGCGTGACACTCTGGGTCAGAGTAATGGGAGCACTGTAAAGGGTAGAGCTGGCGCTCGGGTCCGTTCCATCGGTTGTGTAGCGAATCGATGCCCCCGAAGTCTGGGTTGTCAGCGTCACGCTTACCGAGTTCGTATAGGTGCCCCCGTTGGGAGTGATGGTGGGGGTGGCAACCGTGGGCGTTGCCGTTATGGTGAAGGCGGCGCTGGCGGTGGTGCTGTCGTTATATCCCGAAAGAAAACCCTTGGCCTTCAAGGTGGCACTCTGGGTCAGAGTAATGGGAGCACTGTAAAGGGTAGAGCTGGCGCTCGGGTCCGTTCCATCGGTTGTGTAGCGAATCGATGCCCCCGAAGTCGTGGTTGCCAGCGTCACACTTACCGAGTCCGTATAGGTGCCACCGTTGGGAGTGATGGTGGGGGTGGCAACCGTGGGGGTTGCCGTTATGGTGAAGGCGGCACTGGCGGTGGCACTGTCGTTATATCCCGAAAGAAAACCCTTGGCCTTCAAGGTGGCACTCTGGGTCAGAGTAATGGGAGCACTGTAAAGGGTAGAGCTGGCGCTCGGGTCCGTTCCATCGGTTGTGTAGCGAATCGATGCCCCCGAAGTCGTGGTTGCCAGCGTCACACTTACCGAGTCCGTATAGGTGCCACCGTTGGGAGTGATGGTGGGGGTGGCAACCGTGGGGGTTACCACTCCTGCGACCAGTGTCGCCGCCTGGAGGGTGACGTTGCCCCAGACGGACCCGTAATCATCCTCCACCGCGAACTGCACAATCAGGTTCACCCCGGTGCCGTCGGCATGATAGGTAAGAGTGACCACACGGTCCGTATTGTCGGTGGGGTTATCCAGGTAGTCCACATAGGAGGGGACACTGCCGTCGCTTAGCCTGGCCTCCAACCTGCCCCTGGCATGCCAGACACTGAGATAGAGTTTCACCGTGCTGTCGGTGCTTGTGGCCGGCACGCTCAATTGGTACCCATTGCCGATGCCGGTAAAGTATATGCCTGTTGTGGAGCCGGTGGCGCTGGCGGTGGGAGTGCCTCCGCTCCAGGAGTAGGCTACCCGGCTGTCCGTAAAACGCCCGGGAGCGGTGGAGCCGATCAGGGTGTAGTTGCTGATCTGCTGGCTGGTCCCGCTCTTGTGGTTAAAGCTGGATGCG
The DNA here is from genome assembly GCA_963712895.1 of uncultured delta proteobacterium. Taxonomy (GTDB): domain Bacteria; phylum Desulfobacterota; class Syntrophobacteria; order Syntrophobacterales; family Syntrophobacteraceae; genus SbD1. Next base: position 463,372 of record CAVQJR010000007.1, on the reverse strand, counting down.
GTGCTGAGCCCCCAGTGGGCCCAATCGGTCGTGCCCTCGGTACCGAGGTTCACCGCCGCGGGGGGCTGGCTCATTTGGCCGCTGAGACCGGACGCAGCATGGACAGGAAAAGGTACAAAAAGACCCAGGACTACCAGGACGAACAGGAAAGAGGCCACCTTGATCGTCTGGTCCATTTTACCCGATCCTAAGTACGTCATCTTGTCCATATTCGATACATTCCCTCAGCGTCGGGCCGGAAAGGAGAAACATTAGACGGCTGATTTTAATTATTCCTGCTTCGATATGCAGCAGACATCTCCGATGACTTACAGCAGAGTTTTCAGCAGGTTTTCAGCAATTCTATGCTTATATTGGCATCTGTTCCGGTTTTCTTACCAGGAAGGAATAAACCACCGTTCCAGTCCATGCCTTCCAGTGGACTTACAGGCAAACGCCCCTCACCAATAGAAAATAATACCGGTGCCCCATAGGGCCGCTCATAGCCTGCCCTGCCGGTTCAGCAACACTATTTACGGTACGGTCTCTTCACCGTAAATTTTAAGCCTGTCTCCTTCTATTGATAAAATGAATCTTGTCTTTACTTTCTCTTGGGTGCTTAGAGTAATCAGCACGTCCACTTTGATTTTACTACTGTTAATGGCCTGGTATTTCGTAATAAGAACGCTGGAGTTTCTATACCTGTCGCTTAAAAGGGCCGCATATTTTGAATTTTTTTCTAGAAGATTTTTATTCCTTTTCAGCATCGGTCCCGTAAGTAAATCCAGAATCCCGGATGTGCTGCCGGCCTCGAGCATCTTAAAATATTCATTCACAACCGTTTCGGCCTGAGGCAAATCAGCAGTCATGCTTTCTCCTGAAATCGGCAACATTATTAAAACCAGCAGGGCAAGCAAAGAAAATGATCTCTTCATTATTTTCCCCGTCTGACTGAACTTAGTTGGCATTCTTTTTCACGATGACCACATAATTGGAAGCCTGGACTCCGGCAGGGAAGCTGGCGCCGGTGGCCTTATTCCCGCCCAGGATCACCGTCCCGTCCGCAACATTAGCCTGGAGCTTATAGAGGTTCAGGATTCCCACGGCAGGGTCGGTGGTCCCTATGGTCGAGCCCGACACCAGGGTAAAACTCCTCAGCCAGTTCGGCAGAGCCAGCGCTCTTGAATCATATCCCACGTAGATGGTTGAATCATCGGCGATATCGAAGCTTACCGCATTGGCACTGGTGCTGTTTCTATCGGCATAGTTCGTCACGATCCACACTACGTCCCCGCCCGTTATTTCGGCAGGGATGCTCTGCAGGGTATAAGCCATGTCGCCATAGTACGTGTTGCCGGCCTCGAGGATATTCTGCTTATAGGTGCCGGGTGCCAGGTTTTGCAGGATAAACGGTGTTTGATTCTGGTTGAGAAGAAAGTTGTACCACAACTGCGCCATGCACTTGTGCCCGAGGCCGTTGGGATGCAGAGTGTCATAGAAGAGATCGGAATGGTTCTGAAAAAAGTGGTAGAAATCGGGACCCGGCTGGATTCCCGTAAGATCCTGGTCTATGACTTGATTATATTCTTGGACCGTCGTATTTCTCGACGGGTTTGACGAATCAAAAGTAGGCGGTATATGGGCAACAATAGGCGAAATCTGCCTGCTCCTGAGAATGTTGATGAGCGTCTGCATATTTTCTTCATACGTGCCGGTACATGAACTGCCGGAACAGCCCAGGCCGCTTGGCACGGGCAATGACCCGCTGGAGTCATTGGTACCCAACATAATGAGCGCCCTTGTGGCCTCGGGATGACGTTCCAATATGGAATTTACCCTTTGATAGGCGGCATTGTAGGACCTGTCACCCCCAATCCCTTCATTGTACACCATACCGGAACTGAAAACGTTCAGGTTCAAGCTGTAGGTCAATGGCGCCTCATATCCTTGAAAGGAGATTATTGTTCCATCCGGCAGTATATTGTCAGAGGTATAATAATCTCCCTCTCCGTTCGTGATACTGTCACCAATGGCTATAAAATAATCATCTGCTACACGAACTTTGTTGTTGGTGTCCCTTGCCAGCTCCGAGCTCGGGTCGTGCAGTACGGCCGCGACCGTGTGTTCACCTTGAGTAACATTAAAATACTGGGTGCCGTACGGGGGCTGCAAAGCCAGGCTGGATGAAGTGCCGTCGAGTAAAAATTCGACATAACCGCCGGAAGGTACATTTTCCGCAACGGCCGCAACATCGAGAGTATTCCCCGGAACGACTGAATACGATAAAGGCCTGGACACTATAACAGATGGCTGGCTTGATGGATTTTCAAGGACCACGTTATCGAACTTCGCTACGTCCTGGCAGTAAAGCGCCACACTTCCCGAGCCTATGCTCGAATCGGATATACCGAACAATGGGTCGCCATCCAGGTATACTTCGATTGTCGATCCCTTGACATCAATGGTAATATTTAATGTTGCACCATTCATGTATCCTCTGGCATTCATTGCAAGGGTGCTAAAACTGCCATTGACTTTCTTCTCCAGACGCGTAAATCCATACCTTGAATTCATGGAAAGCCGGTAATAATTATCATTGTCACGATATCTGAACATTATGCCGATATCATCTGCCAGGAAAGTCGACAAATATGTGGCCTGTACGCTAAAGCGATAGTCTGTAAGCCCCAAGCCGGTGGTGAGATAAACATAGGTCCCCGTATGGTAAGTACCATCAAAGCTATCCACAGACTCAACCCGATTCAGCTCGTATAATTGGGCGTTCTGAATCTGCCAGCTCGACGCGTCCGGACTGTCGTCAAATACTGCCCATGCACCTAAGTTCGTTCTATTGAAATCGTCGGAAAAGGGCAGACTCAGCGGGATATCTGCCGGCTTCAGTGTCGCCGCCTGCAGAGTGACGTTGCCCCAGGTCGACCCGTAATTATCCTCCACCGTGAATGCCACGATCAGGTTCACTCCGGTGCCGGCGGCATGATAGGTGATCGTTACCACCCGGTCCGTACTCCCGGTGGAGTTATCCACGTAGTCCACATAGGAAGAGACGCTGCCGTCGCTTAGCCTGGCCTCCAATCTGCCCCTGGCCTGGTAGGCACTGAGATAGAGTTTCACCGTTCTGTCGGTGGTTGCGGCCGGCACGCTCAATTGGTACCCATTGCCGATGCCCGTAAAATACAACCCGGTGGTGGAACTCGATGCACTGGCGGTGGGAGTACCTCCGCTCCAGGTGTAGGCCACCCGGCTGTCCGCAAAGCGTCCGGGAGCGGTGGAGCCTATCAGGGTGTAGTTGCTTATCTGCTGAGTGACCCCGCTCTTGTGATCGAAGCTGGATGCGGTGCTGAGCCCCCAGTGGGCCCAATCGGTCGTGCCTTCGGTACTGAGGTTCACCGCCGAAGGGGATTGGCTCATTTGACCGCTGAGACTGGACGAGCCGGCGGGATTGATTGTAAATCCGGCGCTGGCGGTGGCGCTGTTATTGTATCCCGAAAGAAAGCCCTTGGCCTTAAGCGTTAGGCTCTGGGTGACGGTGATCGGCGCACTGTAAAGAGTGGAGCTGGCGGTCGGGTCCGTTCCATTGGTTGTGTAGCGAATCGACGCCCCCGCCGTTTGGGTTGCCAGCGTTACGCTTACCGAGTTCGTATAGGTGCCACCGTTGGGAGTGATGGTGGGGGTGGCGACCGTGGGCGTTACCGTAATCGTAAAACCGGCACTGGCGGTGGTGCTGTCGTTATATCCCGAAAGAAAACCCTTGGCCTTCAAGGTGACGCTTTGGGTCAGAGTAATGGGAGCACTGTAAAGGGTAGAGCTGGCGGTCGGGTCCGTTCCATTGGTTGTGTAGCGAATCGACGCCCCCGCGGTCGTGGTGGCCAGCGTGACACTCACGGAACCGGTATAGGTGCCTCCGGCCGGCGTGATTGTCGGGGTGGCGACCGTGGGCGTTGCCGTTATGGTGAAGGCGGCGCTGGCGGTAGTGCTGTCGTTATATCCCGAAAGAAAGCCCTTGGCCTTAAGCGTTACGCTTTGAGTGAGCGTTATCGGTGCGCTGTAAAGGGTGGAACTGGCGGTCGGGTCCGTTCCATCGATTGTGTAGCGAATCGATGCCCCCGAAGTCGTGGTGGCCAGCGTCACGCTTACTGAGTTCGAAAAAGTGCCGCCGTTGGGAGTGATGGTGGGGGTGGCAACCGTGGGGGTTGCCGCTCCTGCGACCAGAGTCGCCGCCTGCAGGGTGACGTTGCCCCAGGTCGACCCGTAATTATCCTCCACCGTGAATGATACGATCAGGTTCACTCCGGTGCCGGCGGCATGATAGGTGATCGTTACCACCCGGTCCGTACTCCCGGTGGAGTTATCCACGTAGTCCACATAGGAAGAGACGCTGCCGTCGCTTAGCCTGGCCTCCAATCTGCCCCTGGCCTGGTAGACACTGAGATAGAGTTTCACCGTTCTGTCGGTGGTTGCGGCCGGCACGCTCAATTGGTACCCGTCGCCGATGCCCGTGAAATACAACCCGGTGGTGGAACTCGATGCACTGGCGGTGGGAGTACCTCCGCTCCAGGTGTAGGCCACCCGGCTGTCGTTAAAACGCCCGGCGGCGGTCGAACCGATCAGCGTATAATTGCTGATCTGCTGGGTCACCCCGCTTTTGTGGTTAAAACTGGATGCGGTGGTAAGCCCCCAGTGGGCCCAATCGGTCGTGCCTTCGGTACTGAGGTTCACCGCCGATGGGGATTGGCTCATTTGACCGCTGAGACTGGACGAGCCGGCGGAATTGATTGTAAATCCGGCGCTGGCGGTGGCACTGTCGTTATATCCCGAAAGAAAACCCTTCGCCTTCAAGGTGGCACTCTGGGTCAGGGTAATGGGAGCACTATACAGGGTGGAGCTGGCGGTCGGGTCCGTTCCATTGGTTGTGTAGCGAATCGATGCCCCCGCGGTCGTGGTGGCAAGCGTGACACTCACGGAACTCGGTATAGGTGCCTCCGGCCGGCGTGATTGTCGGGGTGGCGACCGTGGGCGTTGCCGTTATGGTGAAGGCGGCGCTGGCGGTGGTACTGTCGTTATACCCGGAAAGAAAGCCCTTGGCCTTCAAGGTGACACTTTGGGTCAGAGTAATGGGAGCACTATACAGGGTGGAGCTTGCGGTCGGGTCCGTTCCATTGGTTGTGTAGCGAATCGATGCCCCCGAAGTCGTGGTGGCAAGCGTTACGCTTACCGAGTTCGTGTAGGTGCCCCCTGCCGGAGTGATGGTGGGGGTGGCAACCGTGGGCGTTGCCGTTATGGTGAAGGCGGCGCTGGCGGTGGTACTGTCGTTATATCCCGGAAGAAAGCCCTTGGCCTTCAGAGTGACACTTTGGGTAAGGGTAATGGGAACACTATAGAGGGTGGAGCTTGCTGTCGGGTCCGTTCCATCGGTTGTGTAGCGAATCGATGCCCCCGCCGTCTGGGTGGCCAGTGTCACGCTTACCGAGTTCGTATAGGTGCCGCCGTTGGGAGTAATGGTGGGAGTGGCAACCGTGGGCGTCGTGCTGCTCACCAGGGTCGCCGCCTGCAGAGTGACGTTTCCCCAGACGGACCCGTAATTATCCGCCACCGTGAACGAGACCAGCAGGTTCACCCCGGTACCGTCGGCATGGTAGGTAATCGTTACCACCCGGTCGGTACTGCCGGTGGAATTATCCAAGACAGCCACGTAGGAGGGGACGCTTCCGTCGCTTAGTTTTGCCTCCAGTGTGCCCTTGGCATTGTAGACGCCGAGATAGAGCTTAAGCGTCCTGTCGGTGGTTGCGGCGGGAACGCTCAACTGGTACCCGTCGCCGATGCCCGTGAAATACAACCCGGCTATGGAACTCGAGGCACTGGCCGTGGGGGTGCCTCCGGTCCAGGTGTACGCCACCCGGCTGTCGTTAAAACGCCCGGCGGCGGTCGAACCGATCAGCGTATAATTGCTGATCTGCTGGGTGACCCCGCTTTTGTGGTTAAAGCTGGATGCGGTGGTAAGTCCCCAGTGGGCCCAATCGGTCGTGCCTTCGGTACTGAGGTTCACCGCCGAAGGGGGCTGGCTCATCAGGCCGCTGAGACCGGACGCAGCATGAGCAGGGAAAGCTGCTAAAAGACCGAGGACTACCAGGACGAACAGGAGAGAGGCCACCCTGATCGTCCTGTCCATTTTACCCGATCCCAAGTGCGTCATCTTATCCATACTCGATACATTTCCTCAGAGTCGAGCCGGATAGGGAAAAATCAGCAGGCGAATTTTCATCATTCCTGCCTTGATCCCATGCCCCGGCAGGCACCTCTAATACCAATTTGCGTTCAAGATTGAACTGGGCTTGGTCCCGTTCGTGCTGAGGTATCGAAGTACGAACGGGTGGACCGTCCACCCTTCGATACCTCAGGGCGAACGATCTTGAACGCAAATTGGTATAATTACCTATACGAAGTTGCGTTCAAGAGAGCATCAAAGGAAGTTTTTAAAAGTGTTGAGAACTTCGCCCCCGCTTGGCCGCTGCGCGGCTCATTGTGTAGCGGGGCTTCACTCTTGCGTGTGCAGCTGACATTTGAGGGGCGCGGAGGAATCATCCCTTCGCTCTCTTCGCTTTATTAAAATTGCGATTTTGAACGCGACTACGTATTACAGTACAGTTTCGAGTGGATCTTTTGGCGATTCTGTATCTATATGAATCTTAGTACCAGATTTTTTATCAGAAAGAAAGGAATAAAACCACCCTTCGGCGCCTGCGCCGTCCTATCCGATCACTCTCTTCGAATACAGTATTTTTCACCGAAGTATTGGGCGGGGGCTGTCCTGGCCGCACGCTTGGCGATGGAGCCATCGCTCGCTGAACAGTTTTCTTGAAACTCTCGCATAGAGATTGCGCAATTTTTGACGACGCTCCATAGGACCTCTCACATCTCTCCACCATGTTTCATATGTAAATTTGTCAGCAGTCCTGTTCCGTACTACATAGGGGGGATCAATGATTGGATCATTCAGTCCCTGAACGGGAATATCGATATGCTTTCTCATCGCAGCCATCAGTGCCCTATCGGTGGCATCCTCATCAAAGCCGATGTATTCAATAAGATTTTTGTAGGGCCTGATGCCCAGACCAGCGTTGGCTAAACATGTGAGAATCCAAATGTAGTCTTTGTCACGAGCCTCGCGGGGTGTCTTCTCCAACTCATCAAAAACCTTTAAGTAGTATTTCGCCGCATTATCGGTGACAAAAGCCTCAGTCAAATGATCAGTCGATCTCAATGCCGGCCAGGCCTTGAGATCCCAGTCGAGCAACTTCCACGCCCGCGCCCAGGTCGCCCAGCCCCAACAGGATAGTGATCGCGTGAAATAGTACGACTCATTCGTAGCGGGAAGCCGCTTAAAAACGCCGCGCCCGGAAATGTGCATCACACGAGGATCCTCGGCGTACCTTTCCAACATTCGAGCGGCAAATCCATACCAGGACAAATCAGGAACGCAATCGTCCTCAAGTATGATGGCTCGATCAACGTGCTCAAAGACCCAATTCAAACCGGTTATTTGTCGAACATTTACGTTCTGGTTGGTTTCCGAGAAGTCTCTTTGTACTACACAGTCCCAGTTGGGTTTGCTTACCACCTGACGTGTCTTCGCGCATTTTTCCGCATCGCCAGCAACATGCGGGCGCGGCCCGTCCGCAATAATGAAAAGGTGTTTTGGCTTGTAACTCTCGATCGACCGCCAAACCTTTTCCGTCAACTTTGGTCTATTGAAAATAATAAATACGACTGGAGCGTCCATTTTAGACTCCTCCTGCGCATGTTGTTGGCGTTCCGAAACACGCCAACCTTCCCCCATCCGTGGAGGGCTCCTTCAACGTCGTGGGCGGGGTTTCTTTCACAATTTCTTCATGGCGGCTTGCGGACCAAGCGGTAGTCGACAATAATCTGTTGGGCGGCCTCGCGGTAAGCTTCTCCGAATTTCTCGCGGGTGTGGTTTGCACGCGCGTACTCCCAGGCCCGCCTCGCCCGAGCCTGCAACTGCTCAGCAGGTGTGGCGGCCAGCTTCCTTGCCGCCCGCCGGATCTCCTCTATTGAACAATCCTGCAGAACCAGTCCCATGTCGTCATCCACATCTATGCTGGTCTCATGGCTGACCACCGGAATCAGTCCGGCGTGCAGGCAGGTAATAACACCTCCACCGCCCCCTTCGGAGCACGAAGGGTAAATGACACCGACACAGTTGCCCGCAATCTCGATGAAGTCCCGCCCGCTCACATCGACCCACCCGACTGTGCGAATATTAGGCGTCGAGTATAGCTCCCGCGCGTAGACCCGCTCGAAATCCGCTTCATCCTTGACAGGCCCGCACACCGTGAGGTGGAAATCGGGCATTGTCGCGAATGCTTCCAGGACCAGGTCCAGTCCCTTGTGGACCAGCCCGCCGCTGCCGAACCACAGGAAATTCCGGCGGCATGCATCGAAGTCCTTGGCTTCCGGCCATGGATAAACCGCGGGGGCTGAAATCGGCACATGATAAAATGGCTTGTCGGCATATGCATACGTGCTGCGGGTGAAATTATTTCCCAGAATTGTCGCACAATCGGCGTGTTCGATGGCAAGATTCGGACTGACGGTTTTACACGGCTCGACCGTCGCCTGTCGCCTTCGCTGCACATCGAGCAGGCGCTGGTATTGAGCCGTCATGTGGAAGAGCCAGTGGGCGGTTTCTATATGCATGATCTTCACGCAGCCCGGATTAAGCAGCGGCCCGATCCTTTCCAGGTTCATCCGCACGTCGATGAAAAAATCGTAGCTCTTTTGAGGCAGGAATTGTTGGTTTTTCCAGTGGATCGCATCGACCGCATAACCCAAATCGAGCCAGGTCCGGGCGATTTGGCGCGTTTCCCAGTAGTGGGTATGTTTCAACAGAGCGGGGTCGTCGGGTTGAAGAAAAAAAGCGTCGATAATATAGGATAGGAGCACATTGCCGCGAGGCGGTCCACTGGGCAACAGCGATACCACCCGGTTGTCCGTGCCGTTTGTTGCGGCAAGGCCCTTTTTGATTTCGGCTGCCAGGCGGAAGAGCCTGGTGTGGGCTACCCGCTGTTTTATTGCCGTCCCGATCGTATTCAGCATATTACTTGACCACTATGCTTCGCCAACCGTCCACGCTTGCTATCCATTGCCCGTCATCCAGACGGTGGGCGTCAATGTGGTGCATTCCATGGCTGTTCCATCCGGAGCCGGCGGCGTCCAGAATCGCGCCTGACATCAGCGGACGCTCGGAATAGCGATCAGGACTCAGCTCTTCCACTTCAAATGCGAAAACCCGGATGCCGTACTTTGGAGCGCAATCCTGCGCGAAACGGATTATCCGGTTGCCATCGACCAAAACACGTCCGGCGGGCCGGGCCGTGTGCGGATTGCCGTTCACCACCGGGCTTTGCGGATGTTCCACCCACGGGCCGGTCAGCTCCGAGGCAAAATAAAGGCTGAGCTTGCTGAACCGGGGCTCGGGTTCGGACCACGTTTCGGAAAACATCCACCAGTAGCCGTTGGCATGGAATACAGAGCTGTCCGCTACGTAGGGCAGTTCCAGCAGTGTCGCGACACAGGTCCATTTTTCGGGAAAGGCGTCCGCCCGGTAGAGCCGCACCGCCCCGGCCTCCCAAGTCTCGGGAATCATATAGTAAGCACCGTCCCGGTAGAAGACATAGGGGTACGAGAGATGGAAAGGTTCGACCAGCACAATCTTCCTGTACTTCCAGGTGAAACCGTCAAGGCTGGTCGCCAGGCCGATTTCTCCTTTCCCGGTCTTGCTGTCCAGTACCTCGAAAAACATGTGCCAGGTAGCATCTACCCTTAACATGAACGGATCGGCGACAAATCTCGCGTCCCTGTCGCTAATATCGTGGCGGGTCAGCACGGGATTTACAATGTGATCCGGCTGCACAACCTGCCATGGCTTTTCGCCGGCAAAGATGCCGATGGACCACTCCTGCATCTCTTTGACCGGTGGAGGAAAAAGCAGGCGCCGGGCAAGATTTTTCAAGGGCCGTGGGACAAAATCCAACATCGATTATTCCTCTACCTTTCCATCCGGGTATCGGCGGCCGTACCATTCGACGGTCTGCCGAAGACCTTCTTCCAGGCCCGTTTCCGGCCGCCAGCTCATTTGTGCATACGTGGCCGCGATATCGGCGGTGCGCACCTGTTCGAAAGGCCGGTCCTCTATGCCGCCAAAAACCGGCTGGACCCGCGATCCGTTGAGGCCGACCAGCATTTCGACCACTTCACGCACAGTCGCCATGGAGCCCGAACCCAGTTCGACGGTTTCGCCCTCCAGGCCGGGGGCCGACGCCGACGCCAGGAGGCCTTCCACGACATCGTCAACGTAAATCCAGTCCACCGGCCGTGTGCCGCTGCTCAATTTCGGAGCCTCACCGCGCAAAAGCGACAGGGTGACATAGGGAACAAGCTTACGAAGATCTCCCTGCCCCGGTCCATAGACCATGAAAATTTTGGCGATGACAACGGGTGTGCGGTACAGGGCATGGAACATGCGCGCGTAGGCGCTTCCGGCCATTTTGGCCGCCGCGTAGGGCGATCCGGGAACCGCCGCCTTTTCGTCAGGCCGGGGCTCTTCCATGGAACCGGCCAGCACGATGCGCCGGCAGCCCAATTCGGTGGCCAGAGCCAGGAGATTTACCGTCGATACCAGATTGCTATGGAAAGTGGGCAGCACCGCTTCCAAATCGCGGGAACCGCTCACAAAGCTTGCCAGGTGATAGATTACTTCGGGCCTGGTTTCGGCGAAAAGACTTCGAACCTGGTCAACGTCGGTAACATCGCACTTCCACCAGTTAAGACCGGCCGACGCAGAGGGTTCGCTCCGCCGGGAAACCGCATGGACCGCCGCGCCTTCCCCGATTAGTCGCGCGCACAGGTGCTTGCCGATAAAACCGCTGGCTCCCGTTACCAGCACACGCTGCGTTTCGAATTGCCTAATAGGGTCCGTCATGGTGATAACTTCCGCCTGTCAGCCTTTTTCCACACCTCGTCCATACCCCGCAAGCTTAGTCCAGGCACTGCTGATATTCTCGCTTGCATAGTGCTGCGGCATGCCCGGAACAACACACTGTCCAATCAAGGCTTCGACCTCCGCCGTGCGCCACCCATGGCCATGGCCTTATAGTATGCCGGATTGCGGCAAATCGTTTAAAGATTGGTTTTCATTGTTTTGAGGGAATGCCGAGCAGGCAATCTTTTCGATTTCCCACTTGAACACGGGCGATACCACTCCATACCGGCCCGCATTCAGGCGATATCCCACCTCCGATATATCGAATGTGAGAGCACCCTCTTCCACCGCAATCACCTTGACACCGTCGATGAATGAAAAGAAGGTCACATAGTAGCGGCCCGGTTTTAGCAGGGGCGCATTTATGGTTACCCGGGTGACATAGCGTCCGGCCTCCCGTGTAATGCCCTTCCACTCCGGCTTGTCGGTATCTATGGTCTCGAAAACGATATTGCCCTGAGAATCAATGATGTGGCAGGTCAAGGACAGATCGCGCGTTGGAACGAAGATTTCATAACAGACCTCTATCTGAAAAGGCCGGTCGAAATCGGTCATACTTATGGGCTGCCCATCGGAGCCTGTCAAACACGCGGAATGCAGGTGCACTTCGGCTTCCGGGTTTGGAGATTTACGGTTGACCCAAGTCGCCTGTCCCGACGTTCCAGCCGTAAGATATGCGGAGACCACATCGGACGAGTGCCCGATTTGCCTGATCTGCCCGCCGTCGAGCCAGATAGCATGGCTGCACAACTGGGTCACTGCGGCCATATTGTGGCTTACGAAAACTATCGTTCGGCCCTCACGCGCCACGTTGCCCATCTTGCCAAGGCACTTCTTCTGGAAAGCGGCGTCCCCCACCGCAAGCACTTCATCGATCAGAAGTATCTCCGGCTCCAGATGCGCGGCAACTGCGAAGGCCAGTCTGACGCTCATTCCGCTCGAATAGCGCTTCACGGGTGTATCGAGGAACTTTTCCACACCCGAGAAATCCACGATTTCATCGAACTTGTCGTCGATTTCCTTTTTGGTCATGCCCATGATCGTACCGTTTAGATAAACGTTTTCCCGGCCGGTGAGTTCCGGGTGAAACCCTGTGCCCACCTCCAACAGGCTGGAGACTCTGCCCCGGATTTCCGCATACCCTCCGTTGGGTGTCGTGATCCTTGACAGGATCTTGAGAAGCGTCGATTTCCCCGCCCCGTTTCCCCCGATAAGCCCCATCACCTGGCCCTGCTGAACTTCAAAAGATACATCGCGAAGGGCTATCATCACATCGTCGGACAGGCCGCCGGGACCATTTCCTCCGTTTAAATTCACATCATCGAAGTGATAGAGGGAACGGTACTTACGATAATTTGTCCATGGGCTTTTCAAAAAATCAAGGAATGCACGCGCTATGCTGTCATGCATTTTATCCTTGACGCCAATGCGGTAAAACTTGCTGATTTTTTCGGCTCTTATCGCCGGTTCTCTTGATTTTTTGCGCATCCTGTCTTCACAGCTCCAAAACAGATTTCAGATTACGTCTACAAATATGCCTTCCATGCGTCTGAAATAGAGCGCACCACTTATTAACAGGATAAAGGCCGAAATGGTTCCGGGCCAAATGAACTGCCATGGCATCGGCGTGCCCAGCAAACACCCCCGAAATCCTTCTATCACCGCGACAATGGGGTTCAAAGAATAGATGAACCTGTATTTATCGGGAATAGATGAGGCCGAGTAAACAATAGGGGCCGTATAAATCAACATCCTCACCATAAATGCCATGGCATGTCGAACATCCCTGTACCGTATGGCCAGGGAAGAAAACCATATCCCTATGCCTGCCGGAACTGCAACCATAAGTGCCGTAAACAACGGTAACATAAGCAGGTTCCATGAAGGGGGCACCCGGTAGTAGACCATGACTACGATTAGAAGCAGGATGGATAAGATAAAGTCCAGCATTTTGGCCACAACCGAGGTCAAGGGAAAGAACAGGCGCGGGAAATAAATCTTGCCCAGCATGGCCTGCCCGGCGATGAGGCTTTCGGACGCGGACGTCATGGCCTGGGACATGTACGTCCAGGGAATCAGGGCCACGGTGGAAAACACCACGTAGGGAATGCCGTCCGTCGGCACTTCGGCCACTTTACCGAAAACGATTGTGAACATTACAATTTGTATGAGCGGTTGGAATATGGCCCAACAAAATCCCAACACGGTTTGTGCATAGAGCACTTTGATGTCGCGCCAGACGAGAAAAAAGAACAGGTCCCGATATCTTTTGATTTCCTCAAAATCTATGATCTCCCAACCGGACCTGGGTCTGATCAGCGTCAAGGGCGGCTGCGCCGGCTCAAAACCGGGTGCGCCATCTTTCAATTGACCGATAACTGTGCTCATTTGCCTCGCTTCAAGATGGGGGTCCCAAAAAGTCGAACACCGAAACGATCCATCAGGAGCCGGATGGAGATTGCACCGCCATCCGAACAGCCCGCATCAGATCTTCCGGTGACCCTATATCCAAACAGTTCCCGTCAGGAAAAACAACCGAGTCCACCGAGAACTTGTTTTCCATCGCCGCTAAAATTACATCGCTCACAAAAAGCTCGCGGCAGGCTGATTTATTTTCAAGAATGTAGTGTTCCGAACCATAATCCACCGTTTTCAGGTAATCGTGCATGAAACGGGTAAAAGAGGGCGCCCAGACAGCCACCATCCAGGTGTAGTGCAGTTGAGTTTGCGGTGATTTGATCTGAATGCCGCAAACCTTTCCATTCCGGTCCAATTCTACCATATCCATCTTCCGGGGACTCGAAGCCGGGAATAAACCCAGGACCAAATCCGCACCCGAGTGCTCCTGTCGCTCAATCAGGCGGGAAAAAGCATCGGCAGGATGAAAAAGTATGTCGGGAAACCCGAGTGCGATAAAAGCATCCTTCACGAATGGAAACGCCTGGTCAAGCGTGTATGGGACACCGAAAGGCAGATCCATCATGAGATAAGCCAGGTTCATGCCCACCATCTTGCCGTCTCGCAGATAACCGGGAATGTCCCACTTGCCTTCACGCAAAATGATGTAGGCCTTGGAGATGCCCGCTATCTTCATGCTCTCCAGAAGATGGTGGCAAACGGCCTTGGAACGGAATCCGCCCTCCTCATCGGTTTTCCGGAAGCCAATGGGATACAATTCCTTGCTGCAAGGCAGTGGCGCAAGCCGTGTGGCCTTACCGCCCGCGGGAATCAGTCCGATTACTTCTCTGTTTTCGGCAGCGCTCAATTGACAGTTCCCTCAGCCGCAACGGCCACGGTCCGCTTCACGTCCCGGACGGCGCCAGGTGGTGCTGCAAGAGTCCATGTTGCAATAATGTATCGGCAACTTCCCCGATCAGGTCGAATTTGATGCCGGCCCTGTCGGCGATATCGAGCAATGTATTGCCGCCATCGGATAAATTGAGCACCCACAACATTGCCATCTGCCTTTCGAACGAATCGCTCTTTCCACCTATGGCCGTGTAAAGCCCTCTTTTGCCGAGCTGGGGTTCACACTTGGGATTCGTATTGAGGTAGAGCCCGTTATTTTCCAGCACGTCCAAAACGCACAGATACTGGAACAAAGATTGGGCAAGGGCGACGGGCTTGACAAATTCAAGGTTGTCGGCAGACGTATGGTATTGCGGATATTGGCCGTGGGGAGTTCTTTGCAGGCACCCCACCGCAAGGTTGAAGCCCGGTGAACAGTACTGTCTTTCGTCATAGCCGTAGGGTGAAAAATCTACGATCTCGTGCCGGGCACCGGAATGCTTCAAGACATGCTCGACAATTCTATCGATTTCCGCACAGCCCCGGCGGCTTCTCTTGTAGGTAAAGCCGCCCGGATCGCCCACACCGGTAATTACCAGGCCGTGCTTTATACGATCGGCCCTGCCCTGGTTCAGGGCGAGCCAGGTGATGGACCCGATGGTGCCGGGAATAAACAGGAACCGGTAAGAGTAGCGCAAAGAGAGCGGGCTGAGCAGTTCGGCAAGAGAAACGGCAAGAGCGATTCCCGAGAGATTGTCGTTGCAAAGCGACGGATGGCAGATGTGGCAGGAAAAAAGCACCTCGTCGGAACTCTCTCCCTGTAAAAAACACTCCGCGCAGGTCAGGTTGCCGTCCTCGAGGCTGGAATCGATGCACACCTCATAGACCGCTTCCGGGAGTTGCAGGAACTGCTCGTGGCTAAGGCAAAAACCCCAGTTCTCGGCGTAATAGGAGGTCCGGTAAGGTATCCAGCCGGGGCGGTCCGGCAAGGTGAAGAGATGGTCCTTGAGTTCCGAAAGAGGCATTTTTGCATGAATCGGAACGCTGTAACTCATCACGTGCAGGTTGCATGCATTGAAGTCAACGATTCGCTCTCCCGACGGTGCCTTGATGTAAGCGTCCCTGATGTTCCATTCCTTGGGCACTGTCCAGTCGAATACACGGGTCCCGGTGGGTACTTCGTGGACGGAGAGCGGAATACGCTCCCGGATAATTCCGAGGGTCTTCCGGACACCGTCACCGGTGATGCTGCGACAGATGGGATAGAGCCTTTCAATCAGCCGATGCATTTGCCCGCCCGCTCGGTCCGGGTCGATGGTTTTTTTGAGTTCGCTTATTGGTGTCACCGGGTACTCCGTAAGATCAGAAATCGGGGTAGCCCGAGTCCCGAGGCGATATAATCTTCGGCTCCATCGGCCAGCGGATGGCAAAAGCGGGGTCGTTCCACCTGACACCACGCCCGCAATCGGGTGCGTAGAACTCCGAGATGTGGTATTCCACTTCGGTTTCACCGGCAAGGGTCAGAAACCCGTGGGCGAAACCCTCCGGGATGTAGAGCATCAGGTGGTTTGAGCCGCTCAGTTCGACGGCGTCCCATTGCCTGAATGTGGGCGACTCGCTGCGAAGATCGATAATGACATCATAGATCGCACCCGCCGTGCACCGCACCAGTTTGGCCTCTTCATGCGGATGCGCCTGGTAGTGCATACCCCGCAGGGTCCCTTTTTCACGGTTAAATGAAATACTGGCCTGGGCAAGGTTGGAGTTCAAACCGTGGGATTGGAACTCCCGGTTGCACCAGATGCGGGCGAAAAAACCCCTTTCATCCTCCAGCCTTTCCGGCTCGATGACAAAAGCCCCCTCCAGATGCGACTGCCTGAAAATCATCAGTAAACCTTGACCTCCGGGATCAGGGTGACGAATTTGCCGTTCCACTCCCGGATGTGAGCCATCTGGCCCATTATTTCATCTTTGAGATTCCAGGGCAGTATAACCAGATAATCGGGTTTGGTTTCCCTGATCGTGTCCGGATTGTGAATGGGAATCCGCGTACCGGGCAGGAAAAGACCCTGTTTGTGCGGGCTGCGGTCAACCGTGTAATCGATAAAATCCGTCCGTATGCCCGTATAGTTAAGAAGTGTGTTCCCCTTGGCGGGGGCCCCGTAGCCGGCGATGGACTTTCCTTCCCGCTTGGCTGCGAGCATGAAATCGAGGATATTCCGCTTGATCTCTTTCACTGTTGCATCGAAGTCCCGGTAATGCCCCAGCTTATCGTAGCCGGCCGCCTTTTCGGCTTCGATCAGGTCGTGCACATGCTGGTCAATGGGTCTGGAGACATCCTCCCGGTGCCGGGCATAGATCCGCAGGGACCCACCATGCGTGGGGATTTGATCGACATCGAACAGATCCAGCCCGTGCTTTGCGAACACGCTTCGAACGGTCAGGAAGGAAAAATAGGAGAAATGTTCGTGATAGATGGTATCGAACTGGTTTTCCTCCATCAACCGCATCAGGTGCGGGAACTCCATGGTGATGATCCCGCGCGGCTTGAGGGCAATTTTCATTCCGGTGACGAAATCGTTGAGGTCGGGAACGTGGGCAAGAACGTTGTTACCGATGATAAGGTCGGCACGCTTGTTTTCCCCGGCAAGCTCACCGGCCGTTTGCGTCCCGAAAAATTTCACCAGGGTGGGAATCCCCTTCTCGATCGCCACCTTGGCGACGTTCCTGGCAGGTTCGATCCCCAGGATGGGAACGTTTCTTTTCTTGAAGTACTGGAGCAGGTAACCGTCATTGCTTGCGATTTCGATCACCTGGGAGTTTTTGTCGAAACCGAACCTCTCGATCATGAGGTTGGTATATGTTTCGGCATGCTTGAGCCACGAGTCGGAATACGAGGAGAAATAGGCGTAATCGCCGAAGATGTTTTCCGACGTCTCCATTGCCGGCAACTGAACCAACAGGCAGTCTTCGCACACGTAAGCGTGCAGCGGATAGAAGGGTTCCATCCCGCAGAGCTGGTCCTCTCGAAGGTACGAGTTTGCCAGGGGTGAGACACCCAGATCGGCAAAAGTGACTCGAAGATTCTTCCCGCAGAATCGGCATTTGTAAGATATTTCTTTCATAAGCATCCCTTGGAGAAAAAGTTACGTGGTATCACTCGTTTCACCCTGACAGGGTTACGAGTCTGTAAAATACACTGCTTGAATTCGCGCATCGGGGAAATGGTTCTGACAAAAACCCACCAGCTCCGCCAACTCAGCTACAGGCGCTGATGCCCGGAAGCCGAAGACGGCTCAAAACTGCTGCTCCCCGAAAAAGGCCCCATGCGTTCTGATTCAGATTTTCACTGCACACTTTCAGCTCTTCCCCGTGCCGGTCATGATCAAAGAATCGGCAAGTCCAGATAGTTTCATGACCTCAATATTAAAAATGAATAGTATTGAAACGCTTTCCAGCTTTTACAGAAAAAAAAACTCTTCCTTGATCAGCAAATCCTGGCGCCAAACTATCCTGCTCCGGGATGAGCAATTTAGATCAAAGTGAAGAGGTTAAAGGGATGTTCCGACCTCCTGAGGCTAAATCGTGCTTTAACCGGTGTCTATCCTCCCGGGAGTGGCGCCGATAAAAGCCCGCGCTGATTTTTTGAGCTTAAGCTCAAGCTTGCCAAGGTGTGGGAATGTCATTCACATCCGATCCGAAACGGTTTCCCTACTCACGGCGAATCGTCTGATACGTGCAAGCTCCCCCAAGATAATCCCGCGCTCACCGATATTCGACGGGCAGTGAAACTTCCATGGAGACAAACTTCGGATTCCATCTGAGGAAAAGACCCCGGAAGCATCAGTGCCTGCAGCCTCTCGCCCGGCAATTGCTGAGGAAGAAAACCCCGGGCTCGATCCGGTTAAAGGGGAAGAAACCAGTGACGCGGTTTTGCAGGTTGCGGCCGGTTGGACTTTTTCGGAAGCAGTGTCTTTTGCCAACAGCCACGGAAGATGAGCGAAACAGCGCACGGCGGCAAGAGCGTGCCGACGGCACTGCTCCACCCACTTCCATGAATGACTTTCCGCGACTACAGTCTCTTATAACAATGGTACTGACATAGAAAGATGCAAAGAGTTCATCGATGCTAGGGTAAAACATAAATTGCAAAGGCGGTGGAACCCTGGACAGGCGACACGACGCCGACCTGGACCTGTTTGCTGTTTGCCTGGGCATACATCGCAAGTGCGAGCATCTGTTTTTCCGACGTAGAACTCAAGACATACCAGGTGCTCGCAGAGCCGTTGTTTACGCAAACCATGCTGGACCCCCAGCCGTTGGAAATCTGGGTGATGGTGCCGGTAACCCAGTCGGCGCGCGCACTGGTGCAAACGAAAGTGGAAACTGCGAATACGATAGCCAGTACCAGAATTGCTTTTTTCATTTTTCTCTCCTCATTTTCACTTTCTGGTTTTTAACTTGACCGTCAATCACTCGGATCAACCTCACCATTTGGATACAACCCGGCGAAACGGACAGTCGGAGAGGCTCTTCGGAAACCTCGGAGACTCATACCTGAATTGGTTTATTCATCCAGCAGCAGATTGAAAATAGCCTGCAGCGGAACAACTACCTTGAGTGTGGCACCGGCGCTGGTGGCGCTGCCCGCCGCATTGGTCACGATACATCGGAATGTTGCGCCCGTGTCATCGTCGGTGGTCGCCGGGGTGGTATAGGATGCGGACGTTGCCCCCGGAATTTCCACCTCGTCTCTTTCCCACTGGTAAGTGAGGGGACTCGATCCGGATGCGACAACCGAGAACGTTGCCTGCTGTCCACGATCAATTGACCGGTTGGCCGGCTGCCCGGTGATGGCCGGCGGAATAAATACCGTCAGAGTGGCGGTGTGGCTGATGGAGTTTCCGTGCGCATTGGTCACAACACACCGAAATGTTGCCCCGTCGTCATTCGCGGTGGTCGCCGGGGTGGTATAGGATGCAGACGTCGCCCCCGAAATGTCGCTCCCGCTTTCCTGCCACTGGTAAGAGAGGGGGGCGGCTCCCGTTGCGGTTATCGAAAAAGTGGCCGTCTGCCCCAGGTTGACCGTTTTGTCGCCGGGCTGGCCGGTTATGATCGGCGAAAGGACCACTGTGAGGGCAGCGGCGTTGCTGGGCACGCTGTCCGCCGCATTGGTCACTACACACCGAAACGTTTTGCCGTTATCACCTTCGGTTGTCGGAGGGGTGGTATAGGATGCGGACGTTGCCCCCGCGATGTTGCTGCCGTTTTTCTGCCATTGGTAGGAAAGGGGAGCGGTGCCCGACGCTGTTATCGAAAAAGTCGCCGTTTGTCCCAGGTTGACCGTCTGGTTGCTCGGCTGGGAGGTTACGGCCGGCGGAATGCGAACCGTGAGCGTCGCGCTGTTGCTGGTGGCGTTGCCCGCCGAATTGGTCACAACACACCGAAATGTTGCACCGTCATCATCCCCGGTGGTCGCCGGGGTGGTATAGGATGCGGACGTCGCCCCCGGAATGTCGCTCCCGCTTTTCCGCCACTGGTAGGAGAGAGGGGCCGACCCCGACGCTGTTACGGAAAAAATGGCCGTTTGCCCCAGGTTGACCGTTCTGTCGCCGGGCTGGCCGGTTATGACCGGCGAAAGGTTAACTGTCAGGGCTGCGCTGTTGCTGGTGGCAGTGCCTGCCGCATTGGTCACCACACAACGAAACGTTTTGCCGTTATCACTCTCGGTGGTCGGAGGAGTGGTATAGGATGCGGACGTTGCCCCCGCGATGTTGCTCCCGTTTTTCTGCCATTGGTAGGAAAGGGGGGCGGTGCCCGACGCTGTTATCGAAAAAACGGCCGTTTGTCCCAGGTTGACCGTCGTGTCTTCCGGCTGGCCGGTTACGGCCGGCGGGATGCGAACCGTGAGCGTTGCATTGTGGCTGGTGGCACTGCCTGCCGAATTGGTCACCACACACCGAAACGTTTTGCCGCTGTCGCCGGAGGTGGCCGGTGGTGTAGTGTAAGATGCCGAGGTTGCCCCCGGAATTTCACTGCCGTTTTTCTGCCACTGGTAGGAGAGGGGGGCCGACCCCGACGCTGTTACGGAAAAAGTGGCTGTTTGCCCCGGGTTGACCGTCTGGTTGCTCGGCTGTGTGGTTATGGTCGGCTCGGATAATGATGACTTCATGGTCACGCTCACTGCATCCGGCGGACTCGAAAACTGAGCGTCGGATACAATGAGTTCGAAGGTCACGACATCATTATGGGGCAGGTCGACAGGCACCGTAAAAGAAGGGGTGGCCGTGTTGGCGCCCGACAACTGCACCTGGGTGGCACCCGATGCCTGCACCCACTGGTAGGTCAAAAAGTCGCCGTCGGGGTCATGGCTCTGCGACCCGTCGAGGTGGACCACATCGCCCGGTTGCGCCGTCTGGTCCAAACCTGCATTTACGATCGGCGGATGATTTGCTCCGAAAGGGTTTTCCGCCCAGAAGATTTCATCCTTGTGGATATATCTGCCGAGCCACCCGTCATATCCGAGAACTCCGCCCTGGCTGGCATGGGAATCAAGTGCAGTGTACTTTGGGTTTTCCGGATAATCGGTTGACTGCATGGGCAGCGGCACATCGAGACTCTCCCTGTCGGCCCAGGAAAGGTCCGTTTGTGCGGCCAGATCGGGAAGTTCGGTATAGTAGGAAGTCGGGTCGAGAGAGTCCGGCCAACCATCTTCTTCCCAGTGGACTATGGTTTTATGGACAATGGGACTGTAATTCGGATGACTGGCCCGAACCGATGCCAATGCGAGCGTTAGCAGATCATAGGTTATGTTGTGGTCCGGATGGTAATCGAATTCAGAGGTGGTGTAAATGTGATCCGGCAAGAAGTTGGAAATAATATCCGCGAGATCGCCGACTATGGAGGGACGATTATATAAACCAGGAGTACCTGCAATATAGGAATGATAGTCTATATGGCCGAGTCCGCGATCTGCATAAGTTTCCGATATTCCATTATCAGTAACAAGGTCATCGCCGGGATTCAAATAATTTTGGTAAATCTCTCGAAGATAGCCATCCGGGTATCCCAGGAAAATCAATTGATTCTCAGGAATCCCCAAATAGCTTTGTCCTTCAACGGCCTCATCCTGCCTGGCGTATCCAGTGTACTGATTGTAATAATCGCCATTTGTAACGTATACGACCTTAACAGAGTCACCTCTTTTATGGGCTCGATAAATGACGCCCGCTGTTAAGATTATATCGTCATCGGGGTGAGGAGCAATTACTAATACCTGTGCTCCCAGAAGACTGGTGTACAGCATTACCGACAGGAAAACGAGCACACCAATCCGGAGGGACTTCTTTTTATCCATGTTTCTGTTGCCGCTCCTATTCGCCGAACCAGGCAAAAATGGTGGTGAGTCGAAACGAGTGAAGTGGCTGAACATTTTGGCCGGTCAATCACTCGGATCGATCTCACCTTTCTGATATAAGCCTGCGAAAAGGATGGTCAGAATTAGACCTCCAAGACTTTAGGAAACTCTTGCCCGCTCAGGGCTAGTCGTCTGTCAGCAGATAGAGAACCGACTGCCAACCTATGAACGGACTGGCTACCGTGAGTTTGACACTGTTGCTGGTGGCATGGTCTACGGAATTGGTCACAATACAAAGGAATGTTGCGCCGTTATCGCTCGCGACGGTTGCCGGGGTGGTGTAGGTTGCAGATGTTGCCCCCGGAATGTCGACCCCGTTTTTCTGCCACTGATAAGAGAGTGGAGCCGATCCGGATGCGACCACCGTAAAAGTCGCCGTCTGTCCCCGCTTGACCTTCTGAGGGGTCGGCTGGGTCGTGATTGACGGTGCGGTAGGCGGAATATCCACTGTGAGAGTGGCACCGTTACTTGTGGCATGGTCTACGGAATTGGTCACAACACATCGGAACGTTGCGCCGTTATCACCCTCGACGGTCGCCGGGGTGGTGTAGGATGCTAAGGTCGCCCCCGAAATGTCATTAAAACCAGCCCCGCTATTTTTCTGCCACTGGTAAGAGAGAGGTGCCGTTCCGGATGCGACCACCGAGAAAGTCGCCGTCTCCCCCAGATTGACCGTTTGATTAGACGGCTGGGTCGTGATCGACGGTGCGGTAGCCGGAATATCCACTGTGAGAAGGGCACCGTCACTGTTGACACTGCCTGCCAGATTGGTCACGACACATCGGAATGTTTTGCCATTATCGCCGGCGACAGTTGTCGGGGTGGTATAGGTTGCGGAGGTTGCCCCCGAAATGTCGACACTGTCTTTCTGCCACTGGTAAGTGAGGGAAGCCCCCGATGCCGTTACCGAAAAAGTCGCCGTCTCGCCGACATTGACCGTTTGAGGGGATGGCTGGGCCGTGATCGTCGGCAGAGCAACTACCGTGAGGGTTGCACTGGTGCTTGTGGCGGGACTGCCGTGCCCATTGGTCACAACACATCGGTAGGTTGTGCCGTTATCACCGATAACAATTGTCGGGGTAGTGTAGGATGCAGAATTTGCCCCCGAAATGTCGACGGTGCCTTTCTGCCACTGGTAAGCGAGTGGGGCTGTTCCTACAGCAACGATTGAGAAAGTCGCCGTCTGCCCCACACCCTTTGTAACCGAGGAAGGTTGCTGGATAATCGACGGGGCCAAAGTTTCCTGGCAGTAATCCAGTCCGAGCAGACCGGCGCCATAGTGTTTCTGGATCTCAGCCAGGGTGAGAGCCTGGTTGTAAACCGCCAATTCGTCCACATCTCCTTCAAAACGATGCCCCGTCCCCAGACTCAGCCATCCCATATTCAACGCAGCCGACGGAGAAGCAAATCCGGCCGCGTAACTGACATAGGCGGAATCCTGCAGGACACCGTCGACATAGAGCAGGTTTTGGCCGGCTACTCCGTCCCTTACCGCCGCTATATGATGCCAGTGGTCATCCGTAACCGGAGCGCTGCTTTGCAGGTAATCCGTTTCACCCGATCCGTCGCCGTTCTGGGAAATCAGTACGAAAGAAGCCGTGCCGTCCTCGAAACACCCTGCCCACCACTGCATGCTGTTGCCCTCCTCGGGAGCATCTCTGCCCAGGACGACCTGATTGTTGGTGCAGGCAGTACTTTTTTTCATCCAGTATTCGATGGTAAAACTGCCGTCCGCCGCCCAATCGAAGTCCGAGTTGGCAACCACATTGACACCGGTGCTGCTTCCGTTGAATTCCTGCGCTCCGCCGACTTCTCCGGTTACGGCACTCGGGCACTCGCCAGCGCAAGTGCCGTCATGGGCGCTGAAAAAGTCTTCGTAGGTATTGCCTTGCGCCTCATTCAGCTTCCAATATGAGAGCATTCCCGCGTCGCAATGAGGATCCGGGTTGACGACTACGTCAAAATTCTGGGTATCGTGCCCCTGGGTATTGGTGGCTACGACAGAAACAGGATATGTGCCCGTGAGCAGAGGTGTCCAGGAAATTTCTCCGGTTGTGGAATTGATCGTCATCCCATCCGGAGGAGTATCCAGAGAATAAGTAGGCACCGGATTTCCGATGGCGGTCACGGTATAATGATAGGGTTGGTTGACGAAAACCTTGGTAACGGCAGTGGACGTTATATGTGGAGCGGTCGGCGTGCACGCCGGCAGGAAAGTACCAAGAGCATTGAACCACACCGTGGCCATTTTTGTATAACCTGTCGAGACGGGATGCTTTATGTCCCACATGTCGCCGGTGGGATACAGGTCGTAGTTGAGGCCCGCGCCGGCATACATATCCACCAGTATGATCTTGTACCCCAAAGCGATCCGGGCGTCCGCCAGCGCTTCGAGCTGCGTATTGAAAGTGGCGGTCGCGTCCCGATTCTCCTGAGTGTCGGTAGTGGAACGATTAATGATTTTAGCCAGGACAACGGTTATGTTTTCGTTATAGGCATTGATGTTATCCAGGATAGTGCCGACACCGGAGGCTCCGAGTTCGGTGTCCACTGACCCGATATGGAGCAGAACCACATCCGGATTCGCGGCGGTCAGCCAATCCGTTATCCCTGCCGCTATAGCATCGGCATCAAAACCACCATGCCCTTCATAGTCATAATCCGTAAAACCCGCTACCGCCTCGCCGCTTTGTTGGGTTCCGACGTAATCCACAATGTAGCCGGCACCGGTCAAACTGGCTAAAAGGGCCTTGCGGTAGCTTATCCAATAGGTCGAGTCGTTCTGATCTGCCGGGTGCTGATCCGAAGGACTTCCCTGCGTAAGGGAGTCTCCAAGAGGCATGATCTTTACGGGAATAGAGCAGTCGGAGCAGTAACTCCGGGTCAAATAATAATGGCCGAGTATTTCGTTTGCTGTAAGAACACGATTATAAATGGCCAGTTCATCAAGAATTCCCAAATAATAATATTTATAAAATGCATTCAGCCATCCAATGTCCAGCGGGGCATCCGTTGCATCGAAACCGGTCGTAAAAGTTGCAGCTGTTTGTGCATCAAGTTTGCCGTCGACGTAAAGTATAAGCTTATGATTGGCGTTGTCCTGAATCGCCGCAATGTGGTGCCAGTTCCCATCGGTTACGACAGTGGTTCCAGTAACATAGAATAAACCTCCCGCCGTGTCGCGCACTGTAAATTGCGCTACCCCGCCCCCCAGACAATCAATCCCAACCCACCAGTGCAGCGGGGTGGTAGGGCTGTTTCTTCCAACCAGAACCTCAGTGGCGCCTTCCTCCGTATCCGCGCAAGCTACATCTTTTTTAATCCAAAACTCGATGGAAAAACTGGTGTTCTGGGCCCAGTTAAAAGTATCACCCACCGCGGTGACTTCCGTTGAAGTGCTGAAACGCTGTGCGCCCAGAATTTTCCCATCCGCAACACTTTGCGGGCAGGTGCCGGTACATACAGCCTGGGTCGAGTCTACGAAGTCTTCAAAAGTATTGCCGCTGCTTTCGTCCAATTTCCAATATGCCTGGATGCCGTCCGGACAACTTGATTGAGCGATATCCGGTATGATCATGCCGCTTATTACAAACAGCATCACAAGCACGCAAACAGAACCGATCAAACGCTTTAAATGCACCGCCAACATTGAAACTCCTTTCTGATTGCGAAAAAACAAAAGTATCAAACTATCAAGGGAATGATACTTCATCATTCCCTACTTTTTATTATTGAG
Source organism: uncultured delta proteobacterium (assembly GCA_963712895.1). GTDB lineage: Bacteria > Desulfobacterota > Syntrophobacteria > Syntrophobacterales > Syntrophobacteraceae > SbD1. Next base: position 437,872 of record CAVQJR010000007.1, on the reverse strand, counting down.
CAGTCCTGTTCGTTACCTGTTGGCAAATAGTTACTTTTTACTAAAAAAAATCACCATGTCTTCCACGGCGCATTGCCGCTTCCCCAGACCTCCTCAAGCACATTCTTATCTCTAAGCGAATCCATGTTTTGCCAGTATCCGTAATGCCGATAAGCGGAAAGCATTCGGTCTTGAGCAAGACGCATCATTGGCTCTTCTTCCCAGACTGTTGAATCATCTTTTATGTAATCCATAACTCCGGGTTCCATAACGAAGTAGCCGCCGTTGACCCATGCACCGTCCCCGCGCGGTTTTTCCTTGAAGCTTAAAATCTTATTCTGGTCGCTATCCAGTCTGAATGCCCCAAATCGTCCCGGAGGCTGAACCGAAGTCAATGTAGCCAGGGTGTTTTGGCTCTTGTGAAATGCTATCAGTTCATTGATATCGATGTCGCCTACTCCGTCACCGTAACTCATACAGAATGTTTCATCGCCTATATAATCCCTTATCCGCTTCAGCCGTCCCCCTGTCATCGTTTTTTCACCTGTATCAACAAGGGTCACACGCCAGGGTTCAGTGCCGTTAGCGTGAACTTCCATGGATTGCTTGCGGAAGTCAAACGTGACATTGGACATATGGAGAGAGTAAGTAGCGAAGTATTGTTTAATTATGTGACCTTTATACCCGAGGCAAATAATGAAGTCATTGAGCTGATATGAGGAATATATTTTCATAATATGCCACAGAATGGGGTGGTTGCCGATTTCCACCATCGGTTTCGGCTTGACGCCCGTTTCCTCTGATATGCGAGTACCAAATCCACCTGCCAGGATAACTACTTTCATGACTCCCTCCCGGATATCGGAAAAAGTGCTTTTTTTATCTATTCATTAGCCGGGGGCTATGCAGCGCCTTCACCCTTCAACACTGCGAAGACGGTACGCCACAGGATTTGAAAATCGAGCGAAAGCGACCACTGATCGATATATTGCCGGTCCATCTCCATCCACTTGTCAAAAGATATGGAGTTTCTCCCGGAAACCTGCCAGATCCCGGTAATCCCCGGCCTCATGCTCAGGCGACGCCTGTCGGGAAGAGCATACTGGGCCACTTCAGGCGGCACGGGGGGCCTGGGGCCGACCAGGCTCATGTCGCCTTTTATGACATTTATAAGCTGCGGCAGCTCATCAGCGCTTATTGTGCGAAGGATCCGGCCGATTTTGGTGATTCGGGGATCTTTATTTATTTTGAATACCGGTCCATCCATCTCGTTGAGACTGAGAAGGTCCTTTTTGAGCTCCTCGGCGTTATCCACCATGGTCCTGAACTTATACAGAGTGAAAAGCCTTCCGTTATAGCCCACTCTCTGCTGCCTGAAGAAAACGGGGCCCTTGGAGGTGGCCTTAATGAGGATTGCTATTATCACAAACATCGGGAAGGATGCTGCGAGCAGAATAAACGAGAGGACCAGGTCGATGACTCTTTTCAAAAACAACTGGATGCTCATTTTGGGACTGGTATAGAGGTCGATGACAGCCATGCCCAGGTATCTGGATATAGAGGCTTTTGAAGATTTGATCTTGAAAATATCGGTCGGTATTTTTGCTTCAATACCCACCAATTCGCAGAGTTCGATAAGCTTTTCCATTTCGGAATAGAAGGACTTGATCGGCAGAGTTATGTAAACTTCATCAACAATATTTTCTCTTATGATTTTTTCGCAGTCTTCAAGTTTTCCCAAGACTTTAAAGGGATATTTCGTCCTGATCGCTTTTCCATTGGGAGCATCGATGAATCCCAGAATCTTGAGGCCGAGTTCGGGGAATTTCTCGATAGCCTGGGCCAATTGTGCCGCACGATCATTGCGTCCGACTATCAGAACCTGCCTGAAATTGTATCCACGGCTCCTAAAATACCGGAGAAGAGAGCGGGGAAAGTACCGCAGGAATATTGAACCTGCTGCCTGGAGCGCGCACAATACCAGCAGAAAAACAAGATTCGCACTATACGAGTGATCGATCATGAGCGGGAGTGCAGACACCAGACCTGACAGTCCAATCGTTTTCAACACATTTAGCTCTTCATCCCTGAACATGACCAGCCTGTTGGAGGCAAATATGCGAAAGTATCTTGATAAATAAATCCAGGAAGCAACGTTTAGGGAAAAAGCCAACGCATGATGCCTGGGGAAGTTGGTTATGATCGGTTCGCCGAAAGTAGCACGGTAAGCGACGTAGTAGCTTCCCACTATTACAGCGAGGTTGATCAGCCAGAAGAGTACGGCGATAGGTCGTTTCAACTCTTTGAGCATGGCATCCCTCCGATCCACATCCCTGATATCAGGGTTGCAATTTGATACGTGGATTTGCTCCAGAGAGTAGTGGTTTCTGAACCAGCACTGGTTCGGCGGAATGGGAACAGATAAATCGGGTCGACGTTCGGACTAACCATCGATATCATATGCATGCCTTGGTTCGGGCCTGAGACCATTTCGGCCCGAACCGGTAATATCGAACTATTTAAGAAATGCTGCACTAGAGGTCGAAATCGGCTTCGACCGGCAGGTTGCGATCTTTGAACCGCGTGGAGTAGTAGCTGCGGTAATGTTTCTGGTAGTAGCTCCCGTTGTAACGGCTAAGATCCAGCTTGTTGACTATACTTCCAAGAAGATACCCGTTTGCTTCCATTATCTTTCTGCGGAAGATGCGCAGGTCTTCACGATGGGTCCTTCCCAGCGCTGTAATCAAAATGACTGCATCAACCTGTCCCGCCAGAAGCAGCACGTCGGCAAAAACACCGAACGGGGGAGAGTCGACGATAATTCGATCAAAATCCTCGTTCAGGCTGCTCATCAGAGTCTTCATGTTGGAGGACGCGAGCAATTCTGCAAGTTTCGAAGAGGCTTTGCCCGCTTTAATGAAATACAGGTTGGGGACGTCGGTCTCCTTAATCACCTGCTTGAGTTCGCAGAGCCCGTTCAGGTAGTGACTCAGACCGTAATGCCCATTACTATGCCCGTTAAAAATCTTTCCAAGACGCGGCCTTCTCAGGTCACCGTCCACGATCAAAACCTTTTCCCCGGTTGCGGCATATGCCTGCGCCAGGTTGGCGGCAACAGTGGTTTTGCCCTCTCCCGCCGTTGTCCCGGTTATAAGAATGGATTTAACAGGCACGTCTCTATGGCGTGAACACGCTATCTGAACTGAGGCTTTTGCCGCCCTGATCGCTTCTGAAAAGAGGGAGGCGGGACTTATTCTGACAAGTCCATCCAATTTTTTCCCCTCGTCCTTTGAAACCAGGGGCAATACCCCCAGAACAGGGATCATGTGTCGATCGGAAACCTCGTCTATGCGCCGTATGGTCCTGTCGGCATACTCTCGGAGAAAAGCCAGCCCCAATCCGCCAAACAGTCCCAGAACACATGCAATCAACAGGTTGCGCAAAATCCTTGGCTTATAAGGCCGCAAGGGTGCGTTTGCCCAGTCTACAATTTTAATGTTGCTGAGGTCGGTACCGACATTGGCGTCAATTTCCTTGGACCGTTCGAGCAGACTTTGAAAAATCTGCTTATTGATGTCGACCTCACGTTCAAGGATCTTGTAGCGACTGGCCTTTTCCTTCAACTGCAGTGCAAGGGCCTTTTTCTCATCCGCCGTTGACTTGAAGGCTTTTTCCTTTCTCAAAGCTGTTTCGTAGTCGTTCTTGAATGAACTCAACAATCGCTGCTGCTCAGCGTCGATTCTTTTCCCAATGGCTAACATTTTTGCTTTTATGTTTTTGACCGCGGGGTAGTCATCCTTAGCGTAAACGCTTGCTTTTTCATAGTCACCCAGCAGGTCTATGTACTGCTTGCGAAGTGACTCGACAAGGGTATTATGCACAACGAGCGGAGAAGAACTTATGTCGCTGTCGGAAGTATATTTATAAAATTCGCCTTTTTCAATCCGATCACTTTCCGCCTTTGCCAGAGATTCATTGATCTTCTCAAGCTCAGCATATACGAGATTAAGGCGCGTATCGAGTGATACGATCCCTTGTGCTTTTGAAAAATCATTCAACTCCTGGTCGGATTTCTCCATCTCCGAACGAGCCTGCTTGATCTGCTTTTCAAGCTGTTGCTTGGCGGTTTTTGCAGACTCGATTCTTCTGTCCATCTGCCAATCGATATATTCATTGATAAGGCAGTTAACCACCTTGGAAGCAATGACAGGGTCCGTGGAGTCGAATTTAATATCGATCAGGCTGGTGTCCGGTTTCTGTTCCAGTTTTAACTTCGATTTGAAAACCCCTTCCATGCCACTGGCTTTACTCACCCTACCTACACTGCGCCGACGTGAATCGGTAGCTTCCACGGGTTCGGTGGCCGGCTGGAATAAATTGCTTACCGCCCCGACAATGGTTTCCTTCAGGGTTGCGATCCGGTTCGAGATTCGCCAAATCAGCTTCTTTTCTCTCTTCCGATCCAGGTCAATGTTGAATCCGGGCTCGTCAGCCAGGTCAAGCTTGTCGATAACCCGTCGAGCAAGAGCGGGATTGCCCAGGAGTTCCAGTTGCGTGGCGTAGTAGATGTCATCTTTACCCGCGCGATCCGACAACATGTTCTCAAATTTGGTAACTTTGGGGGCCTGCGGGTTGAGCTCTATGGACCCAACAGCTTGATATATCGGTTTAATCATGAAGCTGATAGGCAATGCCGGTATTACGAAAAATGCAAAGACCCCTATGATCAACCATTTGCGCCTCAGAATGATCTCGAGAAAATCGGCGAAAGTGGGAGAGGGATCATAGTGCAGCAGTACGTCTCCAATTTCTGTTGACAGCGCCTGGTTCTCAGAAATTGGAACGGGATATTGAGAGGCAACATCTTTTTTTGATTCTGGATTCATGTGCTCATCTCCGCACTTATGGGCGTCTATAGACCCATCTTGTTATAATCGCTCTTAAACCTGTCGAGCCAACGTGGCATATGCGAAATATGCATTAAAGAATTATTCGTGGTGATGGGAGCATTGAAACCGATGATAAACCCCGAAAATATCCTCGGATGCTCTTCGGATTTGCCCCACCATAGGCGAGCATCCTCCATCACGAAAATGACTCTTTGCATGCAAATCTAAAGAGAGGCAGGAATTGGTTCAATTCCTGGCCGCACAGACTTGAGAACGCCACACCACAACGCCTGATCTGATGGACATTGGGGGGACGCTCGCAGTCAATGCGGTCGTCATATATAATTTTGCAGTTGATCCTGGTCAGATCGAAATGCTGTTGAGAAAAAATATAAGCATGTGCAATCTTGGGAACGTCACAATCACCGAAGATAATATATTCAAATGCCAAACCACCAGTGCTGATATCCATGAGTTTACCCACAAATTTAAAACCGGGCTTGAATGTGATGAATATCTCCTCGACAACCTCGTAACGCTTGGATCTTCGCCGATTAATTTGGTTTAGCTCCTGTGCTTTTTTGCTCATCATCTCTCCGAACTTGGTGTGTGCGGGGATTTGAAGCGAAATTCGAACCGGCTTTCCTGAATTTGTGTTTTTCCACCCGGCAGAAATGACAAGGCCAATTTCAGGAGGCGTGAGAGCAATTCCGAATATCCCTGTTTTCAAGACCCGAATGCTTCCCGGAGCTTGTCATCGTGCACCAGTTGCTTGCGTCGGCAGCCACTGCGCGGGCAGGACCCACCCGCGCGGTCATATCAGCAAAATTTGAAGTATTTTGAATTCCGCGATGATTTGGGCATTTATACAGCTCCGCCAACTCCATTACATATCGGCGGATTTGGAAGAACCGTGCAGGAAAAATTTGTGTATGTCTTGCGTGGGACGTACATTATTGCTTTCAAATTCTGAGGTAAAGGGTTAATCTGGTGGGTAGAAAATGGGTAGAATCTATACCCAATTTGGACGTAAACCAGTGTTGCCGTGGCGGTTTAAGATTTATGAAGGAGTCGGGTAATTAAGCGAAAAATCGGTTAAAAATTCAAAGCGGCCCTGCCCCGCAAAGCAGTTGCTTTCATGCCGCCGGGGCCCATGCCGAAGGCAGCGCGCGTAAGGTCCCGGTCTCCGGCACGTCGACTCTGAAAATATAAGATTCAAGGGCTGTTTTGCTCGTTAGCTGATTTGAAGTAGTCCGAATTTCACACTGGTCCAGGTCTGTTTAGACAGCTCCGCCAACTCGTTTACATAATGACAAGACCGGAAGACCAATTTGGGCAAATTTGCAGAGGTATTGCGGATGGGCGAAGAGTAATGTCTTTAAATCAGGCAGTAAAGGGTCATTCTGGTGGGTAGAAAATGGGTACCTCGCATACCCAATGTTGAAGAAAAACGCGTTGCCCCAGCAACTTGAGCAGGAAAGAAGCGTGGGTTCGAAAGGCTCTTTTTTTTTGAGATTGCGCCCCTCCCCATCGGGAGAACGCCTGAGGTCGGCCGTGGCGGCGTTTGACTTAAAAAGGGCGAGTTGAGACAATGCGGAGAATCGCTTCTGTAAGAAAATTCGAAGATGTCTCGTGATCCGCTCATTTCGGCAGAGAGGCTGAATCCCGGGCTTTCTCCTGAAAGCAACGGTTCAGCCTGGAAGTTTCCGGGCTCAGGCGTTGGCCGCAGTTGAGTCCATGAAGATTTTCCTCAACACCCGGGGGAAATTAGAACAGCTTTTCAAGAGATGAGGTCACTGAAATCTCATGTATCTGGATTTCTTTGGTTTCTCCAGACAACCCTTTAACGACGCCCCCGACCCGGAGCTTTTCTTTTTAAGCCCCAGTCACAAAGAGGCTTTAGCGGTCATCGCTCACGGGCCCGACCGGCACGCGGGGTTTATTGTAATTCTCAGTGCCGCCGGGCTTGGCAAGACCTCAGCTCTATACTCCCACCTTGCCGGCATTAAAGAAGATGAGTCCAAGCCGGTAGTCGTATGGAATCCCGATATCTCTTTCGCCGAACTTGTCAGGATAATCTATGAGCAGCGGGGCTGGGAATTTCCCGCTGCCGCTCAATTGCCCGGGCTGGTGGCTGATTTTCACGGTTTGCTGACCGAGGAGTCCGGGCGTGATCAAAAAGTTGTGGTCCTGATCGATGAAGCCCAGGATATGCCGACCGAGACATTGGAAAAGCTTGGCCTTTTTTTGGATCTGGACTCACCGCTGGAAAAAACGATCCAAATCGTTCTGGTTGGCAGACCGAAGCTGGAAGAAAAGCTGAGAGGCAGCGAGCAGACTGTCGCCGCGCGCGCGGAAATTGCGCCGCTTACCCGCGCTCAGAGTACCGAGTACATAAAACATCGCCTGTCGAAGGTGTCCAGCGGCAGGAAACTGCCGCTGACCGGTTCGGCGATGAGGAGGATCGTCAGGCAGTGCCGGGGCATTCCCATGGAAATCAATATCTTGTGTGAAAATGCACTCATGAGGGCATTTGCCGTTCATAAGAAACAAGTCTCGCGCAAGATTGTCAACCAGGCGATCGACGACCTTTATGGCCGCTCCATAATCATGAGGGTGCTGTCCTCCGAACTCTTACCCGCTCTGGGCCTGGCGCTTTTGACCGTCTTTTGGCTGCTTAATTTATGGAAGCCGAATCTATCGCTGGTCTCGAAAGCCATTTCAGGGTCGAATTTCGTCCGAATCACCCTTCCCCTGGGACCGGACGGGCACCCGGCAGGCGTCGTGGAGCCTCGAAAAGACAAAAAGCAAGGCCTGCCGGAAAACATCACCACCCGGAAACCGGCGCCGGGCATGCAAGGAGAAATAATTGCCATTATTCCGGAATATCCCTATGCCCGTAAATTCAAGAATAATGGCAAAGCAGATGAAGTAAAAGATGAGGAACCGGCTTCGGCACCCGGCGTCCGGGGACCATGACCCGTTCCGCACGAATCCGGGCCCGTTCCGCCCGCGTACGGGCGGCTTACCGCGAAATACTCGGATTCTGACTGGATCATGGACCGGACCGGGTTATGAGAAGGCCTACTGAAAGATTATGGTTAAATTAGGGACACTCGATCGAGTTTTCCCAGGTTGTGCGGAGCGGCTCGATGCTTTACTGCTGGCTCACCATCGCCACAGACCTCTGGAAACTCTCCAGTGCAGCCTCACACCCCGCATCATCGTTTTCAGACAGGTCCTGGGCAAACACACTTAACCAGAAAGAAAGCTCGAAACAGGGCATATCGTGTTTAAAAGGAAAGAGCCTCGATCCGATATGGCGGGGGAATTTGCCGCAAACCCACTCTCCGGTCCCGCCCCTATCAAGATCGTATTCCCACGCCAGGTTGGCACAGTTGTGACAGCTCAAACCGAAGACACTTTGGGCCGGAGCGATCAGCTTCTTTAATTCCATGGTGTCCTCCCTAACTTTTGTTTTTAACCACGAACCCAGCTATCCGGCGAGTGCCAGGCCATCATCGCCGGACCTGTACTTTGCGATATACCAGGTAATACACTCGACCATTCCCGTCTTTGGGACATATCCGGGTGCATACTCCAGCAACTCTTTCGATTTGCTTATGTCGGCCAGGGAATAACGAATGTCACCGGGGCGAAATTCACTAAATTCCGGGTTAATAGTGAGAACCGCGGGAACATGAGGAGCAAGCGAGGACTGAATCAACGAAAACAGCTCATTCAATGTCGTCAGCTCTCCAGCCGCCACATTGAAGACCTCATTGACAGCCTCCTTCTTTTCCACAACCGCCGCCAAAAGATTGGCTTGAACCACGTCCTCGATATAGCAGAAATCCCTGCTTGTCGCCCCGTCCCCGTAGATGACGGGTGTTTTGAGCTCAAGAAGTAATTGAATCCATTTGGGTATTACGGCTGCATATGCCCCGTTGGGATCTTGCCTCTTCCCAAAAACATTGAAATATCTCAAGCCTATACTTTCGATTCCATAATTATAGGCAAAAACATGCGCATAGAGTTCGTTTACATACTTGCTGACGGCATACGGGGACAGCGGGTTTCCTATCGTCTCTTCGATCTTGGGCAGTTCCGGACTGTCTCCATATACGGCTGAAGACGAGGCGTATACGAATCTTTTAACGCCCGCATCCCTGGCCGCAACGAGCATATTCAAGAACCCGGCTACATTGGTCTGGTCCGTCAGGATCGGGTCTTCTATGGAGTTCGGGACACTTCCGAGGGCAGCCTGATGCAGCACGTAATCTACTCCCTCACAGGCCCTCCGGCACTGGTCCAGGTTCCCGATGTCTTCCTCGTAGAAGACGAATCTCGACCAATTATCCTCTCCCACCTGCTCCCTGACATCCAGGAGGTTATGCATATAGCCGGTCGACAGATTGTCGACACCAATCACATGCTGCCCCAGCTTGAGCAGTTTTTCCAAAAGATTGGAGCCGATGAATCCCGCAACACCGGTGATCAGCCATTTTTTGGGCAAGGCTCTGAGTTCTGCTTCAATATTATTGATCTTCAAGCTTTTCCTTACCTCCTGAGCGCGTGCCAGGAATTATATATTTCGACAAAATGGAAACTCGGCGATGCTCATCTTGCGCCTTCACTCTTAAAGACTCCCGCCATGAGGCGGTCAGGGAAATTCTCTACTTACCGACTCTCGTGATCCGATGGGCCGTAATATATTCACAGTCTAAAAGGGAGTAAAGGGTGATTATGGGGGGTATGGATGGGGTAGTGCACGTAGCCATTTCAAATGATAATCAATGGTAATTCAAATACTTATAACATGGGTATCCTGAATGAAAAAAGCCGCATCGAAAGCGGAATCGGGTACCGCCACAGCTTGGAAATTCGCGTTCAGGCAGTGTTTTGGAAGGACATTTGCCGGACCGCCGTGGGTCCGGGGCAAAGAGGTGATGGCAAAATATGACATACAACCCGTTGGCGCAACACCATGCCGGAAAGAATGAACCGCCACGTCTCCGGGCATAAAAAGCTTGCGGCAGGGCGGAAGCCGGAATGAGCGGCGGCCTATGCAGCGCCCTCCAGGCTTTTCGACATTGCTTTTGGCGGTGGCAAAATCTCAGGTTTCTCTTTGGCGGCCCGACAAATACCGGCAAGAAAAAAGCCGAATACACAACCTACGAACAGACCCGATAGAAAAAGCATGGCTCGTACCCCCAAGATTTCCGGATGCACTTCTATTTTTGATATTAGAGCATCCTTCATGCCAAACACCCGGGAGGGATTAACGCATACGGCCTCCGACACGGAATCGCCACATCGTATGAGCTTGTTTTAATTTAACAATCTTCCCATTTGAAAATCGACCGGTCTACCTGCAGGGGATGCGGTTTGTGACTACCGAACCGGCGCGGTCCCAGTTGAAAGATTGACATGGGGAGGTGTTTTTTGACAAGAATTTGGCATGCGGGGAGTGCAGGGTTTTTTATACAAAGTGTATGCGATAGCATATGGGCAGGCATATCGGAAACGATCGGGCATGCCCTAAGCCTGGTCGCGGTCGGGGGAAACTCACCACGCTTCGGGAAAGCGGGTATTCACGTCGTACGGGCATATTTCAGGCTTTTCCACATCCGAGATTATTTTCTGAGCGGCCCACAAAAAGTTTTCCTCAGATACTGCGAGTTATTTTCTGAGCAGCCCACAAAAAATCTTTCTCAGGTCCTGTTCGGTCACATCGCGGAGTACCAGTTCGTCATAGTCGGCTTCGGGGGTGTCCATTTCGAGTGCGCTGTCTGCCGGCGTTTCCTCCGCGGCCGCTTCCCTGATCTCCACAACTTTGTTTCTCTTTTTGTCTAAGATGGGCTCCAACCCGGCATTATTTTTGATCCACTGATCGCATTCGTCATGGCTGCCCACATAGAGAAACGCTATCCCCCGGTCCAGCATTATGCCCACGAGACGATAGCCCCCCACGAGGTCGAATTTGATGCAGTTCCTGATGCGGGCGTCCCCGTACCGGGTGAGTCTTCCCATGAGTTTCGGATCGCAAATTCCCCCGTTGACGATCTGGTCGATTATCGCCTGAGCGTGCCCGGCGGCCGGTACGGCGTTGGCTCCCCCCTTGAGAAGGCTCTTAAGCTGTTTGATCAGGTTGGCGTCCTGATAGACGTAGAATACCCCGGCCATGTGTTCGTCCCCGGCAATCGGTCGTTTAAACCGGGCAGGCAGCCCGCAGCCTGCGTCCCGCCCGCCCGGTGCATCGTTCATTACTCTTTTGCACCTGTTCCCGGAAGGGCGACTATTCCTCTTCATCTTCCTGTTCAGGTGTGAACCCGAGGCGTTCCCATTGCGCTCTTGCCTCTTCTTCGGCCCCGGCAACTTCCTCGTCGTCCCAGGGCTCGAAAACCAGGCTTTCCGCCACGAGTTGCCAGATGTATTTCACTTCGTAGTTGCAGTCGGGATAGTATTTGGGGATTCTCTTCATCATCTGATCGCGGCAGTTGGAACAGCCCACAACGACCACGTTTGCCCCGCTGTTCTTGATCTGTTGATATTTGAAGCGGGCATGGTAGGCGGATTCCGCCTCGTAGGGCATGGGCCAGTTGCCGCCGCCGGCGCCACAGCAGAAATTGTTCATGCGGTTTGGCTGCATTTCCACAAACTCATCCACGCACTGCTGCAGTATCCAGCGAGGCTCATCGAAATAGGACTTGCCGAAGTTGCGTTGGAGTTCGCGGCCGTGTTTACAGGAGTCGTGCCAGGTGAAGATTTTACCGGCGTTGCGGCCCTTGTCCAGCTTGATCCTGCCGCTTTCGATGACTTCCTTGAGATAGTCGTAGAGGTAGATGTGGTTGATTTTGTTGTTGGGGTCTTCCAGCACGCACTCTTTCATGCCCTTCCTGCAGCCATAAGACCCGCCGCCGCAGTCGGGCATGATCATTCGATTGATGTTGTGCTTTTTCATCAAATCGATTTTTCTCTTCGCCAACTCTTTGGTGGCTTCGGCATTTCCGGTAAACAACCCCCAATCCACGGCTTCCCAGTTCTCCGAAGGGACGGTCCAGTTCTCTTTTGCAGCGTAGAAAACCTTCCACCACCAGAGCATATCGTCATTGTCGGAAAAGACTTCTTTCGAGTTTGGGAAGAAGAGAACATCCGCGTTGTCCTTATCTATGGGAACATAGAACCCTGGGCATTCCTCCTCGGCAAGCTCCCGCCCCATATCGGACATGAGAAAATAATAGTCTTCCTGCGGGATGCCCATGTTGTTGCCCGTGGCCAGCACGTTCAAAACCCCTTTGTGAAGGATTCCGGGGACTTTGTCGCGGGGACGCAGGGATTTCATGTATGCCATGATCCCGACCACGTCGATTCCCATGGGGCAGCCGTGCACGCATCGGCCGCATCCGGTGCAAAGCCAGGGAAACGCCGATTCGATCACTTCGTCCACCATGCCCAGGGCCAGCATGCGGAGGACTTTGCGGGTATCCAAACCTTCCAGGCATGGCGTGCCGGTGACCGGACACCCGTTGGTGCACGTACCGCAGGTAAGGCAAAGGTTAAGGTCGAATTTACCAAGGTAATCCTTGAACGGGTTCACCAGGTTTGGGTTTATAAGAACTTCCTGCATTAGATCGTCCTTTCCTGCCAGGTGGCTATGTTTTATCGATCCAGGTCCGCATGGCCGTTTGACCGGGCGGACGGATAAATCCGCCGCGGCGGTACATAATTTGTCCCGGCAAGCTTTTTCCTGCCGGCGAAAGCCCCCGCGTTTACCGGGGAAGCTGGAAATCCTCGCCGGGAAAAGTAAGCGGAGACATCCCCTCACCCGCTGCTCCCGGCCGATAGTCGAAAACCTCCTCCACCAGACGATTTACCTCCTTATAGAGGGACCGAAGGGGAATCCGGGCCGGACAGACCTCTTCGCAAAGCCCGCAGTCAATGCAGCGCCCTGCCATGTGAGCGGCTCGAACCAGGTGGAAAGAGGTGTCCGGAGGGAGTTGTTCTCCCGGGATGAGTTCCGTATGCTCCAGGCTGCATTCGGTGCAAAAGCACGCCGGGCAGACATCGCGGCAGCCGTGGCACTGGATGCACCGGTTAAAATGAGTGAGCCACGAGTCAAGACGGCCCTCATCCGTCGTGGAGTGCAGCTCGGCAACCCTTCGGCTCTCCGCGATGCCCGGCACCGGGTGTCCAAAATCGAGCCGGTCCGGAAAGGGCTTGGAGCATTCGCAGTAGGAGGCCAGCTCGGCGGTGCATGCCTGCCCCAGGACGACGACCTTCTCCCGCTGGAGCTGGTTCCACTTGAAAAGTTCTTCGAGCCCGCGCTCCTCGCACCCCCTGACCAGCACTCCGTAAGTTTGGGCCGGATTTCGGCGGGCGAGGGCGAGCAGAAGCTTGAGGACGGGATAGCGCGCGCGGTTCCGTCGCCAGGGTTCCAGTTCGGCAATGTTGTCTTTGGTGAAAAGCCATGGAAAGAGATGGCCCTGCACGGTCTTGTACGCCATGAATCCGGCTGCGGTACCTTCCATGAGAAGTTTTGCGATCTTTGTGTTCATTCAATCCAATCCTATGGAGCTGCGTCCGTGCATCAACCGCCGGCGCGCGCAAGCGGGACCGCCTTAAAGGACGGGGAAGGCCCGAGGCTTTGAAGCTGGGCGGTAAAATCGCGTACCACTTCGGCAAACCGGGGACCCTCCGCTGCGGAAATCCACTCCAGCCTCAACCGCTGTTGGTCGTAGCCCACAAAATTCAGCAGTTCCTTCAGGAATGTGACCCGCTTGAGGGTCATGAAATTTCCCTTGAGATAGTGGCAGTCTCCGATGTGGCAGCCCGCCACGAGCACCCCGTCCGCACCCTTCTGGATTGCGTAAAGAAGGTGGTGCATGGAGACGCCGCCGGAGCACATGACCCGGACAACGCGGATATTGGGCGGATACTGAAGGCGACTCACCCCCGCCAGGTCCGCTCCGGCATAGCTGCACCAGTTGCACAGAAAAGCGATAATCCTCGGTTCGAATCCACTGGCTTCCACAAAACACCTCGTCTCATCCCGGCCCGGTAAATCCAGGCGGTTTCTTATTTTGAAAGAGCTTCATCTATCTGCCTGTAGAGCTGCAGGTGGCTGAATCCCATGAGAATGGCCGCCTCGGAGGGGCATGCGGCGGCGCAGGTCCCGCACCCTTTGCACAGGGCCTGATTCACCTCGCACCGGCCCTCCCGCTCCAGGTAGCTGATGGCCCCGAAGGGACAGCATTCCTCGCAGGACCGGCAACCCGAGCACATCTCGGCTCGGATGACGGCCGCAACGCCTCCGGCCGTGATATGGTCCCTGGACAGGACCGTGGAGGCCCTCGACGCCGCCGCTTTTGCCTGGGCGATACATTCTTCCGTGGGCTTGGGCCAGTGCGCCAGGCCGGCAACGAAAACGCCCTCCGTCGCGAAATCCACCGGCCGGAGCTTCATGTGGGCCTCCAGGAAAAAGCCTTCGTTATTGAGCGGCACCTTGAACATCTTCGCCAGGGTATCCGACTCGCGGGTCTCTATGGCGCTTGCCAGGGTCAGGATGTCCGCATCCAGGGCGATCTCCGCCCGCAGGATCGGGTCGAAAACGGTGACTTTCGGGACAGGGCCCGTGATATCCACCAGCGGCTTCCGCTCGGGGTCGAAGCGGATGAAAAGCACCCCCTTCCGCCGTGCTTTCGTGTAAAGGCTCTCCCGCATGCCGTAAGTGCGGATGTCCCTGTACAGGATGAAGACGTTCATGTCGGGATTGATTTCCTTGAGGCGGATCGCGTTTTCTACCGAATGGCTGCAGCAGACCCGGCTGCAATACGGCCGGTCGGGCTCCCGCGAGCCGACGCACTGGATGAAAACGGCCGATTGCGCTTCGAGCACTTCCTGGCGTCCGTCCCGGATGGCCTGGTCCAGGTCGAGGTTGAGGTATATGCGGTCACTCTTTGCGTAGCCGTATTCCGCCGGTTTGTGGGAATGGGCCCCCGTGGCGATGATGGCAACGCCGTGCCGCACCTGTTCCTCTTTTCCGCCCACATCGAGGACACTGCAAAAATTGCCGACAAACCCCTGGACGTTTTTCAGAACGGCCCCTTTGCGGACCGTGACCAGCGGATGGTTTTCGACCCTTTCGACCAGTGCGTCCAAAAAGGGCCGAACCGGCTCGCCGTTCCACGCGGTGAGGAGCTTGCGGGCGTGTCCGCCCAGCTCTTCATTCTTTTCGGCAACCGTTACCGGATAACCCTGGTCGGCAAGCGAGAGAGCCGCCTGCATGCCGGAAACGCCCCCGCCGATCACCAGTGCGCTACGGGTGATATCGAGGTGGATTTCTTCGAGAGGCTCCTGCAGGCTCACCTTGGCCACGGCCATCCGGACCAGGTCTTTGGCCTTGGCTGTTGCTGCTTCCGGGAAATCCCGATGGACCCAGGAATTCTGGTCGCGAATGTTGGCAAGTTCGAAAAGATATTTATTGAGTCCCGCCTCGCGGATGGTCTGCTGGAACAGCGGCTCGTGGGTCCGGGGAGAACAGGAGGCCACGACGATGCGGTTAAGCCCGTGTTCCCGGATGGCCTCCTTCATCTTCTCCTGGGTGTCCTGTGAGCACGTGAAGAGGCTCTCCTCCACGTAGGCGACACCGGGGAGGCTCTTTGCGTATTCCCTTACGCCGGGTACGTCGACGACCGACCCGATGTTGATCCCGCAGTGACAGACGAAAACCCCGATGCGGGGCGGTTGAAAGCCCGCCTGTTCCATCAGCGGCGGTTCTTCGTGCTTTACGGTGGCGCTGCCTCTTGCCGGTGCAAGCAGGGCCGCCGTATCCGCCGCCGCCGCCGATGCTTCCATGACCGATTCCGGAATGTCCTTGGGTCCCTGAAACGCGCCGCAGACAAATATTCCCGGCCTGGAAACGGCCACGGGATCAAACGGCGAGGTGGCGGCAAAACGCCCCTCGTTTAATTCTATGCCCAGGCGGCCGGCCATTTCCACGACATCGGGTGGAGACTCCAGCCCCACGGACAGCACCACCAGGTCGAACACCTCCTCCTGCGAGACGCCGTCCTCTCCCGTATAGCGCACGCTCAGGTCGTCCGTTCCGGGGACCGGCTCGACGGAATGGATACGGGACCGGATGAACCGGACCCCGTATTCTTCCTGTGCACGGTTGTAGTATTTTTCGAAGTCTTTCCCGGAAGTCCTTATGTCCATGAAAAAGAGGGTGGTATCGAGCTGCCCGCCGCTGTGCTCCCTGGCGATAACCGCCTCTTTGATGGCGTACATGCAGCAAACCGCCGAGCAGTACCCGTTGTTGCAGTGGCTGAGATCGCGGGACCCCACGCACTGAAGCCACGCGATGCGGCCCGGTTCCCGGTGGTCGGAGGGGCGGGCCAGGTGCCCGCTGGTGGGGCCGGAAGGCGAGAGGAGCCGTTCGAATTCCATCGAGGTTATGACATTGGCGCACTGCGTATAGTTGAACGTGTCGAGAACGCCCGGATCGAAGGTCTGAAACCCGGGGGCCAGGATGATACTCCCGACGTTCAGGGTGAGATCGGCGTCCCTGTCATCGAAGTTTACGGCACCGGCAGGACAAAACTTCTCGCAGGCCCGGCATTTCCCCTTTTCGAAATAGATGCAGTGGTCTTTATCGATCGCGTACTTGAGGGGGACCGCCTGGGGGTATTTGACGTAGGCGGCCTTGCGCCGGCTCAGGCCACGGTTGTACTCATCCGGGACCTTGCGGGGGCATTTTTCCGCGCACAACCCGCATGCGATGCACTTGTTCATATCGATGTAGCGGGCCCGCTGGTGGAGCGAAACGGTGAAATTGCCCGCCTCCCCGTCCACCTCCCGCACATCGGCCATCGTGAGGATCTTGATGTTGGGATGTCTTCCGCATTCCACCAGTTTGGGCGAAAGAATGCACATCGAACAGTCGTTGGTCGGAAAGGTCTTGTCGAGGGCGCTCATGACGCCGCCGATCGCTTCGCTTTTTTCGACCAGATACACGTAAAAGCCGGAATCGGCGAGGTCCAGCGACGCCTGCACGCCGGCTATTCCCCCTCCCACAACCATTACCGAACCTATCAGACTTCCAGACGGCCCCGACATAATCTCACCTTCTTCTACTGGCTCAAATATTCGTGAATGGCGGACGCCGCACGGCGGCCTTCGCCCATGGCGCTGATGACGGTGGCGCCTCCGGAGACGATATCCCCCCCGGCCCAGACGCGCGCCTTGGATGTTTTCCCCCTCTCGTCGGTTATCACGGTCCCCCGGCGCGAAGTCTCCAGGTCGGGGGTGGTCGAGGCGATCAGCGGATTGGGGGAGGTGCCCAGAGAAATCACCGCGGTATCGATATCCATGGCGTACTCGCTTCCCGGAATCGGCACCGGGCGCCTTCGCCCGCTCGCATCCGGCTCGCCCAGCCGCATCCGGACCAATTCCATCGCCGCGACGTTGTTTCTACCGTCGCTGATAAACGCCGTGGGACTGCAGAGAAAATGGAAATGGATGCCTTCCTCTTCGGCGTTTTCCACCTCTTCCAGGCGGGCGGGCATTTCCAGGCGGGTGCGCCGGTAGATGACATACACTTCGCGGGCCCCCAGCCGCAGCGCGCAGCGCGCGGAGTCCATGGCCACGTTTCCCCCGCCGATAACGGCCACCCGCTTTCCCATCTTCACCGGCGTGGCATAGTCCGGATAGAGGTAGGCCTTCATCAGGTTGGTCCTGGTGAGAAACTCGTTTGCCGAGTAGACCATGTTGAGGTTTTCGCCCGGGACCCGGAGAAACATGGGGAGCCCCGCCCCCGTTGCGAGATAGACGGCCCGGTAGCTCGTGTTCAGCAGTTCGTCGAGGCTGTAGTTGATGCCGATCACCGTATCGAGGCGAATGTCCACTCCAAGCGATGCAACATACCTGACCTCGCGCTGAACGATCTCCTTGGGCAGCCGGAACTCGGGGATCCCGTACATCAGGACCCCGCCCGCCACGTGCAGGGCTTCGAACATGGTCACTTCATGCCCGCGGATGGCCAGGTCGGATGCAACGGTAAGCCCGGAAGGGCCGCTGCCCACCACGGCCACGCGCTTTCCGGTCGAAGGGGCGATCCCGGGCATGGAAACCGCGCCTTCGGTACGCTCCCAGTCGGCAATGAAGCGCTCCAGGCGCCCGATGGCGACCGGGGCGCCCTTCTTGTTGAGAGTGCAGGAATTTTCGCACTGCGATTCCTGCGGGCAGACGCGGCCGCATATACCCGGAAGGGAGGTCTTGGCCTTGAGGATGCGCGATGCTCCCGGAATGTCTTTTTGCTGAAGCAGCCGGATGAAATCCGGAATATCGATATTTACCGGACACCCCTGCTGGCAGTTGCGCTTCTTGCACTGGATGCAGCGCATGGCTTCTTCCATTGCCATTTCATAGGTGTAGCCGGTCGCCACCTCATCGAAGTTTTTGCGCCTTGCCTCGGGGGTCTGCTTGGGCATCTCCAGCCGGTTCAGGTTTATTTTGGCCTTCTTGGACCCGGGTCCCCCCTCGGGCGGGCGGGGGTCTTTTCCTTCTGACATCGGCGGTACTCCTTTATGCTACCACTGGGAACAGCCGCGGCACTGAAAGCCCGGCTGCAGGATGCTCTCGTCGGCGTAAGTGCAGCGCCGAGCCATGAGCACGTCCCATCCGTCCACTTCGTGGCCGTCGAATTCGGGGCCGTGCACGCACGCGAACCGGTTGCTGCCCTTGACGCTCAACCGGCAGGCCCCGCACATCCCCGTGCCGTCGACCATCAGCGGAGTGAGATGGACCATGGTCTTTATGGCGTACGGGCGGGTCATTTCGCTGATAATGCGCATCAGACACATCGAACCCATGACAATCATGCGGTGGACGGGATTGCGGTGATTATCGGCCAGCAGTTTGCGCAGAGGCCGGGTCGCGCCGGTCGCCATATCGTCGCCGTTTTCACCGGTTGCCAGTATCAATTTGTCGCTAACCGCCTCCAGGTCCGGCTGTCCGAAAATGCGCAGCCGGTCCGGCGCCTGGAGTATGGTAGTGACGCGGTTTCCTTCTTCCTTCAGGGCTCGAAGTACCGGCACGAGGGCAGCGATTCCGTATCCGCTTGCCACGGCCACCACGTGGCCGAAATTATCGATGTGCGCCGGCCTGCCCAGGGGGCCCACGAAATGGGCCATACGATCTCCCGCTTTAAGAGACGCCAGCTGCCGGGTGCTCCTGCCGACCTCGATATAGACGAAATCAACCGTCCCGGCTTCCGCGTCCCATCCGCTGATGGTGAAGGGAAGCCTCTCGCCGTTTTCATCGATGATGAGGATCACGAACTGGCCCGGCCGGGCCTTGGCGGCTACCACCGGGGCCTTGATGCTCACCCGGTGAACCTGCGGGGCCAGTTCTTCGTGTGCGACAATCGGAAACATGGGGACTACCTCTTTTCAATCCTGGCGGCGGATACCACGCACTCGCATTCCCCGCCCGCGAAAATGTGAGGGAGGTGAGTTGGTACGGCCACCATTTTCGGCGACAGGAAATGATTCATACCCAGCCGGCCTTCGCACTCGCCGTTGCGCGTGACCACCCGCACGGTATCCCCGGGAGCAAGCCCCATGGAGAAGACATCCGCCGGGTTCATCTCCACGTCTTCCGGGCAATGGAACAGGGTGGCCGTTTCATCCGCCAGAAGAGGCCCCAGGAAGTAGGGTCCCAGGTGCTCTTTTACGACCAGTGCGAAGGGGAATTGCTCATCGGGCAAATCCCGGGGAACTTCGAGCGGCGCCGGTTTCCAGTCCGCCCATCCAGGGGGCCCGCCCCGGCCGGAGGGCTGCGATTCGGCATAGAAGGGGACCTGCCCGCGCATCTCGTCCAGGACGGCTTCGGCGGTTTCGTAATCGAAGCCGGGAACGCCCATCAGCCGGGAGAGCGCCCCCAGGACCCACCGCACCGATCGGGTTTCCACGGGAGCGGGAAGGACGGGCTCGATCCGCCGGATTTTTTCCCCGCCGCAGGTAAATGTACCGCCGTTTTCGAGAATGGAAGCCATCGGCAGGAAAGCGCAGGAAGACGGCAAAGTTTTGCGCGCCCCTTCTCCGGGCATTGCTACATCCTGAATCAGTGCGAAATCCAGTTTCCCAAGCCACGGCCCAAGGGACCCGAGTGCATCGTCTTCCATGCTCTCCGCTGCCAGGTAGAGGGCCTTGACCCTGCCCCGGGCCAGCGCGTCGAAGACATCCTCGTACGAGGAGGAGTCAAAAGCCGCCCTCAGCGCCTGTTCCCCCTGGGAATTGCCGCCGCCGAAAGCAGGCAGCACGGTTGCTCCCCTGCCGGGAGCGCTCCCCCCGATAAGCATCAACGCGCGTATGGCCCGCAAAGCTTCGGCGTGCTTCGAAGAGGCGAAAAGGCCCGTCCCGTAAACAATGCTCAAGACCTTTGCATTGCCGATGAGGCATGCGGCTTCCATGAGGTCCGATTCGGGCACGCCGGTGATTTTGGAAACCGTTTCCGGACTGTATTCCGAAAGGCCCTCCCGAAGCGATTCCAGCTCCGGGCCGTGTCTTCGGGCAACCCCGGGGCCCGCCTGGTTCGCATCCAGCAGCAGCCGAACGAGCCCCGAGGCGACGAAGATTTCCGTCCCCGGATAGTGGCGGAGATGAATGTCCGCGTAGCGCGACGGGGCGGTTTCGCACGGACCTGCCGTAACCAGTTTCGTCCCGCTCATTACGGCTTCGCGCAGGCGAACCCCGGCGATGGGATGGCTTGCCGGGGGATTGAAACCGAAAGCCACAATGCAGTCCGCATTTCTCAATTCGCCAAAATCGGCGGGGCAACCCGCCGTGTCGAAACCCGCCCGCAAAATCCCGTCGGTAAAGAAATTTCCGTAAGGGGCAGTACACCCGACAAGTTTAGTATTGAGCGCATCGCGGGCGAATTTGCGGAGAAGATAGAGGTCCTCGCTGCCGAGGCGCGCATTGGTAAGCACCGCGATTTCGCCTGGACCGTAGCTTTTGAATTTTCGTGCAACCAGCTCCAGCGTGTTTTCCCAGCTCTCTTCACGAAGATCCGGGCCTTTGCCGACAAGCGGCTTCAGGATGCGATCCGTGCGCCGGAGGTAGTGTTTGAGCAAAAACCGCCCCTGAAGGCAGGCCTGAGCGCGGCCGCCCTCTCCATTGAGGGCCGGTCGCACCTGGACGACCTCGCGCTCGCCGGCGGTTTCGAAATCCATGCCGCAGCCCGCCGTGCAGACAGGGCACACGGAGGTCTTCGATAAACGCGGCATTTCCGCCCGGTAGAGGGTCATCACTATGTCGGCCAAATTCTCGCATATTTGCAGCATCCGGGCGCGGCCCTCGCCCTGGCAGGCATCGGGCGTCTCCCGCAGCGCGCCCACCGGGCACGCGTCCACGCAGGCGCCGCAAAACTCGCAGCCCGCTTTCGCAAGAGATCGGCCCAAAGGCGTGCCCACCTCCTGGCGTCCTTCCCTCTCGCGGAAAACTATCGCTTTTGCTCCGCGCACCTCATGGCATACACGCACGCACCGGCCGCATCGCACACACAGGCTGTAGTCCCGCTCGAAGTAAGCGCCCCCGGGCTTTAGCGGCGGGCGTTTCAGCGATGGAGGCATATAAGGAAAATCAATGCCCACGGAGGTCACGAGCTGCTGGAGTTCGCAGGTCCCGTTGCGGGGGCACCCCAGACATTGCCTGGGATGGTCCTGGAGGATCAACCGCAGCGTCTCGCGGCGGAAATCGAGGACTTTGGGGCTTTCGGTCCGCACCCGCATGCCGTTTTCAACCGGGGTCGTACAGGCCGCCGGGAGGCCGCGATAGCCCTCGATTTCGACGGCGCACAAACGGCAGGACCCGCTGGGCTTAAGGGACGGATGGTTGCACAGCCGGGGGATGGAAATCCCGGCCCCGTCCGCCGCTTCCATGATGGTTTGAGCCGGTTTTGCCTCAATCTCACGATCATCGATCAGGACCACGATAGAACTCATCTTCACCTCTAATGCCTTACACGCACTCCATGGAAATCATGCCGTGCGGGTTTTCCTCACTGTGTCCCCGGAGATTCTCCGCCAAGCCTTTTCTCAAACTCCGATTACAGGCTTTCGATCATGGCGAAGATTCGGGCGTCGTCGAAGCCCTGGAGCTGAATGGCCCCGGAGCGGCCGCAAGCCTCTACATCCAGCCGTGCGAACTTCGGCGTACCGGCGCCTGAGAATTCAATCAATGAGCAACGCTTATGATCGAACCTGAAGGTGGTCGGGCTCCCTTCGATGGGCGGTCCGCAGAAAGGGCATCGAGGCCGTCAAAGAGATTTGGGAATCAGGTTTTAGTCGTGGATGGCGAAAAGTCGAAAAAGACGCAATTCCCCGGCCTTGCCCTCCACCTGCCGAACACGGGCAGGATCCAGAGCGCTGCTTCAGCCATAGCCGAAAAACTGGTGCATGAATGGACTCCTTGGCAAAATTCACCGACACGCGGTAGGGTAGTTAAACCGAACAGTTCCTATTTGTCAAATAGAATCTATCTATAGGAACAACCGATGAACAACCGGAAAATCATCGCCTGGAATGCTTCTTCGAAAATGAAGGAGGATGGACCGACCAACTCTTCACGGGGGAGGTCGCAAACGAAAATGACCGGTCACATCCCCCGAAAAGGCGTGACCGGTCATTTTTAAGAGTCATGAAACAGGGAATCGACTCCCTGTTTTCACTATGGCGAAAAGGACGTTGGCAAGTCCTTGATTTTTCAAGCGTCCCCAGCCGGATTTGAACCGGCGTCGCCGGCGTGAAAGGCCGGTGTCCTGGACCGGACTAGACGATGGGGACATTTTTGAAGCTTGACCGCGGCTATGTATAAAGTCCGCCCCGGTGCTTGTCAACAGGATTATGGTGGGCCGTGCAGGATTTGAACCTGCGACTCTCTGCTTAAAAGGCAGATACTCTACCTCCTGAGTTAACGGCCCCGGTTATCCTCTGAACAATCTTTTTTATCTATCATTTCGGGACCGCTCGTGTCAACCTAAACCGGAAGCCTCCACCGCATGCCCCGGCACGGGGGCACCGGTTTCGAATGCCGATTTTCATCGGGTCCGGAGCCCTTTCGATTCCGCCGGCACTCATCGCGGCCGGCCTTGACAACGGCCGGTAACTGCAATAGCCTCGATTGACACGGGCTCTTGCGCCGCCGCCCGGTTTGGTGAAGTTCTGCAACAGTGCGGCCCCGGTTTTAAGTCAACCCCCGACAGGAGACAACAATGAAGAAAATCACTCTGGGTCCTCAGACTCTGCTTTATCCAATGCCTGCATTTCTCATCGGGGCCAACGTCGGCGGCAAGCCCAATTTCATGACCGCCGCCTGGAGCGGCATTGCCGCGAGCACGCCCCCCACCGTCACGGTTGCCCTGCAGCACCACCGCTACACTCTCAAAGGCATCAGGGAAACCGGCGTTTTCTCGCTGAACGTGCCTCACGCCGGTCAGGCAAAGGAGACCGATTACTGCGGAATAGTTTCGGGCTCCAAGGAAGACAAGGTATCGGCGTGCGGGTTTTCGGTCTTTTACGGTAAGCTGGAACAGGCCCCGCTGATCCAGCAATGCCCGGTGAACCTGGAATGCAAGGTGGTCCATCTGCTCAACCTCGGCAGCCATACCCTGGTGATCGGCCAAATCGAGGAGGTGCACGTATCGCAGGAGTGCATGAGCAACGGAGCGCCGGACCCCGTCAAGGTAAACCCGCTCATGTTCATTGTGGGCGCCGAGAAATCCTACTTCGAACTGGGCAAACCGGTGGCCCCGGCATTTAAAGTAGGCATGGAGCTGAAGAAGAAGGCTTAGACCCTCCAGATCCCGGGAACCGGCATAGTCTCAAGACCAGGCGGCTATATGAAAAGCTATCGAAAAGAGTTGTGGTTCAATATTGCGGCCCGCATGGGATTCGTAAATATAACCGCCCAGGTGGAGGAGTGCCTGCGTGAGAGCGGAATACGGGAAGGGCTGCTGCTCTGCAGCGCCATGCACATCACCGCATCCGTATTCATAAACGACGACGAATCCGGCCTGCACGGCGATTTCGCCAATTGGCTGGAAAAGCTTGCGCCCCACGAGCCGGTTTCGCAGTACCGGCACAATGTGAGCGAGGACAATGCGGACGCTCACCTGAAAAGACAGGTGATGGGGCGCGAAGTGGTAGTGGCGGTCACGGGCGCAAGACTCGACTTCGGTCCCTGGGAGCAGATATTCTACGGAGAATTCGACGGCCGGCGCCGCAAACGGGTACTGGTGAAAATAATCGGGGAGTGAGTCGGGGTTCGGCCCCGGCCCGGAACTCTACCGGGGCGGGATTACGGGTTATCCGAAGGACCGGACTTACTCCTCGGGGTCTATATTTTTCTTTCCGTGGATCGATTCCACCGCGATCTCGACAACCGCGCACTTTTTGGAGGCTTCGAGGGTGACCGGAGAGAATGCGCGGCCGGAGGCAAACTTTTCCACCATGGCGTCGAGGACCTGTTTTCTGCGCGAAAGGTCCTCGACCATCCGCGCCCTGCCAAACACCAGCACCGACGTGTAGCGGGTCGAACACCTGCACACATCCTGTCCGAACACCATTTTGTCCACCCGGCTGACCTCGAAGCAGACGCGGTCGTTTGCGGCGATGTTGTCGAGCTTTTGCCCTTCGTGCGAGCAGTGGAAATAAATCCCGTCCTCGTAATAAACGTAGTTTACAGGGGTGATATAAGGCTGCCCGGACGCATCGCAGGTCGCCAGGTGCCCGACGGTTTGGCCGGCAAGAAACAATACGGCATCGGAAGGACTCATTTTAACCTGGGACAAGGGACCACCTCCGGGTCGCCGTTCAGGGGATTCGGATTTGTCGCCGGGCTTGTCCGTAAAACCCGTAACCCCCGCCTCACCCTTCTTTCGAATACTCGCCGGGACGGAGCTGGTATTGCTTGTAGCTTTCCCGGATGAGGTCGTCGAGGTAGGTCTGGTGGTTTATCACACCCTCCCTGGGAATAATGAACTGGGTCTGGCCGGTGCGGTCGGCTATCAGCCGGAACCCGTAATCGTAGTCCACGGATATGCGGTTGCAGACCACCGAGGCGGTGATACCTTCTTCCAGGGCCGTAGTGATTATCGCATTGATGGCCTGCTCGTCGAAATGCACTCTGAACCCGTGTTTTTCATAAAACTCGGTCTCGAAAAGCCTTATCTGGTTGTAGAGCAAAAGCACCTCTTCGAACAGCTTTTCCACCGGTATCCCGGTCGTAAAATGGTAGTCCAGCACGACTTCCGTGCGATCCGGCGTGAAGACCAGCGGGTAGTCTTCAGAGTACTTGTCTTTTATCCGGAGAACCTGGGCGCGCACGGCGGCCTTTTCCTCCTGCGCAAGCCTGTCGTAGAGTTCCATGTACTCGGAATCGTCTTCGCTCCGGAGCATTAGCTGCAGTTCGGCCTCGGGGCTTTGGACGGTCTTGCCGCTAACCGCGAAATGTCGAATGTGCCATGACGGCAGTTTCTTCTCAAAAGGCAACAGCACCCGTTCCAGCACGCTGGACAGCCCGCGCGCCCCGGTTTTTTCCTGGGCCGCGCTTTCAGCCAGAATCCTAAGCGCCTGGTCTTCGAAGAGAATGTCTATTCCGTAGCTTCGAAAATCTTCCTTCTTCCCCAGTATCATCGGGTTGTTGGGGTTTTTGAGGATCTGGTAGAGGTCCTCCACCTCAAGGGGATCGAGGATCGCAATGACCGGAATACGGCCCACGAACTCGCTCTCGAAGCCGTAAGCTATCAGGTCTTCGGCCTTGACGTGCCTTAGAAATCCGAGGTCTTCCTGACGGCTGTGGACCTGAGCGCCAAAGCCTATTTCCTGGGTCTGAAGCCTTCGCTTCACCAGTTCCGCCAAGCCGTTGAACGCGCCGCTCATTATGAACAGGATGTTTTTCGTGTTGACGGTGCGCTTCTCGCGTTTGCCCGTCTTCCGGTACTGCTCTATTGCCTGGATTTGCGAAACCGGGTCATGCGGGACCTTCAGGTCTATTTCCGTTTCTTCCATGGGTTTTAGCAGTGCACGCTGCACCCCGGTGCGGGACACGTCCGGCCCGATCAGGTACTGGGAGGAGGCTATTTTGTCTATTTCGTCAATATAGACGATTCCGTGTTCGGCCAATTCGATATCGTCATCGGCCTGGATCACCAGTTCGCGCACCAGGTCTTCGACGTCGCCGCCCACGTAGCCGGTTTCACTGAACTTGGTTGCATCGCCCTTTACGAACGGCACTCCGAGCTTCTGCGCTATGAGCTTTACCAGGTAGGTCTTGCCCACGCCCGTGGGACCGATCAGAAGGATGTTGTTTTTGACTCTGCCCACCATCTGCTCGCTTCCGAAACGCGCCCGGCGTTTGAGGTATTTTATCCGGTTGTAGTGCGTGCATATCTTGGTTGCCAGTACGGCCTTGGATTCGTCCTGCCGGATTACGAACCTGTCAAGATAGGATTCCAGCTCTTCGGGCTTCATGTCGAAGTTTATCTGCTCTATCCCGGCCGGTTTTGCCTCGCCTTCGCTTGGTTCCTTTTGTTGCTGGGACACCGTCATGGGGGAAATCACCTTTATCCGGTAGCCGTATTTCTTCGATAGATAATCGCTAAGTTCTTTTTCGAGTGTCTCCTGGTCGGGAAACTTCGGAGGCTCGTCCATTTTGGGTTCCTTCCTGATATCGTTTGGTGCCCTGCGCATTGCCAACCACGTTCCGACGCCCATGCCCCCTGCCTGGATACCACACACGGGCCGCAACACCCGCCGTTCGCCCCGAGGCATCGAAGAACGGCCCCCGGCAACGAAGAACACCCACACAGGCAGGCGAGGGACGGCTCGACGATACGCAAAACCGGGTTGGCAGCACCCGGGGACCTGAGATAACTATAACTCTTTTCACCCGCCGTGCAACGAACCTCACCGGGGCGCAAAGATGGCGAAAGAGCGTATGTCCCGGGTTTTCCGGCCGTGCATTTTTAACCCGGCCCGACCGCCCCCCTGTCGTCTCTGCGAAGGATTATCGACGAGCCGGGGCATATCGCGCGCTCTGTCGTTTTCATAATATGCATTTTCTGCGCCTTCGCTTCCTTCGTGGTCCCTCCCGATGGTTGTCCCGCGATACCATAGTTATTAAAAGAATATGATTATACCTTTAATCGGAGCACCTCGGAGCGGCAAGCCGCGACCGCCGCATCGGGCCGGCCCGAAATTTGAGGCCCGAACTGGCTAAAGGCCCCATGCGTGTCTATATTGTTTTGCAGGGCGAATTTAGGCGCATCTCTTTTCTCCGGGGGCAGTTGGTTTAGACTTGGGAATTTTTATTTTTGGCGATCTCGGGGGTCGCGGAAACCATGCTGCCTATTTTGCTCGACCACAAAATCCTGAGTAATCTTCCACTGCCGACCGATAAGGCGGTAAACAGAGTATTTCACACATTTCAGGCAATCATCGGCCAGCAAACCATACCATACTTCAGAAACAGCCGCGGGATAGATTTGAATCAGCTTTCAATCCTGCGGCAAAACCTGTCCTTTCGCCGCATGGACGATGAGGAAAACCGGATCGCCCTGTCGAGCCTGCTGGTACGCTCGAAGCAGAACTGGACCGTCCTGATTCATGAGAAGCTCTTCGACTATCTTGCATCCATCCTGGGGTCGCGGCCCGGCTTGTCGCTTTCGAGCACATTGGCCGAAGAGCGGAAGATGATGGTTTTCTCGGAATTTCTCCTGAGGCACGTTTTCGAACACCTGCTGTTTCCCAAAGAAGATGAATATGAGGTCGTGCGCTCGGATATAGCTTTTGCGATGGAGCTGTCCCAAAAGGACCCCGACCGGTACGAGGTGCTGAGAAGATGTCTGCAGGACGGCACGAACGGTATCCTCGGTAAAAATTACGTCGCCCTGATGAACAGGGCCGCGCAGGGAACCGATTGCGATCTGAAAGTGGCGCGGATCGTCACCTCTTATCTCAAGCACGTCTCAGAGCTTCCAGGCCGCTTCCTGGTCGATATTTTCAGGGAACTGAACTCCGATGCGAAAATGAGAGTTTTGAGCCACTGTTACCGCGGCAGCAGCGATGGGGTCCAGCCCCTGGTCCGGCGGGCGGCCAGCCTCAGGACGGTGCTCAGGCTGTTTTCGGTCGCCGTTCGAGACGATCCGGGCGAGGGGTTCGAATTGTTCAGGAAATTCAGGAAGAAATGGGGCGTGGAGGCTCTTTTCCATGAACTGGACGTTCCCGAAGAAATCGTGAGCGAAAAGAGTCTGTCGCGTCTTTACGATATATTCAGCAAGAGTTTGGAGGATTTCGTGGAACCAGGAGATATCATCAACCAGGAACCGTCCGCCATGTATTCGCACACCAGGGCCGAATCAATTCCCCAACAGCCCAAGACCCTCAAAGAGCGAATCGAGGAGGCCAAGGCCGATGCCGATGTACCGCGCCCGGTTATCGAACTGATAGAAAAAAACAAGATGAACGCCGCCGGGCAAAGCGGGGCCAAATACACGGAACTTATCGAGACCCTGCTCGCCATCCCCTGGGGAAAAATCAAACGGATCTGGGTTTCCCCGGAGGAGTTTGAAGACGGGTTGAACCGGTCCCATTACGGACTGAAAAAGCCCAAGGAACTGCTGGCGGATTTTTTTGCGAACCTGATCTGGCGATACCAGCATTTCAAGGAATCCGAGAAAAAGCACTGGCACAGAACGGGCAGCGCCCTGCTCCTGGTAGGCCCCCCCGGCGTGGGCAAGACCTCCCTGGCCATCTCGGTGGCGCGCAATCTGGGCATTCCCTACCACAAGCTTTCGCTTGGCGGGATGAAGGATGAAGCCGATATTCGGGGCTATGGATTTACGTATGAAGGGTCCAAGCCCGGCCCGATTATCCAGGGCCTGGTCAAGATGGGCGTCATGAACGGCATGTTCATTATGGACGAGGCGGACAAGACGGAAAAGCTCGCGATAGCGACCTTGCTCGAAATTCTGGACCCCGAGCAGAACCATCTTTTCCACGACAAGTATACACAGAGCACCGTGGACATCGACCTGTCCAACTGCCATTTCGTGCTCACCGCCAACAGCATCGACAATGTTCCCCCGGCGATCATCAACCGCTGCGAGGTCATTTTCCTGGACAGGTACAGCGTCGAGGAAAAAATATCCATCGCCAGGGACTACCTGATCCAGCGTATACGGGAGCGCTACCTCATCGGGGCGGACGAGATATCCTTCGACCCGGATGAGGAAACGGATATCCTGCGCCACCTCATCAGAAACTACACCTTCGAGGCGGGAGTGCGGGACCTCGAGCGGGTGATCAGGGCGCTTTTCCTGCGGGTGCAGCGCAAGGAGATCATGGGCGAAGGCCGTCAGCACACCCTGATAACCATGCCCAAAATCACCAAATACCTGAGCGAGCCCAACAAGCCCCGCCTTATAAACCCGGACGACAGGGTGGGCGAGATGATGGGGCTCGGGGTAAACATGGAGATGGGGGTAGGGACGCTGATCCCCATCCAGGTAACGCCGCTTAAGTCCGGCCAGGAAAAAAGAGACGGGCGGGGCTACATGAGCATGGTGCACGCCACCGGAAATATCGAGCGGGTGATGGACGAGAGCCGCAAAGTGGCCTCGACCGCCATACTGCATCGCGCAAAGGGACTGGGCCTCGACAGTACGCGAATGAGCATGCCCTTACACCTGCATTTCATGGGGGGATCGACCAGGAAAGACGGCCCTTCGGCCGGCAGCGCCATTGCGCTTGCGCTTGCTTCGCTGTTTAAAGACCGGAAAATCCGGCGCGACGTGGCCATGACCGGCGAAGTTGACACACAGGGGCGCATCACCGGCGTCGGCGGCATACTGCTAAAACTGGAAACCGCTTATGCGACCGGCGTCAGGACCCTGATTATCCCGAAAGAAAACCTCACCGGCAACGATTCCGTTGAAAGGCTGCCCGATTCGCTCAAAAATGAACTCCAGATTCTCACCTACAAAGAGTGGAAGGAGGATCATGAGCCGTTCGACTACTACCGGCACGTGCTCCAGGTAGTGGCGGTGGACGATATCGTTCAGGCGGCGGACATCGCTTTTATCGATCAGGATGAAATCGATTCGCTGGAAACCCTGTTCGAGGAGCATGCGCGAAAAGCCTCGCGGGAGCTTGCCCTGGACGAGCCCGTTCCCTTCAAAAGACTCCTGTTGATATACGTCGACGATCCGGCCGACATCAAATCGGGCATCCTGAAGTCCGGCGTCCTGGAATCCGGTTTTTGCCTGCAGGACTATGGGTGCATCCTCATGGTGCGAAAAGAGCTGCAAGACGACATGGCGGCGCAATTGCCCCAAATTCGCGAAATGATGAAGATCAGGGAATTCGACCACTTGAAGGAAAGTTTCGTGGAGGTCCTGGAGCAACTCAAAAATGAGTACACCGGGCCGGACCGGCCGCCCCTCAGGATTTCCATTATCGCACCCCTGCCCTTCATGAGAAGAGAGGGTCTGCGCGGCCAGGACTTTCCGCCGGAGGAGGGCTTTGCGGGCCTCAGGATATTTTCGAGCTGCTGCACCGTCGAAAACGCCCAGATACACACCTGCAGAAAGCTGCTCTCAAAAGCCTACCTGTTTCTGGCAAGGCTCAGCGACGACTTGCTGCACGACTGCCCTTTTCTCGCGGAAACAGACGGCATCTACAGCACCACGATCTCTTTCATCCCTGAAAAATATCGTCTTACGGTGAAAAGGGCCGAAGAAATCCTGGACAACGGCATCTCGAAATGGCTCGAAATGATGCAGGGAGAAGCGGACGAAGAAGCCGAAACCATTGTCCCCTGCGGTCCGAAACTTTGACGAGTTCGCCTCGCAAGGTCGGACAATCTATTTCTTTGGCGGTGGAAGCGAGTGCCTGCCGGGGATGGTGCTTTCCCTCATTTCGGGTTTTCTTTCGGGAAATTCCAGGACGATTTCGTTTTCGCGGACCCAGCCCAGTTCCTGGCGAACCAGTTTTTCCTGCGACTTGGGATCGGTTTTGAATGCCTCTATCATCTCGTAGAGTTTCTGGTTCTCCTCTTTGAGGTTTACGATCTTTTCCTCGAACTCTTTTACCTGCTCTTTTTGCCTCATGAATCCGGGCAGCCCGTGCGACGAGAACACTATTGCATAGACCAGCAGCCCGTTTAGCGCCAGGAGAAAACAGGCCAGCAGGCGCACCACGTTGACGCCCATCAGCCTGACCGTCCCACGGGCGCCGGCTTCCTGCCGGCGGTTGTCGCTCTTGACCCGGCGATTCATCATGCAGCCCCGGTTTTCAGCGGTTCCCATCCCGGCTGCTGAATCCGCACGGATGGAAAGAGCCGCCTGTTCGTGTGGGGGAGAAAAAGCGCCCCCCTGAACTGGTTCATCAGTTCCACGTTTACGTTAAGTTCCACGTAGGTAATCATGCTCCTGACCTTTTCAACCTCAACGAGCAGGGTGCGGTCAAGCAGCGCCATGGACGCCCCGAGCAGGCTGGAATTGCCGATCCCGCAATAGACCTCGGCGGGCAGGTCAGGAATCATGCCGATCCTGACGGCCATCTCCGGGTCGATTCGGTTGCCGAAATTGCCGGCGATGTAAATTCTTTCAATGTCTTTGAATTTCAGTCCGACCTTGCTCGAAATAACAGACAATATAGTGTACATGGCAGCTTTTGACTTCAAAAAAATGCCGATGTCGATCTCGGAAATCAGGATCTCTCTGCCGTCGGCGCTCTGGGAGGACGTGGCGACCACGTACGCCCTGCCGTCGGCGCTCTGCCGGATGCGATCGCACTGCGTTCCGGGGACGATTTTGCCCTGAACGTTCAAAATCCCGGCGGCAAACATCTCCGCGACCAGATCTATCAACCCCGATCCGCAGATGCCGCAAGGCCTCGCTCCCCCTATCACCCGGAAAGAAGCCTCGAACGTGCGCGGGTCGATCCGCACCCAGTCGATGGCCCCGGCGGCGGCCTGCATGCCCCGCTCCACCACACCGCCTTCGAGCGCCGGACCCGCCGCCCCGGCGCAAGCCAGCAGCCATTCGGAATTGCCAAGGACCACTTCCGCGTTCGTGCCCACGTCCACCAGCATCCCGGGGCCGGCCGACCTGTTAAGGCCCGCCGCAACAATGCCCGAAACGATATCCCCTCCCACGTACGAACCCACATTGGGAAAAATATAGGCCAGGCTGTTGGGCAGAAAATCCAGCCCGAAAGCTTCGGCCCGGTCCACCGGGAAGGTGTTTGCCGCGGGGATGTAAGGTTCCCTGCATATATTGGAGGGGTCGAGTCCCAGGAAAAGGTGTGTCATCGTGGTGTTGCCCGCGCAGGCGAGCGCGTAGACGTTTCGGAATGAAAATCCCTGCTCCTCCAGCGCACCCGAGATCGCGTCCCTGCACGCATTGACCGCAAGGCTTCGCAAAGTCTCCAGCCCATCGGCGCGGCGGGCGAAGAGGATGCGGCTCAGGATGTCTTCGCCGTATGCGATCTGCGGGTTTTGAACGGACTTTTCACAGACCGCCCGCCTTCCCGCCAGGTCCATGACTCGGACCACGATGCTCGTAGTCCCCAGGTCCACGGAAATGCCGAGCAGGGGCGCGTCGCAGGGGTCGGGCAAAATATCTAGGACTTCCCAGAAATCGCGTGAAAACCCGACCACCGCTTTCAGCCTGTAGTTCAGGTCCCGAACCCTGCGCGCGAGAGGTCCCATGCCCGAAGGCCGAAACCTCAGGGGAGCGTACCCGCTTTGCACAAGGGCGCGCCCGAGCCTGTCCAGGTCTGCCGTATTGTCTTTAAGGCTTGGAGGCGGCAGATCGACAATGACCGACTCGACCAGTGGCCGGTCCTGAAGCCAGGTTGGAAAATCAGCGATCATTTTGTACCGTTCCCTTGGGTTTGCGGGGAGCCTGCGGCATGTGGCGCTGCCCCCACATTGCCGGGTTTATAACAGAATAGTGCAATTATTGCATTACTTTCCGGCAAGGGGCATCCCATGCCGGTACGCCGTCCGCCGTGTGAGTCCGGGAAAAGGTCCCGTCAGTTCGCCTGGTTACGTTTGTCTTTACACTTTTCTTCCATTCCGGAATTGGTTATGTCCCGACATCCGGCCGAAATTGACACCGGCTGCTTGTGATCGTTTTCTTTATGTAACACCCTATTTATACTCGAAAAATCAGTTGACATAAGTACTGGTTTTTAATACTTTTCACAAGTACCGATCCAAGGTTTGCCAGGTTCATGCTCCACCTCCGCTCCAGCGCTGTTTCCGGTGTCTTCCACACTCTGGCCTACGCTGACCGGATTTTGTTTTGCTCCAATTTCCCGGATTTCTCATCACATTTTTGTTTCGAACCCGCCCACGAAAGGGAGTTGACATTTATGGATGGTGACATTCAAATAAAAGAGCTGGTAGAGTTCATCGCCCGATCTCTTGCAGAACATCCCGATGAAATTGTGGTAAAAGAGATATGCGGACAGCAGATTTCGGTTATCGAACTGCGTGCCGCCAAGGATGACCTTGGCAAGATCATCGGCAAGGAGGGCCGCAACGCCCACGCCATACGAACGATAGTCAACGCCGCCGCCACCAAGCTGAGAAAGCGCGCGGTGCTTGAGATTCTGGAATAACGGAGGCTGCCGGAAATAGAGATGAGTGAATCGCAGCAATTCGATCATTGCCCCGAACCGGCAGCGGGGCAGCGCCCGGACTGCTTCGGGGATGGACAAAAGGTCTGCCCCCAGGATGAGGACGGAATAATGCAGCCCCGGCAGGAGTGCCTGCCGTGCCCGCACCTTAGACCGTGCCTCCAGCTTGCTCTCCACCGACGGGGCAAACTCAGGCTGGTGGAAGAACCCGCCGCATCCAAGGTCACCGGATTTTTCAAAAGGTGGTCCGACCAGAAACTCTCGAAACAAAAACCAAAGAGTTAGCTCCCCCCGCCCAAAAGCATTATAGGCCTATCTATATCCATCTTTTTCCGCGTCCTCTGCGTCTCTGCGGTGCCACCTTCCCGCCTCCGCGGTGACCCTCCCCCTCCCCGGCGGCGCCCCCGCTGCGTTACATTTCATCAACCGCAATTTTCTTGCATTGCCTGGATAGATTGGCTAAGAATTCTCATGTGGAATCTAAAAAGCACCGAATAGTCCTTTTGAATATCCTTCGCGGAAGCTTCCTCCGGAAGTGGCGCGCCCTGCGGTGCCGGGAAAATCTCGAACCGCTGTGTCACCCCGGGGCACTTTTCACAATTGTCACCCCTCACCGAGGGCAACCATGGAAGATTCAGCCCCGAAATTCGACAGGGAACCCGCTCCGAATCCGGCCCATGCCACCGAAGTAACCTGGTTCAACAATGGCGACGAGGTGCTGCGGGAGGGCGAACAGAGCCCGTTTTTCTTTGTCATCCTCAGCGGCCGGGTGAGGCTCGTCCAGCACGGCAAGAAAATCAGGATCCTTGGCGAGCAGGACATTTTCGGCCTGGAGAACCTGGTTTTCAAGAAACCGTCGTACTACACCGCTCTGGCACAGGAAAAGTGCAGGGTGGCAAAATACGGCCCGGAGGCCCTCGATCACCTTATCCGGGAAAGCCCCAGGATGGTCCAGAGCATTCTCATGTCCACTCTGCACCAACTGACTCAGACCAGCTATTTCCTGATGGACAGCCCCAATGCCATGCTGATGGACGAGAGGCGGGTCGGGTTTTTCAGTGACGGTCAACTGGTACGGGACAATAATACGCGCAGGGCGGAATTTTATCGGCTGGTCTCGACTCAGGGTGGATTACGGGTTACGATGCACGGGAAAGAAATTGCCCGGATAGAAAAACCGGGCGATTTTTTCGGTTGCGTGGCGGGTCTGACCGAACTTCCCAGGCAGTCCTGCATTACCAGTGTGGGGTACAGCGTGATCGAGATTTACAGCTTCGGTGATCTCGACCTGCTCATACGCGACCATCCGGACACAGCGCGGAGAATCATGCGCGCCATGATGCTGCGCCTTGCCGAGTCTGAACCCGGGCCGGTGGTTGCCGGGCCGGCAGATAATTCAACTTCCGGTGCATAGGTTTTATGTTGCATCCCCTCAGGCAAGCTCAAAGGCCGCTTCATCTCTATATTCGTACGTTCGGCTGCCAGATGAACGAATACGATTCGCTTCGGGTACGGCGCCTGCTCGCGCCCCTGGGCTACTTGCCGGTAAGCGAAATAGAGGACGCGGACGTAATTTTTTTAAATACCTGCTCGGTCCGCGAGAAGGCGGAGCAGAAGGTGCACTCGTTTATCGGAAGCCTGCGGCGGCTCAAATCGAAAAGGCCTTCTCTAAAGATCGTGGTGGGCGGATGCGTCGCCCAGCAACTCGGGGGGAAGCTTCTCGACCGGTTCGACCACCTCGACCTGGTCCTGGGGACGATGGCGGTGGGGTCGATTGCCGGACTCCTTGAAAAAATCAATGAGACCGGCGGGCGGGCGGCCTGCCTTCCCGAAACGGATACACGGGAGCCGGGCGAAGACAATCTCGAGCTTTTCGCCGATGGAAGCCTTACGGCGCCGGTTACGGTGATGCAGGGCTGCAATAACTTCTGCACCTACTGCATCGTGCCCTACGTTCGCGGCCGCGAACGCAGCAGGGCATACCCGGACATCCTTCGGGAAATCCGGCTGCTGGAAGATTCGGGCGTGCGGGAAGTGCTCCTGCTGGGACAGAACGTAAACTCGTACGGAAGAGGCCTCGACGAAAAGATCACCTTTGCCGGCCTGGTCCGCCGCATTGCGGAAGAGACCGGGATTGTGCGCATCAGGTTCACCACTTCGCACCCGAAGGACCTGACCGAAGAGCTGATGAACTGCTTCGCGCAGGTGGACAAGTTGTGCAAGCACCTGCACCTGCCGGTTCAGTCGGGCTCCGACCGGGTCCTTGCCCGGATGGGCCGGGGATACACGGCTTCGCACTACATGGAAAAGGTCGGCCGGCTCAGGCAGACATGCCCGGAGATCGCAATTACTTCCGATGTGATAGTGGGCTTTCCCGGCGAGACCGAAGAAGATTTCCGCAAGACCATGGACCTGCTCGAACAGGTCCGCTTTGACAATCTTTTTTCCTTCCGGTACTCCGACCGCCCGAACGCGCGCGCCGCTTCCTTTGCGGACAAGGTCGCCCCGGAAACCGCGGCGCGCCGCCTTGTAGAACTCCAGGGGTTCCAGGCCGCGGTTACCATGGAAAAGCACCTGGCCGAGGTGGGCAAGGTGCGCGAGGTGCTTGTGGAGGGGCCAAGCAAGGCGTCAAACGGGCAGATGACCGGCCGCACCACCCATAACAGGATCGTTAATTTCGAGGCACACTCAGGAATCTGCGCTCAGATTGCCAGGGTAAAGATCACAGGGGCCTATTCCCATTCCCTCAAGGGACGCTGCCAGTCGGAGGCTCTTCGGGCTCAGCCGGCCCGCGGTTCGGAAATTTAACCCTGTAAACTCCCAATGCATATCCAACCTGACAGCCTGCCGCGGGGCAGGCACGGTGGAGGCAAAACATGTTCAAGCAGATGAAAGTTACGGGGCTGGTGATGGACCCGCATTCCAACACTCCCATCCTGGTCTTGAAAGACATGCAGGATGAAACCACCCTGCCGATCTGGATCGGCATTCTCGAAGCCACAGCCATCGCCACCGAACTCGAGAACATCCAGTTTCCCCGCCCGATGACCCACGACCTCATCCGGAGCCTGTTCGATCACCTCAACGTCAAGGTGGAACGCATCGAGGTCTGCGACCTGAAAAACAACACCTACTACGCCCTGATCTACATCCGGGACGGCGAGAGGCTCAGCTCGATCGACTCGCGGCCAAGCGACGCCATAGCCATAGCGCTGCGCACCAACGCCCCCATTTTCGTAAAAGACGAGGTGATCACGAAATATCTCAAATCCGACGATATCAAGCCCGCCTTTGACGAGAAAAACAAGGAACAGTGGGGGGACATGCTTGAAAAGCTCGATCCTTCCGATTTCAGCAAGTACAAGATGTAGGGTGGCAAGTCTCAATCCGCGAAAAAGAGCGGGAAATGGCCCCCGGGCTGCTGCCCGAATATAGTTCCATCGGAAATGTTGCCGTTGCCTGCAGACGCCCCCCTCCGCGTCACCCCGGCAGTGCTTCCGAGCCGGGGTCCGGTGTCTTTCCTCCGTTTCCACACTCCCGCCGGGAGCAAGCGAACAAATCATTACACCGCAAAGACACCGAATTTCCGCCTAAAAGCGCCCGGGAATGACGATTTGTAATCTCCCCCCCATTTACGTGAAGTTCATGTCGTATCGTTCCCACACTGGAACGTGGAAACGAGGCAGCATTCACCGTTAGAGAGCGCAGAGGAAGACTAAACGAAATAGGGGAATGGGTAAAAAATGCCGCCTATTCTCCGATTCCCCTGCTCACCCATACTCCTTTCACCGGCTCATCTTTTTCTGCGGCCTCTGCGATGATTTGCCCTTCCCTCTGCTCCTCAAATGCCGCACCCCGCCATAAAAAAAACCGGCGGAACCCTCACGGGACCGCCGGCCTTTTTTAGCAGAGCGCTTTTCCAGCGCGGGTAATGCTTCTTACTTCAGCAACGGCACGATCAACAGGGCCACGATGTTGATGACCTTGATCATCGGGTTGATCGCGGGACCCGCCGTATCCTTGTACGGGTCGCCTACGGTGTCGCCGGTTACCGCCGACTTGTGAGCGTCGGAACCCTTGCCGCCGTACATACCGTCTTCGATGAACTTCTTGGCGTTATCCCATGCGCCGCCGCCGCTGGTCATGGCGATGGCCTGGAAAAGACCGGTGACGATCGAGCCGATGAGCACGCCGCCCAAAGCTTCCTTACCAAGCAGGAAGCCGACCGCGATGGGAGCGATAACCGGGATGAGGGCCGGAAGCATCATTTCCTTGATGGCGGACTTGGTGACGATATCGACGCATTTGCCGTATTCGGGCTTCTGGGTGTAATCCATGATGCCCGGGAATTCACGGAACTGGCGGCGAACTTCTTCGACAACGCCGCCGGCCGCCTTACCAACGGCTTCCATCAAAAGCGAGCCGAAGAAGAAGGGCAGCAGACCGCCGATGAAAAGACCTACGATGACCTTCGGGTTGGACAGGTCGAAGGTGACCTGGGTGGGGAAAGAACGGGAATATTCCGCAAAGAGCACCAGGGCGGCAAGAGCGGCCGAGCCGATGGCGTAGCCCTTGGTGACGGCCTTGGTGGTGTTGCCGACTGCATCCAGAGGATCGGTGATCGCGCGGACGCTTTCGGGCAGTTCGGCCATTTCGGCGATGCCGCCCGCGTTGTCGGTAATGGGGCCGTAGGAGTCAATGGCAACCACGATACCGGTCATGGAGAGCATCGCGACCGCGGACAGGGCGATGGCGAAAAGACCGCCGCCCGGATTTCCGGCAAAGCCGCCGCCAAGCTGGAAAGCCCAGAGGATGGCGCCGCAGATTACCAGGGCGGGAGCGGCCGTTGATTTCATGCTGACCGCGAGGCCGGCGATGACGTTGGTGCCGTGGCCGGTGACGCTGGCGGCGGCGATGTGCTTAACCGGGTTGAAGCTCTTGGAAGTAAAGTATTCGGTGATCATGACGATCAGGCCGGTAAGTGCCAGGCCGATAAACGCCGTCGTGAAAACTCCCATCGGCGTGAATATGGGCTGGACCCCTTCCTGCTTCAGGAACCACTGTGAAGCGAAATAGAAGGCGACGGCGGCCAGGATGCCGGCTACCGCAAGACCCTTGTAGAGCGCGCCCATGATGTATTCGGACTTGCCGAGGCGCACGAAATAGGTGCCGACGATCGAGGCAATGATCGAGATGCCGCCAATCAGCAGGGGAAATTCCACCCAGCCGCTGTCCGCCCCGTAAATCGTCTTGGCCAGCAGCATTGCCGCCACCAGGGTAACGGTGTAGGTTTCATAAAGGTCTGCCGCCATACCGGCGCAGTCGCCCACGTTATCGCCAACGTTGTCGGCGATAACCGCGGCGTTTCTGGGATCGTCTTCGGGAATTCCCGCTTCGACCTTACCGACCAGGTCGGCGCCGACGTCCGCGGCCTTGGTGTAGATGCCGCCCGCGATACGAGCGAACACGCTCATCAGCGAGCAGCCGAAGCCGAGGCCGACCAGAGCATGAAAAGCATCTTCTACGGGGGCATACGTCCTGACGACTATATAGTAGGCGGTGATGCCGAGAAGACCCATGCCAACCACCATGATGCCGGTTACCGAGCCGCCCTTGAAGGCAACGGACAGTGCCGCCTGGAGACCTCTTTTTGCCGCCTCGGTGGTACGGACGTTGGCTTTGACGGATACCATCATGCCGATGTAGCCGGCCAGGGCAGAACCCACCGTGCCGACGATGAAGCCGATAGCCGTCCACATGCCCAGGTAAGTGAGCAGCCCGGCAATGATGATGGCCACCACCGCAACGGTCTTGTATTCCCTGTTCAGGAATGCCGTCGCACCTTCCCGGATCGCCTCCGAGATTTCCTGCATCTTTTCGGAACCGGCGCTCTGCTTGGTTACCCATGCGGCTGTAACCAACGCGTAGAGAACACCGAGACCACCACATGCTAGAGCGAAAATGGTGATCAAGCTAGCGTTCATTTAGTCCTCCTATTAGATGTTTGGATGTAAGAATTGGAAAGTACGCGGGGCCGGGGGAGCCCCAATCGAAACCGACCGACATTGATTCCCTTGAAAACCCTCCTCGTGCTTTTGAAAATGATTATTGAATCGATCAACTTCAGATAAAACTTATGGCCTTGCGGATCCGAACCTTTTGAAAAGAATAAAGAGCAGCCCTCTTCTACGCGGGGTGATCCGTCTCGCTCCAGGAGGGCGGCTGAAAGTCAGGATTAACGGATACCTATGATTAACAAAAAGAAAGGAGCGGATATGGGCGGATGTAAGGTTTGGACTACGTTGACATTTTTGCTCCAAAACCTTGATATCTGTTTGTGCTAAAAAGACCAAAATGGTTAGGCGTCCCACGCGCGCCGACAAACTACTGTAACAATCCGCATTTTGTCAAGTATAAAAGCGCACAAAGTTCCTCCGCGCACAAAGCACCACGGCGTTTGCGGGCGCTCAAAATCCCGTGCCGCACGCGGCGAAACGCGCCGTCGCCTGCCCTGCCTTCGAAGGCACAACACGCAAATAGATCGGCTCCGGTTTGCATCCTGCTCGTGAATTTTTCTTACAACCCGGAAGAAACGTTATCCACCAACAGATAATCACCGCCGTGAATCGCCCCCCCGGAGGACGGAATCCGATGAGAAAGAAAATCCCGGTCAGCGGCCCTCCGGACCGCGGAAATTCAACCCCGGCGGAAAGGTTCGAGCAGACCGCCCCGATCGGATATGCGCCGTGTGAATATCCCGCACCCTTGATTTAGCTCCATCAGTGCAATTAACTTATAAGTAAGCCGGTTTAAGGCGATTTCGCCGGTTGGATCGAGGGGAAAAATGAAAAAAATTCTTTACATAATAATGCTCGGCGTTTTTCTGCTGGGCGCGGCAGGTTGTGTTTACGACCCGTACTACTACCCGTACTCTGGCTACGGGGAAGGGTACCGTTACCACTATGATTACGACCATCCTTACCACTACGGGCCTTATGGAGGGGACCACTCCCATGGGCACTGGGATAGAGACGACTGGAGGTAACGACGGCTGATCGGCTCCGGGTTGCGGCCCCGGCCGGGGGAAGGATTGGGGGCTGACCGCCCGGACCGGTCTTCCCGGCAGCCGGGTCCGGTATCATTTTTGTTGCAAAAAGCATCAGGGGCACGTAAAAAGCGCAGGTAAAATTATCGGCCCCCGTTTTCGCGAAAACAGACAGATCGAGGCCGGTTTGGAAAGAGATGGATGAGAGAGGCTGCCGTTATTCTGTTTGTCTTCGTTCTGTGGGGGTTGTGGGCGCCTGCGCCGACCCGACCCGCTTCATATCTTCCCCCGCCGCCGTCGAGCAGGCCGCCGTCGCGCCCGGATGCGGCCGAAGAGCACAAGGCATTCGATCTCTACCGGCTCGCCAGAAAGGCGAACCGGCATCTTGCCTGGGACCGGTGCCTGGCGTTGAAGGCCTATATCAGGGCAAAAGATCTCGTGAACAGGGGCTATTTCGACCATGCGGACCCGGTAACGGGCGGGCACCCCGCCTGGGACCTCATAAGGCGCTGTTATCCGTACAGGTGGGCGGGCGAAAACCTGGTCAAGGGGATGGACGATCCGGAACACCTCCACAGGGCACTGATGAACAGCCCATCGCACCGGAAAAACATAATGGACCCGCACTTCAACCGGATCGGGATCGCCTGCTACGACTTCATCTGCGTCCAACTCTTCGCCGGGTCCTGACGGGAGTATTCAGCTTTCGATAACCACCACCGCCGCGCCGTACAGGCCGTCGTCGGTAAGGCTTAAATGCCACGAGCGGATGCCCGAGTCCACGCAGTATTTCCGGGCACGTTCGGAGAGCACTATTTCGGGTTTTCCGAGGTTATCGTTTCGCACTTCGACGTCGTGCCAGAGGACCGGTTTCCTCAGCCCCAGCCCCAGCGCCTTCACGAACGCCTCTTTTGCCGCAAAGCGCACCGCCAGGCACGAGACCCTGTTTCTTCTCCGGGAACAGAAGCTTATCTCCGCCTCGGTGAACACGCGCTGCTCGAAGCGCCCGCCCCACCGCTCAAACATCGACTCCATCCGGTCGATGCGCACCAGGTCTATACCGACGCCGTAGATCGGCAATTTGCACCAGCCTTTTAATTCAGCTCACCAGCTCGAGCATTTCGCGCACGGCCCGCTCGATTCCCACCAGGACCGCCCGCGCTATAATCGAATGGCCGATGCTGAATTCTTCGATTTCCGTGACATTGCGGAGCCAAAAGATATTCTGGTAGTCGACGCCGTGGCCGGCGTGCACTCCGATGCCAAGCTTTTTTGCAAGACGCGCCGCGGTCACGATCCGCTCGTACTCTTCCTGCCGGCGCGCAAAGGAGCGCGCCTCGGCGAAAATCCCGGTGTGCAGTTCGACGTATTCGGCCTCGAGCCGGTGTGCGGTCTTGATATGTTTTACGTCGGGATTTATGAACAGGCTTACCGCAATCCCGCCGCCGTGGAGCGACTCGATGGTTTCTCTCAGCGGGTCCTCGAAAGCGGTCACGTCAAGCCCGCCCTCGGTCGTCAGTTCCTGTCGCTTCTCGGGGACGAGCGTTGCGACATCGGGCTTTATTTTAAGCGCAATTTCAACAATTTCCCTGGTGGAGGCCATCTCCAGGTTGAGCTTGGTCTTTACCGTCTCCCGCAGGATGGCGACGTCCCTGTCCTGGATGTGGCGGCGGTCCTCCCGCAAGTGCACGACAATCCCGTGCGCCCCGCCCAGCTCCGCCAGCGCCGCCGCGGTAACCGGGTCCGGCTCCTTTGCCAGCCGGGCCTGGCGAACCGTGGCGATATGATCCACGTTTACAGCAAGTCTTGCCAAAGCGTCTCCTTTCAGGTGCGGATGCTTGATTATCCAGCATCACTCCGTGCCGTCGAAAAACCACCCGAACTCCACGTCCGAATGGCCGAGAACAGACAGGATTTCCTCCGTTTTCCTCTTCATCTCCAGGGCCTGCTCCCCGCTCGATTCATGATCGTAGCCGAGCAGGTGCAAAATCCCGTGAACCAGGAGCAGGTCCATTATCGAATCGAGCGGAGCACCGGTGTGGCGGCTCATCTCCTGTGCGGTTTCGGCCGAGATGACCACATCTCCCAGCATCTCCGGGGAAATGTCGGGGAACTCGCCTTCAAGCATCGGAAAAGAGAGCACGTCGGTGGCGTGGCCGACCTGGCGGTATTGCCGGTTAAGTTCGGCCATTTCGGCATCGTCGACTATCAGGACGCTCAGCTCCGACTCAGTGTATCCCAAGGCGTTTAAGGTCTGTCCGGCCACCTTCTCGACCCGCTCCGGATCTGTCTTTATCCTGCTTTGGTTCACGCTGACCTGGATCAGGGGCATCCGGTTTTCCTTTGCCGTTTGTGGCCGGGTATTCGATCCTCTTATGATGGATGGTGGCAAGGATCTGGTTGAAGTGCTTGGCTATCTGGTGGAGGTCCTTGAGGGTAAGCTCG
This sequence comes from uncultured delta proteobacterium, assembly GCA_963712895.1. Classification (GTDB taxonomy): domain Bacteria; phylum Desulfobacterota; class Syntrophobacteria; order Syntrophobacterales; family Syntrophobacteraceae; genus SbD1. The sequence goes on along the minus strand of CAVQJR010000007.1, from coordinate 394,803 downwards.
CATTCGTCCAGCTGGCCGTCGCTGAATATGCTGTTGATAAGCCTGTTTACCAGGCCCTGAATTCTGGCCGGGGTGGGTTCGGTAAGGGAGCGCGCCGCCGCTTCCACCACGTCGGCCAGCATTACCAGTCCCGCCTCCTTTGTCTGTGGCTTGGGGCCGGGATAGCGGTAATCGTCCATGTCTATGGGGGGCAGCACCGACGCCTTGGTGCTCTGGGTCTTCTCGCGCGCCTCCAGGGCCTTGCTGTAAAAAAACGAGATGAAGCTCTTCCCGTGGTGCTGGCTTATGATATTCATGATCTCCCTGCCCAGGCGGTGCTGGCGTGCAAGGTCAACCCCGTCCTTTACGTGGGAGATGAGTATCAGGCTGCTCATCGAGGGGGCAAGCTTCTCATGCCGGTTTTCTATACCGAGCTGGTTTTCAATGAAATAGAGCGGTTTCTTGGTCTTTCCGATATCGTGGTAATAGGCGGCAACCTTGGCCAGAAGCGAGTTCGCCCCGATCGACTGCGCGGCGGCTTCCACCATGTTGCTCACTATGATGCTGTGGTGATAAGTCCCCGGCGCTTCCACCATGAGGGTCTGCAGGAGAGGCTGGTCCATGGTGGCAAGTTCGAGCAGTTTGATATCGGTCGTGTAGCCGAAGGAAATCTCGGCAAGCGGGGTCAGCCCCGTTACCAGGATGCCGGCGAAAACTCCGCCGGATATTCCGAAGAAAGCATTGGTCAGGACCTTCATGAACACCCACTGGTCCTGCAAAAACGCGCTCAGAACAATCAGTACGACGTTGGCGGTCCCCACCAGCAGGCCCGCTTTTATGGGCGCCATTCGGTTCCTGCAGGGCGAGACCCCGTGGGCCGCCACGAAGGAGCCGATCATGAAATAGAAAAACATCCCGAAATCCTTGCCGAAAATCATTCCGGCAAAGAGTGTGAAGATAAGGGAGAAAATGAGCGATACGGTCACTCCGAAAAAGATGCAGGCCATCATGGCGCCCGCGGTAAGGGGGACCGCGTAGATGAAGGTCCTGGTGGAAATCGGCCCGTAGCTGTCCCCTATGAGATCTCCGACCCACAATCCGGCCCGCGAAAGGGACAGCAGGACTATGAGCAGAACACTAAGGAACAGCAGATCGTGGAAATCCGTACTTATGGCCGGCAGGTGGACCTTGGCCACGTGCACGACAACGCCTATGCACACGGTACTGAACAGAAAAATGGTCGCAAAGACGAAAAGCCACTGCCTGTCGCTTTGGCCCGGATGCTGGAACTTCATCTTGAGCATTTCTTCGGGACCGATCCTCTGGCCCTCGCGTACCAGCATTTCGTTGCGCGCGATCTTGATAAAAACGGGTTTTATGGAAGCGTAAGCCTCTTCACGCCTTTTCTGGGTTTCGTCCATGTTGAGCGACAGGTTGGGCTGGAGCAGCTGCGAAACCAAAGAGCTGATGGACATCATTTCCTTCAGGTCCCTGCCCAGCTCCAGCGAATTCATCACCACCAGCTTCCTGGCCTCATCCAGGTCGGGATAGGGAAAGGGCGGCGGAACGATGAACTCCTCTCCGGTGCCCGCCTTGCGAATCAGCAGGCTTTCGCCCCGGTCGTGGCGCATCCATGCCTTATTGGAAACGATGCCGCAGTCCATCGTATTTTTTACAAGCTGAGACACCTTCTGCTCGATTTCGGGGCTGAACTGCTTTTCTGCCAGGCTCTCGAAAACCTCCCCGGAAATCTCGCAGTTGAGGGCGCTCTCGAAGTCTTTTTTCTTTCTAAGAAGGTGCTGACCGGCAATTGAAAGCACCAGCGAGGAAACGCCCACTTCCGGGCCGCCTAATTGATCTTTCGCGATCCCCGGCTCCGACTGGGCTTTGAGTGAAGCCAGGTAGTCGCGCATCGCCCCGAAAGAGCGCGCCACCCGTTCCACTATCTCCCTGGACAGGTTTTCGTCCATGTCATAGACAATCGGGGACTGGCGCATGACCTCTTCGCGCTTCCTGGTGGTAGCTTCCTCGTCTTCTACCAGGAAAGCCTGTTTTGCCTTGATATTTCGGTCGGCTATGTCGCCCAGGCGGTAATGCGGGGAGTCGCTGGTAAACGAGGGAGTGATCAGCAGGGAAATGATTATGCTGACCATGGCGAGCAGCACACCCCTGCGGCAGTAGATATCTTCGACATAGCTGCAGGAAAATATCCTGGTCAGGAGGTTGCGCCTGGGCTTGCTCCTGGCGCCAGATTTTTCAGGGTCCCGCTTATCCATATCCATACTCAGCCTCTCTCGGAGCCTTTGTCGGGCTGGACCTTGCGGGTCTCCGCCTTTTCGTAAGCGTCTATTATATCCTGCACCAACCGGTGCCGGACCACATCGTTCTTGGCAAAGTAGACCATACGGATGCCGGAGACCCCCTGAAGCAGGCCGATTGCTTCGACCAATCCGGACAACTTGTTCTCCGGCAGGTCGATTTGTGTGATATCTCCCGTAATGACAGCCTTGGAACCGATGCCCAGCCTCGTCAGGAACATCTTCATCTGTTCGGTGGTAGTGTTCTGAGCTTCATCGAGGATCACGAAAGAATCGTTTAAAGTGCGCCCGCGCATGAATGCAAGCGGCGCCACTTCGATGGCCCCTCTCTGGATGAGGTTGCTTGCCTTCTCGTAGTCCATCATATCGTGCAGCGCGTCGTAGAGGGGCCTCAAATAAGGATTCACCTTCTCGGCGAGATCGCCCGGAAGGAAACCCAGCTTTTCACCCGCCTCCACGGCCGGGCGGACAAGCACGATGCGCCGGACGAGTTCCTTCGACATGGCCGCAACGGCCATAGCCATCGCCAGGTAGGTCTTGCCGGTCCCGGCCGGCCCCACCCCGAACACTATGTCATAGCTGCGTATCGCCTCGATATATTCCTTCTGCCTTACGCTCTTCGGAGTAATGGTCCTTTTGCTTGAAGAGATAAAGACCTGATCGAGGAAAATGTCCCTTAGCCGGCGGTGTATATTATCACTGAGTATGTGTATGGCAAAAACAATATCGCTGCCGTAGAGGGGATAGCCGCTGTGCACCAGGTCGGCCAGCTCCCCCATGAGCCGTTCGACAAGCTCCACATCGCTTCGCCCCCCCGTAACGGTAAACTGGTTGCCCCGAAGGTGGACACGAACACCGAGCTGTTTTTCGATCACCTTGAGGTTGCTGTTTTGTTCGCCGGCCAGTGCCTGCACCAGCTTGTTGTCTTCGAAAGAGAGCTGAACGGATGCCTTTTCGCAATTTTCACGAGGGCTGCAGGAGACTTTGGCCAATCTTCACCTCTGCATGCGGACCGATTCGGGTCCCGTGGTTTTGGAACCGTTATAATTATCATGCAAGTTGGCCCCTGACAACAGTCACTTTTGCCCGGCGCAGAACCGGCCCATAAACCGGCAAAGCGCGTTTTTTTGACAGGCACGTGTATGATTTTATTTAGAATTTACGTTATTCTCAAGTGCGCGGCATGAAAGAAGAAACTGGACATAAAAAAAATTAACGCCTAAACTTTGCGCGGTCGGTTTTGCGCGAAAAGACGCGAAGGCGCGAAATTCAAGAAAGGTCCCTTCTCTTTGCGGCTTCGCGTGCCAAAGATCGCGTGCCGCAGATTTGGCAATGGGATGTTCGCAATTATATCTTCTCCCCGCCGGGGGCTTAATTTTCAATGAACACGCTGGACTGGATTCTTGTCGGCATTGCCGGTTTTTCGGTGCTCCGGGGACTCATGCGCGGGGCCGTCTCCCAGATATTCGGCATTATCGGGATTCTGGCAGGCTTTTACGCGGCGTCTCACTATTACGAACAGGTGGGGGCGAAATTCCATGCTTATTTCCCGTCTCTGTCCGGCACCGGCACCGTCGCGTTCATCGTGCTGTTCATTCTGACCTGGTTTTGCGTGGCCGTTTTGGGTTTCTGGATCGTGCGGGTGCTCAGGAGTGCCGGCCTGGGTTTTCTGGACCGGCTCTGGGGCGCCATGATAGGAATGGGCAAGGCCCTGCTGCTGGCAATAGCCGCCATTGCCGTGCTTACGCTTTTTTGGCCCGGGACCGGCCTGCTCACCGGCTCCATCCTGGTGCCGCACGTACAGGAGGCGTCCCGGTTCCTGTTCAAACTGGCCCCCCAAAAGGTCCAGGAAGAATTTGCGAGAAGGGAACGGGACCTCCAACGCTTCTTTTTACAAAGATCGGGACCGCCGCCGCGCTCCGCTTCCGATCACCGCGTGGAAATAAAGGAAAAAAGTGAAGCAAGACGAGAATAACCGCTGGGAAAAACTAGGAGAAATCTGGAGTATAATCGAGCGGCTCCGGAGCGGGTCGGGCTGCCCCTGGGACCGGAAGCAGACCCCGGAAACCGTCCAGACCTACCTCGTGGAAGAGGCCCACGAGGGGGCCGCCGCCGTGCGCGCCGGAAAGCCACGGGAAGTCGCCGAAGAGCTGGGCGATGTCCTGTTCATGGTTTTTTTCCTGGCCTACCTTTACGAGGAGCGCGGGGATTTTTCTCTGGATGAGGTTTGCGAACTCATCAGCACCAAGATGATCCGCAGGCACCCGCACGTTTTTGGCGAAACGAGCGTCGGGTCCGCCGAAGAGGTCAAGGACAACTGGGAAAAGATAAAGGCCGCGGAAAAAAGCGAAAGCGGCAGGGCACAGGAGCCCGTCCCTGAGACCCTGCCGGCGCTCATTCGCGCCTACCGGATCGTGTCCCGGCTTGCCCGGAAGGAAAACGGGGCGTGGAACGACGTGGGGGAGCGAACCCGTGACTTTTCGCGCAAAACCCGTGAATTTGCCGATGCCCTCGGCTCGGGAAAACCGTTGTCCGCGGAATCGGTCGGCGATCTTTTCCTCGACCTGGTAAACCTGAGCCGGATCGCGGGACTTCGCCCCGAGGACTGCCTGCACCAGATTCTGCAAAAAATCGAGCAGGTCTAGTGCGTTGCCGCCAGGGTCCTGCATGGCACAAGGAATCGCCACTGGGCGAAAGCCGGGGGCCGGGACATCAGGTAGTCGAAAATACCATGGCTTCAGGCTTTAGCCGGAATAACGGTATTGTTGCTTTGCAACCATAAGACTTTGTCGACACTGCATTATCTTTGAAGCGGCCCCCGCGAAACCCTGCCCGCGCGGCGGGAATGGGGTGTGCGGGGCCGTTTTCCAAGCTATAATCGTTAAACTTTTCAGACAAATTTTACGAATATATGATTAAGACCATGAACTCTCGCCCCACGCAGACCGAAAGGGCGCTGGAGCTTGCCGCGCGATACGGATCGATTGTGCCGGGCGATGTGGCCCTGGCAAGCCTTTTCTGGCAATATCGAGAACTTATATGCGAAACAGACTCTATCATGAAGGACTCGGGAGCGGCCGCGGCGTGCGCCGTGTGTGCGGCGGATACCGGAAGCTGCTGCTTTCCGGAGATGGAGCAGGGCTACGGTGTTCTTTCATTATACGCAAACCTGCTGATGGGATCGGATATTTCCGCGGCGGCGCACTTTCCCGGAAGCTGCCGCTTTGCCGGAGATCGCGGATGCAGGCTGAAGGCACGCCATTCCTTCTGTCTCAATTATTTTTGCCCCGACCTGCGGGAGTCTATAGGCAAGGCCGGGCTGGAGGAGATACTGCGGAGCATCGGCCGGCAGTTGCTCGCCGGCTGGGAGCTTGAACGCGCCCTGGCAAGATGGACGGCGGATGGGCAGAAATAATATCCGCCATCCCGGCACAGCCGAAATCCGGAAACGTTTCGACGGCTTTGCGCGGCCGAAAGGGACATCATGAGGTACAGGGATTCAGAGGAAATGGACGAACTTTTTTTCCCCATTTCCCCTTTCATGATCTTTCCCGAAGCATACGGGCAGTTCGGGATCTATTTAAGGAAAGGGAGAAATTACCTTCTTTTCACCCGCCAGGGAGAAGAGTTCAGCCGCAAACACAAGAATATCCTTCACGAAAACGGGATCGAGGAAGTCTACATCGAATCTTCGCAAAAACCCAGCTACGACCGCTACCTGGAAGAAAACCTCGACAAGGTGCTTTCGGACGACTCCATTCCCCTGCCCGTTCGCTCCAGCGTGCTCTATTACGCTGCCAGGCAGGTCATGGACGATCTTTTCAAAAACGCCGGGGGTCTGCTCGATAAGCAAATGCTGGACAAGCTGGCCAACATCGTGCGCTCCGGCATCGGGTTCTTCTCGCTTCCCGACGCCATGAAAACCATCGCCCCCATGATGTCGCGCAACTTCAAGGTCTCGACCCACTGTGTCCACGTCTTCATTTATTCGGCGGCGATCTTCGAAACACTGGAAGCACCGGAGCAGGAAAAAACAGACCTTGGGCTTGGCGCGATTCTCCACGACATCGGCAAGTTCGCTTTCCCGAAAATGGTGCTCTACAAGCGGGGCAGGCTCAACCTGGAGGAGCGGGAGTTGATAAGACTTCACCCCGCAAAGGGGGTCGGGGTCTGCTCGCAGGTGCCGCTTGGGCAGATTTGCCTGAACTGCATCCTGTTCCATCACGAACAGGGCGACGGCAGCGGCTATCCGGCCGGGCTCACCATGGCGGGCATTCCGCTTCACGCCAAAATAGTGGCCATTGCCGACGTCTTCGACGGCCTCACCACCAGGAGGTCCTTCGCCGAACCTATTTCCGCTGACCGGGCGCTGACCGTGATGCGGGAAAACTTCACCAGTTTATACGATCCCGAACTGCTCGAAACATTCGCAGAGGTGCTTACAGAGGCGGGTGTGGCCGGCCTCAATTGAGCCGTATACCAGCCGGCCTTATCCCCATTCCAGGGCATCCAGTACTCCGTGGCATCGGCAACTGGTGCCGACCAGATACTTTCCGGGCGCCCGAGCCACGGCCTTTAGCAGCTCATCGAGGCTCCGCCCGGGATAGCCGCCCACTCCGGGTGCGAGCTGCCAACTCCTGAGTACCACTGGAGTAAATCCGGGGACGCTGATTTCGTCGAAGACTTCGAAAAGATTGGTTATTCGTGGTTTGCCGGACTTGGTGCACATCTCTTCGGGCTCTACGCAAAAATCGGGACAGATGAAGGTTGCAAAACTTGCGTACACGGTGCCGGAGGGAGCCGAAATGGGATTCGGGACCTGGGGCGCCGCACCCTCCGGGACCGCAAGCCTTGTGACCTGCCCCTTGCCGGAAAGTTCGTGGAGGAGCCATTCAAACCCCACGTGCACCGGCACCGCCGGGACCACCCATACAAAATCGGAAAGCGGGCGCATGGTAATGGACCGGATCGCATCCCCGGCCTCGCTCGCAACACCTGTTTCCAGGCCGACCCGCTCGACTTTTTCCTGATTGTGGTCGGTGATCGTTATGGCGGCATCGGGGAATTTTCGCTTCATCTTTTCGGCGGCCATTGTCCCGAAACGGCCGGCCCCCAATATGCGCACCTCACGCGGAGGAAATATATCGGAAAAAACCTTGCTCGGGCGATCTGCGGATGCCATCTTCATTTTTCCGTGATGTTATAGTGTGATAAACTTGTTAAATTATAAGTGAACCGGGCAATCGGACAAATAGATGAGCAGCATTTTTGAGGCATTCGACAAAATAGCGGAAAAGAAGATCCGCGAAGCAATGGAGGAAGGCCAGTTCGACGACCTGCCCGGAAAAGGCAGGCCCCTTACACTCGAAGACGACAGCCATATCCCTCAGGACATACGCCTGGCCCACAAAATCCTCAAGAATGCCGATTGCCTTCCGCCGGAACTCGAACTCCGAAAAGAAATCCTGACCATGGAGCAACTGCTCGACGGGGTGAAGGACACCAAGGAAAAGTACAGGCAGATCAAAAAGCTCAACTACCTGATAATGAAGCTCAACATGACACGCCGCTCATCCCTCACCCTGGAAAAAAACCAGCATTACTTCGACAAAATCGTAGACAAAATGGGGACCGGGGAAAAGGCGGAGTAACGTCCCGGCAGGCAACCCCGCGGGCAATTTCTTCGTTCCCGCGATCTGCGTCCTACCTCTTGTGGCCGGGAAGCTCAATCGAGGTGCACGATTTTCCGGGCCCGCAGGTACGGGTCGTTGCCGAGGGGCCGCTGGATTTGGCCGAGGCGCCGGAGGACCCTCCCATGGAATAATTTGTGCTGCTGAGCACCCGTTCGAGGTCCTCCCCGTCGCATTCGCGGCATTTCATATCGACCTGGCCGTCCGACCCGGTGACGATGAATTCCTGAATGCTTCCGCAGTTGTTGCATCTAAATTCGTATATCGGCATCGTCTCTCCCCGTTTGTGAAAGCCCGCTCCCGGAAGTTTCGGCGGGGCGGGGCCATATTTTCTTTGCGCAATCCGCCCGTCTCGCCCGAAGGCGCGTCGAGCACGGGAATTGTAATCAAAACCGCCGCTATATGTCAATTGAAGCGCGCACTGCCGGAAGCAGGCGGCGATGCGCCGGACCCGGAGGATCGACTGCCATTTATCTGCTGCGGGGTTTATCAATTCGATCAAATCGGATAAGATACCACCTGCCGACCTGAAGCGGGGCACTTTCCCCCTGTACTCCAATTTTTGGATCGCGAGTTTGCATGGAAAAAAAAGCCGATCACACCTCCGATTTTTCGCCCAACAATCCCTTTGGCTGGGACGCCGAGCAATTCCTGGACATGTGGCACGTGTTCCTGGAATCCATCGTGGAAGAAAACAGCAGTTCGCTCGTCCCGCGAAAACGCGTACGATACCAGATCGAACAGAGTTCCTCATTCCGGGACATTGCCGCGGGCTGGGACAAAATGGACGGCTCGCAGCGCCTGAATGCCTGGAAGGATCTCCTGGCAGCCGCCGAAGCCTCCGCGAGAGAGATCCTTCCGGTCTGCGTCCAGTGCGGCGAGTGCTGCCGTATGGGAAGCCCCACCCTGCATGCCGAAGACATTGAAATCCTGCGCTCCGGCAAAATCCCCTGGGAGCGGCTGATGACGCTCAGGAAAGGGGAGCCGGCGCGTTCGCCTTTCGACGCGCGCCCGTTCGTTCTGCCCGACGAAAAGATCAAGATCAGGGAGAAGGAAGGTTCGCGCGAGTGCGTATTCCTGGACGGCGGAACCGACAAATGCACGATCTATTCCGACCGGCCGCTGCAGTGCCGCGCCCAGGCCTGCTGGGACCCGGCTCCCGCAATGGACCTGGCAAACCAGCCCGCACTTTCCAGAAAAGATATCTTCGAAGGCGTGGACCTGCTGCTGGAAATAATTTCCGAACACAACAGGCGCTGCGGTTTCGAAGACCTCACCGCCGCATTCGAAAAGCTCGGCAAGAGCAACGGGCAAAACGTCGACGAAGTCCTGCGGCTCCTGTCCTTCGAGGAGCACTTCAGACAATTTGTGGGCGAGAAGTTCAATATTGCGCCTGAAAACATGGATTTGGTATTCGGAAGGAGCTTTACGCAAATGCTGAGCCTTTTCGGGTACCGCGCCGTCGAAGACCCCGAGGGCGCCCGCATCCTGACACCCGAAACGCCGAATCCGGGGCCGGGCAAATAACCCGGTTTTGTAGACCATCCGTTCCGGGTATCCGTCTCTACGGCCAAAGAGGATCTTTCTTTTACAAACCAACCGGACAAGGAGACGAAGATGTTTGGAAAGGGTATCATCCTGTTTGCCGCCCTTACCTTTGCAACGCCCGTGTTTGCACAGACCGCAACCCCCAACCTGGACCGCCGGATAGCCAACCAGGAAGCGAGGATAGAGCAGGGTGTGCGGAGCGGTTCCCTTACACGGCGTGAGGCGGCAAGGCTCAGAAAAGACGAGGCCGCACTAAGAAGACACCTGGAGATCGCAAGATCCGATGGAGTGGTAACCAAAAGGGAGCGAGCGGCCCTCCAGCGGGAAGCCGACCGCATGGACAGACGCATCGCCCGGCAAAAGCACAACGTCCGGATGCGCTAGGCACGGAAAAGCGTCTGCCTGCGCGGCGATGCGCAGCAGGCGCATAGCTTTATGCTGCAGGGGGAGCGGGGGAATCATTTCCACGCTCTTTTAAAGATAAAAAAACGGGGCAGGGACGGATTATGGCGTCCCTGCCCCGTTTCATGTCTTATACCAGGCTGCGTTCAAGATTAACCCATCGGCATTGGCCTATCTTGAACGAAAATTAGTCTTACTTCGTACCCGCCGGTCAGCCCAGGCAGGCCGCCGCGTCGTCGAGGTAATTTTCCGCGCCGCTGGGTATCGCGTTCAGGCCGATGCCCAGGGCCTCGGGGTCGATGCCCAGGCTCAGCCCGATAAGCTGCGGGAAAAGCAGGCAGGGGATCTTTGAGTCCACGCCCCGCTGCTCCAAAATCACCTTCTGAACCTTGTCGAACTGGATCAGGCAGTACGGGCAAGTGACGCTCAGGCAGTCCGCGCCCGCCGCCGCCGCGTTTTTGAGCTTTTTCTCGGTCAGGTCCATGGAAAGCTCGTCGTTTACGCCCAGAAGAGGCGAACCGCAGCACTCGTACTTGCTCACCCACGGGATGCTCTGCGCTCCGGTGACCTCCACCAGGGCATCGAACTGCACCGGCGGGAAAGCATCGTAGAGCCCCAGTATATTTCTCGGCCGCAGCAGGTGGCAGCCGTAATGGGTGGCGACCTTCATGCCTTTGAAGGTCTTTTTGATCCGTTTTTTGATCTTCTCCACGCCGATATCGTTATAGACTACTTCCAGGAAATGCCTTGTGCGCGCGGTCCCCGTGATTTTCAACCCTTCCTTTCGCAGCACGGCGTTTACTTCATCTCTTACCGTTTCGTTTTCCCGGATGACGTGTTCGGCGTACTTGAGGCTCCCGTAGCAGCAGTTGCAAAACGTCAGGATGTCGGTACCGTGCTTTTCGGCAATAGCCAGATTTCTGCCGGAAGAGACCACGTAGGCCTTGAAGCTCAGGTTTCGAAGCGGATAGCCGCAGCAGTTGAATTCCCTGGTGTCCATGGTCCTGAGGCCCAGTTCCTCCAGGACGGCATTGGAGGAGGCCTCATACTGCCAAAGCCCCATCGAGGTCATGCAGCAGCGAAAGATTGCGATTTTTCCGATTTCGTTTTTCATATATCCATCTCTTGGTATTTGCGGGAGATCGCCCGGTTTTTCAGTTCATACATGATGTCGGTCACCGAAACGCACTGTGGGCAGTTGTCCTGGCACTGGTAGCACCCGAGGCAGTCCCAGAGCATCTTGGAGCCGAACACCAGGTCCCAGCAGCGCAGCCCGACGGCATGCATCATCTGGTGCGGCAAAAGCCCCAGGACTTCCCCCGGATGGCGATAGTTGCGCACCACGGGGCAGGAGTTGGTGCACACCCCGCACCGGTAACAGTTGGAGAGCGAGTTTGCCTGGATCGAACTCCGAAGGGAGCCCAGAAGCTCTTTTTCGCCCACCCTCAGCGGAGCGCCCTGTCCGGCGTGTTTTACGATGATGCCATCGAGGGCGAGATCGACCGGCTTCCTGTAGCTTTCCTCGTCTATTCTTTCCCGCTGGAGCCCGCGATAGTATGCCAGCGGCGAAAGGAGCTGAAACGCCTCCGTGGAGTTTTCCAGGAGCCGCTCCCGTGCGGAAAACCACAGGTCCCTCAACCGGATCCCGACCGGGCAGGCGATGCTGCACCGGTTGCAGTTGGTGCACAGTACTACCCCCTGCTGAAGCGTGCGCAGTTCCCGTTTGTCCAGCTTTGCGCCGAAGGCGAGCCTTTTGAGAGACGATATTTTCTCGGATGGAAGAATGTTCAAATTCGGTATTTCATTTACGGCCACCGCCAGCGAGCACCTGAATGTGCAGGTGCCGCAGTGCGTGCAGGCGTCGAGTTCTATCATCTGCCGGGTGGCTACGTTGGCCGGGTCGGCATCGCTGCGCATCACGGCGTTTATCATCAGGCTCAGAGGCCCGGCAAACATGTGGAACATCTTGCTGAAGGGCAGATAGGCCAGAAAGAGCAGGGCCGCCAGGTAGTGAATCCAGGTTAGAATGCCGGGAAGGCCGGCCCTGTCGGCAAGCGGCGAGATGGGCCTCATCGCGGCCGACATCGCGAAGCCGACGAAACCCCAGGCCGGGTCGGCGTGGCACTGCCTGCAGTTCATATCGTGCATGGCCTTGCCTTTTTCGAGGGTGGCGGCGTTGAAGGGACCGTGGACGGCGGGCGACACCAGCCCGAAGTTTTCGACCCAGTAGGATTCCAGGGCGCGGATGTCTTCATTATCGGCCTGGGTGGTGTACTCTTGGGCCATTTCCTGGAACGAGCTGTTCGAAGTTATCTTGGTCGCTTCCAGGAAAAAGCCCGAAAAGACGATCACGCCGACCATCACCATGGCGTTTATGTCCATGAGGCTGGTCCTGGGCCGGCGAATCTTGCGGATGAATCGCCTGTAGATGGCGAACACCAGGCCGAAGAGAATCAGCGCTCCCCCGAGTTCTCTCAGGAATAGAAAGGGATTGAGAGAGGAGGCATAGTCCGGATAGAGCGGGGCCACCAGGTAGCTGTCGAAGGCGTGAACCAGCAGAAGAAACATGAAACCGCCGTAGATGCTCACGTGCATGAGCCAGCGGAGGAAATCTTCGCGTAAAACGGGCCGCTGCAAAACAACGTCCAGAAAAAAGACCTTGATGAGGGTAAGGACCTTGCGGCTGAACAGCGTAAGGACCAGTCCCCTTCCGGCCGCGGCAATCCGTTTGGAAGCGGAAAACCGGTCCCCGGTGGGTCCGATCGAGTGCCGGAACCAGGCGGACACCTTCCAGGCCATGCCCGAGGTGAAGGCGGCAAGAGCCACTACCAGCGCGATCCTGTGGAGCATAGATGAAATCCTGTGCTTGAGTTTGCCGATGTTTCCGGGAAAGGATTTAATCCGGAAAGATACGCCGCTCGGGCGCTTACGGACCGCGGTCCGACTGCGCGAGGAAAATCCCAAACCTCATCGATTGTCGGCATGCGTGGAAATCAAGGAAGGCGCCCATATATATAATACCAAATTAGTATAGATTAGGAAAACAAATACTACCAGTATAGTATAAAATCAAGCCCTAAAAGAAAATTGGGTGCTCCCTGAAAAACCTGAAAGCCGGGAAACGATGGAATCGCCGCCCGGCTTTCAGATAAACGCCCTGTATTTGCCGCAACAAAAGCAATGTGGGTCAATAGCTCGTAAGCTCTTCCACAACCTTGCCGTCTATGGCTTTCGCCAGTTCGAGGATGAGTTGCAGCGAGCACAGGTAATCAGCGGTATTGACTATGGTGTTGTGGGTGTGGACGTAGCGGGCGGGGGTCGCCAGGACCACCGTCGGCACGCCCGCCGCGTGCATTTGAATGGGACCGGCGTCGGTGCCCCCTTTTCTGCGCACCGCAAGCTGGTGGCGAATGCCGTGCTTTTCGGCCGTCCGGATGGCGAAGTCCGTAAATTTGCGGTGCGAGATAACCGAGGAGTCCATGAACCTGATCTGGACCCCGCCGCCCAGCGCGCACTGCCGCTCCTCGGCGGGGGTGCCGGGGAAATCGTCGGCGGGAGCGCTTTCGCACACTATCGCCACGTCCGGATTTATATAAAAAGCGGCCGTCCTGGCCCCCCGGGTCCCCACCTCCTCCTGGACCGTTCCGGCCGCGAACACCGTGTTCGGGTGGGGAGTGGAACCAAGCAGCCGCGCGGCCTGAATGACTACTGAAAGGCCCGCCCGGTCGTCGAATGCCTTGGAGAGCAGGAGGTCGGGGTTTCGCATCCGTGCAAACGGACTGTCCGGAACTATCGTGTCACCCACCCGGACCCCGAAACCGGCCGCCTCTTCGGCGCTTCCGGCCCCCACGTCGATGAACATGTCCTCGATTTTGACGAGCTTTTCTCGTTCGGCCTCGGAAAGGAAATGGGGTGGCTTTGCGCCGATAACCCCCGGTATTTCCTCGCCGGAGCGCGTGCGGATGCGTACCCGCTTGGCCAGGAGGGTATGCGCCCACCACCCGCCGAGCGCGATGAATTTCAGCATGCCGCCCGCCGTTATGGACTGAACCATAAGGCCGACTTCGTCCATGTGAGCCGCCAGCATGATCCGCGGAGAATCCGAAGACCCCTTCCTTTCGCAGATCATGTCGCCCGCCCTGTCGGTGGTGACCCCTTCTCCAAGCTCGCTGCGGAAGATGCGCCGGACCTCGCTCTCCTCGCCCGATGCTCCATGGGCCTGGCTAAGCTTTTCCAGGAGCCCTGTTGCATCTTCCCTGGTGCGGTTATCCATTTTTTTGCCCCTTTCCGTTCCGCGGTACATGTGGAGGATGCCTCCGGCCGCTAAGGTTTTTTCGTGCAGATTAAGCTTCTTTAAGTCCGCAAAACTTTGAGATCAACGGGCATGCGGCGTGTAACGGTTCACCGCACAGACGCGGAGAAAAACCGATACAGGCATCCGGTACGGGCATCGGATTAACCGGTATCGGGGTTCAGACCGAAAACCTGAAACCTTCCATTTTTTATCTATAACTTTTCCGCCTGCTGTTTCTCTGCGCCCTCTGCGTCTCTGCGGTAAACTGCGTCTTATGGCGATGGGGGGCGCACGAAGATTCTTTCCAGGCTGGCTTCGGATATGCGCGAGATCAGTCTCACGAGAAAAAACACGGCGGTGAGCGCAAAAAGCAACCTGGCCCACAGGATTCCCGAAACATGGCTTCCTATTACGGCCATGACCAGCGTATCTTCGATAATGCTGTGGCAAAGGGCCATGAGGGTCAGCGAAAAAAGTACGTCCCGCCGGCCCACGCGCCCGGAAACCGCCTCCTGCACTATCATGCCTCCCCCGTAGCCGATTCCCAGGGTCATGCCCACGATGGTGATGGTGCAGGCGGAAGGGCCGATGCCCAGGAGCCTCAACACGGGATTGAGCACCCGCACCATCAGTTCCGTTATGCCGACCCTGGTCAGGATCTTCATCAGGAGCAGCAGCGAGAGGATAATGAAGAAGATCATCGCCAGTTCGCGCACCCTGTCCAGCGACCAGATCAGGATGGAGGGGTCTTTTGCCGGCGGGAGCCAGTCGGCCGTGTTCGGCCCCTGGAGCCAGTCGCCCCACCGGTAAATCCTGAACAGAAGCCATCCGAAAAGGAAAGCGCCCCCGATGCGAAGGAGAGCCATGTAGCGGAGGCGCACGCCGGCTTTTTGAGCTATCCGAAGCTCTATGGGCAGGTTGTGCGCGACCAGCATCATGACCGCCAAAACGGTGGTCTGCGCCACGGTTACGCTATGCCCGAGGCCAAGGGATGAAAAAATAATCACCCCGCCGTAGAGGTTGGTCAGCATGGTGGTGGCCCACACCAGGCCCATCGTGCCCGGAAGCCCCACCAGACGCATGGCGGGCGACAGGGCGCCGCCCAGCGCGGCTACCGCGCCCAGTTCCTGCAGCACCTTCACGACAATGACGATCGGGATCATTATTCTGAAGAGAAACCAGCTTATCTGGAATGCTTCGGCGAATAGTTTTCTAGTGAATTCGACGGGGGGTGAGCCCATGGGCCGCTTGTTTTCTACTCCTGGGAGATCAGTATTACAGAGCATAGGGCGAGAACGATTCCGGCCATCTGGGTAAGGTTTAATTTCTCACGGAAAAAGATAAACGCCAGCACAAGGCTCACCACCGGATAAATGGCGGTGAGCGGTGCGACTACCGATACTTTTCCGGTACGAAGGGCAAACATGAAAAACAGCAGGCCGAGATATCCGGCAACTCCCGTCATCAGCGAAGGGACTACTCCCCGGATCTCCGTGCCCATTTCAGGGCGCAGGACAAGGAAGACCAGGAGCCCCGTGCAGGCGCCCCCGATCACTTCGTAGGTGAAGGCGCTCTTCGGGTCGAGCCAGTTGACGGCAAGCTTGGGCAGAAACGCCCAGAAGCCCCAGGCCAGAATAGCCAGCATGGAATAGACAAGCCAGTCCTTCATACACAACGGCTTTCAATCGGGTCAGCCGCCGAACCAGGCCGCATCGAGGGGGTTGCGGTCGGGCAGGCGGTGGTAGCTGTATTTGGGATAGCCCACCATGAGAATTCCGGTGATCGCCCGGTCTTCGGAAATTCCGAGAGACCGGGTCAAAGCCGGAGAATGCGCGGCGCATCTCTGGACGTAGCCCGCCCAGCAGGTGCCCATGCCCAGGGCGGGAGCGTAGAGTTCGACGTATTCGAGTGCCAGAAAGGTGCTCACGGGGGCCGGGACCAGGCTCTTGGGCGCGTGCGCGACAATTATATGCGGAGCGCCGCGCAGGAGGCGGTCTTTCCCTTTTTCGTGCGCCCGGATTACGGCCGGGAAATTATACCGCTTGCCGAACTCCGGCTGGACGCGAAGGACTTCGCCCATCCAGTCGAGCACCACCTTGCGGACGCCGTCCAGGTGTTCGCGCCCCTCGACGACAAGGTAGGAGATCCCCTGCGTGTTGTGGCCGGAGGGCGCAAACCGCGCGATATCGAGCAGTTTGAGCATCTGGTCCCTGGCAATGGGCTCTTCCCTGTACCGGCGCACCGAGCGCCGCGAGCGCAGATAAATCGCCGCGGTTTCGGGGTCGAGTGAAAATCCCGGTGGAATGGGAAGCTGAGACGACAGCGGGCTTTTAACGTTTTCCAGCGCCTCGTACGGACATGCCGCGACACAGTGCCCGCAGCTCATGCAGTGCTGTTCGCCGCCGGGTCTTACCTGCGGCAACCCTTCGGAATCAAGCTCCAGCACCGAAACCGGGCATACTTCCACGCATATGCCGTCCCGCGCGCATTTGTCTTCGTCAACTGTTATCAGACTCATGTTTCTCCTTCGTTCGATACTCGAACCTCAAAAAAGGTCCGACTTGAAAAAATCTTCCCCGGCCGAGGGCCGCGCGGCCCCGGGCTGAGGTGTAGCATATTGGCCGTCCTGCGGATCGAAAAGCTCCGTTTGGGGCTCATCGGCGGGCGGCGGCGTCTGCCCGGTGGGGAGGCTCCCCGCAAACGCGGCGTAAACAGTGCCGGGCTGGCTCGCCGTGGCCATCGCCCCCGACTCGGAATCGATCCTGGCGAAAATAATGCCCTCCGGAATGGCAAACGTCTCCACGGGCTTGTCCTTGAGATACTCCTTCATAAAGTACACCCAGATCGGGCAGGCGGCATGTCCCCCGGTCTCTCCCTTGCCCAGGGACACCGCATGATCGTCGTAGCCGACCCACACCCCGGTCAAAACCGACGGAGTATAGCCGATAAACCAGGCGTCCTTCAACTCGTTGGTGGTCCCGGTCTTTCCCGCCGCCGGCCTGCCCAGTTCCCTGGCCCTTCTTCCGGTCCCTTCCTGGACCACCCCCTGCAGCAGATCGGTTATCAGGTAGGCGGTCTGGGCCGATATGGCCTGCTCCCTTTGCACCTGGTGTGCTTCCACGAGCCGCCCGTACCTGTCGTAGACCTTTTCGATCACGTACGGCCCCACTCTCTCTCCCTCGCCCGGAAAAGCCGAGTACGCGGTAAGGAGTTCGGACATCGTAACGCCCGACGCCCCGAGCGCCAGCGACAGGGTGGGCGTGAGGGACGAAGTGATCCCCAGCCGCCGTGCGAAGTTGATAACATAGTGAACGCCGATCGACTGGAGAAGTTTCACCGTGACCACGTTGCGGGAGTTGATGAGGGCCTTTCTAAGCAGGATCGGTCCCCAGAACTGGCGGTCGTAGTTGGCAGGCTTCCACACCCTGCCGGAACTGTCGGTAAACGAGATGGGCGAGTCGATCAGGATGGAGGCTTCCGTGTAGCCCTTTTCGAGCGCCGCCGCATAGATCAGCGGCTTGAAAGAGGACCCCGGCTGCCGGACGGCCTGCGTGCACCTGTTGAACTGGCTCTTTTTGAAGTCTCTGCCGCCCACCATGCAGATGACCGCACCCGTGGTCGGCGAGATGGACATGAGCGCGCCTTCCATGTTCGGGTCCTGTTCGAGCGAGCAGACCCAGGCATCGTCGCCCTGGCGCTTGAGAAGCTTCACCCTGAGAAGGTCTCCCGCCGCAAAGACTTTTTCGGCGCGCTTTGCCGAAAACTGTGTCCACTGCCAGCCGGCCGGCGGGATGACGGCGGTTTGCTGCCTGCCCAGGTTGAGGATGCACGTGAGGGTCTTCGGATCGTATGACTGGATCAGGCCGGCCACCACCTTACCCTCGGAAAGCTCGCCGTTGGACTTGACCAGGACCCGCAGGGCGGAGGGCCAGTCGTTTTTGGGAACGTTGACATGAAGGCCGCGATATTTCCGGTGCCTCTTGTCCAGCTCACGGAGCCCCTGGTCCAGGGCTTTTTCCGCGATCCGCTGCGCCCGCGAATCCAGGGTGGTATAGATGGTCAAACCCTCTTTGTACAAAGCGTCGCGGCCGTATCGCGCCTCGGCCTGCCGGCGCACTTCCTCGGTGAAATAATCCAGCTCCTTGTGGGGCCAGTGACCGGATTTCGAGAAATGAAGCGGCTTGGCAAGCGCCTTCCGGGCCTCATCCGGGGTGATGAAGTTGGAGTCCACCATTCTCTGCATCACGTGGCGCTGCCGCTCACGGGCCACAGGGAAACGGTTTATGGGCGAAAAGCGGGTGGGCGCCTTGGGCAGCCCGGCCAGAAGCGTTGACTCGGAAAGGTCCAGTTCGCTGGCATGCTTGTCGAAATAGGTCCTGGCCGCCGCCTCCACCCCGTAGGCGCCGGAACCGAAATAAATCTGGTTGAGGTACAGGTAGAGGATTTGATTCTTGCTAAGGCTGTTATCTATCCTGTATGCAAGCAGGGCTTCTTTTATCTTCCTGGTAAAAGTGCGCTCGGGAGTCAGCAGAAGCGACTTGACCACCTGCTGCGTGATGGTGCTGCCGCCCTGGACGATTTCGCCGGCCTGGATGTTTTTGAGCGTTGCCCTGAATATGCCTATCAGGTCCACGCCCCGGTGTTCATAGAACCGCGTGTCCTCGGCCGCTATAAACGCATTGATGAGGTGCTGCGGAAGGTTTTCCAGCGGGACCAGGTACCTGCGTTCGATGAAAAACTCCGTGATCAGTTGCCCGTCCGCGGAATAGACGCTGGTGACCAGGGGAGGATGATAGGTTTTCAGCGCCTCGATACTGGGAAGAGACCGGTCGATTTGCACGTAGAAGGCGAAAAGGACGGCGCCTGCCGTCAAAACCGCAAATAAAAAGACTGAAAAAAAAGCGAATACAAACCACCGAAAGGGTTTCCTTTTCGGCGCACGTTTTGACTTGGAAGCCTTTCTCATGTATCACCTCATGCAGGCCCCCGGCGAACTGGCGGGGCGAAACAGGACTCTCTAAGCACGCTAACCGTTACGTGAAACTATAATCTTTACCATATCGGTGCAAAACAAAAAATAGGGGCGCCTCCGGCGGGCGGTAATAATAGGTCTCAATTCCCGGGGCTACAAGCGAAATTGGCGCCGGATGCCCGATCCTGGATGCTGGATGACGGATGCTCGGTGCCGGCTCCTTTCCCTTTTTTCTCGTTTCCATGCTCCCGTGCGGGAACGAGGAAAACGGCGTAAAAACCCGAAACCCGGCCCCAAATTTCGTCCCGCGGGTTGAAAGAGCTGAAAATGGGTTTAGTTTGCAAGGGATATTTCGAACCTTGGACCTCCATCATTAAAGGATGAAATCATGAAAGCCCTTTGTTTCTACAACCACGGCGGCCCCGAAGTGCTTCGCTATGACGATGTGCCCGACCCTAAACCGGGGAAGGGCGAGGTTTTGGTGCGGGTCGGGGCCTGTGCGCTAAATCACCTCGATATCTGGGTAAGGCGCGGCTGGCCGGGGTTGGACCTGGAAATGCCTCACTGGGGAGGCTCGGATATCGCCGGCGAGGTTGTCGAGGCGGGACCGGAAGTTTCAGGCTGGGAGCCGGGGCGGCGGGTGGTGCTGGACCACGGGATCAATGTCGTGGAAGACGAGTTCACGCGCCGCGGCCAGCACAGCATGAGCCCCGGCTACAGGATCATAGGCGAACACATGCGCGGAGGGCTTGCCGAATACATCGCGGTCCCCGCCGCCAACCTGGTTGAAATCCCGGACGGAGTGGATTTTCCGCATGCCGCCGCCCCCCTCCTGGTAACCCTTACCGCCTGGAGGATGCTTATCAACCGTGCAAAGCTTCGCGCGGGCGAAACGGTGCTCGTGGTGGGGGCCGGAGGAGGGGTCAACAGCGTGGCCACCCAGGTCGCCAAGATGGCCGGTGCAACGGTGTTCGTGGTTGCCAGCAACGCCGAAAAGGCCGAAAAGGCAAAAGAGCTGGGGGCCGATTACACCATCGACCGCTCGCGGGTGGACTGGGGAAAAGAGATCTTCCGGCTGACCGGCAAGCGCGGCGTCGACGTCGTGGTGGACAATGTCGGCGGCGCCACGATTGCCACCAGCATGAGGGCCGTTGCAAGGGGCGGCCGGATAGTAATCGTGGGCAACACCAGCGGCCCCCAGGCCGAAATCGACATCCGCCTGATTTTCGGAAAACAGATCAGCCTTGTGGGCAGCACCATGGGGACTCACCAGGATTTTCGCGACATCACCCGGATGCTCTGGGGCGGAAAGATAAAAACGGTGGTCGGCGAGGTCCTGCCCCTAAGCGAGGGCCGGCGCGCATTCGATATTATGGAGAAAAGCGAGCAGTTCGGAAAGATAGTGCTGGTGCCTGAACTTTAGAAGCGCGGGAGGGCTGCAACCGCGCCGCATCTTGCGGGGGAGCGGGGGAACCGGTCCCCCCGCTCTTTTTTCGCTTGGTCGCCCGGGTCCGAAGCACAAGAGGCCATACAAGCGGTGCGGCGGTTCGCTAGACCAGTCGTTGCAAAGAATCTTCCGAGAAAAAGGAAGAGTTTGATTTTTCCCATTCCCCGTTTTTGCATACACTGCATCCGTTGTCCGTGCAGATTTCGAAGCCGTCCTTGTATTTAATCCCGCTAAACGTACACGATTTGAGTTCCATGTCGTCCTCCGCAGATCACCGTGAATCACATTCCACCCGGTGAGTCTTATTACCGTAAAATGTTCAATCCACGAACGCAGCCGGAAGCCTCCGGTTGCGACTCTACTATGCAAAAGATAAAAATTATTCCCGGAAAAAACAGCTCTGCCGAGAATGGAAATGGCGAATAAGGTGGGAAGCCGGCCCCGAATGCGCCAAAAATGAGGGACGGCGGGCGGAGATTTCGTGTATAACTCAACGTTAAAAAAACCAGGTGCTTCCATGCCCGACTCGCCACACGAATCCATGACGAACAGCGACCTCCAAAACAAGGTGATGGACCTTCTGGAAAGCGGCTGCACCGTGCTTGCCGAAACGGAGCGGTTCGTGCACCAGGTGCGGCGGAGGTATCGCTTGCAGCGGATGGAGTCGGGGGCGGCCGCGTGGGACTCGCCCGCGATTTTCACGCTGAACCGCTGGATGGAGACTTTCTGGACGCAGACCTGGCCGGATGAGTGGCCCGCCTCCGCTTTTGCGCGCTGGCGAATACTCAAAGAGTGCCTGGACCGTGCGGGCGCGCCCGAGCCCCTTACCGCCGATTTCGAGCTGGTACGCCTTCTCGATGAGAGCTTCGAGCAGTGCCTTCGCTACGGGATCGACCCCGGGTTCGGAGAGGCATCGAACCGGCTGGTCGAGTGGCGCCGCGAGGTCTGGCGGCTTTTAAGCGCCGAGCTTTCAAGCGCCGGCCTGTTCCACCCCGCGCAGCTTCCGCAAAAAATTTGCCTCGCCCTTGACCGCAATCCTTATCCGCCCTCAGAAATGGCCTTCGTAGGATTCGAGTTTGCCGGCCACTGGGAAAAGCAGCTCCCGGGGGCACTGAACCGGTCGGGAAGCGCCCGGTTCCTGCCGCTTCCAAACGGGACCTCTCAGCCGCGGGCGCTGGTGTTCACGGACCCCGGCCAGGAAATTTCGGGCCTTGTGGAAAACCTGCTGGCCCCATCCCAAGGCGCCCTCCACGAGACGGCGATCGTGGCCCTCGATTCGGGACCTTCCAGCCCCGCCCTCGCCGACACCCTGCAGGACCTTCTGGGAGAGCCCCTGTCCGGCGGACGGGCCGCATACAACCTGGCGCCGGACCAAAACCTTGCCGGCCGCCCGCTTTTTTGCGCGGCGCTCCTTCCGCTCCATTTCGCCGCCGGAGGCGAGATGCGCGAGGACCTGTTCGCCCTCCTTCGCTCCCCATATTACGGGGCCTTTGCACGCCGGAGCCGAAGACTTGCCCGATGCGACCTGCTCTGGCGAAAGCACCGGGTGGAAGCGGGCATGGAAAGGCTGTTGCGGGCGGTGCGCGAGGTTTCGGGAGAAATTTTCCCGGAAGGCGGCTCCGAGATCGGCGCGGCGCTTTCGCCCTTGCTTCGTGCGGGCAGGAAAAGCGCCTCGTTTTGGATTTCCCATCTTCGGCGGATATGGGAGCAGTTCGAGTTTCCGGTGCTTGCCGGCGAACTGGACCAGATGTCGCGGCAGGGCATGGATGATCTGCTTTCCCGGTTGGAGCGCGACTTCGGCGCCGTTGAACTCGGCGTTTCGGAATTTGCCGAAATCCTCAAATCCGGCGCATCGCGCGTGCAGAGTCAAAAAACGGGCCTGGAAGATGCCGGAATCCAGGTGATCGGCTGGCTGGATGCGCGCGGACTGAGCTTTGCCAAAATCTTTGTCCCGGGGCTTGTCTCCGGCGTTTTGCCCCGGACCGCCCGCCCGCTTCCGCTTCTTTCCCCGGCCGAGCGCAAAAAAATACTCGGCGGGACCGCGGAAAGCCAGTTCGCCTTTGCCCGGCATCTCTACGGAAATTTTCTGGCATCGGCCCCGGAAGTCATCCTGAGCCGGCCCGCCATGAGCCGCGAAGGCGAGGCTTGCCTCCCCTCGCCTTTCTGGCCCCAGGAAATAGAGGAAAAAATCGACCCGCTGATCCCGTGGAAAGACGCCATGCCCGCCATGCAGCGGGCGGGCTGGGTGCGGCAGAGCATAGACGGCGCGTCCGGGGAGGCAGGCTTTTCATTTGCGGACCCCCGCCGCGATGATTTCCGGATCGAACCGCTGCCGTTTGCCGATCCCGTTTCCGTAAGCGCCCTCAAGGACGCTCTGGTGTGCCCGGCCCGGTTTTTCTTTGCCCATATCCTGGACCTGGAGGAAATTCCGGGTATCGAAGCCGGGATTTCACCCCTGGAAAGGGGGCAGGTCGTACACGACATCCTTGCCGAGTTCGTCTGGCGGGCGGCGGAAACAATGTCCCGCCCCCCGGCCCCCGAAACGGTTCCGGCTGCGGCCGGGTTCGAGGAACTTCTGGCGCTTTTGGAACAGGTCGTAGCCGAAAAGCTCGGCAGCCGCCTTGCGGACACCCTGTGGCAGGTCGAACGGGAGCGGCTGATCGGGGGGCCGCAATACCGGGGACTTCTTCCGAGATGGCTCGAAGAGGAGTGTAAAAGGCTCGCCGAGGGCTGGTCGTGGATAAAGGTCGAATCCTCGTTTCCAGGGATGGAACTGGAGGGTTGTTCGGTCGGGATCAGGGGAAGGCTCGACAGGATCGACCTGCACCCCGAACTGGGCGTAATCTGCTGGGACTACAAGACGGGCAACGTGCCCGGGAAAAAGGAACTACTGGAGGAGCGCAAACAGCCCCAGCTTCCCGCCTACCTCCTGGCGGTCGGCAAGGGACTGATAGAAGGCGCGGGGCAGAGGAGCGCAAGCCGCGGCGCCGGCTACATCGACCTCAGCTCGCCCGGAAAGGTGAAGCACCTGCTGATTTTCCCTCCCGGCCCGGAAAACGAAACATTTCTTCGCGACT
Source organism: uncultured delta proteobacterium (assembly GCA_963712895.1). Classification (GTDB taxonomy): domain Bacteria; phylum Desulfobacterota; class Syntrophobacteria; order Syntrophobacterales; family Syntrophobacteraceae; genus SbD1. The sequence continues at coordinate 371,076 of CAVQJR010000007.1, read as the reverse complement.
GGGAAAGAGAGGTTTCGGCAGTACTAACCGGGATCGCGGGAGGTGATATTTGCGCCCTGTGGCTGCAAAAAAACCGGGCCTGCGAAGAGCAGTGCGCGTACAGGACCATCTGCGGATCTCCTTAAAATCGAGTAGACGAGGGTGGTGGTCCGCCCTCGCCTCCCCTCCACAGGTCCGGACGCAGCTCCCCGCGCTTTTAAACCATGCCTTCGATGCTATCTTGAATGCAATTCCCCATGTCGCCCGCCTCATCCGCAAAGCATGAAAACGGTATTTCCAAGGTAAATTGGTATAAAACGGCCCCCATCCGATAATCCAACCCCTGAATTTCCTTTCGATCCCCTCCGCAGGACGTGGCAACCGGCGCCGGTAAGCCTACGGCAAGCACTCCGGTCGAGCCCGTGTCGATTGGCACCCGCCATTATGATAAAGGCCCTTTGTTGGACGAAATTATTTGATAAAGCTTTTAACAATTAATGCCGAATAGATATCCGATTTCCAACAATAATTCGAAGTGGGTCGTAAATATACCGGTATAGTTTTCGCTTGTCCGCGGGTCGAATCCGTTCGGAGTTCGATCGACGGGACAATGCCAACCAGCGCGAAGCAAAAGGAGAACATGATGGTCGGGAGATTGCGGTTCGGAGGCAAGGCATTGTTGTTCATTCTGGTTGCTTCTTTGGCCCTGGGCTCATTCGCAATGGCCGATGAAATAAAGATCGGCGCAGGGGCCGCGCCTTCTCAAAATATCTTTACCAAGATCCAGGGACCCATGGAAAAGGGCATCGGGCTCAAACTCACCCTGATCAGCAACGGCCCGGTGGAAGCCCTCAAAGACCTGGACAAGGGAACCATTGACGCCGCCGCCGGCGGAGTCACCTTCGCGGACTGGATGAGCATGATGGAAAAGTCCGGCTATCCCATTCCCGACCAGAGCGTCTACAAGTCGCGCGTGATAGGCAAGGATGTCGTCAAGGTCCTGGTTAACAAGGACGTGGGGGTGAAAAGCCTGACAAAAGACCGGCTCAAGGCGATATTTACCGGCAAGGCAACCAACTGGAAGGAAGTGGGAGGCCCCGACCTGGCCATAAAAGTGGTCTGGGGAAGCAAGATACCCGGAACGCAGAGCGTATTCCAGAAGCAGATAATGGACGGCGAACCCTACCTGAAAAACGTGCTTGAATCGACCACGGCGCCCCAGATAAAGGAACTGGTCTCCAAAACCCCCGGCGCGATCGGCCTGGGCCCGGTTTCCATTATCGATGCCTCGATCCTCGTTCCGGAAATTCAGGAGGTCGGAAGGCCGATAACCCTCATAACCAAGGGTGCGCCTTCGCCTAAGGTCGTGAAGATGTTGGAGTATATAAGCGGTGAGGGGCAAAAGTACCTGGCGAAATAAAATTTCGCGGCCGGGCCGGCTGGCATGTTCGACCCGCACAAGGAGACCTCATTGAATATTTTACGAATGAGAACCATCGGCTCACGCATCATGCTCCCCACCCTGGGCTTGACCATCGTGCTGTTAGCATGCCTGGGCGCCCTGATGGCGCTGAATCAGTCCAGGAGCACGCGTGCCATGATCGATTCCAAGGCACAGGGGCTTGTAAACCTGCTCGAAAAAATAAGCATCCCCTACCTGGACAACTATGATTATCCATCCCTGGAGGGGTTTGTCCAGGAAACCATCAAGGACACCGAGGTAACGTTCGCGGTCTTTTTCGACCACCTCGGCAAGCCGGTTACGAAAAGCAGCAAAGAACCCGGAGACCTGTCCCGCCTGATCGTCTACGAACGCCGGATTACGGGCCCGCACAATAAGGTCCTCGGCAAGTTGAGGCTGGGGTACAGCAAGGAAAAAGTCGATGCTTTGCTGAGGCAAAACTTCATTACCACAACCAGCAGCGTGATCGGCGCGGCCCTGCTCCTGATGCTGGGGTTGTCGTTTATCACCCGTTCGATCACCCGGCCCGTAAACCGCCTGGTCCGGGGTCTGAATGAACTCTCCGACGAGGTTACGGAGGCATCGAACCAGGTTTCCGAAGCCGGCCGGCGCCTCTCCGAAGGCGCATCGGCACAGGCCGCATCGATTGAGGAAACCTCCGCCTCGCTTGAGCAAATGGCCTCCATGACCAAACAAAACGCCACCAATGCCGGCGCGGCAAACAACCTGATGGCGGAAACCGGCAAGGTGGTCTCCAAAGCGAACGACTCGATGGACCGTCTGATTGCATCGATGGCCGCCATCACCAAATCGAGCGAAGAGACTTCAAAAATCGTCAGGACAATCGATGAAATAGCGTTCCAGACCAACCTGCTGGCGCTGAACGCCGCCGTGGAGGCTGCGCGCGCCGGGGAGGCCGGCGCGGGCTTTGCCGTGGTGGCCGATGAGGTGAGAAACCTTGCGATGAGGGCGGCCGATGCCGCGCGGAACACCTCCGGGTTGATCGAGGATACGGTGAGCAAGATCCACGAAGGCTCGGAGATTGTCAGGGCGACCGGTGCCGAGTTCTCCCTGGCATATTCCAATGCCGGGAAAATGAGCGAACTGGTGGGCGAGATTTCCGCCTCCTCCACCGAACAGGCAAGCGGGATCGAACAGATAAGCAGGGCGGTAAGCGAAATGGACGCGGTTGTGCAGCAGAACGTGACAAACGCGGGGCAGTCCTCGGCCATTTCGGAACACATGAACAGGCAGGCCGCCCAGATGAGAACATTCGTCCAGAGCCTCAAGGAACTGGTCGGCGGAAGCGGCGGCAAAACCAGGCGCGGGGAAAAAGGTTTCGCGGAACAGGCATCCGCGCCGAAATCCGCTTCCTGGGAGCCTCCGGGGTCCAAGAAGCCCGGACTTCAGGCATCCATGGAAGCGGCGGGCATGAAGATCCCCCCGGCCCGGTCGCCGGGCAAAGGTAAGGGAAACGGGCAGTTCGTGCCTCCGGTCTCACGGAGGACCGCCTCGGAAAAGCTCAGTCCGGAACAGGTCATTCCTCTTAACAGGGATGAGTTCGATTTTTAGTACTGCAGTGAGCCGCTAAAACCAAGTTGCGCTCAAGTTGATAAATCATAAACAGAGCGGGGGAATGATTCCCCCGCACCCCCCGGGTTTCGGCCACACGCGCCTGCGCGCAGTTTTTCGTTTCCATATCTCTTTATGTAAACAAAATCCGCTCCGCGCCCCTCTATATTATTAGGAGGCGATAACTGCCGGGCATATAGGTATTTGCACTTATGTTTAATTCTGAAAAGTCAAGAAAGTCAATGTGTTGTATATCAACGAGAATATCGACAAATACCTGTAAATACTACCTGTGCCATTTATGCGGACATGGTTAAAATAGAGACGGATGGGCCTGATTTAAAAAGCTGCGGTGATTGTCAGGATAGCCATATTCCCGCACGATTTTGAAATCGATGTAATCACAAGAAATCTTCGCCACAAATCCGGCTGCCCGCTATCTCAAAACCTGCAATGCACCGCTCTGCCACGAGGCCCGGATCGCCTGTAGGCGGGTCCCGCAAAGGTCCCGGACAGGCTCGGATTGAGCCCTTTTGGGTGGAGAGGGGTAGGGTATGGAAAAGAATGAAGGAATTCTAAAATCACTGGAGGCTCTGATCCGTAAATCCGGATCGAGCGAAACTTTATGGGAGGGGACGCTCAGGCAATATCTGGCACTGGTTGCCGAAAGCCCCGGGATAGCCAGGACCGCCCCCGCCCGCGTCTATGAAATGATAATGTCCAGGGGAGTGGGCCAGGCCACGGAGACGGATAAGCTGCCTCACTATGAAGACCTGGTCAGCTACAATTTCTTTTCGGAGGAGATATTCGGGATCGAGGAACCTCTGCACGACCTGGTGCGCTTCTTCCGGGCGGGCGCAAACCGCACGGAGACCGGAAAGCGCATCCTGATCCTGGTGGGACCGGTCTCCTCGGGGAAATCGACGATAGCCACCCTGCTTCGAGCCGGTCTCGAAAGAGACCAGACCCCCGTCTATGCCATCAAGGACTGCCCCATCCACGAGGAGCCGCTTCACCTCATCCCCCATTCGCTTCGGCCCGAATTCGAGAAGCTGCTCGGCGTCAAGATAGAAGGCGACCTGTGCCCGGTGTGCCGGTGCAGGCTGGAAGGCGACAGCCAGTGCCGCGAGCAGGTCGGCCAGTACAATTGGGAAGATGCTCCCGTGGTGCAGATTCGCCTCAGCGAGCGCAACCGCGTCGGAATCGGCACCTTTCAGCCTTCGGACCCCAAAAACCAGGATATCTCCGAGCTGATAGGCCACGTCGACCTGGGCAAAATCACCCGCTACGGCGAAGCCCATCCCCTCGGCTACAAGTTCGACGGGGAACTCCAGATCGCCAACCGCGGCCTGATCGAATACATTGAAATACTAAAGTGCGACATCAAGTTTCATTACGTCCTCATAACCGTCGCCCAGGAGCAGTTGATAAAGGCCCCGGGATTTCCGCAGATCTATGTCGATACCGTCATTTTGAGCCACACCAACCAGACCGAGTTCGAAAAGTTCAAGAGTAACAGGGAAAACGAAGCGCTGCACGACCGGATGTACCCGATCTTCGTGCCGTACAACCTGAGGGTGCGAGACGAAGTTGCCATTTACCGGAAGCTGATATCGAGGAGTGAGTTCCACGGGAAGGTGCACATAGCGCCCCAGACGCTGGAATCGGCCGCCCTGTTCAGCATCCTGACCCGCCTTTCCCCGTCGAATATGTGCCCGGAGCTGATAAAGAAGGCCAGGTACTACGACGGGCAGACTATCATGGAAAAGGAAAAAGACCCGGTAAACGTCAGGAAGCTGCGCCAGGAGGGCCGGGACAAGGGCGAGGGGATGAGCGGCATCAGCCCGCGCTTCGTAATGAACGCACTCAATATCGCCCTGGGGTCGGCCGTCAGCACTTCGGGCTGCATCAACCCCGTGGATGTCATTCGCGCCCTGAAACACCAGTTCGACCACCACATCGGGTTTTCAGATGAAGAAAAGGCGCGCTACATCACGATGCTCACCGGCGAAAAGGGCAGCGCCCTTTCCGAGTATCGCGGCGAGGCCAAAAAGGAAGTCAACAGGGCCTTCCTTTTTGCCTACGAGGACCAGGCCCAGGCCCTGTTCGACAACTACATGCGCAACGCGACCGCTTTCTGCCTCAAGAAAAAGATCGTCGACCCGGTCACCCAGGAAGAGCAGGACCCGGACGAGAAGCTGATGCGTTCGATTGAGGAGATGATCGGAATATCCGAAATCGCCAAGAGGGAGTTTCGCCAGGGGCTTTTCGTGTTCAAATCCGACGCCGCGGACCGGGGCGAGCATTTCAGTTTCAGGACCTACCTGCCCCTGCAGGAAGCCATCGAAAAGAAGCTTATGGCGGACCTGAAAAACATCGTGTCCCTGACCCTTGCCGAACCCGGCACGAAAGACCCCAAGACGCGGAAGCGCAAGGACGACGCGGTGGCCAAACTCACGGAGAAGGGCTACTGCCCGGTTTGCGCCAATAACCTCCTGCATTTCGTCGGCGAGATGCTGAGAAAAGAGGAGTAGCGTCATGGCGATCTTAAAACCCGATTACGACTCGAGCCCGCGGGGGCCGGCCGATGCGTTGCGGCACCGCCAGAAGCTGAAAGAGGCCATCAGGCGCAATCTGCCCGATATCATCAGCGACGAGGCGATCATCACGCGCAGGGAGGACCGGATCATCCGGGTGCCGGTGCGTGGAATAAAGAGCTACCGGTTTATCCACCGCCAGTCGGACGGCGCATCGGGGGGCTTCGGAAGCGGAGAGTCGGAAGAGGGAAAGGTCGTCGGCAGGCGGCCCAAACCGGGGCGCAACCGGCCCGGAAAGCCGGGAGAGGAGCCCGGCGAAGACTACCTGGAGACCGAAATAGACATAGCCGAACTGATCGAGATGATGCTGACCGACCTCGGCCTTCCCAACCTCCGGAAAAAAGAGGTCCTGGAGACCGTGGTCAACAGGGGCTGGAAGCCGGATTCCCTTGAAAAACACGGGGTGCGGCCCCGCCTCGACAAGAAGCGCACCGTAAAGGAGGCCATAAAGAGGACCGAGGCCCTGGTGCAGGCCCTTATCGAGATTACCGGAAAAGGGGAGGACCAGTGCAGGGCGGCCCTGGAAGCCGCCGGAGGCGACGCCGCCAGGGCCAGGGAAATGATCGAGGCCGGCGTTGTGCAGAACGGCGCGGCGCTTACGGAGGGGGCTTTTTCCCTGGAAAGTTCCGACCTTCGCTACCGCACCATAACCGAGGACACCGAGTTCCACTCCAACGCCGTCGTCCTGGCGATGATGGATGTTTCGGGCAGCATGGGGTCCATGAAAAAATACCTGGCCCGCTCCTTCTATTTCTGGATGACCTCCTTTTTGAAGACCATCTACAAACGCGTTGAAATCCGTTTCATAGCCCATACCACCGACGCGAAACTGGTGGACGAGGAAGAATTTTTTCACAGGGGCGAATCCGGCGGCACCGCCTGCTATTCCGCCTACGAACTGGCAACGGAACTGATCGACAGGGAGTATCCCACGCGCAAATGGAACGTCTATCCCTTTCATTTTTCGGACGGAGAGGACTGGGACGTGTCCCGCACGATCAAATCGCTCGAAAAGATGCTGGACCGGGGGGTCGCCAATTTCGGATACGGAGAAATCCAGACGGAGCACGCATCTTCGGCCCTGATGGACGCCTACAGGCAAAGGATACCGCTGCGGCCCAGGGTGAACGAGGGATACTCCTTCTATGACGGGGTATGGGGCGCATCGCCCGTGCTGGGAGTGATCATCAAGGACAAATCGGACCTCTATCCGGCCCTTCGCGTCTTCTTGAACGCCGGCGGCAACATATAGTAGGGGGAGTCCGTGCGCCATGAACAGCATCGATATCAAAAAACTAAACGAGGCCGACCGGCTGATTCAGCGGATATGCAGGGACTTCGGACTCGATTTCATGCCCCAGGAATTCGACGTCGTTCCCGCCCGGAAGATGCTCGAAATAATGGCGTACAGGCTGCCGGTCAACTACTCCCACTGGAGCTTCGGGCGCGATTACGAAATCGAGCGCACCCGCTACGAACACGGGTATGCCGTCCCGTACGAAGTCGTATTCAACAGCGATCCCGCGCGCGCCTATCTTATGGAAACAAACCCCCTGCCGATCCAGATACTGGTTATGGCGCACGTTTACGCTCACAACGATTTCATGAAAAACAGCCGGCATTTCAAGATAACCCGGCGGGACATGATAACCTCGGCTTCCGAGGCGGCGTTGCGCTTTCGCTCCTACGAGCAGGACTACGGCATGGACCGGGTCGAGCGCCTGATCGATGCCGCAATGTCGGTCGAATGGAACATCGACCCGGACGAACTCCTGCGGCCGGAAACCGAGGAAGAAGCACGGGAAAGGCTCTACGGCTGGTCGAAGACGCTGCCCGCCGGGGGCAGCTTCGATGACCTCATCGCCGAAAAAAAGCGGCCGGACACTTCGGAAAAGCAGAAGCTTCGCCGGAAGACCCCTCCCGAGCCCACCATCGACCTGCTCAAATATATAATCGAAAACTCGCCGCGCCGCCTCCGGGACTGGGAAAAGGACGTGCTTACGGTTATCCGCAGCCAGGCCCTCTATTTCATGCCCTACCGGCGCACCAAGATAATGAACGAGGGCTGGGCCACCTACTGGCACGAAAAGATCATGGGCCGGCTGTTTGCCGAAAAATTCCTGGGCGCCGAGGAACACGGGTACTACAACCTGTACAACGCGCGCGTAAAAGCCCACAACCCCCGGTCGCTCAATCCCTACCTGCTGGGATGGGCGCTTTTCAAAAACATCGAGCACCGGTGGAACACGGGCCGCTTCGGCCCCGACTTCGATGCGTGCACCGATGCCGAAAAGAAGCGCAACTGGGACCTGGGGCTCAACCAGGGCATCGCCAAGATCATGGAAGTGCGCCGCACCCACATGGATTGGTTCTTCGTGGATGAATTCCTGAACAGGGAAGTGATCGAGGACCTGGAACTTTTCATCTACCAGGAAAAAGACAGGGGCGACCACATCGACCTGGAAGTGAAGGAAACCGACTGGCGCAAGATCAAGAAGGTGATGGTGCAAAGCCTCATGAACTGGGGCATACCCCGCATCCTGGTGCTGGACGGAAACTTCCGCAACAGCTCGCAGCTCTACCTGAAACACGAATTCGAGGGCCTGCCCCTCGACGACGACTACTGCCGACGGACCCTCGAACACGTCCACTTTCTGTGGGGCCGCCCCGTATACCTGGAGACCCGCGGAGCAAAAACCGACGGCCCCATTACCTATTACATCGACCAGGATGGCATACAGGTAAGGACGGAGTGAGCTTCCGGGCGGGGGCGGAGTTGAAATGAGGGGGTGGCCCGAATGCGGTTACATCGAAAAGTCCGCCGTTGCCTGGTGGATCCGCCCCTCAGCGTCGCCCCGGTAGTGTTTCTGAACCGGGGTCCAGTGTCTTTTTCTCGTTTCCCCACTCCTGCCGGAGAGTGAAATACGGAGATCATTGGACCGTAAAGACGCCGGATTCCCGCCCAAAAGCGTCGCGGGAATGACGATTTGTGAGTTCCGCTCCAGTTACGTGCAGTTCATGTATTTTGAAGCAACCTCATTTGGGCAACAGCCCTTATCAGGGCCACCCGCGAAATTTGAGTGATACGCATGACTCCGGTTGATGCCGGCCTGAACGCAACTTAGTATGAGGTGATAATAGTGGCGAACCCTATTCCATAAGGAGCGGAAAGATGGGAATGATCAAAGAATTTAAAGAATTCGCCGTAAAGGGGAATGTCGTTGACATGGCCGTTGGAATCATCATCGGAGGAGCATTTGGAACAATAGTCAAGAGCCTCGTGGATGACATTTTGATGCCGCCGGTCGGTTTACTCCTCGGCGGCATAGATTTCTCAAACTTTTTCCTCCTTCTCAAGCAAGGAGCCAAGGCCGCCGCCCCCTATGCGGCCTTGACCGATGCTAAGGCGGCCGGGGCCGTGACTGTCAACTATGGACTTTTCCTGAATGGAATTATCAGTTTCTTAATCGTTGCGTTTGCCGTGTTCATGCTCGTCAGCAGCATTAACAGATTAAAGCGCGGCGAAGAAGAATCAATCGCAGAACCGCCCACCAGGGAATGCCCGTATTGCATGTCGGCAATAGCGATCAATGCGAGCCGTTGTCCCCATTGCACGTCAGAGCTCAAGCCGGCTTAAAACCGGTTCCAATGCGATTCACTGTATTCGCTGTTATACTCGCTCGACATTGCGACACCCGCAGGGATGAAACCCTGTCCCGGCTTCGACTTCAAAACAACATGGATTTAAGCCATGCAGGGTGGACACAGCTTCACCGTGCCCACCGTTTCCTGTTTCCAAACGCCTGTTGGCGGGCACGATAAGGCCGCGCCCACCCTTGCCGCCGGGGCTCTGTCCCCATTTCACGCGGCATGGGATTTTTTGGCCGGAAGCGTTGCGACCATACCCTCCGCCAGTTCCGCTTCATTGGAGAATTGGACTTCCACCCGCGGACCTTTGGCCCCATCTTCCTTCCCGAGCGCTTCTTCCAGGTCGAGCTGATAGCGCACGGGACCCCGGAAACTGCCCGTTTCGGGAAGGAGGCACGCGGATTGGGAGCCGTTTGGAACGAAGCTTTTGTGCAGCGCGCACTCGGAGGTGGGAAGTGACCACGACGTGGCGATTGCCACGTGTCCCTTGGGGTAGACGGAGACTTCCGCGTCAACATAGTCGAGGGGAGCAAGGCTCGACTCCTTCTCCACCAGATCGTCCTTTTCAGCTATACATATCAGCCACTTGACCCCTTTTTCCTTTATGCGCTTAAAATTAAGGGCGCGGCCGAACAGTTTTATCGGCAGGTTTCCTTCCCTGTCCACCGGGGTGGTGTAAGATTCGAAACTCAACCCGACGATGCCGGCGGGAAGGTCTGTCCGGTCGTGGATCATCCAATGATTTATGGCCGCCGCGGTCTTGTTCACCTTCAGGGGCTGCCCGGGTCTTTCGAACATGCTTATGTCCCGGTGGAAAGTGGCGACCGGCGACTCTTTTTCAATGCTTCTGAGCTTGTAGACCCAGCCCAGGATCTTACCGTCAACCACCCGGTTTCCATTGGGCAGGGTCTTCATCGAATGGCCGAGGTCCCTGAAACGGGGCGGCAGCTGTTTCATGTATTCGATTATCGACTTGCTCCTCGACCCGTCCATGGGGGCAACGCAGGTGATCAGAGCGTCGACCACCCCGTCCAGCTCGCCCGACATAACGTCCACCGCGGCCATGAACCCGCCCTGGCAGATCCCGTTGAGAGTTACCGGCCTGCCGTGGCGGGCCGCGAGCTGCTCGCAGAAAAAGCGGGTATCCCGGGCGTCGTCTTCGCCCGTCATCACCTGGACGGCAGGCGTGGAAGCAACGTCTTTCAGGATCCTTGCGTAAGTCGGAATCCCCTGGTTGGCGAAACAGTGCACGTAGCTCTTGTTCTCGCCGGGGAGGAATGCCAGGATATTCGGGCCGAGTACAACCGGCGGTATGATGATGATCGGTTTTCCGTTCTCCCGGACCTTCACCCCCTTGTCGGTGGGAAGCACCCTGTAGAGGCAGAACCGCTCCGTTTCGGCCGCCTTGACATAACCACCGTTGTCGAAATGAAAGCCGTACTCGGACTCGATATCAAGAATGGCCCTGGGATAGGCGTTTACCACGAAATCGAGGAACTTGCCCTGCCTCCCGGTTACCGATGCTATATCCTCTCCGCCGCTGCCGAAAAGAGTGGAAAAGGAAGCGGCGAGGATTTCATTTGCATGTTTGATTTGATACTCATTGATGGCAAGAAACGAACTGGTGAGCTGCCGGGCGCCGAGTTCGAGGTTGAATTGCATAAGCTCGGCGTAGTTTTTAAGGGTTTCGTATACCGTAAACGGAGCGCGTTCCAGCTTCTTTTTTTCCACCGTGGCAAAAGCGCTCATCGCGGCCCACGACGGAGTTACGAATTCGTTTACGTAATTAAAAATGCCGGCCCAATAAGTCTGGGCGCCTTTCGCCATGTTGACCGACGCCTCGGAAGCTTTCTCGTTCCAGCCCCAAAGGTTCGCAAAGGACCTGCTCCAGTAGTCCGGCAAGCTGCAAGATTCACCATTATTACCCGAGTTCCCCATAAAATGGCCCCCCTGGCTCTGCCGCCTGCCCCGGCCCCCCTCTGAGCCGTTTTCACGTGGTGGCGGCGGGTCGATTCAAAAAGTTTTCCGCATTGCCCCCCTCACACTGATAAATCGGTCGATGCCCACATTACGAGTCGGTAAAAAACCGCGCTTTCTAAAACAAAACGCAAAAATCCGCCCCGTTTCCCTTAGGGCTTGTCCGTAATGTTGCGCTCTATTCCCGCCCCCCTCCGGACCGGAGTTGCACCAATCCCCGCACGGGCAGGCTTGCGCCTCCCCGCCGGTCGGCGGATGCTCCTCAGCCGTTCGGTCTTGCGGACCGGCAGAATGAGGGATAGCACACCAGTTCTCTTGTTTTTTTCAGAAAGAATGAAAGAAGCCCCCGAATTGCGCGCCAGGATACACGAACGGAAGGCTTTTGCCAATCATTTTCCGCCAGTGATTTTTCCTCTACCTTCCGTTGGTTGCACTAAATTTGAGAATAAATCGCTGTCCCGCCGCTCTGCCGCCTTCCGGCCGTGCACGGCGGCCTCCGAAGGGCCGGGGCGGACATGGTTTCATCCGGCAGGATCGGACCGATAACCGGCTCTCGCGCTTAATTTTTGTCCGGCATGCCATCCGTTCGTGTATAACTTCGGTTATCCGGAAAGGTCCGCGTTTGAAATAGTTTGTGCTGGTGGGCATGGTTCAATATAATCGCCAGGTAGGATGCGAAAGTCAGGGTACCAGGACGAATTATGTACAGGAAGCATTTCGGCATCAGGAAAACCCCTTTCTCGATTGCTCCCGATCCCCGCTATCTTCTTATGAGCGAACAGCACAGGGAAGCCCTGGCCCACCTGCTGTATGGGATCAAGAGCGATGGGGGCTTCATACTGCTTACCGGGGAGGTGGGGACCGGCAAGACCACGCTTTGCCGCTGTCTGCTCTATCTCCTTCCCAAAAGCTGCGTGGTGGCGTTTATCATAAATCCAAAGCTCTCCTCGGCGGACCTGCTTGCCGCGATCTGCGACGAATTTCGCATCCGCTACCCCAAGACCAAGCTCAGCATAAAAATCCTGGTCGACCTCATAAACGCTTACCTGCTGGACGTGCACGCCAATAAGCGAAGGGCCATCCTGATAATCGACGAGGCACAGAACCTCAGCCAGGATGTGCTGGAACAGATTCGGCTCCTGACAAACCTGGAGACCGACGAACGCAAGCTTCTCCAGGTCATCCTGATCGGACAGCCCGAACTGCGGGAAAAACTGGCGCTGCCGCAGATGCAGCAACTGGCGCAGCGCATCGTTGCGCGCTATCACCTGATACCGCTTTCCAGGTCCGATGTGTTCTTGTACGTTAAGCACAGGCTGAAGGTGTCCGGGGTGCGCCAGCCGCTGTTTTCGCGTCGGAGCCTGGTGGCGCTGTACAAGATCAGCGGCGGAGTTCCGCGAATTATAAATACGATTTGCGATCGGGCCCTTCTGGGCGCCTATGCCCAGGGAAAAGACCGCGTGGAGAGGGCGACCATGGTCAAAGCGGCCGGCGAGGTGCTCGGATGGCCGCAGTCCCGGTGGCGCCTTTACAGAAGAGTGACGGTGTGGGCCGCCGCCGTGCTGATTGTCGCGGCTGCGTCAATATGGTTTTTTCGGCAGACGCCTTTTGTTTCAAATCGCCTTAGGCCCCTAGTCGATGCGGTTTCGTCGAAGATTTTCGCCTCCGAACAAAAAAAGCCCCGCCAGGTGGGGGCTGAAGCCATAAAGACCCGGGTAGGCGGGCCGCTGCCGCCGGTACAGAAAGAAGCCATTGCCGACTCCACACCGAACCCGGCAAAAACCGGCCAGGAGATGAACACCACGGATGGTTCCCATCCGGAAAAGCGGATACCGGTGCCGTTACCACCGGGACACGAGACGCCGGGGGGAGGTTAATCGGGGCCGGAGGCTCCGGCACAGGCCGCCCCGAAGGGCTGTATAAGTTGGCCTGGGGTTTACCCGCGGGCCTTCTTAAAAACCTAAAATTCAGAATATCAGGAAAGGAAAACCCAAATAACCGGGAGTCCAGGTCCATTATGTCATATATCCTCGATGCCTTGCAAAAGTCTGAAAAAGCCAACCAGCGCCGGAAGACCACGAAACTGACCGTCGACTACGGCCTGGATATCGAAAAACAGCGAGGGCCGGTTCGCCTGTATTACCTGGCGGCCCTTGTCCTGCTGCTAAACGTTTGCCTTGCCGCATGGCTGCTTGCCCCGTGGCGGGGGAACGAGAGCGCAAAAAGCTCGAAACAGTCATCAAACAGCCAGCCGATAAAGGCGGCGCAGGAAAACACGAAGCAGCAAACCTCCAGTCCCACCCGGCATGACCCGGCGCCGGCGAGCCTCCAACTCTCGCCTTCCCGCACCAGTGCGCCACCCGCAACGACCGGACAGCAGGCGGCCTCATCGGAGGCACACTCGATGACGGCACCCGAGCAGCCGCAGGCCCGCCCGGCCCCGCCGCCCGCCCCGGCGGATGGCCCCCCCGCACAAACCGCAAACGTTGAAGAAGCCAAACCGCTTCCCAAACCGCAAAAGGTCGGGCAGGCCGTGGAAAAGCAAGCCGCAGCTTCCAGAAAGCCGCAACGGCCCGCCGGCAGCAAGAGCCTCCTGGCGGACCTGAAAAACCTGACCGGTTCTACGACCCGTACCCATCCGGGCAAGGTGCTCGCATACCACGACCTTCCAGCGAAGCTTCGGGATTCGATGCCGAAAATATCCGTCTCAATGCTCTCCTACCGCTCCGTTCCCGCTGAAAGGTGGATCAACATAAACGGGGCCAAGTTGCGCGAGGGGCAGGAGGTTTCAAAGGGACTCAAAGTGGAGAGGATCACCCCGGACGGGGCCATCTTCGAGTACCAGGGCCACCGTTTTTATAAGCCGGTGATAGGGGGCTGAGGGGACGGAGGACGGAAGACAGAAGACGGAAATACGTCAGCGAGGTGTTGGGCCATCCTCTGTCATCTGCCCTCCGTTAATTAACGAAGCATCGGTTTCAGTCCTCCGTCCTCCGTCTTCTGTTCTCCGTCTTCCGTCCTCCGTGGCGTGTAACCGGACCGTTTCAGATACTCTTCCACCGATCGTACCGCAATCGATCCATCGGCCACGGCGGTCGTGATCTGCCTCAGGGATTTGGCGCACACATCGCCCGCCGCAAAAATGCCGGGCATGGATGTCGCCATTTCCCTGCCGGTAACGATGAACCCGAGTTCGTCCAATTCGACCAGTTGGCTGACAATCCCGGAATTGGGTTGAATTCCGATGTAGAGGAATACTCCCTCCACGGGCAGCCATTTTTCCTCGCCGGATGTAACGTTTCGCACCGTGATACCCGTGACCAGGTCCTCGCCGTTTATTTCCTTCACAACCGAGCCAAGGATGAATTCTATCTTCGGATTTTTAACGGCCGCTTCCGTCGTAGTCGGCTCGGCGCTAAACGTGTCTCCCCTGTGGATGAGGTATACTTTTGAAGCAAAACGGGTGAGGTAGACGGATTCCTTGAGGGCGGCCTCGCCGCCCCCCACGACGGCCAGAACCGAGCCCCTGAAAAGCGGCCCGTCGCAGGTGGCACAATAGCACACACCTTTGCCCCTGAGGGCGGTCTCACCTTCAACACCCAGTTGGCGCGGCATTGCGCCGGTTGCGACAACCAGGCTCGCGGCCTCGATGGTCTCCTCTTTCCCGGTGACCAGTTGGAACGTCGTTCCGATCCGCGTGATGCTGCTTACGGTGTCTTCCATTATTTCCAGGCCGCAACGCACTGCCTGCTTTTCCATCTTTTCTATTAATTCCGGTCCTCCGATCCCATCCGGGAAGCCGGGATAGTTTTCAATGAAATTCGTTGTCACAACCTGGCATATCGGGAGCCAGCCCCCGATGAGGAGGACATCCATGCTCGCCCGTGCGGCATAAAGGCCGGCGGTCAGGCCGGCGGGCCCCCTGCCAATGATCACCAGTTCCTTGTGCAGCATCATTATTTCCAATTTTTAAAGGGTCGGTCGAGAAAGAATACGGCTTACGGCAACAAGGGGTCCTCGAACCGCCGGATTGCCCGGCAATCCGGAGCAGGAACCCGTCGCACGATCATTGGAAAATGGATTATTCGCTGGCGGACAACTCACCATACATAACCGATTGATCGAAGCAAACTCTAATGCCACAAAACCGGAAAATCAATCCGACAATCTTTTCCCGGACCTCTGGCACGCCGGACCCGGAGGGCTTAGAGTAATCTCTATGGCGAAAGCCCCTCGGAAAAACAAGGGTAAATCACCGTACGACACAACAACCTCCACGCGGTCCCGCCGGGAGGTACGGAGATAAAGATGCTGATACACCACAACATTAGATGTCAAAGAGCTTTCTGCGATGCATGCAACGGGAGCGGTTATGACTGCTTCGGTCATCGGCAATGCGAATCCTGCCGGGGTTCCGGCGAGGTTATATTCTGCATTGACAGCGGATCGTAAAATTATGTCTATCGGCGATTCCTCGGGATATGATGACGGGAAAGGCGCCTTGTCGCCGCCCCGGGGGGGAACCGGCGGCAGACCGGAGTCAGGTGCCGGTTTTGATTCCGCCCGGAAATGACGGGCGCCCTTTCTGAAGAAATACCAGCCCGAGGAAAATATAAAGCAATTGGGTGTAGTTTGCTGCAGGCTCCACGCTCTGCCCGAGCGTGCGAAGAGGGGGCGGAAGTGCGGCACGGGAGAGGCCCGTGTGATTGTCGATCAACCATTTGCGAAGAGCTGCGGAGGATCTGCATGGGCAAGACGATAGATGAAATTAAAATGGGTGATGCCGCGGAATTTACGAAAACCATCTCCGAATCGGACATTTACCTGTACGCCGGGCTGACCGGCGACATGAACCCCGCCCACATAAACGAAGTCTACGCGCAGAAGACTTTCTTCAAGACCAGGATCGCCCACGGCCTGTTGCCGTCGGGATTCATCTCGGCCGCGATCGGAATGAAACTTCCCGGGCCCGGGACTATCTACGTCAGCCAGGAACTCAATTTTCTAGCCCCGGTAAGGATCGGGGACACCATTACGGCACGCGTCGAGGTGATCGAGATAATTGCGGACAAAAACAGGGTGAAACTGAGGACTGCATGCATGAACCAGGACGGCAAGACGGTCCTGGACGGCGTGGCGATGGTAAGCCCTCCCAAAGTCCGGGAGTAGGCACCCGCCTGCCGGAAATTTCATCGTGTTCCTCGTGGCTTGCCGCCTTCCCGTTTGCAGCGGAGGGCAGCATGCAGCTGTCCCCATCGAGATCGGCACACCGCACCTGCCCGCGCTTTTCGACGCCCCGGGAAAAAAGGCCCTACGGGTTTGTCTTGGGTTCTGCCTGGGGAGCAGCTTTTTCGGCCGTCCTGGTTTTCTTTTTCTCGGCCGGCTGTTTTTGTTCGGCCTTGAAGGACTGCCTGAAACTTTCCATTAAATTTTGAAACTGGTCGGCCTGCTGCTGGACAAGACTTTGAAACTTGCCGGTGATTTCGTCGTGTTCCATCTTTTTTTCGGCAGACAGCAGCACCCGCAGGTGTTCGATCGTTTCGGCCTGGTATTCGGACTTTTGCTTCAGCTCTTCGTATTTTTTTATCAACGCCAGGTGCCTGTCACGGGGCACCACCCCCATGAGGTCCAGGTACTCGGTAAAGAATTTATTGAAATCATTTTGAGCTTGTTTCCAGGCCGCCGAATAATCCGGGGTCCCCTTGGCCGGACCTTCGAACCCGTAAGCCTTCTGAAACAGGCAGGGGATCTCCTCGAAAGCGGAAAAACTCCGGCGCATACAGGCAGTCATATCTTCCATGAACTTCTGCCCTTCCGCGGCGCTTGTAAAGAAATTCCCCCAAAATTCCAATAACTTTCTCTCCATTGGCAATCCTTCCTCCGCGTCTCCATCCCTGTCGGAACCATGGAGCCGGGGCGCCCCATCCGGGCTCGCGTCCTCCTCGCTGTTCGGAGGTCGAGAATTCCAGCAACCGGGACGGCATCAAAGCCGCCCGCCGACGAACAAGCTCCGGGTAATGAGGCCGTGTGTTCAAGCGTCGTTTGTTTCTTCGTTCCCACGCTTCCGCACGGGAACGAAGAACAATTCAAACAGGGCAACGGGGAATGTCGCGGGCATGCCGGCGGGCAGCCCGTCTATTTTCCGAAACACGCTTCGACTTTGCTGAAGCTATCCTCCATGACCTTCTTGAATTCACCACGCCCCTTCTTCAACGAGTCGACCCAATCGTCGATGGCCTTCCGGCCCTCGCCCGGAATCCACGTGGCCTGCTCCATGAAAGCGGCCATCATCTTTTCCGTTTGATCCTGCAGTAAAACCATGGCATTGAATGTGTTCTCGAAGGTAGTCTTGTTAAAATCCAGCATCTGTTTGGTAAATTTGGCCTGATCCATCGTAAACCTCCCCTGAATTTTGGGTAACCGAGTGTGCGGGAAATCGATGACAAACAATGAGCTAAATATAGCCGCGAGGGGGGAGATGTCAAGAGCTAAATTGTGCATTGCACAATGGGTTCAGAGTAGCATATTTACACGGTATGAGTTATATTGTTTGTTGCGTTGTATCATTTCCGGTGACCGGGTCTATACTGGCGATGCGACACGGCAGCGAAGCGGGGTGCAGGGATGCAAAAAGTTAAGCTGAAAAAATACGCGAACAGGCGGCTCTACGATACCGAAAAGAGCGTCTACATAACGCTCCAGCAGGTCTGCGAACTGATCCAGAGCGGGCGGCAGGTCGAAGTGATAGACGCCCAGACCCAGGAGGACGTGACTGCATTCATACTCACCCAGGTCATCGTGGAGGAGGCAAAGAACAAGAACACCCTGCTTCCCGTGCCGCTTCTGCACCTGGTAATCCAGTACGGCGGAAACGTTTTGAGCGAATTTTTCGAGAAATACCTGGAGCTTACGATACAGAATTACCTTGCCTACAGGTCCGCTTTCGACGATCAGTTCCGAAAATGGCTGGAGGTGAGCAAGGATTTTTCCACGGTAGCGCAGAAAACGATGCCCGGGCTTACTCCGTGGAAGCCGTTCCTCGACATCTTTTCCCCTTCCGGCAAAGAGGGCGGGAAAAAGCCTCCGGACGGCACCGAACGCTAGTGTGGTGAAAAAAAGAGCGGGGCGATGTTTCCCGGTCTGTTGCCCAAATGAGGTTGTTTCAAAATACATGAACTTCATGCGAATGGGGGACATTCCTAATCGCCATTCCCGCAAGCGGCCCCCACCCTGAGAACCCGTATTAGCGCAGCCATTTTTCCTACCGTCCCGCTCCCGGATACTGCGAGGTTACCGGGCAAATACACCTTCCATCCCATTTACCGTTGACCGACTCGGTTTTAGTTTCACGCCGGACCGGCGGAACACTCTTAGCAATAACATTTGCAACCCGGACCAGTTCTTGCCTGATAATCGATAAGGCCATGACAGCAAGAAAATGCATCAAATGTGGACGAATCTTCGGTTGCATTCGCAATCATTCCGCATTCGATTGCCTGGGATGCGAGGTGGATTGCATTATGATTTGCGTGGAGGACGTTTCCGGGGGCCTTTGTTCCGGTTGTTTGCTGATGCTCATAAGGCTGGAAAAAGATTCACAAAGGAAATGACTTATGAAGTACCTGTTTTTTAACTCATACGCTGTACCCGGCATGTAGAAATGCTCCCGGCCAAAATACTACCTTGCCCTTATTGACCCTGTATGGATCGCCCGACTAAATTACCGTCTCATAACGGCCCAAAACCCGGATTCGATTTCGTATCCAAATCCCTGTTCGGACCCATCGGTCTCCTTCTGCCTGTCAAAACGGGCCGGCCAAGTCTTTCAATCTCCGTTTCAACAACCCTCCCAGGGTAGTAGTGGAGTTCGTCAACATGAAAGAGCACAGGGTTTGTTCCGTCGTAAGCTCGACAGGCAGCCACCTGCCGGAAAAAATCGTACTCAACGAGCAACTCGTTCAGTTTCCGGCAACCTCCCTTCCACGAATAGCGGAAAAAACAGGGGTACTGTCCAGGAGGCATTCTTCCGAGGAGCAGTGCACTTCCGACCTGGGGGTGGAAGCCGCCCGGGTCTGCCTGGATAAGATCGGTTTCCCTGCCGAAGAAGTTCAAGGCATCATCCTTTCCACCTCTTCTCCCGACCGCATCCAGCCGGCGACGGCCACCCGCGTCCAGCACGAGCTGGGGGCGCACAGGGCGTTTGCCTTCGACATCAACTCGGTGTGCTCGGGGGGAGTGTTCGGCCTGAGCATTGCCGACTCCCTGATAAAGTCCGGCAAATACGAGAACCTGCTGTTCGTTGCCGCTGAAATGTATTCGAAAATACTCAACAAGCAGGACTTCAGCACCTACCCCTACTTCGGCGACGGGGCGGGGGCCGTACTGCTGACGGCAGGCAACTCCAACCGGGGGGTCCTGCATTCCTGCCTGAGGACCGACGGGAGCGGATGCGATACGGTCTGCGTTCCGGCCGGCGGCACCATGCAGCCTTTCGACAGGATGACCAACCCCAAGTCGGCTTATTTCAAAATGAAGGGAAAAACCGTTTTCGAATTCGCGGTAAGCAAGGGGTCGGAAGTAATTTTCGAACTGGCCGGCGAATCGTGCATCAAAGTGAAGGAGATCGATCATTTCATAACGCACCAGGCGAACATAAACATCGTCCATGGGATCGCCGAAAGGATCGGAATGCCGGTCGAGAAGTTCATCGTAAATTTGGACCGGTATGGAAATACCGCCAGCGCATCGGTTTTGATCGCGCTCGACGAGGCTATATCCAGCGGGACTGTCCACGAAGGCGACCTGGTTGCGATGGTTGCTTTCGGAGGCGGATTGTCATGGGGAGGCAATCTGATACGAGTCTAGGATTCTGAATTTGCTCAACTACAACAAGAGAAAGGAGAAAGACCCCATGCAGGAAATCATGACCAGAATCAAAGAGGGGATTGTCGAGCTTTTGCCCGAGGCGATGGGCTTTGAAATTTTTCCCGATACTTTCCTCAACAATATCCCGGAATGGGATTCGATGACGTCGGTGAATTTCAAAGTCTACCTGGAAGAGACCTTCAGCGTAAAAATCCCCGATGAGCTGCTGGAAGGGGAATCGACGATAGGTGAGGTAATCGAATTCATCAGAAGGACGGACTAATGAATCAGCAATTCAGATTACCGGCCGACCCTTTCGGGATTGCCAATTCATTTGCGAAAGCCAACGGACACTGGATGGCGAACGGGCTCGAATATTCAGCAATGATGTTCAAGCTGATTTCCGACATACAGACCGCCGGTTCGCAGGAATTGGTCCCTCTCCTTATCGAGAGCAGCGGCTGGAAGGGTCCTGACGATGATTTCGAGGCCGCTTTCCTGGGCCTGGTAAAAAAATATTCGAAGTTGCTCCAAAGAATGCACGCAGCCTACGGCGGCTGGCTGAAAGACTATGTGTCGAACGCGGAGGGATTATCTGAAAAGGAGAGGCAAAGTTCCGCTTTCTGGGCCGGTCAGTTTATTAATGCCATTTCCCCTTCCAACTGCTTCTGGACCAATCCCTCCGCGGTCCAGAAATTCATCCGCACCAGGGGCAAAAGCGCGGTGGCTGGATACGAGAACCTGGTGGAAGACGTGAACCGCGGCGAGAATCTCATATCCATCTCCAAGCAGGACTTTTTCAAGGTCGGGGAGAATATAGCCCCGACCCCGGGGCACGTGGTCTTCCGCAACCGCCTGCTGGAACTCATCCAGTACGAACCCACGACGGAGACCACTTTCGACACTCCGATCGTGTTTATCCAGCCGTGGATAAACAAGTATTACATATTTGACCTCACCGCCGAGAAAAGCTTCGTCTCCTGGCTGGTAAATCAAGGCTTCACGGTATTCATAGTGAGCTGGAAAAACCCTTCCCCCGAAATGCGCGGGGTGACGTTCGAAGACTACATGACCAAGGGGGCGCTCAAGGCGGTCGAAGTCGCGGCGGAAATCTGCAATGTCGAGCAGGTGCACGCCGCCGGCTACTGCATCGGGGGTACCGTCCTGTCAGCGCTCATGGCGTGGCTGAACAGGCGCCCCGATAAATCGATGCCCATTCCCATCCGCGATTTTACGCTCTTTGCGTCCCTGGTCGACTATTCCGCTCCGGGAGAACTCGGCGTCTATATCACCGAGGATTCCATCGACACCCTGGAGCAGGTTATGAAAAAGGCCGGCTACCTGGACAAAAAATACCTGTCCGCCGCCTTTCGCCTGCTTCGCTCAAACGAGCTGGTGTGGCTGTACTACAACCGCAACTACCTGCAGGGCGAAGATCCCCCCAAGTCGGAGTTTCTTTTCTGGAACACCGATTCCACGCGACTGCCCTATGCAATGTGCTCTTTTTACCTGCGGGAGTTCTACCTCAAGAACAAGCTGGTCGAAGAAGACGGACTGGTACTGGCCCGGCGCCCCATCGACCTGGGGCGAATCGAGCAGCCCCTTTACGTGGTGGGGGCCGAACTGGACCATATCTGCCCCTGGAAGGAAACTTTCAAAATCACCGGCCTGGTAAAGGGCCCGGTGAGGTTTACCCTCGCCAATGAGGGACACATCACGGGAATCGTCAATCCGCCCTCGAAAAGGTCCAAGAGAAGGTACTGGACGAGCGAGATCACAGATCCTGTCGATGCCGAGGAATGGCTCCAAAAACAAGAAGCCCGGGTCGGGTCCTGGTGGGAGGACTGGGCCGGCTGGCTTTCACGGGACTGCGGCAGGCGAGAGCCCCCTTCAATGGGCAACGGCAAGTACTGCCCCCTGGAGAAGGCGCCCGGAAGTTACGTGCTGCAGCAATAACGCTTCGGCTGAAGGGGTGTGAGTTTTACATTTAGTTTAGCGTTCCATCGCAGCGACACATCGGGTATATCGAAACAAAGAGGTTTTTGATTTTGAGGGGCGGTACTTCCGCCCCTTTCGTTCCTGGGGCGCGAGGGGCGCCAATGCCGTTGGCTCGGCCTGCCGGAGAGGATTTGATACCAAGTTGCGTTCAAAAGGCGACAAACCAGGTCCCGTTCGTGCTGAGGTATCGAAGTATGAACGGGACCGGGCACCCTTCGATACCTCAGGGCGAACGGGTCATCTTGAACGCAACTTGGTATGAGTCAAGGCCATTGGGTTTCCTCCCGGTTTTTGCACGAGCAACGGCCTGCGAAAGGAGATCGAACCGGTATGCTGGAAATCAAGGACTCGGTGGCGGTAATCACGGGAGGCAGTGGAGGAATAGGACTCACACTGGCAAGGTACTGGATCGCCAACGGCGGAAAGGCCGTCCTGGCGGATATCGCCGGGCCGCTCGAAGCCGCCGCCGCCAACATCGCGGCCCTGGGCGGAGAAGTGAGCACCATTGCGTGCGACGTGACCAAAGAGGAGGACTGCGCCGGGCTGGCCGATTTTGCAATCGAACGGTACGGGCGGATCAACCTGGTGGCCCCGTTTGCGGGGATAACCAAGGACGGCCTCCTCCTTGCCACCGACAACAGGGGCAAAGTCGCCAAGAAGATGACGCTCGACCAGTTCCAGGCGGTGATGGACATAAACGTCACCGGGGTTTTCCTGACGGTTCGCGAGTGCGCCGAGCGCATGATAAATCACGACTGCAGGGGGCTTGTATGCCTGATCTCCTCGACCGGGTCCCTGGGGACCGCCGGGCAGATCAATTACTCGTCCTCGAAGGCCGCCATGTCGGTCATGCCCAAGGTGATAACGGCCGAGTTTTTCCGCCGGGGCCTTGCCGACAGGATCCGGTGCGTCGCGGTGGCCCCCGGTTACGTGGGGACCCCCATGGTAAGAAAGATCAAGCCGCAGATACTCGATGCAATCGTGGAGCAGGTCCCCATAGGCAGGCTCATCGAACCTGAGGAGGTGGCATCGCTGGTCGGCGAATTGTATCGAAACGAAGCCCTGGCCGGCGAGGTATTCTTCGTAACCGGGGGCCTGCGCCTGGGTTCGAAAGGATAGGGCGAATATCGGGGCCGCTCCGGGGAAAACAGGGCGGGGTGGTGCTCCCCTCCCCTCCACTTGTGGGAGGGAATATCGGCCTGTACTTATTTTGGGCAACAGCCCGGCAATCATTCCCCCGCTCTTTCGGGCTCAGCGGGCGTGCAGAACAGCTCGGCCTCGGCTTCGCGGCGGCGGCGCAAGCCCTTTTCCGCCCTGGTGCCCGGGCTGCGGTATTTCACGAACTGGCTTTTGACCCACGCCCTGTCCCGCCACCTTTCGGGACAATCACACACGCCGGTTATCGATTTGAAATTTTTTCCCCCGTGGAAATGGGCGCCCAGGTTGTATGCGAAGCTGTACAGGGCGCCCCGCCGGTTATCGTTCATCAGGTCCCAGGCGGGGATCTTCTCCAGGGCCGGTTTGCATCTTTGTTCGATTTCGTGGATGAGGTATTCTTCCGCCTCTTCCCGTGTGATGACATCACCTTTCATTACCGGGGAGCCGCCGGGATATTTCGTGGTGCCGTATCCGATGGTGGGGAGCTTCCAGCCGGAGATCGGGTCCGGGTAAGCCCGAGCCCGCCCGTCGGGCAACTCCTCATGATAGCCTTCGAATTCCTTGATCAAGTCGATGCCGCACATGGGCACGCCGGCAGCCATAGAGACTCCTTTCACACTTGAGGACCGGGTGTGGCGGCAACACTTTGCCACCCCGTGTTCTCAGGTAGTGAACACCAGCGCACTCTCGATTAAATTTCTGGGGATCTGTGTTCGCGCTTCGACACCCCGGCACGAACGAGCGGCGGGATTATTTTCTTCCTGGCGGCTGCCGAAAAAAGATCGGCCGCCCGGCTCAACTTACAGCCACCGGGCGGCCTGGTAATGGGTAGGCATGTACCTACCTCCGTCTATGAAGTACCGTCCCCTCTGGATCAGAGTTCGAACTGCGCGCGTTCCACCCGGAAGCGACAGGGACGACCGATTTTAATATAAGGTTTCGGGGAAGCAATTTCACCTGGGGGGTCTTAAATATTTTGCGATAAAAATACCGTATCCGCCCGGACCCGACCTCCGGGAACACTCCGCCTTGCCGGGTTCACCGCCGCTAGATTCTCCGTTTGATGAAGAACCGGATAGTCCCGTCAATCTGTTCCGTTTTCAGGATTTCGTGGCCGCTGGTCTTTGCCCATGCCGGGAAATCGGTAAGAGCGCCCGGATCGGTTGTAAGTGCCTCGACGACCTGCCCGACCTGGACTTCCCTGATCCCCTTGCTCGCCTTGATCACTGGAATCGGGCCGGGAAGCCCTCTTAAATCCATGACCTTGTCCGGTTTGATCTCTTCTGCGCTCATTTGTGTCTCCTTGCCGGATGATCGGGGGGCGGTGGGCGGGAGGCGGTATGAAGTTATATTTGAATGCGAGCAATTCCCTTCCCGTTCCCACGCCGGGGCGTGGGAACGGGAAAACCTCATCGCGAAACAGTTATTTGTCCAGCTCCGAAATGGTTGCTTCCTGTTTTTCGCGCGGCGGAAGCTCTTCCATCATCTTTTGAGCCTCCTCCCGGGTGGTGAAGAACTTTACGCTTCCCAGGTACCAGAGAGCGAATCTTGCGCTTTCCGGCTTCTCCACTCCAACGTCGTATCTCACGCCACATTTTGTAAACATCGCTCACTCCTTTTTTCTGCCCTGCTGTGGGCGGGTCCCGGGTTCACGCCTGCACGCCGCTACGAGCAAAAACCATTTTACGACGTTTTTCCGCCGGCGCAGAGTGAAAAATTCTAAACGCAGGTCCAGCCGGCCGCCGGGTCGAACCTCCATCTACAGGCGGGCGGTTCGGCATCGGTTCTGCCCAGGGGAGGTGACGACCGCCCGTGCAGCACCACATGGTGGCCGTTCAGGACCTCGGGCGTCGCATTGTAAATTATCCCCTGCCCGTTTATCCGGAACCGGGCTTTCTGCGGCCCCTCGGCCGATTGCACCGGAATCGAGGGGGTGATATGCGATCCGACCATCGGCACGTAGGATGAGTCCACCAGATTGCAATACTCGTCAATTTGCACGTAAAGCCACTCGCCTTCGGCTTCCTCCTCCGCCTCCGGCCGCGGTTGCGATTCCCGTGGCAGGAGGCCGCGCGCCGCCCCGCCGGCGGACGGGGAGTGAATGGGCGGCCCCATGTCTTCGAAAGAGAAGCTGTTAAAGACGTGATGGCCGTCGATATCCATCACACGCAGGTCATCGGTTTTCGAAAGGTCGCCCGCGATGACGGAAAACCTTGTGCCGTACAGTTTTTTGACCTTATCGACCGCGACCTCGCAGGCGATGAACTTTGCAATGCCCCTGGCAGCGAGTCTTTGAATAAAACCGGGCGACTCCAGGGGCTCGAAGGTGGTCAGGACGAGAATAGGCCCGCTCCCGGTAAAGATAATGGCTGCTTTC
Organism: uncultured delta proteobacterium; assembly: GCA_963712895.1. GTDB lineage: Bacteria > Desulfobacterota > Syntrophobacteria > Syntrophobacterales > Syntrophobacteraceae > SbD1. The sequence continues at coordinate 345,443 of CAVQJR010000007.1, read as the reverse complement.
ATGACGGTAAGCTCCTTTCCGCCTTCCTGCCGTTTTCGCGCGGCAGCCCGGCTCACAGGCTCCGGGACAGGGACAGATGAAAAACCACGCCTCCCTCAGGCCTCGATTCGGCCCAGACTTTTCCCCCGTGCTGTTCGGCGATTTCCTTTACGATCCCAAGGCCCAGTCCCGCACCCGGAACTCCCCTCGAACTCCTGCCTCTCTGGAAAATCTCGAAAATCTTGTCAAACTCCTCGCCTTGGAGCCCGTTGCCGTCATCTTTGAGGGAAATAGTATGAAACTGTTCCGATTGCGTGTATTCGACCGAGATTTCCCTGAGCTTCTCACCGCCGTATTTTAGTGCATTTTCGACGAAGTTTCTCAAAGCGCGAACCAGGCACACTCTGTCGGCGCGGATTCTTATCGGCCGTTCGGGGACCAGCCATCTGATTGCGCCCGCCTGCATTTTCTGGAAAAACTCTTCGCCAATGAGCCGCAAGACCTCGTTCACATCCACCGTTTCAATACACAGCGAAGCCTCTTTGGTTGAAATATACTGATTGATTCTGTCCACGAAAAGGACAATCTCCTCGGAAATTCTCAATACTCTGTCGCAATACCCCCTGCCTTTTTCATCGAGCAGCGGACCGTAGCCGCCGGAGAGGCGGTCCGCAAACCAGCGCAGGGCGATGGCCGGATTTTTCAGGTCATGATAGATCGAATATGCAAACTGTTTGATCCGCTCCGCCCCCTCCTTGACGGCACGCTCCGCCTCCACCCTTTCGGTGATATCGTCTACTACGACCACCCATCCAAAGCGCTCTCCTCCATTGTCCAGAAGCGGCACAACGCTGTGCTCGGTGGGAAACAGCCCGCCGTTTTTCCTCTTCATGCGAAACTCGGGAATGAAAAAAAACCCCGAGTCCGTCACGGCCTCGAGTACGGTGTCCCTCAGCCCGGCCAGGTCCGTCTCATCGCAATGAAGCATCGCCACGGGGCGGCCGATCATCTCATCCCTGCCGTACCCGAACATCGCTTCGGCCGCGGGATTGCAATCAACTATGCCGGGGGTCGGCCCGTTATCCAGGATGAAAATGGCATTGAGCTGGCCGGCGAACGTTTTCTCGAAAAGTTCCTTCGACTTGCGAAGGGCCGCTTCGGTTTTCATGCGCTCCGTTATGTCGTGTGCCACGCTTACCCACCCGAAGCGTCTGCCGTCCTTGTCCATGAGCGGGACCACACTGCGCTCGGTGGGGAAAAGCGCACCGTCCCGCCGCTTCATCTGAAACGGGCACCGGTAAACGAAACCCGATTCGCCCACCGCGTTGATGAACGCTTCCCCAAACGACCTGGCGGCCTCGAAGTCCGAATAGAGAAACCCGGTGGTAAGCCCGATCATCTCTTCACGCGAGTAGCCGAACATCCTGGTGGCCGCCGGGTTGCAGTCGATGATCCTGGGCGGAATGGCGTCGTCAAGAATGAGAATGGCGGCCAACTGGCTGATAAATGTTTTTTCGAAAAGCTCCTTGGACCTTCTGAGGGCGTCATCGGCCGCTTTCCGCTTGTCGATATCCCGGATCAGCCACCTGATGTTCAATTCATCGTTGAGCTTTTCGGCCGTGATACTGATGGACACCCACATGGGACCGCCCCTGCCGGGCGCAAGCGTGATCTCGTAGCGCTTCGGGCCGTCCGCGGGGGTAAGCGCTGCGAGGTCGCGTGAAAATAAGCTCCTATATTCTTCGGAAACGAACCGGCTGAGCGGTTTTTCCGGCAGTTGTGCGCAATCCACGCCCAGCAGGGCCGCCGCCGCACGGTTGGCGGCCTTGATGGTCCCGCGGGTATCGGTCACCAGGTACGCATCCGGGGCGTAGTCGAAAAGACTCTGGTAGCGCCGCCTTTCCACTTCGGCCAGTTTCTTGGCGCGTGCAAGTTCGCGGTGGCGCGCCCGCAGCTCCTCGTCCTTTGTCTTCAGCTCTTCCAAGGCCCGTGTCAGCTCGCTGTTTTTTCCGGCAAGTTCCTCTTCGTATTTTTTTTGCCGGATAGAATAGCGTATGGACCTCTCAAGGATTTTCGCGTCAATTTCACCCTTGACCTGGTAGTCGGTTGCTCCCGCCCTCATGGCCTCGATATCGACCCAGTGGTCTTCGCATCCCGCGAGGAAAATGACGGGCGCCTTGCATCCCGCTTCGATAAGGGATCGGAGCACGGCTATCCCGTCCTCCTCACCCAGGCGGTAGTCAAGCAGGCAGGCATCGAACCGATCGGAACGGATCAAGTCGAGGGCTTGTCTGCCGGTGGTCACCCACCCGAGTTCGTAGCCTGAAAAGGGGATTTGCGACAACAGGTTGCGGATAAGTACAAAGTCGTCGGGATCATCCTCTATAAGAAGAATTTTGAACGGTTCGTTTTTCATGACGGGCGCACAGTCATCAAAGGGGCCCGGAACGAAAGAAAAATGCTGATGCACTGTCAATTTTCCCTGACACACCGCCGCCGGTCCTCTATACCCAAGTGGTACTTTCGATACCTGAGCGAGTGGCTTCTATCTTGCCCGTTCAGGTATCCAAGCACGAACATATACCCGTCAGGCGATCTAATTGAAAATGCACTGACCGGAATGACGCAGCGCAGCCCAAATCAAACTCTATCTAAGAATACGGAAATATATTGCTGATGTTTGTTTTGAAAAGTATTGAATCCAGACCTGATGAAAGCCCCTCAAGGAACTGTCAAGGGCGCCCATTATATGCCGGACGGCTTCGTCGGCGGAGTGCTGCTATGATTTTAAGTACAGGATTCGATGCCGTTTACCGGGTATTCTTCCGCTATGGCGTCGAAAGCGACTTTATTTCCGGAAATTATGAACCTTTCCGCAATCAAAGCCAGCTCTTCCTGAATCGTTCGAAACGCCGACTGAAGATTTCCGTCGAGGAGCCCCCATTCGCAAAAGTGGACCTTGGCCCCGTCGTCCACACACACGAACGAGTCACGATGAATTTCAAGCTCAAACCCATCCAGGTTCAGAATCATAGTCTGCTCCTTAGTTTATTTCTTGAAAAACTCGCCCGGTAATCTATGCGACATGCTTGTAAGGGGAATGCGTTGAGTCTCCACTGGAATTTCAGCAGGAGGAGGTCGAAGTTCTTCTTGCGCTCGCACTCCCCTTTATCGTTAATATAAAGCAAGGTTCGTACCACCGGCAATTTCGCCTGAAAAGCCGCTCTTTTGCAAAAAATCGGCTAAGGCGGCGCACCGCCGCCCCGAAGAGATGCCTGACCGCGCGGGACGCATTCATTTGGCGCAAAACGCGACAGGGGCTCCAACCCCGATCGTCCGAAGGCCGCTGTGGGGTCGAAACAAGTGTCACATAAAAGATGACATGTGTAACTCGGGGGCGACACTTGCCGGGCAATTTGTTCTCCCGTGGCGCGTCATCGATCCGTGAAAACGGAGCGGTTGTCATGACCGGCATTGTTATTATCTTCTTGCCCAATAAAACTAACGATCCGCTCACCCGAAACACCCCCATGGAGATGCCCTATGCTGGAACTGGATCTGGAAGAACTGACCGCCTATAACGGCAGGGACGGCAAGCCCGTATATGTGGCCTACAAGGGCAAGATCTACGATGTAAGCGGGAGCAACCGCTGGAAAACCGGCACCCACATGAACCGCCATCACTCGGGCACCGACCTGACGGCCGACATCGAGGCGGCCCCCCACGGGACGGAGGTTTTCGAAAAATTCCCGCAGGTGGGGATACTCAGGCCAAAAACTGTTCCAAAAATGAAGAAAGCTTTCCTGGAGCCCGTTTTCGAGCGTTTTCCGATATTGCGCCGGCACCCCCACCCGATGACCGTGCATTTTCCGATCGTCTTCATGCTGTCGGCCTCCTTTTTCGCATTGCTTTACCTGGTAACCGGAAATGCCTCGTTTGAGGCCACCTCCTTCCACTGCCTGGCGGCGGGAAGCTTCTTTACGCCCCTTGTCATGGCAACGGGATTCATAACCTGGCAGGCCAACTACCTGGGCAAGCTGTCGCGCCGGGTTGGAATCAAGATTATTCTCTCCTTCATCATGCTGGTGGTAAGCGTTGCCCTCTTTTCCTGGCGCGCAAACGTACCGGACCTGGTTACCGCCCATCGTTTGCCGGGCGCCATTTATCTATTGCTCATATTTTCGCTTTCACCTATTGTCGCCGTGATAGGCTGGCATGGGGCCATGCTGACTTTCCCGATAGAAGAAAGCTGACCTCGGGGGGTTCCGGGGGAAAGCGGCAAAGCGGCCGGAAGGAAACGGGATGGAGCGCGAACGGAACAAAATTCTCGTCGCCGTGGACGGGTCTGAGCAAACAAACGACATAATAGACTATCTATGCGGGATACTCCCCGCCCTGCAAACGGAGATAGTTCTTTTCCATATTATGGCCAGGGCTCCTGATTTTTTCCTGGACAGGGAAAAAGACCCCCTCCTGCCCGGGGACCTCGATCACCTGCAGAAATGGGAAATCGAGCGTGAAAAACAGGTGCGGGACCTCATGCGGGGGCTGCGGCACCGGCTCGTGGATATCGGGATGCCGGAATATTCGGCCCTTATCAGCATCCAGAAGGTCAAGGAAGGCATTGCGCGCGACCTGCTCAGGGAAGGCCAGCAGGGCTATGACGCCGTGGTGGTCGGCCGCGGCTACCTTGGCGCCCGTACGGCGCAGACGCTCGGAAGCGTTGCCGGCAAGGTTGCCGCCAAGTTCGGGGCCGTGAATTTGTGGCTGGTCGGGAAAAGCACCGGGAAGGGAAAAATCCTGGTGGGGATGGATTCCTCGGATTCGGCCATAAGAGCGGTCAGGCACGCCGCGCGGATGATAAACCCGTCCAGCCACTACGTACTGCTGGTCCATGTGGTGAGGGGCATCTCGGTATCGGCGGTCGAAAAGGAAAAGATATTCCCGGAAGAGTATCGGCGCCGTCTCCTGGATGAGGCCGAAAACCAGATGCGGCCCGCCTTCGACCAGGCCCTGGAGATCCTGGCCGCGGCGGGCATAAGGCCTGAGAGGATAGCCACAAAGGTGATTTCCGGAGTGCCCAGCCGGGCCGGCGCCATTTTCGATGAAGCCATGCGGGAAGGCTACGGTACGGTCGTGGTTGGAAGAAAGGGACTGTCCGATACGCAAGAATTCGATATGGGCCGTGTCACCGGCAAGCTGGTGCAGCTCTCAGGGGAGCTGGCACTGTGGATGGTAGGCTGAAGGCCGCTTTGCTCCTCCCCATCGACGGGGGAAACTTTCCGGGAAGAGGAGCACGGACAACGAGTCGAGTTGTCCGCGCCCGCCCGCATCCCTTTCATAGTCCTGCCTGCCCCTAAATCCCGCCGCATATTTTCCCGGCCGTTGTTTCGGCCAGCTTCATCACATCTTCCTGTGCCTTGACTTCCCCTGCCTCCCGGACCCCGAATGCGCGAATGAGGTGGGTTTCGGAAAAGCCATACCCTTTGAAGAAATATTCGAACTTGGGAAAAATATTGTTGAAGCTGCCGGGGTCCGGGTTCGTCTGGGCGAGAATCAAGAGCAGTTTTTTACCGGGCTGCAGACGGGACCTCTTGGGATTGGTCATGAAATCGGGCACCAGGTAAGAGTAGGTGCGGTCAAGGAAAGCCTTCATCTGCGCCGATACGTCCCAGAAATAGACGGGCGATGCCAGGACCAGCACATCGGTTTGCCGGACGGCCTCGAGGACCTCGGTCAGGTCGTCTTCCAGCGCACATTTATCGAGCTTTGTCTTGCACGCCATGCACGCCTGGCACCCCCGGAAATCGAGCTTGTTGAGGGAGAAGGTCTGAATCTGCGCCCCCAGCTTTTGAGCCGTGTCGCAGAAGCGGCTTGCGATTATGGAGCTGTTTCCATGTTCCCTGGGACTGCCGAGCAAACTGACGACTTTCATATTGATTCCTCCATCCGTTTTCCTTCTTGGCGTAAGGGCCTCCTTCGCCGGGAAGTCGAGCCTGCCTGCTGACTATTTCATAGCTTTCCGTCAGTGGTTTTGAGTCTTCACAAGGAATACACCGGCATGCATACTTCACGGTCCGCTTTTTTCCGGCCCCTAACACTTTCCTGGATCGTCTTGAGCACATTGGCCGCATAGTAGCGGGTACCGCATTCTCTGCATACTCCTGCAGGAACGTTTTCAATCTGTACGTATCCACCCTTTATTTTACGGTGGAGAGTTACACGTTTCTCAACGATTGGCCCGCCACAATACTCGCACGTTTCATTTTCCCAAAAGCCCATATTATCTTTCCCTGCTCTATCCTGGTTGTTTGTCCTCATAAACCGTTATGATACGGACCTTTCCCGACATGGTCACTCGGCACACGATGCCGATGGGGCGTCCATCCAGAGATGAACCGATTATTTCGTATTTGCCTTCCCTTGACCAGTTTTTCCTGACCCTACCTGTCAAAATCCCCTGTTCGATATCATAGATATCGAAATCGTCCTCGGCCGCCTCCTCGTATGCATGCTCGATGAGGTAATAGAGTCCGTTGCGAACCAGCGCCTGGATTTGTCTGATCTTACTCAAAAAAGGTCACCTTATTAAAAGTATTGTATGACAACGCCGGGCATAAGGTTGGGCACAATCTTTTGAGTATCCACCGTACTCGACTCCGTTAACCCATAATGCTTACTCCAAGCATTTCAGCATGAGCTTTGCGGGAAGCAACATTGAAGTCGTTCATTTTGCCGATGATCTCATCAACATTACCCCTCCCAGCAGCAATCAATGAGCCAGTAAGAGTTATGCACTCGCTTGCAGCCCTCTTGACCTCACCTCCTGTTGATGGAGAAAACACTATACTACGGCGGATGCGAAGTTCCAGTTCGGAAAGAATAGGGTGAAGACGATAGACTTCTCTTTTTAGCTCGGGTCCCAACTCATCATTCGGACTTTCCAAACCTGCAAGGACAGTCAATAGGGCCAAGTCTCTTTCGAGTGCTTGCATGAATTTCTGGCAACACTGAAAGAATTCCTCTGCCCATTTCTTGTGAAACTCGGATTTATTGGCCACCTCGGATTTTATTGCCTCTATCCGGCGAAGCAACAAAATACCGAAAATGGCAACCAGGATTGGAGTAGCCAAACTGACGGCAAGCTTTCCGAATTCAAGCAACATCGCCGGCCCCTTCCTTACCCTTTCCGATTCTCCTCCATTGACCGCAAACGCGAACATTAGGCGGAAATAGTCGCATAGGGGTTCATCTGCGCCGATACGTCCCGGAAATAAACGGGCGATGCCAGGACCAGCACATCGGTTTGCCGAACGGCCTCGAGGACCTCGGTCAGGTCGTCTTCCAACGCACATTTATCGAGCTTAGTCTTGCACGCCATGCACGCCTGGCACCCTCGGAAATCGAGCTTGTTGAGGGAGAAGGTCTGAATCTGCGCCCCCAGCTTTTGGGCCTTGTCGCAGAAGCGGCTTGCGATTATGGAGCTGTTTCCATGTTCTCTCGGGCTTCCCAAAAGGCTGATGATTTTCATATCTTACCTCGGAAAATGCACCGGACCGGCGCAGATCCAGGTATCAACAGGAAGTCGAGCTTGCCCACTCTTGAATCTTCCGCAATTTCTCTATCCCATCTTTCCCAGTCTTTTTCCATGAACCAACGACGGAACCGGCGATACTCCTCTTCGGGTAAATTATCGATAGCCCTTTCGAGTTCTTCCAGTTTTGTCATTCTTGCCACCTCTCTGCGTCATCGCTCCATGAGAAAGCATGGGGTTTCCTGTGAGATACACCAGACCGTGGCCGTTGGGCAACCTTTCCGGACCGTGGAAAACTATATACTCGATTTGCCCAAATTGGTAGGGATGATCGGGCAAGCCCGCCTTCCATTGCTCCCGGGAACCGGGGCCGAACGCCTTCTTCGAGTTCTTCACAATCTTTTGAAAAAAAGTCGGGATTTTACCTTGACAGCCTATTTTGCATACAGTATCTACCGAGTTATGTCCGGGGGATGAAGATAGTCAAACGGAGTATTAAATGATCATACAATCGGTTCACAGGGCGCTTTCGGTTTTGGACTTGTTTTCGGTTGCCAAACCGAACCTGGGAATCGCCGAGATCAGCCGGGCACTGGGGATCCACAAAACCACCGCCCAGAGCCTGGTACGAACCCTTGCGCAGGATGGCTTTCTTGAACAAAACCCGGACACCAGAAAGTACAAGTTGGGGTTGAAGATTTATGAAATGGGTGTCGTCATGGCGGGCGGCCTCGAAATAAACCGCAAATCCGTCGAACCGGCCCACCGCCTGACCCTGAAAACTCAGCTCATTGTTCGTGTAAGTATTCCCTGTCACCACCACTCTGCCATCATCACTCTCGATGTGTACCCTCGCACCCAGCCATTTCTGGTTCGCCAACTGGGAATACGCTTCCCTCTCTATTGCACCGCCATGGGTAAGGTGCTCCTTGCATTTCGATCTCCCCCGGAAATTGAAGAATACCTGGCTCAGCTTGATTTTGTTGCCTACACGCCAAACACGATAACCAGCAAAGACGACCTGCTCAAGGAACTCGAGCAGGTCGGAAGGCTCGGCTATTCCGTAAATCGCGAAGAGCATCTGCAGGTCCGAGCGGCCATCGGTGCTCCGATTTTCGGCAAAGCGGGCCGGGTTGTCGCATCCACGGCCCTGGTTGGAGAACCGGGCCGTATCCTCGGCGGGGAGAAAGAATCCCTGGCGCGAATGGTCATGAGCATGGCTTCGGAGACATCCCAGGCCATGGGATATTGTCCCGACCCTCTGAGGCGTTTGAGCGGGTGCGCCATTCAGGGGTAACGGACCGGTAATTCCGGTTTCTGCTGGACCGTTGCTGCACATCAAAGCGAACTAAGCCTCACATTCCATTTCATAAGGTCAGGCAGACCTCGAGGGCGGTGCTTTGCCCACCGCCGGACCCGGAACAACGGGGCGCCGGCGTTCCGCCGTCTTCTATCCCGGCGTCTTAGATTTCCCGGAAGAATACGGGAGGGCCAACGCGGCAAGAACGGCAAAGGGGGTGATTCGGATAGGAGCGCGTTGGGGCACTCAAAGGAGTCGTATCGGTTCATACATCGGAAAGAGAGACGAGGTCATCTATATGTTGGCCTTCGAGGACCTGGGCGCAAGAGAGAAGTTCCGGGCCGCATTCAGAAAGGATTAAGAGTACCCGAGACTGGGGACGAGGCACCTGGTAAAGGCGCTGAGCGTGAGTATTCTTCGTCCGGCGGCGTTTTCTCCGCTGCAATAGTGTTAATGAAACAGCCACCCCACAACATCACAGGAGGTTTTGCATGAAATGCCGAAGACTTTTAACGGTCCTTATCAGTGTTTGTTGCATGGCCGCGATGCAGGCGGGTCTTTCCTGGGCACAGGAGAAACTGCCCCCCAAGCCCGAATTGATAAGCTGGGCCAACTATGACATCGGATCATCCGGCTACGTTCAGGGGACCGCGCTGGCCGAGGGTATTTTAAAAAAATTCGGCATCAAAATCAGGACCCTGCCGCTTGGCAACGGCATAGGCAGAATGATGGCCGCCAAAACGAAAGCGGTCGACTTTTTCTTTTCCGCGGCGGACGCAACGTATGCGTGTAAAGGCATCGAAGACTGGGCGGTTCGTCAATGGGGACCCCAGCCGATAAGAACCGTGTGGATGGCGAAGCGAAAATCCACTTTTGCCGTTGCCACCCGGGCCGACAGCGGAGTCAAGACGCTCAAGGACCTCAAGGGCAGAAAAGTGGCCTACATCGTGGGATCGCCCTCTCTCAACGCGGCGGTGGAAGGGGCGTTAAACCTGGTGGGACTGACGTGGGACGATGTTAAAAAGGTGGACTATGCCTCACTTACGGCCGGATACAACTCGGTAAAGGACGGAGCGTGCGACGCCGTGGCGCTCAACAGCACATCCCCGGTCGCCTATGAGATGGAATCTTCCCCCGGCGGTCTTTATTGGATCCCCTACCCCAAGAAAGAGGAAAACTCGAAGGGCTGGGAGGAATTCGCTGAAATCTATCCCGGCACATTTCCCGATCTGGTCACCAGGGGGGCGGGTCTTTCTCCCGAAAAACCGGTATATACCGCCAACTTTCCCTTCCCTAACGTTTTCGCCTACGAATCCGAGGACCCGAACGTGGTCTACTGGCAGGTCAAGGCCATTGTCGAGTCTTTCGATCTGTACAAAAACGCGACACCGGACATGCCGACCTGGTCGGTTCAGGAATGCCTGAAGATACCGCTCGCATGGGCCCCGTGGCACGACGGCGCCGTTAAGTATTTCAAGGAAAATGGACTCTGGACCCCCGAGATGCAGGCCACCCAGGACCGGCTGCTGGCGCGGGACCGGAAGGCCCAGGAGCTTTGGAAGACGGTCATGGATGAGTCCGTCAAGCTGGGTATCAAGGACAAGGACTTTACGAAATTCTGGCTTGAAAAACTGGCTGCAGCCCAAAAAACCAAATAAGCCGGCCTCGATATTTCACAGTCCGGTATTTCGCAGCACGCGACATGTAAGTCCAGGAGGTTCGCGTCGCCATACGATATTTTCTGCGATAAAACCGCCCCGTCGCCATCGCCTGGCGACCGGACCTTACCACGACGTGTAATGCATCGGGGGAATGAACATGGACAACAACGAAGGCAATCGTGCCCCAAAAACAGAGCAAGGCGGAGGAAAGGTTTTCTCCCGCTCACAGCATGCCGTCCTACTGACGGTTACTCTGGTGGGCATAACACTTGCCATTTTGCAGATCTTCCTGATTTATCCGGTTCTTGAAAGCCAGTATATGTACTGGCTGCTGGCCCTTTTTCTTTCGCCGGTCTTTCTGCTTTACCGGGCCACGAAGAAGTTACCGACGGCCAAGATCCCATTGTATGATATCGCACTTTTCCTTCTTACCGTGGGCATTTCGGCTTACCTGGCGATTCACGCATGGGATATCACCCACGGTGGGTGGGCTTTCATCGCACCCATGCCCGTGAGCATAATGTCTGTCATCTTCTGTGTCCTGGCCCTGGAAGCGGTACGGCGCGCCGGAGGGACGACCCTTTTTATTTTCACCGCTATTTTCGCGGCCTATCCCCTGTTTACGGGATACATGCCCGGTTTGCTTCGCGGCAACGCGCTTCCGTTTTTTCAGGTGATCCGCTACCACGTCCTGAGCACCGAGAGCATCATCGGCATTCCCATGCAGGTGGTTTCCACGCTGATCATAGGCTACATGGTGTTTGGAGTGGCCCTGACATCGACGGGCGGCGGTGAATTTTTCCTGAACTTCGCTTTCTCGCTTTTCGGCAAGCAAAAAGGCGGTCCGGCCAAGGTGGCGATCGTTTCGAGCGGGCTGTTTGGCAGTTTGAGCGGCAGTGTCATATCCAATGTGATTGCATGTGGCTCGGTCACCATTCCCACCATGGTAAGGATAGGGTATCCACCTTACTATGCGGCCGCCGTCGAGGCATGCGCCTCATCGGGCGGCTGTATCATGCCGCCGGTTATGGGGGCCGTCGCCTTCGTGATGGCGTCCTTTCTGGGCGTGCCGTACGTGGAAGTCGCCAAAGCTGCTGCGATTCCAGCCATCATGTATTACCTCGGGCTTTTTTTCCAGGTGGATCTTTATGCCCGGAAAGTCGGATTGGCCGCATTGCCGGGCTCCGAGATCCCCAGGTTATTTCCCGTTTTGAAGAGCGGCTTCCAGTATATCTTTGCTCTACTTCTACTCGTCTACCTTTTGTACCTGAGGCTGGAAGCCCAGGCCCCCTTCTATGTCTCCGCCTTACTGATCGCGGTGGCAATGGTAAAGAAGTCCACGAGATTGAACTTGGCGGATTTCATCCGGTTTTTCGAAAACATCGGGAAGATCCTCTGCGAGTTGGTGGCAATCCTTGCGGCTTGCGGCTTCATCATCGGGGCCTTTTCCATCACGGGAGTTGCAAGCTCTTTTTCGCGGGAGATGATCCAGTTGGCAGGAGGAAATGCTGCTCTCATGCTCGTATTCGGAGCCCTTGGAAGCTTCGTGCTGGGAATGGGAATGACCGTAACGGCGTGCTATATCTTCCTTTCGATAATCCTTGTGCCCGCCCTGCTCAATGTCGCTCATTTCGATGTAATGGCCGTGCATCTTTTCGTACTCTACTGGGGCGTCGTATCCTTTATCACTCCCCCCGTCGCTCTGGGCAGCTATGCCGCCGCCGGTATAGCCGGGGCCAGTCCCATGCGCACCGGCTTTGCCTCCATGCGTCTGGGCATGGTTAAATATATGATACCTTTTTTCTTCGTTTACTCTCCTGCGCTCATTCTACATGGAACGACGTCTCAAATAGTCTACCAGACACTCACGGTCATAGTGGGCATATTTCTGATCGCCGGAGCAATGGAAGGTTATTTGCCCTACATTGGCAGACTCGTTCCCTGGACGAGGGCAATTCTCGGCCTCGCGGGATTTCTCATCGCCATGCCCGGGATAAGCACCGACATGATCGGCGCGGCTATTGCGATTGCGCTCCTGGCGGTCCATCTTCTGCGCGGCATGGTCAAGAAGAAGTCCGCCGTCGTCGACAAGAGCTGCTCATCCGCTGCACTCGACTCTAAAGATTGCGATTCGATTCCTCAAACACGCCTCGAACCAGGAGAATAAACAGCAATGGCAAAGCAAAGAATCAGTGTCATAGGCACGGGAAGGATGGGAAACGCCTTCGCAGTGAATCTGCTCAAAGCCGGACACGAGCTGTATGTCTATGATGTCGATCCGGGCGCCTGTGCCAATCTCGTCGAACAGGGCGCGCGGCTCATGGAAAACGTCCGGGAGACAGCGGGCGGGACGCCGTTTATCGTCCTGTCGCTTCCTCGAAGCGATATCGTCGAGGATACCGTCATCGGAGCAAACGGGATACTGCCGAAACTCTCTCCCGGCTCCGTGGTGGTCGACATGAGCACCACCTCTCCCGAGATAACCCGGCGGGTGGCCGCGAAAGTCGCTGAATCGGGCTGCGACTTCCTCGACGCCCCGGTGAGCGGCCATCTGACCGGTGCGGTGAACGCCACTTTGACCGTTATGGTCGGCGGCCGCAAGGAGGCTTTTCTCAAGGCCAAGGAGCCCATCTTCGAAGTGCTGGGCAGAAACATCTTTTACGCCGGCCCCAGCGGCGCCGGCCAGTCGCTCAAACTGATCAACAACCTCCTTTATAACATCAACAGGCTTGCAATGTGCGAAGGGCTGGTGATGGGCAAGAAGGCCGGCATAGATCTCGAAGTCATGTGCGAAGCCATAGCCCTCAGCACCGGGTCGAGCTACGCCATCACCCATCTGCCCCAGGACATACTGAGCAGAAACTTCGAGGGCAGGGAAAGCAACCTGACCCTGGCATGCAAGACTTTGAAGCTGATAACCGATTACGCCGACGTGCTCGGCACCCCTCTTCTGCTCGGAAACGTGGCAAAGCAGGTCTACGACTTCATGAAATTGAGCGGGCACGGGCACAAGACCCCGTCGTGCGTGGTCGAGTTCTACGAGGCGGGGGCGCGCGTCGAGGCGAAAGCGGGGCCTGGGGGCGCCTGAGCCGGAACGGAGTTGCGTTCAAAATTGTAAAGGCCAAAAACGCGGGGGAATGATTCCCCCGCACCCCCCAGGATTTCGAAGGAGAGTATAGCGCATGAGCAGTTCCAGACCCGATAATGAAAATCCGCCTTCTCCCCTCGTAAAGCTCGTAAAGAACGCGAAGGTCTATTCACCGCAAGAGCTGGGGCACAAGGACATATTGATAGTAAACGACGTCATCGCAAGCATCGAAGACGACATCAGGATCGACTGTTCGTCAATGCCGGTCGAAACCTTCGACGCCTCAGGCCTGTCGGTATTTCCGGGCATAGTCGACGCCCACGTCCACCTGATCGGGGCCGGCGGTTCCGGCGGGTTCAACTCCAGGACGAACGAAATATCGGCGGGACAAATTTTCGAGGCGGGCGTGACAACGGTTGTCGGCTGTCTCGGCTTCGACAGGATCTCCCGAAGCGTCGAGACCCTGCTGGTAAAGGCCAGGGCGCTCGAAGAGCTGGGCCTTTCGGTATACATGCTGACGGGCTCTTACAGCTTTCCCCCGTTGACCCTTATGGGATCGGTTGAAAAGGACCTGGTCCTGATCGATAAAATCATCGGGGTCAAGCTTGCCCTGGGAGAGACTTTGGCAAACTCCCTGGACGAGAAGGACATGAAAAACCTGCTGGCCGAATGCCGGCGAGGCGCGGGCCTCAGCGGGAAGATCGGGTTCCTGCAGGTCCATCTCGGCCATAACGGGGCGCTGTGGAAAGAAAAAGCCGCGCGGATACTGGACGAACTGGCAATTCCCTACTCCCGCGTGGTCTTCACCCATGTCAACCGGTCCGGCGATACCCTCGATGCATTTGCCGATTACTGTAGGAAGGGAGGCTACATCGACCTGACGGCATCCTACCATCCGGACGAAAGGCCGGGGAGCCTGACCGTGCTCGACGCCATGAGGCGCCTGAGGGACCGGGACGCCCCCATGAACAGGATAACCATGAGCTCGGACAGCAACGCATCCCGGACCCTGCCCGATGGGACCCTGAAGTACCTGCCCGTGCGAACGATTTTCGAGGCATTGAAACAGCTTCTTTGCAGCTCCGAATTCCCCGTTTCCGAAGCCGTGAGCATTGTCACGTCGAATCCCGCCGCGGCCATCGGCCTGGGAAGGAAAAAAGGCACCATCGAGCCGGGCAAGGACGCGGACCTGATGATACTGAACCGGGACTTTGAACTGCACTCCGTAATGGCCGGAGGCAAATGGGCCGTAAAGGACGGTCGCAGTCTCACGGGATTTGATGAATCGGCCGGCTGCACGCTGCAGCGGCACTAGGAGCACAGAAATGATCGATACGGACAGGTCCTGGGAAAATCCGCGCCGGCCGGCACGCTTTCCCAACCTTTTTTCACCCTTTCAGGTCGGCCCCATGCGACTGCCGAACCGGCTCGTCATGCTTCCCATGACGACCCGTTTTGCTTCGGAATCGGGGGCCGTATCCTCGGAGATGCTGGACTACTACAGGGAACGCGCGCGCGGCGGGGTCGCAATGATAATCGTCGAGGCTTCCTATGTCGCTTCCGAGCGCCCGCCGGGCAATCTGTCGGTCGATTCCGACCGACTCATACCTCGACTGAACATGCTGGCCGAAACCATTCAGGAGGAGAACGTCCGCGCGCTCGTCCAGTTAAACCACGCCGGCCTGCTGACGGGAACGGATGTAAACGCTCTCGGCAAGAAGGACATCAAAGAGCTTATCGATTCTTTTGCCTCCGCCGCCGTCAGGGCGAAAGCCGCCGGGTTTGACGGGGTCGAAATCCACGGGGGCAATGTATACCTCATATACCAGTTCCTTTCCCCGCTCACGAACAAGAGGAAGGACGAATACGGCCTGAGCCCCGAAGACCGGATGCGGTTTGCCCTTTCGATCCTGGAGGAATGCAGGTGCCGGCTGGGGGGCGACTTTCCCGTATTCTTCCGCATGAACGCCACTGAGTTTGCGGAAGGCGGCTGGGATTTGAACCAGGCGAAGGTCCTGGCAGCGCAACTGGAGGCACGGGGGATCACGGCCCTGAACATTACCGCCGCCGGTTTTCAGGCAAAATACTGGCACGTGCCGCCCATGGCCATCGCCAGAGGGAGCCTGGTGCCGCTGGCGGCCGAGATCAAGGGGGAGATCCGCGTACCCGTTATCGCCGTCGGAAGAATCAACAACCCCGAACTGGCCGAAGACATTATCAGCAACGAGTCCGCCGACCTGGTTGGAATCGGCCGCGCATTGCTGGCCGATCCGCAGTTCCCGAAAAAGGCCCTCCGGGGCGACGCGCACCTGATAAGGAAATGTATCGCCTGCAATACCTGCAGGGGCCGGATAGCCGTAAAGAAATACCCGGTGCGGTGCGCGATAAATCCCTTGACCGGAAGGGAGCGGGTTTTCACCTTCACCAGGACCGCCGACAGCAAAAGAATATGGATCGTCGGCGGGGGACCGGCCGGGGTCAACGCGGCAAAGATCCTCGATGAAAGAGGCCACAAGGTCACGCTTTTCGAAAGCGGCAACAGGCTCGGCGGACAACTGCGACTCGCGTCCGTACCGCCGTTTAAGCAGGAATTGCGAAACCTGATGGATTCCTACGAGGAAACGGTGAAGCATTCCGGCATCGAGCTTTTTTTGAACACGACGGTCACCCGCGCGGACGTGGAATCGGGAAAGCCCGACGAGGTGGTGGTCGCAACCGGCGCCAGGCCCATAGAGTTTAAGAATGTCCTGGGAGGCGTCGTGCAGAAGACCTACTGGCAGATACTGGAAGAAGGACCCGGCGAAGAACAGGATTACCTGATTCTGGGCGGGGGCCTTATAGGCTGCGAAACGGCCGAGTATCTCGCGGACAGCGGCAAGTCGGTGACCATTGTGGAGATACTTCCGGAAATCGGCGCCGTGGGGGAAGCGCACACCAGGGCACTGCTGCTGGAGCGGCTGCACGAGAAAAAAATCAGGTACCTGGTCGAATCTCAAATGAAGTGTGTCGAACAGGACGGTGTGCTTATCTGCAACAACAGGACGGGGACGGAATCGTGCATCTATGCCGAGGTGGTCGTTCTCGCCAGCGGACGCAGATCGGATTCGGGACTCTATGAGGCGATCCGCCCGCTTCCGTGCGGCGTTCATGTGATCGGCGACGCCAGGTTGCCCGGCGGAATCCCGCAGGCGACCTTCGAGGCATTTAAGATCGCTTATGAACTATAGGACTGATTTTTTGTGGGGTCGCGGTTTCAAGAGAGCTTCCTTGTGGCGAAGAGGAGAAAAATGAAGATATCCAAAATCGAAGCCATTCCTTTCACCATCCCTTTCAAACAGGAAATGCACTTCCAGTTCGCCCTCAGGGTGAGCAAATTCTGCAATCACGTACTGGTTAAAGTACATACGGACGAGGGGATCACCGGCATTGCGGAAGCTCCGCCCAGGCCCCACATCTACGGCTGCACGCAAACATCCATATGCGCCGTGATCGAAGAAGCGCTGGCCCCGTCCTTGCGCGGCCTCAATCCCTTCGATTTGGAACAGATACACTACAGGCTGGAAAAGGTTAAAGAAAACCTTACGGCAAAGGCGGCCATAGATGTCGCCCTCCACGATATCATCGGCAAGGCGACGGGCCAGCCCGTATACCGAATATTGGGAGGATGGCAGGAAGATCCCGTGCCCGTCTCCTGGATGATGGGAATCAACGAACCCGAAAAAATGGCGGCCGAAGCACGGGAACTTTGGATGAAGGGCATCAAAGCCTTCAAAGTGAAGGTGGGCCTCAACCTGCAACAGGATCTGGAAAGCTTCCGCCAGATCCGGGAGGCGGTGGGCGACGAAGCGCTGCTCTATATCGACGCCAACCAGGCCTATTTGCCCTTTGACGCCATCGAGGCCATCCAGGCCATGGAAGACTACGGGCTGGCGTGGGCGGAGGAGCCGGTTTCCAAGTCCATCGGGCAGCTTCGCCGCAGGGTGGCCGATTCCATATCGGTGCCCATCTCGGGGGATGAAAGCTGTTTTACGCCGGCCATGGTCGCGCACGAGATAAGGGAGGGAGTGATCGGGCTCGTTGTGATGAAAATAGCGAGGAGCGGCTATTTCCAGGCCCGAAAGATCATGCACCTTTGCGAACAGGCGGGAATACCCTGCCTGGTGGGGAGCCAGGGGGACAGCGCGCTCGGAACGATAGCCGCGGTCCATTTCGCCAAGGCTTTTCGAAACGTCAGGCACCCGATCGAAAACACCTATTTCTTGCGCATGGAAGACGACCTGCTGAAAGAACCGGTGGCGCTCGAAAACGGGTTCATCGATGTACCGGAGAGACCGGGGCTCGGGGTCGAAATAGACGAGGAAAAACTGGAACGATACCGCGTCCGCAGGTAGCCGGTGCCGGGGCGCTGCGTTCGAAGAGGCGATATTTGATGCCCCCCACCGAGCGGGGGCAACATTGCCCCGCTCTATTTGTGATTATCGATGGGTCCTGTTTTCGAAATTTTTATACAACCGCATATTTTTTTATTGACACGTTCTGAGCCGTACCTTATATGGATTAGCCATCCAATGGATTAAATGGCAAGTAGGAGTATGATATGCTCATCCAATCGGTTCAACGGGCCCTGGCGATTCTGAACCTGTTTTCCATCGCCAATCCGCTGCTGGGGCTCACCGAGATCAGCAACTGCCTGGGTATCCACAAGGCAACCACGCAAGGGCTTGTACGCACCCTGCTAAGGGAAGGCTTTCTCGAACAGGACCCCTCCACTAAAAAATACAAGCTCGGCCTGAAGATATACGAGCTGGGTGTCGTTTTGGCCGGCAGCCTGGATATCAACGAAAAATCCGCCGGCCCCGCTCACAGGGTTTCACTGAAAACGCACCTGCTCATTCGCGTCTGTATTCTCGACGGCCACACCGGAATAACGACCCTCGACATTTATCCAAGGACGCAGCCCTTTCTCGTACGCCAGTTGGGAGTGCGGTTCCCGCTCTACTGTACCGCCATGGGCAAAGCGCTGCTGGCCTATTTCAGTCCCGCCGACCTCGAAGATTATCTCGATAAGGTGGAGTTCTTCGACTTCACGCCCCAGACCCTCATGAACAGGGAGAACCTGTTAACAGAGATAGAAGAGGTCAGGCAGCGTGGATATTCGATCAACAGGGAGGAACATCTGCAGGCCAGGGCCGCTATCGGGGCTCCTATCTTCGATGCGATGGGCAACGTTTCGGCCTCGACCTCCATGGTCGGTGAGCCGAGCCGCATACTCGGCGAGCAAACGGAGTCTCTGGCAAGAATGGTTGTGAGCATGGCCGCGGAGATCTCACGAAATATGGGCTACTATCCAAATCCGGTCAGAAAACTTGGCCTCAGGCAGGGCTAAACTGAAGGATCCAAACAGCGGGGTTAATAATGGCCTATCCAGAATCCATGCAGGAATCCATTAAGAAGCTGGAATCAACACGGGAGTACCGCCTCAGTCAAAAAATCCCTTTACTCAGCCTGGATGAGAAAAATCAGCTCCTCAGGGAGTACCATCCCGATTATCGCACGGGCGCTCACCGGGAGATCCGCATAGGGGTCAACAAGGGAGAAAAGGCGGCAAGCGAATTCGTCAACCTGCTCGAATCGGAAAGCATGGTCGATCCCGGCCGCATTTCGCTCGATGATGCCTACCTCTCGGTCGATGCCCTGATAATAGGCGCGGGCGGCGCCGGTTTGACCGCCGCCATCTTCGCCCGCGACGCCGGGGCAAGCGTTGCCATTGCAACCAAGCTCAGGGTCGGAGATTCCAATACGGTCATGGCCGAAGGCGGCATCAATGCGGCGATCTCACCGGGGGATTCGCCCTCCATTCATTACCTGGACACCATGGGCGGCGGGAATTTTACCAACATCCCCGAGCTTGTCCGGGCGCTTGCCCTGGATTCCCCCCAGTGCATCAAGTGGCTGGAGGACCTGGGGGTACCGTTTGACAGGGACCCGAATTCGGACCTGCCCAACCCCCTTCTGGCCGGGGGGCATTCGAGGCCCAGGGTCTGCTCCGTTGGCGACTACACCGGGATGAGCATTATCCACGTCCTGCGGGCCGAGGTGGAGAGACGGGACATACGAATTCTTGAATTCTCCCCGGCGGTCGAACTGCTTCTCGACGATAAGGGGCAGTGCGCCGGAGCGGTGCTGATGGATCTGGACACCAATTCCTTCCGGGTGGTAAAGGCCAAGACAACCGTCATAGCAACGGGCGGTATCGGCAGGCTCCACATCCAGAACTTTCCGACCACCAATCACTACGGGGCCACGGCCGACGGGCTGGTGATCGCCTACCGGGCGGGAGCAAAGCTTGGCTACATGGATTCCATCCAGTTCCATCCCACCGGCACGGCCTACCCCGACCAGTTGATCGGACTGCTGGTAACGGAGGTATCCCGCTCCCGCGGCGCTCAACTCGTGGACGTCGAAGGGCAGCGCTATATCAATGAACTTCAGACCAGGGACATGGTGGCGGCGGCCAACGTGCGGCAGGTAATCGGCCGCGGGAAGGGCATCACCACGCCGACCGGGATGCAGGGTGTCTGGCTGGATACGCCCCTCATCGACGTCTTCCACGGGGAAGGCACCGTGATGAAATCGTATCCCCATCTTTATCACCGGTTCAAGCAGTATGACATTGATTTTGCCAAAGAACCCATCCTGATCTATCCCGCCCAGCACTATCAGAACGGCGGAGTCATAACGGACGATTTGGGCCGCACGCAGATTCCCGGCCTGTACGTGGCCGGCGAAGCCGCCGGCGGGGTGCACGGGCGCAACCGGCTCGGGGGCAATTCACTGAGCGACCTGTTCGTATTCGGGCGCCGGGCGGGACTCGATATCGGGGCGAAGTTTCGCGATATCCGGTTGGGACGGGCGACGCTCGCCCACGTCGACCGGTATATGCGCGAGTTGGACGAACTGGGGCTCAAGAGCGGGAGCGCAAGCCCCATGTTATTGCCCGATTATTGTTTCGAGAAATCGTTTCGAAAAATGCAGCAATAACCCAAGTCTTGGTGATTCCAGGGAGTTGGCAGACCAATGCAAGAGCATCCAGACAATAAAATGGTGCCGGTTTTCTTCCAGGGCAAGCGCTACGACGTGCCTGATTCTTTCACCGTTCTGCAGGCTTTCGAGTACTCGGGGCACCGCTACACCAGGGGTTGCGGCTGCCGGGGCGGGGTCTGCGGGGCCTGTGCCGCTCTGTACATCGATCCCGAATCGAACAAGCTTAAGACGGGGCTCGCGTGTCAGACCCAGGTCATTGCGGGAATGATAATCGTGCAGTTGCCGTTTTTCCCCACGCGAAAACCTCCCTACGAACTTGGCGACCTGACGGGGGACATCGGCTCGATAGGCTCGGTCTATCCCCATATCTTCAAATGCGTGGCGTGTAATACCTGCACCAAGATGTGTCCTCAAAACATCAAGGTCATGGACTGCATCTCCGCCGCGAAGCGTGGAGATATCGAATTCGTCGCCAATAACTCGCAGAACTGCGTCATGTGCGGGTTATGCGCATCGAGGTGTCCGGCGGAAATAGGACAGTATCATATTATGCTCCTTTGCCGCAGGCTTTACGGAAAATACGTCCAAAAACCCTATCGATACCTGCCCCAGAGGCTCGAACAAATCGAGAGCGGACAGTTCGATGAGGCAATAGACCGGCTGATGAATCTCGACATAGACGAACTGAAAACCATCTACCAGCAGCAGCAGCAGGACAAGAAGATTATCTGAAGCGGCATATTCGAGTTGAATCGCGAGGGGGTCCCATGGAGATTATAACTCAGGCGTCGATTGATGAAGCGGCCTTCAATTTACTCTCTCACACAGCGACCAGGTATCCGAAACATTTTCTGAACAAGTTTCTGGATGCGCTCAAAAGTGAAGACAATCAGAGCAGCAAGAGCGTCATAGCGTCGATAATCGGCAATATCATTGCCGCGTCCGAGGGCTCCGTATCCCTTTGCCAGGATACGGGCGTCCCCACTTTCCACGTCTATATGAACCCGTCCGTGAGCGTAAAGGGGGATATAGAGGCCGCCCTCAGGGATGCGACCGCGCGTGCCACGCTGGAAGTGCCGATTCGAAGAAACGTGGTGGAACCGTTCACGTTTGCAAATTCCGGGGACAACGTCGGCTGGGGCACCCCGTTCGTTTACTACCATTTCAGCCCCGAGCCCGGACCGATGAGGCTGAGGGCCGAGCTCAAAGGCTTCGGGGGAGAGATCAAATCGACCGCGGACTGGGTGTTCACGAGCACGGAGAGCATGGCGGACGCCGTGCTGGCGTATGTTCTCAACAATGTGATCCTGTCCAAGGGCGAAGGCTGCATCCCGGGCTTTCTCGGCATCGGAGTGGGAGGCTACGTGTCGGAGGCCATGACCAACGCCAAGAACGCGGTGTTTCGGGAACTGAGCCAGGCGAGCCCTCCGGTTGCCGTTTCGCCGGAGGACAAGTTCGCGCGCGGCCTCGAAGAGAGGATCTTCCGGTGCGTCAATAAATTGGGGCTGGGCCCCATGGGAGGCGGAGGAAGGACCACGGCCCTGGGCGTCTACCTGGATAGCAGGGGCACTCACACGGCCGTGGCGCCGGTTTGCGTCTCCCAGATGTGCTGGGCATCACGGGGTTCGGAGGCCCTGCTCGGCGGGGACACGGTGAAATACATCACGCCCCACTTCGAAAAGGAGGACATCCCGGCCGTGCGGGAGGTACTCGATGCCGAGCTGTCCAAAGCGGGCGGGCAAGGCAGGGTCTACGAGCTTACCACGCCCATCGATCCGGAGCAGCTCCTGAAGCTCAGGGTCGGGGATGTCGTCTACCTCACGGGCACCATCTGCACGTCCCGTGACGGCGCCCACCGGCGCATGGTCGAAAAGGTCAAAGCGGGCAAAGCGGAAGAGATCCCCGAAGAGATTTTGAAAAACGGGATCATCTTTCATTGCGGGCCCGTCATTTCCGAGGAAAAAGACGGCTGGTCCGTGGTTTCCGCCGGACCGACCACCAGCTCCCGCTTCACGACGGATGCCGCCTTCCTCACCCAGAACGGAATAATAAAGGCGGCCATCGGCAAGGGTACGATGGGAGACAGCATGATCCGCGCGCTCGAGGGCGGCGGAGTCTACATGACGGCGGTGGGGGGCTGCGCCGTGATGTATCAGAAAATGATTCGCAAAGTGGATGTGAAGTGGATCGATCTGGGCTTCCCGGAGGCGGTCTGGATCTTCGACGTGCAGCGCTTCGGCCCCCTGGTGGTCGGCATTGATTCCACGGGGAACTCGGCGTCGCGCAACGTCATGGAACGAGTCTATGAAAACGTCAGGAAGGTGTACCAGGAGGAGGGGATGGACCCGGACAAGCGCTATATCCAATATCCCCAAACCTTTGCCGGTCTGTCACTTGGGGAAGTGATCGAGAAGGCTAAGTTGGCTTAAATGCAAGCAAGGGTACGGAGGTTCTAATGGCCCGAGTTCTCGAAAATGTCGGAAAGGAATTGCTCAAGAAGAACGGAATTCCGGTACCGGAATTCCAGGTTGCGGAAAATCCTGCACAAGCGCGCGAAGCAGCGGACCAGATAGGGTACCCGGTTGTCGTGAAGGCCCTTGTGCCGATCGGAAAACGCGGAAAAGCGGGCGCGGTAAAGTTCGCGTCAAACGGCGAAGAGGCGGAAAAAGCCGCCGGCGAACTCTTTGGCATGACGGTGCGCAACTTCCCGGTGGAACGCGTGCTGGTCGAAAAAAAGGTTGCCATCGCCCAGGAACTCTACGCCTCGATAACCTTTCACAACACCGAAAGGTCACTTGTCCTGATCGCCAGCAGCGAGGGGGGAGTGGATATCGAGGAAATCGCCGCCAGGTCCCCGGAAAAGGTCCTGAAATACCCCATAGATCCCCGCAAGGGGCTCGAACAGTACGAGGCCAAAGAGATATGCTCCAGCCTGGGGCTCAAGGGCAAGGCCCTGCAGAAAGCCACCCAGGTCGTCTGGCGGCTCTACCGGGTATTCGCAAAGTACGAGGCGACCATCCTCGAAATCAATCCTCTGGCCGTTACGGCCGAGGGAGATGTGGTCGCGGCGGCCATCCTGATGGGTGTCGATGATGACGCTCTCTACCGCCAGCCCGAGCTGTCCGGAAAGGTCGAAGCCGGGAGCGACCGCGCATGGCGGCCCCTGACCCCTCTCGAAAAGGAAATGATAGCCGTCGATGCGGCGGAATCCTACCGCGGTACGGCTCGCTACACCGAGATGGACGGCGGGGACATCGGGTTTCTGTGCGGCGGCGGCGGCGGCAGCCTGCTCGTCTACGACACGTTGCTCCAATACGGGGCGCAGCCGGCCAATTACACCGAATTCGGCGGCAACCCCACGGAAGTCAAAGTCTCGGGGCTTGTCAAAGGCGTGCTGTCCAAGCCGGGCGTCAAGAGTTTCTTCATGGACGCCAACATCACCAACAACACTCAAACCAACCTGGTGGCCAAGGGTATCATAATGGCGTTCCAGGAGAAGAAAATAGATCCCACTACCTTCCCCTGCGTCGTCCGGTTGGCCGGCGTCAATGAAAAGGAAGCCCGAGAAATCTTCTCCGGTACCGGTATCGAATACTACGGAGATGAGATCACCATGGAAGATGCCGTGAGAATCATCGTCAACAAGATGAAGCAAGTCTATGGGGAGTGAGGTGCACGATGGCAATCTTAGTGGATAAGAATTCGAGAATCGCGATTCAGGGGATCACGGGCCGGGAAGCATCCATGGTCACTAAGCACGCCATGAATTACGGTACCAGGATTATGGCTGGAGTGACACCCGGCAAGGAGGGGCAGGAAGTCGAAGGCGTTCCGGTCTACGATACCCTCAAGCGCGCCGTTCTGGATCTGGGTATCGATACGTCGGTCATCTACGTGCCTCCGGCATTCGCCTACGACGCGGCAATGGAATCGATCGGCAACGGCATAAAGCTCATACTTGTCATCACCGAGAGAATCCCCAGGCATGATGTGATAAAATTTCTAAAGACGGCCGAGGAAGAGAACGTAACGGTGGTCGGCCCCAACTCGGTGGGCATTATCACTCCCGGGGACAGGGTGAAGCTTGGCGCCATAGGCGGGGACAACCCCTCGCGCTGCTTCGAACCCGGCCAGGTCGGGGTGATCTCCCGAAGCGGCGGCATGACCGCGGAATGCTCGTGGATGGTGAAACGGGCGGGATTCGGCGTGAGCACCAGCGTCAGCATTGGAGGAGACCCGCTGATCGGCTCGTCGCCCAAGGAGATACTGCGCAGGTTCGAGGCGGACCCGCAGACCAAGGCGGTCGTTTCATGGGGCGAGCCCGGCACACGCTATGAAGAGGACGTGGCCGAATTCATCCAGGAGGGCGGGTTCACCAAGCCTCTCATTGCATACGTGGCCGGCAAGTTTGTCGAGACCATGCCGGAAGGGACCGTTTTCGGACATGCGGCTTCCATAGTGGAGGGCCAGAGCGGCCGTCCCTCGATAAAGATTAAAAAGCTGAGGGAAGCCGGAGTCCATGTCGCCGAGACCTTCAACGACATCCTGGCGATCCTGAATGAAGTGATGTCCAAACAGGCCGCCTGCGCATGCACCAAAGCGAACTGATGTCTGATCGACGCTCAAAAGGACAGGCGGTTCATAAGTAAAGTGGCTCGGAAAAACAACTGGGACGAAAAACTTTAAGGATATGATATGAGACCGATCAGAACACTCCTTTTTGCGCCCGGCAACCGGCCGGACCGTGCGGACAAAGCGCTCGCACTCGCCGCCGATGCGGTGATCATGGATTTCGAGGATGCCGTGCCCATTGCCGAGAAGGCGTCGAGCCGGCCCATAGTCAGAGGCATTCTCGACAAAAATCCCGGAAAGAGAATGTACGTCCGGGTCAATGCCCTGTCCACGCCATACGCCAGAGACGACATAAAGGTCCTGGGATCGAAGAACCTGGAAGGCATCATGCTGCCGAAGGTGGAGAGCCCGGACGAGCTGGTGGAGTTCGATCGTCTCGTTGCTCAAACGGAAGCGGCGGCGGGAATCGAGGTGGGGACCTTCAAGGTCATAGCCGTTTGCGAGACGGCCAGGGGGCTCGAGGACCTTTTCCGGATCGCTACCGTCAAAATGGACCACAAGCGGGATATGATTTTTGCCTTCGGGGCCGCCGATTATACCACGGACCTCGGCATCAAGCTGACCCGCGATGGCCGGGAACTCGATTACGCGAGATCGCGCCTGCCCGTGGCATCGAGGGCCGCCGGCCTCATGCCTCCCCTGGACACCCCCTGGATGGTCGATCTCAAGGACATGGACGGCCTGGTCGCCGATGCCCGAAAAGCGAAGTCTCTGGGCTTTCAGGGAAAGATCGTAATACACCCCAACCAGATACAGCCGTGCAACGAGATCTTTATGCCGACCGCGGACGAACTGGCCTTTGCACAGAAAATCGTGGCCGCCTTCGAGGAAGCCGAACGTGAAGGAAAAGCCGCCATTCAGATGGACGGCAAATTCATTGATTACCCCGTCGTGGAGCAGGCCAGGCGAGTCGTAAGCCTTGCAAAGGCAATCTCGGCTTGAAACCGGCCACGCAACGGGAAACAACCTAAGGCGCATCGGGAGAACTAGGAT
Organism: uncultured delta proteobacterium; assembly: GCA_963712895.1. Classification (GTDB taxonomy): domain Bacteria; phylum Desulfobacterota; class Syntrophobacteria; order Syntrophobacterales; family Syntrophobacteraceae; genus SbD1. The sequence goes on along the minus strand of CAVQJR010000007.1, from coordinate 319,211 downwards.
GAGTGAACCCTGGCAGAACGAAAACTGGCATGTCAGTCATTGGAACTACCTGGATGAGGTCAAGAAGGGCTTCAAGCCCCCCAAGGCCGTAAGGGTCCATGACATCACCCTGCGGGACGGCGAGCAGCAGGCGGGGATAATTTTTACCAAAGACGACAAGATCCGCATTGCGGAAAAACTGGCGGAAATGGGCGTCCACCGCATCGAAGCGGGCATGCCCGCGGTTTCCCCCAGGGACGAAGAGGCCATCAGGGAGATAATCAAACGAAACCTGGGGCCGGAGATCTTTTGCTTTGCCCGTTGCATGGAAAGGGACGTGCAGCTCGCGGCCGATGTCGGCGCCAAGGGGATCGTAATGGAAATCCCCGCGAGCCAGCATCTGGTCGAACAGGGCTACAAGTGGTCCATGGAAAAGGCCATAGACCTGTCTATCAAGGCCACCTCTTTCGCCAAGGAAAAGGGCCTTTATACCGTCTTTTTCACCATAGACGCCACCCGCTCCGACATGGACTGGCTGTTGGCTCTGGTGGACCGGGTAGCAAAAGACGGGCATATGGACGCCTTCACCCTGGTCGATACTTTCGGGGTTCTCTCGCCTCACGCCGCCAGCTATTTCGCGAGAAAGGTCATGCAAAGGGTTTCCAAACCCGTGGAAGTGCATTTCCATTCCGACTTCGGAATGGGCGTGGCCAATACGATCAATGCCGTTATGGAGGGTGCCGAGGTTATCCATACGACGGTGCTGGGCATCGGTGAGCGCGCAGGCAACACGCCGATGGAAGAAACGGTCCTGGCGCTTCTTACCATGTACGGCATAGACGTGGGCATCGACTTCAGCAAAATGAACGAAGTCTCGAAGCTGGTTAGCGATCTGTCCGGAATGCCCGTGCCGCCATCGAGGCCCTTCATCGGCGACGGCGCCTACAACATCGAATCGGGCATAGTCACCGGGTGGTTCAGGAACGTATTCGAATCCAACCCCACGACCGTATTCCCCGTGCATCCCGATTTCGTCGGCCACAGCGCCCCGCAGATCCTGCTCGGGAAAAAGAGCGGGCTCGACAACGTATTTTTGTGGGCGGAAAAGATCGGCGTCGAGCTCACCGACCAGGAAGCCACCGACGTGCTCATGGGAGTAAAGCTCCTGTCACACGATCTCAAGCGCGTTTTAAAGATGGATGAGTTCATGGAAGTGGTCGACGGGGTCAAGAAGAGCAGCCCAACCGCCAAATCGAGCTAAAAACAGATGCTGACGAAAATGTCGCTTACCAAGGCCGAAAAGAGCTTCATTAAAAAGCTCCGCGAGATCGGCGGGCAGGACCCGAACTTGTGCATGCAGTGCGGGAACTGCTCCGCTGTCTGCCCCATGGTCCAACATATGGAAATCAGCCCTCGCATGGTTATGCGGCTTTCGCAGCTCGGAATGGAGGAACGGCTCAAAGCTTTCAAAAGCTATTGGGTTTGTTCCTCCTGCCAGAGCTGCGGGGTGGAATGCCCCAGGGGGATAAAGATTCCGAACCTGCTGGAAGCGCTGCGGCTGATGACCCTGCGGCAGAATGTGAACTACATCGAGCCGTCGCCGGAAGTGGTGCGTGAGGATGATTATCCGCAGATCGCCCTGGTGGCTGCACTTCGAAAAATGAGCGGTTAAGAGCCATGAACAAAGTCAGCTACTACCCGGGATGTGCGCTGAAGACCAGGGCCGGTGCCCTGGAGGCGTCCGCAATCGTTTCCATGAGGGCGTTGGGGGTCGAACTGGTCGAACTGCCGCAATGGAACTGCTGCGGAGTGGTTGCATCGCTGGCCGATGACGATCTCATCCACCATCTGGCGCCGGTGCGTAACCTTGTCCGCGCCCAGGAGCAGGGCTCGGGCACTCTCGTCACCCTGTGCTCCATGTGCTACAACACCCTGGCCTCCGCCAACCTGCTCGTAAAGGAGGATAAGGGCAAGCGGGAGACCATAAACCTTTTCATGGACGAAGAACCCGATTATGCCGGAGGAGTCGAGGTCGCCCACCTGCTGGGCTTTCTGCGCGACCAGGTCGGCTGGCAGCGGGTGCGCGACCAGGTGAAGGTTTCGCTCAACGGGATGAAGGTGGTGCCGTATTACGGGTGCACGCTTCATCGCCCCAGGGAAGTCGGCATCGAACCGCTCGGCAGCCTGGATGCCATGACCGGCCTGCTGGAAGCGCTCGGGGCGGACGTACCCTGGTTTTCCGCGGCCACGCAATGCTGTGGCTCCTACCAGGTGGTTGCCAATCCCCAGGCGGCCGGGGACGCCGTGAAAGCCATCCTGGCCAGTGCGGCCGAAGCGGGGGCGGAGCGGATTGCCTTGAGCTGCCCGCTGTGTGAATTCAACTTGAAAAAGTTCCAGAGCGATCTCGCAAGAGATAAGTGCCCGGGGGCGGGGATACCCATCATCTATTTTTCTCAACTCATGGCTGTCGGCTTTGGTGAATGGTCACCGGAAGACCTTTAGCCCGGATGTGGACTTGCCGGCTGAAAATACCATTTCTCGTGCGATTTGTTCAACGTTCTCAGTTCCCGTCTAAACATTGTTACTGATTATAAGTTGCTGAGTTCCAAAGTCTCCTTGAAATTCATCTAGAGCAGGGCGAGTGTCGTTGAAATCGGCCGTTTTCTTCGGCCACCTGCCCTGAAGGCAAACATACCGTGACCAGGAATCAGGATATGGAGATGAGTCTTCTCAATGCATCTCCAGGTGTTGGTGTCGGACAACGTTTTAGGGATGGAGGCCTGTACAATGAGCAACAGAAACATTTCGGGAAGGATTTTGTTATCGATAATTTTTTTGGGTGCGGTGCTGCTGTCCGGCGCTTATGTCGGCTCGGCAAGCGCCAAAGACATAATGGTGACCTGCCAGATGCCGGTGGACCATTTTGACTCCAAGGCCGTTGAACTGTTCATAAAGAAGGCTACGGAATACAGCCATGGCAAGCTCAAGTTCAAGTATTTCCCCGCGGGGCAGCTCTATAACGACGTCGACCTCGTGGACGTGCTGCCCAAGGGAGGCGTCCAGCTTGCCCAGATCGGCCTGGACCGTCACGTGGGAAGAGTGCCGGCCGGACACTTCTGCTACCCCTACTTTGCCGGTCCCGACGCCTACTTTCGCTGGTGGTACGACAAGGCTTGCGGCGCGGGCATATTCTACAGCATCCTGAGGCCCCAGTTCGAAAAAGACAACATCCACCTCATCTCATCTCTTAATTACGCGACTACCTACGCCATCATCACCAACAAGCCCGTTCACACCCTCGAAGACTACAAGGGACTGAGAATCCGAAGCTCCGGCAAGTCCCTTGGCGCTTTCCTGGAGTCATTGGGCGCAAAGGCGACGGTTCTCACCTCCGCCGACGTGTACCTGGCCCTGCAAAGGGGGACCATAGACGGGGCGCTTAGCGGCACTTCTTCCTTTGTAAGCCGCAAATGGTTCGAGGTGGCAAAATACGTCCAGATCATTCCCCTCGGAAATATTCCATTCGGCTTCGCCGCCAATCTGACATTCTGGAAAGGCCTCAAGCCCGACGATCAGAAGGCCATAGAGGAAGCCGCAAGAGACATGGAGATCTGGGCGGTCGAGAAGTCCATCGAGGAACACGATCAGTGCGTGGCCGAGATGAAAAAGGCCGGAGTCGAGATCTACACCTTTCCGCCCGACGTGGAAGAAAAGATGATGAGCACGGGTCTCGAAGCGGTGGGGTCAGTCGTCAGGCCCGATACCGGGGATGCCGTCTGGAACGACGCCATCGGCAAGTTGAAATTAGCCATAAAGGCTGGCAAACCCGGCTGGAAGGAAATGCTTCAGAAAAGAGAATTTTAAGCGGATTAACATAATATCAATCGCGGACTCGGTGTGCGCCCGGGAGGTGGAGGGAGCGAGTTGCTCCCTCCAGGGTGCGCCCCCTTTGAGCGGTCCCTTATGCTGGATAAAACTGGGGAATCTATGAGTTTCACCGCGAAAGAACAGGCTACACTCTCGGTGCCGGCCGTCGACCATGCGGATTTGACGGGTGTGGGCAGGCTGGTGGACCACATCAACAAGATTGTCGATTTCTCGATAAAAATGGGAGCAAACATCAGCGGCATCGCCCTGCTGGTTTCTGCTCTCATTACCTGCTATGAAATATTTGCACGCTATGTTTTTCACTCACCGACCCACTGGACGTTCGATCTTTCCGTCTATCTGCTTCTATGGTTTTGCTACGGCTCGATGGCATACGTGCAACGGGCGGACCGGCACGTCGCCGTCGACCTGCTGGTGTCCCATTTTCCCGTCCGCACCAAGCTCATATGGGACCTGGGGGTGTACTGCCTCTATACCCTCTTTGCCTTCATCGTGCTCTGCTATGGGTACGGCTACGCTTACGAGTCGTTTAGCCGCTCCGAGTTCAGCATGGGCATGTGGAAAGTGGCGATGTGGCCCGCCAAGACGGCGATCCCGGTCGGATGCCTCCTGCTGCTCCTGATGCTCATAAAGAATATCATCCTTAACGTTCACACGCTCAGGACAGGCTCTCCCGACAAGGGTACCGGCATTTTTTCGAAGCCGCTGCCCATGATGATAATTTTCTTTGCCGCCGCCGCCGCCGCCGTGTACCTACTCGCCGACCAGGGCCTTGTCGGGGTCGTCGTGCTCATGGGCATATTGCTCATCAGCGGGTTGCCCATCTTTCCATCCCTGGGGCTGGCGGGCATTGCGGGCGTCTACTTCCTGTTCGGTCAAGACGCCGGATTGACGGCCGTTCTTCCGTCGACCGCCTACCGGTCTCTTGAATCGTTTTCCCTGGTTTGTCTGCCGCTCTACATCCTGGTCGGTCAGGTCCTGGAGGCGGGCGGCGTCGGCGAGGAGATCTACCAGTCGGCGAGCAAGTGTACGTCGGGCCTTCCCGGAGGCGAGGCCATTGCAACCGTTCTGGCCTGCAGCGTGTTCGCGGCCATCTCGACCTCCAGCGTGGCCACGGCGGCCACCATCGGCCTCATCGCCCTGCCCGCCCTGGCGCTGCGAAACTATAACAAGGAGTTTTCATACGGGCTCCTGGCGGCGGGTGGGACCCTGGGCATCATGATTCCCCCGAGCGGTTCTTTCATCATCTATTCCGCCGTGACGGACGAATCCCTTGGAAAGCTTTTCATTGCCGGCATTATTCCCGGCTTGATCATCTCATCCTGTTTTATCCTCTACTCCGTCCTTTACTGCAAGAAATCTGGACACTTCGAGGGATTGCCGACGGCAAGCCTGAAGGAGAGGCTCTTTGCGGTCCGGGATGGAATGTGGGGCCTGCTGGCGCCGCTGATTATCATGGGAGGCATGCTCTCGGGGATCTTCACTCCGCTCGAAGCGGGCGCGGTGGCCGCGCTCTACGTCATCGCCATGGTTTTGATACGCGGCAAGCTCAAGCTGAGCAAGCTGATGCAGGTCTTGAGACATTCGACTCTCAACGGCACCATGGTGCTCAGTATCATCGTGGGCGCCCTGCTGCTGGGACGTTTCATGACGATGATGAGGGTCCCGAACATGGCTCTCGACTGGGTAATCTCCATGCACATGTCGAAATGGGGGGTGCTCGCTTCCGTAATCGTCCTGATGACGGTGCTGGGATGCTTCCTGGAGGTGGTCTCGGTCATGATGATCACCCTGCCGGTCATCTATCCCATCATGACCGGCCTGGGCTTCGACGGCGTCTGGTTCGCGGTCATCGTAACCCTGACCATGGAAATGGCGCTGCTTACGCCGCCGGTCGGACTGAACCTCTATGTCATAAGCGGGGTGGCCAAGGCCCCGCTGGTAGATGTCGTCAAGGGCATGTGGCCGTTCTTTATGATCATGGTCGCGTGCATCATTCTGCTCATTCTTTTCCCGCAACTCTCTCTCTGGCTGCCTAATTTGCTCGTCCACTAGCCGGGGCGCGCATATAAGGCAACAGATTGTCGAAAAACGCGTGCACGGCCGAGTCTCCCGGCCGTGCCAAGCCTTCCCCGCCGCCATCCCGCCGGCCGGCGGGGAAGGACCTTTTATAAGGAAAAATAATCGACCCCACAGCATCCGCAATCGGCTGTGCATTTATGGAAGGTGCATATCCGGCGCTGCCGCGGTTCGATATTTCGAGTGTTATAAGACATGCCGGATCCCGCTCCACTGTTATTGATACCCGGATTGCTCTGCGATGGCGCGCTCTGGAAGCATCAGGCGGAAAACCTCGCCGATGTCGCCGATGTCCGGATCGTGGACAAGCATACCCAATTTTCCACAATTGCCGAAATCGCACGGGAGATCGTGCATGAGGCCCCGGCCAGGTTTTCTCTGGCGGGGCTTTCCATGGGCGGCTACATAGCCCTCGAAATCGCGCTCAACTGGCCCGATCGGGTGGAACGGCTGGCGCTGCTGGACACTTCCGCAAGGGTGGACCCCCCCGAACAATCGGAGCGAAGGCGGGGCCTGATCGAACTGGCACGGGAAGGAAAGCTCGACGAGGTCGCCCGGTCCCTGATCCCGGTCCTGGTGCATCCGCGCCGATACGATGACGAGGACCTCACCTCGGCCATCATCGACATGGCCCAAAGGGTTGGAGTCGACGCTTTCATCCGCCAGCAGCATGCCATAATGAGCAGGCGCTGCCAGGTCCCCGGCCTCGATAAGATCGACTGTCCCACCTCTATTATTCTGGGAAGCGAAGATATCCTGACGCCCCTGGAATGCTCCCTGGAGCTTGCCTCGGGAATCCCCGGCTCCAGACTCGTCGTGATCGAGGAATGCGGCCATTTGAGCACAATGGAAGCCCCCGAGGACGCTACGGCTGCCATGCGTCAATGGCTGCTGCGCTGAGATGCACCGATGCGGCGAGCCATTGATCCGTGAAAAAAGAGCGGGAGAATGTTTCCCCCGCGCCCCCCGGGATTTCGGCGCTCACGCGCAAACGCAAACACCGGTTTTGCCACTTCCACAGCAGGAGCTGTCCCATGATGAAGGACCTGTTGGATTTTCACGAGCGCTTAAAATTTGACGATATCCCCATCGAAGTCGTCGCCCAGGCCAAACGATGTTTTCTCGACTGGGTGGGGGTCACCCTTGGCGCAATGTCTCACCCGGCAACCAAATTAATGATGGAGACCCTGCTGGAGTTCGGGGGATTCGAGCAGGCGTCGGTCCTTGGAACGTCCGTCAGGACATCCGTGCATCACGCGGCCCTCATCAACGGCACCGCATCCCATGTGCTCGACTACGACGATACTCACCTGGGGGCGTTGATGCATCCCAGCGTGACCATAATCCCCGCTATTCTGGCCCTGGGGGAATCCCGGAACGTGAGCGGGCGGCAATTCCTGCTCTCGTACCTGGCGGGCTTTGAGATCGAAACCCGGATCAGCATGGCGATGGGTTCCATGCACTATGATGCCGGCTGGCATGCAACCGCCACCATGGGAAGGTTCGGCGCCGCGGCTGCTTCGGCGAAGCTTCTGGGCCTCGACGGGAAGCAAACCGCCAATGCCCTCGGGCTGGCGGGTACCCAGGCATCCGGTATCCGCAAAGTCTTCGGCACCATGACGAAGTCTTTCCACCCCGGCAAGGCCGCGGCCGACGGGCTCCTTTCCGCCTTGCTCGCCGCGAAGGGCTTCACCTGCTCGGAAGACATCTTGAGCGGGGAAAAAGGGCTCGGCGCCCTCCTCTCTTCGGACTACAACCCCGCGAGAGCACTGGACGGGCTGGGGCGCTCCTATAACATCATGGGAATCAGCATCAAGCCGTTTGCCTCGTGCCTCTACACGCATCCAACCATCGACGGGCTTATTTACCTTCGCGGCAAGTTTGCCCTCACACCCGGACGGGTGAAAAGAATCCTGTGCAAGGTCTCCGGATTCTGTGTCGATGCGGCTTGCCAGAAAAATCCGCAAACAGGGCTGGCGGCAAAATTCAGCACCTATTATTGCGCCGCCCTGGCGGTCGCGGATGGGAAGGCGGGAGAGAGCGGTTTCGCGCAGGCGCGGGTCCACGACCCCCTGCTCCGCGAACTCATGGATCGGGTGGAAGTCGAAGCGAAACCCGGGCTGAGTGACAGCGAAGCCGAAATACTGGTCGAGCTGACCGACGGGCGCACACTCGAGCACAAGGTGCCTTTCCCCTTGGGACACCCGGCAAAGCCTCTTACGGACACCGATGTCGAGGAAAAATTCAGGGACCTGGTATGCGACCTCCTGGACCCGCGGCAGATCGGCACGGTGCTAGGGGAGGTGCAAAGGCTCGATGAGATGAGCGATATTGCTCGACTGCTGATATTTTCGGCCGGCAATATATCGACAAATCCCTCCTAAAAACGCGGGGCGCGGGGGAAACGGGCTGTTGCCCGGCTACCCGAATAAGGTTGCTTCAAAAGATATGAACTTCACGCAAACGGGGGACATCCCAAATCGTCATTCCCGCAACGTTTTTGGGCGGGAATCCGGTGTCTTTGCGGTTTAGCGATTGCTTCTCCCGCTTCCGGCCAGGGTGTGGAAACAAGAAAAAGACACCGGACCCCGGCTTGGAAGCACTCCCGGGATTACGCCGGGCAACGGCAAAATTTCCGATGGAACCGCATTGTGGCAACAGCCCGGAAAACATTGCCCCGCCTTGCTTGGGATTATCAACTTGAACTGAAACCATCCCGCAGGATTTTTCCGGAGGATGGCGGTTGTCGAAAATTCCATTGAAGATTGCGGGAAGCCACAGGAAAGCCATGCTGGCGCCCTGGCTGGTGCTGGGAGGGCTCGTCAGCCAACAGACCCTCGGCTCGATGGGGGTGATGAGCATTCCCCCGCTGGTCCCTTTCCTGAGGGCGGACTGGCATATCGACGAGGTGCAGGTCGGCCTGTTTACATCCGCCCTGTATGCCGGAGCGGCCCTCATGTCGATCACGGCGGGGCAACTGGTGGACAGGTATGGAACGCGCCGCGTTCTCGCCCTGGGGCAGGTGGTTGTCGGATTGCTGGTGATACTGCTCGCCCTGGCCCCCAACACTTCTCTGGGGCTGCTTGCAATGTTCGTGGCCGGCATCGGATACAGCACGTCCAATCCCGCCGGCGCAAAGGCCATCATGAGCTGGTTCAGCCGGCAGCTCCGCGGCTCGGCAATGAGCATCAAGCAAACCGGCGTGACCCTTGGAAGCGCCCTGGCGGCGGCCATTCTGCCAAGCCTTGCCTACCTTACCTCCTGGCGGACGAGCCTGGTGTTCACAGGCCTTCTGATCGTCGCCCTTGCCATTCCCTTCTACATTTTCTACCGGGATTCTTCGGAAGAGTCCGCACCACCGAACGCGGCCGGCTTTTCACAGGGCTTTCGGGTGGTCATTCGAAACCGGAATATCGTCCTCATCAGCTTGATCGGCGTCCTGTTCAGCTATGTTCAATTATCGCTTGGGACCTTTCTTGCCATTTACCTGACGGCCAATATCAAATTATCGGTGATCGCCGCCGGAGGGTACCTGGCCCTGACCCAGGCGGCGGGGACCGTTGGAAGGATTTCGTGGGGGGTCTTGAGCGACACGCTTTTCGCGGGCAGGCGAAAACCCGTACTGTACCTTATCGGCGCCATCTCGGGCATAATGGCTTTGCTCCTCTCCTTCTCTTCCCCGGATACGCCGTTATGGGTTATATCCATTACGGCGGTCGTTTTCGGATTTTGTGCCATCGGCTACAATGGTGTCTACCAAATCTATATTGCCGAAATCGCCGGAAAGCAGCTGGCGGGCATAGCGATCGGCGTGAGCCTGGCGATAGCCTATTTCGGCATTATCCTTGGCACCCCGATGTTCGGCTATCTGGTGAAAGCCACTTCTTCCTACAAAGTGGCCTGGATATCCACGGGACTGGCCATGCTGGCGGCGATATCGGTTCTCAGCCTGATAAGGGAGCGCCGTCGCTGAGGGCTCGGCGCGAATTGGCACGGCCGGCGCCCTTTTTTGTTGGACTTGGAGCCACCGATGTGCCAACCTAGAAAGCTTTGGATGGTGGAGCACGGCAAGGCCCGGCGGACGCACCCGCCCGGAGGAAAAGAAGACGGCGCGGGCCGGGGAGATGTCCCGGATTCCACCTTTTGATATTAAATAAGGCATCAGGAGGAACGGTAATGAGGATCAATTTTGGCGGTGTGGAAGAGGATGTGGTCACACTTCAGGAGTTTCCGCTTCAAAGGGCGCATGAAGTGCTGAAAAACGATATCGTCGCCGTCCTGGGGTATGGAGTGCAGGGACAGGCGCAAAGTCTGAATATGCGTGACAACGGCGTCAAGGTCATCGTGGGCCAGCGGAAAAATACGCTTTCGTGGGAAAAGGCGGTCGCGGACGGCTGGGTCCCGGACGAGACGTTGTTTTCCCTGGAGGAGGCGTCCGACAAGGGTACGATCATCCAGTACCTCCTCTCCGATGCGGGACAAAAAGAGTTCTGGCCGACTCTCAAGACATACCTGAAAGAGGGCGAAACCCTGTATTTTTCACATGGTTTTTCCATTACATACAAAGACCTGACTGAGGTGATCCCTCCCCCCAATATCGATGTAATCCTGGTGGCGCCCAAGGGGTCCGGGCTTTCCGTGCGGCGCAACTTCCTCGAAGGAAGCGGCGTAAACAGCAGCTATGCCGTATTTCAGGACTATACCGGCAAAGCGGAAGAAAAAACCCTTGCCCTGGGGATCGCGATCGGGTCCGGCTACCTGTTTCCAACCACCTTCGAAAACGAAGTCTACAGTGACCTCACGGGCGAGCGCGGGGTGCTTATGGGTGCTCTCGCCGGCATAATGGAAGCCCAGTACAATGAACTGGTAAAGCATGGCCATACCCCCAGCGAGGCCTTCAACGAGACGGTGGAAGAACTCACCCAGAGCCTGATCAAGCTCGTGGCCGAGAAAGGGATGGACTGGATGTATGCCAACTGCAGCGCCACCGCCCAGAGGGGCGCGCTGGACTGGAAAGGAAAGTTCCGGGACGCCGTGGCGCCGGTCTTTGCCGACCTCTATCAGCGCGTGCTCGATGGAACGGAGGCAAAAATAGTGCTGGAGAAGAACAGCCGACGGGATTACCGCAAATACCTCAATGAGGAACTTGCCGAGATGGAGAGATCCCAGATGTGGCAGGCCGGCAAGAAAGTGCGCGAGCTTCGGCCCGAAAACTGGAAGAGGGAAGCCTGAAATCCGGCGCATGGAGCGAATTCCTCCCGTCATTTCGAACCGCGTGGCGGGCAGTGGCGGGAGGAATGAAACATCGAACCGGGGGATGGGGACAGGGCGATTATTGCCGTCTCCGAAAGAGGCGATATTAACATTTTGCAGGACGATTTCTCGAGATGGTGCTTTCTCTGCGGGAACCGGGGCTGTGGACTCAACAAGATAGCGACTCACCGGAATGCATAGCGGCAAACCTTTCATCGAATTCTCCAATGTAACTCTTCGCATACGTGACAAGCCGGTTTTTTCGGACACCACCTGGCAAATCAATGAGAACGAGCAATGGGCGGTGCTGGGTCCCAACGGAGCCGGCAAGTCGGTGCTCGTGCGATCCCTATGGGGCGGGACACCCCTGCGAAGCGGGCACATCTTTTTTCAGTTCGATGGAAAAAAAGAGAAGGCCGATCCTTCAACTCAAAAAGACTCCATAGGATACATGTCTTTCGAGCTGCACCAGCACCTGCTGGAGCGCGAAGAACTGCAGCAAGACCTGCGGGTGTTCGCCGGAAAGCGCGAGGAATCGACGACCGCGGAGGACATCATCCTCGGCGATTTGTCGCGAAGAGGGTGAAGCCGCCGGCCCGGGCAGGGACAAGCTCATCGAAATCGCAAGCGAGCTGGATATCAACCACCTGCTCGGTCGAGACATGGAATCTCTTTCCACGGGCGAGATGCGAAAGGTGCTGATAGCCCGCGCACTGGTCAAATCACCCCGACTGCTCATTTTAGACGAGCCCTTCGACGGTCTGGACCAGTCTTTCCGGGCATCGTTTGCCGAGTCCATCAACAGGCTCATCGCCGGGAAGACGAGAGTTATCCTGGTCACGCATCATCTCGAAGAGATCCTGCCCAATATTACGCACGTCCTGCTGGTAAAAGATTGCGCTCTCTATCGGAAGGGTCGCAAGGAGGCGGTGCTGACCTCCGAGAACATGAGCGACCTTTACGGCTGCCCGGTGGTTGTGAGCAACGATGACGGCGCGTACTCCGCCACGTACGAGTACCACAGGAACTGCCCGGACGACGACCATGTTCCGCCGGCCGCCTGCTCCGGGCAAAGGCCCGAGGTGCCCGATCCCCTGATAGAGTTCAGAGACGTTGTCGTGCGCTACGGGGACCGCGTCATCCTCGATCATGTGAACTGGACCATGAGACGAGGGGAAAACTGGGCGATACTGGGGCCCAACGGCGCGGGGAAAAGCTCTATATTGTCGCTTATAAGCGGCGAGCATCTGCAGGCATACAATAACGATATCGTATTGTTCGGAGAGCAAAGAGGGTCCGGAGAGTCCATCTGGCAGATCAAGGAGCGCATGGGCATGGTATCGTCCGACCTGCAGTTGCGCTACCGCAAGAACATGGACAGCTACGACATAATCGCCTCCGGTTTCTACGACTCCATCGGCCTCTACCGGTTCCCGACACGCGAGCAAAGGCTCACCGTCGACCGCTGGGTTAAGCTCCTGGAGATCGAAAATCTTGTAAACCTGAATTTCCATCATCTTTCCTACGGACAAAAACGACTGGTCCTGCTGGCGCGGGCCATGGTGAAGTCGCCGGTCCTGTTGCTCCTCGACGAGCCCTGTCACGGCCTGGATATGCCGAGCCGCGAGAGGATACACGAAGTAATCGATACCATCGGCAGGATTCAGGCGCATGTTCTGTACGTAACGCATCATCCCGAAGACATGCCCAGATGCATCACCCATGTGATGCGGCTGGAATACGGGAAAGTGGTCAGCCAGGGCAAAAGGACGTAATGAAGGAAAAGGGGAGATAGCCCATGCAATCAGGCAATACCGAAGATAAGCTGGTTATAATCTGGTCGTCCGGAGACCGCGAGGTCGCCTTTCACATGGTGTTCATGTACGCCAAGAACTCGAAGCTCAAGGGCTGGTGGGACAACGTCCTGGTGGTCGTATGGGGGCCGTCGGCAAAGCTGCTGGCCGAAGATGAGGAGCTTCAGGATGAACTCGCGGAAATGAAAAAAGCCGGCGTTGAGGTCCATGCCTGCAAGGCCTGCGCGGACAGGTACTCCGTATCGGAAAAACTCGAAAGCCTCGGAATAGACGTTATTTACATGGGCACCCCCCTGACCGAGTATCTCAAGACAGGGCAGCATGTCATAACATTTTGAGCTTCAATCGGTTTGCCGGGCGGTTTCGGTCGAAGGCGGCCGGGACCTTCCGCTGCCCGGCGAATCAATCGATCCGGATGTCCGAATGTTAAAGAATTCTGTACACCGGATTGAAAACCGAACTGCCTCGCGCTCTCCGGAATTAGAGCGACTGGTCCGTTCGGGGGCGTTCCCTGATTGGTATCAGTTTGACGGGAAAAACGGATGCAAATTCTGGGTGCACCCGCAGCAGCGCTCTCCTGGCTCGGTCGGCAGGGTACACGGCCGCTTGCCGCGCTCGTTGTGGCCGGTATTGCGCTCCCTTCGCTGGGCGCCCTGCTCAAGCCCTATGTGACCGAAGCGGTCTTCGTACTCCTCTCCATTGCTTTCCTTCGGGTGAATATCACGGGGGTCCGGACCTATCTTCGTCGCCCCTATGTCGTTCTTGCCGCTACTGCTTGGTCTTCCGTGGCAATTCCTGTTCTGTTCGGGATGAGCTGTTACGCCTTCGGTCTCAAAACCAGGGCACCCGAGCTGTTTCTCGGGCTCATGCTCCAGGGGGTTGCCTCTCCGATGATGGCCGCTCCGGCACTGGCGGCCCTGATGGGACTGGATGCCACACTCGTTCTCGTCACCCTCGTGGCCAGCACGGTGCTGGTCCCGCTCACGGCACCTCTGTTCACCTGGATTTTCGTGGGTCCGAGTCTTTCGATTCCACCTTTGACCCTTGCGGCCAAGCTCTCGGCCATCCTGGCAGGGGCGGCCGTCGTCGGTTTCGGAATGCGCCGGATGGTCGGTCTGGATGCCGTCGAGCGGCAAAGAGATACGATTGACGGCCTCAATATCGTTGTCCTTTTTGTTTTCGTGGCAGCCGTTATGGAGAGTGTCGGTGCACGCGTCCTCGCCGATCCGGTGAAAACGATGGCCTTCGCAGCCCTTGCATTCGTGGTGTTCTGTGCTCTGTTGTTCCTAACGGTTTTGATCTTCTTACGCGAAGGCCGGGAGCGCGCCTTTGCAATCGGGTTCATGGTTTCGCAGCGCAATTTGGGACTGATGCTTGCCGCGACGGGCGGGGCACTGCCGGACCTCACCTGGCTGTACTTCGCCCTTTCCCAGTTTCCAATTTATCTGTCTCCGCAACTGCTTCAACCTCTGGCACGACGGGTATCGGAAAAAGCCGCCTGATCATGGAGGCAATCTTTTTTTTCAGAATGAGAATTCGACTGTGGAAAGGGGAGTGGTAAGGCCGGCCCCATGGAATGGGACCGACAATGAGACACGAAGCCTTGATTTTTCTTGTTTGGAAATACCCTGTAGCGTTCCTCGCGCGCCCCGCCTGTCTTCAAAATCCGCCCGTGCTTCGGGCCGCGGTTTAAAACGTATTTCAACAACACCTGAAAACCTTGCCCCGTAAAAGTTTTAGCCCTTTGCGACCCGGCATGCCGCGGCGGCGCCCGCGCAGGCGTTTCCGAATGGGGGGCCTTTATAGAAAATCGCAAATGGTTATTTTTAGGTGAGAGTGAAGTTCCGAATGGGCCGCCGGGGCGGCCGGATTGTACCGGCCACGGGAGGGGATGTCTCCTATGAACTCCGGAAAGCGGCTTCATGATACAGCATGGAGGAATATATGATGACCATGGAATCAGAAAATATGATGGGCAACAGATCGGCCCTGTCATTGCCGGCGGATGGCGGCGGGATGGGCCGGGAAACATTTGACGAGCAGGCAAGGCGCAGCTTCGAACAATATTCCCAGACTTTTGGGAAGTACATGGTTCACAAGGAGGAAAGGGACTTTTCGGACCGGGAGAAACAAAAGCGCGACCGCGCCAAGAAGGCGAATAAGATCTACAAGGGCGTTTGTGAGGACGTGGGCCTCAAGTCCTGCTTTTTCAACAACTTCGGAGACTGGGCCGAATATGTTGACGGCAAAATGAGCGACGCCGATTTTCGAACGAATGCATTTGTGCAGGCAAGGCAAATGAAGGCCGAAGATAACTAAATGTTACAGGCAATCATTCTGAAATGAAGATCGGGGTAATCCCGTTGACATATACGAGAAAAACGCGAGGATTATGAGGAAAGTGTGTCAACGAAGTCTCTTGCGGTTTTTTCGACAACCCGGCCGCATTTCCCATGCAGCCGGGTTTTTTTACCCTCCCGCCGTCATTCTCCGCCCCCCCGCGGTCCCCTTTGCGATAATCTCCATTTTTAATGCCTGTGAAGTGTGCTATTAGGAACTCGATCCAATGAGCAAAAGACAATTCTGAAATATACTGCGACCGGGGAAATGCTTCCCGCTGCGAACCATTCGATACAGGGAAGCATGCCGGCCTTGGGCTTTAAGGTCCCCCCGGTCATGAGGGGTGAAGTGTGTTCCCGGGTTACAAGGATTCTCTGAACTACCTTTTCGGTCTTCAAAAACACGGCATCAAGTTCGGCCTGAACAGCACGGAGAATATCCTGGCGCGGGTCGGCAATCCGCATCGAAAGCTCCGTTTCATCCACATTGCAGGGACCAACGGAAAAGGCTCCACCGCCGTGATTCTGGCGGAGATACTGCGAGCCCACGGATACAGGACCGGGCTCTACACTTCGCCGCACCTGGTGCGATTTACCGAACGCTTTCAATTGGACGGCCGGGAAGTCCCGGCAGAACGAATATTGCGGGTATTTGAAAAAATCCGCTCCATCATCGACGATTCGCAGCCCCCCACCTTCTTCGAAGTTACCACCGCCATGGCCTTCCTGTACTTCGCCCAGGAAAAAGTCGACTTCGTCGTTTCGGAAACCGGGCTGGGAGGCCGCCTGGACGCCACCAACGTGATCGATCCGAAAGTATGCATCATCACCAACATCGGCTTCGACCACCAGGAGTTCCTCGGGTCGACCCTGGCCTCCATCGCCCGTGAAAAAGCGGGAATCATAAAAGACGGGGTCCCGGTGGTAACCGGCGCCCTTCAGCCGGTCGTGCAGGGAATTCTCAAAACCACCTGCATGAATAAGAACTCCCGGCTCTACAGGTTCAAATCGGATTTCAGGGTGAGGCGCAACTCCGACGGGTCCTTCCGGTATCACGGGCTGAGCAGGCAGTGGCCCGTGCTGACACTGAGCCTGCAGGGTCCCCACCAGGCGGGCAATGCCGCCCTTGCGCTTGCGGCCGCCGAAGTGCTCGAACAGGAAGGTCTCCTGTCCCTGGAAGATGCGGCGGTAAAGAGCGCCCTGGCCGGGGTGCGATGGCCGGCGCGGCTCGAGGTGCTGCAGAAAAATCCGACGATAATCCTCGACGGCGCCCACAACCCCCAGGGGGCCGAATCGCTGCGGGACTCGCTAAGGCAGTGCTTCCAATACGACCGGCTCCACCTGGTGCTGGGGATCATGGCCGACAAGGACATTCGGGGCATCCTGCGAAGGCTTCTGCCCATGGCCCAAACCGCTATTTTCACCCAGCCCCGGTATTCCAGGGCCGCAAACCCCGAAGAGCTGCGCAAGATGGCGCGCCCCTACATACAGCGGCACTACGTCATTCCGGACCCCGCCTCGGCGCTGGCCCAGGCAACCCAACTGGCGGAGGCCGGCGACCTCATCTGCATCACGGGTTCGCTCTATTTTGCGGGTGAGATCAAGGAAATTTTCGGAGAACCGGTCCTGTAGGGATTTCAGGATCTTGGAATTTAAGAATTCAGGGATTTGGGAATTTAAGGATTTGAGATTGAAGAATCCGCCACCCGTGACCTTGCCCGGCCAGAGTTTCCGGGCCGTGGACGCAACCATCAACCCGTTTTTGTAGTGACAGCGTTGATTTTTCAATATATTTTGACGGGTCTCCAAAAATATGGGCGATAAAAGATGGCATTAAACCGCAAAACTGTTTCCGCTCCGTCGCCGCGACCCGCTGGAAAAGGCGGTGCTGCCGGTGTGTTTTGCCTCCGGCCGCACAGGCGCCCGGGCCGGCCGTTGCTGTCCAAAATTTTGCCTCTTATCTGCTCCATGGCCCTGGTTTTGCTCTTCCATCCGCGTACCTGTCCGGCCGCTTCCCAGTCCGGCCCCGGTTTATTCAAAACGGATAATTTAAAATCCGGTGAGCTTCCCTGGAAAATCGAAGCGCGGAGCCTTTCCTACGACCAGGAGCATCAGACGGTCGAAGCCGAGGGAAACGTCCGGCTAAGCTCTGCCGACAAAATTATAGAGGCAGACCGGGCGGAAATGGACATGAAGAACCGCAAGGCCGAACTCTGGGGCAACGTCACCCTCCAGTTTGGAAGAGACTGGCTCAAGGGTCAGCACCTTCTGTGGAACCTTGACTCCGATACCGGGTGGCTGGACAGCGGCGTGATGTACTTTGCCGAAAACAGCTTCTTCGTGCAGGGCAATTCAATAGCCAAAACCGGTGTAAAGTCGTTCGAGCTGCAGGAAGGCTACCTCACCTCCTGCAACCCGGCCGACCCGGACTGGAAGATCCAGTACCGGAATATGAAGATAGACACCGAAGGTGTCGCATGGGCCAGGGACGTTTCCATGTGGTCCCGCAGTATCCCCGTAATGTATGTGCCCATAATCGGAATTCCGGTTGAAAGGAAGCGCCAGTCCGGATTTTTGCTCCCCTATGCGGGTTTTTCCAGCCTGAACGGGGTCGACTTCGAGCAGCCCTACTACTGGGCGATACGCGAGGACATGGACGCCACCTTCTACGCACGCTACCTGCAGGAGCGCGGATTCATGGGCGGGGTGGAGTTCCGCATCAACAATCCCCAGTGGGGAACGGGGATCTGGGCGGCCAACTACCTGCACGATCAGTCGGACAAGGTAATCCCGGCGGAGAACCGGTTCTGGTTGCGCGCCCGCCACAATATGGAGCTGCCCGGGAAGATCGAGGCTAAAATCGATCTCGATCTGGTAAGCGACCGCAGCTTTCTGCCGGAATTCACCACCGGTTCGACCTCCGTTTCCCAGGCCGACCTGATGTTCAGGGACGGGTTCGGGCGCGGTATCCTCTACGATTCCACCTCGTCGGTGCGCGAATCCACCCTGTACCTGGAAAAGCGCAAGGAATCGGAACTGCTCAGCATGGACCTGCGCTACTTCCAGCCGCTGGAAGACCGGTTCGAGAACAAGACGCCGGAGAAGCTGCCCGCCTTTTCATACACCATAATCCCGAAAGGGCTGCCCGGTACGCCGTTTTATTACACCCTGGACAGTTCCGCCGTAAACTGGTGGCGGCGCGAGGGCGACAGCGAACAGCGGCTGGACCTTTATCCGCGCCTCTATTACCCGATGCACTGGAAAAACTACCTCGACGTTGAGCCCTCCGTCGGATTGCGCTCAACGTCCTACGTCGTGCAGTGGGATGACCGGAACTCCGACAGCTTCAATCACCGCGCGGTCACCGATGTCCGTGTGGACATGAGTTCGCGTTTCAACCGGGTCTACCCGGTAAGCTTCTGGAATACGGCCGCGGTCGAGCATTCGATCCGGCCGGAAGTCTCCTACGAATACGCCGCGCAAAGCATCGAGGGCCACCTTCCGCGAATCGACCGGCTCGATGACGATAAGGCCCGAAACGGGATTCGCTACGGTTTTTCCACCTTTCTGACCGCAAAAGAGGTGACCACCGACGCCAATGGAAACCAGGTAAGCTATTTTCGCGAATGGGCCAGGCTCAGGGCTTTCCAGTTCTTCAACGTCGAAAAGCCCGAAATCGACGACCCCCTTTTCAAGACCGAGGTCATGAACACCGGGTTCTCGCCGATTGGAGTGCGGCTGGACCTCACCCCGAGACCGTTTGTAACCTTTTCCTACGATGCGGACCTCGACCTGCAGTCAACGGGCCAGGGGGACGCGCACGATGTGTCCATGACGCTGAACTCCGGCCGAGGCCACGTCTTTGCCGTCGATTACCAGAAAAGGGCCGACCTGAATATCAATGAAATGAACACCTACCTTTTCCTCAGGACCTGGAAGAACATCTACATAGACACCTACCAGGATTATTCGATCGACCAGGGGGTCCTCTTCAAGCACGGCTACGGCATCAGATACTACCGCGGCTGCTGGGGAATAGGAGTCGGCTTCGAAAGGGAAGGAGACACCAACAGGTTCCTGATATCGCTGGACCTGCTGGGCATCGGCTCGTTCGGGACCATGCAGGCCATAGGCAAGACGTTTTTCTCCGAACCCCGTCCAGAATTCCAACGCCCCGAGGCATACAAGCTGGCCAATTAGCGGTTGCGGGTCCAACCCTTTTTGCGCTTGACAACCACGGGACCCGCCTGTATTATTCACTGCTTCAGGTTAATTTTTCATATCTTCGGAGTGACCAGTCGATGAAAACGGTAAGCGCCAAGTTTGAGGCGGATAAGCGCAAATGGATAGTGGTCGATGCTGAAAACCAGGTGCTCGGCCGCCTGGCAAGCCAGGTTGCGGTCCGGATTCGAGGCAAGCACCTGCCCAATTTCACCCCTCACGTGGACTTGGGCGATTTCGTAATCGTCCTTAATGCCGACAAGATAAAACTGACCGGCGACAAATGGAACCAGAAAACCTATTACCGCTACAGCGGCTACATGGGTGGAGTAAAATCGACGCCGGCCCGAAAACTTATCCAGGAGCATCCGGATCGCCTGATCCGGCTGGCCGTGTGGGGCATGTTGCCGAAAAACCGCCTGGGCCGCAAGCTCATAAAGAAGCTCAAGGTCTACACGGGCACTGAGCATCCCCACGAAGCCCAGCAGCCCGCCGCCCTTAAATTAATCGAAAAAAACAGGTAGGAGAGCCCGCTAAATGCCTGAAGAACGCTTTTATGCAACCGGAAAGAGAAAGACGGCGGTAGCCCGTGTGTGGATCAAGCCCGGCACCGGCCGCGTTGAAATCAACAAGCAGCCGGCCGAAAAGTATCTTGACCGCGAAACGAGCAAGATGGTCATCGCCCAGCCCCTGACTCTCACCAATACGACCGGAAAGCTCGATATTTGGGTAAGCGTTCTGGGCGGAGGCATTTCGGGGCAGGCCGGCGCCATACGCCACGGAATCTCCAAGGCCCTGCTCGAACTCAACCCCGAGTTCCGCGAAGTTCTGAAACGGGCCGGTTTCCTTACCCGCGATTCCCGCGTGAAGGAACGGAAAAAATATGGACGACGGAGCGCAAGAGCGCGCTTCCAGTATTCGAAGCGTTAGTCCGGTACAGGTCCCGCGCCGCGCGGGACCTGCCGGGCCGTTCAGACCCGGCTCCCTGTCCATTTTCCATCGAGCGATAACAGGAAAGCCGAGCGGATATCGGTTTTGAATAAATTGGGGCGCTGCGCCTCGGTACGGGTGCAGTGCCCCTCATTTTATTCGGCTATGGAGAATCCTATGGCAGTGCGAGTTGCCATTGCCGGGGCGTCCGGCTACACGGGTTTCGAGCTTGTGCGGCTTCTTTGCGCGCACCCCTCGGCCCGGATCACCATGATTACCTCCAGGCAGCAAAAAGGCCGGAGGCTCGACGACTTCTACCCTGCCCTGAGGCGCCACTGCGACCTGGTATTCGAAGAGCCCGATCCCGCAAGGCTCGCCTCATCATCCGATATCGTTTTTACGGCCCTTCCCCACCAGGCGGCAATGGACATCGTGCCGGAGCTGCTCGAACTGGGGGCACGGGTGATCGATTTGAGCGCCGATTACCGCCTGAGGGACGCGGGCGTGTACGGAGCGTGGTACTCCGAACATAAGACGCCGGAACTGCTCGAACAGGCCGTCTACGGCCTTCCCGAACTCTACCGGGAGCGCATCCGGTCCGCGCGCCTGGTGGCAAATCCGGGGTGCTATCCCACGAGCGTCATCCTTGCGGCCGCGCCCCTGATCTCGAAGGGATTGGTTGATTTGCGCTCCATTATCGCCGATTCCAAGTCGGGGGTTTCGGGAGCCGGCCGCGGCGCATCTCTTGGCGTTCACTTCTGCGAGGTAAACGAAGGGTTCAAGGCATACAAGGTGGCCGAACACCGGCACACGCCCGAGATGGAGCAGGAACTGAGCGTTCTTGCCGGGCAGCCCTTAACCATAAATTTCACCCCGCACCTGGTCCCCATGAGCCGCGGGATTCTGAGCACGGTGTACGCCAACCTGGTGGAAGGAGCGACCGCCGCCGACGTTGACGAGGCGTTTTCGTCTTTTTACGAAAACGAGTCGTTCGTTCGCCTCGCCGGGCGCGGGCAGCTTCCGGTGACGCTGCAGGTCCGGGGCAGCAACTACTGCGACCTCGGCTGGAGGTTCGACGGCCGAACCCGCCGGGTGGTCGTCATTTCGGTTATCGACAACCTCACCAGGGGAGCATCCGGCCAGGCGGTGTGCAACATGAACCTGATGTGCGGATTTGCGGAAAACGCCGGCCTGGAGGGAGCGCCCTGGCAGCCTTGAGGCGGTTGAAGGACCGGATTGGCCCGAGGCAGCCAACATGCGTTGCGCGCCTGAGCATGAAACGGGATGGGAGGGGGCTTGCGATCCGGCACTTTCGTGTCCCTTCGCGCTCTTCGTGGTAAAAAAACGAGCGATGAACACACATGACGTCCAATCCCGGCGAAACATCAAGCTGGTTCTCGAATACGACGGCTCGGCCTACCACGGCTGGCAGCGGCAGGCGGGATCTCTTTCCATCCAGGAGGTAGTCGAGTCCAGGCTCGGGGTGATGCTCGGGGTCAGGGTCGCTGTCCGGGCTTCCGGCCGCACCGATGCGGGGGTCCACGCCAGGGGGCAGGTGGTAAATTTTTATACCCGAAGCAGGCTGGGGCCGGGTGAAATCCAAAGGGGCCTCAACAGCCTCCTTCCGGACGACATAGTGGTGCTGGAGGCCGAAGAGGTGGAGGATTCGTTCCACTCCCGGTTTTCGGCCGTGAGCAAAATTTACGAATATCATATACTCAACCGGCCGACCCCTTCGGCCCTTCTTCGAAAATGCGCATGGCACGTGCGCCGGCCCCTGTCCGTTGCGCCGATGGAGGAGTGCCTGGGCGCCGTTTGCGGGCTCAATGATTTCTCGGCGTTCATGGCTTCCGGTTCCGAGGTCTCCTCGACCGAGCGAAACATGCTCAGGGCCTTTATCGAGCGGCCCCGGCCGGACCGGCTGAAAATGACCTTCGAGGCCAACGGGTTTCTGCGGCACATGGTCAGAAACATTACGGGAACGGTCGTCGAAGTGGGGACCGGCAAGCGGACGCCGGAGGAATTCGTGCGGATTCTTGCCGGAAAAGATCGCAGGAAGGCCGGAATAACAGCGCCGGCCCATGGACTCTACCTTGTCGCGGTAAACTACAGTGATGGCGAAAAACCTCACCCGGAGAACCTGAAATGAGACTTGCGCGAAGGATTTCAAGGATAAAACCTTCAGCCACGCTGACCATCAACGCCAAAGCCAAAGCGCTCAAGCAAAGTGGAGTGAACATCGTGAATTTCGGCGTCGGGGAGCCGGATTTTCCCACGCCCGAGCCGATATGCGAAGCCGCCGTCAAGAGCATCCGAAACGGCCAGACCCGTTATACGCCCGTGGGGGGAATCGACGAACTCAAGGACGCCGTGTGCCGGCTGGTCAAATCCGACTACGGATTTTCCTGCGGGCGCGAAAACGTGCTGATCTCATGCGGCGGAAAGCACGCCCTCTACAACCTGATGCAGGCGCTTCTCGACCCGGGCGATGAGGTCATCATCCCTTCGCCCTACTGGGTGAGCTACCCGGACATGGTGGAACTGGTGGACGGGGTCCCGGTCTTCGTGCCCTGCACCGAGAATAACGGCTTCAGGATGCTGCCCGAAGACCTCGATAGGGCGATAACCGCCAAGACCCGCATGCTGATACTCAACAGCCCGTCCAATCCGACCGGGAAGTATTACGGGGCCGACGATCTCAAGGGCCTTGCCGAAGTGCTGCTCAGGCACGAAAACGTCCTGGTGGCGAGCGATGATATCTATTACCGGATACTTTTCGGCGGCCGCGAGTGGGTGAGCCTGGGGATGGTCGAGGAAAGGCTCCGGGAGCGCATATTTATAATAAACGGCTTGAGCAAAAGCTACGCCATGACCGGCTGGCGCATCGGGTACCTGGTGGGCGACCCCGATGTCGTGAAAGCGGCGACCAAGGTCCAGAGCCAATCCACCAGCAATGCGACCTCCATTTCCCAGTGGGCGGGCGTGGAAGCGCTCAATGGAAACCAGGAGCAGGTAAAGGACATGTCGAAGGTGTTCGAAAAGCGGAGCCGCTACGTGCTGGAGCGCATATCGAAACTGCCCGGCGTGACCTGCCCCGACCCGGACGGCGCCTTTTACGTCTTTCCCAATTTCAGCGCCTATTTTGGCAAAAAGGCGGGCGGCAGGGAAATGAAGGGCTCGCTCGACCTTGCCGACTACCTCATGGAGGCCGCGCACGTGGCGGTGGTCCCGGGCGACGCATTCGGCGAGGACCGCTGCCTGCGCTTTTCCTACGCGCTTTCCATGGCGGAAATCGAGGAAGGGTTTAACGCGGTGGAAAAGGCGCTGGCGAAGCTGGAGTAGCAGCCGCCGGTGTGCAGAGCGTGACCCATCACGTTAATCTTGAACGCAACCTGGTATTACAAAATAAATAAAATTCCGAAGAGCGTGGGGGGACTGGTTCCAGGACTGGTTCCCCGGCGCTTTTTTTCGCTGATTCCCACGCAGGGGCGAGGAGCCGGCTCCACGCTTTTAGCGTTCGCTGGCTCCTGCTTTTTACCGGTTTGCTGGTTCCCAAGCTCCTGCTTGGGAACCGGGTCTTCCGGAAGCTCTTGCTTCGTGTCGCGCTGAAGTGGAAGCCGGAGCTTGGGAACCGGCGGAAGACATTTTTTCCCTTCTTTTTTCCTCTCAATTTCCCAATCTTTTGAAACAACTACCGGATAATTTTAATCCATCCTTTCAATCATATCCCTATTCATACCATTTCCATAGTATTTACAATCCGCACTTCTTTCGGCTGATGCCTATTTATCAGCTCGATTTCAGGCTTTACAGAGTTGATTTATTCGAATACTGCTTCTAATCTTTAACTGTTTCCCGGATTGAGTGGCCATCCTGTTGTTTGCGCTTCGTATTACCTCAAAAAGAGGTGGGAATGGGAACGGAAAGCCCAAAGGGATCGAAACGGCGCGAAGTCTTGGAGGGGCTGGGTGTTGCGGCTCTTCTCATTTTGCTGATGATGTGGCTTTCGGGCACCTTCGTCAAAAAGGTCCAGCCGGGAGAAATTGCCCCCCCGCCGAAGCCTGAGCACCTTCAGACGAGCAGGACCGAAAAGAGGACCTTCCCGGTTGTCATGGAACAGGCCGGAACGGTGCGGGGCCGGGACGTGGCCCGGGTTTCCAGCCGGATAATGGCCCAGGTAAAACAAATCCTGGTGCGGGAAGGCGACAGGGTACAGGGGAGCGAAACCGGCCGGCCGACCCTTCTCGCCACACTTGACGACCGCGATTTGCAGGATCGGGTCAGGCAGGCGGAATCGCAGCTTGCGGCGGCCGAACGCGGCGTCGGCATCGCCAGGGCAAAACTTGCCTCGGCCATTGCGCAATCCGATTCCGCCAGGGCGAATTCCGAGAAGGCAACCGCCGATTTTCGCCGTTTCCAGGTCCTTGCCGAACAGAACGCCGCGACCCGCCAGCAGCTCGACCACATGCGCACCCAGCGCGATTCGGCCACCGCCCAGTTGAGGTCCGCTTCCCAGGAAGCGGCGGCTGCCCGCGGGGAAATTGCAAGGATCGAGGCCATGCGGGACGCCGCCCGCGCCGCCCTGGCCCAGGCAAGGTCGGTCCTTGCCTATTCCCGGATTTTTGCGCCTTTTTCGGGAACCCTCATCAAGAAGATGGTGGACGAGGGGACCATGGCATCGCCCGGCCAGCCTCTTTTCCTGGTAGAGACCAGCCAGCAGCCCGAACTCCGGGTCAACCTTTCCGAATCGCTTCTCACCTGCCTCAAAGTAGGCCAGGAACTGGAAGTGGGTGTCGACGCCCCCAACCGCTCGGTTACCGGAATTTTGAGGGAAATCGTCCCACAGTCCGATCCCAGGACGCGGACCGTCCTGGTCAAGGTGAGCCTGCCGTTCGACCCGCGCCTGGTAAACGGTCTTTTCGGAAGGCTCCGGGTCCCCTGCGGGCAGTACACCGCCCTCACCATTCCGGCGAAGGCGGTGCGCGAAACGGGCCAGCTCCACCTTGTAAACGTGATCGATAAGGAAGGCTATCCCCGCCGCCGGTTCGTGACCCTTGGCCGCACGCATGATTCGGTTGTCGAAGTGCTCTCCGGCCTCCAGGAAAACGAGGAGGTGGTGATTCCATGAGCGGAGCGCCGGAAAGTGGTTCCCACCACTGGATGACCCGCGTGGTGATGGCGTTTCTGGGAGGCAACCTGTCCGTCCTGCTCATCCTGGTGAGCCTGATAGCGGGCACCGCCGCCATCCTGCTCACGCCGCGCGAGGAAGACCCCCAGATCGTGGTGCCCATAGCGGACGTGATCGTCTCCATGCCGGGGGCTCCGGCACGTGAGGTGGAGCGGGAGGTCTCAACCCGCCTCGAAAAACTCCTCTATCAGATCGACGGGGTGGAATACGTCTACTCCACCAGCTACTCTTCGCAGGCCATCATCACGGTCAGGTTCTACGTGGGCGAGGACCGCGAGCGAAGCTGGGTAAAGCTTCACAACAAGATCCAGGCCAATATCGACCTCGTTCCGCCGGGGGTTACCGGGTGGATAATCAAGCCGGTCGAAATCGACGATGTGCCCATCACCAACCTCACCCTTTACAGCAACCGGTACAGCGACTACGAGCTTCGCCGGATGGCCGAGGAGCTGGAAATCCAGCTCCAGGCGGTAAAAAACGCCGGGCGCACCTTTATAGTGGGTGGAAGGCCCAGGCAGGTTTCAATCCGGCTGTCGCCGCAGCGCATGGCGGGCCGGGGCATCAGCCTGGACCGGATCGCGAACGCGCTGCGAGCGGCAAACGTTGTATTTCCATCCGGCAGCCTGGTATCGGAAGATGAGGAAGTGAAACTGGATGCGGGCCGGTATTTCAGGTCCGCGCGGGAAATCGAAGACCTCGTGGTGGGCGTCTCCGACATGCGCCCAGTGTATCTGAAGGAAGTGGCGACGGTTACCGACGGCCCGGCCGAGTCCGAGAACTACACTCGTATCGTTTTCGGCCATCTGGCGGGCTCCCGCTTCGACCCGGAATCGGCGCACCCCCTTTCGTCGAGCATCGAGCACTACCGGGACTACCCTGCGGTAACGGTGGCCGTTGCCAAGCGCAAGGGAACCAATGCGGTGTGGGTTTCCGAGGAGGTGCGAAAAGCGGCGGAAAAGTTTGCAAAAGAGGTGCTGCCGGACGGCGTCTGGATTCGAGTGACCAGGGACTACGGCAAGACGGCCGACGAAAAGGTGAACGATCTCGTCGAAGCCCTGGGGATAGCCATAGCCATAGTGGTGCTCCTGCTTGCCTACACGCTCGGATGGCGCGAGGGGATCATCATCGCCCTGGCGGTGCCGGTCACCTTCAGCTTCACCCTGCTTTTGAATATGCTGCTCGGCTTCACCATCAACCGGGTGACCCTGTTTGCCCTGATTCTCTCGCTGGGCCTCGTGGTGGACGACCCGATAGTCGACGTGGAAAACATTCACCGCCATTTCGAGATGCGAAACGAACCGCCCGAGCAAGCGGTGGTGAGCGCGGTAAACGAGGTACGCCCGCCCATTATACTGGCGACCCTGGCGGTCATCATATCCTTTGTGCCGATGTTTTTCATAACCGGCATGATGGGGCCGTACATGGCGCCGATGGCCCTGAACGTTCCCGTGGCCATGCTCATGAGCCTGCTGGTAGCCTTTACCATCACCCCGTGGCTTTCGCTCCACATGCTGAGAGGCGTATATAACCGGCCGCACACCAAGCCGTTCAATCTCGAAGAGACCCGGCTCTACAGGACATACGACCGCCTGATGCGCCACATCTTCGCCAGCAGGAAGCTCCAGAGGGGAATCATCGCCGCGGTGCTGGTGCTCCTGGCCTTTGCCGTCTGGCTGGTGCTTTCCGGGCGAGTGCCCCTCAAGATGCTTCCATTCGACAACAAGAACGAACTGCAGGTGGTGATCGACATGCCGGAAGGGACGACCCTGGAAGAAACCGAAGCGGTTTCGGAGGCGCTGACCGACTACCTGGCAAGGGTGCCCGAAGTGACCGATGTGTCGATGTATACCGGCACCTCCAGCCCGATGGACTTCAATGCTCTGGTGCGCCACTACTACCTTCGCCAGGGGCCGATCGTGGCCGATCTTCGAATAAATCTGGCGGCCAAAAAGCAGCGCAGCCAGCAAAGCCATGCGGTCGGGCTCAGAATTCGAAACGATCTCACCGCAATCGCCCTGCGGTTCGGGGCCAACATAAAAATCGTGGAAAGCCCGCCCGGGCCGCCGGTTATTTCCACCCTGGTGGCCGAAGTGTACGGCCGGGTCGGCCAGTCCTACGGGCAGCAGGCCGAAGGCGCCCGGTTGGTGCGCAGGCATTTTGAGGCCATGCCGGGGGTCGTGGACGTGGATGACGTACTGGTGGCGCCGCAGCGCAAGGCGGTTTTCCGCGTGGACCGGGTAAAAGCGGCCCTTAACGGCATCTCGGACCAAGCCGTCTCCTCGCTTGTGCAGGGAATGGTAAGCGGAAATTCCCCCTCTTCCCTTCGCCTGGAAAACCAGGTGCTGCCCATTTTCATCAAGCTTCAGCTCCCCAGGGACGAGCGCGCGCTGGGGGTGGGCCTGAACCAGCTTACCGTCCAGGGAACGGACGGGCATGCCGTCTTCCTATCCGATCTCGGAAGCCTGGAATGGGAAACGATAGACCAGCCGGTCTACCATAAAAACCTCAAGCCGGTCGTCTACGTATTCGGGGATACGGCCGGGCTTCCCCCGCCGGAGGCCATCCTGGCCCTCGAAAAAGTAACGTCAAAAGACCCGGCGCTCAAGGACTTCGACATCGTGTGGTCCGGCGAGGGCGAGTGGGACATAACGCTTCGGGTGTTCAGGGACCTGGGGATCGCCTTCGGCATAGCGGTGCTCGGGATCTACATCCTGCTGCTCTACCAGACCGGGAGCTACC
Organism: uncultured delta proteobacterium; assembly: GCA_963712895.1. Lineage (GTDB taxonomy): Bacteria > Desulfobacterota > Syntrophobacteria > Syntrophobacterales > Syntrophobacteraceae > SbD1. The sequence goes on along the minus strand of CAVQJR010000007.1, from coordinate 290,781 downwards.
TTCTGCCCGCCATCCAACTGATCGCACTGCCTCTTTCGGTGATCGGCATCATGCCGGGGTTCTGGCTGCTCAACCTGGTAGCCGGCGGCAAGGTGGGCGGCTGGGAAAACCCGGTCTACTTCACCGCAACGGCCATGATCGGTATGATTGCCCTGGCCGGAATAGCCACCCGCAACTCGATACTGCTCATAGAGTTCCTGGAGGAGCGGAAAAAAGAGGGAAAGCCGGTGGTAAGGTCCATCATCGAAGCGGGGGCACTGCGCACCCGGCCCATCTTTCTCACTTCGCTGGCGGCGATGCTGGCCGCCTGGCCGATCACGCTCGACCCGATCTTCTCGGGCCTTGCCTGGGCTCTGATTTTTGGAATCACGGTCTCCACCATGTTTACCCTGGTGGTCGTTCCGCTGGTCTATTACATGGCGTATGGCGGCAAACAGGGCGAGCAGAGCGCGGATATGGAAAACGGGGCACTTTAGCGGCCGCCGATAATTCTTGAGAACCGGGGGGAACGATTCCCCGGCATTTGCCCGAATTAGTTCCGCTTTAAAATACTGAGCTTCATGTAATACCAGGTTGCGTTCAAGATTAACGTGATGGGTTACGCTCCGCTTCGCCTATCCTATGCTTAACTCAGGTCTGGAAAGGGATGTAGGATGGGTGAAGCGAAGCGTAACCCATCGGCATTGGCCTATCTTGAACGAAAATTAGTATAAGTGGGGGAGTTCCCAAGTCGTTGTTCCCGCAACGCTTTTTGGCGGGAATCCGGCGTCTTTGTGGTTCAATGATTGCTTCTCCCGTTTCCGGCGGGAGTATGGAAACGAAGAAAAGACACTGGACCCCGGTCCGGAAGCACTGCCGGGGTGACGCTAAGAGGCGAGTCCGTAAATGGCAACATTTCCGATGAAACTACATTTAGGCTGACAGCCCGTTTCGCAACCCCCAAAGTTTCGGCCGCACGCACAGGCGCGTGAGGCCGGGCGTCCGCTATTGTTCGTAGTAGCCCGTAAGCGTGGCCTCTGCCAGCACCTTCCCCGTGAGCGCTTCCTTGAACGCCGAAAGACCGGTATTCGCGCCCAGGCCCAGCCTGTCCGCATCCAGGGCGTAGATGGTTATAACGTAAGGATGCCTTCCCGAGCCCTTTGGCGGCTGCGGCCCGCCATAGCCGATCTTTCCGAATGAGTTCCTGAGTTCGACCGCCCCGGTGGGCATTCCGCGGCCCGATGCCCCTTCGGCGAGCGACCCGGCATCCGGTGGAATATCTATCACCAGCCAGTGCACCCAATTGCGGGCAACCGGATGAGGATCGACAATCGATAAGGCAAACGACCCGGTGCCCGGGGGGGCGCCGGTCCAGTCAAGCGGGATGGAAGTGTTCCTTCCGCCGGCGGCGGGCATTGTGTACTGCACCGGGATTCTTTCGCCATCCTTAAAAGCGGGAGATGTCAACTGCATTTTCCCCTCCTTCTGTGCACTTTCAAGGGGAGTTACGGCCAGGAGAAAGACCGCGCAACCGAGAAAAAGCACGCGAAGCATTGTGGCCAAGTTATCTCCTTTGTGGTGAAGCGGATCGCGATTGCCCGGAGTGCTTTCCTGTAACATCGACGGGGCGACCGTGCCGGGCGGCTGAACCGGGTTTTTTTAAAGCTAAGCCCCTCCGGAAAAGATGTCGAGCCACGGGCGTTCGCGGGATGCCGGCACAATCCACCTGTTTCGATCACTTGATTGCAGGTGGGTGTGAAGCCCGGCCCTTGTCGTTTCGGTCAGACGGGGCCGTTTGCCGGTGACAAAAAGTGCAAAAAAATTGTCACACTTTTTTAACATTTGCCGATTAGTCTTATACCGGCTTTCAGAACTCGAAAACAATTCCCCCTCCCGAATCTTTCCATTGCCAGCGCTAGAGCGGATACACCGACCGGATCGACGGGTTGTGCCGAGCGATGGTTATCGAACAAAATCGTTATGCGAGCGTAAATGGAGCGTTTCACGCGGACCAGAGGGAAAAAAGGGAGTACCAACCATGTTCAGCAGATTCAAGCTTTTCACCAGGATGGTGTTGTTCGGGGCGCTTATCGCTTTCCTGTACTCTTCGGTTTTTACCTATGTACTGCCGACCGTAAAGCAAAAATTGATAGACGCCAAGTATCTGAAAACAAGACACGTTGTGGAAACGGCCTGGGGGGTATTGGATTATTACTCCAAGCTGGCCAAGAAAGGCACGCTTTCGGTGGAGGAAGCAAAGCAACGTGCTAAAGAAGCGGTCAAGTCAATGCGTTATGAGAAAGATGACTACTTCTGGATAAACGACATGGAACCCCGGATGGTTATGCATCCTTTCAAACCCGACCTGGATGGAAAGGACCTGTCCGGCTATAAGGACCCCAACGGCAAGGCCCTTTTCGTGGAGTTCGCCAACACCGTCAAACACGACGGGGCGGGTTTCGTCGATTATTACTGGCCCAAGCCCGGACATTCAAAGCCGGTCCCCAAGATATCCTATGTGAAAGGCTTTCCGGAATGGGGATGGATCATAGGCTCCGGAATATACATCAATGACGTGGAAACGGAAGTCAACAGGCTGCTACGTTCGATTTTGATCTTCGTTGTTCTGCTCGGCATGTGCACCCTGGTGCTTGCATACTTCATCGCCCGCTCCATTGCCAAGCCGATCAACGACAGTATAGTGAAATTGGATATGGGCGCCGGATTCGTAGCTTCGGCTTCCTCACAGGTATCGGCATCCAGTCATTGCCTGGCCGAGGGCGCATCCGAGCACGCGGCCTGTCTCGAGCAGACTTCTTCCGCAATCGAGGAAATGGCGTCGATGACCAAGCAGAACGCCGATAATTCCCAACAGGCAAACGAAATGATGCACCAGACAATCGGGGTGGCCAACGAAGCAGAACTTGCCATGAAGGACCTGACGAAATCGATGGACGAGATTTCCCAGGCGAGCAATGAAACAGCCAAAATAATCAAAACCATCGACGAAATTGCGTTCCAGACCAACCTCCTGGCGCTCAACGCCGCGGTGGAGGCGGCACGGGCCGGTGAAGCCGGGGCCGGGTTTGCAGTGGTGGCCGATGAGGTAAGAAATCTGGCGATGAGGGCGGCCGAGGCCGCCAGGACAACGGCCAGTTTGATCGAAGGCACGGTCAACAAAATCAAGACCGGCTCGGAACTGGTTTTGAAAACAAACGATTCCTTCGGAAGACTTGCCGGCGGGGCCAAAAAGATCGGCGACCTGATAGGCGAAATAACGATAGCATCACAAGAGCAGGCCCAGGGGATCGAGCAGATCAACAGCGCGGTTTTGGAAATGGACAAAGTGATACAGAAAAACGCCGCCATAGCGGAGGAATCGGCTTCCGCCTCCCAGGAGATGTCCGCCCAGGCAAAGGAGATGAAAGATTCGGTGGCCGACTTGACGACCCTGGTGCACGGATCGGGGGCCCGGTCCACCGATGCGGCCGATTCCGCGGCGATGCGCAAGGAAAAGGATGCGGGAAAAAAAGCCGCTCCCGCCCATCCGGGCGATAAGAACCGGGAAAACTCCGTGACCGCCCCGCAAATCGCGGGATTTAATTCCAGGGTTTCACACGGGAATAAACACAACTCCCAGGAATTGTTCTGACCTCCGCCACTGGCGCGGCAGGTCATTAATCCATGAAAAAGGAGCGGGGGAACCGGTTCCCCCGCCCCCCCCCACGACATGCAACGCGCGCCCCGCAACCCGATTCGCTTGACTTTAGCGGCCCGCCTCAGTAGGATTACCGAGTCGATTTTGTGGTAAGATCCGGTTTTTCTAACAATTTGACCGGTATCCCCGGCATCGAAACGGATAAGGCAGGGCGGTGCGCTTTCAGGTCCTGATCATCAGGCTCATTCTCGGCATACTGTTTGGGGTCCTCCTTTTCCGGGTCTTTTTTCCGGCTTCGAGCAGATTGCTCGTCTTTTTGTTTGCGGGCCTGCTCGTCTTTTTCGCCTATTGTTTCGAGTACTTGCATAAAAGAGAGCGGAAATAGGGGGTATCGGTCGATTTTTAGCGGGAGGTACGGTAATGCTCCCGCGGGGAGAGTTTTATGCCTTGGGAAAGGCCGCCCGGAAAAAGGGCGCCGGAAAGGGGCGGGCCTCCGCAGAGCCTGGAAGAGATCGCCAGGTGGTTGTGGAACCGCTATAAGATGGCACCTTCAGCAAGGCGCCGCCCGTTGTACCTGCTGGTTGCGGCGGCACTGCTGGTCGTTGTGGGGCTTGACTCCTATTACATCGTCGAACCACAGGAAACGGCGGTGGTGCAGCGTTTTGGCAAATATGTCGGCACCACAGACGCGGGCCTTCATTTCAAAATCCCCTTCGGAATCGAAACAGTGCAAAAAGTGGTCACCGGGCGCGTGCTCCAGCGCGAGTACGGCTATCGCACCCTCACGCCCGACGTCCGGTCGCGGTTCGTGGAGAAGGGATACGAACAGGAGTCGCTGATGCTCAGCGGCGACCTCAACGTGGTAAACCTCCAGTGGACGGTGCAGTACAAGGTAAACGATCCTGTAGACTACCTTTTTAAAGTCAGCAGTGTCGGGCTGAAGCAAAACGGGGTCGAAGCCACCCTGGACGACATCTCGGAATCGGTGATGCGCCGAATCGTCGGGAACCGGTATGCCGACGAGGTGCTGACCGTCGGCCGGGCCTCGATAGCAGACCAGGCCAAGACGGAAATTCAAAAAGGGATGAACCTTTTCCACACCGGTGTCCAGATCGTTACCGTAAAACTCCAGAACGCCAACCCACCCGACCCGGTAAAGGCGGCCTTTAACGAGGTAAACGAGGCCCGCCAGGAAAAAGAGCGGATGATAAACGACGCTCAGCAGGCCTATAACCAGCAAATACCGAAGGCTTTGGGTGAGGCCAGGCAGACGGTGACACAGGCCGAAGGCTATGCTTTGGAGCGTGTCAACCGCAGCCAGGGCGAAATCAAGCGCTTCCTGGACATACTGGCCGAGTACGAAAAGGCGCCCGATATAACGCGGCGAAGGATGTATATCGACTCATTCCAGGCACTGATGGGGCGGATAGACCATCTGTACGTAATAGACCAAAACCAGAAAAGCCTTCTGCCCCTGTTCGACCTCGGCAACCTGAAACCATCATCACCGCCGGCCGCCTCTACGGCACCGAAGAAGGAGCAGTAGCGGCGGCGGTTGGAGGGGCGATTCCGGATGTCAGATGCTGGACGGTCGGTGGTCCGATGGACCCGCAATCTGTAACCCGTAACCTGTAACTCAAAAGGATAGCCTTATGGTTCCACGCGGGACCAAAATTCTTATCGCAATTTTTGTGATCGCGGCAGTTATCGTTGGGGCCTCGTTTTTCGTGGTGAACGAAAACGAGCAGGTAGTGATAACCCAACTGGGTGCCCCCGTCGGCAACGCCATCACCCAAGCCGGGCTCCATTTCAAGATTCCGTTCATCCAGAAAGCCAACTTTTTCGAAAAACGGATAATGAAGTGGGACGGAAGCCCCAACCAGATCCCCACCAGGGACAAGAAATACATCTGGGTGGACACCACGGCCCGCTGGCTCATCAAGGACCCCCTTCTGTTTCTCAAAAGAGTGGGGTCCCAGGGTACCGCCAACAGCCGGCTCGATGGAATCATCGATTCGGTCGTTCGCGACCACATTTCCAATAACGACCTGGTCGAACTGGTGCGAAGCGAGGGCTGGGAAGAGGCCAGGCAGAAGCTGCGCGAGGCGGCGCTTCCGGATACCACCCTGGAATTCGGAATGGAAACGCCGGAGGTAAGCGATCAGCTCAAAAAGGGCCGCGAACAGATTACCCGTGAAATGATCGCCGACGCCGAGCGGCTTCTTCCCGAATTCGGAATCCAACTGCTCGACATCCGCATAAAGCGTATAAATTACGTCGAGTCGGTACTGGAGAAGGTTTTCGACCGCATGAAATCCGAGCGCAAGCGAATCGCCGCCCAGTACCGCTCCGAGGGCGAAGGGGAGCGCGCGGCAATCCTGGGCCAGATGGATAAGGAGCTTGCGAAAATCACTTCCGAGGCTTTCCGCAAGTCACAGGAAATAAGGGGAAAGGCGGACGCGGAAACCACCCGGATCTATGCGGACGGGTACGGCAAGGACGCGGAATTTTTCAATCTATACCGGACACTTGATCTCTATCGCAACTTCAGCAAGAATTCGTCGTTCATGCTCACAACCGACGCCGATATCTTCAAGTACCTCAAGGGCACCGGTCCAGCGACGCGAAAATAGCAACAGGAGAACCGATTTGGCATTTTATGAAGAAAATCCGCGGGCGGTGGCGGAAGCGGATATTGTCGTCGGCATCCCTTCATTAAATGAGGTGGAAAGTATCGCCCGCACCACCGAGCAGGTGGACAGGGGGCTGACGCAGTATTTTCCGGATTTGAAGTGCCTTATAATAAATTGTGACAACCACTCGGCGGACGGTACCCGGGAAGAGTTTTTCTCGGCGCCCGGAAATCTTCCGAGGATCTATCTTTCCACCCCGCCCGGCGTTTTCGGTAAGGGGCACAATGTTCGAAATTTCCTGGAAAAAGCGCGGGAACTCTCGCCCAAAGCGCTTGTACTGGTCGAGGCGGACGCCAAGAACATATCTCCGGTGTGGATCAGGAACCTGGCCGAGCCGGTTCTGAAGGGGGCCGGGTTCGTCTGCCCGCTTTATGTGCGGCACAAGTACGAGGCCACCCTCACCGGTACGACCATCTATCCGCTGCTGCGCTGCCTCTATGGCAGGCGGATGCGCCAGCCCCACGTCGGCGAGTGCGGCTTCAGTGCGAAGCTGCTCGATACCTACCTCGACCCGTCCCTGTGGAGCGCGTCCACCGAGAGTTTCGGGATAGACATCTGGCTGACCAACATCGCACTCGCTTCCAAGGTGCCGATGGTACAGGCCTTCATGGGGGCGCCGAAGGTCCACAGGGTAAGGGACCCCAACGCTCACCTCAGGATCATGTTTCACGAGGTGCTGAGCACCATTTTCGACCTGATGAAGGTTTACCACGATTTCTGGGTGCAGGTTAAGTGGAGCAAGCCGTCGGCGCTTTTCGGCACCGACCTGCATGAAGTGGAGATGCCTCTTCCGGTGGACATAAACGTGAACCGGCTTTATGAGCGCTTCATCGAGGGTTTCGACAGGTATTACCCGACCTGGGAGCGCGCGTTCGGCCAAATGGTTGTGCCGAAACTGCAGGAGATACGATCCATCGGCCTTCAGCATTTTTCGTTTCCGGCACAGACCTGGGCGACCATTCTTTTTGACGCCGCCGCCGCCTACAGCCGGATGAGCGGGCCGGAACGCGAAGAGCTTCTCGATGCTCTTCTGCCGCTCTACCTCGGCCGTGTGCTCTCTTATGTCAAAAGGACGGAAAGGATGTCGCTCCAGCAGGCCGAAGAGCATATCGAAAATGACTGCATGATTTTCGAAGAAAATAAGCCTTATATTATCAAGGTATGGACTTGAGGAGGGGCCTCCGATGCCGAAGATCCTTGTCGTAGACGACGAAGAACACATCCGACTACTCTATTCCGAAGAACTCAAAGAAGCGGGCTATGAAGTCATTACAGCGGAAAATGGATACAAGCTGCTTGAAAGGATCGAGGAGGAAAAACCCGACCTGGTAATCCTGGACATCAAGATGGTGGACTATAACGGGCTGGACCTGCTGCAGGACATTCGCAACCGCTTCTACGACCTGCCGGTGATCCTGTCGACGGCCTATGACACCTTCAAGGAAGACATGAAGTCGATCGCGGCCGATTTCTACGTGGTCAAAAGCTTCGACCTGACCGAGCTGAAAAAGAAAATAGCCATGGCACTGGAAACGAGGCTGCCGGAGTGAGGGCTGCCGGCTCGTGCGAAGCGGCGCCCAAGAATGCTTTCTAATACCAGGTGGCGTTCAAGATTAACGTGATGGGTTACGCTTAACTCAGGTCCGGAAAGGGATGTAGTATGGGTGAAGCGGAGCGTAACCCATCGGTATGGGTCTATCTTGAACGAAAATTAGTATAAAAGCGTGGGGAGTTTTCCCGCCCGCGGCCAGCCATTGCCGGGAGGAATCGCCCCTTAGCGTCCCCCCCGGCAGGGCTTCCGAGCCGGGGTCCCGCGTCTTTTTTCGTTTCCACACTCCTGCCGGAAACGGGGGAAGAAACCGTTAAACCGCCAAGACACCGGATTCCCGCCCAAAAACGTTGCGGGAATGACGATTCGTGATGTCCTCCCTTTACGTGAAGTTCATGTATTTTTGAAGCAACCTCATTCGGGCAACGCCCGGGAACCGGTTCCCCCGCTCTTTTTTCAGATTCAGGGCTTGTCCGTAAATAAGCCGCTTCGGGATCGCGCCGGATTTTAAGATTTATTTGGTCGCGACGATTGAGCAAAACCGCAGGCACAGCCTGGTGCTGCGCCGGGGATTTTGCGATTGCGGAGCGGCCAGGGCAGGCCCAAAGCCGGATGCGAGCGCAAAGGCTCTATTTATGGGCAGGTCCTTAATCGAAGCTTCACCGGTCAGGACGCTTCTTTCGCCAAATCCGCTCCCGCGTAATAGGATTTAAACCACTCCACAAATCTCGAAATTCCCTCGCGAAGCGGAGTCCGGGGACGGAACCCGAAGTCCCGGACAATGTCTTCTATGTCCGCGAACGTCTCCTTGACATCGCCGGGCTGCATCGGAAGCATGTTCTTTTTCGCCTCGACTCCGAGGCATTGTTCCAGGGTGGCGATTAAATCCATGAGCCTTACCGGCTGGTTGTTGCCGATGTTGTAGATGCGGTAGGGAGCAAAGCTCGTTGCCGGATCGGGGGCGCGGCTGTCCCAGGCCGGGTCCGGTTTGGGGGGAGCGGCCATTATTCTTCGCATGGCCTCCGTTATATCGTCGATGTAGGTGAAATCGCGGCCCATGCGGCCGTAGTTGAATACGTCTATCGGTTTTCCGGCAAGCATCGCCCGGGTAAACAGAAAAAGCGCCATATCGGGCCGGCCCCAGGGTCCATAGACGGTAAAGAAGCGAAGCCCGGTGCAGGGCAGCCCGTAGAGGTGGGCGTAGGCATGGGCCATAAGCTCGTTTGCCTTCTTGGTCGCGGCATAGATGGATACCGGGTGGTCCACGTTGTCGTGCACCGAAAAGGGGATTTTCTCGTTTGCACCGTAAACGGAACTGGAAGATGCAAAGACCAGATGCTTCGAATTTGCCGCCTTGCACCCTTCCAGCAGATTCAAAAAACCGGTTATATTCGATTCGGCGTAGGCGCCCGGATTTACCAGCGAATAGCGCACTCCCGCCTGGGCGGCCATGTTGACCGCGATCTCGAAGCCGTACTCGGCGAAAAGCTCCCGGACGGAGAGGGCGTCGGTAAGGTCGAGCCTTATGAACCGAAACCCGGGCAACTTGCCGAGCACTTCCAGCCGGCTCCACTTGAGCGCGGGATCGTAGTAGTCGTTTACGTTGTCCACGCCGACCACCGGCAGCCCTTCTTCGAGAAGCCTGCGCGCGAAGTGAAACCCGATAAACCCGGCCGCCCCGGTAACCAGCACCGGTTTTTGAATGTCCATTTTACGAAAAAGCCTCCTCGATACCGCCCTCTCCCGGCCCAAATGCGGCGGGGATGCAAGGGAACCGGTTCTCCCTCTCTACTTCCTCGCCCTAACGGCAAGCACCGAGCACGGGGCCCGGCGCACCACCCGGTCGGCGGTGCTTCCGAAAAGCACGTGGGCAAGGCCCGTCAGTCCGTGCGCGCCCATCACGATAAGGTCCAGTTTTCTTTCCTGTGCGATCCTGATTATTTCCGTTGCCGCATACCCGGATGTCAGACTCACCTCGGTGGAGATGGCTTCGGGGATTCTCGAGATATATTTGTCATCGATGGTCTTCCGGGCCGCCTCCGTCACCTCCTCGATGAACTTGGGGTCGTATTCTATCGGCATGTAAGTGGCGTGCACGGGGGGGGCGAGGGAAAAACTGGCCAGCACGTGTATAACATGGATAGTCGCTCCGAACTGCTCCGCAAGCGTCAGGGCAACTTCGAAAGCATCGCCGGAATTTTCGGAAAAATCAGTGCAGAACCCGATGTTTTTGAAAATCAGTTTTCCCGCCATGCCGTTCTCCTTTCAAGTCGGAAGATGATAAGTTCCAGCGATCCACAATCAACCGTTCACATTCCGAAATTCACGATCCAGGCTTCCGCCCGCAGGGCGACCCGGGAATTTTCGACACATGCCGGGATTCGCCGCCGCCGAGGGCGCTTTTCCGGCATCCCGCCCTAGGTTTCAACCACCCACACCGCGATGCCGCGGGCCATTCTCAGGACCGTGCTGGAAACGCTGCCCAGCAAAAACTCCTTGACGCGGCTCAGGCGCCTGCGCCCGAGTATTATGGTCGAACAATCCAGTTCCGCCGCCTTGCCCAGGATGATATCCGAAAGGTCCCCCGATTCCACGGTGAACTCCCAGGACACCAGATGCTCGGGAAAACCGCTCCCGGTCAGCAACTCCCGTGCCTCGGCAAACGCCCGTTCCATTGTTTTTTCGTCCTCGTGTCTCCAGAAATAGCCGGCGAGATCGGGCCTCTCGGAGTGGACGCGCTCGATTCGATGCACCTCGTCCCTTCTGAGCATTTCGGGCGAGGCGGTCGGGAGGATGTGAAACAGGACGAACTCACAGGTCTGGGTACCCTTAAGTATTCGCACCAGGTACCCGATGAGCCTCCGGCACTCCGGCAGGCTGTCGATTGCGATCAGCAACCGTTCCATAGCGTTCTCAGATCCCCTTGAATACCTTTGCAAGAGACTCACCGGATACGTGCAACTTCCATTCGTTCTGCCAGCCGAAAGGGGTCTCGAAAACGGTGTAGCCGGTTCTTTCCAGGCGGGCCCTGACCTCGTTTTTCATCTCGGCGGCGATCTGCGCCGGCGCCTTGCTCGAAGAGAGATGGTTAAACGAGTGCAGCACAACGAGCCTGGTGTCGAACTTTCCGGCAAGCCATTTTGCGTTCTTGACCCACTTGGTGATGACCTTGTCCTCCCGCCCGGCATCCTCCGCTTCGGCATGGTAGAAGATAACCACCGCCCGGTGAAATGTTTCATCGCCGGCCGGGTCCGGCGCATCCGGCACGGCCTTCTCGAACGGTTTAACCCAAAACTCCGGCGAGTAGAACATAAGAAGCTTCATGTCATGGCAATCGGACTGCGGCCCCGGCCCGGAAGCTCCGCCGGGGCAAGGTTACGGGTTACGGGCTACGAACTGTCACTATAGCGTAAAATACTCCGCATAACGCGCAAAAACTAATACCTTAAGCCTGAAGCCGATACCCTCGACCCGAAACCCGCAATTCAGGATCGGCAAGGCAAAAAGGAGAACCCGGCCGAACCTGATCGGAAGCACTCCGTTGGGGGGGGAAGGCTTTCTTGCAGCGCTTTGTATTATTATGGTCCAAGCTTATGGTGGATTTCAATAGTGGAACACGGCGTGGGCCGTTGTTTAAGATATTGACCCGATGGGGAAGGGATAGGATGGAATGCCCCGGTTTACGGCAATTATGGAAGGCGAGGAGAAAGGGTATGTCGAGGTCCCCGCAGCGCTGATCGCACCCGCCGCCGCATCGAAGGACCGCGCAGCCCGCCAGGCGACCTCAAACCCCTTACGCCGTACCCCTAGGATTGAGGAGCACGGCTCGAAGTTTTAATCTTTCCGATCAAGCTCATTTCACCCGCGTATAGACTCCGTAGGAAGCAACGCGCGACTCGGTGCCCGCCTCCAGATAAATCATCTCCATCCGGTCCGGCGAAAGCAGTGTCCCCATGTAGTAGCCGTCATGGTCCGCCATGTAGATACTTTTATTGTCGGGCTTGATCACTCCCAGAAGCCCCTCGCTCGCCTTTTTGCTTTCCTTGACGCCATATATGAACCTGCCATCCTGCCCCTCTATGCGGATGGTGAACTTTGCGGACGAGAATACAGGTTTGGCCGTGTGCTCCCTGTGACCCAGTTTGCCGACGACCACCGCATGCGACTCCCCTTGCCAGGTACCCTTGAGAACGGGCACCGCATCGGCAGCAAGGGAATCACACACCCTGAAAAAAAACAAACCCATCAATACCAGGCTGATAATTACTGCCCCCCTGGTAAAAACCGTTCCCTTCGGACTTGCTTCCATCACCAATAACTCCTTTTGCTTGTCAGATCTTCTCCAATGTTGCCCGCTACGCCTCAATCGAGCGGGGTGGCGGCCACTCCCTTATCAGGTACCTTATCGGCTCATAGGAAGTTCCGCTTGAGGCTTTCCTCCTGCAAATGGCGCAGCCGAACCTTCAAGGCTGCCTTTCTCTTTTTTAATGCCTTGTCCTCGGAGAGCAAGGCCTCCCTTACCGAGACCTGCGAGAAAGAAAACCCCTTTCAGGTCATTACGGACGTTGCGCTTGAGTGCGCCCATGCAAGCGATCAAAAAAACGTCCTGCCGGTGATCGAGCGCCTGGACAAGCAGGGGTGCAAGCCCGAAGAACTCCTTGCCGACGCCGGTTACGGCAGTGGCGACAACATCCTGGAAGCAGAGGAGCAAGGGGTGCTGCTGACTGCTCCCATCACTTGCGGCAATATAGCCGAACCGGACAGGATGCACCTGGCCGACTTTGATGTCACCCCGGATTGGCGCACCGTGCTTGCCTGTGTCATGGGCCATCCTCCGCTTTATTGCGGCGCTATCGGAGAAGACAAGGTGGAGGCGGTTTTCTGCGCTTCGCACTGCGCCAGGTGTGAGTTTCTGCCCTATTGCCTGGTTAAACGCGACAAACGAGGCGACCACAGGCTCAAGTACAAACGCAAGGATATGGCCACCTCCCGCCGTCGTTATGAACAGGAGAGCAAGGGCTTCAAGGAAAGCTACAAGGCCATCAATGGTTGGGCTCAATCCTCCAGGACGTAAGTCCCGGGTGCGTCGATCAGGGGCGGGTAGCCCTTTTCGGGCGCCCCCACGGGAGGCGGCGCCACAGGCTCCGGGCTCGAATGCCTGGAAAGCCAGTTCAGCCAGGGGACCCACCACGACCCCTCGTGGATGGGCGTGGATATTTGCCAGGTTTCGGGGTCGATGTGCTTGTCCACCCTCGTCCGGGTCGACATCCGGTAGGAGCGGCGGGGGTGGCCCGGTTCGCTCACGATGCCCGCATTATGGCCGCCGCTTACCAGCACGAAGGTCACTTCCTCGGCGTTGCTGAAAAGCTGGAACTTGTACACCGAGCGCCATGGCGCCACATGGTCGCCTGCCGTGGCCACCAGGAAGACCGGCACATGTATGTCGCCTATCACGATGGGATGGCCGTTTACCAGGAAGCGGCCCTCGACCAGGTCGTTGTTGAGAAAAAGCGACCGGAGATACTGGCTGTGCATCCGGTAGGGCATGCGGGTGGCATCGGCGTTCCAGGCCATCAGGTCGTTCATCGGGCGGCGTCCCCCGAGCAGGTAATCCTGGATGATCCGGGACCAGATCAGGTCGTTTGAGCGCAACACCTGGAAGGCTCCGGCCATTTGCTTGGTATCGAGGTAGCCTTTGCTCCACATCATGTCTTCGAGGAAGCTGACCTGGGCTTCGTCTATAAAGAGCATCAGCTCGCCCGCTTCGGTAAAATCGTTCTGGGCGGCAAGCAGCGTCACGCTCTGAAGGCGGGTGTCGTCGTCCCTGGCCATGGCCGCCGCGGCGATGGTGAGCAGGGTCCCCCCGAGGCAGTAGCCGAGGGCGTGAATCTTTCTGTCCGCAACGATCTTCGAGACGGCGTCGATGGAGTCCATGACACCCAGCTTGCGGTAGCTTTCCATGTCCAGGTCGCGGTCGGCCGCCGTCGGGTTTTTCCAGGAGACCATGAATACCGTGTGTCCGTTGTCCACGAGGTATTTCACAAGAGAATTATGCGGCGAGAGGTCGAGTATGTAGTACTTCATGATCCAGGCGGGAACGATCAGCACGGGCTCCGCCGCAACGGTTTCGGTTGTCGGCGAATACTGGATCAGCTCGATCAACCGGTTTCGCAGGACAACCTTTCCGGGAGTTATGGCAACTTTTTCGCCCGCCCTGAAGTTTTCCGACCCGGCGGGCTTTTGCTTTAAAACGAGCCGCCTCGTATCCTCCGCCAGGTTCATCCAGCCCCGCGCCAGGTTGAGCCCGGACTCCCTGGCCGTAATCCTGGTTACTTCGGGATTGGTCGAGATGAAGTTGGAAGGCGCGAACATATCGAGCAACTGGCGGGCGACGAACGAGACCACGTTTTCGTGGTGGCAGGAAACGCCTGGTATGCGTGCCGTTATCGCCCGCCACCAGTTCTCGACCAGTAAAAAGTTTTGGTAGATTACATTGTAGGGCCACTCCTGCCATTCATCGGCCCTGAAACGCTTGTCCTGGGGAAGCGATGCCACGCAAAGTCCGTAATCGGGATCGGTCGCCGCGTGCATGCAATAATCGAGGTATTTCGCGAAAGTGCCCGTGAAATCGGCCAGGATCTCCAGTTGCTTTCCCGGTGACATGGCGAGGTTTGTGGCCCAGTCAAAGTATGCCAGCGCCAGCGACGAGGGAGAGATGCCCAGGGTGAAGTTGGCGTGCCAGGCACGGAAAAGGCGGTCTATGCTGGAGAGCTTGATTGAATCCTGTTCCATTGATGTCCATCTCAGGATTAGGTTTCCGGTGGTTTATCCGATATTGGAGCGACGTTTTCCAGCCTGGCTTCGCTTGACGACAGCCCGCGGTTCCCCTCCCGCCAAGGGTGGGGAAGCCGTGTGGTGCTCCCCGGAGGTCCTGCAGTGCGGCACGAGTGCGCCGGGGGGCTTGAGCGGCTGTGCCGGTCAGGCCGCGCCCTCGAAGGAGGGAACAGCCCCGGTGAGAAAAGACCCCATCCGGTCGAATCCCTCATCCATGATCTTCTTGAAATCTTCGCGGCCCCTCTTGTAGGTCTTCATCCATTCGTCGATCGCTTTTCTACCGTCTTCCGGCATCCATGCGGTCTGCACGAGCATGGTGCCGGCCACCTTTTCGACCTGTTCCTGGAACATGACAACCGCATTGAAAGTGTTGTCAAATGCCATCTTGTTGAAGTCCACGAGCTGTTTGAAAATCTGTTTTTGTTCCATGGCGTTTCTCCTTCATGGGGGTTGGGGGGCTTGCTCTCGACGTGCTCTGGAAATTTTCCGTCCGGCGGAACGAATTTATGCCCTTCGGGGCACCGTCCCGCGTCGCCCGATTGGCAGACGGCTGCTACAACAGTAAAACATCCTGATTTATTGTCAAGGATAAATGTTGCAATGCAACAATGGGAACGCAGCCTGGCCCGGTGACTCTATTTTACGAGGAGTTCCGGGTATTTCATTTGCTGGCAGCCAGCGTTTGAGCCTGGGAATCGACCTGTAATCAGAATCTTTGTTGCCTTGCAGTAAGAAATTTCGGGTAATGCCGGTTATCGAAGAATCGGGTGTCGGATGGAGGATGGCCCACGACTGGTTCCGGATAGCGGGTGCCGATCTGTGGCCGGGTGCGGGCTGCCGGTTTGCGGGGTTTTTCCCCCTTGCGCGGTGGGCTTGCGATGGGAAAACTATTTTGTGAAAAAGTATTGTTTGTGGTATAGTAATGATTCGTTTGCTCTCAGAACTCGGCCCGGTGACATTTCCGCCGCCCCGCTGGAGCTACTGCTGGTTTTGAAAAGGAATACCGAGATGTTGTTTCCCTTTTGCTTTCCTGCTGGTGTTTTTGGGCTCTACCTGTTGGGAACGATGGCTGTGGCCCTCTTGTGCTTCGAACTCGAAATGGATGATAAGGACAAGGAAAACTGAGTCGAAGAAAGCTGCAGGGGCCCAGGTCGAGTACAGGTTCCGTCCTGCACGGTCCTTATCATGAGGCGGGAGAATCGGAGGGAAATCCCTCTTCATCCCAGCCCCTTGCCCGGTAGTATTCCTTAAGCAGCTTCAGCATTTCCTCTTCCGCCATTATCCTGCCGTTTTCCGGCAACGGTCCGGTGAAGAAACGCACGGGGAGAAGGTCGCGCTCCATCGTGAGCCCCTCCTGTACGTTGAAGCGGCGCGTGTTGTCGATTACCTCGGAAGCGGTCTTGCGCATGGATTCCACGTCCAGGTCGAGGCCGGTCGTGCAGCGGATGATTTCCGCCAGGGAGTCCCACTGGTAGAGGTCCCTGTAGAACCGGCATAAAATCAGGGTGTCGAAAATCAGCAGCCGGTCCTCCCACTCGGCAAGCATTTCCACCGCGTCTTCCATCCGGTCCCGGCGGACCATGCCGGAAAGCTCGGGCCTGTAGAAATTGGAGTGCAGGCGGCACGCTCCCTGCCACGAAGACTCGCAGGCAACCTCTTTGCGGCGATTTCCGCAAAAGGCGATGGCCTTGATTTTCTTGGATCCCATTACGGCACCGGCGCCCGTTCGCCCGGTGCTTCGCCGGCGGTCGTTTTCTATTACGGCGAAACCCGCCAGGTTTTCTCCCGCGTGACCGATCGCCGCCACTCCGCACTTCGTCCCGCCGGGCCGGTTTTGTTCGATCCATCTCCTGACCCGGTCTTCAGTCTCGCGGGCCTCGATCCCCCAGAGGGCGGCCGCGGGGTGGAAGATCACCTGGTCCTCGGCTATTTCCAGCCAAACCGGCTCCTCCGATGCCCCTTCGAGCATGAATGCGTCAAAGCCGGTGCCCGCCATGTTTTCGGCAACCGTCCCGCCCGAGTAGGACTCGGAATAGAGGCCGGTTTGCGGGGACTTGGTGAAAACCCCGTAGCGGCAGGACCCCCAAATCCCGGTCCCGGTAACCGGACCGACGGCGAAGATCAGGTGGTTGTCCTTGCCGAAAGGGTCCACCCCGGCCGGATTGTGCTGGAGCAGGAGGTAAGAGGCAAGTCCTTTGCCGCCCAGGAACTTTCTCGTCACGTCGTCCGGGATGATTTTTATGTCAAACGACTTCTGGGTCAAGTTGACGCCCAGGACGAGATTGTAAAAGCCGCGCATCGGAAAGTTCCTCTTTCTCGACTGTCGGTTTGGTCGTGTCGGGTCCGGGAAAGACCTTGCGCCGGCTCCCCGGCCGAAACACGGGAACCGGCTAAATGCGGGAATTCCCCAAATCGTCATTCCCGCAGCGTTTTTGGGCGGGGGTCCGGGAAACGTGTGATCGATTTTATATAGCCCCTGCAGGGCAACGATTCGGGACGGCCCGTGGTGGCGCTTCCCTTACCCGGCCCCCTTGGGGGCATTGAAATAAGCAGCCTGATTTTCTCGTTCCCACGCCCGTGCGCGGGAGCGGGAAAACCGTACCCATCCTCCGCTACAGCACGCTTCGGTAGATGTTCTTGGCGTCTTCGAACGTGAGGTCCCGTGGATTGTTTGTCAGAAGGCGGGTCACCTTCATGACGCCTTCGGCAAGGCCGGGAATGTCCTCTTCGATAATCCCGAATTCGCTCAAGTGCCGCGGGACCCCCAGGTCTTCCGCAAGTTCCACCAGGGCCTGTACCGCAAGCTTGGCCGCCCTTCTTTCCGTGAGCCCTTCGGTGTCTTCCCCGAATATCCCGGCGATGTCGGCGAACTTGCTGAAATTGCCCATCAGGTTGAACTCCATTACGGGGATCAGCATAATGGTGTTGGCAATGCCGTGCGGGATGTGAAACTCCGCCCCGATGGGATAGGCGAAGGCGTGTACCGCCGTCACCCCGGCATTGGTGAAGGCCATTCCGGCAAGAAGGCTCCCTTCGAGCATCTTGCTTCGTGCCTCGATGTTGCTCCCGTTTGCGCATGCGGTGCGGATGTTGTTATAAATGAGGTCCATCGCCTGCACCGCCAGCACGTCGGTAATCGAGGTGGCGTTTTTCGAGGTATACGACTCGATGGCGTGGATGAGGGCGTCCATGCCGGTTGCGGCGGTTACCTTCGAGGGCAGCCCGACGGTAAGTTCCGGGTCGAGCAGGGCGGTGTCGGGCAGAAGATGGGAGCTCACGATGCCTTTTTTGAGCTTTTCGTTATTATCCGAAAGAATGGCTATGGGAGTCACTTCACTGCCGGTCCCGGCGGTGGTGGGGATCAGGATCTTCTTCAGGCCCGGTTTGGGGACCAGGTCTATTCCAAAATAGGAATCGATAGATCCCGTGTTGGTGGCCATTATGGCGGAAACCTTGGCGATGTCCAGGGACGAGCCTCCTCCGATCCCCAGAACGATGTCCGCCCCCTCGGCCTTGAGCTGCGCCAGGGCGTCGAGTACGATTTCAAAGCGCGGGTCCGGCTCCACCTTATCGAAGCGTCCGAACGCTATCCCCGCCTCGCTCAGAAGGTTTTCGACCCGTTTGATTATCCCGGCCTGGACCAGCCCGGGGTCGGTTATGATAAACACCTTCGAGCCGTCAAGGCGCCTGATCTCGTCCGGCAGGCCCTTGAGCGAGCCGGCACCCATTACGATACGTCCGGTGGTCTGGAAAAACGTTATCCGATCCATGTTTTTTACCTCGTATCAGACTGCAAGATATCTTTTTTGAACCGCTTCATCCTGTCGGAACGCTTCTATGGCGCTCCTGTGCACCACGTGTCCCTTGTCGATGACTACCACCCGGTCGGAAACCGACATCGCGAACCGGATATTCTGCTCGGAGAGCAGAATTGTCGTCCTTTTTACCTTAAGATTCAGAATAAGCTCCTTGAGGCCCCCGATGATGACCGGCGAAAGCCCCTCCGAGGGCTCATCGAGCATCAGGACGTCCGGGTTTCCCATCAGGGCCCTCGCGATGGCCAGCATCTGCTGCTCACCCCCCGAAAGGGTCCCGCCCAGCCGGCCGGCGAAACGGGCAAGTATCGGGAACTGTTCGAAGACCGTATCCACGTTCCAGTCGCCTCCGCGGCCCGGGATTCTGCCCAGCTCCAGGTTTTCCAGCACCGTGAACGGACCGAAGACCCGGCGGTCCTCCGGGACGAGCCCCATGCCGATCCTGGCTTTTTTGAAGGGGGCAAGCCTGGTGCAATCCCTTCCCTTGAACACCACCCGGCCGCTCCTGGGGGCAGTAAGCCCCATCAGCGACCGGAACGTGGTGGTCTTCCCGGCGCCGTTTCTTCCCATCAGGCACACTGTTTCACCGACGGAAACATTCAGGTCCACGTCAAAGAGGATATGGCTCCGCCCGTAGAAGGTATTGAGCCCGGTCGCCTCCAGAATGACCTCCATCTCAGAACTCCTCCCCCAGGTAGGCGGTGATCACTTCGGGGTTTTTTCGGATCTCCTCGGGCGTTCCCTCCACCAGCAGGGTCCCCTGCTGCAGGACCCTCACTTTTTGCGCTATCCCGAACACCATGTCCATGTCATGCTCGATAAATATCAGCGTGAGCTTGAAGTCCCGCCACAGGTCCTTTATCAGGTTCCGGGTAAGCACGCGCTCCTCGGGAGACATCCCCGAGGTCGGCTCGTCCAGGAGCAGAAGCTTCGGTTCGAGTGCCAGGGCGATCCCGATGTCCAGGAGCTTCTGGTCTCCATGGGAAAGCTCGTAGGCGGGCCGGCCGGCAAACCCTTCCAGCCCGAGGCTCGCCAGTATCTTTAATGCCCGGGTGGTGGCTTGCTCGTGCTCCGCGGTGGGCCGGATGAAATTACGGGTCTGGTTAAGCTTCGAGAGGCAGGCCACACGGATGTTGTCCAGGACCGTTTCTTCCTGGAATATGGAGGTGATCTGGAACGCGCGGCCGATCCCCAGGGCAACGATTTCCTGTGTCCGTGCCCCGGCGATGTCCCGGCCCTCGAACCGGATCCTGCCCTTATCGGGTCGCAGATGGCCGGTAAGAAGATTGAACAGCGTGGTCTTGCCCGCACCGTTGGGGCCGATGATGGCCGAAAGCTCCCAGGGCTCCACCGAGAAGCTGATATTGTCTGTCACGCGCAGGCCGCCGAATGATTTTTCGACGTTTTCCACCGCGAGTATCGGTTCCAATCCTAAACTCCTTGGCTTACGGATGTCGGAAGACAGAGGACGGAGGACAGATGTTGGATATCAGCCTTGCAGGCGGTCCTTCCGATTTCATTGTCCCGAAGTATGAACTCCCACCTCTGTCAACTGCCCTCCGCCGTCTGGCTTCGGTCTTCCATTCTCCGCCTCAATCCCACTAATTCTCCCACCAGTCCTCTGGGGAGGGCCAGCACCATGACCAGCATCACCAGCCCTATCACCAGGCTCCACGACTCGGTTTTGGCGCCCACGAAATCTTCGATCAAGATCATGATCGCGGCGCCCACGAACGGGCCGAAGAACTGTCCCATGCCACCCAAAATCGACATTAGAATGACTTCGCCCGAAGTCATCCAGTGCCACATCCCCGGACTGACCGAGCTGTCCACCCCGGCCATAAGCCCGCCGGCAAGGGCGGTGAAAATGCCGGATATGACGTAAATTCTCAGTTGATTGCGTTTTACCCTTCTTCCCAGAAACCTCACCCGGCCGGGGTTTTGCCGGATGCAACGCAGTGTGAGCCCGAACGGCGACCGGGAGATCCGCCACAAAAACCAGATCGACACGGCCACCAGGGCCAGGCAGAAGTAATAGTAGGCGACCTTGTTGCCCAGAAACCCCGGCGGGATGATACCCTGGATGCCGTCGTCGCCGTTCGTGAAATCATACCACTTGACCACGATCCCCCAGCCGAGCTGCCCGAAAGCAAGGGTGAGCATGGTAAAGTAGACCCCGGTGAGGCGCAGGACCAGGGGGCCGACGACCAGGGCCAGCACCGCCGCCGCAACCAGACCCATAACCAGTGCGGGCACGAACCACCCGGCGCCCATGCGCGTCACGAACATCCCAACGAAGTAGCCTCCCAGCCCGTAGTACAGGGCCTGCCCGAAGGAGAGCATCCCGGTCATGCCGTACAGCATGTTGAAGGCCATGGCGAACAGGGCCCATAGCAGTATATTGTTGGCCACGGTAAGCTGGTAGTTGGACGATTTAACGAGGGGCAGGATGGAAAATAGGATAAGTCCCGCTATCCAGACCCCCCGCGTCCTGATAAAAGTCCTGAAATCCATCTTTATGCCTTCCTGACCCTGGCGGGACTGAACAATCCCTCCGGCTTGAATATCAGTACCACTATCATTACCAGAAAGCTGAAAAGGGATGCCCAGTTAGGCACGTAAGCCACGGCAAAGGCGTTTACCTCGCCGATTATGAGGGAGCCCAGAAACGCCCCCCAGAAGTTCCCCATGCCTCCCAGGACCACGACGATCAGGGAGTCGATGATCACTTCGATCCCGGCGCCGGGAGTAACGGAGCGAAGAGGCGCGGCCAGCGCTCCGGCGACCCCCCCGAGGGCCGTGGCGATGCCGAAGGTCAGGCTCAGGGTAAGGGGCACGTTGGTGCCCAGGGTGCTCAGCATCTCGCGGTCGATGGCCGTGGCCCTGGCGATTTTGCCGGCGCGCGTGCGGCTCAGGATCAGCCACGAGACGACCGCCACCAGCAGCCCCAGCCCGATTATGGCAAGATTGTAGGATGGAATGACCATTCCGTAGATTTCAACGTGGCCGGTAAATCCCGGAGGGCGGGAAATCGACTTGTATTCCGTTCCCCAGACCATTTTTACCAGGTCGTCTATAATCAGGATAAACGAGTAGGTCAGCAGTATCTGGAACCCGGCCTCCTCGGCGCGGCCGTATATGCGCCTCAGAAAAAAGATTTCCATGATCATGCCGAACACGCCCGCGCCGACGCCGGCCAGGACCAGGGAGGCCCAGAAATTCAACCCCATGGTGGCCGTGAACGTATAGGCCAGGTAGGCCCCGATCATGTAAAACGAGCCGTGGGCGAAGTTAAAGACGTTAACCACGCCGAAGAGCAGCGTCAGGCCGCTCGCGATCAGAAACAGGATCATGGCCATAGTCAGGCCGCTGATTCCCTGGAAGACGATAAATAACGGGTCCATGTGGTTTTAACCGGTAGCTTTCATAGGATCAGGCCGCGTGGGTGCGGCGAAACGATTCCCGGCCTGTTGCCCGAATGCGGTTCCCTCGAAAAATTTGCCGTGAAATTCATCTATTTTGAAGCAACCCCATGTGGGTGACAGGCCGGAAATGATTCCTCCGCACCCTCCATACCGAGCCGTGAAGCGGCGTGGACGGCGCGGGAGGCCGGCTCCGCAGCCGGCCCCCGCGCTCCGTTTCGCTATTTCTTCCGGTGTTTTTCGATATAATCCTTGGGCGGGAGCAGGTCTTCGGCTTTGAAGACTTCCCAGCTTCCAAGCATTTTCTTTGCCGGCGGGAACTTGTCGTTGGGTTCGGTTACCCCGATGGCCACCACCTGTACGATCTGGTGGGTTGCCGGGTCCATGTAGGAGGTAAACCCTTCCGGGTCTTCGGGGAGCTTCAGCTTCATGCCTTCGAGGGCCTTTACGATGGCGTCGACGTCGGTCGGATTTCCGACCTTTCCGACGGCGTAGGCGATGGCATAAACCCCGGCGTAGGCGCCCTCGGCCGAATAGGAGGGATACCTGCCCGTGCGCTTGTGAAAATCATCCACGAACTTCTTGTTAGCCGGCGTATCCGGCCAGTTGTTGTAGTGGCGGGCGCCCAGGATCAGGCCGTTTGGAAGCTCGGCCCCCATGGCGCTCATAAGCTCATAGTTGCCGCCCGCGTCGGGGTGGAAATAGAGCATTTTGTCGAAGAGGCCGAAAGGCATGGCCTGCTTGATGAAAGCCACGGTGTCGCCGCCCCAGAACCCGGCGACCAGGATGTCGGGCTTATCCTTCATGATGGTGGTGATAAAAGGGGTATAGTCGGGCTGGGCGAGCTTGGGCCAGTGTTCCCCGGCCACTTCGTACTTGACGCCGAGCCGGTCGAGCATGTAGCGAAGCTCGTTCCACTGGCTGTGCCCGTAGGAGTAGTCCGGGCCTATGTAGGCGATCTTCTTCCAGTGTTTTTTGGCCTGGAGGTTCTTGAGGTAGTAGGCCCCGGCGGCCATCGACTGGAACGTCTCGTTCGAAACCCTGAAATAATAGGGCTGGAAGTTGTCGACCGTCAGTTCGGTCGCCGCGTGGTCGGTGCCGATGAAGGGTATCTTGTACTGCTTGGAGACTTCGGTAATGGCCAATCCGACGCCGGAACTCACCACTCCGAACAAAAAGTTGACCTTGTCCTCCTCGATGTAGCGCTTGGCGACGCGAACGGCATAGTCGGGCTTGACCTTGCTGTCGGTTGACAGCGCCTCGATCTTGTAGCCGGCAACGCCTCCTTTGGCGTTTATCTCATCCATGGCCATTTCCATGGCGGCCACCGAATCGAGGCCGTAGAGGCCGGCGCGGCCGGTCATGGGGTAGAGAGCCCCGATCCGTATGACCTTCTCCTGTGCGAAAGCGGACAAGGGCAGGGCAATTGCGGCGAGGAAAATGACAAGCAATACCCTCCAGGCTCTTTTACTCATACCTCTCTCCTTCTGTTAGGGGGGCGGTTTCGAATCTGTCCGGCCCCGGTATGCGGGTGCAATGCTGCGGCTGCCAGCCATTGAAGCGATACAATCCGTCATGGCACAGGCAAGCACCGTGCCAGGAAAAAGAAGGGTGTCAAACGAGGCCGGGCGCTTTCGTGCCAAGGTGCACAATCACAATCGTTGCATATATGCAACAAGAAAATGAGGACCGCGTGCGGCCAGACTTGAAATTGTTTGGTAAAATGGACTTTAATCAGTTTGCGGAATTGCAATGAGTATCTTGCATATTTGCAACGGCCAGGCCGTACCTCGCTATCTTGCGGCACAGCGTTGAAGGATGAACCCCAAGGTGGCGCGCCGCCTCGCTCATACTCCTGTGTTTGCCCAAAGCGTTGGAAATGATTCTCGATTCGACCGTTTCCAGTGCTTCCCTGAGGGTCGCGCTCTCGCCCACCGCCGCATCGACTCCCCCCGGGCGCGGGTCGCCCAGCTCCATCGGCAGGTCCACCGCGCTTATTTCCTGTCCGTCGCTAAGAATCATCATCCGTTCCATGATATTTATGAGTTCGCGCACGTTTCCCGGATAGTTATAGTTGATCAGCGGGTCGATCACCTCGGGGGCCAGGCGTTTTTTCAGTTGCATGGTCCTGTTGAAGTTGCCCAGGATGCGGTGGACCAGGGCCGGGATGTCTTCCTTTCGCTCCCTGAGCGGCGGGATGTCTATGGGGATAACGTTCAACCGGTAATAGAGGTCTTTTCTGAAAAGCGCCCTGGCGACCAGTTCCTTGAGGTCGTAGTGCGTTGCCGCGATGATTCGAACATCAACCGTCTGCTGGTTGATTGCCCCCACCCGGATGAAGCTCTTTTCCTCGATCACCTGGAGGAGCTTGACCTGCATGTCCGGCTTGAGATCACCGATTTCATCGAGAAAGACCGTCCCGGTGTGGGCCATTTCGATGAGGCCTGCTTTACCCGAGGAAGAGGCCCCGGTAAAGGCCCCCTTCTCGTAGCCGAACAGTTCGCTTTCCATGAGCGATTCGGGGATGGCCCCGCAGTTGATCTTTATGAACGGGCGGTCCTTTCTGGGGCTTAGCTGGTGCAGGATGCGGGCGAGCATGCTCTTGCCCACTCCCGACTCCCCGGTAACCAGCACCGATGTTTCCGACCTGGCGACCTTTACCGCCCTTCGCACCACCCGCACCATGGGCTCGCTCTTTATCACCATGTCCCGCAAAACATGCTCGAAGCTTTCATGCTCCAGCAGCACCTCGCGAAACCGGGAATTGAGAAGCTCGGTTTCTTCGAGCTTTACTCGCAGGTTGTTGAGTTCGGTCATGTCCCGCACGTCGGTTACGACGAGGGCGATTCCCCCCTTCTCATCGAAGATGGGGTTTCCGGTAACCATCACCACCTTGTTTCCGCGCACCGTCTGGATGATGCTGCTGGTCTCGCGCTTTTCCAGCACTTCGAGCGAAACCGAGCGGTCGAATACCTTTTCGCTGACAAGGTCCCGCATGTTGCGGCCGAGCAGGTCGCGGCGCCTGAGGCCCGTAATGCGCTCGTAAGCCTGGTTTACACGGATCGTATTCGCCTGGCCGTCGGTGATGTAGAGCCCGTCGGACGAGGACTCGATTATGGCCTCCAGTTGCTGGTGCAGCTTCTGGTAGCCTTTGAGTTCCGAGATAATGGCCTCGTACTCGGAGATGTCCTGGAAAATGCTTATAAGCCCCACCACCTCCCCGTCGATGACAATCGGGCACCGGTTGGCGATGATGACGGCATTGGGCAAAAGGAGGCGCTTTCCGGTCTGCGCCCTGCCTGTTTCCATGACGCTTTCCAGGTCGGGCCATGCTTCCGGCACCAGTTCCTGGTGCAGAAGGAGGGTGGGGAGGGGATGCGAAAGGTTCAGGGCCTTCATCGCCGCCCGGTTGCACTTGACGATCTTTCCCGTGCGGTCGATTATGACAATTCCGTTGTGGGAGGCATCGAGGGCGGCATCCCAGAAAGGCCCTGGCGCGTCGATGATATCCCGCCGCCCGCCGCAGTCTTGGTTGTTTTTCGCCGTTTCCATGTCCGGACCGCTTCGAATGAGTAAATAACCAAAAATCCAGGCCGTTACGCCCGAATATAGCCGGAACGGACATCTTAGGGAAGGTTCTCTTTCGAGCGGGCAACTTTTGCCGGTTTGCCGGTTCCCAAGCCGGAGCTTGGAAACCGGCGGATGTCTTTTCCTTCGTTTCTCTTCGTGCATCCTTCGCGTTCTTCGTGTTAAGAATGGACCTCACGATCTTCTCTTTCTCACATGTAGCGAGATCTACGCGCGTTGACACCGCCCCTGAATGGAATTGACATAATCCCGCGGATCAACTATCCTTCCGCCGGTAATCGCGAGAGGGCTTTATGAAAAAAGGCATGTTTTTGAATAATTTCAATTTGGTTCCGGATGAATGCCTCAGGGGCGGACGCATATTTTCGCCCTTTTTCGGTTTCTTTTTTTTCTTCTTTAGGAGCATCCACCTGGGACATTAGCTTATAAGAAAATCCCCGGGTGGAAAAGGCGACCTCCCCGGGGCCACAATAAGACCGCTACGACCCTGAGGAGTTTTCCTTGGGGTTTTTTATTTTTAGGGCAACCAAAATTCCGATTGGAGGATTTGCCGTGATTCTCATACTCAAGCAGGGAATAACAAAGGAAGACGTTGAAAGGCTAAAGGAAATACTTCGCGCCGAAGGCTACCTGGTAAAGGAAATAGGGGGCGTGGAGGAAAGGGTGCTGGGCTTTGTGGGCAAGATGTACAAGGAAACCGCCTACTACGAGGCCCTGCCGGGTGTTGAAAGGGCGGTTCCCATCTCCAAACCCTATAAGCTGGTGAGCCTCGAGCTGCATCCGGCTCCGTCGATCATCAAGGTCGGCGATGTGAGCATAGGCGGCGACCGCCTGGTGGTAATCGCCGGTCCGTGCGGGGTCGAAGGCAGGAAGAGGACCCTGGAGATCGCCCGCGTGGTCCGAAAACACGGGGCGGTGCTGTTTCGGGGCGGGGCATTCAAGCCGCGCACCTCTCCCTATTCTTTCCAGGGCATGGGCGAGGAAGGGCTGAAGATCCTGAAGGAGGTGAGGGAGGAGACCGGGCTTGGCGTCGTCTCCGAGATCACGTCCCCCAGCCAGGCGGACCTCATGGTGAAATACGTCGACGTTGTCCAGGTCGGCGCCCGGAACATGCAAAACTTCGAGCTGCTGAAATCCGTGGGCCGGATCGGAAAGCCGGTGCTGCTCAAGCGCGGCCTTGCCGCCACCATCGAAGAGTGGCTCATGTCGGCCGAATACATCCTTTCCGAAGGAAACGAACAGGTGATCCTGTGCGAGCGCGGGATTCGCACCTTCGAGCGCTACACGCGAAACACCCTGGACCTCACCGCCGTGCCGGTCATAAAAGGTCTCACGCACCTTCCGATCGTGGTCGATCCCAGCCACGCCACGGGGATTCGGGAAAAGGTGAGCCCCATGGCAAGGGCGGCGATAGCGGCCGGGGCCGACGGACTGCTGATCGAAGTGCACACCGAACCGGACAAGGCCCTTTCCGACGGCCCCCAGAGCCTCTATCCCGAACAGTTCGAACAGCTCATGCGGGACCTCTACGTTATAGCTCCCGTCGTCGGAAAGCAGCTCGATTACGCCTACCTCGACAAGGCCGCCATCATGAAACCGAGCCGGGGCGTGAGCAGGGCCCCGGCCAGCGCCGCCTACAGCGGCGTGCCC
Source organism: uncultured delta proteobacterium (assembly GCA_963712895.1). Taxonomy (GTDB): domain Bacteria; phylum Desulfobacterota; class Syntrophobacteria; order Syntrophobacterales; family Syntrophobacteraceae; genus SbD1. The sequence goes on along the minus strand of CAVQJR010000007.1, from coordinate 263,593 downwards.
GGGTCTTTTTCCCATAAGGCGTGCGTGCAGTTTTTCGGAACCGAGGTCCCCTTCCGCGACTGTTCTTCCTTCAGGGAGGTCTTCGAACTGGTGGACGGCGAGCAGGCCGCCTTCGGAGTCGTTCCGGTGGAAAACAGTCTTGCCGGGAGCATACACGAAAACTACGACCTGCTGCTCGAATTCGATCTGAAAATTGTGGGCGAACTCACCCTGAGGATCAAACACAATCTCCTGGGCCAAGAGGGAGCGCCGGTCGAAGGGCTGGAGCGTATCTATTCCCACCCGCAGGTCTTCAAGCAGTGCAGGGAGTATCTGGATAAGAATCCGGGCTGGAAACTTGTTCCATGCGAGGATACGGCCACCGCCGTTCGGAGGGTGAAGGAGAGCGCGGACCCGAAAGAGGCCGCCGTAGCCGGAGAGGAAGCCGGGCAGGTCTACCGCATGGCGGTGCTAAAAGAGGGCATAGAAACCAATCCCCGAAATTTCACCCGGTTTGTGGTGATATCCGGCAATGATTTTCTTCCGGGCCCCAAGAACAAGTGCTCGCTCATCTATTCGGTGAGCGACAAGCCGGGGGCGTTGTTCGAAACCCTTCGAATTTTTTCCGAAAACAACATAAACATAGTCAAGCTGGAGTCGCGCCCGATCCACAGCCGGCCCTGGGAGTACCTGTTCTACGTGGACTTCGAGTCCGACGCTTCCGAAGAGGGCCTGCGGCATATCCTGGAAGAACTGGTGGCCAAGACCGAGTTTTTCAAGTTCCTGGGAAGCTACAACAAGGGGGACACGGTCGGGACGTGATACCAACTGGAGGAGAGCGGGGAAACCGGTTCTCCCGTACCCCCGCAGGATTCGGCCCCCCGCGCTTCTAAATCCTAATTGCTGGTTCCCAAGCTCCGGCTTGGGAACCCCCGGTTCTGGAAGCTCTGCTTCATTTAGCGCCGGTATCGGAAGCTGGAGTCTGGGAGCCGGCGGGAAAAATGTAAAGGGCCGAAGCGCTCCGCGCTTTTCGGGGTTTTAACCGATGTTGTATTCCTTCAGCTTGCGCCAAAGGGTGGTGCGCGGCAGGTCCAGTATCTGGGCGGTGAGGGCCTTGTTGTAGCCGGTTCTTTCCAGGACGCTGATTATATAGCGTTTTTCCAGCTCACCCAGCGGGAGCAGCCCCTCTCCTTCGATGGTGTTGAATTCGAGCTGCTGCAGGTCTTCCGGGAGGTCCTGGGGTTTGATCTGCTCGCTTTCCGTAAGGGCGACCGCCCTCTCGATGATGTTTTCCAGTTCGCGAACGTTTCCCGGAAAAGGATAATTCATAAGTATCTGGAGGGCCTGGGGCTGAATGGCCGTAATGCGCTTCCTGAAAGCCAGGCTGTACTTTTCGATAAAATGGTTTACCAGCAGCGGAATGTCTTCGCGGCGTTCCTCGAGTGCCGGTATCTTGATGTTTACCACGTTCAGGCGGTAAAACAGGTCTTCGCGGAAATTTCCCAGGGTGACTTCGTGTTTGAGGTCCCGGTTGGTGGCGGCTATGATCCGGATATCGAGGTCGATGGGCCGAACGCCGCCCACGCGCAGGATGCATTTGTCCTGAATTACGTGGAGCAGCTTTACCTGCATGGAAAGCGGCATCTCCCCGACCTCATCGAGCAGGACGGTGCCTCCGGCCGCCGATTCGAGCAGGCCGATCTTGGTGGCCGCGGCGCCGGTGAACGCACCCTTCTCGTAGCCGAACAGCTCGCTGCTTATCAGCTCTTCGGTGAACCCGCCGCAGTTGAAGCACACGAAGGGATGGTTCTTCCTGGGGCTCAACTGGTGGATCGAGCGGGCAACGAGGGCCTTGCCGGTCCCGCTGGCCCCTTCGAGCAGCACATTACAGTCGATGGGCGCAATTTTTTGGACCAGCAGGTAGAGGTTCTTTACCGCCGGAGAGACTCCCACGATGGCGTTGAAACTCCCTTCCTGCTTCAGGGCCTCCCGCAGCCTCACGTTTTCCTGCCGCATGTTCAGCTTTTCCAGCGCCGCCCTTGCCAGCACCCTTATTTCGTTGAGCTTGACCGGTTTTGTCACGTAGTGGTAGGCGCCTTCCTTCATGGCGTCCACCGCGGTGTCTATGCTGCCGAAACCGGTGATGATGACCACCTCGGTCTCGTAGGAGCCGGCCCTTATTTTCCCCAGGATTTCCATCCCGTTGGCGTCCGGGAGCTTGAGGTCGCAGAACACCAGGTCGAAGGGCTGCTCCTGCATCCGGTCCAGGAAGGACTTTCCCGTCGTAAAGGCTTCCACCTCGTAGCCTTCCCTGGTCAGAGCCTGGCTGAGGCGGCGGCAGACTATGACTTCGTCGTCAACTATGGCTAGGCGTTGTCGCATTTTCCCTCTCTTGCGAACCCGTACCCGTGCTTTCACCAACCCGCGCTACCGGCAGGAATACCGAGAATACGGTGCCCTTGCCCACCTCGCTGCTGACATCGACCCGCCCGCCGTGCCTTTTGACGATGGAGTAGCCGACGGCGAGCCCCAGGCCCGTTCCTCGCCCCACGCTCTTGGTGGTGAAAAAAGGCTCGAATATATGTTGCAGGAGTTCGGGTTTGATCCCCACGCCGGTGTCCCGGATATCGAAGCGCATGAAGTCGGGCCCGGAAGTGTGGGCGCCGATTGCGATTGTGCCCCCGTCCGGCATGGCCTGGATGGCGTTTTGGAGCAGGTTCATGAAAACGTGCTGGAGCTGGCGAAGGTGCCCGTGTATGGGCGGAAGCCCTTCGGGAAGGTCCAGGTCGAGCTTTATGCCCGCCAGCATGATCTGGTTTTTGACCAGGGCCACCGTGCTGCGCACCACTTCTTTTACGTCAAGGCTTTCGAAGGCCGGCTTCTCGGTGCGCGAAAAGTTGAGCAGGTTGCTCACTATCTCTCCGGCTCTTTCGGCCTGGAACAGTATGTCGTTTACAAGCTCGGCGGCCTCGGGCTCCAGCTTTTCCCGGTATTCCTCGATCAGGGTTTCCGCGGTAAGCGAAATATTGTTCAGCGGGTTATTCAGTTCGTGGGCTATTCCCGCGGTGAAGGTACCCAGGGCGGCGATCTTTCTTGCCTGAAGGAGGTGCTCCTGGTTGGACTCCAGCTCCTGGGCCATTCGGTTGAACGCCTGTATGAGTCCGAACATCTCATCGGTGTGCAGCCCCTGGTAGCTGGTGGGGCTGTAATCGCCCTTGGCCACGCGCTGCGTCGTTGCCTCGAGCACGCCGAGCGGACGAAGCAGCCCGGCAGAGATAAGTTTCATCACGAGTATCATCAGGATGCCGAAAACCGCCATGAAGGCGAACGGGACGGTCGAAGTCTGGAGAAGCGCCTTTTCGATTCGCTGCTGCTTTATGGCCAGGAACTGTTCGGCGTGGTCCACCAGGGCTTTTCCCTGCAGGCGTATCTGCTCCTTTTCCGGCGGCCTGTTCTTGCTCGATTCGTAGTCGGCCATCACCTGCTCGTAGGCCTTGAGGTTGGTGACAAACGAGTTGAAAGTGTCCGGGCCCGTCACCCTGATCATATCCCCCGAAAGCTCGGAGGCCAGGGAATCGATTTTTTTGAGGTAGGCGGTCCCTTCGAGCAGGCTGTCGCGATCGTGGTACAAAAGGTAGTTTTTTTCGAACCTTCGCACTTCGAGAACGTCGTTCAGAAGCTCGTAGTAGCGCTCTCCCAGCCCGAGCCTGGTCTTGACGGTCGAAAGGCTCCACAGGTTTACCAGCATCAGGGCGAATACCGAAAAAAACGTGAGCGCGAAGACGATGAATATCTGCCCCTTGATGGAGCTGAGCAGCCGCAGCGGGCCCTGCTCGCCGAAAGGAAAGCGCCAGAAACGGAACGGACTCATATTTTGTTCCCGTCGATTAGTTTTTCGCAAGCCGTGCAATCGGGGCGTTCCAGAATGGAATAGATGAGAATTACTTTTTTTACAAGTATTTCATTATGAAACGCAAAGTTTGACCTTCCGCATTATAAAATTTTCAATACTCCAGGAAAAGCCCGATATTCCGACACCTTGTGGAAATGGCCCGTTAATTGCCCATAAAGTCTCCCCCGAGAGGTGATTCCATGGAAAAAATACTGGTGAGCATGGATGGCGGCCGTGGGGCATGGGAGGCCTGGTCCAGGGCCATCTCCCTGGCAAAAAGGATAGATGCGAAGATTTACGTGCTGCTGGTTACCTCCCCGGCCGGGGCCGGCCCGTTCGAGGGCGAGCCGGCGGCGGAGCGCCGCGTCCACATGCAGGCGTCGGGCACCAGGGAGCGTCTGGAGTTGCTGATAGAGGCCGCCAAGTCGGAAAATATCCGGGTGGATTATTTCATCTCGGAAGGAAAATACGAAGAAGAGGTTATCCGGTTCATCGATCAGAACAGGATAACCCTTTTGGTCGTCGAATCCCCGGGAGGGGACAGTCGTTACCTGGACGGGCAGTCCGCGTTCATCCGCAGGCTGCGACATCGGAGTACATGCCGGGTGGAGGTGGTCAGCCTCCGCAAACAACCAACCCTTCAAAGCACGAGAGGTAAGTCGAAATGAGTATTCCACTGCATCTCTACCTGCCAATCGCCGGCAACAGCGTGAACATGCTGGCCATCCTTTCCCTGGGGGGAGCGGTCGGCCTGCTGTCGGGTATTTTCGGTGTCGGCGGCGGCTTCCTGATGACTCCTCTGCTTATCATGCTTGGCATTCCGCCAACCGTTGCAGCGGCTACAGATTCCAACCAGATTGTCGGCGCTTCCACCTCCGGAACGCTGGCACATTTCCGGCTGGGCAACGTGGATTTCAAAATGGGACTGATACTCCTGCTGGGTGGAGTGGTGGGGGGCACCCTGGGGGTGCAGGTAATCAAGATACTCCGGCAGCTCGGCAATGCGGATTTTTTGATCACCGTCACTTACGTGGTCATGCTGGGGGTGATCGGCGGCTACATGTTCGTCGAATCGCTCCAATCCATGCGCAAGAGCAATAACGGCCACACCGTTACCCGGCAGCGCGAATCCATTTACGCGCGCGTCGTACAAAAACTGCCCTGGCAGATGGAGTTCAAGCGCTCCGGGGTCCGCCTTTCCATGCTCATGCCGCTCGTGCTGGGGGTGCTGGTCGGCGTTCTGGCGGCGATAATGGGCGTGGGGGGCGGATTTATCATGGTCCCGGTGATGGTCTATCTTTTGCGCATGCCCATGCACGTCGTGGTGGGCACCAGCCTTTTCCAGATCCTGTTTACCTGCATGAATGTTACAATTATGCAGGCCTGGGAAAATCATACGGTGGATTTCATACTGGCGTTGCTGCTGCTGATAGGCTCTTCGGTGGGCGCCCAGGTGGGGGCCAAGGTCGGCAAGAAACTCAAGGGCGACCAGCTCAAGATCCTCCTGGCCTGCCTGGTGCTGGCCGTCATGGGAAGGATGCTCTATCAACTGCTTGCCCAGCCGGACGTGCTGGTGGCATATATCGGAGGACACTGATGAAAACCGTGATAGCGGTGTTTGCCGCCGTAATGTCCCTGGCCTGTTCGTGCGCGGTTTTTGCCGCGGATACGCCCGGCCTGAGTGTTTCGCCGACAGCAATCGAGATGGGCGCTTTTTATGATGGAACAACCCTTACGGCCACCGGTCGGATTCCGCAGGACAGCGACGTGGTCCTGAGCTTCGTCGGCCAGGAATGCGACGTGCCGATTAAGCAGAAGGGCAAGGTCTTCGGGCTCATGTGGATGAATCTCGATTCGCTGGTTATCCGAAAGGTGCCGGGAGTCTGCCTGGTCAGTTCCTGTTCCGGCCTTGGCGAGCAGGACGGAAATTCGAAACAGGATGTTGGCATGCTCGGTCTTTCAGGCATCCGCAAGGACGCTGAAATAGAATGCAACGGTTCAAATCGGGACACTGTCTTCGATGAATTCCTGAAATTGAAAAAAAGTGAAGGACTCTACCGAGAGCTGGTCGGAAACGTTTCCTACAAGCCCGCCGCCGACGGTTTCAAGTCTTTTACCGCACGGATACCGATCCCGGCCAAGCTGAGTCCCGGCCAGTACCGGCTTGAAATGGCCGTGCTGAAAGACGGCAAGATAACGGAGCGAACCGGAGCGAATATCGATGCCCGCATGGTGGGACTTCCGGCGATACTCTGGAACCTGGCTTTCAAGCGTTCGGCGCTCTACGGGATCCTTTCAACTCTCATCGCGCTGGTAGCCGGCCTGGCGGTCGGGCTCGTGTTCCAAAGCAAGGGTGCCCATTAGTGCACTGTCCCATGAGTGGCCAGGATATCGCCCGATGCGTCCCGTCCCCGCGCGTACGCACGGGGACGGGACGCAAGCCTGGTTGACGGGTGGGACCCGGGAGCATAAGAGATGAATTTTTCGGGAGCGGTAAGAGGGCTGTTTTCTTTTCTGCACCCAGTGAAGCCGCCGATACCTTTTTCCGTGCTCTTCAAGAAATTCAAGAGCATCCTGGACCGCAACAACCGCATCCTGGAGCTGATGGCGGACATGGGCGACAAGCTCGGGGGCGATTATGTATTCGACAGCCAGTACATACTGGATGTATGTGAAAAGATAAGCGATTCCGTCTTCAAGCTGGTCTCCGACCTGAGCATCCTGGCGCAAACCGACAACGTCGACCTGTTTGTGGCCTTCGAGCGCATCCAGCACGAAATAAACGAGGAGCTTGCCGGCCGGCCGGCTTTCCCAGCCACGAGGACCACCATTTTGCTCGAAGATCTCGCCGACGAACAGGAAGACGAGGCGGGGGGCAAGTTCGCGCGCATGGGCACCATGAAAAACGTGCTAGGGCTTCCCACCCCGGACGGGTTTGCGATCACCACCAAGGCGTTCTTCGACTTCATGGAATACAACCAGCTCATGGAGTTCATCCTGGATGCGCCGGCGCGCTGGGAGAACAGGAGCGATGAAGAATTCGAGGCCGCCTGCTCCGAAATGCGCGCGCGCATTCTTAAGGCGCGGTTTCCCCGAAACATCTGGTCCAACGTCCATGCGATGATCGACATTCTTGCCGGGAAAAACCGGGGGGGCGACCTGCGTTTTGCGGTCAGGAGCAGCGCCTGGGGCGAGGACACGGGCATCAGTTTCGCGGGCCAGTACGAAAGCGTCCTGAACGTGACCCGGGAAAACATATTCGAGGCCTACCTGCAGGTGGTTGCAAGCGCCTACACTCCGGTGGCCTGGCAATACCGGATGAACCGGGGCTACCGGGACAGCGAAATGGCAATGGCGGTGATCTGCCAGGTAATGGTGGAAGCCGATGTGAGCGGTGCGATGTACACTTACGCCCCGCTTCCCCTGGAAAAGGAGGTAATGGTCGTAAACGGCGCCTGGGGCCTGGGTCCCGCCGTAGTGCAGGGGGTTGCCGAATCGGATACGTTCATCCTCGACCGCTCCCCGCCCCATGCCTTGATTTCAACGGAAATCGCGGTCAAACCGAGCATGATCGTGCCCGCGGGGCAGATGGGAACCGAGTGGACCGCGGTCCCGGAACACCAGCAGGACATTGCATGCCTGAGCACCGATCAGCTGGAAACGCTCGCCCGGGCCGCCATGAGCATCGAGCGCTACTACAAAAGGCCCCAGGATGTGGAGTGGGCCTTCGACAAGCGTGGGACCCTCTGGATTCTGCAGTCGAGGGGAATTAACGTTAGACCTGGAATCCCGCTTGCGCAGCCGAAAATCGAGCTGGCGACCCGTTCGGCCGAGGTGGTTTTCACCGGTCTGGGCAAGGTGGTTCAAAGGGGAGTGGCTTCCGGAAAGGTCTATGTTTCCAGAAACGTTGACGATCTGAAGGATTTTCCGTTCGGGGCGATCCTGGTCGCACAGCATACCTCCCCCAAATACTCGAGGGTGATGCGGAAGGTGAGCGGAATCATTACCGATGTCGGGTCCGTCACCGGGCACATGGCCACCATTGCCCGCGAATACCGGGTGCCCGCCATAGTGGACACGGGGATTGCAACCAGCGTGCTCAAGACCGGCGATGAGATAACCCTGGACGCCGGCCAGAATACCGTTTACCGGGGGACGGTGGTGGAGTTGAGCAATTTCGAGCTGACCGAGCAGGAGGTTTTCGAGGAAACCTATGAATACCGGCTCATGAAAAGGCTGCTCAAAAAGATAAGCCCCCTCAACCTGATCGATATCCGCAGCGACGAATTCAGGCCGGATAAATGCCGCACGTATCACGACATCACGCGCTACATCCACCAGAAGGCGGTGGACAGGCTGATCGATCTGAGCGAGAATTATCAGAAGTATCACGATAAAATGCCCAAGAAGCTCGAATGCGAGATCCCCCTGGGTATCATGGTCATCGACGTGGAGGACGGCACCGATGTGGCTCCGCAGGCCAGGTCGGTCACGCCGCAGCAGGTAAGGTCGCTTCCCTTCAGGGCACTTCTCGAGGGATTGTCCCAGTCGGGCATGTGGACCACGGAACCGGCCCCGGTTGACCTCGGCAGTTTCATGTCCAGCGTGACGAGGACCTTCAGCGCCCCCCTTTCCGCGCCGGAAAGGATAGGCAGGAACCTGGCCGTGGTCTCCCGTGAGTATATGAACCTCAATCTCAGGTTGGGCTATCATTTCAATATGATAGACTCCTATATCTGCGATACCCTCAACGACAACTACGTCTATTTCAGGTTCCTGGGCGGGGTGACCGATTTTATGCGCCGGTCGCGCCGCGCCAAGTTCATTGCGGAAGTGCTCGAACAGTTCGATTTCCGGGTCGAGGTGCACGGAGACCTGGTTGTCGGGGGGCTCAAGAAGAATTCCAAGGAGCGCATGTGCGCCAAGATGAAGGTGCTCGGCGGACTGATAGGCTATACGCGACAGCTTGACGTGAGCATGGATTGCGAGGAGAAGGTCATGGATTTCCGGTCGGATTTCATGAGCCGCATAACTTCGTTACTGGAGGTGCAAGATGGCTGCGTCTGAACCGAATGCCGAGCGAAGGACCCAGATCCTGGTGCTGGACGACGAACCGATAGTTTGCAAGCGTCTCAAACCGGCCTTCCAGAAAGCCGGCTACGACGTGGAGACTTTCACCGACAGCGCCTCCGCCCTGGCCAGGATCGAACAGAAGCGCTTCGATATAGTGATCACCGACCTCAAGATGGAAGGAATCGACGGCATGAGTTTCCTGTCGCGGGTAAAAGAGAAGTGGCCGTCGATTGACGTGGTGGTGATCACCGGGTTCGCCACCTCGGACACCGCCAAGGAATCCTTCCGCAAAGGGGCGTTCGACTTCATAGCCAAGCCGTTCAAGCTAAGCGACATCATGGAGACCGTGCGCCGGCTGGACGAAAAAAGCAGGGCCGGCGCGGCCTGATGCCCGAATCGGTTTCCCTCTCCCCAGGGCCGGGCGTTGCGGCCCCCCTCCTCTGGGGGGAGGGGGTTATCAGCGCCTGAAAGCACGACACCCTCCCCTACCCCCTCCCGTCAAGGGAGGGGGAATCGAGACCGGCCCCTCCCATCAGGAGGATGTGCAAACAAGTGGGCCTTCGCCCTGAAAACTTGAGATTGTAATCCAATGCGCCTGCCTTTTCCCTGGTCAAAGAGAGCAAAGCCGCCCGCGGCGGGATTGGAGCCGGTGCGCGCTCTTTTTACGAAGTTCCGGCGCATCCAGAACCTCAACACCAGGGCGCTCGAAAAGATGTCCGAAATGGAACGCGCCCTGGGCGGCGAGTATATTTTCGACCGCGCATTTCTGGAAAGCTCGGTGCGCGAACTCGGAAAAATCGTCTACCAGGTGGTCTACAGCCTCAATACGATGTCCGATAACCGGTATGCCGACCTCTTCGACCGGTTTCAGACCATCCGGGGCTCGCTCGAAGATATTCTCGGAGGGGGCATCGGCCCCTATGCCGGAAGCCTCACCCTGCCCTACAGCCTGCTGAGCTGGGACCTGGAGCCCGTTGCCGGGGCCATGAACGTTTGCATGGCCGAGGCTGGAAATTCGCTGGGACTTCTCGCCCCGGACGGTTTTGCGGTAACCGCCGAGGGCTGCCGCGTCCTGCTGGAATCTCTTGGCCGGTGCGAGACCCCCGGCCCGCAACCCGGAATCCCCGATCCGCAGTCCGCTCTCGAAAAGTCGGTCCGGGATGAAATGGAGGCCCTTTTCGGGCGGAGGGGCGGCCCGGTGCCCCTCACCGTGCGCGCATGCCCCGCCGGACCGCGCCGTGAGGGCGGACCGCAACTGGAAGGCGCAAGGGGGGTCAATGCGGGCGACGTCCCGGCCGCCCTGTCGCGCGCCCTGGCCGAATACCTTCAAAATACGGGAGCAACCCCGCAGAATTGCGCGCCGGTTGCGCTTGCGGTACACGAATCGGTGGGGGCGCTCGCCGCCGGGACCGTTTCCAGCATCCCGCGGGCGGGATTTCCGGCCGGACTGTTCCGCATCGTCGCTTCGCCGTCGGATTATCCGGATCGGGTGGAGCAATACCTGGTTCGAAGAACATACCCCTACGGCCCCGTGCAGTCCGAAATCCGGGAAAAGGCACCGAACGCCGAAATCTATCCGGGGATAACCCCGCTCTCGTCGGCAAAGGGGTTGTTTCGAGGCTCGTCTCTTCTGGGTCCCGACTTTTTGAGCGCCGTCGCCCAATGTGCGGCCACAATCGAGCGCATCCTGGGCTGGCCCTTCGAGCTGCACTGGGCGAGGGGAAGGGCAAACCGGCCGATAATCACCGGGGTGAGCTATCTTTCGATGCAGGAAAACCCTGCGACCTGCGAGCTGGAACGCTCCCTCGAAGGGACGCCGGTGCTGCTCAAGGGCGGGGAGACCGTGCAGGCCGGAATTGCCGCCGGCCGCACCGTCCGGATTTCGGACACAACGAACGTCGAACAAATCCCTCCCGGCTCGGTTGCCATAGCGCGCACCGCAAGCCCCAATCTAAGTTCGGTCCTGCGCCGGGTTTCCGCCATGGTAACCGAGGTGGGTTCTTCGATAGGCCACCTGGCGACCATTGCGCGCGAACTCCGGGTCCCGGCGGTATTCGGGGCGCGCGGGGTGCTGGAGCGGGTGCCGGAAGGGCTCGAAGTGACGGTGGATGCCGGCGAGCGCACCATTTACGGCGGGATTGTCGAGCACCTGCTTGCCTGCCGGGACTACGGCACCGACCTCTACCCGGACGACCCTGAATATATCGAGCTTCGAAGGCTCCTTCGCTGGATCATGCCCCTGGGCCTGATCGATCCGGATTCGAGCACCTTTTCGGTTGAAAACTGCCGCACTTACCACGACCTGATCCATTTTTCACACGAAAAATCGGTGGAGCAGCTCCTTAATATCCAGGACCGCGGCCGCGGCTTCGGCGGGCTGAACGCCCGCAGGCTCGGCCTCGACGTGCCGGTGGATCTTTTCGTGCTGGACCTCGGGGGAGGTCTTGCCGCGGGCGCCGGGGACGTCATCGCCCCCGACGAGATCACCTCCAGGCCCTTCAGGGCTTTCGTGCAGGGACTGGACGTGCGGGCGATGTGGGACCGGGACCCCGCCCCCCTCAGGCTGAAGGACATTTTCTCGGGCCTGGACCGGACTTTTTCGGCAATGGGCGCACCGGGGGCCTACTCCGGCAGAAACCACGCAATTATTGCCGAAAACTACATGAACGTGGGTCTGCGGCTCGGCTACCATTTCAGCGTGATCGACTGCTACCTGGGCGAAAGCGTCAACCAGAATTACATATACTTCCGGTTCGTGGGCGGCCTGGCAGAGGAAAAGAGCCGCCGCCGCCGGGCCGAGCTGATCGCCTCGATCCTGGAGAACCTTCGCTTCAAGACGGCCGTCAAGGGGGACCTGGTCACGGGAAAGCTCAAGATGGAGGAAACGGGGGAGATCTCCGCCGCCCTGGCATATCTTGGCCAGTTGACCGCTTTCACGCGCCAGCTCGATCTTTCGATGAAATCCGAGGAAGCGGTTGACCGGATGCTGGGAGATTTTACGGAAAAATCGGCCGCGGAGGAAAACCGGGGCAAGGAGCGCACCGGTGGGTAATCCTGTCTCCTTTTTGTTCAACAGGTGGCGGGAGCGGCGGCGGAACCGGGCGGCGGCCGTCCTGGAAAAGCTCAAGGTGCGCTATCATACCTTCCGGATACTGCTCGCCAATAACGAATACTCGCTCGATCTTCTCCGTTCGGTCGACCAGGCGCTCGGCTCGTCCAATACATCGTGGAAAGACGTTTCCGAAGAAATAGACGAGCTGCTGGAGGTTACCTACGAGCTGGTCGACGGCCTGGACCGGCTCTCGAGCGGGGGCTACGACTCCCTTTTCGAAAGACACCGCCTGATCGAGGCGGGCATCCGCAAGGAACTCGAAAAACTCATCGCAGGTTCCGCATCCGGTCCCTCGTATATCTTTTTCGACGGCATTTCCACCGACCACCAGAGGTCCCTGGTGGGCGGCAAGGCGGCAACCCTAGCGCTTTTGAGGCGCGCCGGGCTGAAGGTGCCGGACGGGTTTGCGATGACCGTTAAGGCCTGCTGGGACATTATCTCCGAAGGCGGCCTGGACGAGTTTATCCGGCAGAAGATGCGGCTCGCGGAGAGCGGGAATCTCAGCGGAACAGAGATCGGGGAGACCGCCGCCGAGATCGGGAACCGCATCCGTGCCGCCGTTTTGCCCCAGGAACTGGAAAGGGGGCTACGCGGCGCCTACATGCGGCTCTCGGACAACGGGTCCGAGGCGGTTTCGGTGAGGAGCAGCGCCCTGGCCGAGGACCGGATCGAGCACTCGTTTGCCGGCCAGTTTAAAAGCGTCCTCAACGTGACCTCTTTCAAAGGTTTTGCCGAAGCCGTAAAAGAGGTCCTGGCCGGCGGCTACAGCGCCCGGTCGATCTCCTACCGGCTGCACGCCGGCCTTCCGCTCGGCGCCCGCGACTTCGCCCTTTTTTCCCAGAAGATGGTCCCGGCCAGGGCCGCCGGCGTCCTGTTCACGCTCGATCCGGGCTCTCCCGACAGCGGCAGGATGCTGATAAGCGCCGTTCCGGGGCTCGGAGTGCTGGCGGTAAGCGGCAGCGCCCCCGCCGACCTCTACCGGCCGCTTCGCACGTGCGACGGCTGCGAGCCTTTCGAGCAGTTTGCCCAAATCGTTCCCAAAACCACACGGGCGGTGGGGATAGGGACCGGGGGGATAGTCGAGCAGGCCGTCGGGGAGCGGGAGGGGCTGGAGCCGGTGCTCTCCGAAGAAGAGGTGCTCTCGCTGGTGCGCCTCGGGCGCATGATCGAGGGCCTGCTTGGAAAGCCCCAGGACATCGAGTGGGCAATCGACGGAGACGGGGAGATTTCCATTCTCCAGTCCCGCGACATTCGGCTTTCCGCGAGGAGCCGCCACACGGCCGAACAGGTTTCGGGGGAAGTGGTACTCAAAGGGGGCGTGTGCGCCTCGCCGGGCCGAAGCGTTGGCAGGGTGAAGGTCATCCATTCGCTGAAAGACCTCGCGAACTGGCGGGAAAAAAGATCCGGGCCGGGGATAATGGTGCTGCGGCAAAGCCTTGTCGACGCGGCGCGCTGGCTTCCCGATTTCGAAGGCGCCATCGTCGACCTCGGCAACCCCGCCGACCACCTTTCCTGTGTCGCCCGCGAGTATTCGCGCCCGATGCTCACCGGCATCGGGAAAGCCTCCCAGGTGCTCCAGGACGGACAGTGGATCGTTCTCGACGCCGACCGGGCGATGATTCTAAAGGCCCCGGAGGAGGTCTGGTCGAAATTCAGCGCGGAAGACGAGCGCCGGGAACCGGCAAAACCGGCGGAAGGGGAGCAACCGCCGCGGCCGGCGCAGCCGGAAAAAGACCCGGAAACGCCCCCCGAATCGGCAAAGCTTCGCGAACTCATAGAGCCCCTCAACCTCACCGATGCCTACGGCCCGACCTTTTCCATCGTGGAGTGCAGGTCGCTCCACGACGTGGTCCGCTTTGCCCACGAAATGGCGGTGCTTGCCATGTTCCGGCTCGGAGACAGCGTGCTCGAAGACGCCGGGATGCTCGTCCATACCTTGTCGGACGGATTGCCGCTGCACTTCATGATAATCGACCTCGGCGGGGGCCTGGTCCCGGGAACGAAGGGGATGAAAATCAGGACCGCCGACCTGGTCTGCGCGCCGCTCCTGGCCCTGATCGACGGCATAATGACCCCCGGGCTTCGCTGGAACGTACCGGCCCCGGCGGCAAACATCTCCGGCCTGCTTTCCAGGTCCATGCTCGACAGCGGCGGCGCCCGCCCAGTGGGGCAGCAAAATTACGCCCTGGTAAGCCGTGATTACCTGAACCTCAACGCCCGCGTCGATTTTCATTTCGCCATGGTGGATTCGGTGTGCGGCACCAGCGCCCGCGAAAACTACATCCGGTTTCGATTCAAGGGCGGCGGCACCACGGCGGTGCAGCGCGAGCGCAGGGCGAGGTTTATCGCCGAAGTGCTGAAGGGCCACGACTTTTTCACCGACCAGCGCGGCGACCTGGTTACCGCGACCATCCTGGAGATGGAACAGGAAGAAATCCAGGCAAGGCTGGTGATGCTGGGCCGCCTGATGGGGTTCAGCCGCCTGCTCGACGCCTCGATGCAGGACGATTCGATGCCGAAACGGATTGCGCGGGCCTTCCTGGACGAGGATTTCAGCTTGGCGGGCCTGGAACGGGAGCTTGAGGCTTAGACCCGGCCCGCGCGGCCATGCGCCGCAGGCGAATCGCCCAATCCTGCGGGGATGGCGACAGCCCCCGGAGGGGACAAGTAGAAATTATACCAATTTTCGTTCAAGATAGGCCAATGCCGATGGGTTACGCTCCGCTTCACCCATCCAACCCTTTCCAGACCTGAGTTAAGCGTAACCCATCACGTCAATCTTGAACGCAACCTGTTATTAAAGCTCTTTGCCTTCTTTTCTCTTCGGCTCTGCGGTGAGTGGTTTCTTTTACGCCTCCTCGGTGCGCTTGTCGTGGTAGCGTGAAATCCGGAGAGTGTTTCCGATGACCGTTATGCTGCTCACCAGCATGGCAAAAGCGGCCAGGAGCGGGTTGAGAAGCCCGGCGGCGGCAAGGGGAATTCCCAGCATGTTGTAGACGAAGGCGAAGAAAAGGTTTTGCCTGATAATTTTGAGCGTCAGCCTTGAAATGGCTATCAATTCCGGAATCTTGAGGGGGTCGTCCCCGAAGACGGCGGCGTCCGCACACTCGCGGATAAGATTTGCCCCCTGGCCGACCGTTATGCCGATATCGGCCCGCGCCAGGGCGGCGGCGTCATTCAGCCCGTCGCCGGCCATGGCCACCCGGGCGCCCTGCGCCTGAAGCCGCGCGATGATTTCCACCTTGTCCGCCGGAAGCGCCTGTCCGGTAAAGTCGGCTATCCCCAGCTCATGTGCGACCACGCGCGTGGTTTCCCCGGAATCGCCGGAGACCACCCGGACGTTCAGCCCCGCCCGGCGAAGCATCCGAACGGTTTCGGCAGCGTTTTCCCTGAGCTTGTCTGAAAAAACCAGCAAACCCCGCACCGACCCGCTCCAGGCAAAAAAAACCACCGTTGCCCCGCTTTCTTCCGCCGCGCGCGCCTTTCGGTCCAGTTCCGCCGGAAGATCGAGCCCGAACCGGGCGAGAATGCGGCGGTTTCCGGCAATGATGTCGCCCGACGCGGTCACGGCGGCCACTCCCATCCCTTCGACCAGCTCGAATGAGAGCACCTCGTCGAGTTCGAGCGAGCGTTCGCGGGCGGCTCGAACCGTCTCGCGGGCCAGGAAATGGCCCGATCCGGCTTCGGCCGACGCCACGCGCCGCAGGGCTTCGTCGGCCGGAACCGAAGTCGTCTCGATTTCCCGCAAAACGTATTTGCCTTCGGTAAGGGTCCCGGTTTTGTCCAGGATGATTTCCTTGAGGCCTTCGGATTTTTCGAAAAGGGCGGAATTTCGAATCAGGATACCCGAGGCGCGCGCCCGCGCAATTGCGGCCACCCTGGCCAGGGGGGTCGCTATTCCCAGGGCGCAGGGGCAGGTTATGACCAAAACGGTCATGGCGCGAAGCAGTGCTTCGTGCGCCGGAAAGGACATTATCAAAAGAACCGCGGCCGTGCCGATGGCGAGCGCCAGGACGGCGGGGACAAGCAGGCGCATCGCCCGGTCCGCGAAAAGCTCGAAATTGTTTTTTGACGACAGCGCCTCTTCGATCAGCGCGATAATCTGGTTGAGCGAGCTTTCATTGCCCGGACGCTCGGCCTCGAACTCGGCGTCCGCGTCCAGTAAAACGGCCCCGGCCGGCGTCCTGTCCCCCTTCATCTTTTGCACCGGGCGCGATTCGCCGGTTATAATCGATTCGTCCAGCACCGCCTTCGGGGAGCGAATCAACCCGTCGACCGGGACACGCTCTCCTCCCAGCACCAGGAAAAGATCGCCGGGGCGCACCGCATCGGCGCCCGTCCACACTTCCCGGCCCTGCCTGATGAGCCGCGCCTTGGTGTTGGCCGCGTGAAAGAGGGCGGTTATCCCGGCCGATACCTTTTCACGCGCCCGAAGCTCGATGAACCGTCCCAGCAAAACCAGGGTGAGCAGCGTGGAGGCGGTATCGAAATAGACGTGGATGCTTCCCCGAAACATCGCCACCATGCTGTAAGCGTAGGCGGAAAGGACGCTGGCGCTGATCAGCACATCCATTGTGGGCGTGCGGTGGCGCAGCGACCAGAACGATCTGCGAAGGATCGGCCAGCCCCCGTAGAAAACAACCGGCGTGGCAAGCGCCCACAGCACCCAGGAAAAAAACGCCGCCCCGTCGCGCCCTATTTCCTCGAAAAAACCGGCATACAGGGCGAAGGAAACCATCATTATATTCATACACAAAATGGCCGAGATGCCCAGCCGGACCCCCAGGCCGCGGCTCTCGCCCGATTCCGGGCCGGATTCCACCGGGGTCGCCCGGTAGCCCAGGCGCGATATGGAATCCGTGATCTGCCCGGGCCGGACAAGGTGCGGCATGTACCTTATCCGTGCGATATCGGAGAAAAAGTAAATGCCCGCGGAAACCACGCCGTCCATTTTGCGAAGCAACTGCTCGATCAGCCAGGAACAGGCCACGCACCACATGCCCTCGATCCTGAGAGAGAGTTCGCGGCACAGGCCCTCCTCGATCCCGGAGATCTCGGGCAGGGCCGAATATCGGCTCTCCCGCAGGGCGGCGGCAAGCGTTTGCGCCGGGGAGGCCCCCGCCGCTTCCCCGCGGCCCGGGGCGGCGCTTGCATCGTCCGGCGCACCCGACGGGATCAGCCCGGCGGAAACGCAGGCCCTGTAGAGTTCGGAATTTTTGTAATCTTCGGGGAAACCCTCGGGGCTGCTGAACAGGATCTGGAACACGTACATGCAGCCCGTGCAGCAAAAATGCACGGTCCGCCCATCGGCCGGGCAGGAGATTTTGGAGCCGCCCAGAGGCAGGCCGCAAAGGTGGCATGAGTTTTCAGAAGTTTTACTATTCACTGTCGGTTGCGCAATCAAGCCGAATTCCCCTCCCGTCAAGGACGGGGAATCGTATCAATGTGGTCCGAGCAGGCGCCCGCAGTGCCCCACGTCTTTAAAAAGATCTAAAACCCCGAGCAGCAATCGACAAATCCCAATAGATTTGCGGCGCCTTTTCCAAGCAGAAAAACTCCCATCACGATTACCATGGCCGCGGCCGCTCTTTCACCCAGCAATCGCTTCCGGGTGGATATAAAAGATGCCGACATGCCGGTCAAAAGCAGGGCGGGGGCGGTTCCCAGGCCGAAGGAGGCCATCGTCATAAAACCTTTCGCCGGGTCGAGCGTACTGGCGGCGTTTACCAGCATTGCCCAGCTAAGGCCGCAGGGAATGAGGCCGGCGGCAAGCCCCAGCCCGATCTTGGGCGTCACGCCGGGAAGCCCCGCCAGGGATGCTATTTTTCTACCTATATAGCCCGGAGAGACAAGTCTTGCCAGAAAGGAGGGGACCGGCGCAATCCGCATAAGGACAAGGCCGAACACGATGAGAAGAATTCCGCAAAAGACCGCAATCCAGGCCCGGTACAGCGCCGAAAACTTTTGCACCTCCAGTGAGTGGAAGGCCGCGGCGACGATTGCGCCAAGGATTGCGTAGGTCAGTATCCGCCCCGAGTGGAAAGCCGCGTGGTGTGAAAAGAGCCGGTGGAGCCCCGGCGCGAACGCTCCCCCCGCCGTGGTCCCCTGTTTTAACGACAGGGAATATGCCAGTACAATCGGGCCGCACATCCCCACGCAGTGAAGGCTTCCGAGCAGCCCGACGGTAAATGAGGCGAAAAGGTCAATCATCGAGGTTAAATCACGTCCGCTTCGCAATCGACCGGATGAAGCGGATTATGGCCCAGGTTTCGTCTTCCGTTATGGTCGAATAGAGCGGAGGGTGCCGGTTGAACCCGAACCGTATCTTGTAGAAAATCTCTCCGTCGTTCTGGTCCTGGACCAGCGGCTGGGTAAGATTAGCCGGAAGCGGCGCGAAGCTTTGCCCCACCGTGCCGTTGCCGTCGGCCTTCGGCCCGTGGCACTGGATGCAGTAAAAACCATACCTTTCGGCGCCCGTGGCAATGGTCGGCGGACTTGCCGGCAATGGGTCGACCAGATCGTTGGGGTCGGATTCCCGCTCCACCCAGATGCCGCCTCCGGTCGGGATGGAGTATTTGGGCATTTTCGGGAACTCCTGGTTATAGCCCTCCACCGCCTCATCGTCCCGCATGCGGGCGTAATTGCAGCCCGTAAGAAGCTGCGCGGCAAGGGCCAGCATCAAAACGAGCACTCCGGCCCTCAGCGCGCCAAACCTGTTCGACTGTGCCGGTTTCATTTAGGCAAGGCCTCCTTCTGCAGGCGTTCGGGCGGCCCCATCACATGCTGCGGGTCGACGAACTGGTACGGACCCGGCGCCAGGCCGTGCGGCCTCACGGGCGTTCCCGTGGAGTAGAGCGATTCGCCCGGAATATCCGGGATGATGCTGAAGTCCCATCCTGGCGGCCCCTTTTCTCCGATTACCTTATAGATGAGAGTGCCCCAGAGGGCAAAGACCAGCGCAATGGCGAAAATTATGATCCAGGTTCGCGCGGGGCTTTCCTGCTCTTCGGAATGCTGAACTGGTTCCATGTGAAAGACCTGTTCCGGGTTGTCTCAAGCCGTTTGATCCGGTTCAGAAATTGATGCCGTTGGCCCATATGTAGATCACGTAGCCAATCGACCAGCAAACGATACCCACGTATGTAAAAATCAGAAAAGGCGCAACCGGGTTTTTCTCGATTTTGGGGCCGGTTTCCAGCTCATCGAGCGTCCTGACCATTTTTCTTCTCGGATAGCCCGCCCATGCTATATAGATCAGAACAAGCGAGATCAAGCCTATAAAGATGGCCGCAATTTCGTACTTAAAATCCACCCAGATGAAGAATCGCATATCGCCCACCGTTTCAGCGGTAATGGATACTCAAGGCCACGGCGACCCCGAAGGCGGCCATGCACACCAGGATAATCGCCACCAGGACCCCGGACTGCGTCCTGCGCCTGGAGGCCGAGGCCACGACCACGGGTTCCGAGAGCAGGTCGCTTCCGAGCGGCAGGAACCGGGCCCTGTCCTGGTCGGAGAACTGCCCGGACCTGAGCCCCCACAGAAAGGCCACAATGCTTACCGCAAGGCTTATCACCACCAGGAAAAGCCAGCCGGCGTAATACATTCCCTACTCCTTCCCGACCGGAAGATAGGCCGCGTCGATGCCCCTGGGCTGCCCGTGGGCATCCGACTGCGCGATAAAGGTAACCGCCACGTAGTTGCCCACGTCCCATATCTTTTCGGATTCGAGGTCTTTCTTGAAATAAGGCATGGCGGTACCGGTGATCCCGTTCATGATCTGGTAGTACAGGATGCCGCCGGAGACGCCCCGGTTGTGCAGGATGGTAAAATTAAGAGGCGGCGGATAAAGATAGGGCTGGGCCGGTCCCATGCCGTCTCCAATGGGTCCGTGGCACCCTATGCAGAAGCCTTGATAAATCCGGTGCCCCCTGTCGATGGCCGCAACGGAGGTGGGATAGGGATCGGGAAGGTCCCTCCAGGGTTGCGGAACATGCCCGTGCAGCCACTCCACATTGCGGTCGGGGCCGGATTCGAAGGCCTTTATCGATTCCACTTTCCAGTGGTTTTGCCGGGCGACCCTTCCGTCGGCGTCTTTGAACCCGAGACTTTGCTCGTAGGCCGTGAGCGCCCTGATTTGCTCCAGTCCCAAAAATTCCCATGACGGCATGATGGACTCGGGCCGGGTGAACCTGGGATTCATGAAATGGGCCAGGTGCCAGTCGTCCGGGTGCTCGCCGCCTTCCTGCGAAACGTCGGGGCCGGTGCGTTCCGTTCCCATAAGATGAGGCGTTTCGGCCACATAATCGCCCGAGCGGGCCACCCGCTCCGCTCCGATGCCCCAGTCGAAGTTTCGGATGAACTGGGTATGGCAGAAAGTGCAGCCGTTATTGACGTAAATGGCCCGGCCCTGGTCCTCGATGGCCGTCCTCTGCCTGAAGATGTCCGAGGGCTTCTCGCTTATGGTTATCCACGGCAGCATAACATGGAAGAACAGCACGGGGACGAAAACGATCAACCCTCCGATAACCAGCACGGTTGGGGTCATTTTCATTGCAGCTCTCCCTGGACCCGCGTCCCGTAAATGCTCATGTAAACGTTGTAGAGTCCGATGACTGCCCCGCCGATGAAAAGTATGCCCAGGGCCGCGCGAAGGATCAGGTAGATGTGGAGCATGGGCAGCGTGCGATAGACGGTCTCACCGTTTAGCCAGGCGTTTCCCTGGATCAGACCCCCGGCGGTCAGCACCGTGAAAAAGCCCGTCATTCCGAGCAGCAGGAGCCAGTACTGCACGTCGGCCAGGCGCGTGCTGTAGATCGGTCTTCCGGTGATCCGGGGCAGAATGTAGTACAGGCCCCCGAGGGCGATCGTCCCGGAAAACCCGAAAACGCCCATGTGCGAGTGCGCGATGACCCAGTTGTTCAAGTGCGTGACCCTCTGCACAATGGGAAAGGCCTGGATGGGCCCCTGAAGACAGGTCAGGATGTACCAGATAAGGCCGGCCATGACGAACTTGCCCCCGATATCGGCGTGGAAAAACCCGAGTCGTCCGCGTGCGGTGAGCCACAGGTTTACGAGCACGGTCATTACCGGGATTATCATCGCAATGCTGCCGGATACGGCCAACACCTTGAGCCAGGTGGGGATAGGGGTCTGGAGCAGGTGATGGCTCCCGATGTGGGTGTAGATCACCAGTATCGTCCAGAAGCCCACCAGCGAGAGCGTGTGGCTGTAGAGGGGGCTCCTTGCCACCCTGGGCACCACGTAATAGGAGACCGCGATGGCAAGCGGGGTCAAAAACAATCCTACGATCCCGTGCCCGTAAAACCAGGCGAGGATGGCATCGGGCACACCGGTTATGGCTCCCGTGTAGGGGTTCCACACGGCGTTGCCGATGGCGTAGATGAACCACGTGTACACCAGGCCCGCGAATATGTACCAGGTGGACACGTACATGATTTTTTCCTGCCGGCGCACCGCGGTCTGGAACAGGTCGAAGAAAGTGAGCCCCAGCCCGAGCAGTATCCCGATATCCGCCGGCCATATCCATTCGGCGTATTCGCGCCCCTGGGAGTGGCCCATGTCAAGGGCCACCAGCCCGATCAGGATGGCGAGGTTGTAGATCCACAGGGCGACCTTGCCCAGCCGCTCGCTCCACAGGGGGGTGCGAAGCAGTGTCGGCATGATGTAATAGGCGGCCCCGATAAGGCCCGCTCCGGCAAAGCCGAAGATCATCGTCGTGGTGTGCATCGGGCGAACGCGGCTGAAAACAAGCCAGGGGATTCCGCCCATGAGGTCGGGCGCCACCATGTCCGTTGCGCAGGTGATCCCCTCCAGCGTCCCGATTACGAACCACACTGCCGAACTCAGGAAGAAGAGCTTTGCGGTCCCGTGTTCTTCTATTTTAAGGAAGCCCACTTTCTGTTTACCTCATCCGCATCGGGGTATCGGGTGTCATGGGGTTGCCTGGAACCCGGCGCCCGATGCCGTTTCTAGTGATGGCAGGCCAGCCAGCAGTCGAGCTGTGCTTTCTTTATCTTGTGACAGTCGATACAGAACTTCATCTGAAAATTGACCGGACGCAGCCGGTCCATATTCTCCACACCCACGTGGCACTGGGCGCATTGCAGTTTCCCGAACCTGATATGGGGCTGATGCCTGAACTTGACGAAATCGGGAACGAAAAAGATGCGTACCCACGGCACCGGGACCTTTTTGTCCAAATGCTCCTTCTCCAGTTTTATCTGCGGGTGCTCGGTGATGATGTATTTATGGCAGAAAAAACACTTCGCCACTTCCGGAAGCCCCGCGTGCTCGGCCCTTTCGACGTAAGGGTGGCAGAACCGGCAATTGATCTGCTTTACACCGGCGTGCACCCGGTGGCTGAAAAAGATGGGCTGCTTCGGCCCGGTTTCCTGGTGCGGAAAGAGAAAATAGAGGTAAAGCATGGCCCCCGCAAGAAGAACGAACGCCCAGAACCACCCTTTCCACCACACTGCTTTTGTTGTTTTCGTCTCTTTTTGATCAGCCATCTTTTCTCAGTGACTCAGAAGCGCCATTCGGTTAGATGCACGAGAACCGGTGCGTGCCGGCCGATGAAGTCCCGGACCTCAAAGCTGCGCGGGGCCCGCCAGCCCGATCTGATGCTCCCCCACTTCCAGTGCTTTTGACATCAAGGGATCGGATACCGCCATAACCGGGTATCTTTCCAGAAACCAGGCGGTGCAAAATACGAAAATCCCAAGGAAACCCATACTTACAAAGAACTCCATCCAGCCCAGCGGAATCGTTTTGCTCTTGGATATCGACGGAACCACCAGGAAAAATCTCTCCAGCCACATCGCGATAAGAATCCACACGGACATGGCCGAAATCATCCAGGTCACCATCTTTATTTTTCGAAGAAGCAGGACCACAAACGGAATGACGTAGCAGGCAAACAGCACCAGCCAGGCGAAAAAGGCCCAGGGATCGAGCCACACGCGCGTGATCACGTACCGGGTCTCCTCCGGCAGGTTGCCGTAATAGATGACCAGGAACTGCACGTAGAAAAAGTCCAGGGAGACGATACAAAATCCGAAGAGCAGCTTTCCGAGATCGAAGAACTGCTTTTCCGCAATATAGCCGCCCAGGCCCATCCGCTCCGCGGCGAAGGCGCAGATGAGTATCAGCGCGGCAAGCCCCATGTAGAAGCTGCCCACAAAGTAGTAGGCGCCGAACAGGGTGCTGACCCAGTGCGGATTGAGCGACATGATCAGGTCGAATGCGATGAGGGTCAGGATAAAGGCGTACATGATGATAAAGATGGGCGCGATAATGGTCTGCCCCCTGTAGAGCCTGTCCGCGCCCTCACCCTGGCCCAGCATTGCCTCCCTGTCGGCCCGCACCGAATAGTATGTCATCCACACGAACAGCAGGGCCAGGATCAGCAGCGCCGCCCCGTCCCTGATAAAAAGGAATGGGACGTTCAGCCAGATCAGCTTGGCTTTTTCTTCCACCGGGTGGCGTATCCACGGGAAGATCTCCTCGCGCCCGGCAAAAAGTACCCAGAACAGGAGGAAGGAAACGGGCAGAAACGATCCGGCGGCCTCGGCCAGGCGTTTTACGGGCCTTCCCCAGTGCGAGCCGGTCGTCACCAGGATGGGCGAGAGAAGGAAGGCGCCGGCCGACAGTCCGGTCCAGAAGACAAAGTTTACCAGGTAGGCCTGCCATGCGGTGCCCGTCCCGGAAAAGGCCCCGTAGACAAAGGCGGCCGCACCGATCAGGGCCATTACGGCCGAGACCAGCTTGAGCGAGCGCCAGTTGACCGAATTTTTCGCCAGCTCCGCGTCCTTGATCAAGTTATCCTTCAACCTGGCGGACCTCCTCGGCTCCCGACGTTTCAAATATGCGCCGCACCTTTTCGCTCTCCTCCTCCGTGCACTTCACCACTATCCCGAACCGGTCCTGGGTAAACCGGGGGTCATAGTAGGCGGGAAGCCGGAGTCTGGGCATCCTGTTCTTTATGAGCATACCGGCCAGATTAAAAAGAACCGCGATCAGTATCAGGAACTCGAAGGCCGGAATAACGGAGGGCACCCAGGGTATCGGCGGTTTTCCCCCCACTATGAAATGCCACTGGGAAGCGGTGTACCAGACAAGGAAAAGACCGGTAAGAATTCCCACGATCCCCCCCGTGAGGGTGAAGAACCGCACGCTTCCCAGTTCCGGCAGCCCGAGGGTTTCCCTCACCTCGTCACAGCGCATGGGGGAATACACTTCGTCCACCGCTATCTTTTCCCCCTTGAGCGTGTTGAGGGCCGCCACGACCTCGTTCAAGTATTCGTAAACGCCCACCACAGCCGTCTTCCCGGCCATTTCGCAAGTTCCTCCTATCTTTTCCGTCTCGGAACGGGAATGGCATCCTTGAGTTCGGTAATCGATATCGTCGGCAAAAATTTTGCGAATAGCAGGAACAGGAAGAAAAACAGGCTGAGAGACCCCAGCAAAATTCCGTACTCCACCAGGGACGGGTGCAGATATACGCCCCAGGAATAGGGTTCGTATTCGTGGGCCTCGGAGCCGATAATGATCACGTAGCGCTCGAACCACATGCCGATCAGGACCAGTATCCCGATCGTGAAAAGCGACGCTATGTTGGTGCGGACCTTTTTGATGAACAGCACCAGCGGCACGATCGAGTTGCATACGATCATGATCCAGAACTCCCAGGTGTAATACCCGACGGCCCGGAAGATGAACTGGTCTTTTTCCGCGACGTTGCCGCTGTACCACGCTATGAAAGGTTCCACCACGTAGGCGTATCCCACGATCAACCCGGTGAGGATTATTGTCCTTGCGATCTGTTCCAGGACATTCATGGTTATCAGGTTCTCGAACTTGTATATGCGGCGAAGAGGAATAAGCAGAATGAGAACCATGGCCAGGCCGGAATGTATGGCGCCCGCCACGAAATAGGGAGCGAAAATGGTGCTGTGCCATCCCGGGGTTATTCCGAGCGCGAAATCCCAGGAAACCACGCTGTGCACCGAGATGACCAGGGGGGTGGCCAGTGCTGCGAACAGGAGGTAGGCGGTGCCGTAGTGTCTCCAGTATTTATGCGACCCGATCCAGCCCAGGGAGAAAATGCCGTAGATCTTCTTCCTGAAGCCGCTGCTCCTGTCGCGGATTGTCGCCAGGTCGGGCACCAGCCCCGTGTACCAGAAAAGGATGCTGACGGTCAGGTAGGTCGAAATGGCGATCACGTCGAACACCAGAGGGGACTGGAAGTTCGGCCACAGATTGCGCTCGTTGGGGTACGGGAGTATCCAGTAGACGATCCAGACGCGCCCCAGGTGAATGAGCGGGAAAAGGCCGGCGATCATGACCGCGAAAACCGTCATGGCCTCCGAACTCCTGGAGATGGTAGTGCGCCAGGAGGCGCGGAAAAGGTAGAGGATCGCCGAAATGAGGGTCCCGGAATGCGCTATACCCACCCACCATACGAAGTTGGTAAGGTAAGTGCCCCACATCGGAGGATGGAGGATGTTTGCCGCTCCCAGGCCGGTGGCTATCTGGTAGCCCCAGGAGGCGGCCCCTATCAGGACTCCGATGAAAGTAATACCGACAAAGAACCAGTAAACTCTGCCGGGGGACCACATGGCCCCGATTATCTGGTCGTCGACCATTTTGTAGCTGGTCAGGCCCTCTGGCTTAGCTTCCATTCGGCGTGCACCCTGATACGGCCTTGAGAAATGTCAGGTTTCGTTCCGTCCGGCCCGCGAGGCCATGCGCCGCAGGTGCGGCCGCATGTCGCGGGGATGCGGGGAGACCGGTTTCCCCGCTCTACTTTATGGATTGCCCTGTTCCCGCGTCCGTCTTTACACGGTTATTTCCTTTGTCACCCGCTTCAGATAAATAACGGCCGGCTTGGTGTTGAGGTGCGCCAGCACCTGGTAGGCCCTGACGTCGTTTATCAGCTTCGATACCCTGCTTTCCGGGTCCAGGAGGCTGCCGAAGATCAGCGCATTGGTGGGGCAGGTCTGGGCGCAGGCGGTCGTAAAATCTCCGTCCTTCACCTTCCGGTTCAGGGTCCTGGCGTGTATCTTGGCCTCGATTATGCGCTGCACGCAAAAGGAGCACTTTTCCATTATCCCCTTTTGCCTGACGGTAACATCGGGGTTGAGCTGCCATTTGAGCGGTTCGGGCCGGGTGAAGGTAAACCAGTTGAAGCGCCGCACCTTGTACGGGTCGTTTTGCGAACAGAACCTCGTCCCGAAACAGCGGTTGTAGACCTGGTTGTTGAGCCCCTCGACGCTGTGCTGCGGGGCGAAGATCGGGCACACGTACTCACACGGGGCGTTGTCGCAGTGCTGGCAGAGCATGACCAGCCACCGGGCGCCCTTCGTGCTCTTGTCGAAATACCTCTGGACGCGTATCCAGGACATCTCGCGGCCCTTGATCACCTGCTCCCTGCCGACCACCGCCACGTTGTTTTCGGCGTAGCACGCCACCACGCAGGCGCCGCACCCGATGCACCTGTCCAGGTCCACCACCATGCACCACCGGTAATCGACGTGCTGGTGCGGGGGGTAGAAGTCCTTGTCCTTCTTGTAGCCGGAGGGAAGCGGGTAATAGATGAGCGGTTTCTGCCCCGCCGCCGCGGCCTTGTTTCGCTCCTCCAGTCCGATGGTCTGCACGATGTCGCGGTCGTATTGGAAAAGGCTTCCGTCCGTGTGCGCGATCGCAAAGCTTCGGCCCGTGCTGCGTATCTTCGCCAGAATCGGCGGGCGCAAAATTGCGCCGGAGGGGGCGTCGATTTCCGGAGCCAGCAGTTCGAACGGATTTGCGGGAAGCCCCTCGGCAAATCTTCCGAAATTGGTGTGGCCCTGCCCGACGGGAATTGCCGCTATCCCCGGAGGAACGGTGTAGATGGGAAGAGCGGGCGCCTCGATTGTCCCGTGGGGGGTCTGCACCTGGAGCATGTGCCCCTGTTCGACTCCGAGCTTTTTCGCCGTTTCCGGGTGGATTTCCAGCCATCCGCCCCAGGTGGTCTGGGTCATCGGGTCGGGAACTTCCTGGACCCACATCCGGTTTGCCGTCCGGCCGTCGTAGAACTGGACCGTGGGATAGATTACCAGTGGAAGACCTTCGCCCTGTACGGGCGCGGCCTCCGGTTCCGGGAAGCTGAAAGCCGCCGGGGCCGGAAGGACTCGGGCAGGTCCCGCGTGTCCGGTTTCGGCTTCCCAGTACCCGCCGCGCTCTACCGACTCCTGCCAGAAAGCATCGGGAGATCCCCCTTTTCCGGCGGTCTCCCCCAGTCGCGCCCAGCTGTCCCGGAGCGCCTCGTGGAAATCCTTCCAGGGAAATTTCCCGTCGCCTTTGAACTTCTTTCCGGTGGCAATCAGTATGTCGCCCACATGCCTGGTGTCAAACACCGGGCCCATGACCGGCTGCATGAACCCGGTCACGCCCGTTCGCGGCGAATAATCGCCCCAGGATTCGAGGGGGGTGTGGGTGGGCAAAACGAGATTGGCAAGGGAACCGGTCTCATCCACCGCGCTGGAAAAGCTCACCACCATGGGAACGGACTTCATGGCGCCGGCGAAATCCCAGGCGCGCGGAAGCGAAAAGACCGGGTTTACATTGTAAGTAATGAGCAGGTCGACCTCGCCGGCGTGCATCTTGTCGGCAAGCTCTTTCAGCGCCTGTGCCCTGGCGGCCCCGTTGTAGGAAAGAGCGGGGTCGAAAGAGACGGCATCGAGGGTCGCGGGTTTTACGGTGCACAAAAAGTTGGCGGCAACCGCGGTTTCGGTGGAGTGGGGGACGGAAAGCGGGAGGCCTTCGGCTATCGCCAGCGGGCGCTCGGCGCCGGCGAACCAGATGGCGGCCTGGTGAATGAGCCCGGCGTCGCAGCCGGCGGCCGCGGCGGCCTTGTCAAGGGTCCAGCCGGCGACCTGGGACGACAGGGCGGCCCGGCGGCCCGGCGCAAGCTCGGGGACCAGTTTCTCGTCGAGTATCACCCTCAGCATCCCCAGCGCCACGGCGTATTCCATCCCCGGCCTAGTCGGAATCCAGAGGTCCGCATTGTTTGCGGTCATCGAAAGGCGCGGCCCCACGAAAACGAACGTGTTTTTCCTGTCTTCGCGCAGCGGATGAAAAGCTGCATACTGGCGCGCGTAGTCGATATTCGATATCCAGGTCTCAAGAAAACCGGCGTTAAACGAGATCAGAAAATCGGCCCGGTCGATCCTGTAGTAGGGGACGGAACCGGTGCCGAAAACGACCTGGCCGGCTTTGCGCAGCGGCTCGTAGGCATAGGGCTCGAACATTATAGGGCCGTCGGGCTGCCCGAGTTCGGAGAGCCACAATCCGGCAAGGTCTTTTAGCGATCCGGTAATGAGGTCCGTTACCAGGACGACCCGTTTGCCGCGGTTCGCTTTTACGACCTGGTCTATCCTGGCGTTGAATAAGGCCAGCCCCTCGTCCCAGGAAGCCGGCCGCAGGCCCTTTTCGTGCCCTCGCACCATCGGGCCGTGGAACCGATCCGGGTTGTAAAGGCCGTGAAGCGATGCCTGGCCGCGCATGCACAGCTTTCCGCCGCTTACCGGGTGAAGGGGATTTCCCTCCACTTTTACGACGCGCCCTTCGCGGTTCTTGGCGAGCATCCCGCACCCCGCCGGGCATTCGCGGCACGTGGTTGCGTACCAGAGCGCCTTGCCCGGAACAATGTCTTCCGGCGGGTCAATGTAAGGGATAAGGTGGCGAGTCGGTTCCGAGCAGCCGCCAAGGGCTGCGCCCGTCCCGGCGGCACCGACCAGCTTGAGAAAATCGCGGCGACCAAGATTCGGCATCAGCAAAGCCCCGCAAAAAATTTATGTGTTAAGGAGATCAATTAAAAGACAAGACTCAGACGATACCGGACGAAAAAGCCCACGCAAACCCAGCTCGCCGTTCGCCTGACAGCCCTCGGGTAAGATGCTTCCAAACATAAGAACGGCCACGGCGGCCGACAACCGGCAATACCAAAACTTACTGCAAACCGGTAAGTCAATTACCAAGTTGCTTAGAAAATAGCAAACCGCTTGTTCCAAAGGGCTGATCTTTATACTCCGCCAGTTCTCAAGCAGGAGCTTGGGAACCGGCATCAGCTCGATGCCGCAGCGCCAAATCGAGCCGCGAAGCGGCATGGGGGGGTGGGGGCGAAGCGCCCCCACGCCTTTAAAGTTGTAGATGGCGGGTATTTGCACAGCCTTACATGCCCGCTTTCTTCAGGTCGCCCACTATAATCGTCACGGGTTCTTCGGGCTTGAGGTACTTTCGGGCCACCCTGAGGATATCCGGGGGGGTTACCGCCCTTATCAGGCCGGGATATTTTTCCGGGTAGTCCTGTCCAAGCCCCAGGAACTCCACCTGGGCGACGAATCTCGCGTAATCCTGCTGAGTGCTGCTGAAGCGCAGCGGGAAATTTCCGATAAGAAACTTCTTTGCCCTTTCAAGTTCGGAATCGGAAACCGGCTCGTTCCTGATCCGTTCGACTTCCTTTATGGCAAGGGCCGTGGCCTCCTTGGCCGACTGGTCCTTGGTCTGCAAAACGACGCGAAACGATCCCGCGTATTTCCGCGCGAGGATAACGCTCTGCACCGAGTAGGCAAGCCCCATCTTGACCCGGATCGCTACCATGAGCCGGCTGGAGAGGTTTCCGGAACCGAGTATGTTGTTCATTACCAGGAAGGGATAGTAGTCCTTGTCGGTGCGCTCCAGCGCGGGGCTGCCGAAGACCACGGTCGCCTGCGAAAAAGGCTTGTCGATCCTTACCGTCACCGCGCCCTGGGCAAACCGGGGAACGAACTTCATGTCGGGGATATTGGCGGACCGCCACTGCAAAAGCCCGGGGACCAGCTTTTCTTTTACCTCCGCCGCCGTTATGTCCCCGCCGATTACCAGCAGGGAATTGTTGGGCCGGTAAAAATCGCCGTAAAACTTCGCTATGGACTCGCGGCTCATGCCGGCCACGGACTCCTCCGTGCCCTCCACCTCGCTCGCATACGGGCAGCCGATGAACAGCGCCTTTTCGAACGCCCTGTTGGCGATCTCGACCGGATCGTCTTCAATCGAGCGTATATTCCCGATCACGCGGTCCTTTTCGCTTGCAATGTCGGA
Organism: uncultured delta proteobacterium; assembly: GCA_963712895.1. GTDB lineage: Bacteria > Desulfobacterota > Syntrophobacteria > Syntrophobacterales > Syntrophobacteraceae > SbD1. Next base: position 233,395 of record CAVQJR010000007.1, on the reverse strand, counting down.
TTCGGGAAAGGATGGATCGGCCACAATCCCCAGGAACAGCCCGAAGCCCGTTGCCAGGTCCTTTTTGAGCACCTGCATGGTAAGCGTCGAGAAATCCTTCCTGCATTCCGCGTCGAGACTGGCGCCGATGAAGTCCAGGCGGTCGTTGATCTGCTCGAAGGAAAGGTCCCGGGTGCCGAGCAGCATCGATTTGGCCGTAAGGTCGGCAAGGCCCTTGGAACTCACCGGATCGCGCCAGGAACCGGCCGAGACCAGCAGGTGAATCGTTACCTCCGGGATGGTGTGGTCCTCGAAAACCAGCACCTTGAGCCCGTTGTCGAGCACCGTCCTCTCCACCTTGGGCATGGCCCGGCAATCGGAAACGGTGAGGACCCAGAGGGCCGGGAAAAACAGGGCGCAGATCAATGCTTTTTTGGCGGTCATGGGAAATCCGGTGTTTCAAGTATTAAGAGCAATCCAAAGCGGCAGGCGCGGCAACGGACGGTGCCGGCGGTAAGGTCTTTCCCTTACCGAATCACCTTTCCCTTCATCCCGCCGAGGGGCTGAGGGGGGGCCTTCTCGGGCGGCCCGGTCGGGATAAGGACCGCGACCGTGCGGTTATCGGGCGTGAAGTACTTTGCGGCGACGCGCATGATTTCCTGCGGGTTCACACTTCTGACCGAAGGCACATAATTGCCGATTGCACGCCAGTCCAGGGCTATCTCATACTGGGCGAGGTTCATGCCCAGCGAGAACAGCGAATCCTGGCTCATCACGAAAGCGGCTTCGAGCTGGTTCTTGGCTTTTTCCAACTCACGGGGGGCGACGGGAGTGGTCTTTAGCAGCTCCAGTTCATCGTAGAGCGCTTTTTGCACGACGGCGGGGTCCTTGCCGGGCAGGTAGGCGGCCGAAACGTAGAACAGCCCCGGGTCCTGGCTGGCCAGGGTGTAATCGGCGGACGATTCCAGCACCAGGTTTTTTCCGCGCACCAGGTGTTCGTAGAAGCGGGAACTTTTTCCCCCGGAAAGCAGCGCATTGATTACTTCAAGCACGTATGCGTCGGGCAGGCGCAGATTGGGAACGTGGTAGGCGGCAATCACCACCCCCAGCTGCGACGGGCGCTCCACCTTTACCGTTCGCTCGCCGGTTTGCGGCGGGTCCTGGATAAAATAGCGCTTGTGGGGCGGAGGGCTGTGAATGCCCCCGAATGCCTTTTCCAGTTCGGGGACCAGCTTCTCTTTTTGAAAATCGCCCACCACCACGATGAACGCATTGGCCGGATTGTAGTAATTCGAGTAAAAGGCCTGCACGTCTTCCAGGGTGAGACGCTCTATGTCATCGGTCCAGCCGATAACCGGCCAGTGATAGGGCTGAGACTGGAAAGCGGTCGAATCCAACTGCTCCATCAGGTAAGACTGCGGATTATCGTCCACCCTCATTCTGCGCTCTTCCATCACCACCTGCCTCTCCGTTTTGAAATCGCTCTCCCGCAGGACCAGGTTGCTCATCCTGTCCGATTCGAGCGTTACGGAAAGACCTATCCGGTCCGAGACCAGGGTTTCGAAGTAAGCCGCGAAATCATGCGAGGTGAATGCGTTTTCGTCCCCGCCGTTTTCGTCGATCTCCCTGATAAACTCCTCCCCGCTCACCTTGTGGGTGCCTTTGAACATCATGTGTTCGAGCAGATGGGCAAGGCCGGTCTTTCCGACCCGTTCGTTTCGTGCCCCGGCACGGTACCACACCTGGAACGAAACCAGGGGGGCCTTGTGGTTTTCGAGCATTATCACTTTCAGTCCGTTGGACAGGACGGTATCGGAGGCTTCTTTGAATGTCTGCCCGGCCGAGACGGAGGGCAGCAGGAAGAGCATGAGCGCCAGGAAAAACGGTCGCGTTTTTTTCAAAATATTTTCCTCTGAAGCGGTCATATTAAGGCCCTGTCGCGCTTTTAAACTCGGTTCGGCGGCAAGAGGGTTTTTACCCCAACAACAATAAGAATCGGCTCGGCAAATGCAATCACGGAGGGGTTGGGGAATCACCGGAGGGAAGGAACAGGCAGAAAAGGAGGCTCACGATGGCCGCCGCCAGACCGCTCCAGAACACTATTTCCACGCTGCCGCCGATTGCGTCCTGAAGCGAGCGATGTACGGACGGCGAAAGAGAGGCCTGTATTTCCGGCAGGAAGAGGCTTTCTATGTTTGTGGAAATGCGCTCGGACAGAAAGGGCGGAATGGAGTCCCTGAGGGACGAATTCATGAGAGCATCCAGCACCTTTGTCATGTGGGTCGCAACAAGCCCTCCCGATATGCCCACCCCGATGGTTCCGCCAAGTGTTCTTGCAAACTGCTGGGCAGATGTTGCAACGCCGAGGTCGGAGGCGGGAAGACTTTTTTGCACTATAAGCAGGGTGGGGATCGAAACAAATCCCATCCCCATGCCCGATAGCGCCAGGAAACCCGAAAAAAGGGCGACCGGCATTTCGGGACGGGAAAGAACAAGCGCCAGTACCGAACCGGCGGCCAGCATAAACGATCCCGCAATGGTGAAGGCCCTCTCGTTTCGACTGCTCACCAGTTGGCCGCACGTAATGGCCCCCATCGACCATCCCAGGGTGAGCGGTATCATTGCCACGCCCACCTGCGCCGGACCTTTTCCCAGGAACCCCTGAATAAAAAGCGGACTGAAGGCCGAGAGCGAGAAAATGGCAAAACTGCTGAAAAATGCCGAACCGTTGGCGAAGCTGAACCAGCGGTTTCCAAAAAAGCGCAGCGCCAGGATCGGCTCGGCGGCCTTCTTTTCGGCTAAATAAAAGCCCGCGCCCGCAGCCAGGAAGACCGCAAACATCGCCGCGGTCTGGACCGAAAACCAGGGATAAACCCGGCCGGCAAGCAGGAAGGCGCACAGAAGGGCCGTTACCGATACCGACAGGGTGGAGGCGCCAAGGAAATCTATCGAGGCGTGCCGCTTTTTTTCGCGCGTGTCCCTGAGGTACAGGACAACCCCCAGAAGCGCCAGTCCGCCCAGCGGCAGGTTCATGAAAAAAATCCAGGGCCACGACAAAAAGGCGACAATAAATCCTCCCGCCGGCGGCCCCAGGAGGCTTGCAACCCCCCAGACGAAACTTCCCAGCCCCATCATCTTGCCCCGCTTTTCGGGCGGGTACATGTCGGAGAGCACGATGTAGGCCAGCGCGAAGCTCCCGCCCGCGCCGATTCCCTGCAGCGCCCGGACCACTATGAGCTGTTCCATGGTGCGCACCAGGCCGCCCATGGCGGAGCTGCCTATAAAGATGACTATGGCGGCGATGTAGAGTTTCCTGCGGTCAAAAAGGTCGCACAGCTTCCCGAAAATGGGCAGGGCGATGGCTCGCGCCAGCATATAGGCGGAGAAAACCCAGCTATAGAGCGCGATTCCTCCGAGTTCCGAGACGATGGTGGGCATGGCGGCCCCGACCACCAGGGCATCGAGTGCGCCCAGAAACAGGGCGAGCAGTGCGGCTGAAATGAGTAGGATTCGTGCTCTGCGGTTGATTGCGGCCCTCCGGGGTCGGGATAAAGTCCATCGTAATAAAGGCAGGCGCAGATAACAAAACGGCAACCAAACGCAGGCAGTCGCAATGACGGAGGCGCCCTTTCATTGCAATTGCAGAGATTTTGAATATCGGTTGGAATCGAGGATGCCGCACCAGGGTGCGAATATCGATCTTTGTTCACCGATTATCAAACATTTTCCCTGCATTCTTCAATAATTTCTCAAGTTTGCCGCCGGTGCTTCCGAATAGATTTCGGGAGAGATCAATATTTTCTCCTTTGTATGCTGCTCCAGGTATTCGCCCCTTTTCGCCTCTGGACCCTTTCAAAAAAAGAGAATGACAGGTTTCGTGGTTGGATCGGAGTAATTTTACAAAGGAGGACTGACTCTATGAAATCAATACACAGAGTGTTCTTGATCGTGTTGTGCGCGGCCCTGGCACTGCCGGTTGCGGTCGTGACGGCCCAGCCCGACCCCGACGCGCTTGCCGGGGAGTCGGAAGCCGCCTGTGTTGCCAGCGCCTCGACCAAACCCACACCGCAGATGATTGTGGACAAGGTCAACAAAGCCGGCGATCTGCTTCAAAAAGAGGGCAAAGCGGCCTTCCCGAAGTTCAAGGGCAAGGACAGCGAGTTCATCTTTGCCGGCACCTACATCTGGGTCCACGACCTTTCGGGGACCATGCGAATGCACCCCATCAAGTACAAAATGGAAGGCCGCAACTACATCGACCTCAAGGACCCCAACGGGAAGCTCTTTTTCACGGTGATGAACGAGGTGGCAAAGTCGAAGGGGTCGGGATGGGTCGAATACATGTGGCCCAAACCCGGAGAAAAGAAGGCGTCCCTTAAGGTCTCGTATGTCAAGCTGTGCAAGGTCGATGGAGAGGACATGGTCATAGGGTGCGGTGTTTATGACATGTCCCCGGACGATATCAAAAAGCTCTTGAAGTGATAGGGGCCTTCGGGGGCCGGCGTTTGCATTGCAAATGGACCCACAGGGAGGAATTCGGGTAGAGATGGAGCTGCGAATGGACAATATCAGCCTGAAAACGAAACTGCTCGGTTTTGCGGGGGTTATTTTCCTCCTGGTCCTTGTCGCCGTGGGAGTGGGCGCGCTCTATTATTCGCATATAGAATCGGCGAACCTCATCCGGGACGATGTGGGCACGACGGCGGCAAAGGTCCTCGACGCACGAGTGGCGGAAAAAACCTTTCTCCAGTTCTGGACCCCCGAATCGAAAGCGCGGTTTGTGGAAAAGGTGGGGACCGTCCGGTCCGGTCTGGCGAGTCTTGGGCGATCAACGGCCGATGTGGCGTGGAAAAAACATATCGCGGAAATGTCGGGGGAGTTCGAGACATACCTCAAGCTCTTTGACGAGTTCGTCGAGCTGCACGGCCGGCAGGGCGCGCTCAGGGAGGAGATGGTAACGCCGCTTCGCACCTCCGAACAACTCCTCCAGGCCATCGTCAGCGACATCGAAACAAAACAGGCCCAACTGCAGATGGACGGCGAAACCCTCAACGCCCGTGAGTTCGGCATGCTCGGTGTGGTGAAGGATTGCAGGGCGGGTTTCATCAAGTTGCAGAACGTGCAGCTGCAGTTCCTCATGAGCGGCGACCAGAAATACACCCAGGAATACAAGAGCCTGGCCAACGGCAACATACAGTCGTATCTCACCGCCCTCGAGCAATTCTCGGCCTCGATGAAAAACGATGCCTGGGTGAAAAACGCCGCCAGCGTCAGGCAGTCGCTCACAAAATTCCTGGATGAAATAGAAAAATCCCATCGCCTCTTCGAAAAGCAAAACGAGACGGGAAAGGCACTGGATAAGAGCGGCAGCGAAATTGTGGCCGCGGCCGACTCGCTCATGAATCAGGTCGATGCGTCCATTTCTTCACAGAAGAATGCGGCTGTTCGAATCATTTCCGGAATACTGCTGGGGGGGCTGCTGCTTTTTTCCGGCCTGTGCGCCCTGTTGGTCCGTGCCATTACCCGGCCCATCAACCGGGCCATTGCCGGCCTGTCGGAAGTTGCCGAACAGGTGGGGGCCTCTTCCGGGCAGGTCTCCAACACCAGCCGGGAACTTGCCGAAGACGCTTCCAGGCAGGCGTCCGCCATCGAGGAGACCTCTTCCTCGCTCGAAGAAATGGCCTCCATGACCAGGCAGAATGCCGAAAACGCCGAGCAGGCCAACCGGCTCATGGCGGAGGCCGCTCAGACGATCAGCCAGGCAAACAAGTGCATGGAGGGTCTTACCGCGTCCATGGGCGAGATTTCAAAGGCGAGCGAGCAGACGCAGAAGATAATCAAGACGATAGATGAGGTGGCGTTCCAGACCAATCTCCTGGCTTTGAACGCGGCGGTTGAAGCCGCGCGGGCCGGCGAGGCCGGGGCCGGCTTCGCGGTGGTTGCCGACGAGGTGCGAAACCTTGCCAGGCGCGCTGCCGACGCCGCGAAGGACACCGCCGCCCTGATAGAGGCCACCGTCAAAACGGTAAAGGGCGGGGCGGGCCTGGTTGACAAAACCCACCTGGAATTCGGCCGCGTTTCGCAAAGCGTCTCGAAGGTGGGAGAGTTGGTGGGCGAAATCACCGCGGCGTCACAGGAGCAGTCCCAGGGAATCGGCCAGGTCAACCGGGCCGTTGCCGAAATGGACAAAGTGATCCAGAAAAACGCTTCAAACGCCGAGGAGTCGGCTGCCGCCTCCTGCGAAATGAGCACCCGGGCCGAGCAGATGAAGGAATACGTAAACGGCCTGGCCGGGCTGATAAACGGCGCGGGTGCCGGGACTTTCACCCGTGCGCGGGACGATGGGAAAAGGCCCGGCGCACCGGGAGCATCAATGGCCGGCGAGGCCCCGAAGCGTTCAGGCAATGCGTACAACGAGGCCGGAGCGGGGTTTACCATAGAAAAAGCGACATTGCAGGAACCGGAAGAGCCGGTAAAAAGCGAACAGCGGTATCTGCATTCTTTCTAGCGGCCTGGAATAGATTGTCTGAGTTGTTGCCCCGAAGGGGGCTGAATATACCAGCCCAGGGTCGGCGAAAGCGCCACCCTGGGTATTCGGTTGCAAGGAAGATCATCCCCTGAAAGGGTTATACAGCGGATAACCCGGCCCTCTCAAAACCCATAAGCCAATCCATGTAACCCTTCCAGGGTAAAAAATTCGGAGTTGTGTGCGTCAAGTTCCGCAAATCTGATCCGGCACATGTGGAAGTGTTGTCACCCGCACCAAACAGCCGATCGAGCGGAGGACCGCCTCGATTATCCTTCACATCCGGTGGGCCAAGACTTTTTCGGGCGTTCCCGGGATAAGCGGTTGCATTCACTCAATGGACGCCTTAGCGTATTGAAAATTTCTGCTTAAATTCCCGAAAACGCATGACTGGCTTGGTTTTGACATAATTTTTATCTTGTGTGCAGATATCTCCTTAGTCCTGCACGCCCAGCGGCATCGTGCCCTTAACACCCTTTTCCCGCTTAGGGAGCTGATGCTGACGTTCCAAAGGAGAAAAAGTGATGAAGAAAATTCTCTCGATTGCCATGGCGGCTGTAGTGCTGGGGACGGGCTTTCTGTTCGTTACCGCCCCAGGGGCCGCTGAATCCGAGATGGGGAAATCCCTCTATCAGAGCAAATGCCAGATTTGCCATGGAGTGAAAGGCGATGGAAACGGAGTCGCCGCAGCATCGCTGAATCCAAAACCTGGCGATTTTGCCAGCGCCGCGTTCTGGCAAAATATGAATGAGAGCAAGATGTCTGAAACCATTAAAAATGGAAAAGGGATGATGCCGGCATTTAACCTCAAACCCGGCGAGATCAAGGCAGTCATCGATTACATAGTGCACAACTTCAAGCCGCGTAGTTGATAAAACAGGATCAGGCGATTGGCGCAGATACGCAAGCACCGCACCAACTCTCCGTGTCCGGAGGGCAAGGGGGGGGGCGAAGCAGGAGGAATGCGATGCAGGGCAAAGTCGGGAAAATCGCTTTGATGGCGATAATAACAGGCTCATGGCTGTCGTTGTTACCACAAAATGTCGATGCGGTACCAAGCTTTGCCCGTCAGACTGGAATGTCGTGCAACGCTTGCCATACGGTTTTTCCCGAGCTGACCCCCTTCGGACGCACTTTTAAGTTAACCGGTTATACCTTCAGCAAGAGCAGCAAGCCCTATGAATTTCCGCCGCCGATTGCCGGGTTGGCGCAGTTTTCCTTTACTCATACGGACAGGGCGCAGCCGGCTTCTTCCGTCGGAGAAAACTGGGCCAGCCATTTTCTCTCCACGGGTAACGACAACATGAACGTACCGCAGTCCCTCAGCATTTTTTACGCGGGGCGAGTCTACTCAAACCTGGGGGCTTTTGTACAGGGCACTTTCGACGGTGCCGGAAATAATGTCGCTCTGGACAATACAGATGTCCGATATGCGAATAATCTGACTTTTTTGGGGAAAAACCTGATCTATGGTTTTTCCGTCAATAACAATCCTTCGCTTGCAGGCGTTTGGAACACGGTACCGAGCTTCAGCTTTCCCTATGCAACGTCGAGCGTCGCTCCAACTCCCGCCGCCGCGGCAATTGTCGACGGCACCCTGGGCCAGCAGGTAGGTGGAATCGGCACCTATTTCTTTTGGAACAATCTGGTCTATGGAGAAGTGAGCGTCTACCGAACCGCTCTGAACGGCATTACGGAATTTCTCGGAGCCGGGACTCCGACTGACACGGTAGTGGACGGCGTGACCCCTTATTGGCGCCTCGCCTTGCAGCACCAGTGGGGCCAGCATTCCGCCGAATTGGGGGCCTATGGGATGATCTCCAGTGTTTACCCCGGGGGCACCACCCACGGGCCAACCGACCTGTTCGTCGATACGGCTATGGACGCTCAATATCAGTATATCACCGGGAAACATATCTTCTCGGCCCAAGCTACCTGGATTCATGAGAACCAGAACTGGGATGCCAGCTTCCCGCTTGGCAATACGGCCAATTCATCGGATACCCTCGATACATTCAGAATAAACCTTAATTATTACTACCGATATAATTTGCGCACCATCGGAGGATCGGTGGGCTATTTTTCCACTACCGGCGATACCGACACCGGACTCTACTCGCCCGGGCAACTATCCGGCAGCAGAACCGGAAGTCCGGACAGCAGCGGTTTCATTCTGGGACTGAACTATCTGCCATGGGAAAAAGTCAAAATTTCACTCCAGTACATCATTTATGACAAATTCAACGGCGCTCACACGAACTATGACGGGTTCGGCAGGGATGCCTCCGACAATAACACTCTCTATTGCCTTCTATGGCTGATGTTTTAACTCTATGGAAACAGTGCTGGATTCCGTATATCAATTTTTGCAGAGCATCGGATACCCTCATCCGATCCATCCCACCGAGGTCCACATGCCCATAGGCCTTGTGGTGGGGGCATTGATACTCAGCCTGGTGTCAGCGATATTCAAACGGGAAAAACCGGCCGAGGCGGCCCGTTACGCTGTCATACTGGCCTTCATATGGACGTTTCCAACCGTCCTTTTCGGGTTCATGGACTGGCAGTATTTTTATTCCGGCGCATGGTTCTTGCCAATCAAAATGAAACTGATCCTGGCTCCCTTGCTCATCGTTCTTCTCGGTATAAGTATCCTGCTCGGGCGTAAATATGGACAGCGAGCGAAAAGTGTGCTGGTTATATACGCTCTTTGCTTTTGCACGGTAGTGGCACTGGGTTACTTTGGCGGGCAGTTGGTCTATGGCGCCTGGAGTCCCGGCGCTCCGAAACAATACAAAGCAGGAGAGCAACTGTTCAAAGCCAATTGCAGCGGCTGCCATCCGCAGGGAGGAAACATCATACAGTCCAATCGTCCGTTGATAAATGCCCCGCAGTTGTCCGAGTTTAATACGTTCAAAGCATTTATTCGCAATCCCAGGGAACCGGGAGGCTCGCCGGGACCCATGCCCGCTTTTCCCGAGTCGAAAATATCCGATCCGCAAAGCAGGCAACTTTACAATTATATTATAAACATTCTTCAGAGACCAAAGAGGAACTAAAGAGACTTGAAGTGAGGTAGGGTCAATATAAGTATTTGACTTTCTTCAAAATATTACTAAAATGGGCTTCTGCTTTCCTTAGAATCGCCTTGTTCCCGTCAAAAATATCGCCTTAAGAGCGAGAAATGATTCCCATACGCGCTAACTTCAGGGGCTCGGGAATAGTTTGCCTGAGTCTTTGCCCCGAAAGGGCTGATTCATTAACCCCGTTGGGGCGGCGGATGTTGCAATATAATGGCCTCCGGCCTTAGTCGCTTATGTGACCGGTTCCACCGCGCTTTTTCCCCACGCACCGGCATGGTCCCCCGGTTTTTGTTGACTCAATTATCGATGTCTGATAAACAGTATAAACTCAGCCTGTTATAGCTTCTCAACCCGCGCCTTCTGGAGGTACTCGGATGTTTGGTGAATTTCTTTGTGAGGGTTTGAAGCGCAGCCTGCCCAGCATGCTGCCTTGGGATATCCCCTGGTACGATCCGAGCCACACGATCTTCTTCCTCGCCCTTTACGGGGCTCTTGGCGTGATCGGATTGGGCCTTCTTTCCGCGCTCGTTCTGACGGTCAAACGCCTGAAATCCGGTGGAGAAGGCCCGCATCACTGATTTGCGGCCGGCGTGCGCCGCCTGCCTTTTCCCCGCCAACCCACTCCGAATTCGAGCGAGGATTTTCGCGGATGAAAAATTTCCCGATCCTCGCTATTTCTTTTTCTGGTTCAGGTAAACTTTACCCTGAAGCGACAGCGGAGTTTGCGCTGATTACCAGGCCCGGCACCAATCCGCGGCCCTGAATCGGAGATTGCCCAATGCTTGCGAAAGTGTTCAGGGAATATGACATTCGCGGGATAGCCGGAAGTGAAATCACCGAACCGGACGTAGCGGAACTCGGCAGGGCTTTCGGCACCTATATGGCCGACCAGGCCAAGAAACGGGTGGTGGTGGCCCGGGACTGCAGGCTCACCTCCGATCTGTACCGGGACCTGCTCGTAGGCGGCATGCTCGAAGCCGGCCTCGACGTTGTGGATGTGGGTGTTTGCCCCACTCCACTATTTTATTTCGCCATCAGGCACCTGGACCGCGATGGCGGAATAGTGGTCACCGCCAGCCACAATCCTCCCGAGTACAATGGCTTCAAGATCTGCAACGGTTTTGATACCATATCCGGCCCGGAGATCCGCAAGCTCGGAAAGATAATGGAATCGGGCCGCTTCGCCGAGGGCAAAGGCTCGCTTGCCCACTTCGACATCTTCACCCCGTATGTGGCGTTCGTCACGGGCAATATCGGCCTGGACCGGAAGCTGCGCGTCGGAATCGACGCCGGGAACGCAACCGGCGGGCCTGTTGCTCTCGCCATCCTGGAAAAGCTCGGCTGCGAGATCCACCCCCTCTATTGTGACATGGACGGCACCTTCCCCAATCACGAGCCGGACCCCACGGTGCTGGAAAACCTGGTCGACCTGCGCGCCCTGGTGCGGCGCGAGGGCCTGGATGTCGGAATAGCCTACGATGGTGACTGCGACAGGCTGGGGGTGGTCGACCATAACGGCGACGTGGTCTACGGCGACAAGCTCATGATTATCTTTGCCCGCGAAATCCTTTCGAGGCGTCCGGGGACGGTTTTCCTCTCCGAAGTCAAGTGCTCGAAGACCCTTTACGACGACATCGAGCAGCACGGCGGCGTTGCCATTATGGGCAAGGCCGGGCATTCGCTGATCAAGGCCAGGATGAAAGAAGTCGATGCGGCGCTCGCGGGTGAGATGAGCGGGCACATGTTCTTTAAAGACCGTTTTTTCGGGTTCGATGACGGGATATACGCTTCGTGCAGGCTGCTGGAGATACTTTCCTCGACCGGAAAGAGGATTCCGCAACTCCTGGAAGGTGTTCCCGAAACCTTTACCACCCCCGAAATAAGGGTGGAATGCGCGGACGAGATCAAATTCGACGTGGTCGAAAGGGCCAAAGGCGTATTCAAGGCTAAAAACCTGAGGATAATAGAGGTGGACGGGGCCAGGATCGTCTTCCCCGACGGCTGGGGGCTGGTTCGGGCATCGAACACGCAACCGGCGCTGGTCCTGCGCTATGAAGCCGAGACCCCCGAGCGCCTGGAAAAGATTCGGGAGCTGATCGAGTCCACTATCGAGAGCGTAAAACGGGACTTTCCGGTAAGCGTGGGGGCGTAGCTGGTTGCGGGGGCCGTCAGGTGTCGGTTGTAGGCTTGCTGACAGCCTGAGTAGTCTCGAAAAGCTTTAGCCGAATATGTTTTGAGAGATGGAAGAAGTCCCTGTCAACAGTGAAAAGTCGGGCGCCGTGCTCTATTGCGGTTGCCGCAATGAGGCAGTCCACTGCAGAGAGCGCTATGCCCTTGGCGCGGCAAGTGTTTGAAATTCGCGCTGCTTCGACGTGGCTCTGCTCGGTTGCAAGCATAACCGGAAAGCCTGACAGGACTTCTTTTAACCTTTGGAATTGGGATCTTTCCCGGATGCCTGAAAGCAGTTCCTGAAGTACAATCCCCGGCACTGCTACGTGTTCGTCGGCTTCTATGAGCCTTCGAAGCGTCAGCGCTTCGCCGGGCTGTTCGGTTCCGGGTTTGCACCTTCGAAGGGCAAGAGACCAAACGGACGTGTCTACAATGATCACCGCCGTTTTCGCTCCTCCTTGTAGTCATATTCGGGGTCAAACTCAAAGGTGCCGAATGCATCCAGAGCACTGAGGCGCTTTCGTCTCTGGATATATTCCCTGAGGGCTTCATTTACGGCGGATCGTTTGGTCTGATGACCGCCAAGCCGCTTGGCTTCGTCAATTAATTGCGTATCTATGTTTAAATTCGTGGGCATGACCGCCTCCAACCCTCTATTTATAACAAAACCTCACACAAATAGCCACACATTGGAGGCGGGAAGGCAGACTCGAAAATCGCTTCCGAGCCGGGGCCAGGGTCTTTTTCCCGTTTCCACATTCCCGCCGGGAGCGAGAGAAGCAAAATCATTAAACTGCAAAGACACCGGGTTCACGGTAAAGCGTTGCGGGAATGACGGTTCGGGAACTCCCCCCATTTACGTGAAGTTCATGTATTTCGAAGCAACCCCATTGGGGCAACAGCCCGGCTCCCCACGGCCCCTCCATCCCTTCGCGGCTCAGCTTTCGCGGGGGGTGCGGGGGAATCATTCCTCAGCTCTGTTTATTCGGTTTACCTGCCCCGGAGCAGCGATATCAGGAGCATTACCGCTCCGGCGGTAATGGCGCTGTCGGCCACGTTGAAAGCCGGCCAGTGCCAGTTGCCGACATAGAAATCCAGAAAATCGATTACTTCCCCCATCCGCGCCCGGTCGATGAGGTTTCCCATGGACCCGCCGGAGATGAGAATATATGCGGCCCTGTTCCACAGGTCGCCTCTGGGCACCTTGCCGTAGGCGTAAACGATGATGACCACCACCACTACGGTGAGAATGATGAAAATCCGCTGCTTCCACAGCGAATCGGTGCCGGCGAATACGCTGAAGGCGCCCCCCGTGTTGCGTACGTGGACCAGGTTGAGCAGCCCCGGGATTACCGCCTTTCCGGTGCCGGGCGGCAGGGCGGAGGCCACCATGTACTTGGTGAGCTGGTCCGCAAGAACCAGCAGGCCGGTGAAAAGAAAATACGAGTAGTAGCTGCTCAGGTTCATGCCGGATTTGAGCACGCCCGTTTTGGCCGTCATTTTCCGCTCCCGGCCAGTACGGCGTGGCACCGGTCGCACACCTGCGGCAAATCGGCGAACTGCCCCACCTTTTCCGAACGTACCCAGCAGCGTTCGCACTTTTCTCCCGAGGCGCTTTCCACCAGGATTTTGATTCCGGGAAGGTCGATCCCTTCGAAGGCCCCCTCCAGGTTTTGCGCCGGCTCTATCGAGACCTGCGACACGATGAACACCGTCCTGAAAAGCTCGGCCTCTTGCCCGAACTCCGCTTCCAGTTCGGCGGGCAGGGTCAGGCGCACCCTGGCGTCCAGCGGATGGCCGATAACCTTGTCTTTCCGGGCGGTTTCCAGTGCCCGCAGCACCTCGTTTTTTACCGCCAGGATCTTTTGCCACCTCTCGTTCAAGGCCTCGTCCCGGTACTTTGTGTCGGCTTCCGGGAAAAGTTCCATGTGTACCGACGGGCTGGAATGCCCCGGCATGTTGAGCCATGCCTCTTCGGCGGTAAACGAAAGTATGGGGGCCATGAGCTTTAGCAGCGTTTCCAGGACAGTATGGATCACGGTCTGGGCCGATCTCCTGGCAAGGCTTGCCGCCGGAGCGGTGTAGAGCCTGTCTTTCAGGATATCGAGGTAGAACGCGCTCAGGTCCACCACGCAGTAGTTGTGCAGTGCGTGGTAGATGCGGTGGAACTCGAACCGGTCGTAAGCCTGGAGGACCTTTTCAATCAGGTCCTGGAGCTGGAGGAGCGCGAAGCGGTCCAGCTCGTCCATTTCGGCGTAAGGGACCGCATCCCGAGCGGAGTCGAAATCGAAGAGGTTTCCAAGCAGAAACCGGCAGGTATTGCGAATCCTGCGGTAAGCCTCGCTCAGCCTTTTCAGGATGTCCTGGGATATGCGGATATCGTCGCGGTAGTCTTCGGCACAGACCCACAGGCGAAGGATTTCGGCCCCGTACTGTTTGATGATCTGCTCCGGCGCGATAACGTTTCCCAGCGACTTGGACATCTTGTGCCCCTGGCCGTCGACCACGAAACCGTGAGTGAGCACGGTCTTATAGGGCGCCGTGCCGCGGGTCCCCACCGCCGTAAGAAGCGAGGAATGAAACCACCCGCGGTGCTGGTCGCTGCCTTCGAGATAGAGGTCCGCCGGCGAATGCAGGGTGGGCCGGCCCTCCAGGACCGCCGCATGGGAGACTCCCGAATCGAACCACACGTCCAGGATGTCCATTTCTTTTTCTAAGTTGCGCCCCCCGCACCCCGGGCAGACCTGGCCCTCGGGCAGAAGCTCCTCGGTGGGGCGGGAAAACCACGCATCCGCCCCTTCTTTTTCGAAAAGGGCCACGACGTGGTCGAAAACTTCCTTCGAAGTGATATAGGTGCCGCAGTCCGGGCACCGGAACACGGTGATGGGCACTCCCCAGGACCTCTGCCGGGAGATGCACCAGTCGGGCCGGTTGGCGACCATGTTGTGGATGCGTTCCCTGCCCCAGTTCGGCACCCACTGTACCCGGTCGATCCATTCCAGCGCCCTGCCGCGCAGGTCGTTTTTGTCCATCGAAATGAACCATTGCGGAGTGGCGCGAAAGATGACCGGTTTTTTGCAGCGCCAACAGTGAGGGTAGCTGTGGACTATATCACCCTGGTGGAGCAGGCTGCCCACTTCGGCCAGCTTGGCTGCAACCGCCTTGTTGGCGTCGAAGACGAACTGGCCGGCGAAAAAAGGCGTATCCCTGGTGAACCGGCCCGAATCGTCCACCGGGGAATAAACGTCAAGGCCGTATTCGAGCGCCATGTCATAGTCTTCGCGCCCGTGTCCGGGGGCCGTGTGGACCGCCCCCGTTCCGGTTTCCAGGGTGACGTGGGTCCCCAGCACGATCACCGAATCGCGGTCGAGAAAAGGATGGCGCGCCTTGAGCCCGCTGAGCTCATCGGCTTCGAAAGTGCGCAGGACCTCGTAGTCCTCCACTTTCATCACCTGCATCACATTTTCCAGAAGCCCACGGGCAAGGATCCATATTTCGCCGCCGACCCGGGCGGCCACGTACTCGAAATCGGGATGCAGGGTGATTGCCAGGTTAGCCGGAATGGTCCAGGGAGTGGTCGTCCAGATCAGGACGAACGCGGGCTTTCCGGCAAGCTCCGCAAACTTTGCCTGGCTCTGCGCCGTGAGAGGAAATTTCACATAAATGGATGGCGACTTGTGATCGTGGTACTCCACCTCGGCTTCGGCCAGCGCCGTCATGCAGCTCGCGCACCAGTAGATCGGCTTTTTGCTCCGGATAACGCTTCCGGACTGGAAAAACCTCCCCAGCTCCCGCGCAATGGCGGCCTCATACCCGTAGGACATCGTAAGGTACGGGTTGTCCCATTCGCCCAGGACCCCCAGCCGCTTGAACTCGTTTCGCTGGATATCGATGAAGCGTTCGGCGTATTTGCGGCAGTGCTGCCGGATCTGGGTAAGGCTCATGGACTCTTTTTTCTTCCCCAGCTCCTTGTCCACCTGGTGCTCGATGGGCAGCCCGTGGCAGTCCCAGCCCGGAACGTAGCTGGCGTCCATGGCGCTCATCTGACGCGATTTTATGATCATGTCCTTGAGTATCTTGTTCAGAGCGGTACCGAGATGAATGTTGCCGTTGGCGTAAGGGGGCCCGTCGTGGAGAACGTAGCGCGGGCGGCCCTCGCTCATCCGGCGAAGGCGTTCGTATAGGCCCATTTCTTCCCATGCCTTCAACAGTTCGGGTTCCCGCACGGCGAGGTTGGCCCTCATCGGGAAATCGGTCCGGGGAAGGTTGAGCGTGTCTTTGAAATCCATTTAAGTCTCCGGCAGTCAGTTTCTTTTCAGAAAAAAGAGGAAACGCGAAATCGATTCACCCGGATATCTAACCG
This sequence comes from uncultured delta proteobacterium, assembly GCA_963712895.1. Classification (GTDB taxonomy): domain Bacteria; phylum Desulfobacterota; class Syntrophobacteria; order Syntrophobacterales; family Syntrophobacteraceae; genus SbD1. The sequence goes on along the minus strand of CAVQJR010000007.1, from coordinate 217,275 downwards.
GTATTTATCGCTTTTTGTTATAAGAAAAATAACCGGCCGTCGCCGGTTCGAAAACAGGGCAAAAAATCTTTTTAGCACACCGCCCCCCCAAGCTCAAGCAAACTTGCGCCGGGACAGCAGCGGGAGCGCCCCTTCAACGCGGGCAACCGCCGCCGGTGTCGAGCCGATCGGCCTCACTCGTCCTCACGGTTTGCGCGTGTAGACGAAACTCTGGGGGATGCAGGGGAACGGGCTGTTGCCCGAATGAAGTTGCTTCAATTACATGAACTTCACGTAAATAGACGGTGAGTTCCCAAATCGTCATTCCCGCGACGACGTTTTTGGGCGGGGAGCCGGCGTCTTTGCGTTTTAATGATTGCTTCTCGCCCTCTGCAGGAGTGTGGAAACGGGAAAAAGACACCGGCCCCCGACTCGGAAGCACTGCCGGGGTGACCGCTGAGGATTGAGCCCGCCGGGTAATGGCAACATTTCCGATTTAACTGAATTTGGGCGACGGTCCGGGAGGTAACATTCTCCCGCTTTGAAGCGCCACTTTTCTGCCGGGTCCTGTTCATCCCCTTCTGCTCGATTTTTTTGCATTTACGGCAATGACTGGGTACCTGGAATACACATTTTCTCCCCTCTCAAATCCCCCTGTACAGCACAAAAGCCCTTGTTTATTAAGGTAGCATAACATTTCAGGCAAAAAGACCGGCCTGTAGCGCGGCGTGCGGAACAAATGGGCGGGATTTACCGATTGGCTTCAGGTCTTACAGGAAGGTACGGTCGAATGAAAAAAATAATTTTGCTGTCCCTGATCTTCATTTTGTATTTGATACCAGGCGTTGCCACGGCAGCGCCCGCACTTTTACTAATTGCCGGATAAGCCGTCCCGGTTTCCCGGCCCGCGGCCCTGCCCCGGCAGACGCCCCCATGCCGGGGCCGCCGTGCGCGACCCGCAACCCTTCACGCTCATACGTTGAAACGGAAATTGATGATATCGCCGTCTTTTACCGGGTAAGTTTTGCCTTCCAGTCTAACGGAGCCCAGCTTGCGTGCGGCGGCGTAGTCTCCGGCCTTGCTCAGATCGTCGAAGGCGACCACCTCGGCCCTGATAAAGCCCCTTTGTATGTCCGAATGGATGGCCCCGGCCGCCTCCATTGCGGGAGTGTCCCGCGGGATGGTCCACGCCTTCACCTCGTCTTCGCCCACGGTTAAAAAACTGATCCTGTCAAGAAGTGCGAACGAACCCCGTATGGCCCGGTCCAGCGCCGATTCTGCTATACCGAAGTCCTGCATGAACGAGGCCGCTTCCTCTTCGGTAAGCTGGGCAAGCTCCATTTCCAGCTTTCCGCGAACCACGATCGCCTGTTCGCCTTCCAGCGAAGGCGGAACGGAATCGTCCTCGTCGGCGTTGTTGACGATAACCAGGAGCGGCTTTGCCGAAAGGAAGGTATAGCCCCTGAGTTCCGGCGCCGCGGCAAGCTCCGGGCGGCTGCGCAACTGCTTTTCCGAATTCAGGACCTTAAGGCATTCTTCCAGGAGTTCCTTTTCCGCTCCCACCGGTTTTTTGCCCCTCTTGAGTTCGGCTTCGAGCTTTTCGAGCCGTTTTTCCACGGTGGCAAGATCGGCGATCAGAAACTCATCCTCGAGGTCGCGGAAATCGCCCAGGGGATCGGCAGGACCGACCACCGCGTCGTGGAAGTTTCTCAAAACCATGATGAACGCTTCCATCGGGCGCATATGCGTGAGCAGGAGCGACATGTATTCGCGTTTGTTGTCCGCCATGCCCGAAACGCCCTGGAGGTCCATGTAGGTGATCTGGGCATGGGTGGTTTTCTTGGGTTTGTAGAGGCCGCTCAGCCAGTCCACCCTGGGGTCGGGCACGGGCACGACCCCCAGCGCCGGCACGACGTGTCCGCCCGGCGGGGCAGTCTCACCCGCGCGCCTGGTGAGAGCGTTGAAAACGGTGGTCTTTCCGGACCGGCCCAAGCCGACGATTCCAAGTTTCATAATCAGTCCCCGAAAGCGAAAGTGAACTTCAATTGACCGGGAATGTATGCCTTCGAGACGGATTTGGAAAGAGTAAATCGGGTGGCGGGCAGGGGTTGCTAAGGGTTGCGGCCCCGGCAGAGTTCCCGGGCCGGGGCCGTGACCCGAGCTATTTCGTGGTTTTCTTGCTGAGCTTGATGGTGAAATCCTGCGGGAATCTTTTCCTTGCCTTCCTGTCCCAGACTTCCTGCTGAATCACGAGGCGGTCGTTGAAAATCTCGGTGATCACGCCGCTGCGCTCTCCGGCCGGGGTCCCGACGGATACGATATACCCCTTTCCGGCGGCATCCTCGATCACCGCCCTGCGGCCGAGGCCCCCCCAGGTAATCGCCCTGAGGCCCCTTTCGATCTCGCTCAGCGTCATCTTCTGAAGCGGCGTAAGAGGCCGCTCGGTGGGATTGGCTTCTTCTTCATCGGAGCGAGCCTGCGTTTCCGGCGTGATAAACGGCACGAACGGGTCCATTGCCTTTATAGGGTAGAAGGTGAAATTTGCCGACATGAGCGCCATGGAGGTTTTTTCGACAAAGGGAGCATACTCGGGCGGGCAGGTGCCGACCGCGGTGCCGGGTGACGCATTCGCCTGGAGGTTCTGCGGCGCTTCGCCGCCTTGAAGGGGAGCCGGCTGAGGCGTAAGGTCCGGTGTTGCCGGGGCAGTGGCCGCCGGGGACGGCGGAGGCGCCGGAACGGTGACCTGTGCCAGCGTCGGCAGGGCAAAAATCCCCGTCGCCAGGGCGGCAAGGATTGCCAGAATCAAACAATAAGCGTTCGCATCTTTCATCCCGAGGTGCCCATTTTTCTTCCGGACATGGGCTTTTTTCTTTTCAACCCAGTTCATGGCCTCCCCCTCGAATCTTTAAGTATAATCAAGTGATTTTGAGACTCTATGATTGCATTATTGTTCCGCTATCGCAACTGTTCTTTTTTATCATGTAGCAGGAGTTGCCGAGATTTTCGACTTCTGCCTGACTCGGATGCCCTCCGGAAACAGGGCTGATAACCACTTCTTTGCCGACTCTGTGCGCGCAGGGCATCCAACATTTGCCGCCTGGGGTAGCCCGGATATAATTCCATTGCTTTGTCAAGCGCCGTAATGGCTTGTTGCGGCTTGTTCCGCCTTCGGCCAGAAAAAATGCAAGCCCAAGAGAGATTTTTGCGCTGTCAGGCTCGCGTTCGAGCGCCTTGTGTGCCAGCTTGACTGCTTCCACGGCATGGTCTGTATTGTATTCATACCATCCGGCCAGCAGCAAAGCATCGGATGAATCCGGATGGATTTCCAAAGCCCAGTCAAGGCATCGCCGGCCGATTTTTTGGAAATGGCTTGGACATTCGGCGCTCCTGCACCAGAAAAGCGACAGCCATAAGGGCATTAAACCTGGAAAATGGCCTGCGGACATATTTCCCGGAGAAATCCCATTTTTTCCTCTGCATATCGTTCTGCGCCTGTTCTTTTTTCACTTTCTGGATTGCCTGCACTACCTGGATATCGTCCGGATTTTGAGCGGATGCCTGCTCAAGGAGCTGGTTTGATAAAGATGAATCTCCAAGCTTGTCAACTTCCAGCGCCATCCACAGGCCCGTGGGCATGTCGCCCGGGTCGGGTATTCCATCGCCATTCAGATCGATCTCCCTGGATCGGCATCTTTCAAGCAACTGATTGAAGACTCTGCAGGCGGCTTCTTCCTTGTACATCGCCTTTCCGGTCATTTCAATATATTTGAATGCCTGGACTACATTCTTATAAGCATCCGCATATCTGTCTAACGCCATGTTTGCCTGAGCCATACTCAGACAAAGAGTCGGGTGGGCGTCTCCATCAATATTTGCAGGCTGATTCGCAATGAAGTCTTCGCCGCGCTTTACTGCTTCATCATATTTCCCCATTTCGAGAAGCGTGCTAACGATTGCGTTCGCGGCAAGTCCATAGGATTCGGGACCTGTTTTTGATGACAGAGCCATGCCTTTTTCTGCATACTTTATTGCTTGTTCATACTTTCCGGCGCGCAGGAGGGCTACTCCGTAATCTACATTTGCACGGGGAAGCCTGGGGGCCTTGGTTACACAATCGTAGTTGATAGTGATCGGATCCTGCCAGGCTTCGTTTCTCAGGAAAGAGAGAATTGCCGTGCAGGAAGCGAACACGATCAGGATGGAGCAGAGAACCTTAGCGTGGTCTATTTCGGAAAGTCTCGAGAAACCATGTCTGAGAGCCATTCCAATCAGCATTGCCATGGTAAGGAATATGCCGAACGAAGGCAGATAGAGTCTATGTTCGAATATGAGTTCGAGCGGCAAAAAAGTTGATTCCACGGCTTGGTTTAGAAAATACCAGATTATCCCGAAATGTTAGGATGGGATACTTTTTCCCGAAGTGAATTGAACTTCCGATCAAGCCGGCTATGAGCAGCAATGAGGGCAATGTGGTGAGTGGGCTGAAAAGGGAAGTTGAAAGATCGATGTCGTGTTCCATGGAGAGGCGACCGGGGTCCGGCCACAAGAGCAGGGATATATACCAGATCACGATGCGCCCCTCGGTCAGGAGACGCTCTGTAAGTGAAAAATACCTCTTTGCATATCCTCCCACGATCACTGATTGATAGAGGTGTAATGAGAAAATGCCGCACTGCCGTTGCGACTAGCACCAGCATCAGCCAGGTTTTCCAGCCCTCCTCGGCTGAGAAAAGTCCACAGTTTTTTAATTGGTTTGGAATCAAAGAACCAGATTTCGGTTACAAGCAGCATCACCGGAAGTAATACAGAATTCTCCTTCGAAAGAAAGCCGCCTATCGCCGCAAGAACCAGCGCGGAATTCCAGCCTTGGCAGCCTTACGCCCGTTTTCGGCCGAACACGATCTGGCCTTTATATAGAGCCCCACGGCCAGGAAATAAAAAAGGGACTGAATCGAGGCCATGCGCTGTACGAGATAGGTTACCGCGCTGGTCTGCACCGGATTGAGCGCCCAAAGCGCGGCAACGGTTACGGGGAGCCACTCCCCGTACGTTTCCGAAAGTGAGGCTGGATTGCGTTTTCTTTCAATGGAAATGATTTGCTTGGTCAGAAAATAGACTGCCAGAAATGCGAATATGTGTACAACTATATTTACCAGATGAAAGTAAACCAGATTACTTTCACCTAGCTTATGATTCAGTGCAAAAGTTATTACGGGAATAGATCGACTATAGCCGAATTTCGTCTTAAAAAGGGAGAGAATGCTGGATATTGAAAAATCTTTTAAATAAAGGCTCTTTTCATAGATAAAAGAATGAAAATCGTCAAGGAATGGAGGTGAAGTAAGGGAATTCGAATAGGCCGCAAATATAGCAATAATAAACGGAACTGGGAGTAGCCACATAAATTTGGCTCTCCCTTTCGATTTGGGTGCTGCGTCCATTTTATGTCTTCCCGGTGTACATGCAAGAAATGAGAGTGCCGGTTTGTAGCCGGCACTCTTCAACAGGCTTCCCTTTGTTTAGTTCAGACCTGATAAGCCCAAGCTGGTTGCAAGACTGCCCGAAACCTCCCATCCGACAATCTTGCCGGTATCTATTGAGGCCCTCGTATTCAATGTCATTCCGTTCAGCTGCAGGAGTTCTTTGCACTTTGAGGTACCGGCAGTGATTGCGAATGTGACGGTCTGGCCGTTGAAGGTAGGCGTCCCAAAACAATTAGTGTTGGCGTCCGCCAACATCGATGTCAGGGTGCTGCCCGTAATGCCGGTCATGTCGTTATTGAAGCTGTAATAGGCGCCTATGTTGGTCTGGATCGAATGGATTCCGGGGAAGACCCTGCTGGTCAGGCGCGATTTCTGGATGTATCTCTGATAGAAAGGTACCGCGACCGCCGCCAGGATACCGATGATTGCCACGACGATCATCAATTCCACGAGTGTAAAACCCTTGCTTTCCTTCATCTTGATAAACATCTTGTTTCTCCTTCGGTTGGTTTTAAGTATCGGATGTTCTGGTTGACTGCTTTGTCTCTGTTCTGTGTAAATCGTCAAACCGATGCCCGCCCTTTAGCTATTTATTTCAAACTTCGATCTTCCAAACCTTGTCCGCGGATAGAAGCAAAATCGATGCCGCGACGACAGTCATGGATTAAAAGTTTCTCAGAGCCCCTGTATAGGCCATTTGGACAGCGTAAACCCGGCCTGGAATCACGGGTAAGGTTCGTCATTTCAACAAGGTTTTGGTATTCTGTGACAAGAATTGTCAGTGGCAGTGCCAGGAATTGTCAGTATGGCGGCAATCGTTGAGTGAGGCCCCCCGAGCAGACCTCCCAAGGTAAATTATAGCACGGTAAACCGGCCGCATCCTTAAGGTGGTACAAAATTAACGCGGTGATAAACCGGTGAATTACGAAACCAGTGCCCCAATTGCAAGCTTCTCCATGGGGAGAGCAGTCTTGCCGGTAGTTCCGGATTCTATTTCAGTCGTTTTGCCAGGCTCGCTTTGAGCATTCCAGCCCAAAACCAGCCCACACCGGCCCCGAATATTAGTGATATCAGAGGTAAAATGGTAAAAACCGGGAAAAAGTCTTTCTGATTTTCGGCTAAATAAAAGGAGAGTGCAGCGTCCAGAGCGCAGGCGGACCAGAAGATCAGGTAAATGTTGCCGGGATTTTTAATCAAGGACATCGCGGCGACCGCAACAATCAGCGCCGAAAACACCGCGAGAAGCAGGAAGGGAATAAAAAAGTAGCCGCCGGGCCGAAGATAAAAATCGGAAAACCGAACGCCACGGTGGAAAAGCCATGCAGAAAACTGCCTGAGGTCGGTTCTTTGAGAATATTTAAAAGATAGCCTCTTTGAACGCAACAGACTCAATTCATGGTTGAAGACCAGGTTTTGGAAAAGCAGCGTATCATCATTGACATCCTTACCGGTCCTCTCTGGCGTAAGCTCGATAAATAATTTCCTGTCGATAAGAAGGACCGCAGTCCCTTTCGGCGCCCGTTTGAAGTTATCCTCGGTTATGAGCAGTTCGTCGCCCTGCATTGGAAAATACTCTTTACCGTAATATCTCCTGCGAATCAGATACAAAATAGTGTGAAAAGCCGATTCGTACTTCATTTCTTCGGAATGAAGCTCACCGATCACGGCAGGGTATTCCCCGAAGTCATCCAGTTTGGCAATAGTATCATCGGGGATGGTTACTCTTGAATCCACAAAAAGAATTTTGCCTGTCCCGGCTTTCTCGGCGCCGGTCAGCCTGGCGATGATCCGACCTTCATTTTTGGGCAACCGGATGATTTCGACCGGAAATCCAGCCGCAATCTGAGCGGTCCGGTCGGTTGAGCCGTCGTCCACGACCAGGATGGTATAATCGGAATTGTAAACGGCGTTTTTCTGGTCGATGAGCGATCTTAAGCAGTGCTCTATGGTGTCTTCCCCATTGTAGACCGGAACGATTACAGTATACTTCATCTCAGGCCTTCCCATTTTCGGGCATTTTTCCCGCCGTTACCAAGTATGCCGGACTCTCCAGCCCAGCTTCGGAAATAATCTTTGCAGGAAAGCGAATGGATACTACACCAGATCTCTGGCCAAGCAGTCTGTTAACAATATCCTTTTTCCTCTTTATCCCGCTATGCTTAGAATGCTCTTCTCCCTGCTCGGCCGTTCCCTTTCGTACCGGCGGTAATGGCTGGTCGCAGAGTCGTCTTTATTTTTCGGATGACAGGGTCGCTATAACACAGGTATCGTCAATCGGTCCCCTTATTCTTTAACCTCTTTTTATGAAAATCTTTACTTAAGCCTGCTTGCGTTTTCGGCCTAGAGAAACAGGCAAAATTGATGCCGCAACGAAAAATTCGCTGGAATTTATTCGCAGAATGCCGGGGGAGGGGGCGCTAAGCGGCACATCGGCCAAGGGCTATCCAGTGCTCCCGCAAAAAATACCGGCCTCCCACTTGTAGGCGAATTGGCCCCCTACAATGTCTGAATGCTGGTATGCTTCTTGAAACCAGTGTGGTTTGTGAGCGGTTTCCGAAGGCCGGAGCCTATACCAGGCTTCCGAATGCCCTTAATATTTGTCACTTTTTTGACGTCCTGGCCAAGATCGTACCAGGAGCTGTACGCCACAAGACGGCCCGGCGGGAATGAAATGACCCAACAGGATTTCCTGGAAATAATTAGAGATAAAAAGGTTCTCTTCATCACCCCTTCCGATGTCGATTACATCCGGAATAAACAGGAAATAAACATCCTGAAGCGGGCCGCAAAACGCCTGGATATCATTGCGCCCGCCGATACGCGAGGCGTCAAACCTACCGGAATAGGGCGCATCCTGTTGGTCAATTTGAAAACTTTCCTCGCCGGCATTGGCAAGTACGAAGTCGTCTTCATTGCCGGACTGCCCCAGTTGATAGTCCCGTTTTGCTGGTTTTTTTTCAGGAAAAAGGTCCTCATAATTGATTTCTTTATTTCAATCTACGATACGCTGGTTTGTGACCGGAAGATCCTCTCCGAAAAGAATCCCCTGTCGAGGGTTCTTAAATGGCTGGACAGGCTTGCGCTATCAAGAGCTGACTGCGTAATAGTCGATACCGGAGAGCACGCCCGGTATTTTTCCGAAATGTTCGGAATCGATTCCGGCAAAATGGCGGTCGTTTATATCGAAGCAGACCGTGAAATCTATTATCCCAGAATTGTGCCAAGGCCGGACGGATTGAAGGATAAGTTCATAGCCTTTTTTTTCGGGGCCATGAATCCGCTCCAGGGGGTCGAAGTCATCCTCGATGCGGCCCGGCTTCTCGAAGAACATGAGGACATCGTCTTTCTCATTGTCGGCCCGTATGAGAAGCTAAACAACCTGGATCGGTACTCTAATCTGAAAAACGTGCGGTTTGCCGCCAGGTGGCTGCCGCAAAAAGATATCGCTGACTTTATTGCAATGTCCGATCTTTGTCTTGCGGGGCACTTTCATGGCTCGATTCCGAAAGCGAGAAGGGTGATTCCCGGCAAGGCTTATTCCTATCTCGCAATGGAAAAGCCTGTAATTTTGGGTGACAATCCCGCCAACCGGGAGCTTTTCTCCGAGGGGAAAGGGCGCGTACAGTTTGTAAGAATGGGCGACCCCGAAGCTCTTGCGGAACAGATTCTCCAAGCGGCCGAAAAAAGGAGAAATAATGGGGGATAGCTGGCTGCCGATGCCCAGGTATAAATTGAGAAAGGATCTGGTAAGGAGAATTCTAAAGCAAGAAAATTTGGAAGATAAGACCTGCCTCGAATTCGGGTATGGTGCCGGAGATATGCTTCTGCTTTTTGCCAGTATGGGCCTTACCGCCCATGGGTTCGACATATCCGAGCAGGCGTTGGAATCCGCCAAAGCCAGGATTGAAAAACATCCGACACTGAAGGAGAGGATTGGCCTTTATCGTGAAGAAACGGAGATTTTCGGGAAACGATACGACTACATCATGGCATTTGAGGTCCTGGAGCACATAGAAGATGACGCTTCCTGCCTTAAAAATTGGTGGAATCTTCTCAATCAGAATGGCAGGCTTCTCATCTCCGTTCCCGCGCATTCGAGCAAGTGGGGGGCCAGTGATGTTGCAGTCGGCCATTATCGGCGATATGAAAGAGAGGGCATGAGCCGCCTGTTGGTAAACTCGGGGTTCAGAGCCCTTCATTTTTGGAACTATGCCTGGCCGATATCAACGGTATTGAATATTTTTTCGCACAAAAAATACCACATTGAGTCCAGTGATCGATTATCGAAAGAGGAGCTTTCAAAACAGAGCGGAATAAATCGGCAAAAAAACCTGGTAAACAGGTTCGTGTCCAGCGATCTGTTCCTGTTCCCCTTTATTTTTACGCAGAGATATTTTTTGGAAAAAGACCTAAGCTCGGCGTACTTGGTCTTAGCGGAAAAGTATCAAAAACCGGAAAGCGATTTCAAGAATGAGTAATCCGTATTATCATGAAAAGCCATTTTGAGATTCAAATGTCCAAGAAATTACTATCAATATTGGTGCTGGCGGTCCTGCTTGCTTTTATCATCCATTATATTGTCGAGCATATTTCGGACTTCCGGCTAATTCTAAATATTTCTCCTTCATACTGCCTCTCAATAGGAGCGCTGTATTTAGGCTTTTTTATTATTAATGGATTATTCTTTCAGGTAATAGTAAAAGACTTCGGGATAAGCCTTAATTTTGCGGAATGTACTTCCATATCGATTCTTACGTCCTTCGGAAACGCTTTTATTCCCTTTAGAGGAGGAATTGGAATAAGAGCTATCTATATGAAATCCAAGTATGCATTCACTTACACCAATTCAATACTGACTCTGGCCGGTGCCAGCATCATTACGTTAAACACGGTCGCTGTTCTGGGACTGGCGATCATCCTGGTTCTTTATGCCACCAGGGGCTATTTCAGTGCATCCATCACGTGTGCTCTTGCATTTATGGGCCTGGCCTCACTTTGCACCATCATTTTCACTCCACAATGGCACAAACATATACCGTTCGACCGCATAAGGAATAAACTCGATGAACTCGTGCGCGGATGGTCCATCATTCGCAAGTCACCGAAGAATGTGGCATATATGTATGTGCTGGGGATCGGAAATTTCTTGCTGGGTACGTTGATCACTTGGTTGGAGTTAATGGCTCTCGGCATCCAGGATATGTCGGGCGGCCCGATAACCTACTTTCAGTCCTGCTTTCTGTTCCTCATCAGCGCCGTTTCACACTATGTCAGCATAACACCAGCCTCTCTGGGAATCAGGGAGGGTTTGCTCATGCTGACATCGAGCGTGGTGAAAATTTCTCCTTCTCATGTCTTGATGATGTCGGTCCTGGACAGGGCCATCAATTACACTTTGCTCCTGATATTGTTCCATCCCGCGACTTACTGCCTCAAGAGCTGCTTAAAACACAAGCCTCCGGATAGCGCCGACCCTGCCGTGGTCTCGCCGGATTAGAAAATCGAAAACGGGTGCCTCCACTCTCCCAGCCGGGCGGGGTGGATAAGGCCGTGCAGGGTCAGGGAACGCCTTAGCGCGCCTTTTTTCAAAATGTCCCAGGCCTTTTTGTCGAAAGCCAGTCTTCCGGCCTCGACGCACCGGTCAATGGCGCTGAAGTCGGCCCAGAAAAGCTGCCCTACTTCCGGGGATATCAGTACGTCCGCATAGGACTTCCGGTGCCGGGTCAGAATGATCCGGGTAATCTCGTTGCACCGGAAAACGATTTCCAGTGCCGATTGGGGGTAGTCCAGGCCCGATACTTCGAGCGTGGCGTCCACGGCGATTACGAAGTGTGCGCCAAGCGCTACGGCGGGTGCCACCGGAACGTTGTCCAACCAGCCGCCGTCGACCAGCGGACGCCCGTTTATCTCGATTACCGGCAAAATCCCCGGAATAGCCGAACTGGCGGCAAGCGCCCTTCTAAGCGAGCCCTTCGTGATCACGATTTCCTCGCCGGACATGAGGTCCACGGCAACCGATGCGAACGGTACCGGCAGGTCCTCTATGAGGGTGTCGGGCACGAGGGTCCCGATAATTTCGTTGTAGAGGTCTTCGGACACCAGTTCGGTGTGGAGCATGGAGTGAGTGTAGTAGAACCCCTTCCTGAACAGCCACATGAAGCGGTTGAAAAACCCGTCCGGGCCGACCGGATGCGTACCGTCATCGGCCGCCTGTGCGGCGGTCTTGACGAACAGTTCGCTTTCGAACACCCGCCGGAGCCGGTCGGCCACCGTCGCAGAATCCCGGTAGTAGGCGTAAAGGCCCCCGATTATGGCGCCCATGCTGGAGCCTACAATAAGGTCGATTGGTATTTTCTGCCGCTCCATCCTCTCCAGCACGCCAAGGTGCGAAAGGGCGCGGGCAGAGCCTCCGCTAAGGGCCAGGGCGGTTTTGAAGGGCTTGGCGAACAATTAACCTCCTTTTTCTGCAGGCGGTAGACACTCATCGAAATATTCATAAATCAGGCGGGCGGCTTACGCCAATGCCGCGCAGTATTTAATTTATGCCTGCCGCCTGGCTGAAACCCTCTTATATAAAGTTAATGTCTAATGTCAATCGATGCCGGATAATCGAGAAAAGGACCGCGCATGCCCGAGATTGCCGTTCGAATACCTGTCGAAGCCGGAAAGATAACGCTGGAAGGTCTTTTTCAGGAGAGCAAAACCGGCCGTATCGCCGTTTTGTGCCATCCTCATCCGCTCTACGGCGGTGATATGCAAAACAATGTCGTCGTCGCCGCTCGGAGTGCGTTTGCCGGGCGCGGCTGGGGGACGCTGCGCTTCAACTTCAGGGGAGTGGGCGAAAGCGGGGGCACAGCGGGGCAAAGCGAAAAGGAGGCCCTCGACCTGGTAGCCGTGAAAGAATATCTCGAAAAGAACCACCCCGGCGCTCTGGACTTTGCCGGCTACTCGTACGGCGCCTGGATAGTGATGAAGGCCCTGGGGCTGGGGCTGGAAAGCGGGTCTTTGTGCCTTATGTCGCCTCCCCTGGATTTCCTTTCCTTCGAGGGACTGGAGCTTCCCGACCTGCCCACCCTCATTACGCTTGGAGAAAGGGACGATTTCTGCAAAAAGGATTCGCTTGCCGAATGGCTCGCAGCCCGGCACGCGGGCGAGCGCGTCAGCCTTGAAACCTTTCCGTCCTGCGATCATTTTTACCGGGGGTTCGAAACCCGGCTGGCCTCGATTCTGGGAGACTTTCTCGCAAAGAATTTCCCGGGTTAGGGACCGGGCTGCGCGGGTTTGCCGGCTGCGGCCTTTCCCGGTTGCGAAATTTCGAGTCCCGCCCTCTCGAAGGCCGCTTTCACAAGAAGGACCATGACCAGCGCCAGGTAGGACCCGAACACCACGTCGCTTATGAAGTGAGCCCCTATTACCACCCGGCTCAACATGACCGCCAAAGCGGGGACGATGTAGACGGGCCTGCATTTGCCCGAAACGATGCACAGCGCCAGGGCCAGGGCCGCCGCCGTGTTCGCGTGGCCCGATGGAAAAGAGTTGTAGCCGTATCCGAACGAAAAAAAATGCAATTCGTAGATATTGCCCTGCAGGAGAAGGTTCGGCCTGGACCTTCCGACCAGAAATTTCAATATATCGTTTGCAATTCCGGCCGATGCCACACACGTAAAGACGAAAAGCGCCATGTTCGAAAAAAGAGGCTTCCTGTCGGCCAGCCTGAACCAGATGAAGGCCAGGGCCGAGAGGATGAGATAGGGCGTGGACAGTCCCAGGTAGGTTATGAGGCCGAAGGCGGACCTTATGGCGCCCTGTTTTGAATTGAGCCAGTAGAGGGCCGGAATATCGAAAAAGAAATAGCAGGCGATGCAGGCCGCAACGACGATCACGCCCAGAAAGCCGGCGAACCTGAAATTCATTGATCGCATCAGTCGCAAGACCCGCCGCCGGCCGGCGATTCCGTGTCGGAGCTTGTTCTGATCTTGTAACTGACGGCCCTTTTCTGAAGCCAGAGGACGCCGAACGTATCGGCCAGCCCCACCCAGAGGCGATTATTGATGGAATACTTGCTCTTTCCGCTCATCCGCGGGCGGTGATTTACCGGGGCCTCGGCCAGCCGGAACCCTTTGAGGACGGCAAGGGTCGGCAAAAACCGGTGCATTCCCGCAAACACCGGAAGGGAGCGCACGCATTCTTTCCGGAAAACCCGGAAGCCGCATCCCGCATCCCGCACCGTCCCGCCCGTGACCCGCTTCCGGAAGGCGTTTCCGATAAGAGACGACACTTTGCGCACCAGGTTGTCCCTGCGCCGGGCGCGATATCCGTTCACCATGTCCGCGGCGCCCGATTCAATCATCTCGGCGAAGGTGGGAATATCCGCCGGATCGTTTTGCCCGTCGCCGTCCATCATGGCTATGAGCGCCCCCCTGGCTTCCTCAAACGCCGCAATGAGGGCTGCGGCCTTGCCGAAATTTTTCTCGAACGAAATAAAGCGGTGCCTGGGGTCGGCGGCGCAAATCGTCCGCATGATGTCCAGGCTGCGGTCGGTTGAGCCGTCGTCTACCCAGATGCATTCCCACGCGTAGCGCTGCCGTTCCATGACGGATTTTATTTCATCCGCCACGGCGTGGATATTTTCGGCTTCGTCCTTTATGGGAATCACAATCGAAAGCTCGATCCCGGCTGGTACCATGTCAAAAGCTCCTAGCGCGGCCCCGCGCTTTGCGCCGGCGTTACGCCGTAGAGTGTAAGGGCCGTTCTTTTCCCGTACGAGTAGTTTATGCCCTCGAAGCTTCCCACCGCAACGACCGGCAGGTCGAGCCGGCTCGTTTCACGCCGGAACGCCTCTTCCTCGCTGCCGCTCACCAGGGCGAGGGCATGGGGATTTTCTTTCAGGATTTGAGCAACCCCGGGAAGGGAAGTCAATATCGTTTGTGTTCCGAGCAAAAAGACAAGGCTTGGTTCCCGGTATCCGGCGGAGGCCACCAGAGGGTCCGCCCCGGTCTCGAGACCGATCCGGTGCACGGCCGAAGCGACGCTGCGGCTGAGCCAGAGGGAATCGGTGTCTGGAATCACAAATTGAAAGGCGGGGGCCAAAACGAGCCAGGACCCGGCCACGGCCACGCCGGCTGCGTAAACGAACCGGAGCTTCAAAGATTCCCGGGCCATTAATGCCGCGGTAAGGACAGCGGCCGCGGCCGGAATAAGTGTAAGGGGGGTGACCCGGCCCGCCAATAAATACGGGATTGCGGAAATTCCAAACCCCAGGCCCAAAACCACGAGCGAATAGGGGATAAATCCAAACCTCACCAGTTTGCCGCTCGGTTCAGAGGCCGTTTGCGCCGAAGCGGAAATGACGGCCGCGGCCGCAAGCAGGGACAGGGCGGGCCAGATCGGAAGCACGTAGTGGGGAAGCTTGGTCGGAATCAGTTCGAAAACCAGCCACACCGGGACAATCCATGCCAGGCAGAACTTGACGGCGGGAGACGACCTCAGTTTCCATGCCCTGTGAAGCCCCGGGACGAGGAAAGAAGAAGCCGGCCAGAAGGTCGCCCAGACCAGCAGCAGGTAATAACCGGGTGGAAAACCGTGCGATTCCTGGCCGGAAGCGACTTTCGAGAACAGGTCCTTGCCAAGGGCTCCCTGGAAGAATGCGCCTTTTGTGGCAATGCCGATGGCGATCAGCCACGGGCTTGCCACGGCGGCGACCAGCAAAAGACCGCGAAGGGGCTTGATGCCCTTGAGCCATTTGAGGTTTTTGTCCGCCGCAAAGAGGCCCATTATGGTCAGCAGGCTGATCATGGGCGGTATCGGCCCCTTGATGAGGATGCCCAGCGCCTGGCCTCCCCAGAACAGCCAGAAAGCGCCCGGACCGACCGGAGTATCCGGGTCGGGCCGCAGGTAATACCGGCTGAGCCCGAGTTGTGATGCCACGATCGTTGCGAGCATCACCGCATCGGTTTTGGCCAGGTGGGCTTCGATGGTCAAAAGGAAGGAACTGGCGCAGAAAACGGCCCCCAGAAGGGCGGTCTTCCTGTCGAACAGCCGCCGTCCCAGCCCGAAGGTCAGCAGGACCGCCGCCATTGCGCCAAGGAGCGAAGGAATGCGGTGGGGCCAGATTTCCCTCGACGGCAGCGTCCCGGAAAGGGCGACAGCCGCCGCCTGGAGCCAGTATATGCCGATGGGTTTTTTGTTTCGGGCCTGGTCCTGGAAATTAATGCGGACATAATCGCCGCTTTCCAACATTTGCCGCGCCGCCTGGGCAAACCTGGCCTCGTCCCTGTCGACGGGCGGCAGGGTCTTTATCCCGGGCACATAGAAAGCAAGGCAAAGCAGAACAAGAAAAAAGTAAGATTTAAAATCGCCTTTATCGGTTTTCAATCATCCGTCCTCCGGCGAGTCAGGCCGCCGGTTTTCCGTCGAAATAAAGCCCTGTCGGGCAGGGTCGCTTAGTGCCTGCCGACCATACAGGACTGCCGCCAGGAAGCCAAGAGCAATTTGCCCGGAGCCGCGCCGGGCCTGGAGGCGCGTCGATTTGAATCCGCTCCGGAAAATGTTTAAAGTCTTATAGTAAGCGATCTAAAACCGATCTTATGGAGGCAGGCCCGATGCCTTGGCCCGCCCGACTTTAACGTGAGGCAGGTGAGGTAAAATGGAAGGCTTCAGCTCCGAGAAAAAAGAGTGTGAATTGGAAGGCAGAGTCGTACCTCATGGCGCGGAGTTCTGCGCGCTTGAATTCTGCAAAATTTGCGAAAGCGGGAAATTTGAAATCCCGATAGAACAGTCCCTGGATAGTGAGGACGTTCTGACCGATCCGGCGGAATCATATTTTGTCCCGTTCCGCCCCTGACAGGGTGCCGGCAGGCGAAAGGAAAATACGATGCCCCTTTACGAATATAGGTGCAAAGAGTGCGGGAACGTTTTCGAGCGGCTCCTGATCGGCGAAAGCGAACCGGTGGAGTGCCCCAGGTGCAGCGGGGCCGTCGAGAGATTGATGTCAACATTTAGCGTCGAGGTCCCCGATGAAGCCTGCGCGAGACTCCCGAAAGGCGAGATGCGCGAGCGCTGCACGGAGTGCAAGCAGGGAAGCTCCTCTTGTCCGTATTAGTCGTGGCGGCGGAAACGAAGGAATCCGGCCGGATTTGCCGGTTTGCTGGTTCCCAAGCTCCAGCTTGGGAACCAGCGGGACGAACCCAGCGGGAACGAGAACCGGCTACTTTCCTTGAAATGCAGCTTCGTGAAAGGTATGCGCACAACCCTTTGTTCGACGTGGTCCAGGTATCCGACTTCAAACGACCCTTTGCCGAACTCTTCGTCCCGGCGTATCCTGTTCAGGAGCCGTTGAATCGGGACCATCCCGGTATCAGATCTTCACCTGCTTGACGAAAATGATATGCGGGTGCCTTTGCAGTGCCTCCAGCGCCTCGGGCGGGGTCTCGTTGTCGAGGCGGATTATGGCGATTGCCTTGTCCCTTCCGCGCGTGCGGCTCAGGTGCATGTTGGCGATATTTACGCTGTAGTCGCCCAGGGTCGTTCCGATAAAACCGATGGTGCCGGGCTTGTCCAGGTTCTGGATTATCAGGTTTATTCCTTCCAGTTCGGCTTCGAGACGGTAATCGTTTAGTTGAACGAGTCGGATTTCCCTGCCCGGAAGCACCGTCCCGGATGCGGAGTATTCCTCATCTTTTCCCCTGGCCCGTACCGTTATTTCGCCCGTGTACCCCTTCGACTCGGAGGTGGTGGTGGCGGTAAGCTCGATCTGGCGCTGCCGGAGCAGGAGGGGCGCATTGATAAGGTTTACCTTTTCGGCCATGATGGGGTCGAGCAGACCCTTGATTACGGTCTGGGTAAGGGGCTGGGTCGGAATTTCCTGCAACTCGGGTCCGCTGTAGGTAATCTCGAGCTTTTGAAGCTGCCGGCACAACTGGCCCTGGAGGTGCCCGAGCCGCTCGGCCAAAATGAGATAGGGCCGGATTTTCTCGTAGTCCTTCATGCTGATGGACGGAAAATTAACGGCGTTTCGAATCAGTCCCCGCTGCAGATAGTCCATTATCTGCGATGCGATGGCCCGCGAGACGTTTTCCTGCGCCTGGACGCTCGACGCCCCCAGGTGAGGGGTAAAAATAACCTGCTTCATGCCCAGAAGCGGGTTTCCGGCCGGGGGTTCCTTTTCGAAAACGTCCAGCGCCGCTCCCGCCACGTGGCCGCTCGCTATGAATTCGTAGAGTGCTTCCTCGTCTATCAACCCCCCGCGCGCGCAGTTTAGAATGTGCACCCCGGGCTTGGTTTTCGCCAGTGTCTCACGGTTTATCAGCCGCCGGGTTTCGGGGGTGAGCGGCGTGTGCACGGTGATGAAATCGGACCTGGCAAGAAGATCGTCCATGGAGACATACTCGGCCCCCAGCACCGCCGCCATCTCCGGGACGATATGGGGATCGTGGGCAAGGACTTCCATTTTCATCGCCAGCGCCCGGTCGGCCACAATGGAGCCGATCTTGCCCAGCCCGATAATGCCGATCGTCTGGTGGAAAAGTTCGGTCCCCATGAACTTTTTCTTTTCCCACAGGCCCTCTCGCATCGACTGGGTAGCCTGCGGAATGTGGCGGGCCAGGGCCAGCATCATCGCCAAGGTGTGCTCGGCGGCGGCCACCGCGTTCGCCCCCGGCGTGTTCATCACCAGTATGCCCTTGTCGCTCGCCGCTTCGACTTCGATGTTGTCCACCCCGGTGCCGGCCCGGCCGATCACCTTGAGCCGGGGCGCGTCCGCGATCATCTTCGCGTTCACCTTGGTGCGGCTTCGAACTATCATGGCATCATAGCCGGGAAGGGTCGCCTTTATCGCCTCGGCGTCGAGCTGTTCGGGAACATCCACGCGCACTCCGGGCACCGCGCGAAGAAGCGAAAGCCCGCTTTCATCCAATCCGTCGCATATCAAAATGTTGAGTGTGCTCATCGCCATCCAGTCGAGTTACGGGTTACGGGTTACGCTCATCCCAGGTATGCTTTCTGAGTATCGGGATTTTCGGCCAAGTCCTTCGCATCGCCTTCCAGGACAATTTTTCCGGCTTCCAGAACATAAGCACGATGGGCGTATTTTAACGCAATGCGGGCATTTTGCTCGACCACCAGGATAGTGGTCCCGCTCTCGTTGAGGGCCTTCAGGACCTTGAAAAGCTCGAGCATCAGCAGCGGTGAGAGCCCCATCGAAGGCTCGTCGAGCAGGACGAACCGCACCCCGCTCATAAACGCCCGCCCTATTGCCAGCATTTGCTGTTCACCGCCGCTGAGCAGGTCTCCCCTCTGTGCCCTCCGGTCGGCAAGGCGCGGAAACAGGGAAAAAACCCGCTCGTAGTCCTGTTCGATCTGCTCCCGGTCGGTGCGGGCGAAGGTGGCCAGCTTCAGGTTCTCGAAAACGGTCAGGTTTCCGAAAATGTGTCTTCCTTCCGGCACCAGCCCGATCCCATATTTGGCAACCACGGTATGGGCGGCCACCGGAAGCAGGTTGGCCCCGTTGAACGTGATGGAGCCCCTGCTCACCACCGGCCCCTCGGGCGGGCCCAGCCGCATGATGCTCATGAGGGTCGTCGATTTGCCGGCCCCGTTGGCGCCAAGCAGCGCCACGATCTCCCCCTCGTTTACCCGGAAGGATATCCCGTGGAGGGCCTCGATATTGCCGTATTTTACGTAAAGGTCAGATACCTCTAGCATGTACCGGTTCTTCTTCTCCCAGGTAGGCCTGGATTACGCGCGGATTGGATTTTATCTCGGCGGGCGTGCCCTGCGCGATGGTTTCGCCGAAATCCAGCACCTTCATGCGCTCGCACACATTCATCACCACCCGCATGTGGTGTTCTATCAGCCACACCGTCAGCTTGAATTCGTCTCGAATCCAGCGGATCAGCTTGATAAGCTGATCGACTTCTCCCGGGTTCATCCCGGCCGCCGGCTCGTCGAGCAGCAGGAGCTTGGGGTGAAGACAAAGCGCCCGGCCGATTTCCACCCGGCGCTGTAGCCCGTAGGGGAGATTTTTCGGATACTCCCGCACGTAGTGGCGAATGCCGAGCAGGTCGATTATCTCCTCGGCGGTCTTGCGCACCTTGCGCTCGCTTTTGTGAAACTTGCCCGTGTGCAGCACCGAGTCCAGAAATCCGTACCCCAGGTTGTAGTGCTGGGATATACACAGGTTTTCGAAAACGGTGAGACTGTTCCACAGCCTTATGCTCTGAAACGTGCGGGCCATGCCGAGTGCGGTGATCCGGTGAGGCCTCAGTCCGACGATGTTTCGACCTCCGAAAATGATTTCACCCTCGGCCGGGCGGTAAAAACCGCTCACCAGGTTGAACACGGTGGTCTTGCCGGCACCGTTGGGACCTATAAGGCCCACCAGTTCTCCACCCTCAAGTTCCAGGTTCAGCTTGTATACGGCGCGAAGGCCGCCAAAATACAAGGTAAGATTGCGAATTTCGAGAAGCGCCATGCAATCCCTCATTAAATAAAATTCAGAATTCAGGAATTTAGGGACTCAGGAATTACGAAAACCAGCGCCGCTCCTCAATCCCTAAATTCCTTAATTCTTAAATCCCTAAATCCTTTACTCCCCCAGCCCCATTTGTTTGTCCTTCAGTCTGAACCACTTGCGAAGCCGCGGGAAAACGTCCGTCAGCTCGCGGTGGCCCATGATGCCCTCGGGCCTGAAAATCATGAGCAGGATGAGCAGCAGGGGCACCACCACCCACTTCGCGACCTGGAGCGGCCGGAAGGCCTCGAGGGCCAGGGTGAGCACGATTGCGCTGAGAACCGATCCGCTAAGCGACCCCATCCCCCCCATGTATACCATCACGAGCACTTCGGTGGATTTCATGATAGTGAAAGTCCCCGGATTGATATAACCGAGCACGTGCGCAAAGAGCCCTCCGGCAACTCCCGCAAGCCCGGAGGAGAGCATGAACGCCGCCACCTTCATCTTTTGCGTGTTGATGCTCATGATTTCCGCAGCGATCTCATCGTCCCGGACGGCTATTATACCTTTTCCATAGGTGGAGTTCACGAAGCGCTGGAGTATCCAGATCGTCGCCCCCGTGGCGATCAAAACCCAGATCAGGGTCCAGGGCAGGTCTATAACCTCTTTCATGGAATTTATCACGTTGCTCATACCCATGAACCCGCGCGCGCCGCCTATGGTCTGGATGTTTTCTATGGAACTCTTGACGATATAGTTCACGGCAAGGGTTATGATGGCCAGGTAGTCGCCCCGGGTCCTGAAGGAGGGGACCGCTACCAGAAGCCCGGCCAGCGCTGCGGCGACCCCACCCGCCACGAGGGTTACCGGAAACAGGTACAGGGCGCTCGACGGGCTTGCCAGCGGGGGGCCGAAAACAGAGCTGGAAGTAAAAAGCATGACGTTTAGAATCGATGTCACATAGGCCCCGACCGCCATGAACCCGGCGTGCCCCACCGAGAACTCCCCCATGTACCCGTTTACCAGGTTCAGCGAGGCCGAAAGGATTATGTTGATGCCGATAAACATCAGAATGATCTGGATATAGGCATTCAGGAAGTCGGTCTGTGCGCCCACCACCATCAGGACGCAAAGGGCGACGTAGCCCAGGGTGGGAATGGAAAGGTTGCGCATAGCGTATTGTAGCCTAAATCTTGGTAGCCCGGGCGACTCCGAATATTCCGGTCGGCTTTATGCTCAGAAATATCAGGAGGATGCTGAAAGCAATGAGGTCCCGGAGTGTTGACGGGAAAAACGCGGCGACAAAAATTTCTACAAACCCGAGGAGGAACCCACCCGCGAAGGCCCCCCTGATTTCCCCTATTCCGCCAAGTACCGCCGCAATGAAGGCCTTCCAGCCCACGATCGCACCCATGTAGGGTTCGAGCACCGGGTAGGCGGTGGCAAAAAGCACTCCGGCCAGGGCAGCCATCGAAGAGCCGAGGATGAAGGTGAAAACGATTACCGTGTCCACCGGGATTCCCATCAGGGGCACCGCCATCCTGTCGTAGGAAATGGCGCGCATCGCCATCCCGAGCTTGGTTTTGCGAACAATGGTCTCAAGCAGTATGAAAACCAGCACCGTGGCTACGATCACCATCACCTTGACGTTGGTGAAGGTGACCCCTCCGATTCTGTGCACGGTGTTGGAGAAAAGTTCCGGAAAGCTGCGGCGGCTGGCGCCAAGCAGGGCCAGGTTGCCGTTTTCCAGGATCAGCCCGCACATGAGAGCGGTGATAACCACGTAGAGGCGCGATGCGCCCTTGCGGCGAAGGGGCCGGTAGGCAACGCGCTCGATCGCCACGCCCACCGCCGAGGTAAGAATCATCGTGGAAACGAGGGTGAGTGCGAAAATGGCAATGTGCGGAAGTCCGGGATTGAAGCCCGCGTACTTGCCCAGAAGAAGGGACGCCAGGAAAAACCCTATATAGGCCCCCACCATGAAAATGTCGCCATGCGCGAAGTTGATCAGGAGCAGGACGCCGTAAACCATGGTGTAGCCAAGGGCAATGAGAGCGTAAAAGCTTCCCCATTGCATAGCGTTGAGCAGGTTCTGGAAAAACATTTCCATTTTTGTCAAGCCTTGCCTTGTTGCGGATTTATTATCTAAAGTGTGCGTCGTGCCCGGACGCATTTTTTAACACGAAGAGCATGAAGACGGCCAGGCGCGATCAGCGGGGGCCACTCAATTCGAAAGGCGGGAATTGCTTCCCGCCTTTTTTACAATCAGCATTGAAGTACCGGTTTAAGGGCAAACCGATTTGAAGAACTGGAATTCGCCCTTGTCGTTTATCTTTACGATGACCGCACACTTGCTGGGGTTTCCTCCGGGTGAAAAAGTCATCTTGCCGGTGATGCCCTCGAAGTCCTTTACCGCCGTAAGTTTATCCTTTACGGCGTCGCGGTCCTTAGCGATCTTTCCGGTAAGCCCGCCCGTGTTCTGGATCGCCGTGCACAGCAGGTTCACGGCGTCCCAGGTAAGGGCCGCAACGTCATCGGGAACATAGCCGTACTTTGCGTTGAACTTGTCAATGAATTCCTTCGTGGCGCCCTTGGCTCCCGCCGCCGCATAATGGGTGC
The DNA here is from genome assembly GCA_963712895.1 of uncultured delta proteobacterium. GTDB lineage: Bacteria > Desulfobacterota > Syntrophobacteria > Syntrophobacterales > Syntrophobacteraceae > SbD1. The sequence continues at coordinate 194,742 of CAVQJR010000007.1, read as the reverse complement.
TGAAAAAGTATCCCTTGCAGGCATCGCCGCACAGCTTCATCAACTCGGCCGAACCCCAGCTGTCGCTGCCCAGGATAGGCTTGTTCCAGCCCAGTTCCTTGGCTTGCTTGACGATGAGCGGAACCTCATCGTAGTACTGGGGAGTAAAAAGCACGTCCGCGCCGGAGTTCACTATTTTCGTAAGCTGAGCGCTGAAGTCCTTGTCCTTGGTGGTGAAAGTCTCGAAGGCCACAACGGAGCCCGGTCCGTTGATCTTCTCGAAAGACTCCTTGAAAAACTCGGCAAGGCCCTTGGGATAGTCGCTTGCGATGTCATAGAGGACCGCCGCCTTCTTGGCCCCGAATTCCTGGCTGGCGAAGTTTGCCGCCACCGGCCCCTGGAACGGGTCGAGGAAGCAGGCCCTGAATACGTACGGCCTGTTTTCGGTCGTCTTGGGATTGGTCGACCAGGCCGAAATCATGGGCGTCTTGTTGGAATTGCAGACTTCTCCGGCCGGTATGGCCTGTTTGCTGGCCTGCGGGCCGATTATGGCAAGCACCTGGTCCTGGGTGATCAGTTTGAGAGCGGTAGTGGTGGCCGATTCGGCCTTGGATTCGTTGTCCTCGTATATAAACTGGAGCTTATAGGCCTTGTCGCCCACCTTGAGCCCGCCGGCGCCGTTTATTTCCGCGAGCCGGAGTTCGGCGGCGTATTTGGAAGCCTCGCCCACCTTGGGAATATCCCCTGTCAGCGGAATGTTGAACCCGATCTTGATCGTGTCGGCGCTCCAGGCCAAGGGCGCAAGACCCAAAGCCGCCAGTAGAAAAATTGCCGTACAAATTGTCGTTTTCCGCATACTGCTTCTCCTCTTTCGATCACCCGGATTTCGATCCATACCCAGACCCAGCCTTGAGAATCTCTATTTTTTAGAACGCAACAGCCCCTTCTTACAGCAAAAAAAACAGTAATGTCAATCGAGATAATGGGAAGAATCAAGGAATTTAAAGATTTAGGAATTTTGGGACCGGGGATTCAGGAATTACCCTCGTTTCCATGCCCTTTTCCCTGATTTCCATGTTCCAGTGCGTAAACCGGAAAAAATTCCTAAATTCCTGGATTCCTGAATTCTTTAATTATCGACCTGAACCGCCTTACCGCTTCCGCGATATCGGGGGCTTCGGTTATTGCGGTAATCACGGCCACGCGGCGGGCGCCGGCGGCGAGTACCCGGCCGATGTTGGACTCCTTTATCCCGCCCATTACCGTATAAGGAATTTTTAGTTCGGGGGCGATCCGCCCGATCGCCTCCGGGCCCAGGAAGTCCCCGGCGTCTTCCTTTGTCCCGGTGTGAAATATCGGACCGATGTTAACGTAGTCGGCCCCTTCTTCCTGCGCCCGCAGGGCCTCTTCCAGGTCGTGGGTGGATGCGCCGATCAAAAGGTCCGGTGCAATCCTTGCGGCAGCCCTGATCGGAAAATCCTCCTGCCCCACGTGTATCCCGTCCGCCCCCACCGCCATGGCCACGTCCACCCGGTCGTTTATGATCAGCAGGATACCCGCCTCGGCGGTGATTTCCCTGAACCTTTCGGCCAGCCGGTAGAAATCCCTCTCGGCGAGCTTTTTTTCCCGCAACTGGATGATGCGCGCACCGCCCGCGATGACACCCTCCAGCACGTCCAGGTCGGACCTGCCTCCGGAGAGCCGCTCGCAGGTGACGGGATAGATGTCCACTGTTTCGAAGGCCGCCTTCCTTTCCTGTTTTATCATCTCGGTTTCCTTCCCGAACTGATTTTACCGCTTATGGGGCTCATCCCCTCTTTTTCGTACAGTACCAGTCGATCTGTCTGCAAATGCCTCGAATCAGCCTCACGTCGCCGCCCCGCAGGTTGAGGCGGCTGAAAAACTGCCTGACGTTCGTCATCCAGTAGTCGGGATTTTCCGGGTTGATGAAGTTTATTCTGGTGAGTATGTCCTTCATGTGCCCGTACATCCCCTCCAGTTCGCCACGGGTTGCAAGCCGCGGGACCTGCGGCCGTTTTTCTTCCGAAGAGGCCGTAAAGATTTCGTAGGCCATGATCATTACCGACTGGGCCAGGTTTATCGAGGAAAAATCGCTCGTGGGTATGTTGACCAGGGCATCGCAGTACCTGATGTGTTCGTTTGCCAGCCCGCGGCTTTCGGTGCCGAAAAGAACGGCCACCCTGTTATTGGCGCTGATCTCGATGAGGTCTCCGGCGAGTTGTCCGGGGTCTTTGACCGACCTGCGGTGTGACCCGAGCCGCGCCGTGGTGCCCACCACGTATTGAAAAGTTGTCAGGGCCTCTTCAAGGCTGCCGTAAATCTCCATCCCCGCGACCACCTCCTCGGCGTGGTGCGTCGCCATTTGAAGGACGCGCGTCAGGTTGCAGTCGATTGGATTTACAAGTATAAGGCGCTCGAGTCCCATGTTCCTTGCCGCGCGGGCGGCCGCCCCTATATTTTCCGGGTAGTGCGGCTCGTTTAAAACGATTGCTACATTTTTCAGGTTTATTTTCATTCTCTGCCAGTCTGCGTTTCAAAATGGATTGCGCTCCCATTGCGCCGATCCGCCCCATTGTACCCGCGCTTCCGATCATCCGTCCAGCCTGCTGTGTTTTCGCATAGCGTTATAGCGCCATAATTGCGAATCTTCCAGTGCCAAGCATCTTGCAACCGGGCTTATTAAAAGAGAAATTCTGATTGGATTTCGCAGGCGAGAAATATTTTCTTCTAACGGCCAATGTCTAGGAAATAAACAGCTCTTTTAGCATAACACCCCCAAAGCAACTTAGAGCCTTCCTTCTCATCCCTGCCCGGACCAATTTGAATGCAGCCGATTGAATGCCGGCCCTCAAGGACCACTCCAAATTCTAGCTTGCCCCGGTAGAATTGCTTCCCTATTATTTCGAAATTGAAGCCGGCGGAAGGGGCTCTTTTCTGAATTGCCGTATAGGTTTTTCCGATTTCAGGCACGTTGCGGAATAAATATTTCAGCAACTCTTTGTGCATGGGGCTTCAACCTACTCTGCGGGCATTTGTAATGGACCCGAAAAAAATTGATTGAACACGCATCGGGAATTATACCCCTTTTGGGGGCTAAATTATTTTTTGTCATGGAACAATGTCGTGTGTGTGTATTTCTATTGACTTGATGTTTAATTGTTACATAATTAGTTTAGACTCACACAGGGGAGTATAAGGTTATTAATGAAATGTTTTACTTTTGGTCTCAGGAGGGAAAGAATGAGAAAGCTGCTGGACATTGCCGCCGAGATTGTTCAAGCTCAAGCTTCGGTGGGCCAGATGTCTGCCGAGTTGATCGAGCAGGCACTGATCAAAACATTTTCTACACTCCAAAGAATGCAAAGGGCTGAGGAGAAGGGAATCCTGCTTGACAGGTCCGTTGCCGGAGAAGAGGTCCTGCTGGAGGAAGAGTCGGCGCCCGCTAAAAAGGAGCCGCGCGAATCCATTTTGGACGACAAGATCATCTGCCTCGAATGCGGGACTGAAATGAGGCAACTTACCACGAAGCACCTCAGTTCCCACGGGCTGACGCCTCGCGAATACAAGAGAAAATACGGATTTTCGCTCAAACAGCCCCTTTCGGCCAAATCTTTGACCAAGGCCAGAAGCAAAGCCGCCAAAAAGCGGGGGCTGCCTGAAAACCTTGTGAAGTTCCTTGCTGAAAGGAAGCAGAAAAAAGCCGAAGCGGCCGCCTCTGAAGGTGGAGCCGCCCATGGTGGAGATCAAGGCGAGACAAGGCCCAGGGTAAAGAGAAGACCCAAGGGGCGCAAAAACGCCTGAGCGCGCAAACAGGTGTCGGGTACCGAGTGCCCGGTGCTCCGACACCTGTTCTCCAAGCCGGTTTGGATCGGCACGGTGTTAAATTTTTGAAAAAACTGCAGTAAATAGCATCTGCCCCTTCAAAAGCCTGCCGGGAACCGGAAAAATTTGTACCGGCTCGCGGCCTTGTTTTTTCCACGGTCCTCGTTCGAAGGGGAAAAAATCGGACCGCAGCAGGAATTTTAGATTGCATTGGTACTTTTCCTGGTATAATCATACGCGCTCTTACAAAGAGATTCTTAACTGATTTCAGAAAAACCGGAAAGAAGAGCGCCTCCTTGACAAGGCAAACATGATTATTTACCGTTATGTGGGCCAGCCCTCAAACTGGAAGTATCCACCCCGAGTTTGAGTAACCTCTTCAGACCTGTGGTTTATTGTAGCAGGTGAGCTATTATCGTTCCCGTTTAGCTCCATCCCGCGAGGGCAATGTGGTAGTGAAAGTAAAATCAGGTTGACCTGCCCCGGATTGCGCCGTTGCCGTTATGCACGAATGAGCGGACCGCGGGTCGGCGATCTGAATGGCGGGCGGGCACCCCGGGGAGAGGGCACATTGCGCTCCCTGTTTGGCTGGTTGAGCGTGCAACAGGCAACCGCAGTAAAAAATCTTTCTCGCAAGAAGTGGAAAAGAGCACAGTATGCAGATCGAGTACAAGAACATCGATGCGAAACTCATCGTAAATGAAATCCGAAACGGCAGGTCCCTGGAATCGGTCCAGAAGCTTTTTGGCTTAAAATTCAAGAGCGAGGTCCAGGACCTCTACCTTAAGGGCTTGATGGAGCTGGGCGAGATCCCCCAGGTCGAGTTCAGCAAGTCGGCGGTCCCCAGGGTGCAGCCGCAGGAAAGCAGCTACAACAGCGGTAATGAGCGCGAGCGCCCTTTTTTCCGCAAACGTGAAAGGCCGCCGGTTTCCAACCCGACGGTAGTGGTCAAGACCGGCAATTTCAGGACCATCGGCCAGAGCGGGAGCATAACCCTTAACCGCGCGCTGCTGATCGAGATGCTCGGGTTCGGGATAGGGGATTCGTTCGAAATTTACCGGGAAGACGACAAGGTTGTGCTGAAAAAGGGCACAAGCCCCGTCTGAAAGGACGGTGTACGCCCCACCTCGATCCGGCAGGAAATCGGCAGTCGACCGGTTTTCCCCGCGTCCAGCTCGAGTTCGGCAGGCTCTCTTTTCTCTTATTTTCTAAGATTATTCAACACGTGCAGAAACCGCCACATGGCGGTAAGGTTGGTGCCTACTGCCAGGATGACCAGCACTCCGACGAGAGCCAGGTCCCGCGCCCAAACTGCGCCGGACATCTCTCCGAAGAGGTTGAAGAAAGGATTCAATATCCCCGCAACGCCCAGCAGGATTACCCGTTCCCCCCTCTGGAATGCCCCGACGAGACACCTTTCTCCCAGACCTTCGGCGCGCGCTCTCGTGTAGCTCACCATGAGCGAGCCGAACAGGATAAGCAGTATAAGGAGTGAAAACAGAGGTGTTCTTGCCTCGTGCCTGTAGAAATAGCACCAGATCCCAAGATATATGATCAGTTCCGTGTAACGGTCCAGGACTGAATCCAGAAAAGCCCCGAACTTCTTGCTCTGGCCGGTTGCCCTGGCAAGAGTGCCGTCCAGGGTGTCGAGCAGTCCGGTCAGCAGGGTCAGGAGCCCGCCCACCACCGGGAAGTACACGAACGAGAGCCCCGCCAGCATACTGGTGGCCAGTCCGCCGTAAGTAATATGGTTGGGCGTTAGTTTCCAGCCTATCAGCGTGGGAATGATGCGCCTTTCCAGGAAATTGTAATAACCCGTTTCAATGGGCGTTCCCTTGAGCATAGATACCTCAGTTTCGGCGATCTCGTGCATGAGTGGGAAGCAAGTTGTTGCTGATCGCTGTCGGCTGGAAAGATAGGACAAATAATCCCAAAAGACAAATTCACTGATTATCAGATTTTTGCTTGTAAATCAAAGATAATGCGGAATGCCGCGGGTTTCGACTTGCGGGTTTTTCCCGTTCCCGCGCTCCTGGGCTGTTGTCCAAAAGTGGATTGCAAGCTGTTTTCTCCCGTGACCATGCCGGTCCGGGAACCAACGGAATTCCCAACCGGCCACTCACCCGCCTCCCAAAACCGCCCAGGCGAGGAGAGGAAGATCGGGGACCCTGACCTCCACCGTGTCGCCTTCGGCAACGCCGCTCAACTCGGGGCCAAGGACCGTGTAAGCCAGGCCTTCTCTAAACTGCGCGAGGCGCCCCCGGCGCGGGTCCGGCTCCACCGGAACAAAGCTGACGGAGCCGCCGCCCGGCATTTCCAGCCGGCCGTAAAACGCCCGGTAAAGACCGGTGCGCTTTTTCATGGCGCTTGCCGCTTTGGCTTCGATATGGAAGTGGGCCGGCATCCTCAAACCGAGCATCCGCCGGATTGCGGGGGCGGCAATTTCCTGGAAGACCAACTGCGCGGACCACGGATTTCCGGCCAGCCCCACAAAGATGCGGCCGTCCAGGGTCCCCAGGGCGCTTCCCTTGCCCGGCGACAAATCGAGCGAATCGAAAAGGACTTTAACGCCAAGCCTTTTCCAGACCTCCAGGATAAAGTCCCTGCTTCCCTTTCCCATCCCCCCGGTGGTTACCACCAGGTCCGCTTTCACCGGCTCGATGCGGGAGAAAATCACATCCGGGTCGTCCGGAGCGATGCCGAGCGCAACCGGCTCCCCTCCGCAGCATTTGGCGACGGCGCACAGCAGGTGAATATTGTTGCAGAAGGTGATCGGGCCTTCCTCAGGCCGCCCGGTCTCCCTCAGTTCGTCTCCCGTGGCCAGGATGGCGACCCGGGGGAGCCTGCGCACGCGTATCGAGTCAATCCCCAGCGCAGCGGCAATGGCCAGCCGGCTGGGAGTAAGGAGGCAGCCTTCTTCGAGAAGCACTTCCCCGGCCCGCGCGTCGGCCCCCGGAGGGATTGCACCCTGCCCGGGACTTGCCGGAGATTTCAGGACGAGCCGTCCGCCTTCGACTTCGGCATCTTCGAAGGGCACCACCGCATCCGTTGCGCGCGGAAGCACCGCCCCGGTCATGATCCGGAAGCACCCGGACGCGGGTCCGCCACCTCTTGCGATACGGCCCGGCGCGGTCCCTGCCGTTACCACCTCCTCGGCAATATCCAACCATACCGGGCTGTCAGGGGATGCGCCCGCGGCCTTCCCGGCGGCGAATGCAAAACCGTCCCAGCGCGAGCGGAATTCGCCGGGAACGTTGCTCCGCGCCGCGACGGGCTTTGCCGCCACCCTGCCCATGGCCGATTCGAGCCGCACCGTCTCGGCTTCGCCAACGGATGCCAGACCCGTTGCAATGTCCCGGGCCTCTTTCAGGTCCATGAGATGTCCGCCAGGTCCCGAGGGGTATTGACGTTTTTGAAGCTGATGCCGCCGGGGTCCACCGCTCGCCACTCCTCTTCCGGGATGCTTCGCACCCTGATATGCCTGTAGAACCGGATTATCTGGCGTTCGTCCGAGTCCAGTTGCCGGGCGATCCACGGAAGGCAGCGGCGGTTGTAGAGTGCGAGCAGCGGTTCGAACAGGCCGCCGGTCATGGGGACAACCGCGTCGAACCCCTCTTTCGCCCCCATCATCAGGCGCGCCAGTTCCGGGACCAGGAAAGGCATATCGGTTGCCTTCACCAGCAGCCAGTCGTCCGCACTCGCCAGCAGGGCGGTGTAGATGCCCCCCAGCGGCCCCTGGTGGGGGAGGATGTCGCGAACCAGCGGGAGCCCCAGGTCGGCGTAGGGGGCAAGCTCGTTTGCAATCACCAGCACCGGGTCGCAAAACGGGCGAATCGATTCCACCGCCCTTTCCACCAGCCGTTTTCCCCCGATCGCTTCCAGGGCCTTGTTCCTCCCGAAGCGCACGCTCTTTCCGCCGGCCAGGACTGCGCCCGTCATCTCTTACTCATCCTCGGTCCGCATGTGAATGGAAATGGTCCCCGGCTTTTTCCAGCCGCGCAGCCTGGACAGCATGCCCAGGATGCCGCCGATCAGAAAATCCTGGACGAAGTCGTTTATGGGGATCTGCTTCCCATCGAGTTGAACCAAAAGTTTGGGTCGTTTCCTGTCCTTGAGGTAGCGGTTTTCAATGAAATCAGCAACTCCGGCGACATCGGAAAACGAGAACCTTGGGACCCCCGCCTCGACGGGATCGTCGCTCACCAGGGCGGCCAGATTGCTTTCGGGGCCGCAGATCGGCTGCGGCTCGACCACGGAACGGAATACTTCTATTTTGGGAAACCGGGCGGACTTGAACCCTTCGGTGATCATGATGTCTTCGGTCCAGAAGAAACGGGCTGCAATTTCTTCCAGGGCGAGTTCCCCGTCGGTGTCGCGAATCGCGGCCACGGCCCGGGGAGACGATATGGCCACCGTGGCGGCCCCGGCCCGCTTGAGCCTCCAGGTGTCCTTGCCCTCGCGGTCCATCTCGAACCCGTGGGCGTCGTGCTTTACAACGCCGACCCGGTACCCTCTCCGTGAAAGCTCGGGTATCAGCTTTTCGAGAAACGTGGTCTTGCCCGAATCGGAAGCACCGACAACGGAAATTATGGGGAGCATAGGATTGCCTTTCATATCGTAGGAATAAAATCCCTCAATTTTGCTGGTTCCCAAGCTGGAGCTTGGGAACCAGCATGCGCGCAAACCGGCAAACCAGCAACAACACGGGAACCGGTTCTCCGCTATTTCCTCTCACCCTGCCGGCTCACCGCAGGTCGGCCACGGAAGGGATGCCCGCCACCGATGCCGCCTTGCGCACCGCCCGAAGGATTGCCTCCGAGGTCGCCAAAACCGCCAGGGAGCCTATCATGCTGACATCGGCCCCTTGGATGTCCCCACAGCTGAGGGCAAAAACCGCGTCGCCGTCGAACTGGGTGTGCACCGGAAAAACCGTCCTGGCAAGGCCGTCGTGAGCCATCTGGGCGACCTTGGTAAGCTGCGTCTTATTAAACCTTGCGTTTGTGGCTACAGCGCCGACAATGGTTGCCTCGCCTTCGGCAAAACCTTTCACGCACGCCATTTCGGTAAGCTCGGGCAGGGAATCGGAAAGTTCGAGACTCGCGGCGTCCTTCCTGGCCCCGGCCACTTTCGCCCCGGTCGAAGGGTCGTAAATTTCTCCGAAAGCGTTCACCACCATGAGCGCCCCGACCTTTATCCCGTTGCGCGCATGGATGCAACTGCTGCCGACTCCGCCCTTCATGCGGCGTTCGGGTCCGAAGAGTTTTCCAACGGTTGCCCCAAGCCCCGCGCCGGCGCTCCCCTCCCGCACCGGGCCGGAAGATGCGTTACCGCACGCCTCGATGGCGAGTTGCGCATCGGGGTACACTTCCGTTTCGTTTATCCCCAGGTCGAAGATGATCGCCCCGGCCACGATGGGGACCAGCCCATGGCCGGTGTCGAACCCGACTCTGCGGTCCCGCAGGTAGCGCCTCAGCCCGTCTGCCGCGCTCAGCCCGAATGCGCTCCCGCCGGCAAAAAAAAGCCCGTTTACCCGGCCCACCAGGTTCAGCGGGTTGAGCGAATCCGCCCCGTAGGTCCCCGGCGCGCCTCCGCGAATGTCGACCCCGGCCGGTGCCCCGTCGTCCGGCAAGATCACCGTGCACCCGCTTGGAATGCCCTTCAGCTCGGCATGCCCGACGCGTATCCCGCCCACCTCTGTTATGGTATCGTTTTTCATGATTCTTCCCGGAAGTGCTGGAGCATGTACTGGTAGATTTCCTTTCCGATTTCGGCGCCGTTTTCGATGATCTCCGGCCCGAACTGCCGTCCCGTGGCCGTCCTGAATGTTTCGATGATGCTGTAGGTGCCCGACATTCCCCATGGAAACCTGTCGATCAGCTCGCGCGGACCCAGGTTCTGGTGGTCGGCCATGTGCCACAGCGTGTACGTGAAAGTGTCGGCGCCCCAGCGGAACTTGTCCGCATCGTAGAGGCAGTCGCTTGTCAGTTGGACCCACTGGCGCGAATCGACGCCGGAAGGAGGGGCGACGAATGCCTCGTGGTTGCGGATTGCGTTTACGATGCAGAAAACCTCGTTATCGCTGAAATGGAAATCGGCAAGGACTTTCTCGGCCTCCTGCGCTCCACACTGGGCATGATTTTCCCGGCCGCGGCATATATCGTGAAGCAGGCCGGCAAAAATCCCGACGATCACAAGCCGCTCGACGGCGGGGGGGTCCATCCGGTTGGCAGCCGTTTCGATCAACAGGATGGTTGCCGTGTCGATGCTCACCCGTGTGCAGTGGAGCATTCCGTGTCCCATTTCCTCCACGTATGCGGGTTCGAGGATTTTTCGCAACCGCAAAACGTGTGGGTCGTTAAAGAAGAGCTTTTTGGCGGTGGCCGTCTGCGCCCTGAACCGGGTGTAGAATTCCGGAAGGGGATGTTTCGAGGCTATCCTTTCCGCTTCGCGCTGCAATCTCCGTAAAATCTCTCTCATTCGGGATCTTCCGTCAGCACTGCATGACTGTATGGCGTCGTGTTCACGGTGTTCGGCCCAGCCGCTTTTTGCCACAAAAAGCACGAAAGCTGTGAAGATTGCGAACAAGAAGCTCCATGATGCAAGCGGCCGGATGGAGGACTGAAGCTACAGGCCTTCAATGTTACAGCAGTTGGAATTTTTCCGCAATAAGCCGCCTGAAGCGCGGTGTGTAGATGAGGTCGAAAGTCTCCTCTTTTCCGGGGAAAAGCTGCGCCGCATGCTGCCGGACACCCTTTACGACCGTCTGCGCCTCCTCCAGTGACATGGAGCTTTGTGCTATGAGGGCCATAGAAAAGTCAACCAGCCTTCTCAGGTGCCTTATGCGCCTGTTTTCTTCCTTAATCTCCGCTTCGGTGTATTCCCGCCCGGGTTTGTCCGTTTCCGTTGTTGCCATGTCGCCGCCTTTCAGTTTTCCGCAAGTCCCTGACGATGCCCGACCTGGCAGCCTTACGGAAAATCGCCTTTTACTATAAAATATGACACGGGCGAGCAAAAGGAATACGCACGCCGTTTTTGCGGCGCGAAATCAGGGACCGGGAGCATGCCCTGATGAGAGTTTTTCGGGGCGAAAACGCGGGTGGTTTTGGCGGCGGCACCGGTCTATTGATATTGACAAGCGGGGTGGTAAGTTGTTAGTAATAGTAACTATTCCTAAGTTCTCGGGAGAAACCAGGCCATGCAATTGGAAAAAGATTTCAGGCTCACCCGCCAAAGACGAATCATTCTCGATGAAATGATGCGCCTTCGGCGCCATCCCACCGCCTGCGAACTCTACGACGCCGTTAAGTGCAAGCTCCCCAGCATCAGCCTGGCGACGGTTTACAGGAACCTCGAGATCCTTTGCGAAAAAGGCATGCTCAAAAAAATCGTGGCCGGCGGCAGGCAAAAACGTTTCGACATAAATCCCGGGGCCCACTACCACGCCCATTGCCTCCACTGCGGGGCGATCATGGACATCCCGGTTGATCCCCAGATAATTTCGAGGCTGGCAAACAAGCCCGACGAACTGGAAAATTTCCAGGTAATCGAAGCCCGGATCGAATTTTTCGGAAAATGCGGCTCGTGCCGCCTGATCGAGGATAACGGTACGGAGGAGCAAAGCCGGGTACCGGAACTCGCGGGCCGGAAGTTGAATTTATAAATTGTGGCCGGTGTCGGCCGTCACCTCTCAAATTCAAATCGGAGAAATCTAATGCATCCTGTGGAAATCAAAAAAGATATTTACTGGGTCGGCGCCCTGGATTGGCAAATTCGGGATTTTCACGGCTATTCAACCCCGAAGGGAACCACGTATAACGCATACCTGGCGGTGGACCAAAAGGTCGCCCTGTTCGACACCGTGAAGAAGCCTTTCACCGGTGAGCTGGTGCAAAATATCAAAAAGATAATCGACCCTGCGCGGATCGATTACCTGGTGGTAAACCACGTCGAGATGGACCATTCCGGGGCCATCCCCGAGATGATCGAGCTGATAAAGCCGGAGAAAGTGTTTTGTTCCCCGATGGGCAAAAAGACCCTGATCCAGCATTACCGGCGGGAGGACTGGCCCTTCGAAGTGGTGGAAACGGGCAACACCCTGAGCCTTGGCGCAAGGAGCGTAAGCTTCCTGGAAACCCGCATGCTCCACTGGCCGGACAGCATGATGTCCTACTTTCCCGAGGAAAAACTCCTGCTCTCAAGCGACGGTTTCGGGCAGCACTGGGCAACCAGCCAGAGGTTCGACGACGAGGTGGACCGGGGCGAACTGATGTCGCATGCCGCCAAGTACTATGCCAACATCCTGCTCCCTTATTCGCCGCTGGTGCGCAAACTGCTCGCCAAGGTGCAGGAACTGGGCATCGAGATCGACATGATCGCACCCGACCACGGCCTCATCTGGCGAAGCGACCCGGGCGCCGTTATCGAGGCTTATTCCAGGTGGGGACGGCAGGAGAGCACCAGGAAGGCCCTCATCGTCTACGATACAATGTGGCAGGCCACCGACCTGATGGCCCGCGCGATAGGCAACGGCCTCAAGGCGGGAGGGGCGGACTTCAAGCTGTTAAATCTCAAGTACAATCACCGAAGCGACATCATGGCCGAACTGCTCGACGCCCGCGGGCTCATCGTGGGTTCCCCGACGCTTAACAACGGCATCATGCCCACGGTTGCCGACTCCCTTACCTACATGAAGGGCCTTCGCCCCACCGGCAAGGTGGGTGTGGCATTCGGTTCCTACGGCTGGAGCGGCGAGGCGGTAAAGATCATAACCGAAGCCCTGCGGGAAATGAATGTCCGCATTGAAACCGAGGGGCTCCGTGTGCAGTACACCCCCGGCACCGAAGACCTGGAAAGGTGCTTCGAGCTGGGCAGGCAGATCGCCGGGTCGATGATCGCGATGGAGTCCGCCGGGACGGTCACGGCCGCAAAGGCGTAACGACAGGAAAATCTGCGCTGGTTCCCAAGCTCCCAGTTTGGGAACCAGCGAACCGGGTAAGCTGAAAGAGCGGGGGGAAGAGTAAAAGCGTGGGGAACTGCGCCCCCCCCTCAACGTCACCCCTGCAGTGTTTTTGTTTCTGAGCCGGGGGCGGTGTCTTTTTCTCGTCTCCACACTCCTGCCTGAAGCCATAGAACCAGTCATTTAACTGCAAAGACACCGGATTTCCGCCCAAAAAACGTTGCGGGGAATGGCGATTTGGGATTGTCCTCTCCATTCACGTGAAGTTCACGTCACGGCTTATCCCGGTCCCCCTGGATTATTTCCGCGCGCAGCCTCGGAATGCTCGACGGGAAGTTCGTCTGCACAAAGAAAATCAGCTTTTCGCGCACATGGCACCGCAGGTCCCACAGCCTGGACGCATTGTCCGCGCTCATGAGGGCGCGCAGTTCTATGCCGTTTTGCTTCGCGTCGGTTACCTGGAGGCCCCACGCTTTCCGGTCCCACAACTCCGAGCTGTCGAGGATTCGATGGAGTTCTTCGCGAACCGCGTCCACCTGCACGGAATAGTCCGCATACAGCATAACGGTCCCCAGCAGGTCCGCCGAGCTTCGCGTCCAGTTCTGGAAAGGTTTTTCGATCAGGTAGCTCAGGGGTATGATGAGCCGGCGCAGGTCCCAGATCTTTATCACCGCATAGGTGGAGGTGATTTCCTCAACCGTTCCCCACTCACCCTCGATAACCACCACGTCATCGATCCGGATGGGCTGTGAAATGGCTATCTGGAGGCCGACGAGAAGGTTTGCGATGGAGCGCTGGGCCGCAATACCGACTATGACTCCCATGATGCCGGCTGAGGCCAGCACGCCGGTCCCGAGCTGCCTGACCCTGTCGAACAACATGAGAATCGATGCCGCCGCCAGGACCACGATCACCGTGGTCAGGAGGCCTCTCATGAACTTTACCTGGGTCCGCAGTCTCCTGGCCGTCAAACTTGGCGCCGCGGCCTCGAACCGGTGCAGGATAATCTCCTCCAGGGCAGAGCCGGCCCGGATCGCCAGCCAAGCCACGGCGGCTATGAACGCAATCGCAAAGCCGTAGCCGAGCACTGAATAGATGACCGGCAGGCCGCTTAAAAAGGGCAGCAGGGTGTAGAGCACGATGATGGACACCAGGAGCCTTGCCGGTGCGCGGGCGTGCGTAAACAGGATGACCCAGATACCGTCCGAAGCCTGGTCGCTTTTCCGGACCTGGAGATCGATCTCGCTGATGAGACGGCGCAGAAACCATGCTACCCCCAGAACGGCCATCACTCCGACCACTCTGGCCGAAAAGTCGGTCAGATCTTGCAAATCCTGGTTTTCCCGGAGATGAACGAGCAGGGGAGACAGGGCGGCGTATGAGCCGTACAGCAGAATAAAAAGCGCAAGGGGCCCCGACAGGGCTTTTCCGAGTACGACGGGCCACCGGGACGGGTGATTGCCGTTCTTTTGTATCCAGTTTTGAAGCCATCTACCAAACAGATACCGGACGGCGATTACCGCCAGCAGCAGGAAAATGCAAAACAACAATTTTACCCATGTAATTCCAAAAAACGCCTTTGAGTTTACCCAGTCGCCGAACCGCGTGCCGGCTTTTTTGCTCATGTGGTCGATTCCGTTGCCAATTTTCGACCCCACCTTATCGATTTTTTCCGTATCGATCGGGAGGGACTGATCGTGGGGCTCGGTCAAGATTTTCAGTGGCGCGGCGAGCCCGGGTTCCGGCTCACCGGAGGCGTATGAATTACCCTGCAGAAGGGGCATGGCCAGGAGGATGCCCAGAACAAAGATCGGAAAAAGTGCCCTTTTCATACGGATTTAAACCTCAAATTTACCGGACGGCCGAGCGGATGTGCGTTTTTCATTTGAATCGGACAATCGGATTGGCGGACTGCCGATGTCAGCCCTCATCCTACACATCGGTGCCGAGATGGCAATGCGAATCGAGAATTTATACGGAGGCGCGCCCGGGTTGCTGTCCGAATGAGGTCGCTTTAAGAACCATGGACTTCATGTAAATGGGGGGAGTTCCAAGCCGTCATTCCCGCAAAGCTTTTGAACGGGAATCCGGTGTCTTTGCAGTTAAATGACTGTCTTCTATGGGCGGGAGAGGGAGCAGTTGGTTCCGATCCCGGATACGAATGGGCGACTCATGCAAATCCTCAATGCAAGAGTTGGATTTTACTAATATAAGTCGCTACCTTGCGCATCAATTATATTGATGGTTTTGCAACAGCCTCAATTCTTCGCCGAATTAGACCGCCGAGGCGATCTTCGATCTATCCCGGGAAGAAATCATAAGATATGGACAAGGGCCTCGTCGCCGCGACGCCAAAAGCCTCATCCCGTTTGTAACGGGGTGATCCGCGAAAACTGCTTGTTTGGCAATCTGCGCGCTCCATCTGTGACCAGCCATCGAGGCTACGCGATGATGTTCAGGCTGGCCGAACTGGTCGAGGTCAAGGCGGATGATCGCAGAGCGTCAAGAGTTTTTGTCAGCATTGAATAGGCTGCTGTGTTGAGTTCATCCGAGGACAGGCGGCTGTCCTTGTTGGTATCGACGGCATTGAAATCACTGGTTGACATGCCGACATCCGATGCGCTCAGCTGACCCTCCCCGCTCTTATCGTTACTGCTGATAAGATCCGACGTCATCTGAGGGATATCGATTTTCGCGCGTACCTCGTTTAACTCGTTCGCACTCAGTTTTCCGTCGCCGTCTGTGTCAATGGCTGTGAAGTCCGTCGTGCTCATGCCAAGCTTTGTCGTGTCGGCGGCGCTCAAATAGCCGTCCGCATCCGAGTCGTTTTGCGATATGAGTGCGCTGGTCATGTCGTTTAGATAGGATGCATAGGAATTAATGTCTATCCCGGCCAAAGTGTCCGTACTCGAGCTTGATTTTTCCGAGCTGTCACAGGTTTCGCACGAAGAGGCGCCGGTTGCACTGGAACACACGGCATCGCCAATATTGGATGCAAGGGCCGCGGCAAAAGAGGCGCCATCACTGCCGGAACCGGTGGAGGTTTGTCCTGACTCAGGCTCTGTCTTCCTGAGCATCGCTTTGATGAGGCCCTCAAGATCCAGACCGGTCATACTAACACTATCCATGTATTTTCCTCCTTGGTTGGGGTCGAGAGAAATCTTCCGCGCGGAGGAATAGATGCAATATCCCAGCCACAATGACCTTCGAACATTATTCGGGGCTGGGCGGGGATTGATGGGTTTTGGCCCGGCCGGAAAAGTTACCAAACAGTCCATACTGCACTGGTGGACCGGCAATTATTTCCCATAAGCCGATCAATATGAAGGCAGCGTGGGGGGACAAACTCGTCACGGCCGACCCAGCCGACAAGTTGATTGCGGGGCTGGATGCGGGAGAGCAGGTACACCGGCCGATTCAAACGAGGCATGGGAGGCACGGCTTTATCGTGCTTGAAAGCACAGCCTGAGGCATGACCCGCTTCGGCCCGGCCGGCCTTCGCATTCGACTGTTTCGTTCCCGTCCTCATCCTTGTAGGTGCGCTTAACGTAGCTGTCGCTTATAAGCTGGTGAAAAACACAGTTTTGATTTTCACCACTATTGTGAGTTCCGCAACAGGCTCCATGCTTTTTGATTGTCAATGCACGGCAAACCGATATAATTACGCCGCTGAAACTGGAAGGACTTTGCCTTGAATTGTTTTTGTTTTCAGGTACTTTGCCTCCAACCACCCCTTTTTTGAAGGAAGAATTCAATGCACCTTCGAAAGCGTTGCGCAGTAACGGGCGGGGCCGGATTTCTCGGCTCCCATCTTTGCGAAAGGCTCCTGAAAGACGGCCATGACGTACTCTGCATCGACAACTTATATACGGGCAGCAAACGCAATATCCTGACCCTGCTCGACAATCCCTATTTCGAGCTGTACCGGCACGACATCACCTATCCCCTGTATATAGAGATCGACGAGATTTACAACCTGGCCTGTCCGGCCTCTCCCATCCACTACCAGAACGATCCGGTGCAGACCACCAAGGTAAACGTGCACGGGTCGATCAATATGCTCGGTTTAGCCAAACGCCTCAAAATAAAAATCATGCAGGCCTCGACCTCGGAAGTCTACGGCAACCCCATCGAGCACCCCCAGAAGGAGAGCTACTGGGGAAATGTGAACCCGATCGGTCCCCGGTCCTGCTACGACGAGGGGAAACGCTGCGCCGAGACCCTGTTTTTCGACTACTACCGGCAGCACCGCCTCAACATAAAGGTAGCCAGGATTTTTAACACTTACGGCCCCAGGATGCACCCCAACGACGGGCGCGTGGTCTCCAACTTCATCGTGCAGGCGCTCACCGGCAAGCCGATCACCATCTACGGCGACGGCAGCCAGACCCGCTCGTTTTGCTACGCGGACGACCTGATCGAGGGTTTCATAAAGCTCATGGCCACCCCCGAAGGATTTACGGGCCCGGTGAACCTGGGAAATCCCGTGGAATTCACCATACTTGAACTGGCCGAACTGGTGCTGGAGCTTACCGGTTCGAAATCGGAGCTGGTGAAAAGGCCGCTTCCTCAAGACGACCCGATCATGCGCAAGCCCGACATCTCCCTGGCAAAGGAAAAACTGGGCTGGCAACCCTGGACGCCCCTGAAGGAAGGCCTCGTAAAGACGATAGCCTACTTCGACGCCCTGTTGCGCTCGGATGAGGTGGATGCCGCCAAGTCATGAGACGGGCGAACCCGGACGGCAGGATGAGTGAAGCCTGAGGCAGGTGGACCCCGGCTTCGCTCAACCCGGTCCGCTCCCGCACGCTGCCCGCCGTGGCTGACACGCCCGATCCGTTGCGCCGCAAAAGAGCGGACACGCTGAAAATCATGCCCGTTCCGCTCCAATTTAATGTTACGCCTGCAGCGAAGATGTGATATGTTTCACACTCTGGTGCGCGCTTGTTGCCCGCCGCATGTGCCCTGTCGTCCTATTCCAGGATCTTGATCGGATGGAGCGGAAAAATGCCCTGGCGCGACGTTCGAGCTAATATCGGCAAGCTCAAGGAGAGGCTTTGGCAGGCAAAGCGGGTGACGGTGCTTACCGGAGCCGGTATTTCGGCCGAATCCGGGGTGCCGACCTTCCGCGGCGAGGGCGGGCTTTGGAAGCAGTACCGGGCGGTGGACCTGGCCACGCCGGAAGCCTTTTTCCGCAATCCGAAGCTGGTATGGGAGTTCTATAACTGGCGGCGCGAGATGCTCGATCTTCTCGGACCAAACCCGGGCCACTACGCCCTGGCCGAGATGGAGCAGCGGATTCCGCAGTTTACGCTGATAACCCAGAACATCGACGGCCTTCATCACAAAGCGGGAAGCCGCAACGTGATCGAGTTGCACGGAAATATCTGGTGGGTGCGCTGCACGGGGTGCGGGTCCCTGAGGGAGGACCGGCGCGTGCCCCTGCCCGGACTGCCGGAGTGCAAATCGTGCGGGGCGCTGCTTAGACCTGACGTGGTCTGGTTTGGGGAAAGCCTGGACCGGGTCGTGCTGGAAAAGGCATACGAGGCCCTGAACAACTGTGACCTGATGATAGTGATAGGCACCTCGGGAATCGTCCAGCCCGCGGCCTCGATGGGGATCCAGGCCAAGACCGCCGGGGCGGCGGTAGCGGAAATCAACCTGGAGTCCACACCCTACACCGGCATCTACCACATCTCCATTCCGGGAAAGTCGGGTAAGATCCTGCCGCAGTTACTCTAAATTTACCTGCCCCGCCGGAGCGTGACTCCGCCCGGCCGCAATTTGCCGGCCAATAATAAATACCTGTCGTTTATCGGCTGTTCCTAACTGTTTCCTTGCATTACGGGTTGTTGCCCGAATGGGATGCTTCAAAATACCTGAACTTCACGTAAATGGGGGGAGATCCCAAATCGTCATTCCCGTAGCACTTTGCGGTCTACCGCTTTCGTCTCCCGCTCCCGGCGGGAGCGTGGAAACGGGAAAAAGACACTGGACCCCGGCTCGGAAGCACTGCCGGGGTGACGCCAAGGGAGAGTCCACCAGGCAATGTCAACATTTCCGACGAGACTGCATTTTGACAACAGCCCGATTGGCGCGGGAACGAGGGAAAACGCAAGCCCTACTTCATCTCCGCGATTTCCCTTATGGCGGCGGCGATTTTATCCAGTGCGCCGAGCCGTTGTTTTGCCTTTTCGAGATAGGGAAGGGCTTCGGGATTCTTGTGCCGGGCCAGGGCTTCACAGGCCCAGTTTGCAACGTAGCGGCTTTCGTGTTCGGTGAACCGGGCAAGGATCGAAAACGATTCCGGGCAGGCGATATTGCCGAGAACGGCCAGGAGGCCTGCCTTCAATTCGTCGAAAGCGGGGTTTTCGGAAAGCACCTGCGAGATCACCGGCGCCGCCCGCTCGCCGCTTTGTTCCAGGTGCCGGAGGCATTCCTGGGAAAAGTAGGGGTAGCGAAACATGGACAGTTCGGCCAGCAGGCGCAGGCATTCGTCCGTGCCGCAACCGGCCAGAAGTCCCGGCACGAAAAGGCTTGCCCAGGTGAAATTGTAGGTAAGGGGCAGCAGGAAGGGGACGGCGTCGGTGCCCCTGGCTTCAAGGGATGCCAGCACGGAGGCGAGTGCCTCCCGCCTGGCCTGGAAGCCCTCCTCCTGTTTCGAGGGAAAGCGTTTCAGGTCGTTTGCGGCCTGGAGCATGTCAACGGTTCGGGAAAGCTCCGGATCGGGCGAGGCGGCATATTGGTCGCGCCACGTGCGCGCCCTTTGAGCGACCCAGAATTTTTCCAGCCAGGTGTTCGGAGAGTAGAAGTGTACGTGCTTGTTTTTCTCTATCCCCTCGCGCTTGTGATAGCCGTTTTCCTGGAAAAAGAGTTTTTCCTCCATGGCCGTCTGCCATCTTTTGCGAGCCACCTGGAAGGCGCCTTCGCAGTCCCCGGTCGCCAGGCTGGCGGCCATCGCCAGGTCGTGGAACCTGTCGTCTTCAGGGTAGGACTGGAGTTGTTTTTGGGCATACTGGCCCGCCGTTTCGTAGTCCTGTGAAAAGACGAGATCGAAACCCTTCCGGACGTCTTTTTCCAGCTTATCTTTGAGCTTTGCGCGCTCGTCTATCTGCTTCAACTGGTCGGGCGGCATGGACTTGCGTGCTTCCTCGTGATGGGGAAGGCAGCACTTTTTGTATTTTTTGCCCGAACCGCACGGGCAGGGATCGTTTCTGCCGGTGCGCGAAAGGGTATATGAGTCGGCCAGCGCGGCCCGGCGCCTCGACTCCTGGTAGTCGGCAAGCATCTTGTCCAGCCGCGGCCTGGTAAGCCCGTATTTCAGGCAGATTTTTTCGGGGTCTCCCCCCTGGAGCAGTTCGAACACGGGTTGAAGGGGATTGTAATTTTGGCTCCGGTTCTCTTCCATTCAAATTACCTTTCTGACGGAGGTCGGATGTCGGAGGACAGACGACGGAAGCCGGATTATCGGAGATGCCGCTCGGTTTTTCTTCTCCGATTTCCGTCCTCCGCTACCTGATATCCGATATCCGTCCATAAGTCAAAAGGGGCGGGCCGGTTTTGGACGAAAACGGCAACACTTGTCGACCGTCCGGGGCTGAATTGCTTGACGCGGGGTTTCAAAATAGATTAAGCTCAAATATTATCGACCAAAGCAGCGAGGAAACGCATGCTCTCCGCTGAAAACACCGAAGGGCTTTCCGCCAGCCTTGAAGACTATCTGGAGGTTATTTTCCACCTGGAACGATCCAATCGTGTGGCCAGGGCCAAAGATATCGCCGACCAGATGAGCGTCCAGAGAGCCTCGGTAACCGGTGCACTCAAAGCGCTGGCCGGACGCGGCCTGATAAACTACACCCGCTACAGCTATATAACCCTGACCGAAACGGGCCGCGATATCGCGCGCGAAGTAATACGGCGCCACCAGACGCTCAAGGAATTTTTCATGAGCACCCTCCAGCTCGGGCCGGAGGACGCGGAAGCCAATGCCTGCCGGATCGAGCATGCAATCGCGCCCGAGGCGGTAGACCGCCTGGTAAGTTTTCTCGAATTCATAAAGATATGCCCTCGAACCGGGACCGACTGGTACAATGCCTTCGCGCGCTTTTGCAGGGGCGGGCATCAGTCCGCGGATTGCCGTGCCTGCCTCGAAGTCTGCATCGAGCAAATCGAATCGAAGAGCTAGAACGTACCGGAAATCCGGATTTGCGGTTAATAATGATTGCTTCTCGCGCCCCCGGCAGGAGTGTTGCGAAGAAGGATATCCGCGATAAGTGATTTCAAAAGTGGTGGGCTTTCATTCCGAAATCTGCCTGATATTGAGGATATCTCTTCGAAATTTGCTTGTCTTAGATAAAATTTTCAGTATACTCGGCAACGGTGCCTCACTGCCGGAGGTTCTTGCCTCCCTCTAATCTCGGCGGGTTATCATGAATAAAATCATTATTTTGTTATCCATGCTGTTTTTACTGGCATGTCCGGTCGTTGCCAGCAGGGCTGAGGACCAGTTCGATACGGGCCAGTCGCGGATGACCGGATCGGAGACGCTCTTCAATCTCGGCTTTTGGGTCCTTACACACCCGGATTCTCTCAATGCACTTTCCGGAATGTCCCAGGATGAAAACAAGGACAAGGGGGAGTGCCAATTAGACAAGAAGCTGGACAAAAAAGTTGACGATGCCATCAAGAAGGCATGGGAATAAGAGCGGCAATCAGCCCGCGCCCCCCAAAGTTTCGGCCACGCGCGCAAGCGCCCGAGGCGTGCGCCGCCGGCACCCCCGCCATCCTCGTCATGTCCCGTATGAAGATTTCCGGAAAATAGAACCCGGCAAAAATGGTTTTTGTAGATATTCTTCCCGCTCTTTTGCGGAAACTCTTCCCGCCGCTTCCCGTGTTCGAAAAACAACGGTCTTTCTGGTATGATTGTACGATGCCCGGTATGGAGCAAACGGGCGCCGCGGTTGACGAAGTTTGCGGAAGGAAAAAACCGGCATGGGAAAAAGATATGTGCACGGCTACACCGGAAGGGAGAGCACGAGGCTGGTCGATCAGGCAACCACGCTGACCGACCTCCTGCACGGAGATACGCTTTATCCGGCGGACTCGACCGTCCTTGAGGCGGGGTGCGGGGTTGGAGCGCAAACCGCTATCCTGGCTCGAAACAGCCCGGCCGCCAGGTTTGTTTCCATTGATATATCAAGCGATTCTCTCCGGGTGGCAAAGGAGCGGGCGGCCTGCGAAGGTTTTCGAAACGTTTCTTTCGAGCAGGCGGACATCTTCAATTTGGCCTTTCCGGCCGAAAGCTTTGACCACGTCTTCGTCTGCTTCCTGCTGGAGCATCTGCCGGACCCGGTCAAGGCCCTGGCGTGTCTCAGGAAAGTTTTGAAGACCGGCGGCACCCTCACCGTAATCGAGGGCGACCACGGATCGGCCTACTTTCATCCGGACAGCCCGTATGCGAGGAAAGCGATTCAGTGCCTGGTGGATATCCAGGCCGGCATGGGCGGCGATTCGCTGATCGGGCGACGGCTCTATCCGCTGATTGCCGAAGCCGGCTTTCAAAGCATCGGGGTATCGCCCAGGATGGTCTACGTCGATTCGAGCAAGCCGCACCTGGTGGAAGGTTTTACCAGGAATACCTTCACGGCCATGGTCGAGGGGGTCCGCGAGCAGGCCCTCGGCCGGGGGCTCATCGACGAGGACGCCTGGGAGAAAGGCATACGCGACCTGTACAGGACGGCCGAACCGGACGGGACCTTTATTTATACCTTCTTTAAAGGTGTGGCCGTCAAATGATTGGCCGCGGCGCTTGCCGCACTGATGCGCGCCTTCACCCTGGGAAACAGGTCCAAGTTGGTGTGGGGCAGAAAAAGGGCCGCCACATAGTTATTCATGTACGACGGTGTTTCTGAAAGCTCGAAATTGGTTATCTTTCTCAATACTTCAACCACGTCTTTGCGGATGCGGTTGGTAAGCGAACTCATCCGCGCCCCCAGCAACGAGCCGTTTCCGATATAGGTGACCTTGTCGGGATCTATTTCTGGAAGAAGTCCGATTGTCATTGCCTTCTCGACATCCACGTGGCTCCCGAACCCGCCCGCGAGTATTATGCGGTCCAGGTCGGTGATACTCAGGCCCACTTCGTCCAGAAGTGTCTGACACCCGCTGTAGATGGCGCCCTTCGCCCGGATGAGGTTGTCGATGTCGGCTTCCGTTATGATGATGTCCCGTTCGGTTTGCGTCACTTCCTTTCGGGCAAGAACGTATTCGAATTCGCCATCCCGCTCGCGGATGCGGTCCGATTTGAGGTCCCGGTTGAATTTGCCGAGGTTGTCGATGATTCCGTTCTCGAACATGCAGGCCACGATGTTGATCAGCCCCGAGCCGCAGATGCCCTTGGGCCTGACATCTCCGATGGTGAGGTTCATCGGTTCGAGGGTTTTCGGATGAACTGAAAAATCCTCGATCGCGCCTTTGGCGGCCCGCATGCCGGAATGAATCCCGCCGCCTTCGAAAGCCGGCCCCGCCGAGCAGGCCGCACAGGCCAGCCAGTCCCGGTTGCCTATCACTATTTCCGCGTTGGTGCCGATGTCGATATACAGTGACAACAGGTCCGAGCGGTAAATGCCCGAACCCATCACACCCGCGACGATATCGCCGCCCACGAAGCTCGATACGCTGGGGTAGAGCAGCGCGTTGGCGTGCGGGGCAAGCTCGAGGCCGAGATCGATCGCCCGGATGGGTGGATATAGAGTGGTCACCGGAACGTAGGGCGCCCGCCTGATGTATTTCGGATTTGCTCTTATCAGTATCTGGCTGAGCGTGGTATTGCCCGCCAGGGTGATGGTCGAGATTTCGTCTTTGCCGACCCGGGACTTTTTGATTATTGTCCGCATTATCCTGTTGATTGTCTGTACGAGGGCCTTGTGCAGCTTGTCCAGTCCGCCCGGTTTTTCAGCAACCATTATTCGTGAGATGATGTCTTCGCCGTAGCTTATCTGGGCGTTGAAGTCGCCGTATTCGGCCAGGATGTCTCCCGTATTGAGATTTATCAGCTGGCCGTAAATGGTGGTCGTTCCGATGTCCACGGCCAAGGCGAAGTTCCTGTCGGTGGTGTCTCCGGGTTCGACATTGATTATGTGGGACTTTCTGCCCTTGAACACGGGCCTGGCAAGGGTGACGGTTATCTTGAAATCGCCTTCCCTGAGTACGTCGGGCAGCCTGCGGAGCACGGCAAGCCAGAAAACCAGCCGGTGCTCGTGACATTTTATCTTGAGAAAGCCGATCACCCGGGCGGAATCGGCCAGGTTATCCATGGCGGAAGGCGGGGGCAGCTCTATATACCTTTTTTCCACCGGAGGTATGAAAAGGCCCTTGCTTTTAAGTTCCTCGAAATCCATCTGCTGGATGAGGGCCGCCCTTCGCGGAAGGCTGTACCTGTTCAGCACGCCGGCGTCGATTTCCGAATCCGCGGGAATTCGAACCAGCAGGTCGCTTTTCACCAGTAAACGGCAGGCCAGCCGGTAGCCCTTGTCGAAATCTTCCTTGTCCAGCAGTGCGGACGTTCCTCCTTCCACCTTTCCGTTCTCGACAATCACCCGGCATTTGCCGCACAGCCCTTCGCCCCCGCAGGAGGCGTTGACGTGAACGCCGGCTTCCATGGCGGCGCGTATAAGATTTTGCCCGTCGGGGACCAATATTTCTTTTCCATGAGGCAGGAATTTTACCTTGTGCGTCTTCATCTCGAACCGGATTCTCCGCTTGAGGGTATGCGAGCTGTAGTTTGAGCCCTGGAATTTCAATCCATGGCAAAATGTCCGATCACCAGCAGGGACACAAAAATGAGAAGCATCACGGGCTGGGTGTGCATTTTATACACATTCCGAAGAAGGGTCTTCGGGCATAGTTTGAATTTCAATACAATACCCAGTCCGACGGCCGCGAGCATCGTCAGGAGCCCCCATTCCGGCAGGGCCGTTGCTTTGCACCTCGAAAGCGTCCAGTGGAGAAGGGCAATTGCCAGGATTAACGGATTCAGGAAATAATGGAGCACCATCAGGTATTTTTTTTGGAAATTATTGAATTTTCCAATGGAATTCTTGATCTCGGGGCTAAGAGGGGCGAAACGCCTGATCGCCTTTGCCAGGATGCTTATGCCCACGGCCAGGTTGGCCAAGGCAAGGCCCCACGCGGCAATCTGGCCGGTGGTCTCGTTGCCTTTGTCGCGGCCGCGGGTCCCGAGGCCTCTAAGTGCCTTGTCCGCATGTTTGTCGTAATACTTTCGTAAGTGCTTTCCATCTGCGTGACCGTCTGCCATGTAAAACGACAGGGAGGCCAGAAGTGCGGCAAGCATCAGGCAGCACGTCAAAAGCGCGATGACTTTTCCGTTTTCCTTCATAATTTTGTTTCTCCCCGGCAAAACGGCCAGTCTTCTCAGCCATAGATCGACATGCTCTTTGTGCTGGAACTGAATACGTCGCGGGCAACCATCACGTTTATCAGGGCCGGTTTTCCCGAAGACCTGGCGCGGTCCAGGGCCGGGCGGATCTGCGAGGGTTCGGTCACATTTTCCCCGTATCCGCCCATTGCCTCCACGACCCGGTCGTATCGCAAAGGACTCAACTCGTTTGCCACCCTTCCCCGCTCCGGTCCGTATTTGAGCAACTGGGCGAACCGCACCTGGTTCCATGCCGCGTTGTTGGCGACGATTGCCACCACCGGCAGATTAAACCGTATCAGGGTATCGAAGTCAAAGCCGGTGCACCCGAAAGCCCCGTCGCCGAAAAGGACCACGACGTCCGTTTTCGGAAAGGCGGTCTTGGCCGCTATGGCAAACGGGGTCCCCACGCCCAGCGTTCCCAGGGGGCCGGGGTCGAGCCATTTGCCGGCCTTTCGTGTGCGTATGACATTTGCGGATATGGTCACCACGTCGCCTCCATCGGCGATAAAAATGGTATCCTCGGTTATGAAATCGTTGATTTCCCGGGCAAGCCTCATGGGGTGGATGGGAACGTCATCGCAGTCAAGAAGCGGCCTGTCGCTGGCAGAAGATTTCTCTTCGGCCCCGGCGAGTTCCCGGCGCCAGTTTTCGACGGCTTTGTTCGGGCGAACCGAGGCCAGAAGATCTTCCAGGACCGCCCCGATGTCTCCTTGAATCGGAACGTCGACGTCCCTGTTGTGGCAAAGTTCGGCGTAATCCAGGTCGACCTGTATGACCTTTGCCCCGGAAGCGATCCGCTTGCCGTAACCGAGCCTGAAGTCGAAAGGCGTTCCGATGATCAGGACCACGTCGGCCGCGGAGAGCGCATGGCGCCGGGAGCGGCTGAAAACGCAGCCCGAATCCGGCCGAAGGCATCCGCGGGCCGCACCGTTGAGGTAGGTGGGAATGCCCGTCTTTGTCACGAAATCTTCGAGTATTTGCGTGGCGCGGCAGTGCCAGACCTGGGTGCCGGCAAGAATTGCGGGCCGTTCGGCCTTTTCCAGCAAAGCGGCGGCTTTTTCGATGGATTTGGCGTCCCCCCGGTTTCTGCCCCGAGAGCGGTACTCAACCGGGAAGAAGACATCCGATTCTTCAACGGAGGCGGTGAGCACGTCCTCGGGGATTTCCAGAAAGGACGGGCCGGGACGGCCGTTGAAGGCTTCGCGCAGGGCCATCGTCATGTATTCGGGAATGCGTTCGGTTTCGAAAACCGTTGCCGAAAATTTCGTTATCGGCCGCATGATGTCCACGTGGTTGATTTCCTGCAGGCCGCCCTTGGACAGGCTCTTGAGGGGGGCCTGGCCGCCGATGAGAAGCATCGGGACCTGGGCGCGGAATGCGTTGGCCACACCCGTTACCGCATCGGTAACACCCGGCCCGGCGGTAACCGCCGCCACGCCCGGTTTGCCGGTAAGCCGCATCCACGCGTCCGCCGCGTGTGCCGCCGCCTGTTCGTGCCTGACGTCGATCACCCGGATGCCCTCCTCGACGCAGCCCGCGTATATGTCCATGATGTGCCCGCCGCTCAGGGTGAACAGCGCCTCCACGCCTTCCCGTTTCATGACTTTGGCGACCATCCGGCCGCCGGTGATCCCGGCCATCGAACGCTCCTGGTGGAAGTTTAGTGCAGGAAGGGGTTTCTATACCCGTGCCGTCAATGTTATATTCTTCCGCACTTTGGCAGGTTCGGGTGCGGGAGGCATTTCCCCTCGCATCGGTCGTTGAAAAACTCTGGAACAAAGAGGACCGGATGAAGATCATACATTATTCCAATGCGGAAGCAAAAGTTTTCACCGGCGACAATGTAAAGGGATTAGTTGGCCGGGTCCTGATCGGCAAAAACGATGGGGCAGATCATTTTTGCATGCGGATTTTCGAAATCTCCCCCGGTGGATACACGCCCCTCCACACGCATGTATGGGAGCACGAAATGTTTATCCACCAGGGAAAGGGGTCCGTCTTCAGCGGGGGCGAGTGGACCACGGTGGAAAGCGGCACCGCCGTGTTCGTCCCCGCCAACGTGGAACACCAGATGAAAAACATCGGCGACGTGCCGATGCTCATGGTATGTCTCATTCCGGCCGGGGCCCCGGAAATTTAACGGCAGATGCTGGATGCTCGTTACTGGATGCTGGATACCGGGGGATGGAGTTGTAATTGTTACACATTCTGAACCCCTCCCATCGAAGGGAGGGGAATTCGGCTTGAACCTGCCTTGGGCAGCGGCTCCAAAAGCCGTGCCCGCACCGCCGGATCGCGGACTTTAGAATTCGAGGAAGAAGGCATCCTCCCAGTTTATCTTGAGCCGCTTCATCATCAGTACGATATCCCGGACCTTGCCCTGCCGGGTCATAAAGTAGTCTTCCAGGGTGCACTTCACCTCGAAACCGAGCTGGCGAAAGGCTTTAACCGCTGACTGGTTCTCGGCGGGGACCTCCGCCACGAGATAATAGAGCATCAGGTCGTTGCCAATCCTGATGAGTTCCTTGACCATAAGCGAGCCCAGTCCGACCTTGCGGCAATCTTTGCCCACCACCAGGCGCACCTCCGCGACGTGGCGCTGGACACCCTGCATGAAATGAAGGGTGGCGACCCCAAGCACCCGGTCACCGAACTTGTTGAAGGCCAGCAGGGGAAAAACACGCCGGTAGTCGAGGTTTTTGATCCAGCCGGTGATGATCGACGGGTCCCGGACATCGTGCCTCAGGTACTCGGTTTCCCATTGGGGCACCTGGCTCTCGTAGAATTCTCTGAACGCCTGCTCGTCCGTTTCCTCCAGGGGTCTGAAAACAGCCGTATCCCCGTTTATCAGCATTCTTTTTATGGGGTATTGCTGCTCCTGATCGAGGGCGGCGGCTATCGATTCCGGATCATACGCCATTGTTCTGTCTCCCGGACCAAAAACGTATACACGAACCCGGTTGCCGGGCCGGATTGACGGAAGGGTTGAAAGGGTTAACGCTGTTCCCGGGATTTCCCAGGCTTGCCGGCCTGCGCATGGCGACAATCCGGCAGGAGGAACCGGGCAAGTCCAACATGAATCAATTCGGTATTACGTCTAATTCTACGCAGAAAGAGCGAAACGTCAATTGTGAATACCTGGTGCGCCCGTATCTTTATCGGCCCCATAGGCGGGATTAGATAACGATTCAATTGACCGGATGGGTACAAGATGTTTTAATGAGGCCGCTTTTTTAGCCACATTGCACAAAATCCCTGTCGATGCTGCTCTCTTGCTGCAAGCACCGCGAACCAATCCTCAGAGAAAGCTCTCCCCCTGCCGCGGCTCAAGCTCCCTTCGCCTTGTTCCGGCACTTCGGCATTTTCGAATTTCGGGCGCCTTTGTCAGGTGTTTATTCCCTTTCCGAACTAATGGAACGGACAGCATGCAGGTCCTGGACAGGCTGAATTTTCAAACAAAAATTATCCTGATCACCTTCGGGATGATCCTGCTGGCCGTCGTTTCGGGCGCGATAGCCATAGACAAGATCATTGTGCCCGCAATGGAGCAGGAGGTCCACCAGGAGGCGTGGAGGGTGGCAAGGGGTGTCATCGAGCTGGCTCGGGAGCTGCCGGGCAAAAGCAATGAGGCCGACATGCGCAAAATGCTCCTGCTCGCTTTCCGGGTCCGGGCAAAGCTCAGGTATGTCGAGCTGATTTACCGGAACGGCGAACCGCCTCTCTGGTTGGGGGCCGAGAAGTACCGCTCCAACGTCGCGGCCGAATTCGTGCAGAAAACCGGGGAAGGCAGCCTTGCCCTGAAAAATTTCGGTGCCGACGACCCGATATATGAAGTGGTTCTTAATGACCGGAGCACTTCGCCGCTGGAGATTGCGGCGGTGAGGACCGGAGTGAGCGCCGAAGCCGTTCACCGGCTTGCCGACTACCTGTTCAGGCTTCTGTTTACGGTCACTCTCCTGATCCTGGTGGTGAGCTTTTTTCTGATCCGCCTGTTTACGCGGATGATAACCCGCCCGGTCGAGCGGCTGCTCGGGATGATGGATTCCATCGCCAAGGGGAAGATGGATTTGACCGGCGAAGGGGAACCGGTTGAAGAGGAGATGAGCCATGCCGACCTGGTCGAAGTTTACGGCAAATCAGGCCGGGATGAATTGTCGAGGCTTCTTTTGGCCTTCCGCTACATGGCCGCCACCATAAGGCATTTTCAGGAAGAACTGCGGGGACGCTACGAGTTCGAGGAGCGGTTGCTGACCGCCTGCCCCGATCCGATAATTGCAAACGACCGGACCGGAAAGATCATCCTGTTCAACAGGGGAGCGGAACGCCTGCTGGGCTATTCCGCCGAAGATATCAAGGCCGGCCTGGATGTGCGGGATATCTATCCGCACAAGGACCAGCCCAGAAAAATAAAAAAGGCGCTTCTGAGCGAACAGACCGGGGAGCCGGGCGTCCTTCAGGACTATAACACCAAGGTGGTCGGCAAGGACGGGGAACCGGTGCCGGTGCGGCTCTCCGCCGCCATGATCTACGAGGGGACGGAAAAATCGGCCGTGGTGGGCTATTTCCACGACCTTACCGAGTTGAACGCTCACGTGGATGCCATAGTCGAAACCAATAAATGTCTCAACGAGGCCAACCGCCAGCTCGCGCGGGTCAATCACCGGTACATGGAAATGCTGAGCTTTGTGACCCACGAGCTGAAGTCCCCCATTTCCAACGCGTTCATGAACGCGAACGCGCTGCGGCAGGAAATCTTCGGCCCGCTCACCCCCGAACAGTCCCTGAGGGTCGAAGCGATATGTCGAAATCTTGACCTTTCCATGGAGATGATAAGGCACTATCTTGACCTCTCCAGGATCGAAAAAGACGAACTGCCCGTTCAGCTCCAGCCCACGGCGCTTCTGGCCGATGTGGTCGAGCCGGTGCTCAAGGGCCTGGCCCCCGTGATCTCGGAGCGCAGGGTCACCGTTGTCAGGGAAATCCCCAAGGACTTTACATGGACCCTGGACCCCGAGCTTTTCAGGGGGGTCTTCTCCAACCTGTTGAGCAATGCCCTTAGTTATGGCGAAGAGAACGGGACCATCCGTATTTCCGCGGCGGACACGGGCAACTGTTGCCGAATGGAGGTCTGGAACACCGGGGCCGGAATTCGAAAACAGGACCAGCAGAAACTCTTTAAAAAATTTCAGCGGCTGCAGCCCCGGCAAAAGTCTTCGACCCGAAGCACGGGCCTTGGCCTTTTCATCACCAAGACAGTCGTGGAGCGCCACCAGGGAAAGATTTGGGTGGAAAGCGAAGAGGGCCGGTGGACCAGTTTCATAATCGAGCTGCCGTCCGGCCTGTGTGAAAAAAGGGTTGAATAGCCGGCAGCCCCCGGCTTTCAATATCGGCACAGTGGCTTTGGTTATACCAGGTTACCTTGAAAATACCGTTTTCATGCTTCGCGGGTGAGGCGGGCATCATGAAATATTACCTGGAAAATAGAATTAAACCGCTTGTTCCAAAGGGCTGACGTTTATACTCCGCTGGTTCCCAGGCTCCTGCTTGGGAACCCCTAACCCGGAAGCTCCGGCTTCCACCCCGGCGAGAGCCGGGGCCAAGGCGAGATCAACCAGTCGAAAAGACTCCGGATTCCGGTTTTAGCCGGAACGACGGGATTGTTGCTCTGCACCGGCTTACCACGCTGGGAGCGCAACCGGTATACGACAACCAAGGAGGTAAGGACATGGCGTTGGATAGGATCCTGATTATCGATGACGATCCCGGTTTCCTGGAGATAACCGCCGCTATCCTCAGGCGCTTCGGATACGAAGTGATGACCGCCAATGGTACTGCGGAGGGGGCGAAGTTCATCGAGACCGGAAGTCCGGACCTGCTGATCCTGGACATAATGATGGCCACGGTGGACGAAGGGCTCCAGTTTGCCTCCCAGCTAAGGCAGCACAAGGAATCGCAGCGGCTGCCCATTATTATCGTATCCGCCGCGCCCGGTACGGAAAAAGGCTATGCCCGCTCCGTCGAGGACGACATGGACTGGATTTCCGCCGACCTTTTCATGGAAAAACCGGTCGATCCGCAGGCCCTGAAGCACAATATCGAACTGCTCCTGAAAAGTAAGGTTTGCTGACAAAAACCATCAGGTTTGCTGACGAGCCCGGATCGGACTGAAAATATTTTCGTTCTCCCTGTCGTGCGCAAACTCGGCTTTCATTGTTTCTGATCATTTCCTGTTTCGCCTTCGTATTCCGCTTTGATACCGCCAACCGCCGCCATCCCGGGCAGTGACAGGGTTTTCCACGCGCCCGGCAGGATGCGCGAAAAAATTATCAATTCCGAGACATGCCCTTCTGGAGGTATCCATGAGTAAAATGGTCAGAATTCGTTTAAACGGCAAAAAAGTGAAGGCCCCTGCGGGCAGTACCATCCTGGAAGTTGCGAGGCTGGAGGGCCTGGACATACCCACTTTGTGTCACTCGCCCCTGTTGCGGCCCCTGGAAAACTGCCGCCTTTGCGTGGTGAAGGTGGAGGGGGAAAAGAAGTTCAAGGCCGCGTGCAGCACTCCCGTCTCCGAGGATATGGATATAACCACGCACAGCGACGAACTGTTTCAGACGCGAAAAGTGCTTCTGGAGCTGCTCCTGGACACACACTACGGGGACTGCCTCGCCCCCTGCTCCATCGCCTGCCCGGCAAGCGTGGACATCCAGGGATACCTGGCGCTCATCCGGCACGGAGAATTCCGGGAAGCGGTAAGGCTCGTAAAAGAAAAGATACCCATGCCGGCATCGATTGGCCGCGTGTGCCCTCAGTTTTGCGCGGAAGCCTGCCGCCGGCACCTGGTGGACGAGCCGATCCAGATAAACCCGTGCAAGCGGTTCCTTTCGGACTACGAGAGGAACTGCGGGGAAAGGATACTCCCGCAGCCGCTGCCTGAAACCGGATTTCGGGTGGCGGTCATCGGGGGCGGGCCTTCGGGCCTGAGCGCCGCCTACTATCTTCGGACCCTGGGCCACGGGGCCACGATATTCGAGGAAAGAGGCAGCCTGGGCGGTATGCTGCGCTACGGCATTCCCGAATACCGGTTGCCAAAGAAGATCCTCGACTGGGAAATCGAAGGCATACTGAGCCTGGGGGTGGGGGTAAAGACAGGGCAGCGCTGGGGACGGGACTTTACCCTCGAAGACCTCAAAAAGGACGGATACAACGCGGTTTTCCTGGGAATCGGCGCATGGGCCGCCCGTAAGCTCGGGATAGTGGGCGAGGAACTGAACGGGGTTATCCGCGGGATCGATTTTTTGGAGCAGATTTGCGAAAACCAGCGGGCCGTCGATGTCGCGGGCAAGAGGGTGGTGGTAATCGGCGGAGGAAACGTGGCCATAGACGCGGCACGCACCTCGCTTCGCCTCGGCGCCGACAAGGTGACCATACTCTACCGCAGATCGCGCAATGAAATGCCCGCGGCCCGCGAAGAGATCGAAGCGGCGGAAGAGGAAGGCGTGGATATGCAGTATCTTGCCGCTCCCACCCAGTTGATCGGCGAAAACGGGACCGTGAGAAGGATGGAATACCTGCGCATGGAACTGGGAGAGCCCGATGCCGGCGGCAGGCGGCGCCCCGTCCCGATCGAAGGCTCTGAAACCATGATAGGCACCGACCAGGTTATCAGCGCCATCGGGCAGTTTACCGATTTTCCGACAGCCGATTCAGACGGGGCCATTGCCGAACTGCCGCTCACCCGCTGGGGAACGTTCGGAGGCGACCCGCGCAGCATGCACACCGGGCACGGGATGGTTTTCGTCGGCGGCGACGTGTTCCGCGGACCGGCCACGGTGGTCGCCGCCCTGGCCGACGGCCGCAAGGCGGCCTACTCCCTGGACCGCTCCTTCAGGGTGGGGGCTGTCGAGCCCGAACCGCTCCACTTCAACATCAGCAAGGGCGACCTCAAGGCCATCGACCGCGCCCCTTTCAACGTGGTCAAGACCGCTTCCCGCGAGACGATGCCTCACATAGATATCCAGGCCCGCATCGGCAATTTCCGGGAGGTCGAGCTGGGCTACAGCGACGAGCAGGCCAGGAAGGAAGCCGGCAGGTGCCTCACCTGCGGGTGTACGGCGGCCTTCGACTGCCGCTTGAGGGACATGATGTACCTGTTCGAGGTGGACTGGAGAAACCAGCCCAGCAAGAAAATCAGCTACCAGCGGGTTGCCTTGGTGGACACTCACCCCGACATCGCCCTCGATCCCAATAAGTGCATCCGGTGCGAGCGCTGCCGCGAGGCGTGTGACGCTTTCCAGTGCTCCGATGCCGTGACCTTCAAGGACTGGCCCCGGTTCAACGAAAACTGCGTCCACTGCGGGCTGTGCCTCGACCTCTGCCCGACCGGCGCCATAAGCGAAAAGCAGGACGGGCGGGCCGTCGACCGCCTGGACTGGAGATCGGTTAAAACTCATTGCGTCCATTGCGGCATGGGATGCGAGCTGTCGCTAAAGGTTGCGGGCAACAGGGTTTCCTGGATCAGTGACGGCGCAAACATGCCCCCCAACTGGGCATCGACCTGCAGGCGCGGCCGGTTCCGTGCGTTCGATTCGGTGTGGCGCGGGGAGCGGGTCCTCAGCCCGATGGTGCGCAAGGGCAAAAAACTGGGCGAAGTCTCCTGGGAGAAAGGGATCGAAAAACTACTGGAGGGGTTCAACGGGGTCAACGACAAGTTCGGGGCAAACGCGATCGGCGCGCTCGCTTCCCCCCGTTCGACCAACGAGTCCCTGTACCTGCTTCAGAAATGGATGCGGGCGGGCTGGAAGAGCAACAGCATAGATTTTCCGGGGCGCGAAACCCGCGAAAAACTGCGGGCGCTCCTTGAAAAGCTCCCGAACGTAAAAGGAATATCGCGCGCATTTTCGGGATTGCGGGAAGCCGACCTCTTCCTGGTCGTGGGAGACAAGGTGGAAGAGACCACCCCGGTGGTCGCCGCCATGATGAGGCGGGCCGTTCGCGGCGGAAACGTTCCCGTTTTGCAGTTGACGGAAAACCCCGACAGCCTCACACCGCTTGCCAAAGTGTCCATCCAGGCCCGCCCCGGGACCTGGAACAGCCTGGTGCAGGAACTGGGCAGGCCGGCCCATTCCAGGGGCTCCGGCAAGGACAAGCCCATAGATGTTTCCAAGTTGGGCGTATCCGCGCAGCAGTGGAAGGAGTTCGAACAATCCTTTGCCGCCGCCGCATCTCCAGCCGTGGTCTTTTCAGCCTCCATGCTCGATTCTCAGGCCGCCGATGTCGTGGAGTCGCTGGTAAAGATCGCCGGCGGGGCCGGGATATACGCGCTGGATTCTGAAATAAACTCAACGGGCGCGCTCATGATGGGGATATCGCCCGCCAGGCTGCCCGGTTTTGCAAAAGTGACCGACAGGAACGCCGCGAAAGGTTCCCTGGAATCGGCCCTGGAGCAGGGTCTGATAAAGGCGCTGTTCGTCCAGGACGCGGCCTCCCTGTTCGAAAAGGATGCCAAAAAATGGGCCGCCCTGTTCAAATCGGTTGCTTTCCTCGTCCTCCAGGAATCGGTGCCCAGCCCGGCCATGAGCCTGGCACAGGTGGTGCTGCCGGTCGCCGCCTTCGGCGAGCAGAAAGGAACGGTGCTAAACGTCGAAGGACGCCTGCTCGACCTCGACCAGGCCTTCGAGCCGCAAGGCTCATCGATTGCCGACTGGGAAATTCTGGCAAAGATCATGTCCGCCCAGAAACTCGCCGATGCCGACCGTTCCGGCGACCTGGACGCGATACACCGGCAGATCAACTCGGCGATGACCCTTTTTCCGGACCTTAAGCCGCAGCGGAAGAAAAAATAACCGGTCGAAAAGCGTGGGGAGCATGCTCCCCACACCCCTACGCCGCTTCGCGGCTCAAGGTTTTAGCTTTGCGGCAGGCTGAGCGCCCGCCGCAAAGCCGCATGCTCGGCGGGTGCGGGGGAAGCCTTCCGTTCTTTTCCCGCGCCATCGGCTATCTTGCGCGAAGCGCGGCCACTATATTCATGCGGGCGGCCCTGACCGATGGAAGCGCCCCGCCGATTATTCCCATCACCAGTGCGAAGACGACCGAATAGACGGCGATGCGCCGGTTCAGCAGGAACCGGAACGTCAATTCCGAAAAAGTCGTCCAGTTCAGGGTGGATATCGTCAGCCTGTTCATGAACGACGCCCCCGCGAGCCCGATCATCGCACCCAGCAGGCTCAGGAATATCGATTCGGCAAGAAACGAGACCAGGATGGACCTTCGTCCGAACCCCAGCGCCCTCAGCGTGCCGATCTCGCCGGTTCTTGCCGCCACGGCCGCATACATGGTGATCATGGACCCGGTTATCGCACCCAGGCTGAATATGAGCGTCAGGCTGATCCCCAGTATCCGGATGAACCTGGCCATCAGTTCCGACTGCTTTGCGTAATATTCGTTTTCCCGCCAGGCCTCCTCGACCAGGCGCGGGTCCTTGATGACGCGCTGGCTGAGGGCGGGAAAATCGCTCCGGTCCCTCATGCGCACGATCACCGAAGAATAAACCGACCTTTTGAACGCGCCCATGATGGTGTCCACGTCGGCCCAGATTTCCGAGTCGAAAGCGGTGCCGCCCGAATCCATTATCCCGGCGATGGTCCAGGTGCGGCCCCCAAAAGTCATGGTGTCGCCCAGCCCCCCGATATCGAACTTCCTGGCGATGTTTGCGCCCACCAGGATTTCGCTGGACCCCGCGGCGAATTCCCGCCCCTGTGTGATCTTTATCTGCCGCCGCAGTTCGAGCGAGATGCCGTGCGTAACGCCTCTTACCTGCACGTGCGAAACGCCCCCGTCCTTTTTCGGCAGGTTTACGAGCACCACCACTTCGCGGGCGGCTTCCTTCCGCCCCGCATCGTCTACGGCCACCTCGGGCTGCGTTTCGAGAATGGCGGCGTCCTTGCGCTCGATCAGGCTCTGGACCTCGGTTTCGGAAGACCTGCGGATAAAGACCGCGTTCTGCGGGTCGCCCGACGTGACGAGCGTGTGCTGGAGTCCTTCGGCCATCATCAGGACGGTGGCGAAGACGAAGACCACCAGCCCCATCCCCCCCGCTGTAAGAAGGGTCGTAAGCCGCCTCACCCACAGATTGCGGTAGCTGTAATAAAAAAGGGTCATGGGAATCCCCGGAAAAATCGGCAAAGCCCTACAGTACGCCAAATATGGCTTCCAGGGGAAGGTAACATTCTTTGGGGGGGGCGGACAAATCCTCAATTCTCCATACCACGCCGGCGGGCTTTATTCCGGAAAATTTCTCTATCGCCTCGATGTTTTCACTTACCATTTCATCGGGGGTGCGCTGGTCTCCGAAATCGAGCAGGACGATCCCCGCGGGGTCCATGCCCCTCACCCTGAGGGCCTCGATGGAAAGAAGCACGTGGTTGATCGTCCCCAGCCCGGCGCGGGCGGCCAGGATCGGCCGGGCATCGAGCATGGCGGCGAGGTCCACCATGAGCGTGCTCCGGTCCACCGGGACAAAGAGCCCCCCCGCACCCTCCATTACAAGCACCGAATGGCTGGAAGCCTTTTCGGCCACCCGGTCGGAAAGCACCCCGAGGTTGATTTTTCCTCCTTCGTCACGAGCGGCAAACCAGGGGGCCTTGGGGTTCTTGAAGCAGTACGGCGTGCTCTCGCCCGGGTCCTTGCCGCGCAGTTGGGGCACGTTTTCGTAAATGAACCGGGAATCGCTGTCCGTATCCAGCGGCCCGTCGCACCCGGTCTGTATCAGCTTGAGGTAAAACGGGCTTTCTCCGCGTTCATAAAAAAATCGCATCAGGAGGAGGGAAAGGACCGTTTTCCCCACCCCGGTGTCGGTCCCGGTTACGAAAAGGCGAGCTGGTTCCATGTGGGCAAATCCCCGTCTTGCTGTCTTGCCGGTTTATTTGCTGGTTCCCAAGCTCCAGCTTGGGAACCGAGTCTTTGGAAGCTCCTGCTTCGCGTCACGCCGGAGTAAAAGCTGGAGCTTCCGAGTGGGGGTTCCCAAGCTGGAGCTTGGGAACCAGCGGGTGGAACCAGCGGGTGGCGCCGGCAGGCGGCGCCGGCGGAACTACGAACGCCCGTCTACCCGATTTCTGATTTCGCTTCTCCGTGCGCTTCTTTAAGCGCGTCGGCGAACCGGGAAATATCCTCTCCCGTGTGGAGGGCGCTCATTCCGACCCTCAATATGGCCCTGCCCAGCGGTACGGTGGGAAACCTTGCCGGGAACGCAAAATAGCCCTTCTCGAAAAGCTTGCGGGAAACGGCTGCGGCCAGGCTTTCCTGCCCGATCTCGACGGCGATGATATGGGCCTGGCCTGTTACGCCGAACCCTTGTGCGCGAAGCGCCTGCCTCATCGTGGCGCTGTTTTTGCCAAGGGCCTCGCGCCGGTCGTCGCATTTGGAAATGATATCCAGCAGGTCGAGTGCCGATGCGGCGTGTGCTTCGGGCAGGGTGGTGGAATAGATGAGCGGCGATGAAAAATTGAACAGGTATTCTTTTACGCCCTCGGGCAGCAGCGCGAAAGCCCCGAAAAGCCCGAACGCCTTGCCGAAGGTACCGACGGCGATATCGGCGACCGCGCGGGCGATGCCGCGTCCTTTTTCGCCAAGCGCCCCGAACGAGTGAGCCTCGTCGACCAGCGTGAGAAATCCGAATTCCCGCTTGAGATCCACGATGCCGCCGGCGTCCAGCAAGTCGCCGTCCATGCTGAAAAGGGCTTCGGTGAGAACGCAGGCCTGGTTTTGCCTTCGGGACTCCAGCCGCTTTCGAAGATGGGACATCGAGTTGTGCTTAAATCCCAGGAACTCGGCCTTGCTCAGCTCCATCCCCTTGACGGTGCTGGCGTGAACGTGCTTGTCGAAGATGATTGTGTCCTCGCGGCCGAAAAGCCCCGAGACCACTCCCAGGTTGGCCTGGTAGCCGGAGGGGAAAAAAAGGGCGTCGCGATATCCGAAGTGGGCGGCGTAGGCCTCTTCGGCCCGGGATATTACCGAGTAGTTGCCGGAAACCAGCCTCGATGACGACGAAGAGGTGCCGTATCTTCTGAAATTTTCGGCCACTTTTTCCGCCAGCTCGCGGGACTGGGCAAGCCCCAGGTAATCGTTTGACGAAAAGTTGAGAAGCCGCCTTCCGTCCACGAAAATATGTTTTCCCTCCCGTTTTTCCACGGGGGGAGGGTTGCGGTAAAGGCCCGCCTGGCGCTGCATCAGCAGTTTGTCTTTGAACCGTTTCTCAAGCATGAGAAAACCCTTTTATAATGGGCGCGCAGGATATTTCCGTCGAGCCCCGCGCTATCGTATTCGCACAGGGCGAACAGGAACTCGCCTTCCATTTCGGCCCCGTTTTCACCGGCCGCGAAAAGATCGTAGGAAAAAGCGGAACTGCTCCTGCTCGTAAGCCTTGCGTCCAGCCTGAACGCGCCGGAAAGCCAGTGTACGGCGGGAAGCGAGCACCGCCTTACCGCCAGCAGGAAAGCATGCTTTTCGAAATCGACCAGGGTGCGGACGTGAAAGGCCCCGAGCTGTGCGAGCGCTTCGATGCCGAGGTAGAGCGGAGCGTTGTCGAACCTCTTGCGGGCCGTCATGGCCTCCGGTCCCGCTTCGCATATTTCGTCGAGCAAAACGAACCCGGAAAGGCCGGATCGAACCGCCAGGATTTCCCCATCCTCCGGGGCCGCGCAGGCAACCGGGTCCGTGGTGTTTCTCCCCTCCCCCTGCGGGAGGGACGGGGGGAGGGGGCGTTCGATTATGCGCTCCATTTTTTTACCACCAGGGCGGCGTTCTGGCCGCCGAACCCGAAATTTTGAACCAGCATGCTGTTTGCGCTAACCGGCGTCGGTTCGCGAACGAAATTGATTCCCTCGATGCACGGTTGTCTCAGGTTTCGTATCCGGGGAAGCCGCCCGCTTCGAAGGCACGTTAATCCGATTGCAAGTTCCACCGCGCCGCAGGCCGCTGACAGGTGGCCGATCCAGGATTTGAGGGCTATTACATGGGGCTTGCTCCCGCCAAAAACCCGGCCGATAAGCGCCGCCTCCATGTCGTCGTTTAGCGGGGTCCCCGTCCCGTGAGCCGATATCACGTCGATTTGTCCCGGCAAAAGCCCCGCCTGGCCCAGCGCGCGCATTACCGCGGCCTCCCCCCATTTGCCTGCCGGGTCGGGGGCGGTCATGTTGTACCCGTCCATCGAGGCGCCGAACCCGCACACCTCGCCGAAGATTTCAGCGCCGCGCAAGCGGGCGTGTTCCAGGTTTTCGAGCACAAAGAAAGCCCCGCCTTCTCCGGGCACAAAGCCTTTTCGGCCGCGGTCAAACGGGGCATAAAGGGCGGCGCGGCGCCCGTTTTGCGTCCACAGCGCCGTCGCTTTCCGGTAGGCAAGAAGCGCCCCCGGACTGAGCCTCGAATCCCCGCCGCCGGCAAGCGCCGCCCGCAGGTGGCCGTCCCGGACCTTGCGGAAAGCTTCGCCGACTGCCTGAAGAGACGCGGAGCAGGCGGTGCCGATGGTTGCGTTTTCGCCGTGGATTCCCGCCAGGTCGGCGATGGCGGAAGCGGCGGTGTTGGGAAGAAATTTCAATATCCACAGGGCGGCAAGCGAATCGCGCTCCATTTCACCGCCCGAAATTTCCGGGAATTCGCCGCCGATGTCCAGGTTGGGCCCCGCGCCTACAAAGAGGCCCGCTTCGGCAAGCATTTCACCGGATGCCCCCGAGCCTTTCACGGCCTCCATTGCCGACGCCACGGCAAAGGCCGCGCCCCGGTTGAGGTAGCGCGAGTTCTTGTACCGGCCGGCAAAGCGCCTCAGGTTAAAGCCCGCGCCCACCGGGCAGGTCAAAAGCTCGGGGTCGAACGGGGACCTCTCGAATGCAACCCTTCCTTCCTCGATGCTCGCCATGATCTCGGAGGCGGAAAAGCCGAGGGAGGAGATCACCCCGATGGATGTTATGACGACTCGGTTGGGCATAATTAAAGAACTCTAAAAGCGCGGGGAGCTTCGCCCCTTCGCGATATTGCGGAGGGTGCGGGGGAAGCCTTCCTCCGCTCTTTCTATCTATATTTCCGTGTAAATCTCCGAAAAGCCTTTCCTCTCGACTTTGGACGGTTCCTCGTCGGGAAAGCCCACGGTGATGAAGCACTTGATGCGGATCTTTTCCAGCCCCAAAATTTTTTCCACCTCCGGCAAAAAGGCCAGAGGAGCGGTCAGCACGCAGGTGCCCAGTCCGAGCGCCTCGCTTTTGAGCAGGAGTCCCTTTACGGCAAGGCCCACCGATATGTCCAGGTCGGTTTCGCCCCTGGGGTCTTCCGGGATGAGGTCCGCGGCGGCCAGCTTTGTGCTGAAGCTCTCGTTGGTGGTGACGGTGCCCGCCGCCAGGATTACCGGGGCGAAGAACATGAACTCGGCGTAGCGGAAGTAGGCGTTTATAAGGTTCCTGGTCCTCTTCGTTCCGTTTTTGGCATCCAGGATGTCGAGCAACTCATCGCGCCGCTTGTACATCACATCGAAAAGCTTTTGCCTGATACGGTCAGAACCGATCCGCACGAAGTGAACCGGCTGGCTGTTGGACGGAGACGGGGCCATGGCGGCGCATGAAACGATGGCCTCGATCCAGCCCTGCGGCGGCAGGTCCGCCTTGTATTTTCTTATGCTCCTTCTTTTGCGGATGATTTTTTCTATCGGGTCGATAAATGAGAGCATCAGTTTTTCCCGAACCGCCATGAGACGTAGGACATCAGGTCTTTGACCTTGAGCACCGGCCCACCGTCGAGATCGGACATGATCTCGGCTATCCGGTCGCCGCTCAGGAACGGAAACCGGCCGGCGATGTGCCCGCCGCCGTTTCCGCCGTTTCCTTCCGCTTCGCTCAGGCAGAGCCTAAGAGTTTTGAGGTATATCTCGTCGTCGTTTATCTCTACCTTGAACCTGGCGTTGAGCGCCACCGAAAGTTCCAGCAGGTCTATCGACTCCGCATCCAGGTCCCTTATGACGTAGGTTTCCGGCGTGATTTCAGCAGCGTCGATGTCGAGAATTTCCGTCAGTGAATCGCGAATGTCGCCGAAAATGTCCATTTTAATTGCCTCCGGAAAAAGTGTGCCGGGTGTATCCGATTACACCGGTTTTGCGGCCCCCAGGCCGCCGTCCATGCAGATTTGCGTGGCGTTGAACCCCGCCGCGCCGTCCGAGAGCAGGAAAAGTATCGCCCCGGCAACGTCGGCGGCCCGCAGGATGGGAGCGGCTTTATCGCGGCCGCCTCCACCCGCTGAATCCAGGCCGGAAATGAACCTTGCCCCGCGTCCGGCGTCTATGTACCCGGGGCGAAGGGAAACGGTGGTTATCCCGCGTCCGGCCAGTTCGACCCCAACGCTTCGGTACAGGGCCTCGGAAGCGAGCTTTGCCGCCGCGTAGAAGCCCTGGCCCGGGTTGGCCCTGACGGCGGCCGCCGAGGAAACGAAAACCATCCGCCCGCGCCTCTTTCGAAGCATGGCCCGCGCCGCCCTTCTTACCAGCAGGGCGCGGGAGGCGACGTTTTCCGAAAAGTAGCCGCCGATCAGGTCCGGGTCGGCCGACCCCACCAGGCTTTCGAAATCGCCCTGGGCGAAGTCCACCAGGTAGTCCACATCGTCTGCGATCCGGTCGAAAAGCGCATCGACGGAATCCGGCCGGGCAAAATCGAGGTGCGCGTCGGAAAACGGAGGGCGGGAGACGGAAGACGGAGGACGGAGGGCTGAGGACGGAGGGGGGACGTCCCGGTCTTCCGATGCGCCCAGGGTCTTCATTATCTTTTGCCTGCCTTCTTCGGTTCTCCAGGTTGCAATGGGGTGGAGCCCTTCTTCGATCAGAAGCCGCGCCAACTTCAGTCCCAGATCGCAGCTTCCGCCCGCGATCAGCACGCTCCGGCCCCGAAATTCCAGTTTCATGGCTCGACCGTTCCCGTTGCAACAACCGTATCGCCGTCGAACAGAAAGCACTTCAGGTCCGCGCCGCGCCGTTCGATCCGGTAGCGATATGTTCCGGGCGACACAAATCTTCTGAACCTGAAACCCCTTACCGAACGCGCCGGCCCAAACCGGCCGTGCTCTTCGGCCGCCAGCAGGAACGCCCGAACGATCATGCTTCCGGGAACGACCGGCTTTCCCGGAAAATGATCGGCGTAGATGGGGTCCGCCGGGTCGAAGAAAAATGCGCCTTCACACCCCCGTTCAACATCCGCGGTAAGAGCAGGGGGGCCGTTTGGGGGATTCTCACTTTTCATGTAGAACCCTGTTGGAGGGAAGGGGGCCTTTTCACACGGAGAACTCTTCGTGTGCCGAATCGGCCCTCCGGCCCGCATCAAACCATGCTTTCAGCATCATCCCCCGGTTCCGGTAATTACCCTTATGGATTCGTACGTAATATCGCAGAGCCTGTCGATTTGTTCCATGGAGATGGCAAGAGGCGGCATCAGTACGATTACGTTTCCCAGCGGCCGGATTATCAGCCCGTGCTTTCTTGCCTCCAGGATCACCCTGTGGCCGATTTTAAGCTCCGGCGGGTACTCCTTCCTGCTGTCCCTGTCTTCGACCAGCTCTATCCCGGCCATTATTCCCACCTGCCGCACG
Source organism: uncultured delta proteobacterium (assembly GCA_963712895.1). Lineage (GTDB taxonomy): Bacteria > Desulfobacterota > Syntrophobacteria > Syntrophobacterales > Syntrophobacteraceae > SbD1. The sequence goes on along the minus strand of CAVQJR010000007.1, from coordinate 151,915 downwards.
TCGCCCACGTGGTCGAGCGCCCTGAATTCGTCCAGCCGCTCGCACAAGCGCCTGATTTTGGGAGCAAGGGCCTCCAGGACCCGTTCCTCCTCGAAAACTTCCAGGCTGGCGACTGCCGCGGCGCAGGCCAGAGGGTTTCCGGTGTAGGTGTGCCCGTGGAAAAAGGTCTTGAACTCCTCGTATTTTCCCAAAAATCCGCTGTAGATTTCTCCGGTTGCAAGCGTTGCGGCAAGCGGCAGGTATCCGCCTGAAATCCCCTTGGAAAGAGACATCAAATCGGGCGATACCCCTTCATGCTCGCAGGCAAACATCCTGCCTGTCTTCCCGAAGCCCACGGCCACCTCGTCCGCTATCATCAGGATGCCGTGCCGGGTGCAAATCTCCCTTACCCCCTTCAAAAATCCGGGCGGCTGGACGATCATTCCCGCCGCCCCCTGCACCATAGGCTCGATTACCAGGCCGCAAACCTCGCCGGCATGAGTTTCCGCCAGAGCTTCCAGCCCTGCCAGGCACTCCAGGCCGCAGGAGGGGTGCGACCGCTCGAACGGGCACCGGTAGCAGTAGGGCGACTCTGCCTTGTACGAGTCGAAAAGAAGGGGGCTGTACTTTTGGTGAAACAGGTCGATTCCCCCCACGCTTACCGACCCGATCGTGTCGCCGTGGTAGGCGTTCCTGAAGGAGATGAATTTGCGCCTTTCGCCGTTTCCGGACTGCATCCGGTACTGGAAGGCCATCTTCAGGGCAATCTCGACCGAAGTGGAGCCGTTGTCCGAATAGAACACCTTCTCCAACCCGGCGGGTGCGATTTCCACCAGCTTTTTCGCAAGCCGTACGGCCGGAACGCTGGAAAGCCCGAGCAGGGTGGTGTGGGCCACCCGGTCCAGTTGCGCTTTTACGGCGAGGTCGATTTTTTCTTTCCTGTGACCGTGCACGTTCGTCCACAGCGATGAGACCCCGTCGAGGTATTCGTTTCCGTCGATGTCGGTCAGCGTGCAGCCGCGGCCGCTTTCGATGATCAGGGGGTCTTCGAGCCAGTAGTCCTGCATCTGAGTGAACGGGTGCCAGATGTATTTGCGGTCGTCGTCTGCCAGGGCTTTTCTTTCGGGTGCGGACAGGGCCATTGTTTTCGCCTCGCTTGTTATTCTTTTCTTAATGGGGATTAAAAAACAGAAAGGCCCACATTGTCAACCTAAATCATCTGCCATGGTTAACGATGTCGGCGCCCGCCCCCCGGTGCCTTCGCCGCGGTGGGAGAAAAAGGTTTTGCGCAGGTTTTAAGGGGTCTGTGTATTTGCAGGGGGGGTAAATCGGAGCGGTTACAGGACGAAACGCTTGATCCCGTCCCTCAATCTTTTGACATTGAAATTTATGAGCAGACCGGTGCCGACCCCGGCAAGTCTCATATAAGTGATGAATTCGTAAAAACCCCTTGCTTGGGCTATCAATTTGAAATTATAGTTAAAAACAGTTTTCCATGCTTGACATCCGGAGCGCCTTTCCATAGGATAAGCTTCCGATATCGTTACAATATACCTCATAAAGGGGGCGTTCCTTGTTCAGGTGCAAGGGGAAACAAAAAACCATCTTTGACCACGATGTGTATCTCACCGCCGAACGGGTTGCCGCACTGGAGACTACGTGGGCCGGACCCTTTCGGCACTGCGTACTTCCCTTGATCGACGAGGAGCCGTTCCGGCCTTTCTACTGCCCGGATAATGGCAGACCCAATGTTCCCGTGGCTATCCTGATTACTCTGTGCATTCCCAAAGAGATGCACCGCCTCACCGCTCGGTTCCCTGGAGTTCGATCTCAGGTGGCAACATGCCTTGAACATCAACGTGTTCGAGGGTGACGTCTGCCAAAAGACGCTCCATAATTTCCGCACGATGGTCGCTTTCAACGGAAAGGCACGGGAGATATTTTCCAATATCACAGGCAGGATTATCGACCAGGCGGGGCTCGCCACCGGAAAACAGCGCCTGGATTCCACCCGCATCATTTCCAATATGGCAGATCGATGGTGCGAACGAAAAGCTCCAGCCGGGAAAGGACGTTGCGCTTGAGTGCGCCCATGCAAGCGATCAAAAAGACGTCCTGCCGGTGATCGAGCGCCTGGACAAGCAGGGGTGCAAGCCCGAAGAACTCCTTGCCGACGCCGGTTACAGCAGTGGCGACAACATCCTGGAAGCAGGGGAGCAAGGGGTGCTGCTGACTGCTCCCCTCACTTGCGGCAATATAGCCGAAACCTCCGGCATCACCTCCCACAGAATATTTTTGAGCACGTCCTTTTCTTCGCTGAAAAGGGCTTTTACCTCCGGCAAATTGCGTTTAAACTCCGTCTTGGTCATGGCATTTCTCCCTTCATAGGGGATTTGGGTGTTTTGGTCGAACAACCCGTATGCCATGACCATTTTTTTAAATCATTCTCTTTTGCAGAACTCTCCGCACATTACCACAAACTGAATCGGAGCCGCATAATTCTAATTAGGATACTATCCCTTACTTCGTGCCCTTCGTGGTAAAAGCATTCCTATGCTGCTAATAGATTCGCCCACGAGAAAACCCTCCCCCTTGCGGGGGAGGGCCTTTTGGCAACGATTGTTTATTTCTTTTTTTCTTCGCGCCTTCGTGTGAGACCGGCAGACGCTTAATCCGCCTGCCTGCGAATGAAGGTGGGGATACTCAGGTCTTCTTCCTCTTGCTGTTTTCCACCCCCGGTAATCATCTGGAGAAGGGTCCTTCTCCTGGGTTGAGCCTCATCGAGATCTCCCTGGTCGGGGACCTGGTCCATATCCGTCCTGGGGACCCTCTGGCGGACGTGGGCGGGAACCTGCAAAAGCTCGTAATTGAGTTCGGGCACCATCCCTTCGGTTCTCAGGCGCCTCAAGGGCCGCACGGTCGGGCCATCCGCCTTTTTCTGCTGCTCGATCTTACCGATCCCGGTGGCGATGACCGTCACGCGGATCTCTTCCACCATGCTTTCGTCTATCACCATGCCCAGGATAATGTTGGCGTCCTCGTTGACCTCTTTCTGGATTATGGAGAGGGCCTCCTCGAATTCGTGCATCCCGAGGTCCGGGCCGGCCGAGATGTTTATAAGCGCCGCCCGTGCGCCGTGGATGGATATGTCTTCGAGCAGCGGGCTCGATATTGCCTGCTGAACGGCCTGGGCAGCCCGGTTTTCACCACGCGCCACCCCGGTCCCCATCAGTGCGAGGCCCATTTCGCCCATGACCGTCTTAACGTCGTTGAAATCCACGTTGATGTAGCCCTGTTTGACGATCAGGTCCGAGATTCCTTTTACCGCGTAGAGCAGCACGTCGTCCGCCCGCTTTATCATTTCCAGGAAAGTGGACCTCCGGTCCGCCAGGCACAGGAGGCGGTTATTGGGAATGGTAATGAGCGTGTCCACGGTCTCCTGCAGGGATTTCAACCCCCCTTCGGCATTGCGGATCCGCACCTTGCCCTCGACCATGAACGGCTTGGTTACGACCGCCACGGTGAGCGCCCCCATTTCCTTGCACACCTGCGCCGCTATGGGCGCCCCGCCGGTACCGGTGCCGCCGCCCAGCCCGGCCGTGATGAAAACCATGTCGCTGCCGTCCACCGATTCGCGGATTTTCTCGATGTCTTCCTGGGTGGCCTTGGACCCCAGTTCCGGCTGTCCGCCGGCTCCCAGCCCTTTGGTGAGATTGGTCCCAAGCTGAATCTTGACCGGCGCGAGATTTCTCTCCAGCACCTGCCAATCCGTGTTGGCCGCCACAAACTGGACCCCCTCAAGTCCGGTTTTGATCATGTTGTTAATGGCATTGCCACCGCCACCACCGATACCCAGGACAGTTATCTTGGCTCTGTGGTTGACTTCGGGATATTCCATCGTCATTTGTTCCATTTTGCCCTTCCCCCTCTTTGCTTTCGCCATAAAATTTCTCCGCTTGAAAGCGCCCTCCGATTATCCCCAAATTTCCACCGCCGCACTTAAGCGGCATTTTTTTACCAGAACTCTTTGTACCAGCGTTTCACGATATCCAGAATCGACCGGAACTTGGCCTTCGAAACCCTCATGGGCATGCCTGCCCCCGCTTCTTTCCCGTAGAGCAAAAGCCCGGCCGCCGTCGAGTAGATCGGGTTTTTAACCACATCCCCCAACCCCCCGAAACTGTAGGGCACACCGATGCGCACCGGAGTGTCGAACACCCGCTCGGCAAGTTCTCGAATGCCGGGCAGAAGCGAAACGCCCCCCGTGAGTACAACCCCGGCGTGCAGCATCTCGATGAACCCCGACCGGACAAGCTCCCACTCGATTATGTCCAGTATTTCCTTTACCCTGGCCTCGATTATCTGGGTCAGTATCGACTGGGCGAGCTGGCGCGGCCTCTGCCCGCCAACCGACCCCACCTCTATCACCTCCTGCTGATTGACCATTTCCACCAGGGCGCAGCCGTATTTTTTCTTTATCTTTTCGGCCTCTTCCATCGAACAGCGCAGCCCTACGGAAATGTCCGATGTAACATGGTTCCCGCCCAGCCCGACGACCGTCGAGTGGCGGATCGAGTTGTTCTGGAAGACCGCTATTTCGCTCGTTCCACCGCCGATGTCTATGAGCGCCACTCCGAGCTGTTTTTCGTCCGCGTCGAGCACCGCCTCGCTCGACGCCAGCGACTCCAGCACAACGTCATGTACCTGGAGATTGGCCCGCTCGCAGCATTTGATTATGTTCTGAACGGCGCTGGTCATCCCCGTTATGATGTGCACCCTGGCTTCGAGCCGGACGCCGGCCATGCCGATGGGGTGGTGAATTCCGTCCTGGTCGTCCACGATGTATTGCTGGGGGAGCACGTGAATGATCTGCCTGTCGAAGGGCAGGGCGACCGTTCTTGCCGCATCCAGCACCCGGTCCACGTCGGAACGGCTCACCTCGCGGTTTTTTATGGCGATCACCCCATGGCTGTTCAAGCTTTGAACGTGCGTGCCGGCCACCCCGGCGAACACGCTCGACACCTCGCACCCTGCCATGAGTTCCGCTTCCTCCACCGCCTTCTTTATGGAATGGACCGTCTGGTCTATATTGACCACCACGCCGCCCCTCAGCCCGGCCGAGGGGTAGGTGCCGACGCCCACGACATCCATTCCCTCGTGGGTAACCTCGCCCACCACGGCGCAGACCTTCGTCGTTCCAAGGTCGAGACCGACGATCAGTTCCTCTTTTTTTCCCATCGAATTCCTTTCAGGATCTTGGAATTGAAGAATTCAGGAATTCCAAACGTGACGACTGCTCTCCAAATCCATCAATTCCTCAATCCCCAAATTCCTAAATTAGGACCTCGCCTGCCCCTGGGCCGTTTTCGGGACGGGGAACCGGCCTTCCAGGTATGCTTTGCCCGGAACATCGAGATCGATCCGGGTGACCAGTTCGTTCCACTGCCTCTCGTTCAGAGTATCGATCACCTTCTTGAGCCTGGCGAACTTACGGGAAAAATCTTCCTTGCCTATTTCGACCGCAACCTTCCTTTCGCCCAAAATCAGCGAGTAGCCGCCCGGCTCCCACCGGCATTCCACCACCGAGCTTGCCGGAAGCCAGTTCCTGCACCCGGCAAAAGCGGCGGTAAGCTCTTTGAGACGCCTCACGTGCTTTACCGGGAGCCTATCGCCGACTTTAAGCCGGCTGCCGCAAATGCCGGTCACCAGCGGAAGCTTTGGGTTTTCCGGGGCAGAGGCGCGCGCGAGCAGCAGACCTTCCTCATCCACCAGGAAATAATCGCTTCCCTTGACCAGCGCAACCGGCTCCCTTTCGCTCACTTCGGCAACTATTCGCCCGGGCAGGTCGAGCCTTACGGCGGCCGATTTCACATTGGGGAGTTTCTTTAGCCGATCGGCGATCGCACTCATCCTCAGATTCAGGATGCACTCGCCCCTGCTCACTCCCATTGCGTCCAGGACCTGGGTGCGATCCAGCTTTTTCAACCCCGCCACATTGATTTCCTCGACTTGCAGCCATGGTGCTTTGAGCAGCGCGTGGTAGAGCCGCGTCAGCCCTGCACCCAGCAAAATTACCAAGCAAAAACCGGCAAAAATAGCCAAAACAGGCCACATTTCGCGGACCTTGGCCTTTAGAGCCTTAATCCTGCTCTCTTTGTATTTATTACGTTTCTTTTTTCTGGATTTTGTCATGTGGCCGGTTCTTTTCAAGATTGCCTCAGTATACGAATTTCCGGCTCTAAACGCACGCCAAAAGTTCCAAAAACTTCCTTTTCTATTTTCCCAATGAGTTCCAAAATATCCCCGGAATTTGCCTTTGCGCGGTTGATAATCCAGTTCGCGTGTTTTCGCGAAACCTCGGCGCCGCCGATGCGCAGGCCCTTGAGTCCCGCTTTTTCAATGAGTTCGCCGGCAAATTGTCCGGGAGGATTTTTGAAAATCGACCCCGCGCACGGGTAGCCGATGGGCTGGGCTTTTTTACGGCTCTCCAGGATCTGTGCGACCCGCGCCCTCAGGACTTCCCCGGACCCCTTCCTGAGACCGAGAAAACAGCCCAGTACGATGCTTCCCTCCTCGAGCCCCATCGACCGGTACGAAGGCGAAAGCTCCTCCGCTGCGACCCGGCGACCGGCGCCCGTGGAATCAACCATATCCATGCTCAGCAGGGCATCGGAGATCGTCCCCCGATCGGTCCCGGCGTTCATCACCAGCGCCCCGCCCACGGTGCCCGGAATTCCGGCCAGAAACTCGATGCCCTCCAGTTCCGCTCGAACGCAGTACCGGACCACCTCTTGGAGCGCCACTCCGGCGCCCGCGTAAAGCGAAATCCCCCCGTCCCCGCTTTCGTGCGACGGGAAAAGCTTTGCGCAGGACAGGCTCAACTGGAGCGCGACGGCATCGACGGGGCCGTCCGGCGCCAGAATGTTGCTCCCGCCGCCCAGGGCGAGAAGGGGGATCGCTTTGTCCCGGACCTCGGCAAGAAGTATCGAGAGCGCCTTTTCGCTCCACGGGCGTGCCAGGCATCTTACCGGTCCGCCGACCCGGAAGGTGGTGTGGCGCGAGAGCGGCTCATCCCACCTCAGTTCGACATCCGGAAGATTTTTGAGTACGGAGCTTATCAGCACCTTGCACATCCTCGACGGTGGGCGCGGTGAAGCCGTGCCCGTCTACTTGTTCGCCGTGCCGTTCTCCCGCGACCTGAGCATTTCCAGGAGCGACTCCCCAACCTGGTAGATGTTTCCCGCCCCCAGGGTCATTACCACGTCACCCGGCTTCACCATCGAGCCGAGCGTATCGGCCATGTCGCTCAGCGTAGGGCAAAAATGCAGGTCCTGGTGGCCGTGGGAGGCTATTTCCTCGACCAGCCGGCTGCCGGTGACACCGGGGATCGGCTTTTCGCTCGCCGGATAGATTTCGGTCAGCACCAGCACGTCGGAATGGTAAAAACAACGCGCAAACTGGTCCATGAGCGCCCTGGTCCTGGTAAACCGGTGCGGCTGGAAGGCGACGATGCGCCTGCGGTCGGGATAGCAGCCGGCCAGGGTCTCCAGCACCGCGCGAATTTCCGTCGGATGGTGCCCGTAGTCGTCGAGCACCAGCACCCCGCCGGCTTCCCCCTTGATATGAAACCTTCGCTGCACCCCCGTCATGTCGCGAAGCCCGGCCTGGACGGCGCTCCAGGGGACTTCCAGCTCGAATGCGACGGCAACCGCGGCCAGCGAATTGAGCACGTTGTGACGGCCCGGAATGGGGATTTCTATCTCCCCCAGTTCCTCGCCCTGGTGAAAGGCCCGGTAGGTGCTGGAAAGACCGTTCATTTTCACCTCCCGCGCCTGGAAGTCCGCCTGCGATGAAAACCCGTACGTGGAGAGCCTTTTTTCGATCCTGGGCAAAATGGCCTGGATATTTTCATCTTCGAGGCACAGGACGGCCTGCCCGTAGAATGGGACCTTGTTGAGGAACAGGAGAAAAGTATCCAGGATATGGTCGAGGTCGCGGTAATAGTCCAGGTGTTCGAGGTCAATATTGGTCACCACGGCAATGGTGGGCGGCAGCAGCAGGAACGTGCCGTCGCTTTCGTCCGCCTCGGCCACCATGAACTCGCCCGATCCCAACTTGGCATTGGTGCCCCAGGCATTGAGCCTTCCGCCTATGACCACCGTCGGGTCAAGGCTGCCGCGGGCAAGCACGGTGGAAACCATCGAGGTGGTGGTGGTCTTGCCGTGAGCGCCGGCCACCAGCACCGAATATTTCAGGCGCATCAGTTCGGCCAGCATTTCCGCCCTGCGGATCACCGGGACCTTGGGGAGCCTGTGGGCAGCTTTAAGCTCCGGGTTGTCGGCGGAAATGGCGGAAGAAACCACCACCACGTCGGCCCCTTTCACGTGTGCGGGGTCGTGCCCCGAGTATATGGTGGCCCCCAGGCCGGCAAGCCTTGCCGTCAGGTCCGAGACCTTGCGGTCCGAGCCGCTGACCCTGTAGCCGAGATTCAGCAGCAGCTCGGCTATGCCGCTCATTCCGATCCCGCCGATCCCGATAAAATGTATATGCTGATACTTCTTAAACATTCCTGTCCATCCGGTTTTCGCTGCTCCTGGCAATGCTCATCAGGAGCCCCACCGCTATGCAGTTTGCCATAAACGCGCTGCCTCCGTAGGATATGAAAGGAAGCGGCATCCCCTTGGTCGGGACCAGACCCAGAACCACGCCCATGTTGAGTATCGCTTCGAGCGAGATCAGCATGGTAAGCCCCAGCGCAAGCAGGCTCCCCAGCAGGTCCGACGCCTGCCTCGATATCTGCATGCCTGTGCGGAAAAGGAACAAAAACAGGCAGCAGGTGAGAAAAATACCGATAAATCCGAGTTCTTCGCCGATAACCGCCAGGATGAAATCGGTGTAGGATTCGGGCAGGTATAGAAGCTTCTGCTGCCCGGCCCCCAGGCCCTTGCCGAAAAAACCTCCGGAACCCACCGCAATCCAGGCCTGGATGAGCTGGTAGCCGGAATCGAGAGGGTCCGTCCATGGATTTATAAAGGCCGTTATCCGCTCGCGCCGGTAGGGGACCAGGTACACGAACCGGTACAGCCCGGCCGCGGCCACGGGAAGCATGAGCATGAAATTCCTGCACGGAACGCCCCCCATCGCCAGCATGAGCACGGTCAGCAGGGCTATCATGAATGTGGTGCCGAAATCGGGCTCCTTCAGCAAAAGGCCGCTCATGATGCCGCAAAGAACAATGTAGGGCCAGAAGCTTACCCGCGACTCCTTTATGCGGTCCTGCTTTCTGACCAGCGCGAAGCTAAGGAAAAGAACCCAGACCACCTTGGCGTACTCCGCCGGCTGGATGAGAAAGGTCCCGACGTGGAACCACCGCCGCGCGCTGTTTATTTCGGACCCGATGCCGGGAATGAGCACCAGGGCGAGGGCGAACAGTGTGACAACCATCATGGCGTCGGTAAATCTTTTGTACACCCGGTACGAAGTGCGGCTCACAATCAGCATAACCGGCAGTCCCAGCCCGATGCATATGAGCTGGCGCTTCATGTAGTGATTGGGGTCGGAGAACTTTTTAAGGGCCGCAATCGAGCTGGCGCTGTAGATCATGATCAACCCGAAGGCGATCAGCATCGAGACCTCGATCCACAACTGGAGTTCGAGGGAAAGGGGCTTGAGCGCAACGCGCTGCTTGTCCCTTTCGATCTGGTTAAATGCCGATAAAGGCGCGTCAGCGACCGGCCTGCTCACGGCTTCCTTCCCGGTGCGCAAGGATGGATAAGCGAGAGGAGGACTGCCGGCGAAATTTAGCCCCTCTCTCTGCTCCTCCCGTTCCCTGCCGGTTTGTGGTTTGTTTTCGGGTTGCCCTCTTTACTCCTGCCCCCAGCCCCAAACGGCCGCGGCCATGCAGCGCGGCCGGAAACACGCTCACTCTTCCAACTCCGCCACCATCTCCTTGAAATGTGCCCCCCGCTGCGCGTAGTTCTCGTACTGGTCGAACGACGAACACGCGGGCGAGAGCAGCACCACGTCCCCGGGGGCCGTCCGGGCGATCGCCGCCTCGAAGGCGGTCCGCAGGTCCGGAAGGCAGGAGGCGTCGATATCTCTTTTAAGCTGGCCGCAGATCCGGGGGCCGGCCTCGCCGTAGGCAAAAACTGCTTTTCCCCGCGATTTCAGCGCCCGCGCCACGGGCTCATAGGACCCCAGCTTGTCCCTTCCCCCGAGAAGAAGCAAAACGGGCCGGTCAAACCCTTCCAGGGCCTTTACCACCGCGCCCGCGTTCGTGCCCTTCGAATCGTCGTAGAAATCGACCCCCCTCCAGGTGCGCACCCACTCGACCCGGTGGGCAAAACCGGCAAAGCTTTCGATTGCGGCCCGGATTGCTTCGGGGCCGGCGCCCATGGCCGAAGCGGCAAGGGATGCCGCCATGATGTTCTCGCGGTTATGCGCGCCCTTGAGTTTTGCCGAACCGAGGTCGAGTTCGAAAGGCCCCTTTCCGGGAATTTTAAGCACGATGGAATTTCCGCGAACGAATGCGGCGGAGCCGGGGTCCGAGCTGCTGAAAAGGAGGGCGTTTCCGGGTATTTCCGAAATCCCCGCCCGGCACAGCGGATCGTCGCCGTTTACCACGGCGAAATCCCCCCCGGTTTGCCGCCTGAAAATCGAGAGCTTGGAGTCGGCGTAGGCCCGAAAGCTCTCATAGCGGTCCAGATGGTCTTCCGTGATGTTTAGCAGCACGCCGGCGTCCGGGCGAAAATGCGTCGCGCTGTCCAGTTGGAAGCTGCTGACTTCGAGGACCAGCATGTCCGCCTTCGCGCCGTCGAGGACCCACTGGCTGAGTGGTGTGCCGATGTTTCCGCCCACGAAGGTTTTTTTGCCCGCGGCCTCCAGCATCTTCCCGATAAGCGCCGTGGTGGTGGTCTTGCCGTTGGTGCCAGTCACCGCGATCACCGGGATGTCCACCTGGCGCCATGCCCACTCCAGCTCGCCCATTATTTCGATGCCTTTTCGCCGCGCCTGCATCAACGGTTCGATATCGAGGGGAATGCCTGGGCTGACTATGACCCGGTCCGCCCGGGCAACGTCCTGCTCGCGGTGGCGCCCCAGGCTGAGAGCGCATCCGCTCGCCTCAAGGCCGTCCAGCGCTCCGTTAAAAGATGCGCGCGGCCTGATGTCGGTTGCGGTGACATCGGCCCCCCGGCTTCGAAGCAGGCTGCAGACCGCCCGGCCCGACACCCCGAGCCCGATCACCAGCACCTTCAGCCCCCGGTATTTTGCGGCATCAACTGCAGCCATCGGCGGTCATCCCTTCCACTACCTTTTCCATTGCCATGGCCCGGGACCCTTTTACCAGGACCCAGGCGCATTCGGGCAACCCGGCTTTAAGATACTCAACGGCTTCCCCGTGGCTTCGGGCATGGAAGCAAAGCGAAGCGTCCATTCCCGCGGCCCGCGCCCCTTTCTGGATCTCGATTCCCAACTGCCCAAGCGTTACCAGCCTGCTCGGCCGGGCCGCTCCGATTTTTTTCCCCACCTCGAAGTGAAGTTCCCGGCTTTCCCGCCCCAGCTCGCGCATCTCTCCCAAAACCGCCACGAACGGTTTCCCGGCGCATGCGGCAAGCACCGCCTCAACCGCGGCCATGAGGGAACCGGGATTGGCATTGTAGGTGTCGTCGACCAGCACGCAGCCGTTTCCAAACCGCTGGCAGTTCATGCGCTGCCCGATCGGCTCGAACCCGGCAAGCCCGGCCTCGACTTCCTCGGGGATCGCGCCCATCCCCAGGGCCACGGCGGCGGCGGCAAGGGCGTTTTGGGCGTGGTGAAAGCCCATAATCGGCAAAACGACCGGGAAATCGGCCGCGCCGAACGCGATGCGAAAAGACGTCCTGCCCTCGGAAACGGCCACCGGGGAGGCGCAGCGCACGTCGGCCGCCGGGTCTTTTACGGAATAGGTGATCTTCCTGCACCTTATGCCCCGCGCAAACCGCGAGAGCCGGGGATCGTCGAGGTTTACCACCGCAAGACCGTCGGGGCTGAGAGACTCCCACAGCAGCCCCTTTTCTTCGACTATGCGGTCCAGGGAGTCCAGCCCTTCCAGATGAGCGGGCTGCACGTTGGTGATAACCCCAGCGTCGGGCGAGCCTATCCGGGCAAGGCGCTTCATCTCGCCGGGAACGTTTATTCCCATTTCCACCACCGCTATCCGGTGCTCTTCGGTAAGTTCGAGCAGGGTCAGGGGAAGGCCGACCAGGTTGTTGAAATTGCCGCTGTTCTTCAAGATCTTGCGGCTTTGCGCGAAAATGGCGGCGATCATCTCCTTGGTGCTCGTCTTACCGTTGCTTCCCGACACGGCGATCACCGGGATATCGAAGCGCCTGCGATGAAAGCGGGCGATCTCGCCCAGAGCATCGAGCGTGTTTGGAACCAGGACCACCGCGCAACCACCCGGACGCGGCCCCTTCCAGCGGGATACCACCACCGCGCCCGCGCCCTTCCCGATCGCGCTCGCCACGAAATCGTGACCGTCGTGGTTTTCGCCGATAAGCGCAATGAAACAGTCACCGGGCGCGATTTTGCGGGTATCGGTGGAAATCTTTCCGATCAGGGCGTGGTGGTCTCCGGAAAGGATTTCCCCCTGTGTTGTTTCCGCCAGTATTGCGGGTGTCCAAAGCATGTTTTGCGCTTTCTTATTTTTATTCACCACAGAGCACACGGAGAAAAACATGAAACCAATGATTTCTTCCATAATTTCTGTGGTGATCCTAAATTGCTGATTTCAAACAATTTTTCTCTCTGTGCTCTCCGTGTCCTCTGTGGTGAAATCTACCGTCCTTCCAGGTATTCCCGCACCACCTGCCGGTCGTCAAACGGGTGTTTCGTGGCGCCGATTATCTGGTAAGTTTCGTGTCCCTTGCCGCCTATGAAAACCAGGTCGCCGGGACGGGCCGCCGACAGGGCGAGTTCGATTGCCCGGCGCCTGTCCGCGCACCTGGCGTAGCATTTTCGTTCCGGGGGGATGTCGTCCGGATCGAATCGCGGGATTTTAGTCTCCCGGACGCCGGTCTCCACCTGGTCCAGTATCTTTTCCGGATCTTCGGTCCTCGGGTTGTCGCTGGTGATAATCACCAGGTCGGACCTCTCGGCGCCGATCCTGCCCATCTGGGGCCGCTTTCCTCTGTCGCGGTCGCCCCCGCAGCCGAAAACCGCTATGAGCCGGCCGGGCGTCATTTCGCGGAGGCAGTCCAGGGCCTTTTCCATGGCATCCGGGGTGTGCGCGTAGTCCACTATGACGTGGTAGCCGAGGCCGGCCGGGACTTCGACCCGCTGCAGCCGGCCGTCGACTTCCGATACGGCCCGGATGCCTTCGGCGATCGCTTCGGATGGCAGGTCGAGACCGAGCGAGGCGGATACGGCCGCGAGCAGGTTATACAAATTGAGCCTGCCAACCAGCGGGGATTCAATCTTGAGGTCGCCCCGCGGGGTCGAAAGCAGGGCGTGAATACCGCCGGCCCCCAGCCGTACCTCTTTTGCAAACACCCCTTCCGCGCCTTTCTTGGAAGGCGGCAAAATCGAAGGCCCGGCCGAATAGGTCAAAAGCCTGCCGCCGCGCACCCCGTTTTGGAGAATCCTTTTCCCGTAATCGTCATCGGCGTTGACGGCCACGGCGGAACGGTGCAAATCGAGGCACTCGGAAAAAAGGAGCTTCTTCGCGCTGAAATAGTCTTCCATCGTTTGATGGAAATCCAGGTGGTCCCGGGAGAGGTTGGTAAACACGCCGGCCCTGAAGATCAGCCCCGCCACCCTCCCCAGGGCCAGGGCGTGCGAGGATACTTCCATCACCACGTGCGAGACCCCGTCTTCGAGCATCCGGTGCAGGATCTTCTGAAGATCGAGGGATTCGGGCGTGGTCATCGGGGCGGGCATTTCCCGACCGGCCCACCTGTAGGCCAGCGTCCCCAGAACTCCCGGCTCCCGTCCGGCGCGGCGCAGAATACTTTCGATCAAAAGCGAGGTGGTGGTTTTCCCGTTGGTGCCCGTTATGCCCACCAGGTCCAGCCTGGATGCCGGATGATCGTAGAAATTGGCGGCTACGGCGGCCAGGGCGCCGCGGCTGTTTGGGACGCGAACGTATGCCGGAGGCATTACTCCGGGGGAAGTGCCGGTTTCGGCAATGATTGCCACTGCCCCCCTGGAAAGAGCGTCTTCGATGAACCGGTGCCCGTCCACATGGCTGCCCCGCACGCAAACGAAAAGGCTCCCCGGCCCGGCCTTCCTGCTGTCGTAGCAGATGCCGGCTATCGGGACATCCATCGCCCCGCGGGCCTCGATGATTTCAAGCCCGTCTATAAGCTGCCCCAGGGTTTTCATAAGCTCCATAACCAACCTGCCCGCCGCGGTGCGGCTTCATCGCGGCCGCCATTTTTGCCGTCCCTGTCGACCCGCGGGAACAAAAGGCCGCGTGCCCAATGCCCGGCGCCACGATAAGGCTGCGCATCCTACGTGAAACACGACCGGTTCTCCGGTATCCGGCTAATAAAGTCCGGTCTTTTTCTCGTCTGCCTTGCTGTATTTTTCCGGCTGTTCCCGGCTGGTGATTTTCGGTTTTTCCTGACCTTTCCTGGCATTTAGCTGAACGGCTCCGGAACCCGTGTTCTTTTTGCGAGCCGGTTTTTTTGCGAGAGTTTGACTGGTGGAATGGGCCGCGGAGAAGGCTTTCGCTCCCACCTTCCCACGCGCACCTGCGGGATTGGATTTAACCTGGCGGACGGCCGGAACGGGTGCGGGACTTGGAACGGAAGGCATCACCCCGAGGTAGGGCAGTGCTTTTGCGGCGATCTCACGGAACACCGGCCCCGCGACCACTCCGCCATAGCTTGCACCCTGGGGTTCGTGGACTACTACGCTGATTACCAGCCTGGGCTGTTCTGCCGGTATGTACCCGGTAAAGACCGATGTATATTTTTTCGAAGCGTAACGCTTCGTAACGGGGTCCATGACCTGAGCCGTTCCAGTTTTGCCTGCCGCCGTATAACCCTGCGGCACCGCTTGTACGCCTGTTCCGCCTTCAAGAGTTACAAGAGCCATCATAGCACGGATCTGCTCCGCTGTCCTCTTTTGAATCACCTGCCGGACCTTCGAGGACCGGAACCGCTTGACCGGCGCGCCGTCCTCGTCCACGATCGCACTGGCAATTATGGGCGGGCTGTACTCACCGTTGTTTACAATGGTGTTTACGGCGGCCGTGAGCTGAAGGGGGGTGACCCCGATACTCTGCCCGAAACCGGTGACCGCCAGGTCGATCGGCCGCCATCTGCGCCAGGGCCGAAGCAAACCCTTAACTTCCCCCGGAAGCGCAATGCCGGAAAGCGATCCGAAACCGAACCCGCAAATGTACCGGCTGAAGCGTTCGCTGCCCACATGAAGCGCGATCTTTGCCGCCCCGATGTTGCTCGAATACTTTATCACTTCCTGCATGGTGATCCAGCCGCGGGGATGCACATCTCTTATCGTGTGGCCCGCCAGCCTGCACCTGCCTTCCTCACAGAAGATGCGGTCGCGCGGGCGAACCATGTTTTCCTGGAGCGCCGCGCTCATGAGAAAAACCTTGAAGGTCGAGCCGGGCTCGAATGAATCGGTAATAACGCGGTTTTTCCAGACCCGGGGGTCCTTTTTGTCCGGCAGGTTGGGATCGAAAAAGGGCCAGTTCACCATCGCCAGCACCTCGGAAGTCCTGGCGTCCATGACCACCACTTCTCCGGCCCTGGCTCGGTATTTTTCGACCGCTTTCTCCAGTTCGCATTCGGCAACATACTGGATGAAGGCATCTATGGTGAGCTTCACGCCGCTGCTCTCGACGGGCTCGGGCGGGGCCGACGAACTGAGCCACAGGCGTCTGCGCCCGCCGTCCCTTACCTGTCCGACCCTGGTGGGAGATCCCCGCAGCACCTCGTCAAAGGATTTCTCGATGCCCTCGAGACCCACTCCGTCCAGTCCCACGAACCCCACCACCTGGCCGGCCACCTGGCGCTGCGGGTAAAACCTCTTGTACTCGCCGGCAAGATTCAACCCCTGGCCGTTGAGACCCTCCACGGCATGGGCCTGCTGGTCGGTGAGCTGGCGCTTTATCCAGACGAAATGGCGGGGGCCGGACAATTTTTTTTCAAGAACGCTTCGAGGCTCCCCCAAAACGGGGCTGAGAAGGCCGGCCAGCTTCTTCGGGTCACGGACGGGATTTCCGTCGGCGTAGAGCGAACGCTGGGGGACGGAGTAGGAGAGCAGTCTTCCCTGGCGGTCGTAGATGGAACCCCTGTAGGCCGGTACCTGGAACGAGGTGTTTACCTGCGCCTGGGCGCGTTGCACCCAGGTGGAATGTTCGACCACCTGGAGCAGGAATGCCTTATACAAGATGGTGCAAAGCCCCACTCCGACAAGCAAATGAAAGAGCACGCGGCATGACCAGTAGCGGGCTGTTAGAAATTTCCGCGGCTCTTGCGATTCCATTACCCTGAGTCCTTTTTGAATTCCCGGTCAGCGCATCAGCACCTTCTGGTCCGGTCTCGGCGGCGCCAGGCCGAATTTGTTGCGCCCGATTTCCTCCAGCAGGTTCGGGTCCCTGAAACGGGACCATTCGAGCTTTAGCTTTCGCTGGACGGAGGTCTGGAGCTCGTTTTCAGAATAGATTTTGGCCAGCAGGTAGCCGTTCTGGACCTGCTGAATATAGAGCCATACGTAGAATACCGCGCACCCCACGAAAAGGATTCCCAGGAGCACCGAGGAAACGAGCCAGCAGGAAATACCCGCGGGCCGGACTTTCCTCTGCCCGGTATTGAAATCGCTTCCCGGCTTGAGGCTAAGCGGCAATGCGGCTTCTCTGGCCTGGCCCATAGGTTTCCGTCCATTTCATGCCTAAACGCTCTTACCATCGGACCCGGACTTCCGGCCTCTGTTCTCCGTCTTCCGTCCGCCGTCCCCTCAGATGTCCCACTCATTTCCCCAGCTCCCGGGGCTGCGGTGCGTACCGGGACGAAACGGCAGGGCCGTGGCCCTCGACAACTGGTCCGCCTTGCCCGAGCGCAGGCAAACCACGTAATGTTCGAATCGGCCCATGGCACTCCCCTGGAAAAAGAAATGCCGTGAAGAGCACCTGCGTTTCGGAAATGCTTTTTCGAGCGGATCCTGCATAACTGCCCTTTCCTTTCCCCGAAATGCCGGTTAATCGATCTCTTTTTTTCTTCCGGCCAACCATACAAGTGCCGGGCCGGCAGTTAACGGCCGATTTGCGGGGATGGCGGGCAAGACAGGCACTCTTGCCCGCCATGTTAGGTTGTTTGGTTCTTTCCTGCCTCCTCCAAAGCCGTTGGTCCCGGTTCACGCATCGGAAGAAGTTTCCGGACGGTCCCCCCCCGGGACCGCCCGGAATGGTCCCTCCACTTCTTCCTTCAGACCCCTTGCTTCCCCGGAAGCCCCTCTGCCTAAAGCCCCTCACGCGGGGTGTTACTCGGCCCCCGTTCTCATGTCCGAACCCCCTCAAAGCCGGACGAGAACAAGGGCCGTGGCGCCTGCCTGGTGAGTCGCGGCCCCGGCCCGGAAACTCTACCGGGGCAAGGTTGCGAATCCATCCGGCAACCCGTACCGGTATCGGCCATCCGATATCCGCCTAAAGCTTCTCCACTGACCTGAGCCTGGCGCTGCGCGCGCGGGGATTGCGCTCAACCTCTTCCGGCGAAGGCCGGAGGGCTTTTCTCGTCACCATTCTGACGAGCGGCCTTCCTTCACACGCGCACGCAGCGCGCTCACGCGGACAGCGACAGGACCGCGCCCAGTTCCTGAACGTTTCCTTGACGATCCTGTCCTCCAGCGAGTGAAAAGCTACGATGCACACCCTGCCTCCGGGCCGCAGAACGCGCAGTGCCTCGGGCAGAAGACGCTCGAGCGATTCGAGTTCGCCGTTTACCGCTATCCGCAGTGCCTGAAAAGTCCTTGTGGCGGGGTGAATCCTCGCGCTGTCGCGCGATGCTGGAACGGCCCTGCGCACCAGCTCGGAGAGTTCCCGCGTGGTCGTAAAAGGGTGCCCTTTCCTGTGCTCGACAATCATGCGCGCAATCCGCCTCGACCGCCTCTCCTCGCCGTACCTGTAGATCAGGTCGGCAAGTTCCCTTTCCGGCAGCCTGTTCACGAGGTCCGCCGCGGTGGTGGGCAGATCGCGGTTCATGCGCATGTCAAGCGGTCCTTCCTGCATAAAGCTGAAACCGCGCGCGGGGTCTTGGAGCTGGTAGCTCGATACCCCGAGATCGGCAACGATGCCGTCCGCGAACTCAAAACCGTGGCTGCGAAGGGCCTGGCGGATATCCGCAAAGTTCGCCCTCTCCAAGATAATCCTGCCAGTGTAGCCGCCAAGCCTTTCGCGCACGCGCTCGATTGCTTCCCAATCCCAGTCCAGGCCGAGTACAACCCCCCCCGGTGCACTCCGTTCGATGATGGCCTGGACATAGCCCCCTCCCCCGATGGTGCAGTCGACATAAACGCCGTCCGGCCTGCAGTTGAGAAGCTCGATTACCGGTCCGAGCATAACCGGTAAGTGTTTTCCGTCAGGCGGGCCCGCCATGGTCTAGAACCCGGTGCCTGCTATGGATTCCATTATTTTGTTGTGATTCTGCCTGTCGAGATCCGCCTGGCTGCTCCAGGTCGCCCTGTCCCAGATTTCGAAATTCTTGAGCAATCCGGCGAGCACCACTTCCTGCCCCAGCCTTGCGTCGTCGCGAAGCATCGGCGGGATCAGGATCCGTCCCTGGTTGTCAAACTCGCATTCCGCGGCGCTGGATATGAAGCGGCGCAGAAACGAGCGGTGCTCCGGCAATACTTCTGAGAGATGCAATGCCTTGGATTCGATCTCCTCGTCCCACCTCTCGGGAGGGTAGGCCACGAGGCATTCCCCGAGCTGAGCGACGATAAGAGCGTCTGTGTAATGGTTCTGCAAGATATCCCGGAATTTCGTGGGAATCCGGAGCCGCCCTTTTGCATCCAGGCGATGGATCGAGCGTCCTCTGAAGTAGGGCTTGTTCAGGATACCCACTTTTTACCCTTTCTCACCACAAATTCCCACCTGAACGCCTTTCTAGCACCACTTTTTTGCACTTGTCAACAGAAAAAAGCAGCTCACCGCAAAGACGCCGGGAAAAGCAACTCACCGCAGAGGCGCAGAGAAAAGATAAGAGAGGAAAGACAGTAACCGGGGCGAGGCCGGGTTTTCCCCGTTCCCACACTCCCGCCGCGAGCGTGAGAAGCGATCGTTTATCCGCAAAGACGTCGGATTCCCGCCCGGAAGCGTGAGGACGGCGGAACGGGAACCAGGCCCTTTCCGCCTCTTTTCCGTCTTTCTCTGCATCCTCTGCGCCTCTGCGGTTAATTGCCTTTTTCCGTGTCTTTGCGGTGGATTTTTTTATTTTTTTTGCGGGCCGCCTCTTCTTTATGTTAGATTTCAATACGAGTAACCGGGATGCCTTCAAGGGTATTCCAAAATACTCGGAAAGCCTCTGCTTTGACCTCAATGGCCTTCCCACCATCCGGGCAGAGGCTTTTTCATATCAAAAACCAGGGGGCCGCCATGAACCCGGATGATGAAAAAATCCTGAAGATGACCAAAGAGATAATGGTTAAGTTCATCGAACTGGGCAGGGTTTCCGCCACCAATTTCGATGAAAACTTCCGGCGCGTCTTCTGGACGATCAAGAATACGGCGGTAAGCGCCCAGCTTCCCGACCTCGATGTCGAATCCCCTCCGAGCGAAGAAACCGAATAGATCCCATGCCCGAACTGCCCGAGGTGGCCACATTCAGGAGCTATTTCGAACGGACGGCACTGGGCAGGAAAATCGCTTTTGCCCGCGTGATGGAGCCAAGGATCGTGCGCGGGGTCCCACCCGCAGCGATAGAAAAAGAGCTTGCCGGAAGCGTTTTCGTCTCAAGCCGCCAGCACGGCAAATATCTTTTCGCGGAACTTGACGGCGGCAGGTGGCTCGTCATGCACTTCGGGATGAGCGGCTTTTTGGACTACAGCGGCGGGCAGGACCGGGAAGGAGCCTACACGCGGCTTCTTATCGGCTTCGAAGGGGGCGGCGCCCTGGCATACGTGAACCAGAGGATGCTGGGCTGGGTGGGGCTTGCGGCGGAGCCCGAACAGATAATCAGGGGCAAAAACCTTGGGCCGTCCGCCCTTGACCCGGACCTCGACCATGCCGCCTTCAGGCAAAGGCTTTCCGGCCGGAAGGGCGAAATAAAATCGGTGCTGATGAACCAGGCGGTGGTGGCCGGAATAGGCAACATCTACTCCGACGAGATTCTTTTCCAGGCGGGAATTCACCCCCGTACAAAGGCCGATGCGCTTGGCGAGGACCTGATAAGGGCCATTTTCGACAAAATGAAGGAGGTCTTCCGCACGGCGGTCGAGCGCGGCGCGGACATTGGGAAGTATCCGGACAAATTCCTTTTGCCCAACAGGCGGAAAAAGGGCGTGTGCCCCGTCTGCGCTACAAACTGGGAAACGGCGAAAGTGGGAGGCAGGACGGCCTACTTCTGCCCGAAATGCCAGAAGTGACGAAAAAAGCCGGGCAAATCCCGCACATTTGCGGGATGGCCCGGCTTTTGCCGATATCCGATGCCGCCGGACAGGCTACAGCACGAAAAGTGTGTTATAGGATTCCCAGCTTCCATCGTGACAGATGTAGCAGGAATCCTTCTGGCAGACTCTCTCCTGGTTGGCGTACTCGCGTCCCTCACAGACGCACGAACGGCTTTGCGGTTTTTCTTCCATATCATACCTCCCCCGCGGCAGCCGCAGGGCTGTCGTCGTCAGGAAATAAGGTCCAAGGGTTTCTTTATCGCATAACAAGAATGGTAATCATCCGGGAACTGTTTTCAACGGAGCGCAACCGCCGCTACGCTTTGATTATCCTGGCGTCCACCACCACTATGCCTTCGGAGTACGCAAGCACCGGGTTCAGGTCTATTTCGACGATATCCGGGAATTGCCGCGCGATGTCGGCGAGCAGCAATAAACCGTCCGCAAGTGCCTCGCGGTCGACCGCCGGCCGGCCCCGGAAGCCCTTGAGAAGAGGCGCCGCCTTGATTTCGTCGAGCATCTCGAAGGCATCCTCGCGGCTCATCGGCAGGAGCCTCGTGGAAATGTCCCGGAGCAGCTCCACGTTGACCCCGCCGAGCCCGAACATGATAATCGGCCCGAACTGCGGGTCGCGGCTCATCCCCAGAAGAAGCTCCAGCCCGGCCGCCGCCATCGCGCTCACCACCACCCCGGAGATGCCGGCGTCGGGGTGTGCCGCGGCAACGTCTTCCATCATTTTATTGTAGGCGCTTCGCAGTTGCGGCGCCGTCTGGATATTGAGCCTCACTCCGCCGCAGTCGGACTTGTGCAGGATGTCGGGCGAATTGATCTTGAGCGCCACCGGAAAGCCCATCCTGTGCGCCAGGTGGACCGCCTTTCCCTCGCTGTCCGCCCGCCGGGAGAAAATACAGGAAAGTCCCTGCGATTCCAGGAACTCGAAACTTTCGGATATGCTCATCTGCGTACGGCCGCCCGTGGATTCCGGGCGGGTAAAGGCTGCCCTGCCGCCTTTTTTATCCTTGGCGATCACCTGCGCGAGCGCTCGGATGCCCCTTTCCGGGGTAGGATAGACCGGGACCCCCTTGCGGTGCATCTCCAGCCTTTCGTGCCGTTCCACCTCCGCTCCGCCGAGGAAGACCACCAGTTCGTCGGCGCCCGGCGACACCACCTTCGATGCGTCCGCCACCGGGTCGCCGAAGATCACCCCGAGCGTATCGTAGTGGGGCCTCGCGCGTTCGATCACTTCCTTAAACATTGCGGCGTTGGCGTCTCCGGTGAGGTCGAGCGGATTGGACCGGATGGCGTGGGCCGGGATGACGCCTTCCAGCGACTTGGCAAGTTCTTCGGGAAGCGGCGCCGTTTCGATGCCCTCCTGCTCGGCGGCATCGGTTGCCAGGATCGCCGCCCCGCCCGACGTGGTGATGAACAGGATCCTGTTGCCCTCGGGGGGCTTGAGGTAGGCGAAAGCTTTCGAGAAGTCATAGAACTCTTCGATGGTGTCCGCCCGGCAGATGCCGTGATGCCTGAAAAGCGACGAGTATATGGCATCGGCCCCGGCAAGGGACCTGGTGTGGGACTCCGCCGCCACCCGGCCCCTGGGCGTCCTTCCCGATTTCAGCACCACCAGTGGTTTTCGAATCGACCCGATTATTTCACGAAACCGGGCCGGGTCCTTTATCCCTTCGATGTAGGCCGCAATGACCCTGGTGTTGGGATCCTGTTCGAAGTACTCGATGAGGTCGATTTCGTCCACGTCCGCCCGGTTGCCCAGGCTCACGAAACTGGAGACCCCCAGTTCCTCGACCGAGAACCAGTCCATCATGGCGGCCCCCACCGTCCCGCTCTGGCTGACCACCGCCACGCGCCCCTTCCTGGTAAGAAGAGGCCACGATGCGCAAACCGGAAAGTACGGGTTGTTTACGCCCTGGCAGTTGGGGCCGATCACGCGCACCCCGTGCTCCGCAGCGGCTTCGGCAAGCGCCTCCTGCAGCACCGCCCCCTCCGGGCCGGCCTCGCTGAAGCCCCCGGAGATCACGACGGCGCCCTTGACCCCGGTTTCCCCGCATTCGGCAACCGCCCGCGGGACCATTTTCGCCGGGATGATCACCACGGCCATGTCCACCGGTTCGGGGACATCCTTTATATTCCGGAAAACCGGGAGCCCCAGGATGCTTTGCGCTTTGGGATTTATGGGGTAGAGCGCGCCCGGAAAGCCGCCGTCCTTCAGGTTTTTCAAGATTTCGTGGCCCAGCTTCCCGGGGGTATCCGAAGCCCCGATCACCGCCACGCTTGCCGGATGGAAAAAAGCACTGAGGTTACCTGTACCCATACGCCCTCTCTTCCGGAGACGGACGCGCCGCACGGAGCGCCCGCCCGAGCCGCGGTTCAACCGTTTTTCTTCTTTGCCTTTTCGGCCACCCTGGCGTTGAATTTATCGGCTACTATGATGAAGCGCTCATGGACGGCCTCCCCGATCTTTTCCACCTCGTCGAAGGCTTCCAGCTTGAAGGTCAGCTTCTTTCCCTCGACAGCGGTTACTTCTGTCCTTACCCGGACCGCCATTCCCAGGGGCGTTGCGGCCGTGTGTTTGAGGTTCATCGAAATGCCCACCGACTGCTCGCCCGGGTTCAGACGCTCGTTTATAAGCTCCGCCGATACCCGTTCCATAAGGCCGCCCAGACACGGCGTGGCAAAAACGTCCGGGAGGTTGGGATAAAACCGCCGCGCGGAATCCTCCTGAGTGGACACCACGGTCAGTTCGCGGCTCATGCCTGGCTGGAAAGCTGAACTCATCTATCTCCTCCTGCTCACATTGGGCGAAAACAGCGACAAACACCCGCCTGCCGGTCCAAACCGGGGGCCGGGCACAAGACTCATTGCCGGATATGATCGGTGATGGTGCTTTCAAATGCGCGGGCCGCGTTAGCCGGAAACGTTTATGGTCGGAAGCGGAATCGAGTGGTTATCGGCACTGGGATCAAGCCGAAGCGGCCTGAAATGCGGCCCCGGGGAAATGGCCGGAATGCAGTCACGGCCCTTGAAACAATACAATATTCCAGCCCGCGGTCAAACAAAAATCGGCCCAAATTGACTTTGGGCCACATGTTCCTTAGTTTTAACCGGCTAACCTGGAAAACTGTCTTGCAATCCATTTACCTCGCGTTTCGCCCCGGGAAAAAGCCTGGGAGAGGCCGGCGAGGGAGAATCTCTTTTCCCCTTAAACAACGTAGGAGGATACTAATGTCTAAAGTCGAAAAAGACCTGATGGATGCTTTCGCCGGGGAGTCGCAGGCTAACAGGAGATATCTGGCGTATGCGCAACGGGCCGAAGACGAATTCATGCACGGCGTGGCAAAACTTTTCAGGGCGGTTGCCGAAGCGGAGACGATCCACGCCATGAAGCACCTTCGCACGGCGGGCAAAGTGAAAGCCACCAAGGAAAACATAGCGGACGCAATCGCGGGCGAAACGCACGAATTCACCAAAATGTATCCGGAAATGCTGGCCAACGCCAGGGCGGAAGGAAACAAGTCGGCGGAGATGGGCTTCAAGTACGCAAACGAAGTGGAGAAGGTGCACGCGGAACTCTTCAAGAAGGCTCTGGCCGACCCCGATAAGTTCCCCGTCCAGGATTACTGGATCTGCAAGATATGCGGCCACACCCACGGAGGGAGCGACTCCCCGGATGTGTGCCCGGTGTGCGGCGCCAACAAGAAGGCATTCTTCAAAGTCTAGACGGAAGACGGAAGGCAGAAAACGCAAGACTGAAAATCGGAGGCCGGATGAGTCCGGGCTCCGATTTTTTGTGATATTTCCCGGAGCAATGCGGGGGAAATGATTTTCAGGAATGAGGTTATCGTTTCACGCGAAGCCGCGAAGTTGCTTCAAGATACAAGAAATTCACGTAGAGCCGTATCGCTACTGGAACGCCTTCCCCAGGCCGGCTCCGGAACTTTTCGGCATTTCGCCGTTGTCGCCGCCCTTGTTTTTTCTTTTCTGTTCGAGATAGAGCTGGAGTTTTGCGGGAAGGCCGCGTTTTTTGGCCGATCGGCTCCGCAGCTTGGTCAACACCCTGGCGGCAAGAGGCTGCTTTAGCGGAAAGCCCCATTTCTTTTTGTATTCACGGGGAGTGAGTTGATGGGTGCGGAGGTGGTTGGCCGTGAGCTGCCGGAATTCGGCCCGGCACTCCATGCACGTGACCTTGTCGTCCTGGATGGAGGAACGCGGGTCCAGTTCGGCCTGAAGCCTTTCACGGGTTGGAAATGCCTCTTCAAACTCCCCCGTCAGGACGATTCGCCCCTCATTTTCGGCGAGCTTCATCCTGTGCAAAGCGTTGTAAACCCGGACGAGGGCCGTTTCGATTTCATCACCGCTCATTTTGCCGGTCGTGGCCTGAGCCTGTACTATGTCCACGGCAAGTTCAAGCAACTTCTTTTCCATAGGAAAATTCTCCCCTGTAAACTCCTTGTGCGGAATCGGGATTGGCTTAAAAACTTCAAACAATATGATTACTGAATATCCATTTGTAAAGGGAACCGGATTGTAAATCCACTGTTATCGGCAAAAAAGATTTCTGTAAGTCTAACTTAGCGTAGGTTGAAGACTTGTTATTTAGTTTTTATCAATAACTGAACCAAGCCTGAACCTGAAAAAGGATACCAAATTTTCATGATTCGGGTGGGAACCGGGGTTTGGATCGGCCCGGATGGATAAATCAGATGTTTGAAGCAGCAGGCGCGCTTGGCTAATGGGATTCGGACGAACAAATTCCTTGTGCAAATGCTTCGGAGCCGGAAACCGGGTTTTTGGGAAACGGCATCCCGCCGCGATAAAATGGAGGGACCTCTTCCCCTCACGCACATCGCGCAAGGCCGGATGGCGGCCCACGAGTACCGCGGGAGTTCTATAATTTTCCGAAAACCTTTTCCGACGGCCTTCTTTCCGGCACGTAGGCGTGCCGGACCTTGTCTTCGTTCCATTCCTTCGAGACGTAAAGACCGCAGTAGCAGCTCCCGTACTGCGCGATGTCGGGCTTGCTGTAGACGCAGGGGCAGATTATGTCCTGGTCCCATTCCCGGTCGTCCGCAGCAAGCCTGCACGGGCAACACATGTACCCGTAGCGCTCCCTGTTTTTGATAAGACCCTCAAGGAGCTGGAAAACCATGGTCCTGTCTGCGTTGAAATAATATCCCTTCGGTTCCTGGCTCTTTTTAAGGAATTCGTACAGTTTTTCCACCGTCATTTCAGGTTCAGCGCCTCCCTTATTTCATCGGCCTTGAACCCGATTATGATCTTGTTTCCGACAACGAGCATCGGGAACGAGCAGTCCGGGTTCGTTTTCTTGATTTCATCGACGATCTTGCGCCTGTCATCGGAATTTAGCGTGTCCACGTCGGTGCAGTCGTAATTGACACCGCATTTGTCGAGCAGTTCCTTGGTATGCTTGCAGTGAATACAGGTGCTGAGGGCATACAGCTTTACGCAATCGTCCATGGAATTCCCCTTATAAAGAGATTTTCAGCTTCGTCGGATGGATGCAGGCAAGGCCACGCACCGGCCGTTGTTTAGTAAAAGGTCCGGCCGCGTCACCTGCGGCCCGGCTTTTTACCCCCGAATCAGGCGGGCCAGCATGTCCAAAATGTCCGGTGAATCGTTGTTCATGCCCAGTCGCGTAAGGGCAAAGTCGTAGCGGACCGGGTCGTCAGGGCGGATTGCGGCGAAATTGCCGCTCACCTCGACGGCACATCGCATATTGGCCTGTTTGCGCCCGGTAAGGCCCACGGCCAGGGCGATGCGGTGCATGTGCGTATCCAGCGGGACCAGCAGGTGTGATGCAGGCACGGCCCGCCACACTCCCGGATCGACGTTATCCCGGCGCACCATCCACCGCAGGAAAAGATTCAGCCGCTTGCACGCGCTCCCGTCCGGAGGAGAAGGTAAAAACATCGGCGTCCTTCGTCCAGCGGCAATGTCCAATTTTTTTACAAAGGCGGTGAGAGCAGGGATAATATTTTGGTCTTCCGGGTCGAATTCACTCAGAAAACAGGATTCGAGCGAGCCGTATCCGTCGAGCAGTTTTTTCAGCCCTCCGAGCATGGCGGCCAGATCGGCCCCGGTCGTAAAACGATGTTTGAAGGCATGGAAAGTATTGCGGATTTCCTTTTGCGTACTCTGCAGGAGGTAGGAGGAAGGAGACGGCCCCATCCTGTCCAGAACCGTCTGCACGCTGGAAAGGATCTGTTTGACACGCCCGTATGCGAGCGCGGAGGCGATGAACCCCACCACTTCCCGGTCCCGCCTGCGTTCGTAGCGATACACGAATTCCAGCGGGTCGGGGTGAATGAACTCCGGCCGGTCATAGCGTTCATAGAGCCGCTCCAGAGCGTCTTTTACGAGGCTGCCGGACTCGTCGTGCACGGCGGCCGTGCAGGTTTTCAACAAAACCTCCAAAATGCTTCAGGCCCGATGTGCCGGCACACCTGCCAGCCCGATCCACAGTATCGAAGCACACCCGGTCGTCTGAACCAAGTGAAAAATCTTTATTAAACAATAACACATCCCGGACATTGAGAACAACCCGCAACGGGCCGGACCGGACGAAAGCCCTCCGCCACCCTCCATCTGCCCTCCGTCTTCCGTCCTCTGTCCTCCGCCTTTTGCAAAACCGGAAGTTTCTGGTATAAGCAAAAGAGCGCCAGGCTGGACAAGGGGCCGCGCGGCATACCTACCGTCAACGCACCACGGCTTATTCCATTGGAGGAAATTCAATGCGTCTTTTTCCTGTCCTTGCGCTCCCGGTGCTCCTGGTCTTTTCTTTCCTCGGCGGCGAAATGATTTCCACGGCGCAAAACGCGCCCCGGCAGACAGCCGCGCCGGCCGAGCGGCACCAAACCGTTCAGCCGCCGGCCCCTCAGAATGCCCCGCCCGCGGAACAGCCGCAGGGGGCCGAATCCTGTGTCGAGTGCCACTCCCGGATTACTCCCGGAATCGTGGTCGACTGGAAGCTGAGCAAACACAGCGCCAATGATGTCGGCTGTTCCACGTGCCACGGCGACGGGCACCAGTCCATGACCGATGTTTCGAACGCCAAAATGGTTCTGCCTGAAAAGTGCGGGACGTGCCACGAAACGCAGGTCGAACAGTTCTCCCGGGGAAAACACGCTCTTGCATGGGCCGCCATGAAGGCGATGCCCACCCTTCACTATCAGCCGATGGCCCAGATCGAGGGTCTTAAAGGCTGCGGGGGCTGCCACCGCGTCGGGACCAAGACCGAAGGCGAAGTGCGGGACCTGGTCGATAAGGGGTCGGCCTTCGGCGTTTCATCCTGTGACGTGTGCCACACCCGGCATCTTTTTTCGGTGGACGAGGCGAGGTCGCCGCAGGCATGCAGGACCTGCCACATGGGCACCGACCATCCGCAGTGGGAGATGTATTCCGCATCCAAGCACGGGGTCCGTTTCCTGCTGAAGCAAAGCAGGATGCTTCCCGAAGAGGTCGCCGCCCCCACCTGCCAGAGCTGCCATCTGCGGGAAGGCGACCACGCCAACCGGACGGCCTGGGGTTACCTGGCGGTGAGAATGCCGCTTCCGGCGGACCCCCAGTGGCAACGGGACCGCACCACGATTTTACAGGCGTTCGGAATTCTCGACCCTTCCGGAAAGCCGACCCCTAGGGCCGAAGCGGTCCAGGCGCTGGACATGGTAAGGCTGACCGACGAGGACTGGCAGGCGGAAAGACAAAAGATGCTCCAGGTCTGCAACGACTGCCATTCGATAAACTTTGCACGCTCCGAACTGGAAAAAGGCGACCGGATGGTGCGCGAGTCCGACCGCCTCCTGGCAGAAGCCATCACGACCGTTGCCGGCCTTTACCAGGAGGGAGTCCTCAAAAAGCCGCAGAACTATTCGTATCCCTTTCCCGACCTTCTCGCGCTGCACGACGCGCCCACGGTAATCGAGCAGAAGCTTTTCAAGATGTTTCACGAATACCGGATGAGGACCTTCCAGGGGGCGTTCCATGCAAATCCCGATTATACGTTCTGGTATGGATGGGCCTCCATGCAAAGCTGCCTTACCGAAATCAGGGAAAAGGCAGCGGAGATGAGCTGCAAGGCGGCCGCAGACAAAGCCGGGACTTCTCCGCCCGCAAAAAAATGATCAAAACCCTTCTGAGAACTTTAGGGGGCTCCGAAATCGGCGCTGAAGCGTATTCGGCCCTGAGCCGCCGGGTCGTCGAGCAGTGGAGTTTCCCACCGGCGATAGACGGTAAGGGGGCGGCATCCCCCCGCTTTTTCACCCCTTTTCTTCGGGCGGCGTCCAGGGTCTACCAAAAAGGTCTAAGGCGCGACCAGGCACGGGCACTCCGTAACCGCTCGAAGCTTCCCGCATTCGTGATAAGCGTCGGCAACCTGGCCACCGGCGGTACGGGCAAAACTCCGCTCGTGATCTGGCTTTGCCGCTTTCTCATCGGGAGCGGTCTTCATCCGGCGATCCTTAGCAGAGGCTACGGCAGGAAGGCAAAAGTCCCGGCGCGGGTTTCCCTGGAGGGGGATTTGGCGGACCGGTCGTTTCTTTTCGGCGACGAACCGGCCCTGATGGCCGAAGCACTGCCCAGCGTGCCTGTCTGGGTGGGAAGGGAGCGTTTCTTGTCCGCAAAGGCCGCCCTGGATGATGCGCCGGTGGACACGTTCGTCATGGACGACGGCTTTCAGCATCTAAGCCTTCACCGGGACCTGGATATCGTGCTGCTTGACTGCCGAAACCCTTTCAGAAACGGGCATCTGCTGCCCCTGGGACCGCTGCGCGAGCCCGTCTCACACCTGAACCGCGCCGATGCGCTGGTGCTCACCCGAGCGGAAGGGGCGGCGGAAGCCGAAAAAACGGCCCTTGGGAAGTTGTTTCCGGGAAAACCCGTCTTTTCCTGCCGGCACAAAATAAGCGGGCTGCGCCTTTCAGCCGAAGGACCGCTCGTATCGGTTGAGGCTATCGAGGGAAGGCGCTCTTTTGCCTTTGCCGGAATTGCCGGCCCGGAGAGCTTTTTCAGCGGCCTCAAGCGCTGCGGCATCAATGTCTGCGACAAGATTTCCTTTCCCGACCACCACCGGTATGCGGAACGGGACCTGTTCCGCATCGTGGACCGGGCGGCACGGTGCGGCGCCGAACTCGTGCTGACCACGGCAAAGGACGCCGTGCGCCTTCCCGCATCGATGCGGCGGGTGGTCGTGGCCGTGGAAATGGAAATCGAATTCGGGGCCGACCATCACCGGTTTTGTGAATACCTCCGGTCAAAAATGGCATCAGCCTCAATGGGATAACAGTTGCCAAAATGGTGCATTTGGATGCCAAACGCGGCCCTTGAAGTCAAGCCGGGAGCAAGCCAGTGCAGTCTTGGGGCAGAAAGATTCCCCTGTCTTGAAGCCTGATTTTCGGGTAGGCTCAAAAGTCCAAATCACCTGTAAAATCATAGTTGAGGTAAAAATGGCTGTAGAGCGGCTTCCGGATTTCTTGCGGCAAAACTATGAAATCCACGAATGGAAACATGCCACGGCAATTCTGGAAAATGATTTCGGAAGCCGGTCAAAACTTCAGTTATGTCCTGCCACCGGACATCTTACGGGTCCTCAACAACCCACATGAACAAACTGCTTCCCCGGATAGAGGGCGGAAGCGGTGGAGGTTGCCCTATTTTAGTATTCGGCATATCCAAAAGTCTGTACGTTGAGGATTGTTAGCCATGAAAATGGACTTGCAGAATTTTGCCGCTTCCGATGATTTGAGAGCTGCCCATCTTGGCCGGTATGGAACCATACTGGCCGACCCTCCCTGGCGATTCTCAAATCGTACCGGGAAAATGGCCCCCGAGCATAAAAGGCTTTCCCGGTACGGGACAATGACATTTGAGGAGATCATGGATCTGCCGGTGAACGGGTTGGCCCTGCCGCAAAGCCATCTGTACCTCTGGATTCCCAACGCTCTTTTAAGAGAAGGTCTTGAGGTGATGAAAAAATGGGGGTTCACTTACAAGACCAATATTGTCTGGTACAAAATCAGAAAGGACGGAGGTCCGGACGGTCGAGGCGTTGGGTTCTACTTCCGAAATGTAACTGAATTAATCCTTTTTGGAGTTCGGGGGAGTTTCCGCACCTTACAGCCCGGAAGACGGCAGGTAAATATGATCCAAACCAGGAAAAGGGAACACTCCCGTAAGCCTGACGAGCTATACGAAATCATCGAAAAATGCAGCCCGGGGCCTTATCTGGAGCTCTTTGCCAGGCAAAGGAGGCCCAAGTGGGAGCAGTGGGGCAACGAGATCGACAAAAACGGCATCCAGCTCAAGATGAGCCTTTAGGGGTGCTTTTAAAAGCGTGGGAGTTTCGCCCCCCACAGCCCGCACACCGCTTTGCGACCAAGCTTTTGAGGGAGAGCGGGGGAACCGGTTCCCCCGCTTTTTTAGATGGTTCTCCAGCTCCGAGCCGGGAACCGGCAACCCCCTACTTCTTTTCCACCGGGTACTTGCTGTTATACCAGAGGTTCCAGCCCCCCTCTAAGACGTAGACATTCTTATATCCCGCAGCTACAAGTTTTCGCGCCACACGGGCGCTGGTGGCTTCGTGGGGTCAGGCGCAGTAGAGAACGAGCGTTTTGTCCTTGGGGTACTTGTTCATCCAGTCTTCAACCCTGTTGGGCTCCTCGCGCACGGCACCCATAACCTTCCATTGGCTGGTATCCCAGTCGCCATCGGTTCGAACGTCCAGCACGATCACATTCGACTTTCCAAGGGCCGCCTTCAGGTCGTCCTTGGACATAAGTGGCGTATTCTGCCCGTAAGCCGCAAAAGCGCAGAGCAGCACCAGGGCCAGGGCAAACATCAGGGCCGCTTTGGTTTTGGGGACACTCATCACATCCTCCTTGCTGATTTTGGGTTGAACTTGTTGAAGTGCATCCAAAAGTCCCGCAATGCGGGCCGGGGAAGCGATAACAACAGCGGGTGGATACTAAGCGCGGCCGCGCACTCCACACCGGTTGAAGAAAGCCTTCTCATCTCCGCATGTCATGGGCATGAGCCGGCTGCCGGGACTATCGTGAAACGGCTGTTCGAGAAGATAGTAATCGGTTTGGAATAGTCAAAAACACCTATGCTTCCCGCCGTCAAAATGGACGGATATCTTTTCATCTTTTTGAAAATGCTTAATAGTAGGCTGAAAGCAGTTTTGCAGTTATCCTTGCTATTTTTGGAAAAGACCTTGATAAAAACCGACGGTGCCGAAAAATCGGAAAGCGCCGCCGCGCTCAGGTATACCGCAGCTCATTGCACGCTTGCGGGGCGAACCCGTGCACATGGTTCGCATCGGGGAGAAGCGGAAATGATTTGAACGGACGGAGTCGGCTTTTTCCGAAACGAGCAAAGGTGAAGGAGATCTCGCTCATGTTCCCGCGACTTAAAATTCGAGGCAATTACAGCACAGCTCTTACCAGGCTCGCACTCGACTCCGGGTTCGAGGTCGTCGACCCCTCCACCAGGGTCCGGGAGCGTTTCCAGCCGGAATTCGCAAACGGGTCCTGCAACGTAACCATCCAGGACCGTGCGGACCTCCAGGGAATAGACCTGATGGGCGAAGCCGACCAGGTGACACTTGTGCTTACCACGCTGCAGAACGTGTTGCTCGATACCATGATAGTGGGCTTCAAGCCAACGGACGATAACGATCCGGTGGTTTCCGCATCACTGGAGCTGCCCGGAGCATCCAAGGAGAAGCTGGACGAAGTCCGATCCAAGGTGGTCCCGACTCTTAAGAACCATCACCGGCTGAAACTGATAAATTCGGAAATGCTGGAATCGGCCGAATACGAACTTGCGAAAAATCCCGAACATAAGGCAGAATTGGGGCGTACGCTCTTTAGGGAGGCAATTCTCGCGCCCCTGGAAAAAGAGGGAGTGGCCCGCCTCGAACACGTCCGGCCCTCCGGGAAACTGATGAGGCCGCGGGAAGGGGCAATCCGCTCCATGAAAGAGGACAGGATCGTTTTCAGGCGCGGCTTTTCAAGCGGGCGCTACGACGGGCTGGACCTGATGATCCGCAAGGGAGACTACGGCCTGACCGAATTCAGGGAAGGGGGCTGGTACCTCAAGCACGCCTACTTTTCGAAAGAGCACCTCCTGATCGGCGAGTACTTCAACATAAACACCCCCGTTGAGCTATATCCGTACGGGGCAAGGTACGTGGACCTGGAAGTGGACGTTATCCGAAGGGCGGGCGAGGAAGCCTTCGTAATCGACCGCGAAAAACTCGATATCCTGTCTCAGAAGGGCTGCATCGGCAAAGAACTCGCATCAAAGGTGCTGCACACGGCCGAACAGATAGTGCGCGGCCTCAACCGGGAAAAATCCGGAAAATAGCCGGACTGCACGATTCGCCCCGTAAAGCGCGGGGCCGGAGCATTAATGAAGATAAAACGGGCGTGGGCTATCCAGTCCCTTGCCGTATGTTTTGCCCTGAACGCCGTCCTGGCGGTCCTGGTCTTCATGATGGCAAACAGGACCGTGGCGGGCCTTGAGGAGTGGATTTCCCCGCTGCTGGGACCGGGCGGGGCGGGCCTACCGGAAAATGCGCACTCTGCTGTGAGCGGCGCCGGCGTGTTGCTTGCCGAACTGCACCGCTATCTCGCTCCGGCACTGGCGGCCCTTGCCGGCGCAACCACCCTGCTGCTCTGGCTGTTCATTTTCCTGCTGGGGCGCAGGCAAATCGACCGTGCAGCGAAAGAGGCGGTAAAGCCGGGATTCCCGGAGGCCGATCTCACCACAGAGGACACGCAGATCGCGGAGAAAACGCCGGTTGATAAAGAGGACCTGCCCGAAACCCGGGGAGCGGCGGATTGAAATGCAAGGTGGGAAGGGGTTTTGGGCCTGTTGCCCAAAATAGGGTTGTTTCGAAATAGATGAACACCCGGAAACTCTTCGGGATCGCGCCGGATGAGGCGGGTCCGCCGGGCATCGGCCGGGCAATGCCCGGCTTACCGGCAATATCTTCCGAATTTCTCCGTACTCCCCGTCGCAGACAGGTCTTTACGGCATCGTCAGTTTCTTTTTGATCGCTATTTTAGTGAGTTCCGCGACACTGCGGACGTTTAGCTTGGACATCACACTGTACTTGTGGCATTCCACCGTCTTGGGGCTGATGCCCAGTTTGGAGGCCATATCCTTGACGTTGTTTCCTTCGGCCAGGAGTTGAAGCACTTCTCTTTCCCGCAGCGTCAAATCATTGAAGCCGTTTCGCCCCAACCCCGTCTGCTCCTGTTTTCTCATCTGTTCGAACAGGGCCTGCGGAGACATGGTGCTGAAATATGTCCCGCCCGAGCGCACCGCCTTGAGGGCCATGATCAGGTCCGAAATGGGGTCCTCTTTGAGCACGTAGGCTGAAATGCCCGCCCGCAGCAGGTCCAGCAGGTACTCCTTGTCGGGGTACATGGTAAATATTACCACGCGGGTTTGCGGGCATTTTTTCCGGAGCTGAAGGGTTGCGTCTATCCCGTTGAGCCCGGGCATCGAGATATCCAGTATCACGATGTCGGCGCGCAGGCTTTTTGCCAGCTTCACCGCATCGCGGCCGTTGGACGCCTCCCCCACTACTTCGAATTCGGGAAACTCCTTGAGAACGCTTCGGATTCCGCCAATGACCACCTGGTGGTCGTCGGCTATCAATATTCGTGTATTGCTCAACAGGGCACCCTGCAGATCGTCCCGGTTCAGAGTATATATTTAAAGCATCTATTTAAACCTTATACCCGTAAACTTTACACCCGCAGCCTCTTATTTTCAAATCTTCTTTCCCGGGTCACGGGACCTCAAATGCTCGGCATAATCTAATGCGATCTTGACTTCAGCGCGGCCCATCTCCTTGCCATGGCATCGAAAATTGCCGCTCTGTCGTCGTCGCCTTCCTGCTCGAATTTGTCCCGAAGTTCCGAGAAGGACCGGCCCGGCTCACCTCCCAGCCCAACCGACAGGGCAACCAGCTCCTCCATTTCGAGCCCGCTTATGTCCAGATCCAAAAAAATCAGGTTCTCATCGACAGCGGCCAGTTCATCGGCTTCCTCGACCGACAGGTCCAGCCTGAATCCCCGGCTCGCATCCCCGCTGTATTTTCCCAGCATCCGGTGCAGCTCCTTTGCCGCGCTGATTGCATCGAATCCACGTATGGTCATTGCGATCCTCCGTTGGGAAATAAAGTCTCTACAATACTATAATCATCCGCATGGGGTGTAGGTTGCCACTGCGCGCTGTCGGGCGCGAGACCTTGGGTAATACCAGGTTGCGTTCAAGATTAACGTGATGGGTGAAGCGGAGCGTAACCCATCGGCATTGGCCTATCTTGAACGAAAATTAGTATAAGGCGTGGGATTCGGGGAGTGTGGAATATTATTTATCTTGCACGCGAAGGCACGAAAAAGGAGAAGTTGTTCCCGTTCCCACGCCGGAGCGTAGGAACGGGAATTATTTGAGTATCGAGCATCCGGTATCAGGTATCCGCGCGCTTAAAGCCCCTGCTCTGGCGCCGGGTCCTGTTCTCCGTTCATGTAATAATCCAGCCCGAAATGAGTGATCTGCTCCTCTCCCATCAGGTACCGGAGGGTGTTTTTGAGCTTCATGGACTGGATGAACAGGTCGTGTTCGGGATACAGGTTTTCTTTTACCATCGGGCTTTTAAAATAAAACGAAAGCCATTCCTGGATACCGCTCATACCCACCCTTTGCGCCAGATCCATGAAAAGCACCAGGTCCAGGATGAGCGGGGCGGCCAGGATGCTGTCCCTGCACAGGAAATCCACCTTGATCTGCATCGGGTAGCCCAGCCAGCCGAAAATATCGATGCAGTCCCAGCCTTCCTTGTTGTCCCCGCGCGGCGGGTAATAGTTGATCGTTACCTTGTGGTAGTAGTTCTTGTAAAGCGTCGGGTAGAGGTGCGGTTGCAGAATGTATTCCAGGACGGAGAGCTTGCTCGCCTCCTTGGTCTTGAAGGAATCGACATCATCGAGCACCAGCCCGTCCCGGTTTCCGAGAATATTGGTCGAGTACCAGCCTTCGAGCCCCAGCATGCGCGATTTGAGACCCGGAGCGAGGATGGTTTTCATCAGGGTCTGGCCTGTCTTGAAGTCCTTTCCGGCAATCGGGACTCCATTCGCCTTGGCCAGGTCCACCAGCGCGGGTATGTCCACCGTGAGGTTGGGGGCGCCGTTGATAAACGGTATTCCGCTCTCCAGGGCGGCCAGGGCATAGAGCATGCTGGGGGGTATCCGGGAATCGTTTTGATCCACCGCCTCCCGCAGGGCTTCGATTGTCTGGTGAACCTGTTCCGGTAGCCGGTGGACCTCGGTGCTACCGCACCAGATCATGACACAGCGCTCCAGACCGTTTCGGGACTTGAATTCGGCTATATCCGCCTTGAGGCCCTCCAGCCGGTCGCGCATGGAGGGGGCATCCTTCACATGCGTTCCATGCAGGTTTTTTACGAAGCTTCGGTCGAAAACCGCTTTCATGGGAGTGATCCCGCCCAGGAAATCCTTGATCGGTTCGAGATGCTCCCGGTTGAGCACACGCGCGTACATGGCCGCCTCGTAGCCGTTTGCCTCGTAGATGTCCCAGCCGGCGAACACTAGGTCATCCAGGGCGGCAAGCGGGGCGAATTCCTTTATCAGGGGCGAGCGGTGCTCGAATCGCTTGCCCAGTCGAATGGTGGCGAGCTGCGTCAGGGAACCGATCGGTTCGGCCAGGCCCTTTCGCACCAGTTCGACACCGGCTATAAAGGTGGTGCTGACCGCCCCTCCTATGCCGGGGATCAGAATGCCCAGTTTACCCTTGGGCGGGGTTATCTGTTCGCCTCTTTTCAGGTTCTTCTGCTTCAAAATCCGTCCTCCGTTTTCAAAATCCTCAATGCGTGGGAGCGGCCTGGGGCTGCCTTTCCAGGTCCAGCAGCGCCCGCTTAATTTCAAGCCCCCCCGAGTAGCCGCCAAGCTTTCCACCGCTCGCAATCACCCGGTGGCATGGAATGATTATCGGTACGGGGTTCCTGCCGCATGCCCGGCCCGCCGCCCTGGCGGCGGCAGGACTTCCCCCGGCCAAGGCAATCCGGCTGTAGGACCGGGTCTGCCCAAAAGGGATTTCGCAGATCGCCCGCTGGACTCGGCGGTCGAAATCCGTGCCTTTTCTTACGTCCAGGGGAATTTCGGGCAGGGGTTCGCCCTTTTTCAGATAGTCGAGGATGTATTTTTTTGCCTCCGCGGCAAGCCCCGGTCCTTCCGCAGACCTGGGGACCGCCTCCGGGTACTCCCGGCGGATCGCCGCAATCGCAATTGCGCCGGCCGGCCTTTGCGGACCGAGAAAAGCAGCGAGGCTCACACCTTCCGGGCTCGCCCCTACAACCATCCACCCCAGAGGGGACTCAAAGACGAGATAATCCAGGACGAATCCGGTCATTGTAGAACTGTCTTTCAATCCATGTATTCCGAAATGTAGGGATTCGTTTCGGCCTCTATCTTGAGAGTCGACCGGGGCTGCTCTCCGTAATCGTGTCCCGGCCAGACGGTCGTCTCCGGGGGAAGGGTCTTTACCAGCTTTTGCAGCGACGCGACGAGCTGATTAAACGAACCCCCGGGAAGGTCCGTGCGGCCGACGGCCCCCACGAAAAGGGTGTCCCCGGTAAACAGGCTCGACCCGATCAGGATGCAGCACGCCCCCCTGGTGTGGCCGGGTGTGTGGATGAACTTCATGGTGAGATTGCCAAAGCTCAGCTCATCTCCGTCCTTAACGCGGATATCCGCGGGCCCTGTAGCGGATAAGCCCATGCTCTGCGCAAACATTTTGCTCTCCGGCTTCTGGTAGAAGTCGTCGTCCACCTCGTGCATGACGACCATCGCCCGCGTGGCCTGGCGGATCTTTTCGTTTCCGCAGGAGTGGTCGGCGTGGCCGTGTGTGTTGACGATATATTTCAGGGTAATTTCTTTCTTTTCAAGGTAGCGGAGAAGGTCTTCCTCGTTTCCGGCGGGATCGATCAGGATCGCTTCTTTGCTGTCTTCATCATAGACCAGGTAGCAGAACACCTGCATGAAGCCTACCGGAATCTGCTCGATTTTCATCTGGCTCCTCCGAATTGAAAGATATGTGCCGGCATTTGGCCCATCTTTCAAAATGAACCATCTTGGCGAAAAAGTCAAAGGGGCAATGTGCGGGGGGATAGAGGTCGCTTCGCGGTGTTCTTCGCCTTCGGGGCACCCGTTTTCAACATGAAGGGCACGAAGGAAAGCACGGGGCGGGGACGGTTATTCGGATTGTTGTTCAAAGTAATCTCGCCCGCTCACCTTTCTCAGCGCCGTCCAGTAAATGAAGACCTCGATCCCGGCTTCCTCCACCCCCGTAAGCTTTGCCCACATTTGCCGGTACGCCGTTACCTGCGGCCGGTAAAGATCGGCTTCCCTGCGGCAAAAATCCTTCACCGCCTCATCCGGTAAGGGGCGCGACGATTTGAAATCGACCAGTTCCCACCTGCCGCCGATTTTTGCCGCAAGGTCCACCACGCCCGAGTAGATCGAGTCTTTGTCGCGCACCGATTCCAGCGGCCATTCCACCCTCCGGTCTTCCTCCGCTGCGGTGTAGAACCTTTTAAGCCAGGGGTCCCGCAGGCACGATTCCACCTCGCCCGCGGCCGTGGCCGCTATCTTCCGGATTTCGGGCTCCGCGATTCCCTCCCGCCGTAAAAACGAGCCGATCCCGTCCGGTCCGGGAAGCGTCCCGGTTTTGCCGAACCGGGCCAGCAGCATGTGAATGAGGGTACCCCACAGGTCGGGCCTGCAAGGGGTAAGGGGTTGAGCGGGGCCGTGCGGGACGCCGGCTTTTTGCAGGCCCGGAAGCGACGACGGGGAGATTACCGTAAGGGCTGCTTTTTCCCTGGTAAACGCGGCGGGCTGAACCGGAACCGGGCGATTTTCCCTGCGCGAATCGGCGGCCTCGCCGCCGCCGGCGGGTTCCACCAGCACGCAAAAGGACCCGTCCTCGCTTGCCGCGGTTTTTTGCAGGTGCAGCAAGGCCTCACCGGCCCCCGATTCCTCCACGGCCGGTATTTCAAGTTCACCCAGCCCGGCCAGGTCTTCCAGACCGTAGTGGGCGTTGAGCCAGCCCAGGGGGGTGTCGTTTCCGGCTGAAAATCCCGCCCCCTTCTTTCTCGTCACGGCGCTCATAACCAGCCTGCTCCTCGCACGGGTGGCCGCCACGTAGAAAAGCCTCCTTGCCTCGCCGAGCCCTCTTCGTGAGCGCAGGTTTCGCAGGTGGTCGTAGAGCGGGTCCCTTTCTCCCATCAGCCGGTCGGGCCTCGGCGCGAGCAGGTAGTCGCCCGATCCCGGCATGCGTTCGAGCATGTAGGGGGGCGGAAGGCTCCTTTTCCCCGAGTTCGGGTTCCAGTCCATAAACGGGATGAACACCGTATCGAATTCCAACCCCTTGGCGCCGTGCACCGTCATCAGGAAAACGTTCGACGAGGCGGTGTCGGGATCCACCGGCTCGTAGGAGCGTTCCAGCAGTTGTTCGAGCCGGGTGAGGGTCCGGACCGGCTCCCCCTCTTCCGCCCTTCGCACCATGTCCAGAAAGCGGCGGCAGCAGTTTATGCCCCGGCTGCCCCACGTCCGCGCGGTAATCCTCGCCCCTCCCAGCTCCAGCCAGGCGGACTCCACCACCCTGGCAAGCGGCTCATGGCCGATATGCTGGAAGGCGCCGGCCAGGGCCTGCCAAAACCGCCCCGCCTCGTCGTCTTTTTCCGAGAAAAGGTGAATCTTTTCGACCCACAGGTCCGCCTGTTCCCCGGATACGGCAAGGACCCGGTCAAAATCCAGTTTGAGCCACGGGCTTCGAAGCTGCGCGGCCCAGGCGAGGTCGTCGTGAGGCAGGACGATCGCGCGGCAAAGCTGCCACAGGTAGCGCACCTCGGGCCGATCGGTGAGCATGAGCCCCTCTTTTACCTGGACGGGAATTTTGCGCTCCTGGAGCGCCTCCAGGTAGACCGGCAGATGCGTGCGGGAAAAAAGGAGAATCGCCGCCTGCGAGTTCGGATCTTCACGGACCGCCCACGCCACTTTTTCCGCCAGCCAGAGGGCTTCTCTTGCGCGCGCGCTTTCGCGCTCCGGCCATTCCAGGAACAGGGCGAGTTCCGGGACGGATTTTTCCCCCTCCCCCCGCCCCTCCCGCAAGGGGAGGGGAGCTACCTCGGGTGCCTCCCCGCCGGCCGCGGCCGGCGGAGGCACAGCCGGGCTGAAGGACACCTCGTCGTATTCAAGCACGGGGTCGGCCATGACCGTGTGGCCGAAAAGATCGTTGCACCACTGGATAAGATACGGCTCGGAGCGAAAGTTGGTATCAAGCACCAGA
Organism: uncultured delta proteobacterium; assembly: GCA_963712895.1. Taxonomy (GTDB): domain Bacteria; phylum Desulfobacterota; class Syntrophobacteria; order Syntrophobacterales; family Syntrophobacteraceae; genus SbD1. The sequence goes on along the minus strand of CAVQJR010000007.1, from coordinate 111,919 downwards.
GGCTCGACCGGCACCTTTGCCCCGCCTTCCAGCGGCAGCCCGGAGGCGGCCTTTATGAAAAGTCTTACTTCGGCCTTCCTGAAGCTGTAAATCGACTGCTTGGGATCGCCCACCATGAAAAGGGTCCGCCCGTCGCCCTCGCACCAGCCGGCGCAGAGCTTTTGCAGCAGTTCCCACTGGCCGTGGCTGGTGTCCTGGAACTCGTCGACCAGGATGTGGCGAATGCGCTGGTCGAGGATAAGCTGGAGATCGGAGGGTTCGGCGGAATCGAAGAGGCGAAGCGCGGCCATTTCCAGGGCGGGAAAGTCAATTGCCCGCCTGGCGCGGCACCGGGCCTCGTAGGTTTCCAGCACGGAGTGGAACAGCAGCACCAGGTCCCAGAGGGTTTCCGGGTCCCTCACCGGCGAGTCGATCGAGGGCATGGCGCGGATTGCGTGCAGCTTTTCGGTGGTCTCCGGCGGCGTGCACCGTATGGCCTCACCCCAGGTTGTTTTGGCAAAGCCGCTGTAAAACCCGGCCTTCGGGCCGAGCTGTTTTCTGACCTTTCCATCATTTGTGAGAAGGGTGTCGGCAAGGCAGACCCAGTCGCCCAGGTGTTCCCACGAAGAGGGCGGAATGCGGGGGGGGAGCGAACAGGCGGCCTCGGCGCCGGCATCGGAGATATCCGCCAGGAATTGCTCCCATTGCCGGCCCACCATGCAGCTTTCGAACCCGCGTTTAAGCGATTCCAGGGCCGTCTCGACCAGTTCCCGCACCCGCTCGGCCAGAAACCCCGTCGCCCGGTCGCGGCCGAGCACCTGCACAAGGTCCAGGATGCCCTCCCGCCGCCGCACGAGGTCTTCCATCTCGCCCGCGAGGAGGCGCCACGAGTTGTTGAGGTAGAGGAGCCGGTTGCCAAGGGCGATCCGGGCCGGGGCTTCGGGGGCGCGGGAGGAGATTTCCCGGAGGGCCGAATCGACGGTTTCGCGAAGAAAAAACTCCTGCTCGTTTTCATCCATCAGCGTGGAGCCGGGTGCGAGCCCCGCTTCCAGGGGCGCCTGGGATGCCGCCGCGTAGCAGAAGGAATGGAAGGTCTGGATGCGAAGGATTTCCCCGGTAAGAAGCAGTTGGTCAAGGCCGCCGTGCGCCGCGAGCGCCCCCCTGGCATAGCCCAGCAACTCGGCGTCGGCGTCGCTTTCGGCAGAAGCGCCTTTAGACGCTCGGTCCAGGCAGCGGCACACCCTCTCGCGCATCTCCCCGGCCGCCTTGTTGGTAAAGGTTAGCGCCAGTATCTGCTGCGGATGATCGACAAGCCCCAGCAGGCGCAAAAACCGGGCGCTCAGCAAAAAGGTCTTGCCCGACCCGGCCGGGGCCTCCAGGTGAAAGCTTGCGGCGGGATCGACCGCCCTGCTCCGTTTTGCCGCATCCGCCAGTATAGCCACTGCTTTTTCCTTCCTCTCTACCGGTCGGGTTTCACGCGAAGCCGCGAAGGCGCGAAGGAAAAAGGGGGGAACCGTGGATGCCCCGAATCGGCTGCCATTACCTTTTTTCTCGTTCTTCTGATCTTTTTTTCTTATTCTCTTCTTTTCTTCGCACCTTCGCGTGAAACCTCATCCGCACCTTGCAATCATACATTCACGACCGGCTTTTTGCCAATACCGCCGAAGCGGGATCGACCTGCGATTACAATTTTATGCTGTTATCTTATTTTACCCGTTTCATCTCTACAAATATCTGCTTATTTTCTTTTCGGTTTCAGGATATTAGCTCAGGTATTGATTCCGATTGTAAGATATTGTCCGCTGCATTACTTTTCTGCCATTGGAAGTTGCTTTCTTTAACTTCCCCGGAATGTATGCGCTGGTTTAATACAGAAATCACATCCCGGCCGTCGTGCCGGATACAGTTCTCCATATAACCCCAATCCGCACAACTTGCTTCGGTAATTGTTTATAACATGCTATAATCATTAGAGTTTATGGTATATTTCAGCGCGAAAGGACTCACCCTTATGGTGGAAGAAAACCTCGGCTTTGAGTATGTCGCCAGCCGCACCGAACTCACCTCCGTGGCGGGCGTGGATCTGCTCGTAGGCTTGATGCGCAAGCTCAACATTCCACGCAGCATTCGCCAGAGAGTCAAAATCAAAAAGATCAACAGCGGTTTCCGGGAGGACCAGTACATGGCCTCCTGGTCAATATCGCGCTACGGCGAACGGACTTGGCCGACATTGAATGGCTGGCCGAGGATTGCAAATTTTTACGGGGCGCCGTCGGATATAACAAACTTCCCCGGCAAAGGGCCTTGGCGGGTCACTTGAAACGATACGGCCCCAAAGCCAAAAAGGCCCTCAAGACCATCACCGCTCAGGCCGTCGCCCAGGCCGACATCAATCCGGAGCCGGCAGTCGAGCCGGATTGCCCGGAGTTCTATCCCCTCGATATCGATCCGAGCATCTTCGATCAGTTCGCGCCAAAGCGTGAAGGCGTTGAGACGACTTACAACGGCAAGCTCTGCTATTCGCCGGTTTTCGCCTTCTTCGGGCTGGAGCGTTTTTGCATCCACCATCGCCTTGCTCCGGGAAGGGAAAAGGCTGTAGAGAGAATCGACGAGCTCGTGGATGAAACGCTTGCCTTCATCCCGGAAAAGATTGCGCACAACCAGATGCTCGTGAATTTAGTGAATTTAGGGTCAGGTCTTGCATTATGACATCACAGAACTTGGCGGGATCGCACCCGTTAAGTGTAGTAAGCGTGTGGATTTCCCCCTGAAACCTCCCCGGTGGTCTCCATCCACCTGGGAGGTTTCAGGCATGAAATCCACCGTCAAGCACACCGGATTTGTCCACGGCGTATATCCCTTGATTGGCGACCATGAAGGAGAGAAAGGATGTGAGCTGACCTTTGCGACCCCAGAATGTTGCAATGCAAGACCTGACCCCGTTTTTGCACGGCCAAATTTTCGAGTTTTTCTTCTATGCTGCTATTGCAAAATTCAGTTTAACCTTTATTTTTTCACCATTCTAAACTATGTTTCCAACTTACGCATGCCTGTCGCGATTGCTGGTACACGCTCAATGTACAACTGGTTCAGCATGGTACTTAACTAATCTCTGTAATTGCGAATACTTGCGGCTTCCTGAACCGGTCGACGGCATTCGCCCCAAAAATCAATAAGCCCCTTGCGCTGTTTTGGAGGTGTGAGTTTGTCTAGAAGTGAGCCGTTAGGCATTATCGTAAAGAAAGAAATTGAGAATGACTACAATACACTCTTCGCTCAGACTTCAGCAGGTTATTTTGCTCTAAGCAATCTGAATCTATTCTTGCAAGCTCAGTTGAATCCTCTTTTTGAAGTCAGGTCCAAAATCAAACTAATACTCGATTTCACCGGTGTAAAAGCGTGGGATATTTCCGCACTCCTATGGTTAGCATTGGGACTCCAGCACTACAAGAAGAATGGATTTCAGTTTCTGCTTCGACTGCCTGATTCACAGTATGCGGCTGACAAAAAGGAAAGCGATCAATTTCAGAAGAGTGCTGATTTCTTAAGGCGCTGGCGATATGATACCGCTTTATATCCCATTGGTGACCTTGAAGAAATACTAGTACCTGAGCAGCGTGATTACTTCTCTCATGGACCAACCAAATACTATAAAGAAGGTTCAGAGGTTATGATGCCGGGCCTTCTTCACAAAACTCATATCAAATCGTTTAGTTGAAATAAGAGATATTACCGAGAAAGGTTCTCATCTTAGTGGTAGACAGATAAGTGACTATGAAGTAGAGAAATGTATACGTGAGTTTGATGATGCCAAACTTGTAATGTTCTATCAAGTAACTGTGCCTTATCTCCAATTGAGGCTGAAGCTTTGCCGAGCACCTTATAACTGAGAGTCTGCTCAATATGCAACAGCATCCCAAGCCACAACAGGTTTCTATCAGTTGCCGTTTCACGAAAATCTAAAAGAGCTATGCTTGCCGTTGCTGATAACGGCAGACTCAATTGTATCCACCATCTTCCTGTCTACAATAAGAAACATAATACTTCTTACACACATGCATCGATTAACATCTTATCAACTGAAATACGTGCTTCCATATTGCATTTGCAACACAACCCTAATCTCACGGAAGCCATGTCACTACAGAGGATATCGGCTTAGGACTGACATACATAAAGGAGGATACTATCGCAAATTTGGTGGAACGGTTCTCATTATCTCGCATTCAGTTCAGTCAGTTTACAAAGGGCAAAATTGATGGTGATCCTGATTCAACTGAATGGGCATCCTCTAAAGGCAATCTCCTTCGGTTATCAATTCCCCTTAAAAAGAACTCCTAGGATTACCTAAATCAATAGCTGGTGTGCTTCTCTTTGTTGTCATTTACCCGAAAGTCATATCGACTTTGTGAGAAATAAAAGTCTATTCCCTCGCAATTCAGAGAGCTGGTGAAATCTGTCATGCGCAAGGTGCGCTGAAAGAACTTCTTTTAAAGCACGATGAGGTGAGCACGACCCGCTCTTCGCTTAGAAGCATTTATATTGACTGCCGCACTCCTCTAGCACACAGATCAAAATGCTTTATTCAATTATTTTGCAGAGCTTTTTAAGTGGATTTTTAAGAATACTCTTTTCAAAACTGACAAGTCGATAAAGTTGTCGGATTGTTTTGAATCTCATGCCTTTCACATTTCCATAGTGTAGCAGACAAAATAGTTAGAGGTCTGCGATTCGCAATTGAGAAGGAAAGCAGATTACGTACAAAGAATACTCATGTCGTATTTCTCACGAGAAACACTAAATCGTTTCACGATTCTCACTACTATAGAGATACTATTGAAAGCCGACAATACAACATTAAATTCACGCTTATTGATTATAACAGTTCTGTTAGTCATGATCTTTCAGAGACGTATAAGTCTATTCACGCAGCCAGTTCCTACAAATCAGGCTACAGATCGACGACAATGCCTTTTATTATAAGCTTGTCTACAGTACTAACAGTTATATTGTCACTATATTCTGCCCAATTCCCTCATTCGAACTCACTACGACCTGAAGGATTTCGTTAGAAAAGACATTGTATTTGAGAGACTCTACAATTCCATAACTGAACAAATTCGCGATTTCAGTAGTGTTATTATTGCCTACGTCGGAATGGAAAAGATCGCTTTAGAAAACCTATGCGCTCTTCTAACTCGCTTCTGTTCATCAATTAGCGCATCCATCAACCTTGGAACAGTATTCCTTCTGATACCTTGCGAGAGCCGATTGCGTTCTTCTACTCACCGATATAGTTAATACTGGTGCCACGTTAGAAATACCTACTCCAAGTTGCGAGTTGAGATTGATAAAGACATACCGATCAAAGTGTACACTATCGTAAGAATGTTGAACAGCGATTGTAAGCTCTATTATCAATCCGCAGTTACGGTTAATCGTGTCTACTACGAAAATGATCCGAAGAAATGTCCTCTTTGCATTTTAGAACAACCTTGGACAGTCGTCCAAAACTATGATGATTTTGCTGTTGTTCATCAGGAACAATTAACACCTTTGGATTTTTGGGAACTGGTTCACGATTCTCATGCATTAAAGAAACAGGCGCCAGATAAGCTGGGCCGTGTGCTTGGTTACCGTATAGAGACCCTGGAGATTATTCGAAGATATCGTTTTTGGTTGCGCAATGTCACCAAGAGTAAGTATTCTGATGCATTTCCGATGAGGTCTCCTTCTATGATTTTGACTGTTCGAGAGCAAGGTGGGCAGGGATTCGCTGCCCTTGTTTGTGAGGCTCTTAATCTTCCCCAAGCTATTATCCGAGGCAGTGCATAGGGATGACTTACGTAGAGATATGCTCATTGGTGAGCTTCCCGAACGCAAGCCAGACTTTTCTGGAGAGAGAGTCTTGCTTGTGGACGACGGGATGAATGATGGTGGTACGATGAAAATGCTAGCATCTTATTGCTGTCGTCGCAAAGTTGATCCTATGGGAGTTCTAGTCCTGGATAGCCGACTTAACAAAGATCAGTACGAGAAATTGAAACATATTCTAGAGCGCGTCCCAATAATTTTCCTCTACCAATGAGCTGGAATGGTGGAACATTATACACCAATCGATCAGCTAGTTTGCCTTTAGGATTTGAGAATGCCCCCTTCGAGAGAAGAATTCGCTAACTACCAGCTTGAGAGAATAATTAAAGACTGGCAGCCAGGACAAAGGATAGAAATAATAGGCGCCATTCTTGACTACATTGAACGAACTAATAAGTCACTTTATGATGTATTGAAGCTCAATCACAGTCTTTTTGAAGATATATTTATTCGTGGGGATCTTGATGAACAGTACAACTTGCTTAGATCTGTCATACGCACCAAAGCCGAATATGACAACTTAAATACTTTATGCAATGATTCATTCCCTATTATAAACAAGCGACTTGAGGCACTGAAGGCATTCTGCAGTACGACGATTGTAGAACAACCGGTGGAAACTGTTTATTCTCCCTTAATGACTCCCCGTGCACCTGGGGATGCTGTCATTATTTGGCAACTCTCCGATATCCATTTTGGCCGATTCAATGTGATTGAAAAGATGTAACAGAACTTTCCTCGCTGCTGTTATATGCGACTGGCATGTATCCTGGCATAAAGCCCGACTATATCATCGTTAGTGGAGATCTGACGAGTACATGACAGAGCAGGTGAGGAAGTTTCAGGGAATTTTGCTCGATACTTGGTCGAAAATTGTGGGGGTGCGAATCACCTCACAGAATATTTGTTGTACCTGGAAACCACGAGGTTACCTGGAGGGGAATTATCCAGGCCGACAATCTTTCCCGGTTTAAATCATTCCTAGGAAATTCGACCTGCTGCATAACACCGTTCGGCGCTGAGTTTGAAGAATTTCAAGATCCAGAGGTTGAAGTTACCAGATACGGACTAGAGTCAACTACAGCTCCGCCGTTCGCGTCCATCCGGTTGATTGATGATGGCCTACAAATAATACTGCTGGTGTCTTCATTTTATTTTCTGGCCACGTACCGATGAGATCAGGCATATAATTACTGATAACTTACCACCCGCGGCACTTAGAGACGCGATTATTAATCACCTTCGGCAAGATGTTGGCTTTACTAGCATGGAATATCTCTCATTGCTATCAAATAAGTTAGTTGCCAAACAGAAAGCGGTTTTGGCTGTAAATCACCATCACCTCAACCAATACGGCAAAGAACTAAATTCGAAACCGCTAAGATTTGCAATGCTCAAGACATTGTACAGAAAGGGAGTTAAGTTGCTTCTGCACAGCCATCTACATATGTTTGAGGATGATGAGGAGGTAAGACCAAATTTTCCAGAAACTCCCTACTGTCTACCATGTACGTCCTTATGTGCCCACACGACTCGTAGAGCAAATAGCTTTATGGTTCATATTTGTAACAAGAAGGATGACCCTAGCATGAGGACATTCACAGAGAACTTTCTGCTAGTGAGATGTTCGCAGCGGACCTTTTCCGACCTGCTACGAGTCTTACATTTTTGGCAATGATTTTCTTTTTTAAAAGACTCAATCTCAAAACTTCGAGTGTTTTTCCATAATCCGTCTGTGCATATCGAGATGGCCGTCAAAATTCCCAGGTGACAGTGGAAGAATAATCTACCAATAAGCTGTTCATTAGCCAATCAGCGCTCGCGCAGTGCTGATCGTTATCTATTATTAGCTGTCAGCAAAACTGGTTTCGTCACCCTCATCCCGCGTTTTCGCTCTATAGCAGCGACAAAATCGTTGGTGAGAACTCTGAATGACCTCCTGAATGTGTGAATTCCCCCGACACCTCCCATGATTCTGTCAAAAGCCATCAGCCCACCTGAGTCCTTTATTAAACACCCCTCAACCTCCACCCCACACAAAAAAAAAACCACAACCCAACCATAGAGTAGCCCTCCGAATGGCGTCTCATCGACCGGGGTTGCTTATCTCGAGTTTTTCCGCCTTGGCCGCTTTGAGCAATTCAAGATCGGAAGCAACGAAAACAACATTTTCTTTCGTTGTTTTCTTAAGCCATAATGCGGTCGACAGATGTATGCTGTCTGCCCCCTTCAAGGCATGCTTGGCAATCACTTCATCAATAAATTGAAAAACCTCCTTGTGCATTTCGACAACGGCCAGGGACGCCCAATCGGCTTTAAATGCTTTTTTGATTCGCTCAAACCCGCGGGTTTCGATGTCTCCAGCTTTATGCCTGCGTGTTATCGCCGCCAGTATCTCAGGATAGGCCAGCCTTGAGACGACCGCAAACGATTCTTCTTTAAGCAAAGCATTGACTTTGTCGCTTCCCTCTTCCTCTATGTAGCGTTTAACCAGTGCGCTGCTGTCAAAGTAGATCATCTGCGATCCCCGATGATCGTCTCGGATACCGAACCTCCTTTTGCCTCCGCTCTTTCAACCGGTTCAAACGCAGGTTCATCCGACGTTCTTGGCAAGCTCAGAAAACCCTGCCCAGCCAGATAAGCCAACCGCTCCTCGGACCCAGCATCTTCTTCTATCTGATCGAGATTGTGCATAACTGCCACTGGCGCTCCCCTGTCCGTGATGATGACGGCATGCCCCCTCTTGGCCATCTCAAGGTAGTGGGTCAGCTTGTTTTTTAAATCCCGTATTCCCACTTGCATGGCACCACCTCCTGTAGCCATTGTAGCAACAAGATTCCAGAAGTCAAACTGTTCTTGGGGAGCAACCAGCACAATTTTCGAGTGTGGAATCACCTGCCTGACCCCTCCCCGGTGGTCTCCATCATCGAAGGTCCCTTGGACAAGGCGTCGAGCAGATCAAGGATGAGTTCGTCAATATCGGTCCCGCGACACGTAGCGCCTGCCGTGGACATGCCCCACATGGCGTACACGATGTCGAAATACAAGACCTGACCCCAAGACCACTCAGGATGCGCACCGAGGCCTCTTGAACTTTTTCCGGAAGCGAGTCAAAATCCTTTTTTCTCCGTGCTCTTTTGCGGAAGATGCTGCTGCACTGTGATACCAGGTTGCGTTCAAGATTAACGTGATGGATGAAGCGGAGCGTAACCCATCGGTATTGGCCTATCTTGAACGAAAATTAGTATGAGAGGAACCAGACCTAAATGAACGGAAGTGGCGAAACAGTGAGCGATTCGGAAGCGGCTTTACCCGTGGAAACCCGTCCCGCAACTCCCACCGTTTCAACGCAACGGATGGAAGGTACAGTGTTCAGAGTCCTGGGCGCGATCAGCCTGTCGCATTTTTTGAACGACATGCTGCAGTCTCTGATACTTGCAATATACCCTCTGATCAAGAGCACCTTTTCTCTGAGTTTCGCCCAAATCGGGCTGATTACCCTGACTTACCAGATCTCCGCGTCGATGCTGCAACCCCTGGTCGGGCTTTTCACGGACCGGCATCCCCAGCCCTACTCATTGTCCATCGGGATGGGATTCACCCTGACCGGTCTCATAGTCCTGGCGCTTGCGCCCACCTACGGCATCCTGCTTGTCGGCGCCGCCCTGGTCGGTTCCGGCTCATCGGTGTTCCATCCCGAATCTTCGAGGGTTGCGCGCATGGCATCCGGAGGGCGATACGGGCTGGCACAGTCGATCTTCCAGGTCGGCGGCAATACGGGCAATGCGTTGGGTCCGTTGCTGGCGGCATGGCTGATCATTCCGCGTGGCAGGAGCAGCATGGCCTGGTTCTCTCTGGCGGCGCTGCTCGCGATCGTGGTGTTATGGAAGGTGGGAGGCTGGTATAAGGGAAGACAGGTACGCAGACCCACCGGCGCAAAGGTGCGGGCTACGGCTGAGGCGACCCTCCCGGCGCGCACCATATGGGTTTCGATTTGCGTTCTGCTGGTCCTGATATTTTCGAAGTTCTTCTATCTTTCCAGTTTGAACAGTTATTACACTTTTTACCTGATGCATAAGTTCAACGTATCGCTGCAATCCGCACAGGTTCACCTGTTCGTATTCCTGTTTTCCGTAGCCGTCGGGACCCTCATGGGCGGCCCGATCGGAGACAGACTCGGACGCAAGGGCGTGATCTGGGCATCCATCCTGGGAGCGGCCCCGTTCACTTTGCTGCTGCCTCATGCCAACCTGGCCTGGACGGGCGTCCTGACTTTCGTCATAGGATTCATCATAGCCTCCGCGTTTTCAGCGATTCTGGTCTTCGCCCAGGAACTCGTGCCGGGAAAGGTGGGGATGGTGTCCGGATTGTTCTTCGGACTCGCCTTCGGAATGGCCGGTATCGGCGCCGCGGTGCTCGGAAAGCTTGCCGATTCGTACAGCATCGAGTTCGTCTACCGGGTTTGTTCGTTTTTGCCCCTGCTCGGAATCTTTGCGGCCTTTCTCCCCAATATTCGTACCGGGATACAGGTAAAATCCTGATCCGCGTGCCGGGCTTAAAAGGAATACGCCTGAAGGGTTGTCGCCCTTCGATACCTCAACACTAAAGGGAGTGGATCGGTTCGTAAACAGGGACTTTGCATGCCTTCGCCGCCTCGACCAGAGAGGTATCGTACGTGGAGAGAGGCAGATCAAGCCTCATGGCGAGGTCCAGGTAGGAGGCGTCATAAGTTGAAATGCGGTGTTCCCTCGCGAGCGAAATTATCTCCCTAAGCATCCGCTCGGGAGTTTCCTGTTCCACATTGATGGGCAGACCGCCCAAAAGTTCGAGAAAGCGGACGACCGACGCCTGGCTGAGACGATTTTTCCTTTCCGCGACAAGCAAAACATTGCCCACCTCTAAAGGCCATATGGCGGGAACAAAGGCCTCCCCGGCCTCGAGGCTTTCGAGGACGGCCTCCGCGTAGCTGTTCCCCTCATCTTCAAAGCACCACGACATGACCACCGAATTGTCGACGACAAACCGGACGGACATCAGCGCCTTCCTTCCTCGATCATATCGTGAATGGAAAGCCCGCCGAGGCGATGGCCGCTCTTGAACCGTTTCAACTGGTCGATGACGTCGCGCACGGGGGTCTTCTTCAAGGAATCGGCGGGCTGCAGGACCGCCACGGGCACACCATGCCTTGTGATCGTTATCTTCTCACCCCTGGCGACGCGCTCCAGGAGTTGCGGGAGGTGTGTCTTCGCCTCATAAGCCCCTACTTTTTCCATAAAGCGCCTCCATTTAAACCAGTCTACAACCAGTCTAATGCATACGGCTCAAAATGCAAGTCGATTTTATGCCCTCCGACGCATCCCGGAGAATTCCCATCTCACATGGATCGGGTTCAGCCGGAAAGTGCCGCCCGTTGACTTCCGGTCACCCGGAAGAATCCCTTTTGGAGAATAGCTCCTTTGCAATCATGATGGCGTTCATTGAGTTGGGCCAACCCGAATAAAACGCCAGATGGGTGATAACCTCGATCAGTTCCTCCCGTTTAAGCCCATTTTCCAGCGCCTTGTCCAGGTGAAACCGCAGTTGTTCGGGACGATTCATCGCAATCAGCGCGGCCACCGTTATCAGGCTGCGATCACGCTTTGACAGGTCCGGGCGTTCCCAGACATCGCCAAAAAGCACGCGGTCAGTCAGTTCAACCAGCTTGGGCGCGAAGTCACCGAGCATCTTCTCGACTGCCGAAGGCTCTTTACTCATGCGATTTACTCCTTCACATAAAGGGATTGTGCGGGGACCGGAAATGCAACCGGAGAGCACATTTCCAGCCGCTCAGCGACCGGTCATTTGTTCCATGTTTTCGGGGTACCGGGCCCCTTGCACCGTGATTTTCGAGACGGCGCCATCGAGCTCACGGAGATCGTCGGACGTAAGTTCGACTGCAACCGCTCCGATGTTCTCGTCCAGGCGCTCCAGCTTCCGGGTGCCCGGGATTGGAACGATCCACGGCTTCCGGGCAAGCAGCCAGGCGAGCGCTATCTGAGCGGGCGTCGCCTTCTTCCGTCCCGCGATCCCGGCAAGCAGATCGACCAGGGCCAGATTAGCCTTCCGGGCCTCCGGCGTAAAGCGGGGAACGATGTTGCGAAAGTCGGAACGGTCGAACATTGTGTTTTCGTTGATTTTTCCCGTCAGGAAGCCCCTGCCCAGAGGGCTGTAGGGAACGAAACCTATTCCGAGTTCTTCGAGCGTCGGCAACACGTCCGATTCAGGGCCTCTCCACCACAGTGAATATTCGCTCTGGACCGCGGTGACCGGTTGGACTGCGTGTGCGCGGCGGATCGTTTGCACTCCCGGTTCGGAAAGACCGAAGTGCTTGACCTTGCCTTCCTGAATCAGGTCCCTCACCGCCCCCGCCACGTCTTCGATCGGCACGTCGGGATCGACACGGTGTTGATAGAACAGATCGATGGCATCGATCTTGAGTCGCTTGAGCGAGGCCTCGGCAACCTCCTTGATGTGCTCCGGCCGGCTATCCAGGCCACTCCAACCGAACCCTCCTTTCGGACCCGGTTTGAACCCGAACTTGGTGGCTATTACCACTTGCCCGCGGAAGGGGAAGAGGGCCTCGCCCACGAGTTCTTCGTTCGTGAACGGACCGTAGACTTCGGCGGTATCAAAGAGTGTGACGCCGCGTTCAACGGCCGACCGAAGCAGTGCAATCATCTCCTTCTTGTCTGCGGCCGGACCGTAGGCAAAGCTCATTCCCATGCAGCCGAGACCGACAGCCGAGACCTCCAGATTGCTGTTTCCGAGTTTGCGCTTTTGCATTTTCCGAACTCCTCTCTTTTGGTTAAAGATAGGAACTATTCATCCACTGCGTTGCTGTCCACCATAACGGGCCAGATTAGTCACGGCTCACGCGGCTTCTTATCGAAGGCCGGCGCGCCTTGCCCCCCTGATGACAATGTGCCGGGGGCGCTTTATCATGAAATTCAGACAACATTGGAGGAGCGCTATGCCGAAGATCGTTCGTTTTTACGAAACGGGGGGAGCCGAGGTACTCAGGATCGAGGAATCGCCTCTCGTGGAACCTGCCGAGGGCGAGGTCCGCCTGAGGGTCGAAGCCATCGGGCTGAACCGCGCCGAGGTCATGTACCGGCAAGGACAGTACCTGGAAGCCCCGGAGCTGCCTTCGCGGCTCGGCTATGAAGCCGCGGGGGTCGTTGATGCGGTGGGTCCCGGTACGAGTGGTATCAAGGTCGGCGACCGGGTGAGCACGATACCCTCCTTTTCGATGGGAACTTATGGGGTTTACGGGGAAAGCGCGGTCGTTCCGGCCTACGCGGCGGTCCGTTATCCCGGGAATCTGTCGCCGATCGAAGGGACTGCGATCTGGATGCAGTATCTGACCGCTTTCGGTGCGCTCATCGAATTCGGCGGTCTGCAGAAAAATGCCTTCGTGCTGATCACTGCGGGGAGCAGCAGCGTGGCGCTGGCAGCGATTCAAATCGCAAAGTCTGTCGGGGCCGTCGCTATCGTCACGACCCGCGGCGCCGGGAAGAAGGCTTTCCTCGCGAGCGCGGGGGCGGACCACGTCATCGCGACCGATGAAGAAGACTTGGTGGAACGCGTGATGGCCTTCACATCCGGGCAGGGCGCCGGCATGGTCTTCGATCCCGTGGGCGGGCCCTTGCTGGAAAAGCTTGCCGAAGCCGCCGCTTCCGGTGCGACTATCTTCGAATACGGGGCACTGTCGCCGGCACCGACCCTTTTCCCTCTGTTCGCAGCGCTGTCCAAGGGCTTGACGGTTCGAGGCTACACGCTGTTCGAGATCGTCGGGGACCCCGGGAGGCTTGCCCGGGGCAAGAGCTTTGTCTATGACGGGCTCGAATCCGGATCGCTGAAACCCGTCATCGACCGCACTTTCCCATTGGAAAGCATTGTCGAAGCCCACAGGTACATGGAATCCAACCGGCAAAAAGGAAAGATCGTGGTGACAGTCTAAACTCCGTCTTTATACACAACGTCATAAATAATTGCGCAAAGATCCTGATGTCTTGCAGGGTGGGCACGATGAAACCGTGCCCACCCTATATTTCCTCTCTGTTTTAAAAGCGCGGGGAGCTGTGCCCCCCACTCCCCCCACGCCGCTACGCGGCTTAGCTTTTTGGCTTTGCGGCAGGGCGAAGCGCCCGCCGCAAAGCCGGCTAGGCAAAGCAGCCGTAACCAACGATCGAGTCACTCACCAATGCGGCATGGATGGATTTTTCAACCTTCGGGATAAAGTACTTGACAATGTCAATGACAGTATCAATAATATCGTCCAAGGAGAAAAAGAATGGCCAACATTGTTCCCGAGCTCCATCACAAAGGTGATGAGCCGCATTTGCTGCGCGAAGTAATGCGGGTCCATCAAATCCTGCTCAGCGTGTTCAGCCGACAAGTGGGGATGCCGGCATCGAGGCTTGCGCTGATGCGGCTTCTTGCAGTTTGCCATTCCGAGGACATCGGAATCATGGACATTGCCCGGCGCATGGGAGTGAACGCCGCAGCGGTAACGCGCCAGGTAAAGGAGATGGAATCCGAGGGGCTCGTCGACCGTGCTGCCGATGCCAGGGACGGCCGACGCAGCTACGTGAGGCTCACGCCGGAGGGACTACGGATTTTTGAGCAGCTTCACGAGCGTGCGCACGAATTTGAGCGGGAACTCGGATCGCTGGTCAACGGCGAAGATATTGCCACGGCGGTTCGGGTTTTGTCCCAATTGCGTGGAGCGCTTGAGAGCCTGCGCTGATAAGGAGTAATCCGAGAAATGAAAAACACCGAGTGGAGATTGTTCAATCTGCGGGGATTTGTCATCCTCACGGCTACCGTTACCGGTCTCGGGCTGCCGATCACCGGTCTGGCCAACCACCTGCACCAGATGGAACCAATAATATCCTTCTCGCGACACGCCTGGATGTCGGCGCACACCATCCTTGGCGTCCTCTTTATGGTGTCGACTGTCTCGCATGCCATTCTCAATCGTCGCATACTGCTCAACTACGTCCGAGGTCACGCCGCCCGCCCGGGAATAGGCCGAGAAGCCGTCGGCGCCATCGTCCTGGTAGCGGTAATGCTGTTTGTCGTGGTGGGCCACGCGTTTCACTAGGAGATTTACGACGCAGCCGCACCGGGGGCGATCACATGAGGAGGATTCATGCAGATCAATAACGAGATTTACCAGACATACGGCCATGATTGGTGGTCTGAGGATGCCTCGTTTGATATTTCCAGCCTCAGATATTGCATGAACCCCGTGAGGTACGGGTATTTCAAGCGCAGGCTGCAGGAGCTGCATCTTCCGGGCAAGGCAGTATTGGACGTCGGCTGTGGCGGCGGTTTTCTGGCGGAGGAATTCGCACGGGACGGGTTCGCCGTAACAGGTATCGATCCGGCGGCCCGTTCCATCGAGGCGGCGCGGAAACATGCCGCCGACAACAACCTGGAGATTGACTACCGGGAAGGAAAAGGAGAATCCTTGCCGTTTCCCGATGCCTTTTTCGATATCGTTGCCTGCTGCGATGTGCTCGAGCATGTCGACGACCTCAGCCTGGTGATCAGCGAAGTCGCGCGCACGCTGAAGCCGGGGGGAGTATTCTGCTACGACACGGTCAATCGAACCTGGTGGAGCAAAGTTGCTTTGATCAAAATCAGCCAGGACTGGAGCTTCACCAGTTGGACCCAACCCAATGTCCATATTTGGGAGAAGTTCATCAAACCGGCAGAACTTATTGCCGTAATGAACCGCTGCAATTTCACGAATCGGGAACTGAGAGGCATTTCTTCGAGAAAGAATCCTCTGGCGCTGCTCAGGAGTCTACGAGCGTTAAGAAAAGGAAGGATGAGCAGCCGGGAAATTGCCGCAGCCTTCGCATTATGCGAAACTGAAGATCTGAGAGTATCCTACATGGGCTATGCTATCAGGAATTCTTATGTTTGACTCGATTTGCAATTGATATGATCAATGACCTTGGTGACAATCGGACCCCGGCTTTCGCCGGGGTGACGATGAGGGGTGGGAAAGTGCGAATTGTGGAGAGGTTGAATCCGCCGCCAGTGCCGCTCTGAATGCAACTTAGTATAAAACGCCGGGTTAGGAAAGGAGAGTGGCGTCCAGGGTGATCTCGGCTTTGAACAGCTTCGATACGGGGCATCCGGCCTTCGCCGTGTTCGCAAGCTTTTCAAAAGTCGCCTGGTCGGCGCCCGGGATTTTGGCTTTGAGCGTCAGGTGGACTGCCGTGATGGCGAATCCGCCTTCAACCTGTTCCAGCGTGACCTCGGCGGAGGTCTCCATCTGTTCGGCGGTCAGCTTTGCCTCACCAAGGATGAGCGAAAGGGCCATGGTAAAACAGCCGGCGTGCGCGGCCGCAAGCAACTCCTCCGGATTGGTGCCGGGCAGACCTTCGAACCGGCTTGCGAAGCCGTAAGGGTAAGCCTTCAATGCGCCGCTCTGGGTCCAAATCGCGCCCTTGCCGTCTTTGATACCGCCCTGCCATACGGCAGAACCGCTTCGATTGATCTTCATCTGAATTCTCCTTTTGAAGTAATCAACAGCTTGCATCACCTCGTCGTGCAAACGAAGGTACAATGCAGTCCCCGCAGGCTGCCGGATGCTGACGGGTCGGCCCCGGCCGGCCTGTGACGATGAACGGTTCGGCAATTGATGATTGAGTGTGGCCGACTCTTGATCGGGAACATAATGTCGTGGTCTCCCGATCACAAGGACCTGATCAGCCGTACTCCGAACCTTTTGAGAGTCCGAAGCGATTGCTTCCCGGGATGGAGCCGGCGCAGGCCACGGGTGACACGGGCAACAGTTATTTTTGCTGCCCATGCCGGAGCAAGAGAGGCTGCAAAAAGGTGAAAAGAACCTCTTGTCTTCGGACCCAGCCGTCAAAGCTGCCTGGGCCACCCGCGGAACCTGACTTGCCGATTGCGACGAGCATCCTTTTCCGTAATCAAGATATCCGAGTCATATCTTAAGATTCCTGGAGTACAGGGATTTGGCAAGATGTGCTGAAGCTGAAAAAAATCCTTGTCAAGCCTTATTTGTTGTGAAAGGCTTGGACGCGATTAAAATGTCCCCTTATTCCTGAAGACCTACTGTCCCATCCATTGAGCATGAGACACGGGCAGATGTTCTTCACGGCGGAGGAGCGATCATGAGGCAGGGTTTGATGTACGAAAATCGATTTCTCGAAAGTTGGGTGGGTTCCGTCATTACCAGCCCGGCTACTGCGATTGTTGAATTGGTTGCCAACTGCTGGGACGCTTACGCCACAGAAGTCAATATCACTTGGCCTGATAGCAAGGAAGGCAGGCAATTCTCCATCAAAGACAATGGGGTGGGAATGACCTTAAAGGAGTTTCAGATCATTTGGCGCCTTATGTCCTATGACCGAGTGAAGAGATACGGTTTGACAACAAATCCACCACCAGGCGTACAAGGCTCACCTAGGCCCGTTTTTGGAAGAAACGGAAAAGGCCGATTTGCCGCCTTTTGTTTTTCGAGCGAGTATCTCATTATTTCTCGAAAAAATGGAGAGCAGTTCACGTGTCGAGTATACCGCACAAATGATAGACCTCTAATAATTGAGGAAACAGATCATATTCAAGAGGGCATTCAAGGTCACGGCACTGAAATCAAAAGCATAGGGAAGATACACCTAATAAATCTATCTGAAGTTAAAGCACGAGAATCTCTGGGAAGCCGATTTCTTGCCAATCCAGCTTTTAGAGTTTTTATGAACGGGGAACAGATTACTTTCGACGATATTTCTAATCCCTGCTTTTCAGTTCAGGAGATTGATATCCCAAATGTTGGTATGATGAAGATTTTACATCTTGACACCTTCAAGGCCGACAGGACCACCAGGCAGCATGGGATTGCTTGGTGGGTTCTCAATCGTGCTGTAGGTGATTGTAAATGGCGCGGAAGTGACTTTCAACGAATTCTGGATGGCAGAACTTCCGAGGCGAAGCGGTACACATTTATTGTACAGGCAGATTTTTTGAACGCTGCAGGCGCGGTCAAGGACGACTGGTCATGGTTTAGGGAAGATAATGAGACCTGGAACAAAGTACTCCCAATCGCTCAGGACAAGATTAAGGAGATTATCAACTCTAACAATAGAGCAAATAGCGAGTACAAACGCGCAACCGTCATCGAAAGAATCGGGCATGCGGTCAACACTTTGCCGCTCCTTAGTAAGGATCGAGTCAAAACTTTCATAGATGAGGTTGTAAGCAATTGCCCGAACCTGGGGGAGCTAGAAATTCTACAGCTTTCCACGATCCTTGCAAAACTTGAAAAGGCAAATTCGCGTTATGGTTTGCTCGATATCTTGCACAATCAAGACCCAAAAGATCTTGATTCACTTCACCAAGTTTTGGCTCAATGGACCATCGGAATGGTTAAAATAGTGCTGGACGAAATCCAGAACCGCCTCATGCTCATAAATGAACTGAAAATTAAAATTCAGATCGCGGGGATAGATGAAGTGCATGAGTTACAACCTATCTTTGAAAAAGGGTTGTGGATGTTCGGTGCTCAATTTGAGTCGATTGAATTCACATCCAACAAAGGAATGACGACCGTCATTCGAGAGCTTCTCGGCGACAAGAGTGGCAAGGGTTCCTTGAATCGCCCTGATTTTGTGATTCTTCCTGACAGTAGCGTAGGTTTCTATGCTCGTTCTTCCTACGATGAAGAATATAACGAGAATGGCCTTGAGCACGTAGTTATTGTAGACTTGAAAACAATTAGACTAGATTTGGGATCAAAAGAAAAAGAACAGGTATGGAAATACGTCAAGGAGCTTAGGGCTAAAGGATTCATTAAAAAATCAACCAGAGTTGACGGGTTTGTTCTCGGTAGTCAAATTGAGGAAGGTGAAAACGAGCCTCGTACTGAAGGTTCAAATATTAAGATTCAGCCCTATCTTTATGATACAATTTTGACTAGGGCCGAAAAGCGGCTTCTTAACTTGCACTCTAAGGTCAAAGACGCGCCTTTTCTGCTTGAACAGCAGGAGCAGTTGAACAAGTTTATTGATCCCTTACCCGTAAAGCAACAGGGTCTATTTACACAAATCTAACTGCCCAAATCGAGAATAGATTAAAACCATTGAAAATCCAGAGACATGGATTTGATATCGGTTAACGATTCGAATCGCGTATTATTTGGGCAGAAGTCCGAAAATCGGCGTCTTATGCGGATCAATTGAAACATTGTAGCCGTCGAGGTATGTACCTAATGCACTGAAAAGAAAGTAATGTATGGCATTACAGGTTTCGATCAGTTGGAATTGGATAGAATGGAACATTGGCTATAAATGGGCAGCCGACATCCTCCCCCAGATTGAGGAGTATGGGCTTACAGAGGAGGACCTTAAAAGATCGGTGTATGTTATCAGGGTAAATGGAGTTTTCGCAATCGAATACCCGAAGGGAATATCACCCACTTTGTATATTGGCGAAGGTAACTTCAAAAACAGATTAATAGACCACAGGAAGTGGCTTTCTGATATAACTGAGCTTGTTGTCGGTGACTTCCCCTTTTTAGTTGGTGTTTGTCTCCCAAGGGTAAAGAACAACGCATGTGCATATCAGGATCTAGAAGCAGCCCTGATACTGGAGTTTACGAGCATCTACGGTTCAGTGCCGCTAAAAAACGCGCAGAAAGAATGTCGCAGATGTGACTACGATTACACGCCATCTTCAGAACTTCGAAATGCTATAATGATAGGGCGTGGGTGTCGTTACCTGTGGTCAATTAGACCTATGCGATCAAACCAGATGTATGTCTGCTACAATCGAACATGCTAAGCGGGTAGCCCGGATACTCGCTATCCGGGCGCGGAGCGCATGAGGAGTTGCCGATATTTGTTGGAAGAAGGGCAATCTCGACTCGGGTTTTCTCCTGAATGTAGTGTGCAGCTATTTGCGCCAATCCTGCAGATATTCGAAATAAGTTGATCACTGATCTTACCAAAGCTGGTGAATTGACTTCCGCGCGGCACTTTGAAAAGTTACTATATCTCTCCTGAACCTTGAGAAAAGCGGGCATTTAAAAACGCAGCCTTCCCGTATCATAGCGCAAATAACATAACGCCCGGCCTTCCCCGTCAAATGGGAGGAGCAAAGCGGTGATCCCTCTTTTCGTTAAGCCTCTTGCGCTTCGACAAGGAATACGGGAAGCATCGCCCGGATAAGTATCCAGCTCGCCCCTCTGGTGGAGAAGCATGGGAAATTTCTATCTTTTTCCCTCTGTGCTCTCCGTGTCCTCTGTGGTGAATCCCTCCGCATCCTCCGTGGTGAAATCCCCATCCCACCCCCGATACACGCAAAGGGTTTCTTTCCCGCAGGTCAGTTTTTCCGCCAGCCGGAGCCGTTTGGGCGGAAAATGCGGGCCGTAGACCAGGAGGGTCCCTTCCCAGCCTTCGAGCGCCTGTTCGAGGGCGTAGATGGGCTTATCGGGATAGATGAACAGGCAGTCCGCGTTTCGGATACGCTGCGTGTAAAAATCGGCGCAAATGAAGCGAACCCTGGTATCCATGCCCAGATGGCGCGCGGATTTCATGGCTTGCGATGCCAGATCGAAGTCGGCTTCTATCCCCAGGGCCCGGGTAAGAAGACCGGCCATGCAGGAGGCCGTTCCGTCGCCGCTTCCAAGGTCCACCATGAGGTCGAACGAGCCAAGGCCCACCTTTTTGAAGAAATAGAAAAGGTGGGCGGGACGGGACCTTGCCCAGGCGCCGTGGGAGGTAAGCTTGTACGGAGCTTGT
Source organism: uncultured delta proteobacterium (assembly GCA_963712895.1). Taxonomy (GTDB): domain Bacteria; phylum Desulfobacterota; class Syntrophobacteria; order Syntrophobacterales; family Syntrophobacteraceae; genus SbD1. The sequence goes on along the minus strand of CAVQJR010000007.1, from coordinate 91,244 downwards.
CCGAAACGAAATGGGCCGCCGTCTTTACTCAGCCCTTCGAAGTACCGGACCAGTTCCGCCGGCCCCGCCCGCATCCGGCCGCCGTCAGCGGATGACGCTGTTCGGTTCATAGTAGGATGGGCGAACTGATGTGAGCGGATAGACCAGGCAGCGCATGCCCAGTATGGTTCCGGGATTGGTCACCGCATTGCAGCCGATCTCGACCCCGTCGCCAAGGATCGCACCCAGCTTGCGAAGGCCGGTGTCGATCAGGTCGTGGCGGACCATCACCTGTACGGTGGTGCCCTTGATTTTCAGGTTGGCGAGCTTCGTTCCCGCGCCAAGGTTCGTCCGGCCGCCCAGGATGCTGTCTCCGATGTATGCGAAATGCCCCGCCTTCGCCCCATCGAGCATGATACTGGATTTTACTTCCGTAGTGTGACCCACGATACATCGCTGTCCGATGATGCACTTTCCGCGTACATACGCGCCTTGGCGCACCTCGGTTTGCGCGCCGATAATGGTCGGCCCCTTGACCAGCGCTCCCGGCTCCAGAACGGCCCCGGGGCCGATGAATATCCGCTCGTCCCACAGAGTGCTCCCGGCAAACAGCACCGCCGCCTCGGAAGTCTCCTCCCCGCCCGTTCGCACCTTGAACTGCCCCTTGGTGGTGTCTCCGCCCAGGATTTCGAAGCCGCTTTCCAGCACCCGCCCCTTCCACAGGACCAGTGTTTTTTCGAGCGGCCGCCCGAAACAGCCGACCTCCCGCACGTTGGGGTCGAGCCTTTCGTCGAGGTATTTCGAAATTTTTCCGAGCGGTTCCCAGGCCAGGACGCAGCCGTCAAACAGGTCCCGGTGCGAAAACGAGGACAGATCGAAAAAGTCTTCAGGCTTCAAGAAGTCCAATTTCATCCTGCTTTCCTTTTTCTTTCGATTAGAGAAAAAACTGATCCGATTTCACTTTTTTTCCGAATTATTCATATAGCCCAAATGGTATCGGATATAAACTTTTTCAGCAGTTCAAAACCGCAGTTCGCCCGGCGCGTGGTTGAGGAGGCGGGCGCCCCAGCACAGGAGAAGCAAAGTGAAAGTTCAATGCCCCGGATGCCGGATTGAATTTGTCATTCCCGAGGAGAAAATATCGGAGGGCAGGATTTCAAGAATCCCGTGCCCCAGATGCAAAACGCCAATCGAACTCACGGAAAGCGCCCCGCCGCCGCAAGCCCCGCAAAACGGTATTCTGCCCCCTTTCGATACGCTTGCCGATTACACCAGCGCCGTGGACGTGGTCGAGGATGGAGTGAAAACGGCGATGCTTTGCGTATCCAATACGAAGCTTGCCGAGAAACTCGCCCAGGTACTCCAGGAACTCGATTACTGGGTGGTGCATGCGGCACGGGCCGGTTTCGCCCTTGGCAAACTACACCACAATACTTATGATCTCATAATCCTGGAGGAGAACTTCGACTCGTCAAAAGCTGCCGAAAACCTCGTTCTCCACCATGTGCAATTGTTGTCGATGCACGTGAGGCGGCAATTCTACCTTTGCCTTTTGTCCGATACTCTGCCCACCCTGGACGCCATGCTCGCCTTCCGGATGGGTGTGAACCTGATTCTCAACGTAGCCGACCTCGAAAAGGCCAAAATAATCTTCGCCCGTTCTTTAAAAGAATACAAGAATTTCTACGGCTTCTTCAACGCCGAACTGGGCCGAAAGCTGGGATGAAAGGACAGGCGGCCCGGAAGCCTGGAAGAAAGGCAGGGTCCGCCAAATGTCGAGATACTTCCGGCTCAGGATGGAAAACTGTGTCGCCACCATACTGGAGATCGACGACCACCTGGGGAAAGGACATATCAGGCCCGAGTTGGTCCGCCATTTCAAACGCCTGCAAATGTTCCTGAGGTCCGTTCCCGAAGGCTGCGTGGACGAGGCCGACATCGGCAGAATAGAAGAGGCCACCAACGATCTCCTGGACGAGATCGGCGGCAAATTGAATGCCAAATCGGTCAAGTACCGGCGCCGCGGATGGATAAACTGAGAAGAAACGATCAATTCAGGTTTCGATTTCCCGCCTCCGACCTCCATTTGCGCAGGTACTCGAACGCCTCCCGCGCGGCCTCCGCCGCCGTATCCATGTACGTGTAAAGCTCGACCGTCACAAAACCGGTAAATCCGCCCGACTCTATTGCCGACAGCACGGCCGGTATCTCTATGGCCCCTTCGCCCAGCAGGAGATGGTGGTGCCTGCGCGAGGAAGCGATGTCTTCCAGGTGAAAATGCAGGGCGCAATCTTTTAACCCGGCAACCAGGCCGCGCGGGTCTTCGCCCACGCAGAAAAAATGGCCGATATCGAAGTTGAGCCCGAAAACCTCGTGGTCCAACTGCGCGTAGAGTTCCAAAAACTGCGAGCTGTTCTCGATGAGCAGGCCCGGTTCGGGCTCTATCAATACTTTTATCCCCTTCTCACGCGCGCTCCGCTCGATTCTCGCCAGGCCCTCCCGGAACCATATAAGGGCCTGCTCCCTCGTAACGCCTTCCAGCGGCCCCCCCGGTTCTGTGGAAATATGAGGCGCCCCCAGTTTGTGCGCCAACTCAATGCACTCCAGGGTAAACTCGACCCTCCTGGCCCTCTGGCCGGGGTCCTTCTCGATCCAGGAAGGATGATAGGTATCGCCGTCGGCGTTGTGCATGAAGGCATTGAGGTTCGATATCCGCAGTCCTTTTTCGCAGAGAAGCCCTTTGATCCCCTCGATATCTTTTTCGGTGAGGTGAGAAGGATAGGCATGCGGAACATCCGCCATGATCTCGATTCCCTCATAGCCGATTTCGGAAATGATACGGATGGTTTCCGCAAGCGAGTGCCGAGTGAACGCATTCGAGCTGAAAGCAAATTTCATGACTGGTAACCCGTATCCATCAGTTTACGCAGATAATTAATGGCGCGCCCGGCCGCATCGGCCGGCGCATCGCAACAGGTGTATAGTTCAACCGTTACGAAACCGGAATAAGAAACGCCCGCCAGTTCGCGGAAAAGCACCCGGAAGTCTATGTCTCCGTCTCCGGGGACCAGGTGATAGTGCTTGCCCGCGCGAATATCTTCAAGGTGGACGTGGAAAATCTTCGAACCGAGGCCCGCGGCCACCTCGCCGGGTCGTTCTCCGAGCACGTGGCTGTGTCCCAGGTCGAGATTGGCCCCGAAACAGTCGCAGCCGATATCGTCGATGAGGCTTTTTAGCTCTTCGAACCGTTCCACGAGCAGTCCGGGCTCATACTCCATTCCCACCCGCACGCCCCTGCCCGCGGCGTGGTCGAGAACTTCATACAGGGACTGCCTCAGAAATTCCAACGATTTTTCGGGACCGGTACCCGGGACCATCCTGCCGGAGGTAATGCTGACGTTGGGGCAGGAGAGGAAACGGGCCATGTCTATACACCTTTTCGTGTATTCGATCCGCCACCGCCGGGCTTCTCCATCCGGGTTGGCAAGGGAGGGTTCGAACAGCGGTTCCCAGAAACTTCGCCCGTAGTAGCCCACCGCGGTATTGGCATTGATATTTGCGGCGCGGACGCCCGTTTTTTCCAGCAGGCCGGCGATGCGTTCGAGGTCGGAATCCGAGGTGGAAAACGGGTAAAGGTGGGGGGCGTCCGCCAGGATTTCGACGCCGGCGTATCCCGCCCCGGCGATCGTCTCTATAGCGTCGAGTACGGAAAAATTGACAAAGGCATTGGTGCTGAATGAGAGCTTCATTGCCTTCCGCCGCCGTAGCCGGACTTTGGAAGCGGCAATACGGCGCACCCCGAAGGAAGGGCGCCGGATTCCACCACAACGTCTATGGCGATTCCACCGCGGGCGTTCCACAGGCCGGTTACCCGGATGAATTTGGGGGCCATGGCATCTTTGAGCCTGTTGTGAATGTAGCCCGTGCAGTCTTCGTGGAAAGTCCCGTGATTTCGGAAACTGCCCAGGAAGAGCTTGAAAGACTTGCTCTCCACGAGCCGCTCGCCGGGAACGTAGTCGATTACGATCACCGCGAAATCGGGCTGCCCGGTTACCGGGCAAAGGGTGGTAAATTCCGGGGCGGTGAGGCGCACCACGTAATCGAGCCCCGGATGCGGGTTCGCAAATGTATCGAGGGAAGCCTTTTCCGGGGTTTTAGCGATTCTGGCCTTTTTGCCCAGTTGGGTCAGGTCGGAGTAAAAGGTCATCTGTCAGGTATCTCCAGGTATCAGGCCGGAGTATAGACCGTGGGGTCCGCGACCCCGGCCTCGGCAAAGCCCTTCTTTCGAAGAATGCAACTGTCGCAGCGCCCGCAGGCCCGGCCAAGACGGTCCGGGTCGTAGCAGGAATGGGTCATTTTAAAATCGACCCCCAGTTCCAGGCCGCGCCGGATGATCTGCGCCTTGGTCATGGTGATGAGCGGAGTGTGGATGCGGATTTTAAGCCTTCCCTCGACCGATTCCTTGAGGGCCAGGTTTGCCATCTTCTCGTATGCCCGGACGTATTCCGGCCTGCAGTCGGGGTATCCGGAATAGTCGAGCGCATTGACGCCGATGAAGATATCGGCCGCCCCGAGCACTTCCGCCCAGGCGAGGGCAAATGAGAGAAAGATCGTGTTGCGCGCCGGGACGTAGGTGACCGGTATGCGGCCCTGCATTGCTTCGGGCGAAGCATCCTTGGGGACCGCGATGCCGGAGGTAAGGGCCGATCCGCCGATGGTTGCGAGCGGCAATTCCAACACCAGGTGCTCGGTTGCCCCAACCGCAACGGCCGCCCGCCTGGCGGCCTCCAGTTCGGCGCGATGGCGCTGCGTGTAGTCAAAGCTCAGCGCGTGGGCCGCAAAGCCTTCGCTTACCGCTATCGCCAGGCATGTCGTGGAGTCCACGCCGCCCGAAAGGAGCACGACGGCCTTTTTCAATTCAACCTCCCCGAAGATGCCGGATGAGACCTTGCGTCGATCGGTGCCCGGTGTTTATGATGAGTTTTCAACTCGCCCTTTTTGTTTCACGCGAAGGCCGCGAAGGTATTCGGTGCTTATCGAACTTTCCGCCCGGCATTATGCGAATTCCCGGAGGAAGCCCCCATGACCGATGTATCCATAGTTTTCGTAACGGCCGCAAGCGAGGACGAAGCGGCCAAAATCGGGCGCACGCTGGTTGAGGAAAAGCTGGCGGCCTGCGCCAATATAGTTCCCCGCATCCGGTCCATCTACAGGTGGCGGGGGAAAATCCACGACGAACAGGAGGTCCTGATGGTAATGAAGACCCGAACCTCCCTCTTTTCCTCGCTAAAAGACAGGGTCCGGCAGCTCCACAGCTACGAAGTCCCCGAAATTATATCATTTCCGGTAACCGCCGGCCTGGAGGAATACCTTGCCTGGGTCGGAGCGGAAACCGAAGAGCGGTAAATCAGAAAATCTCGAAAAGCGAGGGGACTGGTTCCCCCGTTCTTTTTTCTATTTCTCTATTCCCCTTTGAGCCTTATTCGAACCGATTTCGCATGGGCGTCCAGCCCTTCCAGTTCGGCGAGGCGGATGATCGATGCCGCGTCCCTTTGGAAGGCCTGGGTCGAATAGGCTATCACGCTGGTTTTTTTGAGGAAATTTTCCACCCCCAGGGCCGACGCGAACCGGGCCGTGCCGGCGGTCGGGAGCACGTGATTGGGGCCGGCGAAATAGTCGCCCACCGCTTCGGGCGTATGGCCCCCCATAAAGACCGCACCGGCGTTTTCTATCCTGCCGAGCAGCGGCAGGGGGTCTTTTACGTGCAGCTCCAGGTGTTCCGGGGCTATCCTGTTGGCAAGCGCAACGGCGGCCTCGATATCTTCCACCACGAAAACGGCCCCGTAGCTCTCGACGGCCGCGGCCGCCGTTTCGCGCCTGGAAAGGGCCGGCAACTGTTTCGAAACGGACTCGGACACATCCCGCGCAACCGTTTGGCTGGTGGTGATGCAGATGGCGCTTGCCATCACGTCGTGTTCGGCCTGGCTGAGCATGTCCGCCGCAATGAAAGCCGCATCGGCCTCGGCGTCCGCGATGACCAGGACTTCGCTGGGACCGGCGATCATGTCTATTCCCACCTCGCCCGAAACCAGCTTCTTGGCCAGGGCGACATAGATATTTCCCGGGCCGACGATAACATCGACCGGCGCAACCGATTCCGTCCCGTAGGCAAGCGCCGCGACGGCCCACGCGCTGCCCGCCCGGTGCACCCGGTTGACGCCCGCCTCGCGCGCCGCGGCCAGCAGGAAAGGGTTGACGCTCCCGTCGCTTCTGGGCGGGGTAATCATGGCGATGTCGCGCACCCCCGCCAGTTTTGCGGGGACCGCGTTCATAATAACCGATGAGATGAGCGGGGTTTCTCCGGCCCGGCCCCCCGGGATGTACAGGCCGGCCGCCCGCACGGGCCTTACTATCTGCCCCAGGAAAGTGCCGTCGGGCCTGGTGATGAAATGGGAATGGCGAAGCTGCTGGCGGTGAAACTCCTCGACGTTGCGGATAGCCGTGCGGATAATTTCCAGGAATTCGGAATCCACCCCGCCGTGGGCGGCTTCGATTTCCGCATCGGAAACGCGGATCCTGTCCGCCGTCATGCCCGGAGCGTCAAACTCCCGGGTGAAGCGAAGCAGCGCGGCATCGCCTCCGGCTTTGACTTCCTCGATAATTGCGGCAACCTTTGCTTCGAGCCGGTGGTCGGCCCCCGGTTTCCGCCTGGATATGGCGGCGATTTTTTGTTCGGACTCATCCGATGGATACGTAAATATTTCGATCACTGTCCCTGTCCTTCAACGGCCAGTACGAACGCGCCCGTAAATCCCCTGGCCTTCATCCGCACCGCTTCCTGTCTTGCCCGGTCGATGTCGGAGTGGGACCCGACGTGTACCCGGTAGAGGTTCCCGTCCTTGTCGGACACCTGCATTATCCCGGCCTCCCCGTAGCGCGCCGCCATCCTGTCCCGGAGCCTGCGGGCATTGCCTTCGTCACGGAAGGCGCCGATCTGCACGGTAAAATTGCCGTAGCGGAAAGACGGCACCGGGTCCACTTTCCAGTACGTTTCCTGCCCCACCCGGTACTCGGAGGCCACCTGCACCGCCTCGACGCGCACCCTGGCGGTACCCCTGCCGTAGCAGCCAAGCTCCTGGGCGGCCTTGCAGGAAAGGTCGATTATCCTTCCGGCCACGAACGGACCCCGGTCGTTTATCCTCAAGATGATCGTGTGGTTGTTGTGGAGGTTCGACACCTTGACGTAGGTTCCCAATGGGAGCGTCTTGTGGGCGGCGGTCATGGCCCACATGTCGTAAGGTTCCCCGCAGGAAGTGGGCTTTCCGTGAAAATCGGCGCCGTACCAGCTTGCTACGCCCTCTTCGACATAGCCCTCGGCACTGGGCAGCGGGTAATACCACGTGCCTTTTATCTGGTAAGGTTTTTGTGATTTAAGCCCGGGCGGAAGCGGCGCCGGGGGAGGCGTGGGCTGCTTTGCGCAACTCAGCAGGAATACGCAAAACAACACGCAGACCGCAAGCTTGCTGCTGATTCGGCTCTTCACCGTCCCCCTCTATTTTCCGTTATACGTTATATTAATGTCCTCAGCTAAAACTAAGATGAACAGCTATAGCGGATATCCATGCCCCCGAATACCAATTATTTCCCCGCGGCCCATCTTCACACACCTTCGTGTTCTTCGTGCCTCCTTCGTGCTCTTCGTGTTAAAAAAGGGCCTTGTAAAGGGAAGCCTTCACGCCCGTCCGTTTACCCCATATCGCCGCTTTCTTCCATCTTCGCCAGGTCTTCAAACCGGATATCTATACCCAGGATACCGATTATCTCTTCCGCCTCGTTTCGGATCGGCGCCGAAACCGTTATACACAGCGCTCCCGTGTAGCGGGAGGAGTAAAAATCGGTAACATGGACCCGCCCGTCGCGCATCGGTTCTATAAACCACGGACGGTCGGACAGGTCTTCACCCACTTTGGCGCTGTCGTACCTGGCCTTGTCGACGATATGGGTTATGTTGCGGGTGATCTTACGGCCCTGTTTGTCGGTAACGTAAATGTACTGGATAAACGGATTGAGTTCGAGCAGGGTCTGAAGCAGCGGCTCCTGGCGCTCGAGATCGAGGGTCTTTATCATGTCGCTTTCCACCACTTCTTCGACGAGGTGGGCGGCAAGAGCGTAGGCGCGCTTTTTCAGCAGGTCGAATTCGCTGATGAAAAACTCGGGAAGGTAGCGCCTGGCCCATCTTTCCAGTTCCTCGCTCGATATCGAGGTGTTTCGCCCCTTCTCGTATTCGTTCATCACCCGCTTGTACATCTTCATGATGCCCGGATGCCTCTTGTCGAGGCGGCGCTCGCCCTCGAGCTTCAGCCGCTGGTTTACCCAGTAGGCGATGCTGGCCACCCCCGACTTGTCGGTCACGATGATGCTAATCGGGCGATGCAGCAGCTTGTCGGTATCGAAGACGTTATAAATCTCTTCGTTTTTTACGAGACCGTCCGCATGAATCCCCGCACGCGTGGCGTTGAACTCTTCGCCGGTAAACGGGTAATTCGGCGGCACCCGGTATCCGAGTTCCGCTTTGAAGTACTCGACGATATCCGTAATGGCCGTGGTGTCTATCCCGCTCAGTGAACCCTTCAACCCGATATATTCGAAAATCAGGCCCTCGACCGGGGCATTGCCGGTGCGCTCGCCAAACCCGAGCAGGGTGCCGTTGGCGCCGCTGCACCCGTAGAGCCAGGCAGTGGCCGAGTTTACCAGCACCTTGTGAAAATCGTTGTGGCCGTGCCATTCGAGCAGCGACCCGGGCACTCCGGCATCGTCGATGAACGCCCTCACGAGCTTGGGCACGCTTCGCGGAAGCGCCGCGCCCGGATAGGTAACGCCGAACCCCAGGGTATCGCAAAGCCGTATCTTGATATCTACTCCGCTCTCTTCGCGAAGCCGCATCAGTTCGATTGCCAGCGGAATGCAAAAACCGTAAACGTCCGCGCGGGTTATATCCTCGAAATGGCAGCGGGGCCGGATGCCGCGCTCAACCGCCGCCCTGGCTATCCCGACGTATTTTTCCAGCGCTCCCCTACGGTCGGTTTTAAGCTTCAAAAATATGTGATAGTCCGATACGGAGGTAAGGATGCCGGTCTCCTCCAGGCCCATTTTCGACACGAGATCGAGGTCCTGTTCGACCGCCCTGATCCACCCCGTTATCTGGGGATACGCGTATCCCTTGGCCGTGCAGACTTCGAGCGCCTCCCGGTCTTTCGGGGTATAGAGGAAAAACTCAGACTGGCGCACCACCCCGTTGGGGCCGGAAAGACGGTGCATGAATTCGAAAATGGTCTCGATCTGCTTTACCGTGTACGGCGGGCGCGCCTGCTGACCGTCCCGGAACGTCGTGTCGGTAATGAATATCTCTTCGGCCGGGTCGATCGGCAGGATCATGTGGTCGAAGGCGATACGCGGGGCTTCCTCGTAGGGGAAAACATCCCGCATCAGGTTGGGCTCCTCCACGTTGCGGACCGTCTTCAGTTCCAGTTCGGAGTGTTCATGGTCCAGGACACGCTTTTTCGGGTTCCAGCGGGTCATCGGTTTTCCTTACTTTTTCTGCACGCACTCAACCTTGATGCACAGTTCGAGCAGTTGGTTCATATCCGGGTCCGAAGGCGCGCCGGTCATCAGGCAGGTCGCCTTCTGAGTCTTGGGGAAGGCGATCACGTCGCGGATGGAGCCGGAACCGCTCAAAAGCATCACCAGCCGGTCGAGCCCGAAAGCGATGCCGCCGTGGGGCGGTGCGCCGAACTGGAGCGCTTCGAGCAAAAATCCGAATTTTTCGCCTGCCTCTTCCTCTGCAATTCCCAGGGCTTTAAAGACGCGCGCCTGTGTTTCCTGCTGGTGTATCCTGATGCTCCCACCGCCGATTTCCGTCCCGTTCAACACCAGGTCGTAGGCCCTGCTGCGCACCTTCTCGGGGTTTTGTTCCAAAAGATCGAGGTCGGCTTCCGCCGGGGCGGTGAACGGATGGTGCATGGAGGTGTGCCTTTTCTCCTCGTGGCTCCATTCGAACAGCGGAAAATCGGTCACCCACACGAAGTTGAAGGCCTTGTCGTCGATAAGGCCGAGCTGCTGGCCGAGCCGGACCCTCAGGTTTCCGAGCGAATCGTTTACCACCTTGGGCTGGTCGGCCACGAACAGCACGACATCGCCAAGCTCTATCCCGAGGCGCCCGGTGAGCGCGGCCTGCACCGGTTCGGGCAGGAATTTCGTTATCGGGGACTGCCAGCCCTCGGGCTGGATCTTAATCCACGCCATCCCCTGCGCTCCGAAAATCTTGACAAACTCTATCAGCTCATCCAGTTCTTTTCTGGAAAGGCTGACTCCTCCCGGCACGCGGATGGCTTTTACGATCCCTCCCCGCTCGATTGCCTGCTTGAAAACCCTGAGTTCCGATTCGGAAACGATTGCCGTGACATCGGTAAGCGGCAGGTCGAACCGGGTGTCCGGACGGTCGCTCCCGTACAGGTCCATCGCCCGCGCGTAGGTCATGCGATCAATGGGGAGAGTGAGCCGGATGTCCATCAGCTCGGAAAAGAGGCGCTGTATCCAGCCCTCGATGATCGTATAGATGTCCTGCTCGCGGATAAAGGACATTTCGAGATCGAGCTGAGTGAATTCCGGCTGCCTGTCGGCCCGAAGGTCCTCGTCCCGGAAGCACTTCACGATCTGGTAATATCTTTCGAACCCGGCCATCATGAGCAGTTGCTTGAAGAGCTGGGGAGACTGGGGCAGCGCGTAAAACCTGCCGGTATTTACACGGCTCGGCACAAGGTAGTCCCGCGCGCCCTCCGGGGTGCTCCTGGTGAGAACGGGCGTTTCGACCTCGATGAACCCCAAAGTGCTGAAATAATCCCTGGTCAGCCGGGCCACGTTGTGGCGCAGAAGCAGATTGCGGTAGAGCTTCGGCCGGCGCAGGTCGAGATACCGGTACTTGAGGCGTATGTTTTCGCTGGCATCCACGTCGTCTTCGATGTGGAAGGGAGGGGTTTTCGAGGCATTGAGTATAAGGAGTTCGGTTGCGGCGACCTCGATCTCTCCGGTGGGCAGCTTGGGGTTGGTCATCCCGTCCGGTCGATGGCGCACTTTTCCCCTGGCCGCAATGACGTACTCGCTCCTGAGGCCGCCCGCGCGCTGGTGCGCATCCTGGCTGATCTGCGGGTCGAAGACCACCTGGGTAATGCCTTCACGGTCCCTTAGGTCCACGAAGATAAGCCCGCCGTGGTCGCGCCGCCTCTGCACCCAGCCCATGAGCACCACTTCCGACCCTATGTCCCCGGCCCGAAGGCCGTTGCAATCCGTGGTCTTCCGCCATCCTCCAAGCTGGTCCAAGGCGACTTCAGCCTCGTCCGCAACTTCCTCCGGAACCGGTTCTTTCCGGGATTCAACCAAATTCGACAAGATTTCCTCCGTTAACGTGCAACGTGTGCAATTTTCAGAACGGGCACTGGGAAAACATTCAAAAGCGTGGGGGCGCTTCGCCCCCACTCGCTTCGCGGCTCAAGTCGGCGCGGCCGCGCGCGGCCGAAATCCTACGGGGGTGGGGAAACCGGTTCCCCCGTTCTTTTCTCAACCGTTCTCCGCGGCTTCCGCTATTGTAGCGGCGGCATTTTCCAGCGGCACCACTTTTTGCGTCTTCTCCACCATATCACGCAGTTGGATTTCGCCGCGATTGATTTCGTCTTCACCCAAAATGATAACATGGCGCGCGCCCGACTTGTCGGCCCGGCGCATCTGGGCCTTGAGGCTTCGCCCCTCGTAGTCGATTTCCGCCTCGACCCCACGGCGGCGAAGTTCCTGGACCAGCAAAAAAGCTTCCGAACGGGCGGCCTCACCCAGCGCGGCGGCAAACACCGCCGGGACGCGCGCGGGCGCTTCCCGGCCCTGCCGGAGCAGAAGGATGAGCCGTTCCATGCCGATTGCAAAACCGGTTGCGGCAACGTCGGGTCCGCCCAGGTCGCGCACCAGCCCGTCGTAGCGGCCGCCGCCGCCGATGGCGTTCTGAGATCCCAGCCGGTCGGTGATCACCTCGAAAGTGGTGCGCACGTAATAGTCCAGGCCGCGGACCATTCGCGGGTTTACGGCATAGGGCGTGCCGAGCTTTTCCAGGTAGTTTCGCACCGAATCGAAATGGGCCCGGCATTCGTCGTCTATATAGTCGATCAGCGCCGGAGCACCTTCGATAAGGGCCTGGCAGCGCTCGACCTTGCAGTCGAAAACCCGTAGCGGATTGGTGTTCCGGCGGCGCAGGCAGTCGGGGCAAAAATCGTCCCCGGCCGACACGAGATAGTCCTGGAGGACCTGCCGGTAGGCTTTCCTGCAATCCCGGCAGCCCAGGCTGTTAATGTTCAACATAACGCCCGACACCCCGATGCGTTCCAGAAAAAGGTGCAGCATGTACATGATTTCGGCGTCTATCATCGGGCTGTCGATGCCGAAAACCTCCGCATCGATCTGGTGGAACTGCCTGTAGCGCCCTTTCTGGGGCCGCTCGTGCCTGAACATCGGCCCTACCTGGTAGAATTTCTGAGAGCCGGGGTCCGCGTGGAGCTTGTGCTGAATGTATGCCCGAACTATCGATGCCGTGGCCTCGGGCCGCAGGGCGATCCAGTCTTCGTTTCGGTCCTGGAAGGCATACATTTCCTTTTCGACGATATCGGTGCTCTCCCCGATGCTCCTGGCGAAAAGATCGAGCTTCTCCGGGACCGGGGTCCTGATTTCACGGTATCCGAATGTTTCGAGCACTTCCCTGGCGGCCCGTTCCACTTCCTGCCACCACCCGACCTGGTCGGGCAATATGTCATTCATGCCTCTTACGGCCTGTACAGCTTCCATTCCCATCCCTGGTTTGAGTTAAATTTTCAGGACAATCGAAGACTTCTAAAAAAGAGGCAAGTAAAAGTCAAGGAAAACCCTGTTTTTACGGGACTGCCCAAATATATCCCGACGGCGGGGAAAGTAAATGAGGGAAGCTGCGTTGCGGGTGCGGAGGGAGGAGATTTAACGCGTCTCTTTATTTACGGGGAGCTTCCTGAACCTGTGCCTGCCAGGTTCGATTACCAGAAAAGCTTGAAGCAACTCTTTCTGTGAATAGGTTTTGAGAACGCCTTCCAGTTCGGCGTGAACGGCCTTCCGGGTCGGTGGGACCATGCGCAGGTAAAGCACGCCGGTATTAATCTCGCTGATGAAAACCAACTCACCGAAGTCTCTATCCCTGGTCACAAGTATTCTGCCCTGCTCTTTGGCGAGCCTGATGAGTTGCTCATCGGAGGCTTGAGCCAGATTCAATTGAGCCACCGTGACCACATCATGGCCAAGATCGGCCAGAAAGTGAACCGTGGAGCCGTAAACATCGTGGTCCAGAAGGAATCTCATGCGGCGGCTGTCGACACGCGAATGTCTTCGGCTGCAATGACATCGATGGCGTGCTGAATGCAGGCACGAATGTCTTCGACGGTAAGATCCGGGTAGTATTCCTGAATGATCTCAGCAAACGCAATGCCTTCGCGCACCAACTCCAGAACGCTTTGCACCGGAATCCTGGTTCCGGCAACACATGGTTTGCCAAAATGGATGTTAGGGCTTACAGAAATTCTCTCGTTCATCTCCAGCTCTCCCATCGGTGCGGGATTCCTATCCTGATGAAAGATATTACTGCATAGATATTTTGCGGTCAATGGTACTTGACCACGGACTTCAGCGGACTTTTATGTAGACAAATTCCATTTGTCATTCGTTATCGCTTTTGGTAATGGTTCCGTGGCGCTTCCAGCGCTTGCCGGGGCCTTGCGGATGATTATGGTTTGGTTTTACCCTGATGGGCGTGCCACCCCCGGCTGGGGCAGGAATACGCTTCCATGAGGTTGTATCCGGAAAGGGACGGGGCATGAAAATTGCTCGCTAAGGGCAGGTTGCTCCCTGCACGCATGGCAAGGAGTAATCAGGACTGACTTCATTTCGGTTAAGGAGGGGAAAATGAGAACTTTATTGACGCTGCTCGTTGTCGTGATGCTTTCGGCGACCCTGGGCTGCGCCGGCATGAGCGCGAGGGAACAAAAAGCGCTTAGCGGCGGTGCAATCGGTGCCGCCGCCGGCATCGGCACGGCGGCCCTGGTTGGAGCACCCCTGATCGTCGGCGCGGCGGCCGGTGCCGCGGCCGGTGCGGTTGGCGGGGTCATACTGGACGAGATGGACGGCCACCGTAGATAAGATTTCAATTTTGCAGGTATTTTTTTCATCAAAAGGGCGGATTCGTGTCCGCCCTTTTGTAATCCGGGGTCTATCGCGCGCCGCGGTGTATGAATTTATCTGCATCGTGCAGGCCGCAGCCTGCACTCACCCGCTCCCCGCGCCTCAACCCTCCACTTCCGCCAGCCAGAATTTCCTGTAAAACTCCTCGATAACATCTTCCAGGGGCATTTCGGCATCCAGCACCAGGAACCTTTCCGGCTCGCAGCGGGCGAGCGTGAGATAACCCTGCCTCACCTTTCGGTGAAACTCGAGGGCTTCCTGCTCGATTCGGTCCTTCTCCCCGCTTCTGGACACCATTCTTTCCAGCGCGGTTTCGATGGCGCAGTCGAGCAGAATCGTCTTATCGGGCCAGACGCCCCCGGTCGTCCACTCCTGGATAGCCTTGAGCCTTTCGAGGTCGAACCCGCGTCCGAATCCCTGGTAGGCGAAGGTTGCGTCCACGAACCGGTCGGTCAGGACCCACGTCCCTTTTTTCATTGCCGGAACGATGACCTCGTCGGTAAGCTGCGCGCGGCTCGCGCTGTAGAGAAGCACTTCGGCCCGGCCGCTCATCGCTGCCGAAGCGGGGTCCAGCAGAAGCTCCCGCACCTTTTCCCCGATACCGGTCCCGCCCGGTTCGCGCGTTTGGATAAACGGGATTCCGGCCTTTGCCAACCATTGGGACAGGTGTTCCATCAAGGTGCTTTTTCCGCACCCGTCGATTCCCTCGAAGCTTATGAACCGGGCCGGTAAGGAGGGCCGGTGGTGCTTTGCCGTTTGTTTGCGCCTGGCCTGGGTCACTGTAATTCCAACTGTGGAGGGGAGGTTAGACTTTTCGATTTTGCCGAAGGCCTTCAGATTCCAATCGAAAGATTGTCTTTTTCCGTCTTGGTGTCTTCGTTGTAATTGTTGGCCTGGCGCTCGAAATTCACCCGGTTTTTCTCGACATAAATACGCTTGAGTTCTTCGAAATCGAGGGAAAAAACGGAGCAAATAAGAACAAGCTGCTTCCAGAAGGCCAGGACCGCTTCCCGAGCCTTCTCGGGCTTGAACCCGCCCCCCTTGGCCCACCATTTCCACTTGAGGCTGTTCTGGAGTTCATCGAGGGCAAGAAAGGCCCCGATTACGCAGGGTTCGAATGAAACCCCATTTTCGAGGGCCGAAAACGGCGGGGTGTCCTCCGGCGCCACGCCCACGATCTGTGAGAGGCTCACCAGGAAGTGAAGCATATCCACAATTTCGATTTTGCCGTTGCGG
Source organism: uncultured delta proteobacterium (assembly GCA_963712895.1). GTDB lineage: Bacteria > Desulfobacterota > Syntrophobacteria > Syntrophobacterales > Syntrophobacteraceae > SbD1. Next base: position 75,734 of record CAVQJR010000007.1, on the reverse strand, counting down.
CTCCCGATTCCGTAATCCCCGACTTCCCGGACCAGTTCGGCAAGCTCGGCGGAAAGCGCCTTGCGGTAGTTTTCGATCCATACGACCCGTGCCCCAGGATCGGCCATCGTCTGCTCGAAATCCTTCCCGATATTGGCCAGGGTGCGGATATTGAGCCGCCATTGCATTTCAAAAATTTCATGCATAACAATTTCTCAGTCTGCAAACGTCAAAAGAAACCGCTCAGGGACCGGCTCGGAAGCTGCCCTTGAGCGGCGTCCCCCGCGGCCCTCAACCATTGCCTGCGACGGGGAGCCCCAGTTGCTCGAAATATTTCCGAACCTCCCGCGCCAGAAACCGGATGCGCGGGTGCGCCTGGCTGGAGTCTCTCAGCAGCACGAAATGTTTCCATCCGCTGAATCGCCCCGACACGAAAATCTCGCTCTTGAGCAGGTTCGGCAGGATGTCCCGTGCGATTTCCGGCCTCAGGCCTCTTGCCAGGTCTTCCTTGTACCAGTCGAAGATAAGCTCCGAGCGCTCCCGCCATTTCCGCACCAGCGGCCCGTCCCCGACGAGGCTGCACGTGGATTCGTCGTGGGAGTCGTGGAGTTCTTCGGGCACGATGAGCACCATGCCCTTGTTCTTATAGTTGACGTAGCGCGTGCTTTCCTGGGTAAACGAGAGCACGCGATGGCGCACCACCTCATGGGTGATCCCCCGGTCGCACACGAACCGGAACACGAAAACGGGCAGGTCGAGCGCCGGTTCCCGCTTGAGAGACCGGAGCTGGTCCTGCTCGGACACCAGGGTCGCCGCGTACGGGAGCGGTTCGCCGCCGGCGGGCGCCGGTTCGAACAGGTTGGGGAAAAAGCGGTTCAAACTTGCCGTAAAAAACCGGAAGAGCGCGGGCTCGCACCTTTCGAGGTAATGGATCGTTTCCAGCCACGCCCTGATGTTTCCGGCCAGGATGAACCCCGAAGCACCGTCCGTGCCCAGTGGAAATATCCGGTGAAAACCGATCCTGTCCTTTAAACCTTCAAGGACCGATCCGTAGGAAAGCGCCGCGACCTCGCCCGGAGGGCCGGTTTTTTCTTCCGGTTCCACCTTCAGCACGATGTTGCTGTGTTCGAGGACGGAGAGGTGCCCGTGGGATTTGAGCATGAGCACGAAAGACTTGGCGGAAGTATCGGTGATCTTGTCTTCGGACTTGTAGGCGGTCCTCCCGCAGACTTCGATCAGCTTGAGGGCGGACGTCTCGTCGGAGGGCGCCGGCCCGTAAGGCAGGACCCCCATCTTTACGAATTGGACAGGCATTTTCACCCTCCCTTCGGTTTATTTCCTTTTCGTCATCCCACGGAAGATGCCACGCCGCGGCACCGGCCGCGGGCCGGCGCCGGGACGCTTTCCCGTACCGTAATGCAGAAGGCGTTGAATCAAAGACGGACCTGCCGGATTATCTTTGCGGGAAAGAGAATGCGCTCCAGCCCCCGAGAGTATCTTTTAGCCCGATTTGAAAAAAACCGGAAGCGTTTTTAGCCCGGGCAGGCTCGCCCCGCGAAGTGCAATCCCTTCGAAGCTGCGTTCAAGGTGATACTTTTTAAGCCTGGAAAAGAGCGGGGGAATGATTCCTCTGCGGCGCGACGACACTCTCGCCCGCTAATCCTTCATTACCTGGAGGGTGATCTCACCCGTCTGGTAGTAGCTTTGCTTATCATGGGCAAGTATCCTCAAGGAAAGAGTGTGGACGCCCGGCCCCACATCGGACAGCGGAATCGCAAAGGAGAAGCCGGACATGATAAATTCATTATTTTTATAAAAGGCCGCCACATCACCCCTGGAGAAAGCATTTTGCGATTTAAAGCATTTTTCGCCTATTTGCGCCCAAACTCCTCCCGATGATCTTTCGGCCCGGGAATCAACCGCCCAACCCTGGACGGTCAGCAAATGCTCGCTCATGTGTATGATTTTCGGGTCTGAAGTCAATCGGGCGCCATTGATGTAATCGATGCTCGACAGGGTTTTGCCGGTCGATCTCGGAATGTCGGGAAATATCGGTTCGATCCGGCTGATGCCGATTCCGGGGACCTTCCGGAACTCGACCGAAACATTCTTCCTGTAGAACTTGAGGTAGTCACCGACAAGCCGCAGGGAAACTATTTCCCTGGTGGCCCCGGCGCTGAAAAGCATCTCCAGGTCGTCAACGTCCAAAGGCAGGTAGTTGATAAACATTCCGTTTCGAAGGGTATCCGGCACAATCCTGTAAGTGTGCGTCATGCCCACATCGTCCGTGAGTACCATTTGAATCGGCCTTATCTTATAAAATGTTTTTACCGCCTTCCCCCAAAATGTAAGGTCCATTGGTATCCTGACCACCAGGGGGGCGTCGCTTTCAGGGACGCGGACAGTATCCGTTATTCGGTGCTCCACCCTTTCAACGGTTTCGAGTTTGTCGAATAAAGGCATCTGTTTTCTCTTTAGAACCAGAAGATTTTCCAGACGCCGGAACGGCTCGTACCATTTGTAAATGGCAAGCCAGGTGGCGGGCCCGTCGATCAGGCAATGCCGGGAGTCTATTGCCTGAAAGTCCATCAGCAGCCAGGGCGGGGCCTTACTGCCGCTTAGATGCGATGCATTCAGGTTATCGAGATAGGACGTATAGGCGACATAGGTCTGGAAAACCGGAAATGGGTTGTAATTGAGATTATTTGCGGCAATGTACGTCACCTCCCAGGGGAAAACCCCGACCCCGCCACGGCCGATTTCCTCCAGGATATCTTTCGGCAGTTTCTCACTCGCAAGATACTTCGTCTTATCCACGACCGGAAGGCCGGAACCGGTGAAGATCATCCTTATGGCCGTAACTGGAGACAGCCGTTGCGGTAAAACGTAATAGCCGAGTTTACAATTAACAAAAAAACAGATGCCAAGTACGAGCGTTAAAAGAAGATATTTCTCTACTCGCCGTTGTGAATTCGAAAACAAAAAAAGCAGGCCGAAAATGAAAAGCGACATCACGAAAAACAGCGGGACATGACCCGGTCCCTGCCTTACAAACCCATGTTTGAAAACAACGAACAGGGAAGGCAAAAAAGACAGTGAAACCGGGAAGAACTTATCCCGGGAAAGGTGAAGGAGGCGGGAGAGATACAAATAGGCCATAAGCACGAGGAGTGCAAGGTAGATCTCATACCATTGCCCGGGGATGCTCATGGCCACGCTATACCCGGAGGATATCTCGAAGGTTCCTCTCAGGTAGGCCAGCAAATCGGGCAAAGACGGATTGTACAGTAAGTATCCCCCGACAAAAAATGCTGGAATCAGGACCAGCGAAAGTCCGAGCTGAAGCAGCCCCTTTCTGTATTTTCAAAAATCTGAAGGAACGAGAAAGCCAGAATAGCCGGCACAGCAAAAAGACCCGCGCTGAACTTTATGAAACAGATGGCGCTGCTTAAAGAAAGAGCCAACAAAAAATATGGAAGCCAATTCGTGCGGATTACTGAAAAACAGAGGAGGAGTAGAATCAATAAGCCTAATAGATAATCCAGGTTAAAATGTCGCACGAAAGGGCCGCAAACCATGACAACTACTGTAAACGCGAATAACCTGGGGAGGGGAAATAAACGTTTCATCGAGCCGTAGGCGAGCAGGGCTGCGAAAAGAATCCAGGCGACCAGGCCGCAAATCGATGCGATTACTAAATTGTTGCCGATGTCCTGTGGCACGGCAAGGAACCCGAGAGGGCCGTGGGTAAAAACTAAATCCCTTCCGAACACCAGACCGGAATTGGCTATGTAGTTGAGTGTAAATATCCAGGACGGGTCCAGTCCGGGAAGCTATGCTGAAAACCTTCAAAGGATACAGCATGGCTATAATCAAGGATACCAGGGCCAGCCTGAGGGCCATGCATGACCAGTGGTTTTCAAAGGCGCTGGAATAAGCTTTCAACTCCATAACTCTCATGAAGTTTAACCTATCATTCGGGGACCGAAATAAAACATTTACGGCGTTGGCGTCGAGGCGGAAAAAGAGAAAGCTCGATGCTCTCCCCATTTTGCCTCAGCGCCGTTCGTTGGCGGGGAAGCGTTTTTCAGGTATCATACCAGTTTGCGTCCAAGATCGTTCGTCCTGAGGTATCGAAGGGCGGACGATCCACCCGTTCATGCTTCGATACCTCAGCACGAACGGGACCAAGTTCAGTTCAATCTTGAACACAAATTGGTATCAGTGGCCCGATTCTACATAAATGACAAATTCTTCCCTGAGATAATTCAACAGGCTCGGAGGAACTTCGATTCTGTTCCTGCCTTTCCGGGCTTCGACTACTATAATGCTTGACTCATCGCCGTAATGCCAGACCTCGCCGTGCTTTTCCAGGTCCCGGAGGTTAGGGTCGTCGCTCTGGCCGTACGGAAAGAAGGCAACATCCTGGAAACCCATCTCGCTCAGGATACGTTCCAGGAACTCCCGAGTGTAGAGAAATTGGTGGCCCCAGCCATAAAAACCGCGATTCATCACAAGAGTTTGGCGAATTACTTTACTCGGTTCAATGCCCACGGGAGAATGAGTCAGAACAACCCATTTCAGATTCGGAGTGGTTAAGCGCAATACACCGCCAACCTTAAGACTTTCTCCTGAATTTTTCAGGAATGTCAGCGCATCGTCCAGCTTCAAGTGCTCCAGAAAATGTTCGCCATAGACGTATTCCAAGTCTTGAAATGCCCATGGCTGGATCACGTCCAGGGCTTCGTCTATTCCCTCGAACTTGCGAATATCGACATTCCACCAATCCTCCCGGATATGATGAGGCCCACAACCTACATTGATTCTTTTTATGCCGTTCTTATGATTCGGTCCAAGTTTCATGTATTCCTCGAAAAAGGATGGCAATTAACGCACGGAGTTCGAATTTGAGATTACGGTGAGCCGCCCCGCCGGAAACGAATGCCGGCTGTTGGGCAACGCCGCTTCGGCACCGGGACGCTTTCCCCGTACCATAATGCAAAAGGCGTTGAATCAAAGATGGACCTGCCGGATTATCTTTGCGGGAAAAAGAATGCGCTCCAGCCCCTAAAAATATCTTTTAGCCCGATTTGAAAAAAACCGAAAGCGTTTTTATTGGCCCGGGCAGGATCGCCCCACAAAGCGCAATCCCTTCGAAGCCGCGTAGAGATAGCATCGAAGGTATGGTTTAATGTGCCCCCAACGGCCCCCTCCACCTCATCGCCGCTACGCGGCTCAGTGTGGCCGAAATCCTGTGGGGTGCGGGGGAATCTCTTCCCCGCTTTCTTTTTCTATCAGCCGCCGTCAACCCAGAGGTTTGCGGCAAACGATCAGGAATTGTTTTCCGAACAGCCGCCATGCGGGGCGGAAGCGAAGGTAGAGGCGAACGAGAAAGGGGTGCTTCGGGATTGCCGATTTGGTGGTATACGGCAAAAATCGGCTGATAATCTCCAAGATCTCGTAGCCGCTTTTGACAAGCGCTTCGGCACAGGAAAGATCGGACAGGGGGATATTATGATCGTAAAAATCCCAATACGCTCCGGGGCAGTACCTGATATTTGGCTGAAGGGCGATCAAAAGGCCGCCGGGGCGCAGCACCTGGAGCACCCTTGACAGGAGTGTGTCCAATTCCTCCTTGCTGGCAAGGTGTTCAAAGAGGTTGCTTTCAAAACATACGTCCAGGGAATCGGGGGGCAGTGAGTTTATATCCAGCACCGACATCGAATGGTACTCGATTTCGGGAGGCAGGAACCGGGCGGCATCATTATTGAGATCCACCGCGATCTTTCTTCCGGCTTTGATAAAGCGGATAAACTCACCCAAACCACACCCGAGATCGAGGACCGTGTCACTTGGTTTAACGTATTTTTGAAAGAAATCGCCGCACAGGACTTCCCAGATTTTCTCCCTCATCCGGCATTCCGACTCTGAAAACCGGTATCGATACAAGCGGTCGATATCTTTCATCTACTATTTGCCTTTCCTGTACCGGCCTTCGGGCAGTTCGTACTCATCCGAGAAAATATGCAGGTAGGTATCCATCATCTCGCGAATAGTTGCGATGATGTTTTTCACCGACGTGGAGTTTCCTCTTCCGAACTGGCGCGGGAAAGTCTGTATGCCGACCTCTCCGATCCGGTAGCCTTTCAGCATGGCCTTGATTGCAAGTTCGGCGCCCACGAAAGGACTGGTCGACGTGAGGCACACATCGTCCGTGACCGTCTTGCGCACCAGGCGGAGCCCTGTTGAAACGTCTCGAAATCTGGTTCTGAAAAGAAACCGGAGCACGAAATTATAAACCCAGGAGATAAAGATTCGGGTATTGGAATAAATCTTTTTGTACCGAAAGGTTATGATCAGGTCATAGCGGTCTATAAGTCTGAAAAGTTTTCTGAAATCTTCAACTTCATACTCGTCGTCGCCGTCGATCATGCAAATGAATTCATACCTGCATTCCGACAAACCCGAGCGCATCGCCGAACCGTATCCCCGGTTTGTTTCGTGATGAACGGCCCGGATGGACGGGTGTTCGAGCGCGAGCTTGTCCGCGATTTCACCGGACCTGTCGGGACTGCCGTCGTCAACTATTATGATCTCATATTGGTCGGTGATCGAGTCCAGAAGCCGGAGGGCCTTATCAGCAACGGTCCGGACCGTTTTCTCATCCTTGTAGACCGGGAACATGAAACTTACGGGAAATATCATCTCCTGATGCCTCGCAATCCTAAAACTTGAGATGCTTAAAGACAAACCACGGCATCATCCTGACGACAGGACATATATATCGCCAGAACCGCGGGTAGTAAGCAACTCCAAAGTCCCTGGTTATATTAGCCAGCACACACGCGCCCGCCTTCCCGACATCTCCCTTCGGAAGCATCGTCGGTATGCCGAAAGAAAGGTTCGTTTCAAGGTATCCGAGCACGTAGAACTGGATAAGCACATCAGAGTCGGAAAATGCGTGGCGCAGACTTTCGAAATAGCTTTCAAGTCCTCGCTTTGCGGCGGCATACACCATGTTCGCATCGCGCCCCCGTGTGGCAGAGATACTGCCGAAACCGACTATCACCGCTCCCGGCCGGCTCCGCAGCAAGGGCAGAAGGCTCAAAATAATCGAGCTTACGCACAGGAAATTTACTCTTACCAGCCGGGCCGCCTCAGCGGGCGCCAGGTCTAGGTCGTCGTCCCTTATGCTTGCGCCCACGGGAAAGAGCAGGCCCTGGAAGTTTCCAAGCTCCCCAACGGCATCGACAATTGGCCGCAGGTAGCTGTCTTCTCCCCCAAGGTCCGCCTCCACGGGGACGATCCGCACCGAGTTTCGAAACGTAAGGTCGGAGGCCAGGGCGAGAAGGTCCCGCTTATCCGACGAAACTATCACAAGGTCGTGGCCGGCAGCCGCGAATTCTTCAGCCAGGGCACGTCCAAGGCCGCTCGAAGCGCCCACAACCACGTAGGTCATAGCTCTAATCTCTCCGATAGCCCAGAGCGGAAAAGCCGCCCGGGGTCATAGCCGCGGAGGCTGTCTCGAAATTCTTCGTACTGGGGATAACACCGGCGCACCACCGGCACCGGCAGCCGGGAGTCCTTTATCAGGTTGGGCATCCCGGAGGCTGCGACGGCCAATTCGTCAAGCCTGGCCAAAAATTTGGGAACTTGAGCTGTACGGGCAAAATTAAGCGTTATGCACACCCCGTCACCCTCAAAACGCAGGAACCGCATGGTGCCCCTGAAAAGCTTCATTGAAACCAGAACGGACGATACACCGGCGTCAAGAATAAGCCGCCTGGCCTCCCGGAGAAAATGCTCGGCGTGCTCGTCCGGCACAAGAACCTGGTATTCCGCCAACCCCCGCCTTCCAAACAAGTGGAAATACCCGAACAAACCCAAGTAGTTGGTCTTCCGCGCAAAAGGAAAAATGGAATCGAAAAACTGCTCCTCTCCGGTATCGGGTTTAGCCGATTCGAGCAAAAAATAGGCGGAGTTCAAGATGCGGGTAAGACGCCCGCCCCAGGCCGAGAAACGGAGCTTTCCGCGGTTTTGCGCCGTCAATGTCTCGTAGGAGGGCACCAAGTCAAGGGTCGGCGGGGAATCGGCAATATACGATCCCTGGAAAACAAAACCCCGCCCAAACGTGCGGCCAACGGGCGCTCCGTCGTGCCAGGAATAAGCATGCGCGCCCTTACCTGTTGATTCGCGAATTATTCCGAGTCCTTCGGCCAGGCTGCCGACACTGGTCCTCTTGGTACTTAGAAGCGCGCCGGGAAACGGCTCAAGCTTCAGGGTCGCGGATAAAATAACCCCCGTAAGCCCGTAGCCGCCGCAGGTCATATCAAACAGGAGCGGATTGTTTTGCCGGTTGATTCTCGATATGCCACAGACCGGGTGGAAAATGTTTAAGTCCGCGACGTAATTTACGAAGGCGCCCTGCTTTGCGGGATTTTTGCCGTGTACGTTTGCCGCTATGCACCCGCCGACGGTGATTGCGGGATATCCGGGCTGGACGGGCAGGTACAAACCCCTTTTGGCCGTAAGGCCCAGGAGTTCGCCGAGGTTCATTCCGGCTTCGACCTCGATGGTGCGATCCGCCGGATCGAAACGCAGCACACGGTTAAAATGAGCCATTTCCTGTACGACCGCTCCAGCGCCAAAGCTTGCGGCCGTATAGGAATAACCCCCGCCGCGCGCTATCCTGAACCGGTCTCCAAGGCTTTTTTCTATCATGCGGTACCGGTCGGGCCGGCAGTATTCGTTCCTCGAAGAAAATCCTCCATCGAAGGAGGTAAATACCTTTTCATCCAACATCTTTATCTCTAGCCTGTGCGCCCGAACGAGGATTTATTACCGCAAACTCATTGTTGGTGGTCAATAACATGTCCGAGCCGTTCTTGCAAACCAACACTTTGCAGGAGTCAGGGAGCCGTCGCCAGCGGTGGAATGAGACTCTCGCCGGCTCGCTCCCCGCTAGCGTCGGTAGCCGTGCGGTATATTCCCGCGAGCAGAATAATCAGCCCGAGCCATTCCATGATATTGGCCTTCGAGCTGACCCTGCCGGCAAAATAACTCCCATAAGCGAGTTCTCTTGGCCAGGAGAAGGCCAGCCATCCGGTACGGCTCCCGTCAGTGGCGCGCACCCTGAATTGTCCTTCGGGTGCTCGAACGGTAACTTTATGCCATCTACCATCCGCCTTCTTAAACGGGACCCTGACCTCCGGCCCCCCCGAGGAGGGCACGAGATCCAGGGAGGCGCCGGTCCCGCCGCCCGCAATATCGAAGACCAGCCATGAGTACCGGCTCGCCACCGGCTGGCTCAGGAATTGGGCTGGGCCTTTTGCGCCCTCAGACGTCCAGGACCCGGTAACCATCCGATAGGGCATGGCGATATCGGGAGGTATAGATTTCGAACCAAATCCCGAACCTTCACCCCGGCCCAAATCGAGAGGTTTTCTAAGGGAAACAGGCAGCATCGCCTGAACGACCGGATCGGACAGGTGGATTTCCAGTGGTTCGACCTGCGGGTAAGGTATCGGCTTGTTAAGAAGGAATGAAACATCACCCGTCAGAATATAGCCGGCGGTATTTGCCTCAAAAATTGCGAAATAATCGTGCCGCCCTTCCAGCTTCCGATTGGTATGAAGCGTCGAAAACGCAACGCACAGGACAATGACCGGCACTCCGATCAAGCCCCACCAGCGGCTGAGGACCCCTGCCCGGCTATCCTCCAAGAGCAGGAGAAGGGCCGAAATATTTACCAGCGGCCCAAAGGCCAGAAGATCGGTATATCGAGAGGTGGGCATCCCGCGGGCGTACGCAATCGCCGCAGCCTGGAGAAGCACCCAGAAGCCCATGGCCATGATAAAACGTTCAAAGTGGCCAAAAGCCTTTTTAATGCGAAAATGCTTCCAGATCAGGAGAAGGAACGGTGTCCATAAACCTAAAAGAAACAGCCAGTTATCTTTGAAGGGCCACAACGCGCAATTCCCGAAATTCTTTAAAAAAGCAATGGGACTGTGCGCCCTCAGGGCTTCAAACTGAGGAGCTGATAGTATGAACGCATACCCCAGGATGGTAAGGGCTGACAAAGCAGCGAGGGCGGGCAATGATTTTCGAAAACCGCCGGTTTCGTGCGGAGCACTCAAAGCCAGGGCACACAGTAAAGCAGGTGCGGCCAGAAAGCCGCTTCCCAGTGAATAGATCGCGCCAATTAACGCTATGACGCCAAAAAACAGGGAGGAATAAGTCAAATTGGAACTGGTCAGCAAAAGCATTGCCAGGATGGAAAAGCCGGTTACGAAGTAAAATACGGATTGAAAACCCCAAAGGGTGTTGTCGTATGCGAAGGGAATTATGCCCATGGCACCAACCGCCGCGCAGAACACGGGCATTTGTTTCCTTCCGGCAAGGCGCCACAAGGCCAGGCACAGGCATGTCAAGACAAATGAATGAATAACGGCGTTTACCGCCATTTCCAACATCGGGTCCCACTCGCCGTTCAGGGCGACAATGGTGAGGTTTACCAGCCGCATAAAAAGGACCCGGTGCTCGTTGTGAGGCTGAAACAAGGCAGCGGGATTAAGCGTGCCACGGAAGATTTGGGGGTAAAAAAGAGGGGTGCCGTCCCACTCGTCCCAAAAAGGTACGTCACTTCCGTAAGAATGGATCAGGTAGAGCTTTGCACCCAGAATTACAATAAAAAGCCCAGCAAAGCAAAGAAACGAGTCCAACTTTCTACTGTTCGAAGGCCCAGCTGCTTCAAGACTTACCCGGTTTGCCGCACGAATAATAAAGCTTACAAAAACCAGGAGGATTGCCGCCAGCACGGAAACCTCCGTCATCGACCACCCCATTCAATGCTCCTTAAAATCAGCTCGTTCGAATAGCGGTAAACTCTCCGGACAACGATTGCGCACGATCCGGCCCTTTTAAAACCGGCCGGGCCAGAGCTGAAATCTGCTAGATATCAGGTTTGAATATGAGGCAATTGTATACCGCGAAGTTGCCGCATGCCACAAGGCCGCAGGCCAGGACCTGTGAGAAAAGGTACCATAGATGGAAAACCTGCACGAGAAAGAACATCATGGCGGCATTTATCCCCAGGTTCGTCACGCCTAGGCCCACATACATCGCCGCCTGCTTTGGCATGCAGCCGATTGACGAGTCGTCGAAGGTCCAGAACTTCTGGAGCAAAAAACCGACGCAAACCGCAAAGACGAAGCTTATGCTGGAAGAAACAATGTAGTGAATACCACCATAATGAGTCAGAAGGTAGAGGAGCGACAACTGCACGCAAGCGGCGATTGAGCCGGCAGCCAGGTATTTCGCGATCGTGAATCGCCTGCTGTGGATAAGAGAGATTAATTTACGAATCAACTTTTTCATACAACCTTCCTGGCTCAGTTCCTGTCCGCCCCGCAGGCAGCAGCAGGTAGCGAATTTGAAACAGTGGATTTCAAAAAGCTCAATAAGGACTTTATAACTCTCCAGCGGCCCCATTTCGGCGCGCGTTTCGGCTCGGGCGATGGTGAATGCTTTTCAAGCTCCAGTGCCTTGTCCTCTATATTCTCCAAATCATGAGAACTGCTCCTGGAGGCCGGGTATGTTTCAAGCCCCCTGGCTGCTCCGCACATTATGTAGTGCACAAGCGGATTTATACCGATTTCCAGCGCATCGGTTCCATTGGCCACGGTGACGCATTCCGCAATACCGCAATATTCGGCAAATTCCCGCTCAAAGGCGGCCACTTCGCCTCCGAGTATATACCAGTGGCTGTCGAGAACCCGTTTTATCGGAGTGAGGAAGTCAACTGCATCATTGGCGGCCTGTGCGGAAAAAAGCGGAATGAGTGAATTCATAAATGGCGGCCCGTATTGTTTGGATGGGTCTTTATAAAAAAATCCATCGCGCATGTCGACAGCAAAATGGAAGGGGCGATCACAAGCAAGGGACCGGTCAGCGAACCGGCCAGGACCGGTTTTCTCATTCCGAATTCACCTGTTAACACAGGCACCTGCTCGCCCACCAGACCACAAAATGCCTCTATTTGCTTTTCATACAGACAACGATATCCTGATAATCAAGGAGGCCCCTGTTAATAATATCTTTGATTTTAAAATATTTGCTCCATTTGTTCCTAACGTACTCCTTCGTGTGGTATGCAGTTTGATAGAAATTCGGCAACCCTTCTGTTCCTTCACCAACGGCATAGTAAAATCCGAGTTTCTCGAACTCATCCTTTTCCGGTATATCTTTCGGGAATAAATCCTCCCCATGGGTGGTCAGGATAAGATAGCTGCCTCTTTTGGCCACCCTGTTAAGTTCTTCAAGCCAGGCGAATTGCATGTCTTCTGGCAAGTGAGTGAACACAGAGATGGAGTATATAAAATCGAAATATTCGTCAGGCAGCGGCAGCGGAGGGTTAACATCATTGCAAATAAATGTTCCGATGTGCGACATTTCTTTTTTGCACCACGATATAGCCTCGTTGTCAATATCAGTGCCATAGAAAGTGTCATGCTCGTGTAACCTTTGGAACCAGCTTAAAGTTCTGCCACAACCACATCCAAAGTCCAGAATGGAGTAACGCCTGCGCGGCAGAAAGGGTGCAAGAAGGCTCGATGGCCTCAATTTTATCGATGCCGATTGCATCGCAAGCTCAAGATTGATCGCAACCGCCCTGCCAATCCTGTTGAAACTTTCAAGATCACCCTGACCGTGAACTCTTGTTCGCAACTTTGGAGGAGGACATGGTAATTGATTCTCTTCCACCAACCGCAGTATTTTTTCACTGATATTGGCAGGTTTTCCAGGTCGATCCTCATAGATGCCGAAGCTGAGATAGTGGCCCCAACCGGATGAAAACCGTACGTTCTCTACAGCCTCGGATACATCAGGATTCAATTCGAGATATTTAGACTCGTCAAAATCTTTTATAAATTTATTCTTCTTATGTGCCACTTGTTTTATTCTCCCTCCAGATAGCTATATGCCATTATAGCTGAATATAAATCAAAATCATTAACGGATGCTTAGCTTCGTTTTAGAATGGATTCTGCGCGATAAACTTCCCGGCAGCTCCAAAATTGCACTAATACCAAGTTGCGTTCAAGATTAACATGATGGATTACGCTCCGCTTCGCCCATCCTACGCTTAACTCAGGTCTGGAAAGGGATGTAGGATGGGTGAAGCAGAGCGTAACCCATCGGTATTGGCCTATCTTGAACGAAAATTAGTATAAATTACGATTTTTCAATATGAAATCCAATTAATATATGTCAATCGATGCAAGTATCGCACATTTCATACCCACCACTGCTCCCAATGCTTGAAAGCTGTTAGATATCAGGTTTGAATATGAGGCAGTTGTAGACCGCGAAATTGCCGCATGCCACAAGGCCGCAGGCCAGAACCTGTGAGAAAAGGTACCATAGATGGAAAACCTGCACGAGAAAGAACATCATGGCGGCATTTATCCCCAGGTTCGTCACGCCTAGGCCCACATACATCGCCGCCTGCTTTGGCATGCAGCCGATTGACGAGTCGTCGAAGGTCCAGAACTTCTGGAGCAAAAAACCGACGCAAACCGCAAAGACGAAGCTTATGCTGGAAGAAACAATGTAGTGAATACCGCCATAATGAGTCAGAAGGTAGAGGAGCGACAACTGCACGCAAGCGGCGATTGAGCCGGCAGTCAGGTATTTCGCGATAGTGAATCGCCTGCTGTAAATAAGAGAGATTAATTTACGAATCGACTTTTTCATACAACCTTCCTGGTTCAGTTCCTGTCCACCCCGCAGGCAGCGGCAGGCAGCGAATTTGAAACAGTGGATTTCAAAAAGCTCAATAAGCACTTTATAACTCTCCAGCGGCCCCATTTCGGCGCGCGTTTCGGCTCGGGCGATGGCGAATGCTTTTCAAGCTCCAGTGCCTTGTCCTCTATATTCTCCAAATCATGAGAGCCGCCCCTGGAGGCCGGGTATGTCTCAAGCCCCCTGGCTGCTCCGTACATTATGTAGTGCACAAGCGGATTTATACCGGTTTCCGCCACATCGGGATTGTTTTCAACATAGAAGGAGGCATCGAAAGAGGGATGCGGATTCCGCCTTTCGGCAGCTCCGTACAGGATGTAGTGTACCAGGGGATCGAGCCCCGAATTCCTTACATCGGGATATACATCCAGGTAATAAGAGGCGTCGAAAAGGGGATGCGCAACACGCCCTTCGGCAGATCCATGGTAAAGATAGTGAACCAGCGGATTCATTTTTGCCCGTGCAACGTCAGGATAACTTTCCAGGTAAAATGAGCTGTCGAACAGAGGATGGGGATCGCGTCCCTCGGTCCCGCCAAACTCGAGGTAGTGGGCGAGAGGGTTCATGCCGGACAGGGCGATTTCAGGATTTTTTCCCAGGTAGAAAGAGGTATCGAATAATGGATGCGGGTCGGCGCCCTCGTATACCCCGCGTTCGATGAAATGAGCCAGGGGATGGGTATCCAGACCCGGATATTGATCCAGGTAATATGAATAATCGAACAAATTTGAGCCGGCGATTATCCGGGCTTCCAGGATATTGATCCTGGCACGTCCGGGGCGCAGTGAGAATGCCTTGCGGTAGTAACGAAAAAAACATGCCGGCAGGGCGCATCGAATGGCCAGGTGATCATGTCTTTGCAGAAGCTCTACCCGTTGGCCCCTTAACTCCGATTCGTGTTCCAGGCTTGTATTCACCCGCTCCTGTTCAAGGCCTCTTAACTCCGATTCGTGTTCCAGGTTTGTATTCACCAGCTCCTGTTCGAGGCCTCTTACATCCTGCGTAAGCCGTTCCAGGTTCTTTCCCGCCAGCTCCCTTTCCTGTTCGAATGCCTTATTTTGCTCATCGATTGCGACCTGGAGTGAATCAATAGATGAGTACCTGATCATCTCGTGAACGTTGGAATAGTGCATTTGCCAGTCTCTCCCGTTCGCGAGCACCAGGTTTCCAAGTTCACCGTTCCTGCAAAGGACACCCAGTCCGAAGGAGTGCATAAACTCCATCGTTGCAAATTCCGATTTCACTTCGTCCCAAAACCTGTAGACGCCGAAATCGCCCTCGTTGACTTCAGTGTCGTGGATCAGGACGATTCCTCCGCTGGATACCTTGTCGAACCAGACGCCAAAATCGTGCTTGACGGCTTCATAGGTGTGCAGTCCGTCAATGTGAAGAATATCGATGGAGCCTTCCTCGAAATCGGCCGCCGCTTCATCAAATGTCATTCGGAGCAGATTGGCATTGATGCCGCTGTAGTACCTGGTGAGAATTTCGTTTACACCGATCCACACCGATTCATCATAATATCCGGCATGCTTATCTCCTTTCCAGGTGTCAACGGCATTGACCTCGGTAGCAAGCCCGCCGTCTTTAACGGCCTGGCAAAGGGAGAAAAAAGATGTCCCCGTATGAGTACCCAGCTCTACGATCCTGAGCGGTTTGACATTGGATACCAGATCATAGGCAAACCATTTATGCCCGGCCCATGATGTTCCCGCGTCCCAAAATAATTCTTCATATTCAAATCTTGGCTGGTGATATATCCAATCCATTAAAACATTCACCCTTCCGGTCCCGTAGTGCGCATGATCGGCTTCGAACAAAGAGTGGCCATTCCGCATCAGCCTGTTGAGGCTTTTACAACTTCGTTTTTGTACCTTTTTATACCTCGATGGTAGTGCATATTCATCAGAACATCATAACGGCGAGGGTATGAAAACGGCAAAAACCGGTCGGCGAACAGGCAATATAGTTCGCTTAGCCTCAATTTCATCCGCTCGCGCCAGTGTATGTTCGGTTGCAGATTAATGCCCAGCCAGTCTTTCAGTTCCGGATGCAGGTCGGCGAAAATACACGCGGAATAGCCGGAGAGCTGCTGTCTTCTTCTAAATGATGAGAACGAAATCGCATGATGATGATAGCCTATCGCGGACTGGTTATAAACAATTCTAAGGCCGCGCCTGGAAAGCCTGTAGCCGAGTTCGCAATCCTCCCAGGCGGCATAAGGAAACTGTGAAGAGAACAGTTTATCCTGCAGCAGGAAAGAGCGATTCAGGGAAATATTCGAGGTATAGAAAAAATTGTAAGGAACATTGTCGGCATCGGGAATTATGCTGTACCCGAATTGCAAGCCATACTCATTGATATATTGCATGAAAGGGGTCACTTTAATTGCGGCCGGCCATGCAACTTTGCCCAGTATTGCAATTTTTTTATCGAAATTAAACCGTTTGTGCCCTTCGAAATGTTCTTTCACCAGGCCATCGTGGGGAACGATATCGTCTCCGGTTATGATAACCAGTTGGCCGGTGGCCCTGGCTATTCCCTGGTTGCGGGCCTGAGCCGGCCCGCAATTGTCCTGATGCAAATAGACGATTTTTAAATCCGAGCTTTTTTTCAGCTCATCGACCGCTTCCGCCGTGTCATCTGTCGAACCGTCATCAATGACGATGATCTCACTTATAAGCCTGCTGTAGAGCTGTGTACTATAGGCTTTAAGAGTTCGAATGAGCAAGTCACGTCTATTGTAGGTGGGTATTATGATACTAATCATAGGTTCTAATCTGACAATATGGAGTAATCAGCGAAAGATTCGGGCTGTAATAGCAGTCGTTTCTTACGATCTCTTTCCAGCGTTTTAACATAAACTGGGCTTCATGCAGAGGTACACTTGGTCCCCGCGAAACCGACTCATAATGAAATATTTCAGCAAATGGTGTATAGATAATGGCTTTCCCCCGCTCTCTTAGCCTGAGACAAAGGTCCACATCGTTATAACAGACGGCAAGGTCCTCATCGAAGCCCCCCATCAGCTCAAACAGAGATTTTCTCAACATCATCGCGGCGGCTGTAACGGCGCAACAGTTCCTCACCACACTCGCAAATCCGAAATACCCGTGGTCCCCGTACGAAATACGGCAAAAAAGATGGCCGGCCACCCCCGTTACCTGGTCGGGACTCAGCCCCATCACCACCCCGGCGTGCTGAATGCTCTTGTCCGGGTAGAGCAGCTTGCACCCCACGGCGCCCACCTCGGGGCGCTGGGCGTGCTCCAGCATCGACTCGATCCAGTCGGGAGTAATTATTTCAGTATCATTGTTGAGAAAAATTAAATACTCACCTTGTGCGTGACGGCTTGCGAAGTTGTTCATGCGGGAAAAGTTGAAGGCTTCCCTGAACTCGACAATCCTTACCGGCGCGGAGCTGAGGTATTCAAGTGTTTCCGGCTCCTTGCTTTTGTTGTCGACCACTATGATTTCATAGTGGGGATACGTGGATTTTTCCCGGATGCTGCTGATGCAGCGGTCGAGAAAATCCACTTTGTCCCGGGTGGGAATGACGATGCTCACCAGCGGCGTGCCCGCGATTTTTCTTTTTACCCTGTAAGAGCTTGGCCAAAATCCATCCGACACTTCCGCTTCGATGTGCCTTCTTCTGAGCGTGTCCCTCAAGGCTGCTTTTGCTTTTTCTATAACCTCCCCGTTTTTCGCGCAGGGGTCCACGGAGGTTGAATCCGGGATCGAGCGCCAGTGGTAGAGAATCTTCGGAATATGAACGATCTCGCCGTCTCCGATTTTCTCCGTGAATCGCAGCAGCAGGTCATAGTCCTGGCTGGGAGTGAATTCTTTTCTGAACCCGCCCAGTTTATCCACGAGATCTTTTTTGTATATGGAAAGGTGATTGGTATACCCGCATGAGAGGAGAAGATCGGGTGACCATCCCGGCTTGAAAAAAGCGGTCGACCTGTTCTCATCGACGTCGATTTTGTCCTCGTCGGAATACAGGTATTTAGCCTGCGGATTTGAATTTATCGCCCCCGCGATTTCGAACAGGGCAAATTTCGAAAGAGTATCGTCATTGTCCAGGAGAGCTATGAAATCTCCTGTGGCAAATTTCAGTGCTTCATTGGACGCACCGGCGATATGGCGATTGATCTCACCATACTTCACTATTATGCGCGGATCGGTATTTTCCCATTGAGAAAGGCATTCCAGGGTATCTTTCCTGGTCGATGCGTCATCGTAGAGACACAATTCCCAATGCGGGTACCATTGGTCTTTGACCGACTGGATACATCGGTCCAGCCACCTTGGATCGACGTTGTAGACGGGTGTGATGATCGAAATCACGGGCTGAATTTTAAAACCGGCAATTTCCTGCTGCACCGCGTCGGGATCGTATGTCTCATTTTTTTCGATCCACTGCTCGTAATCGTCGGGCCGGGCCGCCACGTCCTCCCGTGCGACTTTGCGGCCCAGGATGCGGCGGAAGAAAGATTTGATAAAAGGGACTTCTTCCCTCGACTTTTTATCTTTTTGAAACCCGGCGGCCGATACAGCTTCAAGCCCGGGGTCGGGGTGCGGTTTGCGTCCTTCGGCTGCGCCGTTCCTGATAAAATGGAGCAGAGGATTGACCCCCGATGCGGCCACGTCGGGATAGGCTTCCAGGTAAAACGACGTATCAAATGAGGGATGCGGGTCCCGCCCCTGGCGGGCACCGTACTTTATATAATGCGAAAGCGGGTTTATGCGGGACCGGGCAACTTCGGGATAGGTTTCCAGGTAGAAAGAAACGTCGAAGAGCGGATTGGGATCATAAAGACCCGAACTCCCGTGCTCCATGAAGTGTACGAGCGGATGGGACCGGGAGGTTGCCCCGTCTTTCAGCTGGCTGATGTAGAATGGATAGTCGAAAAGACCGCTGTGGATGATCCGTCGCGCATCCCTGAAGAAGCGCAACGCACCGGCAGGACTCGAGCGAAAGAACTTGGCCGCCGCGTGGAGCAGGCAGGCCCTGAACTCCCATGATTTTATCAGCTCCAAAGCGCTTGCCAGGCTGATGGTTTTTGCTTCCAGTTCGGCCGCCAGGACCTCGACCGCGCAGTCTTGCCGCTCAAGTCCGGCCGGCAGGTCCTTCGGCTCGGCGTCCGGATTTCCGGCAAGTTGTTCTGCTTTCACTTCAGACATTCCCCAGCCTTGCACAAAGTTTGCAACCGCGCGAAACGGCGAGCCTGAAAATGGCGCTGATTTTTCGGATCCCTTCAGAAATCACCGGGGTTCCCGCGGGAAGCGGCAAAAACTGCCTGACAAACCGTTGTGTGTTCGAGGCGACACGGCCCCTTCAAGGGACCTGCAGCGGTCTGGACCGTCGGCGCCCCAAGCAAAAGTACCGGCCGGAAACGATGTTTTCGGTATGGAAAACACGGGCTCGGCATTTGGTGGGTTTTTATAGCACTATCATTCCCGAATAAAAAGTTTAAAAACCGGCGTCACTCTTCCGGCAGGACATGGTGGTGTCTCCCGCAAAAGCGTGCCGGGGGAAGGGAGAGACACTACCAGGTCGCGGGGCGGAGCACGGCCTCACCGCGACGCCACAGCCTTCAGAACCAAGGCGCGCGGACCCGATGCGCGGCAGCCGGGCGGGCGGCAAGGTCTATGCGAGGCGGTCGTTTTACATCCGGCAGCTCACACCGGCATTGACGAATCTCTCGGGATTTTATGCGGATTTGGACGATCTCACCGGAAGGCGACGATAAACGAATTGCGAGACCGGAAAGTGGAGGCCCACTTTCCGGTCAAATACGAAGCACACTCACCGGAAGCATCATTTCGCCGGTTGTGTCGGGGTCTCATTCTGCGGCGCGGCCGGGATCTCGGATGAAGCGCCGGTCTCATGTCCCGTCAGTGCCTTGAATTCCCCCAGGCTCATCCCGGGGTTTCCGTCTTTACTGGGGGGCATCATTTCCATCACATCCGGGTCGGCCTCCTGGCTCAAGGCGAATTCCCTCATCTGTTTGAACTCCCCGAGAGTCATCCCCGGCTTGCCGGACCCATCGGGGGGTATCATTTCCATGGAATTGGGATCGAGTTCCTGTTCCCTCTTTAAGGCAGCCTCCCTCATTTGCTTGAACTCACCGACAGATATCCCCGGCCTGCCGGACCCATCGGAGGGTATCATCTCCATGGAATCGGGATCAACCTCCCGTTCCCTCTTTAAGGCGGCCGCTCTCATCTTTTCGAACTCCCCGACAGTGATGCTCGGCTTGCCGGACCCATCGGGAGGCATCATTGCCATGGAATTGCGATCAAGGTCGCGCTCCCTCTCCAGGGCGGCCTTTCTCAACTTTTTATACTCACCCAGAGTGATCCCGTGGCCGTCGTGCCCTACAGGGGGGAGTATTTCCATGGAGTCGGACTCGGATGCATCCAGCGAATACTCTGTTTCCGACCCGGCGTTTTTCGAGGAGGCAAGGTCCCGGACCCGATCCGATTTCGGAGCAGGAACGGCTGCAACCTTACCGGGCGCTGCAGACTGCTCGGATGCCTTCTGCCCGGAGGAGTTATCTTTCGACCCGCAACCGGGGCAAGTGAGCGAAACAGTGCACAGCAGCAGCCCCAATAATATCATCCTGGAAAAAGACTTTAGACCGACTGATGTTTCGGGCATACCAGCAGACACCGCTTCACCCCCATAAATGATTTGCTGTTCGAACACCGCAACTGCTTATGTCAAAATCCGGAACTTATTTTGCGCCCATCGAGTCCGGCGATATCGCCACCTGACTTCTCTGCCCGCGTCTTTCCGGCGAGGACAGGAATCCGGTGATAGATCGACTGCTTTCGACCGGGCACCGAACCCACGATCAATCCCCGTGGCTGGGTGACAGATGATTGACGCAGAATATATTCGAGCCTACGCGCAATACCCGAAAAAATGGATACCTTTTTACATGCTAGGGTAGAACATAAATTGCAAAGGCGGTGGAACCCGAGACCGGCGACACAACGCCGACCTGGACCTGTTTGCTGTTTGCCTGGGCATACATCGCAAGTGCGAGCATCTGTTTTTCCGACGTAGAACTCAAGACATACCAAGTGCTCACAGAGCCGTTGTTTACGCAGACCATGCTGACTCCCCAGCCATTGGAAATCTGGGTAATGGTGCCGGTAACCCAATCGGCGCGAGCATTAACGCAAACGAAAGTGGAAACTGCGAATACGATAGCCAGTACCAGAATTGCCTTCTTCATCTTACTCTCCTTTTTAACTGGTTCTTCTGAATCTACCTTAGGATTTACAAATGATATTCCCAGTCCACTCCAGTCCGCGACAGCATCCCCCGGAACCCGTTCCGGGCCGAAAAAACCGCTGAGAACTAATGTGGAATTCCTTTAAGACAGGCCCACCAACCTTTTGACTCCATCGACGGATATTTGCCAGTATAAGTCACTGTTCATGGAATTTCCAATATAAATCTTTCCGCCGGAGATTGCGGCTTTTGCCTGGAGTTTTGCCCTGGATCTGGTCCGATGCCGGGTAAAATACCGGGCTTCGAAACGATTGCCTTTTAACGCATGAGCAAAAGCTCTGCCAAATCCGAGTTCGTCAGAAAACCTTTTGCAATTGCCACACTTAGCTTTATTCGGCTTTTTGTCAAAAAAACATAAGCTCAATTGGCTCCCTCTTACAATAGAAAACAGCATTGTGCAAATAAAACCTGTAAATCCATGGCCTTAGCTCCAAGGGTCGATTCGCCGGCCCGGGATATGCCGGGGGCCGGTTCAGGTAAACCGCCCCAATAACCGCTGCTCTCCTTGCCTTTTTTCCGATTTTTCACTCGCACCGTTGAGCCTTGGCGGACCAGTCACTAATATCATTAAAGATATCCCGGACCGTACCGGAGCGCCCCCGCAACGCGGGCAACCGGCACCGATCCCGCGGCCCCGCCGGGCGCTCACGCGCCTGCGCGTGCGGCCGAAACTTTGGGAGGCGCGGAGGAAACATTTCCCCGCCCTGTTCGGAATTATCAACTTGAAGGCAACTTGGTATAATAAGAAGGAGCACAAAAAATGGATTTCAACATCCCCGCCGGTTACCTGGAAAACCTTGCCGGATACAAACATTTTCTGGCACAACACCTCAAGCCGAATCTCACGGCATGGTATTCCGGGGGCGAGATCCCGCGGGTGTTTTTCAAGGAACTGGGAACGGCAGGGTTTCTTGGCTTTGATACCGAAAACGGCGCCCTTCGGGAACAGCCGACGTTGAAACAGGCCCTGCTGCAAGAATACCTCGGGACCATTTCTCCGGGAGTGGGGGTCGCCGTGCTCGTGCATATTTCTCTGGGCACCAAGGGGATACTGCTCTTCGGAAACGAGGACCAGAAGAAAACCTACCTGCCGCCGGCCTCCCGTGGTGAGCGCCTCTTTTGTGTGGGAAATACCGAACCCACGGCCGGAAGCGATGTGGCGGCGATAGAAACAAGGGCCGAAAAGGTGTCCGAGGGCTGGGTCCTGAGCGGAACCAAGTCCTACGTAACAAACGGCGCCATAAGCGACTACGCGCTGATAACCGCGGTTTCCGACCCCGATGCCCCCCGCAACAGCCGTCTTTCAATGTACCTGGTGGACCTCGCATCCCCGGGGATAACCAGGACCAGGCTTAACAAAAAAGTCTGGATACCCTCGGACCTCACGCGAATTCATCTCAAAGAGGTTTTCGTCCCGGAGGAAAACCTCATCGGCCCCCGTGGCCGGGGCCTTCAGCAGGTGCTCGAAATTTTCACCAACAGCCGGGTCACTATCGCCGCCCTGACGCTGGGCACGGCGGCAGGGGCTTTCCGGCTCGGACTGGACCATGCCGGAAAGCGTTCGATATTCGGCCGAAAAGTGCTCGAATACCAGGCAAAGTCATTTGAGGCAGCGGACTTTTACAGCAAAATCGAGGCGGCGAGGCTGGTACTTTGGAAAACTTGCTGGGAAAAGGACTCGGGACAGGATTTCCGGCTGGGCGCCTCGATTGCGAAGTATCTTACCGTCAACCTGGCAAGGGAAGTGGGCACGTGGGCCGCGGACCTGTTCGGGGGCGCCTCGGTCGTCTTCGATCACCCGATCCACAAGTACCCGATGGACGCCTGGGCGTCCTCGCTCGGCGAAGGCACTCAGGACGTTCAAAAGCTTATAATTTTCAGGGAAATGATGAAAAAAAACGCGGAATGAAGTGCGCAATTATTGCGGACATTATTTACAGGCGGCCAAAGTCCTCTCAGGATTCGGGCCGGCCGCCTTCAGGAGACGCCGCTGTCCCGCCGGGTCATCCCAGGACTCGCAAACCAAGGTCGTCTATCATCTGCAGGTCTGATTTGACGTCGCGTCCGGCAACCGTCAAAAGATCGCCGACCATTATGCCGGTCGCCCCGGCATAGAACACCATCGACTGCAGGTCTCTCAGGTGAACGCGCCCGGCGCACACTTTGAGTTCCGATTCGGGATTCATCATCCTGAACATGGCAATCGTTCTGATCATGTCCAGGGGCTTCATGGCCTCCATCGACTCCAGCCGCGTACCCTCAATGGGCACCAGGAAGTTGAGCGGTATGGCATCGACTTTCTCCCGCGCAAGTATCGAGGCAAACTCGACCCTTTGCTCCAGGCTTTCTCCCAACCCTATGATACCGCCGCTGCAGACCTCCAGGCCGGCCTCTTTTACCGCGCGGACGGTGTCGATGCGCAGCGAATAGCTATGGGTCGAACAGATTGCGGGGAAAAAGCTCTCCGATGTCTCCAGGTTGTGGTGAAACCGTTTGAAACCGGCTTCCTTCAGGGCCAGCAGCAGGTCCTTTTCCAGGCAGCCAAGGGACGCGCACCAGTTGAGCCTGGGGTCTCTCGTTCGGCTCGCCGCTTCGCACAAGACTGCCACGTCCTCTTTTTTCACGGCCTTGCCGCTGGCCACCACTCCGAAATAGCTGATCGGAAGCTCCGCCGCCTTCAGGTAAGCCGACTCGATCTCTCCGGCCCGCACCAGCGGGAAGACCTGCGCATGAGTGTGGTGGCGCGCCGATTGGGCGCAAAACGAGCAGTCCTCGCTGCAGGCACCGCTCTTGGCGTTGAATATCGAGCACATGAGAAGCCCGTCCCCGAAGCGCCTCTTCCTCACCAGGGTCGCGCACGCCATTACCTCCGGTATTTCATCGGGCCCGCAAAGCAAGATTTCCATGGCGACCTGCCCGGAGACCGCAACACCGGCTTCCGCCGCCCTGCGCATTTCTTTCATTGCGTTTGCGTTCATAATCCGCATTGTCCTTCCTGGGTCCGCCAGAGGGCGAGGTTTCCGGACATCCGTTAACTTAACCGGCAATCGAAGGTTAACCATACCAGAACTTCCCGGCCAAATCACCAAAAAGTTGCCGGATGCCTGCTCGATCCTGGATGCCGGATGCTGGAGACCCGATGGCGAAAGATGGATGCTTGACGGCCGATGGTCTTTTCGGGTAATCGATCAGTGATTGATGCCGATGCCGGATTGGGCTAAATTGCCGGGGATTTCCGAAGGCCGGGATCGACTGCCCGAAAAAGGCTTTCGATCAGCGGCGCAGAATCGAGCGTCCGGTATCAAGAATCGAGTATTGAAAGGACGGATAATGAAAACTGCTAAAATTGGAATTCTCACGTTCCTGGCCTTTTTCGCGCTCTTTTCACCGGCGGCGGCCCATGCCGACCTGTACTGGGAAAACATAAACGTCACCAGGGGGGTTCCTCATCAAAAGGACGGCACAACGCTTCAGAAAAACTACTTCTCCTCGAGTGCGATGCGTGTCGAACCGGGCGACGGCAAGGTAATCATCGTCGATTATGATTCGATGACCATGTACAACCTCGATCCGCGCACAAAGACCTATTCCAGGATGAATCTCAACGATGATATCCCGGGGCTGCCTCCCGGCGCATCGGCGGCCCAGAAGGAACAGATGAAACAGCTTCTGGGCGCGATGGAACTGCGAATCACTCCGACCAATGAGACGAAGACCATCGAAGGGTACGTGTGCCGCAAGTATCTCATGAGCATGATGATGGCAAAAGGCGTCTACTGGGTTTCAAAAGACGTCAAGGGCTACAGGGAACTGCGGGCGATCGGGACCAAACTGATGGCGATTTCCGAGAAAAACCCGATGTTCCAACAGATGAACGTTGCCAGCATGATTGAAAAGCTGGACGGCTTCCCGGTTCAGACGGAGAACAGCATGATGGGCGGGACCATCGTCAGCACCTTGAAAAAAGTCGAGCAAAAACGCCTCGACCCGGCACTGTTCAAGGTACCGAAGGATTATGCGCTGAAAGGCCCGAGAAGATAGTCTCGCACCGATCTCGAATGTTCGCCCGCCGCCGGTTCACGGGCTCCGGCCCTTGAACCGGCGGACCTTTTTTCTCGTTCCCATGCTCCTGCGTGGAGACGAGAGCATCCTGCGGCACTTTTGATCTTTTCTCCGCGCCCTCTGCGTCTCTGCGGTGAAGCTCCGCCCCCCGGGAACGTCAGCTTTCCGGAAACCAGCTCTGTTCATTGCAGGGTTCCAGCTCCGAGGTATCGAAGCCCGCAACGTAGGCCCATGCCGTCGTCAGGGACCCATCGGCAAGCTCGACTCGTACAAGCACCCTTATGTAGGTCGACGGCTTGCCGGGGCGAAACTCTTCCAGTTCGTCTATAAAGGGAAGTCTCGAATCGGGGTCTTCGAAGAAGAGGACCTCTCCGTTGATGGTTTTCCAGTTGTTCCGGGATGCGTCGGCGGGCAAAAACCCCCGTGGGCCTGCGGCCGGCGTTCCCGGCGGCCCCGTTTCCAAAGCCCGCTGCATTCGCATGTCGTTTGCCGGGTTTTCGGAACCGAAGGCCAGGATGTCGGAACCGGGCAGGACCATGACCGGGATTTCAGGGGTAAGCTTGAACAACCTGCCCTTCAACCGGGCGGGCTCTATGCGCAAAACTCCGCTGCAATACGTGTCGTGATTTGAAAATCCCTTCTTCAGGGTACCATATACGAAAATTCTGAGTTCGGTCTTCATTGGACACTCGCTGCCCGGTGCCGGAACCAACCATCCGTCCGGGTGGACAATCATTTTTGATCGGGGTAAAAAGGCGCTGTGGCGGGAACCTCCCGGAACCCGGGCAAAAAAAAAGGCGCCCGAAGGCGCCCGGCTTTTACTTGGCGGATGCCCGCCTGCTTGGCCGCCGGTTCAATCGGCGAGGCGGCCGGGGCCGCAGGAAATCCACTCTTATGTATTCATGTTTATTTACGAAAGAAACGAACACGCGGTCTATGTTCAGCTCCTTTTGCACGACGGCCCTTATGAGTGCGGGGTCTGAGTATTTACTTATTCCATGTTTGCGGTAATCATCGGTTTTAATATAAAGGGACATCGGGGAACCCCCTCAACAATGAATTTTAGGGAACCTGGAACTTTCGCCGGCTCCGTGTCCGGTTCCGGGAGTACGCGAAAGGTTCGGCAAAACCCCTTCGGTACCGGATGTACATCTAGCAAAAATCTAACTCACTCGACATAAATGTCTATGCCAGGAAACCCTTATTAACGTTAAATTATACAATAAGTTTCCTGCAAATGTTAAGCGTTTTGCAGCCGGAAAACAGGGTAATCGCAAAAAAATGAATATAAAATTGAAGGGTTCGGTCGAAAGGATCACCTTTGCCAGCGAAGAGAACGGTTTCTCGGTAATAAAGGTACAGGTCCCGGGGCGCAGGGACCTGGTGACCGCCGTCGGCAATTTCGTTTCGGTCAGTCCCGGAGAAATGCTGATCATGGAGGGCGAATGGAGCACCCATGCCCGGTTCGGGGAGCAGTTCCGGGTCGATGGCTACGAGACCGCCGCGCCCGCGACGGTGCTCGGCATAAAGAATTACCTCGGCTCCGGCCTGATAAAGGGCATCGGGCCGAAAATGGCCGAGCGCATTGTAGGCCGCTTCGCCGAAAAGACCCTGGATATCATAGATTCCGATATAGACCGGCTGCGTGAAGTGGAGGGCATCGGTAAGTACCGGATAGCGCAAATCCGTAAGGCATGGGACGACCAGAAAGAAATACGCGACCTGATGGTTTTTCTGCGCTCGAACGGGATGAGCGCCGCGTTTGCAGCACGCATTTTCAAACAGTACGGCAGGGATTCCACAAAATTTATAACGGAAAATCCGTATCGACTGGCGATGGATATCACCGGGATAGGGTTTCTGACCGCCGACAAGCTTGCGGCAAGCATGGGGTTCGAGCGCGATTCCCCGTTGAGGGCCGAGGCTGGCATCCTTTACGTACTGGGTGAGGCGGCCGATGAGGGGCACGTCTGCGTGCCTTTCGAGTGGCTGGTGGAACGATGCCGGCAAACGCTCGAAACGGACCCCGGCATTATCGAAGAGGCGCTCTCGGTACTGAGGGCGGACCAGCGAATCCGCGAAGAGGAACTCCCGCCCGCCGTCGCCGACGGGTTCGGAGGCACACGGGCGGTTTACCTTCGGGCCTTCCACTTTTCGGAATCGGGCGCCGCGAGGCATCTGTCCGCGCTGCGGCGCTACAGCACGTTCAAGCCGGGGATCGACCCGGAAGCGGCGGTCAAGTGGCTTCGGGGACGACTGCCCTTCACCCTCGCCCCGCTCCAGGAAGAGGCGGTGAAGCGGGCGCTTTGCGAAAAGGTGGTGGTCATAACCGGCGGGCCCGGTACGGGAAAAACCACGCTGGTCCGGGCCATCCTGGCCCTGTACGGCAGGATGGGGGCGCGGGTAAAGCTTGCCGCCCCCACGGGCAGGGCCGCAAAAAGACTTGCCGAGGCAACCGGCCGGGAAGCCGCCACGATCCATCGCCTGCTCGAATTCAGCCCCCAGGCGGGCGGCTTTCAGCGAAACGAGCAAAAACCGCTCGCCGCCGACCTGGTCATCGTGGACGAGACCTCGATGCTCGACATCGGGATAGCCCACCACCTCTTTAAGGCCGTCCCTCCCAGGGCGGTCCTGGTCCTGGTCGGCGACTCGGATCAGCTCCCCTCGGTCGGCCCGGGCAATGTGCTGCGAGACATAATCGATTCGAAAAAATTCCCGGTGATCCGACTTACCGAGATATTCCGGCAGGCGAGCCGAAGCAGGATCGTAACCAACGCGCACCTGATCCGCCAGGGCTCTTTTCCCGACCTCCTGGTAGGGGGCGAAGACCAGGATTTTTACTACATCGGCCGCGAGGACCCCGAAGAGGCCGCGCAAACCATCGTGAAGCTGTGCACGCAGCGCATCCCGCAACGGTTCGGCCTGGACCCGATGGAAGACGTACAGGTGCTGAGCCCCATGCACCGGGGGGTGGTCGGGGCGCACAACCTCAATATCGTTCTCCAGGAGGCCCTCAACCCCACCGGAGTCACACTGGACAGGGGCGGCCGCACCTATCGCGTGCGGGACAAGGTGATGCAGATAAAAAACAACTACGACAAGGAGGTCTTCAACGGGGACATCGGCAGAATCGCGCGCATCGACCGCGAAAACCAGGAAGTGAGGGTGGATTTCGACGGCCGAAGCGTCAGCTATGATTTCTCGGAACTCGACGAACTCGTCCTGGCCTACGCCATAAGCATCCACAAGGCCCAGGGAAGCGAATACCCCGCCGTGGTTTTCCCCCTGCTAACCCAGCATTTCATGATGCTGCAGCGAAACCTGCTCTACACCGCGATCACCAGGGCGAAGAAGCTGGCGGTGATCGTGGGGTCCAAAAAAGCGCTGGCCATCGCCATCAAAAACAACCGGATGCAGTCCCGTTTCACGCTGCTGAAAGAACGGCTCAGAGGAGAGATCTGAGAGGCGGGCAACAGCCGCCGGCACCGGGCGCTTCGGCATGAGCGCTCAAATGGGACTGCTTCAAAATACGCGAACTTCACGTAAATGGGGGGGGAGTTCCCAAATCGTCTTTCCCGCAACCCTGTGGATCTTTTTTAAAGTCCGGCCGCGGTCCTGCCGATCTTCGGATAGCCCAGACTATCATTCTCGTCCAGAAATTAGTCGCTCTCTGTGTCGAGTCGCTCAAAGTCGCATATCCACCGGGGATTATGTCATGAATGGATATCTTGAAAATATTTTCGATAATTCCCCTGACGTCATGGCAATCGTTGACGGCCATGGGAAATTTATCAAATGGAACAGAGCGGCATCGGAACAATTCGGGTACGCCTTCGAGGAAATGAAAGATAAATCGGCCTTCGATCTGTATCCGGACAAAAACCAGCTTCAAAGGATGCTCACGGAGTTGCGGCGTGAAGGTTCAGTAAAAAATTACCTGATCGATATGAAAAGAAAAAATGGTGATATCGCCGCCTTTCGACTGTCCATAAGCCGGCTCACGGACGACTCCGGCCAAACAATCGGCAGCATTTCCGTGGCGCGTGACCTGAGCCCTTTTGAAATGGCCTACGACGAACTTCAAAGGGAAGTGGACCATCGCAAGGCGGTTGAAGAATCGCTCAGAAAATCCGAGGCCACTTACCGGGAGAGCGAGGCGAAATATCGAACCCTCTACGAAGAATTCAACGCCCTTCTGGATGCCATCCCCGACACCCTGGTGCTTCTAACGCCCGATTTCAAGCCGGTCTGGGCAAATCGCGCCTACGCGATCGGTACCGGAACAAAAAAGGGACCATCCTCTCCCGTGGGCGAGTGCTGCTACCAGCAGCTCCACGGACGAAAAAAACCGTGCGAGTGGTGTCCGGCCCCGAAGAGTTTCGGTACCGGAAAACCGGCAACATCCGTGATCGAGGCGGAAAACGGCGCCATACTCGAAGTGAGGTCGGTCCCCATCCAGGATGAGAACGGAAAAGTCATAAAGCTGATAAACGTCGCCAGAGACATTACCGAGGCCCGGCGGGCCGAAGACCAGCTTCAACGCACTTACAATGAAATGGAACATCTGCTTGCCTCCATCCCGTCGTTTCTGATCGGTCTGACCCCGGAACATCAAGTGGTAAGATGGAACCATGCGGCGGAGAAAATATTCGGGATCGGCAGCAATGCCGCCCTGGGAAAAGCTATCGATCAGTGCGGAATCCACTGGAACTGGCCCAAAATCACCGAGGCGGTCACACTTTGCCAGACCAAAGACCTTGCAACGAAGCTCCATGAATGCCGTTTTGTCAAGCCTGACGGCAAAGAGGGGTTCCTCAGCATAATGATCACGCCGGTGGATGCCATGGGCAACGGCCACCGGGGCATACTCCTTTTGGGCTATGACGTTACCGACCGGAAAATCCTGGAGAGCCAGCTGGTCCAGGCACAAAAACTTGAATCGATCGGCCAGCTCGCGGCGGGAATCGCCCACGAGATAAACACTCCCGCACAGTACGTGGGAGATAATGCCCGGTTCCTTCAGGAAGCATGCGGCGACCTGGGGCGAATCCATGATCTCTATGACAGGCTCGTTCAGGAATTCAAGGCCGGAGGCCCAACCGGGGACCTGGTCCGGCAAATCGAAGAAACGGCCGATGAGATCGACCTGGAATTTCTTAAAGAGGAGATCCCCAAAGCCGTGGGGCAGTCCATTGAGGGAATCGAGCGCATCAGCAGGATAGTGCGGGCGATGAAAGAATTTTCGCATCCGGGAACGGACGTGAAAAAGGACATCGATCTCAACCGGGCCATTGAAAGCACCGTAACGGTTGCCCGCAACGAGTGGAAGTACGTGGCCGAAGTCGTAATGGACCTCGATCCCGGTCTGCCGCGCGTCCCCTGTTTGCCCGGAGAACTCAACCAGGTGATTTTGAACATCATCATCAATGCCAGCCACGCAGTCGCCGATACCATCAAGCAAAACGGATCGGAAAAGAAGGGAACGATAACGGTGGCGACCCAGGCCCGGGAAGAATACGCCGAAATCCGCATCGGCGACACCGGGACCGGTATTCCCGAAAGCATCAGGTCAAAAATTTTCGATCCCTTTTTCACGACTAAGGAGGTGGGAAAGGGAACCGGACAGGGACTGGCCATCTCTCATTCGGTCATCGTGGATAAGCACGGCGGAACGATCAGCTTCGAATCCGAGGAGGGCCGGGGCACGACGTTTATTATCAGGCTACCGATTCAAGTCAGCGAGGAACAATGAAAAAAGTACTTTTCGTAGACGATGAGCCGAAGCTGCTGGATGGGCTGCGCAGAATGCTGCGCGTGATGCGCAACGACTGGGAAATGGCATTTGCCGCCAATGGGCGTGAAGCCCTCGACATCCTTGAAAGCAAGCCGTTCAATGTGGTTGTGACGGATATGCGCATGCCCGGCATGGATGGGACGGAACTGCTCAACAAAATAAAGGAACTGCACCCCCAGGTCGTTCGAATCGTGCTCTCCGGACATTCCGAAAAGGAGATGGTCATGAAGACCGTGGGGCTGGCGCACCAGTACCTTTCCAAGCCCTGCGACGCGGACTCCCTCAGGGCTACGATCTCCCGCGCCTGTTCGCTGCGCACCATGATGGACAACGACGGCCTCATCCAGGTGGTTTCCGAAATACAATCCCTTCCCAGCCTTCCCTCCCTCTACTCGGAAGTGATGCAGGAGATGGCCTCGCCGGGGGGGTCCCTCAACAGGGTGGGCGAGATAATTTCCAAGGACACCGGCATGTCCGCCAAGATTTTGCAACTGGTTAATTCGGCATTTTTCGGACTTGCGACGCATGTGTCAAATCCTGTCAGGGCGGTCAATCTTCTCGGACTGGAAACGGTAAAGGCCCTCGTGCTTTCGGTAAAAATATTCTCCGAATTTTCACGAACCGGTTCCGCCTATTGTTCCATCGGCGATCTTTGGAAACACAGCATCGCCACGGCGATTTGCGCCGGCGACATTGCCCGGGCGGAAAAAAGAACGCAGGACAAAATAGACGATGCTTTCATGGCCGGCTTGCTCCACGACGTCGGAAAGCTCATCCTGCTGGACAAGTTCCCCGAAAAGTGCCAGAAGATTATCGAGCTGGCCGGTTCCGAGAACTGCCTCACATGGGAGGCCGAGCAGCGTCTTATCGGGACGACGCACGCCCAGATCGGTGCTTATCTGCTGGGAATATGGGGGCTCTCGGAGCCGATAGTGGAAGCGGTCGCCTACCACCATGGTCCCCAAAAGTGTCCCGATGCGAACCTGACGCTTGCCACCGTCTATCTTGCCAACATATTCGTCGAGGAAACCGCTCAGGAAAACGTTGAAGGGGCGGGGTCCCCGGTTGATACCGAATACCTCGAAAGGCTGGGAATTCTCGACCGGATCGATTCATGGCGAGCAGTTTGCCATTCGGCGCGGGAAGGGGAAGACGATGCACTCCAAGATCCTCTTTGTGGATGATGATCCAAATATTCTCGACGGCTTTCAAAGGCAGCTCAGGAAATTATTCGCCGTCCATACGGCACTGGGGGGGGAGGCCGGTGTCAGGGCAGTATCGGAGCAGGGCCCGTTTGCGGTCATTGTGTCCGACCTGCGCATGCCGGGAATGGACGGCATCCGGTTTCTTGCGACGGTGCGCGAGATGGCGCCGGACAGCGTGCGGATCATGCTCACCGGAAACGCCGATCTGCAAACGGCGATCGAGGTTGTAAACGAAGTCAATATCTTTCGTTTCCTCACCAAACCCTGCGATCCGCAAGCGCTTGCCCTGGCGCTTGAGGCGGGGGTGAGGCAGTACCAGTTGATAACGGCGGAGCATGAGATCCTGGAAAAGACGCTGCGCGGCAGCATCAAAGTCTTGTCCGAAATCCTGCAACTGGTAAATCCGGAGGCATTCGGCCGCGCATCCCGGATAGCCTATCTCGCAAAAAAGATCGCACGCACCATGCAGGAGCCGCACGTATGGAAAATAGAAACCGCGGCCGCACTCTCCCAGATCGGCTGCGTGATCCTGCCCGAAGCGGCACTCAAAAAACTCTACAGCGGTCGGGAATTTACACCCGAAGAGTCCCAGCTTTTTTCGATGCACCCGTTCATAGCCTCCGACCTTATTTCAAACATTCCCAGGATGGGCGGAGTTGCCGAAATCATCGCCAACCAGGCAAAGAATTTCGATGGATCGGGGGTCCCGCAGGATTCCAGGAAGGGGGGGGAAATTCCCCTGGGGGCGAGAATACTTCGGGTGGTCCTCGATTTCGACTCGCTGCAGGCCGGGGGAGTACCCGCGACTGAAGCGCTGGACAAAATGGCGGATCGAGACGGCCGCTACGACCCGGATGTGCTGGCGGCACTGGAGACGGCCCTCGGCATTGCGCTCGAATTCGAAGAAAGGTTGCTTGAAGTGGCACAACTGGCCGACGGCATGGTCCTTGCCCAGGACGTTATGATCCGGGACGGCCGGCTTCTTGTTGCCAGGGGATATCGCGTTAACCGCACGCTTCGCGAACGCATGAAAAACTTCGCGGTAAAGCCGGGCATAAGGGAACCTTTCCGGGTGCTCGTCCCGACAAAGGTTTCTTCGCTCGATGGGGGAGGAAAGTGAGAGAGACTACCATGCTCTACAAGGTTCTTCTGGTCGATGACGAACCTCTGGTGACGGAGGCCCTCAAGCGCGCCCTTCGCAAGGAAGCCTATGGGGTGTCAATCGCAGGTTCCGCGCGGCAGGCGCTGGAGATCCTCGGTCGGGAAAAGATGGATGTGGTAGTCTCGGATGAAATGATGCCGGGCATGCTGGGCTCCGATTTCCTGGCCATTGTCTGCGACCGTTATCCGGAAACCATCCGAATCATGCTGACCGGACAACCCAGCCTCGATACCGCCCTGCGGGCAATCAACAAGGGCCAAATTTTTCGGTTTCTCATAAAACCGTGCAGCGGAGTGGAACTTAGTTTGACGATAAGGCAGGCCATTCAACACAGGGAACTCTCCAGGAAGAGCCAGGGGCTGCTGGAAACCGTCAGGCGCCAGAGGACGATGCTGGGTGTCCTCGAGGCGCAGTACCCGGGGATCACGAAGGTCGATGTCAATGTGGAAGGCGCCATAGATATATCGGATGAAGATTACGACCTGTCCGCCCTGATCGAAGAGATTGAAAAGGAATTGAAACTAAACGACCCGCTTGGCCGCGGGACCGATTCGGACGGCATGGGCGGGGATAAGGAAAGCTGACGGGGATGAACCGCGAAAGCCTTATCCGGGCAACAGCCCCGTGCAGGCCGGGAGTCGACAAATGGATACACCGAAGCAGGCAGCCGCCCGCGAGTTTGCAATAAGGCCCATCGGTTTTATCAGAAGCCCGATCAAGGCCAGGGCCGAGGCCCCGTGCCAGGGAAGCGAAGGTTCGGTGGTCGGCGAGCTGGTCGTCGATGAAGCCTACCGGGAGGCGCTCCAGGGCCTTGAGCCGGGGCGCAGGATCGTGATTCTCTACTGGATGCACCAGGCCGAGCGGGACGTCCTGCAGGTCCACCCCAGGCGCGATTATTCGAAGCCCGTCAGGGGCGTCTTTGCCACCCGCAGCCCGGACCGTCCCAATCCCATCGCCCTCGATACGGTCGAAATACTGGAAATCGACGGCAACGTCTTGAAAGTGCGCGGCCTGGACGCAATCGACAACACCCCGCTTATCGACATAAAGAGCAAGGGGTAAAACAAGGGACGGGGACGGATACGTGTGCCCCTCCGTCCCGTCCCCCCGTCTTCCGTCTTCCGTCTTCCGTCCTCCGCGGAAAGTCTTTGCCGGCGAGATTTTATCAGGTACAATACATTTTCGGTGTCATGAAACAATGCGGTTGATTGTCGCCGAGCCGTCGATTTGCGGCCGGCGCTCCCATGGAGTTTGAATTGCCCGCCCCCCCTGTTGACTCGTTTGAGCGTAAAATCGATTACCTGAGGCTCTCGGTAACGGACCGGTGCAACCTGCGCTGCACCTACTGCATGCCTTCGGAAGGCGTGCCGCGGCTGGAGCATTTGGAGATTCTGAGTTACGAGGAGATCGTCCGGCTGGCCCGGATCGTAACCGGAATGGGCATGTCCAAAATCAGGATCACAGGGGGAGAGCCCCTGGTGAGAAAAGATATTTTAAATCTTTGCGGCAAGATTTCCCAGATCTCCGGGCTGAAGAGCCTCAGCATTACGACAAATGGAGTCATGCTGGCGGAGTTTGCCCAGGGGCTTCGGGAGGCCGGCATCCAGCGAATCAATATCAGCCTCGATACCCTCAGACCGGAAAGATTTGCCGCAATCACCCGCCGCGACTGCTTCGACCGGGTTTGGGAAGGAATAATGGCCGCCGAAAAGGCCGGCATTTCGCCGATAAAGCTCAACGCGGTGGTAATGCGCGGCGTAAATGACGACGAGATAGAAGACCTTGCGGGGCTTACCCTGCGGCATCCCTACCACGTCCGGTTCATTGAACTGATGCAGTTCAACCAGGGCGGCGACGGCTACGACCACAAATTTGTCTCCGCCTCGCAGATCCTGGAACGGCTAAAGCGGGTCGCTCCCCTCGAACTTTGCGACGACGCCCAGACCAACGGCCCCGCCCTCCATTACCGGTTCAGGGGCGCGCCGGGCAAGATCGGCATAATCAGCCCGGTGAGCAACCATTTCTGCCCGAGCTGCAACCGGCTCCGGGTGACCTCCGACGGAAAACTTCGCACGTGCCTCTTTTCAGCGGAAGAAACCGACCTCAGAAAGGCGCTCCGCCTTTGCCTGCCCGATGATGAAGTAGCAGGGATCATCCGCCGGGCCATCGCCAAAAAACCCGAAAAACACCACCTTGAAAATCCCGTTTTCCGCAAATGTATCTCCCGCCAGATGTTTTCAATAGGGGGCTGAAATCCTTTTTCTTTTGAATTATCCAGGTAAACTTAGTAAAAGTTGAACCCTTTTGGTGAACTATTTCTCCGGATCGGGCAAAGCGGATGAAACAAGCCTGGGTGCTCCTGGAAAGCTGGTCGGAAGCGGCGGCCGTTGCGGCCATCGAAAGCGGAGCCGACGCTCTGGTGCTGCCTCCGGGATTTTCGGAAAAGGCCAGGGCGCTGGGCCGCATCATCGTTGTAAGCAGGGACGGGGATATCGAGCCGGGCTCGCAGGTGCATTTCGAGTCCCTGGAGTCGGCGGCCGACGAAGAGCGCATTCGCGGGCTGCTCCTCACCGGCAAAATCGTCGTGATCGGCTGTGGACCGGGACAGACCGCACAAACCTGCCGCCCCTGGGAGGTAATCCCCCTGGAAAACCTGATCGCCACCGGCGGATGCTCGCTTTTTGTGCCGGCGGACTCCCCGGATGAGATCGAACTGGCGCTGGGGGTGCTGGAAAAGGGAGTGGCCGGCGTGGTGATCCGCGACAGCGACCCGGTTCGTATCAAAATGCTGGTCGGACTGGTAAAAAAAGCGGGGGAGCGCGCGAGCCTGGAAATTGCCCGGATAGAGAAGGTCAGCCACGCCGGGATGGGAGACCGGGTCTGCGTGGACACCTGCACCTGCATGGTTTCCGGAGAAGGCATGCTGGTAGGCAATTCGAGCGGGTTCCTTTTCCTGGTCCAGGCGGAAACCGAAGAAAACCCTTACGTCGCCCCCCGTCCCTTTCGGGTTAACGCCGGGCCGGTCCATTCCTATATCAGGGTACCGGAAGGCAGGACCTGTTACTTGAGCGAACTGGGGGCGGGGAAAAAGGTCCTGGTGTTCGGGCCGGACGGCCGGGCCGAGGAGGCCACGGTCGGGCGCGTCAAAATCGAGCGGCGCCCGCTGTTGCTCATCGAGGCAAGCTGCGGGGATCAAAGAGGGACCGTGCTCCTTCAGAATGCAGAAACCATACGGCTCGCGGGACCGGCCGGGGAGCCGATTTCGGTTGCGCAGGTCAAGCCGGGGGATTCGGTCCTGATAGCCTCCGAACCCAGGGGCCGCCATTTCGGCATGAAGGTGGATGAAACGATCCGGGAAGGATAGGCAGAGCAACAGCGTGGAAGACGAGCTTTTAAAAATCAGGGAAGAAATCGACCGGATCGACTCCGACATTTTGAACCTTCTGAGCAGGCGCATGGACCTTGCCACGGAGGCGGGCCGGATAAAAGCATCCAGGGGAGTTCCCCTGTTTCACCCCGAGCGCGAGGAAATTATTTTCCAGCGGCTTTCGCGCATGAATACCGGACCCTTGTCCGAAGAATCCCTTCACTCGATTTATCGGGAGATATTTGCCGCGTCCAGGCTTCTCCAGTGCAAGCTGCGGGTCGCTTTTCTCGGCCCGGAGTGGACTTATTCGCACCTGGCGTCGCTTTCGCTTTTCGGCCATTCGGCGGTTTACATGCCCTGCGGCTCGCTGGAAGAAGTATTCGACAGCTTTCTCAAAAACAAGGCGCACCTGGCGGTCATTCCCATAGAAAACTCGCTCCAGGGCGGGATAGGCCACAGCATGGACCTGCTCTACGAACGCGAGGTGCACGTGGTGAGCGAG
Source organism: uncultured delta proteobacterium (assembly GCA_963712895.1). Taxonomy (GTDB): domain Bacteria; phylum Desulfobacterota; class Syntrophobacteria; order Syntrophobacterales; family Syntrophobacteraceae; genus SbD1. The sequence goes on along the minus strand of CAVQJR010000007.1, from coordinate 38,555 downwards.
TGCTACCTGGAGATCGCGCACAATCTTTGCGGCGGCGCCCCATCGCTTGAGGAAGTGAGGCACCTCTACGCGCATCCGCAGGCAATCGAGCAGTGCCGCCGGTGGCTCCTTGAAAATCTTCCCCGGGCCGAGCACAACGAATGCACATCGACGGCCCGTTCCGCCATAATGGCGGGGGAGGATCCCAAAGGGGCCGCAATTTGCAACCTTTACGCCGCGCATCAGTACCGGCTCAATATCCTGGCGGAAAGGATCGAAGACCATCCGGGAAACACTACCCGGTTCCTTGCCCTGGGGCATTATGAGAACGCCCCGACCGGGAAGGACAAGACCTCCATCCTGTTCGCGGTTTCCGATAAGCCGGGGGCCCTCCACACCACCCTCGGCGCCCTCTCCTCGGTCAATATGACCAGGATCGAGTCGCGCCCGAATCGTATTTTCTCATGGCAGTACCTCTTTTACGCGGACCTGGAAGGGCACCGTGACGACCCGCCCGTTCTGGCGGCGCTCGAAAAAGCCGCGGAAAAGGTTACCTTCTTAAAGATTCTGGGCTCGTACCCGAGAAGCGACCCGGCGCAGCCCTTCAGGGTCGAGAAGGAAAAGATGAGATCCGGCGCACAATTCGGAGGACTGAAATGAGCCCTCCTCCGGCACCGGCACCGGCGGGCCGGGTGGGCCGCGGGATTTGCGGATGCCTGGTGGACTGCGCTCTCGATGATTTCCCGCGCTGCCTCAACCATCCCGAAGCCGACATGGTCGAGTGGCGGATCGACAGGTTTGCGTCGAGCCGCCCGCGCGACGGGATGGCACCCTTTTTCCGGGCGCTCCGGGGTGTTTCGCGCCACGTCCTCGTTGCCACCAACAGGCCGGTTCGCGAGATGGGGGCCTTTGAAGCCCCGGAGGACCTGCGGCTTGAAATGCTGGAAAATGCGGCCGGGGCCGGGGCCGAATGGATAGATATCGAGCTTGACGCCGCACCGGGCAGTATCGCCGGTTTTCACCGACTCGGCGCTAAGGTGCTGGTCTCCTGCCATGTTCCGGGAGGGACGCCCTCACCGAAAGAGTTGCGCGCGATCGTCGAAAAAATGAACGGGACGGGTGCGGATGCGTTAAAGATTGTCGCTTTGGCCAAATGTCACGAGGACAATCTGAAGGTGCTGGAACTCATTCCATTTGCCCGCAGGCAGTTCCAGACCGATCTCATCGCCTTTTGCATGGGGCCGGCCGGGAAGTGGAGCAGGCTGGCGTGCCTTTTTCTGGGGAGCCCCTGGACTTACGCCCAGCTGCCCGGCCAGCCCGAAGCGGCTCCGGGCCAGTTTAGCACCGCGGAAATCCGGACGGTCCTGGACATCATCGGAAAAATTTGATGTATTACCGGAAGAATTTAAGGCTTGAGGGATTTGAAAGCGTGGGGAGCTGTGCCTCCCCTCTGAATTATCAAATTGAACAAAACCGCGAATGAGAAGAGGAGCACGAACGGTGGGTGGCCCGGATACTCGCTATCCGGGTCCGAAAGACAAGAGGCAACCAGCGCAGATATTGAACCCTCTTGCGCTTCGCGCACGGATAAACGGATAATAAGTTGTCCGTGCCATCTGGATTCAATGCCATTACCCTTAAGCTGCCGGCTCGCATCGGACAGGCAAGGGGCCTCCCAAAATGATCAGACCCGAACAAAAAAAACTGTTCGCCGTAGTCGGAAACCCCGTGCGCCACAGTCTGAGCCCGGCGATGATGAGCGCCGCTTTCGAGGTCATGGGCGTCCCGGCGCTCTATGCCGCCCTGTTTATCGACGAACTCGCGCAAGACCTGGAAACCATCCACAAGGCCGGCTTCAGCGGCCTCAGCGTGACTGTTCCGTATAAGGAAATAGCCTGTCGCCTGGCGGTCGACGTGGACGAAACAGCCTACGATATCGGGGCGGTAAACACGCTGCGCAGAGCGAGCAACGGGTGGGAGGGGCGCAATACGGACTGGATCGGAGCGGTACGCGCCCTTTCGCAGGCCGGCGAGATCGCGGGCCGAAATGCCCTTGTGCTGGGCGCCGGAGGCGCCGCCAGGGCCGTGGCCTACGGGTTGCAAAGGGCCGGGGCGGAGGTTACGATCTCCAACCGGTGCGCGGAGCGGGGCAAAAATCTTTGCAAGCAGCTCCACTGCCGGTTTATCGCACTCAACGCCCTTGAAAAAACGGCAACCGCCTTCAATCTCGTGGTCCAGTGCACCTCCCTGGGGCTGGAGGGGGCCGCGCAGGCCTCGCCGGTGTCCGCATCGTTTTTCCGTCCCGAGATGATGGTAATGGACATCGTGTACCGCCCCCGGCGGACCGTCTTTTCAAACGACGCAAAAGAGGCCGGCTGCACGGTGGTCTCCGGTCGGGAGATGCTTTTATTCCAGGGGGTCGCACAGATCGAGTGGTGGCTGGGCAGCCCCGTCGAGCCCCCCGTGGTCGAGGCCATGCGGCGGGCGCTGGAAAAGGCGGCGGGTAATGGGTAGCCTCACCAGGAAAGTCCGGCCGGCAGCCAAAATAAATGCCGCCATCCGGTTGCCGGGCTCAAAATCCATGACCCACCGCGCGCTGATGATCGCCGCCCTGGCCGATGGTCCAAGCGAGATACGCTATCCCCTCAAGGCCGAAGACACGTTTATCACCGCCAGGGCGCTTGAACAGATGGGCGCCGGGATCGAATGGTGCCGGGACTCGGTGCGGGTTTTTCCGGCAAAGCGCCGCTGGACCGCGCCTTCCGGGCCGATACTGCTCGGAAACTCCGGGACCACCACCAGGCTCCTGCTCCCCATCGCCGCGGCCGGCACGGGCGAATTCGTCCTGGACGGCACGGCACGGCTGCGGGAGCGTCCGGTGGGGCCCGTGGCCATGGCGCTTGAAGCTCTCGGGGCCGGGATCGAGTGGCTGGGCGAGCCCGGCTTCCCGCCGCTAAGAATCAGCGGCACCGGGCTTTGCGGGGGTGAAATATCGGTTGACGCATCCAAGAGCAGCCAGTTTCTGTCCGGACTCCTGCTGGCCGCGCCAACGGCGGCCGGAGGGCTTCTGATAGAGTGGATCGAGCCCGCCGCCTCCTTCCCCTACGTTGTCATGACCCTGGAAATGATGAAACAGGCGGGCATTCGCTTGGAGAGGCCGGCATCGAACGCCGTTTTCGTCCCCGCTCCCCAGACTTACTCGCCCACCGATTTCACGGTCGAAGGGGACTGCTCCACCGCCTCCTACTTCTGGGGGGCTGCCGCCCTCACCGGCGGCACCGTGCTCACTTCTCCGGTCCTGCCGAACAGCCTCCAGGGCGACAGCCGGTTCCTTGGCGTGCTCGAAAAAATGGGATGCCGGATTGAATGGGAAGCGGAAGGAGTGCGTGTAACGGGCCCGGAACGGCTCACGGCAATCGATACCGATATGAACGAAATGCCGGACATGGTCCCGACGCTGGCCGTGGTTGCCGCTTTTGCGCCGGGTACGAGCAGCATCCGCAACGTCGCCCACCTGCGCATAAAGGAATCCGACCGCCTGGAATCGGTTGCAGCGGGCCTCGAGCTGCTGGGCGTCCCGGTTCGGGAACTGCCGGACGGGCTGGTCATCTCCGGCGGAAATCCCCGCCCGCCCGCCGCTCCAATTCGGGCATTCGACGACCACCGGATCGCCATGGCCTTTGCCCTCGCGGGGTTGCGCCTGGAAGGGGTCGAAATCGAAGGGGCGGAATCGGTTTCCAAATCTTTTCCCGAATTCTGGCAGTATTTCGACCGGCTGGCGGAAGCTGACATCTAGTCGATGATCCGAACAGAGCGGGGGAACGGGGAAAAAATACGATTCCAGATTTTTATGTAGCCCTTTTCAGGACAAGTTATTGTGGCATCCCGAACACAGGGTGGCGCAAAGCTGACCCCGGGCCGGGCTATCAAGCCCCTGCGGGGCAAAAATCATCTCGATTGTGAGTTTCACCAATAAGCTATTTCGAACGTACTCGATCATGAAAATATTCAAAAAATCCTTACCTGTTTTTTGCTGCCTTTGCGCCCTTCTTTTTCTATCCGGAACGGCCGTCCCGGCGGACCGCCAGCCCAAAGGCCCCAGCCGGCAGGCATCCCCGTTCGAGCAGTCCCTCGAGCGCATTCGCAATGCGGGCGGAGAGGCAGGCGTCATGCTGGTCTCCCTTCCCACGGGGCGGGTTGAACTTCAATACCGGTCCGGGCAACCGTTGGTTCCGGCGTCCGTAGTGAAACTGCTCACTACTTACGCGGCCCTTAAAAAACTAGGCCCCTCCTTTCGATTCCGCACGGAAGTCTATGCCCGGGCCGAGCCTTCAGACGGTGTCGTCCAGGGCGATATCTGGATAAAAGGCTACGGAGATCCCCTGTTCGATTCCGAAAAAGCTGAGCTACTCGCCCAGGCCCTGAGGGAGCACGGAATCCGGCGGATTACGGGCGGGGTTTTCGTAGACGAGAGCTTTTTCGAACCGGCGGCCGAGCAAATATGCCTGGACCCGGACTGCGCCGGCACTTATAACCCGGTCGTTTCCGCGGCCGCCGTCGATTTCAACATGCTGACCCTGCGCGTGGCGGTTCCGCCAAGGCCCGGAAAACCGGTCGCGGCGGGCGGGCTTGCGGCGGACGGTTATGCGCGTGTGAGTTGCAGCGCCGTTTCGGGAAAAAAGGGCGGCTCTTTGAGGGTGAAGTCCATCGGGACGCTCGGCAACGGCCAGGAAGGGTTCCGTGTCTCCGGGCAGGGGGCCTCACGGGGGCCGAGAGTCAGGGAGTACCGCTTCCACGCCGCCGATCCCGCCGGGCTGTTTGCCCATACCGTCAGGGCGGCGCTGGAGAGGTCCGGAATCAGGGTGCAGGGGCAGCCGGCGCGCGAAGGGACCGTGCCCGCCGGGGCGGCAGTGATTGCCGGGTGTGAATCCGCGCCGCTTTCCGAGCTTATTGCGGGGATAAATAAATACAGCAACAACTTCATGGCGGAAATGCTCCTGAAGGGGCTTGGCGGCAACGTGGCCGGACCTCCCGGGACCACCGAAAAGGGGGTGGCGGTGGTCGCGTCGGTGCTCGGCGAAGCAGCCATTCCCGAGCGGACCGGAATGATCGACTGCGGTTCCGGGCTCAGCCGGCTGTGCCTGGTAAGCCCCGAGACTTTTTGCAGGCTCCTGGTTACCGCTTGGCGGGATGCGGCCGTCGGTGCGGATTTTCTTTCATCGCTTGCGCTGAATTCGGGGGAAGGAACCCTCAGGCGCAGAATGCTGAAACCCGGCATCACGGTAAGGGGTAAAACCGGCACATTAAACGACGTGATCGGGTTTGCCGGATACGTCACCGGCCCCACCGGCAAGACCTTCGCCGCGGCGATTATCTTAAACGACGTCCGGGACAGGGCCAAAGCGCGGCAGGCCATAGACTCCTTCCTCGAACAAGTGGCCTTTTCGGGGTGAGAGCGCCCGTATGAAGATAGCCGTCCTGTCCGATATTCATGCAAATCTCGAAGCCTTCCGCGAAGTGCTCTCGGATGTCGCGCTGGCCAGCGCGGATTCGGTCCTGTGCCTCGGCGACTGCGTGGGCTACGGACCCGATCCCGAAGAGGTGACGGACCTGGTGCGCTCCCGTGCAATCCCCACGGTCATGGGAAACCACGAACTGGGGATCGCCAATCCCGAAACCCTTTCCTGGTTCAATGCGTCCGCCAGGAAATCGCTCATCCTCACCGGTGAACTTATTTCAGAAAACACCCGCAACTGGATCAAAGGGCTCGAACCATCCATCGAGTTCGAAGAGGGCCTCTTCGTGCACGGCTGCCCTCCGGATTCCATTCTCGAATATCTTTTCGAGGTGGAGGACGAAAGGCTCGCCCTGCTGCTGGGCGAAATGAAGCAGAAGGTTTGCTTCGTCGGGCACACGCACCTGCTCGAAGGTGTTTCCTTCAGGGACGGCAAAATTACCCGTTGGCCGCTTGCAAAGGGGATATGCCTGCTCGACGGGCAGGTGCGCTACATCATCAACACCGGAAGCGTCGGCCAGCCGCGAGACGGTGACAGGTCTGCAAAGTACGTCATCTGGGATACTTCCAGCAATAGCCTGGATGTTCGTTTTGTCCCCTACGATGCCGCAACCACGGCGGGAAAAATCATCCGGCTGGGCTTTCCTCGAATAAATGCCGACCGGCTGCTCTAAATTTTCCGCACCTACCGGATTTTACCATGATCGAAGTTGACGTTCTTTGTGTCGGACTTGCCGTTTACGACCTGGTGCTCCCGGTTGACCACCATCCGGGCGAGGACGAGAAATGTATCGCTTCGGGGTTTGTGGGGGCCGGAGGCGGACCGGCGGCCAACGCGGCGGCGGCGGTCGCCCGGCTTGGGGGGACCTCGGCGTTTGCCGGGTATCTGGGAAGGGACCCGTTCGGTGATCTGCACTTTGAGGAACTACGCTCGGAGGGGGTCATCACGGACCTGGTAGTAAGAGGACTCCACCCTACCCCCTTTGCGGTAATCCTGGTAAAGCCGGACGGCAGGAGGACCGTGATTGCCCACAGGGCGGCCACGCCGGCCCTTGACGCGGGGAAGGTCGACTTATCCGGCATCCGCCCCGGGGTGGTTCTTTTCGACGGCAACGAACCGCTTATCTCGCCGGCCCTTGCACAGGAGGCGCGCGCGAACGGAGCCGCCGTCGTTCTGGACGCCGGATCGGTACACGGCGGCACGGTTAAACTGGCGCCACTGTGCGACTATCTTATAGCCTCCGAAAAATTCGGACGCGATTTCTGCAATGAAGACAGCCCGCTGGAAGCGGTCCGGCGGCTTGCGCGGATCGCCCCCGCGGCCGTAATCACGCTGGGGGCCGAAGGCCTTGTCTGGTGCGCCGAAGGGGCGTGCGGAAAAATCCCCGCCTTTGCGGTCAATGCTGTGGACACCACCGGGGCCGGCGACATATTTCACGGAGCGTTTGCACTCCGGACGGCCATGGGCGATAACTTCATGTCGGCGCTAAGATATGCCGGCGCGGCCGCGGCGCTTGGCTGCACGACGATGGGCGCCAGGCCGGGAATTCCGAAAAAAAGTGCAGTAGACGCATTCCTGGAGGGGTTTTCAAGATAGCCCGAGCCCACCCGCCTGCCCAAAACTCAACAATCCAGCATCGAGTATCCAGCGCAGAACATCCGGCCCGCGGCTATTTTTTCTCGAACCGTTCGGCTATTTTCCGGATGAGGTCCGAGGTCGAATGGCCGGGAACCACGTTGATCGTAACGACCTGCCCGCCGGCGCGCACGACATCTTCGGCCCCTATGATCCGGTCAACGGCCCAGTCGGCGCCTTTTACCAGGAAATCGGGAAGAAGACGCCGGATGACGGGAAGGGGGTCGGGAGTGTCAAAGAGGGTCACGTAATCCACGCACTCAAGCGATGCCACCAGTTCCGCCCGGTCGCCTTCCGGGACTATGGGCCGGTCCGGCCCCTTGATCCGCATCACCGATCCGTCGGTATTTACCGCGACTATAAGAGCGTCGCCCAAGCTGCGCGCTTCTTCCAGGTAGCGCACGTGGCCGACGTGAAGGAGGTCGAAACAGCCGTTGGTGAAAACGATTTTACCGCCATGGTTTCGGATGCCGTCGCGGATCGTTGCCAGCTCCTGGAGGGATTTTATCTTCCGGCGCGCCTTCATATCTTGCCGCCCGCCGGTTCGGATTCAAGCGCCGACAGAACCTCGCCCTCAACCATTTCGAGTTCGGAAGCGGTAGCGCCGGGGCTCAAGTAAAAGTTTTCACAATCAAGTCCGTCAACAAGACCTTCCCGATACATTTTGAGCCAGAAAGGGAGGCTGGGGTGGTAGGGACGGCTGTGGACAACATCGGGGAATTCCAGAAATATCGCGCCCTTAAAGACTTCTCTCAGCCATTTGAGCGCCGCCCTGCCGCCGCCCTGGTTCTTCGGGCCGGTTATTTCCAGATGATAGAGCGTAATCTCCTTGCTCCCGTCATCTGTGAGGCACAGGCTCATCTCGCCACCGAAGCAGCCCGGTTTTTCAAACCGGAGTACCTCCATGGGGCCGAAACCCTTGAGGACCGTAAGCACCTCAGGAATCGAGAGACTGCTGTGCGCGGCTTCCCACCGTGCCCCTTTCCAATCGACAACCGCCACGAGATCGAGCTCCGGAACTTGACACCGACGAATTGACGCCAATGGCGAATGAGCTGTGCAGTTTACGTTTGGCCATCGAGAGAGCGCGAATCAGATCCGGTTCCCAGGAGGGCGAAACTCTATACAATTCTTCTGCCTCCGTCCGGACTCGGAACGAACTGAGGGGGGGGTCCTTTTTCGAGCAGTCCCTGCTCTCGAAGAGCAGCACTCAGAAAAGGTTCCCCTTCTGCAGGACTACGGTGTGGATTCCTAGTCTCTCAATTTCAGGGCAGATTTCATACAGCTTGGACTTGAGGCCTTCCGATGGTTTCATACGTCTCCACCGCAATTTTGAGGATCAACCCGAAATGAACAGCTGCTGGCACCCGAACCGGAAAAGCGCCCAAAGGAAAACCGGCGCGACGAACTGGCAAATCAGATTATAGTCTGAGCTGGCGTATGGCCTCAAACAGGGCAACTCCCACGGATGTAGCGAGATTTAAACTCCGGACCCTAGCCCTATCGATCGGAATTTTTATCACGTTTTCCGGTTTTTGTACAAGCAATTCTTCCGGCAGCCCCCTGGTCTCGGGACCGAACACCAGGCAGTCGCCCCGCCGGAAAGAAAAATCGTGATAAGGCCGTTCGGCGTGAGCCGAAAAACAGATCATCCTGAAGTGAGGTATTTCGCTTGCCGCCGTTGCCAGATCCGGAAACATTTTCATGCGCACATGGGGCCAGTAGTCGAGGCCGGCCCGCTTGAGCAGCTTGTCGGTAATGCGGAACCCCAGGGGCTCGACGAGGTACAGGGGCGTGTGGGTGGCCGCGCAGGTCCTGGCGATATTTCCGGTATTTTGAGGAATTTCGGGCTGGTACAAAAGGATGCTGAGACGGGGATCAAGGGTCATCGGATGCCGGATACATAGGGCGGGAATTCGGATATGGGAGGGCGGATGCGGGCATCGGCTTCGACCACGGGCACCCGGCCTCCAGGTTCTTTCAAACCGTGCGTACCGCCCTCACGAAAAGATTGGCGTAATTTTCCTCTACCACGTAGATGTCGCCGTAATAAAAGTCCGCGTAGCACGCCTGGTGGTGATCTCCCTGGGTCGAAGACCAGCAGTTTCTCTGCTTTCCGAAGGAGGCATCTATATAGAGGCCGCTTCGGCGGTCTTCTTCGGACAGGATCAGAGTTGCCAGCTCTTCCCTGGTGGGATAGCGCCAGTCGCTATGGCCTGCAAAATTTTCGGCGTTCAGCCTCTCTATGTAAGAAAAACCGTCCTTCCAGACCATCCTGTCCGCGGACGCATTCTTCTGCCACATCAGACCGGTCGTTTCGTCCTTTACTACCATGTTGGCCTCCACCATGAATCTTTTCTCCATAATACCTCCGCAAATGCGTGCGGACAAGCCAATTTTGCAGCGTTAAAGTTCTTCGCTCCGCAACGGGGAAAGGACACCGGATGCGGGTCCCTTCCACCTCAAAGAAACGGAGGATAAAATACGAAGTGAAAATTCGACCTCCCGCCGGGTCGGGTTTCATTTGCGGGACATGCATAACTGTCAGCTGTTGGAAAATCGGCGGTCCCTGCTGAAAAACCCGCACTGAAGCCGTTCCATCAGTGCCGGTGCTCGTGCTCTTCGCTCCCGTGACGCTCATGCCCGTGTTCGCCGTGCTCGCCTCCGTGCTCGTGCCTGTGTCCTTCCACTTCCCCCGCGTGTTCATGCCAATGGCTGTGGACATGCTCGTGTTCGTGGCTGTGCACATGTTCGTGCTCGTGAGAGTGCGTGGTCTGCCCGTGCGAATGCTCGTGCGTATGGGTGTGGCCATGCCGGTGCTCGTGCTCGTGCCTGTGCAAATGCTCGTGCTCACCTTCCATATCACTCCTCCAACATCGTCGGTTTCACTTGGTCCTTCTTCATTATTAGGACGAGCAGGGGAGTGCGTCAATATCCTCCGGATTTTTGCGCCGGCCCGGCTTCGCCGCGACGGCGTGGAAAAAAGCTTATCTCCGAGGTCGGATTGACCGTATACTTAACTGACTGGAATTTGTGTGATTCCGGGAAGGGCATTGAAAGATTGCCGCGAAACATTTGTCGTGGACCGTAACGAACCCCTCTTGCGGCTATTTTAGGTATTGCCTGACTGAGTTTCATGGTATAAACGGCCAAGGGGTATGGTTTTTTCCCGGATCCTGAGGTGAGATATCTTCTAACGGACCTAAAAGCTTATGTCCACGAGTGCCGCAACTAATGAGCAGGAAATCAGATACCAGATTTCACTGATCAAGGAATTGCCGCCTCTTCCTCAATCACTGGGGCGGCTTCTTGAAATCATTCAAGACGAGATCGAATCTTCCGTCGAACTCGAAAGCATAATCTGTTACGATCAGGCCATTGCGGCCAAGGTGCTTCGGATAGCAAATTCGACCTACTACGGATTTCGAAGAAGAGTAAAGACTATTTCCAGGGCGATAGTAATAATCGGCTTCAACCAGGTCAGGTCGATATGCCTGTGCAACCTGCTTATGAACGCCCTGTCAAACGGCCGCGCCATTGATCCGCTCATGCGCGAGACGTTATGGAAACATGCTTTCGCAACCGCCAGGATCGCGGCTGAAATTGCAAAAAAACGACCGTGGGTCAAGAGCGACGAAGCCCTCTTACTGGGCCTCGTTCACGATATCGGTCACGTTGTCATGGCGACCTATTTCAGCGAGCAGTTTGAGAACATAATGAAAACTGCTTCGAGAAGAAAGAGCCCGCCCTGGTGCATCGAAATGCAGGTCGGCCTGTCACATACCGAGATCGGCAAGTGCCTAGCTTCCAGGTGGGCCCTGCCGGAGTCCATGCAGGCGGTAATCGAATTCCACCATTGTCCGGACAGATCCGAGACCTTCAAAACCGAAGTCAAACTGATATACCTTGCCGACGTGCTCAGCAATTCGCGTCATTACCCGCTACTGCTCACTGATGAGGCTACTCTGTCCTGCTGCCGGGAACTCTACATCTCGGAGGACGAATGGGAAGATTACCAAAACGGCCTCGATAATATCTGGTCTGAAGTCGACCAGCTATGGGACCTGCTGAAATAGCGGGTTGAAGAGGTAAGAGGATGGATCAGCTGGTAGAGGAAGTTTTCAAAAGGAACCTTCTGGACGTAAAGAGCAAGCACGAAGAGCTCAATCAGTTCATGGCCATGATTTTGCGCTTCGCCGAAACCATGGCCCAGTGTACAGATCCTGCCCTGGTTTGCAACAGTTTCGTCAAGATCATCATCGAGGAAACCAGTTTCGAAAACTGTTCGATACTTTTCTGGGATTCCATCAAGAACAGGCTGGCTCTGGTCGCGGCATACGGGCTGGAAGACCAGTTGGGGACGGCGGGGAAGCGGCGCTACCGGCCGAACCTGAAATTTTCGTTCGGCGAAGGCATTTCCGGGCAGGTCTTCGGGTCGAGAAGGCCGGTATTTATCGAAAACACCGCCCGGCAGCCGATACCGGAACTCAAGGATGCGGCAATCACGCCCGTGTCGCTCGCCTGTATTCCGCTGATGCACCTGGGGGTGCTTAACGTGAGCGCCCTTCACCCCCAGGAATTCAAGACACAGGTCAAGCGAAACTGGGAAACGCTGGGAAACATCATCGCCTATTTCATAGTGGGTCTGCAGAGCGCGAAAGATACGGACAGGAGCGGCGATTTCGAGCCGGACGAGAGTGAAGAGCGCCCTGTTGCGATTTGCCGCCCTGCCGGTCCTTCACTTTCGGACCAGATCCTGGACATCCTCCCGCAGGGCGTTTGCGTCCTGGACGCAAACGGCAACGTGACCCGGTTCAACCGCAGTATCGAAAAGCTGCAGGGTGAAAATTTCCCCGAGATCATTTCACGCTCTCCGGCGGTGCTTTTTCAGGACCCCGCCGTATTCGACAAGCTTTTCGAACGGGCCGCCCAGGCGGGCCATGTGGAAAAAACGGACGTAAACCTGATGAACTCGGCCGGCGAAATCTACCTGGCCGACGTTAACCTCATGCGACTGGTCGAATCAGCCGATTTTGCGGGCTATCTTCTGGTTATCGAGGATATGACCAGGAAGAAAGCCTTTTCGGAAAAAATAATCCAGTCCGAGAAGCTGGCCGCCCTAGGGACTATGGCCGGCGGCGTTTCTCACGACTTCAACAATCTGCTCATGGCGATTTTGGGCCATATCCAGCTCGTACTGCCCCAAGTCCAGGACGAAGAAATCAAGCGACGGCTTCAAAATATCGAAAAGGCGGTTTTCGACGGTTCGAACACGGTCCGGCGGCTCCAGAGGTTTACCGAAAGGGAGCGCGACCCGGGCGTCCTGGCCGCGCCGGTGGACGTCAGCGAGTCCTTAAAGGACGTGATCGAGCTTACACGCCCGCGCTGGAAAAACTTCATGGAAAGGTCGGGCTACAGGATTGACCTGCAGCAGGACCTCGAATCCAACTGCCTGGCAGCCATCAACGCCTCCGACCTGCGCGAAGTTTTCACCAACCTCTTGCTGAACGCCATCGACGCCATGCCGCAGGGCGGCACCCTTTCATTCAAAACGCACTGCAACGGCGAGCATGTGATCGCGGAGATTTCGGACACCGGCATTGGAATGAGCAAGGAGGTGGCCGAAAAGATTTTCGACCCGTTCTTTACCACGAAGGGGATCGGGAATTCCGGGCTCGGCCTTAGCGTATCGTGGAGCCTCCTGGGGCGCTATGGAGGGGAAATCCAGGTAAAAAGCAAGCCGGGCAAGGGCACAACCTTCACCATCAGGCTCATAAAGACCGAAGCCGTAAAGCCCGCGGGCGTTACAAAAGGAAGCGAGGGGACCAGTTCCTATCGGCTGCTGCTCGTCGAGGATGACCCTGAAATCCTGAACATTCTTCGAGACATGCTAAGGCTCAAAGGCCACCGGGTGGTGGCGGTAAACGACGGCGGCAAGGCCCTGGAATTGATCGACAGCAGCAATTTCGACCTGGTGCTCACCGATCTTGGAATGCCGGTGGTCAGCGGCTGGGAGATAGCGAAGCGCACCAAGTCGAAAAACCCGAAAACGCCGGTGATTATGATAACGGGATGGGGCGCGCAGTTCGAGGAGGAAAATCTCGCTTCGCGCGGCGTGGACCTCATGCTCTCAAAGCCGCTGAGCTGGGATAAGTTGCTCGGCAGCATTGAAAAGATGCTGTAGGCGGGGCTCGCAAATCCCGGCCGGTCCTGCTAATGATTCCGACCTTTTCTCGTCTGGAAACTATTACGGCCCGTCCTTGCGACGGTGGCGAGTGAGAAAGTAGTCCCCTGAAGCGTCCAGCAGCCGAAGAGCTTCCTCCGGTTCGCCGCGCGTCATCTGAGCGTCCCAATCCGACACGTGCATTTGCCCGATTTCCGCGGTCGAGTATCTCCTAATACCAGGTTGCGTTCAAGATTAACGTGATGGGTGAAGCGGAGCGTAACCCATCGGTATTGGCCTATCTTGAACGAAAATTAGTATAAAGCGGGGCAGGGACCGGCGGACTGGTGGCGTTATGAGCAAGTCTTCGGGGCCGAGAAAGCTTCCCTTGCGGCGAAAAATATCTCTCCCTGCGCCGCCGTCCCCAATTTTCGAGCGGTCCAGGTTTCCGGGAACGTGACCGCCGATTCACTCATACTTGCCCCCTGTCCCGGCCCGCGGTGGGAGGAGTCGGCGCGGGCGTACGGGAAACTCCCTGAAGCCGGGCCTGATCGGGATGGGAAGCGACACGGCTGTCCCTACAAACCATGCGTGATGATCTCCAGGGCGCTTTTACAATGGTCCGGCCTTATACATGCCCATCCGAGGAATGGATGATCCAATCCCATTATCACAAACCACACGGTCGCCAGTACCGCGGCCAGCAGGCATGTCAGAGCGAGATGGGCCAACACATGGTCCGCACTGAAGAAAAAAGTGCACCCGAGCGTGACGGCCGCTCCGAAGATTAATGCCAGCCAGATTATATCGGGCAACTCATCGTCTGCGGCCTCAAGCCGGTTCGTGCGACTCTTCGACATGTTGTGCATATCCGTCAAGATCTGACTGTACAAGGTCTGCTCGCGTAAGTCGCGCGGGTTGAATGTCCCCAGCCTGTTCCAGAGGGTACGAAACGCATTTTCCGTTGCCTCACTTCGTTTCATTTGTGCCATCGCCGGATATTCGTCGTTGATGACGGACTTCAGATACGACGCAAGGGACTCTTTTACGGGTTGAACCAATTCAGGGTTGGGGTACAGGCTGAGATCGCGATAGATTGCCAATGACTCACTGGCTTCCGTGGCTACATAGAGTCCAGTGTCTTCATATTGCTGCCAGACGAGGAAAATAGCAAATCCCAGCAACACCGCGTAAACGACACCCAGTGTGCCGAAAATGTAACCGACTATATTATTGTGCGATGGTGCAAAGTTTCTCGGCATAAATATTCTGGCACCCAGGAATCCAGCCGCGGATATCGCCACGAATACCGCTATCAGGATTACAAGGCCAAGAAATGGATGCATGGAAATGAGTTTTGCTGAAATCGACATATCTTTCCTCTAAGGGAACTCCAACCGAGCCGGCTGTACGCCCGCCGTTATCCTTTTACTCCCTCCATCAGAGAGACACAATCGATGGCGCACCGGCCGGCCTATCCTCATGGAGATTGAGAAACGAGCGTGATCCGGATGCGAAAACGTCAGGCAGCATACAATTGTACCGGAGTGGCGTCAATCGGTAGATGCCTGGTCCGAGCGTTCCAGAGAACCCCTGCGCGCCCAAGCCGGTATCGGCGGAATGCAATCGATAACGGAAAGCCTGTTCCGGGATAATCAGCGGGATAGTCGAATCGTTTTACACCCGAATCAAGTCCAAAAGCGTCCTGAGCGCTTTTGGAGTGAAGCCTCGTCTGAAAAGAAGTACATTGCGGGTTCGGGCCAATATACGGGGGCAACACCCGGGTGCCGGACAGAAAGGAGCAGAAGTATGCCAACTTTGAACGACCTGGTTGAGAAGATCAAACGGCAAGTGGACTTTTCGAAGGTCGGCATGATTGCGTGCCACAACGGGATAGCGCGCGGCACCTCCCGTGCGGGCGAACCGGCGGAATACCTGGATATCGATGTGGATGCCGAAGTCTGGGAGAGAATCCTGGAGGAGATGCGCTCGGAGCCGGGCATCGCTGCCGTGGAAGCTTACCTCTTCACGGGAAGACGTTACGTAGGAGACGATGTGATGTTTATCGCCGTCGCGGGCGACATTCGCGAGAACGTTCTGCCCGTTTTGGAAAAGACGTTGAACCGGCTTAAGAAAGAGGCCGTCAAAAAGCGGGAAAAGTTGCTTTGAGGGGGCGGAACAATCCTCTGATTTAGAGCGCGTCACGGAGTAACAATAGGGAAGTTCCAGTCCGGGTCGTCGAACATCGAAAACAGGGACAACAGCTTCAGTCGATTGCCTTCGACATGCAGATCGTCGGAGAAAGCCAGGTCCCCGATCGACGCCTGTTTGGTAACGAGCCTGATCCAGAACGGGCGCGTCAGGGTCACAGTGGCGTCAGCATGTGGGTCCGCGGCGGTCTCCTTGTGGTGCAGCACGGCGTTTTCGAGGTGCACGACGATGGTCGCGCCCACGTCTTTGAAAACGAAGTTGACGGTTATTTCCTTGCCGTTCGCCTTTGGACCGTTCAACCGGGTTGCCATGGCGGTAAAGAACCGGTCGAGCGGGATGCTGTTCAAGATGTCCTCGGCGCCCGCCAGCGTCTTGGTGCCGGGCACGCCGTGGCGCAACTCCTGTGCCCCGGTGAGATATACGTCACGCCACGGCCCGGACTCCGCCCGGTAGCCGAGCTGGTCGTAGGTGCGGGCCAGCAGGTCCTTTGCCTCATCGTTGCCGGGAGAGGCGAACACGACATGGTTGAGCAGCGTCGCTGCCCAGCGATAGTCACCTTTATCGTAGGATGCGCGAGCCCTGGCGATGACCGCCTCCGCCCCGCCCATGGCTTCGACGCAGCGCCTTGCCTCCTCTTCGGGCGGCAGCGGGTCGAGATTTGCCGGGTTGCCGTCGAACCAGCCGAAGTAAAACTGGTAGACGGCGCGCGCGTTGTGCTTCGCCGTTCCGTAGTACCCACGGTTCGGGAAGGACCCCTGGAGGCTTTCGGGAAGCACCATGGCTTCGGCGATCTCGCTCGGCGTCATACCGCGCGAAGCCATGCGCAACGTTTGATCGTGCAGGTAGCGGTAGGTGTCACGTTGCTTCTTCAGGTAGTCGCTCACACGCTCCCGCCCCCAGACCGGCCAATGGTGGCTGTTGAAAACGACCTCGGCCTTGCCGCCGAAAAGGTCGATGGCCTCGTCGATGTAGTCGCTCCATTGCAGCGCGTCGCGCACCTTCGCCCCGCGAAGGGTATAGAGATTGTGCATATTTTGCGATACGATCTCAGCTCCGCAGAAGGCCTTGAGCTGCGGCAGAAAGAACGTGAGCTCCGTCGGGGCCTCGGAGTGCGGCACGTACTGAAAGACGAACTCGACGCCGTCGATCTCCGTCTTCTGTCCGGTGTGATCGACGACCTCGGTGGGTTCCAGAATGGACACATCGCCAACCGCCGGTCCCTTACCCAAACCCGTATCGACATGGCCCCGGTCCGACCGGCCGAGACCGGTGCCGTACATGTAGCGCGAGCGTCGCCCCATAACGACCCCGGCAACCACGTTCTCACTGATCGCCTCATCCATGAAGTCCTTTGGCGCAATGAGCCGGACCTTCCCGGATCGGACATCCTCGGCGCTCACGACGGCCTTGATTCCACCGAAATGATCGATGTGGCTGTGGGTGAAAATGACCGCTGCCGGCGGGCGTTCGCCCAGGGCCCGGTTCACCAGCGCCAAGGCGCGCGTGGCTGTCTCTACGGCAGTGAGCGGGTCAACCAGGATACGGCCGCTTTCACCCTCGATTATACTCATGTTCGCCAGGTCGTAGCCGCGAACCTGGTAGATACGGTCCGTGACTTTGAAGAGGCCGTTGAAGTTGTTGAGCTTGGCCTGGCGCCACAGGCTCGGGTTCACGCTTGGCGGGGCCGCGCCTTCTATGAAGTCGTAGGAGGGCCGGTTCCACACTTCCTGCCCGGCGGCGGTCTTCGTAACCAGGGGATCGTCCTTGGCGACAAACCCGCGCAGAGCGTCTTCGAACTCCGCCCCATCCTCCAGGGGCAGCCGGGCGCTCATCGCCGCATTGGCCCTGGCCGTCATGTCGGTGGCCTGGACATGCCCGTCGGCGTCTGCATCGGGGCCGAAGTTCTTGGACCCCATGCCCCTTTTCCCGCTGCCGGACGCCAGGGACTGCAAGCCTCTCACGACCCTGGCCCAGATAGAGGGTGTCTGCATAAGATTTCTTCCTCACCGCCCGGATCTGCCGCGAAATGCACTGCCGCTCCACGGCGGAACCTATACACAGGCTCCGCTATGAAGGCGAGACGGCAAACACTCGAAGCGGAGGCAAAGTCACGCTCGCTGAACTAATGGGGCGCAAAACTAAAATTTTATTCGAGGTGTCATTTCATTTGATGCATTCTTTGCCACATTTTTTCCTTCCTTGATTTGAATTTTGCAAATTGCTGGTTCGTCAACACACCCTGCAGTTCAGCATCCTTTTCATCCCTTGCTCTCATGATTTCCCGAAACATTCGGAATTTGCCCCCGTCGGAACTGTAAATGGACTGCATCCGCTGTGCCGTGCGAAGATTGATGTCCGCAACCCTGGCTG
Source organism: uncultured delta proteobacterium (assembly GCA_963712895.1). Classification (GTDB taxonomy): domain Bacteria; phylum Desulfobacterota; class Syntrophobacteria; order Syntrophobacterales; family Syntrophobacteraceae; genus SbD1. The sequence goes on along the minus strand of CAVQJR010000007.1, from coordinate 20,681 downwards.
CTTGATCGCTGCTGAGATTGAGGTCTCTTTTCATCCAACGGTCCTCGAAATGAGCCCGCTGCTGGGGAGTCGTGCGTTCCATGAGCTGCCGTAATTTCTCAGCCTTCTGTTGCTGTGCGGAAGCGGAAAGTGGCGTCAGCCAAACAAAAAGCACCACAAAAGACACAAAGGCGATACCAAGTTTTTTCATTATCGGGTCCTCCAGCATTTGCATTGTCATCAAATCACAAAAATAACGCGCCTGTTTCACATCCCAGGCCGTCACCGACGAAATCCGCGGCTGCCTCCGCGAAAGCCTCTGAAGCCACCACCACCTCGAAAACCCTCGAAGCCGCCTCCGAAGCCTCCGAAACCGCCTCCGCGAAAGCCGGCGAGTTGACCTCCACCCTGCCGCTCGCCGCCAAGGCGGCCATTACCGAACCGGTTTTGCATATCGTTAAACAACCCGCTATTGCGGAAGTTTGAGAACCCGCCCCCGGAGCGGAATTGCTTGAAGCGGTTTTCACCTTCCTGCCGGGCCGTTTGCATGCGATCGAGCGACTGGGTTTGCATTCGTGAGCTTTGCAGCGTGGAACCGTCGCGGCGCGTGGTGTTTGTACGGTTGCTCGCCTGCTGCCTGGCTGTCTGCTGCCTGTTGACATTGTTCCAGCTGCCGTTCTGGTAATGCTGCCACTGACCGTTTTGCTTACGGTATATATTGCCGTTGTGATCGACGTAGGCGTTGCCCCCCGGTCCTTTCACCGCGCTGGTGTGGCCGGCGTGCGCGTATTGGTAGGTGCCCTTCGACGTGGTAACCGTCCCGGCGCTCCAGTGGTTGTAGACGTTATTGACCGTCACGTTATAGCCGCCGTACCAGCAACAGCCCCATCCGGCTGCGCCGACCGCCACACCGGCGGCAAAACCGGCCCCATAGGCATACGGGCCCCAGTACGGCGGATAGACCGGGTAGCCGAGGCCAAACCCGACCGACCAGCCGCCCCAGCTCGAGTAGGCGACGTCGGCGCCGTATCCGTAGGTGGCCGGCGGCGGATAGTAAACGGTCCCGATCCACGGTGTGTACGCGTATCCGGTGCCGAAGACGACGACCCCCGCGGGAGAGACGACCGTACCCATATAGCCCGGCGTGTAGCCCACGTACGCGGTGGTCGGCGTGGCCCCGTACACTCGAGCGTAGGTCACGTAGTGCACCGGCGAAGACGGCGGGATCGTGTAGATAACGGCCGGCACTGACGCTGCCGCGGTCCACGCTCCATCCGGCGAGGTCGAAACGAACCAGATGCCGTTTTGCAGTGCATAGTAGCTCCCGGCGTCAACCTTGATGACCGGGATCGGCGAGTTCTCGGCAAAGGCCAGCGGCGTGCCCTGGATCGCACTCCAATGCGGTGCGCCGTCGTACTTTACTTCAAGCTTCGCCTTGCTGCGATCCACGGTCGCCGTCTGCGGGATGTTGTTCGCGATCAGCGATTCCTTGGCCTGCGGGGTACCGGCTACGGAGGCGAGGACATCCGCCCGCGGATGCGTGACGGGTATTTTAGCAAAGCCGGAAGGAAGCGCATCGGCAGCCACGAAGTCCCAGGGGCCGTCCAGCGCCGGCGCCCGAAACCAGCGTCCGGTGAGGCGCACGTAGTACTTCTGGTCGGCGGTGTTGAGGAAGAGGTCGCTGGTCGTGTTGGTTACATAGAGCAGTTGCGTGTTCGAGATCGGCTGCATTTTCGGTTTGCCCTTGAGCACGACCAGTGATGCCGGCTTGAGGCTGACGTAGATCGCGGGAATCGCGCGGCCGAACGCCTTCTTCGCTTCGGCGTTCGACATCAGGCTGACCTGTCCCGTCTTTTCGGCGACCTTCCTGGCTGCGTCCAGGCGGGACCGGTCGAAGTCCGTAGGACGCCACGACCCTTGGATGTCGCGTGTTTCAAACCATCGGTCCACCGTGAAGAGGAAGTAGCGACCGCTCGATTTGTCGAGCAGGATCAGCGCTCTGGTATTAATGACGCGAAGGAAGTCCGTATTGACGAGCTGCCGCAGCACGGGTTCACCATCCACGAGCACGAGCAGCGCGGGAGTCTCACTTATGATGATGTGCGGCGGGGAGTTTTCGATCGGCTGGCTCTTCTCACCGCTGATCGCCTGAGTCACCGAGAGGTCTGCTTGCAGGCGTTCGAGAGCGATCCTCATCGGATGGTGATTGGACGCGAGGTTTTTGAGCACGGCCTCGTATTGGCTCGATTTTTCGCCTGCGGCCGGAAAAGTTGCCTTGATCAGATGGAAGTCCGCGAGCGTAACCATACCGGCCGACTTGTCGACCTCGGTTCGAGCGGTGAACTCCACCGCGCCGTAGGTTGGGACGGGCATGGACGGCGCTTCCACCGAGACGGCGGCGCGGCCTTTCAGCTCGTTTCCCTGCCAGCTATCGACCTGCGGTTGATAGATTGTGAAGGTATAGCCGTTTGCTTCCGCCTGTTTCGGCCACCCGTCAACCGGGACCTGTGCCTTGTGCGTCGCTGCCGTTTTGCCTTCCGAAGGCGTTTTGGCCGACACCGGCGGGGACGCCGCGAATATCGCCAGCGCCGGCAATAGAACCAGGCCCCACCATATCTTAATGGAAAGATTCCTTGATGTCATGGGCATCGCCCTTTCCTTCCTTGCCGCCCGTGCGCTCCGGACGGGAGTCCTGATCGAGGCAGGCTCCAACTCGGGCTGCCGCCCCATATCGGCATGGATGGGCGACTCCCCGGTCCGGCCCACGGAAAGAGCTTATCGACGTTGAGAAAGAATCACCTTCACCTCCGAATCGTGCCGGGTCATTTACCATGAAAAATTGTCTCTGAAAGCTCGTAAGATTACCGGGCCTTGCCGGGAAACCTTGTCGCCGTGTCCGGCATTCGAAGCCCGGCAACGATCCGCAAGCCCCATACCACGCTGAAGAGTTGCCGACTACGCGGAAGGAAGCCGGCACGAGCCGCCAGCCAAGTTTGGCAAAGAACAAAAACACCTGGACGCTCGCTGCAGCAGTAGCCGCAGTGAAGTGACGAAGTGACTGAGGATACGCTTGGGCCAAGCAGGGTTTGCGTAAAGCAACTCCTCCTTGCCTAGTTTCAAGGTATTCTCGATCCGTGAGAAGAACAGGGGGTGAACGAAGTTTTTTAAAAAAATTGAATTTATCAACTGTCCGTAGATAAGCCTGATAGGGATCGCGCCGGGTAAATCTGCGGTTTGATATTACCGATATTACTCCCAAACCCAAGGCGTCGTCCATACAGGTGGGTGGTCAGTCGTGAACATTGCAGTGTTATAGCTTCTTCGAAATCGATACGAAGAACGTGGCCCCCTTTTTCTCGGCCGGTTCCACCCATACCTTCCCGCCGTGCTGTTCGGCGATTTCTTTTACTATGGCAAGGCCCAGACCTGCGCCTTCTACACCCTTGGATGTTTCGTTGCGTTGAAACAGCCCGAAAATCTTTTCGCAGTCGGCCTCTTTAAGTCCCTTGCCATTGTCGCTTACAGAAAAAATGTGGAGGCTTTCCGAGTCTTCGTATCCGATGGAAATCCTGGTAAGGCCCTCTCCGCCGTATTTCAGCGCATTATCAATAAAGTTCCTGAAAATTCTAAGAATCGAAAGCCTGTCTGCCTTTATCTCGACATCGGACTCCGGTTCCAACCACTCGATTTGACGAATATTGAGCTGTGCGGAAAATTCGTCTCTGAGCATCCGGAAAATTTCTGCAATGTTTATCGTTTCAATCAACGGGGCAGCCTCTTTCGTCGCTATGTAGATATTGATCTTTTCAACGAGGGCCGCAATGTGCTCCGATGCCTTCAGGATCTGATCGCAATAGATCCTGCCCTTTTCATCGAGAACATTCTTGGCTTGCTTGCTCAGTCGTTTGGTCAGTCCATAAATGCCGACAGCCGGACTTTTTAAATCGTGAGCGACCGAGTAAGCGAAAAACTTTAACTTTTCAGAAGCCTCTTTCACCGCCTCTTCCGCCCGCCTGCGTTCTTCTACTTCGCGCGTGAGTTGTTCATTTGTCCTGGCCAATTCGGCGGTGCGTTCCTTGACCAAATCCTCAAGGTGATCGCGGTATTCGCTCAGTTCTTTTTCGGCTCGCTTACGTTCGGTGATGTCGAGCATTACTCCGACAAGACCCGCAGCCTTACCGTCCAGGTCCGTGAAAGTGCCTTTAATGAATAAAACATCGTGGCGGGTACCGTCGGCATACCGGAGGTAGGTCTCGTACTGTTGGAACCCCGGTTCCCGAAACAGGGCGAGGTCGGCTTCACGGTATATGTCCGCCAGATCCTTGGGGGCAACCTCATAAACGGTTTTCCCGACGATATCAGCTTTGCACAAACCCAGGTATGATTCAAAAGCGGAGTTACAGCCCAGGTACCTGCCTCCGGTGTCTTTATAGAAAATCGGACTTGGAATCGTGTCAATCAGCGTCTGCTGAAAGTTAATCTGCTGTTTTAGAGCCTCTTCGGTCCGTATGCGCTCCGAGATATCTCTGACTACACCGCACAAAACTCTTTGCCCGGGCAGATTGAAGGTACTGGAAGATATTTCAACGGGAAAGACCGTCCCATCCTTCTTCCTGTGATAACGAAGCGGAACTTTCGTTCGCATGCCGGCCAGTGTTTCGTTTATGGATTCCTCTGATAGATCGGGTTCTGCGGTAAGCTCTGTATATTCGAGGTCGAGGAACTCGTCTCGCGTATAGCCGTAGAGATTCAAGGCACTCTCATTGACGTCGATGAACCGGCGGCTGTCGGCATCGAAAAGGAGAATGGCGTCTGAAACGGTCTCGAAGAGCTGCCGATACTTTTCTTCGCTCTGCCTGACTGTCTCCTCGGCTTGCTTGCGATCCGAGATATCACGGATAGACTGGATAGCACCGATTATATTCCCGTCTCTGCCAATAAGCGGGGCCGTTGTCGACCAAAGATACGCGCCTCTTCCCCGGTAAGCCCCGGGGACGAACCCCTCCCCATAGATCGTTTTCCCTGCCCTTTTGACGAAGTCATAGCCGTTCTCGATTTCAGGTTCCTCAGCCGTCAAAAGATCAATGAGCATCGGTCTTCTTTCACCGTAAAACGGAATGGCATAAGCGTAATCGCTTTGCCCGAGGATGTTCCTTTTCCCGACCCCCGTCATTTCTTCCATGGCGCGGTTCCAGAATATGACCCTTTTTTCCCGGTCAATGACCATCGTGGCGTCAGGCAAAAACTCGATAATGTCCTGCAGTTCCTGGTGGGCGACTTGAAGGGCCACCCGAGCTTCCTTGCGATCTGTTATGTCCCGTATCACACCCACTATGAATTTATTTTCGGACTTATCCGTGTACAGGGTTTTTTTTGTGACAATGGTGCGGGTAAATCCCTTTCCGTCCGTTATTTGCTCCTCGTTTTCGTTCTTTTCCCCTGTCTCAAAAACAGCTTCATCCTTTTCCCAGAAGACATCGACCTGCTCTTTCGGGAAGAAGTCGTAATCGGTCCTGCCAAGGATATCTTCACGCCCCCGTCCTGCAAGAGCGCACAGAGCGTCGTTGACTAATACAAAACGGTGCTGCCTGTCCTTGACGAATATGGGATCGCTGATGGAGTCGACTATCTTGCCCAGGAATTCCCTTGACTCCCACAGCGCTTCCTCCGTCCGCCTGTGTTCCTCGACCTCTCTCTTGAGTTCCGTATTGACTTTGGCCAGTTCGGCGGTCCGCTCGTCAACTCGCCTTTCCAGATCGAGATTGGCTTCCCTTAGCAATTCCTCAGCCTGCATTTGAGCTTTACGCAGCCTCAGCACCCCTATGCCATAAGATAGGTTGGTGGATAGTTTCACGAGGAATTCCACTTCTTCCGTATCGAAAGCATCCATTTCCGAGGAATAAATGGTAAGTGCTCCCAGCTTTCGTCCATCGAGAAGGAGAGGCAGACCTATGACTGAAGCATAGCCCCGCTTTGACGCCTCTGCTTTCCAGGGTGCAAACTCCGCCTGCGTGCCGACAGAACGAATGATGCTGGGAAAGCCCTTGCGGATGCAGGTGCCCGTAGGCCCCTTCCCCCTCTCGATATCTTTCCAGGTAACTTTAACCGTCTCAAGATAGTCTTTCTCATAGCCGTAGTTGGCAACAGGTGTGACCGTTTGATCCCGGTCATCTTCGGCATATCCCACCCATGCCATCCTGTAGCCCCCCACATCCACCACAATGCGGCAGATCGCGCGCAGCAGCTCCGCCTCATCTTTGATGTGGATCACTGCATGATTACACTCGCTCAGTGCCTGGATCACCCTTTTGGCCTTAATCAGCTCGTCTCTTTTCCGCTGCCGTTCCATCGTATGGCGGATGGAGCGCCCAAGAAGGGTGGCGCTTAACTCGCCTTTAGGAAGCCAGTCATCCGCTCCCTTGCTGATCGCGTCAAGATCCAGGTCGCAACCTCCCTCGCCGGTGAGAAAAACAATCGGAGTCCCGGCGCCGCGGCTTACGGCCTCCTGCATGAGTTCCAGTCCGTTTCGCTCCTTGATCCGGTAGTCCAGCAGGCAGATATCGAACTCATTGGAAAGGATTGCATCCAGTGCAGCCCCGTAATCTGAAACCCACTTGAGGATGAATTCCGTGGAAGAGAGTTCTGAGAGCAGGTCGCGGACGACTATGTAGTCGTCCTCATCATCATCGATGAGAAGAACCCTTATGGAATGGCTCTGCATATTCATCTGGGCCCTCTGAGAATCGGCGGTGCGCACTGCGGAGTGCATAGGTATAGTGTATCATGAATTCACTGCGCCCTTACTTTCTTGTTCACGGAAATTTCTCGTACGTTCGCGATTCTGCTTCATAAGCCCGGCCACCCGATTCTTCCCGCACCGGATACCGCGACTGCAAAGCTCTGCATGGATGCGGGGGCTGCGTAAGTTTTTCGACTCTCTTTGCGAACGGCCTTTATAGTCCGAAAAATGCGAAATGAACATTGTCCAACGAAGGGTTTCGGTCGACGTTGACTTCGTCAAGCATTTGTGCAAGGGAAGGTTGAGTAAGAGGCAACTTTTGACAACCGGATTTCAGGACAAGGAGGAGCATGATGAAGAAACTGATAATTCTGGTGTTGAGCTTTTTCTTGGTACCGAGTGCCTTTGCAGGCGATCCAGCCAAGGCTGTGAAGGAAGGTAAAGTGAACCTTTACGCCAACATTACCGCGATCGAACCGCTTATGGAGGCGTTTACCGCCAAGACCCACATACAGGGCACCTATACCCGTGTGGACACTTCCAAATTTCTGGCCACGGTGCTGACCGAGCATGACGCCGGTAAACTCCAGGCCGACGTGCTCCAGGGGCCTCTGCCGATTCTCGAGATGCTGAAGGAGAAAGGGGTCCTCGTTCCCTACAAGTCACCTGCCGCAGCGGGATATCCGAAATGGGCAACCGAGGACGACACCATCGTGCAGTTCGGAATCGAGTATGTCGCACCGATCTACAACAAGGAACTGATCAAGCCGCAGGACGTTCCCAAACGCTACGAAGATCTCACCGACCCCAAATGGAAGGACAAAATCGTCATGCCGGACCCCTCCTCCCACGCCACCACCATCTCCTGGCTGGTCGGCTTGAAGGAAAATAAGGTATTCGGCACCGATCAGGCCTGGATGAACTTCATCAAGGGGCTCGCGGCCAACAAGCCTATGTTCGTCAAGTCCTTCGGTCCCACCCCGGCTCCGGTGGAAAGTGGCGAAAAACTCCTGGCCATTTCCATGCCCAAGTACATCGTCACCAAGGCTCCAGCGCCCCTCGACTGGGTCCGCGTGAAGACGCTGCTGGGCACCCCGCGCGCCATGGCAATCGTGGCCAAGGCACCGCATCCCGAGGCCGCCCGCGTGTTCCTGGATTACTGGCTGTCCAAAGACGCCATGAAGCTGCTGGCGGATAAGGTGGGGGAATACGTCCTGGCTCCCGGAGTCTTTCCACCCATTCCCGGCATCAGCAGCGCAAAGGTCCTGCCCATCCGGGAACTGTCGGATAAGGAAATCCGCAAATGGGGCGATGAGTTCAAGAAGATCTTCTTTGCACAGTAGCAGGCACTGTTCCTTCGTGCCTTAAGAAACCACCTCGCAGGGGCCGGGGCGGCTCGGCCCCATAATTTTGCATCGGGCTGTCATGGACATACGCATCAAGGGTCTCACCAGGGATTTCTATTCGGAAGGCAAGCGGATCAGAGCCCTGGACCATGTCGATCTCACCATTCCCGCCAATCAGATTTTTACTCTTCTTGGACCGAGTGGATGTGGCAAGACGACGCTCCTCAGGTGCATTGTGGGGCTGGAAACGCCGGATGCGGGCGAAATCGCTATCGGAGGTGAGGTCGTCTGGTCCAAAGAGAGCAATATTTTCCTGCCGCCGGAAAAACGGGGGCTCGGGATGGTGTTCCAGACGTACGCCATCTGGCCGCACATGAATGTTTTCGACAACGTGGCCTATCCCCTGCAAAACCGGAAAGTATCCCGGCAGGAGATCCGAAGCCGGGTGGCGAAGGTCCTCGAGTTCGTGCAGCTCGAGGGGTTCGAAAAGCGCCCGGCAACCGACCTCAGCGGCGGCCAGCAGCAGCGTGTAGCGCTGGCTCGATCGCTGGTGGCAGAGCCCAAGGTCATCCTGTTCGATGAGCCCTTGAGCAATCTCGATGCGAAGCTGCGGGAGACAACCAGAAAGGAGTTGCGCAGGTTTCTCACGGAGTTGAAGATCACGGCCGTTTACGTCACTCATGACCGACTTGAAGCCCTGACGCTTTCCGATCTGATCGCAGTCATGCGAGACGGCCGCATCGTCGAGATAGGCGATCCGAAGAAAATTTACTTCAACTCCGACCACCGGTTTGTCGCCGATTTCATCGGTCGCGCCAACCTGATCCCGGGGAAAGTGAGAGCCCTGGAGGGGCCCCATGCCATCATGGATTCGGCCATCGGGCAGATTGTCGCATTGAACAGCCGGAAAATCGCCGCCGGCCAAGAGGCGATGGTGTGCGTGCGCCCCGAATTCATAAAGATCGTGTCAAACGGAACGGCGGGAGGCCGCAACTGCTTCCGGGGAAAAGTTGAAAGCCTCGTATTTATCGGCGAAGCGTATGAGGGCGAGATCCGGATCGGCAAGACCTTGCTCACCCTGATGATCGAACCCACAGTCAATATTGGCGAAGGCGACGAGATCGCAGTCTCCTTCAATCCCGACCACTGCTTCCTGCTGTCCGCGTAGGCGCCGTCATGTTGAAGAAATCCCTGCTTACCCCCACCCTCATTGTCATCGTGGGTTTTCTCACGGTGTGCCCTGTCGTCATGCTGGTGGTTGGGAGTTTTTCTTCCGGGTTCGGCACGTTCGGCGATTTCACGGTGGCCAAGTATGTTGCCGCCTACACCGATCCCGGGTTGGCCGAGATGTTCTGGAATACTGTGCTTTTCATCTCGGGGTCGGCCGTCCTGGCCACGGCGCTGGCGCTCCTTCTGGCCTACCTCAACACCCGCACCAACTTACCCTGGAAATTCCTCTTCGGGATCATATCCATCATTCCCATGATGGTTCCTCACATCCTCTTCGCGGCGAGCTGGGTGCTGCTTCTGAATCCCAGCAACGGCATTCTGAACCGCCTGTTGATGGAAGTCTTCGGCCTGCAACACAGCCTTTTCAATATCTATTCCCTGTCCGGAATGGTCCTGGTCGAGGGGCTGCTCGACATGCCCATCGCCTATCTGATCATCGCACCGGCCATGAGTGCCTTTGACGTATCTCTCGAAGAGTCCTCCCGGGTGTGCGGGGCATCAAGCCTGCGCACTCTGGTCCGGGTAACCCTGCCGGTGCTGCGCCCCGCCATCCTGGCCGCAGTGATCCTGGTCATCGTTCGCAGCCTTGCCTCCTTTGCCGTCCCGTCGGTCATCGGTATGCCCGGTCGGATCTATGTCCTTGCCAGTCACATCTACCGTATTGTCTCCATGGGATTTGCCGCCGACTACGGCCAGGCTGCCGCCGTGGGCATGAGCGCCCTCGCCGCCTCGATCGGCCTCATCTGCATCTACCGCTACCTGACCGCGCAGAGCCAGCAATTCGTTACCGTATCCAGCCGGGGCTTCAAGCCCACCGTGATTGATCTCAAACAATGGTGCTATCCTCTGTTCGCCGTGGTTGGAAGCCTTTCCTTTGTGCTGATCATCCTGCCGGTGCTGGTGCTCTTCTATACGTCACTGACCCCCTACGTCATGGCACCCGGCGCCCGAGCTTTTTCACTGATGAGCTGGAAGAACTGGACCCAGGTGCTGAAGGACCCGATTTCGCTCCTGTCGCTCAGGAACAGCCTGATCCTCGGTTTCTCGGGGGCGACCCTGGGAGTGATTCTCTCCATTTTCGTCGCCTACGTGATTGTCAAGGTGCGCACGGTAGCGGCGGGTATCCTGGAGTCCTTGAGTTTCCTCTCCTTCTCCTTTCCCGGCATCGTGATCGGCGTCGGGTTTATGGTGTTTTTCGTGCGCACGCCGCTCTACGGCACCCTGTGGGCGTTGCTGATCGGCTATATCGCCACCTACCTGCCCTATGGCATAAGACCGCTCTCCAGCGCCTTCATCCAGATCCACAGCCACCTGGAGGAATCCTCGCGGGTTTGCGGTGCGACCCCCTTCCGGACCCTGCGCCGCATAGTCATCCCGCTGCTGATCCCCGGCATGGTGTCCGGGTGGATCCTCATGGCAACCATGTTCGTGCGCGAGCTTACCCTTTCGGTGGTGCTCTCGCGTCCGGGGACTGAGGTGCTGGCAGTGCAGATCCTGCGTTTTGCCGAGGACGGCTTGTGGGGCAAGCTCTCTGCTCTGGGCATCATCATGATCTTCATTTCGTCGGCGCTGGTAGTGCTGGCCTCTCTGATCGGGCGCAAACTGACCAGAATGCAGATAGTAGGCTGAAGGAATAAACCGGGGTGTGAATACTTTTTTTCAAGAATGAAACCCCATTCCGCGTTTTCGGGTGGGGGCGTTTTGTTGTCGTCCAAGCCTCTCCACCCCCCGGGGGGCGAGTTGTCGACTACGGGAATGGTGTGTGCGCTGCGCAATTGGCATATTAGTTGCTTGGTTGATTGGGATATAGGATAATTGAATGGGCCTACCGGGGGTCCAGGAACTTTCCGGGTGGGATGCGACACCGAAATGCCGTTCGGCATTCGTTGTGGGTCAAGTTGGGGAATTATTCCGGCTGGAAAGAAGCACTTTGGCATCGGCGATGGATAAAGGAGGCAATAAAATGAAAGGGCTACTTTTTGGAGCAGTGCTTTTAGGGTTGGTAATTGTAGTTCCTGGTCCAACGCTGGCAAGGGTGGATATTGTCCTTACTTTGCCTCCGCCCATAGTCTTTGCCGCACCACCGGAGGTGGTAGTGATACCTGGGACGTATGTCTATGCTGTCCCTGGAATAGTGGAGAACATCTTTTTCTACAATGGCTGGTGGTGGCGCCAGTGGGAAGGGCGCTGGTATCGCTCTCACGACTATGGGGCAGGTTGGGCTTACTACCAAAGAGTTCCATCTTTTTATTCACGGATACCCTCAGGTTGGAGGACTTATTACAGGGACCGTCGTTGGGAAGGACGTCAATGGAACTACCAACCAATACCTTATCAGCAGCTTCAGCGCAACTGGAGAGGCTGGCAAAAGAGCAGGCATTGGGAAAAGCAACGGACTTGGGGTGTCGAAGGTTTGAGGTCCCGCCCGCCATCCCGAACGATGGTTAAACCGCAGCAGCGTCCCGGTATGCAGCGTCCGCCTCAAACACGACGGCAGCACCAGCCACAACAGCAGCGTCCCGGTATGCAGCGTACGCCTCAGACTCGACAGCAACACCAGCCACAACAGCAGCGTCCCGGTATGCAGCGTGCGCCTCAGACTCGACAGCAACACCAGCCGCAACAGCAGCGTCCTGGTGTGCAGCGTGCGCCTCAACCGCAACAGCAGCCTCAACCACAACAGTAAGGGGGCACTAAGTAAAAACAGCAGCGGAAAGGGTACCAACAACAGCAGTAAAGTTCCCTGCGCCGCAGGCCGGAGGCGGCGGAGCCGACCACCAGGGACTGCCCTTTCTTGCTATTTCGATCCCGATAGAGGCTATCCGGTATCCTCACTGCACTTCCGCGCTAATCCGGCACGGGTTGCCGCCGCGTGCGCCCTTAACCGGGATTATGCGCGTTATAATCCGTGGAGGCGGATATGACGTACCTTATAAAGAACAGGCGAGGCAGGGAAATGGTTGAGGTGGAGCCAAATCCCAAGGAACTTGAAGAACCCGAAGAGAAGGGACTTACCGGAAGTGCGGCTCCGGTCACAGCGGTTTACGCGGTGGTGCCGGCTTTAGCGTCTCTTGGAGGAAACCACGCGATGAAAGAAATGCCGCTTTCCCGGCAACAGGCATCGGACCGGTGGGCCTGCTACCAGGCGAAGTCAATCCGGGAACACCTTTACGTTCCCGGGACTTCGCCGTGACGTTCCCATTTTCCGTTTTGGTCTCTGGGCCGCATGCTCCGGCAGTTATAATACTTGCAAACAACAAACAGTATTATTATCAGGTTAAAGAGAACCATCATTATCGAGTAGAAACGGGCGTAACATCTTCCAGCTTCCTTGCTCGTCCGTTGCTAAATCAGGCGAGCCCGGCCGGGGCGCCGCTGCTTTGTTAAAGCGTACGGGAGTTCTTTTGAATGCCGATTTACGAATTTAAGTGCAACTTATGTGGGAATTGTTTTGAAACGATTGTCCGGAACTCAGATGACGATTCATCGATTGAGTGCCCTGCTTGCAGTTGTCACGACCTCGAACGTCTGCTCTCATCATTTTCCCGATGTGGGGGACAGTCCGATTCTTCCTCCTGTAAGCCGACCGGAAGCAAATTCGGCTGAGCTTGACGAAATCCGGCAGGTTGCCGGCGCCATTTGCTTCGAACGATGGAGAACTGATATGGTTTTGGACATTTTTCTTCTATCTAAGGCGGGAGAAATCATTGAAGAATAAATTGATTGTCAATTTGACATTGCTCTTTATGGTGGCATCGGGATGTGCCCACACTCCCGGGATTGCAAAGGAAGCAGCGAAACCGGACACCGCGGTTGCTTCAGCGGTCACGACTGGAACGCCTGCCTTGGATGTCCCTGAATGGTATTTTAATTTCGGAGAAGTGAAAGAAGGGACCAATTACATTCACGCCTTCGTGATCAGGAATCGAGGGACAGGGGTCTTGGAGATCAAAAAAGTCCTGCCCGGGTGAGGAACCTCTGTGGCCGGTTTCGATAAGGCCATTCCCCCGGGGGCCGAGGGGACAATAACTATAAAACTCTATCCGAAAGCATGTCATAGTGGCGGCAGGAAACCATCTCTTGTATTAACCAATGATCCGCAAGTGCCCAAATTTACCTTGGTGGTCCAAGGGAAATCAGATTGATGGGCCGGCCTTCTCGGGAATATGGCTGAAGATTAAGTGGAAATTATAGCCTCACTTGGGCGTTATCGATTCCGAAAGGGTATCGCCTCACCTCAGAATGAACTCGACCGGGGGCGGAGGACCCTGTCGCCTTGCCGCCCCTTGCTCAAAGGTGAGTGTGTGGCGAAGCATTGCATTGGACATCCGGGCGTCGCAAAACGATGCCGGGCTTTCATAAACGTTTAGCGACGAACCTTTCCGGGCTTCGATGAATTCGATCTCGGTGGATTTCGAAATGACCCCGGCGGCATCCGATCCAGGCGAACGCACGGCCCGGATCAACGCTTCCCGGTCCGCCTTCGATGCCCCGGTTCGTATTTGCCCACCCGCATCGGTATCCGGCAGACCTCGGCCAACCCCCACCCGGTCTTTCACGGCGTAGTTTTTGACCAGGTTCATCCAGGCGCACACGCGCAATATGCCCGCCCCGGGGTCGTATCCCGACCGCGTGCGGAACCGGTGGTATACGAACTTGAAAGGCGGGGGGGCCATGCCCGGCACCGGCTCCTCTTCGGTCAGGACCATCGAGGTAAGCGACCGGAAGAAGGTGATCTTTTCCGGGTGCACCCGGTTCCAGCCAAGGCCACGGATACCGGCGTCGCTTCCCGATGCATCCCGGAGGATTTCGATGTCAGCGGACATTTATTGCGAAAGACAAACCACCGAATGCGGGTGGCTCAGGCAACCCCAGTCTTTGTTGTCTGGGTCCGTAGGACAAGAGGGGCTGGGGCAGATTTGGCATCTTCACTAGGGTGTGAACCGGCATGCAATAATGACCCACCTTTGAGCAAAATCGGCGTCCAAAATTGACCCACCGTAGCCGCCCGCTACAATCCTGGCACATACCAGGAAATAGGGGGTGATCAAAGGAGATGCTGACGGTGGAAACGATACGCAAGGTGCGCCTCGCCTATCACAGGGACGCAAAATCAATCAGGCAGATCGCCAAAGATTTTCACATGTCGAGGAACACGGTAAAGCGGGTTCTTCGAAGTGGTGAGACCGAGTTCCAATACGTGCGCAAATCACAGCCAAGACCAAAACTGGAAGGCTATGTTGAAAGCCTTGTGGCCAAGCTCAAGGAAGACGAGGATTTTCCAAAGAAACGAAGGAGAACCGCCCAGTGTCTGTTTGAGCAAATTCAGGCCGAAGGCTATCTCGGCGCTTACGATTCAGTGAGAAGGTATGTTCGGCAGTGGCGAGATGAGCAACACCAGCTAAGCCGGCAGGTATTTATACCTCTTAGTTTTGCTCCCGCGGAAGCCTTCCAGTTCGACTGGAGCCACGAGCAGGTGGAGCTGGCCGGGATGCCGGCGATAGTTAAATTGGCTCATATCCGGCTTTGCTACAGTCGCTTCCCCCTTTGTATCGCCTACCCGCGAGAAACCCAGGAAATGGTATTCGATGCTCACGCCAGGGCGTTCGAGTTCTTTGGCGGCGTCACCAAAAAGGGCATCTACGACAATATGAAAACGGCGGTTTTAAAGATACTGCAGGGAAAAGAAAGGGATTTTAGCAAAAGATTTGAGCAGTTGTGCTCGCACTATTTATTTGAACCCGTGGCCTGCACACCCTCTGCGGGCTGGGAAAAGGGGCAGGTGGAAAACCAGGTGGGGCTAAGCCGCAACAGGTTTTTTACCCCTCTTCCAAAGTTTGCGACAATAGCGGATTTAAATGAATCGCTTTTAAGCAAGTGCATTGCATGGGCTAAAACTCATAATCATCCAGCCATTACGGGCAAAACCGTCTGGCAGGTCTTTGAAGAAGAGCGCCCGTTCTTCATCGGGCTGCCTCCCCCCTTTGACGGCTATTGCGAGCATATCTCACGGGTAACTTCGACTTGCCTCATCTCCTTTGACCGAAACCGCTACAGCGTAATGTGCACGGAGGCCGGACGGCTTGTCCAGGTAAGGGCCTATGCGGGAAAGATCAAAATAATCAGCAACGGCCGGCTGATCGCGCAACACGTTCGCCACTTCGGTCGGGACAAAACAATCTTTGATCCGTGGCATTACCTGCCCGTGCTTCAAAGAAAGCCCGGAGCCCTCAGAAACGGAGCGCCTTTTAAAGACTGGCAATTGCCGGATTCGCTTAAACAGACACTGTGCTCTCTTGAGAAGTTCCGGGACTGGGACAGGCAGTTTGTAGCAATACTGCTTTCTTTTCCTTCGCCTGGGCAGTTGAAGCCCTTCTTCCGCGTAAAGACGCTCGACTCTTTTATGGTTTATGGTCCCAAATTCTCGCCGAATAAGAATGGCAAGTCTTGGGCTGCCGTATCGAGGCCGCTCCACTGCCAGCTCCTGCAGCCTTTTGCGCAGTGGCTCCTCATCATTGGTCCTGATCATATATCTACTGCTGGTTCGACAAAGCCCTGCCAGGCCGCATGCTCTTCGCTCGCTAAGACCGATTGCCCTCATTTTTGCGACGGCCTCCTTTTTCCCGGCAGGGCTTAATGCTTTTTTCCCAGCACCTCCTTCAAGGCCTGTATGGAGAGGGCTTGCTCGGCAACAAGTCTTTTCAATTGCTGGTTTTCTATCTCCAGGGCTTTCATGCGCCGCACATCGGAAACACTCAGGCCGCCGTACTTGGCTTTCCAGTTGTAGAAGGTCTGTTCGCTAATCCCATGCTCTCTGACCAGATCGGCAACCTTGGTGCCGGCCTCCTGTTGCTGGAGAATCTTAACAATCTGTTCTTCGCTGAATCGGCTTCTCTTCATTACGTCCTCCTGGTGGGGGCATCTTATCTCGGAGGACTCCATTTTTCACTGGTACAGTTTCAGGGGGAAAGGTCAGAACTGCTCTTGCTCTCGCTGCCCCAGTGCCCCGTGGCAGGCTGCGATCTGTTGAAGCGCATTTGGTGAGTGCTGGAATTTCATCAGGATCGAGAGTGCATCGCTGAACTTTCCAAGGTTCATGTAGCTCACACCCAGGCAGATATGCAGCGGTTCACTCCCTGGGAAAAGTCGAATGCCTTCCGTAAGCAACTCGATCGATTCCCTGTACTCCCGATTTTTCTGCTTGATCATTGCCAGTCCCAGGTAGGCCCTGGCGTCAGGGGAATAGCACAAGGCTCTCTTGAAAAGCCTGACTGCAATCGCTTCCTTATCCGGTATGGCTTCGATCGCGGCATAATCCCCATGACTGAAAGTCATTCCAAGTCTTGAGAGGAAATCGGCGTACAAAGGGTGGAATTCCCCGATATCTTCGAACTCTATTGCATCTACAAAAGACGGGAGGCCTTCATAAAAAACCTTTTTCAACCTGTCCCTGAATGTTAGAACCTCCTCATTCGCCAGGCCCGGATCCGTTTCGAGGTAAAGTATATCCTCTATGGGATTGAGCCATACCTCATCCGTGATCTGCATTCTTTCTTTTACGTCGTCGTACAGGGCCGTACCAGGGAAAACCCGCAAGACATAGAAAATAACGCTGAGAGGCTTAATCTCGCGAATGAGTTCCTCGGTTTCGGTTATCGTTGCCGGCGACTCGCCCGGGCACGCATAGATGATGTAGGCGCGAGCCAGGATGCCATAGCGCATCGTCAGGGAAAAGGCCCTCTTAACCTGCTCGTTTTTAATCCTTTTGTTAAGCTTCTTTCGTATCTTTTCAGATCCGCTTTCAACCCCGTAACTGATCTGAATACATCCCGCCTTTCGCATCCAGTAGAGTATCTCTTCATCCACGTTGCCGACGTGGGAAATGGCATACCATGATATGGAGAGGCCACGGCTCAAGATTTCTTTGCAGACCGCTATCACCAGGTCTTTTTTCATCGTGAAGATGTCGTCGGAGATGTAGAAAAAGCTAATCCCCTTCCGATAGAGAAGCTCCAATTGATCCACGAAATACGAGACGGAATGGTACCTCACCTTATGCCCCCAGAATCGAGGCGATCCGCAGTAAGTGCAATTCCCGGGACAGCCCCTGGTCAGAGACAGGTGCTTGTAAGTGAAGTACTTGGCAGGGTTGGGCAGTTTGTCCAAATCTTGAATGGGATCGGCAGGTGCTGTTCGAACGATTTGGGACCCATTCCTGAAAGCGATCCCCTTGATGGCGGCCGGATCGCCACTGGAGCCCTTGTCGAGGAACCTGACCAGCTCCAGGAAACTATATTCTCCCTCTCCCAGCACGACATAGTCGATCTCCCGGAAGTTCCGCAGGAAATGGTCCCAAAGGAACGTCGCGCCCACTCCGCCGAAAACGATCTTTGCCTCCGGGTTCACTTCCTTCACGATTCGCGCCGTCTCGATGCCGCCCCAGCGATTGGCATTGAATACCGAAATTCCTACAATGTCGGCGTTCTTCTGTGCCAGTATTTCCCTTATTCTTTGAGGGTTGTGGCCGCTGCGGTAAAAATTCAATATTTCCGCGTCGTAACCCTCGTGGAGCAGAAGTGCGGCAAGGTAGTAAAGCCCCATCGGGACAGCGCTGATGTTCTCCTCTTCATAACGCTCCTCGAGAAAGTACGGATAGATGAGCAGAATCTTCATAGCTCTCCCATTTCCCGGCGATCGCCGGAGACAGGCCGAAGCGCCGGGATCTGTCAACCGGTGGCACGAGGTGTGTGCTGAATGCCTGGCTCGTGCGAACGTTGTTATCACTCGCCAGTGTAACCGGCGTTTTTCATATATGTAAACCATGTTTTTACCCCCGATAAAGGACAATGGGTCCATATCGGACGTTATCCGGAAGAATCCAATGGATTTTCGCAGGTAGTGGAGCTGAAACCAGATGCTCCGGGCATTATCGGCGGACATTCTTATTTCCCTGTAAAAAACGCCCCTGTCTTGACATTTGAAGTCAGACCTCCGGCAAAGCGGAGGTCTGATAATGTTGGCCCCTCGAAGGGGCTCTGCGGGGGAGGCTTATTCAAGGCGAGGCACTATGGGGTTGGCCTAACACTCAATTACTCGAAAAGGAATATTCAGATTATGGATGTTCCAGCTTTTTATCAGCTTCGACCTGACCGGAAAGGCCTCAAGGCCGAGCTTCTCCTTCACTTGATCACCACATTGTCGGGTTACTTGCACGAAACGACCCGGAACGCGTCACTAGCAGCAAGCGTCGCCCAAAACCGCAAAGCCGCTACTCTTGTCAAGCAGAAATACGACAATGGCTATGCAAGCTTTCTCGATGTCCTTGTCGTCGAACGCAATCTGCTTATTGCCGAATCAAGTCAAGCATCCTCTGACTCCAGTTTAAGAAACGATCTTGCCAATATCTATGCAGCAGCCGGGGGCGGGTGGAGTGACTAGGAACCGGACTGTGAACCGGCATGCAATAATGACCCACCTTTGAGCAAAATCGGCGTCCAAAATTGACCCACCGTAGCCGCCCGCTACAATCCTGGCACATACCAGGAAATAGGGGGTGATCAAGGAGATGCTCACGGTGGAACGATACGCAAGGTGCGCCTCGCCTATCACAGGGACGCAAAATCAATCAGGCAGATCGCCAAAGATTTTCACATGTCGAGGAACACGGTAAAGCGGGTTCTTCGAAGTGGTGAGACCCAGTTCCAATACGTGCGCAAATCACAGCCAAGACCAAAACTGGAAGGCTATGTTGAAAGCCTTGTGGCCAAGCTCAAGGAAGACGAGGATTTTCCAAAGAAACGAAGGAGAACCGCCCAGTACATCTTTGAACAAATTCAGGCCGAAGGCTATTCCGGCGCCTATGATTCGGTGAGAAGATTCGTTAGAGAGTGGCGAGATGAGCAACACCAGCTCAGCCACCAAGTGTTCATACCGCTTAGCTTCGCTCCTGCGGAGGCCTTTCAGTTCGACTGGAGCCACGAGCAGGTGGAGCTGGCCGGGATGCCGGCGATAGTGAAGGTGGCTCATATCCGGCTTTGTTACAGTCGTTTTCCCCTTCGTATAGCCTACCCGAGAGAAACCCAGGAGATGGTCTTCGATGCCCACGTCAGAGGGTTCGAGTTCTTTGGCGGCGTCACCCAAAAGGGCATCTACGACAATATGAAAACGGCGGTATTTAAGATACTTCAGGGAAAAGAAAGAGACTTTAGCAAACGATTTTCGCAGTTGTGTTCACATTATCTTTTCGAGCCTGTAGCCTGCACACCCTCTGCGGGCTGGGAAAAGGGCCAGGTAGAAAACCAGGTAGGGCTAAGCCGCGAAAGGTTTTTTACCCCTCTGCCCAAGTTTGCGACCATTGCGGATTTAAATGGATCGCTCTTAGCTAGTGCATTTCGTGGGCTAAAACTCATGATCATCCAACCATTGCGGGCAAAACCGTCTGGCAGGTCTTTGAGGAGGAGCGCCGTTCCTCATCGGGATACCTCACCCTTTGACGGCTATTCGAGCATGTTTCGAGGGTTTCCTC
This sequence comes from uncultured delta proteobacterium, assembly GCA_963712895.1. GTDB lineage: Bacteria > Desulfobacterota > Syntrophobacteria > Syntrophobacterales > Syntrophobacteraceae > SbD1. The sequence goes on along the minus strand of CAVQJR010000007.1, from coordinate 862 downwards.
TACCTGCCTGATCTCCTTTGACCGAAACCGCTACAGCGTGATGTGCACGGAGGCCGGGCGGGTTGTTCAGGTAAGAGCCTATGCGGGAAAAATCAACGTAATAAGCAACGGACGCTGGTCGCGGAACATGAACGCCACTTCGGTCGGGACAAAACAATCTTTAATCCGTGGCATTATCTGCCCGTGCTTGAAAGAAAGCCCGGCGCCCTTAGAAACGGCGCTCCTTTTAAAGACTGGAAACTCCCGGATTCGCTTAAAAAACCCTGTCTCTCTTGAGAGGTTTCCGGACTGGGACAGGCAGTTTGTCGCCATACTGAGCGCGGTTACAGGCTCGGAATCGGTGAGGTGGAGGAGGCCTGCAAGGAGGCGCTTCAATTTGGGACCGTCAGCAAAGACGTTGTACTGAATATTCTTTGACGCCAGGACGAACCGGACTTGTCCAAATAATCGGCCACCGTCTATCTCAAGCTCAAAGAGGAACCCATTGCCGATTGCAAACGGTATAACCTCTCTTGCAGGAGGTGGGATATGCTGCGCAATAAAATACTTGAGTTGATGGATGAGCTGAAACTGTTGGGAATGAGGGCCGCCTTCGATGAAGTTCTTGCCTCCGGTACACGGACCCATCCCACTCCGGAGAGGATCATCCTTGCGTTGCTTGAGGCAGAACGATCCGAGCGAAGGCTTCGAGCCATCCGCTACCAGTTGGGACAGGCAAAGTTTCCATGCACCAGGGAACTGGATAGCTTTGATTTTAAAGCATCCCCAGTCAATAAAAATGAGCTTCGCTCTCTTTACGAGGGAAACTTCATCGAATCCCGCAGCAATGTCTTCCTGATCGGCGGAACGGCCCTCTGTGTCA
>CAVQJR010000006.1:0-214697 GCA_963712895.1 uncultured delta proteobacterium | reverse complement strand
GGAAAAGGGCCAACAGGAAGGAGGGGGAACCCGCTGGCCCTTAGGAGGAGGAAAGATCACTTACTTTCCGCCCTAATAATAACTCGCCGATCAGTGGTTTCAAAGTGGTTTCAGGAAAAATTTCAAGGGCTTTTCACTCCCATCGAAAACTTTCTAAATTTTTTTATCCGTGTTCCCGGTTGTCCGGTCCGAATGTTCGAAGGCAAACCGACATGTCGAAACTGCCGGACCGGAAGCGGCCCCTGTACCGCCTTTCTTGCAATCGTGCCATGAAAACCTTACCAGTAGTCCCTGTCTGCGTCGCGGGGGCCTATATCGAAATCGCGGTGAAAAATTTCGGCGCGGCTTTCACCGAATTCCGGGACCGATCTCGCGGTGCTGTACTCGGGGCTGGAGGGGAACATCCTGTCGGCGTCCCTTTCCGTGAGCACTCCGCCTGACATTCGTACTATTGCACCGACCGAGCTTCCATCGGAGGACCCGTAACATTCAGACGATGTGGCCGCGGCCGTCCCGCCCACACCCGCGCCTGAGGTTTGCGGAGGGGGAGTTGGATAGCGGGGGTTGGCGGTCATTGGTCCTGTTGCGGTCTCGGCCCTGAGAGTAACGGGGTTTTGTTTTATCACGACCTCGTCCGTGGTGAAGTTGCCGATACCCGGTGTAATGGCGCCGGTTTCGGGCGTGAGAGCAGCGGGTTCCGATGTAATAGCGCCGGTTGCCGGCGTGAGGCTCCCGACCCCGGTAGTCAGGCTGCCGGTACCAGGAGTAATGCCGTGGGTTCCGGACGTCAGGGCGCCAGCCCCCGATGTTATTGCTCCGGTGCCGTGGGTGAAAGCCCCGAATGTGTGTGCAACACCCGTGGTTCCCGCGGTGGCATGAACTGCGGCGGAAGTCGAAGTGCTTGCAACAAAAGTTAGAACGGCTGGGCGATCCGTTCGAAAAATCACCTCGCGCTCACTTTGCCTGTCCGGCAGGAACCATCCGGCATTAGTATGGTAGTTGTGGACCTTTTTCATCAGGGATTTGTGCGTTTCCAGTCTGAAAGCGGAAAGCCGTTCGGGAGACATTTCTTTCATTTCGTTGTGGAATTTCTCCCATTGTTTCCTGGACAACAGTTTTTGTCCCATTCCGGGGCTCAGATAGAACGCCTTTTCCGCCTGCTGAAACCACGGGGTTTTGTTCCCGGCGCCGCTGCGCTCCGATGCTGCGCCGACCGAGAGCACCAAAAATGCCAAAAAGCCGGCGATAATGATTGCCAGTCCGGTTTTAGTTCGCGATTTCATGTGCTGTTCTCCTCCGGGAGCCGCTTTGCGCCCGCAATGGAAGTGCCCGCACCGCTGCAGGAACAGCGGCAGTATTGCAACGGGTAAGTATCCCCTGTAAAAAAAGTAAGGAGCGGCCGTTTGCTGTCAAGAATGACTCGGATGCACTAACTATTGTTGGAGCTGAGCCGATCGGAGAGAGCCGGGTTTTACCAATCCTGTGAAAGCTTCCGGTTCAGGTACACGGTCAACCGGTATTGTTCGTCTTATATTTTAGAAGGCAATCGGTTCTCTTCATGAAAGGAAAGGAAAATGAGAAAAGCCTGGATGCTGCTGCTTGCCTTATTTCTGATTTCCGTCGGCGGATGTGCGTACACGCCCGGGTACGGCCCGTACGGGGGCGGCCACCAGGAGATAGTCCCCGACCAGCGGGTTCCAATTTCCGAATCCCTTCGGGGCGGCGGAAAATGGAGTAGCAACGACCTATCCATTACCTACCGGTATGTGCCTGACGCAAACGGGTTGTTATTCTCCGGCACGCTCGAGTTTATCGATGCAATCAACTACAATTTTCCGCTGATGCCCTACTTTCACGCGGGACTGATCTTCGGCGACGCTCGGGGAGGGGTGATCGGAAGCACTCCTCTCTTGACAACCCGCCGCGATAGCAGCTTCGATACCCTGGAGCCGATCAAATTTTCCAGGCACATCGTTCTGCCTCCCGGAGCGGCGATGTTCGCCTTCAGCTACCAGGGCCAACTGGCGGAAACTGGCGGAAGGGGCATCGTGGGCGGCATGGGTGGGAGCAATCCCACAAACATCTGGAATTATCCGGTGAGGTCCGTCGCCGTCGTTCAACAACAGAAATAAAATCGGTCTCGCAGCGATTCGATGAGTTTTTCGTCAGCCCTGAAGGGCGCGGGTGGAGGGCAGGGCAGGGGAAGGGCGAGGTCGGCAAACGGGGTTTGCGCCGCCTTGAGGTTATAGGCCATCACCATGAGGGTTTCGAGGTTCACGGTGTCGGCAACATTGTAGGCCAGCAGGGTTTCGAGCGCATTGAGGTTTCGCCGGCGCGTGTATTCCGACCAGAGAAGGACCGCGAAATAGCCGTCCACGCCCTCCAGTTCGTGCCTTGCCAGGCCGAGCTGTTTTTCGCACCCTTTCAGGCCGCCTCTGTATCCGAGGCTTTGCAGGACAAAACGAAGGTCGATGTGTACGTGGTCCAGCCGGATTCCAAAGTAGCTTCGTATAAACGGCAGGTCGAAGCAACTGCCGTTGTAGGTGATAAGCACTTTATAGTCTTGAAGATCGTGCGGCAGTCTGTCCAGGTTTTCACCGTGGATATAGTGGCGTACTTCACGGCCGTCGTAGAGCGCGGCCGTTGTGATAAGGTCGCCGGACCCGCCCAGCCCGGTTGTTTCGATATCGAGGTATGCCGCGCAACGGCGAAATTCGGGGAAAAGACGCCAGAGAAGCTGTGCGGGAAGCGAGCCGGCGAAAAAGTGGGGATCGCAACAGTGGAGCTTATGCCGGCAGGTGTCGAGGTAGGACCTCAAGGCCTCGGATTTGCGCTTTCCGAAAGGCAAAACGCAACCGTTGGAATCACAGAATACGTCCCAGGAACAGATCCCTGCATCCCACAGCGACCGTTCGGTTTTGAGCCCTATCCCGGGCATGTGGGCGAATGTATTTTGAAGCATCCTCGATTCCGGATCATCCATCATGCTTATCGGACTTAACCGCAAAGACGAAGAGATCGCCGATTGTGCGCGGTTGGCGGATATTAACACAAAGAAAAAGCGGCAGCATTGATTTTCACGGTATTGAGAGTTGTGCGCCGGCACCGGTTTTCTCAGCGTCCTCTGCGTCTCTGCGGTAAAGTTTAAATTTAATGAAGCGCCGGGACCTGGGGTGCGTTCTTTTTAGAATTCATGTCCCGGCTGCTCGTAATGATCGAGCCGTCTCTTATCATGCGTTATTTTTGCATCATGTTGCCCTTCATGCATCATGTTTCCCTCATGCATCATGTTTCCCTCGTGCGTCATGTGGTCGTAATGCCGTTTATGGTACTTTTCCATGTGAGCGTTGAAAGCCTTGAATCTTTCGAGAGCTTCCTTTCGCTGGGCCGCCAGTTCGTTTACTACGTTGGCCATGGCTGCAATTTTGGCGTCGCCTGTGGCGGAATTCATGGCGGCTACCTTGGTATCGAGCCGCTTTTCCATTTCAGTGAGTTCCCGCTCCATCTTTTCGCGTCTGGCCTCCCATTTCTCGCGTTTTGCCTTCGACTTCTTGTGCCTGGTCATTTTACCCGAAGGGTGGGTGACCTTGCCGGTAGTGGACGGGGCTGTGACGCTGTCGGGCTGGGTACCGGTGTTTTCGGCCAGCGCATAGGCTTGGCCGGCGAGTCCGTGTTGGCTGGAGTGCTGTGCGAAAGCAAAAGCTGGAGTGAATCCCATGGCAATGATCGTTAACACAACCGGGAAAAACTTTTTCATCTGTTCTCTCCTTTAGACGTTTTTCTCCCCAAGTGAGGAGAAGTTCTTATAGATAAAATATAATGCGTTTCTTTCCGTTATCCGCTGCTCTTCCGCGAAGGGGGCAAAAGATTCATAGGGCCGGTACCCCGCCTGAAAAATAAAAACCCCCTTCGAAGGGGGTTTTGGCTTCTTTTCATGGTGTAAAAGAGGAGCGGTCCGCGAATTTTGGTGCCGCTAATTGTTTCTTCTTCCCAAAAGCCTCAGCAGGAGCAGAAAAAGGTTTATGAAGTCAAGGTAGAGTCTCAACGCGCCGATGACCGCTCCTTTGCGTTCCATTTCGGCCCCGGCAAAACCGGCATAGGCCATTTCCTTGATTTTCTGGGCGTCGTAGGCGGAAAGACCGACGAAGATAATGATGCCTGCATAGGTAATAAGCCAGTAAATCTGGGAACTTTTGAAGAAGAAGTTCACCAGCGAGGCAATGATGATTCCGATCAGCCCCATCATCAGGAAGCTTCCCCAGGAGGTGAGATCGCGTTTGGTGGTATAGCCGTAAAGACTGATGGCGGCAAAGGTCCCGGCTGTTACGAAAAAGGTATTGGCAATCGACGTCCTGGTGTAGGCCAGAAAAATGACCGAAAGTGTCAGTCCGTTGAGAAAAGCGTAGGCAAAAAACATCAGCAGGGCGGTGGAAGACTGAATCCTGTTGATTGCCGCGCTTATGGCGATGACCAGTCCCAGTTCGGCAAAAATCAGCACCATAAGCATCATGGGCGTGGCGAGAATGAATTGCAGTATTCTGGGACTGGATACCGTGTATAAGGCAGTGATGGCTGTAACCGCCAGCCCGAGCGCCATCCAATTGTAAACCCGGCGAACGAATTCGCTTGCGGCGAGCGCGCTACGGTCACGTTCCTGGGAAATACTTCTGTCCATCTGGGCAACCCCTTTCGGTTGAGTGGTTTTTGTCCGGTTGCGAAGTTAGTATGTTAATCCTATTATCGGTCCCGGCAAGTGTCATTATAACCAGTTTAGGCATTTGCGCGCAATGCGCTCACCTGCCCCTGTGCGCCCGTGCCGTTCCGGAGATTTCAGCAGGAGACGATCTTGAAAACATTTTCCGAATACAGAGAAGAATTTCCAATAACTGATAATTTCGTATTCTTCAACAATGCCGCCGTTTCCTCGCCCCCCTCGCGGGTGGTCGACGCGGTCAGCGAGCTTTTCCGTCAATTCAGCCAGGTGGGCCTGAAAAAGTACCATGACTGGATGAAACAGGTCGATGAGACGCGATCCCTCTTTGCACGGCTTATCAACGCGGACCCCCTGCAAGTGTGTTTCACGGGAAATACCTCGGACGGCCTGAGTGCCGTAGCGTCCGGGCTGCAATGGAAAAGCGGCGACCGGGTCCTTCTGCCGTATCCCGATTTTCCCGCCAACGTGTATCCCTGGGTCAATCTCGAGCGGTTGGGTGTGAAGGTCGATTTTTTCCCCAAAGAAAACGGCCGATTTTATCCCGGGGACATCGAGAGGGCGCTTCGCCCGGGGACAAGGCTCCTTGCGGTAAGCTCGACTGATTTTTCCACCGGTTTTCGCTGCGATCTCGAAGAGCTTGGCGACCTTTGCCGCAGAAAGGAACTTCTTCTGTGCGTGGATGCTATTCAGAGCCTCGGGGCCGTCCCGCTGGACGTAAAGAAATGCGGTATCCATTTTCTTGCCAGCGGCGGCCACAAATGGCTGCTTTCCACGATGGGAATCGGGGCGCTCTATATTTCCGGGGAGGCCGACGACCTGGTGCGGCCGGTTCGGGTGGGATGGCGAAGCGTAGAGAACGAGGAAGACTTCTATCACCTGGATTTAACGCTCAAGCGGGATGCGCGCCGCTTCGAGACGGGGACCCTGAACATTGCGGGGATCACGGCCCTGGGAGTCTCGCTTGATATGCTGCTCGAAATCGGTATCGAGAGAATCTATTCGCGTCTCCTTGAGCTGACCGACATTATTTCCGAGGGCCTTGCCCGGAGAAATCTACCCGTGATAAGCCCGGCCGAGCGGGAGCACCGCTCCGGGATAATCAGCTTCGTGCCGCGGGATTCCGCCGGATTTTTTCTTTATTGCCTGAAAAAGAATGTGATGATTTCCCAAAGGGGGGATGCCGTAAGGCTATCACCACACTTCTACAACAACGAGGCTGACGTGGAAGCCTTTTTCAAAGTCCTAGACGAATATTTGCGGGAAGGCCAGGGGTGAGCCATTAAGCAGTGGAAAAAAAGCGGGGGAACCGGTTCCGGGCTGTTGCCGAAATGAGGTTGCTTCAAAATAGATGAACTTCACGTAAACGGGGAGGAGTTCCAAATCGTCATTCCCGCAACGTTTCCGGGCGGGAATCCGGTGTCTTTGCGTCGCTTCGGGCACACGAGTGCGGAAACAAGGAAAAGACACCGGCCCCCGGCTCTTTTTCACGGCTTACGGGCTATGACAACCGGACCCGAAGGGAGCGGCCTCGGGACCTCAAAGAGTCGAATTACCAGAGCCTCCAATAGACCTTGCCGTCCCGCTTTTCCCCCCGCACCCGCTCCATGTGCCGAAGCGTCGCAAATTCCCTCTCGAGTTGGGCCATCGTGATTTTAGCGTTTAGCTTTTCGAGCAGAACCGGAGGTTCGATCGGTTCGTTTTGTTCGAGGCTCTTCAAAACTTCCGACTGGAGAGGAGTGAGAGTCGAAGGGGACCCGGTTTGTTTTTCGAGGGACTTGGCACTGTGTACCGCCCATGGATCGCATGCCTTCAAGGGAGAGAGTGCATCGATGTAGCAATCCTCGCAAAGATTTTGCCCGTTATGTTCTCTTTGTTCGCCTTCTTCGATCGTGGAGTTGCATTTGTCGCACTTCAAGGTATCACCTCGCTAATTGATTAAAATTTATCATTGTGTCCTTATTTTGATAACAAAGTGGCTCTTGGCTTGTCAACCCCGTGATGATGTTCTTGTGGGAGGATTGCAGAGCGGTTTTCGCCGGCGATCCGGCAATCACAAAATAGAGCTGTAAAAGTTGTACCAGTTGGTGCCCATTATCCCGCGCACGCTTTCTTCGGGGTAGCCGTGGCCGAGGAGCAGGTTTGAGAGGTCGGCGAGTTTCGATATATCTTCCATTCCCCGATTGATCGAATCGAATCCGCAAAAGTCCGAGCCAATGGCAATCCCGTCCGTCTCAAAGGACTGGGCGATACGGTCGATATGCCTGTAGACGTCCTGGATCGAAGCTTGGCCGTCGGTGGAAAGCATCCTGGGGTCAGCGGCGATGCCCACCACTCCCTTGCGCTCGATTATGATTTCGATCTGCTCCATACTGAGATTTCTGGGGATGTCGCACAGGGAGCGCACCCCGGTATGGGATGAAAAAAGAGGTCCTTCATGAATTCTTGCCAGGTCCAGGAACCCCGGTTCGGCAAGATGTGCCGCGTCAAATGCGAATCCGTCCCGCGAAAGTTCCGTGACCAGCTTCTTGCCCTCTGAGCTGAGGCCGGCGGGAAACGGAACGTTGTTGCCGTCGGCGATCCTGTTCTTTCCCATGTGGGTGAGACCGGCAACCTTGATGCCAGCAGCTGAGAGTGCCCGGCGGTCGATGTCCAGGAAGGAATCGGCATTTTCGACCAGCCATATCATTCCGGGAGTTTTTTGATCGAGGCAGTTTCCCAGTTCCCCGCGGGTCCGGATATGCACGAGGCCGGTAAGGTAGTGCCCGGCGTAGTCCATCATTTTTTCGAGATACTTGGCGGCGCTCCCCGGCCCGTTGTGCTCGTCGGGACAATAGAGGGCCGCAACAATGGCCAGCACATTGGAAGCATGTATCTTATCGAGCGTAACGGGCCCGTCGGTGATCCGGTCGAATGGCACATCGGGGTGAGAGTTGGTCATTTCGTAGAGAATATCGACGTGGCCGTCAATTACATAAAATGGCATCTTTGGGGTGGTGGTTTCGGGTGTGTCCTGCATTCCCAGTCTGCTCCCAGGTTCTCAAGAGTGTCAACGTTGTCACGTTTTATTCATTATTGGCTTCCGGGGTGCATCCGGAAAAAAAACGGCCGGGGACCACATTCGCATACGGTCCCCGGCGTACGATGGGTTTCAGTCGATTATCTCCGGACCGGAGATTCTGTCGGAGCGTGTCACTGAGGCACGACATACGTTGTCGGTGCGTCATGAACAGCGGCGGTCAGGATCTTATTTTCGACCTCCTTTACCTGCAGCATCCGTATCACCTCCTCTCTGGGCTGGATCGGCGGGCGGGCCGGGTACCAGCAGCATCAAGCCGGAAAGTGCCCGTGCCGCTTCCGCGCACATGCACGCAAATTCCTCTGCCCCGGTTTTGGTTCCGTACCTGGGGTAGAGCTCTCGCGTTATGTTTTCCAAGTTCCGCTGTCCGTCACAAAGCCGGAGGAAATCCATCCCGAAATCATTGATTTCGTTTACATCGACCCTTCCGTGCAATTGTCTGAAAATGAGATAGGTGCTCTGTTTAGGATAGGTTTCCGCGAACCGGCCAAACTTCGCATCCAAGATAATGATGGGGATATTGAATGTGAACCGTTCGATCAGAATCTTTTGATTCAAGAGCGGCCGGAGTTCGCGCATGCGGTCCAGGTCGATTACGAATGAAGAAAATTCGACATCGTGTTTGCCGGCATCGATCAGGCACGTCTCGTACCTGGCGATCTCGGGGATGTAGGAGCGAACCGGCGGCCCCTTCTCCGATAGAAGCTGCGCGGCAAAGCCTTCAAAGCTTAAAAAGCATTCCCGTGGAGTAATGGAGCGAAGGCCGGTCTTGCGTTCGACATGGTCGAGGAACAGGAAAAACAGATCGAAAAGAGGCCGGTCCAGCTCCAGGCTCAGAAGCATGAAAGTCCTCGGGTACAGCGAGGCAATGATGGAGAAGTAGTTGGCGATAGTGTTCAGCTCTTCCGAAGACGCGGCCGGACAGGGCAGGTTGTAAAAGCTGCTGAAAAGGACGGGGTCGGAATCTATCAGCGCGTCATCCGTGGGCAGGCGTTTTCCGTCATTGAACTCGATTCCCAGGGAGAAGTAGGTGTCCACCTCGCGGACGAGCAGGGCGGAATACCTTTTGTGAAGGTCCGTCCCCGGCAGGGTGGTGGCCATCTGCAGCAGTATGTTGGCATTGCCGCTTATTGCCGAAAGGATGGCGAGGCGAAGCGTCTGCTCGATGTCTTCTTTCCGTTCTTCCGGAAAACCGATTACAAAGCTAAGCGTCGGGACGATCTGCCGGTCCGTGGTTTCTCGAACTCTTTGCAGCAGTATTTCGCTGTCGATGTTTTTACGAATAAAGGCAAGGGTCCTCCCGGACCCCGAGTCGATGCCGTAACACATCGATTCGCAGCCGGCCTCCCGCATCAGTTTCAAAAGACTTTCGTCCACGGTGTCCAGGCGCGATATGCAATACCAGGGAACACGGGAAAGCCCCGCTTCGATCACGTTGCTACAGAACTGCTCCACAAATTTCTTGTTCGTTGTAAACTGGTCGTATGCCAGCAGGAAGCACTCGACCCCGAAGTTTTCGCAAAGATTTTTCATTTCCAGGATCAGCCGCCCGACCGAAAACGTTCGCGTTCTGCGCTTCCAGATAAGCGACTGGGAACAATAGATGCAATTGTGCGGACAGCCTCTGCCCACTTCGAGAATTGCTATCGATCGTTGGATTGCGCACGCGTCCCGGTAAACCGACGGAGGGGCGACGAAGCCGTAATCGCTTAGAGGCAGCGAATCGAGGTCTTCGATCAATTCGCGGTCGGGGTTTCTGGTGATGTGGGGGCCGGCCCGGAAAGTGAGTCCGCTTATCCGGTGAAGGTCTTCTTTTCTTTCCACGGCAAAGACGAGTTCGGGGAATGTGATCTCGCCCTCACCGCGAACGATCACATCCACGAACGGAAATCGGGCGAGGGTCGTTTCGTCAACGAAAGCCGCATTGTGGCCGCCGAACACGATCTTTAGTTCCGGTTTCAACTTTTTGAGCCTGCCGGCAATCTGTAGCGCCGGTGGATACGTGGTGCACTGGACCGAGAAGGCGGCGAGATCGGGGGCCATGGCCAGTATCTGCCGAACGCACTCGTCGTAGATTTCGTTTCCCAGGGGGAGTTCTTTAAGGCGTATGGCCAGCGGGAAATCGAATATTTTCACCCTGTGGTGTGATCCCTTGAGGGCCGTGGCCAGGTTGACCAGCCCCAGGGGAGGCATGTTGTACATGGGCTCGAAATAAAAAGGCGGAAATACGAGAGCGATATTCATCTGTCATCCGATACGATAATAGCGAGTTTAGCTGAGAATTTCGGGCTCCGGCCAATGTAGCGGGCCTTGGAATCCGGGTCAAACTATTTGCATGGTGGCGGCACAACACTAATTTCGGGGGGCGCACTCTTTTGGAGCGGGTACACGGGGCGGGATTGTGGGTGTAAGTCTTAGCACATCGGGAAAACCGGCCTCCGGAGGCAAAAGGGATAGGGGCCGGGCAAATTCCCGGCCCGGAAAAGCCGGGACGGCGCGGATAGCTCGACTCGTTATCCGTGCGCAATGCGCAAGAGGAGTTACTAATGCAATATCTGGCTAAGGAACAGTTTTGACCGTTCGTGGCGCGGGTTTGAGAAGAATTCATCGGGCGTGTTCTGCTCCAGGATCTGCCCGAAATCCATGAAAAGGACCCGGTGTGCCACGCTTCGTGCAAAACCCATTTCGTGGGAAACCACCAGCATGGTCATCCCGTCCCTGGCCAGTTCGATCATAACATCCAGCACCTCTTTGACCATTTCCGGGTCCAGGGCGCTGGTGGGTTCGTCGAAAAGCATCACCTTGGGTTTCATGCAGAGGCTGCGGGCAATGGCCACCCGCTGCTGCTGGCCCCCGGAAAGCTGTCCGGGGTATTTTTTGGCCTGCTCGGCTATATGGACCTTTTCGAGATAATACATCGCCAGGCTTTCGGCTTCCGACCGGGGGAGCTTCCTGACCCAAATCGGCCCCAGTGCCAGATTGTCCAGGATCGTCAGGTGAGGGAAGAGATTGAAGTGCTGGAACACCATTCCCACTTCGACGCGGATCTTTTCTATGTTTTTGATATCGTTGGTCAGCTCGATATTATCAACGATTATGCTGCCGCGCTGATGTTCTTCTAGCCTGTTGATGCAGCGAATCAGGGTCGATTTCCCCGAACCGGACGGGCCGCATACCACGATCCGCTCGCCCTTCTTCACGGACAGGTTGATGTCTTTCAGCACGTGGAAATCGTCAAACCACTTATGCATGCCGACTATCTTGATAATTTCCTGGTCTGAGACCGTGGCCTGGATTTCGGCTGTTATGTTGTCACTCATGGATCTCTCCCGTCAGCTGCCGGGTCGCGTGGGACTGTTAACGATCTGTCTTCAGGTCCCTTTCCAGGCGGCGGCTGAAATCGGACATAAAAAAGCACCCTATGAAATAAATCAGTGCGGTAAAAATGTAGGCTTCGTTGCTGAAGCCCATCCATTCGGGATTTGACAGCGTTACGTGAGTGGTTCTCAGCAGGTCGAAAAGCCCGATGATGACCACCAGGGACGTATCCTTGAATGCGGAAATCAGTATGCTCACCGTCGGAGGGATAACGGTTTTCAGGGCCTGGGGCAAAACGATCAGGCGCATTTGCATATAGTAGTTCAGCCCCAGGGCCTCGGCGGCTTCGTACTGGCCGCGCGGGATTGCCTGGAGACCTCCCCTGACCACCTCGGCGATGTAGGCGGCCGTAAAGAGAATGATTGCCACCTGGGCACGAAGGATTTTGTTAATGGTGATCCCTTCGGGCAGGAAAAGGGGGAGCATCACCGAAGCCATGAAGAGCATGCTGATAAGGGGCACTCCCCGGATAAGCTCGATGTAGACCACGCAAAGGTCCTTAATGGCGGGCATTCTCGACCGGCGGCCAAGTGCCAGCATCACCCCCAGAGGATATGCCGCGGAAAGCCCGAAGATGGAGAGCAGCAGGGTCAGGGAAATTCCGCTCCACTTTTCGGTTTCCACCACGGGCAGGCCGAACACCCCGCCGCGCATAATCAATCCCATGATCGCCAGCCCTATCGGCCATGCAACCAACAGGTACCTGTTCCAGCGGGAACGGCTTCTGCTGTAGAGCATGAACACCAGGAGCAGGGAAATCGCAAGGACCGGCCGCCACTGCTGATCGTATGGATAGAAACCGAAAAGGATAAACCGCACGTTGTTCGTAACCACCGACCAGCAGGCACCGGCGGCGTTCTTGCACGCATCGCCTCCGCTCCACCAAACGGCGTCGAAGAAGGCCCACTTGATGAAAGACGGAACGGTTTTGTAAAGGCCATAGGCGATCAACAGGGTCAAAAGAGAATTCAACGCACTGCTGAACAGGTTCTTCCTCGCCCAACCTATCACGCCGATGCTGGAAACGGGCGGCTTTACATCTTCGATTGTATCTATGGTAACGGATAACGGTTTCAATGCACTATCTTTCAACCAGGGCGGTTCTCTTGTTGTACAGGTTCATGAACCCTGATGTTATCAGGCTGATGGCAAGGTAGACGACCATTATCATGGCAACGCCCTCGATCGCCTGACCGGTCTGGTTAATCGTCGTATTGGCAACGGAGACGAAATCCGGGTAACCGATGGCGACTGCAAGGGAGCTGTTTTTTATCAGGTTAAGCATCTGGCTGGTAAGAGGCGGGATAATGACTCGCAGGGCCTGGGGAAGTACGACCAGGGTCATCACCAGCTTGGGGCGCAAACCGATGCTCATGGCCGCTTCGGTCTGGCCGGTGGAAACGGCCTGGATGCCCGCCCGAACAATTTCAGCAACAAATGCGGAGGTATAGAGCACCAGTCCGAAAAGAAGCGCTCCAAATTCCGGGCTGAAGGAGTATCCTCCCTCGAAATTAAATCCGATCAGGTGGGGAATATTAAGACCGGTCGGCGCGCCGAAAGCCAGCCATACCGCAAGAGGCAGCCCCACCAGGATGGCCGCCGATGTGGCGAATACCGGGAATATCCTGCCCGTCTTGTCCTGGCGTGCCTTTGCCCACCGGTTGAGCACGTAACAAATAATGCAGGCGGCTGCCAGGGCCAGGGCCATCCAGACAATAGCCGGGTGAGATTGCGGAATCGGAAAATAAAAACCTCGATTGTTTATAAAGACACCGGGTATGGGATGAAGCGATTGCCGTGGCCCGGGAAAGCTCGAATGGAAAAGACCGTACCAAAAAAAAAGCTGAAGGAGCACTGGAATATTTTGAAGAACTTCTATGTAGACCCCGGCCAGTTTAGACAGGAGCCAGTTCCTGGAAAGGCGTGACATGCCGACGACAAGCCCGAGCAGAATCGTCAGGACGGTTCCCACGGCGGAGACCTTCAGGGTGTTTAACACCCCGACCAGCAGGGCGCGGGCATAGGTGTCGGCCGCCGAATATGAAATCACCGGCTCGCCGATTTCAAATCCGGCTTCCCTGTTCAAAAAACCAAACCCGGTGGCAATTGATTGTCTTTGCAGGTTTGCCTGGGTGTTGCAAAATATGTAATAGCCGAAAAGGAAAACGAGCACCAGGGCTGCCACCTGATAGACGATCGCCCGTTTTGAGGGATCGCGCCAGAAGGGGATTCGCCTCGACTGAGTGGTTCCGGTCTCGTCGGCCTGGGCTGTTGCTTGCAAGTCCTCACCAGCCTTTCGGGATCAACTGACAAGTGGCGGGCCGGAATCGGCGGAAATCCCGCAGCGATTCCGGCTGGCCTTTTTGCTGCAATTCCGGTGAATCGCAGGCAGTTCCAAATAAAAGCTACTTAAATGGCGGCGAGTACATCAGCCCGCCGTCTTTCCATTGGGCATTCAGGCCTCGTTTCAGGTGGAGCTTCGTCTTTTCGCCGACGTTTCGCTCGAACACCTCACCGTAATTGCCGACCAGTTTGACTATGTTGTATGCCCATTTTTCATCAAGCCCCAGGGCTTTGCCGTTGCCGGGCGTAACCCCGAGGAAGCGCTTAACGTCAGGATTCGGACTTTTTAACATCTCATCGACGTTTTTGGAAGAGATCCCCAGGTCTTCCGCGTCGATCATCGCCAGAACGCAGAAATCCGCTATATCTCGCCACTGTTCGTCCCCGTGCCGGACTGCGGGCGCCAGCGGTTCTTTGGATATGATTTCCGGAAGCAGCACGTAGTCGTCGGAATTGGGTGCAACGGCCCTGATGCCGGCAAGCTGCGAGGAATCAGAGGTCAAAACGTCGCATCTTCCAGAAAAAAACGCCTGGTTCAGTTCGGTGTTTTGCTCGATTACCACCGGTTTCATGTTCATCTTGTTTGTCCGGAAATAGTCGGCCACATTCTGTTCGGTGGTGGTGCCGGGAAGAACGCAGACGCTGGCGCCGTTGAGTTCCTTGGCGCTCTTTATCTTGAGTTTTTTGGGCACGAGAAAGCCCTGGCCGTCATAATAATTGACGGCAACAAAATCCAGTCCCAGGTCTGTTTCACGCGTAAGCGTCCTGGTGGCGTTGCGGCAAAGAAGGTCGATTTCCTTGGATTGGAGCGCGGTGAAGCGGGTCTGGGTAGTGAGGGTGACATACTTCACCTTGTCGGGATTGCCGAATATCGCCGCCGCCACGGCACGGGCGGTGTCCACGTCAAGGCCCCGCCACACCCCCTTTTCATCGGGCATCCCGAAGCCGTAGAGCCCCCCGTTTACTCCCACGATCAGATACCCGCGGCCTTTCACCGCATCCAAGGTCTCGCCGGCATGGGCAATCAGCGGCAGCGCCAGCATCGCCGCGGCCAGCAACAGTACAATAGCCGTTTTTCTGTGCCTCATCTTTCATCTCCTCCTTTGATGTTTTAGCCTACGGACCACTACTATGCCTGTTTGTCTTCCAGGTGTCCGCCCTGCAGGATTGCGCCGACTCCAGCCACCGGCCGTACCGCCTCTTCAGGTAAGGAAGCCGCCGACTGGAGAAAATACGAAATGCTTGTTAACTCCTGCGAAACGGATCATATATGAACGCCGGCAGAATGATTTCCAGATCCAGCGGCAGGACTCCGCACTGGCTGATCTGTGATCCATGTCCAGGGTGAGAGGTTAGGGTATCCCGGACTTCGATAATGAATGGAAGATGTCAGATAAGTCTATACTCTAGTGAAGATTTTGAGTCAAGGCGTCTGTAGGCGGCAGCCGATGATTCCTTAACGGGCGGCGAGGGCGCGGAAGTTACAAATTTAGTGCGCAGGATTGCGGAAAAGTGACAAAAATTGGTCGTTTGCGGACAAACGCCGGAGCATAAAAAAGGTGAAAGCCAGGAGGAGGGAGGGGGCCCTGGCTTTCGGGGAACTTAGGGTTTATGGAAACCAACTCTTTGGCGTTCTTACTTTCGTATTTTTTCCGTCGTACGACAATCAGGTGAAAACAGTATTAAGGGGGGCGGTGACACTGTATTTTCCGCATTGATTTTAAAAAACGGCATCGGCTAAAAAAGGGTCTGGGTGGTGAAGCATTGATCCGTGGAAAGAAGAGCGGGAGGACCGGTTCCCCCGCACCCCCCCAAAAGCTGCGCCCCAAAGCGGCGAGGGTGGGACCGGCTCCCCACGATTTTTGAGATTTTATCTACGAATAGAACTTCCGGTCGGATGCCCGGGAAAGTCGAGTTCCCATGGCTGAAGAAATCCTGAGCGCATTGCGAAAGGGTTCGATGATTGTCGCGCATCGCGGGGCGCGCTCAGTTGCCCCGGAGAACACCCTGGCGGCGGCCCGCAAGGCGCTCTCGTGCGGTGCGCGGATGTGGGAACTCGACGTGCGCCTCAGCAGAGACGGGCATCCGGTCGTGGTTCACGACCCGACTCTCGATCGAACGTCCGATGCCCCATCCCGCTTTGCCGGACGAAAACCCTGGGGCGTCCACGAATTTAGCCTCGGTGAGCTTCTGTCGCTCGATTTTGGTTCCTGGTTTATCAGGGATGATCCTTTCGGGCAGATCGCCAAAGGGGCTGTTTCGGATTCGGAGCTGTGCCTTTATCGCGGCGAACGGGTGCTCACCCTGGAAGAAGCTCTCGTATTCACCGTTCAAAACGACTGGCTGGTCAATGTCGAAATAAAGGATCTGACGGGACTTCCCGGAGATGAAACCATCGCCTCTAAAGTTGCAGCGCTTATAGTGTCCCTTGGTGCTCGGGAAAAGGTCCTGGTATCGTCATTTAATCACGGCTACTTGGCTGAAATCAGAAAGCTGGACGAAAATATCACTACCGGGGCACTTGTAAGCAGCCCTCCCGCCGATCCGGTCCAACTCATGCGAAGCGTCGGGGCCGCGGCCTACCACCCGGCCCTTCGATCCCTTCGCCCCGGCCACATTCGCAGGCTGAAAAAGGAGGGCTTCATGGTCCTGGTCTGGGTGGTGAACAGCGCAAGTATTGCCTGTGGCCTTCTAAGAAACGGCGTTGACGGCATTTTCACTGATTTTGCTCAAAAACTGACCGGGATGATCGAGATGGAAAAAGCAAGCGGCAACAGCGATCTTCCAGAAACCCTGTGAACCATGCTCAATATATTGATCCTGTCGGCAATACCCCAGGAGCACCGGCACCTGAGAAAATTAACACCACGCTGGCGGCGGATTGCTTCGAGGCCGTTTAGGACCTTTTGTCTGCAGCTTCCGGATAAGAAAATCTTCCTGGTTGAAACAGGCATGGGAGCCCGGTTTGCCGCCGACGCCCTGGAGGCGGCACTTGCCCGTTCGCGCCCGGACCTTCTCGTTTTTGCCGGGTTTTGCGGTGGGCTGCATCCGGGTCTTTTGGTAGGCGACCTGTGCGTTGCGAAGAAAACTTTTGTGGTCCATTCTCCCGGCCAACCCGGAAAAGATGCTTTTACGTTCCTGTTACCGGTTGAGTTGTTTGATTTTTTCAAGACAAGGAATATCAGGCCCATAACGGCGGTAACGCTCGAGGCGCCGGAAGACAAGCCGGCATTGGCCGCGGTTTTGACAGAGGGTTTGGCCGCCGCCGACATGGAGACCGCACGGATTTGTGAAATTGCGATGCGCGAAGGGCTTCCGCTGCTGGTTCTAAGGTCGGTTAGCGATGCGCTCAACGACGAGCTTGGTTTCGGCCTTGCCCGGATCACCGGAAAAGACGGCAGGGTCGCAGTCTGGAAGGTGTTCAGGACCGTTTTGGCAAAACCTTCGGTGCTGAAGGCTTTCTACCTGGCATGGCGGCGTTCGAAAAGGGCCGGGGAAACTCTTGGCGAAGCCCTGTCTAATCTTCTAAGACTTCCGGCCGGTTCCATGGCGCGCATTGCCCGGCAAATCATTGTGCGGAGCGGCTCAAATGTCCCCGATCCACGGCCGGCGGATGGGGGCGAAGATTTTTGATCTTGTTGAATATTAAAAAAAACGCTGCCGCGAGGATCAAAGAGACAATGATCAGGTCCACCAGTCCGAGCAGGATTTCCTGCAGGTTGAAGGTCACCGCGATGTTAAAAAACATCACCGAGAAATAGAGCACCGGCCCGAGCATTCGCCCCCCGGCCAGTGCGAAAGAGTGTTTTTCGGTTCGCCACCCCGGCAGCGCCCTGTCCAGTGCCTGGAGTGCCGCGACCAACACGGCGCCCACCAGGAGCCATCCGCCGAAGTTGCTCATTGGAATTCCGAAATAGAACCCCACATGCCGGTAACCGTATATCTTACCCAGGAACCACCTGTCACCCAGGAACGCCACCGGGTCGATTACAACGTCCAGCATCATGAAAAGAACGGCCCCCAGGACCAGCACCCGAAACGAGCGACGCAGCCGCCGGGTCTCCTCGATTACCAGCTTTCCGGAAGGGGCGGCGAGGCGGCCCGTCATGAGAAGAGCGAGCGAGAAGCTGCAATAGGAGAGGAAAACATAGGAGAGCGAATCCATGAAAGGAACGCCCGCCACCCACAGCTCCCTGCCCACCGTTGCGGGAATATAGTAGTAATCGCCGTACGGAAAACCCCAGTTGATGGAAGAGTACTCGGATATCCAGGCCAGGGTATAGCCCAAGGGAATGTAGAGGATGGTTTGCTTCCAGCCGATATGCTTCACCCCGGCGACGATATAGACCGCAAGAAAGGCGAAAACATAGGGGCGCAGAACAACCGTTGCCCACAAAAGCTTCAAAACCTCAGGCATAAAGGTTCCATTTGATCATGCGCAGGAGGTCTTTGCCGCCCATCTGGCGGACTACCGTGGGCTCGAATCCGCAGTGTACCATGCACTGTTCGCACCGGGAGTCGGCCCCGGAGGCATAGTGGTCCCAGTCCGTTTTCTCCATGAGTTCGGAAAAGGTGGCGTAGTGCGTATCCGTAATGAGATAGCACGGAGACTTCCAGCCGCGCGGATTTCGGGTGGGATTTCCCCAGGGCGTGCACTTGAGGGACCGCTTGCCAGCCAAAAAGTCCATGTAGATGGGGTTGCTGATAATGGGAAACCGGTGCTCCCAGGAGCGAATCTCCTGAAACTTCCCGACGATTTCCTTTCGGGTGAGAAACACCTCGCGGATGACATCCTCATAGCTGAAACCGGGAGCGACCAGTATTCCGTCCACCTTTGCGGCGGTTAGCTGTTCAAAGAGTTTTTCTACGTCGGCAACCGAGGTCTCACGGTAAATGGTGGTGTTGGTGCTCACCCTGAAACCGGCCGCCTTTGCCGCCAGGACCCCGTCCAGGGCCTTCTTGAATCCGCCCGGCCTGCAGATGATCTGGTCATGGACCGCTTCGGTGCCGTCGAAGTGGACGTTCCAGGTGAAAGCGGAACTGGGCCGGAACCGCGGAAGAGATTCTTCCAGAAGCTGGCCGTTTGTACAAAAATAGATGTGCTTGCCGCGCTCCAGGATTTTTTTCACCAACTCGTCGACCCGTGCATACAGGAGCGGTTCCCCGCCGGTGATGGTGATAACGGGCGGGCCGGCTTCGTCGACTGCGCGCAGGCATTCTTCGAAGGTCATCTCCTGGGTAAGGGTATCGTGGTATTCGCGGATCCTGCCGCAACCGGAACACGTGAGATTGCACCTGTGAGTGGGTTCGAGCATCAGGACCAGGGGGAACATTTCCACCCCGCGAAGCTTTTTGCCGAGAAGATAGCGGGTCATGGACGTGTAAAGACTCATCGGAAAACGCATTCGAAAATCTCCGTTTCGAGGAATCGGCATCGGGTGAAGGGCATCCGGGTCCGGCGCGACATGCCGGCCTGAACCTCAACCCTGCGCTTTAAAATTCATTTTTTGACATAGCCGTTATTATAAAACCATTCGACCGCATCGGCCAAAGCCGTTTCTATGGGCGTTTGAGGAAGCCCCAGTTCGGTTACCGCCTTGGCGGAGCTGAAAAACATGCGTTTTTTCGCCATGCGGACTCCCTCATAGGGGATGAAGGGCTCACGCTTCGTTATGAAAGAGAGCAGGAAGCAAATCCAGGCAAGCGCGAGAATCGGCCGGTAGGGGAGGCGGATTCCAGGCGCCGGCAGGCTGGAAATCCGCTCCAGCATGCCGAAAATTTCCGAAAGGGTCATGTTGCGGTTGCCCAGGATATATTTTTCACCCGGCCTTCCACGCTCGAAAGCCAGGCAGTGCCCTTCGGCCACGTCTCTTACGTCCACCAGGTTAAGCCCCGTATCGATGTAGGCCGGCATTTTCCGGTTTAGAAAATCCAGAATTATTCTGCCGGTCGGTGTGGGCTTGTGGTCTCCGGGACCAATAGGGGTGCTGGGGTGGACGAACACCACCGGCAACCCTCGGGCGAAAAATTTTTCCGCTTCCCTTTCCGCAAGAAATTTCGATTTCTTATAATGCCCTATCATATCGGCGAACGCGACAGGGGTCTTTTCATCCGCCGGGGACCCGTCCGGATTGAGCCCGAGGGCGCCCACGCTGCTGGTATAGACCACCTTTTCGACGCCCGCCCTGAGGGCCGCGTCCAATACGTTTGCCGTCCCGGTAACGTTGCTGTCGTAGATCTCGCGCGGGTCTCGCGCCCATAAACGGTAGTCGGCCGCCACGTGAAAGACCGCATCGGAACCGCTGACGGCCTCCAACAGGAGGTCCCGGTCCCGGAGGTCTCCCTCCACCCATTCGAGTTCCGGCCCCTGCGCGGGATGCGCCGAACCGGCGCGGCGCAGCGCCCTGACGCTCCATCCCCTGCGCACCAGGGCGGCGGCGACATGATTTCCTATAAACCCGCTCGCTCCTGTAACGAAAGCGGTCGGCATCCTGGATGTCCTCCTCGGATTAGCGCTTCGAAAACCACTTCCTATAACAGAACGGGGAAAGATTGAAAACACCAACCTTGGCGCAAGCACCGCACGGGTGCGGAACGGCGAGCCGGAAGTCCTCTCGGAACTGACATTGCAGCGCAATGGACCTTACCATGGAGGTAAAGAAACATACTTGAAAGCCGGGGAGGTGATCGGCATGAAGAAATGTCCGGTATGCGGGCAGCAGGTGGACAAGAATCTCTGGTTCAGTTCGAGCGGCAAATGTACGGAATGTGGCAAGCCGCTTCAGCATAAAGAGAAGTAATCAGGTGCGCGGGGCGGTCGTGCCTCGGTTTTGTCCGACAGGAGCGGCCCCGGTCTCCCTGGGTTTTACTCCCAGTTCGGCGCTGGAAGAAATGTATCTTTTCAACTCTTCCACATCTGTTTGCTCCAGCCGATTGAGGATGCCTCTCCACCTGATTCTTATTCCCGCGGGTTCGGGCTCCCTGTCCTTGAACATGTCCTGCACGGAAGCCGATGCTGCAAATCCCTTGAGTAAAATGATCTTTTCCGAAAGCCCCTGGGCAAAGCTGGCGATAGCCTGATTTATAGCGGGACGGGTCACTCCGACCGCCATGGCCCTGTTGATATGGGCCCTGAAGCGCAGAAGACATTGCGGCAGGAGCGAAATCAAAGGGGTGGTCCAGTCATTGAAAGAGCCGGTGGTTTCAATGATGACCAGCCGCTGCGGGGCACCGGTCTCGTCGAATTGAATCAGTTCGTCGCCGTCGTCGTAAAAGACCTTCCCGGTCCGGGGGCTTGCTTTGCCGAGCACCAGTGTGAAGGAAGCGGCCGCGCCGAGCAGCCTGGCCAGATCCACTATGAATTGTGGCCTCCTGTAGTAGGCAAGCGGGATCTTGTCCGTCACCATCCCCGGAACGTACTGCCGGTCGAAAAAGAAGGACTGGATCTTCCCCAGGCCGGGGACATCCTCCTCCATCGTGATTTCACTGTAGGACAGGATCGGAAAGCCCAGCTCGGCCGCCGCGTGCAGCCTGTCGAAAATGTAGTCGCGGTAAAGAACGGTCGCCTTTATGGCCTTATGGAGGGGGGCCCCGAGTTTTATGCGGTGCAAAACGTCCCATTTCATGTGGCGCAAAAGACGAATGTTTTCGTCTCCATTTTTCTGGGTCATGACCACCAGGTAAACTTCCCGCTCTTCGCCGGAAATGTCACGCGAGGTCAGGGGATATTCCACCCTGCCCAGGTTAATGGAAACGAACCCTTCGGACCTGTTCCACAAATGGGAAAGAATGCCCTTGACCCTCGGGCTTGCGGCGGGGTCGAAGCGCAGGTCGCCATCCACCACGGTCGCTCCCGGAAGCCACTTCACATTGAGGTGGAATTCGTGGCTTAGGCCCAGGACCCACTCTTCCACCTCGTGTTCGTCGATATCGAAGAGCCGGCAAAACATCGTCGTCCGCCATACGGCATTGTCGTCGTCGTCGATTGCAAGTTCGGAACCGGCAGCCTGGGCGAACCGGTCGGCGAAGGCATCGAATACGGCCTCGATTTCATCGGTTCGGTTGCCAGCGGGCGGCAGGTCGAGGAGAGCAACAGCCCTTTCGATGCCGGTAAAATCAAGATGCTTGTCAGCCGGAAGAAAGAAGCTCAATTCGTGGTTTCCCCAGCTGTTTACGCGGGCAAAAAGGTGGAGGATTTCCTTGAGCCTTGCCAGGGCCTCATCTCTATCGGATCGCAGAAGCGGCCGTATGCGCATGAACTCTTCGAAGGTGAGAAATCTTCCCCCGGTCTGGGCATTGTAGTAGACCGTCAGGCCCGTGCTCACCTGCACCCGGCTGGAACGCATGTATTCAGCGATCTCTCTTACCGAACGGGGCGGAGGAGAGATGCGCCAACTCTCGCCTCTCTGGCGCAGCTTTTCCCTGACCTCGGATAGATGAATACCCGTAAACTGGATGCGCTCCTTTGGCAGAAAAGACTGTATCAGTTCGTCGGCGGTAAAAATATGCTCCATATCTATAGGGTCGGACCGTATGAGCAGATACGAATTGCGCAGCACCAGCGATACGGCATCGCTGCACACCTGCTCGTAGCCGGCGGAATCGGACCCGCATGCCGCATCGGCGGATTTGTGCCTGAGATATTCGACCATCATGGAGGCGTGGATTGCATGAATGCCACGGACAGTGATAATTGTCCTGTAGCTCGGAAATACGGAGGCTATAGGGCTGAGGAGCCTTCCGTCCTCGTCTTCGGCGAACAGGTCGGGGCCGATGAAGGTAATGCCCTCGCGCTCACGGGGCTCAAGAGGGCCGGTAAAAGAAAAAGTGTCCTGGGAAAATGGGTCCATCTCGTTCCGGCAATTACAGGAAAAAAAGAGTTCTGCACGATTGCAAAATAGCATGGAACAGACTAATTGTGTAGAAAATATATCAATTTCCGGGGCTTGGGCTTTTCGTGCCCGGCTTTGCCGGAAACGGCCTGCCTCTCCGATACCCTTTGGCGACCGGCCGGGACGGAGTTTGGACAATTCAAAAGGATGGAAAGGAAGAGTTATGAACAAGTCAAAAGTTGTGCCGGGACTGGCGGCAATGCTGGCCTTCGTCGTTTTTCTCTGCCTTCCGGTGATGGCCCGGGCCCAGGACAGCATCAAAATTGGCGTTTATCTTCCAATGACCGGCAGCGTTGCCGCTTACGGCGAGATGGAATGGGCCGGCCTCAAGATTGCCAACAGTATGGAGCCCAAAGTGCTCGGCAAAAGGGTCGACCTGGTTTTGGTCGATACCAGGAGCGACAAGATCGAAGCCGCTAATGCCGTGACCCTGCTGGTACAGAAGGAAAAAGTCGCCGCCATTATCGGTGAGGCCATAAGCGGCGACACCATGGCCGGAAATCCCATTTCCGAAGCCGCAAAGATCCCGTCAATCAGTCCTACGGCCACCAACCCCCTGGTCACCCAGGGTAAAAAATACGCTTTCCGGGCGTGCTTTATCGACCCGTTCCAGGGAGAAGTGGCGGCCCGGTTTGCCCGCAACAACCTCAAGGCGAAAACGGCAGCGGTAATTATCGACAGCGCCCAGGATTACGCCGTGGGACTCGGAAGCTTTTTCAAGAAAGAATTTGAAAAGCTCGGAGGAAAGATCGTCTCCACCACATATATCCAGACCGGCGACCAGGATTTCTCGGCTCAGCTTTCGGCGGTCCAGGCAGCCAAACCCGACCTGATATACGCGCCCAATTACTACACCGAAGACGCCCTGATGGCCAGGCAGGCAAGGGAACTGGGCGTGGACCAGTCTATCCTTACGGGCGACGGCGCGCAGGCCGAAGCCCTGCTGACGATCGGCGGCAAAGCGGTCGAAGGGATGTATTTTACGGGCCATTTTCACAAGGCGGCGGTCAACACCGCCCGCGGTAAAGAATTTATTAAACTTTTCGAGGAAAAGAACAAGAAGGAAGCCGGCGCCTTCGGGGCGCTCGCGGCGGATGCATACTTCCTGCTGATCAATGCCGTAAAGAATGCGGGATCGACCGACGGCACCAAGATCAGGGACGCTCTGGCCGCCACGAAGAATTTCCAGGAAGTAACCGGCGTCATCACCATGGGCAAGGACGGAAACCCCATCAAGAGCATGGTGATTAACAAGGTCCAGGGCGGCAAATTCGCCTACGTGACCACGATCAATCCGTAATCCGGATTTGGTATGCGAGGTCGGGTACGGCCTCACCGCGACCATCGCGATTTTTCGATACCAGGTGTGCATGGTTTTCCACGGAAGGCGGGCGCCGCCGCCCGCCGAAACTTTTTGCGGCGAAGGCGCTTAACCGAGGCGGGCGAGGTTTTTCCATGTCTTGTCTTTTTTTCTCGGCGGTGCATCGGCGACGGTATTGAGTACCGGGAGTTTCGTGAATAGCTTTATTGCAGTCAACCGTAAACCAGCCGGACAGGGACGTGCCATGAGGCGCAAAATAAAAGAAGTGATGACATCGGTGGAAAACCTGGCCGTAGTGGGCGAGGATTCCACTCTTTTTGAGGCCATTCTTTCCATCGGGGCGTTGAAAAATCAGAACGGATCGCAAGGGCTCGGGTTGCGGTGCCCGGCGGCCCTGGTCTCGGATGGAGACCACCGGATAACGGGCTTTCTCGATTTTAGAAACATGCTCAAGAGCCTGGAGCCCCGATATGAAGAGATAGTCGGCTCCGATCAGGAGAGCGCGGTGTCTGCCGACTTCCTCAAGTCCGAACTGAAAAAATACGGGCTGTGGGCTAATGCGTTGGACGATATATGCAAAAAAGCCGGTGAACTCCTGATAAAGAACATGATGACGGTCCCGGACGAAAACCAGATAACCGAAGCCAACGCTTCGCTAAATGAGGCGCTTTTCCAGATGGTGGTTACCGGAAACGATTATCTGTTCGTGCGAAACGGAGAGGTAATGGCGGGCATCATTTGCCTGTCGGATATCCTTACCCATATCTGCGATACAGTGAAAGCCTGCCTGATCTGAGTGCCCCTGTCATTGGCGGCAGATCGTTCTGCAAAGCAAGATGATGGCGCATGTCCCTGCGGGGTGGGCGCAACTCGATCGGGCCCACCGTCCGGGTTTTCATACAACAGAAAGAAAGCCGTGCCAAATTACCGCCGCGCCCATTATCAGGGGGAGGTGTCGGGTGCGATTCGGGTGCAAAATGCGCTTCAACATCCGTTGGTGATTAAGGGCTTGTCCGTAAATTGACGAATTTTTCAGGATGAACAGGCACAGCCTGAACAACTGGATGTCAAAAGACGACAGAGCGGTCGAGTCACCATGAATTGGCAATCCCGGTACCAACCCATCAGCCGTCTTCCTGAGGTACAATTTTTTACTTGGTTTAATTCTTCATTTCCGGGGTGAAATAATGACCTCTTTCATTTCGAAGATTACGCTGTTTATGAAATATGATCTTTGGCGCATGGATTTAAGCTCGCTTTCCACCGGACGGGCTTTTGCCATCAAGTGGTTGCGCATTCTCGTTGCGTCGCTGAGAGGGTTCATGGAGGACAACTGCTCGCTCAGGGCGGCTGCTCTGACTCTTTCCGCACTCCTGTCGGTAGTGCCGGTTTTGGCGATGGCCTTTGGTATAGCACAAGGATTCGGTTTGGAAAAAGCCATCGAAAAGGAACTGATGGTGGAACTCCAGGGACAGGAAGAAGTCGCCAGATGGCTCATTAACTTCGCTTATTCCTTTCTGCACAGTACAAAAGGCGGTCTCATCGCCGGTATCGGCTTTTTGGCTTTGCTCCTGACCGTGGTCAAAATTTTAAGAAATATTGAAATATCGTTTAATGCTATCTGGAAAACCAGGGTACAAAGAAATATCCCGAGAACCATAAGCGACTACCTCGCAGTCACGATCATTGCCCCGATTCTCTTGATTGCCTCCAGCAGCTTGACGGTGGTCGTAACGAGGGAATTTGGTACCATCAGCAATCAAATTATGGTTTTCGGATATATCACCCCGGTCTTGTTGCCTCTTTTGAAGCTCCTTCCTTATTGCGTCATTTGGGTTTTATTCACTTTTATTTATATGTCCATGCCGAACACAAAGGTGAAGTTCAGTTCCGGCCTGCTGGGTGGAGTAATTGCCGGGACCATCTTCCAGGTGTTTCAATGGGCCTACATTTCGTTCCAGGTGGGAGTGTCGAAATACAATGCGATTTATGGAAGTTTCGCTGCCCTGCCGCTTTTTATCGTTTGGCTGCAGACCAGCTGGCTGATAGTTCTTCTCGGTGCGGAGATCTCTTACGCCCATCAAAATTCGGCAAACTACGAGTATGATCCGGATGCCGCAAAGATCAGTCATTCTTTCAGAATGCTGCTGGCGCTGAATATCTGCCACATGATCATAAAGAAGTTCCAAACGGGCGAAAGATGCTGCACCCTCCGGCACATTTCCCGGACCATACAAATCCCCGTATCACTGGCTCAACGCATCATCGTGGAGTTATTGGGGGCCGGCTTGATTTCCGCAACCGATAATGATTACTCTCAACCACATCAGGGAAAAGCGAAAGAGGGTGACCGGGCGGTTTATCAACCGGCGGCATCGATTGACAAATTCAGCATAAAATATGTTCTTGACGTTTTGGAGCAGCATGGCAGCACTGATTTGCCGGTGAATACGGAGCACGGCTTAAAGCAGATAGAGGAAAACGTGAGGGCGCTCAACGATGCCGTTGCAAAAGCCCCTGCGAATACCCTGCTGAAAGATTTATGAACTCATTTCCAGGATCGGGGTGGGTTCGTGCTTTTTGCGCCCGGCGATGGGCGCGATGAAGCTTGTGCCCACCCTTATCTCCCTTGGCTCGCAATGAGTATGGACATTCCACTCTGGGAGCCGCTAATTTTGGACATTAAGCTACTATGGATCGTTTCACCATATCAAAAAAGGACGCTGGGTTCCACATTGAAGGCTTTCCGGATAGTGTCAAAGTCATTAAACTGGAGGGTGCCCATGCCCGACGGCTATCCGACTTGGCTCTTCACAGGGCTGATCTCGACTTTGCCGATGCGTGCCTCTGTGCGCTCACTACCCTGCCAGACGACACGGTGGTCGTGCGCGAGTCCTTGTGGCGATCAGCAATCATTCACTTCTCAAAATGCTTCGGAAACTCTAGAGGGCGGTTTCAGTTAAGTGCCAAGCGGATTTACAAAGATGAAGCTCCCGAGGCCATGCGGGTCTTTGCTTACTTCCACGACCTGCGCAACAAACACTTCGTCCACGACGAGAATTCCTACGCTCAGAGCATTCCTGGAGCCATTCTCAACAGAGCTGACAAGAAGTACAAGATTGAGAAGATAGTTTGCTTTAGCGCACGCGCCGCTACACTTGGGCAAGAGAACTTCGCTAATTTGAAGCTGCTCATCGAGAAGGCGCGTGGGTGGGTGGCGTCTGAGTTTGACACACTGTGCGACATCCTGACGAAGGAACTTGAGCAAGAATCCTACGCCAAGCTGTTTGAAAAAGACTCGCTCAATTACCAAGTCCCAACCGTTGAAGAAATCGGCAAGAATCGCAAGGCACCCTAACCCGTGCTTTGACACAGCGCGATTGCGCGGGTGGCCCAAACAACTTTGTCGACTTGTCCAGAGGACAGGACGGGCAGTTATAATTGGTGTCTTCAGCCCTCTTTCGTTAATGGCACGACCACCAAGCAAATGCCAGTATCACCTGTGGTGATACTGGAAGACTCGAAAGAGCTTGATCGACAGTTATCAAAACTAATAGTCTCAATCATTCAAAAGCGACCTCAACACGGCGAGATTTTCCAGGTCCTCGGCCATCTCTTTGCCCTTCGGGGTTTCCAGCACCATCGGGTGGTTTTTGAATCGCGGATCGTTTAGCAGGAGCCTGAAGCCTTCCATGCCGATTTTCCCTTTCCCGATGTGTTCGTGGCGGTCCACCCTGGAGCCCAGTCCTTTCCTGGTGTCGTTTAGGTGAAAGAATTTCAGGCGCTCCAGGCCGACCGTTTTATCGAAGAGATCCATCGTTTCCCGGTAGGCGTCTTTTGTCCTGATGTCGTATCCGGCGGCAAATCCGTGGCTGGTATCGAAGCAGACCCCCATCTTCTTTCCGTACCTGGAAGCGCCGATGATAAAATTTATCTGTTCGAAGTTCCAGCCAAGGCTCGACCCCTGACCGGCCGTATTTTCTATCAGCACCGATACGGAGTCCGTCTCCGCTGTCTCCAGCGCCCGGTCGAGATTTTTGACCAGGCGTTCCAGCCCCGGTTCGATGCCTTCCCCCACGTGCGCTCCGGGGTGCATGATGAGGTATGGAATACCCAGGGCCGCGCAGCGGCGCAGTTCCTCGGCAAATCCGGATATGGATTTGGATTCGATCTCGCTTTGCGGGGCCGCAAGGTTTATTAGATAAACATCATGGGCGGCGACGGGGATGCGCCCGGCCTCGTCCCATTTCCGCCTGAACAGTTCGACCGATTCCGGCGAAAGGCGGGTTTCCTTCCACTGTCTTTGGTTCTTGGTAAAGATCTGGAGCGCCCGGCCGCGAATCTTTTCCAGGCGGTCGAAGGCAAGATGTAGTCCGCCCGCGATCGACATGTGAGCGCCAAGGTAAGGCATCCGCATCTCCGATGTGGTTTTGGGTGTTTTGCTTTTCGCTCCGGGCAATTCCTGGTAAACTCTTCATCCGCCGGAGGGCAACCCGAAAAGCCCGGCCAAAGGACCGCCACCCCGGCGGCGGCGTTTTCGAAGGGCGACCGGGGGCGCAATTATTCTTTAATCACAGGACCGCCTTTTCGCTTCACTCCGGTTGGCGCGGAAGGCGGAGCCTGGGCATAGTGGAGACAAGAGATGATCGAACGCTATACCCGGCCCGAAATGGGGTGGATCTGGACCAGCGAGAACAGGTACCGCAAATGGCTCGACGTTGAGTTGGCGGTATGTGAGGCCCTTTGCGAAAAAGGGCGGATTCCGCCTGAAGATTTCAGCGTTATCCGTGAAAAGGCGGGGTTCGACCTGCGCCGGATCGAGCAAATCGAGCTTGAAACTCAGCACGACGTGATCGCGTTCCTGACCAGCGTGGCGGAGTTCGTGGGGCCCGCCGCGCGATTCATCCACGAGGGTCTGACATCTTCGGATGTGCTGGATACATCTCTTGGCCTGCTCCTGGTCGAGGCCTCGGACATTCTCCTCCAGGATATTGAAAACCTTCTCGCGGTGCTCAAAAGGAGGGCCTTCGAGTTCAAGGATACGGTCCAGATGGGGCGCTCACACGGCGTGCACGCCGAACCCATAACTTTCGGGCTCAAGATGGCCGTCTGGTACTCCGAAATGGAGCGCAACCGCGAGCGGCTGGCACAAGCCCGCGAGTCGGTCCGGGTGGGAAAGATTTCGGGCTCGGTGGGCACCTTCGCAAACGTCGCCCCCGAAATAGAAGAAGCCGTTTGCGCCAAACTGGGGCTCAAGCCGGCCGCGGTCAGCACCCAGATCGTTCAGCGGGACAGGCACGCCCACTTTTTCACCACCCTCGCCCTTGTCGGCTGCTCGGTAGAAAAAATCGCAACCGAAATACGGCTCCTCCAGCATACCGAAATCCACGAAGTCGAGGAATTCTTTGCCGCCGGCCAGAAAGGCTCGTCCTCGATGCCCCACAAGCGAAACCCGATCTCGTCCGAGAACCTGTCCGGACTTGCGCGGGTGCTTCGCGCAAACGCCCTTGCCGCCATGGAAAATGTTGCCCTCTGGCACGAACGCGACATCAGCCATTCATCGGTCGAACGGGTTATCGCCCCGGACTCGACGATACTGCTCGACTACGTGTTGAACCGGCTGACACGCCTGCTTGACCGCCTCACCGTTTTCCCCTCGAAAATGCTGCGCAACGTGGAGGTAACCGGCAACCTTTTCTTTTCCCAGCAGGTGCTCCTGGCATTGATTGAAAAGGGCATTTCGCGCGAGGATGCTTACCGGATCGTTCAGCGAAGCGCCATGGCGGTCTGGGAAAAGGGCGGGGAGCTTAGCCGCGAACTCAAGGGCGACCCCGACGTGGCAAGCCGTCTAAGCGATGTGGAAATCGACGCGCTTTTCGATTTGAAATACCATCTGAAAAGCGTGGACGCTATATTCAAGCGGGTTTTCGGGCCGGAGAATTAACGCAGCGGGATTGCGAAAGAGGTTTCACGCGAAGGCGCGAAGAAAGGTGAAAAAAACCGAAAATTCCTCGTTGCTACGCGGCCGCGTGGCAACGAGGAAAAACAGCTCGCAACATCCATTGCACTGTTTTAGTATGTAGTAAGAGCGATCTGCATATGGGCCATAGGAATCGGCCCATCTAGTTGGGAACGTTCCGCTCGGAGTGGGATTGCAGCGATTTCCGCAAAAAAACATCGAATCCGGTCGAAAGGACATGAAACAGGTTAAATTTCCCAAAGCCTGGGATGAAGATCGAGTTAAGCGTGTGTTGGCCCATTACGAGAACCAGTCGGAAGAGGAGGCAATAGCGGAAGATGAAGCGGCATATGAGGATTTGTCTCAGACCTTCATGGGGGTTCCAAATGATCTGGTGCCAACTGTGCGTGAACTCATTGCCAAACGAGAGGAAGGTAAAGCCCATTCAGAATAAATGGGACGCATAAACGCGGGACCGTTCTTATATGCTGTTCCTGGGGCGGGAACATATTTCCGTCCGGTAAATGGCGCTCATCTGTAACAAGTGCACAGCCGACGGGCTGGCGCAGGACACCGAAATTTTTTGTATTTATGAGTGTTAGTTTCCAAACCACCCGCCAACAGCAAGACATTGGAATATTAACGTAACTTCTATAAAATCAAATCAGCCAGGATTTGCAGAGACACAATTGGACAACAAACCCGAACTCCTTGCACCTGCCGGTAACGTCGAATCGTTTTTCGCCGCCGTGGAAAACGGGGCGGACGCGGTTTACCTGGGGATGAAAAAGTTCAACGCGCGCGCTTCGGCCTCGAATTTTACACTGGAAGAGCTTGCAACGCTCATCCCCTTTGCCCACCGGCGGGGTGTGCGGATATACGTCACCGTAAACAGCATCGTCGCTTCCCCTGAAATTCCCGAACTGCTGGACGTCCTGTACTCCCTTTCGGCGCTGAAACCCGATGCCCTGATCGTGCAGGACGCCGCCCTCTTCCATCTTGTGCGCCGCCATTTTCCCGGCCTGAAACTGCATGCCAGCACGCTTACGGCGGCCCACAACAGCGCGGCGGTAAACATGCTCGCCGACATGGGAGCGCGGCGGGTGGTACTTGCCCGCGAGCTTGCATTTTCCGAAATCGAAAAAATTTGTGCCTCAACGAAAGCCGAACTGGAGATATTCGTACACGGCGCCCTGTGCTACTCCGTCTCGGGGCTTTGCCTTACCAGCAGCTACCGGGGCGGGCGAAGCGGGCTTCGGGGAGAATGCGTCCAGCCCTGCCGCCTCAAGTTTCGCCAAGGCGGAAAGGAAGGGTTTTTTCTTTCCTGCAATGATTTTTGCGCCCTGCCCGTAATCCCCCGGCTAAAGAAACTTCGCCTGGCCGCCTTCAAGATCGAAGGCAGAATGAAGCCCGCCAACTACATCGGGCTGGTGGTGAAAGCCTACCGTGGAGTGCTCGACGCTGCCGCGGGCAGGGATGAGGAAATCGCCCTGAAGGATGCGAGGGAGTTGCTGGCGCAGTCGCCGTCACGACACCTTACTTCCGGGTACCTGGAAGGCGGCGCGGGCTCCGAGATCCTGGCGCCCCACCGTTCGGGGTCCAGCGGGTTGTGGGCCGCCACGGTAAAATCCGTTCAGGGCGAGCGCGTCCTGGTTGAACTGCGGCATCCGCTGGAAAAGGGCGACCGCATACGTCCCGAATCTTCGGCGGGCAGGCAGGAAGAAGCCTTTACGGTATCCATGCTCTATGACATCGAAGGAAGGCCGATACCGCGCGGCGAAGCCGGATCTCAGGTTCTGCTCGTCCCGCCGGGGGCTTTGCCGTCCTCCACCGGCCCCTCACGCAAGGGCAGGGGGGGCATCAGTTCCGGCGACAGGCTGTTCAAAGTGGGATCGAGATCGGAACCGGCCGCCGGCGTCTGGAAGAAAATTCGCGGGCAGGCTCCTTCACCGACCCGGTTCAAATCGAGATTTCCGGAGCGGGACAAGGTGATCGGAGAACTTTGCGGCGTTCAAACCGGGGAGCCGAAGCGGGACCGGGAAAAGCTGATAGTCAAGGTGGGCTCGGCGGACGACATGGTGCCGGCCCTTCAGTCTCCGGCGGCAATCGTTTTGCTTGCGGGCGGCAGGGCCAACCTCGAACGCATCGCCAGGCAACGCTTCTCGGCCGCGCAGATGAAAAAGATCGGCATATCGCTCCCGGCGCTAATCTCGGAGGAAAAGGGACTGGACTACTACAGGGCCGCCGTCCGATGGCTTTCGGAGAGAGGATTTCGGACCTGGGAGGCAAACAACTGGGGGCATTTCGATCTTTTCGCCGACCGCGGGGCTTTACAATTGATCGCCGGATCGAGGCTAAACCTGCGAAACGAGGCGGCCCTTGCCCAGGCATCGGATATTGGCTGCGCCCTGAGCGTGGTATCGCTCGAAATTACCGCGGATGAGCTAAAACAATTGGGACAGTGCCCGTTCGGCGGGAAAACCGTTGTAACCGTCTATGCGTGGCCGCCTCTTTTCACCTCCCGCCTCGTCCCGGGCCTTGCCGAGGATAAGCCGTTCACCACCCCCCGGGGCGACATCTACATTTTCAAGAAACAGTCGGGAAACGCCTTCATCTATGCCGACCGCCCGCTGAGCTGGCTTGAAGAGGTCGGCTCGCTCAGGGCACAAGGTTTTCGCAACTTTTTCATAGACGTAAGCGAAGGCCCCGGAAAACAGTCAAACGCGCTGGAAAACGCTTTGAGCGGCTTTGGCGGGGCGCGCCGGAAAGCACCTTCTTCCCGTTTCAACCTCGACCGCCGGCTATAATAACGAGTAATCGGCGTTCTTGACACCGCATGGCGGGCGACGCGAAAGCGCCGCCCGCCACCTGAACTACGCCGCCATTTTCAACTTTTGCATGGACGCCTCGATGAAGGCGGGAATGTCGTGGGGATTTCTGCTGGTTACAAGGTTGCCGTCAACGACCACTTCATTATCTATAAACTCTGCCCCCGCATTTTTTATGTCCTGAATGAGGGACTTCCATGCCGTTACCCTGCACCCTTTGAGCGCCTGGGCGGAGATCAGGAGCTGCGGCCCGTGGCATATTGCAAAAACGGGCTTGCCGCTCTCCATGAATTCTTTCACGAAGCGCACCGGTTCGTCATAGGCCCTCAGATTATCCGGAGAATATCCTCCGGGGATCAGCAGGGCGTCGAAATCATGTATGCGTGCGCCTTTAACATCCATGTCGATCATAACCGGGGTGGCCTCTTTCTTTCCCTTCACGGTCTCGCCCTTTTTAAGCCCCAGGTGAACGAGCCGGTAACCGGCATGCCTGAAGGCCTCGGCGGGCTTGGTGTATTCGGAATCTTCGAAGTCCTTGTCTATCAGAACGGCTATTTTCATAGTCTCCTCCAAAATTTGGGAATAGTTGTCCTTTAAAGATTTTGTCTTCCGCGAAAATTTGCAACACCACGGAGGAAATTAATGGATGAGTCTTCGGCGCATAACGATGAGGGCAACCGGGAACAGGACGGCAACCATCAGCAGCAGGTACGCCACCGCCAGGATAAGCCCGGCGTACGGCTCGCCGGCGGTGAGTGCCCTGCACAGGTTGACCAGATGGGTTAGCGGAAGGGCCTGGGAAATGCCCTGCGCCCAGTTTGGAAGGGCATCGATAGGAAAAAAGGTCCCGCTGAACAGAAACATCGGAGTAATAAAAAGAAAAATCGGCAAATTGAACATATCGATGCTGGGAACGATTCCGGTGAACACCATCCCGGCCGCTCCGAAGGCGAGTCCGCCCAGGAAGGAGAGGGGCAGGATCAAAAGGCCGGCGGGATACTGCACCAGCCCGAACAGGCTGACCACGACCAGCATGATCGTGGTTGCGATAACCGATTTGGTGGCCCCCCATACGATTTCCCCGGCTATGATGTCTTCGAGCGAAAGGGGCGTCGCCATCATGGCGTCGAAGGTCTTCTGGTAGTACATGCGAACGAACGAGGCGTAAGTATTTTCGAAAAAGGCGTTATACATCACGGTTATCGCCAGCAGGGCAGGAGTGATGAAAACGATGTAGGGAAGTTCCGTGCCCCGGTAGGGCACATGCTCGATAAAGACGCTCAGGCCCATGCCGAAAGCCGTAAGGTACAGGAGAGGCTCCAGCAGGGGCACCAGGAAATTTACCAGCCATATCTTTTTGTAGACCAGGCAATTGCGGTTCCAGACGTGGATGAAACGCCGGGAAATGTTTCCTGCCTGAAGAAAATCAAACCTTCTCATTCGCGAAGCCCCCTCCCGGTGAGCCTCAGGAAAACGTCTTCCAGGGTCGCCATTCTCTTGATGCAGGTCTCTTCGCAGAACTGGTCGCCGATGGTTTCGAACAACCGGTCGGCTTCCCGGCCGTAGACGATTATGCGGTGGTCGAGCATGTCGTGCATGAACCCGCGCGAGCGCACCAGCTCACGCACTTCCTCTCTGGGGTTCACAATCTCCACCACGTGGTCCCCGGCATGGCTGCGGATAAGGTCCAGCGGCTCGCCTTCAACCAGTATTTTCCCGTGATCCATGATGATCAGCCGGTCGCAGAGCCTTGAGGCTTCATCCATGTAATGCGTGGTGATCAGGATGGAGAGCCCGTTTGAGCGCAAAAGTTCGAGGCGCTCCCAGACCTGGTGGCGCGACTGGGGGTCAAGGCCGGTCGTGGGCTCGTCCAGGATCAGCAGCTGTGGATTGTTTATGAGCGCCCGTGCAAGCACGAGGCGGCGCATCATGCCTCCGGAAAGGCTGGTCACCTTCTCCTGGCTGCGATGTTCCAGCGCAATGAATTTTAAAAGCTGGCCGGCACGGTTGCGCGCCTCCTTGCGGGCGATGTCATAGTATCTTGCAAAAACTTCCAGGTTTTGCAAGACGGTCAGGTCGGGGTCCAGGTTGTTTTCCTGCTGGCAGACTCCGATGCGCGCCTTTATTTCCCTGTATCCGGTTCGGACGTCGATTCCGAACACTTTAAGGCTTCCCGAACTCATCGGCGAAAACCCGTAGATCATCCGTATGGTCGAGGTCTTGCCGGCGCCGTTTGGCCCCAGCAGCCCGAGGCATTCTCCCGGCAGCAGGTGAAATGACACCCCGTCCACGGCCACAAGGGGGCCGAAAGCCTTCCTGATATCGTGTGCCTCTATTATGGGGTGAACATTTTCATCCATTTTCAGGGCATTTCCATGAACTGTTTCAGAAGTGTCGAGCCAGCCGGACCTTTTGCCTTTAACAGAGGTCAGGATAAGGCACGAAAGGCGCCTTAGCAAGGGAAAGGATTTCGTCTGGAGCGGGTAAACGCAGCCGTAAGGCTTTCTTGAGGAAGGTGCGCGGCTCTTGGGCAGCGCGGGGAAATCATTCCCCCGCGCTTTTGGCCTTATTAAAATCACAACCTTGAACGCACCCGGTATTACGAGGTCGGGTATTCTTGGAAGTACTCTTCCCGCTGGTTCGTCAAATCCGCAAACCGATTCTTTCCTCGAAGGTCCAATCGGCAACGTCTATGTATTTGAAGCCCTTCGGCTGGTCGGGCAAGATTACCCTGGCAATCCCCGCGTTGATAATGACTCGCTTGCACAGAAGGCAGGGCGTAACCTGCTCCACCGGCAGGCCCGTTTCGGCCTCGGTACCCACCAGGTAGAGGTCCGCCCCCGCCATGTCAAGCCGGGAGGCGTGAATGACGGCGTTCATTTCGGCATGTACCGCGCGGCAAAGCTCGTAATTCTGACCGGGAGGGATGTTCATTTCGCTTCTGACACAGCGGCCGATGTCGATGCAGTTGGCAGTCTGGCGTGGAGCGCCGTTGTAGCCGGTGCTGATTATCTGGTCGTTTTTAACGATCACCGCGCCGAACCTGCGCCTGAGGCACGTGCTCCTCATGGAGACCGATCTTGCTATTTCGATGTAGTATTCGCTCTTACTCGGCCTGTTCACTTTTCTCCCCCCGCGGTATTTCCCTGAAGAGTACACAGTTTTAAGTAATAAGGAAACCTTCTATCTCCGCCCGACCGGCGAAACCTCGATTCCGGCCTCTTCCAGCGAGTCCCGTATCGCTTTTGCAAGCTCCCATGCGCCGGGCGTATCGCCATGCACGCAAAGAGTGTCGGCACGGACCGAAACCTCCTCACCTTCGACGCTGACGATCTTGCCGGTTTTGACAAGCCTCAGCACGCGTTCGCCCACTTTGCGCGGGTCTCGGATGAGCCCGCCTGCCATCGTGCGGGGCGCCAGCCGGCCGTCCCGCGTGTAGGCCCGATCCGGGAAAGCCTCCTGCGCCACCTTCAGCCCGGCGGCAAGCGCCATTTCGGCACACTTCGAGCCGGCAAGGGCATACAGGACCAGGTCGGCGTCAAATGATTTCACCGCATCGATGATTTCCGCGGCGGCGGCCTCATTTTTGGCGGCGTGATTATAGAGCGCCCCGTGGGGCTTTACGTGTTGGAGTTCACACCCGGCCGCGCGGGCGAACGCGGCAAATGCCCCTATCTGGTACAGGACGAAACTTCTTATCTCTCCGGGAAAGGTTTCCAGGTTGCGGCGGCCAAATCCTATGAGGTCGGGGTAGCCCGGATGAGCGCCGATCGCCACGCCGTTCGACTTGGCCAGTCCGATGGTGCGCTCGATCACCAATGGGTCTCCGCCGTGGAAACCACAGGCGATATTTGCGGAGCTGATGTACCGGATGATCTTTTCGTCCTCGCCGATCCGGTAAACCCCGAAACTTTCCCCCATGTCGCAGTTGATGTCGATCTTCACCGAATCCCCCTTGTTTTGATCAGCCCGTGGCAAGGTTTTCGTTGGGAATATCCGTAATGAACATGTGCCCCGGTGAGTGGGTGATGCACAGGTCAAGCCCCGCCGAGAGCGCGGCTACCGACGATGTGACCCCGCAGGCCCAGAAGACGGGGGTTTCGTTTTGCCTGATGCTCACCGGGTCTCCGAAATCGGGCTTGTCCAGGTTTTCGATTCCCAGGGCTTCCGGGTTGCCAACGTGAACGGGGGCTCCGTGGACGGACGCATACCGGCCGGTTACCAGGACCGCCCGCGAGACCAGTTCGTTAGCCACCGGCCGCATGCTGACCACCAGCGGGGCGGAAAACGGCCCCGCTGGCGTGCATTTCCTGTTGGTAAGATACATCGAGACGTTTTTGCCCTCTTCGATGTTTCGCACCGGCACCCCCGCGCCTATCAGCGCATTTTCGAAGCTGAAACTGCACCCCAGGAGAAAACTCACCATTTCGGGGTCGAAACGGGCCAGGATATCCGGAATCTCCTCGACCAGCTCACCCTTGCTCCAGACGCGGTATAAAGGCACGTCGGTGCGAATGTCGGCGCCGGGGGCGGTAAGGCGGGGCTCGTGATCTCCAGGCTCAAGCACTTCGAGTACAGGGCATGGCTTGGGGTTTCTCTGGCAAAACAGCAGAAACTCGAAAGCGAATTTGCGGTCCAGGATAACGAGGTTAGCCTGGGCATAGGCCGGGGCCAGGCCCGAGGTCGGGTTTTTCCACTCGCCCGAACGGATTTTAGCACGGATTTGGGCAGGGCTTT
The DNA here is from genome assembly GCA_963712895.1 of uncultured delta proteobacterium. Taxonomy (GTDB): domain Bacteria; phylum Desulfobacterota; class Syntrophobacteria; order Syntrophobacterales; family Syntrophobacteraceae; genus SbD1. The sequence goes on along the minus strand of CAVQJR010000006.1, from coordinate 177,450 downwards.
GGGTGTTCATCGCAACAGGGTCCTTATGAGATATTCGTTTCGCAGGTAAATTTCGCGCGCCCGCCAGAGGTCTATCGCCTCGAACCTCACCCGGTCGCCGGGTGAGAGCTGGGCAACCAGGGGCAGGTCGGCCGAAATGACAGTAGCTATTTTAACGTAGCCGCCGGTGGTCTGGCAATCGGCCGCGAGGATGGTCGGCCGGCCGTTGCCGTGCACCTGGACGGCCCCCGGGCAGGTGCCGTCGGATATAATGTCGGCGCCCATAGGCAGTTCCAGCACCGGCCCCGAAAGGGCAATCCCCATCCTGTCGGCCCTGGCGCTCACTTCATACCGGTTCGAAAAAAAATCCTTCATTCCTGCGGGCGAGATAAAATCGTCCTGCGGACCGGGAACGGCCCTCAACACGGGTTCCCGAGAGTATTGAGGAACCAGTTCGGCCGGGGCGCTTTTTAACTTCGCGCCGCCAATTCCCAGGGGAAGTCTGTCGCCGGCCCGAAGAGGGCGCCCGTCGAGCCCCCCGAAACCGCCCCGCACGTAAGTGGACCGGCTATCCATGACCGGCGCGACATTTATTCCCCCCGAAATGCAAAGACAAGTCCTGAGGCCGCCAGTGCCATCCACAAACAAAACGTCGCCTTCGCGGGTGGGGTGAGAATGCCAGGACGCAACCCGCCGCCCGTTCAAAAAAGCTCCGGGTTCCTGGCCGGTTACGGCGAAGTGCGCGGAACATCGGAATTCGGCTCGAAATCCCCCGACGGTGATTTCTATCCCCGCGGCCGTTTGCGGGTTTCCCACCAGCAGGTTTGCTATCCTGAACGCCTGAAGGTCCATTGCTCCGGAAACGGGCACCCCCCGGCTCCGGTATCCGAAGCGGCCCCGGTCCTGCACGGTGGCCAGTGGTCCAGGTTCAAGAATCCGAATGCTTCGCAAACTCATCTCCAGAAATCGGCCTGAACCGGATAAAATCGCCCGCCTCCAGCAGAAACGGCGGCTCGCGTAAGGGGTCGAAAAGCTTGAGGGGCGTCCTTCCTATGATCTGCCAGCCGCCGGGGCTTTCAATGGAGTAGATCCCCGTCTGCCGGTCGGCGATCCCCACGCTTCCGGCCGCGACCTTTTTGCGGGGATCAGCCCTGCGCGGTGTGTGGAGCCGTTCGTCAAGGCCCCCGAGGTAGGCAAATCCGGGAGTAAATCCAATCATGTACACCAGGTAGACAGGAGCGCGGTGAAGCCGGATAACCTCCTCGACGCTCAGGTGGTGGAACCGGGCGACATCTTCGAGGTCCAGGCCGAATTGTTCCTCGTAGCAGACGGGGACCTCCTTTACCGCGGGTCTTTGCGCGGCCGCGACCGCGCCCGATTCGAGACAGGCCTCAACCAGTTGCACGAGTCGCTCGAAAGAACATGCCCAGGGATCATACTGGATGAACAGGGAGCGGTAGGTGGGGTTGAGGTCGAGTATTCCCGGACGCGGCTTCGATTTCAAGGCGGTGAACAGGCCGCGCACCATGGTGTTGGTTTCGGGATCGATGCTGTTGCCGAATTCGACGCTGATCCCGGTGTCGCCGCAGCACAATATTTTGGGTTTTGGGTACATGGCGCAGCGCTACAGCCCGAGGAAGGCTTTGCGGACCGTTTCGCTGCACAGCAGGTCCTCCCCGGTCCCTTCCTCGACGATGCGGCCGGACTGAAGCACGTAGCCCCGGTCGCATATTTCCAGGCTTTCGCGCACGTTTTGTTCCACCAGTAAAATGGTCAGGCCCTGCCGTTTCAGCTCCACTATCGTATCGAACAGTTCGTCGACCAGCCGCGGCGAAAGCCCGAGCGAAGGTTCGTCAAGCATCAGTATGCGGGGCTTACTCATGAGGCCGCGCCCGATCGCCAGCATCTGCTGCTCGCCGCCCGAAAGGGTGGAGGCCGCCTGGTTTCGGCGCTCCTTCAGACGCGGGAAAAGCGCATAGATGGAATCCAGATTTTCAGTGACGCGGTCGCGCGCCTTCGGGGAATAGGCCCCAAGCAGCAGGTTCTGCTCGACGCTGAACGGCTGGAAGAGCATCCTCTCTTCCGGTACGTACACCACTCCCATCCTGACCATCGATTCGGTCCGCGCTCCCTGGACGGGCCTGCCGTCCAGAAGGATGCGCCCGGAGTAGACGGGAAGAGCGCCCATCAGGGCGCGCAGTATGGTCGATTTCCCGGCTCCGTTGGACCCGACCATGCACACGGTCTCCCCCAGGCTCACATTGAAGGAGACCCCGTGGATAACCGGGACGCCGGAGTACCGGACAAAGATATCGGCTACTTCGAGGAGGGTTCCTGACATTCTTTCACTTTCCGGGCATACTCACGGGCGTACTTTTCTCCCAGGTATGCCTTGACCACGTCGGGTGAGGCGAGGACGGTTTCCGGCTCGCCCTCGGCGATTTTGCTGCCGTAGTCGAGCACGATGACCCTGCGGCAAAGTTTGGTCACCATTTCCATGACGTGCTCTATGAGTACCACCGTGATATTCATGCTCTGGTGAACGAAGCGGATAAGCGAAGATATCTCCTCCACTTCCTGAGGGACAAGGCCCGCCGCCACTTCGTCCAGGAGAAGCATTTTGGGCCGCGTGCCGATTGCTGTGGCCATGACAACACGCTTCTGGGCGGCTATGGTCAGTTGGTTTACCAGGTTTGGAGCAAGATGTTCGATCTGCAGGTCCTTTAGGATTTGATCCGCCCTGGCGGCTGCTTCGGAGCGGCTGCGGGTGTTCATGAAGCATCCCACCATGACGTTTTCCCTGACGGTGAGGTCCCCGGACGCGGCGTAGACCTGGAACGTGCGGGTGAGGCCCCGCCGGGCGGTCTGGTGGGACGTAAGGCGGGTGATGTCCCGGCCGTCGAAAAAGATGCTGCCCGCATCCACCCTGTAGGCCCCGGCAATGCAGTTGAAAAGAGTGGTCTTGCCGGCCCCGTTGGGGCCGATGATGCCCAGCAGTTCTCCCCTGGCCACCTCAAATGAGATATCGTCGTTTGCGACCAGTCCGCCGAAGCGCTTGGTCACGTTACGGACCTGGAGCATTGCCGTCATGCCCGCCCCCTGCGCCTCACGCGTTCGACTATCCCCCAAATGCCGCGGGGTTCGATGGCCGAGATCAGCATGATGACCGCTCCGTAAATTATCACGTCCAGTCCCACGAGGCCCGCGCGCGCTCCCAGCCACTCCTTGAGGTAGCTCTTCATGGGTATCATGATGCCGGCCCCGATCATCGGCCCCCAAAGAGAACCGGTGCCGCCCAGCATCGCCATGAGGGCGATCAGGATCGATATATCGAGGCTCATCGTATCTTCCGGCTCGATATTTTTAATATAGCACGCGTGAAAAGACCCGACGACGCTCACGAACGATACGGCGATCGCATAGGTTTTGATCTTCGCCCAGCGGACGTTGATGCCCAGTGAACGGGCGACTTCGTGGTTGTCCTTGATCGCCCGCAACTGATAGCCCAGCCGCGATCTGCGGAAGCCGTTCACGAAAAGGAAGCCGGCCAGGACAAACCCGAAGATCAGGTAATAATAATAGGTGTCGCTCAAAAAGATCAGGTGAACGAAATCCGGGTGCGTGAACCTGTGAACCGGGACTTCGAGGCCGCGCGAGGCCCCTACAAAATCCCAGACCGAGAATATGTCGGCCAGGACCAGTGAAGTGGCTATGCTGGCTATGGCGAAATAGTGGCCCCGCAGCCGGAAAAGGGGATAGCCGATCACGAAAGACCAGCAAATGGCGACGACAACTCCGATCGGCGCCGAGATCCAAAACGAGGTGTTCCAGCGGATCAGCATGACCGCGGTGGTATAGGCGCCGATTCCCAGAAACTGCGCCTGCCCCAGGTCCACCTGGCCCCCGTAGCCGCCGATGGTGTTCCATCCCATCCCGAGCAGGGAATACATCAGGAACTGGATCATGGTGACCATGGCGAACGAGGAATGAGGAAATACCGGGAAGAGGGCTATTGCAGCCATCGCCAGTCCCGCGACGATCAACTCGGAGCGGGGCAGATCAGAAAAAGTGAAGGCATTTTTTATCGCTTCCAACCGAACAACCCCCGCGGGCGCACCAGCATGATCAGAAAATACGCCAGGTAAACAAAAGTGTACTTGAAAGGATTCAAGGAAATATCGGCCATCCAGCGGCTTCCCGTCAACATGGTGAAATAATCCCAGAAACCCGGAATTTCAGTCATCATGCCTATGATGATACCTGCGACCAGTGCTCCGGGAACGCTGCCGAATCCGCCAAGGGCAACCGTTGCGAAGGCGATCATGGTGAAAAGCAGTCCCGAAAATGGAGTCACGGACCAGAAGTTGACCAGGAGCGAGCCGGCGATGCACACGGTGGCGCACCCGATGCCCCAGGCCAGGGCGTTCATCCGCTCAGTTGGGATGCCCATGTAGCGGGCGCCCTGAGCGTTCAAGGCCGTGGCCAGCATGGCATTGCCGGTGCGGGTTCGGTTCATGAGCAGCCAGATCGCGGAAAACGAAAGAATGGAAAGAATGGCGGCGGCGAGTTTGGTCGCCGGGAAAATTATTCCCATGCCCAGATCGAAGACCCGGTCCACCAGGACCCCCGAGAATATGGTGCGGTCCTCGGAGCCGAAGGCAAGAAGCGCAGCGTTTCGAAGCAGCAGCATGAGCCCGAATGTCCCGAGCAGTTGCGCCACCATCGGCCCGCGCAGCAGAAAACGAACGAACCCGGCGTAGCAGACAATCCCGAGCGCCATTCCCACCGCTGCGGCAATCGGTATGGTGAGCAGCGGATCGATGCCGAACCCCTGCGAGGCGAATACCGTGGTGTACATCCCGAGCATCAGGAACTCACCGTGAGCGAAGTTCACGATGTCCATCATCCCGAAAATAATGGTGAGGCCCAATGCGATGAGGGCAAACACCAACCCGATCAGAAGGCCCGATACGATTGAGCCGGCAAGAATTTCCACAATGATACTCTTTAGGGTCCGTAAACGACCCGGAACTGTTAAGTTACAAAAGCGGCCGCAAGCCGGCCGCCCTTCGATGCCTCGGGGCGAACGGCCCTCGTGCGGACCCTTCCCGGTACCGAGGTGTCGAAGCATGGATGCCCGAGAGGGCAGAGCGCGGACGCTTCCCACGTTGTTTTCGTGTTCCCGCGCCTGGGCGCGGGAACACGAAATATGGCACGCTGGGTTTTAGCGAAGCGTAACCGGCACTGCCCGGAGCCGGCCCCGGAATCGCAGACCCGGCATTTAAAACCCTTTAAGCGGGTAAATCATGGGAGCGGTAGCCACATCGAACGGGTAGACTATTTCGAGAACAATCTTACCGGCCTTGTCTTTTTGGTATTGTCCGATGATCCCCGATCCGAGTTCGTTCTGTCCAATGTCGTTGCCGCTGGTGGCAAACTTTATTCCCTTCCAGGGTACGATCAACTGGCTGCCGGGAATGGTGATCGAGTTGGCGGCCTTCTGGATGTCTGCGGGTTTAGTCGATCCGGCCTTCTGCAAAACCTCGAACCAGGTCTGCACGCCGGTAAAGGACCGGGCCGAAGCACCGCTTAGATCGTGGCCCATCCGCTTCTTGTAGAGATCATTGACCTCGCCGGCCACTTTCTTGACCTCGGCTACCTTGGGGGCGAAAACCGTCCTGGTAAGGATTCCAACCACGCTGTCACCAAGGGTCTGGTAAAACTCGGGCGCTTCGAACCCGGCATCCTGGCCCCATATAAGCTTGGGATTCGCCTTCTGCGCTTTCATGGTCTTCATCATCAGGATTGCATCAGAGGCATAGGAAGCGAAGAGCATCGCGTCGGGCTTGGCGGCCCGCAGCGAGCGGACTTCGCCCGAAAGGTCGGCGGATTTTGCGGCGTAGAGAATCGATTTGGCCACAGTGAAGCCGTATTCCTGGGCAAGTTTTTCAATCGTATCGGAAACCTGCGAGCCCCATTCGGTTTTCTCGCACGCGGAAGCAAGCCTCGAAATCTGGTCTTTAGGAACCGCGGGTACACCCTTCACCTTTCCTTCGGTCAGCCCCTTGAGTAATTCGAAAAGGTCGCGCGTGAAGGTGACGTCGTGGGGCGTGGTGCGCCAGAACCACTTGAACCCGCGAGCCGTCAGGGCGGGGGAGGTTGAGGAATCGTTAATCATCGGGACGCCGTACTGCTCGCACACCGCGCTTACCGTCTTGGTCACCGAGCTGTGGTAGCAGCCCAGGATGCCCACCACCTTGTCATCGAGTATGAGCTTTTTGGCAAGATCGGCGCCCAGGGTGGGGTTGCCCTCGTGGTCCTTCATTATCAGCTCGATCTTTGCGCCCTTGAGGGAGGGGATGCCGGCCTGCTTCGCCATGTCCATATCGACGGACGGTATAATGTTATTGGCGATTTCGACCGCCAGTTCGGCGCCCGCTCTCAGTTCTCTTCCTTCGGCGGCGGCGCCTCCGGTCAAGGGGTACAGGACACCGATCTTGATCGTTTGTGCGGCAGGCAGGGCAACCGCGCTCAACATCAACAGTGCAGGAACCAGCAACAGGACCGACAGGACGGAACGCCTCTTCATGGGAGCCTCCCTTGGTTTGGGTGAAAGTTTCTTCGACATGAGGCCGGGGATTCAGTCGTAAAGAATATGAAATTTAAGCGGTTGTCAAGGACTTCCGATGCGGAAATCCTTCTCGTGCCCTTTAATATTCGGTATTTGACGGGCGGCTCCCGGATTTCCGTCCCGGTTCGAATGTCCTGAGGCTGCCACCCACAATTTTTTACCAATAGCACATAAATCTCCTTTTGCACGTGATAGCTTACCAAAATCGCAGGACAGGCCATGATCGGACCTCGATTAAAGCCGGTCCCTGCACGCTGTGTAAAGAAACGGACCCGACCAGCGGCATTGCATTTGCACTTTACACTGAAGAATCCAGGGGCCGCAATTTTTGCAGGAGAAGACCGATTGTCCGTGTGCAAATTCGAAGAGCTACTTCATCCCACCGGGGAGGTGGCGGGAGCCGGCAGCCTGGAGGAAGGGTTTCGCAGGATGCTCATCCACATCCCCATAGTGCACGGCGAAACGGATATGGGTGCTCCGGGCCGTCCGGTGCATCGCACGGCGATCGGCATGATGGGTGTTGGCGCCTGGAAGCGCGGGTCACACTTCGTGGATGCACTGTGGGACGGGATCGAACGGAGCGTTGAGCGGTTGGGTCTTTGCTACGAGAGCGTGCGCCTGTACCAGGAGGGATTGCCCGTGTGCGGGTGTGAACTCGAAATCGTTGAGGAGCTTGCAAGCAGGGGCAGCCTCAATCACAGGCTCCTTCTGAGGTTGGTCGGGAAGGGGGCGACCCTGATGGGCACGGAGTCCGCGCAACTGCTCGTAGAGGAATACGCGTTTGCAAAAGAAGCCGTCGATGTCCGCCATAGGGGCCGCATGCTCTTTGCGCGACCGTTCGGAAATCCTCCGGGCGGGTCTTTGTTGGAGAGGCGCGAGCGGTTCATCGCCGCTCGGATCAACGCCACCCTCGGCGAGGGGGAAACGGGGGTGTTGTTTTTGGGGATGCTTCACTCGCTGGACGATTTGCTCGGTAAGGACATCCAGGTCGTGTGCGCGACCGGGCCGCCTTCTCATCGCGAAGGAAAAAACGAAAATGAGTGAAACAAAGGCCTAGATTCTTGTCTCCGATGATGAGGAAAAGGTGAAAGATACCGCGGATTGAGGCCCCCGGCCCAATCCAATGTGGCGGAATGGAGCACAAATGCCGAACAGCATCGATTCGGAAGCCATCTACCTGTATTGCTTTGCCAGTTCTGCCCTCCTCTCGACGGTTGAGGGCATGGGAGTGGACGGCAAGAATCCCGTTTTCCTGCTGCCGTACAGGGACGTGGTGGCGGTTGCGGGTCTTGTGTCCGAGGAGGAGTTCGACGCTCATTCGGCGAAGGGCGGCTCGCGGGATGTTGCCTGGGTGGGGCCTCGCGCCTGCCGGCATGAGGAAGTGGTGGAACGGGCAATACGCTATTCGCCGGTCATGCCGGTACCGCTCGGGACAATATTCGACTCGCACGAAAGCCTCGAAAATCGCCTGAAGAACCAGCACGACGTCATCAAGCGGTTTCTGGACAAAGTCTCGGGTCAGGATGAATGGGGAGTCAGGGGGATTGTGAACAGGGTCGGCGCCTGCGAACAGTACCTGAGGGAGACTCTCTCGGTCCGCTCCGGACGGCTTGCCGCGGCGCCCGGCGCCCGCCCTCCGGACCGGCGCGGAAAACGGTCCGCCGTCAGGAAGACGATGCGCCGAATGCTGGAAAATCTTTGCAAAGACCTGGGTGAGGATCTTAGCCGCATCGCCGCCGACCGGCGTGTTCGTCAAAAGGCCGGCTGCGAGTCGGCAGCGAGAGACAAGGATATCATCCTGAGCCTCGCCTTCCTGGTTCAGCGGGATTCGGCCTCGGAGTTTTGCGCGCGGATTCGTACGGCCAACGACGAATGTGACATTCCCGGCTTGGTCTTCGAGCTTTCAGGGCCCTGGCCGCCCTACAGTTTTTGCCCCCCGCTGGAAGAGCAGCAGGCTTGCCGGTGAAAGCCTCGCATGAAGCATACGAAGGTCTCGGTCATCAGGGGAAAAGGTGTGCAAGGAGAAAAGATTGAACTGGGGCGCACTTTTGACCGTATCTTTAATGGAAGACCGCGAAAAGGCCGCTGAGAAAGCGAAAGAGGTGCTATCCGCACCGCGATCTTGTGCAGTTGCATTCGGGCTCTTTTCCCGGCGTCTTCTCCACCCTCGTTTGTTGATGTCCCCTGTAATAACGAAACCGCGAAAAGATGAGGTAGCCCGCATGTTGATCCTTGATGATATCATTAGCTTCCCGGCGTCCGGCGTAATGCGGATCTTCCGCGCAATCTATAATGCCGCCCTGCAGGAACAGGCCGCGGAGGCCGAAGGGATAACCTCTGAATTGATGGACCTACACAAGATGCTGGATAGCGGAAAGATAACGAACGATCTTTTTGGTGCACGTGAGAAAGCGTTGCTCGACAGGTTCGAAGAGCTGGAAAAGAAAGGAATTCGGGGTAGAATTGCGGATTGAGGCGGCTTCGAATTTATTGTTGCCGCTCGTCGTGGCACAGATGGTTCGAACCGGTTGCGAGCTATTCCTCGCGTGCGTCAGGAGAAAGGGAAAGTCCGGGGAAGCGGGCAGGACTGGCGGACCGGAAAAGCCATGTGTGGATTGCGGGCACACCTATAGCTTTCAGCCGGTTCCTTGACCCGTATCGAAGAAAAGCCGGCGAAGATGGAGTCCCGCCTGCCGGTTTGATTCCGTACGCCGTCCAAACGCGTCAGGCGGAAGCTGCATAAAAAGAAAAAGCCGGAGGTTTTCTCCGGCCTCGGGATTTCCGAAAAAGGGATTGGTGTATTAGAGCCTTTTAACCTTTGCTGCCTGGGGGCCTTTGGCTCCCTGCTCTACCACGAATTCGACCTGATCACCTTCCTGGAGACTTTTAAAGCCGGTACCTTCGATTGCGCTGTGGTGAACAAAGCAGTCCTTCCCACCATCTTCACAAGTAATAAAGCCGTAACCCTTCTGATCATTGAACCACTTAACCGTACCTTTTGCCATGTCTTTTGTATTCCTTCTTAGTTTTTGTATTAGGTGCACAGGGCCTTGAATTAGACGACTATAACCAAAAAGATCACAAATTGCAACAAAGAAAATAAAATTCCTGCGTGGAACGGGGAAGGGCGGGGCAGCACGGGCGATGAGTATGCGTCCCCACGTTGGACGGGCTGTTGCCCCAATGGGGCGCTTCAAAATAGATGAACTTCATGTAAATGGAGGGAGTTGCCAAGTCGTTGTTCCCGCGGCGCTTTTAGGCGGGAATCAGGTGTCTTTGCGGTCTACGTTTTCGTCTCCCGCTCCCGGCGGGAGTGTGGAAACCAGCGAATGATCGAGCATCAATCATCCAGTATCAAGCATCCGGCGCCCCCCCTTCTCACCTGTAATCTTCCGGCCGTATCCCATAGCGGCGCAAGAGCTGCTGGAGTGCCTGGCGTTCAAGGCCGCACAGCTTCGCCGCCTGGGTGACGTTGCCGTTGGTCTCGCTCAAGGCATTTCCGATATACTCGGTATGAAAACGCCTCAGGGTCTCCTCCTTGGCCTCGCGGTAGCCGCCCTCCCGGAAAGGCGCGCCGTTTGCGTCAGCCTGTTTTGACGACACGCCAAACCCTACGTCCTCGGGAAGGATTTCGTCTCCCGTTGAAAACATTATTCCTCGTATAACCATGTTTTCCAGCTCCCGAACGTTACCGGTCCAGGGGGCGTTCATCAACATCTGCATGAGCAGCGGAGAAATTGATTTATCGGGCCGGCCGAGTTCGGACGAGTGCTTCTTCAGCAGGTGCATGGCAATCAAAGGGATGTCGTCTCTGCGGTCGCGAAGCGGAGGCATTTCTATGGGAAGGACGTTCAACCGGTAATAGAGGTCCTGGCGGAATTCGCCGGTTTTGATTCTTTCGGGGAGGTTCCTGTTGGTGGATGCGATAACGCGCACGTCCACGTGGATCGACCGGGTGTCGCCCAGAGGCTTGATTTCCTTTTCCTGGAGGACGCGCAGCAGCTTGGTCTGGATGCCGGTGCTGATATCTCCGATTTCATCCAGGAATATCGTTCCCCGGTGGGCTTCCTGGAAAAGGCCCGTGCGGTTCTGGACCGCGTGGGTGAAAGCTCCTTTCCGGTAGCCGAAAAGTTCGCTTTCGAGGATGTTTTCCGGGACCGCCGGGCAGTTTACGGCGACAAAAGCCCGGGTGCAGCGATCGCTGAGGGCGTGAATGGCTCGTGCCACGAGGTCTTTGCCGGTGCCCGACTCACCGGTTATCAGGACATTGAGATCGGTCTTGGCGACCATCTGAACGGTGTCGAAGATGCGGTGCATCGCATCGCTTTTGCCGACGAGATTCTGGAACAGTTCGCTTTCCTGCATGCATCGGCGGTACCTGAGGTTTTCGCATATCAGGCGGCTGCGCTCCAGGGCCTTGTTGAGGTTTATCACCAGCACATCGTGGTCGAAGGGCTTGGTCAGGAAATCGTATGCGCCGAGCCTTATAGCCTGGACGGCCGCATCGATGCGCCCATAGGCGGTCATTATCACCACTGTAAGCCACGGATAGTTTGCGCGGATTTGTTCCAGAAGCTCGATGCCGTCCATTCCCGGCATTTTCAAGTCGATCAGGGCCAAGTCCACACTGGTGGTCTCCAGCACACGGAGCGCCTCCTCGCCGGAGGCGGCAGTGAGGATTTCACAGTGAAGCTCGGGCGCCAGGCTCCTTTTGAGCAGGTGGAGCATTTCTTCTTCGTCGTCTACGATAAGGATTGTTTCGTTCATGTCTGCCGGTCGGATTCTTCGGGGATTACAGGCAGGACCAGCTTGAACAGGGAGCCTTTTCCCGCTTCGCTTTCCACCAGGATTTCCCCGCCGTGGTCTTTTACTATGCCGTAGCTGACGGACAGCCCCAGTCCTGTGCCTTCCCCCGTTGGTTTCGTGGTAAAGAACGGATCGAATATGCGCGGCAGATCTTCTCTTTCTATGCCGCACCCCGTATCGCGCACCTCGACAAGGGCCTTTTCGTCCACCGCGTCGAACCGGGTGCGTATATCGATCCTGCCGCTTTTGCCGATAGCCTGTTTGGCGTTCATCAGCAGGTTCATGAGAACCTGTTTCACCTTGCCCTCATCCATCACCATTCTCGGAAGGTCCAGGTCAAAGTTCGTCGTAATTTCGATCTTGTCCAGTTCGAACTGGTGCTGGACAACGCTCAGGATCTCTTTGAAGGCGTCATGAATATGCCCGGCTTTCTTCCTGGTAAGCGCGCTTCGGGAAAAGCTGAGCAGGTCGCTCACGATGGCCTTGCACGCATGGGCGGATTTTTCGATCTTTTTGTAATCCGAGTAAGCCTGGGTGCCTTCCTTCTGTTCCCTGAGCAGGAGCTGTGCGTAGCCGAGAATTATGCTCAGCGGATTGTTTATCTCGTGGGCTATGCCTGCCGCAAGCTGGCCGATGGAGGCGAGCTTGTCGGCCAGGAGCAGTTGCTGTTCCATGGCTTTGCGCTGTGAAATGTCTTTGGCCAGCAGGTCGATGGCGGCGATACTGCCGTCGGGGTCTCTTTGGGCCGAGGCGCTCACGATGGCGCTAAAGGCCGTCCCGTCGCCCTTTCTGAGCTGGACCTCCGTATCGGGAGTAAATCCGCTCGTTTTCAAAGCCGTGGTCAGGCAGTGCCAGTCCGCGGGCGACTGGAAGCAGTCGCGCAGAAAAATGGGGCCGCTCCCGCTGCTCTCGACCAGGAGCATTTCCCTGCCGGCGGGGTTTATCTCCAATATTGCACCCTCCGGTGATACCACAGCCATCAGGTCCTGGGATACTTCGAATATCCTGCGGTACTTTTTTTCGGAAAGGGCGAGTTCGGCCGTTCGCTCCGCCACCAGGTCCTCCAGGTTGCGGTTGAGGAACAGCAGTTCGGAGTGGGTTTTTTTCAGCGCCAGCCTGTCCTTTGTTATTTGCTGGTAGATGCCCCAGATGCGTTCGAAAAAGAGGGTGATCGAAGCGACGACGAAGAAAGTCAGGGTATTGAACGATCCGCTGTAGGGCTGTATCACGTCCCATACGCTGTCATAGCCGGCGCCCACCAGGAGTCTTTTGAGAATGTGCCCGGCGGCGCGCGAGATCGCGAAAATGGCCATGCTCACCGAAAACCAGAAAAGATATGTCCAGACCACGTTTTCGGGGTCTTTGTTCATGAGCTTGCGTGCCGCCGACACGCACAGGAACGAGAAGACTATCATGAGTGTCGAACCGGCGAGTTCGGTGACCCAAACGGCATCAAGGGAAAAATTCATGGATTAGCCGCCCCCGACCCGTTGCGTTCCGCCTGTTTGAGCAGCTTGCGCAACCCCAGGTAAAGAAAAACAATGGCTGGCACACAGAGCAGGTGGTCCATCCTGCCCAGGTAGTAAAAAAGGGCCGCCGCCGGGTGTCCTCTTACCGGGCGAACATAGTGGCTCCATCCCCCCAGCTTGACCGTTTCGATAATGTTGCTTTCATCCAGAAAATGCACCATCACCGCATCCATGTTCCAGAGGATGAAAAATAGGGCGGAGTACTGTATCCACCGCCATCCGGCCGTGCTGGTGAGGCCTCTTTTACGCAGCCAGTAGACGAGAATTCCCATTGAAATAATAAAAAACAAGTGGCCGATCTGGTGGACGTAATAGCCTTCCACGGCGGGGTGTATCTGGGTCGCTCCGGCCCGGTCGGCAAAGAGCAACACGATCATCAGTATGAGCGAAATCCGCAGGCGGAGACTGCAGGACCGTTTTTTCAAGCTCATGCGCGGGGTTCCCGAAAGATTGGCGCCCCCTTGGGCCTTGCAATGCGGGGACGGATTTAGTATGCACTGTTCCATATCGATAGGGCTTTATAAAACTTTCTGCTTATGTTATCAATATGCTTTCAAAAATCGGAAATCACCGGCGTGGCGCCGTCAACGGGGCGCCATGCCGTTTTTCTGGCAATCGAAATACGTGGAGGTTTATTTTGGGTTACACTGTAGCGCTGGGAGGAAAAGGCGGGACTGGAAAGACCACGATAGCCGGGCTTCTGATCCGGTATATGCTGAGGCATGGCATGAAACCCGTGCTCGCCATAGATGCGGATTCCAACTCGAATTTGAATGACGTGCTGGGGGTATTGCTGGACGGGACCCTGTCCGATGCCCGTGAGGAAATGAAGACCAATGTTCCCGTGGGAATGACCAAAGACGTCTTCATGGAAATGAAAATGGAGCAGTGCCTGGTCGAGGGAGACGGGTTCGATCTCGTCGCCATGGGCCGCCCCGAAGGGCCCGGTTGTTACTGCGCGGCGAACAATCTGCTCAGCAGTCTTATCGACCGCCTGATTAAAAACTACGAGTATGTTGTCATTGACAACGAGGCTGGAATGGAGCATTTCAGCCGTCTTACACAAAAAGATATCGACCTGCTGGTGCTGGTCTCCGATCCCAGCAGGCGTGGGCTTGACGCCGCCTGCAGGATAGCGGAACTCGTTCGAACGCTCCCCATCCGCGTGACCGAAACGCTGCTCGTGGTCAACCGGGTCGGGGAATCGGCGGCGGGAGGGGCGGACCAGTGGCCCGAAAAGGTTGTGCAGGTCTTCGGACAAAACAGGATCGTCTGTCTGCCGGCCGACCCCCTGCTCGCGGAGTTCGACCGTGAGGGCAAGCCCACGGTTACTCTTCCCGATGACGCTGTAATCATCCAGGCCGCAAACAGTTTCTTCGACCGGGTTTTCGAGTCTATCGGGTCGTAGCCGGGTCGCGGACGAAGGCCATGCAGACGCCGATCGTGCATGTTGATGAGATTTTTTATCGGGAAAATATAGGTCATTTTTAAAAATCCCCCAAAGGAGGAGAAAAAATGTTCCCTGTCCGCCGCGCGGTGCTAAGCGTCACTGATAAAACCGGACTGGTCGAATTCGGCAGAGGTCTGCAGGAAATGAGGGTGAGCCTGCTCTCGACGGGAGGCACGGCCAAAGCGCTCCGCGAAAACGGTGTGGACATTACCGAGGTATCGGATTTTACGGGATTTCCGGAAATGCTCGACGGCAGGGTCAAAACCCTTCATCCCAAGATCCACGGCGGGATACTGGGCATCCGCGACAACCCCGCCCACGTCGCCACAATGCAGCAGCACGGGATAGAACCCATCGACATGGTGGTGGTGAACCTGTATGCTTTCGCCAAGACCGTCGCCCGGCCGGGATGCACGCTGGAAGAGGCGATAGAGAACATCGACATCGGCGGTCCGACGCTCATACGGGCCGCGGCAAAAAACAACAGGTTCGTGGCCGTGGTGACCGACCCCGCCGACTACCCTGAAATCGTTGAGGAATTGCGGGACCTGAAGGGCAACATCTCCCGCAAAACCAGCCTCCGGCTGGCAAAGAAAGCATTTTGCCTGACCCACACCTATGATGGAAATATTTGCGAATACCTGACGGGCGTTGTGGATAAAGCGTAACAGCCGGTCGGACAAGGGAGCGAGAACGCCTGCATGAAAGTACTGGTCGTAGGAACGGGCGGCAGAGACCACGCCATCGCATGGAAATTCACCCGCAGCCCGCGCGTAAAAGAGGTCTTCGTTGCTCATGGTAATGCGGGCATCGCCGGGACGGCAACCTGCGTAAACCTCAAGACCATCGAAGAGATGGCGGATTTTGCGCAAAAAGAGAGGATTGACCTCACGTTCGTGGGTCCCGAGAAGCCCCTTTCGGCGGGCATCGTGGACCTGTTCCAGTCAAGGGGCCTTCCCATAATCGGTCCGGACAGCAAGGCCAGCAGACTGGAGTCCAGCAAGTGCGACACTAAGGTGATGCTGCGCGAACTGGGTATTCCGGTCCCCGAATTCGAGAACTTCTCCGATCCGCTCAAAGCCAAAGACTATGTCAGAAGCGTCGGCTACCCCGTTGTGGTAAAAGCGGACGGGCTCGCCGCCGGCAAGGGATCTCTCGTTTGCGAATCGGCGGAAGATGCGGAACAATCGGTGCGCTCGATCATGGAAGACCGCATTTTTGGTGATGCGGGAGACCGTGTGGATATCGAGAAGAGGCTCTACGGCCGCGAGCTTTCCTTTTTCTGCTTTACCGACGGCAAGAGCATTGTGCCCATGGTCGCGGCACAGGACTATAAGCGCGCCAGGGAAAACGATGAGGGGAAAAACACGGGCGGCATGGGTTCCTATTCGCCCCACCCCTGGCTTACCGATTCGCTGGTCGAAACCATTATGACCAGGGTCGCGGAACCGCTGATAGCGGGGGTGCGCGAAAAGTACGGGATCGTCTACCGGGGGATTCTTTACCTGGGGCTCATGCTGGTGGGCGAAGGCGCCGCGATAACGCCCTACGTTCTCGAAATCAATATCCGGCTGGGGGACCCGGAAGCGCAGGTGATACTTCCCCGGCTGCGAACGGACCTGGTGGATGTGTGCGAAGCGATTCTGGAGGGTAGGCTGGGAACCACACACCCCGAGTGGGACCCCGACTACCGGTTGTGCCTGATTGCCACCAGCGGTCCCGTAAAAGGTAAAAAGGGCTGGTACAAGGGATACCCGGACCGCTACAAAATAGGGCTTCCCATCGAAGGGATAGACGGAATCGACCGGGACTGCCTCGTATTCCATTCGGGCACCGCAATCAATGCATCCGGAAAGCTGGTGACTACCGGCGGGCGGGTGTTGTGCGTCGTATCCTCGGGGAGCACTCTTCAGCAGGCAAGGGAAACGGCCCTTGCGGAAATGGAGAAGGTCAGGTTCGAGGGAATTTACTACCGTAAGGACATCGGCCTCGAATGATACCGGAGAGTATAAGTTGGGCACGATAAAAGCTCTTGTAATGACCGGGTTCGGTCTTAATTGCGACCTCGAGACGGCATATGCGCTGTCGGTTGCCGGCGCTCAAAGCGAAAGGGTGCACCTCAACACCCTCATCTCGGGCGAAAAGAAGCTTGGCGACTACCGGATTTTCGTCATCGGCGGCGGATTTTCCTGGGGAGACGACCACGGGGCCGGCGTTATCATGGCCATGCGACTGAAGCACCGCCTTCAGGACGAGATTACCCGGTTCGTGGAAAACGGCGGGATAGTGATCGGAATCTGCAACGGGTTCCAGGTGCTGGTGAACCTGGGGCTTCTGCCCGGCTTCGAGACAGGGGAGTTGAAGCGGGAAGTGGCGCTGATCGCAAACGACTGCGGAAACTTTCGCGACCAGTGGGTCCACCTGTCGGCCAATCGCGCCTCCAATTGCGTACTCACGCGCGGAATAGATAGGATCGAACTCCCCGTGCGCCACGGCGAAGGGAAATTTTTCGCCGATCCCCCGGTGCTGGAGCGGCTTGTGCGGAGCGGGCAGGTGATATTGCGCTATTCGCTGCCGGATGGCGGGGCCGCTTCCGGGCAATTTCCCTTCAACCCCAACGGCTCGGTGGAAGACATCGCGGGAATTTGCGACGTTACCGGCAGGGTCGCGGGGCTCATGCCTCACCCGGAAGCGTTCAACCATTTCACCAATCACCCCGACTGGACGTTGCTCCGGGAGAAATACAGGGGCGAAGGCAGGCCGGTCACCGAAGAAGGGGACGGAATCCGGATTTTTCGAAACGCCGTGGAGTACTTCCAATAGCGGAAAAATCTCACCGCAGAGACGCGGAGAACGCAGAGAAAACATTAAGAAAGCGGAAAACTGTCGGAAAAAATTTCTCCTCGTTCCCAGTCTGCGGCGTTGGAACGGCAGCATCGAGCATCGAGCAACGAGCATCCCAAATGAAAAAACTTCGCCTGGCCGTCCTGGTTTCCGGCGGCGGCACCAATCTTCAGGCCATGATCGACCGGTGCGCGGCCGGATCGCTGTTGGCAGACATTGCGGTGGTGGTGAGCGACCGGTCGGGGGCCTACGGGCTCAAAAGGGCTGAAAAGGCGGGAATACCCGCCTTTTGCGTTGATTACGGGTCGTATTTGACCCGCGATGTCACGGAAGAATTCCTGGGGAAACTTCCGGTTGACCTGGTTGATCTGGACCGGGGGCAGAATATACTGAGGGAAAGCGACCCGATCAGGCGGTGGGCGCGCCTTGCAAGGCTTGTCGCAGCCGAGCGTGAACTAATCGAGATCATCGATGCGCACCGTCCGGACTATGTCTGCCTCGCCGGTTTCATGCGCCTGGTTACTCCCTATTTCATAGGGCATTTCAACTCGGGGGGCGCTCGAAAAATTCTAAACATCCATCCCGCCCTCCTTCCGAGTTTTCCCGGCAGCCACGGCTACGAGGACACTTTTGGCTACGGCTGCAAGTGGGGAGGGGTCACGGTTCATTTCGTGGACGAAGGCGAGGACACCGGTCCCATAATCGCCCAGGCGGTTTATCCCATCTGGGCGGACGACGATGTGGAAAAGGTCAGGGCGCGCGGACTGGAACTCGAATACGAAGTCTATCCGCAGGTTATAAACTGGCTGGCCCGGGGCTACGTCAAACTTGAAGAACCTTCGGGCAAACGCACGCGGGTCGTTGTGACGGACCCGAAATATTCGGATATTGTAAGCGGATGGGCCCGCAGGGGGCTTGAATAAATGTAAGGGGTTGCCCGGCGGCGGGCAGGGCAGACCCTCCGCTTGCCTGGTATATATTCGGAATTCTTAATGGCAGTTGTTTTCTTACATCTCAGTCGTCATCTTCATAAAGGTATCCTTCCGTGCGAGCGATGATACTCGCGGCCGGCCTTGGGACCCGGCTCCAGCCGCTTACCTTCGTTCGCCCCAAGGTAATGATCCCGGTGCGGGGGACGCCGGTCCTGGAGTTTTGGGTGGAGCGGCTGCGCGCTTGCGGTTTCGAGTCGGCAATCCTCAATGCTTATCATCTGAAGGAAAAACTGGTCGATACGGTTTCTGAAAGAAACTGGCCCGTTCACATCGAAGTGCACACCGAGCCTGAACTGCTGGGGACGGGAGGGGGCATCAGGACGGCCCTCGACTCTTTTGGCAGTGAGCCGTTTGCGGTTATAAACGGCGATATTGTATGCGATGCCCCGCTGGACGCGCTATATGAGCAGCACGTGCGCTCGGGCGCCGAAGTGAGCCTGCTCCTGCACGACTATCCGGAATTCAACAACGTTGCGGTTGGCGAGGACGGATCGGTACTGGGGTTCGGGCAGGAGGCCGAGCGGCTCTGCTCCGGGCAAAACGGTGTCCGGATGCTTGCATTTACCGGAATACACTTTATCAATCCGCCCGCCCTGGTGGAATTTTCGCCGGGGGTGCCGCAAAGTATTATCGATATGTACCGGGTGCTTATCGCCAGCGGAAAGCCGCCGGCGGCGATTTTTTCGCCGGGTCTTTTCTGGCGGGAAATGGGATCGATTGAAAGCTACGGCAGCCTTACCGCCGAACTGGGCTCGGTCCAGCCGGATTTCCTGCCGCCGCTCCACACCGGGCGAAGCATCTGGTTGCATCCGGACTCGACGGTGGCGCAAGGGGTCGAGTTCAAAGGCACCGTGGTGGCCGGCCGTGGCGCCCGGGTGGGTGAGGGGGCGCGGCTGGAAGACGTTATCCTGTGGGATAATGTCGAAGTGGGGGAGGGGAGTTTCCTTAAGAACTGCATTGTGTCGGATGGGATGAAAGTGCGCGGAAATCACACCGGAAAGATTTTTGTGCCGGAATCGCGATGAAAAAAGGCAGGGAAGATACCGGCATACCGGAGGTGCTCCTGGAAAAGGCGCGGGAGCTGTCCGGATTTTCGGGGCACATAACGGTTTCGGCGCTTTTCGGGGACGGTTCGGACCGGAGGTTTTTCCGAATAGGTTGCGGGAAGTCCACTTATATTGCGTTGGTTTCCGAGCGGACGAGGAAAAATTCCACCGACGAAAACGATTCGTATCTAAACATCGGCCGCCATCTTCGCCTGCGCGGCATACCGGCGCCGCTTATCCTGTACGCCGATGCCCGGCGGGGTCGATTCCTGCTCGAAGACGCCGGTGACCTTCACCTCCAGGCCTTTGTGCGTCGCAATCCTGCAAATCTTGAAAAAATTTACAGGCGCGTGCTGCTCCTGCTCGTCTCCATGCACCGGAAAGCCCCGCCGGGATTTCTTCCTGAATTTTGCTTCGATACCCCGGTCTATGACGCTGCATTTATTTTCGAGCGTGAGCTGGAGTATTTCAGAAAGAATTTCGCCGTTCGTTTTCTCGGGATGCCGGAAGACGGGGACATGCTTCGCCACGATTTCGAGAACCTGGCGCAGGAGGCGGCGGTGCGCGCAATGAGGTTCGTTTTTCACCGCGATTTCCAGAGCCGCAATATAATGGTGCGCGGGCAGAATCTGTGGCTTCTAGATTTTCAGGGGATGCGTTTTGGCCCTCCGGCCTACGATCTTGCCTCGATGCTGGTCGATCCTTATGTCAGGCTCCCCCGAAGGCTGCAGGAAAGACTTGCCGGTCTTTACTGGTCGGGCGCCGGCAAATTCCTGGGCTGCTCGCGATCAGATTTTATAAGGGACTACACGGCGGTGAGGCTTTGCAGAAACCTGCAGATCCTTGGCGCGTTCGGCTTCCTGGGGCTGGTGAAGGGGAAGACGCATTTTCTGGATTATGTCCCGTGGGCGTGGGCACAGCTTCGCGAATGGCTTCATTCAAACTGCAGGGGCCGGTACCCGGACCTTGAAAAACTGGTCCTGCGACCAGATGCGAACTGGCGCGGCGGCTTGAAACGCCGTGAAATATGATGACATTCCGGCGCCTGTCTGCTATATAAATTGTTTCTGTTAGGGTTTTGGACGCGCGAAGCCGCAAAGAAAGAGAATTTGGACCTCTTCGCGCTTTCGCGTCTTTGCGTGAAACTAAATGATGTTCACTTGAATCCGGCGGTTTACCCGGCCGGGTTTTTGATTTTTCCCAGGAGGAGATCCAATGGCTTCCAAAACGCACAAGACAGAAAAAGTAAGGGCACGAAAAGAAGCTCCGAATAAGGCGAACCGCAAGGCCGAGAAAAAACGCATTCGCGGAAATCTGACAGTCATCGACGGCCTTGAGGGTAAGAGCCGCCCCTAGCTTTCTTTCCCTTACGGGCTTTTTGCACGAAGCGAGCCCATCGGAAAGATCGCATAATGAAAAGTTCCTGGATCGTTCCAACTCCCGGGGTGTTGCTACCGGCTCTGTGCCCGGTTTTCAAGCCGCTCCGTGGTAAAGTCATCCCTGGTGCCACAGCTTGGCACCATCCGTCTTTTGTTCCGGCGCGCAACCGCGGTTTTTGCAGCCGATGCCGCGCCGGGTCTCCCGCCTTATATCGAACCAGTCCCGGAACCCCTGATTTATAAAGTCCTGCTCATCTATTGACATTGGTAGTGATTACTGTGAAATGAACGGGAAACCGGTACACATAACGGGAGGTTAAGCCGGATGGGCAGCTTGGGCGATTGTTCGAACGGCGGCCCCGAAGGGGTGGTCCGCATAGCGGCCATGAGTGACGTTCACTGCAAGGTCGACTCAAGGGGGACTTTCAGGCCGACGTTTACTCAAATATCGAAGCAGGCCGATGTCCTGATCGTGTGCGGCGATCTCACCCACTTCGGGCTGATCGAAGAGTTGAAGGTTTTCCTCGACGAAGTTGAGCCAGCCCTGGAAAATATGCCGGTGCTGGCGGTGCTTGGAAACCACGATTTCGAGTCGAACAGGCAGGATGAAATATTGGTCATGCTGGCCGAGTCCGGGGTAACGGTGCTCGATGGGAATTGTGTCGAACTCTGCGGTGTTGGTTTTACCGGCATCAAGGGATTCGGGGGAGGGTTTGGCAAACGCGCCCTTCAGCCCTGGGGCGAGGCCGCCATAAAAAATTTCGTGAACGAGGTGGCGAAAGAGTCCGACAAGCTCGATGCGGCATTGGCGACAATGAATTCCGGACCGCGTATCGTTTTGATGCACTATGCTCCGATTCGCGCCACCATCGAAGGAGAGGCCCCGGAGATATTTGCCTTTCTCGGTTCAAGCCGCCTGGAGGAGGCGCTCAATCGCCATGCGGTGACTGCCGTGTTCCACGGCCACGCGCACGAGGGTTATTACGCGGGCAGGACGAGCACGGATATTCCGGTGTTCAATGTTTCGGTTGCCGTTCTGAAGCAGAACTTTCCCGGCCGGCCGCCTTTTTTTATGTTCGAGGTGCCCGTGCCAAAGCTTGTCGGAAAGGACATTTCCCGCTGATAATGGAAAACGGTGACTAGTGGACAGATGTTGCGCCATGGGAAGCGCGGGAGTCGAACGGAATCCTGATGACCGGGAAGCAGATACGCCGATGAAACGCCGGGGCACGCATCGATGGTGAGTACGGGAGAAACAGTTGACCGGGTGGGGGAGCCGGTTTTGAAGCACTCGATTTTTACCGGTTCGCTGCTCCCAATTCCACGAACTTCAGCGCAAGCTGACGGGCAATCAATGGCGCATTCCCGCCCGCGCGGTTGTTTATTATTACGTTTATCTCCTTTCCCAGACTGATCGCTTCCCACATCAATTCCGCTGCCTGGGGAACCATGGCGGGTTGGAGCATTTCCTCTATGACCCTGTCGAATGGAAACGCCCTGGCGTAGGCGTCCTGGTAGCGCATGCCAAGAGGGGTCATCAACCGGATGAGCGCCTGGCCGCCCGAGTCGATGAAATTGCCGCCCGCCGCAAAAAACTGCCGCTTCAGGGTGGGCAGCCACGTCCAGTGGGAGAGCACCTGGCCCACGCCGTGTTTGGCCAGTATGTCAAAGACGGGCTCGCAGAGGTAGCTTTCCGTTCTGAGTTCCACATGGAGGCCCGGCCCCCTGGGAAGTGAAGCGAAAAATGAATCGAGCTCCCGCGCAAGTTCGCCCGGTGGCACGCGCTCACCGGTTTTCTGGTATTCCTGCTCGAAGATAATCCCTCTAAGCTTCGGGCCGAGCAGTTCGACGGCGGGTTCGAAAAACTGGCGGATGAACGCCCCGGGGTCAAGGTAGTTTTCATTGGGGACGTATTCTTTTCCGCGCCAGAGTTTTTGGGCAAAAAACATCTGAGGCGCTTTCAGAAAAGCGAAATCGCCGGGGTTCATCCACTGCGCGTAGTCCGCCAGGGTTTTCGCACAGGACGTGGGGCTACCTTTTTCAAGCAGGGGGGCGTAAAAAGTGTAGTCGATTTCCAGTACGCGAAAATGCTCAAAATACTCCCGAACGGAGTCCGTGGGCAGCACCTCATTCTTGAAAGTTCCCCTGCCTACCTTGTTGGTGCGGCTCTTGATTTTTCCCCGGTAGAGCCGTTCCGAGTAAATCTGCCCGATCCAGCCCTTGTACCGGTCGCTTGCCGTCCCGAGGGAGATGGAGGGATGAAGTCCGCGAAAGAGAAACTTTTCCGGATCGAATGAATTTCGGGTGTTCATGGGCAATTGGTCCTCTTTACATGGACAGGTGCGGGGATAAGGAATAAATTCCGGTTTTGGGATTCTATTTGCCGCAAAACTGTTCACAGCGCAACCGAAAGGACTTTCTTTGGAGTGCATACTGGTCGGCACCGGCGGGATGATGCCCATGCCTTACCGAATGCTCGCTTCCATGGCCCTGAGGCTCAACGGAAAAATATACCTCTTCGACGCCGGCGAGGGTACCCAGATAAATTGGAAAAGGGCCAGGGTCGGGGTGCGGGGCCTTAAGCTGATCGCGGTCACTCACCTGCATGCCGACCACTGCCTCGGGATTCCGGGCTTGCTCATGCTGCGGGCGCAAATGGACGACCCGGAGCCTCTGACCATCATCGGGCCGCCCGGAATCCGCCGGTTGGTGGTCCAATTTCGCAAGATACTGGAATTCCTTATAAATTATGAAATAAAGTTTATCGAATGGCCGGGTGACAAATCAGGGGTCGCCTACGCGGACGAACAGGTCAGGATCTTGTGGGCGCCGGTGCAGCATACCCGGTTCTGCCTGGGATACCGGCTGGAAGAAAGGCAGAGGCCGGGTAAGTTCAACCCCGATAAGGCGCTGGCCCTCGGGATTCCAATGGGGCCGCTTTGGGGAAGACTTCAGAAGGGCCTGCCGGTGAGCGCGCCGGACGGCAGCACCGTGCATCCGGAGCAGGTGCTCGGCCCCGCGCGCAGGGGCCGCCATGTTGCATACGTCGTGGACACGCGGCCGGCGGAGGGCGTTTACCGGTTGTGCGAAAATGCCGATTTGGCATTTATCGAGGGCATGTTTCTCGACGAACACTCTGATCACGCGGACGAGAAAGGACACCTCACCGTAAAGGAAGCCGCAAATATCGTAAAGAGCGCGGGTGCATCACGGGCCGTGCTCGTCCACGTTAGTCCGCGGTACGAAAACAGCGAACTGACAAAGCTGGAAGAGGAGGCAGGCAAAATTTTTGAAGGCGTAAGGGCCGGAAAAGACCTCGATGTGTTCGAGGTCGAATTTCCGGAATAGTGGATTGAAATAAGATTTCAGGTGTCGGAGTAAAAAGCGGAGGCCGGACGTCTTTTATTGCAGATGGAAACAGTCGGGGGATTTGATTTCCGGACCCTGACCTTCCGACCTCCGGCCGTCCCAGTCCCCGGCAGCCGACTTCCCACAGAAGGCTTACGTCACCGGAGGCTTTCTTCCTGTAAGCAGCGCCACCAGGAAAAAAACGAGGAAGAGTACGAACAGGATCTGCGCAATCCACGCAGCGGTCCCGGCAATTCCGCCAAATCCAAAGATCCCGGCGAGAATTGCGACTACGAGAAACATCAATGCCCATGAAAGCATCATCGGACATTCTCCTTTCGGTCGGGAGAAAGGTTATCGTCTAAAGTTTTCAAAGAATAATCCATCCCGCCTAATTAAAACGTAAGGATCAGGGAATTACTGTCAATTAGCTCTTATGGTCAAATAACAGGAGTCAGGAAGAACAGGTTTTCCGGTGGTAGTAAATATCGTAGAGGACCCTTTCATCCACTCCCAGGGAAAAGAGCAGCATGATCGCGTGGTTCTGGAGCGAAGCCATCAGGGTGCCTTTTCGCAGGTAGCGCTCGGGTGACGTGTGCACCGAAGAGGGCACCATTGCCAGTTTGCCGAGTTTTCTGCACCGCTTGACCAGGTCCACGTCCTCCATGATGTAGTTTAGCCGAAACCCTCCGGCCCCCTCGAACACATCCCGCCTGCAAAAAAGCCCCTGGTCTCCGTAAGGGAGCTTGAAAACCGCGGTGCGCACATTGGCCCACCGGGCAATGAGGTCAACCAGCCGGTTATCGGGACGAAACGCAAGCCGGAAACACCCGAGGGCCACATCCGCTTGCGCGCAGGCTTTGCGGATGAGGTAGGGAAAACCGGCCGGAGGGAACGTATCGTCGTGCAGAAAAAAGAAGAGGTCTCCTGTGGCGAGCATTGCGCCCGTGTTTTGCTGAAGCCCCCTTCCTTTCGGGGACCGGACGTGGCGTATACGGGGCGAAAGGGGAGTGACTTCGACTTTGCCCGAACCTGAGCCCTGGACCAGGATGATTTCATCGCCCGGCCAGAGTTGTCCTTCCAGGGAGCCGAGAAGGCGGGGGAGCGCCTCGCAATTGCCCAGTGTCGGAATGATAACGGAAAGGGAAGCGCCGAGGACCGGATCTTCTGTCCAGCATAACGAGATCTTCGGGCCGGTCGACGTCCGATCTCGTGCGAACCGTTTTCACATCGAGGCCCGCAGATGCGAGCGCGTGCCGGGTCCTCGAGCACGCATCGGGGGTCCCCCACTGCTCGAAGTGGAAGGGCCGGCCGCAGGGACGGCTCAAGCCGATGAGATAGAACCCTCCGTCGGATGCCGGCCCCAGGACTGCACCACCCGGGACGGTCTTTCGGAAAGCTTCCTCCAGTTCATTCACAGAAATGTCCGCTATGTCGGTTCCGATCAAAACGGCCTTGCCTGCTCCCGTCGACAGGGCGAAGTTGATGGCGTTTTCCATGCGCGTGCCGAGGTGATCGCCCACCTGCTGATGGAACTGCCAGGGGCCCGAAAATCTGCGGGCGATCTCGTCTGCGGGATCTTCCGGGAGGTGGAAGAGCAAGATCCGCGTGTCCGGGTTTTTGAGCTTGAAGTCCGAAACAACCCCGAGCGTCCTCCTGAGCAGTTTCTCGTAAATCGAGCACGCCCGTTCGGGACCGATTTCAGTGGCCAGCCGCTTTTTGACCGTTCCCGGCCGGGGATAGCGAAAAAAAACCAGTAGGGCTCTGCGCATGTTTGTGGATCGGGACATGTCGCCAATCAATGTGCGGGAACTCCTGGGAGCCGTTTGATTTTAAAATTGCGATTCATGCGAGTTTATATCGCATTCCCCGACGAAGTTAAACTTTTTAGGGTGATGAATTGATCCGGACAGGAGCCGGCGAAAAGTTCCGCCTGTAGACCACAAGGCGAGCAACTTGACACTGATTTCGGTTTGGGCCTATAATGTAATTACATAGCATGAAAGGTCTGGCCTATTTTATGAAAACACGTCTGGTGCGTATCGGAAATTCCCGTGGCGTTCGGTTGCCGAAACCACTCATTGCTCAGGCTGGTTTGACCGACGAGGTCGAATTGCATGTAAGAGAGGGCGCCATAGTGATCGAGGCTGCTTCTTCACCGCGCGCCGGATGGGCTGAAGCCGCCAGGAAGGCGCACGAGCAGGAAGACGACGTGTTGCTTGCTCCCCCGACGCCCACCCATTTTGATGAAAAGGATTGGGAGTGGTAGCGGCTGAAGACGTTCGCCGAGGCGATGTGTTTCTGGTATGCCTCGACCCGGCTTTGGGCGACGAAATCAAGAAGACTCACCCGTGCGTGGTGGTTTCACCGGATGAACTCAATGGTCACTTGAGGACTTTTATCGTGGCGCCGCTAACGAGCGGGAGCCATCGCTACCCATTCCGCATTCCCTGCCGCTTTCAACGCCGGGAAGGCTACATTGTTCTTGACCAGATCAGAACGGTTGACCGTGAATGCATGGTCCGCCGACTTGGGAAGGTTTCTCCTTCGGCCCTTGGGCGGGCTTTGACGATTTTGCAGGAGATGTTTGCACCGTAGTCCCCATGACCCGCTTATAGGGATCACCGATCAACCTTTCCTTTTGAGCTTCCGGTGCAGGTTTACCACAAAATCCTGGGTGTTTGTCAAAATCGACCTTGCCGTCAGCGATCCCCTGTTTGCCAGTTTGTTTACCGCGAATTCCGACATATCGATGGTGAAAAAATAAACCGGCCGGACCAGCCCGCCGTCCATGACTCTGTATGATGGAATCATGTTGCCGGTGGCGATGGAATGAAGCTGGGTAGCCATTGCGATCACGGTGGTGGTTTTTCGGGCCAGATCACGCATCCTGTCCTGGGCTTCGTAGCTGTCGGCGATGACTCCGGGCAGCGGACCGTCGTCGCGAATGGAGCCTGCAAGAACGTAGGGGACGGAATTATCGACTATTGCCCGCATGATTCCGTCTTTTATCGTTCCGCTCCGCACGGCCGACTCTATCGAGCCGGTCCCGCGGATTGCGTTGATGGCATCGAGGTGTTTGTAATGGCCAAGGAGCGCGTGGCGTTTGGAATAAATGTCCTGGCCGAGTGCGGTGCCGAACAGCGAAGCCTCGATGTCATGGGTGGCAAGGGCGTTTCCGGCAAGCAGGCCGTGGACGTAGCCTTCATTTACGAGTCCCGCCATTGCCTGCCGCGCGTCCTTGTCGAATGCAACCGCCGGGCCGAGCACCCACAGGACGAAGCCGTTTTCCCGCTCGAATTCCAGGAGCCTGTAGAGTTCGTCGTAGTCGAAGGAAAAAGAGGTTTCGCGGGACACGTGGGTTCGGAAAGCGAATTTTTCCGCTATCCGGCCCTCCCAGCCAAAGGCGGCGGCGTGTACGTAGATTCCGTCCTCGCCGTTTTCACGGCGTCCGCAGGCAACTGAATCACCGGTCCCGAGCCGGCGGAACTCCTTTACCGAAAGGGTGCCGTCGCGTTCCAGCACCACGACGCAGTCCATCCGGGACTGCGCGGGAAGGAGCCATCGGCCTTTCGAGACCTGGAAATATTCCGGATAGATGGAGGTGGCGTGATAATGCTCCGGCGCCACCCCGGCCTTTTCCACTCTCCTGAACGTTACGGGGGGAGAATCGCTTAGAGGGGGCTTGGTGAAGTCGGGTGGACGGAACTCGGGCAAAGTGAAGGATAACATGGCGGGATTTCCTTACGGGACCGGCTGCTGTTGTTTTGCCTCCTTATAGAAGCCGATGAAGTAATCGAGGGCGGATACGCAGCCGAGCACCACCGAAATCCAGAGAAAGAACGTTCCTATCATGTCAAGAGTTGGCTGGATCTGTGGTATCGCGGGCAGAAGAAAAATGAGTGCCAGGCTCTGCGAAAACATCTTGTTTTTTCCCAGGCGGCTGGGATTTATCATGAGCCCGTGTCCGGCCGCTATCGAGCGCAGGCCGGTTATCAGGATTTCGCGGCCCACGATCACAAACACCATCCATGCCTCGACTTTACCGTGCGGGATCAGCATTATAAGAACTGCGGATGTGAGGAGTTTGTCCGCCAGCGGGTCGAGAAGTTTGCCGATGGACGTGACGGTATTCCTGCGCCTTGCCAGAATGCCGTCCAGGTAATCGGTAAGGGAGGCCAGGACATAGATCATGAAGGCGATATTCAGCGAAAGCTCGGATGACGGCGGAATCAGGAAAACCACGATCACCGGTATCGTAGCCATCCTGAGATAGGTCAGGACATTGGGCAAAGTGGTGAGGCTCTGCCTGGAAAGATCGCTACGGTTCAAGACGAACATAAATCCCTCTGCGGAGGGCGGAAAACCATGCCAAAAGACGGGAATACACCCTCAGAGACATCTAAAGATCCTCCGATATTCCCGCTTCCTACCATCCGACTTGCGTTATCTTGCTTCCAACCTCCATAAGATTAGTAACGGTAAAGGGTGTAAAAGTCCATAACTCTCTTGACATAAGTTTGAGTTTCGTCGAAAGGCGGGATTCCCCCGTACTTCTGGACGGCTTCCGGACCGGCGTTGTAGGCGGCAAGGGCCATGTTGAGGTTGTTGCTGAAGCGGTCGAGCATCATCCGCAGGTACTTTGTTCCGCCGTCAATATTCTGCCAAGGGTCGAACGGGTTCAGCACTCCCATATCGCGGGAGGTCCCGGGCATGAGCTGCATGAGGCCCATTGCCCCCTTGGGCGAAATGGCCTGGGCATTAAATCCGGATTCCGCCCGGATTACAGCCTTGACCAGGTTGCAGTCCATTCCGTATATCTGGCAGGCAAGGCGGATATGCGAATCATAGACCCGCTGGTTAATGCCCGGCAGTGAGGCGAGGGACATGGCTCCCCGGTATTGATACTGACCGGGGGGGAAATATTTCTTGAGGTTGGATTGTGTAAGGGGCGGAAGCGAAACCACGGATGAGCTTCCGCTGGTCGGAGCGTTGGTGAAATGAACGACTCCGGCCGGATCGACATATTTGTAAATCTCGGCACCTGGGCGGCCTGGCGAAAGGAAGGCGAACAAAAATACGGCCAGAGCGAAAACAAGGTATCGGGCGAGTCTTCCCAGGCTCCCCATAAGCCCTCCTTAGTTGAACGATCCTGCTATTTCCGTATCCTACTTTTTTTCAACTTTTTTCCAGTCTTGCAAGAACTTTTCTATGCCGATATCGGTCAATGGGTGGCGAACAAGCTGATCGATGACCTTGTGCGGGATGGTAGCAATATCCGCGCCTAATCTGGCAGCCGTAAGCACATGAACCGGATTCCTTATGCTGGCCACTATTATTTCGGTCTCGAAAAGATAATTGGAAAAGATGTCCAGGATCTGCCGAACCAACTCCATGCCATCCTGGGAGATATCGTCGAGCCTTCCGACGAAGGGGCTGACATAGGCGGCGCCGGCCTTGGCCGCAAGCAGTGCCTGGAGGGGCGAAAAAACCAGCGTCACATTTGTTTGAATACCTTCCCCGGACAGGGTCTTGACCGCCTTGAGTCCCTCGCGGGTCATGGGGATCTTTACAACCACGTGCGAGTCGATCTCGGATAGTTCCCTTGCCTCCCGAAGCATACCATCCAGGTCGCAGCACACACCTTCGGCGCTTACCGGCCCCTGGACGATTTCACATATCTGCTTTATATGGTCCCGAAACGCACCGGGCGAAGAGATCCCTTCCTTTGCAATCAGGCTGGGGTTGGTGGTAACGCCGTCCAGTACCCCCAGTTCGTATGCGTCTTTGATTTCGCCAAGGTTTGCCGTATCGATGAAAAACTTCATTAAGCCCCTTCCCCTTACGGATTTGCCGCTCTATGCCCGCGCGTGGCGTTTCAGGTACTTTTCGTAGCACTCTTCACTGCAAAAATGGAGCACTTTGCCGTCGACCACGCCCTTTACGCCACGCTGTTTTAGAAAATAAGTGCCGCACTGCGGGTCCTGGATCAGTTCTGCGTCCGCAACGGGGCCCTTCGGCTCGGGGTCTGACGGACCGATGAGTGATTTGGTGATTTTTTTAAAAAGCACATATCCAATTAAGATCAGAAACAGGTATAGGAGAAGACGTTGCATTACAAGACATCCAGTTTTTGTATTTCCTGTGCGTGATCGCTTTGCAGGAGACTATCGAGCATTTGGTTCACGCTTAATCCCAGGGCGGGGTGGACCCATTCGGGTTCTACCTCGGCCAGCGGCGCGAGCACGAACAGCCTCTCGTGCATGAGCGGGTGAGGTATTTTCAGGCCGGGCTGATCGATCCGCCGGCTGCCAAAAAAGATTATGTCGAGATCCAGGGTGCGCGGCCCCCACCTAAGCGTGCGGACCCTTCCGAAGCTTTTTTCAAGTTCGAGTAAAAAATCGAGAAGCTGTTGCGGCCCAAGGGCAGTTTCGCACAAAACGGCGGCGTTCACAAACCAGTTCTGCTCGGCATATCCGACAGGCTTTGTTCTGAAAAGCGATGAGACTCCAAGAATATTAACTGCCGGATAATTTCGCAAGGTTTCGATAGCGTCCAGGCAAATTCGGACGCTGTCGCCAAGGTTTGCGCCTATGCCTATGGCTGCTTTCTCCACCGGACGGCGGCGTTTAAAAAGAAAGTTTGCGGATGCGCTCGACAGCTTCGCCGATACGCTCCGCGGGTACGGTAAGCGCCATCCGAACGTAGCCTTCCCCGGGGTCTCCGAAACCGCTTCCGGGCGTGGTAACGATACCGGCCTCTCGCAGGAGAAGCGAGGTGAATTCTTTCGAACTGAAGCCCGCGGGTGTTGGGCACCACACGTAGAAAGTGGCCTTGGGGCAGTCCGGGTCAAGTCCTGCCGCCCTCAGGCCCGAGATCAGGATATCGCGCCTTTGGGCGTATATTTTCTGCATCTCGGCCACCGGGGCCTGGTCTCCTTCCAGGGCGGCTATCCCCGCCCACTGAACGGCATTGAAGGCACCCGAGTCGATGTTGCTCTTTATCTGGCCAAGGCCCGATACTATTTCGCTGTTTCCGACCAGAAAACCGAGTCTCCAGCCGGTCATGTTATACGTTTTCGAAAGAGAGTGAAATTCGACTCCCACTTCCCTGGCCCCGGGGACCTCCAGGAAACTCATCGGCCGGTAGCCGTCGAAAGACATTTCAGTATAAGCCGCGTCGTGACAGACGATGATGTCATTGCGCTTGGCAAACCGCACCACGCGTTCGAAAAAATCGCGCCCGGCCACGGCGCCGGTGGGATTGTTCGGATAATTTATGAAAAGAAGTCTCGCCCGGCGCGCGATGTCTTCGGGTATGGCGTCAAGGTCGGGGAGAAAGGCGTTTTTCTTGAGGAGCGGAAGGAAATAAGATTCGCCCCCGGCGAACATGGTCGCAATATGATAGACGGGATAGGCAGGGGAGGGCACAAGGGCCAGGTCGCCCGGGTTTATGAAAGCGAGCGGCAGGTGAGCCAGGCCTTCTTTGGAGCCTATCAGGGTGAGAACTTCTGAAATCGGGTCCAGGCTTACCGCAAACCTGCGTTCATACCATCGGGCAACGCTTACCCTGAAATCGTTCATCCCGGAATAGGACGGATACTGGTGATTGGCCGGGTCCTTAGCCGACCTGGCCAGTTCCTCGATTATGTGAGCCGGGGTCGGCAGATCGGGGTCTCCAACTCCCAGATTGATGACGTCGACTCCCTTGGCGATGAGTTCGGCCTTCAACCGGTCGATTTCTGCAAACAGATAGGGGGGGAGCTTCTGTAAGCGCTCCGCTTTCCTGAATGTCATTGGAACCTCCGCGGGATGTTCGGATTGTGCCTGCCCCAATTTTAAGCGGGGCGAAATCTCGTGCTCCTGGTGCCGCACGGACGGCAAAAAAACTAATAAACCATGAAGAACGCGAAAAAAAGAGGGATAGAATCGGGACAGCGCCTGCATGGCGGTCCCGGCGAGCGATCTGCGAGGTTCGCCGCCGGTTTGAAAATCGGTTGTTACGAAAAAGTAACTACTTAATTCCGAGCATATCGCTCATATCGTATAGCCCGGGGGGTTGCTGGACGACCCATTTGGCGGCCATGATCGCGCCGCGGGCAAAGTTGTCGCGGCTGTGGGCGCGGTGGGTTATTTCTATGCGCTCCCCCAGTCCGGCGAATATTACCGTATGCTCGCCCACAATGTCGCCGCCGCGAACCGTTTGAATTCCGATCTCGGTGGGGGTGCGTTCGCCGATTATTCCATGGCGGGCATAAACGCCCACTTTGCCGAGATCCCGGCCCAGAGACTGTGAGATCAGTTGCGCGAGCTTCATCGCCGTGCCGCTGGGTGCGTCTTTTTTGAACCGGTGGTGCGCTTCCACGATTTCTATGTCGAAGCCCTCGCCCAAAAGGCGTGCGGCGTCGGCCACCATTTTGAACAGGATGTTAACCCCGATGCTCATGTTCGGAGAGATCACGCAGGGAACGGCAGAGGCGAGACCGGCGGCCTCCTCCATACGCTCTCCGCTGAACCCGGTCGAACCTATGACCATGGGCTTGCCGGCCCTGGATGCACTTTTCAGGTGATTGAGCGAAGCCTCGGCATTGGTGAAATCGACTATGACATCAGAGCCTTCGAATATTTCCTCTATCCGGCCCCGCACGGAAATGCCCGTCGGGGCCCCACCTGTCAGTTCGGCAAGGTCCCGTCCGATTTTACTGTGCTCGGGATGTTCGAACCCGCCCGCAAGCTCGATTCCTTCGGTTTCGCGAATGAGCTGGGCTATTCGCAATCCCATCCTGCCGCCGATGCCTGCAATTGCCGCACGGACCATGTAAGTCTCTCCTGGGATAACACATTAGTTTTATGAGTGAGCGAAATCCGGGGACCCGCTCCCTGGCGTCACCCCGGCAGTGCTTCTAAGCCGGCGCCCGGTGTCTTTTGTCGTTTCCGCTCTCCGGCCGGTGGCTCAGGAGGAGAAATCATTTAAATGCAACCACACCGGATTCCCGTCCAAAAGCGTTGCGGGAAAACGATTTGGGAGTTCCCCCATTACGTGAAGTTCATATATTTTGAAGCAACCTCGGTTGGGCAGCAGCCCGGGGAACTGTTTCCACCGCTCTTTTGCCACGGATTAACGGCGCACGACCATTGATCGTGGGCAAACCGCCCGTTCGAACTAAGCTCCCCTGGCCGCGCTTTTGGCAATAAGGCCGTATGCTTCGAGGTCTTTTGTCAACCGCTGCCTGTTGGCCTGCGACATGGGCACCAGGGGCAGCCGCAACTCTTCGCTCTCGATCAGGCCCATCATCGCCAGGGCGGCTTTTACCGGACCGGGGTTGGACTCGTAGAAAAGACAGTGGCAAAGGGGCAGGAGCCTGTAATAGAGTTTCTGGGCTTCCGCGAACTTGCCGTCCAGGGTCAGGTTGCAAAGTTCGGCCATATCTTTGGGTGCCACGTTTGAGACTACCGAAATTACGCCTTTTCCTCCGACGCACATGAGCGGGTAGGTGAGAAAATCCTCGCCCGAGACCACCGTAAAGTCGGGGCCGCACAGGGCGATGATGTCGGTGATCTGCTTCATCGACCCGGAAGCTTCCTTGACTCCGACGATGTTGTCTATCTTCGCAAGCCGGGCGATCGTTTCCGGCTCGATATTGGAAGCCGTTCGGCCTGGAATGTTGTACATTATGATCGGGATATCGACCGCTTTGGCGACCTTTTCGAAATGGCGGAACAACCCTTCCTGGGTGGGCTTGTTATAGTAGGGGCTGATCATGAGCGCGCCGTCGGCGCCTGCCTTTTTCGCATGTTTGGTGAGCAGGATAGCCTCTTCGGTGCTGTTGGAGCCGGTGCCCGCTATAACCGGCACCCGCCTGTTGGTCTGTTCGACCGTGATTTCGACCACCCGCTCGTGCTCATGGAAAGAAAGCGTCGGGGATTCGCCGGTTGTGCCGCAGGGGACGATGCCTTGGGTGCCGTTTTGGATCTGGAATTCGATCAGGTTTCGCAACCCCGCTTCATCCACACTTCCATTGCTGAAGGGCGTTACAATGGCCACTATTGCGCCTTGGAACATAAAAGCCTCCTTTTTCTTTCACCGCCTTAGTGTTTCGTCCCAGAGTTCGGCTTCGTAGACCACACTGGCGCCACCTTCCAGGTACACTCCGGAAAAATTGATTTTACCCTCTTGTGAAATCTTCTCAAAGTGAATAATGAGCGTCTCGCCGCTCCTGGTGAGCACGTTGACCGGTGAATCGGCAAGCCCCCCGGCGGCCGCCAGGAGGGCGCACGCGATCGACCCGGTCCCGCAGGCCAGGGTTTCCGCTTCGACGCCTCTTTCGTAGGTCCGTATCGAGATATCGTGCGGTCCGCGGATCAGGGCGAAATTGGCGTTGGTGCCGGCCGGTTGGAAACGGGGGTGGAAGCGAAGCGTGCGTCCGAGTTTAAAAACATCGATATTTTCGAGTTCCTCGCCGTCTGCAACGAACCACACCACGTGAGGGACACCGGTGTTGATGAAGTGCAGGGTGGGCTCTTCGCCTAAGGAATCCAGGCGAAAGTCGGTTTCAATACCGTGCGGTTGAGTCATCCTCACCTTTACGCTCTCGCCCGAGATCGCCGCTTCGATAATTCCGGCGAGGGTGCGAAAAGACATCCGTTCGCTTTTTACAATTCCTTTGAGATACGCGAACCGGGCGGCGCAACGGGCTCCGTTGCCGCACATTTCCGCATCGCTTCCGTCGGCATTGAAAAAAATCCACCTGAAATCGACTTCGGGATCGTCTTCGATCAAAATGAGGCCGTCGGCCCCGACGGAGACTTTTCTTCGGCAGGCCATCCGTGCAAGTTCCCTGGCCTGCTCCTTTCCCATTTGCAGCGTCCGGTTGTCTATGAGGATGAAGTCGTTTCCGCTCCCCGTCATTTTAGTGAAAGGAATGCGATGGTCGGCGATACCGGTGGATGAGATATTTGCGGGGGGCATTTTGTAACCTGTCCATGTGCTGCTGACGTTAAACCATGGGAGACCGTCCGGCGGCGTGCCACCAGGCAAAACGCGGCGGGCCGGTTCTCCCGAGAATAATAACTAAATATAAAGCAATCAACCACAGGCCGATTCAACATCGGAGCTTTGCCCGGCGAGAAACTCGGGGATTGTTTCCAGCTTTACCAGGTCTTCGCGGGTCTCGCGTTTGCGGATGACGAAGTAGCGCCCGCCCTGGACCAGCACTTCAGCCGCTCTCGGCCGGGAATTGTAGTTCGAGGACATGGAAAACCCGTACGCCCCTGCGCTCATAACCGCCAGGTATTCGCCGCGGACGGGCATGGGAAGTCCCCTGTCCCGGGCCAGAAAGTCGCCGGACTCGCAGATCGGACCAACCACGTCCACGACCTTCGTCTCCCGCGAACTCCTTACCACCGGCTGAATGTAGTGATACGACCCGTACAGGCTCGGCCTGACCAAGTCGTTCATGGCGGCATCGGTGATGACGAAATCCTTGGACGGGGCCTGCTTGATATAGAGGACCCTGGTTGCCAGTATACCGGCGTTGCCGACGATCACCCGCCCCGGCTCGAAGATGAGGGTGGAGCGCACGTCTTCGAGTTCCCGCATTATCGCCTCGGCGTAGTCGTGCGGGTGGGGAGGCAGTTCCTGGTCATAGGCGATGCCCAGACCTCCGCCCAGGTCCAGGTAACGGACTTCGATGCCGATATCCCTGAGGCGGTCGATTACCACGCGCAGCCGCTTGAGGGCATCAACGAAGGGGGTTAGTTCGGTGAGCTGGCTCCCTATATGGCAGTCTATCCCCATTATTTCGATATTTCGGAGGCTTTTTGCCTTTTCATAGGTCTTAAGGGCGTTATCCATCGAAATCCCGAATTTGTTTTTCTTCATCCCCGTCGAGATGTAGGGGTGAGTCTTGGGGTCGATGTCGGGATTTAACCGCAGAGCGATCCGCGCCTTCTTCCCGGCCTTTGAGGCGTGGCGGTCGATGACTTCGAGTTCCTGGATGGACTCGATATTGAACATCAAAATGTCTTCGCCGAGTGCATAGTCGATCTCTGCGACTGTCTTGCCCACCCCGGAATAAACAATTCGTTCGGGGGGGATTCCGGCCAGCCGCGCCCGGTAGAGCTCGCCGCCCGAGACTATGTCCACCCCGGCGCCCATGGACCCGAACAGTTTCAGGATAGCGAGGTTCGAGTTCGCCTTGACCGAATAACAGGTGAGGTGCGGGACCTTTTTAAAGGCGTCGTCGAAGACCGTGAGGTGTCGGCAAAGGGTTGCGCAACTGTAAATGTAGCAGGGCGTGCCGACATCTTCGGCAATGGTTCGAACCGGGACATCTTCGCAGTAGAGTTCATCGCCGTGATATTGAAAATAGTGCATTGGGGGGTCCTTGTTAAATGAATCCGAAACCGGAAGGCAATGCCGGACGGGAGTGCTCATTTCCGCATGGAAAACGAATGCCGCGGGTGGTGCGGCCGCCGCAGAAAACCCGCTTTCGCCGGCACGGTATGGGCGCCTATTCCACCAGAACGGCCTTCATTTCGGCCCACTTCGAAAGCAGCCCTTCCTTGCCTGCCTGGGCGCTTATGGCCGACACGGCGTAAGAATAGGTCACATTTCGTCTCACGTTCTTATCGATAAACGGCGGCTGCTGTACGGGGGTCGCGGTGAGGCGCACTATCTGCTTTCCCTCCCGCCGGTATACGTGATAGCCGCCGGTTTTTCCCGCACTTTGCGACCAGCGGACCTCCAGCGCTCCCTTGGACGGCGTCACCCACACCGACTTGGGCGGCGGAGGGAGAACGGCCTGGGGGGCCTTGGCGGCGATGACCGTGGAGGGCTCTCCGAAAATAGCGGTATTTTCAACCGTGAGAATGGGCACAATGCGATATTGGTAGTTTTGTTCGGCGGCTACGCCGTCATCCAGGTACGTGTTGCCATTAACGGGCGCCGGCGATGCCGTGTCCCAGGGCTTGCCGGAGGTCATACGTTCGACCCTGAATAGGAGATCTCCCTCCAGATTATGACCCTGGGCATCCTTTGCGACCGGTTTCCAACGGATCAGAATCCCCTGCGGCTGGGTGACGGCGGTCACGTTGGAAGGGGCAACCGGGCCGGAGAATATCTTGGCAATGGTCGCATTGGACAGAGTGAGCGGGCGTTCATCCTGATCGTTTACCGCCACCTGGTACCGGTATGCCCGGTGGGGGGCGACATTTGCGTCAGACCAGTGAATCCTGCCGTCCGCAGCGGTCGGTGCGATTGCGGAGGCCGGGTCGATGGCGAATGTCCGGGGCTGGCCGAGCCCGGGACATCCGGGGCAGTCGCGGCTCTCCCAGTTGATCTCGGTCTTTACGACCGAGTATCGGTATTTGCCCGGCTTGGTCCCCTCGGGAGTGGACCAGGACAAATCGACCCCCTGTGAATTTACCTGCGCATGCAAATCGCTGACAGTCGGTGGGGGTGTTTGTTGCATCGGTTGTGGGAAAATTTTCCTGCCGCAGCCGGAAACGAGCATTCCGAGCGCGCACACAAATAAAACGGTGGCAGGACCGGTGAACCGGGCTGATTTTGGCCAAAATCCCATATCTACTTATCCGGGTTCAGGTTAGGATTGGTTTGCTTCTCGGGGGCGTCGAGCCGGCTGCGGGCCAGGGCTATGGCTTCCTTAACCCTGGAGGTGGCGGTGCCGCCCACGGAAGTCCTCCGGTCGATAACCGTCGAGATTTCCAGGTATGGAAAAACGTCGGTGTCAAATGCCTTGTGAAAAGGCTTGAACTCTTCGAGCGTGCAGTCCACGAGTTCCTTGTTATTCCTGATGCAGTACTGTACCACCTGCCCGACAATATGGTGAGCCTTGCGGAAGGGGACGCCCTTTCGCACGAGGTAATCCGCCATGTCCGTTGCCAGCGTGAATCCCTGACCGGCCGTTGCGGCCATCCTTTCGCGGTTTACCATGATTTGCGGAAGCAGTTTGGAGAGCAGGCGCAGGGTAGCCGTAATCGTGTCGGCCGTATCGAAAACCGCCTCCTTATCTTCCTGCAAGTCGCGGTTATAAGTGAGCGGAAGCCCCTTTGTGAGGGTCAGCAGGGCAATCAGATTTCCGAACACCCGCCCGGACTTTCCGCGCATCAGTTCGGGGACGTCCGGGTTCTTTTTCTGGGGCATTATACTTGATCCGGTGCAGAAAGCATCGCTTATCTCGATGAACGCGAACTCCGGGGTCGACCAGAGGATCAACTCCTCGGCCATGCGGCTCACGTGCATCATGAGGATGGAGGCGGCCGAGCAGAACTCGATCAGGTAATCCCGGTCGCTCACGGCGTCCATGCTGTTCGCCACCACTTTCGGAAATTTAAGATAGCGGGCGGTCCACTCCATGTCGGTGGGCAGGGTGGTGCCGGCAAGGGCGGCGCTGCCCAGCGGCATTACGTTCGTGCGGCCCAGGCAGTCACCGAACCTTTCGCGGTCCCGGTCAAACATCTCGTAGTACGCCATGAGATGATGGGAAAAAAGTACGGGCTGCGCGTGCTGGAGGTGGGTAAATCCCGGCATGACAACGTCGATGTGCATTTCCGCCATTTCCAGCAGCGCCCTCTGAACGTCGCGCACGAGGGACCGGCACCGGGAGAGTACGTCCCTCACGTAGAGCCGCATGTCGAGTGCGACCTGGTCGTTGCGGCTCCGGGCGGTGTGGAGCTTTCCCCCTGCTTCGCCGATGCGGGCGATAAGCTCCGTTTCAATGGCCATGTGGATATCCTCGTGGAAGGAATCCAGGGTGATGCGGCCACGTTCGATGTCCCTCAGGATTTCTCCAAGCGCCTCAACGATGCGGGAGGCTTCATCGTGAGAGATGATGCCGCACTCGGCGAGCATGCGGCAGTGGGCGATACTGCCCTCGATGTCGTAGCGATAAAGCCGGCTGTCGAAATGAATGGAAGCCGTGTAGTCCTCCACCAGCTTATTGGTGGGCTGGTCGAACCGGCCCTGCCAGAGTTTTTCGGCCATCAGCGGACTACTCCTCAACTCGATTTAAGTGGCTTGTTCGATCCGTTCCTGACCAGGGACTCGATGCGAAGCCGCAAGCCCAGGAGCCGGATAAAGCCGGTGGCTTCGTCCTGCCTGTAAACGTCGTCTTCCTCGAAAGTGGCGAAGCTGGGCTGGTAGAGCGACCTCTCGGACCGGCGCCCGATCACCTGGCAGTTGCCCTTAAAGAGCCTCAGGCGCGCTTTTCCCCAGACGTTTTCCTGCGCGAGGTCCATCATGCTCTGGAGGAAACGCATCTCGGGCGAGTACCAGAAGCCGTTGTAGATCGTCCGGGAATACTCGGGAATGAGGCTGTCGCGAAGATGCATCACCTCGCGATCCATGGTGACCGACTCGACGGCACGGTGGGCGGCGCGCATGATGGTCCCGCCCGGGGTCTCATACACTCCGCGGGATTTCATTCCCACGAAGCGGTTCTCGACCAGGTCGACACGGCCGATACCGTGCCTGCCGCCGATTTTATTAAGGTGGGCGAGCAGTTTAGCCGGGCTCATCCGTTCGCCGTCAAGCGCCACCGGGTCGCCCTTTTCGTAATCGATTTCGATGACTTCGGGGCTGTCGGGGGTTGCATCCAGGTTGGCGGTCATCACGAACATGGCGGGGTCGGGTTCGGTCCACGGGTCTTCCAGAATACCGCCTTCGTAGCTTATGTGGAGCATGTTGCGGTCGCAGCTGTAGGGCTTCTGCCTGGTCACCGGGACGGGGATTCCATGCTTTTTGGCAAATGCTATCAGGTGGCTCCTGGACTTGAGGTCCCACTCGCGCCAGGGGGCTATCACCTTGATGTCGGGTTTTAGCGCCATGTAGGCCAGTTCAAACCTTACCTGGTCGTTCCCCTTCCCCGTCGCGCCGTGGCTTACGGCGTCCGCGCCTTCCTCCTGCGCTATCCTGATCTGCTGTTTCGCTATGAGCGGACGCGCGATCGAAGTGCCGAGAAGGTACTGGCCCTCGTAGATGGCGTTGGCACGGAAGGCCGGGAACACGAAATCCTTTACGAATTCCTCCCTGAGGTCCTCGATCCTGGCCTTTACGGCGCCCGTTGCCAGCGCCTTGCTTTCCAGCCCGTCAAGCTCCTCGTCCTGCCCGAGATCGGCCGAAAATGCGACCACTTCACACTTGTAGGTTTCAATAAGCCATTTAAGGATTATAGACGTATCGAGACCGCCGGAATAAGCCAGAACAACTTTTTTAACACTCATCAAAAACTCCGGGTAATAAGATATCGGACAGGTATCGCATAAGGTGTGGAGGGGCGATACCTCAGCCTAAACCCTGAACCGATGCCTGAAACAAAACCTGCCTTACTCGCCCCCTATCAGCCAGTCGAGCAGGGCCGCTTGAAGGTGGAGCCGGTTTTCCGCCTGGTCGAAAACCACCGACTGGGGGCCTTCCAGTACGTCTTCGCTTATTTCTTCTCCCCTGTGCGCGGGGAGGCAGTGGAGCACCAGTGCGTGAGGCGGAGCGGCGGCCATCAGGTCCGAGTTCACCTGGTAGTGTCGAAAAGCCTTCATGCGCCTTTCGGCATCGGACTCCTGACCCATGCTTGCCCAGACGTCGGTGTAGATGACGTCGGCGTCGGATACGGCCTTCTTGGGGTCGGGCACCAGTTGGATCGTGGATTGGCGCTGCGCCCCGGCCCAGCTAAGGATCTCCTCGTCAGGCTCGAATCCGGGCGGGCAGGACAGGTTGAGCCTGAACCCCAACCGGGCCGAAGCGTTAATCCAGGAGTTGGCCACGTTGTTGCCGTCCCCCACCCAGGCGACGGTGAGATCGTCCAGTGAGCGCTTCTCCTTTATGGTCAACAGGTCGGCAAGAACCTGGCAGGGGTGAAAACGGTCGGTCAGGGCGTTGACCACCGGGACCGCCGCGTAGCTCGCCAGTTCTTCCACGTCCTGCTGGGCAAACGTTCTTATAACTATTGCGTCTATATAGCGGTCGAGCACGCGTGCCATGTCGGCCAAAGGCTCCTGGCGCGAGATCTGGGTGTCCTGGGCGGTCATAAACATGGCCTGGCCGCCCAGCCGATAAACTGCCGCCTCGAAGGAAACGCGTGTCCGGGTCGAAGGTTTTACGAAAATAAGACTCACTATCTTGCCGGAAAGAGAGCGTCGAAGCCTTCCCCTGGAAAGCTCCCCTTTGATTGCCTCGGCTTTTGAAATCAGTTCGAGAATTTCCACTCGGGAAAGATCGCGTATCGAGAGCAGGTCGCGCTTCATTTGCCTTCCTTGTCGAAAATTTTATCCAGCATACCGATCAGCCGGTCGATTTCAGGCGGGCCGGCAATAAGGGGCGGAACGAACCTCAGGACCTTCTCGTGCGTACAGTTGATGATATAGCCTTCTTCTAGGCACCTGGTAACGAACCCGGCGCCCGGCACGTCCAGTTCCATTCCAACTATCAGGCCGCGCCCCCGCACCTCCCTGACGAAGGGATGGCGGGCCTTGATCCAGGCCAGCCGGTCAAGGAAGTAGGCACCGGTCTCACGCACCCTCGCCAGAAAGCCCGGTTCTGAAATTATCCTCAGGGTAGCCAGGGCTGCCGAGGCCACCAGCGGTCCGCCTCCGAAAGTCGTTGCATGGGCGCCCGGTGTAAACGCCGCGCCGACTTCGTCGGTTGCGAGCATCGCTCCCATGGGGAGCCCGCTTGCCAGGGCCTTGGCAAGCGTCATTATGTCGGGGGTGGCGTCCTCCTGTTCGTAGGCGAAAAGAGAACCGGTCCTTCCCATCCCGGACTGCACTTCATCGAATATCAGCAGCAGGTCCCTGTCCCGGCAAAGCGCCTTCAGTTCTTTCAGGTAGCCGGGCACGGCAAAATTAAGGCCGCCTTCGCCCTGGACCGGTTCCACCATGACCGCGCATGTCCTTTCGGTAATGGCGGCCTCGACTGCCGGTATGGAATTGAAATCAACAAATGTAAATCCATCCATCAGGGGCTCGAAGCCGCTGTGGATCTTGTTCTGCCCGGTTGCGGAAAGCGTTGCCATGGTACGGCCATGAAAGGAATCCTTCATGGTTATTATATGGTGGCGGTCGGGGCCGAACCGATCTTTGCTGTACTTCCTGGCCAGTTTTATGGCTGCTTCGTTTGCTTCGGCTCCGCTGTTGCAGAAAAATACCTTATCTGCAAAAGAAAGCCGTGTCAAATCCGCGGCAAGCTCCACCTGGGGATAGGTGTAAAAAAGGTTGGAAACATGGACCAGCCTGGCGGCATTTTCGGAAATGACACGAGTTATCTCCGGGTGGCAGTGCCCGAGGCTGCAAACAGCGATCCCCGCCACAAAATCGAGGTATTCCCTGCCCGAATCGTCCCACAGCCTGCAGCCTTCACCTTTTACGAAGGCCACCGGGAAACGGGTGTAAGTGCCGAATATGTGTTTTGCGCATTTGCTCTTGATGTCATCCATAGTGTTTCAATCTCCACAGGGAACAGAAAGCGGAGGACAGAAGACGGAAGACTAAAGGAAACTCATTCGGTTATCCGTCATCCTGCCTCCGTTATCCGATTATCTCAGTGCCCACTCCCGAATCCGTAAAAAGCTCCAACAGTATGGCGTGCTTCTGGCGGCCGTCCACAATGTGAACCTTGCCGGTCCCGGCCCGCAGAGCGTCGATTGCGCACTGCACCTTCGGAATCATCCCCCCGCGCAGGGTCTGGTCGCGCATGGCGAGTTCCGCGCGGGCTATGGTCATGCTGGAAATCAGGTTTCCCTGGCCGTCCAGCACGCCCGGCACATCGGTCATGAGAAGGAGCCTGTCGGCCTTGAGTGCTCCGGCAATCGCACCGGCAACCAGGTCCGCGTTTATGTTAAACGTTTCTCCGCATTCACCCACCCCTACCGGGGCGATGACCGGAATGATGCTGCTCTGCTCGAGGCTTTTTAGAAAATCCTTATTAATCCGGGATACCTCGCCCACCAGGCCTATGTCCATAATTTCGGGAGGCCTGTTTTCCCCCATATCGCGATATATTTTGAGCTTGCGCGCCTCGATGAGCTGCCCGTCCTTGCCGCTGAGCCCTACGGCGCAGCCGCCCTGCCGGTTGATGGAACATACGATGTCCTTGTTCAGCTTGC
The DNA here is from genome assembly GCA_963712895.1 of uncultured delta proteobacterium. Taxonomy (GTDB): domain Bacteria; phylum Desulfobacterota; class Syntrophobacteria; order Syntrophobacterales; family Syntrophobacteraceae; genus SbD1. The sequence goes on along the minus strand of CAVQJR010000006.1, from coordinate 134,332 downwards.
CCGCGAGCACCATTTCCACTATGTCCATCGTCTCCGAGTCGGTGATCCGCATCCCTTCGAGAAACTCGCTCTTTTTGCCCATGCGCCGCAGCATCTCGCCGATCTGAGGCCCCCCTCCGTGGACCACAACCGGATTGATGCCGATATACTTCATCAAGACGATATCCTTGGCGAAGCTCTCCTTGAGATCCTCGGCCACCATGGCGTGGCCGCCATATTTGATTACGACGGTTTTCTGGTAAAACCGGCGAATGTAGGGCAGCGCCTCGATCAGGATGCTCGCTCTATCGCTCATCTCCAAACCCCGTTTAGCCAGCCGCGAAAAAGGAAAAATCCTCCCTTTCCACCTAAGCCGGAGGATTGACGGACAGAATAAAATTTCAATATATCCGAATTTAAAGGATTGACGGAAGGGTTTCAAATAAAATATTCAAAAGAGTAGATTTACAAGCGGGTGGCGCGGGCGCAACGGAGGCGTCCGCAACCAGTGTTTCAGAAAATCCTTGAAATTCCGCCAACCTGGGAAGGAGAGGCTAAAAGGGAAAAAGCGGTTGGGAAGGCGGGATTGTGCATATTTTCTTGACATGGGTTTTAGATTGTACTATTTGTTTCAACGACGTTCGTTTACCTCCTAAGTGTTACCCTCCCCCAAAGGTTGGGGGGCCTGAAGGGGAGGGTACCTTCCTAAAGCCGGTTCCGATTTTTACGCTTCTTGTGTTTCACGGTTCCAATTCCGGATTCGAGCCTGCGGCAGATCCTGCCCCGTCGCCCTGGCGGCAACGGCCCGACGGCCTTGAGCCCGTGAATTCGATGCCTGTAGCTATCAGGGCTCAAGGTTTACGACTGCTTTGACATGGACCTCCCGGCGGCCGGGCCGGGCCGGAAACCTCCATCCGGCCGCGCGCTGCGAAATGCATTCGAGCAGCTCTGCCCGGACTCCCTTTCCCGTCGCATGAACATCGGCAACCGCGCCTTCGGGTACGATTTTCCAGGTAAGTGTAAGAGTTATCGCGGGCACTTTTCCGCCGCCTTTCGGTAGGCATTCGAGAAGCCGGTAGAGGTTCTGCTCGACAAATTGCCGCACGATTTTATCGGACAAATCCCCACGGACGCTCAGGCTGATAATTTTCACCCGGGCAAGACCGGCCTCATCATGCGCCAAAGCCTTCCCGGCAAAGTTGTTGCCGGAAGCGGGTGGAGACTGCAAAGGCCGTTTCATTAACATTTCGCTTCTATCGGCCCGAAAAGGTCCGGCCGGGCTTTGTGCGGGAGCGGGCATGGCCATGGTCCGCACCGCTTTCCCTCCCACCGCCAGGTCAGAAACCCCCTGTGGAAGCGGCAGGGGCTGCTTTACCGTTTCCAGGTCCCCACCTTTGCGCCTCACGTCGGAATCGATTGCGACAAAGGATGTGAAAGCAGTTAGAAGCCCGTATCTTAGACCCAGCGCAGTGATTTGCTCACCCGTCCGCGCGCCGCAAAGGCTGCCGTAATCGGAAAGGCTCGCTATGCGCGACCTTGCCCACAGGTAGGGCAGGGCGGAGTTTTCTGCCATGGGCTTTACCAGGGATACGTCGATCGTTTTCTCATACTTGTGCCCTCCGCTGATGCCTGCCAGGCGGATCACCCCCCGCGGCTTTCCTTTCCATTTTCCGTAAATGATCACGGGGCGCTCGGCAAAAAGATCGGGAACACCCGCCGGTTCCACCTCACTGGCTTCGAACTTCCCGAAGTCGAGCGTTGTGTTGGTGAGCAGGGGATACTGGATGTAGCGCCGAAACCTTTCCGCCGTTGCGGGGGCCTCTTCGGGGCGGGTGATCACGAAGGGCTCGCCCGCACCCACCCGCGCCATGCCTTCTATGAGGTGACGGTTGACGCTCGATCCGATGCCGAAGGGGAAAAAGTTGGCCGTGTCGATCAGGTTGCGGATGAGATCGAATACTTCCGGCTCGACCGTAACATAGCCGTCGGTTGCGATTACGAAGGTGCGGGATGTGCCTTCGCTTCTCGGCAAGGTGAGCGCCCGCCGCAATGCCGGCAGGAGTTCGGTGCCTCCTCCGCCCGTCTGGTGCTCGATCAGGTCGAGCGCCCGCCTGATGTTGTGATCGTTGGCGGGAAGAGACCTCTCGGAAAGGAGCTGTGAGGCGCCCGAAAACAGGAGCACGTTAAAAGTGTCCGAAGGGCGCAGGCCGGAGACGAGGTCTTTTAGCAGTTTCTTCGATATTTCCAGCGGAAACCCGTGCATCGAGCCGGAGACGTCAACGATAAAGACGTACTCGCGGGCGGGAACGGCATCCAGGGATACGCGTTTGGGCGGCTCCACAGTCAGGAGGAAAAAATTTTCATCGCGGCCTTCGAAAAGCAGCAGACCCGAGGAGATGCGGTTGCCTGCGAGACGGTATTTTAAAATGAAATCGCGGTTGCCGACCGATTTTTCCGAGCCGTCGAGTTCAACGGCGGCATTGTTCTTCGTGCGGTAGCTGATATTTACCTTGTGGGACGGACAGCTCATTTCAGCGATATCCATGCCCGCCAGAAGATTCACTTTGATATCGAAAGAGAAGGGCGCAGGTTCCCCCTGGTGCAGGTATGGGTTTTGCGACCACTTCTCGGAAGAGGGGGCGGTGGAAGCCGGCGTGTTCGAGTACCTGGGGCCGATCACCGTCGGGTAGACGAATTCATAGGTCCCTTCCGACGGCACCAGGAGTTCGGTGTAGTGAAGTTCCGTCTTGATTTCATCTCCGGGCATGATGTTTGCCACGCTCATCTGGAAGACGTTGGGCCTGTGCTGTTCGAGAAGCGATGCGCCCTTTCCTTCGCGCCGCGCCTTTTCGTAGAGCTGTCTCGCATCCTCTTTTTTTTCGATGTGCGCGGTGATCGTGCGCTCCCCGATGGTCATTTTCATGCCGTGGACGGCCGCCCGATTTGAAGCAGGGAAAACGTATATGGCTTCCAGCGGTTTTCGGCCTTCGTTCCTGTAAACCTGGACCACGGTCACGTCCGCTATCACTGCGGAGATGTTAACGGTTGCCGAGGTGGATTTAAGGGGAAGCCTGTCGGTGGACTCGCCGTCCGAGTTTACAAAAAAGTACGGAGATAGTGTTTGTTCGCCGGCCCCCGCTTGCTGTCCGAATGCCGGGCGCTGCGCCGGCGGCCCGCAGACCAGGACCAGTGCGGCCGTAAGCAGTGCAAAGGATCTGATTTTTACAAAACCGTGCAAAAACTTCATCGGTGTCCCTTTCCAGTACAGGTTGTGGTTTAGTCGCCTTTACCCCTGTTAGACAGAAAGAAGACGAAAAGGTTCCGCAATTTTTTTCATGCGACCGGGCACTGCAATGCCGCACCGGTGCTCCTGTAGATCACTCCTCCCGGCGAACGAATTGCCGTGTAACATACTTTCCACACCACTGTAACACGACCGTAACATTGCTGTTTTATTAGGCTTCATGAACCTGCAGGTAATTTCGGAGACCTGATCGGCCAATCACTCAAAGAGGAAGAAAGGATCAAATCCAAGTGGCTTATTTTGATAGCCTTGCAGGCAATGACAGATCGTTTCGGTCGAATTGGCTTCCCGCCGGCAAGCTGAAATCACTCAAATCTTAAGACGTAACCAATAATTAGGAGGGAAAAATGAGAAGAAGGACCCCTTTAATCTACGCGCTGTGCGCTTCCGTTGCATTATTGCTTGGCCTGGGGGTTGCTACCGCCGGTTTCGCTGCCGATATTACCGGGGCGGGAGCAACTTTCCCCTATCCCCTGTATGCAAAGTGGGCGGAGGCCTATAAGGCGGAAACAGGTGTGGGACTCAATTACCAGTCGATCGGGTCCGGGGGCGGCATCAAGCAGATCACGGCAAAAACCGTCGATTTCGGCGCCTCTGACAAGCCTTTGAAGTTCGAGGAACTCGAGAAGGGCGGTCTCATCCAGTTTCCGACGGTAATGGGCGGCGTCGTGGCAGTCACCAATATCGAAGGTGTGGGGGCCGGTAAACTGAAACTCAACGGGAAGGTTTTGGCCGATATCTATCTCGGAAAGATCACCAAATGGGACGATCCGGCTATTGCCTCACTGAATGCGGGCATGAAGCTCCCCGCGACTGCGATCTCTGTCGTGCACAGGTCGGACGGATCGGGCACCACCTTTATTTATACCAACTATCTTTCCAAGGTCAGCAAGGACTGGAAGGAAAAAGTCGGAAACGATGCTTCCGTAGCCTGGCCGGTCGGAGTGGGCGGCAAGGGCAATGAGGGTGTTGCCTCCTACGTTCAGCGGATAAAGGGCAGCATAGGTTATGTTGAGTATGCCTACGCACTTCAAAATAAAATGGCTTTCGCTCAACTGCAGAATCGCGAAGGCGTGTTCGTAAAGCCGGATAGCGAAACCTTCCAGGCGGCAGCGGCAAACGCCGACTGGCAAAAGTCTCCCGGGTTCTACGAAATCCTTACCGATGAGCCCGGCCAGAAGAGTTGGCCGATTACCGGCGCTACTTTTATACTGATGCACAAAGAGCAAAAGAGCCCCGAGAGGGCACTGGAAGTTTTGAAATTCTTCGCTTGGGCGTATGCCAACGGGGACAAAATGGCAGAGGAGTTGGTGTATATTCCGATGCCCGACAAGGTGGTCAAACTGATTGAGCATTCCTGGACACAGGTGAAAAGCGCCAATGGCGGCCCTGTTTGGAAGGTCGGCCAGGCAGCGAAAAAATAGTTCACTTGACTGGAGCGGGCGAGTTCACACGTACCTTGGTGCCGGTATCCGCCGAATACCTCGCCCGCTCCAGGCATACATTCAGCTTGCTGGAAACATAAGAAGGGGGCATTCAGCCCCATCTGTTATTTGCAAAGAAATTGGGCGGAAATGACAAGCGGAATCGATGTAATGGATGAGAGCTGGGTCCGGCCGAATGAAATTGCTGAGCTGCGCCTGAGACGGCATTATCTGGCCGACCTGCTGTTCAAAAATATGTGCAGGCTGTTTGCGTTGCTCGTTCTCTTCCTTCTGGTCGGCATACTGGTATCTTTATTCCTGGGGAGTCTGCCCTCCATCAGAAAGTTCGGCTTCGGGTTCCTGGTCAGTGCGAAATGGAACCCGGTGACAAAGGAATTCGGCGGCTTGGTGCCAATTTTCGGCACAGTTGCAACGTCGGTTATCGCTCTCGTGATCGCTGTCCCCGTAAGTTTCGGAATCGCTTTGTTCCTTACGGAACTCTCCCCCGCCTGGCTGAGAAGGCCCCTGGGCACCGCCATTGAACTGCTCGCAGGAATCCCCAGCATAATTTATGGAATGTGGGGTTTATTCGTCTTCGCTCCCATGTTTGGAGACCACGTCGAACCTTGGGTAACCGCCCATCTTGGCACACTGCCCGTGCTGGGTCCCCTGTTTCGGGGGCCGCCCATGGGAATCGGCATGCTCACGGCGGGATTGATCCTGGCCATAATGGTCATTCCCTTCATATCGTCGGTTATGCGCGACGTGTTCGAGGTCGTGCCGGTCCTGCTCAAGGAAGCGGCCTACGGTCTTGGCTCCACCACGTGGGAAGTGGTCTGGCATGTCGTCCTCCCTTACACCAGGGTGGGGGTCGTAGGCGGAATTATGTTGGGCCTTGGGCGGGCGCTGGGAGAGACGATGGCGGTAACATTTGTGATCGGCAACGCCCATGAACTCAGTGCGTCGTTCCTGATGCCGGGAAACAGCATCGCATCCGCTCTGGCAAATGAGTTTACCGAGGCGATCGGAGAGGTTTATACAGCCTCGCTGATCGAATTGGGACTCGTTTTGTTTTTCATCACCTTCGTCGTGCTTGCGCTGGCAAAGCTGATGCTTATCCGGCTCGCGCGCCTCGAAGGCAAAAAAGCTCAAGCTTGAAATAGATTATGATAACGCTAGAGACACGGCGTCGATTACTCAACATCATCAGCCTGACCTGTGGGGTGCTCAGCATGCTGTTCGGGCTGTTCTGGCTGGGATGGATACTATGGACATTGCTCCGATACGGCATTCCAGGGATGAGCCTTAAGGTTTTTACCGAGATGACCCCGCCTCCCGGAAGCCAGGGTGGGCTGCTCAATGCCATTGCCGGCAGTTTTTTTATGGTCATGACGGGTACGCTCATCGGGACTCCCGTAGGGGTCCTTGCCGGCACCTACCTTGCCGAGTACGGTCAAAGAGGCTGGATATCGCCTATCACGCGCTTCATCAATGACATTCTTCTCAGTGCGCCCTCCATTGTAATCGGCCTGTTTGTCTACGAAGCCTACGTTGTCTACATGGGCAACTTTTCCGGGTTGGCCGGGTCCTTTGCGCTGGGGCTGCTGGTTATTCCGGTAGTGGTGCGCACAACTGAGAATATGCTCGGACTGGTACCCAACAGGCTGCGCGAAGCGGCTGCGGCCCTGGGCGCGCCGCAATGGAAAGTAATTACCATGGTAACGCTCAGGGCCTCGCGCGCCGGTATCGTCACGGGGGTTCTCCTGGCGGTGGCTCGAATCAGCGGTGAGACTGCGCCCCTGCTGTTCACCGCTCTCAATAACCAGTTTTGGAGCAATAAAGTCAATGCGCCGATGGCCAATCTGCCCGTGACCATATTCCAGTTCGCCATGAGTCCCTACGAGGACTGGCATAAGCTTGCATGGGCCGGGGCTTTGCTCATAACGCTGGCTGTTCTTGCTTTGAACATATTTGCGCGCTCGGTGTTCCGCGGAAATACGGGCGCCAGATAAAATTATTTTTCAATTGAGCTGGTAATACATGAAACAAGAAATTGGCGACCCAAAGATCGTTGTTCGGAATCTGGATTTTTATTACGGTAGTTTCCATGCTCTCAAAAACATCAACGTCGAGATTCCCGCATACCGCGTAACGGCTTTCATAGGCCCGTCCGGTTGCGGCAAATCGACGCTGCTGCGCACCTTCAACCAGATTTACAAACTCTACCCAAAGCTGCACGCCACCGGGCAGATATTTCTGGACGAAGTTGACATCCTCACCGACGAGAAGAACCTCAACAGGTTAAGGGCGCGGGTGGGCATGGTATTTCAGCAGCCGTCGCCCTTTCCGATGTCTATCTACGACAATATCAGTTTCGGTGTCAGGCTCTATGAAAGCTTGAACAGGGGCGAGATGGCCGAAAGGGTTGAGTGGGCTCTCAGGAAGGCCGCGTTGTGGGACGAGGTTAAAGACCTGCTCGACCGAAACGGCAACAGCCTCTCCGGCGGCCAGCAGCAACGCCTGTGCATAGCACGGGCCATTGCCGTAAAACCCGAGGTATTGCTCCTCGACGAACCCGCTTCAGCCCTGGACCCCATTTCGACGGCGCGTATCGAGGACTTGATCGGAGAGCTCAGGGAAGAATACACCATCGTAATCGTGACCCACAACATGCAGCAGGCCGCGCGCGTATCGGACTTTACCGCGTTCATGTACCTTGGAGAAATGGTGGAGTTCGGACCGACCGAAATGATCTTCACCCGTCCCACCAAGCGTGAAACGGAAGATTACATAACGGGCAAATTCGGTTGATCCGGCAAGCGCCGCAGGCTGTTTTTGAAGCACGTCGAGGGTGATTTCGTGAAGGGCCTTGGGACCTCGGTGCTATTTGTCGTTGCGCTTGCGGGAAATGACGATTTTCCGTGTTTCGAAACAAGCTCATTTGAGCAACAGCACGGGAATCATTCCACCGCTCTTTTGACCTTTCGGTATTAAACCCCGTTTGCCGTCTCTACCGCATGTTCGGGCGCACTGCGCAGGGTAAAGAAAAAAGTGCTTCCCTTCACATCGCCGCTGTTCGGGCTCTGGACCCAGATTTTGCCGCCGTGATTCCTTATTATGTGCCGGCAGATGGCCAGTCCCAGGCCGGTGCTGCCCGAATCGTCCCCGCGGTGGGCATCGACGCGGTAGAAACGCTCGAAAATTCTTTGCTGGTGTTTTTTAGTTATACCCGGCCCCTGGTCACACACACTGCACAGCACGTCGTTATCCCGCCTGGTGCAGGAAACCCTGAGGGTCTCCCTGGGAGGACTGTACCGAATCGCGTTTTCCAGAAGATTTCGAAATACCTGGACCAGTTGGTCAAAATCCGCCATTACCGATCCGGCCTCCTGCGGAAAGGAGCTGTCCAGTTTGAGGTCTTTGCCCAGGGATTGATGCTGGCACGATCTCCAGGCTGCCTGAAAGGCCCCTGCCGCATTTACGGGGAGCATACTCGCAGGGGCGTTGGGGGCCTCGAGGCGCGCGAGCTGTAGCAGGTCCTCCACCATTTTGACCATGTGATTGGTATTCTTGAGGATTACCTGCAAAAAGGATTGAGCGGTATTGCGGTCCGGGGCGGGTTCTGAAAGCAGCGTTTCAGAGTAGCCTTTTATTGACGTCAAGGGGGTGCGAAGTTCATGGGAAACGTTGGCCACAAAATCCCGGCGCACTTTTTCCAGCCTTTTGAGTTCGGTAATGTCGTGGAAAACCGCAACGGCCCCCCTGCCTTTTTTCTCGTCCGGCAGCCAGACAAGGCTGACGTTATAGGTGTGCTCTCCCCCCAGTACGATCTGGAGGCTTTGCGGCCGCGCATCCTCCTCGACCTTCATGGCCTTGTCGCATATATTCTGTAGGTCGGGATTGGGTATAACCTCGAGCGGCCGGCGCCCCAAAACCTCGCTGACATCAGAGGTAAGTTCGGCGAAGGTACGGTTGATCCTTCTTATTTTTCCCCTGGCATCAAGCACCATCACGCCTTCCTGCATGGCGTCGAATACGGCTTCCAGTTCGTGTTTCTGTTCGGTTATGGTCCTGATATGCTTCTGGATGCTGTCGGCCATTGTATTGACGGCCCGGGTAAGGGGGAAGAATTCCTGCCCGGGACTGGACTTAATTCTTCGGTCGTAGTCGCGGGAGCTGATGGCCTGCGCGGTTTCGATCATTGCTTGAACCGGCCTGTTCAGTCTTCGGATGAGCAGGTAACTTACCGAGGCGGCGGCGGCAAATACCAGAACGACGAACAGGAAAAAGCTTACCTTAAGGCTTTCCACCGGTTCCTTTATGCTGGAAAGAGGGGAGGCCAGTCGCAACACGCCCGCGGGCAGCTCCCCATGTGCCGGCGCCTTCCCGGCCGTGTACATAAGCTCTTTTTTTAAAGTTTTGCTGTAGCGGATTGCCCACCCGGTTTCTTCGTTCCGGCTCTGGATGATTTCCGGGCGGCTTGCATGGTTTTCAAGGTCGGCAATGTCGGCGAAAGGGACCTGGGAATCCGCGATGACTTTTCCACCATCGGCCACGTAGGTAAGGCGCACGTCAAGCTTTTGCCCCAGCAGTACCAGGAGGCGCTGCAGGTCTTCGGCGGATTTGATGCCGCTTTCGTGCTCCAGGACCCACTGGAACAAATTCAGCTGTTGGACGGCTTTGGTCTTGCTGTCCTGGGTGATTTCCTTGGTCAGCGTGTGGAAGTAGTACCAAGGGGGCAGCAGGAGGGCGCCGAGCAGGATAATCCAGAACGAAAGGAGCACGCGCGTGCGAAATGAATAGGCTTGCCGCATCATCTATCCTCGAAATCGATATCCCACGCCGCGTACGGTCTCGATCAATTCGCAGTACTGGCCGATTTTGCTCCGAAGGCGCCTTATGTGGGTATCCACGGTTCGGGCGTAGCCCTCGAACTGGTAAGCCCATACCTTGTTGAGGAGCTGGTCGCGGGTCTGGACCTTGCCCGCATTGCGGATCAGTTCGGCCAGGAGCTTGAATTCGGTGGCGGTCAGCAGCGACTCCTCACCATCGACTTCCACCCTGTGGGCTTCGAAATCCACGATAAATCCGTCAATTTGCCAAGGTTTTTCGACTTCTTCCGGGGACGATCTGCGAAGCACCGCCGCGACCCTGAGCATCAGCTCCCTTGGACTGAACGGTTTTACCACGTAGTCATCCGCCCCCAGTTCGAGACCTACGATGCGGTCCACTTCATCGCCTCTGGCAGTGATCATTATGACGGGAATCTTCCTGGTGTGGTTAACGCGCTTCAATTCCTTGCACACTTCGAACCCGCTCACGCCGGGGATCATGAGATCGAGCAGGACAAGGCGCGGAAGGTGTTGCTTTACCAGGGCCAGGGCGGTATTTCCATCCGAAGCGGTGACCACGTCATACCCCGCGGATCGGATATTATAAGTGAGGAGTTGCAGTATGTCCGGATCGTCTTCGACAATAAGAACCAATTCTTGTGACATTATCCGCTCCAGGTTAAGGCCACGCAGAATAAAGCATCGTAATGTTACGAGCTGATGCCGGTTATATTACGAAATTGTGACATTTTTTCAAATAATCGGCAAAGACTCTATTTTGCGGCATTTGTGACAGAAAAAAGACCAAATGTAATGAATAAATGTAAAGAATTAAAAAAGTCTATGCCTGGTGTGGCAACCTCTCACCGCAGAGGACGCAGAAAAAGAGAAGGAAAAATGCAGGGTGGGCAGGGAGTTTATCTTGCCATGGCCCTCAGGGCGCACGCACGGCTTTGCTTGTGGGTTTTTTAATAGTTTTCTCTGCGGCCCTGTGATGCAGGTTTGTTCTTTTTCCGCGCCCCCAGAGTGCCCTGCCCGGCGTTGCGCCGGTATGCCTCCCATCCTGGAGTACCTGGACGCCGTTTACGAGTACGTGTTGCATCCCCACCGCGTACCGGTGAGGGTTTTCGTAGGTTGCGGCATCGCGGAACTGTTCCGGGTCGAATACCACCACGTCGGCAAAATATCCTTTCCTGAGAAAACCGCGGCGGTCGAGATGGAGGTTGGAGGCCGGAAGGCCGGTGACCCGGTGCACGGCTTCGGCGAGCGGAATCACTTTCTCGTCTCGAACATACTTGGCGAAAAGCCGCGCGAAGTTGCCGTAGGCACGGGGATGAGTGGACGATTTTAGAAACACCCCTTCGGCGGCAATCGAGGCGGCATCGGAGCCAATGGAAACCCACGGCTGCCGCAGTTCTTTTATGATATTTTCCTCGCGCATCGAAAAGGTAACCACCCTTGCGGCGGCCCGGTCCTGCAGCACCAGGTCGAGCAGGGTGTCCACCTGGTCCTTTCCGCGCATGCGCGCGACCTCTTCGAGGGATTTTCCGATGAGCGGCCTCAGCTTGTCGGAATCAAACCCGATAAGGAGCTTCCGGGACAAATTCCCCTGGCTGCGCAATTGCGTGGCGATCTTTTTTCGCGTGGCCGGGTTGCTCAGCCTCGCAAGCAGGGCTTCGTCGCCTCCCTCCTGCGCCCAGGCCGGAATTCCGGAACATAGCCGGTTGGAACTGGCCGGGTAGAGGTATATGTCGGCGGTTATGTGAAGCCCCTGGCGGCGGGCGCCGTTTACCATCAAGATCACCCGGTCCATTTTGTCCCAGTTGGAGGTCCCGCCGGCCTTGAGGTGATAAATTTCAGCGGGGATGCCCGCCTCCCGGCTTATCCGGATAAGTTCTTCGACCGCCTCCAGGAGTTTTCCGCCCTCGTTTCGAATGTGCGATATGTACATTCCGCCGTACCTGGCGGCCACCGTGCAAAGGGTGATCAATTCGTCCGTGCCGTAGTAAGTGTCCGGCGGATACAGGAGAGAAGAGCCGATGCCGAGAGCCCCGGCTTCCATTTCACGGCGCACCAGTGCGCACATTTGTATCATCTGGTCCTGGGTCGGTTTAACGTTTCGCAATCCCAGCACATATTCGCGTATCGTTGCGGAACCGATAAACGAGGCCACGTTGGGGGAAATTCCGCGCTTCTCGAGATGCGCCAGGTACTCGGCCAGCGTTGTCCACTCGATGTCGAACTTGAGGTCTCCCTGAGCGGCCAGCATCCGGCGCTTCATCTGCTCGTTCAGAGGCCCCATCGATTTGCCTTCGCCCATGATTTCAGTGGTCACCCCCTGGCGTATTTCGCTCTGGGAGGTGCCATCGACGAGCAGGGACACAGTGGACCAGGAAAGCATGTTGATAAAGCCCGGAGCTACGGCAAGGCCCCGAGCATCGATCACCCTGCGGGCCGATGCCCCTTCAAGCCGGCCCACGGCGGCGATTCGGTCGCCGGAGATCGCCAGGTCGGCCCGGAAGGGAGCGCCTCCCGAACCGTCATAGACGGTGCCGTTTTTAATGAGCAGATCGTATTCAGGGGCCTTATCGCCCGCCGACACCGGGGCGGCGAGCAGCAGGACAAAAATCGTGAAAAGAAGAATGGATTTCATGATATTGCGGCCAATTTGCGCATCCCGTCGGGAGATATCAACGGTTCACCCGCGCAAAACCGTCCGGTCTTCGCGGGGATCTGGTTTCGAGCCCGCATACTAGCACTCAACGATGCCCGGGGACAAGCGCGCTCTGTGCATTTACAAATACTGGTGAACTCGTGCCCAAACGTGCCGAATATCCCGCTCACACCCCCTGCCGGTGCTTACCGTGGTTTTGCCGATCCATCCGACCTTGACTTCGAAAAGGCAGCCGTTTTCTGCCGGTAACTCCTTGCAGATCGGAATTGGATACTCTAAACTGTGGACGCGGTTGTGAGGATGTGTTCTCATTTTCCGTCGATTCGACAAGGCCTGAGATACACTCGGCTTTGCCCTGTTGTCATGTGATTTTCTTGTTCCTGTGGCTACTGTTAGGTTGGAGCGGATAATGAAAGAGGACAGTATTTCCCATCTCAAGAAAACCGAAGAAGAACTCAAGAAGGCGAACACCTACCTGGAAAACGTTTTTGAGAACTCTCCCGATGCCATAGGCATCGTTGACAGGTACGGCAGGTTCATCAGGTGGAACAAGATGGCCGCCGAGCTATACGGCTATACTTTCCAGGAACTTCTCGGCAAGTCGAGCTTCGACCTGTATGCGGACCGGGCCGAGCTTGAGAAAATGCGCCTGCACCTGCGGCGGGAAGGTTCGGTAAAGAAATGGGAAATGCAGATGAAAAGAAAAAACGGCTGCATCATGCCCTTCGAAATTTCCATCAGCCTGCTGCGGGACAGTGAAAACAAAACGGTTGCCAGCGTATGCGTGGCAAGAAACTTAAGCGAGATCAGGAAGCTTTTGGCGGAACTCCAGGCGTCCAATGAACAGTTGTCGCAGGAAATCCTGGTTCGTAACAGAGCGGAAGCGGAAGTAAGGCGGCTCAGCAGGCAAAATCAGCTTATCTTGAATGCCGCTGGGGAAGGAATATTGGGCCTGGATCTGCTGGGCAGGATCACCCTCATCAACCCTTCCGGGGCGGAAGTGATCGGATATGAAACCGAAGAGTTGCTGGGAGCGGATTTCCACGAACTGATCCGCCACTCCCGGCCTGACGGGACCCCCTACCCATTGCACGAATGCCCCATACATGAAAGCCTCATATCCGGAATCGCCCGGCGCGAAAGAGACGGGATATTCTGGAAGAAGGATGGCACCAATTGCCGCGTGACGTTTTCCAGCACTCCCTTGAGAGAAAGAGGCCAGGTTGTCGGGGCTGTCATAACCTTCAGGGACGTGACACAACATAAGCGGGCCGACGAGCTGCTGGCCAAATACCGCGATCATCTCAAGAACCTGCTCGAAGAATGCAGGGAGGAATTGTCGGCGGCCAAGGAACAATTGGCCGTAGAAATCGAGGCGCGAAAGCGGGCCGAAGAGGCGCTGGAGGAAAAAATCACCCCTTAGCGCCACCCCGGCAGTGGCAACAACCTGGGAATCGTTCCGCTCTTTTTAAGGGCCGGTGCTGTTAGATGAACTTTCTGTGGGTCTCCTTGAGGTACTTTTCTTCCAGCAGCGTCGCTATCTTGTTGACGATATTGCGCCGAATGTCCAGTTCCACGGGGAGATTGGGGTCTTGGTGGGCTTCATTGATGCGGGTGCCGACCACGAAATGAATGACGTCGCTGTCCAGCAGAATCGAGGTGAGCATCGTGGCGGCGTTGGTGCGCAGGGTCTCGATTTTTGGGCCGCGTTCCAGCATTTCGGCGGCTTTGCCAAGGGTCAGGGTGCCTTCGGTGATGAGTTCTATTCCGGCCATGCTGGATACCGGCGGGATCTCGGGGTCCAGGTTGGTGATGTCCATTTTGATCTCTTCGTCCAGTTCGCGGCTGATGATCTTGGCGGTCGTACCTCCGCAGATGACTTTGCGCCCATTGAATGATTTTACCAGGAGGGCAAGCTCCTCATCCCTTGCCTGGGAATAGGGAGGTCCCGTGACCATCAGCAGGCAGCGCGGACGGCGCAGATACATAACCGCAGAGCTTATGTCGTCCTTTGGTTCGTACGAGTCGATCTGTCTTGCCATGATCGCGATTTTTTTGGCGAGCTGGTGGGAAGATATGGCATTCTCCCAGCCGATCCATTTCTGGATATTGGAGACCACATCATTTTCTCCCCAGCCAAGGGGATACTTGGGAAGCCCCATGCCTGCCTGCGTTACCCCGTCCGAGTAATAGATTATTCGCTCCCCGATGTGCATATCGAACTCCGAGATGCTTACCTCCCGTGCGTGCCATTTTTTGAGCTGAATGGGGGTTTTCGATATCTCGACCGGTTCGGTCCCGCGAAGGAGCACAAAAGCCGGGTTTCCGTGCTCGATAATGCGGACTCGCCCGGAACTGTTGATGTCGATGATGGTGAAGGTGGAATAGCTGATCTTTCTTACGGCGCACACCGGAAGGGTGTCCATGATCACTTCCGCCGTCTCGGTTACGTCGGCATAGCTGGAGGTGTATTTGAGCGCCATGGAAGCGGTGATGTTGGCGAGCACGCTGGCTTTGATCCCGCTGCCCAGCCCGTCCGAGAGGACCGCGATGACCCGGTTTTCCTCCTTGATCTTGTGTGTCAGGAACACGTCTCCCGCTACGTACTGACCGTGCTTGCAAAACTGGTACGAATCCACATCCAGAAAGAAGTCTCGCGTCGTCTTTATCATTCGATCTCCGGGGTCGATATGGAGTGGATGATGGAATTCAGGATCACTTCGGATTCGGCGGCATTTTCCCCCAGTAGATACGCGATCTGCTGCACGGTTGCCAGGTTCTTCTTGATGACCTTCTGTGCCTTTTGGATCATGGCTTCCTTATGGATCGTCGGGTTGGTGATGTCCTGGAAAATGCCGCACACGACACGGCCTTTTTCTATGGAAAAAACATCCACGTGCAGGACCGATTTCTTGTAGCGCATGTCGCGGTTGAGCAGATCCTCCTGCTTTTCCAGAACGGTTTTGAAAAGCGAGTGGAAGGGAGCGATCTCGCGCAGGAATATGCCTTCAAGCCCCGGTTTTTCACGGTAAGCGCTCTCAACGTCGGGACCCAGCATCCTGGCGAAATTGATATTGCACTCTATGATCCGTATCTCCTCGTCCGCCAGGACAATAGCGCTCGGGGTTTTCTCCATCAGGGCATTTGTCTTTTTCTGCGCCAGCTTACGCATGTAGGCGACGCACATCACTTTTTCGGCTTTGCCGTCTATCAGTGCCTTGGAAAACTCGCGGCAGTTGTCGTAGCCGCAGCCTCCGCAGTTGAGTTCGTCTTCCGGGGTGTATTTGCCGACGGTCTGGAGCGCCTGCTGTATTATCTTATCGCTGTACTCCTTTATGGGGACGGGGTCGGGTGAGAGGACCCCGCCGGACTGCGCGGCGAGCTGGCGCGGGATTTCCGTGCGGGAATAACTGGCATAGCCTATGATCTGCCCCCGCTTCCAGGCGGTTGCGGCGCGCTGGCTGGCTTTGGGGCCGTTTACGCAGCCTCCCTCGCAGGCCAGCAGTTCAAGGAAAACCGGGTTCGAGAGGCGCATTTCGTTCAGCCCGACCATCGCCTTCTGAATGTTTCGAATTCCCGAAAAAGACATGCAGTCCCGTTCCATTACGCTGCAGTTGGACTTGATGCCCGCTATCATTCCGCCGTCCACCGGGTAGAGCGCTCCTTCCCTGGCCGGGTAGGGGACGAAGCTCTCTTCATCCTTTGCCACGGTTTCAAATGAAATCTGTTCTTCGTTAAACCACCGCCTCAAGTCCTCGAAGGTGAGGGCGATATCAAGGAGTTCCGGGTCCATGTCCGCTTCCGCCTTCTTGGCGATGCAGGGGCTGAAAAAAACAATACCGATCGACTGGCCGAAATGCTCGCGCAGCAACTTGCAGTGAGCCAGTACCGGAGAAACATGCGGAGTCAGGTAATTTGCATACAGGGGATGGTATTTGCCCAGGTAATTGACCACTACCGGGCAGGCGGTGGAAATAATCACCCGTGGGGTCCTGTCTTCGAGCAGCTTCGCCGTGCTGCCCGAAACCCGCTCCGCTCCCAGTGCCGTTTCTGAAACACCGTGGAAACCGAGCCTCTTTATCGCCCGGATCACCGAGGCGGTGGGAACGTCCGGGAATTCACTGACAAAGGAGGGGGCAAGAGAAGCAAAAACCATCTCTTTGCTTTCGAGAAGGTCCCTTGCCTTCTGGAGGTCATCGCGGACGTGCTTCGCCCCGTTGGGGCAGACCTCCACACAGTGGCCGCAAAGAATGCACAGCTCCGGTATAACGGCGGCGCAGGCGTTTTCGACCTTGATCGCCTTGACGGGGCACTCGCGGATGCATTTGAAGCAGTCCTGGCACTCCGTAATTTCGGTGAAAATGATCCCCGCTTTCCTCATCATCGCGGCACCCTATTCCTGCGGCTTGAGTTGCTGGTCGAGCAAAAGCTCCAGAAAATCGGCATCCACGGCGTTGAAAACGCTGCCGTCAAAGGTGACGTTCGGCCCGTCCTTGCACAGGCCCTCGCAAAGGTGTCCTTTCAGGGCGACTTTGCCGCACAGCCGGTGATGGTCCACGTAGTCCTTGATGAGCTTGATGTTGCGCTTATTGCCCCTCGAAAAACACGAACTCCCCATGCAGATTGCAAGCTCGACGGGTTCCTTGTCGCTCATGATATTCTCCATTCACGCGGTGTTGGCAGGATCGGCCGATCTATCCACGGGCGCCGGGTGCGCTCCCCCGGTTTTTTTGAAACCGTTCGGCCCACGGACTGAATGCGGGAGACAATCCTTTCGATACTCGAATTCGGATCGGATAACAGGTGCTGCTTCGGATAAATTTCGTATTTGGCCAGGTAGGGCAACGGAGTGAGATTCGGCATGATGACATTTGCCCCGCGCATGAGGCCGGTCTCGTGGCCCTTGGCCGTATTGATTTCCGCCAGGGCCGTTGTCGAGGGGATATTGGCCTCCGGGCACAAGATGCGCGCCAGCGCCATAACCTTGAAAGTCATGAGTTCCGAGGCCGGGACCTGTTCCTGCGGGCCAAGCCACGATTTCCAATCTCCGCAACCCATCGGGGTGGCCGGGTTGGGCAGGTAAGGCCCCATGCCTATCATGTCCGGGTCAAGGGAGCGAAAGAGAAGAATATCGTCAACCAGGCTGGCGTAGCTCTGCCCGGGAATACCTATCATGATTCCGGTGCCGACCTGGTAGCCCAGCCTGTCGAGGACCTTCAGTATTTCGACCCTGTCGTGCAAATCGCGGCCGGAAGCCGCGCCCGCGCGCTGCGCGCCCGATGGAAAAGCCGGATGGATACTGCGGTAGAGTCTCACATCGGAGGTCTCGAACCGCAGGTAATAACGATCTGCCCCGGCTTTGCGCCATAGCGCCAGCTCGCTTTCGGGCCGTTCCCCAAGGCTCAGAACCACGGCCAAATCGGTTTCGCTTTTGATCCTCCTGACAATCGACTCGACCCACCGGGTATCCAGGCCGTAGTCCTCGGCCCCCTGAAGGACCACCGTTCTCATCCCGTACCTCAGCGCCTCTGCGACACACTCCAGCACCTCGACGTGAGACATCCTGTACCTGTCCAGCCGCGAATTGCCGCACCTGAGCCCACAGTAGGCGCACTGGCGCACGCAGCAGTTGGACACCTCGATAAGGCCCCTCAGGTGGACTTCGTCTCCGACGAAAGCTTTGCGGACCGAATCCGCTTTTTCCCACAACAGACGCAGAACGTCCGGGTCGTCCTGGCGCAGCCAGTACATAATCGTCCGGCGCTCGTCGGATTCCGGCCCAAGGGATTCCAAGGCGGCCTCAGCGTTCATGCCGATAGGCCTCCAGCGCGGCCGGAAAAGGAGCGAGTGCGCGCTCCAGTATTCCCAGGCTGCATGCGATCGCTATGCCGTAGTTGGTGATGGGTACCCCCGCCTGGCGGCAGCGAAGAATCCGGCCCAGCATTTCACGCCGGTTCCACATGCAGGCGCCGCAGTGTACTATGAGCCTGTAGGGCGATATGTCGGCGGGGAAGTCGTGTCCCTGTACGTGCTCGAATTCCAGCCTGCCTCCGACATATTGAGTAAGCCAGCGCGGGATCTTGACCCTGCCGATATCCTCGCCTATCGGGTGGTGGCTGCACGCTTCAGTGACAAGAATGCGGTCTCCCGGTTTCAGGCTGTCTATTGTCAGTACGCCTTCGACCATTGCCGCCAAGTCGCCCTTGAACCTGGCAAAAAGGATCGAAAAGCTGGTGATCGGAATTTCGGGCGGAACATCGGCCGCCACCTTAAGGAATACCTGAGAATCGGTTATGACCAGCCTGGGGGGCGTTTTGAGTTTTTCGAGGGCCCTTCGAAGCTCCCGCTCCTTTACCATGATGCAGATGGCGTCGCTGTCCAAGAGGTCGCGGATGGTCTGCACCTGGGGCAGGATAAGCCTTCCCTTGGGGGCTTCCTTGTCGATCGGAACGACCAGGATGGCCGTCTCGCCGGGTCCGACGAGGTCCCCGGCAATCGTGGGATTATCGATCAGCTCCGCCGGGGCGTGATCGAGAAGCGCCTGGCGAAGCAGCGGGATGCCCTGTCCTGAAAGTGCGCTGACCTGAACCGCGCAGATGTTTCGATCCGAAATCGAGTGCAGGATCAGCGGGTCGGGCTTTTTGAGGTCGCATTTATTGAAGGCTATCAGGGCCGGGATTTCGCGCTCCCGCAGCTCATCGAGCATGCGGGCTTCGAAGGCCCCCCACTTATCCGCCTCCGCCACCAGGACGGCAAGGTCCGTGCGGTCGAATACCTGGTGGGTTTTCTCCATCCGCAGCTTTCCCAGCGCCCCTTCGTCGTCTATGCCGGCGGTGTCGATGAAAAGCACCGGGCCGAGCGGAAGCAGCTCCATCGGCTTTTCAACGGGGTCCGTGGTGGTGCCCGCCACATCGGAGACAATCGATACCTGCTGGCGTGTGATCGCATTGAGAAGGCTGGACTTGCCCACATTGCGGCGGCCGAAAAAGCCGATGTGAATACGCATGCCCCTGGGAGTCTTTAACATCATGAACTCCTGTGCCCGGGACCCGGCGAGCCGAGCCGGCAAACGGCCTCGGGACTGGTCAGCTCATCGAACCGGGCGGCCGTCAGCAGGTTTTCCGAAAGCACGATCTCGCGCACGCTCTTTTTTTGCTCGCGTGCCCGCCCGACGATCGCACATACCGCCTCGTAGCCCAGTGCGGGCAGCAGGGCCGTTGCCGTTGCCGTCGAGCTGTGGACGTGCTTTCGACACTGCTCCTCGTTTGCCTCGATCCCCTCGACGCAGTGGCGGCGCAAAATGGAGCAGCCGTTTGCCAGAAGGTCCAGGGAATCGAGCAGGCAGGCGGCGACCAGAGGCAGGAAAGGGTTCAGTTCGAGGCTCCCGGAAGCGCAGGCCAGGGTGAGCGTGCCGTCCAGTCCGATCACGAGCATGGCCGCCTGGCTGACGGCTTCGGGAATGACCGGGTTGACCTTGCCGCCCATTATTGACGATCCGGGCTGGCGCCGGGGAAGCGATATCTCGGCAGGGCCGGCTTCCGGCCCGCAGGACATGAATCGAAGGTCCGAGCACACTTTCAGCAAGGTGGCCGCGCATGCCTTCAATATTCCCGAGACCTCGACGAAAACGTCCGCGTTTTGCGTGTTGTCGACCAGGTTTTCCGCGCGGGCGAACCCGATTCCCGTATTGGCCCGCAACGTCTCCGTTACGCGGAATATGTATTCCCTGGGGGCGGCCAGCCCGGTGCCGATGGCGGTGCCGCCAAGATTTACCACCCTAAGCCTTTCTTCGCACTTGTAGATGCGCCAGCGATCGCGGTTGAAAGCCTCGGCATAGGCCGACATCTCTCTGCCAAGCGTTGTCAGAACAGCATCCTGAAGCTGGGTGCGACCCACCTTGACAACGTGTGAGAAACGTTTTTCGAGTTCCTGGAAGCCTTCCTGGAGCCGGAGAACTTCCGTTTCCAGCACCCGCAGAAGATTGATCGCCGCGAGCTTGAGAGCGGTCGGATACGTGTCGTTGGTTGACTGGTGAAGGTTTATATCATCGAGCGGACTGACCCTGGCGTAGTTTCCGCGTTTTTCTGCGAGCAGTTCGAGGGCGCGATTGGCCAGGACCTCGTTGACGTTCATGTTCGTGCTGGTACCGGCACCCCCCTGCAGAAGGTCCACCAGGACGTGCCCGGTGAGACGGCCCTCGCTCATTTCGCGGCAGGAGGCCTCGATTGCATCCCCCTTTTGGGGGTCGTCTTTCCACGCTCCCAGCCTGCGGTTGGTCTGGGCGCATGCGAGTTTTACCTCTCCGTAGGCCCGGACCAGCTGCGGATGCGTGCGCCTGCCGGAAATAGGGAAATTTACCAGCGCACGAGCGGTGTGAATACCGTATAGTTGGGAATCCGGTACTTGAAGCTCACCCAGCTGGTCCTGCTCGATTCTGAGGCTGTCTCCCATTGGTCACGTTCCGGGTAGAAATCAGATAAAAACATCGCGCGTTCCAGCCCTCACCCGCTCCAAAAGCTTGGAAGCGATTGCGCGCTCGCGCTGGTCCATGCTTTCGAGCTGCGTCCGGATAAGTTTTTCTCCGATTGATTTCGTTTCGGTCGAGCCGTAGCCGATCAGGTATTCCAGGAAAGTGGAAAGTGCATTGGGTCCGCAGCGGTGTTTGATATCGCCCGGTTTTGCCAGTTCCATGAAGTCCTGGCCGGTGCGCCCCACCCGGTAACAGGCGGTGCAAAAGGAGGGGATATAGCCCATGGAGGCCAGGTCGCGCACCACCTCGTCGAGCGGACGGTGGTCGCCCAGTTGGAATTGGGCGCTGTGGTCGCTGATCCCGCTGCCGTAGCCTCCGGGATTGGTGCGGCTGCCCGCGGAAATCTGGGACACCCCGAAGGAGAGCGTATCGCGCCGCATTTCCGGACCTTCCCTCGTGGTCATTATCATGCCCGTGTATGGAACCGCCAAACGGAGTATGGCCACTATTTTGCGAAAATCCAGGTCGCTGACGGGGTAGGGCGGACTGGCCGCGAGATCCGAACCGGAGGTGGGCTCGATTCGCGGCATGCTGAGGGTGTGCGGCCCCACGCCGAATGTATTTTCCAGGTGCTGCACATGTCTGAGCATGGCCAGGACCTCGTAGCGCCAGTCGTAGAGCCCGAACAGCACCCCCATGCCGACGTCGTCGATGCCCGCGCGCATGGCGCGGTCGAAAGCCGTCATGCGCCAGGCGCAGTCGCGCTTGCGCCCCGCCCGGTGCATCCGGGCGTAGGTCGCAGGGTGGTAGGTTTCCTGGAAAACCTGGTATGTCCCGATTCCGGCGGCTTTGAGCAGCTTGAAATCTTCCACCGTAAGCGGTGCGACATTGACGTTTACCCGTCGTATCTCGCCGCCGTCGATCTTCGTTGCATAAATGGTTTCGATTGCCTTGAGAATATAGGAAAAACCTTCGTCCGGGTAAGACTCTCCGGATACCAGGAGGACGCGCTTGTGGCCCTGTTCGAGAAGTATGCGGATTTCGTCGGCAATTTGGCTTTGGGTGAGCGCCTGTCTTTTCAGGTCCTTGTTGCCGGCCCTGAAGCCGCAGTACAGGCATTCGTTGCTGCAGAGGTTGGAAATGTAGAGAGGAGCGAAAAGGACGACGCGGGGCCCGTAAATCGAATCCTTGATGTAGCGGGCGGTTTCGTAAAGTTCGTCGAGAAGGTCGGGGTCGCTGATAGCAATCAGCGCAACGACTTGCCGCGCGTCAAGCCCTTTGAGTTCCCGTGCCGCCGCCAGGACTTCCCGGACCCGGACGGGATCGCTTTTCCGGTCCAGGGCGGCCAGGTCTTGGGCCAAAACCGATTCATCAATGATTGCGCTGGGTCGTACAGGCTGATCAGTCATAGCATGCTTCCAGATGAGCGGTGAGATTCAATATGAGCAGTTTAAAACGAGCAACAGCCAGCCAGTATAATTTTCCTACAAGATCTTTTATCTCTTTTCAGCTATTTTTTCAAGCGGTCAAAACAGGTGCCAGCCATATTTATACTAGATGGCTCCTTGATTAGACCGGTTTCGAGGAAATTATGCAGCCCAGGAGAGACAACAGGCTGAGCGGAATTGTTTATCGATTAAATGGGACGCACGAATAGGCTTATCGAACAGGAACACTCTTCGTCCCGTGGCGTTTCCGGGAAAACGGGTGAATTCAGCGCTTCAAACCCGAGAATTACTCCGGCAACGTCCGGCGAGGATTTCGTGATATGCCTGCGGCGATCAGGGAGTTCCCGGTTTAAGGAGCCTTGTCAGCACTCTATCCAGCGTATCCGCGAAACGCTGCCTGTCTTTTTGAGCGAATTCCCTGGGACCGGGCGTAATGCCGCCCGCTTCGCGCAGGTCCTGCATAAAGTTGCGGATCGAAAGCCGCTCTCCGATGGTTTCCCGCGTGAAGAGTTCCCCTCTGGTACTTATGACGATCACTCCCCCCGGAACGAGGGCGGAGGCCAGCGGGATATCCTGTGTGACTACAACATCTCCCTTTCGCGCGTTTTCGGTTATATACATGTCGACGGCTTCAGGGTCCGCCGCGATCCTGATGCTGGAGACGTAGCCCGATTCGGGAATGCTGATATATTTATTAGCGACAAAAACGGCCATAATCTGGCGACGCTTTGCCGAACGGATAATCAGTTCCTTGATTGTTCCAGGGCACGCATCGGCATCTACCCAAATCGTCATTGCTCCTCCAGACATCCTGTTGCACCTGCATTAACATACAGGTCTTATTGGATAAAATATTATAATACCAGGTCGGGCCCCAAACCCGCAAGGACAGCGGCACCACAACCCGCGATTGACTATTTTGGGTTCATGGGTCATCATTCCAAGTTTTTCAAACTCTTTTGAAATTTCTCCGCGCTCTGTTCACGCTGTGCGGCCAAGGAAGGTGAATATCATGGAAAAACGTAACGACATCCGAAATCTTGCCATTATTGCCCATGTCGATCACGGCAAAACGACCCTCGTCGATGCCATGCTGTGGCAGAGTGGTGTTTTCCGGGATAACGAGCAGGTCGCCGAGCGTGTGATGGACAGTCTCGACCTGGAACGGGAAAAGGGCATCACCATAATGGCGAAAAACACGGCGATCGTATACCGGGGAGTAAAGATCAACATAGTCGATACTCCGGGCCATGCGGACTTCGGCGGCGAGGTGGAGCGCACTCTGAACATGGTCGAAGGAGTCCTGCTGCTGGTGGACGCGACCGAGGGACCGCTCCCCCAGACGCGGTTCGTCCTCGGAAAAGCCCTGGCGCTGGGGTTGCCCCCGATTCTGGTCATAAATAAGATCGACCGGCCGGACCGGCGAATAAGCGAGGTCCTGGATGAAACCTATGATCTTTTCATAGACCTGGACGCAACGGAAGATCAGCTCAATTTTCCCGTCATCTACACGAACGCCAAGGCGGGGATCGCACTGACCGAGCCGGACGGAGAAGGACGCGATCTGGTCCCGCTTTTCGATACAATCCTTTCATCCATCCCCGCTCCGTCATACGACCCCGAAGCCCCGCTCCAGTTCCTGGTCACGACTCTTAATCACAGCGATTACGTGGGAAGGGTCGCAATCGGCAAAATCGTCAGCGGCTCATTGCAGCACGGCCGGGAGGTCATGCTGCTGAAAGCCGACGGCTCGTCCCGCAAAGCTTCTCTTAGTGCAGTCTATACCTACGATGGTCTCAACCGGGTGGACAGGCAAAATGCCGAAGCAGGCGACATAGCGGCGGTCGCCGGACTGGACGACATCTTCATAGGGGACACGTTGGGCGACCCGGCCGACCCGCGACCTCTGCCCGTTATAACCGTTGAAGAGCCTACCATATCGATGGTGTTCTCCGTCAATTCCTCTCCTCTTGCGGGAATAGACGGCAGGTACCTGACCTCCCGCCACATAAAGGAGCGCCTCGATAAGGAACTGCTCTATAACGTGAGCCTGAGGGTCGAACAGGCGGAAAATCGTGAATCATACCGGGTGAGCGCCCGTGGAGAACTGCAACTGGCCGTTCTTATCGAAACCATGCGCAGGGAGGGCTTTGAACTTTCCATTTCGAGACCCAAGGTCATCACCAAAGAAATTGACGGACAGCTCTGCGAACCCATGGAAATTGCCACGATAGACATTCCGGAAAGCTTCATAGGAATCGTCACCGAGATGCTCAGCACACGGCGCGGACTCATGACCAAAATGATCAACAACGGGTTCGGCCGTGTTCGTCTCGAATTCGAAATTTCGTCCCGCGGGCTGATCGGTTTTCGCAGCCAGTTTTTAACCGAAACGCGCGGCACCGGCGTCCTAAACGCTCTGTTGTCGGGCTACCAGCCGTACATGGGAGAGATCGCCGGCCGCCCCAACGGGGTGCTGGTCTCCGACCGCGAGGGGAAGTCAGTCACCTTCGCCATTTATCACCTGCAGCCGCGCGGGACAATTTTCGTGAACCCGGGAGAGCCGGTGTATGCGGGCATGATCGTAGGGGAGAATTCACGTTCTGAAGATATCTGGGTAAATATCACCAAGGAAAAAAAGCTGACCAACATCAGGGCCGCCGGCTCCGACGAGGCCCTGAGGCTCATCCCGCCACGCCAGTTCAGCCTGGAGCAGGCCATGGAATACATCGCCGATGACGAACTGGTGGAGGTAACCCCGTCTTCCATCCGCCTGCGCAAAATGAAAAACCGACAGCACTAAAGCATCGTCAACCGAGTGCGTTGGTGCCGGCTGGATACAAGGGCAAAAATTTGCCCATTGTATCCAGGTCTGTCGTCGCGTTAAAAATCGTAATCATAGGTGTCGTCGTGAGCCGGCCTGATGTCCTTGGTCATAACGACCACATCCAGGGGCATGTTTTCCCTGTCCTTGGCCAGGTTAGGGATCACCGCGGCCCTGTAGAAGCCCGCTTTGATGAAGGCGCCGATCGCCAAAGCATTGGTGTCCGGGATTTCGGCCACCAGTTTTTCGATTTCCAGCCTGAACGCGATTTCGGCGAGTTCTTCGATCATCAGATGCCCCAGGCCGACATTGCGGTAGTCCTGGTGCACAAAGATCCGCACCGTGCCAAGGTGCCACTTCCAGCCGGAGCGACGGCGATTTATGGTTGCATCACCAATGATTTCCCCGTCTTTTACCGCCAGGATCGGCAGAGTCCTGCCGTAATCAAGGTTGTTGGCCCACTTTTCGATCAGGAGAGGACTCGAAACGTCATCGCGCAAATATCGAGTCTCCTCCCTGGGGACCACTTTGAAAAACTCGTACAAAGCATCCCTGTCCTCAGCCACCATGGGGCGCAGGACAATCCTGGTCCCGTCTCGCAGTTGAGTTTCCTTTCGATAGGAACTCAGGTCCGACTCGGGACGAACGCCGGTATCCAACATGGCTGCTACCTCCTTTCCTCATTTGACGATTCCATGGAGTGAGAAAAGCTGTTTCCCGTACACGACACAGCGTTGCGGACCATCCCGGTCTCTACTATCGTGAGCATCGCCAACCGCTTACCTGACGAGGGTTTCACCTTCACTGGGATGATAAAAGGGAGCCCCCAGTTCGTCGAAAGAAAAACTGTTGAAAACGTGATGCCCGTCGATGTCCATCACCCGCATGTCATCCGTTTGGGACAGGTCGCCGAGAATTATTGAAAACCGCGTCCCGTACTGCTTCTTCACCTTGTCCACCGAAACCTCGTAAGCAATGTATTTGCTTATACCCCTGGCCCCGAGCTTCTCGGATAGAGTGGGGTGTTCGAGTGAATCGAAAGATGTCAGAATGAGTATCGGCCCGCTTCCGGTAAAGACCATCGCCGCTTTCATGGCATACTCCTTTCAGTCTGTGGGTTTTTTGCGCTTGTCTTTCCGCCTCAGCAACCCTCGATCTGACAGGGAGTGTTTCAATTCGTCCGGGGAAAATCCGGATGCCGGCTCCCCGGCTCGTAACGGGTGAAAAGATATTCAGGCCCGGGTCCGCGAACCTGCATTGTCAGATCGCACGTGCCGTGGGATCTGTGGTTGCGGTCCTGCGGGTTCTTTTAATACGCAGAGGAAAGATTGGGTGCGTGCATCATGACGCCCTCCAAAGCCAATCGCGGAATTGGTCAAAATCGAGGGCCATTTTCTGGCTAAACAGCGAAAACCGTGAAAAAATGAGATCTGCCGCACAGAGCATCAACGCCGTGATTGGCACTTTAAAACTAGCCTAGGCACATTATTGGAGAAATGTCAAGTAGAAAAGTATGTGGGGAGTGCTATATTTTTTACTGTAATTGCAATAACTTATTAGAACTAGCGGCCGGAGCTTCCCCGGCTTGGTGCCATGATGGCGAGTGCATCAAGATTTGAGAACAGAACCTTCTTGCGGGCCGCGTTAAGATGGCCTGGGTGAGGTGATCTCCTGTTCCAAGAGGTCGAGGATTTTTTCCGCCATCCGGCCGTATTCGGGGTTCGCACGGTTGCGGGGCCTGGGCATTGACACATCGATAATTTCCGTGATTTTGCCGGGCCGGGCCGACATCACCACGATGCGATCGGCCAGGTAGATCGCCTCGTCGACGCTATGCGTGACAAACACGACGGTCTTGAGGTTCTGCTCCCAGATCCTCAGCAATTCCTTTTGCAGCAAAATCCTGGTATGGGCGTCGACGGCCGCGAAGGGTTCATCCATCAACAGAAGATCGGGGTTGTTGGCAAGTGCCCTGGCGATGGCCACTCGCTGCTGCATCCCCCCGGAAAGTTCATGGGGAAGTGCCTGTTTGAAGCTGTCCAGGCCGACCGTTTTTAGAAAAGCGCCGGCCATGCGCAAGCGCTCCTTTTTGCGGACCCTGCTGAATTCGAGCCCAAGGGCCACGTTGTCCAGAACCGAGCGCCACGGCAAAAGAGAGTACTCCTGGAAAACCATCCCGATTTCACGCTTGGGTTTTGCCAGCGGCACGCCGCGGTAGAGAACTGTGCCGGAGGAGGCAACGTCAAGACCGGCTATGATACGCAAAAGAGTTGATTTCCCGCATCCGGAGGGACCAACGAAACAGATGAAATCGTTTTCATTGACTGCCAGATCGATTTCAGCAAGCGCCTGGACCCGTGTCCGCTCCGTCCTGTAGGATTTGGATACGCTTTGGATTCTTATTATGGGTTCCTGCATTATCTAAAAATCACCTGACCATGGATTGCCAGACGAATTTCCTTTCCTCGATCTTTCTAAAAACAGTATCAAGCGTGGTACCGACGACCCCTATACTGATCATACCGGCTATCACGACATCCGTTCTTCCAACCGTATAGGCATGCGTGATGAGGTATCCGACGCCCGAAAGGCTGCCCGGAAGCATTTCCGCCGAAACGAGGCACATCCAGGCAACACCGAGGCCGATGCGCATACCGTTTACGATTGAAGGGGCTGAGCCGGGAATGAGGATTTTGAGAAAGATATCCGGTTTGCCTGCTCCCAGCACTAGGGCCGAATCGACCAATGCCTTCTTGACGCTTCTGACTCCATAGATTGAACTCGTGAAAATCGGGTAAAATGACCCGATGAAGATAATAAAGATCATCGACAGCTTCATGTTGTTCATGTACAGGTATAGCTGCCCCCGCTCGACGCCCAGCAGATTTGCCATGCTGGCCACCCCGAACCATGCAAGCACCAGAGGCACCCAGGCAAGAGGCGGAATGGGTCGGAAAAGGCCCATGAAACTGTTCAGGAGTTTGAAGATGGTGGCGTAGTACCCCATCAGAATACCCAGGGGGACGGCGATTATTACGGCAACCACGTAACCCGCCACCACCCTCATCAGGCTCACGGCGATATTCGATGCAAGCGAACCCATGCTCAGCAGGCTTTCGCCCGGATGTGCCAACAGCGTTGCAACGTTTGCGATGCTCGGCAGAATGATCTCATTGGCGGTATAGCGGGCAAGAAAGCCCCAGATGGCCAGGAAACAGATCGGGGCGATCACCGGCAGCGCCGCCCGGAAAGCGCGGCCGCACCATTTTGGGAACCCATTGCCGCGACTTTCCGGGAGCGCCGACTGTGAATCAGCCTCTATGGATGAAAGCCCTGAGGACTCTTTCATTTTTCCATTTTTCCACTAAAGCTTTACATTCTCGATGAAGGCGGAATCGATCAGGACCGGTTTCATTTCATCTATGGATTTGCCCTTGAGCTTCCCCTTGAAGTTTCCCATGTCGTTTAGGATTTCCATATAAGTTCCGGCCCCCCGCATCCATTTGTCCGAGAAGCTGGTGACGTAGACAAGAGAGGATGCCCTGGCGGCCTCGACTGGTATTCCTATCCATTGCGCCGTCAGTTCGCCCGTTTCCGCCTTGTTTTTGTTGCACCAGTCGCTTGCACGGGCGACCACTTCCACAAATTGCTGCACGATATCACGATGCTCTTTGATGACATCTTCGCGCACGGCCACCACGCAACATGGAAAGTCTTTCCAAAAACCTTTCGGAGGAAGGTCGCGCAAATCGACCACCACTTTTCCGATACCCTTCGTGACGGCAAGCTCGGGAAAGGGAGACGGGCCCACCCAGGCATCCACCTGCTTGCTCATCAGGGCGGGAATCAGGTTCGAGGTGCTCTTGAGATCGACCAGAAGGACTTTCGCCGAACTGTCATTGGCATCATGGGTCACTTTGACGCCCGCCTGTTCAAGCCCGCGCTCGATTACGATCTTCGGCGCGCTCGTGGGGGAGTGGTATCCGATCTTAACCGGTGTCGGCGAAGATTCGATAAGCTTCATCAGGCCGTCCCAATCGTTTACCGGGCTGTCTTTGGGAAAGATGAGAGCCATCCCCTCGACCTGCAGCGGACTTATGATCTTGAGCGGTGTGCCCTGATCGATACCCGCCATCACCGCGGTGATCGAAGCCAGAGCGATGTCCAGATGTTTTTGGGCGAAAAGCGTTATGGATTCCGATCCGCTCTTGTTGACCACGAGGTCGATCACGGCGGTTTTCTTGCCCTTCGATATGAGTTCGTATCGCTCCCTGGGCACGATGGCTTTGAGATATGTGCCGTTGCCCTTGAACTGTTCTCCCTTGGATGCTGCGACGATGAGGGGCGTATGATGCGTGGTGAAGATATAGCCCACCTTGAGAGTGGGAATCGCTTCCTTTTTCTCATCGGCGGCGTACCCGGCGTTCATGGTGACCGCCAGGACGAAAAGGGCGATCAGGGAAGTAAAAGCAAGTCTGACCAGTGCGCGTGATCTTCCGTACAGCCGTTTCATTTTCGCTCCTTCATCTGCAGCTCGATTTCGATTGATATTGAACCCCCAACTACGCTTCGAATCTGGTGTGCCTGTCTGCCGTAAAATCCGTTCCAGTGGGCAGGGGCTGAGTGTACGGAGGGATCATAGATTAATAATATCTATATGTCTAATAGACAATTTCTATGGTAGGCAAATCTTGCATCGGGGAGCAGAGGCGCGGTTGATGCCCGGCATCGTGATGAAAAGCGGTCTGGAACGTGACGGGGTGGAGCGTTTCATTTTTTCCCGGACGGCCTCTGGGCAACCCCCTGTCCTTTAACCGTCCGGTTTCGGTCCCACGGATTATACCCCAATTGCAACCACTCTTCCTGGAGCTTAGCTTAATTTGGTATAGTCGATTTATGGATTTATGATGCATGGCCCTGGCGTTTTCGGAGCTGTTGTCCAACTTGCGAAGGCAAGTGCGGTTCCACTTTCGCCAATACGTTCAAATATCCTGCATTGACAAAGGGGGACTCCCGTGAGCCGGAAGGAAATCTACGGGGAAATGAAGGAAAGATTCGGGCTGGTTCCCAGCTTTTTCAAGTCAATTCCTGACTCTTCACTTGAACACGAATGGGGACTTTTCAAAACGGTCGAACTTGACGATTCGGCAATTCCCAATAAATACAAGGAGCTTATCGGCGTTGCCATTTCCGCTGCCATTCGCTGTCGCTACTGTTCGCTTTTCCACACTGAAATGGCCAAATTGAATGGAGCCACCGACCAGGAGATTGAAGAGGCGGTTCACTTGGCTAAGAATTCGGTCGGTTTTAGCGCCTATATTAACGGGATGCAGATTGACTACGATAAGTTCAAAAAGGAGGTTCGGCAGGCCTGTGATTATGTGAAAGGCAAATCACATTCCAAAGCCGCGTAGGAGTTTTATATGCAGAGGGGGGGCTTCCCGTGGGAAGCTCTCCCTTACGCTCGAACTCTTGCTTCGTGGTCCCTTGGGTAATTTAACACCCATTTAATTTGAAATAAGCCGAACAGCGTCCCCGACGCTTCGCGCCTGGACACTGAATGAGGTCGGTCTCCGCTGCTTTAAGTTAGGCAAACCCTTGGGACGCCGATTCGGTGTGGGCAGCACCAGTTGCCCGCAGATTGCGTAAAGGCATGGAGGAGGGCGGATGAATCTCTACATCGGCACAAGCGGCTTTAGCTACAAAGAGTGGAAGGGGACTTTCTATCCCGGAGATCTGCCCGCCAAACAGATGTTGCATTATTACAGTGAGCGTTTCGGAACTGTTGAGATCAACAACACGTTCTATCGCATGCCCAGCGTGTCGGTCCTGGAGGCGTGGGCGGGCGAAGTTCCCGGCGATTTCAGGTTCGTACTCAAAGCACCGCGGCAGATCACGCACCTGAAACGTCTGAAAGGAGCGGGAGATTCCGTGTCCTATCTGCTCGAAGTCGCGGGAGCGTTGCGGGAGCGCCTGGGGGCGTTGCTGTTTCAATTGCCGCCAAACTTGAAAAAGGATGTGCCGAGGCTGCGCGAGTTCCTTTCGCTGCTGCCGCCGCAACGCCGCACGGCGTTTGAATTTCGCCATCAGTCGTGGTTTGACGAAGAGGTCTTCGAACTGCTGCACGATCATCGGGCGGCGCTGTGCATCGCCGAGGCGGAGACCGACCTTGAGGTCCCTTTTGTGGCGACCGGGGATTGGGGCTATCTGCGGTTGCGACGGCCCGACTATGACGATGTAGAACTGAAGAGATGGGTGGAGCTTGTACGGGAACAGGATTGGAGGGATGTGTTCGTGTTCTTCAAGCACGAGGATGAAGGTAAGGCTCCGCGTATGGCGGAGAGATTTCTTGAGTTGGCTGCGTAGGCTTCGCACTCCGCAGGTCCCGCCCCCACCAATTTCGATCTTGATTTCGCCGGATTCTTGTGGTGATAAGTGAAAACGCCTGTTTCCGGTTTTCACGGGTCGTGACCGGGAGGCTGTGGAGTGCGCGGTTGAAATGACATTTTGGGGCGAACACTTCTTCGTTGCGGGTTTTATTGTCCGTGGAAACATTTGATATAGACAATCTTCACATAACCGTTGAAAAAGAAGGGGCCCGTTCCTATTCAAAAGTCAGCTATCCGTTGCGATACGGCCGCTTCGCGGAGATACAAACTCCTGAATATATCTTTCAGTTTAACCTGAACGGAGAATTGAAATTCATCAGTGGCAGGGGCAAAGGCTGGCCGCACCCTTCCGAATGGCTCAAAAGAACCATAACCGATGACTGGGTGTATTATTCGGCAGGCGGCTACGATGGCCCTTATGATTGTTTCGGCGAATATTACGTCCCGTGTCTGTCATACCCCAGCAACAATATCAATTCATGCGATCCCTTCAATAACGACGCTGTAATATCTGCCATCAAGGCATGGGGCCGATTGCACAAAAGGTTGACCGAGTTAACGTTCGGTTCCTTTCCAAATAGAGTCGGAGAACTCCTTGATCGTGTAATATTTAACTCACCATCCGAACTACACAAGAAATGCGGTAAGATAAATGAGATAACGGGAGACAATATAACCGTCCTTCCTCCCGATGCCAGGCATGTGGATTATGATGTAATCCCGGTAATTATAGCTGACGGATGTCTGTACAGATGCGGTTTTTGCAGGGTAAAATCACGTCATACTTTTAAAGAGCGTTCAAGGGAAAATATAGAAACACAGGCCAGATACCTAAAAGACTTTTACGGTTATGATATATCAAACTACAATTCTGTATTTATTGGCCAGCATGATGCCCTCAATGCATCCGCTGATCTGCTGGAATTTGCTGCAAAATATGTCTTTGATGCATTTGATCTAAGCAATTCCAATCTTGAAGGCCCCAGTCTTTTTGTCTTCGGCAGTGTAGATTCAATAATGAAATCGGATTATGCCATATTTGAGCGAATAAACAGGCTGCCCTTCAGGACGTATATCAATATAGGGTTTGAATCCGCGGATCAGGAGACCCTAAATAAATTGGGGAAAGGCACCACGAAGGAAGCAGTTGAAAGGGCCTTCGCAAAAATCGTCGATATCAACAAAAGATACGAACAGATTGAGATCACCTCAAACTTTGTATTCGGAGCCGACCTTCCGGATGGGCACATCAAATCTTTTTTCAGGTTAATCGAGAAGAACTATGATCATCCTTTCCATAAGGGCACGATTTATTTCTCCCCTTTGATAAATGCAAAAAATATGGAATGGAAAAGCAGCATTAAAAGAGAATTCTATAAGTTAAAGGTTGGAATCCCTGTGCCGTCTTTTTTATACCTCATTCAAAGGTTATAGCAGCTGGTGGGTGCATAAAGGAGCCTCGTCAGTGTTTGATACTAATTTTCGTTCAAGATAGGCCCATACCGATGGGTTACGCTCCGCTTCACCCATCACGTTAATCTTGAACGCCACCTGGTATTAAACGTTGGATGGTTTCCACGGAGCGGCGGAAGATCCGGCCAATTAAAATTACCGACGTAAAAAGTGGATAGTGCCGTACAATGCCGGGACCGGGGAGCGAACGGCAGGGAGAAATCGATAAAAAATACTATCGGAATTTCATTATTTAGGGTGATGGACCCATTGATTTAGGGCGATCACCCATTTATGTTTGCGTCATGCAATAATATTGGCATGGAGGGGAAACGAACTCATTTTTTGAAATAAATGCCATTTCTCAGGTTAGAAGGGGGTCGAAAATGAACGACAAAACAGAAAGAATCATAAAGGCCAATAAGACTTTTTGTGAAGCGTGCGAAAAGCTGGATTTGAAGGTCTGCTCGTTTGAAGAGATGCCGGGCTTCACGAACTTTGTCGAAGGCAACATAACCGAGGACCAGCTCTCCGAACAGGCCAGGCAGGAAATGTCTCAGTTCGCACGCACCTTCTCGAAATATGCGGTTGTCAACAGCAATGCGTCAGCCGCCAACGAAGAATCGGAAAGAAAGCAGAAAGCCAAGCTGGCAAACAAGATATACAGAAAGGCCTGCGTGGATACCGGAAAGAGTTTTTGCTTTTTCAAAAACTTTTCTTCGTGGCAGGAATTCGTCGAAGGCAGGATCGGCGATGAGGAACTCTACGAACGTGCCGTGGAAGAGGTTCGGAAAACGGCCGAAGAGGGAGTTCCGGGCTAGAGAAAAATATCCCTTCCGGATCGCGGGGGTACGGTGCATGGTTTCGCTTCCCACCGTACCCCGGTCCGGTCAAAATCTGAACAACAGGGCGATGGAAAAGAAAAATTTCTGTCACAGGTGGGTAAACGCGCCCGATTTCGTCATTTCGGCAAAAAAGAAGGTCCCTCTTTTTTGTGGATATGACACCTCCTTCACCCTCTGCTAAGCGGCCCTTCTCGGGACGCGATTGAATATTTCCTTTCTCACCACTTTCCGTATTTCCGGATTGGCGCGCCTTCCGGCCGGCGGCCTCCCAAACCGATTCGACGGCAACAGGTCCCAATCCCCACTCGATCCGCACGGCTTTGTAGAAAATTTCTACATATTTTACATGGTTTACCCTATTTATTTCGAGCGAACAGAGGCATAGTTTCCGGGAAATAATTAAAACATTTCAGGACGGGCGTTCTTTTCTTCGATTGACGGTGCCGGGAGGACCAATGAAGACATGGCCTGGAAAACCGTACCCCCTGGGTGCTACCTGGGACGGGTCCGGGGTTAATTTTGCACTTTTTTCGGAAAACGCAACCGGCGTCGAACTCTGCTTCTTTGATGATGAAGGAAATGAAACACGCATTCCCGTCACCCAACAGACCGACCAGGTATGGCATATATATATTCCCGAAGCCCGCCCCGGGCAGCTTTACGGATACCGCGTGCACGGGCCCTACCTCCCGGAGGAGGGACACAGGTTCAATCCTTTCAAGCTGCTTCGAGACCCTTATGCCAAGGCCATCAGCGGCACCCTGAAGTGGGACGATTCTTTTTTCGGCTACACGATAGGCCATCCCGACGCCGACCTGTCGATGGACGTGCGGGATTCCGCCCCATTTTCTCCAAAGTGCATCGTGATCGATTCCGCCTTCTCCTGGGGCGACGATCCTCGCCCCAACATTCCCTGGGACAGGACCATCATCTATGAAGCACACGTGAAAGGGCTTACCAAGCTTTTCCCGCTGGTTCCGGAAAAACTTCGCGGCACTTACGCCGGATTGGCGAGCCCCGCCGTTATCAAGCACCTTGTCTCGCTCGGGATTACCGCCATCGAGTTGATGCCGGTGCACGAGTTCGTACATGACCGGCACCTGATGGACAGGGGCCTCACGAATTACTGGGGATACAATTCCATAAATTTTTTTGCCCCGCACGCGGGATACGGAAGTTATCGCGACAACGTGGCCGAATTCAAAACGATGGTCAAGACGCTGCACCGGGAAGGCGTGGAGGTTATCCTGGACGTGGTCTACAACCATACCGCGGAAGGAAATCACTTGGGGCCGACGCTTTCCTTCAGGGGTATAGATAATGCCGCTTATTACCGTCTCGTCGCAGACGAGCGACGCTACTATTTCGACTACACCGGTACCGGCAACACTCTCAATATGACTCACCCGCGCACGCTTCAACTCATCATGGACAGCCTTCGCTACTGGGTAAACGACGTGCATGTCGACGGGTTCCGGTTCGACCTTGCGGCGACCCTCGCCCGCGAACTCCACGAGGTGGATAAACTGGGGGCATTTTTCGACATAGTCCACCAGGACCCCCTACTTTCGCAGGTTAAGCTCATAGCCGAGCCCTGGGACCTCGGGGAAGGCGGCTACCAGGTGGGAAACTTCCCCGTCCTGTGGACGGAATGGAACGGTGAATACCGGGACAGCATCAGGCACTTCTGGAGAGGAGACGAAGGGCAGATCGGAAGCCTCGCATACCGCATCACCGGCAGCAGCGATCTGTACGAATCCACCGGCAGGCGGCCCTACGCCAGCATAAATTTCGTGACCGCCCACGACGGTTTTCGCCTCAGGGACCTGGTCAGCTATAACGAAAAGCACAACGAGGCCAATGGTGATGGAAACGGCGACGGCAGCGACAACAATATAAGCTGGAACTGCGGAGTGGAGGGCCCGACGGACGATCCGGCGGTGCTGGCACTGCGTGCCCGGCAGCAGAGAAACTTCATGGCCACGCTGCTGCTCTCGCAGGGCGTGCCGATGATACTGCACGGAGATGAAACCTCGCAGACCCGGGGCGGCAACAACAACACATACTGTCAGGATAACGAAATCTCCTGGATGGACTGGGACCTCGACCACGGCCAGCAAAACCTGCTCGAATTTACCCGGTTTGTAGTCCGTCTGCGCAAGGAACACCCGGTCTTCAGGCGGCAGAGCTTTTTCCGGGGAAGGTCGATGAGGCACCGCAATCTTCTGGATGTGGCATGGTTCAGGCCGGACGGCGAGCAAATGACCGAAGAGGACTGGAACAATCCTTTCTCCCGCAGCCTTGGGATGCTCATGGCCGGGGACGCCATCGGGGAAGTGGACGATCGTGGAAACCAGGTGGTCGACGATACGATTCTCGTGCTCATCAATGCTCACTGGGAGCCGATCCGGTTCGTAATGCCCACAAACAGGCTTGGAGGCCGGGGGGACCTTTTGGAGGGAGACTGGGAGCTGCTCCTGGACACTCGGGCCGAAACGGGCAGACGCAGGCTGAGGCCTCTGCTGGCGCATGAAACATACAGGCTGGAATCGCGATCCCTGTCCGTGTTTCGCTTCCGCAACGCGGAAGGCCCCATTGAGAATGATTAGGCGGACTCGATTCGAAAAGGTTTATGCATTGCGCGATAATCCGGGAAAAAAGAGATGAGCTTCCGACCAAACATAGGGGTCGTGGACATCGGTAACGGCCGCCGCCGGTTTCGGGTGTGGGCCCCGTTCAGAAAACGGGTAGAACTGCGCCTTCTTTCCCCCCGCGAGGCGCTCTTCGACATGGAGAAAGAAGCAAGGGGCTACTGGACCGCCGAGCTTCCGGGAATTGAAGCCGGTGCGCTCTACATGGTCCGGCTCGACGGCAAAGATGAAAGACCCGATCCCGCCTCTTTCGACCAGCCCGAGGGCGTGCACGGCCCTTCACGGGTGCTCGATCTGGAATTCGACTGGCACGATGAAAACTGGTCCGGTCCCGCGCTGCAGGACTATATCTTCTACGAAATTCACGTGGGCACTTTCACCCCCGAAGGCACCTTCGACGCGATCATCCCGAGGCTGGACAGCCTGGCCGAGCTTGGTGTCACCAGCCTGGAGATAATGCCGGTGGCCCAGTTTCCGGGACGGCGCAACTGGGGCTATGACGGGGTGGACCAGTTCGCCGTGCAGAATTCCTACGGGGGACCCGACGGGCTGAAGAGGCTGATCGACGCCTGCCACGCCAGGGGGCTCTCGGTGACCCTGGATGTGGTCTATAACCATTTAGGCCCGGAAGGTAACTATCTGCGCGATTTCGGCCCCTATTTCACGGGAAGGTACATAACTCCCTGGGGGGAGGCCCTGAACTTCGACGGCGCGTATAGCGACGAGGTAAGGAACTTTTTCATCCAGAACGCCCTTTTCTGGTTCAACGTCTACCATATCGATGCCCTGAGGCTCGACGCCGTGCACGCCATCTACGACCGGAGCGCCTACCCCTTTCTCACCCAACTCGCGGACCGGGTGGGGGAGTACCGCCTCACCAGCGGCAGGCTGGCGCTGCTCATTGTCGAAAGCGACCTCAACGACAGCCGCCTGGTACGTGCCAGGCATGTTTGGGGTAGCGGCATGGACGCCCAGTGGTCGGATGATTTCCACCACGCTCTCCACTCGCTCCTGACGGGTGAACGCGGCGGGTATTACAGCGATTTCGGCGCTACGGCCGACCTGGTAAAGGTGCTCGAAGAGGGCTACGTCTATTCGGGCAGGTATTCCGAATACAGGAAGCGAAGCCACGGGAATCAAGCGGCCAATCTTCCCTCCGAGAGGTTTGTCATAGCGTCCCAGAACCACGATCAGGTCGGCAACAGGATGCTGGGTGAAAGACTCTCCACCCTCGTCTCGCTGGAGGCCCAGAAAGTGGCCGCTGCCGTGGTGCTGCTCGCACCCTTCGTGCCGCTCCTTTTCATGGGCCAGGAATACGGCGAGGAGGCCCCGTTTCTCTATTTTGTGAATCACTCCGGCCCGGAGCTTGCCGAGGCTGTAAAGAAGGGGCGCAAGGAGGAGTTCAGGGAATTTACCTGGACCGGAGAGCCACCGGACCCCAACCTGGAGGATACTTTCCTGCGGTCCCGGATTAACTGGGAAAATAGAGAGCAGGGGGAACACGCACTGCTGCTCAATTTTTACAGGCAACTCATCCGAATGAGGCTCGAAGTTCCCGCCCTGGCCGACAGGGACAGGAAGGACATGGAAGTGACCGGGTTCGAGGACAGGAAAGTGGTAGTGATGAAACGGTGCTCGGAAGGGCAGTCGTTGGTTGCGATTTTCAATCTGGACCGTAGCGATCAATTGCTCGAATACTTAGAATCGGGTTTGGACAAAGACCATCGCAAAATCATCGATTCCTCCGATAAGACCTGGGGCGGACCGGGATCACTGTTGCCCGACGGGATCGAGGAAAAAAAATCCCTTATGCTCAAAGGCAGCAGCGTTGCCGTATTTTTAAAAAGTTGAGGTCTCCATGAGAATTCCCCGCTCCACCTACAGACTTCAATTCAATTCCGGGTTCACCTTTAAAGACGCACTTGAAATCGTTCCATACCTCGATGATCTCGGCATCACCGACATTTACGCCTCTCCTGTCTTCTGCGCCCGCCTGGGGAGCCTGCACGGGTACGACATAGTGGAGCCCAACTGCATAAATCCCGAAATCGGCTCCGAGGAGGACTTCACCGGCCTCATCGCTGCGGTTAAACACAGGGGGATGGGTTGGCTCCAGGACATCGTGCCCAATCACATGGCTTATGACGGCCAGAACCGGATGCTGATGGACGTTTTCGAGAACGGGGCCTTCTCGGATTATCACAAGTTCTTCGACATAGACTGGGACCATGCATACGAGAGCATGAAGGGACGCCTTCTCGCCCCGTTTCTCGGAAAACCCTACGGAGAGAGCCTGGAATCCGGCGAGATCCGCATAGAGTATTGTGAATCCGGGTTTGTGGCCTGCTATTACACGAATCGTTATCCGTTGCGAATCGAATCGTATGCCGATGTTCTTTCCCCGAATCTTAACAAACTCAAAGAGCAGTTGGGGCAGGACCATCCCGACTACATTCGATTGGTCGGGATCATTTTCACGCTCAAGGGATTTCCCTGCCAGGAACTGAGCGAAGAGAGATCGGACCAGATCCGGTTCATCAAGGGGATGCTCTGGGAGATTTACAACACAAGCCAGCCAGTCCGGGAGTTCATTGACCGAAACGTGAGAATACTGAACGGGGAGGGCGGGGCGAGGGACTTGACCGCGGCCGACCAACTGCTCTACGCTCAGTTTTTCAGGTTCTCCTACTGGAAGGTCGCAAGCGAGGAGATAAACTATCGGAGGTTTTTCAGCATCAATGACCTGATATCGCTCAAGATGGAGGACCCGGAAGTATTCGAACATTGCCATCGGCTGATACTGTCGAAGATTTCGGAAGGCAGTTTTACCGGGCTTCGAATCGACCACATCGACGGTCTGGCCGACCCGCTCCAGTATTTGAGCCGTCTCAGGGACAGGACCGGCGGGATCTACACGGTTGTCGAGAAAATCCTTGCCTGCGACGAAGACCTTCCGTCCAACCTGCCCGTTCAGGGCACCACCGGGTATGACTATCTCAATTTCCTAAACGGGATATTTTGCCGCAGGGAAAACGAACCCGAGTTCGACAGGATATACTCATGGATGGCAGGCGCGCGGTTTGACCGCGAAGAACTGCTCTACAACAAGAAGGCATTGATCGTCGAACATTTCATGACCGGGGACGTGGATAACCTCGCCCACCTGATGAAGCGGATTTCGAGCAAGGACCGCGGAGGCGGAGACATAACCCTGCACGGCCTGAGGCGCGCCATATTGGAGGTCCTTGCGCTCTTTCCCGTATACCGCAGCTATGTCAGCCCGGAATCGTTTACCGGAACGGACCGCAGGTACATTTCGGAGGCCGTGGAAAGGGCGCACAGGAAAGAGCCCGAACTGGAAAACGAGATAAATTACCTGGCCAGGTTTTTGCTCCTCAAGTACGAGGACTACCTTGGAGAGGAGGAAAAAAACGCCTGGCTAAGCTTTGCGATGCGGTTCCAGCAGTTCACCGGGCCTTTGATGGCAAAGGGTTTCGAGGACACCCTGCTCTACGTCTACAACAGGCTCGTCTCGCTTAACGAAGTGGGCGGCGAGCCGTTCATGTTCGGGACAACGCTTGACGAATTCCACGATTTTAACAGGACCCGTTCGGAAAACTGGCCACATGCGATGAGCGCCACCGCCACGCACGACACCAAGAGGGGTGAGGACGTCAGGGCCAGGATAAACGTGCTCACCGAAATGCCGAAGGAATGGGAAGAGCGCATAAGGGCCTGGAGGGCGCTGAACGCGACACACAAAAGCCAGGTGAACGCACTCAGCGTGCCCGCCCCCAATGACGAGTACCTTCTCTACCAGACCCTCATTGGCGCCTACCCTTTCGACGATGCCGAATATGATGACTTCGTGCGGCGAATCAAGAGCTACGTAATCAAAGCGACGCGCGAAGCAAAGATCTATACCGGCTGGATCAAGCCGGATACGGAATATGAGGAGGCCTTCGAAGCTTTTGTCGGAAAAATCCTCGACCGGTCCGTGAAGAATG
Source organism: uncultured delta proteobacterium (assembly GCA_963712895.1). Taxonomy (GTDB): domain Bacteria; phylum Desulfobacterota; class Syntrophobacteria; order Syntrophobacterales; family Syntrophobacteraceae; genus SbD1. The sequence continues at coordinate 94,033 of CAVQJR010000006.1, read as the reverse complement.
AATTCCTGGAAGATTTCGTGCCATTTCAGGAAAAAGTGGCCCACTACGGCATTCTGAACTCGCTTTCGCAGGTTGTGCTGAAAATATGCAGTCCCGGAGTCCCGGACTTTTACCAGGGCACAGAGTTGTGGGATTTGTCCCTCGTTGACCCGGACAACCGCAGGCAGGTGGATTTTGGCAGGCGCATTTCAATGTTGAAAGCGATCCAGCTCCAGCATGGGGAGCCGGGGTTTTTCAACACCGTGATGAATTCGGCCAGGGATGGCATGCTAAAGCTCCTGCTGGCCCGGGCGTGCCTCAACGCGCGCAGAGCGCACACAAACCTCTTTAGAAACGGCAGCTACATCCCTCTAAACGTTGATGGGAAGTTTTCAGAGCACATTGTCGCTTTTGCCCGAAAAGAGGCCTTGGAATGGGCCGTCGCCGCCGCCCCCAGATTTCTCACCAGGCTTGTCGGCCGGGGAGAATTCCCCCTGGGAAAGCGGGTCTGGAAGGATACGTGGATAGAGCTTCCCGAGGGTGCTCCGTCCGAATGGATGAATGCGGTTACCGGCGAAAAGACCATGGGGAAGGGACGTCTTCCGGCGGCTGTTATATTCGATAAGTTACCGGCAGCGCTCCTTTTTGCCGGTTAATCGGCTAATATTGCGAACGCTGGAAACGACCTTGAAAAATCGGGTCCCAAAAGGTATTTGTAAATGTTCTTGACTGATGAGCCGCGAGAAAGTCGCGCGACGGTCTTCCCCGGGATCTCTTGATCGAGCAGGGTATTTTGCAGGCTTGAACCGGTCGATGACAAGGAATTTCATTCGAGGTTAACTGGTGATGAAAACCAAACCGGAACTCGTTACGGTACTCATGGCCGATGACGATCAGGATGATTGTCTGCTGGTCAAGGAGGCCTTCGAGGAGAACGAGTTCAATAGCGATCTCAGGTTCGTTGAAGACGGCGAGGCACTGATGGACTACCTTCGCCAGAACGGCAGGTTCTCCGATCCTGGGACGGCGCCCCGTCCGGGGTTGATCCTGCTGGACCTTAACATGCCCCGGAAAGACGGGCGCGAAGCTCTGAGGGAAATAAAAGCTGATGATGCACTCAGGCATATTCCGATAATAATACTGACGACCTCACACGAGCATGAGGACATCTTGAGGAGTTACTGCGTAGGCGCAAACTCATTTATTACAAAGCCCGTCACCTTTGAAGGGCTGCGAGATCTCATTGGGCTCATCGGCAAATACTGGCTTCAGATTGTCGAATTGCCCGGGGGAGGTGCTTATGTCCCTACCCGCTGAAAAACGGATAAAGGTTTTATTGATCGAGGACGACGAGGAAGATTTTATCCTGATCCATCATCTTCTTGCGGGCATAGAGTCCTCGCAATATGAAATCGTCTGGGCACAGGAGTACGAAGAGGCCCTTAATGAGTTGATGCACGGGACCTACGACGTGTGTCTTCTTGATTATCGGCTGGGATTGAGGAGCGGATTGGACGTACTCCACCAGGTGCAGGACTGCCGCGAAAAACCGCCCATAATCGTTCTGACCGGACAGGGCGATTACGAGGTAGACGTCGAGGCTATGAAATCCGGGGCGGCAGACTTCCTGATAAAGGACCGGATAACCGACAGCATGCTGGAGCGTTCGATCCGCTATGCCATAGGCAGGAAAAAAGCGGAGGACGCGCTTCGCGAGTCGGAAAAGCAACTCGACTATATTTCCGCGCAGCTTTTGCTGGTCCAGGAGAATGAGCGGCGCAAAGTGGCGGCCGAGTTGCACGATAACCTGGGACAGATCCTTACCGCCATCAAATACAATATCGAAGGCGTGATGAACCGGATCCCGCCCGGGGCATCGTTTGCCGGAGACCTGGAAGCGGTGATTCCGATTATGCAGGGGGCGGTGGACAGCGTTCGCCGAATTTACACCCAGTTGAGGCCGTCGGTCCTGGACGATCTGGGTATAAAGGCGGCAATTAGCTGGTACAGTAGAGAATTTGAGAGTGCCAATAAGAAGATCACGATTGCAAGGGACCTGGATTTGGAAGAGGAACAGGTCCCGGGCTCGCTCAAACTGGTGATCTTCCGGATCGTTCAGGAGGCCATGGACAACATTTCGGCCCACAGTTGCGCAAGCAGCGCGGAGGTATCTCTTGCTATCGACGACGGCAGCCTTCGCCTGAAGATAACGGATGACGGAACGGGTTTCGATGTGGCGGTCAAAATGTCTGAAACCAGTTCGGCGAGCGGATTGGGCCTGCGGAGCATAAAAAGGAGGGCCGAACTGTCCGGGGGGGCCATTAAAATAGTGTCCGAACCGGGAGGGGGCACAAACATAATCGTGGACTGGCCGCTCGAAAATGCTGTCGAACTGTAGCCGCCCCCCGGAAAAACGCAGTGCGGTGAGTCATCGATTCGTGAAAAAAAGCCGGGAAACCGGCACCCCGGCGACGTGCGGCGGGCGCTTCGCCATGCCGCAAAGAATCAAGCCATGCAGGTTCGCACTTTCCACTAACCTCGTCCAAACTTCCCCAGTTCATAGAGCTTTATGTATTTCATAAAAGTGCCGAGCGCCTTGGTGTAGGCTATCATAAAGCCGTCAAAGCCCGCGGTGAATCCAAGCCTTAGAAAATAGCTTCTTGCAAAAGCCCAGCAGGAATGGAGGACGGCATCGACCGGTCCGGCCTTCTTCCCCGAGCCGTGCATGAATTCGGCCATGGACGACGAGTAATCGTTTGCCACCCGGAACATGTCCGAGTAGGAATCGAAGCTGAAGTGTTCGATCTCGCACTCGAGCTTTTCGATTCTGCCCTCGGTTACCCAAATTTCGTGGACCAGCCGTTCGTAACGTCCCCTGCTTTTCCTGATCAGCCTGATTACCTCATCCGGCCACCAGTCACCCACCTTTATCCACTTGCCGTGAAAATAGTTCTTGCGCCTGAAGGAGTAGGCGTCCGCGAGGCCGGTTCCCGACAGGACTTTGGAAATCGCGGACGCCGTCCGTTTCGGGACACGCTCGTCGGCATCGATCACCAGCACCCAGTCATGCGCGCACTTTTCCAGGGCACTGTTTTTCTGCGGGCCGTAGCCCTTCCAGGACTCCACAAACCACCTGGCCTTGAACTCGCCGGCAATCTTCGTGGTGGCATCCGTGCTGCCGCAATCCACTATGACGATCTCGTCCGCGAACGAAACGCTTTCCAGGCATTCCCGGAGCCGCTTCTCAGCGTTTTTGGTGATCACTGCCACCGAAAGCGGTACCATGTTTATCCCTTGGGTTGAGTTTCCAGTTCTTTACGTTTTGCGTCCAGTTCGGCCTTTATAGAGCAGACGCCGCAAACCGGAAGCCAGGAGGGGTCGCCGCACTTCTCACAGAGCCTCATGTCAGTAAGGTCGGGCTGCGGAGGCTTTCTCTTTCGAAGATAGGAAAAAAGGAAATCCCTTTTGGTGCCGGGCATTTTGGTTTCAAGGAAGTTGAGGGCCTCTTTTACCGTGTGTGAGCTTGCCCCTCTTGAGTGCGGGCATGCAGCGGAATGGGGCCGTATCGAGGCAAAATGGCAATAGGCGCGAAGCTCGTGAGATTCCAGGCGGTAGAGGGGTTTTACCCTGGCCGGCATTCGCGGGTGAGGGGAGGGCAGATAAGGGTACTGCTTGTCAAAATACTGGGTGCGGTTTCTCAGGATGTTTCCGAGCAGGCGCCCGGCCTCATCGTCGAGGTTGTGGCCGGAGATGATGGCACCGTAGCCATGGTCGACGGTCAGCCGGTTTAGCATCTTGCGCTTTATCGCACCGCAAACGGAACAGATGCTTCGCCTGGTGCGGCTGCGGACCTCGTCGACAGTCCAGCCGAAAAGGTCTTTCATCGAATGCGACGACCAGGGCAAGTTCCTTGACGTGGCAAATTCGGCCACGGCACGTACGGATTCATCCGAAAAACTCTCGATGCCCAGGTTTACATGCAAGCCCCTGGTCCTGTACCCCAGTTCGTTCAAAATGTCCCAGACCGCAAGCGAATCCTTTCCGCCCGAAACCGCCACCAGCAGATCCGTTTCGCGGGGGATGCCGAATTTTTTCATCGCTTTTGCCACTGCGTTCCTGCAAAAAAGCAAAAAGCAGTCCGGGCAAAAAATAGTGTTATGGCTGGGAAGCCGCATCCGCCCGCGTCCCGAGCAACGCTTGCATTTGGCGCCCGGCGGGAGCGGGGTGGGGGAATACTCCATATCTTAGCCTCTGTTGGGGTTTCACTCTAAGAGGCTTTGATCGTATTCGATTTTGGAAAAAGAGGCTATACTGATTTACTCTATTCCAACGATCCATACCGAGGCTAAAAATGAACGGAATGCACTACGAAGGAATGATCATCCGACCGCCTAGCGAGGCTGAAAGCATTTTGCTCCAGGTGACCCTGGGGTGCTCCCATAACAAGTGCACCTTTTGCGGTACTTACAAGGAAAAACGGTTCACGATCAAGGACGATTCCGTAATCGACGCGGACATCGACTACGCGGCAAAAAACCTGCAGTTTCTGCGCCGCGTGTTCCTGATAGACGGTGATGCGCTGATTATCCCTCAGGAAAGGCTGGTGCGCATCCTTGGGCGCATCCGGGAAAAGCTGCCGTGGATCCATCGGGTCGGGGTGTACGGGAACGCTAAGGGGATCTTGCGAAAAAGCCCGGAAGAGCTGGCCCGGCTCCGCGAGATGGGGCTTGGTATCGTATACTTCGGGCTGGAGAGCGGGGACTCGCAGGTCCTGGCGGACATCAAAAAAGGTCACTCTCGCGAGCGCATGATAGAGGCCGGCCGAAGGGTCCGTGAAGCCGGGATGAAGCTCTCCGTCATGGTCATCCTGGGGCTTGCCGGGCGCGAAAGGTCGCTGGACCATGCGCGTGCGACGGGCGAGGCCCTCACGTTAATCGACCCCAATTACGTGGGCGTATTGACCCTCATGGTGGTCCCGAATACCGAGCTTGGGGCCAAAGAGAGGTCCGGAGAATTCGAGCTTCCCACCCCGCCCGAAATGCTGAGGGAACTCCGCGAAATGCTTTCCCATACCAACATGACCCGCGGCCTGTTTTTCGCCAACCACGCGTCGAACTACCTCCCGCTGAGGGTGAAAATGCCGGCTGACAAGCAGAAGGCACTCGCGTCCATCGATGCCGCGCTCCAGGGGCAAAAGTCGCTCAAGCCGGAATGGCTGAGGGGGCTTTAAATCGAATGTCTCGAGGAATGCTCTTTAAAAGCGAGGGGAGCTGTGCCGTTCTTGGGAGCGACGGGGAACGGGTTGTTGCCCGAATAGAGTTCCATGTGACGTCTCCCATTTACGCGAAATCCATGTATTCTGAAAAAACCTCATCGCGCTAACAGCACCCGGCGCTTCCGCCGCCCGGTTTACAGGGGTCTTTTTCGTACTGGTCTATGGTGCAGTCGCAGCCCGAGGATTTAATGCCGAGCGCACTGTTGATAACGGCCGTTGCGCAGCCCACGCCGGCGCGGACGTAGACCGCACCGGCCGCGCAGTTGCGGGCGCACGCGCCGCATTCGATGCAGGAGTCCCTGTGTGCTATTCCCGCTTTCCGGCCGGATATTTCAAATACCGCACGCGGGCAGACCACGGCGCACATTCCGCAGCCGGTGCATTTATTGCCGTCCAGCCGCAGGGTTACAACATCTTTGAGGTATATTAGTCGTCCCATTTTGGCGAAAAACTCCATCAAAAAAATCGCGCCACCATCAACAAAATAATCCCGGCAGCCGCTGCCGCAATTTGCAGCGGAACGGCCACGCGCATTTCCTTCTTTACCCCGGAAAGCGAAGTGAAGGTGGAACATCCGGTGAAATTCATCGCGAGGTAAGCCGAAACGGCCGGTATTAACAAAAGCCAGGCGAGGGTTTCGCACGGGCTGGTCAATGGAAATGACGAGGCGCCGTTTCGAACGAATAGAAAGAGCACGGCGCCCAGGAGCCCAGGCAGGATGCCTTTTGCGGAAAATGCCCTTCCCGGAAGAAACGGGAGCAGCATCGGAGTGATAATAGCGCCGGCAGCTATCCCGATGGCCAACCCGGCCGCATCGAAGAGCCCCAGGTTCACCGCATTGCTCAGAAACCCGTCCTTTCCGGCAAATCCACCGAGGACCAGGAGAAAAGGAAGCATTATGAGCAAAATTCTAAGCGCGTGAACCAGTTCTACCGGAACGAGGGCCATTCTCTCGATGACCGTAAAGGTCTTGGTTCTCATGGCCGGAGTCGCCTGAAAGCCGGAGTCCAAAAACCGCGGCAGATCCACGGCGCGCACAGGCCCGTATTTTACCTTGAACCCCGATTTTTCCCGCACATCGTGTGCCGATATTCCCGGCGCGCCGAGTTGCGGCACCACGACCCGATTGTGGTCAACCACCCGCGAGAGGCCGCTGTCCGCGATACGGCGGACCAGTTCCCCTGTGCCGAAGGTCCCTTTTCCCGCTGCGCACCAGACGTTTATACCGTCGGTATCGAGCGCCAATATCCAGGCGTTTGTACCCGGCAGCGACTCTCTAAGCCGATCAAAGCTCATCTTGTAGTTTGCCGAAACCAATACCGGCGCGGAGGCGTCGGGATTTCCAAGGGCATACAGCCCGGGGTCCACCTTGTAGTTCATTCGGCCGATCCCCAGGCGTGCCTTAACCGTTCCCAGACGGTCCTGTATCGCCAGTTTCGAGGCCACGCGCGGTATGCGGCCGGAGGGGGTGTCCAAAAAACCGGTAACGAAGGGCTGGTCTATACTGGGAGGCCCTGTCCGGGCCTCGTGACTCTTAGACGGTCAGCACGAAGGCGCCTGGCCGGAAATGGAAGGCAAAATCAACTGATCGGGTTTCATTTCAGATGCTCGATACTGAATGCGTGATGCTCGATAATAGATCCTCGATGCCGGTTACTCGATATTTTAACCTGGATGTGCTGGCATTCGAAGGTGCAACATCATTAAACGGCCCGATGCTCAAAACCCGCAACCCTCAGTGGTCTTGGCAGAACTCGTGGGCGCCGCGGCGGACCTCTTCTTCTTCGGCCCTGCGGTCCATCCATATCATTACTTTTGCGAATTCTCTTCCCAGTTCGGAAAATGCGCGTCCTCGGTGGCTCACCCTCGATTTTTCCTCAAGACTCATTTCGGCAAAAGTTTTGTCCGCGGAAGGGTAGTAAAACAGGGGGTCGTATCCGAAACCATTGTTGCCGCGCGGCGCCTCCATGATAATGCCTTCGCAGAAAGCCTCGTAGGTCAGGGCAGGGCCGGCGGGGACAGCCAGGGAAAGAACGCAGCAAAACCGGGCCTTCCGGTCCCGTATGCCGGAGAGGGCGTCGAGAAGCTTCACGTTATTTTCCGGGTCGGTTGCGTTGGGGCCGGCGTAGCGGGCGGAGTACACGCCGGGGGCCCCGCCAAGAGCCTCGACCTCCAGCCCCGAGTCATCCGCCAGTGCGGGAAGACCGAGAACCTTTGCGGTAAAGCTCGCCTTTTTATAGGCGTTTTCTTCAAAAGTCGAGCCGTCCTCAACCGCCTCGGGAATGGGGCCAAAGTCGTTGAGGTCCTTTATATCGACCGGAAACCCCTTGAGAAAATCCTTGATTTCAGCGGATTTGCCACTGTTTTTTGTGGCGATTACCAGAATATGTCTTTTCATGTCAGCCCATGCAGATAGTTCGCGAGGGTAGGCGCCACGCAATCATCACGGTGAGCGGCCACCCCCACGGAATCAAGTGAGATTGTCGGATCACGCCGAGGATTTTTCCTCCGCGGCGGGCTCCGAAGCTTTGAACGGTTTGGCAGCGAAAAAGTGTACGACCCACACGCTTATCTCGTAGAGCACCAGCATCGGCCCGGCCATCAGGAGCTGGGACACGACATCGGGACTGGGAGTAAGCGATGCCGCGGCAATGAAAATGAGCACTATGGCCACCTTGCGCTTGCGCTTCAGGAAGTCCGAACTCAGTATGCCCAGCTTTGCGAGAAAAAACGCGAATACCGGCAATTCGAAGGCAAGGCCGAAAACCAGGAGCACTTTGTTGGCGAAGGCCAGGTACTCGCTGGTTCTCATCATGGGAGTGATATAGTCGCTGGCGAACGAGGCAAAGAACTTGAACCCCGCGGGAAACACGACAAAGTAGCCGAAAAGCGCTCCCGCAATAAAGCAGAAGGCCGAGAAGAAAATCACCGGTATCATGTAGCGTTTTTCGTTGGCATACAGGCCGGGGGCGATGAATCTCCAGATATGCCACAGGATCACCGGGATGGAGAGCAACAGGCCGCCTATGAACGAGACCTTCATGTAAGTAAAGAAAGCCTCATGGGGGGCCGTATATATCAGCTTTGCGGTCTGTCCTGCCGGTATGGCGTCGATCCACGGCTTCATCAGGATCTCAAAAATCTGCGCACTGAAGATGTAACAGAGGATAAAGCCGAGGCCTACCGAGATTATGCAGATCAGCAGTCTTCTTCGGAGTTCGTTCAGATGTTCGAATATGGGCATCTTGCCTTCTTCAGCCATTATATCTTTCCTGTTGCCGGCTTATGACCTCGGAGCGGGAGTGCCGGCTTCAAGCCAGGATGATTTCGTCAGGGGAATCCGGAGATTGCTTGTCGGCCGAAGTGTCGCCGTCCTCTCCACTCCCCTGGCCGTTCGTGCTGGGGGAGGAAGGTTCGCCTGGTTTTTCCTGCGGTTGTTTCACCGGGGGTGAATCGCCGGCCGGTGTTTGCACCTCGGGCGTTGAGGAAGAATCAGCTTCCTCCAGGGGTGTTGCGGGAGTGGCGAAAGGATCGATCGATGCCGGATCGAGCCCTTCGGTAACGGCGGACTTGATGGCAGTTCCCTGGTCCATTACGACATTATGGGCATATTGTTTTCCCAGGACTATTTCGCGCTGCGCCGAGCGGAATTCCTCCTTGAGCCCTCTCACGGTTTCGTCCTGGTCCAAAGTGTTCCTGATTTCATCCATGGCCCTCTTGAATTCGGCATATCCCCGTCCGAGCGCCCTGGCCAAATCGGGCAGCTTTTCGGGGCCGACCACTATGAGAGCGACGGCAAAAATCACGAGAAGTTCGGAAAAGCCTATTCCAAACATAATTTTCTTCCTGGATAAGTAATAGCAGGAGCCGAACCGAACGGGGCCCCTTATCGATCCGAAGCGCAAACAATCCAGGCGCGCGGATATGTACCTGCGGCGCTCACGCTCTACCGGTTGCGGGAAGCTTTCGATTTACTGAGAAAATTCACCGCTTCAATGGGGAGTATCGCCTGGTTTTGTTTCTCCGGACTTCTGTTCGTCCTCTTTGGGAATTTGTTTCTTTTCGTCATCGCCCTGGGTGCTTGCCATTGCTTTTTTGAATTCACTGATGCCTTTTCCCAGGCCGCTTCCGAGTTCAGGCAGCTTTTTGCCGCCGACAAGGATGACCACACCAAGGAGCAGAAGCAGCATTTCTGTTGGGTTTAACATTTCATACCTCCACAATGGTTATTTTGCATAACTATGCAAACCGCTCAGAAGGAAGTTTACCCCAAAATAGGTAAATAGGACACAACCAAAACCGAACATCGACAACCAGGCCACTCTTTCACCCCGCCAGCCTTTCATGGTGCGGGCATGGAGAAGCGCCGCATAGATAAGCCAAGTGATGAGCGACCAGGTCTCTTTCGGGTCCCAGCTCCAGTATGTGCCCCAAGCGGAATTGGCCCACACGGACCCGGTTATTATGCCTACCGACAGCCACAGGAATCCGAAAAGAACAAGCTGATAATTGAATGCTTCCAACTGCTTCGCGCTGGGCAGGACGGACATGATCCCGTGGCCCGGATTGTCCCCGGAATTTTTCCTCACCAGGTAAAGAAAGCTCAGCCCGAAGGAAACGGCAAACGCCGCGTAGCCGATAAAACAGGTCATCACGTGTGCAATCAGCCAGTTGCTCTTGAGGGCGGGGACCAGGGGCTCTATCCTGGAGTCGATGCTCTTTGAAAACGACGCATAGGCCATTGCCAGAAACGCGAACAGGGCCGGGAAAACGCCCATGGCGCGCTGTTTTGTCCGCCACTCGAAAACGAGATATATGAGCACGATGGCCCAGGCGGCAAACACAAGCGACTCGTAGAGGTTGGAAAGCGGTGCGTGCCCGTAGCCCATCCGGTACGATTCAACCCATCGCAGGCTGATTCCGGTGGTCTGGATCAAAAGGGTGGCGATTGCCGTGTAAGTGCCGGCCAGCAGCAGCGGCCTGAACCTGAAAATCACGCCTGAGAGGTAAAGGAGCGTGCAGATAAAATAGAGAAACGTGGTTATGCTCAGGAGATGCGAACTGGTCATTTGCTTTGAGGTCCCTTTTTTCCCTTCTTTGGTTCTTCCATGATTGCAACCGATTTCAGTTCATCTTTGAGCCGGGTTTCGAGTTCCTCGAACCTGTCCCCGAAGCCGGGTGCATTGCGGCTCGTGCTTCCAGCGACCGCAACCATGGTACCTCTGCCCTTGCTGTCCGGTTCAATGGATACCCAAATTTTGGTATGGCTGGAATAAAAAGTCAGCCCGATGCCGACGGTCATCAGGATAAACCCGAGATAGACGATCCAGATTCCGGGGTCGCGTTTAACCTGGAGTCCGGTATAGTTGGACTTATCCACCCGCAGGACCTTAACCTGGTAATTCTCTATCCGGTTGCCGTGAAATTCGGGCCGGTCCGCAAGGATCCACGACCCGGCGGAAGGCTCCTGGCCGGCTTTGCCGATGGTCAATCCCAGCGCTGGGCCCAGACGCATCATGTTTTCCTGGAAATTGATGATCGCAGCCACGGAATCGGTCCCGGGAATGGGGCGAGGCACCTGATACGGCAGCGTCAGCGTGATCGTCTTCCCGGAATCGCGGTCTGTAAGCTCGATTTCGGCCTGCTTGAGCGTGGTGCCGTAAGAGGCCTGGTACAGCGTGACACCATCGTATTCCAGGGGATCGTTCACCTTAATGGATTTTTTGAGGACCTCTTTGCCGTTTTCCATTATCGTCAGGTCGGAGCGGTATTCGGCCGGCATCCCGGTGTTGTAGAAAGAGACCTCGAACTTGTCGCACTTCACCTGGAAGGGCAACTGGATGAGGTTGCCGCCGCTTATCGGAATAGCCTCGTTCGAAATGGAGCCCTCGGAAAGGTTCATGAATCCCTTGAAACCCAGTATCGATCCTGAAAGCGCTCCCACGAGAATCAGGACAACGCTTACGTGCACACCGTAGACCATCAGCCTGCTCCAGCGCCCCTTTTCGCTTACCGCGCAGTAGTGACCGGACGGGTTTGTCACTTCCCGCAGAGGGCCGAAACTTTGGGCAACCGTGTCCTGCAGGAGCGCTCCGGCCTGCTCGGGAGACATCGTCGTAAGGATCGAGGTGTTGTTGGCGAACTTGGACAGCCGTTGCGAATCGAACGGGTCTTCGCGCCTCTTGATCAACCTGATCGTTTTGGGAAGCCGGTCGATGGTGCACACCAGCAGGTTTGCGCACAGCAGCAGGAGCAGCGTCCTGAACCACCAGGTGTGGTAGAGATTGTTCAGACCCAGCGCATCTATTATGGAGATCACGGCCGGGCTGAAATGGCCTTGCAGCTCAGCGGGGCCGGTTCCCTGGGGCAGGAGTGTACCGATGATCGATGCGGCCGCTAGTGCGAAAAAAATGATCAGGGTCAGCGTAAGTGAGGCGAGCCAGCCGAGTATGTTGGCGGGGAAATCCTTGTTTCCGGACATTAAGCTCAACTTTCGGAGTTTTTTAAAATATGTACTGAATATCCATAACCTTTTTAACCCGTCCCTGACAATACGGAGCGTGGAATCTTGACGTAAAAACCGCGCATCCCGCGGGACAGCGTATCAGGGAGCGCGGTAAACCACAAGTGATTCCGGCCGGTAACGCCTCATCCGCACCACATTCGAATGCAGGTCGACGCGATTTTCACTCCGGGATTCCCGTGGCGTTGCCGGGAAAGTCCGGCAGTCGCGGCAGACTTTCCAGAAAGGGGATCAGGAGGCGGTCCGCCCTGGTAAAATCGATTACTCTCAGATTGGATACCTCTTCCCACATGAACGCCACGTGCTCATTGAGGCAGAATTGCCCGCCGGATACCGAGCACCAGTAAGCGTGCAGATGGATGGCGAAATCGTGCTCACTGTGTGAAATGGTTCTGAAATGCTCGCAGACTCTTACATCCAGGCAGAGTTCTTCTTTTATCTCTCGAACCAGGGACGCCTCTAAGTTCTCCCCGGGTTCGACCTTGCCACCCGGGAATTCCCAGAGAAGCCCGAACCTTTTCCATGGCGGCCGCTGGGCGACAAACAATCGCCCGTCCGATGCGATGAGGGCTGCCGTTACCACCATCGTGCCAGTTGGTGCCCGCTCGTTCATTTGAGCCGTCCCATACCGGTGTCCGGTCTTTCATGCCCGCTGAAAGACCTGCTGAAGATTAGTGGGCGGATTGAACATGCAGCTTCCAGGCATTAAAGTGCTATTTTAAACTTTTCCCGATGTTAAGAACATGAAATAGTCGAGTCAACTTTACAATGGATGAGCGGTGACAGGCGTTCAGCCTGCCGGGTTTTATCAGCGAATACGACCGGGGCCGGAGGCGGGAAAGCTCCAAAGTTCGCGGCGCCGGTGGATTTCGTGCGGCTTTGCCGATTCAGGAGGGAAAATGGCTGGTGAAGAACTTGAATTTGATGTGGTAATTCTCGGCAGCGGACCTGCCGGCCTGCAGGCGGCCGTCCACGCGGCCCGGACCAGGGTCAGGGTGGCCGTTCTGGGGAAAATTCAGAGCAGTTCACTGTATAAAGCTCACATCGAAAACTATTGCTGCATCAAGAGTCCAATAACCGGCGAAGAGGTGCTGAACCGGGGAAGGGAACAGGCCCGCAATTTCGGGGCGTCGCTTTTGGAACAGGACGTGCTGGGGATCGAGGAGGCTGAAGACGGCCGCTTCAGGGTCCGCATCGAATCGGGCCGGGTTCTTCTTACATGGTCGATAATAATGTCCATGGGGGTTTCCAGGAACAAGCTCAACGTGCCCGGCGAAAAGGAACTCCTGGGAAAAGGGGTCAGCTACTGCGTGGATTGCGACGCGAACTTTTTTCGCGGCCAACCGGTGGCGGTGGTCGGAGACGGGAGCGCCGCGGCTTCGGGCGCGCTGACCCTGCTGCTTACCGCGGGCGAGGTTTACCTGGTCTGCAAGGACCAGGACGTGTCCGAGCACCTGGGCTACCAGATCGACTCCAGCAGGATACAGGTCCGCAGGGGGCGCTCGGTAAAGGAGGTCCTGGGAAACCAGCAGGTGGAAGGCATTTTGCTCGACAACGGTGAAAAGCTGGATGTCAGCGGGGTCTTTATCGAACTTGGCGCCAAGGGGGCCATCGAACTCGCCTCCGGGCTGGGCATCGCCCTGGACAGCGAGACCATGCGCTATATCGTCACGAACAAAAAGCAGGAAACCAATATCCCCGGCCTGTACGCGGCCGGAGACATCTGCGGTCCGCCATGGCAGATGGCAAAGGCGGTAGGGGAGGGGTGCGTGGCGGGCCTCGAGGCCGCCACCTACGCCCGCCAAAAATCGGGCAAGCTGGTAAGAGCGGCGGGATAAAATCTATTCTGATTCCACCGGACAATTGTTCATGAATAAAAAAGCTCTCCGGTGGGGGAACATGAAAGGGGCGACTCGATCTCTCAAGCCGCCCCTTTAATATTCAAAAGTGATGGATGGCGCTAAGGGTCCGGTGGCAAGATACTCTAGTCCACCTGCGGCCTCGGGTACAGGCCTGCTCTCTCCTCGATGGGCTTGGCCATTATCATGCCGCTTGCTCCTTTTTCGCCCCCTTTACTCTGACGGGGTTGGGGCCGAGCTGCCGAATTTTTTCGGTCATCTCGCGGGCGATTTCGGCAAACCGCGGACCTTCACCTGAGGAAAGATTATACATCGCAACCCGCTCGGGTTCCATGCCGATGCTTTCGAGGAATTGCTGTACATAAACAACGCGTCTTTTGGCTCTCAAATTGCCGACTTGAAAGCGGCAATCGCCCTCCATGCATCCCGCCACAAAAACCCCGTCGGCTCCCTTTTCGAGCGCCCTCAGGAGGTGGATTATAGCGACTCTGCCCGTGCAGGGCAGCTTCACGATACGAATGTTGCTGGGGTAGGAAAGTCTCATCGAACCTGCCAGGTCCGCTGCCGAGTACGCTCAAAACGTGCAGCAGAAGGCGACTATAACCGGCTCAAAATTTTCCATCAGATAAAACTCCTTCTAAAAGGGCATCTACCTTGGTGTTCCAGGGTCGAGCCGCTGCACTAACCTGTAAACGGCCCGCGATAAGGCTCTGAATCAACTTGAGGAAGAGTAGAACTTGAATGAGAAGGATTCCGAGATAACCCGCTTAAACGCTGTAATCATAGTGGGAAAATAGGAATTAGAAAAGAGAAAAATGAATCTTTGCACATGCACGCAAAGCGGATAATATAGCCCGGCACGATGGCTGCCCCGGTGTTCTCGGCAGTCCGTGCCCCGGAATGTGAAAAGAGCTTGTACGGTTTGTAGGAGCGAACCTTCCGGCAAGGGGAGGTGTTCGTGCTTTAATACCTGCAGCGTGAACGCGCATGTGCGCGGCGAAACCGCGGCCGAATTAAACAACCGCCTGTGCCGAGAGTAGAGCGAAGGATGCGATATAAGATTCAGTTCATAGGCGCCGGTCCCGGCGACCCGGAGTTAATCACGGTCAAGGGAATGCGCTGTCTCCAGGAGGCGGACCGCGTCGTCTATACCGGCTCGCTCGTTCCGGAAAGTCTCCTGCAGTATTGCAGGGAAGGGGTCAAGCTTTTCGACAGCGCTTCGATGACCCTTGCCGAGACGCACGCATCGCTTAAGGAAGGATATTTGGCACAGGAGCGTGTGGTGCGCCTGCACACGGGCGACCCCACTCTCTACGGAGCCATACAGGAGCAGATAAGACTTCTCGAACAGGAGCGGATTCCGCACGAAGTCGTTCCCGGCGTATCGGCCGCATTCGCCGCCGCTGCTGCTCTAAACCAGGAACTCACACTTCCCGAGGTTTCACAAACACTCATCCTGACGCGCCTGTCGGGCAGGACCCCCGTACCCGAGAGGGAGGAACTCGCGAAGCTGGCATCGCACCGCGCCACCATGGTCATTTATCTGAGCGTGCAGCAGATCGAAAAAGTGGTATCCGAACTCGAACAACACTACCCTCAGGACACTCCTGTGATTGTTGCCTACCGGGTCGGATGGCCGGACCAGATGCTGGTGTGCGGAAAGCTCGCAAATATCGGCGAAAAGGTCAGGGACGCCGGAATCAGCAGACAGGCTCTAATAATGGTGGGAGAGGTTTTCAGGAGGGAGTTGGAGTCCGCCACGGAACCGAAAAGATCGAAACTCTATGACGAGTCCTTCAGTCACCAGTTCAGAGACGCCAATAAACCGGAATGACGAAGTAGCCGTTTTCGCCCTTACCAGGAAAGGGGCCGAGCTTGCCGCGCGCATTTGCGGCGTGCTGCCCGGCGCCGCCTGCTTTTGCAACGAGCGCTACGCTCTGCCCGGAATGGTCCCCATGCACAAAATGGCCGATTCTTTCAAATCGGCCTGGCACCGGTGCGGTTCGATCGTGTGCATCATGGGATGCGGCATCGCGGTGAGGATGCTTGCCCCTCTTTTGGACGACAAGATGGTTGATCCCGGCGTGGTGGTGGTCGACGAAAAGGGAGACTATGCGATCAGCCTGGTCTCGGGCCACCTGGGAGGAGCGAACGAGCTGGCGCGAAAGGTTGCCGCGATTACCGGGGGGCAGGCGGTCATTACCACCGCCTCGGACCTCGAGGACAAGACCGCAATCGACCTTACCGTCCGGAAAGCCGGCCTGGTGGTGGAAAATCGCGTGATGCTCAGCAGGGTCGCGGCGGCGGTGCTGGATGAGGAACCGCTCTGGATTTTCGATCCGCAACGCCTCTTTGTAAAACACCTCCCCGAGACCCACGGGTTCCGGATACTGGCGGAAAAAGCCGATGTGGACACCAGGCTTCGGTCCTGCCTGGGGATTTGGGTTTCGGAGACCTTGCCGCCTTCCGGTGCCAGGTGCCTGAAGCTCAGGCCGCTGAGCCTGGTCGTAGGGATCGGGTGCAACCGGGGGACGGAGGCCGAAGAGATCGGCGCTCTGGTGGAATGCGTTTTTAAGGAAAACGGCCTCTCGCCTGTTTCAATCAGGAATTTTGCCACGGTTGATATCAAACGGGACGAACCCGGTCTGCTGATGGCGGCGAGCGCGTTCAAAAAACCGGTTCGATTTTTCAGCTGTGAAGAGTTGGCGGGTGTCAGGGTCCCGAATCCATCGGCCGCCGTGGCACGTCATATAGGAGTGGAAAGCGTATGCGAAGCAAGCGCCCTGTGGAGCGCACAAGCGAGCCGGCTTCTGGTAACCAAGCGCAAATCGCAAAACTGCACGCTGGCAGTCGCCCGGGCAGTCTTTTCGTAGTCAGCCTCGGGCCGGGTTTCCGGTCACTCATGCCCGAAGAAGCCATTAATGCCCTTGGAGCGGCCGAGGTGGTGCTTGGTTATAAAACCTACCTGGACCTCATCGCGGACCTGCTCCCCGGCAAAGAGGTTTTTTCCAGCGGAATGCGCAAAGAAGTGGAAAGATGCCGGCAGGCAATCGATCATGCCCTCAGCGGCAAATCGGTTGCCCTGGTATCGAGCGGGGATGCGGGAATCTACGGGATGGCCGGGCTGGTCCTGGATATTTGCAGACAGCGTGACCTGGCGGTCAGAGAAACCGGCGCCGATTGCCCGGAAGACGGAGTGGATTTGTTCCTGAAAATCGTTCCGGGAATTCCCGCTTTCAACGCGGCGGCATCCCTTGCCGGCGCTCCCCTGATGCACGATTTTGCCGCGGTAAGCCTGAGCGATCACCTGACCCCCTGGGAAATCATCGAAAAGCGGTTGGCCGCCGCCGCCGATGCCGATTTCGTACTGGCGCTCTACAACCCTCGAAGCAAATCCCGGCCCGACCTCCTGGAAAAGGCGCGCCGGATACTCCTGCGCGTGCGGCCGCCACAGACTCCGGCGGCAGTGATCCGCCGGGCGATGCGTGAAGGGCAGTGGAAATGCATTACCACTCTGGGCCAGATGCCCGTGGATGAGGTCGACATGCAGTCCATCGTCATCATCGGAAACAGCAGTACCTATGTCTGGAAAGGCTGGATGGTAACCCCGAGAGGATATTTGGACAAATACGAGCTGTAGGCGTGGTGTTTCGGGAAGTGCCCGGGGATTCAGGGACGGTGTTTACCGGACCGGGAAATGTAGGGCGATGCAGAATTGCGGTGAGAGAAATACATAATTACGGTACAGCAAATACCCTTCTCACCCGATAGCAAAAAAGCCGGCCGGTGTGTTAGTGTGTTGGGAGATCGCACGCCTCCCCCTATATAAGAGAGCCGGCATAACAGCCTGGCTCTCTTATTTATTTTTTCATCAGACTATTCGTGGCCATCCGACTCGGTGGGCGGGACACATTTGCATGCTGGATGCGGTTCCCGCCGCTTTTTAATCCGTTTCGACAGTCTCGGCCTACGAAGCTTCCGCCTGCTCCTCCTTTACTTCCACGGCCGTAGCGGCAGCGGCCTTCTTTTCCTGTCGTTCGAGGGCGAGCGCCCGGCGTGTTCTAAAGTATGGTTTTATTATCACGGCAATCCCGACAAAAAAGCCGAAAAGGGCGGAGAGCAGCATAACGAGATACACTGCAATGCCCGGCTTCGATGTCCACTCGTCCATGAGGGGAAGTTTGTACCTGAATGCGAGCGCTTGAGTCCAGGTCGGCATGTTATCGTAGACGAAAAGAGCGATCAAACCTAGTATGACCAGTGTGGCTACCAGCTTAAACAGCCTCATGCGGTATCTCCTTCCTGCTTGAAAAGGGGGGCTAACTTGGCGTAAGTCTGTTTTATATGCTCCGGAATGTTTCGGATATCGGCCAGAACGGCCATGAAATTCGTATCGCCCCGCCATCGCGGCACAATGTGAAAATGCAAATGCTCCTCGAACCCGGCTCCGGCCTCTCTGCCCAGATTGAGTCCAATATTATATCCGTCCGGATGCAGCAGCTTCTGAAGTATGTCCGTGGACTTCCTGAGCCAATTCATTATGTCCAGCATTTCCTCTGCGCTGAGTTCGCCAAGACCGGAAATGTGGCGCCAGGGTGCTACCAACAGGTGGCCGTTATTGTATGGAAACTTGTTCATCATCACCATGACGAGCTTGCCGCGATAGAGGATCAGCCTCTCTTCATCGGAGAGTCCGCCGCAATCCGGGCAGAAGATGCACGAGGATTCACGCTTGCCTAAAATGTATTCGATTCGCCAGGGGGCCCAGAGGCTCTGCAATCCACCCCTCCTAAATTTCCACGATCTCGGCTTCGATCCGGTCCTCGATCCGTAGGATTCCGATCGTCTTTTTGAGCAGTCCCCGTCCCATGAATACCGACCCCGGATTAAACCAGAGCACGCCATCTTCGCGGTAGAGAAGAGGCTGATGGGTATGGCCGAAAAGTATCGCATCGACCGCGGGGAGTTCCTGCGCGATTCTGTGCCTGATGCTGCCGGGCGACCCCCAGCCGTGAATCAGTCCCAGGCGAAAATTCCCCACCCGGACGATCTTTTTCGCAGGCAGCCGGTCCCGGATGAAAAAATCGTCCATGTTCCCGGAAACGGCTTCCAGGGGGTATTGCTCCAGAAAGTTGAGAATCTCGACTCTCTCCCAGTCGCCGAGGTGGACCACCATGTCTGCGCCGTCGCATAACCCGGTGCACAATTGCTTGAATTCGTCGGTCGGCCATGTAAGGTGAGTGTCCGACATTACAACGATTTTCATGACCGCCGGTGCCTTTTTCCAAAAATAAGGAAAGTTACTATAGCAACAAGGCGCGAAAATACAAGAGATTTCGGCCCTGCCGGACTGCCCGAAAGGGTTTAGGACTAAACTTGGACGAGTTCGAGGTCCCCCCAGATCCCGATCTTATCGCGGATCGCTATCAGCACCCCCTGGATAGAGGGAATTTGGGGGGC
The DNA here is from genome assembly GCA_963712895.1 of uncultured delta proteobacterium. Classification (GTDB taxonomy): domain Bacteria; phylum Desulfobacterota; class Syntrophobacteria; order Syntrophobacterales; family Syntrophobacteraceae; genus SbD1. Next base: position 74,937 of record CAVQJR010000006.1, on the reverse strand, counting down.
CAGTTCGAGCGCCAGGGGAACGTCTTCGGTGGTTTTAACAAAGTTTGCGAGGCGGGTGGCGGCCGCATCGGCAAGGGCCGCATCGGGACAGACCACGGTTACTGCATCGGCCTTTCCGAAACTAAGTGAATGCCCAACGGTGCCGGAAGAAGTACAGATCCCAATGGGGAAGCGTTCGGGGCCGAACCTGAGGGCGATCCTGTTTGTAAAGGGCGACTCGGGCCCCGCGAAAATACCGACGGTGGTTTCCTCGCGAAGGTTCAGATAGCAGTCGCCGCCGTTTTCCACGATCACCGAATCGGTAAACTCCGCCAGGGCGAGCCCAACCGCCTGTGCGATGGCGCCGGCAACGCTTGCCATGGGTCCCACTCCGGCGGCCATGCCCGCCTGAAGCATTTGGCGGACAAGAGGCGGAGCGAGGGCATCGTCCGGAAGGGGTGAAAGGGAGGACAGGAAAAGCTCGTGCGAGCCGATGTATTCTTCGATCTGGCGCCTGCAGTTAAGGACCGCATCGGTGGCCTCCTTTTGCAGGTTGCGCCTTGCACGTATCCACAGGTCGGTTTGCTTGTACTTTACCTCGAAGTTCACCAGCCCCTTGGGGGATTGATGCAGATATCGGTAGAGGCGTTGGGATTCTTTATACATGAGGTTGTGCGATCTTCAGAGCACCTTGGCTTGCAGGTCGGGGGCTACTCCCACTCAATGGTGCTCGGGGGTTTCGAAGATATGTCGTAGACAACGCGGTTTACGCCCTTCACCTCGTTGATTATCCGGTTTGAAATGCGCCCCAGCACTTCGTATGGAAGCCTTGCCCAATCGGCCGTCATGGCATCCACGCTCTCCACTGCCCGCAATGCGATCACCTGGTCGTAGGTGCGCTCATCTCCCATCACCCCAACCGACCTTACCGGCAAAAGCACGGCAAACGACTGCCACACATGCTCGTACCAGCCCGAGGCTTCGATTTCCTCAAGTATGATCGCATCGGCCTCGCGTAAAACTTCCAGCCCGGAGGGCGTAACGTCTCCGATCATCCTGATGGCCAGCCCGGGGCCGGGGAACGGGTGGCGCATGATTATTCGTTCGGGCAGCCCCAGTTCGCGCCCCGCAAGCCTTACCTCGTCCTTGAAAAGCTCTCGCAGGGGCTCGATCAGTTCCAGGTGCATCCTCTCCGGCAACCCTCCGACATTATGGTGGGTCTTTATGGTGGCCGAGGGGCCCTTGAACGAGACGCTTTCGATAACGTCGGGATATAGCGTCCCCTGGGCGAGGTAGCGCGCATGCGGGATGCTGCGCGCCTCCCTTTCGAAGACCTCTATGAAAAGGTTGCCGATTATCTTTCTCTTCCGTTCGGGATCGACGACGCCGCGCAGGCGGTCAAGGAACTCCTCCGAGGCGTCGATATAGATCAGGTTGATTTCGAAATGGTCCCGGAAGACCCTCTGAACGGTTTCCGCCTCGCCCTTGCGAAGCAGTCCGTTGTTTACGAAAATACAGTGCAGCCGCTCCCCGATCGCCTTGTGAAGGAGCACGGCGACCACCGAAGAATCCACTCCGCCGCTCAGTGCGCAGATCACCTGGTCGCTTCCGACCTTTTCCTGCACCGACCGGATAGCGGAGTCGACGAAAGATTTCATCGTCCAGGAAGGCCGGCAGCGGCAAATCCGGAACAGGAAGTTTTCCAGGATGTCTTTGCCGCTGGGGGTGTGGGCGACTTCAGGATGGAACTGCACGCCGTAGAATTTGCGTTCGGTATCGCCCATGGCCGCCGCGGGGGAATTATCGCTGTGGGCCATGATACGAAACTGCGGCGGAAGCCGCAGTATTCGGTCCCCGTGGCTCATCCACACGCGCAGGCCCTCGGTCTCGACTTCGCAGAAAAGGTCTCCGGCAATATCTATGTCAACGCTTGCCGGACCGTATTCGCGCCTCTCCGCCTTCTCGACCGCACCGCCGAGCTGGTGTGCCAGAAGCTGCATGCCGTAGCAAATACCAAGGAGCGGGACCCCCAGGTTAAAAAGCTCGGGGTCGGCCAGCGGAGCGCCCTCATCGTGCACGCTGGACGGCCCGCCCGAGAGAATGATTCCCTTGGGCTGGAAGGATTTCACGTCCTCCACGGGCATGTTAAAAGGGTGGATTTCGCAGTAGACATGGCTTTCCCGCACGCGGCGGGCTATGAGCTGCGTATATTGTGACCCGAAATCGAGGATCAGGACACGTTCCTGGCGGAGGTTATCATACATTGGCGTTTCCCGTGGTTCTCGATGTTGGATGCTTGATGCTCAATCCCGGATACTGGAATATGCGGTACCGGATGCTCGACGGTCGCTATCAGATTCCGCATGCTGGATATGCAAGATGAGTATGCTTTCCCTGCGGGAGTGAGGTACCGGACATCCAGCACCGAGCATCCGTTCGCAACTACTTCAAGTCCACCTGGTAGTTCGGCGCCTCTTTGGTGATGATCACGTCGTGGACGTGGCTTTCTCTGAGGCCGGCGGTGGTTATGCGCACCATTTGCGCCTTTGTGCGCAGCTCTTCCAAAGTGCGGCAGCCCAGATAGCCCATTCCGGCGCGCAGGCCCCCAATGAGCTGGTGGACCGTGTCGGCGATCGGTCCGCGGTACGGCACCTTGCCTTCGATGCCTTCCGGTACAAGCTTCTTGGGTTCGAATACGTCGTCCTGAAAATAGCGGTCCTTGGCCCCCTCGCGCATGGCACCAAGTGAACCCATCCCGCGGTAGACTTTGTAGCTGCGGCCCTGGTAGAGTATCGTCTCACCGGGGCTTTCGTCCGTTCCGGCAAAAAGGCTTCCGATCATCACGGTGTCCGCTCCTGCCGCAAGGGCTTTTACGATGTCACCGCTGTATTTTATGCCTCCGTCCGCTATGATGGGGACCCCCATTCGCCTGGCAAGGCTTGCGCATTCCATGATGGCCGTCACCTGGGGCACGCCGACCCCGGCCACTATCCTGGTCGTGCAGATCGAACCCGGTCCGACGCCGACTTTTATGGCATCGGCCCCCGCCTTGATAAGGGCTTCGGCCCCTGCCGCCGTCGCCACGTTTCCGGCTATCACCTGCAGGTCCGTAAACTCGGACTTTACGGTCCAGACCGCTTCGAGGATGTTCCTGGAGTGCCCGTGGGCCGAATCCACCACCAGCACGTCCACACCCACGCTCTTGAGTGCGGCCGCCCTTGCCAGCGTATCCTTCCCGACACCGATCGCCGCCCCCACTCGAAGCCTTCCCAGGTGGTCTTTGTTGGAATTGGGGTATTTTGTGATTTTCAGTATATCTTTTATGGTAATCAGGCCTTTAAGCCTGCCGTTGGTGTCCACTACCAGGAGCTTTTCGATGCGGTTTTTCTGGAGCAGTTTTTTCGATTCCTCCAGAGAAATACCCACCCGTGCCGTAACCAGGTTTTCCTTGGTCATGACGTCGCCGACCCTGATGGTTTCATCGGTTTCGAATCGCAGGTCACGGTTGGTTATAATGCCGACCAACTGGTCGGACTTGACCACCGGGACCCCGGAAATCTTGTAGCGTGTCATGAGTTCGAACACGTCCCCGATCGGCTGGTCGGGGTCCACGGTAACCGGGTCCTGGATCATGCCGCTCTCGGACTTCTTTACCGTGTTTACCTCCTGGGCCTGGGACTCGATGCTCATGTTCCGGTGGATAATGCCCATGCCGCCCTCGCGTGCCAGGCTGATGGCCGTTTCGGCCTCGGTAACCGTGTCCATGGCGGCGCTGACCAGCGGGATCCGGGCGGGAATCTCGCGGGTGAGCATGGTGGCGACATCGGTTTCCACCGGCAGCACCTCAGAGTAATCGGGCACCAGCGATATGTCATCGAAGGTCAGGGCTTCGGGTATGTGCAGAATTTCTTTGTTGGTCATCGATCTCTCCGAATTTTCCGGTAGTGAAATAGTATGAATATTGTTTCCGGGGCTTTATCCCTTTTGGAGCCGCCATGTCAAGGGGGTTGTTAAGCTCTCGGGAAGGCCGGATTCTTTTTCGACCAGTTCCAGGAGGAGACCCTCGAGCAGCCCGGCATCAGTTACAACCACCCAGGAACGACTGAAGCATGCCAGAATTTCACGAACAATGACAGCCCCGCCGAGAATAATATCCTCTCTGCCCGGTTCGAGGCCGGCAATTTCGCGCCGGCGGGCAAGAGGCATTTCGGCAAGGTCATGAATGGTTCGGCAAAGCCAGGCTTTTCCGAGGCAGAGGCCGTTTACGCGATACGGGACGTAGTTGACCATTCCAAGGTACATGGCCGCAAGGGTAGAGATTGTGCCGGCTGTGCCGGCAAGTACGGGAGGGCAGGGGAAAGGGCATCCGGCGAAAAGTGCCGCCTCCACCTTTTTTTTTAAGGGGAGCAGTTTCTCGCCCAACCACAGGGTTGCTTCCCGAACAGCATCCGCCCCCGGAGGGTCTGCGGTGAGAAAAGCCTCGGTCAGAACTGCGGCGCCAACGGGCAGGCTCGCACTCCAGGCGGGCTTTTGCGTGCCGGAAAGAACCAGCAGGAATTCGGTGCTCCCCCCACCGATGTCGAACGACAGGAAATCGTTATCGATCCTCGGAAGCAGGCTGAGCATGCCCTTGGCGGAAAGGAATGCCTCTCTTTGCTCGGAGAGGACCGATGCCGGAATGCCCGTCCTGCCGGTAATCTCATGGAGAAAAGGTTTGGAGTTTTTCGCAAGGCGCACCACCCCCGTTGCACCGCAGGCAATATGGCCGGCCTGATATTGCTCCAGCAGTTGTCGGTATTCCTCGATGGCATGGATGGTCCTCTCCATGGCCTCGGGTGAGAGTTCCATGGATTTATGAAATTCCTGGGCAAGCCGGGTCACCCTTCGCTCGGTTCGCACCGGAACGATACCATCTGCGCCGATCCTCGCAACGATCATCCGCGTCGTATGCGACCCGATATCGATGCTCGCAACATGTGCTCCGAAAAGAGATCCGCTCGAATTCGCCTCTTTTCTTTGTCTTGACATTGCCTTGAGCCTGCCATTATTTTCTAGAGGGAAAAATTGGTGCTCTAATTTACTGAATCCCTTAATTTTTTACACCCCATAAGCCACTGCCCGGTTTTCGAAATTAGGGGTGTAGTGCGGCATCGGGCCGACTACTAATTCTAATTCTATCAGGAGAGGATTGCTAATGATTCTGGAGATCAATTCCAGCCACCCGGAGCCAAGGAAGATCAAAAAAGTTGTCGAAGTGCTCGCCAATGGAGGAATAATAGCCTACCCCACCGATACTTATTACGGGATTGGATGCGACCTGTTAAATAAAGGATCGATCGAAAGAATTTACCAGCTCAAGCGCCGCTCCCCTCATCAGCCCTTCAGTTTCATATGCAGCGACCTCAAGAACATAAGCGAATACGCCCAGGTTACCAACTACGCCTATAAGACCATGAAACGGCTGCTGCCCGGACCGTATACTTTTGTGCTGGAAGGCTCGCGGCTGGTGCCCAAGATCATGCTTACCAAAAGGCAAACCGTCGGAATCCGCGTCCCCGACAACCCGATCTGTCTGGCGATAGTCGAGGAGTTCGGGCACCCGATCATCAGCACCAGCGCAACCGACCCCGAAGGCAACAACTCCGTTCTTTCGACCCCGCGTGAAATACAGGAAAAGCTGGGCCATGCGCTCGACCTGATCGTTGACGGCGGGGCGGTGGGCGGGGACCCATCGAGCATCATTTCGCTTATAGACGACACCCCGGAGATTCTGCGGGAAGGTGCCGGAGACGTCAGCTACTTCAGGACCTGAGCGGAGATCGGGTTTCGCTCAACGCATCGCCCCCCCGCCGTCAAAGGCCTGCGGGTTGGAGGAGCGAAACCCGCATACTATTCCGTATAGAACCGGCGCTGCTCACGGCTCAGCGCAGAATGTCGGGAAGCTGGTATCTTATAGGAGCCATCGAATCATAGACGATATCCCTCAGTCTGTCGCTCGCGTCGCTTCCCAGAACGAGGTCCAGCACGGAAAACTTTTTCTTCTTGGCGTAAACCAGGTCCGGCTCGCCTTCTATCTTGCCCAGTTCCGCGGCTTTGTCCACCGCATCCTCGAAATTGCCGAGACCATCCACGAGCTTTAATTCCCGCGCCTTTTCACCCATTATGATGCGCCCGTCGGCAACCTGGCGCACATCCTGCTCGGGCAGGTCCCTGGCCTTGGCCACGTCTCTTACGAACTGTGCATAGGTCTCGTTTATGGTGTTTTGCAGAAGCTCCTTTTCCTCGGGGGTCATCTCCCGGGCGGGGTTGCCGATGTCTTTGAACTTTCCGCTTTTTACCGTGGTCATCTGGTAGCCGATTTTGTCGAACAACTCACGCAGGTTGGGGAAATAGATGATAACGCCGATGCTTCCGGTGATGGTGCCCGGATTGGCGATGATGTAGCTCGCGGCCGATGCTATGTAGTAGCCGCCCGATGCCGCAACGCCCCCCATGGACACTACGACCGGCTTAGTCTTTACGGTGCGGAGGATTTCCCTGTAAATTTCCTGGGATGGCCCGACGGCGCCTCCCGGCGAATCGATTCTGACCAGTATGGCCCTTATCGCCGTGTCGTTTCGGAACTCCTTGATTTGCTTAAGCGTGTCCATGGAACCGGTGATGGTCCCTTTTATTTCGATAACTCCGATGCGATTGTTTTTGAACGAAATTTCGAAATCGGACAAAAGGAAGCCCACAACTCCGGCAAGTACCACAAGCACCAGAAGGGTAATCAGGCAGCCGCGCATTCTCATCGCAAATCCAATCTGTTTATCCGGTTTGAAAGCAGCCTTTGACCAATAAGCAGGAAAAAATATGGCCGGGCCCGGTCACGGATGGTTCTAATCCATAATAAGGATCTACGGATAAAAGCCAATAGGAAAGCCAACCGGAACAAGGTGGAAAAATTACCGAAAAAAAACACCCGGTAACAGGCGCAATGCTTGGACCGGGTGTGTGTTTTCGCTCTTTTGGGGGCAGTTGGCGAATCAGCTATTTTTCCGGGTTCAGGGTGTTGTTCGCCCTTGCTTCCAGTTCTTCCTTGAGAAGCTCACCGAGGTTCGAAGTGGCGGCCTTGCTCGTATTTATATACTCGTCATAATTGGAACGGTCGTCCTGTTCCTCGATTTTCTTGACCGAAAGGCCGATCTTTCTTTCCTTGGGAGAGATGTTGATCACCTTGGCGGTTATCCTGTCACCGGGTTTGAACTGCCCGACCGGCGACTTGATTTTCTCCTTGCTGATCTCGGAGACGTGGACGAGGCCCTCGATCCCTTCTTCAAGTTCGACGAAAAGCCCGAAGTCGGTAACATTGGTGATCGGACCGGCTACCACGCTGCCAAGGGGATAGCGCTGCGGAATGCTTTCCCAGGGGTCGGATTCGAGCTGTTTGATGCCGAGGGAAAAGCGCTCGTTATCCTTGTCGATATTGAGCACGATGGCCTGGACTTCCTGGTTTTTGCGGAAAATTTCCGAGGGGTGCTTCACCCGCTTGGTCCAGGAGATATCGGAGATGTGAACGAGTCCGTCAATGCCTTCATCGATCCCGATGAAGATGCCGAAATCGGTTATATTCTTTATTTTGCCGGCAATTGTGGTCCCCACGGGGTATTTCTGGGCGATGATGTCCCAGGGGTTGGATTCGAGCTGTTTCATGCCCAGCGAAATCCGCTTGCTCTCCGGGTTGATGCTCAGCACCACGGCTTCGACTTCATCTCCAACCGACAGTATCTTTGACGGATGGCGTATCTTCTTGGTCCAGGACATTTCAGAGACGTGGATGAGACCCTCCACACCCTCTTCGATCTCCACAAACGCGCCGTAGTCGGTGAGGCTTACAACCTTTCCGTGTACCTTGGTGCCGACGGGGTACTTGGATTCAGCCATGCTCCACGGGTCATCGACGAGTTGCTTCAAGCCCAGCGAGACTCTCTCGTTATCGCGGTCGAAACTGAGCACCTTGACCTTGATCTTGTCGCTTATCTGGAACAGCTCGGAAGGATGCCCGACCCGGCCCCAGCTCATATCCGTTATGTGCAAAAGGCCGTCGATTCCGCCCAGGTCCACGAAAACCCCGTAGTCGGTGATGTTTTTCACCACGCCCTCGACCACCTTGTGGTCTTCGAGGGTGGCCAGGGTTTGGGATTTCATTTGTTCGCGCTCTTTTTCAAGCAGCGCGCGGCGGGAAAGTACGACGTTTCTTCTCTTCTTGTTATATTTGAGGACCTTGAAAGGGAAATTGTGCCCGATGAGCGCTTCGAGGTTTCGCACGGGGCGCAGGTCAACCTGCGAGCCGGGGAGGAATGCCTGGACACCGATGTCGACGGCCAGGCCGCCTTTGACCTTGGCGACTATCTTGCCATCGATTGTCCCGTCCTCACTGTAGATGCGGCTAATATCGTCCCAGACCTTGATCTTGGCGGCCTTCTCCTTCGAGAGGTGAACGGAGCCGTCATCATCGTCGTGGAACTCGAGAAGCACGTCAATCTCATCACCGACTTCGGCGATTACCTTTCCCTGTTCGTCCTTGAATTCATGGATCGAAATCTGGCCTTCCGATTTATACCCGATGTCCACCATGACGAAATCATCGCTGATCTGTACGACGTGACCGCGAATCACTTCGCCTTCCTGGATATTTCGGAAGCTTTGTTCGTAAAGATCGTGCATGGAATCCATGTCATCGTCGGAGTCGTGCTCGTCCGCGGCGGCATTGATTTCCATTTCGGATAGAGGTTGTTTTTCGAGTTCATCTTTTACGGTCATTGATTCTACCTTGCCCCCTTACCTAATTTTTGGCTTATCGCCATTCTAAACGCTAAACTCTACCAAATAAGCAACAAATTAGCAACTTTAAAGTGCTTATCAAATGGGCGCAATCAGCCATGCCCGAGCTTTTGGACTTCGCCGATAAGCAACTCCACCACCTGGCCGATTTCAAGATCGGACGTATCCACAACGAGGGCTTCCCTGGCCGGTCGCAGCGGAGCCAGCGCCCGGTTGGAGTCCGCCTCGTCGCGTTCGCGAATTTGTCTTTCCATTTCATCCCAGGGGATTTCGACACCCTTTTGAAGGTACTCCGCACGCCGCCTCTTGATGCGTGTAGGCAGATCCGCGGTGAGAAATATCTTGAGATCCGCGCCGGGGAAAACCACGGTGGCCGTGTCGCGTCCTTCCGCCACGATGTCTCCCTGGCGGGTGAGGTCTCTTTGCCAGGACAGCAGAAAAGCCCTGACGGGCTCCAGACGGGAAATCCTGGACGCCTCGTCCGAGATTTGCGGATCGCGTAGCTCTTCCGCAAGCTCTCTTGCGCCGTAGAGGATTTTCAGATTTGTCTGCCCGATGCTGAAAAGCAGGGGGAGCAGCGGGAGGCGACGGGCGATTTGTTCTTCAGGCGGAATTCCGCCTTCGTGCAGGAGCGCCCAGGCGAGCGCGCGGTACATGGCCCCGGTGTCAAGATATAAAAAGCCCAGCCTTTGAGCCAGTATCTTGCACACGGTGCTCTTTCCGGCGCCCGCCGGACCGTCGATGGCTATGATCATAAGTTTTCCGGCCGCTGGATCATAGTGCGGAGAGGACTTTCTCAAGGCTGCTGACAAACCGTTCGTTTTCTTCCGGTAACCCGGCGTTTATACGAATATGCCTGTCCATACCATACGATGCCATCGACCGTATTATGACACCCCGGCGCAGCATCGCTTCGAAAATACGCCCGGCCTCGCAGGGCATCTCGATCAAAAAGAAATTGGCCTGGGAGCGATGGTATCTAAGGCCCATCCGCTCCATTTCCCCGTAGAGATAGTCGAGGCCCTGCCAGATGACTTTTTGCGTACCGGACAGAAATTCGTCGTCGTCCAGGGCCGCCAGCGCCGCAGCCTGGGCCAGGGAACTGGTGTTGAACGGCTGCCGGACGCGGTTGAGAAAACCCGCGATTGAAGGGTCCATGACCCCGTAGCCGATTCGCAGCCCGGCAAGACCGTAGGCCTTGGAAAAGGTCTTGAGAACGATTACCGCCGGGCCTTCCCGCCCTATGCGGCCCAAGCCCGAAGGGGTGTCCGGGTCCCTGTTGAACTCGATGTAGGCTTCGTCCAGCACGACGATTGTTTCCGCGGGAACGGCCGCCAGAAACGATTCGAAACCGCGCTTGCTGATGACGGCACCCGTGGGATTATTGGGATTGGTGAGAAAGATCACCTTCGTGCGGTCGGTGACAGCCTCCGCCATTTTTTCGAGGTCAATATCCAGGCCCCTTAGCGGGACGGAAACCGGCTTTCCTCCCATCCACCGCGCAACAAGGCTGTAGAGAAGAAAGGAGGGGGCCGGCATTACCACTTCGTCACCCGGGGTGAGGAATGCGCGGATGACCAGCTCGATTATTTCATTGGAACCGTTTCCGAGTAGAATGCCGTCAAATGGGATCCCGTATTTCGCGCTAAGCTTCTTTCGCAGATAAAAACCGCTTCCGTCCGGATAACGGTGAAGCGTGTGCATGGCCGATTGAATGGCTTGCAGGGCCTTGGGGGACGGCCCCAGGGGGTTCTCGTTGCTTGCCAGTTTTATGGAACCGGTTATGCCGTATTCGCGTTCGAGCTCTTCTAAGGGTTTACCGGGAGGGTACGGGGTGATTGCTGCAATATGTGCCGGTGCGCGGGGTTTCATCGTCGGGTTTTGCGTCCGCAGTCCCTTCTCATTGATTAGAAGAGCCCTTATAATAGAAGCCGGTTTTAAAATCAAGCATTCTGCGAAAAATTTACGCCCGCTTTGTGTCTTGTCTTGTCTTGTGCGGTGTACTAATATGATATACTTCATAAGCTGGCGCTGAGAGCGGAGCCGCCCGACGCGCCCGACCAAGCCGCTAACTACGGGATTATCCGTCGATGCCGAAAAATTCGAAATTGAAGAATGTTCCCGGCTCCGCCCGGGAGACCCCTGTTGAGGATAGCAAGAGCCAGGGGGCCAAAACCACGGGGGCCAAATCCCAAGGCACCAAATCGCGGGGGGCCAAAATGACGGGGGCCAAGTCCCAGGTGACCAAGTCCCAGAGGGCGTCCCTCCCGCTGACAAGCAGCCTCTCTCTTTCGATCCGTTCCGTCTCTACCTTGACGAGATTAAGCGTTATCCGCTGCTAAGCCGGGAAGACGAGATGGACCTGGCTATCCGGTATCGCGAAAAGGACGACATCGAAGCCGCCTATAAGCTGATTACGGCCAACCTGAGGCTCGTGGTCAAGATCGCCATGGACTTCCAGCGATACTGGATGCAAAACCTCATGGACCTTATTCAGGAAGGCAATGTGGGGCTGATGCAGGCCGTCAAGAAATTCGACCCCTACCGGGGATACAAGTTTTCCTATTACGCATCCTTCTGGATCAAGGCATACATTATCAAGTTCATAATGGATAACTGGAAACTGGTCAAGATCGGGACCACCCAGGCGCAGCGAAAGCTTTTTTTCAACCTGCGCAAGGAAAAAGAGAGGCTGGAGGCACAGGGAATCGAGGCTTCCCCGAAGCTGCTCTCCCATCGGCTCGATGTAAAGGAGTCGGAAATCATCGAGATGGACCAGCGGCTCAACAGTTGGGAAATCTCCCTTGACAGCCCTCTCAAGGAGGACTCCGAGGACACGCACAAGTCGTTTCTTCCCTCGGACGATCTTCCGGTCGACGACCAGATAGCCGACCAGGAAGCCAAGGCGATCCTGCATGACAAACTCATGCTGTTCAGGCAGCAGCTCAAGGGCAAGGAGGCCGTCATATTCGACAAGCGACTCCTGACCGAAGACCCGATGACGCTCCAGGAGATCGGGGACAAATTCGGGATCAGCCGGGAGCGCGTCCGGCAGATCGAAAGCCGCCTGAAAAAAAAGCTGAAGGCCTATCTTGAAGAGGAGATAGCCGATATCGACCTGCTGCAGGAAAGCATGATCGAAATTTAGGTAAAAATTACACGCTTAAGAATCACACAGGAGGCGCCCCGAGCGCCTCCTGCCATTTTGATCCTTTCGGCCGGAGTTATTTCGCGGCCCCGGCCCCGGGAATTCTGCCGGGGACCTTCCTTTTTTTCGACAGCACTTTTTCATATACCCGGACGTATTCCCTGGCCGAGCGGTCCCACGAGAAATCCTGCGACATCGCCCGTTTTTGGATTTCGATCCACTTTTCTTTTTGCCTGAAAAGGTCCAGGGCGGATTTCACGGCCGCCAGGAAGGCTTCGGGCTTGTATTCGTAGAACTTGAAGCCGGTGCCGGAATCTTCTTTCATCACGTCCGAGACGGAATCGTCCAGGCCTCCGGTTGCGTGGACCACGGGTATCGTTGCGTACCGCAGGCTGTACATCTGGTTGAGGCCGCAGGGTTCGTAGCGCGAAGGCATGAGGAAGATGTCCGATCCGGCTTCGATCATGTGCGCCAGTCGTTCGTCAAACTGGAAGAGAAGCTTGAGGCGATCCGGGAAAAGGGTTTCCATTTGTTGGAGCTTTTCTTCGATGGCCGCGTCGCCTGTTCCCAGGATAACTAAATTTACATCGAAGCGCATAAGGCTTGGCAGAATTTCTTCCAACAGGTCGAAGCCCTTTTGCGTGGCAAGCCTTCCGATCATTCCAATCAGGGGCAGGCCGCAACTGTCCCGCGGCAGGCCGAGGCGGGCGCACAGGGTTTTTTTACAGGCCGCTTTTCCGGACAGGTCCCGCGCGCTGAAGTTTGCGGGGATCAAGGTATCGGTCTCGGGGTCCCACTCATTGGTGTCGATTCCGTTCAAAATCCCTTCCAGCGAATCCTCCCGCTCCCGCAGGAGCCCTTCGAGGCCGTAGCCGAAGGCTTCCGTCTGGATTTCCCGGCTGTAGCGGGGGCTGACGGTGGTAACGAAGTCGCTGTAGACGATCCCTGCCTTCAGAAGGCTGCACTGTCCCCAGAACTCGATTCCCTGCATTGAAAAAACTGTTGCCGGAAGCTGCATCAGGCTGAAATAGCCGGGAGGAAACAGGCCCTGGTAGGCAATATTGTGAATGGTGAAAACAGTTCCCGAGAGGGCCAGGTTCGGGCTGTAGCGCCAGTTTAGCTGGAAATAGGGGGCGATCAGACCGGTTTGCCAGTCGTGGAGGTGAAATATGGAGGGAAACCAGTCCAGGGCCATGCAAAGCCGCTGCGTGGCCCTGCTCAAAGCGATAAATCTTTCCGCGTTGTCTTCGTAGTCGCCCCGGACCGGGCTGCCGTAGAGGAAGGACCGGTCGTAGAATTCATCCTTTTCGAGAAAATAGATGGGAATGCCCGTTGACGTACGGCCCTCCCAGAAGTGGACGTGGAAATCGTGAACGCCCACGGGAACCACGATGCTTTCGGCAAGAGGTGCGAAAGACTCGTCAAGATTTCGCACGGAGCGGTAAAAAGGCATGAAAATTCTGACATCGCAGCCCAGTTTCTGGAGAGAGGCGGGGAGCGAGCCGGTCACGTCGGCAAGGCCGCCCGTTTTTGCAAAGGGGGAGACCTCCGAAGAGCAAAAAAGAACTTGCATATCAGCGATGCCCTTTCAAATAGGAGAAGCGGTTTCAGGATGGTTCCTGCTCTTTTTTGCGGCGCTCGAAAATCGAGACCACATTCCCTCCTTTTTTGGGCTTGGCAGGACCAGATTTTCGCGGCTCTTTCACGGGCAGGTCAATGTTTTCGACCTCTTCGGCAAGCTCTTCTTCGGCAGGGGCCACCACTTTCTCGATGCGCATCGGGTGGCCGCCCATCGTGAACTCCCCGCCGTTGAAGTACACTTCCCGCAGAATCCAGGTCACCACCAGCAGCGGCACCTGGAGCACCAGCAGCTTCACATGGAACCATTGCGGCTTGACGTCGGGCGTTATCTGTTCGACACGGGCAAAGAAGGCCGGTGAGTTATCCATGTAAACGAGAACTACGTCGCCTGTTTCGGTCATTTGAAACCTCCGATACTTTTCTCACCACAGAGGACACAGAGAGCACAGAGGAATATCAGAGAAATCTCAGAAAGCACCAGCGAAACATGGACCGTTTCACGGTTTTTTTATCCTTTCTCTGTGTTCTCCGTGGTGCATGTCTTTCCATTTACGTATTCATCCCGAAGACTTGCCGGGACCAGCGGGAGCCTTGCCGGGTCCGGCGCAACAAAACCGAACACCATCTCCATGAAATGGGTCACTATCCTGTAGGTCGCTCCCCACAGCATCTCGGCCCGGCCTCCGGAAGAGTGGAGAAAGCAGGGGAAATCGACCGCCGTCCCCTGGAACCTCCACTCCAGGTGAGGAGGGATGAAGCGCCGGTGCACGGCGTAGTTGAATGGGTTTAGAAGCTCCCTTAGCGGAATGTAGATGACCTTTTCCACTTCCCAGCTCAAAGTGTAGTGCTTCTGGTGCGACACCCAAATCGCCATGGGGTGAATAACCCGGCGAAAAAGTATGAGGCACTGGGAGGGCATCGGTCCCAGGAATGTGAGCCCCAGGGGGTTCAGCCGCATTTCCTCCCAACTCTCCCGCACCCCGGCCGCAAAAAGGAGTGAGAGGAATTCGGCGTCGACCGGCCTGTCGCGCTTCAGCTTGTTCCAGTCTTTCCACCTGGAAAGGGGTGAGCCGGGCAATGTCAGCAGTCTTGCGAACCATTTGTCAAACGGGGTTTCGACCGCCCCGCCGGGACAGCACAGGTCTCCCGACTGCTTCACCTTTTTTGAACGCTTATTCAAAATGATGCACACCTCGCGCGCCCCGCCGTTTTCCGAGACATGCTCCCCCAGAAGGAACAGCACGCTGGAGATGCGCTCGCGGGAATTGCATTCCTCGTTTCGGAAAATAGACTCCGGCCCGCACCTGGACGAGAGCACCTTTGTCACGTGCGCGCGCAGGGCTCCAACGTCTCTGATCAGGCTCAGATCTGCTCGCCGGCTTTCCACGTCTGCCATTCCTGTAGTTTTGCCTCAAGGCGTTTGGCCGAAACCGGGAAAAGGGTCTTAATCTCCGGGGCAAAAAGGCTTATCTTGAATTCCTCGATCATCCGGTTAAGCTCATTGATAAGTTCCAGCCCCCGGTTTGTCTGCCCGAAGGCCGTCTTTTCCATCTCGTTCAACCTGTCCCGGTAGGGCGCCACCTGCCGTTCCTTGGACTTGTCTTTTTCCGGAGACGCATAGGCCCTTTCGGCCCGTATCCTAAGCGCCCTTAAGTACCTGGGCAGCAGGCGGATATGAGCGCCGCGCCGGTTCGACAGAAAATCGGGCGGCACCAGCGATTCAAGGTCCGCCGAAACCGCTGCGAGGCGTTCGAGCACCGCCCCGTTTGATCCCGCCATCTTGGAGTAGCGATCGATGGTGCTTCGGGTTTCGTATCTTTCCCGCACCGCGTCCAGGACGGTGCCCAGGATTTCCAGGCCGAGCGTGCCCAACCGGCCCCTTAGCCTTTCGATGTTGGCCGCGAACCGGGTCCTTTGCGGGGCCTGAGGCGAGTGCAAATCGAAGATCTCCCGCAGAATATAATCGTAGAGCGTAGCGGAAGCCTTGGCCGGGCCGCCCATAAAAAAAACCATCGGAGCGAACCTTTCCGGGAAAACCCAGTCCTTCCTGAATGTTTTGAGTTCCTGCGCGAACATCCGCCGGTAGAGGAGTAGAAGTCCGGCTCTTGTGGCTTCCCCGGCGCTTTGAGGGTCGCAAAAAAGACGCACACACACTTTGCCGTCTTCGTCGGAAAGCCCCGGCCATGCCCTGCGGACAAGGCCAAGGGCGTCGCGGCCGATTTCGATGCCTTCCGGCAACTCACCGAAATCCCGGTCGCCAACGTTTTCGCGCTCCCACTTATTCCGCGCTTCCCGCCACAGCCGGTCGTCGTGGCGCTCCCTGGCAAACGGGCCCAGTTCCTCGATGTCCCTCCCGGACCCCAGCACGCCGCCTTCCGGCCCCACCACTTCGAAACGCATCCTGAGGTGCGGGGGCAGCAGGCTACGGTCCCACTGTTCGGGGGCTACCCGGATTCCGGTCAGTTCGCGGACCTTCCCGCTGAGCGCATCGTAAAAATCACCTCGGCCGAAATCAAGCCCTTCCCAGATCCTGCGCGCCGTTTCGTTTACCGGCACGAAATTTTTGCGAAGACCCTTGGGAAGACTTTTCATCAGCACCAGCACCTTCTCCGGCACCATGCCCGGAACCAGCCACTCGAAGGGCTCGGGTGCGAGGGCGGCAAGCGCGTGCACCGGGACAGTTACGGTTACTCCGTCCTTTTCCTCGCCGGGATGGAAAGAGTAGGTGAGCGGCAGCTCGATTCCGCCCGCATCGATTGTATCCGGGAACTGTTCGAGCGCTTCGAAATCGGGTGCGGCACGAAGCAGGTCTTCTTCGCTCATCTTGAGGAAATCGTCTCCGCCGGTTTCCCTGATCAGGCGGTCAAACGACCTCAAATCGCACATCTGAGGAATGCGCTCGGCGTAGAAGCGAAAAAGGACCTCGTCGTCTACGAGGAGGTCTCTTTTCCGTGTCCTGCTCTCCAGTTCCTGGATCTTTAGCACAAGATCGGTGTTATGGTCCAGGAAACCATATTTCCCGGGGAGTTCTCCTTCGACCAGGGCCGAGCGGATAAAGATTTCCCGCGCCTGGGCGGGGTCGATGCGCCCAAAATCCACCTTGCGCCTGTCGACTACAGTGAGGCCGTAGAGGGTTGCCTTCTCGAAGGCCACAACCTGGCCGCGCCGCTTTTCCCAGTGTGGCTCCGACCAACTGTACCTGCACAGATGGCGCCCTACCTGTTCCAGCCATTCCGGTTCGATATTGGCCACTGTCCGGGCGAACAGGCGCGAAGTCTGCACCAGTTCGGATGCCATGATCCAGGTGCCGCCCTTATTGAAAAGGCCCGATCCCGGAAATACCATCGCCTGGCGATTTCTGGCCGCGGTGTAGATGTTCTTTTCCTTCCGCATGGCAACCTGGCTCAGATAACCGCTCAAAATCGAGCGGTGTACGGCCGCGTAAGAAGCCGGCGAGGTGTTTGCAACAAAATCGCCCATCTCATCGAGCATGGAGACCAGTTCATCGAATATGTCGCGCCATTCGCGCATGCGTCTGTAGGACAGAAAGTGTTCCCGGCAAAATTTTCTCACCTGGCCGGTGCTTCTGCGCCCGTTGCGGCCGTTGACGGCAGGCTGCTCCTTTTCCCGCGTATTTTCCGGGGAAGGATCGGGAAACATTTCCTCGTTCCAGCAGGCGCTCCATATTTTGAGCAGCGAGATGAAATCCGACCTGGGGTCCCGGAAGATTGCATGGGCCTGGTCGGCCTGGGCCTCCTGTTCCAGGGGCCGCTCCCTCGGGTCCTGGATGCTGAGGGCCGCGGCAAGAATTATTACTTCCCGCAAGGCGTTTTCCCGTTTGGCTTCGAGGAGCATCCGGGAGATACGGGGGTCCAGCGGCAGCCGTGCCATGGTTTTGCCGGTCGGAGTCAGCCGGTGGTGCTCGTCCACCGCCCCAAGCTCGCGCAGCACCGCGAAACCGTCCTTTACGGCGGCAGGGGAGGGGGGGTCTAAAAACGGGAAGTCCTGGATTTTTCCCAGTCGCAGGAAGAGCATCCTCAGGATTACTTCGGCCAGGTTGGACCTCTGGATTTCAGGGGGAGTGTGCAGCGCACGTCCCAGGAAGTCCTCCTCGGAATAAAGCCTTATGCAGATACCGGCTTCGACGCGGCCGCACCTGCCTTTGCGCTGGTCCGCCGACGCCTGGGAAACCGGCGCCACCGGGAGGCTGCGGGTTTGCGAACGTGCGTTGTATCTGGCTATCCTGGCAAGCCCGGTATCGATAACATACCTGATGCGGGGAATGGTTATCGATGTTTCGGCCACGTTGGTGGCGACCACTATTTTGTCCTCGGAAACCTGGGCGAATATCCTCTGCTGGTCACCGGCCGCCATTCTTCCGAAAAGGGGAAGCACGAGCGTGTTCAGGTAGCGCTTTTCTTCGAGCCTTTGCACCGTTTCCCGGATATCGATTTCGGTCGGCATAAAGATGAGAACGTCGCCGCGTTTTCCCCGGCCGGATTTCAGGGTATCGACGGCGGCAACCGTCTGGTCGATGTGGGTAACGTCCTCCGGCTCCGCATCCGATGCCTGAGCCGGCCGGTACCATACCTCGACCGGGTAGGTCCTGCCCGAGACCCGGATAATCGGCGCGTTTCCGAACGCCTCGGAAAATCTTTCGGGATCGATGGTTGCCGAAGTGATTATCACCTTCAGGTCGGGCCTGCGGGGGAGGGTCCTCTTGAGGATCCCGAGCAGAAAGTCGATATTCAGCGTGCGTTCGTGGGCCTCGTCCACGATTATGGTATCGTAGGCACGAAAGAGCCTGTCCTTCTGGGCCTCGGCCAGAAGAATCCCGTCTGTCATGAATTTTATGCGGGTGGTGCGGGCGGTGCGGTCCTGGAACCTGATCTTGTGGCCGACAAGCCTCGGCCCTCTGCGGTCGAGTTCATCGGATACGCGGGCCGCCAGGGTGATCGCGGCAATCCGGCGCGGCTGCGTTACGCCGATCATCGTGTTTTGGCCCCGACCGGCCTCCAGGCAGAATTTAGGGATCTGCGTGCTCTTGCCCGATCCGGTTTCACCTGTGATAACGATGACCTGGTTTTCACGAATGGATGCTACTATTCGGTCCCGCCATTGAGTTATAGGCAGGTTGGGTGGATAGGAAGGAACAATTGCCGGGGACGCGTCCGGGACGGGGCGATCTATTTTGCGTGTAGGAGAAAGAGTCATAAGCGGCTTTAGCATCAGCTCCCGATGATTTGCGGGTACGTTTTCCCGTAAACCATCTTTACAAAACTCCGGGCTTGTGTCAATTGAACCGGGTGAGCCGTCTCGATGCTGGATGCTTGATCCTCGATGCTGGATACCGGATGCTCGTTCCCGCGAGAAAAGCCGCCAAACTTTTCCAGCATCAGGCGTTGATGGTCATCGTAAGCATCGAGCACCTTAAGTATAATGTCAATCAATCCTCATTACGACTCAATTCGGGCGTCAATCGAGTATTGAGCAAGGAACGGGACATGACCGGTTTCAAGGAAAAAGTGGAAGAAGCGACCGCTTTTATTTCGCCGTACCTGGACAGTTCCCCCGAGATCGGCCTGGTTCTGGGGACCGGCCTTGGCGGGGTTGTCGAGGGAATGGACAAGTCTGAATCGCTTGTTTATGAGGCCATTCCGCATTTCCCGCACAGCACGGTGGAAAGCCACCTGGGACGGATCGTTTTCGGAACGTGGGCAAAAAAACCGGTCATCGCGCTTCAGGGCCGCTTTCATCTATACGAAGGCTACTCGCCGGCCGAGGTTTCGTTTCCCATACGCGTGCTCCGAGCCCTCGGCGTGAAAATCCTTGTGCTCTCCAATGCGGCGGGAGGCCTGAATCCTCATTTTCAGGCCGGAGACCTGATGGTGCTCACCGACCACATAAACCTTACCGGTCGGAGTCCTCTTGCGGGGCCAAATATAGATGAATGGGGGGTAAGGTTTCCGGACATGACCGAGCCCTACAGCGGCCGACTCATCGAACTGGCGGAAGAGACCGCCCTGGCGGAACGCGTTCGGCTGCGCCGGGGGGTCTACGCCGGGGTGCTGGGGCCTAACCTCGAAACGGCCGCCGAAACCCGGTTTCTTAGAATGATCGGGGCCGACGCGGTTGGCATGTCCATGGTCATGGAGGTCATAACCGCCGTGCACGCGGGGCTGGAGGTATTGGGTTTTTCCGTGATCACCAACGTGAACCTGCCCGACTGCTATATGCCGGCAAACATCGAGGAAATCATCGCCACCGCAAACCGGGCCGGTAAGCGCCTGGGCCTTCTGCTCGAAGGGATCGTGGCAAGGCTCTGATCAATACTATGCCCACGGAATCCACGACTGCCTTTCGAGGAAACCTTCGCCGAAAATCTCCAGGTTGGACCCGTATTTGACTATCCGGCCTTCGTACATTACCGCGGTTTTCTCTGCCAGAAACGGGATTTCGGTATAGTCGTGGGTGACGAAAAGGGTGGTCATATTCATTTTCTTGAGCACCTGGCCCAGATCGTTTAACAAAGTGTTGCGGGTGGGGTAGTCAAGGGATGCGAAGGGTTCGTCCAGAAAGAGAATGTCGGGCTCCATGGCAAATGCGCGGGCCAGGCTTACGCGCTGGGCCTCTCCACCCGAGAGCGAGCGCGCCTGCCGGGCCGCCAGGTCAGCCACCCCGAAAACCCCCAGCCACTTGTCGGCCCTGGCCGCGGCTTCTTTTCTTCCGACTTTCCTGATGCGCAAAGCGGTTGTCAGGTTCGCAAGTACCGACATGTCGAGCAGGAGCGCTTCCTGAAACACGGCGGCAATGCGGCGTCGAAGCGAAAGGAGATTGTCGGGGCCGGCCAGCATTCCGTCAAACTGGATTGTCCCCGAACTGGGCAGGTGCAGAAGCGCCAGGGTCATGAGGAGCGTGGTCTTCCCGGCTCCGTTGGGTCCCACCAGCGCAACCGTCTCGCCGGGCATCAGCGAGAAGGACTCTATATTGAAGATGTCCTTGACGGAATTGGTGCGCCGCAGGTTTCGTACGAGCAATAGTGGTTCCAAGGCGTGCCTCATCGGTCGAGATTAATCGCCCGTTATTGTAACATGGCGAACAAATTGAAAAATAACATTTTATATAAACCTGTCAAATAAAATGGACCCAGGGAAATACTTTCAGGCCCGCGGTATCGGATTCGGTTCCGGAAAAGGTTATTATCTTAAAATTTGCCATACTCGTTATTGGCGGTTGGAACTACACGGAAATTCTTAATTCGTGCGCCGAAAAGCACGATAGTATTGATAACGGGACCATGGTCATTTAGTATCTGCCGGACAGGCTAATCCAAACGGAGACCGCGCCTGAAAAGCCCGCGCCGTGACGGTGTGTCTCTGGAGAACTTATGGACGACATTGACAAACTGCTCGAATCAACATGCCGGACGATGATCAGGACGATCCTTGCCTGCCTGGGCAACGCCACCAAGGGCACCATTTACAGGATCGGTCTTATGCCGGAGTTGAGGGCAGTCCGTATTACATCCGGGAGCAGAAAACCTGGAACGGACGATATGGACTGGGGTCTGCCCGCCGCCTCCGATTATAATCCTCCCGGGAAAACGTGGGAACAGTACCGGGACCAGCCGGGGAGGGTGCTGGAAGCAATGGGGTGGTGTGTCGAAAAACAGAAAAGCTGGACCGCGGAAAATCCCCTGGAAGACATCCGCAGCGTGCGCAAGCAGATATTGGGCGAACCGGAGGACCATTATCACATGGAGCCGGTGCTGGTGGCCAAGCAGAGCCTGTACGCCGGGACGGCGGAAAGGTTGCGCTACCCACTGGACTGGCAGGGAAACCCGATCTGGCAGAATTCCAAATACGTTGTGGCAGCCGTGATCAAGATCCATTTTCTACCGGGTACGATCAGGCGCGAGGACAGGTCGACGGTAATAATACGGGAGCTGTCGCGAAGCCTTGGGACCGAACTTCTGTCCCTTTATCTGCGGGATACCCTGTACAGGGCGCGCAAGGAATTTGCCCGCCAGCGGCTGCAAAGCTGCGAAATTCTGGCTCACGAGCTAAGGAACACCCTTGTAAAGCTGGGTTTTGTGTTCTCGGCGATAAACGCTCAGATAGCGATACTTCGCGAAAGTTGGGAAAACCTGCTGCGGGAGAGGTTTCCGGACCTCGAATGGAAAGGGCAGGTGCTGGAACAGCTCTCGAAGACGATAGAAAGCAGGTTCGTGGAACTCAAATCCAGTGAAATGCTGAGCCTCGGTGAAACCCTTCTGGCCGAGCAGCAGGAGCTGGCAAAACTTTCGCTTTCCCCCTACCAGGAACAGGGATGGGTCAGGAACAAGCTGGTGCCGAAATGGGAAAGCCTGCTCGAGGCGACCCGGCTTTGGGACCGGGCCGAGATACATGCGCTTTTGGAACGGCTGATCAATTCGCTTCGAACCGGAATGAACCAGCGTCCCGCCATTGGCATCAACGGCCTTCCCATGGATATCGTTGAGAAATGGTCGAGATTGGCCTATGTACATATAAATTCGGGTAATCTTTTCCAGATAGATGAGATTATCGAACTGGTCGAATTTCCTTCCCTGCCGGTAGCCCACAAAGAGCAGATGGCGCGTGTGTTGAAGTCTTTGAGGGCACTGGTGTTGATCATCCCGGAGGTCGAGGAAAAGGCCACCAGGATATTGACGTCGTTGCGGCACGGTACCTGGGCCGAAGACACGGTGAGCATAATGCCCGGCGTTCCCGAATCGCGCGGAGACTTTGGTGTAGCGCTGACCGATTGAGAGGGAAATCGGGTTGTACTCCCGTGCGGTACCGCCGTGGACTGGAGTAACACTGCTCTTACAGTTCCTCAACCTTGCGGGCCGGCGTTGCCGAAGGCCGCCCCGGGGTCCTGATCGTTTTCGATTCGAAGCTTTGCCGGTTATATTTGAAGCGGCCCAGGCCCAATCCGGGCTGCGGGAGGTTATCAATGACCAAAACAACCTGGGAAGGTCCTTCCGCCGTCGATTCAACCGTCTTTCAGTCCGAGATGTCCGTACACCCTCAGATCAGGGATTCGTTTCAAAACCTCGATATAAAATATAAGCGCTTCTTCGACGCCGCGGGGGAGATGCGGTTCGTCACCAGCCGCGAGGGCAGGTTGCTGGATGTAAACAAGGCGGGAGTCGAGCTGTTCCGTTTCGACTCAAAGGAAGAAATGCTCCAACTAGAGTCGGTCGGCATTCTATTCTGCGATCCTGAGGACGGGGGCCGGTTTCAGCGACGCATCGAATCGGAAGGATTCGTAAAAGATTTCGAAGTCGAGATGAGAAGGAAGGACGGGGACTGTTTTACCGCCTTCATAACCGCCACACTATGGTTCGAGGAGGACGGCTCCATTTCCTGCGATGGAGTTCTTCGGGACGTGACGGAAGTAAAACAGCTCTACCAGGCTTATCTGGAGGCCGAAAAGCAGAACCGCGAACTCAGCGAATCGGAGCGGCACATACGCGGACTAAACGAGGATATCCTCAACATGCTGATGATCATGTCGCACGATATCCGAGGTCCGCTGGTCTCGATTGCAGCCACGTTGAAGCTGCTGTTGCGCGGCTCGTTCGGGCGCGTGGACGAAAGCGTCTGGAATACAGTCCAGGAGCTGCTTGGTCGTGTACGGCACCTGATCGGGATTGCCGAGGATTGCCTCGGAAGGGCAAACTCGCTGGAAGTCACGCTCCGTTCGGGTCGCAGCAGCATAGACCTCAGACAGGATATAATCGACCCGGTGCTGGAGGAGGTCTCAAACGATATCGAGCTTTCGGGCATCACGATAGACAACCGCCTTGGCGCCATTCCGGCGGGGTGTATCCTCATCAGCATGAAAATGATGTGGCTCAAGGCTGTTTTTCGAAATCTTTTCAAAAACGCCATAAAATACGGCGGAAAAGGGTGTACGATCGCCTTCGGGTTCGAAGACCACGGCGCTTTTTACCGTCTCAATGTGTACAACAGCGGGGACCCCATCCCCGAAGCATACAGGGACAGGCTGTTCACCAAATTCTCGCAGATAGACTGCGGTGCGGAAAAGAAGGAAGGGTTCGGCATGGGACTGTACCTGATCCGGGAAATCGTGCGCAAGCACGGGGGCGACATCTGGTACGAACCAAAGCCGGACGGTTCCGATTTCATACTGATACTAGCCAAGGGGCCGCAGTAGCCTTATCGTTGGATGGGCAAGGTTCTTGCCCGCCATCCGGTCCCCGGAAGAAACGGCCGTCGGACGCGATGGCGCCGTGTCCGCCCCCGCAGATTCAATTTCCTTTCCCGAAAAATCGGATAATCCCGGGAGACAGGTCGATGATCTCAGCCGACGAGATTCGAAAAGCCGCGCTGCTCATTCGCGGCCAGGTGATACGCACGCCCCTTGTTTACTCCCCCACGTTCAGCAGGCTGGCCGGCGCTCAGGTCTACCTGAAGCTGGAAAACCTTCAGGTGACCGGGTCTTTCAAAATCCGTGGCGCCACGTTCAAGATAATGTCCGAGCGCGACCGTATCGGCAGTGCGGGTGTAGTGGCCGCATCGGCCGGAAATCACGCCCAGGGGGTTGCCCTGGCCGCCAGCCGCGCCGGGTTTCGCTCTGCGATCGTGATGCCGGAATGGTCGTCCATATCGAAGCAGGAAGCCACACGGGGATACGGCGGAGAGGTCATCCTGGCCGGGCAGAGCATCGCCGATTCCATAGGCGTGGCCAAAGAACTGGCCGAGAAGGGGATGGAGTTCATTCATCCCTTCGACGACCCGGTGATAATCGCCGGACAGGGGACGGCCGCCCTTGAAATACTCGAAGATTTACCGGACGCCGACCTGATCGTGGCGCCGATCGGGGGCGGGGGCCTTATTTCCGGCCTTGCCGTTGCCGCAAAAGAGATAAGGCCGGGCATCCGCATCGTCGGCGTTCAGGCGGGTGCGTGCCCTTCGGCCCTGATGTCGCTAAAGGCCGGCCGCAGGGTCAGCGTCGAACCGCAACGTTCCATTGCCGATGGTATTACTGTAAAGCAGGTTGGAGAAATCAATTTCCAGATTATCAGGGACCTGGTAGACGAAATCGTCGTGGTGGGGGAAGACCGCATTGCGGAAGCTGTTTTGATGCTTCTGGAGCGCAAAAAAATATTTGCCGAAGGCGCGGGAGCGGTCTCGGTAGCGGCGCTTCTGAGCGGAGAGGTGCGGATTGGCGCCGGGCAAAAAGCGGTGCTGGTGATAAGCGGCGGGAACATGGACAGTCCCGTTCTGGACAGGGTCCTCAGGAAGGGCCTTTCCCGAAGCGGCCGGATCATGCGGTTCAGCATTTGCCTGGAAGACATGCCCGGATCTCTTGCGTCGCTTCTCTCCCTGATAGCCGGCGCAAAGGCCAACGTGCTGCAAATTTATCACAACCGCGGCGGGGCGGAAATGTCCATCCACCAGAGCCGGGTCGACCTGGAAATCGAGACCCGGAACTTCGATCATATCGCCGAAATATCGGAGGCGCTGAAGGCGGCCGGCTACCACATTGAGCTGCGCCCCGCCGGTTCCGGCACGTCGTGCGCGGTTTAATGGGGCGGGCAATCCCTTGCCGGACGGAAGTGGTGCCTGTGGTTTGGTACCCACAGTGACAGCGAAGATGAACACTCGTCCCCTGATAGTACTTCATCAGCACGGGCAGGTCGATGTTGCGAGACCTGCCCGTGCCCCCAAACCGGCATAATGGTCGCCGGATTTGAACAGAGCCTTCCGCAGTATTCTAATCTTATCCTCGCAGAAGTTCTCTCGCTGGCCTTGAGAGTGCGGGTGCGAGACCCTCAACATGCCCGAATCATAAGCGCGCGGGAATCGATCCTGCAAACGATGCTGTTTTCGGCTGGGAGTGCGGACTCTCGCTGAATCTCAGTTCGAAGACTACTTCAAAGGTTTTATTACATCGTCGCGGCAAGAAGTGTAAGTATTTAGCAAGTGGGCCGGATGGCCGGTCAGCACCAAAGCGCAGATGTGGAAAGTGAGCAAACAGCTTCGGACATGCCGGCGTGCCCTGAAACGTCCGGCCTATCTTTTTGTATAATGCTTGCGTGTTTTGTCTTTGTACATATAATGGGGTAGATCTCATGGAGGTTCGAGGACTCCGGGCGGAATCCGACTCGAAATAGGGCGCGGATGTGCATTGCCCACGACTTGATGCACTATTCCGGGTCAGGACCCGTTAGGAGGTAGTGAAGCCCTTCGGAGAAAATGGCCGGAATAGCAAGCAGCGGCACTTAACCAGACGATGGTAATCTTTCCTGCATCAGAGATTTTTTGTCGCCTCGAGAGAAAAAGGAGAAGAGATGAAGCGTAAAGCAAGTTATCGATTGGTCATCACCCGCCGGGAAATGCTCTATGTCCACGATCAATTCGACCATACTCTGATGCTTGTGGAAATGGAGGGGGAGCCAATCGAATATCAGGTGGGTGTTGCCGGCAAATTTGTTTCCCGTCGCAGCGTGACTTTCCATGACCGGGTTGGCGGTACCGGCGAAATGAAGGGCTATGCCACAACTACCTTTCAAGATGGAGCAATTTATTCTTTATACGACGGTCAGCGGGATGCTGCAACGAAGCTCACCAAAGGGACCTGGAAAGTATACAAGGGCACCGGCAAGCTGACAAACCTGAAAGGAAACGGCACTTTTGTAGTCAAATCCGGACCTGTTGCCGGGGAGTATATTCTCGACATGGAAGGGGATTACGAAATCTGATAGCGATGAATCGCTAATCCGATAACAAATAAACATCCGGCATTTCAAAGCCATCAAGGCACCAAGCAACCAAGACACCTCACCCGGTTTTCGCCGACGTGAGGTGTCTTAAAGTCTTATGAGCCAGGGCACAACCGCCAGGGCTGCCCCGATCAGAAACATTGCCCAGGTGTTGGATATGAAATAGGGAAAAACACATAGCCCTATGCCCGCTATTGCGGGTATCAGCTTTTGCTGTTTCTTGCCATACACGAAGTATGCAAGGCCTATAGATCCAAAGAGCACCGAAAATAGCAATGTTGTTCCGTTATCCATGGACCTTCTCCGTAACGGATGCGTAACCAGGATTCCATTATAGCTCGACAAAGGCGAGCCCCAGGCCTTGTCAGATGACGAATACGCTCGTTGCCCCGATCACGGCCTTTCCGGCTCTCCCGTTTCCCTCCCAACGGTCCTGACAGACACGCACAAAGTCAGCTAAATTAGTTGGAGGAGGGTGTAACGGTATACCGGATGGAGGCAACGGCATCAATCATGTCAAGGACCGGTTGCCTCGACTTCAAGACGCACCATACGGACGTGTACCAATCCATTGGCGTCAAGCGGATGTGTTTTGATATATTCACCCACGATTCCGGACACAAAAGCCTCCCTGAGATGGTCAGGAATCCTCTCCACGAAGGGAAGCCATGTCGTTCTTATCCAGCCGGCGAGTCCTTCCTGCCCTTTCTGTGCCATATCTTTAGGGATAAGCTCCACACGCTTCGGCTTAAACCCTGCTTCGATCAACAGCTTGCCGTACTCTTCCGGGTCCCCAAAAGCCCATGGAAAGGGGAAACCTTTGAAGTATTGCGCCCATGGTTCCCGAGCGGCTAAGATACGAATTGCGGCAAGAATCTCCTCGGCGTTGCCCTTGCCTCCCATTTGGAAAAGGATTCTGCCCCCGTCATTTATGCTCGCTCTAACTCCATCGAGAACCGCTTTCTGGTCCATCACCCAGTGCAAAGCCGCATTCGAGAAGACCACATGGAACTTCTGGGTAAAACGGATATGTCGAGCATCCATCGCCTGAAAGGTCAGGTTCGGAATTTGCTCGTGGGGATGGTTCCTCCTGGCCAGTTCGATCATCTCCCGTGAGCTGTCAATCCCAACGACAAACCCCTTCGGGAAACGTCCGGCAACGGCCGCGCTCACCTTGCCGTCCCCGCAGCCGATATCGAGAACTGTCTCATCACCGTTGAGATGGAGCTTATCGATCAGTTCTCTCGCCCACTCGAACTGGGCCGATGAGTGGCTGGCATAATCAGAGGCGTTCCATCGGTATGATCTATCGTCCATCGTCGTTTTCAAAGCGCCGCCCGCGTGTGGTGCGGAGTTTGGCCGGGTTCGAAACCCACCTTCAAAAACCTGGCAATGCTCCGTTTCGCCCCAGCCATTTCCTCCTTGCTGAAACAGTCGGGCGGGCACAGTTTTAAGTGCCCGCCAAAGCTCATTCGGCGAGCAAAGATTTCACAGGTTGTTGAAAATTCACGGATCAGACCCGGACTACGAAATTGTCCTTTCTGGGGGCTGCTTTTGGATGCTCGCAGTCGGGATATCCCAATATGCAGGAACCCACTCCTACATAATCTCCGGTGACACCCCATTTCCTCAATAAATCCTTGCCTTCCTCGGTTTCAAACATCTGTCTTGTGCGGTGGATCCAGCAGGACCCTATGCCCAGGGATGCCGCCGCATTGAACATATTGCCAAGTGCGAGACTGGCGTCTTCGACCGGTGTCACCTTGCTCTTGTCCGCAAAAACCAGTATGAGCGTCGGCGCCTTATAATAAGGGTCGATATTTTTTTTCAAGACAGCGGCATTCATAGCTGAAAGCTTTTTTAGCGTTTCTGCATCCTGGATGACGACAAAGAGGGCTGACTGCTGGTTTGCACCGCTGGGTGCGTACATCCCAGCCTCGAGGATAGCGTTCAGTTCCGTTTCCTTTATCTGCTCCGGCTGGAATTTGCGAATACTTCTTCTTTCAAGTAGAGTTTTAATAGTCTCGTTCATATCTCTTTATCTCCTTTGGGTGATAGGAAACGCTTTTCGAGGCTTTTGGGGTAGCACTTGCTCCGGATGCTGTCAATCGAGAAAATGCCGCAGCCCGGGCGGTGCCTGAAGTTAAAGCGTCACCGGTGCCGGGCCGTTTCCCGGAAGGATTCGATCAAGGACACGCACGGCGGCTTCACAGGATGGACCGGACCACGCCGCCATCGACGCGCAGGGCCGCGCCGTTTGTCGCCGAGGCCTGCCGGCCGCACACGTATACGACCATTGCCGCCACTTCCGGGGAGGATGCAAAACGCTTCAAGAGGGAAGTGGGACGCATCGAACGGAAGAATTCTTTCTCCACGGCGGCCGCATCGGTCCCCTGGGCCTTCGCCAGGTCTTGCAGGAACTGTTCGACACCCTCGGAGCGGGTGGGCCCCGGCAGCACGGAGTTGACCGTCACATTCGTTCCCGCGGTC
Organism: uncultured delta proteobacterium; assembly: GCA_963712895.1. GTDB lineage: Bacteria > Desulfobacterota > Syntrophobacteria > Syntrophobacterales > Syntrophobacteraceae > SbD1. The sequence goes on along the minus strand of CAVQJR010000006.1, from coordinate 46,138 downwards.
ATCTCCGCCAGGCCGCGGGCCAGGGCAATCACCGCCGTCTTGGTGACCCCGTAGTGGATCATCTCCACCGGAATGTTCACCCCCGACTCGCTGGAAATAAAAACGATCCGCCCCCAGTTGCCCTTAAGCATTTTGGGCAGGTAGAAGCGGCTCAATCTGACCCCGCTGAGAACGTTGACCTCGAAAATCCGCTGCCAGTCCTCGTCCATGATTTCGGCGAACGGCTTAGCTTCATAGATGCCGAGATTGTTCACCAGTACGTCCACGGCGGGCACGGCACCGGTCATGAGGTCCACGCCCTCCTTTGTGCCAAGGTCCGCCGCCACCCCCCGTACGTGAGCCTCTTTTTGCTCGTTTCGTATGCGGTTTACGGCCTCATCGACCCGTCTTTGCGAGCGGCCGCTCACCACGACGGCAGCTCCCTCCCGTGCGAAGAGGGAGGCGACGGCATAGCCGATCCCCGCGGTTGAACCCGTCACCAGCACGGTCTTATTCGTCAGATGAAGATCCATATCTCGGTCCTCCAAAGTGGAGTTTCAATGTTTTCAAACATACGGGGATCGGAAATACCGTCAGCAACCCGGCTAAAGGCATGGCGGACGTAGCACCCCGCTGGGTCGGCTCAGGTTTCCGGAATCGGTGAGGAATCTCTGTCCACCAGCCAGTAAAGCTTGCCCCCGTGACATCCCGGTTCAATCAGCAGCGCTGGGAAATGGTCGGGTTCCGGCCGCCGGCTGAGAGCCTCTTTCAGCACCTCCGCCTTGGAAGCGCCGGATACGATAAAGGCGACCGTAGAGGCTTGATTGATCAGCGGAGCCGTCAAAGTGACCCGGTAAATCCCTTCCTTTTCGCTGTAAATTTCGGTAACCCACCTGTGCTTTTCCCGAGCCGCCGGGGTCCCCGGGAAAAGAGAAGCGGTGTGGCCGTCCGTTCCCAGTCCCAAAAAGACAAGGTCGAAACGCGGCGGGCCGCCGTTAAAGAATGAGCGCAGCAGGGATTCGTAGTCCCGTGCGGCGGGCTTTGCCGAATCGGCGCAGGCAATGGGGTGTACCTGGCCGGCGGGCACTTGAACATGGTGCAAGAGTTTTTCCGTGACCATCCGGGCGTTGCTCCTGGGATCGTTAGACGGCACGCACCGCTCGTCGCCCCAAAAGATATGCACCTTGCCCCAGTCTACCTGCCTGCTGAAGGGTGGACCGGCCAAAAGCTCGTATGTGCGCTGCGGCGTGTGCCCTCCCGAAAGCGCGACGCTGAACCGGCCGCGTTCTGCCGACGCTTCGCCGGCACGGCGCACAAAAAGCTCCGCGGCGGCCCGGCTTACGGCTTCATAATCGTCATAAACATCGACTATTCCGGATGTTCTCTCGCAACTCGGCACGTGGCAAGATCCTCCCTGCATTGAACAAAGGTCGGCGGCGTCCAGCTCCGTCCATCCTGCGCGATAAAGGCGTCGGCAGCTTCCGGCCCCCAGTTCCCCGTCTGGTAATTGGGAAAGTCGGTCGGCCTCACCTTCCGCCACATGTCCAGGATCGGGGTAATCACCGCCCAGGCGGCCTCGGTTTGATCGGCACGCATAAACAGCGTGGAATCCCCCTTCATGATGTCGAGCAGCAGCGTTTCGTAGGCCTCGGGGGAGCGGGTCTCGAATGCCTCGCGGTAATAGAACTGCATCATTACGGGCGCGAGCGCCATATGCTGGCCGGGATGTTTGACTTCGAAACGCAGCAGGATGCCTTCTTCGGGCTGAATGGCGATCAGCAGCCGGTTTGGCCGGGAGTCCAGAAGCGCGGCGGGCGGAAAGGTCTGGTGGGGCACCGGCAGGAAGTGAATGGTAACCTCCGAAATTCTGGCTGGCAGGCGCTTGCCCGTGCGCAGGTAAAACGGCACGTCCTGCCATCGCCAGTTGTCCACGTAGAGCCTGACCGCCGCAAACGTTTCCGTGGACGAATCAGCCGCCACGCCGGGCTCGGAACGGTAGCCCTGGACATGTTCGCCTTCGACCCATCCTCCGCCGTACTGGCCCCGAACCGCGCTCTTATGGACCTGGTCCGGATGAATGGTACGGATGGCGCGCAGAACGTCCACCTTCTTCTGCCGAACCTCATCGCTGTCGAAAGAGACGGGGGCCTCCATGGCGATCAAGCAGAGGAGCTGGAGCAGATGGTTCTGGATCATGTCCCGCAGCGCCCCCGCCTGCTCGTAATATCCGCTCCGATACCCGACCCCGCCCTGTTCGGCCACGGTAATTTCGACGTGGTCGATGTAGCGGCGGTTCCAGATCGGCTCGAAGAGCGTGTTGCCGAACCGGAAGGCGAGGATGTTCTGCACGGTCTCTTTTCCGAGGTAATGATCTATCCGGTAGATTTGAGACTCTTCAAAATGCTCGGCAAGGAGCCGGTTGAGTTCCCGTGCTGAATCGAGGTCGCGGCCGAAGGGTTTTTCCACGACGATGCGGGCGCGCTCCCGGTCCAAATTGAGCCCGGCACTCGCAAGGCCTTCGGCCATGGGCATGGTCATGCTCGGGGGCAGGGCCAGGTAATAAATCCGGCTGGATTTTTCTCCCCATTTTTCATCGTAGGCCGAAAGCTCCTTGGCGATGTCGGCAAATGCCTGCGGATCGTTCACATCGGACCTCAAAAAAGCGATGTGCGAAGCGAAATCCGCCCACTTCTTTTCATCGGTCTTTCCCAGGAGCGAAAACTTATCGACCCCCTCGCGCAGATATTGGCGGTAGGAGTCGTCGGTAAATTCCTTGCGGCCTACTCCCACGATCTCGAATCGCTCCGGCAGCCAGGTATCAAGAAACAGGTTGTAGAGGGCGGGTATGAGCTTTCGCAGGGTGAGGTCGCCCGCTCCTCCGAAGATGACAAAGACCGTCGCTTCGTCGATTCTGCCGTCTTGCATCAGCTATTTTTCTCCGTCTTCTTCCAGACCGTATGCAGGGACTTTCCCGGCATGTCTTTTCGTTCATAGGTATGGGCGCCGAAGTAATCGCGCTGCGCCTGGATGAGGTTGGCCGGAAGCCATGCGCTCCGGTATGCGTCGAAGTAGCAAAGTGACGCTGAAAATCCCGGCGCCGGCAGTCCGAGTTCAGCGGCCGTTTTGACCACTGCCCGCAGGGACCCCTGCTTTGAAACTATTTCCCGGCTGAAATACTCGTCTACCAGAAGATTAGCCGGGCCGGGCCGCCTGCCGAACGCGGCGCTGATGGGGTCGAGGACTGCGGCGCGGATGATGCACCCTCCACGCCAGATCCTGGCCACGGTCCCGAGGTCCAATCCGTACCCGTAAGTTTTGGAAGCCTCACCGAGCAGAGCGAACCCTTGCGCATAGGTCATGACCATCGCCGCGTAGTATGCGTTTCCAAGCTGTTCGACCAGTCGCGCCGGGTCACCCTGGAACCGGTGGCTCTCAGGCCCTTGCAGCACCTCAGAGGCCCTTTCCCGCTCATCGAGACCGCCGGAAAGGTTTCGCATCATTACGGCAGCATCCACATTGGGCGTCGGCACCTGAATCTCCATCGCATCCCAGGAGGTCCATTTGCCGGTGCCTTTCTGCCGGGCGCGGTCCAGGATGAGGTCGATCAGGGCCTGCCCGTGGTCCTTATCGTCCTTGTAAGCAAAGATGTCCGCGGTGATTTCGATGAGGTAGGAATTGAGTTCTGTGCCGTTCCATTTCGCGTAGGTTTCGGCCAGTTCGCCGTTGCCCATTCCCAACCCGCGCTTCATGAGATCGTAGGTTTCGGAAATGAGCTGCATCAGGCCGTATTCGATCCCGTTATGGACCATCTTTACGTAATGGCCCGCCGAACCGGAACCCAGATAAGCGACGCACGGCTCTGCGCCCACCTGGGCCGCGGAAACCTCCAGGATCTTGCGCACCCTCTCGTAGGCCGCGGGGGGACCGCCCGGCATGATGCTCGGGCCGTGCCGCGCCCCGTATTCGCCTCCGGAAATGCCCATGCCCATGAAGAGCATATCGCTTTCGGCCATCAGCTTTGCCCTGCGATCTGTATCCGTAAAATGGGAATTCCCGCCGTCGATGATGAGGTCGGATTTAGCGAAATGAGGAATCAGCGCCTCGATTACTTCATCCACCGGCTTTCCGGCGGGGACCAGCAGCAGGACGGCCCGTGGCGGTTTAAGCATCTCTGCCAGTTGGGGCACCGTAACGGCTGCCCGGAGCTTTCCTTCCCCCTCTTTCCTTTCCGCAAGTGCCCGGACTCTCGCCTCGTCGGCATCGTATACGGCAACCGAAAATCCGTGGTCGGCGATATTCAGGGCCAGATTGGCCCCCATCGTGCCGGCGCCCACCATTCCTATGTCACATTCCTTAGCTGTCATGCCGCCTCCGTTATGGCGCAAACATTCTAGGCCGCCTTCTTTTTATCCGGGGAAAGCCCCAGGACTTCGAGCGCGGCCCGGGTTGCCGGATAGCTCGTATGTTGGATCCCGTGCATGCCCAGACCGCGGGCAATCTCCACGAACAGTGGCCGGTCGTCGATGTAGGCGACTTCCTGCGGTTGTGACTGGGAACAGTCCAGCGCAAGAAGGTATATCTCCAGGTCGGGTTTTCGATGATGAACGAAACAGGACGAGACGAAAAAGTCGATCAGGGACCTGAGCTTGAATTTTTCGATGCGGTGCAGCGTCAGTTCTCGGCCCTCGTTGCTTACCGCCACCACCTTCAGCCGATGGAGCGCTTTCAGGCGGCCGATGAGGTCGAGCATTTCCGGTATCGGCCTGGACTGTTCGAACATGAATTTCTTGAAGTCTTCCATGGAAAAGGACCGCTTCTCACAAAAGACCACGCGGTTCAGGTACTCTTCAAGGCTTAGCCTTCCCATCTCGTAGGTGTCGAACGTGAGATGGTGGCGCTCGTTTAGTTCCTCCGGGTCCAGGCAGAAAACTTCAGCCGCCTTGCTCCGCATATTCCTGTCCCAGCCGTTTGTGAGCAGGACGTTACCGATATCCACAAATAGAGTGCCGATACGCTCAGGACTCACGGCTTCACCTCTCATCAGCACGCATGGGCCAGACAGAAGCCCTTGCGCTTCTTTTCGAGATTAGACATCAGGCTGTCATAAGGCTTGTCGAACTTTTCTATTCCCTCATCCTCGAGTTGCTGAGCCGCCCTGTCCAGGTCGATTCCCAGTTTGGCGAGACGATCCAGGTTCCCGTAGGCCTCTTCCAGGTTTTCTTCCAGGCGGGAGGCCGGATTGCCGTGATCGCGGTATGCTTCGAGGGTCTCCGGGGGCAGGGTATTGATGGTTTCGGGGCCTATCAGGGGCTCGACGTACTTTGTATCCGGGTATTCGGGGTTTTTGGTGCTGGTGCTGGCCCAAAGCACGCGTTGAGTGTGGGCGCCGGAATCGGCCAGTTTTTTAAATCGTTCGGTGCGAAAGATATCCCGGTACATCCGGTAGGCAATCTTGGCGCTCGAAATCGCAGCCTGGCCGCGCAGATTTCGGGCCTCGCCGGAATGGGACTTTTCGAGCATGGGGTCCAGAAGGACGTCGATGCGGCTCAAGAAAAAGCTCGCCACCGAGGCAATATTTTCGATTGGCAGCCCCCTGGCGGCGCGGTCCTCCAACCCGGCGATGTAGGCTTCGGCGACCATCCGGTAGCGGGCGAGCCCGAACAGCAGCGTAACGTTGATATTGATGCCTTCACTGATGAGCTGCCGAATGCATTGCAGTCCTTCCATCGTTGCGGGCACCTTGACCAGTATGTTCGGGCGGTCGAGTATTTTCCACAGCCGCCGCGCCTCATCGATGGTGCCGGGCACGTCGCGGGCAAGATGCGGGTTCACCTCGATGCTTACGAACCCGTCCCCGCCGTTCAGTTCGTCGTAGACCGGCCTGAAGATATCGGCGGCCCGGCCGACGTCTTCGGTCGTAAGCGCCGTATAGATTTCCTCGACGCTTTTTCGCGCGTGCGCGAGGGTCCTGATCTTATCGTCGTAGACATCGCCGCCCTCGATTGCCTTATCGAAGATGCTCGGATTGGATGTCACCCCGCGCAGCCCGTCTCCCTCGATCAACCGCCGCAGGCCGCCCGACTCGATAAGATGGCGATGAATGTAGTCCAGCCAGATGCTTTGGCCGTAAGATTCCAATTTCCGTAAGGGATTTTCGCTCACTGTGTTTCCTCCCGCATCTCCAGCTTTTGCACCTTCCGGAGGCGCCGCCGGAAGCGTTCATCGCCTTTGAAGCGCGCTTTCAGAAATTCGCGGATGAGGTCTTTAGCCAGTTCGTAGCCGACCACTCGACCACCCAGGCAGATGAGGTTCATGTCGTCATCCTCGACACCCTGATGGGCGGAATACATGTCCAGGATCAGAGCGCCGCGAACCCCGGGCACCTTGTTTACCGCAACGCAGGCGCCGACGCCGCTGCCGCAGATGGCAACGCCTCTTTCGACCTCGCCTTTCGATACCGAAAGCGCGAGCGGCGTCACAAGATCGGGGTAGTCGTCCGCGGGGTCCGGTTCGTATGCGCCGAAATCCACCACTTCATGGCCCATGGCCCTCAAATCGGATACGAGCCTGTTTTTGAGTTCGAGGCCGCCGTGATCGGCGGCGATACCCAGACGCATTTCGTTTTTGCCTTTCCAGGCGCGGAAACGGGCCCCGCGCGCCGGCTACACGGATGAGGCCTCGCGCTCCCGCTTCCACATAATTTCTTTTACTTTCGCAACTATCGCCTGCTGCGAGATTTCCTCGTAATCGAGAAGCTCCTGCGGCAGGCCGCTCTTCGGCTTTTTGTGCACCGCCAGGGAATAAACCGGAACAATCGACGGCGTGAGCGCACTGCGCACGGCTTCGCCGATTCCTCCCGCCGGGCTGTGGTCTTCGACGGTGACGATAAAGTCCGTACTGTTTGCCGCATCGCGAAGAGTCGCCACATCCAGCGGCTTGACGCTGTAGAGATCGATCACGCGAACCGGTATCCCCTGGTTTTTCAACTCATCGCAGGCTTTGAGCGCCTCGTGAAGGGTTATCCCGGCGGCCACCACCGTGACGACGTCCCTGTCGCTTTTGCGCAGCACTTTGCTCCCGCCGATGGCAAAGGTTTCGTCCGCGTCGTAAATGATCGGAGTGGCCATGCGCGTTGTCCGGATATAGACGAGTCCCCTGTGCGCGGCCGCTTCCTCGACCAGCCGGTCGGTTGAAACCGCGTCGCAGGGATAGAGCACCACGCTGTCGAAAATCGTGCGAAACATCGCGATATCTTCGATACCCATCTGGGAAGGCCCGTCCTGCCCGATCGACACCCCGGCATGAGAGCCGACGTATTTGACATTGGCGTCCGAGTACTGCCCCATGCGGACCTGGTCGAATGCTCGGCTGAGAAACGCGGCAAAGGTCGAAACGAACGGGATCTTGCCGCGCCGGGCAAGCCCGATTGCAGCTCCCGCCATGTTCTGCTCGGCAATGTACATCTCGAAAAAACGGTCCGGATGCGCATCCTTGAACGTCTCGGCATTGGTCGAGTTACTCACTTCCGCATCCAGGCTCACCATCTCGGGGAACCGGGGGTAGATGCGCGCCAGTGCCCTCCCGTACGCCTTGCGGGTAGCCACCGGCTTGTCCTTCGGATAGTCTATTTTGCCGGCCGGTCGCGGCTCCACCGACTTCGGTTTAAGGGCCTCGGGCCGGGCAATCTCCCCACGGATCGTGTGGTCGATTTCGCCGAGTTCCTTCACCGCCCTGTCAAGGTCGTCCTTTTTCAGGGCAACGCCGTGCCAGCCGTTTTTATCTTCCAGAAACGAGATCCCTTTCCCCTTGATCGTTTTGGCGACAATCATCACCGGTTTTTCTGAAAGTCGGGCTTTTTCGTAGGCATCGAGGACCTCGGGGTAGGAATGCCCGTCAATCACGACGGTTTCCCAGCCGAAGGCCCCGACGCGCCGTGCATAAGCCTCGACGTTGGAACCGTACATGGTCTCGCCGCGCTGGCCCAGGCGGTTGACGTCGATCACGCCCACCAGGTTGTTCAGCTTGTAGTGGGCCGCGATCTGGATGGATTCCCACTGCGAGCCCTCCGCCATCTCGCTGTCGCCCAGGAGAACGTAGGTCCGGTACGGGAGCTTGTCGAGGTATTTGGCGTTGAGCGCCATTCCCACGCCCATGGAAAGCCCCTGTCCCAAGGACCCGGTCGCGGTCTCGGTATAGCGGAACGAAACCGTGGGGTGGCCCTCAAAGGGGCTCCCGAACTTGCGGAAAGTCATGAGTTCCTTTTCGCTCACCACCCCCGCGGCCGCCCACAGGGAGTAGAAGAGGGGAGAGGCGTGGCCCTTGCTGAAAATAAGCCGGTCGTTGTTGGGATTCTCGGGATTTTCCAGGTCGTATCGGAAGACGCCGCCGAAGAGGAGCCCGGCCATCAGTTCCGTTGCTGAAAGGGAAGATGTCGGATGGCCCGACCCCGCCGCGGTGGACATGGCAAGGGAGTAATAGCGGATTAATTTGCTGATTTTTTCCAACCTGTCCAGTTTTTTGCTATCCTGCATTTCACCACCCTTTCGCCGGCCCGAAAAACTCGGGGAAAAACAAGATCGAGTAAAACGCAAGGCTGCTTTTCAGGGTTTCATCTTTCCTTTCCAGTCAGCCAGGCGGCCTTCAGTGCATTCACGTTTTTAAGATAATCAGGCTCGTCAAATATTGCCGAACCGGAAACATAAACATCCGCCCCGGCCTCGGCCAGATCGCCGATGGTGTCCGGGTGGACCCCGCCATCCACTTCCAGCAGGACGTTTGCCCGGCTTTGATCGATCATTTCCCGGCACCGGCTCACCTTGGAAAGCATCGAGCGGATAAACTTCTGCCCTCCGAAGCCCGGGTTTACGGTCATCACGAGGATCATATCCAGGTCGCAGAGGACATATTTCACGCTGTCAAGCGGCGTGGCCGGATTCAGAGCGACGGTCGGCCCGACCCCCAGTTCCCTGATCCTCTGAATCAGCCGATGGAGGTGGACGGTTGCCTCCGCGTGAACGCTAATCCGGTCGGCCCCGGCTTCCGCAAAGGCTTCGATGTATTGTTCGGGGCGTTCGATCATAAGGTGCACATCCATCGGCAGGGAAGTCGCCTTGCGGATGGCGCGCACCACGCCGGGGCCTATCGTGATGTTGGGCACGAAATGGCCGTCCATAACGTCCACGTGAATCCAGTCCGCCCCCGCCAGTTCGACCGCCCGGACTTCCTCCGAAAGCCGGCCGAAATCCGATGAAAGAATGGAGGCCGCAAGCTTTTTCATCTGTTCTCTTTCAGTTTTTTGTACCGGCGGATGAGGGCATTGGTCGAGCTGTCGTGAGCGGGTTCCACTTTCCCATGACCTTCGAGTTCCGGAATGATGCGGTTTGCTAAGACCTTGCCCAGCTCCACCCCCCATTGATCGAAGGAATCGATGCCCCAGACCGCCCCTTGCGTGAAAACGCTGTGCTCGTAGAGGGCGACGAGCTTTCCCAGGGCCTCCGGCGTCAGTTTTTCGAGAAGAATGGTGCTGGTCGGGCGGTTGCCCTCGAAGACCCGGTGCGGCACCAGCCATTCCGGCGTACCCTCGGACCTTACCTCGTCCGCCGTCTTGCCGAAGGCCAGGGCTTCCGTTTGTGCGAACAGGTTGGCCATGAGCAGGTCGTGATGCCTGCCGGTGGGGTTCAGCGAGCGGCAAAATCCGATGAAATCGCAGGGGAGGAGTTTCGTGCCCTGGTGGATCAGTTGATAAAACGAGTGCTGGCCGTTGGTGCCCGGTTCTCCCCAGTAGATCGGCCCCGTCTGGTAATCGACGTGTCCGCCGTCCAGCGTGGCGTGCTTTCCGTTGCTTTCCATGGTCAACTGCTGCAGGTAGGCGGGAAAGCGCTCCAGGTACTGATCGTAGGGAAGGACGGCCACCGTCTGGGCGTCGAAAAAATTGTTGTACCAGACCGCGAGCAACCCCATGAGCGCCGGTATGTTTTTGTCGAACGGAGCATGGCGGAAATGCTCGTCCACGGCGCGAAACCCGGCCAGCATCTTCCGGAAATTTTCCGCACCGACGGCGATCATCGTCGAAAGGCCGATGGCCGAATCCATCGAATACCGCCCGCCGACCCAGTCCCAGAAGCCGAACATGTTGGCGGTGTCCACCCCGAATTTTCCAACTTCGTCGGCGTTGGTCGAAACGGCCGCAAAATGCCTGCCGACGGCCTTCTCATCGCCCAATGCGCCCAACACCCATTCGCGGGCGGTGTGCGCGTTGGTCATCGTTTCAAGAGTGGTGAACGTTTTGGACGAAACGATGAAAAGGGTTTCTTCGGGGCTGAGGTCGCGCGTGGTTTCGGCAAAATCCGTCCCGTCCACGTTGGAGATAAACCGGAAAACCATGTCGCGCCGACTGTAGTGGCGCAGGGCGCGGTAGGCCATTCGGGGGCCGAGGTCCGAGCCGCCTATGCCGATGTTTACGACGTTTCGGATGCGTTTTCCCGTAAACCCCTTCCATTCGCCGGTCCTCACCCGGTCGGAAAAGGCGGCCATGCGGTCGAGCACTTCGTGGACTTCGGGCACCACGTTGCGGCCGTCCACAAAAATCGTTTCTCCGGCCGGGGCGCGCAGGGCCGCGTGCAGTACCGCCCGGTCCTCGGTGAGGTTGATTTTTTCACCCCGGAACATGGCTTCGATCCGCCGGCGCAGGCCGCACGAATCGGCAAGGCGCATGAGCAGACGAATCGTTTCCCCGGTGATGCGGTTTTTCGAATAATCGAAGGTGATCCCGACGTCTTCCACCGTAAAGCGTTCGGCCCGATTGGGGTCTTCGGCGAAAAGCCGCCGCAGATGGATGTCTTTTATGGCGCGATAATGCGTTTCGAGTTCCTTCCAAGCGGGATTTTCGGTGAGGTGAGCTCACTCGCAACGGTGCCCATATCCGGGTTGACCTCCTTGTGCGGGATCCAAAACTCTTGCTTTGCCGATGAAAGCAGGGCGGGCAGGGCAAAGCCGGTAGCCGAAACGTAACGCCCCAATTGCACTATAAGCATCATGGCGCCGGACTGTGCGGTCAACCCGGTCAGGCGCCCCAATGCAGGCCGTCCTTCTTGCATTCAGCCTCGTTTTAAAAAAGATGAATGCCAATAAAGGACTCGAATTCAATTTACCGCAAGCCGCCCCGTCTTGCTATTCGATCCTGACGGCACCCTCGTTGACGGCGTTTACTGGCATGTCCCGGCCTGGCGGGGGCGTGCGACGCGCCCGGCATTATAAAAAATTCCAAACCGGCGCATCCACCGTCGAATCGGCATGCACGACGGCCTGATCGCCAAAAAATTGCGTCAAGAAGATGCGATCTGCGAGGCGGCGGTTGCGGGGCGCGTCCCTTCCGCAGTCAACATGTTCGGATCATGTGTTAAGCTGTGTGGAGATCAAGGTATTGGCAAGCTGTATGTTGAGTAATACAATTTATCTTTTGGCTTTCCCAGTTTTAGAAAGTATTTGTGACCATAGAACACCCGAAAAGAAACGTTCCGGTCAATTCTTTTTATCAATTTGGAATTTATTCGTTTCCAATCAGGTTGCATGCTGCTAATATTAATCTTACACTGTTATTCTTACGGATTGCGTTGCGTCTTCTGAATGTAACCGTTATGTTTTGTCCTTGACCGCTCGGAGAATTCCAATGAGAACATGCACGATTTTTGGCGACCTATCATCTGATCGGGCAAGCGAGAATTATCCAACTGTGCAAATCTGCGACGAGTGCTTCGATGCTGCTGAAAAGCGGCGAGAGGACCAGCAGATTGTCACCGCTGAGAAGTACGATCCCAGTTTTGGTGACACTTGTGAGTTCTGCGGAAAAACCCATAAAGAAGAGCTACAGGAGAAATGAGCCACCCGCACTGGAGGGTTCAATACTATTATGTCCCTCTTGCCTTCGACACGGGCAACAAAAGAACGTTGCCCGTGTCGCCCGTGAGCAGCCCTTGTCCTGAAGGAGAACTTGCCGAAAGGAGAATAGCTGACAAGACGGGGGCATCCGCAGAGACAAGTGCAGCCTCTGATAACCAAAAAAACCCAGCCCGTTGGGCCTGCAGCAACTGGGAACGGCCCACATGGGCAATGAACCGGGCGGAGTGACCTGCTTTGAAAAGAGCGACTTGGCTTTTGATGCCGGTAATGTTTGTTCTGGTAACTGGAGGTTGCGCGGGGCTGCGGCAATTTCCAAAGGTCTCCCACAATGCCGCGAAGGAGTTGAAAATTGAGGACCCCGACTACTTGAAGGCGCTGTCCGAAATCTCCAAAAACACGGGAAATCCTGAGCTGCAGAAGCAGTTCAGAAACGAAGAAATTGATCGGCGCCTGAGAATCATTGATTTGAATTTTAAGGAGTTTGAGGCCGCCCTCGCAAGAGAGAATGTAACGGCCGAATTTGGGGTGACGGTGGTGCAGGCCGGGGTGGGGTCGGCTGGGGCGCTTGTCTCGCAGACATCGAGCCAGATACTCTCCGCGGTCTCGGGTGGATTGGCCGGGACTCAGGCAGCTTATGGGAAGGCCGCTTTGTTCAATCGGACTTTCTCGGCAATGCTTGCCCAGATGATTGCCAGCCGCAATACCGTCCTGGTCCAAATCTACGAGGGCAAGAGGCGCGGGATCGAAGAGTACCCGCTAGCAACCGCGATACGCGACCTGGAGGATTATTATTTTGCGGGTTCGCTCCCTGGCGCCATTGTTGCCACCGCAGCAGACGCCAAGAAAAAGAACGATGTAGCCGAAGACAAGCTGGCAAATTTTCGCAGCAACGTTTTCGGCGAAGATGAGAGCGGCAAAAAGATCCGTGCTTTCATCCGGCCGCCCGACGGGAAAGCTTCCGATCCCGTGAATGCCGAGCATCTGAAGAAGGTTGAGGAGTGGATCAACAAATCACCCGTGAAGGGCCTTCCCGTAGCGAATTTTCTTACCAATTCGGAGCTTCGGGAATTGCGGGAGAGCGCTGTTCGCGAGATACCAATCCCCTAGGAGAGGAGCCAAATCATGCCGGAGGGAGTATTCACGATAACCGACATCCCCAAAGATAAGGTCGAATTGGTTGCAGCCGATTATAAAATGGAAAACCCTTTGAAGATCGAGACTTGGGAACAACCAAACGGCCTGTGGACCGTCCGGGCGACCTTCGCGGGGGAGGGGAAACAAACGGAATCGTATAAGGGGTAAGAATTGAGCGGTCAAACGTGGGTGGCACCGGCAACTTGTTGTCAGTGTGCGTCGCACTGGAGGGCTCAATACTATTCATGTCCCTCTTGCCTTCGACACGGGCAACAAAAGAACGCTGCCCGTGTCACCCGTGGAAATCCGGAGTTCCAGCTTATGCAGATCCGTTTAGCATTGGGCCTTGGAATACATCAGCCAAAGAATCAAACAGGAGCTTAGGGCTTGACCGATAATACCTCCGGTATCCCCTTGAATCAACGTATTGTCAGAGCTCTACGTGAGGCTATTGCAATCATCTTGTGGGCTTTCATAGCAATCAAAGTGATCGTATTCGATGTAGACGTCTTCATTTTCGAGAAATACATGCCGTCTCTGCGATGGACATTGAATTATAGATTCTTTGTGCTCTTGGTGCTTATCTCAGTCGTGCTGATAGGCATGGGCAGAAAGGATTTCCGGCGGTTTTGGGCCTATGTGATCTGCTATCCATGTATTCTATTTTTTTGGAGAATCCCGAAACTTTTCTTCCGCAACTGGGCACTAATGGTTGCACTTGCTCCAGCCATTTACGATCTATTACGCTCCTTCCGTTTAAGATTTGCTTTTATGACAGCGGCAGCCCTTTCTGCCGTATGCATCGCCCTTTCGTCAAATATCTATCTTCTCATACCTTCCATGGTCCTGCTCGGCATATATCTTATCATACATTTATATCGCAGCCTGAGAAGGGCTTATCGATCAAGCATTTTCGAGGGCTTAAGTGATCTCGTAAGAAAGCTGCGCGTGTCGATAGAGGATGGGCAGCAGACGTTGTGGAAGAAAGAGAAGTACAAACCACAAACGAAAGACTATGAACAGCAATGCCTTATGTTCTATCTATTGAACTCAGTCACGGAGATTGTTGGTGACAGGCTTCTTAAAGTCGCCAAAAGTCGAAAACCCGACCTGTACCTTATGATTTCCTGGCTCACCACGGTTCTGCTAACATCGCTAGTCTATAGCTCTGAGTATTGGTCCTTATACAAATTGGATACCCATAGTTTTACGGCTAGCTACACCCTTTCGTTTTGGAGTTTTTGGGGATTCAGTTTCGGCAAGCTGACTCCCTCAAGCCTTTCTACGTTGGCTCCGATAACCGTTGTAGCAACAGTTCTTTCGTATTCGGAACTTTTCTGCGCCCTAATAATACTTGTCATACTGGTCTTCTCTGTGCTCACTGCAGCGAGAGAGAAATACAGAGAGGATATAACTGATTTTATTTCAGAAGTTGATCTCTTGGGAAAACACATTCAGAAACAGTTTCTCCAGCTTTACTCAATGGCACTTGCTGACGTGGAGATGATATTATTATCGAGCAATGCGTTGATCATAAACAAGTTACGCAAAGCGAGAGGGTTGCCCGCCTTGCCTGTACCCGAAAAAGATGAGCCACCGAAAACAAGCGCTACAGAATAATTATCCCGACAACCTGATGGAGCCGACCCTCTACAGTCGTGCCCATCATGGCGTGGGGGCTAATGAGCAATCCATGAAAAGTTCAGAGAGATCTCCTGTGCCTTCAGAAAAAAAAGCGTGTAAAAACCACAACCTTTCCCGATCATGCCGAAAGTATTCGGGATAATTTCGGCTATTTGATGCAGCCGGCATTTAGCATGGGGCCGCTCACGATTTGACCCTGCTCATGGGCTAAGTCGTAAGTCTTTTCAATTACTTAACCTTTATACGCGCATTTAGGGCTCACGCCGCCCCGGCAGCTTCTTCCCCGGCAGTTGCGGCCTCTTCAAAGCGCCGCCGGCGTGTGGTGCGGTGCTGGGCGGGGTTCGGAATCCCCCTCAAAAACTTAGCACCTCTCCATTCTCTCTCAGCCATTTTCGCCTCTCGGCGTGGTCGGGAATTATCGATTCGACCAGCTTCCAGTACTGCGCCGAATGGTCGTGGTGGACAAGGTGGCAGAGTTCGTGGACCACGAGGTAGTCCAGGACCGCTTCCGGGGCCATGATGATGTTCCAGGTAAAACTGATGCGGCCCTGGGTCGAGCAGCTTCCCCACCGGGATTTCATCGCCTTTATGGTCACACGGTGCGGGGATGCGCCGACTCGTTCGGCAAACAGGGGCAGGCGCTCTTTGATTTTTTGGAGTGCAAGGCCGACGTACCATTCGGCCAGGTAGTTTCTTACCTTCAAGCGGTTGCCGTCCGGGGAAGGGTCCGGGTTCAGCCGCACGTTTATGCTTCCATTCTCAATGAAGACCCTGCCCGGAGAACCGGCCTGGACGACGAGGGTGTATTCATTTCCCAGTAAAAGAAATTTTTCGCCCGTTACGAATTGCCGCGCTTTTTTCTTTTCCTTTTCCCGGTTGATTTTGAGCCGTTTGCGGACCCATTCCGATTTTTTCTCCACGAACAGCACGATTTCCTCTTTGGACAGCCTGCCGGGTACTGCCACCACGACCCTGTTGTCCCGGTAAACGCAGATGGAAAGCGTTTTCCGGCGGGGGCTTTTCCTGATGCGGTAGTCGAAATCGATCATCCGGCGTCCTCTGCAAAAATTTGAGCCGAAATAATAGCCAGTTGCGTTCCATGTGGAAATAAAAAACAGAGCGTGCGAAAATGCGGTGATGGGGTGGTACGGGTGTAATGGCTTGAAATTGATATTAATCAGTTCTGGTCATCTTCTTTGCATTGGGGTATTATTTGGTCGTGAAAGCTTCTCATCCAGGTAGTCCTGTTATCTGCCGTTTCGCCGAACGGCGGACAGAGAGCCGGAACTAAATAAACCGCCAGTACAGGCCGCAGCAGCGAGTTTTTTTGCCCAGGAAGGTAAGGCATGTCTCATTTGCGTTTCGTTGATCCTGAAATAGCCAAAGTTATCGAGCAAGAGGAAAACCGCCAGAAGGGCAGGCTCGAACTCATTGCTTCGGAGAACTTCGTAAGCGTTGCCGTGCGCGAAGCCCAGGGGTCCGTTCTGACCAACAAGTACGCCGAAGGATATCCGGGGAGAAGGTACTACGGCGGCTGCGAGTTTGTGGACATAGCGGAAAAACTGGCCCAGGACCGCGCCAGGGAACTTTTCGGTGCCGAGTATGTCAACGTTCAGCCACATTCCGGTTCACAGGCGAACATGGCCGTTTTATTCGCGGTGCTCCAGCCCGGAGACCTGATCCTGGGAATGGACCTCCGGCAGGGCGGACATCTCACCCATGGGAGTCCGGTAAGCTTTTCCGGGCGGCTCTTCCGGGTCGCATCCTACGGGGTGAGGAGGGACACGGAGGAAATCGACTATGACCAGGTTGAATCCCTTGCCGTCGAGCAACGGCCCAAGCTCATCATAGCGGGAGCCAGCGCCTATCCCAGGATAATCGATTTCGCGCGTTTTCACCACATTGCCAAAAAAACCGGCGCCTATCTTATGGTCGACATGGCCCACATTGCCGGGCTGGTGAGTGCCGGCCTTCATCCGAATCCGGTCCCCGAGGCCGATTTCGTCACCTCGACCACCCATAAGACCCTCAGGGGGCCTCGCGGCGGGCTGATCCTTTCACACTGCACGTACGGCAAGCTTCTGGACAGCCAGATTTTCCCCGGAATTCAGGGCGGG
Source organism: uncultured delta proteobacterium (assembly GCA_963712895.1). GTDB lineage: Bacteria > Desulfobacterota > Syntrophobacteria > Syntrophobacterales > Syntrophobacteraceae > SbD1. The sequence continues at coordinate 29,366 of CAVQJR010000006.1, read as the reverse complement.
CCGCTCATGCACGTGATCGCGGCAAAGGCGGTGGCCTTTCAGGAGGCGCTGCAGCCGGGGTTCAAAGAGTACCAGAAACGGATATTGGAAAACTGCAAGCGGCTTGCGCAAGAGCTTTCCGGCAACGGCTACAGGCTCGTTTCGGGAGGCACGGATAATCACCTCCTGCTGCTGGATGTCAGCCCCGGAGGAATTACGGGCAGGGAGGCCGAAGCAACGCTGGATTTGGCCGGAATCACGGTCAACAAAAATGCCATTCCCTTCGATACCCAGAAACCCGGGGTGACCAGCGGCATCCGGATCGGGACTCCAGCGGTGACCACGCGCGGGATGATGCCGGCGGATATGGTGACCATTGCGCGGTTCATCCATCGGGCGCTCAAGTCTGCGGGCGATGAGGCCGCTTTGAGATCGCTTCGATCGGAAGTGGCGGAGTTCTGTTTGGGTTTTTCTCTCTACGCATGAAAATCCCCCCAAAATGACGGACCTCGACCTCGATCAATTCTATATGAAAAAGGCCCTTCGCCTGGCGCTCCGGGGGGCAGGGCGCACCAGCCCCAACCCCCTCGTGGGGGCGGTCCTGGTGAAGGGCGGAGCCATTATCGGCCGGGGCTTTCATGAAGTGCTCGGCGGGCCGCATGCCGAGGTGAACGCGATTGCCGATGCGGGCGGGGCCGCGCGCGGATCGACCCTTTACGTCACTCTCGAACCGTGCAACCACCAGGGGCTCACGCCCCCGTGCACCGGGGCCGTTCTGGATGCCGGCGTTTCGCGCGTGGTGTGCGGGATGAAGGACCCCAACCCCGATGTGGCCGGGGGGGGATGCGAGTATCTTGCCGGCAAGGGGGTCGAGACGCTGTCGGGCGTTCTGGAGGACGAGTGCCGCGGCATAAATCAGCCGTTCATAAAGTACGTGACCACCGGGCTCCCTTACGTCAGACTGAAAGCGGCCGCCACACTCGACGGCTTTATCGCCGGTTCGGCAGGCGATTCGAAGTGGATTACCAATGAGAGATCGCGCCAATTCGGGCACCGGCTGAGGTATACCTCCGACGCCGTGCTGGTTGGAATCGGAACGGTGCTGGCCGACGACCCGATGCTCACGGCGCGCCTGAGCGGCAGGGGAAAACATCGGCAGCCGGTGCGCATAGTTTTGGATACGGCCCTTAAAACCCCGCCGGAAAGCAAGCTGGTGCGCTCGGCGGAGGAAAGCCCGGTGTGGATTGCGTGCGCCGTGGCCGCTCCGCTCGAAAGGGAATCGGCCTTAAGCCGGCCCGGTGTCACGGTTATCCGCACCCCGGCCGGGGACCGCGGCCTGGACCTGGCGCAGCTTCTAAAAGAACTGGGGAAAAGGCGCATCTCAAGTATTCTGGTGGAAGGTGGCGGACAAGTGCTCGGCTCCTTTATGGAATCGGGCCTTGCCGACGAGTTCTATTTTTTTTACGCGCCCAAGATCCTCGGGGACCGGAACGGGGTGGGGATGATTCGCGGAAGGTCGAGGGTCAAGATCGCCGATGCGGTGCCGGCCTTTTGTATCAGGACCAGGAATATCGACGGCGACGTGCTGGTCTCCGGAAGGTTTCGAAAAGAGTTATACTAATCTATCGCTGACCGCGGTGGGCGGCGCTTCGTTCCCGCTCGCCACTCCAGCCAAGGAGAAATGCGTGTTTACCGGCCTTATAGAAGGAACGGGCAGCCTGCTTCGCACCGAACGCCACGGGCCCGACTCCCGCATGGTTATACGGGCAGGTTTTGCGGCCGGTACCCTGGTGCTGGGAGAGAGTATCGCGGTGGACGGGGCATGCCTTACGGTTGCATCGTTTAACGGCGATGTTTTCAGCGCCGATGTCTCGGCCGAAACGCTTGGCCGCACCACGCTCGGCCGCAAGCCCCCCGGCAGCCGGTTGAACCTCGAAAGGGCGCTTCGGCTGGGGGACCGCCTTGGTGGCCACCTGGTAGCCGGCCACGTCGACGGCCTGGCCCTTTTCAGGGAGCGGCGCTCCGAGGGCAGGTCGCTTCGCCTTTACTTCGAAGCGCCGGCGGAGCTGACGCGCTATATAGTCGAGAAGGGGTCGGTTGCCGTAAACGGTATCAGCCTGACCGTAAACGGCGTATCCGAACCCGGCTTCGATGTGAATATCATCCCCCACACCGCATCCCAGACCAATATAGGGGACCTGCGGCCGGGCGAAGAGGTGAACATCGAAACCGACCTCATCGGAAAGTATGTCGAAAAAATGATGCGGCCATGGAGCGATACCTTACCAAAAGGCGGCGGCAAAGAACGGATTGACCTTGATTTTCTAAAAAAACACGGGTTTACTTAAGCTGCGCAATTAGCAGCAGAGCAGCCCCGATTCCGCGTGATCGCCAAGAGCTGCCGGCGCCATAAGCAAGTGCCGGCCGGCAAATGCCCCGCGCACTGCTCATTCTCATTCTCGGAAGGAGTTCACTCGAATGCCTTTGGCAACTATCTCCGATGCTATAGAAGACATCCGCCAGGGTAAGATGGTCATATTGGTCGATGACGAAGACCGCGAAAACGAAGGCGATCTGTGCATAGCGGCCGAAAAGGCCACCCCGGAGACCATCAACTTCATGGCCAGGTACGGAAGAGGGCTCATCTGCCTTGCCCTTTCTCCCTCGATGGTGGACCGGCTTGATCTCCCCATGATGGTCACCAAGAACAAATCTCCCTTTCAGACCGCCTTCACGGTGTCCATCGAAGCGCGTACGGGCGTTACAACCGGCATCAGCGCGGCGGACCGGGCACAGACAGTCCTTACCGCCATTGCCGACAACGTCAAGCCCGAGGACATAGTGAGCCCGGGCCACATTTTTCCTCTTCGCGCAAAGAAGGGCGGAGTCCTGGTCAGGACCGGCCAGACCGAGGGGTCGGTGGACCTGGCAAGACTTGCCGGCTTCAAACCGGCCGGCGTCATCTGCGAAGTCATGAACGATGACGGCACCATGTCGCGCATGCCCGACCTGGAGAGATTCTCCGCGCAACATGGGATCAAAATCGTCACCATAGCCGACCTTATCAATTACAGGATGCAAAACGAGATTTTTGTCCACAGGGCGGCCACCGCAAGCCTTCCGACCTCTTTCGGCGGCGATTTCAAGGTGATCGCCTACACCAACGATATTGACGAATACTGTCACCTGGCCCTGGTCAAAGGCGATATAAAGCCTGAGGATGAGGTCCTGGTGCGGGTGCATTCGGAGTGTCTCACCGGCGATGTTTTCGGTTCTCTGCGCTGCGATTGCGGCAGCCAGCTCCGGGCGGCGATGGGCCAGATCGCACGGGAGGGCAAAGGGGCACTTCTCTACATGCGCAACCACGAGGGCCGCGGCATCGGTATCGCAAACAAGATCAAGGCCTACGCGCTCCAGGAACAGGGCTACGATACCGTCGAGGCGAACAAAGTTCTTGGATTTCAAGCCGATTTGCGCGATTACGGAATCGGCGCCCAGATGCTGGTTGACCTTGGCATAAGAAAAATGCGGCTCATGACGAACAATCCGACCAAGATTGTCGGACTTCAGGGCTACGGGATTACCATGGTCTCCAGGGTGCCGCTTGAGATCCCCCCAAACGAATGCAACATAAAGTATCTGAGCACCAAGTGCACCAAGATGGGCCATATCATGAGCTGTTTAACCTCTGAAGGGGAAGTGGAATGAGAGTTTTCGAAGGAAAACTGCTGGCCGGGGACCTGAGGTTCGGAATTATCGTTAGCCGTTTTAACGATTTTATTGGGGAGAGGCTGCTCGGGGGGGCGTTGGACGCCCTGAAAAGGAGCGGGGCCGACGAAAAAGATGTGGACGTTTTCAAGGTGCCGGGAGCATTCGAAATTCCCCTGCTGGCCAAAAAAGCGGCCCTGAGCGGAAACTACGACGCCATAATCTGCCTGGGGGCCGTGATCAGGGGATCGACCCCGCATTTCGACTACGTGGCATCCGAGGTATCGAAGGGAATCGCAAACGCCGCTCTCGAAGCCGGTGTGCCCATAACCTTCGGGGTCCTTACCACGGACACCATCGAGCAGGCAATCGAGCGGGCCGGCTCCAAGTCGGGAAATAAGGGATGGGATGCGGCCGTCGCTGCCATAGAAATGGCTAACCTGATAAAGCAGATGTCGCTCTGATTGCATCTTGTCCGCCCCGCCGCGGGCATGTATCATTTTTTTTCGACGTGGTTGAAATTGATCGGATCTTTATTCACCCTCACTGCTGAAGCGAGTTTTTCAATATGGGCCGGCGGCGTCAATCCAGAGAAATAGCACTCCAGATGCTCTACCAGATGGAGATGAGCGGCCTGCCTCCGGAAGAGGTAATACAGCTCTACTATCAGCTTACATCCGATACGGATGAAAGGGAGTACAGAATCCCCGAATCGGTGCGCCCCTTCGCCGAAAAGCTGATCCACGGCGTTTACGCCTACCGCGAGCATATAGACCGGATAATAGTGAAGGCATCGGAGAACTGGCGGTTGGAGAGGATGCCCATAATCGACAGGAACATCCTCAGGATAGCCGTTTTCGAGATGCTCTATTGCCTGGAAATCCCGCCCAAAGTATCCATAAACGAGGCTGTCGACCTCGGCAAAACATTCGGCAGCCCCGATTCCGGGGCCTTTATCAACGGAATCCTCGACCACATCCTGCACGAAGCACACAGTCTGCGTGAAAACCGGTAGCGGGCATCGGGTATCCGGAGAAGTCCACACGAATTGAACGGGTTGTCCGTGTCAGCCGTGGTCGCAAAGACTGCCGCAGTTATTGCCCCGGCCGCAATTTGCAAACCGATTTTTTCGGCAATCATCTATTTCTGTTACTGTAAAACTTGAGTCATGCGGAGGTTGGAAAAAGCTATGCCGCAGAGCACGATCAGCAACGTTAGCGAGACTGAAGCGACTGAAATCAAAGCGAATCTACGTTGTGTTGAAGGAATGATTCCCGCCAGGCTCTGGATGTTTCGGAAGGGTTCAATGGCGCCCGCGCCTAATCCGAATATTGCGCCCAATGTCATGCCAGCGTAGAGAGGATAACCGATGTAGCCGTACTCGCTTTGCAGGATACAAAACGGACAATGATGGGTCGGCAACTCGTAAAAATAAGGGGAAATAAATGAGATAAGCGCCGCAATGAATATAAAAAAAGCAAGAATACTCGTAATGGAAAACAGGTAGGCTCCCTTCCCTTTGAAATAAAAATAAATCCCCTGAGAAATTGTCCCGACCATAATGGAATAGAACGCCAGCTCGGTAGGGCGATGAGGGAGACTCGCGAGTAATGAAGCCGTACCCGCCGAAGTCACCGAGAAAAGGGTCCCGCAGCAGGAAGTTATAATATTCGGCTTTAGCCCCAGGAAAAAAGTAGCCTGCATTATTGTTTCGGAAAGAAGGAAAGGTGCTATAAGAAGTAGGTATCCATACTTCACTTTTATCAGCGGGTAGTCATAGGCTTTGTTATCCGTATAGTTAATTACCAACCACAAACCGGCCAGAATGGTGTCAACCGTCTTTAAGACAACAGTTGGATAGCCCCAGCCATTTACATTAAGCGATCCCGCCGCGCACATTGCCCCTACGAACAGTGGGCTCAGGACATCGGCCGTATATATAAAAAGAAAAAGAGAAAGGATTTGAAATCCAAAAGCATAGCTCATAACGGTCGAGATCAGATACGTTCGTCTCTCCAGGTTTAGTTGCAATTCGCTTCCGCTCGCGATGTCCCATCGCAGCAGAATCCGCAGTCCATTATAAGCCGCATAGAGGAGCATGAGGCTTATTAGTATGGACCCGGCGAAAAGCGCAATGACTCCAGGGTGAAGAATCATATCGTCGCAGTGTTCTCTATCTTCCCATCGCGTAAGGCAACCACGCAGTCCGTTATGGACGAGTCGTAGACCACCGGATCGTGGCTCGCGATGATGATGGTTTTCCCTTCTGTTTTCAGGCTCTCCACAATTTCCATGAACTCGGCGGACAGTTTTGTGTCCAGGTGAGCAGTGGGTTCGTCTGCAATAATTATGGAAGGGTTGTTTATCAACGCTCTGGCGATGGCAACTCTTTGGGCCTCTCCGCCGGACAGGCAATCGACCTTTTCATACGCTTTGCCGGAAACATTGAGGAGGTTGAGAAGATCCATTGCCCTGCTCTTGAGGGAAGCATATTTTTCCCCACCGGGCAAAGCCGGAACCACCACATTCTCTATCGTGCTTATGCCCTTGATTAGATGAACCTGCTGAAAAACAAACCCAAACGTCCTGCGCCTGATCTCGGTTAGAAATCGTTCCGGCAAGCTTGTCAGTTCCCTCTCCCCGAGCATGACCCTCCCCGAGGTCGGACGAGCCATACATCCCAGGATGCTCAAAAGAGTGGTCTTGCCCGAACCGCTTGGCCCCTTCAACACGGTGATGTTCTGAGAAGCGATGCCGAGGCTCACGCCATCGAGGGCGACGAACTCGTTGGGCTTGCCCGTGTTGAACACTTTGCGAATATTTCTAAGCTCGATCATGGCCATCTGATTTGAAAATCGGTTTGGACCTGATTGCGGCTCCGCCTTTCGATCGGCTGCAGTCCGGCTCAGGTCTTCATTATCGAATCCGGGTCCACCGTCGCCGCCTTCCACGACGGGACGATGGTTGCAACCGTGTAAGGGACGACGGTAAAGAAAAAAAGGATTGCCACATGATAGGCGCTGATAAAGGGCGTAAGCCTGAACCTGGGATAGAGCGCCGACCATCCCTTGAGGACCGGTTCAAGCAGCACGGAAGAGGTAAAAAAGATATGGATGTAGGCGAGAAGAACGCCCACCAGAAAGGATGAGAGGGAAACCACGACGCCTTCCCAGAACTTCATGAGCAATATGTCCGAAGTCTCCCACCCTACTGCCTTGAGGATCCCGATTTCCTTCCTCTCCTCGGCGCTCAGCCCCGTTGCCTTGTCCCATGCAAAGATAACAAAGGCCAGCACGGCGCCTGACATGATAACGAGCAAAAGTCCGCCACGCCAGTTAAACACGGCCTCGTAGGTGCTTAAGATTTCGTTTATCAAAATGGGCCTGCAGTCGGGCAGCAATTGCGTTATCTTGGCGGCTACGGTTGTAAGCTCCTTTTTGTTCCTCACCTTAAGAACCAAGTCCGTAGCCAGATCTTCCGGAATGCAAAAGAGCTTCCTGAAATCAGCATCCGAGACCAGTATCAGATCCGAGGAAACAAGCTCCGATTCCGCCGAGTAAATTCCTTTAATCCTCAAAAAAAGAGAAGAACCATCGTAGGTCCTGAACGGGATGGAGTCATTTTTCCGAACATGCAGGCTTCTTGCAACGCCGTTGCCGGCAATCATTTCCCCGGGGGCGCACGGGAAATCGCCGCTCACTAAAAAAGTATAATTAGCCCCGGTTCGAGGATCATAATAATAGCCCCACAGCCTTTTTTCTACTGACTGTACGCCCCTTATTTTTTTTATGACATCGATATGACTCAGGGGCATGAGATCGCTTCTCCCGGCGACCAGCCTCTGGACTACTATCTCCGGCGCGCCTCGAAGCACCAGAGCGGCTTCTCTTTTTAGAGAATAAGTGAAGAACATCACTGAGGTCAGAAAAAAAACCACCAAAGCATAAACAATAGTCAACGCAATATTCTTACCCCTTCGCCTCAAAAGGGAAGAGAGTGTAAAGTCGAGGACGTTTTTCTGTTTCTCAATCCAGCTCATATCCTTATTTCGATCCTGCAGGGAGTCTCATGTGAGACGGCAAGGGCACGAGTGATCCTGAAGGAAAATGCTCCATTGACAGGGGATAGTCCTGGAATGGTGTATTGAGGTCGGCAACGCTGGGATTCCGTGTATATCGTGCTTCGTTGAAAAGGCAGATATCGGTTAGTTTGAGTGTCTTAACCATATGTGCCATTGATTCAATATTGGAACTATTGATGGTTTTCCTGTGATAGGCATGAAGAAATGCAAAACCTAGGAAGATCGTGTTGACGATGATAAACATGGCAAATATCTGCGACTTTCGCATAGCTATCGGTCCAGACCTTTCATGAGCTCATGAGTGACTTTGTCAAACCGTGCCATAGACTTTCCAGAATGATCAACCATGAAGTCTTTCGCTTCCGCCTGACTCTTGAACGGAATCAGCTCCCTGCCCATAGGTCCGAAAATGTTGCTGCCCAAAACATAATAAGCCGTCAGCCCATCAATCATCTCGAGACTGTAATAATCTGTCACAAAGACCGAACCGATGTCCGACTTCTTTTGGGATGTATTATACTGCTCAAGGTTCAGGTAATATTTAAACATATCCTTGGCCCCGTCAAAAAAGGCATGTGATCCGTCCTTGAACACGATCTCACACAAGAAGTCAGGGTACTTTGCGACGAACATTCCGCAAACCGGGCATTTGTCCTCTCTAGTCGGCTTGACGGGTTTAAAATCGTCCGCCTGAGCAAGAGTCGCACACAAGATGCCGACTAAAATACTAAATACCAAACGCTTCATGAACGGTTTAACTCCTCCGTCTGGAAAGCAGGGGCATTGAATTCATACCCGATCGGGCGGAATTGTAACAGCCTTAAGCCACTGGCTTACTTCGAAAGTTGGTTATCTTAGCAGTCCGTGGGGCCATCGCAAAATCAAATATCTCTATTCCTATCTCTATGATGATGGTCTTCCGAACCACTTCCCATTTTTGATTCATTGCCCGGACAAGAAAGCACGTTCTCCCGAGTACAAGGCTTATTATTGCCCAACCCCTCGAAAAGGTAAAATTAGAGTTGTGCAGCACCCTCTTTGCCTAAAGGGTCTGATCGCCATTATCTTAAGCGCTCCTAAAAGTATCGACATGCCCTATCCTTCCGAGATCCAAGACCATGTAAGGCCGGACAAGAAATGGGCGTCGCTGAATTCGGTGGGACTGAAAAAGAGAAGACCGTGTGCAATAACGTGCGCGGAATCTAAGCTTTCTTTCCTTCAAGCCACTTATCCGCAAGGGATCTCATTACCTGGATCCAATCCGAGAAATCGGCCGGTTTGGTGATAAATGACCGTGCTCCCAGCCGCAGGCAGTTATCCAAAATCTCTTCTTCTCCGGACGTCGTGAAAACGACGACGGGTATCTTCTGGAATTCCGGAAAATCCTTCATTTCCGTCAACACCTCGCATCCGCCCTTTCCGGGCATATTGAGATCGAGCAGGATCAGCGCAGGAGGCAGGCCATTTTTACCTTTGTAATTCCCTGTGCCGGAAAGGAATTCGAATAATTTGTACCCATCTTCGACACAGTGCAGGGTTCCCTTGGCCCCGGATTGCTCGAAGGCATCCGTAGCAAGAAGGCAATCGTCCAAATCGTCATCAACCATCAGGATGACGGGTGCTCCGGGGTTTTTCAACATCTTTCCTTTCCGTTTAATCTGATCTGATCTTTTGATGGAAAACTTTCAGCATACTTCTCGTTGCTTATCCGCAGCCGTCAGATTTTGGGATTTTGCTGTTTTCTGGGGAGTTTCACGATGAAGACAGCGCCGTTTCCGGGCGTGCTCCTGGCCGTGATGGATCCACCGTGACGTTCGACGATCCTGCGGCAAATGGCAAGTCCCACGCCGGTGCCTTTGTATTGGCTGCTCTTGCCGTGAAGCCTCTGGAATGGAGCAAAGATTTTGTCGGCAAATTCCTGGTCGAAGCCGATGCCGTTGTCTTCAACATGAAATTCACAAACTGGACCGCTGTCTGGCTGGACATTATGCACCTTGACCAGGGGATGTGCATCAGAGCGATACTTTAGGCTGTTGCCAATCAGGTTCTGGAGGAGTTGACGCATTTGGACGCGGTCCGCTTCCATTTCCGGAAGATCTCCGATTTCGACACGGCCGCCGGTTTCTTCCAACAATACTCCCAGATCCGTCACAACCTCCTCGGCAATTTCCTTCAAGTTAAATCGAGTTGCGGGTTGGGACTTTGAAGAGACCCGTGCGTAGTTAAGCAAATCCTGGACAAGCGACTGCATCCTCTTGGCAGCTCTCTGCATGCTGCTCAGATACTGCAAACCCCTTTCATCAAAGCAATCCCGATTCAGAACAGAAAGCCGGTCCGAAAAGGTTTGCATCTTGCGAAGAGGCTCCTGCAGGTCATGGGAAGCCACATGGGCAAATTCCTCGAGGTCCCGGTTGCTCTGTTCGAGCCTGACCGTGTAGGCCTGCAGCTCTGCAGTCCGTTCTTTCACCTGGCCTTCCAGCACGTCGTGGGCTTCCTTGAGAACGTGTTGAGCCCTTCTCTCCTCGGTAATGTCCCGGAAAGTGGTCAGGGCCAGGATCATCTCCCCACTTCTATTCTTCACGGAGGTCCCGCTGAAGCTTAGAATCCGGCTATTCCCGGGCAAATTGGTCATGACCTCGCAGTCGCTGAATGTCTCACCCCTCAATGCCCTCTGCATAGGCCATTCGTTTGCGGACAGGGGCTTGCCGTCGAGTCCCAGGAAGTGCAGCCTCTCGCTGATCTCTGTGATGAAGACCGGCTTGGCGCTCATGCATTCGAGCAGCCTCTCGGCCGCCGGGTTCCAGGCCAGAAGCTTCCCGTCCGGCTCCGCGAAGATCAAACCCTCATGTATGCTCTCAAAGACCGCCAAAAGTTGTCCCAGTCGCTTTTCCGCAGTCTCATTGGCTACCTTTAAAGTCCTCTGCGTCTTCTTCCGCTCGCCCAGTTCCGTGTTCAGTCGATCGATGGCGTCAGCAAGCTCCGCTGTACGTTCCGTGACCCTTTGCTCCAGCTCATCATGGGTCACTTTAAGATCGGCGGTCTTGCTGATGCGTTCGATTTCAAGCGCCAGGTGATGGGCGATGACTTCGAGGGTACCCTTCATGTCTGCCGCATCCCGTCTTATTGTCCTGTCGGCCAGCACCATGGCGCCCAAGGTTCGGTCCGGCAGCCTGATGGGGATGCAAAGCAGCGTTTTCAAATCCATTGACTGCAGGACCGGGTGGGGGCAGGAAATGCGGCCGGACTCCTCGCTGTGGACCAACGGCTCGCCGCTTTTCACCACTATGCCGCAAATCGTCTCGTCAAGAGCGGTGCGGAAGAACTCTCCCTTCTTTATCGGCAGGCCCGACGACCCAACCACCATCATCTCCCTTTTTGCTTCGTCATGAAGCTCCACCGTCACGAATGGGAAATCGAACAGCTTGGAGATCAGATCCGGAAGCTTCCCGTATATTTCCTCCAGGTTTCCCGACGCCAGGAAAACACGGGATATTTTGACTATGACTTCCAGTTCCCGTTGCGTCTGTATCAACCGGCTTTTGTCCAGGAAGATCAGCATGGCCCCGACCGGCTGCCCCGTTTTATCCAGGTGCGGATGAATCCTCAGGTAGTAAAATTCACGGCCGTCTTCGATTTCCTCGTCGAGGGGCCGGTTTTCCCCTATGACCGTCCGCAGGGTCTCTCTCAGGTTAGGCAGGCTTAGCCGGCTCCCCACCGTTGTGAGTACCTGTCCGATATCCCCGGCCACCAGCGAGAAAAGCTCGGTGGCGGCAAGCGTGTAGCGTTTGACCCGAAGTTCCCTGTCGACAATCACAAGGGGCAGCCCGATTTGCGCCAAGATGTTTTCCAGATCCGAGTTGGTACCGCTCAACTCGCTCGATTTGGCCTGAAGCTCGTCGTTTACGGTGTTGAGCTCTTCGTTCGTGGACTGGAGTTCCTCCGTGGTAGTCTCCAACTCCTCATTGGTGGACTGAAGCTCTTCGTTTGCCGATTGGAGCTCCTCATTGAGAGACATGAGTTCTTCGTTGGTGGTTTCCAGTTCTTCGATAGTGGTCTGCAGCTTTTCTCGCGTCTCCACCAATTCGTGTTCCAATTCATACACTCTGGGATCCAAACCCTCAGGGGGCGTCAGATCCTTTTCCCGATACTGGTAGGTCTTCAGGTACTCGAATGCCACCAGCATCAAATTTTTCGGGGCGCCCGGAATGCCGACCGGACTCACGTGAATGAGCACCCCCTTCTCGTCTCCATTATTCTTTACCATCAAGGGCTGGCTCACCCCGGAGCCCCCCTCCCGGCTGCAGCGGTGCACCATGGTCCGCAGGTCCAGCCGGACACTGTCCTTGGCCATCTGGAGAATGTCCAAATTGACCTCTCCTTCCGGCGGCCTGAGAAAGGGCGATGTATCCCCCCGAAAACATACAACCTGCAACCGGTCGTCGAGCAATACTGCGGGCGGACCGAAGGTACTGAGCACCGCCTCGCGCATTACGTCGTTAAGGCTCATTTCCGGCTTTCGGGCGACCTTGGCGGACTTGAGCTGGAAGTTCGGCAGCTGCCGATACTTGACCGTAAAACCCGTGGTAGCGACAACGTCCCGGCGCTCAAAAATCCGCCATTTCTTCGACATTGATGAAAAGAGGTCCGAGTACTGGTTGATGCTTTCGGACTTTCCGAGAAATAGGTATCCGCCGGGATTCAGTACATAATGGAATAACGGCACCACCCGGTTTTGGAGGGATTGATTGAAATAGATGAGCAGATTTCGGCAACTGATCAGGTCAATGTGCGCAAAGGGCGGGTCCTTGATGAGGTCGTGTTTTGCGAATATGATCATCTCCCGCACGGAATCCGTCACCTGGACCATGTTGTCTTTCCGGATAAAGTAGCGTTCCAGAATCTTCTTGTCCACGTCGACAACCGTGGCTTCCGGGTATAGGCCTCTTCGTGCGCGATCAATGGCTTCCTGGTCCAGATCTGTCCCGAATATCTGCACGGTGTACTTATTGATCCGCTCGCCAAGGTTTTCGGAAAGGAGGATGGCGATGGAATACACCTCCTCACCCGTTGCGCACCCGGGCACCCAAACCCGAATGGTCTCTCCCGGCTGCTTTTTCTCGAAGGTCTTCGGGAGGACCTTGGCAAGCGCCTGGAATGCATCGGCATCACGAAAGAAGCTCGTAACAGAGATCAGGATGTCCTTTAAAAGAAGATCTATCTCCTCGGGCGTCTTCTGGATGTAGTGGATGTAATCCTGCAGCGCCGAGAATTTGTGCAGCGCCATTCGCCTGCCGATTCGGCGGTTGATCGTATTCATCTTATATTCGGAGAAATCGCATCCAGTCCTTTGAGCCACCATTGCGAAGATCTTGTTGATATCGTCCGGGGTATCCACCTCTTCGGGTGGGACCTCCTGGAGCAGGCGCGGGTATTTAATCACGGAGAGCAGTTCTTGCCCGATCTGATCGGGAGGAAAGATGAGATCAACATGCCCCGTCTCGATGGCGGCTCGGGGCATACCGTTGTAACGGGCTGTGTTTTCGTCCTGAACGATGGTAATGCCCCCGAACGCCTTAATGGCGCGTATGCCATGAGCCCCGTCCGATCCGGTGCCCGACAGGATGATCCCCACGGCCTTATCGCCCCTGTCTTCGGCCAGTGAGGTGAAGAAGAGGTCCACCGAGGGCTTGGGACCGATGGCGGCCGCCGGCTTGCGCAAATGGACCACGCCGTTGGACATGACGGCATCCCGGTTAGGCGGCGTGATGTACACATGGTCTGCCTCGGGCCTCTGTCGGTCCCCGATTTCCTTGACTGGCATGGTAGTGGAGCGCTGAAGCAGGCTGACCAGCATACTGGGATGGGAAGGGTCCAGGTGTTGGACAATGACGTAGGCTATGTTCGCGCCGATTGGCAGGTTCGGGAGAAGGGCCTGAAACGCTTCGAGCCCCCCTGCGGAGGCGCCGATTCCAACGATGATTGTGGGGTCATGCTGACTTCCGGACTCTTCGTGTTTTGTGGTTCCCACCCGTAAACCCTCTTCCAGTTGCAATAGATGACTAATTCTCAACGTTTGAAATATCCGGTCGATCACCGATTATCGCAAAACATGGGCTATAAGTTGTAGCATAGGTGTGTTCCAAGTTCCGGACCCGAACATCGATTTGGCGACGCTACTTCCAATTGCTCCGCGATTGAGACTCATATCATCCTCGATTGCTTTTTTGAAATAACTGTTCCTGTCGCTTTTCCGCTAGGTAGGAAAAGAACCTTCATCTCCCGACGCCGGCAATCTCACAAACCTCGGTGGCAGTCTTGTCTGAGTTTTCGTACAAGATCCTGGCATTTTCCAATTTCGCAGAATCGGTTTTAGGTCTTCCGCCGGTTCTGCCCCGCGCTTTAGCCGATGATCGGCCCGCTGCAGCTCGCTCTGCGCGCAACTCCCGCTCCATTTGGTGAATGGCCCCCATCATTGATAGAAAACAACGTCCGGTGGCAGTCGAGGTATCGATACTTTCACGTAATGAGACGAGATTGATCTGACGTTGCTCCAGCAGTTTGGTTATTTCGAGCAGATTCAGCAAGGAGCGAGTCATACGACTGAGTTCGGTCACCACCAACGTATCGTCTGGTCGGGCATATTCCAGCACTTCATTCCATGCCGGCCTATCCATCCGCGAGGCAGTCATTTTTTCGGAAAATATTTTGCCACAGCCGGCGTGCTGCAATGCATCAATCTGAGAATCGAGGTTTTGGCCTACACTGCTGACACGGGCATAACCGATCCTATGTGGTGAAGTCGAAAATGCGGGAGTGATTGTTTCCGTGGTGCAATAAATTAACACATATCAGATGCAAAGACATTATGATTTCAACATAGGTTTTTGCACCAAAATTAGAGGGAGAAATGAAGATGGAAAACCTAATGAGGCTGCCGTGCAGAAAGTAGACTTTTCGCACTCGCTGAAATCTCTCAACGCATGACGACCGAATCACGCCGCCTGTCCATCCTGACCGTCCAGGAAGTTGACGATCTTTACCGCTTGCCGCGTTTTACGGAAGATGAACGCCATTTCCACTTCGATCTGAGCCCGGTGGAACGCGACATGGTTGACGGAGTGCATACGATCTCGGTGGCTGCTCACTTGGTTCAGATCCCCACAATCAACGCCCGGCATTCCAGCAAATACTTCGGATTGAAAAAAGGCGTTAGCGCTTACACACTGGTCTCCAATCATGTGCCATGTAACGCACGAATCATTGGCACGCACGAACATGAAAGCCACTACGTCTTCGACATCCTGTATAACAACACTACGGACATCCGACCGGAACGCCATTCAACGGACACTCACGGCACCAATCAAGTGAACTTCTTTCTTCTATTCGTCTTTGGCTACCAGTTCGCGCCGCGTTACCGCGACCTGCACAAGAGGATGACCGGCCTGGTAGGCTTCCACCATCCGAAACACTATGCCCATTGCCTGATCAAGCCTGCACGCAAGACCTTCGATGCGTTGATCATCAAGGAGTGGCCCAACATTCAGCGTATCCTGGCATCCCTTGCACAAAAGGATGTAACGCAAGCGACAATCGTGCGTAAGCTGAGTTCCTACACCCGGCAAAACCAGACCAAGAAGGCGCTCTGGGAACTGGATAATATTCGCCGAACGATCCACATCCTCGACTTTATCGACGATCCCAAATTTCGGCAGAGCGTGCAGAAGGCTCTCAATCGTGGCGAGGCGTACCACCGCATGCGGCGTGCGATCTCATACGTCAATTCCGGAAAGTTCCGCGTGAAAACCGAAGCGGAGCAACAAATCTGGAACGACTGCTCCAGACTTATGGGCAATTCGATGATCTATTACAACATGTTGCTCTTATCGCGGGTATACGAGCAAAAGCTTGCAGTTGGCGACAAGGAGGCCATCAAAATTCTCAAGGGCATTTCGCCGGTCGCTTGGCGCAATTTCAATTTGACCGGCAACTTTGACTTCACGACCGGCGCTTTGCCAGTCGACATCGAGGCTCTGGCAGTGCGCTATGAAAACCCGGATTTCTGGCGTCGGTCTATGCAGGAAGGGGATGAAGCTGGTTCAGAACAGTAGAGGAGGCTAATTTTACCTTTTCGAGGGGTTGGGCAATAATAGCCTACAAGGACTTTTCACTTGAGGGAAAGAAGGCGGACCCGCACAAACAGGCACTTGAAGCATCCAGCCGAGATTGCACGGGTCCCTGGCGTTTCGCCCAAAGCGGTTGAAGGGCTCATCAGCCGTGCAAGTGCCTCTCTTCAAGCCCGCCTGTCCCATCTCTAA
The DNA here is from genome assembly GCA_963712895.1 of uncultured delta proteobacterium. GTDB lineage: Bacteria > Desulfobacterota > Syntrophobacteria > Syntrophobacterales > Syntrophobacteraceae > SbD1. The sequence goes on along the minus strand of CAVQJR010000006.1, from coordinate 13,280 downwards.
AAAAATAAAAAGAAATTGATTTTGAAGCGGGGGTTTTTGCCTTCTCGTTCGTTTACACATTGAAAGGAAATACCACGTTCACTGGGATTGGATGCACCTGGCGCTGCCGGCCGCGACTTTTGCGGCTCCGGTTTCCGAAGTGAATATTCTCCGGGTAGTCCTTGTGGGAACTGCGATCTAGGCATTGGCTTTTTATACCAGGTTGCGTTCAAGACTAACGTGATGGGTGAAGCGGAGCGTAACCCATCGGCATTGGGCTATCTTGAACGAAAATTATTATTAGGGATCTTTTCAGAAGGAAATGAACCATGTGGATTGTTCGACTCGCATTGCGCCGGCCCTACACCTTTGTGGTGGCGGCGCTCGTGCTTTTGCTGCTGACTCCTTTCGTATTGCTCCGCACGCCGACGGATATCTTCCCGGGGATCAACATTCCGGTAGTGAGCGTGGTCTGGGTGTATAACGGCCTGAGCGCCCAGGAGGTGGAGGAGCGCATCATCTACAACCACGAGCGCATGATCACCGCCCTGGTGAACGACATCGAGCACACGGAATCCACCGCATACAATGGCGCGGGGGTGATCAAAGTTTACCTGCAGCCGGGCGCCTCGGTCTCCGATGCCGTGGGACAGCTCGCGGCAAGCGGGCAGGCGGCACTGCGCTTTCTGCCGCCCGGCGTCACCCCTCCGTTCATTATCCGCTACAATGCCTCAACGGTTCCCATCCTCCAGTACAGTCTTGCAAGCAAGAAATTCTCGGAGCAGGAACTCCAAGACATGGCGATGAATCGCGTGAAGGTCGGTCTTTCGACCGTGCGGGGCGCATCCGTGCCGTATCCGTACGGTGGGAAGGCGCGCGTTGTGGCCGTCGATATCGATCTGGCGGCCCTCCAGGCGAAAAACCTGGCACCGCAGGATGTGGTCAACGCCTTCAATGCCCAGAACTTTGTTCTCCCCAGTGGTACGGCCAAGATCGGTCCAACGGAATACAATGTTTCGCTCAACAGCAACCCGCCGGTGCTCACGGCCCTGAACGATCTTCCCGTTAAAACCGTAAACGGCGCCGTGATCCGCGTGGGTGATGTGGCGCAGGTACACGACGGTTACCAGCCGCAGCAGAACATGGTGCGGCTGGATGGCATGAGGGGCGTGCTGCTTACCATCTACAAGAGCGGTGCGGCTTCGACTCTGCAAGTCGTTGACGGCGTAAAAAAAGCCATGCCGAGAATTTTGAGCGGCCTTCCGCCCGAGTTGGAAGTAAAAGAATTCGCCGACCAGTCGCTTTTTGTACGCGCGGCCGTAAACAGCGTGGTGAAAGAAGGCCTGATCGCGGCAGCGCTCACGGCAGTGATGATTCTGCTCTTTCTTGGCTCGTGGCGGAGCACCTTCATCATCGCCCTCTCCATTCCCCTTTCGGTGCTCACGTCCCTTGCCCTGCTCAGCGCCCTGGGTGAGACGATAAATCTCATGACCCTCGGCGGCTTGGCGCTGTCCGTGGGTATTCTCGTGGACGACGCAACGGTTGAAATTGAAAACGTTCACCGCCAGATGGCGCTGGGCAAGCCCAATGTTCAGGCCATCCTGGACGGTGCGCAGGAAATCGCTCTTCCGGCCTTCGTATCGACTCTTTGCATCTGCATCGTATTCGTGCCGATGTTTTTCTTGACCGGAGTCGCACGATACCTTTTCGTGCCCCTGGCCGAGGCGGTCGTCTTCGCGATGCTGGCAAGCTATGCGCTGTCGCGTACTCTCATTCCGACCCTGGTCATGTGGTTCTACCGAAACATCGAGTATCGGGGCCACGCAGCCGATCCCTCCACGGTTTCTATTTGGCTGCGCCCGTTTACAACCCTGGGAAGTCGGTTCGAGCACGGATTTGTCGGGTTCCGGGAAGGCTACCGGCGAATGCTGGGGACGGTTTTGGCGCATCGCATGGTCTTCGTGGTCCTCTTCCTGGCGTTTTGCGCAGGCACCTGGCTGCTCGCCCCTCAACTGGGTCAGGATTTTTTCCCGTCGGTGGATGCAGGCCATTTCCGGTTACACGTTCGCGCCCCCAGCGGGACGCGCATCGAAGAGACCTCCCGGCTCGTGGACGGCGTCGAGACCGTGATCCGGGAGGAAATCCCCACCGGTGAGGTCTCGGGCATCCTCGATAACATCGGCATACCTTTCGGGGGCATCCCTCTCACTTACATAGACAACGGCCTCACGGGCACCGCCGATGCGGACATTCTCGTTTCATTGCGGTCCCATCACCGGCCAACCGATGATTACGTGCGCCGCCTCAGGTCCCGGCTCAACCGCGACTTCCCCGGAACGACCTTCTATTTCCTGCCCGCCGATATCGTGAACCAGACGATCAATTTCGGGCTGCCGGCCCCCTTCGATATTCAGATCGTCGGCAGAAACCGCGACAAAAGCCGGGCCATCGCGGCAAGCCTCGTCGATAAAATCCGCCGGGTGCACGGAGCCGTGGACGTGCGTGTGCAACAGCCCTCGGATCAACCCGAGATCCACTTCGCTGTCGACCGCACCAAGGCGTCCCAGATCGGCCTCTCCGAGCGCGACGTGGCGAGTTCCGTGCTCCTCAGCCTCTCGGGCAGCAGCCAAGTGCAGCCCAACTACTGGCTCAACCCCAAAAACGGCATTCAATATCTCGTGAACATTCGGGTGCCGGAATACCCGATGGATTCGCTTTCCGCACTCAGCGCGATCCCGGTGAGCGCGAACAGGCCCGGCAAGGCCGACGCCCAAATCCTTGCCAACCTGGCATCCTTCAAGCGCGCATCCGGATCACCCATTTTCTCCCATTACAACGTGATGCCGGTCATCGATGTCTTTGGAGGGGTGAGCGGCCGCGACCTGGGTGGCGTGCTTCAAGATATCACCCCCCTGGTTGAACAGGCGAAAAAGGATCTCCCGAAGGGGAGCTTCATCACGTTGCGCGGCCAGGCTGATACGATGCATAAAAGTTTCACCGGACTCGGCATAGGGTTGGGTATGGCAGTGGCGCTCATCTACCTGCTTCTGGTCGTGAACTTCCAGAGCTGGCTCGATCCGTTCATTATCATCACGGCACTTCCCGGTGCCCTGGCGGGCGTGGTGTGGGGACTCTACCTCACGCTCACGACGCTGAGCGTTCCTGCGCTGATGGGGGCCATCATGAGCCTCGGGGTTGCAACGGCCAACTCGGTCCTGGTGGTGACCTTTGCACGAAACAATCTCCGGAAGGGACTTGACCCGCTCGCCTCGGCCTGGGAAGCAGGCGTCGGACGACTGCGCCCGGTGCTCATGACGGCACTTGCCATGATTATCGGCATGCTCCCCATGTCGCTCGCTCTTGGCGAAGGCGGCGAGCAGAACGCCCCCCTCGGCCGCGCAGTGATCGGCGGTCTCATTGTTGCCACGGTGGCGACTCTCTTTTTTGTGCCCGCGGTGTTCAGCCTTTTACACCGGCGCGCGCAAAAAGGCCCGCAACCCGAGGATCTCCGTTTAACCGAAACCAATTGTTGATTAAGGTGTTGCCATGCATTCAAGGGAACATGATTCAATGGAACCTATGGAAACTTCGGAACAAAAAAGAGTGGTCTTCCACCGATCTCCGGTCAAGTTCTATCTGGCGTCGGCAGTGGTGGCCGTACTGATCGTCACCGGGGTGGCCGCAGGCCTCATCCCGCGCTGGCGGCAGCATACCGAGTTGGGGGCTGAAACGCGGGATCTCTCCGTCCCGACCGTAAGCGTCGTCTCGCCAAAGCCGGGTCAATCAGGGTCGGGCCTGCCGCTGCCGGCTGAAATCAAGCCATGGATTGAAGCGCCTATTTATGCGCGGGCCAACGGCTATTTGAAGCATAGGTTCGTGGATATCGGCGCGCACGTCGAGGCGGGGCAGCTTCTGGCCGAAATCGATACCCCCGAACTCAACCAGGAGATCGATCGCGCCCGTGCGCAGCTCGCTCAGGCCGAGGCAACCTTCGGACTTGCGAAAATCACCGCCGCCCGATGGGCCGGTCTTCTGAAAACGGCCAGCGTGAGCGAGCAGGAAAACGCCGAGAAACAGGCCGACTTGAAACTCAAGACGGCCGTCGCCGAGTCGGCTCGGGCGGAGGTAAGACGCCTCGATCAACTCCGGTCGTTTGCCCGCCTTACGGCTCCTTTTGCCGGCACCATCACGGTTCGCAATATCGATGAGGGTGATCTGATCGTAGCAGCCGGCGGCAAGGAACTCTTCCATCTGGCGCAAACGCGCAGGCTGCGAGCGTACGTGCAGGTCCCCCAGGGGATGGCCCGGAGCATCCACGCCGGGCAGGCCGCCGAGATGACGCTCTCCGAGGTTCCGGGCCGGGTGTTTCAGGCCCGGGTCATTCGCACTGCGGGGGTGATCGCGCCAGATTCGAGGACCCTCCTTGTGGAACTCGAAGTGGACAACTCGAAGGAGGAGATCCTGGCCGGAAGCTATGCCAGGGTGCGCTTTACCGAGGCTAAAATGCAGGCCGCACTGATGCTTCCCGCGAACACGATCATGTTTCGAGCAGAAGGTCCGCAGATCGGCGTCGTGCAGGCGGATGGAAAGGTAGAGCTGCGCAGCGTGAAGCTCGGGCGAGACTTTGGCCAGACAATAGAGATAGTCGCCGGGGCGGGTCCGAAAGATCGTATCATCGTAAACCCCTCGGAATCTCTTGTGAGCGGCTGCATGGTGGCCGTCAGCGAAACGACAAAAACGGAAAAAAGCCGATGAAGATGCCCAGGCACCCTGTCCGCCCTTTTGCAAGTGTCTTCCGGGTTCCGGCTTTCCCGGCGCTGATGGTGATGGTGATGGTTATGGCAGGCTGCACCGTCGGTCCCAATTATCAGCGCCCCGAAGCCACGACCATTCCCGAGGTCTACACCGGCGCCGAAAGTGGGTGGAAAACCGCCACTCCCCAGGCTCACCTGTCCAGAGGCAACTGGTGGGAAATCTTCGGCGACCCCGAGCTCAATCAATTGGAAACCGATTCAGCAACGGCCAACCAGGACCTCAAAGCCGCAGCGGCCCGCTTCGATCAGGCCAGAGCCGTCGCCGATGTCGCGCGCTCCGGGCTTTTTCCCCGCCTGGGAGCCTCCTTCCTGCCCGTGCGGCAGCGTGATTCCGAAAATCGCCCCACTGGAGGAAAACCTGGCCAGACCTACGACAGTTACACCATGCCCTTTGATTTAAGCTATGAGATCGATCTTTGGGGCCGAGTGCGGCGCACGGTGGAATCCGCAAGGGCTCAAAAGGAAGCGGGCGCTGACGATGTCGAGTCGGTAAAGCTTGCCATCCAGGCCGAGGTAGTGGCAGACTATCTGTCGATTCGAGCCCTCGATGCGGACAGGGCCCTGCTTCTGTCGAGCATCGAGGCCTACGGCAAGTCGCTGGCGCTGGTCCGTAACCGAAGAGCCGGCGGTATGGTCTCGGACCTCGATGTGGCGCAGGCGGAGACCGTGCTTAAAACCGCGGAAGCCCAACTGCCCGACAATGCACTGCAGCGTGTGAAGTTCGAGCACGCGCTCGCGGTGCTGACCGGAAAAAACGCCTCGCTCTTCCACCTGGAAGAACGACCTCTCGACCTGGCGCCGCTCATCGTTCCACCCGATTTGCCGTCCGAGCTTTTGGAACGGAGGCCGGATATCGCAGCGGCCGAACGCCGTATGGCGGCTGCCAACGCCAACATCGGAGTAGCCAGGGCTGCGTTTTTCCCGACCATTAAGTTCAACGGCCTGGCCGGTTTTCAGAGTGCCGATATCGGCACGCTCTTCGATTGGCCGAGTCGGTTTTGGGCGCTCGGGCCGTCCTTGACGCTGCCGCTGTTCCAGGGTGGCCAGCTCACCGCCACCCTTCGCCAGGCACAAGCGGCCTATGAGGAAACCGTGGCCAGGTACCGGGGAACCGTGCTGGCCGCCTTCGCGGATGTGGAAAACAACCTTGCTGCCGAGCATTTACTGGCAAGCGAATACGACAAGCAGTTGGCCGCCTTGCAGTCGGCACGCAAGCAACTGGAGATTTCCAACAACCGTTACAGCGGGGGGCTTGTGACCTATCTCGACGTGGCGACAGCCCAGAATGTCACACTGGGGGCGGAGCGCGCTAGCGTGCGGCTGCACGGCCAGCAGCTGGTTGCGACCGTGGCCCTTATCAAGTCGCTTGGTGGAGGCTGGCAAGCGACGCATGATTCTGATAAAACGCCTTGAATCGGCATGAGCGCAAGGCGCATTTACTTCGCTCATGCCTCCCGGGCGCCAATCGGCGTCTGCCATGTAACCTGTAAGTTCTGAGGAGAAGGAGTCTCGAAGTGAAAAGGATTGGCTTATTCATTGTCGCCGTTGTTCTTTTGATGGGTTTTTCTCTCTGTTTTGCTGCCGATGAGTCATCCCCTATTCCCGAAGTACCTGCAAAGGATATGGTGACCATGGTGGATATCGGAGCAAAGGAGTGCCTTCCGTGCAAGATGATGGCCCCTATTATGGAATCCCTTGAAAAGGAATACCATGGCAGGGCGGCAATCGTTTTTATCGATGTATGGAAAAACAGGGATCAGGGAAAGAGATTCGGCATTCGCGCGATACCGACCCAGATCTTCTACGACAAGACCGGCAAGGAGGTTTACCGGCACGAAGGGTTTTTCGCAAAAGACAGCATCATGGCCAAATTGGAGGAACTGGGAGTAAAGTCACCGAACTCGACCCTATCCCCTGCATCAAATCAATGAAGCGAAGGAGTGGAAGTGTTGGACCAGTTTCTTCTTACGGTTAACTCATGGATGATGACCGGGACAGCTCTTGCGGCCCTTGGCTGCTTTCTCTGGGGGATGATCAGCGTTGCCCTCAGCCCCTGCCACATGGCTTCGATTCCGCTCATCGTTGCTTATGTGGCGGGCCAGGACAAGCTGCTCAAAACAAAACACGCGGCGCACTACGCCGTGATGTTCACTGTGGGCCTTTTCATAACCATTGCTCTGGTGGGCATCGTCTGTTCGCTCCTTGGTCGCATGCTGGGCGAAGTCGGCCCTTATTGGACCATACTGGTGGGTTTGATTCTCATCTGGGTTGCGCTCGACATGATCGGGATCGCAGGGTGCTCCCTGTCGGGAGGCCTCCTTGGCAGGATGAAGATCAAAGGACTTCACGGCGCTTTCTTTCTTGGACTGGCCTACGGAGTCCTCTCGGGCTCCTGCACCTTTGGGTTCATCGCTCCCATACTGGCTATAATCACGATTCAACAGAAGATCGTGACCGGTGTCGTCTTCATTATTCTCTTCGGAATAGGTCACTGTATTCCCATAGCCATTGCGGGAAGTTCGACAGCCAGGGTGAAAAGGCTTCTGGCGAACAGCGCGTTTCATGAAGGGGGGCTCTGGTTCAGAAGATGTGCGGGTGTGGGAATCGGGCTGCTGGGAGTGTACTTCATCCTGCGCCCGTTCATTGGAGAATCGTAGGGAGCGGGTAATCACCACTTCAGGAAGGGAACCATGACAAGAAACGATCTGAAGTATTTCGTTGCCGCTTTGCTCTTTGTGGATCTGTGCTCCATTGCCGTTCTCGGGCTGCTCATGGCTTTTGTGATTCCATCGGGACACGTGCCCATGGAGGCGAAGGTTTTCCTCGGCCTGCACCGGAGCGAGTGGGCCGATATCCATTTAACCCTGTCCCTCATCTTTCTGGGGCTTATCGTTTGGCACGTATGGTTGAGCTGGGACCGGGTGAGCGGGACGGCAAAAAAGCTTTTTGGCGAGCGATGGGAAAAGGCTCTTTGGGCTTTATCCGGAGCCTGGCTGGTAGTAATTCTGCTGGCCTGGTTGGTTGTGGTGCTGCGATAGACCTCCCTTTTTCAATTTCTGCACTTTTCCCGTGTGCCGGCGCAAGTTTTTCCTTCGTGACTTGTTTGCTTCCAAACATGGCAGAAAAACCCGGCCCAGCAAAAGTCATGCACGCAATATGCGTGCAAAGGGCAGGGGAGGGATTACGGAAAAGGCAGGTATTGTAAGTTGGCGGAAGCGCATGGGAATCGAACCCACGGTGTAATAGATCTGGTAAGGGTTTTGAGAGGAGATGACAGAGAAGTGACGTAAGGGAGAAACCGAATCCCGTAACGCCGGAATCCGAACTTGCGTTCATTTGATTTTCTACAGTAACTGTCCGGACGCACAGAGGAACATATCTGAAATACGAGGTCTGCAAAGGGGGAGGGGATTTTCGCCTCCCCCTTTCGTATTCGGGAGAGGATTTGAAGCTCCGACTTCGCCCGCAAACATAGACGGGTAAGGGGTATTTTGAACCTGCACCGAAGTTGCGCCTAAAGGAGGAAGCGGGAGTTAAACTCGCTGAAGGATGAGTGCTGGTTCAAAGCAATCAATTATCCCCGTCGTTGGCCTCTTTAACCTCTGCCTCCATGCCAGTGCTCGAAATATCGGGAAAACTAACGATTTCTCCTTTGGCCGTTAAGATTGCTTGACGGCATTTTTTTGCGAAATCTTGATCATCCTGATCAGAGAGATACTGAGCAGCGCGAAAGAGGTCAGGCGTACGCACAAGAGCTGTTCCATTACGTTTGGCTGCCGTCATGCATTTCTCGGTAAAATACTCTCCGCGTTCAGCTAGTGGATGCAGCCGGTAGGCATTCCCGAACAACACGCCCTTTGCCACGTCCGTTACACCATCGCGTTCGAAATCTTCATGAATATTCATCTCTAGCTGTCGCAGTTTGTCTACGTTAACAGCATTGTTATCCTTTCCTTCGGCCTCACCAAGCAGGCGGCCTTCTGCAGATTCAAAGACTGCATCGAACTCTGATTTTTTATCTCGGTAAGGCTCGGCCTTAAATCCTAGCAGTTTCAATGCCTGCAGAATAGCCAACTCCAATGCCGTTCCTTTTTCATAGAGCAAGCTCCGGAGAGCGCCTTCGTGTACAATTCGTGTCTTCAATTCAACCTTTTTTGCGGTGAGCTCTTGAAGATCATCTTCAACTTTTAAAAGCTCTACTCGGAGAGTTGCCTCTTTTGGAAGTACATATCGCGGGGCACCTACCCAATTGGGTGGGGGAGTTGTGGCAGAAGCAACCTTAAGGACCTTGTCTATCCCTATTAGGCATTTCAATAGCTTCTTGCCAAATATTCTTCCCGTCTCCGTCCAGACTTCCTCTTCGTGATCATCGATCTCAGACTCATCTGATGAATCAGAGCCCTCTTCGACGGTTCGAAGGAATTCTTCATCCCCGAGATGCAGGTAAGGGAGGAGTACCAGTGCACCTCTAGTCTCTTTACTCTGTATAAGGGAACCAACCGTTTTCGCACCTGTCTTAGTAGTGAGTAAAGGAGTTCCGATGTTCCCAGAGATCAAAACCTTGTATTCGGAGTAATCGACAAATTCCCTCCAGTAGTCCCCAATGAGGTCAGCCTCTTTCGCAAGCTTTATACCTTTCCCTTCTGAGGCCTTCACTTCCATTTGTATAGGCAGGATATGATAATTGTTAAACGATGCTACAATGCGAGTCGTCCGCCGATTCCGGCCTGTGCCTGAGTACTCCCGTTTCCCGGTATCTACAAATACCTCTTGGAATTGGGGCAAGAATATAAAAATTGTTTTGCCAGCTCTAAATGCTTCTGCGATCTCGTGCCGCCAGTGATCTGCTGCCTCCCTGAGCCGAAACGAGCGATCATCATTGAGACATGGTTTACCTTGGTAGCTACCATTGCTGTAAACAAAAGATATCATTGATGGATTAAAGAGGATAATGTGCCAGTCCAGTAATGAAGTCTTTGACTCAAAATCGATGAACTCTGACAATCCACCCGGGATCTCGCAATCAACAGAACAAACAGTTCTCTTAGACATCTCGACACTCTTGCTCCACTAAAATATGGTATCGGCAAAATACCCTTCGAGACTATCAACAAAATCTATCCAGTTAATCTGAAAGAATGATGTAGACTTTTATAGCATCACTATGATGCCTCTCTCAAAGGATAGATTAGACGATTCCTTTTGTCCAGCCGGTTTATCTCGTGGAAACCGACCAAAGAAGCGGAACCCTGGAGGGCTTGGAGTGGAGAAGGTAGAAACCGGAATAAGTGGCTGTCAGTCTTAGACCCGCTCGACGAGGAAGAAGCGGAGCGCCCCACGTGAGCTGGAAAAGGAACAATTCCCACTTGAGGCGGGACTACTCTCTTTCTGACTACATACTAACACCTTCATAGATTAGCGAACATTGAGCAGTAGAGAACGCCACGGTGCTTGAAAAAATTCCGAACGATTTCAGGCGTGCTTTGGAGCAGTTTTAGCCCGCATTATTCATGAGCATGGCCAAAAGGCTCTCGGATGTGGCCATCGTGAGTCATGAACCACCGATTTTTCGTAGTCCGGCCGGTGTGTGAGGATTTGGAATTGGTTTGAAAACCCTTTTTCCGTTCTCGCCTCGTGTTTTTGCCTCCGAAACCCCGATTTTGGGCGCACCGGTAGCATTGATTGTCGTTTTCAGTGGTGAGCAGAGTCAGGTGGGGATGCTCCGCCTTCAGCATCGGAGCGGCATTTGCCGAATGCTTTGCAGTGCGGTGGCAAACAGGCGCTGATAAGGATAGGCCCGGGGCATGGTAAAGAGAATGCGCCGGACGCTCTGGACTACTCGGGCAGCTACTTTGAGCAGTTTGAGCTTGAGAGTGTCGACCGTGGCGGCAGCCAGCTCGGTTCCGGCAAGGCTCCGACGCAGGTGCCACAAAAGAACGAAGGCGAAGGTGTGCAGAAGCAGTCGAAACTGGTTGGCCTTAAACCGGGTGCAACTCAGCCGATCGGCTTTGAGATGAAGTTTGAGCTCCTTGATCCGGTTCTCTGTCTCGCCGCGCCCGGTGTAGATGCCGTCATAAATCCCCGCCGCAGATTCAAAAAGGATGTTGGTTACTACAAAGCGAGTATTGAGTCCTCGGGGGAGCCTCTCGACTTTTGCAATAACCCGACGCGGTCTTTGCCAGGAACCGGCTCGATGGTAGAAGCTGCCAAAGAGTCTTTGCTTTTCACTTGTTTTGGCGAACTCTTTTTCGGCTTTGAGCACCAGGTTGGCGGCACGTTTGCGTAGACGCTCATTGGTAATCAAACCAATTGCGTATTTGACCTTCTCCCGCTCAAGCAGCCCATAGATGCCCGGCACGGCAAATCCGGCATCGGCGCGGACCAAAATGGTGGCCCCCGGATAGGTACGTTTGAGGCGGCGGATGATGCGCTTCAAGATTGCTGCAGCTCCTTTGGATGCATGTGCGTTGCCCGCCCGCAACACCGAGGCCACCGGAAAGCCGGTGAGCCCGTCGAAGATCAGTAGTGGATGCAGCATGTATTGATCGTAGTAGCCGTGAAAGCAGCAGAGTTGCTGCATGCCGTGAGCGGGATCGTCAGTTGCGTCCATATCGAGCACGATTAGCTTACGCGGACCCGGGTGTGCAGCCACATAAGCATCCATGAGAGCATCGCTCAGGCGGCGAAGTTCTCGGTTCCCCACACCGTTTTCGAAGCGCGAGAGTGTCGGTTGGGATGCCAGTGCAGGACCGGTTTCAGGCAAACGGCCAACAGCGGTTTTGAGTCCCGGATCAAAGCGCAGGGATCGATGATCGTTTCCATCTTCGTAACCCATCGCAATGGCAAAGAGACGTTGGCACAAGAGTTCAGTCTGATCATGGTGCACTTTGACCGGGTCGCGGCGGTCGGAAAGTGCCCGGCTCATGGAGGCAGAAAGATCCGTTGCGTGATCGATTTCCCGCAGCAGCAAAGAGCCGCCGTCCGAGGTCATGGGACCGGCCGCAAATTCGGCCACAACAGAGCGAGATTCAAGGTTTGCAAAACAGAGTTGATTATGACAGACTGTTTTCAACGGACATCCTTTTTGTTTCGTGTTTTCTCTCGACAAGTCAACACGTTACATGATGTCCGTTCCTTTTTTCAAGTACTCTTATGAATTTTCCGGGTTAGGCGAGCCATAACTCGCTCCTTGAGGTCGGCGAGTCCCTTTATCAACATGCGCCCTATCCCATGGCTTTTGACATGGTTCCAGACCTGCTCGTCGGGGTTGAGTTCCGGGGAGTATGGCGGCAGCTAAAATATCCGTAGACGCCCGCCGGTGGAAGCCACATAGGCCTGAACCTGCGCGGACTTGTGGACCGGATGACGATCGACAATGAGATAGACAGGACGGCGGGAGTCATGGAGCAGCCGTTCGAGGAATTCGATGAAGGTAGTCGAATTCACGTTTTTATCGGTCACCATAAAGTGCAGGGACCCCTTGGCGTTAATGGCTGAAAGCATATTGACTTTGAAGCGGGATCCGGTGGCCGCCACAACCGGCGTTTTCCCTTTAATGGCCCAGGTGGTGCCGGAGTGATAGTCGGAGCGGATGGTCGATTCGTCTCCCCAAAAAATTGCCGCGCCCGCCGCCTTGGCCATGGCCTGGATTTTCGGATATTCAGTAGCCATCCAGGAAACAACCAACCGCTTGTCTTGTTGATAGGCGCGCCACAGAGGTCTTTGGGGCGAAAGGCCCAGTTTCTTTAACACTCTTCCAACGGAGACCTCGCTAAGGTGGATCTCAAACTTTTGCCGGATCAGTTCCCGAACCAGTGAGCAGGTCCAAAGAGCAAAGGAGAATTTGAGCTGTCTGGGATCGTCTTTGGTCACAACGCGGTAGATCATTTGCAGTTGCGCACCGGAAAGTCTCGGCGGGCGTCCGGGTGCACTGCGGGACCGCAGGGCATCGATGCCGCCCTCGCGATACTTGGCAATCCATTGGTAAATACGAGGGCGCGAAAGCCCCAAGGCACTTGATGACCACCTCGGGACTTTCCCCGGCTTCAACGCGCTTGACAGCCCGGATCCGGATCTCTTCGAGGGTCTTCCGTCCAAGTTTTCGTCCGTCGAGTTCTTTCATGCCCCGAATACCACATGTTCGCTAATCTATGAAGGTGTTAGTAACTATTTGGTGGGACAGGGCCTGCGCTGCGGTGGGGGTAACAGAGGTCTCTCTTTATGCTGGCACAAAGCATTCCTCGGTATCCGCACTTTGTCAGGAATTTACTCCAGAGCAAATTAAGGTCAGTAGCCAGCTTTCGACTAACAAGGCTTTTGGGCGTTATTTTCGCCCGAATGCGGCGCTTGTGAAGTCGGTTTATGCTGCGGCAAGGGGCGATAATTGCCGGGAATCGGATTCTGCAAAGCAATCAGAGGGGGGGCACCAAAGGGACGCCGAAATTGCCCCGTATTGGGTTGGTGAAACCGCATGAAGTCTGAGTTTGT
>CAVQJR010000005.1:0-55459 GCA_963712895.1 uncultured delta proteobacterium | reverse complement strand
GCTCTTAGCATTTCAATGATGCTGAGAAGTCGTGCAGGATCACCAGACCGCTGCCCTTCAAGGGCTTCGTAGCCTCGCCTCTGCCTCCTTGGACGTGCTTTTAGGAAAGCAGGGCGAGGGGGAATAGGCGCCTTTTTCCGACTCCAGACCAGCGATGGCTGGTTTTTCCAGGTAGTCCTTCTGTCAACTGAACCTGCTTAACTCCCTCTCCACAAAAACGAGGAAGCTCATTATTGATGAACCCCAGTTGCTGGTAGACTCGGCGTGTCTTCGGTTTGGGTTTTCTTGTTCTCTGTGTGTACGTCCACTTTGGTAACGTATGAATTGTCATCATAAAAAACTTTAACGGTCATGTTATCACCATTGGCTATTGTTTCCACAGGAGTGCCGACGACCTCCCATAGGCCCAACGTAAGCACATCAGCAGCTCCATGAAAAACAGCGCGGCCCGCCTTAGCACCTTGAGAGTAGCCTTGTGTAAAACGATATATCTCAATATTGCAGTCATTCTCTTTTCCGCACCAAACAGGCGTTCCTAGCTCAGTGCGGACTACGCTTTGATGAACACCTGGTTTGATTGCGGTCATATCCTTCTTGCTCGGCTGGTGGGCAGCCATGTAAACGCTGCAAGATGATAAAAGAACAGTGCAAAATACTACGACCGCTACCCGAAATAACTTCATGATGGCTCCTTTCATTGGATCGACAATGTGGTTAGGATTGGAGGCTTTCTAAGAGCTTGCGTCATAGTTTTAAATGCGTAAAGGGGGATTGAGGGAGGTATGAATCGGGTAGTATCCCTATACCAAATAGGGCTTTCTTGTTGAATTACAATATATTGCCAGGCTCATCCGTTTTGGCTGTAGCCTCTTTTTGCTGGGTAAGCAGCCGGGGCAGTTTCGTGCTTTATCGCCTCATTGCGACGAAAGGGCGGGATCAATCAGGCGGGGCCAAATCAGGTTGACGAAAACACCGGCACAGGGAGCTGGATTTTTTTGAACCAGGGGTGGGGGAATTTTACGTTATCGGGGTGGGTGATTTTTCGGTTGTCATTACGATTAATTCTTGGCCTCGTCTTCGGAATTCCGATTGGAGTCTTCATCGCATATCAAATGATGTCCGCCAAGCAAACTCAGGAAGGGCTTGATAAAGCACTCTCCGACTTCAATCCCCAGAGCAGGATAGCGCAAACGTAAAAGGGAACCACCCTGTTCGACTCCGGACTGCGGTTTTGGGTTAGGAAGACTCAACGCTCCCGGGAGTCTTGCTTATTTGAAATCGGTTCATTGGATGAAGCAGCACATCCAAAATTGCGCCCCGATGGGGAGTGCAAAAAGGTGAAACGGCTTTTTTCTGTGTGAGAGTCTGTGTGAGAAAATTTTTCCAAAATCGACAAAAACTTGGAAAATCTGCCAAAATGTGGAAAATTGAAATCGAGTCATTCCCGCAACTTGCGACAAATTGAGGAGTTTGTGAAGCTCGTGGGTCGTGATTTGTAATCAGCAGGTTGTAGGTTCGACTCCTATCGCCAGCTCTTAGTTTACGAGATTCCGGAAAAGAAATTGCGACCAGGACCGCATTTGTTCAGGGTCTCGGCCCCTTGCAATCCCGCTTTAAGCCTACGTTTCTATAATGGATTATAGGCGTATGCGGGAACGCCTGCCATCCCCCCCCCCCAGCTAGGCACTCCGATACACTCGGTTTCCCGCGCGGGTCCTGCGCGCGGGGGGGGGCGTTTCGCGTCACGAAACGAGAGGGTTTGACGCCCCATGGGGCTTCACAAAAAGTTGCGCGGCCGGTATTGTTAATCGAGCAACCGGCGGTTAAGGTCGATATGAGGTTTGGCGGAGGCGGGAACTATCGCCGATAAGCTCGGCGAGGCTAGATCATGGGAGCGGGAACTGAAGATGGCATTCAAGGAAATCAGGAGGGTGGTCGCTCTGGGGGTTGCGTTAGTGGCGCCGGTTCTGCTGGCGCATTGCGGACTGGGGCCGCTGCAACCGCAGCAGGAAAGACCGGATTTTCCAGTCCGTTTCATTTATAAAGATCCGCATGCGGGAAGTGTCTGCCTCTCGGGCAGTTTCAACGGCTGGTCCCCGGATTCCCACTGTATGAGCAGGGAAAAGGACATCTGGTTGGTCGTGGTACGGCTTCCGGCGGGCCGCTATGAATACGGATTCATCGTGGACGGCGGAGTGTGGCAAACCGATCCGGGCTCGACCCTTTCCGAAGACACCGGCTTCGGGAAAATGAATTCCGTCCTGATCGTCGAATAACGGAGTGACTGCTGTGCGAATTGGGTTGTATATTCTAAAGGAGCCGGCATATTCCAAGGGAAGAACAGAGTCACTTCATGCATGAAATGGATGATCAACAGGTGATCTCCGCCGTTCTGGCAGGCGATGTGAATGCTTATTCCGTCCTGGTGCAGCGATATGAAAGGCCCATATACAACCTGATGTTCCGGATGACCGGGTCTCGCGCAGATGCCCTGGACCTGGCGCAGGATACCTTCTTGAAGGCCTACGAGGCGTTGCATCGCTTCCGGGAGGGCAGCCGCTTTTTCCCATGGCTCTACAGCATCGGGTTGAATCGGTCCAGGAACTTCCTGCGTTTGAACCGGGCGTCACGGTTCGTGGACATCGAGGAACACGATCCCGGGTCGGGCCTGGATTATCCCGGTCAGCAGGAAGACAATCTGTGCGAGCGGCTGGACACGCGATGCCTCCCCGAAGCCCTCCGGCAGCTATCCGTCGACTACCGGGAAGCGGTCATGCTGCGCTACCACGAGGAACTTTCGATGGAGGAGATCGCTTCAGCGCTCAAGGTTTCCTTGAGTGGCGCCAAGATGCGAGTCCATCGTGGGCTGAGGAAATTGCGTGAGATTCTGGAGAACAGCGGCAATGAAAACAAAAAAACCTCTTTATCGGACGGGTGAGCCCGGAAGGGCGGTGGGAGCCGGATCGGCCCGCATCGAGGGAATCGAGCATGCCATGGGCGAGGAAGACTTTGAGGACGAGGGACTCCGCGACACCGCGCGCATGATACGCCGGATGCCCAGCCTGGACCCACCGGACATCCTGTTGCACTCGATCATGGCGTCTGTGCGGTCCACAAAATTGCCCCTGTGGACGCGCATTCTCAGGTGGTTCAAGTCGCCCCACTCCATCACGATCACGCCG
This sequence comes from uncultured delta proteobacterium, assembly GCA_963712895.1. Lineage (GTDB taxonomy): Bacteria > Desulfobacterota > Syntrophobacteria > Syntrophobacterales > Syntrophobacteraceae > SbD1. The sequence continues at coordinate 52,277 of CAVQJR010000005.1, read as the reverse complement.
TTGCGCGCTTTTCCGGTGGCCGCCGCGCTGCTTGTGGCCTGCGTCGCGGTGGGGTTCCACATTTTCAAATCAGAACCTCCAGGCGGCGCGCACGCAAACGGGCGCACGGCGGTGGTTCTGGCCCTTAGCATGCCGGGGGCGCGGTCGGTAGCGGTAATCGGCTCTTTCAACGACTGGCGGGCCCAGAATTGCGAATTGAGTTCGGAAAATGGCAAAAATCGCTGGACCATTACTCTGTCGCTTCCAGCCGGACGATATGAATACGCCTTCCTGGTCGATGGAGAAAAGATTATTCCCGATCCCTTCGCGGACCTCAGGGAAGATGATGGTTTCGGAAATCAAAATACGATCCTGTTGATAGGAAACGGTCATGAGAACTCGGTTTGAGACGCTTGCCCCCTGCCTGGCGCTGCTGATCCTGTTGCTGTGCCGGATTGCTCCGGCGCAGGCCGCGGCGGGAGATCTGGCGCAGGCAGTCCAGGAGACCAGGGCGGCGGGAATACCCGCCGAGGCCGTGGACAGACTGCTGGCGTTGGGGAAAGAACAGCAGTTCGATGCGACGAAAATAGCGGGGCTCCTGTCGATGCTGGTGGAGGTCCGCAAAGACGGGTTACCGGCGCAGCCTTTCATCAGTAAGATAGAAGAAGGCTTCACCAAACGGGTCGATGCTTCACGGATCGAGCAGGCGCTGGCGAGGAAAATGGATGACTACCGCTTCACCCGCGGTCTCATCACTGAGCATGAGAAACGGCAGGGCGCGGGGGAAGCTTCCATTCCGGCCGATTATCAAATCCGGCTGGCGGAACTTCTCAGCGCAGGAGTAACCAGGGAAGAGATGCAGCGCCTTCTGGATGATGCGCCGACCGTTCCTCTGTCGGTGTTTATTCGCAGCATTGAGTTGCTCGCGTCGCTCAAACAGATGCGATTCGATGAGAACCTGACCGGGCAGATCGTATCCACGGGTTTGAAGCGCCAGTATTTCACCGGAGACCAAAACGACTTCGCCCGCATCGTTTCCGCGGCCAGGAGAAAAGGGACTTCCGACGACGAAATCGCCGCCGCCGCTTTGGCCACCATGCAGAGCCATGCTACTATCGGCCAGTTTTCGTCCGTGCTTGGCGTCACGGCCCGGGACCTGAGCGCTCTTGGGCCTCAAATAGGCGGTCGTTCCGGCTTGGGTGGGGGCATGGGGCAAGGCCAGGGCCACGGCAGCCAGGGGCACGGGGGCATGGGAGCGGGCGGTAGTGGTGGTGGTGGCGGGGCTGGTTCGGGAGGCTCCGGAGGAGGAGGTGGTGGTGGTGGGGCGGTGGCGGCCGATGATATCGATCTGCGCAAGCCATGCATGCACACCTGACCGCGAAGATCCTTGGCGCGCAGCCGCGACGGCGCCTTGCAGGCAAAAGCGGGACGTTCCCTTTATTTTGTGACCTTCTCATGACACGGGTTGTAGATGAGATAAGCGGTACCGTCAGGCACAAATGATCTCACAAACCCCAAGGAGGGCAACAGTATCATGAGAAGAGTCTTGAAAGCGGCTTTTGTATTCGGAGCGATCGTCACCTTCTTTTCGACCGGCATCTGCATGGCGCAGGACCGGACACGCACGCAGGATCGCACGCGGCTTCTCGACCAGAGCTGTTTGACGACGCCGCGGAGTACCGGCGCGCAGCTCGGGCAGCAGGCCCAAAAGAGTTCTCCGCAGAGGATCAATACCCAGAGCCGTTCCCAGCAGAGGCACGGCCGTAAATAAGCACGGCGCCCACGCGGCCTGGATCGGGAACGGACTCCGATGGTAAATCGGGACCTCCTAAAAAAGGGCCGCGTGGGCGCTGCTTCGTCTTTGCCCGCGATGATGATGCGGGCGGGGATAAAACCCACCCTTGCGGGCCACAAGGCGCCTGCACGCCCCCACCCGGTCTCGTCATTGAAGGGGCACTCATTGAAAGGATTCAGTCAAGGACAATAACTTCCCCCATCCAAGAAGAACAAGGCGGATATGGTGCCTATCTCACGATCTACTGAAGCTCTACCGGTACGGTGGTCCCTTCTGATACGGGGACCATTCCTGTCGTTTCAGGCAAAACCAGGGCAAGGACGCCCCATTCACCAACTGTAAGCAGAGATCTTCCCTCGATGTGGGCGACCAAAGTTCCTGTTTGTTCGCACTACCTGGGAGTTGTCGTTTCGAAGAAACGATATCCCGACAGATTCCCGGCGCTTTGCCGGAATCCCCGGCGCTTCGGCTGCCCCTTGGCGGTAATCCGGATCTGCCTTCAGGCAATTTCCGATGTGGGGCGGGGAGGCCCCCCTGGAGGCCCCCCGCCTACCCGATTAGTTGACCGTTTTTGCGCCGCCCTGTCAGAACCCTCGAAGAGGTTTATGCCACGATCAGGCGAGGTCGAAACGGTCTAGGTTCATGACTTTGTTCCACGCCGCTACAAAGTCGTGCAGGAACTTCTCCTGGGAGTCCTCGCATCCGTAGACTTCCGCCAGGGCCCGGAGCTGGGAGTTCGAACCGAAGACCAGGTCGACACGGGTGCCGGTCCACTTGAGTTTGCCCGTTGCGCGATCACTACCCTCGAACACGTCATTGTCTTCCGCGGTTGCCTTCCACGTCGTGCTCATGTCGAGCAGATTCACGAAGAAGTCATTGGTGAGCGCCTCCGGCCGCTTGGTGAAGACGCCGTGCGGGGACTGTCCGAAGTTGGCATTCAAGACTCGCATGCCGCCAACGAGAACCGTCATCTCAGGAGCGGTCAGCGTCAGAAGCTGCGCACGATCAACCAGCAGTTCCTCCGCTGTTACTGCATATTTAGCTTTTAGATAGTTACGGAACCCGTCTGCAGCCGGTTCGAGTACGGCGAACGACTCCACGTCGGTTTGCTCCTGCGAAGCGTCCATGCGTCCCGGCGTAAAGGGAACCGTCACTTTGTACCCGGCGTTTTTCGCAGCCTGCTCGACGCCCGCGCAACCGGCCAGAACGATCAGGTCGGCCAGTGATACCTTCTTGCCGCCGGACTGCGCGCTGTTAAACGCGCTCTGGATACCCTCCAGGGTCTTGAGCACCTTCGCCAGCCGGGCAGGCTGGTTGACTTCCCAATCCTTCTGCGGCGCAAGACGAATGCGGGCGCCGTTGGCGCCGCCGCGCTTGTCGGAGCCGCGAAAGGTGGACGCCGATGCCCAGGCGGTCGAAACGAGGTCCGATACGGACAGGCCGGAAGCCAGGACCTTGCCCTTGAGGGAGGCGATGTCCTGTGCATCGATGAGTTTGTGATTGACGGCAGGGATGGGGTCTTGCCAGATGAGATCTTCAGCCGGAACCTCCGGGCCGAGATAGCGTGCACGCGGGCCCATGTCGCGGTGTGTCAGCTTGAACCACGCCCGGGCGAACGCGTCCGTGAGCTGGTCCGGATTTTCGTAGAATCGCCGTGAAATCTTTTCGTAGACAGGATCGAACCGCAGAGCGAGGTCCGTGGTCAGCATGGATGGCGCTATGACGTTTTGACGGGTCGTGCGCATCCGGCACGGTGCCGTCGCCCGCGCCACCCTTCGGTTTCCACTGGTACGCGCCGGCCGGGCTCTTCGTCAGCTCCCATTCGAAGCTGAACAGGATCCGAAAGAAGTTGTTGCTCCACTTCGTGGGCGTGTTGGTCCAGGTGACTTCCAAGCCGCTGCCGATCGTGTCGCCGCCTTTGCCCGTGCCGAAGCTGCTCTTCCAGCCGAGGCCCTGTTCCTCGATCGGGGCGGCTTCGGGCTCGCGCCCGACATGTTTCGCATCACCGGCGCCGTGGGTCTTGCCGAACGCGTGGCCGCCCGCGATGAGGGCCACCGTCTCCTCGTCGTTCATCGCCATGCGGGCGAAGACCTCGCGGATATCCCGCGCCGCGGCGACCGGGTCCGGGTTGCCGTTCGGGCCTTCCGGGTTGACGTAAATCAGGCCCATCTGCACGGCGGCAAGCGGATTTTCGAGGTCCCGGTTGCCGGCGTAGCGCTTGTCACCCAGCCACTCGTCCTCGGAGCCCCAGTAGATGTCCTTTTCCGGTTCCCAGATGTCCTCACGCCCGCCGCCGAAACCGAACGTCTTGAAACCCATCGATTCCAAGGCGACGTTGCCGGTGAGGATCATCAGGTCGGCCCAGGAAATTTTCCGGCCGTACTTCTGCTTGATCGGCCAGAGCAGTCGGCGCGCCTTGTCGAGGTTCACATTGTCGGGCCAGCTGTTGAGGGGTGCAAAGCGCTGGCTGCCGTTGCCTGCGCCGCCTCGGCCGTCGCCGGTGCGGTAGGTGCCGGCGCTGTGCCACGCCATACGGATGAACAAAGGGCCGTAGTGGCCGAAGTCCGCCGGCCACCAGTCCTGCGACTGCGTCATCAGCTCACGAAGGTCCTTCTTCACGGCCGCCAGGTCGAGGCTTTTGAACTCCTTGGCATAGTTGAAATCCTTGCCCATCGGATTGGGCTTGGAGGAACGCTGATGCAGGATATCGAGCTTCAACTGGTTCGGCCACCAGTCCCGGTTCGACCTGCCCGTTACCGGGCTCTTATTCTCTTCACTCATAATCTTTACTCCTTTCGCTGGAGGTGAGATTTTTTTTCTCACTCATCGATTTCTCCCTTCTTTGATGTAAAACATCATCGACCATAAGAACTCACTTTCCAATCTGCCCCAAACAGCTCTATTCCTTTTTCTGGCATTGAGGGCAAATGCCGTAGAAATCAAGCCGGTGGGTTAAGAGTTTATACCCCGATTCCAGGGCGAGCTTCTCGGTCATGTTGTCCAGGCTCGCCAGTTCGGGATCGACAATTTTCTTGCATTTGATGCAGATCAGATGGGGGTGAGGATAGGGTTTTTTCCCGTCAAAGCGGTTGTAATCACCACTGAACTCGAGTTCGAGCACTTCATCAATCGATTTTAGAACAGCCAGGGTCTTGTACACAGTGGCGATGCTGGTGGTAGGGAAATCCTCTTTTACCTGGGCGTAAATGTCCTCTGCGCCGGGATGCCCTTTACTCTCGGCAAGTATTTTGACTACGGCAAGCCGCTGAGGCGTGATTCGAAATCCCAATCCCCGAAGCTTGCGGAGCATACTTTCAGTACGACTATTGGTATCGCGCATCGGACTCTCGGAAGAAGTTGTGGAAACCCATTATCTCCTGATAGTGAATAGTTATGAGAACTGGCTATGTCAAGTGAGGAGAGAACATGACGCCATGGCCAAGTCCCTTGAAGGATCGGAGGCCGGATATTTTCGAGGTAAAGATTTTTCTGAGACGACTTATCCTGCAAATCGTCCCTTCAGCTTGCTCACCTCAGCGCTTCCGGCGGGATCTGATTGCACGCTGTTTTATGCAGCAAGGCGCTTAAGGGACCGGCAGGCGCGATGCGCCGCCGTTCCGCTTTCCCGCAAAAAAACTAAGCCGTTAAATCACGACCCGCAGCCCGCAAAAACGAGTTTCACGACCATAACCATTGATCGACTGCCGACAACCTGCACCGAGTTTATCTATAGCCGTCATATTTTGCCCCCAAAAAGCTTGACAAAAAATCCGTTCTAAAAAATACTGCTTTGCAACCGGGCAGATCCATAATTGCTACGAAAGCGGTAGGAATGCCCGGTTGATTTTGCTGATTTTTCCGTCCCTTTAATTACAAAATTTATCAAATAATTTAGTGACCAATAAGGCCGCGAAAGCCTTTTATCCTCAGACACGGGGGGAAGGCATATTCGCGGCCTTTTTTATTTTGAGTTCCGACGGTCTCCGGTGGTCGAGTGTCCGAGCGTACCGGGGTGGTACGCCTCAAGAGCCGTTTTGCGCCGCCGCGCAAGCTGGAGTTATTTATCATTTTGACAGTAGAGGGGGATTGCAGGATGAGGAGGAATTCGATCGTTTTGTTGTTTTTGATTGCAGCCATGCTGCTGCCGGCGGATTTTCCGGCGAGGGCCGCCGAGGAAGCCGCGCCGCTGGGGGAGATCGTCGTCACGGGAGACGCGATTGTCACGCCCACGAAACAGACGAACGACACGGTCTATACGGGGCAGGAAGTCACCAAAAAAGGCATGCAGATCGAAGGGACCAAAGCCGATACGAGCGTTTACGAAGCCATCGAGATCCTGCCGGGCATCAACCTGGAAAGCGTTGACCCTTATGGTCTTGCAGCGGAACAGAAAAGCGTCCGGACACGCGGTGTACGCGGCTACCTGGGGGCGATGGCGGTCGAAGGAATTCCGAACTACGGCGGCAACCCGATGGGCCCCAGGGACTACATTTATGACATGGAGGACATGCGGGGCATTGCCATCTACAAGGGCGCGGTGCCCGTTGACCTCGGGACGGGTGTGGGGGCCAGGGGCGGAGCCGTAGAACTGAAGCCCAGGTGGCCCGAAGAAAAGTTCGGAGGCGACATCAGCACGGCATTCGGCTCAAACAATTACACCCGCACCTTTTTCCGTCTCGATTCCGGAACGCTCCCCACGCTGAACAACCGGTTTTCTCTCTCCTATTCCTTTACCGATGCCGACAAATGGAAAGGGCCGGGGGATCTCGGGCCGAGAAATAACGTGAATTTCATGTTCGAGCAACCTTACAACTCGAAAGACACCATCAAGGTGTGGTTCAACTACAACGATATCCAGCAAGATCTTTACCAGTCGCTTACATATAATGAGACCCAGTCACTCGACCGGAATTACAGAAAAGATTACAATCCTTATCTTACCGGCATCAGAAATCAGGATATCAATTATTACAAGTACAACAGCGCCAACCTGACCAATATGGATATCTTCGCCATTGTGCCCATCACTTTGAACGATTCGTTCAATATGAATTTTAAACCGTATTATTCGTCCGAAGACTCGACGATTTTAGGCGGAGCGACATCGCAGGGCGGTGTTATACAACAGAGAAACAGGGACATAGAAAGGTTCGGCATAATATCCGATGTAAATTTTAAATTTTCGAACATAAAGGCGACTCTGGGATATTGGTTCGAAGCATCCAACATGATAATCAATGTTCAAAACTACAATCCGTTAAATTTTGCATATCTTGGATATGGGAACTATACCGATAGCCTCGACGACGGCTACGTCCACAGCCCCTATTTTAAGTTGGCTGGAAATCTGTTTAACTTTGACTGGCAGGCAGGGGTAAAATACTTCTATTACAAAGACCCGGCAACTCATGGATTTCTATGGAATTCCACGACCAGAAGCCTTGAGAGGGCAACCGACCTGGACAGGTCGTCCAAGGAGTACGATGAATTCCTCCCCTCCGTCGGCCTTGGCTACAAGGTGATGGACTCCCTTGAATTTTATGCCAATTACGGCAGAAACCAGATCAGGCCCTATGCCTATCAGCCGCTGCTAAATATTTATAACCAGTACAGATCGAGGTTTCAAAACGCAGGCGTAACACTGAACGACCTGTTCAACGGATACAATATGGAGATTTCAGACGATTTCGAACTGGGGGCCAGGTATCGGAGAGGGTGGTTCGAAATCATTCCCACGGCATTCTTCGGGCTGCACAAAAATATGCTGACCACCGTGTACGATCCGAGGGTCGACCTGAGCTATTACCAGAACATCGGCAAAGGGACCGGATATGGCGTGGAAGTGGTGACCAACTTGTATATCAACGATAATCTGACCTGTTTTATCAATCCGACTTATAACGTCCTTACCTATGATGACGATTTGACTTACCAGGGGGTGACCCTGAACACCGAAGGGAAACAGGTGGTCGATACCCCGGAGTGGATGCTCAAAACGGGAATGATTATCAAGTATCGGAACTTTGAATTTGTGCCCATCCTGCGATACGTCGGGACGCGCTACGGCGATGCGGAACACAAGGAAAGAGTGGATGACTACGTGACGATGGATTTACAGTTAAGCTATAAGCTCGACAAGCTGCCCTACGGAAAATCCCTCAAGGCTTCTCTGGAACTCTACAATTTATTCGATACCAAGTATGTGTCATTGGTCAACGCCAGCGACGACTCAAGGGCGGGAAGCACCGGCTACTACGTGGGAGCGCCCTTCACGGTGCTCGGAAAACTGTCGCTCGCTTTCTGAGCAATGACCGTTGTCCTTACGCGGGGATGTCCGCGATGCTTCCCGGTAGGAACCCGGAAGGATGGAATCGCGGCTCCCCTCTTCCACCACCACGCCGCCGGAGACGACCAGGATCCGGTCCGCCACGTAGCCGGCGGCGTTAAGATCGTGCATGGTCACCAGTATGGCCATGCCGCCTTCCACCAGGTGGCGGAAAAGGTTCAGGATTTCGACGCCGGACGAAGCGTCGAGCATGGAAGTCGGTTCATCGGCAAGGAGCAGCGCCGGCCGGGTTATGAGGGCACGGGCGATTGCCACACGCTGGCGTTGCCCCCCTGAAAGCCTGCCGGGATAGCGGTCCAGGTAGGCTTCGGGCGGGACCAGGCCCACGGACCGAAGCGCCCCGGAGGCGAGGTCCCTTTCCCCGGTCCGTGTGCCGTTTCTTATTTTCAAAGCTTCCAGGATGCTTTCGCCCACGCGCAGATGCGCCGAGACCGCCGCGTAAGGGTCCTGAAAGACCAGGGACATCCGGTCGCGTCCGTGGTGTGTTTCAGAGAGGCGGAGGGGAGAGCCGTCAAAGTACGCGGACCCCGAATCGGCACCGGTAAGGCCCGCGATGACGTGCAGCAGGGTCGTCTTGCCGGCTCCCGACAATCCGAGCAGTGCTACTACTTCACCGCGGCCAACGGAAAGGTCGATACCCCCGAGGACTTTGACGCCCCGCCTACCCGACCGGAACTCTTTCCGGACGCCCCGAAGCTCAAGCAGTTTTCCGCCCGGTCCCGGTGAAGAACCGCTTTCCCGGTTAGACTCCGAGTCCCTTCCCCTTCGCCTTTCCTCCATTACCATCCCCGGCTGTAGGTCTCGGAACAGGGAATGCAGGCGATCTTGCCGTCTCTTATCCGCGCCCGCGGCTCCATGATAGACTCGCCGCAGAATTCGCAGGTAACCGATTTGAAAATGCGTGCTTTTCCCGGAGGGTCAGGAGAAATCTCTTCGATTTTGAAAAGAGCGTTCTCATCTTCGGCCAGGATCTCATCTATCCGTTTTTTTTGGAATTCCCGGAAGGTTTTCATCTCTTCTTCGGAGGCGCTTCCGCTCATGACTTTCTGGAAAATGGCATCCTGTTCGGGCGTTCTGCGAAACGGGCCGGGTTTCATCGCCACGCGAACCCCCACGCCCCGTTTGCGGCCGATGACGGTGTAGACTTGCTTTCCGTGGTCTTGGTAGATGAGGTTTCCCTTTCCCAGCGTGCAGCTCAGCAGCGCCTGCACGGCATCGATTCCGCAGCCGTCGGATTCGACAACGGCCACCAGTTCCTCGTCTTCCGCGCGGTCGATTCCCAGATGTGCCTGGGCGGCCTTGGCCGCCCGGTATCCGATGGCCAGGCCGGGGCACATGTGTCCGTGAAACCTGATTGCTTCCTGAAGGTCGCTCGGGTATTCAGCGCTCATTTTTCGTTCTCCTTGTAAGTCTATCCAGGTTGTTCGTCCAGAAGTCCTGTACGAGTCTACACCATGAAACATCGTACCTTCTTTTCTCCCCGTTCCTCCAGCCGGGGGTGGGCCTTCCCGCATGGATCGCCGGCCTTTGTACACCGCTGCCTGAAGCTGCAGGATGCGGGCGGGTGCGACAGGGGAAGAGCATAGCCGGGGATTCCGATGCGGCTTAGAGGCAGATCTCCGAAGCGGATCGCCGATTCCAGAAGCCCTTTTGTGTAGGGATGAAGCGGCCTGTCGATTTCTTCCGCCGGGAATTCTTCGACTATTTCTCCCCGGTACAGTACGGCGATGCGGCTGGCAAACCGTGCCGCCATGCCGAGATCGTGTGTAAAGAGGACCATGCCCGTCCGTGCGCCTTTCAGCCAGTCGTTCAGGTGCTCCGTCACCTTCTCCCGCGTGAGTTCGTCCAGGGCATTGGTGGGTTCGTCCAAGAGCAGGAGTTCGGGGCCGTTGATGAGCGCAAGGACCAGCGCCATGCGCTGTTTCTGGCCGCCCGAGAGTTGATGCGGATAGCGCCTCCAATGTTCCGGCCGTAGATCCACGGCATGCGAGAGGGGGGCGACCCGGTCCCGCACGGCGCTAAAGTCCGGGCGCGCGACGCCGTTTTTGGCGATCACTTCCCGCGCCGATTTCCAGAGCGGCTGCGCGGGGTGGAAGGCGTCCTGGGCGTTCTGGGGCATCAGGGCGATGCTGCGATAATAGAGCCGCGAACGATCAGCGTAGGGAAGGCCGTACAAGCGGCTTTCCCGGTAGAGGACCTCCCCGGAAACGAGCGCCTGGCCCGGCAGGACCCGGCCCGTCAACGCCCATGCCAGGCTGGTTTTGCCGCCGCCCGACTCTCCGACGATGGCCAACCGGTCGTTTTTTTTCACCCCGATATCCACATCCCAGACGGGGAAAACCCCTCCCCCGGCCCGAAGTGTTACGCCCTTCGCCTCCATGATCATGAGAATTCCTCCACCCGCAGCGCTTCGTCGATCCCGAAACCCGCCATGGCAAAGGAAAGCACGGCAAGGCTTATCATAAGCGACGGCGGCAGCAGCCACCAGGTCCACGCGCTGGTCCACAGGAGCCCCGGATAGTCCAGCGCGCTACGGATCATCATGCCCCAGCTTTTGAGCGTCGGGTCGCCAAGGCCCAGAAAACCGAGCCCGGCTTCGGCGACGATGGCGTGGGCGGCCGTTCCCACCCCCTTGGCGATCACCAGCGGGAAAAGCTCCCGAATCAGGTGGCGCCGGAAGATATAGAAAAAACTCCCCCCCGAAAAGCGCGCGAACCGGATGTAGTCCCGTTCCCGGAGCGAAAGCACCTGGGACCGGATCGTCCGGGCGATCACCGGCCAGGCGAGGAAAACCAGCACGGCCAGGACGTTTACCAGGCGGGGTCGCAGGAAGACCGCCAAAAGGATGATCAGGGGAAACCGCGGGATGGTCATCAGCACGTCCACCGTACGCATGATGACGATTCCCCCCGTGCGGTTCGGAAAATATCCAGCCACGGCCCCCGCCAGAAGCCCCAGGGCCGTTGCCGTAAAGCCGACGCCGAATGCCGTAAGGAGCGAAACACGGCACCCCGCCAGCACCTGGCTCAAAACGTCCTGCCCGATCCCGTTGGTTCCCAACAGATGCGCGGGACTTGGCGCAAGCAGGCTGGCCCCCGAGACGACATCCGGCGAATAGGGGGTCCAGCACAGGCTTCCCAGGGCGAGCACGGTAAGGAGGAAAACGCCCGCCAGCCCGCCCTTTCCTATCGGTTGGCCCCACGTCGATGCCGTTATTCCCTTCCAGTTGTGCAAGGGGTCAAACCTCCTTTACGCGCGGATCGAGGCTCACGTAAAGGCAATCCGTGCAGAAATTTATGAGCAGGACCCACAGGGTGAAGGTCAGAAAGATCCCCTGGAGAAGCGGATAGTCGTGGCTCAACACCGCTTCGTAGCTCAAGCGCCCAATGCCGGGGTAGGCGAACAGCACCTCCACCAGGATGGCCCCCCCCGCCGAATAGGCAAGCCTGGCGCCGAAAAAGGTCACCACGGGAAGCAGTGCGTTGCGGAGCAGGTAGCGATACCGGATCGTCCGCTCGGGCAGTCCCTTGGCTTCCGCCATGAGCAGGTAGGGCTCATTTTTTATCATTATCACGGAGTTTCTTACCACGAGATAGGCGGGGAAAAAGCTCGAAGCCGCCAACACCAGAACGGGCAAAATCCCGTGGCGGGCCACGTCCCAGACCCTCGCCGCCGCGCCGGGGTCCACAAACGGGCTGTACGCCCCGCTAAGCGGCAGGATCGGCACCTTTACTCCAAACAGGAGCAGCAGCAGGCTTCCAAGGACGAAGGGCGGCATGCCATGGAAGAGCACGGCCGGAATCAGCACGCGCAACTCTGCCCTGTGCCCCCTGGCCGAACCGGTCCCCAGGATGAGCGCCGCCGCAAAGCTCAGGGAAAGTGCGACGAGGGTCAAAAAAAGCGTCCACGGGAGCCTCTTCAGGAGCAGCGGGGTCACCGGCATGCGGTAACTGATCGAATAGCCCAGGTCCCCTCGCACCAGTCCGGTGAGGTAGTCCGCAAACTGTGTCGAAATCGGCCTGTCGAGTCCGTAATAACTGCGAAGGGCTTCCATCGCGCGGGCGTCTATCGCCACGGGGAGATCCCCGATGCCGCCCGTCAGTTCTTCGAGCGGGTTTCCGGGGATGGCCCTCGGCAGAAAAAAGTTTATCAGGAGTGCCACCGCCAGCACAAGGAGGTAAGTCGCCGCCCGCTTGAGGAGAAAAGGGTTCAAGACTGCTTCTCCCCGATGAAGACGAGCTTGTTCAACGGCATCGGGACGCCGATGCCGATGCCGCCCTCCGCCGTGTAAAACCAGCCCGTAAGCTTTGCCGGGTCGTAGGCGGTAAACGAGAGCGGATAATAGAGGGGGATCGTGGGAAGCTCCCCGGCGTAGAGGCGCTGCATCGTCCGGCAAAGCTCTGTGCGGCGTGAGGAGTCTACTGTTTCAACCAGTTCTTTTGCCGCCCGGAGATACTCCGGGTCCCGCGGCGTTCCCGGCGTCGAGGAATTATCCCGCCCGGCTCCGAATCCCATGATGGCGGAAGGGTCGCCGCCCAACCCGCCGCGCCCGGTGAGCGCCAGGTCGAAACGCCGGTCGCGCACCGTGGCGTCCATGGTCTTGATATCCATGGGGGTGATCTCCAGCCCGAACCCCACCCGGTGGAGCATCAGCCGAATCGCTTCGGCTTCGCGCAGGTACTGAGGCGCGGTGACGAGGAGATAGTGCATGGGGGTGCCGTCAGGGCCTTCGCAGACCCCGTTTCCGTCGCGGTCTTCGATGCCCGCCGAGCGCAGAAGGGTTTTGGCCCGGTTCAGATCGAACGGGCAGGCATCCTGATTCGCCGGGTCGAACCAGGGGGAATCGGGGGGCAGGAAGCCCGGATTTCCGGGTTTTGCCCCCTGCGCTCCTCCCGGGACCGCTTGTTCGATGAGGGCGTTGCGATCAATGGCGCATGCCAGGGCATGCCGCACCTTTTCTTCCGAAAATGGGAACCGGTCACGGTTGAACAGCACGGTCAGCACCCAGTAGGCGGGACCATGCATGACCGCCAGGGAATGCTTGTCTTCAAACTGCGCGACAAGGGAGGCGGGAATGTTCGCCTCGTCGACGTCTCCCCGCTGGAGGGCCGCGACATGGTCGGCGGCCGGAACGAACAGAATCCGGTCCACACGCGGGGTCCCCAGGAAGTATTGACCGTTGGCTTTGTAAGCGTAGGAACCCTGTGCATTGTCGTAATGGACGAGCCGGTAGGGACCGCTCCCCACGACCCGCTGCTCGACCCCCTCGTCCCGCGGGTCCTGAACATGTCGCCAGACATGTTCGGGGATGATGGGCACGTTTCCCGCCACTTCATTTAGAAACGGCGCAAAGGGGCGTTCCAGCCTGAAAACCACCGTCAGGCCATCGGGGGCTTCCACGTCCAGGATTTTATGAACCGGGAACCATTCCACCGGGTGCAGTTTGAGATAATGGAAAGTGAACTGCACGTCTCTGGCCGTGAGAGGGGCTCCGTCCTGCCACTTTACTCCCGGACGCAGGTGAAACGTCCAGAGCAGCCCGTCGGGGCTTCTTTCCCAGCTTTCCGCCAGCAACGGGACCTTCCCTTTGGCATCCTTCCAGATCAGCGTGTCGTATACCAGGCTGAGGTGGATGTAGCCCGGCCCCCGTGGATAAAAAGTAAACGGAGTGGGAATCCCCCAGTCGCCCCCCGGGAGGCGGAGGGTAACGGCGGACTTTCCCTCCGCGCCGGATGCGTCCTTTTGGCCGGAAGGATCGTTCCCGCAGGTCCAGAGCGGCAGGCAGAGCAAGACACAGGCCATCAGTTTTCGAAATACCATGACTTATTTCCTTTCGGTAACGATGCTGAAGGCCGAACAGCCTGCAAGTTTCACGGCGTCCACCACCTGGATGAGCAGCCCGACCGGGACATCGCGGTCGGCCTTGATCCGAACCGAAGGTTCCCGGCTGCCGTCGAGTCTTTGGCCCACAACCGGTCCGATGTCTTCGACGGCCACGGCGGAATCGCCCACAAAAGCGCTCCCCTCCCGCGTCAGGGTGATCACCACGGGCTCTTCCACTTGAGTCTGCGCCGAAACGGACTCGGGAAGCCGGACGTGGATCGCGGAATCCGCCGTGACGTTGTAGGTGATGACGAAAAAGAGGAGCAAGTTGAAAACAACGTCCACCAGCGGAGCGACGTCAATGTGGGTGTGGCGTCTTTTACGCCGCTCAAACTCCATTGCTTCTCCTTTCGTAAAGAATCATCGCCACTTCCTTCATGCGCAGCGTGATGTCGTCCAGCCGGTTTTCGAGAAAATGAAGGAATACGTGGGTGGGGATGGCGACGAAAAGTCCGCCGGCCGTGGTGATCAGGGCTTCATAAATCCCCCCGGCAACCATCGACGGTTCTACGCGGGTCCCCGCGTGATTGGCGATGACCATGAAGGCGGAGATCATGCCGGTTACCGTACCGGTAAACCCCAGCAAAGGCGCTATGACGGAAACCAGGGAAAGGAGTCCGAGCCCTTTTTCCATTTCCCGGACCTGCTTGGTCCCCAGGAAAGAAACCTGTTTTTCGTCGAGCCCCCGCTCGATGCCCTCGATGATCGGTGCGACCTCGGGTGGGTTTCTATCGAGGATCGATTCCATGGAAACGGACAGATGCGCCAGCACCCCCCTGAACTGCAACCCCTTGGCGATAATCAGGGACAGAGCCACGATGGAGCACAACAAAATGGGCCACATGAGCACTCCGCCCTTCAGGAAAAAATCAATCATTTCCTGCACTCCTCAACACAAATCGAATAGGCGCGCGCACCCTGCACGCAATGGGTTTTCCGTTTTTCTCAGCCGGCCTGAAGGCGGATTCCCTCATCGCCTTAACGGCCGCTTCATCCAGTCCGCTTCCCGCCCTTTTGAGCACCTCGACGCCAAGCAGGTGTCCCCGTTCATCGATTGTCAGCCGAAGCAGTACGGTGCCTTCCTTCCCGAGCTGCCGGGCAAGTTTCGGGTATATCGGCATGACCTTCTTTATGAATCGTGGACCGTCGCCCGCCCCGAATGATGATTCGACCGACCCTGCGGCACCCGGCGGCCCGCTGCCCGAAGCGTTGGTGGAAACGGCCGCGACCTGCTCTTCCGAGGGAATTCCGCTGTCCACGGCCGCGGGAGGTTCCGGCGGCGGAGGTTCCACCTTGGGAACCGTTTGCACCCGCGGTTCTTCTTTTGGCGGTTTTGAGGGATGTTTGGCCTTCGGCACCCGTTTGTGAACAACTTTCTTGATGGCGGGAGGCGGCGCCTCGGGGGCCGGCAGCGGCTGATCCGGCTTTTTTTCAGGCGGCGGGATGGTTTCATCCATGGCCGCGTCATTTTCATCCGGCAGGTCCGGTCCGGATTCCTCCATGGCGGGGGGCGGTTCCGACTGCTGCTCATCTTGAACCGCCGGTCCCGGCGCGTCCGTTTTTGCGGAAGACTCGCCGTTTCCCGCGCCGACTATCACCAAACTGAGCGTATCGCACACCGGCGGCGCAGTCGCGACCATCGCAAAAGGAATGCAGAACAGGAACCCGTGCAACAAAATCGAAACCGCGATGCTTTGCAAAAGCCTCATCGGGACATCCAACACCTTACCTGAAAGCTTCCGGGACAAAAAAAGGCCACGATCTACCCACGCACCGCACTCCTGCGGCGCATTGGGCGTTCGTGGCCCTGTTAACCGGTTCGGATAAAAAATGATTAGAGATTGACAACCCGACTCAATCACGCAAATCGGGTCCATCGGCTTCAGGCATTCGGCTTTAGATCGCCGCGACACCTTCGTGGTGCCCTGAATGCCTCTTTGAAGATAAAAGCATTTAACTCTTCCGGCGAATTTTCGTCAAGTGACTTTCGTGTGGGTAAATTGAGCCGGCAGTGAGACTGGGAAAAATGTATGGCGAAATTTCCATGAGCCGGTCCTATCTGCGGTTAGTATGAATTGACGAGGCGTGGATTCACCCGGCACTATTTGATCGGGATACACCGTTGACAGCATTTGGAATGGCTTGTATAAAGAACGGCACATAGCTTTTTAGCATCAGGTACAGAAAAAGTTTAATAGGGAATCCCGTGAGAATCGGGAGCGGTCCCGCCGCTGTAAACGGGGACGAAATCCGGTGACGCCACTGTCTTTCGAGATGGGAAGGGCCGGAGAGTAGGAAGATCCGCGAGCCAGAAGACCTGCCTGATGCTGTTATGGGGATCGGTACGTGGAAGGTCCGATACCCACCCAAGGATCAAGCGAACCAGGGTGCAATCCTTAGGGCTTTTTAGCTCTAGGGATTTTTTTTTGCCCGAAACTTCCCTGGGCGGGGCACCGCACAGTGTTCGACTTTTTAAGGGGTCGTTCCACTGCCCGCGGGCGATCCGGCTTCCGGGCACACGGCTCGCACAATGGAGGTTCTCAATGAAGAAAGGAATGATTCCGTATGCCGTACGGGGAAAAGACGCTCTCCCCCTGCGGGCGGCGGCAGAGCCGATCCGGACAGTCCGGTCTTCGGAATTCACAGCCGTCAGTATTGGCAATCACGCAGGAGGATGCCGTTAATGGATGGGCGGTGCCTGACCATCGGAGGAATGTAACAGGTTTTCTTTATGAAGGCAGCTTCCGATGCCGTCTTTGACGGGTCCGAATCTAAAGGGCCACCCGTGCTGCTTTGCGGGTTGTCCATCATGAACTGAAACGTTGACTTTGCAAAACAGGAGATGAAGCAATGCAAAAGAAAATGCAGAAGAGATGGTTGCTTAAAAATCGGCAAGGTCTACCGCGTGCCCTTTATGGCAGTTGCCGGAGACCATGCCCGAAATGATATGGCGGGCGACAGACCCGACAGTTGGAAGTCTATCCTCAGCAAGGAGGGTTTACCGGTAAAGTAGTGAAGGGAACCGCCGAATATCCGGAAATCGTTGATGTCCGGCTCAGCTACCTCGGGTCTGTGCCGGGTCAGCTCAAGTAAAAAATTTGAAAGTCAGAAAACAGCATCGATTCAAGGGAAGGAAGTTCAAGTCTTCCGCCGCCCCGCGACTGTGATCGGGACGAAAGCCGCATGGATGCCACTGTCCGGTTTGATACGGATGGGAAGGCGCGGTGAGTAGGGTGAACGTAAGCCAGGAAACCTGATCGATGCACGGCCTTACACACACATCCCCGTGGGGGGAGAGGAGTGTTGGATGAAAAGCGCAGCAATTGCGTCGGTTCTTGCCTGTTTTGCTTTTTGTGTTCCCCTGAACAGCACTGCCGCAGAGTCACGCCCGGAAGGTAGCGAAACCGTCCAGGTCTCGTCAGATTCACAACCCGCAAGCAGAGCCAAACCCGATGAAGGAATCCATGCAAAGCTCGAAGAAGTCGTGGTTACCGCCACGCTCATTCCCACACCGGCAAAAGAGCTTCCCGTTCCCGTGCAAGTCATTTCAAGAAAAGAGATCAAAGAATCGCGCGCCAATGATTTGTCGGAAGTCCTCACGGAATACCTTCCCGAACATTTTCAGAAATACCCCGGTGCTCTCTCCTCCGTCAGTATCAGGGGATTTCGTAGTGATACCACGGGCACGGATATCAAAGGGCACGTGCTGGTTTTGATCGATGGCCACCGCGCCGGGACCGGGAACATAGCCGAAATTCCCCTGGAAAATGTGGAGCGAATAGAAATCGTACGCGGCCCCGGGTCCGTTGTCTATGGATCGGCAGCCATGGGAGGGGTTATCAATATCATCACGCGCAAGGGCCACGGCCCCCCCTCTGCAAACGTGGGGGCCGAGTTTGGGAGTTGGAATTATACCAAAGGCCAGGCCGGTTTTTCGGGTGGTTTCCTGGACAATCGGATCGGGATTTCGGTCACTGGGCGAACCATCACGCAAGGCAGCTACGACATGGGAGGAGGGGCCAGAGTTCCCAATACCGGCTACAATGATCAGGCCTATTCCGCAAGCCTCTTTGCGGCCCCTAATCCCGATAACACCTTTTTTGCCGTTGGGAACTTCTATCAAGCCTGGGACGTGGGAACTCCGAATCCTACCTATATGGAGCCCGATCTTGTAGACAATAAGGATATTTCAAGGTGGTACGGTTCGATTGGCTATGACGGTACTCTGCCGGATTATGGAATGAACTGGCATCTTAGCTATTACAATGTCTTAGACCAGAACCGCTGGAACTATCCCCAGGCGGCATACGGTTACACATCGGCAACTACCGAACAGCATACCCAGGGGGTGCGAAGCCAGTTCACTCTTCCCACCTTTTCGTTCGGGCGTCTGCTCATGGGCTTTAATTGGGACAGGATTGATGTCAGCAGCTTCACCAAGCCTGCCGGCTTCCCATGGAGCCCGGACAGCCACTATGACAATTATGCATTTTTGGCGGAAGAAAAAATCGACTGGAACAAGCTGACACTCCTTCTCGGCATTCGCTATGATTTGTTCCAGGAGCAGGTACTGCCCACGGAAGGCCTCGACGTGCTCAAGGAAAACCAACAGTTCGGCCATATATCCTGGCGCACCGGGGTCACTTACAGGTTTCTTGACTGGCTGAGTGGTCGCGCTGCTGCCGGTAGCGCTTTCACTATACCATCGGCAGACGAACTCGCCGGGCGCTACCAATCAGGACAGTGGATGAAGATCATTGGAAATCCCAACCTCAAACCGGAATCCGGCACCACTTACGAAGCGGGATTAGACGCCGAACTTGCAGGGTTTAAGCCCAGCCTGACCTTCTTTTACACCGACTACAATAATAAAATTACGGGAGGCTTCCCTGCCTGTGTCGATGGAGATTGCACCTGGACGACTTATGAAAATGTTGCAGGAGCTGTTCTTTCCGCATTCGAAGGATCGGTCAGTTACAAAAAATCATTCACGCTCAATGATATGCGGATAGATCTGAGGCCATTCATGAATTTTATCTACTATACTCAGCGTGAACTTAAAGATACGAGCTATGCCAACATTTTAAAATCCAATACAGTCCCTTACGTGCCTCTTTGGGATGTTGCCGGCGGCGTTGAAGTCAGCTTCAACCGTAAGGTGACCTTGCTTTTTACCGGCCTTTACACCGGTGATGAAAAGCAGGAGGATTTCGACTTTCTCTCTCCCAATTACTGCCAGGCCGTGGATAAAGGAGGGTTTACCATTTTCTCCGCCAAGCTTTCCTATCGTCCAACAAAATATTTAGAAGTATTCGTAGCCTCCGACAATCTCACCGACAAGAACTACGCCTTTGTGGACGGTTATCCCATGCCCGGCAGAAGTTTTCGAGGAGGTCTCCAATATCGTTTCTAGACCGAAAGGAAAGAGGAAAGGCTATGTTGGGAGGCAAGGGCAATATTTTATCATATTTGGGTATCTCGATACTCGTTTCCGCTCCTCGTACCGCGCGCAACCGGCTGAGCTGCTCGGTGCCGGGTGTCTTTCTCCTATGGATTCTGCTCGGCAGCAATTATGCGCTGGCGGCCTATCCGGTAAGTTTCCTCGATTCGTCCGGCAGAGAAATCATCCTGCAGGGGAGGCCACATAAGGTGGTTTCCCTTGCACCTGCAATCACTGAGATCATTTTCCGGCTTGGAGCAGGCGATTGTCTGGCGGGCCTGACGCTCCACGATACGTTGCCGCCTGAATCAAACAACAAAAGAATCGTTGGAGGCTTTCTTGCTCCTTCGGCTTCTCACATTGCAGAAATCCAGCCGGACATGCTCTTTGTTACATCCATCCACCATAAAGTACGTGCCGATCTTGCGGGCCGGGGATGTCGGACGGTTGAACTGGAATCACACTCCATTTCAGACCTCTACCGCAATATTGGGTTGTTGGGAGCGGTTTTTGATAAGGAGACGGAAGCAGAGGAAATCATCGCGGCAATAAGCAACGAGTTGGCGCTTATCTCAAGGAAAGTTGCAAATATTCCTGCAACCGGCAGGAAAAGGGTCATGCGGATCATGGGCGTAGGGCAAAACTCTTTGATGGTGCCTGGTGATGATTCCTTCCAAAATGAATTCATTCGCTTAGCTGGAGGCATCCCGGCCCGATTCGGCAAAAAAGGCGAAGCAGTAACCGTAACCATGGAAGAATGGAAACGATTCAATCCTGAGGTAATCTATGGTTGCGGTGGCGACCGGAAAGCAATCGACGGATTTCTCTCGAAGCCGGGCTGGAAAGACGTCCAGGCGGTGCGCGGGGGCAGGGTTTTTTCTTTCCCGTGCAACCTGACATGCCGCGTTTCGGTGCGGACCGGGAACTTTGTCGCATGGCTTGCATCGACAATCTACGATAAAGAATTTGCTGCGGACCGGAATCGGGTGCTTGAGGAAAAACCTGTTCGGACGCATTCCATTGAACTGCCTCTGGATTATGTCCGATCCGCAAGGGTAGACGAAACCACAATTTTCGATTTTCCCAACAAGACGCTCATCATCGAATTCAGGGAACCCATGCGGGTGACTTCCACACTCGGAGGTGAGAGAACGGGCATTGCAACCGTCGGCAACCATTATTTCCCGCCTCCGTGCTGGAGTATCGAATACAGGTACGGGTTCAAGAAGTGGAAAGAGCACACTCTTAAGGTAATCGGGAAATCGGAAAAGGATAGTTGCCTGCTGTTTACCGGTGCGGATATGAAAAATCTGTCGGTTCAAAAAGCGCAGTTCAAGGACATGGCGGTCTACGCCCTGGTGACGGCCGGGGTGGAGGGCAACGCCATGCGCATGTCAGTGGATGAAGGGACCTTCTATGAACCCGGCACCATAAATATCGTTCTCTTGACCAATATGAAGCTGACACCAAGGGCGATGGCCCGTGCAATCATCACCGCCACGGAGGCAAAAACAGCGGCCATGCAGGACCTGGATATTCGAAGTTCGGTCAGCCCCGCCAGGAGTCAGGCAACGGGTACGGGAACAGACGAGGTGTTGGTGGTGGAAGGCAGGGGAAAACGCATCGACAATGCGGGAGGCCACTGCAAGCTTGGGGAATTGATAGCCACGGCGGTTTACGATGGCGCGAAAGAAGCCGTCTACCGGCAAAATGGGATTGCTGTCCGGCGAAGCGTTTTCCGAAGGCTACAGGAAAGGCACATCGACATCCATAAGATTCTCGGGGGATGCGCATTTGTAGCTGATGGGCCCGGATCGGACCACTATCTTGCCGGGCTTGAGGAAGTTCTGCTGCAACCGCGCTATGCCGCATTCCTGGAATCGGCTTTTGCGCTCAGCGACGCCTATGAGAGGGGGCTTGTGACCAATCTTGAGACTTTTGAAAACTGGTGTCGGAGCATGGTTGAGGAAATCGCCGGGAGCAAGCCGGATAAATGGACGGATTTCGTCTCATCCGAGGCGATTCCCGTTGTCATGAGGATGTCCCTCAATGCCTTGTTGAATGGAATCGTATCGAATGAGAGTAGAGAGTAAGTTTCATGCAAACTCGTCGCCTGCTCGTTGATCTCTGTGACAGTCCAGGTCTTAAGCACCGGCGATAGA
Organism: uncultured delta proteobacterium; assembly: GCA_963712895.1. Classification (GTDB taxonomy): domain Bacteria; phylum Desulfobacterota; class Syntrophobacteria; order Syntrophobacterales; family Syntrophobacteraceae; genus SbD1. The sequence continues at coordinate 30,672 of CAVQJR010000005.1, read as the reverse complement.
GCGCTTGGCTCCTGCTTGAGAGGCACCTTTCAATGGAAGATTTGGACGACTTTCTCGATTCCCCTGCAATGGAATGTTCGTGGGTGGAAGCGGGACACTCGATGCCCGCATCTTTTCCGGCGCCATTGGAATTGATGGCTGACGGGCCTGCGCCCTTCCCGGTAAACAAGATTGTTATCGGAGACTTGATCCTGGGAATTGGAGGCGCCATCCTGGCTCATATGGTTATGGCGGCAGCCGTTTTGCTCTTGCCGTTTCTTCAGCCGCAAGGGAAAGTTCAAAAGCCTTTCATCAACGTATACCTGACCGACGGCTGGGAAATGGATCGAAATTCGAGCGGTGAAGACCTTTCCGATGGTGCCGACAGTGCAAAGCATTTTGAAGGGTCTTTCCCGGACGCAAAAACTTTCGGGAAAACAATTGCTCCCGATGTCCCGAAGACGGTCAAGACTTCAGTGCGTGTTATTCCAAAAGCGAGGAGCCGGAAAACCGTCGCTTCGCCCGCTAAAAAAGGGATCGCATCGAGTCCGAAAACTCCCTCTGTCGATGCCGTGGAGATTGCCGCGGGAGCCAAAGAGCCCGTTTTGCAAAACGCTGGAACCGGCTTGAGGCCGGGACAGGGACAAGGCACGGGGAATAGAAGCGAAACGGGCGCGGACTCGGGAGTTTCGGGACCGGGCAGCCCATCTTCAGGAAGGGGACTGTCCGGCGAGTATGATGCTGCCGTGGTCGATCAGTCCCCACAAGTTCTGCAGAAAGTCGAACCAGCCTATCCCGGCAGAGCGCGAAACCTGGGCATCTGTGGCAAGGTAGTGGTGAGATTTCTCGTAAAACCGGATGGCCGCGTCTCAAAACCTTCCATTGTTGCGGCACATCCCGCGGGCTATTTCGAACAGAGTGTCCTCGAAGCCATACGCCACTGGAAGTTTAAGCCCGGCTGCTTCAAGGGAAGAGTCGTTTCTACATGGGTTACACTGCCTGTTCAGTTTCGATTAATCGGACATGATTAGCGGGTAAATGAAATTATGCGCCTTTCAAGCATGCTGATCGACCATCACTGCCGGCATATGCGAATAATCTTTTGGATATTAATAGTGCTCGTGTTCGCTTTAATTGCCGACAAGAACGGTGAAGCCGGAACGGTCAGGGACCAGGCGAACCGGCTGGTCTCTGTTCCCGACAACCCCGAGCATGTTGTGTCACTGGCCCCCAGTATCACGGAAATCGTTTTTGCCATCGGAGAGGGGGGGCGCCTGAAAGGGGTTACCCAGCATTGTGATTTTCCAGCAGCAGCTCAATCTCTACCCAAGGTAGGCTCATACGTTCACCTCGACCTGGAAAGGATCGTCGCATTAAAGCCGGATCTTTGTATCGCTGTGCGGGACGGCAATCCTCGGAGCGCGGTGGATAGGCTTGTCGCATTGGGGATACCGGTCTATGCAGTCGACCCCAGAAATCTGGACACTGTTGTAGATACCGTATTGGAAATCGGCCAACTCCTGAATGCCACCCCGAAAGCGCAGTATCTGGCAAAGGGGATGCGTGCCAGGATCGATCGGGTAAAAACGCGCGTAGCTGGAGCGCAAAGCACGCCGGGAGTTTTCTTCCAAATCGGGCTCGTCCCTATTGTTTCCGTAGGATCGAACACCCTTATCCACGAGCTTATTACGGTGGCAGGGGGACGAAATCTGGCAGACGGCCCAACGTCTTATCCCCGGTTCAGCAAGGAACAGGTGCTGGCCCTCCAGCCCGAGATCGTCATCATAACCTCCATGACCAGGGAGCAGGACCTCGATCCGGTAAAAGACGAATGGGAACGGTTCCACAGTTTGCCGGCGGTTCGAAATAAGCGCATCTTTATAGTTGATGCGAATCTTTTCGACAGACCGACACCGCGTCTCATAGACGGCTTGGAGACCCTGGCCGGGATTATTCATCCGGAGTTATTCTGATGCAGGTGGCGGTCTCCCGCACTTCTCCCCTTCTGAAACGCATCCTGGCCGTTTCCCTGCTGTTGGGGCTGCTTCTCATCATCAGCTCCATTTTGGGGCTTTCGATGGGATCTACGAACCAAAGCATCAGGCGGATACTTGCAGTGCTTGCCGGCCGCGTCGATACGGATGCCACTTTATCGAGTATTATCTGGCAAATCAGGTTTCCGAGGGTCGTGCTGGCTGCCCTGGTGGGAGCTACCCTGTCTCTTGGGGGCCTAGTCTTCCAGGCGCTGCTGCGTAATCCCCTGGCCGAACCCTACATTTTGGGTATTTCAGGCGGATCTGCAGTGGGGGCCATTATCGGCATCCTGCTGGGAATGTCCCCTTTCCCGGGCGTCGCTTTTTTCGCCTTTGCCGGAAGTATGGCCACTTTGGTCCTGGTGCTCGTTATCGCTTCGACACGAGCGGCCATGAAAAAAGACACCTTGATTTTGGCGGGGGTTATGGTCAATGCATTCTGTTCCTCCGTTATCATGTTCCTCATCTCACTCACCCAGGACTCCCGTCTTCACAATATTCTCTTCTGGCTGATGGGAGATCTCTCGATGTCGGATACCAAACGGACGACATTGCTGTTCATCATTTTGCTGCCATGTTTTGCCGCCCTGTTCTTGCTTGCCCGCCCGATGAACATTCTTCTCATGGGAGAGGAAATGGCCGCCAATATGGGTGTAAATGTACGCATGGTGTCAATCGCACTCTTGGTGATTACCTCTCTTATGGTAAGCGTCACGGTTTGTCATTCGGGGCTTTTGGGATTTGTCGGGCTGGTCATGCCACACCTCCTGCGGCTTCTTTTCGGTCCGGACCACCGGGTGCTGATCCCTGCCTGCATTCTCGGCGGCGCTGCCTATCTGGTTCTGTGCGACCTCCTGGCCCGGTTACTTCCAGCACAGGGAGAAATGCCTGTAGGGGTAATAACCGCCATGGTCGGCGCGCCCCTGTTCATAATCCTGTTGCAGAAATCGAGACGATGAAGACCTCATTGGTTGCAAAAGATTTGGGCCATGCCTACGGACGCAGACCCGTTTTGGATTCCATCACCTTTTCCGTGCACGAAGGGGAATTTTTCGTCATCATCGGGCCGAACGGTTCCGGGAAAACGACTCTCGTTAAAGCCATCTCCGGCGCTCTCAGGCCGCGAAAGGGTAAAGTCGAGGTCCTGGGGCGCTCCATGCAAAACACCTCCCGCAGGGTCCTTGCCCGCCATGTTGCCGTGGTTCCCCAGACACCGCCTGCGGATGTCCCTTTTACCTCAGCGGAAGTAGTGCTAATGGGCCGATCTCCACACCTCGGCCTGCTGGCGGTCGAGAAACGAAACGATCTGGCATTGGCGGAGCGCGCCATGTCATTTACCAACGTTCAGCATCTTGCCGGTCGCAGGCTGGATCAGCTAAGCGCCGGTGAGAGACAACGGGTCCTTATTGCCCGCGCCATCTGCCAGCAGCCCCGCATCATTGTCCTCGATGAACCTACCGCCCCGCTGGATCTGGCACATCAAATTCAGGTAATGGACCTGCTGGAGCGGCTAAGGAATGAAGAAGGGGTTACCATCGTAATGGTTTCCCACGACCTGAATCTTGCAGCAATGTATGCCGACCGGTTGCTGCTTCTGAAAGGTGGGCGGATTGTCAGCCTGGGACGGCCGGAAGATGTGCTCACTTTTGAGACCCTTGAGCAAGCCTACGGTTGTGTCCTGCTGGTTGATGAAAACCCGGTCAAAAAAGTGCCCCGAGTCACCCTGGTGCCGAGCGGAATTCTACAGATTGATTTTCAGAACCTTACGAGGGAATGAGATAGCCGGCCTTTTATGGCTCAACTCCGCTTTTCCGGCAAAAACTAAGCCGTTAGATCGATCTCGTTGCCGACAGCTTCAGTGTCGGTGTTTTCGACAGCCGCGGCATTGATGGTAGAATCGGCGTTGAGACATATCCCTGCCGCCGCGGCTTCCTGCAGGATGGTGGAAACCGATTTTCCCAATCTCTGGGCAATGGTGGCGAGTGGCAGATGCTGGGCTGCGAGCAGTCTGAGTTTGTTCGTATCACTGGAGGATGAGGATGCATTCGAAGATAGATATGCTGCCGACGCTGGGGCCGTTTGGGGTTTGCTGCCGCCATTTGCCTGTTCGGCAGCTTTTGTTTTCCCGGACTCGGCGGCTTCGACGGCGGGGCTGTCACCGTCGGCCTGGTGGGTCTGGGCGCTGGTTGAAGAACTGATAGCGGTTATGCTCATGGTGTTTCCTTCGGTTGCATGTTATCAACGGCAATATTTGACTTTGATTCCTCTCTTATTGTGATTATCGGCAAACTCGATGAAGTTGATAAGGAGAATGTGAGGTCGGCACTCCCCTGCTTTTCGCGCCGGCCCAACCGATGACCGGCGCCCTGGCGGCATTCGGCGACAGTCCGCCGACGGCTCGGCGCGCCCGTAAAAAAAACCTCCTCTCCGGGCGAGAGGAGGTTTCAAAATACCGTTAAGGTCCCGTGGCTGAGGAGGCTATTTCAGCTTTCTGGCAAGGAAGTAACCGTCCGGGTCGCATTCTTCCCTCAGAAGCTTCAAATCCTTGTCGCCGGGTTCCGCCATTTCCTTCAGGTCGGGCGAAATGAGCAGCTCGAAGCTCACCTTTTTCTGGATATCCTCGGCGGTCCTGCCTTTTGCCGCCTCCAGCAGCACCATGCGGTGGGTTGCGTCGTCAAATCCGAACAGTGCTTCGTTGGTGATGACACGGTAGGGGCCGGACCCCATCACGCCGGATTTTTCGCGATAGTCCGGCGAGCCGTCTCCGTATCCGATACTGGTCAGAAAGTCGAGCTTGGGGGTAAAGCGTCTTGGTTCCAAGGCCATGATTATAATGGACTTTTCGCAGTTGGCCGCCATGGCTCCGGCGCCGCCGCTTCCCGGAAACCGGGTCTTGGCCGCCTTGTAGGTTCCGCCCTCGAAGGTCGAGTTGACGTTGCCGTACATGTCGATCTGCGCGCCGCCGATGAAGGCGTAATCGGCATGGCCTCTCTGGGTCAGCTCGAATACCGCGGAAAGGCCCTTGAGAAAGCAGGCCTTGCGGCAGGCTCGGGTGTCGCCGACCGAAAGAGGCATTCCCATTTCGAGGATGGGGGTAAGAGGGCCGGCTTCGAAGATGATGCCCAGGCCCGGCGCATGCGTAAGCTGTGCGTGGATCGATGCTATAATCGGAAGACCTGTGCCCACAAAGACTATGGTATTGTCTTCCAGGACCCTGGAGCCGGTGTAGGCGATCATTTCAAAAGGCGTATATTCGGACATTTTCATCCCTCCATCATAAGCTGCGTTTCTACCGGAAAGGGGCATCAGGACAGGATCATGGGTTGGCCGCCATCCATGTCCTTGATCTTTTTGAGTGTCTTGTAGGGGAGCTTCGACAGGAAGTCGTCATGGGTTTCGCACCCGAAGATGTACTCATCGTAGTACTTCTTGAGGGCATCCTTGTTGCCGGTTTTGCGGAACTCTTCCGAAACGTTCCGGAACAGTAAAATGTGTTCCATGTCGAACCAGTAGCTGCCGTAACAGGCCCCGGGGTAGCTGGCGAAACGCTGCTCGACAACCGCATCCACCGCAGTGTAGGGGATTTCCGTGAGGTTCGGATAGGTGCGGATGTTTTCGTTTGAAATCAACTGCTCGGTGGTAACCACCGTGTGGGAGGCTGCCATCGCGATTTCGGGGCAGGTGCAATGAGCGCCGAAAATGCGGCAATTCCCGTGAATATCGGCCGCCGTTACATTGAGAAGCCCGACATCGGGATAGCAGGCCGGGACGAGGTAGGTGTTTTTTCCCGAAAAGGGGCTCTGGATCATCTTTCCGCGATTTACCAGCTCCATGTCCGCTCCCCCGTGGTCCCGCACCGGCAGGAATTCCAGCCCCATTGCGGCCGCTTTGAACCGCGCCGACATTCCGTAGTTGGTATAGTCGTCGAGTTCGATCATGCTGTTTGCGCACAGGTAGCGGAAAAGCGGGGCGATGCCGATAACTTCGTAGCCCCACCAGGCAAGTTCCACCCGTTTGATCGACAGGTGATCGGGGTCTATGAGCATTGCCCCGGCAAGCAGTTCGGGACATACCGAATTGGACTGGAAGGAGAGGGTTAAATCCCTGGCCCCTTTTCTGATGATCTCGTGTACGAGGGCGACCGGAGGCCGGGTATTGACGAACCCGCCTATGGCGATGTTGATTCCGTCCTTTACGTACTTGCCGACGGCATCTTTGATCGTGGTCCTCTTGTCCATGAGGCCCTTGGGCTTTTTCACCATGGTCTTTCTGGCTTCTTCCGGAGACGGACCCCACCAGGAAAACCCACCGTTGCAATCTCTGACCTGATCGTTGCCCAGAGACGATACCTTACAGATCGGCGATTGAACTTTTTCCTTCATTTTGACCTCCGCAGCAGTTTGAACGTTCTCCCAAGCCCTGTGACCGAACGGGAAATGGAATGTGAGTGGTGTTGCATGAGATTACTTTCACAAATGAATCGATTACGCCAAGTTGGCTTCTACGTCAAGTCGCAACAGAGAAAAACAGCATAAATTCTTATCGGTGAAAGTCCTCCGAGCTTTCATCCACAGGCGTGAAGCCGGCAGTCAAATAAATATTAGTAGTCGCTAATGATTACTATCCAGGGAGTTGAAGAATTTTGTCCGGGCCGGAACAAAGAAGCGAAAAGCGGGGAAATGCTTCCCGCGAACCCCCGCGAGATGCGGCTTTGCGGCAGGGCGAAGTGCCCGCCGCAAAGCCGGAAAGCTGAGCCGCGAAGCGGCGTGGGGGGGGGAATGGGGGCACAGCTCCCCACGCTTTTAAAAAGCATTACTGACGCAGCTTAGTATTACTGGCGCAGCGGCTTCTTGTGTTTAATGAAGGTCCCGTTGTGGTATTCGTCGAAGGCGACCTTCAACTCCTCCTGTGTATTCATAACGATGGGACCGTACCAGGCGACCGGCTCCCCGATGGGCCGGCCTGAAATCAGCAGGAACCGGAGCGGCTCTTCTTTGGCGCTGATCGATACCCGGTCGCCGTCCTCATAGAGGACCAGGGTAGCGTCGCTGCATACGCACTCGCGTTTGAGGTCGAAGTAGTTTTTGCCCACCACCTCGTGGGAGAAAGAATCCCGGTCGTCATCGAAATAGCCTTTCCCTTCGATCACGTACGCAAGGGCGGTGTGGCCCCGCCTGATCGGATGCGTAAAGCCGGAATTAACCGGCACGCTGACATCGAGGTATTCCGGTTCGATAACGATGTCGCGAACCGGCCCCCTGACACCGTTCACTTCGCCGCAGATGACATTCACCCTCACACCCCCCGGAAGCGAAACCTCCGGGATCTGTTCACGCTTCACATCCCGGTAGCGGGGCTCCATCATCTTCATGGATGCGGGAAGATTTGCCCAAAGCTGAAACCCGCCCATGCGGCCTTCCCGGTCCCCCTTGGGCATCTCCTGGTGGATGATGCCGCTTCCGGCGCTCATCCACTGCACGTCCCCGACCGTGATGTCCCCCTTGTTCCCCATGCTGTCGCCATGCTCCACATCACCCCGGATGACGTAGGTTATGGTTTCGATTCCCCGGTGCGGGTGCCAGGGGAAGCCGGGAAGAAATTTCGAGGGATCGTCGGATCGAAAATCATCCAGCAGGAGAAAGGGATCGAATTGAGGGACCTGGTAATAGCCGAAAGCTCTCTTGAGGTGAACGCCGGCCCCTTCGATGGTCGGCCTGCTTTTGGAGACGGTCTTGATCTTTCTGATCTCACTCATATCCGCCCTTTCGTGAGAAGTATGCCGGTTGAACCGTCCTGGTCGATTTAAGCCTTTGTTGTGTAAGACCGGTTCCGCTCCCTGTCCAGATGGGGCGCCGAATACCCGTGGCCGGTCCGCGATATTGACCGGGGGTTTTTTCCTGCTTATCACCTGCCAAGGATGGGCACGCTGCCCGTATTGGAAAAAGGAGATAAATTTGCCCGTACCGATCTTTATCCTGGGCGTCTTTCTTATTTTCCTGGTTCTTTGGGACGCATTCGAAACAATCGTGTTTCCCCGCCGCGTAACCCGGCGTGCCAGACTGGCGCGCGTTTTCTACCGGGTGACCTGGAGGGTGTGGAAACGAATTGTCCACTTCACTCCCGAGAGTCACCGGGACAACCTGCTGAGTTTCTACGGCCCGCTATCCCTTTTGCTGCTGCTCACTTTCTGGGCCTTTATGCTGATCGTGAGCTTCGGCCTTATTCACTGGTCATTGGCGGCCCTGTCCGAAGGGGAAAACAGCTTCATCGCCAGCCTTTATTTCAGCGGGACGACTTTTTTCACCCTGGGGCTGGGCGACCTGAGACCGCTTACCCCTCTCACCCGGCTTCTCACGGTTGCCGAGGCCGGAACCGGCCTTGGCTTCATTGCAATCGTCATCGGATACCTGCCGGCGCTCAACCAGTCGTTTTCCAGGCGCGAAGTGAACATCTCCCTTCTGGACTCCCGCGCCGGCTCCCCGCCGACTGCGGCCGCAATGCTGTCCAGGCACAACGACGAGTACGGCATGGAATCGATCCGGCAAGTCCTGCACGACTGGGAACAGTGGTCCGCGGAGCTGCTCGAAAGCCATCTCTCATATCCGGTGCTCGCCTATTTCCGTTCGCAACACGATAACCAGTCATGGCTGGCCGCGCTGACCTCGATGCTGGATGCGAGCGCCTTCGTAATGGTCGGCATCGACGGGGCGTGCGTGCGCCAGGCCCAGTTGACCTTTGCCATGGGGCGCCATGCGGTGGTGGACTTGTGCCTGATATTCAAGCTGCAGCCCCGCCTGCTCCACCCTGACCGCCTTCCGCCCGAAGAGTTGGCAAACCTGAGATCGGGGCTGGTTGCCGCCGGCCTGCGACCGCGAACAGGCGAGGAAGCGGATCGGAAGCTGCTAGAGCTGCGGGTCATGTATGAGCCTTTCCTGTTCGCCCTTGCCGAGCATTTCAGTTTCGCGCTCCCGCCGTGGATTCCGGAACCCGAAGCCGTGGACAACTGGCAAACGAGCGTATTCGGCCGGGAAACCGTAGAGCCGGGAGGCGCTGCTTCCCGCAGGAAGTTAAAACGGCATTTTTAGCACGAGACGCCGCGGACGCCACCCGCCTGAGCGTTGTGCGCCCGGCTTTGCCGGGTGCGGGCGAGAGTCTTTTCCTCATTGACAATTCATACAAATAATACATACTAATACATCATGATAGTGCATATCCCAAGGAGGCGGTTTCCATGAGGACAACCCTGAATATCGATGATAAATTGCTCGATAAGGCTGCAAAGTTGACCGGCATAAAAGAGAAAACTTCCCTCGTGAGACTCGGCCTCGAAGCGCTCGTAGCCAGGGAGAGCGCCAGGAGGCTTGCCAAACTGGGCGGCACCGAAAAGCTGCTGGAGGCGATACCTCGCAGAAGAGCAGGGGACACGTAGAATGGTCCTGGTTGACACTTCGGTTTGGGTGGCGCATCTGCGCGGCGGGAACACAGGGCTTGAAACCTTGTTGAACGAAGGACGTGTTGTCGGCCATTTGTTCATTATCGGCGAACTTGCGTGCGGGAACCTCAGGAATCGGTCTGAAATACTGTCTCTTCTCAAGGCGTTGCCCATGGCCGTCCATGCCGGGCATGACGAAGTGCTGGGGTTGATAGAGGCTCACGGCCTGATGGGAAAGGGTTTAGGTTATATTGATATGCATCTGCTTGCTTCGGCCGTCTTGAGCGAGATCCCGTTATGGACTCTTGATCGCAGACTTGACGAGGCTGCTTCAAAACTTCAGAAAAAGCATTACTCCCTCCCCTGACTTATTCAGCTGAGAGGGGTTGGCCGGCCTTCTACAGGTGCCGGACCTGCCGGCCTGCTCCAATATCCCTTTGCCTCGGCATTTTCAGCGGAAGACGCGGTATACCCCTTCGTGTTATACTGGTTTCTGACGCGGGGCTTGCCCGCCCGGCCGCATATTCACTTAAACAACCGGAGAAACACCATGCCGAAAGTAATGATTCAACCCTCAACCTATGAAAACGTCCGCGCCGCCGTGGACAGGGCTTTCCAAATCTTTCCCCTGGAATTCAAAGGCAGGAAGGTCCTTATAAAGCCAAACGTGCTCCGGTCTTCGGAAGCAAAAGAAGGCGTCACCACTCACCCGGCCGTGCTGCGGGCGGTTATCGAAAAAGTGGAGACGCTCGCACCCGCATCCATCGTGGTGGGCGACAATCCGGGGCTTTTCAACTACGGGGACAACGAGGAAAGCTTCGAGAAAACCGGCCTCATGCAGGCTGCCGGCAAATACTACCAAAACATCGGAAACGACTCGCTCAAAGTGGATTTCAACCCGGATTTCATGGCGGCGGTAAGTGTTTCCCGCATCGTCATCGATGCCGATATCGTAATAAGCCTTCCCAAGTTCAAGACCCACGGCCTGACGGTGATGACCGGGGCCGTCAAGAACTGCTACGGGTATCTGCCCGGGGCCCAAAAGGCGAGACTGCACAGGGCGGCCGGCAACCCCGAGCGGTTCCACGAGGTGATCGTGGACGTATTCAGGCTCCGCCCGCCCGACCTGTTCATCATGGATGCCGTGGTGGGGATGGAGGGCAACGGACCGGCCTCGCCCGACCTGAGGGACATCGGCCTCATCCTGGCAGCGGACAACGCCGTGGCCATGGATTCCGTGGTGGCGACCATGATGGGCTGCGATCCGGGCAGGCTGAGGTTCCTGTGCCGGGCAAAAGAGCTTGGCATGGGCGACTACGACATGCGGTCGATCGAGGTAGTGGGCGAGTTGAAAAAAATTCCGGATTTCAAACTGCCGCCTCTCGGGGGCGAGGCCCTCTTCCATAACGAGACCGTGCAGGGGATACTCCACAGCAAGACCGTCCTGCGCCCGCAGGCGGACCCGGAGCTGTGCACGATGTGCGGCACCTGCGTTGACCACTGCCCGGTTTCGGCCCTTTCGATGGGCGATATGATCCCCGAGGTGGACCCCGAAAAATGTATAACCTGCTTTTGCTGCCAGGAAATGTGCCCGGAAAAGGCGATTGCACTCAGGTAAAACAGATTCAGGAATTCAGGGATTTGGGGATTGAGGGATTAGCGGTTTGAGCAATTGTGCGCAAGACGCGATGTTTTCCAATTCCTCAATTCTTTAATTCTTAAATCCCTGAATTCTTTTTTGGAGGTAATTCATTGCCGTTGTTATCGGAAGCGCAGGCTGCCGCCGTGAGGCACCTGGAGGGGCCTGCCCTGATCTGTTCCGGCGCCGGGGCGGGCAAGACATCGACCATCGTCGCCAAATTCGAGTACCTGGTAAATACGGCCGGATACGACTCCCGGCGTATCCTGTGCATCACCTTCACCAACAAGGCGGCAAACGAACTCAAGGACCGGCTTACAAAATCCACCGGGCGCGGCATGCAGGATTTTCCCTGGGTCAGGACCTTCCATTCCTCCATGCTGCAGATCCTGAAAAGGCATGCGGAACAGATCGGCTTCAAAAACCCGATCTCGATCTACGACGGTGCCGACCAGATCGCTCTCATCAAAAATGTGCTCGAAAACACTTTCAGTATGGACGGCAAGTACGCCAGGGCTATACGCTCGCACATCGGCCGCGCCAAGAATTCCGCAAATGCCGATGCCTACATACACTCGGTCAGGGCGTTCAGGAAACTCGACCTCATTTTCGAGTACTACAACCGCAGGCTCAAAGAATCCAACGCCATGGACTTTGACGACATCCTGGTCCACGCCCTCAAGCTGCTGGACACGGATTCTCAAGTCAGGGACCGCTACCGGGAGCTTTTCCAATATATTCTGCTGGACGAGCACCAGGATTCCAACTCGATTCAGAACGCCATAGTGAAGCTTTTGGTAAGAGAGGGCAATATCACGGTGGTGGGCGATTTTTCGCAATCCATCTACAGCTTCAGGGGTGCGGAGCCGAGGTATTTCGTCCAGTTTCCGAAAGAATACGATGGCACCAAGGTCTTTCTGCTCGAACAGAACTACCGGTCGACCTCTCCCATAGTGGAGCTTGGCAATGAGATTATCGGCTTCAACGACGAAGAGATAAAGAAGAACTGCTTCAGCACAAAACCGGGCGGCCCGCCGTCGCTTCGAGGTTTTGAAAACGCCTATTTCGAGGCGAGGTGGGTGGCGGAAAAGTGCCGGGCCTACCGCTACGAGGGCATTGCCTTCGATCAGATGGCGGTGCTTTTCAGGACCAGTTTTATCAGCCGTTTGCTGGAGAAGGCATTCAACGAACTGGGGGTGCCGTACAAGCTGGTCGGCGGGATTTCTTTTTTCGAGCGCCGGGAAATCAAGGACCTCATAAGCTATCTTTCCTGCGCCGTTAATCCCAGGGACGATATTGCCTTCGAGCGCGTGTTGAACGTCCCGAAAAGGGGGATCGGAAAGAAATCCATCCAGAAGATCAGGGAAGTCGATCTTCCCGGCGGCTCCCTGATGGAAAAAAGCCCCATTGCCATCCAGAAAAAGCTGGGGCTCAAAAAAGCGGCCGAGGGGATCGGGATGGTGCTGTTCATCCTCGACCGGATAAAGAATATGCCGCCTGTGACGGCCCTGGAAGAGGTTATCGACATCACCCGCTACCGTGATTACCTGGAAACCTGGGCCGGAGACGGCGATGAGGGCAGTCTGAATTCGCGCCTGGAAAACATGGAGGAGCTTCTCAGCATAGCGGAAGGGAAGAAGAGCATAGAGGACTTCCTGGAAGACTGCGCCCTGCGCACCGAAGAGGAAGACGACGAGGAGAAGGACCGGGGCGTTCGGCTTTCCACCATTCATGCGGCCAAGGGGCTGGAATTTCACACGGTTTTCCTGGTGGCGTGTGAAAACAATGTTCTTCCTCACTGGCGCTCCGTCGAAGAGGACGGGGAAAACGGGACGGTCCACGTCGAAGAGGAACGGAGGCTTCTCTACGTCGCCTGCACCAGGGCCGAGCAAAATCTCCACATCTCCTATGCCAACATGCGGCAGAACAAATGGAGCGGGATCAGCTCTTTTCTGGAGGAACTTTCGGAAGAGCATTTGAACAGGCTGGACTAACAGAAAATCAGAAGGGGTCCGATGAGAGCCATAACTGTCCAGCAGCCGTTTGCCTTCGAGATCATGAGCGGCCGCAAGACCATTGAAGTAAGGGACTGGGACACTCTCCACAGGGGCGAACTTCTGGTGTGTTCGTCGAGAAAAGCGGCATTTACCGCCGGTGACATGGAGGAGATGGAAGAAGAGTACGGGTGCGTATTTCTCTACGGGCAGGCGGTCTGCGTGGTGCGCTTGGCGGATGTTCGCCCCATGAAAAGGGGAGACGAGCAACAGGCGCTGGTCGACAGGATCGATCCCGAAGCCTTTTCCTGGGTATTGGAGGACGTGCGCCTCGTTGTCCCGTTTCCGGTAAAGGGCCGGGAGGACCTGTTCGATGTGGAGGACGCCCTGGTGGAGGTGTCGCCTTTCAGGTACGCGGAACCGGTCGTGGTAAAGCAGAATATTGTTGCCAGGGATTTCGGGATAGATTTTTCCGGGTGGCACGGCAGAGCGTTGGACCTCCAGCGAACCGAAGAGGGTGAGGTGAGGGTCCGGGTCGAATGGGACAGCCTCTCGCTTAGAAACATCCCGCTTTCGGTTGTCGAGCAGTGCGAGAGGGAGGGGTTCGACTGGACGGGAGTTTTGCTGCGCCTTCGCGAAATAGGGCGTTCCCGGCCGCGTGACACCCTGGAAGACGTGCAGGATGAGATCGAAAGGATAATTGAAGATAACCCGGAGATATTTCAAGATTAAATGATTTGGAGGAGTGATCATGCAGTTGCCGACGTACGTGAGCATTGAAGAGGTTCAGAGGGTTTGCAAGGCCCTGAATATCAGGGATTGGACTGCACTTGCCGATGCCCGGGTGACTATAGAGGAGGCGCGCGTCGTCCTGTCCGAGATCGACACCCACGGAATGAACGTGGACCCGGAGAGCTTCCGCCGCGGGCTCGAGGTCGAACTGGAGCACGGGACCCGCTTTCCGAGTGCCAACGTTACAAATAACCACCCCATTCTGACGGCCAAAATCGTCATGGCGCACTTCGAGGAGACCCTGGATTACTACGACCGGCTGGAAGTCGCCGAATTGGAGGGCGACCTGCTCAAAGCCGCACTGTCCGGAAATTCGGATAAGCTCCTGAAGATATATAAAAAACTCCTGGCGGCAAAAAATGAATTGGCCAAAGTGGAGTTGGAACAGACAGGCGGGAAATAATTTAAAAAGAGCGGGGGAACCGGCCCCCCGCACTCCCGCGACATGCGGCCATGCTTTTTCTCGTGTGGGAACGAGAGGAATCTTTCTTCAACCGAATCTTCCCGATATCGTGAGGTACTGCCATTGTGAGCGTTCTTTTTTCTCCTTTCCGCCTGAGAGACGTCGAGTTTCGAAACCGCATCTTCGTATCGCCCATGTGCCAGTATTCGAGCATTGAAGGAATGCCCACCGACTGGCACCTCGTCCACCTCGGGAGCCGCGCCGTGGGCGGGGCCGCCCTCGTGTGTGTGGAATCGACGGGGGTTTGTCCGGAAGGGCGCATTTCGCCCTCCGATTCCGGGATGTGGTCGCCCGAACATGCCGCGGCGTTCAAGCGAATCACCTCCTTTATAAAAAGCCAGGGGGCAGTGCCGGCCATCCAGCTTTCTCATGCGGGGCGCAAGGCCTCAACCATCGCCCCATGGCGAGGCGGCGGCCCGCTGAACGCGGGTTCGGGCGGCTGGCAGCCGATAGCTCCGAGCCCTGTGCCCTTCGATGAAGGATATCCGGTCCCACGGGAGATGAGCGAAGAAGACATCGACGAGGTTTTCGGGCGGTTCAAGCGAGCCGCCGGGTTCAGCCTGGACGCCGGGTTCGAAGTTATCGAAATCCACATGGCCCACGGGTACCTGTTGCACGAGTTCCTGTCCCCGTTGTCGAACAGGCGCACAGACCGGTATGGCGGCACGTTCGAGAACCGCGTCCGGCTGCCGCTGAAGGTTGCCGGAGCGCTCCGGCAAATCTGGCCGTCGAACAAGCCGGTATTTGTCAGGATATCTTGTACCGATTGGGTCGAAGGAGGCTGGGACCTGGCACAATCAATCGAGTTGTCCCGAAGGCTAAAAGAGATCGGCATAGACCTCATCGACTGTTCCAGCGGGGCGCTGATGCCCCACGCCGATATCCCGGCCGGCCCGGGGTTCCAGGTCCCTTTTGCGGAAGAGATTCGAAAACAGGCCGCCATGCCCACCGGCGCCGTCGGCTTTATCACCCGGCCCGAACAGGCCGAACAAATAGTTGCCACCGGCCAGGCGGACGTGGTGCTGCTTGCCAGGGAAATGCTCCGCCGTCCATACTGGGCCTTCCATGCCGCCCGTGTATTGCACGCCGATGTGGCCTGGCCCAGCCAGTACGAACGCGCCAAGCTGTACTGAAGCCGGGAAAGGCAGAGGCGGATCAGGCGCATGGCCGCATATCGGGGGCCGGCCGGTTCCTCCGCTTTTTTTCTCTGCGCCCTCTCCGCCTCCGCGGTTAACGCTTCCCGCTCAGCCGCATCGGGACGGCGGCCGGCAGTTCATGTTCCGTGGGCGTTTCCTGGCTGATCTGGTAAACCGTATGGGTGGGGAAGGCCATTTCGATCTCCTCTTCCCCGAACCGGCTCATAATCGCCAGGCAGGTCCTCTCGACCCAGGCCTGGTATTTCCAGTAATCGGTGGAAAAATACCAGGCGTAAACCGCGATATTCAGGCTCCAGTCGTTGAAACCGTTGAAAAAGACCCTGGCCGGATAGTCAGGCCGCATTTCCTCATGGTCGGCAAGCAGTTCCTTGACTATTTCGACGGCCCTTTCCACCTTTTCGGGCGGCGTCGAGTAGGTCAGGCCCAGGTTGGCCTGCCACCTCAGGTAGGTGCGCTTGCCGATGTTTTCCAGGGTCGAATTGATTATCTTTTCGTTGGGTATGGAAACCAGGTTGCCGGTGAGGGTGCGGATGCGCGTGCTGCGAAATCCCACACCTTCCACGAAGCCGTCGTGCTTTTCCATGGCTATCCTGTCGCCCACCTGGAAGGGTTTGTCCAACAGGATGGTGATGCTGCCCAGGAAATTGGCGATCGAGTCTTTTCCGGCAAGGGCAAAAGCCAGGCCGCCGATGCCCAGGGATGCGACGAGGGGGCCCACCTCGATTCCGGTCATGTTCTGAACGACCATTATTCCGCCCACCACGATGACGAAGCCTTTTATGGTCTTGCTCATCAGCGGGGCCAGCATGTCGTTTATGCCGTTTTGAGTCGATGCGGCCCATTTTCGGACCTGGTAGTCCATGACGTTTACGAGCTTGTAGACGAACCAGAAAAGCGCAACGGTGCCGCCTATGTCGGCTGCTTTGCCCGCCGCCCTGTGGAGCAGGTTGGGCCCGGCCGGGGTGTCGAAATGAATCCAGATCGGGGAAAGCGCCCAGTAAAACCCGTAGACCTTGATGAAAAGCGAAAGGGGGCTGACGAGGGATTCCATGAGCAGGTGGCCCCATGTCGGCCTCTGCCCGCCGGCGGATTTTTGCAGCCTCGCCGAGACGAGGCGGTGGACGGCGCGCTCCGCGGCAATCACCAGCAAAAGGAGCCCCAGGCACGCGAAAAGCTTGAGCCAGGTGATTCCCAGGAACGCTTTTGCGTTTATCCAACTGCCCACCTTAAGCGATGCGCCCCTGCCCGCCGCGTCGATTTTCTTGCCCAGTGCCTGGCCGGCCACATCGATTTTTTCGGCATTGATGGGAACGGGCACCTCTTCGGGCTGGAAGACGGCGGCGCCCTGTTCCTGCGCCTTTTCCCTGACATCGCCGGTCTTTTGACCGGCACCGGCGCTCATGCCGGGGACCATGTCCGCGAGGCAGACCGACAGGGGGGCAATCCAGAGAAATAAGAGCACAACGAGCCAGGAGACGGTTCTTTTCCCGGATATTTTCAAGCATTCTCCAGTTCTGATTCTTTTGAAAGTTGTCTAAAAAAATCGGCCCGGATTTTAAAGAATAGTTATGCGGATTGCAAGGACGGGTTGCGTGGATTGCAGGTCTGGAAGGCGGGAAGTGATCTTTGCTCCGGAGGCGGCCCGATAACCCGGCCCGTGGTCGGCGAAAGCGCCGCACCGGGGGGAACGATCCGGGAATTCTTCATGCCCCGGGCTGATTCCTATGGCCCCTGTGGGGCAATTCAGATTAATTCGAATCGATGACAAACCTCGTAAATCGCCGCTGCCGCCATCTCGACGCAAGCCCAAACCCGGTTTTTTCAAGCACTTCCGGCACCCCGGCTATCGCCGGTATTCATCGTATGCGGCTTTCCCGCCGCCGTCATCGAGCAGGCTACTTCGCAAACTCCTTGGATGCCGAAACCGGGGCTGCCGGCTGTTTTTCGCCCGGTTTGCAGGCGACGGGCGCGTTTACCACTATAGGGCTTATCTTGTTGTAGCTTTTTATCTGTTCGGCGAGGGTTGCCGCTTTACTCATGGTAGCAATGGGCTTTGTCACTACGGTATAGATATACCCGTTCGGCCCTTTGGAGGGGCAAATCACCACGTCGTATCCCTGGCCCTTGAGGGTTCGACGGATGTCCTCCGCGTTCTGCTTTTCCCTGAAGCAGCCCACCTGCACCGCGAACTTCTTTAGCGCTTTGGCATGGGCGGCCGTCTTGACGGCCTTCTTTTCCTCCGTGGCCGCAGGCTTTAAGCCGGCCGCGGGAGCCGCTGCGGAAGGAACGGATGGCTCGTGGGCCTTTGAAACCGCGGAAGGACCCGCTGCCGCCGAAGGCGCCTCGGCGGAAGGACCCGATTTGGGAAAGAGGTCCCTGGGCTGCTCCGCCGGACCGGCCTGCTGAGGTTCGGCAGGCACGGCGGGCTTGGGCTGCTGCGGTTCGGGAATCGCCGGGGCAGGAGTCGGCGCCGGGGCCGGTTGCACCTGCGGCGGTTGAGTTTCAGGAGGCTTTACCGGTTCCGGGGTTTGGTCGGGTTTGGCGGCAAGACCTCCCGGAAGCCCTTCGGCCGACTTTGCCGGCGCGGGCTCCGGAGGTTTGGGCAATTCCTTTTTAATTGCCGATTTTTCCGAAGGAATCGGTCTTCTGGGGACCTGCTTTCCCCTGTCCAACAGGTACGGCGTGATGATTACCAGCAACATCAGGCACAGCGCCGCCCAAAGCAAATATTTGACGTATGGCGAGCGCCCGCCTCCCCCTTTTTGACCCCTTTGCAAAAAGATCTTCTTTTGCATCTTCTCCCCCCTCTTTACATTCTTTTTACCCTTTTGATCGCCCTTTCGAATCCCGGAAGAGCCCCCTCGATGGTCCGGTCATCGACACAGTAGGCAATCCGGAAGTGGCCGGGTCCCCCAAACCCGCTTCCGGGAACCACCAATATGTTTTCCTCCTGGAGCAGCCTCACGAACTGAACGTCGTCGGCAATCGGAGTTTTCGGAAAAAGGTAAAACGCCCCGCCGGGAACGGTCAGTTCGTAGCCGAACCCGCTCAGCGCCGCCACCAGCCTGTCCCGTTTCCTCTTGTATATTTCAACGTCTACGCAAACGCCCTGGAGTTCCACGACCAGCCGCTGCATGATCGCCGGGGCGTTTACGAAACCCAGGATGCGGTTGGCAAGCGCCAGGGCCTCGACGATCCCTTCGGCATCCTCCGCCGCGGGCCCCACGGCAACGAAGCCGATCCGCTCGCCCGGCAGTGAAAGGTCCTTCGAGTAGGAACTGGTTATCAGGGAGTTCGGGTAGTGCTGGAAAATGCACGGGACGCAACAGTCATCATAGACGATCTTGCGGTAGGGCTCGTCCGAGACCAGGTAGACGGTGTGGCCGAACTGCCGGCTCTTTGCATCCAGGATGCGGCCCAACGCGGCCAGGGACTGTTCGGAGTAGATCTGGCCGGTGGGGTTGTTTGGCGAATTTATGAGCACCACCTTCGTTTTCGAACCGATCTCCCGCTCCATGCGTTCGAGGTCCAGCGTGAAGTCTGGCCGGACGGGCACAGGTTTCAGCACTCCCCCGTGGTTGTCCGCGTAAAATCCGTATTCCACAAAATAGGGCGCGGGGCAGACCACCTCGTCGCCAGGGTCGAGCAGCGCTTTAAAAATGATATTCAGGCCCCCGGCGGCGCCGCAGGTGGCGACTATCCTGTCCTGGGCCATGGATACGCAGTACTCCTTGCAAAGATACGCCGACATGGCGGCCCTGGTGGCCGGCCGGCCGGCATTGGGCATGTAGCCGTGGGTCCCGGGTTCTTCGCTGCTTGCGAGTTCTATGAGCTTTTGCCGCACGATGTCCGGCGGGGGGACGTTGGGGTTTCCGAGGCTGAAATCGAAAACGTTGTCGTTTCCATGAATCTGCTTGAGGCGTCCTCCTTCTTCGAACATCTTACGGATCCAGGATGAACTTTCGGAAAACCGGCGCATTTTCGCGGATACTGCCATATCGCTGCTCGAACCTCCCGGGAATATGAGGCAAAACCTACCCAATAGGGGATTTTATAATTTCTTTTCAACCAGATGAAAGTCCCTTCCGCTGGGGGCACTATAAGAGAGATTCCCACCCTTATGCAAGAAACTATTTGGAAAAGAAACTCTCCTGTTTTCCGGAAGAGGCGAAATATTGTGCAGGGGAGAGAAGATGCGAAGGAATGATGCAATATGGAATCTTAGCCATTATTATGTAAAATCGGGCTTTGGCTAATTCATCGAGGATTGGAAACAGATGGAAAAGGGAATACGTATCGCCGACCTGTTCGGCAAAGAGGGCGAGTATACCGGCAAATCGGTTCGCGTCCAGGGCTGGGTGCGCACCAGGCGCGACTCGAAGGCCGGGATAAGCTTCATCGAACTAAACGACGGCTCCTGCCTGAAAAGCCTGCAGGTGGTCGCCGGACTCGAAAACCCCGCCTACCGCGACCTGCTCGAAAAGATAACCAACGGCAGCGCCGTAATGGTCGAGGGCACCGTTTCCGCCTCACCCGGCAAGGGCCAGGCAATCGAGATCCAGGCCGAGCGCATCGAGCTTTACGGGTGGGCCGACCCGGCGACCTATCCTCTCCAGAAAAAGAGGCATTCCTTCGAGTTCCTGCGCCAGATCGCGCACCTTCGGCCCAGGACCAACACCATCGGCGCGGTGAGCAGGGTGCGAAGCCGCATGAGCTATGCCATTCACCGCTTCTTCACAGAGCGCGGGTTCCATTACCTGCACACCCCCATTATTACGGCGAGTGACTGCGAGGGGGCGGGTGAGACCTTCCGCGTGACCACGCTCGACCCGTTGCGGCCTGCTCCGGCCGGGGCGGAAAATCCCTACCAGGACGATTTTTTCGCAAGACCGGCATACCTTACGGTATCCGGCCAGCTCCAGGCGGAAATCTTCGCACTGGCGCTGGGCAGGGTCTATACGTTCGGCCCCACCTTCAGGGCCGAAAACTCCAACACCAGCAGGCACCTGGCCGAATTCTGGATGGTCGAGCCGGAGATGGCGTTCTACGATCTCGGCGACGATCTCGACCTTGCGCGGGAATTCATCAAGCACCTGGCGGCGGTGGTCCTGAACGAATGCGCGGAGGACTTCGACTTTTTCACCCGGTTTATAGAGCCCGAACTTCGGTCCCGCCTGGAAACGGTTGTAAATTCGCCCTTCGAGGTGATCACCTATACGGAGGCGGTGAACCTGCTCCAAAAATCGGGCGAGAAGTTCGTCTACCCGGTGGAATGGGGAAGCGACCTCCAGGCCGAACACGAACGCTATCTTACCGAGAAAGTGTTCAAACGACCGGTGGGCGTGGTCGATTTTCCGAGATCGCTCAAACCCTTCTACATGCGCGTGAATGACGACGAAAAAACGGTTGCCGCAATGGATGTTCTCGTTCCGGGGACCGGAGAGATCATCGGAGGCTCGCAGAGGGAGGAGCGCCTGGACATGCTGCTGGAGCAGATGAAGCTCAAGGGCATTTCCGCCGAGGACTACCAGTGGTATGTCGAGCTGCGCCAGTTCGGGTCCGCGCCCCATTCCGGTTTCGGATTGGGGTTCGAGCGGTTGGTGCAGTTTGTGACCGGCCTTGCCAACATCCGCGAGGCCATTCCGTTTCCCAGGACCCCCGGGCACGCGGAGTTTTAGTTGCGGGTGGGGGCGGTTTCACGCGAAGCCGCGAAGGCGCGAAGATGATGCAAAAAGGACCCGGACGAGAAGTTTGTCGCTCCTGCGTGACGGCCGCGGCGCCGCCTGTTTTTGCTTGTATCTTTTTCCGGCACCATTTATAGGCTTTTTTTCAGGTATTTTCTCGGATGTGATATCGCCGCGACCGGCGCAGCCTTAAATTTACCCCTATATCCGAATTAACCCGATCAATGGAGGAAGAATATGGAAGAACAGGACAAAAAGTCATTCAGTCTGCAGCGGCAAATTTACCTGGTGGTGGGGCTGGTGGTTCTGCTGAGCGTGCTGCTCGGCGCCTTCGTCTCCAAGTGGTGGCTACTGCTCGCTGTTGCCGTGAGCCTCGGAATGCTCAATGCCGCCCGCACCGGCTTCTGCCTGCTTATGAAGCTGCTTTCGGGACTGCCCTTCAACAAGCCGTCTTCAGGCGACATTTCCTGATTTTTGTGCCGTCTTGATTTTTGGGATCATTACAGAAGAGGAGGAAAAGATATGAGCAGGATCGTAACAGCGGCGGTGTTGTCATTGCTGATAATGGGAGTCGGCCTGGCGGGATGTTCCCGCGGGGATAAGGGCCATGGGATATCGACCAAAGCCATCGCCGTTCTCAACCCCACCGAAGGAAGCAAGGTAAAGGGCTATGTCAGCTTTGAGCGGGACGGGAAGGCGGTCCGCTTAATCGCCGTGGTCGATGGACTCGCTCCGGGCCCGCACGGGATCCACATCCATGAATACGGTGACTGCACCTCCCCCGATGCGGGTTCGGCGGGCGGACACTACAATCCTTTCGACGCCCCCCATGCCGGCCCCAAGGCCGAAAAACGCCACGTGGGAGACCTGGGAAATATCACGGCCGACAAGAGCGGCCACGCCAGGCTGGAACTCACGGACAAGCTGCTGAAGCTTGAAGGCCCCAACTCGATTGTCGGCCGCTCGGTCATAGTCCATGCCCACGCCGACGATTTCAAGACCCAGCCAACCGGCGATTCCGGCGCGCGGGTAGCCTGCGGCGTCATCGGATACTCGAAATAGCGGGTGCGGCCCCGGCCCGAAAACGCCACCGGGGCAAGGTTGCGGGTGAGGGCGGTTTCACGCGAAGCCGCAAAGGCGCGAAAATTTTCCCTTCGTTTTCACGCTCCCCGGGCTGTTGCCCAAAGAGACTAAGGCTGCTCGGCAACGGAAGTGACGAAAGTCCCCCTCCCACCAAGGGAGGGGAGCACTCTGCCCAGTTTTGCCGCATTTGACTATACACAACGTCATAAATAATTGCGCAAAGATCCTGATTTCCGTGGGGTGGGCACGGTCTCTCTGTGCCCACCGTTTTTCACCCCGAATGGTGGGCACGGTGAAACTTTGCCCACCCTACACTTCCCCTCTATTTTGCAACTACTTTTGACGCTGTATATAAAATTTCGCATTCGGGCAACAGCCCGTCCGGCGTGGAACGAGGCATGGCCGTGTCCTTTCCTGGCGGCTTTGCGTGCCGTCATCCGCACCACTACTTCCCGTTTCCGATCGCCTGTTCGGCGGCGCGGGCATGGTGGTTCATGACGCCTTCGAGCATCTGCTCGGACTGGCTTCTTGCCTGGCTGAAGTCGATCCCATCGAAGCGCGGATCGCCGGACCGGTAATTTCCCAGCACGCTCCACATTGCAGCCTTGGCCTGCAGCCCTGCCGCCATCGTCTCCAGTTCGATCAGCCGCGACAGGTCGGAATAGCGAAAAAGCGAGTTGTTCAGCTTGAGGCGGCCCGCTTTTTCCATCATCCACCCGCCCAGTTTTTTCACTGTGGATTCGGAAGCGTTGAGGCGCTTGAGCAGTTTTCGTATCCGCACCTGGTCCTCTTCGAGCGCCAGCAGGAGTTCCTCCAGGAATTTACCCAGCTCCGATTCCCTGTTGCTGGAAAGACATCTGCGGGCAAGTTCGATTTCGGCAACCGATAAGCCCAGATGATCGTTGAGGTAAGTGACCAGGTAAGCGTCCCGCATGAAAATCCCCCCCTTTCAAAGGCACGAATTATCCCGGGCCATAAATAAAAAACGGGGAACCAGTTCCCCGTTTTTTGTGAATTTCACACAGGCTGACAAAATATCAGCAACTGCAGGAAGGCGAGCAACCTCCGCCACCGCCGCCGACCGCGACTTCGGGCGTTACCCGGAAACCCGAGCCCATGCCGTAGACGACGTAATCCACGGTAACGTCTTTGGTTGTCTGGTGCAGATCTTTATCGATCATCACCGTAAAGCCGTTGATCTTGTAAACGTCGTCGGTTTCTTTAGGTTCGTCCAGAACCATGGCCAGAGAAGGCCCGGCTCACCCGCCGGTTTGGAGAAATATCCGGATGGGGGAGATTTCCTTTTCTTTGAAATAATCTTTCAGAACAGATTCCGCTTTTTCAGAAATGTTGATCATTAAACCAGTCTCCTTTCAAAGCCCAGGGCAAAAATAGAGGCGTTTCTTTCATTTCGGACCGCGTTGAACACTACCACGCTTGAAAATTAATTCACCGCGAGCTGTTTGGTAAGGCTAAGGCCTAACTTTATGGGTATTTTCCAACAACATTCGGCACAATCTGAAGCTAACACAATTTTGAAATCTGGAAAATGAAATATTCCCGCTACTGTCCCGGTATCGTTAAACACTGCCAGAAACACTTGGGAGGTCCAAAATTCCGCCCGGTGACGGGGGCGGGGTCCGTTCACGGGGGTCCTCTGCCGGATTCTCGTAATCGATAACCATCCCTTTCAGCGACGGATTTGCATCCGGGAAAAACTATTGTGCCAAGATTCACTTATAAGTTGACTTTGGTGGGCAATCATTTCATACTGGTTGCGCTTCTATTCACACTTTCGTAACCGCGGACCTGTCCGCTTTGCGCTGAATCAAAGCGGGATTTTTATCCCGCTTCGCACCGGGTTCGGGTCGAACCGCACCCGCGGGTGCTTACTCTGAAGAAGCTTCGGGCTTCTGTTCACATGGAATAGAGGTGGAAGAATGGATACCTTCCAGAGAAGAATTCTCTTGGTGGTCGATGGTTCCTACCAAGCCTACGAAACGGTTAACTACGTCAGCGGTGTTCTGCCCCCGGACAGTACCAAAATTGTGCTGTTGCATATAACCAGCAAAGTTCCCGAGGCTTTCTGGGACCTTGAAAAGGACCCCGTCTGGCAGCAAAAAGTTCAGGTGGTGCGTGGCTGGGAAACCCAGCAGGAAAAGAAAATCGAGGATTTCATGGCAAGGGCGAAACAGGTTTTCCTCGACGCCAAATTTCCGGTTTCGAATCTAAAGATTGATGTGCGGGAACGGAAAGTGGGAATCTCCCGCGACATAGCCATGGAGTCCCATCGGGGCTATGACGCCGTGATACTTGGAAGAAGGGGTTTGAGCACCATCCAGGAACTCTCGCTCGGAGGCGTTGCCAGCAAGATAGTCCTCAAAGTCAACGACCTGGCGGTGTGGCTGGTGGGCGGAAAGCCGGAAAGCGAAAAATTCCTGGTGGGCGTGGATTCGTCAAAAGGCTCCAGCTTTGCTCTCGACCACCTGATCAAGATGACCGGCGGCTTCCACAGAAAGGTCCTTCTGCTGCACGTGGTCAGGAAGATCGCAAACGGACCCGAAAGCCTGAAGATCCCCGACTTCGAGGAGTACCAGAAGGAACGGATGCAACGGGCCGTAAGTGAGATCGGGCCCGTTTTGGCGAAGGCCTCGGAAAGGCTGCGGGGTGCCGGTGTCCCGGCTGAGAACATATCGACAAAAATAATAACGGGAGCGGTTACCCGTGCGGGAAGCATCCTCGAGGAGGCCAGATCGGGCGGCTATGGAACCATAGTCGTCGGAAGGCGCGGGGTTTCGACGGTCGAGGATTTCGACATGGGCAGGGTCAGCAACAAACTGGTCCAGGCGGCAAAAGAAAGGGCCGTGTGGATAGTGGGTTAGCGGCCGGGAAGAGTGATTCACCGCAGAGCCGCACAGGACGCAGAGAAAAGAAAATCAGCCGGTCCCCGGGTCCGAGCTTCACGCCATCCCGATTTGAAGCCTAAACCGTCTTCCCCTTGAGCAGCCTTCTTCCGATCGGCCCGGCCTTTTCCAGGTAGGGTTTAACCGTTTCCGGAATCAGCCGGCCGGAGAGAACCGCGAAAACCGAGCCGAAAACCAGTCCGCTCAAGGCGATTTCAGACAGGGCGCAAAGGTAGGGAGAAGCAAGGGGATCGAACAGGTGCACCTTCCCCGCCGCCCAGGCCGGAAACGCAGAGATTGCCGAAAGCCCGCCCACTTTGAGCGCCCCGGAGACAATGCCTGAGAAGGCGGCATCTCCCACCTTCACTTTCCACCAGACCGTCATGGCGGCGCTGTAGGTAATAACCGAGACGACGCTCGCCGCCGCAACCCCGCTTGCGCCGAACCTGGAAGTAAGAATATAAAACAGGGGGACGGACAGGACCGTCACCGCGGTGCCCAGCAGCGCCGGGGTCAGTGTATCCACCCGTGCGTAGAAGCCCCGCCCCAGCACCTGCTGGTAGCCCCAGCAGGTGGCGCACACCAGCAGGACCTGGAGCAGGTGGGCGGTTTGAGCGGTATCGTGCGTGGTGAAGCGGCCCTGCTGGAAGATGAACCGCACCGTCGGTTCGGCCACGAGGATCATCCAGACCGACAGAGGGATGAGCAGCGTGATGACGTTTCGAAGAGCTACCCTGATGGTGCTGAAAAGTTTTGAGAAATCCTTCTTTACGAACAGTTCCGCCATGAAAGGATAGGAGGCGACCCCTGCCGCCTGCGCCACCACGCTCACCGGCACCAGCATGATTCTGCGGGCGTAATTCAGCCAGCTGATGGCGCCCACTCCCGCCAGTGAGCCGAAAATCCTCACCAACTGTTCGTCGAGCACGGTGACGGACTGTCCGATCATCAGGGGCAGCGCCACCAGGAAGTATCTCTTCAGCCCGGGGTGCGAAAGGGACCACCTCAGGCTTATGCCGCCTCCCGCCCTGGCCGCAAGCAGGGGGAGCAGAAAGTTTCCGAAAAACGAACCCGCCAGAACACCCCAGCAAAACCCCTCCATGCCCCTGCTCCGGAGCAGCACTCCCCCGGCGATGATGAAAAGGTTGTAGAAGATGGGCGTGAGCGCGGGGACGGTGAACTGTTTTCGCATGTAGAGCAGGGCGCTGATGCAGGAGCCGCAAAGAAAGAATATCTGGGCGGGAAGTATTATTCGAAGGAACACGGCAAGGCGCGCCAGCGCACGATGGTCCAGGCCGGGAGCGGCAAGATAGGCCAGCCGGGGAGCGAAGGCGAACGCCAGCAGGGTAAGAGCGCAGATGGCGGCGGTTATCCAGATGAACACCGTGGAGAAGAAGCGCCACCCTTCTTCTTCATTTTCTTCGAAGTACCGGGTGAGAAACGGGATCAGGGTAATGGAAAAGTACCCGCCGGCGAGCAGGTAATTGATGAAATCGGGGATGACAAAGGCCGCGAAATAGAGGTCCGATTCCGTCGTGGCCCCGAAAAGCACGGATATGAGCTTGTCGCGAAAAAGCCCCATAAACCGGGAGAGCAGGATTCCACCCCCGATAATTATTGCGGCAAGTCCCATCTGCTGGCGGCTTTTAAAAAGAGAAGCCATCGGCCCTCGGTTTTTTCCGGGCAAACCCCGGCAGGGTTCGCCCCGGCCAATCCATTCTATGGCTGGTTCGGTTGATTTCCGGCCTCGCTGCAATTATAAAAAACGGGTGCAAACGGCACAATGCCTATCCCAATTTCGTATTCACCCGGTTTATCAGGTTCATCATCCAATTTACACTCTGGTAAGGAGAACGAAATGCCCGAATTCGGAACGGCGCTGACTGGTGTGGGCGAAGACAAAAAACTGACCCATTCGGAACTGGTGAGAGCGGTGCGGTTCATGGTGGCCGCCGAGTATGAAGCGGTGCAATTGTACATGCAGGTTGCCGAGCGCACGGATAACGAACTGGCCCGCGCGGTCATGGTAGACATAGCGGAGGAGGAACTTGTACACGCCGGAGAATTTTTAAGGCTGCTCAAAGAAATCGCCCCCGAAGAGCATGACTTCTACGGGCAGGGAGCACGGGAAGTCGAGGAAATGATCGAAAAATTCAAGAAAAAGGGCGTCTGACGAAACGAACGTCGGAGGACGGAGGGCGGGCGTTGGATATCCTTCTTCCTACTTCCGTCTTCCGTATCACCATCTCCCGCGGACCTTGATGCCCTTTTCGGCCAAAAATCCCTTTATGTCGCCGATGGTGTACGTCCCGTAGTGCACCATCGAGGCGATAAGGGCGGCGTCGGCACATCCGCTGTCCAGGACATCGAAAAGGTGTTGGGGCTCCCCCGCTCCGCCGGATGCGATCACCGGGATGCGCACGCTTGTGGAAATAAGCCTCGTAAGCTCCAGTTCGTAGCCCGTCTTGGTCCCGTCCGCATCGATGGAGTTCAGGCATATTTCGCCGGCACCGAGCCTTTCGGCCTCCTGCGCCCACCACAGGGCGTCAATGCCCATGTAAGTGCGGCCGCCGTTTATGACCATCTCGTAGCCGGAAGGTATTTTTTCGGAAACACCCACCCGCTTGACATCCATTCCCAGCACGACGCACTGGCTGCCGAAGGCTTGCGCCCCCTGGCGGATGATATCCGGGTTGAGGACGGCAGCCGAATTGACGCTCACCTTTTCCGCTCCGGCCAGCAAAACGTCGCGCATGTCTTCGAGGGTGCGAATCCCTCCCCCCACCGAAAATGGGATGAAGATGGTCTGCGCCACGCGCCTCACCACGTCGAGCATTATGGGGCGGCGGTCGCTCGATGCCGTAATGTCGTAGAAGACGATCTCGTCGGCGCCCTGCTCGTAGTAGAAGCGTCCCATCTCGACCGGGTCGCCTATGTCGATATTGTCCTTGAACTTTATCCCCTTGGTGGTCCGGCCGTCCCGGACGTCGAGGCAGGGAATTATCCGCTTGCTAAGCATTTGGGTGCCCTCATAACGTTTCGGCGGGATTGCCGCGCCCATTCAGACGCGCACGCTCCCGTCCGGATCTAAGCATTCCAGCGGCAGAAGTTTTCGAGCAGCATGAGTCCGGGTTTTCCGCTCTTTTCGGGATGAAACTGAACGGCCGCCAGGTTCCTGTATGCCACGGCGCTGGCGAACTCGATCCCGTAGCTGGTGGTTGCGGCCGTCATTTCCCGTTCGGCGGGGTGCGGGTAGTAGCTGTGCACGAAATAGAACTCGCTGCCTTCCGGAATACCCCGGAACACGGGATGGTCGGAGATAAAGCTTGCCTCGTTCCAGCCCATGTGCGGTATCTTGAGAAGCCTTCCGTCGTCCGAATGGATTTGCTCCGGAAACCGGCGAACCTCGCCGGGCAGGATCCCGAGGCAGCGGGTGTTGTTTTCCTCGCTGAAGTCGAACAAAACCTGCAACCCGACGCAAATACCCAGAATGGGGACACCGGAGGCGAACAGTTCGTGGAGCAGCGTATCGAGTCCCAGCTCGCCGAGGCTTTCCATCGATTTTCCGGCGGCGCCCACGCCCGGAAAGATGACCCGTTCGGCCCTGCGGATTTCTTCGTGCGAATTGGTGATCGTACATGGGAAGCCCATGTGCTTGAGGGCCCTCTCCACGCTGGTGAGGTTTCCGGCCTTGTAGTCGAGAATGGCGATCACGCGGGCACTCCTTTTATGCAATTTCCGAAGTCCGGGGAGAATATCCCAGCTAGGCGGCACGGGTCAAGGGGGAGAGCGTGGGAATGAGAAATGGTGGAAGGGGCCCGCAACGATTATCGGCGATCAAAAGAACTTCCGGAAGATGAGCAAACCAAGCGTCAACACTCCCGTAACCACTCCCAGCACCACCAGTGCTATCCCGACCCCGAGAAAGAACTGGACACCCTGGGAAAGAAGACCTCGAACCTTTTTCCCAATGCTTTCGGTCAACGACATATCGTCTGGTCCTTATAGGTTTGTTATTTCCCGCTCAGCCTTCTTTTTCAACCGCCAACACCTCGACCCCCCGCATCCCGAGTTCGAAAAGCATGCCCCCCAGTTCATCTTTGGATACGCCCAGCCGGTCGAGACTGCGCACGACAAGCCGGGCGACGCGGTCCCGCTCGATGTCTTTCAACAAATCGCCCCTGCTCCGGTAGAAGGCTATCTGCGGGCTTTCATCGATCCCCATATTTTTGAGAAACTCAAGGCATTCGCGCTTCTGGTTTTCGATGGGCCGCTCGTAGCTGCCGCCGTCTTCCGGGGAAAGCTCGGAGTGGCGGACCATTAGATAGACAGCGGTTATTTTTTCTTCCATACTTGCTCCGCAAATTTGATATCTTGAATATTTAATGCATTCTTACGACACAATCGAGTTTAACAGCTTCCGGACGATGGTGGAAAGGATGAAATGAACAGCGCCGGGATTTAGGCAGGAGTCCGGCGCCGATATTTTGCGAATCCTCCATCACTCTTGTCCTGGATTACACGATACACCGGAGAGCGGAAATGGAAGGCACGAGTTTCGAACAGGGTCCGATCAGGCCGCCAAGCGAGGCGGGAAGCCTTTTGCTGCGTTTTACCAGAAACTGTCCGTGGAATAAGTGCACCTTTTGCCGGGTATACAAGGGCACCGGCTTCAGCAGGCGCTCCCTTGCGGAAATAAAGCGCGATATCGATTCGGTGGCCAAAATAATCGAAGAACTCAACGCGCTGTCCAGTGCGTCCGGGCACGGAGCAAGGGCAGGGCGCGAGGTGCTGGCGGCCGTTTTTTCCAATCCCGCCTATGACAACTACTACCGCCAGGTTGCGGTATGGCTCTACATGGGGCACGGGAGCGTCTTTATCCAGGACGCCAACAGTCTGGTGCTGCCGGGCGGCATGCTGGCCGAGGCCATCCGGTATCTCAAGGCCCGGATCGGGGGTGTGGGAAGAATAACCTCCTATGCGCGCAGCAGCACCGTTGCCAGGAAAAGCCTCTCCGAGCTTGTCGAGATCAGGCAGGCGGGGCTCGACCGCATTCACATAGGCATGGAGAGCGGCTCGGACCGGGTGTTGGAATTCGTAAACAAGGGCATCACCGCCGGGCAGCACATCGAAGGGGGCCGCAAGGTGATCGAGGCCGGGATGGAGCTTTCCGAATACGTAATGCCGGGGCTTGGGGGAAAAGCGCTCTCGGATGAGCACGCAACCGAGTCCGCGCGGGTCCTGAACGAAATCGATCCGCATTTTATCAGGCTGAGGAGCCTGCGGGTCCCGTCGGGCGCGCCCCTTCTCGAAGAAAAAGAATCCGGCCTCTTCGTCCCGCTAAGCGATGATGAACAGGTGCGGGAAATAAGGCTCTTTATCGAATCGCTGCGGGGAATCCACAGCCGGATCGACTCCGATCATATTATCAACCTGCTCGAAGAAGTGGCCGGAAAGCTGCCGGAAGACAAGGAGGCGATGCTGGCGACAATCGACCGCTACCTGGCGCTGCC
>CAVQJR010000004.1:0-153992 GCA_963712895.1 uncultured delta proteobacterium | reverse complement strand
CCTGAAAACCGTTCTGGGCAAGCCATATGGAATTGTCTCCGGTCCCACAACCTATATCCAGGGCTTTGCAACTCGAAATAGGTCTTCCGGTAACGACTTCCAAAAGATTGAAATCAGGCTTGCCTATGTCCCAGGGAGTGTCCCCCGATTTGTATCGTTCCCTTAAACGATCTTCCGTTGTCATCTCATTACCTCAAAGGGCCTTGGCCTGACCCCGGAAGTTGGCTGAATAGATTATTTGATAGCCGCTTTGATGTCCGCCAGGGCATCCCGGGAATAATAGCAGCAGACCCCCTTTTTCATTTTCGGCTCTATCGCCAGTTCTCTGATCGCCTTTTTCACTTTAGCCTAAGAGATACCCAATCCTTCGCAATGCTCCCCGCCGTGAGGACATCCTCTTTTTCGGCCGTCATCTTTACTACCTCTCTTTTCGCTGGATGATTTTCCCAATGGTTACGGCTTCGCCAGTCCGAGAAGCTCTCTGACCAACCGGGTTCCTTCCCGGTTCATCTCTCCCATGTACGGTCTTTTTCCCGGAACGGTTCCTCGATAAATATTCTCCCGATGGTAGCGCAGAAACCGCTGATGGGGCCTTGATAGAGGATTGTCCGGCACCCTGATCTTCCTCTCGGGGAGAAGAAGGCGCTTGAGTTGGTCAGGAACGGACCTGTCCACCATTATAACCTCATAGTCCTCCGCAACGCTGATTATGCCCCTGTCGAACAGCCAGTGGAAGGTGCGGGAGAGAGCCAGGCCGTTGCGAATGGAATCGGGGCCGTGGGTCTGACTGAACTGGGCGAATGTGGGCAGCTTCGTGGCGGCCCCCTCCGTTTATCAATTTCAGGCCGGTCATGGCACAGGTGAAGTCATAGGCTGAAGCTATTCTCTGAGAATGCCTGATCTCGGAATAGTCGCGACGTTACAACAGAAGGCCGAAGCAACTTTTGGTCTTCAGCCGCCAGCAAATAGTCTTCCCGGTCGTGTTCCCTTCCTTTCGCCTCCAGGTTAAGAGCAAATCCATAGTCGAGAATAAGCTGGTACTCTTCCTCACTGATAAGCCGCACGGCCCGCCCGAAGGCGCCTTTGCTGGTGGTCCCGTCGGCTTTCCTGAGAGCTGACTCGACATATTTCCCTACAATGGAAAATGGCGCCACATTGTCAAATTCGAGATATTCGTCAACATAGGCATAGTACAGTCCCTGTGCTCTGGGTCCTGGATTGATCCCTAGTTACCCGCGCTGTGGCGAAATACCCCTGGCGCCCGCCTCTTGAAGACAACTCAGCAGAACTGCGCCGCGGCTCATAATAAACGATCCAATCGCCAACTGCCCGCTGGACATAATTCAAGTAGGTTTTGGGGAAATGGTAGCGTACCTCCGGAAGGTCATCGAAGGAAGGAATTGGCTTGGTGGTGAATACCCCTTTCATGAGCTATCCTGAGACTCGGTTCTGTGCAGCCATTGGTATTGGATCGAACACCAAGCATTTTAAGCTGATTCCATTAATCCATGCCGGGAGGCTCCCCGCACCCACATCAATCCCTTTGTACGGGGTAAATCGTTCTATTCTCCAGACTTCCAGGCCTCCTTCAACATGTCCTTAAAGATGCCAAGCAGTTCAGAAAGGGAATCCTTGAGGATATCGAAGTCGCGGGTAACCGCTTTGCCGCGATGGATCGCATTGGATCTCACTTGATAGTAATAGAGAATCGACCTTTCCGGGTCATTCGGGTCGAGTGATGGCTTTTCCAAGATCTGCTGTACTGTAGACCGTTCGCCCGTGTCTCACATGCTTTTTCAGGCTGCGGCCAAATGCCTCCTCTCTCCCAATCTGCTTTATCTTTTCTTCCATTACCCCCTTACCGAGATGATATCGCAGTCCGGCATATCGCTCTATCGCTGTCCACAACAGTGAATAAGCCATCTGAAGGCGAAGCAGCGCCTTAAAATCTCAGGTAAACTCGGCATTCTTTCGAAGGATGGTTTCAATTTCTTCCAGCGCGCTCTGAAAAAGGATCAGACTGGCTGTCCCACTCCTGGACGTACTGAAGATCAGAACTACCTCGATCTATCCTTCGTCCCATGAAGACGTTCGCCTGAACGCCGGCTATGGAACAAACTTCCTGCCATTTATAGACCTCGTCTGGCTCTATCTCCGCCACTCGCCTGTAGCCTTCTCTTCCCGCGGCGGCAGGAATGTGATGAGCACGCCTTTCACCACAAAGCCAGTGCCGGAACGAGAGTGGAATGCCATCTCGCTCTTTAAGATACCCACCGACTTCAGCATGCTCGGTCTCCATTCACCAGATCCTTCATGCGGAAAAAACAGAGCTGCCCAGGCTTAAAAAGTCCATAGGCCAAGAAGGGCAATTTCATATTCTCAGGTAGCTTCATTCCCTGATGATCCCTTTGGCTCTGTCCAGTACGGTTTTCAGCATTTCGCTGCATTGCGCCTGATTCCCGTGCGCTGCAAGGAAATCGATCGCTGATTGGGCCAATGCTCCGTAAAAGTCATACTTTGATACGTGGTCGATCATATCACCGAAGGCCGCTCCGAGTTCACCGAAGAGCCAGCTCAGTTCTCTCGCGTACGGGGTAATGACTGCTCTCCGTCTGCGTTCGGACTGTTGTAGGCTGATGACGAGGCGATTGTCCCCCAGCCATGCTCGTATCTCCTCACTCATGCAACTGCTGATGATGACGTCAGCCCCACCCCATTCCTTGCAGGAACGAGCCAGAGCCAAGTACGCTCCTGAATTGATGGCGCAAAAGAGAGCATCAAGCTTATCCTGTATGTCTGCCTCATGTAAGTGCCTCCCGGTCATGCATCCAAAATCGAAATACTCCCGATAGGCACTTTTTTGCCAGTTC
This sequence comes from uncultured delta proteobacterium, assembly GCA_963712895.1. Classification (GTDB taxonomy): domain Bacteria; phylum Desulfobacterota; class Syntrophobacteria; order Syntrophobacterales; family Syntrophobacteraceae; genus SbD1. The sequence continues at coordinate 151,122 of CAVQJR010000004.1, read as the reverse complement.
TTTATCAATCCTCCTTGGGTGGTGCCGAGCAAGCCTCGTTCGCTTTGACTCCTGACCGGCAATCAATTTGGCGGGAGTGCGGCAATCGACTTCGAATTTTAAATCAGGAAGGTAGACGCTAACCAATTACAGGAAAATCCTACCGCAAATCGCAGTTTCAAAAATTCCATAGTTTCCAAAAGTCGGCTGGTTTTTGGGGAGGTAATTTATAAACTATTGGAATTAAGGGAGAAATCTTCTTGGGTCGAAATTAGCCGACAATCTCTCCCTCGGCAGGGGTTTTGGAGTGGCACCTTCGGGTCGGCAGGCCGGACTTGGGACAAGTTGGCAATGACCGGCCCGTTCAGGCGATTTAAATGACAATATCCTGCAGTTCTGGATCGAGCTTCTTGTTACGTCAGAGGAGAGTTCACTTTGTTTTTCAGGGTAGAATGGCTGGTCTGGCCGCACCGTATTTTGTCTAGAGTGTTGCTGTGACCCCTTTATCCCTCGGCGTTCTTTCAAAGCGGCACTTTCTAAGAAGGCTGTCTCCTGCGGTTAACCTTAGTGATGACGCCGATACCACCCGGGGGTTTATGGTCAGATTGCCGAGGCTTAAATGAGAGAGGAACACCGGTAGCGTGGCGAAGCAAGCTGGCGCACCGAGCGTGATCGAGAGTGACACCTAAAGGCTTTTTACAAGTGAATAGGATTTGGGAGCTTTATGATTTTCTTTTTGGGGGTACTTTTTTTGGAGGCTTAGGAGCCTTGGGTCTAAGGGCCTCTGCAAGGTCCTGCATTTCGACTCTAATGGAATCGAGTATATTTGTTAAACCTTGGGCAAGCATCCTTATCTCTTTTGAATTTTCGGTTAATCTGTCGTTTAGCATACTCTGACTTGATCGAATCGGCTCAATTGCCGATTTAAGGCGGATTCAGTAATGTATTGCGCATTTTCAATTTCTCTGCGTTCCATTGACTGTTTGTAATAAGATATACTGCCAACAAATAACGCAGCTAAGAACAAAAATACCAATCCATTACGTAAAAAACCGTAACTGGCGCTGATCATGTTATTGATCATCAAATTGATCTTGCTATTCAGTTCTGCATTCCTAGCTATCATGAATACGCGCTCCTGATTTGACGAATCGTCTGGCAACTTACTCAAATAGGAAAAATCTGATGGTGTCAGGTCATAGAACTTCTGACCCTGCAAAGCATGCAATGAAAAACCAATCCACCTCCAATCATATAAAAAAGAGTAATGGATGTCGAAAGTAATGCAAGTGAAAAAACCCAATGGATTTCTCTCTGACAATCAATTGAAACAAAGACCCTTGTCATACCGACAATGAGCGTAACAGCTAATGTCGTACCGATTACATTCGTTTTCGCCTTTTCTGTTAGAGACTTCCGATAGTCAACAATATTGTCATGTAAGCGGTTGGCATCATTGATGGTGATACCTCTAAAATTTTCTACGAATTCCGTGTTATTATCCTCTTTTTCCAGCGCCTCTAGCTGAGATTTAAGGCGAAAGTTCGCCCACAAGGCCTTTGTTAACGGGAAAAAAGGATTGGCCCAAACAATCAGGGTTTTAGTTAGCTTCATGCCGACCGCTTTGCAGTAGATTACATATAGAATAATGAATATTTTGGCCTGCGGAATCCACCAACCAAGCCCACTCGCCTGTGGGATTGACTTCAAGAAAGTAGAAGGTTCCATCCCTCACAGCGAAGTCGAATGCGCCAAAAGATAGATTGAGAGCTTCCAGCATCTGTATACATTTGCAAGACAATGATTCTGGCAACGTGAATGGAATATATTGAACGTTTTCCTTCTCTTTCCGCCAATCACCCTCGATGATCGCGTTCCGAAGTCGGATTTCAACTGCAAAGACGTCAGTCCCGACTACGGTGACCCTGGCATCCACCTTGGGCCCAATGAATTCTTGAATCACTGTAGGAGCCAACCCGAAATCAGCGGCGATTAGCTCAGAACCTTGTACAACATTGGCGTATACGAAGGCTTCCTTTTTTCCAACCCTCAGAACAGTAGTGTCCAATGGCTTAATTACATAGCGACGGGTGGGATGGATACCATCCGGAACTGTATTTGTCACAACCGTGTGTGGGCAGGCCATCCCTAAATTACTTGCAAGTAGAAGTTGGTACATTTTGTTCTCGGCTCTAAATGTAGCCTCAGGACGATTGACCCATAGAGGTGACTCAAAAAACGATAGATTTCGAACAAATGCCGACCATTGCGAGCGATATAGTTGTTCGCTTGCAGAAATATTAGGTTTATAAATGTCTCGAAGGTAAATAGGCGCCCTATACCATACAGACTTCAAAGTATTATGGTTAATGACGTAATTGCTGCCTTCCATTTCAACCATAAGATATCTCTTCCAATTACATCCAGAGAGATGCGGTAGTGTTGAAATTCATCTCTGTTGATTCGGAGGTAGGAAGCTCCTCTTCGTTCAAGCTCCAAGCAAACATAATCGGTGGTGAAATCGAGCCGGTTGGAGATGATCAGTATTTCGGGCCTACTCACCTTTCCTGTCCTTGCCGGTTTCTATATCGCACTTCTTACTCTGTGGTCTCGGCCGGTCGGCGGCAAGGATGAATGGGGTTTTATCCTCCATTTTCCAATATCCTGCCTGCGAATCAAAGATGCAGCCTGCCATATCCGGTTCTTTTTTTGGCAACGGGTATATGAAAGCTTTTTCCAAAAGAATGTGTTTGCTCATCATTTTTTCTCCCAGATAACGGACAGAATCGTATTTTGACTTCAATCCATCACTTCCCATGACTGTGCTAACGGAGGAAAAAAGGCGATGCCGCCAATGCCACTTTAGAATACAGTCATGTCAAAATGGCGTCAATAAGCAGAACCCTTGCCGAAAATCTCCCTGTAATTTTTTTCGGATGTTCGGTCCATCGTGTACAAGGTTAGCCGAGTGGCGTTTGAAATCGGGAGCGAGAAAGCTAACCTATTAAAATCCTGGTGAAAACCGCAACCTCAATGGTTTCCAAAAGTCGGCGAGTCCATATTAGAGTAAGTTTAGCTAAAACAATGATCTAGTGTAAAATCCATGACTTACGCGTAATTTGGAAATTCATAGCCGTTCGTTTGCTCACTTCTTGACTGGATCATTTTCGTGATAGGACGGCTCACAGACAGCTTCGGGTTTTAAAGGTATGATGCCAAACCATTGAATTCCAACTGAAAATCGCGATTTCAAAAACTCCTTAGTTTCCAAAAGTCGATTGGATGGGCTTTGCTGAAGTCTACGGAATGCCGCTTCGAGTCGGCAAATACGAACCGGGGGCGACCAGGGCGGACCGCGAGGCGCTCATCCAGGCGGTGCGATCTCTTGGCTCCGACGCCGCGGGGATCATATCCAAGTCCACAGAAATCGAATTCATCGAAGCCCAGAAAGGCTCTTCGTTAAACGTCTATGAAAGCCTGGCATCTTTTTGCGACGCCCAGATGTCCAAGGCCGTCCTTGGCCAGACGCTCACATCGGAACCCGGGGGCGGCAGGGGGTCCGGGTCCTACGCCCTGGGGCGCGTGCACTCCGAGGTGAGGCAGGACCTGGTCGAGGCCGACAGCAAGGCCCTTGCCAAGACGATCACGCAGCAGGTCCTGAGGCCCCTTGTGGGGTTCAATTTCGGCTGGGACGCGCCCGTTCCGCGGTTCCGATTTCTTTGTGAGCCGCCCGAGGACATGAAGGCGGTTGCCGAAGTGTACAAAATCCTATCGGAAATAGGTTTCCAGTTCAGCCGGGAAGACCTGGCGGCACGGTTCAGGCTCGCCGGAACAAAGGATTCTACCACCAGGGGAAAGGAACAGCACTGTGGACACTGATCGCAAACTTGGGTTTTTTGCCCGGATGCCCGAAGAGGACCCCGTTCCCGAAGAGTTCCAGGTTTTTCCATACGGAACGGTGGAAATCGAGGGCTCGGGACCTTTCCTGGTGGACGCGTCCGCCATGGAGCGGGTGGTCGAGCGGTTCGCCGCCAGGGGGCTTGACATGGTCATCGACTACGAGCACCAGACGGAAGGCGGGGCGCAGGCACCGGCGGCGGGCTGGATAAAGCGGCTCGAAAACCGGGGAAAAGCGGGGCTGTGGGCGGTTGTGGAATGGACCGGGCGCGCCCGCGAGTACCTGGCAAGCAGGGAATACAGGTACTACTCCCCGGTATTTTTGATATCCGGACGCGACAAAAGACTTGCGGAACTGCTCCGGGTGGCCCTCACAAACGCTCCCCGGCTCAACTGGATAAGGCCCATCGTCGCCAAGAACAACGGCGCAATCAACAATTCTGCCATCGAGGAGGAACACGGGATGGAATTTCTAAGGACAATCGCAAAGCAGGTAGGCCTTCCGGAAACCGCCGGCGCGGAAGAAGTTTCCGGGGCGGTGAGCAGGCTGCAGGAATCGGCGGGGGCCGTCGCCTGCAAGGAAGTGCTCGACGCCCTGGGACTTCCGGAAGGGTCCGGGAAAAGCGAGGCGGTAGCCACCATCCATGCCCTGAAACAAGCCCGCCTCTGCGGACCCGACCTCACCCTGGAAGTAGCCGCCCTCAAGCGCAAGCTGGCGGAGCGCGAACGAGACGACCTGGTGGACGGGGCGCTCGAGTCGGGCAAAATCACCCCCGCGCAGCGCGAATGGGCGGAAAACTACGCGCTTCGCGACCCGGAAGGTTTCAGGCTTTTCGTCACAAAGGCTCCGCAGGTGGTGCCGCTGGCTGAAATACACCAGGCTGCGGATCGCGCCGCGGGAAACGCCCCCGACAGCATACAGCTCCAGATTAACAAGCTGCTGGGGATAACTGGAGAGACCTGGAAAAAATACAACCCGCAAGCGGAAAACTAAGGGACGGAAGACGGAAGAGAACCGATCCGGAATCCAGCATGAAAGGTAAATAAGGGGAAACGGATATGAGCGCACTCGCAAATGACAGAAAGACCACTTACCGGGAAGGCATCGAGATCGAGTACAAGGTCGCGGCCGGCGCCGTCATCTACGCCGGATCGCTCGTGTGCATCAACACCGGCGGCTATGCGGAGCCCGGAGCCGACACGGCCGGTTTCAAATTCGCGGGCGTGGCGATGGAGCACGCGGACAACTCTTCCGGCGAAAACGGGGACGCCACGGTGCGGCTCAGGCGCAAGGGAGTGTTTCGCTTCGCGGCCTCCGGCATGGCCGTCACCGACCTGGGGGGGGCGGTAAATGTCGCCGACGACCAGACGGTGGCCACAACCACGTCCAATTCGGTTGCCTGCGGCAAAATCGCCGAGTTTATCGGCGCAGCGGAAGTGGGCGTCGATATCGACCAAAGATAACAAACCTTCACACCGCAGAGACGCGGAGGGCGCAGAGAAAAAGAAGGCAGGAGGGGGATGAGACAACCGTCGATTCTTTCGGAATCGATTCTTGGAAGTTCTTCTCTGCGTCCTCCGCGCCTCTGCGGTGAGCATGCCCTAAGGAGAAAGTCATGATCATCGACCAGGCAAATCTTTCCGGAATTTATAAATCGTTTAGCACGGTGTTCAACGAAGCCTTTGACGGGGCCCCTTCGCAGTGGCCGCTGGTGGCCATGCAGGTCCCGTCCGGGGGGCGGGCGGTCGATTACAAGTGGCTTGGGGATTTTCCCATGCTCAGGGAATGGGTCGGCGACCGCGTCATCCGGGACCTTTCGGCCTTCAACTACGAAATCGTAAACAAAGACTACGAAGCAACCATCGAGGTTGACCGAAACGACATCGAAGACGACCAGATAGGCGTCTACACACCCATGATACAGGGGCTCGCCTGGGCCGCCAAGCAGCATCCCGACCTGCTCGTCTTCTCGCTGCTCAAGGCCGGCTTTGCCGCCGCGTGCTACGACGGGCGAAATTTCTTCGATACCAACCACCCGGTGGGCGGAGCAGGCGTTTCGAACTCGGGCGCCGGGGCGGGCGATGCCTGGTTCCTGCTCGATCTTTCCCGGCCCATCAAGCCCATTATCCTCCAGATAAGGAAGCGGCCGGAATTCGTTTCAGTGGACCGTCCGGACGACGAAAACGTTTTCATGCGCAAGAAGTATCTCTACGGGGTGGACGACCGCAAGAATGCCGGCTACGGCCTGTGGCAGCTCGCCTACGGGAGCAGGGACACCCTCGACGCGGCCGGTTACGCGGCCGCCCGATCCGCCATGATGGGGTTTAAAAACGAGGAAGGGGCGCCCCTGGGGATCAACCCGACCCACCTGGTGGTGCCGCCCACGCTGGAGAGCGCCGGCAGGTCGATCCTCAAGGTACCAAACGATGCCGCGGGGGCCGGAAACCCCTGGTTCAACAGTGCCGAACTGGTGGTGGTACCCTGGCTGGCGTAGGACCGTACGGTTGCAGATGACAGCAGCGAAGCCGCGAAGAAAAGGACAGGCTGAAAATCCTGCCGGTCCACCAGAGTCGCCGGTTCCCGAGTTCCGGCTCGGGAACCGGCAAATAAGCTAAAATTTTCGCGTCTTCGCGTGAAACTGCCCTTACCCGCAACCTGCAAATCACAACGGGAGTAAAGCGTGTCTTACTGCACCATGGATGACGTTCGCAATCAGCTCGAAGAGGCGCGGCTCGTTCAACTGAGCGACGACGAGGGGACGGGGGCCGTTGTCGAATCCAGGGTCCTGCAGGCCATAAGCGACGCCGATGAGGAAATAAACGGATACCTGGGGGCGCGAATGGCCGTGCCGGTCTCCCCGGTTCCCGAATCCCTGCGGAGGCTTTCCGCGGACATTGCGGTCTATAACCTCTACTCGCGCAGGGAAAAAGTGCCCGAGCACCGCATCGAAAGATACCGCAACGCGGTTCGGTTCCTCGAACAGGCGGCGCTGGGAAAGATCTCGCTCGGCCGGGCCGACCCCGAGGGAAATCCGCTGGACCCGCAGCCGGAGGCGGCGGCCGATAATCCTCAACGTGCCTTTACCCGATCCACACTCGCGGGATTTTGACCATGCCTTCCATCACTGACATAGAAACGGCAATAATCGGGCGCATCTCGGACTCTCTGCCCTGCCTTCGAACCTGCGGCTCGCTTTCCGAATTCCTGGGCCGCGATATCGAGGCGATCGAAGAAATGGCGCCCCTGTGCCCCGCCGCTTTCGTCATCTACGCCCGCGGGAAGTATTCGCAGAAACTGTCGGGGTTCCAGGACCGGGAGATGATCTTCGGCGTGATCGTGGTCGTTCGAAACCTCAGAAGCGAAAGCGCGGTGCGGCACGGCTCCGCCGAAGAAAAAGGCGTTTACGAATTGCTAGAAGACGTGCGCGCCGCCCTTTGCGGCCAGTCCTGCGGGATGGAAATGGACCCCCTGGCGCCCGTTTCCGAACAGGCCGTGGCCGGCAGCCGGGACTTTGCCGTGTATGAAATCCTGTTCGGGACGCGATGCCGATTCGGAGATGGACAATGCTAACCAGAAAAACTGTAGTTCTGGCAAAAATAGAGGCCGCCTACGGGGTCGATCCGGTCCCGGCGGCAGCCGCCGACGCCATTGCCGTGCGGGACTTGAAGATCGGGCCGGCCGGGGAGACGGTCGAGCGAAATGTCCTGCGGGGTACGCTTTCACCGGTGCGTTTTCTGCGCGGGGCAAAAAGCATCGAGGTCTCGTTTAAAACCGAAATGAAGGGGACGGGTGCTCGCGGGGCGCTCCCCGCCTGGGGATGGGAGGGGGTACTACTGCGCGCCTGCGGCATGAGCGAGACGGTAACCGAGGGCTTGGATATCCTCTACGCCCCGGTGTCCGCCGATTTCGGCTCCTGCACCCTCTACGTTTACCGTGACCGGCTGTTTCACAAGGTGACCGGCTGCAGGGGGTCTTTTCGGATAAGCGCCGAAGTGGGCCGGCCCTGCCTGGTGGAATGGAAATTCAAGGGCTTCTACCAGTCCCCGGCGGACGCTTCCGCGGCCTCCCCGGTTTTCGGCAGTCTCCTTCCACCAATGGCAACGGGTGCCGCGCTGACCATCGGCGGCCTTAGCCCCGTTGCCCAAAAAATCGAACTGGACATCAATAATCTCATAGCCGTGCGAAAGAGCATAACAGCCCGGGACGGGATAGCGGGCTTTGAGATCACCGGCCGAAAACCGCAGGGGAGCTTCGATCCGGAAGCGGTGGCTGTGAGTTCGCACCCCTTCTGGAGCAACTGGGAAAATGCCGAACCGCTGGCCCTGAGCCTCCAGGTGGGAACAGCCGGGGGAAACAGCTTCCGGATCGATGCGCCCGCCCTGCAGTATCGTGAAATCAGCGACTCGGACAGGGACGGCATAACCGTCTACCAGGTCCCTTTCTCGCTTGCCATGGCAGGCGGAGACGACGAAATCAGCATTTCGTTTACGTAAACTACAGTTCACCACAGAGCACACAGAGGGCACGGAGAAAAGCATAAAGAGTCAATTTGGGGTACCTGATTTTGCTTCTGTTCTTCCTCCGTGGCCTCTGTGATCTCTGCGGTAAATCCATAAGGAGCCATGATGCGCGATTTTGCATCGGAGAGAAACATTCTCGACATCCAGGACGGCATAACGGGCGATGTGCACGAAATCTTTTACCGGATGCCCACCAACGAGGAACGGGCCGCCTACCAGAACGGAGCCTTCGAAAGGCGCGGTCAGAAGATAAAGAGCAGGATTTTCGAAAACCGGCTGAAATTCGGCTCGCGCATAATCACCGGTTTTACCAGGGGCACCCTGGGAATAGAGGGCAAAGCGTTTTCATCCGACCCCGACGATCCCGATTTCCGGTCTGACTGGAAAGACCTCCTGGTGCGCCACGCCGGAGACATCGTGGCAAGCGTTGCCGCAACGGTTTTCGAAGCCACGGGCGCGGCGCAGGAGGCCGAACCGTTGGAAAACCCTTTGGAACAATAGACCTGGAGCGGGAAATCGCCACCCTCCTCGCCCCGGCCTGCGAGCCGGAAAACGCCGGGGATTGCGACGGGAAAACGATACGGGCACTGTGCCGCAAGTGTGAAAAAAACCCGGCGCTAATAAGACGGGCAAGCCCGTATGCCGTATCGCTTCTCCGGGTGCACCACCTCCAGGAGGCGGGGTTTAGGTTCAAAAACGACTCGTTCGATTTGCAGTTCTGGTTCGACCTGGGACTATTGAAACAGAGGATAAGGGCGTTGGCCGGTGAACGGGTAATGTCCACGGAGGAAAACTAAAATGGCTGAAAACAGGCGTAGCTTGAATTTGTGGGACTCTTCCGGGGAGTCGGCCGCCCGGGATTACGACCGGGTTTCCAGGGCGATGGAAGAGCAGCTCCGGATTCAGAATGAAATCGCTTCGGCTGAGCGGGAGCGGCAACAGGCACTGGAAAAGACCCGCGAACAGCAGGAACTGATCAGCCGGGACGCAAGCACCGGCTTCGAACAAATGAGCGCCGGCAGCGAAAAATTCATTGCATCCACCACCTCAGGGTTCAAAAGCCTTTTCCGTGACGTCTTCAAGGGCGAACTGTCCTCGGCAAAAGACCTGTGGGACGCATTCTGCGGCCTTCTGGCAAACTCCTTTTCAAACTCCGTCTCGAAGATGATCTCTTCGGGACTCGATCACCTACTGGGAAATCTTTTCGGATCGTCAGCCGGAGACGGCGGCGGCTTGTCGGGCCTTTTCGCCGGGCTGTTCCACTCGGGGGGCGTGGCGGGAGAACCGACATCACTGCAAATGATTTCGCCGCTTGCTTTCGCCGGTGCCCCGCGGCTGCATTCCGGCCTGGCGTCGGATGAGTTCGCCGCAATCCTCCAGAAGGGCGAGCTGGTGGTTCCCAGGGGCAAGTGGAGCACCGGCGGCCAGACCCCTTCTCTTAACGTGGTGTTCAACGTCGAAAATCAAACCGGCGTGAACGCCGAGTACAAACAGAAGTCCGCCGGCTTCGACGGCGAAAAATACGTGATCGGTATCGTTGCCAAAAATATAAACGAAAACGGGGTCCTGGGGCAGATGGTTCAAAGCCGGAGCGGTAAAAAATTAAACTAATTCACCACGGAGAACGCAGAGATCACAGAGGAAAACAACCGGAAAGGTCAAAAATTCGATTCTTTACAAATTGATTTTTTAAAAGGCTTTCCTCCGTGTTCTCCGTGCTCTCTGTGGTGAAAAGGACTTTCTGATGCTCGATTTTCCAACCCTTTCCGATACCCCCGACGTGGACGGCTGGGAAGAACAGCGCGCCTTCGACCCCACCATCCGCGTGCGAAGCGAAGCCGGATACCTCAAGACCCGGCCCCGCACCACCCGGGTGCCCATGCAGATCAAGTTTCGATATTCGTACCTGCCGGCAGACGACAAGGCCACATTGCAGACGTTCGAAGGTACGGTCGGCATCGGCGCCGACGCCTTCAACTGGACCAATCCCAATGACGGCGTCACCAGGTCCGTGCGGTTCAAGGAACCGGTGCGCTATAGCCCGGCCGGAAGCAGACTCAACTGGAAGGCTGAAATAACGCTGGAAGAAGTATGAAAATAATCCCTTCCACCCTCATCCGCGAAAAGAACAAGCTGTTCACGCCCTATCCGTGGATCGTGCTGCTGGATATCACCCTGGCCGTGGGGACGGTGCTCTACCTGTGTTCCAATAACGATAACGTCACCTTCCAGGGACAGGTCTACACCGCGTTTCCGTTCTATTTGGACCCGGTGGGCCAGTCCAGCAAGGGGGAGATCCCCACCCTGTCGCTCAAGGTGTGCAACGTGACGCAGGTGATCCACGGATATCTGGAGGACCTGGAAGGAGCGGTGGGAGCCACCGTGGCGCTGCACCTGGTAAACGCCGGCTATCTTTCGGAAGACTTTTCCGAACTGGATATGGAGTTTTCGATCCTTTCCACCAAGGCGGATGCGGAATGGATCACGTTCACGCTGGGAGCCCCCAGCCCCATGCGCAAGCGCTTCCCCCGGTTTCGGTTCATCGCCCTGCACTGCAACTGGGAATTTAAGAGCTATGAGTGCTCCTACGGCGGAACGGAAACGACCTGCAACCGGACGTTCAAACGGTGCGAGGAACTGGCCAATACGGCCCGGTTCGGCGGGTTTCCGGGGTTGAATCTGAAAGGGTGGAGGCTGGTTTAGGTGTCTTTTTTTTCTGTTTCACGCGAAGCCGCGAAGGCCGCGAAGAAAAGCAAGGAGAAACAAGGCAGATGAAAGAAAAGCGATGCGCGCGCTGAAAGAGAAATGGCCCGCTGACGAGGAATTTTTCTACCGGCTTAGTGATGGCCGTCTTCATTCCTACTGCAAGGCCACTGCTGCGCGGAGCGCCGTCCGAGAACTGAAGACCGGCGCGACGAGATTGAGTTATCGCTCAAAAGCAGATAGACATGGACTGGCTTGATTGGGAGTTTCTCATTCTCGGGAAATGCCTGGAAAATTTCTCCTGGAATTATTGCCATGCCGACAATCCGCTCTGCATTCTTTGCAGGCCTGCTCGCCTCAGTGATTCTTCTGCTGTGAAAGGCTTTTAAAAGATCATGGGATTTAGCTACGCGGATCTTCTCGGCAAATCATTCGAATGGGGCGGGCGCGGGCCTGATACCTTCGACTGCTACGGCCTGGCCATTGAGACCCGCAAACGGGCCGGGCTGTTCATGCCGGAAGAGTATGCCTCGATCAGCACCAAGCCCGAGATCGACGCCAGGATACAGGACTGCACGCTGGCTCACGGATTCGTGCAGCTTGCCAAGCCGCAACCGTTCTGCCTGGTGACGTTTTGCATCCATCCGCGCTTTTCGACTCACATCGGGATGGTGCTGGAAGACTGCCGCCGGTTCATCCACATTCAACGCATGGCGCGGGTGGGAGTGGAGAGGCTGGATTCGATGATATGGGCGAAACGGATAACTGGGTTCTGGGAAACGAGTCTCGTCAATCAAACAGGAAAGGCCAATTCATGACTCGGCATGTTCACCGGAGGTCGCCCATGAGGCTGCTTGATTTATTCTGCGGAGCCGGCGGAGCAGCTATGGGATACGCCGAAGCCGGTTTCGATGTAATAGGAGTAGATATTAATCCTCAACCCAATTACTCGTTTGAGTTTTATCAGTTGGATGCCATGGAAGTACTGGAGGACAAGGATTTCCAGGAATTGGGCGCAGGATATCCGCTTCTCCAATTTTCCATTGTGACGTGATCCATGCCAGTCCTCAGCCAAAGGAATGGACTCATCTGGTAGCAAACGCATAATATTGGCGGACAAGGAAGACGAAATCGTCGTATCGAAATATTGTGAGCGGAGGGAAGTTGGCTCATTTGAGTCGGGAAGGGATCATGCGCTATGGTAGCGGAGCAACGGCATTTGTCCCAATAGACTTATTGGCGAAATCGGCCAATGCGTGGTTCGATTTCACGCCACCAGGTAATCTAATCTCCCGCCCGAGTCTATGGAGGGGGGGGTATAATTATCGGAAAAGGTTTTTTGATGCAGGATAACCTCTCTCTTTCCATAATCGAGCACCCCCTGCGCCGCGAGCTGGCGGAGACCGTCCTTGTGCCGCCGCTTCCGGGCGTCTCGCTTCTGGACTGGCGAAACCGCTATGTCCCGCTCGATGTGCCCTGCCTCATCCACTTAAACGGCGCCCTGGTTCCCGAACAAAAGTGGGCGACCACCTATCCGATGCCGGGAGACTATATCGTTTTCTGCGCCCGGATCGGGGACAACGACGTACTGCGCGTCCTGGCGATGGTGGCCCTGATAGGCATATCCATTGCCTTCCCTTTTCTTCTGCCGGCCACGTGGCCCGCGTGGGCCGGATTGGCCATGAGCGCCGGCATCATGATGGTGGGCGGGCTGCTCATCAATACCCTGCTTCCGCCTTCCACCGCCACCGCCAAAGACACCGCCCTGGATTCGCAGGCCTATTCCTGGGCGGCCGGAAACACCCAGCAGCAGGGCATTCCCGTCGCCCGGTGGTACGGCACCCACAAGGTGTACGGCAACATTATCGGGTCCTATACCGAAAGCTATGATTCCGACCAGTACTACAACGCGCTCATCGATGTGGGGATCGGCCCCATCAAGGCGCTGTGGGACTTCAAGGTAAACGACCAGCCCTATACCGGCTATAAGGAAGTAACGGTCCAGACCCGCTACGGCTGGCTGTGGCAGGATGCCATCGACGGCTTTAAGGCCACCAAAACCGAATACCAGGAATCGGTGGAAGTGGTTTACGGATCGCCCTACACCTACGTGACCGTGGGGTCCGATTTCGACATCCTGGAAGTGGATATCTCGTTTCCGCAGGGGCTGTGGAGCCTGGATACCACCACCGGGGATTACGCCGCCTATACGATCAGCTATTCGATCGATGTGCGGCGGGTGGGTGCGGGCGACGACGAATGGGTGAGCATCACGCAGGGAGTGGAAAAGGACAATGTTACCAGCTACGATGTGGCGCATTACGGCAGCGACCAGTGGCTGATCACTCCGGCGCCGCTGGCTCCCCGGTGGTCCAAGGGCAAGGTGCAAAAATTCATCGACCTGGGGGATATGAACTGGTGGAACTGGGAGGAAGGCTCCCAGGTCTATGAGGATCACCTGGAAGGCGAAGTCGCCGATGCCGATAACGGCCTTACCTGGCACTGGATGGGGGAATATGCCGATATCGACGGCAATATCTCCTATGAAACCGTTCTCGAAAACGTGGTGTACACCGTTTCCTATCCGGCAACCGCCAGCGCCTCCAGCCAGAAACCGTTTCGAAAGACGCATTCCTATTCCATCCCTTATGACGCTCACGACCAGTACGAAGTGCGGATCACGCGCGAAACCGAAAGCTATGATCTGACCACCATCGGCGATAAGTTCTATTTCGGAGGCATCCGGGAAGACTTAACCGATGTGTTCACCTATCCCCGGCACGCCCTGGTGGCGGTAAGAGCCAAGGCCACCGACCAGCTTTCCGGATCGTTTTCCTTTTCGTGCATGTGCCAGGGGGCCATCGTCCAGATATGGGACGGGACCGACTGGACTCTGGACTGGTCGGACAACCCGGCCTGGATCGCCTACGACATCCTGACCCAGCCCCTGATTTCGGGCTGGCACGTGGTAAACTATGCCAATATCCGCTACGACGGCGGGATCGACCCTGCCCGGATCGACCTGCCAAAATTTCTGGAATGGGCGCAGTACTGCGACGACCTGGTTCCGGACGGCAAGGGCGGCACCGAAAAGCGCATCACGTTTAACGGCGGCTTCGATTACGACGGCAACATGTGGGATGCGTTTTTGAAGGTGTGCCGGGTGGGCCGGGCCGCTCCCGTTCCGTTCGGGACCCTCATCAGCCTGGCCATCGACAAGCCCCTGGTGGGCGACCCGGTGAATATGTTCACGGTGGCCAATATCACCGAAAGCAAGTTCACCGAAACTTTTTTGCCGCTGGAAGAACGAGCCACCCAGATCGAAATCGATTTTACCAACAAGGATAACGACTACCAGCGCGATAAGCTCACCGTCTACCACCCGGATATGGCCGCAAACGGGTTCCAGGCAAGCCTCGATCTTTTCGGTATCGTCAAGCCCTCCGAAGCGTGGAGGGCGGGCCTCTATCGCCTGAACTGCAACAAGTACCTGCTGCGAACGGTTGAAATCGATTTGGACGTGGAAGCGGTAAACGTCCAGATAGGCGATGTGGTCTATATCCAGCACGACGTGCCGCGCTGGAACACGGCGGGCAAGGTGGTTTCGGCCACCGCAAATTCGGTGACGCTCGATAAGGAAGTGATCCATTGAATCCGGCAAGACCTACTGGCTGTATGTGAAACTGGCGGAAGACCGGCTGCTGAATCTGACGGTCACCAGCGCTGCCGGAACCCGCTCCACGCTTTCGGTAACGCCCGCTTTCGGGTCCGCATCCGCCGATCTGTTCGATACCGGCACCGGCTATGAAATCGGCGATCACGTGCGCTATGAAGGCCTGTGCTATGTGTGCATCCAGGATACCGGGACGCCGGCGCCGGTTCCCACCAATGAATATTACTGGGTCTATGAAGGCGACCCGCCGCCTGAAAAATATGACGATTATATGTTCGGGTCGGTGGATGATCCGCCCAAAAAGTACCGGGTGATCGATATATCGCTAAAGCAGGACCAGACCTGCACGCTGGGGCTTATCGAATACCGGCCGGAAGTCTACCAGTTCGAAGACGTGGCTCCCGACATCAACGACTTTCCGGTGGACCCCGCCTACGTGGTGCCTCCTTCGGGGCTCACGGTGCGGGAGTACTCCTATATCGAAAACGCGACGGCCCTGGCGGCGGTGATTATCTCCTGGCAAAAATCACCCGACCCGCGCGGCATTAAGACCACGGTGGTAGTAAACGGGGGCGATTATAACTTTAATGAAATCGAAACCACCGCCGCTCAGGCCATCGAAATAAAACCGATCAAGCCCGGCACCTACACGTTCTACGCCCGGTCCTTTACCAATACCGGCAAGGTGAGCGCCTTCTCATCGGTTACCAAGACCATTTTCGGCAAAATCACCGCTCCCTCCGATGTGGAAACCCTGGAGATCGCCGTCACCGCCCCCACGCTCACTCTTTCCTGGAAGCAGGTGCCGGACGCCGATGTCTCCAGTTACCGGCTGAAGTACTCGCCGGCCATGTCCGGAGCCTTGTGGTCGGAAGCAACCGATATCGGCGTTTCCTTCGGCAGTTCCATGCAGGTGCCCATCCGGCCCGGCACTTATATGATCAAGGCGGTGGCCAGCGGCAACCGGGAAAGCACCAGCGCGCGGGAGGCCATTACCAATTTCACGGATCTGTGGTGGGCGAATGTGGTGGAAACTTTAACCCAGTCGCCCGCATTCCCGGGCCTTCCGTCCGGAGTGATTTCCGATGAAAACGGCTGGATAGCGCTGGGCCAGGGCACCACGTCCGGAACCTATTATATGAACGACCCCATCGATTTGGGCCAGGTGTTCACGGCGCGGGTATCGATGAGCATCGTCAGCGGCGCCCGCGACTACCTGGACCTCATGGATCTGTGGACCGATATCGATTCCAGGTCCTCGTGGGACGGCGGCCAGATCGATAACGTCAATATCAAGACCTACGTGCGGACTCGCGACGCTGCTATCTACTCCTGGTCGGACTGGAAAGAGTTCACCGCCGGGGATTTTCGGGGCAGGTATTTTGATTTCAAGATCGTTTTGGAAACGGTAAACGCCAACACCACGCCGCTGGTAAAATCCATCACGGCCACCGTGGACATGCCGGACCGCATTTTTGGTGAAAATGACGTGATATCCAGCGCCACGGGAGACACCGAGATCACGTTCACGCCGGCGTTTCACAGCCTTTCCGCGGTGGCCATCACCGCCAACAGCCTGGCCGCAAGCGATTATTTCGTGATCACCGATAAGTCCAGGACCGGGTTTACGATTAATTTCTACGACGGATCGGATACCCGGGTCGCGCGCGACTTCAACTATATGGCCAAGGGCTATGGGTACGAACTGGTCCCGGACGGCACTCCAGGAGAAGAAGACGTATCGAGCGTCACTCTGGGCGGGGAACCGGTAACGTTTGGCGGGGAGAACGTGACATGGCAGGGAGAATAGGGTTTCACGCGAAGCCGCGAAGAACGCGAAGGAAAAGAAAGGAAATGAACCAGTGAGGTTGGAAAAATTATGGTCTGGCCTATTGTTGCTCGCAGTGTGTCGATGCAAAGGATCTGGATTTCGAAGCCATGATGCAGCATTGCGAACAGTTTCATGGCGAAATTGCTTCGCGGCGCGAAGGAGTGTTAAAGGAATATGGTTTGTCGATACGGTATGGCAAGATCTGTACCTATACATTTGAACGGTTGCCACTGGGGAATGGACTGAGTCTTTATCAGCATCAGTCTTTCCAAAGGAAGCAAAGTTGATGTTTTTCTTCGCGGGCTTCGCGGCTTCGCGTGAAACAAGAAGAACCAGGCTCGGCGTGAAACAAGAAAAGGAAAAACCACATGTTTAAAAAATTAGCTCTGGCATTGATGATATTCGGTTTGCTGCTGGCCCCCGTCTTCGCTCTGGAGCTGGACCAGAACTCGGACGGCATCATAGACGATCAGTTCCTTCCGGTAATCCCGAGCCTGGACCCCAGCCGCGGCGATATGATCGCGGTGTTCGGGCCGGACGACGCTCACAAGTCCTACGTGGTTTCCGGGAACATCGATCCCATAACCGGGGCGTTGCTGGCTATTCCCAATACTCAGACCTTCACCCAGTGCGTCACCGTAAAAGACCCGGTTGCCGCTTCCGATCACCACGCCTACCGGACGCCGGTTGCCATCACCATCACGCACATGCACTGCCTGGCGACGGGCGGCACGAACCTGGTGGGCCAGTTCCAGGAATGCGACGCCAACGGGGCCAACTGCGCCAACGTGGATTCGGATATGACCTGCACGGCGGGATCAACGTCAATGACGACGGCAGCCTAAGCAACCCCAGCATCGATGCCGGAGACTATATCCTGTGGAAAACCACGTCGGTATCGGGCACCCAGACGGAGCTGATCGCATGTTTCGATTACACGATAAACTGATGGTTTCACGCGAAGCCGCGAAGAGCGCGAAGAAATGCCTAACCAATCTTGGGCTCCTGCTTTTCCTCTGTGCCCTCTGTGTCCTCTGTGGTGCAAGCTTTGCTCATGCGGGCATGGTGATCGGGAGCGGAACCGCTGCCGATACCACACCCCCGGTGATGTCCAGTCCACTGCCTTCCAGCGTTCAGACCTGCACGTCCGATCCCCTGTCACTGAACCTGGAGGTGACGACCGATGAAAATGCCACATGCAAATACGCGACCTCCGATGTGGCCTACGATTCGATGGGCAGCACCTATGCGACCGGCACCGGCACCACTGCCCATGCGCAGGGCCTGAGCCTGGCCTGCGGGTCCTCGTATACCTATTACTCGCGCTGCATGGACACGCCCGGCAATAAGGACACCTCCAGCGCTACGCACAGCTTTTCGATAACGGCGGCCTGCGCCGACTCAAGTTGCGCCGGGTTCGATGTCTGTCAGAATTTCGAAGGCACCGGCTATGACAATTCGGAAACGCCAACCGAGTCCGGGGACTGCGATTCGCCGAATTCCTGCAACGAAGACGATACCACCGCCACGGTGTTAAGAGGATCACAGCAGCTCGCCATCGCCAACAGCAACGGCGCCTATCCTTACGTGGCCTTTTCCTTCGGCTCGGCCACCGGGAAATATGCTCATTTTCGCATCAAAGTAACCGACGCCACTCCGGATGTGGATACGTTTATAGCAGCCTGGGCTTCCGAAGGTTCGCCTCTTGCCTACCTCTACCTTACAACAGACGGGACTCTATATGTCACCGATGATTGGACTCACGTGGCGACCACGGTGGGAACGATCTCCGATAATACGGCTACCGACATATTTGTCAGGTATGCGAAGGGCACCGGAGCCGACGGCATCCTTTCCATAGGCTTCAGCACCGACCATACGGAGCCGTCTTCGGGCAACAATTTCGCCAGTCTATCCGACGGAAACATGACCTCCAATATCGACCAGTTGATTCTCATAAACGACAACCCGGGTTACACGGTTTACTTCGACCAGGTGCTTGTCAAAGGCACTGCAATAGGAACAGTATGCCCATGAAAAAGCTAATCTTTTTAATCTTATCCATTATGCTGATCGCCTCCACGGCGTCGGCCGCCACCTATTACGTCAGCCCCACCGGCAGCAACTCCAATACCGGCCTGTCCGACGCCCAGGCCTGGCGCGACGCCACCAATATCGGATCGACCTCCTTTTCCACCGGAGATGATATCTATTTCAAATGCGGCGGGACGTGGACCGGATCGAGCGCCGGGCTGCCCTTCGAAGTGCGGATGGGCGGCACCTCCAGCAACCGGGTGGTAATCGGCGCCTATTACATGAGCGGCGGGTCTCCGGTAATCGGAGTATACGGCAACAAGCCCAAATTCGACGGAGTAAAATCCGGAAACGCCGGCACGGTGCCCACTCGCGGATCGTGGGCGGCCATGATCCAGGTAACGGGGCACCCCTACGTCACCGTCCAGGACCTGGAGATCGTGTGGTCGGGGGATCGGGGCATCGCTTTTAACAGCTCCACCAACGGGCTGGTATCCAACTGCACCGTCACTTCCAGCTACGGGGCGGGCATCCTGTTCGAGTCCGGGTCCAACTACGGCACGGCTCAGTTTAACACCATCAGCGACTGCGGCCGGTCGGAACTGTTCGGGCTGGACTGGCCGGCCGTCATCTGCGCCTATGGAAACGTCACAAACTTCACGGCAAAATATAACTTCCTCTATAACAACTACGGCGAAGGCATCGGCCTCTACGAAACGGTTTCAGACGGCATCGTGGAATATAACGTCATCATCAACAGCATCGCTCCCAATATCTACTTCGCCGGAAACGCCAAACGAAACATCGCCCGCTATAACCTGATCTACGGCTATTCCGGGGCTCCGTTCGAAACGGAGGGCGGGATCGTGGTGGACGATGAAGGCCAGTTCGGGTCCAGCGGCACCGAAGGCAGCAAGATATACGGCAACCTGATCGCCAACACCGCCTGCGGAGTGGGCCTGCAGACGTGGTCCGACCAGGCGCTGGTTAAGGACACCGAAGTCTACAACAACACCCTGATCGACAACACCATCGCCTTCCGGTCGTGGTCCAGAAGCGGGCCGTTCCAGAACTCTTTCGTCAAAAATAACATCGTGTGGATCACCGGCACGCGCGGCGGGTGTTCGTTTACGGACATCCCATCGGCAACCGGCATCACCTTCGACTATAACCTGTGGTCGTCCCAGCCCAGCCCGTCGTTTTTGCGCGGAGCCCACGATCCCGGCTATGCAGCCCCCGGCCTTACCAAGACCACCGGGTGGAACTCCATCACCCTGGGCAGCCTGCGCGGCCCCGAATTCGGCCTCACGGCAGGAAGCGCGGCCATCGGCGTGGGTGCTACCCTGGCCTCGCCCTATAACACGCTGCTTGACCTGCCGCAATACCGATTTTACGGGCGCGGTCTTTCCGATGGTTGCTCAGGGCGATTACTCCTCTCCCGAGATCGGGGCCGGAGTTTACGTTCAGGCCGTCCCATCCGATTGCCCGGATACCTACTGCAACGGCACCGAAGACTATACCACCTGCCCGGCGGACTGCCCGCCGCCTCCGACCGAAAACTATATCGCAGCCGTCCCCGGCCGGGTTGAGGCCGAAAACTTCAAAACGGGCGGAGAAGGCGTCGCCTACCATGACGGCGAACCGGAAAATCTGGGCGGCAAATATCGAAATGAAGGGGTGGATATCGAGGTCTGCGAAGACGTCGGAGGCGGCTACAACATCGGCTGGTTTTATCCGGGAGAATGGGTCATAGCCCGCATCAACGTCACGGCAGCCGGCACTTACAACATAACCGCCCGCGTCGCCGCCGAAGAAACGGTCCAGAAGAGTCTGCAGCTCTCCATCGACGCCGGGGACCCGCATACCATCGATTTCGACTATTCGGACGGATCTCAGGCCTGGCACGATCTGGTGTGGAGCGGCGTGGAACTCACGGCGGGGCAGCACGACTTCAAATTTTCCAACGCCTCCGCCTCCCTCTGGTTCAATGTCAATTATTTCGATTTCGCCCTGGCGGGAGGAGATACGACTCCGCCCGGCCTGGCCGAAGTGGCGGCCCCCGGAGTGCCCATAAAATTGGACCAGGCCCGGTATGCGTTTTCCTCTACCGAGCCAGGAACCATCGAATACGGGGGCTCGTGCCGCTCAATCACCACCGCTGCCGTTGCCGGCAGAAACGACATCGTTTTCAACTGGCTGCCTCCGGGCACCTATTCCGACTGCACCGTCAGAGTCCGGGACGCGGCCGGCAACCTGAGCGATACGCTCAATATTTCACCGTTTACCATTGACCCCTACAATGGCCCAGCCAGGGTTGGAGGAGCGCTGATCGGCGGCATGAAGTTACTCATGAACCAGTGACGGGGAGGAAAACGTGAGAAAGATATCTCTGATAACCGCAGCTTTTATCCTGTTTTGGGCCGTTTCGGCCGGAGCCTACGACCTTACGGGCAAGGTGGTAAGCGTGGGACCGGCCCCCGGAGGCGTATTCATCGGGATAGTTCCAGACGGAAGCCGGGACTCGACGGTTTTCCAGGCCAATCCGGCTCGGGAAAAGGAAATGGAGGCCGTTGCGCTGGTTGCCAACGCGATCAGTGCGAACGTAATGCTGCGCATAGAATCTCAAAGGGTGGGGAGAACCTACACGGACATAATCACCACCATTTTCATAATGCCGTAGGAGGAATCATTGAGCCAGCACGATCTCATTATCGCAAACGATTCCGGCGTAAATGTACGCTCCGACATAAACGACGCGCTCCAGGCCCTTGCCAGCAGCAACAAGGGATCCTCCAGGCCGGTGAGCGCCTATGCCGGCCAGGTGTGGGTAAAGGATGACGTCACTCCCTGGCAGGTCTACTGCTTCGACGGGGCGGCCGATATTCTCATGGGCTCGATCAACACTTCGACGCACAAATTCATCCCCTGCATGAACGGGCTTTCTCTTGCCGCCCTGATCGGCGACGGATCGGCGTCCACCCGGCATCGAAACCGGCTGATAAATGGGACCTTTGACATATTCCAGCTCTGGCCCGCCACGCCCGGGAAGGGAATTGTGGATGGTACCCGCACCGTCGATATGTGGGTCGGCCTTACTGAAGGCGGCGGCTACTACCAGCGGCTCTCGAACCCGGAAAACGGGCAGCTCAAATGCCATCAACTGATCCAGAACCAGACGATTCCCAAGCACATCGGAGTGCTTCAAGTCGTTGAGGCTAAAAATTCCCAGCCGGACCGTGGAATTTCCGTAGTCCTTTCGGCAAGGGTGAGAAGCAATGTTTCCCAGGCCGTGCGCTGCGCGGTCCTGGCATGGACCGGGACCGCCGATTCCGTAACGAAAGACGTTGTAAACGACTGGACATCCACCAACTACACGCCGGGAAACTTCTTTATCGGATCAAACCTCACCGTGGCGGTCATCGGGGCCACAACCGTCAACGCCAATACCTGGACCGATATCGTCCCCATTACGGGAACCGCCCCTTCCGGCCTCAACAACTGGATGGTCATGTTCTGGACCCAGGACGCGCCGCCCAACGGCGCCACCCTGGACCTTGGCAAGGTGCAACTGGAACCGGGAAGTGTGGCGACCCCCTTTGCCAGGAGGCCCTATGCCGAAGAGCTTCTTCTTTGCCAAAGGTATATCTGCAAGACGTTTCCGATAGATGTTGCAATTGGCGATAACGCCGGCGTTGGGGGGGCCTTGCAAGTGGGGCTGGTAAACGCGCTGGGGGTCTACGGCGCAAACTGGCGCTTCCCGGTGCCCATGTTCAGGGTGCCGGTCGTCCATACCTATAATCCTTTCAATTATACTTTCGATAACTGGGCAAGCGCGGACGGGACGGTCACGAGCGAATCATATGTCGGAAACATTGAAAGCACGGGCTGCTCGATCTACACCAACGGATCGGCGAGCGGCGGGGTCTGGACTCCCACATCAGGCCAGGCAAAGGCCATGCTTATCCATGCCGTGGCCTATGCGGACCTTTAATCCCGGAATTGGCGGAACGGCGAGAGGTTGGATCGGCAAAAGGCGAATGAGTGAATGAGAAACCCCATTCACCCATTCGCCGCTTTCTTTTAGGGCTTGTCCGTACTTGTTTCGGTGGCGGCGTCGGCCCCTTCTTTTTGGGCCGGACCCGGTACCGGGTCCGATGCAGGTTCGACGCTTCCCGTCTGGCACGAATGCGGCTGCGATTTGACAACGAGCTGCTTGGCCGGCAACTTGGCAAGCAGGTCGGGTTCGACTTCGTTTATGATCTTGTCAACGTCCTTGAGGTCCAGGGTCTCTCTTTCGAGAAGCCCAAAGGCGACCCGCTCCAGTATGGCGTTGTGTTCGGTCAGGAGGGTGCGGGCGCGCTGATAGTTTTCTTCGACTATGCGGCGCACTTCCTTGTCTATACTGAGGGCGGTCTGTTCGCTGAAATCGCGCTGATGGCCGATTTCACGTCCGAGAAACGGTTGATCCTCCCGCCTTCCCAAGCTTACCGGCCCCATCTTTTCGCTCATTCCCCATTCGCACACCATTCGCCGGGCGATCTGGGTAGCCCGTTCGATATCGTTGGAAGCCCCGGTGGTGTTCATGTCGAACGAGATTTCCTCGGCAACCCTGCCGCCCATGAGTATGGCGATGCTGTCGAGCAGGTAATCCCGCGAATAGGTGTGGCGATCGTCCTGGGGCAGTTGCTGGGTCAGCCCCAGTGCCCGCCCGCGGGGAATAATGGTCACCTTGTGCAGCGGGTCGGCACCGGGAAGGAGCCTCGCCACCAATGCGTGCCCCGCTTCGTGGTATGCGGTTATGCGTTTTTCATCGTCGCTAAGGATCATCGACTTGCGCTCGAGCCCCATCATGACCTTGTCCTTGGCGTCCTCGAAGTCGGACATGCTGATAAAGTCCTTGTTCTTGCGGGCTGCAAGCAGAGCGGCTTCGTTTACCAGGTTTTCGAGGTCCGCCCCGGAAAATCCGGGTGTCCCCTTGGCGAGGGTCTGCACGTCGACATCGGGTGCGAGAGGCTTGGCCCCGAAGTGGACCTTCAGGATGCCGGCGCGCCCCCTGATATCGGGCACCGGGACCACCACCTGCCTGTCGAACCTGCCGGGGCGAAGCAGTGCGGGGTCGAGAACATCCGGCCTGTTGGTGGCGGCGATCAGGATAACACCTTCATTTGACTCGAAACCGTCCATCTCGACCAGGAGCTGGTTCAGGGTCTGTTCGCGCTCGTCGTGGCCGCCTCCGAGCCCTGCTCCCCGGTGCCTTCCCACGGCGTCTATTTCATCTATGAATATGATGCACGGAGCGTTTTTCTTACCCTGCAGGAAAAGGTCGCGAACCCTGGATGCGCCCACGCCCACGAACATTTCAACGAAATCGGAGCCGCTTATCGAAAAGAACGGGACCCCGGCTTCACCGGCAATGGCCCGCGCCAGGAGCGTCTTTCCGGTCCCGGGCGCCCCCACCAGGAGAACACCCTTTGGAATCCGGCCTCCCAGGCGGGTGAACTTCTTGGGGTCCTTCAGAAACTCCACCACCTCCTGAAGTTCCTCCTTGGCCTCGTCCACCCCGGCGACATCGGAAAACAGGACCTTCTTGGAATTTTCGTTGAGCAGTCGCGCGCGGCTCTTGCCGAAGCTCATCGCCTTTCCGCCCCCCATCTGCATCTGGCGCATGAAAAATATCCACACGCCGATCAGCAGCAGCATGGGCAGCCAGCTTACCAGCACGTTCATGTACCAGGGCGATTCCTCTTCGGGCTTGGCTTCGATATTCACATCGTGGTCGCGCAGGATGCGAATCATATCGGAATCCCGGGGAACGAAGGTCTTGAACTTCTTGCCATCCGTAAATGTGCCGACTACGTGATCTCCCTGGATGGTCACCCGTGAGATTTCGCCTTTCTGGACGGATGCCAGAAACTGGCTGTACGTGGTCTCGAGGCTGGCGCGCTGCGGCTGGTGAAACATATTGAAAAGCAATATCACCATGAGGCTGATTACCAGCCAGAGGGCCAGGTTCTTATAGAATGGATTCAATTAAGATTACCTCCATGGACTTTCTGTCATCGTATAACCCGGATTGGGACAGGCACCCTCGCGTGAGCGCGACATCCGCCGCGACCTTCATGAAGATGACAACACAAAATTATCACCCATATGGGCCGTTATGTCCAGTAACTCGAACGCCCGGTCCGCAAAAAACGGCAATCGCCCTCACGTGCCCGAAAGAGCCCTTTTACGCACGGCAAAAGCTCTGAACAGTATGACAAAAGCGAAAGCACCGGCCGCGTTCACCACGGCGGTTATGATAAAACATGCCCTGAATCCCATCGAGCGCGCGACAAACCCCATCGCCAGAGTGCTCAGCATCATCCCCATATATATGCAGGTATTATACCCACCCATCGCAAGCCCCCGTGAATCGGCCGAAACCACTTCGGCGACCAGGGCGCCCACGGCGGTAAAGGCAACCCCCATGCTTAACCCCATCGCAAATGAACTGGCCAGAAACATCGGAAGCGAGGTGGAAAGACCGGTCCCGGCAATCGAGGCCGAATATCCCAGAAGCCCTGCGAGCACCAGAATCCCCCTGTCGGGAACGCGGTCGCTCAGATACCCGAAGGGAATGCGGCCCAGGGCGTTTACGATGGCCTGCATCCCGAATATAAGGCCGATTTTGCCGATCGATATCCCCTGGTCGCTTGCGTGCAGGGGCACAAAAGTGATGAAAACGCCGAGCCCGAAACAGGCGCTCAGCGTAACCAGCCAGCAGGCTATCAGCGCGCGGTTGCGGAGCAGTTCCCGCAGAATCGCCACTTTATTCCTCTGGGTGGTCGTGGACTCCCTGCGTTCGGCCGTGCGTTTTGGCAGGAATATAAGAACGACCAGGAACACTAAAAAGATGAAGATGCCGGAAGCCGCAAATACCCACCGGAAATTGAGCAGATTTGCCACGAAGCCGCCCAGGGCCGGACCGATGCTCATCCCGCCGTACATGGCCATGGTGTACCACCCGTAGGAACGCCCCAGGTGAGTCACCGGAGAAATATCGCTTACAAACGACATGGCGGTTGGGGCAAATGCCGCAAGACCGGCCCCGGCAAAAAGGTAGACCGCCATAATCTGCCACGGGGTTTCGCATGAGGCCAGCAGGAGCGACGTTACGGCCGAAACCAGCAGGCCGCCCGCTATGAGCCGCTTTCTGCCAAACCGGTCGGACATCATGCCCATCGGCAGGCACAACAGGCCGGCAAGCAACATGAAAGAGGAGTTTATCGCGCCGATCACAACGGTATCCGCACCCAGCGACCGCGCAAAGAGCGGAAGTATGGGCATACGGATGTACGCCCCCACATATCCACCAAAGGCGACCACGCAGGTGATCGTAAGAAGGGCGCGGTAGGAAAGCGCCGTCTTTTTGACGCCGAAGCGCATCGGGATACTCGAATGCCCGCTGTGTTGGAGGCCGGTTAAACATGGCGGGAGGAAAATTGTGTTCTCAAAAAAGTTTTCCACCGGCCATGCCCTGACGTGGAATTGCGGCGGCCGGCAACTCTTCGTTCTTGCCGGCCCTCAGGGTTTCAAAAAGGGAGAGTTCCTGCCACAAAGAGCGGCAAACACCAAAAATTGGTCACTCAGGCGAAAGCCTGCCGGGGCCTTTGCCTGTGAGTTCAATGGCTTGACGGCATATTCCACCGGATTGCGGCTTTCGCCGGCATTACGAAATTGATGGTCGCCCCATTTTTTTGCGACTTATGAGGACCTTTTTTGACACCCCGCAGGCCGGACCTCATCGACCATCCAATCTCACGCCGATTGTTTTGCGCGGAACCTTCTCGGGTCGATGCCGTATTTTTCCACCTTGTACTGGATGATACGCTTGGTCGTTCCCAGGAGGCGGGCTGCCTGGGACTGGTTTCCGCGCACGTCTTTGAGTGCGTCGGTGATCAGGTCGCGTTCGAAGGCGCTGGTGAGGGCTTCGAGCTTCCCACGGCTAACGTTTTGCATGCCCTGGGGCTTCATCTGGAGCGTGGGGGGCAGGTGCCACGAGTCGACGGAACCATCCTGGCTGAGAAGCACCGCGCGCTCCACGCAGTTTTCAAGCTCACGCACGTTGCCCGGCCAGTGATAGCTCATCAGCAGGTCGATCGCGCTCGTGGTGACCCTTTTTATGTCCTTGCCGAATTCGCCCGCGTACTTCAGCACGAAGTAGTCGGCCAGGAGCAGGATGTCCGGGCCCCGTTCGCGCAGGGGCGGAAGAAAGATCGGGAACACGTTCAGCCTGTAGAACAGGTCCTGGCGGAAATTGCCCTGTGCCACTTCGGTTTCGAGGTCCTTATTGGTCGCCGTTACCACGCGGACGTCCACCTTGACGGTGCGCGAAGAGCCAAGAGGCTGAAACTCCCTTTCCTGCAGGACGCGCAGCAGCTTGGCCTGGGCAATCGGGGAGAGTTCCCCCACTTCGTCCAGGAACACGGTTCCGCCCTGTGCCTCTTCGAACCTTCCACGCCGGCGGGTTATCGCCCCGGTGAAAGCACCCTTTTCGTGGCCGAAAAGTTCGCTCTCCAGCAGCGTATCGGGCATCGCGGCGCAGTTTACCTGGACCAGCGGCGCTTTTCTCCTGCGGCTGTTTTCATGGATCGCTTTCGCTACCAGTTCCTTGCCGGTTCCTGTTTCCCCGGCTATGAGAACGGTGGTGTTGGTGTCCGCCACCTGGTCTATCAGGCGGAGCACCTCATGGATTACTTTCGAGCGGCCGATGATGGTGGTGATGGGGCGCCTAGCTTCGGCCAGCATCCTGCGCAGTCGCCGGTTCTCCTCCTCGACCGCACGGAAGTGGACCACTTTGCCCAGCAGTTCGGCCACAGCGCTCAGGATTTCGAGTTCTTCCCCCATCTCCTCTACCTGGTGGGCAAGCTTGTCGGCCGACATCACCCCGACGCAGCGCCCCTGGTAGAAAATGGGAACGCACAGGAAAGCCAGTTCGGCCCTGTCCAGCGACTTGCGCGCGCCCGTTCTGTCCAGGAAATGCGTCTCGTGCCCCAGGTTGGCGATTGCCATGGGCCGCCCGGTCTGGGCCACCTTGCCCGTAATGCCCTCACCCGGCCTGTAGCAGATCGTTCCGGTTTCTATATCCACTCCGCGGGCCACATCCAGCCACGCCTCCCCGGTCTGGAGATCGAGAATGGAGATCATCCCGCGCTCCATCCCCAGCCGGGAACTCAGGATATCGAGCGTTTCCTGGAGCTGGTCCTTGAGTTCCATGGAATGCGAAAGTACTCTGGCGATTTCGTGCAGCGCCCTCAGTTCGATGAGGTTAAACTTCTCAGGCATTACCAGCCACTCCGAAGGGATAAAATATCAGGACAATCCAGCCGGTATTAACAAATTTGTACAAAATTGTCACTTCATTTTTGGTGTGGACCAAATTGCCCCCGAGGCGCACAGCCGCATGTTGCGGGCGCGCGTGGGAACCGGTCTCCCCGCTCTTTTTCACGGAGCAATGACGCACCACGGCAGTTAAATATTTCATACAGTTTCCCCCTCAAACCCTACCTTCGAAGTGCGGACCGACTACTGCAAATCCCTATCGAAAATTACCGGGTTCGCCTGATTTAAAATCCATGCCGCGTCCATTAAATTAGCTCCCAGACAGCCCGCCAGAAAAGACCCCGACGACCTCCGCTATTTCCTCTTTTGGGAAGCCAGGACCCCTCCTCCTGGCTTTCTTTATTGATGGCGTCAATGGACGATCGTGATTAAAAGTGAAAATGCCATGTTGCGGTGCAAATGAAACAAAAATAAAAATCAGCCGGTTAAGCTCAGGTGCAATGCGGGTTCGCAAACTCTGAAAACAGGGAGAACGGCATGAAATCATTGTTTCTGTTGATTGCGGTAGTCCTGGTGGCAATAGCCGCAGTTATCTGGAGTGGAGTCTACAACGTGTCGGCCCTTGTACCGCACTGGGACGCTACCAGACTGATCATCGGATTTACCCGCGACAGGTCCGTAGAGGTACACAGCAGCGATGTCAAGGTCCCGTCCCTGAACGATCCGAAACTTGCGGCCAAGGGGATTTCGGAATACCAGGAAACGTGCCGCATCTGCCACGGCGCACCCGGGGTACCGGCCGTAGTCATAGCACAGGGACTCTATCCGGCCCCGGCGGACCTCCTTTCGGGAGAAACCCAGAAAGAGTGGCAGGACAAACAGTTGTTCTGGATAATAGAAAACGGCTATAAAATGACCGGTATGCCCGCCTTCGGCAACATCTTCAAAAGAGACGAACTAATCGAAATAGCGGCATTCGTAAAACACATGCCCACAATGACTCCCCAGGAGTACCGCGCCGCCGCTGGCATCTCGGGGGAAAGTTCGCATGGCCACGACAACTCCAGCGAACACGCCAATTGAAGATGAGAGGCCGGCGTCGGGTTCTTCCAGGCTTTCCCTGATTCTTGCCGGCGAATTATTTCATCATCACCGCTGCCCGCCCTGTCCGCCCTAAAATAAAAAGGCGCGGGCTTTCGTCCCGCGCTCTTTTGTCTTCGGATTTGGATTTGCGTTTAAACGCCGCCCGTTACCGGGTCCCAGCTACTTTTTGGCAAGCTGGCCTAACCCGGGGGAATGCTTTTTCGCTTCGAAGGCTTTTTTCGCAACGGCTTTCCGGCTCTTTATGTGCCCGGATGCCGACTTTGCGGCGTGCCCGGTTGGGGACTTCTTCACAGCGGCCTTTACACGGTGGGCCGGCTGAGCCTTCTTAGCCTTGACCGCACGGGGCTTTGCAACCGCGCAGGCGGCGGTGCCCAGGGCAGGTTTAACTGGCAGAGTGACCTGGGTCAGTTTTATTCTTTTTCCAGGCTTAAGCCGGGAACTTCGCTTCAATCCATTCAACTGACACAGGATGTCGATTGAAATCCCGCTCTTCCTGGAAATCTTTTGCAAAGTGTCGCCTTTTCCCACGGTATAATAGGCGGCGGTAGGGGAGCCGGGGTTCTTGGGGTCGGACGAAAAGCAGATGGCCGACGACGCATATTTCCCGTGTGCGACCCGGCCGGAAGGGGCCTCCGTCAGCATGCGCCCGGTCTTAAGCGCCTGGCCCGGATGCAGGACGGTCTTTGCGCTGATCCCGTTCAGCCGGCAAAGCACTTTGATATCCATCTTAGTGACGTGGGCGATCCGGTCAAGCGTATCGCCCTTTTTTACGGTATATACAACCGGTGCCGCGCGGGCCGTTTTAGACACAGTGCGCGCACTCCGGGATTGGGCATGCCCGGACCTCTCCGCCCTGCTCTCCACCACTTCCCGTTCATCGGTGCCGCCGGAAGCATCATCACGCGTCACCGCGGGCTCCTCCGAGCGAAGCGAAGCCATCCTGACCCTGGGGGCTTCCGCGATGAAACCCGGTTGCAGCGATCTCGCCAGGTGCACCGGCTCGCTTTCAAAACTCCTCTTGTAGAACGCGAGGCAACTGCCCGGCACCAGCACCGAGGACGGGCTTATGTTGTTCCACCTGCACAGGTCGTGGACGCTCACCCCAAAACTCTTGGCAAGGGCGTCAAGGCCCTTCTCCGAACCGGTTACGTAATAATTGACCTTTTTGGGCAGGTAAGACTGTTGCGCCATCTCGATCACCATGCGTTTTTCCACTTCGCCTGCCCCGATGTGGGCCGCCAGAGTGGACCACGGGGTAAAAAAGCGTACGTGCATGTGGTCGACATGGTTTCGGGCATGCTGGATCAAAGAGCCCCTTACGTTTCCAAAAAAACGGTTGAGATAGGCCTGGTCATAGCCGCGAGCCGCAACGTAATTGTAGAGCACCTTTTGAACATTTCGGTCCAGGAAAATATACTGCACGCGTTGGGAACGGACGAGGTTCTCGATGAGGCACCAGGTCTTGGCGCAATCCAGGTTTTCGGAATTCATCGGAATGAAGCTGTCGAGGCCCCGGTTGCCCCTTGCATACATCCCGATGTCCACGTCCCGCCCGTTCTGGTGGGACCGGTGGTGGATGGAGGCACCGCCGTGAGGGGCTGAAAAATCGCCGATAAACACATCGCAGGTATCGGGGAATTGCGCGTGCACCGCTTCGATCGCATCGAGCACGGCGCCCGCCACTTCGGGCGTGGTGTACGACCTGTTGACGTCACGCAGATGATAGCCGGGAAACTGGGTTGGAAATACGACACCATTTTCCAGGTGCCCGTTGTAAGGACGGCCGTAGGAGGCTGTAACTGCTTGTGATTGCTGAATTAAAGCTAATGACGAGACGACGAACGCGGCAGAAACCAGCAGAGCATACCTCAGCGCTCTGGCAGAGATGAATCTCTCCATACAACCCCCCCTACAGAATGCCTCAAAGAGCACCCCTCAGACGCTATTTCGGCTTTGATGTAAATTCTTTACGGGATGAGCTTCACTATCAAAGGCTGGCCGCCATGTCAAACACTTTTTGCAGCCCGTACCGCATTTTTAATCAGCGCTAGACATAAGTACTTGACTATATTAATCTAATTTGCTGAGGTCTAAGTGCTTGAAAGATGTCGGTTCTGAGTTGATCTTAATCTGATATAAAGTGTTTGATGGCAGGATTGATATCTGGTTCCATAAATTAGGATATTTAAGTGGATAAACTGTCGCACAACAAGAAGCAAGGTTTTTCGTAAAAAGCAGAAGATCTGAAGTGATATTAATTGGCGGTCAGGAAGGGTTCGGGTATCCAAGAATCCGGCGTCGAACCATCCTACCCCTTTTTGGATTCGTTCTCCTTCATGATGCCGTAAGGGTCGCCCAGGAAGATGATCTGCCCCTGTCCGTTGGTGTAGACGGGAATGTATTCGATGGAGATCGGCACGGGGGTTGCCAACCGGACGAAAGCCTGTCTGCTGTTGTCGAGAATCGAGCCGATCTTCTGGGCGTACGGGTTTTGATCGTCATACAGAAGCGTTTTCGCCAGCTCGACGGCCTTGTCCACCCTGACGCACCCATGGGAGAAGTCCCGGCGAGTCCTCCTGAAAAGCTGCTTGCTCGGGGTGTCGTGCAGGTAGACGGCATAGATGTTCGGGAATTCGAATTTGACGCGCCCGAGCGCATTTTCCGGGCCCGGACGCTGGAAAATCCGGGGCTTTCCCCACGGGTACAAGGCGGTCATTTGCACGTAGCCGTGCCGGGAAAACCATTCGGGGTCCGATTTGGCTTCCGAGTCCAGTTCGAGCCGGATGCGGTCGTTGACATACCAGCGGGGATTTAGGATCACCTGCTCGATGGCGCTGTTGAGGGTCGGGGTGTTGTTCTCGCCCACCAGCCTTCCCCCGTACTTCACCTTCTTTCCCTCGGCCTTGCCCACGATGATCCTGTGGGTTTCCTGGACCCTGCCGTCCCTGTAGTATTCGAGAACGAACTGCGGGATGTTGATCCTGATGAAGCGATCGTACATGCGGGTCCTGCTCCGCCGCAGGGCCTTCATCGCGTAGGCGATCATATCGACTTTTTCGGGAAAGGACACGTTGAGCCACAAGATGGTCTTCCGACCCACCGCCCCGTCGGGGTCGAGCAGGTGCGCCGTCTGGAACTTCTTCACCGCATGCTGTGTCCGGGCATCATAGACGCCGGTCTGCGGCCCCGCATAGAAGCCTTCCTGCTCCAGCCTTTTTTGAAGCTCGCGCACATGGTTGCCGGCTTCTCCCGGGCGGATCGTGGCCTTGAAGTTCAGGAGCTGCTGCCGCACGGTGGCGGCAAGGGCGCGGTAGTGGGCATAGGATGCCAGCAGTGCCCGATATCGGGTGGAGGCCGGTTCGAGCTCTTTTAGTATTTCACTCATCGGGACGTCACCCGCGAGCGCCTTTACCGGGCCTTCACCCGAAAAGGGGTCCATTTCATCGGCAAAGCGGGCGAAGGCGGCCGCAAGGGCTATATCGAGCCGGGCGGCCGACCGGAACGTATCCTGGTATCTTTGCACTCTCTCGCCGGGCTCGGCCTGGTTTTCCGGGATGCTTTGAGCGGACGCCGAAGCGGGGCTGCCGGTGCTGGAGGGGTCCGGAGCGGGCGCGCCGGGCGGCTCCGAGAGTTTGTCAAAAGCGGTATCCGTCACCGCAAGGCCCGAGGACTTGAGGGCCGCGCGACACTCGGCGAGCCCTTCAATCTCCCTGGCGATTTCCTCCAACCGGTACGGACCGGGGTCGATTGCCTCGTCCTGGAGGGAGCCAAGGCGGCCGAGGACCATCTTTGCGTTTTCGTTCAGTTCGAAGTGCGAGTCGATAAAAAACGGTTTCCACCCGGTTTTCTGGTAGGCCTTGCTCACGATGTCGGGAGTGGGGCCTTTCAGCCGGTCGTTTGGAAACGCTTCCCAGATCATCGATTGCCAGAGCGCCGACGTTGCCTTTGCGGACGCCTCCGGGGTGGGGGGCTGGGCGGCGGCCGGCGGCGGCCCGGCCTCGTTAACCGGTGTTTCACCGGTCTGGGAAAGGGCCGGAGCGCAGAGCAAAACAAAGCCGAAAACGGCTGAAGCGGCAGACAGGAAAAGATGCTTTCTCGTAAAAACTTTGCGAATCATTTGCATTTTTTTCTGAATAGCGGATCGTTTGCGTTTACTTCCTCGTAGAGGCGGATCTGTTCGTCGAAGCTAAGCTTCGGGCCGCATTTGCCCGAAGCTCCACCGCCTCGGCAGGAATTGCAACGGGTATCGCTGCACATCTGGCAAAAACGGCAGTCAGGGCACGGGTGCTTTTTCGCAACCACCTGCTCGGGGTCATGCACTTTTTCCCCCGCTCCCGTGTTTTCCTGTTCGGCCGGTGGAATAACCCGCATGCAATTCATATACCTGTCCTTTCGGCGCCCGCAAACGGTCGAACCGCGATCATCTCTTGCCCGTCGGGCGGCAAAACCCCGGCAAGATCGCGGTGAGTACGGTCTGAGTTTATTATAAGGGCATCCGAAAGACCCGCCAACTTATTGAATGGGCTTCTCTATATATCAAATTTGTGGTATTTGCAATCGGCATCCTAACCTTGCGAATTGAGGGGATATTTTGGACAGGGACCACTTTCTTATGGGCCTTGCGCTGGAGGAAGCCCGGAAGGCGTTCGAGACGGCCGAGGTGCCGGTCGGGGCGGTGCTGGTCGACACGGCGGGGCAAGTGCTCGGAAGGGCTCACAATATGCCCGTATCTTCAAGGGACCCGACCGCTCACGCCGAAATCCTGGCTATCCGGGCGGCTTCGGCTGCCGCCGGAAACTACAGGCTGCCGGAGACCGAGCTTTTCGTAACCCTGGAACCCTGCGTCATGTGCGTGGGGGCGATGCTTCACGCCAGGGTGCGAAGGCTGGTTTTCGGCGCACCGGACCCGAAGTCCGGGGCGGCAGGCAGCGTGGTGGACTTGACAAAAGTCTCCCTTTTCAATCATTATATCGAGGTGAGCGGCGGCATCCGGTCCGGGGAGTGCTCGGAAATCCTCAGGGAATTTTTCAGGCTGCGCCGTAGTTGACGGCGGAGGTAAAAATTAAAATGCCGGTGGCCGCCTTTATCAGGATCAGGACGCTTGAGTTTTGTACGAAAAACGGGGTAAGATTTACTTTTTGATCCGGCAAATGCGGAGAGGTACCGAAGTGGCCGTACCGGGCTCGACTCGAAATCGAGTTGTCCTGTGAAGAGCAGGGCACGTGGGTTCGAATCCCACCCTCTCCGCCATCGATGCCGAGGCGGGGTGGGCGGATTTTGCGCCCGCCGTTTTCGATCAGGCGGGCGGGACAGAGACCCTGCCGGCTCTGCATGTTAGACGGTTGAATGTTGTACCGGCTGTATCCCCACGCGGAGAGATGTCCGAGAGGCTGAAGGAGCACGACTGGAAATCGTGTGTACGCCCAGAAGGTGTACCGAGGGTTCGAATCCCTCTCTCTCCGCCACTTTTTTGACTGGAACAGGCGCGGCCCTTTGAGGCGTGCAGCCTGGTGGAGCGGCCGGCAGTGCCGCTATTTCGTTCATATCCTTCTTCAGGCTGGGCGACCGCGCCCCTGCCCGCCCGACCCGACCCGATTATGTCCTATCTTGTCATTGCCCGAAAGTGGCGGCCGCAGACTTTCGAAGAAGTTGTCGGCCAGCCCCACGTAACCCGGACGCTCCAGAACGCAATCCGCCTGGACCGCATCGCGCACGCCTATCTGTTCACCGGGGCGCGCGGGGTGGGAAAGACTTCCATCGCCCGCATCCTGGCCAAGGCGCTCAATTGCGAAAAAGGCCCGGCCC
The DNA here is from genome assembly GCA_963712895.1 of uncultured delta proteobacterium. Classification (GTDB taxonomy): domain Bacteria; phylum Desulfobacterota; class Syntrophobacteria; order Syntrophobacterales; family Syntrophobacteraceae; genus SbD1. The sequence goes on along the minus strand of CAVQJR010000004.1, from coordinate 116,251 downwards.
CGTCCCCCTGCGGCCAGTGCTCGAACTGCCGCGAAATCGCCCAGGGAAACTCGGTTGACGTGCTGGAAATCGACGGCGCATCGAACCGCGGCATCGACAACATACGCGAGCTTCGCGAAACGGTGCGCTATAGGCCGGCCAAGGGGCGCTACAAAGTTTACATAATAGACGAAGTGCACATGCTCACTACCGAGGCTTTCAACGCTTTGTTGAAAACCCTGGAAGAGCCGCCCTCGCACGTGGTTTTCATTTTCGCCACAACGGAGCCGCACAAGATACCCGCGACCATCCTCAGCCGGTGCCAGAGGTTCGATTTTCGCCGCATCGCCGTTGCCGGACTGGTCGAGCACCTCAAAAGAATCACCGCCGGAGAAGGGGCGCAGTTTTCCGATACCGTCCTTTTTTCCATCGCCAGGGAAGCCGACGGGAGCATGCGGGACGCGCAGAGCCTTCTCGAACAGCTTCTCGCCTTCAGCGGGGACGGGCTGCCCGATGAGGAAATCCTGGATATCCTGGGGGTGATCGACAGGCAAAGCGTTCTGCGGGCCGGCGAGGCCGTCGTTTCCGGAAACGTCCAGGGGTGTCTCGACCTGGTTGAAGACATCTACCGGCGCGGAATGGACAGCAGGCGCTTTTGCCAGCACCTCTGCGATCATTTCAGGAACCTGCTGGTGCTTTCCATGAGCGAGGAGCGCCAAACCAGGCTGAACCTGCCCGAAGAGGAGAAAAGTCTCCTCCGGGAACAGGCTTCAAAAACAAGCTCTCATTCGCTTCACCTCTATTTCCAGATGCTTTTGCGCGGCGAGGAGGAAATCCGGCGGTCGAGCATGCCCAAAATAGCCCTGGAGATGTTGCTGCTTCGGATGGCGCAGCTCCCGAGGCTCGAATCGCTCGACAGCCTCCTGGAGCGGATCGGATCGCTCGAAAACACCTTGCGCAACGGATTAGCCGGCGGGCGGGACCTGGCGGCCGGCGGAAAAGCACCGGCGAGAAATCCTTCGGCATCGACCAGCCCGGCGTCCTCACCGGGGCCGGTTGAAAAAGACAGGAAGCGCAGGAGCGAAACGGTCGGGACGGCCTCCCCGGAGGCTCCGCCAACCGGCGTCGCCGAACCCGTGAAGCCTTTCGAGGACGCACCCCCGCAAACACCGGCCGATGGGGAAGCCTTTTTACCCGATAATGGATTTTCAAGGCCCGAGGCGGCACACTTCCCGCCACCCGGCGGTCCCTTCCCGCCAACAGCCGATCTCGCGCCCGCGGCGCAAAAAGTCCCGGCGGCGGACGCCACAGCCCCCCTCGGGCACAAGGAACCTTCCGGGGGTGCGGCAGCGGCCGATCCCGTCGCGCGGTGGCCCGAATTCGTCAACTTTCTCAAAGACCACGACCCCATGCTGTGGGCCAAAGTATCCCACTGTGCGGCACGGGCGGCGGGCGAAGACGCTTTTGAACTCGAAGTTCCGGAAATATATGAAAAAAGCGCCAACGGCCCCCAGTTTTTGGAAAATCTCGGCGATGCCTCCCAAGCTTTTTTTGGCCGCAGGTTCAAATGGGTTATAATGAAAAAAGCGCAGCAGGCCGCCCGAACCGGGCCGACTTCCGCTCAAAACCGCAGGCCCTCCAAACCTTCGGGGACGCAGATAATGAACCACCCGGCCGTTCAGCAGGCGATCGAAATACTGGGAGCGGAACTGGTGGAGATAAAACCGTTCAAAAGTTCGGGGACAACCGGCGCCAGGGGCGCAAGGAAAACCGGCCGGGACCGTTAGATTTTCCGGCGCCGCCGCCCCGCGAAAGATTTAAACTTCAGGAGGAGAAGACCCCATGGTGAAGGGAATAAACCCGCTTCAGCAGGTGAAGGTGCTGCAGGAAAAGATTGCCAGGATACAGGCCGATCTGGCCGCCAGGACGGTCGAGGCGAGCGCCGGGGGCGGAATGGTCGTGGCTACCGTAAACGGCAGGCAGGAAGTGGTGAGCATCCAGGTAGACCCCCAGGTGGTGGACCCCGCGGACGTGGAAATGCTCCAGGACCTGATCGTGGCCGCCATAAACGACGGACTGCGAAAGGCGCAGGAGATGGCGGCGGAGGAAATGGGAAAGCTGGCCGGCGGGCTCAATATACCCGGCCTCAACATTCCGGGGTTGTTTTAACAGGAAAATGAACGCTTATCCTCCGGTTTTAAACAACCTTATTCGAAGACTCAGCCGGCTTCCGGGACTCGGTGAAAAGAGCGCGGCGCGCATAGCCATGCACCTGCTCAAGGCACCGGAAGAGGAAACCGAAGCGCTTGCGGAAAACATCCGCCAGCTCCGGGACAAAATCCGGACCTGCGGGATCTGCTTCCACTTCACCGATGAGCAGGTGTGTCCCGTATGCGCCGACCCGGCCAGAAATACCGGGGAAATTTGCATAGTGGAGAGCACCGCCGACCTTCTGGCCTTGGAGAAGTCGGGGGCCTTCAGGGGCCGCTACCACGTGCTCCAGGGGGTCCTGGCCCCCCTGGACGGAATCGGACCCGATCAGATACGCATAAAAGAGCTTTTTTCACGCATTGAATCCGAAAATGTAAGCGAAATCATAATCGCAACCAACCCCAGCAGCGAGGGGGAGGCCACGGCCCACTACATTCTTCAGCTTCTAAAAAACCGCCCGGTGCGCGTAACCCGCATCGCCTACGGCATCCCGATGGGCGGCGACCTCAAATACACCGACCGCATCACCCTGGAAAGAGCGCTCAAGGGCAGACAGGCGTTTTAGTTTCGACGCTGGATGCTCGATACTGGATGCGGGATACCGGTTTTCTCGTTCCCACGCGGGCTTCCGCCCAAATGAGGTTGCCTCAAAATACATGAACTTCACGTAAATGAGGGATATCCCAAACCGTCATTCCCGCAACGCTTCTGGGCGGGAATCCGGCGTCTTGGCGGTTAAATGACCGCTTCTCCGGCTGCCGGCAGAAGTGTGGAAACGAGAAAAAGACGTTGGATCCCGGCTCGGAAACAAAGGCCGGGCCGATTCTACCAAAGATTCCTGGACAGCGGGTCCTCGCTTCGGGGTTTTAGCGTTATGGCGTCGAATTCACACGCGGAGCGGCAAATTCCGCACCCGTAGCACCGCATCGGATCTATGAAGGACTTCTTCCCGACAACCGAGTAACCTATGGCGCCGAACTGGCAAAGAGAAATACAGGCGCGGCATCCGGTGCAGGACTTGGGGTCTACCTCGGCGATGTACTCGCCCCGGAAGAAGAGCCGGAAATCATACCGGGCTGAAATCATCGCCAGGCAGTCGGCACGGTCGCAGTTGCACAGGCCGCCCACGAAGGGGGTCTTGAAGGTCCAGATGGTGTGGATGAGGCCCTTTTTCTCAAATGAGCGGTGCAGGTCCACGGCTTCATCGGCTGTCAGTTTTTCAAAAAGCTTGACGTCCGGGCCCGGTCTGAAGGATTTCAGAAAGGCCTGTTCCAGGCCGGTCACCTTTTCAGGGTCGATGCCAAGGCCGAAACAGTACTCGGCGGTCTTCCCGGTGGTGCTCTTGCGGCATACGCAGGGCACGCGGACTATGGAGTTTGCCAGGCCGAGCACCTGTTCGACGTCTTCAATGGGCACCACCTGGCCGAAATGGTCCTCACGGTATTTTCTCTGCTTGAAAAAATAAACGAGCCGCCGCATCCAGGCCGGGGCGGCCGCGCCCTTTCGGAGCTGAGCTTCGAGACTCGATGGCGGCATCCCCGGGACCTTTTCCAGAAATTGCCTGATAAACTGCTGCCGATCCATGTCGTGGAGAAGTTCATCGGAGTAGTTACTGGCTTCCAGGTACCATTTTTTCCCTTCGCCGTGCTGGTGGCAAAACTGGCACATAACTGCTTCCCTTCTGAGATTGACTCGTGCGGCAAAACTCTCCCGGAGCATAAATTGTATCAAATCGAACGAAAAGCCACACCATTCGAGCGAATAATATCTCATTGAGCTTGCCTAATGCTTGCATTTTTGCGATTATACGTATACAAACCATCCAAAAAAATCGGAGTAGAATTTTTGACATTTCCCAAACTTAGAATTGGTGATCTGGTAGCGGAGGTTCCCGTAATCCAGGGTGGCATGGGGATAGGGGTGTCTCTTTCCCGCCTGGCGGCGGCGGTTGCCGGCGAGGGAGGCATAGGCGTAATAGCTACCGCAGGGCTTGGCGTTCTGGGAACTGACCGGAAGCAAAGCTATCTGGAAGCCTGCATAAGCATTTTGCGCGAGGAGATCAGAAAGGCCAGGCATGCCACCAAGGGCATAATCGGCGTCAATATAATGGTGGCGCTTACCAACTTCGCCGACATGGTGGAAACCTCGATAACCGAGGGAGTAGACCTTATTCTGTCCGGCGCCGGCCTTCCGCTCGATCTGCCCAAATACCTTAAGGATGGGGTCAGGACCAAGCTGGTCCCGATAATATCTTCGGCCAAGGCCGCGCGGGTCATCTGCAGAAGGTGGTGGTCCCGTTATCACAGGTTCCCCGACGCCTTCGTCGTGGAAGGCCCTATGGCGGGCGGACATCTGGGATTTAGTTCCGGGCAGATCGATGATCCCGCTTATGCTCTGGAAAAAATAATTCCGGAAGTGGTCGAAGCGGTCGATGCTTTCCAGCAGGAACACGGTGTCAGGATCCCGGTAATTGCGGCCGGAGGCATCTACACGGGAGAGGATATATATAAGTTTCTCGAGCTGGGCGCCTCGGGGGTCCAGATGGGCACTCGCTTCGTGGCCACCCACGAATGCGATGCGGACCAACGGTTCAAGCAGTGCTATGTCGACTCGAAACCCGAAGACCTCATCATTATAGAAAGCCCCGTCGGAATGCCCGGCAGGGCCATTTCGAATGAGTTTATTACGAGCATAAAAGAAGGTCAAAAAAAGCCTTTTAAGTGCCCGTATCACTGTATCACCTCGTGCAACTGCACCGACAGCCCCTACTGTATCGCCCTGGCCCTTGCCAATGCCAAGAAGGGCAACCTGAAAAACGGCTTCGCCTTCGCCGGCAAAAACGCCCACCGGGTGGACCGGATAGTATCGGTGAAGGAACTCATGGAGTCGCTGAGGGATGAATACGACAGGGTAGTCGAAGGACAACAGGCGCCGGAGCAGAACGTCTCGGCGGCAAACAGCTAGAAGAACAAACCGTATCAGCCTTCGTTCATCTCCGGCCCCATGTGGCGCGGTGCCCGCGTGCAGACCATGCATGGCGGGCGTTTGCGTTTAAGACAGGCTACGCGGGAGCACCGCGATTATCAGCACTATCCCGCCCCTTTTCCCCGCTCAGGATTTCTCCACGGCCACCATGTCCTCGACTTTCCAGGGCGTTTGAATCCTGAGGAGTCCCTTTTTCTTGTCATCGTAGACCAGGAACCCCTTTTCGATTGCGTGATAGAAAAGGTCGCGCGTAATGAGCACGTCTTCCGTGCAGTAGCTGATGAGATCGTCCCACTCCCCTTGGCGAAACCACTGGACGGCCTGGAGCCCGTCGCCCCCCTTGCCGCGGCCGAGCGTGTTTTGAGCAAGGCGTCCCAGGCTTACCCGAAACCCGAGGCCCCTGTGAATCTCCTGCAAAATGTCGAAAGTGGGGAGCCCGTCGAACTTGAAGGGCGTATATGCGCTTAGCACGCGGTAGTCGAACCGGGAGATATTAAACCCCACGACCAGGTCGAGCTGCTTGAGGTCCTCGATAAGGTCAGCAACCTGGTTTTCCCGGTAAGCGCGGACTTCACCCGACGGCATCTCGCAGACAATGGCGACGGAAACCCGCATCAGGTGCGTGTTCTGCCAGCCCCCCACCTCATCGGCAAGCTTTTGGGTTTCCAGGTCGAAAAAACCGATGCGCAAATCCCGCGCGCAGCGCACCGGAGGTGCCGGCGCCTCACATACCTGCGGAAGATCGCACGGGGGCTCTATCGGGTCGGCCAGTGCCTTCTTCCCGGACAGGTAGTCCAGCAGAATCAGTGCGGCCGCCTTGTCCAGGGGTTTGTTGCCGGAACCGCATTTGGGCGAGTGGATGCAGGCTGGGCACCCGTCCCGGCACGGGCAGCAGGCGATAAGTTCCTGGGTCTTTTCGATCAGCGGCAGGATGATGTCGTATCCGCGCGCCGCCAGCCCGATTCCGCCCGGGTAGCCGTCGTAGATGAAAATGGCCCCCTTTTCGACCTGCGGGTGGAGCGGGTAGCAGATCCCGCCAATATCGTTTCTGTCGCACACCGCAAAAAGCGGAAACATGCTGATAAGGGCGTGTTCGATGGCATGGATGCCGCCCATGAACTCCAGGCCCGCCTTGGTAACCTTGGCGGCAAGGACCGGTTCTATCTCGATCCAGAACCCGACGGTTTCGAAGGTTTGGGGCGGGAGTTCGAGCGGGTTTCTGGACAGGATGGCCTGCGAAAAAAGCCGCCGCACCTCGTAGGCTTCGAAGTGTTCGGTCACCCTGAGACGTCCCATGCGGATCAGGAAGTTCCCGGCGGGCTTTACGGAGTGGACCTCCAGTATTTCGGTCTCTTTCCTGGTTACCGCCCGCGTATAGTACGGCACATTGGCCGGGACGGCTCGAATGACCTTTTTTTCAAGATCCAGGCTCTGTACCTGGTAAGTTTCGCCCCGATGCAGGTAGATGGCCCCCGGATGACATTCCTTAAGGGCCCTCACCCCCTCGTTTTTCCCCAGCGGGAAGGTCTCCTCGCCCACCGTCTTGATTATGGTATAGGATTCGCCCACCGAGCGGATATCCACCCGGCGGTGCGGCTGCAGCGCCGCCGCTATCCACCTGTCGCCCTCGGCGCTCTGGAGCAGCTCGCCCGCAGCGGTAAGCTCTCCCAGGACCTTTTCCGTCCTTTTGTCGGAAAACTCCGGTTCGCCGGCAAAAATCGGCAGTTCGGCCGCGGCGCACGGCAGGTGCGCCTTCAAAATCTCGGGATTGAACGGATCGATCACCGCCTTCTCGTAGCGGCTTTCCAGGAACTGGTCCGGGTGGTTGACTATGTACTGGTCGAGCGCGTCCTGGTCGGGAATCAGAACTATCGCCGATTCCCTGCCGCTCCTGCCCACCCGGCCGCCGCGCTGCCAGGTGGTCATGACCGTTCCGGGGTATCCGACCAGGATGCACAGGTCGAGCCCCCCGATATCGATCCCCAGTTCGAGCGCGCTGGTGGAAATTACGGCGTTGAGCGCTCCGCTGGAAAGCCTCTGCTCGATTACCCGCCGCTCCTCGGGCAAAAACCCCGCCCGGTAGGAGCTTACTTTTTTGCCCAGCGCGCGGTCGGTTTGAAGAACGCTCAAGTGGACAAGCTCGGTAAGCTTTCGCGACTGGGTAAAAGCGATTGTCTTGAGTCCCGCCCTTGCGGCAAGCACTATCAGCCTGGCGGCCATGCTCGCCGCGTGGCCCGTCCCGCTTTCAATCGGGCGGAGGAAAACAAAATGTCGCCGGGCCTGCGGCGCGCCGCTTCCGCTCACGACCGCGATCCGGTCGCCCTCGATACCCGTAAGGCCGGCGGCAAGCTCATCCGGGTTTCCTATCGTTGCCGACAGAAGCACGAACTGCGGGTCGCTCCCGTAATGGCGACAAATCCGCCGAAGCCTTCTGAGCACCTGGCCCACGTGGCTCCCGAATATGCCCCGGTAGGTGTGCATTTCGTCGATTATCACGAACCGGAGCTTCCTCCAGAACTCCTCCCACTTCGGGTGGTAGGCGAGCAGGGCATAGTGAAGCATGTCGGGATTGGTCAAAAGGACGTGCGGGTGATTCTGGCGGATCTTGGACCTCTGGTAGGGCGTGGTGTCCCCGTCGTAGATGTCCGCCCGGAACGGGTGGCCGGCGGTCCCGGCGGGGATGGTATCGAAAAACGTTTTCAGGGCTTCGAGCTGGTCGCGGGTCAGCGCCTTTATCGGGAAAAGATAAAGCGCCCGCTGTCCGGGGTCCGTGGTGAGGGCCTCGGCGACCGCCAGGTTGTATATCAGGGACTTTCCACTCGAAGTCGGGGTGGAGACGACGGTGTGCATGCCCGCCCGGATGTGTTCGACGGCCTCCGCCTGGTGGCTGTAGAGGCCGGTTATGCCAAGGCGAAGCAGGGATTCCTGCAAAAAGTCGCAAAGCGGCGTGCGCAACCCGCCCACCGAAGGGGGACGGGCGGGGAGCCGGGCGTGATGGGCGACCTGGAAATTTCCAAGCCTGTCGTTTATGAGTTTGTTGAGGTAGTTTTGAATCACGCCAAGGTCCCGGCTGAAGGTGCGAAGAAAAACCGAGTGGAGCGCACACAGATTAACCCGAAAAGCGGGCTCCGGGCAAGCCGATGATTTCGGGCTTGTCCGTAAATAAGCCCCTGCGGGATTTTTTTGTGCAGCGGGAGTGCATATAGTATAAACTTAAAATTCGGCCATCCATTTGAATCACCGTTCACACTCGGACAATCACAATCGCTGAAAATAAGGAGGACAAAAATGGATCCCAGGGAAGCGGTGAAAAACATCCACTGGCTCGGCCACGATTGTATCCGCCTTGACGCGGGCACCGTGGTCCTGTTCGACCCGTTCCAGATTTCGGCTTCCAAGCCGGCCGACATCATCCTGATAAGCCACGACCACTTCGACCACAACTCGCCTGAAGACGTGGCAAAGGTGCGCAAAAACGACACGGTGATCGTTACCGACAAAGACTCGGCGAAAAAATACAGCGGGGAAGTGAAAGTGGTTGCGCCAGGCGACAAGTTGAACGTCAAGGGCGTTGCCATCGAGGTCCACCCCGCCTACAACACCAACAAGGACTTCCATCCCAAGCATGCCGGAATGCTCTCTTTCGTGGTAACGCTGGACGGCGTGCGCTACTATCACGCGGGAGACACCGATTTCATCCCGGAAATGGAGGCGCTGAGCGTCGATATCGCTTTCCTGCCCGTATCCGGGACCTACGTCATGACGGCCGATGAAGCCGTAAAGGCCGCCACGGCAATAAAGCCCAAGGTCGCAATCCCCATGCACTACGGCGCAATCATAGGCACGGAAGACGACGCCAAAAAATTCAAAAAGGCTCTGGAAGGCAAGGTGGAAGTGGCGATTTTGAAGAAGGAATAGCCTGTCAGGGTTTCACGCGAAGCCGCGAAGATAAGATAAGAAAATAAAAGAAAAAAGAAGAAAGAGAAGAGAAATAAGGAAGAAATCCCCATCCCGCGCTTCAGCGTGGGATGGGACATCATCGGACCCCGGCTCAGAAGCACTGCCGGGGTAACGCTAAGGATTGAGCCCGCCAGGCAATGGCAACATTTCCACTGTAGCTGAATTTGGGCAACAGCTGTATCCGGGCCGCCCCGGCGACCGGCAAATGCTGCCCCGCCCTCTTTTACCCTTCGCGCGAGGACAACCCACGGGCTGCCGGGATATAAACCGGCAGCCCGTGACGATCAACAGCAAACGGCGTACAAAGACGCAACCAAGCTTTCTTCTCTTTGCTTAGCAGGACCTGTAGACCTGTGAGACTTGGCAAAATCGAAACTAGGCAGGGTCGGTGTTGGGCGGTTTGCAGGCCGGGCAATAACCCTGGAGAACAACCTGTTGCCTCACCACCTGAAACCCGTGATTTTCAGGAAGCGTGACCTGCGGCTCCCCAATCAACATCTCGGCATCCTGGATCGATTGACATGCCAGGCATACCAAGTGGTGGTGGGGCCCCATCTTGGCATCATAGCGCGCCACTTCGGTCACCGGGCTCACCTTTTGAATCAGACCGACCTCGTAAAATTTTTCCAGGGTCTTGTAAACGGTGCCCAGCGAAATCATGGGAAAGCGTTTCTTGACTTGCTGGTAAATCACCTCGGCGCTCGGATGTTCCTTCGTGTAATAGAGCGCCTGGTATATCGCGAGTCGCTGGTAGGTGACCTGCAGACCGTGGTCCCGCAAAGTCGCTATGAAGTCTTTGTCGTTCTTCCCCTCCATCTTTCTTCCCCTTTGTGAGCGTTCGGAGCAGGGAAACCGGAATTCAGCTTAAGAGAAACCTCAACTATACTATATGCAAACTCCGATTTGCGCAAGCACAATCTTTTAATAATCCGTATTTTTTAAGCAGCACTGTCCACATCGCCGGATAAATCTCGAAACCGCTTCAGGTAAACCATCAGTACCGATATCGCCGCCGGGGTCATGCCGGGAATCCTCGATGCCTGGCCGATGGAGACCGGACGCACGGTGCCCAGCTTCTGCCTGGCTTCAATCGAAAGGCCCGGCACACGGTCGTAGGGAAAATCCGAAGGGATGCTCATCTGTTCCATCTGATTGAATTTACTTACCTCGGCCTCCTGGCGGCGTAAATACCCCTCGTACTTGCACTCGATTTCGACCTGCTCCCTGATGCGCGCCGAAAGTGCTCGTTCGCTCCCGCCCAGCTCATCGATATCGCAATAGGAAAGCTCGGGGCGCTTCAAAAGCTTTTCAAGCGACGCCGGCTCTTCGAGCGGATTGGAGCCTTTGCGGGCAAGAACGGCGTTCGTTTCCCCGGTGGGCTTGATGAAGGTCCTTCGCAGCCGCTCCAGCTCCCCTCGAACCGCCTCCCGCCGCTCGACCAGCTCCCGGTAAACCGAAGCCGGGTGAAGGCCCAGGCGGTAGGCGTGCTCCAGGAGCCGCAAATCGGCGTTGTCTTCCCGCAGCAGGAGCCTGTACTCGGAGCGGGACGTAAAGATGCGGTAGGGTTCGTTGGTGCCCCTGGTTACCAGGTCGTCCACCATGACCCCGATATAGGCCTCGGAGCGGCCCAGGACGAAGGGAGGCCTTTTCTGGACTTTGAGGGCCGCGTTGATACCCGCCCAGATCCCCTGCGCCGCCGCCTCCTCGTAGCCGGAAGTGCCGTTGATCTGTCCGGCGAAAAACAGTCCCCCGACCGGCTTGGTCTCCAGCGTGGGGTGGAGCTGCGTGGGCTGCGCGAAATCGTATTCTATGGCGTATGCGGGCCGCATCACCTCGGCTTGTTCGAGCCCCGGGACGGAATGGATCAACTGGAGCTGAAGCTCGACGGGAAGCGAGTTGCCGGTGCCGCTGGCGTATATTTCCTCGGTATCGAGCCCTTCGGGCTCAAGGATTATCTGGTGAAAATCCTTGTGCGGAAACTTCATCACCTTGTCTTCAAGAGACGGGCAGTACCTGGCGGAAACCCCCTGGATCGATCCGTTGTAGAGGGGCGAAAGATGAATATGGCGCCTGATGATTTCGTGGGTGCGCTCCGTGGTGCGCCCTATATGGCAGGGGACCTGCGGGAGCGTGATGCGTTCGGTGAAAAGGGAAAAGGGCCTGGGGTCGGGGTCGCCCTCCTGCACCCTGAAGGAGGCAAAATCTATGCTCCGGCGGAGGATGCGCGCCGGAGTGCCCGTTTTCATCCGCCCGATGCCAAACCCGAGTTCTTTTAACTGGTCCGCCAGGCCGTAGGAGGCAAACTCCCCCGCCCTGCCCGACTGAATGCGGGACTTTCCGATATGGATCAGGCCGTGCAGGAAAGTCCCGGTCGCCAGCACCACCGCCGGGGCTTCGTAGAAGACGCCGTACTGGTCGATAACGCCGGTGACCCTGCCGTCTTCGACCAGCAGCGATTCCACGAGGGCCTGTTTGAGTTCGAGTCCCGGCTGGAGTTCCATCCGGTGCTTCATCGCCGTGCGGTAGCGCACCTTGTCGTTCTGGGTGCGAGTGCCGCGAACGGCCGGCCCCTTCTTGGTGTTGAGCCACCGGAACTGGATCGCGGTCTGGTCGGATACCTTGCCCATATCTCCGCCCAGAGCGTCTATTTCCCTTACCAGGTGGCCCTTGCCGATTCCGCCCACCGATGGCGAGCACGGCATGTGGGCCACCGTGTCCAGGTAGATGGCAAGGACGAGCGTTTTGCAGCCCAGCCTGGCCGAAGCAAGGGCGGCCTCACAACCGGCGTGCCCCGCCCCCACGATAATTACGTCGTATTTTCCTGCCATTATCAATGCCTATCCCGGAGCGGAAGTCCACGTGGAAGAAGAAATCGGGAAAAGCCCTTCTTCGGGTATCCTCCGCCGCACAAAACCGCTATTATTGAAACCGCCGCTGTAGAATCCGCGATAACCGGCTGTGCGTGCCAAGAGCACCCGCCGGCGCGTATAAACCGATCCCGCCGGAATTGCGGGAACAAAAAGCTATAAATATATTACATGCAATAGGGAAATCGGGTACAAAAAACGGCCCGGTTTCGACAATCAAACTACAGAAAATTTCTCATGACCGAAACACTCTATCGCGATTACAATTCCTACCTGCGGGAAACTTTCGGCTGCCGGGTCCAGAAAATAACCCTGGACGCGGGACTCACCTGCCCCAACCGGGACGGCAGCGTGGGCCGCGGGGGCTGCATCTACTGCAACGACAAGGGATCGGGAACGGGGGCCGCCCGCACCGCCGGGATCTCAGAACAGATCGAAACGGCAAAAAAAAGGCTCGCCAAAAAATACGGGGCGAAAAAGTTCATCGGATATTTTCAATCCTTTTCGAACACCTATGCGCCCCTGCCCAGGCTGGCGGAGCTTTACGGGCAGGCCCTTGAAGACCCGGATATCGTGGGTCTCAGCATCGGCACCCGCCCCGATTGCGTGACGGACGAAGTGCTCGACCACCTTGAAACCATTTCCCAAAACCGCATGGTCTGGATGGAATACGGGCTCCAGTCGGCAAACGAAACCACCCTGGCGCTGATCCGGAGGGGACACGGACTGGCGGCCTTTGTCGATGCGCTTTCGAGAACGCGCGCCAGGAAGATCCCGGTTTGCGTCCACGTGATCCTGGGCCTTCCGGGCGAGACGATGAAAGAGATGCTGGACACGGCGCGCTTTCTTGCCGGCTGTGATATCCAGGGGATAAAGCTCCACCTTCTCTACGTCGTAAAAGGGACCGCGCTGGACGGCCTGTACGAGTCGGGCGCATACAGGTGCCTCACGCGGGAAGAATACGCCGCCGCTGCGGGCGAATTTCTGGCCCTGCTTCCTCCGCAAGTGGTCATCCAGAGGCTTACCGGCGACCCCCACCCGGAAGAACTGGCCGCCCCCGCCTGGGCGCTCCAAAAGCAAAAAAACCTGGAGGCGGTCCGGTCTTACATGCGGCAACGGGGTCTTTACCAGGGTAAAAATTTCAAAATCGCCTGATGTCGCTCGTTTCGGCATCGATAACGTCAACGGCGAAGTTGATAGTGCGCGCACAGGTATAATATAAAGAAAGCCGGAATCGAAAGTTTCGGCCGGTTCCCACGCGGGAGCGCGGGAGCAAAAAAAGCAGGGAAGGATCGTAAACTCCACATGGGTTTAACTCTCAAGCAGGCATCCAGGACCCTGGGAATGAGCGAGGACCAGGTAATGGAACTCGTTTCGGCGGGCAGGCTCAAAGCCGACCGCACGGCAAACCGGTTAAAATTCGACGAATCCGAGATCGAAGCGCTTGCTCCGGCGAAGCCGCCTCCGGATGCGCGCCCGGCCGGCAGGCCCCGCCAGATGTCGATTCCCGAGGCTGTCGTGCGCCCGGTACTGGACCGCATAGCGGCACTGGAGACGCAAGTAGCTGAAAAGCTTGACCTTCTATCCGAAAACAGGAACATGGCCGATGAAATTCGGCACATGGAACGCGAGCTTGCACTGAAGGACACCGAAATAGAAAAGCTGAAGCGCGACCTGGTGTACCAGAAAAAGCTCCTGGAAAAAGAGATCGAAGACCGGATGCGTGTGCTGGATGAAAAACGGGCGTTGATGGACCGGGAAATATCCGAGCGGATCTCCCGTGAGCGCGAAGAATTCGAGGCAAGACTGGCCCGGGAGCGAAGCACCTGGTCCGACCGGCTGGCGGCGGAACAGGAAAAATTCAAGACGGACCTCGCCCGGATGCGCTCCAAGGAGGGCTTTTGGGCCCGCCTTTTAAGGATGCTCACCTGGAGCTGAACGAAAATCTCTCAAGGAGAACCTGTTTTGGGCACCAACGCCGATATCGCGGAAATGAAGAAGCGCCTGATCGAACTGATCCTGGAATTTGCGTTCCAGTATTCCGAGACCCCGAAGTTCAAACTGGTGCATGGCGGCACGAGCCAATTCTATTTTAACTGCAAGCGCGTAACCCTGGACCCGGAGGGCCAGTACCTGATCGGAAACCTGGTTTTCGACGCGGTGCGCGACCTGCCGATTCAGGGCATCGGGGGCCTGACCCTGGGGGCCGACCCCATCGCCAACGCCGCCGCCTATACTTCCTGGCTGAAAGGCCGGCCGATCCAGTCCTTCGTCGTCAGGAAAGCCCCCAAAGACCACGGAATCGTCGCCCCCATCGAGGGTAAGGTAAAATCGGCAGACCACGTGGTGGTCCTGGACGACGTGGTAACCACCGGCGGCTCCACCCTCCAGGCGATCTCGGCCTGCCGGCAGTCGGGCCTGGTGGTGGACGGCGTTGTCGTCCTGGTTGACAGGCAGGAAATGAACGGACGCGAGAATATCGAAAAAGAAGTCCCCAACTTCAAGGCCCTCGTCACCCGCGACGAGGTGGTGGCAATGATGTTGCGGAGATAGGATTCAGGGGCTTTGGCGTGCGATAAAATCCCGGATGGACACCTACGCAAAAAGGGGCTAGCCCAATGTGAGCTAACCCCTTAGTATTTCCTAAAGGCGGCAACCGGATTTGAACCGGTGTATAACGGTTTTGCAGACCGCTCCCTTGCCACTTGGGTATGCCGCCATGCTGTTTTCAACCTCCCCCTTGTAATCGAACGGACAAAGAGAGTCAAGCCGGAAGGTTAGGATGCCCTTGAAAAGCGCAGGGAGCTTCGCCCTCGCCCTCCTTCGTGCCCTTCGTGGCAAAACATCCTCTTCGGAGGGCGGGGGCGGAAGGGGGAGCTATTTTTTCCACATCATTTCGGCCACGGGACAAATTGCCATCAGTTGGGCCATCTTCCACACAGCCTTTATGGTGGTGCCCTCGCCGGGTTTCGATTCTATTAACAGCCTGCCCCCGGTCAGCTCCGCCCGCTCCTTCATTCCGGCCAGGCCCAGGGTCCTCGCGGTTGCCGAATTCAGTATGAAATCGAGATCCATCCCAACGCCCTCATCGGCTACAACCAGCTCTATGGATTCGTCCCGCTTGGATAAAGAAACGTCCACCCACTCCGCCCTGCCGTACTTTGCGGCGTTATTGAGCGCCTCCTGGGTGATCCGGAATATGGCGATCTTGAGCGGGTGCGGGATTTCGTTTTCTTCTATTTCGGTTTCAAGCTCTATGTGCTGGTTCGGGTAGAGGGTCTGGACTTCGCGGCAGAACCAGCGCAGCGTGGGCAGGACGCCGATTTCTTCGAGCATCCGGGGCCTTAGGCCCATGTAAATCGCCCGAGTCTCTTCGATCGAGCGCTGGAGGATGGGAACGAACTGATGAACCAGTTCGAGCGCTTTCAGGGAATCTCCACCCTCCAGGAAGTAAAGGATGTTTTCAAGGCCGAACTTGAGGGCGGCAAGCGTCTGTCCGACGCTGTCGTGGAGTTCGACGGCAAGCCGTTTTCTTTCCTCTTCCTGGGTCGCCAGCAGCCTTGAAGGAACCAGCCGCAGCTGTTCGTTGGCCGCCTGAAGCTCGGTCGTTCGTTCCAAAACGCGGGATTCCAGTTCCTCGCGCGCTTCCCGAAGGTCCCTTTCCTTGTTGACTCTCGAGCCGGTGGTGCAGGAAGCCACTCGTGCCCGGCCCCTTGGCGTCAGGGACTCCCGTGCTTTGCGGCGAAGCTCATGGATCTCGCGGATCAGTTCTTCCCGTGTTTTCCCCTCATCTTTCATCGGACCCCGCCTCGGCAGATGATTGGAAATCAGGAACTGGTATCGGATTCTGCGTACAGCTTTATCATACTTTTTCGTAATTCAAAGCACTATTTTTAAGTACGGCGCAACAAGATCGCCCGCTCGAACCGGCCCCGGTTTTTTCCCGCTCTCCCGGCCGATTCCATAAAAAAGCGGTGCCTTACCAGGCCCCGCCCATCATCGAAAACGCCCGCAAAAGACCGGCCCGGCCGAATCAATCCCACTTGCGCCGGTCGTCTATCTTTTTGCCGCCCGGAGAAATGCTCCCCGGTAAAACGAATTCCACCTCCCCCTTCAGCCGCAGCACCTCCTGCACCATCACGGCGACCCTGGCCCGGAGCTGTTCGATCCCGGCGATTTCCCGGTCGACTTCGGCGCGAAAAATCATCCGGTCCTGATTATCCTCTCTTAATACAACCAACCGGCATCGGCCCAGTTCGGGGAATTTTTTCCCCACCTCCTCCACCTGGGACGGATGTACGAACAGGCCCTTCACCTTGGTCAGTTGATCGGCGCGCCCCACGATTCTGACCAGCCTGGAAGAAGTCCTTCCGCAGCCGCACGGCTCATCGGTATAGTACGACAGATCACCGGTGCCGAAACGGATGAGCGGGTAAGCCGTATCGAAGATGGTGGCGACCACCTCGCCGGTCTCACCCGGCCCCAGGGACTTCCCCGTCTCGGGGTCCACTATCTCGACGATGCATTCGTCGGGAAAGTGCATGCCGGTTTTTTCCGGGCACTCGTAGCCAAGACAGCCGACATCGGCCGTGCCGTAGCTCTGGCGAACCAGCATCCCGAAGCGCTCCTCCAGGTCCGAGCGAAGCGATTCGGGAAGAGGCTCGGCGGCCACGAACCCGACTTCCAGCTTCAAGTCCCGGCGCGGGTCCAGCCCGACCTCCTCGGCGCGGTTGGCAAGAGTGTTGAGAAAGCTCGGGGTGCCCATATACGCCGTAACTCCGAGTTCTTTCATGATCTGCACCTGGAGTTCGGTATTTCCCACTCCGGCGGGAACGGTAATGCACCCCAGCCGCCGCAGCGCCGCGTCCAGCCAGAAGCCGACGGGCACCAGGTTGAAATTGAACGTAACCTGGGCGATGTCGCCGGATCGAAAACCCGCCGCGTAGAGCGCCTGGGGCCATCTTTCGTCGCGGCTTTCGATCTCACCGGGTTCGTAGATGGGGCCGGGCGACACGTAGATGCGGGAGATATCTTCCTTTTTCAGGGCGCAGAACCCACCGAAGGGAAGGCCTGCGCGCTGCTCGGCTATCAGGTCCGATTTTTTGAGCACCGGGATCTTTTCCAGGTCGGAAAACCCCTGGATGTCGCCGGGGCCGATGCCGGCCTGCTCAAACCTTTTCCTGACCGCGGGGGCGGTCTCGAACGCCTGCCCTACGATCTCTTTTAAAAGAATTCCCTGGAATGCTCTTCTCTGGTCCGGGGACATCTTTTCGAGTTCGGGCTTGAAGAAGCCGGCTTTTCTGTCCTCGCGCATTGTTTCCGTTCCGGTGTGGAGGGGGCGATTTAAAATCCGGGGGGCGCGGGGGAATCGTTCCCCCGCTTTTTTGGCCTTATTGAAATTACAGCCTTGAATGCAACTCCGTATTGCTTCGAATTGCTACTTCGCCGCCCCCGGTTTTGGGTACACGGCCTTGAAGGCGCTGATCACGCTCTTGTTGTCCGCCTGGAAAGTGGCCGTACCGTTTTCGACGGAAATGGGAAACGAGAACGTCTGGATCCCGGTCCACCATTTTTCGAGCTGGTCCCAGGGACTGATGTTTTTGGCCTTCAACTGGAACCCGCCGGTAACCCCCAGGCTGAGAAAAGAGGTGAAGGCGTCAAACATCGCGTGCACCCTGTACTGGTTGGTCTTGCCGGGCGGAATCCACATGGTTTCGTAGGCGTTGACCGTGTTGAGTTCGAAGCCCTCGAAACCCACGGTGAACTTGAACTCTTCGAGCTGCACCGGAAAGGGATTGGGGTTGGTTACGTTGAAAACGAAGGCCAGGTCCAACGGGGCCCCGGCATTCGTCGGCTTGCCCTTGGTGGGCTGCACCTTGCTCGAGTAATACCAGAATCCCCAGTAGTGGGCCAGTTCGACGTTTTCAAGGGCCACCACCGGGGGCTTGATCGTCCCGGAAGGACCGGGACCGGTTGTTGCGCAGGAAGCAAGCAACAGGCCCAAAGCGCAGACAACGAAAATCCGGATGCTTTTCAACAATGCCATCTCCTCCTCCTTTATTGCAAAACGGTCAGGAAAGCCATCGCTTGCGCCGTTTGTAGTGCTTTACGTCCCGAAAACTTTTCCGCCCCTCAAGATCGGTGAGCCCGAGATAGAAGTCCTTGATGTCCGGGTTTTCGCGGAGCTTTTCGGAAGTATCGTCCATCACCACCCGCCCGCTTTCGAGCACGTAGGCGTGGGGAGATACGTTGAGCGCCAGCTTGGCGTTCTGCTCGACCAGCAGGATGGAAATCCCCTCCTCCAGGTTGAGCCTCACCAGGAT
Organism: uncultured delta proteobacterium; assembly: GCA_963712895.1. Lineage (GTDB taxonomy): Bacteria > Desulfobacterota > Syntrophobacteria > Syntrophobacterales > Syntrophobacteraceae > SbD1. The sequence continues at coordinate 97,926 of CAVQJR010000004.1, read as the reverse complement.
GTTGAAAATCTCGTGGATAAGCAGGGGGGCAAGCCCCATCGAAGGCTCATCGAGCAGGATAAGCCGGGGGCTGGTCATCATGGCCCGCCCCACGACCATCATCTGCTGCTCCCCGCCGCTGGCAAACCCGGCGGTCACGTTCCGCTTCTCCCGAAGTCTGGGGAAATAATGATACACCCGCTCCAGGCCTTCTTTTACCGACCGCCCGCCCCTGTTCATGTGGGCGCCCGCCCTGAGGTTCTCCTCGACGCTCAGGTGCTCGAAAACACGGCGGCCTTCGATAACCTGGACTATTCCCAGGCGGGCGATTTTCTCGCTGGGCAACTTGTCGATGCGCTGGCCCATGAACTCGATCGAGCCGTCGGTCACCCGGCCGTTTTCGTGTTTCAACAGGCCCGAGACGGCCTTGAGAGTGGTGCTCTTGCCGGCCCCGTTGGCCCCCAGCAAGGCGATGATCCCACCCGTCGGGACCTCGATGGAAACGCCTTTCAGGACAAGGATCACCTCGTGGTACTTGACCTCGATATTGTTGATTTTCAGAATCGGCTCGCTCACGTGTAATCCCTGAATCGGCAAAGAATGCTTTTTAATGGCGCGGTGCGCCCGTCCAAAATGCGTTTCCTACCAGCCGAGCCACTCCTTTTCCCACTTGACGGGCCACCGGCCTTTTATATCGACCACTTCCACCAGTGAAAATTTCCCCCCCTTGTACTCATAGATGGGGACTTTCCCGGCCGGCCGGTGATCGGTGGCCGTGAACGTGACGGGGGCGGAGCCGATTCCCAGTTCGAAATCCTTCAAGGTCTCGAAGCCTTTATGTAAAATGCCCGGACCGCTCAAGTCTCCCGCCTTGTCGGCACGCTTCAGGGCTTCAGTCATGAGCAGCACCGCGCCCCAGGCCTGGACCGTACGGCTCAGGCGCTTGTCCTGGGCAACGCCCGGATTCATCTTCTTTGCGTAGGCCACGATGTTTTTCATCATGGGAACGTCCTGGCCGTAAAAGGCGTTGGTCGTCACCCCGATTGCCCCTTCGGCGGCCTCCCCGGCGAGCCGCGGCAGGTTCTCGTCAAATCCCCAGTTGTCCATGATGTGGTCGGCCCCAAGTCCGAGGGCCATCGCATCGCGCAAAGTGGCGGAAACCGACATCGTGGTGTTGCCGTGCCACACGACGTCCGGCTTGTACTGCTTCATGGAAAGCACCTGGCTCTTGGTGTCCAGGGCCAGGAGGGAGACGTCCTGGTCCGGCCCCACCTCGAAGCCCAGCAGGGCGGCCTGGTCTTTGATGGCCTTTATGGGAGCGCTGCAGTAGGGGGACGAAAACATGTAGCAGCACTGGAGCCTGGGTTTGCGCTTGTTGTAGTCTTTGTGCTGCGGCCACTTTTTATCGAACCAGGCGGTGAGGGCCGCACGGGCGTTGGTCGAGTAGTCGGTTGCAAAGAATAGGTTATAGGGCGTTTTTGCGGGGTCCGTGAGGTGAGCGGAATAAGATGCGGACACGTAGGGTATCTTGTCTTTGGTGATCGTGGGGGAAAGGGATTCGGTGTCCCCGGTGCCCCATCCCAGGATGGCCCTGGCCTTGTATTTCTTGAAGAAATTGTACTTGGTCAGCGCCTCCGGAATCCGGTACCCGTAGTCGAACTGGTAGAGCTTGATCTTCTTGCCGTTGATGGCGCCGTTGTCGTTAACCCATGCTATTGCCTCTCCCACGCCCATGGCGTAGTCCTTGCCCACGTCCGAGGTCGCCCCGGTCATGTCGCTGAGGCACCCGATTACGATCTCCTCGGAGCAAGAGGGCGCCGGCAAGATGAGACCGGACAGCAACGCCGCCGCAAGCACCGCAAAAACGAGCACAAAAAATTCGGTTTTTTTCATCATAGCTCCCCCTGATTTGACAGGTTACTTCGATACGGAGGTCGGATGCCGGAAAAGGTGCCCGATATCCTCCCTAGTAAGAAAACGGCCAGAGGTTGAAATAGTTCTTTATCTGCCACCAGCGGTACGCCAGCCCTTTGGGCTCGTAGATCAGAAAACAGCAGATGGCCAGGCCGAAAGCGGCCTCCTTGACGAACATCAGTTTCATCAGGAGGGCCGGAAAGCTCCCCCCCAGGAGCATGACGAGGAAGGTAAGCGCCTCCATGACGAGCACCATGAAAAACGAGCCGAAAAACGTCCCGTGAATGGAACCCACACCCCCGATCAGGATGACCCCCACCAGCCACAGCGACCACGACCATGGAAAGTGCTCGGGGCTGATGGCGGCAAGGTTGCTGATCCAGAAAGCCCCCGCGATTCCTCCCACGAACCCGGCGACAAAGAAGGCCAGGAGTTTGTACTTGACGATATTGATGCCCATGGTCTGGGCGGCGATGTCGTTGTCCCGGATAGCGATCCACGCCCGCCCGACGCGGGTCCTGAGAATGTTTGCCACCCCCAGGGTGGTGAGGGTTACAAGACAGACCATCAGGAAATAAACGCTTCGGTCGTCTTCGATCAGCCAGGGACCAATCTTTATGGTGCCCGGGGGAAGCGAGAAGGCCTGTCCTCTTCCTCCTATCTGGCTGACATACTGGGTGATGATGAAGTCAACCGTGATGAACTGGGCGGCCATGGTGGTGAGTATCAGGTAAAAGCCCTTTACCTTCGCGGAAGGAAGTCCGAAAAGCACGCTCCAAAGCCCGGCCACAACGGCGGCCGCAACGATGCTGATCGGATAGGCCAGGCCCAGGTCCAGCAAAAACTTCGGCCAGTGCACCTGGAGCACCAGGAGCGTGCTGGTATAGGCCCCCACGGCCAAAAACGCCGCGTGTCCCAGGGTAACCTGTCCGCAGAAACCGATCAGCAGTTGAACTCCCAGCGCCCCCAGCACGGTGTAGCCGATCATGTTGGCAACCCCCAGCCAGTAGGGGTCGCCCCACAGCGGGATCAGCACAAAAACGCACAATCCGAGCGCCAGCATCTTCAGGCGCACGAAGCCGGTCTGCCACCAGGCATGATGTTGGCTGTAGCGCTGGTGGTAGACTCCGCAGGGCAAAAACGACATTGATTACAACCCTCCGTCTATACGCGTTCGATCCGCTCCCAGCCCCACAGGCCGTGAGGCTTGAAAAGCAGGAAAACGGTCATGAAAATGAAGGGGGCGACTTCCCTCACTCCGCCCGGGAAATACCTGTCGAGGTAGGTCCCGGAGAGGTTCTGGAGGACCCCTATCACTATCCCGCCCACAATGGCCCCTGGAACGGAGTTGAGCCCCCCCAGGACCACCGCCGGCAGCACCAGCAGCCCCAGGTAGCCGACCGAGATATTGAGCCCGTTGATGTTGCCCAGCAGCGTCCCCCCTACCCCGGCCGCCATGAAGGCAATCGCCCAGGCGGCGGCGTAGACGAACCGGGCGCTGATTCCCAGGGACAGGGCCGCCATCTCGTCATCGGCCGTCGCCTGCATGACGAGCCCCCAGCGGGTGTACTTGAAAAAGAGCATGAATATCACCAGGAGCAGCATAGCGGCCAGGAAGCTCCAGAGATATACCCGCCCGATTACCAGGAACCCCAGGGTAAACGGCTTGATGGAGAAGACCGGCGGAGTGAACACGCGGGTGTCGGTCATCCAGACGAACTCGACCATGCCACGGAAGAAAAAGGAGAGCCCGACGGTCATCATTATGACCGTCAGCACGGGCTCCCCGATGAGCCTGTCGAGAAAGAGGCGTTCGGTAAGCACCCCGAGGATGCAGCCCGTGGCCAGCGAAAGGGCGAGCGCCACCGGCAGGGGCATCCCCATCGAATAAAAGGTGAGCGAAAGGTAGGCCCCGATCAGGGTCAGCTCCCCCATGGCGAGATTCAACACGCCGGAGCACTTGTAGATCAAAACCCAGCCCAGGGCGATGAGGGCGTATATCCCTCCCACCATGATCCCCGTAACCAGGCTCATCAGGAAAAGCTCCATGCTACTCTATCTCCCCGATCCTCAAGTCCGTGTCGATGCGCACTTCCCGTCCGTCCTCGTAAGTTATGGTGGTGTTCATTTTCACCGTGTCGCCCCGGCTGTAGAGGCCGGCGACTATCTGTTCGTAGCGCTTTTCGACGAAGGCCCTGCGCAGCTTCCGCGTGCGGGTGAGTTCATCGTCGTCGGCGTCGAATTCCTTATAGAGGTTGACGAACTTTTTTATCCTCGCCGGCTGCGGGAGGTCCCTGTTCGCCTCCCCGATCTGGGACGCTATCAGCCAGTAGATTTCCTGCTTCTGGGAAAGTTCCGTGTAGGAGGTATAGTTGAGGCCCTTGCCGTCGGCCCATTTTCCGGTAACCGGGTAATCGATGCAAACGACCGCGGCAACGTATTCCCGCTTGTCCCCGATTATCCAGGCGTCCTTGATATAGGGGCTGAACTTGAGGCGCGTCTCCAGGTACTGCGGAGAAAAGGGCCGGCCGTCGCTAAGGGTCATCACATCCTTTGAACGGTCGAATACGACCAGGTGGCCGTCCTCGTCGATAAAGCCGCGATCACCCGAGTAGAGCCAGCCGTCGACCAGGGTGCGGGCGGTTGCTTCCGCGTTCTTGTAGTAGCCGGCAAAAACCGAGGAGCTGCGCGATATGATTTCGCCGTCTTCGGCTATCATTACCTCGGTGCCCGGAATGGGCTGGCCGACCGTGTCGAATTTTATTTCACCGCTGCGGTGAATGACCGATATCCCGGCGATCTCGGTCTGGCCGTAAATCTGCTTGAGATTGACCCCTATGGCGTGAAAAAACCGGAAATGGTCGGGACCCATGGCGGCCCCGCCCGTGTAGGCGTTGCGAACGCGGGAAAGCCCCAGTTGGTCGCGGATTTTGCCGTGCACGGCGGCGAAAGCCAGCCGGTCGAGGAGTTTCCAATGGATGGGGACCGGCTGTTTTTTGAACTTCATGTCCGCCACCCGGTAGCCGATCTTCATGGCCAGCCTGAAAGAGTGCCGCTTGAGAAACGTTGCGTCCAGGTGCTTTACCTGCACCGTTCGGGTCATCTGTTCGTAGAGCCGTGGAGGAGCGAAAATGACGTGCGGCCCGATTTCACGAAGATCCGCCTGCGCGGTTTCCGGCTCTTCCGGAAAATTCACCGTAAAGCCGAGAAGCAGCCCGCAGGAGACAGACATCATCTGCTCCCCTATCCAGGCAAAGGGCAGAAAGGAGACGAAATCGTCGGTCGGCAGGCACGGGTCCACCTCCATCAGGTGCAGGCCCATGGTCAGCATGTTGTAATGGGTGAGCAGCACGCCCTTGGGCAAGTCTGTGGTCCCGGAGGTGTAGAACAACAGGGCGACATCGTCGCCGCTGCCGCCCGAGACGAGATTTTCGAAAAGGTCCGGCTCCCTCTTTTCCACCGCCTCGCCCAGGCGCATCAGGTCTTTGAGGCTCATCAGCAGCGGGTGGTCGTAGTTTCGCATGCCCTTGGGGTCGTCCCAGATTATCTTTTCCAGCTTCGGGCACTTTTCGACTATCGCCAGGCCCTTGTCCACCTCTTCCTGGCCTTCGCAAAACAGGAAACGAGCGTCGGAGTGGTCGACGATATACTGCACTTCGTCGATCAGGCAGTCCTGGAACAGCCAGACCGCAACCCCGCCGGCGCACAGGGTGGCCATTTCGGCCCACAACCCCTCGGGGCGGTTGTCGCCGATCATCGCCGCCTTATCGCCCCTGCCGAGCCCCAGCTCGGAAAGGCCAAGGGTCAGCAGCTTAACCTTCCCGTGGTATTGCTCCCAGGTGATCGGGCGCCATATGCCGCATTCCTTCTCCCTCATCGCCACCCGGGCGGCGCCGTATTCCCCGGCGCGCTGGACGAAGAGCCTGGGGATGGTAAGCTCCCGGCTGAGTTCCTCCCTGCTCGGCGTTTGGATTCGATTCAGCTTCAACATCTTGTTCATTCGCCGTTATCTTCTCGTGGCATAGAGATCCTCTTCGCCAAGGTAGGCCTCGATGACCGAAGGGTTTGCCTGGACTTCGGCCGGAGTTCCGTCCATTATCGGCATCCCGAAATTGAGCACGAAAATACGGTCCGAAATATCCATCACAACGCCCATGTCGTGTTCGACCAGGACGCAGGTAAGTTTCCAGTTCTCCGCCTCGTTTATGTCGATGATGAACCGGGCCATGTCCTCGACTTCTTCCAGGTTGAGGCCGGCCAGCGGTTCGTCGAGCAGCAGGACCTCCGGCTGAAGCGCCAGCGCCCGCCCGAGTTCGACCCTTTTCTGGAGCCCGTAGGGGAGCATTCCCACCACTTGGTTCCTGATGTGGGCGATTTCGAGCAGTTCGATTATCTCTTCCTCGATAAATTTGCGGTGCTCGATTTCCTCCCTCGCCGCCCTGCCGAGGTAGAAGGCGCCGCTCATGATCCCGGATTTGAGGTGCCTGTGCCTGCCGAGCCGTATGTTGTCCAGGACGCTCATGCCCTTAAAAAGCTCGATCTTCTGGAAGGTGCGCGCGATGCCCAGTTGTGCTCTCTGGTGGGGTTTGAGATCGTTTATCCGGCGCCCTTTGAAGTAGATGTTTCCTTCCTGGGGATGGTAGAGCCCGGAGATGCAATTCATCATGACGGTCTTGCCCGCGCCGTTCGGGCCGATTATGGAATGAATTCCGCCCTGCCTCACATCGAGGCTGACATTCAGGAGCGCACAGATCCTGCCGAAATTGATCGTTATATTTTCCAGCTTGAGGATAATCCCGTCTTGCGCGCTATTCTGGGCAGGAGCCATTCCTTTGCCTTCCTGGTTTGCTTTGCCGCTCTTCGATACCTCGAAACGAACGGCTCTTCCCGAAGCCCGGATATGCCGCCGGCTGATGCCGGTCCGGGGAATCCACTCCCGGACGCGCGGGGAGAGGGGTCCGGCCCCGGCCCCGGCAAAATGCCGCGCCGCCACTTTCCGGCTGACTGTTTTTCGGATGAAATGGGTGCTGGAAGTCTTAACGGCCATCAAAGGGCTTCGATACCGCGGGGAAAAGCGCCCTCGCGGATCGGGCCGTTTAATAGAGCCTGGTCCGCGTAAAGTCCGGACCGCAATATTTGTCGGAATCGAAAATCACGGAAGAACACGGAACCGGGGGAGATTTAGGAGGAGATTCGGGCTCAGGAACACCACAAGAGTCACACAGTGCATGCCCGGGGGGACGCTGCCATACCATTCGTGAAGAAGCGGACGGTTCCCCTTCCGTACTGCTTTATCGAATTCAACAGAAGGAGCGAAATACCCGCGGAATGGACGACCTTCTGCCGGAGGCCTTTATAGACTCCATAAGGACATTATTGTCAAGAAGAATTCTTTAATCGTTACCGGCGGCATTGACACCTGTTCGCAATAAACCACGTGCCTTCGCGGGCAAAATTTCGAAGGTGCTCCGCCTCAGCGGCCCGGCCGGGGCATCCATGGACGGTCCGGGGAATTTGATCTTGACGGGGCATTCCGGAAGAGCTATGGACACTTGACCATTTTGTCACCGCTCCCCGGCATGGTATCGCGGATTTGGGGAGTTGGGAATTGAATCGAAAGTTGCACGGGATTGCCTGAACTCAGCTACATTTATTCAGAGGAAACCCTATGAGGTTGTCTTTACAAAAACAGGTGATATTTCTCATCGCCGCCTTGTTTTGCATCTCCGGGGCGGCCGTTGCCTCTTCGGCGGATTCGGCCGCTAAGAGCCAGGCCAAACCAGGTTCGACGGACCAGCCGGCCATAAAGATTTCGGAAACCACCTACAATTTTGGTCAAATTCTGGAAGGCAACGTGGCCAAGCACGATTTTCCGGTCAGAAATACCGGCACGGCCGTTTTGAAGATCAACAGGGTCCGCACCGACTGAGGCTGCACCGTTGCCCATTTCGACGGGGCAATCCCTCCCGGCGGCGAGGGAAAGATAACCCTTAGTCTCAATCTCAAAAACTACAGCGGTAAAGTGGCCAAGACGGCCACCGTTTACAGCGACGACCCGCAAAACCCGCGGGTGACTCTCAAGATGGAGGGTTCCGTCCTGCCGTTAATCGACGTGAAGCCTTCCGCCATGGTCATTTTTCACGGGATGCCCGACCAGGTCCACGAATCCGTCCTGGATCTGATAGCCGGCCCGATGCCCTTTCATATTTCCTCGGTCCAAAGCAATCTTGAGCAGAAAATAGAGTACAAGCTCGACACCGTTGAGGATGGAAAGCATTACAGGTTAAGGGTCTCCAATAAATTAAACCGCGGCCACTATAGCGGCTATATCAAGGTGAATACCGACCTGGCTCAAAAGCCCGAGGTCATGGTCCGGGTGGGCGGCAATATCGAGGGGGATTTCTCCGTAAGGCCCGAGACCGTCCTGATCGGAAAATTGAGCACGAGCCTTCCGGAACGCCAGGGCAGGATCACGGTAACCAGCAACCGTAACCGGCAGTTCCATATCACCAAGCTGGACCATGACGAGCGGCTGGTCTCGGTCGTCCAGCACCCGCTCCCGGACGGCAAGGGCTACGTTATCGAGGTCAACCCGAAGCTGGAGGCCGTCCCGGTTGGATCAAGGCAGCAAACCACGCTCGGCATCGAAACCGATCTGGCTCCCGGCCAGAGAGATGAAGTCCTGATTCACATCTTCAATTCCGCACAGCCCGAGGCAAAGGGCAAGCTCAGGTAATTTTTGACAGGGCGAGGCGGATTATTCCGGGTTTATGTCTATACTGTCTTTCCGGTAGCACACCTGGTGTCGCCCTATGGATATGAATCGGGACCGGTACTGATATTTTCACCAGGTTGGTGTTACAGTCGGTACAGCCTCGGGTAATAAGCAGGCCGTATTCCCTTCCCTCCAAAAATACAGTCGGGGTCCTTGAAAATACCCTTTTGACCGGATTTCAATTTGTCGATTCAGTTGCTATTAGATGAACAAGTGCAAATTGAACCAGGAAAAAAAGGAGAAACGTCGTGGAAAGAGGGACCCCTACCCGGTACATGGCCGTCGAGACTTGTGACAAGGTGCGGCGAAACGTTTTCTGCGTCAATTACAACGACTGCCTCAACCTCACCATAAGGAAGAAATGGCCGGGTTTTTCCTGCGAAGAGTGCGGTGCCTACGAGCAGGAGATGCTCGACAGGGTAGAGTTGCACGACGACTATTCGCGCTGCATGGCCCTGGCCTTTGTGAGCGGCGCCGTGGAACTGCATCCCGCAAGCAGCAGCGCGGCGGCGTAGCCTGCTCCGGGGACTCCCCCCAAACGCGATTCCTTAACCCTTGATTACAGAGGTCAAGCTTCGGGTCGGCGTCTGCCCCCGCCACACCCGTCGAACGCACCATGTCCTGTTACATTTCTTTCACCCCCGCGCGATTATGGCGGGATTATCGAATTCTGGCCGGTTTATGGCGTGATTATTGCGCCTTTATTTCCAGCCGCTGTCTCGGCCGCAGTTGATAACCTTTCGTATTTACACCATAATCGTGCATGAAGTGTTATTTGGTATCAAAGTTGCTCTAGTTTCCATCCGACAACAACTCTTTCCTCCTCAGAGCCGATCGGTCTGCCCCACCGATTCGGCTTTTTACTTTTCAGAACGTAGAAATCCCTCTTCCCGGTCCGGGAACCTGCTAAAACCTCACGGCATGACTTATCTTGCGCTAAAGACCGCGCAATCCCCGAAGACGGCACTGTTTGCGCTTGGGGAAATCGGTGTACGCAGTTCGCAAACGGTTCGCAAATATTGTATGATTCGGCTAATTTGATCGAGGGAGAAGAGCAATGCATAAGGAAGAAAAAATTCGCACCGAGGCGACCAGAGCATGGGCTGAACTCGACAGTCTCATTACGCGCCTCAGGATCGAAGAAAACTCCGCGCGCCGCGAACTGGGTGAACTAAGCCGAAAGCTTCCGAAAATACTCACCGAATGGGCAAAGGGAAACGCCTCCCGCGAAAAGGTAAAATCGGTGAAGGCGCGCATGGCGGAATTGCGCGAAATCATAGGCGATATGCCCATCATATTGAATGAGCTTGAAAGCGAGAAACGCGACCGCTGTTTCGGGCCTCTCCAGGACGCCGGTGTTCTGTCGGGGGAGCGCGAAAAATACAATGGGCTCAAGCAGAAGATATTCGCACATTACGAACCCGATCTTGCCGAGCAACTTCGAAGGTGCGCCAGGGAAATAGGCGAGGAAGAGGACTGCGAGCACTTTCTGGCGGGAATCGGGGCCGCAATGACGACCGGCGGGCAGTAGCCGGCGCCGGGCCGGAACACCCGTTTTCCCGTCGGCAACCCGCAAACCCCGTCACGCTGCACCGGTTCAGATCGACCGTATCCGTTTGCAATCCCGATACCGGGAATCCCGGTTTCCGGCAGGCCTACCCGGCGAACCAGCCCATACCAAAAATAATTGATTCCGCTCTCATGTCCAAAAAACAGCTATAGTTGTTATATTTACCTGCAAGATCGAGGGGGTTCTCCCCTGTCGCAAGCAGGCCCGGCGTTTTATGCCCGGCAGGCCTGGAAATACCGCAAGCAGTGCGCGCACCACACTGCCCGTCAGGAGATAATGTATGGTCAGGGGCAGCATCAGAGTGCTTCTCATAGAGGATGACGAGGACGATTACATCCTGATAGGGAGCATGCTTTCCGAAATACGTTCCTCGAAGGTGAGCCTTGATTGGGTCAAGACTTATGAAGACGGCCTGGAAGCCATGGGCAGGGGCATGCACGATGTGGTGCTTCTCGATTTGCAGCTTGGAGCGAGGACCGGCCTGGAACTGCTCCATGAAGCGGTCGAAAACGGCATCGATACCCCTGTGATTCTTCTGACCGGCCGGGGGGCCTACCAGGCCGACGTCGAGGCGATGGAGGCCGGGGCGGCGGATTACCTGGTCAAGGGCCAGATCAGCCCGGATCTGCTCGAGCGCTCGATCCGGTACTCCATTTCCAGAAAACACGCCGAGCTGGAGCTGAAAAGCTACCGCGACCACCTGGAGGAACTGGTGGACGAGCGTACCAGGCAGCTCGTGTCGGTGAACGGGGAACTCCGCCTGGAGATGGCCGAGAGGGAGAAAATCGAGGAGGCCCTGGCGGACAGTGAAAAGAAGAATCGGGAACTGGTTGAGAATTCACTGGATATTATTTACACGGTCCTGCCGGACGGGACTTTTTCCTCGCTGAACCCCGCCTTCGAAAGCATTACCGGATATTCGGCCGGCGAATGGCTCGGCAGGCCCTTTTTCCTCATGGTCCACCCGGACGACCGTTACTCCGTCCTCGATGCTTTCAAAGAGGTAATGGCCGGTCTCACGGTCCCGGCAAATGAGGTTCGTTTTCTTTCCAGATCGGGCGCATGCAAGATCCTGGAATTGAAAACGGTCCCCAAGGCCAGGGGAGGCAAAATCGTCGGTTTGATCGGTACGGCCCGCGACATTACCAAGCGCAAGAACGCCGAAAACAGCATCAGGAAGCAAAAAGAGTTTCTCACCACGGTCATCGAGTCCCTCCACCACCCGTTCTACGTTCTCGACGCCAGGGACTATTCGATACTGATGGCCAATACGGCCGCGGCGCCCGCCGGCCTGGCCCCCAACACCGGCTGCCACACCCTCTACCTGGAGCAGGACAAACCATGCGGCACGTCGCAACATTTGTGCTCGCTCGAAAAGATCAAAGAAACCGGGCAGCCGCTGGTGACCGAACACCTCCACTACGATGAGAAGGGAAATATCCGGCACGTCGAAGTTCACGGGTACCCGATCCTGGACGGCAAAGGCGATGTCGTCCAGATAATCGAATACTCACTCGACACCACCGAGAGAAAGAGGGTGGAGGAGGAACTGAGAAAGGCGCGGGACGACCTGGCCAGGGAGAGGTCCCTTCTGCATGCCGTGCTCAACCAGATGCCCGCCGGTGTCATTGTTGCGGAACCGTCCGGCAGGGTCATTTTGTCCAACAAGCAGGCGGTTGAAATTCTCGAGCATCCGCAAAAGCACGTATACCACCGCGATGAGTACCTGGAATACCACTCGTTTCATCCCGACGGGCGCCCTTACGACGTCAAGGAATTCCCCCTGACCCGCTCCCTCGAAAACGGCGAACACGTGATCGACAAAGAAATTCATATCGTATTGCCCCACAGCGCGGCATCCAGGATAGTGCTCGCCAGTTCGTCCCCGGTGCGCGACCCTTCGGGCAATATCGTGGCCGCGGTGGTCACCTTCCAGGATATCACCGACCGCAAGAGGGCCGAGGACGAACTGCATCGCAGGGCGCAGGAGTACAGGGCGCTGGTCGAAAACTCCCCGGACGTGGTCATACGAGTGGACCGGCAGCTTCGCCGGGTCTTTGCCAACAAGGCACTGGAGGTCATGACGGGATTTCCGCTTTCATCCTTCATGGGCTTGAGCATATATGAACCTCCCAGGGAAGACCGGCGCGAATACGTCGCACTGATGGAAAAGGCGTGCGCGGCCGTATTTTCGACCGGAAAAGAGGGGGCGTTCGATTTCCCGTACCCCACCACCAAAGGCACCCGCTATTTCCACATGCGGCTCGTTCCCGAGTATTCCAAGGAGGGCCGGATAGAGAGCCTTCTGACCATCAGCCGCGACATAACCAAAGCGAAGCAGATACAGGAGGAACTGGAAAGGTCCAAAGAGGAGCTGGAGCTTCGGGTGCGCAGGCGCACGGCCGAGCTTGCCGAATCCAACCAGGCGTTAAAACTCGACGAGGCGCGCCTGGAAGCCCTGTGGGAGCTTAGCCGGATGACGGAAGCCTCCACACGGGACATCGCCGACTTTACGCTCGAACAGCAGATTATGCTCACCCGGAGCAAGGTGGGGGCCATCGGGCTCATGAACGAAGAGGAAAACGTTTTCACCCTGTACGCGTGCACGGCCGACCTGCTGGGCAGGGGTGAAGTCATCAGCAAACCGGTTGAACTCCCGATAGAAAGATTTTCCTGGCTGTCCGAAGTCATAAATAAAAGAGGACCCATCGTGGTTTCGTACTGGGGCAGCAACCTGGACAGGACCGACAACGGCATGCCCTCCGTGCTCCACCGGTTCATGAGCGTTCCGGTTTTCGAGGCGGACCGCATAGTCGCCATCGCAATGGCGGGCAACAAAGAGGAAGATTATGACCCCTCGGATATCCGCCAGCTCACACTTCTTTTGGACGGGATGTGGAAGTCGGTGCAGCATCTCGCGGCGGAAAAGTCCCTTCGGGAAGCGGAAAGCCTTGCCGCGATGGGAAGTGCGCTTTCCGCCGTCGCGCACGACATAAAGACCCCGCTCGTCGCCATCGGAGGTTTGACCCGGCTGGTGCTCGGCCATTTGAAGGAAGGCTGCGTCGATCGCTCCAAGCTTGAAGTCGTGGTAACCGAAGTACACAGGCTCGAAACGATGCTGAAGAATATACTGGATTTTTCAAGGCCTCTCGAATTGGAAAGGTCTTTTCACGACTTGGACCGCCTGATCGTCGAAACCCTGCCGATGGTCGAGGATGCGGCGCGGGAGCACCAACTGAGGATAGAAACACATCTGCAGGACCTCCCCCCCGTTTCCCTCGATGCAATGCGCATGAAGCAGGTCATTATAAACCTGCTTATGAATGCGATCCAGGCCACGCCTCCCGGCAAGGTCGTCTCGATTTCCACCCGCATGAAAGGCGCGAAGCTTCTGGTCGACATAACGGATTGCGGCTGCGGCATTCCCGTCGAAAAAAGAGATAAAATCTTCGTGCCCTTCGCCTCCACCAAAAAGGAAGGGACGGGCCTCGGCCTGTCCATTTCAAAAAAAATCGTCGAAGCTCACCGGGGAAGTATTCAGGTCCTGGACAATGAGGGAGAAGGGGTCACTTTCAGACTCAATTTTCCGGCGCTAACCGAGGAACAGGATCCCGAGGGGCAGGCGGCGTGATCGAAAAATTTCCGAAAGATTATTTTCTCTTTACCCTATTTGCGGAAAATCCCGAGGATGATCGATACCACGACGCTGATAAGAATCATGGATGTGATTGGAATATAGAGTTTGAAATTAGGCCTGCTGATCACAATGTCTCCAGGCAGGTGGCCCAGGTGCAACTTGCCCAGCCACGGCCACAGAAGGCCGATAAGGACTATGACCACACCGATCACTACCAGGCTTTTTTGCATAAAGGATCAACCCTCCCGTGTTCCGCTCATACAGTAAAGATACCCGGGGAAGAAATACACCGCAATGGATTTCTTCCTCTCGTTCCCGCGTAGCCCGGCGGACCGGACCCACGAGGAATTGTTATTATGCCCGAACAGAACGAAAAGCAATTGGACCCCAGGATGCACTCGGCGGAGCATATCGTAAACCAGGCAATGATTCGTATGTTTCAGAGCGGCCGGTGTTTCAGCGCTCATGTTGAAAAGAAAAAATCAAAGCTCGACTACCGCTTCCAACGCCCACTGGCGGACGCGGAGGTAAGGGAACTGGAGAACCGGGTAAACGAGATCGTTCTGGCCGATATGCCCGTAACGGAAGAATTCATGCCGCGGGCCGAAGCCGAGCGGCAATTCAACCTGGGGCGACTGCCCGAGGACGCCGGCGAGACCATCCGGATCGTAAGGATTGGTGACTACGATGCCTGTGCGTGCATCGGCCCGCATGTGAAATCCACAGCCGAGATCGGACGCTTTAGAGTGGTTTCGATGAGCTTTGAGGACGGGGTGCTGAGAATCCGGTACAAGCTTGCAAAACCGTGAGGACGGAAACGGGAAGGAGGCCCTTTGGAACAAAGCCTTCCCGGCAGGCTGCCTGTGCTGCCCGGAGTCAGGAAGGGTTCCGGAATTTTTGTATGTAAAGGCGAAATCTGATATAATCATACGCGTTATCCGGGAAATATTCTTTTCGATACTGGTCGGACCTTAATTTTCGATCTAGCCGGCATCTCCCTGCACGAATCCCCCTCTGCAATACGCTCTTACTTCTTATTGGCTACCTCGACCGGCAAAATCCACAATCACCAGCCGTTTGTAAACCAGCTCGTTTTTCCGAAAGGAGGTGCACCGTTAGAGACGTAGCCACCGGGCCGACTTTTC
The DNA here is from genome assembly GCA_963712895.1 of uncultured delta proteobacterium. Lineage (GTDB taxonomy): Bacteria > Desulfobacterota > Syntrophobacteria > Syntrophobacterales > Syntrophobacteraceae > SbD1. Next base: position 82,906 of record CAVQJR010000004.1, on the reverse strand, counting down.
TAATCCATTTTTGATCGCCTGCAAAGTCCGTCAGGCGACCCTTCAGCAAGGAGGTTCTACTAATGCGGGCGCTTAGGAGCCGAAAGCAGAGCGAAATTTTATCCCTGGAGGAAGCCGTAAAAAAATACATGCGCAACGATATCATCTGCGCCTTCAGCGGCTTCACCGGATTTAACAGAAACCCCGTGGCCTTCGCATGGGAGAGCGTTCGGCAGGGTTTCAAGGATATTCATGTCCTGGACCGGCACGGCAGCTGCTGCACCTGGCTGTTCAACGCGGTCGGCGCCATGAAAATTTTTGAAACCGACTGGATGGGCTGGGGCGAGATGGCCGGCAAGCTCGACATCTGTCTCGACAGGCGCTACAAGGCCGGAGAGATCGTCCTGGAAGACCATGCGCACGGCGCAATGGCGATGAGGTACCTGGCGGGGGCCATCGGCATACCCTTCATACCCTATTACGCCCCGCTGGGTTCCGACCTCTATAACCCCGACTACGACTCGCTGGGCCGCGCCGGCCTGCGCGACGGCAAAAATCCCAAGATCGCAAAACATAAATTCATTCAAATGGAGGACCCCTTTTTCGGGGATGGCGATGTGGTGCTCCTGCCCGCGGCGAGGCCCGATCTGGCAATAGTGCATGTCGCGCAGGCCGGAGACAAGGGGACCGCACGGTGGCGAGGGGTGGGCACCATTGACAAGGAAATCGCATTTGCCGCGGACAAGGTGGTAATCGTGTGCGAGGAATTGGTCCCCGAGGCCGAAATGCGAAAAACTCCCGAAGCCAACCAGATTCCCTTCTTTGTCGTCGACTGTATCGTGGAACAGCCATTGGGGGCATTCCCGAGTTCGGTTCCCTTCTTCTATGATTACGACGCTCCTTTCATGAGGTCGATGGATGCGGCATCCAGAAATGAGGACGACCTCAAGAAATGGCTGGATGAATGGGTTTTCGGCCCGAAATCATGGGAAGACTTCATCGCAAAGCTCGGCGCCAAACGACTGATGGACCTCAAGGCCGACAGTGTCACGGGCTACAGCACCCGGATGAAGAGGGGCAAGAAACATGCGCCCAGGATGAAGATGCCTCTGTCCGTCACGCGAAGCGGCTTCTAGGAAAGGGGACCCGATATGAGCAAAAGTATTGAAGAGTTGATGGAACTTATCGACAGGATGCCCGACGAACCCGCCGGGAACGGCGATTTTTTGCTGGCCGAACTGATGGCTATCGCCGTGGCGCACGAGGTCCGGGACGAGGACATAGTTTTTGCGGGCACCGGGTTGCCCATGGTCGGCATCATGACCGCCAACATGCTCAACGCTCCCCATGCCCTTCTGATTTACGAATCGGGGATCTGCGACGGCAAGACGATGCACGTTCCCATGTCGGTGGCCGACCAGAGGGCCGCCAACATGAGTTCCACCCTGGGCGGTCTCGTGGACACCTTCGGGTTTTATCTTCAGCAGGGCTACGTCACCCTGGGGTTCCTGGGCGGCGCGGCAATCGACAAGTACGGCGGGGTTAACGTCACCTCGATCGGCGACTACTTCCATCCGTCGCACAGGTTTACCGGGTCGGGCGGAAATTCGGACATCGGCACGATGGCATGCCGCACCGCGTTCATCATCCTCCAGGAAAAGAGGCGTTTCCTGGAAAGAAACGACTATACCACGACCCCGGGGTGGTGGTGCTGGGACCACAAGACACGCGAATGGAAGCCCAAAAAAGAGGTCTGGAAGGGAACGCCCTTCGCCAATTGCGGCCCGGACGCGGTTGTGACCAACATGGGGGTCTACCGGTTTGACGAAAACGGCATCATCTACCTTGCCACCAACCACCCGGGCGTATCGGTCAAGCAGATCCAGGAAAACTGCGGGTTTAAACTCAACGTGGAAAGAGTTTCGGGAGAAACACCCGCTCCGACGTACAAGGAGCTTTTCGTACTGCGTGAATTCGTTGACCCGGAACTGATCTTTCTGCCCGATAAGAAGCAATATCCGGCCGCGATTCAATCCGTCATCGACAGCGGGCCGGAATGTAAATGCTAACCGATCGGAAAGCGCGATCGGGCTGAGGACTTTTCACTCACCGCAGAGGCGCAGAGAACGCAGAGAAAAAATCAAGAGTTCCCGTGTTCTTTTGTCAGTTCTTTTATTGCATTCTTATCCGCGCCGTCCCGCGGTAAAAGTCTTCCATCGTTGCCACCTATGCAAAAGAGCGGGGGAACCGGTTCCCCCGCTCTTTCTTTTAATTCCTTAAGTTTTCTCTGCGCCCTCTGCGGTGAACGGCGCCCTCAGGGTTACGAAACGTACCTGAACCAGCCGGTGTTTTTGTCCACCTGGATCTTTTCCACCAGGGAACCGTCCTTGGTGGTGATGGGGGCCTCGAACAGGGTCCCCTTGTCGGTAATCTCGCCCAGTTTCAGGTTGGGGTTATGGCGCGCACTCAGGTATTGCTCCAGCATCTGCTTCGCCTGGTCCTTGTCGAGGGGCTGTCCCTGGTTGAACCGCGGGCCCTGTCCCCCCCGGCAACCTCCATTACGGTAGTACCCCTCATGCCCCTGCCCATGCCTCCGCCCTGGCCCATCCACCTCGGACATTGCCACCCCTGCTGATCGGGGCCGGCCGGTCCGGCCTGCTGTTGCTGTTGTTGCTGTCCCTGCTGCGCGTGCAGAAGCGGCAGGCCGAAGGTCATGGCAAAAAGAAGTACCGTACCGACTAGAATGATTTTTTTCATGCTTCATCTCCAATGGTCCAAAGTTCAACTGACCTTCATCCGGTTTAGGATCACAGTTCGGATTGGCCCCTCAAGCCGAAGGGCCGGGTTGTTTAGCGCCCGGTGTCAACGTTGCCGTTTACACCCTGGTATCCACGGTTCCAGCCGCTTCTCTGCCAGGAGCCGGAACCGTTGTTCCACCCGCGGTGCGCCATGGGTCCACGCCCTCTGTAGCCGGCCCTGCCGTTCGATCCGCAGCCCCACGTTCCCTGCCCGCCATGGCCCCCCTGTCCCATCCAGGGGCAAAACCAGCTGCTCTGTGCGCCGTTGTTCCCGGGTCCCGCCTGCTGTGCCAGGGCCATAAAGCTCCCCGAAGTAAATACCAGTGCCGCCAATGCCACAATGATCAGAATCTTTTTCATGGTGCTCTCCAATTAAACGTGTTTAAAATCATGGTTTCAATCTGATGAGTTGTCCGTTGCCGAATTCAGCCTTGCCGTGTTGCAGCAGTAGCATCGCAAGGCCCATGCCAAAGAGATGGTAGTTATTGTAAGTAACTGTATTGTATATGTAATTTGGCTATATCCAATCGGTTCCGCCCTTCCGGAGCCGGTTCGGGGAAGTATTGGATGGATACCGATTATCCACTTCGGTGCACAAGTGGGTCTTTTTTATCCAGGAAGGTCGCCGGAAGGGCCGCCATCGGTTACAATAGAGCCGGCAACCGGCTGCTCCGATGTAAAAAGGAGGGGCGTTTTTCTGATGCCGGGCGCCTGATTTTGCGGGAATTTATTCCAGGCCGCCCTTGAGGCGGCGCGTTGCACCAAGCTGGTCTATTTTTTGCTCTCATTTTTCATTTTCGATTAAAAAATCTTTTCCACGGCCGTGATTCCTTCGATTGAGGTACGGGCAATGACCATCAGCCAACCAAATCCAACCAGGTGGACATGGTTTTCACCCTGGATGATCATCGGTTCGGTTTGCCTGCTCGCAGGCATTTTGCTTTTCCTGGCGGTAAAGAACGTCCACCGGGAAGAGGAGTTCACCCAGCGCGCCCTGCTCTCGCAGGCAAACGTTTTGATGCGCTCCGTCGAAGCCGGGACGAGGACGGGCATGGGGATGGGCTGGGGGTACAGGCAAAACCAGAGGCTCCTCGAAGAAACGGCGCAGCAGTCGGATGTGCTCTTCCTGGCCCTGGTCACCTCCACCGGCAGGGTTGTCGCCCACAGCGACCCGGAAGAGGTGGGTAAAACCATCCCGCTCACTTTTCCGAAGGCCGGCGAGACCGGCTACGGCTTTTCCGAAAAGAACGGGCGCCGCTTCGAGGTCATACGCGCGTTTCAGCCGTTGTACCGCCAAAGGGGAAGAGGACATGGGCAGGGGCAAGGGCAGGAACAGGGGGCGATGTGCAACTGGGGTTCGGGGGAGGCGAACGACTGGGGTCCGGGAGGACCTCAAAAGAACCTGTTCATCCTGGTGGCCCTCGATCCCACACCCTTCGAGGAGGCGAGCCGGCAGGATGTAAATCATACCATGGTCCTGTTCGGGATCATGCTGCTGGTGGGCGCGGCGGGTTTTATCTCACTCATCTGGGCGCACAATTACCGGCAGGCCCGCACCCACCTCCAGGATATCCGCGCCTTTACTTCCACGATCTTAAACCAGATGCCGGTCGGGATGGTCATGACCGATCTTGACGGGCGGGTCGAGAGAACGAACGAGACCGCGTGCCTGATTCTGCGGTGCGCGGATGGAGCACAGGAACATCGCATCGATGATTTCCCCTGCTTTCTTCCCATCGCCGGGCGGCTAAAAAAGGAAGAAACGCTGGTCGAACAGGAGATCGTGTGCCGGCTAAACGATTCCGCCGCCGTTCCCCTGCTGGTAAACGCCGCGCTTATCCGCGACAGCGAGCAGCGGGCAACCGGGTATGTGTTTCTTTTTTCGGACATGACCGGCATCAAACAACTCGAAGAGCAACTGAGGCGAAGCGAGCGGCTTGCGGGCCTGGGCAGGCTTGCCGCGGGAGTCGCGCATGAAATCAGGAACCCCTTGAGTTCGATCAAGGGCTTTGCGACGATCCTTGCCGGAAGGTTCAAGGAAGATGAGCGCAGCCGCGAAATAGCCGATATCATGGTCCAGGAGGTCGAAAGGTTAAACCGCGTCGTGACGGAGCTTCTCAACTTTGCAAAGCCCACCGACCTCAACCGCCAGGTGCTTTCCTGCAAAGAGCTGGTTCAAAACTCGCTGCGGCTGATCGAAAAAGACGCCCTCCACCAGGGCGTGAAGGTCGAATCGTCTATTGACCCGGAAGACCTGCAGCTCGAAATCGACCCCGACCGGTTCGCCCAGGTCCTCTTGAACCTCTATCTCAATGCGATCCACGCTATGAAAGACGGGGGGACCCTTGGCATCAGGGCGTTCCGGGAAAATGGAGATGCGGTGATCGAGGTCGCCGATTCGGGCACGGGCATATCCCCCGAGCACCTGCCGCACGTCTTCGACCCCTACTTTACCACCAAGCCCAGGGGCGTCGGCCTCGGCCTTGCGAACGTCCATAAATTCGTCGAGGCTCACGGCGGAGAAATCGAAGTTGAAAGCACTCCCGGCAAGGGCACAAGATTCATTATCCGGCTTTGCTCCCCCGGTCGTGAGGACTCCGCCTGCAAAATTTCCCCGAAAGCCCTGGAGGCGATAAATAATGGCAAAACCCCGGATGCCGCTGATTTTAATAGCCGATGACGACCACACTCACCGCCTGATGCTGACCACCATGATGCACGAGTGGGGGTTTCGCACTCAGGAGGCCCATGACGGCAAACAGGCACTTGACCTCATACGGACAAATCCGGTCGATCTTGTTCTGATGGACATGCGCATGCCGAACATGGACGGGATCGAGGCCACAAGGGCAATAGCCCAGCACAATCCCGCCATTCCGATTGTAATCGTTACCGCCTACTCCTCGATATCCACGGCCGTGGAGGCCATGAAGTCGGGCGCATTCGACTATGTCACAAAACCGATCGACTTCGAAGCCCTGAGGCTGGTGATGGAGCGCGCCCTGGAGCACACCCGCCTGCGTGACGAAAATGAAAGAATGCGCCTCCAGCTGGCCCGTTTTCAGGTGGGGGAAATGATAGGCGAAAGCCCGGCGATGCGAAAGCTTCTGGAAATGATCGCCCTCGTCGCCCCCGCCGAGACCACCGTGCTGATCTCCGGTGAAAGCGGGACCGGAAAGGGGCTGGTTGCGCGCGCGGTTCACGCCAACAGTTCCAGGAAGGAGAAACCCCTGGTCGAGGTAAACTGCGCGGCGATCCCGGAAACTCTCATCGAGTCGGAGCTTTTCGGCCATGAAAAAGGCTCTTTTACGGGAGCGGACAGGCAGCGCAAGGGGCGCTTCACCATGGCCGACGGCGGCACGATCTTCCTGGACGAAATCGGCGAACTGCCGCCCCCCATGCAGGCAAAGCTTTTGCGGGTGCTCCAGGAGGGGGAGATTCAAAGGGTGGGAAGCGATGCGCACTTGCCGGTCGATGTTCGCATCCTTGCGGCCACCAACCGGGACATCGAGAAAATGATATCGGAGGGCGCCTTCCGCGAGGACCTCTACTACCGGCTGAACGTATTCGAGCTGAAGACCCCTCCCCTGAGGGAACGCGTCGAGGATATCCCCATCCTTGCGCAGAATTTTCTCAAGCGCTTTTCGGAAAAAAACCGCAAGCTCGTCAAAGGAATCACCCCACAGGCGATGGATTTGCTGGTTCGCTACTCATGGCCGGGAAACGTTCGCGAGCTTGAAAACGCGATGGAGCGCGCCGTTATTCTGCTCCAGGGAGACTACGTCTCAGCCGTCGAACTGCCCCTGCCGCTGCAGAGCCTCGCGCAAAAAGAAGACGACGCGCAGGCCCGTTCCCTCCCCGCCACGGATGCGAACGGCGCAAACGCCAGCCTTGCGGACATGGAAAAGGAGATCGTTTTGCAAAAGCTGCAGGAAGCGGGCGGCAATAAAAGCGAAGCCGCGCGCCGGCTCGGCATAACCCGCAGGACCTTGAAGCTGAAGCTCAAAAAGTACCTGGGGGAGGAGCAGTCCGAAGAGACGGAGTAAGGACAAGGAGCGGGGGGACGAGAAATACCTTCCAATTTCATCTAATACCAAGTGGCGTTCAAGATTAACGTGATGGGTGAAGCGGAGCGTAACTCATCGGTATTGGCCTGTCTTGAACGAAAATTAGTATAACATGCTGCCAACCTTGACTACTTCAGAAGACTTTATTTTCAAATATGAAGACCATAATTTATCTTGCACTCTCATTGCTGAGATTCTATATTTACAGAATATATCGGCAGCAATACGATGAGTATTCTTTGTTAATGTTGTCATTCTTATGATTGACAACCTCCCACTCCAAAAGTATCATCAATAAAATGGTTAGAATAAGTGTAGGGTGGACAAAGTTTTATCTTGCCCACCAAACATCAGGTGAATGAAAAAATGGTGGGCACAAAAAAGCTGTGCCCACCCTGCATGCCCACATGGCTTTTAAACCATGCCTTCGATACCATCTTGAACACAAATGAGTATTAAATGGAAATCCTGCATACACCCGCGCGAGCATGAGGCTCCGTGGCCGCCTCTGGGTCGCCTACCAGCTCAACCCGAGATTTTTTAAAGAATTCTTCGCGTTTTCGTTATTGAATCTTGCAGCGATTTTCAGGTTTTCGACTGACCGCTCCCGGTTGCCCATTTTGTCGTAAGCAAGGGCCAGGTTGTAATACGCCTTGGCAAAGTTGGGATTGATCTTGACGGCCATGCCGAAATCGTCCACCGCCCGGCCGTAATTGCCAAGGCTGTCATTGGCGATACCCCGCATGTTATATGCCTCGGCGAATTTGGGATTGATCTCGATGCTCCGGCTGCAGTCTTCGATCACCCGGGTGTAGTCCCCAAGGGCAAAGCAGGCCCTTGCCCGGTTATAATAGGCCCCCCAGTACGCGGGGTTTATTTCAATCGCTTTGTCGTAATCCTCGATGGCAAAGGCGTGGTCGCCCATCGCATCATGTGCGATGCCCCGGTCGTTGTAGGCTTCGGGGTATTTCGGATTGATCTCGACGGCCCTGTCAAAATCGCTGATCGCCTGGTGCATGTTCCCCAGCCTGCAATGAACGACACCGCGATAATCGAGGGCTTCCACGTATCTCGGATTGATCGCTATGGCCCTGTCATAATCCTCGACGGCCTCTTTCAGCTTGCCGAGCCTGCCGTAGACATGCCCCCTGTTGCAGTAAATCGTGGCGTTATCGCTGGTGACCTCCAGGGCGTGATCGAAAACCGCAAGGCTGTTTCGCCAATATTCAACCTGTCCCAGTGTGGTAACGAAGAGGAATGAAAAGCCGATTGCCGAAGCGGCAAGGAGCACCTCCCGGCGCCGGTTCAATTTTTTCAGCAGTTCCGGAAGGCCCCACGCCACGATGATAAACAGCCCGATCAGCGGGACATAGGTATAGCGGTCCGCCCTGGCCTGGCTTCCGACCTGCACGATCCCTATCACGGGAACGAGCGTCCCCAAATACCACAGCCACCCGGACGCCAGGTAAGGAAACCTTCTCCTTTTCAGGATAACCGCCGCTGTTATGCCGGCAAGCGCCAGGCCCGCTCCCATGACCTGCCAGAGCGGCCATGCCCCGGGATGAGGATAAAAAATGGCAAGACCGCTCGGCCGGATCATTTGCAGGATGTAGGCGATGTAAGATATGAAAGCATTGGCAATGCGGACCCCCACGGGAATCGAGCTGATCGCTCCCGATTTTTCCTGGGCGATATATGTTGCGACACACGACAGGGCCGCCAGGACAAACAGGGGGATTTTTTCCAGGACCAGGGGGCCGATCAATGCCCATTCAAAACGGCGCTCCGGTACCTTTTTCTCCATGACGGCGATTTTTTCGGGACGCTTTTTAGCCGCTTTTCGTTTCCTCTTTTGCGCCGGAACGGGTTTAGCCGGCCCCGCCGGGATTTCCGGGGGCGGCACCTCCACCTCCAACCGGCGCAAGGGCCAATAATCCATGAGCAGCAGTACAAAGGGCAGGGTCACCAGCATTGGTTTCGACATCAGGCCCAAAGCTAAAAATGCGGCAACGGGCATGTATCTTTTCAGTCCGGGACGCTCGGCGTAATAAGAATAGGCGCCCATGGTGAGCATCCAGAAGAAGGTGGAAAGGACATCCTTGCGCTCGGCCACCCAGGCCACGGATTCCACGTGAAGCGGGTGAATCGCAAACAGCATCGCCACCGAGGCGCTCTGCCAGATTTTCCCGCTCATCCGGCACAGAATCAAAAAGAGCAGCAATGTATTCGCAATGTGGAATAAAAGATTGGTCAGATGATGCCATCCCGGCGTCATTCCGAAGAATTGAACGTCCAGCATGTGGGAAATCCAGGTGATGGGATGCCAGTTTGAGGCATGGCCCGTCGTGAAAGCCCACCGAATCCCCTCCATGGAAATACCGTTCTGGACGTTAAGGTTCTCGGTTACGTAGAAGTTGTCGTCGAAAAGGATAAAATCGCAGCGGCTGACATGGCGGAACGCGACAAAGGTGACGGCGGCCAGGAAAAGACAAATCAACAAAATTTTCTGGTTCTTTGGCATGAAACACTTCCAGGGCGAATTGGGATCACCGGAGATGGGAAGGCATCCCGCGGTCTTTCGGCTCAGCCCGCATATACCGGAAAAGCCTTGATTCCATCAGCTTCATTTTCGCCAGGCGAAACTCGCATGCCGTCTTGAGGCAGCCGATGCCGTAGACAACGCTTGGCCGGAACCTGATTGAGGATGCCTCCTCGAAATACCTGGTCGGGCAGCTCACTTCGGCAACCAGATATCCGAGCCAGAGAATTTGGGCAAGGATCTGGTTGTCGAAAACGAAGTCGTCCGAGTTTTCCTCGAAGGGCACCTTTTCGAGCAGCTCTCTCGAAAAGCCCCTGTAGCCCGTGTGATACTCCGATATCTTCGCGCCCAGAAGAATGTTTTCGGCAAAGGTGAGCGCCCTGTTGGCGATATACTTCCACAGGGGCATGCCTCCCTTGAGGGCGTAGCCCCCGAGAATCCTCGATCCCAGGACGCAACTGTAGAACCCGCTTCCGATCAGGGAAACGAAAGCGGGAATAAGTTTCGGAGTGTACTGGTAGTCGGGGTGGACCATTATGATGATATCGCCGCCCTCTTCCAGTGCATGCCTGTAGCAGGTCTTCTGGTTGCCTCCATAGCCCAGGTTGTTCTCATGGGTGTATACCTTGGTGCCGGGAAGGCTCCTTGCAACCTCTACGGTCCTGTCGTTGCTGACATCGTCCACCACTATGATCAAGTCGACGTAATCCTGGGCCAGCACCTCCGCGTGGGTCTGCCGCAAGGTTTTTTCGGCATTGTAGGCCGGCATGACAACTACGACTTTCTTGTTTTTGAACATAGGCGGTCCTGTTCAACCAACGGGGACTAAACCGGCAGTCGGGGGCAATGCCCATGGGGCATCGGTTATCCACTCAACCCAATTCACAAACGGCGAGCCGTGAAAGCTTTAATAAAGCATTAACTCTTCACTGCTGCTCAAGTGATTATTATCAATACAGTCTTGGGTTGAAGGCAATTTACCAGTTTTATCCGCCTCATGAAAGCGAATACTTTTCTCCGAAGCGGGGGACATGACAGGCGGGCGGCAGGGAACGCACGGCTCCTTCCGGTTGATTCATGGGACGGCGCAATAACCAGGCCGATCCCCGGGTAAAATTCAAATCCCGCTGATGTTTACCCCGAGCGCCTAAATGAGCCGGGCCAGGCCCAACACAATGAGAATCAAGCCGGCGAGATAAGGGAGGCTGTTTTTGAGACGGTCGGATATGAGGTGCTGGGCTCCGTAGTCGCCGGCAGCGATGAAGGCCATCTGGGTAATGCCCATGATGAGGGGAGTGTAAATAGGGAGATTGCCGGCCAGGTTAGCCGCAAAGGTAGCCACCATGTTGTCCAGACCCAGCGCGAGACTCAATAGGACCGCCTCCCCGGCGCTGATGGATTGAGAACCGTCAAGGTCGGCGGTTTCCGGCTTGGCCATGATAGTGATCACCACTCCGCCCAACGAGATCATAATATTGCGTTTCCTTACCATGCCGCCGGGATGATGCGAGGGGGCTTCCTCGCTCAGATATACCTTGAGAAGATTAAACACACCGATGACAAGCAGGATTAAAGCGCTGCCGATAAGCGCGATGTGGCTGCTGACGAGCTTTCCCAGCAAATGTGCGCCACCCATGGCCATGGCCGTACCGATGGCGGTGATAATCCCCACTATAGCCAAAGAGCTAAACGGCATACGGATACTCTTGAGGCCATAGGCTACGCCGGTAAAGAGGGCATCAAGACCTACTGCGACACTGATTAAGAGAACGTAGGACAGGTTCATGGTCGTTTAATTCATTTCATGGTTTGATATTTCAAACAGTTAATAAATATCCATGTCTATGTAAATGCTATAGGGAACCCCCAATGGGTCCGCACGAATCAGTCCGGTGGACGGCAGCCATAAAGGATACGACATCCTTCCGACGAATTCACATTGTCAAAGCGGAATCATGCCTCTAAAGAAGCCGAATCGGCAAGACCGAGTGTCATCGTTTTACCTACAAACTCCTATGGCAAGGGCCGCACCGCTCGAATCGGCGCACTTCGACGCGAGAGACCCCCATGTGCGACTTCCGAGCCCAAACGGGATGCCGTCACCGGTCGATAGAACTCTCCTATTTCGATGCGGGGATATCGACTGAGTCGTTCTCTTTTGTGGATTTATTTAACACGGGGGCAATGCCGGGATTTCTTCAATCCGGCTTATTTGGAGATCCTGCGGAGTTTGATTGAAACTTGATTCGAGCGAGTGCCTGATCAACGCCCTGCTGCTACACTTGATTTTTCTGCACGTCTTTGAGGCCAACAGCATCGAGCCCGCTCGGACCTTTTGACAAAATGGCCTTTGCGAAACGCCCCAGTTCCTCTTCGCCCCTCTCGATGGCCTGTTGCGCGATTTCGCTCAGGCCTTCGCCGTGGCCGAAATCGACCCCGGGAACGGTGATGAGCCATGCGGGAGGACTTTTCTTGAAAAGCAGGCTCGTCATGGTGAGGAGGACGGCCGGGTCGAGGTGGTGGCCGATGGAGGGGGACGCGTTTTCAGCGGGGCCGATCCTTCCAATCTGCACCCGCAGATCGTCGACGGCCATCGAGACCGCCCGCGCATCCACGAAGGCTACCGCGCCGATATTTTCCCGAGCGATATCCAGGGTAAGCTCGGGAGTCAACTGGTGGGAATCGATACGATCAACCCCCGCCCCCGCTTCGATCAGAAGGATTTCGAGCAGGTCCGCCAGGACGAACCCCGCCCCGTCGTCGCGGCGCAGAATGTTTCCGTAGGCGATGAGCAAAACCATGTTGTTCTGCATGGAGGCCAAACCATCTCCCGGCCGGTTCTTTTCCACGTCGCCAGCTCAACGTCAACAGTTCAACCCCAGGGGAGGCGGGGGGACGTTCCGGCAAAACATGTTCCCCTTTATGTGGAACGCCCCCTGTCCCCAACTCCTCTGACATGCAGAGGAGAGAACCAGTCACATCGGAGCACCGGAAGGGCCGGCGGGCCGTGACCCCGCCGGGCTCCCGGTTTACCCTTAACCCCTGGTCTTCTCGGCCACCATTTCGCCGCGGCGGTCGAACACCTGGAAGTGCATCGGCATCCGGCCCACGGCATGCGTGGCGCAGCTGAGGCACGGGTCGTACAGGCGGATGCCGTGCTCGACACGGTTCATCATGCCTTCCGTGATCTCCGCCTTGCCGTTCATGTACGCACTCGCGATCTGCTGGACGGTCTTGTTCATCGCCTGGTTGTTGTTCCCGGTGGCGACGATAAGGTTCGCCTTGGTCAGAAGGCCGTTGTCGTCCACGTGGTATTCGTGAATCAGGGTGCCGCGCGGGGCCTCCATGACCCCTATTCCCATCTGCTCGTTGGCTCCCGCCGCGTAGCGCAGGTGGGTGTCTTGAATGACCGGATCATCGATCAGTTCCTCAATCTTTTCCAGTGAGAAAAGGATCTCGATCAGTCGCGCATAGTGGGTATGGAAGCTGGCGCAAACGGGCTTGCCGTTGCCCAGTCTTTTGAACTGGCGAAGCTCCCTGTCCGCCCGCGGCGTGCCGGCGAAATCGCAGATATTGAGGCGCGCCAGCGGCCCCACGCGGTACAGGCCCGCGCCGTTTCCATATCCACCGGGTTTGTAATAGGGCATCTTCATGTAGGTCCAGGGCTCGATGGCCTCGGCGATGATCTCGCCGTACCTTTCGTTCGAAAGGCCCGGTTCGATAACCCTGCCCTCCGCGTCGACGACCCTGAGCAGCCCGTCGTAGTGTTCGAGCCCCCCCTCCGGCGTCACCAGCCCGATGAACAGGCTGGGGAAATCACCGTAGGATTTCACCTCGTCCTTGAAGCTGTCGTAGTTGTCCTTGAGCAGGTTCACGGCAATTTCAGTGGTTTCGAAGGCTTCGGGAAGGCCCTGCTTGATGATGGCCAACTGCTCGGGCGTAAGCGACTCGCGAACGCCCCCCGGAACGGACCACGGCGGATGAACGCTCTTTGCCCCGAGCATCCGGATGATGTTTTGCCCGAATGCGCGAAGCTTGACCGCCCTTACCGCCAGGTCGGGGAACTTCTGCACCAACCCGACGATGTTGCGCGCGGCCGGGTCGGACTCCATCCCCAGCAACAGGTCCGGCGCGCTGAGGTGGAAGAAGCTCAGTGCATGGCTCTGCGTGTACTGAGCGTGGTTTATCAGGCGGCGCAGCTTATTTGCCGCCGGCGGGATCTTGGCGCCAAGAATGGCGTCGCAGGCCTTCGAGGAAGCCAGCATGTGGCTTATCGGGCAGATCCCGCAAATCCGCATGGTTATGCCGGGCATTTCAGGGAAGCTACGCCCGACGCAAAACTTTTCGAAGCCACGAAACTCTACCACGTGCAGCTTGGCATCACTGACCCGGCCGCCGTCGTCGAGCTGGATCGTCACCTTTGCGTGGCCTTCGATGCGAGTGATAGGATCGATCGTTATCGTCTGTGCCATACTCGTCCTTCTCTGTATCGTCTCACAGGTTATCGACCGGGACGTATGTGGAATTCATCGCCCCCTCAATTCCGATCAGGCTATCCAAAACTGCGCATCTCAACCGGCAGCTCGACCGGCTCGCCCTTAAGAATGGCATTGATGCCGGCCCAGATCCTTTCGGGGCTCGGCGGACAGCCGGGCAGGTAAACATCTACGGGTATTACCTGGTGAAGGGGCAAGACCTTGGGCAAAAGGACCGGAACCACCCCCATTGGAGGAGCCGGACCCGGGCCGTCCGCATAGACTTCCGATATTAAGTTGGCGACCTTGAGCCTGTTTCGCATGCCCGGGACGTTGCCCGTCACCGCGCAGTCGCCGAAGGCAACCACCAGCTTGCTCCTCTCCCGGATTTCATAGGCAAGGTGCAGGTTATCCTCGTTACAAACGGCCCCTTCGACAAGGGTCACGTCGACGCCCTCGGGGAATTTCTTGATATCGGCCACCGGACTGAATACCAGGTCCACCAGCCCGAGCACGTCAACGATACGCTCATCCAGGTCCAACAGACTCATATGACAGCCGGCGCATCCGCCCAACCAGACGGTTGCCAGCCGAGCTTTGCTGCTAGTCGATGTTGCCATGCTACGCCTCTCCTCTCATCAGGACCAGTGCCAAATCTTCTTCTCACGACCATCCAGAATCCAGAGCAGAAAGTCGTGCTGCTTCCGCATCTCCGCCACGCTCGACCCCTTCTTGGCAAGGGCGCCGGTCGGGCAGACCTGGACGCATTTTCCGCACCCGGTGCAGCTTCGGCTGGTCCCCCAGGGCTGGTTCATGCCGGCAATAATCATGGAGTTGATCCCGCGCCCGCCCATATCGAGCGTGTGGGCGCCTTCGACTTCGTCGCACACCCGGTTGCAGCGGCCGCACAGTATGCAGCGGTTGTGGTCCAGGATGTAGCGTTCGTGGCTGGCGTCAATGGGCAGGTCGGGGCACAGGTAATCGTAGCGGACACTGGTAACGCCCAGCTTGGCGGCCAGGGCCTGCAGCTCGCAGTTGCCGTTTTCGACGCACACGGCGCAGATATGGTTACGCTCGGCAAGGATCAGCTCGATCATCATTTGCCTGTACTTGATGAGCTTATCCGTGTGGGTGCGCACCTTCATGCCTTCGGCCACCGGTGTTACGCACGCGGCGAACAGCTTGGGGCTGCCCTCCATTTCCACAACACAAAGGCGGCACCCCCCTCGTTCGCTCAACCCCTTGAGGTGGCAAAGAGTGGGGACGTCTATCCCCTGCTCCTTGATCACATCGAGGAGGGTCGCGGTTGCCGGAGCGCTGACGAGTTGATCGTTAATGGTAAGGGTTACAACCGACATATGGCTCCTCCATTTGGAGATTCATTTCCGAAAGCTTATCGAATCGCGGCCGTAAGCCGCCTGGGCCGATTTAGGCAACTGCAGCTGCAACTGCAACCTTGAGCGGCCTTTCCGTGAACTGGCACACGCCCGCCTGGCAGTGATGATCCCTGATGTGCGCCTCGTACTCATCCCTGAAGTAGCGCAGGGTGCTGTAGATGGGGTTGGGAGCGGTCATGCCCAGCCCGCAAAGGCTGGTCTCCTTGACCATCATGCACAGCTCTTCGAGTCTGGCCAGGTCGTCGAATGTGGCCGAGCCGCTGGTGATCTTTTCCAGGATGCGGTGCATCTGAACGGTGCCGGCCCGGCAGGGACTGCACTTCCCGCAGCTCTCGTCCATGCAGAATGCCATGAAGAACTTGGCGACGTCGGGCATGCAGCTCTGGTCGTCCATTACGATCAAACCGCCCGATCCCATGATCGAGCCCAGCTTCTGGAGGGTTTCATAGTCAATGGGAACATCGAGAAACTGTGCCGGGATGCAGCCGCCCGAAGGACCGCCGGTCTGCGCCGCCTTGAAGGGACGCCCTCCCGGAATTCCACCCCCAATGTCGTAGACGATCTCGCGCAGGGTGATCCCTATGGGGACCTCGATGAGCCCGGTGTTGTTGACCTTACCGGCGAGGGCGAAAATCTTTGCGCCCTTGCTTTTCTCGGTGCCGTGCGAGGCGTAGAAGTCGGCGCCCCGGTTGATTATGGTGGTGATGTTTCCGAAGGTTTCAACGTTGTTTATGAGCGTCGGGCCGCCCCACAGACCGCGGTTTGCGGGATAGGGCGGGCGGGGGATGGGCTGTCCGCGCCGTCCCATGATGGACTGCATGAGGGCCGTTTCCTCGCCGCACACGAAGGCCCCCGCGCCCATGCGGATATCGATCCGGAAGTTGAAGTCGCTGTCGAGGATGCGCGAGCCCAGCAGGCCTTTTCGCTCGGCCTGCCTTATGGCCTTTTCCAGCCGCTTCGCCGCCAGGGGGTATTCACCACGCACGTAGATGAAGCCCTGGGTGGCGCCCACGGCGAACCCGGCAATCGCCATTCCTTCGAGCACCCGGTGGGGATCGGATTCCATGAGGGTGCGGTCCATGTACGCGCCGGGGTCGCCTTCATCGCCGTTTGCGACCACGTACTTGTGCTCGCCGGGCGCCTTGCGCACCATCTCCCACTTGAGGCCGGTGGGAAAGCCCGCGCCGCCGCGGCCTCGCAGGCCGCTTCTCGTCATCTCGCTGCACACCCCTTCAGAAGTCATTTCCCGCAGCGCATGACCCAGCGCCGTATAGCCGCCCTGGCCGATATAGCTCTCGATCTTCTCGGGGTCCACCATGCCGCTCTGGGCAAGGACCAGTTTTTTCTGTTTGGCAAAAAAGGGCCAGTCCCTGGGTATGGACCGGTCGTCCAATTCGGGCGTCAGAGCCCCCGCCATGTGGTTGGCCACGATCTGGGAGGCAAGCTCGGGAGTCACCCTTTCGTAGATCACGTCCGGCTTACCCTCGAATTTGACCGTGACCAGCGGACCGCGGCTGCACGGGCCGAGACAGCCGGTGGCTACCGTTTCGACTTCCGCCTGGTATCCTCCGGCATCTATGGCCTTCTTCAGTGCCTCCTCGACCGCCAGCGCCCCGGACGAGATGCAGGGGGTGCTGGCGCAGCAGAGCAGGCGGCAGCGGAATTTACTTTGACGGTCCAGTTCACTCCTGGCCAACTCCATTATTTCCTGTCGGTTCATAAGGCTATCTTCCCCCTTGAGTTCTAGACGATTAACGGAGCTCGATTCGCAGGATGAGGCGGATGCAACGCAAGTCGCATCCCCGCGCCTAAGTGGCTGCCGCCATTTGGCCTGCGGCTTCGACAGGCGTTTCAACCAAAGTTTCGCCGGCCAGCACCGCCTTTATCTTCTCGACCGTGGTATCCGGAGTTTCCTTTCCAAGGACCTGGTTCTCGAATACGACCACCGGAGCAAGACCGCAGCACCCGAGGCAGCGCGTCGTGGTAAGGGTAAACTCCCCGTCCGGCGTTGTCTGGCCCGGCTCCAGGTTGAATTCACCCGAGATCGCATCGACTATTTCATTCGAGCGTCCCACGTAGCACGCAGTGCCGAGGCATACGATCGCGTTGTGCTTGCCAAGCGGCTTGAGCGAGAAGAAGTGATAGAAGGTGGCGACCCCGTAAACCCAGCTAAAGGGCAGTTTGAGCTGCCTGGCAACGTAGATCATCACCTCTTCGGGAAGGTAGCCAAAGGCTTCCTGTGCCGAGGTGAGGACTTCGATCAGGGCGTCCTGTTTGAATTGCAGCCTCTTTAGAACGCGGTCGATGCCTTTGTAGCGGGGGTCGCCTTCGGGGTGCTCCCCGTTTCCGGCGTCCTTTTTCTTGGGACTGGCTTCCGACATAGTTTTTTCCTCCATTTGAACAGGGAACGTGGCAATGAGTTTTACCTGATCGACCGAATACACACTTCAGTAACGCTTGGACTCGACTGCTATATTTTCGCCTCCCGCCCCGGCTCAGCGGACGCTCTAAAAGCCCGTTTGTGCCCGGCGAGGCGTTGAAACCACGCACGCACGACAGCCGCAAATCGGCCGGCAACCCCTTTTCCGGCACCGACTGGGCGCCAATATTGTGAAACTGATCACATGAGCAAGCGCAAAACAACACCTGTATGTAATCGAATCTCGCTATCCGAATTCACACTAGAGGAGATGTGTCGTCTAGTCAAGAGATTTTTTTAACAAGCTGATGCACCGCATAATTATTCTTCAATTTCGCTTTGTTAGCGTAAGAACCACAGTTTATGGAAACCGCATTGCCTGCAGTTTGTGCCAAACTGTTGTGCATTCTTGACCCCTCCGGGGAAAGCCGGCGCCCGTGGCAGGCCGAGCGCATTTGTGTAGCGGGTCAGGCTTTTGATGGTATTTTTTGCTCCCGTACAGTATCATGCACAGGGTCAGGTTGAACCATGGGGCTTTGAGAAACCGGGCTGACAAAATTGCCGATTCGCTAATTGACAGGTTAGGTTTTAACTATAGAGTTTGAGAAGGGAGCCGACAGATGCCCGATTTGAACACTGCTTACCGGAGGTGCTTGGAGTACCTGGACAAAATCCCGCTGGCCCCGCTTGAGCCCGGCCAGGTCGGAGTGCTCATGGCCAGGGCGGGCGCCGGCAAAACAGCCTGCCTTACCCAGCTTGCCGTCCGGCACCTGCTGCGGGACGAACCGGTGCTCCACGTTTGCGTAGACAACGTTCCGGACAAGGTAAAGGTGTGGTACAGGGAGATTTTGAAGAGTCTTCTGGCAGACGATGCCGGATGCGACCCGTCGGGACTCGAGCACCGGATCGAGCCTCTGAGGTTTATCATGTCTTTTATGAATCAGACCTTCAGCCCGGCCAAACTGGAAAACAGCATCGACGACCTGAGGCAGCAGACTAAATTCAACCCCTTGCTGCTCATCGTCGACGGCCTCGACTTCGACCGGAACGACCGCGCCGTGTTCGAGAAGATCCGGGACATCGCACGCCGCTGTTCCCTGGCCATATGGATATCGGCCAGAATGCACCGGCACATGGCCGAAACGAACGAACGGGGCATCCCCTACCCGCTGGACAAGCTGGACGACCTTTTCGATTCGATCCTCATGCTGGAGCCGCGGGGCGAAGGTGTCAGGCTGAAGTTTCTCAAGCAAAACGACAAGTACAATCCGGTGGATTACGAACTTTCGCTGGACCCGCAGACCTTTTTGCTCCTCAATGGGCCTGCCTGACTTCGCGGCCCCGCTCGGTAGCAAAGGTTGCGCCCGCCGGGGTCGCCAAAGGTTGACCGCCTCCGATGATGGAAGACGATCTGGTCTCCAGCCTCACACGCCAGGTTAAAGAAGAGGTAATCGAAAACTATCTGCTGGAGCGGCGTCTGATCGATCTGCAGATCGAACACCTGCGAAAACAGGCCGAAGAAACCCGCACCCACGCTTGGATTGCCGGAAGGCGCCTCGACAGGCTCGCCCACCTGATGATCGGCCGGGAGATGCTTCAAAGGCTTCTGGACTTGCTGGGGATTGCCCGTGAAGACTTTTGGACGACTTGCCTGGACGAAAAGTTTCAGCGGCGCGTGCCCCTCATACGCGTTCGGGCACTCACGCAAAAGGGCAGGTTCCGGAAGCTGGTAATCGAGTCCTACTGCCGCCTGCACGCATGGATGGGAAAGTATGGCCTCCGCTATCGGGACCTGGCGGATGAAAACAGGGCGGTAAACAGCAATATCGAGGCTTTCCGGAAGAATTTCGACCTGCTCGCCATTCTGGCTTTCCTGAGAAACCTGGATACGCAGGGGATCGAGAAAAAGAAAATCCTGGGCGAAAACTTCACCGCAAGCGAAATGGCCGAGCTGGACAAAAATCTCTACATAAAAGATATCCCGATGGAAAAACTTGCCGTCCCCCCGCCGGCCGCGCTCCCCGAACCCTGCCGCGTGGAACGGAAACTGCTGGCGCTCGCGGATGAGGTTTTCCTGAAATACGAACAGAGGGTGAAAAAGATCCTTCGGTAGGCGGGAAAAGACACCGGATTCCCGCCCGAAGCGCGGCGGAAATGACGTACCGGGAGGAGTCTTCAATACTTCCCGGGAGTAACCGGAGTTTGGGAACCGGCAGATCGCCGCCGGTACGCCCCGAAGGGGCTTCACGGATCAGGTCGGGGAAAATCCGGCGTTTTGCGTCCGACTTTGCCCAAATCCGCCGGCCTGTCTCCTTCCTTAATCTTCGCGCCTTCGCGTGAAACTGATACGAAGCCCTTTTCTCGTCCCCACGCACGTTCATCTTCCTCTGCTTAAAGAAGTTTGCGCCGGGAAAAGCACGAATTTCGGGAAAGTTTCTATTGATGCCCGGAAGGGATTGGACTTGTCATCTCTATTTGAAACAACAGCGGCCACCATTTGCCGGTGACGAATATCCTGCCGCCCCCGGCGTCGCAGGCGATGCCGTTGAGCGCCTCCGCCCGTGACCCGGCGGGCAAATACCCGCGAAGGACCGACATGTCGATCCAGCCCGTTACCCGGCCGGTTTGGGGGGAAATCCGCGCGACGATGTCTTTTTGCCAGATATTGGCAAAGATTTCGCCGCCGATGTACTCCAGCTCGTTTAGGAACCGGACCGGAAGGCCCCCGGAGGTGACTTCGATCACCCGCTGCCTTGCAAAGGTCTGCGGGTCCAGAAATACCAGCTCGTTGCTCCCGTTGCTCATGACCAGGGACTTGCCGTCGCTGGTAAGGCCCCACCCTTCGCCATCGTAGTCGAATTCGCGCTCGACCTTGAAGCTTTCCCTGCCGTAGACAAACCCCCTGCCCGATTTCCAGGTGAGCAGCACCAGGGTGTCTTTCCAGCCGCTGAGGCCCTCGCCGAAGTAGCCGGAGGGCATATCGCAGATTTTAACCACCCTGCCGGTTTCCGGTTCGACTTTGCGGATGCCGGATTTCCCGTAAATTCCGGTGCTTTCGTAGAAAAAGCCGTCAAGATAGACCAGCCCCTGCGTAAAGGCCTGCCGGTCGTGGGGGTAAATCCGGATTACCTTTATGCCGTAAGTGGGGACTTTGTCGGGGGCGGCGGGGACGGCCGAACCGGCCAGCGCCTCACCACAGACAAGGCAAGGCGCCCGGAGCGTATCCAGGCGGCATGTGGAAAGCGCTCCAAACAGCAGGAGCGCCACTATGAGGGAAAGCCCGCGCAACCCGTACTCCCCGCGGCCCGCAGCCTTACTCCGGCAGGGCCGCCGGGCCGGGGCCGCAACGCTTATTCTTCTTTTCTATCGGCACAATTTCTTCCGACGCTGTGATACTGGAACCCGAGTTCCTTCATGATACCCGGCCGGTACACGTTGCGAAGGTCGACAAAAACCGGATTTTTGAGTGCCTCTTTTACCCGCGGCAGGTCGAGCGCGCGGTACTCGTTCCATTCGGTCATCAGCACCACGGCGTCCGCCCCTTCACAGGCTTCGTACGGGTTGGAACAGTAAGTCACGCCGCTCAGGACCTTTTTGGCCTCATCCATTGCCTGGGGGTCGTGCGCACGGACCACGGCCCCGTTTTCCACCAGTTTCGAGACTATGGTAAGCGCGGGCGCATCCCGCACGTCATCGGTTTCCGGCTTAAACGACAACCCGAGCACGGCGATGGTCTTTCCCGCCTCGTTTCCTCCGAGCGCCTGCCGGATCTTGCGGGTCATCAGCGCTTTCTGGGCGGAGTTTACTTCGACCACCGCTTCCACGATGCGGCAGGCAACGCCGTGGTCCTGGGCCACCCGAAGCAGCGCGTGGGTATCCTTGGGAAAACACGATCCCCCGTAACCGGGGCCGGCGTGCAGGAACTTGCGGCCGATTCGCCCGTCGAGGCCTATTCCCTTGGCGACGTCCTGGACGTCGCCCCCGATCTCCTCGCACAGGTTGGCGATTTCGTTTATGAAGCTAATCTTGGTGGCCAGGAAGGCGTTGGCGGCGTATTTTATCAGCTCGGCGGTCTTGGTGTTGGTGATTACGAAGGGGGTTTCAATGAGGTACAGGGGCCGGTAGACCGCCCTGAGCACCTGTTCGGCGCGTTCCGAGTCGGTGCCTATAACCACCCGGTCGGGACGCATGAAATCGTTTATGGCGGCCCCTTCCCTGAGAAATTCAGGGTTGCTGGCAACGTCGAATGCGGCCTGCGGGTTGGTCTGGGAGATAATGCGCTGCACCTGGCAGGCGGTGCCCACCGGGACGGTGCTCTTGTTGACTATGACGGTGTAGTCGCCCAGGTAGGGGGCGAGCTGCCGGGCGGCGTCGTAGACGTAGGTGAGGTCGGCGTAGCCGTCGCCGCGCCGGGAGGCGGGCGTACCCACGGCTATGAAGATCACTTCCGCCCGAGGCACCCCGGGGCTGTAATCCGCGGAAAAGATGAGCCGGCCGGCGTCGCAGTTTTTCTTGACGAGCGCATCCAGGCCGGGCTCATATATGGGGACCTGCCCCTGCTTCAAGCGTTCTATTTTTGGTACATCGGTATCTATGCAGGTGACTTCATGGCCGAACTCGGCCAGGCACGATCCGCTCACCAGTCCAACATATCCGGTTCCAATAACGGCGATTTTCATATCAGGCAAACCTCTTCATCATTTTTGCACAAACCGTCCGACATGAGATTGTCGGGTAAGTAGAACACTTATCAATTTTGTACGACAACCGGCAATGGAAATTATGCCCCGGAGGGGCTTTTTCCGATCAAATTCCCGGCCAGGCGCCTGAAATCTTCGGGCAGGGCCGCCGCCTGTCCCGAAAACTTTACGCAAACCATGTTGAGGCGGGCCTGCGTGCACAGTTCCATCCGGCCGTGCCCGTTTTCACGGAAAATATGCTGCCTGAAAGAAACGCTTCGCCTGCGAACCCATGCCAGCCCGGTGTGGACATCCACCAGGTCGTCGTAGCGCAAGGATTTGCGGTAGGAACAGGAGGATTCGACAACCGCCAGGTGAAGCTCGCGGCCCATGAATTCGCGGTACGGGAACCCGATTTGCCGCAGGAAGTCTTCGCGGGCGGTCTCGAAGAGGTGAAAATAGTTGCCGTGATAGACCGCCTGGCCCAGGTCGACCTCAAAAAGCGGGACACGCACCCTGGTTATGTGGTAGTAAATATCCGGATAATCGGTTTCGGCTGGATTCGGCGTACTTATCTTCTTATGTGTGTTCATCGTGGCATTCCTCCGGCAGGTGCCGGTGCGGGCGGGACGGCGCCGGCAAAAGCGGGTATCCTGCGCGATTGAAGGTTTGGCTTTTTGCCGCGGTAAGCCGGTGGAGCATCGGTTGGATGGCGGTTTTATTTTCCGCCGGGTTTGATTTACGATCCGCAGCCCGGCACAAATTCGAAGAGTCGAGGTCAATTATTGCCCATATTCCCCCAAATGTATAAACCCAATCACCGGCGCTACCGTTCTAAACAACGCAACCATCCGTTGTCAACGAAATCCGAGCCCTGGTCCCTGAAGCTCCACCGCAGCCTGCGCCCCATCCTCAAGCGCATCGGGACCCCGGAGCCTTCCCCCTTCGTCCCCGACCCATTTCAGGTAGAAGCCCTTGAAACCCTTGCCCGCTCGGACGTGCTGGTAACGGCCCCCACCGGGTCCGGAAAAACCTACATTGCCGTCGAAGCCCTCGAAGCAGTGTTTCGGCGCGGGGCGAAGAGCTGGTACGCTTCGCCGCTCAAGGCCCTTTCCAATGCAAAGTACGAGGAGTTTCGCGATCTTTTCGGCGATGAAAACGTCGGCATCCTGACCGGGGACCGGAAAGAAAACGTCCACGCTCCGGTGATCGTCGGCACCACCGAAATCCTTCGCAACCAGCTCTATGACACAATGCACCGGGGCGAAGACCTCGATATCGACCTGGTGGTGCTCGATGAGGCCCACTTCCTGGGCGACCCCGACCGGGGCGTGGTCTGGGAGGAAGTCCTTATCTACCTTCCGGCGCGGGTCCGGCTGCTGCTGCTTTCGGCAACCATCCGCAACGCGAAGGAGATCTGCGGCTGGCTGACCTGGATGCGCGGATCTCAGTGCGAGTGGGTCTCGGCCCTCGAAAGACCCGTCCCGCTGTTTCCCCTTTTCCTGTTTCCCGGAGGCGAACTGGCTCCGCTGGGGACCCGGCGCGGCCTGCTCCCCAAAATCGCCGAGACCGATCTCAAATCGCTTCCGCGAAGTGAAATACCCGAGATTCCCAAGATCCTGGATATTCTTCGAAAGGCCAACCTGCTTCCGGCCATCTTTTTTCTCAAGTCCCGGTCGGACTGCGACAAGGCGGTGGCCTTCTGCCAGACGAATCCCCAGGGGGAAGTCCCGTCCGCCGGCGCCTCCCGCCGGGGGAGCGAGACCGCGCGTGAAGATCCGGAACCCTTCCGGGAAAGACTGGACGCAGTGCTTGCAAAATTTCCGTTTCTGCGTTCCCACCAGCACCTTTCCATACTCAAGAGCTGCCGGGTGGGGTCCCATCACGGCGGGCAGCTTCCCCACTGGAAGCTGCTGCTCGAAAAGATGATGCAGGAAGGCTACCTGGAAGCGATTTTTTCCACCTCCACCATCGCCGCCGGCGTAAATTTCCCCGCGCGCACCGCCGTTATTTTTCAGAGCGACCGGTTCAACGGCAAGGAGTTCGTTGCGCTTTCGGCAACCGACCTGCTCCAGATGACCGGCAGGGCCGGGCGGCGCGGGATGGACGAGATCGGGTTCGCTCTCGTAATCCCGGGCCAGCACCAGGACCCGCAGCTCATACTGGACCTTCTGAAATCCCCCCCCGACACGATCCAGAGCCAGATCCGGGTGAATTTCTCGATGGTTTTGAACCTGCTCCTTTCGCACACCCCGGAGGAGATAAGAAACCTGTTCGTATCCTCGCTGGCCACCTTCCAGAACATGAGCCAGGATACCGGGGCGATGAAAAAGCTCGAGGCATCGAGGGCCGACCTGGAAGCGGCATGGCACGGGGACATGAGGTGCGGCTCCATCGAGACCCTGTCCGAGGTGCGGCCGCAGTACATGGCGGCGGTCGACCAGTTCAGGAAAATGAGAAAGTCTCTCAAACGCAGGCCCAAGTACCGGCAGTTTCTCGACCAACTGGCCCCGGGCCGGGTTGTC
The DNA here is from genome assembly GCA_963712895.1 of uncultured delta proteobacterium. GTDB lineage: Bacteria > Desulfobacterota > Syntrophobacteria > Syntrophobacterales > Syntrophobacteraceae > SbD1. The sequence continues at coordinate 58,028 of CAVQJR010000004.1, read as the reverse complement.
CTGAGCCAGCGGGGCACCCCCTACGTTTGCATCGCCTGGCCCGACATGGAGTACCACAACATAGAGGCCGTTCGGCTCGGCCATCCGCTCCGGTTCAGGCGCAGTCGCGTCCGTGTCCACAGGTTGGCCTTCCAGCGCATAAGGCAATTGAGTGAGGTGCTCGACCAGATGCCCGGCATGGAAGATCGCGAGGCCTGGCAGCAACTTGCCTCCAGGGCAGCGGCGGGCCAATTCGTCCCCGTCGCCGAGCAGCAGCCGGCTTCCGCGCCGGAAGATCACGCATCCAGGGAACTCTCGGCGCTCGACGAACGCATCCATTCGCTCCCATGCGGCAAATGCACGCTGTTCGGCCCCTGCCACAAGGATTCGTCACACCCGTTTTCCGCCGCCTTGAGGAGGTATTTCCACCACTATGCCCAGGTCGATTCCACGCAGGAGGAACTCTGGCGCTCGTTTCTGAAACACTACAGGCTGCTCAGGGCCGAAGGCTACGTGAGCGAGGACGGCAAGCTGACCGTGGACGGCATGTGGGCATGCAAACTTAGGCTGGACCAGCCGCTGCTGATTTCCGAAGGGATCCGCAAGGGCGTCTTTCCGCGGGACAACCCGGAGCTGCTGGCGGCCGTCATAGCGCCGTTCGTGATGGACAGGGACAGGCAGGGCGACATTCAGCTCGCGTCCCTGATATGGAAACATCCCGATTTGGCCAAACCGTTTTTCAAGATGCTAAAAGAGCTTCAGCGCCTCAGAGAACTGCTCCAGGCCGAAGGCTTCGCGATCCCTCCCCTCCCCTTCTGGGCGATGGTGATGGTTTACCACTGGGCGAAGGGTCTTTCGTGGGAGGAAGTGCGCGAGATTTCCGGAATGGATGAAGGCGATCAGGCAATGATTATTTTGCGTACGGCGGACCACCTGCGCCAGATCGAATCCCTTGCGGAAACCCACCCCAGGCTTGCGGCAACCGCCGGCGAGGCAATCCGGATGCTGTTGCGCGAGCCGGTGCTGGCCGGATAAAGTTTTGTCCGGGCGGCGGTGTGCGCCGTCAAATTTCAGAAAAAACTTGACACTTGCCTTCCTCTTACAATATATAAAGCAATTCCAAATATTTTTGCCGGAAGGAGGCATCGTGATGGTGAAAAGCCCGTGTGTAAATTGCGATCGAGCCAACGAGGACAAAAACAAGTGTTTGGACAGTTGCGATAGATTGAAAGAGTACCAGGAGATGATCCTGAAGCAAGGAATTTATGCTACAATGTAATGAACGGGCCGACAGGCCTTTCGAGCGGCCGGAGGGCCGCTTTTTTTGTCCGCTTCGAAGCGGGCCACGGTCTCGCTGAAAAACCGGTTTCGGAGGATTTGAACTCATGTACGCCATTTTTAAATCCGGGGGCAGGCAGTACGAAGCCAGGCCCGGCCATGTAGTCAGGTTGGAAAAACTTCCCGGTCAGGTCGGGGACAGCGTCGAACTGAGCGAGGTGCTCCTGGTTTCCGACGGGGAGCAGGTCAGGGTCGGACAGCCCGTGGTGGAGGGCGTTTCGGTTCAGGCTAAGATAGTCGAGCACGGCCGGCTTCCCAAAATAGTCATTTTCAAGCATAAGCGGCGCAAGGATTATCGGAAAAAACAGGGCCATCGGCAGAGCTTCACGGCCGTTCGGATAGAAAATATCGGATAACTCGAAGCCGGTGCGGCCGGCCTGGGCGCCGGTTCGTTGCGACTTTTCCGGAGGAATATCATGGCACATAAAAAAGCGGGCGGAAGTTCCCGAAACGGTCGGGACAGCGCCGGCCAGCGAAGAGGGGTAAAGAAGTTCGGCGGCGAATTCGTGCGTCCCGGCAATATTATCGTGCGGCAACTGGGAACCAAGTTTCATCCCGGAAACAACGTGGGGATGGGAAGGGACTACACCCTGTTCGCGCTGACCGAGGGCGTCGTGACCTTCGAGCACAAAGACAAGCTTCGCAAACAGATCAGTGTCTACCCGGCATCCGCACAGTAAATCCCGGCCGAAACCTTTGAAAAAATAAAACGACTGGCCTCCCCTCCCGCCGCGTACCGGCGCCAGGGGAGGTTGCATTTTTGGGAACGGGAAAACCGGGCAAAAAAAGCGGGGGGGCACGGTCCCATAAGCGTCCAAATATGCGGCGCATGAAAATCAGGCTGTTTATTTCAATGCCCCAACGGGGCTGATCGCACCGAACTATATACAGCGTCAAAAGTAGTGCAAAATAGAGGGGTGGGCACAGATTTATCGTGCCCGCCATTCGGGGTGAAAAGCGGTGGGCACAAAGAGACCGTGTCCACCCTACGAAAATCAGGATCTTTGCGCAATTATTTATGACGTTGTGTATAAACTAATTTGTGTGGCTTACATGCTATGAGTCCGGGTCTTTATTTGAGCGGTTACGGGACCGGTTCTCCTCGCATTTGGACGTTTTCTCCGGGTAAATCATGAAATTTATCGACGAAGTGAAGATAAAGGTCGCCGCCGGCAAGGGCGGAAGCGGGTGCGTCAGTTTTCGGCGCGAGAAGTACGTCCCGAGGGGCGGGCCGGACGGCGGCGACGGCGGCGCGGGAGGAAGCGTTTTCATCGAGGCGAGCGAGCGAAAACACAGCCTGCTCGACTTCAGGTATCGCAACATCTTCGCCGCCTCCCGGGGCAGAAACGGCGAGGGACGAAACAAGGCCGGCAGGTCCGGCGAGGACGTCGTGCTGGAGGTCCCGGTCGGAACGGTCGCAAAGGACCCGCAGACCGGCGAGGTCCTGGCCGACCTGGTCGAGCCGGGGGGCCGTTGGATTGCGGCCGCCGGAGGCAGGGGTGGAAAGGGCAACGCCCATTTTGCCTCTTCGACTCACCGCACGCCGAGGTTCGCGCAGGAGGGCGAGCCGGGAGGGGAGCGCGAACTGAAGCTGGAGCTTAAGCTGATTGCCGACGTGGGGCTGGTGGGCCTTCCCAATGCCGGGAAATCGACGCTCATTTCAGTGGTTTCGGCGGCGCGGCCCAAAATTGCCGACTATCCTTTCACAACACTCGTACCCAATCTCGGGGTCGTGCAGTATGACGATGCTCCCCCGTTCGTGATGGCCGACGTTCCGGGGCTCATCGAAGGGGCACACGAGGGCGCGGGGCTTGGCGTTCGGTTCCTCAAGCACATCGAGAGGACCAGGGTACTGGTCCACGTTGTCGATGTGTCGGCAGTTCCCCCCGAAGACCCTGTCCAGCCGTTTCACCGGATAGAGCGCGAACTGGCCGGCTATTCCGCGTCGTTTTCCGGCAGGCCGAGGGTCATCGTGCTGAACAAGACGGACCTGGTGGAAGACACGGCCGTGCTGGAGCGGATAGCCGAGGCCTACCGGCAAGTGGGACATCCCGTTGTCCTCGTTTCATCTGTAAAAAGAGAGGGGCTCCGCGAATTTATAAGGCTTCTTACCGCCCGGCTCCGGGAAATGGATAAAGCCGCGGGCAAAGGCGATTAAGGAGTATGTGCGGATGATGATTAATTTTCCGCACAAAAGTTGTTTAAGGGGCTTATGGGGGTGATTATCGGCGATTTTTCGACAATTTCGCCCCTTTGAGAAGATACCAGTACGATTTCTTCCCGCCCCACCCTGTTATGCTGCAGTAACTCTTATGATTTTTACTCGGTTTGCCGGACCGCTATCGAAAGCATAACTATCAATTTGCCCTTTTTTCTTCTTTTTTCTTATTTTCAGATGTCTCTGACTGACAATCTTATTGATTGAACAAATCGAGTGAAAAAATTATATTACCATGATTCCTAAGTCTGGCTGTGTTCGACGCTGTAAAAACCGCCGATAACTCCGAAGGATTGCTGCCATGAATTATGATGTTGGGATCGATATCGGATCGGTCAGCATCAATTGCGTTGTTGTGGACGAAAACCGGAAAGTGGTTGTTGAAACTCCCTACTTGCGACATTTCGGTCTGATTTACGAAGAAACCCACAGCCTTCTGGCAGGCATCCTCGGGCAGTTCGAGGCTCGGAATTCGGGGAAAGTGCGGTCGATTTCGTTTACGGGCGTGCACGGTGAGATGCTGGCCGAAAAACTTTCGGCGTCCTTCGAGGTGGAGACGATCGCGCAGGTGCTGGGGGCAATCCACGTCGTTCCGGGAGTGCGCACCATAATCAGCGTCGGCGGCCAGGACGCCGCGGTTTTCCAGCTTTCCCACGCAAACGGGCAGTGGCACCTGGAATCCTTTAACATAAACGGCCCCTGTGCCTCGGGGACCGGGTCCTTTATCGACCAGCAGGCCGAGCGTCTGGCCCAGTCGATTTACGGCCCGGATTTTTTGATGGACCAGGAAAAGCTCCAGCAAACGCTCGATGATTTCATCAAACTGGGGCTCAAGAGCACCTACCCGGCCCAGGTGGCCTGCCGGTGCACGGTATTCACCAAATCGGACATGATCCACCTGCAAAACAAGGGTGAAAGCCTCCCCAACATCATTGCCGGGCTGCACTACGGCAATGCGGCCAACTACATGAGCACCATAGTGGGAAACCGCGAGCTTCTGGACCCGCTGGTATTTATCGGAGGCATGGCGTCGAACGGGCTCCAGGTGAAGGCGTTTGAGCATTACTTTCCATCTCTTGTCGTGCCCTCCTACCATACCTCGCTGGGCGCGCTGGGTGTGGCGCTAAGGGCGCATGAACTGGGATGGACAAACGAGATCGACCTGTCGCTTATCGCGCGAAGCGAGTCCGGGGCGGCCTATTCTTTTCCGAGAGCGGAACGGCTGGAACTGGGCGGCACGGTGTTCGACCCCGACAATTCCCTGGCCCCCTGGGCCATAAAAAAAGGCAGGCCCATCGAGGCCTACCTGGGCGTGGATATCGGTTCGACCACGACCAAATACGCTCTTATCAGCAAGAAGGGGCAGATTCTTCACAAGTGTTACGTGCCCACTCAGGGAAAACCCATCGAGGTGACCCAGCGGCTCCTTCGCACCCTTCAGCAGGAGGTGGCCAACAGGATAAAGCTCATGGCCATCGCCACCACGGGTTCGGGCAGAAACGTGGTGGGGGACTTCCTGGACGCGGACCTGATCATCGATGAGATCACCGCGCACGCGCGCGGCGCCGTCGAAAGCGACCCGGAAGTTGACACCATTTTCGAGATCGGCGGGCAGGATTCCAAGTACATCATGATAGAGAACACCCATCCGCTCGATTTCGACATGAACAAGGTCTGCGCGGCCGGCACGGGGAGCTTTCTCCACGAGCTGGCAAACAAGATGAAGATCAACATCGTAGGGGAGTTCCAGGATATAGCGCTCAGCTCGAAAAATCCGATTCACCTTGCCGAGCGCTGCACGGTTTTCATGGAATCGGACCTGGTGAGCTACCTTCAGAAGGGCGGCGACCGGCAGGACCTCATCGCCGGGCTTTGCTACTCCATCGTGCACAACTACCTGAACCGGGTGGTCGAAAAGCGCTATATCGGCAAGCGGATAATGTTTCTGGGAGGACCGTCGCTTAACAAGGGCATCGTTGCCGCCTTCGAGAAAGTGCTCCGGCGTCCGGTGCTGGTCCCCAGGCACAGGGAGGTAATGGGGGCCTTCGGGGCCGCCTTGTCGGTAAGAGAGCTCTTTGCGAAGCAGGGGATGGAGTATCGCCGGCGCGACCTGGACCATTTGGCCTCGATGCAGGTGGACTTTTCGGAAAACGTGTGCCACGCCGACAAGAAGTGCCACAATGAATGCAAACTCAAGGTCTATAACTTCGGCGACCGCAAAAGTGTGTGGGGAGGCGACTGCGGGCGATACGAGACCCGTGCCGCGGGTGGACGGGAAACCGACTTTTTCCAGCTTCGGCAAAGCCTTTTCGAGGAGGCACTGGCGGATGCCGGCAACCTTCTCACCGAAGCCGAGGCGGGGCGCCAGCCCAAACCGGTGATCGGCATTCCACGGGCGCTGCATTCGCTCGAATGGGCCGTTTTCTGGACGCACCTGTTCTCGGAGCTTGGTTTCCCCGTGCTGCTGAGCCCGAAAACGACCAACAAACTGGCTTTGCTGGGCGTGGAAAGCGTGGTCTCGGAAGTGTGCTTTCCAATGAAGGTTTTCCACGGGCACGTGCGCTACCTGATGGACCGGGCGGAGTTCCTGTTTTTGCCGAGCGTGGTCAACACTCCGGTGCCCCAGCCCCATGAGATCGGGTATTTCTGCCCCCTCGTGCAGAGTTCCGGTTACATGAGCAGGTCGGCGCTGGGCATTCCCGACAGCAGGATCATACGCCCCTCGCTGTTTCTGAAAGAAGATACCAAAAATTTGGTCCACGCATTCGACAAAGCGCTGCCCGCGAGCATCAAGCCGACGAAGCCTGAGCTGGAGAGGGCCATTTTCAAGGCGTGGGCGCGGCAGTTGGAATTTCAAAAAAAACTGACCGACACCGGCAGCGAGATACTGGACCGCATAGAGCCGTCGGAGCCGGTATGGATCGTAACCGGGCGGCCCTATAATCTCCATGACGAGCGTTTGAACCTGCAGCTCGGAAAACAGCTCTCAAAGCTTGGGATAAAGGCCTTCCCCATGGACTTCGTGGACTCGGACGCCGAGGACATGAGCGATTTCAAGCGCATGTTCTGGGGGCTGGGGGCGCGGATTCTGAGGACTACCAAACGAGTCCTGCGTACGCCCAACTGGTACGGCGTACACATCACCAATTTTAGTTGCGGGGCCGATTCGTTCATCGAGCATTTCTACAGGCACCTGCTGAGGGAAAAACCGTCGCTCATCCTCGAACTCGACGAGCACAGCGCCGTGGCCGGCTTGCTGACCCGTATCGAGGCCTATCGCAACGTGGTTAAAAACCTGCAGGAAAAGCGGCTCTCCATCAGCCTGCCACCCGAAGAGGAAGATCGTTTCAAAGCAGCGGGCTGAGGGGACGGGGGACGGAGGACAGAAGACGGATGGCGGATGGCGGATGGCGGATGGCGGATGGCGGAGGGCGGAGGGCGGAAGATTGCACGAAAGCCACCGGACCCCGGCTCCAAAGCTTTGCAGGAACGGGCAGGCAGGCGGCTACCGCCGATAAATATTTGGCAACAGTTCAAGGGACATTTTCAGGAAATTACCGATGGCAGTAGTTAAAAGTCACCATTTCGGCCGATTAAGCTCCGTCAAGCAGTTCGACGTTACCGGCAAGACCCTCCTGATCCCATCGATGGCCCCATTCGCGTCCGCCGGCCTTGCGGCAAGTTTTCGGGCAGTCGGAGTCAACGCCCGGATAATGGATACCTATACGGGGCTCGCCCTTGGCAAGGAGTTTACCTCCGGCAAAGAGTGCTTCCCCTGCCAAGTCACCCTGGGAGACATCCTCTATTTTCTGCAAGGTGAAAAGGAAAGGCTCGGAGCCGGATTTTCGCCCGAAAACTATGTTTACTTTCTTCCCGAAGCCGACGGTCCATGCCGGTTCGGAATGTATAACAAGCTGCAGCGCCTGGTGCTGGACAGGTTCGAGGAGTTCCGGGACATTCCCATCACCTATGTTTCGACCCGCAACGCCTACGCGACCGGGGAAATAATGCCGCCCAAGGCATCTTCGATATTCAGAAAATTAAGTTATGCTGCTATAATTACTGCGGATATTCTGGACCGAACGGTTTGGCGGGTGCGCCCGTACGAACTGCGCCCCGGCCTTACCGATTCGTTTATGGAGAAAGGCCTGGCGGCGGTACTGGAGGAAATCGAACAAAAGGGAGCATCACTCGACTTCAGGCGCCTGAACAGCCTGGTCGAAGACATAGTTTCCACGGCGAAAATGTTTATCGATACCCGGCAGCCGCGAAGGCCGCTGATCGGGATAGTGGGAGAGATCTACGTCAGGACGCATCCCGAGTCGAACCAGGAAATAGTGCGGCTCATCGAGCGGTTCGGCGGGGAAGTGGTGGTAGCCTCGATTGCGGAATGGATAAACTACATTACTTACGATACGGCCAGGGAACTGAAGCGCCATTTGGGGCTTGCGTGGCTGAACCGGGATTTCGTCTCGGCAAGGAAGATCCTGGCCAAATGGACCGTAACCGAGATCGAAAAGTATTACCAGTTGTACCGCCAGCATGCGGGTTACAGCCGGGCGCGAAGACATCTGGACATCCAGAAGGACCACAGAACATCGTTACTTGAGAAGCGGCTCGAAGGCAACACGCTGTACAATTTCGATATCGGCACCGAGGCGGGGCTGAGTATCGGGGCGGCGCTCGAACAGGCACACGAGGGGTATGACGGCGTGGTAAACGTTTTCCCCTTTACCTGTATGCCCAGCGCCATTTGCACTGCCGTTCTGAAGCCGCTGTTGAACAAAATGCGAATGCCTTATCTCGACGCTCCCTATGACGGAGCCATACAGCCCAACCGGGAGATTGCCCTGCGCACCTTCATGTATCAGGCAAAACAGCGGCTTGAATCCCGGAAAGCGGGCACGAACAGGATTGGCAAGGCAGCACGATGGCATATCAAACCATGATCATAAACGCGGCCCACCCCGAGGAATACCGGGTCGCGTTAGTCGAAGGCCACACCCTTGAAAGCTTCTTCATAGAAACGGCGACGCGCGGCAAAGTCGTTGGGAATCTTTACAAGGGCATTATCACTCACATACAATCCAGCCTCCAGGCGGCTTTCGTTAACTACGGGGCCGAGCGCAACGGGTTTCTTCCCTTCTCGGAAATTCATCCGGAATACTACGACTCCGACACCGACGGCAAAAACCAGGTGAAGATCCAGGAAGTGATTCACCCGAGCCAGGAGGTGCTGGTCCAGGTGGTAAAGGAAGAACTCGGGACCAAGGGAGCGCTGCTCACCACTTATATCTCTCTTGCCGGCCGGGACGTAGTCCTCATGCCGGGCCAGGACCAGCGGGGGGTGTCCAGGAAGATCGAAAGCACGGACAAGCGCGAGCGGATGAAAGAGATCGCCAAGAGCCTCAAGGTGCCGGAAGACTTCGGCGTGATACTTCGCACGGCCGCCGAAAACCGCACCAAGCGCGAAGTTATGAAGGACCTGGACCATATAATGAAGATCTGGGAGGAGATAAAGAAGCACGTCCAGGAAACTCCCGCCCCGGCGCTCATCTACAAGGAGCAGGACCTTTCCATCCGGGTGGTCCGGGACTACTTCAATCCGCAGATAAAGAACATCCTGGTCGACAATAAGGACGTTTACCGCCGCGTTAAGGAATTTCTGGGCATAATCAGCCCCAGGCACCAGAAACTGGTAAGGCTGTTCAAGGAAGAGGGGCCGATATGCGCCAAGTACAACCTCGAGGAGCAGATAGCGCAGATATTCCGCAAGAAGGTGCCCCTGAGGTCCGGGGGATATCTCCTTTTCGACCCGACGGAAGCCCTGGTCTCGATCGACGTTAACTCGGGCCGCACCAGCGCCGAAGGGGCGGTCGAGGAAATGGCCTACAAGGTAAACATGGAAGCTGCGGCTGAAATACCTCGCCAGCTAAGGCTGCGGGACCTCGGGGGCCTTATCGTCATCGACTTCATCGACATGCGCGAACAGAGGCATGCACGGGAGGTCGAACGGAGGCTCAAAGAAGAAATCAAGAAGGACAAGGCGAAAATAACGGTCGGGCGCATATCCAGGTTCGGCCTGCTGGAGCTTTCCCGGCAGCATCTCGGGCTCAATATTTTGCGCGGCTCCTACCAGGAATGCCCGGTGTGCATGGGACAGGGCATGGTGCGTTCGGCCGAGACCGCGGCACTGTGCTATTACCGGAAAATCTGGTCCGAAATCGTGCATAAAAAACCGGCGATACTGAAGGCCACGCTGCCCGCCGGGGTGGCAAGCTATCTTTTGAACCGCAAGAGAACCGACCTGGCCCAGCTCGAATCGACCTACAAGACGACGATCATAATAGAAAGCTCCCCCTCCGCCCTGCCGCACGAGGGCAACATAGAAATCACGGCGCACGAAGTGGTAACCGGGTAGCCGATCCGGTGGAATTTACCACCGTAACAGACGCAGAGAAAATATTGTCGGATTGAAAGGTTGGGCTGATTAGAAAGGGTGGGCACGGTTTTTTGTGCCCACCCTTTCTAATATCGGATGGCGGGCACGATGAAAACTGTGCCCGCACATTGGTTTTGCTGCGCAATAACCGCCGCTTCCTACAGGTTCGCACCGACGTCAAGGCCGCCCATGCCTCGATGGTGAAACAAAGGAAAAAGTCCGCGCAACCTGCGGCGCTGCTTCATCCAAGGTCGCGTTAAAGGACCGTATCACTACTTTCCCGTTGCCAGCCAGTCGTAGACCGGCGCCACGTCTTTTGCCACCTGCCCTATGCGCGGAATAACGAAAATAAAACCCTTCTTCTGCCGCGGAATCAGCGCGATGTGTCTGACACTGCCCGGGTCCGGATGTTCACTTACGTAATGCAGAAACCGGTCACGCATCTGGTCGCCCATGTGGAACAGGTAAAAGTCATATTTGCCCCATTTGACTTCAGTTCTTTTGAACCGTTCGGCACGATCGACCCTTCTTTGCCCGAACCCGGCATGCTTCACTTCGATAAGATGGGCTTCCTCGGCAGGCGACTGTTGGAAATAAAGAGTTATGAACAGCCGGTCATATTTTCTTATGAGCTTTGAGAAAGGCAAATACAGCCAGGAATGCCTTGGCAGGAGCGTAATGGTCGCATCGACCCGGTACACGGGTCCTTTTCTTTTTATGAACAGGTTCGCGTGGTAACCTATAGCTCCCCCGATATTGGTAAAGACCTGGTCCTCGGGTTTTACGAGGTTCGCCAGATCATCGAAAGCTGCCCGAACAATCCGCTTGTTCTTCCTTCGCCCCCAATAGTAGCCAAGCGTAAGAGTAAAAGAAAAGGCGATGAACAAGAGAAAAGCCGGCTGGGTGACAATGTTTTCTGATTGCATCGTTGGGCAAACTTCCTATGAAGAGGAGGAATTCTGGACTCACTTACCGCCGGATTGGTCAATTCACCCTTGCTTGACGGTCATGGGGGCTCTTTCAGATATGAGGCGATATCTTCCTCAATGTCGTAGAGCTTTCCCCGATTGCTTTTACCCAGCCTCGCCGACAGGCAAACCCGCTTCAGGGGTACCTTTTCGCCGATTAGTTTTCCGACACAGGCCTCCACCTCGGCGGCTATTTCCACATTTTCCGCGGTGACCTTATTGTTTATCAGCAGCCGAACGGGAAGGCCCAGATCACGGAGTCCGTTCAGCAATCTCTCCGATTCCCTGCAGGAAAGTATGTCGGGGTTCAAGACCACGATGAACGAGCAGGCTTCACTCTGCAGGATGCGGCCGAGGGCCTGGTAGTTCGCTCTCATGGTCTTTAGCCTGGTCAGAAGAGCATCGTCTTCGGGGTCATACTTCAAGACGCTCTTTTCTTTGTCGGTCCCTCTTATTTTTTGGATCGTATAGCGCTTTTTCAGAATCTCCAGCCGGATATCCATGAGCCGGTCGATCCAGGTAAGGGTGATGGCGGGCAAGGCAAGAAATCTCAGCGTGAGGCCCGTGGGAGGGGTATCGAAAATGACGTAGTCGAAATCGGTTTCATCCCTTAGCGTCTCTTCGATGCTTGTCAGCAGGGCGTATTCTTCTATCCCCGGAGAGTATTTCAGTACAGAAAAACAGCAATCCAGGTTCAATGCCTGCAGGTACCGGTAAGTGCCGGAGAGGGCCTCGATTTCCGTCTGCAGATAAGCCTTTGCTCGCTTCTGCAGATCGACCTCCTTGAGTTGGAGGCCGTCGCTGAAGCAAGTTTTTTTGTCTCCCAAAGGTACGTTGAAAATATCTCCGAGGTTGTGGGCCGGGTCCAGGGAGACGATCAGGACCTTGTGTTTTTGGGACAACTGCCACGCCGCGGCAGCCGCCAGGGTCGATTTCCCTACCCCTCCCTTTCCCGTAAAAAAAAGGACCTTCATCTAATCAATACCCAATACTCCGCACATCTCCGCCAGCATGTCGCCGGCGTCCCCCGCCCTGCGGCCCAGGATTTTCAGTTCATTTTCCAGGAAGGGCAGAAGTTCGACGGCGATGAAGGTCGGTGGAGAGGGAAGGCCGACAAATGCCCCGATCACCAGGAGCGCAAAGATGTTTTCCAGCTCATCCGCTTCCATCACCGTGAGCGCTACGGCACGCTCACGGTGGGAAGCGGAAACAGCCGATAAAAAATCTCGCAGCCTGTTAAGAATTGGAGACTTCAACTCAACTCCACCGGGTTAAAAAGCAAAACCCGCAACCGGTATACCATTCATCCGCGCCATCAACCGCCCGACAACTCCTCACGCGGCGCTGGCTTAGTGAAATTCTTATAAAAATCCATGATAAAAATAACGTTCATACACAGCATGATGACCATGATGGCCGTAACCGTCCATCCGGTAACCGGAGAGGCGGCGATGGAGCCCGGCAGGACAACCACCAGGAACCAGATCATGGCGGCCGTAACCGTCACCCACAGAATCCAGGCCGGAATGACGGCCACACTGCTGAATTCCGATTTGAGTTTGGAAGCAACGTAGCAGGCGCCTGTCATGAGGGCGATGGATGCGATCAGCTGATTGGCCGCACCGAAGGAAGGCCACAGAATGGTGAAGTTCCTGCTCCAGGCCAGATAAATCCCGATAAACGCGGGGATGGTCGATGCCACCCAGCGGTTGGTCAGGAGCTTGTACAGACCCTCGGAACTGTCTTTCAGGGGAGCCGCCATTTCCGAAATGCAATAACGTGCCAGGCGGTTGGTGGTGTCCAGGGTGGTCATGGCAAAGGAAGCAACCCACATTCCGGCCAGCACTTTTACATAATCGGCGGGGATAAACCTCAACCAGGTGGAACCGACCATATCGGCGTAAGACTGGACGAACAAATTTGCCGCGGCCAGTTTCACGATACCGGTGGTCTTGGTAAACATGGCCCCCCAGTTGGATGCATCCAGCGTCACCGCCACATTCATTGCCGCACCGGCATGTTTTATGGCCGTGTATCCAAAACCGGCAATGGAAACCACGACGACCGTGGACAGAAATCCTTCAGCGAACATGGCGCCGTAGCCGACAAAGAGTCCGTCGCTTTCCTTGGCGAGTTGCTTGGACGTTGTCCCGGAGGCCACCAGGGAATGAAAGCCGGAAAGAGAGCCGCAGGCGATAATCAGAGGAATGGCGGGCCAAAAAGGAGTGGCCTTGCCCCCGGAAAGGACGGGCGCAAACGCACTGTACGCGGGTATTTCAAAGCCTCTGAAAGCGAAGATGGCGGCGACCAGGCCCAGAACCAATCCGGCGTATAACAAAAAGGAGTTGAGATAGTCCCTGGGTTGCAACAGGACGTTGACCGGAATGGCGGATGCAATAATGATGTAAAAAAACATTATCACCATCCAGGTATTGTAGCTCAGGACTATGGGAAATATGATGCCCAATTCGAGGGCCGACAACAACATGGCAATGCCTATCAGGGTTGCCACCCCGAAGTTCAATTTGGTGCGGTAAAGCAGGACCCCGAGGATAAGAGCGGCCACTATCTTGAACACATAGGAAGAGCCGACGGCCGGGGTCTTGACATACAGCCCGCCGATAACGGCGGCAAAGGCGGCCACGATCAGGATCAGCAGGAAAAAGACCAGCCAGTAGAAGGCTGTCCCGGTCCGCTTTCCCAACAGGTCGGAGGCTACAAATTGAATGGATTTGCCGTCGTAGCGAACCGAGGCCATCAGCGCCAGGTAATCATGCACCGCTCCCACAAAAATATTGCCGAACCAGACCCAGAGCAGACCGGGCAGCCACCCCCAGGCCATGGCCAGGGCCGGGCCTATAATGGGCGCCGCACCGGCAATGGAAGCAAAGTGATGTCCAAAAAGGACCTCCTTTCGTGCCGACACATAGTCTATGCCGTCATAAAGGCGCTTGGAGGGCGCATCCCTCGAATCCGAAACTTTTACGACATCCTTTTCCAATTTCTTGCCGTAGATGAAATAAAGTCCCAGATAAAGCAAAACACCAATGCTGATCACAAGAGCCGTCATAGGTCCCTCCCGATGAAAACAGAAAAGGTTTCCGAAATTATTGGTTATTATTTCCTCTCCCCGGGACAGGCAAGGCGCGAAGAGCCCCGCCCGCCCAAGGGCGCTTCAAAAAAACCCTTTCATTCTCACAACTTTCATTCTGAACCGCACTGAAGTCTTTGAGATTTACCATTGGTTCTCTTTACGAGATTATTGCGAAGACCATATCCAGTTCAATTTCAAGAAAAAAACCGCCGTATCGCCAACAGATATTATGACCGGGACGGCAAATCGCCGCCCGTACGTTTCGACCAGTCGGGCATCCCGCAAATTGCAACTTCGAGCCGTTGAAAACCATTGTCTCGGGCGCAGCCGGCTTAACCGGCACACCTACCCGTTACGAAACGGCTCGCTGGAAATGGCAAAAGAAGTCTTATAAAATATTTCACTAGCACATCCGCCAAACGCCGTCAACAGCCTATGCCATCGGCAGGCCTACCCTTGACATGCGGTATTTAGATATCGAAAGCATAGCCTTAATACGTGAGCTTACAAATGATACACGAATGACGACATTACAATTACACGAACACAACAGCAATCACCACGGCGCGGACGGCGACGGTCCGGTCCATGATCGATCGATTGCAAAACCAGGAAAGAAATTGCCTGCGAGAGCGAGAACCTGCTGATTTCAAATTGCAGCGAACGAGTCGGCAAGAGAGGGCTCCGGAACAGAGGCAACTTTATCGGCTAATGTCGCATGTGCAGTGAGACTCGCAAAATCCACCGGTATTTTCGCATTAAAAAGCTGAATTGACAAATAATATTTCTCGTTTAAGGATGAAAATTCCATGTGTTCGACCGCGACTGCCTGGAATACGGTCATCACGGTGGATTTAATGCTCAAGATTTCTTGGGCACCAGCCGATTATTCATGCAGTAACAGGTGAACGAGTGAGCAGCTTGGCCTGAAAAGCTTTCGAAACAGGAATTTCCCAAAAAACCTCCCGGCTTTTAACGAGCCGCTTTCACGTTGAAAAGAGGTATTTGTGATAAGGATCCCACTTCCCGCGCGCATCATGGTGGCCATACTGGCGGTAGCGGCATTGTGCAGCAGCACCGGCTGTGTAACGACCAAACTCAAGGCAATGTCCAGCCGGAGTGTGGAATCGGAGATGGACGTGATCGTCAACTCGGCTGCCGAGCGCCACAGAATGGATGTTATCGGACTGGTTCCCTTCGTGGTGCCTCCTGAAACCAGCGGGGTGTCGGAGAAGGTGACCGCCGCCTTCCAGGCGCAGATGGCGCAGAGCCGCCCCTTCCGGGAGATAAAGCAAATCCGGCACATGGTAAGATCGGACGCCGAGGCACTCTGGTACGGAAGAAACCAGTGCTGCGACCTGGTAATGGTCCCGGCGGTTACCTACCTCATGGACGGCTCCGGCGCCCTGCCCACCCGGCTGGAAACCCGCACCAGGATACTCGATGCCCGAACCGGCATGGTATTGTGGGACATAAAGCAGGTCGCTTTTTCCGAGCCCGGTGCCGACATTGACCTTACCTGGAATACCATTTCGGGCCAGCCGGCCCAGAGATACCCCGAACTGGCCGACAGGCTCGCACGTAATTTTGCCGCTTTTCTGGTGCAGCCGGCCGGGGCCGACAATTCGAAAGTATTGGACGGGCCTCGACCAAACAGTGGCCGTTCGGCAAAACTTGAAAACGGAGGTTCACCATGGCACTGAACACACGAGAGATCCAACCGGTCATGAGAGATATTTGGGTTCAACCGGCATTGAATAAGAAAGATGCGGAGGTGATTCCACCGGTTGCGAAAACCGAGCGCGCCGCCATCAGCAAAATGGATAATAAAGCGCCCAAAGATGAACCCAACACCTCTTCGGGTGAGAGCGGCGAGTTTTCGCCGCCGGAAGTTTCCACGCAGGTCGAGGAATTTCTTAGACAGGCCAACCTCCAGCTCAATTATACCGTCGATGCACAGACCGGGCAGACCACCGTGCAGGTGCTAAACGGTGAGACCGGGGAGGTCGTACGCCAGATACCTGCGGACCTACTGGGAAAGTTCGAGGAATTTCGCGGTGTCCTGTTCGACGGCAAGGTATGATGATCTGTGGCTGACAGAAGCGTGGGGTCGATGCCTGTGCCGGCCGCCAGGGTTCTGGTGGTCGACGATGACGAGATTTTTCTCGAAATACTGGCGCAGACCGTCCAGGATGCGGGGGCTCAAGCAGTGCTGGCCGGCGACGGCATGGAAGCCCTCCAACGGCTTTCCACCGCCGAATTCGACATCCTGATCACGGACCTCAACATGCCGCGAATGGACGGCCTTACCCTCTTAAGACAGGCGGGAGAGCGCTATCCACGCATGCTCGGCATACTGGTCACCGGCTTCGGGAGCCTTGAATCCGCCATCGAGGCCCTTCGCCTGGGAGTTTACGACTATATACAAAAGCCTTTCATGACAGAGCGCGTCCTGGTAACTATCCGCAACGCAATAGAAAGAGTGAGGGTTTTCAAGGAAAACTCCACCCTACTGGAAAAAATCGAAATTTTGCACAAAAAGCTTTGTTTAATGGAAGGAAAGCGTTACCCTTCGCATGAAGTCTACAGCAGCTCGGGGCAGTTAATAAAGGGGCCGCTTTTTCCCGATACCACTTTGAGACAGGATGCCTTCCTGGAAAATCCTGAAGGCAACCCCAGTCGAACTCTTGCCGCTCTTGAAATACTCAGGAGTTTGAGGCAGGATTCTATCATCACTGAAACGGAATTGAATCGGATAAAGCAGGCCGTACTTAAAAGGACTGAATCCGGCGAGTCATGAAAATACTGTTGGTCGAAGATGACATAATCCTCGGTGAACTCCTGCAGGAATGTCTGCTGCGGCTGGACCATGAAATGGTACAGCACTGCGTCACCGGGACTGAAGCCTGCAAGGTGATTGCAGAGGAAGTTTTTGACTGCGCCTTCGTTGACTTGCGCCTTCCGGATATGGACGGCCTGGTGCTCCTGGAGAAATTGAAACAGGAGGACCCCGGCCTGCCGGTTGTCATGATGAGCGGCTATCCCACGATGGAATACACCATCGAGGCCATGCGCAAAGGGGCCTCCGACTTTCTCACCAAGCCGTTCACGCTCGAGCATGTGGCCCTCACCACTCAGCGGGTCACCAAGGAGAAGGGGCTCCTCCTAGAAAACCTCAGCCTTCAGCTCGAATGCCAGGCCCGAAAGGAACTGGAGAAGGTAAACATCGAACTCAAAGACAGAATCAACGAGCAGACGAGGCTTTTCAGGATTTCGAAGGAACTCGACGAAATACACTCGAGCGACGACCTTTATTCCCGGATCGTGCAGCTTGCATCCAGCCTGGAAACGGTGGATAAGGCGAGCTTTCTGATGGTCCCGCACGACAGGGCCAGCCTGCTTCCGATTGCCGGGTGCGGCTGGGACCAGGCGGAAAAGTGGCCGCAAAAGCTGCCTCTCAATGACCAGAGGTTGAAAGACCTGTTGGGAAACGGGGCAAGCCATGTTGTAGTTCTTCCGGAACAGGCGTGTCACTGGCTTGACGGTCTGCCGGGTTCGGAGAGCCTGCTTTCCTTCTGGCCGATGCGTATACGCGGGGAACCCTTCGGCGTGCTTATGGCATTTCACAAGCCGGGGTGCGGCGAGCTGCCCGCCGAAGAAAAACAACTCTTCGATTTCCTGATACGCAAGGCCTCGATGGCCGTGGAGAACATGGCCCTGTATGAGAGCCTTATCAGCAATTTCTACGGCATCCTGAAATCGCTTGTAAACGCAATCGAGGCCAAAGACCTCTACACCGGGAGACATTCGGAGCGGGTGACGAAGTACGCGGTCGAAACCGCCCGCCTTCTGGGCTGTTCGAGCGCCCAGATCGAGGCCCTCGACACTATCGGCTATTTGCACGATATCGGGAAAATCGGGATAAGCGACGGCATTTTGAACAAGCCCGCTTCGCTTTCGAGCGAGGAATACGAAATCATAAAGAAGCATCCGGTCATAGGCGAGTCCATAGTGGCCGACCTGGGCCTCAGCGACGAAGAAAAATCGATTATAAGGCATCATCACGAAAGGTGGGACGGGAAAGGATATCCAGATGGCCTGGGAGGCGAGGATATCCCGCTTCTGGCGAGAATAGTCAGTCTCGCCGACGCTTTCGACGCCATGACCTCCAAGCGGGCTTACCGCGACGCCATCTCGCGAGCGGAATCCATCTCCGAGCTTCTCAGAAACGGTGGAAAGCAGTTCGATCCGATCGCTCTCGAAGCATTCCTGGAAATGCTGCACCGGGCCGGTTCGAAAAAAAATGGGCCTCAGCAGGCGATTTAGGATGGAAAAAGCCATATTCGACGACTTTACGCCCGAGGAGTTCTTCGACCGGTGCATCCAGGCACTGCATGAGAAGGACCGTCTCGGTTTTGCCGGCAGGTTCATTCAGGGCTTCGTGCACAACGCAAACGGCCCCCTTCAGAACCTGTCGATGTTGTCGGAATTGCTCCTCTCGGGCCTGGAAATGCAGGACCGCATGTTCAAGGCCGCCGGGGGCGAAGACCCCGGGTGGACCGAACTTGTCGAAAAGCAGCGCAAGCGGCTGAACCAGATCCGCGACCAGGTCTTCAGCCTGTCCGGAAACCTTCGCGAATTCATGCAACTGCACGAAATCGAGCGGAGCGGCGCCGATGTCGATATCAATTCCCTTCTGACCAGGATAGCCGGCGTATTCCGGTCCGATCTTTTCTTCAAACACAAAGTCAGGCCGGAACTGCGGCTGGCCAAAAATCTTCCGCCCGTCCGGGTACCCGGTCGCAATATCATTCCAGCCCTGTTCCACCTGCTCCAGAACGCCGTTACCGCCATGCAGGACTCACCCAAAAAGGAACTTGTGGTCGAGACCGGCGTCGAGGGCGACCACGTACTGATAAAGATCATCGACACCGGTTGCGGTTCCCGCGACCAGCAGGACCCGGAACCGCTTTTTCGCCTTTTCGAATCAAGGTGGCCGAACGGAACCGAGGAGCCAAAACTCGCCCATCCGGGGTTTGGCCTCTATGCCGCCCGCCGGCTCCTTTCGCCATACGGGTGCACCGTTAATCTTGAGTTCGGCGCGGATGCCACCACCGCCACAATCCGAGTCCCGCTGTCCAAAAGATAGGAATAAATTTTCCGTCCGCGGAAAATTTTTCCGGTGCGCCGCCGACGATGTGCCCCGCCATCTATTTATTCTGACTCTGTTTCGGAGTTTGGCAAAAAACTTGCTTAAAGAATTTTCGACGGAGTTGCTCCGCCACTTACTTTATGGATACCCGGACAACGGGGGAAAATCATGAAAATTGACGATTTGCTCAAAGTGCAGTCCGAAGTGCAAAATTCCCGGTGCGAAAAGCGCGGGGACGTTCGAAAAAACGATTTTAGCGCCCTGCTCCAGGACGAAATGGCAAGCATCGACGATGCCGACGGGACCGGTCCCATCTCGAGCCTTGATTCACTGTCCGGGGTGCCGGGACTGGACCCGGAGAGCGCGGACCCCGCTCTGGCCGACAGGATCTCGGCCGTGGACAATGTCATCACAAGGCTCGATACAATCGACAAGGCGTTAAACGACAACACCGCGTCGCCTAAAAAGCTCGACGGCATAATCCAGGAACTCGGTGAAGCAGCGGCACGGCTTCACAAAAGTGTCGAGGGTCTTTCGAGCAGCCCGCTGGCCGACATGTCCCAGGAAGTAAATGTTTTGGCCTACATGGAAGCAGTCAAATCGAGACGGGGTGATTACCTGTAACCATCCTGCCCGGGGCAGCCGCCGTGGGCCGCCCTGAGACCGGGCTGAAGAGAATGCGAACTTTTTTTCTGTGCCTGATTATAGCAATGGCGGCCCTTGCCGCAGCAGTCGAACCCGGAGACTGTGCAGCCGTTTCCGGGGCTTGTCCTGCGAAATCGGGCCGCCGGATGGCCGGCCTGAAGCCGCCCGGCCCGGCCGCAACATCCGGCCGCCTTCTGTTTGCCAAAAGAGTCGAAACAGACGACTACATCCAGTACGGTACCGATTCCGAGCCCATTCCGACACCGCGGAAACTTAAAGAACAAGAGAGGCAAAAAGAACAAAGGTCCTGGGAGATGCTCGAAAGAATGGAATTTTTTAGACCTCTCCCCGGGCAAAACCCCCACGTGCAAAATGCCAAACCACAGTAGCCGGGCATTGGAAAGCTGACCCTTCGTTTCGCGAATCAATCCTGCAATGAACTATTATCCCCGATGGACAATATCGCCAGAAAGACATGCCGGAAAAGTCCGGACTGATTTTTGTCCGGCAGCCAACCAGACGGTTGCAAAACCGGCGGCCGTTGTATATAATGCCTTTTGCTGCCGAAGTGGTGGAACTTGGTAGACACGCCATCTTGAGGGGGTGGTGGGGAGACCCGTGCCGGTTCGAGTCCGGCCTTCGGCATCTGTCGTTCGTGAAGTGGCGTAGGCTCTATGGTCTACGCCATTTAAGTGTTACATCGTACCAGTAGGCTCCGCCAGCGAGCTTTTTTGAGTTATTAATCGTGCCGGCTGGCGGCGGCCTGGTTTAGGATGCCGCACCCATCACCGTATGAAAACATACAGCCATACTTGTTTTCAAGCAGTTCTTGAGCGGACTCCTTTAGAACCGGCAAATCGGCATTCCTTCGATAAAAACCTTGCCTGCATGAGATCCGACAACCAGCCACCGACCATGGCGCCTTTCACCCTCCCACCCTGAAACAGCCAAGCGCCTATACAGGCATGCTCATTGCGCTGGACCATGCACACGCCGAGCACGTCGTCAATGCGCTGCTCCGAATAAAAGAAACCAGCCCATCATGGGGTTGACCCAAGGGGTAAAATATAAGTGGACATAACTGCGAAAGTCAATGTGAGGAGTTGTCTCCAAAATTTAGAGAGGCCCCGATTGCCAAGGTGCAGACAAGAAGGAGTGACTATGGCGTAGCGGGGGAAATACTTCTCGAAAAATCAGGCGACATCGCCTCCCCGACCATGAATTGACCGGATCTCAGAAATGCCGTTACCGGCCGACCGAAGGTGGACAAGGACCGGAAACCGCATGACATGGGGTCTTTTTTCGATATTGGAACAACGATGATAGCAAACGAGCCGCACATTGAGGTACGTCCCGCATATCGCTATCCTTTTTACATCGTAACGAGGGTGGTTGTCGCCTATTAGATCCCTTATCAAATACTGTTGATTTACCGGGAATTGTCAGCTGGTTAACCTTCCGTTCCTTGATGCCTCGGAACGCACGGGGCTGACGGTCCGACCCCCATTCGTGCCGAGGCATCGAAGGCGAACGAGCTGGTTAACATGCACCAGGACAAGATTTACAACAGCAGTTGATTTTTCGACAGGGCGGAAAACGTTTCCGGAAAGCGATCGGGCGATTATGCGGCTGACATGTCAAATCGCCGACAAGCTTTCTGAATTGCCGGAACCGCCGATCAGGAGAGGGAACCGCTTCATCAACATGTACCAGAAACATCGAGGAAGGCTAAAGCATGACACCCATTAATCTCAGTAATCAGTACGACGGTGATTTCGTTCGCATGGTGGAGGAACAGTCCGAGCAGAAGGTGAGCCAATGCTACCAGTGTGGGAACTGCACGGCCGGTTGCCCCTTGTCGTTTGCCTATGACGTTCCTGTAAACCAGATCATGCGCTTTGTACAGGCAGGGCAAAAGGATACGGTCCTGGGGTGCAAATCCATCTGGCTCTGCGCCGCGTGCGGAACCTGCACGACTCGATGTCCCAATAATTTGGACGTGGCCCGCGTCATTGATGTGCTCAGGCAGATTGCCCGGCGCGAAGGGCGCGTGGGCGTAAGCGAACTCAAGGAATTCCAGGATGCATTCCTGGAATCGATCCATGCCCACGGCCGGCTCTTCGAGACGGGACTGCTGGCAAAGTTCGTCGCCAAAACAGGTAAGGGTTGGGCCGACTTCAGCCTCGGCCCGCAGATCTTTTCAAAGAGAAAACTCTCGCTCCTGCCTTCCAATATCCAGGGCAAAGAAGAAATTGCCAAAATTTTCGAGCGATTTGGAAAGGGGGCGGCCGCATGAGTAACGATTTCGCCTATTACCCGGGTTGTTCGGGGCACGGGACGTCCAAGGAGTACGACCGGTCCACCCGTGCCGTATGTGCCGCTTTCGACCTCAATCTGGTGGATATTCCCGACTGGAGCTGCTGCGGTTCCAGCCCGGCGCATACCCTGGACTATTCTTTTGCCGCGGCGCTGGCCGCCAGAAACCTGGAACTGGTCGAGAACATGGGACTGGGTACGGCAATCACTCCGTGTCCCAGTTGCCTGACCAATCTCAAGGCAGCCACTTATCGCATTCAGAAGGATGCTTTTCGCGAAAAGGTCAACAGCCTGCTGGACAGGCCCTATCAGGGCTCCGTTCAATCGTTGTCCGTCCTCCAGGTCCTTGTGGAACACATCGGTACCGGTGCCATTGCCGCCAGGGTCCGCCGGCCCCTTACGGGACTCAGGGTTGCCCCGTATTACGGCTGCATCATGAACCGGCCTCCTGAAATCATGTCCTTTGACGATTCGGAAAACCCGATGGCCATAGACAACATCATGACCGCCCTCGGGGCCGAGGTGGTGCCGTTTCCGCTCAAGGTGGAATGCTGCGGGGCTTCATTCGGTGTGCCGAGGCAGGACATCGTCGCGCGGCTTTCCGGCAAGTTGCTTGCCTGTGCGAGGGATATCGGCGCCCATGTAATGGTGGTGGCATGCCCCATGTGCCAGATGAACCTGGATTTGCGACAGGACCAGGTGAATAAGGCGTTGAACGAAAGTTTTCAGATGCCAGTGCTCTACTTTACGCAACTCATGGGCCTGGCTCTGGGGTGCTCCGAGGATGATCTGGGACTGGACAGGCTGAGCGTAAGTCCCAGGCCAATTTTATCCAAAGTGTTGACGGTCGCGGGCTGAAAGCGCGAGATATCGCACTGAAAGGGAGCTTTGAACAAATATGCGAATCGGCGTTTTCGTCTGCCATTGCGGCAGCAACATAGAGGGCACGGTGGACACGGCGGCCGTCGCCGGGGCGGCTATATCTTTTCCCGAAGTGGTCATGGCTGCCGATACCATGTATGCCTGCTCGGAACCCGGACAGGATGCCATGATAAAGGCCATACGGGAAAAGAACCTGACCGGCCTGGTGGTGGCATCCTGCTCGCCGCGGATGCATGAGAATACTTTTCGGCGTGCGGTGGAAAAGGCGGGGCTCAACCGCTACATGTTCGAGATGGCCAATATCCGCGAGCATGTCTCGTGGATTGGAAAAGACCGCGAAGCCAATACGAACAAGGCGATTGAACTGGTGCGCATGGCCGTCGAAAAGCTGCGGCGCGACTCTGCGCTGTTTTCGAAAAAATTCGAGATAAACAAGACGGTGATGGTCATCGGAGGCGGGGTGGCCGGTATCCAGGCCGCGCTCGACTGTGCGGAAGGCGGCCTGGACGTTATCCTGGTGGAACGGGAATCCACCATCGGCGGGAAAATGGCCAAGCTGGATAAGACTTTCCCCACCCTGGACTGTTCGAGCTGTATTCTGGGTCCCAAGATGGTGGACGTTGCCCAGCATCCCAGGATCGAGCTCATGGCCTGCTCCGAGGTCGCCCAGGTCAGCGGCTACGTGGGCAATTTCCAGGTCGAGGTGCGCAGGAAGGCCACCTACGTCGACTGGAGCAAGTGTACCGGCTGCGGCGCGTGCATGGAAAAATGCCCGGGCAAAAAGGCGGTGGACCGTTTCAATGAATCGATGGGCCGCACTACGGCCATCAATATTCCATTTCCGCAGGCCATTCCCAAAAAAGCCGTTATAGACCCGGCCTACTGCCGGCAGTTTACCAAGGGAAAATGCGGGGTGTGCGCGAAAACCTGTCCGACCGGCGCCATCGACTACAAAATGACCGATGAGACGCTCACCCGAAACGTCGGTGCCGTCATCGCCGCAACAGGCTACGACCTCTTTGATATCAGCAGGTGCGGCGAGTACGGCGGCGGCCGTTATCCGGATGTCATCACCTCGCTCCAGTATGAACGGTTGCTTTCCGCCGCGGGCCCCACCGGCGGGCACATAAAACGCCCCTCGGACGGCGCCGAGCCTAAGACGATCGTATTCATACAGTGCGTGGGGTCCCGGGACAAATCCCTCGGACGTCCCTATTGTTCCGGTTTTTGCTGCATGTATACCGCCAAGCAGGCGATCCTCACCAAAGACCACATCCCGGATTCGAAGTCGTACGTCTTCTATATGGATATCCGCTCGCCGGGTAAGTTCTACGACGAGTTCACCCGCCGGGCGCAGGAAGAATACGAAGCCCAGTATATCCGGGGCCGCGTCTCCATGATCTACCCTCGGAACGGCAAGTACGTGGTATGCGGGGCGGACACGCTGATGGACAGGCAGGTCGAGGTCGAGGCGGATCTCGTGGTCCTGGCCGCGGGCGCCGAAGCGGCTTCCGGGGCATCGGCCCTGGCTGAAAAATTGCGTATTTCTTACGACGAGTACGGTTTTTTCCTGGAGAGCCATCCCAAACTTCGTCCCGTGGAAACGAACACGGCGGGTATTTTCCTGGCCGGGTCCTGCCAGGGACCCAAGGACATTCCCTCATCGGTCTGCCAGGGGGGGGCGGCCGCGGGCAAGGTGCTGGCGCTGTTTTCAAAGGATTCGCTGGAAAGCGATCCGCAGATATCCCTGGTCAACGTCAAGCGCTGCGTGGGCTGCGGCAAATGCGTGCTCACCTGCCCCTTCGGGGCTATAAAAATGATCGATATGAGGGGCGAGCCGAAGGCGGAGGTCGTCGAGACCGTCTGCCAGGGCTGCGGGATCTGCACTTCCACGTGCCCGCAGGGGGCCGCGCAACTCTCACACTTTACCGACAATCAAATCCTGGCGGAGGTCAATGCATTATGCCGGTCTTAAACGGCAAAGAGCTTCGGATCGTTGGCTTTCTTTGCAACTGGTGTTCCTACGGAGGGGCCGATACCGCGGGGGTGGGGAGGTTTGCCCAGCCCACCGATCTGCGCATCATCCGTGTGCCGTGTTCAGGCAGGATCGATCCCCTTTTCGTGGCCAAAGCCCTGTTGAACGGGGCCGACGGCGTCCTGGTTTCCGGCTGCCATCCCGGGGACTGCCACTACTCTCAAGGTAACCTCTACGCCCGCCGCCGCCTGGAAGTGTTCACGCAGTTTCTGCCGGCACTGGGGATCGATCCGGCCAGGTTCGAGTACACCTGGGTCTCGGCCTCCGAGGGACAGCGCTGGCAAAAGGTGGTGAGGGCTTTCACGGAGCGGATCCATGCCCTCGGGCCGGCCCCTCGTCACGAACAGGTCGAAATCCCGGCCTTACCGGCCTCCTCGAATGGAAAAGGGCTGTCATCGGGGCTGCCGTCTTTTCCGGAAAACGGGGAATATGATCTCCGCCTGGCGGAACTGAAGGAAGCACTCAAAGCCAGTTTGCCGGGACTCGATTTTATAATCGGCTGGCAGCGGGGCTACGATCCCCTGCACAATACGCCCCTTTTCATGCGCACTCCGGAGGACGTGGATAAACTTGTCTGGGGGCCGCTCAATGTCCACAATCTTGCGACCTATCTGCCCGCCCTTCAAAATAAGAAAGTCGGGGTAGTGGTTAAGGGCTGTGACAGCCGTTCGGTGGTGGAGTTGCTCCAGGAAAAGCTCATCGACCGTGAGAAGCTCATGGTTTTCAGCATGCCGTGCACCGGAGTGGCGGATCTTTCCAAAGTCGGCAGGCTCCTCCAAGGCAAAGGGACAAGCCCTGCCCGTGTCGAGGCCGCCGATTTTTCCGGAGGCAATCTGACCGTGGCGGTGGATGGGAAAAAGTATCGCCTGCCCATGGCCGAGGCTGCTGCCGACAAATGCCTTTCCTGCCGATATCCGAATGCATTGATAGCCGATCAGCTCATCGGCGAACGCATTGTACCGGCCGCACCGGTCGGCGGGCAGCCTTCCGGTCTCCGGGTTGCAAGCGTTGCGGACCTGATGGAAAAGATGGCCTTCTGGCGCTACCACATGGACCGCTGCATCCGCTGCCACGCCTGCCGCAACGCCTGCCCGCTGTGCGTGTGCCGCGACCACTGCATCGCCCAGAGCCGCGATCCTCACTGGATCAGCCAGGAGGATACGGTGACCGAGAAGCTGATGTTTCAGGTGGTCCATGCCGTGCACCTGGCGGGGCGGTGTACGGAATGCGGCGAATGCCAGCGCGCCTGCCCCATGGGCATCCCCGTGCTGGAACTGAAGCGCCACCTGAACAAAGTGATCCAGGAACTGTTCGAGTACCGGGCTGGAATCGATCCCGAGGCCGTACCGCCGCTTTTGTCATTCCAGGTGCAGGAAAAGAACATCGACGAGAGGGGTAGGTGATGGCACGGGAAAAATTTCTAAAGCAGGAACGTCTTGCCGACTGGCTCACTGCCCTGGGTGAGCGAAGCAGAGTGCTGGTTCCGCGGGTGGAAGGAGAAAGCGTTGTTTTTCGGCCGTATGCGGCCGGAGACGAACCGATCTCGTCCGTGGACTCCACGGCTTCCCCCAAGGCCGCGATATTTCCGGCCTGCCGGGAGCTGTTTCGTTTTGAACAGACCAAGGACCCGGAAAATCCTGAAAATACGACCCTGAAACTGTTTGAGAACTGCGGTGCGGAACCCACGCTGGTATTCGGGGCCAGGCCCTGCGGCGTGAGGGGATTTACCATTTTCGACCGCGTCTACCAGGGCAAGGAGCACCCGGACCCTTACTACAAGGCGGCGCGGGAGAATACGCTTTTCGTAACTCTTACTTGCGAACACCCCGATAACACCTGTTTTTGCCACTGGGTGGGGGGAAATCCCGACGACGCTGCCGGATCGGACATCCTGGCGACCCCGGTCGAAGGAGGATACATCCTGGAGGCTGTCAGCAAACGGGGGGAGGCACTTTTGGACAGCCCGCTTCTCGACGAGGCCGGGGACAAGTCCAAGGAAGCGGCGGCGGCCAGGGAGCGGGGCAGGAAAAAACTCGGCGATGCACCGGATATCGGCAAAGCTGCCGAGAGCCTCCTTGCCGTTTTCGATGACACGGAGTTCTGGGAGGATGTTTCGGCCAAATGCCTCAGTTGCGGCGCCTGTACATATTTGTGTCCGACCTGCTACTGTTTTACCCTGACCGACGAGTCCAACGGGTTGTCCGGAAAAAGGCTGCGTTCCTGGGACAACTGCATGTCCTACCAGTTCAGCCTGGAGGCCAGCGGACATAACCCGAGACCCACAAAGGCCCATCGCCTTAAGAACCGCATCGGACATAAATTCAGCTACTACCCCGCCCTCCACGGCGGGCTTACCGCGTGCTGCGGCTGCGGCCGCTGCATCAAAAGCTGTCCGGTAAGCGTCGATATCCGTGAGATCGTGCTCAGGGCCATCGAGCACGCCGGGCCTAAAATGCAAGAGGTGTCAAATGGCTAAGTCGAAAACCGTTGCCAACCCCTACCTGCCGCAGGTGGCGACCATCCTGGAAACGGTCCAGGAAACGCCCAACATAAAAACTTTCCGGGTACGGTTCGATGACGAAAGCGCCATGGCCGCATTCCGCTTCAAGCCCGGCCAGGTAGGCCAGTTATCCGTCTTTGGGGTTGGGGAGTCCACCTTCGTCATTAATTCTCCCCCAACCCGCATGGAATACCTTCAGTTCAGCGTTATGCGCGCCGGCGAGGTGACCACCCGTTTGCACGGGCTTTCCGCGGGGGACAAGGTCGGCGTGCGCGCCCCGCTGGGAAATGGGTTTCCCTATGAGAGCATGAGAGGCAAGAACATCGTTTTCATAGGAGGCGGAATCGGCATGGCCCCGCTACGCACGCTGCTCCTGTTCATGCTCGACAATCGCTCCGATTACGGCGACATCACCCTGCTCTATGGCGCCCGCACACCGATGGATATGGCGTTCAAGGCCGAACTGCCCGAATGGCTCTCCAACCCCGGCATGTCCACGACCCTCACTATCGATGTCGAATCACCCGGTTGGGAACACAGGGTGGGACTGATTCCGAACGTGCTCAAGGAACTGCATCCCGACCCGGAAAACGCTGTGGCGGTAACCTGCGGACCGCCCATTATGATCAAATTTACCCTGCAGGCGCTGAAAGAACTCGGTTTTGAAGACAATCAGATACTCACGACGCTGGAAAAACGCATGAAATGCGGAGTAGGCATCTGCGGGCGGTGCAACATCGGCACCAGCTACGTTTGCGTGGACGGCCCCGTGTACTACAATTCCCAGCTCAAGGCCCTGCCCGCCGAGCTTTGATAAAGAGATTGAATTTCCCGCCCGTGGAAAAGACTTCAGGCCCCCCGCGCCCCCGTGAACCCCGGGGGCCGGGGGTTTTTTGATGTAATGCCTGGGTGTCTCCAAAATCCCCCCACCCACCCTTGTATTCGGATCTGGTTGGATATTTAAATTCGACGAAAATCAGTGATGAAGACATAGAAAATGCCGCCCATCATTTCGATGTTTCCGCGCTGATGGTTAGAACGATTTTGGTGAATAAAGGTGATCCGGAACGTTCATGTCTTGCCTGTTCGCAGTAATGGAAACTAATTTGAACTTTCAAGAACGACGAAGTTTTTGTAAATTCCGATGAGCCGCAAGCGTTTCTTGCCGAATGTAAATTCATAAATGCTGAAAAGTCCGTAGTCATTCCTGATCGTCTGGCTTGCAATCAGGGTACCGGCAAAACCGCCGGCCAGGGGGCCGAATACCTGCCCAAGAGGTGTTTCGTTGCTTTTATGAATCTCTTTCATGACCTGTTGGCGAATATAGCTCTGATAGTCATCCATGGAAGGGTTGGTCACGACCAGAATAACTGCCAAACCAGTGAAAGCGATCAGGAGAATAACTTTTTTCATAGCCGGTTCGTAAACAGTCGGTTCGGTAAAAGGCCCGGGGCGCACCGATTGTCCATCGGAGCGCCCATCTAATAAGGTATGGCGCCCTGTGCCAAATCCTTGATCGGGCATCAGGGCATATTATGTTATTTAGCGGGCTGCTGCGGCGTCATCCCGGCCGGCTGAGACATTGCCCTCTCCATATATGGATTGCCGTCCCGCAGATCCGGGATGCCGGCGTTCAATTCAATCTGGGCCTGGCGCAGCTGTTCGGTGGGAGGTGGTTCCAGGGCCTCGAACTTGGCGCCCTCGAACTTGTATTTCCCGCTTCCGGATGGATATTCGACCCCCACCTTGAACGAATGTTCCTCGCCGTCAATTGGGACATAAGAACGAAATGTCAGCACATAATCGCTTTGGATGATGTTCTGTATTTCTTCCACCACCCTTTGCATTTTATCAAAGGCTTCGGCAATGAGGTAATATTTACCAAAAGAGTTTTTAGACAGCGATTCAAGGTTCTTGAAAAATTTCGGACTCACCCGTGAAAATGCGAGGCAATAGATCGGAACGGGGATGGGAAGACCGGAAATACGGGTGTTGAGTTCGGCTCTTGAAAGGGCGCTTCCCTCATCGCGGCCGTCCGAAAAAACTACAATTGAATTGGAAACAATAAAATTTGATGCAGACGGAGATACCGAACCCTGCGAAGAGACTCCGCAGGCCTGCAGACCGGCGGCAATCGAATCGTATAGACGCGTTCTCTTGCCGTCGCACCTGATATCGGCCATACGTCTTGCCAGTGCGCCGGGGTCCCTCTCGAACGGGGAAACGGTTTCATATCCGTCTTTGGTGTCCCTTATCGCCAATATAGCCACTTCATCCTGGGGACGTTTGCTGTCGATGAAACGTGCCGCCGCACGCAATGCGGCTTCGAACGGAAACCCGGCCATTGATTTGCTTGCATCGAGAATAATGACCGTACGGGTGGCCTCCTGGCGCTGGCGCAATGACTGAATAAAATATTGTCGCTTCATGGGATCGTAGGATCGCCCCTTGACCATAAGACCGATATTTCTTTCATTCAGATTTACCAGCGGCAGCATGTTCTGGTCAAAAGTGCGGAAGTACACTTGAACGAACGGATACAAAGCCGGATTGACCATGTAGACCTTCAATCCGTAAGCTCCGGGGAGCCCCTCCTGTGCCGCCGCTGGGATAGCAAGAAAAACGGTGAAGATGAGGATGACCGCTGCCAAATAGGCTGTAAACTTTCCTTTCAAAAAAGACATCTCGACCCTCCTTTTGTGGTTGATTTTCTACTCGGCCCTATGCCCGCCAAGCTCCTTCAGAATCTGCATTAAAGTTCTACGCCTCTTGCTGTCCGGAAAAGGTGGAACAGGCTTCTTCCTTTCCGGTTTTTCTTTAAAATCCCGAGACTTTCCATAGATCGCAACCGCTTCAAACGTATTTTCGTTCTTCCATTTGCCTTTCACCGTAACCGGCTTGCCGGAAAACCCTCCTCTTGTTATTTCGGGAGAGGGGCAGATCCATTTCCTGCAGTCGTCGACCGCCTGATCGTCCTTGACTACCTTAACCTGGTTCGCAATTTGGCTGTCGGAATCGGTTTCGAATGAAAACACCACCTTTATCGCCTTGCCATCGAGTGAACTATCAAAGCTTCCCGAGTTAATGCCACATTTGCAATCGCCGCCTATGATCAAATCGATCTTTTTTTCAAAAGGATAGAAATATATGCCAATGCCGGCGGCCGCCATGACTAAAAAGAAAACTACAGCTGCGGGGAGATACTTGGACCTTTTCCGTTCTCCGAGCCTCCCCGGAATCCCATCAGAAGCCGGAATCCTTATGGGTTCAGTGAAGCTATCCGGTGAATGCGCGGCAAATCGGTCAGCATCAGGGCCCAGCCTGACTGTGCGTGATATTTGCGGAGTTACAATGCCAGGCTGATCGCTCAATCTATCGATCAAGCCTTTGATCAGATCTTCAACCCTTGTCGGCCGCTGGTTCATGTTGAGGCTAAGCGTGCTGAGCAAGACCTCGTCAAATTCGGACGAAAGACCCGGGACAAAGCTGGAGGGTGGTTCGATGTCTTCGCCCGCCACGCGCTCATGAGCGGCAGGGGGAACCCGGCCGGTCAACAGGTAATACAGAGTGGCGCCAAAAGAATAGATATCGGCCCGCGTATCGGTCCCGGTGCCAAGGGCCTGCTCCGGAGGGCTGAAACCTTTGGAGATCGTTTGCGCCATTATATGTGTCGTAGTCTCCGAAGGAGCTTCCCTGGCCGTGCCGAAATCTATCAGCATGATTTGGCCATTATCGTCGATTAGTATGTTGTCGGGCTTTAAGTCGCGGTGAATTATGGGCGGACTATGGGCGTGCAGGTAGGTGAGGGCCAGGCACAACTGTCGCATGTAGGATTTGATTTCGGGGATTGGTATCCGCCCCCCGAGTCGCCGGCTCTCCTCCCCCAATGTGCGGCTTCCGCCGAATTCCAGCACCAGATAGACCATATTGCCAGCCTTGAATCGATCGGTGATATCCGGGATGGCGGGATGGCTTAGCCGGCTTAAAAGGTTGACTTCATTTTCATCAAAGAGCAGTTCGGGGATTTCCTTCAAAGCGCGATGCTTTCCATTCAGCTTTAAATCTTTAACAAGATAGGTCGCGCCAAACCCCCCTTTTCCAAGCAGCTTAAGGATGCGATAGCGTCCATTAAGTGTGTCGCCCGGCTTTTGGAAAAATCCCAAAAGGCCCCTCACCGAGCCATTCGGGGCAATATCGAGGTGAGCCAGTTCGAAACCACACTTCGGACAAAGGTATCCGGCCATACCCGATGTGATCATATTGCAGCCGGGGCACCTCTCCGGTGATATTTTATGATCTGGTCCGTCCATAGGTACACCAGCAGGCTCACAAGACGATCATCACCTCAACCGGTAAATAATCACTTGTCACTTTTTTAGTCTCTAATTTTAGTGAGCAAGTTTTGACACTATCGATCTAGGCCTGGGAATGAAGGTCAGTGATAACGCACCTTTCATGCCACACTTTTTCATGATCGGCAAATACTCTCCACTTCGATATCATTACTCAAATTGCACTTCTCATTCGCTAACATCATACATAATCCACCACCGTTATACAGTCAAATGCTTTTCTGGACGCCCATGTCATACGGATTCATATTATAATAATACTTATGTAGCTTATATTATCTTATGCCATAGAATACTTTTCTTAGATATTCGATATCATCTTATTTTGATTATATAATTACTTATACTGCACTTCGACATGGAAATATGATCTATTTCATCATAACATCTTCTTCGCCGTGTTATCCACCAACATCACACTCACCCTCACCTGAAAGAAGTCGACATGGCAGTTTGACCAATCAGAAAAGAATTGACTAGCCTGGACATCTAATCTTAAAATAGGTTGCGTGGAGCCAATTTCAACAGCACCCATTCCAATTGGAGTATGGCACTATATTTCTAATTGCACATCGTTGTATAATACTTTTTAAATGCTTAATTTCTATGTTATTTATGGATCATGGCAAGCCATATCTTCATTGAGCAGGTTTTTTCAATCGCCTCAGACAAACGCCGATAATCACGCACGTCATGAAGATGACCGCACCCAGTGCTATTTTAGAGAAAGGATTTCCCATGTCTGGAGTCTTCTCCGAAAATGCATTTGCAGAGATAATTTTGCCAACAACGGTTTTCGAAAGATCCTGTACCCAATCCAAATCACTGCGCGAGTAATATGACGAATACACATTCACGAATATCAGCCTGTTTTTGACACGTGCAATATTGGAAGCATTTGCCACCAGGCATTGGCGCGTGGCGCCATTCATGCTGATCTGAAATTTAACGAGGTTGGACGATGAAATGTAATTGGCATCCTCAGCGAAAATGCCGAAATGAACTGCCTGCCCATATTTAATATCGATTGCCCTGCCAAATTCTTCGGATAATTTCTGAGCCGAATTTTCAACCAAGGTTGCAATACTTCCTGAATTTGCCAGCCGTTCCTGGTCCTGTCTGATCCTTGCAGTTATTGCCTCAAAGTCCCGTGAGGTTATGGCGAGGGTTTCAGATTTTCGATGAGTTTGAACTAAAATGTATTTATCGACAACCATTCTTTCATCTGTCGTCATTTTTTCAACCGTGTCTTCCGGAATAAATGCGGCAAGCAAGCGATTATCGGGAGGAGTCATAGACTCGGCTACACGGTAAAATGCCGGGTAACTGTCGCTGACCTCGGAAAATCCATTCGGAACAGGAATATCAATACTCTCTCTGCCAACCAGGACGTAAAATTTGTTGACGCCTGCGCACGCAGGTGCAACCAGGTTCAGTACGGCGATAGCTAAAAGGATCGCCTTTACGATCATGGAAATATCTCACTCTTGTTCATCATGCTATCGAGGACAAATCTCACAAATCGTTAAAAACGGTAAATCATCCGCAGTGGCCGGTTCTTATCCGCTAAACGGCATCGCAAAAGAAGAGCACGGTTAACCAGACTATTTTAATCAAATTCGAAATGCCGCCGATCATACCGGAACCAATCCTGGTTGTCAAAGCTCAACGGCACTGCTAGGTGAGAACCGGTCCCAGATTTGTTACAATGGATGATTTACGGCATTTGCTTTCTATTACGGCAGGTATGGGATGATGCAGGTAGACACCGCTATAAACTGCAAATCAGCCTGGAACGTGGCCGATCCCTTTTCAGGCCTTGATAACTTCGAGTCATCGTTTTACAGCATTAATAGCCGTTTTTTTTACAATTTTGTAGTTTTGATCAATTTAACGTTTGCTATCTCACACCAAAATTGAATCTTATTTAATATGATAATTACTAAGTAATAATAGCGTATATCCGTTAGGATAGTATGACAACTGAATCGATATGTGTGCTGATAGCCGTTTCTATCTGTTTTATTTCTTAAATTTTCATGGACACACGGAGATTGCTGTGATAGAGATTTCGAAAGTCCTAGAGGTTCGGCTGAATAAGGAGTGGTGCCACATAACCGACGATGGAAAACGGTTATCATGCCTTTGGCATTGAAGCTACAAACCCTATGACGGCGATCTTGATTTTCAGCAGCAGAACTCCTCATTGGACGTCGAATTACCTCGAAAAGGTTACGATTAAAACACCAGATCAGCCCACTCTGCGAACTGATTTGTACTACAACAATATAATCTTATGAATTTTTTTGGATACCGGTTCCAAATCCAGAAGCGGGGACAAACTGGATGAGCATTGAAGTAGAGCTAAAGACTCGCCGCGCCGGGAAAGGGATAACCATCAGCCTGAACCCAGAGAATGATCTCTCCTTGGGGACAGAGGGAGATATTATCCTGGGGGGGAGCGGGGTCTTCGCCAGGCATGTCCGCATCTTCATTAATGATACCGGAGTTTTGGTGGCGCCGATCGACCATGCGCCGTTGGCGATTAACGGCATGCCGGTGCAAACGGCTACTCGTGTTAACGATGGAGACTGGCTTGCTCTCGGTTCGACTTTTTATCAACTCAATATTGCCGGAACCGGGGCACGGCTCCCATCAAGCCCCGAGCAAACACCGGCATCGTCCGAAGTCCCCACTCTTATCAAGATAGGCCGGCTCCCCGACTGCGATTTCTCCATACCTTCTCCCCTCGTTTCGCGGATTCATGCCTGTTTGCGCCTCGACAGCGGCAAATTCCTACTGGAGGATCAGAACAGTACAAATGGAACCTTTATAAATGGGGAAAGGATCATCGGTTCGGCGTTGTTGAAACCGGGCGACAAGGTGGAGATCGCCACATTTGCCTTTTTGTTTACGGGCGACGCGCTGGAGCCCATTGACGCGGCGGGGCTTGTGCGCCTGGAAGCGCGCGGTTTGTCTAAAGAGGTTCTTGACCACACGACTAAAAAGCCTAAACGCCTCCTGGACAATATCGACCTGGTGGTGGAACCGGGTGAGTTCGTGGCAATTTTCGGGACCAGCGGATCGGGCAAATCCACTCTGATCGACACTCTCAACGGCCGCCGTCCCGCCAGCATCGGTAAGGTGCTATACAACGGCAGTGACTTTTACTCTTCACTGGATCTTTTTCGGGCGGCGATAGGTTACGTTCCGCAGCAGGACATCGTGCACAGGAAGATCCGTGTAAAAGACGCACTCCATTATACAGCACGTCTACGATTGCCTTCCGATACTTCCGATGAGGAAATCAGCTCGCATATTGATCGTGTGCTGGCCCAGGTGGGTTTGGGCGACAAGGCCATGAGTCCCATAGATACACCTTCGCCATTAAGCGGGGGGCAACTCAAGCGGGTCAGCCTGGCCGTGGAATTGATAGCAAATCCCAACATTCTTTTCCTGGACGAGGTTACGAGCGGGCTCGATGCCGGGACTGACAAAAAGATGATGCAGCTGTTTTCTGAGTTGGCTGCTGAAAACAAGACGGTAATCTGCGTCACGCATACACTGGAAAACATAGACGCGTGCAGTTTGATTCTGCTACTGCACCGAGGCAGGATTGTTTACTACGGGCCACCCCAGGATGCACTTGACTATTTTGGCGTTGTTCGATTATCGGATGTATACGAGAAGATTGAAAGCATGCCTGCCGCGCATTGGGCAGATAAGTACCTGCATTCCGAATATTACCGGAAGTATATAGGAAACCGCATCTCCTCAGATCAGGACCGGACCCGGGACTCGCTCCCGGCCGGTTCGGCCAATAACAAATCGCTTCGGGCCAAGTTCTCGCAACTGTCGACTCTGATGCGCAGATACCTGGACCTGCTGCTCTCAGATCGCCGCAATCTGGCGATATTGCTCCTTCAAGCCCCCTTGATCGGTTTACTGATAGGCTTGGTGTTCGAGGCCTCCGGGCATGGGCCGGCAAGAGCGGCCGGAGAAACCCAAATCGGCTTTATGCTGGTGCTTTCGGCTATTTGGTGCGGTTGCCTCAACTCCACAAGGGAAGTCGTCAAAGAGTTGCCGATCTATTTGCGCGAACGGGCTGTAAATCTGGGGATAATGCCGTACCTGCTGAGCAAGCTTTTCCCTCTGGCCATACTATGTATTCTGCAATGCCTTGCATTGATGGGGATCGTTTCCGTTCTGACATCTTGGTCGGAAAACTTCATGGCGCGGCTGGGTGTCTTGTTCCTGGCGGGGATGGCGGCCACGACCATGGGGTTGGCCATAAGCACCTTTGTGGATACCAACGACAAGGCAGTGACAATTGTTCCGATTCTACTCATCCCCCAGGTTATCTTGTCTAATTTCATCGTTCCTCTGGGAAAGATCGGCGAAACCATCTCGCGGTTTTCGGTCATTTCCTTCGCATCTTTTGACTCCATGAAGTCGGTTCTCTCGGAAGAAGTGACACGCGCTGTGCACGCACAGAACACCCTCCCGGCTAACATAGTAACGACACTTGCCATTGCTGTGGCCTTCTTTCTGGCTGCGCTGCTTGGGTTGAAACTCAAAGACTACAAGAACTGATTGGTAGGTGGACCATGACTACTGTCGATCCGAGTCCCGCCACTCGAGCATGTCAAAAATGTCGGACAATAACCAGCGAACTCCTTTTGAGTTCTTCGGAATATCGTTGCCCCGGGTGCGGATTCGAACTGGCTCACGTCGACTTCGCTCCCAATGGAACAATCCGCGGCATTTTTGGGTACTTACTATCGGCAGGCAATCTGGTCAACGACCGGTATCAGGTCGAGAAGGTCCTTGGGAAAGGGGGGTTCGGCGCCACCTACCTTGTCGAAGACCTCAAGCTCAAGGGGAGACGGCGTGCCCTTAAGGAAATCCCCGAACTGCTCTTCGACGACCACGAAGTAAACCTGCTGAGCCAACTCAATCACCCTGCCATACCCGACATCATAGATCGTTTTATAAGCAGCGCAATGATCTATCTTGTCCTCGAGTTCGGAGGAAGTCGTACTTTGGGCAGCCATTCCCAGGCTCTCGGCGGGCCGATTCCTCTGAAGCTCGTGCTTCCGTGGATGCGCCAACTCTGCGATGCGCTCTCCTACCTCCACTCACAGGACCCGCCTATTATTCATCGTGACCTCAAACCGGATAACATTCTGCTTGATGATAACGATCGCATAATGCTGATCGATTTTGGCATTGCAAAAGAATCGGAGAGTACAGGTCCGACACGCACGATTGCCCGCGCAGCATCTCACGGGTTCAGTCCACCCGAGCAAGTCCTGGGGACGGGAACGGATGAGAGATCGGACATATACGCGCTGGCGGCGACTTTTTATTTTCTTCTCACGGATAAAATCCCCGCGGCCGCTCATGAACGCGTAGCCGGCAAAGAGATCGAACCTCCGTCTTCGCTCATTCCCAATATTCCCCCGGAATTGGATCGGATACTGCTGAGCGCGCTAAGCCTGAATTATAACCAGCGGCCGAACACCATCGACGAAATGAAATTTGTTTTCGACGACCTCATGGAAACAATAGCCGCCGAAAGTCCGATTACCGCCAGAACTACCAGACTGGGAGCAGCTACAGGGCCTTTTTCCACTCCCAGACCAACCGCTGGATCAACGGGAGTGCGAGGGATCAGAATCGGACCGACCGGTTCCACCCCCCTCGATGCGAAAGTCGAAAAAAAAGAAAGCAAAAAAAAGACCCGTTGGCCTCTGCTGGCAGCGGCGGCGGTCCTGATCGCCGCACTGGCGGTGGGAACAATCGTGTGGCTGAGGGGGTCTTCAACAACGGTTAAAGTGGATAAAACCAAAACCACTAATAACGGAAAGCCACCCATAAGTACGTCTTCCGGACAGAGCGGGGCTGCATCATCCACCGCTTCGGCGGGAAGCGCGCTTCCTTCCCCATCGTCAACTGCGCCCACAGGAGTTGGCTCAACACCTTCAGCTTTGCAGAATGAATCCGCTGGGGCCGGTGCCGGAGGGGAGGCAACCGCACCGGTTCCGCTTGACCATGCGAGGACAAAAACCGACGTTGCTCCCGGGGGCTCCGGAATTGTCGGCGCAACTGAGCGTCCCCAGCCTCAGCCCTTGACTGCCATGCCGCAGCCAAAGGCCACCGAAAGCACGGGATCATCCGCGGAGGAGTTCTTGAGAACCCACAGGCACGATCAACCCGCTCTGACGGAACCGGAACCGGCGCCGATCACCAGGCACAGCCCCAAGCCAAAAACCGCGCAGAAGAATAACGCCCCCGATACGACGGGGGGGAAAATCATATTTAAGCCGTTCAAAACTATTAAAACCGACTAGGCATGATTTTTTCGACAGACCGGGCATGATTGGGCGCCCGGAGACCGGGCAGCGTGGCGTTCAAACAGTATGTAAAAAGGAGATCATAGATGAACACATTTTTGTCCTATTTTCGCAACAGCATTGTTTGCCTGATAATCGTCATCGGTTTGGTGGCTTCAGGTTGTGCGACGACCTCGCAGGGCCAGCAGGAACAGGCCGCCGGCGCGTTGGGCGGAGCTGCTTTGGGCGCGCTTCTAGGCTTTGCCGCCGGAGGTACGGATGGGGCTATCATCGGTGCCGCCACCGGCGCGGTGGCGGGCTTTGCGGCCGTAACGCTGGCCCAATATCACTCTGCTCAAGTGCGTTCAGCTTCCGAAGACCAGAAAATTTATGGTTTGACCAATGTCACTGATACCCCTGTGGTAAAAATCAGGCAGGCAACCTGCAGTCCGGAGCAAATCAGCCCCGGACAGGAGGTACAGATCGTCACTGATTATTCCGTGAGTCTCCCGAGGGCAACGAAACAAGTGGACGTTCAAGAACAGTGGGTATTGAAGAAAGACGGCCGGCAGTTGCAGATGATCGGATCTCAGACCGAACAGCGAACTGCCGGGGGGTATAAGGCCGGAGGGGCCGTACAGCTTCCTGCCAAACTAAAACCCGGCACCTACGTTATCGAGCACAAAGTGCAGACGGCTACGAGCTATGACGTTACCCAGTCCGTATTCTATATCAATTGAGCCTGTGGGCCGCAACCACTCTACCAGGCGTATCGGGATTGGGTGCTTTTTTCTAATTCCGGCCCTCCTTGTGCTGGTCTCAATACTGTTTCCTTCTGCCGCGCCGGGCTTTTGTGAAGGAGAGCTTCGGCGTGCAGAAGGTCTAAGGTCGCGGATCGAAGACCGGTGGCCAATACGAAACGATAATGTTTCCGGCTATGTTCAAAAAATTGGCCGAAGGCTGGCCGGAAACTCACCCGCCGGGCGTTCATTCAGATCTACGTTCACCGTCATAAGGGATCGTTCCGTAAAAGCCTTTTCAATAGGCGGCGGCTTTTTTTACGTTTCGGATGGCGCACTGCTTTTTGCCCGTAACGAGTCCGAATTCGCGGCAATACTTGCTCATGAAATCGGCCATGAACTGGCGGGACATTTCTGCATTCAAATTCAGCCACCTTCCCTGGCGGATGGATTGCTGTCTTTCCTGTATCCCGGATCGAGGCGTCAGGGTAATTCAGGAGTGATCACCCAGGTGATAGATCCCGAAAAGGAAAGAGAAGCCGACAGGTTCGCTCTAAGCCTGCTCAATAATGCCGGATACGACCCACATTCGATTCTGGATCTGGCCATACATCTCCAGGCGGACAATGCCCATCTTGGCGACGCCAGACGAATCCGAATACTGGAAGCCCTGCTCCTGAACGTTCCCAGGGTCCGCCGCAATGACTCCACATCGTTCCAATACATACAAAGAGTTCTTAAAGCAGAAATGAATAAGACAAATCCATGATCACGATAAAACGTACAGGAATCCCTTGATCGGTTCCACATCCTTAAGCAGACATGTTTTACGATCATTGACCGTACATTCCATTGATTTCCGCTTTTTAGTGCCAACTGCCCACCCAATCCAGGAGGACTAAATTGAAACTGGCAAGGA
Source organism: uncultured delta proteobacterium (assembly GCA_963712895.1). Classification (GTDB taxonomy): domain Bacteria; phylum Desulfobacterota; class Syntrophobacteria; order Syntrophobacterales; family Syntrophobacteraceae; genus SbD1. The sequence goes on along the minus strand of CAVQJR010000004.1, from coordinate 18,113 downwards.
TGCTTTTACCGCTTCTTATGGTTATCTCTTACGGCTGCATGGCTCCAGCCGCGCTTTTGATATCTGGAGCGGCCGGTGGTATGCCCGGCATGAAGAAACCCAATTCAGGACAGAATAAAACCGCCAGCCCCGAAATGTTGGTGGCGAAGTCCGTCAACCCGCATGTCAAGGCCTTTGACGTGCCCCCCGCAAAGTGCATGAGTGCCGTTGTGGAAACTTTACTCCAGAGTGGTGAGTCGCTGAACAATGTATCCGAGGAACAGGTTAGAACTGTTAAGAGAGAAGTCCCGGCTGAGTTCCAGCCCACGTATCCTGCAATTTGCAGCAACAACGTGAGCATAGTCAAAGTGGCCACATTGAGCAAACAGGGAAAATCTACAGCTATATCTCTGGTTCTGGAAGCCTATAGAAAAACTATTTGGTCAGAGGACGTCGAAAGAGAGTGGGTCGGTTTTGAAGCGCAACTGAATGATGATTTCTTTCAGTCGGTATCCGACAAGATTAAGCCGGTGGCTAAGAAACGGCGAGCTTCGAAAAGGGCACACAAAAGCAACTGATAAAGGGCACTTGGGCCAAAGCAGGCCAAAAGCAGGATGCGAGCGCAAAGGCTTTATTTACGGACAAGCCCTGATACCAAGTTGCGCCCAAGATAACCGTTCACCCTGAAGTATCGAAGGGTGACCCCATCCGCTCGTGCTTCGATACCTCAACACGAATGGGACCGGGTCCGTCACTTCCTGAACGCAACCGGGCATGAGTTGGTCTTCGGGAAAATTTACAAAAAATATTCGATCGTATAATGAACTTCTACCCCGGACCGCAAAACCCCTGCGACTCCGATGCCGGGCCATGCGGGTTTCATCCGGCCGTGGCGGTCTTTGCCAGGACTTCCGGGTTGACCAGGGGGCGCGGCGTGCGGCCGCACAAAGCGTCGACAACTTTTTGAGCGGCTTTTTCCTGGAGTTCCTCCATCGATTCGTCGGAGTAAAAGGCCGTGTGCGATGTAACAATCACCTGTTCCATGTGCAGCAACGGGTTGCCGGGATCGGGAGGCTCCTTGCAAAGGACATCCAGGCCCGCTCCGGCAATGCGTTTTTGTTCGAGCGCCGCGATGAGCGCACTTTCATCGATCAGCGGCCCGCGGCTCACGTTCACGATGCAGGCGGTCGGTTTCATCTTCTCGAACTCCCTTGCCCCGATGAGTCCTTCCGTCTGCGGCGTAAGCGGAGCGTGCAGCGACAGGTAATCCGATTCGCTGAGCAGAGTTTCGAACGAGACAAGTCGGAGCCCTTCTTCTGCGGCTTCCGCGGTGTTCACATAGGGGTCAAAGGCCAAGACCTCGAAACCGATCGCCATTGCTTTTCGGGCAAGCACCCTGCCGATGCGCCCCAGTCCCACCACGCCGACAGTCTGCCCGGTCAACCGCTTGATAGGGTTGAGATTGGTCACGGTCCATTCCCCGGAACGGACCCGCCCGGCGGAAAAAACCACCTTCCGGCCCAGGCAGAGAATCAGCGCCAGGGCATGATCCGAAACCTCGTCGATGCAGTGGTCCAAAACATTGCTGACCATGATGCCCTTCCGGGTGGCGGCGGGGACATCGACGGTGTCGACGCCGATCCCGTAGCGAACGATCACCTTGCACCGTTCCAGCCCGTTGATGACCTTTTCCGTCACCTTGGAGCGCGCCGCCAGAACGGCGTCGGCATCCTTTGCCAGCGCGATCATGTCCTCTTCGCTCCCGCCCTGCCCCACCACAAGTTCGGCGCCGATTTCGGACAGTATCTTTCGTTGAATCTCCACATTGGGAAAACGGTGATCCAGAATGACCACCTTATATTTCGAACCCATCTCCAACTCCTCTTCCTTTTAACGGGGATTCAACCCGCCGTTCCCTCGCCGCCTTCCGGCCCCCGGAGCGCCGCCGCAGTCCACAGAAACAAGGGGTGCCCCGCACTGATACAACCCGAAGGAGGGCTCATACCAAATTACCTGGGAAATAGTTTCTGCTGGTTTTCATAATCGGGGATGAAGGCAAGCCCTTCATGAATCTTGGTATCGGATAATCGCCAACGCCGCGGGCATCCGTTTATCTCGACGGGATCAGGACCTCGCATGATACAGATCGAGAAACTGTTCGTCCGTGAGGGCGCCCTTGATTTCAGTGGCCTTTTCCTTGATCTTTGGGACCAGCTTTTCCACCTCGTCGTCGGCAAGTTTGGGCAGGTTCAACCGGTCGATCTTCCACATGATGTTGGCTTTGCCCGCTTTCTTGCCGATCTCGATCTCATGTTCCCGGCCCAACAATTGCGGCCCGAATGCCTCCACGGTCCGGGGCTCTTTCATCAGCGCGGCCACAGGAATCCCGGCCGCCCACCTGAAGACGTTGTCGCCCACTATCGGCCGGTAAGCGGGATGGCGATACCCGCTGAGGTCCTGGACCAGCCGACTCAGCTCGACCAGCTTTTCGGTGTTCAGCGAGCAGGGGACGCCGTAGGCCACCTTGAGCGCCATGATGACTTCCTCGGTGATGGCATTTCCGGCACGCTGCCCGATACCGCCCACCGTCGTCGACGCGCTCTGCGCCCCGGCCATCAATCCCGCGAGGGTATTGGCGACCGCAAGGCCCAGATCGTTATGACAGTGCATTTCGAGCGGGACATCGATCCACGAGCGGATTTTTTTCGTCATCCAGGCGGAAGCTTCGGGCACCATCGCCCCCACGGTATCCACAACCGCCACCCGGTCCAGGCAGCCGCCGGCTTCGGCATCCTTGAGCAGGTTCTCCAGGAACTCGAGGCGAGCACGGGCGGTATCGATCATGAACAGGCAGACCCCCAGGCCCTTCTCCTTTTTGGCGTACGTGATCGCATCGAACACCGTGTCATAGAGCTTCCGCTCCGTCCATCCGAACTGATACATCAGCCGGGGATATCCGACGGGCACTTCGAGAACGAGGCCCCATACCCCGCATTCCGCGGCCATATCGATATCTTTGCGCATCGCACGGCACAGGCATGTGATCTTGGCCTTGAGCCCCATCCCGCAAATGGCCCGGATCGATTCCCGATCCTGCTCTGAAACCGGCGGAAATCCCGCTTCGATGAACTGGACGCCCACTTCATCGAGCTTCGCCGCAATGCGCACTTTGTCATTGGTATCGAAGTTGATTCCCGGGGCCTGCTCTCCGTCACGAAGCGTCGAATCGTGAATGACGATTTCAGAAGGCATCCGGCGGGAGCGCATTAATTCCTCGGCAAAATTGTGATGGCTCACCCAGACATTTTCCCGGCGCCAGGGGCCTTTCTCAATTGCTTCATCAGGCGTCAATTCTTCTTTTACCGGCATCTAAGATATCCCTTTCCATCGATTCACTCACAGCGCTAACTCATGTGCCAGCGAGACATAAGCCGCCGGTGAGCACGGCAATGCCGTACCCACCGGAACTTTTCGAGACAACGGAGGAAGGCCTTGGAAATCGGTCCGTTCGGACCGGCCTTATTTTATCACTCCAACTTCTTTCCAGAATTTTTCGGCGCCCGGATGCCACGGTATGGTACGCCCAAGGGGAACCACTTCCGGGGTGAATTGCTTATAGACGGAGTGGGCGGATACGAGTTCCGAACGATGCGCCCAGGTATATTTGAGAAGGTCGTAGACGATGTTTGCGGGTACCGTCGACCCCACAATGACACAGGTCATCGAACCGATCGTGGGAACGGGTTTCGTTTGCCCTTTGAAGGAATCTGCAGGGATATCGAGTTTCACGTATCCAGGGTTGCCGGCATTGAGCTTTGCCCGAACATCTTCGTCCACCGGGATGAAGTTCACTTCGCGGCGTGTCAGAATCTCCGAAGGCGCCAAGTGCGGAACGGAGCCATAGACCAGGGTCGCATCGACTATTCCGTCCACCTGCATGTCGGCCATTTTGTCATAGTTTGAGCTGACGATTGTCACCTTGCCTTCCAGGCCGTAAGCTTTCACCAGTTTTTCAGTCATCGCGTACCCGGACATGCCCATCACGCCGCCATTGATCTTTTTACCTTCCAGATCGCGAAACGTCTTGATGGGGGGATTGGCTACGATGATCACGTACGCCGGGTTTGTCGAAGCTAGAAATTTAATGTCGGCGGGTTCTTTGAACGGCGGCAATCCTTTGCTGGCTGCGTATACATCGCTGCTGAAGGTAAAGCCGAACTGATATTGGCCTTTTTCAACCTTGCGGATATTCTCGACTCCCCCGCTCGGCACGGCGCTTGCCGAAATGCCCGGACAACTCTTGTCCGCAAAACTGGCCAATTTTGCAGCCCCGAGATACCATGCGCCTCCTATGCCGCCTCCGGCGAACGTGAGAAACTCGGGCGCTTTTTCTTTAGCCTGTACGATCGTCGAAGGCGACAACATGAAGATGCCGCAAAACAGAACGAATAAGATTCTCATTTTCATACCATCTCCTTATTCTCGTTCTTTTTGGTTAGTGGCCACTTGAGTACACCTGGACCGGATGATTGACTCTCTTTCACACGCTTTCCGCTTCGAAAGCCCCTTTGCCTTTGAGCCTGCACTTCCTCAAAAGAGCCTCCCTGGCAGGAGCATTTAAAACGGTGAGCAAGACGAAGGCCGCAACTCCGACGATGTCGGTGTAAGAATTGGGGTCCACCATCAGAAATCCGGCTACGGCCAGCAGTATCCTTTCAACGGGGCCGATTTTTTTGTAGTAATAACCCGCCAGTGCAACCGTCATCGCATAAACGCCCATGACCGACGTGAGACACATCATCACGATTCGTGTGGCCGATTCGGGCACGGCTACGATCAGCAATGCGGGTGAATAAATAAATATAAAAGGGATAAAGTATTTTACGTATGCCAGCTTGACGGCGTGCATCCCCAACTTCCACACATCGGCTTCTGCTATCGAAGCCGCTGCATACGATGCGACCATGACCGGCGGGGTTATGCACGATATTACGGCAAAGTATAAAATGAACATATTGGCCGCGATCGGAACAAAACCGAGCTTGGCCAGCACCGTGCTCCCGACGGCCGTTGTGATCACGTAGGCCGGGACCGTGGGCATTCCCATGCCCAGCATCAAGCTGACGAAGGCGATCAGTACGAGCCCCCACAGAGTGTATCCATGCGTCAGGGCCAGGATCTGGCCGGACAACCTAAGTCCCAATCCGGTTTGGTGCACAATCCCTACGATGATCCCGGCCGCAACGCATGCCGCCGAGACCACCACCGTTGTGCGGGCCGCGGATTCCAGGGCCTCGATCACATCCCCGATGCTCAGGCGCGTGATTTTGCGCACCATCGCCAACCCCAGCGATGTGAAAATGCCGATCAGGCCGGCTCGAATGACGCTGTATCCCAGGGCCAGGGTTACGACCAGCAAGATCAACGGGATGACGACATGGACCAGCTCCAGCACATCCTTTTTCGTGGGCAATTCATCTTTATCGATACCGCGGATCTTCCGGGCTCTCGCATCCATATCAATCATGACAAAGAGCGCCCAATAGTACAGGATGGCGGGGACGGCGGCGGCCACGCACACCTTGAAATAGGAGATACCCAACACATCGGCCATCACGAAAGCAACGGCCCCCATGATCGGCGGCATGATCTGGCTGCCGCTCGAAGCCGCCGCCTCCACGGCGCCCGCCACAAAAGCCGGGTAGCCGACGCGCTTCATCATGGGGATTGTGAAGGAGCCCGTGGTCACCACGTTGGCGACGGCACTGCCCGTGATTGTCCCAAACGCACAACTGGTCACGACGGCCACTTTTGCGGGACCGCCGGGCGAAGCGCCGAACAACCAATTCCCGACTCGCTGGATCAGCAGCCCGCCTTTGGACTTATCCACAATCCGGCCGAAAATGATGAACAGCACCACGTACATGGCGATAATTCGCACGATGCTCCACAAACCGAAATCCCTGAAATACTGGAATTCGGCAATGTCAAATGGAGAAAAACCCGGGTGCCTCCAGACCCCTGGCAAATAGCGTCCCCAAAGGCCATAGCCCAGGAAAACCAGGGCAAAAATGGTCAGGGCGTTGCCGACCACCCGGCGGGTCAACTCCAGAGCGATGACGATCAAGACCAGTCCGCAGATCCTGTCCCACTGGGTGATGGCCATCGTGGAATATCTCATCTGAAAGTCGTAGGGATCGTGGATTGGATTGTAGAGAGTGACGATGAGGGCGACAATGATAACTGAATCGAAGATGAAAGAGAGATCGAAGTGGGTCCTGAGCTGTCCTTTCCAGTCCTTAAGCATGAAGCCCAGGATACCGATGAGTCCAACGTGCATGGGGATAACGACATAGGGCTCGTAGTAGCCTGTTATCGCGATAAGGATATGGAAAAGACTGGTGATGGTCCCCCACGTGATGATAGCGTATTTGAACGCCTGCCTGTTCAATTCCATTGTGCCCTCCTGACACGATGCTCATGGACTTATTTTGGAGGGAGAAATGGAGTGGGAGACAGGGGGTACGAGCCCCTCCCCATTCTCCCGCTCCATTTGCCTATCAAGATGTGAGCTTCATTCCCAGGATCTCTCTCGCCTCTTTGGGATCGGTTACAACCCTCCTGCCCAAGATATTGCACAGATCTACGGCCATCTTGACCACATCCGAGTTCTTGCGGATAACCTCGTCTTTATGAGGGTGGACCCAGTAACAATCTTCGATGCCGACCCGGATCAGTTGCGCGCCCAGGAGGAGCCCCATCGTCAGGACCGGCAGCCAGTTGCGCCCTCCCGGATAGACTCCGATGACACTGTCAGGAGCCGTTTGCTGCACCATGTTGTAATTGGCGATCAACTGCAGGTGAGCCCATGGGTCCGCGTGAATCGCGTGGGAATGGTGCTTGCCCAAATGCAGGTTGAAGACAAAGGGTTTCCACTTGGAGATATTCGTATCGAGCACGTTTTGCTTGAGGCCCCAGATGACATAGGTGTCATACAACTGGTAAATCGGCTTCACATCGTTTTCTTCCAGCCAGCGGATGCCGTCGTATACCACCTCCTTGCTGTGATAGGCTCCCGTGGAGCTCAGGAACCCGACCGGCAGCACCACGCTGCCCTGGCAGTACTTATTTCCCTTCCCCAGTTCCAGCAGCGTTGCGGTATCGGCGATGTAATCGGCTTCTTCGGTCGCAGCCCACGTGTGGTTGAGCGTCACGCAATCGCCCACCTGGTCGAAGACGGGGTCCATGACCTTGGCAAGCAGGTGAGGATTGGCCTGTGCATTGCCGGTCTTGGGGTCCCGTGGATGAATATGAACGGCAACGGCTCCCGCCCTGATGGAATCGACTGTTTCCTTGACTTGATCCTCGATGCTGATCGGGACGGCGGGAAACCGCTCGCCTCCGACCTGCCAGCCGGGACACGCGCTTTCGATGATCACCGGCTTGTCCAACGTGGAAATTCTGGGCTCCAGGTGAACGGGGAAATTAGCTTGGACTCGCTCCGGTTTCAGCTCCGAAAAAACCTCAACTTTCATCTTTCTTCCTCCCTTTCCTGTTCGTTCTCATTTGATCGACTCTCGCATCAGTGGTCTGGTTCCGAGCCAAAACGTCCCGGGGGACGTCTGGGAATCGGGAAGCCGGGACAGGTACTTTTCCTGGCCGGCGGCGGGCAAGGCAGTAAGGATCGATACTGTCGGCAGGGCCGGTCCGAATCACCGTGTCCGCTTCCTGCTCATGGTGAAATTCCTCCGCTGATAGAGGGTGGTCCCAGATGAAGAAAAGCAGCCTGATCGTATGGAATTTGGTGATAGTTGAACTGTCGTGAGCGAATTTCCTTTTTCCGAACCTGTTATTCCCCTCCGATGTAGACCCGTCCTATCTTGGCCCTGATGATGTTCAACTCCTCGGCGGTCGGCGCCGGCGTAACGGCTACCTCCGGCGCAAAGAGCAGCGGGAAGCCCGTTTCCTCCTGGATTTTTTCACGGGTGATCCCCGGATGCAGTGAAATTACCCTCATGCGTTTCGATTCGGGCTCAAAGTCCATGATCCCGAGATCCGTTATGACCTTATCCGGCCCCCCGCCAAGCAGGCCGGCCTCCCAGCGCGAATTGCCCCCTGTCAGGTATCCGGGACTCGTAACGTATTCGACCCGTTCGAGGAACCGGCGCTTCTCGTGCCGGATTATAACGAGCACCCGTTTAGCGCACGATGCGATCGGGTTGGCTCCGCCGCTTCCCGGAAAGCGCTTCTTGGGCTTGCAATAGTCGCCCACACAGGTGGCGTTGAGGTTTCCATACATGTCGATCTGCGCCCCGCCCAGAAAGCCCAGATCGGCCAGGCCCTTTTGCACCAGGAAGCCAAGGGCCTCCAGAATGTTTCGGGCAAAGGAGGGTCTGGCGGCGCCGAGAAGCCGCGTATCCGCGACCGAAAGGCTGGCGTGCATCGGCGTGAGGTCGCCGATGCCGGTTTCGACGATGTAGCTCAGGTTCGGGGCGTGGGTGTACATGGCAAGGGACGTTGCCGCCATCGGAAGCCCGGTCCCCACGATTGCCACTTCCCCGTCGCGTATCTGGCGGGCGGCGGCCGAGATCATCATCTCGTTTCGCGTGCACTCATCCGGAAGATCGCCCGTAAATCCGCCGCAGGTAACCACCTCGGCCACCGAGCAGGAATACCCCAGACGCGGGTCGTAGCGCAGGCTCTGCATATGCGAAGGAGTCAGCGCACGGTCCAGGTACTCGGGGAAGCTGCGAACGCCGTAAACATACTTCTGCAGGTATTCCCGGAAGCTTTCGGGGTCGCGGGCCGCCTTCTGGTAGGCCTGCAGGGCTTCATAATCGTAGTCGTAGTGGCCCGGCGAAGAGGTGGGATGGGCGCCCCACGGCTCATGAACCACCGCATTGACGCGGTAAGACGGGATCACGGTATCCTGGGGCCGATCCCGGATCTCGTCGGTGGATACGATCTGTTCGGCGACTACCATTATCTGCCGGGAGGCCTTGGCGATAAATTCGTCGGCGAATGACGTACCCTCGATCTGCGCATTGCCGAATTCGTCCGCTTTGGTTACGAAGATTACGGCCAAATCGGGGGTACAGGCAGGCAGGATCAGGTATTTTTCCCCGGTGAAGGGGCAGTTTCCGATCTCCAGCTTTTTCGTATCGAGCGCCTGGTAAACGGCGATGTCCGAACCCAGGCCGGCTTTGGTGGGAATAAAGGACAGTCCCAGTGCCCCGGCCAGGTAGCGCAGGGTCATTCCCAGGTGCTCGTAGTCCTCGGATTTTAACTGCCCGGACTCCACGGCCCGGCAGAAGTTCCTCGGAAGTCCCAGGCGCTCCATATTGAGGCAGCCGGACTCCACGACTTTTACCAGGCCAGCTCCGATGAGAATGTCCAAACCGTATGCGGGGTTGACGCTCGAGGCGTGCAGTTCTCCAATCCCCTGCCGGATGATCTCGTGGGATATGGACATTGCGTTGCGGCAAAGCGAAAAACCACCAAACCCGACGTGCATTCCCGGTTTGATGAAGCGGCTCACAGCCTCGCTGCCCGTCATTAGCTTGCTTTGCATGCCGTTATACTCCCCAGAACAAACAAGAGTGAAAAGCGGCCGCCGGTTTGCCTGCCGTTGCGACTGCGGGCAGGCGGTTACCCGACGTAGTCGAACCCGACCTCGAAGGCCGCCCGGTTCTCTTCCTTGAATCTCGGGATTACCTTGATGAAGCTCTCCAGGATTTTCTCCTTGTCCAGGGTGCCCTGTAAGAGCCGCGCCATGGCGCCGAGCGCGATGGCGTTGGAAAAAATCGCCCGTTTGAAGTGTTCCATGGCAAGTTCCTTGGCGGGGAGCGATTTCTGGGTGCAGGACAGCGACTCGTCGACCTCATCCACGAACGCCGGATCGTAGAGAATCAACCCGTCGGCGGCCACGGTGTCCTTGAAACGCTTGTAGGCGGCGCCCGAGAGCGCCAAAAAGACATCCGGCGTTTCGCATATGGGCGAATCGATGGTTTTCGGTGAAAGTACGACCTGGCTGCGGACGTAACCGCCACGCATCTCGGTCCCATGGCTCTTGAGCATGGTCACGCGAAGCCCCTGCCTCACGGCGGCCTCCCCTATCGTCTGGCCCAGGCGAACCACGCCCTGGCCCCCGAATCCGCTGGCTACGATTTCCAATCTTTCTTTCATAGCGAGCCCGTCCTCCTGATCTTTTCCACTGTACCCCAGATATGCTCGTGAAATTCGGGCCTGGAGTTACTGGCGTCATGCCAGATTCCGGTCGCCCAAACCGTGTCGGGCTTCTCCTGTCCGAGCGGAGCGGCTCGCTCCTTTATCCAACGATAGACGGTGACCGGTTTTCGGGTCCCCAGTTGCTTCGAGCCGAAATTGGTCGGGCAGGGATACGGCATGTGAACCAGCGAGAAACCGCGGTTGAGGATGGCCTTCTTCACGGTTTCCACCGCCCACTGGCCGTCCATGGGGACGTGCCGGGCAAGAAACGTGGCCCCCGCCCCCTTGAGGATGTGCATCACATCGATTCCCTCGCTCATGAAGTTGTGCTCGTACATGCCGTACGGGCTGGAATCGGTCTTGGTCCCCTGGGGGGTCGTGAACCCGAACTGGCCTCCGGTGGACTGGTAGCCCAGGTTGTCATTTACGATGACGGTCAGATCGGCATTGGACCTTGCCGCGTGGAGCAGATGCACCAGGCCGATCCCAAAGGCGTCTCCGTCCCCGACCGTCAGGATGATCTTCTTTTCGGGCGGCAGCGCGATGCGCAGGCCTCTGGCAATGGCGTAGACCCTTCCGTGGGTCCCCGCAAAACCGTCCCCCTTCCAGGTGGCGAATGTTTGCCGGCCCGCACAGCCGATCGAGGTCCCCCATATGATGTCTGCGACCTTCAGGCCCAGCTCGGAAATTGCCTGTACGACGATTTTGTGATTGATTCCCAGGCCGCAACCCGTACAGGCCGTGCTCGGGACCTTGCGCGTCCGCAGATAGGTATCGATTAGAAAGCTTGACGAGTACATTACCAGGCCTCCAACTCCCAGCCCTTGCGCTGCAGGGGCTGGTTTTTCAGGATCTTTTCAAAGGTCTCCATCAGGTCGGAGATCGTGGGCAGATCGCCGCAGGTCCCCAGGAAGTGCACCTCGGAATCCTTGGGGGCGGCCCGCTGGACTTCCCTTACAAGTTGGCCGTCCCAGTTCAGTTCGACCGAGAGATACTTGGCCTTCCGGGCGAAGTGCTCGTCGGGGAAGGGCCAGAGCGTAACGAGCCTGAGGGCCCCCACCTTCAGACCGGCCGCCCTGGCCTTGACCACCGCCGTATTCACGACGCGCGAGGGAGTGCCGTAGGACACGACCACCAGGTCCGGGTCGTCATCCATGTACTTTTTCTCATACAGGTGGTTGAAAAGGTGCCTGTTGTTCCGGACCTTGTAGATGAGGCGATAGGCATGCTTATGGTGCTCCTCGACCTCCTCGATGTCGTAGCCTTCCTCCGTCGGGGTCCAGTCGGAGCAGAGGGCGCCGGTATTGAGCCCCATCTGAACCGGCGGGATATCCAGGGCATCCGTCGCCGGATAGAAGTTCGGACCCGGATGGTACTTTCGCGGCCAGGTCCTGAATCCCATCTCTTTCATTTCTTCCGGCGTTTCAGGCACCGTGATGTCCTCGAAACCGTCGGTTATGAGCTGGTCCGCGAGGACCGTCACCGGCATTCTCAGCCTCTCGGAAAGGTAGAAGGCCTCCACCACCATGGACATGGCTTCCTGGGAGGAGTTGGGAGCAAGGGTGACGACCTCGAAATTTCCCCCCTGGGTGGGATAGCGCGTCAAATAAAATTCGCCCTGCCCGGGGGCCCCGGTGATGCCGGAAACCGGTCCGACGCGGCCGGAATTAAGGACCACCAACGGGGTTTCGCACCCGAGCGCCCAGCCGTAAGGGTCCGCATAGAGAATGTAGCCCGGGCCCGAAGTTGCGGTCATGGCTTTCATGCCGCCCAGCGAGGCGCCGATGCACAGGTGCATGGCCGCGCATTCGTCTTCGGCCTGCAGGTAAACGCCGCCGACATGCGGCAGTTGCATGCTCATCGATTCCGCCAGCTCCGTAGCCGGCGTGATGGGGTATCCGCAGAAAAAACGACAGCCTGCCAGAATAGCGCCCTCCGTTATGGCAAAGTTGCCGGTTTCCAAAAAGCGTTTCATGTTAGAGTCTCCTCTTTCCTAAGATGCTGCTTTTTTTACATCTATGGCGAAATCGGGGCATGTGAAGAAACATTTCAGGCAGCCTACGCAGTGGTCCGAGGATTTGACTTCCGTTGGCTTGTAGCCTTTCTGGTTAAATCCCGCCGCGGGCCCGAAGATATTCATGCCGCACACCTCGATGCAGTAGCCGCATTCCTTGCACCGCTCGGTGTTGATGGTAACCTCGTATTTCCTGGCGTCGCAGTTGAGGCACCTCGACGCTTCGGCCACGGCCGCCTCTTCAGACATGGGGAGTTCGATCTGCTCGAAGCCGAGCACCCTTTCCCAGGTCTTGAGGTGAGGCAGGTCCCGGCGCGGTTCGGGGCAGGCGACACTGACCGTCTGCTCGGAGAGTTCCACCGTGTCTTCCGGTTTGGCCAGTTGCTCGGATATATCGCCGGCTCCGCCCAGGTACTTGTCAATCGCCTCCGCCGCCCGCCTTCCGTGAGCGATACCGAGAATAATGGACGCCGGACCCGTTACCACGTCGCCCCCGGCGAACACGCCGGGTTCCCCCGTGGAAAGATCGTCTTCGTTTGCGCAGATGAGCTTTTTGCTGATCGCGAGGCCGGCCCCGCAGCTTGTGAGGAAACCGAGATCCGGTCTCTGCCCGACAGCCAGGATGATGGTATCGGCATCTATGCGGTGTGTTATCTCTTCGTCGGCAATCGGATTGTAATTGCAGGTGGCCGCGTCGTAGACGGAGGTGCACCGGATCATTCCGAGGCCGGTCACCTTCCCGGAGCCAAGGACTTTTTTGGGTGCCCATTCATTGCGAATCGTTATGCCCTCTTCTTCGGCCACCTCGATTTCCCGCGGATGGGCAAACATATCCGCTTTCTTCTTGCGCGAGGTGATGGAGACGCTTTCGGCCCCAAGCCTCTTCGCCGTAAGAGCGACGTCCAGTGCGGCGTTGCCGCCTCCGACCACCACTACCTTCGACCCGACGGCGACTTTTTTGCCCAGCGCAACATCTCTGAGGAATTCCCAGCCCCACAGCACGCCTTCCTTCTCGGAGCCCTCGAAGGGAATCCTGATAGACGAGTTGGCACCGGTTGCAATAAAGACCGCATCGTGTTCCTTGCGGACCTGCTCGAAGCTTATGTCCTTTCCGACTTGCACGTTTCCCTTGAAACTGACGCCAAGGTCCAGAATGGCATCGATGTCTTTTGCGATTCTCTCGGCGGGCAGACGGTACCTTGGAATGCCGTATCGCATTGTTCCGCCCGGTTCCGGAAAAGCATCGATGATCGTTACCCGGTGGCCAAGGGTCGCCAGGTAGTAGGCTGCCGTAAGACCCGCGGGGCCGGCACCTATCACCGCAACCTTTTTCCCGCTCGGAGCCGCTTTCTTCTTGTTCGCGGCCCACGAGTCGCCTCCCCTGTCAACCGCTATGCGCTTCAGGGCGCGGATGGCAATGGGCTCACCGTATTGACGGTAGGCGCAGGCGTCTTCGCACGGGGCAAAACATGCGTCGGCACATATTATTGGCAAGGGGATCTTTTCCCGGACCACTGCCACGGCTTCCTCGTACTGCCCGGCCTTGACCGCCCGAATGTAGCGCGGGACGTCAATTCCGGCTGGGCAGGCAATGGTGCAGGGGGGAACGATGAAATCTTTTCTCGACACCCGACACGAACTCATGCCCTTCTTCTCCTTTGTTTGGTAAAGACCGCTTTCAGGGGCCGGCTCCGCTGAACTCCGAGCCTGTGACCCTTCCGATTGGTGTTGTCGCTCGTTCATTCAATTGGACCCCAGGGAAACAATCCCCTGGTCTGCTCGATGTAGTGGGCAAGGTCCTCGATGTGACGGCGCATGCTCATTTCGGCCGATTCCCCGTCCCGGTCTTCGATGGCCGCGATAATTGCCTTGTGCTCGGAAACGGCCTTGACCGCCCGCCCTCCGGCCAAAATGGTGTGAATGCGCACCATCCTCATGTGGGCGTAGATGTTCGCGGCCATTTCCTGGAGCATCTGGCAGTTGCACAGCTTCAAAATGAATTCATGGAAAAGCACGTTTGCTTCGGAAAACTCGTTCAACATGCTCTCCACGTTTTCCTCGGTGAAGGGTGAGAATATCTCCTTCATCCAGACCACATCTTCATCGGCGAGGTAGCGCACGCAAAGCTTTGCAGCCATTCCTTCCAGCGCTGCCCGCACGTAGAGAATCTCTATTATTTCCTTCTGGGTCTTTCGAACGACGAAGACCCCCTTGCGGGGTTCGACCCTGAGGAATCCTTCGGAAACCAGGCGCCGGATTGCATCCCTCAGCGGGGTCCTGCTGACGTTGAGGTTCTCCGCCAACTCGCGCTCGTCCAGGCGGCCCCCGGAGACGTATTCCATATTGAGGATCGCTTCCTTGAGAGCATGGTAGGAGAGGTCGGCAAGGCTGGAGGGCTGCTCTAGAGGCAGAAGTGAAACTTTGGATTGTGAATCTTTAGTTTTGAGCATGTCATTCACCTCGTTATGTGTGGTATACCAAACACCAAACACCATATACCAAGTCTTGTCAAGAATTTTTTCGCACTACAATTCCTGTTTTTCAATGGAAAGGGGGGCCGGGAGAATTTATCGGCCGCGGGGATGGAGGGGGGTCTGAGCGGAAGTTGGGGGCGCTTCGCAGGAAAGCCGGGGCACCTGGAGCCGGACACGTAACGGCATCAGCTCAGGAGTTGACTATTATCGAACAATAGTTATTCTCATACCACCGCACTTCCAGGTTCCAAGGTAAGCAAACGACAAAAACAGGGTTTTCGGCGCCACACCTTCTGCAGGAGTTCTTTATGACAAACCCGGAAGAAATCTACCAGTGTCAAACCGTTAACTGCGGCTATATCTACGATCCCGAAAAAGGCGACAGGAAGGGGAAAGTGCCCAAGGGGATAAAGTTCGAGGACCTGCCCGATACCTGGAGGTGCCCCATCTGCGGCGGCACGAAGAGATGCTTTCGTCCGCTCGCGGGGCCCGGCTCGACCAAAGAAGTGGAATGCGAGTTGCCGACCCAAGCCCCAAAAAGCAGCTAGGCGGCACGTGCCGCTGCCCGGACCCGCACCTTTCGGTCACCGGGCGGTTGCCGCGTCCCCGGCTTTCATGTCCAATACCTCCCAGCGCCGGTATGTCTCGTCGAGTTGCTGTTCGATGGCCTTTAGCCGGGCCTTGATGCCCGCTATTTCAGGGCCGTTATTCCGGTAGAATTCCGGGTCGGACATGGAGCGGTACAGCTCGTTTTGCTCCGCTTCGAGAAGTTCGATAACTCCCGGCAGGTCTTCGAGTTCGCGCTGTTCCTTGTAGCTGATCGTCTGCCCGGGTTTGCGTTTCGGCCGCTGTTTTTCCGATGCCACGGACGGCTTTGCGGCATTGACCGGGCTGTCCGATCCTCGCTGGCGCACCCAGTCGTCATAGCCGCCCACGTACTCGCCCACCCTGCCCCCGCCCTCCAGCACCAGGGTACTGGTCACCACATTGTTTAAAAAAGTCCGGTCGTGGCTTACCAGCAGCAGCGTCCCCGGGTAGTCCAGGAGCAGGTCTTCGAGCAGTTCCAGGGTTTCCACGTCCAGATCGTTTGTCGGCTCGTCGAGAACGAGCAGATTGGACGGTTTCGTAAACAGGCGCGCCAGCAAAAGCCGGTTGCGCTCTCCGCCGGAAAGCGTGCCGACGGGGGACCTGGCCTGTTCCGGGGAGAACAGGAAATCCTGCAGGTAACCCATTATGTGCCGGGGTCTGCCGTTAAACAGGATTGTATCGTTCCCGTCGCCGACGTTTTCGGCCACCGACTTATTTTCATCGAGTTGGGCCCGAAGCTGGTCGAAGTAAGCCGTTTCGAGATTTACGCCGTGCCGCAGCACGCCTCTTTCCGGGGACAAATCCCCCAGAAGCAGGCGCAGCAAAGTGGTCTTGCCGGAACCGTTCGGACCTATTATCCCCGTTTTGTCGCCGCGCATGATGACGGTCGAAAAGTCGTCGATTACGGGCTTCTGCCCGCCGTAGCCATAGCTGAGCCCCTTGGCCTCGATGACCAGTTTCCCGGAATTTGCCGCATCCTG
Organism: uncultured delta proteobacterium; assembly: GCA_963712895.1. Lineage (GTDB taxonomy): Bacteria > Desulfobacterota > Syntrophobacteria > Syntrophobacterales > Syntrophobacteraceae > SbD1. Next base: position 1,851 of record CAVQJR010000004.1, on the reverse strand, counting down.
GGTCTTCATGCACACGGAGCCGATGAGGTCTCGGCGCGCGCGCCTGGCTTCACGCATTTTTTCGAGTTCCCGGACCCTGCCTTCATTTCGCGTTCTTCTCGCCTTGACGCCCTGCCGGACCCACGCTTCTTCCCGGGCCAGTTTATCGTCGAACCGTTCCCGGTGCCCGGCTTCGGTTGCAAGAGCGGCCTGCTTTCGCTTCTGGAAGGTTTCGTAATCGCACGACCAGTCTGTCAGGCGCCCCCGATCCAGTTCGACGGTGCGGGTCGCAAGCTTTTTGAGAAACCTCCTGTCATGGGTGACGAAGAGCAGCGTTCCCTCGAAGCGCAGCAGGAATTCTTCCATCCAGGTTATGGCGTCGATGTCGAGGTGGTTGGTGGGCTCATCGAGCAGCAGCACGTCCGGCTCGCTCACCAGCCCCCGCGCGAGCATCACCCTGCGCTTGAGCCCCGCCGAAAGGGTCTCGAACCGCTCGCCGGGGTTCAGGTCCATGCGCGAGATCGTTTTCTCCACGCGATTGAGCCCGCTGCCGCTATCGAGGGGCGCGGTCCGCGACCGGTCCAGACCGGAGGCCACGATTTCCGATACCGTCCCCGTCATTTCCTGCGGCACCTCCTGGGGTAGAAAGGCGACCCGCACTCCCTGCCGGTACACGATCTCGCCTTCATCCGGAGCGAGTTCGCCATTTAACAGGCGCAGCAATGTGGACTTGCCGGTCCCGTTTCTGCCGAGCAGACAGACGCGCTCCCCGCGCTCGATATGAAAATTTACATGATCGAGCAGTACAGGCTCTCCGAAGCCAATGCACACGTCACGCATGCCGATCAGCGCCATTCCGCTCCCATTCCTTTTTTTGGCAAAATAAATGACCCGGGCGGCCATTGGACTAATGATAACCGGAACTCCGCCAAAAGCAGGCCCCCATATTAAAAACGGCAAAAAAACCGCCGCCGCCGGCCCATATCCCGCTTTCCGGCACGGCCGCCCGGATTGGCTTTTTAGCACCGAATCCGCTATTATTGTAAGCGAATTGATTTCAAATCGCCAATTTCCACGGCCCTGCGATCCGGGAGACGGTTCAAGCGATGAAAGAACGAAGCAACGGCATCGTCTATTCGACCGCCCACGGGAGGATGTGTCCCGAGTGCGGCCGGCCCGCCAAAGAATGCGTGTGCCGCCGAAAAAAAGCCGTCCCCGCGGGCGATGCGGTGGTGAAGATCGGACGGGAAACGAAAGGGCGCAAAGGAAAAGGCGTTACGGTGATCACCGGCGTTCCCGGAAGCGAGGCGGAGCTGAAAGAGCTTGGAAAAGCGCTCAAGGCAAAGTGCGGGGCCGGGGGCACGGTAAAAGACGGTGTGATAGAAATCCAGGGCGACCACAGGCACGTTTTGCTCGAAGAGCTGAGCAGTCGCGGCTGGAAAGTCAAACTTGCCGGCGGATGACCCGCGCGCGCCGCGAGCTTCCGGGAAAGCGGTCATACACGCGGCAAAAGCAGTTGCAATGTAGGGTGGACACGGTTTCATCGTGCCCACCATCCGGGGTGAAAAGCGGTGGGCGCAAAGAGACCGTGCCCACCCTTGCTACAAAAATCAGGACCTTTGCGCGATTATTTATGACGTTGTGTATAAGCACGCCAATGCCGGCGCTCAGAGAGAAGGGTATACGGAACCTGTATGAACGGCCAAAACCGCAAGGACATTCGACCCGGTAAGCGCGTCGAAATCATTTTAAAAAAGGACCAGCGAACCGGCAAACGAACGGTGGGGACGGTAAAGGATATCCTGACTTCCTCCCCCTTTCATTCTCGCGGAATCAAAGTGCGGCTGGAAGACGGACAAATCGGGCGGGTAC
>CAVQJR010000003.1:0-17820 GCA_963712895.1 uncultured delta proteobacterium | reverse complement strand
GGACTTCTAATCCGTAGGTCAGGGGTTCGAATCCCTTCAGGCGCGCCAGATAAGCCCCTGAAATCCCCTATCTTTTCCAAAAAGAGGCCCAAGCCCGGATCACCGGGACCTGCGCCCTCAGTGAAAAACCGCCTCGACATTCAGGGATGGTCGCACGCCATGTCAACGACCGCGTTCGAAGAGCTTCGCCACCACGGCCGGCTTGTTCTCCTTCTTTCAAGTGTCTACCATACATGATGGTAGGATTTTCCGTGAAAACAGGAGGCTAAAAAGAACCCAAAATGGCGACCATAAACCAATCACAGCACTTGCCCGAATTTAAGGTGTGCCTCGATCTGAGGTGCTGGGTAGAATCCATTGTAATCGGGGGCATTGTTGCGGGCATTGCATTCGGCCTGTTCCAGATGATAATGGCCCTGGTGTTTACGGGCAATTTTTTCGCGCCGATGAGGATGATCAGTGCAATGGTGCTCGGAAAGCAGGCCCTTGACCCGGCCTATCCGCTGCACATTGCGGCGCCGCTCGGCATGGGCATCAACATGATGTTTTCACTGGCTTTTGCGTCCGTTTTTGCGCTGTTTATGGCAAACGCGGTTTCGCTGGTCGGCACCCCGGTACGACGAATCCTCTGCGGAGCGGTGTATGGATTCGTGCTGTGGATACTAAATTTTTACGTTATTGCCACATTCTTGCACTGGACCTGGTTTGCGCAACAAACAAATCCCTTCTGGCAGGGATTTTTCGCCCATGTTTTCGTATACGGCGCCGTCATGGGATTGTTCATGAAGCAGAAGGACTGAGGGCTTGTGCGTAAATCGTGCCCGTTCCCCCGAACCCACGCGCCATTGAGCCGCGAAGCGGCAAGGGGGGCGGCTCAGGGCTAAGTTCTCCACGCTTTTTAAGATTTTATTAATGTCGCTGTTTACGTTTAAATTCTTGGCCCCCCTGCTGTAGAATCAGCCCGTTTGAGGATGGCTTTGACTCCGGATTCAACATGGAAGGCTTGAAATGAAAGTATTCGTAACGGCAAGACTGCCGGAGGAAGTCCTGGCCGGTATCAGCCGGGAACATCTCGTGGAAGTTCATGGTGAAGACGCTCCGCTGGAAAGGGAGAAGTTCCTGGCAGGCGTCGCTGACGCGGACGGGCTCCTTTGCACTATCACCGACCGTGTGGACGGGGAACTGCTTTCGCGCGCCCCGCGGCTTAAAGTGATCGCCATCAACGCCGTCGGATTCGATCATGTCGACATGCAAGCGGCAACGCGCAGGGGGATACCGGTTACAAACACTCCCGGGGTCCTCACCGATGCGACCGCCGACCTCGCGTTTGCGCTTATCCTGGCCACGGCGCGCAGAGTCATCGAAGGCGACAGGATGGTCAGGACCGGCAATTTCAAGTTCTGGGCCCCTTTTTATTTTCTCGGCTGGCAGGTAACCGGCAAAACGCTGGGTATTGTCGGCTTCGGAAGGATAGGCAAGGCCGTTGCCAGGAGGGCCGCCGGGTTTGACATGAAGGTGATCTACCACGGCAGGAACCGGCTCGACCCCGGTGAGGAACAAAGGCTGGGGGTGCGCTTCGCTCCCCTGGACGAACTGCTCAAAGAATCCGATTTCGTCTCTTTGCACGTACCGTTGAGGCAGGCCACGCGGCACCTGATAGGCCCCGGGGAGCTGGCAATGATGAAGAGGTCCGCCTGCCTGATCAATACGGCCAGGGGCCAGGTCGTAGACGAGGGGGCGCTGGTCGAAGCGCTGCGGGAGGGACGGATTCGCGCAGCGGGCCTCGATGTCTATGAAAGTGAGCCGGAGCTGAGCCCGGGGCTTGCCGAACTGGACAACGTGGTGCTCCTTCCGCACGTCGGAAGCGCCACGATAGAGACCCGGACCCGAATGGCGCTCATGGCGGCCGAAAACCTCATGGCCGGGCTTAGGGGCGAACGCCCTCAGAACTGCATCAACTGGGACACACTTGAGAAGGCAAAACAGGCGGGGAACTGACGCGGTTTTAACTTTCCGGCCCGCGGTTGTTATCGGTCGATAATCATGCAGATCACGTCCATTACGTTGGTACGGGTGGGGCCGGTTACCAGCAGACCCCCCGTTTCTTTGAAGAAGGAATACGAATCGTTTCTGAAGAGGTGATCGAAGGGATTAAGTCCTTTGCGCCTGGCGTTTTCGCAGGTTTGGCCGTCGGCAAACGCTCCGGCGGCATCGGTCGGCCCATCCGATCCGTCCGTCCCGGCGCTGAGCAGGGCTATCTTCGGCCACCCTTCCAGGGCGATTGCCGCAGCCAGGGCAAGTTCCTGGTTTCGGCCGCCCTTGCCCGCACCCCGCACCGTGACCGTTGTTTCGCCCCCTGCCAGTATACAGGCCGGCGCTGAAATCGGGTGGCCCGATTCCACGATTTCCTTTCCCACCGCGGCAAAAACCTGCGCGACCTCCCCGGCTTCGCCCTGGATGAACGAAGATAGAATCAGGGGCCTGTACCCGAGCTGTTCGGCCTTACGCGCCGATGCGGCCAGCGCCGCCCGGTTGCTTCCCACGATAACGTTTTGGACCTTTTCGAATACGGCGTCTCCCGGCTTCGGAGTTTCTTCCACCAGCCCCTGCGCCCCATCCCGAAGGAGCTTCATCACGGAAGCGGGCAGCTTTTGACCGAGTTCGTACTTCTCGATGATCCGGATGCAGTCGGAAAATGTAGTTGGGTCGGGAACGGTGGGGCCCGAGGAGATCACATCCAGGCAGTCTCCCACCACATCGGAGAGGATGAGAGAAACAACGGTGGCCGGCCAGGCTCGCTTTGCAAACTGCCCCCCTTTGACCACCGACAGGTGCTTTCGCAGGGCGTTGAGTTCGTGTATGGTTGCCCCGCATTCGAGCAGAAGCCGGGTGGTCTGCTGCTTTTCGGCGAATTCGACCGGTGGGCGGGGAGCGGGAGAAAGCGCACTGCCTCCACCCGAAAACGCGCAAAGGACCAGGTCCTTTTCCGTGCAGCCCTGCAGGCGATCCAGTATGAACCGGGTGGCTTCGATGCCGGCCCGGTCGGGCACCGGGTGTGCGGCTTCCATCACCCGGACCTTTTCCAGGGGGAGTCCGTGTCCGTACTTTACGGTGATCCAGCCTTCGGCCAGGCGGTCCCCCAATAGCTGCTCCAGGGCCCTTGCCATCGGCGCCGTGCCCTTCCCGAACCCGGTTACGACAACTTTTGCGAACCGGTCAAGACTGTAGGACCGGCCGCCGACCCGCAGTTCGCCGTCCCTGAGATCGAGGTGGCGCCTCACGGCTTCCTCGGGGTCTACGGCGTTGAGCCCGGCCGTGAAAATCTGTTCCAGCGTATTTTTGGCTCTCTCGTCCATGAACCCTTCAAACGTATTATCGGCGTGAGTCCAAACCCGATGAGGCCCGGTACGGATCGAGCCATCCGAGCCCTTCCCCGGTACTTCCGGCGGGCCGGTACTCGCACCCTATCCACCCGGCGTATCCGGCGGCTTCGATTGCCCCCAACAGGTACGGGTAGTTTATTTCACCGGTTCCCGGTTCGTTGCGGCCGGGGTTGTCGGCAACCTGTATGTGGGAGATCCGGTCCAGATTGGAAACAATGGTCCTGGTGAGGTTTCCCTCCATGATCTGCATGTGGTAGACGTCATACTGGAGCCAGAGGTTCGGATGGCCGGCCTCCCGCATCAGCCGCAGAGCATCGGCGGTGTGCACCAGGCTGAACCCCGGCATGTCCTGACTGTTTAGGGGCTCGATCAGAAAGCGTATGCCTTCCCCGTCCAGGGCCTTCGCCGCAAAGCGAAGGTTTTCCACGAGGGTCTCGATCATTTTTTCGCGTGACACGTTCGCCTGGGCAAGGCCGACAAGGCAGTTCACCTGTTTGCATCCCAGCGCCCCGGCGTAGTCTATCGCCAGTCCGACTCCATCCCGGAACTCCTGCTCCCTGCCCGGAATGCACGCGATGCCACGCTCCCCCGCCACCCAGTCCCCCGCGGGGAGGTTATGAAGTACCTGCTCGAGGCCGTGCGTCCCGAGCAACTCGACCAGTTGCTCCTTTTCCCACGCATAAGGGAAAAGGTATTCGACCCCGGTAAACCCGGCCCCGGCCGCCAGTTTGAAGCGGGACGGGAAATCCACCTCGTTGAAAAGCATCGTCAGATTTGCGCAGAATTTGAGCACCGCAGGACCTCGCTAAGGTATCCGGCCGAAGGTTTCAAAGCATTATGACAGTACGCAATGCCTTCCACACGGTGGAGGCGTTTTAACGCTTTTAAAATCGTAGGCCGGAGGTTGTCAAACAGGTCAGTTCCTTGACTGAAAAATACAAGAAGAAGTATAGTCTGGTCTTGCGATAAATACATCAGCTAATTGAGGAGCGATAACATGAAAACTGGATTTATCGGTTTGGGGATCATGGGCAAACCAATGGCCGCAAACCTTTTAAAGGCCGGATATCAACTGGTGGTCTACAACCGAAGCCCAGGGGCGATAAAGGAACTGGTCGCCAAAGGCGCCGAGGCCGCCTCATCGTCGAGGGAAGTGGCCGAAAAATGCAGCGTGGTCGTTACCATGCTCCCCAATTCGCCGGATGTGAAGCAGGTGGTGCTGGGTACGAACGGCATCCTCGAAGGCGCCGCGCCGGGGAGTGTGATCGTCGATATGAGTTCGATCTCGCCCCTTGCCGCCAGGGAGATCGCCGCCAGGGCTGCTGAGAAGGGGGTCGAGATGCTGGACGCCCCGGTAAGCGGCGGCGAGCCCAAAGCCGTCGAGGGCACGCTTTCCATAATGGTTGGCGGCAAAAGGGAAGTTTTTGACCGTTGCTGCGAAATGCTTGGCAAAATGGGCACCTCCGTGGTCCTGTGCGGGGAGATAGGGGCCGGAAACACCACCAAGCTCGCCAACCAGATCATAGTGGCGCTGAATATCGCCGCAATGTCCGAAGCCCTGGTACTGGGGGCCAAGGCGGGGGTTAATCCCGAAACGATCTACAAGGCGATCCGGGGCGGACTTGCCGGCAGCATGGTGTTGGATGCCAAGACCCCCATGGTGCTGAATGGCGACTTCAGACCGGGGTTTCGGATAGAGCTGCACATCAAGGACCTTGCAAACGCCATCGAGACCGCCCATGAGATCGGGGTGCCTCTTCCACTGACCGGGCAGATAATGGAGATCATGCAGGCCCTCAAGGTGGACGGCAAGGCGGGAGACGACCACAGCGGAATAGTCCAATTCTACGAAAAGCTCGCCCAGTTCGAAGTAAGGGCGAAACGATAGCCCCGGCTCCTCCGGACCGCCGGGACATTCAGGGCTTGTCCGTAAATAAGCCTCTTCGGGACCGCGCCGGATTTTGAGATTGATTTGGTGGCGACGATTGAGCAAAACCCGGGCATAGCTTGGTGCCGCGTCGAGGATTTTGCGGTTGAGCAGCGGCCAAATCAGGCCAAAAGCCGGATGCGAGCGCAAAGGCTTTATTTACGGACAAGCCCTTAGGGTGAAAGGCGGAAACACTGGCCCGAAATAACGGATTCGAATACCGGGGACAAATAGACGGCCTATGCAGCGGCCTTGCCGTTTTGGCCTATCTTGCCGGCAAATACCGCCACTCTTCCCGGGCCAAGTGGCAGGAGCGGCTGGAAGCCGGCGAGGTGCTCGTGGACGGAAAACCCACCCACGCCCATGCCGTTCTCAAAGGCGGGCAATGGCTTGTGTGGCGCCGTCCGCCCTGGGATGAGCCGGACGTTCCGCTTGCCTTTTCCATCCTCTACGAAGACGAAGAGATCCTTGCCGTGGCAAAGCCCCGCGGGCTCCCGACACTTCCCGGTGGCGGCTTTCTCGAACACACGCTCCTTGCGCTCGTTCGAAAAAACCACCCCGAAGCCGTTCCCGTCCACCGCCTGGGGCGGGGGACCTCGGGACTTGTACTTTTCGCGCGCACCGCAACCGCCAGATCCGCTCTTTGCGCGGCCCTGCGCCGACACGAGTTGACCAAGACATACCGGGCGCTGGCCGAAGGTCTTCCTGAATGTTCAGATTTCGTGGTCGAAGCGCGGATCGGGCCGGTTTTCCATCCAAAGCTTCAAACCGTAAATGCCGCCTGTCCCGGCGGAAAACGCGCCATAAGCCGGGTAAGGGTCCTTGAGCACCGTGCGGGCGCATCGCTTCTTGAGGTTCGAATCGAAACCGGGAGGCCGCACCAGATCCGCATTCACCTTGCATTCGCGGGATACCCGCTGTTGGGAGACCCCCTGTATGCGGCCGGAGGAGGCATCAGGGACTTCGAGAGACTTCCCGGCGATACCGGTTATCTGCTGCACGCCCAGCGCCTTGGCTTTCGCCACCCGGCAACGGGATCGAATTTCGAGGTGGAATGTCCACCGCCTCCCGAGCTTGAGATCCAAAAGAAAGATTGAGCGGCTCTAACATGGACGAGAGCTTTATTCTACTTGCAGGATGGATGATCGACGGAACGGGGGCGCCCGCCCGCGGGCGCGTTCTGGTTCGGGTCGATCATGGACTGATTTCCTCCGTCGAAGATGCCGGAGCTGGCAAGCCCGATGGATTTGCCGGCTGTCCGGTCCATGATTTTTCGACCTGCACCCTCATCCCGGGGCTGGTTGACTCTCACGTGCATCTTACACTTTCGGGAACGGTTGACCCGAAGGCCCGCAGCGAACAGCTCGCCCACTCATTCGAGCAGAACCGGGGCTCGATGGACCGGCGGATGGCAAAATACCGCGCGCGCGGAATCGTGGCGCTGCGTGACGGCGGGGACAGGGCCGGACATGGGCTGCGCTACCGGGTGGAGTGCCTTTCAGAAGACACCCGGCCCCGGTTCAGGGCCGCCGGGGCCGGATGGAGGGCAAAGGAGCGCTACGGAAACCTGATAGCAAGACCGGTCGAGGGCCGCTCCCTTGCGGAATGCATTATGCGCGGCGACCCATCGGCCGATCACATAAAAATCGTAAATTCCGGCCTGAACAGCCTGACCGAATTCGGTCGGCAAACCCCTCCCCAGTTCGCCCGGGACGAACTGGGGGCGGCCGTGGCCGCTGCCACGGGTCGCGGCATGAAGACGATGATACACTCCAACGGCCTTCTTCCGGTGGCCGACGCAATAGAAGCCGGGTGCAGTTCGATAGAACACGGGTTTTTCATGGGGCCGGAGAACCTGGAGAAAATGGCGGAGCGGAGGATTTTCTGGGTGCCGACCGCATACAGCATGAAAGCTTTCCTCCTGCACACCCCCGCCGACCGTATCGAGGCTCAAATTGCGGCAAAAAACCTCGACCATCAACTGGAACAGATTTCAATGGCGTGTGAAATGGGGGTGCCGATTGCCGCGGGAAGCGATTCCGGCGGATACGGGCTCTTCCACGGGGAAACCTTCATCGAGGAGCTGAAACTTTTAATGCAGGCAGGGTTTGGCATCGAGCAGGCGGTGCGCAGCGCATCCCTTGAAGGCGGCTGCCTGCTCGGCCTGGAAGGCGAAATCGGACCGATAAAACCGGGATCTCCCGCGACTTTCGCGGTTGTTCACGGCCGTCCTTCACAGTTTCCCGATTCGCTTCGAAGCATTCGGTCGGTGTATATTCGCGGCGCCAAGGTTATAGGTGAGCTGTTTTAAGGGACATATTACCGGCTCACCAAAGCCGGGGAACCCCTATTCTTTTACCCACCCCCTGGATCGCATGCAATTATCATAGGCCCTGACGTCGTTCATATCCCAGCCGCCGCCTCCCATTCCGCTCTGGCCCACAAACTGAGGGTTCATTAAACTGACCTCCCGCTTGCAGTCGCGCTGGTCTTCCATGAGCTGTTCCCCGGACTTGCCGTCTTTCGATACCCAGTTGGAACCAAATTCCATCCTGGGACCGAATTCAAACACGCCGCATCCGGCAAGCATGAAAGAACAAAGGGCCAAAAAAACCAGTTTCAGCACGCAATCTTTTACCATTGAGATCATGAAATGAATCCCTCGCTTGTCCGGGTCCCGATCAGATGTATCGAAGCATCGCGCTCGGGTATCGCGTCATGCTTGCACGAGCCGATTTGGGGATTATACTCCCTGTTGCCGGCTAGGATAGCGGAAAACGGTTGGCTTTTCCATACCCAAGCCGTGCGCCCCGCTGCCGGCTAAAGAGTGAATTCAGCGCAGAGGCGCAGAGAACGCGGAGAAAGATCCGAAAATTAAGCGACGGGAACTTTTCTCGCTTCAACGCTACGCGGGGGTGTTGCCCAAATGAGGTTGCCTCAAAATCGTCATTCCCGCAACGCTTCCGGGCGGGAATCCGGCGTCTCTGCGGTTATGTTTTTCAGGGTTTTCCGGGTCTTTGCGGTTGTTTTTTGCCTTATATTTAAGGAGTAAAATGTGTCCAGGCTGCGGTTTCTCCCCTTCTTTCTGGTACTTGTCTTTATCCCCCTGCTGGCCGGCGCCGTGACCACCTTCGAAATCTTCGAGGCCAGCACGCTCAACCAGGTGGTAAAACGAAACAGGCTCGTCGTCGGAATGGAAGTAAAATTCTTTCCGTTCGAGTACTCGGATACCCAGGGCAGGCCCATCGGGTTCGATGTAGACCTGGCCCGGCTCGCGGCAAAAGAACTGGGGGTGGAAATCGAAATCAAGGACATGGAGTTCAGTGGGCTCATCCCGGCGCTTCAGGGCGGAAAGATCGACATGATTATATCCGGCATGACCCGCACCCTGGCCCGCGCAAAAACGGTGACTTTCACGCAGCCTTATTTTGAAACCGGTTTGTGCGCGCTTCTCAGCAACAAAAAGGCACCGGATGTCACCCAAATTTCACAGCTCAACGCTCCAGACCGGGTCATTGCCGTAAAGCTGGGCACCACCGGCGATATCGTGGCCTCAAAATTATTTCCCAAAGCACGTCTGAACCGCTACAAGGAGGAGACCGCGTGCGTTCTGGACGTAGTCGCCGGCCGGGCAGACGCTTTCCTCTACGATCAGCTCTCGATCAGCAAGCACCACCGTCAAAATCCCGGCACGACCCATGCGATCCTCAAGCCCTTCACTTACGAGCCTTACGCGATTGCGATCAGGAGCGGGGATTTTGTTTTCCTGAACTGGCTAAATCTATTTCTGGAGACCATAAAAGCCGATGGCCGCTACGAGCAACTCCACCACAAATACTTCAGCGACCTTCCACAACGGGAAAAGCAGCGGGATTCTGATTAGCACCGCCCTTGCCGCCGCCTTGTGTCTCGGCCTCTACGTGCTTTTCAGCCGCATGGAATACCCGTGGAACTGGCGCGTTCCCTGGGAGTACCGCAGGCTCTACATCCAGGGGTTCTATTACACGGTATCCATATCGGCGTGTGCTATCGTGTTGGGGCTTTGCCTGGGACTGGCCGGGGGGCTTGCGAGAATTTCGCAAAACCTGCTCGCCCGCCAGGCCGCAAAGCTCTACGTCGAGCTTTTCAGGGGCACGCCGCTCCTCGTGCAGCTCTACATTTTCTATTTCTGTATCGCCGCGGCAATCAACTACGACAACCCGGTGGTGATCGGAACAGTGGCCTTGGCGGCGTTTTCCGGGGCCTATATCACGGAGATGGTTCGCGCCGGGGTGGAGTCCATCGGTCGGGGCCAGATGGAGGCGGCGCTCTCAACCGGACTTACCAGGTGGCAGGCCCTGCGTCACGTCATCTTCCCGCAGGCTTTCCGTCGAATCCTCCCGCCCGTAACCGGCCAGTTCGTATCTCTTATCAAGGATTCCTCGCTTCTTTCCGTAATTTCGGTGCGTGAGCTGACCAAAGCTTCCGAGGTGGTGAACGCAACCACTTACAGGACGTTCGAAGCGTATTTGCCGCTGGCGCTGATTTACCTGCTCCTCACATTTCCGCTTTCCCAGTTGACTCAGAAGCTGGAAAGAAAAATCAAGGCGGATTAGCTTGCGGATGTGGCCGAAATCGCGGGGGACGCGGGAGAACCGGGCCGTTGCCCAAATGGGGTTGCTTCAAAATACGTGAACTGCACGTGAATAGGGGACACCCGAAATCGTCGTTCCCGCAACGTTTTTGGGCGGGAATCCGGTGTCTTTGCGGTTACATGATCGCTCTTCCCGCTCAGGCGGAAATGTTGAAAGAGAAAAAGACACCGGACCCGGCTCGGAAGCACCGCCGGATTTTCCCTTTTCCGGAGTCCCGAAATCGGCGATAAGAGATAATTACGGCTTGGCGAAACAGATCTTCACGAACCGGGGAAAATCCAATGCCGGATACCACATCGGTCCATGGAAAGTTTTGGCAGCGGATACAGGGCCGTCTCGTCCTTCTTATTCTGGTGCTGCTCATTCCCACCCTTATCATTCAGGGCTACATCTACTATTACACACTTAAAACCCGCCGCGCCGTGGAACTCCAAACCAATCTTGAAATTGCCCGCGTTGTCTCAAAAACTTTCGAGGGGTTTATAAACGACGTCCTTCACCAGGAACTGGCGGTGGGTTGCACCCTGGTCCATCCCAGGCTTTCCAATGTAGAACAAAACCACTTCCTTGAAGTCAACAAGGGTGAGTACCCCGTACTCCGGAACCTCGCCTGGGCGGACCCCGAGGGAAAGGTCCTCGCTTCCACCAATCCGGGGATGATCGGCGCCTCTTTAGCAAAAAGGAAATATTTCCAGCAGATCCTGGCCGGGAAAAACTGGACCGTAAGCGACCTGCTGCGCTCGATGAGCGCACAAGTTCCCATCTTTACGATCAACAGGGCAATCCGCGACGAGCACGAAAGTCTGCAGGGCGTTGTCATAGCTACCGTACATGCCGACGATCTGGACTCCATTCTGGCCGTGGACCGCGGAAAGGGCGGAGGCGTCAGCCTGGTGGACAGCAAAGGGATACTGGTCTACCGGTATCCTCATCTAAATCCGACATGGGAGCAAAGAAACTGGCTGGCCCGCCTGCCGCAGATCGGGAAAGCTCTTGCCGGAAAAGAGGTGGCCTGGATCGGCAAAACCGCCTATAGCGACCAGACGCGCATAATGGCAAATGTTCCCGTGCGCCCGGTGGGCTGGTCCGCCGGAGCGGGACGCACCGCGGAAGACGCAATGGCGCCCGTCAGATCGACACTGATACTGCAGGCTTTCCTGTTTACCCTTATCACGCTGGCGGGTTTTGGCGCCGCGCTCCTGCTCTCCCGCCCGGTTTCACGTTCGATCAGGAAACTCCGGGACCATGCCATTGCGCTGGGGCGGGGAGAACCCAGTACCGTCGCTTTGGGTTCCGGCACCGCCGAACTGAAGGAACTTGCCGACTCCTTCAACGTGATGGCGGAAAAGCTTCGGACCCGTGAATCGGCGCTGAGGGAGACGCAACGGCACCTCTCGTCCATCGTGGACAGCATCGCCGACGGGTTTTTCGCACTGGACCGGCAGTGGAGATTCACACACGTCAATGACGCGGCCCTCGGCTTTTTCGGTAAAGAGCAGGGAGAACTCATCGGCCGCTCCATCTTTTATGCCTTCCCCCGGTTCGGTGGAAGCGTTTTCGAGACCTCGTACCGCCGCGCAATGGACAGCGGACAGCCGGCGTATGTCGAGGCCGCCTCGGTGGTCAGGGACCGCATTATCGAGGTCTACGCCTATCCCGGCCGCGCAAACCTCACCGTGCTTTTCCGTGATGTTACCGACCGCAGGCGGATGCAGGAAGAACTTACCGGCAGCCAGGAGCGTTTCAAGCTGCTCTCCGAGACCGCCGGCCGGCTGCTGGCGTCGGATAACCCGCAGGCGACAGTAGACGAGCTTTGCCGCAAGGTCCTGGGCCACCTGGATTGCCACGTATTTTTCAACTTCCTTGCAGACCCTGATGCCGGGAGGCTCCACCTCAATGCCTGCGCTGGAATCCCCGACGAAGATGTGCGGAAAATGGAATGGCTGGACTATGGAGTTGCGGTGTGCGGCTGCGCGGCCCGGGACGCCGTACCCATTATCGCCGAAGACATACTCAATACTCCGGACGTGCGCACGGAGTTTATGAAGTCCCACGGGGTCCAGGCCTACGCCTGTAACCCCCTCATGGTCCACAATGAAGTCATCGGGACCCTCTCCTTCGGCACCAGGACCCGGACGAAATTCTCCACCCAGGACCTTGACCTGATGCGGATGGTGACCACCCAGGTTGCCAGCGCCATGGAACGAATGTCTCTCATTGGAAAGCTTCGACGGTCTCGCGACGAGTTGGAACTCCGGGTACAGGAGCGCACCGCTGAACTGAAAACGGCGAACGCCGAACTGGCGCGAAGCAACCAGGCGCTGCAGGATTTCGCCTCGATCGCCTCCCATGACCTCAGGGAACCTCTGCGCAAGGTCGCCTCCTTTGGCAGCATCCTGGGGCAGAAATACAAGGAATCGCTCGGGAGCACGGGCGGAGACTATCTGCAGCGGATGCTGGATGCGACCCGGCGCATGGAGTCGTTTCTAACCGGCCTTTTCGAATATTCCAAGGTAACGATGAATCCCGAGCCTTTCAGGGAAGTCGATCTTTATGATATTGTGCACGAAGTGTTATCCGATCTGGAAGTCAAACTGGCAAAATCGGGCGGGCAGGTGAAAATCGACGCACTTCCCTGCATGGAAGCCGACCCGACCCAGATGCGGCAGCTCTTCCAAAACCTGATCGGTAACGCTCTCAAATTCCACAAGGAGGGTGAAAAACCCTTTGTCCACGTCTGGAGCAACACGGACGGGGGCAAAAACCTCCGGATAGTGGTCGAAGACAAGGGTATCGGATTTGAAGAGGAATACGTCGATAGAATTTTCGCCCCCTTCCAGAGGCTCCACGGCAGGAGCAGCCCATACGAGGGCACCGGGATGGGCCTGGCCATCTGCCGTAAAATAGTCGAGCGCCACGGGGGGCATATCGGGGCCAGCAGCATTCCCGGCGAAGGCGCATCGTTTGTCGTCAGGATGCCGCTGAAACAGAAGTGGCGGGAAGCCCTTTCGACGGATTTTTGATTTCAGGCGCGGCCCCGCACCGGGAGGCCGCTTATAAATACCTTCGCAATCAGGGAGGGACACCGGATGGGATATGCAGCGCACAAGAGGCCGTCGGGGATTTCCATCGTGGGCAATCTGCCGTGGGGCAGCCATTTCTGCCAGTTCTACAAGACCAAGAAAGACCTGCTCGATATTCTCGTCCCTTACTTCAAGGCGGGGCTTGAAAATAACGAGTTCTGCGTCTGGGTAACCTCGGACTTTCTTACCGGTGAGGAGGCCTTGAAGGCCCTCAAGAAGGGCGTGCCCGGCTTTTCGCAGTACATGGCCGACGGGCGTATGGAGATATTCCCTTACACGGACTGGTACCTCCTGGGGGGCAGCTTCGATCTCCGGAGAACGCTCGACATGTGGATGGAAAAACACGAGCGGGCTTTGTCCATGGGCTTTGCGGGCATGAGGGTCAGCGGCAATCCCTACTGGATCGACAACAAGAAGGACTGGGACGATTTCGCGGCCTACGAGGCGGCGATAAACGACGTGATAGGCGGGACGAAGCTGCTGGTGCTCTGCACCTATTCGCTGAAAAAATGCGGCGTCATGGAAATCCTGGACGTGGTAAAGAATCATGAATTCGCGCTTGCGATAAACCAGGGTAAATGGCAGGTAGTCAGCATGCCCGGCTTCGGTCATGCTCACGGTGCATGATAGAAATCCGGCGGACTCCCGACCCCGAAATCTTTAAGGCCTGGAATAGAGCCATGGGCACGCCTTAGAATATGCGCACCATTTATTTCGAAAACCGAAAATCCGGGATCGCCTTGATTGGCGACCTGTCGTGGGGCAGCCATTTTTGCCATTTTTACCAGACGGCGGACGACCTGGTGGAAATTCTCGTACCCTACTTCAGGGCCGGACTGGAAAACAATGAATTGTGCGTTTGGGTAACCTCCAGGCCGCTTGGCGTAAAGGGCGCCGCAAAGGCGTTGAGCGAGTCCGTTCCGCGGTTCGAAGAGTACGCAAAAGGGGGCCGGATCGAGATAGTTCCTTCCAGGCGCTGGCCCGCCGTGGGAGAAGAAACGGGCATCGCCATCCTCGCGATGCTGGATAAGGCCATTTCCGGAGGCTTCGACGGCCTCAGGCTTGCCTGTAACGCCGTGCCTGAGAGGAGGGGCTCAAAGGCCTTCGCCTGCTCCGGGGCGGATGTCGCCGGCAGGCATAATGTGATCTCAGCCTTCGCCTATCCCCGGGACAAATTTGATGCGGCGGGGCTCATGGAGGCCGTAAAGAGCCACCGGTTTGCGCTTGTGCGCAATGCCGACCGGTGGGAACTGCTGAAGAGTTCGGAAGCCGAAATAGTAATCGATGCCCTTAAGAGAAGCGAGGAAAAGCTCAATTCTCTTTTCAGCAACATGTCCGAAGGATTTGCCTATCACAGGATAGTGCTGGATTCGGAGGGCAAGCCCTGCGATTACGTCTTCCTCGAAGTAAACGAAGCATTCGAAAGACTTACCGGGCTCACGGCCGCGGCTGTCATCGGCATGAGGGCGACCGAGGCCCTTCCGGGCATCGACAAGGACCCCACGGACTGGATAGGCAGGTACGGCGAGGTCGCGCTTACCGGCCGTCCCACTCAATTCGAAAGCCATTCGGAATTGCTCGGGAAGTGGTATGAGGTCTCCGCCTTCTGTCCCCATAAGGGCTATTTCGCGGTCACTTTCAGCGATATCTCCGAGCGAAAGCTCATGGACGAAGAACTGCGAAGGGCCAATGACGATCTCGAGGCACGGGTGCGGGAAAGGACCGCCGAGCTGAGCACGACGGTGGCAAGGCTCGAGCTGATGAACCAGGAACTTCGGGAGTTTGCTTTCGTTGCATCGCACGATCTCCAGGAACCGCTTCGCAAGATACAGACCTACTGCGACCTGACGAAAAAAAGATGCGCGAGCGCACTGGACCGCACCGCGCAGGATTACCTGGCGCGGGTCGAAAATTCGGCAAGCCGCATGCGGCAGCTTTTGCTGGATTTGCTCCAGTTTTCGAGGGTGGCCACGAGACCCGGACCGTTTAAACAAATAGAACTGGGGGAACTCGCGCGGGAAGCGGCGGACGTTTTCGAAGAAACGGTAAGAAAAACGGGCGGTCTGGTCGAAATCGAAAATCTGCCACGCATCGAGGCCGATGAAAGCCAGATGATACGCCTTTTTCAAAACCTCGTGGGCAATGCCCTGAAATTTCGCGGCGGCGAAAGCCCCCACATCAGGATTTCGGCCGGGCCTGAAGGCGACGGGGTTTGCGAGATATTTGTAAGGGACAACGGCATCGGGTTTGAACAACAGTTTGCCGAACGTATTTTTAAGCCCTTCCAGAGGCTCCACAATCGAAACGAGTATGAAGGCACCGGTATCGGGCTTGCGATATGCCGCAAAATCGCCGAGCGGCATGGCGGGAGCATAAGGGCCGAGAGCGAGCCCGGGAAAGGTTCGACGTTCATCGTCAGACTTCCGGTAAAGCAGGAAAGATGGGACCTGACGTAGTGGCGCCACGGGACCGGCGCATAGTCCTGATGGCCGACGACGACGAGGAGGACTGCATGCTGGCGACCGAAGCATTTGGCGCCAGCGGCTCGCGGGCCGCCTTTTCCTGTGTCACGGATGGGATCGAGCTGATGGACTACCTTTCGCACCGCTCCCGCGGCAGGCAAAAAGAACTGCCCGCCCTCATCCTGCTGGACCTCAACATGCCGCGAAAAGACGGACGCGAGGCCCTTATGGAAATCAAATCCGCGCCAAAATTAAAACGCATTCCAATCGTTATCCTGACCACCTCGACGGAGGAAAAGGACAAGGTATTCAGTATCGAAGCAGGGGCGGAGTCATTCGTAACCAAACCGGCGACATTCGATGAATGGATCAAAATCATGAAATCCCTGGCGAAGAACTGGCTGCAAGAGGTGGAGTAGCGCGAGGTGGCACGGGCGATCCAGGCAATTTACCTGTCCCGGTCCGAAGGGATAAGAGGATAAGCCATACACAACATTATAAATAATTGACCAAAGATCACGGTGTAGGGTGGGCACGACTTTCTGTGCCCACCGCTTTTCCACCTGATGGTGGGCACGATAAAACTGTGCCCACCCTACACTAAAACACTTCCTACCATAGCTAAGCCATTAATCTCTGTGCTTTTTTGCGCACTTATTCTATAACCTGGACAGCCTTGCTGTTTGTGTAGGACAATTTAAAAAATTCCTTGCATTTACTTCAAGTTCGCTGTAGTTCTAAATAATTACAATCCTCTTTCGAAACCAAGAACCAATGAATGCCAGAGATTGTTGGAGGCTGATGATGGACTTCATTGAACAGCTACACGCATTATCCGCTAAAGTCCAGAAACAGAAAGATACGATACAGACAGAAGAAGCCACCAAGAATGCATTTATCCTGCCCTTCATCAGTGCCCTTGGCTATGATGTTTTCGATCCGTGTGAGGTGGTGCCTGAATTCACCGCTGATGTAGGCATAAAGAAAGGCGAGAAAGCCGACTATGCTATCTTTCATGATGGCAAAGTCATTGTCTTATTGGAGTGCAAGAAGTGCGGGACAGATCTTAGCAGCTGCCATGCATCTCAACTTTACCGCTACTTCTCCGTTACCGAAGCCCGAATTGCTATTCTTTGTGACGGTATTCATACCAATTTGCGTTCAAGATCGTTCGCCCTGAGGTATCGAAGGGTGGACGGTCCACCCGTTCGTACTTCGATACCTCAGCACGAACGGGACCAAGCCCAGTTCAATCTTGAACGCAAATTGGTATGTACCATTTTTACACCGATATTGAACAGCGTAATAAGATGGACTCCAAGCCATTTATGGAATTTAACCTGCTCGATATTCAGGAGCCTTTGGTAGCTGAGTTAAAGAAACTGTCCAAGCCGGTGTTTAACCTCGATGAAATTATATCTGTAGCAGCAGACTTAAAATACACCAAAGAGATCAAGAGAATTCTCAATGATCAATTGAACTCACCATCAGAAGAATTCGTTCGCCTTTTTGCATGTCCACTTTACCCTGGAAAACTAACGCAATCAGTTCGTGAGCAGTTCACACTTATTACCAAGAGAGCCTTCGCTCAATTCATTAATGAACGGATAAACGAGAGACTGCGCTCTGCAATGACCGACCAACCATCTTCTCTGTTAGTCGGTACAGAATTACCGCTTGAGCCAGAATTGAGCAGCAGCAAAGATCCGGAAGCTGGCATTATCACAACTGGAGAAGAGCTTGAAGGCTATTACATTGTAAAGGCTATCCTTCGTGATATAATAGATCCATCCAGAGTAATCTACCGTGACAAACTTAGCTATTTTACCATCTTACTCGATAATAACAACCGGAAACCTATTTGCCGATTATATTTCGACCGAAAGCAGAAGTATGTCGGGTTCTGTGATGTCCCCAAAAAGGAAGAAAAGATTCGCATAGATAATCTTGACGACATTTACAAGTTCGCCGAACGCCTTAAAAACGCAGTAGCTATCCACGAAAATGAACCACGTAATAATGGATAACAGAGAGGGCAACAGGAGACTGGAACTTCCTTTGGATTTTTAAGAGAGGCACATCACAAGGCGGCCCGTACAACCTACTGCCCTACTCCGAAGTCCAAAAGGCTAAGCACAAAAAGTTGAAGCTGATCGAAAATTCGGTCCGTCCTTCCTGCGCCGCACGCACGGGCGGAGACTTGTTGCCCGTGCCGCCCATGGCCCTTTTTGCGCCGTCAAAGCTCGTTTAACCCCATGATAACGCCCCGACTCCGATTATTCTGACGGTTCAATTGGGGGATTGTCCAGCGGCAGGACTGCAGACTCTGGA
>CAVQJR010000002.1:0-91455 GCA_963712895.1 uncultured delta proteobacterium | reverse complement strand
GAGTGCCCAAGTGGAGCGCCGCGGCGGCGGACCAATTTCCAGCCGGAGCAGAGCGCAACGTGCCGAAGGCCGGGCAAGCCGGTTGTAGCTCTTAGGTTCGGAGGCTCATCTTTATGCGGTCCCAGGCCTTATAGCTGCCAGATTACCGAATGCGGAGTGCAACGACTGAAATGCAGAGGATGGGAGCGCACAAGAGACGCGGCCCTTAAAATACGAAGAGGACTGACATGCAACACCGCTGCAACACGCCAATCCTCTTTTCGTAACTACAAACCCTTGAAACTTCTCAATTTTTCTATGGAGCTACGGGGAGTCGAACCCCGGACCTCTTGAATGCCATTCAAGCGCTCTCCCAACTGAGCTACAGCCCCGTTCCCGTCTTCCCGCGGCCGTTTTTTCCAACCGCGGGTCAACCATGTTTGTGTAGCCAATTTGTGATAATCTGTCAAGGAAGATTTGTTTGCCCTGTTTATTCACCATTGGACGCTCTGCCGGTGGGGGATTTCCGGGACGGACACCGGTGGGTCGATGTAAATTTTCAATTTTGACCGGGTCCAGCCGGCACGGACCGCTTTGAACTAAGCATTTCCCTTGACACCTGCAAAACCGTCTGATTAGAATCAAATCTTTCGCCGGAGTGGTGGAACTGGTAGACGCGCCGGACTCAAAATCCGGTGGGAGCAATCCTGTGCGAGTTCGATTCTCGCCTCCGGCAATCACTTTGCGGGCTTTCCGGGTGACGTGAAAAGGCGACGAGCCGATCACGTCACCTTTTTTGTAACCCTGCCGCGGCCCGTCCGTGGGGGCCGGCTTTTATTTCAAAGGCCCTCTTCCTTCCCCCGATAGATTTTGCGAAGCTTCGGTTTTTCTATCTTGCCGGTCGGATTGCGCGGGACCGGTCCGAAGATGATCCTTCTCGGCCTTTTGTATCGAGGCAGGTCCAGGCAGAAATCCTTTACGGCCTGCTCGGTCAGTTCCTGGCCGGCCTTGACCTGGACCACGGCGGCGGCGATCTCTCCCAGGCGGGGACTGGGAAGACCGATGACGGCCACGTCCTGGATATTGGGGTGGGCCTGGAGAAAATCTTCTATCTCCACCGGGTAGATATTTTCGCCCCCGGTTATGATGACGTCCTTTTTCCTGTCCACGAGCCAGATGAAACCATCTTCGTCCTGGCGGGCCATGTCCCCCGTAAGGAGCCAGCCATCGCGCAGAACTTCCCTGGTGGCTTCGGGGTTATTGAAATATTCCTTCATGACGCCCGGCCCCCTGACCGCCAGTTCCCCGATTTCGCACCTGGCGACCGGATTGAGGTCGGAACCCACGATCCTGGTCTCCCAATCGAACCCCGGCACTCCAATGGAGCCCACCTTGTGCATGTTCCCTATGCCCAGGTGCACGCATCCCGGCCCCGTGCATTCCGTCAGGCCGTAGTTGGTATCGTACTGGTGGTGGGGAAAAATCTTCTTCCATTCCATGACGAGGCTCGGCGGCACCGGCTGCGCTCCGATGTGCATGAGCCTCCACTGGCTCAATTCGTAATCCTTGAGTTTCAGGTCCCGGTTCTCTATCGCAAAGAGAATATCGAGCGCCCAGGGAACCAGCAGCCAGACTATGGTCACTTTTTCTTCGGAAACCGCTTCGAGTATCCACCGGGGTTCGACGCCCTTTAAAATGACGGCCCTGGCCCCCACGATGAAATTCCCGAACCAGTGCATCTTGGCGCCCGTGTGATACAAAGGGGGGATGCAGAGGAAATTGTCGCCGTGAGTCTGGTGATGGTGGCAGTTTTCCGCGTAGCAGGAAAACTCCAGGTTCCTGTGCGTCAAAAGCGTGGCTTTGGGGGTGCCGGTCGTACCGGAGGTAAAATAGAGGGCCGCACTGTCCGAGATATCGATGCCGACTTCGGGGTTGACCGGCCTTCCCGACGCCACTACCGCCTCATAAGGCCGGGCATACTCCGGGCGCACTTCTTCCGGCCCCACGAAAACGAAGCTTGCGACTGAATCCAGCTCGCCTTTGATGGCGTTGACGCGATCTATGAATTCTTCGCCGAAAATGAAGACCCTGGCTCCGGCCACCCGGGTGCAGCGTTCGATGGTCTGCGCATCGAACCTGAAGTTCAAAGGAACGGCCCAGGCGCCGGTGCGGAGTATCCCAAAGTAGATGGGCAGCCATTCGATGCAGTTCATCATCAAAAGGACTACCTTTTCGCCTTTTTTTACGCCTAGTTTCAGGAGCGCATCGGCCAAACGGTTGGCCTGGTCTTCAAATGCATTCCAGGTGATTTCCTTTCGGCTCCCCCTGGCCGGTTCCCGTTCCACGAGCGCGACTTCCGTTCCGTACATCCGAGCGTTTCTGGCCAGCATCTCAGTGATTAGCATGATTGATCCCCTCTTCCCCGCTTCAGCAACAATTGAAGGTGTGATGCTCGCATCTAAACGGGCCTGATCGGAGACAGCGCCGCCCCCGGAAGACCGGGTCCCAGGCTACGGCACGGTACACGATACAGCTAAAGAGGTATCACAAATAACCGGGGCGATCAAGGAGCCAACACGAGGGCCGCGGCTGTTTGTGCCTTCAGGAACATTCGGCGGAAAATGTCTTTGCCTGCCTTGCTCCTTCCACGGCCTCCAACAACACGGCACGGGAAGAAATTTCAATGAACCCGGAAAGCCGGCTTATCTTTGTGCTTACGATAGGACACCGAAACGTAGCGGAACGTGGGACCGTACTTTAACCGCAGGTCCGCAACCGGCTGCAGGACATGGTCCTGTATGACCCTCAGGATTTCCCGCGCCCCGTATTCCTTTGAGAAACCTTTCCTCACCAGGTACTCGACCGCCGCGTTGCTGAGGTGGATCTCCAGCCCCTTTCCCGCAAAGCGGTCGTTGAGCCTCTTCATGTGCAGCCGGACGATCCGGTGGGCGTCTTCCGGGACCAGGGGCTTAAAGAAAATCAGCTCATCGATCCGGTTTAGAAACTCCGGCTTGAAAAAGCGCTTGATCTCCTTGGAGTGAGCCGTCCGCGTGACGGCTGCGGCGGCGGCGTCCGGGTCGAAGCCTATCCTGGAATCGGAGAAGAGGGATACGCCGAGATTGGAGGTCATGATGATGATGGATTTGTCGAAGTAGGCCTTCTTTCCCTTGGCGTCGGTGAGAATTCCCGAGTCGAACACCTGGAGGAAGATGTTGATCAGCAGCGGATGGGCTTTTTCGACCTCGTCCAGAAGAATAATCCGGTACGGGTCCCTGCGAATTTCGTCTATGAGCTGGTTCTGATCGTCGTATCCCACATATCCGGGAGCGGCGCCGATCAGCCGGGACACCGTGTATTCTTCCATGTACTCGGACATATCGATGCGCAGCAGCTTATCTTCGCTTCCCAGCAGCACTTCCGCAAGCACCCGTGCCGTTTCGGTTTTGCCGACCCCGGTCGGTCCCACAAACAGAAACACGCCGTCGGGCCGCCCTTCTTTCATCTTAAGGCCCGTCATCGACGGCACGATCTTTCGCGCCAGCCTGGCAATGACCTCCTGCTGCCCGATTATCTGCTGGTTCAGGGTGGTTTCCAGCACCTTCAGCTTATCCTGAAGGGTCGCCGAAATGGTGGAAATCTCCACGCCGCGCGATTCCGCCAACGTCTTGAGAAAGTCGTACTCCTCCACCACCGGGGCCTCATCTTCCGGCTGCCTGCGCCCGAGGTTCCTGTGCGAGCAGGCGCGGTCCAGAAGGGCTATCGCCTTGTCCGGGAGCATACGGTCCCGGAAGAACTGCCGGACGGTGTCCAGGTGCCTGCAGATCCTGTCGATGTCGATCTTCACCTGGTGATACCCCCGGAAATCGTCGGCCCTGATTCGCATGATCTGCACTATGTCGCTTAGGGGAAGCTCCTGCAGGTCGATTTTTTGGAACAGCCTGGAAAACAGCGGTATGGAGCCGATCCTCTTCGCGTACTCTTCCGGGGAGCAGGAGGCAATCAGGCGCACGGTCCGGCCTTCGAGGACGGGTTTCAACATGGTGGAGATATCGAGGGCGCCGCTTCGCGCAACGCCTTCGTTGAACAGGGTGTGAATATCGTCGATAAACAGGACGGCCTGCTCGCGTTCGAGCAAAGAGAGTATGGAGGAGAGCTTCTGTTCGAGCCGGCCGCGGTACCCGATGCCCGCGAACAGCGCCGTGACGTTCAGTTCGTAGACGGGCGTGCGGAGAAGCTGCATCGGAACGTCGTCCGTGCTCAGATGGCGGACCACCTCACGCACCAGCGCGGTCTTGCCCACACCCGGGTTGCCGACGATCATGGCGTTGTTCCGGTTCATGCAGCACAGGATCTCGATGATCTCCGCCGTTTCTTTTTCCCGTCCGATAATAAGGGATGGGTCCCTGCCGACTTTGTACTTGAGGTCGATCAGCTCGGGAGGCAAATTCACGGGCGCGCTCCGCGGGGGCGGATGCCTGCGCGTCCGCCCGGTTTCCCGGCCGCCGCCGTCGATATCGCTTCCCGAGATAATAATCTCGTCGAGCCGCTTTCGGAGCCGCGCCGCATCTCCGGCCCTGCCCGACTGCTCATAGACGGTTATCAGTTCGCGGTATGGGTAAAAGAGCCGGGGGGCCTGACGGAGCAGGCGGCACAGCGCGGTCTCGGCCTCCTCCTTTTTCCCCAGGTTCAGGAGACAGCAAGCCTCGATATAGTCGAGGGTAAGGTTCCCGCAGACAATGGCGCCGGGGTTCCTCTTGTACTGAATGAAACGATATGAGTTCAGGGCAGCGACAGCGGCCGCATGGTCTGCGGCCCGCCAGCAGGAATACGCGGTTTCCAGCACCTCCAGGGATTTGGCTTCCAGCGATCCGTTTTTCGAAGACGCCAGTTTTCGCCCCGCCGCGGTCATCAGGAAGAGTTCGTAATAGTTCAGGAAGGCGGAACGCAGGGCCTGGTCCCGGAGCGTAGCCGTATCGCCGGATTTCGACAAGTAGGCGAACGGTTCGCCGCCGGACCAGGTAAGGTAGGATTCATCCCTGAATATGTAGAAAGGGAACAGGTCGATGTGGGAGTCGGTCGCCGGCGCATAGAGCAGCGGATGGTCCCTGGGGGCGCGGACGGCGCTTTCGCGCCACAGATCGGGGTCCGTCGCAAAGGATTTGATCCGCAACCCGAGGCGGTCCGCCAGATGGTCCAACCAAGCGCCGAAGGCCAGAGAGAAACCGCGCCGGAGACCGTCTTCTTGCACCCGGCCGCTCTCTTCTCGCAGCGCGGGCATGAACGCCCTGAGTTTGCGGAACAGGCACAGGTAGTTTATCCGTTCCGCTTTGTCCGGAAACATTGCGGACGGGAAATGGCGCGCCAGGAAGTCATGAAGATTGAGGTTCGTCTCCTCGCCGAGCAAAGCGCAGTCGGACCTCATCTCTTCGGCAACATCCGGATAGAAGCAGCGCAGTCCGATCAGTTCGCTTATCTGGGCGAGGTTCAGAAAGCGGACAAGCCGCAGGAAAATAGTCCCCAGTTCCTCGAATGAGAGGTCCTCGGGCCGATCTTCCCCCTCCCCGTCAACGGCAATGACGGCGAAGTGCGCGACCTTCTTCAGCAGCAGTCTGCCGGTTGGGGTGAGCATGATGTCAATGTCCCGTTCTTTCTTCCATTTCCCGGATCGAACCGTAACCCAATCGCCCGAACAGGTTGGCGTATCGTTCCTCCACGAGGTTTCGTCCTTCGCCCTGCGCCCTGATAACCGCCTCGTGGTACAAACCGATCGTGCGGTCCGAGTAGGTTTCGAGTTCACACGCCTCGTAGAGGCTGAATCCCTTGAGCACCCCCCGGAACGTCCCGGGATAGAGTTCCGCCAGGGCGGCCATCCACCGGGTCTCCACCGCCGTGATTTCACCTATTTTCGCATTGATTTGGAGCGGCGGAATGATACCCTGCATCCGGGCGTATTTTTCGGACATCAGGTTTCGCCCATCGGCCGCGGCCTGCTTCAGGTCCTGCACGTATGACTCGAGGACTGGTTCCGGGAGCACCGAATGGCTCATCCACCGCATCGTGCGAAAAGCTCCGGGGGTCTGCTGGCAGTCGGAAGGCTCGGAGGCCTTGACGCTGCGGAACATCTCCCATTCCATCTCGACTATCTGTTTGATGATTTTCTCTTTTGGGTCCTCGTTCACTGTTCGCTCCGTCCCGGCTTTTCCGGGAAGTCCTCCCGAGCGTCGCCTGTGCGGCCGGGACCGGTCAGAATGGAGTGTTATGGCCCACAAAACAGATCAGGCCCTCGTCTTCGACGACTTTTTTAAGCCTGTTCATATATTCGTCCGCAGGCGAAGTCTGGTCGGCGAACCGGTATCTCCTGCCTATCCTCCGATATTTGGACTCGCCGAGCCGGTGGAAGGGGAGAATATTTATGACCTCGAGTCCGATATCGCTGACAAACCTTGCGGTAGCCCGGATATTTTCCTCCGAATCGTTGATGCCGGGAATGACGGGAATCCTTACGATCAGGACGCCGTCCCAGTCCAGTTCGGCAAGCAGTTCGATATTTTTCAAAATCAGTGCGTTGTCCACTCCGGTGGCGTTTTTGTGCGCCTGGGGGTCCATGAGCTTAATGTCCACGAAAACCCAGTCCACGTAATGAATGACCTGGAGGAAGTAATCGGTTGGAAGGTTTGCCGTGGTCTCGACACAGGTGTGTATGTACGCCTCCTTGCACCTTTTTAGTACCTCGGAGATGAAGACGCGCTGCAGCAGGGGCTCTCCGCCGCTGAAAGTGACCCCGCCCTTCGATCCCCAGAATTGGCGGTCCCGTCGAAACAGCTTCATGAGGTCGTCCACCGTGTAATAGCTGCCGGCGATCGATATGGCTTCGTGCAGGCAGGCCTCGGTGCACTCCATGGTTTCACACCGGTCGCAGCACCCCCGGTCGTGCTCCAGCGACTTTCCATCCGCACTCAGGGTAATGGCCCCGTTGGGGCACGCCTCGATGCACCTGCCGCAGTGAGCGCACTTCTTATCGCTGTACATTATGACGGGCCTGCGGAACAGCCCTTCCGGGTTGCAGCACCAACTGCAGTGAAGGGGACATCCGTTCATGAAGACCGTGGTGCGGGCACCCGGCCCGTCGTGTACCGAGTGTCCCTGAACGTCGAAAATCAGGCCTCTGAGGCCGTTTCTGTCCACCTCCGGTACGATCTGAAGGATACGACCCGGCGCCTCCGCCCTTACCGTCGCTCCCCGTAGTGTTATCGCCTCTGCCATGAATCTCCTCCCCGCCCCGATGTCTCACGGGGACGGTCCCGGGAAACCCGATGTAGCTTCCCGGGACCGCAATCCAGGTTGATCTAGTTGCCGACAGCCGCCAGAGGAGTTTCGGCGACGCGAACGCTTTCAGGTTTGGCCGCAACGGCCAGAGGAAGGCTGAAAGCCATCAAGATGGACACAATGAAAGCCCCGAGTGCAAACTCTATGGAATAGGTGTACGAACCCGAAATATCCTTCAGCAGACCGCCGATGAAGGAGCCTGTAAAAGGACCGATTCCCATGACGATCAAGGTTGCCAATCCCCAGATTTTGCCAAGGGTCTTGCGGCCGTAGACCGCCCCGGTGTACCCGACCACGCCGCCCGGCACGATTGCCCAGTAGATCGCGAAGACAACGCATGCGATATAGGCAAACGTCAGGCTGAGGCTGGAGCAGAGAAGCAGGACGCATGCGACCACGCCGGTCAGCGGTCCGACGACCAGCATGATTTTGCGGCCCTTGGCTTCGTGCCCGACGACCTTGACGATCTTATCGGCCACGATCCCCATGATCGGCATGCTGAATATCCCGACTATGCCGATGGTGGCGTAGGCGCCCACCGCCGCGTCGCGGGCCCACTTGAGGTCCTGTACCCAAAAACTGACGACCTGGGTCCAGATCAGGAACTCGCCCATCATACTGGTGAGGAAGGTGAGGATGGCGGCCCAGATGGCCCACCTGGAAAAGGCTTCCTTCACGGTCCATTCACGCTCGGCGGCGGCCTTTCCGCCGGCGGGCGCGGGCATTTCACCAAAAGGTTTCACGCCGTAATGTTCCGGGCTTCTCTTTGCCGCAAACACGGCCACGATCAAGGCGATGAAGATGATGACGGCCAGGGTTACCATGGTCCCGCGCCAGGCGTGAGGACCGCCGGAAGAAAGCTCGGCCCTGGTGATGTATGCCAGAACGAACTGGGCCATGGGAGCACCGGCGAAGGCGATCCCCCACATCGTCGCGTAGGACTTTCCGACATACCATTTTCTGACCGATACGGTGGATGTGACCCACAGCATTCCGGTTGCGACACCTGCCAGAACCCCGAAAGTGAACAGGTAGGCCAAGTGCGAGTCGATCATGCTGGTGGTGTAGAAACCCAGGCCCCCGAATACCGCCGCGATCAGGTATACGGGCTTGGTTCCCCATTTATCCAGTATCATCCCGCTGAAAAATGCGGTGATTGCGTAGCAGACCATCATCAGGGAATAGCCCAGGGTGACTTGTGTCTGCGACCAGCCGAGATCGGCGCTCAAGGGACCTTTTAGAATAGCGAAGGTCGCCCGGTAGCCGAACAGGCAGAACACTGCCAGCCACGACGCCAGGACCACCGACCATCCGTAGTACTTGGCGTTTTTTGCCTCGATATTTTGTCCGCTCATGGTATCAGCCTCCGAATGAGAGTGTTTCGGATGCAGGGTGGGCACGGCCTTATCGCGTCCGCCCCCCTGCATCCCTGTGGATCAGCCGGGTGCAGCGAGAGCTTGGATTCCGGCGGTGTCGCGCGTGGGTGAGGTGGGGAGGGGAGGGGAGGGGAGGGAGCTTCTCGTGCGCTTCCCCCTCCCTCTTTTCTCCCCGGCCGCCGCCGGCCTATTTATTTTCCCCGTAGCTTTCACAGGTCACGGCCACCATGTCCGGATAGGCGATCCATGGCGCGGTATCCGCCGAACACCAGCCCAACCCTATCTTCTCGGAATTGAGCTTGAAATTTGTGCAGAACATGCATTTGGGCAGGCGCTCGTACCTGGGGTCGATCTCGTCCCCGTTGACCCGCTCTCCCGTGATGCGGTCAATTCCCTTGGCCACGTCGATCGGGATGTAGTTCACACTGTTTCTGTATGTTTTGATCTCTTCCATCGCTATTCTCCTTATGTGCCGCCGCAGCCTACAGCGCTTCGTATTCGGTGCGGGCGATGAGTTCATCCTGGACCTGCTTGCCGATTTCAACCCAGTACTGGGTAAAGCCTGCCACGCGTACCATCAGGTCGCGGTAGTTCTCGGGGCGGGCCTGGGCGTCTTTGAGCATCTTGGAGTCGACCACGTTGAACTGGACGTGGAAGCCGCCCTTGCGCATATAGGCCCGGACCATGTCGAGCAGCTTCCTGGAGCCTTCGACACCCTTGATGGCCGAGGGATGTATCTTGATGTTGAGCTGAGAATTCTGCGACATGGAGTGGTCCCAGACGGTGGCTGAATTCATCAGCGCGAACGGGCCGTTGCGGTCCGTGCCCGGGTAGGCGGACATGGACGCATCGGCAAACGTGGTGCCCTGGAGGCGGCCGTCGGGTGTGGCAAGCGCCGCGGACCCCATGGCCCCGTGAGTGGAGACCGAAATCTGGCAGCTGTACATGGGCTGGCCGTAGAGAGACTCCACGGTATTGCTGTGCGGACAGAAGAAGTTCTCCCACTGGAGGAGGATATTATCGGCATACGGGTCATCGTTGCCATACTTCGGGGACTGCAGACAGTCGAAGTGCATCCTCTCGTATCTGGAGTCCGCGCCTTCCTGCTTTTCCTGGTCCAGAATGGAGAAAGAACCGATTTCGTTGGCGGTCTTGAAGCCGAAGTTGTCCTTGATGGCCTGGCGCATATCGTCCAACGTGTATTTCTTGTCCTCGTAGACGAGCTTCTTCAACGCCGCCATACTGTTGACCATCGTTATGGTACCGGCGCTTTCCACGTTGAAGGTCGCGTTGTACCGGTAGCCCAGTTCGTTGATGAGGTGGCCCTTATCAAGGCAGTCCGGCTTCAGCATGGAAGTGATGACGGCCATGTTGTTCTTGCGCCAGATGTCGTGCTGGAGGTTGTTGGTCAGGGCCAGCACGTCCACGGCCTTTGCCCAGTAGAGCTGGTACTGCTCCCAGAGTTCCTCGTAGGTCTCCAGCTTCTTGTTGTGAGGTGCGAACACCCGCTGGCCGGTTCGCTGGTCGACGCCGTCGAAGAGAACCAGTTCGAGGATTTTCGGCATGGAAATGAAATGCACACCGACGCTGGTGGGCTGACCGGCCCCGCCGGGAATCCAGTATTCCTTGTCATTGAGGTGGAGAGGTTTCCAACAGCACGGAGAAGTCTCGAGACACCCACCGATGGCCCAGGCCCGCGCCTCTTCCGTGTCCATGCCCTCATGCCGGTAGTGATCGCCCAGGAACTCCATGGCGCCACGGTTGCTCATGAAAGCCGGATAGCCCGAGCCGGTCTTGATGACATCGGCCGCAAGCATCATGAAATCATCCGGGATCGTCTCATCGTAGAGAAGGGCCAGGGTGGACTGGGGCATCGCGTTGCGTGCGCCCGCTTCGAGGACAAGGTATTCCAGGCGGTTGCAGGCGGTCTTGCCGTCCTTCTGCACACCCGCGATCGAAACCGTGTTGAAGGTGTTGCCGGACAGAACGCCGCCCACTACTCCCATGGATGCAAAGCAGTCGATGGCCGTCTTGACCACCCGGTCCTGTTCCAGCAGCTCCAGTACTTCATCTTCCGTGATGCGTCCGGCTTCGATGTCCTGCTCGAACCAGGGATAGAGCACCTGTCCGATACGGCCCGGAGACATGCCGGAGATTGCGTCTTCGTTGAGCACGGCGAGATGGATGATTTCAATGAGCTGAAACGCCTCGATGAAGGTCCTCGGAGTATTGTGGGCGATCCATCGCAGCCGCTCGGCCATTTCCTCGTATTCTTTTTTCTGCTTCCCGTCCTTTTCCCGCTCCGCCAACGAGGAGGCGTGCTTCGCATAGTTTTCGATCCACTTCTGGACGCCTTCCACGGCCAGGATCACCGCCTCGTAATTGTACAGGCGGTTTATTCCCACCATTCCGTCTCCGTCAGCCTTTCCGGCGACCGCTCGTTTTCCTTCCCGAGCGATTGCTATAATGCCGTCGAAACCGTACTCCAGCGGATAATAGTAGTTGATGACCTCGCGGCCCTGAGGAAGGGTGTAGCCGGAGTCGAACATGCATACGACCGAACGCATGATCGCTTCCTTGACTTCGTAGTCCGGGACCATCATTTCATACTTGTGGCCAAGGTCGTCCACCGACTTGCCGTACCACATCTTGGCCAGTTCGAGCATGACGGGGATCTCTTCCTGGCGAATGCCGAACTTGCCGGCGATCGAAACCACCTTGCCGAAGCTCTTGACCACGTTGCCGCCGCCCTGTCCAAACTTGGAGTGCTCGTCCACGCTGGTGGACCCCCGCTTCAGGGCCTCCTGGTAGAATTCGTCTTCCTTGGCCATGTAGAAACCTTCGGAGAGCCAGGGCATGGGGAAGGAGCCGCGGAAAAAGGCGGCTTTGTGCACGGTCAGCAGTTCGCCCGGGAAGATGACCGGCGTCAGGTGTGAGAAGGCGACTTTGAGCGCGCGTGCCCTGCGCACCACGGGCACTTCGTTGTCCCACTTGAAATATTCGCGGGTGTACCAGTAAGGAAACTCGTTATCGGCCGATGAAAGAGCATCCATGTACATGTCTTTCAGCTTCTGGACCCGCGGATGGGGTTTCCATCTCACCTCACGGTCAATCACCTCACCAGGGGCAGCGCCACCGTACTGGAACTCGAGATTCTGGCCTGACTCAGCCATAATGTCCTTGAACTTTTTGGCCATCGTATTCTCCCTTTCAATGAGTAGGAATGGTTATAGGCGTGCGGTGAAGGGAGTTCAGCAACGGGGGTGCCAGCGGTTGTGCCGGAGCGGACGAGGGCTCGATGCGTACCCTAACCGGTGGAAAGCTCCACTCTTTTCCGCCTGGCGTAACCACGGGCGAATCAGGCGGAGAGGTCAAACCCCTGTAAAAAGTTTTTCCGCAAATCCGGATGAGGCGTCAGGCGGAAGGAAGGAAAAGCAAAGAGAGGCGCAGATTACCGATGTCTTTGTAAAAAAATGTAGCCTGCCAAAAGATTAGACAGAGGTTGGACAAAGGGAGATTATTCTTTCGAGGAATTGATGAAATTTTTTTGCGAACCACCCCGGGCGGCAAGGCGTCGTTTGCGCCGAAACATAGTTTTAGTAACGGGTGAGGGCCTAAATCGCTTTCTACTTTTTTTTGCGCATCCAGTTGCACAGGGTTTGCCGGGTGATCCCCAGGAGGCCGGCGGCCACACTCTGATTTCCGGATGAGCGTTCCAGCGCTTCCCGGATCAGCATGTCCTCCATGTCGCGGAGGCCGGGCAACTGTTCCAGGGCGCTCAGAAAAGTGCGGTCCCCATCCGGCTCTTTCCTTGAAACCGCGGCATCGGAGATTTTCAGCCCCATGTGCCGTTTGAACGTGTTGAGCGACAGCACCTTGGACTGATGCTGACTGACGGCATCGAAGACCATGGAACGCAGTTCTCTGACATTGCCCGGGAAGTGGTACATCCGGAGCAACCGGAAAAGCTCCGGGGGCGGGGTCGGCCGGTTCTTACTCATGGCGGCGGCGGCTTCATCCAGGAAATGGTGCACCAGGACCGGAATGTCCTCGGGCCTGTCTTTCAGAAGAGGCAGGTTGATCTGGTGGACCGCGAGCCGAAAGTAGAGGTCCTTGCGAAAGGCACCATCGCCCATCGGTTGCTTGATGTCTTTGTTCGTTGCCACAACGACGCGCGCGTCGGTATCCCTGGGCACGTCGGAACCCAGGGGATAGAACTCCTTTTCCTGGATCAGCCTGAGGAGCTTCACCTGTGAGGGCGGAGTCAGTTCGCCGATTTCATCCAGGAACAGGGTCCCGCCGCGGGCTTTTTCCACGAGCCCTTCGCGCAGATTGGCGGCGTTGGTGAACGATCCCCTTTTGTGACCGAAGAGGGTGTCGGTGAACATGGTATCGTCCAGACCCCCGACATTTACCGCCACAAAAGGGCCTTTGGGGCGAGAGACGTTATGGACGGCCCGGGCGAAGAGTTCCTTCCCGGTCCCTGTTTCGCCGATTATCAGGATCGGTTCCCCGGACCCCGACACGGCCTCCAGATACTTGCAAATGGCCATGATTTGCTTGTTTACGGTGATTATATGCGCAAAGGCGGAAGGGTTATCGGTCCCCTCGTTGAGCAGGTGCCTTTTCAGCAATCCGTACTGTCGTTTCAACTCCTTCAGCTCGATTACCATCTTCACCGCGGAAACCAAACGGCTGCGTTCGACGGGTTTGAGCAGGTAGTCCACCGCACCCGCTTTCATACACTCCACCGCGATCCTCACGTCGTTCAACCCCGTAACGACCACCACGGGAAGTTCCGGGTGGTTTTCCGAAACATCCTGCAGGATCTCCTGGCCGGAGAAGTGAGGCATGGTGAGATCCAGCAGAAGCATTTCGACCTCGTGGTCTGCGATATACGGCAGCACCCGGCGGCTGTCCTGAATGCCTACAAAGTGTGTAAAACCCGCAGCCTGCAGATTGACTTCGAAACTTTTCAGAGCCGCCGGCTCATCATCCACGAGAAGGATGGGATCGGGGGGGTGCAAAGCCCTCATGCGTTTACCTCTATGGCGTGTCTTGCGGCTCGGGGAGGAGAATGGTTGCGGTTGTTCCAATGCCCGGTTCCGATTCGAAAGCGATCTTTCCCCCGTGCTCCTGGATCAGTCTCAGAGATACGGACAATCCAAGGCCGGTGCCGCCGGAGCTGCGTTTGGTGGTGAAAAAAGGGTCCATGATCTTGCCCATGTGTTCCGGCTTAATCCCCAGCCCTTCATCATGGACCTGGATCTGCACCTGCTTTTCGGCGCCCAGGAACCTGGTGCATATGCGGATGGCACGGCTGGAATCTTCCAGGGCATGACAGGAGTTCTGAATGAGATTCACCATTACCTGCTCGAGCCGTTGAAAGCTGCCCGTTACCCGCGGTATCTTCGAGCCGTATTCGACGTAGAGCTGCCTGGTGGACTTCATAAGGAGGTTTGATACCAGGTTTATGGAGGCGCGCACCATCTCGTTCACGTCCACCTGCTCGGTCAGGTCGGAATGGCTGTCCCGGACAAAGTTTTTCAAATCGTCCACGATGACCTTGATGCGGCTGGAACTCTGCTGCACATCGTTGAGGATATCGACCAGGTACCGTTTGAAGATGGTATAAGGCATTCCGGCGACGCGGAAATCCCCGCAGGCGTCGAGGTATTCATCCAGGATGGGCTGCACGCCCTGCCAGGCCTCCCGCAGCACCGGTGTGTTGAGCATGATGGAATTGTTAGGGTTGTTGATCTCGTGGGCCACACCCGACACCAGCGTTCCCAGGGCCACGAGCTTGTCCGCCTCGATTAGTTGCTCCTCCTGCCTGCGCTTTTCCTCGGCTATCCTATTTTTATCAGTTATATCACGTGCATATATGAAATCTGCCCGTCGGCCGTCGTAAGTGATAACCCCCCCGTTGATTTCCACATCCACGATGCGCCCATCGCGAGTGCAAACACGCCTCTCGCAGATAGACTCCTGTATCTCTCCCCGAATCCTTTGCCGGTACTGGTCCATTACCTCTTCGCGGTCCTCGGGGGCTATGATCTCCCGGTATTCCATCCCGATCAGTTCCTCGTGCGTATATTTCAGGATTTCGGTCATTTTGTCATTGGCAAACCGTATCCTCTCGTCTTGAACAACCATGATCCCATCATTGGCGCGCACAACCAGGTTCCGGTACTTCTCCTCACTTTCGCGAAGCGCCTTTTCCGCTTCTTCTTTCGCCTCGATCTGACGCCTGAGCTGCTCATTGGCGCTTTTCAATTCCCCGGTGCGCTCCTGAACCATCCGGTTGAGTTCTTCCTTGGCAAGCACCCGGTGTGTGATGTCTCGAATGAAACCCAGGATATACTTTCGGGATTCCATTTCAAGGAGAAACATACGAAGTTCCACGTGGATCACCCGGCCGTCCGCCATGGTCAGGGTAGTCTCGATTATCTTCAGCTTCTCGGCGGCTACGGCCCGGACCGCTTCCTCGTACCCCCCATTGCCGCCCAGCCGGAGAAACTCCTGTGGCGGCGATACCGTAAACGATTCCTTCGGACGCTGCATAATCCGGCAGAATACGTTGTTCACTTCCCTGAATACGCCGGGCCTGCCCTGGTCGTCGATGGCGTGCGAGAAGACCCCGTCATTTCCATAGTCGAAGATCAACCGGTACTTCCACTCGCTTTCCCTCAACAGTCTGCGCACCTTGCCCAGACGGAATACGTCGATGTAGCCGATGATGGTCAACATGCAGAGAAGCAGAACCAGGCCGGTCCAAAGGATTATGTTGCGCGCGTGGAGCGCGCCCTCCACCAGTTCCTCTTCGCTCACGGACGCCATCACGATCCAGCCCGATTCCCTGGCCTGCTTATATGCCATGAACTTGGGACTTCCCTTGAACAGATATTGCCGAAATCCATCCTTTTCGGCCAGCATTCCCCTCATCCAATCGTAATTCGTCAAATCCTTCAGCTTGAGGTTTCGATCCGGATGGCCGATATTGCGGCCCGTTTCATCGGTGACGGCCACGTATCCGGTCTGGCCCACTTTGATGGGCAGGATGAATTTCTCGATGAAGGTCTCCCAGTCGATGGAACTGCCCACGAACCCCACACACTCATTGGCCTCATTTCTGACGCCTGCCAGGATCAGGAAAGAGAGCCGGCCTGAAATCGGGGAGAGAGTGACTTCCTTGGACAAAAAGGGCTTGTAGCCCTCTTTTTCGAAATCCCGCCAGAGCGGAAGCTCTTTTATGTTCGGCAGCCCGAGCCTGGATAAGTCCTGAGAAGCCGCGATGATTTTTCCGTTCCTGTCGGCTATGAAGAAGTATTCAAAAGGCTCCCGGCGCAGGCTGGGCATATCGAAAAATGAGGCTATATGGTTGGATTTGCCGGCCAGGAAGGTCCGGACCCGCCTGGAATCGGAGAGCAGCCCCATCACGCTTTTCTTCTCCTGGAGCCAGCAGTCGACCGTCTCCGTCGCCCCCTCGGTTATGGCGACCAGATAGTTGCGCGCCATCTGCTTGGATTGCCTGATATTGAGGTACGCGTGGGTGATGATGAGCAGTACAACCACGGCGAACATCAGCAAAGTCGAAATGACGGCCAGCTTTTCGTTCAGATGCAGGTTGTTGAATCTTTTCATGTTCCAACTTCTTTTCTTTGAGGTTTGCGGACCCGCTCGAACGATCGGCGATTCCGCATAATGCTTTCCCGACCCCGGGTCCTCGCGTGATGTTGTATTGCAAAGATCGTCCCATGAAGCATGAACAAGTTTCGCGTTTGCTCCCGGATTGGTTTGTTCCGGCCGACCTGTATGATGGGAGTCAACGGGGACCTTAAAAGATCCTCTGAAAGCACCTCTTTGCAGTGGGGCGGGATTTTCCGTGCCTCCCATGAGGCACTTCTCCTCCCGCAGTGTCCCAACCGTGACGCTCTGCCACCGCCGTCTTGCCGGTCAGGGCGGATGGTCTACCGGCAGTTCCGCGCACCTTCACGATCTCCGTCCAGGGGTCTCGATCTATTGACCGGACACTGCCGTCCGGTTAAAAATCACAAGCAGACCTGCGTTCCGCCTGTTGCGGCATCGCGTGTTTGCGCTTAACCCACCATAACAAAAGGGAAATCAGGCTTGGCGCATAGTAGCACAATCCTTGCCCGATTGCTGCAGCCTGTTTCTGAGGGGCTTTTCGGAATTAAAGAATCATTTACGGAAGACCAGGAGCAAGCCTGAGATAATGACAGGCGGACGCTCTCCACATACTTGCTTTTAGGTAGAAAATAGAGATAATGGGTATAAAAACTACCCAATTTATACCCCATAAAATCCCCCTTTACACTCTCATAATTGCATTGGAAAAGCCATTGTAGAGCTGATTTCCATGAAACAGGTCCTTAAATGAGACCTGCCATTGTGCGAAAATTACATCCGGAACTATCTGCCCCGAGTAGCTTCTCGGCACGGTTGCAATGGAGGAATAATGAGGTTCAAGTTTAGAAGAACTGGAAATTGTCTCAATAAATTTCGAACTATAATATTCCTCATCCTGGCCATATCATATATTCCATCATCAGTGTATGCTGCGACTTATTACGTTGACAAGTGGAACGGCAATGACCGCAACAACGGCTTATCCACTTCAACTGCCTGGCGTGCTGAGCTAAAAACCAACCCTGAAGATATTGTTATATTCATACAACCTGATAATGCAGTTAACAATTTCAAAATATTAACTTCACAAGTTATACCAAGCCAACTTTATACTAGTTCTGATACTATCGATCGCATTATTCTGGGATTGGAGCATACCAGCGGATGGACTGATTTTTCTACAGACATTTGGAAAGCGCCAGCAGTAATAGAATCCATAGTGATGCCACAAGTAAGCAGTGATGATACATATCTAACAATGGGTTGTGCCGATGATTTTCTCAATAATAACGAATGGCACTACAATGGTGAATTTTTGTTTATAAGAGATTCTGATGGAAATCCGGATCTGACGAGTAAGGTTATCACTGTTAAAACGTTAAACAATGGTGAACTAGATACAACAGTTGTCAGCAACTGGCTCTCTTCTCAGCCAACTGTATTTCAGCTCAGTGCGCAAACCAAGCCGATATACCTTTTGATTGACGATACCTTTTATCAAGATTGGTGGTGGGGACCCCGACACTGTTACTCTACGACTGGAGATGAAAATACTTTATATTTAAGGGAGCCGGACGGCAACCCGGATATTACAGGCAAGAAAGTAGATGCCGTCATAAACAGTGGGGGTTGGTCCGTATCCTCGGGTAATTTCAACGGGGACGGATTTAATGATGTCGTGTACAGCAATAACACGTCCGGAGTCTTCATAGATTACGGGAAGGATAATTTCTCTCCTGTCCCTGACAATGTTCTTAAGAATCCGGAGGGCCAGCTTTTTTTTGCGTTTGATGTTTCTTCCGCAGGCGACGTGAACAACGACGGGTTTGACGATCTCCTGGTAACGATGGGCTATGGCGTCGGCGAAGTTTATCTCTACATGGGTTCCGCGGCGGGCTTAAGCGACATGCCCGACGTCGTGCTCAACCCGCCGGGCAGTTCGCCTGAAACCCGTTTTCAAGCACCCCGGCAGTCCGGCGATTTCAACGGGGACGGTTATTCCGATGTGGTTATTCTGGCTCCTCCCGACATACTCTTTTATTATGGTTCCAGCTCCGGCATCCATGCCGATCCCGATGTGGTAATTTCCAGTCCCGATACTATTTTTTCGGCTCCCATATATATCGAAGATATAAACAAGGATGGTTTTGCCGACCTGGCTGTTGCCGCCAGCGGCACAACGCCTGGGAGCACTCCGAAAATCCATATCTATCATGGGTCAGCCGGCGGCATTGTTGTCAATAACCCACTGGTGCTGGATTTTTCACTGCTTTCCTGGGGAAATTTCATATTCACCGACCTTAATGGAGACGGGCGCCCGGATTTGATCTTGAGCAATGAAAGGGCGAACGGAACTTTTGCCCTGGAAGGGGCGGTTTACGTTTTTTACCAATCTTCCGACGGCGGTTTTCCAAGTTCGCCCAATGTCATCCTGAGCAATCCCCAGCCGGCGGAAAATGTTCAGTTCGGTCTGACCTTGGGGGCAATTGGTGATTTTAATTACGACGGGTTCAACGACCTGGCCGTTGGGTGTCCCTATGGAAACAGCGACAAAGGATTCGTAGCGGTTTACTATGGCTCGGCCGCAGGGATTTCGAGTGTGCCGTCCCTGGTATTGGATGGGGCACGGGAATTTGGTTGGGCATTGGCACGCGCCGGGGATATAGAAACGAGCGGACGGAATTTTATCTTTGTGGGAGAAGAATTTGACGCCTCTTATCTCTTTGCCTTGAAATCACCATCCCCGACTGCGACAGGGTCATTGCAGGTAACGCTCTTACCACCCGGCGCCGTAGCCGCAGGTGCGCAATGGAAAGTGGACGGCGGCAGCTGGCAGAACAGCGGAGTGACGGTTGCAAACCTGGCAGCCGGCAATCACACTGTCCAATTCAGGGTAGTCAAGGGATGGAAAAAGCCCGCCGACCAGATAACCTTCATCTATGGAAACGGGGAAACTGCGGCGTCTTATGCCTATGTTCTCGATCTAACACCTATAACCTGGCTGCTGCTTTCAGACTGAGGACCCTGTTTTTTTCATCACGGCCGGCTCTTCGTCTGCATTGTTGTATTCTTCTATCTGATTATAATAACACAACTTTAATACCAAATTGAGGATTTGCAGTGCCCATTTTCTCCCCTCTAGAATCCCCCTTGTTTTTATATGAATCCAGCATTAAACCGATGCTGACATATCAAAACCCCTCACAACGAAGGCAGCCCTCCTCCCCAACCCCAAAGGGCTGCCTTCAACACGGGAGTCGGTTCAGTGGAGCTGCGTAAATCTCAGCGATATCGCCCGGATGGAGATGTTCTTGTTGCTCTGTATCTGGCGTCCGGCAATTTCCGTAATGGCTGTACCGCTCTGGTTGGATACCTGACCGATTTGAGCCGATCCGGTTTGGCGTTTACCTACTTATCTTACAACACACCGCCGGCACTGGGCAGTTGCAGGGTCATTCTCAAAAACGTTCATGAACTGACGGACCCGATTCCCTGCCGGGTCGTACATGAGGTGGATTTTCCCGCAGAACCCGGCTTTCCAAACACGCGCCGCTGTGCATTGGAGTTCCTGATGCCACTGGAGTCCCGGACGGTGCCGAAGCTGATCACCGGACATACCTCGATGTCTTTCGCCTGAAGTTGGCCGCCTTTTATTTTTCCATCACAGGGCAATCGCCGAAATCCCGGGGAGCGCGGAGGAGTCATCCCTGAAATCATTCCCCCGCTCTTTTGCCTTATTAAAACGCAACCCGGTATGAGTGACTTCAATTCTGTGTCGGGCTCAGGGCCGGGACGGGGGCGGGCTCAGGTGTCTTTTCATCCCGGATGGGAAAGATCAGCCTGAAGGTGGTACCCTTTTCCGGGGCGGATTCCAAATCGATGATCGCCCCGTGCTTTTCGAGTATCTGGCGGGAGATGCTCAGGCCCATTCCCGTTCCCTCGGGCTTTCGCGTGAAGAACGGGTCGAAGATGCGGTTCTTGTCCTCTTCGAGGATCCCGGTGCCGGTGTCCGATACCTGCAGCACCAGGGAGGGTGGGTCTTCCTGGCGCGATGTTTCTATCCTCAATTTGCCACCCTCAGGCATCGCTTCGATTGAATTTATAATAAGGTTCATCACCACCTGGCAGATCTGGTTGAAATCCATCACCAGCGGCGGCAATTCCTCATCGAGTTCGCACGTGATCTCCACCTGGGCCTTCATCAGGTACATCTTCGACATGTCCAGGCAGTGCCTCACGGCTTCGTTGAGCCTGTTGGGCAGAAACTGAGGCTCGCGCGGCCTGGCGAAATGCAGGACCTGCTGTATGATCCGATCCATCTTGCGGACCTGTTGAAAAACGTCCTGCAGCATCTCCTGCTGTGCGGGGTCGAGCTGAAGCTGGCGCTGGAGCATCTGGGTGTTGAAGTTGATGGTGGCCAGCGGGTTTCTGATCTCATGGGCAATACCGGCCGCAAGAGTGCCCAGGGCTTTGAGCCTTTCACTTTGCTGGAGGCGCTGTTCGAGTTTGCGGGCTTCGGTGGCGTCCTTCTCGTAATAGACGACCCTTTCCAGCTCACCCGAAGACACGTTGAACACCGGGAATGAAAAATATTGGTAGTAGCCCCCCCAGCGAGGGTGCGGCCCTTCCCGCTGCACGGGTTGGGCCCCCCACAGACATGCCCAGATCGGGCATTCGAGATGAGGCTGTTCGGTCCCGTACAGGACCTTCGTGTATTTTTGTCCCACGAGGTCTTTGCCGTAAATCTCTTCACTGGTGCGATTGACCCTGTAGATGCGCATGCGCCGGTCAACCAGGAAAATGCTGTGCTGGATTGCATCGAAGCTGATTTCCAGCTCCGATTTCGCCCGCTCTATAGAGTCGAAAAGCTGGGCGTTCTGTATGGAAACTCCAATCTGATGCCCAATGGCCATCAGCAGGTTGCTCTGTTCGGGCCCCAGCTTGTACGCGCCGTCGTTGGTAACGTAGAGCAACCCCACCACTTCCTTCTTCGACTTGAGAGGGATGCTGATGATCTCGCCCACTCCCTCTTCGGCCATTCTGTTCCGCAGGGCCGAAAAGGTTACCTCGCACCGGGGAAACCACCGGACCGCATCCGACTCGGCGTAACGGCCCATGAGTTCGGAGGGCATGGTGAGGTAATGGATGCAGTTCAGAAGACTGGGCGAAAAGCCGTGGTGGGCCGCAAGCTCCAGAAGCCACTTTTCCTCCGAGGATTCCTTAACGAGATACAGGGCGCCCATCTTGAATTTCAGGATGCGCAAAATGCTTGTCATCGCGAGCTGGAGAACGTCTTTGGGATGGGGCGAACTGTAGAGCGCAGATGAGATATCGTAGAGCAGCTGAAGTTCCAGAGGGGGTGTCAAGTTTTCCTGGATCGAACCGGAATCCAAACCATCAATTGTCTTTGATATCTTTCTATTTTTAGCCATCATCATTTCTGCCACGGAAAAACCTTTTCACCGGGAAGACGCGGAGAGCGCGGAGAAAAAAAGAGAAAAGCGCCGTTAATTGCCGCCCCTCAAAACCCGGAGGCGGCAAAAGGGATCATAAACCGTTATTCCCGAGCCCGGCAAGGTATTGAAAATGCGAATTTTCACCGCACATGAGTGAAAAACGCCACCCGTCGCCATTCAGGCTTTCGCCGAAACGACGCCACCGCCATACTCCTCGTTTTCTGCGACTCAATAACCTTTTTCAACACCCTGCCGGCTTATAAACATCATAACCGTCTTAAATTTTTTATCTTTATCTCCGCGCTCTCCGCGTCTCCGCGGCATAATCTTTTCAACCGGCGCGCCTGGACATGGCCTCCCACTGCGAATATATCGTCCGGGCCACGCGGATCGAAGCGGCATCCACCATCTTGCCGTCAATTGCAAGCGAGCCGCATCCCTCCTCCTGTGCCTGCCGGTAGGCTTCCAGGATGCGCTGAGAGCGTTCGACATCCTCTGCCGAGGGAGTAAATACTTCGTTTACGATCGGGATTTGGTCGGGGTGGATCACCCATTTGCCGTCATAGCCCAGGGCGGCGCTCATCAGGCACGAGCGCTTGAGGCCCTCGGGATCTTTGTAGTCCCCGAAGGGAGCGTCTATTGCGGCAAGCCCGGCCGCCTTGGCGGCCATTGCCATCCGGCTGAGCGGGAAATGCCACCTGTGGCCGGGGTAAAACTCCTCCATGTCGCCGTGGCCGCTGATCCCTTTGCTCAGTACGGTAAGCGAGGCGCCGTAGTCCGCAACGCCAAACGGGAGCGCTTCGAGGCGCGCGGAACCGAACGCGATCTCTCCGGCCCTGAGCATACCGGCGGCGGTTTCAATCGATGCCTCGATCCCCAGGCGGTTCCTGAAACCCATGCGCGCTTCGATCTGGGTAAGCATGTAATCGACGGCCTTGACCTCGGCGGCCTCGTTCACCTTTGGTATTACGATAACGTCAATGAACTCTCCGGCCTGTTCCACCACATCGATTATATCACGGTAAGCAAATGGTGTGTCCATTCCGTTGATCCGGAAGGACCTCACCTTGCCCTTCCAGTCCCTGTCCCTGAAAACCTCGACGACGCGTTTTCGGGCCTCCTCCTTCTCCTGGACCGGGACGCTGTCCTCCAGGTCCAGCATGATCATGTCCGCATCCAGGGAGAAAGCCTTGTTTACCATTTTTTCACGATTTGCGGGCACTGAGATGATCGAGCGGCGAAGGCGAACTGTGGGTTCCACTGTAATCTCCTCGAATCTGGAAGTTGAATGGCGATCTGTGATCGGGCGATTTTCCGGTCATCCCATCGTTACCACGCCGGAGCGTGGGAACGAGGACAAACAGTGGGGCGGGCACGTACGATTAATGCGTGCGACCGCCTCCAAAGCTATTCAACATTTCGGGTTGCTGCGCTGCACCTGTATGAACCCGGTTGATGCTGCGCTCAGCCGCGGGCCGGCGCCGGTGCCGCGGACACGGACTCCCGTTTTTTCGATTTCTTTCGTTTTTCCTTGATCGCCGCCTGGGCGGCCGCCAGTGTCGCGATCGAAATCCTGTAGGGGGAGCAGCTCACGTAGTCGAGACCTATACGGTGGCAGAACTCGACCGAACTGGGATCTCCGCCGTGTTCTCCGCAGATTCCTATCTTGAGGTCCGGC
Source organism: uncultured delta proteobacterium (assembly GCA_963712895.1). GTDB lineage: Bacteria > Desulfobacterota > Syntrophobacteria > Syntrophobacterales > Syntrophobacteraceae > SbD1. The sequence goes on along the minus strand of CAVQJR010000002.1, from coordinate 67,990 downwards.
CTGGCGGATCGGCCCTTCCTGACGGCAATTTCCATCAGGGCCCCGACACCATTCTGATCGAGCCGGCTGAAGGGATCGTGCTCCCAAATCTTCATCTCCAGGTAGGCGGGAAGAAACTTGCCGGCGTCATCGCGGCTGATTCCGTACACCGTCTGCGTCAGGTCGTTTGTCCCAAAGGAGAAGAACTCCGCATATTGTGCTATCTCATCGGCCATCAGCGCTCCGCGCGGCACCTCTATCATGGTCCCCACCCTGTACTCGACCTTCATCCCGTATTGGGCGAACACCTCGCGGGCAACCGCATCCACTACGTCGCGCTGGTTTCTGAACTCGGCAACGTCGCCCACCAGGGGTATCATGATCTCCGGGTGCACCACAAACCCTTCCCTGGTCACCTCGCAGGCCGCCTCCAGGATGGCCCTGGCCTGCATCGCCGTGATCTCGGGGTATACGGCGCCGAGCCGGCAGCCGCGGTGGCCGAGCATCGGATTGGCCTCGTGGAGCATCACCACCTTGGCGTGCAGGTGCTCCGCGGAAACATTCATCTTGACCGCGAGCTTCTGGATGTCTTTTTCCTCGGCGGGCAGGAACTCGTGCAGGGGCGGGTCAAGGGTCCGGATGGTAACCGGTTTGTCCCTCATCACCCTGAACAGGCCCTTGAAGTCTTCCTTCTGCATGGGGAGCAGTTTTGCCAGGGCGCGTTCGCGGCCTTCACGATCTTCGGCCAGGATCATTTCGCGCACCGCGTCAATGCGGTTTCCCTCGAAAAACATATGTTCGGTGCGGGTAAGCCCGATTCCTTCCGCCCCGAACCACAGGGCTTCCTCCGCCTGGTTCGGCTGATCGGCGTTGGTCCAGATTTCCAGGCGCCGGAACTCGTCCGCCCAACCCATCAGGGCCACATAGTCCTGGTAGATTTGCGACCTCTGCGGCGCAAGGCTCTTGTCGATAACCACCCGCAGGATTTCCGAGGGGCGCGTCGGTATCTGGCCGACAAAGACTTCGCCGGTTGCCCCGTCAAGCGACAGGTACTGCCCCTCCCTGATGACCCGGGTCCCAACCGTCATGCGCCTGTTGCGATAGTCGATCTCAAGCTCGCCGCACCCTACCACGCAAACCTTGCCCATCTGGCGGCCGACCAGCGCGGCGTGCGACGTCATCCCGCCCCGGGCTGTCAGAATACCGCGCGATGCGTGCATGCCGCGAATATCGTCCGGGGAGGTTTCCAGGCGGACCAGGATGACCACCTCGCTCCGCTTCGCCCACTCCTCGGCGTCGTGTGCGTTGAAAACCACCCTTCCGGTCGCCGCCCCCGGCCCCGCGGCGAGACCTTTTGTCAGAAGAGCGCCGTCCCTGACCGCCTCCATCTTCGCCCTGGGATCGAAGGTGGGACGCAGGAGCTGGTTCAACTGGTCGGGCTCAACCCTCATCAGGGCCTCTTCCTTGCCTATTATGCCCTCGTGCACCATGTCCACCGCGATCTTAAACGAAGCAAACCCCGTACGCTTTCCGGTACGTGTCTGCAGCATCCAGAGCTTGCCCTTCTCTATCGTGAACTCGATGTCCTGCATGTCCCGGTAATGCCGGTCGAGCGTGGTTCGAATCCTGTCCAGTTCGGCGTAAATCTCGGGCATCGTTTCTTCGAGGGAAAGACCCGAACCCTCGCCTTTCTGTTGCCGGTTGATGGGCTGAGGCGTGCGGATGCCCGCGACCACGTCCTCGCCCTGGGCATTGATGAGGTACTCGCCGAAAAACATATTCTGGCCCGTGGCCGGATTGCGGGTGAACCCCACGCCGGTGCCGCAGTCGTCCCCGAGGTTTCCGAAAACCATGGCCTGAACGGTAACCGCGGTTCCCATGGACTCCGGGATGTCGTTAAGCTCGCGATAGGCAATTGCCCGTGGATTGTTCCACGAACCAAACACCGCGGTAATGGCGCCCCAGAGCTGGTCCCAGGGGTCCTGGCGGAATTCGAGTTTCTTGCGGCCGCGAATCAATCCCTTGTAGCGGCTGACCAGGTCCTTCAGGTCGCTTGCCGGAAGTTGGTTGTCGGATTCGACCTCCCGCCTTTTCCGCATCTCTTCGATCGCCAAATCGAACGGGTCGTGTTCGTCCTTGGACTGGGGCTTGAGGCCGAGCACCACATCGCCATACATCGCTATGAATCGGCGGTAGCAGTCGTATGCGAATCTTTCGTCTCCGGAAAGCGTAATGAGACCCTGGACCGTGCGGTCATTCAATCCCAGGTTGAGGACAGTGTCCATCATGCCGGGCATGCTGACGGCCGCCCCGGAGCGAACGGACACCAGCAGCGGGTTTTCCGGGTCGCCGTACTTTCGCCCAAGGATCTCTTCGAGCTTGTGGATACCCTCTGTGATCTGTTCTCTCAGTTCGGAAGGATACTCGCCGTTGGTCTTATAATAGTGGGAGCAGACTTCGGTGGTAATGGTAAAGCCGGGAGGAACAGGTATGCCCAGCGTTGCCATTTCGGCCAGATTGGCGCCCTTGCCACCGAGCAGGGGCTTCATCTGGGCATTGCCGTCGGCATTTCCTTCATGGAAGAAATAAACGTACTTTGGCATAGGATTTCCCCCTTTTCACACTCGGTGCTTGATGGCCGGGATTGCGGGGCAAGTTGCCGTTTTTAGCTGGAAAGTGTTCATTATCCACAACTTTGCCAGCACTGCAATATCGAAACTTTGTTTTTGATACCGGAACCGAACGGTCTGAATTATCGGGCCAGGATGCGGACAAACTTTTCAGCCCGCCCGGACAACGCGGACTCAAATTCGGAAATCGCCCGGATACTGGTAAAGCCGCGGTCCTTACAGAATTGGTTCAAACTGCCGGGAAACTCAAAAGTATTTAATCGACCGGACTGCTTTTATGCCGGATGAGGTCTGGCCGGACTCCACTAAACCAGGAATAGACCAGACCGGCAACAACCGGAAGGAAGATGCAACTGAAGTGCTAAATCACAGAAGGAAACGAAAAGGGAAACCGGCTCCCGTTGAACCGGCACTCAGTTCCAGGTGCCCAGCCTTGCGGCATGCACCGGCGACTGAGGGCCGACCGGCCCGGGAGCCGGTTATCGCCTGTGCAGCTATCAGATTTCCAGCCAGGAATCGGAATAGAGGGTCTGTCCCAGGATGACCTTGGCCGTTTTCATGTACTTTACTTCTTCTGCCGTCAGCTTAGCGATGTCGATCTGCTGCCCGTCCTCGACCTTTTGGACCACGGCTTCCAGGTTCGGGTGCTTGCCGCGGGCGATTTCGTGGAGCTTGGTATCGAAGGTGTCCACGATGGCCGAATACATGCCGTGGCGCATCAGTATCATCAACATGACATGATTGAGTATGGGGCGCAGATGCTCGGGCGGGCCGTTTGAAACGTTGGAAAGCCCGATGGTGCTGCGACAGCCCGGAGCGATATCCGCGAACATCTTCATGAACTCCAGGACGCTCATGATCTGGATCTGCTGAACGTTTACCGGCGTCTGGATGGGATCGACGTATATCCTTTCCGGATTTATCCCGAACTCGGAAGTGGCCCTGAACACCAGTTCGGCACACAGCGCTCCGCGCTCGTTTTCATCGCGCGGCATGCCTTCCGGCCCCCACAGCAGCCCGACGAACTCCGCATCGTGCTCCGCCGCCAGCGGCAGGAGCGCGTCCATGCGCTCGGGACGGACCATGATCGAGTTTATCAGCGGCCGGTTCTTCTTGGTCACCTTGAGGCCCGCCGCAATCGCCTTCACATTGGAGGTGTCCAGCGCCAGGGGAACGTCAACCACCTCTTCGATCACGGGAACGAGCCAGGTCATGAGTTCCTCGCCCGTCTTTCCCGCCGGACCGATATTGAGGTCGATATAGTCCATTCCAGCCTCGGCCTCCTGGATCGCAAGCTCCTGGAGCGGCTTGGGATCACGGGACTTCAACGCCGCGCCATACTTCTTGCTCATAATGTTGAGATTCTCGCCTATCAACTTCATAGTGCAATCTCCCCGTCTAGGCCTTTAGTGTCTTGAGAAATTTCGGGATCTGACTGGCCTCTCTCGGGCCGACGGAGATGGTCCAGCCGGCTCCAAGCTCTTCTTCCAGCTCGCCGCTGATACCGGCCGCGTAGCCCGGGATTATAATTTTCTTTTCTTTGATCTTGTCCTTGATCCCGCACTTGTTGAGGAACGTCCCGACGCTCTCACCGGAAAACTTCCCGGCCGCCCAGGCGGTCATTACCGAAAGGCCCTCGGTGTCCTGGACGCACAGCCATGTGGGCACGCGGCTGGACTCGATTTCCCCGGATACTATGAAGTAGGTAAGAGAGAAGTTGCAGGTCACCAGCACGGGGGAATTCTCGTCGGGGTTGTTGATCGGATAGATCCCCTGCTCGGCCGTCATGGGCCTCTGCGGGTCGGTGTAGATGTTTAGCCGTTCCAGCAGAAGCGGGAAGAGCACGTGGGGCTGGATGTCGCTCATCACGATCAACCCGCCGTATTTGGCGACAAAAGTGGCGGCGATCATCGCTTCTTCCATCAGGTCGCCGTCCGCCATCTCGTGGGCCATGATCAGGGTGGGAAACCCCAGGGGGCGGAAACGGTCCTTGAGAGCAGCGCGCCGGATCAGAATCTGTTCCTCGAAAGCTTTCTTGAGGTTGCGCGTTCCGGTGTCGATCACTATGTCCTTCACACCCGCTCCGGAAAGCTTTTCGGTAAGGGCGACAATGCCTTCCAGGCTGCCGTCGCCTTTGACCGCCAGCGGGCATGCGGCCGCCTTAGCGAGATTTCCCAGGGCTTCTGCACTTTCGGAGGTCGCCGCGTAGAGCAGCGGTTTCTTTTCCTTGAAAGCGTCCGCGGCGGCAGTCAGCACGTCCACCGAATCGGACATGAAAATCATGCTGGCGCCGGTTTGGTCGGAAACGGTCTTGGCGAGAGCGTTAAACTTGGCGGAGTCGCCGGAGGTATCCTTGATGGCGAACATTTCCGCCCGCAGCTTAAGCCCCACACGGTCATACTGCGCCTGCTTAAACCGCTCGATCTTTCCGGCAACCGAGGCGCCGTCCTCATCGGTTTTAACCAGCACGGCAAAACCCGGCGGGTTGACGAACGTCTTTTCGTGCCGGAAGAGCACTGTTTCCCCTCCGACTTTGACCGCATACTCTCCAGACCCGATGGTAAGAGGCCGGATCGGAGGAGCGGATTCGGTGGCCAGCTTTTCCTTGGCCTCTTCGGAGACATAGGGGCATTTTTCCAGCTCCGCCTTGCCCGAGGCCAAATTCATCGCAAAGGCCAGACAGGTCGGAACCCCACATTCTCCGCAGTTGGTTTTTGGCAGAAGTTTAAAGATCTGAATCCCGGTAAGGCCCATCTGTTCATCTCCTGATCAGAGTTCGTGTCAGCCGGAAAACCGGGCGGGAAGAGTGGTTCTTCCCGCCCGGTCCGTTTCTCAGCCGAGGATCGATTCCGCAGTAAGAGCGGGGTGCCCAACCTTTTCCAGGAAGGCGTAAATCTCGTCTTCCGTGGTCCCCTGCTCTTCGGTTGCAATCATGTCGATAAGATTGGGGACGCCCAACTCCTCACCGCGCTTCAGCAGCCTTTCACGCAGTTCCTCCTTGAGCATCTTGGGCATCCACACCATGCGCAGCAGGCCGCCGTCGCCGACTATAAACTTGCGCTGGGTGATGTTGTACTTGCTGTGGCCCACGAACCCCGGGGTCACAAGACCGCCGCCGATGGTGCCGGCAAGGGTGGTGAACTTCATGCCGCTGGGAGTCATCCCGGCGTAGTCGCGGTTAACGGTCATGATGCCGTTGCACATCGGCAGAACCGCCGCGATACATTCGCAGCATCCGCAGGTGGTCATCGGATCATAGACCAGGCTGTAGAAGTTGTAGCTGGAAATGGACTGCCTCGAAGCCTTGTAGACGAAATCGTTTACGCCCTTCCAGTTGCCCAGCTTCGGGTCCAGGGTCTCGCCCTTTTCCACGGGCTGGTTGGGCCCGGTGGGGTTGATTTCGTTGGAGGCCTTGCAGTCGAGCCAGTTGTAGGCGCCGCAAAGACCCGTGCGCTCGGGGCTGATCACGCAAACGTGCGTCGGCGCGAAGGACTGGCACAACGTGCAGGAGTAGTAAGTCTCCGTGCCTTCGTCCGTCATGCCCTCGATACGCTCGTCGCGGACCTTGTAGGCAGCCTGCGCCACGGGCACCAATTCCTTGACCTTGGCTTCTTCGGTGTAGATCTTGACCTGGCACTTGTCGAAAATGGCGCCGAAATCCTGGTGGTACTTGGCGTGGAGGATCTTGCCGATATGCTCGAGGGTGAAACCCTTCTCGACAGCCTGCTTGCCGATCCGGTACCAGGCGATATCGCGCTGTCCGATGTGCATCACGCCCTGGGCGTAGTTGACCAGGTGGTGGATCTGGCGTTCGAGAATCGGTTCATAGTCTTCCTGCATCTTGCGGCCCGCAACCTCGACCACCACGGCCAGAGGCAGCCGGGACCCGGGCTTGATATCCTTGATATCCGGACCCGTCACCACCACTTTTCCGTCTTCCACCTCGTTCATGTCGGCGATGCGCACCAGTTCGCAGCAGGCGGTCTTTCCGCCGCCGCACTCCAGGTAGACGTCATCCTTGCGCACGCGCTCGCCCTCGAAAGCCGGGCCGTAGGCAACCGGGATCGGGATCTCGGTAATGGTGACCTTCAGGCCGCGCACTTCGATGGACTTGGCGGTAAGCTGCTCGTAAGGAACGCTGGATACGACGTGTTCGTAAGTACACACACCGGTGGGCAGGATTTCCGGAATGTCGGTGTCGGCCAGAGTGGGGAAGCCCCAGTTGATGGCGCCGGCCGCATTGGCGGCCCATTCGGCGTTGACTTCGCCGAACGCGTTCACGAAGGCGAATACGCGGTCCTTGTTGTACTTGAGTATCGTCTTGAAATCGCCGGGTTTGACGCCGCCGAATGCCATGGCGGCGCGGTTGGCGAACCCCAGGGCGAATACGGCCGCCGAAATATCGGGGCCGAAAGGCACCAGGCGGGTGTTCCACCCGATCTGCACGCCGGCTTCCACCAACTGCTCGGCGAAGGTGGTGCCGGTCTGGTTGGCGCACATGAAGACGTAGAGGTTCTTTTTCTGATAGTCTTCCGCGATCATCTTGGCGATTTCGGGATTGGGGGCCGCGCCGACAATGGCGGCAAACCCGGGGGCGGACCCGTCAACGAACTCGATGCCCCTTTTCCTCATGATGGTGTCGTCGGCGGCGCCCAGCCAGATGCGGCCGTTATCCATGTCGCATTCTTCACCCAGGCAGTAAAAGCCGGGGTCTTCCACGTAGCGGATAGCCTCGACCACTTCCTCGGCCAGGATGGCGGCCATACCGGAATCGAGGGTGCCTCCCAGGTAGGGAAGGTTGATTCCGTGCTGTGCTTTGATGTGCGCGGGCAGAAGATCCCGGCACATCTTGATGACCGGCTCGGCATCGCCCAGCTTCTCGACTTTGATGCCGAGAATCGAATAAATGACCGGAAGGTAGAACGCCGTATTGGGAAACCCGATCGGCTGGTTCGCACCGTATTTATCCATGGCCTGCTGGAACTTGCCCTCGGCCTTGGACACTATATTGTAAGCTCCCTGGATCGCAGCAAAAGCGACTAACCTGGACATACTGAACTCCTTTTTCTATTTTCCCTTTCAACGCAACCGGCTTCAAGCCGGAGTTAAATTTGTATATGTGTCACGGAACCTTCCGGCCCCGGTTCAACCTTCTGCTGCTCTCCGGTCCTCCATGCTGAACAGTTTACGCTCGCGTTGTTCGGACAGGCCGAGCGCCGCTCTTTTCTTGTCGATGTGGTCGATCATCAACTGGGCCATTTCGAGTGGATCGGTCGCAAATCCCCATTTCCCGAAGCCTTCTTCCTCGAGCCCGCCGAACAGGTAATCGTGGAACTTGGTGTTCTCAATCGTGGGGAAGGTCACGCCGAAAACCGTGAAAACGCCGGAGGCCACAAAATAATGGCCGATGGAGATCGCCTTCTCGCTCATGTACTCGGGAGCGCAACCGGCAACCGGCAGGTCGGATATCTTGTCTCCCAGGCCGCCCATGCGCACCATCTCGGCGCAGGCGATGAGAATCCGGCTGTTGTCGACGCAGGAACCAAGACTCAGTACCGGCGGAATGCCAACGGTTTCACACACTTCCTGGAGCCCCTGTCCCGCCAGGACCGCCGCATCGGGCTTGAGCAATCCCGCTTTGGCCAGCGCTATCTGGGAGCATCCGGTCTGAACTACCAAAACATTGTTCTTGATAAGTTCCTTTACCACTTCAACATGCAGTTGATCATGCTTGACCCTGGGATTGTTGCAGCCGACCACGCCGGCCACGCCGCGGATCCGGCCGTTGATGATGTTGTCGTTCAGGGGCACGTAGGAGCCGCGGAACTTGCCGCCCAGCATGTAGGTCACATACTCGTGCGAGAAGCCGTGAACGCCCCAGTCCTGCTGCTGCGGAATGACGATCTTTACAGTGCGGTTCTTGAACCGGTCGACGGCCATATCGATGATCTGGGTGGGGGCGTCCAGAGGATTGTGCTCGTCGAACTGAACGTGGGTGGCCCCCTCGATCTTGGCCCTGTAATTGGTGGTATAGACCTTGGTGCCGTAGCATTCGGCAACCTTGGGGAGGGCCTGCATGATGCACTGTACGTCCACGCCCACCGCATCGACGGCACCCGTGGCGAGCAGAGGTTCGGCCGATAAGAAGTTGCCGGCATGAGGAATACCGTGTCGTCCCAGCACTTCCGCACCCGAGCAGCACATGCCGAGCAGATTGATTCCCTTGGCGCCGGCCGCTTTGGCTTTTTCGATGTTTGCCGGCTCCTGCGAAGCGGCTATCATCCCTTCGAAAAGCAGGGGCTCATGGCCGTGGATGAGGATGTTTACCTGGTCTTCCTTCAGGAATCCCATGTTGACACCCGCAACCTTGGGGGTCGGAGTGCCGAAGAGGATGTCGGAAATTTCGGTGGCCACCATGGACCCGCCCCACCCATCGGAAAGCGCCGTGCGGGAACACTGCTTGACGATGTTTTTGTATTCCTGGTCAACGCCTATGTGGGTGCGGTGCATGATTTCCATTATTTCGCGCATCGCGCCGCGGGGAACAACGCCAGCCTTGCGCCATTGTTCCAGCGTCTTGGGGGGAACGCGCTTTGCGAACGGAATTTCGCCTTCCACCTGGGTGTAGGTGCGCTCCAGCTCCTTGTAGAGGTCGGTTGCGATTTCCTTGACGCTCCTGCCCTCGGTGGGGATGTCGATACTTTCGGCAACGCTTCTGAGCTTGCCTTCATCCTGGATCTTGAAATGGCCAATCGTCCCGTTCACCACACCGCGGAGCGCGTCCAGCATGCCCATTCCATGATCGGTGTGGGCGGCGGCGCCGGCGGCCACGGCACGCGCGAAGTTCCTGGCGGCTATGGTGTCGATGCTCGCCCCGCAGACCCCGACCTTCGAATAGGGGTCTTTCGAGTTGAGGCGGCACGGTCCCATGAAGCAATTCTTACAGCAGGCGGAATCTGCACCTATGGGGCACGGCTTCATTTCGGCCGCGCGGTGGAAAGCCGAGTCGTTGCCGTCGGCATCCAGCCTCTTTAGCATCTGCAGGGTAGCCGGACATGAGGTCGCCTCGCGCAGATCTAATTTTCTGGCTTTCTTTTCTTCCTTTGCAATCACAAGTTTTTCTTTCTCATCCGACATATTGCACCTCATTTCCCCTTCAAGGGGAGGTTCGTATTAGAGGAAATTCCCCCCGCGGCCGTGCTTTCCGCGGACTTACATCATCTTTGCGATATAGTTTTTCACCAGCGTCACCGCATCCGGATGCCTCAGGATCACCAGGTCGGCGCCCGCAAGCAGAAGGTCGACGGCAGTGACCGCTTCCATCATGACGGCCCTCTTGCCGGGGTCTCCCAGTTCCGGAGCGTCTTCGGCGCTGAGGTTGGATTCCTTTGCCTTCCAGGTCTCGTTGGCAACGTTTGCGATAATGGGCTGCTGGAGTTTATCGTCTTCCTGGGTCAGAGCGGCCTGCATGATACGCTCCATGACCGAATAGGTGTATTCGAGCCCGTAGCCGAGCCCGCCGGTGGTGGGATCTATTATCATGTCCTCGGTGGACACCCCGAGGTTGCCGAGGAGGATGTTGAGCTGCTTGGCCAGATTTACGTCAATGGGCGAGGAGGCGACGGTAACGTGCTTATAGCCAAGGCACGCCGCGCCGATTTGCTTGTAGTCGCCTTCCTCGACGGGGGAGATGCCCAGCCGCTTTCCCGAACACTGCTCCGCCACGAGCCTCATCACTTCCGTGTCTTTCTCATGGTTGGCCACGCCCCAGATCAGCACGGGCACGTCCACCGCGTCGACCACTTTCTTGACCGCGGCGGCAACCTCGGCAGCCGGCCTGTTGTCTCCGTTGGGGTCGGAGCTTTTGGTCTGCACCACTATCACCTCGGCACCGTAGTCCTGCACGCATTTTCGCGCCCAGGCACCCGGGTCGCCAAGGACATCGCCGAAGGGAGCCACGGCCGCCGCGGCCCACTCTTCCCGCGGGTCTTTGTCCCAGACTTCCATGGCAATCTTTGGCGGATTGGGGATATCTCCTTCGAATGAGTGGAAGGAATAGACAGATTTCCCACCGATCTTAACCGCCTTGTCTCCGGTCCCCAGGGTAATCTCCCTGATTTTGCCCGAATACACTTGCTTTGATGGTTGGAATGTCAAGGCCTGATCCTCCTTATTAAGTAGCGTTTCGATTCAGTTTGCGGGCCCGGTCTCGGCGCCTCACTGCCAAATTCTTACTCTGGTTAAAAAACATAGCTCGCCGGAAAAGGCGCATCTTTCGAGCAATGGAAAATCCTTGGATTTCCCGGGCCGAAAGCGTTTTTCCGCCGAGTGCTCAAAAAGCCGTCAGATTTTTTGCGGTTGCGCCTGGAGCAACCGTCAGGCTAGGAGGAAGAAATGCTTCGGGAGATGGAAATGCAGCTGTAAAACCCGGCGCAGGAGCATGAGACGGAGCAAGGCACATTGGGGGGGAGGGTTCCTTGCGGATATTTGGCGTCCCCCTGATTTTTAACCCATTGATAAATACATTTTTGACCTGGAAATGTCAATGATTTTCGTCCGGCAGGCAGTCTCTTAGCGATTCGGCCGCTCCGGAAAATTCGGTATACCGAAACGGAAACGGCCGGCCTTCGGCGGCATTACCGCCTCACTGCCGGGCACATCCCGGCCGCGGCCCTTCGAATATCGAAAAAAATATAGATAACCGGAACTTGAAGGGAAGCCAACCCTTGCCGAACATCAGCACAACCGAGCCACCCGACCGGTCCGGATGGAATAGCACTCGAACGATCTTTCACGCAAAACGCCGGCGGCGCCCGCGGCCCGATCCGCTGTTGCGGCCGGAAGTTAAAAAACGGAGCCATACTAGCACGAATTTACTAATATTCAAGCAAGTGTTCCAGGGAAAAAGACATGTGAAACTTTTTACCCAATCAATTGACATTATAGGGCTTTTGTTCGGGGCCACTTAATTTTATTACGGATTTCGAGCCCTTAAAAAGCCGGAACTCCAATTTCTTCAATGGACTTATTTTAAAAAATCCAGTAGGATGGATTTCAGCGCGGCGGATTGTGCGCGCTTTATGCTTTGCCCCTGCCGGGCCAATACCCGCAGTATCGCTTCGTGGCAGGGGCCCGGATTGAAAAGAATTGCCGAGAAATTCCTCCTTGGATCGCCCGGACCTGAAATGTTGTTGGTCTTTTTGTGCAATTCCAATTTCTTATCTCATGCCTGTAGGAGGCGTCTATGAATCCGGATCGAAAGCTTTTACTCTTGCCGGTGGACGGGTCCGATCAGTCCATGGAAAACATCAAATACGTTTCCACGGCCGTCAACCTCGCTGAAGCCGAAGTTGTCCTTCTGTCGGTAATTGACAAACTGCCCGAGATTTTTTGGGAAACAGTCAGGGACCCCAAGGTGGACGACCACCTCAAGCACATGAGTTCCTGGGACGACTATAGGGAAGAGAAGATGCGCGAGTGCATGGGGGACGCCTGCAAAATCCTCGAGGCTGCGGGCGTGCCCGGTGCGGCCATCACCTGCAATACTCTCAAAAGAAACGAGGGCGTGGCCCGGGATATCCTGAACGAATGCAAGTACGGCTATAACGCCGTGGTCATCGGCAGAAGGGGTCTTGGGCAGATGGATGAGTCGATGCTCGGAAGCATCGCCGCCAAGGTATTCATAAATGCGTGCGACTCTCCGATATGCCTTCTGGGCGGAAAATCCGACCCCGGGAAAATAATGATCGGAGTCGATCAGTCTCTTTCCTCCATCCGCACGGTGAACTTCGTTGCCCGGATGCTCAAACCCGCCGGCGCCACGGTGGCCATTGTCCACATCGCAAAAATACCTCAGAGCGACGGGGAGAGCATGCCCGATGAAGAGGGCACAAAAAAGATCGTACACGATTGCGAAATCGCGTTGAAGCCCGTATTCGAGAACGCGATAAAGACTTTGACCGCGGCGGGATTTGCGCCGGACAAAATCAGCACCAAAGTGATCAAGGGCATCGGAAGCCGCGCGGTGAACCTCTACGGCGAGGCGGTAAAGGGAAAGTTCGGCACGCTGGTGGTGGGCCGCAGAGGCATGAAAGACGTTCAGGAATTCACCATGGGCAGAATCCCGTACAAGCTGGGCCAGATTGCGCGAAACATCGCGCTGTGGCTCGTGCCGTAAGCCTGCGGGAACAGCCGGGACCACAGAGATCGCTCCTGCGCTTCGCGCGCGGACGAACCGATTTGTCCGCAACACCCCGAGCCATGGCCGATATATCCCGGGTCCTCTTTCGGGCAGTAGCGTGGTGCGCCCGGGAACCGGCCGCGCCGAACTAGCCGGGGATTTTCTTCATCTTGCCGACCGCCATGTCATGGAGCGGGATCAGGATGTCGGCCATCCTGCGCACCCGCTGAGCGCTCTCGTAGCCCGCAATGGCATCGGTGTGGACGCCGGGAGCGACCGCCGGGCCGTCGGAAGGGAAATTTTTCGAATTGCAGCAAAAGCCGGGAATTACCGCCAGCCCGGCCCCGGTGCGAACGGCTATGCTCTGTCCGCCGGGAGTGTGACCGGGGGTGAGGTAGAGGTCTATTCCGTCCATCAGGTGAAAATCGCCTTCCACCGTTTCAACGTCGAGTCCTTCCAGAAGGTCGGGAAAATACCTGTAGTCGATCGGGTGGGGGTTCAGAAAGAAATCGTACTCGGCCTTCTGTACGATAATTTTGGCGTTGGTACACCTGTAGTCGTTTTCGCAGTGGTCGTTGTGCAGGTGAGTGTGGATGATGATGTCGATAGATTCGGGGCTGAGATCGTATTGAGCGAGTGCTTCCTCGAATTCCAGGATGTTCGGATATTCGGCGAGGATATGATCGGGCACGACGAACTGGTCCAGTCCGGTGTCCACCAGAATGTTTTGTTCCGCCCCTTTTATCAGAAACGAGTAGATACCCATCCAGATGGATTTGCCGTAGCCCCGCAGATAGGTCATTATCCCCTGGTCGGTTTCACGAGCGCCTATTGTGAGCGGGTAAATCGTGTACTCCCGCATTTTCCATAGCCTCCTTTATGATTTGACAGCCGCTTGACGGGTCTTCGCCCGCCCTTGTACCGGGCTAATTATATCCGATCCGGCATCGAGTATCCAGCATCCGGCATCGAGCATCACTTCCCATCGAGCGGCAGGGTGATAATAAAGCTCACCCCGCTTTCCCCTTCCGAACGGACCCGGATTTCTCCCCCGTGATCGTTTATGATGCTTTTTGTTATCGCCAGCCCGAGGCCGGTTCCTTCCGGCTTTGTGGTGAAAAAGGGGTCGAAAATCCTTTCCGCCATTTCCCCGGCGATGGCCGGACCGTCATTTTCAATTTCAATTTGCGCATGGGGGCCGCAGCATCCGGCAATTACCCGGATGGTGCCGGAACCGTTCAATGCCTCGACCGCGTTCTGGAGCAGGTTCAAGAACACCTGCTTGAGCCTGTCGGGGTCGCCGGTAATCGGAATCGGGTGCTGCGCCAGATCGGTTTGCAATCTGATTTGTCTGCCCTGGAGCATGGGGTCGAAAAGCTCGAACGTTTCCCGCAGCAGATCGTTTAGGAGAATCGGGCGCTTATGGCCCGAAACGTTGGGCCGCGTAAGCAGGTGTATGCCGCTTAGAAGCCCCTCCAGCCTCTTTACTTCGTCCACCACGATATCGAGCTTCCGGCGGGTCTTTTCATCGGTTTCCAGGGCGGCGCAGCCCTTCGCCTGCCTTGCAAATCCGCCGATCAGCACCAGGGGCTTGCGAATTTCATGGACAACGTTGGCAACCGCCCTGCCGACGTTTGCCAGCTTTTCCATGAAGCGCATCTCGTGTTCGAGTTGCTTTCTGGCCGATATATCGCGGATCACGGCCGTGAAGTACAATTTGCCGGCGGTTTCCGAAACCGAATAAGATATTTCGACCGGGAAGGTGGAGCCGTCCCTGCGCTGCCCGAAACACTCACGGGACTTGCCGATCACCCGGCCCTCTCTTGTCCGCAGATAGCGTTCCACGTAGCCGCGGTGTACCGAAAAATGCGGCTCCGGGATGAGGGGGGAAACGTCGGTTCCCACAAGTTCATCAAGTGAATATCCGAACATCTGTTCGGCCACCTTGTTGCAGTAAACAATCCGGTGGTCTTCATCGATGCTCACCACCGCATCGGCAACGGAGGCCAGGATGTCCCAGACTATCGTATCGGACATAAGCCTGCTGAATTCGGGCAGCACTCCACATCTCTCCACTATTTCTCCCTCAGGTCAACCAGGACGTCCGTCAATTCGTCGTAGTCGATATCGGTATACTCCACCACCTCGCCGATACGCACCGGCAGGATGAAATGGAGTTTGTCCCCGATCCGTTTCTTGTCGGCGCGTATGGCGTCGATTACGTCTTCAGGGTCGATGTCGGCCGGGACGTGCAGGGGCATCTCCCACTCTTCGCAAAGTTTTGCCAGCCTTTCGGCGTCCCCGGCGGGCATCATTCCCAGCCGGCGGGAAAGGCCCGCCGCGGCCAGCATGCCGACGGCCACGGCGTCTCCGTGCTTGAGCCGGTAGCCGGTCAGCTTTTCCAGCGCATGCCCCACCGTGTGGCCCAGGTTGAGCACCCGCCTGTAGCCGGACTCTTTTTCATCGGCTTCGACGACCCGGGTCTTTAGCAGGCAGCTTGCCGAAATTATTCTCAAAAGGGACTCGGGCTCTCGCCTTCGAATGCTAGCGCCGCTGTTTTCGACAAATTTCCAAAGCACCTCGTCCCCGATTATTGCCGACTTGATCACTTCAGCCATTCCCTGCCGCAACTCATTATCGGGCAGCGTGGCCAAAAAACGCGGGTCCACCCACACCCGCGCCGGCTGGTGGAAAGTGCCGAGAAGATTTTTCCCCTCCGGCAGGTCCACCCCGGTCTTTCCCCCGACGCTGCTGTCAACCTGTGCCAGAAGCGTGGTGGGGATCTGGAAGTGAGGAATTCCACGCATGTAGATGGAAGCGGTAAACGCAGCGACGTCTCCCGTGACGCCGCCGCCCACGGCCACCAGGGCGCTGTCGCGCGTGGCCCCGGCATTGACCAGCCGGCGCGCCAGGAACTCGACCGAAGCCATCCGCTTGTTGGGTTCGGATGCGGCAAACAGGATGACCCGGCCCTCATTTTGAGCCGGCCAGCCCAGCTCCGTTGCCCGGCGGCCCCACAGCTCCCATACGGATTCGTCCCAGATCCAGTAGGCATTGCGCCCCTGGAGAGCCTCTTCAAGCCCTCCCGCAATACTTTCGAGGACGTCGTCCCCGATAAATATTTCAGACGTGCGGGGAGGGCTTCCCGGAAGTGAAATATCGATTTTCATGTGCGAGTTTCCATGCTTGCAGGTTCATTGTTTGCGAGTGCAGGTTCCCATGTATTTGCAAGTTTCATTTTGAACACAAAGAAACACGAAGCGGGAAAAAATTATTAAATGTCCCGTTCCGGCGCAGGAACGTGGGAAAGAGAAAAAATCTTGCGCACGATCTTCCTTCGTGGCCCTTCGTGCTCTTCGTGTTAAAAAAAGTGCCGTTTCATTTTCCGTGTTCCGTATGCTCAGGAGTGCCCCCCATTTCATTGTTCTCCGCGTTCGGAAAGCACTCTCCTTGTTCAAAAAATTCCCGGCCTTGCGTGCATTCGCACGGCATGTCCCCGGCCTCGGGCCCGGCCGTGCAGCAGCCCCCACACGACGGGCAACCCGATGCCCGCCCGCGGTAAATTTTTGCGTAATGTCTCACCAGGTATATCAAAACTGCCGCCACAATAAGCAGGACGAGGCCGGTCTGCCACATTTTTATTCCCCCTATCATCCCAGCCCGAGCCACAGTCCGCCCCGGTAAACCAGGGTGGATATGATGAGGGCCGCCAGGGTATTGAAGGTCATCGAAAAAAGCCCCCATTTCCAGGTCCCGGATTCGCGGATGATGCACGTTATGGTGGCGAAACAGGGGGCATACAGCATGATAAATACGATCAGGGAAAATGCTTTGAGCCGGTTCCAGCTCGGGTCCCGTGCAAGCCGCTCGCTAAGCGGGATCTGTTCGCCCTGTTTGGACCGGCCGAGCGAATAGGCGGTGCCCATGGTGGAAATGATGATCTCCTTTGCCGCAAAGCCGGATACCAGCGACACGTTCGTCCGCCAGTCAAATCCGTTGGCCCTGGTGGTGATGACGGCAAGCGCCGAGCCTATCCGGCCGGCAATGGAGTTTTTAAGGGCCGCCTGGGCCTCTTCGTAGTTCACTTCCTGGATTCGGCTCCGCAACGCCTCGACCCGCGGGTCTTTCGACTGCCCCTGGGGTTCGAGAATGGCCGGCCTCAACTCCTCGGGCACCTCGGCCAGGATAGAGGCGCGCTCCGCGGAGTAAATCCGGTGTTCGGTCTCAGGGAGGCTCGGAAAGGACATCAGGGCCCAGAACAGGATTGAGATTGCCAGGATGATCGTACCCGCCTTGCGGATGTACTGCCAGGTCCGCTCCCAGGTGTGAATGAGAAGCCCCTTGAAGGTGGGCAGCCGGTAGGGAGGCAGCTCCAGCAGAAAAGGCGTGCTCGGGCCGCGCAGAATGGTCGAGCGGATAAGCTTCGCAAAAAGCAGGGCCGCGACCCACGAAAGAATCGTCAGCAGGAACATGATCTGGGCCTCTTTGGCCGCGAAGAAGGCCGCTATCAGCATGGCGAATACGGGCATCTTGGCCCCGCAATTCATGAAAGGGGCGGTCAGAATCGTTGCCAGCCGCTCTCGCGGACTCCTGAGCGTCCTGGTGGCAAACACGCCCGGAACGGCACACCCTCCGGCGATTCCGCCCGAAATTATGTAGGCCATGACCGAGCTTCCGTGCAGGCCAAACATCCTGAATACGCGGTCCAGCATGTATGCGACCCTTGCCAGGTACCCCGTATCCTCCAGGAAGGCGATCGCCATGAACATGAAAACAATGAGGGGCACGAAACCGAGCACCCCGCCCACTCCGTCGATAATACCCGAGATCAGGAGCGATTTCAGCGGCCCGGCAGGCAGCGTGGAGTCGGCAAACCGCCCCAGCATGGAAAACCCCGTTTCGAGCCAGCCCACCGGGATCTTGCTGTACTGGAACGTAAACTGGTAGACCGCGTAGATAATGATCATCATGCACAGCGGGCCGAGGAACCGGTTGGTCAACACCCGGTCTATCTGGTCGGAAAGATAGAGCCGGTCGGCCTTGGCGCTCTTCTTTACCACGCCTTCCTTGAGAAGCGCTGAAATGAACCCGTAGCGGTGGTCGGCGATTATCGCCTCCGGATAGCTGTCCAGGGTCTTCAGGAGGTGATCGGAAACCTCCTCCGCGGTTTGTTCCAGCTTCGCGGAGAGGGCATGGTCGGTTTCCTTCCCTTTCCGGATGACCTCTTCGTCCGCTTCGAGGTACTTGAGGGCGGTCCACCGGGCGGGGAAAAGATCGGTTAGAAAGTTTGCGGCCTTGATCGCCTCTTCCATCCGGTCCATGGCGGGATCGATGTCCGGGCCGTAAGAGATGTGGAGCGGCCTCCACCCCGGATTTTCGATGGCAAGTTTTGCCGCCGCCTCGATAAGTTGCTCCTTGCCCCTGCCGATGCGGGCAACGGTTGGGACCACCGGGGCCTGGAGCCTTCGCGAAAGCTCCCCGGAATTGATTTCAATGCCCCGTGCAGCGGCCATGTCAACCATGTTAAGGGCGACGAGGACGGGGATTCCCAGTTCCAGAAGCTGGATCGTAAGGTAGAGGTTTCGTTCCAGGTTGGACGCATCCACAATATTTATCACCACCCCGGGGCGGTCTATCACCAGGAAATTGCGGGCCACCAGCTCTTCAAGCGAGTAGGCGGTCAGCGAATACGTCCCGGGAAGGTCCACCAGCGTGAGCTGCCGGCCGTTGAGACTGCAGTAGCCCACCTTTTTTTCCACCGTTATGCCGGGGTAGTTGCCCACGTGCTGGCGAGCCCCGGTGATGGCATTAAAAAGGGTGGTCTTGCCGCAGTTCGGGTTTCCCGCAAGTGCCATAAGGCCGTTTTCAAGCGCATTCATAAGACTTCTTCAACCTCGACGTCTATGAAGTCGGACTCGCTGTTTCGAAGGGCCAGGATAAAATTTCGGATCCGAATCGCCACAGGATCGTGCAGCGGCGCCCTGCCCTGCAACTGGAACGGCGTGCCGGGAACCAGGCCCATGTCCCGGATGCGGCGGCCGAGTTCACCGGAGGCCCGGACCCGGTGGATCGTTCCCTTTTGACCCTCCGCCATTTTGCGTAATGGAATGACCGGCATTAAAAAAATCCTTTCAGAAGATCCGGCTGGAAAACCGCCAAAAGCGGCCCGGAGTCGAGCGGCTACCGCAAAATCCAACGGAAGAAGCTTCCCATCACGACCGGGAGCTGCTTCAATGTCCGAAAAATTAGGCTAGCCTAACATTTTGCCCAAAAAAAAGCGGCCGCCCAGCCGCACCAACCCGCACCCGCGTATTCTAAGCGGAGGTAGTTACAAGTATCTTTTCCGAAACGCCGCAGCCAAGGCTCAGGGTGCCGCCGTTTATCCGGACCAGGCAGGGAAACCCGCACCCGTTGCACACAAGATCCATTTCGACGCCGGGGTAGATGCCAAGCGCCGCCAACCTGGCGCAAAAACCCCTTCCCCCCTCCAGGCACGCCACCTTGACCCTGCACCCGGACTTCACCCGGCAAAGAGGCGACCTGCCGCCCTCGCAGCTCAGCCCTTTTTTCTTGGGGCATTCCGATTCTTTTTTTGGCATATAGAACATGGACGAACCTCACCCATTCCCAAAGACACAGATTAGGTACTGCAAACTTTATTCATAGTCAACATCTTTTTTCGCGCAAACGCATTGACTTGAGTCAAATTAACTATTCTTTTTTTCCCGTGCCATAAATGACCTTATAATAGGTGGTCCATTTTAACCGCAGAAACGCGGAGGCCGCAGAGAAAAGTTGAAAAATTTCGATATCCGTAAATTCCGGGAAAGATGGCCCGATTTTCACTCTTTTCCCAGCGGCGAGATACGGGCCTTTTTCAAAGTGTGTTCCGGCCCCCGGCCGCGGGGCCGCGACGAGGCCCTGGGTATTCTTCTCAATCCGGACGAAGCGGACCTGCCCGACTACTACCTCAGGCTTTCCCGCTTCGTTGCCCGGTCCCGTTTTCGAATCGCGGAAATCCCGGTCGAATTTTTCCATGTTTTTTTCGAACTTGCCGCCTCCTTTCCCGAAATATCGAACAGCCCCGACCTGCAGGGATTGCTCGAAAGGGCCATCGCCAAAGCCCCCCGCAATCTGCTCGGCTGGCTGTTGGAAAAAAGATTCCCGATCGGTCCCTTCCGGGGTTCAATCGAAAGGGTCCACGCACCGCACAATATGCGGCGCCTGCTTCGGGCGCTTTTTGCGAGACTCCCTTCCGGGGCGAATCCTGGGCAAATGCACGGGCCGGATTCGTCGCTTGAAATCACGCTGGCCGACCTGGGGCCGTTGCTGTTGCCGCCAACCCGGAAAAATCAGGCCCGCCGCTGCAACCCCGCCCTGCGAAGGACCGCAAGGAACCTGCTTTGCCGGGGGGCCGCCGCCCCGGCTTCCACACTGCCGTTTTCAAAAATATACTGGCCGGGCGCGGGGAGCCGGACGCTTTCGTACTGGGACCGGTTGGCGGATGCGCAGGCGAGAGAACTTGCCGAAGTCGCGGGGCTGGCGCAGCGGGTCAGCGCCCGGACGGGCAGGGTTGTCCTCAGCTGGCACAACGCATCGCTTGCCGCGGCGGGCGGATGGGGGCATGAAGATATAGGCGCCCGGTTTGCCTCACCCGCTGCCTACCGGGAGTTTGCCCGCTCAACCCTTGAAACCGCGCGGCAAATGCGGGCACGCTTCGGCAATGAGGCAAAACTCCTCCTGAAGATGCGAAACAGGCGCATCTTCGCTCCCCGGGCGATTCAGGCCTTGGAATGGGTCCGCCTGTCCGCCCACCTTTTCCCTTCGCCCCGCGACGGGTGGCTGGAAGCCTCACGGAAGGCGGCCGTCCTGCTGGACCCCGATGAAATCGAATCGGTATGGGCCGGCGGGAAATGCGAGTGGCCGGGAGCGCTCGCCCCGCACCAGATCGTCGGGTTAGACCGCGTGCTGGAATGGTTCGACAATGCGCAAAAGACATGGGCGGACGGGTTTTGCCTTTTCCTGGCCCTCGCCGTCCAGGGCCAGCGGGCGCTCGATTCGGGGACCGTTTCTTCGATGGTCCTGCCCTGGATCGACAAGTTTTTCATCTCGTCTTTGAGGCGGGCCGACCAGGAATACCTGGAACGCCTGTACCGGCTGGTGGAAAGCGCGCTGGGAAAGCCTCTCGTTCTTTTCTGGGAAGACACGGCCCACGCGCGGCTTCCCAGCCTCATGCTGGCCCTTGACGAACTCCGGGGCCGGGGCCTTCCATTTCGCGGGATCGGAATATTCGATCCGGACAACTCCAAGCGCGGGGATGCGGCGCAAATCGTCCGGGAAGAATACCCGAACAGTACACTGTTCGCCCTGCGCCCACTGGACGACAATCACTTTCCCGGGTCTTTCCGCGGGGTTTTCGAACTTTTGGACCGGGATTTTCTTTGCCGTTACGACTCCTCGTGGAAGGACAACCTCGCTTTCATCTATACGGGCACGCAGGTGTTTGCGCTATTGTCCGTCCAAACGGAAATGGAGTCCGTCGGGTCCTGGGTCTCGGACGGGCGCCGGCGCTATCCGTTTGGGGCCTGGTTTCGGGCAAGGCTTCGAAAACCGGCCGCTTCCCTTCCACATGAACCTCAAGACCCGCTCCGGCATGCATACGCCTCCTGGGCCAACCTGCTCTGAAGCTTACCGGCGGCCGTCAACCGCAAAAAGCCCAGCGCCCCGACTCAGAAATTCGATCCATGAACGAAATCCCAAAAGCATGGCAGCCTGCCCTCAAACCCCTTGCGCCGCTTTCGCGGCTAAGCTTTTTGGCTTTGCGGCGGGTAGATGCGTCCATCCTAAAGCCAGCTGCGTATTTCAACCTGCCTTTTTATGTGCTATTATAAAAAAAGTGCGACCGGGTACCCGCAGTGACGGCATGGCATCGATACCCTCTGGGGTTTCAATTCGAAACGGTTTTTTGCCGCGAGGAGTTTCCTTGAAATCAGCTATTTTGCTGGTTTTCGCATCGATAGTGGTATATACGGGAATTCTCACGTTCAATGCGGATTCGACCGCCGGTATCGTCTTGGTGATCCTCGGAGCCGTTCTTTTCATAAACCCGTTACTGCGTCTATTTCGATATTTCGGTGTCCCGTCGAGCCCCAAATCCACCAGGAGGCCGGGAAGCAGGCGGAAGAAGAGCCATCTCAAAATCGTCAAACCCGATGACGACAGGCGGCCCCCGACCATTCACTGATCACATCAGTCCGTTCGGGTTCCACGCGGGCCGCCGTGGTTAAACCGCAAACGCTCCTATTCCAATACGAAACGATTGCACCAGGCATTTTGAACTGATTCCATTTCTCTACACCACTCACATGAGGAGGCAGGCGATGGAACTCACTCACGCCATGGCGGCTGACGACTCCCTGGGAAGGCTTATGGAGGGGAATCACAGGTTTGCCGCAAATCGGCTGAATTTACGCAGATGCGGTGAAATGGGGTTTCGCTGCTCCCTTGTGGCGGGACAGGAACCATTTGCGATCATCCTTGCGTGTTCCGATTCGAGGGTCCCCCCCGAGATTATTTTCGACATGGCCCTTGGCGAGATCTTTGTGGTCAGGGTGGCCGGAAATATTGCAAACCCGGTGGTTATCGGCAGCATTGAATACGCCGCCGAGCACCTGGGCTGCCCCCTGCTGATGGTGCTGGGCCACCAGAAATGCGGGGCGGTCAGTGCCGCGGTGGAAGAATCCGCAGACCATTCGGGACATCTCGGCGCCATAATGAAAACCATCGCCCCCGCCGTGGAAAGGGCCAGGAGGGAAGCAAAAGGATACGACAAGAGCGCCCTGGTGGAGGCTGCGATCGACCACAATGTCAGGCTGGTAAGCAGGTCCCTGATCGAAGGCTCGGCTGTGCTCAAGTCCCGTGTCGAGGAAAGGCGGCTGAGGATAGTTCGCGCCAAGTACGACCTGTCAACCGGCAAGGTGGCTATCCACTCTTAGGGCTCGTCCGTAAATAAATTCAGGAACCGGCAGGGTTGAGGGCGGATTTTTCGGGCGACGGCCGGCAAATCCCACGGCTCCGGAATCCGCCACCGGTACCCCCGAGTACCGTAAGAGTGCAAAAATCTGCTGGACGGATGCAAATATCGTAACTTTTTCTTCCCCTCCGTCAGTGAAGCCTTCACACAAAACCGCTCCCAGTCCGAATCTCCATCATGGCACGCAGTATGCTCTAACAGTGAGCAAGTGTCTTGAGGATTCAAAATATTGTAAGGAGATCGGAAATGAAACTCTTTGGAAAACTAAGAACGTGGATCTTTGCCGCTGCGGCCGTTTTCATGTTGGCAGCTCCCGCGTATTCGTGGACTTATTACGATAATTTCGCTCCGGCCCGAGGCTACTACCACCAGGGAGGCTATGGCGATCATGCTTACTCGCGCCCCTACCGCGCCCACAGGAGGGTTATTGTCGATGGCCCGTGGTATGTCCAACGCGGCTACGCCCCGGCCATGCGGTCAGTGATCCCTTTCGGGTTTTCGGTGCCGGGCTTCTCCTTTTTCGTCGGACCGTAAAGATCGTACCGGGCTCCGACCCTGTGAGCGATCAAAAGGAGAAAACCAATGGGACTGACGAGGCTGATTGCTCCGGCCCACCGTGCGTCGGGTCTTGGTTGCCACAACTGTACCAACCTGGCGTTGGAATATGACCTGGATGCGGGTGGGACCGGAATATGGGTATGCGACAAATTTCCCGGACTGGCGACTTCCGGGGCGTTTCCCTTTCGGCAGGATATGCCCTGCTGCGAGCTTTCTTTCTGGTTTACGGTGTTTGCGCAGAACCTGAACGAAAACGACGAGTCGGACTGTGAAGCGGCGATGGAGGATTTCAGGAGGTCCGTAGCGCTCCTGGGTCGGGAAAGGCCGCCGGCTTCGATCTATTGCCTGCCCGGGGTCGGGGCGACCTTTTAACCCCCCTGGTTCCGGCCGGCCGTTGCATATGCTCCGGGGAGCGGCGACATCGCCGTTTTCCGGAGCTTTCGTTTCAGGCGGCGGGTTTCGGGGAAAAGGAATTTGGGTTTCGGACTTTCGCGGAAATGACGAACCCTGGCGTTTTTAACTGATATGCGTTAAAGGTACTGCTTGTTAAACCCACAACGTTTGCGATCTGTTCCGGCTGGTGGAATTTTTCAATCCCCGGTCGACTGATCCGGTCGCAGGGTTTATTATTATTCCTCGTTTCAACCGGCAAAAAGCGTGAACTACGGAGTGAAGATACTAAATTTTATGGATCAGATTGAATAATGGCGGAACAAGGAAGACAGTCAATCTTATGCCCCAACTGCAGAAAGCTCGTCAGTACCGACGGGTCTCCCTGCCCTTATTGCGGATTGCGAAATCCCGGATCGCGCTGGAAGAACAATTTCCTTACCAGCGGCGTGCTGGAAGGTGACCTGACCAGGAATATCACCATTGCCTGCACGGTGATGTTCGTCCTGTCCATCCTGGTCAGCCGCACGTCAATCCGTTTTTCACTGAACCCCTTCGGCTTTCTTTCCCCCAGCGGCAGGGCGCTTCTCCTGATGGGAGCAACCGGAACGATTCCCATCGACACGTTTCATCGCTGGTGGACCCTGCTTTCGGCCAATTACCTCCATGGGGGCCTTCTTCACATACTGTTCAACATGATAGCCCTGCGGCAGATAACTCCCCTGGTCGTCCAGGAATACGGCACCTACAGGACCTTTTCCATTTACACCATAAGCGGCGTGGGGGGGTTCCTGCTGACCTATCTGGCCGGGACCTCTTTGACCCTGGGCGCTTCAGCGGCCCTGTGCGGCATTATCGGCGCGGCGCTCTACTACGGAAAGAGCCGGGGAGGTTATTTCGGGCAGGCCGTGTACCAGCAGGTAATCGGTTGGGTGATCGCGATATTCGCATTCGGTTTTCTCGTTCCGGGCATAGACAACTGGGCGCATGGGGGAGGACTGGCCTGCGGAATCCTGACCGGTTATCTGCTCGGCTACAACGACAAGAAGGCGGAAAACCTGTTTCACAAAACCCTGGCAATCATCTGCGTGCTGGCTACGGTGGCAACGCTTGCCTGGGCGGTCGTTTCCGCTCTCGCCATATCCTTCGGGTTCTAATCCGGTCCGTTTGTCCCGGGCTCTCCCCCCATACGCGGGTGCGCGCCGTCAGTAGGCCGCCGACCCGATTTTTATTTGCCCGGATTTCGGCTTCAGGAGCAAATCCACCGCCCGCTTCAGTTGCATGTCTTCATTTGCCCGGAACCGGTCGGCGTTCAGGCCCTTTAGCGTTTCAGGATAGAGCTTATCCACCCCCGCCGGCAGGGAGACCGCCACGTCCGGCTGGATGCCTTTGTGCCAGATAACCCTTCCACTCGGCGTCAGCCATTCCGCTATGGCCAGCAGCAGTGCGGAACCATCCGAGAGCTTGAAGGATTCCAGGACCGTGCCGGTGCCGAAGGTCTTTTCTCCTATCAACTCGCCCCGGTGGGCGTCCTGCAGGGCGCCCGCGAGGATCTCAGCCCCGCTGGCCGTTCCTCCGTCGATCAGGACGGCAAGCGGCACGTTCTGCGCCATCCCTCCGGGTTTGACGGGGACATCCTTAATCTCGCCCTTGCTGTTTTTTACCAGGGCAACGGTCCCGCTGCTCAAAAACTGGCTGGCTATTCCCACCGCCGAATTGAATATTCCTCCCGGGTTATCCCGCAGGTCCAGGATTATCCCGCCGAGCTGTTCTTTTTTGATTTCCGCCAGGATTTTGCGCAAATCTTCCCCGGCACCCTGGCTGAATCCGGCGATCCGGACGTCCGCCAGCTTTGTCCCGGGCACGCGCGCCCATGTCACGTTGTGGATGGTTATCGATGCCCGCACCAGGGACATTTCCCGGGTGCGCTCCGTTTTGGCGCTCAGGATGGTAAGTGATACCGTAGTGCCCGGTTTTCCGGTTATCCGGGATACCACTTCCTCCAGCGGCTGCCCGGCGATGTCCTTGCCGTTGACCTTGAGAATTATGTCGCCGGACTGCAGCCCCGCCCGCTTGGCGGGAGATCCCTCTATCGGCGCCAGTATTACCACGCGGCCGTCCTTCATCCGAATCTGCGCACCGATGCCGCTGAAATTTCCCTCTACGAAATGATTTTCCATCTTAACCATCTCGGGGCTCAGAAAAGTGCTGTGTCCGGTGTCCCCAAGGGCATTGACCATGCCGCCGATTGCTCCATAGGTGAGCTTTTGAGGCTGCACCGCCTTCTTTTCGACATACTCCCTGGAGATGACATTCCAGGCCTCGGCCATGAGTTTGAAGTCGGGTTGCGCCTCGGAAGGGATGTTTTTCAAGGGGACAAATCTTGCGAAAACCAGCCGGTCCAGGACGACGCCTCCGCCCACCGCCGCCCAAAAAGCCAGAACAATGATGACCAGTAATCCTATGGATTTGATAAGACGCGCATGCCTCATATTTTCCTCCGAATGCCCAAAGCTCGCTCCTTCATTTTCACCGGCAACAAAGTTAATGGCGATCTTCCCGGCCGAAAGCCCGCCCCGGCCTTATACTAATTTTCGTTCAAGATAGCCAATGCCGATGGGTTACGCTCCGCTTCACCCATCCTACATCCCTTTCCAGACCTGAGTTAAGCGTAACCCATCACGTTAATCTTGAACGCAACCTGGTATTAAACAGGTAAAACCTACCGTATCCCATATTAAGCAGGATAGTCACATTTCGCGCCCGGTCATAAGAAAAAGTCAAGCGGGCACGGATTAGCGATAACTCGCAACCCGCAACCCTTGCCCGGACAAGATGTTTTCTTATCTTCGCTTATAGATCATTTCGGGAACCGCCACACAGGGGGGCGGACCCCTAGAGGATGATTTTGCATTGCAGTCGTTCGTTTGAGACCGGGCAAAGAATTCCCCATGAACATAACCGAGTTTTCCTTCATCATTTTTCTTGGCTCCATGGTCGCGGGTTTTTTGGGGGCCTTGACCGGACTGGGGGGCGGAGTGATCATCGTTCCGCTGCTCACCCTGGTTTTCGGCGCCGATATCCGCTACGCAATCGGTGCTTCGCTTGTTTCGGTCATCGCCACATCATCCGGAGCCGCGGCGGCTTACGTCAAAAAGGGTTTTTCAAACATTCGCCTGGGAATGTTTCTCGAGATGGCCACCACTTTCGGGGCACTGTTCGGGGCGGCCGTTGCGGGAATGATCTCCACCAGGTTGATCGCGATGATATTCGGTGTTGTCCTCATCTATTCGGCTTATCTTTCCGCCCGCGGCCAGCCGGTCACGGCCACGGAGGACGCCCCCGATTTTTTGGCGGACCACCTTCACCTGGACAGCAGCTATCCGGGCCTTCGCGGCAGCGTAGCCTATCACGTCCACGCCATTCCCACCGGGTTCAGCCTGATGTTTTTGGCCGGATCGCTTTCGGGACTGCTCGGGATCGGCTCGGGCGCGGTCAAGGTGCTGGCCATGGACAAGGCGATGGGGATTCCGTTCAAGGTCTCAACCACCACCAGCAACTTCATGATCGGTGTTACAGCGGCAGCGAGCGCCGGCGTATACCTCAACCGGGGCTACATCGACCCTGGACTCTCAATGCCCGTAATGCTGGGCGTGGTCCTGGGTTCGCTTTTAGGATCGCGGATTCTTATAACTTCCAGGACGCACCTTCTTCGGATCATTTTCGCCGGTGTCATCCTGGTCCTGGGCCTCGAGATGTTCTACAACGGTATGATGGGGAAACTCTGATTATGGGCGATTTAAGGACCTTTCTGACCGATTCCAGGGTGGACGAAATCATTGGCAACCTGCTGAGGGCGGGGCTGATCGTTTCGTCCCTGATCGTCCTGATCGGTGGCGGCGTCTATTTGAGCCGCCACGGGACCGAACTGCCCAACTACCGCATTTTCCACGGCGAACCGTCGGACCTGCGCGGCGTTCCGGGGATTATAAGGGACGCATCATCATTTCAGGGTCGGGGAATCATACAGTTCGGCCTGCTTTTTCTGATCGCCACCCCTATCATGCGGGTTGCCTTCACCGTCGCATCCTTCGGTCTCCAGCGAGACCGTATCTACGTTGGTGTCACCCTGATAGTGCTTGCGGTTCTTCTTTTCAGCATAACGGGGGCAGCCCACTGAAACGCAACCGTTCAAGCAAGAAGGAGAAGGTCATGAGAAACTTAAGGCTCGCCGTACTGGTCGGGACACTGGCGGTGTTTCTGGCCGCAGGCACGGCATTCGCCCAGGGCATGGGCGCAGGGCAGGGCTGCCAGGAGCGCTTCAAGGCCCTCGATACCAATCATGACGGCAAAGTTACCAGGGAAGAATTCATGGCGGCCCCCCACAACATGAACCATGCCGAACAGATGTTTAATTCAATGGATGTCAACGGACGCGGCTACCTGAGCGAAGACGACTTCTGCTCCGGCAGGGGAATGGGGCAGGGCATGGGTCGCGGTATGGGTCGAGGCATGGGCGGGGGCCAGGGCAGGGGAATGAATCAGTAAGATTTTGATCTGAATCGAGCGGTTCTCCGGCCCCCCGGCTCACCTGCCGGTTGCCGGCCCCGGCCGCCGCGACGGGGAGCCGCCGGTGCAGCCGCTCGATTTGCCTCCTTCCCACGCGAGAGTGCGTGAACGAGGACCGCCTGCGAGTTGCTGCAACGGGAGTCCTTTGAGGGCCAATCGTACCGACAGGAAATAATTGATGTGATTTGAAATACTCCGGGTCCCGATCCTTATTTGAACGCCTGTGTGGTCTTCTCCCTCCAGCCTGCCCCAGCCTCTTTTCCGCGAGTTTCCAAAGCCTTACGGAATAAGGCTTTACACTAAACATCCCCCCATGATAAAGTATCTACAAAATTGTAATCTGTTAATTTAACTTGCAATTTCATTCGCCCCCGGCCTGGATGCCGGCAAAATTCAAAGCGGGTCCAATGAAGGTCAATCCCCGTAAAATAGCGCAGAGTGGAATTATACTGCTCGTGTCGGGGCTCAGCATCACCCTTGCGGCCGGTATCTGGAAGGGAAAGGCGGCCAGGACCGTTCACGAGACCGCCAGGGCGCCGGTATCCGATTCGGAGATGAAACTAACCGAGATGGAATTTACCGAGATGGAACAGGGAAAAAGATTCTGGACCCTGCATGCATCCGAGGCGACATACCTTCATGACCAGCAAAAAACGATTTTGAACTCGGTCCACCTGGTTTTTTATCTCGACGATGGTGAACAAATCCAAGTGGAGAGCAAAAAAGGAATTCTTCACGCCGGGACCAAGAAGATCGAACTTCGGGATTCGGTGCAGGTGGCCCTGCCGCGGGGCTATGTATTGACCTCCGACCAGGCCGACTACGACCACCAGCGCAAAGTTATCACCTCGGATCATCCGATCCATCTTTCCGGTCCGGGGGTCGAGATGGACGGACGGACATGGAGTTACAGGCTCGGAGACCAGTCCGGCTCGGTTGCCGGCGGGGTAAAGGCTTCGCTGGTGGGAGCCCGGCTGAACCTGGATACGACGCACTGAAGCGGCCGCTGGCCGCGGTTTTTGGGGTAATCGATGAAATCAGGCTCCATGAAGGTATTTTTCGCCGGTGCCGCGACGGCTTTTGTCCTGGCCTTTCCCGCCGCTTTCCCGGCTCTGGCGGCCAACAACCAAAAGGCGGCGAAGCAGGACCTTACCATCTCCGAGAAAATTGCAAAAAGCGAATCGCCCATCCGCATTGTGGCCGACCGGCTGGAGGTCAAACAGCTCGACAGGACGCTGGTTTTCCAAGGCCACGTGGTGGTGCGCCAGGACGACGTCACCATCACCGGCAACCGGCTCAAGGTGATCGGCCTCCCCCCTGAAAAGGGCACAGAAAAAGGGGACTCTATTTCCGAGAAAATAGACTATATTGAAGTTGATGGAGATGTTAAGGTAACGCAGAAAGACCGGATCGCCACGGCGCAGAAGGCCGTATTTTACCAG
Source organism: uncultured delta proteobacterium (assembly GCA_963712895.1). Taxonomy (GTDB): domain Bacteria; phylum Desulfobacterota; class Syntrophobacteria; order Syntrophobacterales; family Syntrophobacteraceae; genus SbD1. Next base: position 38,209 of record CAVQJR010000002.1, on the reverse strand, counting down.
CGCGAACAAAAGGTCGTCATGCGCGGCCATCCCAGCGTGACCAAGGGCAAGGACAGGATAGAGGGTACGACTATTACGATTTACCTGCAGCAGGGTCGAAGCATCGTGGAGGGCGGTAAGAAGGCCCCGGTGGAGGCCGTTTTGTTCCCGAGCAAGAAGGAATAGGCTCGTGGCGCAATCCGGACCGAAAAAACTGGTGGTGAAAGACCTGGCAAAATCCTACCGGGGGCGGTGCGTTGTAGACAACGTGTGCCTGGAACTGCAGGAGGCTCAAATAGTGGGCCTTCTCGGCCCGAACGGGGCCGGAAAATCAACGACCTTTTACAGTATTGTGGGTATAATTCGCCCTGACAGCGGCGGTGTTTACCTGAACGGGGAAAATATAATCGGTCAGCCGATGTACCTCAGGGCGAGAAAGGGGATCACCTACCTGGCCCAGGAACCTTCGGTATTCCGGAAGCTGACCGTTGAACAGAACATAATGGCAATTCTGGAGACCCTCAAGATCGGTGCCGAGGAGCGGCAGGCCCGGTTGAAGGAACTTCTGGGAGATCTCAGGATCGCCCATCTTGCGAAAAGCAGGGCCGACAGGCTCTCCGGGGGCGAGCGCAGGAGGGTCGAAATAACGCGCGCGCTGGTAACTCAGCCCAGCTTCATTTTGCTCGACGAACCGTTCGCGGGCATAGACCCGCTGGCGGTGCTCGAAATTCAGGGGCTCATCAGGGCACTCAAAGCCAAGGGCATCGGGGTGCTTATTTCCGATCACAATGTCCGGGAGACGCTGAAAGTTTGTGACTGGGCCTATATAATGCACGAAGGTCGCATCATCGAAAAAGGCGACCCGATGGATATCGCGAAGAGCGATCTCGCCCGGCGAACATACCTGGGCGACCAGTTCAGTTTATAACGGGATAAATAATGGCGGCACTGGAACTAAAGCAGCAACTTAAATTAAGCCAGCAGCTTATAATGACACCTCAGCTCCAGCAGGCGATAAAGCTGCTTCAGCTTTCGCGGATGGAACTTCTGGAGACGATTCACCAGGAACTCGAAACCAACCCCCTGCTGGAAGAAAGCCAGGAAGAACTCCCCACGGAACAGGACACGGAACTGGAGTCTATCACCACGGAAGAAACTCCGTTCCAGGAAGTGCAGCTCTCGGAGAAAATACGTGAGGATTTCGACTGGGAAGGCTACCTCGACGAGTACAACACCAGCACCCCCGTCCTGGTCGAAACGGACCCCAACCAGGAATGGCCCAGCTATGACAGCCGGCTTACGGAGCCCACCACCCTCGAAGACCACCTTGTCTGGCAGTTGAGACTGTCCGATTTTACGTTCGAGGAACGGGAAATCGGCGCGATTATCATAGGAAACCTCAACAAAGACGGATACCTCGACGCCACGATCGAAGAGATCGCCGAGATGGCCAAAGCCGAACCCGCAAGGGTCGAGCAGGTGCTGGCCAGGATCCATGCATTCGACCCGCAGGGGGTTGCCGCGCGGGACCTCAAGGAATGCCTGCTGATCCAGGCCAGGGCGCTCGAACTGGAAGACGATCTCGCCGTGCGTATTATCGAGGAGCACCTTCATCTCCTGGAAACCAAAAACTATACCGCCCTGGTGCGGGCACTCAAGAGGGCCCCCGAAGAAGTCAAGGCGGCTGTGGACATAATCCTCGGCCTGGACCCGAGGCCCGGAAGCGCTTTCAACCAGGAAACGGTCGAGTATATCAGCCCCGATATCTATGTTTTCAAGGTCGACGACGAATGGGTGATCCTGCTGAATGAAGACGGAATGCCCAAGTTAAGGGTCAGCCCTTATTACAAGGATGCCCTGGGCGAGGGAGACTCTCTTCCGACCGAGACCAGGGACTACATTCAAACCAAGCTTCGTTCGGCCGCATGGCTCATCAAGAGTATCCACCAGAGGCAACGCACCCTTTACAAAGTTTCCCAGAGCATCGTCAAGCTGCAGTCGGAGTTTTTCGAAAAGGGGGTAGCGCATCTCAGGCCCATGGTTCTGCGGGATATCGCAGAGGACGTCGGAATGCACGAATCCACCATCAGCCGGGTGACCTCCAGCAAGTATATGCACACCCCCCATGGGATTTTCGAGTTAAAATATTTCTTCAACAGTTCGATAAATTCAGTGATGGGGGACTCTGTAGCTTCGGAAAGCGTAAAGGAGCGGATCCGGCAGATCATAAGGGAGGAAAACTCTGCAAAGCCTTACAGCGACCAGGAAATTGTAGAGATACTGGAAAAGGAAAACATCAGCATAGCCCGGCGCACGGTAGCCAAGTACCGTGAGATGCTCGGGATTTTGCCCTCTAACAGAAGAAAGAAATCTTCCTGGGGCTCTTAGGTTGTTCACCCCATGGTCCGCAAGGCAGGGATGAGTTCGGTGAATCCCCGTCGAGCGGGCGGCGTAAACAGTTTTCAGGAGAGCAGTGATGCAGATTAACGTATCATTCCGCCATATCGAGCCTTCAGACCCCCTGAAGCTCTATGCTGAAGACAAGTTGTCCAGGGTAAAGAAATTTCTGGCAGAGCCGATCGAAGCCCACGTGGTCCTCAAGGTGGAAAAATTCAGGCATATCGCGGAAGTATCGATTGACGCGCCGGGGCTGCACTTAAACGGCGCGGAAGAAACCGACGACATGTACTCCAGCATCGACCTGCTGGTGGACAGCGTTGAGGGGCAGGTCAAGAAGGGCAAGGAAAGGGTGAGGCGCCGCCGGCCGGGCGGGGCTTCAAGGGAATCGGCCGAGTTTGCCGACAACGGGCGGCCTGCGGGCGAGGATGAAGAGGGACCGCTCATAATCAAGGCCGAGCAGGTTTATGCCAAACCGATGGATCTTGATGAAGCAGTAGTGGAATTAGATGTTTGCAAAAGTGAGTTTCTGGTGTTCAATAACAGGCGCACCAGCAGGATAAATGTTCTTTACCGCAGAAAAGACGGCAACCTGGGGCTCATAGAAACAGTCGGGTAGCGGCGCCGCAACGCCAACGGGATGTTGACAAAGGGAAATTTTTGCCGGAAAAGTGAAACGCCGCATTCGTCACTCCGGCGAAACCGGCGGTACTTGTTTCTTTTGTGATTAAAAGCCTTTTCAACTATCCTGCTGAAGATAGTTTCGGCTGTTCGCTGCATGGTTTTTTGTTTCAAGGGGCGGGAAACGATTTCCCGCCCTTAATGGTGAAAAGGTCCTGGCCGGAGATTGAAGCTGATCGAAGGGGCGGGTCTTTTGAATTCCGTACTGGCAGGTCAGGTACCCTGAATTAATCTTTATTTCACCAGAGGGGATTGATGAAAATTCTCGACATCCTGTCGATGGACTCGATAGTTCCTGAACTAAAGGGCAGGACAAAAAAACAGGTGCTCGATGAGCTTATAGAAGCCGTCATGCAGAATAAGCCGCAGGTTGACCGGGACAAGCTCATGAAGGTCCTGCTGGAAAGAGAGCGTCTGGGAAGCACCGGCATAGGGGATGGGATCGCCATACCGCACGGCAAGCTCAGGGACATCGACGAACTGGTTCTGTCCTTTGGACGCTCGACCGAAGGCATCGATTTCGAGTCCATGGACGGAAAGCCCGTCCACCTGTTTTTTTTGCTCGTGGCACCCGAGACCTGTTCCGGGATACATTTGAGGGCGCTGGCGAGAATAGCCAGGCTGCTAAAAAACGGCACGGTGCGCAAGCGGCTTGGAAAAGTAGACAACCGGGAGGATATATTCTCCATCATTCAACAGGAAGACGAGGATTTCTAGACCGTTCGCCTCCTGGAGAAAGCCGACCGGCATTCTCTGTTTTTTCAGCCCACGCCCACCGGTAATGGAATGCAATCCCGATGCTGGATGCCGGAGCCTCGATTCCGGATGCCCGGTACCAAAATCCCGGAGTCTGCCGGCCCCGGGTGCCAGGCCGGCGGAGCGGGTTTTCCGACCACCACCCATCGGGTTGCATCGCTATCGAGAATCAGGCATCCGGCACGAGCATGGAGCATCCGGGTCAAACGCCGGGCACGGGGTTTGAGATGAGTACATACAAGCCGCACGTCGTGGTGGTCACCGGGCTTTCCGGTTCGGGAAAGAGCACCGCGATCAAAGCATTCGAGGATTTGGGCTATTTTTGCATAGACAACCTGCCGGTACCCCTGGTGGGAGAGTTCCTCGCTCTTTGCGAAAAGGATATGCCCGATATCACCCGTATAGCGCTTGGAATCGACATCAGGGAACGAAGATTCCTCAAAGACTACGACACGATCTTCAACGACCTGGAAAATAAGGGCTACGCTCCGGAAATACTTTTTCTGGAAGCCGAAGACTACGTCCTTCAGCGAAGATACAGCCAGACGCGCCGGGTGCACCCGGTTGCCGAATCTGAATCCATGCTCCCGGAGGCCATCCAGCACGAGCGCGACCGGTTGGGCGCACTGAAAGCGCGGGCCACGCGGATACTGGACACCGGCACCCTGTCTGTCCACCAGTTGAAGCAGCTTATCACCCGGTGTTATTCTCACATGAAAGAGAGCGAACTGCTCAGCATTCAGGTGCTTTCTTTCGGCTATAAGTACGGGCTTCCGCTTGAAGCCGACCTGGTGATCGACGTAAGGTTTCTTCCCAATCCGTATTTTGTCGATGAACTCAAAAACTGCAACGGCAAGTCGGAGCCGGTCCGGTCCTGGGTGTTGAAATGGCCGGCCGTTCGGGAATTTTTATCGGATTACTGCTCGCTTGTGTTGAAACTTTTGCCCTGCTACATTGCCGAGGGAAAGCGTTACCTGACCATTGCGGTGGGGTGCACGGGCGGGAAACACCGCTCGGTGGTGATAGCCGAACAGATAGCGGAAAACCTGCGGCAAAACGGCTACTATCTGAATGTGTTCCATCGCGACATCAACCTGGAATGACACCGATTGAGCCGGTTCACGGGCGCGAGTCCGGAAACCGGCGGACGTCGAATGAAAGAGGGTCTTAATTGGGCACAAATAACGACAAGGGCCTGATCGGGATTATAGCGATATCGCACTGCCGGCTCGCTCAGGAAATGCTCAATGTGGCCGAGACGATCATCGGCCCGCTTCAGAACTGCCGGGCCATGTGCTTCCAGCCCGACCAGCCGGTCGAGGAGATGGTCAAGCTCCTCAAGGAGGCGGTAAAAGAGGTCGACCAGGGCAAGGGCGTTCTTATTTTAACCGATCTGTTCGGCGGAACGCCGGCCAATATCAGCCTTTCGCTTCTGGGGCCGGGTGTGGAGGTGGTGTGCGGAATGAACCTGCCCATGTTGATCAAGCTTGCCGGTTGCAGAACCGGGTATACCCTGAGCGAAGCGGCCTCGATGGTCAAGGAATACGGGCAGCGCCACATCTCTCTTGCCAGCGAAGTGCTCGCCCGCTCGGTAAAGGCGGCCCCCTCGACGTAACGGTGTAATAACGCGTGGGCACAGTTATTAAAATCTCACCCCTGAAAAAATCCGATATTCCCGCGGTATTGGAAATCGAAAAGCAAAGCCAGCCGGAGCCGTGGACGGAGCAGTCTTTCCTGGAGGAGACCGGACGGCTCTACTCGTACCTGCTCGCTGCAAGAGCGGCCCGGGGCGGGGAGCCGGGGGAGGACGTGCCGGCACCGCCCGCGGGAGGAATCTTGGGATATATTTGCTACTGGTGCGTCGCCGACGAGATACAGATTTTAAACATTGCCGTTCACAAGGACTTCAGGAGGCGCGGGATAGCGAGGGCCATGCTGGAGCACGCGATTCGCACCGGTTGCGAGAAAAAGGCAAGGACCGCCACCCTGGAGGTGCGCAGGAGCAACATTGCGGCCCGGCGGCTCTACAAAAGCTTCGGGTTCAGACAGGTCGGCGAGCGTCCAAACTACTACGGCGTCGGGCGGGAACCGGCCGTGCTGATGGAATTCGAAATCCCGGAGTAGCATCCCCCGCTTTTTGCATTTAAATTTTACCAATAATACATGATTATATAATCGGCGCACGCGGCCGTGGTAAATTGGGAGGTGGATCGCGATTCACCGTAATGCCCGGCGTCCCGATGCACCGGATACCCCGGCATGAGCGGGAAACGCTTCCCCGCGGGGGTATCGAGGGGTCCGGGGCGGACGGCGTGTTGTTGCCTTGAGGGACATTTTTCGAAATAACACTTTGCCGGAATGCACAGCACGCCGAATATTATTTGTAGCCGTCGGTCGGCTAACGGGAAACGAATAAAATGGAGAAAGCGACTTTTTGCATGCATGGTGACCATATCCAGTCCGATGCCCTGACCAGGAACCTTGACCTGACCAACATCCGGGTGGAAATCCCCTGCTCTTTCGAGGTGCTCGAAGAAGCGGTCAGGGGGTATGCCGGGAAGGAAAAACAGGCCAGGGAACTCCTGCTGGAATACCACCACAAGTACAGGAACTGGCAATTTGTGGTGCAGGAAACCCACCGTTACGCCATAAGCAATCTGAGGCTGTACAAGGGCCATCGGCTCTGCGGAAACGTAATTTATCTTCTCTCGCGCATACTGGTTCACGCCCTCACCGAATCGGAGCGCTTCGAAACCCGCAGCATGGCGGCGGACAATCTTTTGTCCTTCTGGACCAAACTTGCCGATGAGATGCCCGAGGAGCTTGCGCGGCCGGTGCCCGAGGGGGCCTCCGTTCTCGCGCTCGAAAAACTCTTCGAATCCGATACCTCGTGCCATGAAGGTATTTTGAGGTCCTTTTTCCACGAACTGGCCGAGCTAGCAGAAGGCTCGTTCGAGTTCCTGATGCGTAGTTTTTATCCTCCCAAGCACCTTGCGGCCAAGCTGTTGGGGATATGGAAAAATCCCTCATCCTTTGTCGAACTGAGAGCATTTCTGGAAAGGTTCTACAGGGATACGTACACATTCTGGCTGGAGAGGGAGGACCCGTGCGAATGGCCGGCCGAGTATGCACGGGAGGCCGGCTCTATCCCTGACTGGTCAAAAGAATGCCTGCCGCTCACCCACTCCAGCCTTCGTGCACGTTTGAAGACCGTTTCCGATGTGATTTCGGCGGACCCCGACGCGCGCAGCGCGGTGGAGAGCTTCACGGGCATGACCGACTTCCACGAGATAACCCAGCTCTATTTCCATTTGCCGGAAAAGCTTGCCCGGTACCGGGCAAAGGACCCGCAGGCCCCTCATGTCGCGATGCTGGTGCGGCTCAGGATTATGGAAGTAAAAGGGCTCGAGGCCATTCACGAAGAAACGCTTCGCGAGATCAACTTCGAAATCGGAAGGTGGATCCGGCAGGAGCCGCGCGAGAGCCTGGAAATCCAGCTCAACCGGATTTTCGCCACCATCGGGCAGTCCCTTAAAAATTATCCGCAGGCGGCGCTCCAGATAATCCATACCATCGGGATGGAAATCCTGGATACCGAAGACCGCACCCTTATAGATAATTTCGTAAACCAGCTCGTCCGGCTTGGTTTTCAGCCCCCGATGCTCGGACAGGTGAGCCAGCATTGGCAGATTCCGGTCAATCCCGCCCACCTCATGAACGTCAGAATCTGGCTGGATATAATCAGGAAGGACCCGCTCCGCACGCGGCCGCTGCTCTCGGCGCTCATCGTGAACCTGTCGCTTGGCGGAATTTTCATCCGCGACACGGACCTTTTCCAAAAAGATGTGAGCCAGCTGTTAAATGCACCCATCCGGCCGGTGTATAACCTGGTCAAACAACTCTCGAAGCTTTTCCCCGTCTACTTCAACCAGATCGGCGCCGAAGGGCAGCTGCGCACCGTCTCCACGGACGTGGACGAAATTACGGGCAGAAGCGACCGGCTGATCCATTTTCTGCGAAAGCAAAGCCACGTGGAAAGCAATAACGTGGTGGTGACCTTTCTGCAGGGGATAATCGAATATTGGCGCACGCTGGATAAGGGCCACCTTGAAGGTCTGATACCGCCGGAGATCTATCGGGACATTCCCGATTCCGGTTCGCTCGTCGAAGACATTCACAAGATTTTTCAGTCCATTTTCGCCACCCGGACCATCAATCACGTGCAGGACCTGCTCGACCTTTCCGAAAAAGAAGCCCACTCCCTGATAGACCAGGTGCCGGATGTATCCGAAGTGGAGCGCAAGCGCGCCTTCCTGATGATCCAGTTCTACCAGTTGCTCCATGAAAAATACGCCCTGAGCTTCAAAGACATCCAGGTACACCTCCAGCGTGCCCATGCGCTGGGCCTTCCGGACCCCGGAAAACTTATCGAAGCCCTCCGGAACAGCCAGATTTACGGAAAACTGGACGCCATTCTGAACTACCTGATGGAGCTGAGGGAGGTGATCCTCACCCCCGGAGAGCTTCACATCATGGAAAACATATATTATAAGCGCCACATAGCAGTTGACATACCCTCGATGTACGGCTCCTATAACGAGCCCCGCTTTGACGCCCTGGGCCTCACTTTCCGCCTGGAAAACCTGGCCAACGTGCTCTTTGAGGAAATCATTTTCTCGTTTAATCTCAGCTTTATAACCCGTGCCACCTTTTTCCGTATCGCCAAGGCCATTCCGTTTTTCACGAAGGCCCTGGAGATCAACGGCATCACTTCGAACCGGCTGGAACTTCAAAAAGAGCTTTTCACGAAAGCCCTGGAGGTCCCGCGCTTTTCGCACTCGCAGTACATGGACATTTTCAGGGGCTTTTCCGAGGCACTCAAACAGATCATCCAGACCAATTACCACTCGGCCCACGAACAGATGCTGGAACTCGTAATAAGACAGCTCGGAGAGGACCGGCTGCTCGCAAGATACCAGAGGGAAGGGGAAACCGCCGCCGAGAAAAACCAGCGGCTCTCGGAGAGCTTCCTGCGCGAGCTTATCGCCAGGACCTTCGGCCTCCAGTATTTCGACCATTTCATAACCAGCATCCTGACCACGCTCGCCACGCAGCGCGAAGAGCTGAGCAGCGATCACCTGGACCTTCTTCTGAGCTACGATCCGAAAAAAACGGTTACCCACATTCTTTCGCCCTCTCACGGCACATTCGACCTGATCCACATGGGAAACAAGGGCCATACGCTTGCCCACCTGCATGCCATCGGCATCAAGATTCCGCCCGGATTCGTGATCACGACCGAGTATTTCCGGTGCCGCAAGGTCATCGAGAGTTTTTCCCATTCGCGGGAAGATTTCGAAGAGCGCGTGATGGCGCTGGTGCAAAAGATCGAGACCCAGTCCGGCCGGGAGTTCGGAAATCCACCAAACGCGCTTCTTCTTTCGGTAAGAAGCGGTTCGGCGGTGTCGATGCCGGGGATGATGAACACGTTTCTGAACGTGGGGATAAACGAGCAAATAGTGGAGGGGCTGATCGCCGAAACCGGCGAGTCATGGTTTGCCTGGGATAACTACAGGCGGTTCATTCAGTCTTGGGGCATGTCGTTTGACATGCCGCGCGACGAGTTCGGCACCGTGATGGAATTTTATAAGAGAAAATACAGGCGGCAGGTAAAGCGGGAGTTTTCCCCGCAGGAGATAAGAGAGGTCGCGCTTGCCTACCGCAAGGTCCTCGCGTCCAACGGCATCGAGCTGTCGGAGTCGCCGCGCGAACAGCTCTTTACGGCCATTCAACAGGTGGTCAAATCGTGGGATTCCCCCAAGGCAAAGACCTACCGGGAAATAATGATGCTCTCCGACAACTGGGGCACGGCGGTCACCATCCAGACGATGGTCTTCGGAAACCTCGACATTCAATCGGGGGCGGGAGTCATGTTCACCCATAACCCGTGGACATCCGAGGACAATATCGACCCGGTCGGCGACTTCACCTGGGGAAACCAGGGCGAAGACGTGGTAGGCGGCCTGGTAAAGACCCTCCCCCTGTCGGAGAAGCAAAGGCTGACCGAGGGGGAGCGCAAGGAGACATCGCTCGAGACACTCTTCCCGCTGGTCTACAAGCGCCTCACGGATATTGCGCGAAAGCTCATATACGAGCAGAACTGGGCGCCCCAGGAGATTGAATTTACGTTTCAGGGAGCAGGCGAAGAAGGAGTATACGTACTCCAGGCCCGAAACATGACCCCCAGGGTAAAACGGAGCCATCCCGTTTTCAAATCCACCGAGGACCTCCCCTCGCGCTACATGGGCAGTGGCATCGGGGTCAGCGGCGGGGCGCTGTCGGGCATGGTGGCCTTCGACCTCGAAACCATCCAGCGCCTCAAGGAGAACCATCCAAAGGTGCCGGTCATTCTCGTGCGCTCCGACACGGTCCCGGACGACATCCGCGAAATTTCGATAGCCGACGGGATTCTGACCAGCAAGGGCGGCGCCACGTCCCATGCGGCCATAGTGGCCCACAGGCTGGGGAAAGTATGCGTGGTGGGAGTCAGCCGGATGAGGGTGTGGGAGTCGGAGAAAAGGTGCGTAATCGACCACCATGAGCTTAAAACCGGCGACACCATAGGAATCGACGGCAGAAGCGGCGCAATCTACTCCGGCCTGTTGGAAACCGAACATCTGGACATCTCAGGCGGCAGCGTGGTGTACGCCTGATTTGAGCCGGGTTATTTTGCCGGTTCCCGGGCATGACGGGCCATTGCCCAAAGCGGATTTCAAACTGCTTTCTTCGAAAACGATCAGAGTATAGCAATCGTGGTACTCCCAGTATGTCGTTCTCCCAGCGCTTTTGTGCGAAAGTAACGATTTGCCTGCTCCATGCATTATGGCAACCCACATACTCTCCGCCGGTTCCCAGGCTCCGGCTTCCGCTTCTCTTTTGACTGTCCCGCAAACTTCCGCCAAACCTGAAGCGGCTAATAATATTGCCAATTTCGGTGGGATAAAAAAGACAAATAGACTTGTTAATCCAATAAGCCGGATATGCATTTCCTCATGATATCTGCAATCCTTAGCGCCATCCAACTCCCTCTTTTTTCTTGGAAGATTTTGTACTGCAGGTATTTTTTTGTTGCCAGTTGATTCGTATTGGTTTACTCCCGCATACTTAGCGTGAGTTTATTTCCGCCGCGCGTCGGTCAATAATTGCCAATTGCGTTATTTTGATATAAAGAGGCGAAGCTAAGCGAACTGGGGAGCCTCATGGGACTGATTCAAGCTGAAAATATGGATTTTGACGAACGGGAGCAGCCCGAAATAGAACTTTCGGTGGTGATGCCGTGCCTCAATGAAGCGAAAACACTGGGGACCGCCGTTGACGAAGCGCTGCGAACACTGGCGGAGTACGGCATATCGGGCGAAGTCGTCGTGGCGGATAACGGCAGCACCGACGGATCACAGGCCATTGCCGAGCACCTGGAAGCCAGGGTCGTTCCGGTCAAGACCCGCGGCTACAGCAACGCCCTGAGGGGCGGGATAGCAAGTGCTCGCGGCAAGTACGTGCTTATAGGAGACCCCGACGGCAGCTATGATTTTACGCACATCCCCCGTTTTCTGGAACAACTGCGCGAGGGCTATGACCTGGTAGTGGGCAACCGCTTCAAGGGCGGAATCGCACCCGGGGCCATGAAGCCTCTGCACCGCTACGTGGGGGTCCCCGCGATGAGCGCCATTGCGCGCATCCTTTTCCGAAGCCCGTGCGGAGATCATCACTGTGGGCTTCGCGCCTTCCGGAAATCGAGTTTCGAACGGCTCGACCTTTACGCGGACGGGTGGGAATTCAACAGTGAAATGATTGCCCGCGCAAGCCTTCTTCGGATGAAAATCACGGAGGTGCCGACCACTCTCAGACCCGACGGGCGCGGAAGGCCCCCTCACCTGCGCTCGTTTTCCGCCGGCTGGCAGCACCTGCGGATGATGCTTCTCTACAGCCCGAAGTTCATCTTATTCTATCCCGGACTCTTGATGATGATCCTGGGGATAGTCACCATGGCGATGCTGGCCACCGGACCGTGGTTCATCGGGGCGATCAGGCTCAACATAATTGCCATGCTCTACGCGGCGGCGGCGGTTATCATAGGTTTCCAGGGCACTGTTTCAGGCGTCCTGGCAATAATTTATGGAGTAGACCACGGGATTTTTCCCGTAAATACCAGGCTGAGCCGCTTCACCCGCTCGCTGCCGCCCGATTCCGGGCTCGTCCCTGCGGCAGTCCTGGTACTGATGGGGACCCTCGGGGCACTTGTTCCGCTCGTCTCGTGGACCGCACAGGGATTTTTCCTGAGAGACCCGCTGGAGATGCTGCGCATTCTTATCCCTTCGATTGCCTGCATCGTGCTCGGATGCCAGGTGGTCCTGTTCAGCTTCGTTCTGGGCAGCCTGAGGATGCGCAACAAACCGGAACTGATTGCCGTCGTCCCCGGTGGGACCAAACAACCGGACGCGCACGGCCGGAAATGATCTTGGCGCCCCCTTCCGGGAGGCGTTTTCGGAGTACCATCTTGGAAGTAATGAAATCCGTTGGTAATGCCGGCCAGGCGGGGCCGGGGGGTCGCAACCCGGACCTTCGCCGCGTCTATGCCGAGAAGGCCCTTTCACAGATACCCCGCCTGCTCGGAAACCTTGACCGCAATCCCTTCTCACCCACCTACGGCTGCTTTCACCGGGACTACTGGTTGGACAAAGTATCCGATTTCCCCGACGCGGTGCGCCAGTTCGGCGTGCACGCCCTGGCGCTCGTCTACAGGCACGACTTTCCCGGCAACATCTACAGGGGGCAGCATAAGATAAGGGACTGGGCCGTTGCGGGCCTCGAATTCTGGGCGCGCATCCAGCACGGGGACGGCTCGTTTGACGAATTTTACCCATTCGAAAGAGGCTGGGTCGGCCCCACCGCGTTTACCACCTTCACGGCAATCGAAGCCTATAATCTTCTTTCGACCGAAATGCCGGCCGACTCTGCCGAAAGGGTCCGCAATGCGATTTTGCGCGCGGCCCGTTTCATTGCCGCCGGGCAGTCCGAAGAGGACCACCTGGCAAATCACCACGCGATGGCGTGCCTTGCCGTGTGGAAGGCATTCGAAATGTTCAGGGACCCCGCGCTGGAGCGTGGATTCGAAGAGTTGTGGCGGGGTTTCCTCAATTACCATAACGCCGCTGAGGGCTGGTCGAGAGAGTACGACGGGGTCGATCCGGGGTATCTGTCGGCGACGGTTTCATTTCTGTCCAAGATTTACCAGAGCAAACCGGACCCCACGATCCTGGAGGTGCTCAAGCAGTCGGCCGAATTTTGCAGCTATTTCGCTTATCCCAACGGTTTTTATGCGGGAAGCGCGGGGAGTCGAAACACGCTCCATTTCTATCCCCATGGCTTCGAGACGCTGGCCGGCGAAGTGCCCATTGCGGCATCGGTTGCCGAAAAGATGCTAAGGGGCCTTTCCGAGGGCAAGCTGGTCCCGCCGGAGATCATGTCCGACCGGTACGTGTTCTATCGCGTCCCCGAATTTCTGCAGGCCTGGCTGGATTACGGCGAGGCGCCTCCCCATCTCGCGCCCCTGCCCTTCGAGCAGCCGCCGTTTACGCGCTATTTCCCGGATTCGCGCATATTCGTGTGCAACACCCCCGATTACTACATCCTGGCAAACCTGGCCAAGGGCGGTGTGACGAAGGTTTTCGAAAAACCCGGCGGCCGGCTGCTCCTAAGCGACTGCGGGATAATGGGCTGCATGGACGACGGCCGGCTGGCAACCTCGCAGTGGATCGACCCGAACTACGCATGCGAATCGAACGAAACCGGTTTCGAGGTGCGCGGACATCTCCAGGCGGTGCCCTCGAACAAGATATTCACGCCTTTCAAGCAAATCGTTTTCCGCAGCGCGCTCATTACCCTGGGCAGGGTCCCCGTTCTGGCCCACCGAATGAAAGGGCAGATCAGGAAAACGCTCATCCTGGGGCAAAAACCGGTTCCGGTCCGCTTCCGCCGGCAACTGCAAATCGATGGCAAAATCATACGTCTGGTCGATGAGTTGCACCTGGAAGGCGGGAAAAAATTCAGATCGCTTTCCGCGGGCGATGAGTTTTTCGTCCGCTACGTCCCCCAGAGCCGGTATTTTCAGTCGCAGGAACTGGAGATCTCGGGATTTTCCCCCGACGAGCGGATGCTGTCGCAGTTGAACGAATCGGGACATCTGCGCCTCATGACGGTCCTGGGAGACGGGCCGATCGAGAGGAGCTATGCGCCGTGAGCGATAGAAGCGCCGATCTGGAAGCGCGGGCCGGAGAGTCCCTGCTGGGGCTCAGCGGCTGGGGAAGGCTGAAATCGGCCGTGCGCGGAGTGCTGCTCGTGGCGGCGACGGCCCTCATTTTCTACCTGCTCTTCCGCCGAATCGATATAAAAAGCGTGATGCGCCTGCTCTCCGGTGTTCCACCTCTGGTGTGGCTGGGCGCGGCCCTTATTACCTTTTCGTTTCCCGTGGTTTCCGCGCTTCGCTGGCGCCTGGTCCTGCGCACGCTGGGATTCGACATACCCTTGGCCCGCTGCCTGCTCATCATTGTGGGCATCTGGCCGTTGAGTGCCATTTCGCCTTCCAAGGCGGGCGACCTGCTGAAAGCGGTGAGCCTGCGAGATCGGATACGTCCGGCCGTGGTCGCCGGAAGCGTTCTCACCGAGCGCGTACTGGACGTGCTGACGCTGGCCTTTTGCGCGCTCGCGGGCGGCGCCGTCTTTGGAGACATCCGCATGGCCGCCGTCGGGGGCCTGGCGGTCGGCGGCATTTTGTGCATCCTGCTCATCGGCTTTCTCGGTGTCAGGCTGCCGGTAGGTCCAAAGATCCAGTCGACGGTCGAAGACCTTTTCCGGTCCCTGAAAGTCCTGTGTTCCCACCCGGGGCCGTTTGGCGGCATAGTGGCGCTTACCGCGCTAAACTGGCTTTCCACATTTGTCCAGACGAAGCTGCTTTTCTACGGTGTCGGGGTATCCGTCCCGCTGGGATTTACGGCCGCCGCGCTGCCCGTGGCCATCTTTGCCGGGCTGCTCCCGATCACCATTGCCGGAATGGCGACAAGAGACAGCGCCATGGTGGTCCTGTTTTCGGCCTTTGCAAGCTCGTCCCAGGCGCTTGCCACGGGAATCCTGTATTCTTTCTTCGGCTACTGGCTGTTTGCGGTGGTGGGAATACCGTTCATCAGAAAGGCGCTCAAACTGTGAACGGCAGTCAAGCTCGCCCCGAACCGGCCTCAGAACCGGTTTTGGCGGCCCGAACCTCCTGGCGCGATGTTTCCATTATTTTCCTGCTGACGATTGCGGCCCTGCTGGTTCACGGCTACCACTCCGGCATAGAAGACGCGGCAATTTATCTTCCCGCGATAAAGAAACTGCTGCATCCGGGGCTCTACCCTTTCGATTCCGACTTTTTTGTCGCCCAGACCAGATTCACCCTGTTCGATGAACTGATCGCCTCCATCGTGCGCGTAACCGGCATCCCGCTGAGCTATACGCTTTTTGCCGGCTACATCCTGTTCATCTTCCTGGTGCTGCTGGGGTGTTTGAGGCTAAGCCGCCTGTGCTTTGCGGAGCGCGCGGCACACTGGGGATCGGTCGCCATGATCGCGGCCCTGTTGACCATACCGGTTACCGGAACCGCCCTCTATATCATGGACCAGCACCTCCACCCCCGGTCTTTGTCCACGGCCGCGGTCCTTTTCGCCCTCACCTTCGTGCTGGAAAAACGCTACCTGCCGGCGGCGCTGCTCTTTTTTCTGGGCGCTCTCATCCATGCGCAAATGACTTTCTACGGACTGCTCATGGCCGTGCTGCTGGCTGTCCGGCCGATCAGGACGGGCAACGGGTTCATTGCGCTGGCGGCCGCTCCCGCAATCAACAACACGCCGACATTCAATGAAATCTGGGCACGGGTCAGCGCCACCCGGATTCATCATTATCCGCTCAAATGGGCGTGGTACCTCTGGGTGGGCATAGTCGGCCCCCCTGTTCTGCTCGCATGGTTCAGCACTTTTCGCCGGCACAGGGAGTTTGGATCCTTTTCGCATCTTTGCCGGCGTACGGCGCTCTACGGCGCACTGTCGACCATTGCCGCCGTGCTGCTTACCGCCGGTCCTCAGCCGCACAGGCTCGCCAATCTTCAGCCGATGCGCAGCTTTCAGCTCATTTACCTGATTTTCTTCATCGTGGCGGGAGGCCTTATCGGCCGATGGATACTCCGCGGCAAACCGGTGCGGTGGGTTCTTTTTTTCATACCGCTTTGCTTTTTGATGTTCACGGCTCAGCGCGCCGAATTCCCGGCAAGCCCCCACGTGGAACTGCCCGGCTGCCTGCCCGCAAACGACTGGCTGCGAGCGTTCGACTGGGTCCGGCTCAATACTCCCCGGGATGCCTACTTTGCCCTGGACCCCCGCTACATGGACCAGCCGGGAGAAGACAACCACGGTTTCAGGGCACTGGCCGAACGCAGTATGATGGCCGACTACATAAAAGACGTGGCCGTCGTCGCCCTGTCGGTAACCGCACGGACCATCGGAGCGGGCGGCCCCGGACCTTCCGGGCTCCCGCTGGTATGGTATGAACACATGAAAGCGCTTCGAGGCTGGAAAGATTTCAAACTTGAAGATTTCAAGCGGCTCAAGCAGCAGTTCGGCGTAACCTGGGTGCTGCTCGAAAAGCCCGGCTTCGAAGACATGCCCTGCGAATACGAAAACGCACACATTAAGGTGTGCAGGATACCCTGACGCCCAGGCATGTCAGGTTTCGAAGAAATCGGAAACAGCGGGAAAATCAAAAGAGCGGAGCAATGATGGTTCCCCCGCTCTCCCCGGAAGTCTTAAGAAAGCTTTGTTGAATATTTTAAGGGCTTGTCCGTAAATAAGCCTCTTCGGGATCGCGCCGGATTTTGAGATTGATTTGATCGCGACGATTGAGCAAAACCGCAGGCATAGCTTGGTGCTACGTCGATGATTTTGCGATTGAGGAGCGGCCAAAGCAGGCCAAAAGCCGGATGCGAGCGCAAAGGATTTATTTACGGACAAGCCCTGAGGCAGGGCTAATTGCCTATCACTGTTCCGGTACCGGTATGGCCCTGCACCGCCAGCGTAAAATAGGAATGGTTCGGGTCGTTGGTCAAAACGAGCGCTGTTTTTTTGGAGCCGCCCGAACAGGTCTTGGGATTGAGCTTCAGTCCGATTCGTCCCTCGCCACCGGGAGGGATTGCCCTGTCGAAATGGGCAACGGAACTGCCTCAGCTGGGCAGGACCTTCTTGATTTCGAGCGGTGCCGTCCCCACGTTCTTGATTTTAAAATCGTGAACATACTCCTTGGATTCCACCATCTCCCCGAAATCGTAGCTCGTCTCTGAAAACTGGACCACCGGCGCCGCCGCCCGGCTCCCGACCGCCTCCTGTTCCGCGCCCGCGGCAAAACAGTAGCCGGATAGAGCAAGGAAGGAAAACATCAATAGCGACCATTTCCAGACTGCTTTCATCCAAAACCTCCTAATTGGAAATCTCACCAAAACCCAGGGTCTCACCTTTTAATGCCGTTTCGACCAATATGCAATGCTCAACGGCCGATGCGGCAGATGTTGAACCGATTCGCATGATTAGCTGAAATTTTCTGGCTGCGGTTACCTTATCTGCAGGCGAACGGGACTTTGGACCATCAATGCTTGCGAAGCACCGCCAGAATCCCGATCATCTTAAGCTCGAGGCAGGAGTGGACAGAGAAGCCGGCGGAGGCCAGAGCGCCTTTCAGGTCGCCGCTCATGAACCGGTTTTCGGTGGGGTGCAGGAGAATGTGTTTGGTTATGAAGTTCTGGTACAGGGAGGGGTAGAGCTCTTCCAGAAAATAGATCCCGCCGGGCTTGAGCACACGGTGGATCTCCCCCAGGGCGGTTTGCCAGTCGGGGACATGGTGGAGCACGCCGAATCCGAACACGGCGTCGAATACGCCGTCCGGGTGCGGCAACCTGAGGGCGTCGGCGGAAAAGAAAGAAATACCCGGCCGCATTCCAGGCCCCAGGTACCGAAAGGCCCTTTTTATCATCTTCGGGTCGAGATCCATTGCAAACAATCGGCCGGGGGAAAACTCGCCGGCGATGATTTCGGCCCCGGCGCCGCGCCCGCATCCGATTTCCAGGAAGACTCCCTCCGGGGCAAGGGGCATCCGCTTTTTCATCCACCGGATTTCGAACCGCTGCTGGAACACCCGCGAAGGGTTGTTTACCACCAGCATTTCCGCCCAATTGAGTTTCATCGGATTCTTTCCGCTTATTTTTTCTTGCCGATGTGCACCACGGCGATGCCGTCGGTCAGCCTGCGGTAGGAAACGTCTCGAAGTCCGATATCTTCGAGAATGCCTTTGAGCTTATCGGGATCGGGGAAAAGCCTGATCGATTCGGGAAGATATGTATAGGCTGGCTGGCAGCCGGCAAGCACCTTTCCCACGAGCGGCATGACGTGGAAAGAATAAAAATCGTAGAGCCGCCGAAACCAGGGGGTCACCGGCTCGGAGAACTCGAGACACATCATGGTGCCGCCGGGTTTCAGTACCCTGTGCATCTCCCTGAAACCGTTTTCGAAATGCGTGAGGTTTCGTATCCCGAACCCCACCATGGCGGCATCGAACGTATTGTCCGGAAAGGCGATCCGTTCGGCGTTCCCCTGGATATGGGAAATCCTGCGGGTGTGCCCGGAGCGCTCAATCCTGGGCCTTCCGGCGGCCATCATTTCCCAGTTGATGTCATAGAGCGCCACCCTGCCCGAAGGGGCCACCAGGCCGGCGGCCATCCGCGAAAGGTCACCGGTCCCGCCGCACACGTCCAGGACCAGGTCGCCGTTTTTCAGCCCCATCATCCTCACGGCCATGCGCTTCCACTGGTAATGGATGCCCAGGCTCAGGAGCGTGTTCATGGAGTCGTATTTTTTGGCCACCGAGTCGAAATGACGGCGGACCCAGTCCACCTTGTCCTTCTCCGGGATGGTGAGGAATCCGAAATGGGTCGTTTTTTCTGGATCGCAGCTTTGTTGAGGCATTTTTCAGACCGGCGGGACCACGCAGGTGCGTTTCTGGCCAGATTTCAAAATAGAAAGGAAAATCCGGACGATTTTTTCAGGCTGGCTTCACCACGAGACCGGAGCGGATGCACCTCGTGCACGCACGCACGCGCTTCACCGTCCCATCAGGGCGCACATGCCGCACCTGCTGGAGGTTGGGGTACCAGATTCGCTTGGTCTTATTGTTGGCGTGGCTGACATTATTTCCCACGGTTGGAGTTTTCCCGCAGAATTCACAAATTCGGCTCATTATTCGGATCCTTTCATAAACATATACACGCCGGGTCGATTCGCCCCGGTCAAAAGATTTTATCTAACAGAATCGCCTCCAGATAGCAAGCCTATTTGGCACAACACCGCCAAAAACAGCAGCGCCCCTGAAAGGAATGCCACCGCTCCTTCATTCCCACGCTCCAGCGTGGGAATGAAGATAGAGTATCCGGCCGATGAGCATGCAAGCGCCTTATGCAGCAAGGTCCCATGCACGGGCGGGAAAACGGCCAAGGGCTTGTCAGTAAATAAGCCTCTTCGGGATCGCGCCGGATTTTGAGATTGATTTGGTCGCGACGATTGAGCAAAACCGCAGGCATAGCTTGGTGCTACGTCGAGGATTTTGCGATTGAGGAGCGGCCAAAGCAGGCCAAAAGCCGGATGCGAGCACAAAGGCTTTATTTACGGACAAGCCCTAAGCCTTCAAAACCTGCACCGCTTCGGCCCCGGGCTCTCTCGGCACGATTTCCCCGATCACCCACACGCCCATATTCATCCCCCGCAGGAAGGACGCGATTTCCTCGGCATCTCCCGGCTCCACCACTACCACGAATCCGATCCCGTTGTTGAAGACCCGGTGCATTTCGTCGTCGGCGACACCACCCTTTTCCTGCAGAAACGAGAACACGGGCGGGAGGTCCCAGGTCCCTTCCCTTATTACCGCCCCGCACGCCTTCGGGAGTATCCGCGCTATGTTGTCGTGGAAACCTCCCCCGGTTATGTGCGCCATTCCGGCCACCTTGTATCCGCGCAGGACGTTCAGCACGGGTTCGACATAGATGCGGGTAGGTTCGAGCAGTTCTTCTCCTATGGTGCGGCCCAGTTCCGGGATGAAACTGTCCGGATCGAGCCCGAGCTTGTCGAACACGATTCGCCTGACCAGGCTGTAGCCGTTCGAGTGCAACCCGCTCGAAGCAAGGCCGATTATCCGGTGGCCGACCCGTATGGTCGAGCCGTCGATAATTTGAGAGTTGTCCACCAGCCCCACGGCAAAGCCCGCCATGTCGTATTCGCCTTCCCTGTAGAATTCGGGCATCTCCGCCGTTTCTCCCCCTATCAGCGAACAACCCGCCTGCTTGCACCCGGCGGCAATCCCGGCCACGAGCTGCTCCACCAGGTCCAGGTCTATCCGCCCCAGGGCCAGGTAGTCCAGAAAGAACAGCGGCCGTGCGCCCTGGACAACTATGTCGTTTACGCACATGGCTACCAGGTCCACCCCGACCGTGTCGTGCCTGCCCGTCATGAAGGCGATCCTGAGCTTGGTGCCCACTCCGTCGGTGGAAGAGACCAGGACCGGATTTTTCATGTCCCGGCAGTTAAGCGAGAAAAGCCCGCCGAAGCCGCCGATATCGGTAATCACTCCGCCGCTGAAAGTGGAGCGCACGATCGGCCGTATGCGGCGGACCAGCTCGTTTGCCTTGTCAAGGTCAACCCCTGCTTCCCTGTAAAGATCTCCGCCCATAGGAAATAAAGACCTCTCTCGCCTGATTTTTAAGGAAATCGCGGATGAACGGCATAGCAGGACCGCCGGATCGATCCACGGCCAGATTTTGCAGAGCTTCGAGCAAGACCTGCCGGACGTAGAGCAAAATACATTCCCGCCGAATGTGCAGCCTTATCAATATAACAATTGCGATCATTATTACAATCAATTTGCCGGCCCGCATCCGGCATCGGGCACCCGGCACCCGGCGCATCCCAAGTTGCCATCGGAGCCGGTCTCATGTTAAACGATACCGTTCCGGAGGTTTGGGATGTATTTATTAATGAAAGCACTGAAATCGTTTCTCGCATTCCTGGCCATCCTGTGCTGCCTAATTGTACTGGTTGGAATACCCGCACTTTGCCACTTCTGGCTTTTTTTGCGCATGCCCGCAAAATCCGCCTTCGAGACGAAACAATTTTTCATCCCGCCAAAAACCGGCGCCCTGGGCGTGGCCAGGCTTCTCGAATCAAAGGAGGTCGTCCGCAACGCTTATGAATTTTATGCACTGGCCATGCTCAAGAACGCCCTCCCCCGGCTCCAGGCAGGCGAATATGCGTTCTCGACCCTTTCCACGCCCGAACAGGTGCTGGATAAAATCGTCAACGGCAGGGTGGTGATCCACACGGTGACCCTGCCCGAAGGTTGCACGATGTGGGATGTCGCCCGGATACTCGATCAAAAGGAACTGGTCTCGAGCGCCGATTTTCTTGCCACGGCCGCCGACGCCAACCTTATCCGCTCGCTTGGCATCAAGGCATCGAGCCTTGAAGGATACCTTTTCCCGGAAACCTACCAGTTCAAAAGGCCCCTGGACGGCGCGGCGGCCGCAAAGGCAATGGTGCGCCAGTTCCGCAGCCACCTGCCGCCGGAGTGGGAGGACCGGGCCCGCGAACTCGGCCTCGGACTGCACCAGATAGTCACCCTGGCATCGATAGTAGAAAAAGAGGCCGTCGTTGATTCCGAACGGCCGATAATCGCGGGAGTGTTCTACAACCGGCTGAAGATCAACATGCCGCTCCAGAGCGACCCAACGGCGGTCTATGACATTCCGGGTTTTTCGGGGCCCGTCCTTGCCGCCCACCTCAGCAGGCACAGCCCGTACAATACTTACCAGATAAAGGGCCTTCCGCCCGGGCCGATATGCAACCCGGGGATCAAATCCCTCAGGGCCGCCCTCTATCCCGAAAAGGTCCCCTATCTGTATTTCGTAAGCAACAACGACGGCACACACACCTTCTCGGTGACGGTGCAGGAGCACCGCAAAGCCGTCAACCGGTACCATGAGCTGAAGAAAAAAGCGGAAGTAAATGAGCCGCCAAACCCCGTCCCAGGCCCGGAGCCTGGCCCAAATTAAGGATGTGAACGCAAAATGGCCCAGGGAAATGCCGAAACCGCCTCCATCGTATTCGCCGCCGGCAAGGGGACCAGGATGACCGGCTACGGCGGCAATAAGACGCTCCTGCCTCTCATTGCCGCAAAGTCGCGCTTCGAGGGCGAGCGTCCGCTCATCCGGGAAGTGCTGGACAACCTGCCCCCCGGCCCCAAGGCTGTCGTGGTGCACCATCTGGCCGGGGAGGTGCAAAAGAGCGTGCAGGCCCCGGACGTGAACTTCGTTTTCCAGCCGGAAACCAACGGAACGGGCGGAGCGCTGCTGTGCGCCAGGGCATTTATCGAATCGGCGCAGGCCGGAAACGTAATCATTACCATGGGAGACGTTCCTCTCATCCGCCCGGCGACCTACCTCAAGCTGCTGGAGATGCTGGGCAGCTGCCAGATGGCGCTCCTGGGATTCGAACCCGACGACCGCGCCCGGTACGGAATGCTGGAAATCGAGGGCGGACGGGTTTCCCGAATAGTCGAATGGAAGTACTGGAAAGATTTCTCCCCCGAGAGGCAACGCAATTTAAGGTATTGCAACGCCGGGGTCTATGCCGCGCGGAGGACGGTTTTACTCGAATACATGGACGAACTGCAAAACCGTCCCCACGAGGTCCGAAAGACCAGGGAGGGCAAAGAGGTCTCGATAAGGGAGTATTTCCTGACCGATCTGGTGGAAATGATGTATGGCCGGGGGCTCAAGGTGGGGATGATTTCCGTACCCGGGCAGGAAGTCATCGGAGTGGATACCCCCGAATCGCTGGAAGCGGTGCAGAGGCTCTACCGGCAAATTTCGGGAAGACAGCGATTATAACTGGTGAATTAAGATTTAGGAATTCAGGGATTGAGGGGGGTGTCGAAAAAGAGCGGGGAACGATTCCCCCGCACCCCCACTATATGAACCGAGCTTCCGACTCGGGACGTTGAGTTTATTTTTTTGGCAAATTGCTCCCCCACCAGTTCTTTTTCTCTCCGCTCACCAATTCCGTGCCTTCTCCCGGAAAGATGTCGCGCTCCTCGGGCGGGGTGGGTTTTTTCACAGGGGGCCACATTTCAAGCCGTGGCATGAACCCTTCGAGAGCGGCCGAAACGGGGTCCGAATCAAGCAACTGAGGCGCACTGGACAAGTCGACCCCCTTGACCGCCGCGCTGAATTCGATCGGAATGCCGTTAGGGTCGAAACTGTAGACGGAGTGGATAAACCCGTGGTCGATCAGGTCCGATACCCAGAATCCGGCCGCATCCAGCCTGTCGTGAAGCCCCCACAGGCACTCGTCGTCTTCCACCG
This sequence comes from uncultured delta proteobacterium, assembly GCA_963712895.1. Lineage (GTDB taxonomy): Bacteria > Desulfobacterota > Syntrophobacteria > Syntrophobacterales > Syntrophobacteraceae > SbD1. The sequence goes on along the minus strand of CAVQJR010000002.1, from coordinate 14,856 downwards.
CGAAAGAAACATGGTCAAACACCATGGGGCCGGAAACGGGGTAGCCGTGATCTTTTTCCGGAACGGGCTTAACCTCGGGCCATTCGAAAAAGACCATGAAATGCTGCGGGTCGATCTCGAACAGGTAGAGCTTGTAGCCCCGCTTCCCCAGGCCGGCCGCCATTTTCATGCCCAGCAGATCGCGCCAGTAGCGGATCGTCATGTTCATGTCGCTGGTTGCCATGGCCAGATGGTGAATTCCCTTGAACCTCAACATCGATCCAATCCTTTCCCGGCAGGCACAAAATTCCGCAAACGCAAAAATGCACATTCACCATAAAGCAGTGTCCGTTATATAACATCAATGCGGCCGCGCGGCCAATGCGAAGCCCCAAAGCGCCCCGGGCGAGGGACCTTCGAAGGCGGCCGGTGCGGGGCGCGACGGGGAGCGGGGCCGCGGCCCATCGGCGGGGTCCGATACGAGTTGTGAAAATTCAACCTTGCCGCTTATGCAAAAGCCGTTATGCACAAGGGCAATTTCAAGCATTAGCTGTTGAAATCCCATAATAGTCATGCTATTGGGAGCTTTCGAATGTGCAAAATTCAGGGTAGGTCTTTGCCGGCTCCCTTCGCTTGTGTTTCCAGTTCGATCTCGGCGGGCAGTTTAAGACGAATTGGTGTGGAATTTTAGCCTGGAACAGCGAAAACTCGGGCAGCAATTCTGCAATCTGTCATATTCTCGAAATTGCTCGCGTTTTCATTGACCTTTCCCCGTTTGCGGGTTAAATCGTCCGGTAAATGATGCATTTTGCCTCAAAAGAAAACCGGAGATAAGTTATCGGGCGCGCGTGGCGCGAGCCTGTGCCGTCCGGTTCGATCCCCCAGGAAATTATTCCGATATGAGCATTGAAACACTCCTCGTGCCGAGGAAAAAGAAATTCGTCCAGGCATGGTTTGACCACTTGGTCGGGACGTACCCGCCCGAAACCGCCAGGCTGCTGAAAAAGGAAACCAACCAGTTTGCAAACCCGGTGGGATATACCGCTTTACAGGCGATGGGCGAAATTTTCGACGAGTTTTTCGGACAAAACCGCCCGGAAAAGATATCGCCGCTGCTGGACAAGATTCTCCGGATCAGGGCGGTGCAGGATTTTGCTCCCTCGGGGGCGATCGGGTTTGTATTCCAGTTGAAGAAAATCGCCCGCCTCCTCCTCCAGCCCGAGATTACGGGGGGCGCGGTTTCACCGCCGGAAATATCCGGGTTTGACGAAAAGGTGGACGGGTTGGTGCTGGCCGCCATGGACGTTTACTCCGGGTGCCGTGAAAATCTATACCAGGTCAGGGTGCAAGAGATAAAAGACAGGACATCCAGGCTCCTGCACATGGCGGAGATCATCGCCGATGTCCGCGCACAGAAGCCCGAAGACGAGCACCAGTAAACCATAATCATCCAAAACTTACGAGACGAGGGTTTGTAATGGGCATCAGGTTTTCCTTAGCTGCAGTCGTAGCGCTCGTTTTGGCTGTATTTCTGGGAGTGAAGTCGGCTGGACTGGTTCATTTCTTCGGCACCACCGTGCCGTACATAGCCATCTTCGCTTTCCTGGGCGGCGTTGTTTACAAGATCCTGAAGTGGGGAAGCTCGCCCGTTCCTTTCGGGATCCCGACGACGGCCGGCCAGCAGAAATCACTGCCGTGGATCAAGCGCAGCAGGTTCGACAATCCTTCCAACAACAAGGAAACGGTGGTCAGGATGCTGCTGGAGGTGTTCCTTTTCAGGTCGCTTTTCAGGAACACCAAGGCCGAACTCGCAAAGGGCCCCAGGATCTATTATCAGTGGGAAAAGTGGCTGTGGCTCGCCGGGCTGGCCTTCCACTACTCCTTCCTGGTAATCGCCATCAGGCACCTGCGGTTTTTCACCGGGTCCGTACCCTTTTTCGTCCACGCGCTGGACAATGCCGACGGGTTCCTCCAGGTGGGGCTGCCGGGGGTCTATATTTCGGACCTGGTCTTCATCGTTGCGGTCACCTACCTGCTGATAAGAAGGCTGATAATCCCGCAGCTCCGATACATCTCTCTTGCCGCGGACTATTTTCCACTGTTCCTCCTCCTGGGCATCGGCGTGACCGGAATTTTGATGCGCTACTTCATAAGGGTTGACCTTCTCAAGGTAAAACAGCTCGCGATGGGAATCGTCACCTTCCAGCCGGTCGTTCCGGAAGGCATCGGGGTGATCTTCTTCATTCATTTCTTCATGGTGTGCACGCTGTTAGCCTATTTTCCGTTCAGCAAGCTCATGCACGCCGGCGGAGTTTTCCTCAGCCCGACCCGGAACCTGCCCAATGACAACCGGGTCAAACGCCACATCAATCCCTGGAACTACCCCGTGAAAGTCCATACCTACGCCGAATATGAAGACCATTTCAGGGAAAAGATGGTCGAGGCCGGGTTGCCGGTGGAAAAGGAACTGCCCGCCGACGCAACCGCAGAGAAAAACTGATTGGCCGGATTACCTGTTGATAAGGAGTTATAGGAACAATGGCTAAGGTCCCCAAAGCAAGTGAATTAGGAATAGGATGGACGTTGCCGAAGACGGGATGGATGGATACTCCGGTCACCTTCAGACCGGGTACCTGGAGTTATCCCGGCAAGGCCAAAAACCTGGAAGTTCTCGGCATGCCCAATCCAAGGGAGTGGTCGCCCACGGATGAAGACTGGAAGCTGCCCTCCAACTGGAAACAAATAGTGCTGGAAGGCATGCGGGAACAGTTGCACAAGTTCCGCTCCCTCCGGGTTTTCATGGATATCTGCGTACGCTGCGGCGCCTGCGCGGACAAGTGCCATTTCTATATCGGTTCGGGCGACCCGAAGAACATGCCGGTGTTGAGGGCCGAGTTGTTCAGGTCCGTCTACCGCAAGGATTTCACCCTGGCCGGCAAGATCATGGGAAAGATGGCGGGCGCCCGCGACCTGACCGAAGACGTGATAAAGGAGTGGTTCTACTACTTCTACCAGTGCACCGAGTGCCGGCGCTGCTCGCTTTTCTGCCCATACGGCATCGACACGGCGGAAATCACCATTATGGGGCGCGAGCTGCTCAACCGCCTGGGGGTCAATATCGACTGGGTAATGGCTCCCGTTGCCAACTGCTACCAGAACGGCAACCACCTGGGAATCCAGCCGCATGCCTTCAAGGACATGATAGAGTTCTTCGTGGACGAAATCGAAGCGGTAAACGGGATTCGCATTGAGCCCACGTTTAACCGCAAGGGTGCCGAGATCCTTTTCATCACCCCTTCGGGCGACGTTTTCGCGGACCCCGGGACCTACACCCTGATGGGCTACCTGATGCTCTTCCACGAAATAGGACTCGACTACACCTGGAGCACCTACGCCTCGGAGGGTGGAAACTTCGGCCTTTTCACCTCGCACGAGATGATGAAGCGGCTGAACGCCAAGATGTACGCCGAGGCCAAGAGGCTGGGGGTAAAGTGGATCCTGGGCGGGGAGTGCGGCCACATGTGGCGCGTCGTCAACCAGTATATGGATACGATGAACGGCCCCGCGGATTTTCTGGAAGTGCCCAAGTCCCCCATTACGGGCACCGTGTTCGAGAACGCCAAATCCACCAAGATGGCGCATATTGTCGAGTTTACGGCGGACCTCATCAAGAACGGCAAGCTAAAACTCGACCCCAGCCGCAACGACAACCTGGTGATGACCTATCACGATTCCTGCAACACCGCGCGCGGCATGGGTTTTCTGGAAGAACCGCGCTACGTGCTCAACCACGTTTGCAATAACTTCTACGAAATGCCGCCCAACACCATCCGCGAGCAGACATTCTGCTGCGGCAGCGGTTCAGGGCTGAACAACGACGAATTCATGGAAATGAGAATGCGTGGCGGCCTGCCCAGGGCCAACGCGGTGCGCCACGTCAACGAACAGCACGGCGTAAACGCGCTTTCCTGTATCTGCGCCATCGACCGCGCGGTGCTCACCGCTTCCATGAATTACTGGGTCCCGGATGTTACTGTTTACGGAATTCACGAACTGGTAGGAAACGCCCTGTTGATGGAAGGCGAGCAGGAGAGGACCACCGATCTGCGCGGAGAACCTCTGCCTGGAATGGAGGATACTGAGAATGAAGATATATGATGGCAAAAATATCTTTATCGGCCTGATCGTCTTCATTGGGCTGGCGACCTTTCCGATTTGGTTCAACCACGGCAAGGCTGCTCCCCCGCCCGTGCCTAAGCTCGACACGCCGGTAATCCAGGCGATGGCGCAAAAACAGTGCGTCCTGCCCAAGGAAGAGATGATTACCGGCCACATGCAGCTTCTCAACAACTGGAGAACCGAGGTAGTGCGCTACAACCAGAGGATGTATGTGGCGGCCGACGGCAAGACCTACGAGATGAGTCTCCAGAACGAGTGCCAGAGATGCCACTCCAATAAGACCCAGTTTTGCGACCAGTGCCACACCTACGCGGGGCTTAGTGTGGATAAGACGCCTTACTGCTGGAATTGTCACATTCCCCCAAAGGAGAGCAAGTAATGGAAACTAGCAGAAGAGATCTTTTGAAGATCGGCGGTATCTGCGCTCTGGGGCTGGGGACCCTGCCGCTTCTCAACGAACTGGCAAAGGCGGATACACCGAAGTATATGGCCAATCCGCAGGCCCTTACCGCTAAAAGGTGGGCCATGGCTATCGATATGAAGAAGTGCTGGGAACAAGGCAAACCCGGTTGCAAAGACTGCAGCATAGCCTGCCACACCGTCCACAATGTGCCCGATATCGGGACGGTGAAAGAAGAAATAAAATGGCTGTGGACGGAAAAGTTCGAAAACACCTTCACGGGCCAGGAAAACGAAATGGTGCCGGAAATGGTCAAGGAAAAGCCGTTCCTGGTCCTTTGCAACCATTGTACGAACGCCCCGTGCACGCGGGTATGCCCCACCCAGGCCACCTTCAAGAGGGCCGACGGCATTACCATGATGGACTTCCACCGCTGCATCGGCTGCCGATATTGCATGGCCGCCTGTCCCTACGGCTCGCGGAGTTTCAATTTCAGGGACCCGCGAAATTATATCAAAACCGAGCTCAACTACACTTTTCCCACTCGTGAGCGCGGCGTTGTCGAAAAGTGCAATTTCTGCGACGAGCGCCTGGCCGTGGGCAAGATTCCGGCCTGTGTCGAAGCTTGCAAGGTCAAGGCCCTCACCTTCGGGGATCTCGAAGATCCGGCTTCCGAGGTGCGAAAGGTACTTGCCACGCATTTTTCGATAAGAAGAAAACCCGAACTCGGGACACAACCCGCTGTTTACTACTTAATTTAAGGGGTGGGATATGCTTGAAAGAGCACTGACTGGAAGCTCAAGATACTACAAGTTGCTTGGGGTCCTGCTCGTCTTTATGGGGCTTGGCTTTGCAGCCTACCTCACTCAGTACAACCGGGGTCTTACCATAACCGGTATGAGCAGGGACGTTTCCTGGGGAATCTATATAGCGCAGTTCACGTTCCTGGTCGGCGTGGCGGCGTCCGCCGTGATGGTGGTGCTCCCCTACTATATACACAACGTCAAGGTATTCGGCAGGATCACCATCCTGGGCGAATTCCTTGCCATAGCCTCGGTCACCATGTGTCTTCTCTTCATCCTGGTGGATCTTGGTAAGCCGATGCGCGTGCTGAACGTTTTACTTTATCCGACTCCTAATTCGATCCTGTTCTGGGACATGCTGGTCCTTAACGGCTATCTGCTCCTGAACGTGCTGATCGGGTGGAATGTGCTCGAGGCCGAGCGCAAGGGCACCCACTATCCGAACTGGGTCAAACCGCTCATCTACCTTTCCATTCCATGGGCGGTCAGTATTCACACCGTAACGGCCTTCCTGTACGCCGGTCTTCCCGCAAGGCACTACTGGTTGACCGCCATCATGGCCGCACGCTTTCTGGCCTCGGCTTTCTGCTCCGGCCCCGCCCTGCTCATAATACTTGCCTACCTGGTGAAAAAGTACAGCAAGTTCGATCCGGGCAAGGAAGCGGTCGACAAGCTGACCACTATCATGACCTACGCCATGATAATCAGCGTCTTTTTCGTCGGCCTCGAATTCTTTACCGCGTTCTACAGCAACATACCCGGCCATATGCACCCCCTGGTTTATCTTTTCGCAGGGATAGAAGGGCATCACAAACTGGTTCCGTTCATGTGGCTGTTCGTCATACTGGCGATTGCCGGCCTGGCGCTTCTTTTGAATCCCAACATCCGCAAGAACGAAAAGATGCTGCTGAGCGCCGCCGGTTGCGTTTTCCTGTCCATGTGGCTTGAAAAGGGCCTCGGACTGATCGTAGCCGGTTTTATCCCCAACCCCTTCGACCAGATACGCGAATATGTGCCGAGCATTCCCGAGATCATGATAGCGCTCGGGATCTATGCAACCGGCCTCTTTGTTTTGACCATTCTTTACAAGATCGCGATCTCGGTCAAAGAAGAAGTGGCCCAATAGTCGCACAGCCGATTCGCAGTGCCGAAAAAGCCCATTCCGCAAGGAGTGGGCTTTTTTGTCGGCGCGATGCTGGATGCTCGATCCCCCGATCCTTGATACCGGATACTCGATGCCGGCCGACGTGCCCGATTCCCGAAAAATCGCGCCCCGAAGGGACTTTTGATTCGCCACGGGCGCCAAGACCGCAAAACGCTTTGACATCGGGGGATTTTTTAGATATTTAGCTGATGTTTGTCCCGTAGTTGCACGGGGTTCCTTATTTACGTCTGCTGCTAACGAAAAGGTGGCATTATCTTGCAAATATTTCAGAATGGCAAATAGTGTGGACGCTTCCGCTCTGCCTAGCCTGAATTCCTCACAAGGCGAACTCAAAGAGAGAATATACGCCCGTGTCGGTGCCGATCTGGCGAGGATCGAAGAAGAAATAAACCGCCTCCTGGTCTCCGACATCCCGCTTATTTCGCTCGTCGGACGCTACATCATGGACAGCGGCGGCAAAAGGCTTCGCCCTCTGCTGATGATCCTGGCCGCCCGGCTGTGCGGATACCGCGGGACCCAGGATGTGCCGCTCGCGGTGGTGTTCGAGTTTCTGCACGCGGCCACCCTCCTGCACGACGACGTGGTGGACCATGCCGAAATCAGGCGCAGCAAGCCCGCGGCCAATACCATCTGGGGGAACGCAGGGGTGGTTTTGGTGGGGGATTTTCTCTACTCCAAGTCCATCCTGATGGCCATCGGATATCAAGACATCAGGGTCCTGGAAGTCCTGCTCGACGCCACCACCAAGATGTCCGAGGGCGAAGTACTCCAGCTGGTAAACTCGGATAACCTGGAAATCAGCGAAAAAGAGTATCTCAAGGTCATCGTTCGCAAAACCGCCGTGTTGATCGGCGCCGCGTGCCAGGTGGGGGCCATTTTCGGCGGAGGCGGAACGGCGGAAGAAAGGGCGCTCAGCGCCTACGGCCATAACCTGGGGATAGCCTTCCAACTTATAGACGATACACTGGATTTTACGGGCGAGGCCGAAGAGCTGGGCAAGCCGGTTGGTAACGATATCCAGGAAGGCAAGGCCACCCTGCCGCTGATCCATGCGCTCCGAAACGCCAAGCCGGCCGAACGGCTGCGGCTGCGCCAGATCTTCAGCTCCGAGGAGATTACCGCCAGGGACGAAATGGAGTTGAAAAACCTGGTGGTCCGCACCGGCGGAATCGAATACACCCGGGAGCTTGCGGCCATGCACGCAAACCAGGCCCGCAAAGCGCTCAGGATATTCCCGGACGGCCCCGCAAAAGAAATCCTCGATGATACCGCAGGATACGTCGTGTGCAGGAGGACTTGAGCCCTGCTTTCGGCCGCGTATCCACAAGCCTCTGCCCCTCCGGTTCGGAAAATCCTCTGTCGCCCGCTTTTACGCTTCCACCTTCCAGGCAATCATGCACTGTTATTCGGCGCGGGCATTGATTACCGCTTTGAACGCAGTTTCGCACCGGGCGACCCGCCATCTAGCCCGGCACCGTGTCTCCTTCGAGCATGGCTGCTATGAAGGCTTTCTTGTATGAAGGGATACTGCGGTCCTTCTTCATAACCAGTGCTATATGGTCCGGTTTGAAGTAGTGGCTCAGGGAAAGGAATTCGAGTTCCCTTCCGGCCAGCCCAGGAAGGTCCCTCACGATAGTGGCCATGGATATTCCGAGCCCCATTGCAACGTAGAGCGAGCTGAGTTCGACGTTCGAGGATTCCATGGCGATACGGCAGGGCAGCCCCAGCCGCTGGAAGTTCCGTTCGAGAGTGCTTCGTCCGCTGTATTTCAGATCCCTCGGCGGGAGGATGAGCGAATATTTCGCAATCTGTCTCCAGGTCAGGCGCTTCAGTTTGGCGAGAGGATGTCCACGGGAAACCATCAGGACCGTTTCCACCTTCTTCCACCGAATGGATGCCAGATCGCCCGCAATGATCGATTCGGTGGCCAGGCCGAAATCCACGTCCCCGTTTCTCACCAGCCCGATGACTTTGTCCTGCGGGCGGTCGAGCAGAGTCAGCTCCACCAGCGGGAACCGTTGCAGGTAGCCTTTGAGCCTTTCCGGGAAGAGGTGGTAGAGGGCGGTGAAAGGGGCCGCGATTCTAAGAGGCCCCCGGTGCTCGCCTTTTAGCTGGTTCAGATCGCCCGCCAGGTTTTCATAGCCGTTCAGCACCGCTTCCGAGAACTCGAGAAAGCGCTCGCCGGCCGGAGTGAGCCGCAGCTTTCGCCTTCCCAGCCTCTCGAAGAGCCGGCATCCGAATTCGTCCTCGAGCGCCCTGATCTGCTGGCTCAAGGCGGACTGGGTGCGAAGGGTCGCCTCCGCGGCCCTGGTGAAGCTCTCAAGCCGTGCGACCTGGTGGAACCCCAAAATCTGCTGCCATTCCATAATTATTAGTCCTGGTAATGAATGCGATAAAATCAATTAATTTGACTTTCTCTGCGCTTCTATCAAAATACATAACCGCCGTAAACGAAAAACGGCCCCTGTCCCCGTGGTTTTAAACAAAGGAGTTTCATTATGAAGGGTTCGCTTCAGGCCGGTCTTGAGCTGGAATTTGCATTCACGGTTCCTGAAAATAAGACGGTGCCGCATCTTTTTCCCGAATCCCCCGAGTTCCAGTTGATGCCCGAGGTGCTTGCCACCGGCTTCATGGTGGGCCTGTTCGAATGGGCGTGCATCAGGGCCGTCAACCCCCACCTCGACTGGCCGCTGGAGCAGACGGTGGGCGTAGGGGTCAATTTCAGCCACCTGGCCGCAACTCCGCCCGGACTGACCGTCACAGTCCGGGGCAGGCTCGACGAGGTCGACGGACGCAAGCTGACATTTTCACTGGTTGCGGACGACGGGGTGGATGTAATCTCGCGGGGAACTCACGAAAGGTTCGTAATAGACGCGGCAAAATTCAACGCCAAGGTAGCGGCGAAGGCCGACGGCCTCCGGCCGGGGAGTAAGAAATAAGGATTACCGCAGAAACGCAGAGAGCGCGGAGAAATCATATGTGTCCTCCGCGCCCTCTGCGGTGATCTTCTCTTTCCCGGTCCGGTCTAATCTCCTCTTACATTCCGGGAGAACCGGCAGCCCCGATAATCGAAAATGGCGCCCTCCGGGGTGATTTTCTCCAGCTTCATGCCCGGATAAACCTGCCCGCCTTCATTGAGCCTGGAGCCATTGACGGTTATCGATCTTTTCTCCGGACGTTCGGAATAGACCACCATCGAAACGGATATCGGAAACATGTCCCGCATTTCGGACGGGAGATCGTAGAACTTCAGCACTCCGCCTGTGGCGGCCGCCTTGTCCGACAGTGCGCGAAGGGTCTTGGACATTTTCTTCTCATCGGGCATCTTCGAACCGTGGGAATCTGAAGGTTTCGCCTCTTTTCCGGCAGGCTTTTCCGGACCCAGAAGGACCCGTGTCTGCATGTCGGCTTTGGCCTTTCGCACCATTTTCCGGGGAATCCGCCTTCTTACTTTGCGTTGCGGCCCGGGGGCGTCGGCCTGTACCGAAGGCTGCCCCACACTTTGCGCCGTCTTCACATCGGGAGGCGTGTTTTCCGGCCCCGCCGAACCGGCACCGCATAGATATGGATGGGACCACCCGAGCAGCGAACACCCGATGAGCAGGACGGCAAGCTTGCCCCACCACCGGAGCGTCCGGCCCGCTCGCCCAAGCGCGGAAGCGCGCCCGCGTCCGGCCATGGTGGGAAGCCTCGAACGGAGTCGCTCCTGCCGCGGGCTTCCAGGTGTTTCCGTAAAGCGGTTCATACAAAATTCCTCGCGTGTTGCCTCGAATTTTCTATTTAAGTCCTGTTTCGAACGAACGCAGGGCTGACCTTGAAGAAAAAAAATGGTGAAGGGCGGCGGACCCCGCCGCCCTCACCGATTTGCAGGTTAAACTTCGGTTTTGAAACGATCCGAACAGTCACGGCCCATTTGCCGCGGCCGGGACGAAAAACACGGGCGCCGGTCTACGGCACCTGTAACACCATGGCTCGCATCATGTCGTTTTCTTCGTGTCCCAGCAGATGGCAGTGCCATACGTACTCCCAGCCGAAGTCGGTCATCACGTTGGAGATGGTAATCGGGTTTCCACTTCCATCCACCGGCGGCTGGCCGGTATAGGGATCTATTTGCGTAAACTCCGTGGTGCTGCCCAGCGGCATGGTCGGATCCAGCGGGCGAACGCTGTTCGGCACCGCAAAAGGAACCGGCGGAACATTCGCCTTGACCGCTACGTATATGTCTTCGAGCGGGTTCATCCTGACCGTGTCTTTCCAGCCCAGCTCGTTGGCATCGGGCGGCTTTACCATCCCGTCCCAGCCAACCCGGTTGATCACCTGCACGTCCATGAGATGGAAGTGGATGGCGTGGGTATCGACTCCATTGTGAGTGATCTTCCAGATCTGGAGCTCGCCCGGCTTCAATATTTCGGTGGGCGGATCCAGATACCCGAGCGGAATCGTCGTCTGGATAAGGGAACTGGTAAACGAAAGCTCGGTCCCCAGTGTGGCGTTCATACGTCCGTGAGTATCAAAAAGCTCCTGTATGGTCTTGTTTATGACCGGCACATGGGCCGTCTCACCTGCATTGACCGTTACCGGAGTGGGATAACCCGGATCGGTCGTATCGGGCACATAGCTGAAAGTGCTTCCGGCTACGAAGTCGAAAGTGCGCTGGGTCGCTGAACCGGTAAAAATGTTCGCGTAAGCGTCGGCATAGGACGCTGAGTAAGCGGCGTTGTAGGCCGACTCGGCCACATGGGGCCCCGGCTGGGAGGCGGCGTAGGCGGCCGGCATAGCTGCCTGCAGTGCCGCCAGGTCGAAAGCGGGGGCGGCGGCGGCATTCGACACTCTGAACTGCATTATTGTCCTGGTGTTGGGGCCGTACCCCGCCGTGGTCGACGGTGCGCCGCCGGTCGCTGTTTGATCGGGGTCGCCGGTATAATAGTCATAGCGCGCGTCGAAACCGGGCACCGGCGCCGGTGCGTCGTTATAGAAAATCAGCTTGGACCCTGGCGGGACCTGCGAGAAGTCAACAATTACGTCGGCCCGCTCCGCCGGACCCAGGAAAAGGGCCTTGGTCGATACGTTCAGTACCGTTACGCTTCTGCGGAAGTATTCATAGTCGATCGGCCGGTTCGGCACTACATACGCTTGCGGCAGCAGGCCGGATTCCGTGCCGATCTGTATCATGTTGGGGCCTACCAGCTTAGGATCGGGAACGCCTCCCGCCCTTCCGTCGGTGGGCCAGTCCGCTGCCGCGACATAGCTGACCGGCACCATCTTGTGGGGCTGGGAACCGGAAATCTGAGACCAGGTAAGGCCGTTCCACTTCCAGAGCCCCAAACCGCCAAAGTTGATGTAAAGGTTCGTGGTCGACGCGACCATATCCAGGGGAGACTCGCTGAGGATCTTCGTCCAGCTCGTGCCGTTCCAACTCCACGTGCCGAAGGCACCAAAATTCCCATACAGGGTGGTGTTGGTGGCTACCATATTCAAAGGCACTCCTCCATCGAGGATCTTTGTCCAGGTAGTGCCGGCGTAACTCCACAGGCCCGAACCCGGAAAACTTACGTACAGGGTCGTGCCTCCAACGGCCGCCGTTCCCATTACAGCCGTGTTCACCTGTGTCCACGTGGTGCCGCTGAATTGCCAGAAACCTCCCCAGTAGTCAAAATCCACGAACAGCATCGAGGGTGTGGCAATCAGGTTTCTCGGCTGATCGTTGGCGATCTTGGTCCAAGCGGTACCGTTCCAGCTCCAGATCCCCGCACCGGCGAAGCTTACATACAGGGCCGTGCTTGTCGCGGTCATTTTTTGCACCTGGGCGCCGCTCATCCACGTCCATGTGGTGCCGTCCCATTTCCAGAGACCCCAGGGGCCAAAATCCGCGTAAAGGTTCCCCCCGAAAACGATCATGGAGGCGGGGATGGCGCCGTTGATATGCGTCCAGGTCAGCCCGTCGTGCTGCCACAACCCGGTCGCCAGACTCGCATACAGGGTATTGGTCGCATCGGAAAAGACCATGTCCTGCACGGTGCTGCTGTTACTGGTGGTCCAGTTGCCGTTTCCATAGAGCTGTAATCCCTGGCCGGTGAAATCCGCGGCCAGTTCGTAGGGCGTCTGCGGGACCGCGGGCACCATCTTGACCTCCGTGCCCTTTGGATCAAGAGGATCTACATAATAGATCTGCAGGTTTAAATATCTGTCGTTACAGGCGTTGAGGATTCGGAACCGGTAAGCCTTGCGGTCCACGTTCAGATAGGGATATGCGGTACCGTTGACAATCGGCGTGTCCATAAAGGCTTCAGGCACCGCCGAGGTTGCAGATGTGTAAATGTCGGCGTTTGCCGCTGTGACCGGGAAAATGGGCCAGAACCACGGGCCGTAGTCCCACCTGCCGTAATCGTTGGCCCCGCTGTTGTTGGGATTGGTCGGCCACTGGTTCGTCTCGTAGACGTGCGGGAACCAGAGATCGCCGTAGCCTCCCCATGTGGTGGTGTCCCACTTCGCATCCTGCACCGCGATGTCCTGGGGAACGAAAGTCCTGTCCTGAATGACCAGCGGAATCTCTTCACCGGGGTTGGCTCCGGGTATTACCCCGGTTGTAACCAGGTTCTGTTCGGTCGGGTCCTGGATGATGTAGCCCGCGGCCTCGCCGATATAGACATCCTGCCGCGTGGTGCCGAAGACGTGGTCGTGATAGAAGAGCAGTCTGGCGCTCTGGGCGTTTGTATAATAGTATGTCAAGGTCCCGTCACCGGAGGCCGGCATGTCCGGTACGTCTCGAGCGCTTACTCCTTTAAGGAAGGGCGTATGTTCCCCGGCGGGGACCGTCCACTGGTGAGGCGTACCGTCGCTGATCCAGGGGGTGAAGCCGCCGTGAAGGTGGATCAGGCCGCGGTTTTCCGTGTAGCTCTCGCACGCAGACACCGCCGGGTCGCAATCGATAACGTTTCCCAGCCCGTCGAAAGCCTTGGGCCCCATCCCCGCCCCCATGATCGTGGGGTCCACCGGGACGAAGAGTTTGCCGGCGGTACCGATGGGAAGCTTGTTGGTAAGCTTGATTCGTACCGGCTTGTCCTTCTGCGCAACTATAATAGGCCCCATGTAGTGAGGTTCCTGGGGCACTCCGTTGATGACCTGCCTGTAGCCCCTCAGCAGGGTGCCGCCGGTGGTGGCGGGATCGGTCTTGCCGTTTGGACCCAGTACCACTTTGGGCAGGTCCGAATGCATCTGCTCCCGGTACTGCACCAGTTCGAGTTCGTAGTAGTCGCTCCCCGGATAGGTAATCTGGTCGGGTACCGCAACCGGTAAATACTGTCCGAGGTTGTTAATGCCTACGGGGTCAAGGCCCGGCAAAGAGTCGACGAATTTTCTGAGCAGGGGGCTGTTTGCGTAGAATGTTCCTCCGCTCGGCGTTTGGAGCGCCCCCGGCGCATTGATCCCCGCGCCGGCGTGGGCGAGGTCCACCTTAGGGACAAAAACGGCCGTCAACACCGTGACGAGTATTAAGAGCATCCACCTTTTCATAAATCCTCCTCGAGTCTTGTCCGGGGTCCCGCTGTCAATGCGGGAACCATTGTCTCACACACACACCCTTTACTTTTTGCCTTTAAGGTTTTTATACGCTTCGACCTGCCTGCTTCCCTGCGTGCTCAGCCCGTTTACCAGCACGCCGGGATTGCCGGCCTGAGGCAACAAGCACACGACCGAATTCGGAGCGCTTCCGCCGATGCAGGTTTGCTCGCTTTTGGCCCGATGCCGTCAGGCGAAAAATAAACTCTTGGAACTTAATATTTTCAGATGTTTACGCAAACAGCGCCAAGGATATTCCAACCCCCGCTGCTAATGTTTACAGTGTTAAATTTATACAGGAGGGGAGAGTGCTGCCGAAGCCCCAAACGGTCTCGCTTTAGTGAAATCGCCCTCATTTTAAACATGAGAAATTAGGACTCCAATGGGGTAAATCCAGTATTTGCCGCATACCGAGAGGATGATCACCATTAGTAGAATTTTTATCGTTTAATTTTCAGCTAATATTAGCGATGGGAGAATCGTTCGGCAAGTTAATTTTTATAGACTCGGAAGGATTCCTCTCTTGTATTCATGCTTACTTCGGGCCGAAACGGGCCGGGTGTTAAATAATTGGTTTGATTTTAAACGGGACCGATTTCATAAAAAGTCTTTAATATCCATAGTTTGATAGGTATGGCGAGGTGAGGCGCTCCCCTGGGTGTATATTATTTTACAGAATCCCCTGAGTGGCTTATACATGTTAAAATTTGAATGCCCGCCTGGTTGTTTCCGCACCCCGGTCGTGAGAAGTCTCCGGGCCGGGGTGTGGAAAA
>CAVQJR010000001.1:0-239627 GCA_963712895.1 uncultured delta proteobacterium | reverse complement strand
ACCCTGAATCGCACTCAGCCATAGAAACCGAAACCTCTTATGCTTTGATAGGTTGAGCCATGCAAAACAAGGATACGCAAGAGAATATTTTGAAAGTAGCCTCCGGCCTTTTTGCGTCGAAAGGGTACTCTTCGGTACCCATGCGCAACATCGCTGCCGCCGTAGGTGTCACGGTTGCAAATCTCTACTATCACTTCGCGGACAAGGAAGACCTGGTTCGCGCATCTCTGGCGTATGTGTTTTCCGAGCGGCTGTCTCCGCTCGAAAGGCTGGTGAAACAGCACGCTTCGCCCGATGATCGCTTAGAGGCGTTGTCTCGTGGTTCGTCCGAGAGATCTTCGGCGAAGAACCATACACGCGCCTGATTCTTCGCGAGCTGCTGGACGGGACCGAGGAGCGCCTTGAGTATCTGGCGAAGACTGTGTTCAAGGCACCGTTTGCACTACTGACCAATGTGATCGCGGAATGCGGCTTCCCGAAATCGCCACACCCTTTTAAGGACGAAGCCGCGATCCGGGCACAAAATGGGTCTTGTCTCCCTTCATCGCATCGCCGAGCAGGCGCTGCATAACATTGAAGGGCCACGCCTTTTTAAACCGAACCGGGACCCTGGGCGAGGGGGAGCCTTGGTCTGCTGCCGAGAGCATGCTTTAATGTGGGAGGGCTTCAGGAGTCTTTCGATGACAGGAACGAGATCCCGCAGTATACGTTCCCCATTCTTGTCCTCAATCAGGGCTGCCAGTATATATTTCCGCCCGCCGTCACCACAGACGAGGACCGAATCCGAAAAGGAAACGTCCCAATCCCCGGATTTCCGGAACAGCCTGTCCGGAGAGACGTACTTTTCGAGCACGCTTACAAATTTATCGTGAAGGCCCGGCCTTGAAAGTATCTCCAGCATCTGGCGCGAGCGTTCCGGGCTGATGATTTCACCGTTTGCAAGCATGTAGTAGAAGCGGCATACCTGCATGACCGTCGCGGCATGGTACAGGCCTTTAACGGGTTCGGGATATCGCTCGCCGCCCGGCGGAAAAGCGGCCCCCAGCCAAATTCCCCCGCCGCTTTCCGGGATATAGAACTGATACTGCCGGAGGATGTCCCCGATGCGCTTCAGGCCTATGAAATGAATCAGGAAGGAAGCGGCAGGGTTGCTCGAGCGGCGAATCATCCGGACCAGCCACTCGTGGAGATCCGGCGAGTCCAGGAGGACGCCGTCTTCAATGCTCTGATAGGCGGCCAGCAAAACCGCGATTTTGGGCAGGCTTGCCGCATACATCATCGTCCAGCCGTTTACGCTCGCGAAACGGGCATTTGGAGGGTTTGAAAGGTCCACCACCCCGACCGCCATTTTATTTTGCTCAATCAGGGCTCGCCAGGACCGATCTTTGTCCAGAGCGCGCTCGAGCGCCGACTGAAAGCCTTCATCCACCGTCTCCGCAAAAGGACGATACTGTCCAGCCTGTAAAGGCAGGCACCCGGGAAGCTCACGAGCCTCAGTGCCGGCGCTGGAATATTGCGTCGTCATAAAGAAAATGCTTGCCATCAGAATTGCTAAAAGGAGCTTCATCTCTTCCTCGATCCGTAGACCTTCTTTCAGCAAACATCAAGTTTGCTTCGCTGGGGTTGAAGTAATAGCCAAAGCCAAAGGGCAAAGTTTTTATTTTCTTATCCGCTTTGTAAATCGAGGCCAGAGCCTTCTGATAGTTCCGACTGAAAGCTGAAATAGGCTTGACGTAATGGCCATGGAATCGGAGGCTCCAGAGCGCCGGCTCGAAGTATTTCAGCGGAATTCCCGAATCCTCCTGCACGATGCAGCGGCTCTGGTCCAGCACGAACTGCCTCGCGGTCGATACCTTGGAGTCGAACATTATGTATGAGGCGGACTTCATAAAAGTGGTGAAAGGCGCCATCCTCTTGAGAAAAGAGAGAAAATGCCGGTTTCGATCGAAGGACCGATTGGAAAGATCGAGGCGAAGGTAATAAAGGGTTTGCGGGTGTTTCTCCTCGGAATCGGCGGTATTAAAGGCAATCCGGATGCCGTGGATGTAATTCATGTCCAGGTCCGTGGTCCCGAGGGCGGGAAATTCCCGAGCGGTGGTCCCGAGGGCGGGAAGTTGCCGAACCCTCCCGTCCAGCCCCATCGTCCAGTACCGAACGTCGAGCACCTGCGCGTTATTTCGCGCCAGCATGAACAGGAGAACCGGAAGAACGCCCTTTATTTCCGTTCTCTCAATCTCAGCGTCCATATGGGCGGAGATGAAGTAGTTGATATTTAGGAGGTCGCTGAGGGAATTTTTCATGGATTGGAAATAGGACTTGAACTGACCATCGTTCATGGCGGCAAACCTGGGGATTTCTCCGAGCGGCTCCAGGGCGACCAGAACGTATGTCCGGGATCGAGGGAAAAAGGCATTGACATTGGCAAAATCCGGGCCGCTGAATGGATAAAAGACGGCTCTGTCCGATGAGGCGGCAGCCCCAAGTTCTCTTTCAGCCCACCGACGTTCGGGTATGAGCAGCCTTTTGTCCAGATTCCTCCAGCTTCGGTCGAAAAACCGGGAATACTCCACCCATGCCGGCTTGCTTTGAAATGCGGCCAATGCACCTTCCGGAACGTCCATTCCTGCGATGAACCGGGCATAATGGTTGTATATTCCGCCATATTCGGGGCTCTTCCCGGCCGGGAAGGCCGCGTTGTCAATGGCGTCCGGCTGCCGGGCCGTCGCAAAATCACTTATAGAAAAAAGCGTCAGTATCAATAGAATTGAAATTATCGCCCGGCCGTGCCGTTTGTTTCTGTCCGATATCATCGCTTCTCCTCCTGGAGCAAAGTAGATCGGCTTTGCCTGCTTGTAAGCCATTTGTAGAGAACCAATAAAGATGCGATTGTCATAAGGCAAAATGCGGAAGGCAGAGGCCTTTGGATGACAAGGTAGCAAAGCATCCAGCCGTTGACCGCCAGGTAGAGCGCGGGAACCACGGGGTAGCCCCATGTTTTGAAGGGTCTTTTGCGGTAGGGCTCCTTGAACCGAAGGACAAATACGCCCAGAACGGCCATACAGGTAAACAGGGTCAGAGTGAAACCGACGTATGTCAGAACAAAGTTGAAAGCAGAAGTCAGGGCAAGGAGAATCGCAACCGAGGACTGAATGAGGATGGCCCGGACCGGGACGCCTCTTTTGTTCCTCCCGGCCAGAAATCCCAGAGCCCTGATATCTTCGCCCATGGCGCTGGCCACCCGCGGGCCTACCATGATCATGGAGCTGAGGGCCGAGATCAGAGCCAGGCAGATCAGTATGGTCATAAGCCGGACTCCGCCCGCTCCGAAAATCGCCTTCGCAGAGAGGGAACCGACCTCGATTTTTCCGGCAAGCTCACCTGCGGGGACGGTTAACAGGAAAACAAGGTTGAGCAGAATGTAGCAGAGTGAAACAAAAAGGGTCCCCAGGAAGAGTGAGATAGGAAGATTCCGCTCAGGCCTCGGGATCTCCCCGGCGATATAGGCGGATGCGTTCCAGCCTGAATAGGCGAAGGAGACGTAAACCAGCCCGACTGCAAAAGAGGGATTGAAAACGGACCCTATCTCGCCGAGCGATTCCGGCAGTCCGATCTTTTGCGGGTACGGCATAGAAAAGCCGGCCACGATAAAAGCCGCGATCAGGAGGATCTTGCCGACTGTGAAAACATTCTGAAAATGGCAGCCGAACCGCACATCCACGAGGTGCACCAGGGTGAGGACCACGATTGCGACCACTGCCACGACCGTTTCGTCGACTCCGGGAAAAGCCACCCCTGAATACCGCCCCAGCGCCATGGCCGCGAGCGCGATGGGGGCCCCGAAGCCGACCAGGATGGAAACAGCGCCGGTAAGAAATCCGATTGCCGGATGGTAAATCTCGGTGAGATAGGCGTACTCACCCCCGGACCGAGGCATCATCGCGCCCAGCTCACCGTAGGAAAGGGCTCCGCAAAAGCTGACAATGCCTCCTACAACCCACAGCATGATTGCGGAAAATGGAAAATGAACGCCGGCAAGCTGAAACCCAAGAGTAGTAAAAACGCCCGTCCCGATCATGTTGGCAACGACCAGAATGGTGGCGGAAAAAAGGCTTACCGGCTTTTTCTGATTGATCATTGGTCGTCCTTCATTCTGTCCAAATGCAGATATCCGGTAAGCCTGTCGTCACCATCCATGGCAGGTTCTCCAAAATCCGGTCATGATACCGGGATTCCCACTCTTTGTAACCGGAATAGTGAAACCCCATTGCACCCCCGAGAATCCATTCTCTTCGGATTTTCCTGTTCGGTCATGTTTCCGGAACCGGGGTTTGAGGGAAGAATTTATGACACTTTGCCATGTTGTTGACTTTTCAAGAGTTTCAGATATGAAAGAGCATTCTTGACCTGCCCTCCCCCCAAAATCGGTCCACATGGTAAATCAGATTTACGACCGCCCTGGTCGGAACAGCCCCTCCTTACACTTGTAAGCTTGCTAATGGGTGGCATCCTGAAATCTCGTGTGGTGCTGGATGCCTCTCAAAAACAGAATCAAGCGGGAAGAACCGCAACCGGTGGATTTAATTGGTATTGCCACGCTGTATTGGGATAATATGCTCCACCGGCGTTCGCCGTTGCAGACGGGCAAAGGTGAACAGGCCAAATGAAACACCAGTCGGGAGGACAATATGGTTGGCATCCTTGTATTTGTCGGAATTGTCGCGTTGCTCGGACTCTACCTCGTGTCTTTGTACAACAGGCTCGTTCAGGGCAGAAACGAGGTAAAGAGCGCATTCAGCGGCATCGACGTTCAACTTAAGCGCCGGCACGATCTCATTCCCAACCTGCTCGAGACTGTGAAGGGCTACGCCGCTCACGAAAAAGGAACGCTCGACGCCGTGGTGCACGCACGCCAGCAGGCGGTCTCGTTTTCCGGAAGCGTCGAAGACCGGGCGAAAGTGGAAAACGCTCTTTCCCAGAGCCTGCGATCTCTTTTCGCCCTCGCCGAGGCATACCCCGATCTGAAGGCGAACCAGAATTTCCTGGCCCTTCAGGAAGAGCTTTCGGGAACGGAAAACAAGATCGGGTTTTCCCGCCAGTACTATAACGATGCGGCAATGCGTTACAAGAACCGGGTCGAAATGTTCCCGGGAAGTCTCATCGCCGGGACGTTCGGCTTCATCGCGGAACCTTTCTTCCAGATGGAAGAAGCAGCCGAGCGGGCTGTCCCGCAGGTGAAATTCTGAGAATCCTATCGACGAACTTAAGGAGGGAAGCATATGCCGCAAACAATTCTGAACATCGGCTGGTCGCTCGTTTTTTCGGTAGTAGGGGGCCTCGTCGGGATTGCCCTGGTATTGGTCTCGACGGCCTTTATCCCCGGCCTTGTCGACAGGCTTACTCCCAATATAGACGAACAGAAGGAAATCGCACGGGGTAACCGCGCCGTCGCCGAATATTACAGCAGAGTGGTCGGCTCGGCAATCCTCGGCATCAGCGTGGTTATTGCGGCCGCGGTGCTTGGCGGAGTACTGGCCGCCCTCCATTGATCCTGTCGCACAGGATTCCCGGATTCAACCAGCTTTCCCGAGGAACGATCCACCGATGGAGGTGCGAATGCAATTCCTGAAGCACTTTATTGCCGTTCTTCTCGTAGTGCTTTCAGCCGGCTCGGCGTGGGCGAGAGGCGGAGGGGGATGTCTGCGTGAAGGGACGGCGGTTCTGACCCCCGCAGGCAAGACCGCTATTGAGAAGCTCCGGCCGGGCGATATGGTCCTCGGAATCACCGGCGGGAGATCGCACGCGGTGCGTGTCGAAAGCGTCACGAAAATAGAAGTCCAACGATACCTTGAGATCTCGGCGGCCGGCCGGGTTTTTCTGGCCACTCCCGAACACCCCGTAATGACCGGACCGGGGGAGTTCAGCGTTGCGGCCAAACTGAAACCCGGAGATCGAATCTTTAGCGTTTATGAGGGCAAAATAAGGCCCGAACGGATATCCGCGATCCGGCCGGTAAAGGCCGACAAGCCCGCCTACAACCTGCTGGTCCACCCCGGCGGGGTCTTCTTTCCGGAAGGCGTGGCCGTACACAACAAGGGCTGCTTCCTGCCGGAAAGCCCTATCCTGAAGTCCGACGGTTCGCAAATCCCGATAAGCGCCGTCAAGCCCGGCGATGAGGTCATGGCCTTCTCCACGGGCGGCAAGCTGGTTACAACGAAGGTGAGGGAGGTGCTTCGCGCCGAAGCCGGCGCACACTTTATCCTGACCACTGCCCTGGGCGCGCTGAGGGTAACCGGCGAGCACCCTTTCTATGTCGGAAACGGAACGTATAAGACCGTCGATCGTTTAAAGCCCGGAGACCTGATTATTGCCTCCGACGGCAGGACCCTCACGCCGCAGCGTATACTCTCAATCGAGAAAATTCAGGGGCGAATCCAGGTTTACAACCTCCGGACGGACTCCCCTCATACTTTTTTCGCGGGCCATATCGCAGTGCATAACAAGGGAGGCGGAGGGGGAGGATGTTTCCCCGCCGGCACACCCATTCGCACGCCCGGCGGACAAATCGCAATTGAAAGCCTCGCGCCCGGCGACCTGGTTGTCGGCCTTGATTCGGAAGGAAAACAGGTCACGTCCAGGGTGGAAACAATCCATTCGGCCCGCGCCCGGATGCTTACGCTTCGGACCAGCGGCGGGATTCTGCTCACCACCGCGGACCACCCCGTCAAACTCACCGGCGGAGATTTTCGTCAAGCGGGCGACCTGGTTCACGGCGCATTCGTCGATGCCTTCGAAGACGGCAGGCTCCATTCCAGCATGGTCGAAACAGTTTCCGAGGACGCCGGGGACCGTCGGGTTTTTAACCTCGGCGTATCCGAACCCCACGTTTTCATCGCATCCGGCTTCGTGGTCCACAACAAGGGGGGCCATTTCAGCTCTTCGAGATCCGGCTCGTCGGGAAGGTCTTCTTCATCATCCGACGATTCGGCTTGGGTATTCCCGATATTCTTTCTTATAATCGTTATATTTATCCTGTTGAAATCCAAGAAAAGAAAAACAGAAAACCTCGATTTCGTGTACGGCTCATCCGCGGTAGCGAAAAAGGCCGGCAAGACGCAAAAACTGCTTATGTTTCTTTCGACGCAGGACCCTTCCGTTGCGCCCGAGGCCCTCAAAAAAATCGCCGAATCCACTTTCCGAAAACTCCAGGAATGCTGGGGCAGCCGTGAATACGGCCCGATGCAGCCCCTGCTCATGCAGTCCCTGTATGAGCAGCATGTTTCACAGCTCAGAGGAATGAAGCGAAATAACGAGATCAACCGGGTCGAGGATTTGAAGATCGAAAAGGTCGATCTGGTAAACGTCCGCTATACCGACAAGCCCAGTCAGAGGGAATTTACGGCCCTCATCAGCGCTTCCGCCAGGGACTACTACGTTGACGCCCGGGATGGACGTTTCCTGCGCGGCGACAAAAGTGCGGCCAAATTCCAGGAGTTTTGGACTTTTCAGCTAATGGACGGCAAATGGCTGCTCCGGGAAGTGGAGCAATCGGGAGAGTCGGACTACCTGAAAGACGAAAATTTCGCTGAAATGCTGACCGATCAGAACGTGCAGAAAATTTACGGCGAGGAAGCCGGGAAGGAAGGCGCGGCCGGTCCGTGGCTTGAAAAAGGGGTCGAGAAAAAAGCGGTTCGAATCGAGCGGACGCTCAACTTTCTGGCCCAAACCGACAGGTTATGGAACCGGCAGGTAATGATCGAGAGCGCCCGCCGCATTTTCCTGGCCGTATATCTGGCACGGGAAACGGGAGACCCCGGGCAGGTCCCGGAAAGCGATCTCTTTGCGGAAGTGGCCGAGAGTCTGAAAAACCAGCTGAACCAGTGGCAAATGGAAGATATGAGGGTGGAGTACCGCAACCTTTGCGTCCGCAAGGTCGAACTTATCCTCATCAAAAACTTTCAGCAGCGCGATAAAGATGAATTCATCGTCAGGATCAGCGCCCATGCGCAAAAGATCGTGAGCAAGGCCGGCAGGAAGCTTAGTGAGGACAAGTATGTAATGCCCTTTGAAGACTTCTGGACTTTCGGACGCTCCGAGGAGAAGTGGAAATTAAAGGAAGTGCTGCCTGCAGCCGAGGGCAAAAAACGCCTCACCGAAGAAAACATCGATGAGGACAGCAGCGCCGGCCAGCTCGAATGGTACTACAGACAAACCCGTGCCAATTAAAGCCATCTGGTGAACGGTACTGCCCGTGGCAGCCACCATAGAACCTGGCCGGTTTATACCGATTGGCGCTCAAGATCGTTCGCCCTGAGGTATCGAAGGGCGATCCTATCGTCTCGTACGCTTCGATACCTCAGCGCGAACGGTATCACGTTCATCTCAATCTTGAACGCGAATTGGTATTAGGCTTATCAATGCAATAGGAACGGCGTTATCATAAAACCACAAAGGCCCTTCCTCGAATGGCTGTTGGCGGGCCGCTTTTTCTTCCGATAAAACAATGCTTCGGCACAGGCAAACGATGATCCGGCTCTGTCCATTAGCCCGGAAACTTAAGGAGCACAGCCGGCACCGGAAGCGCTATTTGGGTAATTCTTTTGCCAGGACTTCTTCGACCCAGCCCAAGGCGGCTATCATGTTGGGGAAACCGTTGGTGGTCAGGGAAAGCACGACTACGTGGAGAATTTCCTCCCTGGTGGCGCCCGATGCCAGAGCCTTCCTGGTGTGGGACCTTACCGCGCCCTGGGAACCGATGCCGATGGCGATTCCAAGCTTTACCAGATCCTGAACCTTCTGATCCAGGGGGCCGGAAGTCCGGCAAGCCACGCCCAGTTGTTTGTATTTCTCCGTGATGTCCGGGAACTCGTGGGAGAACTTCTCGTAGATTTCCGGTAGATACATGCCTTCTCCTTTGCTTTCAGTCATTGTCATAAAGGGGGCACGCGGACCGAAAGCTTTTGAGCGGCCCGCCGGGGGCACGCGCGCCACGCCCGGTCAAAATCCTTTGCCGAAGGGACAGTGCGGGTAGATACACTCCTCGCAGTCGCGGCACAACCCGCCATGCCCGAGAAAGGCCAGTTCCGCCTTGCCGATGTGTTCTCCCGCCAGGACGCGCGGAAGCACCAGATCCAGGACCGTTGCCCGGTGGTGCAGAGCGCAGGCGGGAACTCCCAGCAAGGGCACATCCCCCAGGTAGGCGACCAGGAACATGGCCCCCGGAAGCACGGCCGATCCATAGTGGAATTCACCGGCGCCCGCCTCACGGATGCCGTGGCGAGTCACATCGTCCGGGTCGACGCTCATGCCGCCGGTGAGCAGCAACAGATCGCATCCTCCATCCACCTGGTTTCGGATGGCTGCAGCAATCTCATAAGCATTGTCCGGAGCGAAATCCAGGGCAGCCACTTCCGACCCGAGGTCCGTTACCTTTTGAGTGAGCACCGGGGCGAAGCGATCCCGGATGAGGCCGTGATAGACTTCGTTGCCCGTAACCACGAGACCCACCCGTGCTTTGCGCAACGGCTTTACGGAGAGCACCGGGCCGTTTTCGCGGGCGATACCCGCGGCCCTTTCGATGGGCGCGCGCCGCATGACGAGGGGGATCGCCCGAGTGGCGGCCACCAATTCCCCTTTCCGCACCAGCGTGTGGTTGTGGAGCGTGGCGCACATGACCTCATCGACCATGTTGAACGCGGCCAGGGTCGCCGTGTTCACGCGGAGCAAGCCGTCTTTTCCGGCAAGCAATTTGATTTTGCCTTCCCTGGGTTCGTTTTCCCAGGTAATTCCTTCACCGGCCAATGCCCCCGCCAGGATGGCCGCCGCTTCATTTTCATGGATTTCGTCATCCGCGAGGTCAATGACGTAGAGGTGGTTTTTGCCCAGGCGCTGCAGATGGCAGATGTCTTCCTGGCAGACGGTGTGGCCCTTGCGGAAGGCCGGGCCCTTGAAGACTCCGGGACGAACCTCGGTGATATCATGCGCAAGGGTACTGCCCACCGCTTGTTCCAAGGGGATACTTTTCAGCACGGCACATCCTCCTTAATGAAGAACTTCCGATCGTGGCTCGAGGCGCGATTCCCGGCCCTCCCGGTCTTCCGTGATCGGGAAGGCCGGGGGAGCGTTTATCAGCGACGAGGAAACCGGGCGCGCATTCCGGAAGTAGGCGCCGCCGGCGCAGGGCGCACAGTATGGGCGCCCTGCGACCGTCACTTCCCGATGGTCGCGCACCACCTGGCCGCAACCGGCGCAAGAGGTTTTGTATCGGGTCGGACCGGGCAGGTCGGCGTCACAGATGTCTATTACGACTTCCTCGACCCGGAACAGGACGGAATCGGGCATGCGTTTGTAGGCTTCCAACTGCTGCGGGTATTTCTCAGGGATTTCCGGGGCATAAACCGGGGCCAACGCCCGGGATTCCTCGGTCGAGACCACCCGGAAGGCCCTGCCGGTTTCAAGGTTCACAAAGCTTGCCGCCATGATCCCGTAGTCCATGAACTTGAGCGAGCGCCTTCCCAGCTTGACGCCGGTGACATGGGCCACGGCGTCCGCAGTGCATCGGTCCATTTCCACGTATACGATCAGCTTCTTGATCTGGGCCCTGCTCCGAGGATCGTCCAGACCAATGAGGCGACAGCCCAGGACGGCCATGCGCACTCCCACCACCTGGCCGGGACACAGATGGCCGTGGGCCTCGGCGGAAGAAGCCAGAAGCGATTCAAATTCTTCCATAAAACGTTACTCCAAAGGTATCGGCCCTTCGACAGCCCGGCACGGTTCCGTTGGAAAGCACCGCCGCCTGAGCGAAATCCATGAGTGCGGTGTCCACCGCATATATAGGAATTGCATCGGCACTTAAAAAGGCCCCATCGGCAAAACTGTTTCTTCCGCCGTCAGCAGCCCATCCCGTTATCCAAAAATTTCCCGGCAGGGTGTTCACCCTTGTCATCCCGTGGCGAGGGTTTTCCCTTTTCCAGTGCGTTGCCGGTATTACTCCGGGGCTCCTTTGGCGACGCCTCCTGCGCGGGCGGCGACGCTTCCGGATGCAGTTTGCGCCAGGCCCGCATTCCTCCATCCACCGAATAAACGACGTAGCCGTGCCCGGCCAGAAGTCCGGCCGCATTCAAACTCCTGTGCCCGCTGCGGCAAATGAGCACCAGCGTCTTGTCATGCGGGAACTGCCCGGGGTTTTTCTCGAGTTCCTGCATGGTCACATTCCGGGACCGGGAAATCTTGCCCAGCGGACCGGTCAACTCACCCGGTGTGCGCACGTCGATGAGAAGCAGGTTGGGATCGGATTGCAGCAGGAGATCGAGGCCGCGGGCATCTATGTGCAGCACTTTTCCCCTGGGCGACGGCTGCGCGGCCCGCGCCGGAAGCAATGCCCAAAAAACCGCCAGGAGCACAACGGCCGCCAGTATGCCCGTTGGGCCGGGGAAGGTTTTAAATCTCATGTTCAGTTGTCGTATGACATGCATAATCGTATGACCTGGAACAAAAGGAGGCCGGATGCTCAAGCCTCCTTTTGCATGGGGTTTGATTGTCTATTCGCTTACGGGCAACAAGTTCACCATGGTGCTGCTAAACGAAGCGCTCCCGCCTATGGGGTCCGTGACGCACACGTCCTTGAGCACCGGATCGACCTGCATCACGTGATTGGGACAGATGCCGGCCGCCCTGCGCTTATCACCCTTGATGAGGTGTCCGTCCACGAGCACATCGTGGGAACCGTAGGCCCAGTGGCCGTAGTGCCAGGATGCCGCAGCGGTCCCCGGACGAATGCCTTCCATGACTTCCACCCTTGCGATCATGTCCAGGACCCGCTTATCCCCGTCCAGAAGATTGAGCTTTCCTTCGGTATTCACCTGGGAGACCATGCGCACCCGCTGGTTCGGCTTCAACTTCAGCCGTCTGGCGTCCTCACTGTTGAGCCAGATTTTATTCTCCCTCTGAAGGGCGATGTTGCTCCAGTAATTGGAGATGGTGCGAGACTGGCCGCCGAAGGGCTCCTTAAAAGTGAACAACCTGAGGGAATAGCCTTCCTTGTGCACCAGCGGCTTGCCCGCGGCGTCGCACTCGCCCAGTGCCACGGGAATTCCGCTGAAGTGCTGACCGCTGAGGCTGTTTTTCTGTTTGGCCACCTGTTCGACGAACAGATTAAACATGCCCCCGAAAGTATGATAGGCCATGGTCTTGACACCATACGCCTTGCCGTAGCCGTCGAACCGGCCGCCCCGGTTGAGGACGTAGACCACCTTGCGCCACTCCGTCTCGGACCTGAGAGTCTTTTTCCAACGCGCCTCGTCGAAGACCGATTTGGGAAGGTGCCGCCTTGCCTGCCGGAAAAGCTCGACCTCGTGGTCGTCGGCATCGGGCACGGCGTCGTTTTTATTGCTCCCGTAAGCCTGGTTGGCCATGAGTCTCAGGTACCAGTCCTCGGGCCGGTCGAAGTCCATCCCCTGGCCGAAAGCGTCCTTACCGAATCCGGGGAGCTTGAGCTCTTTTGCCACCGCGATGAGGAATGCTTCCATGCACAGGGGCATTTTCTCCGCGCCGATCGCGATCTCTTCGGTCAAGGGGATCGCGGTCGGCTGGCGCACCTTGCTCAGCCGCGTGGGGACATCGGGGGTCGAGCCGGGGGTCCCCCACCGCTCAAGGTACGTCAGGTCGGGCGTGATATAGTCCGCGTACATGGAGCTTTCGCCGATAATTATATCCGAGGCGATGAACAAGGGCACCTTGTCCGGGTCCCTGAGCATCTGAATGATGTGCTGGTTGCCGCCCGGGATGGACAGGGCGGGCGTACCCATGTGCAGAAGCAGGATCTTGCCGGCGTATGGATAGCCCGAGCCGAAAGAGGGCAGGATTTCCTGATAAACGTTGCCGGTAAAAGGGTACCAGGGCCTTTGGGCCGGATACCCGTGCTCTTTGAACAGGGTGGAATCCTCGTAGCGGGTTCCCTCCCTGGTGATCTTCACGCCGAAACTGGTGAGGCTTCCCGGAAACATCTTGGAGAAATCGTAAGGGCTTGAAGCCACCCCGAACGAGTTCCATTCTCCACCACCCAGGATCAGCCCTCCGACGTAGTCGGCGTTGCCCAGCAGGACGTTGAGGGTGATAACGCCACATCCGGCGTAGTAGCCGTCCGGGTTCTGCACCGGTCCCCGGTACATCTCCACGGCGGCCCTCTTGCCGTGCGAGGTCAGCTCCCGCGCCACGTCTATGATCGTTTGGAGTTCGACCCCGCATTTTTCGGCGTATTCCTGCAGCGACTTGGACAACGCCTCCTCGGTGAGGAGCTGGAAAGCGCTCTTGACCCCGAAGGGTCCGGCCGTGGTCTTGATGAACAGGTCCCCTTTCACAGGGGATGCTTCATTTGCGGGATCGACCGGCAAGAGCTTCCCTCCGCGGCTCACCACGAATTCCTTCTCGCCTCCCACGCCGGCCTCCGAAGCCTTGAGAAGCTCCAGGGGGTGGCCGTCAACAATTTTAACCAGGTAGGCGGCATTGCTCCAGGTGGGCTCCCCGTCCGCAACCGCGGCGGCCTTGTTGGCATTTTCCAGGTAGCGCTGGTCGAAGCGGCGGTTCTCGATGATCCAGCGGATCATGGCCATGGCCAGCGTCACGTTCTCGGTGGGCTTGACCGGCAGCCACCAGTCGGCGTGGGCCGCGTCATTGGAGAGCCGGGGATCGACCACGGCCGTCTTCATGCCGCGCCCCACTTTGCCCGAAGTCACCTTCTCGGCCATGTTGGTCATGCCGAAATTGGCGGAAAAGGCTCCCGTTCCCCAAAACAGGACAAATTCACAATTCATCAGGTCCGGCTTCATATGCCCGGTCTTGCCGCCGGTCATCATTGCGTAGGCCCGATGGTGCGACTGCTCGCAGATGGTGGTGTGCTCGTAAGCGTTCACCGATCCGGCCGCCTTGTTGGTGAACCAGTGCATGAGCTGCGCGCGGCCGGGCTGAATGCGGCCGGACATGAAAACGAACTGGTTGTTCTTCGGCCCCAGGTCCGGACGATCGGGATCGATCAGCGCATCCAGATGCCGGCTGTATTTGGCCTTGAAGTCCCCGGCGCTCATGTCGCCCTTGCCGACCTTTTTGGCATCGCCGGCCATGTTTTTGCTAAGATCGGCGTCCCTGAGTATGATGACATCCTTGAATCCGGGATAATCGCGCTTGTCGCCGACCGCAGAGAACAGCTTGCCCCCCTGGGTGACTTCCGCGATGAACTGGTCGAAGGGAATGCTCTTCCACCGGTTCGAGCCGCGTTCTCCGTCACGCTTGAGCACCTTGCGGACCCGGTAGGGGTCGTAGTAAGTCTGTATGCCGGCCTGCCCCTTGGGGCACAGCTTGCCGTCAATGGTTGCCGTATCCTGGGGTTTGGTATCGTAGGGAATGTGGGGCAGGTAGTCCTGTGGACTGTATGGGTTCCCGCTCAGCTTGGCCAGGGCCCCATTCCAGAGTTTCGCTTTGAGCTGGCAACCGGTATGGCACTGGAGACAGGTCGTATAGAGGATGTTCTGGGGCTGGGCGAGAACGTAGGGGGCGAATTTTTCACCTTCAGCGGCCATGGCCCCGGAAGAAAAGAGCTGGGCGAGCGCATCGACCTGGGAGGCCAATGCGGCGCAGCCCCCCACCAGGGCGCTGCACTTGAAAAAAGCCCTGCGCGTCATGAGCTTCGATCCCGCCGGCTCTTCGACCAGATTATGGTCCAGCAAGGCTTGCCTGCTGGTTACTTCATCACAGTTTAGCTTCTTCATGGTCTTACCGGCCTCCTTTTTGGGCACTGTGAAGGTCTGTAAACAACGGCAAAAGGCGTCGGCCGCAAACAAACATGCCGATCCCAAGGGCCACGCAGAAAACGAAAACGGCCCATTCGACAGACGACGGCGAATACGTGAAGGTGAGGCGCGAATCCATGTAAGCGGTCTGCAATCCATCGAAAGTGGGGGTCGTCTGCCCGGGGAGGACCAGGTTATAGCGGGCCACGAAGTAGGCGGCCGCGACCAGGAGCCCGCCAAGGCCGGCCGCAACCCGGCTTGCCGGTTGCCACAGCAGGAGGCCGGCGGGGATGAGTGCCCCGATAAGCAATTGCCCGATCCAGAAAAGATACCACGAGGACCCGAACAGGACCTCGGTGTGCAACGTGGTCTCCTGCCCGACCCCGTACCATGCCGAAATGGAATACTCGGACCACTGGAGGACGAGCACCAGGATAATCAGGCCCACGACGGTCCGGCTGAGCAGCGAGAGCGACCGGGCATCCTCTTCCAGCAGTTCCTTCCGAAACAATGCGGCCAACAAAAGGACCAGGGCAAACCCGGAAAGGAGGTCCCCCGCGATGGAAAGGATGGGCCCCAGTGTGGAGTTCCAGTAAGGATGGGCGATGAGTGCGGCAAATTCGGCGCCGTTGCAGCCCGAAAATGCAACCCCCAGGAAAATCCCGATCCAGCCGAGGGTGCGCCGCGAACCGAGTTCCCCTTTGGAGGCGACGTCCAGGAAGAGCACCAGGAGGACGTATATAAGGTTGATGATGGTCAACCACGTCGCCCAGGCGAGCAGGGAGTGGAATTGAGGACGGTACAGGGGTTCAAAGGCCCGCCACATGTGGCCCAGGTCGAAGGCGATCACGAGCATTCCCATCATCAGGGCGATGGCGGAAACGAGCAGGGCCTGTCGAGCCAGGCGGAAATATTTTTTGAGGTCGAAGGCATGGACAATCCAGGCAAACAGCGACGCGCCCACGCCCAGTCCCACCAGATACACCTTGCCCGCCACCCAGAGCCCCCACGGGATGTAACTGCCGTAATTGACCGGCAGCTCTCCGTGGAGCATGCGCTGCGAGACGCCGAACACTCCCCATGCCATAGCGATAAACCAGATGGCCCAGGCAATCATCCACTTGGTTGATTTTTCCATTGTTTCTCCTCTACCTCTTTTACGTTAAGTAGAATACGGAAGGCCGGGTTCCGAGCTCCGGTTTCAGTTGTCGTACCCTGGATGAGCCCAGCAACTGGTGCACGAGGCTTCCCTGGTCGTTGTAGTCCCCGAAGTATGTCGCACCGCCCAGGCAGGTGGTCACACAGGCGGGAAGCATGCCCTCCCGGAGCCGATGCAGACAGAACTGGCATTTGCGTGCATTGCCCACCGGCGAAGCGTCACTGTTCGGCTTTCGCTTCCACTCCTTGCTGTATTCATAGTTGGGGCGCGTTTCGTACGGCATGATTTCCGGCGTGCCCATGCCGTAAAATTCGCCGAAATCCGCGGTCCTGGCGCTGTATGGGCAGGCTTCCAGGCAATTGCGGCAGCCGATGCAAATGTCGTAGTCCACGACGACGACACCGTCTTCGCGCTTCCAGGTGGCCTTGACCGGGCAAACCGGGACGCATGGCGGGTTATCGCAGTGCATGCACGGCTTCGGGGTAAATATCCTGCCCACGTTGGGGTATTTTCCCACCTCCTGCCTCAGTACCGGCCGATAGACAACCCCCGGCGGGAGATTGTTTTCCGTGTTGCACGACACATTGCAGGCACAGCACCCGATGCACTTTTGCTGGTCGATGATCATCACCCATTTGCGTTCGGAGACGGGCTTTTTCATGGCCCGCAACAGGTCATGGCGCATGCGCTCCAATATGTTGCCATCGACAAGGCCTTCGGGAGCGCCCAACGGGCTGGCCATCCCCGCACCGGCTTCGGGGGTCGATGCGCGGGCGTTTTTCTCCGAGGACAATGTTGCACAGGCCACGGCCGCCGCTCCCGCAAAGACCATTTGCAGGAGGCCCCTTCTTCCTGCCTGAGGCTGCTTGCCCCCGCGGGTTTGTTCCCTTTTCTCCTGCCCGACGGCAGGTCGTTCCACGTCCACGTTTCCTCGATCTTTTTCCATGCCCACTGCCACCTTTCGTGAGGGATTTCTTTCAAGACACCTCGTGCGCACTTATCGCTTCACTCTTCGGTCGGCGAAGCCCTCGATTTCCGGCCTCTCCCGCAGATGCTTTTCAGCCAGTAGATCAGCTCATCCTCATCCACCGGCTTACTCAAACAGGCAGAGATATGGGTCCTCATGGACTCCTCCAGCTCGGGATGAAATGTTCGAGTGGAGACCCCGATGACACAAAGGTCCGGGTTGTCCTTGCACAGGTTTCGTATGAAGCGGTTGTCCACCGGCAGACCATCCAGATCGAGAATCACGCCATGGCAGGACTTCTCCCGAACGGCCGCCGCCAGTTCATCGAGTGATTGCAGCGCGACGGCACTGAATTGATGGTGCTCGAGTATCACGGACAGCTTCCGGCGCTCATCCGGGCCTGCATCCACCACCAGGATCAATTCATGCATCCGTATACCTCTTCCCCGCTTTCGCTTTTGGGGTATAATCAATGGTGCCTTTTCATCCGCCATGCAGTGAAAGCGCCTGCACGTCAACTTAGGCAAGCTCTGTGCCGATTCTCAAGATGCCTTGCGGGATAAGGTTTTGGGGACTGCAAAGGTAGGGAAGCGGGGTGGGGTCGTGTCCGGATGTCGAACACGAAAAAGATCGCCGACGAACTCTTTTCACAAATAAGTTAGTAAAAACAACTTGTTACTATTTGGATGAAAATCGGACACGAAAATCCGCTTCGAACACGACACGCGTCCGAGGAGGTTATGCGGCCGGGGCCTGCTTCCGCGACGCCGCAGGTGCCGGGTATTTGAAGTCCGAAGGTGCTAATGCCTGGTGGGCTGGCCGATCCGGTACTTTCTGAGCTTCTCGTAGAGGGTGCTTCGGCTGATGCCCAGGCGCTTTGCGGCTTCCTTTTTGTTCCAGCCGCACTCCTCCATGGCTTCCTGGAGCAATCGCACCTCATGTTCCTGTATGGTCGGCGGCTTAGGCGCCACGGGCGACGCATAGGCTTTATGCAGCGCGGGCGGAAGATGGGCGGGCTCGATTCGTCTTCCCTTGGCCAGAACAGCCGCGTGTTCGATGCTGTTTTCCAGTTCGCGGACGTTTCCCGGCCAGGAGTAGTCAAGAAGCAGCCGCATGGCCTCCGGACTGAATCCTTCGACCTTTTGTGTCTCGCCTCCCGCAAAACGGGCGAGAAAATGCCGGGCGAGCAGAGGGATGTCGTTGCGACGCTGCCTGAGCGGAGGAATGTGGACGGGTATGACGTTGAGACGATAATAGAGGTCTTCGCGAAATTGCCCCTTTTTGACCTCATCGAGAAGGTTCCTGTTGGTGGCCGTAATAATGCGCACATTCACGGTCAGAGTCTGTTCACCCCCCAGCCTTTCGAACTTGTGGGTCTGAAGGACCCTGAGCAGCTTGATCTGGGCCGAAAGCGGGATTTCCCCGATCTCGTCCAGGAATACCGTACCGCCGTCCGCCTGCTCGAAGCGCCCGGCCTTCTGGCGGATGGCCCCGGTGAAAGCCCCTTTTTCGTGGCCGAAAAGCTCGCTTTCAAGCAGTGTGGCGGGGTAGGCCGAGCAGTCGATGACGATGAAGGGTTTCTCCTTTCTGGGACTCAAATGATGAATGGCCCCGGCCACCAGTTCTTTTCCCGTACCGCTGTCACCCTGGATGAGGACGTTGGCGTCCGTGGGGGCGATATTTTCGATAAGTTGGAAAATGGCCTGCATCTTGTGGTTCTTGGAAACAATGCCGCAAAATTCCGCCGGACTCGTGATGCGGCTTTGCAACTCCCGAATTTCCTCCTCATGCAGCACGGCCCTTCTGATGACCCCGGCCGCCTGGCTAAGCATCGACTCCACCAGATGGATCTCCTCGCCTCCGCACCGGGGTTCACCGGAACAGGCAATCATCAACGCGCCGAAGGCGCGCTTTTCATGTACGAGCGGAATGATCGTATGAACGGCCTTGGACTGCAGGACCTCGGTCACGAGGGGCGTTATAAGACCGGGATTGCCCGTCAAGTCCGGTCCTTGTTGCACTTTGAGGTCGTCCAGGATGGCCGAGAAGCTCTGAACCGTCCCCGGTTCCTTCAGGTTTATGGTCTGCTTTTCGTTGACGATGAAAAGCGCGTCGCTGGTGTCATTGATCATGATGAAGGCCATCTGCCCGCATTCCAGGATGGGCCTGAACCTGTTGATCAGGTAGGTGCCGATTTCCCTGAGTGTCTGGAGTGCTCCGATCTCCTGAACGATTCCGCAGAAGGTCCTCGTCTGGTGGTGAGCACGCTCCAGTTCCACCGTCTGTTCCTCCAAACGATGGGTATAGGCCTGAAGGCTTGAAAGCATGTGGTTGAAGGCGCCCGCCAATGCCGCCACTTCGTCCTGCCCTTCCACTTCCACCCTCACGTCCATCTTCCCCTTGTCCACGTTTTCAGCGGCGCGAACAAGTGTGGTGAGAGGACCCGTGATGCGCCTGATGAAGACGAGGCTGCCGGCCAGGGCGAGCAAAAGGGTCCCCAGGGTGAACAGGGCCATGTGCAGCCTCAGCCCGGCGACCTGCTGCCGGTAATGCTTCTCTGAATATCCGAGGCGCAGGATTCCCGCCTTTCCCTCGAATATGGGCACTGCGGCGTCCAGGTAGTGCCCGCCTTTGGTCGAGGCGATCTCCTTGAGGTGGAGCCGGCCGGAAGCGAGGGGTTCGTTGGCGGGGAGCAGATCGACCGGGACACCTCCCGGGAAAGTGTGGGCAAGGATCTCGCCGTCTTTTACGATGAACAGATAGGACAGGGATGGATTGCCCTGAACCTGGTGGTCCAAGGTATTCTGAAGGGCAACCAGATCGTTTGTGAGAACCATGTCGGCAACCTGGAGCGCAAAGGCGTCGGCCAGATGCTCCACCTGCGACGAGAGGGCGTCATGAAGGCTGCGGCTGTAGCGATGGGTGACCAGAAGCGAGATCAGCGTACCGCTCGCGATCACGAGAAGGGATACCCCAACCAGTAGCTTGCTCTTGAGACTTCGAAATCGCACGCTTTTGCCTCTGCCTCGCCTATCGCTTCAGTGCCGAAACTCTTTGCTCCAACTGGCGGATGGAATCGTACCATTCTTCCCTGGGCACGATGAAACGGTCAATCAGGAGGTTCGCGAGGATTTTACGCCCCTCCGGATCTTCATTCATGGTGAGGACAATCTCGCGGACCCGTTTCTTGAGGTCGGAAGGAACGGAACTCGCTGCCACGAGGGGTGGAATCCCGTAAGGCTCCGATTTTCGGACCACGCGCGTGGCTGAAGTCAGAGCGGGGTTCGTTCGTTGAT
Organism: uncultured delta proteobacterium; assembly: GCA_963712895.1. Classification (GTDB taxonomy): domain Bacteria; phylum Desulfobacterota; class Syntrophobacteria; order Syntrophobacterales; family Syntrophobacteraceae; genus SbD1. Next base: position 219,422 of record CAVQJR010000001.1, on the reverse strand, counting down.
AATACTCCCACACAAGTCCGTCAACCGCCGCTCCGTCCACCAGCCCCTTGGCCACCGCCAGTATGGAGTTATCATGGCTGTAGGTGTAGATGACTTTGCGAAAGAACGTCTCCGGCCGCTGGTGCATCTCGGCCAGCCAATAGGTAGGGACCAGTTTCCCGGTGTGGGAATCCGGATCGGTGAATGCGAAAACCCGCCCCTTGAGATCGTCGAGGCCGTTGAAGGGGCTGTTCTTGTTGACGATGAGATAGGAGTGGTAGAAATGGCTCCCATGCACCTCCGGGGTGGCAAGCAGCTCGAATCCGTACTTGTCTTTCCCTGCGGCGTAGGGGCCGGAACAGATAAAAGCCAGGTCGATTTGTCCCTTGCCGATAAGCTCGCTGATTTCCCCGTAAGTCTTGCGCTGAACGAGTTCGATGTTCCTTCCCAGCTTGCCGGCCAGGTAATCGAGAAGCTGCCGGTAGTAGACGAAGGTTTCCTTGGGAGAAACCATAGCCCCGACTGCCACCTTGAGGGCAGGCTGTGCGGTCGTCGCCGCGCCCGGCCGCGCCACCGGGATGGTTTTTCCAAAATCGACGACCTGAGTGTCGGAATTTTTGCCGCAGCCCGGCAGCGCAAATAAAACCAGCGCCAAAACGATGAGAAAACCATGCCGGTTGCATGATCGACGACTTGATGCGCACACTGATTTAACGGGTTTCATAACGGTGCAGCCGGTAAGCATTCACTGCCTGAAAAGCTAAAAGCCAATAATTGCCACAACTTCTTATAACGCGCACCCCACTCCACGGCAAGCTCCCACCCAAAATACATGGAAATGGTATGAATTATTGATGCCGGGTTACGTAGAATATGCCGTTTTCATGCTTCGCGGGTGAAGAGGGCACCATGGAAAATTGCGCTCAAGACTGTAGCCGGAAGAGCAGGGGGAGGATTCCAGGGCTGTTGCCCGAAGGGGGTGGTTTCAACGTGGATGAACTTCACGTGAATGAGGGGGGGTTCCCAAAATCGTCGTTTCCGCAACGTTTTTGGGCGGGAATCCGGCGTCTTTGCGATTAAACGATCGATTCTCGCGCTCCCGGCAGGAGTGAGGCAACTGGAAAAAGACACCGGACACCGGCCCGGAAACACTGCCGGTGCGCCGCGCCCCGGTGCTGCTCATCCCTGCCGGGCGATGAAGCGGGTACCGGACGGCACGGCAATATGAGAGGCTGTTTTTCCTGCGACCGGGCCTGTGCCGGGGGTCATTGAGGAAATTGTCCGTATTTCTTCAGATAGGAAGTGAGTCCTCCTTCCATAAAAATGGCGGACATCGCCCCTGGGAGGCTCTTGAACTGGATCTCTAACTGCTTGGTTTCATCCCATATTATCCCTTTGGCGGGGAAAATCTCCAGGACGTCTCCCTCCTCGATATCCGATGTGTCGCACTCGATGAGGAGCAGTCCGATATTGATGGAATTTCTAAAAAAGATGCGCGCGAAAGACCGGGCGAGCACGGCCTGGATTCCCGCGGCATGGATCACCATGGGCGCGGCCTCCCTGGAGGAGCCGCACCCGAAATTCTTCCCCGCCACCAGTATGTCTCCCGGCTTAATTCTGGCGTGCAGGGCGGGATCGATATCTTCCAGCAGGTGCGGCACCATGGCGGCGGCATCGAAGGTATCGCGCTTGTGTTTTCCGGCAATGATATAGTCCGTGTTGATGTCATCCCCTAATTTATGGGCCTTGCCTTTCATGCGAACACCTCACTTAATGGTCCTTGGATCGGTAATCTTCCCCAACAGGGCCGATGCCGCAACGGTTGCGGGTGAAGCCAGGTAGATGCTTGCGCTGCTGTTGCCCATCCGGCCTTTGAAGTTGCGGTTTGCCGTGGAGATGACCGTATCGCCGTCGCCGGGAATGCCGTTGGCGGCCCCGACACAGCATCCGCACCCGGGGGCGACGACGGTGGCGCCGGCCTCGACGAGGTCCGCCAATATCCCCTTCTTCGCCGCATCGAGGTATATCCTCCTGGAGGCGGGGGCCACAATGAAACGCACAGTGGGAGCGATCCTGGCGCCTCTCACAATCCTGGCCGCTTCTTCGAGATCGCTCAATCTGCCGTTGGTGCACGTTCCCAGAAACGCCTGTTGAATCGGGGTCCCCGCGACTTCGGCAACCGTTCCCACATGGTCGACGGTGTGAGGTTTGGCAACCATGGGCTCCAGGGTCCGGACATCTATTTGAAGACTGGCGCTGAAGTCGGCGTCCGCATCGGAAACGACCGGCTCGAAGGGCACAAGAACATTGCGCGCTTCTTCGAGCCAGGAAAGGGTCTTGTGGTCGAAGTCGAAGATGCCCGCCTTGGCCCCCATTTCCACGGCCATGTTGGAGAAAGTGAATCGTTCGTCCATACTCATGGCCCGCGCGTAATCCCCTTTGAACTCGATGGCCTTGTAGGTGGCGCCTTCCGCACCCAGGCGGGAGACCACGCTCAAAATGACATCCTTGGCGGCAACACCCCCGGCGGGAGATCCGTTCAAAGTCACCCGCAGCGTCTCGGGCACCTTGAACCACAGCTTTCCGGTAAACATGGCGGCCGCACAGTCCGTCGAGCCTATTCCGGTCGCAAAGGCATTCAGTGCCCCGTAAGTGCAGGTGTGCGAGTCGCTGCCGAGAACCAGGCTGCCCGGATACACGTGGCTTTCCATCATCAACTGGTGGCAGACGCCGTCCCCCACTTCATGAAAATGGCATCCGGTCTCCCGGGTGAATTTTCTGATGATGTCATGAATGAGGGAAACCTTCTCATTGGGGCTGGGAACGTAATGATCCAGAACGAAAACGACCTTCCGGGGGTCGAAAAGGTCCCGTCCTCCCAATTTGCTGAAGACATCTATGGCCAGAGGCCCGTTGCCGTCATGGGCCATAACCAGATCCACGTCGGCCACAACCATGTCGTTGGCCGTAACTTCACGCCCGCAGTGGGCCCCAAATATCTTTTCCGAAACAGTCTTTCCCATTCGAACACCTCCGGATCCCGGTTTAACAGCCTTAATGTTCTAAGCGGCACTCACGCGGGATTCCCTTATCCTGCGATAGAACGGAAACGCCACCGAGAGCAGCGTAAGAGACAATAAGACCAGCGAGATGGGTCTCGTTACGATGAACAACAGGATGTTTTCCCCATGGGAGATGGCAACCATGGTGTTCAGGTTGCTCTCCGCAAGCGGTCCCAGGATGATGCCCAGTACCGTGGGGATAACGCTGAACCCGTAGCTCTTCATGAGATATCCGATGCCTCCGAAGGCGAGCATGACGTACACGTCGAACACGTTGCCCCGCAGGGCATAGGAACCCATCACGGTCAGCAGGATCACCGCCGCCGCCAGGTAATGCCGCGGCGTCTTGGTGACCAGGGTGAAATAGGGAGCGAAAAAGATGCCGTAGAGCAGCATAAAGATATTGGCCAGGTACAGGGCGATGATGAATGTGTAAACGATATGCCCGTTTCTGGCGAACAGCTCCGCTCCCGGCTGCAGCCCGTGAACCATCAGACCCCCCATCATGATGGCCGCCACGGAATCACCCGGAACCCCGAGGGTCAGCATGGGAATCATGGCGCCCGAAGCCATGGCGTTATTGGCCGATTCGGCTGCCGCCACTCCTTCGGGAATGCCGGTCCCGAATTGTTCGGGATGCTTTGAAGCCCGCTTCGTCTCGTTGTAAGCCATGAAGCTGGCAATGCTGCCGCCCGCCCCCGGAAGGATGCCGATAATCGTACCGATAATGGAAGATCGTAAATAAATGGGAACGAATTTGAGGAGGTGGCTGAGCTTGGGGAAGCCGATCTTGATGCTCCTGATATCGGTGCACACTTCCTCTCGAAGGTCTTCCTCGGGATGAACATGCCGGCGGATCATCTCCAGGGTCTCCGGTATGGAGAACAGGCCGATCATTGCCGGGATCAGCTGCACCCCGTCCAGCAGGTTCACCGATCCCAGGGTAAAACGGGGCACCCCCAGAAGCGGGTCCATGCCGATGGTGCCGACGAACATGCCGAAAACGCCGGCCATCAACCCCTTGAAAATCGCTTTCTCACTGATGGTGGCAATAATGGTCATGCCGAACAGGGCCAGGAGAAAGTATTCCGGAGGGCCGAACATGAGGGAGATACGCGCCAGCGGAGGGGCAAAGAGGAGAAGCACCGTAACCCCGAAGATCCCCCCCAGAAAGGAGGCAATCACCGCTTCTCGAAGGGCCTCGCCGGCGAGGCCGCGCTTGCACATGGGGTAGCCGTCCAGGACGGTCGCGGCCGCCGAGGGAGTTCCCGGAGTATTGATCAGAATGGCTGCAATGGAGCCGCCATACATGGCCCCCGAGAACAGGGACCCCAGCAGGATCAGTCCCGTGGCGGGGTCCATGCCGAAGGTAAGGGGCAGAAGGATGGCAACTCCCATTGCCGCCGTAAAGCCGGGCAGACCGCCGAAAATAACCCCGACAAGGACGCCCCCCGCCGCAATGAGCAAATTGCTGAGTTGAAAGACACCACGCACCGCATCGAAAAGGCTGAGTTCCATACCTGGATGTTCTCCTCACTGTAGCGTACAATAACGAACCGACACCCAAACCCGACCGCCGCTGCTTCATGCTCCCGCCGGTTTCCCGATAAGGAAGACCGGAAGGGAGGAAACCGCCGAGCCCGTCAGGCGCTCTGCCCTCAGAACAACCATCCCTCGGGGAACCAGACATAGAGCCATTTTTGAAAAACAGCATACATCAGGAGCACGTACGCGCCCGCAAACAGGAGGTAGTACCCCATTCCCTTGTGCTTGAAGAGCCACAGGTAGAAGACGATAAACACAAACGTGGTGACAAAATAGCCGACCAGGGGAAAGGCAACGGTGTAGGCAATGAGCAAAAAGAACGAAATGAGCTTTTCCCTGGAATAGATGACGCTCACCGGCCGCTCGGTTTCGCGCTGACGCGGAAAGATCAGCAGCAGCACACACAGGCCGAAGAAAATGTAGAGGAGGAATCTCGGAAAGGCCACCGCTCCGTGTGGGTACGAGAAAGTATCCCAATACACCGCGGCACAGACGGCCAAAGCAATGAGTGCAATTTTTCTGTCTAAGGCCAGCACAGGTTACTCCCTCGAAATTTGGGACGGGGGGTGAACGGCCCCCCGGCCCCTGGGATTATTTTTCCAGTACGTCGGATGCGATCTCGGCGTTGATTTTATACTCCTGCTCATTCAACTCCGCATATTCTTTCGGCCCCAGGTATTTTACGGGAAGGCCGATTTTTGCCATTTCCGCCAGGTATTGCGGGTCTTCAGAGGCTTTTTTGAAGGCGGCTGCCAGCGTATTGATGACTTCCGGCGGTGTCCCCTTGGGCGCCATGATGCCCCTGTTCGATGAAATAACCAGGTCGATGCCCACTTCACGAAATGTGGGTACGTCGGGCAATTCCTTGATGCGCTTTTCCGTTGCTATCGCAATGACCTTCGCCTCACCGGTCTTCTGCATTTCCAGAACTTCTCCCAGGGTTTGAGCCACGGCATCGATGTGGCCGCCCAGGAAGGCCGCCCGTGATGCACCGGCTCCCTTGAAGTGTACCGGCTTGGTTTTGATGCCCGCCACCTTGTTCATGACCAGGATGGACAGGTGTCCCGAGGTTCCCGCGCCGGAAGTCCCGATGGTCAACTGGCCGGGGTTGTCTTTGGCATATTTAATGAAATCCGCTGCCGTCTTGAACCGATCGTCCTTTGCACGAACGGCGAAAAGACGCGGGTCGGAGACCAGCAGGCAAACGGGCGCCCCGTCCTTGAGCGCGTCGTAAGAAGCTTTTCGCAGAAGCGTTAAGGTGATGGAGGCCGTATTGAATCCCCCGATGGTGTAGCCGTCGGGCTTGGAGCGCAGCATCTGGGAGACCCCGACCTCGCTGCCGCCGCCGTCGATGTTTTTGATCACCAGGGGCTGGCCGAGATATTTTTCAGCATACTTGCACACGATTCGGGTACCGATATCCGTACCCCCGCCCGCCTTGAACGGCACGATCAAAGTCACCGGCTTGGCGGGATACTGGTCCTCCGCACCGGCCAGTGAAAACCCCAATCCGATCGCTAAAGCCGCAATAACCAGAATAACCTTCTTCATGTCCATGCCTCCATCTTGGTTTTGTCATCAGTGCGCCTGAAAGAACCGTTCTTTTCCGGCGCAAAAAACCATTTCACTCGGACGCCTGCTCCAGCCGGGGGATATCGTACCGTTGGGCCAGAACATTCAAAGTTTCGACCACGGCGGTATCGAGAGGAATCCCCTCCCGCATTCTTTTCTCCGCCAGGTCGTATTCGATTTCGCCCGGGAGAGCGATCCGGCCGGCATCCCGGGCCGGAAGGCCCTTTATGCGTTGAATCACCGCATCGATACTCTTCTTGAAGTTTTGGGGAGGCATAAAGTGGGCGACGTCGAGAGCGCAAAAGAAATGCCCCGTGCGAGCGGGCCCGCTGGTGTCGACAATGGTCTTCACTTCTCCCGTAAGGCACGAATCAGTCAGGACCCCGCACAGGATATCGATCATGAGGGAAAGTCCCGAGCCCTTCACTCCGCCGATGGGTTCCAGGCTCCCCTTGAGCGCTTCAAGGGGGTCCGTGGTGGGGCGCCCCTCGGGGTCCATGGCCCATCCCGCGGGGATGGAATTTCCGGTCAATGCGGCATGCCGGATTTTACCGCGCGCGACCACTGAAGTGGACATGTCCAGGACAATGGGTTTTTCCGTGCCGGCGGGAACCGCTATGGCTATGGGATTGGTGCCCAGCAAGGGGGTAAGGGTGCCATAGGGGCTCATGGCAGGAGAGGAATTGGTCGAAACGATTCCGATCATATCCTCGTCGAGGGCCTTCATGGCGTAGAAGGAGGCAATCCCGAAATGATTCGAGTTTCTGACCGCGACAACACCGGCGCCATGAGTCCGCGCCTTCTCGATGGCATGACGCATGGCGCGCTGTCCGGCGACCTGGCCGAAGCCGTTGGCGGCATCCAGGAGCGCGGTGGCCCCGTCACCCTGGCTGCAGCTCATGGCCGCGCCGGGATTCATCACCCCGGTCTCGACGCGCTGCACATAGGCGGGCAATCTCACTATCCCGTGGGATTTTACCCCCCGTAAGTCGGCGGCTATCAGGCAGTCGGCAAAAACGGGCGAGAATTCCCCGCTAAGCCCGACCGCCTCTATCACCCCGATGATGAAGCCGCGCAATTGATCGACATTGTAAAGTGATTCCATCGGAACTCCTCATTTTCCCCAGATAACGTTGTTGCCGTGATTCCATCCGGCGCCGGGCGTCTCTTCCATAAGAGCGGAATGTTGTCGGCGATGCTTTCCTCGCTCATGCCGTCCGGTCGTGCGGACCCCGTCAAACCGGGGTCCGGGGCCGTTTCCATCTCTTCCGCCTATTTGGTGATCTGACAGATCCAGTCGAAGGAATCCCCTCTTTTTACCCGCTTCAGTTGCAGGCAGCATTTGTAAAGACTGGCTTCATAAAACGTATTGACGAGCTCTACCGGACGGCCCTTTTCCGCATACATGATTCTTTCCGTCATGAGCGTCGGGGCCCCGGGGGTAATTCCCAGGTGTGAGGCGACTTCATCGTCGGCAAAGGACGCCTCCAGCGTCTGAAATGCCTCCGTGAAATGAATTTTCATATCGTCTTCGAGGATTTTCACCAGGGGCTTTGTCATCAGCATCTCTTCACTCAACCCTCGTCCGATTTCCAGCGGCAGATAGTTGACGGTAAAGGCCCGAAAACCCTCCGGCACGAGGCGGTCACGCTTGATCCTGACCACATACCGGTCCTTGTCGCTCAGTTCGAGCTTCTTCCGGATGACCGGATTTGGCTCTATTTCCTCTTTTTCGGCGGTGATGGTTGTCGATTTTTTCAGCGGCAGCAGGAGTTCGTTGGTCATGCTGATGTGCTTGAGGCACATGCCCTGGATCAACTCCTCGTTATCCGTTACGAAGGTCCCCTCGCCCCGCTTGCGAATCAGAAGCCCCTCATCCACCAGGGAAGACAAAGCCTGCCGAATGGTGAGACGGTTCACGCTGAACTGGCTGCCCAGTTCATACTCCGATGGGATTTTGTCGCCGGGACTATAGTGCTTATCGAGTATCCAGTGCTTGATGGTGCGTCGAATCTGGTGATAGACGGGAAGGATAGGGTCCATTGTCAGTCCTGTCCTGCTTGTTATTCGCGCATTCGAGAGCTGATGCTCGACTGCAGACTCTTTTGGTTCGCTCTCCCTTTCAGGGATCGCCGAAATCCGGCGGAAAAGCAGGTGTTTTACCGGCGCCACCCGGTTCCTGCACTCGCCCATGCCTGATTTCGACACGGTCTCCGCCATTGGTTCCATGCCGAACGTTCCCCCGTCCGGTTGCGTCGAGTAACGTCACCGGTCCGAAGGCCCCGGCGCTCCCGGCGGGAGATCCCGGGCAAACACCCGGCCCTCCGGAATTCACCCTTTTCGCCCATCTTCCCGGGCAAAAAGGGAGGCATCCAGCTAGATTTATTTGTCTACCCATCTATACCGATAGATTTTGATTGTCAACATTCCTGACGACCTGAAGGACCAAAAATCACAGGGGAAATGATCGAATCCGCCTGCAAAAGGAGAGGCGGGGACCGGCGGTGGAGTTCAGGCTACCGGGACCCGCACGCCCGCTTCTTGGAACGGCTTGGTATCGACCTCCCGGTCCAGATGGGGAGGTATGGCGGGACAGGAAAAGACGCGAAAAAAGCCGTCGGGGGAAAACGGGGATGGCGGCATTGATGGAATGATTTAATACTAATTACCTACAAAATAGAGTCCCGAAATACCCATTTTGATGCTTCGCGGGTGACGCAGAGGCCATGACTAATTTCGTTCAAGACAGGCCAATGCCGATGGGTTACGCTCCGCTTCACCCATCGTACGCTTAACTCAGGTCTGGAAAGGACGGGTGAAGCGGAGCGTAACCCATCACGTTAATCTTGAACGCAACCCGGCAGAAGAAGACCGGCCAGGATCGGACATCGTTTGTGTGCAGGCGAAACGACGGGGCAAGCTGGCCGGCCCCCCTTGGCGTCGCCCCGGCAGTGCTTCTGAGCCGGGGTCCGGTGTCTTTTCTTAGTTTCCACACTCCTGCCGGGAGCGTGAGAAGAAACCGTTAAACCGCAAAGACGCCGGATTCCCGCCCAAAAACGTTGCGGGAATGACGGATTTGGGAACTCCCCCCTTTACGTGAAGTTCGCGTATTTCGAAGCAGCCGCATTCGGACAACTACCCGTTGCCACTTCATCGTTTACCAAAGATGCACGGGACCGCGCGCCGATGATCGAGGACAAGATTGTTCTCACGGACGGCGCCCCCTACCCGGCACGACCGGCCTCAATCGCCCGAAGGCTCTTCTTATCTCTGCAACTGAGCAATTCTGGAATGACTATGTTACAGAAGTGTCTCAATCGCCCGAAGGCTCTTCTTATCTCTGCAACTCGCCTAGGCGAATGAGCATCGAGTCTCAATCGCCCGAAGGCTCTTCTTATCTCTGCAACTGGCGACGTCTACGCAGGCCTACTGCAACTGCAGACGACTCAGTCTCAATCGCCCGAAGGCTCTTCTTATCTCTGCAACTGACGATCTGGATGCACGTTGGATGTCTCAATCGCCCGAAGGCTCTTCTTATCTCTGCAACTGATTGAACTGGCTCAATCGACGAGCTCTATCCTGCAACAGCATGGATTTTGACGTCAGTCTCAATCGCCCGAAGGCTCTTCTTATCTCTGCAACTAAATCTGACACTACCTAAGCATTCTTAGTCTCAATCGCCCGAAGGCTCTTCTTATCTCTGCAACTGAACGGACGCTGACACCGAAGCGACAGTCTCAATCGCCCGAAGGCTCTTCTTATCTCTGCAACCGCACCCTTGCGGACGCGCTCCCGGCAAGGCCCCGTGGGGCCAAAAACGGTAACCTCCTTTTAACGGTCCCGAATAAACCCGGATTTCTTCTCACGGACCACTCCAAATCCTAACAAGATGCAAAGAATCCGGTGGCTTGTACGAAAGGGGTAACCTCGGCCTTTTTTGGCCGAAAACGGCCGCCCTTCTAAACCGCAATGAATTCGCGGTCTTCCGCGATCTTCCTCCATCCGGTGACTTCAATTCGCTTCAGGCACCCGGCGCACACCCTTTCCCTGAAGTCCTCCGGCAGTTTCGCGACTTTGAAACGGCGGTGATGATTGTTGATATCCTAGCAGATCGAATAGGATATGTCATCCGTCAAAAGAAGGTGCATGAACACTGTCAGCAAGGCTTTTACACATTGCCCCGCGCTTCGCGCACCCCGGATTCGCATCTATTGCTTCTTTGGTTCCGGCTATGCGGGGTTTTATGAGTATCTAAAAGAAATGCCCAACTTTCTCATCCGGCTCCTGAGGGTGTTGGCGTTGATTCCAAGGAGCTGGGCCGCCCCTCTTGGGCCGCTTATCTTGCCGTTGGAAGTTTGGATCGCCCGGCGGATGTGCAGCGAAACGGCTTCATCGAGCGTGAGCAGATTGTGGTCGATCTCGTGGAGCATACCCGGACCTTCAGCATTCCTTTGCATTTCGAAATGTTCGAAGGTCAGCCGCCCGCCTTCTTCTTTGCCTCTTTTATGGATAAGCTCGCGCTCGACCAGGTTTTCCAGTTCCCGCACATTCCCGGGCCAGTGATAGGCCTTCAGCCGCTCCACCTCTTCGGCGGAAACGGACGGCGGGGGGTAGATTTTGAGGTCCCCCGATTTTTTCTCTACGAAGTGGTGAACCAGGGCCGGAATATCCTCTTTGCGGTGCCGCAGCGGGGAGATCGTGATCGGGAATACATTGAGCCGAAACCACAGGTCCTCACGGAACGCTCCCGTCCGCACCAGTTCTCTCATGTCCCTGTGGGTCGCGGCGATGATGCGGACATCCACCGCAATGTTCCTGGTCCCGCCCACCCGTTCGATCTCTTTGTGCTGGAGCACGCGCAGAAGCCTGACCTGCGCCTGGAGCGGCAATTCCCCGATTTCATCGAGAAAAATGGTGCCCTTGTCGGCCCGTTCGAAGCGCCCCCGCTTTTGGGCGATGGCCCCCGTGAACGCGCCTTTTTCATGCCCGAAGAGTTCGCTGTCGATCAGACTGTCGGGGATGGCGCCGCAGTTTACCTTGACGAACGGCCCGCTTCTCCTGGATGAAGTGTAATGAATTGCATTGCCGATGACTTCCTTGCCCACTCCCGTTTCCCCCAGGAGCATGACCGGAGAATTGAGCGGGGCCACCTGCCGCACCATTTCCATCGCCTCCCTCAGGCCGTACTCGGCGCCGATGATTTCGTCTCCTGAAAAGCGCCGCAGTTCCCGGTTGAGTTCCCGGTTTTCAGCATCGACGATATCTTTCAGCTTCACGACTTCTTCGTAGCGCAGAGCATTGGACATGGCGATGGAAAAGGGTTCCCGCAAAAGCGATACCAGGTGGACATGCGCCCGGGTGAACCTCTCCTTTCCATGCGCCAGCACGGCGAACGTTCCCAGGCGCTCGCCTTCGACGGCCAGGTCCATGACAAGGGCGCAACGGTTCGCGAGATCGACATAAGGGCGAAGGAGCTTGACCACCGAGTCATATTCCCCATGGTCGACGATCCTGACATCACCGTCGGCCTTTGCTCCGGATTCGATCTCCCGGATCGCTTCCCTGGACATGGGAGTGGGAGGCAGGGTTTTCCTGTTCCCGGCATGGTCGACTATTGCGAGGTTGCGCAGAGTCCCGGTAGCCGGTTCGAACAGGCCGAGAGACACCTCGGAGGCGGGCATGAACAATCGAATATACTGCAGGCAGTTGAACAGGGCCTTTTCTATATCGAGACTGCTGCAGATCCGCAGCGTGGCCTGGCGGAAAAATTCATTCTCGTCCAATTTCATACCCGTCTCCCCGGTCGCAAGCCTTGCCTGTCCGGCATAAAGCTCGCCGCTGTCCTTCACGCTATTTAACGAAAAAACGATATTTGACTAAAATATACCATATTTAGTAAGCTTTAGTCCCGCCGATTCTGTTACTTCGCTGTAATTACAGCATAAATCCTCTTGGCACGAGTATGGCTCTACTAGACAACCGAGGTTGCGTGCATCGCGGTCCGCTTTCTAGGGTGGCCCCGTGTAGCCCCGCCAATCACCCTGTCCGTGAAAATCTGGGCCGGTTCACGCAGCCTCGCCAACAATGGAAGTCCAGGCGACGAAGGCCGGATGGCGACGAGGGAAAACGGCATGATCTGGCTTGAAATGATAAGCATTCGCACGGCCGGGATTGTCGAAGCCGGAAAGGTCTTCGAGATTTGCAGACAGGTCTTCCAGTCCATCGCGGTCGAGAAGCTGTTGAAACTGAGCGTGTTTTGCAACGCACGATATGCGACCGATATCAGCATCCATCTTCAGTGGAAGTCCGACCCCGGGTACGGGAGCATCCTGGGCAGCGAGTTGAGCACGGCTATCGGAGATCTCGGACTGATAAGCCACACGTTGTGGATCGGGCAGGAAGAGGCCGTCGCCGGCGCCGCTTTCGAAATGAGGCCGTGAAGACGGCTTCTGCAATCGTGCTCCCCGCCCCGTGGTGCGCCAACCGGGGGATGAGGGTCGGGGACGGCTTCAGCCTCACAAGAGGAACGATATGGAGTGGCTTGAAATTATAAGCGTTCTGGCAGCCGGGTCGAAGGAAAAAATAAAAATACTCGAACTCTGCGGCAAAATCTCCGTTCCGCAGTCGGCAAGGTTGATAGTCTATGGCAACAACCTGAGCAATGAACTCAGCATCCACATCCAATGGAAGTCCGAATCCGCAACACAGGCAGGCAGGAGCCCGCTGGGACACGAACTTAGCCGCACGGCCGGCGACCTTGGCCTCGTGACTCATACGCTCTGGCAGGGGTGCGATCAACCCAAAATACCTGAGGATTTACCGCAAGTGGAAACGGCGCACCCGGAAGGGACCCCGAAAGGAGGCAAAGGGGTTTGCGAGCACCTGCTCTGCCTGTTGGTAAGGGGCAGGCGGACCGGTTAAGAGCGGTCGGAGCATTTAAGAATCATTATTGGCGATCATGATATCCTGGCGGCAGTCCACCCCGGAACGCTTCCGTAAAGTTGCCCAAAGACTTTTCGTTCGAAAAGGTCTCGATGAAACGTCAAGTTTAACCTCCAGCTCATGCGAAGAAGCGCATTTAAACCACTTTGAACTTTCATGGACCACAAAATGCGTCCCATGCTTTTGGTGCGTGGTGAGACGGCGGCCCCTTGAGCGGGAGGAGAACGGATGCAGGCATCGTCGCGGCCCGCGGAAAAAGATATTGCCGGTCTGGTGGATTCCATGTACAGGGAGTTGCGGATGGCGCTAAAAGAGTCGGAACAGCGCAATCTGGAACTCAGGGAGCGCGTCCCCCACACCCTCATGATCCTGTCGCACGATCTGAGGGGGCCGCTGGTTTCAATGGCGGCCGGCTTGAAACTCCTTGTCCGGGGCACGTACGGGAGCATGGACGAGAGCGTCGCCGATAAACTGAGAGGTTTGCTGCGGCAGACGGTCCGGCTCAGCGGCATCGCCGAGGATTTTTTGGCCAGGGCCGCCGCAATCGAGGGATTCGATGAGATCCGCAAAGAGGCGCTCGATCTGAGAAAAGACATCATCGACCCGGTCCTGGAGGAACTCGCGGACGAAATCCTGTCCGGGAGCATCAGGATTGAAAAACGCAGGGGAGCGGTTTCGGCGGGGGCCGTTACCATCCATGTCGCCGGGAGATGGCTCAGAAGCGTATATCGAAACCTCTTCAGGAACGCCGCTCAATACGGCGGAAAAGGATGCGCCGTTTTCTTCGGCTATAAGGACCGCGGCCGTTTCTATCGTTTGAACGTCTATAACAGCGGGGAGCCGGTTCCGGAGGAGCTTCGCGAAAAACTCTTCACTAAATTCAGCAACATCGGCGCCGCATCCGGGCATGCCGTTCATGGAACGGGCATCGGACTGTATATGGTGCGGGAGATCATACGTGAACATGGAGGGGACATTTGGTATGAGGCCAGGCGGACGGGTTCGAATTTCGTGTTCACCATTCCCAAGGAAAAGAAGCAATGACCTCTGAGGAAATATTTTAGCAGGTCCTCGGATTGGCGGATGCACTTAATACCAGGTTGCGTTCAAGATTAACGTGATGGGTGAAGCGGAGCGTAACCCATCGGTATTGGTCTATCTTGAACGAAAATTAGTACAATGAGCGGACTGACCCGATGCACCATCGGAATAGCAGTGAGGTTTCCAATGCAAATCGAAAGAAACGGTTGCGAACGATTTAGATACGGTGTGGCTCTGATAGCTCTTTTGAGCTTTTTGTCGCTGGGGGGCTGCGACAGCGGACACGGGCAGCAAGCCGCCCCCGCGTCCGTCCCGGAAGTGGCCACCATAACCATCGAACCTCAGCAGGTCGAGCTTACCACCGAACTGCCGGGCCGCACCTCCGCCTATCTTGTCTCGGAAATACGGCCGCAGGTAAACGGCATCATACAGAAGCGGCTGTTCCAGGAGGGCTCCGATGTCAAAGCCGGCGGGCTCCTCTACCAGATCGACCCCGCCCCTTTCAAGGTGGCCTATGACTCCGCCAGGGCCTCGCTTGGCAAGGCGCAGGCCAACCTGCCCGCGGTTCGCTCGAAAGCCGAACGGTGCAAGGGACTGCTCGTGCACAATGCGGTCAGCCGGCAGGACGCCGATGACGCGGCAGCCGCCATGGAGCAGGCAAAGGCCGAGATCGAATACTGGAAGGCGGCCGTTGAAGCCGCCCGCATCAATTTGGGCTATACCCGTGTCACCGCGCCCATTTCCGGGCGTATCGGAAGGTCGAGCGTAACCGGCGGTGCGCTGGTGACCGCGTACCAGGCCACCGCTCTTGCAACCATCCAGCAGATGGACCCCATTTACGTAGACGTGACCCAGTCGTCCGCCGAACTGCTGCGTTTGAAACGCAATCTGGAAGCCGGCCGGCTCACCGCCGACGGAGAAGGCGGGAGGAAGGTCCGGATACTGCTCGAAGACGGAACGCCCTATCCCGTGGAAGGCACGCTGCAATTCCGCGATGTCACGGTGGACCCCGCGACCGGGTCTTTTAACCTGCGCATCGTGGTCCCGAATCCGCAACATTTGCTCCTGCCGGGAATGTTCGTCCGGGCCGTCGTCCAGGAGGGTATCGCCGAACAGGCCATTCTCGTTCTCCAGCAGGGGGTCAGCCGAAATACAAAGGGGGAGGCCGTCGCGCTGGTCGTGGACGATGGCGGGACAGTCCGGCAAAAGCTGCTCACACTCAACCGCGCCATAGGCGACCAATGGCTTGTCTCTACGGGCCTTTCCGCCGGAGACCGGGTGATAGTGGAGGGCATGATGAAGGTGCGGCCGGGCACGGCCGTCAAGACCGTTCCGTATAACGGCCGGGAGTCCGGCCGGGAAGCCGCGGGCGCAAAAAGCGCGCCTGCGCCGTCGAACTGAGGAGAGACCGAAATGCTGTCTAATTTTTTCCTGGACCGCCCGGTCTTCGCCTGGGTCATAGCCATTATCATGATGCTGGCCGGCGGGCTGGCGATTCACAACCTGCCTATATCTCAGTATCCGCCCATCGCCCCTCCGTCCATCGCCATCGACGCCTTCTATCCCGGCGCATCCGCCGAAACCGTTGAAGACAGCGTGGTGCAGATCATCGAGCAGAAGATGTCCGGGTTCGACAAGCTGCTCTACATGTCGGCCACAAGCGATGCCTCCGGCGCCGGGAGAATCGAGCTCACCTTCGCTCCGGGGACCGACCCGGACCTCGCCTGGGCACAGGTGCAAAACAAGCTCCAGCTCGCCATGGCGAGCCTGCCCGACGTGGTGCAGCGCCAGGGCGTCAAGGTCAGCAAGTCCACCAGAAACTGGCTGGTCGTCGTGGGGCTGACCTCGGAAGACGGCAGCATGGACGACAATGACCTCTCGGACTACGCCCAGTCGAGCATCCAGGAGGTGCTGGCGCGCGTGCCCGGCGTGGGGGAAGTGGAAACCTTCGGTTCCCAGTATGCCATGCGCGTGTGGCTCAATCCGGACAAGCTGACCGATTACCACCTTACCATGGACGACGTGATCCAGGGGCTCAAGGCCTACAACGTGGAAATTTCCGCCGGACAGTTCGGGGGGGCGCCGGCGGCGAAAGGCCAGAGGCTGAACGCTTCCGTAATCGTCCAGAACCTGCTCAAGACCCCGGAAGAATTCGCCGCCGTCCCGCTTCGCACCAATCCCGACGGCTCCGTGGTGCGCGTGCGCGACGTGGGCCGCACCGAACTCGGCACCGAACGATACGGCTCCCAGGGGCTCTATAACGGTATGCCCGCATCCGGCCTGGCCGTCCGGCAGGCCCCGGGCGCCAACGCGCTGGAAACCGCCGACGCCGTCAAGGCGAAGATGAAAGAACTCTCCCGGTTCTTTCCCCCCGGCATGAAGGTCATCTACCCCATGGACACGACGCCGTTCGTGAAGGTGGCCATAGGAGAGGTGGTCAAGACCCTGTTCGAGGCAATCCTGCTGGTTTTTCTGGTAATGTACCTTTTTCTGGGAAACATCCGCGCGACCCTCATTCCCACCCTGGCGGTGCCCGTCGTTATCCTGGGCACCTTCGCCGCGCTGGGACTGTTCGGATTTTCCATCAACATGCTGACCATGTTCGCAATGGTTTTAGCCATCGGGCTGCTGGTGGACGACGCCATCGTGGTGGTGGAAAACGTGGAACGGGTCATGGCGGAGGAGGGGCTCCCGCCCAAGGAGGCCACCCGAAAATCCATGCGGGAAATTACCAGCGCCCTGATAGGAATCGGGCTGGTGCTCTCGGCCGTTTTCGGCCCCATGGCCTTTTTCGGGGGCTCCACCGGTGTTATCTACCAGCAGTTTTCGGTGACCGTCATTGCCGCCATGATGCTTTCGGTGGCGGTGGCCCTGATTCTTACCCCGGTCCTTTGCGCATCGCTTCTCAAGCCGGTACCCAAGGGTCACGAAGCCGCCGAAACCGGCTTTTTTTTGTTCCGGCCTTTTTTCCGATGGTTCGACAGGGTATTCAACAACCTCAGGAACAAATACCAGTCCGCGGTCGGCCATATCATATCGAAGAAGCTTCGCTACCTGTTCATTTACGTCCTGCTGGTCGCGGCCCTGGGATTCCTTTTCCACCGGATGCCCACTTCTTACCTGCCCAACGAGGACCAGGGCAACCTGTACCTGCAGGTGACGCTGCCCGCCGGTTCGACCCTGGAGCAGACCGAGCAGATCATGAACGAGGTCCGGAACTATTTCCTCGAAGATGAAAAGGACACGGTGCAGGACTGCTTCACGCTCGCCGGCAGGGGCTTTTCCGGAACGGGGCAGAATACCGGCCTGGGGTTCATCAATCTCAAGGACTGGGACCTGCGCCGGCGGTCGGACCAGAAGGTGACCGCCCTGGTGGAGCGATCCATGAAAAGGTTTTCGAAAATCCGCAACGCGCAGGTGTTTGCGTTTGCGCCGCCCGCGGTCCGCGAACTGGGCCAGGCGGGCGGGTTCGACTTCGAGTTGCAGGACCGTGCGGGACTGGGACACGAAGCCCTGATGGCCGCCCGCGATGAGTTGCTCAAAATGGCCCGCCATGACCCGCGACTCACCCGGGTGCGTCCCAACGGGTTGGACGACGTTGCCCAGTACCGCATCGATGTGGATTGGGAAAAAGCCGGTACTCTGGGGGTCCCCATAAACTCCATCCACACCACCATCTCGGCGGCATTCGGCAGCGCCTACGTAAACGATTTCATCCAGGGCGGCCGGGTCAAGCGGGTCTACGTCCAGGCCGACGCTCCGTACCGCATGCTGCCTAAAGACCTGGAACGGCTCTACATTAAAAACGTCCGCGGGACGATGACCCCGTTCACCTCTTTCGCCACGGGACACTGGTTTTACGGCTCCCCCAAGCTGGAGCGTTTCAACAGTTTCCCGTCACTTAACATCTGGGGTGAAGCGCCGGCCGGGAAAAGCTCGGGCGAGGCCATGCAGGCCATGCAGGAAATAGCCGACAAACTGCCCAAAGGCATCGGTTATGACTGGACCGGGATGTCCTACCAGGAACGGATGGCAAAGTCCCAGGCGCCGGTGCTCTACGCCTTTTCCATGATAGTGATCTTCCTTTGCCTGGCGGCCCTCTACGAGAGTTGGACGGTCCCCATTGCGGTCATGCTGACACTGCCGCTGGGGGTCATCGGCGGAGTGCTGGCCACGTCTATTCGCGGGTTTCCAAACGATGTCTACTTTCAGATAGGCCTGCTCACCGTTTTGGGGCTGACCACCAAAAACGCCATTCTGATCGTCCAGTTCGCCATGGACAAAGTGAAGGAAGGAATGGGGCTGGTGGAGGCCACGCTGGAAGGCGCCAGGTTGAGGCTTCGCCCCATCGTCATGACTTCGCTTGCTTTCGGTTTCGGCGTGCTTCCATTGGCAATGGCCAGCGGCGCGGGCGCGGGCGCCCAAACGGCCATCGGCACGGGCGTCCTGGGTGGGATGATTGCCGCCACTTTCCTGGCGACCCCGTTCATTCCCCTGTTCTATGTGGTGGTGGTTCAGCTTTTCGGCAGGAAGAAAACCGCCCTTACGCAGGCGCCCCCTTCGACCGCCCTGGACCTTCCGGAGGCGCACTGATACGAAATTGCGTTCAAGAGGAACATCAAAGGACGCTTTTTAAAAGCGGGAGGGCATCGAGCCCGACTTTGGCGAACTCGATACCCTCTCGGCAGTGTGTTGAAGGATCACTCCAGACCGCTTGAGGCTTATTTACGGACAAGCCCTTAATCAGGAACCGGGAACGCTTACTGCTGCGATCTGAGTCCCAACCCATAAGAGTCCGTAAAGAACCCTCGCGGCGCGGGGGCGACATCCCGGTCAATCACCCGTACGGAGTTGTCGGCTGCATCCAACCCGATAAGATTTACATTCCCGGGAGGAAGGTTATAGGCATCACCGGCCGTGCCCGGTACGGCCTTCGCCGCGTTCAGTGTCCCAAATCCGAGGACCAGGGCGAAAGCAACTGCCACTACCGTCAGGATGGAATAAGGTTTTCTGTTCATTTGGTTCTCCTTGAAAGTTGAAGGTTTTCCTACTAATTATTTTCATCCGTCAACATCGCTTTAAAATCCGATTCCCAATTCACTCCATTGAATAGGCAATAATGGGGCCAAGCCCACAGGACGTGGGAAATTTGGTATGTACTCGAAATTTATAGGATAAATATTGTGGCGGCCGCCACCGGGACCATTGTGGGTTCGAAAGTTGAAGGAATCTTTCAATCTAATTGAAAGAGAATTTCAAAGTCGGTGACAAAGCTGGAAAGCCGGGTCGATTCGCAAGAAGCTCTTCCGAAAATAACGGTGAAAAAGGAGATAGTCTTCGGGGACGGCCGTTCTTTCGCGTTTTGGTGAAATTTTGGGGATGGCTGCCCGGGTTTACTGAGACCGGTACAGCCCCAGGTCGTCGGTCCGGTATGAATTGAGTTCCGCCCCGGTTTTGTCCAGGATTTCGACGACCGCATAGATGTCCTTGCCCCGCTGTTCGTTGCCGGCGGAAATCTCGGCCATGACCGCCACAAGGTATTTTGCCTGGACCGCCAGCAGCCTTTCGCGAGCCGCCAGCCTTTTAGCCTCCAGGATGATGCACTTGTCCACAAGGTCGTGATAGCCGGTAAGGGCGACCTCCCAGGAAGTGCTCCATCTTCGGCCCCAATCGGCAAGACGGGACTCCATCTCCGGGGTTATCTCTATCTGGTTGTCGGTGTCCCTGAGGTCGGGAAACTCGAGCAGGATCTGCTCGAACTCATTCCAGCCTGGGCGGCTGCAAAACTGCTTTATTTCTTCCTGGACAGGGGCCAGTTGGGAATAAAACGCCTCGGCCCGCTCGTTTGCGAAATCCAGCGCCTTGTTGGCATCGACGAGCTTAGCCTGGACTTCGGGCGTAATGTCCGCCCCCTGCTTTTGATTGGGAACCACTGACGCGCACCCCGCGCTCAGCGCGGCGATCACGGCCAAAGCGATAAAACGGCGCAACCGGTGTTTTCTCGTCACTTTAAACCTCGCCGGACACTGGAATTTGCAGCCCAGGCCCCTGTTGGCTACCCGACAGTATTGAGAGGGCACAAAATCTACCGTCCCTACCAGAAATAAATACTGTCTCTACCTGATTTTCAAAAGTAGAAAATTTGCTATTTTGCTTATCACTAGATTGTCCCTCCTAAAAGTTTCATTTTCCAGACCCCGTATCTTTTGCCCCCGGAAAGCCAGGACCCCCGCCCCTGGCTTTCTTCTTTTTGTTTTCGTTTCCGAAAAACAGCATGGTAATCCCATTGTATATCCGCCCTGGTTTTTCTCCGCGTCTCCGTGGCCTGACTGGTACGGCGGCAAAATTCACCATCTACGCATTTCATATTTGCCGGCAATGGTTATCTTTCTGATAGATTGGGAATAGGAGGATATCAAAATGCCTAACATATTGGAAAATCTGATTGAAAACGTTTTATCGAGGGCCCTTCGGATATGGGAATTGCTTACCGGTAGCCCAGACTATCAACTGCAGGAAAGCAAAGTTCGGATTCCGGATCCCCGCAGAGTTGTTTATGTCAATAATCAGCTTCGCCGCACTCCGCATTCCGGTCTTGACTGCGACAGACACTGGCGCTAGCCACCGGACATCAAACCCTGCTTCTCTCCGGCCTCCGGTGACAACGTAGCGAGGGTCCGGGAAGAAAGCGGCCACGTCGGTTCAACACAAAAATCTACGGCAGGAGTCCACACCGGAGGGCGCGAGCGTAACGGGAAGCGCCTGGACCGTGAAGTCCTGCCGTAGATTTTTTACCAATTTGCGTTCAGATTGAACTGGGCTTGGTCCCGTTCGTGCTGAGGTATCGAAGTACGAACGACGTCCACCCTTCGATCCTTAGAGGTTCGCGCACCTATGCGAAAACGAACCGGCCTCCCGGCGGGTTTAATGCCGTTCGAAACCGGGAAAGCCTCACGGGGCAGTACGCTTAGATGCCGAGAAATGCCTGTTTCACTTTCTCGTTTTCCAGGAGTTCTTTACCCTTGCCCTCCAGAACGATCCTGCCGTTTTCGAGTACGTAGGCACGGTCGCAAATCCCAAGGGTCTGCTTTACGTTCTGCTCGACCATCAAAATCGTCAGCCCCTCGTCATGTATCTTGCGGGCCAGCCGGAAAATCTCCTGGGTAAGCAGGGGGGAGAGGCCGAGCGAAGGCTCGTCGAACATTATCATCTTCGGCTTTGACATGAGTCCCCGCGCGATTGCGCACATCTGCTGCTCGCCCCCCGACATGGTGCCGGCAAGCTGCTTTCGGCGCTCCTTAAGGCGCGGGAAAAGCTCGAACACCCACTCCATCGTTTCGGCCCGCTTGGCCTTGGCCGGGGGTTTGAGCGACCCGAGTTCCAGGTTTTCCTGGACGCTCATCTCGGGAAAAAGCTGCCGCGCCTCCGGCACATGGGCTATCCCGTGTTCGACGATCTTATAGGGTGGGACCTTATCCAGTCGCTGGCCATCGAAGAGGATCTGGCCGGAAGTCACCGGAACTATGCTGGAGATGGCCCGCATCAAGGTGCTCTTGCCGGCGCCGTTCGCGCCCACGAGCACGACGAACTCGTTGGGGGCCACGTTGAAGGACACGTCCCAGAGCACCTGGACGTCCCCGTAGCCGGCATTTACGTGTTCAACCCGCAGCATTTCTTTTTATTCCTTTCCGAGATACGCCTCGATGACGCCCTGGTTGTTGGCGACTTCGTTGGGCGTGCCCTTGGCTATTTCCGTGCCGTAGTTGATGCAAAGGATGCGGTCGCACAGGTTCATGATAACGTGCATGATATGCTCGACGATGATGATCGTGATCCCCGAGTCGCGCACCTTGCGAATAAGCTCCGCGCCTTCGTATTGCTCCTGGGGGGTCAGCCCCGCCATAGTCTCGTCGAGCAGCAGGAGCTTGGGTTCGGTCGCCAGCGCCCGCGCTATTTCCATTCGCTTGCGGTCCCCGATGGTCAGGCCCCTCGCCGGATAGTCGATCTTTTTGCCCATTTCGCAGAAATTGAGCACCTCGATGGCATTGTCCTTCGCCTGGCGGGCGTTCGAGGTCCTGCAGAAAGCCGCCGTCATGACGTTTTCCAGAACGGTCATGCGGCGCAGGGGCTTTACGATCTGGAATGTCCTGCCGATGCCTTCCTTGCAGATCTTCCAGGTCTGCAGGGAGTTAAGCTCTTTGCCCTTAAACAGCACGGCCCCGGAATTTATGGGGTAGTACCCGGTTATGCAGTTGAAAACGGTCGTTTTTCCCGAACCGTTCGGCCCGATCAAACCGTAGATCTCCCCTTCCTCGACCTGGAAGGTTAAATCGTTTACGGCGATCAGGCCGCCGAAAGCCTTCGTCAGATGGCGCGTTTCAAAGAAATGCATATTTTAGTTCCCGCTGGTGACGGATGGTACGGCTTTTCCCCTGGACCACAGGCCCTGTATCTTTGGCCAGTCCCCCACAACCCCGTTGGCCATGTAGCGGATGGCCACGATGACCAGGATGCCGAACGCCATGGCGTGGGCATCGCTGACCCACTTCGGGGCGAGGCCGAAAAACGAACTGCGGAAGAGTTCCTGGAACAACACCATGATGAAGGCTCCCACCGGGGGCCCCAGGATCAGACCGACGCCACCGATGATCCCCACCAGGATGGCCATGATGGAAATATAGTGGAGGGAAAATACGACGTCGGGGTCGATAAATCCCATGTAGTTCATGTAAAAAGCGCCCGCAAGGCCGGTAAAAAAGGAGCTGGCCAGAAGCGAAATGCTCTTGTAGCGAAAAGAACTGATACCCAGCGCTTCGGCAGCGTCCTGGTCTTCGCGGATTGCCACGAAGTAGTAGCCCCACTTGGACTTCATTATGAAGTAAAAGATGAGCACGCAAAGCGCCGCGATTCCCAGTGCCAGGTAATAGTACGGGATCTTGGACCGGAAAGTCTGGATAGTGAGGATGCCGAGCATCCCATCGGTCAGGCTGGTCCAGAACTTGGCGATCAGCCGCAATACCTCGGCGATCGCCAGGGTGGCGAGGGCGAAGTACGGCCCCCGCATCCGGAAACAGATGCAGCCCAGCAAAAACCCGAATACCATGGCTGCCGGACCGCCGAGCAGCATCCCCCACCAGGCCGAAATGCCCAGCTTGGTGGTGCAAAGCCCCGCCGCGTAAGCACCGACCCCGAAGAAAATGGCGTGTCCGAACGAAATCTGCCCGGTGTAGCCCGCGAGCAGGTTCCATGACGAGCCGATCACGACCCACATGAGGGCCATGATAAAAATATGGCGGTAATAATCGGAGGCGACCACCAGCGGCAAAATCGCAAGTAAAACTATAGCCGCACCCAGTGCAATTTTCGATTTCATCTTTTTCCCCTGTTACACCTTGGTGAGCGTCTTGAGACCATTGGGCATGAACACCAGCACCAGGACGAATATGACCATGCCGAAGGCATCCTTAAGATCCATGGAGATATAGGTGGCCCCCAGGGTCTCGGCCACCCCGAGCACCAGCCCCCCCATAATCGCACCCACCGTGCTGCCCATGCCGCCCAGAACCGTGATTATGAAGGCTTTCAGGGTAAACTGGCCTCCAACGTCGGGGAACAGATAATAGATGGGCAGGAGAAGCGTGCCGGCCGCGGCGGCCATTGCGGCGCCAAGGCCGTATGTGAGCTGGGTGATCCATTCCGCGTTGATTCCCAGGAGGAGCGCGGCATCCTTGTTCTGGGCCGTCGCGCGCACGGACCTTCCCGAATCGGTCTTGAGGAGGAAAAAGAACAGGCCGGCCGTAAGGAGAATGGCCAGGCCGAATGCCACCAGCATGGGAACGTTCCAGGATATGTTTCCGGTCATGAACGTGGCCGTGCTGTAGGAAGTTTTGACCGCCTTGTAGTCGGAATGATAAATGAACCGGATCGTTTCGGTCATCACTATTCCCAGGCCGACGGTCATCAGTACCTGGTTTTCCGGAATTATCGAATCTATTTTGAGCAGCGGGTTAAGAAAATATTTCTGTATCACCACGCCCACCAGGAACAGCGCGGGCATGGACACCAGGAGTGAAAAATACGGGTCCAGGTGGAAAACGGAAAACAGCGTGAACGTGATGTACATTGCCACCATCATTAGCTGGCCGTGCGCCAGGTTGATGATGCGCATGACTCCCATGATCAGGGTCATTCCGAGTCCGATCAGGGCGTAGATGCCGCCGATGAGAATCCCCGCGACAACCATCTGAATGAACATTTCCATGAATAATCTCCCTTACCGCTCAATCCTGAAGACGGGAGGACCCGTCAATCAAACCGTACGAAACGTTTTATATGAAGTTACCTTGAAAAGGCCGTTTTCATGACTTCGCGGGTGAGGCGAGTATCATGAAGAATTGCGTTCAGGATTGTAATTTTTTTAATAAGGCCAAAAGAGCGGGGGATGATTCCCCCGCGCCCCCCGGGATTTCGCGCAGCGGCGAAGGGGGGAGTGTGGAGGCCGGGGAGGCCGGCCTCCCGTCAGCGCTTACTTCCAGAGCTTTTCCCAGTCAATCGGGTACTTGTAGGGCTTTGTGGCGATTGCCTTGGGCCATACCAGCTCGAGCTTTCCATCGATCCACTGGACCAGATAGGTGGGAAGCTTGTTTTGCTGAGTCTTCTTGTCGTAGGATACGAACTTCACCGGCCCGAAAACGGTCTTCATATCGGTTTTGGTAAGCGATTCGCGAACGTCGTCGGGAGTATATGCCTTGGCGCGCTTGAGGGCATTGGCAATGACGTAGGCGGAGGAGTAGGCTTCGGCGCCGTGGTATTCGGTTACGTGATTGTATTTTTTCTGGTACTTCAGGTAGTAGTCCATGGCGCCCGGGTAGGGCAGCGTCTGGTACCACAAAGTGGCGGAAAACACGTTCTCGCCGGCCTTCCCGGTATTCTTGATGAATTCGGGGAGCGTGAAACCCGCTCCGCCGCCCACGAACAGCTTGGGGCTAAGCTTGAGTTCCATCGACTGGTTCATCAGAAGCGATGCGTCCATGACGTAGGAAATCATGTACACCAGGTCCGGATTGGCCTGCTTTACCCGCACCAGCAGCGGCTTGAAATCCACTCCGCCGCTCTGGTATCCATCATCCATAACCACCTTAATGCCCAATTTTTCGCAGGTCTTCTTGAAAGACTTCGAACCCGAAGTGCC
Source organism: uncultured delta proteobacterium (assembly GCA_963712895.1). GTDB lineage: Bacteria > Desulfobacterota > Syntrophobacteria > Syntrophobacterales > Syntrophobacteraceae > SbD1. Next base: position 194,090 of record CAVQJR010000001.1, on the reverse strand, counting down.
GAAATTGGTGTTTTCATAAAGGATGGCGACGGTTTTGGGCTTGACGACCTCGGTCAAAAACGATTCCAGTGCTTCAGGGTATGCGCTTACCGGAGGGTTGAGGCGGAACACATAGTTCCAGTTCATCTCGGTAATCTTATCGTCCGAACCCGTTGAAATCAGGAAGGGAGTCCGGCTCTGCTGGGCCACGCCGGCTATGGCGAAGGTCTCCGAGCTGCCGTACCCGCCTCCGAGCATCACCACCTTGTCCTTGGTAATCAGCTTCTCGGCAGCGGAGCGCGCCACGTCGGGACGGCCGGTGTCGTCTTCGAAGACGAACTCGATTTTCTTGCCGTTAACGCCGCCTGCGGCATTGATCTCTTCCAGCGCCATCTCGAAAGACTTCTTCTCGATATCGCCGAACTTTGCTTTTTCGCCTGTTGTCGGAAGGATTATACCGACCTTGACCGTTTGCTGAGCGAGTGCTGCGGAAGGGACGAGCAAAAAGAGTGACAGACATAGAACAAGAACGAATCTCAAACCTTTCATAGTGTGCCTCCTCAAAAAAAGCCGGTCCAAAGGAAACTGTCCTCCCACGCCAAAGAACATTTCAATTTGCCTCCTTGGCAGAGCATTGAAAAAACTAGGTTATCTGGCTAGGGATACAATGGTAATACTTATCATCTTTATAGTAACCGGTACCGTTAAGTCAAGGCGGTTGATGCACGCGGTGCGCGTGCTCCCCCCAACTTATTCCGGAAGTTCGGCAACGGCCGGCCGGCTGATATAGGGAAAACCGATTTATGAGATAGGTCTGATCCAAATTTTCGATTTGCAATCCGACATTCGCACGGACTAACCTGAAACCCGCACTAGGCATTGCTGCGCGGGCTGGGTTTGTTGGTGAAGGGTTAGACTCCATTGCGGCTGATAAATCAAGTGCAATTTGGGAATTCACTCTCGTTTTTTATCGCATCGCCCTGGCCCTACCGGCTGCTGCGGCTGGGTATCGGAGCGCTGTTCGTGTTCGCGGGTGCGATAAAGCTGCTCCACCCGAAAGCATTCGCCGTGGCTATTGCAAACTACGGCATCCTGCCCGATCAACTCATCGCACCGGCGGCCCTGGGTCTTCCCGCGCTGGAGGTACTGGCGGGGATCGGGCTGCTTCTGGATATCGCCTTCGGGTTCCGGCTCACTTTCGGGCTGCTTGCACTCTTCATGATCGTGCTCGCCTGGGCCATGCTAAAGGGCCTGGACGTTGACTGCGGGTGCTTTTCCGCAGACGAGATCAAGGAGCGCGGCAGCCTCCAATCCACTTTCATCCGGGACACGGCACTGTGCGTCTGCATGCTTTTCCTCTTTTACTACAGGCGCGCCAGGGCCCGGATGGCAACCGAATCGACTACACTGGAGGACTCAAATTGAAAAAAGGAACAATTCTTCTGGCAATCGGCCTCGTAATGACGCTCGTTTTCTTTTCCGGCAGCAAGTCGTTCGCGCTGGACTGGGGCAAGAGCGAACTGGAAACTGAAAAGACCGCGGTGAATTTCTACGACGAAGTCAAAAGAGGCGGATACAAAGTAATTACGGTCGAACAGCTCAAGGCGATGCTCGACAAAAAGACCCCGGTCCTGGTGGTGGACACGATGCCCTTTGAAGCCAGCTATAAAAAACAGCATATACCAGGGGCAATAAATTTCGATTTTCCTATTGAAGAAGTCAAACAGATGGACGCCAAAAGGACCGCGGAGTTTGAAAAAGCCCTGGGCCCCGACAAGAACCGTCCGATTGTTTTCTATTGCGGATTCACCAAGTGCACGCGCAGCCACAACGGAGCGATGTGGGCCGTGAAGCTGGGCTACAAGGATGTTTACAGATGTCCGGGCGGCATCAAGGGATGGGACGAGGCCGGCCATAAAACGGAACAGGCGAAGTAGGAAGCCTTATATAAAGCATTTGCCGTTACAATAGAAATGATTCCGCCGGTTTCCAGGCTCCGGCCTGGAAACCGGCCCTCCACCCCCGCAGTTCCGGCCTTCTTTCCCGTCCCCACATCCGGAATATTACACGAACCGAAATAGTTCCATGACTCTTGATCGCAAGAGGTAAGCCCGCAAAACGGAAGAGCCGTCGGGCAGCGCGTAACCGCGCCGCCCGACGGCTCCAGGGCGGAGGGTCGGCCCTCAAAAGCCTGTTCAGACTGGAGGGACGGCCCAGTTGGGGGCTGTGGGGTATCGTGAGCAAAATCCGACGAAACACTCGATCGGCATGTATCATCGGGCCGAACTTACTGAAGCTCCTGATCGGCCGGGAATTTACAACGTTGCGCATCCAAGCCGCTTTTCACTCTCGCTCCGCGACACGCTCAGGGTGGCGATCCTTGGCCGTACCGGCAGCACATGGACTGAAGAAACCCTGGTTACGGGCCGGACTTTCGACTTGGCAATATGGATGACAGTGTCCACAAGGTCCCGAAATACAAACGGTTTTTCAACGAAATCGGCCACACCCATATCGATTGCCTGTCGCTTCAATTTCTGGTCGATGCTTCCGCTCATGATTATGAACTGTATTCCCGGGTAAATCGAAGATATGGAACGGAAAAGGTCCAGCCCGGACTCGCAGGGCATGTTGAAATCTGAAATGACAATGTCAAAAGCTGATCGCTTCAGCAGATCGCGGGCTTGTGAGGCGCTTTCCGCGGTCTCGCATTCGATCCCGCGCAGGCCAAGGTACTCGGAGATAAGGAATAGAAGGTCCGTATCATCATCGACCAGCAGTATTCTAACCATTTCAGTCCCTTCGCGGGCTTGCGGTTCTCGGAAGATAGGCGCAAGCATGGCCCCTACGTTTGATTCATTTTACAGACTATACTGAACAGGGATTAAGCAATGGTCATGCCAATCGGAAGAGCACCTGCAGCGCCCGTCAGGCAACGGTTTTTGCCACTCGGCCTGTATTCACCGGCCTTCAGTGGTGCAGGGTATTGGCGACATTTCGGACAAGTCCGGAGTGAAGCGCTCAGGAGGCCGCGTTAGTTTTGAAGCTTGCCGGTTCCAGTCCGTACTTGTGCATGAGTTTGTAGAATTCCGCGCGGTACCGGCCGGCCAGGGCGGCCGCACGGGAGACGTTACCGCCGGTTTCGGTCAGCACCTGGACGAGATAGGCCCGTTCGTGCTCCTCCTTGGCCTGGCTCAGCGGCAGGAGCTTTTTCTTTTCAGGCACCCCCTCTCCTCCCCCCCCCAGGAACAGGAACTCGGGAGTGATCACCGTATTGGTGGAAAGCGCCACTGCCCTTTCCACCACGTTTGCAAGTTCGCGAACATTTCCCGGCCAACCGTAGAGCATCAGTTGCTGCATGACCTCGGGCGTGAACCCCTGGATGTTCCTGTTCATCTGGCGGTTAAAATGCTGGAGGAAATGGTTTGCCAGAAGCGGAACGTCTTCTATCCTGTCCCGCAGGGGCGGCAGGAATATGGGTATCACATGAATGCGGTAATAGAGGTCTTCCCGGAATTTTCCATCCTGGATGGCCTTCCAAAGATCGCGGTTGGTGGCGGCCACCAGGCGGATGTCCACGGTTACCGGCTGAACTCCGCCCACCGCGAAGAACTCGCGATTCTGAAACACCCTCAGCAGCTTTACCTGGAGCTGCGGGGAAAGCTCCGCTATCTCGTCCATAAAAAGCGTGCCGCCGTTGGCCAGTTGGAGCAAGCCCTTTTTGTGGTTGTCGGCACCCGTGAATGCGCCCTTGACGTATCCGAACAGCTCGCTTTCCAGGAGTCCTTCGGGGATGGCGCCGCAATTTATGGCCACAAAAGGTCCGTTTACGCGCATACTGCTCAGGTGAATGGCCTTGGCCATCAGTTCCTTGCCGGTGCCGCTCTCTCCGTATAAACAGATGGTGGAGTCCATTGCCGCAATCTGGGCGACCTGGCTGAGCACGTGCTTCATCTTCTGGCTGGAGGCTATAATGTTGTCGAAGTGATATCGCTCTTTTACGATGTGGCGGAGCCGGTCCACCTCCACCTTGAGCTTTCCGACTTCCATTGCCTTTTCCAGGCGATGCAGAAGGTCTTTTGCCTCGAAGGGCTTGGTCAGAAAATCGTATGCCCCTTTCTTGGTGGCTTCCACGGCGCGCTCTATGGTCCCGTGTGCCGTAAGGATGATCACCGGTAGGTAGGGCTGGACCTTGAGCAGCTTTTCCATCAACTCGATTCCGTTCATTTCGTCCATTTTGAAATCGAGCACCGCCGCGCTGAATATGTTATCGCCGGCGAAAGCGAGCGCCTCTTCGCCGCCCGCGGCAGGGGTGACCTCGTATCGGGCCGCCTCAAGACGGGCCTTCATCAGGGTCAGCAAACCCGGATCATCGTCTACGACCAGAATTCTTTCCGCCCCCTCAACCTTCAATACGAAAGCCCCCGTTCCTTTTTCTGAACATCCAGGTCAATTTGCCGCGAGCGCTCAAGCTGCCTGTTGAGTTCTTTTATGGTCTCGTCTTTGACCCTGATTTGATCTTCGAGGTTCTGCCGCTCGGCTTCCCAGTCATCGTTCTGAGCGGGCTCGGCCGTTTTCGCCAACTCATCCGCAGCAGCCCCGGTCTCCGCCGGTTGCGGTTCTCCGCGGGTATCGCGTTTTTTCGGTTTTATTCTAACGACCCGTGTTTTCATTAAATCCAGCATGAGCCGGGCCTCGTATGCCCAGGGGCTCTCCGGGTCCCCGCGTATCAGGTCCTCCAGGTACTGCCGCCCTTTCCTGACGTCGTGATACGGACTGTAGGAAAAGGAGTACAGAAAACCGAGGTTGAAAAGTGCGGCGGAACATCGTGACGGGTCCTGGCACGACTTCACCGCCTCCTGATTTTCGGCGAAAAACCCCTCGTAATCGCCGTTTTTCATTACAGCCTGCGGCGGGAAGACGGGGAGCTGCCGGACGACGACGGGCGGCGACGACGGGACAGGCGGAGCCGCGCAACCAGCGACCAGGGCGGCGGTGCAACAAACGGCCGCCAGCCCTATTATGCTTCGAATTTTTCTATACATGGCAATTCGCTTCGGAGACATCCGTGATTCGATCTCCCCGGCCCGCGCCGGTACAGATCGGCAAAGTAAAATGAAATACACATCCCTTTCCGGTCCCACTCTCGGCCCAGATGCTGCCCTTGTGCGCTTCGACGATATGCCGGGCGATGGCAAGGCCCAGCCCCGTGCCCTGCAGTCCCTTCACTTTGTGTTTCCTGCTTTGATAAAACTGTTTAAAGATATTCTGGAGTTCTTCCTGCGGAATGCCGGGACCGCTGTCCGATACCTTTATTTCGACCTCTCGCGCAGCCTGGCCCCCGTTTTGGGCAAGGTGCACATCCACGTAAACCTCGCTCCCTTTAGGAGAGAACTTGAGGGCGTTGCTCAAAAGATTGTCCATAACCTGCACGATTCTTCGCTCATCGGCCAGAAGCATGGGCAGCTTTTCGTCGATATTTGTCAGTAGCTTGATTTCCCGTTTTCGCGAAATCAGCTCCACGGCCTTAACGCTGTTTTCGACCAGAGCATTAAGATCGCACATGGTAAAGTCGTAGTCCATCATTTCGGATTCCATCTTCGAGAGGTCGAGGATGGACGAGATGCACTGGAAGAGCCGCTGGCTGTGATTTCTGACCACCTCCAGGATTTCCTGCTGGCTCCTGGTGAGCGGTCCGGGTATTCCTTCGAGCAGGATCGCCGTTCCTTCCCGGATGGCCGTAAGCGGCGTTCGCAGCTCGTGTGAGACATGGGCCGTAAAATCGGCTTTCAATCGGTCCAGGTGCTCCAGTTCCTCGCTCATCCTGTTGAGAGACATGGCCAGTTCCTGCACTTCGGCAGGTCCGTTTATGTGCAGGGAACGGGTGAATTCCCCCCGCCCTATGTGGTGCATTTCCTGGGCAAGCTTCTTGAGCGGGCCGCTGATTCCGCGGGCATGCATGTATGCCAGAGCCAGCGCCCCGGCAATTCCGATTGTAGTCATCCACAACATGAATTGGGCCGCGGAATCGGCATGGTCCCTGGCCAGTGCCGTTTTCTCCGAGATCAACAGCTCTCTTATCCGGATAAGCTCATTGGTTCTCTCGATTATTCCTTCACTGGCCTTGGTTTTATAGTCGTCCGATCCCGTCAGGCTGGGGCCGGCATTCAATTTCCGTTCGTATTGAGTGTGAAGGAAGGCGATTTCCTTCACCAGCGTTTTTTCACGCTTGCCGTCGGCCATGTATTCGAGCTTTGAAAGCGAGTCCAGCAAATCGGCCCTGTTTTTCACATACTCCTCGTGGAACGAACGGTCATGGAGCAGTGAATACTTTTCACCGTTTCGCATCTCGGCCAGAAACGACTTCAGAAGCTTCTTCTCCGTATCCACGCATGCGGCGTCGACCGTCAGCGCGTCGGAATTGAGATGAGAGACCAGGCGAAGCTTACCCAGCGCATAGATGCTCACCACCATCACCAGGAGAATCATTGTGCCGTGGGCAATCATTACTCGCGAGAAGATCGTCGGTTTCATTTTAGTTCCGCCCGTTCATCCCTTGCCGGATGATCCGGCTTCGAGAATGTTTCGGAAAGTGAGTCCTCAGTGCAAGTAATTACACACTAATAGAACCAATTCTCTAATAACGTCAACACCAAGTACCGGCCTGCGCCGGGCACAATACGGCCTTCCGGTTTGTACCGGCATCGCCTCCCGATTCCAGAAGCGTGCCATCACAAACGGGTTGGGGGCATTGCGGTGTATCCCCCCGGCGCCGCGCCCGGTTGCTCGGGGAGGGCGGCGGCATCTGCAGTTAGAACAGTACGCTCAGTGTAGTTAAACTCCTACAGTTTTTCCAGTGCTTTTTCCGGGACGGCCGGGCCGAATCGTACTCCCTCGGCGTCAGGCAGGGAAAGATGGTGAGAATTTATTTGTGCGGGAGCGTGGAGATCTGCCCCTCCGGCCGCGCGCGCAAGCGCGTGCGGCCGGAGGGGGTTGTGGGGAGGGGTTGCCCGTTCTATTTTTCTTCTAACCCGCTACAGCGCCACGACCTTCTCGAGGTCGAGATCGGGCAGCATCATGCCGGCTTCCATGAGGTTCAGGTGCAGTTCGAAGCTTTTTTCCAGATTGTGGCGGATGTGACCGGTGCGCGAGTTTTCAACGTACTTCCACAGGTAATCCCTGTAGGCGGGGTGGGCGCAGGTCTCTATAATTTTTTCCGCCCTCTGCATCGGCCCCAGCCCGCGAAGATCGGCAAGACCCTGGTCGGTCACAAGGATCTGCACCGAGTGCTCGTTGTTGTCGATGTGGGGGCACATTGGAACAACCGCGGAAATCCTGCCGCCCTTGGCAATGGACGGCGCCACGAATATCGAGATATAGGCATTTCGCGTAAACTCGCCGCTGCCGCCGATCCCGTTCATGATATCGGTTCCGAAAACATGGGACGAGTTGACGTTTCCATAGATGTCGAACTCGAGCGCCGTGTTGATCGAGATGACCCCCAGCCTCCGGATTACCCCCGGATGGTTGGAGAGTTCCTGCGGGCGCAGGACGATTCGCGGGGCGAAAAAGTCCATGTTGCCATAGATGCGCTGCAGCATGTCCGGGGTCAGGGTAAGGCTGGTGGTGCTGGCCGCGGTCAGCCTGCCCTCTTCCATGAGGCCCACCAGGGAGTCTTGAAACACCTCCGTAAACATTTGAAAAGGCGGGATGTAGGGATTTTTGGCAAGCGCCGCCATGACCCCGTTTGCGATATTTCCCACCCCGGACTGAAGCGGCAAAAACTCCTTCGGTATCCTTCCGGAAAGCATTTCGCCGATCAAAAATTTCACCACGTGCTCGGCAATTTTTTCGCTTCGCTCATCGCAGGGAGAAAACTTCGGAACCTGGTCCGGCTCATCACTTTCGATCAGCCCTATCACTTTTGACGGGTCCACCAGGGCATAGGGATATCCAATCTTGGTGAGCGGGCTGTGAAAGGGGACCGGAGACCGGTGCGGCGGCGCGGGCAGTATCATTATGTCGGACATCTCCCGCAACCGCTTGGAGTGATACCGGTTCACCTCGATTATGACGCGGTCGGCATACTTGAGGTAAGCCGGGGAGGCCCCGATGGAGGACGTCAGGTAAACCCTGCCGTCGGGACTGATTTCCGTCGCTTCGATCACCGCGAAATCGATTTTTCCCTGGAAACCGGCCAGCACCGTTTGCGGCAGGTGCGACAGGTGCATATCCACGTACTCGACTTCCTGGCCGTTTATCTGAGCACGCAGCTTCGGGCCGCTCTGGTATGGCGCCCGGTAGGAAATCGCCTTTTCAAGCGCCAGGGGCTCGTCGATGCTCGCCCCGCTGGAAGCACCCGTAAGGACGCGTATTTTGAACGGTTTTGACTTTTCGTGCAGCGTGTGGGCGTGCTGCGCAATCGCCCTGGGGATCACCTTTGCGGCCCCCGAATTGGTGAAGCCGCTGAAGGCCACCGTAGCGCCGTGAAAAATGTGGGAAACAGCCTCTTCCGGGCTGATCTTCGGATAATGCTTTACTATGGACATACCCTTTCTCCGTGTGGTCGAGACTTCGCCAAACTCCGCTCTCAGCTTTCAGCTTTCAGCATCAAATTCAATCTTCGACCTCAGCCAGGTCGAGGCCCGGCAGCATGGTGCCGTACTCGATGAAGTTCCGGTGGAGTTCGAAGGCCTTCCTGAGGTCATGTCTTATGTGGCCCATCCTGGAATCCCTGATATAGTTGTGCAGGTAGTCCCGGTAGGCGGGATGGGCGCAGTTGTCGATGATTCTCTTGGCGCGCCGCATCGGCCCGATTCCGCGAAGGTCCGCCAGCCCCTGTTCGGTAACCACGACCTGCACCGAATGCTCGTTGCTGTCGATGTGAGGGGTCATGGGAACGATGGTCGAGATCTTGCCCCCAACGATGGTGGACGGGCACATGATTATTGAAAGATAGCTGTTACGGGTGAACTCGCCGCTGCCCCCTATCCCGTTGACGATATCGGTGCCGTATATGTGAGACGAGTTCACGTTCCCGTAGATATCCACCTCGACGGCCGCGTTTATGGCGATCACGCCCAGGCGCCGCACCACCCCGGCATCGTTTGAGACTTCCTGGGGACGCAGCACGATCCGGGGCGCGAAGAAGTCCATGTTGTCGGCCACGCGCTTGAGGGTTTCAGGGCTCAGGGTGAGGCTGGTGGCGCTGGCCCCCTTAAGCTTGCCGTGTTCCATCAGGTCTACCAGCGAGTCGTGGAAGGTGACCGAATACATCATGAACGGAGGTATGTAGCGGTTTTCCCCGAGCGCCGCCATCACGCTGTTGGCGAGGTTGCCGATCCCGGCCTGAAGGGGCAAAAACTCTTGTGGAATCTGCCCGGCTATCATTTCCCCGAACAGAAACCGCACGACGTGGTCCGCGATTCGCCTGCTCTTACAGTCCGCCGGTGTGAACCGCTTGATCTGGTCGGGTTCGTTGGTCTCGATGACTCCGACTATTTTTCTGGGGTCCACCACCGCATAGGGATAGCCGATCTTGGTCAGCGGGTCGTGGATGGGGATCGGGTTCAGCCGTGGAGGAGGCGAGAGTACCGTGATATCGGCCATCTCGGGCAGCCGCTTGGAATGATAGTTGTTGATCTCGATGAAAACCCGGTCGGCATACCTGAGGTAGGTCGGCGAAGCGCCTATGGAGCTGGTAAGATATACCCTTCCGTCCCTGGTTACATCCGCCGCCTCAATTATGGCGAAGTCGAGCTTGCCGAAAAACCCGGCCAGCAGGGTCTGCGGAGCGTGGGACAGATGCATGTCCAGGTACTGGACTTTCTGTTCGTTGATCTGGCCTCGCAACGTCGGGGCGCTCTGGTACGGAGCGCGCCAGGAGAGCGCATCCGCTTTCGCCAGGTCCTCGTCGATATTGTTTCCGCTGGAAGATCCGGTGATCAGGCGGATCCGGAAAGGCTTTCCGGCAGCGTGGATTTCGCGCGCGCGCCTGGCGATGGCCCTCGGGACCGCTTTGGCCGTCCCGGCGTTGGCAAACCCGCTGAGCGCCACCATGGCCCCGTCGTTAACGTGCGCAGCCGCTTCCTCAGCGGTGATGATAGGGAAGGTCCCCGCATACATGACAATTTCTCCTCTGTGGTCTGATGAGAGTGAACAGGTACGTGATTAACATAATGATCCGCAAGCCTCATGAACATGGTATGGGCAAACAGGCAATCTCCCGTGCTCTTGTTCACCCTTCCGCCTCTCGTCTACGGCTAAGACCGGGGTCGCGACGGCCAAACAAATACCACGAGCAAAGCTGCCCCGTGGCGGCAGCCGGCACAAATTGCCCCGCAGGGCATCCATCAGGCCCGGGGCAGGTACGTAACATCCGCCGCCCCCCGTGCCTCGAATAACCCATAAAGGCAAAAGGGCACGTCCCCACGTTCCTGCGCGGGGACGCACCCTGATGCTATATTACTCCATGTCTTCATCCCGGCGCAAGTGGCATGGCAACATATTTCTTCAGCCAAACCGTCCCATATTTTCATTGCCGCGAGGGTGAATATACCAACCGCACAAATTCGTGGCTTTATAGCTAAATCCTGGTTTAAAATTATTTAGCCCAATATACCGAACGATCGGGAGGGACCAGATATGGAAAGTCGGGCAGGGGGGGCCGCCGGAAAAGCCCGATGGCGGCGGCCGGAAAAATACATCTGCCATACGTGCGGCGAGGAGCAGCCCTTCTGCTGGACCTGCCCGTGCGGATTCATGATATGCTCGGACTGCATGGAAGAAAACTTCTGGGGTATGACCTGCAACGGAATACAGTGGACATGCCCGGACTGCGGGGCGATCAGAAGTTTCGGAAACGACTGAGCAGATATCGGATATAGGGTGTCGAATATTTTACCAGGGACGTAAAATGGATGGAAAACGCGTTGTAATAATCGGAGCCGTGGCTTTGGGGCCCAAGGCGGCGTGCCGCCTCAAAAGGCTCGACCCCGGGGCCGAGGTCCTGATGATCGACCAGGACCGGTATATTTCCTACGGCGGCTGCGGCATTCCCTACTTTATTTCCGGCGACGTGAGCGATATCCGGGAACTCATGAGCACCAGCTTTCACATGGAGAGGACGCCGCGCTTTTTCGAGGACGCAAAGGGTGTGCGCGTGAAGGTCCGCACCCGCGCAACGGCAATCGACCGGCGCAAAAAGATGGTGCGGGTCCGGGACCTCGACTCCGGCGTCGAAGACGAGATAGCGTACGACAAGCTGGTGATAGCAACCGGCAGCCGGCCCAACAGGCTGCCCATCCCCGGGATAGACCTTCCGGGAGTTGTTTCCATATCCGACCTCCATTCCGCTGTGGCCGTCAAGGAGAGCATTGCGGGCGGCACAGTGGACAGGGCGGCGATAATCGGGGCCGGGGCCATCGGGTGTGAAATGGCCGAAGCCCTGAGCGACCTGTGGGGCATAGAGACGGCGGTGATAGAAACCGAGGACGAAGTGCTTCCGGGGATTTTGGACCGCTCGCTTGCCCGGCTCGTTCGCACGCACATGGAGGAAAAGGGGGTCCGGCTCCATCTCGGCCGGAAAGTCAGCCAAATCCGCCGCGCCGAAGGGGGCGGGCTGGAACTGGACACGGGAGACGACCGGCTGCGGGCCGACCTGGTGATAACGGCCGTGGGCGTCCGGCCCAACTCGGAGCTTGCCCGGGAAGCGGGCCTTCTGGTTTCGCCCCGGGGCGGGATCGTTGTAAACCGCAGGCTTGAAACTTCCGACCCCGATATTTACGCCGGGGGCGACTGCATCGAGGTCATGCACCTCGTGACCGGAAAACCGGTTCACTTCCCGCAGGGGTCCCTGGCCAACCGTCAGGGCCGGGTCATCGGCACCAACCTTGCCGGTGGCGCCGCTCAATTCGAAGGAACGGTGGGGAGCTTTTCAATAAAGATTTTCGACCTGGCGGTGGCCTCGGCGGGCATTACGCCCCAGGCGGCCCTGAAGGCCGGGTTCGATGCGCAACCGGCGCTGGTCGTCCAGGCCGACCGCGCCCATTTCTATCCCACCCAGGACCTGGTTTTCCTTCAGCTCACCGTGGACCGGAAGACCAGGCGAGTGCTGGGGGCACAGGCCGTCGGGAAAAACGGCGACGCGGTTGTGGGCAGGATCAACGCCATTGCCGCAATCCTAGCCTTCAAGGCGACGGTCGAAGACCTGTCCAACCTGGAGATCGCCTATTCGCCGCCTTTTGCTTCGGCCCTCGACGTGGTAAACGCCGCCGGAAACACCGCCGAAAACATCCTGGACGGCCTTAACCGGACAATGGAGCCGGCGGAGTTCGAGGAGCGTTTTCTGCGCGGGCAGGAGAAGGATTCGGTCTGCCTGGACGTGAGAGGCCCGGCCAACGCCGCTCCGTTTGTGAAACGCTTCGGCAAACGCTGGATAAACATCCCGCAGGAAACCTTGAAAAACAGGCTTGCCGAACTGCCGGAGGATTGCGAACTCCTGGTGGTGTGCAACTCGGGCGCGCGCTCCTACGAGGCCCTGAGGCAGCTTGGCGAGGCGGGGGTCACGCGGGCCGTAAACGTCCAGGGCGGGGTTGCCGTACTGAAAAAATCCGGCATGCTGGAAACCGATGAAGATGACCGACCGGAATAGCGCCTCGTTAAACGATCCGGGCGGCGCCGGCCCCCGAGACCGGGACCGGCCCCCGGTGGGGATATTCTGGGACCAGTCGCTTGTGTGGGGGCTCCTGTGCGTGGAAACGCTTCGCCGCGCGGGTGTCGCCTTCCGGCTGCTTGGAGCCTCGGATATAGCCGCGGGGACGCTCGATGAGTTTCGCATGCTGCTCGTCCCGGGCGGCTGGGCGGCCCACAAGGTACGCGCGCTCGGAGAACCCGGCAGAAAAAACGTGGCCGAATTTATCGACGGGGGCGGCTCCTACATCGGATTTTGCGGGGGTGCGGGCATGGCCCTTTCGAGCCCTCCCGCGCTGCACCTGGCGCCGATCGAGCGGATGCCCCTTGCCGAGCGGCTCCCGAGCGCGAGCGGCCGCATAAACGTTTGCGGCCCCCCGGCGCATCCCGCCTGGAAAGACGTTCCCGCGCAAATCCCGGTATCCGTGTGGTGGCCCTCCCAGTTCCGGTGGAAAGCGGGCCATGAGGGACCGGGGACCCCCCTCGCTTTCTACTGCGACCCGTGCGTCGATTTTCAGGTCGCGGACCTTCGCGTCTCGGACATTGCCCCCGAGGTTTCGTGGAGGGAACTGGAAAATGCCTACGGAATAAACCTGGACCCCGCCCGGATCAAAGGCCATCCCGCCATTATCGAGGTGCAAAGGGGAAGCGGCCGGATGGTGCTCTCCTACGCCCACCTGGAAACGCCGGGCGACGAGTGGGCTAACCGGCTTTTGTTAAATATTCTCGAATACCTGGATGAGACATCGGAAAAGGCGGGCAAAAATGTCCGCGCGCCGCGCGCATGCGGCGCTTCACAACGGTTGGGCGGAGGGACTCCCGACGAGGCGGCCTGGGCGGGCATTATTCGCGCCAGAGAGGCCGCGGCCGACCTGGTGGCCTTCGGAGAGGCCAACCTGCTGTGGAACTGGAGAAAACCGTGGCTTCTCAACTGGAGGCGCGGAATCCGCGGATTGGAGTACGGGAGCCTCTTCGTGACCCTCGACTGCATGGCGTCCCTCAAAGAAAGAATCCACGGGAAGTCCGACTGCGGCGACCGCGCCGGCCGGTGGCCCGAACTGGCCGAAAAGCTGGAAAAGCAGACCGTCGAATTCTGCACTCTTGCCAAACGGCTGCTCATGGAGGAAAAGATCGCCGCCCAGACCGGGATCGTAAAGAAGCTCGGCAAGGTGAACGAGCGTGTGGACATCCTTCGCACCTCGCTTTTCGGCAACAGGATGAACCACGGCGGCCTCAGCCGCACCCTTTTCGACCTGGTCGATTCCATGCTGCTGGACCTTTTGAGACATGCCGGGTAACCTCGCAAACCTCCCCCGGTTCCGGTTTTTGAACCCTCCAGGTGCGACTCGAACTTGACATAACGGCCGTATCCACGTAAAGCAATCCCTGATACCAGCTTTGGCAGCTTATCGAAATCCGGAAATCTTATCCGCGCGGAAGCGTTTCGCCGGCAGGATGCCGCAATCCGGGTGAAACGCCCATCCCAATAATCAAGCTCGAACGGGTCACGCAGGGTTTGGCACTCATCTGCACAACCCGGCTGTTTCGCATCAAAACGGGAGTGTAGTAATGGAAATGCGCAAAGTCCTCATGCTGCCCGCCATTCTTTCTCTTTCGGCCGTTTTCGTATTGGGCGCGATGGCGCAGCAGCAGGAAGACCAGAGAGTAAACGAAAAGGTCCAGGAACTGCAGGAACAGTATAAAAGGCTGATGAAGGATGAGTACAACCCTTCCGCCATCCAGCCCAAGACCAACGGGCCTCCTTCGTTCAGCGCCGGCAGGGCCGGGGGGAAAAGCTCGAAGAGCACTCGCAGGTCCAGGTACCGCAAGCCTACTTCCAGGAAGAAGGTATCGAAGGCCAGGCTGACTTCCAAAAAGACAAGGAGCGGTGCAAAAACCGCCAAAGGCCGTTCGGCCCGCCTCAGCAGGGCATCTTCGAAAAAGTCGGCCCACGCGGTCCGCACCAGGGCAAAAAGCGCTTCCGGACGGTCGAAAAAGATAGCGGCGTCATCGACCAAAAAGACCGGTCATGCCAGGGCGGGCAGGCAGGCCAAAAAAGGCCGGGCGAGTTACGCACAATCGGGCTCCGGGAGCGCTTCATCCAGGCCGGGGCCGGCGGCGGTAGGCAACGGCGGCGGGCATAAATCAAAAACTGCAAAGATTTCAAAGACTAAGTCGGTAAAATCTTCCGGTTCGGCCAGGAAGGCGGCGGCGGCCTCCAAGAAGGGAAAAACGAAGAAAACCATCCTGAAAAAATCCAATAAAATCAATAAGAAGAAAAAAATAAATAAAAAATGAAATAGTTTAAATTCTGATTTGTATATTTTTGGATTTGTCCTTAGAATGCACCCCGAAAGTCAAGTTATCTCTCAAAGAGGGGGATGTATTTTTTTTCGAGGAGGAAAGGAGATCTAAGATATGAAAGGCAAGATTCTTTCAATACTTACCGCCATTTTGTTCGGGGCATCGATAATGGCCGCACCGGTGTTTGTTTCGGCGCAAATGACCGAAAAACCCGGCATGGAACAAATGCAGCCGAAAAAGGTCAAAAAAGCCAAGAAGGCCAAAAAAAGCAAGAAGAAAGCCACCAAAAAGGCAAAGAAAAGCAAGAAAAAAGCTACAAAAAAGAACCCGGCTTAAGTCTGATACGGCAGTCTCAACGCCTCTTTGAGAGAGAGATAGACTCCGAAAAATCAGGGCTAACGCAAAAACAGAAAACCCGCCTCAGGCGGGTTTTCTGTTTTGTCAGCGCCGCGCAAGCATCCTTTCGAACGCGCCCCTTATCGACTCGAGTTCCGAAGGAGCTATGGTGCGCACGTCCATTATAAAAAAGTCGGACTCGATCCGGCCTATGACCGGAGGGTCGCCGGCCCGCAGGCTCTCCTCTATCCTGTTCGGGCTGAACTTATCCGAGCGGATCCCAACCACCCTGGTGGGCAGGTCCTGCGCGGGAAGCGAGCCGCCCCCGACCTGGGAAAAGCCCTGCATGGTCCTAACTTCCAGCACATCGCTTCCCTCGACCCCTCGAAGCAGGCCGGCCAGTTCCTCCGCGCGCCCTTCCAGTTCGGAGGGGGAGGCTGCGATCATCCTGAGCGTGGGGATTTGGTCCACTGCCTGCCGTTCGTCCCTGTAGAGCCGCAAAGTGGCCTCCAGCACCGCCAGGGTCATTTTATCCACCCGGAGGGCGCGCGTAATCGGGTTTTTCCGGCACTGCTCGATGATGTCCTTGCGCCCCACCATGATTCCGGCCTGGGGGCCGCCCAGCAGCTTGTCGCCGCTGAAGGTGACGAGGTCCGCGCCGGCGCGCACCGTCTCCTGGACGGTTGTCTCGCCGTGCAGCCCGAAGGGGGCCAGGTTTACAAAACAGCCGCTCCCCAGGTCCTCGATAACGGGCAGGCCGCGCTCGCGCCCGAGGCTTACCAGTTCTTCCAGGGGGACCTCCGCCGTGAACCCCAGTATCTTGTAATTGCTGGTGTGCACTTTCATCAGGAGGGCCGTGCGCTCGTTTATGGCGGCCAGGTAGTCCCTGAGGTGGGTCCGGTTGGTGGTCCCCACTTCGTGCAAAACGGCGCCGCTGCTGGTCATCACGTCCGGAATGCGAAAAGATCCGCCTATTTCCACCAGTTGTCCGCGGGACACCACCACCTCGCGGCCGCGGGCAAGGGTATTGAGGGCCAGGAAAACCGCCCCCGCATTGTTGTTTACCACCAGGGCGGCCTCGGCCCCGGTAAGCTCGCGAAGGATGGCTTCGGCGTGCACGTAGCGCGAACCCCTCTCTCCTCGCTGGAGGTCGTATTCCAGGTTGCTGTACCCGCCGCAGATAAGCTGGAGCCTCTCCATTGCCCGGCCGGCGAGCAGGGAGCGTCCCAGATTGGTATGAATCACGATCCCCGTGGCATTGATTACACTGCGCAGCGTGAACCGGGCGAGTTGTTCGATCCGTTCCGCGATAAGGTCCGGCAGCCCGGAAATTCCGATCTCGGGTGCCCCGCCGGCCTCGGTGCCCTGCAATATCGTTTTCCTGGTCTCGTCGAGCACCTCGTGGATCGCCTCCAGGACGAGCTTTCTGGGATGGCGCGAAAGGGCCTCGCGTACCGGCCCCCACTGCATGATCGCATCCACGCCCGGAATCTGCCTCAGAAATTCTTTCGCCGAACTTTGGTCCATTTCCTTCCTCATATCCCCCGCGGAAGGCAGCAAATCTTTTTTTGGGGGGCCGTTTAGGTTATACTCGAAGGTTGCGGGATCGGGCTACGAACCGTACATGGCCGGCGAAGGTTTACCGCGCCCCACCCTGCACGGCTTGAGCGTGGGAACGCGCAACCCGCAACGCGCACACTCTTTTTACCAAAATTTCGGAGATTTCGGCAAAATAATGAGCCTTTCGATTTCACGCCAGGAGCGACTGGATACGGAAAATATCCCGGAGCCCGCCGCTTTCAAAGCCTCTTCCGAAGAGGTGGTTTCCTTTATAAAAAATTCCCGCGACTCCGCCGGCCTAAGAGGTGTTCAGCCGCCGGCCCTTGCCTATCTGGTCTCCCGTGCGGTCCGGCAGGTGAAAAAGCCCTTCGTGCTGGTTGCCCCGACGGACCGGGAAGCTGAAAAATACGCCGACATGGTCTCCTTTTTCATGGGAAAGTCCCAGGGGGCAAACGATCAGCCGCTGGAGCGCCGTGTATGGTACCTGCCCTCGCGCGCCGGGCGCAAGGCCCAATCGCTTGGAAAAGCGGAAGCGACGGCACGCAGGATCGAGTCCCTTTACGCCCTGAGGGCCGCCTCGCTGCCCTTGGTGACCGTGACATCCGCCCTGGCGCTGCTGGAGAGGCTGGCCCCCCCCGATATTTTCATGGCCGGCGTGGAATACAAGGTTGCCGGGGAATCCGCCGACCTGGACGCCCTTACCCGCAGGGCGCTGGAGCGCGGATATTTCAGGGTGTCGCTGGTGGAAGAATACGGGGACTTCAGCCGGCGGGGAGGCGTTTTCGACATCTATTCACCGCTTTACCGCTGGCCGGTGCGGCTCGAATTTTTCGGGGACGAACTGGAATCGATACGCCTTTTTCACCCGAGCACCCAACGGTCCATGGGCGTGCTCGAAGACGTTGTTATTCTGCCCGGACACGAGGTGCTCCTGGACGAAAAAGCGAGCCGGCGCGCGCAGGACGCCGTCTACGAGGACGTGCGCCACGAACGCCTCTCGCCCGCCGCCGGCAACGTGTGGCTCGACAGGATACAGGAAGGCCACCAGTTCGGGGCCTTCGAGGCGGTTTTTCCGGTCTTCTACGAACAAACCGCTTCGCTGTGGGACTATCTCGACCCGGGCTCGGTGCTGGTGTGGACCGATGCCGTGCAAATCCGCAGGGAACTGGGCGAGCACTATTCGAAGGCAATGGCCGACTGGAACGAAGGCCGGTCTGAAAACGAATGGAAACGGCCACCCTCCGAGCTGTTCGAAGACCCGGACAGGGTAATCGAAGGGGCCGCCGGTTTCCAACAGGTGCTGGCAAATTCCCTTTCGGAGGAGGGGGCCGCAAAGGTCTTCGACCTGGGGACCGCGGGACACGCCGAGCTTGCCCTGGCGGTCGGCTCACACCCCAGGCGCGAGCGGCTCCTCGACCCCCTTGCCGCGCAGTTTCGCGCCTGGATACGGGAGGGGACCTCGGTCTTTCTGGTATGCTCGCACAAGGAACGCACCGGGAGGATCTCCGAGCTGCTCGCCAACTACGGAATAGATGCCGAACTCACCACCCGCCCTTTCGGTGAGGAGTCTTTCGAGACGGCCTCGGTGAAAGTCATGCCGGGCGACCTTGAAAACGGCTTCCTGTGGCCCTCGGAACGGCTTGCCGTCGTGGCCGAGGAGGAGGTATTCGAAAGACGGACCCGCCGCCGCGCGCCCAAGCCGGTTTCGGGGATTTTTCTCAACTCCTTCCAGGACCTTCGCCAGGGCGACTACGTAGTCCACGTCGACCACGGGATCGGCGTGTACAGGGAACTGGTGCACCTCAACGTCGGCGGGGTCGAAAGCGATTTCCTGCTGCTCGCCTACCAGGATGCCGACAAGCTCTACGTTCCGGTCGACAAGCTCCAGAAGGTCCAGAAATACATGGGCATCGAGGGGCAGGACCCCAAGGTGGACAAACTGGGGGGCAAGTCCTGGGAAAACGCCAAGAAGAAGGCAAGGGAATCGGCCGAGAAGATGGCGGAGGAACTCCTCGATCTTTACGCGCAGCGACAGGTCGGGGACGGGTTTTCCTTCACCCCTCCGGACCGGTTCTTCCAGGAATTCGAGACCACATTCGCTTTCGAGGAGACCTCCGACCAACTCAGGGCCATCGAGGACGTCCTGAGCGATATGAGCGCGAAGCGCCCGATGGACAGGCTGATCTGCGGCGACGTGGGATACGGGAAAACCGAGGTTGCGCTGAGGGCCGCCTTCAAGGCGGTTATGGACGGCAAACAGGTGGCCATGCTGGTGCCCACCACGGTACTTGCCGAGCAGCATCACGAGAGCTTCCGCGAGCGGTTCGAGAAATTTCCGGTAACCGTCGCGGCGCTCAGCCGGTTCAAGACCCCGGCCCAGCAAAAGCAGATTATAGAAGGGTTGAAAAAGGGGTCGATCGACATAGTGATCGGCACGCACCGGCTGCTCCAGCAGGACGTGGTTTTCAAGGACCTGGGGCTTCTCATCATAGACGAGGAGCACCGGTTCGGCGTGCGGCACAAGGAGCTTCTAAAGAGGCTGCGGGTATCGGTTGACGTTCTCACCCTCACCGCCACGCCCATTCCGAGAACGCTGCACATGGCGCTTTCCGGCATCCGGGACCTCAGCACCATCGAGACGCCGCCGCAGGACCGCCACTCCATCGAAACCTACGTCTCCAAGTACGACGAACTCACCATCCGCGAGGCCGTCTACCGTGAACTGCAACGGGGCGGGCAGGTCTTTTTCGTGCACAACCACGTGAAGAGCATCTACCAGATGGCGGGCAAGCTCGGCCAACTGGTCCCGGAGGCCCGGATAGCGGTGGGGCACGGGCAGATGAAAGAAAGAGACCTGGAAAAGGTTATGCTTGATTTCATCCGCAAAAAGGTAGACGTTCTGGTCTGCACGACCATCATAGAATCGGGGCTGGATATCCCTGCCGCCAACACGATCATCATCAACCGGGCCGACAAATTCGGCCTGGCCCAGATCTATCAGCTCCGGGGAAGGGTGGGCCGATCTAGCGAACAGGCGTATGCGTATCTCATAGTTCCGGGCGAACACCTGATAACCAGGGACGCCCAAAAGAGGCTGCGGGCGCTTCTCGATTTCAGCGAACTCGGGGCCGGGTTCAAAATCGCCCTGAACGACCTCCAGATAAGGGGCGGCGGGACCATTCTCGGCTCGTCGCAGTCGGGCCACATAGCCGCCATAGGCTACGAACTTTACCTGGAACTGCTCGAAAAAGCGGTCAAGACCATGAAGGGCGAGGAAACCGGGGCAGAGGCGATAGAAACGGAAATAAACCTGCCCATCTCCGCTTTTCTGCCCGAGTCCTACATCCCGGACACGGACCAGAGGCTTCTTGCATACAAGAGGCTCGCAACCCTTGCCGAGGAACAGGCGGTGGAAGATCTCTCAGGGGAATGGCGCGACCGGTACGGGCCGCCGCCCGATGCCGTAAAACAACTGGTCATGCTGGCCAAGATGCGACTGGCGCTGAAGAAGCTGAAGGCGGTGCGCCTCGAAGGCGACGACGAGACCTTTACCTTCCATTTCGCTCCCAGCGCGGACTTCTTCCCGCTGCTGTCGATTCTGGAAGAGAAGAAATGCAGTTTCGAGTTCGAATCCGACCGTAAACTCAAAGTTGAGATATGGGGTCGCAACTTTGCTCAAAGGATTGTGCGGTTGAAAAGGATCTTGCAAGAGTTGGATGAAAATGCTACTGCTTGCCAACTCCGCTGAATTCGACGTAAATCTTGGTTTTTCTGCCATTTCCGCCTTCAGGCGGCGTGAGGGAAACTGAGGCATCGGTTTAATTTGTACTTTTTGGGGGTAGTATGCGTTCCTGGAAAAGACTTTTGATTGCTTTGGCATGCGTGATGGTCCTGGGATTGTCGTTTGCCGGGCCAGCACGTTCTGAAATGCTTGATCGAACTGTGGCAACCGTCAACGGAGAGATTATTCTTTACAGTGAAGTCCTTGCCCAGGTCAAGGTGATGGAGAAGACCTTCCCGGAGCTGAGGAACCTGGAATCCGAAAAGAGGCCGCAGCTCGAACGGGACGCCTTGACGGCACTCATTCAGCAGAAATTGACCGAGCAGGAAATCAAGCGTCTGAAGATTTCCGTGCCCGACGCGGAAGTTGACGCTACGATCAATGGCATAAAGAAGGAAAACAACTTCTCGGAAACCCAGTTCGCGTACCTCCTCAAACAGGAAGGGCTGACTTTAGAGCAGTTTCGCCAGAACATAAAAAAAGAGCTGGAGCGCAACAGACTCCTCGACCGGGTACTAAAGTCCAAGACAGTTATTACCGATACACAGGTTGACGCCTATCTGAAGGAGGGACCGAAGGAGGGATCGAAGGAAACCGCTCTGTCCCAGAAGAGATTGAGACTGGGCATCATCTTCCTGCCCGTTGACGAGCAGAAGGCAAACGAAAAGGAAGCGGTGAAAACGGGTAACGATATTCTGGCGAAGATAAAAAGCGGCGCCGATTTCAGCAAAATGGCGATTCAATACTCCAAGGGACCTGCCGCCAGCGACGGAGGCGACATAGGCTTCATTTCTTCCGACGACCTTGCGCCCTATATCGCCAATGCGGTACGGCCCTTGCATAAAGACCAGGTATCCAACTTGGTGGCGGGCCAGGGCGGATATTATATTTTCAAGGTGTTTGATGTACAATCACAGCAGCTTAGCAGTAATTCAGGCTCCGACCTGCGCGAAAGGGCCCGGAAAGAGCTTTTTCAGCAGGAACTCAACCGCAAGTTTGAAGAGTGGGTCCGAACCTTGGAGTCCAAGGCTTTCATCCAGATCACCCTCTAAACAGGGCATCACCTGATGAAAGAGCTTGCCGAGTTTCTGAAATCGGAAAGACAGAAGCGTAATCTGACGCTCGGGTCAATGTCCGAACTAAGCGGGATAAGCACCGGTATGCTCGACCGCTTCGAGGCGGGCGACCTGGAATTCCTCGGCTCCGCCCTGCTTATCCGCTATATCATCCGTGGCTACTGCAACGCCCTCGAGATCGATCCCCGACCCATTTGCGAAAGAGTCGCTCCCAGCCTGGACAGCCTTAATTTTCAGGAATTGGGAATAAAGAAGTATGCCTGCCAGATGAAGCTCCTGCGAAAGAAGAAAAGGAGAATGAATGCGTCGCTCCTGATCTTCGCGGTCGCAACCGCCGCCGTTGTGTATGCCGGGACCTGGATTTCCCAAAAACGGGCCAGTCTTTATGCGCCTCTTCCCGCCGAACGGATTTTGTCACAGGAAGAACTTCCTCCCGAGCTGGTCCAAAAGCTTGCATCGTCGGAACCGAAGCGCAGCGAGCTTCGTTCCCCGGCGGGTGTGCCCGGAAATGAGCCCGGAACCACTGCCTACAACAGCGAAACCGAACGGGCCATAATGGAGGCCGACAGGAACATCGGGGAAACCGGGATGTCCAGGGCGGCGGGGAAGGCAGACGAACCCCAGGCGCAGGCGCAGGAAGATACCGGCGAAATGACCGCGGAAGCCCAGCCTCCACCGGATTTACCCCGGGTTGCTTTAAGCAACTCGATGGAAGCGGTGGCGGAGGACAAGCCGGCTGAGTTGCCCCCGGAGGCCAAAATTTACGTGTTTGCCGTAAAAGCCAACGCCAAGACCTGGGTCCAGGTGAGAATCGACGACAGGAACACCCGCAGCGCGATGCTCTATCCGGGTGACAGGCGGGAATGGTCCGCTCAAAAAGGGATGCAGGTGGTCATAGGCAACGCGGGCGGCGTCTCGATGAAGTGGGACGAGCAGCCGATCGATGCGCCTCGAGAACCCGGCAGGGTCCTGCGTTTCCGGCTTCCCGACCAGATTACCTCGATCGGTGATTAGAGAGAAAAAATTCCGGGATCGTCTTGATAATTCCAAGCAGGGCGGGGGAATGTTTTTCGGGCTGTTGCCAAAATGCGGTTACATCGGAAAGGTTGCCATTGCCAGGCGACTCGCCCCTTAGCGCCGCCCCGGCAGTGCTTCCGAGCCGGGGTCCAGTGTCGTTTCCTTGCCTCCACACTCCTGCCGCGAGCGGGAAAATCCATCGTTAAACCACAAAGACACCGGATTCCCACCCAAAAGCGTTGCAGGAATGACGATTTGGCAGTTCCCCCCATTTAGGGCTTGTCCGTAAATAAGTCTCTTATACCAATTTGCGTTCAAGATCGTTCGCCCTGAGGTATCGAAGGGTGGACGGTCCACCCGTTCGTACTTCGATACCTCAGCACGAACGGGACCAAGCCAAGTTCAATCTTGAACGCAAATTGGTATTAGGGATCGCGCCGGATTTTGAGATTGATTTGGTCGCGACGATTGGGCAAAACCGCAGGCATGGCTTGGTGCTACGTCGAGGATTTTGCGATTGAGGAGCGGCCAAAGCAGGCCAAAAGCCGGATGCGAGCGCAAAGGATTTATTTACGGACAAACCCTTACTGCAAAGTTCATCTATTTTGAAGCAACCTCATTTGGGCAACAGTCCGTTGCCCCGCCCTTCCCTCAAAAATTCGGCCACACGCGCAAGCGCGTGTGGCCGAGCACTCATGTACGGCCCGTCGCCGGGATATTACTTCACCTTCTCCCAGGTCAGATGCCGGTGCGACTCGGATTTGGGCAAGATCTTACCATCCTTTTTCGCCGGAACGGTGTAAATGACTTTATTCCCCTTGATATCAAAGTAACGGACATTGTCGCGTCCGATTTCGTTCGGAAACAGGGACCCTTCCAGGTGGTGAGTGATGGTGCCTTCCTTCTCGTTGATAGTGTATGTGCCGAAATATGCCGTGTAGTTTGCAAATGCAGCCCTGGTCTCTTCCGGGGTGCCCTGGGTCGCCTTGCCGGACTTGAATTTGGGGCGGTCGAACTGGCGGTTGATCTGCACGGCCATGTGTCCGCTGGCATCGTACATTATATAGCCCGTCGGATTCCTGACCGGTCTGCTATCACTGGGGTTGGGATCATCGTACCCAACGAGTCGCCACGTCCCGACGATCTTTTTCTTAAGGGACTCGGCATGGCAAAGAGGAACCAAAAGGAAAACAAGCAAAATCGACATAATAACTGAATACTGTTTCATACTACCCCCCTTTTAAGTCTTTACGTTGATCGTAAGCCAGGAGCCAGGTGACTATGAAGTTATTCATAGCAAAAAAATTGCTAGCATTGCTGACAATTATTGTCAATAATATTCTTCTCTGAAGATACGATGCGCAAATGTTCGATGCTAGCAATATACTAATATGTATGACTCTATCATACAGGCATGAGGTATGAATACATCATACAGGCAAAATCCTGCTGCCTTGCAGTTAAATTGGCTTAATAGTTACAGCTGTTGATTTTAATTGGCCTTGTACTCAAATTAACTTTCCCGGTTTAAATTTCCGAACCCTCCTCGCATAGCGTGGCAATCGGCTTCCAGGCTCAACTCAAATTCCTTGACACGGCAATCCCGGCGCTGCTAGATTAGAATACGTAAGCGAGCGGCTGCGGCCGGTCGCTCAAAAATACGCGATCAGGTGCTTCGAGCTTAAAAGGGAATCCCGTTAGAACCGGGAGCGGTCCCGCCGCTGTGAACGGGGACGAAATCCACCATGAGCCACTGGGAAGTCCCGGGAAGGGGTGGAGAGTAGAGCGATCCGAAGCCAGAACACCTGCCTGATGCGCATGGAAAAGCGGCACGAGCCGATGCCGTTTTTTGCCGCCGGGATAAAGTGAAACAGGGTGCAGTCCTTGGAGCTCAGGCTTCAGGGATTTTTTATTTGGGGGGGAGAAACAACCGCACCTCCATAAGGATGGACACCCCCTTCCTCGACGCTCCACTTCCATGACCACCCGGGAGGCCGCAACTCCCGGGCGGTCCAAAACACTCACCGCGCAGGCGCAGCAAAAGGCAGGGCGGCCGGTTCGGTGAGCCCGCAGGTTGCATTTCCGCGTTCATTCATCTATTAACCATATACCGATACCGACTCATCCTGGTTTTTCTCCGCGTCCGTGCGGTGAGTCCTCTTTCGATTTTTCTACAGGTGCGGCTACTGCCATGGAAACCGAAAACAAGCCGAAAAGAGCAATTTTGCTCGTTTCATTCGGGACGAGCGTTCCGGAAGCGGCACCGGCGCTGGAGCAAATCGAAGACCTGGTGCGAAAAGAACACGGTGATTACGAGACCCGGTGGGCTTACACTTCGAAGACCATCAGGTCCCGATTGGCCGAACGGGGGAAAATCATGGATTCCCCCGAAGCGGCATTGTCGAAGCTGGCAGGCGAGGGATTCAGCCGCGTGGCCGTCTTGTCGCTTCACGTGGTCCCCGGCCAGGAGTTCGACGAACTTTGCCGCATCGCGATGCTTTTTGCCCGCACAAACGGCGGCCTCGAAAAAATAATGGTGACGCGCCCCCTTCTCGGCAACAGGCCGGACATCATCAGGGTGGCCGAAGTCCTCCGGCGCAAGTTCCCGGTCCCCTCGGAAGAAGGCGTGGCATTCATCGGCCACGGCAACAAGCACCACCCGTCCGATGCGATTTACGCCGCCATGGATTCACTTTTGAAAGACCACGCCCCTAATCTTTTCGTGGGCACGGTCCAGGGGAGCACCGGCCCCGAGGAAGTTGCCCACAGGCTGGTTTCGGCCAAAATCCGAAAGGTGCTCCTGGTTCCGTTGATGGCGCTTGCGGGCGGGCACGTGCGCGAAGACATGGCGGGCGGCGGCCCCGGAAGCTGGAAATCCGTTCTGGCCGGGAGCGGGATCCAGAGCGAAGCGGTTTTGAACGGGCTGGTCGATTATCCTGAAATCGTCGCCGTCTGGATGGACCACCTGGATGAGGTCCTTGCCCTGATGGCCGACAACTGATTCGGTGGCGGAAAATGCATTTTCGATTTTGCCCGCATTGCGGGTCGCCTCTGGTGGAAAGTGCCCGTGAGGGGCGGGTTCGGCCTTTTTGCACCGCGTGCCGAAAGGCATTTTACCGCAACCCGACTGTCGGGGTGGCCGTCCTGCTGGTGGAAGCCGGGAAAGTCCTCCTGGTGAAGCGGACAGGCTCCTACGAGGGGATGTGGTGCGTTCCCTGCGGGCACGTCGAGTGGGATGAAAGCATCCGCGAGGCGGCGGTGCGGGAATTTTTGGAGGAAACGGGCATCGAGGTGGAATTAGGGCCGGTTTTTGCCGTTCATTCCAATTTCCACGACCCCGATCAGCACACGGTGGGGGTTTGGTTCCGGGGGAAGAGAAAAAGCGGCCGACTGCGCCCGGGATCGGATGCCGACGAGGCGAAATTTTTCAGCCTGGACGAAATCCCGGACGATATGGCCTTCCCCACCGACAAAACAGTGCTTCGAGACCTTGCGAAATGCCTGGAAGCAGGGCCGTCCCCGGACAACCCCGATTTTTAACCCGGTTCCCCGCTCTACAGGGCCGGTCCACGGGCTCCTCCCCGGCCGTTGCCCGGACCCAAACCCGCCATCCTTGCTACTCATAGTATTTGTGGAAGTACTCCAGCACCATCCGGTGGGTGTTGAACGTCGGGGTGATGTCCGAGATGGAATGCCGCATGATGGACAGCCATTGCCTGGGATTGGCGTAATAGGTGGTGACCATGTCCTCGAGGTCCTTGTAGAGGTCCGCCGCCGCGGCTTCATCGGGCTGGTCTTCGTCGTCGCCTATGGCCCAGCCGTTTATCCGGTTGCGGCATGCCTCCCGCCACCACCCGTCCAGAACGCTCATGTTGATGCCGCCGTTGAAGCATACCTTCATGCCGCTTGTGCCGCTGGCCTCGCGCGGGCGCCGCGGAGTGTTCAGCCATACGTCGGCCCCGGAGGTCATGAGGCCCGCCACCCAGATATTGTAGTTGGGAACGAAGGCCAGGCGGAGCTTGTTTTCATACTGCTTGCCGATATTTACGATTTCCCTTATCAGTTCCTTGCCCGGTTCGTCCTGAGGGTGGGCCTTGCCGGCAAAAACGTACTGCACGCGGTCGAAAGAGAGGTTGAACAGGTACTCCAGGTCGCTGAAAATGAGCGTCGACCGCTTGTAGGCGGCCGCTCTCCTGGCAAAGCAGATGGTGAGCAGTTCATCGGTGAACCCGGCCCCGGAGACCGAGTTGATATAGCTGATAAGCCGCTTTTTTGCCTTCTTTTTGGCTTCGCTTATGTCGCTGTCCGGAATGATGGAGATGTCTCCCAGCAGTTTGGGGTCCTGGCGCCAGTTGGGGATGTACTTATCGAAGAGCCGGGCAAAGTCGGGGCCCGTCCAGCTCAGGTGATGCACCCCGTTTGTGATGTAGCCGATATCGAAACCCGGAAACATCTGCCTGGATATCTCTCCGTGGAGCTGGCTGACCCCGTTTGCCGACCGCGACAGATTAAGCGCCAGCACCGTCGTGTTAAGGATGCTGTCGCCCGCAAGCTTCCGGATATTGCCCGGAAGGTATTCCCCCAGGACCCTGGATGCGAGGTCGTATGCGAACTTGTCGTGGCCGGCCGGAACGGGCGTGTGGGTGGTGAAGATGCAGCGAGACCGGACCTGCTCCTCGCTTCCCAGGTCCTTTAACAGGGCGAGCGTCAGGAAGACGGCATGGCCCTCGTTCATATGATAGGCAGTAATGCTGGGTTCGAGCCGCTTGAGTGCTTTATACCCCCCGATCCCGAGCACTACTTCCTGGGTGATCCTGGTATGTGAATCGCCTCCGTAGAGATACTGGGTGATCAGGCGGTCTTCAGCCGCGTTGCCCGGCAGATCGGTGTCCAGAAAGTAAACCGGCACGCGGCCGGTCATCCCCGCCTGGTTGTATTTCCAGACCCCCACCTGGACGTCGCGGCCCTCGATTTGTACGCTGATCTTGAGCGGCAGCGGCTCCATGAATGCGCGCGGATCGAAATACGGATACATCTCCTCCTGCTTGCCGAACGGATTGATATTCTGGATGAAATAGCCGCGCTTATAGAGCAGCGTGACCGCGATGAGCGGAATGTTCAAATCGGCCGCGGACTTGATGTGGTCTCCGGCCAATATCCCCAACCCTCCACTGTAGGTGGGAATGTTTTCGTTCAAACCCACTTCCATGCTGAAATAGGCGATTTTCATCCGGTCTTTTCTCCGCTAGAGATCCTGTAGTTTGTCCACGTTTTTGATGGGGTTTGAGCAGGCTTTATAGCACAGCGGGCGCAGTTCTTGGAAAGCCAAAAAGATTAACGTTACCGCGGAAGGTTCCAGATCGCTTTTGAAAGGCGGAGGAACTGATGCGGGTTGCCCGTTTGGAAAGTCAGCCGGCAGAAGAAGAAATGGCGGCCCGCATCGATTCCGGCCTGTGGATTTAATTACCTGAGGAAAAGGAATGCCTGCTGCAAAATTGGGACCCGCAAAAGTGGCGAAGGTCCACAAAACCGTCGTTCCCGCAGCGTTTCTGGGCGGGAGTGGCGCAACGGAGGGGGCTACGGGAATGACGAAGTCAGGTTGTACACTACGGAAATGACGAAGTGGGGTCGTCTCCGGGAAGATGCCAAGGGCGGGGCATGCGTTCGGCTTTACAAATTAAATCTTGATATGCGATTAATGGGGGCTTTACTTTACTGATTCTTGAAGAATTGTATAAAACGTTTTGAGCGTCCCTGCGCCTGGGGTTCCCGGGCTCACCGCTTCGTTTTGCCGGGGGTTTGAAATGAATATACAGTTTCATTTGAAGGCAGAATGCACGCTGCAAAATTGGGACCCGCAAAAGTGGCGAAGGCCCACAAAACCGTCGTTCCCGCAGCGTTTCTGGGCGGGAATCCGGTGTCTTTTGCCGTCCTCACGGGCGTATCGGGATTATCGGGAAATCTTTCGGGGAAAACACCCCAAAGCCGCTGGATTCCCGCCCAGAAACGCTGCGGGAATGACGGAGTGGGGGCACTATGCGGGAGTGGCGCAACGGGGGGGCTAGGGGAATGACAGTCGTGGGCGTTCTCGGAAATGACGGTGTGAGGATGTCTCGGCAGGAATTAGCAATGGGCGTTTATCGATTTTGTGAATTCTACGAATATGCGATTAAAAATCTTAAGCGGTCCTTTCCTGCAAGCTCCTTCGATCCCATCGACGGTGTGCCGGGAGGAGTGAAATGACCAAGCAATTTTACGTCTATATCATGGCAGACGGCAGGAACGGGACCTTGTACGTGGGAGTTACCTCGGATCTGGTTAAGAGAACCTACCAGCACAAGACGAAATCGATCGAAGGTTATACGGAAAAGTACGGTATTTCGATGCTCGTATATTACGAAGTCCACCAGACGGCACCGACCGCGATTTCAAGAGAAAAACAGCTCAAGAGGTGGAACAGGCAATGGAAGATCAAATTAATCGAGAAAATGAACCCCTACTGGAATGATCTGTATGAAAAAATCAGTACCTGATTCGATCAACCTGCCAACAGGATCTGCAAATAAAAAATCCCCCTCATAACCAAAAAATCACGAGGGGGAACTGCCGTTTTCCTCAAAAATCCCGTATCAGCCCTGTGCGGCCAGCCGGATGGCCTCCTTGTCCGTTTTTATGAGACCGGACTCGCCGGCCAGGAAATTCCCGTAAGTCATGCCAAGGCCCAGTTTTTTGGTAAGGTCCCGGGCGTCCTTTGATATCTGCGGCTGGGTGATGAGCACCACCAGGTCGAACACCTCCGTGTCCTGCTCTCCGTCTCCGCAGATGACCTTAACGGAGCGGTCATGGGGTTCGACCGACTGCACCGGGCCAATTGCCGTTTCGATTCCACAGGTCTTTATAGCTTTGCCCGCGCCCTCGATTTCTTCGAGGCCGGCCGCGAAGAACCGGATTTTCGCTCCGGGAAGCTTTTGCCTTACCAGGGCCGCCTCGTTTAGCGCAAAGGTAAGGGCCGCTTTCTGGAGGTTGGGGGCGGCCTTCTCGAATGCCTGGACAAAAGCGATGCCGGCCGGGATTTCGCCGTCGTAGGGCCTTATCACCAGCCCCGCGCTGGGGCCGCCCTCGCTTAGCATCCGTTCGAGCTGCAGGTCGGTTATGATGTTGGTGTCCTTGGCAAGGCCGAATTTTTTGTCGATCCTGTCGATGGCGCGTTCCACGCCCGGCGAGATGATGACCGAATCGGCCTCGATCTCGATTATTTCATCTTCCATCTCGAACTGGATGGCTTCCGGCTTGCACTCGGCCCAACACAGGGCGCAGCCCAGGCAGCGCCTGCAGCTAAGGCACCGCTTGGCCTCGCTCAGCGCCCTTTGCTCATCGAAGCCGAGTTCCACCTCGTTATAGTTGTTCCGGCGCTCCTCCACGTCGATTTCGATATAGTGCTGGCGCGGCGACGGGATATCCTTGAACCTTACGATATAGCGGCCCTTGTTTTCGTATTGCATCTTTGCCTCTTATGCCTTGGAAGCGCCCTGCGCCCCGGAGCGGCGTTTGGCTTCGAGATAGCGGATTATGCCCTGCGCGGCCTTGTTGCCCCCGGCGCAGGCACGGATGGCGATGTCCGGCCCGGTCTCGACATCACCCGCCGAGAAAATCCCGGAAACGTTGGTCATATAGTTCGAGCGGTCCACCGCGAAAGTGTTCCACCTGGTGATATTGAGGCCGCTTGAATCGGTGACGAAGCCGAGGTCCGGGCGCTGGCCGATTGCCGGGATCAGGGTTTCGGCCTCGACGACGAATTCCGAGCCCTCTATGGGCACCGGGCGCCGCCTTCCGCTGGCATCGGGCTCGCCGAGCTTCATCCGGAGGCACTTGAGGCCGGTCATCCTGCCGTCCTTTCCGATCACCTCCACCGGGGCCACCAGGTACTGAATCTTTACCCCTTCATGCTCCGCGGCATCGATTTCCCACGGGCTGGCGGGCATTTCCTTTTTCGTCCTGCGGTAGAGGATGTGGACTTCATCGAAGCCTTCGCGCCAGCTTACCCGCGCGGCGTCCATGGCCACGTTTCCACCGCCGATGACGATAACCTTGCCTTTGGCGTCCACCTTCTTGCCGGAGTTTACGTCGCGCAGGAAATCCACGCCGTCAACCACTCCCTGCATGTCTTCGCCCTTGATCCCGAGCTTCATGCCGGCGTGAGCGCCCACCCCGATAAATATGGCGCCGAATTCCTTCATGATCCGGTCAAAGGGGATGTCTTTGCCTATCCGGGTATTGCACCGCAGTTCGACCCCGTGGGAAAGTATCCAGTTTATTTCGTGCATGAGGGTCGGGGTGGGGAGCCGGTATTCGGGAATGCCGTAGCGAAGCATCCCGCCGGGCTCGGGCAGGGCCTCGAAACAAACCGACTTGTACCCGGCCTTTGCCAGGAAATAGCCGCAGCTTAGTCCCGCCGGTCCGGCCCCGATTATGGCGACTTTTTCCTCATGGAACTCATCCGGCACTTCGACGGGGGCCGCGACTCCGCTTTTCAGCTCGAAATCGGCAACGTAGCGCTTGAGAGTGCAAATGGAGATCGGCTCGTCCATGTAGCCGCGGTTGCAGGCGCTCTCGCAGGGGTGCGGGCACACCCGGCCGATGGACAGCGCAAAGGGGAGCCGCTCCCGGATCTTTGCCAGGGACTCGTCGTATTTGCCGTCCGCGATAAGGCCCACGTAAGAGCGAATGTCGAGGTTTGCCGGGCAGGTCGCCTGGCAGACGGGCATATCCTCCTTGAAGATATTGTAGTCGCCGGCATCGGGGTTGAAGAAATCGATGGCCGTCCTGAACCCCAGCCCCTCGTTGAAGTCGTCGTACATGTGGATCGGGCACACGCGGATGCACGCGCGGCAGTCGTCGCACTTTTCCGGGTCGACCCGCGAAGCTTTCTTGCGGATGCGAAACGTGTAGGAACCGTCCCCGGCCGCCGCTTTTTCCACCACGGCGTTGGTGATGACCCTGATGTTGGGGTGGCGCTTTACCGCATCGTAGTCCGGGTGGGCAGGACCCCCTTGCC
This sequence comes from uncultured delta proteobacterium, assembly GCA_963712895.1. GTDB lineage: Bacteria > Desulfobacterota > Syntrophobacteria > Syntrophobacterales > Syntrophobacteraceae > SbD1. Next base: position 162,292 of record CAVQJR010000001.1, on the reverse strand, counting down.
CGTTCAGGATATGGGTTTGGGGGATGCGCCCCCCGCCAAGGCTTGGAGAAGGTTCGACCAGGACGACCTTCCTGCCCGCCTCGGCCTGCTCGATGGCAGCGGCAATGCCCGCCGGGTCGCCTCCGAAAACTATTACCTGCTTATCTGACACAGTTGCATCCTCCGGGAATCTGGGAGCAAACCAGTTGAATTCCTTGCTTGATCTATGCGGCCCTCTCGGCCGCCGTGTCCTTTGCCCGGTACATGGGGGCCGCACCTTCGATGGACGCAAGCTCCGCCAGCCCCCGCCTCTGAAGGGCCAGCACGTATTTGAGCGCGTCGGGCGGGGCGATGCCCAGCCTTTCGGCAAGCTCACGGGCGGAAACGGGGCTCTTTCGCATCTCTTTTAAAATCTCGTGGGTGGCAAGCTCGTCCATGACGATGGTGTCCAGGGTCCGCCACATTTCGTGCTCGGTAAACTTTTCACCGTACTTGTTGCCGTTTCCCTGGAATTCGGTGAATTTTCCGACCACCCAGCGCAGCTTCTGCATGTCCAGGGCGGTCCTGGCCGTCGCCAGCTTTTCTTTGAGGTCCGGAAGCGGGAAGCGTTCCGCAGAACCGAGCGGCCCCAGCTCCTGTATGGCGCGGTCAAAACCGGTGACCAGGTTCACGAACCGTTCGCCTTCGGCCGACGAGCACTGGTTGAAGGCAACCCGCGCCGGGTTCAACCCGACGTATTCGAGCGTGCGCGCGGCAAGCCCGATCTTCACCTTTGCCTGGAAATTGCCGGAAATGTAGTGGCAGTCCCCAAAGTGGCAGCCGACCACCATGAGCCCGTCCGCCCCTTCGATAAAGGCGTCCGCGACCATCGTCGGGTCCACGCGGCCCGTACACATGAGACGGATGATTCTCACATCCGTCGTATATTGCATCCTGGAAACTCCAGCGAAGTCAGCCGCTGCGTAGCCTCACCAGGTGCAGCACATGACCAGAATTCTGGGAACAAAACCCGTCATCCGTTCCGCCTCCTAAAAGATTTTTTTCACCACAGAGGGCACAGAGATCACAGAGAAAAAATTATAAAAAGCTAAAAACAACCGGGAGAGAATCCCAATTTGCCGGTTCCCAAGCTGAAGCTTGGAAACCAGCGGGAAGTTCCCGGGGGGCTGCGCTTCGCTTAGCCCGCCCTACAGGCCTTTTTAGTATTTTTCCCTCTGTGCTCTCCGTGTCCTCTGTGGTGAATATGTTTTTAAGCCGATTCCTGCAGGAAAGCCTTTATCTGCTCGCCTATCTGCCTGTCGCTGTAGGAATTTACACTGAGCGCGTGCTGGTAGCACGTGGCGGCGCAAACGCCGCATCCCTTGCAGGCGACTTCGATCACCCTTACCTTCCGGCCCTTTTCGGTCCGCACGATTTCCAGCGCGCCGTAGGGGCACAGGGCGGCGCAAAGCCCGCAACCCCTGCACGCATCCTCGTCCACCAGGGCAGACACGATCGGCTCGACCGTCATGACCCCCTTGGCAAGCGGGATGGACGCCCTGGACGCAGCGCCGAGCGCCTGGGACACGGCCTCCCGCACCGATGCCGGATAGTGCGCGTTTCCGCAAAGGTAAATGCCGTCGGTTGCAAAATCGAGCGGTTTGAGCTTCACGTGGCCTTCCAGGAAAAACTTGTTCTCGTCAAGCGAAACCCTCAAAAGCTTTGAAATGGTTTCGTTGTCCTCACCGGCCACAAGCGGCGTGGACAGCACCACCAAGTCGCGCGGAAGCTCGATTTCCCGCCCGAGCAGTTGATGGTAGACCACCACCTTTTTCTCTTCCACCCTGGGCGGGCGGGCGGCGTCGTACTTGATGAAAATAACGCCCAACTCCTTTGCCCGCTGAAACAGGGCCTCGTTTTCCGTCCCGTAGGCCTGGATATCGCGGTACAGGATGCGAACACCCGTCCCGGGGCTGCGCTCCTTGATCTCGATGGCATTTTTTATGGCGACCATGCAGCAGATGCGCGAGCAGTACTTGCGCTCTTCGTTGCGTGCGCCCGCGCACTGGATCATGACAACGTTTTTGGCCGCGAACTTGCCGGATTTGAATAATTCTTCCAGTTCGAGCTGATTTACGACGCTCTTGCCGTCGTAGCCGTAAAGCCCGGCCGGCTTTAGCACCTGTGCGCCCGTCGCCACCACGATCACGCCCGCTCCGAACTCTTCACGGGCGCCGTTCGTGCTGACCGCCACCTTGAAGTTGCCGATGTATCCCTTTACCTCGTCGATTGCGGTCGAGGTAAAAAGCCGGATCCTGGGGTGCTTGCGGACCGCGTCCGCCTGCCTGCGGGCAAGCCCCGCCGCGTCGGCCCCCGAGGGGGCGAGCTTATCGAGCTGGAGCAGCATGCCCCCGAGTTCGGCGCTCTTTTCGATGAGCGCCACCTCATAGCCCCGGTTCGCAAGGGCAAGCGCCGCCGTCATCCCTGCGATGCCGCCGCCGATTACCATCGCCCTCGGGTCCATCTTGGCCTGGATGGGGTTCTGAGGCTCCAGCAGCGCGGCCTTGGCAACTCCCATCCGGATGAGGTCCCTTGCCTTGCCGGTGCCGGTTTCCCGTTCCTGCATGTGCACCCACGAACACTGGTCGCGGATGTTTACCATCTCGAAAAGATATGGGTTGAGACCGCCCTCGCCGCACGTTCCCCGGAAAAGCGGCTCGTGAGTGCGGGGCGTGCAGGAGGCTACGACCACCCGGTTGAGGTTCTGCGCCTTGATGGCGGCCTTGATTTCGTTGATGCCGTTTTCCGAGCACGTGTAAAGGTTTTCCTTCACATACACGACGTTTGGCAGCTTGGCCGCATACTCGGCGAGGGACTTAACATCCAGGTAGCCCGCGATGTTGCTTCCGCAGTCACAAACAAAAACACCTATTCGGATATCTTCTGCCAATTGGACACCTCATCTACTGGATTCAGGCCGTCGCCTTCATATCGCGGCCGATGCCGGCACCCCTATCACCACCTCGGCGGCGCAGGCGGCGGCGCTGCTTGCCTGGGCGACCGATTCCGGAATATCCATCGGACCCTGGGCGCAGCCGCACACGAAAATGCCCGGCCTGGTGGTCGCCAGCGGCACCAGCGGGTCGGTCCTGAAAAAGCCGTTCGAGTCCAGTTCCGCGCCGGTAAGCTTCGCCAGTGCGGCTGTTCCCGCGGTCGGGACGCAGGCCGTGGCCAGGACCACCATGTCGAAGGTTTCGCTCTTCACCTGCCGCTCGGTTGTGGACTCGTACCAGACAATCGGGTTTTTCCGGTCGTCTTCGGTGATTTCCGCAATGCGCCCGCGCACGTATTCGATATTGGCCTGCTTTCCGCCGCGAAGCTTGTATTCCTCGAAACCTCTTCCGACGGCCCGCAGATCCATGCAAAAAATCGACGAGCGCACTTCCCGGTCGTGCTCGTTTGCTATCATCGCCTCTTTTACCGAGTGCATGCAGCAGTAGGACGAGCAGAATTTGTTGTACCGGAAGTCCCTGGACCCCACGCACTGTATGAAGGCCAGCTTCTTGGCGGTAGCGGCGGCCGCTTTTTTGCGCCGCATGACATCGAGCCCGGATTCCAGGGCTGCGAGTTTTTCGGCCTGCCCGGCCCACTCGACCAGCACGGGGTCGGAAGCGCCGGCCTTGACTTCCCCGATAACGTCCGCCGACTTTTTGCCCTGCTTTTCTTCGAGTTGCTTTACCTTCGCCGAAAGTTTGCGGAAATCTTTTTCCGCCTCTTCGATCTCTTTTTCAAGGAGCAGCTCCGAGGGCCGGTCCAGGTGCCCGGCCGTGGGGCCGGAGGCGCTCAGCAGCCGCTCGAACTCCATGGCGGTAACCACGTTGTCTATCCGCCCGTATCCGTATTCGGGAATGACCGAGGGGTCGAAAACATCGTATCCGCTGGCGATGACGATTGCGCCCGCTTCCAGTTCGACCACGCAGTCCTTCTGCTCGAAATCGATGGCCTTTGCCTGGCAGGTTTTGGCGCAAACGCCGCACTTCTTTCCCTGGCCGAGCTGGCGGCAGCTGGGGGCGTCGATGGTGTAGACGGAGGGGATGCCCTGTGCGAAGTATTTATAGATGGCCTTCCGGTGGCCGATGCCGGCGTTGAACACGTCAACAGCCAAGGTCGGGCATTTTTCGGCGCAGGACCCGCAGCCCGTGCACAGGTCTTCGTTGACGTAGCGGGCCTTTTTCCTGACCGTTACCTTGAAGTTGCCCGCTTCGCCGCTTATCTGTTCGATTTCGCTGTAGGCGAGGAGGTTTATGCGGGGATGTCGACCGACATCCAGCAGCTTCGGCGAAAGAATTCAGATGGCGCAGTCATTGGTGGGAAACGTCTTGTCGAGCTGAGCCATTTTCCCGCCGATGCTCGGAAGCCTCTCTACCATGTGCACTTGGACGCCCATTTCGGCAAGGTCCAGCGCGGCCTGAATTCCGGCGATCCCTCCGCCGATGACCAGTACGTCTTTGCTCACGTTTCACCTCATTTTTAGTTCACCACAGAGGACACAGAGCACACAGAGAAAACAAGGGGAAAAAGATCGCTGGTTCCCAAGCTCCGGCTTGGGAACCCCCACTCAGAAGCTCCAGCTTCGTGTTCTCCGTGGTGCATATTTCTTATCTTAACCCATGCTCTCCACGATCAAGGTTGTCAGGTCCTTGATTTCAATCTTCGTATCCATTGCGGCCATGGCGCAGCTCAGGTGTATCTGACACTTGGGGCAGGCGGTGACCAGGGTTTGCGCTCCCGTTGTCTTCGCCTCCATGAGCCGTTCGGCCTGGATCTGCTTCGAGCAGCTCGAACAGTTCGCCCAGCCGGTGGTGCCGCAGCAGACCGCGTTTTCCCGGTTGCGCTCCATTTCCCGCAGTTCCGAGCCCTGGATGCTTTTGAGAATCGAGCGCGGGCTGTCGTATATTTTGGCCATGCGTCCCAGCCGGCACGGGTCGTGGAAAGTGTATGCCCCGCCGCCGTTTTGGAGCTTGAGCGCGCCGTCCGCAATCATTTTTTCCAGGTAGTCGTAGAAGTGGACGACCTCGAAGCCCAGGTCGCCAAAATACTGCGGATAATGGTGTTTGAAGGTATAGTAGCCTTCCGGGCAGCTAAAGACCACCTGCTTGGCGCCGCTTTCCCGGATAAGTTCCAGGTTCTGCGCGGCAAGTTTTTTGAAGACCTCCGGCTTGCCGTTCCACAGCATGTCGTGCCCGCAGCACGACTCGCGGTCGGACACCACGGGCGTGATCCCGGCCCCGTTCAATATCTTTATGACGTTTTTGCCGATGGTGAGGCTGTCCACGCCCAGGTCGCGGAAGATAACGTTGAAATAGGGCATGCATCCCACGAAAAAGAACACATCGCCCGTTTGCGCGATATTTCCCGCCTCTTTGGCCCAGTCGGTTTTTTTCTGGCTGACGCCCTGTGCCTGGAGTTCCATCACCGTCTGGAGCATTCCATGGTGGGTGAGCGTGGGGGATATGCCGCGCTTTTCGGCCTCCTCACGCAGGTTACGCATGAATTCCGGAAAGTCGATGCTGGTCGGGCACCGCTCGAAACACCTCCCGCAGGTAAGGCAGGACCACAGGTCCCTGTCCTTCAGCAACTCGTCTCCAAGCTCCAGCAGGGCTTTTTCCACGATGAGGCGCGGCGAGAAGGTGGGAAGCACCCGCGAGACCGGGCAACTGCCCGTGCACACGCCGCAGTCGAGGCAATAGTACGTTCTGTGCAGCTTTACTGCTTCGTCGATATTCATGCAGCCACTCCAAGAGGCGATTTTCCGAGCTCTTTGATGCGGTTGGTAAACGAGGTGACTATCTCGGCGAAGCGGGCTCCCTCGGCCGAGGAGACCAGCTCGAACGCCAGCCGGTCGCGGTCGATCCCGAGCAGGTCCATCAGTTCGCGGGTCATGTCGATCATGCGGGAGGCTTTCTCATTACCATCCAGGTAATGACAGTCGCCGATATGTCAGCCACTCACCAGGATGCCGTCCGCGCCCTTCTGGAACGCCTTCAGGATGAAGTCCGGTGAGACCCGCCCGGAACACATCACCCGGATCACCCGGATATTGTGGGGGTACTGGATACGGCTGACCCCGGCAAGGTCCGCGCCGGCGTAAGCGCACCAGTTGCAGCAAAAAGCGATTATTTTCGGGTCGAAATCCGCGCTCATTCGTTTTCCTTTTTTTCACCACGGAGAACACAGAGGACGCAGAGAAAACCGGAAGGCAAAAATCCTTTATCCTTCATGTACCCTGCGATAAAAAACGTCTCTCGTCCTCACCCGTATCTCCAGTGTTTTTCTCCGTGGTCTCTGTGCCCTCTGTGGTGAGCTTTTGTCTTTTCCCTCAGCGCAGGGCGGCGTCGATCATCACGAGCACTTCCTGGTCGTTGAAGTGCCTGATGGAGGCGGCACCCGTGGGACATGCCACGGCGCACGCCCCGCATCCCTTGCACAGCGCCTCCTGGATGGTGGAAATCATCACGCCTTCTTTTATCTCGATAAGCTGCGGCGCCCCGTAGGGGCAGACCGCCACGCATTTTCCGCACCCGCGGCACAGTTCCCGGTCGACGCTCGACACCACCCCTTCGACTTCGATGCTCGCTCTGGAAAGCACCGTGGCGGCGCGGGCGGCCGCGGCCTGGGCCTGGGCGATGCTCTCGTCTATCGGCTTGGGATAGTGGGCGAGCCCGCACAAGAAAACGCCATCGGTTGCAAAATCAACCGGGCGAAGCTTCATGTGCACTTCCAGGAAGAACTTGTCCTGGCTGAGAGGCACTTTGAAAAGCTGGGCCAGTTCGTCCGCCCCCCTGGTATGGATGGCGCTTGCCAGGGTGACGAAATCGGGCCTCAGGACCACCGCGCGACGCAGCACGTGGTCCATTACGGTGACCTCGATTTTCCCGTCCGCCGTTTCATTCAGGACCGGCTTGTGGTCCAGGTCGTAGCGGATGAAAATGACGCCGCGTTTTCGCGCTTCCTTGTACAGGTCCTCGCGTTCCCCGTAGGTCCTGATATCCCGGTAGAGGATATACACGTCCATCTCGGGGTTTCGCTCCTTGAGTTCGACCGCTTTCTGGACTGAAAATGTGCAGCAGATCTTGCTGCAATGGGGCCGTTGCGGCTCGCGGGAGCCCACGCACTGGATGAAAACGGCGCTCTCGGCCTTTTTTACCGTGTCCGTTTCCCACGCCTCATCGAGTTCGTGCCACCGGAAAACGCGGTCGCAGGTCCCGTAGTGGTACTCATCGGGCTCGATCGAATGAGCGCCCGTTGCCAGGATGGTTGCGCCGTGAGCTATTTCGAACGGCTCGCAATCCTTCGCGGAAACCTGCGTTTTGAAGTTTCCGATATATCCGGAGGTCCCCACGATCTTGGCGCCAAGGTGGACCCGGATGTTTTCGTTCAGGCTGATCTCTTTTATCAGCCCCTGGATGTATTCGGGAACGCTCTCACCCTTCCAGGTGGTCTTCAACTTGAGGGCGTGGCCGCCCAGGTAATCCTTGGTCTCGATTATGTGGGCCTTGAAGCCCTGTTTGGCCAGGGTAAGCGCCGCGACCATGCCGGCCACTCCGCCTCCCACCACCAGGGCGGATGCGGTAACCGGAACCGAGGGCATTTTGAGCGGTTCGATAAGGGCTGCGCGCGATACGGCCATCCGCACGAGGTCTTTTGCCTTGGCCGTTGCCGCGTCCGGTTCGGTGGCGTGCACCCAGGAACACTGGTCGCGGATGTTGGCCTGCTCGTACAAGTACTTGTTGAGGCCGGAGTTTCTGACCGTTTCCTGGAACAGCGGCTCGTGTGTGCGCGGCGAACATGCGGCAACCACCACGCGGTTGAGCTTCTGCTCCTCGATCACCTTGACCAGCCGGTCCTGGGCGTCCTGCGAACAGGAAAAGAGGTTTTCCTGGACGTAGACCACGTTGGGAAGCCCCTTCGCGTACTCGACCACCTCGGGGACCCTGACCACGCTGGAAATATTGACTCCGCAGTTGCACACGAAGACGCCGATCCTGGGCTGCTCCGCGCTTACGTCCCGCTCCTCGGGGAAGGTCTTCTCCCGAACGAGCGTGTTGCGCGACCCGGACAGCCTGCTGGCGGCGGCGCCGGCGGCCGCCGATGCCTCCATGACCGAAAGCGGGATGTCCTTGGGCCCCTGTATCACGCCGCACACGTAGATGCCCGGCCTGGAGGTGGCCACCGGCTCAAAGCTCGACGTTTTCGCAAAATTGTAGTGGTTGAGATCGAACCCCAGCTTTTCGGAAAGGTCCCTGGCATCGGGGGATGATTCGAGGCCTACGGAAAGGACCACCAAGTCGAATTCCTCTCTTTTCATCTCTCCAGATTCGCTCACATAATTGAGTTCGAGGCTGTCGCTTCCGGGCACCGGGTCCAGGGTGTGGACGCGGGACCTGATGAACCGGACGCCGCTTTCCTGTGCCCGGTTATAGTACTGTTCGAACTCCTTGCCGTAGGTGCGCATGTCCATGTAGAAAATGGCCGCATCCAGGTCGCCCTTCGCATGCTCCCTGGCGATGACCGCTTCCTTTATGGCATACATGCAGCAAACGCCCGAGCAGTAGCCGTTGTCGCAGCGGTTTATTTCGCGGGACCCCACGCACTGAATCCACGCAATGCGTTTCGGATGATCGTGGGTCTGGAGCGCCGACATGCCTTCGATTTCGGCCCGAAGGGCTTCCATCCTGTCCGCATTTTCAGGCTTGGCCTGCTTTTCGAGTTTTTTGAGTTCCTTTTCGGCGGCGTCGATCTTTTCTTCCCGCGCCAGCTCCGAGGGCCTAACCAAGTGCCCCATGGTGGGGCCGCCGGCGGAAAGCAGCCGTTCGAATTCGAGCGAGGTCATCACGTTGGGGTGCGAGCAGTAATCGTAGGTGTCGAAACGGCCGGGATCGAAGGCCTTGAAACCGCTCGAAACTATTACCGCACCCACTTCCAGGTCGAGCGTCTCCTCTTTCTGGTCGTATTCGACGGCGCCCGCCGGACAGACCTTCGCGCAGACCCCGCATTTTTTGCCCTGCCCCAACTGGCGGCAGTTTACGGCGTCGATGCAGTAGGCCGAAGGAATCGCCTGGGCGTAATACTTGTAGACCGCCTTGCGCTTTCCAAGCCCCGCGTTATAGTCGTCCTGGACAGTGGTGGGGCACTTCTCGGCGCACACGCCGCAGGCTATGCACTTGTCCGCGTTGATGTAGCGGGGATGCTGGACAATCTTTACCTGGAAGTGTCCTTCTTCGCCCTCGATGCTTTCGACCTGCGAATTGGTGAGCAGATTTATGTTAAGGTGCCGGCCGACCTCGACCAGCTTGGGGGAGAGAATTCACATCGCGCATTCGTTGGTGGGAAAGGTCTTGTCCAACTGCGACATGCCGCCCCCGATCGCCGGGCCTTTTTCGAGCAGATGCACGTAATAGCCGGAATTGGCCAGATCGAGCGCCGCCTGCATGCCTGCAATGCCGCCGCCGACCACCAGTACCGAACCGACCGAACCCCTGCCGGGCTCTTTGCCTGTCATACTTCCTCCTGGGATCAATTAGGGAGGCCGAAACCTGAAATCGTGAAGCCTATTTCAAGGCCAGGTGGTTGTTGCACAATCGATAAGTGCTTGAATAAAATAGATTAAACTCGCGGTTTCATAACTCCGGCGCAATATTTTGTCAAGGGGAACAGGCCGAGCGCGGTTTTCGCGTTCGCAGGGTTTAACCGGAGGAGCGGGATATGCGCGAGAGCACCTGAGCGCACCACTATTCACACAAACCTGTAAGCCTTGACAAGCAAAAAATAAACTCCGCAACCGGGTATACGCTGCCACACCCCCGCACGGGAGGTTTTCCGCTTTATATTATAACAAACAAAACTACGGAATTTAACAAGTTCCCGGATTGCATGAGGCGAACCGTGTGTGATAATTCTAAACTTCAGTTCCATAGTCATTTTCCGCCGGCATTTTCCCAAGCGAGGTCGATCCATGGAACCAACCGGGAAACGTAGGGTAGCGGTAGTAAAGGCCGCTTTTTTGATTGCTTTTGTTATCGCCGCCGTGGGGCTCGTCCGCTTTACCCCCGTGGGGCAATACCTGGCGCCGGAAAAGCTGGCCTCCCTCTTGAGGGCCGCCGGGTTCTGGGCGCCCCTGGCGTACGTTGCCTTTTATGCGGTGGGAGTATGCCTTTTTCTGCCCGGGACCGTCCTCACCGCCCTTGGCGCGGCGATTTTCGGCCCGTACCTGGGTTTTGTCTGTGTCTGGGTGGGGGCGATGATCGGCGCAAGCTTCGCCTTTTTTATCGGCCGCTATCTGGGAAGGGATTTTGCCGCGTCGCTGATCGGCGACAGGTTGAAAAAATACGATGACGCCATCGCCAAAAACGGCTTTGCAACCGTGCTCTACCTGCGCCTGGTCTATTTTCCCTTTACCCTCATGAACTTCGGCATGGGGCTGACAAAAGTGCGGTTCGTGGACTACTTTGCGGGGACCGCCCTGGGTATCATGGTGGGCACGTTTATCTTCACCTTTTTCGTGGGAACGGTAAAAGAAGTCTGGGCAAGCGGCCGGTGGGCGGAACTCATAAGCTTGAAGGTGGCATTGTCCCTGGCGCTTTTCGTGTTCTCGCTCTTTATCCCGAAAATTATCGAAAAACTGAAGGCGGCCAAAAAACCCGGGGCCGCATAGCGCCCGTGCGGAGCTGTTTACCCGCCCTCCGGCTCCGATGCCCGGCCCTCGTCCGCGAAGTACAGGACCACGCCTCCGGCGATAAACAGCACGGCCACCGAAAGTATGGAATAACGGGTTTGCGCGGACACCAAAGCGGTCCAGCCCATAAGGGCCGGGCCGATAACGGCGGCGAACTTTCCGAGCAGGTTATAGAAGCCGAAAAACTCCCCCGACCGTTCCGCCGGAATTATCCTGGCAAAATATGACCGGCTAAGCGACTGGATTCCCCCCTGCACCAGCCCCACGGTAACCGCCAGGGCGTAGAACTCCGATTCCCGTGTCATCAGGAAGCCCCATACCGTCACTCCCAGGTAGACGGCGATAGCGATGTAGATGCCGTTTTTGGCGCCTATCCTCTCGCCGATCCTGCCGAATGCGATAGCCGCCGGAAACCCCACGAACTGCGTTATGAGAAGTGCCAGCACCAGGGAGTTGGGAGAAAAGCCAAGGGACATCCCGTAATCCACAGCCATCCGGATTATGGTGTCCACCCCGTCGATATAGAGCCAGTACGCAACAAGGAAAACAAAAACGCTCCTGTAGCTCCTTATCCGTCGGAAGGTCCGGCCCACGCGGCGCATCCCTTCGGCCACCATCCTGGCGCGCGATTGCGGGACGCGCTTTTGCCTTTCGCGGACGTAGAAGACGAGCGGCAGGGTGAACACGGCCCACCACAGCGCAACCAGCACGAACGAGACCCGTATGGCGGCTGCCGGGTCGTCAAGGCCGAACAGCCCGGGCTTTGAGACCATCAGCACGTTCTGGGCAAAGAGCAGCCCGCCTCCCAGGTAGCCGAGGGCATACCCCAGGGCCGATATGGTGTCGAATTTTTCGGGCGCCCCGACGTCCACCAGCAAAGAGTCGTAGAACAGGCAGGAACAGCTGAAGGCCACCGCCGCCAGCGCATAGACGGAGGCCGCGACGGCCCACTCGCCCTTTCCTATGAAATAGAGCGCCGCGGTGAACACGATTCCCGCCGCCGCAAAGAAGAGCAGGAACTTTTTCCGGGCGCCGCCCGAATCGGCAATCGCCCCCAGGGCGGGCGCCATCAGCACCACGGCCAGGCTTGCCGCGGAATTGGCCGCGCCGAGCCGGAAGGTGCTGGTTGCCGCATCGACTCCCGCGCACCAGTACTGTTTGAAAAAAACGGGAAAAAACCCCGCCATGACCGTCGTGGCAAAGGCGGAGTTGGCCCAGTCGTAGAAAGCCCACGAAATCACTTTTCTATCGGTGAAAAGGCCCATTTCGTTTCTTTTTCGCCCCGTTTAGTCAAGCCCGTTGCGCCAACCCGGCGGGAACCACCGGGCGTCTTTTCATCCAACCGTCGAGCACCGGGCACCCAGTATCCAGCATCCACCGACTCGTCGTTTTTATTCGCGCCGGGTTGCAAATGCAACGGAAAAGGCCCCTTGCCGGTGTGAATCCGCCGTTGGTTTGACATGGCCCCCCATGTGGTTATCTTGGAAATAAGCCGGATAACAATTCGCATCAAACATATATTATCGGCTCTAATTTGCATGTGCCGGTTTTTCGCGAACCAGGGAGGCGGCAAAATGGAATCTAAAGATTTCGAGTCCACGCACGAGCTTAACATTACGAAGCTCAGGCGTGAGAGGAGGCCGCTGTGGATGAGCGACCTCGGGATGGAAGACTACTCGGAGATCGTTGGGGGCGGCGGGGATATTTACTCCGACAGGCTCCCGCCCGCCTGGCCGCGAGGCAGCGGGATGGAGTTGTCCGAGAACGAAGAGCGTGAGCTGGGACCTGTTGACCTGGATCAATATAAGGAAGAAGTGGGGGAGGCATCGCCGACCTTTGCCGCGGAGCAGAGCTTTTTCGAAAAGCCCGTGAAAAAATTCCAGGAAAGCCACAGGGAAACCGGCGAATAGCCCGTCTATGAGGCGAACGGCGACGACACGCAACCCGACGGGAAAGGACAGGGGGCGGGGCGTCGTTTTATGTTCGGTTTCACCCCGGGTGGTTTTGTGGATAGCAACGTTTCGGACGGAGGGAGTCTTCCGTCCGATTTTTTTAATATTGCCATCGGTCCCGGCCGGGTTTAATATCATTAGTTGTCTGAAAACCTTTCCTCATTCCCGCGGATGCGGGACGAGGTTCCTTTTTGCCAGATCATATCGGATTTGACTCAAGAAGGCCGGCCGGGAAGCCGAAGGATTTAGCGGATACGAGGCGAAGTCCTTGCGGGGCTTCTTACCCTTGGTTTTACCGAACCGGAATGACTAATATTAAGGTAATGGAGACTTCACGATGGCGCGTGTAACTGTAGAAGATTGCCTCAAAAACGTGGACAGCCGTTTTACTCTGGTCCACCTTGCCGTGCGGCGCGTACTCCAGCTTAGAAGCGGGGCACCGCTGACCATGGAAAACACCAGGGGCAATAAGGAAGTGGTGACGGCCCTGCGCGAAATAGCCGCTCAAAGCATCACGGTGGATAACATTCGCCAGATCGATGAATCCACGCCGATTACCCCGCCCGAACCCGTTGTTCCGGACATTGGCGCCGCCGTTGACCTCAGGGAAATCATGGACGAGGCGACCTCTTTCGCCCCCACGGTCGAGTACGGCGGGTCGGAGTCGGAGCCGGAGTTTGGCGAACAGGACACGGACCAGGAAAGCGGGCAGGACGAGGAAGGGATTTAGCCTTTTTATCCTGCCGGCGGACTTTTAGGGCCACGCCGGTGCGGGGGTGCCCGAATCGGCCGCACGTCGAGTGCGGCCCGGCATGAGAAGGATTTAAGGTGGCCAGGAGCAATTTGCTTTCATGTCTTGAAAAAAGGGATCTGTTGAACCGGTCCGCCGTGTCGGTTGACAAAATGTTGGAATGGGGGGTGCGCTTCGAGGAGGCGGGACTGCTCAACGATGCGGTGGATTTTTATGAGAAGGCCAAGGCGGTCGATCCCCTGGAGAACCTGCTGAAAAGGGTCCGCGAAGAAGGGGACAGTTTTCTGTACGGGCGTATATTGAAGGCGCTGGGGCGTGAGGCATCGGCGCTGGAGTGGATTTCGATCGGCGAAAAGGCAACGCAACTCGGAAAGCACCTGCTGGCCGGTGAAGCTTTCCGAAAAGGCGGCCGGGAAGATACGGATACGGGCAAAGGCGGCGAGCAGTAGCCGCACACGGCGTCAAAAGTGATTTCGCAAAAGATATGCAGGGTGGGCACACGGCCTGATCGTGCCCGCCATCCGGGATGAAAGGCGGCGGGGGTGTATGGGCCGTCGGCAAGCTCCGCGGGCAAGGGCGCGAAAGAGGGGCGCGAAGCGCCCTCAAACTCTTTACCGGCTTGACATTGCCGGGGATCATGTTTACGAGTTAGGCGCCTGCCTGAAAGTGAGCTTCTAATCCAGTTTGTAATGGAAAAATCCCGATTTTACGGAGGAAACCGGTCTAGAATGGGTATGGGTAAAAGAGACTATTACGAAGTCCTGGGTGTATCGCGACAATCCGGAGAAGATGCGATAAAGAAAGCTTACCGCAAGCTGGCCCTGAAATATCACCCCGACCGCAATCCCGGGAACAAAGAGGCCGAGGAACACTTCAAAGAGGCGGCCGAGGCATATGAGGTCCTTCACGACCAGCAGAAAAGGCAGCTCTACGATGCTTACGGGCATGAGGGGCTGCGTAATACCGGGTTCAGCGGATTCAACGGATTCGAAGACATATTCAGCTCGTTTGGCGACATTTTTCAGGAGTTTTTCTCGTTCGGCGGCTTCGGAGGACAGACCCGGCAGCGCACAGCGGCAAGACCCGGCGACGATCTTATTTACGCCCTGAACCTCAGCTTTGAAGAGGCGATTTTCGGGACCGAAAAAGAAGTCGAAATAAATACTTACGCACATTGTCAGCGATGCAGCGGGACCGGCGCCGAGCCCGGAACGCGAGAGACCGTGTGCCCGGCCTGCCAGGGGTCGGGACAGGTGGTGCAGACGCAGGGGTTTTTCAGGATAAGCACCAGTTGCGCGCGATGCCAGGGTACGGGAAAGGTGCTGGTTTCGCCCTGCAGGGACTGCCAGGGCCAGGGCCGCGTCAGGGAGAAAAAGAACGTGCAGGTAAAGGTTCCCGCGGGAGTCGATGCGGGGACCAGGCTTCGCCTGCGCGGCGAGGGTGAAAGCGGCTACAGGGGCGGAGCGCCGGGCGACCTGTATGTGAAGATAGACGTCGAGCCGCACCAGTTCCTCGAACGCGACGGGGACAACCTGTATTGCAAGATTTCAATTACGTTTCTTCAAGCCATACTTGGCGACAATGTCGAAGTCCCATCGCTGGACAGTAAGAAAACGATGCAGATCCAGCCGGGGACTCAGCCGGGCTCCGTTGTCCGATTCACGGGTGAAGGCGTGCCGAAGCTGCGCGGCTTCGGGCGCGGCGACCTGTTCGTCGAAATCGAGGTAAAGATACCGAAGCACCTGACGCCTCGCCAGGAAGAGCTTTTGCACGAATTCATGGAGATAGAGCGGAACAAGGGTGAAAGCAAGGTGAAGAGGTGGCCCTGGAATCGGCACAGGGAACCGGAAAATGAATCCATGGCCGGCGCGCACCGGGCGCGTCCCGTATAGGGACAGGGGAGCTCGAAAATGGTTCGAGCGGCGCCTGCAAGGCAGTTTGAAGATTTTTCGGCCTCGGCCCTATATTGTCCGCGCTGCAAAAGGGCTATGCCCGTCAGAAGCCGTCTGTTGCTGGTCCTGCCCGACGGCGAACTCCACGAATACCTTTGCAGGGCCTGCGCCACCTCGCTGGGTACTAAAACTGTTCGCCAAATGGGCGGTTCTCCCATAATAATCCCGTGACCAAGCACGTACGCACCGACCCCGCAACACGCTCGACAGCGGGTGAGGTACGGCCAGTAATGGAAGTGTAATCGGCCCGGTTTTCACTGCAGAAATCGGGATTTTTATTTTAATACTAATTTTCGTTCAAGATAGGCCAATGCCGATGGGTTAATCTTGAACGCAACCTGGTATAAGGTGCCGGGATTCAGGGATTGATTCAGAAATTGAGGGATTTAGGAATTTAAAGATCGGGGATTTCTTTCGCGTTCCCACGCTCCCATGCGGGAATGCGGACCCGGGACCCGGCTGCCGAATGCCCGGACGACCGGCGGATGATAGAAGTACTCGAACAAAACGAGGAACAGACATGATCGAAGCAGAAGGATTAACCAAATTTTACGGGCCGATTGCGGCCATAAAAAATGTTTCGTTCCAGGTCGAAAAAGGCGAAACAGTCGGTTTTCTCGGACCGAACGGGGCCGGCAAGTCGACGACCATTCGTATCCTCACCTGCTACATGCCCCCCACGCTGGGGGCGGCCAGGGTGGACGGCCTGGACTGTTTCGAAAAATCCCTGGAAGTGAGGCGCAAGATCGGGTACCTGCCCGAAAGCGTCCCGCTGTACAGGGACTTCACCGTACAGCGGTTCCTGCGATTTGCCGCAAGCGCCAAGGCGGTCCCCGGCAAGACGGTTACCGGGGAGGTGAACCGCGTCATGGGGGTTTGCGGGCTGGAAAAGACCGCGAACCGCATCATCGGGCACCTCTCGAAGGGCTTCCGGCAGCGGGTGGGCCTTGCGCAGGCGCTTTTGAACGACCCGCCGGTGCTCGTTCTGGACGAGCCGACCATCGGACTCGACCCCACCCAGATTATCGAGATAAGAAGGATTGTCCAGGAGCTCGGCAGCGACCGCACCATTTTGCTGAGCAGCCACATCCTTCCCGAAGTGGCCCAGATTTGCCACCGGGTGCTCATCATCAACAAGGGGGAGATAATCGCCACGGACAGCCCGGAAAACCTTACCGGCCAACTCCAGAAGACGGCGAAAATAAGGCTCGAGGTTAGCGACCCCGCACCGGACCTGCTCCAGGCGATTGAAAAAATAGGTGGCGTGCAGAAGGTTGAGTTCGAGAGCAACGGGACCGGAAAGTTTACCGTCGAGACCGACCGCTCCACCGACGTTCGCCCGGAGATCGCCAGGCTGGTGGTCGAGAAGGGCTGCGGCCTGCTGGAGCTGCGCACGGTGAACCTGAGCCTGGAAGACATATTCATGCAGCTTGTGACGGAAGAAGCCCCGGAGGCCGAAGAGGCCGGCGGAGGCGAAGAATCTTCCGGGGAGGAAACCGAATCATGAAAGGTTTTTTGCCTGTTTACAGAAAAGAACTGTACTCCATTTTCGCATCCCCCATCTTCTACGCGGTGGCTTTTATTTTTCTCGTGATCTCGGGAATTTTCTTCTACCTGATCCTGGACTATTTCAACCATCTTAGCTTTGAGCTGGCGCGAAATCCCATGATGGCCGAACAGGTCAACATAATGGGAATAGTGCTGCGCTCGTTTTTCCTGAACATCAGCTTTATCCTGCTCTTCCTGGCCCCGCTTCTTACCATGAGGCTCTACGCCGAAGAACGAAAGAGCGGGACACTGGAGCTGCTCTTCACCTATCCGGTGGCCGATTCGGCCGCGGTCATCGCCAAGTATGCCGCATCGATTACCGCCCTCGCCGTGCTCCTGGTGGGGACCCTGCCCGGCATCATCGCTTTCGCATTCGTATCCTCTCCGGCCTGGGAACCGATAGCCTCGGGCTATCTGGGCACTTTCCTGCTCGGGTGCGCCCTGCTCTCCCTGGGAGTGTTCACCTCTTCGCTTACCCAGAACCAGATAATCGCCGCGGTGCTGGCATTCGGCTCTATTTTGGTGTTGTGGTTCATAGGCGAGGCCAAAACCATCGCCGGCCCCACCGTGGGGGCGCTGGCGCAGTATCTTTCCGTTACCGAGCATTTCGAGAGCTTTTCCAAGGGCGTGCTCGATTCGAGAGATTTGCTCTACTATGTTCTTTTTTCGGTTCTTTTCCTGTTTTTGACCCTTCGGCAGATGACTTCCTACCGTTGGCGAGGCTAGTGACAAATTGAGGAATTGTTTAATTCCGAAATTCCAAATCCCTGAATCCCATCAGGAGGTATGAAAAATGCGCCGTAAATGGGTTTACGGTTCCAATACGTTGATTTCGACCATAATTTTCATTGCCATACTGGTGTTCGTGGCCCTTATCGCACAGCGCCATCCCTGGAGGCTGGACCTCACCGACACGGGGGCCTTCAGCCTCTCCGAGCAAACGCGAAACGTCTTGAAGCAAATCGACAAGCCGATAGACATCAAGGTCTTTTATTCGACCGCCGCTTCCGACCAGGCGCAGGCAAAGGCAAAAGCCAAAGACCTGCTGGATACCTACAGGTATTACAGCAAAAACATCAACTACGAATTCGTCGACCCCGACGTAAAGCCGGAGATAGCCCACAGCTACGACGTGAAAACATACGGCACCCTGGTGATGCTCGGCTACAACAAGCAGCAGGTGGTGCCCGCCGCCACCGAAGAAGGTATAACCAACGCGCTTCTCAAGCTCAGCCGCAAAGACAAGAAGAAAATATATTTCCTGACCGGACACGGCGAACACTCGGTCGAGGCGACGGGCAATGAGGGCTACTCTCAGGTGAAGACGGCACTGGAGAAGAACTATTTCTCGGTGGACGAATTCGATCTGCTGCATCGGCCCGACGTGCCCTCCGATGCGGCGGCGGTGGTCATTGCCGGTCCCAAAAAACCTATTGCCGATTTTGAGATCAAGGCATTGCAAGCCTACCTGGACCGCGGCGGCAAGCTGTTCGTCATGATCGATCCGCAAACCGATCCCGGTATGGGCGGGTTCCTGAAAAACTACGGCATCGCGTTGGGCAACGACGTGATCGTGGACAGCCTGAGCCGCCTTTTCGGGGCCAGCGAGCGGATGCCCGTCGTTGCCGAATACGGCAGCCACAAGATCACCAACGGTTTCAGCCTGCCCACCTTCTACCCCGATGCCCGCTCGGTGATTGCCGACGCCAAGCCTCCCAAGGGGGTAAGCCTGCAGGTGCTCGCCAAAACGTCTCCCAATTCATGGGCGGAGCGTGACCTGGCGATGCTGAACCAGGGGAAGGCGGCTTTCGATGAGGGCAAAGATTTGAAGGGGCCGGTGCCGGTGATGGTTCTGGCGGATATCACAGTCCCGGAACAGAAGCCCCAGGCCGCGGATAAGAAAGCCGGGACGGAGGCGAAGAAGGCGGACAAGAACGGCTCCGGCGGCGAGGCCAAGGCAGCCCAAAGCGAGCACCGCGAGGCAACCCTGGTCGTTGCCGGCAACTCCGAGTTTGCCGCAAACCACTACTTCGGGCTCTACGGAAACGGGGATCTGTTCACCAATGCGGTCAACTTCCTGGCCGACGAAGGCAACATGATCACCATCGAAAAGCACGCGGGCAGGAACAGGCCGATGCTGTTGACGCAAAGCCAGGCCAAGTCGGTCTTTTGGATAGTGCTGGTGCTGGTACCGCTTGCCGTGCTGGTCTCGGGGCTAACCGTCTACAAGGTCAGGAGGGCGCAGAGATGAGGTGGCGAAATTCTGCCGTCTACCTTTTGGTGCTCCTGCTGATCGGCGGCTATTTTTACTACTTCGACGTGCTGAAGAAGGCCGAAAAGGAAGCCGATGAAAAAGCGGCTCGACGCGTTTTCGTCTTCAAACCCGATTCGGTGGGGGTGATCGAAGTCCGGTCAGGCGAGGCAAAGGCCGTCCGTATCGAGAAAAAAGACGGGTGGCACATAGTGGACCCCGTGAAATCGGATGTGGACTGGCCGATCTTTGAAAGGCTTTTCCAAAAGCTCCAGGAACTCCATTTCGTGCGAAAACTGGGCGCGGGATCGGAAAAAACCGCCTCCTACGGGCTGGCCAAACCGCACCTGGACATCCGTTTCCAGGCAGGCGGGCAATGGATGGAGCTGCTGGTAGGAGACGCGAACCCGTCGGGTGATTCCAGGTATGCGAAAAAGGGCAGCGGCAACGAAGTTTTTCTCATCGACCGGCTGGACTGGGAATCGCTTGACAAGGGCCTCAAGGACCTGCGCAAAAAAGACCTTTTTGCCTGGCAGACCGACCAGGTCGCCTACCTGGACGTGAAATGGAAAAGCGGAGCAGAGGTCCGCTACGAGAGGCAAGGCAAAGAGTGGAAAGCAGCCGGGCAACCCGAGATGCAAATCAAGGGCAAGAAGCTCGAAAGCCTGCTCGACCAGATCCATTGGCTTCGCGCAACGGACTTTTTGGATGAGAGTGCAAAGCCCAACCCACCGGCGGTAACGGTCGTGATCGGGCTCAAAGACGGCAAGACCTCGGAACTCGCCCTCGCGGACCCCTACCCCAAAACCAACCTGGCAGCCGCCACCGTGACCGGGTTTCCCTCACCGGTCACGGTTTCGACCAACTTCATGGCGGAGCTTCCCAAATCGGCCGCCGATTACCGGGACTGCTCGCTCATGTCGCAAAGCACTTTTTCCGATGTTCGCGCGGTCAAATGGAAATGCAACGGCAAGGAAGGGGAACTCGTCAGCACGGACGGGATGAAATGGGCGACGGCGGCCGGCAAAAAACCCCTGGATAACCCTACCGCCGTACTGACGCTGATTGCCGAAGTCTCCAGGACCGATTACGCCGATACGACCCAAACGGGCACTGACCTTTCGGGGGCCGGTTCGAGTTATCTGGAACTTCTGGGCGAAAAAAATCGCAGCCTCTGTTCTCTCGCCTGGGCCGCACTCCCTAAGGGGGATAAAGAAAAGGTGGCGGCGCGACTCGAAAAGGACGGCAAGACGATGAACGTCACGATCGAACATTCGTCCATGAAACGCTTAAACGATGAACTGCAAAAGCTTGCCGCTGCCGCTTCAGTGCAGGCGGGCGCGGTAAAGAAGCCCTAACCGGCCGGTTCCCGGGCCTCGACCCGGGACCCACCCCGGCCGATGGTGCGAACGCATTTATTCAAGTATTTCGGGCCGCCTTCCGATGGCTTAACTAGCAACAAACATTTACAAATGGAGGCGGCCATGAGGATCGTTATAGGCGATACGCCCCGCATTGGACCTTCCGGCCAGTACTCGCCGGATATGGGCTCCGGCCTGGTCGAGGCCAAACTGCTTGACATCAGGGGGCCCAGGAGAGAACGCGAAAGGCCGCCGGACGGAACGGAACGGCGCGAGAGCAGCGAAAATGCCGACCCGGCTTCGGGCAGGATCCTGGTTTTGCTGATCCCGGAGGGATACAGGATCCCGCGGGGGATCGAGTCCGGCAGTCACAGGATCTACCTGCGATTCGTCCAGCGCAGCCCCGGGAAATAATGCCGGGAAGCGCGGCGTTCAGGTCGATGATTCGACAGGAACGGGGAATTGATTCCCGGGCACTCGCCCAAATGGCGGTTTCCTCGAAAATGTTGCCATTGCCCGGCGGACCCGCCCCCCGGTATCGCCCCGGCAGTGCTCGCGAGCCGAGATCCGTTGTCTTTTTCCCGTTGCCGCACTCCTTCCGGGAGCGAGACGAAAACAGCAGGCCGCAAAGACACCGGATTCCCGCCCAAAAACACTGCGGGAATGACGATTTTGGAAACTCCCCCCTGTTTGCATGAAGTCCTTGTATTTTGCCCGTTCCCCCGCACCCGCAGGTTGCTGCCGGGAACGTGATCTCCCATTCGTCCCTTCCGTTAATGAATTCCTTGAATTTCCCGGATGAGAATGTATTGTGTTAGCAATTGCGGGTTCCGGAAACCGGGCGGGCAATGCTCGATTTCGAAGGAGTCGAGATGAAGAGGCAGGCCTTGCCGCCTGCTCCACAAAGTCATGGACGGGAACGAATATGGTTGGTGATCGCAAGGGTGCGGTTCAAAGAAATACAAAAGAGACACAGGTAACGGTCGAGCTGGTCCTGGATGGTACCGGAAGAGCACAGGTGGAAACCGGCGTGCCGTTTCTTGACCACATGCTGACGCTTTTCGCCGTGCACGGGCTTTTCGACCTGACGGTGAGGGCGGCCGGCGACCTGGCCGTGGATGCCCACCACACGGTAGAGGACGTCGGGATATGCCTGGGAACGGCGCTTGCCCAGGCACTGGGAGACCGGAGCGGGATCAGGCGCTACGGGGATTTCACCGTCCCCATGGACGAGGCGTTGGCTTCGGTCACGCTCGATCTTTCAAACCGGCCGTTTCTGGTCTACAACACCCCGCCCATGGCCGACCGCACGGGAGAATTCGATACGGAACTCGCGCCCGAATTCTTCCGGGCCTTTGCCCAGCACGGGGGCGTTACCCTGCACATCCGGATAGCTTACGGCGCCAACACGCACCACATGCTGGAGGCCGCCTTCAAGGCATTGGGCCGCGCCCTGGGCATCGCGGTCTCGCTCGACCCTCGCAGAACCGGCGTGCCGTCCTCCAAGGGAACGCTCTAGACCCGGTACCGGGTGCAGGGTAGTTCAACGCCGGACCAGCCTGTTGGACGGTCCCAAGGTTGGACGGGCTGTTGCCCAAATGGGGTGCTTCAAAAGACATGAACTTCATGTAATACCAGGTTACCTTGAAAAGGCCGTTTTCATGACTTCGCGGGTGAGGCGAGTATCATGAAGAATTACCTACAAAATAGAGTCCCGAAATACCCATTTTGATGCTTCGCGGGTGACGCAGGGGCCATGACTAATTGCGTTCAAGATTAACGTGATGGGTGAAGCGGAGCGTAACCCATCGGCATTGGCCTATCTTGAACGAAAATTAGTATAAGTGGAGGGGGAGTTCCCAAATCGTCATTCCGTAGCGCTTTTACCGTGAAAATACAAAAATCACTTTATTGCCATGACACCGATAAGTTACAGAAGATCCGACACATTTTCATCACCGGGGGTGAACAAATTGTTCATGAATGTTGGGCGGGAAAAGAGCGGGGGAATCAGTTCTTCCACATCCCCGCGATCATTTGCAGGGGTCGCAGAGTGCCCCGAAGGGGCTTCATAATTCAGCCCAGGGTAAGCGATAGCGCCACCCTGGGAACACGGGAGCAAAAACCCCTGTTACCCTGAAAGGGTTACATAAAAAGACGCTCGGACTCCTCTTCTCAGCCTTTTTGAGAGGCCGGCACCCCGTTTTCCTGCCGGTAGGCGGAGTTTCTGCGTCCGAATTCATGCACCGCCCGCACCAGGTCCTCCCGGTCCAGTTTCTTCCTGTCCTGCAGCAGGGCGCCCAGGACCGCCTCGCGCACCACCAGCCTTATGTCGGAGCCCGTGTACCCGTCGGTCATCGCGGCAAGCTCATCCAGGTCCGCCTCGACCTCCATCCTGCTGATGATCTTCTCGAATATCAACTTTCGCATCCGCAGGTCGGGGACATCAAAGCTCATCACCTTGTCGAAACGCCTCCACGCGGCATGATCCAGGAGCTGCGGGTAGTTGGTCGCGGCGATCAAAAGGACGCCGTCTTCCACCAGGCTCACATCGTCTATTGCCTTGAGAAGGGTGTTTACGGCCCGTTTCAGTGCCCCGTGGTCTTCGGTCCCCCTGGACTTGGCGACGAAATCGAACTCGTCGATGAACAGGATGCACGGGTTGAGCTTCTTGGCGATGACGAAAACATTGTCCAGGTTCTTGGAGGTCTCGCCCAGGTAGGCGCTGATTATCATCGAAAGCCTCACCTCGATCAGGGGGAGGCCGAACCACCTGGAAAGCGCCCTGGCGGACGTGGTCTTGCCCGTTCCGGGGGGCCCCACGAAAAGTATCTTTCCGATCTCGAAAAGTCCGATCTGCTTCAGGTACTGCCTGTGTTCGAGGGCTTTTCCCGCCTTGGCGATCTCGTCCCTCTGCTCTTCGGTCATAACGATGTCTTCGAGCCGGTTTCTGACCTCGTCGGGCAGCTTGATCGACACAAGCTTGAGCAGGTCCTCGGATTCCTCACCGTAGAGCTTTTCGATCCGGGCCTCCAGGGACCTTGAGCGCGCCAGGATCGACTGGTTTACCACCCTTGCCTCGGGGTAGCTGACATTGGGGTCGAATTTCCCGAAATAGTGGGCAAGCACCGGGTTGGTGCGCAGCGCCTCGAAGGCGTCCCGGCCCGCATACCAGGTGGCGGCGGCATCGAAATCGGAAAGACTCAATACGAAGGTGGAGCCGTCAAAGCCCAGGAAGGGCAGCTCCGCCGCCATCTCCTCCGCGCCGTCGATGCCGCACAGCTTCTGCGCGGCATCGACGCTCACGCACATCGGCCGGACCACGGCATCGGTTGCGGGGTCGAGGAAGTGGCGCCGAATATCCGGGGGCAGGTCGGCTTCCGTCAGCTTCAGGACACGGTTGTAAATTTCGGCGGTCAGCAGGAGTTCGACAAGCTCGGTCGCACGTGATTCGTCCGCGTTCATCTTTGAATCTCCGGTGTAAAGGAAATAAGAGGGCCGTAAAACACTATTCCGGATCAACAATGGTGTCAATGGGTTTGGTGGGTTACCGGGCCGGGGATAATAATTATTCTTTGTGCGGTAGCCATCTTGTAAGATCATGATTAGTACACAGTTTATATTTAACAGTCCATGCGATCTATTTGCAAACGAGGAGGCCGTGGCCCGTTTCGACAAAGGAGAAAAAGATGGAAGGCGATAATTGCAACATTGAAGGCACCAGCTTTGAGGCAGGTTCTCAGGTCTGTGACGATAAACTTTGTTTCGTATGCCGGGATGGCGACTGGCAGAAAAAAGGCACTCTGGACTTAATGGCCGAAGCCCTCGAGAACCTGTAGCAATTCAAACGATCCCCACTTCCGGCAGATACGGACAGGATTACGTGACCGGTGCCGGGAATGGAACGTCAAAACCCCCGAAGGGTTGCCTCCGGGGGTTTTTTGTTGGTGAAGTTGATAGTTACAATCTTCTAGGTCGTGGCCGGCGCCACTCTTCCCTGCGATGACGGCCTGCGGGTGACTCTCGCCAGGATAACGGCGATAATCAGGACTACTCCGGACATATAGAACGCATAGTTCAAACTTCCGGTCATGTCCTTGATGGTGCCGCCAAGCTTTGTCATAAAGAAGCCCAGGCCCCACCCGAGGAACACGAGGCCATAGTTGAAGCCCAGGTTCTTCGGTCCGAAAAAGTCGGCGGTGAAAGAAGGCATCAGCGCCAAACCGCCGCCGTACTGCCAGTAGGCGATTCCGACCGCCAGAAACATCAGGAAAGGACTCTTGGATGCAATGATCGTCGGCAGAAGGAAAAGGCACAAGGCCGATACGATGCAGTTAACGGTGTAAGCGTTCGATCGGCCGATCTTATCCGAGTACACACCGGTGCCGACACGGCCCAGCGCATTAATGGCGCCGCCGAAGGAAACGAGCACCCAGCCCAGGGGTCCGAGAAGCTGTGCACCGATTCCCTGCGCATTGGCAATGATCAGAAGCCCCGATTGCGTGGTGCCGATGAACATGACCACCAGAGCAAAGAACTGCCAGGTTTTCACCATGTCGCCGGCGACCCAGTCGACCGTGGTGGCCGAAACCTTGGACGGGGCCGCGCCCGCCTTAACCACCGCACCCGGGGGAACATAGCCGGCCGGAGGCCAGGCAAGGAGCTGTCCGGCAACGATAACCACTATTGCGAAGAAGATACCTATGATAACGAAGCTGCCGGTGAGGCCGTAGGCGCTGATGAGCCACTTGGCAAGCGGCGCGATGTAGAGCGCGGCGCCGCCGTAGCCGCCCACAACCAGCCCTGCGATAAGACCGCGCTTATGCGGACCGAACCACTTGAGGGCCGCGGGAGTGGGTGCGGCGTACCCGATCCCCATTCCGATTCCGCCCATGATGCCGAAACCGATAATGAGGCCGGTGTAGCTTTTCATCAGGCCGGCAATGATGCATCCGGCTGCCAGGAAAAGACCGCCTATGGTGGCGCCCACCTTGGGACCGTACTTGTCCTGAATCCTTCCGCCGGGGATCATAAGCAGGGCGAACATAACGACGCAAAGAGAAAAGGGCGTCGCGGCCTCGGAATTGCTGAGGTAGGCCCATCCGGCATTTATCGCGTCGGGCAAAGGGGTCCCGACCTTTGACAAATCGTACTGGGCGCCGACTTTGGGTATGGTAAACTTCGATGCCCAGACGCTCCATGCATATAGAATACCCAGGCACAAATTGATGGCGGTGCCTGCAAATGTTACAACCCACGCTTTTCCGGGTACTTTGTCAGGAGGAGCAGCCATTACTTTTTCTCCTTATTTTGTTAGGACCGGTTTCAGGACGGCTTCGGAGCCGTCATAATCCTTATTTCCGGTTCGTTACGGGAGAGAGAACCCTGCTCAAGATCGATGGATGATTTCCTGAAAACCAACCGGGATGGAAGAGAGTTCCCGGATGAAGAGGTTCGCCTGCAGTACGCGAAAAAGAGATGGAGGGAGGAAGATGCTTGCGCGAGCCGGAGCTCGACGGCAGGGCATCGTCCTTGTTTCGAGATTCAGCCGGGTTCGATCAGGCGAGCCTGAATGCGAGCACGGGATTAAGACGACCTTCAGCATGAGCACCGAAAAGCAAAGGATATACTCTAAATAATTCAAAGACTTAATGGTATGAAAATACTCTGGTGGTCATCAGCGGTACGCTTTGCCTTGATCACCCCCTTCGGCTTTGGAGGGAACGGTCCAATCGTACGATCAATCAAAAGACGTATCGTGGACAGACAATGACGAGATGCGATAGGGGAGAATGTAGGTATGACTGCCGCAATGAGCAAGAGGGCAAAGTGCATGTCGGATGTATGATCGTACAGCTAATCGGTACAAACAATCATCGAAAAGTGTTCGGCTGCACTCACACTGTTAGTGAGACCGTGCTTGAAACAAAATGTACAAATAGCACGCATTTGCCTATGACACTGCAGCTATTTTGCATTTCCTTTTCAAGGTGTCAAGCGGAAATCCCTGTATAAGGGTCTAAATTACCCGCACCGGGACTGGCTTTAGACAGACACTTCGTTTATGGCCGGCATAAAATTTAACAAATTCAAAGGCTTGACGTCAAGCGCCTGATATCTCGAAATGATTTATTTTCCGGTCCATTTCCTGAATACCAAAGTCCCGTTCGTTCCACCGAATCCAAAAGAATTGGAAAGTGCTATATCTATTTCGGCCTTTCGCGGCGAATTGGGAACGTAGTCCAGGTCGCAGTCCGGATCGGGAGTTTCGTAGTTCATGGTGGGAGGCATCGTCTGGTGCTCGATCCCGAGGACGGTATAGGCGGCCTCCACCCCGCCGGCGGCGCCCAGCAGGTGCCCCGTTACCGACTTGGTGGAACTTACACCCATCTTGTAGGCGTGGTCGCCGAAAACGGTCTTGACGGCCTGTGTTTCGTACTTGTCATTGAGTTCGGTTGACGTGCCGTGCGCGTTTATATACTGGACCTGTGAGGGCTCGATGCCCGCATCGTCGAGGGCAGCCCGCATGCACCGGGCCGCGCCTTCGCCCTCCGGCGCGGGGGCGGCCATGTGGTAAGCGTCCCCGGAAGCCCCGAAGCCGATTACCTCGGCATATATGCGCGCTCCGCGACCGAGCGCGCCATGCAGTTCCTCGAGCACCACGATCCCCGATCCTTCGGCCAGGATGAAGCCGTCCCGGTCGAGGTCAAAGGGCCTCGATGCCCGTTCCGGTTCATCGTTTCTGGTGGAAAGCGCCCGCATGGCATTGAACCCGGCCACGGCAAGGGTGGTAACGGTTGACTCTACCCCTCCGGTTATCATCTTTTCCGCAAACCCGTCCCGGATAAGATGATAAGCCTGCCCGATGGCATGGGTCCCGGCCGCGCAGGCGGTCTGCACGGAGAAATTGGGCCCCTTGGCGCCGTGGTAGATGGAAATCAGACCCGGGGCCATGTTGCTTATGATCATCGGGATGAAAAACGGGCTGAGCTTGCGCGGGCCCGATTCGAGCACGAGTTTGTGGGATTCTTCGATGGTGAGTATGCCGCCCAGGCCGCAGCCCATCACCACGCCGGTACGGTTGGCCATGTCGGGACCGATGCTCAGCCTGGCGTCGTCCATGGCCAGGCGGGCGGCCCCGAGGGCAAACTGCAGGAAAGGGTCCATCTTCCGGAGTTCTTTTTTAGGGATGAAGTCCTCGGCGTGAAAGTTTTTTACCTCACCTGCTATTTTTGTCAGAAACGCAGTGGTGTCGAAGCGCGTAATCGGGCCGATCCCTGACTTTCCGCTCATGAGCGCGGACCAGTTTTCCTCGATTCCAATCCCAAGCGGCGATACCAGGCCTATTCCCGTTACCACCACGCGCCGACGATTATTCTCGCATTCCATTCTTTTAAACTCCCACCGATTGCTTTTTTCACCGCACAAACGCAGAGAACGCGAAGATGATTAATAAAACGCGTTCCGAAACCAGCGTTTTGAATCATCCCATGTACATTCCGCCGTTTACATGAAGCACCTGGCCGGTTATGTAGCCGGCGGCCGCGGATGCAAAAAAGGCCACCGCCGCGGCCACATCCTCGGCGCTGCCGTACCTGGCGGCGGGGATCTGCGAAAGCAGGGCCTCTCTGGCCTTTGCCGGCAGTGCCCTGGTCATGTCCGTTTCGATAAATCCCGGAGCCACCGCGTTTACCGTGATATTACGGGAAACTATCTCGCGCGCCAGTGCCCGCGTGAGCCCTATCAGCCCGGCCTTGGCGGCCGAGTAGTTGCACTGTCCGGGGTTGCCGGTAACTCCCACCACCGAGGTGATGTTCACGATTCGGCCCCAGCGCTGGCGCATCATCGGTTTTATCACCGCCTGTGAACAAAGGAAAGCACCTTTGAGGTTGGTGTCCAGGACCTCGTCCCATTCGGAATTCTTCATCAGGGCCGCCAAGTTGTCCCGGGCGATTCCGGCGTTATTGACCAGCACGTCGATGCGGCCGTGGTCGTCCATGATTTGCTTGAATGCCTGTTTTACCGCATCGGGGTCGGCAACGCTGAATTGGCTGAGGTGCGCCGCCGCGCCCTTTTGTTCGACAAGCGCCGCCGTTTCCCGTGCCGCATCGAAGCCGGAATTAAAGTTCACCACAACATCGCAGTCGGGCTCGGCAAGCCCCACCGCAACCGCGCGGCCTATCCCGCGGCTCGCCCCGGTTACCACGATCACACGTTTATCGCCCATATACTTTCCTCAAAATAAGGATGAGCACTCCCAACCCGTTTCACTCGCCCCGTTCTTTTTGGATGCGCTTGATGAAAGCCGGTATGAAATCGAAAAGATCCGCCACCACCCCGTAGCTGGCAACATCGAAGATCGGGGCATGGGGGTCCTTGTTTACGGCAACGATGATCTGCGAGCCCTGCATTCCCACCAGGTGCTGGATGGCCCCGGAGATTCCAACGGCCATGTAGAGCGAAGGGGCAACCGTTCTGCCCGTCTGGCCCACCTGGTGGGAGGGGGCGATCCAGCCTTCCTCGACGGCCCCGCGAGACGATCCCACGGCGCCGTTTACCAGTTGGGCAAGCTCTTCCAAAAGGGCGAAATTTTCCCCCTTGCGAAGGCCCCGCCCGCCGGACACGATAACGTCCGCCTCGGTAAGCCGCGCCGTCTGGTCTTTTTCGGGTATGACGTCCAGCACCTCGACACGGCCGGTAAAACACTCTTCGGGCAGGTCCACGGCCTCGATGCGGCCCTCCCGCCCTTCCTGCCGGACCGGCTTCATCACCTTCGGGCGAACGGTCGCCATCTGCGGTCGCCGGTTGGGGCAAACTATGGTAGCCATGATGTTTCCGCCGAAAGCAGGGCGGGTCTGGAGCAGAAGCCCTTCGGGGCTCACGTCCAGTTCCGTACAGTCGGCGGTAAGGCCCGTCTGCAATGAGGCCGCCACACGGGGAATAAACGAGCGTCCCATGCTGGTGGCGCCGGCGAGCAGGGCTTCCGGGCGCTTGCGCCTTATCAGCTCCGCCAGCGCTTTCGCGTAGATCTCGTCGGTAAAATGGGCAAGCTCCGGACGATCTACCACGTAAACCGTGTCCGCACCGTAGGCGGTAAGCTCGCGGGCGATTTCCTCGCGGATTCCGTAGCCGAGCAGTACGGCGGCAAGCTCCACCCCGAGCTTGTCGGCAAGGACCCGCCCGGTGCTCAGAAGCTCGTGGCTGACGTTATGGACTTCCCCTTCCCGCCACTCGGCGTAAACCCACACGCCGCGGTAGCTGGAAAGGTCCTCGGCGGGACCCGCCCCGGCCTCGGGGAGCGAAATCGCCCCGAATTCGCAACTATCCACGCATATTCCGCACAGCGAACAGTCGTCGGAGACTTCTACATCGTTTTCCCTGAGCGAAATGGCGCCCATGGGACATGCGTCCGAGCACACCCCGCATACGGTGCATTTTTTCTTATCGACAAGTGCTTTCATATTCCCGGCACCCTGGATTTCTTGAGATAAAGTAGGAGCTGTTCGGCCTGTTCCTCTATGCTTCCCTCGATCTGGATGCGGTCGGACCTCCTGGGAGGGCTGAAAATCCGCACCACCTGCGTAAACGAACCGCACAGGCCTATGCGGTCGGGATCGAGCCCGAGGGCGGAGGCCCCCCACACCGTGATTTCGGCCTTTTTCGCCCGCATCTTGTTGCGCAGAGACGGCACGCGGGGCTCGCCGATTTCCTTTATGACGGTTATCAGGGCGGGCATGGGCAGCTTCCACAACTCCGTGCCCTCGTCGGTCTGGCGGACGGCCTTCAGGCCGCCGTCGAGCATTTCGATTTTCTTTACAAACGTGGCGTAAGGGATGTCGAGCAGCGCGGCCATCTCGGGACCCACCTGGGCGGTGTCGCCGTCAATGGCCTGCTTGCCGCACAGTACCAGGTCCACGTCGCCCATCTTGCGGATTGCCGCGGAAAGGGTGGTCGAGGTGGCCCAGGTATCGGAGCCCGCAAAGGCACGGTCGCTCAAGAGCACCCCATCGTCCACGCCGAGTTCCAGCGTGGTGCGGAGCGCGTCCGCGGCCTGGGGCGGCCCCATGGTAAGAGCGGTAACCCTGGCGCCGTTTCCATCCTTTATTTTGAGGGCCGCTTCGACGGCAAACATGTCGAACGGATTTACTATGCTCTCCACACCCTGCCTTACCAGGGTATGTGTATCCGGGTCGATACGCACGTTCCTGGTGTCCGGAACCTGTTTTATACAGACAACTATGTGCATGTTGGTCCTTCGGTGTTGCGAGTTTTGCGAGTTACGTGTTGCGGGTTGCGGGTCGGGGCAGTTTCACGCGAAGTCGCGAAATTTTCAGGGACCCTTTCTTTGCGGCTTCGCGGCTTCGCGTGCCATCATCCGCAACCTTGCCCCGGCGGTATTTTCGGGCCGGGGCCGCAACGATCTTTAAAAAAACGTTTCCTTCAACCGGCTGTATTCCTTGTTGAGTTCCTGGCCGATGATGTTTCGCTGGATTTCGTTCGTACCCTCGTAGATCTGGAGGATCTTGGCGTCACGCATCATCTTCTCCACGGGGTAGTCCTGCATGTAGCCGTACCCGCCGAGCACCTGCACGGCGTTGGTGGCAACCTCCATCGCCACGTCGGCGGCGAACATCTTGGCCATTGCCGCCACCTTGCTCACATCGTGGGGTTCGCTGTCCATGTACCGGGCTATGCTGTAGATCAGGGCGCGGGCCGCCTCGGTCCTGGTGGCCATATCGGCCAGCTTGTGCTGGATCGCCTGGAAGCTTATGATCGGCTTTTCGAACTGGACCCGCTTGCGGGCATATTCGACCGCCAGGTCCAGCGCCCCCTGCGCAAGGCCCACTCCGAGGGCGCCTATGCCGGGCCGCGACTTGTCGAACGTTTTCATGGCAACTATAAAACCCATCCCCTCGCGGCTGATCAGCCTTTCCTTGGGAATGCGGCAGTCCTGGAAAAGCAGTTCGCGGGTGGCCGAGGCGCGGATGCCGAGCTTTTTTTCCTTCTTTCCGAAGGAAAACCCGGGATCTCCCGTTTCCACCACAAAAAAGCTGGCCCCGCGCGCTCCCTTGGAACGGTCGGTGATAGCCAGAACGGAGTAGATTTCGGCCTCACCGCCGTTGGTGATCCACTGCTTCGATCCGTTGAGGATGTAGTGGTCGCCGTCCCGCACGGCGGTGGTCTGGATTCCGGAAACGTCGCTTCCCGCTCCGGGTTCGGTCAGGCCGAAGGCGGCAAGCTTGCTGCCGCTGGCGATCTGGGGAAGGTATTTTTGCTTGAGGTCCTCGCTTCCGAAAAGAAGGATCGGATAGGCCCCCAGGCCGCTTGCCGCAAAGGATGTCGCAATCCCTATGCACGCCTCTCCCAGTTTTTCAACCGCGAGGCAGTTTTCGAAAATCCCTCCCCCCATCCCGCCGTACTGCTCGGGGATGTAGAGGCCGAAGAGGTCGGCCTGAGCCAATATCTTCATGATTTCCCAGGGGAATTCTTCATCTTCGTCCAACTGTGCCCGAACCGG
Source organism: uncultured delta proteobacterium (assembly GCA_963712895.1). Classification (GTDB taxonomy): domain Bacteria; phylum Desulfobacterota; class Syntrophobacteria; order Syntrophobacterales; family Syntrophobacteraceae; genus SbD1. The sequence goes on along the minus strand of CAVQJR010000001.1, from coordinate 130,266 downwards.
CCGTATCTTCTCCCTTGCGATCTGCGCGGCCAGTTCCTGTATCATCTGTTGTTCTTCGGTCAGGAAATAATCCAAATCAAATCTCCCTTATGCACGGATATCGGATGCCGTCCGCCCTCTGTCCTCCGCTTTCCGTCCCTTATCTGCGCTCCGCAAACCCCCATTTTTTCTTCAAGTTCTCGAAGAGGAGAAGAGCGTTGAAATATTTGAAGTCGGCCAGAGCGCTGTCCCGTTCCAGTTCTTCGGTCATCTTGACGCAGATATTGCCGGCGGCCATTCGGTGCGTGGCCAGGATGGCGCTGCTGATTGCCGTGCTCTCCGATCTGCCGTGGGCCACCACCACCGGCTTTTGTATGCCCAGCAGCGGAGCGCCGCCCACGTTCTGGTAATCGTAGCTGCGCTTAATGGTCTCCAGCACGGGGCGAAGCCCCCGCGCGTCGTCCGGCGCGTTCAGGTCGGCTTTTTGGCCCAGCTTGCGGACAAGGCCCTCGGAAATGCCTTCATAGGTCTTGAGGACGATGTTTCCGACGAACCCATCGCAAATGATGGCATCGGTCAGGCCCCCGAAAATGTCGCCCGGTTCGATGTTGCCGATAAAGTTCAAGCCCGATCTTTTGAGCATCGAAAATGCGCGCTGAACGGTCTTCGTGCCTTTGCCGGGCTCCCGTCCGATATTGAGCAGGCCGATTCGGGGTTTTTCAAGTCCCTTGGTTACCTTGAGGTAAATGTGGGCGAGTACCGCCGACTGGGCCAGGTGCACGGCCCCTGCCTGTGAATGCGCCCCGGCGTCCAGCAGCAGGGAACTTGCGGTTTCGGTCGGGATGAAAACGGCCAACGCCGGCCGCCTCAGCCCCGGGAAAACACCGACGCTGTGCTTGGCGCAGGCAACGACGGCGGATGTGTTCCCGGCACTTACCACGGCGTCCACTTCGCCGTCGGCAAGCATACGCATCGCAACTCCAAGCGACGAGTCCCGCTTCCTGCGAATGGCAATCGGCCCGGGCTCATCCATCCCGATTACCTGCGGGGCATGCACTATTTCCGAGACCGGCTCTCCGGGAATTCTCCCGAAAGCCTCCCGGACTGCGTTTTCCTCGCCGACCAGGACCAAGTCCGCCGGGCAATGCGACCGCGCCAGAACGGTGCCTTCAACCACCGCTTCCGGAGCGTGATCTCCGCCCATGGCGTCTATCGCTATTCTCATTGTCCGCTTGTATGCCGGCTGGGGGTCTGCTATTGGTCGTCAGGCTGCCGGATGTCCTTGCGCCTTCGATATCCCCGACATCCGCACTCCCGGCTTTGCGCCTATTCTTCCTCAAGTTCCAGAACGAGGCGTCCGTTGTAGTAGCCGCAATTCGGGCAGGCCCGGTGGGCCAGGCGCGTTTCGTTGCATTGAGGGCAGCGCGCCAGTGCCGGGGTGGGCAAGCCGTGGTGGGCCCTCCGCTTGTCGCGTCTGGCCTTGGAAGTCTTTCTCTTGGGTACACCCATTTCAGAACTCCTGATTTGAATTAGGCCTCGTCAGGGCCTCCCCCCGCCCGAAGATGCCGCGGGGGCTGCGAAAGTTAGCGTTCATCGGCTTTGGAACCGGGCAGCACGGCCTTTAGCGAGGCAAGTTTGGCAAAGGGCGACCCCCTGCCGTCCGCCTTGCACCGGCAGGGCTCCTCGTTTAAATTCACGCCGCAACGCGGGCAAATCCCCTTGCACTCCTCCGAGCACAGCAGCTTTACCGGAAGAGACAGAAATATCTGTTCCGCAACCATTTGGTCAATATCGATCACTTCGCCGTCGAAAAATTCATAGATCATTTCTTCGGCTTCGAGTTCTTCTTCCTCCTCATCCTCACGGGAGGCCGGCTCTTCCTCGACCAGGTAGACGTCTACCGGCTCGTCTATGGGATAGGAAAAAGTACCCAGGCAGCGATGGCAGACAACGTCGAGCGCCCCTTCGATTTTTCCCTCGATCCGAACGTGGCCGGTCAGCCTGCTCACCTGCAGGACGACGTTGACCGGGCGCAACAGCTTGAGTCCGAACGGATCGTCGGGCGGCACGAACTGTTGCAGTTTTTCCTGGTCCCAGTGGAACCGCAGGGTACGCCCGGCCTCCGGAATTTCATCGACACGAATGCGCATGGTCCACCATCCAACTAGATATAAACGATCAAGTATAAATATAATGTCGAAGCTGTCAACCAATTTCGAAACGGAGGACGGAAAGGACGGACCCGGCAGGACGGCCGGGTCTCCGGTGTGCCAGTCACGCTTTTTGCTCGTTCACGGCTGCCTGCAAAAAATGCCGGGGCGTGGGGACCCTTAAAGGACTCCGCACTCGATCACAGCTTCTTCACCACCTGGGTGATCACGTCCTCGGCGACTTCCGAAAAAACCTGCCGCCACATCGCGCGCGAAAGGATATTGCTTCCGAAGGTGACCTTTCGTTGGGCCTCGATGGTACCCAGGTCCCTGTCGCCCTCCTTAAGTTCGCACGTTACCACCAGGACCGTGTCCCCCAGCCTGGGGATGAGGCGGGCGCCCATTTGGCCCTTTTTGTACTCGACCACGTGGCCCACGATGGTGTAGGGCGTTCCCCCCATCTGCGGGTTCCACAGCATTCCGCGCTTTTTGAGCGAATCCTCCAGCCCGCTCCACAGAAGGCCGATGACATCCACGTCGAAGACCCGGTGCGTATCGTTAAAGACTTCCGCCACCCGCACCTTTATGGGAGAAGAAATTGCCGGCACATACGGGCCGGCTATGATGTCTTGTCCTCTGTGGTGGCTGCAGGCGCACATGAAAAATGCGATCAGGATAATTGGAAGAAGGCGAATTTTACCGTACATAATTTCCTTTCCGTCCTCGTTTTTGGGCAAATCTATACGAAAAAAGTGGCAGTGGCAAGCAGTTCACCGCAGAGGCGCGGAGAACGCAGAGAAAAGGCTGAAGAAGAAAATGCGCATGGAAGAAAAAGGCATTATACCTTCCCACGCCGGACGGGCTGTTGCCCAAATGGGGTGATTCAAAATACATGAACTTCACGTAAATGGAAGGAGTTCTCAAATCGTCGCGCGGGTCCCGGTCCCGTTGCCTTTTTTCCGCGTCCTCTGGGCTTCTGCGGTAAATTCACTCCATAAAACTTGAAAAATCCGCACGATTTTAAGCGACGTTATTATATAGCTATGTTGAATTCGCGCTCGACGCATGTTATTCGTGCTCTCCCGGCCCGCAGGCCACAAGCCGCCGCGGCCGATCCGCGAAAAGAAAGGAACATACGGCCCATGGAAACGGTAATCACCCGGTTTCCGCCCAGTCCCACCGGGTCCCTGCACATAGGCGGGGCGCGAACCGCCCTTTTCAACTGGCTTTTTGCCCGCCATCACGGCGGCAGGTTCGTACTGAGAATAGAGGACACCGATATCGAGAGATCGACCGAGGCGTCGGTCAAGGCTATCCTGGACGCAATGGAGTGGCTCGACCTCAACTGGGACGAAGGCCCATTTTTTCAGACCAAAAGGCTCGACGTCTACCGCGAATACGCTCAAAAGCTCTTCGACACCGGCCATGCCTACTGGTGCGAGTGCACCCCCGAGGAGCTGGAAAACCGCCGCAAGGCGGCAATGGCGCAGGGGCGCAAGCCAAAATACGAGGGTACCTGCCGGACCAGGGGCCTGGGGCCCGGCCCCAACAGGGTGCTTCGATTCCACACCCCCGAGACCGGCCAGACCATTCTGGACGATATGATCAAGGGCCCTATCTTTTTCGATAACTCGGAACTCGACGACCTGGTGCTCGTAAGAAGCGACGGCATGCCCACCTACAACTTCGCGGTGGTAATCGACGATCTTACCATGAACATCACGCACGTCATCCGCGGAGACGATCACGTGAACAACACCCCGCGCCAGATCCAGATATATCTCGCCCTGGGTGCGGAGCTGCCCCGGTTCGCCCACGTGCCGATGATTCACGGCGAGGACCGCTCGCCCCTGTCCAAGCGCCACGGGGCAACCTCGGTGATGGAGTACAGGGAGTTGGGATTTCTGCCGGAGGCGCTCATAAACTGCCTGGCCCGCCTGGGCTGGTCCCACGGAGACGAGGAGATTTTCTCCCGCTCCGAGCTGATCGAAAAGTTCAGCCTGAACACGGTGGGCAAGTCGCCAAGCATCTTCAACATTGAAAAGCTGCTGTGGCTCAACGCCCACTACATCAAGGAAAAACCTCCCCTGGACCTGGTGGCGCCTCTGAAGCCTTTTTTGACCGCCCGTTCCTTCCCCGAAAAGCCCGACGACTATATCGCCGGCGCCATTCGCACCCTTGCGCCCCGGTCGCGCACCCTGGTCGAAATGGCCGACGCCATGCGCTTCTACATGGTGGATACGATCGAATTCGACGAAGCGGCCGCCCGGAAGTTTCTGGTCCCCGACATACGCGCCCCGTTCGAGCGGCTGGCGGAAGACCTTACAAAGCTCGATCCCTTCAGCGAACAGGGCCTGGAGGAGGTGTTCAAAAAGGTCACGGCCGAATTCGGCATGAAGCTTGGCAAGATCGCCCAGCCGGTCCGGGTGGCACTCACGGGAGTCACCGTAAGCCCAGGATTATTCGAGATTATCGATGTTTTGGGAAAAGATGCGGTGCTAAAGCGCCTCGGGCGGGCACTGGAGTATATAAGGGACCGGAATTAAGCGCCCCTCTGTGCGCAGGACCTGCGGCATGGCTGGACTTTTCCGCTGCCGGCGGTTAAAAATACGGGACCTCTTTTAAGGTTTTCTTCGCATCTTCTTCGCGGCTTCGCGTGAAACTGAAACATTTTATAGTATCCATATCACGTGAAGCTTATGAATATTTCCTTTATCTCCGCCTCAAGCTGCGGACTTACCCCGGAGCCGACATGATCGGGATATCCAAACTATACTGCGGGACGGTTGAACCCTCGGATGCGCTTCGCTACGGGCGCGAGAGCGGCAGGCTCCCATCCCACCTGCTCCAGTTTTCCGCCGACAAGAAGCCGGTTGTGGTCTGGAACACCACCAGGCGCTGCAACCTCAAATGCGTTCACTGCTACGCGCACGCCAGGGACGAGGTCTTCGCGGGCGAACTGACGACCGCGGAAGGCAAGGCCGTCCTGGACGATCTCGCCGAATTCGGCTCGCCGGTCGTCCTGTTTTCAGGCGGTGAGCCCCTGGTGCGCCCGGACCTCGTCCAACTGGCCGAATACGCCGTGGCGAAAGGGATGCGGGCGGTGATTTCCACCAACGGCACGCTCATTAACTCGAAAACGGCGACCCAGCTCAAAAAAGTGGGACTTTCCTACGTCGGGATAAGCCTCGACGGCCTCGAAGATGTAAACGACCGCTTCAGGGGCGTAAAAGGGTCCTTCAACAAGGCCATGGACGGCATCAAAGCCTCCCAGGACGCCGGGATCAAGGTGGGCCTGCGCTTTACCATGAACCGGCTGAATGTCGGTGAAATCCCCGGCATCCTCGACCTTCTCGAAAAGCACGAAATCCCCCGCGTGTGCTTCTACCACCTGGTCTATGCCGGACGGGGAAGCAACCTGATAAAGGAAGACCTGTCCCACGAAGAAACCCGCTCGGCCGTTGACCTGATTATCGACAGGACGGCCGACCTGCACCGCCGCGGGCATGCCAAGGAAGTCCTGACCGTGGACAATCACGCGGACGGCCCTTACGTATACCTCCGGATGCTGCGTGAAAAATCCCCACGGGCCGCCGAAGTGCTCGAACTGCTGCAAATGAACGAGGGAAACAGTTCCGGCCGGGGCATCGGGTGCATAAGCTGGGACGGGAGCGTCCACGCCGACCAGTTCTGGCGCCACTACTCCTTCGGCAACGTCAGGGAGCGAAAGTTCAGCGAAATCTGGACCGACCTCTCCAACCCGCTGATGAGAATGCTCAAAAATAAAAAGGAGTATGTGAGGGGGCGGTGTGAGCAGTGCAGGTGGCTCGATATCTGTGGAGGCAACTTCCGGGTGCGCGCCGAAGCCGCAACGGGTAATCTCTGGGCCTGCGATCCGGCGTGCTATCTCAGCGACGAGGAAATCGCATAATCCGGAAATGACGGGATTGTTGCACGGCGCAGCCCGTGCCCGTCCTACTCTTCCAATGAGTCCATTTGACGGGACAGGGCCTGTTTGCTCTCCATCAGGTCGTCTTTGTACTCCACTCCGTAGATGTAGAGCATTATCATGGCAAAGCTGAGTATGAGCGGGCCGTACAGGATACCCTTGAGCCCGAAGTACTGGACCCCACCCAGGATTGCCAGGAAAATATAGAAAGGCGACATTTTGGACTTGCCCTTCATCAGAAGGGGGCGCACCACGTTGTCGATCATCCCCACCAGGAAAACCGACCATATCGCCAGGAAAATGGCCGACTTGAACTGCCCGAACGACACCAGGTAAATTGCAATCGGCACCCACACCAGGGACGTCCCGATAAGGGGAATGAGCGATGCTATGGCGGAAACGGTTCCCCAGAAAAGCCCCGGGAACCCGACTATGGCCATACCGATTCCGGCGGCGACCCCCTGGCAGATGGCGGTAAGAAACGTGCCCAGCAGGACGGATTTGGCCACCACCCGGATTCCGCCCAGTATCCTGTCTTCCTGATCTTCCCGCAGCGGCGAAAAGTACCGGGCGTTTTGTATCATCTCCTGTCCGTCGCGAACCAGGTAGAAGGCGATGAAAATCATAATGAAGAACTGGGCCACCAGGTGGGCCACGTTGCCGACGATGGTCGCCACTTTCGTAAGAAGGAACTGCCCGAGATTGCGGCTCAGCAAAAGCAGGTCGTTGGCGATTTCGGTCTTGTTCAGTTGGAGAAACGGCAACCGCTGCTGCAGCCAGGCAATGTGCTCGTTGATCCTGGGGTCTTCGGTAAGCTTCTGGAGGTTTCCGGCGCGCAGCCAGTCGTTTAACCGGTTTACCGTATCCAGTCCCTGCGCCACGAGAGTCGAGGTGAAGAAAAAGACCGGAATGGCTATGGCGAAGGTGATTATGAACACTATGCAGAGCGCGGCGAGGTTTTTTCTTCCCCGAAACCGGGCGGTCAGGTAGACCTGCAACGGGTTGAAAAGGGATGCGGCCACGATTGCCAGGATCAGGGTATCGATGAACGGGAAAAGGATCAGGTACGCCAGGTAGAGCGAAAGGAAAAGGATTACCAGGAGAAAGGTCCTGTATCCTTTAGGCAGTTTTTTCCCCTCCTTGGCCGGGGTTTGAGTTTCATCCATAACCCGTACTGGCTCCATGAAAAGCAATTAACCGCAGAGAAAAGACTGAAAAAGAGTAAGATTGTATAAAGGAGAAGGACCAAATAGACAATATTTATTAACCGGGCTGCAAAGAGGGAAACAGGGAACTCTCCGCAGAGACGCAGAGAGCGCAGAGAAAAGACTGAAAAAGAGCAAGGTTGTATAAAGGAGTAAGGACCAAGCAGACAATATTTCCTCGTTCCCACGTGGAAACGCAGGAACTTCAAGGCATTCTTTTCATCAATGCTTTTCTCTGCGCCTCTGCGGTGGACCTTTTCCCCGCGCCGCCGAGGTGAGCCCTTTTCCGCCTACTTTACTCCCCTTGCCCTTCTGCGGCATTCACTCGCCTTTTTTTTATCGCCCATCTCCCGGTAGAGGTCCGATTCGAGCACCAGGACCTGCTTTAGCCCGGCGGGCTCGTCCTGGTAGAGAAGCTCGGCTTTTTTTGCAAATTCGAGCGCCCTTTTCTTCGCGCCCTTTTGCCGCCAGGCCCGCGCCAGGAGCAGGAACGCCTCGCCGTTTTGCGGGTCGGACTGTATGGCCTGCTCGATCATCGGGATGGCAAGGTCGGGCTTCCCCCGGTTTAACGGATTGCGGGCCTCGTTTACAAACTGCATCGAAGCCAGGTGCCGGGGCGACTGGGTTTGCGGCTCTTCAGGGCTAACCGCCTGCTGGCGGGCGCTGGGCTGCGGCGCGGGTGCGGGTGCGGGCGAGGGCGGCAGCTCCTGCTTGCGGAATTCCGGCGGACTTATGATAGCCGGTCCCTGGGGCGGAGGGGATTGCTGCCCGGGGGGATACGAAGGAGCCGATGGAGGCGGGGGGGCCGTATAGCCGGTCGTCGGCGGCGGCGAGCTGTATTCGGGCGGGATGTATACCGGCGGCTTTTGAAGGGTGCACGCCGACAGAGCGGCCAGGAGGGCCAAAAATCCCGGAAAAAGCAAAATACCCGCAGTATTTTTCAGTACCATCTTAGTCCATCCGTCCCGCCAAGTGTAAATGGTGTGGTTTTTCCGATCCGGCTTCAAGGCGCGGCATTCTAGCGCGCGCCGTGGATAGTACAATAACTATCGGGTACGGAGTCGGCCAGAAAATATTCGAGCCTCTGGTTCCGGCAGTGAATGGTTGCCAGTTGGCCGGAATCGGTACAGACGATCCTCTGGACCACGCCGGGAGGGATGCGGAATTTCTGAGGATTTATCCAGGGGCGCGCCATCTTGAGAAAACGTGCCCATATCCTGGCCGCACCCTGTGCCCCGCTAAGGCCCGTGGGCCGGTTGTCGTCGCATCCGACCCACACCACCACCAAAAGGTCGGTCGTATATCCGGCAAACCACGAATCCCGCAATTCGGTCGACGTACCCGCCTGGCAGGCGCATTTGAAGTCGATCCCGAGCCGCCTGAGGTTTTTTGCCGTCCCCCTTTCGATAGCGCCTTCCATGAGCGAAGTGATCAGAAAAGCCTTGGCGGGCGATGTAACCGAAGACAGCTCGATGTTTCGGCGCTCCTGGACCTCCGAGTTTTCACCGAGAATTTCCTTGAGGCTGATAAGAAAAGGCCTCTGCCCGTCATTGTCCAGGACGGCATACATCCCGGCAAGCTCCAGCGGCGAAACCTGGAAAGACCCCAGTGCAAGGGACGGGACGGGCAGCAGGGGCGATTCCACCCCCAAATCCTTAAGGGTCTCAACTACTTTGTCCAGCCCCGTGCGGACGGCGAGGTCTACCGCGGCCGCATTGTACGACTGCTCAAAGGCATCGCGCACCGTGACCTGGCCATGGTACCTGCCGTCGAAATTTTCAGGGGTCCAGGAAACGCCGCCCGTTTCATAGGAAGCCGGAAGATCGGACAGCTTGTCCGAGAGTTTGAAGCTGTCCAGCGCGCTCAGAAACACAAAGGGAGCAATGGCCGAACCCGCCTGGCGGCGGGCAAAGAGCGCCCGGTTGAAGCTGCTTTCCGAATAGTCTCTTCCGCCCACCAGCGCGCAGATGGCGCCCGTTTTGGGCTGAATCGCCACCAGGGCCGCCTGGAGCCGGCCTTGCGAATCATCCGGCCCGGGGGGCACTTTTTTTTCCAGCTCCTGGAGTCCCTCACGCACCGCCGCTTCGGCGGCCATGGCCATTTCCGGCTGCAGGGTCGTGTAGATGGTAAGCCCATCGGAGGCCAGCACTTCGGGAACGTAAAGCTCCTGGGCCTGCTTGCGGACGTAGTCCATGAAGAAGGGCGCAAGGCCCGATGCAGCGGACGCATTGGCAAGCTTCAGGGGCTGGGTGAGCGCGGCATCGTACTCGGCGGGCGTAATCTTGTTGAGGTCGAGCATCCGCTTGAGCACTAGGTCTCTTCGCTCCAATGCCGCCTCGGGATGGGTTATCGGGGAATAGTTGGCCGGCCCCCGGATCATGCCCGCCAGGGTGGCCGCCTCGGAAAGCGTCAAATCGTCCACGTTGCGCCCGAAGTAGGACCTGGCCGCCTCGCCTATTCCGCGTATTTCCACCCCGCCACGGGTGCCCATGTATATCTCGTTCATATACATTTCGAGTATCTCTTCCTTGGAATAAAGCGTTTCCATGATGAGAGACATCGAAAGCTCCACCGCTTTGCGACTGAACCTGCGCTCCGGTTCCAGGAAATAATTCTTCACGAGCTGCTGGGTTATCGTCGAGCCGCCCTGCACCACTCTGCCTGCCCTGAAATCGGCCACCATGGCCCGCAAAATCCCCAGCAGGTCCACCCCGCCGTGCTCGAAAAACCGGTGGTCCTCGATGGACACGATCGCGTCGACCAGGTGGCGGGGAACCTGGCGGATGTTGATAAGCATCCGGCTCGAACGGTCGGGGCCGAACAGGCGGGCTATTTCGACCGGTTCAAGCTCGACAAAGGGGACGTCGCCTTTCGGCCCGCGGATTCGCAGGATTTTACGGCGATGAAATTCGAACTGGATGCGCTGTGCGGGCAAGAAATGCCCGGGGAACTGGAAATCGCGCATCTGGACCACCAGGCTGTTTCCGGCAACCAGGAACTCGCCGGCCACAACCGGCTCCCGCGGGGCCTGCTTGTACCGGCGCGCTTCGAGCATATTTCTGAGCTGGGTGAGCGAAAGCCCCTGGCCTGAATAAATGGGAACGGTAGCCGAAAACACACGGGCCGGAACACTCCAGCGCCGGGAGGAGAACCGGTCCTTGATTTCGTTGTACAGGTAAAAGCCAAAACCGGCCCCGAAGGTGGCGCCCAAAAAAAGGACGAGCAACACCCCCCAGAGTACGTACCAGCGTAAGGACCGTTTTTTGACAAAAAGTTTCATACGGACCGCGAGTTCCGAGCTATGAGCTGCCCATTGCGCGTAACGGGGCAATCCACCGCAGAGGCGCAGAGGACGCAGAAAAAAGCATTGGTGAAAAAAATACCTCGAAGTTCCACCTGGAAGCTCCCGTCCGCATCCCGGTTAATAAGGGCTTGTCCGTAAATGTCGTCTGTCTCGAAAAGTTCCTTCCGCATCACCCCTTCCGGTCAAGTCTTATCACGCACTCCACGTGCGGGGTGTGGGGGAACAGGTCGAATGGCTGTATCGCCTTTATTTCGTAATGGTCAAGGAAAAAGGACAAATCGCGCGCCAGGCTTGCCGGGTTGCACGATACCGCGACAATGCGCCGGGGCGCCGCCTCCAACAGGGCTTTTATCACTTTGGGGTGCATCCCCGCGCGCGGCGGGTCGGTGACCACCACATCGGGCAACCCCGCGGCGCGCTTTTTTTATCACGTCTTTCAGGTCTCCCGACAAAAAGGAGCAGTTGCGGATATCGTTGATGCGGCAGTTCTCGGCCGCATCCCTTACGGCCTCTTCCACCAGCTCGATTCCGACAACCTGTTTTACGCGGGAGGCGAGGTAGATGGCGATTGTTCCCGTCCCGCAGTAGAGGTCCCATACGTTCTCGGACCCGTCGAAGCCGCCCAGTTCGAGCACTTTGTCGTATAGTTTTTCGGCCCCGAGGGAGTTGGTCTGGAAAAAGGAATGAGCCGATATCCTGAAGCGCAGGTTCGCCAGCTTTTCCTCGATGCAGCCGGTGCCGAAGAGCACCCGGCTGGAGTCCCCGGCCGCCACCTGGGATTTTTTGTCGCTCAGCGAATGAATGAACGTGGTAATTTCCGGAAACATCGATACAAGGTGGCCGGAAAGCGCGCCCGCAACGTCTTCGGCGCGGGGATCGGTCGAGGTAATCAGGTGCACCAGCGTCTGGCCGGTCTTTTTCCCTTCCCTTATCACCAGGAAGCGCCAGAACCCGTCGTGGGTCCTGATGCTGTAGGCGGGAAGGGCGCTTTTTTTAGCCCAGTCCCTTACTTCCTTCACTATTGCGACACAGAGCGGAGACTGCAGGCGGCAATCCTCGATATTGAACACCTTGTCGAAAAATCCCCTCACGTGCAGGCCCAGGGCGAAAAGGTCTTCGGGAGTCTGGCCGCCCCTCTCCATTTCTTCCGGCAGAAGCCAGCGCCTGTCGGAGAAGGTGAACTCCATTTTGTTCCGGTAGTAATACTGTTGGGGCGAGGCTACGATCGGTTCGACACCGGCCTCGCCGACCCCGGCGATGTGGTCCAGGCATTCGATTACGTGGCGCCTTTTCCAGTATATCTGAACGTCGTAGGCGATGTCCTGCCAGGTGCAGCCTCCACAGGTCCCAAAATGCGCGCAGGCGGGAGGCGTGTAGTGGGGAGACTGGGATATGACGTCGATTACGCGGGCCTCCGCGTAATTTCTCTTTTTCTTTACTATCCGGGCCCTCACGGTCTGCCCCGGCACGGCCCGGTCGAAGAATACGACAAACCCGTCGAGTCGGGCCACCCCTTTGCCCCCGAAGGCAAGTTTTTCGACGAAAAGGTCGAGTTCGGTTCCCTTGGCGATTTTTCCCATTAGCAAACCAGCTATCCGGCCCCCTGAAAGGAGCGCCACGACGGCAGCGCAACGGCCGCTCCCGTCTGGATGGAGTCAAAAATTATCGGCGGCAGTCGTGAGTCTTTCCCGGAAAGATACAGGCCGCCGCCTTCATGGATTCTATTCCATTTTATCCCAAAGCGGGGGAATTTATCAAAGTCGGGCGAGAAGGGAAAGATAGGATCGGCCACAAGGGAGGAAAGCAGAGGGTTCTCAGGCGCTCAATCGGCACCGGACAAGGATTTGCGCCACCGCTCTCCCGGAAGGACAAGTTCTTCCGGGTCGCGGATCTCGGATCGGACGAGCTTTAATCCCCGGATATTCGTTTTGATCTTTCACCTGAATTATGATCTAAAACGGGCTTCGGGTATCCGGGTACCGGGCGTGCGGTCCCAGCCCGCCTCTTTTTGCAACTGCAAAGACATCGGGACTTCCATGAGGGAACAGGCCGGGAAACTTATCGCCCTGCTCTACGGCAGGCGATACACTTTCGCAAAATTCGCCATATCGGGCACAACGGCCGCCGGTGTCGAACTGGGGCTGCTGTATCTGCTGACCCGCTACCTGGGGATATATTACCTGGTATCGTCCACGGTGGGCTTTATTTTCGCGGTTTTCGTGAGTTTTACCCTGCAGAAATTCTGGACCTTCGAAAACACCTCTCTTACATACATCCGCAGGCAGGCGGCGATGTACCTGGGTTTGGGCATTACCAACCTGGCGATAAACGCCGTGCTCATGCTGCTCCTCGTCGAAGTGTTCGGCCTCTGGTATCTCTTCTCTCAGGTCCTCGCCTGCGCAACGATGGCCGGCAGCAACTTCCTCATATACAATTTTTTCATCTTCAAGGCTGATACTTAGGGCTTGTCCGCAGCAGCACTGCATTCCCACAACACTTTCGGGCGGGCATACGGGTTCGCTTGCCCGAAAACGGTAAGCGATCTCAGGAAATCATCACCACTATTTAATGATCCCCGGCTCGGGAAGGGGCATGATAAAGCTGCCTTTGAAGCCTTTCTGCCTGAGTTTGGGGATCAGTTCGTCCGCGATATGCCATGAGAGCAGCATGGCGTACTCGGGCCGGTCTTCGTAGAGCCTCGTCTCTTCCACCACCGGTATAAGGGTGCCCGGAAGATACCTGCCTATCTTGTGCGATCCCCTGATCTCCAGGATACAGTCCAGTATCCCCTCGTCGATCCCCACGTAATTGATCAGGGTACTGGCGCGGGAGGGGGCGCTGATGCCGTAGATCCGATGCCCGCTACGCTTTATGCCCAGAAGGAGTGACTGCAGTTCGAGCTTGGACATGACCACCCTGTCCCTGAACTCCAGGAGGGACTGCCTGGCCAGCACCGTCGGCTTTTCCTCCTCCAGGAGCGACTCGACGGAAGCCCGGACCGGAAAGTCTCCCCTGCGGGCCGCATAGACGCGAATCGATCCGCCGTGAGTGGGGATGCGCACGGCATGCACGATCTCCAGCCCGTGCGATTCCAGCAGGTATTTCAGGCTGTGCAGGGAGTAGTAGCGCAGGTGTTCGTGATAAATGGTATCGTATTGCAGGGTCTGTATCAGGGACAGCAGATAGTGTGATTCGGAGATGAACATGCCCCCCTGCGCCATTAGGCTGGTAATTAAGTCCACTATATCGTTAACTTTTTCGATGTGTGCGAATACATTGGTGGCGGTGACCACCTTGGCGCGGCCGTGCCGCGCCAGAACGGCATCGACCACCGCCGGCGTAAAATAGTCGATTATGGTGGGAATACCGCGCTCGATGGCGATCTCGCCGATTTTTTCGGGGGTGATCCCCAGGACTCGGTGAGCATCTTTGAAATTGCTCAAAAGATTGCCGTCGTTCGATCCGATGTCCACCACCAGATCGTCCGGTCCCAGGTCAAGGATCGTTTTGCATTCGCGGTACAGCGCGGCGAAATTTTCCCGCAGTATTTTGGTGGTGCTGCTGGTGTAGGGATACTCGGAAGGGAAGAGCAACTGCGGGTCCACGATCAACCCGAGCTGCACGAGGTGGCAGCGCGGGCAGTAGAGGAGCTGGGCCGGATAGCTGGTCTGCTCGCGGGGCTTTTCCCCGATGGGGTTCACCCTGTTTACCGGCGGCAGGTACCCCAGGAAGAGAATCGGCTCCAAATCCGGGTCGCCGCATACCTGGCATTCTTCCACGACAAGGCTCGAACGAGTCCCAATTACCGAATTTTTGGCATCGGCCATTTTTTGCGCCCCTATCTTATCTGTGCCACTCAATCAGTCGGAAAATGCTTTCCGTACACTCTTGTGTGCGTTTTTGTCGTACCAGTGCGCCGTTACGGCCAGCCCTTCGCGAAGGGAGCAGCGGGGCTCGTAGCCCAGCGCCCTCAGCCTGGCAATGTCCGGGCAGCGCCGCAGCGTGCTTCCCGCGGCGAGCTTTCCGGGGACAATTTCAACGCGCCGGCCGTAGTAATCGGCAACCATGTGCACGAGCCGCTTGAGCTTGACTTCCTCCATGGTGCCGATATGGTAAATGCCGAGGTGTTCTCCCCGCTCCAGGACCTTCATGACCCCGTCGGTGAAATCGTCGATAAATACGAAAGAGCGGCTTTCCTCCCCCGTGCCCTGGATGGGGAACCGCACCGGATCATCGGCTTTTTTGCAAAGTTCTTTCATCCGCAGCAGGAATTGAGGGATAACGTGCTCCCAACCCATGTCCGGGCCGTAGACGTTGTGGGGCCGGAATATCACGGCGCGTTCCAGGTATTTGCGGCCGTAGTTTATGGTCAGCAGCTCGCTTATGATCTTACCGCCGCCGTACGAGTAACGAGGGTTTAAGGGGTCGGGCACGGAAAGCGGCACGGACTCCGCGGTGGGGACCGCCGGAGGCGTTTGATAGACCTCCGAACTCGAAGCTAGGACGAGTTCCGGCACGCCGGCCTTAACGCACCCGTTGAGCACGTTCATAATGCCGCTTACCGCGACCTCCAGGACCAGCTCGGGTTTGGTGTAAAAGAATTCGGTCCCGTTGATATAGGCAAGGTGGATAACGCCCTCCACCCCCCGGCAGGCGCGCCCGACGGCTTCCGGGTCGCGGATGTCCGCCTCGACCAGGTCGATATCGGTCAGAACATCCCGGAGCCGTTCCGGGTCCCCTCTCAGGTTGCTGTCGAGCACCCGTATGCGGTGGCCGTCCCCGACGAGGCGCCGTACCAGGGCGCTGCCTATGAACCCGGTGCCCCCTGTTACCAGGTAGGATTTACTCATGTCTTTTCGCTTCCAAACGTGGGTGGACTAACCGCACAGACCCAGAGGGCGCAGAGAAAAAACCTGAGCGCAAATACCCGGCACCTGCATCCGAGGGTCCTTGAGCGTCTTTAATTTCTCTAATTTCTTCCTTCGCGCCTCCGCGGTTCACTTTTTTTCCGCGTCTTTGAGGCGCACCTCTTTGCCCCCGAGATACGTGGTCTCGAAGGCGTAAAAATACCATCTCAGATAGTGCGGAATCCACTTCAAGACACTGAAACGACTCTTCCCGTGCTCGCGTTCGAACCATTTCGCCGGTACTTCGCTTATCCTCCAGCCGAGGCGGTGGCATTTTACCAGCAGCTCGATCGAGTAGCTGAACCCATCGGTGGACTCGATCTCCACCGTGTCGAGCAAACGCCTGGAGAAGAGCCGAAACCCGTTGCTCGCATCTCTTGCCGGAATCCGTGCAAACCGGTTGAGCGTAAAGGCGGCGGTGCGCACCAGCATGGACTTGAGAAGGGGGCATCCCTCCATGCAGCCCTCCTTCATGAACCGGCTCGCCGCAACTACATCGCTGCCTCTCCTGAATTCATCGTACATCCTGTCCAGTATGGCCGCGTTGTAGGTGTCGTCGGCGGGGAACACCAGAACCGCCGGGGTCGAACCGAACGCGAATCCGGTCAGCACCGCGCCGTGTGCTCCGCGCCCCCTGTTCTTCACGGGGATGACTTCGAAGCGGGGCGATGAGAACTTTTTCAGTTCAACGAGCGTATTGTCCTCGTCGAAATCATAGCAGATCAGTACGCGAAAAGGGGTACGGACGTGGAGTTCCAGGGATTTGAGGACCGCCGTGATATTTTCCCGTTCGTTATAGACCGGGATAATAATATCCAGTTCTATTCGAGGGCTTTCCGGCCGGGAGTTCGACTTCATTTTACCTCTATCCCCCGGTCGGCGGCATTTGACCTCAGAGCCGCATCCAAAAGCTTCTGAACGCGATATCCATCCCCGATATCGGGCGTGGCCGGCACACCCTCGCGCACCCACCTGAGGAAACGCCTGACCAGGCTGTTCACCGCACCGATTCGGCCGTCCGTTTCCGCCGTCCCTTCATCGGGCGGGGCCAGGACGCATTCCAGCCTGTTCGTGTCCCGGGTCCCGTGCCACAGGCTGAAGCCGTTGATGTAGTCACTGGTAGGATTGTCGAGAACCAGGGTCCCTTGTTGCCCGTAGATCGCCACCCGGTGCCCCGAACCGAGAAAAGCTCCGGTGCTGACGCATAGCGAAGAGGACACGCCGCCCTGGTGTTCCAGCCAAAGGACATCCGTTGCGTCTCCGTGCGCGGCCGCCGGAGTAAAAAGCCGCGCGCCGATCCGGCGAGCGGGGCCGAGAAGCCATTCAAGGTAATAAAAGCTGTGGGAAATAAAGGCATTGAGCGTTCCGCCTCCCATCGAGGCGTCGGTTTTCCACGAATGCAGGCCCATCCGGGTGGCATAGGTCTCGATCTGCCATGATGCAACCCCGTGCCTCAATTGGCCCAAAGCCCCCGAATCCAGGATGGCCTTTGCCTCCTTCCATGCCCGGATCTCCGGAAACTCGAAGTCCACCACGTTTGCCAATCCCGACCCGCGGGCGGCATCCAGCATTTTGCCGGCGTCTTCAAGGCTGGTTGAAAGAGGCTTCTCGCAGAAAACGTGCTTGCCGTTTGCCAGGGCCGCCAGTGCGATGGCCGGCTGGACGGAGGGGGGCGTGGCGATTGCCACCGCATCTATATCCGGGTCCGAAACCAGGTCTTCCCATCTGCCGAAGGCCTTCGGCAAGCCCAGTTGCCCGGCCGCGCGCCTCGCCCGCTCGATGCCGGTTGCGCAAATGGCGCTGACCTCGCACTCCGGTTCCGCCGCAAAGGCGGGCACGAGCACCCGCTGTCCGAAACCGATCCCCACTATGCCGATTCGAGGCCGGGATTTCATATCAGGCTGCCCGTGTCCAGAAAATTCCAGATATCCACAACCGGTTTGCCCTGGACACTCAAATTGCGATACGCAGAATGGGGAACTCCGAGGATCAAAAGATCGCTCTTCCCGATGACTTCCTCCAAATCCACCAGGTCCGGGTCACGGCTCACCAGGGGGTCGGTGGTCAGGACGCACCTCGCCTTGAGCTTCAGCAGTTTTTTAAGCTTATAGCTAAGAGATGTGCGCGGGTCGTCCGAATCGGCCTTGAACGCCATGCCCAGGATTCCCACGGTTTTTTCGCGCAGTTCGTATTTCTGTTCGAGCTGGCTCACAACGTAGAGGGGCAGGCCTTCATTTATCATCATTGCCGAGTACCCCAGGCTGAACTCATTATTGGAAAAAGCCGTGAGCTGCATGGTGTCTTTTAGCAGGCAGGGGCCGGCCGCATAACCGGCCTTCGGAATGTCTCTGAGCCTTGGATAATCCTGCTTCATGCCCTCCAGTATCCGGTAGTAATCCAATCCGGCCGAATTTGCCATCATGTAAAACTGGTTTGTGGTCGCGAATTGAATGTAGCGGTACGCATTGGCAAACAGCTTGGCGAATTCCGCTTCCATCGGCTTGAGGCGGACGATGGAAGGCGCTATCCACGAAAAGACCTCGGAAGCGCCGTCTTCCGCCTCCCGGGTCGTGCCGCTCACAATCTGGGGAAGCGTTTGCAACTCACGGATCGCGTGTCCTTCCACTATCCGTTCCGGGCAGAATGCGATCCTGGGGTGCAGGCCTTTATCTCCGAAAAACCTGTCCAGCCAGTCGGTCATGCCCGGATAGACCGTCGAACGCAGGATCACGAGATGTTCGTCCGACAGATAGGGCAGCATCTTCTCGAAACAGCCGATAAAATCCTTCATGTCGGGGTTTAAAAATTCGTCGATGGGTGTTCCGATGGTGACGATAATTACAGGGACGGAGGCAATCTCAGCCACATCCGCGGAAAACAGGAGGTTTCCCGATTCCAGGGCTTTCTTTAAAACCGGTTCCGCGTCAAATTCAAGAAAGGGCATGTGCCCATTGCCGATCGATTCCATCGCCGCCGTATTGGTATCGAGGACCAGGACGCGTTTGCCCTTGCTTGCAAGGACAATGGAAATCCCCAACCCGACGTGCCCGGCCCCGCCCAGAACGCAAATATCCGCCTTGGAAGAAAGTGCCTCCCGCTGTGGCGTCTCCAGATTTTTTGTCATGGTTTAAATCCGTATGTAAGTACAAATGCCCGATAATATTTAAAAGCTTCCGACCTGAAAAGAATGGACTCCATACTGTTGTAGAGCGACAGAAGAAACTTGATTCGTGAATCGGCAATGTATCGGTAGCTCATCGATATATACTCGGACGGGGCAACCTGAAAGCCTGCATTCGAAAAGACCGAGCAGACCCGCTGCGGCACCACGGGCCGTTCGTTTGCCGTAACGCCTTTGCTGCTGTAAAAGGGTGACGAGCGGTCCCGGTAAAGGTACATGAACGGGTTCAGGCGATTGGGGTCGAACGCGACGAATGCCCCGCCGGGCTTGAGCACGCGAAACACCTCCCCGGCGCACCGGGACGGTTCCGGAAGGTGGTGGATTATGCCGCTGAGCATTACCCCGTCAAGGCTCCCGGATGGAAACGGCAGCAATTCCGCATCCGCGGCCACCAGGTCGAGTTCCGGGTCCTTGCACCGGCCCACGGCAAGGAGGCTGTGGCTGAGGTCGAGACCGACCGTTTTAATGTTGCTTTCGCGCAAAAGCCGGCTGAACACCCCGGACCCGCAGCCGATATCGGCCACGGCCGCGCCCGGTCCCAGCCGGGCCAGTTGCAGGCATCGCCGGAACAACTTCCTGGTGCACGGCTCCGTAAAGACGTTGTATTCGTCCGACTCCGCATGGCCGGAAAAAAAAGTCAGCTCGGCAAGCTTGTCCTGCTCGTGATCCATGATCATAAAAGCGGCTAAACCCTTTTTGGCGCGGCGGAATTCGGTTTTCGCATGAGCGCCCGCTGAAGCGAGTCACACGGAGATTGGGTCAATGTCTATACGCAAGTGCTTTTGGCTGTCAAATGGAAAGTGGGGCGAACCTCGAAGACGCGGATAAGACGGCTCACCGCAGAGACGCAGAGGGAAAAGACTTTCTCGTTTACTCGTTCCCACGCTCCAGGGACTGTTGCTCCAATGAAGTTGCTTCAAAATACATGAACTTCACGTAATATGGGGAATGCTTCAAATCGTCATTCCCGCAGCGCTTCAAATGATTATCCCCACAATGCCTCATACCAATTTGCGTTCAAGATTGAACTGGGCTTGGTCCCGTTCGTGCTGAGGTATCGAAGTACGAACGGGTGGACCGTCCACCCTTCGATACCTCAGGGCGAACGATCTTGAACGCAAATTGGTATCAAATCGTCATTCCCGTAGCGGGAATCCGGTGTCTTTGCGCTCTACCGTTTTCGTCTCCCCTCCCCGGCAGGAGCGTGGAAACGGGAAAAAGACACCGGCACCCGGCTCAGAAGCACTGCCGGATGACGCCAAGGGGCAAGTCCGCCGGACAATGGCAACATTTCCGGTGAAACTGCATTTGGACGACAGCCCCTGGGGCGTGGGAACGAGTAAAGGAGAAGGGAAGCTGGAGCTTCCGGGGTATTGGTTCCCAAGCTGGAGCTTGGGAACCAGCCAAAGTTTCGGGATCGATGCCCCGGCTAGAGCGTGGGAACCAGCGAATATCGCGGTCTTTTATCCTGGTTTTTTCCTCTGCGCCCTCCGCGTCTCTGCGGTGCACCGGGATTTCGTCTCCGCGGCGCTCTCCGCGCCTCTTGGCGGTGTGCGCCGGCTAGAGCAGTCTTCCGCCCAGTTCGGCCACTTTGGACCGCTCCCCCTTCACCAGGGTGATGTGTCCGGCGATATCCTCGCCCTTGAGCCTTTCCACCAAGTATGAGAGACCGTTGCTGCTCGAATCCAGGTAGGGATGGTCTATTTGTTCGGGGTCTCCGGTCAGCACGATTTTCGTGTCCTCGCCCACCCGCGTGATCAGGGTCTTTATCATGTGGGGAGAAAGGTTCTGTGCTTCGTCGCAGATGATGAACTGCCTGGGGATGCTGCGGCCCCGGATGTATGTCAGGGGCTCCAGTTCCAACACGCCCTTGCGGATGAAATCCTGGAGCACCTCGAAAGGTTCGGGGCAGTTTCGCAGCAGCAGTTCGAGGTTGTCGTAGATCGGTTGCATCCAGGGGCGCAGCTTTTCTTCCTTTGTCCCCGGCAGGTAGCCCAGGTCGTCGCCCATCGGGATCACCGGCCGGGTAACCAGGAGCCTTCCGTAGGCGTTTTGCTCGACCACCTTTTCCATGCCCACCGCCAGCGCCAGCAGGGTTTTCCCGGTGCCGGCACGGCCCACGAGGGTCACTATCTTGATCTGGTCGTTCAGCAGGAGTTCGACGGCAAACTTCTGCTCCTTATTGAGCGCCCTCACCCCCCAGTTGCTCGAATCGGCATGCGCCAGGTTCACCAGATCGCCCTGATGCAGGCGGGCCAGTGCCGACTGGGACGGGTTTTCATTGCTCTTGAGGAGAAAGAACTGGTTGGGAGGAGCCGTAATGGAACCGTCCCTGAGTCTTCCTTCCTGGTAAAACCTGTCCATCTGCTGGCCCGAGACATACATCTCGGAAACCCCGGTATACAGGCTCTCGTAGTCCACCTTGTCGTTGTAAAAATCTTCGGCCCGAATTCCGAGCACATCCGCTTTGATGCGGAGGTTGAGGTCCTTTGTGACCAGTACGACGTTTGGATCTCCCGCCTGGCTGAGGTTGTAGGCCACGGCAAGGATTCGGTTGTCGTACTTGTCGGGGTCGATCCCCTGCGGGAAATTCAGGTTGTGGGAATGGTTCAGTTCGATGGCGAGCCTTCCGCCGCCGGGCAGGTCCACTCCCTCGGAGAGCCTGTTAAGGGCGCGCAGTCCGTCCAGTTCCCTGGAAACCACTCGCGCGTTTCTCCCGATCTCATCCTGCCTTTTCTTCTGATTATCGATTTCTTCAACAACGGCAAACGGAATGATTACACGGTTGTCTTCGAATGCGAACAGGGCATACGGATTATGCAGCAGTACATTTGTATCCAAAACGTAGGTCTTGGGCATGAAAAGCTCTCCTCGGGGAAAATCTGCAACTCGGGCCCCCCCTTATCCGAGCCTGTAAGCTTCAATAACATATACGTGGGATGAAATAAATCCCGATAACAAAGATGCGGCCGCGTTCGACCCGGTCAGATCGTCCCGGCGGCCGTTAGTACTGTTTTATACGAATAAAAAAGGCATCCCGGATTTTTCCGAAATGCCACTGTTCAATGTGCCCGGGTTGTGCCCACATCATCCGGGATGCGCATCGGGTCCCTTTACGGGCAGCCCTTGAGATCCTCGATCCCGATCCGGTCGAGTATCGACCCGAAACGCTCTCCCGCCTTGTTGTGCCGGAAGTAGAGGTCCAGGCAGCGCTCGACTATTTTGACGGTCTCACCGGCGCAGTGGATACCGTCGAGTTCCAGTCCCAACCGCGGATGTCTTCCCAGCTTGCCGCCGACGAGTATTCGATATCCCCCGGCGCTCTCCACCAGCGCCCCCGAAGGGCACGCATCCAGGCACTTCCCGCACCCCACGCAGCGTTGGGCATCGAAAAAGGGCGCATCGCCGCTTCCTTCCCCGCCCCGAACGGCATCTTCCCGGCAGGCCCGTTCGCAGGCCCCGCAACCCGTGCAGGGCTCACCGGATACCCGCGGGCGGCGCGCCCCTATGATCCCTATGTCCACTATCTGCGGGCGGGAGCACGCATTGGGACAATCCGAAACCGAGACGCGAAGCTCGTGGTGAAACTTCAGGCAACCGCCCACCCGCTCCTTTAAAAAAGAGGCAAAATCGCGCCGGGAAAGTATCTTTTCCAGTTCGGCGATCAGCCGCGCGCTCTCAACGGTGCGGTTTTCGCACCCTCCCGTTCCGAAACAGGCCTCCAACTGGAAACCCTTCATCTCCCTATCCGTTCCCGTACCGGAGAGAAACCGCTTCCGGCAGGCATTGACGTGCTCGATCCCCACGCACCCGGCGCTCGTGCGTGCGGCCTCCTTTTCCACATATCCCCTCACTTTCCCGCGAACGAAGAAGGGGACTCTCCCGATCGCCGTTTCCGCCTCTTCCGTCCAGATCATCGCAAGTCTCCACCACAACGCAGGGTTTATTATCGCGGGGATATAGATAACCGGGGTTTGGACAACGGGCATTGACTTGGGTCAAAAAATTCTTTTTTTACAAACTTATTGAGTATAACCTGTTCTTTTGGGACTGCGAATTCGGGGATTTGGCAGTTAATGGATTGCCGCCAGCGGCGGCAGCGGCAGCGGCAGCGCAGTATGAAAAGGGGCACGGATGAAGGAAGCTTTAAGGGAACTCGCCGCCGCAATGGCCCGGGCCGATTCTTCCGCCTCCTTTGCCTTCGAGTTATGGGACGGAGACAG
The DNA here is from genome assembly GCA_963712895.1 of uncultured delta proteobacterium. Lineage (GTDB taxonomy): Bacteria > Desulfobacterota > Syntrophobacteria > Syntrophobacterales > Syntrophobacteraceae > SbD1. Next base: position 107,368 of record CAVQJR010000001.1, on the reverse strand, counting down.
GATCTCCGCCGGAAACGGGCTGCCCGCCGCCATCCTTCGAATCAACACCCCGGATGCGGTCAGGAAAATGTTTGCCGGAGGATTTCACGGGTTCGGGGACGCATACGTAAGCGGTGAAATCGAAGTCGAAGGCGATCTTCAGGAACTGCTGCGCCTTGGCCTTGCAATTCAATTCGATGAAAACACCCAGTCGTTTTGGAGAAAAATCCGGTTTCTTCCCTTTTATCTCAAGACCCGGTCCCTGCCGAAGCAGGCCCGCAACAATATCGAATACCACTACGGCCGTTCGAACGATTTCTACGCCCTGTTCCTGGACGAAACGCTGACCTATTCTTGCGCCTATTTCAGAAACAAAACGGATTCCCTGGAACAGGCTCAGCGCAACAAGTTCGAACACGTCGCCCGAAAACTGATGCTGGCGCCCGGCGAAACCCTCCTGGATGTGGGCTGCGGGTGGGGAGGAATGCTCCTTCACTGCGCGGGCCGATTCGGCATCAAAGGGGTGGGCAATACACTCTCACATAATCAGTTCGAATTTGCAGCGGCCAAAGCGCAGCGGCTTGGCCTGAAAGACCGCGTCCAGGTGCTTTTGCAGGACTACCGTGAGCTTTCCGGCGTCTTCGATAAGTTCGTTTCGATCGGGATGTTCGAGCACGTGGGCAAGGAATTCATTCCCGGCTACCTGGAAAAAGTCGCCGGGCTATTGAAGAAGGGCGGGCTGGGGCTGCTCCACACCATCGCAAAGGACGTGGATACGCCGACCGACACCTGGACCCTTCAAAACATCTTTCCCGGGGGCTACATTCCAAACCTGGCCGAAACGGTCCAGGAAATGGGCCGGGTGGGCTTTTGCATCCTGGACATAGAAAACCTGAGGCTTCACTACGCCCGCACAATCGATCACTGGATAGCTCGGTTCGAGAAAAGCGCCGATAAGGTGATGGAGCTGTTTGGAGAAAGGTTTGTGCGCATGTGGAGGCTCTATCTGCATTCCTCGCGCGCCGGCTTCAAATACGACGGCACCCGGGTCTACCAGATCCTTTTTTCGAACGGCCTCAGAAACGACCTGCCGATGGTGCGCGACTACATGTACAGCCGGGAACAATGAAGCGACGGTAAGTCCGCATATCCCGCGGGGTCGATTTTCGGTTTCCCCGCGTCCTTTTTTCGTGCCGGATCTTTAAAGGCGCGGAGAGTAAAAAAATCCCACCTGTTTGTGAACAATTCCCGCCCCTTGTTCGTCAAAAAATAAGGAGGAAAATTCAGGAGGGGGCCGTAGGATTGCTGTTCCCAGGCTTCGGATTCCGGTCCAAGGAGGTCAGTAAAATGAGATTTACTAATAAAATCAAGGCAATGGTGCTGGCGGTTGCGGCTATCGGCATCCTGGCGACGGCTGCGCCGGCCTATTCCCGGGGATACCACTATCGTTCTTACCACCACCACAACTACTTCAGGCCTTACCATTACGGCTATCACGGCCACTACAGGCCCTATTACAGACCGTACTACGGTTACGGCTACTACAACAGCCCATATTACAACAGACCGTATTACAGGCCGTATTATTATCCCTACTACAACTATCCCTATTACAATTTCTGGTTCCCCTTCTTTCCGTTCTCGTTCTATATAAGGTAGGTGCCGGGGTTTCGGGTCTGTGAGCAGTGGGGGAGCGCCGCAACACAGCCGACGCGGCAGGGCATCCCAATGATTACACGGTTGAACTGTGGGCGAAATTTGCGACAACGCGGGGTATCGGAGGTGGCATCCAAATCCGGCGAAAAAGAAGCCGCGATGGTAAACGTGGATAATGTCGAATGTATCGGGTGCGGCGCCTGCGCGGACCTTTGCCCGGAAGTGTTCGAACTGGACGAAAGGGCCGGTAAGGCCCGCGTCGCCACCTTCGACATGTCCGACAGGGAGTGTATTGAAGAAGCGATAGCAATCTGCCCGGTGCAATGCATCTACTGGGAGAAGTAAGCCTCTTTATCAAGAATGAGAAATAGGAAGGGGCCGAAGGGGCAAACCCCGTTCGGCCCTGTTTTTTTATCCCTCATGCCGATCTCGCGAGGAAATCATTCCAGACACTGCAGTCCTCCGCGAAAAATCCCTCGATCCTTTCTCCTTACCCATTACTGCCCGGGCACGTAACCGGGTTCCCCGGGCTTGGGCTTCCTCTTTCCCTGGTTGGGTTGAGTCCTCTGGGCCGGAGCCGGCGCTACCCTTTGCGGCGCCTGGGTGGGCTGCCTTAACTGCTGAGTCGGCTGCGTCGACGGCGTCATCCTTGACGGCGCCTGGGTTGGCTGCCTCAACCGCTGCTGGGCCGGCTGTGTCGGCATTACTCTTTGTGGAGTCTGGGTGGGCTGCCTTAACCTCTGAGTTGGCTGCGTCGACGGCGTCATCCTTGACGGTGCCTGGGCGGGCTGCCTTAACTGCTGAGTCGGCTGCGTCGACGGCGTTACCCTCGACGGTGCCTGGGTGGGCTGCCTTAACCTCTGGGTTGGCTGCGTCGACGGCGTCATCCTTGACGGTGCCTGGGTTGGCTGCCTTAACCGCTGCTGAGTCGGCTGCGTCGACGGCGTCACTCCTTGACGGTGCCTGGGTGGGCTGCCTTAACCTCTGAGTTGGCTGCGTCGACGGCGTCATCCTTGACGGAGTCTGGGTCGGCTGCCTTAACCTCTGGGTGGGCTGTGTCGGCGTGACCGTCCTGCCCTGACCCGAACCCCCCGGTGCAACCGGTCTTTCACCTGGAGCGATGGTACCACGGCCCGTTGTCGGGGGCGAAACGGTCTGTCCGCGGCCGGCGGTCCCGGGGGCCACGGGTCTTACTCCGGGCGCTCCGGTATGTCCAGATGCGGGCGGACTGATTCCCGCTCCCCCCGGCCTTGCGCCGGCCGGTCCCCTTCCGGACACGCCCGCGGGCATCGTCCGGGCCGGTTTGGGCTTGGACATCAACTCGGTCTGTCTGAAGTGCACGCTGTTTCCTGGAGCGGAAACCTGGCCGGCCGGGACAATTCTATTCGTTACCCTCGGCCGCTGGATTCCGGCCCCCGGACCGTGTGCGCTGATCGGCCTGCCCGGAGCGATTCCCGTTGCCGTCCGCCTCAATGCGGCGGGCGTTATGGTCGCGGAGCGTGCCGACAATTGCCTGTTTTGTTCGATTCTTCGCATGACGTCCATGTGCGGCTTTGCGCCCACATTCGCGGTCGTGAAGTTGTACCTGTTCCTCTCATGGATAATGGTCCGGTTATAAACAACGGTCCGGTTTATCACCGGCGCCGCGCTGAAACCCCTTAGCCTTACCGGATTCAGGTTGGCCACCATTACCGGGGCGTAGCTGTGGACGCCGTAGAACCTGGCCTGAGGCACCACCACAGCGCCGAAACCGGCGAAGGCGAGAGCGCCGATGCTGACGCTTACCGGCGCGGCCGTGATCACCCTCGTCCCCCAGCCCCATGGCCTGTGGGCGTAATAGACTTCGGTGGGGGCAAGCGGGACCCAGCCGATGTCGTCAGCATCGGAAATCCAGGCCACCCGGCCCGGATACCACCCGAAACCCGGCATCGGACCTCCGACCACAGCCACCCGCGCCACCGGAGGAGCCCAGTACCAGCCTCTATTTACCATTACCCAGTTTCCGTAATGATGGGTCACGTATCCGAAGGGTTCCGCCGGGACCCAGCACTGGTCTCCGTACCATTGCGTCCACCGGCCGACCGTAAACGGACGCCAGGAGGCCTCCACCGCTGTCGGGCGCCAGAAATTACGGTACTCTCCTTCGTAGTAGACCCTTTCCCATCTTCCGTTTTCTTCAAGTTCGTAGGCCTCGTCGCTGAGTTGCGGCGGCAGGTAGTTCATCGAATCGCCCTTTACCTCTACCCTCTTGGCCCACAGACTGTCACGCTTGGCGTTCCATTCGTCCCAGGATTCGTCCACCGTCCCCTCGCCGTCCGCAACCTGCTTGGCGTCGGCAATTATGGAATTTGAGCCCGCGCTGACAACGTATTTCGTATCGGTCTCCTGGTGAATAAAATCCACATCGCCGCGTAGCGCGGTCACCTCCACCGACTGATCACCCACGTAGAGATCGAAAGTGGAATTCGAATTGGCCAGAACGTAGCCGAACGGGGTCGTCACCTTGAGCACGACATTGGGATTCTTGTTGTAGAACCGGGCAACGCCCGCCGCCACATCCAGCTCTCCCACGTCGTCTTTCAGGGTGATCAACTGGATCTGGGTGCTTCCGCCTATCCGGACCCAGAGCCCGTTGGGCATGATGAATTCGGCCCGCGCGGACTGGTCCGAGTAGAGCGCGTCGTCCATTCCGAACGGGGCATCCTTTACGGTGGCCACCCAGTCTTTAGTATCGGGAACGTAGCGCAGGACTTCCCCTTCGGTAAAGGAAATGCGCCCGACCATGGTGGGTTCCTCGGTTGCGCAAACGCCCGCCGCGGGAAGTGAAACCAGGCCGGCGGCAAAAAGCAGCGCACATGCCAGGCAACCGCCTTTTTTGAGGATATTCATTAATTCCCCCTTCTAGAACCATTGGGTCCTGAAACCATTCGCCTCCTGTACCGGAGACCGACTCCGAAAAGGCTGCAATCCTGCCGCGCAATGTTTCTTCGTGAATTATTCGGCACAATAATAACGGGACATGCGTAAATTTTCCCGAATTTTCAAAGTTGTCCTTAAATCGTCCGTCTGCCGGTTCGGCAGTTGTGAGGATAAGACGCCGGACGGTCCAAACCAGTTTACCGACAGAGCAATATTTATTCCTGGTCCGGGATTGAGAAACATGGCAAGAAATGCAAGAACTTGCATGCAGCGTCGAAAAAGTTCCAACCGGCGCCGGCAAAAGTCATGCAAATTTCGAAACAGGCGGTTACGGATTTTGCGCGCGTTGGTGCAAGACGGGGGTTAAAAGGGAAGCCGTTTTGTGGTAATAAAAATAAATTTTGCCTTGATTTGGGTGCAAATTGTCCTTTGGGGCGGGCCGCCGGTGGTGGCGGATAAGGGCGGACCCGTGGTTCCGAAAACCGGATGCGATACTGAAAGGAAGAATTATGAAAGCATTTCGAATGTTTTTGGCCGTGGTTTTTGCGATCGTCCTCATTGCCGCCTGCACTTCCAAGCAGAAAAAAGACCTGGCGGGCAAATGGCAGAACGAAAAAGGAAAAGTCGTTTTCGAGTTCGCACCTGACGGCAAACTGAACGCCAAAACCGGGCCTGCAACCATTTCAACGTACTACAAGGTTGATAAGGACCAGTTGAAGGTGGACCTTGGGATCTTCGGGACCGGGACCCTGAAATACGCGCTTTCGAAAGACACTCTCACCATTACGGACCCCCACGGGCAGTCCACCAAGTATTCGAGGGTGAAAGAAACCAAGGAAGCGGCGGTAAAGGAAACGCCCAAGACTCAGCCCCAGCCGCCGGTGGTTCAAAAAGAACAGCCCAAGGCCCAGCCGGAAAAACAGCCTGCTCACGCTCAAGCCCCCGCCGAGCAGCACAAAGCCCAGCCTGAAGCCCATCGTTGATCGATTCCGCAAAATAACGCAAGCGGGGGAGATGCGTCTCCCCCGCCAGTCTTGTACACAGTCAAACCGGCGCTGTTTGCCGGTCGGCTTTTTCTTGCCGGTTCTCCGCGCGCTAAAAAGAAGCGGTTAAGTTTATCCCGCCAAAAAGGTGCACATCTTCCTTATCGAATGAATTGCCCTTGATGAAATCCGAAGCGGCGGTGCTGAGCGGTAAAGCAAGGCCCAGCTTAGGCGCAATGGTCACATACTGGCACACCGGCACTGTCAGCGACGCCTGGAGCGTTGCGGAGTGGAACTCGGAATAGTCGCCCAGGTCGCCCGCCAGGTCAAGCGTGGTGTCGCTGTCTTCCAGTATGAAGTAGCCGAAGGTCGCGCCCACATTCAGGCTCATCCCTTCCCGGTAAGGCAGCGGAAAGCTCTTCGAGAGGTCCAACTGGACCCACCAGCCGGGGGTGTGGGAAACTTCCCTGTAGGCGGTAAGGGCGGTGGTAAACCACGGCAGGGTGTAGCTTACGCCGCCGAACAGCTCGAATGCATCAAACCTGGCGTTCTGGAGCGAATAGTACACGGACCCGGCGGTAACCGAAAAATCCTTGAACAGCTCACGCGTGTAGGAAAAGGTAATGTCGGTTTCGTTCCACTGCGGGTTTCCGTCGTTGTTCTTAAGGGCCAGGTTGGGGTTGTGGGTCTTCTGGCGCGTGTCGAAATTGCCCCAGATGTTGAGTGCAAAGCCGTCGTAGCCGATTGTCATTCCGGGCTCGATCACGGCGCTGTTCCTGCTGAACGCAACTCCGCGGAATACATACTGGCTGAGGATGTCGGTGGAAAGCGAGGCGGTGGGTTTGGGGGCCTCGGGCGCCTTTTCATCAGCCCGGGCGGGAATCAACCACGCCAACATAAGGAACTCGAACAAAACAACACAAATGAACCATTTCTTCATGCAAACCGAAACCTTCATGACAACAACCCTTTCTCTTTTTTATTAAAAAATGATCCTGCCTCCCATTATCGATCCGCTCATGGAAGAGCCCCTCTCCTTTGGCGAATCGAAAATCAGCCCGTCTATCCATTAAAGGTTTTACCGTATGGGATGGAGGTTTCTTGAGCAGAATTCGGGCCAAGTGGGTCCCGGGGACCGCGCCGGGGACACAAAACCGTTCGATTTGGCCGTTGCATTCGACTAAGTATTCGAAATTTCAGCCCGTATGTGCGTATCGGCAAAAAGGCCCGGATGAGTCGTTCGACGGTTGAAAGGAGAATAACTATGCACTAAAATCAACAAAATTGTTACAAACACTAAATCGCTACAAGATTTTCGGACAATTCCGGTATAACCTCCGCCTTTCACTTGAACATGGATCGATTTAGTTTAGTATCTTGGGCACGGTTTAGCGGCCGATTGCGGGCCCTTCCCGGGTTGTACCTGTCATAAAGGTCTTTTATGGAGAAATGCCGATGGATGAGAAAGAGCTTCTGGACCAATTCACCGAGAGTTTTTACCAGGGATGGGACGTATTGGCCACCGGCGGTGGTTTCCTGGTCACAACCGACTGGATGCTTCCGACCGGGGAACGCATCGAAATCCACATTCGAAGAGTCGGGGAAAGGGAGGACCTGTTCCTGGTCTCCGACGGGGGCGAGCTGGTTAATTTCCTTTTCTCCCAGGGGGTGGACCTGTCAAAGGACGCGAAAAGCCAGCGCCTGCTGGACGGGGTAACTGAAAGGCACGGGTTGAAGATCACCGAATACCAGCTCGTAAAGGGTGCGGGCGAATTGGAACTCGGCCCCGCGGTGAAGGCCATGCTGGAAGCGGTAAAAGAGGCATCCTTCCTGCTGTGGCCCCTTATCAGGTCAAAACCGGAAGATTCGGTGCACTAGGACGGGAATCCGCCGCCACGTCGGCATACTTTGGCTGAAAAGTCCGTTTATGCGCCAATTTCAATGGCAGGTATGGTCCACGGAATGGAATCGGAGTTCAATAAAATATTCGCGGTAGGCGACATTCACGGCTGCGGCGGCAAGCTGGCGACGCTGCTCGACCGGCTGCCGTTCGACCCCGAACTGGACCTTCTCGTTTTCCTTGGAGACTACGTGAACCGCGGGCCGGAGTCGCGGGAGGTCATAGAAATCCTTCTGGACCTCAAGGGGCGGGTTCGAAACACCGTATTCCTGATAGGAAACCACGAGCACGCAATGCTTGGGTACGCGGGAACCGGCGACCCGGACGACTTGCGGATGATAAGGCCGCTCGGGGTGGAAGAAACGCTCAAAAGCTACGGCCGGAGCACCATGCGCACCCTGCGGGACCTCTCCTTTTTGCCGCAGAGCCACAGGTCTTTTATGGGGGGCCTTGTGCCCTGGTTTCGGGCCGGGGGATACCTTTTCACCCACGCCGGAATCGTTCCCGGAGAAGAAGTGGAGACTTCGCCGCTGGACCGGCTGCTGACCGTGCGCAAGGCTTTTATCGAATATGACGGTCCGCTGGACGAAACCGTGGTCTTCGGGCACACCCCGTTTTTGACCCCCTTTTTGGCGCCCGGAAAAATAGGGATCGACACCGGGGCGGCCTACGGGAACCTCCTGACAGCGGTGGAACTTCCCGCCGTGCGCTTCCATCATGCCTGAACCCGGCGTGGTGATTTCTTCCCTCCGCTCCGTTGCCGCACAGCCTGAATCTCTCTTCGGGCAACAGCCCCTCCAGCGCGGGAACAAGGGAAATCCCAAATCATTTTAATTCTTTTGCTTTTCTCTTTGTCTCTCTCCGCGCCTCTGCAGTGATCTTTTTCTCCACGAGGTGAAAGATTCTTGCAATTCATTGAAGATTTCTTCCACTCCCCCATTTACGCCGATCCAATAATTCATGATTTACCGGGCGGAATTTTATTACAAACCCGCATAGATTAATCGATTGAAACAAATTCTTTAATCCGTTCTAATTTGGCACAAGCATTGCCATAACCTCGACCAATGATCGCCTTTACCACAACTGTGAGGAGACAAATCCGTGAACTCCGGCAAAGACGACCACCATGCTTTTCCCGGTACCCCGAAGAAGCGAATGGGCCTGATCCCGGTCGACAAAGACGCCCATGGTGCGGATAACCATCCTGCGGGAAGCGATAATAGACGGGGCCGTGAAAAAGCTGCGGCCCAAACTCATGACCGTTTCGGTGATGTTCATGGGACTTGTCCCCATCCTGTGGTCGGTTGGCGCCGGCATTTCCACGTGAAAAAGGAACAGCGGCTCGCTTTGAGCGAGCCGCAAAATGTGGTGTTGTAAAAAACTATCTATCAAGGAGACGAGATGAAGAAAATCAGGTTGTTCGTATTTTCGGCCGCGGCATTCGGACTGCTCCTCTCAGGCCCGCTTACGATCAACGCTCTGGCGGGAACGGCCCAGACAAAATGCCCGGTAATGGGCCTTCAGACCGATAAGAACGTCTATGCGGACTACCACGGGAAGCGCGTCTATTTTTGCTGCACCGATTGTCAGGCAAAATTCAAGGCCGATCCCGAAAAGTACATGAAGGAAATGAAAAGCCAGGGCATCGAACCGGAGGATGTACCAAAGTAAAAGGCTTTAACCGAGGAGACGCGGAGTAAAACAATTCAGGGATTGAGGGACCGGGGCAAATGCTCCGAATTCCTCAATTCCTGAATCCCTCGATTCTTCAATCCCTTAATCCCTAAATCCCCCTCTTTCCAATTACCTGTACGAATCGATCCCCGTGAATTCGTCGATGTTCCTTCTAAACGCCCTCGGGAGGAGCTTTACGCCCTCTTTGAGGTAGCCGACGGCGATGAGCATGGGGATTATCTTGTCTTCCGGGATTGAAAATTCCCTTTTAATGCAGCCTTCGTCAAACCCGTCCATCGGATGCGTTTCAAAGCCGAGGCCCCTTGCGGTGTTCATCAGGTTCATGGCGAAAAGGGCCGCATTTTTGACCGCGAAAACCTTCCTGGTAAGGCTGTCCCTTTCTCCGTAGAGATTACGGATCAACTCCCTCATGCCCGGCTTCTGGTCCTCGCTTTTCAGGTAACCCAATTCGAGGTTGCGTTGAAGCATGGGCTCGATGTTCAACTCCGATCCCTCCGGGTCGGCGACGATAATCAGCACGAACGATGCCTCTTCCACCTTGGGCTGATTCATTGCACAGGCCCTGAGCGTTTTTTTGCGCTCCTTGTCTTTGACCACGATCACGCGCCAGGGCTGAAGATTAAACGACGAGGGCGCCAGGTTGGCCAACGAAAGCAGCTCTCGTATGCGCTCTTCCGGGACTTCCCGGTCCGGTTCGAAAAAGTTTATCGACCGCCTCTCTTTTATCGATTGTATAAGGTCCATCCAACGCTCCAGTTTGAAGAATTCACCGCACGGATACAGAAAACGAGATCTCTGAAGGTAAGCACAACCGGCGGGAATTCAAATCAGGCGAAAAGCTTGAACCGCAAAGACACCGGATTCCCGCTCAAAAACGTTGCGGGAATGACGATTTGGGACGGTCCCCCATTCACGTGAAGTTCATGTACTTCGAAGCAACCCCGTTTGGGCAACATCCCCCGGAGCACGGAATTATGGAATCACTTTAATTCTTTTGCTTTTCTCTTTTGTCTTTCGCTGCGCCCTCTGCGTCTCTGCGGTGGTTTTTTCTCAGTGGTTATTCAGCACGCCTTTGTCCAGGTGTACCATTCTGCCCGCTTTTTCCGCGGCCCTCGGATCGTGGGTCACCATGATGATGGTCTTCTCGAAATCGGAGCTGAGCTGTTCGAGCAAGCCCAGCACCTCGGCCGCCGAAACCTTGTCCAGGTCGCCGGTGGGTTCATCGGCCACTATCAGGACCGGGTCGGTCACGATAGCCCGCGCGATGGCCACCCGCTGCTGCTGGCCTCCGGACAGTTCACCCGGATAATGTTTTACCCGGTCTGCCAGGCCCACCAGTTCCAGGGCGGTCATGGCGTGCTCTTTTCGCTCTTTGCGGGAAAGATTCCTTAGCTGCAGCGGAAGTTCGACATTTTCGAAGGCGCTCAATACGGGCAGAAGATTGTAGAACTGGAAAATGAAACCTACGTTCAAGGCCCTCCAGTGGGCGAGGTCGGTTTCCCCCAGCTCGGAGATGGGAGTTCCGGCAACGGTGATCCTGCCCGAATCGGCCCGGTCCAGCCCCGCGACCAGGTTGAGGAGGGTGGTCTTGCCCGACCCCGAAGGCCCCATGAGGGCAAGAAACTCGCTGGACAACACCCTGAGGTTTATCCCCTGGAGCACGGGCACATTCTGCGCGCCCCGCGAGTAGGATTTATAAATGTCCTCCACGATTACAATGCTATCATCCGCGCCGTTTGCCATCTTGTTCTATTCCGGGACCTGCACCCTGGTGCCCGGCTCCAGGGATGCGGGCGGCTTCAGGATGATCCGGTCGCCGCTTTTGACCGGCGGCCCCGGCAGGAAATAATCGCCCAGGAATTTCGCGTCTTTTACGGGTATCCATTCGGCGCGGCCGTCCACTACGCGGAAGATCCCGCTCCCCCCCTCGCCCTTCGACACCAGGGCGTCACGGTGGACCCCCAGGACGGGCCGGTTCTCGCTCTCGGAGAGCGGGCGGGACAGGAAGGCCACTTTTGCGCTCATTTCGGGCAGGACCCTGGGGCCGAGGCTGTCGAAGCTCACCTTCACCATGACGGTCCCCCGCGTGCGATCGGCGGTGGGCACTATCATGTTCACTTTTCCGGGAAACCGGGTATTGGGAATGGCGTCGAGCTGTATTTCGCAGGGCTCGTCCGGCCTGACCCTGTACAGAAACGATTCGGCCACGTCGGCCTGCACCATGAGCGAAGACATATCGGCCATGGTGACCACGGCGGCCTTGGCGTTGGTGGCCGAACCGAAAGGGGCGACCACTTCGCCCACGTCGGCGTCCTTGGTGAGCACCACGCCGTCGAAGGGCGCACGGATGATGGTATACTCGATCAGGACCTCGGAACGGCGCAGCGAGGCCTCCAGTGCCCGGATGTTGGCCCTGGCGGAGTCCACGGCCGCCCCGGCTTTTAAGTAGCGGTCACGGGCGTTTTCGTAATCGAGCTGTGCGACCGCCCTCCTGGCCCAGAGGTCGGAAAACCGCTTGTAGTTGCTGTCGGAAGTGGCCCGTTCGATTTCTGCCCGCGCCAGTTCGAACCGGGCAACGCCCAGCTGGGCCGCCACCTGCGCCTTATCCGCCTTGACATCGTCGCTGTCGAGCCTGGCGAGCACCTCGCCGGCCTTTACCCGGCTTCCTTCCTGCACCCCGAGGTAGACGAGGCGCCCCGTACCTTTCGAGGCCACGGCCGCCTTTCTCTGGGCCACCACGTATCCGCTGGCGTTGAACTCGGTAAACACCTGCGACGGATAAACCAGGGCGGCGGCGGCCGTTCGCACCGTGACCGCCGGACTGAACAGTCCCCTGCCCGCCAGGAGCACCCCTGCCAGCACCAGGACCGCAAACGCCAGGATTACCCAGACCAGCTTCCGTTTCCGGGGGCCGTACGCAAACCGGCCGGAATCGGCTATTTTAAGTTTTGCAATCTTTTCAGCATCCATAGTTTCGCTTTTTGGCCGTTCGCATTTGTTGCCGGCACCAGCACCCGGAGGTCGCTTTCCGATATAGGATTTGCCGGGCTCTGTCAAGGTGTGTTAAAAATGCCCCCAGTCGGGTTGCCATACAACCGAATGCCTAACCTTTAAGTGTAACCCATTGATTACGCTGATAAAATTGATAACAAGACCGCACCACAAGGAGCTGTAATGTCTTTTAAGATGCCGATTTCGCGCCGGAGCTTCATTTGCCTTGCAGGGGCCGCCGCCGGGTCGGCCGCCGCCGTCGGGTGTTCGGGGTCGGATCGGAGCAAAAAACCAACCGCTGTCGAGTTTTTGGACCGTCAGCACGGGGTCCTGTGCCGGGCGGTATCCATACTGGAAGAGATAAAGGGAGGAATGGACGCACGGATGGACCTTCCTCCAGAGCTTATGCAGGGAACACTCGACGTGGTGGAAAAAATCGTGCTGCAATGCCACCAGAAACTGGAAGAAAAATACATCTACCCCGCGTTCGAATCGGCAAACAAGATGGGCGGCCTGGTCGGCGTGCTTCGAGAACAGCACGGGGCGGGCGCGCAGTTGACTCAAATACTGCGGCGGCTTGCCGAGGAATCTTCCGCCAGGGACCTGGAAAAGCGTCGCACCCTCAGCGCCGCCATCCACCAGTTCGGCCGCATGTACCGGGCGCACTCCCACCGGGAAGACACGGTGCTTTTCCCGGCCATTCATGAGGTGGTTACGCCGAAAGCTTACGAGAAGCTCAACCGGTCCCTGCAAAGTGAAGGCGGCGGCATGCTGGGAGAGGGCGGCTTTGGCGAAGCCGTCCAAAAGCTTGCCGGAATCGAAGAAGCCCTCGGAATCGGCGACCTCGCGGCCTTTACCCCCCGAATCGACGACCTGCGCTGAGGGTTCCGAATTGCCGTGCTTCGAATAGTATTTGTAACCGATCCCGGCATAATTTTCAGCTTTTACGGTAAATTCAGATGGAACGAGAAGAGGACGCCCCCGTTCGTTCTTGACGGCTTTTTATTCTTCGTGCTCTTCGTGACAATAAATCCACCGCCGGGACGTCTCGTTTCCGGACATCCGGATTTCTGCCAGTTCGGGATTTGATTGGCAATCCTTCCGACTCAGCTTCCCGACTCGGAGGCATGGATCAGCATGTGGTCGCGGAACTGCCCGAACCACGGCGAGCGGCCTATCCCGGAAAGAAACGGCGCGCTTTGCCTCAGCTTTTGCCGGATTTGCTCCCGGTTCAGTCCCTCGGAGGTCTCATAATCGTAGGCTATCGACACCGGGTCCCGCCCGCGCCGGTCGGTGATCCTGGTTACTGCGAAGCGGTGCGGCCGGGCGAAGATGCGCGAGCCTTCCAGGAGCACGAATTCGGATTTGGACAATGCCTGAATATGGTCGCGGTGAGAGGCCAGAAAATCCAGGGTGGCATCCCACTCCCCGCCCGTTTCGGTGGGAAAGCCGAAGATCACGAACGCCAGGTTCCAGATGCCCGCCTCGTGGGAAGCTTTCAGGATTTCACCGACCCTTCCGATGTCGGTCCCCTTGCCCATCAGCTCCAGGACGCGCGAAGATCCGGACTCCACCCCCCACATCAAGACGCGAAGCCCGCTGCGGTAGGCGTTTGAAAGAAGCTCCGGCGTAAAGTTTCCGGCCGGCCGGCCGTAGGCGGAAAAGAAAATCCGGGGATCGTGCCGCGCAAGAGCGCGGGTCAGCCGGTCGAGCCTTCGCGGGTGAACCATTTCGTCAACCAGGCAGAAATGGGATACTCCATAGCCGGCCTTCAGGGCGGAAAGCCTTTCGGCGCTCGCCACGGCATTCTCTTCCCGGTAATCCAGGTAGGTTTTCCGGTGAGTGCAGAACGCGCAGCGCCGCCAAGGGCAGCCTCGCGAAGAAAGGTAGGGCAAAACCGGCTTCGGGCAGTGGTATTTCCGGAGGGCAAAGTCGGAAAAATCGGGAAGCGGCAGCGCGTTCAGATCGCGAACCGCTTCCGGGGCAAAGCCTTCCGCCCCGCCGGGGTCATTTGCAATGAGCCCGGGCACGCGCGAAAAAGGACCCTTCCGGCTCCCCCGATTTTCCACAAGCGCTTTCAGCCCGGCCTCTCCCTCCCCCACGATCAGAAAATCGATCAGCGCCGCCGGGTCGAGTTCCCGCTCGCGCCCGCCCGCCTGCACGGCGACCGGTCCCGAGACGAGGCGGGCGGGATCGGGCATAACGGAAAAAGTCGCCCCGCCGAAAACCGTCTTTGCCCCCATTTGCCTCACGAGCTTTGCCAGGAGCAGGGCGAAAAAGAGCTGCTGGCTGAAAAGGACCGAAAACCCCACCAGCTGGGGGCCGAAGGATTTCAGCGGCTCGACCAGGCCCTCCAGGAATTTTCGAGCAAGCGGCGGGACCGGATCGTCCAGGAGGATTTTCCTGCAAAAATTGTCGAAAAGGCCGTTTAGCACCGTCTCGAAGCCGGTATAAATCCCGGCGTGGGCATTGTACTTTGCCGTGTCGAAAAATTCGGCGCCGCGTCCGCCCCGGAAAAAGTCCCTCGCCGCGAGCACCCGGCCGGCGGTTTCACCGTGGTCCATCTTCTTGAGGCCCATCTTGAGGCGCCGGTCGGCCAGCCAGTCCATTGCCTGCTCGTAGTAGGCCAGGTTCAGGTCGAAATTGCGAACTGTCGCCGGGGTTTGCGAAACCAGGTAAGCCTTGAGCGAGGCAATGCCCAGCGGAGGGCCGGTGGGATGCATCGCGGGCGGAAAAACCAGCGCAACCCGCAAAGGATTTTTGGAATCATTCGCCATTTCGTATCTCATACGATGTCGCGCTTAAAGGATGCTTTTTTAAAAGCGTGGAGAGCTGCGCCCTGAGCTGTGCCCCCCACACCCCCATCGCCGCTTCGCGGCTCAGAATGGCGCTGCGGGGGAATTATCCACCCGCTCTGTTTATGATTTACCAACCTGAACGCAACCTCGCAAAATGAAACAGCCCGAAGCCGCCGGGGAATGGTTACGGCTGTTTTCTCTCCCAGAGCAGGAAATCCCTGAAGCACGTGCGCAGATTGGTGTAGATGCCTTTTCGGCAGTTTATGAGGTAAATGGAGTGCCTCACGTGAAAAATCTCGTTTACGAGCCTCGCCACTTCCCAGCCGGGTCCTGTTTTTCCTTCCCGTTCGAGCCCTTCCGAAATTAACGGCACCAGTTTGTCGCGCATCCGCAGTTCGGTGTCCACGAATAGAACGGACACGTGCGGCCGGAGGTCGCCGATGCGGTCGAGAAAAGCGTCTACGGCCTGGTGTTCCACGCCGCGCGGGGGTGAAGATTTGACTTCCACGTAGACCAGGTGGCCCGCCAGGGTCGAGATTACGTCGTAGTCGCCGCCAAGCCTGGTATTTTGGAGCCGCACGTTGAAAAGGGCCGGGGCCAGGAACTCGCGCCGGAAAATCTCGCACACGTACCATTCCAGCGTCGGGCCGAAGCTCGGGACCTGCTTAAGGAGCCGGTATCCCCCCTCGGAAATGGAAACGATGCCCAGATCGGCCAGGGCTTTCATGTAGGACCTGACGGTTTTGAGCGAACAGTAGCGCGTGAGGCCCTTCATGTCGGCCCCCTCGGGGAGCTGAATGAGGTCTCGCACGAAGAGCCTGAACGAGTATCGCCGCATGAGCAGGTAAAACGGGTTGAGCCGGTCCGAAGGGGAGTTGGGGGCAAAGACCAGTTGCGACTGCCCGCCGTGGGATAAAACGGGGAAACCCTGCTGCCACAGCAGCGCCTCGATCGGGTGGGTGCCTGCTCCCCCCATACCGGACAGGTCCCGGACCCGGGCCTTCAGCTCGGTAATTTCAGCCCTTAGCTCCGATACCTGTCTTTCGAGTTCCTCGAACCGGTCCATGCTGGATGCTCGATGCTGGATACTGGATGCTCGATACCTGACTCGATACTCGATGCTCGATTTTGGAAGTCTCGGGAGTTGGATGAGGATGACGGCCGCAGGTGGACAAAGGCCTTTTATGCGTCAGTGCGCCCGGCCCTGGGAATCAAAAACCGTCCGGGCATCGGCCGCCGAATATCGAGTATCGGGCACCCCGCATCAATTTCATCACAACACCGGACACGTTCGGGTGGGCTGGTCCAGCCTGACCCTGATTTCGTAGACCCCGCCGATAAGCGTGCTCTGGATCACATAGTCGAGCTTGTGGAAAACGCCGAAAACCCGTTCGTTGCCGAGCGCGATATAGGAGATCAACTGCCTTATGCCCCGGGACCTGGCTTTTTCGGTAATGTGGCGGAGCATAAACGAGGCGACTCCGCCACGGGTGTAGTCGGGGTGAACGGCGAAATCGAGTTCGGCCGTCATGGTCTCGTCGTCCACCGTGAAGTGGGCTATCGCCACCACCCGTTCGGCGTTTATTTCGCCGGTAAATCCCAGGACGCACATCGCTTTGCGGTAGTCGATGTTGACCATTGCCTTGACATCGTAGAGCGGGAACACCTTCATCGAGGAAAGAAACCGGACATAGGCCTCTTCCCTGGGAAGCGAGTAGAAGAACTCCTTTATCGCGCGCTCGTCGGCGGGTTTGGCCGGACGGAAAAAGATACGCCGGGTCCCCTCCAGCTCCATTTCCTTTTCCCAGTCGAAGGGATAAATCGCCTTGACCGGCGCCGCTTTCCTGTCGCGTTCGACAAAGTTCAGGTCCTTGGCCGCTTCCATGAGTTCGTTTCGAAAATCGGGGTGCGCGATGGAGATGAGCGCCAGGGCCCGTTCCCGCAAGCTTCTTCCCTGAAGGTAGACCACCCCGTACTCGGTCGCCACGTACTGGACGCCTCCTCGCGTCATGACCACTCCGGCCCCTTCGCTGAGCGCCGGGACGATCCTCGACTTTTTGCCGTCCAGGGTGGCGGAGGGGAGCACCATAATGGCCTTGCCGCGAAGCGACCCCCGCGCCCCGCGCAGAAAATCGATCGCCCCGCCCACCCCGCTGTAGATCTCGTAGCCGAGCGAATCCGAGCAGACCTGGCCGGTGAGGTCCACTTCGAGGCCGGAGTTTATGGAGACCATCCTCTCGTTTTGCGAGATTACCAGGTAGTCGTTCGTGTAGTCGATGGGGTAGAGAGCCACCATGGGGTTGTCGTCCACGAAATCGTAGAGTTCGCGGGACCCGAGGCAGAAGCTGCTCACTATTTTCCCGGCATGGATCGTCTTTCGCGCATTTGTGATGACGCCCATCTTGACCAGGTGCAGGTATGCGTCGGTGAGCATGTCCGCATGCACGCCGAGATCGTTTTTCCCCTCGAGCGCATAAAGGGCGGCGGTGGAAACGCTGCCCACGCCGACGCGAATAGTGGAACCGTCCTCGACGAGGCCGGCCACATGCCTTCCGATATCGACCGCAATGGGGTTCATGAGGGGCAGCGGCGCTTCGAGAAGCGGCTCCTCGTGTTCGACGAAGGCATCGATATGGCTTACATGGATGAACGAATCGCCAAGGGTGCGCGGCATCTGCGGATTTACCTGGGCGATCACGTACTTCGCGCTTTCGGCCGCCGACTTCACTATATCGACGGCTATCCCGTACGAACAAAACCCGTGGTTGTCGGGAGGCGACACCTGGATGAGCGCCACATCTATGGGCATGGCGCCGGACCGGAACAGCCCGGGGACATCTCCGAGATTGATAGGCGTGTAGTCGGCCCTTCCTTCGGCCACCGCCTCGCGGCTTGCCGACGCAACGAAAAACGACTTCAGGCGGCACTGGTCGAAACCGGTCTCGGTGAAGCGGGTCTTGCCGACGCTCATGATGTGGAGGATTTCGAGACCGGCCAGGCTGGGCACAATATCTTCGAGATGCTGAGCCAGGTACTGAGGCTCGCTGCAGCCCGACCCGATAAAGATGCGGCCTCCGCTCCGAATTGCCCGGAGCGCGTTTTCAACGCTCTTCTTCCTGCTCTCATAGACGGAGAGAGCGCCGCGATCTGAAGGCGCGGGGTCCGGCCGTGTGGTTTCGCTGGCAGTCGTCTCTGTCATGGCGTTCCTCGTGGAAGGAATTTAAGGATTCAGGGATTTAGGAATTAATTCGTCGCTCATCAAGAAATCGCCGGTTTTCAATCCCTCAATCTCCTGAATTCCTTCTGCGCAGATAGAGCTCAAGCAGGCCGGAGGCGACAATCATCCCCAGGCACAGTATCTGCCCCATTGTCATACCCAGGATATA
The DNA here is from genome assembly GCA_963712895.1 of uncultured delta proteobacterium. Taxonomy (GTDB): domain Bacteria; phylum Desulfobacterota; class Syntrophobacteria; order Syntrophobacterales; family Syntrophobacteraceae; genus SbD1. The sequence goes on along the minus strand of CAVQJR010000001.1, from coordinate 89,058 downwards.
TCCCAGTTGCGGGTCGGGTTCCTTGAAGAATTCAATTATAAACCGGAATATTCCATAAAAGAGCAGGAAAAAAACAACCATCGTTCCGTCCTTGAAAGGTCGCTTGCGCAGGGTCCACAGGACGGCGAAAAGAACCACCCCCTCCACGAACGCTTCGTACAACTGCGTGGGGTGCCGCGGGATCGGTCCCCCGGCCGGGAAGACCATTGCCCACGGGACGTTGGAGGGGAGTCCGAGCAGTTCGCCGTTTATGAAGTTACCTATGCGGCCGAGCATAAGCCCGATCGGGGCGGTTACGATGGTGCAGTCGGCAAGGGCCCAGAATGGAAGGTTCCGGCGCCGGGCGAAAATCAGTCCCGCCACCACGCACCCGATCAGGCCGCCGTGGAAGGACATGCCGCCGTGCCAGGTGGCTATTATTTCAAGCGGATTTCTGATATAGGTGCCGAAATCGTTATATTCGTAGAAGATGATGTAGCCGAGCCGGGCGCCGACAATCAGCCCCACCGCCAGGTAGAAGATGAGGTCCTGCGCCACGGTGCCGACCACGCCCAGTTGCCTGGACCGCTCCTGTTTTTGCAGCAGGAAATAGGAAGCGATAAAGCCCATAACGTACATAATCCCGTACCATCTCACCTCCAGGGGGCCGACCTTGAGCAGCACGGGGTTTATCTTCGGATAAGGTATCATCTTCGAAACTCTCCTTTAACAGGTAAGGCTATCACACTGATATGCCGCGGTCAATTGCATGGGAGACTGGGGAATGCACGACAAAAATCACCACCACCATGATGAGCACCACCATCACCACGATCACGCGCCCGAGCACGGCGTGCAATCGGTTTCGGAACTGGAAAAGCTGAGGAAGATAACCGATCACTGGATCGCCCACAACGAGGAGCACGCACGCTCCTACAGGCTGTGGGCGGACCGTGCCAGGGAGGCCGGCCAGCAGGAACCGGCCGAGATCCTCGAACAGATAGCGGCGGATATGGCCGAACAGAACAAAAAGCTGCGCAAGATCATAATTATCCTGGATTCGGCCGAAAGACCGGACTGAGACCGGGTTGCGTTCAAGATTAACGTGATGGGTGACGCTAAGGTGTGGTTCCGCCAGGTAATGGCAACATCTCCTATTGTCAAATAGTTGACGAATCCGGAGGGCGGGCGGCCCGGATACTCGCTATCCGGGCGTGGAGCGAAAGAGGTCCATTCAAACTCCGGGGTACGGAATTTCCTAACGTTATAGTGTATTTAAACTGGAGCACATCAAGGCCTCGCACCGGATTGCCCGTCCTGGTTTAATGCCGGACCACCCTTGCCCCAACGCTTCCAATGAATTGAATCCCCATAAGTTTAGTATGGAAATAGCGCTTGACCCTGCCGCGTGGAAGCGATACTTTGAATACAAGTATCGCTTTGAGGAGAAAATAAATGCCCACATCGATTCGATTGTCGGAGGATATCGAGCGTCGCCTTGAATTCTTAGCGCGTAAGACCGGGCGCACCAAGGCTTTTTACATCCGTGAAATGATTTTGGAAAAAATCGACGATATCGAAGACTATTATCTTGCCGCGGATGTCCTGGAGCTTGTACGCAAAGGCAAAGAGACTACTTTCACTGCCGGCGAGGTGAGAAAAGATCTTGGCCTGGAGGATTGATTATACTGACAGCGCCCGGCTGCAGCTTCGCAAATTGGACAAACAGGCGGCCCGACGTATTCTCGATTATATGGATGAGCGAATAGCGCCGTTAGAGGACCCACGCAGCGCCGGCAAACCGCTCACCGGCCCTCTCGGTGAATTCTGGCGCTGTCGTGTGGGAGACTACCGAATAATTTGCGATATTCAGGACGGCACCTTGCTGGTTCTGATTGTGCGAATCGGCAAACGCAGTGAAATTTATCGCCATTAATACCGGTCGGTGTGCAAGGGCCGCACTTGGCGGATTCTAAACCGATTGAGTGAGTTGCCCGGCTTACCCGCGACAAACGTCAGTGGTCCTCTTGCGCTCCGCGCCCGGATAACGAGTATCCGGGCCACCCATCCAGTAAGGCATCCATTTCGTATAGTATTTTCGGCAACAAGCCACCAGGCAACCGGACTAAAGCATATTGACTTCCTCAAACCTGTTGGCCGCGTCCGATTGTTTGAAATCGGCCGGGACTATCCCGCCATAGTGGCCCACCTGGACATGCGGGGCGAACCAGATTTGTTTTCCGAGACCCTTGAATTGATTACAGAAAGACACATCCTCGCCGGAATAGTGCATTTTGGAGGCCCCGTGCCAGCTCACCGTAAACCACTTGTCCCGCGGGTAGTGTTGGCAGTATTGCCTGAGCCCGTCCATGCTCAGCATGAAAAACCCGAATCCGCACACATCGACGGGAACCACGGACTCCTGCGCGCGTTGAGCTATGAAATCCCTGTCCTGGAGCCAATAGATATCGTTGTCTCCGTTGACTATCCGGCCGGCCATGCTGTGGCGGTCGCCATGCCGGTTGTAGTAGAGACCGGTTACCGCATCCAGGTTGCCCTTGATGGCGGTGGCGACCAGGTATGCGATATGTTCGATGCCGAAAACCTGGTCGGCATCAATCCATAGCAGGTAGTCAAATTTATAGTTGAAGTCTTGCATAATGGCCGCCCGGAGAAGATAAGTCCGATTCTGGACGAGGTACGGACCGCCTTCCAGCCAGAAAAAACGGCTTGCCGGGTGGAACAGCCGGGGCAGACCGGAAAGCAAATTGAGAAAGCAGCTCACGTTTTTTGGGTAGATGTTGCTGCCGATTGGAGTAAGGACGGCAATTTTGAGTTCATTCAGTTTATTGGCCACGATCATTTCCCCTTCACTGATTTGTTAGCTGGGTCGGATAACAGCCCCACCAATCCCGGGAGATCCCGCGCGCAAAGGCTGCATGCCGTCCGGGTCCTGCCATAGGGCGACGGTCCTTCTGGCCTGGGGATCGCTGAGGTAGTGCTGCAAAGTCACATAATCACTAAACTGCGGGTATATTTTCCGGATCCCGACCACAAAGTCGGTGATGCAATCAACCCATGCTCCCACAAACTCCCTGCCTTCCAAATCCCAGATGGAAAGGCCCTCGCACTCGCGCATGGCCGCTTCCAAACGCTGCATGGGGTGATTCATCTTTTCGACATATTCCCGCATGGCGTATTCGGGCAGTCGAAAGATTTCCATGGGCTTCCACAGGTCCGGCTGCTTGTGGACGAGGATCAGCCGGTTGAAGGATTCCCGGATTATCATGCTTTTCAGCCCGTCGACCGTAACGTCGTGTAAATGATGGGCCCTGAGGCGGGGGGCAAACAGGAGTTTTCCTCCAAAACTCTCCCACCTTCCACCAAGCTCTGTATCCTCCCCGATGGCCGTGGAAAAATCTTCATCAAATCCTCCCGTCGCCTCGAAGTCGCACTTCCTCATGCTGATATTGAAGGTAACGAAATAGGGGGGCGGGCAGAATCCTTCTCTCATCGCGTAAACGCGCATGCTGAACGGCACCTGGTCATAGAGAAAATTCAGGACTTTGAGCTTGTCTTCATTGCAGTACTCGCGGGTGCCGACGATTGCCAGGGGGGCGCCGCAATTTATTTTTCCGTGCATTGCATAATGCCCTGAAACCAGGTTTCTGAATGCCACCGCGTCGTCGTTGATAATCAGTATGTACTCGCCCCTGGCATGCCGCACACCCCGATTCCGCGCCGCGGAAGGTCCGCTGTTGTCCTGATGAATGTAGTGGATCTCGGGTCCCGGCCTCGCCTGCCGGACGATCTCGGCGGTGTGGTCCGAAGAGCCGTCATCGACCACCACGATTTCGAAGTCGCCTGGCGGGAAGTCCTGAAGACTCAGCGCGGACAGGCACTCCCTGAGTGTTTCAGCCCGGTTGAACGTGGGGATTATGACCGAGACCAGCGGTTTTGAACTGGGTTTCGAACCGGCATTTATCATCTGAACCCACCTCTCCCCTAAGCCGGAACCGCGGACGAGGAGGCCTGATGTGTCCTCATGAACTGCGCGCCGGCAAGCGTGTATGCCGAACCTTCCCGCTTTGCTATGAACAGGGTGGGATCCAGGATGGGCGCTCCCGCATAGGGTTTTGCCTCTCCGATGCCGAACCTTGAATAATACTGGTGCGTAAAGCCGTCGCAAATGAACATGTGGGCGCATTGCAGGCACCCGCTGTTCTGGACATAGAGCCTTTTCTTCTGGGATTGAGCGATGAACCTGTGGAGTTCTTCTTCATTGGTGGCCGCCATCAGCACGCTGTCCGGCAGCTTGTCCGAAGGCGCCCGCGTTTCGGGTGCGTACCAGCTGCAGAAGTCCCATTCGTTGGGGTCGTAGCTCAGTTGTTGAAAATTGATACACTTTTCCTCATGCCCTCTCATGTGGCAGAACGGGAAATAACGCACGTTCGCCTCCAGCCCGATCCGGTCGCAGTGGTCGAGCACATCGACGAGGTAAGGGCTGAGTTCCGCGTGCCGGGCCTGGAAATCGATATCCATCTTGGACTGCCATTCTTCAAACGGGTTGAAGTTGATGAAATTGACGATCCGGGCGTTTCGTTCCTTGATCCAGTCGGCAATCTCCTTAAACTGCTTCATATTGAGCTTGGTCATCGTGCAGTTTGCCCGCCAGGCGATATCGTGCCTGTTGAGGTTTTCGATCCCCTGGTTAAGCCGTTTCCAACCCTGTTTGGACTGGGTAAGATCGTTGTAGGCTTCGCCGATGGCGTGGACGGAGCACAGAAAATCGTTGACGCCGTGGTCTTTGAACGCCTTTACGCGGTCTTCATTTGCCAGCGCCTGGACGTTGGTTATGAGGGTCGGCTTGATGCCGATTGCGTTGCAATGGTCCATGAGGTCCAGTATGTGAGGATAGATGGTCGGCTCCCCTCCGGTGATGTCCACGAAGCGGTTGCCGTATTTTTGCCTGAAAAGGGAGGCGTCCCGTTTGCACTCTTCCAAAGAGTGCCATTCTTTTGACTCATGGTAGGCGTAGTAGCAAAACTTGCATTTAATGTTGCAGGGAAAGCCCACGTAAAGGACCCCGCGCTTTGTGATGTTGACTCTTTTCACCTCGGGTGCGGGCCAGTTGGGCATCATTGCGGGGCCGGCCGGTTTGGGGGGCGCGGAGGAGGCCGGGGGAGTTGCAATCGCACCGTGGGAAACGTTTGCGCCGTTTACCGGGGTTTTCCCGCAATCCTGCCCGGGTTTCGAATTCGAAGGGGGGGCGGCGACCGGCTTGTGCTGCGTGCCGTTGGCGGGCGGCATGCAACTATTCCCGGCGGCGGCGCTGCTCGTGGGCTGTGGTTTTATATCGGCTGAAAGGGCCGGTTTGCCTTCCGGCCTCAGCTTTCCTTTCATGACGAGGTTCAAGAAATCCAGGTTGATTTCCCAGAATTCCCAGCGCATGACCTTCCTCAGGATCTCACAGCGCTTTTCGGTCCAGTCGAAGTGCATCGGGATAACATGCGGTTCGTGGTAAAACCCGACCTGGGCGAAAATCTTGCTGTAGGGGCTGGCCAGGCGGCTTTGGAGGAAATCGATGGTGCTCTCCAGCTCTTCGTCCGGAAGGTGTTCCAGGACATCGTTGCAGATGATGAAATCGTACCGGTTGCGCTGGATGACGAAGGTATTGACGAATTCTATGGGCCTGGGCCGGAATACGTTAAAAGCCCTGGCAAACTCGTGTGCGGGAGACGGCAGGTCATAGAGGTCCACGATGAGGCCGGGCATGGCGTCTTTCAGCATGAAACCGATGATGCCCGTTCCGCATCCGTAATCGAGCACGCGGGCCTGGCGATGCCTACCCCTCACCTCGATCATGATGTCCAGATCGAGGTTCCTTCTGCTCTCCAGGTTGTGGTAGCGCAGAAGTTCGGCAATATAGTCAACCTCTTCATAGAACTTATTGACCTCTTCAGCGGTTGAGGGGTTCCTCTCCTGCCAGGTTTTAGCAAGCACAAAGGGCGATTCTTCCATTTCCTTTTGAATTTCGGCCTGTGTGAGGTTCTTTTGTTTCCTGTAAAACTCGATCATCTCGTCGATTATCATTCCGATCTCCCTGGTCCAGTGAACACATACCAATCAGCAGGAGGCTTCCCGGAAAGATTCCGGGAGCATGTTCTTCAGGCCGGCATCTCGCAGCAAATCACATTACTCAAGGCCCGTTGCCGGTATGGCGGGCACGGGCTCATGCCCTTTGCAGGGAACGTGCCGATTTTTTGAAGATTTTTGCTTCCGGCGGTAAGACTCAAGCCCAACCGGGGACCGGTGCGGTTTCCACGGACTGTGGCGGGGAACCGGCATGGAAGGTCGGCGCGCTCAGGCCGCGTCCCAACGGTTCGAACGCCGAACCGGGCCGGGAAACGACCTGAGGTGGTGTCGAAAAATTGACTGGCGCCAATCGTCCCGGCACCAAAGAACCCCGGTGGTCGAGCGGCCTTGCCCTCCCGTTGAAGGTCGGACGGGGTTCGAATGGATATGCCCTCCAACAGGCATGGTCTTTGCTCCAGGGCATCCCGTGAGTATGAAGTTGTACTTGCAGGGAGTTTTTTTCGGGGTCGTAAAAACCCGATCAACACCGGCCGTGATTCTATAAACTACAGGAAAACCGGATGAGTGCAAACGCGAGTGACAGCGGCAATAACCTGATAAGGTGCTGCGTATGCAACGGCAACCGCTGGAAACCAACAGACATGGAAGACATAGTGGAGTGCGCCTTCTGTTCGATTCGAAGACGCAAACAGTTCCCGACGTTTAACGAGATGGAGTCACATTATGACGAAAATTACCTGCAGGATCTTGCCGCGGGAATTTCGTCGGATGCACTGCGCGCAAGAATGTCTATTATGACAAGGGCTTGCGTACTGGAGTATTCCAGTTTTCTCGAGTTTGGGTGCAGCGATGGATGGTTGATTGAAGCTTTACGCAATGTTGGGCAAAGAGGTTGCCGGGGTAGAACTAAACGTTGCGGCACTCAAGCTCCTGGCCGACAAGAAAATCCCCGCGGCGGCGGATTCCAGGGACCTGCCCGAACGCAAATGGGAAGTGGTCATGAGCTGGCATTTTCTGGAGCACTTCCCGGACCCGGACTCGATCATAAGACAGCAATGCGAGTTGAGCAGCCGAGCCATTCTGGCCCATGTGCCAACCAATCACCTCGAATATCCCAACAAGGACCACCTGTGGCACTTCCAGGAAAATCACCTTATCCAGATATTTAAAAAATACTGTATCTAGACATTCCTGTTCAATGACAACTACCACTTATGGGGGACCCCCACGCAAGCCAAAGTGAGCACGATAGTGGGAATTCTTTCGACGGAAAATCTACCCGAATCCATGCATTATACGAAGTAAACGCCGGACGGGCGCCTCACGCCATATCGAGTCGCGAGTCGGCATGGACGCGGTGGAGGCACAACTCCCGCGTGGGAATGCATCCCTACCCTTGGGCGGGCGGGCTTTCGAAGGTTTCTTCCGGCTGGTGTTCCGGCCGCAGGAGGTCGTAGACCGATTTGACGGGATTAAAAGTATAGGGCGGGACTTCCACAAAAACCGTGATCCAGTGGGCCATGCTCCCGTTCCACAAACCCGGCAGCTCCAGCGCCCGGATCTCCTCACCGTCTTTGAATTTCTTGGTTATGATGACCGCGTCGGGGTCCACGAACTTTCTCAGATCGTAGGGTCTGCCCTCGCAGTCCCGCGCGCAGCACACGATATCCACCGGGTTGAAATGGGTCGAGGAATTCCAGATTTTCCCCTGCTCCTCCGGGCCGAAATCCACCTGGGCCTTCTCGACTATCTGGACGGACAACACCCCGTTTTCGTCTTCCACCCAGAAGGGCGCTCCCCCCGGCTCGCCGGCGTTGGGAACCACGCCGCACACCCGGATGGGACGGTCCAGCCGATCGAGCAGAAAAGCCCTCTTCTCCTCCACGGGCCACCGGTCAAAATCTTCCGCAAAGACGATCGGGAGTTCTTCGGCCGCGAAAAGACGGGCTTCCCGGATCGCGTTCTCAATAATCCTTTCCCGGTCAGGTCCGGACGGGCTTTTCAGGACGCGAACGAGCGAATGGATCTTTTCCTGCAGGCCGACCAGGTAGCCGCCAAGCACCTTCTTCCAGAAGCACACCTTCCCGTGGAGCCTTTCCGGGACGATGTTGTCGATATTTTTGATATAGACGAGGTCGGCCTGGAGGTCGTTAAGGTTTTCGAGCAGGGCGCCGTGGCCGGCGGGACGGAAATGCAGCCTGCCGAACCTGTTGCGGAAAGGATAGCCCTTGGTATCGACCGCAATGGTATTGGTCGAGGTTTTCTGAAAGGAAAAGCCGATGTCGAAGGACATCCCGCATCGGTCCCTGAACCGCCGGCGGGCATCCACCATATGGTTGTCGCAGTAGTCGGCATAATGCGGAGGGACCGTAAAATGGAGCTTGCACTGTCCGCTGTCGGCTCCCGTGTAGGCGACCGATTCGGCAAGATGCTCCTCGAAGGCGGTCCGGGTTTCTCCCTCGTAGGAATGAAACTTCAACAGGGCCTTGGGCAGGCACCCGTAGTTAAGACCGCGCTTGGTCAGGAGGTAGTCCAGAATGGTCCTGAACCCGCCCTGGAGAATAACGTCCTCCATGTCGAGCCCGTCCTGGCCCATGATTTCGGCGAGGTCACCGGCAAAAGGGAACTCGTGCAGGTGCTCCAGGAACCGGGCGAAATCGCAGGCAATCGCCACCCCCTGGCCCACTCTTCGGTACAGTTCGTCACTGTCGAGATACTGTGGGAGGTAGTAAATCTGGAGGAGGGACTGGAACATCCGGGTGGCGGCGCCGGAGGCCGGAACGAATTTCATGAACCGGCCCCCGCGGGCAGCCTTCTCGTGTAGATCGAGGAACTTCTGCGCCTCGGTTTCTTCTATCTTGCGGACGCCGTCCCCAAGGGTGCAGGGCCTTTTGAGCCGAACAGAAAAGTTGGACCTGCGGAAAACCTCTAGCTGCTGTAGCACCCGGTCCCTGTCTATGCCCAGGGACTGCATTTGCTGGATGTCCGCCTCGCTAAAACGAATCCTCATAAAACCGCACCCGCTAGTGTGAAGGCAGCAGGCGTGCCGCCCCTGCAGCCAAAGCCCTGTCTGCGGCTCCGCCGAAATCGCACCCGCGCGGGGGCCGGGGATCCCGGCACCGCAGGCCAAGTTGGACGGAGCCAAACCGGACACAAGATACAGCTTACCTTCGGCAGAAGCGGTCCGAACTTATTTTTCGGTCTTTGCAGGCATCGCCACAAGAACCTGGATCTTGGCGGCCGATTTCAGCCCCTCAATATATTTCTTGAACTCCTGAGAGACTTTTTCATTTTTCAGATGCTGCTCGATCCTGGGCTTCACCTCGTCAAGGGTCATTACCCCCGCCGGCTTCTTATCAGTAAGCTTTATCAGGTGATATCCAAACTGTGTCTCGACGATATCGCTCACCTGGTTCATTTGCAAAGAAAATGCCACCTTTTCGAAAGCGGGCACCATGCGTCCTCGCGGAAAGAAATCCAGGTCTCCCCCATTCGCCTTGCTCGGGTCGTCCGAAACCTCTTTTGCGACTTGGGCAAAATCCGCTCCACCCTTTATTCTTTTCTGGATGTCCTTGATCTTTTCCAGGGCTTTTGCCTTTTCCTCGGGCGTGGCTTTCGGATCGACCTTTACCAGTATGTGGCTTGCGCGCACCATTTCGGGGATTTTGAAAAATTCCGGGTTCTTGTCGTAAAACTCTTTGGCCTCATTGGGGCCGATAACTATCTTGGATGCGACTTCCTGGTCGACGAGCTTTCGCAGGGCCAACTCGGTGGCGACCTGTTTTTTGAGTTCCGGCTCGGTCAGGTTCATGGCGGAGATCGCTTTATTAAAGTTTTCCGCCGTGCCGTACTTGGCTTTCATGGCATCCATCTGCTGGTTTACTTCCGCGTCGTCAGCCTTTATCCCCATCTTTTCCGCCTGCTGGCTCAGAACTTCGCGTGTGATGAGGCTGTCGAGGATGCGGCTTTTCAACTCCTTCATCGCCTCTTCGGAGTCCTGGCCGGATGCGGCCAGCTGCTTGCCGAATCGGTCGACCCCCAGGTCATACTCGGCTTTTGTAATCGGTTTCCCATTGACGGTGGCCACCAGTTCGCCGGCAGCCGCTGCGGGCTTTTGCTTCGCCTCTTGAGCGGAGGCGGCAGTCTTTGTCTTTTTATTCTTGTTGTCCGAAGCAGAAACGTAAATCGCGTAACCGGCAAACATCGCACAAACGAACAGCACAACCGCCACCAGGCCTTTTTTCCTCATCCTGTTCTCCTCATCAAAAAATAACCCATAAGAGCAGCCCGCCCCCATGGGTGATTCCAGCCGTTTTTTCCGTTTAAACCAAGATCCCTCCCAGCCTTATTTTGCGACAGTATATCCATTGCTTAGCCGGATAGTCAATGACTGTGACCGGCCTTCTCCCGATGGATCAAAACATTTCCCGAATTGTTAAATAATGGAAAACCGCGGGCAATTTTCATGCAAAGTATTGCCGGATGTACCGGCCGGGCCATGCGCCCCTCGTTCAGGTAGCGGTAAACGCCGCCGGGATGAGCTTCCTGAAAATAGATACCATCCGTGATGAGTTTATTGCATCTCCATTCCAAAATCCTCAACCGTTGCTTAACATGCCGAAATCTTTATACGCTGACAAATATCACTGCGTCGGAAAAATGACGAATCAATAGCCGGAGGCTAAGGGCTTGTCCGTAAATAAACCTGTTCGGGATCGCGCGGGCAGGGGGAGGCGAATATGGGTGAATCTTGCGTGGACGAAAGTTAAATTCGCGGTGGCGTTGCTTATACCTTCGCCGCTTCCGGCAGGCCGGACACGACGGCTAAGGGCCGGGCCGGCCGATATTTCCCCATTAGGAGTCCGGGGCTCTTAGTCGCACTTTACGGTTACAAGTCAAAACAGCCGGATATGGTTTCTCAAACCCGCAGCCCGCAACCTGACTACTTAAAGCTCAGGATATAGTCGGCGAGAGCTTCCTTTTGCGGGTCCGCGAGGGCTTTTATCTTGTGGAGCTGCCCGCGCATCATGCCCCAATTATCGCTTTCTATGAGCGGTTTTGCCTCACCTTTAAAGAGTTTCATCAGGGTGGCCCTGTCCTGGTAGGTTTTGGCGATCTGCGACAAAGACACGGCAGCGGCCTTCTTATCCGGTTTATGGCACATGCTGCATTTCAGCGAAGCGAATTCCGCAGCGCCCTCCGAGCCGGCGCTCCAACAGATCCCGGAAAGACCGATAACGATAAGGGCAACCCATATGAACCGTAACCGCATAGCTCCTCCTCACAGTGAACCGTGTCGAGTGATCCTCCCACCGATTATGTCATAAAACTTACACGAGGCGGCGGGTCATGCCAAGACATTTCTATTTGAATGCGCCGGGCGGGCATTTTCCGCAATCCCGTCAAAGCCCCGGCGCGCATGCGTTCGTCCCTTGACCCCCCTCCGTTTTCTCCTTACTTTTTGATAAGCTGACAGAGAGTATTGTTCTGTCTGCCAGTCGTTTGCCATAAAAATGTCATCACAAGAAAGGGGATAAGATGAAAGCGGGTGTTGTTGTGAATGGAACCGGCGCCATATTGGTTCTGACCGCCTGCGATTCTTTCGAGGACCCTAATGTGGCCAGTTGCCTTCGCGAAAAAGGCATGGATAAATATATCGCCTTTGAAATCCCTGTAGATGAAGTCAAAGTACAATACGGCCAGCATTATTCGGTTACATTGGCGGATCGCAAGCAATCGGATGCATGCAGGGTTGTAGATGTGGACGGGTCGAGGATATTTAGAAACTTCCAGTTGGATATATTTTCACAGCCCATTAGTCACGATGAAACGGTAATTCATCGCAAGGCGGCGTAGGCGCAGGGGCTTGCCCCTGTTCGCCGGAAGGGGGCGCTCGCGTCCCGTTCCGGCGGTGTCCTTACAACTGGAAGCGTTCACGAAGAGCGCAGAGAAAATATGGAAAACCGTTTGGCGGGCGCGAGTATTTGTCGTGTCCGCCAAAATTTTTCGAAGGGAGCAGGGTGCACCGTAAAACGATGGAAGGGGTCCTAACTCAAATCTTTTCGCGCCGCTTCCGTTCCTTTCGTTTTCTCCGCGCTCTCTTGGTGCTCCGTGGCGTACCTTGAGCTGATGGCCTTATACGCCCCGAAAACCCCCGCCCCGCAAATCGTGCCGAGTACGGCCCCCCCCGCCACATCGAGAGGGTAATGGGCGCCCAGGTAGACTCGCGAATAACCTATCAGCGCCGCATAGACAAAAAACCACAGGCCCCAGCCGGGGTAAAAGAGGGTGGCGAGCATCGCCTGCCCGAAAACGTTCAGTGCATGATTGGACGGAAAGGAGAGGGTCTTTCCGCATCCCACGAGAAACCGCGCCCCTTCCACGAGAAACCGTGGGTCGCAGGGACGCGGACGGCCGACAAGGGGCTTGAGGATGTTGCCCAGCTCATCCGTAACACCCACCGTGCATGCGGCGAGCAGCGCCAGCGCCAGCGCTTCCCTCCTGCCGCGCTTGATGAAAACCAGGACGGCCGCGAAAACCGGGAGCGCCCATATGTACCTGGAAATCACCGGGAAGAACACATCGAGGGCCGGGTTCGCCAGATTGCGGTTCAAAATGAGAAAAAGGCTTTTGTCCAGTGCCAGCAGTGAGTCGAGCATGACGAATTTTTTCCTTAAAACCACAGATTACGGCCGGAAGCGGATTCGCCGGCGGCCCGTCATTTTTGCTTTTTGGGCAACTGGTCCAACGACCACCGCATGGGGTCCAGCAGCTCCAGGCCCGCTTCTTCAAGACCTTTTTTCACGCGGGCGACGTTGCCGGTAAGAAGATAGGGGAAAACAGCACGTTTGCCCTCCTCCCAGCTTCTCGCCACCAGTATGCTTCCAAAAGAAACCCCCTGCTCGCTGATGGCATCCACGATCCTCTTCATCTGGCCGACCTTGTCTTCGACCAGGATGCACAGCAGCGCCCCCGGCTCCTCGAGTCCGAGCACGTTTATGAAGGCCCGCAACAGGTCCCTGATGGATATTATCCCCTGGAGCTTTCCGTTCTGGTCCACCACGGGGAAGGCCCCCACTTTTGTCTTCTGCATCAAAATTATCGCGTCTTCGAGCGTGTCGGTGGGAGAGATGGTAACGGGGTCCGGGGTCATGATTTCCCGTACTTTCAAGACCGACAGGCGTTGTTTTTCCGACTCCAGCTCTTCCCTGGGCAGAAGGACCGAGGGAAGGGCGCTTCGAATGTCCCGGTCGGTTACAATTCCCACCAGGATGTCGTCGGAACCTACAACCGGCAGGTGCCTGATCCCGTGCCCGGCCATAAGCTCCTGTGCCTCCAGAATCCCCGCCTCAGGGCCGATGGTCACGATGTCTCTGGTCATCGACTTGTCAATGAACATGCTAAGTCCCCCTCATTTAAAAAGATAAACGGGTGAGCGGAGTTTGCGCTTCACCTGTTCATCCGTTCACTCGCTGCCGCCCGATTCATTTTCACCAAGAAGAATCTGAACGTGATTCTTGATGAGTTCCGGGAGAACCTTCAAGCAATATCCTCCTTCCAGCACCGAAATGATGCGCCCCCGGCAATGCCGGTCCGCAATCCGGACGATCGTTTCGCCGATCCAGGAATAACATTCGGTGGAAAGGTTGATGTCGGACATATCGTCCTCGATGTGGGCATCAAAGCCCGCGGACACCAGAATCACCTCAGGCTCGAAATGATTCATCGCCGGGAGCAGGTCCCGCTGGAACTTGGCTTTGAATTCGTTATCCCCCTGCCCGGGCAAAAGGGTGGAGTTGAGTATCGTTCCGACGCCCGCGCCGGTGCCTTTCTCGAACTCCCGGCCCGTCCCCGGGTATGCGAAGGAAGGATGTTCGTGAATCGAGTAATAGAAGACCCCCGGGTCTTGTTCGAAGATCTGCTGGGTCCCGTTGCCGTGATGAACGTCGAAGTCGATAATGCCGATCCGCTTTACTCCCCATTCCGTTTGCAGATACTTTGCGGCTATTGCTATGTTATTGAAAAAACAGAAGCCCAGCGCCCTGTTGATTTCGGCATGGTGCCCGGGCGGGCGAACCGCGCAGAAGGCATTATCGATTTTGCCCTCCATCAGGTAATGCACCGCCATGAGTATCCCGCCCACCGCCAGGATGGCCGTCTCGAAGGTCTCCGGGCACAATTGGTTGTCGGCGTTGTCCAGCTCGTCCATGTAGAGCAGGGAGGCCTCCTCCACCCTGAACACGTGCCGCGGCGTGTGGACCCTCTCGATCCACTTCGTGTGGGCCGGAACGGCGGGAATGGGAATCAACTTGGATATAAGGCCGGCCTCCTCGAGTCTGCGGTAGATCGCCTCCAGCCGGTCCGGACACTCCGGATGGCCGGGCCCCGTCTTGTGCAACAGGTATCTGTCATCGTAGAGGAAGCCTGTTCTTCTCATTGCCCTCAATCCCTAAATTTTTAAATCCTTCAATCTCTATAACTCCTCAAAAGCTGGCGAGACAACCGGTTTGGACAACGACTCACGGAATGGAGAGCTGTTGTCCCGGGTTGAGGCTATTCGATCCGAGCTTATTGGCCCTTTTAAGCGACTTGACGTCCACGCTGAATTTGCGGCTTATACTGTATAGCGTGTCACCCCGTTTCACGGTGTATGCTTTCGCCCGGGCCTGACGCGAGTGGTGGGACGAATGGGCGGAGGGGGCCGATAAAATGCGCCGCTCCGGCGGCGGGGCTTCTTCGCTTCGGAGCCCGGGACTGTAGGAGGTCTGGGACGCCACGGACCTGAAATTTTGTTCGAAGCTGGGGCCGCGGCCCGCCGGGAGTTTTATTTCGTGGGTCCCGGCCGGGATGGCGTCGGAGCGAAAAACCGGGTTGAGGTTTTTGAATTCGCGGTAGGTGATTCCGGCGGCGCCGGCGGCGCTCTGAATGTTTACGGGCACCGGACAGGTAACACACACCTTGTCCAGCTTGAGTTCCTGGTATCCCCACCCTTTGGGCAGATCGTATCCGTACTGCCGGGGGTTGCTCAACACCGCCTTTACGGCAAGTATTCGCATCACGTAGCGCTCGGTTTCCTGGGGCAGCCTCAAAAGGTAGTAGTCCCGCACCCCCTGGGAGCGCGATTCGTCCATTATCCGCTTTACGCCGCAGTTGTACGAGGCTATCGCCAGGGACCAGCTGTTAAACTTCTGGTAGAGATCGTTGAGGTAGAGAAAAGCGCTGTCCGTTGCGCGTTCGAAGTCGTAGCGCCTGTCCACGGACCCTCTTTGGTCCAGCCCGTACGCCGAACCGGTGCCGGGCATAAACTGCCACGGCCCGGCGGCCCCTTTGGGCGAGACGACGTTTGGAACCAGATCGCTTTCCACGATGGCAACCCATTTCAGGTCGTCGGGCAGGTTGTAATGGCGCAGCCTCTCCTCTATCATCGGAAACCAGCGCTCCATGCGCTTGAGCCACAGGTACACCTGGGCATGGTTGTACACGATGAGCGTAAATTCCCTGTCGAACCTTTCATATACCTCCCGTGTGTGCAGAGGCACGGGCTCGCCGCAAAGGTCCATGCAGCTTGGGGCAGGGTAATAAGGGACTTGAACGGGGGCCGGGGAAACCTCCCGGACCTTCTTTTCCGGGACCTGGACGACGGCAGGCTCCGGCCTGGCGCTGGGAGTCCCGCCGGAAACACAGCCCAAGGCTGCCATCAAAAACCCCGCCAAAACCGCCACACTCCCCAGTCTGACCACCTGAGCCTTCCCTCTCATTTTTGAGCCCCCTTACCGCCGTTACCTTAAATCTTTAAAAACCATCGACTCCGGCCCACCTTGCCCGTTTCACGAAAAATTTTGCCGGTCGCGCGGACCACACACGTTTACCTCAATGGAGGCTTCCCTGTCCATTCAAAACGGGGGAAAAAGGAGAATGATTACCGGCCCGGAAAGGTCGCGGGGGTACGGAAGTAACTCTTGTAAGTTATTATTAATTTACTGCATAATGCCTTCCGCCGGAAAATCAGGCCGGCCGACCCGGCGCGCCCTCATTTGTGCTCAGCGTTATCGAATCCGATGAATCGTTTATTGCCGGTTGCGGCGGGGCCGCCGCCAACTTAGAGGAGGAAAGATGAACGAGGACATTTTGCAGACACTGGTGCTCATAAAGCCTGACGCACTGAAGAATTCGCTTACCGGTTACGTGCTTTCCCAGTTTTCCGAATTTCACACCTCGCTGATATTCGCCGGGGTCAAAGTGGTTCACGTCACCGGGATGCTGGCCGAAGAACACTATGCGGAACACCGCGGAAAAGTCTTTTTCCCGGCGCTGATCGAGATGATCACCGGGCAGCTTCATTATCCGGACCAGCCTGAAAAACAAAGAGTGATAGCCATCGTCTACGAAGGCCCGGACGCCATCGCAAAAGTCCGGGCGATATGCGGCCCCACGAATCCCCATGTGGCCAGGGAGCAGAAGCCCGGCTGCGTGAGGTCGCTCGGCACCGTCGTTCCCATCCTGGATGAAAGCGGCAGGATGGTGGGCGACAGGATGGACAACCTGGTCCATGCCTCCGCTACCGTTGAGGAAGCCGAGCGGGAGATAAAGCTGTGGTTTAAACCCACCGATATCCCTCCCCACAAGCGGTCGTTTCCCGCGACGCGAAGCAGCGAGCACTTTTATTACAGGGATGGCAAGCTGACCAAATCTTTTGAGCCCGGCAATCTATGTGTGCTCGCTCCGGGCGATGCCGCATGGGAAACCGACCTGGAGGCGCTCCATGCAATCATCAACCAGCAGCCTGCAAAGCAGAGCCTGGAGTCGGTAGTGGCAAAGTATCTGCTCAACCGGAGGCTGGACCGGGATTGAGGCCCACGGCATTGGGGTCCCGCGGGAAATGATTTAGCTTGTCCGTAAATAAGCCTCTTCGGGATCGCGCCGGATTTTGAGATTGATTTGGTCGCGACGACTGAGCAAAACCGCAGGCATAGCTTGGTGCTACGTCGAGGATTTTGCGGTTGAGGAGCGGCCGAAGCAGGCCAAAAGCCGGATGCGGGCGCAAAGGATTTATTTACGGACAAGCCCTAAGGCGGGCACGGCAAGATTATGCCCGTCCTTGTCGGCAGGATGGAGTCTTGATTCAGGCGGCGGGGTGGAATTCGCCGCAAAGGCCGCCATACCGGGTTACGAGGTCGGAGGACTGCTTACTCGAGAATTGATTGAAGGCAATAATCAGTAAAGGCAGCATGAGTTCCTGCAGCAGGTGGCCGGTTTCCGACTTATACAGGGAATTTACCTTGTGTTTTTGAACGACGCGCGTAACGGCCATGAGTCCGATCGTGGAGAGCGAGCAGGACATCCTGTCGGCCGAGCGGTTTTTTAACGAATCGTGACCGTGTATGTGGCTAAGAGGCTCCAGATAATCCATTATTTCAGCGACTTCGCCGTTGCCCTTCGTTCGGGGGCCTTTGCGAAGCTCCGCTCTCATCGCACTTATCAGTTCGCGTGCGGCGGCGGCCGAGCCCCTGCACGAGAAAAGGGCCGCCGAAAGTGCGCAAGCCGAGCACGCCAGCTCGCATCCCTGCTTGAGATCTTTGCTTATTTTCTGGTAATGCGGGTATCTGTGCAGAAACTGGGAGACGAAGTTTTCGATAAAACCGGCTTTTTTCATTTCCGAAACTATCTGCCTGGTGATTTTTCTAAACATCACGGTATTCACGGCGCGCTCCTTTGTTCGGACCTCTTGCCCGATGCCCGATGTCTACTGCCCCATAAAGATAGAGGCAACATTTATGCCACGGCAGGTTCGGCCCCCAGAGCGGTTTTGGTGGAACCTGGGGACGGAAAAATCAGGTTCGAAACACCGATTGAATATTTTTTTCGAGCCGATTGCCCGCAAAAGCGCACTGCCCAAACGATCCTTTGCGGCAGGATTTGTCTTATCGGACAGGAAAATTCCTGCTCCACAAGAAACCAACGGGAGCGGAAAATTCCCGCCCTTAAATTTTTTTCCGATTGAAATCCTGAAAAACAGAAGTTACCTTCATTCTGCAGATAGTTGTCCTGTCCGGCGAGACTTCGGAAAATTTCCCTGAACGGGCCGTTTACGCCATGCCACCCTATAACATACTAATCATCGATCGTGACGCCGACTTCCTGGCCGGGATGAAAAAAACCGTCGCCGGCCTTAAACACGGCGCGACCTGCGAGACCACCATTGCCGACGGTCTGCGGGCCGCCTCGCGGGCACAGTACGACATCGTGGTCATGAACTCCGAGCTGTCCGACGGCAGGGCCATCGAAGTCCTGCGAAATATCAGGGAAATTCCTTCACGGCCGGAAGTTGTCATCGTAAGCGATACGGGCGACCCGGATGAGGCCGAGGCGGCCATAAGAAACGGCGCCTGGGACTACGCCGAAAAACCCAGGGCGAGCAAGGGGATGGCGCTTCTGCTGGTAAGACTTTTCGAATATCTTGCCAGGAGAACGCCGGTGCAGGACCTGCGGCAGGTGCTCAAAAAAGAGACCTACGAGGAAATTGTGGGGAGCAGCCCCGCGATCAAGGCGTCCCTGGACCTGGTGGGGATGGCCGCCAACAGCGAGGCAAGCGTTCTCATAAGCGGCGAGACGGGCACCGGCAAGGAACTGTTTGCGTGGGCCATTCACAACAACAGCCGGCGGGCAAACCAGCAGTTCGTGGTGGTGGATTGCGCGGCCCTGCCGCCCACCCTGGTCGAAAGCACCCTTTTCGGCTACGAGAAGGGCGCCTTCACGGGGGCGGACAGGCCGCACAAGGGCCTGATAAAAAGAGCCGACGGCGGGACCCTTTTTCTGGACGAAGTCGGGGAATTGCCGCTGCCCATCCAAAGGTCGTTTCTTCGCGTTCTCCAGGAAAGATCGTTTCGCCTGGTCGGGAGCAACAAGGAGACCCGGAGCGATTTCCGGCTCATCGCCGCCACGAACCGGGACCTGGAACAAATGGTGCAGCGGCGCCAGTTCAGGAAGGACCTCCTGTTCCGGCTCAAAGCCCTGGGCATGGAGCTGCCCCCGCTGCGCGAGCGCATCCAGGACGTCAGGGACATCGCGGTTCACCAGATGACAAAACTGTGCAGGTTCTACGGTTGCGCGGAAAAGAGTTTTTCAATCGACTTTTTCGACACGCTTGCCCGGTATGACTGGCCCGGAAACGTGAGGGAGCTGGTCAACGCCATCGAAAGGGCCGTATCGGCGGCTCGAGACGAACCGGTCATTTTCCAGAAACACCTGCCCACGTATATACGAATCAATCTGGCGAGGGCCTCCGCATCGGATGACGACACCGGCCGGCCGGCCCTGGACAATGTTGCCGGCTACTCCCGGGACTCATGGCCCAAACTGGCGGAAGCAAGAGAAGCGGCCATTGCCAATGTCGAAAAAAACTACCTCAAAGCCCTGATTTCCTCATCCGGGAAAGATATCAAGAAAGCGATCGGCACCTCGGGCTTGTCGCGCTCCCGTTTCTATGCGCTTCTTAAAAAACACAGAATATCCGTCGCCGATGCCGGCGACCGGGACTGATCGGCAACGGCGCCAAGTGGCCCCGCTCTTTGTTCATTCTCAGTGCTGCAGCGGGCTTTGGTGGAAAAAAGACGAATCTGCCTCCTGTTTTCGTCTCGGAACGAAAAACTCCATGAACGGGAATTGCGCCAGATCTTCCGTTACACCCGCTTTCAGGAAAGAAGCAACCCACCGGAAGATATCGTTTTTTCGGATCGAATGTCTCATGACCTTCATCCGTCTGCGCCTCTCATCCTCGTCCATGGACGCCGCCCGGCGGATGGCGTCGGCAACTCCTTCCAGATCGTAGGGGTTTACCAAAAGAGCCCCCCCTTGCATGCTGGAGGCCGCACCCGCAAACTCGCTCAGAATCAGGACTCCGTCATCTTGTACCCTGCTCGCGCAATATTCCTTGGCAACCAGGTTCATTCCATCTTTCAGCGGCGTAATGAGTGCGATTTCGCATGCCTTGTAGTAGCTCACCAGCTCGGGGCGGCTGAGCGACCCGCAGATGTAGATTATCGGGGTCCATCCCACCTCGGTGAAGCGCCCGTTAATTTCGCCCACCAGCCGATGGATGTCCCGCTTGAGCGCCTTGTACTCGCTTATCGACTCCCGGCTGGGCA
Source organism: uncultured delta proteobacterium (assembly GCA_963712895.1). Classification (GTDB taxonomy): domain Bacteria; phylum Desulfobacterota; class Syntrophobacteria; order Syntrophobacterales; family Syntrophobacteraceae; genus SbD1. The sequence continues at coordinate 68,839 of CAVQJR010000001.1, read as the reverse complement.
CCACCACCTGGATCAGCGTAATTTCACCCCTCAGTTCGGGATAACGCTCCAATGCGTTTACGAATGCCTTCAGCCGGTTGGGAATACCCTTGGTATAGTCGAGCCGGTCGACCCCGAAAAGCAGCTTCCGGTTCGGAAGGTTGTCGCGTATAAGCCCGGTCTGTTCGATAACATTTGGTTTCTTGGCAAGACCCGCAAATTCCTTGAAATCGATGCTTATCGGAAAACTGCCCACGCGCAGTTCACGGTCCGGTGTCAAGAGCCTGCACACGTGTCCGTGGCCGACCACCCTTACGCCGCGGATAAGCGAGCGGACACAGTCCAAAAAATTTCGGCGGTCGCGCTCGGTCTGGAAGCCTACCAGGTCGTAGTGGAGAAGGCCGTCGAGAATCTGGAAGCGCCAGGGCATCCGTATGAAGACATCGAGCGGCGGGAATGGAATATGGAGGAAAAACCCGGTTCGCCGCTTCGCGGCGAGGCGCTTGAGTTCCGCCGCCACCAGGATGAGCTGATAGTCGTGGACCCATACGAAGTCCTCTTCGAAAGTGTTTTCCACAACCACCTCGGCAAATTTCCGGTTTGCCGACACATAGGCGGGCCAGTACGCAGGGTCGAAATTACACAGTGTGGGAAGATCATGGAAAAGAGGCCACAAAATCTCGTTGGAGAAGCCGAAATAGTAGTCCCGGACCTCTTCATGGCTAAGATTGACCGGCTTGAGAGCGTAGCCGGTTTCATATGCCCCCTCTCTTAGCAGGGCCTCCCGAGTGCCATCATCCGGAATCTCCCCCGGATCGGCCCCAAGCCATCCTATCCAGATCCCACCCCTGTCCCGGAGCACCGGCCCCAGGGCCGTCACCAGCCCGCCCGATCCGGGGCCTATTTTCCACTCCCCCCCGTCGTCCTTGTCCAGGACGATCGGAAGCCGGTTGGATAAGACTACAAGCCTTGCTTCACTCATTTGAACCACCCTCCTTGACCGCGTCTAAATCATGCCAGGTCTGAAGAAAAACTTTTACGGCCTGGCAGTCCGGCAGGAACCCCTGGGCCGCGGTCTCCCCATCCGGGGTTCCCACCTTGATGCCGACACCCCGACCACGAAGTGCGCGAAATGCATCTTCATCCGTATCGTCATCTCCGATGTAAGCTGAAAAGTCAGCGCCGGCTTCGGCCAAAAGGCTAAGGACCGCATCTCCTTTGTCCCTGCCGGCCGAGCGCAGTTCAACGCCGCCGTTAAAGCGCCTGCACTGGAGATCGTGTTGCGCCGCGATCCCGGACCATATCGAATGGACCAGTGCTTCCAGATTTGCGGCTTCCGTCTTTTCGACCCCCCGGGTGTGGAAAGCGATGCTGGCGGGCTTGATTTCGAGCATGGGCTCGATCCCGGGTCCAACACAGCGTGCCGCGGCCTTCAGTCCTTTCATCTGCACCCCTGTGGGATTGATGAGGCTAACGCCGCGGCCGGGCCGCATTATTTCGAATCCATGGCTTCCGACAAGTATCGCTTCCGAGCCGCCGACGAAAGAGGCGAGCTCCAGCACGGCACGCCCGGAAATAATGGCAAGAAATGTGCGTCCGGTTTTACTTATGGCTTTCAGGAGATCTATCATGCCGGGCAGGGGATGCGCCTCGTCCCTGTCTATTTGAAACGGCGCCAGGGTACCGTCATAGTCGAGCGCCAGGAAAGGCTTTCGGGCCGCGATCATACGCGGCCAGAAAGCCACGTCGATATCGATGGTATTTGTTTGGACGGGCATGTCAAATTCACCTGTTGGTTTTTGAGAGGACAAACTATACAAACCGGAGCAAAAATCAGGCCATGATGATATGCTGCAAAAGCAGCGTGCAATAACCGGTAACCCGGACCGGTGAGCGCAATTGAACCGGTTGATCTAATTGAAGAATTTTTGTACATAGAAGATCCGGCCGTTTACGGCTTAGTCCATTCGCAGCGGAGCCGCAGCTTAGGATGATACGCTTTCCCTTCCAGGACGAAGAAATCGGGATTCTCGCCCGGGCCATAGAGCTATCGGAAGAGCTGATCAGCGATTTTTACAAAATTTCCACCTCCGAGTGGAAGAGGTACCGCTACGACATCCAGAGCCTCCGGGACCTGCACGAAGAAGAGATAACCGACGGCGCCTTCGCTCAGATCAGGAGATACCTCCGCAAACCCGGCGAGCGGATGCGGGGAAGCGAGCCGGGCGATTTTTTCAAAATATGCGTCCAGGACCACGTAATCCGCAAGGCCGTCCAACGCGACGCTCAAATTGAGCTGTTGCCGCTGACCACCTATGTGGTAATACACGAACTGGTCCACGTGGTGCGTTTTGCAAAGTTCATCCAGCGGTTCGTGAGCACCCCCGCCGAGCAGGAAAAGGAAGAAAAGCGGGTGCACGCGCTCACCTACGAGCTTTTGCAGGGTGCGGCGATCAGGGGTTTGCCGGAGGTGCTGGCCGCGTTTAGTGACTGCCGCACGATGGAAAATTTTCTGGCCGGTTAGCGACTGTCGGCACAAGTCTTTGCGTGTTGAAAGAATTTGCCGCCCCGGCGAAAATCATGGGAAAAGAAAAATGAGCGAAAAAATCACCAGGGAAGAGGTCCGCCATGTTGCCGTGCTTGCCCGGCTGGAACAGTCCGAGTCCGAAGAGGAGCGCATGACGGGCCAGATGAACCAGATTCTTGGGTACATGGACAAGCTCAACGAACTCGATACCACGGGAGTTCCCGCCACCACTCACGCCATACAGCTCGAAAACGTCTTCCGCCCCGACGGGGTGAGTCCGTCCCTGGACAGGCGTGAAGCCCTGGCCAACTCGCCGGAAACGGATGGAACGAATTTTATCGTCCCCAAGGTTATTTGAGATTGCGGGCGCCGCTTCATCCCCCTTCCCGATAAAAAAGGCATCGAAATGGATATATGTTCCCTTCCCATCCATCGGATACACGACCTGCTGGCAGCCGGCGAGGTCGGCGCCGTCGAAGCGCTTTCCGCTTTCGTAAAACGAATCGAAGCCGTCGACCCTCGGCTCAATTCCTATATAAGCACGCTTGCCGACCGGGCAATGGAGGAGGCGCGCCTCTTCGATTCGGGCAAAAAGGACCTTTCCGCGTCCGCGCTGGCCGGAGTTCCACTGGCGATCAAGGACGTTATTTGCGTGAAGGGCACCCGGACCACCTGCGGGTCGCGCATACTGAAAAATTTCATCCCGCCCTACGATGCCCATGTGACCGGCCGCCTGCAAGACGCCGGAGCGGTGCTCGTCGGGAAAACCAACATGGACGAGTTCGCCATGGGGTCTTCCACGGAAAATTCGGCTTTCGGTCCGACCCGGAACCCCTGGGACACGGACAGGGTACCGGGAGGGTCGAGCGGAGGGTCGGCGGCGGCGGTTGCAGCCGGTTTGTGCGCCGGGGCCCTGGGCACCGATACCGGCGGGTCGATTCGCCAGCCGGCCTCGTTTTGCGGGGTGGTGGGCCTCAAACCCACCTACGGCCGGATTTCGCGCTTCGGGCTGGTGGCCTTTGCCTCATCGCTCGACCAGATAGGCCCGATCACCAGGGACGTGGAAGACGCGGCGATCGTGCTCCAGGCTATTGCCGGCTACGACCGGCGGGATTCCACTTCGGTGGATCTGCCGGTACCCGACTACAGGGCCGCTCTCGGCGAGTCGATCCGGGGTCTTCGTCTCGGAATACCGAAGGAGTACTTCATCGAGGGGACGGCCCCGGAAGTGGAGTCGGCGGTGCGCCGGGCAATCGAGACCTGCCGCGGGCTGGGGGCGGAACTGGTGGATGTGTCCCTGCCTCACACCGAATACGGCATAGCCGCCTACTATATTATCGCGCCGGCCGAAGCATCTTCAAACCTTGCGCGCTACGACGGCGTAAAATACGGGCTGAGGGCGGAAGGATCGAGGGACCTGACTGACATGTACCGCCGGAGCCGCTCGCAGGGGTTCGGAGCGGAGGTGAAGCGCCGGATAATGCTTGGAACGTACGTGCTTTCAGCCGGCTATTATGATGCTTATTATAAGAAAGCATCGCAGGTCAGAACGCTCATCCGGCAGGATTTTCTCGATGCATTCCAAAAGTGCGACGCCCTGCTGGCGCCGGTTTCACCGGTTGCGGCATTTAAAATAGGGGAAAAATCAGACGATCCGCTCCAGATGTATCTAAGCGATGTCTTTACCCTTCCGGCAAGCCTTGCCGGGGTGCCCGGCATATCGGTACCCTGCGGCTTAACATCGGAGAACCTGCCGGTAGGGTTGCAAATTCTCGGCCCGCATTTTCGGGAGGACCTGGTCCTGAGAATTGCCTACCAGTTCGAGCAGGCCACGCCCTTCCATCTCCAGTGGCCGAAGATCGGGTAGGAAATGACGATTGCGGCAGGGCTGCCTGTCTGCCATAATGGAACGGGCGGCATCAAGAAAACCTGCACATGGGAGCCGACATGAAACTGATTTGTGCAATCCTGATGATACTGGCGCTTGTGGCGGCCTGCGCCACAACGGAAAGCGACGATAATACGGGGCCCCGTGTCAAATATGGAGGATCATTCCGGGGGACGGTCGGCACAAGTCATGGAATTACAAAATGATTCCAAACGCTTACCTATTTCCGCCATGCCTCCTCCAAAGCTTTTGGCGTGGCGGACATCCGTAACTTACCCGATTCTTCTCTTTTTTTCTCAGCTCCCTTTGCGGTGAGCTTCCGCCTCAAACCACCATCGGCATAATCAGGCTCAAATAGCCGGGATCCTCGGGGGAAAGAAATATCCCGCCGTGGTACTGGTCGACCCATTCGAAGCGGATAATCGGGCTTTCCATCACCTGGATGCAGTCCAGGATATATTTCACGTTAAAGGCCACGCTGAAATCTTCTCCGCCGTATTCGATATCGAGCACATCGTTTGCGTTGCCCAGTTCCGGGTTTTCGGATTCGAGTTCGAGCGAGTCTTTGGTGATGTTTAGCCGCACGTGCCTGTAGGTCATATCGGTTACCACCGCCATGCGTTTCAGGGCCGGATGCAAGACATCGGCTTCGATGGTAAATCCGAAGGGCCTCTCGTCCGGAATGATCGCCTCGTATTCCGGAAATTCCGCATCGAGGAGCAGGGAACTCAGATACGTGTCCGAAGTCCGCACGACGAGCGATTTCTCATCGGCGCCGATTTCGGCCTCCGTTTCCCTTTCCAGAAGCTTTACTATTTCCTGGACGGCCTTGCGCGGGACTATTACGCCCCCCTTTCTGACCTGGAGGCCGGGAAAAGAGGCTGTCGGCGTCTCATAGTAGGCAAGCCTGTGCCCGTCGGTTGCAACGAACCGGAAGGCTTCCTCACCGGCCGGGTGCCACAGAAGCCCCGGCGGGGTAAAGGAATCTTCTTCCACCGGGATAGCGTAGAGGGTCTTCTGGAGCGCGCGCCGAAAAATGGCGGAATCGCACTTCGAAACCGGGAGGTCCTGGTATAAGTTGAGGTACGGGAAATCCTCGGCGGCAATCGTTGAGAGTTCAAACCGGGAGCGCCCGGCCTGCACCAGGATCTTGCCGTTGGGCAGGGCCTCGACGGAAATGGTGCTCTGCGGGATCTCTCGAATTATTTCGAGAAACTTTCGTGCCGACACCGTGGTTTTGCCCTCGACTTCGACCTGCGCGGCCATTTTGGTCCAGAGGCTCAATTCCAGGTCCGTTGCCGAAAACTCGATGGTTTGATCTGCGGATGCGCTGATCAGGCAGTTGCCGAGAACAGGCATCGTGGATTTTCTTTCGGTAACGTTTTGCACCCTCTGAAGGATCTGGGTAAGGCTTGCCTTCTCGACCTGGAATTTCATTTCATCCCTCGATTTTTGGCGGTTCTTTTATTGTTTTTATTTCTTTTTTAAGAGCTTAAAAGAATAATCATCTTAATAAGGGCGTACGGGATTGTCAAAAAGTTTGTCAAGATACTGTTTTCATTATGAATCCGATTTGACAATCCTTCGACTTTTTCCCTACCGGTTAAACCGTGCGGGAGGGCAAAAATCGGTTTTCCCTGTTTTTAAACAATTTCTGAACAGGTTCCTTATCACAGCCTGACACCTTTGAAGACAACTTTGAGAGTTCCATCCTTCGAGCTTTCCTGCTAAAACTCCAAAACCAACGGCGCAAGGAGATAAAATGAGCGACCGGCCGGGCGAAAGCAAGGCTAAAAAAGATTCTCCGCAAATTTCAGACCGGGATTGCTCCAGGAGCATGCAGGAAGGCGCCTTTATCTCTCCTTTCGGGACCGAAGGCTGCCAGTGGGACGGGTTCCCGGAACCCCCCGACTGCTGCGATGAAGAAATACCGCCGGAACCTCCCGCCGGCGGCGAAGAGGAAACGGAATAATACCACAAAGCGCCTGGAGGCCCGTTCTGGATTTCTACTTTGCCGCATATAATTTCATGATTAAGCTTTTCGGCGCGGAAATAGTGTCTTTTTTATCCCGCAAGTCCTTCAAAGACCCCGAATTCAAAAAAGGAAGGCTGGGCAGCTACGAACACGTTCCGGCTCCCGGAAAATCTCCCCGGATCTGGTTTCATGCCGCATCGGTGGGGGAGGTCGGCGGGGCGGTGCCGACTCTTCTTGCCCTGAAAAAGAGGCTCCCCGGTGCAGGGCTCTTCTTGAGCGCCGGCACCCCCCAGGGCCTGAGGTCGGCCCGGGACCGCCTGCCGGAAGACGTTTGCGTTTTCCCTTTTCCGCTGGATTTTCCAAGGTGTGTGGCCAAGGCGGTGGCAACCGTTCGCCCTGACCTTTTCGTAGCGTTTGAAACCGAGTTCTGGCCTAATTTTTACCGCCGCCTGGGGGAAAGCGGCATTCCGGCGCTGCTTTTAAACGGCCGGGTATCCGAATCTTCGCAAACCTTCTACAGAATGCTTTCTCCCCTGTTCCGGACGGTTTTCGACCGGTTCGAGCTGATGGCCATGCACTCCGAGGAGGACGCCGCGCGGGCGGTGGGCATAGGGGCTCCGCGGGAGAAGGTCCTGGTGGTCGGAAGCTCCAAGTATGAGGGCCTTGCCGGAAAAGCCGACCCGGACCGGGCGCTTTTCTGGAAAGGGCTGCTGCGGATCTCCGGAAATTTTCCGGTGGTTGTCGGCGGCAGTCTGCGCGGTACCGAGTGTTTCCAGCTAATACAGGTTTTCGAAAAGCTGCGGGCGGTTTCTCCCGGACTGGTCGGCATATTCGCCCCCCGCCACCTCTATAATGTTTCAAGAATGGCAAAATGGCTGGCGAATCGGCGAATCGCCTTCGACCTGCTCACCGATATCGAATCGGGCCTTCGTGAGAGAAGCGCTCCCGTTGTCCTGGTAGACCGCATGGGGGCCCTTTTCGAGATCTACTCCACCGGAGACCTTATATTTTGCGGAGGAACGTTCGAACCTGTTGGAGGCCACAACATACTTGAGCCGGCCGCCTGGGGGAAGGCTGTTTTTTATGGACCTCACTTGAAAAAGGTACAGTACGAGCATAGAATTCTTCGCAGTTCCGGTGGGAGTTTCAAGGCCGTGGACGCTGAGGACCTGCTCTCGCAATGGAAAGAACGGATTGAAAACATCGAAGGGCTCGAAGAACACGGCATCCGCGCAAAAAAGGCCCTGGAAACCCTGGGGGGCGTGGTTGACCGGCAGGTCGACTTAGTACTGCAATTGCTGAATAAAAGGCAGCCGGAAAGAAATTGATGCAAAAACTTGAAGAAATGCTCCTGGAATTCAAGGACGGCTCGAAGAGCATGCCCGAGGTTCTCGAATATCTGGAAAAACTTCCCTTCGAAGACTTGTGCTTCGCCAAAGTAGACCACCACAGGTGCATCCGCCGCGGCTACCCGGAAGTGATCTACGGCGCGGGCAAAACCGCTGACCAGATCGCGGCCATTGCAGAAGCGATGGCGAACTTCGGTACGAATGTGCTGGTAACAAGGGTCGATGCGCAAAAGGCGCAAACGGTAATGGACCGGATTCCGGGCATGGTTTACCACGATGAGGCCCGGGCCCTCACCCTGAAAAAGAGCGAAATCGGACCTGTTCCCGAAGGCACCATTCACATTATCTGCGCCGGTTCGTCGGATGCTCCCGTTGCCGAGGAGGCGGCGCTTACCGCCGAATTCATGGGAAACAGGGTGAAGCGCAATTTCGATGTCGGAGTTGCGGGTATCCACCGGCTGCTCGGCGCCTTGGACGAACTGCGCCGGGGATCGGTTTTCGTGGTCGTCGCGGGCATGGAAGGGGCGCTTCCGAGCGTGGTCGCCGGCCTGGTCAGGGGGCCCGTCATCGCCGTTCCCACCAGCGTTGGATACGGGGCCAGCTTCGGGGGAATAGCCGCTTTGCTCGGGATGCTCAATTCGTGTTCTCCCGGCGTTTCGGTAGTAAATATTGACAACGGCTTCGGGGCGGGGTATCTGGCCGGGATAATCAACCGACAGTCCAGCACCGGTGAAATCCGACAGGGTGAATCCGGGCGGGACCCGACCGACTGAAAGGAAATATTGTGGGAAGAGAATACAGGCCGAATGTAAGAGAGTCAGCGGTGATATCGAGGTTGGACCATGCCAAGGAATCACAGCGATACCATGCCATGAACCAGCTTCGCCAGAATATCGAGGAAATCGCGGACATGATCTCGATGAAGCTCATAGAGGAGCGGCTGATCGAGACCACCAGCAAGGCAGACCTGGATGGGCAGATATCCCTGGCCCTGCAGACGATTCTCGATTCCGAAGAGTTCGACATTCAGTTCCAGACGGCCAACCTGCGGACCCTGGTTCCCCGGCCCAATTTCATCAGCCTCTACGTTACGGCATTTATCCTCGAAAAGCTGATCAACCACAAATGTATCGTGGATATTTTCGGCACGGACGAGGAAATCTACTGGAGCGTAAACAAGCAGGTGAGCAGATTCATCCCAATGGACTAGCCGTTCCGGCGCGCAGGGACGAGCTTTCACGGCTTCCGCGCAGGAGTGTGGAACGAGCAAAAGGCCCGCTCCGGCACTGAGAAATAATGCCGCGGAGTTGCCCTGAAGGCTGCATGAAGTAGTATTCCCATACCGTTGCCCCAACGGGGCGATATAACGCAGCCCAGGGTAAGCGCAGCGCCACCCTGGGAATACAGGCTCCCACGCTCCGGCGTGGAAATAAGGACGGTTTGGGAAACCCGGCGCCGGTCTCGGGCTCTTTCCGGGTTTTCAGGTCTTCCAGGCACCCAGAAATTTGTACATAAGGCTCCCGCAACGGCCCATATTTTTGGTTTAAACAGGTTTTACCGATCGACACGATCAGTTACAGTTATTTCTTTAGCAAAGAGCTTTCCTTAAGAGTGCATTTCCGAATTATTCCAATAAGATCCCTGGAGGCAAAACAGCCCATGAACGGCGGCGAATCCAAAGTCCCCCCCAATTTTATCCGAACCATAATCGCCGAAGATGTGAAGACCGGGAAAAACGGCGGCCGCGTTCTAACCAGGTTTCCGCCCGAGCCCAACGGGTACCTGCACATAGGCCACGCCAAGTCCATATGCCTCAATTTCGGGCTGGCGGCCGAATTCGGGGGCCTGTGCAACTTCCGGTTCGACGATACCAATCCGGGCAAGGAGGAAATCGAATACGTCGATTCGATAATGAACGACGTCCGGTGGCTCGGGTTCGACTGGGACGACCGCCTCTACCACGCTTCCGATTATTTCGAGCAGCTCTATGAATGGGCGCTGGACATGATAAAGGCCGGCACGGCCTACGTGGACAGCCTGAGCGCGGACGAGATACGGGAATACCGGGGGACCCTCACGGAGCCCGGCAGGGAAAGCCCTTACCGGAACCGTCCGGTGGACGAGAACCTGGACCTTTTCCAGCGTATGCGGGCGGGCGAGTTCAAAGACGGCGAACACGTGCTCCGGGCCAAAATCGACATGGCATCCCCGAACCTCAACCTGCGCGACCCGGTAATGTATCGCATCCGCAAAATGTCTCACTGGCGAACGGGCGACATGTGGTGCATCTATCCGATGTACGATTACGCCCACGGACAGTCGGACGCGATCGAGGGCGTCACCCACTCCATCTGCACCATGGAATACGAGGACCACAGGGCGCTCTACGACTGGTACCTGGACAATATAAACGTGCCGAGCCGCCCGCATCAGTACGAGTTTGCGCGGCTGAACCTGAGCTTCACGGTCATGAGCAAGCGGAAGCTCCTGCGGCTGGTCCAGGACGGGCACGTGGCCGGCTGGGACGACCCGAGAATGCCCACCCTTGCCGGTATTCGGCGGCGCGGCTATACGCCCGGGGCCATACGCAACTTTTGCGAGCTCATCGGGGTCGGGAAAAGGGAGAGCACCGTCGACCTGGCGCTTCTCGAATACGCGATCCGGGAGGACCTTAACCGGAGCGCCCCGCGGGTAATGGGCGTTCTTGACCCGCTCAAGGTGGTCATTGAAAATTATCCCGAGGGCAAGGTCGAATCGCTCGACGCCGTGAACAACCCCGAGGATGCCGCGGCGGGAATCCGGCAGGTGCCCTTTTCGCGCGATCTCTACATCGAACGTGAAGACTTCATGGAAAACCCGCCCAAAAAGTTCTACAGGCTGGCTCCGGGAAGGGAAGTGCGGCTGCGCTACGCCTATTTCATCAAGTGCGTGGACGTGGTGAAAAATGAAGCGGGAGAAGTGATTGAGCTTCGCTGTACTTACGATCCGGCGACCAGGGGAGGCGATTCGCCGGACGGGCGAAAAGTCAAGGCCACCCTCCACTGGGTTTCCGCTCCGCACGCCGTTGAAGCCGAGGTGCGCCTCTACGACAAGCTCTTCACCAAGCCCAACCCGGACGAAGATGGGGACTTCATTGCGGACATCAACCCCGGTTCGCTCGAAATAATCAAGTCCGCCAGGCTGGAACCGGGCCTTGCCGAGGCCGAAGCCGGCAGCCGCTACCAGTTCGAAAGGCTGGGATATTTCTGCGTGGACCCCGATTCAACCCCCGGACACCCGGTTTTCAACCGCACCGTGACCCTCAGGGACACCTGGGCGAGGGTGAAGAAAGCGGAAGGAATCCCGGACTAAACTCACTCACCGCAGAGGCGCGGAGGGCGCAGAGAAAAGATAAGGAAAAACAGAAGAGCACAAACGATGGGCGGCCCGGATAACGGGTATCCGGGCCGCCCCACCTGAAAATACGACACCCTCCCCTTACCCCGCCGAAGGTAGGGGGGACTTTCCTCCCGCTTATCGTGCCGCCCTGATTTTCCCCTTCTTTATCTTTTCTCTGCGTCTCGCGTGAAATCCCCTTCGTCAGAACCTCACGTTGTACTTGCCGTTTATCAGGACCGGCCCATATTCGAAAACCGCGTTCAGGTGGTGCAGGAAAGCGTGGCCTCCTTCCGTCGCCCATGTTTTCCGGACCGATTCATCTATATCCCGGTAAAATACCTCCATTTCGCTCAGGCCCAGCGGTTTTGGACGGCCGTCGTTTGCAAACTGGTCGATCAGGTCCAGCCAGGTACGGCTCACCCCCATGATGAAATAGGGCCACGATTTCTGCAGAGGCACAGACCAGTGCCGGTCGCTGGTGGCCTCGATTTCGGGACGGGGAATCTTTTTAGTGTCGTCAAAAGCCGCTTCCAGGATTATCCCGGCGGATTTCATATCTTCGAGGACGACGCTCGAATCCAGCGCCGCAAAGATTTTCCGGGCGGTGTCCGGCGTGCAGTAAAAGATGAAACTGAACCGGTGTCCGGCCTGGTCCGGGGCGGCTCTTCTGTGGAAGCGCCACAGGGATATTTTGCTTTCGTAACGGGCCAGCACCGGCGCCACGATCCGATGGGCGATGAGCAGGTCGGTGCTCCAGGATGGTTCGCCGCCCTCGGGCCAATTGATATGGAAGCTGGCGTACCACCAGCCGCTGCGGGCTTTCTCGAAGCTTTCCGGGTGGAGGCAAATTCCGTGACCTGCCCGTATAAGGGGGGCGCATCCCGATCCAAAGGCCAGAAGCCAAAGGAGGGCCGCGCAGCTGATGAGCCGGTGCTTTCGAACAAATTTCACCTCGGGCGGACACAAACGCCTCATTACCGCACCACCATTAAGACCTCATAGGTCACCAGGGCAAGGTAGAGAAAGGGAAGGACCATCAAAAGGACTTCGGTCCTGAACTTTCGCCATAAGTAATAGTTTTTCAGAATAAGAAGGGTCACCAGCCCTAGGGTGGTCAGGCCCGCCTTTACCAGGATAAAGAACGTGGGGCCGAAACCGAGGCAAAACTCCATCACCGGGTTGAGTTCCCGGAAATCGTTTTCCATGAGCCTCATGGTAAGGAAAGCGTCCGCCAGCGAAAGGCACAGCGTAAAGACCAGGAGCACCATGAAAAACGGGCTGTATAAATCGACGAGGAACTGCCTTTGCGCGTCTTGTTTTCGCCGAAAGTGTTTTCTGGACCCCCAAAGGCTTTTCGGAGAAAAAGGCGAGGTCTTCCGTGTCCGCCGGTCCTGACCCGAGCGCCTTTCCTTGAAGGGGTATTCATCTTTTGGAGAGGCCTGCATCGGGATCAACTCACCAAGAAAAATCGGATTTTCCGCCGGGCCGGCCTAGCGGAGGTTCCGCTCGTTTCCCGGCATTTTCACCGCGGCCCTTAGTCGTTGGCTCTAAATTTATTCGGAAACCGGGGACCGCAACATTAGTCCAAATTTGGTACCCGGCGGTGAATGCTTGCCAGTCCGGGCTTAGAACTTATTATTAGACCGCGTAGCCTCAGTTGCCTGATAGCGCGGTATAACAACACTGTTTAAGGGCCCCGGCATGAGATCTTTCGATACCTCTGCATCATTTAAGCCGCTTGTCTTTTGTCTGTGCCTCGTCTGCCTCGCCTTTTTCGGCGGATGCGCGAGCCTGCCCAACGTGGCGAAAGTGGTCCGGGAGACGCCAACCACCCGAGAAAAACCTCCGACAATTGTTACCGCTCACCGGCAGTTGACGCCAAGGGAAAGCCGCTCCGTATTGAAGCGCCTGAAACGACAGACCCTGCCCACGGACATTTTGAAACGGCATCTCGCAGTGGAACAGGCGGTTAGCGACACCCCCCTGGTTGCCGGAAACAAAGTGACATTGCTCGTCGATGGGCCTGCTACCTATGCCGCCATGTTCAAAGCGATCGAGAAGGCAACGGATAACATCAACTTCGAGACCTTTATTTTTGCAGATGACAAGGCCGGTCGTAATTTCGCGGACCGGCTTCTGCAAAAGACGGCCGAAGGGGTCCAGGTAGATCTTATCTACGACAGCGTCGGATCGTTTCATACCTCCTCTGCTTTTTTCGGACATTTGCGTCATGGAGGCATTCATATACTCCAGTTCAATCCGATCAATCCATTGCTGGAGCTTGGAAGATGGCGGCTGTTCACGCATCGTGATCATCGCAAGATTTTGGTGGTGGACGGTTCCGTCGCCTTCACCGGCGGCGTCAACATCTCGAGCGTCTACTCTGAAAGCCTGTCCGGGGCCTTTGACAGGGAAAGCGGGCAGAAACTGGCATGGCGCGATACCGACGTCCAAATTGAGGGGCCTGTCGTTGCGGAATTTCAGAAGCTGTTCCTCGACACCTGGAAAAAAGAAAAGGGACCGGCAATCCCCGGGAAAAACTACTTTCCGCCGCTGAAACGCGCGGGCAGCGAACTGGTAAGAGTGATCGCCAGTTCTCGGGGCAAGGAGAATCGGGCCACCTACATCACTTATGTTTCCGCGATCAGCTTTGCCTCGGAGTCCATCCATCTGACCAGCTCTTATTTCGTTCCCGATGATCAGATGATGGAGGCTCTTACCGACGCCGCGAAACGTGGGGTGGACGTTAAGATTATTCTTCCCTTGAAAAGCGATTCGAGCCTGACCTATTACGCCGGCCGCTCCTATTATTCACGGCTCTTGAAATCGGGGGTCAAGTTGTATGAGCGTCGCAGTGCCGTACTGCATGCCAAAACCGCCGTCATCGATGGGGTCTGGTCCACGGTGGGGTCCACCAACATGGACCTGTGGAGTTTTCTCAGGAATAACGAGGTGAATGCGGTAATTCTCGGTCGGGATTTTGCCAACCAGATGGAAGCCATGTTTAAAAGGGACCTGGACGACTCCAACAGGATTTCTTTGTACAACTGGGAATGCAGGCCTCTCATGGAACATATCAAGGAAAGGTTCTCGCGAATGTTAAGATATTGGCTGTAATATGCGATATGTGTCATAGTTGATTTCCATCGCAATGCCCGCTTCCGGTTATCCCGGGCATCATCCCTGAGGAAAAACCGCCTTTGTTGACGCAATAAAAAATAACGCTTACCTTTTGTATAAATAGCCTATATCACAGCATAACTTTGTCGAAGCAACGTAAACCGTTCCCGTTTGCGGGAGGGTGCGCACAGCTTGGAAATGGGATGCCCGCACAGTAGTCTTCCGGCAAAACCCCCAATTTCAATTTTGGTCGGCGGGTACGTTCACTGAGTCTCACGAGACTTCGACCGGTTTATATTTTCCCTGTGAATAGGAAACGGCAGATGCGTCCGCCGGGGCCGATGTCCCATGCGATGAGATGGGGCTGACAGGCGAAATGCCCCGGAGCGCGAACAGGGGGATACAATATGAGTGTAAAGGCAATACTCATCGTTTTGTTGGTGTCGTTAGCCGTTGGCCTGTACTGGCCTATGGGGGTCGCCCGCTCTCAGGACTATGACGACTATTATGCCTGCTATGGGCCGGGCTACCACCCGTATTACGGCTACTGTGACTACTATGATGGATATTCCGCCCCATTCGGGGTCTGGGGCTTCGACTTCGATTTCGGCCACGGGTACGGGCACAGGGATTTCGACCGGGGCGAACACCATTTCCATGGTGGAGGGCATGAGGGATTCCGGGGCGGCGGCCATGGGCACCACTAACCGAAGCGCCCGGGGAGTCGCCGTGAGGATACCGCAATGCCGAAGAATTTCAGACGACTCCTCTGCTTCCTGCTCGCCTTCCTGCTTTTTTCCGTTATCGCCGGCGAGGAAGTGGCGAGAGGAGAAGATAAAAGCACAGAGCAAATCGTCGAATTCCTGATCGGTGCGGTTGCCGGGTCTCATCTCACGTTCATCAGGAACGGGGAGGAGCATAGCTGCACGGAGGCTGCCGGACACATCAGAAGAAAATACGATTATTTTCGGTCCAGGATAAGGACTCCGGAAGACTTTATCTCCCTTTGCGCATCAAAGAGCATTCTTTCGGGAAAGCCCTATCTTGTGGTCACGGAACGGGGAGAGATCACGGTCAAACAATGGCTTGAACAAAAACTTGCCGATTATATGCAGGGCGGGGAGCATTCCTGAATTTCCCGCCTTGCGGCCGATCTATTTTCCACGCGGCGGTTGCCGGGGTCCGTTAGGTCGTGGTTCTTTTCATTTCGAGCCGGATGGCCCCGTCCAGGATTGCGATGTCCGCTTCGCAGTGCACTTTCATTCCGCCGCCCATCTTGAAAAATCCCGCCGCATCCTGCCTGACGCCGGAAGCCGATTTGATGGTGCCGCCCTTTATTTTTTTCATCAGCACGTAGTCGTTTGAAAATTGCATTCCGGACGCGCTTCCCGGGTCGTGGATTATGAGCACGTTGGGGTCCTCGTGCCCTTCCCTGTCCATCCCATATCCCGCAAGGGTCACCCAGTGGCCCCCGATGCGGCGGTATTCATTGTTTTTCCGCGAATACCGGTACCAGCCCACGTTGAGCAGCACGACGCTGTCGCCGCGCATGCCGGATTCGACCCACTGCAGTTGCGGCACCTTGACCCCGGTGTGAAACCGGCTCGGGACCTTCCTCCACCCCTGGTACGAAAGTTTCGATTCGAGATAGCCGCAGTCTGCCAGGTACCTGGCAAGACCTTCCAGGACCCCGGCGGGGGAGGTCCCCCATTCCAGTGTTGTATCCATGTACTTGTCGGAAGCCAGCAGCATGGCGAGCTTTGCCTGGGCGGGGGCTCCGTACCTGGTGGCGGGCAAAAGCTTTCCGTAGCCGTTGTGAGCAAGCCATACCAGTGCGTTGGAAATCGCGCAGGGGGCGCAGTAGTGGACTCCGCCGTGCGGGAAGTGGGCGCTCGGGTCGGTCTGGGTGAGGTCCGGCATGTTGTACAGGCGCTCGGTTGACGAGGCGCATAGCGCCGGTGAGGCGAGAAAGATAAAGATTACCAGAAGGATTGGGAATATTTTGCGCATTTTTCTACCTGCTTGTAAGGCAATTAGGGAAAACAAAGCAGGAACACCGGATACAACAAAGTTTACAGGCTTGCAACAAATAATTGCTATCAGATGCGAGTTTTTACCGATTCGCTCTCATCGTCTTCAAAAGAGCGCGCAGTTCTTCCTCCTCACCGCCCAGCAACGGGTACTCGCACATTTTACCAAGGTAGTTTTCAACAATCATCCGGTCCCGCCCGATTTCCCGAACCATGTCCGCAACCAGTGCCGTTTTTCCGTGTCCGCCCGGAAGATCGATCACGAAATGGGGCATCGCCAGGCCGGAAATGCGGTTTCTGAGATGCTGCAAAATCCGAAGACCGGCCGACACCGGCGTGCGGAAATGTGCCGTCCCGGATGTGAGGTCCATCTGCATGAGGTAATAGGGCCGGACGCGTGCCTTGAGAAGCCCCTGGAAAAGCTCCCCCAGGGCCGCCTCGCTGTCGTTTACGCCGCGCAAGAGAACGGTCTGGCTGCCCAGCGGGATTCCAGCGCCGGCCAGCACCGTGCAGGCCCTGGAAGATTCCGCCGTAAGCTCCCGTGGATGATTGAAGTGAATGTTTATGAATAGCGGATGAAACCTTGCCAGAAGGGCTGCCAGGTCCGGAGTGATCCGGCCCGGAAGCGCGCAGGGTACGCGGGTGCCGATCCTGATTATTTCGACGTGCCTTATTTCTCTTAGCTTTTGCAGGATCTCGGAAAGACGCGGCAAAGGCAGGAGCAGGGGATCTCCTCCCGAGAGGAGAACGTCCCGCACCCGTGGATTCTCCGCTATGTAGCGCAGGGCGGGGTTAAGGTCAAAATCATGCGTTTCGGGGCGGCCTTCGGTCCGGCTCCATTTCCGCTTCCGCGTGCAGAACCGGCAGTGGAGCGCGCACCGGTTGCCGACCAGCCAGAGCACCCGGTTGGGATAGCGGTGGACGAGTCCGGGAACGGGGGAAAGGGATTCTTCGGAGAGCGGATCGTCGAGGCCCGAACGGTCGGCAAGTTCGCGCACATCGGGGACCACCTGGCGCCAGACCGGGTCGCCCGGTCCCCGGATAAGCCCTTCGAAACAGCGGCTCAGCCTGAAGGGATGAGCCTTGACGACTGGATCGAGGGCGGCCGTGTCGAGGTTCCATTTATCGGCGAATTCAGAGAAAGTGAGCATGACATAATTTTCGTAGGTTGTGCAAAATCAAGGGGAACCAGGATGTTGCCCGGATGCGGTTCCCTACTCCCGCGCGAAGCGGGAGAGCAAATCATTAAAGCCCAAAGACGCCGGATTCCCGCCCAAAGGCGTTGCGGGAACGACGATTTGGAATGTGCGCCGTTTACCGTGAAGTTCGCGTATTTTGAAACAGCCTCATTGGGGCGACAGCCCCGGAACCGGTTCCCCCGCTCTCTTTTCCTGTTTCCCGCGCTTCCCGTTCTCCCCTGGATCGGCCTACGCGGCTAATCCCTGATTGCTAACGGGTTCTATATCATATACATTCCCTGGGCGGCGAGTTGGTCCAAAATATTTCCGAACGGGTCCCAATGAACAACTGGTTGAAAGCATACGGCAACAGGCGCGTACTATGCCTTCTGGGTCTTGGTTTTTCTTCCGGGCTTCCGCTGGCTTTGACCCGGTCCACCCTCCAGGCGTGGCTCATGACCGAGAAGGTGGATCTGGCCGTTATAGGCATGTTCTCGCTGGTTGGGCTGCCTTACGTTTTGAAAGTGCTCTGGGCCCCCCTGATGGACAGGTTTACCCCGCCGTGGCTCGGCAGAAGGCGCGGTTGGATTATAGCACTGCAAATTCTGCTGGTCATCAGCATCCTCGGCCTGGGGCATTGCTCCCCGGCATCCTTTCCGGCGGGCGTTGCCTTTGCGGCGCTTGTGACGGCGTTTTTCAGCGCCAGCCAGGACATCGCGATCGACGCATACCGGGCCGACGTGCTGCGGGAAGCCGAGCTCGGGCCGGGAGCGGCAACCGGGGTGGTGGGCTACCGGATGGCGATGCTGGTCTCCGGGGCGTTCGCCCTGATCGCTTCCGACCACCTCCCCTGGCAGTCCGTCTATAGCGTGATAGCCGTGATAATGCTGGTGTGCGTGGTGTTTACGCTGGTTGCGCCCGAGCCGGAGGTCATCGCGGTCCCGCCGAAAGACCTCAGGGAAGCGGTCTGGGGGCCTCTTTCCTCCTATTTCAAGCGCTCGGGCGCAATCGAGATGCTCGTCTTCATCGTGCTCTACAAGCTGGGCTACGACCTTGCGGGGGCCATGACCACGCCGTTTCTGCTCGACATCGGCTTTACCCGCACCGACGTGGGTACCGTCAACAAGGCCTTCGGGCTGGTCAGCTCCATTGTCGGGAGCCTGGTGGGCGGGGGCGTTGTGGTCCGCATCGGGATCAACCGCTCGCTTTGGGTATTCGGGATTTTCCAGGCGATATCGAATCTTTCCTTCACGGGCGTCGCGCTCGTCGGCAAGAGCTATCCGGCGATGGTTGCGGCAATCGGCATCGAGAACCTTTCCGGCGGCATGGGCAACGCCGCTTTTATCGCATTCCTCATGAGCCTTTGCGACAAGCGATTTACCGCCACCCAGTACGCGCTCCTGACCAGTTTCATGGCTGCCACCCCCATACTGGCCGGCGCCCCGGCCGGTGCGATCGCAAACCTGCTCGGGTGGGCCCCGTTTTTCGCGGTAAGCACCATTGGGGCAATCCCCGGGATTTTGCTCCTCGCCCGTTTCGCCCCCTGGAACGTAAAAAGATCGGCCGCCCTGGCGGAATAGGATTGTCGGTCGCGCGGTTTTTTCAGTTTCACGCGAAATCGCTTCCCTTCCCCTCCCGCAATCCGCCTAAATCTCGACCTCATCCCCCGGTTCGGGCATGAAGACCCGCAGGTCCCGCACGCCTTCGATCGCTTCCAGGATCTCCCGGCGCCGTTGTCTTCTTTCGTGGCGCTCGATATGGACCAGGGCCAGCGCCCTTGCTCCCGCCCTTCGGGCGAAATCGATGCAGCCCAAAATGTTGCCGTGGCTGCCGATCTCGCGGTCCAGGCTGAAGGCCTCGTGAATTGCCAGGCCGCATCCGCGGGCAAGATCGAGCGTTGCGTCCGTCGGTGGCCCGTCTCCGCTGTAGAAAACCGATTTTTCACCTTCACCCAGGCGCAGGGCCAAATCCTTTTGCGAATGCCCGGTTTGAGCGGTGCTCCAGGACATCCCCGCCGCTTCGACCACCGTTGCGGGATGGACGATCAGAAATTGCAGCTCGAAGGTGAACTTTTCCATGATGGACGGATAGGCGAGCCTTATCGCGGCGCAAACCGCCTGTTCGACCCCTTCCTGGCCCGCGATCAGAAAAGGCCTCTTTCGCCCCGATTCCCAGAACCGGGTGAGCAGGGCGGGGATGCCGAAAAAATGATCGCCGTGGAAGTGGGAAACCCACAGGGCGTCCAGGCCGTCCGGGTCGGGGCAGCTTCGCCAAAACTGGGGCGGTGCGGTAAACCCGCAGTCCAGCAGGATCGAACCGGAGTTGCGGGCCGCGGGCGGCGGGTTTTGGGTGTGCCTTTCCTCCGCCCGCACCAGTATGGAGGTGTTGGGCAGGTCCTCGTCGAATGCTTCGCCGACGCCTAGAAACTTCACTTTCATGCTGCGTCCCCCTCGGTTAAAATGATTTTCCTCAGCGCCTTCGCGTCTTCGCGTGAAATTCCCGCCCGCGACCCGGCATAACCGAATTACATTGAAAAAGAAGGCAAAAATTGGTATAATTGTACGATTTTATAAAGCTTTCAAGACCTTATCCCTGCGAAACGCGCGGTGTTTCGCAAATTCGCCCAAGGCACCTCACAACAGCGAGACAGGACAGGCACTTTATGCAGGATCTCAACATATTGCCCGAAATTCCCCCCGACGAGTATACGGCACAGCAGATAACAGTCCTGGAAGGGCTCAGCGCGGTTCGCGTGCGGCCGTCCATGTATATCGGAAACGTCTCTACCGAAGGGCTCCACCACCTGGTCTACGAAGTGGTGGACAACAGTATAGACGAAGCCCTGGCCGGCCACTGCAACCACATCCGCGTTCAAATCCACCTGGACGGCTCGATCACCGTTGACGACAACGGGCGCGGCATCCCGGTCGACCTTCACGAAAAGGAAAACCTGCCCGCGGTAACCGTGGTCATGACCAAGCTGCACGCCGGCGGCAAGTTCGACGATTCCACCTACAAGGTATCGGGCGGGCTCCACGGCGTGGGCGTGTCGGTGGTAAACGCCCTCAGCGAATACCTGGAAGTGGAAATCCGTCGCGACGGCAAAATCTATTACCAGAAGTTCGAGCGCGGCGTGCCCGTGACGCCTCTGACGCTCAAGGGCGAAACCACGAAGCGCGGCACGCGGGTTACCTTTCAGCCCGATCCCGAGATTTTCGAAGATACCGAGATCAGCTTCGATATACTGTCCGAGCGCTTGAGAGAGCTTGCCTTCCTCAACAGCGGGGTCCGCATTGAAATCTCCGACGAGCGCATCCCGAAGGAAAAGGTGTTCTTCTACGAAGGCGGGCTCCGTGTTTTTGTCGAGTACCTGAACAAGAACAAGGAACCGATTTTCCCGGAAGTGATCACCATTTCGGGCGAAAAACAGGCCATCGCGGTCGAGATCGCCATCCAGTACAACCAGACTTATAACGAAAAGATATTTACTTTCGCCAATAATATTAACACCAAAGAGGGCGGAACGCACCTGGTGGGCTTCAAGGCGGGGCTGACCCGCTCGATCAAGCAGTACGCGGTCCAGAACAAGAGCATCAAGGGCCCCGAGCTGGAAAAGATGATCGGAGACGACGTTCGCGAGGGGCTCACGGCGGTGGTGAGCATCAAGCTCCCGCAGCCCCAGTTCGAGGGCCAGACCAAGACCAAGCTGGGCAACAGCGAGGTGAAGGGCCTCGTCGAAAACCTGGTCTACGAAAAGATGATGGCCTACTTCGAGGAGAACCCGAAGATCATCCGGGCCATCCTGGACAAGGTGCTGGAGGCGGCCAGGGCGCGGGAGGCCGCCCGGCGGGCAAAGGAACTTACCCGCAGGAAAGGGGTGCTCTCCGACCACTCGCTTCCCGGAAAGCTTGCCGACTGCCAGGAACGGGACCCGGTCAAGAGCGAAATATTCATCGTGGAGGGCGATTCGGCAGGCGGTTCGGCAAAACAGGGCAGAAATCGTGCTTTCCAGGCCATTTTGCCTCTGCGTGGCAAGATTTTGAACGTCGAGAAGTCGCGCTTCGACAAAATGCTCGAAAACCAGGAAATCCGGAACATGATCTCCGCCCTGGGCACCGGGATCGGCAAGGAGGAGTATAATATTGACAAGCTCCGGTACCACAAAACGATCATCATGACCGATGCCGACGTGGACGGCGCCCACATCCGCACGCTTCTGCTCACTTTCTTTTTCCGGATGATGCCCGAGCTTATCGAGCGCGGGAACCTCTATATCGCGCAGCCTCCGCTCTACAGGCTGGCGTTTGGAAAAAGCGAGTTCTACCTCAAAGACGACGACGGGTTGAATGCATTTTTGCTGAAGCGCGCTTCCGAAAAAAAACAGGTCTACCTTTCCGGGATGGATGAGCCGCTTCCGGCCGGGCAACTGGTGCAGCTCCTCAAGACTTTCTCGCGCTACGAGGACTGGCTGGTGCGCCAGGCGCAAAAAGGGATTTCCAGGAAGCTGCTGGAGCGCATCATCCGCATCTTCAATGAAAACAGCCTCGACCAGGTGGACCAGGAAGAGTGCGCCGCGGTTCTGAGGCGCGAACTCATCGAGTTGGGCTACGAAGTGGTGTCTATCGAAATGGAAGAGGAGCACCGGGGCTACGACCTGGATGTCGTGGAACCCTCGAACGGCCACAAGGAGCTTCGCCTGACCTACGATTTCCTGACCTCCATCGAGTTCCGGAAGCTGCTTTCGCTCTACAGGCAGCTTTCGCCTCTGCACGTGACCCCGTATGTCGTAAGGGACAAGGAAAACGAAACGAAATTCGACAATCCGCGCGAGTTTTTCCAGCACCTCATGGACGAGGCCAGGAAGGGCACGACCATCCAGAGGTATAAGGGTCTTGGCGAAATGAACCCGGAGCAGCTCTGGCAAACCACCATGGACCCGGAGAAAAGGACCCTGCTCCAGGTGAAGGTGGAAGACCAGTACCTTGCCGACGAGCTTTTCAAGTGCCTCATGGGAGACCCGGTCGAGCCGCGGCGCGAATTCATCCAGACCAACGCGCTGGATTTCAGGGAGTTGGACATTTAGAAAACGGATGCTTGGTGCTCGGCACTCGATGCTCGATGCTGGATACCGGATGTAGGGTGGGCACGGCTTTTTTGTGCCCACCGGTTTTGATTGGACGCCGGTTTTGGTGGGCACGATAAGGCCGTGCCCACCCTACGGTTGCATCCCCAGGCGGAAGCGTGGGAACGAGAAATCAAGCATCGAACATCGAGCATCCATGATCATTTACTGAAGCAATCAACCTGCAGGGACTCTGATGGACATAATCAAGACGATCAATATCGCCGACGAAATTAAGCTCTCCTATCTCGACTACGCCATGAGCGTGATCATCGGGCGCGCCATACCGGACGTGCGCGACGGGTTCAAGCCCGTACACCGGCGCATTTTCTACGCCATGCACGAGGTCGGCAACGACTTCAACAAGCCCTACAAGAAATCGGCGCGCATCGTCGGCGACGTTATGGGTAAGTATCACCCGCACGGGGACGCGGCGATCTACGATGCGACGGTGCGAATGGCGCAGGACTTTTCGATGCGCTACCCCCTCGTCGACGGCCAGGGAAACTTCGGATCGGTGGACGGCGACCCGGCGGCGGCGATGCGTTACACTGAAATCCGCATGGCCAAGATCGGCATGGAGTTCATGAGGGACATCGACAAGGAAACCGTCCCGTTCCAGCCAAACTACGACAACACGATCCTGGAGCCGGTGGTGCTCCCGACGAGGGCCCCCAACCTGCTGCTAAACGGCTCTTCGGGCATCGCGGTGGGGATGGCGACCAACATCCCGCCTCACAACCTGGGCGAGCTTTGCAACGGTCTGAGCGCGCTTCTTGACAACCCGGCGACCACCGTCTCCGAGCTTATGCGCCATATCCCCGGCCCGGATTTTCCGACCGCGGGAATAATCTGCGGCTGCGGCGGCATTCGGGAGGCCTATGAGACCGGCAAGGGCGTGATGAAGATGCGCGGCAAGGTGGAGGTCGAAGACAGCCCCAGGCGCCAGCACCTGATAATCACCGAGCTGCCCTTCCAGGTGAACAAGGCAAGGCTTCTGGAACGCGTCGCCGAACTGGTGAAGCTCAAAAAGATCGAGGGCATATCGGATATCCGGGACGAATCCGACCGGCACGGCATGCGCATAGTCCTGTCGCTGCGCCAGGGAGACGACCCCAGGATAATCGAGAACCAGCTCTACAAGCACACCGCCCTGGAGAGCACCTTCGGCATCATCATGCTTGCGGTGGTGGACAACAGGCCCGAGGTGCTCAATTTAAAGCAGATCCTCCAGCACTTTATTGATTTCCGCCGGCAGGTGGTCACAAAGCGCACCCAATACGAGCTGAGGCAGGCGGAAAAGCGCGCCCACATCTTGGAGGGCCTGAAGATAGCGCTCGAAAACCTCGATGCCGTAATCAAACTGATCCGCGCCGCGGCCACCCCCCCGGAAGCCCGGCGAGGCCTGATCGAAGAATTCGCGTTCACTGACGTGCAGGCCCAGGCGATACTGGAAATGAGGCTCCAGAGACTGACCGGCCTGGAGCGCGATAAAATCCTCCAGGAGTACGCCGAACTGATAAAGCAAATCGAGCACTTGAAGGAGATACTGGCGTCCCCGGCCCTGATCGACGACGTGGTCCGCAGCGAAATCAAGGACCTGACGAACGATTTCGGCGATCTGCGCAAAACCGAGATCCGCGACGATTCCGGGGAAATCTGCATAGAGGACCTCATCCCCACCGATGAAATGGTTGTCACGCTCTCCCGCGCGGGCTACATCAAGCGGACCCCGGTCTCGATTTACCGCAGCCAGCACCGGGGCGGCAGGGGGCGAACGGGAATGAGCACCCGTGAAGAAGACATTGTGGCCAGCCTCCTTACGGCCGGAAACCACGACTACCTGCTCATCTTCACCAATCGCGGGCAGGTCTTCTGGCTCAAGGTCTATGAAATTCCGGAAGTCGGCCCGTCGGCGCTGGGCAAGGCGGCGGTAAACCTTCTGCCCCTTCAGCCGGGGGAAAAGATCCAGACCGTGTTTCCGGTAAAGGAGTTTTCGCCCGACCACTTCACGGTTATGGCCACCCGCAACGGCATCATCAAGAAAAGCGACCTGTCGGCTTACGCCAACCCGCGGTCGAACGGCATCCGGGCGATAAACCTCGATGAGGACGACGAGCTTATCTCGGTGGTGATCACCGACGGCAAACGGGACCTTTTCCTCATGAGCCGCGCCGGAAAGTGCATACGGGTAAACGAGGACCAGTTCCGGCCGCTGGGGCGGGTCAGCCGCGGAATACGGGGCATGAACGTCGTGGGGACCGAACTGGTGGGAATGGACGTGATCGATCCGGACAAGTGCATATTGGTGGTTACCGAAAAAGGATTCGGCAAGCGCACCACGGAAGAAAGCTACCGCTGCCAGACACGGGGCGGCAAAGGCGTGCTCAACGTCAAGGTGACGGAGCGCAACGGCGGCATCATCGGTTTTCGCCAGGTGGGAGAAGAGGACGAAATCATGCTGATAACCGACAGGGGCCGTCTCATTCGCACCTCCGCGGGCCAGATAAGCAAGATCGGGCGGGTGACGCAGGGCGTCAAGCTGATGGGCCTTGCCGAGGGCGAGAAGGTGGTCGACCTGACCGTTTTATACGAGAGCGAAGACAGCAGAGAGGAAGACGAAAATTGAACCGTTCGGGAACAATAGGAGTAATCGGGGCGGGCAGCTGGGGGACCAGTCTTGCCCACCTCCTGGCCTCCAGTGGATATGATGTAAAGCTTTGGGTCTTTGAAAAAGACCTGTGCGAAACGATCCGTCAAACCAGGGAAAACAACGTTTTTTTGCCGGGCTTTCGGCTGCATGAAAGGATTTGTCCCGAAAACACGCTGGAAAGCGTGGTAAAAAGTTCCAGCCTGATACTGATGGTGGTACCCTCGCACGTCTACCGGGGCGTTGTCATGAACATGCTGCCGCATCTTCGAGACGATGCGGTGATAGTCAGCGCCACCAAGGGGATCGAAACCGAAACACTGCTCACCATGTCGGGCATCTGGAAAGAGGTGCTGCCACCGCAAAGCCGTATCCCGGTGCTTTGCCTCTCCGGGCCTTCGTTTGCAAAGGAAGTAATCCGGGACGTTCCCACCGCGGTGACCCTTGCCGGAGACGATATCGAGACCACCCGGAAAATCCAGAAAGTCCTTTCCACGAACCGGTTCAGGGTCTACACCAGCCTCGATAAGATAGGCGTCGAACTTGCCGGGGCTTCCAAAAACGTCATCGCCCTTGCCGCGGGCGTATGCGACGGCCTTAATTTCGGATACAACACCAGGGCGGCCCTGATCACACGGGGGATAGCCGAAACATCGCGGCTGGGCGTCAAAATGGGCGCTCACCCGCTCACGTTCTCGGGACTTGCCGGCATCGGCGATCTTCTGCTCACCTGCACCGGGGACCTCAGCCGGAACCGGACGGTAGGGTTACAGCTCGGGCAGGGCAAAAAGCTCGAAGACATCCTGAGCGGCATGCGGATGGTGGCCGAGGGCGTCATCACGGCCAAGTCGATACACTTTCTGGCCAAGCGAATGGAAGTGGATATGCCGATCTGCGAGCAAATCTACCGCGTGCTCTACGAGGGCAAGGACCCGCTTCGCGTAGTCCAGGATCTCATGGAACGCGACCTCAAGCACGAAATGGAATACGATCCCGAGATCTGCAGGATTGATTAAAAGATTCAGGAATTTCGGGATTTAAGGATTGAGGAATTGAGTGATCGCTGGTTCCCAAGCTCCGGCTTGGGAACCAATACCCCGGAAGCTCCAGCTTCCCTTCCCCTACCAGGTTTTACAAACCTCTATCAAACCTTCTTTTCCTGCGTAATTTCCGGCACTGGAATAACGCCAATGTTCCGCCAGATCCACATAGCCGCGCTTGACCGGGTTTTGATGTATATAGTCCAGCTTCTGCCTCAACACGGCTTCACTTTCTATGATCTGCGGGTGATTTCCCTCTTCCCAAAGCTGATAGATGGACTCGGTTTTATGAGGGCGTTTGAACATTTCCAGCAGACGCAACATTTGCGTTTCTTTTCGGTCCGCCAAATGCGCCAGGATTTCTCGCGCGGTATAGGACTTGAAACGCTGAATATCGCCGGTAAGATGGTTTGAGCCGGCGATGAGATGAAGGTGATTTTCCAGAATGACGTAGCCGTATATCTTTAAGCCGCTTTCTTGCTGGAGAAACCGTCAGGAGTCCAGAACGATATCCCTCGTTTCCGGCCGGGTGAATATCGGCAGCCAGTTATTGATGGTTGCCGTCAAGAAATGCGGGCATTGGTCGTGGGCTACCCTGTAGCGGCTGCGGGGCATCTTTTGTTCCCTGTAATCAATGGAAGCCGGAGCTTCCGAATGGGGGTTCCCAAGCTGGAGCTTGGGAACCAGCGTATTTTGGAACCAGCCTACCGGCGTGTTTCGGGACCGGCGTTCAGCCAGCGCACTTTTCTTGTTCTCGCGCTCCTGTGCGGGCACCGGAGATGAAATCATTTCGACTTGGGACACGGAAACCGTTCTCGCGCTCCGTTGGGGTATCGGCGGAAAGCCCCTCGCCCGCCCCGCATTTCTCTGCGTTCTCTGCGCCTCCGCGGTGGAACCCCGATTCACTCCTCCAGCCTTTTCGCTATCCCCAGGACTGCCTGCACGTAGGGCTTGCTGTGATTATAGGTCCAGATCACCTGCTCCCTGTCGGCCGGGAATCGGGCTTCGCACCAGCCGTGTCCGCGCAGGTAGTTGGCGGTGCTGAAAATGGCGTCATCCGGGTCGAAAAGGTCTATCCTGCCGTCGCCGTTGCCGTCCGCGCCGTAGTGTTGCAGGCTGCTCGGCAGGAACTGCGGCAAGCCCACCGCGCCCATGACCGAACCTTTGAGCGAACGTTGCTTGAGGTTATAAGACTTCTCGCATTCCAGGAGGGCAACCAGTTCCCTGTACGCCCACCGGGAGCGGTCCAGCAGCTTGCGGTCGAACGCCTCGCGCCCCCACTTTTCCCTGTCATAGCGCGACAGCATCCTCCAGACGTGGTCGCGGTTTTCCCTGTGGTCCAGCACGGCGAAAGTCGAAAAAACGGCGGGCGAGGGCGTTTTGCCGGTGTACGATCCGAGATGGGTTTCCACCAGGAGGATGGCGGCTATTACGCCGGGCTCGACCCCGAAGGTGCTTTCGGCACGCGAGAAAGAGTCCCGGTAGGCGGCTATGAAATCACGCGCCCTGCCGATCTCCGAAGGCGCCAGGAAATGGTCGTAGCTGAGCCGGCCTTCCCTGATTCGAAGCGTCTGTGAAACCAGTTTGAACATGGGCGCGCTGACCGGCCGGAACAGGCTTTCCACCTGGTTTCGAGAAAAACCCTCTGCGATGAGGCTCCGCTTGAGGCCGGCATAGTGGTCTTTCACAGCCAGGGCCGGGTGCCCCGCAAAAAAGAGCGCCGCCAGCGGCACCCACAATACCGCGAACAAAAAAAGTTTTCTCCCCCAGCCAGCCGAAACCATTCTTTTGTGCATAATCAAAATCCTTGAATTTCACGCTAAGCCGCGAAGATTCGAAGAAAAGAAAGAAATCCGCTCGGGAATGCAAGCTTTCCGGCGGGGACCGCAATTTTGGCGGCAGCCCCGCCCGGCTTTGGCGCGGCCCTTCTTTTCCCGGGACCTTCGCGTGTACCACAAACCATTTTGAATCCGAGTTCCCGTTTTTGCCTTGCGAATTGGACGGGTGTTCATTATAGGTTAATGGCGCCTCTGGTGCAAAAGAAAGCGATTGGCCATCAGCCCCCGGCTTGCGGGCCAATCGCTTGTTTATTATGCTGGAGAACCTATGCCAGGCATTGCGCAACCGCCCTCGAACCGGACCGGCGAAACCGCCGGGGCCATAAACGACTACAAAGTTCTGCGCGACGGCATCCTTGCCGCCATCGTGCAAATGCTCGACCTCGACCTTACCGACCGGCAGTCCTGCCTGGAATTGAAGGAAAAGATCGAGGCAAACACCTTCAACCTGGTGGTGGTCGGGCAATTCAAACGCGGAAAGACCTGCCTCATAAACGCCCTGCTGGGGACCGACCTGCTCCCGGTCTCGGTCGTCCCGCTCACCTCGATCGTCACTATACTGGTCTACGGCGAAAAGCTCGCGGTAAAGGTTTTTTTCAACGACGGCCGCATTCAGGAAATACCCGTAGAAAAGCTCCCGGAATACGTCACCGAAAGCGGAAACCCCCGAAACGAAAAGGAAGTGCGCGAAGTCGTGGTGCTCTATCCCTCGCCTTATCTCAAGGATGGCGTGAGGCTGGTGGATACCCCCGGTGTCGGCTCCATTTACGTTCACAATACCGATGTTGCCTACAGCTACCTTCCCAAATCGGACTGCGCGCTTTTCCTGCTCTCGGTCGACCAGCCGGCCGGCAGCGCCGAACTGGAATTTTTAAGCGACGTGCGGGGATTTGCCGACCGGATTTTTTTCCTGCTGAACAAGATCGACTACCTGCCCGAGGAGGAGGTCGATCGGTCGGTGTCCTTTTCCAGGGACGTCCTGGAAGGCATCATGGGCGCGGAAGTCAAGATTTTTCCGGTATCGGCCAAGCTGGCCCTGGAGGGCAAGACCGAAGGCTCGCCCGAAAAGCTTCGAAAAAGCGGGCTTCCCGCCTTCTCGGAAGCCCTTGACCGGTTCCTGATGAAGGAAAAGGGGAAGGTCCTGCTCGGTTCGGTTTCCAAAAACCTGCTGAGGGTCCTGGCCGCGGCGAAGCTCGAAACCGAGCTTGAACTGACCTCGCTCAAGACCCCCGTGGAGGAAATCAGGGACAAGATAAAGGCCTTTGAGAGCAAGAAAGAGGAACTGCTGCGGCAGAGGCGCGATTTCGACGCCCTGTTCAACGCCGAACTCGACCGCATGATCATAAAAGAGCTGGACAGGGATTTGTCGCGGCTCAAAAGTGATCTCGCACCCCGCATGGAAGAGGAGTTTAACCGGTTCTACGAGGAAAAGAAGGACCTGTCGCTAAAGGAGCTAAACGATGCCCTGGCGGGGTTCGTGCGCGAAAGAATCGAACTGGAATTTTCCGCCTGGCGAAACCGCGCGGACGAAACGCTCTCAAAAGCCTTCGACGATATCTGCCGACGGTTTGCGGCAAACATCAACCAGATGATCGACTCGCTCCTGGGGTTTTCCTCGCAGCTGTTTTCGGTCCCGTTCGAGGCGGTGGAAGCCGAGTCGGTCTGGAGCTTCGAATCGTCCTTTTACTACAAGCACGAAACGGAGGCCGTGGGACTCGACATGCTGGCCGATTCCCTGGCCCAGGTGGTCCCGCGCTACATAAGCGGAAGGCTGGAGCGCATACGGGCCTGGGCGTTCCGAACGGCAAACCGGGTGATACTGGGAAAGAGAAAACGCCGCATGAAGGAAGCAATCGAGATGCAGGCGGGCCGCCTGAGGTATGATTTCATAGAAAAGCTAAACAGGAGCGCGCAGGCTTTCCGCCGGCAAATGACGGCAAAAATGGAAACCATCGCCGACGGTATAACCAGGGCAGTCGAGCGCGGGGTGGACCTCCGCTCGCAGGGCGAGGAAGAAACCACCCGCCTTGAAAGCGCCCTGGCCGAAAAACTCTCCGCAATGGAACGCATGAAAGACAGGCTGGGCGGCATCCGGGAAGCGGCGGAAAAGCTCTGACTCTGACATTGGACATCTACTCAACGCCCGACTTCAACTTCCCAACCGCCCAACTTCTCAACGAAGCCCCTGCGCCATCTGCAGCGCTTCGGGGCGCTTTCGCAGGCGCCAGCTCATCAGGGGGCTGGGAAGGGCCCCGAGGCCCAGGACCGTCCATGCCAGCGCCCAGACCAGCCGATCGGATGAAAACGAAAGCCCCCGCGCCGCGTCCATCACCAGCCCGAAAACCCACGGACTGATCGCCCCCGCGCCGAAACCTATTGCCGAGCGCACCGCGTAGGCGGCCCCGATGTATTGCGGCTCCACCAGTTCGCTCAGGGCCGTCGAGTAGATCGAGGAGTCGGCGATGCTCGACAGGTTGTAGAGCGCGGCCGCAACGAACAGGATAGCCAGGGGCCATCCGAGCATCCAGCCGAAAGTGAAAGAGAAGGTCATGCTGAGGGATGAAAACATAAGCATCGTAAGGGATCGTCCCCAGCGGTCCGACAGTGCTCCGCCGATCAGGCTGCCGAGCACGCTCGTTAGATAGGTGAGGCCCGAGAGGAGCACGCCGGTTTCGACCGCGGAGGCCCGACTTCCCACCCCGCCCGCCGAGGCGAGGGTCGCCGCCGCAAGGTAGGAAGGCAGCCAGGCCCACATCCCTAGCAGTTCCCAGCAATGGAAGGCATAGGCGAGCATCGACAGCAGGGCGGCCCTGTTTTTCAAAACCAGCTTTGCGGACCGCCACGCCTCAAGCGTCCCGGACACCGCATGAACGATGTTTGGAGTGCCGCGCAGGACCCACACCGAAATCGCCAGGCCGAGGGCGGGCATGCTGCACGTCACCAGGAAAGCGAGCCGCCAGCCCCCGATCGGAAAAAGCCTGCTGGAAACGATCACCGACATTGCGTAGGAAAGTGACGCGGCGGCAATGTAGAAGCCCATTGCCCGGCCACGCGTGGCGGGTGGAAAGCGCTCGGCGATAAGAGTAAGGCCCGGCGTGTAGGACCCCCCGGAGCACAGGCCGGCAAGTCCGTAGAGTACGATACCCGAGACGAAATCCGAGGCGAAGGCCCCGAACATCAAGGCACTGATGCTTGCCGCCACCCCGCTCCACAGGTAAACCCGCCTGGCCCCGAACCGGTCGCCCAGAAACCCTACCGCGACAAGCGAGAACAGGTACCCGAAATGCCAGGCGGACTGGACCAGGCCGGAATGCGAGGCGTCCATGTGCCAGTCGATGCGAAGCAGAGGCAGGGCGGCCGAGTAGGTGGTCCAGATGAAATTGAAAGCTACCCGGGCGATACAGAAAAGAATGAGCCAGCGGATATCGGAGTTATGCGTGCGATGCGGCATGAGAGCGTCCGGCGACTGCCCGGAAGCGCCTGCGCCGGGGCGCGGCGCGGCTGGGCGGGAGTTTTCCATATAATTTGAGCCCTGATAGCAAGAGGAAGCCGTGAAGGAAGGAATAATAGCACCGCCTTTTAAATAACGCGACAATTTTACCCGGATCGAGGCTGCCGATTTTGTCATAAAAACCGCCGGGCTTCCCCCCACGGTATCTTTGCCGGATGCGGGCCGGCACGACCGGATTTTCCGATAAATAAGTGTGCTGATATTTCGTTTCCCGATAGAATCCCTCATTTGATCTCAAGGCGGGGAAGAAGTATTCTGAACCTTTCCCGGTGCGGGCAAATGCGAGACAATCCGCCCGCGCACGGCTGGGACGGGGGGGAGCGCCTGGAATCCAAGGAGAGGGCGATGCGGCGGCAAGTGCGGTTCAAGTTGACACGCATTTGGAAAAAAAGTAGTTTCAACCGGTACATAACTCAGACATCACTTTGCGGGGAGCGCCATGTTCATAATAGCGAATTTTCTTCTGGCAACGGCCTATATACTGGACAAAATAATATACGCCTACATGCTGATCATCATTGTCCGGGCGCTCCTGTCGTGGGTGAACCCGGACCCCTACAACCCGATAGTGCGCTTTCTCTATAATATTACGGAACCGGTGCTCTACCGGGTGCGCCGTGCCGTGCCGTTTATCGCGGGCGGGATCGACTTTTCTCCCATAATAGTAATACTGGCGCTGATGTTTCTGGAACAGTTCCTGCCGCCTACCCTGGCAAGGCTTGCCTATACGATCGGCGGGTAGCCGCCGGTCCATTTTCACTTGGGGATTCAATGGAAATAGCCGACCTCGAACAGAAAAAATTTCGCACCCGCCTCATGGGTCTCGACCCCGGTGATGTCGAGTCGTTTTTGCAGGAGGTAATCGATGAAATCCGCCGGCTCAAAACCGATAACGAAAGCCTCAAAAGGGAACTCCAGACCCTGGAGATAGAAACCCGCGGCCACAGGGAACGGGAACAGACGATCCGAAACGTTCTCGTGGGCGCCCAGAAAAATGCCGAACAGATGAAGGTCAACGCCGAGCGCGAGGCGAAGCTGATCATCTCGGAAGCGGAGGTGAAGGCGGAAAAGATCATCCAGGCCGTCAACGAGCGCCTGATCGCGATGGAGCGGGAAATCTCCGAGTTGAAACGGCACCGAATCCAGTTCGGCGCCAGGATGCGCGGGCTTCTCGATTCACTGCGTCAGGTCCTCGACGAGGACAGCGGCGAAAGGATAGGGGCGCCGGCCGGGGAAAAGCGCGCCCCCGCGGAGCCGCAGCAGGGGTGAAAGGATTTTGAGAACAGCGAAAATATTCACTACACGGAGACAACGTCTATGGCCATAAGCAAAGACCTGCTCGACATTTTAGCCTGCCCGAAATGCAAGGGGCCGGTGCATCTTAACGAAGACAGCACGGGCCTTGTGTGCGAACAGTGCAGGCTGCTCTATGAAATCCGCGAAGACATTCCCATCATGCTCATAGACGAGGCAAAGCCGCTCGGCTGATATGTCCGGTAATCCGATGCCCAGTGATTTTTCGATTACGGCCGAGCGGAGGGCGCGCCTCGCGTCGGCCGTTGAAAAATTTTCCGGCCTGAAGGTCCTGCTGGTGGGGGACCTGATGCTGGACGTGTATATCTGGGGAGAGGTGCGCCGGATTTCGCCCGAAGCCCCGGTGCCGGTAGTCGAGGTGGTAAGGGAAACAAGCAGTCTGGGGGGGGCGGCAAACGTCGCTCACAACCTGGCAAGCCTTGGCGCAACCGCTCTTACCACGGGCCTGATAGGAGACGATGACGCCGGCAGGCGCATTGTCGAGCTTTTCGAGCAAAGCTCGATCTCCACTTCGGGACTCGTTGAGGAAAAAGGCCGCCCCACTTCGGTAAAGACGCGCATCATGGCTCAGAACCAGCAGGTCGTGCGCTACGACCGCGAGACCTCCGCCCCGTCGCGGCCCGATTCGACGGCAAGGATCGTTAAATTTTTGCGCGAAAACCTGGACGGCGCCGGAGTGGCCGTCCTGTCCGATTACGCCAAGGGGGTGGTAAATTCGCAGCTTGTGGGCAAGATACGCTCGATTACCGGCAAGGCCGCCATCCCGGTGATCGTGGACCCGAAAATCCAGAATTTTAAGCTCTATCATTCATTCTGGATGGTCACCCCCAACCACCACGAGGCCGCATGGCTGTCCGGAATTCCGATTGTCGATGAAGAAAGCCTGAACGCGGCCGGCATCGAGCTTTTCCGCAGGCTGGAGTGCGAAAACCTTCTCATCACGCGCGGAAAAGACGGCATGAGCATCTTCCGCAACAAAGAAAAAGCCGTCCACATCCCCACCCTGGCGCGGCAGGTCTACGATGTCACCGGCGCCGGCGACACGGTTGCCGCCGTGCTCGCACTGGGCACCGCCGCCGGGCTTTCGGTGGTGGATGCTTCCATCCTGGCAAACTGCGCCGCCGGGCTGGTGGTGGCCCGGCAGGGAACGGCCGCCGTCTCCGCCGCGCAGCTCATGGAAGCCCTGGGGATGCTGTGAGCGGGTTGCGGCCCCGGCCCGGAAAACTCTGCCGGGGTAAGGTTGCGGGTCCCGCCTCCAGCGCGGGAACGAGCATCGAGCATCCGTGATCCAGGATCGAGTTTCCAGTATCCAGAATCGAGCATCGAGTAACGTGCCATGAGCCGTCCCCAGGAGCCATCGCCCGCCAAACTGGTCATACGATTTTTGTTTCGCGACTTCGCGGTGCAGTTGGAAGCCCTGCGGCGGCTGGAAGCCATGTTCGGGCAGATGGATTTTCTCTCCGCTCCCGCCCCTTTTGCCTACACCACCTATTACGACCGGGAAATGGGGCCGGGCATCCAAAGGCAGACGGCGGGATACCTGGACCCGGTAAGGCCCGTGTCTCTTCCCGATATCAAGCTCGGGACGAACAGGCTCGAACGGGAGTTCTCAGTCGGAGCAAACCGGCAGGTCAATATCGACCCGGGCATTCTCAGCCTGGAAAGATTCGTCCTGGCCACTGGCAAAAATTTTACTCACCGGATATATCTTCGAGATGGTATCTATGGTGATCTTACCCTGATGTACCACAAGGGCGGGTACCGGCCGCTTCCCTGGACCTATCCGGATTACCGCGAGCCGGAGTTTCTCTGCTGGCTCGCATTTTTGCGGAAAAAACTCAAGTTCGAGCAGGACGGGGCGCTCCCGCCCGGTTAAGCAAGGAGTTTCGATTGATATTCAGCATGACGGGATTTGGCCGCAGCCGCAAAGAGGGGGCGGGATATTCGGTAAGCGTTGAGATGCGCTCCCTCAACGGACGGCAGCTCGACATTTCCGTTCGGCTTCCGAAAAGCTTCCTCGAGTTCGAAGACCTGTTCAGGAAGATCGTCTCGGAAAAACTGAGGAGGGGCAGGGTCGATATTTACGTGCAGGTGGAGAGCACGGACATAAAGCAGAAGGCGCCGCGGATCAACACGGACCTCGTCCGGTTTTACTGGAGACAGCTCCAGGACCTTCACGTGACCCTGACGGGGGCCGGGGAGCCGAAGCTCGAACACCTGCTGAGCATTCCGCACATTTACGAGGTCCGCGAAACGGACGTGGACAGCGAGGCGGTGCAGAAGCTCCTGGCCGAGGCGGCAGCCGAGGCGCTCGACCAGCTGCGGCGGATGCGCTCACTTGAAGGCGAATCGCTTCTAAGCGATCTGAACAACCGGATCGAAGCCATAGGCGCCGACCTGTCCGTCGTTCGCGGCCGGAGCGCACTGGTGATCCAAGAGTACAAAACCAGGCTGGAAGAGCGCATGAAACAGCTCCTGGGAGGGACCGAGCCGGATGAAAACCGGCTTCTCCAGGAGATTGCATTCCTGGTTGACCGGTCCGATATTAACGAGGAACTGGTGCGGCTGGGCAGCCATCTCGAACAGATCCGGGCGGTTATTTCCGGCGCAAAACCCGCCGATGGGCGCAGGGTCGATTTTCTGATCCAGGAACTGCACCGCGAAGCCAACACCATCGGCTCCAAGACAACCGACCTGGAAACGACACAGGCGGTGGTACGGATGAAAACCGAAATAGGAAAGCTAAAAGAGCAGGTGCAGAACGTGGAATGATGCTCGATGCCCGTTCCCACGCTGGAACCCGCAACCTTGCCCCGGCGGAGTTTTCGGGCCGGGCCGCAACTGACAAGGAGAGTATTCGTTGGGTGGAAAAAAGATAAAGCCGATCAAGAAATCGGGAAAACCGATTGTTTTGCAGGAGAATTTTTACGACAGGTTCAAAATTTGGGCGCAGAACCACGCGACGCTGGTGGTGGGAACGTCCGCCGCGGTATTTTTCCTCATCGCCGCCATTTGGGGGTTCAGGATCTACACCGAACGCAGGGAAACCCAGGCCAAGACGGACTACGCCGCCCTGGCCGCCAAGCTCCCCACTGCGGACAAGGCCGCACCGGGCGACCTGGAAAAACTGATCCCGGACCTTCAGAAATTCGTTTCCGAACACGATGGAACACGTCCCGCCCTGGTCGCGCGGCTGGAGCTCGCAAAAGCGCTATTCCAGGCCAAGCGCTACGACGCCTCGATCAAGGCGGCATCGGAGGCCCTTTCGGCCGCTCCTCCCGGCCACGGTTTAAGGCCGCTGATCCATTACCAGCTTGCGACGACGCTGGAGGCCGCCGGCAAGCCCGACGAGGCCCTCAAGCAATGGGCCCAGTTGAAAGACTCCGGTGATCCCAGCCTGGAGCGCGAAGCGGACTGGAACACGGGCAGGATTTATGCCGCGAAAAAGGACTACGCCAAGGCCGCCGAAGCATACCTGAACGCCACCAAAGCCCCCGGGACCTTTCCACCCGAGGCCCTGCTCGACCAGGAGCTTGCCCGGGTGAAGCGGGAGGGCGGCATCAAGGAAAGCGCGGCGAAGTAGTACCCGGTTGATTTTTATTGACAACGGCTCCGGCGATCTAGTATTGGGTAAAAATCCCCTGGAGTCTTAAGAGGAAAATATGCGCGGCCGGCTGTTCTATTTTCGTTTCTTCTTTTTTAGCGGGTTCTCGTTTTGAAGGCCCGCCCGTGGGAGCGAAATAGTCTGAGTCCGGACTGAGAGCGAAAACAAACCATGGGTGGGCGATACCGGTCGAATCCATGGTTTTTCTGTTTTTGAGAGGCTGTGGATTTTCGATGTCCATAGCCTTTTTTATTAGTATTTTCGAAATGTTACTATCAGCAAGAGGAGTCAGGGCAAAATGATCTTCAATATCGAATTCGAAACACTGCCTCGCGAGGCGCTGGAGGCCATACAACTGCGCCGCCTGCAGGAGACGGTGGAGCGGGTTTACGCCACCGTGCCCTTTTACCGCAGAAAATTCGACGAATCGGGCATAAGCCCCGGGGACATCAAGACCCTCCAGGACCTTCGCCGGCTTCCGTTTACCACCAAGCAGGACCTTCGGGACAACTATCCTTACGGGATGTTCGCGGTGCCGATGGATAACGTGGTGCGAATCCACGCCTCCTCGGGCACCACCGGAAAACCTACCGTGGTGGGCTATACCGCCCGCGACATCCAGACGTGGTCCGAGCTGATGGCCCGCGCGCTGGCCGCCGGCGGCGCGACCCGCGGCGACATAATCCACAACGCCTACGGCTACGGCCTGTTCACGGGCGGGTTGGGGGTCCACTACGGGGCCGAGCGCCTGGGGGCTTCGGTAATCCCCATCTCCGGCGGAAACACCAAGCGCCAGGTGCTGATCATGAAAGACTTCGGCCCGACGATCCTCACCTGCACCCCTTCGTACGCCCTCCACCTGGGGGAGGTGGCCGCGGAGACCGGGGTCGATTTCAAGGACCTGCGGTTCAAATCGGGCATTTTCGGCGCCGAGCCCTGGTCCGAGGAGATGCGCGCCGAGATCGAGCGCAAGCTGAACCTTAACGCCATAGATATCTACGGGTTGAGCGAGGTCATCGGGCCGGGCGTATCCGTCGAGTGCATCGAGGCCAAAAAGGGCCTCCATATTTTCGAGGACCACTTCATCCCCGAAATCATCAACCCGGTGACCGGCGAGGTCATGCCCAACGGCGAGCAGGGAGAGCTCGTTTTCACCTCGATCACCAAGGAGGCCTTCCCGGTGATCAGGTACCGAACGCGCGACGTCACTTCGCTGGACAGGGCGCCGTGCATCTGCGGGCGCACGCACGTGAGGATGCGCAAGGTAAGCGGGCGCACCGACGACATGCTGATCATCCGCGGAGTAAACGTTTTCCCGTCGCAGATCGAAAGCGTGCTCATGGATATGGAGGAAGTCGAGCCGCATTATCAGCTCCTCGTGGATCGCGAGGACAACCTGGATACCCTTACGGTCATGGTGGAGGTCGGAGAGGGGTCGTTTTCGGACGAAATCCGGGTGCTCCAGCAGATTGAAAAGAAAATCGCCAAGAATATCAAGGAATACCTGGGAGTTTCCGCCAAGGTCAAGCTGGTTGAACCCAAGAGCATCGCCAGGAGCGAAGGCAAGGCACAGAGAGTGATCGACAAACGAAGGATTTAAAGCGGCGCGCCAATTCAAAAGGAGGCTCTTCTCATGGAACATGTCGAGCAGATTTCGGTTTTTCTCGAAAACAAGGCGGGAAGGCTGGCGGAGGTCACCAGGATCCTTTCCGAGGCGCAGATCAATATCCGGGCGCTCTCTCTGGCGGACACATCCGATTTCGGGATTCTGCGCCTGATCGTAAACGATAACGAAAAGGCCAAGCAGGAGCTGAAAGCCAACGGGTTTACGGTCGGGAAGACCGACGTTGCGGCGGTGGAGGTATCGGACCGCCCCGGGGGGCTGCACTACATTCTGCAGGTGCTCCAGCAGGCCGATGTAAACGTCGAGTACATGTACGCGTTCGTCCAGCAGAGCGGATCGAACGCGGTGCTCATCTTTCGCTTCGACAACCTGGAGGAGGCCCTGAGGCTCCTGAAGGAAAACGGTGTAAAGGTAATCAAGGGAGACCAGCTCTATTCGATGTAAACCCTAACCGCGGTGGCGGGGCCGAGCAAAAACGAAATCACCACAGAGAGCACAGAGAACACGGAGAAAGCCGGAGCAATCAAGATGCAAATATTTGCTTTTCCTCTGTGAACTCCGTGTGCTCCGTGGTGAAAAGGGCAAAAACAAAATCACCACAGAGAGCGCAGAGAACACGGAGAACAGGCAGGGGCAAGACAGGCGGTAATATTTTCTTTTTCTCTGTGAACTCTGTGCTCTCCGTGGTGAAAACGGTTCGGTCCCATCCGCGACAGCCCGGGAGGAGACAAAATGAGGAAAACACCTGTCCTTTGCGCGCTCGCGATAGCGGCGCTTCTGGTCGGCACCTTCACCCCGCGCCAAAGCTGGGGCACGACCGCTTACAAGATCGGCGGGATCTTTTCCGTAACGGGGCCTGCTTCGTTCCTGGGCGATCCTGAAAAAAAGAGCATGGAAATGGCCGTGGCCCAGATAAACGCCAAGGGCGGAATCGAAGGCCACATGCTCGAAGCGGTGATCTATGACGACGAAGGCGATCCGACCAAGGCGGTCCTGGCCGCCCAGAAGCTCACCAGCCGGGACGAAGTGATAGCCATCGTGGGGCCGAGCCTCACGCCGACTTCTCTTGCGGTGATCCCGGTGGTCGAAAAGGCGGGTGTTCCGCTGATAAGCTGCGCCGCGGGAATAAAGATTACCGAGCCCGTGAAGCCCCTCGTCTACAAGACGGCCCAGAACGACGTTCTCGCCGTGCAGACCATTTATAAGGCCATCCAGGCCGCAAAGTACAAAAAGCTCAGCCTTATAACCGTGGAGAACGCGTTCGGTGAAAGCGGCAAGGAACAGCTCCTCGCCCAGGCGCCCAAGTTCGGCTTCCAGATAGTCTCCTCCGAGACCTTCGGCTCCAAAGACACCGACATGACGGCCCAGCTCGCCAAAATCCGCGCTGCCAAGCCCGACGCCATCGTGTGCTGGGGGACCAATCCCGGCCCGGCGGTAATCGCCAAAAACAGGGTCCAGATGAACATGAAGACCCCGCTTTACAACAGCCACGGCGTGGCGTCCCCGAAGTTCATAGAGCTTGCCGGACCGGCCGCCGATGGCATCATGCTCCCGACCGGAAAGATCCTGGTCACCGCCAAGCTGCCGGATGCCGATCCCCAGAAGAAAGTGCTCACCAGCTACACCTCCGAGTACAAGAAGCGCTTCAACCTGACGGCTTCGCCTTTCGGGGGCTACGCCTACGACGGAATGCACATCCTGGCGGCGGCGCTCAAGGGCACCGACGGTGACAGGAAAAAGATCGCGGCAAACGTGGAGAAGGTGAAGGGTCTGGTCGGAATAACCGGCACCTTTAATTTTACCCCCACGGACCACAACGGGCTTGGCTCGGATGCCTTCGTGATGGTGATTATAAAGAACGGGCAGTGGGAGTTGTTGAAGTAGGCTCCGCCGCGCCGCAAGGCCCGGTCTGCGGTGATGCAACCCTTAATGGATGGATATTTTCCGCCCCTTCCCGGGGTGGACCTTTTCGCCGGTTCCCAAGCTCCGGCTTGGGAACCGGGTCTTGCAAGCTCCGTTTCGTGTCGCGCCTGTAGTGGAAGCTGGAGCTTCCGAGTGGGGGTTTCCCAAGCTGGAGCTTGGGAAACAGCGTGTTCCGAAGGCATGGGGCTCTACGAATCAACGTGAGATCTGCAAAACCGTCATTCCCGCAGCGCTTTTGGGCGGGAATCCGGCGTCTTTGCCGGCCGAGCGAACCGGCGGCCTTATCCAGGATTTTATGCAGGAACTCCTACAGTATCTTTTTTCCGGAATAACCAACGGGGCGATCTATGCGGTCATCGCCCTCGGTTTTTCCATGCTCTACAGCAGCACCGGGCTCATCAATTTCGCCCATGGCGAGTTCGTCATGGTCGGCGCTCTCAGCCTGATATCGTTCTGGAAAGGGCTCAATCTGCCCCTGCCGGCGGCTTTGGCCGGGTCGGTGGCCGTGACCGCCGCCGCCGGGCTGCTCCTGGAACGGCTGGCGATACGCAGCGTGAAGAAGCCTCACCCCATCGTCCTGGTAATCATCACCGTGGGGGCTTCCATCCTGCTTCGCGGCATCGCCATGATAGTGTGGGGAAAAGACGCGCACAGCTCCCCATCGTATACCAGCCACCCGCCGATAGAAATCGCCGGGGCGACCCTTCTTGCCCAGAGCATCTGGATACTGGCGTTTACCCTTATTGTGGTGGCGGGGCTTCATCTTTTCCACAAAAGGTTTCTTACCGGCAGGGCGATGCTTGCCACCGCCATCAACAGGAAGGCCGCCGGGATAGTGGGCATCCCCACCGACAGGATGGTGCAGCTCGCTTTTGCGATGAGCGCGGCGATGGGTGGACTGGGCGGCGTCCTGATCGCGCCGATGAGCATGAGCAGTTTCGATATGGGAATGGTCCTCGGGCTCAAGGGATTTTCCGCGGCGATGATAGGGGGCCTGGGCAGTTCCTGGGGGGCGATTTTCGGCGGGCTTCTTCTCGGGATTCTCGAAGCCCTGGGGGTCGGCTTTGTCTCTTCGGGCCTCAAAGACGCCTGCGCGTTCGTATTGCTGCTTTTGATCCTGTATTTTCGCCCCACCGGCCTTCTGGGCAAGGCTGCCATACAAAGATTTTAGACCGAAAGTGAAGATGCGCTACCTTGTCCTTACAGCGGCCGTCCTGGCGGCGGGACTCCTGATTTCGAGCCCCTACCAGCTCCAATTGCTGGCCTTTATCGGCATCAACGCCCTGCTCGCGCTCGGCCTCAACATGCTGATGGGCTACGCGGGGCAGATTTCGCTGGGGCACGCCGCCTTCTACGGCCTGGGGGCCTACACCACGGGGGTCCTCACCGTCCACTTCCACTGGTCGCCCTGGCTCGCCCTGGCGGCCGCCATCGTGCTTACCGCCGTTTGCGCCTTCCTGATCGCCCTGCCGCTGCTTTCGCTTAGCGGCTTCTACCTGGGCATGGGGACCCTCGGTTTCGGCATGATCGGCTATGTCGTCTTCCGGCAGTGGTCCGTGCTTACCGGAGGAGATTCCGGCCTGGTGGGGATTCCGTCCCTTGACATCGGCCCGTTCTCCTTCGCCTCCCCCAGGAACTTTTTCTTCCTGGCGTGGGGGGCGGCTATTCTTGCCATCTTCCTGTGCGAGCGGCTCATAGATTCGAGGATCGGGCGGGCGCTCAAGGCCGTTCACGACAGCGAAAGGGCCGCCTCTTCCATGGGAATAGACACCGGGCGGCTCAAAGTCCACATATTCGTTCTCAGCGCGCTGCTGGCCGCCGTGGCCGGCTTTCTTTACGCTCACCTGGTCAGCTTTATCAGCCCCGGCTCGTTCGGGTTCCTGGAGTCGGTGCGCATCGTCACCATGGTGGTGATCGGCGGAATGGCAAGCGTTTGGGGCGCCCTGCTGGGGGCGGCGGTCCTCACCATTTTGCCCGAGTCCCTTTCCGTTTTCAGCGAATATGAAATGATCGTCTACGGGCTGGTGTTGATCGTTATAATGATTCTTTTGCCCCAAGGATTGTTCAGGGGAATGGTGGAATTCTATGAGAGCGCGAAGCGCAGGGCAGGACGGGTTTCTGCCGGTTCTAAAAGTTAGCGCTGTCAGCAAGTCTTTCGGCGGCATCCGGGCGCTGAATGAAATCAGCTTCGACGTGCTTCCGGGCGCCGTTCATGCCCTTATCGGGCCGAACGGCGCCGGAAAGACCACGCTGCTAAACGTAATCACCGGGGCGTTTCCCGCCGATTCCGGCACGGTCGCCTTCGGCGAAACGGATCTAAACGGCTGCAAGGCGCACGAAAGAGTGGCCCTGGGGATCGCCCGCACCTTTCAGAATATCGAACTTTTCGGCAGCATGAGCGTTTTGGAAAATGTGCTGGTGGGGCGCCATGTCAAGACCAGCTGCGGGTTTGTGGGGGCCATGGCGAAGCTTCCGCGTGTCCTCAAGGAAGAAAGAGAGGCGCGGCGAAGGGCCTGCGAGCTGCTCGAATTCGTCGGCCTTGCCGATGCCGCATCGTCCAGGAGCATAGATCTTCCCTTCGGGTGGCAGCGCTTCCTGGAAATCGCACGGGCGCTGGCGACCGGCCCCAGAATACTGCTGCTCGACGAGCCGGCATCGGGGCTGAACGCCGTGGAGACGGCCTCTCTTGCCGGGCTTTTGCGAAAAATTCGAAGCAGCGGCGTGACCCTTCTTCTCGTCGAACACGATATGAACCTGGTGATGGAAATATCGGACCGGGTCGTCGTACTGAACCTTGGCACGAAGCTGGCCGAAGGGGCCCCGTGCGAGATCCAGGCAAACGAGGTGGTAATCTCCGCCTACCTGGGCCGGGAACAGGCTGGAGCCAGATGCTGCGCCTGAAAAATCTCAAATGCCGGTACGGAAACGTCCAAGCGGTAAACGGGATCAACCTCGCCGTACACCAGGGGGAGCTGGTGGCGCTGGTGGGGGCCAACGGGGCCGGAAAAAGCACCCTGCTCCAGGCGGTGTGCGGACTGGTGCCGGACTGGGAAGGCGAAATACTTTTCGAGGCAAAGTCCCTGCGGCCGCTCAAACCGGCGCAGATCGTCAGCAGGGGCGTAAGCCTCGTCCCGGAGGGCCGGCTTCTGTTTCCGCCCCTAAGCGTTCGGGAGAACCTGGAAATGGGGGCCTACGTCCGCTACGTCAGGCGGGAGCACCGCAAGATCGCCGAAGACATCGAGCAGGTCTACGAGCTGTTTCCAATCCTTCGGGAAAGGTCCAAACAGCACGCCGGGACCCTTTCGGGGGGCGAGCAGCAGATGCTGGCCATAGGACGCGCCCTGATGGCCGGCCCG
The DNA here is from genome assembly GCA_963712895.1 of uncultured delta proteobacterium. Lineage (GTDB taxonomy): Bacteria > Desulfobacterota > Syntrophobacteria > Syntrophobacterales > Syntrophobacteraceae > SbD1. Next base: position 25,433 of record CAVQJR010000001.1, on the reverse strand, counting down.
AAGCTTCTCCTGCTCGATGAGCCCTGCATGGGCCTGGCCCCCCTGCTGGTGGTGCTCATCTTGGAGACCCTGGTGCGGCTGAGGGACCGGGGATTAACGGTCCTGCTGGTCGAACAGAACGCCCGCGCCGCCCTGGGCATAGCCGACCGCGGTTACGTGATCGAAAACGGCAGGATCGCGCTGCACGGCCAGGCCTCGGAACTGCTTGCTGACAAGAGTGTGCGCCAGGCATACCTTGGAAAGGAATGCAGGCTCTAGAACCTGCCGTCCGGCTTCTTCTTGAAAAAGTCTCCCGTCGATCTTAGGAAATAGCAAAAGCAATCTCGCCACAAAGAGCACAGAGAACACGGAGAAACAGCCCGGGGCGGAGGAAGGTTTTACCCTGCCCGCGGGTGATATGGTGAGTGCGCACAAAGATAATCGGGAGATGGAATCTTATCTTTCCTCTGTGTGCCCCGTGTTCTCTGTGGTGAATGCCTTTGTTTCCAGGAGCCGAAGTGAAAGGAATTGTCGAGAGACCGGGCGCTTCCGCCCGAAAGTCCGCCCTGAAGATAGCGGTGATTTATGCCGCTATCGGGTTCGTATGGATTCTTTTCTCCGACCTGGCGGTTGAATGGGTGTTTTCCAGCAACACGCGGGCGGTCTACCTGGTGCAGACGGCCAAGGGGTGGTTTTTCATCACCTCCACGGCCGTGGTCATCTACCTGCTGACACAGGCCGCCATAAGTGTCATCCAGAAGTCCGAGGGAGCCCTTCGCGAAAACCAGAGAGTCCTTTTCACGCTGTTCGATAACCTGCCCGGCATGGCTTACCGCTGCAGAGGCGACATCGAGTGCACGCTGGAGTTCGTCAGCCGCGGCGCAGAGAGTCTGACCGGCTATTCCCCGGACGAGCTGACGGACAGGAAGAAAATCGACCATCTCATAGTCGAAGAGGACAGGGAGGCGGTCCGATCTGCCACCGAAAAGGCGCTGGAGGAAAAAAGCTCCTTCAGGGCCGTGTACCGCATCCGCAGGGTCGACGGCGAGACCCGGTGGGCCTGGGAGCAGGGGCGCGGCATTTACTCGCCCGCCGGCGAACTGGTGGCAATCGAGGGATTCATATCCGACATCACCGAGCGAAAACGCGCGGAAGAGGCCCTCGTGAGGTCGGAGAAAGTGTACAAGGCCTTGATCGAGGGGACCTCGGACGCCATCCTGATGGTGGACCGCGACCGGACGATAGTTTCGGTAAACCGTGCCTTCGCCGAACTGTTCGGCTACTCGAAAGATGAGTTGGAAGGGCATTCCGCGCGGATCATCCACCCATCCGACGAGAGTTTCAACGGCTTTGACAAGATGGCCTATCCGGTGATCGAGGCGAAGCCCATCCGGTTCGAGTGGCATCTTAAATCGAGGGACGGGAAGGTGTTTCCGGTCGAGGGGACCTATTCGGCGATAAAAGGGCCGGACGGGTCGATCTCCGGCCATGTGGGCATCATCCGCGACATTTCCGAGCGAAAGAAAACGGAACGGGAACTGGAAGAGTACCGCGAGCACCTCGAAGAGATGGTTCGAAACCGCACCCGCGAACTCGAAGAAGCCCACAGGGCGCTTGTCCAGGAAGAAAAGCTCAAGACCCTCGGGGCAATAGCGGCGGAAGTGGCGCACGGAATCCGAAACCCCCTGGTTTCCATCGGGGGCTTTGCCCGCCGGCTGCAGAAAAAATATCCCGATTCGCAGGAGGCCCTGATCATCCTCCAGGAATCGCGGCGCCTGGAAACGATGCTGAACCGGATCACCAATTACCTGCGCCCTATACAGATGAAGTCCCAGGAATGCTACGTGAACTCCATTATCTCCGAGTCCCTGGACCTGCTGGCCCCGGAACTGGAAAGGGAGCGGGTAAGCGTCAGGCTTGACCTCGACCCGGGCCTGCCCAGGGCCCACGTCGACCCCGATATCCTGGCCCAGGTGTTTGTGGCCATAATACGCAATGCGGTAAGCATGATGGATTCGACAAGGGAGCTTTCGGTCAGGACCTATGACAGCGAGCAGTCTATTTTCGTGAATTTCCAGAACCCGGTTGCCAAGAATGTAAAAGACCCCGAGTTGATGCTGCTTCCCTTCGACCCGGACGAACAGGTGACCGGGGTTTCATCGAGCTTCAAACTCCTCAAGGGAATGGGCGGTGCGCTCACCTTTTCCGAAGCCGACCGAAAGGCGGCCTACACGGTCTCGCTGGTAAAATGCCGGGGCGCGGTCCCCGACCAGGCGGAGGAGCATGAGGGGATGTAAGCGGGCTGCGCGGTGAAAACCCCGCTACGCTTTCTGCGAGGGCTGCGGCCCGCCGATGTTTTTAAAGACCGTTTTGTAGATAAGGCCCTCGCCCGGGAGGCGGTCGGGGTCGGCAAGCTGGATGCGGACGCCCAGGCCGAGGGCGCGGCGGATGTGGCTTCTTATGAGGTCCAGGTATTGGGACCTGCTTCCTCCCGGAAACTCGCTTCCGCCTTTTCTTGCCACCAGCAGTTCCATCTGTTCTCCGATGCCCCAGGCCATGGATATCACCAGCCGAAAATCGTGCAGCACGGGGTCGAGCCCCCTCAGGATCTGCTCGACGTGTTCGGGATAGACCGGTATCCCTCGAACCGAAAGCCGGTTGTCCGTGCGGCGAACAATGGGAGTGATTCTGGACCAGGTTTTCCCACAGGCGCAGGGCGATTCGCGCAAAACGGTGATGTCGCCGGTCCGGTACCGGATGAGCGGGTAGGCTTCCGCGGTGAGGGTGGTTACCACCAGCTCCCCTTCCTGCCCGGAGGGGACGGATTCCCCCGTAACGGGGTGGACGATTTCGGCCAGGAACTGGTCCTGGGCCAGGTGAAGTCCGTCTTTTGCCTCGCACTCCCCCGCCATGCCCGGCTCGCCCATTTCGGTTACGCCGTAGAGGCCGAAAACGGGGACCCCGAATGCCGACTCGATCCGGGACCGGGTAAGCTCGGGCAGCGGGTCCGGGCCCACCAGGATGTGGCGCAGGTGAAGGCCGCCGGGGTCCGCCCCCTGCTCCTGCATGGTGTCCACGATATGAAGGGCGAAAGAGGCCGTGGTGGCAAGGATGGTCGAGCGGAAATCGCGCATCACCTGGAGCTGCATGACGGCCGAGGTGGTGGCCGAAGGCGCCAGGGTGGCCCCGATGGCTTCCGCCGCCGAGTTGAAGGTGTAGGCGCCCGGAAAGAGGCTGAAATTGAATGCCACCTGCACGATGTCGCGTTCGGTTACGCCGAGCTGTCCGTAGAGGCGGACCATGAGGGTTTGCCACATTTTTACGTCATGGCGCGTAAAGCCGACCACTATCGGCTTTTCCCCGTCGTGCAGGGGCGGGGCGGTGATCTTCAGGCGCACGATGTTTCGAAGCGGCACGGCAAACAGGCCGTAAGGGTAGTGGTCTCTCAGGTCGCCGCGCGTGGTGAACGGAAAGGCGGCAAGGCCCTCGATGCCGCCGACGTCTTCGGGCAGCATCCTCAGCGAGTCCATCCTTTTCCGGTAGAAATCCACGTTCAGGTAGGCCCGGTTCAGCGTCATCTGGAGCCGTTCGGCCTGAAGCCGGCGAATTTGCTCGTAAGAGAGCGTATCGCAAAGTTCCTGTGCCATGCTGCCCCCTATTTTTCCCATTTGTGCTGATAGTCCCTGCCCAGGTATGCCCTCTGGACCTCGTCGTGTTCCATCAGATCGGCCGCGCCGCCGGAGAGCACGATCCGGCCCGTTTCCAGGACGTATGCCCTTTGCGCCACGCCGAGCGCCCCCATTGCGTTCTGTTCGACGAGCAGCACCGTGGTCCCGCTCCGGTTGAGGTCCTGGATGGTGCGGTAAATTTCTTCGATTATGATCGGCGCAAGGCCCATCGACGGCTCGTCCAGGATCAGCAGGCGCGGCCCGCACATCATCGCCCGCCCGATGGAAAGCATCTGCTGCTCGCCCCCGCTGAGGGTCCCCGCTCTTTGGCGCCTTCGCTCGCCCAGGATCGGAAAAAGGGCGATCACACGCTCCAGTTCCTTTTTGGCGTGCCTGCGGCCGCGGACGTATCCCCCCAGTTCCAGGTTTTCCAGTACCGTCATGTTGGGAAAGAGCTGGCGGGCCTCGGGCACCTGCACCAGGCCAAGGGATACGATTTCTTCCGGCTTTTTGGCCTGGATGGGAACGGCGTCGAACAGGATTTCGCCCTCCCGGGCACGGTGCAGGCCGCTTATGGTCCGAAGAAGCGTGCTTTTCCCGGCCCCGTTCGATCCGAGCAGGGCGACGATCTCCCCCTGCTCGATGTGAAAGCTCACCCTTCGAAGCACCTGCATGGAGCCGTATCCGGTGGAAAGACCGCTTACCCTCAGCATGGCGGGCCACCTCCCGGCCGCTCGGGGCGCGGCGTGGGGGCGGTCCCCAGGTAAGCGGCGATTACCCTGGGGTCCTTCCTGATCTGCGCGGGGGGGCCGGATGCAATCAACCTGCCGTGCTGCAGCACAAAAATACGGTCGGCGAGCCGCATGACAACGTTCATATCGTGCTCCACGAGGATGATCCCCATCCCTTTGCTCCTCAGGGCCGAAATGTGGACCATCAAAAACTCGGTCTCCCTGGGGTTGAGTCCCCCGGCGGGTTCGTCCAGAAGCAGCACCCGCGGGGACGGGGCAATTGCCCTTGCAATTTCGAGCACCTTCTGTTCGAGCAGGCTGAGGCGGTCCACGGGGAGTGAGGCCATCGCGCGCAGGCCGAAACTGCCCAGCAGCTCCAGGGCCTGCTCCCGCAGGCACTCCTCCTCGTTTCTTTCGGAAGAGGTGTGCAAAGATGCGGCCAGAAACCCCGAGCTTCCGAGCTTATGGTATCCCAGCAGCAGGTTGTCCAACACCGGGAGGCCGTGGTAGACCTGCACCGCCTGGAATGTTCGCCCGACCCCGCAGGCCGCGATCCGGTGCGGGGAAAGTCCGGCGATGTCGGTCCCATCGAGTGAGATCTCCCGGCTTTTGGCCTTGATGAGCCCTGAAATCACGTTCAAAACCGTGGTCTTCCCGGCCCCGTTCGGGCCGATCAGGGCCGCGATTTCGCCGGGCATCACCTCCAGGCCGACTTCGCAAAGGGCCTGGATTCCGCCGAAAGAAAGCGACAAATCCTCTATCCTGAGCAGGGGCTTGCCGGACGGGACGGTATGCGTTCGAGGCGGGGACGGCGGCGGTGCGACCCCCACATCACGCTCCGCTCGGACCGTCGAAAGACCGGGGTCCGGCTTTTCATGCCCGAGGTGCGCGCGGATTTTGTCCAAAGCCGGCGCCGCATATCCGGCAAGGCCCGCGATCAGTCCGTTTCGGAATCCGGCCAGCACCGCCATCAGTATCAGGCCGTAGAGGAGCACTTGGAAATCTTCGAGCTGGTGGAGGAGTTCGGGAAGAGAGGACAGCAGCGCGGTCCCGGCAAGCCCTCCCCACAGGTTTCCCATCCCGCCCACGGCCACCATGGTGACGATCTGGACCGAGTAAAAGATGTCAAACGTCTTGGGGCTGATGAAGGTTACGTAATGGGCGTAGCAAAAGCCGGCAAACCCGGCGTATACGGCGCTCAGAACAAAGGTGGCCACCTTGTAGGCATAGGTGGGGATCGCCAGGGTCTGGGCGGTCAGTTCCTTTTCATGGATTGCCGTCAGCGCCCGCCCGATCCTCGAGCCGGTAAGATTCAGGGTAAGCGCGAAAAGGACCAGGAACGCGGTCCAGATGAAATAGTAAAACTGCCTGTCGGTGGCAATCGTCCAGGGGCCGATCCGCAGCTTGGGAATGCCGGGAAACCCCGACGGGCCACCCGTTACGCTGTCCAGTTGCGCCAGGACGATACTCACGATGATGTTGAAGCCCAGCGTGGCCATTACCAGGTAGTGACCCTCCAGCCTCAGGGTGGGCAGGGCCAGCAGAAACGAGGTCAGCGCCACCAGCGCCAGCGCGATGCAGAGGGAAAGAAGGAGCGGAAGATGATACGTCGTGCTGCAAACCGCCGATATGTATGCGCCAAGGCCGTAGAAGGCGGCATGGCCGAGCGATACCTGGCCGGTTGAGCCGATCAGAAGATTCAACCCCAGCACCACGATGGCGTTAAGAGCAAGTATGTTGAAAAAAAGGTACAGGTAATCGTTTCGAAACAGGGCGGGCAGAAACATCATCCCCGCGGCAAATGCCAGCAGTCCCTTCCAGTTGGCCGGAAGAAAGGCGGGCCGGGAAACGCCGGCGCTTGTTTCCAGCTCGATTTCCCTCATCCTAGAGCCGCCTCACGTGTACTTTACCCAAAAGGCCCGCCGGCCTTACGAAAAGGATTGCCAGCAGCAGCAGAAAAGCGATTGCATCCTTGTAAGCGGAAGAGATCATGCCCGCCCCCAGCGATTCCAGCACCCCCAGCAGAAGCCCCCCGGCAACCGCTCCCGGAACGCTTCCGTAGCCGCCGAGAATCGCGGCCGCAAAACCCTTGAGCCCCAGCATCAGCCCGGTATCGTAGCTCATGCTGGTAATCGGGGTTATAAGGATCCCCGCCAGCGCTCCCAGCGCGCCGCTAAGGGCAAACGCAAGCGCAACCAGCCTGTTTGCCGATATCCCGATAAGCGCCGCCCCCAGCCGGTTGTCCGAAACCGCGCGCATGGCTTTGCCCAGAAGGGTCATGTGGAAAAAGAAATAAAGAAGCGCCAGCACCAGGATCGAGAAGAAAAGGATCCAGAGCGATTGCGGCAGGATGGCGATATCGAGGAAGATCAGGGGCGAATCGCCCCCCAGCGGCGGAATGATATGGGCGCTCTTTCCCCACAGTATCATGGATGCCCCGCGAAACGCGATCGAGGCGCCCACCGTGATCATCACCAGGCTCAGGATGTCACGGTTTCGCGAATGCCGGATGGGGCCCTTTTCCAGGACGATTCCGACTGCCGCGGTCAGCAGAATGGCGACCGGAAAAGCAACGGCCAGGGGAAGGTGGAGCATGTTGTGGAGCCATATCACGATCATGGCCCCCAGCATCACGAACTCCCCCTGAGCGAAATTCACCAGCCCGGTCGCATTCTGGATAAGGCAGAAGCCGAGCGCGATAAGCGCGTAGACGCTGCCGTTGGTTATGCCGGCCACCAGCAGGTACGGAACCAGGCTCCATGACATTTTTTATCGCAAATCCAATCGAGATGATTTTTGCCCCGCAGGGGCCTGATGATCCGGCCCGTGGCCGGGGAAGTACAACTCCGGGAGCGCAAACCGCCCATCACCCGTTGCCATGAGCGGGAAATCGGAGCTTGCGGGGCTTGAGTTGCTTAGCTGGACGGCCTGTTGCCCGAAGCGGATTTCAAGGCACGCTCCCCGCTGACTCACCGCACTGGTGTTACCGGGATATGCCATCCGCCTGCGAGGCGGCGGCGCACCCGGTCCTGAATGCCGCAAGCGACATTTCCAGCCTCTTTCCGCCGATGCTTTTGAGGGCCGATTCGATACTCTCCGGCCCGCAGAAAAGCTTTCCGGAACCGGCCGCAAAGCCCAGGAGCACCATGTTTGCCGAAACGGGCGAACCGAGCCCCGACGCGGCGGCCGAGGCGTCGAGGAAGCGTCCCTTGCCGGCCGGTCCGGGGCCGTTTACGAAGGCCTCGCCCGCCGGCGAAAGAAAATACCCGTGTACCGATACGGCCTCGGGGTGGAGCGCCAGGAGTATGTCGGCGCGGCCGGGACGGATAAGCGTGCTCGCAAGCGGCTGGGCGCCGCCCCTGGGAGCGACCTTGAGATGGCTTATAACGTTTCCGCCCCTCTGTGCCATGCCGTGCGTTTCGGAGATGAGGACCGAACAGTCCATCTTGATCGCCGCATCCGCGAGCAGCCTGGTTACGAACAGGACCCCCTGGCCTCCCAGGCCGCTGACAATTATCTGCTGCATGCCAAGTTTCATATCTGGTCTTTCGTCTCGGATTGTTTTCGGCGTCCCGGCAGATTTCTTATACTAATTTTCGTTCAAGACAGGCCAATACCGATGGGTTACGCTCCGCTTCACCCATCACGTTAATCTTGAACGCAACCTGGTATTACTTGAGCGTGGAAGTTTCAAATCGCGGCACTGCCGGTAATTGCCAGCCGACGCAGTTATATCCCATGACAAACGCTGTATTCAAGGGTTTGGACCCAACACCCTAAAAGCAGGGGCGGTTCCCGCATGGTGCGGGACCGCCCCCCCAAAAGCCACTTATTTTTATGCGAAGACAGGGAAGCTACTTTTTTATTTTACCCAGGTACTGCCCCAGCGCCATGAGCGGGAAGCAGTTGCGATAGTTGTGGTAGCGTATGAAAAAGTGCTTCGGAAACCCAGTCCCCGTGAAATAGACCTCATCCCAGGTACCGTCTTTTTTCTGGGTCCTCAGCAGGTATTGCATGCCCCGGCTCACCTCGTCGGCTCTTTCCTCCCCCGCCGCCAGCAGGCCCATGATTGCCCACGCGGTTTGCGACGGCGTGCTGGGCCCCTGCCCGCGCAGCTCGGGTCTGCGGTACGATTCGCAGGTCTCACCCCAGCCTCCGTCCTCGTTCTGGTGCTCCTTGAGCCAGTTTACCGCTTTGAGTATGCAGTGCGACCCGGGGTTTTCCCCTATCGAGATCAGGCCCCTCAGGACCGACCATGTCCCGTAGATGTAATTTACCCCCCAGCGCCCCCACCAGCAGCCGTCCTCTTCCTGGATCTGCTTGAGAAACCGTATCCCGGCCGCGGCAACCTTGTTGGTGGAGTCATAACCGTAGTAGCCCATCGCTTCGAGCACCCTGCCGGTGACATCGGCGGTGGGCGGGTCCACCATGGCTTCGGTGTCCGCGAAGGGAATCCGGTTAAGGATTTCCATGGCGTTGTCCCGGTCGAATGCCGCCCAGCCGCCGTTTGAACTCTGCATGCTGATGCACCAGTCGAGCCCGATGGACTTGGCGCAGTCCAGCCCCTCGCGCGTCTCGGCATTGAACCGGTTGAGCACGTTCAACACGACCGCCGAATCGTCGACGTCCGGGTAGCGGGAGTTGCTGAACTCGAAAGCCCAGCCTCCGGGCCGGCAGCAATTTTTGAACTGCCAGTCCCCGCCGGTTTTTACCTGCTGCGCAATGAGCCAGTTGATCACTTTGTCCATGCGCGGGTCCTGCGGAGAGACACCGGCGTCGAGCAGTGCCAGGGCGGTAAGCGCCGTGTCCCACACCGGCGACACGCATGACTGCATCCTGAGGCCGTCATCATCTTCCAGGCAGAAATGGTCCAGGGCTTTTAACCCTTTGACAATGACTTCGTGGTTCAGCGGATAGCCAAGGTAATGCAGGGCCAGGATGGAGTAGACCATCGGGGGCTGTATCCCGCCCCAGTCGCCGCTGTCTTCCTGGTGGTCGATAATCCAGTCCCTTGCCGCACATATCGCTTTTTGCCGTATGGAGCGGATCGGATTTTGCTCGAATTTTTTCGCCATTCGGTCGAAACAGTAAAAAAGCTTGTGGACCGTGGAGGCGAACTTCTTCTGGCAGCAATCGGGCGCGTAGAGTTCCGCGATGCCCAGTTGCTCGGGCAGATCGAGCTTCGGCCGGATGGTGAGCACAATGGAGAGCGGGACCGCCGTTCCCCTGGCCCAGCTCGAAAATTCATACACGTTGAAGTAAAAATGCGGAGGCAGCAGGACGAGTTCCACCGGCATGGACGGCACTTTGTCCCAGTCGTACTGTCCGAAAAGCGCGAGCCATATTTTGGTGAATACGCGCGCCGTTTCCATTCCGCCGCGGCTCAGCACGAATTGCCTCGCCATGGCCAGAGGCCTTGACTGCGGGTCGTGTCCCAGCAGCTTCAGGGCGAAATAGGCTTCGATGGTGGTGCTGATCTCGCCGCCGTCGTCATGGTAAAGGCCCCATGAACCGTTTTCGTTCTGGTGTTTTAGAAGATACCTGGCGATGCTCCTGTCCTTACGCGGGTCAGATAAGCCCAGAAGGCGCATGAGCATGACGTATTGGCTGGTGATGGTCGTGTTGGACTCGAGTTCGTCCCACCAATAGCCCTCGGGGTATTGTGTCCGGCGAAAGTATTCGGAGGACCTTCCAATCGCCCTTTCGATGCGCCGGATCCAGGAACTCTGTACCCTTACCGGTTCGACCGGCGTCGGCCTGGAGACCTCCACCACGAAAGCCGCTTCCGGTAAGGCAGCGGCGCACCCCGCTGCTGACTCTCCGGCGTGTTGACTTCTCAAGATTTCTTCCCCCTCTGTTGCGCGCGCCGGATTACTCCGCTTGCCCATAAATGATCTCATTGCTCCACCTGATGCGTTATAGCCCCGTGATCCGTCAGCCCCTTACCGGATTACACAAACACACCTGTTGGTCAAAATGCCTAATACTCATAATCGATGGTTTTTTGCAAGAAATTTAAAATACTAAAACCAAATGACCTGCACATTATAGCAAGTTTTTGCCGGGCTGATAAGATTTAGCGGGGCTACCGCTCCTTTCCGGCCGAAAAGCCCTTCTCCGCAGTTCTCCAGCGGGGACGGGGATTTATCCTCCCACGGGCAAAAAGCGCGCACGGGTTTCCGACCGATGCTGGTTTGGTAATCTAATGACAAGTTATGCAACTGCAAGAGGGGGTGTCGAGTTGCGGGGGCTGACATAAGAGAGGTTTCCCGTTCCCACGCGGGAGCGTGGGAACGGGAAAATTGCCGGTATCGGTTTTTTCTATGGTTTTTCTCTGCGTTCTCTGCGCCTCTGCGGTGCACGGTTTTGCTACAGTCCAAGGTCCTCGTCTATCAGCACAATCTTGATCCTGCCCTTGGGGAAAGACTTCTCGGTAATCGTCCACGAGTTGCAAATCCGGTCCGGGCTGCGGCAGTCTTCACAAACGGAGGTCTTGGCGCACGGGGTTTTCTTGTCCAGCCTTATGGCATTGGCCGGCGCCGCATAGTTTTTTATCCTCAGCATGGCGTCTTCGATATCCGGGACCACCTTGTTGCGTCCGACCAGTATGACCACATTCTTCGGTCCGAAGGTGATGCCTCCCACCCTGTTGCCGAACATGTCCAGGTTTATCAGCTGTCCGGTCTCGGTGACCGCGTTGGTCCCGGTAATGAAAAGGTCGACGAGCAGGGCGCGCCTTCTTCTCTCCCACATCAGCTCCGGGGCGATTCCCTGCTCGTACGTATCGAGGACATCGACGCCCGGCCGGTTTTTCAGTTCGTTATACAGACCCGACTGCACGAAAGTCATCGATCCGCCCCAGGCCATGCTCTTTGGGGCAAGCTTGGGCAGGATGTCGTCCAGGACGATTTTTTTCGCATCTTCGCGGTTCCGGGCAATATAGACTTCGAAATTGTTGGCTTCCAACGTCTCCTTGAGGCCTGCGAGCCGAAGAGACCAGAAACATTCGACCGGATTATCCATTTGGAACACTCCTGTTATCGAGTAGTCAGTAAGATATGAGATCACATGTCGTCGAGAATTTCAAGCAGCAGCCGTTTATGATCGAGTTCCTCCCCGCGAATATGCTGTATAGCAAAAAGCGCCTGGGGTTCAACAATAATCGATGCCAGAAATTCATAGAACTGTATGGAATCCTGTTCGAACTCCACGGCCGCCTGGATAAGCTCTGTCACATCGGTTATCGAGCCGACTTCCAGTTCGTCGAGCGAGAAGGCGTGGCGGCCCATGGCGGCCTTCAGAGCGGAGCCCGAAATTCCGGCAAGAGGCCCGCAGGCCGTCTGCTCGGAGCAGAGGTTGTCTCTCATCTTTTGAAAGACGATCCGGTGCTGCACTTCCTGGTCCGCAAACCGGCCCAGCATTTCCCTGAGCGGTTCCCGGGCCACCCTGCGAAGAGCGAGCCTGTAGAAATCCTCCCCGTTGACTTCCACCTGGATTGCAAGATCGAGCACTTCGGAGGCCGTAAACATAAATTTTCACCTGGCCTTTAAAAAGGCGTTAACCCATGGGTGGAGACTGGGAGACATCCGGTGCGCCCGCCTTCCGTTTTTTTTCCTGCTGAAACTTTACCAGGTTCTCGGGCAGCCCCCGCTTCTTGGCGGCGCGGCTCCTTGCCTTTGACAGGGACTTGGCCGAGAGGGACTGGCGCATCTGGAATCCCCATTTTTTCTTGTAGTCGCGCGGGCTGAGACCGTGCAGGCCAAGGTGCTTCTTCGTCAACTGTTTCATTGCGATTCCGCACTCCAGGCAAATTATCTTATTCTCGCGGATCGAGTCCTTGGGGTCGGCCTCGTCAGGCTTCGGTTCCGATGGGGCTTCAGCGGGAATTACTTCCGGCGTGTCAAGCAAAACGCCCTGGTATTCAGCGCCTTGCATGCGTTGAAGGACATGAAAAATTCTCATAAGGGTCTGCTCGATCTCTTCAGGGGAAATCCTGCAGACACCCGCCTGGGCCTTGACTATACCGGCCGCAATTTCGAGCAATCTTCTACCCATTTCCTCAGCTCCTCCTAATCTGCTTGCAAATGAAGAAGAAATATGGACTGGTCAAAAAGAACCGGGATGCACCGTATCTAATACGGAAGAGTGCCCTTTGTTGATTCAACAGGGGCAAGTTTCAGGTTCTTGCTGGAATGCCGATTGCTAAATATAAGTTCAAGAATGTAATGTATGCAAGAGAAAAGAATTTTTGCTGCCTGATTTTTTATTCCGGAAACATTCATAGCCCCACCACTCGAAGCTCATAAGTGAGCATTCGGCTTTTTTTCCATGGGGCTGCGGGGGTAGATTTCACTTTTCTTGGTTTCGCCGGAGTGCTAATTATATCGCTTCCGGAGCCGGTTCCGTCACTCGAATTCCAGGAAGAATGAATGTTAGAGTTTGCCGCCATTTTTATATCTTCTTTTACAGTGGCCCTCTCGGGCGCGCTTATGCCGGGGCCTCTTTTTACAATCACCATATCGGAATCGGCAAAACGAGGCTTCAGGGCCGGCCCGCTGCTGATGGTGGGGCACGCGCTGCTCGAACTTGTCCTGGTGATTGCCATCTGCCGCGGACTGGACGTCTATCTCAAAATGGACCCGGTTATGGCCGCGACCGCGCTCCTGGGTGGGCTTATCCTGCTCTACTTCGGGATAGACATGGTAAGGAGCGCCGGAAAGCTCTCCTTAAGCGGTGACATGGCGGGCGCTCGGACCGGGGGGAGAAACCCGGTGCTCACCGGCGCGCTCACAAGCCTTGCCAATCCCTACTGGACACTTTGGTGGGTCACTTTCGGACTCGGATACCTCATGAAGATATCGGGCACCGGGGTGGCGGGAGTGGCCGTCTTTTTCGCCGGCCATATTGCCGCCGATTTTTTGTGGTACAGCCTCGTTTCGTTTGGCATAAGCAGGGGAACGAGGGTGATGCGCGACGGGTCTTACCGTGTGCTGATAAGGGCGTGCGGGATTTTCCTGGTCCTTTTCGGTGGCTGGTTTCTGGTGTCGGCCAGAGATTATTTTCTAAAATCGGTATCTTAGGATGGTTTGCGTGGACGAAAAGTTAATGCAGGAGTTCAAGTCCCGGGTCGAGAGGGAGCCTTTCGCAAAAAAATTCGGCATCAGGCTCCTGGAAATCGGTCCCGGATATTCGAAAGTGCAGATGAAATTTACTCCGGACATGGAAAATCTGTTCGGAATGGCTCACGGGGGGGCGCTTTTCGCGCTTATCGACGAGGCCTTCGAGACCGCCTCGAACTCCCATGGAACGCTTGCCGTCGCCCTTAATATGAACATAACCTATATCGCCGCCGTCCACCCCGGAAGCACGATCACCGCGGAAGCGGTCGAGATAAGCCTGACCCGTAAGACAGCCGGCTATGAAATCAAGGCAAGGGACGAAAAGGACCGCCTGATAGCGGCCTGCCAGGCGCTGGTATACAGAAAGGGATCGCCGACGCCGTTTGCGGAACATGGTTGAACAAATCATCCGGTACCCTTATAACAGATAAGATTGAATGAACGATCCAGGTTGCAGGTCTCAATTCGGGTCTCGTTCAGGTTTATAATCCGGGAGTACGATCCAGGTTCTGTTTTTCCGCTCGATTCTATTTACCGCCTTTTCGCATGGAAGATGGTGCGTCGCTCTCTACTCGAAGCCTCGTTTTGACGGAAATTTTCAGCATCCCAGGAGGTTAGGATGGGGAAAAAGGTCTTGTCCGAATCAGCGCTCGAAAGAATGGAAAAGGAATGCGCAGAGTGGCTCGATGAGTACAGGAAAGCCCTCCGGAAAATGCCGGAACGGCTCGGGCGGTTTTCGACCGTCTCCGACCTGGAGGTAAAGCCGCTCTACACCCCCCTGGATATCGCGGACCGGGATTTTTTCGAGGATATCGGCTTTCCCGGCAAATATCCGTACACAAGGGGGACCCAGAGCACGATGTACCGCGCGCGCATGTGGACGATGCGCATGTTTGCCGGCATGGGGACTGCCGATGACACCAACAAGCGGTTTCACTACCTCATAGACCATGGAGAAACCGGACTCAGCACGGCTTTCGATTTTCCAACCCTGATGGGCTACGACACCGATTCGCCGCTTGCCCGCGGGGAATGCGGGAAATGCGGCGTGGCAATCGACACCATCGAGGATGTAGAGCGCCTTTTCGCAAGCATCAACCTCGAAGAAGTCACCACGTCCATGACCATCAATCCACCCGCCTCGATAATCTGGGCAATGTACATCGCCAACGCGGAAAACCAGGGCTATTCCCGCAAAAAGCTGGGCGGGACCATCCAGAACGACTGCCTCAAAGAATTCATCGCGCAGAAAACCCTGATGCTGCCGCCCGAGCCGAGCCTGAGGCTGGTCACCGACACCGTCGAGTTCGGAGCGCGGGAGGTCCCCCGCTGGAATACCATAAGCATCAGCGGCTACCACATCCGTGAAGCGGGCTCCACCGCGGTCCAGGAATTGGCCTTCACCATCTACGACGGGATCACCTACGTGGAGGAAGGCATAAAGAGGGGCCTCAAGGTGGACGATTTTGCCGGTAGGCTCTCGTTTTTCTGGAATTCGCACATCGATTTCTTCGAAGAAATAGCCAAGATGCGCGCAAGCCGTCGTATATGGGCGCGGATAATGAAGGATCGCTTCAAGGCGCAGAACCCGAGATCGATGCTCATGCGCTTCCACACCCAAACCGCCGGATGCTCGCTTACCTCCCAGGAACCTTACAACAACGTCATCCGCACCACGGTCGAAGCGCTTGCCGGAGTGCTCGGCGGTACCCAGTCGCTCCATACGAACTCGCTGGACGAGGTCTACATGATCCCCAGCGAAGAAGCGGCCCTGATAGCGCTTCGCACCCAGCAGGTGCTGGCCGAGGAAGCGGGTGTCGCCAATGTGATCGATCCGCTTGCCGGTTCATATTTCGTGGAAGCTCTCACCAACAAAATGGAAGAGGAGGCAAACGCCTACATCCGCAAGCTCGACGACATTGGCGGAATGGTGGCGGCAATCGAGCGCGACTACCCGCAGATGGAAATCGCCGATGCCGCCTATCACTTTCAGCAGCAGGTGGAAGCGGGCGAGAAGACCATTATCGGCGTGAACAAGTACGCTTCAGAGCGGGCCGAACTGGAGTTTGTGCTCAGAATCGACGATACCATCGAGCGGATGCAGGTCGAGCGGCTCGAAAAGTTCAAGGACAAGCGCGACAAAGCGCGGCTCGGCAAGGCGATGGACGATCTGCGCCGCCGGTGCGAAGGGCCTGCCGGCTGGGAAAACAACGTCATGCCCGCCCTGGTGGAAGCCGTGCGGGCAGGGGCCACCGAGCAGGAATGCTGCGATCTTTACCGGGAGGTCTTCGGGATCTATACCGATCCGGGGACTTTTTAGGGGAGGGAAAGAATTCACCGCAGAGACGCAGAGGGCGCGGAGAAAGACAAGAATCAGGTGGATCTGTGGTGGAATTTCCCGCGGTGGGTATTTTCCTGTGGTGAGTGCTATCGAGAGGAGGTAGCGTTTCCATGAAAAAGGGAAGGAAACTTCGCATACTGGTTGCCAAGCCGGGCCTTGACGGCCATGACCGGGGCGCTCGCGTGATAGCCCGTGCCTTCAGGGATGCGGGCTTCGAGGTCATCTATACCGGGTGCCACCAGACCCCCGAGCAGATCGTCAACACCGCCATACAGGAAGACGTGGACCTGATTGGGCTGAGCATTCTGTCGGGCGCGCACACCTACTCGTTTCCCCGGATTATCGAGCTTTTGAAAGAAAATAACGCTCAGGATATTTCGGTTATCGGGGGAGGCATATTCCCGATCGATGATATTCCCAAGCTTAAGCAGATCGGCATCAGGGAAATCTTCGAGCCCGGGGCAAAGCTCCAGGAAATAACCGAGTGGGTGCGCACTAATATCCCGCCGCGATCGGCGGTTTAACCGAAGGGCAGGTTTCGCAGGTTCAGACCATGGAAATAGTAGAACGGATACTGGCGGGCGACGTAAGGGCCACGGCCCGCGTGCTCCGCGACATAGACGACGAAATCCCGTCCGCAAGAGATGTTTTGCGGGATCTGTACGCGCATGCCGGCAAGGCTTACGTGATCGGATTTACGGGCTCTCCCGGGGTGGGCAAGAGCACCCTGGTGGACCAGCTTGCGATTCTCTACCGCAAGCAGGGCAAAACCGTGGGCATCCTGGCGGTGGACCCCACGAGCCCGTTTACCGGGGGGGCCATCCTGGGCGACCGCATCCGGATGCAGCGCCATTTCCTGGACGCGGGTGTCTTTATCCGAAGCCTCGCAACCCGCGGCCATTTCGGCGGCATCACCAAGTCCACCAACGACATGGTCACTGTCCTGGATGCCATGGGCAAGGATGTAATCCTGATAGAGACGGTGGGTGTGGGCCAGGACGAGGTGGAGATTGCAAACAGCGCCCACACTACCATTTTGGTGACGGTCCCCGGTATGGGCGATGATGTCCAGGCCCTTAAGGCCGGGATTCTGGAGATCGGAAACGTCTTCGTGGTGAACAAGGCCGAACGCGAGGGTTCCCACAAGACGGTGCGCGAACTGAGAAGCCTGCTCGAACTCGGCGCCCGCCACCGCTCCGCCCAGGACTGGGAGCCGCCCATCATCGAGACCGAAGCCGTAAAGGCGCGCGGCATGGAAGAACTCTTCGCGGCCATTGAAAAACACCGGGATTTTCTGCTCGCCGGCAAACAAAGCGAGTGGCGGGAAGTGGTCGAAAAGCGCGCCCGGCTTCAACTGCTGGAGGCGCTCAGGGACGAGGCGTTCAGGACCATCCTCGACCGCCTGGAAAACAGCGGGACCTCACTGGACGAAATGGTGCGGATGATAGTGGACAGGCAGTCGGACCCCTACACCATGGTGCAGGAAATCATTTCCAGGGAAATGAAACACCCCGGCAATGGAGAGTAGATGAAAAGCCTGAAAATCGATTTTACGGTCCAGATATGGAAGGAAGGCGATCAGTTCATAGCCCACGCCATGCCAATCGACGTTATGAGCGCCGGGAAAACGCCGGAGGCAGCCAGAACGGCTCTCGACGAAGCTTTGCATCTGTTCTTTCAAACGGCTGCCGATATGGGTACCCTTGGAGAAATCCTGGAAGAATGTGGTTATCGGTGTGATCATGGGATTTGCGTCAGCCCGGAGTGGACGGCCGTCGAAAGGCGTACGAGCACCATAGGGCTGGCGTAATGCCCAGGTTAACTCCAATACATTGGAAAACCCTGGAACGTGTTTTTCTCAATGCCGGATTCCGGTTCGCTCGACAGGAGGGAAGCCACCGCTCATATGTTAAGCAGGGTATCTTGCGGCCGGTGGTCATTCCGGCCTATGATGAGGTCCCGGTTTCCATAATTCGAAATAATCTAAAAACAGCCGGGATTTCTCGGGAGGAGTTTTTCAGCCTGTTGGAAAACATATGAGTCCCGTTCCCCGCTTTGCGGCGGGAAATTTGGCGCAGAGACACAGAGAACGCAGAGAGAAAAACAGGCAACTGTGGGGCTCCGACCTCTTATCAGTCAGGACAAATTAGTCAGGACAAAAATCCCACCGCATCCCGTGAGAGAACCGGATGCCGCTATCTTTTTCTCTGTGCCCTCCGCGTCTCCGCGGTGAATGTTTCTCCGGCAGCGGGGAAGCCGATTATCTCCAGTGTCCCGGGACCCAGTAGCCATAATAGTTGCGGTGCCCGGGGACCCAGCTCCCTGCCCGCCGCCAGTGTCCGGGAGCCCAGTTTCCATACGGGCCCCAGTGGCCGGGAACCCACGCCCGGTGCGGGCCGTAGCGGTATGGGGCCGGCGCAGGATAGTAAGCGGGACCGTAATAAGCGGGACCGGAATAAACCGGATAGGGCTGGAAGGGAGCCGTTACGATCGCTGCCGCCGTCCCGAGCACGGCGCCGGCCACGGCGAACGGAAGCAAAAGCGGGTTGAAGAAACAACATTCTTCAGCCTTAGCCGTGGCGACCGAAAAGAAAAACACGAAAACAAGGCATATACAAGCTGTGGCTGCTATCTTTTTTGCTCTCATCCCTGAAACTCCTGCTTGGTTTTGATTTTGTCCGACCTCAACCACTAAGACGTGCCCGCCGCTGGATTTGTTTACAGGGCGCGTGGTGAAAATCCTTCCGTAAAGATAAGCATTGGAGAAAGATGAAGTTTGATTCCGCCCGTTTGACTGCTTTGCTGGAGGCGGCGAGGGGGGGCCGGCCCGCCGACCTTTTCCTTAAAAATTGCCGGATCGTAAACGTTTTTTCCGGGCGCATCGAGGAGGCCGGGCTTGCCGTATTCGACGGGTTTGTGGCCGGGCTCGGGGACTATGACGCCCGACAAACGGTTGACGCGGGCGGGATGTACGCATGCCCGGCATTTATCGACGGCCACGTGCATATCGAAAGCTCCCTTCTAAGCCCGGCCAATTTTTGCGCCGCCGTGCTGCCGTGGGGAACGGGGGCCGTTGTTGCGGACCCGCATGAAATCGCAAACGTGCTTGGAATCGAGGGAATCAGGTATTTTCTGGAATGCGCGCGCGGCCTGCCGCTGGATATTTTCTTCAACGCTCCAAGCTGCGTCCCGGCTTCCCCGCTCGAAACCTCGGGCGCCGTGCTCCGCGCCGCGGACCTCGAATCGCTTTTCCCGCACGAAAACCTCCTGGGGCTTGCCGAGGTGATGAACTTTCCGGGCGTCGTCATGGCCGACCCGCAGGTTGCCGACAAGCTCCTTCTTTTCCAGGACAGGATCATAGACGGCCACTGCCCCCGGCTGGGCGGGCTCGACTTGAACGCTTACGCGGCCGCCGGAATCAGGTCCGACCACGAATGCACGGGCCTTCCCGAGGCGGAGGAAAAGCTTGCACGGGGGATGGCGGTAATGATGCGCGAGGGGAGCCAGTCAAAAGACCTGGCCGCGCTGATCGGCCTGGTTGACGACCGCAACTGGCCTCACTGCATGCTGGTTACGGACGACGTTCACCCGGACGACCTGATCGGCAGGGGCCACATGAACGCGGTTGTGAACCGGGCCATGGAACTGGGGCTCGACCCGGTAAGGGCCATAACGCTCGCCACGTGGACCGCGGCCAACCACTTCCGGCTGCCAAGGCGCGGCGCTCTCGCCCCCGGCTACTTCGCCGATTTCAGCCTCAGCCCCACCCTCAACCCCTGGAACCCGGTTCGCGTTTTCAGGCGGGGAGTGGAAATCGCCCGCGACGGAAAGCTCCTTGCCGACGCCTCCGGGTGGGCGCAGCCGAAAATCCCGGCAAACCCCATGAATATCTCCGATATAAGCTCCGATGACCTGCGGGTGCCGGCGCAGCGGGGCAACATGCGGGTGATCGGGGTGCGCGAGGGGACCCTTCTTACCGACAAGCTCCTGGTTTCACCAAAGCTGGAGGGCGGGTATGCCGTATCGGACCCGGAGCGGGACATCCTCAAAGCGGCGGTCTTCAACCGCTACGTTTCCGGCAGGGCGCCGTCCCTGGGGTTCGTTCGAGGCATCGGCCTTAAAAAAGGCGCCATTGCAACTTCGGTTGCACATGATTCGCATAACGTTATTGCAATCGGGGTGAGCGATGCCGATATTATCGCAGTGGTTTGCGAGCTTAGGAAAACCGGCGGAGGAATGGCCGTGGGGATTGCCGGCGGCGAGATGGAAATCCTGCCGCTGCCGGTCGCGGGACTGATGTCCGAAAAAACCGCTCCGGAAGTGGCGGAAAAGCTCGCACGCCTTAAGACTCAGGCCAGGGCGTGGGGGTCCGGTCTTTCCAATCCCTTCATGGCGCTCTCTTTTCTCGCTCTGCCCGTCATCCCCGAACTAAAGATCACGGACCTGGGACTGGTGGAAGTTTCCCGTTTCTCGCACGTTCCGCTGTTCGAGAACTGATGCGGGAGTGAAAAAACCGGCGCCGGCGCCGTCAGGGGCAGTGCGCTCAGGCATTATCAGGCACTATTAGACACACCACAGTACGGAGGATACCATGAGTGGTCTTTCATGCACTTCGATGAACGATGTTGTCGGTTTTGCGATCGAAAAGGAACAAAAGGCGATGGACTTTTACCGGCAGTGCGCACAGCGGGCAAAAAACCCCGGTATAAAGCAGTTTTTCGAGGAAATGGTCGTCGAGGAACAGGGCCACAGGGACATGCTCAGGAACCTGGACACCCTGGACCTTCAGGCCATGAAGATCGAGAGCCCCGAAGACCTGAAAATATCCGACTACCTGGTGGATGTGCCCTTCAAAGACGACCTCACCTACCAGGAAGCCCTCACCATCGCCATGAAGAAGGAAGAAAAAGCCCACGCGTTCTATGCCGGGTGGAAGAATAAATGTGTGAGCGAAAAGGCCGCCAGGCTCTTTGAAATACTCGCAAATGAGGAAGCCAAACACAAACGCAAACTCGAAAACCTCTACGACGAAGAGATACTGAACTGGGATTGAAAAATTTCCCCGGTTGCGGGAATTTCCCGGGATTTTTTCGTCGCCTGCGATTGACGCGGCACGGATCGGCCCCCTTCCATTGAAGGCTCGCCGGGGCTCCCGCCGTTAAAGAAAATGGATCGTGCCCCTCCCCGCGGGTGGCTACGGTCCTTTTTTTCTCACTCCCATGATCCTGAGGAGGTTCAGATGGCCAAAAGAGGACTCGATGGAATCAAGGGCTGTGTTTTCGATGCGTATGGGACCCTGTTCGATTTCAACTCCGCGGTGGCGCATTGTCGCGATGTTTTGGGAGAACAGGCCGATACGCTCTCGAAAATATGGCGTGAGAAGCAGCTTCAATACACGTGGCTCCGTTCCCTGATGGGACGGCATGCGGATTTCTGGCAGGTGACCGGGGATGCCCTGGACTATGCCATGAAATCCCTCGGAATCCGCGATAAGGCCCTTCGAGACAGACTCATGGGTCTTTACCGGACCCTGGCTGTTTTTCCCGACGTGCTCACCATGCTCGAACAACTGAAATCAGGCGGACTGAAAACGGCCATTCTTTCCAACGGGTCTCCGGAGATGCTTAACTCGGCCGTCAGGGCAACGGGCATCGCTCACCTGCTGGATGCGGTGCTCTCCGTTGAAGAGGTGGGTGTCTACAAACCTCACCCTTCCGTCTACAAGATCGCGGTCGATTCCCTGTCTCTCGCGGCGCCGGCAATTTGTTTCGTATCCTCCAATGCCTGGGATGCTCACGGCGCTTCGGCTTTCGGAATGAAAGTCATTTGGTGCAACCGCTACGGGCAAGGGCCGGAAATCCTGCCGGGAGCACCGGACGTGGAACTGACCACTCTGGCGGAAATCCCCGGTGTCCTTGGCATTGTTCGCTGACGAGTATCCGGGCCGTCCCGCAAAAGACGTTTCACGCGAAGACGCGAAAGCGCGAAGATAAAAAAGAAGGAAGAAGAGGGAAAGAAATCCTGTTCCCGCTTCCCTGGCGTGAATGCAGCGGACGGGTTTTGGACAGATAACGCGTGAAGGCTTATTTTAGGGCTTGTCCGTAAATAAGCATCTTCAATAAACTGCGGATTATCGCAATTAAAATTGCTCACCACGGAGCGCACAGCAGAGGACGCAGAGGAGATAGATGGCCCAGGATAGAGAATTTTCACTGGAGTTCGAGAGGCAAATCCCGGAGCTGAGCATGCTTGCCCGGTTCTACCGGCACCTTAAGACGGGCGCCGAGGTTTTGTCCCTCATAAATGACGACGACAACAAGGTGTTCGGGATTGTTTTCCGCACGCCGCCCCCGGATTCGACGGGGGTTGCCCACATCATGGAGCACTCCGTCCTGTGCGGCTCGCGCAAATACCCGGTAAAAGAGCCTTTCGTCGAGCTGCTCAAAGGCTCGCTTAAAACATTTCTCAATGCGTTCACCTACCCGGACAAGACCTGTTATCCCGTGGCCAGCCAGAATGTACAGGATTTCTACAACCTGATAGACGTTTACCTGGACGCCGTGTTTTTTCCACGGATAACCCCGTTTACGCTCCAGCAGGAAGGCTGGCACTACGAACTGGAAAGCCCCGACGGTCCCCTTACGATCAAGGGAGTGGTCTACAATGAAATGAAAGGGGTTTACTCCTCACCGGACAGCCTGATTGCCGAGCTTTCGCAGCAGTCGCTCTTTCCGGACACTACCTACGGGCTGGATTCGGGGGGGGACCCCAAGACCATCCCCTCCCTGACCTATGAATCCTTCAAGACTTTTCACGAAAAATTCTACCATCCCTCCAATTCCCGGATTTTCTTTTACGGAAATGACGACCCACAGCGCAGGCTGGAAATCATTTCGCAATACCTGAGGGGCTTCGAGAAAGCGGCCCCGGGGTCGCAGGTCCCGCTCCAGCCGCGCGGGACCGAGCCCAGCCGGATCGTCCGTGCGTTTGCCGCCGGAGACGAGGGCGAGGGCGCGCACGGCTTGAAAGGCATGGTGACGATCAACTGGCTTTTGCCGGAAACCACCGATCCCGTCTCGAACCTGGCCTTCCAGGTGCTGGAATATATACTGCTGGGGATGCCGGGCTCACCTCTCAAGAAGGCCCTCATCGAATCGGGGCTGGGCGAGGACCTGGCCGGATCGGGCCTCGAAAACGATCTGAGGCAGATATTTTTTTCAACCGGCCTCAAGGGAATCCGCATCGAGGACGCTGGAAAGGTCGAAAGGCTCATTGTCGATACCCTCTCCGGCCTTGCGGAGGGCGGAATCGATCCGGCCACGGTCGAAGCGGGCCTCAACACCGTCGAGTTCCGGTTCCGGGAAAACAACTCGGGAAGCTATCCGCAGGGGCTGGTACTGATGCTGAACTCGCTCACCACCTGGCTCTATGATGCCGACCCCCTGTCGATGCTCGCCTTCGAGGCCCCCCTGGAGCAGGTAAGGGCCATGGCGAAGGCGGGGGGCTTTTTCGAGGGCCTCATCCGCCGCCACATGCTCGAAAACCGCCACCGCTCGGTCGTTTTGCTGACCCCCGACCCGGAACTTGCCGCAAGGGAACTGGCGCAGGAAACCCAAAGGCTTGCCGGGCTGAAAAATGCGATGCCCGCGGCCGAGGTTCGTGAAGTGATCGCAAACACCCATGAGCTTGCCCGCCTTCAGTCGAAGCCGGACTCGCCCGAGGCGCTGGCGAAAATACCCGTCCTGGCCGTCTCCGACCTGGACGGCAAAAACAGGGAGATCCCGATAGAGTCCGGCGTGGTCGATGGGGCGCGGGTGTTTTACCACGACATTTTCACGAGCGGCATCACCTACCTGGATGCCGGGTTCGACCTGGGATGCCTGCCCGCCGAACTGCTGCCCTATGCGCCGCTTTTCGGCCGCTCGCTGCTGGAAATGGGTACCCGGTCCCAGGACTACGTGTCGCTTTCGCAGACCATCAGCCGAAAGACGGGCGGCATTCGCCCCGAGATTTTCACCTCGGCGGTGAAGGAAAAGAGCGATTCCGCCGCGTGGCTCTTCCTGAGGGCCAAGAGCACGGTCGCCCGCACAGGCGAGCTTTGCGGCATTCTTTCCGAGATGATCGGTTCGGTCAACCTGGACGACCGGGACCGTTTCCGCCGGATGGTGCTCGAAGCAAAGGGCAGAAACGAACGCAAGATTGTCCCCATGGGCCACCAGATGGTCAACATGAGAATCCGGGCGCATTACCACCAGGCGGACTGGGTAAGGGAGCTTACCAGCGGAATCAGCTACTACCTTTTCCTGGTCGGCCTGGCCCGCCGGGTCGAGGAAAACTGGGAGAAGGTCCGGGCCGACCTCGAAGAGGTCCGCAGGATTCTTGTCCGCCGGTCGGCCATGGTTTTCAACCTGACGGTGGACGGAAAGAACCGCGGTTCGGTCGAACCGCACCTGCACTCACTGATAGCGTCCATTCCCGACACCGCCGGCCGGTGCCGGTCCTGGGAGCCCGAACTTTTCCCGCGCTTCGAGGGCATCACCATTCCGGCCCTGGTGAACTACGTCGGAAAAGGGGCCAATCTTTTACGGGAGGGCTACAGGTTCAGGGGATCGAGCAAGGTCATTGTCGGCTACCTTCGAACGTCATGGCTGTGGGAAAAGGTGAGGGTGCAGGGCGGGGCTTACGGCGGCCACTGCCTGCTCGACCGCCTTTCGGGCAGCTTGAGTTTTGTTTCCTACCGCGATCCCAATCTTTTGAAAACGGTGGAAAACTTCGACGGGTCCGCAAAATTTCTGCGTACCGCCGGCCTGGGGGAAGACGAAATCCGCAGGGCCGTGATCGGGGCCATCGGAGAGCTGGACAGCTACATGCTCCCGGACACCAAAGGCTATGTGTCGATGCTGCGCTGTCTTACCGGAGACGATGACCAGGGGCGGCAGAAGATGAGAGAAGAGATCCTGGGCACCACGGAGCGCGATTTCAGGGAATTTGCCGACGTCCTCGAACGGGTGGCCGAAAACGGGATCGTAAAAGTGCTGGGCTCGCGCGCATCGATTGAAGCGGCCCTCGCCGAAAAGCCCGGGTGGCTCGATACCTTCCGGCTGCTGTAGACCTGTCGGCCGGGCGCGTCCTGCCGGTTTGCTGGTTCCCGAGCTGGACGGGCTGTTGCCCAAATGCGGTTCCGTCGGAAATGTTGTCATTGTCCGTCGCACCCCCACCTCGGTGCTCGGGTTGCTCTCCAGCAGAGCCCTATCCTCCGGGTGGGCGACAGAAGTGTAATACCAATTTGCGTTCAAGATCGTTCGCCCTGAGGTATCGAAGGGTGGACGGTCCACCCGTTCGTACTTCGATACCTCAGCACGAACGGGACCAAGCCCAGTTCAATCTTGAACGCAAATTGGTATAACATGAACCAGCATTTACCCAAATGGCACTAACAATCCAAGTGGTCCAAAAAAATGGGGCAGGCCACAAATCCAGATATGATTTGCAAAACTTGCGTATTTCAGGACCTCGTTTTTTCAGGGATAGGAAAGATGTGCTGACTTTTTCACGACGAATGCCCTGCCCAAAGGATACTCTATGATCGAGACCA